>NZ_AP022567.1:0-4800000 GCF_010727475.1 Mycolicibacterium mageritense
GTTTCGCGGCGTACGGGAATCGGTTGGTCATCGCGTCCTGCTCAGCCTGAAACGCCAAAATGTCCGCCGTCATTTGGGGTGACCAGTGAACCCAGATCGGGTCCGGGAGGTCGGTCAGGTCGGCGTCCATCCGAATTTCGTGGGGAAGCAGGGCCCATCGCCTGCTGCGCGGGAGTGTTACCGAACAGCAGGAACGGAAACTCCGTACCAGCGGGCGGTGGAACAGAAGGGCATTCGCTTGACGGTCGGCATTCCGTCGCAGGTACCCAGAGAAAGCGCTGAGGAGTTCCGTCCTTGGCTTGCGCCATGATCTGCTGAGCGGCGTACGGCTGCACACCCCATATAGCCGCCAGTCGTGCCATGTTCGCGGGGATAGACACGTTGCGGTCGCGGTCGGCGTTGGTCATACCTACGTCTGAGCCGATCCACAGTGATCGGAGCATGCCGCCCGTCTTCGACCCTTCACGGGCGAACTCGGCGTTCAGGGTCGCCACCTCGTCGGCGTGGATGGTCACGGAATGACGGAAGAAACGGGTCACAAGGTAGGGGGTGTCGAGAGGCTTACCCTCTTCGTCCTTGGACACCTTCACCGTCTCGGCGAAGGCTTTGACGATGCCCTGCCCGGTGCCGTCTGCGATGGTGCCGCCCAGCGGGGGCACCAGTTCCTTCGCGGCGCTCATGGTCGCCGTCTTGCCACCTGATGGTGGCGATACCTCTGCCACGTAGGTGTTCAGTGAGGTGCCGCCTGCCAAGGTCTTCCCCTCTTTACCGTTGCGGCGAACCAGAACCACATTCGGCGGTGGCTCAGGCGGTGCGCCATCACGGCTACCAAAAGGCCCCACGGAGACATACGTCCTTCGCTGCGCGCAACCTGATGAATGCGCTGAAGTTGCGGCTTTGCGTTCCAGAAATTGGTGGTGGTTTCAATGTCGTCCAGGAGGTCGCCGTCAGTTGGCTCTCCGATGGGTTCGGACGGTCGTACGGGTCAGCGGAGTTAGTCCGTGTTACATTTGACTTAGACATTTGAAGATTCCTTCCGGTGGACTTCTTGGCGGCGGGCGGGGTTTCGTCGTTTCTAGGGCTTAGCGGTCGGTCGCGGCGTGGAGACGGTGACCCCATATCAGGAGCGCGTCGCGCGGGCGAACTAGCCACACGGTCACCCGCTGCCCGTTGCCCACGCGCTGGGCTGGAAGCCTTCCTGTGCGAATCGCATGGAGGACTGCGCCGCGTGTGACACGAAGCGCTGCGCCGTTTCCGTCGCCGTCATGCGCGGCGCGTCGGCGTCGAACAGGGCGTCTGGAGTTGTGTGTCGATGCCTACGCTCACGGCTTTCCTTTCATCCCGTCAATTGTTTGCTCAGTACGTCAACGCTATCTCCAGATTTCAGAATCGCCTACAAATTCGACACCCCTCGAAACAAGTGCAAATGAGAAAGTGGTGTCCCCTACCTGTGTATATGTGTAGATATCGACGTAACACCCTTCGCCATCACCGCAGCGTGAGGGCAGGGCCAACGGACTCAAGAAGTTTGCTGTTATGTTGACGTATACAGGCAATCGAGCATGTGTGACCAAGGTCACACCGAGTGCGGGCGTCGGGGGCGCGGAAGCAAGGCTGGATACCGCCCAAACCGCCGCCGCGAGGGTTTGGGCGGCGTATGGCTGCGTATGGCGATTTCGGGTCGAGGACGCTAGGCGGTTTTTGGCGGTTTTGTCGATGACTAGGCGGTTATGGGGGGTAGTAGCCTTGAAAAAGTGGTGTCCCGCGACGCATACCCGCAGGTCAGAGGGCATGTAGGCGATTAATGATTATGGCGGTATGGCGGTATGGCTGTCTTGAGCGCCGCGAAAACCCCTCCCGCTAACGCGCCGCCGCTCTCACAACGCGGCTCACCGAAACGCATATCCGCAGCTCAGAGTATATAAATATATAAGTGTCACGTCCCCAGGTATTCATAACGAGAGCAAACCCCTAGCGGCGTAGGCGATTCATGGCTGGAGTCGCCATATCGGGGCTCAAGACAGCCATACCGCCATACCGCCATAAATGCGAGCGGCGAAATATGCCCTGACCTGCGGATATCCTGCTGTGCGGCATGGCTAAACGGGGTCTTTATCGCCTAAACGACCCCAGAACCGCCTACAAACCGCCTACAGCCGCCACCACCCGCCATGCGTCACCCACAGCCAAGCGCCCCTCTTTCCCCTCCCACCACCCTCACGCCGCGCCCGAAAACCCACCCGACCAGCCGATTCAGAGTCCCGTGTGGCGGGTGACCAGGTGACCGTGTGTGTACGCCGCGCAGTCCCGATATACCGCTGACCAGCGGAAACGGGACCATATGCCCGCTAGTGGTCACATGGTCACCACGTGCCCCACAGCCGCGCCCTCCTGCCCACCACCGCCCCGATGGGCAGGCGACCGCCGTTTCAGGGCTCTCACAGGGCACACAGCCGCGATTCCCGCATCAGGTGTCCGATTGCCCGCCGCGACCCGCCCAGTGGCTCAGAGGGGCGCACAGCGCCCCTCAGCGCCACCTGCGCATCCCGCAACGGATCGGTTGACCGCCGCCCGATGCCTGATGTGCGCCGTCCACGCACCACGGAAGTTCCCGGTGTGCGCATGACCGCCGCACAGCGGCAGTTGTGGCGTTTTTGATTACAACTGCCCCGAAAAGGCTGCAACTGCCCGATGCCCGAGGGCAGGTAGACCACCTTCTCCCGCGACCCCAGGAAAAGTCCCCATCGACCACCCCACCCGCCCAACGCAGCGCCCTTCACCGTCCCCGTGTGCGCAGCGCCAAAACCACAGTTCACGAAAAATACATGCAGGTCAGAAGGTGTCGTTACCGCCGACACCTTCGCAATACGCAACGCCACCCCCAACCGCAGGTAGGGGTTTATCGCAGAAAATACCCGCAGGTCAGAGGTGTTACGCACGAAAATCACCGTTGCACCTTTCTGACCAGGGATGACGTCTTTCGTGGTAGAATTGGGCATGTGCAAAGCATCGCCGAAGGTGGGAAACGGTGCCGCTGTGCCGACCCTGAAAAGCAGGAGAAGCGGCGGGCGGCAGCAGCGAAACGGCAGGCGGAGTACATGCGCAAGAAACGCGCCGAGCACGCCGCCGCGACCGCCGTCACCGATCCCGTGGACATTGTGGACGCAGCGCCCGAAACGTCACCGGAAACCGAGCACACCGAAGCGGTACAGCGCCTCACTGACTACCTCACCGCGATCCGCGAGCAGGAGACCGCAGCCCATGCCGAGCAGGTAGCGGCAGCGATGGAAGCGGTGTCATCCGTCCCGAACCTTCACGGGGATTACCGTCCCCGAACCGACCGCCGATCCCATCACCGTGGACGACGCCTACACCGCCCACCTGGCACGTGAAGCGGCGGAGGAGCGCAGAGCAGGCAGAGCAAGAACAACGGGACGCAGCCCCGAAGCGCAGGGCTCAGGCCGCCCCGCCGAGCAGGCGAGGGTGGAAGCGAACTTCCGCGAGTTCATGGAAGAGATGCGCGCCGCGCAGGTGTTACGTCCACCTAACAGCAAACGTCGTACAGTACCCCTATACAAGTCAACACCCTCATCTACAGGGTATTTTGCATAGAGACCCTGTACGATGGGCATATGACAGCAACTGTTTCCGGGGCGAGCCTCTTGCTGACCCTTCGGCGACAAACCGCCGAGGTGCACCGCGCGCGGGAGGCAGCCCACGACGCGAGCCGAGCACGGTTCTTGACCATCGCCCGCCTTCGCGGTTTGGGCGTCCCGTACCGCGCCATCGGCGCGGCGATGGGCTTGACCGCGAGCGCCGCGCAACGCCTGATCGAGACGGCACGCGAGCGTCACCCGGAACTGATGACCCACAGACACAGCCCGCGACGCTGGGCGCAGGTACGACCCTGAAGGCAGGTATCCGATGAACAAGACCACAGCCGCAGCGGCAACCCTCACGGTGCTCACCGCTTTGTCCGGTGCGGGTTTTGGTGCACGGGTAGGTGCTGAACCACGGCAGGATGGGCAGAGTGTCACGTCCCCGCATCGAGCGCGCCCGCACCGTGGTGCAGGCAGCGCCCGCCCAGTGAGCCGCTGTGCGCCGAGATGTTGGCACGGTGTGCGCCGATTCCGCCCGCGCCGATGACCCGCCTGGACGTGTCGGTGCCCGAGGAACCGAAGACTGACATGGCAGCGGAGTACAGCGCCGCGTGGGATGAGGTGAAGGCACGATGAGCCCGTACCACGGAATCAGCCAACGCCTTGGCGAGCTGGCAGAGCAGGTCAACGACTACACCGCCTCTGTGTCCACCTTTCCCCGGAAAGGGCACCACCGTTGACGCGGCGAACGCCGCGAGGACAACGATGGCTCAGCATCTGGGAAACCTGGCAGATTGGCTACATACCGCATCGGTAACCGCAGACGCAGGCGTCCTACGACAAGGGGAGGCAGCGCCGAGCCCCTCCGACATCACCGACCTGCGAGGCTTGCCACGCGTCAGGCAACGACCCCGAGGTGGTGAAGGAACTCAAGGACGCGATGGGCAAGAAGGAAGCCGCGCAAGACCTGCACAACTCCGACACAGCAGGTACCGAGTGGGGTGATCAGCCCGCAGCCCCGCAGGTGCCCCATACCTAGTACCGAAAACCCGAACGGCGACTTCGGTGACGGAACGGGCGGCGGTCTGGGCGACCTGGACGGCGACCGTACTGAAGACCCCGACGTGGAGGGCGCTGAGGACACCCCCGTCACGATGAGCGAAGGCGGTGAGAGCGCACCGGTAACCATGTCCACAGGCACGCCCGAAGCTCCCGTCACCATGACTGACCCGATCAGCGACACCAACGTGGGTACCGAGACGAGCGCGGACACCACGATTCCTCCCACAGCGGAGAGCGGGCACAGGGCAGCTCACTCAACCGACTCAGGCGACTGGCGGGCAGCCGATGCAGACAGGCGGCAGCAACCCAACGCCGCGTACGGACCCGGTGGCGGTGCGCCTGGGCAGCTTTCGCAGCCGCAGGCATCCCGTGGAGGGGCACCTCAGTCACCCGAGAAGAAGCGCGAAGCGCAGGATCGGCGGACGAGCGTGACGCGGCTCTGGACGCTGGAACAGGTGTTGCTGGTACCGCCGCTGCGGGAATCCTTGGCGCAGGGCTCACGTCCTCACCGCCGACCAACACGTCTGGCGCGCAGGGTGTTACGCCCCCTCAGGGGACACCCCCGACTACCAACACCCCGCCCGCAGGTGGTGGCGTGATGGGCGGGGCTGGTGGTGTACGCCCGCCCAACGGCTCGATGGGCAGCGGCGAAAATGTCGCCCACATGAAGCGTCCCGTGATTCTTCGTTCCGAGGAGGAGCTGAACCGCGAACTGGACGAACTGCTGGGCATCCTGACGACCGCGACGACGAGGAGCCGAAGCGATGAGCGACGAAATCACCGTAGACCCTGAGGCATTGGCGAACGAGAGGCAGCGACTGACCGCGCTTTCGAGCAGCATCTCCGCGACCATCACCGCCATCGACACCGCAGCGGCAGACGTGCTCACGGAGACCGCCGAGTGGGGCACGAAGTGGGAGGCACTGGGAGCCTATGACCCGACCGCCGCGTCCCTCAACGAGGGCATGGTGAAGATCGCCGCATCGCTGGGCGCTATCAAATCCGAACTGGACAACCAGGCGCAGGTCACCGTCACACGCGCCGAGGACACCGAGGCTGGAAGCCGAAGCCGGACGCCGCTTCGACGGCATCGACACCGACCTGGGCACAACAGGACGTTCCACACCGCCGCCCGCCGATTCGGGTTCTAGCGAAGGGTCTTTCAAGATATGAGCCGCAAAGTGTCACGTCCCCTAGCCACTGGTACCGAACTGTTTGTACCGAGCGTTGTATCAGGTATGGGCACACGGAAGCGCTGGGCGACCGTCACCGCAGCGGTGGTGACGGCTATCGCGCTGTCCGCGTGCGGGACAACGACGACCGCTGGCACCGCAATCAGCTCACCCGCCGTGACCACGCCAAAAGCTCCTATGCCGACTTTGACCGCCGCGCCGACAACCGCCGCCGCTGCCGAGACCGTGCAGGAATTGGTATGGAGGGCGCTCAACGACATCGACCCTTTCTGGGAGACCGCGCTGGGGCGCACGATCAGCGCAGAGGTGGTGCCGTTCGATAGCCGCCTTGGCGAGCGCCCGACGTGCGACGGTGACGCCGTGAAGGTGGCGGGCTACTGTCCCGCAACCACGAAATCGGACACGATCATCTGGGATGTTTCCGAGTTGGAGCGCATCCGCACCGAAGGCGGCGACCTGGCGGTGGCTCTGGTGATGGCTCACGAGTACGGGCACGCCGTCGAGGACGCCGTGGGGCAACCCTCACGCGGTGTTACCGCCGAAAACCGCGCCGATTGCTTGTCCGGGGCATACATGCGTACCAACGCGACCGACTACACCGGGGACTGGGACGCGGCGGTGAATGCTGCCAAGCCCGAAGGTACCGAGGATGCCGACCAACGCGCAGCCCGCATTGCAGGCATCGAAGCGGGGCGGGCGATGACTGATCCCGCCGCGTGTTTGTCGTACTCACCGTAAACGCTTACCCCACAACATATTTCATAACTCAGCAGCCCACCACGGCGGCTCATACCGCACCACCCACGGTCTATCGGGGTCGGTCACAATCACCGCGCCGTCGTCCTCGAACGCGGGCAACGGGTCGTCATACGGGTCAGCCCAGTCCAGCTCGGTCGGACACCACCGCGCGGCGTCCGTCCACGGGAAGTCATCGGTGTCGTCGTCGTCCAGCTCCAGGGCGTCGATGGTGTCAAGCAGCGCGTCCAGCGGGTCAGTCACGGCGGCGGGATCAGCTCCAGGCGTGCCACGCCCTCGGGACAGTGCAGCTCCGCCCAAGGGCGGCGGGACAGTTGCCTATTCACCAGGTCGCACAGCATCAGGTAGTGCTCGGTGTCGTTGAGGTGGTGGATGATCCCCAGGTCATCGCACATCTCCTCAATCCCGCAGCCCATCCGCCGCGCCATCCGCCCCTCCAGGTAGTCGCCGCTCACGGTCACGGTGTCCCCGCCGTCGCGCGGTATCCAGGTCACCCTTGCCTGTAGCCACATTCGGTCAGCGTCGGTGATGAAGGGCGTGAGGTCGTAGGTCACGACGCGGCTCTTTCGATCCTCACCACATCGGACGATGTCCTGATGGTCACGCACCCATCGACACCAGGGGTGTCCAGGACGACACCGAAACCGTGCCCGATTCTCGGGTAGTCGATCACGCTGACGATGGACACCGCATCACCGTCCCATCGCATCACGGTGTCATCGTCGGGGCGGGCGCGCGCGATGGTCATGGCGTCGAAGTCCCACACATGCACCGCGCCGCTGATGGTTGTTACCCACAGACCCGGTACTCGCGCGCGTCAGGTAGACGGGGATGTCTTCGGTCACGTCGTTGCTCATGGTGTCAGCATCGCTCAGCCACCGACATCAGGCAGCAGGTAATGGGGACGTGCAGAATCCAGCGATGTGACCTGATTCGAGTCACGGCCACGTAACAGGTTCGTCAGGCGTACTTCACCGCGTGGTCCGTTAAAGCTCCTTGTCGCTCGCGCCATCGGCACGAATCGCCTTGCGCACTTCGGAGTCGAGCAAGTTGAGCTTCACCAGTCTCCCGACTTGTTCTTCGCCAGCGATTCGAAGCCCGCGTACTCGGACGGGTACCGCTCCACGAAGGCGGCGAAACCCTTCAGCCGCTCGATACCGTCATCGAAGTGACTGCCGTGCGGATCGACCACCGATGCGATCACGGTGCCGTCTGCCTTCTGCTGAAGAAGATGAAATCGGGCTGCGCAGTGGTCCAGCTTCCGTCCTTCCTCTGATACGGCACGCGAATTGCATTCTCCGTTGCCGCCGAAGGATTGCGGTACCAGCCAACGACCTTCGCAGTACCCTTCCGCGCTAGCTCGGTCTTCACGACTTGGTGCTCCCAACCGCTCCTGAAGTCCAGCGGATAGTCGCCGTTCGCATCGGACAACAGGTGCCGCCGCGAAGTGGGCATGGGTTCTTTCCTTCCTTGTCCTGGTCGGCTCCAGCTTGTGGTCGGCAATACTGCTGGTTGAGGTAGCGGCACCAGCACGTCCCTGATCCTGCTGTACTGGGCCTTCTGCTCATCGCTGAGTGCACGAATCCCCGCGTCGTAGGTCGCCATCCATTCCTTGACTACAGCGGTTGCCTTCTCATCGAGCGCCGTTTTCACCACTGGAAGTGTTGTAAGCGCAGCCACTTCGAGTTTCGCCTGGATGAGGTCCATGTTGCCGTCCGCGTCCTTGTCACGTTCGGCGCGGAACTTTTGGTACTTCGTGGCGATGTTCTTGGTGATGGCTCGACTCGCGGCGCTGAACGCCGCGTCGATGGCGCGGGTATCAGCGGCGAGCGTCATCTTGTCCGAGTTGGTTGAGCCGTCCTTCATGTTCACTTCAGTCACCGCGACATCGGCGGTCTGGATGTCCGCTATAGCTTTTGCGATGGCGTCCTTGTGCTCCGACGAGTTGAAAATCCCGTCGAGCACGTCGAATAACATTGCAGCGCTTTCGCGTTCGCGTCTGTCAGCAGTCCGTCACCCGCAAGTGCGACAGCGGCGTCGAACAGATTCGCTAAGGGTTTGGCGGCAGGTTGCGGCTTCGTCTCACTGGGCAAGAGCGGGAACAGATCGAACACCGCCTGTGGGACGTAGCTGTCCTTGCGTGGGTCTCCGTCGTCAACACCGCCTGGGGGCACGATGTTTTGATGCAACGTCACTGGATCGCGCAAAACCCGCTGTTTGCCGCCGTCATTCTCTCCATCCGAGCTGGATTCGTCGTACGCACGGTTGGTCAGTGCTTTTGCCACCTCGTCGGTGGTCTGCGAATCGAACTTGGGAAGCAGGCAGGTGACCGAGTTCAGCAATTCGTCCGAGGGTATCCGTCGTGCTAACGGTACGGACCATGCGCCCGGAACTGTGTAATGAAGGTGCGGTCCCGTCCGCCCGCATCGAGAACAACACCTCGGCTCGTGGGCAGTCCCATCCTGTGTTCACCGCGTTCTTGGCAAGAAGCACACGGATATAGGACTTCCGCTTGAACAGTTTCGGGTTCGACGTGACGGACGTTGATGCCTGCCGTTGCGATGTCGAGTGGTCCCCGAACACGTGGCGAATGTTCTTCTCGGTCAGTTCATCCCACTCTTCGAGGATGGTACCGACAATGAGTTTGAGTTCAGCGTCGCTTGGTTTGTCTCCGACCTGAACCACCAGCAGCGGAAGCGGGATCAATACCCTGTTCCTGGCAGTAGGCATCCCAACGCGCAGTTTGGTCCTTCACAGATGCCACGGCTGCCCGCAGCATCGTTGTCTCGAACTGTCCATCTTCACTTGGCGCATTGAGGACGATGGTGTCTTTGAGGAGCCGGAGTCCTGAACATCAGCGACTGAGACTGTCGTCGTCCTCGGTCATCCGACCAGTGGCACCCTCCATAGCCTTCTTGAACCGCTCAGGCGTCGCGGAGATGCCCCACACGATTGGCACTGGCGGACGGTCACCTTCCCCGTTGACCAGACGCAGCGCCGTGGTGGACTTGTTCTGCTTACCGTTGGTCATACCCTTGTGCGCCTCATCGAGGACCAAATAGAGGGTGCGCGTGGGTTCTTCGATGGTGTTCTTAATGGTGTCCCACAGCGTCCAAGGACGCGTCGCGGTTCGTTGAGTCCAACTCGTTGAGCCGTCATACAGCTTCTGCACATTCAGGAAGTACACGGTCAGCGGGTCGAAGACTTCTGGGAAGTGAGGAATGATCAAGACTTGTGGATCTGGGAGGGCGTGCCTTCCCGCAAATATGATCCCGGTAGTCACTTGATCAAGTCAGCGTTGCAGCGCTGGCGGAAAGGCACGCTTCGTGCTCACGGTAGTCAACAACAACGAAGGTTCCAACCCGGCCGGCCAAGACCGCTCGATCCTCGATGAGATCGTGCGTGACGGGGCCCGGCAGATGCTCGCCGCGGCACTGCGCGCTGAGGTCGCCGCCTATATCGACCAGTTCGTCGATCAGGTCGATGAGAATGGGCACCGGCTGGTGGTGCGCAACGGGTATCACCACGAACGTGAGGTGATGACCGCCGCCGGTGCGGTCGCGGTGGCACCCGGGGTCAACGACAAGCGTGTCGACCGGAAACCGGTGAGCGGCAGAAGTTTTCGTCGAAGATCCTGCCTGCGTGGGCACGCAAGAGCCGGATCTCTGCGGTGCTTCCGTTGCTGTACCTGCATGGGCTGTCCTCCGGTGATTTCGGGCCGCCTGGAGCAGTTCCTGGGGTCGGGCGCGGGGCTGTCAGCAGCCACGATCACCCGGCTGACCAGTCAATGGCAGAAAGAGGCCGCCGCCTTCGCCGACCGGGCTATCACCGCCGATTATGTGTACCTGTGGGTCGACGGCATCCACCTCAAAGTGCGTTTGGAGCAGGAGAAACTATGCCTGCTGGTGATGATCGGGGTCGCGCCGACGGCAAGAAGGAACTCATCGCCCTGGCTGATGGGTATCGGGAATCGACCGAGTCGTGGGCCGATCTGCTGCGCTCGTGCAAACGCCGCGGCATGACGGCGCCGGCCCTGGCGGTCGGGGACGGGCGCTCGGGTTCTGGGCCGCGCTGCGGAGGTGTTCCCACAAGCGCGTGAGCAACGCTGCTGGTTCCATAAACAAGCCAATGTGCTTGCTGCACTGCCGAAATCAGCACACCCCAACGCGATCAAAGCGATGCAGGAAATCTACAACGCCGAAGACGACACGCACGCACGCCAAGCGATCGTGGCCTTCGAGAAGGCTTACGGCGCCAAGTACCCCAAGGTTGTGGCCAAGATCATCGATGACGCCGACGTGTTGCTCGAGTTCTACCGGTACCCGGCCGAACACTGGATACACCTGCGCACCACTAACCCGATCGAATCCACCTTCGCGACCGTGCGACTGCGGACCAAGGTCACCAAAGGCCCCGGATCCCGCGCTGCGGGTCTGGCGATGGCCTACAAGCTGATCGAGGCCGCACAGGCGAAATGGCGAGCGGTCAACGCACCCCACCTGGTGAAACTGGTCCGCGACGGCGCCACCTTCGAAGGAAAACTCGCCGAAACCGACTCCACCTCACCCACCGAGGAGGCCGCCTGAAACTCGCTCATCCACAAGTCTTGACAATATCTCCTGGGAAGTCCGTGTTGTTGATGGACAGAAGCTGGTTCGAGTTCAGCTCCGACGCGGTGAGCATCCTGCCTTTGGTTTGATTGTTGAGGCTCTCATCGTCAGTCAGCCAGAGAACAACCGCCGTGGGGTCGTGTTCGATGTCGTATTCGTTCGAATCTTTGAACAAGGCTTCGATCACTGCCGAAGCGATGACGGTCTTGCCCGCGCCAGTGACGGCAGCGAGAGCAAATGCGGTGCGCTTGTTGTAGTTCGGGTCACGGTAGATTTTGCGTGCAGTCACCAGTTTCGACAGCACCTCACGTGCAGCCGAGTCCTGGTAGTCGAATAGCGAGAAATGCACTTCCGGTTACTCCTACACGCGAGTTGTGTTGATTTCGAAGTTATTCAGGTAGTTCTCGTACAAACGCACCACATCAAGCCGATGCCCGTTCACTTCGTCGGGCAGCTTCGATGTGACGCGCTGAAACAGTGCATCGTCGTCGGTCACCACATACACACAGCGCAAGACCTCGACCTTCTCCAGAGAGCGTACGAAGCCGCGCCAATGGTCAGGGTCGAAGAGCACGCCGTAGTGATCGGCAACTGCGAAAGTGTCCGTGCGCGTGTCAATTCGAGAGCCTTGCCCACCCGCGCGCAGCCACAACATCGGCGCTACGGCGGTGAAAGCTAGGTCCAGCCGCACAGCTTCGGCGTCTTCGTAGGTCAGGGTAAAGAACTCGACGTTCTCCTCGAAGCCCTCGGACATCGGGAACTCATCGGTGAACTTGTAATTACCCTTGATGGTCTCGCCTTCGGGAGTCCGCCCCGTCACCGCCGCTTTGATTCGAGGTTTGGTGATGTACTCACAGATTCCCCACGCCTCCCATGCGGCATCACCTGGGTACCGTCCCTCCTCACGGAGCTTCTTCTGCTCGTCAGCCGAGACTTCGTTGTTCGTGATGGAGATGGACTGTCGCCAACCGTTGTCTTGACGGTTCAACCGCATCACGGCATGAGCAGTCGTTCCCGATCCTGCGAAGAAGTCAAGGATCACCGCATCGGGCTTGTCCTTGAGGAAGAACCGCAGGCAATCCTCCACGGCGTACAACGATTTCGGAAAGGGAAAACTACGCCCAGGCAGAAAACTCGACAAGAGAGTGGAGCCATGCTCGGAGGCGTTGTGAGCGCGCAGCTTCCATTGAGTAGGTGCGATGCGTCGCCCGTCGCGCCGACCAACCGCGATGAGCGATCCATCCTCTGCCCGACCTGTGACCTCAAACTGATCAGACATCACGGCTTCGTACGCACCGTCTGGCAAGTAGTTCACGACAAAGCCGTAAGTAGTTGGACGCCCAAGTCGTACACGTCCCTGTTCTATCCGCGTTCGCAGTTCGCCCGCCGATATCTGCCACCGTCCTTCCTTGCCATTCCGTCGCAGAGGCAAAATCGCAACGAGCCCCTTGCGCGTCGGAGCCTCATGAACACCCGCTGGGAGGGCGTCACCAACATCAACGATCTTCGGGATGGACGGGTCGGCGTATATCGGATAGAACATCGACGGACGGTCAGCCCGCGCGGCGTTTGATCCACGGCGCATCATTGAGGTCCACTCGGGAGTTTGAAGCTCCGGTTCCGTGTCAACGTCCTCAGCCGAAACATCCTCTGTACCCGCTGCTGAACTCGACCACTCGGGACCAAGGAGGAGCCGAGTGGGAGCCGCAGCGCCCAACATCGCATAGAAAATGTACTCATCGGTGCGGCGGAACTCAGCGCCCCGTGACACGCCCTTGGGGTTTATCACCGATGAGACCATTTGGATACGCGCCTGCGGGAAAGTCTGCTCCAGCAGTAACCCCAGTCGATGCACTTCCTTCTCGTCAATCGTGACGATCAGAACCGAGTCATCGGGATCGAGCAGTTTTTTCGCCAGCTCCAGTCTCCGCTTCATGAAAGCCAGCCACTTGCTGTGCGAGTAGGTATCTTTCGGGTCCACGAAGTCGTTGTTGTACTTCCAGTCGTTGGCTCGCGTGTTGTACGGCGGGTCAATGTAGATGCAATCGACCTTGCCCGCGTGCGTAAACGACAGGGCTTCCAGCGCGTGTGCGTTTTCGGCGTTGATGACAGTGTGGAACGGCTTCTCCCCGCCGCGCTCGATGCGGTCTCCTGTGGACTTGAGTCCGGGGTAGATGGGGTCACGGAAGTCAGCGATCACCACGAGGTTGTCGAGCGGCTGGTTGTCCCTCAGCGCGTCTGTGTCGGCACTGACAATCTCGGCAACGCGACCACCCTTGGCGCGGCGCACCTTGTTCACGCGCCAGGTGCGCCCTCCCTCGTCGTCTTTGATGCGCACCTTGTCGAGAACACGCACGGCGCGTCCGGGCAGTTCGACAGTCTCGGGTAGGTGACGATTGAATACCAACCCGAACTCGCGGTCGGCGGTGACGGACTTAATGGCGCGGCGGAGGTCGTCCGCTAGCGACGGGTCATTGTCGCGGACCCTACTGAGGAGCGAGTCGATCAGATTCGTTGCCCTCGGAGCTGGTACCGCTGCTGATGGCTCGTCTGACATTCGAAATGACCCCCTCAACCTGCACTGTTACTGCCTAGACCCTATCGAGTCGGCGTCGATAGCGGTCAGGGACACGGACCTTCTCTCACAATCTGGAGGTAGGGGCAACAAACCAGCGACACAACCGCGCATCCGCCCACTGCCACGCCGCCGTGACCAGCTCGCCGTCACCCGTTCCAGCCGCCGACGACCGACCACGACGCGGACCTCTGTGCGGAATCGCTGCGTTAGTCCTCACCGCTATCTGGGACAGGTGCTCACCCAGAAGCGGTCAATCGCAGTTCCTGCGAAGGGACGTGACATAAGTGGTCAGCCCCTCCCCCGTTGACCACTTATTAGCCGAATATGTGGACAACCCCGCTGTTGAGCGAGGCGGTTCATTAACAGTTTCCCCAGTTCACAGGGTTTTATAGTCCGCCGTTGTCGGTCGCTGATATCAGGTGACAGCGGTGACCACTAACAGCGGGTCCGGGGTTCGAAACCCTGACGGCGCACCAAGGCCGGAGCCGGTATCTGCAAGGCGGATACCGGCTTTCTGCTTTCATGGCCCACCGCTCACCCGGCCCGGTAACTTTCCCCGACACTCTGTTCAGCCTCTTCGAGCAGCATTTCGACGGCCCCCGCCAGGTGTGCCGCGGCGTAGCCACGGTCGCGATACTGCTCGGACTTGAAACGATTGAGCTCCCTCCGTAGATCGTTGAGGGTTTCGTCGCTCACATATGCCATCAGGAACTCCAGATATGGGTAAGCGACGACTCGCACCGGCCCCCCGAAGGTGCCGATGCGAGCCGTCGTCAGTGTTGTTAACGAACCTCGACTTTGGCGGCACCGTCGGTGTACGTGATGGTTCCGTGCTGGAACTCCGACTGCCAGCCCCCTGGGATCGTTTTCTCGTCGGCCGTGGGGTAGCCGAGGCGCCCGCCGGCACCGCCGTCGTTCTCCCACGCGTCACGGATACCGCCCCACACGATGTGTGCGCCCGTTTGCGGCGTCCAATAGATGGCACCGCCGTCGAACGTGCTGAAGCGGCCGCCATTGGGCGCGGGTTCCTCGCTGGCGGTCGGCGCCCCCAGCGGGCTGTTGGCCCCGCCGGTCGCGTTGTACTTCTGCAGGATGATGCCCTGCACGACGAACTCTCCGTTCGGCGTGACGATGGTCGTGCTGTCGGCGCCACCGGCCGGTGCGCCGGGTGCTCCCGGCTGGCCAGGTGCGCCAGGAACTCCAGGTGCTCCCGGCTGGCCGGGTGCCCCCGGCGCGCCCGCTTCGCCGGGGGCACCGCCTGGCTCGCCGTTGGAGCCCGGAGCAGCCCCTTGCTCGCCCGGCGCGTCGACTCCCGGCACGCCCGACGCCGTGGCGGCACCCGATTCGGCACCGGTGGTTGCCGCGCCTTCCCCACCGGTCGACTCGGGTTTGTCTGAATTGCTCGAACAACCAACACCGAGTACGCCCGCGGCAGCAGCTGCGATGATGGCGGCAAATTTCGCTTTCGTTTGCTGCATTAGAATCTCCCCTTGTCACACGGCCCATCCGTGTCGCGATTCCACTCAGATCCCAGCCCGCCTCCCCCGGCCAAGACCTGAATCCGACCTTAGCTGGGCGAGGACTCAGTAGCAACCAATTCTCAAATAAGAGCCGTTCACACCGTGCCTTACATTAAGCCTCACCATTTTCCAATGTTCGCCTGACTTAGTCGCGAAATCCCCTGCGCTGCAATGGAAGAACAGCCGGCGCGCATCAGCCGGCATCGGCGTCGCTGCGCAATCGCGGCCGGAGGGCCAAATTGCACTCCCAATGCAGCAAATGCAGACCCACGCTGCAACGTAGGCTCGAACGAGCTGCCGACCCGCAGAAACGCCACCGCCGGCCGCCGATCACAGCTCGGAAAAGTACGAAAGTCGACGACATCCAGCAATGTCGGGTGAATTGCGGACACTCCGCGCCCGCAGAGCCTCCCACTGCATCTGCAAATTGGCTGAGAATGTGCTAGAGCCAGGGATTCAGCGCGTTACAGATGCACGAAATCTGACTATTTGACGATTGCGCAAGTTACTGCCAAGTACGCTGGAAGCAGCGCATACGCTGGTCAGACACCCGTCAAGATGCTAGGCTCAAGTTAGCTGGCGTCCCGCGTATCGCGAACTGACCAGTCGAACGCATGGAAACGAGGTGTTAGCTGATGAGCATCACTGCGGGCAGGCCGAATGCCGAGACGCCGAGCGGTGCCGCAGTTGCTGCGCAACAGCCCCTCGCGGTGTACACCTGCAGTCGCCTCGGCCGCGTCGCCAATCCCCCGAGTTTTTCGTTGACGGATTGGCTCCTGCCGGGCCGCCGCCGCTGAGCGGCGAATCTGCGCCAGCCGCTGAGCGGCCGGCATCCGCACGTCGAAATCCCGAAACAGTCCGCACTGAACGGTGATTCAAACCCATGCCGCCGGTGCGGCATGGGCGACAGCTCAGTGCCGTTTGATCCGGCGAATGACGATGAAGACCACCAACGCGCCGGTGCCGGCCAGCGAGGCGATCACGACGGGCTTCTTGACGAAGCCCAGCACGACGGCCTTGGCGTCGTCGGCCAGCCGTTGCGGATTGGCGCGCTCGGCCAAAGAGTCCACAGTTGCTGCCAACTGGTCGCGAGCTTGATCGATCTCTTGTTTGATCGTGTCAGGATCCCGGTTCACCACTGCGCTCCTCCAAGCCGCTCTGAGTCGTGCTGCCCTGCCGAACTACCCTAGAGCAGCGTGCCGTGTGACGACGGCACCGGTCGAGAAGAAGGGAATCCAGCGCATGCCGCCAACCCCGCGACTCCAGGTGGGTGACACCGCCCCCGCGTTCAGTTTGCCTGACGCCGACGGCAACACCGTCAAGCTTGCCGATTACCGGGGCCGCAAGGTCATCGTGTACTTCTACCCCGCCGCGTCGACGCCGGGTTGCACCAAGCAGGCGTGCGATTTTCGCGACAGTCTCGCCGAACTCAACGGGGCCGGGCTCGACGTCGTGGGAATCTCGCCCGACAAGCCGGAGAAGCTGGCCAAGTTCCGCGACAACGAGGGGCTGACCTTCCCGCTGCTGTCCGACCCGGACAAAAAGGTTCTGACGGCCTGGGGCGCGTTCGGCGAGAAGACGATGTACGGGAAAACCGTTCAGGGCGTTATCCGTTCGACGTTCGTGGTCGACGAGAAGGGCAAGATCGAGGTCGCGCAGTACAACGTGCGGGCCACGGGGCACGTCGCCAAACTACGCCGCGATCTCTCGGTCTAGGTCAGGTCTGCGTCGTCAACAGCAGGGCCAGGTAGGCCAGGTAGGCGGTGACCATCGCGGCTCCTTCCCCGCGGTGGATCCGTCGTCCCGAGATGAAGATCGGGATGCACACCAGAGCCGCGGCCGCCATGATCGGAATGTCGACCCGTACCAGGCTCTGCGACACCGGCAATCCGTGTGCGGGCACCAGGCACGTGACGCCGAGGATCAGCACGATGTTGTAGATGCTGCTGCCGAGCAGGTTGCCGATCGCGACGTCGCGCTCACCGCGCACGGTCGACACGACGGTGGTGACCAGTTCGGGGGCCGATGTGCCGATGGCGACGACGGTCAGGCCGATGAGGGCGTCGGACACGCCGAATCCACGGGCCATCCCGACGGCTCCCGTGACCAGCCACTCGGCCCCGATGATGATGACGACGATGCCGCCCAACATCATCGCGGTGTCGTAGGCGGCACGTCGCCGCGACGGTGCGGCCCTCGGGCTGTCCGGGTACGCATGTGCGTACTCGGCGACGACGTCTCGGCTTTCGCGCCGCGAGGCTCGGATCAGCGCCGCGGTGTACACGGCCGCGCAGCACACCAGGATCGCGCCGTCGATGCGGGACAGCACGCCGTTGGCCGCCAGCAGCCACAGCAGCACGGCCGCACCGGCCATCACCGGCAGATCGAACCGAAGCGTGCGGGCCTCGATCGCCAGGGGCCGCAGCAGTGCGCTCAGGCCGAGGATGAACAGGATGTTGACGACGTTGGTGCCTGCGATGTTTCCGACCGCGAGCTCGCCGCTGCCCTCGGTGGCCGCGGTGATACCGATCGCGAGTTCGGGCAGGCTGGTGCCGATCGACACGACCGTCAACCCGATCAAGATCGGACTGATCCCGAGCCGGGCCGCGACGTTGGTGCTGCCGCGGACCATCGCTTCCGCCCCGACGGTCAGGGCGATGAGGCCGACCACGAACCACGCGGCGTCTCCGGCCATGCGTGGACTAGCGCGCCAGCGCTTCGAGCAGTAGCGCTTCCGCTGTCGCGGCCTTCCGGAGCACCCCCAGGTGCAGGCTCTCGTTGATGCTGTGCGCCTGCGTGGCGGGGTCTTCGACGCCGGTGACGAGGATCGTCGCGTTCGGGAAGGTGGCGGCGAACTCGGCGATGAACGGGATCGAGCCGCCCATGCCCATGTCGATGGGATCGGTGCCCCAGGCTTGCCGGAACGCCGCGCGTGCGGCGTCGTAAACGTCTCCGGTGGAGTCGATCTGGTAGGGCTGGCCGATGTCGCCCGGTGTCACCGTGACCTGTGCGCCCCACGAGACGTGCTTCTCGAGGTGGCGCGTCAACGCGTCGAGGTGCGCCCGGGCGTCGCCACCCGGTGCGACACGCATGCTGATCTTGGCTCTGGCCCGCGGAATCAGGGTGTTGGACGACTTGTCGATGGGCGTGGTGTCGATGCCGATGACGGTGATGGCGGGCTTGGCCCACATGCGTTGTACCACTGAGCCGGAACCGATTTCGGACACGCCCGGCAACAGACCGGACTCTTCACGCACCCAGTCGGGTCCGCGGTCCACGTCGGCCGCCGTGGCCTCGTGCAAGCCGGCGACCGCGACGTTGCCGTCGTCGTCGTGAAGGCTGGCGAGAACGCGCACCAGCACACTCAGGGCGTCGGGCACCACGCCGCCCCACAGCCCCGAATGCAGACCGTGATCAAGCGTGGCCACCTCGACCACGCAGTCGGCCAGACCGCGCAGGGATACGGTCAGCGCGGGCTGTTCGGTGCTCCAGTTGTCGGAATCGGCGATGACGATGACGTCGGCGGCCAGCGCGTCTTTGTGCGCGGCCAGCAGCGCGCCCAGTGACGGGGAACCGGACTCCTCCTCACCTTCGACGAACACCGTCACGCCCACCGGCGGCTTGCCGTCGAACGCCCGGATCGCCGCCAGATGTGTTGCGATACCGGCCTTGTCGTCGGCGGTACCGCGGCCGTAGAGCCGGCCGTCGCGTTCCGTCGGTTCGAAAGGCGCGGAGTTCCACTGCGCCGGGTCGCCTTCGGGCTGTACGTCGTGATGGGCGTAGAGCAGAACCGTGGGGGCGCCGTCGGGCGCCGGGTGATGCGCGATGACCGCGGGGGCACCGCCTTCGCTGACGATGCGGACCTCGGGAAAGCCCGCATCGGAGAACAGTTTCGCGACCGCCTCGGCACTGCGGGCCACCTCGTCGCGGCGGGCCGGGTCGGCCCATACCGACTGGATGCGGACCAGATCCTCCAGATCGGCCCGCACCGACGGCAACACCTGCTGAACCCGCTGCACGACATCACTCATGGTGACGAGCGTAGTGGGTCGCCCCACCCGCGCGAGCAGACGTCAAAGTCCCCCGGAAGGCGCTTTCCAGGGGACTTTGGCGTCTGCTCGCCGGTTAGGGTTCCTCGATGATCGCGACCGCGGCGGCGGTGTCCGCCTCGTGGGTCAGCGATACGTGGATGGTGACGTCCTCCAGATGCTTGGCGATGTCACCGGACAGCCGCACCTTGGGGCGCCCCCACATGTCGGTGACCACCTCGATGTCGCGGTGGATCCCCTCCGGCAACGCCGGGCGCTTGGAGAACCGTGAACTCGACCAGGCCTTGATCACGGCTTCCTTGGCCGCCCACCGAGCCGCCAGGTGCCGGGCCGCCGACGAACTCTTGTCCGCGGCGTCCCGGCGCTCACCTGGCGTGAACGTCTCGGCGAAAACCGTGCCCGGCCGATCAACCTGCTCGGCGAAATCCGGTATGGAAACCAGATCGATGCCTACTCCGACTATCGCCACGCAGCGACCTTAGCGGACGTAAAGGTCGTCATCGCCGAGTCGGGCATCTGCGTCGAGCAACATGGCCGCTTCCTGGCGCTTCTCCGGCACGTCGTGGTCGAACCGGCGGTCGGCAGGCTTCTCGTACATCGGGCGTCCACCTGCGATGGCCGAGGCCAACCGCCGCTGACCGGCCAGCGTGCGCTGCTCGGCCCGCTTGCGGTAGCTCTCCCGCTCAGCGGGATCCAGCGCCGCCATGAAGGCCTCCGGGTGCACCAGCGCGACCAGACCCGACACGTGGCCGAACCCGAGGCTGGTGATCAGACCGGCCTTGAGCGGGAACTTGCCGCGCAGGTCGAGGGCCTCGCGCACCCACACGAAGTGGCCGGAGCCGGCCAGCTCGTCGTCGACGCAGTCCAGGCTGCGGTTCGGCGGAATGATGCCGTCGCGCAGGATCTGGCACAGACCCATCATCTGGAACACCGCCGCGCCGCCCTTGGCGTGCCCGGTCAGCGTCTTCTGGCTGACGATGAACAGCGGGTTGCCCGCCGAGCGTCCCATCGAGTCGGCGAGCCGCTCGTGCAGCTCGGTCTCGTTGGGATCGTTGGCCAGGGTCGAGGTGTCGTGCTTGGAGATCACCGCGATGTCGTCGGCACCGACCCCCAGCTTGGCCAGCGAACGGGCCAGCTGCGAATCCTTGCCGCCACGCCCGGCGCCGAGGGCACCCAGGCCCGGAGCCGGGATCGAGGTGTGCACGCCGTCGGCGAAGCTCTGCGCGTAGCCGACGACCGCCAGCACCGGCAGGCCCATCTTCGCGGCGAGGTCGCCGCGGGCCAGCAGGATCGTGCCACCGCCCTGGGCTTCCAGGAAGCCGAGGCGACGACGGTCGTTGGCGCGCGAGAACTTCGAGTCGCTGATGCCCTTGGCCCGCATCATCTCGGTGTCGGCGGTGGCCGCCATGTCACCGAAGCCGATGATGGCTTCCAGGGTCAGGTCGTCGAAGCCGCCCGCGACCACGAGGTCGGCCTTGCCGAGGCGGATCTTGTCCACACCCTCCTCGACCGAGACGGCCGCGGTTGCGCACGCACCGACCGGATGGACCATCGCGCCGTAGCCACCGACGTAGCTCTGCATGACGTGTGCCGCAACGACGTTGGGCAGCACCTCCTGCAGGATGTCGTTCGGCTTGGCGCGGCCCAGCAGGTTGCCGTGGTACATGGTCTGCATCGAGGTCATGCCGCCCATGCCGGTACCCTGCGTGGAGGCCACCAGGCTCGGGTGCACCCAGCGCATCAGCTCGGTCGGGGTGAAGCCCGACGACAGGAACGCGTCGACGGTCGCCACGATGTTCCACAGCGCCACCCGGTCGATGGAATTGGCCATGTCCGGGGTGATGCCCCACACCGTCGGGTCGAACCCGGTGGGGATCTGTGCGCCGACGGTCCGCGACAGCTTGGTCTTGCGCGGGACACGGATCTCGGTGCCCGCCTTGCGGATCACCTGCCAGTCGCTGGAGTCCGGCACCGGCCGGGCCACCGTGTGCTCGGGATCGAACGACACGAACGCCCGGGCGTCGGCCTCGCTGGAGACCACGAAGCTGAAGTCCTTGTCCAGGAACACACTGACCAGCAGCGGCGAGGCGTGATCGGGGTCGATCGCACCGTCGTCCACGAATTCGCGGATGCCGCAACGCTCCACCACGGCGTCGTGGTAGCGCTCCACGATCTCCGATTCGGGAACCAGCTCACCGGTCGACGTGTCGTACCAGCCGGCCTTGGGATCGTCCTCCCACTTGACCAGACCGGTGGTCCACGCCAACTCCAGGACGCCGGCCGCCGACAGTTCGCCGGAGACCTCCATCTCGAAGCGCGTGCGCGACGAACCGTACGGTCCGAGTTCGGCACCACCCACGATCACCACCAGGTCGGCCGGGTCGACATCGAGGTCGTCCCATTCCGGCGCCGGGGCCGGGTCGTACCCGCGCGGCGGGGACGGCAGGGCCGCAATGGTGCCATGAGCATCGCCGTCGTCGTCTGAATCTGAGGCAGCAGAGGACATCTCCTCGCGGGCCTTGGCGGCCAGCTCAGCCATGTCGATCTTGATGTCGCCGAGCCCGCCGGTCAGATCAGCCTTGATGGGCGCGCTCGCCGCGGCCACCTTGGACTCCACCGTGCACAGATCCAGCAGCATCGCCGCCATCTCGTCGGTGGTGTAGGTGGTCACGCCGGCCTCTTCGACCGCGCTGACGATGGCGTCGTTGTGGCCCATCAGGCCCGTGCCCTTGGTCCACCCGATGAGCGCATGCGCCAACGTGACCCGCTCGGCCCACGACGACTCCGCGCTCCACCGGTTCACCAACGCGTCGAGCGCCGACTTGGACTCGCCGTAGGCGCCGTCACCGCCGAACATGCCCCGGTTGGGCGAGCCCGGCAGCACGACGTGCAGGCGCGAGGCGATGTCGCGCTCGGCACCGATGGTCGACAGCCCGCCGATGAGCCGCTGCACGGCCCACAGCAGCACCTTCATCTCCATCTCGGAGCGCGAGCCCGCCTCCGACAGATCCCCGGCCACGCGCGGCGCGGCGAACGGGAACAGCAGCGTCGGGGTCTGCGCATCCTTGAGGTGAATCGACTGCGGCCCAAGGCTTTCGGTCTGCTCGCTACCGACCCACTCCGCGAGCTTGTCGATGTCGGAGTAGGACGCCATGTTGGCCGGAACCACCCACAGGGTGGCGCCGTAGCGGGCGTTGTCGCGGTAGAGCTGCTTGTAGAAGGCGAGCCTGGCATCGTCGAGGCGCGAGGTGGTGGCGATCACGCTCGCACCACCGGCGAGCAGCTGCCCGACCACGGCCGAGGCGATCGAACCCTTCGAAGCACCGGTCACCACGGCGATCTCATCGCTGTAGCGGCCCTTGCCCGGGTTCTCTGCGCCCGCCGCGATGCGGCCGAACAACGACGCGTGCACGTTGCGGCCCGCGGCCAGGGCCTTGCCCTGCCACCAATTCGCCTGGGTGGCAACGACATGGCCGGCACCTTCGAAGCTCTCGGACAGCCGTGGCCAATCCGCGTCGATCTCACCTTCGTCGGCCAGCCACAGCTTGACCAGATCTTCGCGGGCGCTGGCCCACCGGTCGTCGAACAGCACAGCCTTGCGGCTGTCGAACGACGGCGCAACGAGTCGCGGCCAGTCCGAACCGAGTTCGGCCGTCACCAGGTCGATCAGTTCGGCGTCGGTCGCGGCCTCGGGAGTGGTGACCGGGGTGTCCAGGCCGAGCTGCCCCAGGATCGTACGGGCCGCGTTGGCCAGCACACCGTCGCGACCGGTGACCGTCTCGGCGAACTCGCCGAGCGCGGCCGAGTCGACCACACCGCCACCGGCACCGCCGGCCGACGGCAGCGACACCGCGATGCCGCGGCGGGCCGCGACCGCGGCCACGGCCGCGTCGATGACCTTGTCGACCGTGGCGGCATCGGCCAGCGCACCTTCGTGCAGGCCACCCAGATCGCCACCGCGAACGCTGCTGCCCTCACGAGTGCCGAGCGCGACCTCGACGGTCACGTGCTTGGCCCAGCCCGGACCCAGCTCCCACGTCTTGGCGACGCGCTCGGCGATGTACGCCGGCCGCTTGCCCGACGGGCCGAGCACCGTGCGCAGCTGATCGTTGATGGCGTCGGAGAGCACCGGGCCGAACGGCTTGTAGGTCCGGGCGAGCTTGCTCACCTGTCCCTTGAGCGCGTTCAGGTCCGCTTCGGCGGCACCGTCGATGGCACCGAGGTTCAGCTCCGAGCCGAGGTCGACCAACAGCTGGTTACGCCGTGACGACGCACCGTCGGTGATGGACTCGATGGAGTCCAGGCCTTCGATCTGGTCGATGCGCATCTTGGCCGACAGCGCGATGAGACCCACCGTGGCGTCGGCGGCGTCGAACGTGAGGTCGTCCGGACGCGGTCCGCCCGAAGGCGCGGCGGGGGCCGCCGCGGGGGCCGGAGCCGCAGCTGCGGGCGCAGCGTCGGCAGCGGGGGCCGCCGGAGCCTCGTCCACCTCGGGCTCGGGTTCCGGATCGGTGTCCGTCGCGAACAGGACGGCGGCGTCGCGCTCGGAGTTGAGCACCTCGACAGTGCTGTGCGAGTACTCGGGCAGCTTGAGCGTGTTGGTCGCAAGGCCGGCCACCGTGGGCGCCGACTTCACGCCGATCTCGACGAAGCGCTCGACGCCGAGACCGCCTGCGGCCTCTTCGATGAAGAGCAGATCCTGCGTCTCGATCCAGCGCACCGGGCTGGCGAACTGCCAGGCCAGCAGCTCGATGACGATCTTGCGGCACAACTCCTTCGGCTTCTCGTTACGCCAGGTGTCGTAGTCGGCGAGGATCTCGTCGAGCGGCTCGGCCGGCACCAGATCCCGGATCTCCTGGATGAAATCCTTGTCCAGCGTGAACGGCCGGGGCACCAGGTTCGGGATGTACTTGCCGATGATCAGCTCGGGATCCTTGTCCCGCGGCATGACCCGCTCGAGGCTGCGCCGGAAGTCGGCGACACCGACCCGCAGCACCGACGAGTGGAACGGCACGTCGATACCGGGAACCAGGATGAACGACCGCTTGCCCCCGGTGATCTCGCGACGACGCTCGATCTCCTCCTCCAGCGCCTCCAGACCGCGGACGGTGCCTGCGATCGCGTACTGCGAACCACGCAGGTTGAAGTTCACGATCTCTAAGAATTCACCGGTGCGCTCGGAGATCTCGGCGACGAAGCTCTTGACGTCGGCGTCGTCGAGGTCGATCTGGCTCGGCCGGATCGCGGCCAGCCGGTAGTTGGACCGGCCGAGCTCGTCGCGCGGCACGATGTCGTGCATCTTGCCGCCACGAGCGAACACGACCTCCAGCAGCGCCTCCAGCTCGTACACGCCCGACACGCAGGCCAGGGCGGTGTATTCACCGACAGAGTGACCGCAGGCGATCGCACCTTCGACGAAGGCACCCTGCTCGCGCATCTCGGCGACCTGGGCCGCGGCCACGGTGGCCATGGCGACCTGCGTGAACTGCGTCAGGTACAGCACGCCTTCGGGGTGCTGGTAATGCACACCCGACGCGATCAGGCTGGTGGGGTTATCCCGCACGACGTGCAGCACCGAGAAGCCCAGCGTCTCGCGCGTGAACTTGTCGGCCGAGTCCCACACCTTGCGGGCGGCCTTCGACCGGGCCCGGACCTCCATGCCCATGCCCTTGTGCTGGATGCCCTGGCCGGGGAAGGCGTACACGGTCTTCGGTGCGGCCAGGCGGGCCGTCGCCGACATCACGAGTTCGCCGTTGACCTTGGCCGAGACCTCGAGAACCTCTGCGCCGACGTCGATTCCGACCCGGTCGACACGGAAGTCGATGTCGTCACCGGGCAGCACCATGCCGAGGAAGCGGGCGGTCCAGCCGATCAGCTTGGCCGGCGGAACCGGCTTGCCGTCGGTCGCCGTGACGACGTGCTGCGCCGCGGCAGACAGCCACATGCCGTGCACGATCGGCGACTGCAGACCGGCGAGCAGTGCGGCGGCGCGGTCGGTGTGGATCGGGTTGTGGTCACCCGACACCACGGCGAACGGCCGCATGTCGACGGGCGCGCCGATCGCGATGTCGCGACGACGACGCCGCGGGGTGTCGGTGGCGTTGTCCGAGATGGCCCCGCCCGCGCGCTGCGGGTCGGTCAGCTCGGCTGCGCCCGTGCGGCCACGGATCGCGAACCGCTCCTCCAGCTTGGCCAGCTCGGTGCCGTCGGCGGACTTCACGACCACCGAGACCGGGACAACACGCCCGACCTCGGTGTCGATCGCCGCGGAAGCCGTTGCGGTGACGGACAGTTCGGCGTGCTCGGTGGGCAGCGGCGCCAGCAGCTGAGCCGCGTGGTCCAGGTGCACCAGGCTCAGCAGACCTTCGACGACCGGGAAGCCGTCCTCGGTCGCTGCCGACCCGATCGCGGCGAACACCGCGGGCCAGCAGCGGCCCACGAGCGCGTCGGGAACCACGGTCAGCGTCGGGGCCAGCGGGGCACCGAACGTGGCGGTCACGCCGGTGTGGTCGGCGACCTGCTCTGGATCCCACGCCACGGTGACCTCAGCGGTCCCGTCGACGACGGGCGGCAGGGCGTCCGGACCGTCCACTCCCGCAGCGATGGCGAGCACTGAGCGCATGGCGGTCGAGGCGTCCTGCACCGAGACGATCGGCGCGCCGCCGCTGCGGACGGCGTCGGTGAGGCTGAACGGAATCTCGATCCAGGTGCCCGACAGCGGCACCGAGAGCACCACGCGGTTCTCGTCGGCGACCTCGAGCCGAGCTCCCGTGGAAGCGTTCGTCGCGGAACGGTTTTCGTTCACCTGCCAGTCGGCAGGCGGTGCGATGCGGTGCACCGGGTTGATCGCGATGCGGCCCGCCCACAGCACGTCGGGCGCGTCGAGCAGCACGGCCAGCGGGCCGCTCACGTCGGTACGGCCCTGGCGACGCGAAATCACCTGCCGGGCTTCACCATTGGTGGCGAGCACCTCGTCGACCGCGGCCTGCTCGAAGCGGTCCAGCAGCTCGCCGACGGGCTCGTCGACGCGCGTGATGCCCGCGACGGCGGCGGTGCCGGGGATGATGCAGACCTGATCGGCGTCGTAGCGGGCGTCGTGGGCCTGCCACAGCGAGTCGCTGCGCCACCAGCGGCGCACGTCCTTGTCGATCACCGGCACGAAGTTGACCGGCTTGCCCAGCGTCTTGCACAGCTCCGTGAAGAACGGCACATCGGCCGGGTGCAACTGCACCGACGCGGCATCCGGGTAGGCCCCGACCAGCGCGGCCAGCGCGGCCTTGGGATCCTCCAGCAGTTGCTCGTCGTCGAACAGCGTCTCGATCGGACCGAAATCCTGCGCGTGCAAACGGGCTTCGGCACGCTTGAGCATGTGCTCGAAGCGATCACGCCAGGTGATGTCGAGCCACGGCGAGTGGTCGCGCTTGGTGTCGGCGGTGCTGTTGCCGTCGCCGATCGCCAGCTCGACGTAGCGGCGCAGCCACTGCAGGTAGGTCATCTCGGCGACGTCACCGAAGTACGGCTTGGCGGTGTTGGCCATCGCGGCGATGATCTCGTCGCGGCGCGCGGCCACCGCGTCGGCGTCACCGGCGACCTCGTCGAGCAGCCGGCCGCAGCGCGACGCGGTGTTGTCGATCTCGTGGATGTCGGCGCCGAGCTGGCTGCGCCCGGAGGCCATGCCGCCCTGGGCTTTTCCGGCACCCACCCACTGATCGGTGCCCTGGGTCTCCACCAGCATCTGCTTGACCTGCGGGCTGGTGGTCGCCTCCAGCGTCGCCATGGCGGCGGTGCCGACCAGGATGCCGTCGATCGGCATGAGCGGGTAGCCGTGGGTTTCCGACCAGCGTCCGGACAGGTACTCCGCGGCCCGCTCGGGCGTGCCGATGCCACCGCCGACGCAGATGGTGATGTTGGACCGGCCGCGCAGCTCCGAGTAGGTGGTCAGCAGCAGGTCGTCGAGATCCTCCCACGAGTGGTGGCCACCGGCGCGGCCGCCCTCGATGTGCACGATCACGGGCTTGGTGGGCACCTCGGCCGCGATGCGGATGACCGAGCGGATCTGCTCGACGGTGCCCGGCTTGAACACCACGTGGCTGATGCCGATCTCGTTGAGCTCGTCGATGAGGTCGACGGCTTCCTCGAGATCCGGGATGCCCGCGCTGACCACGACACCGTCGATCGGGGCGCCGGACTGGCGCGCCTTCTGCACGAGGCGCTTGCCGCCGACCTGAAGTTTCCACAGGTACGGATCGAGGAACAGGGTGTTGAACTGGATGGCGCGGCCGGGCTCCAGCAGTGTGGTCAGCTCGGCGATGCGGTCGTCGAAGATCGCTTCGGTGACCTGCCCGCCGCCGGCGAGCTCGGCCCAGTGGCCTGCGTTGGCGGCGGCCGCGACGATCTTGGCGTCGACCGTCGTGGGGGTCATGCCGGCGAGCAGGATCGGGGACCGGCCGGTGAGGCGGGTGAACTTGGTCGACAGCTTCACCGAGCCGTCGGGCAGCGTAACGACCTGAGGGGCGTAGCTGGACCACGGCTTGGCCACCTCGGGCACCGCTCCAATGGTGAACAGGTTGCGCTGACCGCCGCGCGTGGCCGCGGGCACGATGCCGATGCCGAGGCCCCGGATCACGGGAGCGGTGAGGCGGGTGAGGATGTCGCCGGGGCCGAGGTCGAGGATCCAGCGGGCGCCCGCGTCGTGGACCTCGGTGATCTCGTCGACCCAGTCGACCTGGTCGACGAGGATGGCCGCGGTCATCTCCCGGGCGAGCTTGCCGTCGATGCCGACGGCCTCGGCCCACCGGCCGACGATCTCGATACCGTCGGACAGCCGCGGGGTGTGGAAGCCGACCTCGACCTGGACCGGGTCGAAGACCGGCGCGAACACCGCGCCACCGCGGACTTTGCTCTTGCGCTCGGCCTCTTCCTTCTCAGCGATCTGCTGGCAGTACAGCTCGAAGCGCGACAGCTGCTCGGGCGTGCCGGTGATGACCACCGAGCGGCGGCCGTTGCGGATGGACAGCACGGGCGGCAGCACGGTCCGGACGTCCTGGGAGAACTCTTCGAGCAGTTCGTAGATGCGCTCGGGTTCGGCGTTGGTGACCGACACCATCGGGGGGCGGTCACCCAGCACGGTGATGCCACGCCGACGGGCCACCAGCGTGCCCGCGGCTCCGATCAGCTGCGCCAGTGCCAGCAGCTCGACGTCCTTGGTGCCCTTGGCGGCCAGCGCCTCGACGGCCAGCACACCCTGGGAGTGCCCGACGACCGACACCGGCGGGGTGGCCACGAGATCCATGCCCTGCCGCGCGAGCGCGCGGATGGCGGCGATCTGGGTGAGGAGCACGCCGGGTACCGACACCGCGGCGGAGGTCAGTTGCTTGGCTGACGGCACGGGCTCTTCTGCGGCCAGCGCGCGGACCCATTGCAGCGGCTCGAAGCCGATCGGGCGGACCACCACGAGTTCGGCGGCCACGGGTTCCAGCAGCAGCTCTGCTTCGCCGGCCAGCGTGGCCAGCTCGGCTTCGATGCCCGCCGAGGAGACGAGCTCTTCGAGAGTCTCCAGCCAGGCGCTGCCCTGACCACCGAAGGCCACGGCGTAGGGTTCACCGGCGCTGAGCCGGTCGACGAGGGCGTGAGCGTCAGCAGCCTTCCCGTCGGATGCAGGTTCGTTGTTCCAACCGGCGGACACTCGGTCGTGTTCGTTGATCGTCACTGGCGCTATCTCCTCGGTGCTGCTCTGGCGTTGTCGCGTATGACTGTCGCGTCTCGGTGTTGGTCTGCGGTGTCGTCGGGCCCGTCAGGTGCGCTCCGCGTGGGAGTCGGGCCGTCGGCGATTCAGCGTCGAATCCGTCGGAATGCCGCGGGCGGCGGTCCGGGGTCTCCGGGCCGACCTGCATGGCACTCCTTGCCCTACTAAGAGTGGCATAAGAGCGAGGGATACTTTTTCGGCCAGATTGGTTACTGACGAGTTCTACGCATGGGTAACCGGCGGTAACGTAACACCCCGCCGAGTGGCGGCCCAAGCTATTCGGGACAAACGTCCTGCTGGCAGGTGGTTACGGTCGAGTAGCTACAACAGCGCTGATCAAAGCAGTATTGTTATCGAATCGTTATCTAAATTTTTCAGCCTGCCGACAGCCCTGAGCGACCCGCTTAGCAGTCGACAATCCGACACGACTTGTCCAGCGAACCGTACCGAGTTCGACAGGAAGTTTGCTGGAAAAGCTTACTAGTCGGTAAGTTTTCAGTCCCACTGACCGAATCTCGGCTTGAGGATGTGGTTGATGTCGACCCCGACACCGCCAACGCTGCGCTCGTCGATCTCCACCTGATGTAGGTGTGCGGCCGGGTGTGCGACCTTTCCCGGCGAGCCCCAGTTGTGCTGCCAGAAGTACGAGCCCAGCCCGTCCTGGACGGCCCATTCGATGGTCTTGGAGTTGGCGTACACGCCGACACGTTGGTGCCCGAGCACCGATTCCCAGCCCCGCAGATACGGCGCGACCTGCTGTTTGTACTGCTCGAACGTCGGATCGTCATCGATCGAGGCATAGATCGGCGCCCCGTTGGAACCACCGGCGGCGAGGTGCAGTTGCCAACCACGCTTGGCGTGCTGAATCCCCGCGTTCTGGCCACCGAGCCAGTCGGCGGTGTCCTGCTTGCCGTACTGGTAGCAGGACACGAGCTTGAGCCCGTTCTGGTAGAAGTCACGCGCCTCGGGAAGCTCGATCGGCTTGCCCAACATCCAGGCCCCGCCGGGTCGCCGGTCCGATACGTAGCGGATGGCGCCGATAGCTCCGGACGTCCGGATGTCACTGGCCCTGATCACACCGGCGGCGTAATCGAGCAGCACGCCGAGCGGTGCGGCCGACGCGGGAGCCGCCGACACCGCCGCCCCGAACCCCAACAGCGCAGGCGCGGCGGCTGCGTATTTGAGCACTTCGCGCCGGGACATCGACACGACCTCAGATTACGACAACTACCTCATCATTCCCGGCTATGCCACTGGCAACACAGACATCACTACTCACACGGCCGCGGGATCGGTGGCACGACACGGCCGATGACACGAAATCCTCAATGACTCTGCGGGCACACGGAGGTATTCATACGATGAACCATGCCTTCGGGGATGGTCAGTACGCCGCCCGACATGCCCGCCGTCTCCCCCGGCGCCCAACCCCAGATCGAACTGGTGGGTGTCCGAAAGGTGTTCGGCGACTCTCATCACGCGGTCGTCGCCGTCGATCACGCGGATCTGTCGGTGGCCGACGGCGAACTGTTCGCGATCCTCGGCCCGTCCGGATCCGGAAAGACCACCGTGTTGCGCATGATCGCGGGATTCGACATGCCCACGGCCGGGACGATTCGGCTCGGCGGGGACGACGTGACGACGACGCCCGCGAGGCATCGGGATGTCAACACAGTGTTCCAGGAGTACGCGCTGTTCCCGCACATGACGGTTGCGCAGAACGTCGAGTACGGGCTGCGGGTGCGCGGCGTGCCCAAGGCCGAACGACGCAGGCGCACGACCGACGCGCTCGACATGGTGCGCCTGACCGACCAGGCGGCGCGCCGCCCCGCACAGCTGTCCGGTGGCCAGCGCCAACGCGTCGCTCTCGCACGTGCCCTCGTCGGCCGGCCACGGGTGTTGTTGCTCGACGAGCCGCTCGGCGCCCTCGACCTCAAACTGCGCGAACAGATGCAGATCGAACTCAAGGCGATCCAGCGCGAGGTCGGCATCACGTTCGTGATCGTGACCCACGACCAGGACGAGGCCCTGACCCTGTGCGACCGGATGGCGGTGTTCAACGCCGGGCGCATCGAGCAGGTAGGCGCCGCGCGCGACGTTTACGAGCGCCCCGCCAATCGGTTCGTCGCGGACTTCGTCGGCACCTCCAACGTGCTCGACGGGGTCGATGCCGAACGCGTCTTCGGTCAGTCCGGCGTCCTCGCGGTGCGTCCCGAGCGGATCGCCGTGTCGGCCGATGAGGCGGCCGCTGTGCCCGGCCATCGGGCAGTCGCCGCCACGGTCACCGAGATCATCTACGCCGGGCCGCTCACCCGCGTCGCGGCACAGACCGCCACCGGGATCCCGCTGACCGCGAGCGTCCTCACCGCGAGCGCGGGGCTCTCCACCGACCTGGCCCACGGTGATCCGATCACCATGTCCTGGCCCGAATCCGCCGTGCACCGCCTCGACGGCTGACCACCGAACCACCGCAGACGCACCGAGGGAAGGACACGACGATGAAAAACCCTGCTCTCCGTACCGCTTTCACAATCGCGGCCTGCGTAACCCTGCTCGCAGGGTGTAGTGGCGCGCAAGAACAGGGCGGTGCCGGTTCTTCTCCCCCGAAGCTCGAACCGCTCAGTGCCGTCGGTGACGGCGAGGGCCAGCTCAACCTGATCGCCTGGGCGGGCTATGCCGAGGACGGTTCCAACAGCAAGGACGTCGACTGGGTGACCCCGTTCGAACAGCAGACGGGCTGCCAGGTCAACGTCAAGATCGGCAACACCTCCGATGAGATGGTGCAGCTCATGCGCAGCGGCCAGTACGACGGCGTATCGGCCTCGGGCGACGCGACGCTGCGGCTCGTCTACGCCGGGGACGTCGCGCCGGTGAACACGTCGCTGGTGCCCAACTACGACACCATCTCGTCGTTCCTCAAAGACCAGCCGTGGAACTCCGTCGACGGCCAGATGTACGGCATTCCGCACGGTTGGGGCGCGAACCTGTTGATGTACAACGTCAACGTCGTGCGCGACGCTCCGAGTTCGTGGGCCGCGGTGTTCGACGACGCGGCCAAATACAAGGGCAAGGTCACCGCCTACGACTCGCCGATCTACATCGCCGACGCGGCGCTGTACCTGTCCAAGACCCAACCGGATCTCGGCATCACCGATCCGTACTCACTGACCACCGAACAACTCGACGCCGCAACGGAACTGCTCAAGAAGCAACGGGAGAACATCGGCGAGTACTGGTCCGATTACACCAAGGAGGTGCAGGCGTTCGAGTCGGGCACATCGGTGATCGGCACGAGCTGGCAGGTGATCGCCAACACGATCGGTGCCGACAACAAGGTGCAGGTGAACACCGTGGTGCCCAAGGAAGGGTCCACCGGATGGTCGGACACCTGGATGGTGTCGTCGAAGGCCGCGCACCCGAACTGCATGTACAAATGGATGAACTGGATCACCTCGCCCGAGATCAACGCCAAGGTGGCCGAGTACTTCGGCGAGGCGCCGGCCCAGACGAAGGCCTGTGAGCACACCACAGAGAAAGACTTCTGCGACATCTACCGGGCGACCGACGCCGACTTCGCCGAACAGATCCATTATTGGACCACTCCTCAGACCAAGTGCGTCGACGGCAGCGGCGACGACTGCACGGCCTACAGCGAGTGGGTCGACAAGTGGCAGCAGATCAAGGGCTGACAGAGCGGGTGCGGTTGGCGTTGCTGCTGACGCCGCCGCTGGCCTGGCTCGGGGTCGCCTACCTGGGATCGATTGCCGTCCTTCTGGTCTCGTCGCTGTGGAGCACCAACGAGTTCACGGGAGCGGTGGTCAGGACGGTCACCACCGACAATTTCGCGCGCGTGCTGACCGAGGAGTTGTTCCGCACTGCGACCCTGCGCACGGTCGGTGTCGCACTGACCGTCACGGCTGTGTGCGCGGTGCTCGCCGTCCCGATCGCGCTCTACATGGCCAAGGTCGCCGGGCCGCGCCTGCGGCTCGCGCTCGTGGTGGCGGTGACGACTCCGCTGTGGGCCAGCTATCTGGTCAAGGCGTACGCCTGGCGGATGCTGCTGTCACCCGAGGGGCCGCTGTCCTGGGCGACCGGCTACACGCCGGGCTACGGCCTGCTCGCCACCGTCGTCACACTCACCTACCTGTGGCTGCCCTACATGGTGATACCGGTGTACGCGGCCTTCGAGCGCATACCCGACACGCTTGTCGACGCGAGCTCGGATCTCGGCGCATCGGATCTGACCACGCTGCGGACGATCCTGGCGCCCTTGGTGTTTCCCGGCATCGCCGCGGGATCGATCTTCACCTTCTCGCTGTCGCTCGGCGACTACATCGCCGTGACGATCGTCGGCGGCAAGACACAGATGCTGGGCAACATCATCTACGGCCAGTTGGTCACGGCCAACAATCAGCCACTGGCCGCCGCGCTGTCGCTCATCCCGCTGGTAGCGATCATCGGGTACCTGTTCGCCGTGCGCCGCACCGGAGCCCTGGAGAGTCTGTAGATGTTCTCGCGCAACGGTCGCCGGGCACTGCGGATCTGGACCGCGGTGGTGCTGGTGTTTCTCTACATCCCGCTGCTGCTGGTGCTGCTCAACGCGTTCAACGCATCCCGGACGTTCGCCTTCCCACCCACCGGATTCACCCTGGCGTGGTGGGCCGACGCCGCACACAGCGCCGGCATGTGGCAGGCCCTGGTCAATTCGGTGGTGGTGGGCCTCGCCGCCACCGCGATCGCATTGGTGCTCGGCACCATGATCGCGTTCGCGGTCGGGCGCTACCGGTTCTTCGGCCGTTCCGCGGTCAGTTTTCTCGTGGTGCTCCCGATCACGTTGCCCGGCATAGTCACCGGTATCGCGCTCAACGCCACCTTCACCTCGGTGCTCGCGATGACCCTGGGCCTGGCCACCGTGGTGATCGGTCACGCCACGTTCTGCATCGTGATCGTGTTCAACAACATCCAGGCGAGACTTCGGCAGATGGGGACGAGCCTGCAGGACGCGTCGGCCGACCTGGGTGCGTCACCGTGGCAGACCTTCCGATTCGTCACGTTCCCGATGATGCGGGGCGCGCTGCTCGCCGGAGCCATTCTGGCGTTCGCGCTGTCGTTCGACGAGATCGTCGTCACCACCTTCACCGCGGGTCCGACCGTGCAGACCTTGCCGATCTGGGTGTTCGCCAATCTGTTTCGGCCCAACCAGGCACCGGTGATCAATGTCGTGGCGGCCGCGCTCACGGTGCTCGCGATCATTCCGGTGTGGCTCGCCGGACGGTTCGGCGGCGACCCCGCGACCGCGCGGGTATGACGGCCGTCAGCCCGTGACGGACTGTTCGTGCAGAGCCCGCTGCAGGCTGCCGGCAAACCGCCGCGACACCACGGTCTGTGCGAGTTCGCGGCAGTCACGCGCCGGCTGGGTCGCGAGGTATTCGGTGAGCGCCGCGACGGTCACGTCGGCCAGGCGGTCGACGGCGGCGTCGGTCGACTGCGCGAGCCGGGCGATGACACGCACGCACAGCCGCTGATCGGATGCTTTCGCCACCACCCGGGCCAGCGCAGGATCGGTGAGTACGACGGCACCGTCGACCACATCGGCCAGCCCGAGGTCGACGAGGGCGCGCGCATCGTCGTCGGCCGGGTCGATGTCGAGGCGACGGTCGGCACGGCCGAGCGCCAGGCGCCGGATGCCGAGCACGTCGGCCAAATCCTGGCCGGCCCGCAAGCTCCCGAAGAACTCGGCGATGTGCGCCGAACTGAACCCTTTGCCGAGTAGCTGGCTGATGGTCTGCAACTGCGCGAGGTGGGCATCGCCGTAGTACGCCGAGCGGCCTGCCCGGCGCGGCGGATCGAGCAGCCCACGCTCGCGGTAGGCGCGGATGTTGCGGGCGCTGACCCCAGACATCCGAGCCAGATCATCCAGTCGGTACTCAGCCAATCCGACTCCCCCTGCGTCGGCTTGAACAGCGGTTCATGGCAACACCCTACCCCGGGCACAGATTTGCGAGCGAATTTTTCACCACTGTGATCAATCATTCGCCGCGCGCCATATTACGGTCATTATCTGCACATTTGTAGATTAACCCGCTCGTTAAACAACATGCTAACGCAATCACAGCCAACTCATAGAAGCCTGCGGTGAGTGAATTCACCCTGCATGAATTGGCCCACCGCCCCCAGGGTGCGCGACCATGTAGCAGGACATTAAGACAAAACCACTCGACGAAAGGCTCCGCGTGCGTCCCTGGATCGTCTGGGCCACCGGACTCCTCGCCTATATCGTTGCCGTCCTCGACCGCACCACCTTGGGCGTGTCCGGGCTTCAGGCCGCCGACAGGTTTGCCGCCAATCCGAGTGTGCTGTCGAGTTTCGTTGTCCTCCAGGTGATCGTCTATGCGGGCGCACAGGTGCCCGCCGGCCTGCTGCTGGACCGCTTCGGTTCCCGGCGGCTGATCGTCTCCGGGGCCGCCCTCATGGCGACGGGCCAACTCGTCCTCGCGCTCAGCGAATCGCTGCCCGCCGCGATCGCGGCCCGCGCCATCGTCGGGTTGGGCGACGCGCTGACCTTCATCTCGGTGCTGCGGCTCGTTCCGTACTGGTTCACCCCGGAGCGCGTGCCGCTGGTGACACAGCTGACCGGCATCTGCGGCCAACTGGGGCAGGTGCTCTCGGCGGTGCCGTTCCTGGCGATCCTGACCGGCGCGGGGTGGACCTCGGCCTACGTGTCAGTGGCCGCGTTCGGAGTCGTCGCGATGGCGCTCGTGGTCGCGCTGGTCCGTAACACCCCGAACGGACCGGTCGTGCAGACCGAAACCACCTCGATCCGCGACACGCTGGCGAGCGTCAAGACCGTATGGCTGCGGCCCGGCACCCGGCTGGGCTTCTTCACCCACATGGGAACCCAGTTCTCGGTGACCGCATTCACGCTGATGTGGGGCGTGCCCTACCTCACCGTTGCGCAGGGCGTGTCCACCACGATGGCGGGCTCGCTGCTGACGATCTCGGTCGCGGCGGCCATCACCGCCGGAATCGTGATCGGCATCCTCACCGGACGCCATCCGCACCGGCGGTCGCACCTGGTTCTCGCGATCATCGCGAGCAACGCCCTGATCTGGACCGTGGTGCTGGCCCTGCCGAGCCGGGCGCCACTGTGGCTGCTGGTCGTCCTGATCGTGGTGATCTCGATCGGCGGCCCCGGTTCGATGGTCGGGTTCGACTTCGCCCGCACCTTCAACCCGAGCACCACGCTCGGCACGGCCCAGGGCATGGTGAACATGGGCGGATTCGTGGCGGCACTACTGGTCATGCAGACCATGGGTGTGATCCTGTCGCACGCCGGCGACTACTCGTTCGAGTCCTTCCGACTCGCCTGGACCGTGCAGTACGCCGTGTGGATCCTGGCCACCGCCGGCATTCTCATCACCCGCAGCAAGGCCCGGAGACTCATGCGGGCCGAGCAGGAACGCATGCTGCTGGAAGGCTTCGAGGCTCACCCCTCGCGGTGACCGGCCAACCGCTTCGCGACGATCGCGGCGGCGTGCCGGTGCCCTATCGCCTCGAATCCGACCACCACGACCACGGGTGCGGCGGTCACGACCAACAGACACAACGGCATCGAGATTCCGGACGCCGCCATCGCCACGGCGCCGATCAACACCGCCGCGGCCAGCACCACCAGCACGGTGTGAAAGACGTCGACGTCGCCGACCAGCAGCGAGTAGATGACGAACATCGACACGAGATACGTGGCGACCGGGATCGCGACCGCGAGCACGGTGGCGACCGAGCCCAGGTGGGATTCCTCCTCGATGTAGTACGCGGCCACGTGCAGTCCGGCTCCGGTCGCCACGATCGAGGCGAACACCAGCATGTGCAGATACCCGTACCTGAACGACAGCCTGCGATGAGCGTGCAACAGATCGGCCGCGGGGACCAGGAAGTACACCCACCACATGCCGAAGGTCAGTCCGGTGCCTGCGACCACCAACAGGATCGCGTCCGTCGTCCAGCCGTGCTCGCCGACCGCCGCGGTCAGCGATGCCACGGTGCCGACCACGCCCTCACCGAGCGCGATGATCGCGAGCAGCCCGTAGCGTTCGGCGATGTGGTGGGCATGCCACGGCGTGCCGCCCATGCGGCGTTCCGCCAGGTACGGGCCGCTCATCTCGACGATCACCAACACCACCGCGGTGACGAAGAAGACCACGACCGAGGTGTGCGCGAAAATCTGGACGATCCAGCCGATCTGGGCCACGGTCACCGCTGCCGCGTACGTCAGACACGCGGTTCGATGTTCGGGATCCTGACGCGCGGCACGTAACCACTGGCCCACCAACGCGATTCGCATGACGACGTAGCCGGCGACGAGCACCGTGTTGTCGACATGGCCACCGTGCTCGACTGATGCGAACATCTGCGGCAGGCCCAGCGCCAGAATGATCACACCGACCATCTGCAGCATGGTCATGGCGCGGAACACCCAGTCGTCGGTGTCGAATGCCGACGCGAACCAGGTGAAGTTCATCCACGCCCACCAGATCGCGAACGCCGCGAAGCCGAAGCCGACCAGTCCTGCGCCGACATGATCCTCGGCCATGAGGTGCGCAAGTTGCGATGCCGCGACACCGAACGCGATCACGAACGTCAGGTCGAACAGCAGCTCCAGTGGGCTCGCCACCCGGTGCTGTTCATGTGGATCGCGCCCGGCCATGCGGCGCAACCGGTGAGTCTGTACTGGAGAGTCCGGTTTGCCCTCGTTCACCTGATCCGCCCCTTCGATGCCGTGCCCGCCGATCGACCGGTCTATTTCACCTCATCGGTGGCAAACTCACACCGCGGGCACGCGGGTCGCGCGTACGGAACCGGATCCTGCGGTGACTCAGACGGGGTCGAACGATGAAATCAGCCAGTGTCCATCGTCTTTGGTCATCCCGACCTTGACGCTGCTGACGGCGAAGGATCCGTCGGGCATTTCCTGGCTGGTGGTGTTCTGGTTGATGAACAGCAGCACCACTGCGGAATCGGGCCGCAGTTCGGCGACCGCGCCCTGGACCACTTTGGCCGTCGTCTTGACCTTCTTCTGCTGCGCGGCCGGGGTGACCACCTTGGTGGTGAAGTCGGTGTAATAGGACAGGAAGTCACCGGTCAGGTGCGCCTTGGCGTTGGAGAAGTCGCGGTCGAGGGTGTCGGGGGCATAGGACAGCAACGCGACGGTACCGTCGGTCGCCGCTTGGACGGCGGCCTGCGCCGCGGCGTCGTCCGTCTGCTTGTCCACCCGGAATTGCGTGAAGTAGAGAACCGCGGCCAGCGCCGCGGACGCGGTCAGCGCGGTGCCGAGCAGAATGGGCAGAATCCTGGTCCTGATCGCGCCACCGAGCCCGGCCCGCCGCCCGCGCTCGCCGTCGGGCGTGCGGTCGACGCCGTCGCCGGCTCCGGCAACATCTTCATCCACGGTCATGGCACGAACTCGACTTTCGACAGTTTGATCTGGTCGCCGTCTCTGGCGACTGTCACGCTGAGCCGCCAGTTCCGCGGATCCTGTTTGGCCCCTGCGGCATTGGTGACGTGCGACGTCGCCGCGACCAGGACCACCGCCGAGTCGTCGGACATCGAACTGACCGCGGCGGCGTTCACGGTGACGTCGGTACTCACCTTCGAGCTCTCGGCGACCTTGGCGAAGTCTTCGGCGGTCGCTTCGAAATCGGTCTTGAACTGACCGGTCGAGCTGTCGATTATGCGTTGGACGTCTTCCTTGGCGTGGTTGAAGTCGAGCGACATCAGCGTGACCACACCCTGGCGGGCTGCCGCAGCGAACTCGGCGGCCCGACGCTGCTCCGCTTGCGCGTCGCGGTGATGCCAGATCATGTACCCGGCGGCCGCGAGCAACGCCACGGTGAGCATGACGGCGACGCCGGCAGCGACGACTTTCCACCAGTTGCCACTCGGCAGGTTCAGCCGACGACGCGGTTCGGCAACGGTGGCCTCGTCGCCGGCGGGCTCGTCCGGCACGACCTGCGCGGCGTCGTCGGCGGCGGCGTCCGCGCCATGGTCGGTGTCGTCCACAGCCTCGGGAGGGGCGTCTGCGGCGACGGTCCCGGCCCTGGCCTTCTCCTCTGCCTGCCGGCGAAGGCGGAGGGCCCGCGCCCGTGCCCGCGCTGCCGCGGCGACCGCCTCGGCCTCCAGGGCCTCGGCCTCGGCCTGCTCGGCAAGAGCCAGCGCATCGCTGGACGACATGTCGTCGCCGCCGTCATCTCCCGAATCGAGAACCGACGACGAAGGCTTGCGGGACGGCATGTCGACCTCCTGTCCGTTCAGCAGCCTGCCAAATGAGAATCACGTTATCATTTTTTGCTAGTGTGCCGACCATACATCACTCAGGAACGCGACAAAATGCGGTATCAACTGCGGAAATGGTGTTTACATGCTGTGCGGATGCTCAGCGTGGATTGGAGGACGCCCGCGTCACCAGCCGGTCCTTCAACACCTTTCCCGTGGCGTTGAGCGGCAAGTCGTCCAGGAACTCGACGTACCGCGGAACCTTGTAGCCGGCCATTCGCTCACGGCTCCAGGCAATCACATCGTCCGCAGTAATTCCATCGCTCGCGGCAGACGATACGCCGGCGAAGGCCGGGTGCTTCACGACGTACGCCTTGCCCACCTGCCCCAGACGTTCGTCCGGCACGCCGATTACGGCCACCTGCGCGACGGCGGGATGTTCGAGGAGGAACCCTTCGATCTCGGCAGGGTAGGCGTTGAACCCGCCGACGATGAACATGTCCTTCTTGCGCCCCACGATCTTGAGCCGCCCCGACGCGGTGAACTCTCCGAGATCACCGGTGTGCAGCCAGCCGTCGGCATCGATGGCCTCGGCGGTCGCCACCGGGTCGTCGAGGTAGCCCCGCATCACGCTGTAGCCACGGACCACCACCTCGCCGTCGTCGGTGACGCGTACCTCGACGTCCGTGCACGGCAGCCCCGCCGTCGTGGCCACATCGTCGAACGAGTCGCCGGGCCGCGACAGCGTCACGTTGCCCGCTTCGGTGAGGCCGTATCCCGTCATCAGGGTCCGGAACGGAAGCTCGTCGTGGATCCGGCGCACCAACTCCACCGGGATGTCGGCCGCACCGGTGACCCCGGCCCGCAACGTCGCGAGCCTGGCCTTGTCGCGCACGGCGAGCAGCGAGTGGTACAGCGTCGGCGGCCCTGGCAGCATCGTAATGCGCTCGCGGTCAACGAGATCCACGATCCTGTCGATGTCGAAGACCGCGACCGGCAGCATCGTCGCGCCGCGCAAGAACGACGCCACCAGGCCTGCCTTCAAACCGAAGGTGTGAAAGTACGGGTTGATCATGAGGTAGCGGTCGCCGCGACGCAGGTCCGCGAGCGTCGCCCATTCGTCGTACATTCGCAACGTCTGGGAGTGACACATCATCGCGCCCTTGGGACGGCCCGTGGTGCCCGAGGTGTAGATGACGTCGGACACGTCGTCGCCGTCTACCGCACACTCGAACGGCGTGCCGCTGCTCAGGAAGTCCGATCGCAGATCGATGACCGGCACCCGGGGTAACGCGAAATCCTGTCCCAGGAAACCCTTTTGGACCATGACCGCCTTGGCGCCGCTGCGTGACACCACATCGGCGGCCTCGTCGGCCTTGAATCGCGTGTTGACGGGGACCAGCACCCCGCCGGCGGTCATGATGCCGAACGCCGCGACGATCCACGCGGCGGAGTTGGGCGCCCAGACCGCGACCCGATCCCCCTTGCCGATGCCGAGCTCTGCGAACGCTCCCGCCGCGCGCCGGATCCGGTCGCCCACTTCGGTGAAGGACAAGCGCAACGGACCGCCGGCCTCGGCCGGATTGTCGCCGTAGTCGACGACCGCTTCCGCGTCGCCGAACCGGTCCGCTGCGCTCAAGACCATCTCGGGGATGGTCCGCCAGGACGCCACCCTCAGGTGGTCACGAGCCGACCGAGGTTGCCGCCCATGATCTTTGCCTGATCCTCCACCGAGAGATGCTCGAGCGCGGTCACGTAGTGCGTCGGCTCGGCCAGGCCCTCCGGGTGCGGCCAGTCGGAGCCGTACAGCACCTGGTCGACTCCGATCAGGTTGATCAGGTCGTCGATGCCCTCTTCATAGAACGGGCTGACGTAGATGCGGTTCTTGATCTCCTCGATCGGGTTGCCCAGGAATGCCTCCGGCGCCTTCTTGTAGACCTCGGCCATCGAGTCCAGCAGCGGGAACATCCATTTCGACCCGGCCTCGACGATGCCGACCTTGAGCTTCGGGTGCCGGAACAGCGCGCCGTGGATCACCCATGACGCCACCGCATCCTGAATCGGCCGCCACTCGTTGAGGATCGACATGGCGTTGGTCTGGAACGGCAGCATCTCCTGCACCGTGCCGTCCCATTCCGAGGTGTACCGCGAGTAGCCACTGTCCGAGGAGTGCATGCCGATGAACACGTCGTACTCGACGCAGCGCTCCCAGAAGGGATCGAACTCGGGCAGCGCGAACGACCGCGGGCCCCGGAAGCCCGGCACCGGCGCGGGGCGGATCAGGATGGCGCGGGCGCCGCGCTTGACGGCCCACTCCAGCTCTTCGATGGCCTTCTCGACGATCGGCAGGGTGATGACCGGGGTGACGAAGATGCGGTTCTGGTAGTTGAAGCCCCAGACTTCGTCGAGCCACTGGTTGAGCGAGTGGATGATGACGTGGATGGCGACCGGATTGTCGCGCAGCCGCTCCTCGATGAGGCTGGCCAGCGTCGGGAACATCAGGGAGCGGTCGACGCCGAGTTCGTTCATCAGCTCCAGGCGCGGCGCAGGCTCGAAGAACGCCGGGATGGACCGCATGGGCTCACCGAACAACTCGCGCTTGCTCTTGCCGTCCGGGTTGCCGAACTTGAAGTACTCCTCCCACGCGCCCGGCTTGGCGACATGCGAGAAGGTCGGGTTGGGGATGTAGTTGCTGATGTGGCCGTCGATCGCGATCTTGGTCCGGCCGTTGACCTCGACGTACTGGACGATGTCCTTGTACTCCTTGGGGAGGTACTTGGTCATCGCCTCCGGCGGCTCGTACAGGTGGTTGTCCGCGTCGAACAGCGGAAACGGAATGTCGACCCGGTGCGACAGTTGCCCCATTGAAATGCTCCTTTTCAGTTCACGAGAATCATATTCTCAGTTTGCGGATGCCGCAATGCTCATCGGTGGCCCCGTCCGCGATCGCCCTGCGGATCGCGAACTTCTGCACCTTGCCGCTCGCGGTTCGTGGGTAGTCCTCGCCATCCGGAACCGCATGCAGCTCTTCGGGCCACTTCTGCCGGGCCACCCCGGCCCGTTCGAAGTGCTGCCGCACGTGCTCGAGCGTCGGCATCGGGTGGCCCGCCCGGATCCGCAGCACCGCCGCGACACGTTCGCCCAACCGGGCGTCCGGCGCCGCAACCACGGCAGCCTCGGCGATCTCGGGCATGGCCAGCAGCACCTCTTCGACCTCAAGGGCGCTGATGTTCTCGCCGCCGCGGATGATCAGGTCTGCGGTGCGGTCGGTGATCGTGAGATAGCCATCGTCGTCGAGCACCCCGATATCGCCTGTGCGATACCAACCTTCGTCGTCGAAACACGCCGCGGTCAGAGCCTCGTCGGTGTAGCCCAGACACAGATCGGGCCCACGGCTGTAGATCTCGCCGTCGGGTCCGAGGCGGATCTCCACGCCGGGCCGTACGTTGCCGTCGGTGAACAGCCGCTTCTCCTCGGGCGCGGACGCCCCGGACCCGGTGATCGACGGATGTTCGGTGCTGCCGTAGGCACGGAACACGAAGATGCCCAGGTCGGCAAGCCTGCGGGTGACGGCCGCAGGCACCGTCGAACCACCAAGGCCCACGGTGGTGAACCGGGCCAGATGGTTGTCGTCGAACCGCGGATGATCCATGAGGCTCGTGACGAAATACGGTGGGCCACCGCCGATCGACAGCCCGTCGCGCTCGATGAGTTCGAGCACCCTGCCGGGATCCCACACATCGCACAGGTCGATCGGCGCCCCCTCGAGCACCGGGATGAGGAACGCGCCGAGCATGCCGATGAAATGCCCGACGGGCGTCGCGGTGAGTTGACGACCGCGCTCCGGCGGATAGTTCTCCAACAGCTGCCGGGTTTCGAAGCCCAGCGTCTGGTGACTGTGGATGACACCTTTGGGTGCCCGGGTGGTGCCCGACGTGAAGGCGATCAGGGCCGGAGCGGCCGGGTCGGCGGCGACGGCGCCTGCCATCGGTTGCGCGGCCAGGAGCTCGTCGAAGCTCGGCTCCCCCACCAGACCGACTATCGGCACGTCCGCGCACAGGTCGGCCTGGAACGACATCCGGCCGAACCCCGCCGTGGTGAGAAAAACCTTGGGTTGGGCAGTGGCCAGGATGTGGGCGAGCTCCTTGCGGCCGTAGAAATGCACGATCGGCACAGTGACCGCGCCGAGAAATGCTGACGCCCAGAACGCGGCGGCCGCTTCCATCCAGTTCGGCAACTGCAGTGCCACGACGTCACCCGGGCCCACGCCGCGCTGCCGCAGCCCTGCTGCCAGCCGCCGCGCGACGAGTTCGACGTCGGCGAAGGTGCCGGCGAACGGCCGCACCTCCGAGTGCACCCAGAACCCGGTGTCGGGCGCAGCCGCCAGGCCGTCGGCCAGCATCTGGCCGATGGTTTCCGGTCGCCACCATCCTTCTTCGACGTACCGTTTGGTCAGCTCAACGGGGATGTTGCGCACGTCGGTGATGTTATTCTCACGTACCGAGAATGCCAATCCCAGAATCGGAGAATGTTCGATGGTCGACCTCGAGACCGATGTTGAACTGGCGATCATCACGATCGACCGGCCGGAGGCCCGCAATGCCATCTCGCTGAACACCATGGATGCGCTGGACAAGGCGCTGGACGGGACCGTCGGCGCGTCTGCTCTGGTCATCACGGGCGGCGGCGACCGGGCGTTCGTCTCTGGCGGCGATCTCAAGGAATTGGCAACGCTGCGAACCGAATTGGAGGCGTCCGCGATGGCCTGGCGGATGCGCTCGATCTGTGACCGGATCGCCGGGTTTCCCGGGCCGGTCATCGCCGCGCTCAACGGCCACGCGCTCGGCGGCGGCGCCGAGGTCGCCGTCGCGGCCGATATCCGCATCGCGGCCGACGACATCAAGATCGGCTTCAACCAGATCTCGCTCGCGATCATGCCGGCCTGGGGCGGTGCGGAGAGGTTGGCACGGTTGGTGGGGCGCAGCCGCGCGCTGCTGCTCGCCGGAACGGGACGCGTGCTCGACGCCGTCGAGGCCGAGCGCATCGGCCTGATCGACCAGGTGGTTCCCCGCGCCGAGTTCGCCGCGGCGTGGCGGTCGACAGCGCACCAGCTCGCGCGCCGCCCGGCCGGCGAGATCAAGCGCGTGCTCGACGGCGTACCGACCACCGAGGCCGTGGCCGCCTTCGCCCGGCTCTGGGTTTCCGACGAACACTGGGCCGCGGCCGACAAGGTGATGAACAAGGGCAAGTAGCCGATCAGACGCACGCGTCGGCCACGTGAAACCCCGGCGATGACAATTGATTCTCACTAGACGAGAATTACATTTCCGGATATCGTCAGCGGCGTGTCAAATCAGATCGCCCTTGCACCGGACATCTCGACGTGGCCCGATGCCGAGCCACAGCTGATCGGCAGTCGCTGCGCCGACTGTTCGGCCACCACGTTCCCGGCCCAGGCCCGCTGCCCCAGGTGCAGCGGTGCCAACACCGCCGAGGCTCTTCTCCCCCGCCAGGGCACATTGATCGCCTGGACCACGCAGGGATTCCCTCCCGGCGCCCCTTACAAGGGGCCGACCGGGAAAGACTTCGTGCCATTCGGTGTCGGCCTCGTGCAGTTGGGCGACGTCATCCGCGTAGAGGGCCGACTCACCGAAAACGATCCCGCGAAATTGCAATTCGGCATGGACGTGGAACTCACCATGGTTCCGTTCACGACGGACGAAGACGGCAACGAAGTCGTCACATTCGCCTTCAAGCCGGCGGGGTCCGGCAAATGACCAACGACGTTGCGATCGTCGGGGTCGGGTTGCATCCGTTCGGCCGCTTCGACAAGACCGCGATGCAGATGGGCGCCGAGGCCATCCAGTTCGCCCTCGACGACGCCGGGATGGCTTGGAAAGAAATCCAATTCGGTTTCGGTGGCAGCTACGAGGTGTCCAATCCCGATGCGGTCACCCGGTTGGTCGGCCTCACCGGCATCACGTTCACCAACGTGTTCAACGCGTGCGCCACCGCGGCCAGCGCGATCCAGCAGACCGCCGACACCATCCGCCTCGGCAAGTACGACATCGGCATCGCCATCGGCCTCGACAAGCACCCGCGCGGGGCGTTCACCGACGACCCGGCCAAGCTCGCGCTTCCGCAGTGGTACGCCGAGAACGGGCAATTCGTCACCACCAAGTTCTTCGGCATGAAGGCCAACCACTACATCCACAAGCACAACATCTCGCGGGAGACTTTGGCCCGGGTCGCCAACAAGAACTTCCGCAACGGCATGTTGAACCCGAACGCGTTCCGCCGCAAGGAGATATCCGTCGACGAGATCCTCGGCTCGGCGGTGCTGAACTATCCGCTGACCCAGTACATGTTCTGCGCCCCCGACGAGGGGGCGGCCGCGGTGATCATGTGCCGCGCCGACCTCGCCCACAAGTACACCGACACACCGGTGTACGTGCGCGCCAGTGAGATCCGCACCCGCACCTATGGCGCCTACGAGGTACACGCGACCTCAGCACCGCTCGACGAGGATCCGTCACCCACCGTGTACGCGGCCAAGGCCGCCTACGAGGCAGCCGGGATCGGCCCCGAAGACGTCGACATCGCCCAGCTGCAGGACACCGACGCGGGCGCCGAGGTCATCCACATGGCCGAGACCGGTCTGTGTGCCGACGGCGAGCAGGAGAAGCTGCTGGCCGACGGCGCCACCGAGATCCACGGATCGATCCCGGTCAACACCGACGGTGGGCTCATCGCCAACGGCGAACCCATAGGCGCGTCGGGCCTGCGCCAGATGCACGAGCTGGTCCGCCAATTGCGCGGCGAGGCAGGCGAACGCCAGGTGCCCGGCAACCCACGCGTCGGCCTGGCTCAGGTCTACGGCGCACCCGGCACGGCGTCCGCGACGATCTTGTCCCTCTAGTTTTTCCGCGAGCAGACGCGCAGGTACCCGGAAAACACTGTTACACGGTACTTTTGCGTCTGCTCGCGGAAAGAATCACCACAGGTAGATGGCGAGCACGGTGCCCCACAGCACCAGCAACCAACCGTCGGTGACCCAGCGCAGCCAGTGCGGCGCGCTCCGGATCTCCATGAAGTACCGGAACACCAGCCGGCACTTCACCAATCCCAGCACAAGCACGATCATGGTGATCGGCACACTGGGTTGCGGCGTGGCGTCCCCGCGGACGGGGCCCACCCACCAGGACGCCACGGTGAGCACGCTCAGCGCCAGCCACACATAGGTGATCAGCCGGCCTTCGGTTCGGGTCCGGGTCGTCAAAACGTCACCTCATCACGTAGACCAGGGTGAAAATCACGATCCACAGCAGATCCACCAGGTGCCAGTAGATGGCTCCGGTTTCGACCAGCGTGACCCGCCTGCCCTTCGGGTTGCGCAGCTCGGCACAGCTGACGCCGAGGAACACCAACCCGAGCGCGACGTGGAACAGGTGCACGCCCGTGAGCAGGTAATAGAACATGAAGAAGTCGTTGCTCGGAAAGGTCAGCCCCTGACCGATTTTCGCCGACCACTCGAAGGCCTTGATCGCCATGAACACCACACCGCACGCCCCGCCGCACAGTGTGAGCTGAATGGCTCTGCGGTACTGCCCGTCGCGGGTTGCCAGCACGCTACGCGCGACGAACCACGAACTGCCCAGCAGCACCAGGGTATTGGCGACACCGAAGTTGATGCTCAGGTGCCGCTGCGACTCCAAGAAAAACTCAGGCTGCCGGGCCCGGTAAACCATGAAGATGACGAAGTACGCCGAGAAGATCACCAGATCCCCGAGGACGAACACCCACATGTTCGAGTCGCTGGGCAGATGCGGTTTCGGGGTGCCGACATCGGTTCTTGCCTCGGCGTCCAGCTGCCCGGTTTCCGTCATGTGCCCTCAGTCCTGGATCTGCTCGTCGGGTGACTGGCGTTTGATCGTCACGAACAGCAGATAGATGATCGAGGTCTGCCAGACCACGAACACCACTGTGCCCAGGTAGAAGCTGATCGACCCGTTCCACGCCAGCGGGCCCGACGTGAAGATGAAGACCGGGCCGGCGAGGAGCTCGGTGACTATCATCCAGATCGACATGTAGGCAAGCCATTTGGGAAGGATTCCGTTGCGGTCCAGGAAGATCGCCAGCGCGAGCACCATGTTCTGCGTGCAGAAGCACCCCAGTGACCCCACGAACGACAGCAACGCGAGATCGTAGAGCATCGCGACGATGTGCGGATCGCGCTCGGGGCGGAATGCGGCTGCGAGGAACGAGAATGCCGCCATGAGACAGCCCGGCACGGCGCCGACCACGAGCGCCGCGATGTAGCCGTACGCGAACACCGGGGCCACTGTCATGCGCTTGATCTGCAGCGCGATGAGACCGTTTGCCACCCCGGTGAATCCGATGAAGAACATCAGCAGCGCGAACCCGATCCGGATGGTCGGCGCATGATCGGCGAAGAACGCGACGATCTGATCCTGATTGATGTCGGGACGCGGCGGCGGCATCACCCGGGTCAGGACGACGAAGATTAGCCCGAAGATGACATAGAAGACCGGTATGGTCCACCAACAGATCCACTGGTCGATCTTGGGCCGGCGCTGCCACGGCACGCGCTCGCCGCGCTCGACGGCGGGGAGGGACGCGGTCATCGGGACACCGGTTGGGCGGCAAAGGTTTCCGGGAGCGCCCGGTCTTCGAGGGACTGCCGTTTCACCGCCGCCCACACCACGCAGAACAGTACCCCGACGTTGACGCAGAACGCGCCGAGTCGCAGCCAGAACGACACGGCGCCGTCCCACGCCAGCGGACCCGTCTGGAACACCACCGCAAACGCCGCGGGCGTCATCGCCGCGGCGGTGACGACGCTGAACGGGGCCACCCACCGCGGGAAGACCGGCCGTTCGGTTGCGTCGAGCCAGACCGCAAGGGCCAGACAGAGGTTCTGTACGACGAACATGCCGACGGGCGCGATGAAGATCAGCCAGGCCATGTCGTTGAGCAACTGGACCAGCGCGGGGTCGCGGCCGGGGCGAAACGCCGCAACGAGCCACAGGATGTCGGCGATCGCGAACATCGTCGCACCGGTGGAGACCGCGCCGATGTAGCTGTAGGCCAGCACGTGACTGGGTGTGGCCATCCGCTTGATCTGCACCACGATCACCATGAAGAACGGGATCAGCATGATGGCGCACAGGTTGAACGTGATCATGGCGAACCGGATACGTGCGGCGTTGGCGGCGAAGAACGCTGCGACTTCGTCCGCGGGAAGACGGGGCGACATGGGTGGCAGGAAGCCCGGAAACGCGAAGAACGCCACGATCATCACGCCGGCGAAGAACAACGTGAGCCACAAGCTGATCCACTGGGCCCTGGTACTCATCGGATCGCTCGTCCCTCCCCGCGCCTGCCACTAGCCGATCGGCTACTTTCGACGCTAGCGCCGAGCGCTATACCGCGTCAACGGTGGATGCAAATCCGGGTACCACTGACGTAATTATCGTTCTACAATTCGAGAATGCGGTTTCCGTGTGAGCCCGCGAAGACTGCGCCGCCGACCGGGGCAGACGGCTCAGGCCGACACCTCGACGGGCTGCGGCTCGCCCTCCAGCCGCCGCAACCAGCCTTCACAGAATTCGATCACCTCGGCATGCCCTGCCGACATCCCGAGCGCCTGCTCCATCACCATCACGCGCGACACGCTCGTGGCGAACACGGTCCACACCACGGGCGGCACCTCGGATGCGTCGACGCCATAACGCTGCAGCGCGGCGGTCATGGCTTTCGTCTGTTCCTCACGGAACTTCTCGGCGTAGCGGCCGATCTCGGTTCGGAGCACCTTCCGGTGGTTTGCCAGACCCATGATCTCCATGGTCAGCCTGGTGGCACTCGGATCGGTGCCGAACCGCCACAGCGCCCACAGCGGCTGCGCCGAGTTCAACGCCAGCGCCTGGGCTTCCAACCCCTGCTCGGCCCGCCGGCGGAACACCTCGAGGAACAAGTCGTCCATCGTGCGGAAGTAGTAATGCACCAGCTGAGGCTTCAGGCCGGCCTTGTCCGCCACGCGCCGCGACGTCACCGCCGCATACCCCTCGTCGATCATCAACTGTTCGGCAGCGTCGAGCAGCACGACCCGGTTCTTGGCGTCCGGCGCCCCGATCCTTCGCGCCGATCCCATGGCCATCCCCTCTCCTGCGCCACCGCACGTTGCCACGCAGATCGTAGCTGCGCCACGCCGCGTGATCTTGACCACGACTCTACCGCCATGCTAAGCAGATGCTCAGCATTTTCGTCTCAATCCGTCCGCGCGGTGCAGCCCGCCGCGAAAACCACCGCAGCGCAAGCAGATTTCGGGAGGCAGCGCACACCATGACAGATGCCGGGACAACCGATTACGACACGGTCGACTACTTCACCGATCAGTCCCTGGTGCCCGATCCGCACCCGTACTTCGACCACCTCCGCAGCAAGTGTCCTGTGGCGCGCGAACCCAACTACGGCGTGCTCGCGATCACCAGCTTCGAAGAAGCCACCACGGTGCTCAAGGACACCGACACCTTCTCGTCGTGCATCGCCGTCGGCGGCCCGTTCCCGCCGCTGCCCTTCACGCCCGAGGGCGACGACATCAGCGAGCAGATCGACAAACACCGCGCCGAACTCCCGATGTTCGAGCACATGGTCACCATGGACCCGCCGCAGCACACCGATGCGCGCTCGCTGCTGAACCGGTTGCTGACCCCGCGCCGTCTCAAGGAGAACGAGGACTTCATGTGGCGTCTCGCCGACGAGTGCCTCGACGACTTCATCGACAACGGCAAGTGCGAGTTCCTGTCGGCGTACGCCAAACCGTTCTCCCTGCTGGTGATCGCCGACCTGCTCGGCGTCCCCGAAAGTGACCACGACGAGTTCCGGCATGTGCTCGGCGCGCCCCGGCCTGGTGCCATCGTGGGTTCACTGGAGGGCGACCAGCTCGCGATGAACCCGCTGGCCTGGCTCGACGACAAGTTCGTCGGCTACCTCGAGGACCGCCGCGAGAATCCGCGCGACGACGTCCTCACCGCGCTGGCGACCGCGAAATACCCGGACGGGTCGACGCCCGAGGTGATCGACGTGGTCCGTTCTGCGACATTCCTTTTCGCGGCGGGACAGGAAACCACCACCAAGCTGCTGTCCGCGTCGCTGCGCGTACTGGGCGACCGGCCGGACATCCAGCAGGCGTTGCGTGACGACCGGAGCCGAATCCCGACCTTCGTCGAGGAAGCACTGCGAATGGACGCCCCGGTCAAGAGCCAGTTCCGGTTGGCCAAGAAGCACACCGAACTCGGCGGTGTCGACGTGCCTGCGGGTACGACGCTCATGGTGTGCCCGGGTGCGGTCAACCGCGACCCGATCCGGTTCGAGGATCCGCACACGTTCAGCCTCGATCGCAAGAACGTGCGCGAGCACATCGCGTTCGGCCGTGGCGTTCACAGCTGCCCGGGCGGCCCGCTGGCCCGGGTCGAGGGCCGGGTCTCGATCGAACGCATCCTCGATCGCATGGCCGACATCGGTATCGACGAGGAGCATCACGGCCCCGCCGACGATCGGCGCTACACCTACGAGCCGACCTACATCCTGCGCGGCCTGACAGCACTCAACATCACGTTCACTCCGCTGCGGTGACCGAGCGTTCGGAACCGCTCCTCCGAAGCGAGAATGATATTCTCGCCGGATGCAGGTGATATTCCGGATCGTCCTCGCCTTCGCGTGATGTCGTTCTATAGTCGGCCGAGCGGGGCGAATCATGGAGGGACACGGTGAAATCCGGTTTGCTGAGCACGGTCATGGGCACCGCTCTGGTGGCGGTGGCGATCATCCTGGCCCCGCCCGCGTCAGCCGTCATGCCGTTCGGCAACTATGACCTGCACATACCGGACCGGAGAGACTTTCACACCTGGGTGTTGTCAGCCCTGGCCCCGTGCCGGGGAGAGAACAACGTGAAACGGCACGACTGCCTCGAGATCGAGCTCGTTCCCCGGCCGATCGCCAAGGCGCAGCAGAGCACCCGCGAGGCCAATCTGGTCGACGGTCGCTACACGGTGACCGTCGACGACCCGTTCGGGCTCCGCTGCGGTGACATCTATTACGGTCCCACCATCCCCACCCACGACGTTTACAGCTGGGACGCCAATACCCTGGTCGGGGAAGTGGTTTCGACTTTCGACGCCGCATGCGACAACGCACCGGGCGGTTCGCTCACCTACCCCATCACCTTGACGAGGATGTGATCGATGCGGGCCGTATCAGCCTTCGCCGCGGCCACAGCGGCGCTCACGTCGATCGGCGGTGGACTGACGGCCGCAGCCCCGGCCGTGGCCGAGGAGCCGGTGCTGCATCACGTCCGCTACACCGTGACGGCCGATGCGCCGTTCTGGGCCACGATCTACTACCGCGACGTCGACCCGCCGAGCTGGTCCGACTACAGCCACAACCCGTATGAGTTCAGCCCGCGCGCCGACGCCGACATCGGCCCGAGCCAACCGTGGATCCATGACACCATGCTCGCCGACCCGAATTCGTGGGCGATGGTGACCGTGCAGAGCGGCGATGCACCGAACATCCCGCTACCCGGATTCAACTGCACCCTCGAGGTCGACGGGGTCGTCGTGAAGAGCAACAGCGGCCCCAAGGGCGCGCTGTGCTCGCTCCGCAACTGGTGAAAAGCCCGCACAACACCTGAGCCGGGTGGCTCAGTTGCCCTCAGGTGTCCCCGCGGCGCCAGAGCACGTCACCGTTCATCGGGACGCATGTGAGGAACAACCCGTCCGGCGCCTGCGCGACCATGTTGAGTTCGGTCGGGCACGGACTGTTCTCATCCCGGATTCCGGCCAACGGCGGAGAGCGGAACCAGCGTGGCTCGTACCGCCGCGGCGATCCGCAGAACACCAGCCGACCGGGCTGGATGGAGGGTCCGGCCAGCGCCACCCCGAATACGAAGTAGGTGGTGTTGTCGCAGGGGGATCCCAGCACCACGTCCGGCCTGATACCCGGAACGCAGAACGCGTCATTGCAGGCTTGAGGTCCGGCATTCGCCTGTGGGGCAGCCAAGGTTCCGGCGACAATAGCTGAGACGGCCGCCGCCGCCACCATCACACGCACGTTGCCACTTTCCCACACTTGAAAACGAAATTCTCTGTATCGAAGAAGAATACTCCATCGCTTTCGACCTCAGTGCGGAACGCGGTTCGCGACGTCGGCAAACGTCCGCCGAATCACTGAAGCGACCCCGTCGCGACTGATATTCTCCTATTCTGAGAACGGCACTACCGCACCGGAGGAGTTGTTGCATGCCGGCAACCAGAAGGATTGCGGCCGCGGCGGTCGTGGCCTCGGCGACGTTGATCGGCCTCGGCGCGGCGCCAGCCGGCGCCGATGAGAACTGGGGTATCAACGGAACCTACGCCACGTCGGTCAACGGCGATTGGGCGAAGGTCAACGAACGCTATGAAGACCAGCCCTCAGAGCGAGCCACCTGGACGGTGAGCACCGACTGCATCTCCCCCACCGACTGCGCGGGCACCGTCACCAGTGACCAGGGCTGGTCAGCCCCGATCTACACCGTCAACGGGCTGTACTACGTCAAGCGCACCGTCCCGGAATGGCGGTTCTGCGCAGACGGCACGCCCATCGAAGGCCTGCAGATCTACAAGCTCTACCCGGTGGGCTTCGACGGCCACGTGGACCTGTCGTCGAGCGAGTACACCGGCGAACAGCAGACCACCGGCCCCAGTGGATCCTGTGGCCGCAATCAGTGGCCGGCCATCCGGGCACCCTTTTACATGAAGAAGATCTAGCCGAACCGCTTCTACTGCAACGGGAACCGGCCACAGGCGCCAGCCTGTGGCCGGTTCCGTTCGGAGACAACTAGATCGGCATCATGTCCTGCCATGACGTCACCTTGGTCGTGAGGTTGGCCTGCTTGTAGAGCCTGCCGTCCTGCCCCTGGTACTCACCCGTGCGCGGGTTGTACTTGCTGATCGCCAGTGACGGTCCGCCCGGCTGACCACCGGAGAATCCCGACGGTGCGAGGACCGGATCCATCGACGTCGGTGGCGCCGAGGGATCGATCGGCGTACCCGCAGGCGGACCGTGTGGCACCGGTACCTCCCGCGGTAAATCCGCGGGCGGCATCGGAACGGTGTTCAGATCCGGGGCCGGTGGCGGGGCCTGACCCGGGACCGGAGGTTCGGCGAACGTCACCGGGCCGGGCGGCAGCGCGCCAGGGCCCATCGCCGGGAAGCTGGGCGGCTGCTGTGGTTCCGGCGGCGCAGGCGGCCCCGCCACCGCAACCCCTGGTGGCAGCGCTGTACCTTCCAGCGGCCCGAAAGTGTTGTCGTCCAGTTCTACTCGAGAGTCCGGCGCAATCCCCTGCGAGACCAGATTCGGATCGAAGGGATAGGGGCCGAGGGTGTGCTGACGTTGCGCCAGGGGCTGATACCCATTCGGGTCATTGCACAGTTCTACGGTGGGGGCGCGCTTACCCGGGTGCTCCATGCAGGGATAGTTGCGGGCACCGCGCACCGCGATCGGAGAATCCTGCGGCAGCTTGCAGTAGATGTTGTCCGGGGTGTCGATGACAGACTCATCGGTCGGCGCCCGCCATGCCGACGGCGGCAGAAATCCGACCGTGCACGAGTTCGGATCGCCCAGCCCCAGCGAGAATTCACCGTTGGGCAAACCCGTTGGGTTGTTGCCAGGAAGGTAGGTCTGGGTCTGGGCCACATACGGCGGGAAGAGCACCAGCACTTGCTCGACCGACGCGTGATAGGTCACCAGCACCTGGCCCAGCGTGGTCATGTTCGCCAGCAGCACGGGCAGTGTGGGCTTGATCTGATCGAGCAGCCGAGAAGTCTCCTGCGCGAAGCCGGGTCCGTTCTGCAGAACCGACCGGAACTGCGCGTCGTCGGTGACCATCTGCCCGGTGATGCCGGCCAGGCTGGCGGCCCAGGTACGGATCGAATCGCCGGTTTGTGCCTGCGCATCGAGGAATGGACCGGAATCGTCGATCAGCCCGCGGGTCCGGTCGGACACCTTGTTCGCATCGTCGGTGATGGTCGACGCCGAGTCGAGCAGCGATCCGAAATCGTAGCCGGTGCCGTTGAACGCGTTGTACGACTCGTCGAGCAGCCGGCTCAGCGAATCCTTCGGGATGGTGTCCACCAGGGCACTGAGCTGATCGAGCATCGGTCCGACCTGTTGCGGCACCTCTGTGTTGTCCACCGAGATCACGGAGCCGTCGTGCAGATACGGACCGGAATCAGTGCGCGGCAACAGATCCACGTACTGTTCACCGACCGCGGACATGCTGCGGACCGCGGCCTTCAGGTCGGCGGGAACCTTCGGGGAGCGATCCAGCGACAGCGTCGCCTCCGCCCCGTTCGCGGTCAGATCTACCGCGGTGACCTTACCGATCTGCGAACCACGGTAGGTCACGTTGCCGAACTTGTAGAGCCCACCGGTGCTGGGCAGCTCCAGCTTCACCGTGATCCGGCCGATGCCGAGGAGTGTCGGAACCTGCATGTAGGCGAACAGCATGACTGCCACGCCCACGATCGATGCGATGGTGAACAGAATCAACTGGGTCCGGACAAAACGTGTGAGCATTTATCCGCCACCCCCTGTCGTCGGAGCTGGTGGATTGGCAGACGAATTGGCTTGAGCCGCATAGGGCCCGGCGAATATCGGAGGCGCCGATCCCGGTGCGGGCGGAGCGGCCGGCGCAGGTGAACCGGGCAGGGTCAACGGCTCCGGCGGCGCGACGGGCACGATCGGCCCCGCATACGGTGGTGGTGGCGGGGGCAACGCCTCCTGTCCTCCAGCCGTGTCCACGGGCGCCTCCGCCGGGGGAAACGCGTCTGGCGGTGGCGGATTGACACCGGTCTTGAGGGGGTCATAGGTGTAGTTCAGCCACGCCGGATCGCCCGGGGCCGGAACCAGCTGGGCGTTCTCCTGCTCCCAGCGGGTTCCGAGCATGAAGCTGCGCTTGAGCCGCGGAATGGTCAGATCGATGGTGGCGAACAGGTTGAAGTAGTCACCGCGAATGTCCCGATCGATGAAGTTCTGGGTGAACGGATAATGCGCGGCGAATTCGAGGACGCTGGGCAGTTCCGGTCCCACGTCGGCCAGCGCCGCGAGGGCCGGCTCGAGGTTGCGCAGGTTGCGCACCAGATCGTCCTGCGACTCGTTGGCCAGTTTGGTGGCCGTGTCGCTGAAGGTTCCGAGTTTCTGCAGGGCGGTGGTCAGCCGGGGCCGTTCCTTGATCAGGACATCCATCGCCGGCGGGATCTTCTCCAGGGCACGGGTGATGACGTCGCGCTGACCGGCGAAGGTCGATGCCAGCCGGTTCAGCGATTGAATCGAGTTCACGATGTTGTCGCGTTGCGCGTCAAGGGTTCCGACGAAGGTGTCCAACCGGGTGAGCAGGTGCCGGAAATCGGTGTCGCGACCGTTGAGGGCGGCGCTGAAGTTGTGGATGATCTCGCCGGCCTGGCCGAGGCCGCCGCCGTTGACGACGGTGGCCAGCGAGGACAGCGTCTGCTCGGTGGTCGGGTAGGTCGAGGCGTTGTTCAACGGGATCGTCGACCCCGGCGGCAGGCTGCCCTCCGCGTCTTTCCCGAGCGGCGGGTTGATCGCCAGGTGCATCGAACCCAGGAGACTGGTCTGCCCGATGCTCGCGACCACGTTGGCCGGCACCACGACGCCCGGCTCCACGGAGAACTCGATGTCGGCATGCCAGTCCCTGACCGACATGCTGCGCACGCTGCCGATCACGACGTCGTTCATCATCACGGGTGAATTCGGCTCCAGCGTCGCGACATTGCCGATTTCGACGTGGTACACGCTGGATTCCGGCCCCCGCCCCACGGCACCGGGCAGCGGCAACGAGTTGACGCCCTGGAACGCGCATCCGCCGGCCGTCAGTGCAACACAGGAGCCCGCGGCGACCGACAACCGCAGCCGTCTTCCGCTGATCATGCCGGTGGTGTCCCTTCAGCCGGAGGTGGCGGTGCGGGTGCGTCCGCCGGCGGCGGGCCTGCCGCCGGTTCCAGCGGGGCCTCGGCCGGCAGCGGGCCGGGAGCGGGCCCCTCGGGCACGCCTGCCGGATTGAGCATGTCGCGCAACGACGACGGCACATTCGGCGGCACTATCGGCGGTGCACCTGGCAGCATCTGCTGGGCACCGGGCGGCGGCGTGCCCGGCGGCCGGCCCGTGAACGGTGGAGGTGGCTCCGGTCCAGGAACGTAGGCCGACTCCGACGGCGGGATCGGGATGTCGGGCACCTCCGGTGAGCCACCGCCACCACCCGGTGCCAGGCCGGGTTCCGAATAGACCAGGTTCTCCGGGTTCGCCGACGGTGCCAGGTACGGCGCTACCGGGAACGGCATGTTGTTGAAGTTCATCAGTCGCAGCGCCGGGCCGAGGTATTGGGCGCAGAGTTTCGCCGTCTCCGGTGCTGTCGTGTTCTCCACTGCGCCGATGGCGCCGCAGATGAACTGCACCGGGTTTGAAAAGCCGTGCAACACGAACTGGCCCACCGGGCTGCCGGTGTCGGGGTTGTAGATGTTGTAGGCGTTCACCAACGCGTTGGGCGTTATGTGCAGCAGGTTCTCCACGTTCAACTTGTTGTCCACGAGGATCTGCGTGACGTTGGCCAGCCGCTGCACCTGTTCGGAGGCCTTGTCCCGACTGCCCGCGACGAACCGCTGTACCTCGACGACGGCCGTGGACAGGTTCTTCAGCGCAGCATCGAGATCCGAACGACTTCCGTCGATGACGCTGGTCAGCGTGGCCAACCGGTTTTGGAAGGACACCACCTGCACATTGCTGTCCCGAAGTGCGGTGACGAAGGTCTGCAGGTTCTTGATGATGTCGACGATGTTGCCGCTGCCCTCGGCGAGGATGCGAGCCACCCCCGACAGCTGGGAGATGGTCTCGCGCAGCTTTTCTCCGTTGCCGTCCATGGCGTTGGCGGCACTGTCGATGAACCGGGACACCGACGTGCCGTCCACCCCGTTCTTGGGGCCCAGGTCGGTGGACAACCGCATCAGCTGTTCTTTGACTTCATCCCATTCGACAGGTACCGCGGTGTGATCGAGGCCGATGACCGCGTTGTCCGCCATCTTGGGGCCGCTTGACCGGTAGGCCGGGGTGAGCTGAACGTACCGCGCCGCGACCAAATTCTGGGCGACGATCACCGCCTTGGCGTCTTCGGGAATCGGCACGCTCGGGTCGACCTTGAGGACCAGTCTGGCTTGGGTGCCTTCCGGTTTGACGGATTCGATGGTGCCGACCTTGACGCCGGAGACCCGCACGTCATCACCCGGGTAGATGCCGGTGGCCGAGGTGAACAATGCGGAGATGGTCTTCGGTGCGAAATACAACTGGCGCACCAGGACTGCCGCACCCGCCACCAGCAGCGCCACCAGGCCCACCGCGAGCCCCGTCGTCACCCGTTTGCGGTTCATCAACGCGTTCCCCCGGGAATTCCGTTGTAGGGCAACGGTAGTTCGGCACGCGGTCCCACGGTGTCCGGCGGCTGCCCGGCGTTGACACCGCGCCGGAATCCGAACGCGTAGTCCAGGAACGGCTGCAGGGCAGCCTGGCTCACCAACAGGTTTGGCACGAAGGCGTTGTAGTACGGACCGTTGGCCAGGGTTTCGGCCTGCGCGAGCCAGAACTTCTTCATGTCGGGCAGCATCTTGTTGATGTTGTCGCGGTTCTTCTCGAGAATCTCGGTCACGCGGTTGAGCCGCTCCAGGGTGGGCGCAAGTTCCTGCTCATTGTCGGCGACCAGCCCGGACAGCTGCTCTGCCACGGCGGACGTGTTGGCCAACAGGTCCACGATCGCCTGGCGCCGGTCGTTGAGCACACCGAGCAGGTCATTTGCGTTGAGGATCAACGTGTTCAGCTGCTGACTGCGCTGCGACAGGATCCCGGTCATGTCGGCGGCGCTCTTGAGCAGGCCGGCCAGGCTCTCGTTGCGGCCGTTGATCGATTTCGACAGCCGGCTCAGGCCGTCGAACGTCGGGCCGAGCTTCGGGGCCACCTGATCGATCGTCGCCGCGAGGGTGTCCAGCGACTGGTTGAGCGACGTGGTGTCGGTACCCGCGGTGTTGGTGGTCAATTCACTGACGGCATCGGTCAGGGAATAGGGCGACGACGTCCTCGACGTCGGGATCACGTCGGTCGAGCGCAAGGTGCCGCTGCCTTCGGACTCCAACGTGAGCACCCGCTCGCCGAGCAACGACCCGGTGCGAATGTGTGCCGACGTCAGCGAGCCCAGCTGCTGCTTGCCCTCGGTCGTGAAGGTGATCAACGCATCGCCGTCCTGCAGCGACACATCGGTGACCGAGCCGATCTTTATGCCCGACAGGGTGACGTCGTTTCCGACGGTGATGCCGCCGGCTTCGGTGAACAACGCGTGATGGCGCACCGACCCGGCCCATTGCGTCAACCGCTCGGGCTGCAGCCCGATGGCGATCACGAGCACCATCAGCACCACGCCGATGAAACCGGCCTTGACGAGATTGGATTCGCGGTACTTGAGCATCAGGGCTCTGCGCACCTCCCGCCTTCTTGCTTGAGCCAGGGGAAGACTGCGGTCCGGCCCTGGAGGTCGGAGACGCGCAGGTTGATACCGCACACGTAGTACATGATCCAGCTGCCGTACGACCCGAGCCGAGCCATCTTGCGGTAGTTGTCCGGGCCCTTCTGCAGGCCCCGATCCAACACGGCCTTGTTGTCATCGAGCAAGGGCGCCAACCGGTTCAGCTGGTCGACGGTGCCGGCCAGCGGCGGGCGTGCCTGGGTGAGCAGGTTCGCAACGGACGCGGTGCCGTTGTCGATCGAGGTGATCGCAGTGCCGATCGGATCGCGGTCCTCCGACAGACCGCTGATCAGTTTCTCCAGCCGGTCGATGGTGGCCGAGAACTTGTTGCCGTCCCTGTCGAGCGTGCCCACCACATCGTTGAGGTTGTCGATCAGCTGCTGGATGACCTCGTTGTTGTCACCCAGGGTGTTGGAGAACGACGAGGTCTTGCTCATCAACGAATCCAGGGTGTCCCCCTGGCCCTGAAAGATGTTGACCAGTGACGAGGTCAGCGCGTTGACGTCCTGGGGGTTGAGCCCCTGGATCACCGGACGCAGGCCACCGAGCAGCAGATCCAGGTCCAAGGCACTCTGGGTGCGGTCCACCGGGATCTGGGAACCCGCTGCCAGCAACCGGGTCGAGTCGGGCGTGTCGAGCAACTCCAGGTAGCGGTCGCCCACCAGGTTCAGGTACCGCACGGCGGCATTGGTACCGGTGGTCAACGCGACGCTTCGATCAGTGTCGAACTCGACCAGCACCGACTTGTCCGGTTGCAGCGACACACTTTTGACCGTGCCCACGCGGACGCCTGCGACGCGCACCGAATCCCCGGCCTCCAGCCGCGAGGCATCCTTGAACACCGCCGAGTAGGACGAGTACGTGCCACCGCGATACTCGGAGAACGTCATGAACAGGAACGCGGTGAGGACCGCCATCACGATCGCGAACGCCCCGAACTTCAGGAATGTGCTTCTGCCGCGGTTCATCCCGGTTGTCCGATCTGTGCGGTGTTGCGCGGCGGGCCGTCGAGCGGCCCGAACAACATCTGCTTGAGACCGTCGGAATTGAGCAGGATGCCCTGGTTGCCGTACTGCCAGGGGTTGGCATTGGTGTCGGTGACAAGGTATTTCGTCCGGTTGCCGAAGCCGACGTTGGGCAACCCCATGCAGTGTGGTCCACCCTTGGCCGCGACCTTGGGCAGGTTCTGCGGGTACCGGTAGCGTTCGATGCCCAGCGTGAACGCCAACTGGACAACGATGCCCGGATCCATTGCCGGCGGCTGGTTCTTGACGGTGACCATGCCCTGCAGCGCGCATTTGAGCGCAGGCGAGTACTCGTTGAGCAGATCGGTGGTGGGCGCCAGGAGCTCCAAGGTCTTGCTCAACGCCGGCTGATTGCCGCCGATGACGTCGTTGCCGACATCGGCCAGGCCGATGGCACTGATGAGAAAGGCGTCGAGATTCTGCTCTTGGTCGACGAGCGTGTCGCTGAGTTTGTTGGTGTTGTCGACAGTGCGCAACAGATCGGGCGCCGCGTCGCCGTAAGCGCTCGACACCGCAGCCATCGACTCGATGTCGTGCGAGAGATTCGGCAGGCTCGGTTCGAGCTTGGCCAGCAGGGCCTCGAAGTCGGTGACGGTCTTGCCCATCTTCTCGCCGCGTCCGGAGAACGCGGACGATATGGCGCCGAGGGTCTCGTTGAGCTTGACGGGGTCGATCTTGTCCAGCACCTGCGTGAGTTGTTGGAACACGGTGTTGATCTCGACGGTGACGTGGTCACCGCGCAGCACCTGCCCGGGCTGAATGGGTTTGGCAGACGGGTTGTCCGGGGCGGCCAGTTGAACGAACTTGGCCCCGAACACCGTCGAGGACGCGATGTCGACCTTGACGTCCTGGGGAATCAACTTCATCTGCGCCGGATCCATCGCGAGATGCAGCGCAGCCGTTCCGTCCGGGCGCGACTCGATCGACTCGACCCTGCCGACCTGGACGCCGCGCATCTTCACCTTGGCGTCCGCGTTCATCACCAGCCCGGCGCGATCGGAGATCACGGTCAGTGGAACCGTTTTGGTGAAGCTGCCGCGGAACAGCGCAACGGCCAGCGCGATGATCAGCCCGACCGCGACCACGGTTCCCAGGCCGGCGAGCGGCCTTGCGTAGCCGCGCGCACCGAAGCTGCGGCCGGGACGCGCCGCGACGGGTACCGCCGAGGTCGCGGTTTCGGACCGGTGGGCTGGGCCCGGGCCGATGTGTCGTGTCACTGTGTCTCCCGCCCGCTAGCCACTCAGGTTGAAGTTTCCGTTGGAGCCGTACACCGACAGCGACACGAGCAGAGTCACCGACACCACGACGATGAGCGACGTACGCACCGCGTTGCCGACCGCCACCCCGACTCCGGATGGGCCACCGCTGGCGAAATAGCCGAAATAGGTGTGGATCAGCAGGATGGTGATCGCCATCAACACGGCCTGCAGAAACGACCACAACAGATCGATGGGGTTGAGGAACGTGTCGAAGTAGTGGTCGTAGAGACCACCGGACTGCCCGAGCAGCACCACGGTGGTGAACTGGGACGCCAGGAACGACAGGATCACCGCGATCGCGTACAGCGGCGTGATCGCGATCATGCCCGCGACGATCCGCGTGCTCACGAGATATTCGACCGGCCGGATCGCCATCGACTCCAGCGCGTCGATCTCCTCGTTGATGCGCATCGCCCCGAGCTGCGCAGTCACACCGGCACCGAACGTCGCGGCCAGTCCGATCCCCGCGACGACGGGTGCTGCGATCCGCACGTTGATGAAGGCCGACAGGAACCCGGTGAGTGCCTCGATGCCGATGTTGCCCAGCGAGCTGTACCCCTGGATGGCCAGCACACCGCCGGTGGCCAGCGTCAGGAACCCGACGATCACCACGGTTCCGCCGATCATCGCCAATGTCCCGGCGCCCATCGAGATCTCGGCGATCAGCCGGACGAGCTCCTTGCGGTAGTGCAGCGCCGCGTGGGGCGTGCCCGCGATGGCCTTGGCGTAGAACAACGTGTGGTCGCCGATGCGGCCCAACAGCGAGACCGGTTTGTTGAACTGCCGGGTCAACCGTGGGTACGTGGACCGCAGGATCGTCATGGTTCCCATCGCGGCCGCCTAACCCGTCGTCATCCGGATGCCGATGGCGGTCACCACCACGTTGACCACGAACAGTGACATGAATGCGTACACGACTGTTTCGTTGACCGCGTTACCCACGGCCTTGGCGCCGCCTCCGACGATCGTCAAACCCCGGTAGCAGGCCACCATTCCGGCGATCAGCCCGAACAGCGCGGCCTTGACGCAGCTGATGATGACCTCGGGCACCCCGGTCAGCAGCGTGATCCCGGCGGCGAACGCGCCCGGGTTGACGTCCTGGATGAACACCGAGAACACGTAGCCGCCGAGGATGCCGATGATCACCACCAAACTGTTGAGCAGCAACGCAACCAGACCCGAGGCCAGGATGCGCGGCGTGACCAGCCGCTGCACCGGGTTGATCCCCAGCACTTCCATGGCGTCGATCTCCTCGCGGATGGTGCGGGAGCCGAGGTCTGCGCACATCGCGGTGGCACCGGCCCCTGCCACGATCAGCACCGTGACCATGGGTCCGAGCTGAGTCACCGCGCCGAACGCGGCGCCTGCGCCGGACAGGTCGGCGGCGCCCAGCTCCCGCAACAGGATGTTGAGGGTGAAGCTCACCAGCACCGTGAACGGGATGGCCACCAGCAGCGTCGGGGCCATGGAAACGCGCGCGACGAACCAGCACTGTTCGAGGAACTCGCGGCCCTGAAACGGCCGGCGAAACGCGAACAGGATCGCGTCCGCCGACATCGAGAACAGCGCCCCGACAGCCTGCATGACGCCGGACATGTTGCGGCCGAGCGAGATTCCCGGCAGCCATCTATCCGCCATCGGGCGCCTCCAGGACTGTCACCGCGATGCGCGCATCACCGACGCTTCGCGTCTCGCTCTCGCCGGGTCTGTGCGCGCCGAAACATTCGGCGAAACCCAGCTCCTCGTAGCTGATGAAGTCACGCACTTCGGCGACATCGACATCGGCCGGCATGAGTCCCGCCATGCCGAAGGCCTGCATGGCTTTCCTCATGCCGCCTCCGGCTGGAAGGCGTATCCGTAACCGGGCGCGCCGGACCGCACGAGCTCGACGATCACCGGTGAATCTGGGCTGCGTAGTCCCGGCACCGGAATCTCAACGGTGACTTCGGTATACACCGTGCCCGTGCGCGGCAACGGCGTCAACTCGTGGTCGGCGCTCAAGGCACAACTGTCGTCGACGCGGTTGCGCAGCGGTAGGTCCATACCGTCGCTGTCAGCGTATTTGCCTGCCCCCCAACGAACTTTGGCCTCGAAAGCGCGTTCGTAGGCCGCCGGTGAGATCTGCAGATCGGCACCCCGCGTCACGGCACCCTCCGATACCGGGCGTGCACCCCGTTCGCACCGGATCACCTGCGTCTCCCCACTCGCGACGGTGATGCCTGACAAGCTGGCTTGCTCAACGGCGACCAGGGGGCCGATGCTATCGGACTCGGCGAGTGCCGCGAGCGCAAACAAGCCAGAACTCGCTCCGGCGGTCCGGCGATGCTCGGCACCCCAGCACGGCAGGTACGTTCCGATGGACGCGATGTGCGGCATGTCGAATCCGGCCTAAGTGACGGCGCCGGCCGTCTTGAGCTCGATGATGCGGTCCCAGTCCAGGCCCAGTTCGACCAGGATGTCATCGGTCTGCTCGGCGAACCCGGGAGCGGCTCCCGTGCAGGGTGCGCTGACGTCGAACTGCACCGGATTGGCCACCAACTCCAGTTCACCTGCGCGGACGAAGTATTCGTTGGCCCGGATCTGGGCGTCCTGGGCGGCCTGCAGCGTGTCCTGCACGGGCGCCCACGGTCCGGCGAGCGTCGCGAACCGCTCGCTCCATTCCGGCAGTGTGCGCTTCTTCATGGCCTCGGTCAGGATCTCGACGGCGGCCGGGGTGTTCTCGGCGAAACCCTCGGCGGTGGCGAACCGGGGATCGTCGAGGTACTGCTCGAGATCCATGTGCCTGCACACGTCGGCCCAGAACTTGGTCGGCTGCATCATGACGAACGAGATGTAGCGATCGTCGGCGGTGGCGTAGAGCCCCACCAGCGGATTGATCGGTGAACCATGCACGCCCGGCGGGGGCTGCACCATGAGCTGATTCAGGTGTGACGTCAGCGCGAATGTATGCCCCATCGCCCACAGCCCGCTGCCGAGCAGCGAAACGTCGACGACGGACGGCTCACCCGTGCGTTCCCGTTTGAGCAGGGCCGCGGCGATCCCGCCCGCGAGGTTGGTTCCGGAGATGGTGTCGCCGTAGGCGGGGCCCGGCGGCCCGATCATGCCCTCGATGCCGGGCGGGGTGATCGTGGCGGCGGTGCCTGCCCGGCACCAGAACGCGGTCATGTCGTAGCCGCCTTTGACCGATTCTTCGCCGCGCGGGCCCAACGCACTGCCGCGCGCGTAGATGATGTCCGGGTTCACCGCGCGGATGTCGTCGACGTCGATGCCGAACTTCTCCCGGTGCCCGGGCAGGAAGCTGGTGAGGAACACGTCGGCACGACGCGCGAGCTCGACCAGAATCTCTCTGCCCTCCGGGATCGACATGTCCAGCCCGATGCTGCGCTTGCCACGGTTGGCGTGTTCGATGTTCGGGTTCGGGTCGCCCTCGACCCGCAGCGGTCCGGTCTGGCGCAGTCCGCGTTGCGGATCGCCGGTGACGGCGTGCTCGACCTTGATGACGTCGGCACCCCACTCCCGGAGCACCGCACCGGCCGACGGCACGAATCCGTACATGGCGACCTCGAGGACGCGGATGCCCTTCAGCGGGCCGCTCATGACAGCACCCGCGCAAACGTCTTCGACTCCAGGAACTCCTCGAGGCCCGCGGTGCCCATCTCCCGGCCGATACCCGACTGCTTGTAGCCGCCGAACGGACTGTCGGGACTGAAGTAGTTGCCGCCATTGATGGAGAACGTTCCGGTTCGGATCCGGCGGGCCACCGCGAGGGCACGATCCTCGCTGCCGAACACCGCACCGGACAGGCCGTAGATCGAGTTGTTGGCGATCCGCACGGCATCGTCGTCGTCCTCGTACGCGATGACGGCCAGCACCGGGCCGAAGACCTCCTCCTGGGCGATCTCGCTGTCGGGATCGACATCGGCCAGCAGTGTCGGCGTGTAGAAGAAGCCGGGGTCGACCTTTTCACCGCCGGTGACCAGGGTGGCCCCGGCCTCGACGGCACGCTTGACCATGCCGTCGACCTTGTCGCGCTGCTTCGCGCTGATCAGCGGCCCCATATAAGTCTTGGGATCGGTCGGGTCGCCGAACCGCACGTGCCCGAAGTTGGTCTTGACCAGTTCGACGATCTCGTCCTTGTGTTTGGCAGGCACGAGCAGGCGCGAGGTCAGCGCACACCCCTGGCCCGCGTGCGTCACCATGCTGAACGCGGAAAACAGTGCCGCGGTGTTGAAGTCGGCATCGTCGAGGACGATCGCGGCCGATTTGCCGCCGAGCTCGAGGAACACCTTTTTGAGGGTCTCGCTCGCTGCGGCCATGATGCGCCGCCCGGTCGGGGTGGAACCCGTGAAGGTCACCATGTCGACGTCACGGCTGGTGGTCAGTACCGCACCGACCTCGGGATCGGCGCCGGAGAGCACGTTGACCACACCCGGCGGGATGTCGGTGTGCTCGGCGATCAGCTCGCCCAGCGCCAGCGTGATCAGCGGCGTGTCAGGAGCGGCCTTGAGCACCACGGTGCAGCCGGCCGCCAAGGCGGGTGCGAGCTTGGCCAGCGCGAGCTGGTTCGGGTAGTTGTAGGCAATGATCGCGGCGACCACGCCCGCGGCCTCCTTCTCGACCCATCGGTGGTGCCGCATGCCGCGGCTGGAGATGTTGCCGAGATCCTCGGTGAGCGGGTAGGTCGCCAGGAGCTCGGCGTAGTACCGCACGATGTCGATCGGCTGGTCCAGCTGAGCGCCCGCGCACAGCGCCGCGGTGGCACCCACTTCGGCGGTGGTCAGCGCGGCCAGTTCGTCGCGATGTTCGACGAGCGCCCGGTGGAACTGGTGCAGGCACCGCACGCGCAGTTCGGTGTCGGTCGACCAATCTGTGGTGTCGAAGGCGCGGCGGGCCGCGGCGACGGCTGCCTCGGCGTCGGCGACGGTGGCGTCGGGCGCATACCCGAGGACGTCCCCGGTTGCCGGGTTGACGGAAGGAAACGTCCGCGGGGTTTCGCGCAGTTCTCCGCCGATCAACAGCCTCCGGTCAACCTGCCGTTCCTCCGCGATGGTGGGCGTTTCCTGCATCATCCTCCTCAGCGATTTCCACAGTGTGATGGAAACTTCATTCTCATCACCGGCGAATCATACATTCGCAACTTGAGAACACAAGGGAAAGCTAGATTGGCTAGTCATGGCCTATACGACCGGCTATGCCGGTCTCTGTACACACCTGTCGGCAATGCGTCGGCATCTTGCGATATATACGAACACGAGAGTACGGTTCTCATATTCGGAAGGAAGATTCTTGATGCTTGAGACGCCCGCGATCCGCCCGGCGCCAGGAGTACCGCTGTGAAGAATGCCGTCGTCACCGGTGGAGGGTCCGGAATCGGCGCGGCGATCGTCGCGCGACTGCGGGCCGACGGACTCAATGTCGCGATATTGGACCTGCACCCGTCTGACGACGAGTTCGCCCACGTCGCCGATGTCACCGACCGCGCCGCCGTGGACGCCGCGCTGAACGCCGTCCGAGCGCAGCTCGGTCCGATCTCGGTGCTCGTCAACGCGGCAGGGCTGGACTGCTTCACACGGTTCACCGAGGTGTCGTTCGACCGGTGGCAGCGCGTGGTCGACGTCAATCTCAACGGCGTCTTCCACTGCATCCAGGCGGTACTGCCCGAAATGATCGAGGCGGGCTGGGGCCGCATCGTCAACATCTCGTCATCGAGCACCCACTCCGGCGCGCCGTATATGGCGCCCTACGTCGCCGCGAAGTCCGCCGTGAACGGTCTAACCAAGACGCTCGCGCTGGAATACGGACCCGCGGGAATCACCGTCAACGCCGTTCCGCCCGGGTTCATCGACACCCCGATGCTGCGCGCCGCCGCCGACAAGGGCTACCTCGGCGACATCGACAAGACCATCGAGGCGACGCCGGTGCGCCGCATCGGCAGGCCCGAGGACATCGCGGCGGCATGTGCCTTCCTGATCTCCGAAGAGGCCGGCTACATCACCGGTCAGATCCTCGGCGTCAACGGCGGCCGCAACACATAACGAAAGGAAGCGGACAGTGGGGAATTCAGCAGGCCGGGTCGCCGGGAAGGTCGCGTTCGTCACCGGCGCCGCACGGGGGCAGGGACGCAGCCACGCGGTCCGGCTGGCCGAAGAGGGCGCCGACATCATCGCGGTCGATCTGTGTCACAACATCGACTCGATCGGCTACGCGATGGCGACCCCCGAGGATCTCGACGAGACCGCGCGGTTCGTCGAGAAGGCGGGGCGACGCATCGTCACCGCGCAAGCCGACGTCCGCATCGCCGAACAACTCAAGGACGCGCTCGAGCGTGGCCTCGCCGAGCTCGGCAAGGTCGACATCGTCGTCGCGCAGGCCGGCGTCGCAGGCATGAAGGGCAACCCGCCCCTGCAGGCCTGGACCGACGTCATCAACACCAACCTGGTGGGCACCATCAACGCCATCCAGGTGGCGCTGCCGCACCTGACCGAAGGTGCCTCGATCGTGGCGACCGCATCGGCGGCCGCACTCATGGATGCCCACAACAAGCCGAATCCCGGCGCAGATCCCGGCGGCATGGCCTACATGACGTCCAAACGCCTGCTGTCGCAGTACGTCCACGACATCGCGACCGAACTCGCGCCCCGCGGAATCCGCGCCAACGTCATCCATCCGACCAACTGCAACACCGACATGCTGCAGAGCGAACCGATGTACCGCTCGTTCCGCCCGGACCTTGAGCATCCGACCCGGGCCGACGCCGAACCGGTGTTCTACGTGCAACAGGCCATGAAGGTGCCGTGGATCGAGCCCGTCGACATCAGCAACGCGGTGCTGTGGCTCGCTTCGGACGAGGCCCGCTACGTCACCGGTATGCAGCTGCGCGTCGACGCCGGCGGCTACCTCAAGTGGTACGACTACCACGTGTGAGTTCACTGATTCGAAAGGGGTTGGCGTAGTGAAGGTTTCGGTCGATGCGAGTCGCTGCCAGGGCCACACTCTGTGCTCGATGATCGCGCCCGACTCGTTCGAACTCGACGACGTGGACGGTCACGCGTCACCGGTGTCGGATGTGGTGCCTGCCGACCAGGAGGAGGCGGTCCGGGAAGCCGCGCACTCCTGCCCCGAACAAGCCATCGTCATCGAGGACTAGCAAGGGAGACAACGCCGTGAGCATCGACCGCGACGAGCCGCCTGCCAGCGGAGTCACGACCGACGACGAACGCAAGAAGAACACCTACCACTTCGACCGGCACACGCCGGAATATCGCGGACAGTTCGAGAAGATCACCGAGGAGATGCACGCCCGGTGTCCCATGGCGTGGACGGACGTCTACAACGGGCACTGGGTGGCCGCGGGCAGCAAGGAAGTGTTCGAGCTCGCGCGCTGCCCCGCGGTGTCCAACGATCACGACATCACCGGTGAGGGCACGGGCTACGAGGGCATCAGCATTCCGCTCGCGAGCCGGGCAGCCGCCGTGCGCGGCGGGATCCTGGAGATGGACGAGCCCGACCACAGCATCTACCGGGGTGCGCTCAACCCCTACCTGTCACCGGCCGCGGTGAAGCGGTGGGCGCCGTTCGTCGACGAGATCACCCGGGCAGCGCTCGACGAGAAGATCGAGTCGGGCCGCATCGACTTCGTCGACGACCTGGCCAACGTGGTGCCCGCCGTGCTCACGCTGGCGATGATGGGGCTCGACCTCAAGAAGTGGAAGGTCTACAGCGAGCCGACCCACGCCTCGGTGTACACCCCTGAACACTCGCCGGACCGCGAACGCATCAACGACATGCACCGTGAAATGGGCATCGACCTGCTCACCAACATGTCCGCGATCAAAGAGAACCCGCGGCCCGGCCTGATCAACGCGCTGTTGCAGCTGCGGATCGACGGCGAACCCGCGCCGGACATGGAGATCCTGGGCAATCTCGGCCTGATCATCGGGGGCGGGTTCGACACCACCACCGCACTCACCGCGCATGCCCTGGAGTGGCTCGGTGAGCATCCTGACCAGCGTGAGCTGCTCAGCCGCGAACGCGAGACGCTGCTGAACCCGGCCACCGAGGAGTTCCTGCGGTATTTCACGCCCGCACCGGGTGACGGGCGCACGTTCTCGGCCGATGTCGAGGTCGAGGGCACGCAGTTCAGGGAAGGCGAGCGGCTGTGGATCTCGTGGGCGATGGCCAACCGGGATCCGTCGGTGTTCGAGGAGCCGAACAGGATCATCCTCGACCGCAAGGGCAACCGGCACTTCAGCTTCGGCATCGGCGTGCATCGCTGTGTCGGCTCGAACGTGGCCCGGACGGTGTTCAAGTCCATGCTGACCGCGGTGCTCGACCGGATGCCCGACTACGTGTGCGATCCGGAGGGCACGGTGCACTACGACAGCATCGGCGTGATCCAGGGCATGCGGAACCTGCCGGCAACGTTCACGCCGGGCCAGCGACTGGGCCCCGGCCTCGACGAGACCCTCGACAAGCTGCAGCGCATCTGCGACGAGCAGGAGCTGGCGCGCCCCATCACCGAACGCAAGGAAGCAGCGGTCATCGACTGAGTTCTGCCCTTAGGGGCAGGTAACAGGTCATCCCCCTGCGCCGATAGTCCTGTTAACCTCGATTGAGGTCGCTTTTTCGGACGTCTGGGCAAACTCGCCGCCAATACCGGCGGAACAAGATGGGGGTAGTTGGAGACATGATCAAGTTGTCGCGCGCGAAAATCGCATTCGCAATCGGCGGTCTCGCAGTGGCGATCCCCGCTTCGGCCGGTGTCGCAGCAGCAGCGCCGTTCGACGCGGTGGTCAACACCACGTGTACCTACGAACAGGTCATTGCTGCGCTCAACGCGCAGCAGCCCGCACTGGCGCAGGAATTCAACGCCTCGCCGTTCGCGCAGGGCGCGCTGCGCAGCTTCCTGGCCTCGGGCCCGGTCGAGCGTCAGCAGACCGTCAACCAGTTGCAGGGCAACCCGATGGCGCAGCAGTACTTCGGTCCCATCAGCTCGATCGCGGGCAGCTGCAACAACTACTGATCCGGCTGCTCCCCGCGCCGGGGTACCTCGCGTTGGCGGGGAACATAGAACTGCCCCCTCTTCCCTGGAAGAGGGGGCAGTTCTATTAGCCGACAAGGCCACCCCAACGGGACAGCGCGGCCCCATTGGTTGGGCCGAAAGCCCTCAACGGCGAGGCAGGCCGAGTACCTGTGTCGCGATGATGTTGCGCTGGATCTCCGACGTGCCGCCCGCGATGGTGCCCCCGAAGCTGCGGGCGTAGCGCTCGAACCAGCTCGCGAAGTAGTGGTCGAGGTTCATGTGCTCGTAGGGACCGGTGGTGGACGGATGGATCAATCCGTCGGGCCCGGCCGCGGTCAACGCGTTCTCCATCGCAGTGCGTTCGGCTTCCGAGCCGAACAGCTTCAGCACCGACACCGACGCGGTGTCCATCTCGCCCCGTGACGCCCGCGCAAGCGCCGCAGAGCCCATGGCCCGCAACGCCTGATAGTCCATGACGGTCGTGGCGTACTGATCGCGTTCGAGCTCGGTGCGCGGCTCGAAGTCGGCAAGCATGTTGTCGATGCGGTCGGCGAATCCCAGCCACATCATGGTGCGCTCGTGTCCAAGAGAACCGTTCGCAACACCCCAGCCGCCGTTCAACGGGCCGACGAGGTTCTCGGCGGGCACGCGCGCGTCGGTGAAGAAGACCTCGTTGAAGTCGAGGTTGTCCTGGCCGGTCATGTCGGCGAACGGCCGGCATACCACGCCGGGCGTGTCGGTCGGGATGATCAGCGCGCTGATTCCCTTGTGCTTCGGTGCATCCGGATCGGTGCGCACGAACGTCAGCAGGAAGTCTGCGTCGTGGGCGCCCGAGGTCCATACCTTCTGGCCGTTGACGACGAAATGGTCTCCCGCCACGACTGCGCGGGTGCGTAGCGAGGCCAGGTCGCTGCCCGCGCTCGGCTCGCTCATACCCAGGGACGCGGTCTTCTCGCCCCGTAACACGGGTACGGCCCACCGGTGTTTCTGCTCGTCGGAGCCGAACGAAAGTAGCGACGCCGCAATGATGTTGACGCCCTGCGGGTTGAAGCTGTGGTATATCCGCCGCCGGCACAGCTCGTCGAGGTGGACGAACTGCTGCACCACGGTGGCATTACGGCCACCGAACTCGGGAGGCTGGGCCGGCAGCAGCCAGCCGTTGTCGAACAACAGGCGCTGCCAATCCCGTGCCCACTGCGGCATGTGCGAAACCGACCTGGGCCGCTCCAGCGTCTGCGCCTGCGACGGCAGGTTGGCGTCGAGGAACGCGACGAACTCGGCGCGGAAGTCCTCGACGTCGGAATCGAATGTCAACTGCATTTCAGAGTCCCCTGTAGGTCGTGCGGTATTCGGCTGCGATCACCGCGCGATGCTCGGCCGCGCCGCCCAGCAGCAACTCGCCGGCCTTCGCGCGCTTCAACGCGAACTGCGCATCGTTCTCCCACGTGAAGCCCATCGCGCCGAACAACTGCAGGCCATGGCGGAACACCACGGCCTGGCACTCTCCCGATGCCGCCTTGGCCATGGCCGCGGCCAGTCGACGCCGCGGGTCGTCGGCCGCGATGGTCAGTGCGGCGAAATACGCCAGCGCACGGGCGCGTTCGATCGCGACATGCATGTCGACGGCCTTGTGCTGCACGGCCTGGAACGAGCCGATCGGCGCCTCGAACTGGTGGCGCTGCTTGACGTGCTCCAGCACGAGGTCGAGCACCCGTTGGCAGGCGCCCACGGTGGTCACGGCCAACCCGGTCAACGCCAGATGCCGGGCCCTTTCGGCGTCGGCACGCACACGGTCGGTGTCGGGGATCGCGACGGCGTGAAAGGTCACCTCGGCGACATGCAGCACCGGATCGAAGATCGAACTGCGCCGGATGACGGCCCTGTCCGCGGCAACGAGAAACACCCCGGCATCGGTGACCACCGCGAGCGTCTCGGCGCGATCGCCGTCGAGCACGTGATGTGCGGTGCCGTCGAGCACCCACCCCGTGTCGTCGCGACGCGCCGTCACACCGTCGTAGACCGCGGTGCCGGCCTGTCCGGCGTCGAACCGGTCACCTGCGAGCGGAGCGAACTGGGTCATGGTCGCCAGGTACGGCGTCAGATCGGTGGCCCTGCCCAGTTCCTCCAGGACGATCGCCAACTCGACCGCGTTGACGGGATCCGTGAGTTCCGTCCACCCCTGGTCCACATAGCTCTTCCACAGTGGTGTCGGGTCGACACCCTGTTCGGCAACCTCCCGGACCAGCGTGGCAGGGCATTGCTTGGTCACCGCATCGCGCACAGTTTCCTGCCATAGTCGCTGATCGGCATCGAATTCCAGTAGCACTCGCAGCCTCCTGATGCGCCGTCACGTCTGAACGAGAATAGCATTCTCTTCAGATGATCTATCGTTCTCCTCTGGCAACTTCCAGTTCTCCACCACGGGCCGCAGAGTGCGTGACCAGCAGGCACGTTCACCTGCGGCGAGACGATGGCGGCGACAGAGAACAATATTCTTGCTATTGAAGAATAAGGATCTAAACTGGGCAGAGGTCCGGTGTCGTGGGCGCACCGTCAGCGACGTGTGCACACCACGTTTCCGGACGAGCATCGGAGGAACCACCTTGGCCATGCACCACCCGGACGGAACCCGGACGCCCGTGATCGACGCGAGTGTGCACATCTTCTTCGGGTCGAACAAAGATCTGCGGCGAAACTTCCTGCGTGAGCCTTTTGCCAGCCGCGGGTTCCCCGACTACGAGATGAACTGGTATGGCGCGCCTGGCGGTGAATACGCCGTCGATGAGCCGCTTGCGCGAAGAGCAATAAAGGGCACAAAGGGATCCGAGCGTCAGTACCCAGGGTCCGACCCCGACCTCGCTGCTCAGCATCTGTTCGGCGACCGTGGCGTCGACATCGCGATCCTGCATCCCATGACCCGGGGCATCATGCCGGACCGTCATCTCGGCACCGCACTTGCCAACGCGCACAACGAGATGATGGTGACGCGCTGGCTCGACCACGCCGAACACGGCCGGAAGTTCCGTGGCACCATCCGGGTCAACCCAGACGACGTGGCGGGCGCGCTGCGCGAGATCGACAGATACCGGGACCATCCGCGCGTAGTGCAGATCGGGGTTCCACTTCAATCGCGTGAGCTGTACGGCAAGCCGCAGTACTGGCCCCTATGGGAGGCCGCCGCCGAGGCCGGCCTGCCGGTCGCGGTTCACATCGAGGGCGGCGCGGGCATCCAGTTTCCGCCGACGCCGTCGGGCAAGACCCGCACCTACGAGCAATACCTCGGCTTCATGGCGTTGAACTACCTGTACCACCTGATGAACATGATCGCCGAGGGCGTATTCGAGCGGATGCCTGCGCTCAAGTTCGTCTGGGCCGACGGCGCTGCCGACATGCTCACGCCGTTCATGTGGCGCATGGACTGCTTCGGCCGCCCACACCTGGAGCAGACGCCATGGGCGCCCAAGATGCCCAGTGATTACCTGCCCGGTCACGTCTATTTCGTGCAAGGTGCCCTCGACGGGCCGGGTGATGTCGAGTTCGCCGGGGAGTGGTTCGGCTTCACCGGCAAGGAGGACATGGTCATGTTCGGTTCGAGTTATCCCCACTGGCAGCTCAACACACCCGAGGTGCCAAGCGCATTCACCACCGAGCAATGCGACAAGTTGTTGTGGCGCAACGCTGCCGAACTCTACGGCCTGCACAGCGACGTAACGCCGTCAACCGTTGCGGCGCAGTAGACGGTCAGCGAGGGAGGCAGACATGTCGATCACAGCGAACCCACGGGTGCCGGCCGCCGAGCGGGTCACCGTACGGTGCGTGGACTCCGACGTCCACCCCATGCCAAGACGGGGCGAACTGGTCGAGTACATCCCCGAGCCGTGGCGCAGCAAGTATTTCACCAACCACGCTGTCGGCGACCAGATCTACTACGACGCGCCCGATTACGCGCACTCGTACGCGATGCGCGTCGACGCGTTCCCGCCCGACGGCGAGTTCGCGTGCAGCGACCCTGACATGGCGCTGCGGCAGCTCGTCATGGAGGCCGGCTCGGACATCGCGATACTCGAGCCGACGCACGGCGAGAGCCGGCTCGGCGAGGCCACGGCCGCCTATTGCACCGCGACCAACGAGTGGCTGGCCCATCATTGGCTCGACGGCCACAACAACTGGCATGAACGCTGGCGCGGGTCCATCTGCGTGGCCATCGAGGAGCCGCACCTGGCGGTGGCCGAGATCGAGAAGTGGGCTGAGCATCCCTACATGGCGCAGGTGCTGATCAAGGCCGAGCCGCGGCCACCGTGGGGCGACCCGAAGTACGACCCGATCTGGGCAGCGGCGACCAAGCACGACATCACGGTCAGCTGTCATCTGTCCCGCGGCGAGTTCGACACCCTGCCGCTGCCTCCGGTCGGGATGCCCAGCTACAACCACGATTTCATGGTCACGTACTCGCTGTTGGCGGCCAACCAGGTGATGAGCCTGATCTTCGACGGCGTGTTCGATCGCTTCCCGACGCTGCGCATCGTGTTCGTGGAGCACGCGTTCACCTGGATCCTGCCGCTCATGTGGCGCATGGACGCCATCTACGAGGCACGCAGATCCTGGATGGACATCAAGCGCAAACCCAGCGAATACGTCAAGGACCACATCAAGTTCACCACCCAGCCGCTCGACTACCCCGAGGACAAGACCGAGTTGTCGCGGGCGCTGGAGTGGATGGAATGCGACAAGATCCTGCTCTACAGCAGCGACTACCCGCACTGGACGTTCGACGATCCCCGCTGGCTCGTCAAGCACCTGCCCGAACATGCCCGCGAGGCAATCATGTTCCGCAACGGTATCGAGACATACAAGCTGCCCGAGACGGTGCCGGTGCTCGAGGGCCAGGTGCGGGTGTTCTAGTGACCGAGCAGAAACCGCCCCGGCTCGCTCAAGGGCGCGAGCACGTGGTCGCCACGGTCGATGAAATCCCGCCGGGTACCCACAAACTGGTGCCGATCGGCCGCCACGGCGTCGGGGTGTACAACGTCAACGGGACGTTCTACGCCATAGCCAACTACTGCCCCCACGAGGGCGGGCCGCTGTGCTCCGGCCGGGCCCGAGGGCGAACGGTCGTCGACGAGTCGGCGCCCGGCGATGCCGTGATGGTGCGCGACCTGGAATACATCTACTGCCCCTGGCATCAGTGGGGTTTCGAGCTGGCGACGGGCACCACGGCGGTCAAGCCGGAGTGGAGCATCCGCACCTATCCGGTGCGGGTCGTGGAGAACGAAGTGTTGGTGATGGCGTGATGCTGGGCACCCCCGTGCTCAAGCGCGGCGAAAAGTCCATCGAGATCAACGGCGGCAACGTCGTCTACGAAATCCTGGGCAGGCAAGGCGATTTCATCGCACTGACGCCGGGCGGCCGGTTCAGCAAGGACATCCCCGGGTTGCGACCGCTCGCGCAGGCCCTGGTCAAGGGCGGCTATCGAGTGCTGCTGTGGGATCGCCCCAACTGCGGTAAATCCGACGTGCAGTTCTACGGCCAGAGCGAATCGCATATGCGGGCCGAGACGCTGCAGGCCCTGATCACCAAGCTGGGCATCGGGCCGTGCGTTCTGGCCGGCGGTTCCGGGGGAGCTCGCGACTCGATGCTGACGGCCATGCTGTACCCCGATCTCGTCACCAAGCTCGTGGTGTGGAACATCGTCGGCGGAGTGTACGGCTCGTTCGTGCTGGGCTCCTACTACATCGTGCCGAGTATCCTCGCGGTCCGCGGTGCGGGCATGAAAGCCGTTGCCCACATCGACGAGTGGAAGGAACGAAGCCTGGAGAACCCGGTGAACACGGACCGCTTGTTGGCGCAGGATCCCGACGAGTTCCTCAAGCTCATGCTGCGCTGGCTCAACGCGTTCGTGCCGAAACCGGGTCAGACCATCCCCGGTGTCGAGGACGAGATGTTCGACAACATCAAGGTTCCGACCCTGATCATCCGCGGCGGGGAGAACGATCTCGACCATCCGAAACGTACGTCGCTGGAGGTGAGCTGCCTGATCAAGGGGTCGAAGCTGATCGACCCGCCGTGGCCCGAGGACGCCTGGGAGCGGGCCGGTGAAGCCCGCGCATCGGGGAAAGTCAAGCGGTTCAACATGTTCGACACGTGGGTGCAGGCCGCGCCTGCGATCCTGGAATTCCTGAAGTCGTGAGCCGCTCACACTGTTCGGATGTGCACCTCGCTGTTGAGCGAGGCCTCCAAGGCCGTGTGGATCCGGCTTTCCGGGATGCGCGCCAGGTCCGACTTCTGCAGCGTCACGGTCACCACGTCCCAACCGTCATCGGCACGGCTGCGGCTGACCTCACCGGTCAGCCCGAATCCGGCCAGTACTCCGTGCGCGTCGTCGTCGGTGCCGCGGCTCACAAAGGTCACCACCCCCGCAGTCGGACTCGTGCCGAACGCCTTGGCGCACAACTGCATCACCAACTGCTGCAGTTCGGGCGCGCCCTCCCCCGCGATCAGCACCTCGATCTCACGACGGCTCGCAGGCAGCCCGGCCAGCTCGGCGTCGAGAACCTGCGCATCGTGTCGCACAGCCAACTCACGGAGCCGCATCATGCCGTCGGCTAACCGGTCGGGCCCCAACTCGCCGGCTGGGTCCACACCGACACGCACCACCGCAGTTCTCATGCGGTCAAGCCTATCCGGGAGCGGAAAGTGACCATGACGACCGATCTGACGGTGGCGGTGTGGCCCGGCGTCACGCCGCGGCTGCTGCGCACCGGCCCGGAAACACTGGCCGAGTACACGGACGCGGGCGGGTTTGCGCCCCTTGCCGATCCGGAGCAGCTGCTCGACGCGGTACAAGCGAGCGGCCTGCTCGGGCGAGGTGGAGCGGCGTTCCCGCTCGCCGTGAAGTTGCGCACCGTGCGCGACAATGGCCGCGACGCCGGAGGGGCCGTGGTGATAGCCAACGGCGAGGAGGGCGAACCCGCCTCGGTCAAAGATCGGTGGCTACTGCGCAACCGGCCCCACACCGTTCTCGACGGTCTGCGCCTCGCGGCCCGCGTCGTCGAGGCCGACCGAGCCTATGTCTACGTGTCGGACCGCCGGGCTGCCGACAGCGTCGCGGACGCCCTGACATCCTGCCCCTGGGCCGGCGACCTGAGCATCGAATTGATCACTGTTTCACCGGGTTACGTGGCGGGCGAAGAAAGCGCCGCCGTCCATATGATCAACGGTGGACCGGCCAAACCCACCGACAAACCTCCGCGCCCGTTCGAGGAGGGGGTCGGCGGCAGGCCCACCCTGATCAGCAACGTCGAAACTCTGGCCCAGCTGGCATACGTGCACGGCCACGGCGCCGAGCAGTTCCGTGCGGTGGGCACCGACGGCTCACCGGGCACATTCCTGGCGACCGTCACGGGGGCCGGTCGTCCGGCGGCGCTCTACGAACTTCCGCACGGCGTGGCTGTGGCGGACGTGCTGACGCTGCACGGTGTCGCGGCGGCGGAGGTGCGTGGCGCGTTGATGGGCGGATACTTCGCAGGCCTGCTCAACCGCGGTGTACTCGACACCACACTGGATCACGAATCCGTGCGTGCATTGGGCAGCGGATTGGGCTGCGGCGCGATCGGTTTCCTGACCGAGGATTGTCCGGTCGCGGTCGCGGCGTCGGTGCTCGCCTACTTCGACCGGGAAAACGCCGGTCAGTGTGGTTCGTGCTTCAACGGCACCGCGGCGATGGCCGCCGTCGCGATCGCACTGCGTGACGGAGTGGCGACAGACGAGGATCTCGCCCGGTTACGCCGCTGGTCGGTCGTGCTGCGCGGCCGGGGTGCCTGTGCCACGCTCGACGGTGCGGCCAACATGGCGGGCACCCTGCTCGCACAGTTCCCCGACGTGGTGACCCGGCACCTCGAAAACAATTGTCAGACCTGTCGTTCCGGAGCCTTCACGGCCCAGCGGCCCTACGAGGTGGAACAACTGGAGGCGGTGGTCACGGTATGAAGATCAAGCTCGACCGCACGATGTGCGACGGCTTCGGGCTGTGCGCCAAGCATGCGCCCGCGTACTTTCCGCTCGACGACTGGGGATACGCGTCGCTGGAGGGCGACGGCACCGTCGCCGCCGCCGATCAGGATGCGGTCAAACGCGCCCTGTTGGATTGCCCGGTGCACGCGATCATCGAGATGCGCGAACGCACGCGCACGGCAGCGGGTTGACGACGGGAGAACAGTTGTCACAGATACCAGGTCGGCCACTTCCCACGGTCACCGCACTCAACGAGTTCTTCTGGACCGCCGGCGCCGACGGCGTGCTGCGCATCCAGGAATGTCTGGACTGCAGTGCGCTGATACATCCGCCGCAACCCGTGTGCCGCTACTGCCGTAGCCATAAACTCGGCGTGCGCGACGTGTCGGGTCGAGGGTCGCTGGCCGGATTCACCGTCAATCACCGGTTCGGCTTTCCCGATCTGCCACCGCCGTACGTGGTCGCGGAAGTAGCAGTCGCCGAGGATCCGCGAGTTCGGTTGACCACCAACATCGTCGACTCCGATCCCGCGTCGCTGACCCTTGGCCAGCCTGTCGAAGTCGCCTTCCAGCACGTCGAGGATGTCTGGCTGCCGGTTTTCAAGCCGGCAGCCGACACGACGCCGACTCCGCAACCCGTCGATGAGATCGCGCCGCAAGACTTCGGCAAATATGTCCGCCCCATGCTCGGCAAAGAGAAGTTCGAAGAGCGTTCGGCGATCACCGGCATCGGGATGTCGGCGATAGGCCGGCGCTTGATGGTGCCTCCGCTGTCACTCACCATCGAGGCGTGCGAGCAGGCTGTCGCCGACGCGGGTCTGACGTTCGACGACATCGACGGGCTGTCGACCTATCCCGGGCTCGACATGGCTGGTATGGGTGAAGGCGGCGTGACCGCTCTTGAGGGCGCGCTCGGACTGCGGCCGACGTGGATCAACGGCGGCATGGACACGTTCGGCCCGGGCGGCTCGGTGATCGCGGCGATGATGGCGGTCGCCACCGGTATGGCGCGCCACGTGTTGTGCTTCCGCACACTGTGGGAGGCGACCTTCGGCCAGTTGGTCAAGGAGGGCAAGATGGCCCCTCCCATGGGTGGCCGCACCAACAGCTGGCACCATCCGTTCGGTGCCACCTCGGCCGCACACACGTTGGCGCAGAACGCCGGCCGCCATTTCGACCGCTATGGCACCACGCGCGAGACGCTGGGTTGGATAGCGTTGAATCAACGCGCCAATGCCGCGCTCAACCCGACCGCGATCTATCGCGATCCCCTGACCATGGACGACTACCTGTCGGCGCGCACCATCACCACCCCGTTCGGCTTGTACGACTGCGACGTGCCGTGCGACGGAGCCGTCGCGGTCATAGTGTCGGCCATAGACACTGCCGCGGACCGCCCCAAGCCGCCGGTCCGGTTCGAGGCCGTCGGCACCCAGATCATCGAACGGCTCGACTGGGACCAGACCACGCTGACCCACGAGCCGCAGGTGCTCGGGCAGAGTGCACATCTGTGGTCGCGAACCTCCTTGCGGCCCGGCGATGTCGACGTGGCCGAGCTGTACGACGGGTTCACGTTCAACTGCCTTTCCTGGCTGGAGGGCCTGGGCTTCTGCGGCATCGGCGAGGCCAAGGACTTCCTCGACGGCGGCCACAACATCGCGCGCGACGGCATCATCCCGCTCAACACCCACGGCGGACAGCTGTCCCACGGCCGTACGCACGGCATGGGCCTGATCCATGAGGCCGTCACCCAGTTGCGCGGTGAGGCCGGCGAGCGCCAGGTAGCCGACGCCAAAGTGGCCGTCGCCAGTTCCGGTGGGCTGACGCCGAGTGGCGTGCTGCTGATGCGGGTGGACGACTAGCCATGGTGAGAACGGATCCACACCCCAGGGTCGTCATGGTGGACGGCGTGCCGATGTCGGCCCTCGTCGCCGAGGCTTCCGACCCCCGAGGCGTCGTCGTCGCACTGCATGGAGGCGCGACCACGTCGGCATACTTCGATTGCCCTGGCCACCCGGAACTTTCGCTCTTACGGCTCGCGGCGGACGAAGGCTACACCGTGGTCGCGCTGGACCGCCCCGGATACGGTGCGTCAGCGGCCTATCCGCAAGCCATGGCGCGACCGGACCAGCGGGTGGCGCTCGCATTCGGCGCGACCGAGCGCATCGCGGGCACTCGTGGCGTGTTCGTGCTCGGCCATTCGATGGGCTGCGAACTCGCGGTGCGGATGGCTGCGACCGGGCAGGCGCGGGGCGTCTCGCTTGCGGGCACAGGCCTGCGCTACCAGTCCGGTGCCAACGACATCCTCAAGAATGCGGCGATCGACCATCGTCCCCGCGGACTGCGGGATCTGCTGTGGCAGCCCGAGCGACTCTACCCGCCGGATGTTCTGGGCAACGGCCTATCGTCCGGCGGGACGCCGTACGAGGCTGATGTCATCAAAACGTGGGCGTCCCATGACTTTCGGGAACTTGCCGCACAGATCGAAGTGCCCGTGCAGTTCATCGCGGGTGAGCACGAAAGCGTGTGGGAATCCGACGACGAGGCGCTCGCGGCCGTAGCCGCGATGTTCACCGCCGCACCGCACGTCGATGTGGGGGTGCTCGCCGACAGCGGGCACAACCTGAGCGTGGGGCTGTCCGCCGGCGAATATCACCGGCGCGTGCTGTCGTTTGCCGACGAGTGCGCGGCGCGTACCGATGTGGAAGTGGAGGCAGGTTGATGCGTGTCGGATTTATCGGACTGGGCAGCCAGGGCGCTCCGATGGCCCGCAGGATCGTCGAAGGCGGATTCGAGACGACGCTGTGGGCGCGGCGCCCGGCATCGGTCGAACCGTTCGCGGATACGGCGGCCAAGATCGCCGGCTCCCCCGCCGAACTCGCGGCCGCGAGCGATCTGGTGTGCCTGTGCGTGGTGGGCGACGCCGACGTCAAGGAAGTGCTCGACGGCGAGACCGGCGTGCTCGCCGGCCTCGCTCCCGGCGGCATCATCGCCATCCATTCCACGGTGCACCCCGACACGTGCATCGCGATCGCGGAACAAGCTTCCCCACAGGGTGTTTCGGTCATCGATGCGCCGGTGAGCGGCGGCGAGCCCGCAGTCCAGGCCGGCACCCTGCTGGTCATGGTCGGCGGAGACGGCGAGATCGTCGAGCGCGTCCGGCCGGTGTTCGCGACATACGCCGACCCGATCGTGCACCTGGGCGGTGTCGGCAGTGGCCAGGTCGCCAAGATCCTCAACAACCTCCTGTTCAGCGCCAACCTCGGCGCCGCCATGAGTGCGCTCGAACTCGGTGAGGCGCTGGGTGTTCCGCGTCAGGCGCTGTGCGAGGTGATCACGCGGGGTTCGGCCACCAGCAAGGCCCTCAACAGCATCGCGATGTTCGGTGGCACCTTGGACAACCTCGCGCCCATCGCGGGCGCACTGCTGCAGAAGGACTGCCGCCACGCCGCGAGCCTGGCCGAAGATGCGTCGGCGCCACACGGTGCGGTGTTTGACGCAGCCGATGCCGCGCTGACCCTGATGGACCATCCGCGCTGATGCGGGTCGGTTTCATCGGTGCGGGCCGGATGGGGACACCCATGGTGTCCCGCCTGGTCGCTGCGGGACACGTCGTGCGACTGCTTGTTCGCACCCCTGAAAAACGCGCGGCTGCGGCCGAATTGGGAGCCGAGCCCGCGGACACCGTAGCTGATGTCGGCGAGGATGCCGACGTGGTCGTCGTCTGCGTCTTCACCGACGACCAGGTTCGGGAGGTATGTTGCGACGCGCTGTTCGGCGCCATGCCGCCGGGCTCGGCACTCGTGGTACACACCACCGGAAGCCCTCGTACCGCCGAGGAACTTGCGGCCATCGGCGCCGGTGGCCGCGTTGCCGTGGTCGATGCTCCGGTCAGCGGTGGGCCGCATGACATCGCCGCGGGGACCGTGACGGTGTTCGCCGGAGGTGCCGACGACGCAATGGCGCGGGCCCGTCCCGTCGTGGCGGCCTATGCCGATCCGGTACTGCACGTCGGCCCCGTCGGTGCGGGCCAGCGGGTCAAACTCGTCAACAACGCCCTGTTCGCCGCGCAGATCGGGCTGGTGACCGAAGCCGTGCGGATCGGCACGGCGTTCGGCATCGAGGAGTCGACGCTGCTGACCGCACTCACCCACGGCAGCGCTGTCAGCCGCGCCCTCGCAGGCATCGCCGCAACGGGTTCGGCCGACGCATTCATCAGCAGAGTAGGAGAATTCGTCGGCAAAGACATCGCGGTGGTGCGGAAGACCGCACAGGGCCTTGGCACTGACCTCGGTCAGTTCGACGGCCTGCTCGACATCGCGGCAGGCGCCCATTCTCCGCTTTTCAACAACTCCTGACCGCGTTACTGTTACCGTTACAGTTCAGTACATTCCCGTAACGCCTCGCGCAGCACTTCCGGCACCAGCCAGCCGCGAAGGAGGAGCCCATGACCAAGCCTCAGGTGATATTCGATCCGTTCTCCGAGGACTATTTCAACAACCCGTTCGACACTTACCGGCAGATGCGTCAGGACGCGCCGCTGTATTACAGCGAGGAGCAAGACTTCTACGCGCTGACCCGCCACGAGGATGTCTCCGCCGCGCTCAAGGACCACGAAGCGTTCTCCTCGTCGCGGGGCTGCGATCTCGCGATGGTCCAGGGCGACGAGCCGCCGCAGAAATCGATCATCTTCATGGACCCGCCCGATCACCGCCACATGCGCAGCCTGCTCAACAAGGCGTTCACCCCGCGAGCCATCCAGTCCCAGAAGGACACCGTGGTCGAGCTGATCGACCACTATCTCGGTCTGATCGACTCGGACGAGTTCGACATCGTCCAGGATTTCTCCGGTCCGTTCCCCGTCGAGGTCATCACCCGGATGGCCGGGGTCGATCCGGAATACCGCCAGCAGGTACGGCATTGGATCGACACCAGCCTGTCCCGTGAACCCGGCCAGGTCGGGCTTTCCGAGGCAGGCATGCAGGCCAACATCGACACCGCGATGTACTACTACTCGCTGGTCCAGAAGCGCCGCGAGAACCCGCAGAACGACATGATCAGTCGCCTTGTCGCAGCCGAGATCCCAGGTGACGACGGCGAGCTGCGCCGCCTGGACGACATCGAGATCACCGGCTTCGCCACGCTTTTGGGCGGGGCGGGCGCCGAGACGGTGACCAAACTGGTCGGCACCGCGATGGTGCTGTTCGCCCGGTATCCCGACCAGTGGCAGAAGCTGCTCGATGACCGCGACAAGATCCCGGCCGCGGTCGAGGAACTGCTGCGCTACGAGGGACCGGTGCAGTACAACGTGCGCTACACGCTCAAAGAAGCCCACGTGCCCAGTCGCACCATCCCGGCAGGCAAGGCCGTGTTCCTGATCAGCGCCGCGGCCAACCGCGATCCCGACGCGTTCACCGATGCCGACACCTTCGACATCGACCGGGATCGCACCGAGGCGCAGAATCTCGGCTTGGGTTACGGCATCCACAGCTGCCTGGGCGCGGCGCTCGCGCGGATGGAGAGCGCGATCGCGCTGGAAAAGCTGCTCGATTTCATGCCGCGCTACGAGGTGAATTGGGACGGTCTGCAACGCGTGCACATGCAGAACGTGGCGGGCTATTCTCACGTCCCGGTTCGGAGGTTGTCGTGAGCAAGGTTCACGTGGACTTCGGGCTCTGCGAGAGCAATGCCGTGTGCATGGGCATCATCCCCGAGGTGTTCGATCTCGATGACGAGGACTACCTCCACATCCTCGACGAGAACGTGACATCCGAGAACGAAGCCCGGATCCGCGAAGCGGTCCGGCAGTGCCCGCGGCAGGCCATCTCGATCGACGACGAATGACGCACCGCTGACGGCTCACGCCGCCGCGATCACCGTCGTACCGAAGCGCTCGACCGCCTCCAGTGCATGCGCGAGGCTGTCGCCGGGCAGCGTCACATGCAGCCACGTCACCCCGAGTGCCGCCAGCTTCTCGACGCCCGCCAGGTATGCGTCGGCGTTGAAGTCGTCGGCACCGGGGTTGCCGCCCTCGAAGTTGTTGAACACGATGTCAATTGACGACGGCTCGCGCCCGGCGATCGCCAGCCTGGCTCTCAGGTCGTCGATGCCGGCTGCGAGGCGGTCCAGCGAGTCGATGGTCGCGGTCCCGGCGGTTGCCGCGAGGCCCGGCGGCGCGGCGAATGGGCACCACCCGTCGCCGTGCGCGGCGACACGCGCCCGCGCTGCCCCGGTGTTGCCGCCGATCCAGATCGGCGGCGGACTCGCGGGCCGGGGGTGAGCGGTCACGCCCCGTGCGTTGAAGTGCGTGCCCTCGAACGTGTAGTCGTCGGTGGTCCAGATGCCGCGGATCACCTGTAGCGCCTCGTCGAACAACGCGGCGCGCTCGCCGTAGGCGACGCCCAGCGCGGCGAATTCCCGCTTGAGGTAACCCACCCCGACCGCCAGCGTGAACCTTCCGCCCGACAGCAGGTCCAGCGTCGCACCAGATTTGGCCACCACGAAGGGGTTTCGATACGGCAGGACAATGATGTTGGGCACCAGGCGCAGCGTCGTCGTCGTTGCCGCGGCGAAAGCCATCGCCACGAACGGATCCACCGCGTCGTGCCCTCCGGCGTCGAGCCAGCGTTGTGACGGCGCGGGGTGATCGGTGAACCCGAAACCGTGGAAACCCGCAGCCTCGGCAGCCGCCGCCACGGCGGCCACCCCACCCCCGCTCACGAGATCCGGGTGGTACGGATGCGTGTGCATCGGGTGAGTGATGCTGTAGCGCATGGTGTCTCAGGTCGGGAAGCCGGCGAGGATCACACCGTTGCAGTCGGCGGCCCCTTGCCGCACCTTGGCTGCCGCCTGATACGCGTCGGAGTGGTACCAGTCCCGCGCGGCGTCGACCGACTCGAACTCGAGCACCACCGTCTGCGTGCCGTGCCAGGATCCTTCGATCACCTCGGGGTTCTGATCCACGGCCACGATGGTCGCACCGGCCATGGCCGACCTCGCGAGCTTGCCGTACTCGGCCATCCCGGCCGGATCCTTGACATCCTCGGTGATGATCACATAACCCTTGGGCCCGTTGGCCATCCGGAAATCTCCTCAGTCGTCGGTTTCGATGATCGCGCGCTCAGGGCAGTTCTCGACGGCTTCGCGGGCGGATTCCCGCAGCTCGTCGGGAACCTGTTCGGGGTCGGCTACGGCGTATCCGTCGTCGGACAGGCTGAAGATCTCCGGGCACATCGTGAGGCACATGCCGTGCCCGCGACAGCGATCCTCGTCGACCGTGACCCTCATCGGACGTCGAACTCCAGGTGCAGCTCGGTGAGCCCGCGCAGGATGAACGTCGGAATGTAGGTGTAGCGCCGCTGCGCCTGCGGGCCGTGCTTGGCGTCGGAGATGCGGATGTCGGCCGTGCGGTCGAGCAGCCGTTCGATGCCGACCCGCGTTTCCGCACGGGCCAGCGGCGCGCCGGGGCAGCTGTGAATGCCGCGGCCGAAGGCCAGATGCTGACGGGCGTTCTTGCGGGCCGGGTCGAACGTGTCGGGATCCTCGAATCGGCGGGGATCCCGGTTTGCCGCGCCGTTGAGGACCATCACCGTGGTGCCCGCACTCAACTCGGACTCTCCGACCGTGACGGGGCAACGGGACAACCGGAAGTCGCCCTTGACCGGGCTTTCGATGCGCAGTGCCTCTTCGATGAAATTCGGGATGAGACTGCGGTCTTCGCGAACCCGCTGCTGGATGTCGGGCCGTTCACCGAGCACTTTGAGCGCGGTGCTCAGCAGCCGCACCGTGGTTTCCTGCCCCGCGGAGAACACGTTCGTGGCCACGCGCGCCACATCGCCGACGTCGGGGATGGAACCGTCGGGGAAGGTCGCCTCGGCGAGGCCGGTCAACACGTCCTCTCGCGGGTTCGCCCGGCGATCGGTGACGTAGTCCGAAAACTGTCCGTACAGGAACTCCAGCGGGCTGTGCGACAGGGATTCCTTACTGGTGCTGCCCACTCCACCGCCCGAGTGCTGCTTGATGCCGTCGACGAAGCCGGCGCGATCCTCGGCCGGGATGCCGAGCAGATCGGCGATCACCAGGAGCGTGAACGGGCTCGCGAAACCTTTGATGAAGTCGCCGTGGCCGGGCGCCAGATAGCTGTCGAGCACCTCGTCGGCGAGTTGCCACATCGCGTCCTCGTTCTCCTTGAGGCGCTTGGGCGTGATGAGCCGCATCAGCAGCGAGCGGTGATCGGTGTGCGTGGGCGGGTCGAGGGTGGGCAGTTGATCGCTGAACGGCAGCTCGTCACGGTGCTTTTCGATGAGTGCGGTGACCTCGTCAGCGCTGCGGCCTTCCAGCGGTACGGGGAAACCGGGGAACGGGCCGGTCACGGAGATACACGACGAGAACGTCTCCGCGTCGTTGTAGACGGCGACGGCCTCGTCCCAACCGGTCACCATGGTGACGCCGTAGTGGTCCTCCCGGCTGACCGGGCACTTGTCCCGCAGTGCCTCGAAGAACGGATACGGGTTGTCGACCAATCGTTCATCGCGGAAGAAATCGATACCGGTTGGGTCGATCGCCATGTGCTGCTCCCGTTCCTGCCACACCACATGAGAATGCGGCTCTCATCTTTGAACATTACATTTCCACAGCGGTGGATGCGCGTCAACGCAATGCCGGAATCCGCGATAGCGCCTGCGAATTAGTTAGACAAGCGTCAACTATTTCCACCGCCGGAAATCGCTGTTACAGTCCGGCTATGCCGAGGGCAGCCGCGCTGACCGCGACTGACAGTGGTCAGCGCCGTGCGTCATACCAGCGCGCTCGTTCGCACGAGACCAAGCGCGGTCTGGTGCAGGCGGCAATGGCGCTGTGGCGGACCAACGGGTATGCCGGCACCACCGTTGCCGACATCTGCCGCGCCGCCGGGGTGTCCCGCGCACTGTTCTACTTCTACTTCCCGGCCAAGGAAGACGTGCTGTTCGAGGTCGGAGTGCTGTCCACCAGGTCTGCACAGAAACGCGTGCGCGCATTGCTCGAGACCGATTACGACGTGATCGCGGTCGTCACCGAAGCACTGCGCAGCCTGGAACAGTCGATGTCACGCAACCCGCCGGAGCTGATCATCGAGACGGTCCTGGAGGGCTACCGCCATGAGCACCGCATCCTGGCCGGCGGCGCAGGCCCGGATGAGGCAGACGCCGACATGTTCGGCGAGCTGTTCGCCAAGGCCCAGGCGGACGGCAAACTCGCGGCGCACATCGACGTGGCACACCTGTCGCAGCTGGCACAGGTCATCGTCAGTGCGGGCGTACGGCATTGGGCCGGAGGCAGTTACGGCGGCCGGTCGTTCACCGACGTCGTGGCCGCCGACCTCGCCGCGTTGATCACCGGTTTCAACACCGTCACCCAGTAGATCGAGGAGCCACCATGGCATGGGATTTCGAGACCGACCCCGAATACCAGAAGGTGTTGGACTGGGCGGACGAGTTCGTCCGCGACCAGGTCGAGCCGCTCGACCTGGTGTGGCCGCACCAGCAGTTCACCCCGCTGACGGGCAAGCGCCGTGAGGCCGTCGATCCGCTCAAGGACGAGGTACGCCGCCAGGGACTGTGGGCCACCCACCTCGGTCCGGAACTTGGCGGCCAGGGCTACGGCCAGCTCAAACTGGCCCTGCTCAACGAGATTCTCGGCCGCTCCCAATGGGCGCCGATCATCTTCGGTTGTCAAGCCCCGGATACCGGGAACGCCGAGATCATCGCGCACTACGGCACGCAAGAGCAGAAGGATCGTTATCTGCGACCGTTGCTCGACGGTGAGCTCTTCTCGTGCTATTCGATGACCGAGCCGCACGCCGGCGCGGATCCCACGCTGTTCACCACCCGTGCGGTGCGCGACGGCGACGACTGGGTGATAAACGGCTGGAAGTTCTTCTCCTCCAACGCCAAGACCGCATCGTTTCTGATCGTGATGGTGGTGACCAACCCGGACGTGAGCGCGTACCAGGGCATGTCGATGTTCCTGGTGCCCACCGACACCCCCGGGGTCAAGATCGTGCGCAACGTGGGCCTACACGGCGAACGCGACAACGAAGGCTCGCACGCGCTGATCCACTACGACAACGTTCGGGTGCCCGACGAAGCGCTGCTCGGTGGCGAGGGGAAGGCGTTTGTCATAGCCCAGACTCGGTTGGGCGGCGGTCGCATCCATCACGCCATGCGGACGATCGGCCTGGCCCGAAAGGCGCTGGACATGATGTGCGAGCGGGCACTGAGCCGCGAGACACAGGGCAGCAAGCTGGCCGACAAACAGTTCGTGCAGGGGTACATTGCCGATTCGTACGCGCAGCTGCTGCAGTTCCGGCTGATGGTGCTCTACACCGCGTGGGAGATCGACAGGTACAACGACTACAAGTTGGTCCGCAAGGATATCGCAGCCGTGAAGGTGGTGATGCCGACGGTGCTACACGACATCGCCTGGCGGGCAATGCAAATCCACGGCGCCCTCGGTGTCACCAACGAGATGCCGTTCCTGGGTATGGTCACCGGTGCCGCGGTCATGGGGCTGGCCGACGGGCCGACCGAGGTGCACAAGACCACCGTCGCACGCCAGGTGTTGCGCGACCATCGACCGACCGACGACACCTGGCCGACCGAGTGGATCCCGCGCAAGCGCGAGGCGGCCCGGGCCCGGTTCGCCGACTACCTGGAAGCAGAAGTAGGGAATCAGTGAGTGAGATAGACGTTGCACGGCTGGCAGATTGGATGGACGACGCCGGCCTGCCCGGTACAGGCGAGCCGTTGTCCGCGCACTTCCTGTCCGGCGGCACCCAGAACGTCATCTACGAGATTCGCCGCGGCGAGGAAACCTGCGTGCTGCGCATGCCGCCGCCCGGTGCACCACCCGACCGCGACAAGGGCATCCTGCGGGAGTGGCGCATCATCGAAGCGCTCGACGGCACCGATGTCCCGCACACCGCAGCCGTCGGCGTGTGTGCGGACCCCGACGTGCTGGGCCGGCCCTTCTATCTGATGGGTTTCGTCGACGGCTGGTCGCCGATGGATCAACACAGCCGGTGGCCCGAACCGTTCCACAGCGACCTCACCGCCCGTCCCGGCCTGAGTTATCAACTGGCCGAGGGGGTCGCGCTGTTGTCCCGCGTGGATTGGCAGGCACGTGGCCTCGGTGATCTCGGCCGGCCCGACGGTTTTCACGAGCGCCAGGTCGACCGCTGGATCGGTTTTCTTCAGCGCATCAAGACCCGCGAGCTGCCAGGGCTTGACGTCGCCACCGGATGGCTGCGGACGCACCGCCCACTGGATTTCATCCCCGGGCTCATGCACGGCGACTACCAGTTCGCCAACGTGATGTACCGCCACGGCGCACCCGCACAGCTGGCGGCCATCGTCGACTGGGAGATGGGCACAGTCGGCGATCCGAAACTCGATCTCGCGTGGATGGTGCAGTCGTGGCCGTCCGACATGGACAACCCACACGCATCAGAGATGGGATATGTGGACATGCGCGGGATGCCCTCGCGCGATCAGGTGGTCGCGCACTACGCCGAGGTGTCGGGCCGCCAGGTCGACGATCTGGACTACTACCTGGTGCTGGCGAAGTGGAAGCTGGCCATCGTGTTGGAGCAGGGCTTCCAACGTGCGGGCGACGACGAGAAACTGCTGGCATTCGGCCCGGTGGTGACCGAACTGATGCGCTCGGCGGCCGAGCTGGCCTCTTCCAGCGACTACCGGTGATCGCCGCAGTCTGTCCACACCATGGGCCGCCGGAGGTGGTGCGTGCGCAGGAGTGCCCCTCCCCCAGCCTGCAGGACGGTCAGGTCCGAATTCGCGTGGCCGCGGCAGCCGTCAACTTTCCCGACGTGCTCATGGTGGCCGACCGGTACCAGATCAGCGTCTCCCCACCGTTCATCCCCGGTAGCGAGTTCTCCGGCATGATCACCGAAACCTCCCCCGGCGTCTCCGATTTCACGGCCGGCGACCGAGTGACCGGCACGGGACTCTTCGGCGCGTTCGCCGAAGAGGTATGCGTTGAGGCCGACGGGCTGTCAGCCATTCCGGACGGCGTCGACGATCTCACGGCGGCAGCCTTCGGGGTGGCGCACAGCACTGCGTACCACTGCCTGCGATCGGTCGCGCGGGTGTCCGCCGGCGACGACGTGATCGTGCTGGGCGCCGGTGGCGGCGTGGGGCTGGCTGCCGTGCAGCTGGCTACGGCGCTCGGTGCCCGGGTGACCGCCGTGGCATCGTCAGTCGAGAAGCTCGGTGTTGCAGCCGGTTACGGGGCCACGTATGTGGTGGACCATACGAACGGTGATGTGCGCGCGGCACTTCGCGAGGCCCTCCCGGACGGCGCGCACGCCGTCGTCGACCCCGTCGGCGGTGAGCTGTCCGAGCCCGCGTTGCGATCGTTGCGCCGCGGCGGGCGGTTCGTGACAGTCGGCTACGCCTCCGGCGTCATCCCCCGTATACCGCTGAATCTCGTCCTGTTGAAAGGCATCCATATCCTCGGATTCCACTTCCAGGACGTGCCACCACACGAGTTCGTGCGCAACGAAACCGAGTTGCGCGAACTGTTCACCTCCGGTGCCGTGGCACCGCATATCAGTGCGGTGTATCCGCTCACTCAGACAGCGGCCGCCCTGCGGGTGGTCGCCGACGGGCGCGCGGTCGGCAAGGTCGTCATCGATCTTTCGGCAAACACGCCGCCACGACGTGATCATGCCGTTACATCACGCCCAATCACTGTAACGGCGACGGGACCGTGGGGCAATCCTTGACCGGGCGATCTCCAGCCTGCTAAGCAGATGCACAGCACCTTCAATCCGGTCAGGAGATCAGCTGTGCCCACGTCAACCGAAGCCGATCTGTATTACGACCCGTACGACATCGACATCAACATGAATCCCCACGCGGTGTTCGCCCGGTTCAGGGAAGAAGCCCCGCTCTACTACAACGCCGAGCACGACTTCTATGCGCTGAGTCGCTACGACGACGTCAACAAAGCCGTCATCGACCACGACACGTTCATCTCCGGACGCGGAGCCCTGCTCGAGCTCATCAAGTTCGGCATGGAAATCCCGCCTGGCACATTGATCTTCGAGGATCCCCCGATCCACAACATCCACCGCAACCTGCTGTCACGAGTCTTCACGCCGCGCAAGGTTCTCGCGCTCGAACCTCAGATCCGCGAGTTCACCAGGCGGTGCCTGGACCCGTTGGTCGGCGCGGACAAGTTCGACTTCGTCAACGATCTCGGGGAACAGATGCCGATGCGGGTCATCGGTATGTTGCTCGGCATCCCCGAAGACCGGCAGCAGCAGATCACCGACCACGGTGAGGAGACGCTGCAGGGCAAGACGGTCGACTCGCTGGCCACCGGTGAGGTGTTCGCGGAGTTCATCGACTGGCGCGCCGAACACCCGTCCGACGACATCATGACCGACCTGCTCAACGCCGAGTTCACCGACGAGACCGGCACATTGCGCAAACTACGCCGCGATGAGCTGCTGCTGTACCTGACGGTCATTGCGACCGCCGGCTCCGAGACCACCACACGGCTGCTCGGCTGGGCAGGCAAGACCTTGGCCGAGGTTCCGGATCAGCGGCGTGACCTGGTCCAGGATCCCGACCTGATCCCACAGGCCATCGAGGAGATCCTGCGCTGGGAGCCGCCGGCGCTGCAACTCGCCCGCTACGTCACCCGCGACGTCGAGTACTACGGTCAGACCGTGCCGGAGGGTTCGGCGATGCTGCTGTTGGTTGGTGCGGCCAACCGAGACCACCGCAGGTTTCCACCTGACGGCGACGTCTTCGACATCCACCGGGAACATCGCTCACACCTGACGTTCGGTGCGGGAACGCACTTCTGCATGGGTAATGCGCTGGCGCGCTTGGAGCTTCGCATCGCCATGGAGGAGATCCTCAAGCGCTTTCCGGAGTGGCAGGTCGATTGGGCCAACGCGAAGCCGTCGGAGACCGCGGCTGTTCGCGGGTGGGCCGCCATGCCGACGTTCGTCTAGGCCTCGCGCGGTCCTCGCACACATCGACTCTGCGGTCAGGGCGCTGCCCACTCGCACTTTCACGCCCTGGGCGCAGACTCAACACGCGAAACGTCCTCGCGCACATCGACTCTGCAGTGAGGGCGCTGCCCACTCGCACTTTCACGCCCTGAGCGCAGACTCAACACACGAGTAGTCCGCCACTCAGCGCCCTCCACCCACTCAGCCCACCGCGATCAGGTCGGCCGGCACCGACCGGAAGGCCATAACACCGCACCGGAACGCCTCGGTGTAGCCGACGGAAACCGCGTCGGGGGCGTTCGCTGCCGCGAGCGCCTGTGCCTTGAAGGCGCGCGCGGCGGCCGAAAGTTCGTGGCGTACGGGATCAACGCTGAGTTCCGCCGGACAGCCGTCCCCCCACAGCGTGACTTCGGTCCGCCCCTGTTCGAGCGCGCCGAGGACTCCGCGCCGCACCCGCTCGTCGCTGTTGAAGAGATCCGCTGCGACAGCAACAGTTTGGGGATGCGGCCGGTCCTGCCACGACACCAAAACGCTCTCCAGGTCCATGGTGTCGACGCCAAGGATGTCGAGCGGTCGCACGTCTTCGTCGGCGCCGATCAGCACCGTGACGTCCCACCCCGCCATCACTCGGTCGACCAGCCACCCGCCGGCGAACCTGACCGCGTCGACCACGCAGGGTGCGACAACGTCGAGCCGGTACCGCATGTCGTCCTCCGATCTCACTGGTCTGCCTCTTCGGCCGGCACCTCGATCTCCCGGGCCAACATCTCGGCGTAACCCTTGAACACGTCCACCAGCGGCAGTGAGGGATCGAGTAACCACGAGGTCTCCATTCCGTTGACGAAAGCGAGAATCTCCACGGCCTTGGTGGCCGCGTCGAAGTCTTGGCGGTAGCGCCCGCTGAGCTGTCCGCGCCGGATGATGTCGGTGACGATGTCGCGGGCATCCTGCTGACGCTTCAGCAGGCGGTCGTGCAATGGCGCGTCGGGCTGGATGTTCTCGACCAACAGCACCGTGAAGGTGCCCACCAGTTCGGGCGCGCGTTCGAACCGCTCGGCCACGCGCGTGATCTCCTCGGCGAGATCGCCCGACCGGTCGGCGTGAATGTCGTCGTCATAGTCGCGGGCGTCGAGCACCGCGTTGAGCAATTGTTCTTTCGACTCGAAGTGGTGCAGCAGACCGGCCGAGGTGACACCGGCTTCCTTGGCGATCTGCGCGAGTGAGGTGTTGCGCCATCCGTTGCGCGCCAACAGTCGTTCGGCGACCGAGAGGATGCGCTGCCTGCGGTCCTCGCCCTTGGCGAGGAGCGACTCGTAAGGCCGTTGCCCACGGGCCCCGGAAAGGGAGGTCACCGGACTCCTTCGATTCAAACCAACCTAGTGAACACACAGTAGGTAGGTTTGCAGCGTGTGACAAGGGTCTCACCAGGATTAATTCCCGTCGACCGTCACATTTCTCGCCGGCTCATTTGCTGGCTATTGCTACAAGCCCAACGACTTCGCGATGATCACCTTCATGACTTCGCTGGTACCGGCGTAGATTCGGGCCACCCGAGCATCGGTGTACAACCGCGCGATCGGGTACTCCATCATGTAGCCATAACCGCCGAAAAGCTGCAGACAACGGTCGATCACCCGGGCCTGCATCTCGGTGCAGAAGAGTTTCACGCGGGCCGCGTCAGCACCCGACAGCTCGCCGTCGACATGCAGCGTCACCGCCCGGTCGAGCATGGCCTGGGCAGCCTCGACCTCTGTCGAACAGGCGGCCAACTCGAACTTGGTGTTCTGGAACGAGGCGACGGGCGTGCCGAACGCCTTGCGATTCTGCGTGTAGTCGATGGCCGCCGCGATCGCCGAGCGCGCCTGGGCCACGGAGCCGACTGCGACGGTCAGCCGTTCCTGCGGCAGGTTGTGTCCCAGGTAGCTGAAAGCCTCACCGTCGGCCCCAAGCACATTCGCCGCGGGCACGCGGACGTCGGCGAACGACAGCTCCGCGGTGTCCTGCACCTTGCAGCCCATCTTCTCCAGCTCGCGGCCCCGCGTGAACCCCGCCATGCCGTCCTCGACCACCAACAGGGTCAAGCCTTTTCGGCGATTCTCCGGGTCGGTGGACGTCCGCGCGACGACGATGACGAGGTCGGCCTGGATCCCGCCGGTGATGAAGGTCTTGGCGCCGTTGAGGATGTAGTCGTCGCCGTCGCGCACGGCGGTGGTCCGCATGCCCGCCAGGTCGGAGCCGGTGCCCGGTTCGGTCATCGCCACCGCGGTCAGCAACGTCCCGTCCGCAAGGCCGGGGAACCAACGCCGGCGCTGCTCGGAGTTCGCGTAGTGCAGGAAGTACGGCAGGATCACCTCGAGCTGGGTGCGGACGGTGGACAATGTCACGAATGCGCGGGCCGCCTCTTCCTGCAGCACCACGTTGTAGCGGTAGTCGGAAATTCCTGCGCCACCGTACTCCTCGGGGATGGCCATGCCGAGCATGCCCAATGCGCCCATCTGTTTGAAGACGTCGCGTGGCATCCGACCGGCCTTCTCCCAGTCCGGATAGGCGGGAACGACCTCTTTCTCGACGAAATCCCGTGCCAGAGTCCGGAATGCCTCGTGATCCTCGTTGAACAGGCTTCGCTGCACTCACATCTCCTCAGGCGAGCAGTTCGACCAGCGTGGCATTGGCGGTACCGCCGCCCTCACACATGGTCTGCAGTCCGTAACGAATTCCGTTGTCGCGCATGTGGTTGATCATCCGGGTCATGAGCACCGCACCCGACGCCCCCAGCGGATGCCCGAGGGCGATCGCCCCGCCCAGTGGATTGAGCTTGGCCTCGTCGGCGCCGGTCTCGGCCAGCCAGGCCAGTGGCACGGGTGCGAACGCCTCGTTGACCTCGAACACCCCGACCTCGGCGAGCCGTACGCCGGCCTTGTGCAGCACCTTCTCGGTCGCCGGGATTGGCCCGGTCAGCATCAACACCGGATCCGCGCCGGTCACCGCACCGGCGCGGTACCGTACGATCGGCGAAAGGCCCATGGCCACAGCATTTTCCGCGGTCATCACCAGCAGTGCGGCGGCACCGTCGGAAATCTGCGACGAGTTGCCCGCATGGATCACGCCGTCCTCCGTGAACGCCGGCTTCAGCCCGGCCAACTTCTCGACGGTGGTCCCCCGCCGCACGCCTTCGTCGTCGACCACCGGATCACCGTCATCCGGGAACACCGTGATCGTCTGCGTCTCGAAGGCTCGGCTGTCCTGCGCGGCGGCCGCTCGTGCGTGCGACGCGGCGGAGTACTCATCGAGCCGGGTCCGGCTGAAACCCCATTTCTGAGCGATCATCTCAGCCGAGATACCTTGGTTGAACGCGAAACCTTTATACCGGTCAAGCACTTTCGGGCCATAGGGTTGGCCGGTGGCGCGGGCCGCGCCCAGTGGAACGCGGCTCATCACCTCGACCCCGCCGGCCACCACGACGTCCTGCTGTCCCGACATCACGGCGTGCACCGCGAAATCCAGGGCCTGCTGGCTGGACCCGCAGGCGCGGTTCACCGTGGTGCCCGGGATGTGCTCGGGCCAGCCCGCGGCGAGCACCGAGAATCGACCGATGTTGCTGGACTGGTCTCCGACCTGGGACACGCAGCCCCACACCACATCGTCGATGATGTCGGGACTGATGCCCGTGCGTTCGACGAGCGCGTTGAGGACGAGTGCGGACAGGTCGGCGGCGTGGAACCCGGACAATCCGCCGTTGCGTTTGCCGACCGGGGTGCGGACGGCGTCGACGATGACTGTTTCACGCATGGCGAGTGCTCCGATCTCGAGATGTCGGGTATTGCGGGCCGATCGCACCCTGTTCGCGCAGCTCGGCGATCTCGTCGGCGGTCATACCCATATCCGTCAGGATGGCATCGGTGTGCTCGCCGAGGCCGGGAACCGCGCCCATCGGTTGTTCGAATCCCGTGATCACCGGCGGCGGCAGCAGAGCGGAGATCTCACCGTTCGGGGTCGCGACGGGCCGCCAGCGGTCCCGGTCTTTGAGGTGCTGATGGGCGACCACCTCACTGGGCCGGTTGTAGCGCGAGTTGCCGATACCCGCTTCGTCGGCGATCTGCTGGATCTCGGCGAGGTCGTGCTGTGCGCACCACGCTGCGATCGCGTCGGTGAGCACGTCGCGGCCCGCGCAGCGGTCGGAATTGGTGGCGAACCGCGGATCGTCGGCCAGATCCGGTCGGTCGATGATCTCGCGTGCCAGCCGCTGCCATTCCCGGTCGTTGGTGGTGCCGAGCACCACGGTCTGTCCGTCACGCGTCGGAAACGCCCCGTACGGGGACACGGCCGGCGAGCTCATCCCGAGTGGCTGCTGGTCGACACCGGAATGCTGGGTGTAGGTCAGCGGATAGCCCATGATGTCGGTCATGGTGTCGAACAGGCTGACCGCAACGGCCGGGGCAGGCCCGTTCTCGTGCCGCCGTGAGCGGCCGAGCAAAAGCGCCATGATCGACAGTGCGGCATAAAGACCCGTCGAGATGTCGGCGACCGGCGGCCCGGGTTTGGCCGGCTGGTCCGGATACCCGGTGACCGCGCACGCCCCCGATTCGGCCTGAACCAGCAGGTCGTAGGCGCGCTTGTGCGACAGCGGACCGCCGGTGCCGTACCCGTCGATCTCGACGGGTATCAACCGCGGATGGCGCTCGGCCAGATCGGCGGGCCCGAGCCCCATACGCGCGGTCGCGCCCGGCGCCAGATTGGACACCAACGCGTCGGCCCCCTCGAGCAACCGGTGCAACACCGCCATGCCTGCGGCTGACTTCAGGTCGAGGGTGATCGATTCCTTGCCGCGGTTGGCCCAGACAAAGTGGGCGGCAAGGCCGTTCACCACATCGTCGTAGTCGCGGGCGAAGTCTCCGCCCTTCGGGTTCTCGACCTTGATCACCCGAGCCCCGAAGTCTGCGAGCACCCGCGTGCACATCGGGGCCGACACCGCCTGTTCCAGTGCCACGATTGTGATCCCGGCCAGCGGCGCGGTCTGAGATTCGCTCACAGGCTCACATAACCATGCCGCCGTCGACCGGCAGCACCTGCCCGGTGATGTACGACGCGGCATCGGAGGCCAGGAAGACGAACGCTCCGGCAACTTCCTCGGCTTGGGCCCACCGCTTCAACGGGATCCGGTTCATCATGTTGGCCGCGAACTTCTCATTGGTGCGGATGGTCTCGGTCATCGGTGTCGCCGCAAGCGGCGCCAGCGCGTTGACCATGATGTTCTTGGGCGCCAGTTCCCGCGCGAGCGATTTGGTGAAGCCGATGATGGCTGCCTTGGCCGCCGAGTAGTTGACCTGGCCAAGGGTTCCGGTGATCCCCGCCGACGACGTGACGTTGATGACGCGCCCCGTGCCGTCCGTCGGCAGGTGCGGCAATGCGGCCTGGGTGACGTGGAACGTTCCCATCACATGAACGTCGAACGTCAACCGGAACGTCTCGTCGGTCAGCTTGGGAAACATCGCGGGCGACGTGACGCCCGCGTTGTTGACGACGATGTGCAGGTTGCCTTCGCCGAGCGCGGCCGCCTGCGCTGCGGCGGCCACCGCGGCGTCGCGGTCGTTCACGTCGAGCGCGGCACTGTCGGCCTTCCCGCCTCCGGCGGCGGTATTGGATTTGCCGCCTCCGGCGGCGGTGTTGATCCGTTCGGCAACCACGGCCGCCGCGTCACCACTGATGTCGGTGACGAGCACCGCCGCACCCGCCGCGGCCAGCGCCTCGGATACGGCGGCACCGATGCCGGCACCCGCGCCCGTCACCAGTGCCGAGCGTCCGGTCAGATCGAAATAGGTTCTCATCGAACGAGTTGTCTCCTCAGTAGCTCTTGGGCAGGCCGAGCACATTGGCACCGAGGAAGTTCAGGATCATCTCCTGGCTCACCGGAGCGATCTTCATCAGTCGCGACTCGCGGAAGAACCGCGAGATGTTGTACTCCTCGGAGTAACCCATGCCGCCATGCGTCTGCAGCGCACGGTCCGCAGCGGTGAACCCGGCGTCCGCGCACAAGTACTTGGCCATGTTGGCCTCACGGCCGCAGGGCTTTCCGTTGTCGTAGAGCCAGGTGGCCTTGCGCAGCACGAGCTCGGCGGCGTCGAGCCGGGCCAGCGAGTCCGCCAGCGGAAACTGGATGCCCTGGTTCATGCCGATGGGACGGTCGAACACGACCCGCTCGTTGGCGTACTGCACGGCCCGGTCCAGCGCGACCCGCCCGATGCCCAACGCCTCGGCCGCGATGAGCATCCGCTCGGGGTTGAGCCCGTGCAGGAGGTAGCTGAACCCTTTGCCCTCTTCACCGATCCGATGCTCGACGGGCACCCGCAGATCGTCGATGAACAGTTCGTTGGAGCTCACGGCGTTGCGGCCCATCTTGCGGATCGGCCGGATGTCGACGTGATCGCGGTCGAGGTCGGTGAGGAACAGCGACAGCCCGTCTGTCGGCTTCTGCGCCTCCTCACGCGGCGTCGTACGCGTCAGCAGCAGGATCTTCTCGGATTCGAGTGCTTTTGAGATCCACACCTTGCGGCCGTTCACCACATAGCTGTCACCGTCCCGCCTGGCGAATGTGGTGATGCGCGAAGTATCGAGGCCCGCACCAGGTTCGGTGACGCCGAAACACACATGCAGGTCGCCGCCCGCGATCCGGGGCAGAGTCTCCGCCTTCATCTCGTCGGAACCGAACACCACGACGGGCTGCATACCGAAGATCGACATGTGGATGGAGCTGGCGGCGTTCATGCCGCCGCCCGAGCGGGCAACCTCCTCGGCCAGGATGGTCGCCTCGGTGATGCCGAGGCCGTGGCCACCGTATTCCTCCGGGATGGTCATTCCGAGCCAGCCACCGCCGGCGATGGCGTCGTAGAACTCTTGCGGGAATTCGTGGGCCTGGTCCTTCTCCATCCAGTAGTGGTCGCCGAACTTGGCCGCCAGCTCCGCGACCGAGGCACGGATCAGCTGCTGATCCTCGGTCAGTTCGAAGTTCATCCCACCCGACACGTCGCGGTCTCTCCTTCAGTCTTTGGCGCCGGCAACGGCTTTGGCGTTGGCCTGGAAGTCGGCAAACGTGGTGCCGGTCTTCTCCTTGTGGCTCAGTGCACGGATCGACACGTCATGCCCCTCGGCAGCCTTGCGCAGCGCGCCGACCGTCGCCTGGTCTTTCGGAACGTGCGCGAACGGGTCGAAGTGGTACAGCCGCATGGCGTTCTCGTGGGTGATCTTGTTGATCTCGTCGTCGGGCACGTTGTAAGTGTCGAACACCGCGGCGAGTTCTTCTGGTGCACCGGGCCACATCGAGTCTGAGTGCGGGTAGTCCATTTCCCAGCAGATGTTGTCGACACCGATCTCATGGCGGTTCTTCACGCCGATGGGGTCGGAGATGAAGCACGTCATGAAGTGCTCCCGGAACACCTCGGACGGCAACTTGCCGCCGAAATTCTGGTGCGTCCACGTCGAATGCATGTCGTAGGTCCGGTCGACCCGGTCCAGGAAGTACGGAATCCAGCCGGTCCCGCCCTCCGACAGTGCGATCTTGAGATCCGGGTAGGCCTTGATGGGCGCGGACCACAGCAGGTCGGCCGCGGCTTGCACGATGTTCATGGGCTGCAGCGTGATCATCACGTCCATCGGCGCGTCCGGCGCGGTGATCGCGAGCTTGCCCGACGACCCGATGTGCACGTTCATCACCGTGTCGGTGTCACACAAGGCCTCCCACAACGGCTTCCAGTACTCCAGGTCATGGAAGCTGGGATAGCCGAGGGTCGACGGGTTCTCGGTGAAGGTCAGCGAGTGCACGCCTTTCTTCGACACGCGCCGCACCTCGTCGGCACACAGCTGCGGATCCCAGATCGCCGGCAGCGCCATGGGGATGAAGCGGCCCGGGTTGGATCCGCACCACTCGTCGATGTGCCAGTCGTTGTAAGCCTGTACGAGCGCCAGCGAGAACTCGGAATCGTCGGTGGCGAACAGGCGCGCGGCGAAACCGGGGAACGACGGGAAGTTCATGGTCGCCAAGACCCCGCCGGCGTTCATGTCCTTGACCCGCTCGTCGGGGTCATAGCAGCCCTTGCGGATCTCATCGAGGCCTTGCGGCTCCAACCCGTATTCCTCTTTCGGGCGGCCCGCCACGGCGTTGAGCGCGACGTTGGGGATCACGGTGTCGCGGAACTGCCACGTGTCGGACCCGTCCGGGTTGTGCACGAGCCGGGGCGCCTCATCCCGGTACTTCTCCGGCAGGTGGTTCTTGAACATGTTCGGCGGCTCGATGATGTGGTCGTCCACGCTGATCAAGATCATGTCGTCTTTGTTCATGACTGCTCCGTTCCGCTCGCCAACCGATTCTCCACTTCAGAAAACTAGCTTCTCGCCAAACGAGAATCAATGTCTGACCGCGCTGACGAGCGCGAATACCCAGGTCATCCCGCGGGTTGCCACGCTCCCATTGACCGTCGGAGAAAAAGATGGAAACCTCTTAGTCCGAAATGAGAACATGATTCTCATCAACGAGAGTCATGGAGAGGAGGCCGGAACGTGCGCGTGCCCCCGCTGCCAGCCGACGAGTGGGACGACGACGTGCGACACGCACTCGCGGTCATGCTCCCCGAGGAGCGGCTCAACCCGGAAGGTGCCGGCACCGCACTGTCGACGCTGGCCCGCCACCCGCACCTGACCAAGGCGTTCCTGCGGTTCAGCAACCACCTGCTGTTCCGCTCGACGCTCGACGCCCGGCTCCGCGAGCTCGCGATCCTGCGGATCGCGCACCGCAGGCATTGCGAATACGAGTGGGCCCACCACGTTTTCATCGCCAAGGCCCAGGGGCTGACCGACGACGAGATCGCGGATATCCAGCTCGGCAAGGCCGCTGCCACGCTCGACCAGTTGGTGCTCGACGCCGTGGACGAACTCGATGAAGAGTCCCGCATCTCCGACGCCACGTGGGCGGCGCTGTGCGAGCACCTCGACGAACGTCAGCGCATGGACCTGGTTTTCACGATCGGCGGCTACGGCCTGATGGCCATGGCTTACAACACGTTCGGCATCCAGCCCGAACACGGCACGGCCGAACCCGGACCCCGAGAGAGAAGGTAGACAAGTGGCACATTTCCCGAAACCGGCTGTCGGCAGCTGGACCGAGAACTGGCCTGAATTGGGCACGGCCCCAGTCGATTACACCGATTCGATCGATCCCGAGCAGTGGAAGCTCGAACAGCAGGCGATCTTCCGCAGGCTCTGGTTGCACGTCGGCCGGGTCGAGCGACTTCCCAAGACGGGCAGCTACTTCACCCGCGAGATGCCGTCGGTGGGCCCCGGCACGTCGATCATCGTCAACAAGGACAAAGACGGCACCATTCGCGCCTTCTACAACATGTGCCGCCATCGCGGCAACAAGCTGGTCTGGAACGACTACCCCGGCGAGGAAGTCTCGGGCAGCTGCCGACAGTTCACCTGCAAGTACCACGCGTGGCGCTATGCACTCAACGGGGATCTCACGTTCATCCAGCAGGAGCAGGAGTTCTTCGACGTCGACAAGGCCGACTATCCGCTCAAGCCAGTGCGCTGCGAGGTGTGGGAAGGCTTCATCTTCGTCAACTTCGACGACGACGCCGAGCCGCTGCGGGATTACCTCGGCGACTTCGCAAAGGGTTTGGAAGGCTACCCCTTCCACGAGATGACCGAGGTGTACAGCTACCGCTCGGAGATCAAGGCCAACTGGAAGCTCTTCATCGACGCGTTCGTCGAGTTCTACCACGCACCGATCCTGCACATGAAGCAGGCCACCAAGGAGGAGGCCGAGAAGCTCGCCAAGGTCGGATTCGAGGCGCTGCACTACGACATCAAGGATCAGCACTCGATGATCTCGTCCTGGGGCGGCATGAGCCCGCCCAAGGATCTCAACATGGTCAAGCCCATCGAGCGCATCCTCCACAGCGGCCTGTTCGGCCCGTGGGACCGTCCCGACATCAAGGGCATCCTGCCCGACGAGCTGCCGCCCGCGGTCAACCCCGCGCGCCAGAAGACCTGGGGTCAGGACTCCTTCGAGTTCTTCCCCAACTTCACGCTGCTGCTCTGGGTGCCGGGCTGGTACCTGACGTACAACTACTGGCCGACGGGCGTGGACACCCACATCTTCGAGGCCAACCTGTATTTCGTGCCGCCCAAGAACACCCGGCAGCGACTGTCCCAGGAGCTCGCCGCGGTCACGTTCAAGGAATACGCGCTGCAGGACGCCAACACCCTCGAAGCCACCCAGACTCAGATCGGCACCCGCGCGGTCACCGAATTCCCGCTGTGCGACCAGGAAATCCTGCTGCGGCACCTGCACCACACCGCGCACAAGTACGTCGATGCGTACAAGGCGGAAAAAGCAGTCAAGACCAATGGGAGCGTCGCGCATGTCTGAGACCAAAGAAGCCCTGCTGCCGGCGGAATTCGCCGACCTGGAACGGTTTTCCGACTGGATCCTGCCCACCGAGCCCGAGCGTTACGCCAAGCGGTTGGCGTCCTCGATGGAGGAGATGCAGGAGCTCTACGACGTCGGCATGGCCCGGCTGGAGGACGTCATGGTGTACCTGGACGCCCGCTTCCCGTTGCACGGCATGCCCGACGACGCCAAGCGGCTCATGCACCTGATGCAGTCGGTGGTGATGGTGAGCTTCCCGGTAGAGGTGTGGAAGCAGCCGCGCGTGCTCGACAGCGGCGCGGCATGGGTCGAGATCGTCCGGGAGCCGGTGGTCTAGAGGTGCTGACCCTCAAGGCTGCGGGCCTTCTCGACGTCGATGCCGGGACGATCATCCGCCCCGGCATCGTCTGTGTCGACGGGGACAGAATCGTGAGCGTCGGAACCGAGATTTCCCAGGGCTCCGAGGTGATCGATCTCGGCGACGCGATCCTGCTGCCCGGGCTGATGGACATGGAGGTCAACCTGCTCATGGGCGGGCGGGGCGAGAACCCCGGCCTGTCGCAGGTGCAGGATGATCCCCCGACCCGCGTGCTGCGGGCCGTGGGCAACGCCCGCCGCACGCTGCGGGCCGGGTTCACCACCGTGCGCAACCTCGGCCTGTTCGTCAAGACCGGCGGCTATCTGCTCGACGTCGCCCTGGGCAAAGCGATAGACGCCGGCTGGATCGAGGGTCCGCGTATCGTGCCCGCGGGCCACGCGATCACCCCGACGGGCGGTCATCTCGACCCCACGATGTTCGCCGCGTTCATGCCCGGTATCCTGGAGCTGACGATCGAGGAGGGCATCGCCAACGGCGTCGACGAGATCCGCAAAGCCGTGCGCTACCAGATCAAACACGGCGCGCAGCTGATCAAGGTGTGCTGCTCGGGCGGGGTCATGTCACTGACCGGAGAGGCCGGGGCGCAGCACTATTCGGACGAGGAGCTGCGGGCCATCGTCGACGAGGCGCACCGCCGTGGGCTGCGCGTCGCCGCCCACACGCACGGCGCCCAAGCCGTCAAGCACGCGGTGGCCTGCGGTATCGACTGCATCGAACACGGATTCCTGATGGACGACGAGGCCATCCAGATGCTCGTCGACCACGACCGGTTCCTGGTCACCACACGGCGACTGGCGCAGGCCATGGACGTTTCCAAGGCTCCGAAGGTGCTGCAGGACAAGGCAGCCGAGATGTTCCCCAAAGCCGAGACGTCGATCAAGGCCGCCTACGAGGCCGGGGTGAAGATCGCTGTCGGCACCGACGCCCCCGCCATCCCGCACGGGAAGAACGCCGACGAGCTGGTCACGCTGGTCGAGTGGGGCATGCCGCCGGCGGCCGTGCTGAAGGCGGCGACCGTGACGGCGGCCGAGCTGATCAACGCTGATGATCGCGGCCGTCTCGCCAACGGCCTGCTGGCCGACATCATCGCGGTACCCGGCGATCCACTGCAAGATATCAGCGTTACACGAGATGTGAAATTTGTAATGAAGGGAGGTAAGGTCTACCGCAATGAGTACGCCTAGAACTGACGACCTGGTGGAGATCCAGCAGCTGCTGGCCCGTTACGCCGTCACCATCACGCAGGGCGACATCGAAGGCCTGATCTCCGTGTTCACCCCGGACGGCACTTACAGCGCGTTCGGGGAAACCTATGCGCTGGAACGCTTCCCGGTGCTCGTCGACGCCGCCCCCAAAGGACTGTTCATGACCGGGACCGCGCTGGTGACCTTTGACGCCGACGATCATGACGCCGCGACCGGCACCCAGCCACTGTGCTTCATCGAGCACTCCACGCACGACATGCGCATCGGCTACTACAACGACACCTACCTGCGGACCCCCGAGGGCTGGCGACTGAGAACACGCGCCATGACGTTCATCCGGCGCAGCGGCGCGCACGACCACGGCAAACCGCACGCGATCGGTCGGCCGTCAGCATGACCGAACTGCATGATCCCGCCGCATTCCGTGCCGCCCTGGGGATCTGGCTCGACGAGCATGATCTGACGCCGCCGCCCGACCATTCACTGGCGGGGCACGTGCGGCAGTTCGCGCGTGTGCAAAGAGCTCTCTATGACGCCGGGTGGAGCCGCTACGGCTGGCCGGAGCACGCCGGCGGACTGGGCGGGCCGGCGATCCTGCGGGCGATCGTCGGCGAAGAGGTGGTGGGCCGCAGGCTGGCCGAACCGGGACCGTACTCGATGCTCGAGGTGCTGGCGCCGACGATGATCGACTACGCCCCGGCGGATCTGGCCGCGGAGATGGTTCCGAAACTGCTCAGCGGTGAAGAGCAGTGGTGCCAAGGTTTTTCCGAGCCGGGCTCGGGCAGCGACCTGGCGTCTTTGACCACCCGGGCCGAGCAGCGCGGTGACAAGTGGGTGGTGAACGGCCAGAAGGTGTGGACCAGCTTCGCCCAGTACTCGCACCGGTGCATCCTGCTCACCCGCACCGGTGCCGCCGAAACCCCCGATCACGATGCCCTCACTGCGTTCTTCGTCGACCTCGACTCGCCGGGTATCACGGTGCGGCCGTTGCAGACCATGCACGGCGTGGACGAGTTCTGCGAGGTGTATTTCGACGATGTCGAGGTCGACACGGGCCGCATGCTCGGCCAACCCGGGGACGGTTGGCAGCTGGCCATGGATCTGCTGCCGTATGAGCGCTCGACCTGCTTCTGGCAACGTATCGCCTACCTGTACTCGCGGTTCGACGCGTTGATCGGTGAGGTCAAAAGCCTTGGCCAAGTCGTGGATTCGGATATGGGCGAGGCCTACCTGGCGCTGCACACACTGCGCTGCCGGTCCCGTGCCACGCAGCACCGGCTGGCCGACGGACACAAGCTCGGCCCGGACACCTCGATCGACAAGGTGCTGCTCGCCGGTGCCGAACAGCAGCTCTACGACACCGCGCGGGATCTGTTGGCGGGCACGATCGAGCTCGACGACACCGAATGGCGCACCGAGTTCCTGTACTCGCGCGCCGCCACAATCTACGGCGGCACGGCCGAGGTGCAGCGCAACATCATCGCCCGCCGCCTACTCGACTTGGGGAAGGAGTGACCGATGGATCAGGAGTCGCTCGACCTGCTCGAAGAGGCATTGCGGAAGACCATGCTCTCGATTTCCGGCGCCGAGCTCGACTCTGCGCTCGCCGACCTCGGCTGGACTGACATGGTGGCCGACGTCCCCGACGTCGCGATACCACTGGTGTTCCGACTGTTGGGGGAAACCGGTTCGCACGCTTCGGTTCTCAACGACGTGCTGCTGGAGACCATCGGTGGTCTGCCCGGAGGCACCCCTCCCATGCCGTATACGGGTGGCGGTTGGGTCGTGTGGTCGCGCTCGAGCGTCACGGATCCGACCCTGGGCGGACTGCCGCTGCATCGGGTGCCCGATGGTGAGCTCATGCGGATGGGCGAGGCGCGCAAGGCCGTGGGCTGGTGGCTGGTCGGCTCGGCCCGGGCGATGCTCGCACTGGCCCGCACGCACGCGCTGGACCGGGTCCAGTTCGGCAAGCCGATCTCGTCATTCCAGGCCGTCCGTCACCGGCTGGCGGAAACCCTGGTCGCGATCGAGGGTGCGGAGGCGACGCTGAGCCTCCCGGGCTCCGAGAGCCCCGATCTCACCGCGATGCTGGCAAAGGCCGCCGCGGGCAAGGCCGCCCTGACCGCGGCCAAGCACTGCCAGCAGGTGCTCGGCGGCATCGGCTTCACCGCCGAACACGACCTGCACCACCACCTGAAGCGGGCCTTGGTTCTCGACGGATTGCTCGGCAGCTCACGCGAACTCACCCGCAAGGCAGGCGCAGGACTGAGGGCCCGCGGTTCGGCTCCCCGCCTGGCAGAGTTGTAACTTTTCCTTGGCGAGCGTGCGGGTCTGCTGCCCGACACGCCGCATCCCGGCGGCAGTTTCCGCACGCTCGTCGCGGGGTGAGCGTGCGTGAAACACTGCGTCGCGACGGCGTGTCGGCCGACAGACCCGCACGCTCGCGGTGATCAGGTGAGGGGCTCGGCGAACACCGTCGCGGTCGAACGGCCCCGCAGGACCGTCGAGCCCCGCACCACCCAGTGGTTCCCCTCGTCGGCGCCGGCGCTCGCCAGCGCGCTGCCCGAGCACAGCACTGCGGTATCCCAGTCCTTGGCGTGGTCGGCCAGCCGGGCCGCCTCGTTGACGGCGTCCCCGATCACCGTGTACTCGTACCGGTTCTCGGCGCCGATATTGCCCGCGAAAACCGACCCACATGAAATGCCCACGCCGAATTCGACATCGGGCAGCTCCCGCAATCTCGGCATCAATGCGCGCGCCGTCTCGAGGGCCGACGAGGCCGCGTTGTCGAGCCGCAGCGGCGCGCCGAACACCGCCAGCACGGCGTCCCCCTCGAACTTGTTGATCAGGCCGTGGTGGCTTTCCACGGTTTCGACCACGATCCGGAAGAACCCGTTGAGCAATTGGGCCACGTCCTGCGGTGGCCGCGAGGCGCCGAGCACCGTCGACCCCACCAGGTCGACATAGAGCACTGCGGCATCCCGGACGTCACCGCTGACCGCACCGCCTTGCTCCAGAGCATGTCGCGCCACGTCGACGCCGACATAACGGCCGAACAGTTCGCGCAACCGATTTCGCTCGGCCAGCCCCGCGACCATCCGGTTGAACCCGTATTGCAACCGGCCGATCTCCGATGGTTCGTACACCTTGACCGAGACCGCCGCCCAGCCCCGCTCGACCGCCTTCATCGCGAGCACGACCTCACGCACCGGATCGGATATCGACCGCGCGACAAGCACCATCGACCGCAATCCGAACAGCAACGAGACGACGGCGACCACCAGTACGGCGGCCTCCACCGGCGCGGTCTTCTGCACGAACCAGCCGTTGGATCGCGCCAACACGATCAACGCGATACCGACGGTCGGAAGACCACTGAACAGCACCCAGATGGTGATGAGCCGCCCCAGGATGCCCGGCATCGTCACGTGGGTGGCTGACGACGCGTTGAGCGACGCCGCGACGATGGGACGCAACATCCGCTGGGTCACGAGGAATCCCATGCATGCGGCCGCGACGCCACCGAACAGGATCGCCCCGCCCATCACATAGCCCACTCCCCCGCCGGCGCCGAGGTTCACCAGCGTGTACACGACCGCGCTCACCGCCCAGGTGCCGAACTGGATGACGGTCTGCCGCGGCCCGATCCGCATCGCGGCGCGCTGCTGTTGCGGCGTCGGATGCCGGCCCGCGGCAAACCATTTGAAGGTCGGGTACACGTTGACGTAGCCCACGACCGTATCGACGATTGCCGCCGCGGTCATCAAGGCGATCAGCGCGATCAGGTTGGCCGAGGTGAGCAGCTGCCGCGCATCGCCCACGGTGTTGCGGCTCAGCGCCAGCACCACAAGAGTCACCGCGACTGCCGCCGTGGTCTGCGCGTAGATCTGCCTGGCAGCGTAGGCCACGCTCAACCGGATGGCGTCCATCCGCGATGCTATTTGATGTTGGCCTTCATCTGCTCGATGTCGACGAGGACCGGCCAGCCACTGACGCTCAACGCATTTCCGTGGCCGGTCTGGTGGATGTCGAACACCGACTGGATCGCCGCATAGAAGCCCTGGATGTCCAACGTCTGGTTGACCGCACGTTTGGCCTGACGTAGTGCGAACGCCGGCATGGTGGCGATCTGGGCGGCCAATTCCCTGGTGCGGTCGTCGAGTTCGGCACGGGGCACGACGCGGTTGACCATGCCCGTGCGTTCGGCCTCCTCGGCGGTCAGCGCTCTACCCGTGAACAGGATCTCCTTGGCCTTGCGCGGGCCCAGTTCCCAGGTGTGACCGTGGTATTCGACACCGCCGATACCCATGAGCGCGACCGGGTCGGAGAACAGCGCGTCGTCTGCCGCCAGGATCAAGTCGCACGGCCAGCACAGCAACAGTCCACCGGATATACACCTGCCCTGTACGGCCGCGATCGACGGCTTCGGAACGTTACGCCAGCGCAGGGTGTACTCCAGGTATCGCCGGGCTTCATGCTCGATGATGAACTCGAGCGAGATCGTGTCCGGCACCGGCCCGCCGCCACGGAGATCGTGGCCCGCGGAGAAGTGCTTGCCGTTCGCCCGCAACACGATGACCTTGACGTCGGCGTCCTCGGCGGCCCTGGTCCATGCGGCGTCGAGCTCGTCGAGTAGTTCTGGGTTCTGCGCATTGGCGGCCTCAGGCCGGTTGAGGGTGATGGTGGCGATCGCATCGGCGGCGTCGTAGTCGATGTACACGTCGGTTCACTCCATGTCTATCGCGGCGTCTGTCCACGCGGCAGGCTCGGATACGACGCGATGCCCTCGTCGGGAAAAGCTTCAAAAATGCCCGCAATGAGAATAGTATTCTCATACTGAGAAAGTTACAATCTCCGACACGTTGACCGCGAGGGGGTCTGGCACCGCGATGGCAAGGCGTTCTCCGGTACAGTCAATCCATGTTCTCCCGACTCGACACACAGATGATCCGCCGGTGACCACCGCCGGCGATGAACCCGCATGGAAGCAGCGGGCTGTCGAGCGGTCCATCAAAACCGCGAAGCTGCGCGCTGCCCAGCGCGTCCAGCGCTTCCTGGACGCCGCACAGGCCATCATCATCGAAAAGGGCAGCACCGACTTCACGGTGCAAGAGGTCGTCGACCGCTCGCGGCAGTCGTTGCGCAGCTTCTACCTGCAATTCGACGGTAAACACGAGCTACTGCTCGCGCTTTTCGAAGATGCGCTGAGCCGTTCGGCCGACCAGATCCGCGCCGCCACCGCGAGCCACAGCGATCCCATCGACCGGCTCAAGGTGGCCATCCAGCTGCTCTTCGAGTCGTCTCGGCCGGACCCGGCCGCCAAGCGACCGCTGTTCACCGACTTCGCCCCGCGGCTGCTGGTATCCCACCCGGCCGAGGTGAAAGTCGCCCACGCGCCCCTGCTGGCCCTGCTCACCGAGCTCATGGAGGAGGCCGCCGATGCCGGCCAACTCCGCAAGGGCATCAGCCCGCGCCGCATGGCGGCCATGACCATGCAGACCGTGATGTTCGTCGCGCAATCCAGCGGAGGGACCGAGGACGGCGCCCCGCATCCGATCACCGCGGACGAAGTATGGGACTTCTGCGCCCACGGATTCGCCGCCGGCTGATCGAGAATTTTGTTCTTGATTCGGTAGAACTCACCTCACGCGTCGCACGCCCGGCCGCGGGTGGCCATCGATCGTGTCGACGCGATCCCGGACTCAGTCCGCTGTGAAACGACACTAGGGCCACACGATCACCAGGCCTTCGCGTCGGTGAGCGGGGGATTCAGAACGATTTTGACGCCCTCCCGAGAATATAATTCTGAAAATTCGAGAGTGCTAATTGCCAAAAGCGGTTCCGGCGTTGACACGGCGGGCACGCCGATGAAAGAGTGCTGAGCAGATGCACAACATGCGGGCATAGCGGCGTCACACCACGAACAGGAACCGAGGTAACCAATGTCAGGACGGGTCGAAGGCAAGGTCGCCTTTGTGACCGGCGCGGCGCGCGGTCAGGGGCGTAGCCACGCGGTGCGGTTGGCGCAGGAGGGCGCCGACATCATCGCCGTCGACATCTGTGGGCCGATTCGGCCGGGTGTGGACACCGCGATCCCGGCGTCGACGTCGGACGACCTCGCCGAAACCGCGAACCTGGTCAAGGGCCTCAACCGGCGCATCGTCACCGCAGAGGTCGACGTCCGCGACGCGGCCGCCGTCAAGGCCGCGGTCGACAGTGGCGTAGAACAGCTCGGCAGGCTCGACATCATCGTCGCCAACGCAGGCATCGGCAACGGCGGCGACACGCTCGATCAGACCAGCGAGCAGGACTGGGACGAGATGATCGACATCAATCTGTCCGGGGTGTGGAAGTCGGTCAAAGCCGGTGTGCCGCATCTGATTGCCGGCGGACGCGGCGGTTCCATCGTATTGACCAGCTCGGTCGGCGGCCTCAAGGCCTACCCACACTGCGGCAATTATGTTGCCGCCAAGCACGGCGTCGTCGGTCTGATGCGAGGTTTCGCCGTCGAACTCGGCCAGCACAACATCCGGGTCAACACCGTGCATCCCACGCACGTCGCAACCCCGATGCTGCACAACGAGGGCACATTCAAGATGTTCCGACCGGATCTGGAGAACCCCGGCCCCGACGACATGGCCCCGATCTGCCAGATGTTCCACACTCTGCCGGTTCCGTGGGTCGAGGCCGTCGACATCAGCAACGCGGTGCTGTTCCTGGCGTCCGACGAGGCCCGGTACATCACCGGCGTGACCCTGCCCGTCGACGCAGGCAGCTGCCTGAAGTAAGGGCCGGAATCCCTAGCCCGGCCCTAGCGTGAAGGCACCGGTCTGCGGGTGGGGGTACCAGCCACCCGCAGCCCGCGTGCCACCGTCCACGTGGATCGTCTGCCCGGTGATGTAACTCGACATCGAAGACGCGAGAAACACTGCTACCGAGGCAATTTCGTCGACATGCCCGGGCCTTCCAGCGGAATCGCGTCGGCGATCCCGCGCGGCAAGCCCTCCGGCGACAAGGCCAGCAGCCCTCCGGTGACAGTCAGATCCGGCGCCAGCGCATTGACCCTGATGCCGTGCGGCGCCAGCTCGGTCGCCGCGGTCTGCGTGTAGTTGACGACGCCGGCCTTCGCGGCCGCATAAGCTGCGTAGCCGGGCGCGGCCCGGACGCCCTCGATCGACGTCACATTGATGATGCTGCCCGGCAATTCGGCAGCAACCAACTGGCGGGCGACCCGTTGCGTGCACAGCAGCACATGACGCAAATTGCTGCGGTAGAGCGCATCCCAGCCGTTCTCTGTCGTCTCCAGCAGTGGCGAGGCGAAAACCCCGCCCGCATTGTTTACCAGGATGCGTACCGGACCGAGTTCGGAGATGGTTTGAGCCAGTGCGGCATCCACCTGATCAGCGTCCCGCACGTCGGTGACGATGCCCAACCCGTCGACGGATTCCGCTGCCGCCGCGCAACTCTGCACGTCGCGCTCCCACACCGCCACCCTGGCTCCGAAGGCGGCCAGGCCGGCCACGATGCCACGCCCGATACCGGCCCCGCCGCCGGTCACGACCGCGACCTGCCCGGTGAGCAGGATGTCAGAAGGGTTGATGGCCATGGTTGTTCAGCCTGGCGAGCCGTTTCGATGCAACACCGCGGAGACACTCACCACGTGGTCGGCACATGCCAGGTGGCCCGCAACGCCTCACCGTAGCGGGCTTGCTCCTCATGCCCGGGCATGGCGACGGTCGCGGCGAGGTATCGGCTGGTCTCGAACAGTTCGGGCGTGCATGCCACGCCGGTGATGCGCTCCGCGAGTGCGAAGCCCGCCGCACTGAGATCAATCGCGGCGACGTCCTCCGGTCCGGCGTCCAGTGGGATGCCGATGGCCCGCAGGCCATCCAGCACCACGTCGGGATCCGCGCCGAACCTCTCCGTCGGGAACAACAGGTCGAAATCCACGAGCAATCGCCCGTCGTGCCACCACTGAAATCGGTGCACGGCGTTGATATTCCGGAAGTGCGACACGACCGTCCGGTCGATGGACAGCGGCCCGATGAGACGTTCTGTGACACCCACGTAGCCGTTCGACTCCGCGATCAACGACCATCCGCCGTCGATCCCGGCGACGCCCAGCATCGCCTGATCGGGGTCGTAGCCTGCGCCCCAGTGCTCAACCGTACGGTCCAGGAGGGCATCGATACCCTGCAACAGGACCGGTGGGCCTGTCTCGAGCGAATGGGCGACCTGGTGGGGTTCGGCATCGCTGAGCACCGTGATGCAGTAGCTGTCGGCCCATTCCGGCCGCCAGGAACTCCACCACGCATAGTCGTCGGCTGTCGCGGTCAACCCGGCCCCTCCCCTGCAGGTGCGCACGTCGAGGGTATCGCACCGGTCAGCGCTTGGCGGTGCCGCGCCGCGGTTCGGTACCGATCACACCGGCATGCTCCAGCGCGTCGATCTCCGCATCGGACAAGCCCAATTCCGACAGCACGGCATGGTTGTGCTCACCGAGCAGCGGTGCAGGCTCACGATGAAACTCGCGTGGCCCGTCGGCCAGGGTGACCGGCAGGGTGCTGTGGGGCGCGGCGACGTTCACCGGATGCCCGACGTGCTCGAAGAACCGCCGGTGCCACAACTGGGGAAGTTCGCCCTGGCGGTGCGGCTGCATGACCTTGGCCACCGGAACCCCGGCCGGCCACAGTGTTTCGATGATCTTGTCACCGCCCCGTGATACGCACCAGTCCGACAGCTTCTCATCAATGAGGTCGTGCTGGGCGCGGCGGCCTGCCGCAGTGGACAGCGCAGGGGCCCTAGTCCATCCGGGACGACCGAGAGCTTCGCACAATGTGTCCCATTGCGCATCTGTCTCGACCGCGATCGCAACCCAGCTGTCCGGACGACCGAACTCGTCGATGTCGGCGCAGCGGTACAGGTTCTGCGGTGCCGCGACCGGTCCCCGGTTACCGTCCCGTTGCAACAGTGCGCCGTAGGCCGAGTACTCGATCACCTGCTCGGCGGCGATGGTGAGCGCCGCGTCCACCATCGCGGCCTCCACCAATACCGCCTCACCGGTCCGGCGGTGGTGTTCAACGGCGAGCAGCACCGCGTTGAGCGCGTGCACGCCGGCGTTGGGGTCGCCGACCGAATACGGTTCGTAGGGGGTTCGGTCCGGATATCCGGTCAGCCAACTCAATCCGGACGCATCCTCGATGATGTAGGCGAAGGCCGGGTTGTCCCGCCACGGCCCGTCGAGCCCGAACCCGGGCATCCGCACCATGATGATTCCGTCGCGCAACGCGCGGACCGTCTCGAAATCCAGTCCGATCTGGTCGATGACCCGGGGCGTGAAGTTCTCGACCACGACGTCACACGTCGCGATCAGCCTGCGTAGGACTTCGCGGCCCTGCTCGGTCTGGAAATCCAGCGTCAGGCCCTTCTTGTTGGTGTTGAGCGCCGAGAAGATGGGCGAACGCTCCCACCACTGCTCGACACTCGCGGGGATTCCGGCGATCAGCCGGGTGCCGTCGGGACGGGCCGTGGACTCCAGGTGAATGACCTCGGCGCCCAGCATGCCCAGCGCGTGTGTACACGACGGGCCGGCCCAGAACGTGGTCATGTCAAGGACTCTGAGCCGTTCCAGCGGCAGGCGGTTACGGTGCCTGGCGCCCGAGGGCGGGTCTCGGCGAGGCAGGCCGGCACCGACGACCTCACTCGTGTGCTGTCCGAGGCGCGGGGCCGCCGCGGCAGTGCGCAGCTCGACCCCGCTGATCCGGTAAGGGTGTGTAGGCTGGGTGAAACCGTCGCGGGGATTGCGCTCGAACGCACCACGCTTGACGAAATGGTCCATCTCCGTGACGTTCTCACCGTTGCCGACCGGCGAGTTGGGGATCCGGAACGCCGATGCGAGTTCCCGGAGGTCGTCCGCATGTTGTCCGCGAATCCAGCTGTACAACTCGTCGGCGTGCAGGTTCGCCTGCTCGGTTATTGTCAGTTCGGTGGTCTCGTCGATCCAGTCGTCGTGCCCCGACATGGCGCACAGATCCCACCACTGCTGAGCCGTCCCGCAGCCCAGCGCCACCAGCCCGTCGGCCGCTTGCGCCACGCCGGGCACGGTTGGCCTGCGCTCGGTCCGCCACGGCCGGTCGAGTATCTCGAAATAGGTGACCGGATAGTAGGTCAGACCGAGGATCTGGGCTTCCAGCTTGGACAGGTCGATCAGTTCGCCGTAACCGTCTCGCAGTGCGCGAAGCCAGAAGGCCTGCACCATGGCGGCGGCATAGCACCCGGCCAACCACTCCCCGACCTGACCGCCGACGTGGACCGGCGCCCGGTCCTGCGAGCCACGCCCGATGCCGATCGCACCACCGGACCAGGCCTGCAGCGTGAACTCGGTCGCCGGACGATCGTGCCAGGGCCCGTCCAATCCAAATGGCGTGATTGCGGCCACGATCAGATGCGGATGACGACGGTAGAGCTCCGTCGGTGATACCCGCTGGGCGACCGGAGACTCCGGGGACCAGACCACTGCATCGGCTGCGGCCACGAGACGTTCGACGTCACCGATTTCCGACGGGTCGACGACGACGCTGCGTTTTCCGCCCGCCAGGAAGCTGAACAGCGCACCGTCGCCGTCGAATTCGGCTCCCGATGCCGACCAACGGCGCAGCGCGTCGCCCTCGGGTGCTTCCACTTTGATGATGTCGGCACCGCCGTCGGCGAGGATCTTGGTGCAGTACCCGCCGGCGATACCGCTGGACAGATCGATGACGGTGTACCCGTCAAGTGGTGCGGTCATGTTTCTATTCGGGTTTCGCCCTGTTCTTCTTGGACAGCCGGAACTCGGGTGGGAACCTGCTGTCGTTGTCGTTGACCGCGTCCGACAGACCGGACTCGATCGACTCGAACATGTCCAGGTCGTCATCGCTGTCGTTGGCCACGCCGTTGCCCATCGACTCGAAGAACGCGCTGAGCAGGCTGCCCAGGTATTCACCCTGCTGCTGCTTGTAGATCTCGAAGAACATCTTCTGTTGAAAGACCGTGTCCACCGGCCGGTTCCGAGCACACGCGCGCGCGTACTTGTCGGTCTCGGCTTCCAACTGATCGCGCGGTACGACCTTGTTGAGGAAGTTGCAGTCGTACATTTCCGCGGCCGTGAACGGGCGGCCGGTGAACACCATCTCCTGGAACTTCCTCAGCCCCATCATCTGGACCCACGTCCACATCCGCGGGCCCCAGCCGTGGTACCGGAACGAAGGATGCCCGAACAGCGCGTCGTCGCTGGAGATCACCAGATCGGCGTCGGCACACTGATAGAAATGCCACCCGTAGCAGTAGCCCTTCGCCTCGACGATGCTGATCTTCTTGAAGTCCTGCAGCGCGCGGTTACCGGCCTGCGAGTTGGCGTACCACGCGCTGATGGTGGCACCGTTGCGGAAGGTGCCCTTGGGCGGGTACGTGACCTCCCCGACGCCGTCGTCCTCGAGCCGCAACTCCGCGAGCCGGGCCGCCGGATTGTCGTTGCCCTCCATGAACTCAGGCAGGTCGGCACCGCTGCCCAGGTTGTCCCCCACACCACGGATGATGACGACCTTGACGTCGTTGTCGGCGTTGGCCGCACGCAGCAGATCGGCGTACCGCAACCGGGCCATCGACGTCGGCGCATTGAGGAACTCGGGCCGGTTGAACGTAATGGTGGCGATCTTGGTGCGCGGATCCTTCGCGTAGAGGATGATCTCCTCCGGTTTGGGCCGGTCAGCCATCCTGGCCTCGCCAGGCCGGGCTGATCGACAGCACCTCGGCGCCATCGGCAGTGATCAGCACTGCGTCGCGGCTGAACACCGCGCCGAGCCCGCGCTGCCACACGTGTGCAGTCACCGCGAGCACCATGCCCTCCGACAGGATCTCGGCGTCGCAGGTCGCACGCAGGTGAGGTGAGACAACCGGCGGATCGAACCCCAATCCCAGGCCGTGCGCAACCGGGGCCGGCGGGATCGGCTCGCCGGCAGACTCGTAGGCGGCCAGCAGTGCGCCTGCCGGATTGCCCGGCCGGCACGCGGCAATCAGGCTGTTCCACAATGCATCACGGCGGGCATACAGTGCACGGACCGCAGCGAGGTCGGTGATCTCACCGACGGGAAAGGTGCGCGCTACCTCCCCGACATAGCCGTCGGCCAGAACCCCGGCGGACACCACCACCAGGTCTCCGTCGCGTAATCGGCCATCACCGGCAGCGCGCCGCCACGGCGTGTCCCTGCTGGTGATCCATGCGGAATCCTGCGTTGCGGGAGTGCTCACGCCGCCGGCTGCCTCAGCCTCCATCAACGCGCCGGCAAGCGTCCGTTCCGAAGCACCCGGAACGAGTTCCGCCACTGCCGAAGCCAGACCGTCCTGCGCGACCCGCACCGCCCCACGCAGCGCGGTGAGCTCCTCGGCCGTTTTGATCCGCCGGGCCGTCCGCATGGCTTGCTCACCGTCGACAAGTTCCGCGTCGGGGAACGCGAGTGGCAGCAACTTGGCGAAAGTCGGTGTGAGCGCGTCTGTCCCGACGCGCTTGGCGGTGGCGGCACCATTGACACCCTGCAGCACCCCGATGAGCGTCATCGGATTCCAGGCCAGCCCGTAGAGACGCTCGTGCGGTATCTCGTCGGGGATGCCCTCGTCCCATGTGCTGTTCAGGTGGATGTCCCCGGTCTCGCGGACCAACGCGCAGATCGGGCCGAACGGCCGGGTGCCCGCGACCCACAACTGCGGGGCGCCGGTCACGTAACGGACGTTGGCCTGCCTGCCGAGCACCAGGATGTCGAGATCGTGTTCGGCCATCTGGGCCAGCACGCGATCGCGACGCCCGTGGCGCAGATCGTGGGAGTCCGCCTCGATTTCGGTGCGGGCCTCGCTTCGCACGGGCGCGCTCACAGGTACGGGTCGTAAGGGTAGTCGGTCAGCGGCATCCAGCCGCCCTCGGTGATCACCACGATCTCCTCGCTTCGATAGCCACCCGTGCCGTCCTCCCAGATCACCGGTTCCAGAACCAGCAGCATGCCGGCCGGGAACACGAAATTGTCGTCGAACTCCTCGCCGAGATCGGTGCCGATCATCGGCATTTCGGCTGCGTTGGAGCCGATCCCGTGGCCGAGGTAGAAGTGCGGCAACCACGGTTTACGGCCACCGGCCGCGGTGATCGCCGCCCGCGCCAGATCGCCTGAAGTGGCACCGGCCTTCGTCACCGCCAAAACGGCGCCGAGGATATCTCGCCACTGGTGGAACTGGTCATGCTGGCGTTCCGTCGGTTCCTGCCCCACCAGCCAGGTGCGGCCGAAGTCCGAGCAGTAGCCGCCGTAGGTGATGGACACATCGGTCCACAGCACGTCGCCCTTGGCAAGCTCGCGTTCCGTGGTGAGCAACGGCAGCGCCAGGTCACCATGCGTGGTCCAGGTGCCTGCGGCCTTGGAAGACGGCATCACCTGCCAGATCGCCTCCAGCATGTTCGCCGTCGCACCGAGTTCGAATGCGCGCCGGACGAACTGCGCCGACAGGTCGATCTGCCGCACACCGGGCGCCAGCGATTTCTGGACGTCGACCATGGCCTCCTCGGTGATCCGGCAGGCGCGCCGGACCGCCGCGATCTGGTCGGGCGTCTTGACGAGCTTGGCCGCGCCGACGACGGGCGCCGCGTCGACGGGGGCCTTGCCGGGGAACAGCCGGGAGCCGGCGCGGCGCATCGCGCCGGTCAGCTCGTCGACGGCCACCGTCGCCCCGGGTCGGATCAGCTCGGCCAGCACCTTGCCGAAATAATCGACGCCCTCGTCGAATTCGAGGAACAGCGGCCCGTGTAAGTGGTCGTCGGGCAGGTCGGTCTCCAGCGGAGCGCCCTCGCGCGCCGGCATGAACAGGTGTGGGTACTCGTCGTCGACGAGCATGACGGCGATCGGACGCTCGACATGGGACAGCCCGGCGTCCAACAGCGGCCAGCTGGCCCCCGTGGCGTAGACCACGTTGCCGTTGCCGAGCAGGATCAGTGCCCCAACCCCCTGCTCGCGCATCGCATCCCGCAGACGCACGCTGACCTCGCGGCGCATGCGCGCGAAGTCGGGTTCGGTCGGGATGTCCAACGTGGTCGTCCCGGTCATGGCGAACGTCGTCATGAGAGCCCCAGGAACTTCTGGATGTTGGTGCTGACGATCTTGGTCGCGGCTTCGGGACCGACCGCCTCCACGACCGCGGCCAGCGACTTCTCGGAATAGCCGAACGTGGATTCGTTGTGCGGGTAGTCACTGGACCACATGACGTTGTCGACGCCGATGTCGTCGATCAACCGCAGCCCCAGCGGATCGACCATGAACGACGCGCTCATGTGACGGTCCCAGTAGTACCGGATATCCTGTTGCAGTTCATGGTTGAACATGTGCCGGTATGAGGCGAGCATGTGCTCGGCATCCTGCAGCGCCGTCGGCACCCAGGCGATACCGCCCTCGAACCAGCCGATCTTCAATCGAGGGTGCCGGTCCAGGATTCCGGAGAACAGGTACTTGGCGAACTGTTCGCGGAACGAGTCGACGTTGACCATCATGCCGACGACGACGCTGTTGTTCTGACACGGCGTCTTGGGCGGAGTCTCGCCGATGTGGTGGCTGACCGGGACGCCGGCCGCCTCGATCTCGTCCCACACCGCATCCATGTCAGTGCTGCCGTAATCGTAGATGTTGCCCTCGTCATCCTTGCCCGGGTTGAGCGGCAACAGGAACGTCTTGAGCCCCAGCGATTTCAGTTCCTCGAGGGTGCTGCGAGTGCCTTTCGGATCCCACCAGTTGATCAGGCCCACACCGTAGAAGTGGCCGCCCGAGCGCTCCTGCAGATCGGCGATGTGTTCGTTGTAGATGCGGAACACGCGCTCGCGCAACGCCTTGTCCGGGTAGTGGAACAGCGCCAGTACGGCGTTGGGGAAAGCGAGTTCCTTGTCGATTCCGTCCCCGGCGAGTTCCCGGATGCGAGCCTCGATGTTGTTCGACGCCGCCCCCGCCAGGTCGTCGTACTGCATCAGGACGCGGCCGAAGTCACCGCCCGTCCACGCCTTGCCCTTCATGCCGACCATGTACGCGCCGTCCTCGTACCAGATGCGTGGCGCGGCACCCTTGAGCTCCTCGGGGAAACGCTCGTAGAAGATGTCGTCGGCGACAGAGATATGGTTGTCGGCCGAGAAGATCACGGTGCCGTCGGGAAGACCGAGGTTGCCGGTCGCGTGGCCGCGCCGATTCTTCGGTGCGCCGAAACCTTCTGGTGGATAAAGCGTCTGAGTCATGGTGGACATCGGATGTACTCCAATCAAGGGCTGTCGGTCACCAGGTGACGGGAAGTTCGTAGACGCCGTAGGCAAGCCGGTCGTGTTTGAACGGCACCTCGTCGAACGGGATCGCCAACCGCATGGTGGGGATGCGGCGCAGCAGGGTGTGGAACACGATCTGCAGCTCGGCCCGCGCCAACTGCTGGCCGACGCACTGATGACGGCCGTAGCCGAAGCCGAGCTGTTGCCCGGCGTCACGGGAAAGGTCGAGCTTCTCGGGCTCGGGATAGGCCTTGGCATCCCAGTTGGCAGGCGCGAGATCGAGGATGATGCCCTCACCGGCGCGGATGGTCTCACCGCTGATCTCGATGTCCTCGATGGCGATGCGGCGCTGGCCGTTCTGGATGATCGACAGGTAACGCATGAGTTCTTCGACCGCGTTGGCGATCACCTTCGGATCCTCGGCGTCCCGCAGGAAATCCGCTTGCTCGGGGTTCTCCAGCAGCGCGAGCACGCCGATGCCGATCATGTTGGCGGTGGTTTCATGTCCCGCGATGAGCAGCCCGGTGCCCAGCTGCGCGGCCTCCTTGACGCTGATCTCGCCGGCCGTGACACGTTCGGCCAGGTCCGACACCGCATCCTCGGCGGGATTCTGCTGTTTGGCCTCGACGAGGTTGATCAAGTACTGCGCCAGGCTCATGGCGCCCTTCTGGCCGTCCTCTGCCGACGCGTACCTGGCCAGCCCGACATTGGCGTGATGCTGGAAGAACTCGTGGTCTTCGTATGGGACGCCGAGCATCTCGCTGATCACCACGGTCGGTACCGGCAGCGCGAGTCTGGCGACGATGTCAGCGGGCTGCGGCCCGGCCAGGATCTCGTCGATGCACTCATCGGTGATCTTCTGGATCGCCGGCCGCAAGCCCTCGACCCGCCGAAACGTGAAAGGCTTGGACAACATTCGCCGAAATCGGGTGTGCTCCTCGGCGTCGGACGTGAAGACCGAGCGTGGCCGCTTGTCGACGGTCGAGAGCATGTGCTCGTTCCAGTGCGGGAAGCCGGGGCGGCGGTCGTCGACGCTGACCCGAGAGTCCGCGAACAAGGTCCGGGCTTCCTCATGGCCCGTGATCAACCATGGGGTGCTGCCGTCCCAGATCCGTACCCTGGATAGCCCTTTCGGGATTCCCAGCATCTGCGGGGGCGGCGCGAACGGGCAGCGCGCGTCGCGCTCCATCGGATAATCGGGGATGTCGATCTGCGTCAGCGCTTCTGACATGTCATTCCTCAATGTGGATGGCAAGGGCTGGGCAGGCCGCGGCGGCGCGCCGGGCGGCCTCGGCGTGGTCAGGGCCGGGGCTGGGCTCGAGTAGTTCGACGACGCCGTCCTCGTCGCGCTGGTCGAACACGTCTGCCGCATTGAGCACGCATTGGCCCGACGACACGCATTTGTCTTGGTCGACAGCGATTTTCACACGTCCACCCCGGTGACCGGCGCGCGCCACAGCCCGACGATCGCGTCGATGAGCCCGGACGCCGCGGCGTTCCAGGACGGCCGCGGCACCGTGGCGCCCTGCGCCAGGCCGCGTTCCCGGTCGGCGCAACTGTGCATCAGCAGGTTGCGGGCCATGATGTTGCGCTCGGCCCGGACCTCGACGGGCAGATCGGGCAGGCAGTTCTTCATGCCGTCGATGACCTGCACCAGAGACGGTGAGCTCAACGCGTCCCTCACCACGATGTCGTGGTACGCCGGGTCGGCCATGACCTGCGCGGCGAACCGCGCATACCAAGTCGGATTGCCGAGTGCGGCAAGGTGATCGGTCAACGGTTGGACCAGACACGCCACCCAGTCCCGAAGCTCGGTGGAATCGCCCGTGGCCGCGACCATCTGCTCGCGCAACTCCTCGATCGGCCCGCGGTGCTTGTGTTCGATCGCGCGGACCAGATCGGTCTTGGTTCCGAAGTGGTAGCCGACCGCTGCGTTGTTGCCCTGCCCCGCCGCTTCACTGACCTGGCGGTTGGACACCGCGAACACACCATGCTCGGCGTAGAGCCGCTCGGCCGCCTTGAGGATCGCCTCCTGCGTGCTGCTGGCCCGGTCGGCCCGCGCCATCCGACTGGCTGTGGTCACCGTTACAGTCAACGCTTCTCCTGTAATTAAGTCAAGCAGTTGATTTAATCCGCGCCGCGCCTCGAGACGACGGTTTTTGCCGGGATAACCGCGTTACCTCGCCAAAACCCGTCGTCTCGACGTCAGGCTTTCTCCCGGCGGACGATCACCTTGCCCGCGACCGTGCCGCCGTCGATGGGCAACACGGTTCCGGTGACATACCGCGACCGGTCGCTCGCGAAGTACACGGCGGCCTCGGCCACGTCCTCGACCGTGCCTTCCCGCTTGAGCGGACGGTCGGCACGCATCTGGGCACGAATGTCCGCCTCGAACTGCTCGATGCGTTCACGGTCTTCCGCAGCGGCGGACTTCGCGACGATCGCGGTGCGGATGTTGCCCGGGGCGATCGCGTTGACCCGGATCTCGTGATGCGCCAGTTCGATCGCGGCGGACTTGGTGAACTGGATGACGGCGGCTTTCGATGCGCGGTAGGTCATCACGCCGCCACCGGCCTGGATGCCGCCGATCGACGTCAGGTTGAGGATCGAGCCACCGCCGTGCTCGGCCATGTGCCGGGCGGCGTCGCGGGTTCCGGCCATCACTCCGAGCACGTTGACGCCCATGACGTGGTGGAAGTCCATTAGGTCGTCATCGAGGAACCGTCGGTGCATGGTGCCCGACACCCCGGCGTTGTTGACCATGACGTGCAGTCCTCCGAACCGTTCGATCGCCGCGTCCACCAGGGCGCCGATCTGTTCGGGATCGGATACGTCCGTCGTCAGGAACGACGTGCTGTCCCCCAGCTCGGCGGCCAGCGCTGCGCCGCGGTCCTTCTCGACGTCACCGATCATGACGCGGGCGCCCTCGGTGACAAACCGCCGCACGAGCCCCTCGCCGAGCCCTGCGGCTCCACCTGTCACGACCGCGACCCTGCCGGCCAGAGCCTCTGTCATGCCACCTCTTTCAGGAAGTCGAGCACCAGGTCGACGACGGCCCGCGGCTGCTCGATCTGCGGGCAGTGCCCGGCGCCGTCGACGACCGCGGACCTCGCCCCGCCGACCTGGGCAGCGATCTCGGCGGCCCACCCGGGCGGCAGCAGCTTGTCCGCGGCGCCTTCGATGATCAGCGTCGGCACCTCGACCCGGTCGTAGGCGCGCCTGCTCGACGGGGGCGGCAGCGCATCCAGGCCCGGGCGCCGGAACCGGGCCGCGGCAAGGGATTCCCACGCACCCGGCGCGATGCTCGCCTCATACCGGCGCCGCACATACGCCTCGTCATCCACATAGGCCGCGTCGGCGAACAGCGCGGTGACGATGCGGCGCATGCCGTCGAGGGTGGCGTCGTAGTCGTACAGCGCCGCGCTGTGCTCGTTGCGCTGGATTTCCCCTCCGCCGCAGATTGCCACGAAGGAGCGCACGGGCAGTCGCGGCGCCGGCGAGGTCAGGTCAGTCCACAGGTTGACGGCGCCCATCGAGTTCCCGACGAAATGTGCTGAACCGATGCCCAACTCGGCACAGAACCGAGCGATGTGCCGGATGCGCATGCCGCGGCCGTCGGTGAAATCGACCACTTTGGCGCTATCGCCGAATCCCAGCATGTCCGGCGCCAGCACCCGGTAGTCGACCGCGAGTTCGTCGATGACCCGCTCCCAGCCGAGTTCGGCTCCCGCGCCGAATTCCCCGCCGTGCAGCAGCACGACGGGCTCGCCCGCGCCGGCCTCCAGGTAGCTGGTGGTCAGGCCGTCGACGACAAGCGTCCGGCGTTGGTAGGTCACCTCACGGCCCCGCTCGACCGCGCGAAGGTCAGCAACTGGTTGGCCAGCATGTCGAGCTGGTTGCGGACCGGTCCGTCGGCCAATTCACCCGTCTCGGACCAGATCTGGTCCGCCGAGTTGATCGCGACACCGAGCGGGGTCGGCCAGGCGCGTAACGCATGCCCGATCGAGCGCAGCTGGCCAAGCGTGCCGACAGCGGCCTGCCAGCCGTAGGCGCAGCTGATGCAGCCCCACGGCGTGTTGTCGAGGTAGACGCGGGGATCCTCGCGCAGATCCTCGATGTAGTCGAGCGCGTTCTTGACCAGACCGGATATCGCGCCGTGATAGCCCGGCGACCCCACGACCACGGCGTCGGCGTCGCGCAGCGCCTTCACCAACTCGAGTGCGGCGGGCGTGCGGTCCAGCGAATGTGGCGCATACATCGGCAGATCCAGGTCCGGACCGGCGAACATTCTCGTCTGGCCGCCCTGACGCTCAACGGATTCCAGGCAGTACCGCACCGCGCGCTCGGTCGATGAATCGGCCCGTAGCGTTCCACCGAGGCCGACGACGAACGGTGCCTTCTCAGTTGATGTCATGCTCTCCTCATTTGATCGCGATGGGGTTCACCGGGGAGCCCACGGCACCCGTCACCCGTAACGGTGGTGCGACGAGCTGGAACTCGTAGCGACTGTCGGCGGCACAGTCCGCGGCCAACGCAGCCAGATCCCAGTATTCGCCGAGCATCAGGCCCATGTCCCGCAGGCACAGCATGTGCATCGGCAGGAACGCGCCTTCGACACCGGAGACCGGATTCTCGACCATCAAGTTGTCGGCGGCGATCGCCGCGACCTCATGGTCGTGCAGCCACGACGCGCACGTCCAGTCCAGCCCGGCGCCGGGCTCGGCGCCGTTTCCGGTCTGCCGGAAACGTTCCCACCAACCTGTGCGGACCACGACGATGTCGCCGCGACGCACCTGAACGCCCTCGCGGCGCGCGGCTTCGTCCAGCTCGGCGGGGGTGATCGGATCGCCCAGCTCGCAGAACGTCTCGACGTCCCGCAGCCGCACGATGTCGAGCAACACTCCACGCGACGTGATGCCCTTGCCGTCCACCTTGTCGATACCGCAGTGGAACGCGCCGGCGCTGGTTACCGAGTCGGCGGGAAATCCGTTGTAGAGCCGGTCCTCGTAGTACACGTGCGACAACGCGTCCCACTGTGTCGCGGCCTGCAGCGGCATGATGATGAGGTCGTCGTTGAACCGCATCGGGTTGCCCTCGAAGTAGCCGGCCAACTGTCCGGCTGCCGGATTCGCCAGCCATTTCGGCCCGTACTCCAGCAGGGTGCTGGTGTCGCCGCCGTCCACGGTCATCACGTGCGTGGGGTTCTGCCGGAAATGGAACGCACCCTGCGGGCCTGACGAGCCGAAATCGACGCCCAGCGGAAAAACCTTGCCCGCCTTGACCAAGCTTGCGGCCTCCGCCACCTTGTCCGCGGTGATCAAGTTCAGGGTGCCGAGTTCGTCGTCGTCACCCCAGCGGCCCCAGTTGCGGACGTCGTCGGCGACGCGGCGGAAGTCGCTCATGTCGGCCACTGTCGAATCCCTTCCAGGGTTGCGGCGACCCGGGCGGCCACGGCACCGCCGTCGACCCAGATGACCTGTCCGGAAATGTAGCTTGCGGCTTGGCTGTTGAGGAAGGCCAACACCGAGGCCTGCTCGTCCGGACCGCACACACGGCCCAACAGTTTGGGGAAGGAATCCAGATATCCCTGCCCATACGCACCACGCAACTGGTCGAGTATCGGGGTGTCGGTCACGCCCGGACCGGTGCAGTTGATCCGGATGCCGCGCTCCCCCAATGCCAGCGCACGCGTCATGCCGTACAGGATGATCGCCTCTTTGGACAATCGGTATCCCCCGTCAGCCAGCGCGTCCGGGTTGGCCTGGCACCACGCCACCCCGTCGGCCATCGACGAGGTGGCCAGCAGCCCGGCCGTCTGGGCGGTGTTGTCCCGGTAGTTCGCCGCGGTCAGCGACGAGACGTTGGCGATCGCGGCGCCGTCGGTCAGCTTCGGCAGCAGGGCCTCGGTGAAGTGCCGCGTGCCGAGGAAGTTGATGGTCACGACGAGCAACGGGTTACCGATTCCCGACGACACCCCGGCCACGTTGAACAGCGCATCGACGGGCCCGTCGATCGCCGCCACGGCGTCGTCGATCGACCGGTTGTCCGCGAGGTCCACCTCGATGAACTCCGCGGGCACCGCATCGGGCCGACGCACGTCGAGACCGATGACATGCGCCCCCAGGCCGGCCAGTTGTGTCGTGAGGTGCGCGCCGATACCGGACGCGCATCCCGTCACAACGGCCCGACGACCGTCGTAGCGCCACACCATATTCGGGCTCAACCCGCCTGCTCGCGTGCGGCTTTCTCCTCTTTCGCCGCCTGGACGCGGCCTTCGTTCATCTCGGCCATGGCCTCGGGGATCTCACTCGCGGTGAACTTGCCGCCACGGCCGGTGGGCAGACCACCGAACGAGTAGTCCTCGTCGAAGTCCGGGGCGAGCGAAGCTTCGCGGCGGGCCTCGACCTTCTCCAGGATCGGCGCGAGCCGTCTGGCCTTGGCCGCGACGGCTTTCTCGTCACGTTCGATGAACTCGGGCAGCACCTCCTTGCCCATCAGCTCGATGGACTCCATGGTGCCCTCGTGGCTGCGGGGGTTCAGCAGCAGGATGATCTCGTCGACGCCACTGTCTTCGTAGCCGCGCAGGAATTCCCGCACGGTGTCCGGTGACCCGATGGCGCCGCGGCCCGGGCCGTACGCAAGCGTCTGATCCTGTTCGACCTCTTTGAGATAACGCTCCCACACCTTTGTGCGGCCAGGGGTGTGTGCGCCGGTCATGTAGTAGTGCATGATGCCGAACGAGAAGAAGCCACCGCCCACGCCGAGCCGCTGCACGGCCTGCTCGTCGGTCTTGGCCACCATCATCGAGAGGTCTCCCCCGATGGCCAGGATGTTGGGGTTCACCAGCGGCGTGACGGGTGCGCCCTTATCCGCGAACTCCTGGTAATAGCCGTCGACGCGCTCCTTGAGCGGTCCGGGGCCGGTGTAGGCGAAACTCAGTGCGCCGATGGCCTTCTGCGCCGCCATCTGCACCGACGACGGCCGGGTACACGCGACCCACACCGGCGGGTGCGGCTTCTGCGCAGGCTTGGGGACGACGTTGCGGGCCGGCATCTCGATGTGTTCACCCTTGAAGCCCGTGAACGGCTCCTCGGTCATACAGCGGATCGAGACCTCGAGTGCCTCTTCCCATTGGGCACGCTTGTCGGCCGGATCGATGCCGAAGCCGCCGAGCTCACCGACCGACGACGATTCCCCGGTGCCGAACTCCACGCGCCCACCGGAGATCAGGTCGAGCGTCGAAATGCGTTCGGCGACGCGGGCGGGGTGGTTGACCGCGGGCGGCAGATGCATGATCCCGAAGCCCAGCCGGATGTTCTCGGTGCGCTGGCTCGCCGCGGCCAGGAAGATCTCGGGCGCGGTCGCGTGACAGTACTCCTCGAGGAAATGGTGTTCGGTGAGCCACACCGTCGAGAATCCGGCCTTGTCGGCAGCCTCGACCTCGTCGAGCCCGTCGAGGAAAAGCTTCTGCTCGTCGTCGTCGGACCACGGGCGCGGCAGCGCGAACTCGTAGAACAAGGAGATCTTCATGGCTTCCTCTTCCTCCTAGGGAATCGTCAATGTGTTGTCTGTCGAAGCGGTATCGACCTGGGCAGCGGCATGTTTGGCGGCGACATAGCCGAATGTCATGGCCGGCCCGATGGTCGCTCCTGCGCCCGCGTAGCTGCGTCCCATCACCGCGGCCGAGACATTGCCGACCGCGTACAGACCACGCACCACGGTGTCGTCGTCGCGTAGCACCCGGGCGTGCTCGTCGGTGCGCAAGCCGCCCGAGGTACCCAGGTCGCCCAGGATGATCTGGAACGCGTAGTACGGCGGCTTGCCGAGCGGTCGCAGGTTCGGGTTGGGCAACGTCGGGTCGCCGTAGTAGTTGTCGTAGGCGCTGTCGCCTCGGTTGAAATCGTCGTCGTGGCCGGCCTGCGCGAGTTGGTTGAACCGCTCGGCGGTGGCGCGCAGATTCTCTGCCGGGACGTCGATCTTGCGCGCCAACTCATCCCAGCTGTGAGCCTCTTTGACCACACCGGATTCCAGCCAGGCGCGTGGCACCTTCCGGCCCGTCGGCACGGGCGCGAACGGCACCTTCGGGATGGGCAGGTGCCCGGCGACGACGTAGCGATGGAATGAGTCGATGTCGGTGACGAGCCAGCACGGGATGTGGGTCATGCCCGACTGCTGGCCCTTGATCATCGCGTGGGCGAAATCCATGTACGGCGCGGCCTCGTTGACGAACCGCCTGCCATCGCCGTTGACCACGAACTGTGCCGGCATCATGCGCTCGTTGAGCATGAACTGAAGGCGCCCGTCCGGCCAGCAGATGGCGGGAAACCACCATGCCTCGTCGAGCAGATCTGTTGACCCACCGACCTTTTCCCCGGCCCGGATACCGTCACCGATGGCCGCGGGGTTGCCGAAGCTCCAGTCCTGCTCCAGCACCGGCAGGTGAACTTTCCGCCAGGCCATGTCGTGGTCGAAGCCGCCAGAAGCCAGGACCACACCGCGCCGGGCCCGGATCCGCAGCGGCCTGCCGTCACGCTCCACCACCGCACCGATTACCTCGCCGTCGGCGCCCGTGATCAACTCGACCATCGGCGCATCGAGCCACAGCGGAATCCCGTGCTGTTTCATGGCCAGGCGCAGCCTGGCCGCCAGAGACTGGCCGATCGCGGCCATCCGGTCTCCGAACACCCGAGCCCGGAACATCCGCCAGATCAGCTTGACGAGTACGGCCTTGCCGCGCCAGTTCTGCCGCACCTGGTAGAAAAGCCGAAGGTCTTTGGGCGCAAACCAGATTCCCTTCGGGGCGAGCGCAAGCGGCGCCAGCAGGCGCTGCTCGTCGTCGCCCAGCTTCCGCAGGTCGATCGCGGCGACGTTGATGGTGCTGCCGAGCGCGGAGCCGCCGGGCAGTTCGGGATAGTAGTCGGCATAGCCGGGCTTCCAGACGAATTCGCACCAGTCACTGGTGCGTTCGAGGAAGTCCATCATCTCCGGGGCGGCCTCGACGTACCGACGCAGCCGGGCGTCGCTGACGGCGCCCTCGGTGATCAGCTTGAGGTACTCGAGTACGCCTTCGGGCGAGGGCACATACCCGGCGCGGCGTTGCGCGGGTGCGCCCGGTACCCAGATGCCGCCACCGGACAGCGCGGTGGAACCCCCGAATCGCGGCGACTTCTCGACGACGACGGTGTCGAGGCCTGCCGCGTCGGCGGTCAGGGCCGCAGTCATCCCGCCGCCGCCGGAGCCGACGACCAGCAGGTCGACGGTATGGTCGAAGCTCTCTGACGTCATGTGGGTACCGCCGTCCTGATTGCGAATCCTGCGATCAATTCCGGTGCCGCCCGGTAGAAGTGGGTGCCGGTCCGGTACGGACCGTGGACCGCCAACGCGGCGAACGCGGCCACCCAGGTGCGGATCTCGTGCGCCGAATTGCCGGCCTCTGCGGCGATCGCGTCGTTGGACCAGCTGTCGAGTTCGGCGAGCCTGCCGTGGTCGAATATTTCCAGCAGGCGACCGTCCCAGTCAGGGTTCAACGGCTGCAGTGCGCTGTCCCCGTTGGCGAAGTCACGAGCGGCCTGGCTCACCGCGGTCTGCCGTGCCATACGTTGCTCGGCGGTCATCGGCACGCCGTGCACGATCCGGTTCAGGGCAGCCGGCGGCGCGGTCGCCAGCGTCGGAACGGGCGGATCATGAGACAGGCCACCGGATCCGAGAACCAGAACCCGCTTGTCCAGGGTCGCCAGAAAGGCGCCGACCGCGGCCCCCAACACACGTGCCCGCGACAGCGGGCCCAGCGGGGTCGCGACCGAGTTGACGAAGATCGGCACCACCGGGCGGGCCGTCGCGTCGCCGAAGAGTTCCTGCAGCGGCTGCACGGTGCCGTGGTCGACGTCCATGCTCGACGAGATCGCGACGTCCACGCCGGATTCCCAGACCGCTTGCGCGCACGCCTGCGCGATGTCTCCTGCGACGTCGAGCGGACCTTCATGCGTCCCGTAGTCTCCGACCGCGCTTGCGGCGGTACCGATGCAGAATGGCGGCATCAGCCGATAGAAGAACCCGTTGTAATGATCGGGTGAGAACGTCACGACCAATTGCGGGTCGAAGTCGGCGACAAACTTTCGTGCTCCCGCCAAACCGGATTCGATGTCGTCAAGGAGTTCCCGCGACGGTCCCGGAAGATTGAGCAGTGGGCTGTGGGACATACAGCACAGGGCTACCGACACCATGACCTCCTCCCTGCGTCAGCTTGAGCACGTCGAACAACGCGGAGCTCAGTTCCGGCGCGCGTTGCGCGATGTCGGCTCCGGCAATGCAGCGGTCCGGGCGCAGCACCAGAACCGACTCGGTGTGGACGTCGAACCAGGATTTGAGGGCACCGGTGCGGTCGCCGACGACGACCACGGCCGGATCTTCAGGGGCATCCGCCCCCGTCCAGTGCAGTTGCGTCTGCGGCCGCGCGGCGATGAACACCGCGCCCAGCGCCTTCCACCGCTCGAACGCCTCGGCACCGAGCAGGGACCGCGGATCGTTGTTCCAGCACAGCACCGCGAAGCCCGGGCCGACGACATCGTCGAGCAGAACGTCGGAGTGTTCGCGGGTGTCGACCCTGGGCTGGATGAACAACGTGCCGACGGGCGAGGCTGCGGTGGGCGGCTTCGGGTGATGGACGGCGCCGTGCTCGTAGCGCGGCATGGGTTTGAACCGCATCTCCAGTACATAGCGTTTGAGCGTCGGCACTACCGAAGCGCCACGAATCATCCTGTCCCGCAATGCTGCAACCCTGCGGTTGGTGGGCGAGATGACGCGGCCCACCATGGTGGACAGGTCGATCATGGCGCGAGCATGCTTGCGGCGTTCGACGTCGTAGGTGTCCAGCAACCCGTCGCCGGCCTGGCCGTTGACCACCGCGGCGAGCTTCCAGCCGAGATTGGCCGCATCCCGGATGCCGCTGTTGTACCCCTGGCCCTGCCACACCGGCATCAGGTGCGCAGCGTCCCCTGCGAGCAGCATCCGGCCCTCGCGGAACGCCCCCGCGATGCGCGAGTGGTGGGTGTAGACGCGCCTGCGGATCACGTCCACCTTCTCGGGGTGAGGCACGAACGGAGCGAGCAGGCGCGCCACGAATTCGGGATCCTCGGCCTGCTCATCGGTTTCGTCGGCATGGATCATGAACTCGAAGCGCCGGATGCCATGGGCGATGGAGATCGAGGCGTACGGCCGGTCAGGGTCGGCTCCGACCTCACTGTTGGGATGCCCCAGCGGATCGTTCGCGAGATCGATCACCACCCAACGGGTCGCCGAGGTGGTGCCGTCGAACGACACTCCCATGAGGTGCCGGGTGGCACTCCGACCGCCGTCACACCCGACCAGGTACCGCGCCCGCACTGTGGGTATGCCGTCAGCGAATTCGACCGTGACGTCGTCGGCCGACTGGCTTGCCGTTTCCATGCGCCGGCCCCACGCTACCTCGACATGGTCGAACCGGTCCAGGCCCGCCAGCAACTCGGCGTCGACCATGGGCTGGACGAATCCGTTGCGCTTGGGCCAGCCGAATCGTGCGTCGGGAGGCGCCATTTCGGCAAGCAGCCGGCGACGGGCGTCGTAGAACCGCAGGATCTGGTTGGGGACGGTGTGCGGCAGTATCTGGCCGACCAGCCCGATGGACTGGAACGTGCGCAAGGATTCGTCGTCGAGGCCGACACCGCGGGGGTAGTCGATGAGAGAATCACGCTCCTCGACGACGAGCGTGCGGACACCTTGCAGCCCGAGGATGTTCGCAAGGGTCAGCCCGACCGGACCGGCGCCCACGATGACGACGTCGACCTGCTGTTGGGGTGTCATTGCCGCCCCAGCAGGAAGTCGAGGTGCAGTCGGTTGAACGTCTTCGGATCCTCGTACTGCGGCCAGTGTCCACACCCCGGCATGACCTCGAACCGGGCGCCGGGAATCATCGAGGCGATCCGGCGTCCCTCTGCGACGTCGGCGGTCGGGTCGTCACTGGTCCACACCACCAGAGTGGGCGCGGCGATGGACCCGTAGTCATTCTCCCCCAGCAGGTTTCGCGCCCGGATTTCTGGATCCTGCAGTGCCATGATGTCGCTCATGGCCGAGACGAAGCCGGGTTGACGGTAGACGCGCTGCCGGCTCGCGACGATATCGTCGTAGTCCTTGGACTTGTCGGCCATGAGCCACTTGATACGCGCCTGAACTGTTTCCCAAGAGGGGTTTTCGGCCGCGGCCATGGACAGCGTGACGATGCGCTTCATCACCTCGGGGTCGGCCTGTGAGCCACCGGCGGTGTTGAGCACGAGCCGGTCGATGCGCTCGGGGTGATCCACCGCGGCCCGAGCGGCGACCCAGCCACCCAGCGACTCCCCGGAGATGTGGGCGCGGTGCGCACCGACCGCGTCCAGGAACGACATCAGGTGGCCGACGTAGTGCGCGACCTCCAGGGGATGACCGGGCTTGTCGGTGTACCCGTGCCCGAGCATGTCGATCGACCACGTCGAGAAGTGTTCGGCGTGCGCCGCGAGATTGCGGACGTACGCCTCGGCGTGCCCTCCTGAGCCGTGCAGCAGAACAAGTGTGGGCAGACTCCGATCACCCGCGTGCAGGTAACGCGTGCGCACCCCGCCCGCGTCGAGGTATCCCTGGGAGAACTCGATGCCCTGCAGGTCGCTCCAGACGCTCTCGAATTCGGCAGCCGTGCTTGCCATGGTCCCCTCTCCGGAGAGTGCGAGAATATTATTCTCTTTATTCGTAAGCAGTTTGCTCATTTATCGCACGTTGATGTGCATTATTATCAGAGCATCACTCTCACCGAACTGTCTGTCAAGGAGGGGTGCGATGCCAGCCAGGTCCAGTCAGCCAGCGCCTCGATCGGCTGTCGACGGCGCACCCAACGGAGCCCCGGGATCCCAGACCTTGGCCCGCGGGCTCAGCGCCCTGCAGGCGATCGCCGATGCCCCGACCGGGCTGACCGTGCAGCAGGTGGCCGACCACCTCGGGGCGCACCGCACGATCGCCTATCGGCTGCTGGCCACGTTGAGCCAATTCCGTTACATCGCAAAGGGTGACGACGGTCGCTACCGACCCGCGGCGGCGCTGGCGGTCCTCGGGTCGTCGTTCGACAACAATCTGCGCCAGTTGAGCGTTCCGACGTTGCGCGCACTGGCGGACGAACTCGGCACCACCGTGTCACTGTTGGTGGCCGAGGGCGACCAGCAGGTGGCGATCGCGGTGATCGTGCCGACCCAGGTTTTCTACCAACTGTCCTTCCACGAGGGCAGCCGTCATCCGCTCGACCGGGGCGCGGCCGGAGTGGCACTGCTGGCCAGCATGCCGCCGCGTCCGGGTGAGCGCGAACTGGTTCGCCAGACCCGGGAACAGGGCTGGGTGATCACCCACGGCGAGATCGAACCCAACACGTTCGGGCTGGCCGTGCCGGTCCGAAGGCGCCTCCCGGCACCCCCCACCTGCATCAACCTCATCTCGCACCGCGAAGACGTCGTGCTGGACGGCAAGGACGCCGTGGTGCGAGCCGCACGGGAACTGTCCGCGATCCTGCACTGAAAGGCCATGCACCAGTGAATTATTGGGATATCGAAGTCGACGTCGTGGTACTGGGCAGCGGCGGCGCCGGTCTCACCGCGGCGCTCACCGCGGCCGTCAGCGGCGCATCGGTCGCCGTATACGAGAAAGCGCCCACAGTCGGCGGTACGACAGCCGTCTCGGGCGGCATCGTGTGGATTCCGGCGCACGACCGCGCGGCCGACGGCCCGTTGCCGGTTGCCGACGCCATGGCCTATCTGCGTGCACAGTCCCTCGGGTACATGGATGCCGACCTGGTCGAGACATTCGTCCGCACTGGGCCCGCCATGCTCGACTTCGTCGAGGCCAACAGCGAACTCCGATTCGCTGTTGCCGAAGGATTTCCCGACTACAAGCCCGAGCTGCCCGGCGGGCGTCCCGGCGGCGGGCGATCACTCAGCGCCGGGCCGGTGGACCTGGCCCGGCTAGGCGACTGGGCGACCCGGATCACGTCCTTTCCAGCGGATTTCAGCAATGTCGGCATCGACGCGGAGACGCGGGCCCGGATCCACGCCACCTACGACGACCCCGGCGCCGACCTGTGTGTGGCCGGTACCGCGCTGATCGCCGGGCTGCTGCGGGGACTACTGGAGCGTCACGTGTCACCGGTGACCGGAGCCCGGGCGGTCGAACTGCTTGGCGCCGCCACCGGCATCACCGGAGTGCGGATCTCAGTCGGCGGCACCGACATCCGAGTCCGAGCCCGCAGCGGCGTCGTGCTGGCAACGGGCGGGTTCGAATGGGACGCAAAGCTGGTCGAGGCGTACCTGCGGGGCCCGATGCACGGTCCGGTGTCGCCGCCGAACAACACGGGTGACGGGCTGAGGATGGTGATGGCGCACGGCGCCGATCTGGCCAACATGGGTGAGGCCTGGTGGGTTCCCGTCGTCCAGATCCCCGGGGACACCATCGACGGGCACCCACGCAGCCGCAGTGTCCGGTTGGAACGCACACGGCCCCGCAGCATCATCGTCAACCGCGCCGGGAAACGGTTCGTCAACGAGGCCGGCGAGTACAACTCGATGGCAGGGCCCTTTCAGTACCTCGACCCCAAGGTCGGTTACGCCAACGATCCGGCGTGGATCGTGTTCGACTCAGTGCACCTGCAGCGCTACGGGTTCCTCGGCGTCGAGCCCGGTGAGCCGGTACCGGACTGGTTCTGCGAATCGGTCTCTCTCGCCGACCTGGCCACCAAGACCGGTATCGATCAGCAAGGCCTGGCCGCGACGCTGGCGAGCTGGAACGACAACGTCGCCAGGAATACCGATCCCGATTTCGGCCGCGGCGCAAGCGCGTACGACGGCTATTGGGGTGACCCGTCGGCCACCACCGTGGCCGGGCAGACGCTCGGTCCGGTCGACACCGCGCCGTTCTACGCCGTGCCCGTCAAGGTGGGGGCCATGGGCACCAAGGGCGGGCCACGCACCGACCGCGACGGCCGTGTGCTGCACGTGAGCGGCGCTCCGATACCGGGACTGTTTGCCGCAGGCAACGCCATGGCGGGAGTGACGGGCAAGGCCTACGGCGGCGCGGGCGGCACACTGGGGCCCGCGATGGTGTTCGGCTATCGCAGCGGGTACACCGCGGCCACCGGCAAGTCCGTTTCCTGAGGCCACACCGGACTGTCGGTTACCCTCGTGTCGTGCTGTTCACGCCGCGCAGTGCCGCGCAGACCCGCATCCTCGATGCTGCGCTCGAGCTGATCTCCGAGCACGGGGCCGCAGGCACGTCGCTGCAGATGATCGCAGACGCCATCGGTGTCACGAAAGCCGCTGTGTACCACCAGTTCAAGACCAAGGAAGCGATCATCATCGCACTGACCGAGCGGGAACTCGGGCAGCTCGAGGAAGCGCTTGAGGCGGCCGAAGCCGAGGGATCGCCCGCACGGGCACGCGAAGTGCTGCTCACGCGCGTGATCGAGATAGCCGTGCGACGCCGGCGTGCGGCCAGCACACTGCAGTTCGACCCGGTCGTGGTGCGGTTGCTCGCCGAGCACGAACCGTTCCAGGTGTTCATCGACAGGCTCTACGCCGCAATGCTCGGAGATCAGCGCGGCAGCACCGCACGCGTGCACGCGGCGATGCTGTCAGGAGTGATCAGCGTTGCGGTGATGCATCCGCTCGTCGCCGACATCGACGACGACACCCTGCGCGCCGAACTGATCCAGACGATGCGCCGCATCGTCTCACTGCCTGCCTGATTCGGAAATCAACTGCGCGGCAGCACTGTACGGGTCGCTGATCCCGTCCGCCACCTCGGCCGCCAACCGGTCGAGTTCGGTGTGGTTGCGCAACAGCGTCTGCGCGAGCGACAGAATCTGCGTGCGAGCTCTGGCGGAGCGGCGCGCCGCCGTGTCCGCGCGATGGTGGGCATCGATCGCGGCCACCAGTTCGCCGAGCCCGTCGCCTTGCGAGGCAACGAGCTTCAGCACGGGAACGGTCGCTTCGGCCCGCAAGTCACGCGCGGTCTGATCGGCGCCGTCGCGGTCGGCCTTGTTCACCACGACAAGATCGGCCACCTCGAGCAGGCCGGCCTTGGCCGCCTGGACCGCATCGCCCGCTCCCGGGTTGAGGATGACCACCGTGGGATCGGCGAGCGCGGCGATCTCGATCTCGGACTGCCCCACACCGACGGTCTCCAACACGATCAGGTCATACGACAGTGCGGCCAGCAGTCGGATCGCGCCGGGCACCGCAGCAGCCAGACCACCCAGATGCCCGCGTGCCGCGACGGATCGGATCAGCACATCGGGATCGTTGATGTGGGCGGCCATTCGGATCCGGTCACCGAGCAGCGCGCCGCCGCTGTACGGAGATGACGGATCGACGGCCAGCACGGCCACGCGCTGCCCGAGACCGCGGTATGCGCCGACGAGCGCGGCGACCGTGGTCGACTTGCCCGCCCCGGGTGGGCCGGTGACGCCGATGACGCGCGGCGAGGCGGGCTCGAGTACTGCCAAAACCTCGTCGCGGCGGTCGCTTTCGACGAGGCTCAGCAGTTTGCCGACCGCGCGCACGGAGCCGCCGCGGGCCGAGGCGATCAGTTCGTCGATGGTCATCGGATGCGACTCTACGGAGGTGGTGCCGTGATCAGGCATTGATCTGCTCCTAGTTCACCCCGCATGAGAATGCTATTCTCTCAGTTCGAGAGTCTGAGTTGCAAGAAGGGGAACCATATGCAGATCGCCGGTAGCTCTGCGCTCGTCGTCGGCGGAGCGGGCGGCCTCGGTGAGGCGACCGTCCGCCGCCTGCACGCGGCAGGCGCCAAGGTGGTCGTCGCCGATGTCGCCGACGAGAAAGGTGCCGAGCTGGAAAAGGAGCTGGGCGTCCGCTACGTCCGCACCGACGCCACCGCCGAGGAATCCGTGCTGGCGGCGATCGCCGAAGCCGAATCACTGGGCCCGCTGCGGATTTCCGTCGACACCCACGGCGGCCCGGCCAGCGGCGGCCGGTTGGTCGGCAAGGACGGCTCACCGCTGGATCTCGACGGGTTCAAGAAGACCATCGAGTTCTACCTCACCGCGGTGTTCAACGTGATGCGCCTGTCGGCCGCGGCGATCGCCAAGACCGATCCCTTGGACGAGGGCGGCCGCGGCGTCATCATCAACACCGCGTCCATCGCCGGCTACGAGGGACAGATCGGGCAGTTGCCGTATTCGGCAGCCAAGGGTGGCGTGCTCGGCATGACTCTGGTGGCCGCGCGTGACTTGTCGCCGTTGGGCATCCGCGTCGTCACCATCGCGCCGGGCACCATCAACACCCCCGCCTACGGCAAGGCCGCCGATCAGTTGGAGCAGTACTGGGGCCCGCAGGTGCCGTTCCCGAAACGCATGGGCCGCTCGGTGGAATACGCACAGCTGGCGCAGAGCATCGTCGAGAACGACTATCTCAACGGCGAGGTCATCCGCCTCGACGGGGCGCTGCGGTTCCCGCCGAAGTGAGCCCACACCCCGCGACCGTGCGGGTCTGCTGGTCGACACACCATGCCGCGTCGGCATTTGTGCACGCTCGGGAGCATCCACCACGCCCGCAAGCGCCGAATACGAATCCGAGTGCGGTACTACGGGTAGTACCGCACTTCTCCAGGCGATGTGATGTCCCAGCGGTCGATGGTCGCCGAACGTGCGCGAAATGTTGCTGCGTACCGGCGTGGCGGCCAGCAGACGCGCACCCTCGCGGTGCCGAGAGGAACGGGTCAGCTCTTCGCGATCAGGCCGTCGACGATGCGGTTGAAGTCGGCGGTGCCGAACGACACGTACTCGGCGAGGTTGGCGTAGTCGAGCGACGCCATCACGCGTTGCTCCAGTTGGATGTTCATGAGCCGCTTGGTGGCCTCGACGGCCTGCCGCGGCAGCTCCATGAGCTTCTTGACGCATGCGATCGCCTCGCTCAACGGGTCGGCGACGACATGATTCGCCAGCCCGAGTGCCACGGCGCGCTCGGCCGTGATCCGCACGCCCGTCAGTGCAAACTCCTTGGCCTGCAACAACGAGATCTGTGAACCCCACACCAGTGGGCCGCCGTCGGCAGCCACGAGGCCGATCTGGACGTGCGGATCTGCGAAATGGGCGGTCTCGGCCATGTAGACCACATCGGACAACGCCGCCAGGCTGCAGCCCAGCCCGACCGCAGGACCATTGACCGCCGCGACCACCGGGATCCGGCAACGCAGCATGCCGATCACGAGATCACGTCCGTGTTTGATGGTCTTCTGCCGCAGCGCCTCGTCACGACGCAGCTCGTCGAGGTAGTTGAAGTCGCCGCCCGCCGAGAATGCCCGGCCCGCACCGGTGATCACCGCCGCACGTGCGTCGGCGTCCTCGTTGAGCGCTTCCCACAGCCTCGCGAGCCCGACATGCAGGTTGTCGTTGACGGCATTGAGGGCATCCGGCCGGTTGAGGGTGATGATGCGCAGGCCGCCATCGGCCCGCACATCGATTTCTGCTGGCATGCCGTACATCTGGTTACACCCCTAATCCGAGGATCCGCGACGCGATGATGTTCTTCTGGATCTGCGATGTGCCACCCATGACGCTCTGTGCGCGGCTGTAGAGGTAGGCGCTCAGCAGCTCGGGATCCGTGGTGCCGCTGACCGCAAGCGCGGCGTGACCGACCGACTGCTCGACCCAGGTCATCAGCAGCTTGTCCAGTGAACCCTGTGGACCGTGCGTGATGCCGTCGAGCTGCTCGGACAATCGGCGCCGCACGTGCAGCCGCAGCATCTCGGCCTGCACGGCAGCCCATGCCAGCTCCTCGGGAACCTTGCCCTGAACCCGAGACGCCATCTCGCGCACCAGTTTTCCGTACCGGGCGGAATACCCCAGCGTCGACGGCTCCCGCTCGTGGCTGACGACGGTCATGGCCAGCCGCCAGCCGTCACCCGGTGCGCCCACCATGTGCGACGCCGGCACCACCGCGCCGTCGAACGTGACCTGGCCGAACTCGGTCGTGACACCGTTGATCATCCGCAACGGCCGTTGCTCGATACCGTCCTGGTGCATCGACACGATGAACGCCGAAATGCCTTTGTGTTTGGGGCTGGCTCCGTCCGTGCGGGCCAGCACGAGGCACCAGTCGGCGACATCGGAGTAGCTGGTCCAGATCTTGTGCCCGTTGATGATGTAGTTGTCGCCGTCGCGGGTCGCCGTGGTGGTGAGCGACGCCAGGTCCGAGCCGGCGCCGGGCTCCGAGAAGCCCTGGCACCACCGCTCGGTCCCGTTGATCATGCCGGGCAGGAACCGCTGCTGCAGTTCCTTGCTGCCGTGGTGGCCCAGGCCCACCACGAGGTAGCCCAGACTGGGGCGGGGCGGAGCACCGGCCCGGGCGAGTTCTTCGTCGACGATCACGTCGTACACGGGCGGCAGCTCCTGGCCGCCGAACTCCTTGGGCCAGGACGTCCCGAAAAACCCTGCGGCATACAGGGCTTGGTGCCACTGCCCCTGCCGGGTCCAATAGGCGTCGCCGGATGCCTTGAACGACGCCGCGTTGTCCGCCAACCAGGCCCGCAGCCGGTCCCGGAACGCCGCTTCCTCGGGCGAATCACGAAAATCCAAGATCGATGTCCTCCAGTCCAACGGGCCACAACGCGGTGGCGGTCAGTACGCGCCGCAGGTACACGTGCGCCAGGCATTCCCAGGTGTTGCCGATGCCGCCGTGGACCTGGATCGCGGTCTCACAGACCGTGCGCGCGGCGCGCGCGCAGTACACCTTGGCGATCCGCGCGGCGCGAACCGCCTCGGCGGCCGGAAGCTCGTCGACGGCCCAGGCTGCGTGGCGCAGCACGCTGATCGAGCCTTCGATCAGCGCCAGGCCCTCGGCAAGCAGATGTGCGATGGCCTGGTACGAGCCGATCGTCGAACCGTACTGCTCGCGGACTTTCGCATAGTCGACAGCCAGAGCATGAGCGCCACGCGCGGCACCGACGATGTCCGCGCTCGTCGACGCCACTGCCAGGGCCTGCCAGCGCAGTGCCTCGTCGGCGCTGAGTTCGTGTAATTGCGAAGGAGATTCGACGACACCGACCGTACTGCGGGTGAGATCAACACCAGCCGGCGCGGCCTCGGCGCCACCCACGGTCACGGCGTGCCCGAGCCTGCGGGCCAGGTCATCGGAGAGCACCGGGCCGAGGAACGGCACGTCGACGAGACCGCGCCCGAATTCCTCAGCGACGACGGCCACTTCGACACCGGAGGCACCGTCAGACCGCAGCGTGCGCCACTCGGTCGCGGCCACCGTGCTCTCCAGCCGGGCCACCCGCCGTTCATCGGCGAGTTCGGCAACCGACCCCGGTCCCAGATCATCGGCCAGTTTCGCCGCGGCTTCTCGCAGCTGCTGTTGTTCAGCCGTCAGACGGACGTCCATGCCGCTCCTTGAGCACTCGTCGTAACACCTTTCCGGAAGGGAGTCGGGGGATCTCGGGTACGAACTCCACGCGCGCGGGCTTCTTGTACGACGCCAGCCGCTCACCGACCAGTCCGATGAGTTCTTCGGGCCGCACTGCGGCACTTGTGGTTACGGCCGCGACGACGGCTTCCCCGTCGACCGGGTCGGGTTCGCCGAACACCGCGCAGTCCACCACCGCCGGATGCCCGTGCAGCACCGCCTCGACCTCGGCAGGCGCCACCTGGAAGCCCCGGACCTTGACCATCTCCTTCGCCCGGTCGGTGATGTGCAGGAAGCCGTCGTCATCGAGGAAGCCGACGTCACCCGTGCGGTACCACCCGTCGCGGAAGGCCTCGGCCGTCGCGTCCTCGGGCAGGTAGCCCGCCATCACCGAGTCCGACCGCACTTGGATCTCTCCGTCACCGGCGATCCGCACGTCGACTCCGCGGGCCGGGATGCCGACGGTGTCGATGCGGGTGCCCGAAAGCGGATTGCACGCGATGACAGGCAATTCGGTGGTGCCGTAGGCGGTGAGCCAGCGGAGCCCGGTGCGTTCGCTGACCGCGTCGGCGACGGTACGGGTCACAGGCGTCGCGCACCACATGACATATCGCAGCGACGAAAGGTCGTAACCCTCCAATCCGGGGTGCGCGGCCAGCGCCAAGGCGATCGGCGCCACGGCCATTTCGATCGTGATGCGGTCGGATTCGATGTGCCGCAGCATGGTCTCGACGTCGAAGCGCCGGTGCAACCGCATCCATGCGCCGGTGTCGAGCACCGTCGCGATGTTGAGCAGGCCGAGAATGTGCGAAGGCGGCGTCATGATCTGCATGCGATCGTTCGCCGTGAGCCCCAGGGCGTCGCGCCAGTGCCGGATCGCGGCCGCGAACCCGCCGTGGGTGTGCCGGACCGCTTTCGGCAGGCCTGTGGTGCCCGAACTGAACACCAACAAGGCGTCGGCATCGGGCGCGGGCACATCGAACCGCCGCCGCGCGGGAATGACCGGCTCGTCCAGATGCACCATCGGCATGAGCGCCGCCAGTACCTCATGGTCCCCCACCGCGTGGGCCGGCGCGGTCAGCGCGAGCGCATGTGCCACCTCGGCCGCTTTCCACGCGGGGCTGATCAACACGGCCGCGGCCCCCAGACCCCAGATCGCCCGCAGTGCCACGACGAACTCCGGGCGGTTCGAAGACATGACCGCCACACGATCACCCGGGTTCACCCCGCGACACGAAAGCGTCGTGGCCATTCCGCCGGCCAGCGCGTCGAGTTCGTCGAGCGTGTACCCGCGATCCCCGAATGCGAGGGCAACGGAGCTGCGGACGGCCGCCTCGGTCACGAATCACCACCCATCACGCACCCGTCGCCAACCACACCGAGAAGATACTATCATTAATAGAGAATGCTATTCTCTCAATATCAGAACGCACTTGCTCAGGGAGCCTCATGACTGCAGAACCGATGGCCGCAGGCGAAACCGGCGGCAAGGTGACGATCGTGTTCGAGCGCGAGCAGGCGTCCGTGCCGCGCAGGCAAGACGAGACACTGCTCGAGAGCGCGCGGCGCGCGGGGATGACTCCGCCGTTCTCCTGCGAGGCGGGCAATTGCGGCACATGCATGGCCAAGCTTCTGGAAGGCACCGCAACCATGCGGGTGAACGATGCGCTCGATGACGACGAGGTCGCCGACGGTTACGTGCTGACGTGTCAGGCCGTCCCGGACTGCGACTCGGTGACGGTGTCCTACGACGAGGACTGAACGGACGCATCGGCATGGCGGCGGGACAATTCGTCGAACGCGGGCGCAGGCCGGTAGTGCGGTGTGTAGCCCGCCACGTGGATCGGGCTGCCCACCAACCGGAAGTCGCCTGCGGTGACAAGGATCTCGGGCACGGCTGAGAGCGCCTCGGGCAGCGTCCGGACCGCGGCGGCCGGAATACCGAGCGGCTTGAGGCGCGATTCCCAGCCTGCTGCGGTACCACTCGCCAGAGCGGCCGTGACCACGCGCAAAACCTCGTCACGCCGCGCGGCCCGTTCGGCCATGGTCTCGAAACCGTCGATGCCGGCCTCGTGTGCGAAAGATCTCCAGAACCCGTCGTGCGTCACGAACAACGCGAGATAACCCTCGGCGGTCGGAAAGAGCTGAGCGGGAACGTAATAGGAATGCGCGCCGTAGGGATGACGACATGGCTCGGTGCCGTCGTTGAGGTACGCCGACGCGCGGTAGTTCAGCTGCGACAGCATGACATCGCGCAACGAGACGTCGACCTGCCCGCCCCGTCCGGCGACGATCATCGCCAGCAGTCCAAGCGCCGCGGTCAGGCCCGTCGAGTTGTCCGCGGACGAATAGCCCGGCAGTGTCGGTGGGCCGTCCGGGTCGCCGGTCATCGCAGCGACCCCGGTGGCCGCCTGGATCACGTAATCGAATGCCGGGTCATCGCCGCCGTCCAATCCGAAGCCCGTCATCGCGACACACACGATCTCGGGATTGAAGGTCCGAAGCTTTTCGTAGGTGAGGCCAAGTTTCCGGATCACCGACGGTTTCATGTTTACCAACAGCGCATGCGAATCAGTGACCAGTTCGCCGAGTTTCGCCTGCCCCGCCGCTGAAGCCAGGTCCAGGCACAGGCTGCGCTTACCGCGGTTGAGGCTCGCGAAATAGCTGTCGCCCACCTGCCGCGAGATCTCGCCACCGGGCGGCTCGACCTTGATCACCTCGGCACCCAGGTCCGCGAGCATCATCGTGGCGTACGGACCGGCCAGCATGACGCCGACCTCGATGATGCGGATGCCGGCCAGCGGGGCAGTCATCGCAGCGCCTTGGCGAGCTCGGCGATCGCCTCACGCGTCCGGTACTTCGACGCGATCAGCTCGTCTCGGGTCTCCCCGATGGGCAGCAGCCGCACCGACAGGTCCGTCACCCCGGCGTCGGCGAACTTCTCGAACCGCGCCAGGATCGCGTCTTCGTCGCCGGCCGCGCACAGGTCTCCGACGTTTCGGGCCTCGCCGCGATCCAGCAGACGCTGGTAGTTGGGTGAGGTTTCGGCCTCCGCCAGAATCCGGTTTGCGCGATCCTTGGCGGCCTCGATCTCCGAATTCGCACACAGGCAGACCGGGATTCCGGCCACGATCCGCGGCGCCCGGCGGCCCGCGGCTGCGGCGGACTTGGTGATCTTGGGAGCGATGTGCTCACCGATGGCCTTCTCGTCGGCCATCCACAACACCGTGCCGTCGGCCGACTCGCCTGCGATCTGCAGCATCACCGGTCCCAGTGCCGCAACCAGCACGGGCATCGGCGGGTCGGCGCCGAGCACCGTCGGATTGTGCACGGTGAACGTGTCGTTCTCCACGTCGACCGGACCCGGACCGGCGAGCGCGGCCGCCAGTACCTCCAGATAGTCACGCGTGTAGGCAGCCGGTTTCTCGTACGGCAGGCCCAGCATGTCCCGGACGATCCAGTGGTGCGACGGCCCGACACCCAGTGCCAGCCGGCCATCGGCGACCGCGTGGGTCGACAAGGCCTGGCGCGCCAGTGCAATCGGATGCTGTGCCTGCAACGGAACCACCGCGGTTCCGAGCTCGATCGTCGAGCTGTGCGCGGCCATCAACGACACCATGGTCAGCGCATCGAAATCACTGGGCACCTGCGGCATCCACGCACTGTCGAGGCCTGCCGACTCGGCCCACCGGATGTCGGAGACCAGCTTGGAGACTTTGCGGGCCATGTCACCGCGCTCGGCCCCGATCATCACACCCAGCCTCATCAGCCTGAAACCTTTTCTGTCAGGGCCCGGACATCGGTTACCAACGTGTCGAGGGAGGTTCCGGTCGGGAACACCGCTGCCGCACCGGCATCCAGGAGCTTCTGCACGTCGGACTGTGGGATGGTGCCGCCGACGACCACCGCGATGTCCCCGGCATCAGCCGCCCGCAATGCCTCGACGGTGCGCGTGGTGAGCGCGACGTGGGCACCGGACAGGATCGAAAGCCCCACCAGCGCAACGTCTTCCTGCAGCGCGATCGACACGATGTCCTCGATGCGCTGCCGGATACCGGTGTAGATCACCTCGAATCCGGCGTCGCGCAGTGTGCGGGCGACGATCTTGGCGCCGCGGTCATGCCCGTCGAGACCGGGCTTGGCGACCAGAACGCGAGTCGCCATCAGAACACCACCGGCTGCCGGAACTCGCCCCACACCGACTTCAAGGTCGACACCATCTCCCCCACTGTGCAATACGCATTGGCGCAGTCGATCAACCTGTGCATCAGGTTGTCGTCACCCTCGGCGCCCCGGGCCAACGCGGCCAGGGTTTCTTTGACCGCGACGCCGTCACGCTCGGCCTTGACTTTCGAAAGTCGCTTGAGCTGGAGATCGCGCCCCTCGGCGTCGAGCTCGTACGTCGCGATCTCCGGCGCAGGTTCGTCGACGGCGAACTTGTTCACCCCTACGACAACCCGGCGTCCCGTTTCGACGTCGAGGTGGATCTTGAACGCCTCGTCGGCGATCAGGCCCTGCAGGTAGCCGTCCTCGATGCACTGCACCATGCCGCCGTGCGTATCCAGGTCAGCCATGATGTCGATGATCTTGGCCTCGGTGGCGTCGGTGAGCGCCTCGACGAAGTAGGAGCCACCGAGCGGGTCGGCCACCTTGGTCACGCCGGTCTCGTAGGCCAGGATCTGCTGTGTGCGCAGCGCGAGCGTCGCGGATTCCTCGCTGGGCAGCGCGAACGGCTCGTCCCACGCGGCGGTGAACATCGACTGCACCCCGCCGAGTACCGAGGCCATGGCTTCGTACGCCACCCGCACCAGGTTGTTCTGCGCCTGCGGCGCGTACAGCGACGCTCCCCCGGACACACAGCCGAACCGGAACATCGAGGCCTTGTCGGTGATCGCGCCGTAACGCTCCCGCACGATGGTCGCCCAACGACGCCGGCCCGCACGGTATTTCGCGATCTCCTCGAAGAAATCACCGTGGGTGTAGAAGAAGAACGAGATCTGCGGCGCGAACTTGTCGATGCTCATGCGGCCGCGCTCGACGACGGTGTCGCAGTACGTCACGCCGTCGGCGAGCGTGAACGCCATCTCCTGCACAGCGTTGGCCCCGGCGTCGCGGAAGTGCGCCCCGGCCACCGAGATCGCGTTGAAGCGCGGCACCTCCTCCGCACAGAACTCGATGGTGTCTGCGATCAGCCGAAGCGACGGCTCGGGCGGCCAGATCCAGGTGCCGCGCGACGCGTACTCCTTGAGGATGTCGTTCTGGATTGTGCCCGTGAGCTTCTCGCGCGGCACCCCCTTCTTCTCCGCCGCGGCCACGTAGAAGGCCAGCAGGATCGCGGCCGTGCCGTTGATCGTGAAGCTCGTGCTGATCTTGTCCAACGGTATGCCGTCGAACAGGATCTCGGCGTCAGCCAAGGAGTCCACCGCCACCCCGACCCGGCCGACCTCTTCGCCGTACTCGTCGTCGTCGGAGTCGTAGCCGCATTGGGTGGGCAGATCGAGCGCGACCGACAACCCGGTGCCGCCCTGGTCGAGGAGGTACCGGTACCTGCGGTTGGACTCTTCGGCGGTTCCGAAGCCCGAGTACTGCCGAAACGTCCAGGTCTTGCCGCGATAGCCAGAGGCGAAGTTGCCGCGCGTGAAGGGATAGCTGCCCGGCGCGGGCGGATCCCCGGCACGGTCGCCCGGCCCGTACACGGGCGCCAGCGGGATGCCCGAGGGAGTCTGTACGTCGTCGTTCATCACTGGATAACGTACTTGCAGAAAATGAGAATGCCAATACCGATGAAGGGAAATAGTGGGTGTGTGCAGGCTCGGAGCCGACGCGGCCATCCAGCGACGCAGCACACCAACGGGCGCGAACAGTCTGGTGAACCCGAATCACCGGCAGCGACGCCGTATGATTACGAGACTTGCTAAAAAGGAGAATGGCAATACCATTCTGATACGGTTGCGCGCGCTCGCTGCCGCATCCGACGAGGAGGCGCATGTCCAGCCAGCAGGAGTCATTCAGCGACCGGACGCTGGTCGTGTCGGGCGGCAGCCGGGGTATCGGCCTGGCGATTGCCTTGGGCGCGGCCCGCCGCGGCGCCAACGTGGTGCTGCTGGCCAAGACCGCCGAACCACACCCCAAACTCCCCGGCACGGTGCACACGGCCGTCGCCGATGTCGAGGCCGCAGGCGGCAAGGCAGTCGCCGTGGTCGGCGACGTTCGCAAGGAGGACGACGTCGCACGTGCTGTCGAGACCGCCGTCGAGCACTTCGGCGGCGTCGACATCGTGGTCAACAACGCCAGCGCCATCGCCACCGACCCCACCGAGTCGCTGCCGGCCAAGAAGTTCGACCTGATGATGGACATCAATGTCCGGGGTACTTTTCTGCTCACCAAGGCGGCGCTGCCGCAGCTGCGCAAATCCGCTTGCCCACACGTGCTGACGCTGGCCCCGCCGTTGAACCTGAACCCGTACTGGCTGGGCGCGCATCCCTCGTACACGCTGTCGAAATACGGCATGACCCTGCTGTCACTGGGCTGGGCCGCCGAATATGCCGATACCGGAATCGGGTTCAGTTGCCTGTGGCCCGAGACCTACATCGCGACCGCCGCAGTCGCCAACGGTGCGGGCGGCGAGGAGATGCTGGCCGCGTCCCGAAGCCCGGAGATCATGGCCGACGCGGCGGCCGAGATCCTGTCGCGTTCGCCGCGCGAGGTCACCGGCCGCTGCTTCGTCGACGCCGAGGTGCTCACCGCCGCGGGTGTCGACGACCTGTCCCGATACGGTGGCGGGGAGACGCCGATCATCGACCTCTTCATCGATGCACCTGGACAGGGCCAATGAGTATTTCACTGCTGCTCGAGATGGCGTCGTCTGGCAACCCGGACCGCACAGCCGTGGTGTCCGACGACATCCGGCTGTCCGCGGGAGAACTGAGCACTCTGGCCGCCGGCGGTGCCGGCGTCATCACCGGCACCGGCGCCCAGCACGTGGTGTACGTCGGAACCGGAGGCGCACTGCTGCCCCTGCTGCTGTTCGCCTCGGCCGGCGCCGGCGTGCCGTTCACGCCGCTCAACTACCGGCTCAGCAAGGACGGCCTTCACGAGCTGATCGACCGGCTGCCCGAGCCCTTGGTCGTCGTCGACACCGACTACACCGAGGTGGTGGTGGGAGCCGGCAAGCAGGTCATGACCTCCGACGAGTTCCTGGCCGCCGCCCGCACCGCTGAACCCGCGGCCGAGTTCGCCGACCCCGACGCGGTCGCCGTCGTGCTGTTCACCTCGGGCACCACCTCACGCCCCAAGGCCGTCGAGCTCACGCACAACAACCTCACCAGCTACATCACCGGCACAGTCGAATTCGGGTCGGCGGCAGAAGAAGACGCGGCGTTGATCTGCGTCCCGCCGTATCACATAGCAGGTGTGAGCGCGGCCATGTCAAACCTCTACGCCGGCCGCAAGATGGTGTACCTACGATCATTCGACGCCTCGCGGTGGGTGAATCTGGTGCGGGCAGAAGGCGTCACGTCCGCGACCGTGGTGCCGACCATGCTCGATCGCATCGTCAGCGTGCTGGAGGCCACCGGCGCGGAGTTGCCGACGCTGCGCAGCCTCGCCTACGGCGGCTCCAAGGTGGCCATGCCGCTGGTGCGCAAGGCGCTGCAGCTGCTGCCCGGCGTGGGCTTCGTCAACGCCTACGGCCTTACCGAAACCAGTTCCACCATTGCGGTTCTCGGCCCCGATGACCACCGGGCCGCGCTGGCCGCCGACGATGCCGCGGTGGCGCGCCGGCTCGGGTCGGTAGGCCAGGTGGTCCCCGGCGTCGAAGTGCAGATCCGCGCCGGCGACGGGACCGTGCTGGGGCCCGGCGAGACCGGCGAACTGTTCGTGCGGGGCGAGCAGGTCTCCGGCCGTTACACCGACATCGGTTCAGTGCTCGATGCCGAAGGCTGGTTCCCCACCAAAGACGTTGCGATGCTTGACGGTGACGGCTACCTCTTCATCGGCGGACGCTCCGACGACACCATCATCCGGGGCGGCGAGAACATCGCCCCGGCCGAGATCGAAGATGTGCTCGTCGAGCATCCCGAAGTGCGCGAGGTGGCCGTCGTCGGGCCGGACGATCCGCAGTGGGGCCAGATCATCGTCGCCGTCGTGGTGCCCGCCGAGGGCGCCTCTCCCGACCCCGACGCGTTGCGCGACCATGTGCGTAAGCAGCTGCGGGGTTCGCGCACACCCGACCGGGTGGTCTTCCGGGACGAACTGCCCACCAATGCCACCGGAAAAGTGCTGCGCCGCCAGCTTGTCGACGAACTGCAGCCGATCTCGAAGGAGTCCGCATGATCAAGAACGGCACCCGCCTGCAGAGCCAGGTGTGCGATACCCAGGTGATCGTGGTGCGCAGCGCCGAAAGCCTCGACGACCTACGCGCAGGCGGAGTCGCGATGATCGCCCTCGATGCCGAAAAGGATCCGGCCGCGACCCTCGACCCGGCCTACGCCGGCGGAAACCTGATGGGCAAACGTTACGTCGACGACGCCGGCGCAGAGGTACTGGTGACCAAAGCCGGCGCGGGAACCCTGTCGGTGGGCACCACCGCGCTGAGCCTCAAAGAGGCCAAGCCGCTTCCCGCCAGCGACTAGCACCGGCGCGGAGCCCCGCCCACGCCTCACGCGTGCCGGCTGGTCACTCCTCCGTCCACGACGAGCTGGGTGCCGGTGATGAACGACGCCTTCGGCGACATCAGGAACGCCACGGCGGCCCCGATCTCGTCGGGCCGGCCGAGCCGGCCCAGGGGCGCCGCCTGTTCGAAGCTCGTGCGGACCTCCTCGACGTCCAAGGCGATTTGCAGCATCGGGGTGTGGATGAAGCCCGGGCACACCGCGTTGACACGGATTCCCGACGGGCCCAACTGGGCCGCCATCGATCGCGTCATACCCAGCAGACCGGCCTTCGACGCGCAGTACGCCGGAATGAACGGGTTGGCCGCCAGACCTTCGATGCTGGAAATACCCACCACCGCAGGCGAGGCACCCTCACTCGCCGACTTCTCCAAGTACGGCAGGAGAAACTGCACCAACAGCGCTTGTGCGCGCAGGTTGACGTCGAGCACCGCGTCCCAGGACTCCTCCGTATAGGTGCCCACCGGTTCCGGGATCACCCGGCCCGCAGCGTGGACGAGGCCGTCGATGCCGTCGAGTTCCCGGGCGGTCTCCTCGACCGCCGCCGAGAGCGCACCGGTGTCACACACATCGATCACCGTCGACGGCATGCCCAGCCCTTCGGCCACGGCGCGAACCTCGGGAGCGATGTCCCACAAAGAAACCCGCCGTCCGTCGGCGATCAGCGCCTCTGCGCTGGCCCGCCCGATACCCGACGCTGCACCTGTCACCACCACACCTGTCATGGCGGACAGGTTAGGTGCTCGGTGGGCCGCCGCGGGCGATTTTGGTTATACCGGCTAACCGATGGGCTCGGCCAGCGCATCGGTCATCGGATCAGGGCCGGCATCGAATCCCACCCGCGGACGGTCGAAGTCGGTGACAACACGGCGCTTTCCAGGTCGACCTCCCACTCCGGGAAACGCTTGAGCATCTCTTCCAGCGCGATGCGGCCTTCGAGCCGGGCGAGTGCCGAGCCGAGACAGTAGTGGGTGCCCACACTGAAGGCCAGGTGCTGGCGCTGCTCTCGGTGAATGTCGAAAACCTCACCGTCCGGCGGGAATTGGCGGCTGTCGCGCACCGCCGCGCCGATCAGCATCATCATCACGCTGCCCTCGGGCACGGTCTGGCCATAGAACTCGACGTCACGGGTCACATACCGCGCGACATGCGGGGCGGGCGGCTCGAAGCGCAGGAGCTCCTCGATGGCCTGCGGGATCAGGCCAGGGTTCTCCACCAGCTGACGGCGTTGATCCGGATGCTCGGCGAGCACCTTTGCCGCCCAACCGATCAGCCGGGTCGTGGTCTCGTTACCGGCACCGGCCACCACGTTGAGGTAGATCAGGAGTTCTTCCCGCGTGAGCTTGCGGATGACGCCGTGCTCGTCGGTGAACTCGACATGGAGCAGGTCGGTCATGATGTCGTCGGACGGATTGTCCTTGCGCCAATCGATGTAGGTCTCGAAGATCGACCCGTCGACGAGGCCTTCCCGGGCGGCCTTCATCGGCTTGCCGGCTTCCGTGCGCAACTGTTCGTTGCCGTGGTCGCGGATCATCTCCTGGTCGTCCTCGGGGATTCCCAGCAGCGCGCTGATCACGCGCATCGGCATGATCGCGCCGAAATCCTTGATGAAGTCGATCTGTCCCGCGCCGACCAGCGGATCCAGCGACTGTGCGCAGAATTCCCGGATCTTGGATTCCAGCGCATTGATCTTGCGCGGCGTGAACATTCGGGCCAGCAGCTTGCGGTGGATGTCATGGATCGGCGGATCCTCGAAAATCAGGGCACCGGAGGGGATGTCGATGTTCGCCTTGATCAGTTCGATGATCGCGCCACGCGCCGAACTGAACGTCTCGTGATCGACGAGGCCCTTGTTCACGTCGGCGAACCGACTCAGCGCATAGAAGTCGTACTGCTCGTTGTAGTACAGCGGCGACTCGTCACGGAGCCGGGCGAACGTCGGGTACGGATCGGCGTTGATCGCGACGTCGTAGGGGTCGAAGTACACACTTTGGGTCGCGCTGGCTGTCACGGAAATCCACCTCTCTGTGTCCGAGAGCGGAGTTTACACGCGGATGCTTATGCGCGTAAGTACGTGGCGCGATCCGACCGCGCGCCTTGAAGCTCAGGTGGATTCGCGCTCAACCAGCCTCGCGACGGCCGCGGCGCTCGTTTCCTGCTCAGCGGGATACCCCAGCTCGGACATCATGGCGGCAACCGCGACGTCGACGATGGCCTTGGCGTCGAACGCCACGGAGGTCAGCGGCGGGGCGCTGACGGCACCCAACTCGGTCGCGTTCACGCCCATGACCGCCATGTCCTGCGGGCATCGCAGGCCCGCCTGCCGCAGGCCGTGCAACACCACGAACGCGGTTTCGTCGCTCTGCGCGCACACCGCGGTCACGCCGGCCGAGGCCCAGTCGGTGACGATCTCGGCGGCGTTTGAGCCGTCGGCGGCGAAGCTGGCGAGCGCGATCTCGGGCAGTGCCCGCCGTTGCGCGGCCGCGCGCAGCCCGACCAACCAGTAGTCGCCGAGCGGTCGCAATTCCTCATCCGTGGTGTAGGCGAACGCCAATCGGGTGTGACCGCGGCCCGTGAGGTACTCGACGCGCATCTCACCGATACTGCGGTCCAGTGCGCCGATCGAGTGCAATTGCGAACTGCCGAGATGGATCTGGGGTATGCCCGCGGCGGTTGCCGCTGCGAGCGCGTTACCCGAAAGCGGAAAGGTACTGGTGACGGCCATCGGATTCAGGTCGGCGATGGCATCGACGACGTTGCGGTCGTCGTCGGTTTCGAACTGCAGCGACAACACGATTCCATGGCGAGCCAACGCCGTGGTGAGCCGGCTGCCGACCTCGATGGGCAGATTGCCCAACGCGAGCCTGCCGACGATGTAGAGCACCACTCCGCTGCCACCGACCGCGAGGTTGCGCGCGGCCAGGTTGGGGCGATAGCCGAGCTGTGCGGCCGCATCGCGCACCGCCCGCTGGGTCTGCTCCGAGATGCGTTGCCCGGAAACATTGTTGAGCACGTAGCTGACGGTCGCGGTCGAGACCTTGGCGAGCCTGGCCACGTCGGCCTTTGTCGGACGGGGGCCGACAGCGGCTCCGCCCGGGCGGGGCGTTCCCTTGGCACTCACGGCTTCATCGTGGCATGTTGCTGATCCGAATCGCGAAGTCCAACCACTCCGCCGCATTGGCGATCGAGGCGCCGGCGATCGCCTTGCGCACAGTGGGGGTTGACGCTGGGGTGCCTCTTCGGTGACGTCAACAGAAAACTCGCCTCTCGGTTCGCGAGAGGCGAGTTTACCTGTCTGGCTATGCGGATGAGCCTCTTTCGGAGGCTTACCTGTCAGACGGTGGCCAGCGTGTCCGCGGTCAGCAGCGCCTGGGCCACACCGGAGACGATCGACGCAAGCCGGATGGCCTCGAAGATCGCCGTGCGCGACACGTCGGCGTCGCGTAGCACCGTCTCGTGCGCGGCCAGGCAATGCCCGCAACCGTTGATGGCCGAGACCGCGAGCGACCACAGCTCGAAGTCGGTCTTCGGCACGCCCGGGTTGGCGATGATGTTCATCCGCAGCCCCGCGCGCAGGTCGTCGTACCGCCCGTCGAGTTGCCCCTTGGTGCGGTAGAAGACGTTGTTCATCCCCATGATCGATGCTGCCCCGAGTGCGGCGTGATAGGCCTCCTCACTCAGCACGTCGAGGGCGTCCTCGGAGATCTCCTTCAGCAACTGCGGCGACTTGGTGGCCGCCGCCGTGGCCACCAGCGCACCCCACAGCTGCTGCTCGGTGAGCTCGGTGGACTTCACGATGCTGCCGAAGTTGAGCTTGAGATCCTTCGCGTACTCGGGCAGCGCTTCCTTGATGTTGTCGACGCTCACGGTCACACCGCCTCGGCCAGCAGGTCGCCGGCATCGATCGTCGGATCCCCCTTGCGCCAGTTGCACGCGCACAGCTCGTCGGACTGCAGCGCGTCGAGCACCCGCAGCACCTCGTCGACGTTGCGGCCCACCGAACCGGCCGTCACGGACACGAATTGGATCTCGTTGTTCGGGTCGACGATGAAGGTGGCCCGGTCGGCCACGCCGTCGGCATTCAGTACACCGGTTGCCAGCGACAACTCCCGCTTGAGGTCCGAGGCCATCGGGAACGGCAGCTTCTTGAGATCCTCGTGCTGGGCGCGCCACTGGAAGTGCACGAACTCGTTGTCGACCGACACGCCGATCACCTTGGCGTCACGGTCTTCGAAGTCCTCGTTGAGCTTGCCGAATGCGGCGATCTCGGTCGGGCACACGAAGGTGAAATCCTTGGGCCAGAAGAAGATGATCCGCCACTTGCCGTCGTGGTCCGTGCTGGTGACGCGGGTGAAGTAGTCATCGGGCTGCTGGGCGTTGACCTTGGACAGATCTCCGCCCACCACCGCAGTCAGGTCGTACTGCGGAAACTGATCGCCAATCGTCAAAAGTGCCATCGCAACATATCCCATCGCTCATATTTTCTGGAATGATTCCAGACTTCACGATCTTGATTCTGGTCCCGAAATGACCACTGGCGCAACCAGAAACGAGGTGATTGTGACCACAGGTCACTTTGTGACGCGGCCCATACCAGCCGTGCCGACTCCGGCATGAGCTGTCACCTCCGAACGAATCACGTGATCGGCTCAGCCCGGCGATACTGGGATACTTGGTTCACCGCGCTGCCGCCAGGCCGCGCAATCGCACCGTGTCGGAGAGGCGGGGGCAGTTGACGGGTCGGGGACTTTGCCGGTGGCTTGTCATCATGTGTTGTGCGGTCCTGCTGACGGCGTGCGGCACCGTGGTGCACGGGCGCGCGACGTCGATGTTGTTCGACCCGAACCGGGTCGGCGGGTTGCCCGTCACCGACGGCAACAGCGGGCTGCGCCCCAACGCGCCCGAACCGATGCGGACCGCGGAGAACTCCGACGGCGGCGACATCGACAACATGGTGCTGCTGGCGATCGACGACATCGAGGAGTTCTGGAAAGAGAACGACAGCTCGCTGCCGAAACCGTTCGAACCCGTCGAGACCCTGGTGTCCTACGACTCCGACGATCCGAACTCGCCCGAGGTGTGCGGCGAGAGCACCGCCGGGTTGGTCAACGCGTTCTTCTGCCTGGAAGACAATCTGATCGGATGGGACCGCGGTGTCCTCGTTCCCGGTGCTTCGAAGTTCTTCGGCGAGATGGCCCTCGTCGGCGTGCTGGCGCACGAGTACGGCCACGCCATCCAATACAACAGCGGCATCCTCGACGATTCGGCACCCGTCATCGTGGCCGAACAGCAGGCCGACTGCTTCGCCGGGGTCTACCTGCGCTGGGTCGCCGCCGGCCACTCCAAACGGTTCGAACTCAGCACAGGCGACGGTCTCAGTCACGTCCTCGCGGGCCTGCTCTACATCCGCGATCAGCTCAAGACCGAACGGGCCGCGAAGGCCCGGGGTAACGCCCACGGCTCGGCGCTCGACCGCATCAGCGCCTTCCAGATCGGCTTCGCAGGAAACGTCGACCAATGCGCGGCCATCGACTTGGAGGACATCAAGAAGCGTCAGGGCGACCTGCCGAAGTTCCTCGAATACGACAGCTACGGTGACACCCAGCCCGTCGACACCGAACTCGACGAGAAAACGCTGCAGAGCCTCATGGACGTGCTGGGCAAGATCTACTCGCCGTCGGACCCGCCCACGCTGAGCACCGACGCCGCCGACTGCCCCGACGCCAAGGCCTCCCCGCCGGCGTCATACTGCCCCGCCACCAACACCATCACGGTGGATCTTCCCGCGCTACAGGTTCTGGCCGAGGCCAAGAACGAGGACGAGCAGCAGGAGCTGCTGCAGGGCGACAACACCGCCATCTCAGTGCTCACCTCGCGCTATGCCCTGGCGATCCAACACGAAAAAGGGCTGACGCTCGACACTCCGGTCGCCGCGATGCGCACGGGCTGCCTCACGGGCGTCGGGCAGGCAAAGATGGCCGAGCCCGGCGGGGATCTGACCCTGTCCCCGGGTGACGCGGACGAGGCAATCTCGGGTCTGCTCACCAACGGCCTGGCTGCCGCCGACGTCAACGGCACCCTGTTGCCTGCCGGGTTCACGCGGATCCTCGCCTACCGCTCGGGCCTTCAAGGCGACGCCGAACAGTGCTATCAACGCTTCCCATGAGCTACTCACGCCACCACCGCGCCGGACGCAAGGAGATCACATGACCGACCCCCAGCCCTGGTGGGCTCGACCAGGTGGCGCATCGCCTGCACCGGGGGACACGCCGGGACAACCCGCGCAGCCGAGCCGCGGCGACGGGCCGTACTGGAATCCGAATCCGCCGAGTGCGCCACCGGCTCAGCACAACCCGTACGGCGCGCCACAACGATCGTACGGATCCCCCACCCCTGCCCAGACTCCCTGGCAAGGCGGCTCCAACCAGCCGGGGACCGCCAATCCCTTTCAGGCACAAGGATATTCCGGCTCACAGCCGTATCCCTCACAGCCCGAACAGCCCTACCAGGGCTACGGCGGGACGCCGCAAAAGCCGAAGTCGTCATCGAAGTGGTTGTTGATCGGTGGCCTGGCCGTTGTCGCGGTGCTCATCGTGGGCGGAGGCCTGCTGGCCTGGAGCCTGATGGGCAGCGGCAAGGAACTCGACGTCAAACAGGCCGAAGCCGGGGTGCAGGAGATTCTGAGCGACCCGATCAACGGCTACGGGTCCAACGACGTCACGGCGGTCACGTGCAATGACGGCAAGAACCCTGAGGTCGAAACGAACAAGAGCTTCACCTGCCAGGTGGAGATCAACGGCACCACCCGCAACGTCAACGTGGAGTTCACCGATGACGAAGGCACGTATGCAGTCGACGGACCCAGGTAGGTTCCGGGTGGCCGGTAACCGCGGGCCGATCCGCCACACGGTGTCGCTGCTCGCCATCGCCTGCTGCGCGATCCTGCTGGCCGGCTGCGGCACCACCGTGGTCAAAGGCCGCGCGACGTCAATGCTGTTCGATCCCAACCGGGTTGGTGGCCTCCCGGTCACCGACGGCAACAGCGGTCTTCGACCCGATGCGCCGGACGCGACGCGTGAGGTGGAGAACACCGACGGCGGCGAGATCGACCAGATCGCGGCCCTGGCGATCGACGACATCGAGGAGTTCTGGAGTCAGAACTACACCAACCTGCCGGGCGAGTTCGAACCGGTGACAGCGTTGGTGTCCTACGACTCCGACGATCCCGACAGCCCCGTCATCTGCGACGAGGACACCGTCGGGATGGTCAACGCGTTCTATTGCGGCCTCGACCATTTGATCGCCTGGGACCGCGGCGTCATGTTCTCGGTGGCGTTGCAGTACTTCCAGGACATGGGCATCGTCGGAATCCTGGCCCACGAATACGGCCATGCCATCCAGCGCAAGGCCCGCACCATCAAGAAGTCGGACCCGGTCATCGTGGGCGAGCAGCAGGCCGACTGCTTCGCAGGCATCTACATGCGGTGGGTCGCGGCGGGAAAGTCGTCGCGATTCGAGCTCAGCACGGGCGAGGGCCTGAACTACGTCCTGGCCGGCATCATCTACAGCCGCGACCCGCTCATGACCGAGGACGAAGGCGGTGGCATCGAGCGCGGACACGGGTCCGCGCTGGACCGCATCAGCGCCTTTCAGGTCGGCTTCGCAGGCAACAGCGACCAGTGCGCCGCCATCGACATGGACGAGATCAAAGAGCGCCAGGGCGACCTGCCCCACTTCCTCGAGTACGACAACTACGGCGACACGCAACCGGTGAACACCGAGATCAACGAAGACACGTTGCAAAAGCTCATGGGCATCCTGGGCGACACGTTCCAGCCTGCCGACGCGCCGAAGCTGTCCACCGACCCCGAAGACTGCCCCGACGCCAAGGCCAGCCCGCCGGCGTCATACTGCCCCGCCACCAACACCATCTCGGTGGACATCGCGGCCTTGAAAGTGTTGGGAAAAGCCAAGATCGAAGAGAAGCAGGAGGAACTGCTGCAGGGCGACAACACCGCGATCTCGGTGTTCATGTCGCGCTACGCACTGGCCGTACAGCATGAGAAAGGGCTGGCGATAGACACCCCGGTGTCGGCGATGCGCACAGGCTGCCTGACAGGCGTCGCGCAAGCGAAGATGGCAGAACCCGGCGGAGACCTCGTCCTGTCCCCCGGCGACGCCGACGAGGCCATCGCGGGCCTGCTCACCAACGGCCTGGCCGCCAGCGACGTCAACGGCACCCTGCTGCCCGCCGGCTTCACCCGCATCCTCGCCTACCGCTCAGGCCTGCAGGGCAACGACGACCAGTGCTACCAACGCTTCCCGTGACGCCACCGGCGGTGTTATCTGGATCACACCAAAATTGGCGCGTGACTACCGTCATAGAGGCTGGTGGGGCGCCCTAATTAGCAGCACTACTATTCTCGAGCCATGGGTCGGGAAGCTCACGGTGCCGCTGCCGTCGCAACGGCGGAATCCAGCATCGAAGATTATGTTCGCCCTGACGGCACCATCGTGGTGCCCGAAGGTGTGACACTGACGTCGTTCCTCGACCGCAACCGGGCCCGGTTCGGCGACGCGCCGTCCTACCGTTTCATCGACTACTCGTCGGACCCCGACGGGCAAGTCATCGAGCTGAGCTGGAACGGCCTGTGGTCGCAGGTGTGCTCGGTGGGCGCCCGTCTGCAGCAGGTCACCTCGCCCGGCGACCGGGTGGCGATCCTTGCCCCGCAAGGGGTCGATTACGTTGCGGCGTTCTTCGCTGCCGTGCACGCCGGCAACATCGCCGTCCCGCTGTTCGCGCCGAGCCTGGCCGGGCATGCCGAGCGACTGGCGGCCGTGCTTGCCGACGCCAAACCCGCCGTGGTGCTGACGACGACCGCGGCATCGGAGTCTGTCCGCAGCTTCCTGCGCACCCTGCCCGCCGCCGAGCGCCCTCGCATGATCGCAGTGGACGCCGTTCCGGGCTCACTGGCGCCGATGTTCACCGAAGTCACTCGCGGCACCGACGACATCGCGTACCTGCAGTACACGTCGGGCTCGACGCGCACCCCGGCCGGCGTGGAGATCACCCACCGCAACGTGTGCACCAATGTGATGCAGATGATCCTGGCGGGCGACCTCGAGATGGGCATCCGCGGGGTCAGCTGGCTGCCGCTGTATCACGACATGGGTCTCATCATGATCATGTTCCCGGCGTTGTGCGGCAACCACATAACGCTCATGGACCCGATGGCGTTCGTGCGCAGACCATACCGCTGGATCAAGCGCCTCGCCGAGGAATCGGCCACCGGGCCGACCCTGGCCGCCGCACCGAACTTCGCGTTCGAACTGTGCGCACAGCGCGGCCTACCGCCCAAGGGTGAGTCGATCGATCTGAGCAACGTGGTGACGCTGCTCAACGGATCCGAACCGGTGACCATGTCCTCGATCGAGGAGTTCACCACCGCGTTCGCGCCGTACGGCCTGCCCGCGACGACCGTGAAACCGTCGTACGGGATGGCCGAGGCCACGCTGTCGGTCGCCAGCATCGCGCCCGACGAGACTGCCAGCGTGATCTATCTGGACCGCGAGCAACTCAACGCCGGGCAGGCCGTCCTGGTCGACGCCGACGCCGCCGGCGCGGTGGCGCACGTGTCGTGCGGCCGGGCGATCCCCAACCAATGGGTCGTCATCGCCGGCGCCGACGGCGACGAGATGCCCGACTCCCGGGTCGGCGAAATCTGGCTGCACGGTAACAACGTCGGCCGCGGCTACTTCGGCAGGCCCGACGAATCACAACGGGTGTTCGGCAACAAGCTGCAGACCCGCCTCGACACGGGCAGCCATGCCGACGGTGTTCCCGACAACGGATTGTGGTTGGCCACAGGCGATCTCGGGGTGTACGTCGACGGCGAGCTCTATGTGACCGGCCGCATCAAGGACATGATCATCATCGACGGGCGCAACCACTATCCGACCGACATCGAGACCACCGTCAGCGAGGCCTCGCGGGCTGTGCGATCCGGCTACGTGGCGGCGTTCTCGGTGCCGGGTGCCCATGGTGAAGAGCTGGTCGTGGTCGCCGAGCGCGCAGCCGGAGCCGGCCGGGCCGAACCCGGGCCCATCGTCGACGCCGTCCGCGCGGCCGTGTCCCGGCAGCACCAGGTGCGAGTGGCCGACGTCCGCATGGTGGCGGCCGGCGTCATCCCCCGCACCACCAGCGGAAAGCTCGCGCGCAAAGCTTGTCGCGCCGAGTATCTGGCCGGAAAGTTCGAGCGGTAGCGGTTTTTCGCGCGCGGTGTCACGGCGATGGCTCTGCGTCCAGGGCGTTGAAGTGTGAGTGCGCTACGCCCTCAGCGCAGTCTCAACGCCGAAAGGTGACTAGCACTCGATTGATTCTGCGGCTAGGGCGTAGATGTGCGAGTGACCACCGCCGTCACCGCAGACTGAACGCCCGACGGCGTGGCGTAGCCGGTTCATCTGGTCTCGCACGTCGACGTGCCGCACACTCTCTGACGTGACGATGCAGGATCGCCTCGACAATTGGGAACACCGCGCCGAATGGCCGTTGGCGGCAGTGGCGGCAGTGTTCCTGGCCGCGTACTCGGTCGAAGTACTGGTCCAGCCCCGTGGGTTCGGCGCCCGCGCAGTCGAGTTCGCCACCTGGCTGTCGTGGGCGGTGTTCACCGCTGACTACGCGGCGCGGCTGTATCTCTCCCCCGACCGCAAGCAGTGGTTCGTGCGGCACCTCGCCGACCTGGCGATCGTGCTGCTGCCGCTGCTGCGTCCCCTTCGTCTGTTACGGCTCGTGGTGCTCATCGGGGTGATGCAGAAAGCCGTCGGCAACGCCATCCGCGGCAAGGTGATCCTCTACACGATTTCGGGCGCGGTGCTGCTGGTGTACGTCGCGTCGCTGGCCGTCCTGCAGGCCGAACGCAACGCCCCCGAAGCCCACATCGTCAATTTCGGCGATGCCGTGTGGTGGGCCATCACCACGATCACCACAGTCGGCTACGGCGACATGTATCCGGTGACGACGACGGGCCGAGTGATCGCGGCGCTGTTGATGATCGGCGGGATCAGCCTGGTCGGTTCGATCACCGCGACCATCGCGTCGTGGATCGTGCAGAGCGTCGCCGACGACGACAACGCCACCGCGGCCGCGACGGCCGCACACATCAACGAGCTGCGGTCGGAGATCGCGTCGCTGCGGGACGAGTTGCGGCAGGCGCCGGCCAACGGCTCGGGGACCGACCGCCGACCGTGAGACGTCACACCTGCAGATCACAGGTGACTTGAGTGCGGGCGGTGGGACTCGAACCCACAAACTCTTCCGAGCACGGGCACCTAAAGCCCGCATGTTTGCCAATTTCATCACGCCCGCAACGTCCCGATGCTACCGCCCTGGAGGTCTCCGCATCTGTCGGAGGGCACCAATATCGTCGAGCCATCACCCGGCGAGAGGGGACGCTACATGCGATCCGCCAAAGAATTCACCAACGTGCAAATGCTCATCGCCGCCGGCCTCAACGATTGTGAAATCTCGCGCCGAACTGGAATCCCCCGCAAGACTGTCTGGCAGTGGCGGTGCAAGCCCGGCGTTCGAGACAGATGTACGACTGATTCTTCGGGGCATTGCACCGTCCATGATTTCTCTGCGATTCCCGCCAAGGCGTATTGCTACGTCCTCGGCATGTATCTCGGCGACGGCTGCATCTCTCGTGGCACCCGGACATGGCACCTGAGGATCACGCTCGACTCAAAGTACCCGGGCATCATCGACAGCTGCCGTGAAGCCCTCGACATACTGATGCCCGGCCAGCACGCAGCTCTTATCCGCCGCAAAGACAACTGTGCCGACGTATCTCTCTGCTCAAACCACTGGCCGTGCCTGCTTCCGCAACATGGCCCGGGCAAGAAGCACACCAGACCCATCCGGTTGGAGCATTGGCAGGAGAACCTCGTCAAGCAGGCCCCCGAGGACTTCGTTCGGGGCTTGATCCACAGTGACGGGTGCCGCGTTGTCGCCGACGACCGTGGGGTCAAGAGCATCCGATATCACTTTTCGAATCGATCTGACGACATTCGCGGCCTGTACTGCGCAGCGCTCGACTTTCTCGGAATCCCATGGACCTGCCCCAGCAAGTACGACGTCGCTGTATACCGCAAGGCTGCCACCGCTCGCCTCGACGAGTTCATCGGCCCGAAGGTGTGAGCGCGAATGGGCCGTTCAAGTCCCGCGCCGTACCATGGATGAATGTCCACTACACGGCGTAGGAGACCGGCGCTCATCGCGCTGGTCTGTCTTGGCGCCGCCGGCTGCCTGGCACTCGCCTGGTGGCAATGGACCCGCTACGAGTCCGCCTCGGGCACCTTCCAGAACCTGGGCTACGCCCTACAGTGGCCGATGTTCGCGGCGTTCTGCTTCTACGCGTACTACAAGTTCGTCCGCTACGAGGAAGCTCCTCCCGAGCCGCAACACCGCGACACGGTGACCGAGATCCCGGCCGGGCTGCTGCCCGAAAGACCGCAGCCCGCAACACAATCGGACGACGACCCGGCACTGCGCGAATACAACGCCTACCTCGCCGAGCTTGCCAAGAACGACAACGACGACAGGACCAGTCAATGACCGCACCAGAATCATCAGACGCCGAGGTCGCCACGCCCGTCGAGAGCATCCGCAAAGCCCTGCTGGGCTACCGCGTGATGGCCTGGACGACGGGCATCTGGCTGATCGCGCTGTGCTACGAGATGGTGCTCAAGTACATCGTCCAGGTCGACAACCCGCCGAGCTGGATCGGCATCGTGCACGGCTGGGTGTACTTCGTGTATCTGCTGTTCACGGCCAACCTCGCGGTCAAGGTTCGCTGGCCCATCGGCAAGACCATCGGCGTGCTGCTCGCGGGCACGATCCCGCTGCTCGGCATCATCGTCGAACACTTCAACACCAAGGAACTCAAGGACCGCTTCGGCTTGTGAGCCGGTGCCGAACCTACCCCGAGGCCAGTGCACGCAGCGCGGGCACCAACAATGCGAGGGCGCGGCCGCGGTGGGACTCCGCGTCCTTCTCGGCGGGCGACAGTTCGGCAGCGGTCCGCGATGACCCGACCGGCAGAAACACCGGATCGTAGCCGAACCCGCCCTCGCCACGGGGTTCACGCGTCACTGTCCCGGGCCACTCCCCGCGCACCACCGTCGAACCCGACTCCGACACCAGTGCACACGCCGAGACGAACGCGGCCCCGCGCCGCTCGTCCGGTACGTCGGCCAACTGCCCGAGCAGCAGCGCGGTGTTGGCGCCGTCGTCACCGTGGGCACCCGACCATCGCGCCGACAGCACGCCCGGCATGCCGTTCAACGCGTCGACAGCGATGCCGGAATCGTCGGCCACACATGCCAGCCCGGTAGCCCGGAAGCCGTCAGTGGCCTTGGCCAAGGCATTCTCTTCGAACGTCGCTCCGGTCTCGGGCGCCTCATCGAACGGCGCGACGTCGGCCAGCGACAGCAGCGCCAGGCCCGTCACCCCGGCGGCGTCGAGCACGCGGCGCAATTCGGCCAGTTTCTTCGGATTGCGACTGGCCACCAGCAGGTCCGTCAACGCAGATCCTCCCCTGTCTTTTCGATGACCACCAGATAGAGCTTGTCCGGATCCGACTCGCTCTTCTGGCGGTACCACAGCCGGATATCGGCATCTGGCACTCTGTGCATGCGGTATGGCCGCTCACCGGCACCGGGCCTGGTGACGTGAGGATCCAGGTCGGGCCGGAAATCCGGCCGGCCCATCCGAACCACCTCGGCGTGGACGAGATGTTGTTCATGGGGCGTGAGCGTCGTCATCGTGAACACCGCGTCCTCGACGAGCAACACCGAGCCGGTACCGAACTGCGCATCGTGGTATTGAGACACCGTCTCCTGCAACGACTTCCGTGCCTCGTCCAGGCTGGCTCCGGCGACGAGCTCGCCTCGCTGGATCTGTTTTTCGGCACGGCGCGCCTTGAGCTTGGGGATCTTGAGAAGCCCGAGGTCGACGATCCTGTCGACACGCGGGTAGAACGCGGCGAGCACGACGACCACCACCCCGACCAGAACGAAGAACCCGCCCGTGAGCTTGTCGTGCGCACCGAAATAACCCCACAGTCCGGCCGCGAGCAGCACCGCGCCCAAGCCGCCCAAGAGGAGCTGACCGACCGGCTTTCCGTCAGCAGAGTCGTTCACCCCCACGCACCGGCTAGCTGCCGAACGCCTTCTTCGGTGCCGGCCCCTCGGGCAGCACGCCCGGGTACGGCAGCTCCAGCGCTTCCCGCTGAATCACGAACAACTGCTCGCACGCCCCGAGCGCCGCGTCGAGCAGCTTGTCCAGAGTGGACCGCGGGAACGTCGCGCCTTCGCCGGTGCCCTGGATCTCCACGAGCGTGCCGGTGTCGGTGGCGACGACGTTCATGTCGACCTCGGCGCGGGAGTCCTCGGTGTACGGCAGGTCGACGCGCACGCGGCCGTCGACCACACCGACCGAGACCGCCGCGATGGCGCACGACAGCGGCCGCGGGTCGGACAAGCGCCCCGCCGCGGCCAGGTACGTCACGGCGTCGGCCAGTGCCACATAGGCCCCGGTGATGGCCGCGGTGCGGGTGCCGCCGTCGGCCTGCAGCACATCGCAGTCGATGGCGATGGTGTTCTCCCCCAGCGCGCCGAGGTCGATACACGCGCGCAGCGAACGCCCGACCAGCCGGCTGATCTCCTGGGTACGTCCGCCGACCCGGCCCTTGACCGATTCGCGGTCAGAGCGGTCGTGGGTCGCGGCGGGCAGCATCGCATATTCGGCGGTCAGCCAGCCCTGCCCGGAGCCCTTGCGCCAGCGCGGAACCCCCTCGGTCACCGACGCGGTGCACATGACACGGGTCTGCCCGAACTCCACCAGCACCGACCCGGCCGGATGGTTGGTGAAGCCGCGGGTGATCACTACCGGGCGCAGCTCGTCATCGAGACGGCCGTCTTCTCGTCTGGACACCCGCCAACCCTAACGGGTCGGACCGACACGATCGGTGACGACTCAGCTGCGGGTGACGTCGAACGCCTCGCCGCACACGACGGCGTGCACAGGGCCGTCGAACTCGGCCTTGGCTTCGCTGATCACGTCCTCGCGTGATGTCCACGGCGGGATGTGTGTCAGCAACAACTCGCCCACACCGGCGGCGGCGGCCGCACGGCCCGCCTCGGTGCCCGACAGGTGCAGGCGCGGTGGGCGCGACGGGTCATCCGTCCACGACGCCTCGCACAGGAAGATGTCGGCGCCGCGGGCCAGGTCGATCAGCGCGTCGCAGTAGCCGGTGTCCCCGCTGTAGACCAGGGTCGCCCCGGTCGGATCGGTGAACCGCATGCCGTAGGACTCGGTGGGGTGGCACACCAGCCGCGGCATCACGTTGAGCGTGCCCAATTCGACCGCTTCGCCGTCCACCCAGGTGCGGACGTCGAAGATGTCGGTGAAATCGTCGATCTCGCCGCCCTCGGGCGACGAAGCGGCCCCCAGCCGGGCCCATGTGTTGGCCGGCCCGTACATCACGCCGCGGGTGGTTGCCGGTGTCGGGTGGTACCGCCGCCACACGAATAAACCGGGCAGGTCCAGGCAATGATCGGCGTGCAGATGCGAGAGCAGAACGTTAACCGAATTGGGGTCGGCGTAGCGCTGGAGCGCCCCGAGCACGCCGCCACCGAAGTCGATCACCATCGGCACCGTGTCCGGTGCGGTGATGAGATACCCCGACGCTGGCGAATCCGGTCCGACAACACTGCCGGAGCATCCCAGGACGGTCAATCGCACGTTGTCTAGCTTGCCATGTTCGTTGTCAACCTGGCGAAGACATCGCCGGTTTGGGCGACGGAGATCATGTTCCGGCGCCGGCGTGACGCCGCACCTGGCGCACCCCGTCGAGACTCGGGCCCAGGAACCGCGCCGCGAGCGTGGTGAACGCGTCGGGATCACCGGTCGCTTCGAACACGCGCCGGGCCGGCGGCGCCTCGTGCGGCTTCAGCAAATCCATCTCGGTCAACACCCGCAACAGATCCTTGGCCGTCTCCTCCGCGGACGACACCAGCGTGACGTTCTGTCCCATGGCCAACTGGATGAGCCCCGACAGCATCGGGTAATGCGTGCAGCCCAACACCAAGGTGTCCACCTCGGCGCGCTGCAGGGGCTCCAGGTAGCCCTCGGCGAGGCCGAGCACCTGACGTCCGCTCGTGACGCCCCGCTCGACGAAGTCGACGAACCGTGGGCAGGCCACACCGATCACCTCGGTGTCGCGGGCCGCGGCGAACGCATCCTGGTACGCGCGCGACGCGATGGTCGCCGCGGTGCCGATCACCCCGATGCGTCCGTTGCGCGTCGCGGCCACCGCGCGCCGGACCGCGGGCAGGATCACCTCGACGACCGGCACGGGGGCGTACCGCTCGCGAGCGTCGCGCAGGCACGCCGACGACGCGGTGTTGCACGCGATCACGAGGGCCTTGACGCCTCGGGACACCAGATCGTCGCCGATGGCCAGGGAGTGCGCGCGGATCTCCGGGATGGTCAGCGGTCCGTAGGGCCCGTTGCCGGTGTCGCCGACGTAGACGATGTCCTCGTCGGGCAGCTGGTCGATGATGGCGCGTGCGACCGTGAGCCCGCCGACGCCGGAATCGAATATCCCGACGGGTGCCAGTTGATCGGTCATGAGGTCAGGCGCGGCTGGACGGTGCGTTTGCGTGCTTCACGGGCCTTGCGCTCCGGCCCGGACAACACATAGGCCGCGATCACACCTGCGACGGCCCCGCACAGGTGTCCCTGCCACGACACCCCGGGGGTGCCGGGCAGCACGCCGAACAGCACGCTGCCGTAGACGAACAGCACGATGACGCCGACGACGATCTCCCAGAGCTTTCGGGTGAAGAAGCCGAACACGATCAGGAACGCGAGCCAGCCGAAGATCAGGCCCGACGCACCGATGTGGTTGGCTTCGCAGCGCACTCCGACATAGGGGCAGTGCGCGCCGATGTTGCCGATCAGCCACGTCCCGAAGCCGCCGAGCACCCACACGATGGCCGTCGCGAAGATGAACCGCGACATGCCCGCGAGCGTCATCAGGAACCCCAGCACGAGTGCAGGGACCGAATTCGCCATCAGGTGTTCCCAGTTGGCGTGCAGCAGCGGCGCGAACAGGATGCCCCACAACCCGTCGGTTTCCAGCGGCCGGATGCCGTTGTTGTCGAGCCGGTGATTGGTCAGCGAGTCCCACAGCTCGATGAGCCACAGCAGCGCGACGAAGCTGACGATCGTGACGCCGCCGACAACCCATGCGGGCCGCTTCTTCGGCGCGGTCGGCGTCGCCGAATATCCGGGGCTGCTCATGCCCACAACTGCCCTTCCAACGCGTCCTCTGCGTCATCAAGGCTACCGGCGTACGCGCCGGTCGACAGATACTTCCAACCCGCGTCGGCCACCACGAAGGCGATGTCGGCACGCTCACCGGCCTTGACGGCCTTGGCCGCCATGCCGAGTGCCGCATGCAGCACCGCGCCCGTGGAGATACCCGCGAAGATGCCCTCGCGCGTGACGAGATCGCGCGTGCGTCGCACCGCGTCGAACGAACCCACCGAGAATCGGGTGGTCAGCACATCGGCGTCGTAGAGCTCGGGGATGAAACCCTCGTCGATGTTGCGCAGCGCGTACACGCCTTCGCCGTAGCGCGGTTCGGCCGCGACGATCTGGACGCCCGGCACGTGCTCGCGCAGGAACCGGCCGGTGCCCATCAACGTCCCCGTGGTGCCGAGGCCTGCCACGAAGTGCGTGATCTCGGGCAGGTCGGCGAGCAGCTCCGGTCCGGTCCCGTGGTAGTGCGCATCGCTGTTGGCGGGGTTGCCGTACTGGTAGAGCATGACCCACGAAGGATTTTCCGCGGCAAGCTCTTTCGCTGTCGCCACCGCGGTGTTGGAGCCGCCCTCGGCCGGGCTGAAGATGATCCTGGCTCCGTAGAGCTCCAGCAGCTGGCGCCGCTCGATCGAGGTGTTCTCGGGCATCACGCAGATCATGTTGTAGCCCTTGAGCAGGGCTGCCATCGCCAGCGAGATGCCCGTGTTTCCGCTCGTGGGTTCCAGGATGGTGGCTCCGGGCGCCAGCAGCCCGTCGCGCTCGGCCTGCTCGATCATCCGCAACGCGGGCCGGTCCTTGATCGAACCCGTCGGGTTGCGGTCCTCCAGCTTCGCCCACAGCCGCACGTGCGGGGCGCCGTCTTCGTCGTCCCAGCGCGGTGACAGGTTCTGCAGCCCCACCAACGGCGTATCACCGAGGGCCTGCAGCAGTGAGTCGTGCCGGGCCATCGGCTACCCGCCTGCCACGGCAGGCAGGATCGTCACCGAATCACCGTCGGAGATCGCGGTGTCCAGGCCGCCGGAGAACCGCACGTCCTCGTCGTTGACGTAGATGTTGACGAAGCGGTGCAGCTTGCCGTTGTCGACGAGCCGGTCGGAGATGCCGGAATAGTTGGCCTCCAGGTCGGCGATGACGGCCTGCAACGTGTCGCCGGACGCGCTGACGCGCTTCTGTCCGTCGGTGTGCGGGCGCAGGATCGTGGGGATCGAAACGATGACTGACACGGTTGCTCCTTATCGGTACTGCTCGACGATGGTGACGGGTTCCTCGGTGACGACGCCGTCGATGATGCGGTAGCTACGCAGTTCGTGCTCGTCAGGATCACGCGTCGAGACCAGCACGTAGTGCGCGTCCGGCTCCTGCGCCAGGGAGATGTCGGTGCGGCTCGGGTAGGCCTCGGTCGCGGTGTGCGAGTGGTAGATGACGACGGGCACCTCGTCGGCCTCGTCCATCGAGCGCCACACCTTGAGCTGCTCACCGGAATCGAACCGGTAGAACGTCGGCGAGCGCTCGGCGTTGGCCATCGCGATGAAGCGCTCAGGCCGATCGGAACCCTCCGGTCCCGCGATCACCCCACAGGCTTCGTCGGGGTGGTCGGCACGGGCGTGCGCCACCATGGCCTCGACGAGGTCACGGCGAATCACCAACACTGCACTGATCTCCTTACTCGAACGCTCCCGGCAACATGCCACGGTAGGTCGGTATTCCTGCGACCGGCTCGGCCGCAAGCACACCCACCAGCACGGCACGGGCCAGGCAGTCCGCCGCAGCCGCGCCGATCTGGGTGACCAGCGCCGTCTCCGGCGACATCGCCGCGGGTGTCCTCGGGTCGGGTTCGACCGTGACCGCCCCGGTGGCCAGCGCGAACACCGTATCGCCATCCAGCGGGGTGTGACACGGCCGGATGGTGCGCGCAAGCCCGTCGTGGGCCGCGACCGCGACGCGCCGGCACCCGGCAGGGCTGAGCGCAGCGTCCGTCGCGACGACCGCGATGGTCGTGTTCAGCGGGCTCAGTTCGGTGTGCCGGTCGGCGTAGGCGGCGAGCTGCCCCGGCGGGGGTGCCGTCAAGCCGAACTCTTCGATCAGCGCTGCCATCCACGGCAGTCCGGTGGCCGGGTCCACCACGTCGCCCGCGGCGTTGACGATCACCAACACGCCCACCGTGACGCCGCCGGGCAGCGCGGTGGACGCGGTACCGACGCCGCCCTTGAGCACCCCGGCCCGCGCACCCACGCCGCCGCCGACCGTGCCGAGCGCGAACTCGGTGCCCGCCGCAGCGGCCGCGGCGGCGCCGAACTCCGCGGTAGGCCGGTTTTCCCAGCCGCCCACCGGCAGATCGAAGATCACCGCGGCAGGCACGATCGGCACCACACCGCCTGCCATCGCGACGCCGCGGCCCTGCTGCTCCAGCCAGGTCATCACGCCGTCGGCGGCGGCCAGGCCGTAGGCACTGCCGCCGCTCAGCACCACCGCGTCGACGTGGCGGACGGTGTTGATCGGGTCGAGCAGATCGGTTTCCCGGGTGCCCGGTGCACCACCGCGCCCGTCGACAGCGCCCACCGTCCCGGGCGGCGCCAGCACGACCGTGCTGCCCGACGCCCAGCCGGCACCGAGCGTCGCGTCCGGGTCGAGACGGTGATGGTGGCCCACCAGGATGCCGGCGACGTCGGTGATGGTGCCCATCTACTTCCCCATGAGTCCCAGGACCAGGTACTCCTGCAGCACGGTGAGCCACTGGTACACGTCGAGGTGTCCGGCCATGGGATGCTCCGGCGACAGGCGGTCGGGCCCCTCGGGGCCGATGTCGAGCATGGTGCCGAGCGCAAGCCGGACGTCGTTGACCGCGCCGGCCCAGGCCTGGGCGTCGTCCTCGGACAGCTCGAACTTGCCGCCGCCGTCGGGAACGGTGTCCAGCAAGCGTTGCGCGGCTTCACGTTTGGCGTCGATGATGGCAGGCTCGTGCAACCCGCGCAGCGCGCTGTTGAGGCTCTCGGCCGTGCCAGAACCCGCCGGATGCTCGGTCTGCGGCCGATAGAAATCCGGCAGCAGGCGTTTCATCGTGGCGTCCTGCGGCGGCTGCGGGTTGCCCGTACGCATCCCGGTGATGGCCTCGAGTTCGTCTGCGGGGCGCGATGATTCGCGATCGTCGAGCATCTCCAGCATCGACGTCACCAGGCTCTGCAGCAACGACGCCTCGTGTGCGGCCAGGGCCGACCGGAACCGCGGACCGTCAGCGGTCTCGACCCGCTTCCATTTGCGCACCGTCGATCAACGGTCCTGCTGCAAGGTGGCCCACAGGCCTGCGGCGTGCAGTTTGGAAACATCGGTCTCCATGGACTCGCGACTGCCCGCAGACACCACGGCCTTGCCCTCGTTGTGCACCTGCAGCATCAGCTTGGTGGCGTGCGGCTCGCTGTAGCCGAAGAGCTTTTGGAACACGTAGGTCACGTACGTCATCAGGTTGACCGGATCGTCCCAGACGATGGTGACCCACGGGCTGTCGGTGGCCTCGTCCTCTCGCGGGGCGGTGCCCACGCTCCGTTCCTCGCGGGTTCCCGGACGGGCCTTCGCCGGAGTAACCATGCGCCCACAATACCGGCTGGGGTGCGGCGAACTTAAACAGCGCTCAGCAGCTACGGTTGCTGCTGTGACGGCCGCGTTGCTCACAGACAAATACGAGCTGACGATGCTCGCCGCCGCGCTGCGTGACGGCACCGCACACCGGCAGACAACCTTCGAGGTCTTCGCCCGCCGCCTGCCCGAGGGCCGGCGATACGGCGTGGTCGCGGGAACAGCGCGCTTCGTGGAAGCTTTGGCGCAGTTCAGATTCGACCAGGCCGAACTCGACGCCCTTTCGGACTTCCTCGACGACGACACACTGGCGTTCCTGGCCGACTACCGGTTCGGCGGCGACGTCGACGGCTACGCCGAGGGTGAGCTCTACTTCCCTGGTTCCCCCGTGCTGTCGGTGCACGGCAGCTTCGCCGAATGCGTGATCCTGGAAACGCTGGTCCTGTCGATCTTCAACCACGACACCGCGATCGCTTCCGCGGCAGCCCGCATGGCGGCCGCCGCGCAGGGCCGCCCGCTGATCGAGATGGGGTCGAGGCGCACGCACGAACAGGCCGCGGTGGCGGCCGCGCGCGCCGCGTATCTGGCCGGGTTCGCCGGTTCGTCCAACCTGGAGGCGCAGCGTCGCTACGGAGTGCCCGCGCTGGGCACGGCGGCGCACGCGTACACCCTGCTGCACACCACTGCGGACGGCCCCGACGAACGTGCCGCGTTCCGCGGTCAGGTGGCGGCCCTCGGCACCGGGACCACTCTGCTGGTCGACACCTACGACATCACCAGGGGCGTGGCCAATGCCATCGAGGTGGCAGGCCCCGAACTTGGCGCGGTGCGCATCGACTCGGGTGACCTGGGAGTGCTGGCGCGCCAGGTCCGTCAGCAACTCGACGGTCTCGGCGCCACCAAGACCCGCATCGTGGTGTCGGGCGACCTCGACGAGTTCGCGATCGCGGCACTGCGCGCCGAACCCGTCGACAGCTACGGCGTCGGCACCTCGGTGGTGACCGGATCCGGCGCCCCCACCGCGAGCATGGTGTACAAACTCGTCGAGGTCGACGGTATCCCGGTCGCCAAACGCAGCAGCCACAAAGAATCCCACGGTGGTCGCAAGCAGGCGCTCCGGTTGGCGAAGGCCTCGGGCACCATCGTCGAGGAAGTCGTGTACCCGCACGGCCAACCGCCGTCGGACGCGTCCGACTTCGTCTCACGGCAGCTCACCGTGGACCTGGTCTCCGGTGGTGTTCCGGTCGGCACCTCCGATCTTGCCGACGCACGCGCGCTCGTGGCGGCCGGGCTGCACAGCCTGCCGTGGGACGGGCTGAAACTCTCCCGCGGCGAACCCGCGATCCCGACCCGGATGGCCCCGGCCGCGACGTGACCAACGTCGTCACCGAACTCCTCGCCGTCGCCGTCGACGGACTGGGCGGCACATGCCGCACCGGTCAGGTCGAGATGGCCGAGGCCGTCGCGCATGCTTTCGAATCCGGCGAGCACCTCGCGGTCCAGGCCGGGACCGGCACCGGCAAGTCGCTTGCCTACCTGGTGCCTGCCATCGCGCGTGCCCTCGAAACCGAACAACCGGTGGTGGTGTCGACGGCGACCATCGCGCTGCAGCGGCAACTGGTCGACCGCGACCTGCCCCGACTCGTGGAGTCGCTGACCAAGGTACTGCCGAGACGCCCCACCTTCGCGTTGCTGAAGGGGCGCGGAAACTATTTGTGCCTCAACAAGATCCACGGCGGCGCGGGCGAACCCGAGGACCGTCCCCAGGATGAGCTGTTCAACCCCGTCGCGGTCAGCGCCATGGGCCGTGACGTGCAGAGGTTGATGGACTGGTCGTCCGACACCGAGACCGGCGACCGTGACGAGGTGGTGCCCGGCGTACCGGACCGGTCGTGGGCTCAGGTCAGCGTCTCGGCGCGGGAGTGCATCGGGGTGTCGCGCTGCCAGTACGGGACGGACTGCTTCGCCGAGCGTGCCAGAGCCAAGGCGGGCACGGCCGACATCGTGGTCACCAACCATGCGCTGCTCGCGATCGACGCCCTGTCCGATTTCGCGGTACTCCCGGAATACGAGCTGCTGGTGGTCGACGAGGCGCACGAACTCGCGGACCGGGTCACCGGCGTGGCCACCGCCGAGCTGTCCGCGACGTCGATGGGCGTCGCGCATCGGCGCATGGCGCGCCTGGTCGACCCCGATCTCGCCGAACGGTTCGAGGCCGCGACCGCGACCCTCTCGTCGATGCTGCACGAGCTACCGGCCGGGCGCATCGACGTGCTCGACGAAGAGCTGGCCACCTATCTGACCGCACTGCGCGACGCGGCCAACGCCGCCCGCACGTCCATCGACACCTCCCCGAGCGATCCCAAGGCCGCGACCGCGCGGACCGAAGCCGTCACGGCGCTCAACGACGTGGCAGACACCGCGACCCGCATCCTGACGTCGTTCGTGCCGGCAATCCCCGACCGCACCGATGTGGTGTGGGTCGAGCAGGACGAATCGCAACGAACCACGCGGGCGACGCTGCGGGTGGCTCCCATGACGGTGTCAGGATTGTTGCGTACCAGGCTTTTTGCGCACACCACGGCCGTGCTGACGTCGGCGACGCTGAGCTTGGGCGGCAATTTCGACGCAATGGCCAGGAACTGGGGCCTGGCAGGCGGGCCCGACGGCGACGACACCAAGCCGGGCTGGCGGGGCATCGACGTGGGCTCTCCGTTCGAGCATGCGAAATCCGGAATCCTCTACGTCGCCAAGCATTTGCCGCCGCCTGGCCGCGACGGTCTCGGCACCGAGACGCTCGACGAGATCGCGGAACTGGTCACGGCGGCGGGTGGCCGAACACTGGGACTCTTCTCGTCGATGCGGGCTGCCAAGGCCGCCGCCGAGGTGATGCGCCAACGCCTCGACACCCCGGTCATCTGCCAGGGCGAGGACACCACTTCGGCTCTCGTGCAACAGTTCTCGGCCGACCCGCAAACGTCGTTGTTCGGCACGTTGTCACTGTGGCAGGGTGTCGACGTACCCGGCCCGTCGCTGTCGCTCGTGCTGATCGACCGGATTCCCTTCCCCCGCCCCGACGACCCGCTGTTGACCGCACGCCAGCGCGCGATCAGCGCGCACGGCGGCAACGGTTTCATGACGGTCGCGGCCAACCATGCCGCGCTGTTGCTCGCACAGGGCGCAGGACGGTTGCTCCGGCACACCGACGACCGCGGTGTGGTGGCGGTGCTCGACTCCCGGCTGGCAACCGCGCGGTACGGCGGCTACCTGCGCGCGTCGCTGCCCCCTTTCTGGGCCACGACCGATCCCGCTCGCGTGCGCCAGGCCTTGCAGCGATTGCGCGGCGCCACCTGAGATTCCGGCGGCGGTACGCAGAATTTCACTATCCTGGCCGCAACAGCCGCACCACGCCACGGAAGGTGAATCCATGAACCGACGGCAGCTCATCGCCGTCGTGATGGCGTGCGTGGCGCTCCCGCTGGCCGGCTGCGCGGACGTCCTGGAGGGCAAACCGGTATCGGTGTTCGCCGACCCGTTCTCGGTGGCAGGCATGCCGGCCACCGACGGGCCGAGCGGCCTGCGCCCTGACATCGACGAGCCCGCGCGCGAGGTGACGGGCACCGACGGCGGTGAGATCGACAAGCTGGCCGGCAATGCCGTCACCGACATCGAAGAGTTCTGGTCCGGCGCCTTCCCCGACGCGTTCGACGGTGACTTCAAGCCCGTGTCGAAGCTGATCTCTTGGAACGCCGAGGGATTCGACGATGAGTTCTGCGGGTTGGACACCTACGGGCTGGTCAACGCCGCGTACTGCAAGCTCGACCGTTCGATCGGCTGGGACCGGGGCGTGCTGCTTCCGACGCTGCGCAGGGACACCGGTGACATGGGCGTGGTCATGGTGCTCGCGCACGAGTACGGCCATTCCGTGCAGCGGCAGGCCGCGATGGCCGCACGGAGCACTCCGACACTGGTCGCCGAGCAACAGGCGGACTGTCTGGCGGGCTCCTACATGCGCTGGGTGGCCGAGGGAAACTCACCGCGGTTCACCCTCGACACCGGCGACGGGCTCAACAGCGTGCTGGCCGCCGTGATCTCGTTCCGCGACCCGCTGCTGAGCGAGAACGAGGCGGCCGGGGCCGCGATCGACGAGCACGGCTCGGCGTTCGAACGGGTCTCGGCCTTCCAGTTCGGGTTCACCGACGGCCCGTCGGCGTGCGCCGGGATCGACGTCAAGGAGATCCAGCAGCGCCGCGGTGACCTACCGGTCCTGCTGCCTGCCGATCAGACGGGTGAACTGCCGATCACCGAAAAGTGGGTGCGCGCCATGGTCGACGCACTGAATGCGTCGTTCAGGCCGCCGAACCCACCCGCGTTGAGCTTCGACGCACGCGCCGCACAGACCTGCCCGTCGGCGCGGCCCAGCCCACCGGCGTCGTATTGCCCGGATACCAACACCATCGTCGTCGATCTCGCCGAGCTTGAGCGCCTGGGCGCGCAGTCCGACGAGGAGAATGCCCTGGCCAACGGCGACAACACGGCGTACTCGGTGGTGACGTCGCGCTACATGCTGGCCCTGCAGCACGCGCGGGGCGCGTCCCTCGACGACGCCGAGGCCGCGCTGCGGACCGCGTGCCTGACCGGGTTGGCGACCGCCAAGCTGAGCAAGACGACCTCACTGGCCGACGGAGACAGCCTGGTACTGACCGCGGGTGACGTCGACGAGGCGGTATCGGGCATCCTCACCAACGGGTTGGCCGCCAGCGACGTCAACGGCGAGTCGGTGCCGTCGGGTTTCTCCCGGATCGACGCGTTCCGGCTCGGCGTGCTCGGTGACCAGGAACGGTGCTTCAAGCGGTTCGCGTGACGGTCAGGCCGGCATGCGCAACACGTAACCGGCCTCAAGCGCCACCCACGGCGCCCCGTCGGGGCCGATCGCCACGCCGTGCGGTTCGCTGTCGCGGGGCAGGTCGATCACGATGACCTCGCCGTCGCCGCTGATCTTCGCCAGCTGCGCCGTACCCCACAGGCTGACCCAGACGCCGTCGGCCGGGTCCGCCACCACCGCATGCGGTTTCCCGGGCAGGTCGAGCTCCTGGATCGCGTCGCCCATCGGGATGCGCCCGAGCTTCTCGGCGCGAATCTCGGTGACCCACACGGCGTCGTCGTGGGTCGCCGCGATCCCCACGGGACCTGCTGCGGGCGTGGGCAATTCCCGCACCGTGAGCTTGCCGGCCTCGGTCAGCCGACCGACGGCACCGGCTTCGTTGAGCGTGAACCACAGGGCGCCGTCGGGCCCTGTGGTGATCATCGACGGCATCCCGCCGACCACCGCCTGACTGCTGACCTCGCCGGCCGTGGTGATCCGGCCGATCTCTCCGGAGACCATCGCGGTGAACCACAGGGCACCGTCCGGACCCGCCGTGATGCCGAATGGTGCACTGCCGTCGGCCAATTCGAACTCCGACAGTTCGCCCGACATGGTGATGCGACCGATGCGGTCGTCACCGCTGCGGGTGAACCACAGCGCACCGTCCGGACCCGCCGTGATCACCGACGGACGGGACTGCGGCGCCACCGCGTACCGGGTGACGCCGCCGTCTGCGGCGATCCGGGCGATCTCGCCGGAGTGCACCAGCGTCACCCACATGGCTCCGTCGGGACCGGCCGCCAGCGCGTACGGGCCGCCGTCGACCTCGACCTTGAGTGCCCTGCTCAAGCGAGGGTGACCAGGCCGAGTTCGTTGTCGGCGGCCAGCAGTGGGTGATGCGGCAGTACGCGCACGGTGTAGCCGACGGGTCCGGCCACCGGCAGCGGCGTGCTGGTCGAGAACACCTCGTTGCCGCCGTCGGCGGTGCCCGTGTGGGTCATCGGTACGGTCACCGGGTCGACGATGGTGTCGCCGCCGTTCACGCGGCCCAGCACGGCCTGCACCACGACCTCGTCGGGCTTCAACCCGGCCAGTTGCACGGTCGCGGTGAGGCTGAGCTGCGAGCCCAGCAGTGGCGTGTCGGGCAGGCCGAAGCTGTCCACGTCGGTGATCGCGATCTTTGGCCAGGCCTGAGCGGCGCGGCGCCGGTAGGCCGCCAAGTCCCGGGCCGCCCCGAAGGGTTCGTCGGAGGTGCCTTCGACGGTGCGGCGCAGCGAGCGGGCCGCGGGCAGGTAGTACTTCTCGGTGTAATCCTCGACCATGCGCGAGGCGAGCACCTTGGGCCCGAGCACCTGCAGGGTGTGGCGCACCATCTCGACCCAGCGGGTCGGCACTCCGTGCTCGTCGCGCTCGTAGAACTTCGGGGTCACCGCGTTCTCGAGCAGGTCATACAGGGCGGCCGCCTCCAGATCGTCGCGGCGGCCCTCGTCGGCCAGCCCGTCGGCGGTGGGGATCTCCCAGCCGTTCTCGCCGTCGTACCACTCGTCCCACCAGCCGTCGCGGATGGACAGGTTCAGCCCACCGTTGAGCGCGCTCTTCATGCCCGAGGTGCCGCAGGCTTCCAACGGACGCAACGGGTTGTTGAGCCACACGTCACAACCCCAATACAGCAGCCGGGCCATCGACATGTCGTAGTCGGGCAGGAAGGCGATGCGGTGACGCACCTCGGGGCGGTCGGCGAATTTCACGATCTGCTGGATCAGCGCCTTGCCGCCGTCGTCGGCCGGATGCGATTTGCCTGCCACGATCAACTGCACGGGCCGCGCCTCATCGAGCAGCAACGCCTCCAGGCGCTCGGGATCGCGCAGCATCAGGGTCAACCGCTTGTAGGTCGGCACCCGGCGGGCGAACCCGATCGTCAACACCGACGGGTCGAACGCCGTTGCGATCCAGCCGAGTTCGGCCTCCGACGCACCACGCTCCAACCACGACTTGCGCAGCCGCTCCCGCACGTCGGCGATCAGCGTCTCACGCAGCTGCGAACGGATCCACCACAGATGGCCCGGGTCGACCTGCTGCAACTTCTCCCACACCGCGGGCTCGCGCAGCGAACCGAGATCATCGCTGCCGATCAGCTCGCGACCCAGCTCAAGCCACTGCGGGGCAGCCCACGTCGGCCCGTGCACGCCGTTGGTGATCGACCCGATCGGCACCTCGTCCGGGTCGAACCCCGGCCACAGATCGTTGAACATCACCCGGCTCACCCGGCCGTGCAGCAACGACACCCCGTTGGCCCGCTGCGCCAATCGCAGACCCATGTGCGCCATGTTGAACTTCGACGGATCATCCTCGGCACCAAAGGCGACCACCCGATCCAACGGCACTCCCGGCAGCAGGCGGGAATCCGCCGGACCGCCGGGTGGGCTGCCGAAGTACCGCTTCACCATCTCGACCGGGAAGCGGTCGATGCCCGCGGGCACCGGCGTGTGCGTGGTGAACACCGTCGAGGACCGCACCACCGTCAACGCGGTGTCGAAGTCCAACCCGGCCGCGACCAGCTCACGGATCCGCTCGACCCCGAGGAAACCCGCGTGGCCCTCGTTCATGTGGAACACCTCCGGGGCCGGCAGCCCCTCGGCCTCGGTGAACGCCCGGATCGCCCGCACCCCGCCGATACCGGCCAGGATCTCCTGCTTGATCCGGTGTTCCTGGTCACCGCCGTAGAGCCGATCGGTCACCCCGCGCAGATCGTGCTCGTTCTCCCCGATGTCAGAATCGAGCAGCAGCAACGGAATCCGGCCAACCTGCGCGATCCACACCCGCGCCTTCAGCTCACGGGCCTCCGGCAGCGCCAGCGACACCAGCACCGCAGCCCCCGACGCGTCGGTGAGCAGCCGCAACGGCAGACCCTGCGGGTCGAGCGACGGATAGTTCTCGTGCTGCCACCCGTCGGCGGTCAGCGACTGCCGGAAGTAGCCCGAGCGGTAGTACAACCCGACCGCGATGAGTGGCAGCCCCAGGTCGGAGGCCGATTTCAGGTGATCACCGGCCAGGATGCCCAAGCCGCCCGAGTAGTTCGGCAGCACCTCGGCCACTCCGAACTCCATCGAGAAGTACGCGATGCCCTTGGGCATGTCGACCCCGTCGGCGGCCTGCTGCTGATACCACAGCGGCCGCGTCAGATAGTTGTCCAGATCGGCGGCCAACCCATCGAGGCGGCGCAGGAACGCGTCATCGGAGGCCAACTCGTCGAGCCGCTTGGGACTCACGGCCCCCAGCAACGCGACCGGGTCGCCTCCGGTCTGGTGCCACAGATCCTCATCGACGGCGGCGAACAGATCCTGAGTCGGCTTGTCCCAGGACCAACGCAAATTGATCGACAGTCGTTCCAGCGCGGCCAACCTCTCGGGGAGGTGGGCACGGACAGTGAACCGGCGGAGGGCTTTCACGCGACCCAACCTTACTGACAATTCGCCGTCTCGCAGGCGATGCACCGGGCCGAAGGAAAACCCACACCGAAGGTGGGCAAACGCACAGAGAAAACAACACCAACGCGGGTTTTGCTCATATGAGCCCCCTTCGGGCCGGCGATATCGACGCGCGCAGTGATCGCTTCACGCCCGCGACGTTCGGCCGGACACTACGGTGGGTAAAGGACGCGACAAGGCAGTGAGAACCAACCAGACAGCCCAGTGCCGACAACGTGAGGAGTACTCGAGTGGCCGGTCGTATCGGAATCGACGATGTCGCTCCTGTGATTTCCGGTGGACGCTTCCCGGCCAAAGCGGTCGTCGGCGAAGTGGTCCCGGTCCGGGCGACGGTCTGGCGCGAAGGCCACGACGCGGTGGCGGCCACTCTGGTGGTGCGCTACCACGGCACCGATTATCCGCAGCTGGCCGGCGGCCCGGCGATCCCCGCGGTGCCGGTGCCCATCCAGGATGTTGTCTCGCCGGCACCCCGGATCAAACCGCAGGCGCTGCCGATGTCGAAGGGCCGCACACCTGACGTGTTCCACGGCCAGTTCACGCCTGGCAACGTGGGATTGTGGACGTTCCGGGTCGACGGCTGGGGCGATCCGATCGCGACCTGGCGTCACGCGGTGGAGGTCAAGCTCGGTGCCGGGCAGAGCGAAGGCGAGCTGTCCAACGACCTGCTGGTCGGGGCCCGCCTGCTGGAGCGCGCGGCCGCGGGCATGCCGCGGGAACTGCGCACCCCCCTGATCGAAGCCGCCGCGGCGCTGCGGACCCCTGGCGACCCGTTCACCCGCGCCGGCGCGGCCCTGTCCCCCGAGGTCACCGCGCTCCTGACGCAGTATCCGTTGCGTGAATTGCTCACGCGTGGTGAGCAATACGGCGTCTGGGTGGATCGACCCCTGGCCCGGTTCAGTTCGTGGTACGAGATGTTCCCGCGGTCTACGGGCGGATGGGACGATGCCGGCCACCCAGTTCACGGGACGTTCGCCACGGCGACCGCGGCGTTGCCCCGCATCGCCCGCATGGGTTTCAATATCGTCTACCTACCGCCGATTCATCCGATCGGCAAGGTGCACCGCAAGGGCCGCAACAACTCTGTGACGGCGGCACCCGGCGATGTCGGGTCGCCGTGGGCGATCGGCAGCGATGAAGGCGGGCACGACGCGGTGCACCCGGCGCTTGGCACGATCGACGACTTCGACGCGTTCGTGGCCGCGGCCCGCGACCAGGGGCTGGAGGTGGCACTCGACCTGGCGCTGCAGTGCGCACCGGACCACCCGTGGGCCAAGGAGCACCGCGAGTGGTTCACGGTGCTGCCGGACGGCACCATCGCCTACGCCGAGAACCCGCCCAAGAAGTACCAGGACATCTATCCGCTGAACTTCGACAACGACCCGGCAGGCCTGTACCACGAGGTTCTGCGAGTGGTCCGGTTCTGGATCTCGCACGGGGTCAAGGTGTTTCGGGTCGACAACCCGCACACCAAACCGCCGAACTTCTGGGCCTGGCTGATCGGCGAGGTCAAGAACAGCGATCCCGACGTGCTGTTCCTGTCCGAGGCCTTCACCAGGCCGGCCCGGCTCTACGGGTTGGCCAAACTCGGCTTCACGCAGTCCTATACGTACTTCACCTGGCGTACCGCCAAGTGGGAGCTCACCGAATTCGGCAACGAGATCGCCAAGTACGCCGACTGCGCACGGCCGAGCCTGTGGGTGAACACGCCCGACATCCTGCACGAGAGCCTGCAGCACGGCGGCCCGGGCATGTTCGCGATCCGCGCGGTGCTGGCGGCCACGATGAGTTCGTCGTGGGGCGTGTACTCCGGCTACGAACTTTTCGAGCACCGCGCGGTACGTGAGGGCAGCGAGGAATACCTGGACTCCGAGAAGTACGAGTTGCGACCGCGCGATTTCGAGACGGCGGTCGCACGCGGCGAGTCACTCGAGCCATTCCTGTCCCGGCTCAACGAGATTCGCCGGCTGCACCCCGCGCTGCGCCAACTGCGCACCATCACGTTCCATCACATCGACAACGACGCCCTGCTGGCCTACAGCAAATTCGACCCGATCACCGGCGACACCGTTCTGGTGGTGGTGACGCTCAACGCATTCGCACCGGAGCAGGCCACGCTGTGGCTCGACATGGGTGCGCTCGGAATGGAGTCCTACGACCGGTTCTGGGTACGCGACGAGATCAGCGGCGAGGAATACCAGTGGGGTCAGTCGAACTACATCCGTATCGACCCCGCCAAGGCGGTGGCACACGTGTTGAACATGCCGCTCGTGCCGGAGGAGAAACGGCTCGAGCTGCTACGCAGGGAATGAGGGCGAGATGACGCGAAGCAATCAACTCACCAATGCGCAACTGCGGCCCGACCCGTCAGATGTGCACCGGCTGCTCGCCGGTGAGCACCATGACCCGCATTCGGTGCTCGGCGCGCACGAATACTCCGATCACACCGTGATCCGGGCCTACCGGCCGCACGCGGTGAGCGTGGTCGCGTTGATCGGCGGCCAGCGATTCCCGTTCGAACACCTGGAGTCCGGCCTGTTCGCGGTCGCCGTGCCGTTCACCAACCTCGTCGACTACCGGCTCGAAATCGGCTATCCCGGGCCCGATGACACGATCGTCACGCACACCACGGCCGACGCCTACCGGTTCCTGCCCAACCTCGGCGAACTCGACCTGCACCTGTTCGCCGAGGGGCGTCACGAACGGCTCTGGGAGATCCTCGGGGCGCATCCACGGTCCTTCACCACGCCCGACGGTCAGGTCGACGGCGTGTCGTTCGCCGTCTGGGCGCCGAACGCCAAGGGCATCAACCTGATCGGCGACTTCAACCACTGGGACGGCAACGAAGCGCAGTTGCGCGTCATGGGCTCCTCGGGGGTCTGGGAACTGTTCTGGCCCGGCTTCCCCGCCGACGGTCTGTACAAGTTCCGGGTGCACGGCGCCGACGGTTCGGTCACCGACCGCGCCGACCCCATGGCCTTCGCCACCGAAGTACCGCCGCAGACCGCATCGCGCGTCACTCAGAGTTCCTATGAGTGGAACGACGACGACTGGATGACACGTCGGGCCGCGCTCAACCCGGTGTTCGAACCGATGAGCACCTACGAGGTCCACCTCATGTCGTGGCGGCCCGGCCTGAGCTACCGCCAACTGGCCGTCGAGCTCACCGAATATGTTGTGGAACAAGGCTTCACGCACGTCGAACTGTTACCGGTCGCCGAGCACCCGTTCGGCGGATCGTGGGGCTACCAGGTCACCTCCTACTACGCGCCCACGTCGCGGCTGGGCAGCCCCGACGACTTCCGCTACCTGGTCGACGCACTGCACCAGGCCGGCATCGGCGTCATTGTCGACTGGGTACCCGCGCACTTCCCCAAAGACGCCTGGGCCCTCGGCCGCTTCGACGGCACCGCACTCTACGAACACTCCGACCCCCGCCGCGGCGAACAACTCGACTGGGGCACCTACGTTTTCGACTTCGGCCGCCCCGAAGTCCGCAACTTCCTGGTCGCCAACGCGCTGTACTGGCTGCAGGAGTACCACGTCGACGGGCTCCGGGTCGACGCCGTCGCCTCGATGCTCTACCTCGACTACTCGCGCCCCGAGGGCGGCTGGACCCCCAACATCCACGGCGGCCGCGAAAACCTCGAAGCGGTGCAGTTCCTGCAGGAGATGAACGCCACCGTCCACAAGGCCACGCCCGGAATCGTCACCGTCGCCGAGGAATCCACCTCCTGGCCCGGCGTCACCCGACCGACGAACCTCGGCGGCCTCGGCTTCTCCATGAAATGGAACATGGGCTGGATGAACGACACGCTCGACTACATCAGCCGCAACCCCATCTACCGCAGCTATCACCACCACGAGATGACGTTCTCGATGCTCTACGCATTCAGCGAGAACTACGTGCTGCCGATCAGCCATGACGAGGTGGTGCACGGCAAGGGCACCCTGTGGGGCCGCATGCCTGGCAACGACCACGAGAAAGCCGCCGGGCTGCGCAGCCTCCTCGCCTACCAGTGGGCCCACCCCGGTAAGCAACTGCTGTTCATGGGCCAGGACTTCGGCCAGCGCGCCGAATGGTCCGAAGAGCGCGGGCTGGACTGGTTCCAGCTCCAGGAACAAGGGTTCTCCGGCGGCATCCAACGCCTGGTCCGCGACCTCAACACCATCTACCGCAGCCACCCCGCGCTGTGGAGCCGCGACACCAGCCATGAAGGCTACTCGTGGATCGACGCCAACGACTCCGCCAACAATGTGCTGAGCTTCCTGCGGTTCGGCAGCGACGGCTCGATGCTGGCGTGCGTGATCAACTTCGCAGGCACCGAACACAGCCACTACCGACTCGGCCTGCCACACACCGGCACCTGGAACGAGGTGCTCAACACCGACTCGGCGATCTACAACGGCTCAGGCATCGGCAACCTCGGCGCGGTCGAGGCCACCGACGAGCCGTGGCACGGCCGCCAGGCCTCTGCGGTCATGGTGCTGCCGCCGCTGGCCGCATTGTGGTTCGAACCCGCCTAGTTCTGTTCTCCGCCGAGCAGACGCCAACGTACCCCGGAAAGCGCTTCCCAGGGTACGTTGGCGTCTGCTCGCGGAAAAACGTCAGTACAGCGCGTTGGCGAGATTGCGGCGGCCCGCGACGACGTCCGGGTCGGCGGGGTCGAAGAGGTCGAACAGCTCGATGAGCCGCGTCCGCACCGCCGTCCGGTCATCCCCGGACGTGCGCTTGATCAGGGCGATCAGCCGGTCGAACGCGGCCGACACCTGCTGCTGCAGGATCTCGACGTCGGCCGCGGCGAACGCCGCTTCGATGTCCGCCGGTGCGGCGTCCGCGACCGCGACCGCATCGGGCCGTTGCGCACTGGCGCGCTGCAGGAACGTGATCTGCCGGACGGCACCCTTGGCCTCGGCGTTGTTGGGGTTGGCAGCCAAGATCGCCTGGTAGGCCGTCAGCGCCTCGGCGAAATTGCCGTTGTCGAGATGGTCGCGCGCCGCCGCCAGCTCCGGGTCGACCTGCTCGGGTTCATCGCTGTCGGGCGAACCGCTGAGCTTGCCGCGAGTCGCCTCCAGCAGCGAATCGACCCATCGCCGCAGCTGATCGGCCGGCTGGGCACCCTGGAAGCTCGCGATGGGCTGGCCGGCCGCCAGCGCCACCACGGTCGGAACACCCTGGATGCCGAACATCTGCGCCACGCGCGGCGTGGTGTCGACGTTGACCGAGGCCAGCGACCACTTGCCGGCATCGGCGGTGGCCAGTCCGGCCAATGTGTCGCCGAGCTGCACGCTGGAGTCGCTGCGCGGCGACCACAACAACACCACCACCGGCACCTGACTGGACCGGATCAGCACCTCGGCTTCGAAATTCGCCTCGGTCACCTCGACACCACCCGGGCCTGCGGTCGCGTCTGAACCACCGGTCTGCGCCGGGCGCTGCTTGAGCGCCGAGAGGTCAACTGCACCGGCCAATGCCGGGCCGACAGAAGGTCGTGGACGAGTCACGTATCCAAGTCTGTCACGTCGTTTCGGGCACGGCCCCGCCCGGTTGCGAGACCAGCGCCGACCGGCCCGAGGATCGCAGCCGCGCGGTGCGATCGGCCCACATGACGAAGATCACACTGCCAAGCGGCACGATGCTCGCCAGCAACGCCAGAATCCAGGTGCCGATACCCCACTTGAACGCGAGTCCGACCAATATCGCGGCCACCACGAACGCGATGAAGATGCCGCCGTGGATCGGACCGAACACCTTGACGCCGACCTCGGTGCGAGGACTGCCCAGGTACTTGAAATACATGCCGACCAGCAGGCCGGCCCAGCTGACGGCCTCGGCCAACGCGATGAGCCGGAACCAGCCGGGGATCGAACGCAGGTCAAAAGAGCTTGTCATGGCCGCCATTGTGCCCGACCCGCCGGCCAGCTACTACGTAGCGTCGTATAAGGCGTCGCCGATTAGCTGTCAGCGCCGCAGAACCAGCGCATCACCCTGGCCACCGGCGCCGCACAACGCGGCCACCGCGTAGCCCGAGCCTTTGCGGGCCAGTTCCAGCGCGGCGTGCAGTGTGATGCGGGCGCCCGACATGCCGATCGGATGGCCGATCGCGATCGCGCCGCCGTTGACGTTGACCTTCGCCGGGTCCACACCCAGTTCCCTGGTGGACGCCAGCGAAACCGCAGCGAACGCCTCGTTGATCTCGACGACGTCGAGCTGATCGACCGTGATGCCCTCGCGCGCGATCGCCTTCTTGATCGCATTCGCGGGCTGAGACTGCAACGTCGAGTCGGGGCCCGCAACCACGCCGTGCGCGCCGATCTCACAGAGCCAGCTCAGGCCCAGCTCCTCGGCCTTGGCCTTGTTCATCACCACGACCGCACACGCACCGTCGGAGATCTGCGACGACGAACCCGCGGTGATGGTGCCGTCCTTGCGGAACGCGGGACGCAGGCCGCCCAGCGACTCGGCCGTGGTGTTGGCACGGATGCCCTCGTCCTCGGCGAACTCGATCGGATCGCCCTTGCGTTGCGGAATCGAGACCGGCACCACCTCGTCGGCGTACACGCCGTCCTTCCACGCGGCGGCGGCCTTCTGGTGGGACTGCGCAGCAAACTCGTCCTGTTCGGCGCGCGTGAACTTGTCGACTTCGTTGCGCTGCTCGGTCAGCGCGCCCATCGGCTGATCGGTGAACACGTCGTGCAGGCCGTCGTAAGCCAGGTGATCGAGCACCGTGACGTCGCCGTATTTGTAGCCCTCACGGCTCTTGGGCAGCAGGTGCGGCGCCTGGGTCATGGACTCCTGGCCACCGGCGACGACGACGTCGAACTCGCCGGCCCGGATCAGCTGATCGGCCAGTGCAATGGCATCGATACCGGACAAGCACATCTTGTTGATGCTCAGGGCGGGCACGTCCCAGCCGATGCCGCCGGCCACCGCGGCCTGCCGAGCAGGCATCTGCCCGGCGCCCGCAGTCAGCACCTGCCCCATGATCACGTACTCGACCAGCGAAGCGTCCACGCCCGCCTTCTCCAGGGCACCCTTGATGGCGATCCCGCCCAGGTCGCTGCCCGAGAAATCCTTGAGCGAGCCCATCAGCTTGCCCACCGGAGTCCGCGCTCCAGCAACGATCACCGACGTTGTCATTTGTTACCTCCAGGGGTGGTTGAGAAAGCTGTGTGGCCGATCACACATTCCGCAAGCGTTCAGGTAAAGGTTACCGTTGCGTTATGACCACCGAACATGTCGATGCCCGTCCAGCGCTCTCCAGCGCCCTGGTGACCGCGATCGATCATGTCGGTATCGCGGTGCCCGATCTCGATGCCTCGATCAAGTGGTACCACGACAACCTCGGCATGATCGTCCTGCACGAGGAGATCAACGAGGAGCAGGGCGTCCGCGAGGCGATGCTGTCGGTTCGTGGCGCACCCAAGGGCAGCGCCCAGATCCAGCTGATGTCGCCGCTGGACGAAAACTCGACCATCGCCAAGTTCATCGACAAGCGGGGCCCTGGCCTGCAGCAGCTGGCCTACCGGACCAGCGACATCGACGCCTTGAGCGAGCGGCTGCGCAGCCAGGGCGTGCGCCTGCTGTACGAGGCGCCCCGCAAGGGCACCGCGAACTCGCGCATCAACTTCGTCCACCCCAAGGATGCCGGCGGCGTGCTGGTCGAGCTGGTCGAGCCGGCCGGCGACGAGCACTGATCCGCTAGGACCACCTACGCGTCGGGCCGCGGTTTGCCCGATTGGCCCAGCACGGCGTGTGCCAATGGCGGCGGTCGTCCACCGCGGCTTCCCCCATATCCGCGGGCCACGCCACGACATGAGCTGTACCCGAACGAATTTCGTGGTCACACCCCGGACACCGGTACGTCTTGACCGCACGCGCCGCGGTGACGGTCCGCACCTCGTACTCATAGCCGTCCGGGCCGGTTTCGATTCGACGCGTCGACAACGCCGGCGGCAGTCGCCGCGGTTCCCGACGTCGCCGCGCCATCAGAACAGCCGGTACTCGTCGTTGTCCATGCCCCGCATCTGGTCGTAATCCAAAGTCACGCAACGGATCCCGCGGTCGGTCGCCAAGGTACGAGCTTGCGGCTTGATCTGCTGGGCCGCGAAGACGCCGGCGACCGGAGCCAGCAGACTGTCCCGGTTGAGCAGCTCGAGGTAACGCGTCAGCTGTTCGACCCCGTCGATCTCACCACGCCTCTTGATCTCCACCGCCACCGAACGGCCCAGCTCGTCGCGGCACAGCAGATCCACCGGACCGATCGCGGTCGGGTATTCGCGACGCACCAATGTGTAACCCGCGCCGAGCAACTCGACATGTTCGGCGAGCAAGACCTGTAGGTGCGCCTCGACGCCGTCCTTCACCAGACCGGGATCGACGCCGAGTTCATGGCTCGAATCATGCTCGACGTCCTCGACCGTGATCCGCAGTTGCTCACCGGCCTTGTTCTCCACCACCCACAGCAGGCCTGCCCCATCCGAGCTTTCCTCGGTCACCCAACACGGTGGGCTCATCCAGTTCAGGGGCTTGTAGGCACGGTCGTCGGCATGCACGCTGACCGACCCGTCGGCCTTGAAGAGCAGAAGCCGGCGAGCCGATGGCAGGTGGGCCGTCAACCGGCCCACGTAGTCGACGGTGCACTGGGCAATGACGAGGCGCACCCGATCCACCTTAGGGGCACGCCCGACGAACTAGGCTGACGGCACAATGAACGCTGACAATTCGGTCGCCCGGCGACTGGGCCGCGTCCTCGAAACAGTCACGCGGCAGAGCAGCAAGATCCCCGACACGCCGGAATTCGGCTCGTGGATCCTGGGCCGGGTGTCGGAGAGCCAGCGCAAGCGGCGGATCCGCATCCAGCTGATCCTGACGACGTTCGTGATCGTCGCGAACCTGCTGGGTATCGGGGTCTCCCTGCTCATCGTCACGGTCCTGTTCCCGACCCCGAGTGTGTTCGACTCGCAGGTGCTCTGGATCACGTTCATCCTGGCCCCGGCCTACATCGCCACGGCTCTTGTGGTCGGCGTGTTCTGGGCGACCAACCGTGTGATCCGCAACGTTCGGTGGTCCTTGGAGGGGCGGCAGCCGACCATCGCCGATCAGCGCAACACGTTCTTTGCGCCGAACAAGCTCACCATCGTGCTGCTGTTCCTGTGGGGGCTGGGCACTGCCGTCCTCACCACGGCCTACGGCCTGGTGAACACCAACTACATTCCGAAGTTCTTGCTGGGCATCAGTTTTCCCGGGATCGTGGTGTCCGTCAGCTGCCACCTGTTCACCGAGTTCGCACTGCGGCCCGTGGCTGCACAGGCGCTGGAGGCCGGCCCGCCGCCCGTGCGGCTGGCACCGGGAATCATGGGCCGCACCATGGTGGTGTGGTTGCTGAGTTCTGGGGTGCCCATCTTGGGCATCCTGCTGGCGGCCGTGTTCGCCTTGACCCTGGAAAACTTGACGCCCACGCAATTCGGGTTCGCCGTGATCGGGCTGGCGGTCTTCGCACTGATCTTCGGGTTCCTGCTGATGTGGATCCTGTCGTGGCTCACCGCTACGCCCATCCGTGCTGTCCGGGCTGCGCTGAATCGCGTCGAACAGGGCGATCTCGACACCAATCTGGTGGTGTTCGACGGCACCGAACTGGGGCAGTTGCAGCGCGGATTCAACTCGATGGTGCACGGCCTGCGGGAACGCGAACGCGTCCGTGACCTGTTCGGCCGCCACGTCGGTCGCGAGGTGGCCGCGCTGGCCGAGCAGGAGAAGCCCCAGCTGGGCGGTGAAGAACGGCACGCCGCGGTCATATTCGTCGATGTCATCGGTTCCACCCAGCTGGTCACGAGCCGACCCGCGGTCGAGGTCGTCGACCTGCTCAACCGATTCTTCGCCGTGATCGTCGACGAGGTGGACCGCCATCACGGCCTGGTCAACAAGTTCGAGGGCGACGCTGTGCTGGCCGTGTTCGGCGCACCGGTGCACCTCGACCACGCCGAGGACGAGGCGCTGGCCGCGGCCCGGGCGATCGCCCGCAGGCTCCGGGCCGAGGTGCCCGAACTCGACGCCGGCATCGGCGTGGCGGCCGGCCAGGTGGTGGCGGGCAACGTCGGCGCCAAGGAACGCTTCGAGTACACCGTGATCGGCGAGCCGGTCAACGAAGCAGCGCGGCTGTGTGAACTGTCCAAATCCATACCCGGACATCTGGTGGCCTCATCGGACACCATCGCGAACGCCACCGAAACCGAGAGCGCCCATTGGTCTTTGGGTGACACCGTGACGTTGCGTGGGCTCGACGAACCGACGCGATTGGCGATTCCGGTCTAACGGCCCGCGGCGGCCAGCGCGTCGTCCACCGAACCGAACGCTGTGAGACCCGTGCCGATCACCGCATCGGGGTCGACCAGGTAGCCGTCCTTGCCCTGCGCCCGCAGCGTCGCACTCATGCCGGCGAGCAGAGCCCGCGCTGCGTCGTCGATGTCGTCGACCCGGGACACGTCGAGGATCGCCACATCGAAACGGTCACGTTCGCGGTCGACGGTGCGCGCCACCTGCTCTGCCCCGCAGAACAACAGATCGCCATGCGCCTCATAGACGCGGATCCGGTCCACGGGCTCGTACACGGCCCGCAGGGTGGCCCGCGAATCCCTTGCGACCGTGAGGAAATGCAGTCCGAGCTGTTCAGAGAGGCTGCGGCACACCCGAACTCCCCGCACGCTGTTGCCCTTGGCGTCCAGCAGAGGCGAGTACACCCCGATCCCCAGCTGCCCCGGCAGCACTGCGACGATGCCGCCTCCGACGCCGCTCTTGGCGGGCATCCCGACCGCGCTGACCCAGTCGCCTGCCGCGTCGTACATGCCGCAGGTCACCATCACAGACAGCGTGCGACGCACCACCGCGCCGTCGGTCACCCGACGACCGGTCATGGGGTTGATGCCACCGCGGGCCAGAGTTGCCGCCATCCGAGCCAGGTCGGTGCTCGTCACCTTGAACGAGCATTGCCGGAAATACACGTCGAGCACGTCGTCGGGATCGCCGTCGAGCACACCGAAGCTGTCCAGCATGTAGGCGATCGCGCGGTTGCGGCTGCCGGTCGCCTTCTCCGACGCGTACACCTGATGATCGATCTCCAACCGGCGGCCGGCGAAACCCGAGTAGAACTCCTGGATCAGGTCGAACTTCTCGTCCGCCGTCCGGCCCGGCACGAGCGAGACCGCGGCGATCGCACCCGCATTGATCATGGGGTTCTTGGGCATGTTGGTGACTTCGTCGACACTGATGACGTTGAACGCCTCCCCGGAGGGTTCGACGCCGATCCGCGCGTCGACAGCACATTGCCCGATGCGGTCAAGCGCGAGCGCATAGGTGAACGGCTTGGAAATCGACTGGATGGTGAATTCGACTGTTGCGTCCCCGGATTCGTAGACGAAGCCATCCGAGGACGACACCGACAGAGCGAATCCCTCGGGGTCGACCCGGCTCAACTCCGGGATGTAATCAGCCAATCTCCCATCGGTGACATCGGCGTGTTCGGCGCGGATCCGGTCGAGGTACTGCTGCACGAGTTGTGCCACGATCGGCATTCTAGAGCTCGGGCACACGCGGATCTTAGATGTCGGTTTTCCGCTAGTGCTGTCGGTGGTGGCGTGTAAACGTTGACGGTATGCACGAAGATTTCGACCGCTGTTACCGGGCTGTGCAGTCCAAGGACGCCCGGTTCGACGGCTGGTTCGTGACCGCCGTGCTCACCACGGGCATCTACTGCCGTCCGAGTTGTCCCGTTCGTCCGCCGTTCGCGCGGAACATGCGCTTCTATCCGACCGCGGCGGCCGCCCAGGCAGCGGGCTTCCGGGCCTGCAAGCGCTGCCGTCCGGACGCGTCGCCGGGATCCCCCGAATGGAATGTGCGCGGCGACGTGGTGGCGCGGTGCATGCGGCTGATCGCCGACGGCACGGTAGACCGTGAAGGCGTCACCGGATTGGCGGCACGCGTGGGCTACACCACCCGCCAACTGCAGCGCATCATGCAGGCCGAGTTGGGCGCCAATCCGCTCGCGCTGGCCAGGGCTCAGCGCACGCAGACTGCCCGGGTGCTGATCGAGACCACCGAATTGCCGTTCAGCGACGTGGCTTTCGCGGCGGGCTTCGCGTCGATCCGTCAATTCAACGACACCGTGCGGGCCGTGTGCGACCTGACGCCGACAGAGCTCCGCGGCCGGGCCCGAGCTCGTTTCGCACGCGAGAATCCGTCGTCTCCCGGGACGTTGTCGTTGCGGCTACCGGTCCGCACGCCATTTTCCTACGAAGGGTTGTTCGGCCACCTGGCCGCCAGCGCTGTGCCCGGCATCGAGGAGGTGCGCGGTGACACCTTCCGGCGCACGTTGCGCCTACCGCACGGCAACGGCGTGGTGGGCCTCGCCCCGCAGCCCGACCACGTGCGCTGCGAGCTGGTCCTCGACGATTTCCGGGATCTTTCCGCGGCGATTGCCAGATGCCGGCGCCTGCTCGATCTGGACGCGGATCCGCAAGCCGTGGTCGACGCGCTCGGCGCCGATCCGGATCTGAGCGCCGTGGTGGCCAAGGCACCCGGACAGCGCATACCCAGGACCGTCGACGAGGCCGAACTGGCGCTGCGCGTCGTCATCGGACAGCAGGTGTCGATCAAGGCCGCGCGGACGCATGTCGGACGCCTCGTCGCCGCGTACGGGACACCCGTCAACGATGAGCGGGGTGGCCTCACCCACGTCTTCCCCAGCGTCGCGGACCTCGCGGAGATCGATCCGAAGCACCTGGCGATGCCCGCGTCACGCAAACGGACGGTCGCCGCTTTGCTGCACGCGTTGGCATCTGGAGACCTCGGTCTCGACCCGGGCTGCGACTGGCAACTCGCACGCGAACAGCTGCTCGCACTGCCCGGCGTGGGGCCCTGGACTGCCGAGGTGATCGCCCTGCGCGGCCTCGGCGACCCGGACGCCTTCCCCGCCAGTGACCTCGGGGTGCGACTTGCCGCGGAGCAGCTGGGCATGCCGACCGATGCTCGCGCGCTGACCGAACACAGCAGTCGCTGGCGGCCCTGGCGGGCGTACGCGACCCAGCACCTGTGGACCACACTGGACCACGCGGTGAACGATTGGCCCCCGACGGGCGGGCAACGAATCCAGCAACGGGAGAAGTGATGACAACACTGCAATGCCGCACCGTCGACAGTCCGGTCGGGCCGCTCACACTGGCCGGCCGGGACGGAAGGTTGATGCACCTCCGAATGGTCGACCAGACCTATGAACCCAGCCGCAACGGTTGGGTGAACGACGATTCGGCCTTCGATGCCGCCGTGACGCAACTCGCCGAATACTTCGCCGGCGACCGCACGGAATTCGAATTGGACTTGGAAATGGTCGGTACACCATTTCAGCGGCGGGTCTGGGATGCGCTGCAAACCATTCCCTACGGGCAGACGTGTTCTTACGGAGAAATTGCGCGAGAAATCGGATCGCCTGGCGCTTTCCGTGCCGTCGGATTGGCCAACGGGCACAATCCGATTGGAATCATCGTGCCGTGCCATCGCGTGATCGGAGCCAATGGCAGCCTCACGGGTTATGGCGGTGGTTTGGACCGCAAAAGGGCGCTTCTCGAATTGGAGAAGAGCCGCCGGGAGCCGGCCCTTTTCGACTGACGTCGGATACAAAAATGCCCGGGCCCCCAATCGAAATTGGGGGCCCGGGACTTAATTTGTGTTCGGCGGTGTCCTACTTTTCCACCCGTGTGGGTAGTATCATCGGCGCTGGTAGGCTTAGCTTCCGGGTTCGGGATGGGTCCGGGCGTTTCCCTGCCGCTATTACCGCCGTAACTCTATTCTCTTGTGTGTTCAAGAGTGAATTCTTGGGTTGTTTTGGTGGTGGGGTGTGGCACCCCCGGGTGTGGGGGTGTGTGTGGTGTGGTTGCGAGCGGTGTCGTTTTTCCCTGTGTTTGGGGGGTTGTTGTAAGTTTTCGGCCGGTTAGTGCCAGTTCCCTGAACACATTGCTGTGCGTGTAGGTCTGGTCTATCGATCCCGTGGTCTGCGGGGGGCCTTATCCCTCTAAAAGGGTGAGAAGCCTGGTCTTGGAGGGGGTTTCCCGCTTAGATGCTTTCAGCGGTTATCCTGTCCGAACGTGGCGATCCAGCGGTGCCCCTGGTGGGACAACTGGTAGACCAGAGGTTCGTCCGTCCCGGTCCTCTCGTACTAGGGACAGGTTTCCTCAAGCTTCTGACGCGCGCGGCGGATAGAGACCGAACTGTCTCACGACGTTCTAAACCCAGCTCGCGTGCCGCTTTAATGGGCGAACAGCCCAACCCTTGGGACCTGCTCCAGCCCCAGGATGCGACGAGCCGACATCGAGGTGCCAAACCATCCCGTCGATATGGACTCTTGGGAAGATCAGCCTGTTATCCCCGGGGTACCTTTTATCCGTTGAGCGACACCCCTTCCACTCAGAGGTGCCGGATCACTAGTCCCGACTTTCGTCCCTGCTTGACATGTACGTCTCGCAGTCAAGCTCCCTTGTGCACTTACACTCAACACCTGATTGCCGTCCAGGTTGAGGGAACCTTTGGGCGCCTCCGTTACATTTTAGGAGGCAACCGCCCCAGTTAAACTACCCGCCAGGCACTGTCCCTGAACCCGGTTCAGGGTTCGAGGTTAGAGGCCCAATACGATCAGAGTGGTATTTCAACAACGACTCCACACTAACTGGCGTCAGTGTTTCACAGTCTCCCACCTATCCTACACAAACCGTATCGAGCACCAATACCAAGTTGTAGTGAAGGTCCCGGGGTCTTTTCGTCCTGCCGCGCGTAACGAGCATCTTTACTCGTAGTGCAATTTCGCCGAGTCTATGGTTGAGACAGTTGAGAAGTCGTTACGCCATTCGTGCAGGTCGGAACTTACCCGACAAGGAATTTCGCTACCTTAGGATGGTTATAGTTACCACCGCCGTTTACTGGGGCTTAAATTCTCCGCTTCACCCCAAGGGGTTAACGGGTCCTCTTAACCTTCCAGCACCGGGCAGGCGTCAGTCCGTATACCTCGTCTTGCGACTTCGCACGGACCTGTGTTTTTAGTAAACAGTCGCTTCTCACTGGTTTGTGCCACCCCCTACCGCTACCCACCGCAAAGGTGTTGACGGTGTGGGGGTCCCCCTTCTCCCGAAGTTACGGGGGCATTTTGCCGAGTTCCTTAACCATAGTTCACTCGTACGCCTTAGTATTCTCTACCTGACCACCTGTGTTGGTTTGGGGTACGGGCCGTGTATGTCCTCGCTAGAGGCTTTTCTTGGCAGCATAGGATCACCGAATTCGCCTCAAACGGCTATGCATCACCTCTCAGGCTGTATGAAACGCGGATTTGCCTACGTTTCGCCCTACCGGCTTACCCCAGTACAACCACTGACTGGTACGGCTACCTTCCTGCGTCACCCCATCGCTTGACTACTACCAACGAAGATCCCATGCAGCCCCACCAACGCCGCACCCCGAAGGGATTGGTCACGGTGGTTTTGGATGGTTAGTACCGCTGATTCATCAGGGACGCACATACACGGGTACGGGAATATCAACCCGTTGTCCATCGACTACGCCTGTCGGCCTCGCCTTAGGTCCCGACTCACCCTGGGCGGACTGGCCTGGCCCAGGAACCCTGGTCTTTCGGCGGGCAAGGTTCTCACTTGCCTAATCGCTACTCATGCCTGCATTCTCACTCCCACACCCTCCACCACTCGATCACTCGGCGGCTTCACCGGATGCAGGACGCTCCCCTACCCAACGACACAAGATCGTTGCCGCGGCTTCGGCGGTGTGCTTGAGCCCCGCTACATTATCGGCGCACAATCACTTGACCAGTGAGCTATTACGCACTCTTTCAAGGGTGGCTGCTTCTAAGCCAACCTCCTGGTTGTCTTCGCGACTGCACATCCTTTTCCACTTAGCACACGCTTAGGGGCCTTAGCCGGCGATCTGGGCTGTTTCCCTCTCGACGCACGGAGCTTATCCCCCGCCGTCTCACTGCCACACTCTTAGACTTGTCGGCATTCGGAGTTTGGCTGACGTCAGTAACCTAGTAGGGCCCATCGGCCATCCAGTAGCTCTACCTCCAACAAGAAACATGTGACGCTGCACCTAAATGCATTTCGGGGAGAACCAGCTATCACGGAGTTTGATTGGCCTTTCACCCCTACCCACAGCTCATCCCCTCAGTCTTCAACCTAAGTGGGTTCGGGCCTCCACACGGTCTTACCCGCGCTTCACCCTGGCCATGGGTAGATCACTCCGCTTCGGGTCCAGAACACACCACTACACCAACCCCTACGGATTGGATACGCCCTATTCAGACTCGCTTTCGCTGCGGCTACCCCACCCGGGTTAACCTCGCGACATGTCCCTGACTCGCAGGCTCATTCTTCAAAAGGCACGCCATCACCCCACACAAAAGCGAGGGCTCTGACGGATTGTAAGCGCACGGTTTCAGGTACTCTTTCACTCGGGTACTTTTCACCATTCCCTCACGGTACTAATCCGCTATCGGTCACTGGGAAGTATTCAGGCTTACCGGGTGGTCCCGGCAGATTCACAGCAGATTCCACGGGCCCGCTGCTACTCGGGAACACCATCCAAGGCAGATGTCAGGTTTTCACGTACCGGGCTCTCACCGTCTACGGCAGGCCATCCCAAGCCACTTCCGCTAACCACAACATTTTCTCACTACCCTCCAGGTGAGTAGACCTGGACAGATGGATCCCACAACCCCGCACACACAACCCCTACCCGGTATCACATGCATACGGTTTAGCCATCCTCCGCTTTCGCTCGCCACTACTCACGGAATCACAATTGTTTTCTTCCTACGGGTACTGAGATGTTTCACTTCCCCGCGTTCCCCCCCAACGCCTATACATTCAGCGTTGGGTGACACGACATCACTCGTGCCGGGTTTCCCCATTCGGACATCCTCGGATCCACGCTCGGTTGACAGCTCCCCGAGGCATATCGCAGCCTCCCACGTCCTTCATCGGCTCCCAGTGCCAAGGCATCCACCATGCGCCCTTAAACACTTACAACACAAAAAACCAAATATCAGAGAAAAATTACACCACAACAAACCACACACCACACCGAAACCCCAAAGGGCCCCCATGCGGCACACGTGCGGCTTGATGCTCGCAACCACTATCCACAAATCAAACACCACACCCCACCACCAAAGTGAGGCAACAACACGCCGACCCCCGCAACCGGAAGCCACCCCCACAAAGAGGGCACGGGCCTGTTGTCTCAAAGCCCAATAGTGTGCCTGGCAGTTCCATCACCGCAAATCCCTTGCGGCTCACATGTTTGTTGTGCACCAAGCCGGCGCCACTACAGCGCTCCAGCTCCTCACGGCTCGACCGGAACCCAATGTCCCGATCCTCTCGTGGTGCTCCTTAGAAAGGAGGTGATCCAGCCGCACCTTCCGGTACGGCTACCTTGTTACGACTTCGTCCCAATCGCCGATCCCACCTTCGACGGCTCCCTCCCACAAGGGGTTAGGCCACCGGCTTCGGGTGTTACCGACTTTCATGACGTGACGGGCGGTGTGTACAAGGCCCGGGAACGTATTCACCGCAGCGTTGCTGATCTGCGATTACTAGCGACTCCGACTTCACGGGGTCGAGTTGCAGACCCCGATCCGAACTGAGACCGGCTTTGAAAGGATTCGCTCCACCTCACGGCATCGCAGCCCTTTGTACCGGCCATTGTAGCATGTGTGAAGCCCTGGACATAAGGGGCATGATGACTTGACGTCATCCCCACCTTCCTCCGAGTTGACCCCGGCAGTCTCTCACGAGTCCCCACCATCACGTGCTGGCAACATGAGACAAGGGTTGCGCTCGTTGCGGGACTTAACCCAACATCTCACGACACGAGCTGACGACAGCCATGCACCACCTGCACACAGGCCACAAGGGAACCGACATCTCTGCCGGCGTCCTGTGCATGTCAAACCCAGGTAAGGTTCTTCGCGTTGCATCGAATTAATCCACATGCTCCGCCGCTTGTGCGGGCCCCCGTCAATTCCTTTGAGTTTTAGCCTTGCGGCCGTACTCCCCAGGCGGGGTACTTAATGCGTTAGCTACGGCACGGATCCCAAGGAAGGAAACCCACACCTAGTACCCACCGTTTACGGCGTGGACTACCAGGGTATCTAATCCTGTTCGCTCCCCACGCTTTCGCTCCTCAGCGTCAGTTACTGCCCAGAGACCCGCCTTCGCCACCGGTGTTCCTCCTGATATCTGCGCATTCCACCGCTACACCAGGAATTCCAGTCTCCCCTGCAGTACTCCAGTCTGCCCGTATCGCCCGCACGCCCACAGTTAAGCTGTGAGTTTTCACGAACAACGCGACAAACCACCTACGAGCTCTTTACGCCCAGTAATTCCGGACAACGCTCGGACCCTACGTATTACCGCGGCTGCTGGCACGTAGTTGGCCGGTCCTTCTTCTGCACATACCGTCACTCGCGCTTCGTCTGTGCTGAAAGAGGTTTACAACCCGAAGGCCGTCATCCCTCACGCGGCGTCGCTGCATCAGGCTTGCGCCCATTGTGCAATATTCCCCACTGCTGCCTCCCGTAGGAGTCTGGGCCGTATCTCAGTCCCAGTGTGGCCGGTCACCCTCTCAGGCCGGCTACCCGTCGTCGCCTTGGTAGGCCATCACCCCACCAACAAGCTGATAGGCCGCGGGCCATCCCACACCGCAAAGCTTTCCACCCCAGACCATGCAGTCCGAGTCCTATTCGGTATTAGACCCAGTTTCCCAGGCTTATCCCAAAGTGCAGGGCAGATCACCCACGTGTTACTCACCCGTTCGCCACTCGAGCACCCCGAAGGGCCTTTCCGTTCGACTTGCATGTGTTAAGCACGCCGCCAGCGTTCGTCCTGAGCCAGGATCAAACTCTCCAAACAAAAACCCCCCGGACAAACCAGGGCAGAATTCGAATCAGAAAAATCCGATCACAAACAAAAGACACCAAAACTGGCATCAAAAAACAACAACCACACCCTAAACGGGAAAAAGAATGTGGCCAAAAACAACAAACAAAAACCACCAAACACACTATTGAGTTCTCAAACAACAGACCAGATTTTTTCGGTTCCCCCTCTTCAGGGCAACCCTGCCAGCTTAAACCATCTTCGTCAGAGAGTCAAGCGGCTTTGTCTCCCCGCTGCCGGGGCAACTCGATTAGATTAGAACTTCTCTCCTCCGCGAGTCAAATCCGCTGGTCAGAGGCTTTTCAGTCCAACCGCAGCCGACTCGACCTAGGTTACCCGCTCGATCTCCGCTCCCAAACTCACCAGGTTCTCGACGAACAACGGGTAGCCCCGATCGATGTGGAAGACGTCGTGAACCTCGGTGTCGCCGTCGGCGACCAAGCCCGCGAGCACCAGCCCGGCGCCGGCACGGATGTCCGACGACCACACCGGAGCACTCGATAGCTGCGGGATCCCCCGGATCACGGCATGGTGCCCGTCCGTACGGGCGTCCGCGCCGAGCCGGATCATCTCCTCGACGAAACGGAATCGCGCCTCGAAGACGTTCTCGGTGATCATCGACGTGCCGTCAGCGATCGAGGCCAAGCCGATCGCCATCGGCTGCAGGTCGGTCGGGAAGCCCGGGAACGGCAGGGTCGCGACGTTGACGGCCTTGGGTCGCTCGTATTGCACGACCCGGAAGCCGTTGTCGTTCTGGGTCACGGTGGCGCCTGCGTCGTGCAGCTTGTGCAACACGAGCTGCAGGTGCTGCGGATCGACCCCGGTCACCGAGATGTCACCGCGCGTCATCGCAGCCGCGATCCCCCACGTCGCCGCGACGATGCGATCTCCGATTACCCGGTGCTCGGTGGGATACAGGCGATCCACCCCGGTGATGGTCAGCGTCGACGTACCCGCCCCGCTGACCTTGGCGCCCATCTGGTTGAGCATCGCGCAGATGTCGACGATGTCGGGTTCGCGCGCGGCGTTGTGGATCGTGGTCACCCCCTCGGCCAGCACCGCCGCCATCAGGATGTTCTCGGTCGCGCCGACCGACGGAAACTCGAGCTGGATCTCGGCACCGCGCAGGTGGTCGGCCTCGGCGACCACGCAGCCGTGCTCGATGTTGCATCGCGCTCCGAGCTGGCGCAGCCCCGCCTGGTGCATGTCGAGGGGTCGCGAACCGATCGCATCACCGCCGGGCAGCGCAACCTTGGCTCGCTTGCACCGACCGACGAGCGGCCCCAGCACACATACCGAAGCCCTGAACTGGCGCACCGCCGCGAAATCGGCGTCGTACTTGGGCTCGTCCGGCGACGTGATCCGAACTGTCTCGCCATCGAGTTCCACCGTCGCCCCGAGGCCACGCAGCACCTCGGCCATCAGCGGCACGTCGAGAATGTCGGGGCAGTTGGTAATCGTGCTGGTGCCCTCAGCCAGCAGTGCGGCCGCCATCAGCTTCAGCACGCTGTTCTTCGCTCCGCCGACAGCAACTTCGCCCGACAACCGGCTACCGCCGGTGACCACGAATCGCTCGCTCACGCGGCTTAGTGTAAGCAGCCGAGGGTTCAGTTTCAGAACGCTCGGCGAGAACATCGGCGGACGTGGAACGGTTGATCGGCCCCCCGGTACGGTTCTTCCATGGCTGTTCACCTGACCCGCATCTACACCCGCACCGGTGACGACGGCACTACCGGGCTCAGCGATTTCAGCAGAGTCGCGAAGAACGACAGCAGGCTCGTCGCCTACGCCGACTGTGACGAAGCCAACGCGGCTATCGGGGTTGCGGTTGCTGTGGGGAATCCGGATGAACGCATACGCGCCGTGTTGCGCCAGATCCAGAACGACCTGTTCGACGCGGGCGCGGATCTGTCCACTCCCGTGGTCGAGAATCCCGAACATCCGCCACTCCGCATCGCGCAGTCCTACATCGATCGACTCGAGTCCTGGTGCGACGAGTTCAACGAACCACTGCCGGCGTTGAACTCGTTTGTGCTGCCGGGTGGGACACAACTCTCGGCATTGCTACATGTCGCGCGCACCGTGGCCCGGCGTGCCGAAAGGTCGGCGTGGCTTGCTGTCGCCGAGCACCGCGAATCGGTGAGTGTTTTGCCGGCCAAGTACCTCAACCGGCTTTCTGACCTGCTTTTCATCCTGTCGCGCGTGGCGAATCCGGACGGCGACGTGCTGTGGAAGCCGGGCGCCGATCAGTAGGTGCGCCGGCGCGCCCGCGGAGACGGGCGTGATTCGAGCCACGACGTGAACGCCGTCAAGGCGCCCCGGTCGAGTGCGATCTCATATCCTTGGCGCCGCTCGGGACTCGTGTCCCGCAGTTCGAGCACCACGATCTCGGACGTCATGATGTCGAATTCGTCGCCACGCGGGGAACGCCGTGAAATCACTTCGAGGCCGCGGCGGCTGAGCCGCCGGTCCGGCCACCACCGCAGGCTGGAGAGCCGGTAGAAACCGGCCTCCCCGCCGCGGTACCGCATCACACCGTGCCGCCAACCGTGACCGCCCACCGCCGGGATGTCGCGAAGAATCGCCGCAGTCCCGCCGACCTGTCGTAGCTTCCACAGTCGGTAGCACAGTGCGCTGACCACCAGTGCCAGCACACAGATCAGCGCGACCATGACAATCATGAGCGCGCTCATCTGCAACGTCAGTCGATCTGGCCTAGGGCACGCAGCCGCGCCCGGCCCCACGCCGCGGTTTCCGGATCATCCGACTCGGAATCCTGCTTCGCAGCATCGGCGTTGATCTCGGATTCGAACTCTGCGTTCTCGACCAGAATCCGCACGGCTTCTTCGGTCACCGACAGGAACCCGCCGTCGACGGCGATCCGCAGATCGTCCTCGCCCTCACGCTCGACCCGCACCATCGCGTCGTCGACCAGCTGGGCCACGAGCGGGATGTGGCGTGGCAGGATGCCGATTTCGCCTGCGGTGGTGCGGGTGAACACGAACGTGGCTTTACCCGACCACAGCTCGCGCTCGACGGCGACGATCTCGACGTTCAAATCAGCCATGTCACACCACCTCTCGCACTCGGGTTGCTACAGAGTTCATCACAGCTTGGCGCCGAGGCTTTCGGCCTTCTTCGCCAGGTCGTCCAGACCACCGATCAGGAAGAAGGCCTGCTCGGGCAGGTGATCGAAGTCGCCCTTGGCGAGCTTGTCGAACGCCTCGATGGTCTCCTTGAGCGGCACCGTCGAGCCCGGCTGGCCGGTGAACTGCTCGGCCGCCATCATGTTCTGGCTCAGGAAGCGCTCGATCTTACGGGCGCGGTACACCAGCACCTTGTCCTCTTCGGACAGTTCGTCGATACCGAGGATCGCGATGATGTCCTGAAGATCCTTGTAGCGCTGCAGGATCCGGATGACTTCCTGCGCGACGCGGTAGTGCTCGTCGCCGACCACGCTGGGGTGCAGGATCGTCGAGGACGATGCCAGCGGATCCACCGCGGGGAAAATGCCCTTGGAGAACACCGCACGCGAAAGCTCGGTGGTGGCATCGAGGTGCGCGAACGTGGTCGCGGGCGCCGGGTCGGTGTAGTCGTCGGCGGGCACGTACACGGCCTGCATCGAGGTGATCGAACGGCCACGCGTCGAGGTGATGCGCTCCTGCAGCTCACCCATCTCGTCGGCCAGCGTCGGCTGGTAACCCACGGCCGAAGGCATACGACCCAGCAGGGTCGACACCTCGGAACCGGCCTGCGTGAACCGGAAGATGTTGTCGATGAACAGCAGCACGTCCTGGCCCTGCTCGTCGCGGAAGAACTCGGCCATGGTCAGGGCCGACAGCGCGACGCGCATACGGGTGCCTGGCGGCTCATCCATCTGACCGAACACCAACGCGGTGTCCTTGAGCACGTTGGCGTCAGCGAGCTCGACCCACAGGTCGTTGCCCTCACGGGTGCGCTCCCCCACGCCGGCGAACACCGAGGTACCACCGAAGTTGCGGGCGATGCGGTTGATCATCTCCTGGATCAGCACCGTCTTGCCCACGCCGGCACCGCCGAACAGGGCGATCTTGCCGCCACGCACGTACGGCGTGAGCAGGTCGACGACCTTCAGACCGGTCTCCAGCATCTCGGTGCGGGGCTCCAGGTCGGCGAAGGCCGGCGGCTTGCGGTGGATGGACCAGTGCTCGAAGTCCTTGCCGTAGCCCGGATCGTCGAGGCAGTCGCCGAGGGCGTTGAACACGTGGCCCTTGACGCCGTCGCCGACGGGCACCGAGATCGAGGCGCCGGTGTCCGACACCTCGGTGCCGCGCACCAGGCCGTCGGTGGGCTGCATCGAGATGCAGCGCACCAGGTTGTCGCCGAGGTGCTGGGCGACCTCGAGCGTCAGGGTCTTGGCGAGCGCGCCGAAGCTGATGTCGGCGTGCAGCGCGTTGAACAGGTCAGGTACAGCGCCACGCGGGAACTCGACGTCCACCACCGGGCCGGTGATTCGGACAACGCGACCCGCGGTCTTGGTGTCTACGGCAGCAGTCATTTTGTTTCTCTTCGCTTCCTACGGGGCTTACTTGGCGTCGGCCAGCGCGTTGGCGCCACCGACGATTTCGCTGATTTCCTGGGTGATCTGAGCCTGCCGTTCGCGGTTGGCCGCCAGCGTCAGCGCCTTGATCAGATCGTCGGCGTTGTCGGTGGCCGACTTCATGGCGCGGCGGCGAGACGCCGACTCGGAGGCCGCGGCCTCCAGCAGCGCCGCGTACACGCGCGTCGCGATGTAGCGCGGCAGCAACGCGTCGAACAGCGTCTCGGCGTTCGGCTCGAACGAATACAGCGTGTGCGGACCGGTTTCGGGCTCGCCGACGTATTCCACGACCATCGGCGCGATCCGCAGTGCCACCGCAGTCTGCGAAAGCATCGACCTGAATTCGGTTGAGACGATGTGCAACTCGTCCACCCCGAGGATGCCGTCGGCACCCGGCTCGTCACCGGCGTCGTCGGCTCCGGCCATGAACGCCGTCACCAGCGTGTCGGCGACCTTCTTGGCGTCCTCGTACGCGGGGCGCTCGGAGAAGCCGGTCCACGACTCGGTGACCGTGCGCTGCCGGAAGCTGTAGTAGCCCAGGGCCTTCCGGCCGACCACGTACAGCACCGGGTTCTTGCCCTCCTCGCGCAACAGCGAGAACAGCTCTTCGGCCCGGCGCAGCACGTTGGCGTTGTAACCGCCGCACAGACCGCGGTCCGAGGACACCACCAGCACGCCGGCCCGCTTGGGGTTCTCCCGCTCGACGAGCAGCGGGTGATCCAGCGCGCTGGCACCGGCCAGCTCGGTCAGCATGTTGGTGATCTCGGTGGCGTAGGGCCGGGCCGCGTCGACCCGCGCCTGCGCCTTGGCGATCCGCGACGTGGCGATCAGCTCCTGGGCCTTCGTGATCTTCTTGATCGACGAGGCGGAGCGGATACGTCCGCGTAGCTCGCGCAGTGTGGCTGCCATTGGTTACCTAGGCCTTCTTGGGAGCAGGCTTGCGGACCTTGACCGATTCCTTCTCCAGATCCTCGGGATCCAGTGCATCGGCGTCGGTCTCGTTGACGACAACCGAGCTGCCGTCGGAGGCCGCGAAGCCCTTCTTGAAGTCATTGATGACCGAAACCAGCTTCTCTTCGGCCTCTTCGGACAGCTTCTTGGATTCCTTGATCCCGGTGAGGATGTCGGAGTGGCTGGCCTTGACGTGCTCGAGGAACTCGGACTCGAACCGCGAAACATCCTCGGCGGGCACCGAATCGAGGTGCCCCTGGGTGCCCAGGAAGATTGCGACGACCTGGTCCTCGACCGCCATCGGGCTGTACTGCGCCTGCTTGAGCAGCTCGACCAGGCGGACACCACGGTCCAGCTGGGCCTTGGAGGCGGCGTCGAGATCCGACGCGAAGGCCGCGAAGGCCTCCAGCTCGCGGTACTGCGACAGGTCCAGACGGAGACTTCCTGCGACTTCCTTCATTGCCTTGATCTGAGCGGCACCACCGACGCGGGACACCGAGACACCGACGTTGACGGCAGGCCGCACACCCTGGTTGAACAGGTCGGACTCCAGGAAGCACTGGCCGTCGGTGATCGAGATGACGTTGGTCGGGATGTAGGCCGAGATGTCGTTGGCCTTGGTCTCGATGATCGGCAGGCCCGTCATCGAGCCGCCGCCGAGTTCGTCGGAGAGCTTGGCGCAACGTTCCAGCAGACGCGAGTGCAGGTAGAAGACGTCACCCGGGTAGGCCTCGCGGCCCGGCGGGCGGCGCAGCAGCAGCGAGATCGCGCGGTAGGCCTCGGCCTGCTTGGTCAGGTCGTCGAACACGATCAGCACGTGCTTGCCGTCGTACATCCAGTGCTGACCGATGGCCGAACCGGTGTAGGGCGCAAGCCATTTGAAGCCGGCCGAATCCGATGCGGGGGCCGCGACGATGGTGGTGTACTCCATCGCGCCACCCTCTTCCAGCGCGCGCTTCACGCTGGCGATGGTGGTGCCCTTCTGGCCGACGGCGACGTACACGCAGCGCACCTGCTGCTTGGGATCGCCGGTCTCCCAGGCCTCGCGCTGGTTCAGGATGGTGTCGACGCAGACGGCGGTCTTGCCGGTCTTACGGTCACCGATGATCAGCTGACGCTGGCCGCGGCCGATCGGGGTCATGGCGTCGATGGCCTTGATACCGGTCTGCAGCGGCTCGCCGACACCCTGGCGCTGCACCACCGAGGGGGCCTGCAGCTCAAGGGCACGGCGGGTCTCCGCGGCGATGTCGCCCTGACCGTCGATCGGCTGGCCCAGCGGGTTGATGACGCGGCCGAGGAAGGCGTCGCCGACGGGTACCGAGAGCACCTCGCCGGTGCGCTTGACCTGCTGGCCCTCTTCGATCTTCTCGAACTCACCCAAGATGACGGCGCCGACGCTGTGCTCGTCGAGGTTGAGCGCCACACCGAGCACGCCACCGGGGAACTCCAGGAGCTCCTGTGTCATCACCGAGGGCAGGCCCTCGACGTGGGCGATGCCGTCACCGGCATCGACGACGGTGCCGATCTCTTCGCGCTCGGTGTCGGCGGAAAACGAGGACACATAGTCCTCGATGGCACCTTCGATATCAGCAGCCGAGATTGTCAACTCTGCCATGGTTTTTCGTCTTCCTACCTAGTTCTTGGGTGGTTCTGAGTCTTGGTCAGTCCGGCAGTCCGGTTTGCGCGGCAGCCAGTCGTGACGAGATGGATCCGTCGATGACCTCGTCACCGACGGCGATCGACAGACCACCGAGGAGATTCGGATCGACATGGAGTTGGACGGAGACCGGGTGACCGTAGATCCGGGTCAGCACCTCGGTCAGTCGCGTGTTCTGGGCGTCGCTGAGCGGCGCCGCAGCCGTGACGTGTGCGACGACTTCACCGCGGCGCGCGACGGCCAGCTCGGCGAGATCGATGACGGCCTCATCGGCCCGCTCGCCGCGCAGCAGCCCCACCGTCTGGGACAGCAGCGCCTTTGCGGTTTCGTTCACGCCGCTTGAAGCCGGGATCACCTTGTCCAGCAAGGCGATCCGACCGTCCGCGGGGGCGGTGTAATCGCTCAGCAGGACCGAGAGCTTGGGCTCTGCGTCGAGTACCCGGCCGAACCGGAACAGCTGGTCCTCCACCGCGTCGACCTCACCGGAGACCTCGGCGCGCTTGAGCAGCGCCAGCCGCGCGGTGTGCTCGATGGCGTCGACCAGGTTCGACTCGGTCGACCAGCGCTGGGACACCGCGGTCTTCACCAGGTCGAGCGTCGGGGCACCGACCTTGCCCGAGAGCAGCGTGTCGACCAGACGCACCTTGGGGGCGGCATCGTCGGACGGCTCCGCAAGATGCCGGTTCAGCACCGTCTCCGACAGCAGCAGCTTGGCCACCGAAGCCAGTTCGTCGGCAAGCGTGGTCAGCCCGGCGGCGTCCAGACCGCCTGCGACCGAGTCGAACTTGTCGACAAGCACGCCCAGCGATTCGCGGCTGGCCGCGCGCAGCTTGGCCGTCGCGGCGGTGTCGATCACCGCGGTGGACGGCGCCATCTGCTCCAGCTCGGCCAGGAACCGGTCGACTGTGGCCGACTGCGCGGCCGGATCGGACACGTGGGCCCGCACCAGCTCATCGGCTTTGGCCACCGACTCAGCACCCAGGCCGGACCGCAGCTGACGAATGAGCTGCTGCCGCATGAGCTGGACCTGTTGGCCGCCCTGGGCCTTGATCCGCTCGGCCTCGACCCCGGCCTGCTCGGCCAGCTGCGCGGCGATCCGCTCGGAGTCCTGCTTGGCCTCTTCGGTCACCTTGGCAGATTCGGCCTTGGCCTCGGCGAGCGCCTTGGCGTGCATCGCATCGGCGTCGGCGAGTTTCTTTGCGGCCTCAGCACTCTCGGCGAGTGCGGTGCGCACCGCCTCCTGCTGCTTGGCCATCAGCGCCTTCATCGGCGGCACCACATAGCGCCACAGGATGTATGCGATGACGGCAAAGCCGATCAGCTGTCCGATGAATATCGACATCTACTGCGTCCCACCTGATTTCACGTCGACGCCGAGAACGCGGCTGGCGAGGGTGGCCGAAAGGCCATCGACGGACGACTCGAGGTCGGCCCGCGCCGCGGCACCTTGCGAAGACAGTTGCTCGTCGGCCTGGCGTACCGTTTCGGCCACCTCGCCGCTGGCTTCGGCGCGCTTGGATTCGACCACCTGACGGCCCGCGGCGCGGGCCTCGTCGCGGATGGCTGACGCCTCGGTACGTGCCCCGGCCATCGCTTCGTCGTAGTCCGCCTGGGCCGCTGCGACCTGCTCGGCCGATTTGCGGTTGTCCGCTGCGGTTTTCGCCAGCATCGCCTCGCGCTCGGCGAGAACCTTGCTGACTGGCGGCACCACCCATTTCCAGATCACGGCCAGCGTGATCACGAAGATGAGCAGTACGGCGAAGAAGGTGCCGTTGGGGATCAGGAAGTTACTGGTCCCCCCGCCGCCTTCTTCCGCCGCCAGGATTGATGTGGTCAGTTCGCCCATGCCGACGGATTACTGCAGGCCCGGCGTGGCGAACACGAACAGCGCCATGAAGGCCAGGTTGATGAAGTACGCGGCCTCAACCAGACCAACGGTGATGAAGAACGGGGTGAACAGCCGGCCCTGGGCCTCGGGCTGCCGGGCGATGCCCGAGATCAGCGCGTTACCCGCGATGCCGTCACCGATGCCAGCGCCGATGGCGCCGCCACCCATGATCAATCCACCGCCGATCAGAGCGCCGGCCGTGATGATGGCGTTTGGATCGAGTTCCATTCCTTTTATCCTCCTTGATAACTGGCGGCCGTGCCGTCAGAGTCTGTGGTCACTTGGTAGTGGTCGGTTGGTCGGTGCTGGTTAGTGGTCGTCGTGGTCGAGCTCCATCGACTGGCTGAAGTACAGGATCGTCAGCAGCGAGAAGATGAACGCCTGGATCAGGCCCACGAAGAGGTCGAAGGTCTTCCAAATCGCGTTGGGCGCCCACTGGATGTACCAGGGGAACATCGCAATGAGGGCGACCAGGATGCCGCCGGCGAAGATGTTGCCGAAAAGTCGGAGGGCCAGCGAGATGGGCTTGGCGAGTTCCTCGACGATGTTGATGGGCGCGAGGAATGCGACGTGTCCCTTGAGCACCTTGACCGGGTGGCCGATGATGCCGCGACGCCAGATGCCTGCGGCGTGGTAGCAGACGAACACGAACAGCGCGAGGGCCAACACGAAGTTGATGTCCGAGGCCGGCGGCTTGTAGAGCTCGGCCGCTGCGCCGTCGGCGCCGCCGTACTGCAGCGGCAGCACCGCGAGCCAGTTGGAGATCAGGATGAACGCGAACAGGGCCACTGCCAGCGGCAGCACGAACGGGGCGATCTTCATGCCGATCGAGCCCTCGATCTGCTGGCGCATCTGGATGGTCAGGGCCTCCCAGAACAACTGCACACCACCGGGAACGCCGGTCGAGGTGACCTTGGCCTTCAGGAAGAACGCCAGGGCGATGATGATGACGGATGTGATCGCGGTGGCGAGGATCGTGTCGCCGTTGAACGTCATGCCGAAAAGCTCGAACACCATGGTGTGATGCCCGACGTGGATAGCGGCGCCCCCTTCTTCGGCGGCGAGCACGGTCTCAGTCATCTGCGTCATTCCTGGTAGCTCAATCCTTCGATTCCGTATCCAAGACATCCAGGCCGTTGGCGCGGATCTTCCGCAGCACGGGAATGCTGGTGCTCATCACCAGCAGCGCCTGGAATATCGCCAACCCGAACAGCACGGCGATGCCGCCCGAGGCCTTGAAGATAATTGCAATGGCGAGTGCGATCGCCGTGATCACCAACAATCGGGTGGCCGAGTTGAGCGCCATCTTCTTCTTGAGCGGATGGTCCTCGGCAGTGATGGCTTCGACGGCCCGGCGCACCAGCAGCGCGTTGAGCAAACCCAGGGCGAGCCCGACACCGAAGAAAACACCGAAGAAGATATGCCCCAGGAAGCCCGACGCCAGCATGGCAACGCCCGTGAGGGCGGCGCAGACGATCAGGAGCCGCAGCGGCCGGAACGCCACCGACGGAAACACCAACGGCGCATCTTGCGCTGGTGTCGTCACTGTTTCACCCCAATCTCGCCGTCACGGAGGCCGTCCCCTTGAGCACATTGCGCCTGGCAAAATCCTGTGTGTGCCCGACGAGCGTATCGAAGGGCGACGGGCGCGCTGGAATCACCCAAGGGGTAGCTCCCTTTGTCGGTCGTATATCGGCGCCGATCGGCTTCTCGATCCGATGGGCCGGGCCGGCAACCCGCGAGGTTTTTCGGGTTCTGCCAGCACCGTACCACATGGTAGGCAGCCTAAAACGGGGCCTACTACTTTTCGTCGTACTCCCCGTCGACGGCGTCGCCGCCGCGCTGTAACAGCGGAATCAGAGTCACCACGATCGCGACGAGAATCGCCGCCGCCATGACCGCGCCCGTGTACCGCGGATCGAAGAAAATCGTGCTGGCCGCACCGAACGCGATGATGCCCACCCACAGGTAGATCAGCAGCACGGCCCGCCGGTGCGAGTGCCCGATCTGCAGCAGCCGATGGTGCAGATGCATCTTGTCGGGACTGAGCGGGCTGCGGCCGGCCCGGGTACGGCGGACGATCGCCAGCAACGTATCCAAGGCGGGAACCAGCATCACGGCAACCACCAGCAGGAAGGGCGACAACAGCGCGAACACGTCGCGCGCACCGTAGGCGTTCTGCGAGATGGGGCCGGCCGCGGTGGTCGACGCCGCGCCGAGCATCAGCCCGATCAACATCGAGCCGGAATCACCCATGAAGATCTTGGCCCGGTGGAAATTGTGCGGCAGGAAGCCCAGACATGCCCCGGCCAGCACCACCGAGATCACCGCGGGCGGGTAGAACAGCACGTCGCCGCCGTGATCGCGCAGCAGCCCCACAGAGAACACACAGATCGCCAGCGCCGTGATGAGCCCGAGGCCGGCCGCGAGGCCGTCGAGCCCGTCGACGAAGTTCATGGCGTTGACGATCGACACGGTCAGCGCGAGGGTCAGCAAGATCGACGAGACCTGATCGAGCACGATCGTGCCCACTCCCCCGATCGGGATGTACAGCACGCTCCAGGCCACGCCCATGGTGACCAGCACGCTGGCCGCGGTGATCTGACCGGCGAACTTGGTCAACGCATCGAGACCCCACCGGTCGTCGATCAACCCGATCGCCATGATGAGGCCACCCGCCACCACGACCGCGGGCATACCCGTCGAGTAGACGAACCCCCTGGTGAGGGCGGGCAACTGGGATGCGAGCAGCACGGCGGCCACGACCCCGACGTACATCGCGAGACCGCCCATCCGCGGGGTCGGCTGCACGTGGACGTCGCGTTCGCGCGGATATGCGACCGCACCGAGCCGGATGGCCACGACACGGACCCAGCCGGTGGCGAAGTACGTGATGATGGCCGCTGTCAGGCCCACCAGCGCGAGCTCACGCAGCGGGACACCGGCGCCGCGGTCCGTCAACGCGAGGAGATTCGCGGCATGACTCTGGACGCCGGCCGTGATCACCGGTGCACCGTACTGCAGCAAGCTGAGATCACTCCGTCACTGGAATGAGTGTCGCGGCGTCGACGTCGAGCACCCTGGCGACATCCGCGGCGCTGATCGGGCCTTCCCGCAGGATCCGGGGGTGTGCGCCGGTGAGGTCGACGATGGTCGAGGCGGCCTGTCGTTCCGACGGCCCGCCGTCGAGATACGTCTCGACGAGGTCGCCGAGTTGGTCCCGCGCCTCGGTCACGGTGTTGGCCGCGGGCCTGCCGGACACGTTGGCGCTGGAGACGGCCATCGGCCCGACCTCGCGCAGCAGTTCGATCGCGACCGGGTGCAGGGGCATCCGCAACATGACACTGCCGTTCGCGTCGCCGAGATCCCATTGCAGCGACGGCGCCTGGTGCACCACGAGGCTCAGCGCCCCGGGCCAGAACGCTCGGATGAGTTCGCGTGCGGTGCGCGGCACCGAATAGACCAGGCCGTCGATCGTCGTCCAGGAACCCACCAGTACACCGACAGGCATGTCGCGACCCCGGCCCTTGGCCGCGAGCAAGGCACCCACGGCGTCTGCATCGAACGCGTCCGCGCCGATCCCGTACACCGTGTCGGTGGGCATCACCACGAGCCGACCGCCTTTGACGGCGCTGACCGCCGACGCGATGCCGGTGGCCCGTTGCTCGGGATCGGAGCAGTCGAACACCTCGGTCATCTCAGCTCCTCGCAGGTGCACATGAACTTCAGCTTGGCCCAGTCCGCGTCGCGGTGACAAAGCGGGGTCGCCCGGCCAGGTCACGGTGCGCCGTCACGTCGGTGAAGCCGCCGTTGCCGGCGAATGCCGCGGCGGTGCGCGCCGACGTGGTGTCGTCATGTTCTATACCGCAGCACGCCCCGTCCCGCAGCCAGCGCGCCGCCAACCCAACGATCGGCCCGATCACTGCCATACCGTCGGGGCCGCCGAACAGCGCGTGCGCCGGATCGTGTTGGGCCACTTCGGGTTCCAGCTCCGCGGCGTCGGGGATGTAGGGCGGATTGGAGACCAGCAGGTCGACCCGGCCGTCGAGTTCCGGCATGAGTCCTGGCGTGGTGACATCGGCGTCCACCACCTCGACGCCCGTCCCCACGGCATTGCGACGGGCGAATTCGAGGGCCGCCGGCGAATCCTCGACGGCCAGCACCCGGGCATCCGGTCGGTGCGCAGCCAGCGCCAGCGCCAGCGCGCCAGAACCGGTGCACAGGTCCACGATGACGGGGTTCCGCGGAAGCTGTTGCTTCAGAGCCCATTCCAGCAGGGCCTCGGTTTCCGGCCGCGGGATGAAGACCCCTGGGCCGACACTCAGCGTCAGCGGCCCGAATGCGGCGGTTCCGACCAGATGCTGCAGCGGCACGCGCCGGGACCGGGCTGCCACGAGCTCGCCGTAGACCCGCTCGAACTGCTCGCCGGGATCATCGAGGAACATCAGCCGGGTCCGGTCGGTGCCTGCGGCATGCGCGGCCAGCAGTTCGGCGTCGACGCGCGGCGAACCGACACCCGCGTGTGCCAGCGCCGCGGTCGCAGCCTCGATCGCTTGACGCAGCCGGGCCCGGCCGTCCCCCGAGGGTTGGCTCATACCTGCTGCAGGCGGGACTGCTTGTCGGCCGCGGCCAGTGCGTCGAACAGGTCGTCGAGGTCGCCGTCGAGCACCTGGTCGAGGTTGTGCGCCTTGAAGTTGATCCGGTGATCGGCGATCCGGTTCTCCGGGAAGTTGTAGGTGCGGATGCGCTCGCTGCGATCGACCGTGCGGATCTGGCTGGCCCGGTCGGCCGAAGCGTCGGCCTCGGCCTTCTCCTCCGCGAGCGCCTGCAGCCGCGCGGCGAGCACCTGCATGGCGCGCGCCTTGTTCTGCAGCTGCGAGCGCTCGTTCTGGCACGTGACGACGATGTTGGTGGGCAGGTGCGTGATGCGCACGGCCGAGTCGGTCGTGTTCACACCCTGCCCGCCCTTGCCCGACGACCGGTAGACATCGATGCGCAGATCGGACTCGTCGATCTGCACCTGCTCGACTTCCTCGGGTTCGGGATAGACCAGAACACCGGCCGCCGAGGTGTGCACGCGGCCCTGCGACTCGGTGACCGGCACCCGCTGCACGCGGTGCACGCCGCCCTCGAACTTCAACTTCGACCACACGCCGTCGGCCGAATCGCCCTTGCTCCGGATCGACAGGGTCGCGTCCTTGTATCCGCCGAGGTCGGAACTGGTCTCGCCGAGCATGGTCACGGTCCAACCGTGCCGCTCGGCGTACCGGATGTACATGCGCGCCAGGTCGGCGGCGAACAGGGCCGATTCCTCGCCGCCCTCACCGGACTTCACCTCGAGCACGATGTCGTCGGCGTCGTGCGGATCGCGCGGCGCGAGCAGGTCGGTCAGCTGGGTGTCGAGTTCGGCGACCTTGGCAGTCAGCTCGTCGACCTCGTCGGCGAAGCTGGCGTCGTCGGCGGCCAGCTCGCGTGCCGCCTCGAGGTCGCCACGCGCGGCTTCGAGCTTGCGGTAGGTGGCCACGATCGGGGACACCTGGGCGAACCGGCGGCCGACCTTGCGGGCCGCCGACGCGTCGGCGTGCAGGTTCGGATCGGCGAGTTGACGCTCGAGGTCGGCGTGCTCGGCGAGGATCGCCTCGATCGCGGGAGCGGTGTCTGTCACGTCGGCCTCCTCCGAGTTTGGTCCTGAAACGAGAACAGCGCCCGGATCTGACGCGAATGCGACAGATCGGGCGCCGTTGACGTAGCTAGTTGTCGGCAGCAGCCTTGGCGTTGCGCTTGCCGTAGCGCTTCTCGAAGCGCGCCACGCGGCCGCCGCTGTCGAGGATCTTCTGCTTGCCGGTGTAGAACGGGTGGCACTGCGAGCAGACCTCGACCACGATCTGGCCGCTCTGCTTGGTGCTGCGGGTGGTGAAGGTGTTGCCGCAACCACAGTGCACAGTGGTCTCGACGTACTCAGGATGAATGCCTGTTTTCATGGTTCCTCTTCATTCGTTGGCCCGGGTCGCCCACCGATCTAATGCGCGGGGACGTGAACCGGGACCGAGGGTCAGCGGTCCATTATGCCAGGTCAACCGCCAGCATCCTAAACGCGTGATGACGGGGCGGTATTCCCCTGCCCGGCCACCGCGAAGGCCGAACCCACACGGTGCCACAGCAGCCGGCCGTCAGCGTCCGGACCACGGGCGACCAGCTCGCGTTTGAGGATCTTGTTGGTCGCCGTGACGGGCAGATCCTCGGCGATCCAGACGTACCGCGGCCAGGCTTTGGGTGACAGATCCCGTTGGCAGGCGAGGAACTCCTCGAACTCTGCTGGGCTCAGGGTGGCCCGGTCCTGCAGCACGATCGCGGCCATCACCTGGTCGCCGACGTGTTCGTCGGGCACGGGATACACCGCGACGCGGTTGATCGCGGGCAGCCGGAGCAGGATCCGCTCGATCGGCGCGGTGGTGAGGTTCTCGCCGTCGACCCGCATCCAGTCCGCGGTGCGGCCGGCCAGGTAGATCCAGCCGTCGGCGTCGCGGTAGGCCAGGTCACCGGACCAGTACATGCCGTGGCGCATGCGCTGGTCGGTGGCGCCCTGGTCCTTGTAGTAGCCGCGGAACAGCCCGCCACCCGAGGTGTTGACCAGTTCGCCGATCGCGGCGTCGGCATTGGTCAGCGCGCCGTTGTCGTCGAACTCGGCGACTGCGCATTCGGTGATGGTTTCGGGGTCGTAGATCGCGACACCGGGAAATCCCCTGCCGATCGATCCGTGCGGGCAGTCGTCGGGACGTGTGATGATCACCGCGGTCTCGGTCGAGCCGAAGCCGTCCCACACGGTGCAGCCGAAACGCTTGCCGAAGGCCTCGATGTCGCGGTCGGCGGCCTCGTTGCCGAATGCGATGCGCAGCGGATTGTCGTGGTCGTCGGCCTTTTCCGGGGTCGCCAGGATGTACGCCAGCGGCTTGCCGACGTAGTTCATGTAGGTGGCGCCGTAGCGCCGGACGTCGCGCAGGAATCCAGATGCCGAGAATGCCGCGGGCGCCATGGCCGCGCCGGCCCCGAGCGCCACGCTCCAGCCCGCGTACACGGCATTGGAGTGGAACAGGGGCATGGCGAGGTAGCACACGTCGTCGCTGGTCAAGCCGTATCGTTCGACGAGCGCCGTGCCCGCGAACAACACCATGGCATGAGGCACCTCAACGGCTTTCGGCTCACCACTCGTACCTGAGGTGAAGATCATCATGAAGGTGTCGTCGGGTCCGACCTCGCGGTGCGGAATCAGCGGCTCGTCACGCAGCCACGCGGTCGACACGTCGATGACCGTGACGCCGGAGAGATCGAGGCCGTCGAGCAGGTCGCGATGCTCGGCGTCGGTCAGCAGTACCTGGCAGTCGACGCGGTTGATGTCGCGGACCAGGGCCTCGCCCCGCCGCGTGGCATTGATCCCGCACAGCACGTATCCGCCCAGCGCGGCCGCGGCCAGTGCGGTCAGCATGTCCGGGGTGTTGCCGAGCAGGGTGCCGACATGCAAAGGGCGGGACGGGTCGGCACGGGCGATCAGGGTGGCCGCGTGCCTGCGAGCTTCCGCGATGTGTTCGCGCCAGGTCCAGCTGCGGTCGCCGTATCTGATCGCGACGGTGTCCTGCGTGCCGCGTTCGCGGAGCAACTGCTGCAGCGTGTCGGCCACGGCAACCCCCAGAGCTAGTGAACAGATCTAGAAATCTGTCTACCATGGCCATGGCGCGGTTCGGTAGCGTCGAGGCCTTGGCAGAATCATCTACTGACCCAGTCCCCAGGACCAGGAGCCGCCCCGTTGACTGAAGCCTCGTTGACCAACACGAAGCCACCCAGGAATGTGCGCGATCGCCTCATCGACGCCGCCGAGGTGTGTCTGCGCACCAAGGGCATTCGCGCGACCACGGTCTCCGAGGTCGCCGAGGCCGCCGGGGTGTCGCGCGGCTGGCTCTACCGGCACTTCCCGGACAAGGTGACGCTGCTGGGCGCGGCGATCGTGCGGCTGAACGAGGCGTACTGGTCGGAGGCGCACGCGATGCTGGAGCAGTACGAGGGCCTGGATCGGCAGATCGCAGCCGGTATCCGGCACGGCCGCACCGCATACGACGATCCCGGCGCGCTGCTGATGAAGCTGCGGATGGAGGAACCGGACGAGTTCGCGGCGTGCGCGGGCGCCGGCGTGCAGGGCCTGGTGCCCGACCTGGCCGAGTTCTGGTCGCGTTATCTGGTGGCGGCCCGCGACGCCGGGGAGATCCATGCCGACACCGACATCGCGGAGGCCTCGGAATGGGTTGCCCGGGTACTGCTGTCATTCGCGACCGTCCCGGGCCAGCAACTGGACGCCAGTGATTTCGATTCCGTGCTCATGCATCTGCGGCGCTACGTGATGCCCGGCCTCAAGTCCGATCCGGCGCAGGCCCAGAGCTGACCTCGGCGTCGTCGGCGAATTCGAACTCCCCCGCCGCGATCCGGTCCAGCATGCCCGCCGTCCATCCGGCGGTGGCCGCGAACGTCGCCCGCCAGAGATCCAGCAGGTGTTGCGCATGCGGCGGCTCTCCGGGATCCGGCCAGTTCGGCTTCATGTCGTGCAGCTGATCGCCGATGGACTCGACGGTTCGACGCTGTGTGCGCAGCAGAGCTTCGACCCCCGCCCGCGGCAGGCACCGCATGAACGCAATACCCGCGCCGAACTCCTCGATGTCCGGACTGGTCAGCGCGGCTTCCAGGAGCCGCACGAATTCGGCCTGCCCGGCCGCGGTGATCAGGTACTCGACCCTCGCCGGGCCGCGCGGGCTGCCTTGCGGGGCCGCGGCGCGTAACAGCCCTTCTCGGTCGAGTTGCTTGACGGCGTGATAGATCGACGGCGGCTTGACCGCTGTCCAGGTGTCGACGCGCCACGACATCAGCTCGCGATGAATCGCGTACCCGTGCGCCCGACCGCGGGTACGGACCACGCCGAGCACCAGCAGCCGAACGGTCGGCGCGGCTACTCCAGCCATCGACGCAGCTCGGTGATCGCCGTCAGCTCGGTCGCCGCAGCGGCTCGTTCCGCGTCGGTCAACGACATCGAATCAAGCTCGGCCCCAACGGAATCCGCGGTCGCGTCGTCGCCGAGCGCAACCGCGAGCTCGACCCGGTCGGCGAGTGCCCGGATCAGGTCCAGGCGCGGCGCACCATCCCGATGCCTGCGCAGTGCGGCGTCCAGCGCCCTGGCCGCGAGCGCGTCGTCCAGCTTGAAATCCCGGAAGATCGCGACGTTGTCGAGGGCCTTGGCCAAGCCGGAGAGGTTCTCCGAACCGCCGTAGGTGATGTCGTGCTCACTGCGCTCGACGAAAGCGATGCAGTTGCCCGACGGATCGAAGATGCTGAATCGACTCTGGTTGGGTCGCAGCCGGGTGATCCGCGGCAGCCCGTAGGCGGGGATGCGGCCGTAATGCGCGCGCAACCGCGCACTGAACACCTCGTGGAAGCCGCGAACCTCGTCGACCATCACCAGACATCCACCCGACAATTCATCGGCCGGGTTCAGCGTGGGGGCCGGATCCTTGAAATGCACCTGGATCTCAGGCGCGTCGGGCAGCGCGAAGGCCAGGTAGAGGTAGGGCTTGGTCTGCCGGTCCGACGTATCGAATCCGAGTGCCCCGAAAAACTCGACAGTCGACTCGGGCGCGAGGCACGGCAGCATCGGGATGGTTGTCGCGGCAGTCACAGCTCGATGGTACTCAACTTTGACTACCAAACGCGAGCAGACGTGGCGGTACCCGATTTAGCGCGAAACCGGGTACCGCCACGTCTGCTCGGCGGGAAAACGGGACCGAAAAACGCGAAAAGCCCCGCCGGGTGGCGGGGCTTTCTGCGTGGGCGTCGTGGGTTAGTCGGCGTCCATGTTGCCTGGCGCGGTCTTGGAGACCTGGACCAGGAACTCGTAGTTGTTCTTGGTCTTGCGCAGCTGGCTCATCAGCAGGTCGATGGCCTGGTGCGGGTCGAGGCCACTCAGCACGCGACGCAGCTTGTGCACGATCGCGAACTCGTCCGGGGACAGCAGGAGCTCGTCCTTGCGGGTGCCGGACGGGTTGACGTCGACGGCCGGGAAGACCCGACGCTCGGCGATCTTGCGGTCCAGCTTGAGCTCGGCGTTACCGGTGCCCTTGAACTCCTCGAAGATGACGGTGTCGCCGGTCGAACCGGTCTCGACCATCGCCGTGGCGATGATGGTCAGCGAACCGCCGTGCTCGATGTTGCGCGCCGCACCGAGGAAACGCTTGGGCGGGTACAGCGCGGTCGAGTCAACACCACCGGACAGGATGCGGCCCGAGGCAGGCGACGCGTTGTTGTACGCACGGCCCAACCGGGTGATCGAGTCCAGCAGCACCACGACGTCCTTGCCCTGCTCGACCAGGCGCTTGGCCCGCTCGATGGCCAGCTCGGCGGCCTGCGTGTGGTCTGACGGCGGCCGGTCGAACGTCGAGGCGATGACCTCGCCCTTGACCGAGCGCTGCATGTCGGTGACCTCTTCAGGGCGCTCGTCGACGAGCACGACCATGAGGTGGCATTCCGGGTTGTTCTTGGTGATCGCGTTCGCGATGTCCTGCATGATCGTGGTCTTACCGGCCTTCGGCGGCGACACGATCAGCGCACGCTGACCCTTGCCGATCGGCATGATCAGGTCGATCACACGGGTGGTGAGCCGCTCGGTGGTGGTCTCCAGCCGCAGCCGCTGATTCGGGTACAGCGGGGTCAGCTTGCTGAACTCGGGCCGCTTCTTGGCGTCCTCGACCGAACCGCCGTTGACGGTGTCCAGCCGCACCAGCGGGTTGAACTTCTGGCGCGGATTCTGGCCGCCGCCTTCGCCTTCCCGGGGCACCCGGACCGCACCGGTCACCGCGTCACCGCGGCGCAGGCCGTTCTTGCGGACCATGTTCATCGACACGTACACGTCGTTGGGCCCGGCGAGGTAGCCCGACGTGCGCACGAACGCGTAGTTGTCGAGCACGTCGAGGATGCCCGCGACGGGCTGCACGACGTCGTCCTCGCGCAGTTCGGTCTCGTTGCCGCCGCCGCCTTCGCCGCCGCGTTCGCCACGGCGCCTGCGGTCGCGGAACCGACGGCCACGCCGGCCCTGACGGCCCTCTCCGTCGTCGTCCCCGGCGTTGTTACCGCCGCCACGATTCTGCTGGTCACCCTGCTGATCGGACTGATCGCCGGACTTGTCCTGCTTGTCCTGGCGGTCCCGCGCCTCGGCAGGGCGATCCTGCTTGTCTTTCTTGTCCTGGGCGTCCTGCCGGTCGGACTTGTCGGCCTGCCGTTCGGCCCTGGCCGGCTTCTCCGATTTCTCGGGCTGCTCGGACTTGCCCTGCTTCTCCTGCGGTTCGCGCTTTTCCTGGCGCTCGGCAGGTTCTGCGGCGGGCTCGGCCGCCTTTTCGGCGGTCTTGTCGGTACCGGTGTCGGCCGCGGCAGGCGCGGCGGCATCCGCGGCAGGAGCACCCGCCTTGCGAGACGCGCCGCGACGTTCACGCCGCGGAGCGGGCTGGTCCTGGGCGGTCTCGGCCGCGGCGGTCTGCTCACCGGCCTGGGCGGATCGGCCGTTGGCCTCGCCCCGGTGCGCACGGATGGCGGCGACGAGCTCGCTCTTGCGAAGCCCCGACGCGCCCTCCACGCCGATTTCCTTGGCCAGGGCACGCAGCTCTGGCAGCACCATGGTCGACAGCGACGCAGACCGGCCGGCGGCGCGGGGTGCGGTGTCGGAAGCAGGTGCGGACGGCGCAGCGGCAGGCGTTTCCGGGGTGGCAACCGCGGTGTTGTCAGTGCTGCTGTCAGCCGTGAAGAGGTCCGTTTCGGTCACGGATTTCCTTTCTTTCCCTCGCTGATTGCGTCGCGCGAGGGTTCCCCAAAGGTCAAGTCGCATTCAGCTCAACCACTGAACGCAAAGCTCACACCGTCGCGTGCGCAACGGCGGTCGCCGGGATTCACCGTCAAACGGCGAACCGTCAGTCCACGAATAGAACACAAGAAGATTGGGTGGTCGTCCTGGTGTCGACGCAGGCAGAGACGCTGCGATTGCTGGACGACAGCGAGGATAACGCGCTTTCGTACAGGAATCAAGCAACGCCGGTGCTGCGCGTGTGGCGACTGTTGCGCCGGGCAACCACTCATCAGTCTGGTCAGGCCCGCGCTGCCACACCCGAAGTCCAGCGGACACCAGACCCCACCGACATCTCCCGGACGGTGAACCCGTTGGCAGCGCCGTACTCCAAGGCTTGGGCTGGTAGACCCACCTGCGAGCTGAGTCCGAGCACCGAAGGTCCGGCGCCGGAAAGCACTGCCGCGATACCAGAACGCCGCAGGATCTGCAGATATTCCGCGGACGCCGGCATCGCGGCCGCACGCTGGGGCTGATGCAGCACATCCTCGGTCGCCGCCATCAGCAGATCGGGCCGCTCGGAAAGCGCGACCATGAGCAGCGCGACCCGGCTGACGTTGAACCGCGCGTCGACATGGCTGACCTGTTCGGGCAGCAGCACCCGCGTCTCGGCGGTCGACGACCGCTGCTGGGGCACCGCCGAGAACAGCCTGATGTCGGGGTGCAGACGGACCGACGCGGCCGAGTATCGCGGTTGGCCGCCGGGGCCGGCGCCCTCCTCGGTCCACGACACCACCGCGCCGCCGACCACCGCCGCGGCCGCGTTGTCCGGGTGGCCTTCGAACTCGCTGGACAGCTGGATCAGCTGCGCTTCGGTCATCGGCTCCGAACCGACCTGTGTGACAAGGCCGTTCACCGCAGCCAGGCCACCCACCACGGCAGCTGCCGAGGAGCCGAGCCCTCGCGAATGCGGAATGTCGTTGCGGCAACGCACGATCAGGCCCGGCGCGGAGAACCCGGTCGCCCGCAGGCCCGCTTCGATGGCCCGCACCACAAGGTGCGAAGCATCCAGCGGAACCTGTCCGGCCCCTTCGCCCTCGACCTCCACCTGCAGGCCGGATTCCGTTGTCTCTACGACGATTTCATCGTAGAGACTGAGCGCGAGCCCGAGGCTGTCGAAGCCGGGCCCAAGGTTGGCACTCGACGCTGCGACGACAGCGGTGGAGGCGATTCCGACCGGCAGAGTGTGTGTCACCGTGTGTTGCTTCCGCTAGACCAGACCGAGTTCGGCAACGACCGCCACGGGATCCACCGGAACGGCGGTGACTGCGGGCATGCCCTTCAGCGCAGTGTCCGGATCCTTGAGGCCGTTGCCGGTGACCGTACACACCACGGTCGAACCACGCTCGACCCAGCCGTCCTCGATCGACTTGAGCAGACCGGCGATGCTCGCCGCCGACGCCGGCTCCACGAACACGCCCTCGGCCCGCGCCACCAGGTGGTAGGCCGCGAGGATCTCTTCGTCGGTGGCCGCCAGGAAACGTCCGTTGGACTGCTGCTGGGCCTCCACGGCCGAGTTCCACGAGGCAGGCGACCCGATCCGGATCGCGGTCGCGATGGTCTCGGGTTCCTTGACCGGCTCGCCGAGCACCAGCGGCGCCGCGCCCGCGGCCTGGGTGCCCAGCATGCGGGGCAGCCGATCGGACAGGCCGTCGCGGTGGTACTCGGTGTAGCCCTTCCAGTACGCGGTGATGTTGCCCGCGTTGCCGACCGGCAGCGAGTGCACGTCGGGCGCGGTGCCGAGTGCGTCGACGATCTCGAACGCGGCGGTCTTCTGCCCCTCGATGCGGTAGGGGTTAACCGAGTTCACCAGCGCGATCGTCGGGAAGTCGGCGGTCATCTTGCGCGCGAGTTCCAGACAGTCGTCGAAGTTGCCGTCGATCTGAATGATCTTGGCGCCGTGCATGACCGCCTGGGCGAGCTTGCCCATCGCGATCTTGCCCTGCGGGATGAGCACCGCGCAGGTGATCCCGGCGCGCGCGGCATATGCGGCGGCCGACGCCGACGTGTTGCCGGTCGAGGCGCACAGCACCGCCTGCTGGCCGCGGGCCACTGATTCGGTGACGGCGACGGTCATGCCGCGGTCCTTGAACGACCCGGTCGGGTTGAGCCCTTCGACCTTCAAATGCACTGTGCAGCCGGTGTGTTCGCTCAGCCTCTTGGCGTGGATGAGCGGGGTGCCGCCTTCGAGCAGGGTGACGGTCGTCCAGTCGTCACCGATCGGCAGCCGATCGCGATAGGCCTCGATCAGGCCCGGCCACGGCCGGTGCACCGCCTGTGCTGAACTCATACGTCTGTCCCTTCCATACGAAGCACGCTGTTGATGGTCAGCACCACGTCGAGATCGGCCAGCGCCTCGACAGTCTCCGACAGCGCCGCGTCGGTGGCCTGGTGGGTCACCACGACGATGCGGGCCCCGCACGGCTGGCCACCTTCGTCGACCATGCCTTCCTGGCGCACCTCGGCGATGCTGACCTCACGCTTACTGAATTCCGCTGCCACCGCGGACAACACGCCCGGGCGGTCCGCGACGTTCATGTTGACGTAGTAGCGAGTGGGGATGAACCCGATCGGGGCGATCTTGAGCTTGGCGTACTTCGACTCGCGCGGCCCGCGGCCGCCCTGCACCCGGTTACGCGCGGCCATCACCACGTCACCCATCACCGCGGACGCGGTCGGAGCGCCGCCGGCACCCTGGCCGTAGAACATCAGCCGGCCGGCCGCCTCGGCCTCGACCACGACGGCGTTGAACGCCCCGTTGACCGCGGCCAGCGGATGGGTCAACGGGACCAGTGCGGGGTACACCCGCGCCGAAACCCGTTGCTTGCCTTCGTCGGTGGTGAGCCGCTCGCAGATCGCCAACAGTTTGATGGTGCAGCCCAACGCGCGCGCCGAGGCGAAGTCCTCGGCGCTGACCTTGGTGATGCCTTCGCGGTACACGTCGTCGGCGGTGACCCTGGTGTGGAACGCGATCGACGCCAGGATCGCGGCCTTGGCCGCGGCGTCGTACCCCTCCACGTCGGCGGTCGGATCGGCCTCGGCGTAGCCGAGCGCGCTCGCGTCGGCCAGCGCCGCGGTGTAATCCGCACCGGTGCTGTCCATCTCGGAGAGGATGTAGTTGGTGGTGCCGTTGACGATGCCTGCCACGCGCAGCACCGAATCCCCGGCCAGCGACTGGGTAAGCGGGCGGATCACCGGGATGGCGCCGGCCACCGCGGCCTCGAAATACAGGTCGACGCGGGCTTTTTCGGCGGCCTGGGCCAGCTCGCCGGTCGATTGCGCCATGAGGGCCTTGTTGGCCGTGATCACCGACTTGCCCTGCTCCAGCGCGGCCAGGATGGCCTTGCGGGCCGGCTCGACCGGGCCCATCACCTCGACCACGATGTCCACGTCGTCGCGGCGCACCAACGCGTCGATGTCGTCGGTCAGCAGGTCGGCGGGCACGCCGCGATCGTCGGACACGCGGCGCACGCCGACGCCACGCAGCTCAAGCGGAGCGCCGATGCGGGCCGCGAGGTCCGGCGCGCTCTCGGTGATGATCCGCACGACCTCACTGCCGACATTGCCCAAACCCAATACCGCTACGCCGATGGGCTTCTCACTCATTGGCCTGCCACCTCCAAACTCAGTAGGTCGTCGACGGTCTCCCGTCGCAAGATCAGTCGTGCGTTGCCGTCGCGGACGGCCACCACAGCGGGGCGGCACAACAGGTTGTACCGGCTCGACATCGAATAGCAGTACGCGCCGGTCGCTGCCACGCCGAGCAGGTCGCCGGGGGCGATGTCGTCGGACACCCAGGTGTCGCGCACGACGATGTCGCCGCTCTCACAGTGCTTTCCGACGATACGTGCGAGCGCAGGCGGCGCGTCACTGACCCGCGACACCAGGCGCGCGTCGTACTCCGCGGCGTACAGCGAGGTGCGGATGTTGTCGCTCATGCCGCCGTCGACACTGACGTAGCGCCGGTGGGCGGTGGGGCTGACGGCCACGTCTTTGACCGTGCCGACCTCGTACAGCGTTATGGTGCCCGGCCCGGCGATCGCGCGGCCCGGCTCGACCACGAGCTTGGGCGCGGGCAGCCCGACTGCGGCCGACTCCGACCTGACGATGTTCAGCAGCTTGTCGGCCAGGTCTTGCATCGGCGGCGGGTCATCCTGCGGCAGATAGGAAATGCCCAGTCCACCACCGAGATCGACGATCGACATCTGCGAGGTCTTCTCGACCCCGAATTCCGCGACCACGTCACGCAGCAGGCCGATGACGCGGTGGGCCGCGACCTCGAAACCGTCCACGTCGAAGATCTGCGAGCCGATGTGGCTGTGCAGGCCGACCAGACGCAGGTTGTCGGTGGCGAATACGCGCCGCACGGCGTCCATCGCGGCACCGGTGACCAGGGACAGCCCGAACTTCTGATCCTCGTGGGCGGTGGAGATGAACTCGTGGGTGTGCGCCTCGACCCCGACCGTGACCCGCACCAGCACGTCCTGGACGACGCCGGCCTCGCCTGCGATGGCATCGAGCCGTTCGATCTCGATCATGGAGTCCAGCACCACGTGGCCGACGCCCGCCTTGACCGCGGTGGTGAGCTCGCTGATCGACTTGTTGTTGCCGTGCAACGTGATTCGTTCCGGCGGGAAGCCGGCGTGCAGCGCCACGGCCAGTTCACCGCCGGTCGCGACGTCGAGCGCGAGCCCTTCCTCGTCGACCCAGCGCGCGATCTCACTGCACAGGAACGCCTTCGCGGCGTAGTGCACGTACTCGCCGCCCCCGAATGCCGCGGCGATGTCGCGGCAGCGCGACCGGAAGTCGTCCTCGTCGATCACGAACAACGGAGTCCCGAACTGCGCCGCGAGGTCCGTCACCGTCACACCGGCGATCGACACCACACCGTCTGTTCCGCGAACCAGGTTGCGCGGCCACACATTCGGGGCCAGCAGCAGGATCTCGTCGGGCCCGGACGGCTTTGCGGGCGCGCCGGGGTGGTGGATTTCCTCGGCGTGGCGAGGACCGGCGGGGTGCGCGTTCACATCCGCTCCGGGGCGCTGACGCCGAGGATCGCCAGACCGTTGGCGATGACCTGACGCGTCGCGTCGCACAGCGCGAGCCGTGCAGCGTTGAGCTCACTCGGGTCTTCGTCGCCCTGCGGCAGCACCCGGCAGGCGTCGTAGAACCGGTGGTAGTCACCGGCCAGATCCTCCAGGTACCGGCACACGCGGTGCGGCTCACGCAGCGCCGCAGCGGCTTTGAGCACGCGAGGGAACTCGCCCAGGTTGCGGATCAGCGTGCCCTCTTTGTCGTGCGTGAGCAGGTCCAGGTGCGCGGTGTCGGCCGTGACGCCGAGGTCGGCGGCGTTACGGGCCAGCGCCGACAACCGCGCGTGGGCGTATTGCACGTAGTAGACCGGGTTTTCGTTGGACGCGCTCGACCACAAAGCCAGGTCGATGTCGATCGGGGTGTCCACCGACGAGCGGATCAGCGAGTACCTGGCGGCGTCGACTCCGATGGCCTCGACCAGATCGTCGAGCGTGATGACGGTGCCGGCGCGCTTGCTCATCCGGACGGGCTGCCCGTCGCGGACCAGGTTGACCATCTGCCCGATCAGCACCTCGACGGTGTTCGGGTCGTCGCCGAGCGCCGACGCGGCCGCCTTGAGCCGGGCGATGTAGCCGTGGTGGTCGGCGCCGAGCATGTAGATGCACAGGTCGAAGCCACGCTGACGCTTGTCCAGGTAGTAGGCGAGGTCGCCCGCGATGTAAGCCGGGTTGCCGTCGCTCTTGATGACGACGCGGTCCTTGTCGTCACCGAACTCGGTGGTGCGCAACCAGGTTGCGCCGTCCTTCTCGTAGATGTTGCCCGTCTGGCGAAGCTTCGCGATGGCCTGCTCGACACGCCCCGACGTGTGCATCGAGTCCTCGTGCGTGTACACGTCAAAGTCGGTGCCGAACTCGTGCAGGGATTCCTTGATGTGCGTGAACATCAGGTCCACGCCGACCTCGCGGAACGCCTCCTGCTGCTGATCGGCGGGCAGGCTCAGCGCGTCGGGCCGCTGGGCCAGCACGGCCGCGGCGATGTCGTTGATGTAGGTGCCCGCGTAGCCGTCCTCAGGCGTCGGCTCACCCTTGGCCGCCGCGACCAGCGACCGGGCGAACCGGTCGATCTGGGCGCCGTGGTCGTTGAAGTAGTACTCACGCGTCACGCCGGCGCCCTGCGTGGCGAGCAGCCGGCCCAGCGCGTCTCCCACCGCGGCCCAACGGGTGCCCCCGATGTGGATGGGCCCGGTGGGATTGGCCGAGACGAACTCGAGATTGATCTTTTCGCCGCCCAGCTCAGTGGAGTTTCCGTAGCCCGCGCCCGCGCTCAGCACGTTGGTGACGATGACGCCCTGCGCCGACGCCTCGATGCGCAGGTTGACGAACCCGGGGCCCGCGACATCGGCCCCGGCGATCCCATCGGCGCTGCTCAGCGCGGTGGCCAGCCAGCCGGCGAGCTCGCGCGGGTTCACACCCACCAACTTGGCGAGCTGCAGCGCAAGGTTGGTGGCGTAGTCGCCGTGCTCGGGGTTGCGCGGACGCTCGACCGTGACAGTGTCGGGCAACGCGGCGGTGTCCAGGGCATGCTCGGTCAGCACCGCGGCGGCAGTGGCCTTGAGCAGGTCGGCAAGGTCGGCGGGGGTCACGAGGGTCCATCCTATGGGCTGAGGTCTGCTCCCCCGAATCCGTATTCCGCTTCCGATGCGCTACGCTATCCACGCCCAATCGGTGCAGCTGATTTCAGCGAGCGCCCCCGTAGCTCAGGGGATAGAGCGTCTGCCTCCGGAGCAGAAGGCCGCAGGTTCGAATCCTGCCGGGGGCACCACGTCTGACCTGGTAAAACAGGGTTTCACGCGGTGACCTACCTATCCGTTACCCATGCCTCACCGGTTTGCGGTGCCCGATTCTGTTTGCTGGCGCTGCGCTGCCGGTCGCGCGCCAGCCGCCCCGCTGCCCTGCTGACTGCCCGCCGATCTTGCGGCCAGCATCGGCCCCAATCCGCGCCAGCGAGCGGCCCCGAGCTGGCCGACCGGCGACACACCACCACGCACCAACCCGCCCTGGCGGGGTGTCAACAATGGCGCATTTCGTGCTGTCTCGCATTGTCTCGCGCATATCGCGAATCATGCTAATGTCGTATTCATAGAGGGCTTCTGCCGCTCGGCCCACCAAGCGAGCGCGCCATTGCCGTTCTGTTCGGCCACACCACCGAAAAGCTTGGGCCGATGAAAGGCGCTCATTGTGGCAATGGCAAAAACTCAGACGAAACCCAAAACCGCCGATTTGATTTCGACTACAGAAACCGCTAAGCGGCTCGGCGTCACTTCGAACATGGTTCGCACACTGGTAGCCGATGGCCATCTGATCGGTTACAGGATCGGCAGAGTTGTTCGAATCGACAGCGATTCGATCGAATCGTTTCTTGCGAAAAACCGGATGGGCGGACATCAATGAGAGACCGCCGACATCGGTTCACGCTCGCTGGACGCGCGGGAGAATAGACTGGCAGATGTGCCAGGAACCGACGCCAACACGGCGAACGACGATCCGAACTACCGAAACCCGAAGTGCTACGTAAACACCTATGGCGGATGCTCGCGCAAGATCTCTGGTGAGCACTTCATCACCCATAGCATCATCAAGCTGTACAGCTTCGGCGACGACGATGTGACGGTCAAGCACGACAACGGGCGCGGAATCCGCGAGTTCGTATCTCCGAAGAAGTTCGTAACCAACATCCTGTGCACAAATCACAACACCGCCCTTCACAACGCCGACGATGCCGCTCTGGAGGTTGCGAAGTTCCTTTTCAATATCTCCACTACCTACAAGTGCGGAACCGGGCAATGGGGCGATCCCGCCGAAATCACTGTTTCCGGCGACGACTTCCAAGTGTGGGTGCTGAAACTGCTTCTCAACCACGTGATGGGCAAGGCGTTCCCCCATCAACGAGACGAATCGGTGAATCCGTTCCCGCCGGAATGCGTCGATCTTCTGCTTGGTCGCGTTATGTGGCCGAACGACCAAGGGCTTTGCGTCGCGGGTGATCCATCCAACAAAGATCTTATGCTGAACGACTTCGGCAGCTTCGAAGACATCATTTCGCACCACGTTTCGTTTCGGCCGTTTATCTTCGGCGACCACATCGTGGGTCGCGGCGGCGAGGTCGCAGGCGGAATCGTCAACCTGAATGGCGTGGGCTTCGGCATGACTGTCGTCAACACCGGGCGAAGCGATGCGGCCACGTTCAACGCACAACCCGGCAACCCGTTGCGGGGTTCTGTTCTACGTCCGAGGTCGATTGCTTGGAAGCTCGATGGAGTCGAAAAGCGGATCAACTTCACTTGGTCGGACATCTGGAACCACGAACCGGTGACGTACACCATCAAAGTTCGCGGCTAGCCGGGACGGGTCGGCGTGACGGGCCGATTCTGGCCGTTTCGGGGATTGCGCCACGGGCGCACGGTCTGCCCGTAACGCATCGGGCCGGGTTGCAGCGGATACGGCGGTTCGGCGGGCCGGTAAGTGTCGCTCAATGTGCGATCTTCCGGCCCGCTGTGACACCGACGTAGTACCGACCCTTGCCCCTGCGGGGTTTGAGTTCCACACCGGCGCGAAAACCGGCGTACTGACCGCCAGGACCAACGCGACCAACGCGCACGTTCTGACGAACCGACCCGCGAACGACGCGCGTCGGCAGCGACCGTTTGACCCGCGTTGACCGGCTCGCCGTAGAGGCAAACTGACCCTTGCGGTTGCGCTTGTAGGTGCGACGTTTCGCCATCGTTAGCGCTTCTTGGTGAATCGACCGGACTTGCTGCGCGGTCGGCGTTTGCCTTTGCCCTTTTTCGCCATGTCGTCGTTCCTCCCAGATCGTCGGTTCGTGGGGCCGGTGTCAGTCGGCCAGGCGGGGCCGAGGTCGGCCAGCGTGCGGACGCGCCGACGTGACTTCGACCGGTGGTGGGGCCGAGTTGCGCCGATGGTCGCGATTGACCAACGGCGCAACGTCGTCGCGGTTGAGCGCTCGCCCCGGTCCGTACTCCGAAGCGCCGAAACGGTCACCGCGCGATTTCGCGTCGTGCATCGCGTCGATGAGCTCTTGCGTTGCATTGGCGCGCGCGTTATCGAAAACCATTGCGGTTACCTACTTTCAGCGATTCGCAGACCGCGACCGTTGCGCCGGATCACCGCTTACAGGGCGATGGTCGGCGCGGTGTAGGTGGTGCCGCTGCCGATCTGGATCGCGACCGCTGCGCCGCGCTGGCGCACGCCGACGCCGAACGACCGAATGTATTGGCTGTCCTGAATCGGGTAACCGGTATTGCCAGGTACGGCCAGCAAGCCGCGATAGCTCTCGACCGGATGCTCACGAACGCCGATCACGTTGTTTTGCGAGTTCGGCCCGCCAGTCGCGACAACGGCGATGTAGCCATCGGGGATGAACTCGGTTTGGACCAACCACGCGGGACCGTAGGAACCAAGGCACTCGATTCCGTGGAACTCGCCGGAAATCGCTTCGCCGACGATGTTGTCGGGAGTGAGGTACGCCGGAGCTTTCTTCGACGGGATGAACGAGTGTTTCGCGATGATGCCGCTTGACGCACGCGATTCCTCGCCCTGGCGGAATGTCTGGATATTCTCGCTTTCGATCTGCGACGCCAGGATGAGAATCTGCGAACCCGCTTCGCGACCGTAACCCTTGGCGCGGATCATCCTGATTGCGTCTTCGATATCGCTCGAATCAACCGCCGTCGCGTTGGACTTGATGTAGTGATTCGTGGTCGCCGGGTCGAACTCGTTGCCGAGGTAAGGCGGCACGAACTGACCATCGGCATTCCAGAGGCCACGGCAAACGTATCCCTCGTTGTTCGTCTTCGGCGACGGATCAAACAGCCGTTTCAGGATCGTGCCGGTAACCAGACGATTGTCGCTGTGCATGATGCCGTTGATTACGGCGTAAACCTGTTCTGCCGTCATGGCCCGAAGTGCTCGCCAGGTCAGCGACTGCCGCAAGCCGAAGTCGTCAAAGTCGTATCCGAGCACTAGCGCCGAACTCGGCACACCCGCAGCGTTGGTCACGCCGTATTCGGTGAGCTGCTCGAAACTCGGGCTTGATATCTGCTGTGGCACAGCCTCACCGGGCAGAACGGTGCGGAACGCCAACAGATCAGAAATGCCGGTGCGATGCGCGTTCCACGTGTCGAACGCTTCGACCAGATCGGCCCAAATCGCGTTCAGATCAACGCCGTCTGCGGTGTGCGTCGCGAGCGCGTCGCCAGCGGCGATGATGCCCATCTGGCCGGATTGCTCACCGCCGAAGATCGGTAGAACCGGCACGCCGTCAATCATCGGGAAATCGGCGAAATCGAGAATCGCGGCCATTATCAGAACCTCACATTTTCAGGCGCGTTTATCGCGCGTGGTGGCTCGATTTTACTCGGCGGAATGGCGCGAGCGGGGCCGCGTATAGACGCCACGCCGACAATTCACGCGCCACGGGCGCCATTCGTGACATAGCGTCCACAATGCACTATTCTGGACCCTGAAACGGACACCTGAGCGAGCCAGGCTAGCGCGCGGGCCGCGAGGCCATCGGTAATGAAAGGTGCCCGTTTCTCATGTCTCAGGATCGCGTGCGGCTCGATGCAGTGGGCGACATGCTCACCACAGCGCAGGCCGCGAAACTCCTTGGTATAAGCCAGAATTCGATACGACGGTACGCCCGTGACGGGTTGATCCCGGCCCACAAAGTCGGCAAGCGGCTGCTTCGATTCCGTCGCGACGACTTGATTCGTCTCATTTCAAAATCGGACAAAAGCGCGTGAGCCGCGGAATCGAAAAGCGCCGAAATTCAGTGACCGTCGATCTGGTCAAACTCTCCGTTTATGACCTGTTGTTTTCGTTGGTCACACGGTCTGGCGTGGAAATCGCGCTAAGTGTCGGTGAAGTGAAAATAGGTGGAAAGGGTAAATCATGACAATTGACTTTGGCAGACGAGTCATAGGTCCGCGCGTCGCAGCGTTCCGCAACGACCGATCCCGGTGGAACTTGGCGAACCTTTTCGCCGGTGAACGTCGCCGTTTGGTCGAACTCGATGCCGAGATCGACCGGCGCGCTTACGCATTCGCGCCCGCCGACCGCAACCTACAGGAACGCGCACGGCGCGCGATGACACAAGCCGCAAAAATCGCACTCACGGGAAGCTACGCGAAATGAACCACGACAACAGACGACCGATCAGCGCAGCGACGCGCGCAGACATCACCGGTCGATTTTCGACACTGACTGACTCAAGCCTGAGCGGCGAAACCGATAATCCCGCGCTGGCTGCTATGGCCGAACAGATCCTGTCTGGCCTGTTGCACGCCGATGGTTTGGCCGCACAGCACTACGAACGGAAAGCGCCGGGCTTCCTAGCCGCGCATCAGTCGGTTTCGTTCCTGCCCGAGCTGGCGCGGATCGCCGCAAACGCCGTCGCAGCGGATCGCCAGATGATCGACGGCGACGACGGCGGGCCGTGGGTGATCTTCACGACGCGACCGGGCGAACGCTACGCCCTGGCGACTCCCGGCATTCTCGACGCGGCGCTGGACACGGTTGCCGGTGACATCGCGTGCGATCTTCGCCGCAGTTGGGGCGGAAACGGCTACTGCGTGTCCGACATGAATATGTCGAAACGGCACAAACTGCCACCCACCGATAAAAGCGGAAAGATGCTGAATCGTCCGTTTACGTTTCCGTTCGCACATGGCGAATATCTCGTTTTGTCGAGAATCTGCATCGACTGCTGGATCGATTTCGTCAAACACTACGAAATCAAAGATGTACGAATTCAGAATCCTTGGGAAACGCTCGGATGACCGAAGCGCAACGCCCTTCACGGGTCGGTGACCGTGCTCTAAATGCGCTCTACCACAGTGTATTTCAGCCAGAACTGACGAACCCCGACCGGGGAAACGAGGAAAGCCGGTCGGGGTTCGATCACGGTGTTCGGTCACCGCAGAACAAGCACTTTCGAGAATACCGCGTCGGTCGCTCAATTTCACAGCCCCGTAGGTAAATTGAGCAAAGAATTAGCGGGCCGATCATTCCCACAAGATCGGCCCGCCGCAGCCACCCCGCAACAAAGGTAACTGATGACCATTACACCACAGGTCAATGACAAACTCGACAGACCTGCGCGCGTTTTGCAATTTCCCCCGGTTGGTCGAATTGATCCCCGCGACATCATCGCGACCGGGCCGATTCCAGTATCCCGTGGCCGTCGCCGCGCGTTCGACTGCGAGACAGCGCAACGCTGGGCGACGCGCCGCGCGGACCTGGCCGCAACGCTGGCCGCGCTGCCGATCTTCGGCGGCAGCATGCCCGCCGACGACGACCAGGCCGACGCCGTGACCGCGATCCCCGACGTGGCCGGACAGGACACGCCAACCGCCGCACTGGCCTACGCGAACGCGGGTATGTACCTGATACCGACCAGCGCCGATGACATCAAGAACCCCGGTTCGATTCTCGGCAAAGGCTGGCAGGACAAGACAAGTCGAAACCGGGCGCAGATCCGAAAGTGGTTCTCTGACAATCCCGGCGCGGGCATCGCGTGGGACGTTGGCCGATCCGGCGCAATCGCTTTCGATCTCGATTGCGACGACAAGCCCGCCGACATGAGCGACGCCGTTTGGACGGCGCTGCAAACCGGCGCGATACACACAACCCGCCAAGGCGGATCGGCGCGGGCACACTACGTTTTCGCGTGCAAGCCAGACGAGTTCGGCAACGGCGCGGGCACATTCGGGCGATGGGGCGAAGTCCGATGCAGCAACGGCGTGATCGTTCTCGCGCCGACACCGCACCCCGACGCCGACACGAAAGGCGGTTCCTACCGCTGGCGCAAGTCCGGCGAGTTGCCGCCGTTGCCCGATGTGCTGCGCGGTCTGTTGTCCAGCGCTGCGCAAAACGACGATCCCAAAACGCCGGCCGAACTGACCAAGTTTCTCGGCGCGCACGTCCGCGACGATCAGCCGCGAGGGTTGCAAGGCCATCTGACGAGTTTCGCCGCAGCGGTTGAACGCGGAGAGTCTCGCCACGACTCGATGACCAAAATCATGGCATGGGCTTTCCGCGAATCGCTCATCGGGCGATTCGGTGCCCAAACCGCGTATGACGCTCTCAAACTCGCGTTCTACCGCGCCAAACCGGAGACCAGAGGAACCGGAGAGTTCGACCGGATCGCTCGGTGGGCGGCAGCGCAAGCCGAAATCGCCGATCCCAACGAAACCCGGCAGCGCGTCAGTCGCGACACCTACGCCGATCCGTTCGGATCGATTCGTTCGGATCTGGCCGATTTCTGGTCGTCGTCACCGCAACTGTCCGACTTACGCCAGTTCGCGCAATCTCGGCTGGTCGGCCCTATGTCCATGTTGGGCAACTCGCTGGCGCGCGTCGTTGCGTCGATCCCGCCGAACGTCGTCTTGCCGCCCATCGTTGGCGGCGTCGCCAGCCTGAATCTGTTCGTTGCGCTGGTCGGCAAAAGCGGTGAAAGCAAGTCGGCGTCAATGCGCGCCAGCGCCGATTGGTTGCGGATCGAACCGAACTACCAACCGTCCAAACCCGGCAGCGGCGAAGGGTTGGCGAAATGCTTCGCCTACAAGTCGAAACTTGCGGGCGGTAGCGGGTGGGTGCAAGTCGGCAAGCAATGGTCAGTGCTGGCGCAGATCCCCGAAGTGGACACTTTGGCCGCGACCGGCAACCGCAGCGGTTCGACCATCATGAGCACCCTTCGCGAAGGCTGGTCGGGCGAACGTCTCGGCCAGGACTACGCGGGCGATGACAAGCGGATCATTCTGCAAGACAACCGATACCGGCTGTGTTTGAGTCTCGGCGTTCAGCCGTTGCGGGCCGCGCCGATCTTCGATGATGCAGACGGCGGCACGCCGCAGCGGTTCGTGTGGTTTTCGGCGGTCGATCACGACTTGCCCGATGTCGAACCCGACGCGCCGCCAGTGCTCGATTTGGGCCGTTGGGAACACGGCACTTCGAGCATTTCCGGCACCAACTCGGCGGCGCTGGTCGATCCGGATATCGACCGTAACGCCAATCTTGCGGTTCCCGCCGATCCGGCAGAGTTCGACATTCTGACGGTTCCCACCATTGCCGAGCGCGAGATCAGAGACGTTCAGCGCGCGATCCGGCGCGGTCTCGGCGGCGTCGATCCGCTCGACGGGCATCGGTTGCTTGTTCAGTTGAAAGTGGCTGCCGCGCTCATGGCGCTGGAAGGCCGACGCCACGAGATCACGGAATCCGATTGGCAGCGCGCCGCCGTCGTGATGGCAATGTCGAACATCACGCGCAACGCGGTGCGCGATGAACTCGCGTCGAAGTCCCGAGAGCTGAACCTCGCGCGTGGTCGCGCCGAAGGCGAACGCGAGATCATCAAGTCCGACGTGATCGCCGAAGACCGGCAACGGGTGTTCCGCATGGCCGAACGTCTTCGGGACAAGCTCAAGACCGACGACGGACAGACGTTGTCGAAGTTGCGCAAGAACCTTGCGGCAGGAAACGCCAACAGAGACATCTTCGACAAAGCCGTTGTGTTCGCCGCCGACAACGGGATGATTCGACGCGAAGAATTCACCGCGACCAACGGCCAGGAAAGTACGCGGTTATGGCTGGCGTGAGCGCGTCCAGCAAACACAGTCGGTCGGTGCCCGCGTCGTGTGCCGGAAGGGTGGAAGGGTGGAAGGGTTCCACCCTTCGCGCGAAAAACTGTCTCCGACCGATTTCTATAACCCCAGGTCACACAGATTCATTCATCGCCTATATGGAGCATAGCGGCGGGGTTTCGCACGGCAAGGGTGGAACCTTCCACCCTTCCACCCTTCGCGGCCAGACCGGCGCAGATGTGGGGCAGAGCAAGCAAACAATGACGGGCGCAGAAAGGGCCAAACAATGGAGTTGATTACGACGGAAATCGAAGCAATGGACGAAACCGAACCGGCACGCTTCCGGAGATCGCCAAGCACGTTGAAAGCTCCAAAGGCGCCGAAAGGGATGGAACCGTGCACGGCCGAACTGTGCACGAATCTTCCTGCGACGCAAGGTGGTCTGTGTCCCGGGCATCGGCGAACGCTGTTACTGACGGCGAAGATCTCCGATGCGGTTCGGGAATTTCTGAGTTCTGCGGATATTCCCCCAAACGCTGAAAGCGGATTGATCGAAAATCAGGTGATGGAAGCGGGCGAATATCTGGCGCAAGGCTTGGGGTTGCTCGCAACCACACAGTTTGACGAACAACTGATTTGGGATTCTTTACCAATTCACATCGAACCCGAAAAATGGCAAGGGCGATGGCGAGTTGAGTTCGTATGGAAGATCGCCGATAACGACGAAACCGAGATTGGAGCGAAAGCGGGATGAGTAAGAAAGCGTTCAAGTCGAATCCGACGAATCCCAAGGTTCGGGCAGGTTCGAACATGGTTCGTAAGAAAAAAATGCAGATCGGTAAACCACAGGGTCGCAAACCACAAATCGGCAAACCGACCAAATAGAAACCGACGAAACTACCGGGAACGCTGAAAGGCAAGCACATGACTGACTACGACGACGGCCAGCCCATCGGCCAGGACGACAACGACAACGACAACGCCGAGCACCCTTCGAACTCTGCACCCATCGAACCCGTCCAGCGGCACCAACGGAAATGCACCGCGCACAAGACAAACGGGCAGCCCTGCGAACGCTGGGCTATCGCTGGTGGGCGAGTGTGCCCATCGCACGGCGGGCGCGCGGCGCAGGTTCGGCGCAAAGCGCGGCAACGGCTCGAAGAAGCAACCGACCGAATGGCGAAAGAACTACTCCGGATGGCCGTCGATCCCGGCGTTTCCGACGCCGTGAAGCTGCGCGCGATCACCGAAGCGCTCGACCGTGGAAATCTGTCGGCAAAGACTGAAATCGAAGTCAGTGCAAAGCCTTTCGAGCAGATCGCAGAATCGGCAGCAATGACGCTCGAAATCACGTCGCGCGCCGAGTTCCGCCGAGCGCAGGGAACCGAAGACGGCGAATCCGACGACGACGATCCGCTGGCGAGTTTGCACGCGGCAGACGTTGCGAAAGCGACCGTCGACGAATCCCGGCGATGTGACGAGATCTGCTATGGCACAAGTGATCCCAACGTGATCGATGCTGAAACGGTCGAAATCGACGGCGATGTCATCGATTACGGCCATACGATCACACCAGGCGACTACGAACGCGAACCCACCCGCCTTGGCGTACCCCCGCTTGACCCGCTGACGGGACGGCCACACTTCGATCCTGCGGAGTTCGACGGCCCGATGACCACCGAGCAAGCGAACGACGTGGTTGCCGAGATCAACCGGCGCAACGCCGAGCGCGTCCAGCGTGAGCGTGCCGACGCGGGCCGCGCCGTCGTTCACCCGGTGCGCCGAGCGCTGCCACGGGGCCGCTCGTGACAGCATCACGGCGGCCAGACGGTCACAGTATGCGAATTGACCGGAATACGTTGCAGCACAGTGCAATTCGGTGATCCTGCGGCCAGGTCAACCGACAACCGCAGGTAAGCAACCTGCCGGGGTTAACGCGCTGACCAGCGAAAACAACCGAATCGATGGGCCAACTACCTATCCGCTACCCATGCCTCAATCCGGTGGATACAGCGCGGCCCACGTTTCGACGGATGGTTGCAAGCGGTCGGGATACAGGATCGGTCGATCTGTGTTCGTCGTGTGGTTCTGCGCTTGCGCTTCGAACAGGGCTACCGCGCATTCAGCCATCGTCACAGCGATGTTGACGGACTCAACGATCATTCGGGCCATTTGAATCTCGCCGTTCGGCATGTAGTCGAGCGGCCATTTCAGGCCGTGCACAATCGCCGAATTGACGTTGTAGAACCGCGCGGCAACATCTTCGAATCCGTAAGCGTTGCCGTACAGGTCGGATGGATCATGTTGTGGCGGATGCTGATCAAGCCACTTCGCCGCAGCGGCAACGACAAAGCCACTGTCCAACACTTTGGCCTTCGGCGTTTGTTGCTTACCCTGTTCCAGCATCTTCACCCGCTCATCGAATAGGCGGACATGTTCGAGGAACTCTCGATACGCGACTGACTGTTTTGTGTCGGGGTATTGATCGAACCGCTTACGCGTCGATCTGTGAAACGCACGTTGCGCGTTCAGCTCGGATGCGGTGAAACGCACACTGAGACTTCGCCTTACGGCACGGTCGGGATTCGATAGCAGCCATATCGTCGTTGCCGCCGATTCGGCTGCCATGCGGGTCAGCGTGAGGTTTGACGACGTGTGGTGATCGCCCGAACCTTTGCGGTCGCCGGAGTCGTCCCTACCGTCGATCAGCTCGGACACTGCGGTGAGGGAATCGATGGCATTGATGATCGGGAACAGTGCGGTTCCGCTCACCATGTCGCCCGCGTAGTCAGTCATGAAACCGTCGTCGTCGTTGGCAAGACTGCTACCAGGATCGGCCAGTTGGCGTTTTACCTGCATTGCCCAAGGTTTCAGTTCCGCGCCGCGCTTTGCCTTCGCGTTTGTGCGTTGCAGAATCTCGATCCTCTGTTCTCGGTTCGCAAAGGCCGCGAGTAGTTGAAATATGGTCGGTTGGTTCACTGCGCGTCGGCCAGGGCGGCTGGGTCGGTGTGCTCGGACGCTGCGGCCAGCTCGGCAAGTGCGTTGGCCGACAGGTTCGCCGCCACGATGGCATCGCGCCCGTCTTGGGAATGCTGGTAACGCAACGCGGCGTCAACCGTCTTGTGTCCGAGCCGGGACATGTTTTCGGTCAGCGTCGCAACCTGTGCGTTCTTCGAACCGGCGAACCGGCGCAAATCGTGCGCTGACAGATCTTCGCGTCCGACCGATGCGGCAGCTTTCTTGAACACGTCTTTATTAAACACACGGTCGTTCAGATGGCACCCGCCACGCGCCGGTTTGAACAACAGCGCTTCGGGGTCAGAACCGACGAACCGCGCAAGGTGGTCTTTCACGTCGTCGCGAATGTGGGGCGGAATCGTCACGGCGCGCTCATCTTCATTGCCCTTGGTGCTGTCGATCCGGCAACGGCCCGCTTTCGCAGCGCTGTCGGTTTCGTCGGCGTTGGGGTCCGCGCGATGCGTGACGGCGCGAGTAACCGTCAGCACTTCGCACTTACGGTCAAAGTCCTTTCGGCGCAGCTCGGACACTTCGCCGAAACGCAGACCGCACCAGCCGGCCAGCAATACAAGCGCTTTGAAACGTGCGTTGTTTTCGTCGGCACCGAGCTTGTCAGCGATGGCATGGAGTTCGACGGTCGTCGCGATCTTGACGCGCTTTTTCGTCTTCGGGTTCATCGCGCCGCGCACATCGCAGGGATTGCGGTCTAACAGTCCGTCGCTGACGGCGGTGTTGCAGATCATGTTGAGGATCGAATACGCGTGACCGTTGCGCGTGGCTTTGGTTTTGTCCAAACTGGCGAACCACGCGCGCACGGCGGTCGTCGTCAGATCTCGCACGGGCAGATATCCCAAACCGGGTTCGATCAGCTGCGACCACTTCGCTTCATATTCGATGCGCGTGCGCGGTTTGAGGATGCGCGCGTCGATCACCTTTTTGCCGTACTCGGACAGTCTGACCGTCTCGGCTTTCTGTTCCTGCGCGCGCTGTGACGGCGGTTTCCACGGTTCGTCAGTTCCGGCGCGGCGTTCGATGTTGTCCTTTTCGCGCGCAAGCCAGCGTTCAGCGTTCATCTTGGTTGTGAAGATTTCCGGCGCGTAGTGCCGTCGCCCATCTGGGCCGACGAACGACGCTTGGAAACTTGGCCGCTTGGTCCGTTGTTTCTTGATGCTCCCCCATGCGCGGTGTCCCACTTTCGCGGCCATTTCAGATTCTCCCGATCTCGTGTTGGTGCGCCCGTCGCGAAATCGCCGGAATCGATTTCTGAGCCAGAGCAAACCAGATTTTCCCTGTGGTTTCCGCTGAGATTCCTGCGGCCCTTGGGCGCTGACCTGCGGCGTTGCTGCCGCTTACCCACCAGCTACCCATGCAGAACAGCATAACGGTTGCGAAGTGCGCGAAATGCGCGAACCACCGAACAGATCAAACCCGTTGGGAGACAAAGAAACTGCTGGTCAAACTAGATGTTTGCTGGAAACGTCACCGCAGGTTCGAATCCTGCCGGGGGCACAACTTCTACCAGCGGATACGCGCCAGGCGCCGATAGGTGGACGTCCGCCTTCGGGGTATCCAGACCGGCTGACGCGTGCTCCATGAGCGTTTAGCCGCTAGTCCGTCAGCGCCTCGGCGCTGCCACCAGCTTGCAGGTACTCAAGTCCATCGCGACCCGCTCGCACCGCTTCTCCGTAGTCCATGTCTTCAGGCAGCGCCCACAACACCAGTACGAATCGGTCGGCACCGTCGAATCGACGTAACCGATCGCCGAACTCATCGGGTTCCGTCCAGCCACCCATTGACGTCACGCTCTTGTTGTCTTGCTCCAGCACATGGGTGTAGGCCGGCACCAAAGCTGCCCCCTTTGCGAATGGACCAAACTTCGGCTCCCAGACCACTTCTGCCGCACACGTCAGCATGATCGACGATAGCGGCGTTGAACAACTTCTGAGTCCGACCACGTTCGGGCGTAGCCGGAGATGACTTCGATTTCGGTGTATACGCGTTCTGCACCCGTCGCGCGCGGTGCATTATGCCAGCGACTTCAGCTGCTTATTTGCTGAAATCTCATCGCGACGTACGGTTCACCGCACCTGGCCATCCCAGATCCCTGGCGCCGTGACCGGTTGCGGGTGGCGTTCGGCGGACCATGACAGCACTCGAATCACGCCGCCGCCACGAGACCGATTCCTGAGTCAAAAACCGCCAAGAACCTCGTCTTTCGACCGTGTCAATCCGGCATGCGAAGGAGTAGTCTTCAATACCGCGGCCACGCGCGAGGCATCGCGGTCCGAGGTGGCCGTACGGGACTGGCTCTGAGCGAGGTGTCGCCACCCATGAAACTCACCAGAATATTTGCTAAAGCCACTATCGCCGCAGGGCTCGGTATCGCCGCCCTCGGCGCCGCCTCAGGTGTGGCGCACAGCGCTCCGCCGTCTCCCGACCTGTCTGCCACCGTATGGGCGCAGGGCGGCTGGGGCTGGGGGCACCACGGCTGGGGCCCGGGCTGGGGAGGCGGCCCCTGGTACTGGGGCGCTCCTCCGCCACCTCCTCCGCCATGGGGGTACCCCGGATACGCAGGCTGGGGCGGCGGTTGGGGCTGCTGACGCAGCACCAACCGCAGCCACACTCCTGACCGCAGCCCGCCTGACAGCGCGCTTCATCGGCCGGGCCCACGGCTACTGCGCAAAACCGTTGTGGCCCAACAGAAATCGCCCCTCACGCGCGTACGCGTGAGCAGGAATCAGCGTTCGGTCAGTGCGGTACCGCGAATCCTTCCGGAGTTGTAAACGTGAACGGCGGCTTGGCAACCGACGTTTCCGGCGCCTTGGCAGGAGTCGATTCCGTGATCGTGGCTCCGGTGTTCATCGGAGCTTCGATCCAGTTGTGTTGCGCCCCAGCGGAAGCCTGGCTCGCCACCGCGCCGAGGACGCCCATGCTCACAGCCGCTGTCAGGCCGGCGACGGCTGACAGCAGTTTGAGTCGTTTCTTCAGATGCACCTCTGACCACCCCACTCGGTCTCGGGTGGCCGCTCGGTTGAACGGCCCTACCAGGTGCAATCCATTGATCGCCGCTCGTATTCCATGATTCCGCAAATTTCCTGAACCGAGCCCGGCCCGAGTTCACCTGAAAACCCGTGCCGCAGGGTGGTATTCGCACGTCAAAGCGTGTTCGGCGGTGTTTCCGCCCGGTCATTCTTCCGCGCGGCCGCCGAGGTGCTTCGCGAGGAACTTGTCGGCCGCGCGGTAGAACGCGAGCCGGTTGTCGGGTTTGACGAAGCCGTGCCCCTCGTCTTCGAAAAGCAGGTACTCATGGTCGATACCGTGGTCGGCCATCGCCGCCACGATCTGCTCGGACTCGGCGCGCTTCACCCGGGGATCGTTGGCGCCCTGGGCGATCAGGATCGGGATCCTGATGTTGTCCACCTTGGACAGCGGCGAACGCGACCACAGGAATTCGGGCTCGGTGTCGTGGTCACCGACGCGGTTTCGGAAGTTGGCGATCATGGGCTTCCAGTATTCAGGGAACGACTCGACGAACGTGTTCAGGTTCGAGATGCCCACCATCGAGATCGCGCAGCGGAACACGTCCGGCGTGAACGTGGCGCCGACGAGTGCGGCATACCCGCCGTAGGAACCGCCGTAGATCGCCAGCCGGTCCCGGTCGGCGTGCCCCATCGCAATGAGGTGTTCGAGGGCATCGATGAGGTCGTCGTGCATCTTCGCGCCCCACTCGCGGTTGCTCGCGGTGACGAAATCCTTGCCGTAACCGGTGGACCCGCGGAAGTTCACCTGCACGCACAGGTAGCCCCGGTTGGCCAGCCACTGCGCTTCGGGGTGAAAGCCCCAGCCATCGCGCAGCCACGGGCCGCCATGCACGTTGAGCACGGTCGGCAGGTTCGCCCGCTCCGCGCCGGGCGGGTACGAGAGGTAACCGTGGATCTCCAGGCCGTCGCGGGCCGTGAAGGAGAACGGCTCCATCGGCGCGAGAACGTAGTCGTTGAGTTCGGGGCGGTGGTCGAACAGGAACGTGGCCTGCTTGGTATCGCGGTCGTACCGGTAGAACCGCACCGGCCCGACATCGGTGTCGTAGGCCACCAACCACGTGCGGTTGGCGTGGTCACGGTCGGAGATCACGAGGTCGCCGTCCTGCAGCCGGTTGAGCGTCTCGATGTCGTCGCGGATCGACTCGTCGAGGATCAGCTGCTCCAGGCGGTCCTTGTAGAACATCACCGCCTGGGGCTCACGCGTGTCGGGTTCCATGATGACGCCGCTGACGTCGTAGGTCGGGTCCGACGCGATGACCTCGACGACGCCGGTGGCGAGCTCCATCTTCACGAGGCGGCTGGTGTTCGAGCCCACCGAGCTCTGGAGATACAGGCTGCGTCCGTCTTTGGTGAAGCCGACGGGTCCGGTGGTCTGGGCGTCCTCGAGCGGCGCGGTGAGCAGGGGCCGCCAGTCCGACTCCTCGGTGTCGCGGACCATGACGGTCACGCCACCGTCCGGTGTGGGGGCGACCGCACCCCGCACCTCGAGCTCGTCGTCGAACACCCAGCCGAGGAACCCCGGGTTGTCGAGGATCTTCTTGAGCTCACCGGTCCGCAGGTCGACGTGGTAGATGTCGTGCAGTTGCGGGTTGTCCTTGTTGATGCCGATGAACAGGTCGTTGGGAAACTTCTTGCGGTGTGCGATGAGTCGGCACTGCACGCCGTCGAGGGGCGTGAGGTCTCGCTCGTCGCCGGACTCCAGGTCGACGTCGTAGACCCGGAAGTTCTCGCTGCCGTCCTTGTCCCGGACATAGATGATGTGCCGGTTGTCGTGGGCCCAGAAGTAGCCTTGGACGCCCCGCTCGGTGTCGAACGTGACCGGTCGGTCGTTGCCGGCACCCACGTCGCCGACGAAGACGTTCAGCACGCCGTCGACCGGCGCGAGGTATGACAGCCGCCTGCCGTCCGGCGAGATCTGGGCGCCGGCCCGTTCGGGATTGCCCAACAGAACCGCAAGCGGGATGAGCTTCGCATCCGTCATCCGATCACTCCCTCTGGGCGAGGCGGGCCGTCCGGTGTCCTCGATGGTTCCGGCGGGGTGCGGCAGCGTCAATTCACGTGTGGGCACCGATCGGTGCCCGATGGGGCAGATTCACCGACGCGCGAACGCGGGAGCGTGCTCGGGCAGCGGTCCGACTCCGACGAGATAGGCCGGGATCACCGAGAGCGAAGGCACCCAGGTGAACAGTGTCGCAACCACTTTCACGAGCCACGCGGGCGGTTGCTTGATCTCGCGGCCCAGCAGCGCGGCCGCGAGACCCCGGTGCAGGACGCGCTGCACGGCCTGGATCACCGCGGCGGGCATGTTCCGCCGCCGACGGACCGCCGCGAGGTCGCGTTCGGACACGCGACGGGTACGCAGCGGCTCGGCCAGGATGCGGGCGGTGGCCACCGCGTCGGCGACCGCGAGGTTGATGCCCACACCACCGACGGGTGACATCGCGTGTGCGGCATCGCCGATGCACAACAGGCCCTTGCGGTGCCAGCGGCGGAGCCGGTTGAGCCGCACGTCGAGAACCTTGACGTCGTCCCATGACGTGACGCTGTCGGCGGATGCTTCCGGCACCAGCTCGGCCACCTGAGACCGGAACGTGTCCAGCCCGCGGGCGCGCAGCTGCCGTTCGCCCCCTTTGGGCAGGAAGCAACCCGCTTGGAAGTAACCTTCCCGCGGGATCAACAGCAAGGCCAGGCCGTCCGAGATCCTCGGGCTCAGTTGATACTCAGCGTCCTGCAGCCGGTTCAGCCGGAACCATCCGACATCGAAGGGCACCCGGTACTCCCGCGGTATGAGCGCCGCTTCCCGGCGCACCACCGAGGTGCGACCGTCGCACGCCACGGTGAGGTCTGCGCGCAACTCCCCCGGGCCGTCCGGCCCGACGTAACGGACACCGGTGACCGCGTCGCCGTCGCGCAGCAGTCCCGTGACCTCGGTCTGCATGCGCAGAGTGAACGTCGGTTCGTCCCTGCCCGCGTCGGCGAGCAGGTCGAGCAGATCCCATTGCGGCACCATCGCGATGTAGGGATGCGGCTGCCGCAATCGCCGGAAGTCGACCAGTGTGACCGTGCGCCCGCCGATGTCGAAGCGGCCCTTCTCGACTCGGCTGTGCGGCAACGCATCGAACCGCTCGAACAGGCCCAGCTCGTCGAGCAGCCGGAGGGTGACCGGGTGCACGGTGTCCCCACGAAAGTCGCGCAGGAAGTCGCCATGCTTCTCGAACACCGTGACGTCGATCCCGCCGCGGGCCAACAGCAATCCGAGCACCATGCCTGCCGGGCCGCCTCCAACGATTGCGCACGTGGTCTGCTGCGTGGTCATCGCTGCTCGCTTTCCCGACGGGTCTCGCCGGCCCGGTCGAAAATATCAGCGAGGCTCCGAACCGCGCAGCGACAACGCGCTGCGGTGGATCAGCGGTTTACGGGAACCACTTGCCGGGCTTGTTCCAGTGCCCCGGCGGCGGAACGAACGGCAGGTGGCTGATCTGGCCCGGCGGCACGTTGACGACGTCGCCCACCACGCCCGGCGGTGGAATCGGCACCCACCAGTTGTCGTCGGCACTGGCCTGACCGGCACTCAACCCGATCGCGGCAAAACCCATTGCCCCCGCGGCAGCCGCCGCGACAGCGACCTTCTTCAAACCCATCACACACTCCTCAGCAGCCGAATTGCGGCCTCAGTACCTCTATCGTCCCACTCGTGCCGAGCGTTAACCGAAGGCGAAGGCAACGCAAGCGTCAAATACGGCTCCGCCAGGCCGTAACCGCACCTACGATGCCCTCACAGCAAATGGCGCGGCGTTCAGGAGTGCGGTCGTCATGAATCAATCCCCGGTCGCACCTACCGTCGCCGACCACGCAGGCGCCATGTCACGGCGACAGCTGGTGTTCATGATCGCCGCACTGGTGGCATCGGTGACCTCGTTTGGTCTCAACGCCACCATGGTGGCGCCCGCCTATCACGCCATCACCACGGAGTTCGGCTCAGGCGCTTTCGTGGCCATGTCGACGTACTTCTACCTCGCCGGGGCGATCGCTAACGTCGTGCTGATCCGCTGGAGCGACTACATCGGCCGCAAACGAGTGCTGGTGGCCATCATGATCGTGCTCTGCATCGGGACGGCACTGTGCGTCGTCGCGTCGTCGCTGCCCATGTTCGTCCTCGGCCGCGCGCTGCAGGGCATGTCCAACGTGACGTTCGGGCTGGCGTTCCTGATCATGCGCGAACGGCTCAGCGGCCCGATGTTCGGCGTGTGCTGTGGCGTGATCTCGTCGATCAACGGCGGTGTGGCCGGCGGCGACGCGTTGCTCGGCGGCATCATGGTCGACCACCTCGGCTTTCGCTCGATCTTCGTGCTGATCCTCGTGGTCGGGCTGGTGGGGCTCGGCCTGGCCTGGAAGTCGATACCTTCCGATGAGTCCGGCAGCCGGTCAACGGGCCGGATGGACTGGGTGGGCGCGGCACTGATCTCGTTGACGGTCGGTGGCGTAAACCTGTTCTTCAGTGCAGGCGGACACGACGGCTGGACCTCGAAACCCGCGCTGATCTGGATCACCGTCGCAGTCCTGGCGCTGATCGCGTTGATCGTCGTCGACAGCCGCCTGGCCCACCCGTTGATGGCCGTGCGGCACATGCGTTCTCGCGAAGCCTGGCCGCTGATCGCAGTGACGATCCTGGTGATGGGTTCGTTCATGGTGGTGACGGGATTCCTGGTGCCCGCGCTCGCCGAGGATCCCGACTCCGGCTTCGGGCACGACGCGACCACGACGGCGTTGCTGTTCCTCACGCCTGCGGCCGTCGTCCAGGTCATAGCAGGTCCGTTTGTCGGCAGGCTTGCGGTGCGGATCGGGTTCGTCACCGTGCTCCGCGCGGGAATCGTTGCCTCCGTGGCGGTCACCGCTCTGCTCGCGTTCTTCGCCGAGCAGCAGACCGCGATCATCTGGTTGATGGTGCTGTACGGGCTGGCCTTCAACGCGGTGCTGTTGACGGCGATGAGCTCGCTGGGTGTGCTGCAGGCCTCCGACGAGGAACCGGGCGCACTGCCGGGCATCGCGAACGCCAGCTACGGGATCGGTGCCTCGCTCGGATTCGCGTGGGCCGGCCCGATCGTCGGTTCCGGAACCGACGCCACGTTCCAGCATGCGTTCTGGATCTGCATGGGCATCGGGGTGGCCGCGTTCGTGTTCAGCATCATCTTGAAACCCAAGCCAGGCCCTCTGGTGCTGTCGGCCGTGCCGGCCCACTAGCGCTCACGCGAGATCGTTGACGATGTCGGCCACGCGCCGGACCTGATCGAGGTCGGCACTGGTGGGGATGAGATGGATCTCGTCGGTGCCGATCGCCTCGAACGCCCGCAGCACCGAAGCCAACTCGTCGTCCGAGCCGGACCAGCCGGTGGTCGGTGCCATGGCGTCGACATACTCGGCGGGGATCCAGTTCATGTAGCGGCGCAGATGCCTGCGCACCTGATCCCGGCCGTGCGCGCCGAACGCGAACCAGAACGACGTCGCGAGGTGCGGCGCGGGCTTACCGGCCTGTGCCCACGCGTCGCGCGCGACGTCGAACAGTTCGTTCTGCCTGGCGACGTCGAGATCGAGGGTCGTCCCGGCCAGTCCGTCCGCCCACGCCGCGGCGCTGCGCACGGTTTTCGGTCCGATCGTGCCGATCAGCAGCGACGGTCCGCCTGCACGCGCAGGCGAGGGCCCCACGGGCAGAACCGATTCGGTGACCTTCTCCCCTGCCCACACGCGGCGCATGATCTCGACCCGCTCGGTCATCCCGCGGATGGTCTGGGTCTTCGGGTCGGCGCCCACCGCGCGGTAATCCTCGTGGCGGCCGCCGATTCCGATACCGACCGTGAGGCGCCCACCGCAGAGCATGTCGCCCGTCGCCAGGGCCTTGGCGCACATCACCGGGTCGTGCAGCTGCGGCACGATCACGGTCGTCACCAGTTGCACGCGGTCGGTCCACGCCGCCAGTGCACCGAGCAGGGTCAGGCTGTCCGGATTGTCGAACGCTATGCGTTCACCCCAGCACAACGCCGAGAACGGGCCGTCGTCGACCGCCTGCGCCCACGATTTGAGCACCGTGGCATCGAGATCGGGCTCCATCACCGGCAACGTCATCCCTACCCGCACGCCGGCCATTGTGGCATGTCACCGCGCGGGATCCTTGTACGCCTTCACCGGACCGGTGCTCGGCGGCGGCTGGAACAGGTTGCCGCGCAGACTTCCTCGCGCCGTTCGAAGCGCCACCAGAACCCACGTGAAGAGCAGCGCCACATAGGCGATGGCCGCCGCGATCTTGAACGCCGGCAAGTGGGTGTGCAGCGCGAGCTGCGTGGTGCCGGTGACGAACGTGCCGACCGGGAATGTCAGGCTCCACCACGTCAACGCGAACGGCATGCCGCGGCGCAACGTGCGCACGGTCAACGACGCGGCCAGCGCGATCCACAGCACGGCGAAACCCCACACCGGCACGCCGTAGAGGATCCCGAAAACCCTCATGCCCGCGGCGATCTCGCTGTCCACCGCAGGCGCGGCGCTGGCCCCGAGCAGGCCCGCGGCCGTGATGGATTGACCGAGCGGGCCGAGCACGATCCACAGGGTGGGCACGCGCGCAGTGCCCGACGTGCCGTAATGCGTGAGCCTGTTCCAGATCATCGCGACGATCAACAGCGACGCCACCAACGACAGCCCGAACATCGCGTAACAGCCATACAGCATGGTCTCGCGACCCGTGCCCGGGGCCATGTGCGGAATCAGCAGCGCACCGCTGGCCGCCGACACCATGGGCGGCACCACGGGCATCAGCCAGCCGCCGAACGCGGCGTCGGGTTCGACGTTGTACTGCGTGAACATCAGAAACGGGATGCTCACGGCGGTGAACAACCCGCCCACCGTGCCCGCCGTCCACAACACCCACGCCAGATCCACCGCGACCCGTTCGCCGATCAGATCGCGGCCGACCAGCAGAGCGCCCGATCCCACCGTCATCAGCGCCATCGGTGCGGCCCCGTAGAAGTGCGCCATCTGCGGATTGCGGGCGTGGCTGCGCGCGACCGTCGGGTGCCGCACCCAATGCCCTCCGACGACGACGATCAACACCGCTAGCAGCAGCGCTGCGATCACCCACACCACCTCGGCGAATCCGCGCAGCCCGGGCACGTGCACCGGCAGGCTGGCCGCGGCGGTCGCGACGATTCCGGTACCCATCACCGACGCGAACCAGTTCGGCCCGATGTTGCCCAGCACCTCGACGCGGGCCTGGGACTCGTCCGGCTGCGCAGTGGTCATGGCAGACCTTACGTCCGGATCACTACGGCAGGGGTGGTTATCCCCCACTAGGGACTCGGGAAAACGCTGTGTCGTTTCCCGCCGGCAATCCATAAGTTGGGGGCATGGTCGCAATCAGCGAAGTCAGCCCACCGGTCACGCAGGCCCCGGTCACCAAGGCCAACCGCACCATAGGCCTGGTGCCCAGCGCCTCGATGCTCACGGGTGCCGTGATCGCCACGGTGTGGTTCTGGATTCCGTTGTCCGTCATCATCATCGGTTTCTCGTCGATTCCGTCCGTCATCGGGTTCGTCCTGGCGGTCGTGGTGTTCATCTACCTCATGCGCGGCGTGGAACGGGTCGAACGGATCCGCAGCGAGGCCGTGTTCGGTCTCGAGATCGGCGTCCAGCCGCGACACCTTTCGCACTACACGGGATTTCAGCGGTGGGCGCATCAGCTGTGGCTCGACGTGAGCAGCGCCCGGTTCTGGAAGGCCACCGCCCACCACTACCTGCGGATGAGCTACGACATGCTCGTCGTCGGCCTGGCTCTGGCGCTGTTGGCGTTCGCGTTCCTGGGTCCGGCGGCTTCACTGGCGGTGCAGCACAGCGACGACGACGCCGGATTGCCCGAAATGCCGGTGCCCTTGGCGTGGCTGCTGGCTCTCGTGGCGGCGGCCGGCGCGGCGGCGATCCTCGTGTTCGCACCTGCCGTCGACGCCGTGATCGACCGCTGGCTGCTGTCGCCGTCGCCGACCGCCGCGCTGCAGTATCAGGTGAGCGCACTGGCCGATGCCCGCCAAGGCGCGGTCTCCTCGGCGCAGACCGAGCGCCACCGCATCGAACGCGATCTGCACGACAGTGTGCAACCGCGCCTGGTGTCGCTCGCGATGACCATCGGCCTGGCGCAGACCAAGCTGGACTCGGATCCACCGGCGGCCAAGACGCTGATCGCAGAAGCCCATGACGATGCCAAGGCCGCCCTTGTCGAGTTGCGCAACGTGGTGCGCGGCATCGCGCCCACGATCCTATCCGATCGGGGTCTCGACGCGGCACTTTCCGCAGTCGTCCAGCGCGCCGAAACCTCCGGGGTGCCAACCACTCTGCATCTTGAGTTGCCGCGCCGGCTGCCCGACGAGGTCGAGTCGGTCGCCTACTTCGTCGTCGCCGAGGCGCTGACGAACGTCGCCAAACACGCCGGCGCCACGCAGGCGGTGGTCACCGTCCGGCTCGACGGATCGGCGAACCTGCTGCACATCTCGATCTTCGACGACGGCCGCGGCGGTGCCTCCATCACCACCGACGAGAACGCCACGGGCCTGCGCGGACTACAAGAACGCGTACGTGCCGCGGGCGGCACGTTCGGGGTGTCCAGCCCGGCCACCGGCCCCACGATCGTCACGGCGGTGCTCCCATGCGGATCGTGATCGCCGAAGATTCGGCCCTGCTGCGCGCCGGTATCGAACGCATCCTCACCGACGCCGGTCACCAGGTGGTGGCCGGGGTTCCCGACGCGACGAACCTGTTGCGCCTGGTCAACGAGCAGCGACCCGATCTGGCGATCGTCGACGTCCGGATGCCGCCCACCTTCACCGACGAAGGCATCCGGGCCGCGGCGCTGTTGCGGTCGCAGAACCCCGAATCGCCCGTGCTGGTGCTGTCCCACTACGTCGAAGAGCGCTACGCCGCCGACCTGATCGCCTCCGACACCAAAGGGTTCGGATACCTCCTCAAGGACCGGGTGGCCGACGTGCCCGCGTTCCTGGACGCGGTCGCGGTCGTCGGCAACGGCGGCACGGTGCTCGACCCCGAAGTGGTCTCGCAGATCCTGCTGCGCTCGCACCGGCGCAGCGCGCTCGATCAACTGACCCCGCGTGAGCACGAGGTGCTGCAGCTGATGGCCGAGGGCAAGACCAATTCGGCCATCGCGGCCTCGCTGCACGTCTCGGTCGGATCGGCCGAAAAACACATCGCCTCGATCTTCACCAAGCTGGACCTCGCGCCCGACGAAACCGAGAACCGCCGCGTCCTCGCGGTCTTGCGGTTCCTTGAATCGTAGTCAGTCTTCAATTCCCGGAAGGACTTTCATCTCATGACGACCGTCACCGCACCTCCGCCGGCCAGTCCACCGCCGCCGCTGTCCCCGGCCGGGCGCACCGCAGTGCGGGTCACCCTGGTGGCCGCCGCGGCAGTCATCCTCGTCGGCGCGGTGGTCAGCCTGTCCGTCGCCGCGTGGGGCATCAGCTCGTTCCGGGTGAGTACCGACACCGAGGAACTGCCCGCATCCATGCGGTCGCTGACCCTGGACACCGGTGACGTGCCGATCGGTGTGCGCATCACCGCGGATCGCGAAGCCAAGACGGCCCGCGCGGACCTGCGCCTGGTCAACTCGAGCAGGTCCGGTGACCAGCAGTTGAACCTCGACACCGAGGCCGGCACCACCCGCATCTCCCTCGGCGAGGACCACTCGTCGCCACTGGACTGGGCCCGCGGCGGCGAGATCACCGTGACCCTGCCGCCCGACCAAGCACGCCGGCTGAGTCTGACCACCCGGATGGGCATCGGCGAATTGCTGATCCAGACCGATCTCGATCAGCTGGTGGCCCGGTCCACCGACGCCGACGTGGTTCTCGGCGGGGCGGCGCGGCGTGTCGAAATCCACACGGTGTCAGGCGATGTGACCACGCGCAACCCGATCGCCGTGGCCGAGCAGTTCAGCGCCAGCACGGCCGACGGCGACATCACGGTGGACTTCGGCGAGGTCGCGCCCAAGACGGTCGACGCCGTCAATCGTGACGGCGACGTGGTGATCGGGCTGCCTGAGCCCGGCCCCTACCTCGTGCAGGCCAGCTCGGGCGAGTCGACGCGCGTCCGGGTGGCCGAGACCTCCAGCCCCACAACAGCTGTCGCACAGGTGACCGCGCGTTCGGACAACGGCGACGTGGTGGTGGAGAACGTCCGGCCCGAACACCGATGAGACGGCAAATGCGCCGACTTCCCTCACACTGACGGAATCGGCGCCTTGCCGTACCGTTCGGCATGCAGCCGCACCCTCACGGGTTCTCCTGGGTGCAAGATCACCTCACGTCCCTGAACCGACGCCGCGACGTCGGTATCGGCACCGTCGAACTGCAATGTGATGTCGTCGTGCGTGATGGTCACTGCGACCACGCCCCCGTGCCAGCGCAGCCGAAAGCCCAAATGCTCCCAGGTTGGTGGGAGCCATGGATCGAACGACATGGCACCGTCGCGGATCCGGAAGCCGCCGAATCCGCACACCACCGTCTGCCACGTCCCACCGGCTGACGCGATGTGCATGCCCTCGGCGGTGTTGCCCTGGTTGTCGGTCAGATCGACGAACGCCGAACGCGCGAAATACTGTTCGGCCCGGGTGAAATCGCCGACCTCGATGCCCATGATGGCGTGGATCGACGGGCTCAGCGACGACTTGTGTAGGGTTCTTGCCTCGTAGTACTCGAAGTTCACGCGTTTGGTCTCGCGGCTGAACGCATCCGGCAGCAGGTACATCATCATGACCACGTCGGGTTGCTTCAGCAAAGTCGTATTCTCACAGTTGAAGTGGTGATAGCCGTCGGGGTACTGCGGCATGTCGTTGTCGTCCCACGTCGTCACCGGGACATCCTGAAGGTCGAAGTAGCCGCGGAACTGTTCGATCACACCAGTTTCGGATTCGACGAGATCCGCCATGTTCGCGGCGCATTCACGCCACTGTGCGACCTCATCGGCTTCGAGTCCGATCCGGACCGCGAGGTCCGCCAGCCCATCGCGATGGTGGTCGCGCAACATGTCGTAAGTCGCTACCGCCTGCTCCAGGTTCCAGCGCACGAGACGATTGGTGAACGCGTTGTCGTCGACGTGGATGTGAAACTCGTCCGGCCCCATCACCGTATTGAGGTGGTAACGACCCGTGGTGGCGTCGAAATGCAGTCGGTCGATCCAGAATCGACTGGTCTCGAAAAGGATCTCGGCGCCGTGGTCGACCAGAAACCCGATATCGCCGGTGGCCGCGACGTAGGTCATGACGCCATAGGCGACGTCCGCACCGACGTGTAGTTCCTCGTCACGCATCCACAGGCGGTCGACGCCGTCGACGGTCCAGATCGGGCACACCTCACGGCCCGTGTCGGCGGACTCCCACGCGAACCGCGCTCCCCGGTTCCCACTCTCGTGAGCATTCGACCGCGCACCGTCGAGGGTGTGGTAGCGGTAGCTCAGCAACGCGCGAGCGGTATCGGGCTGGGTGTAGATGAAGAACGGCAGCATCATGATCTCGGTGTCCCAGAACACATGACCCCGATATCCCTCACCGCTGAGCGATTTGGCCCCGATGTTCACTGTCGGATCGTGCTCGTTGGCGGCAATCAGCAGGTGATAGATGCTGAACCGCACCGCCTTCGCCGCGGACTCGTCGCCTCCGATCACGCAGTCCGAGCTTGTCCACTTGGCATCCCACACCGCACAACTGGCCGCCAGGCACGCATCCAGGCCGGCCGCGGTGGACGTATCGAGTACCTCGGTGCAGCGGTTCCGCACGTCAGCACCATGGGCAGCCGGTCCCGGATAGTCGCGAGAGGTCGCGAAGCTCACCAGTTTGTCCAGCACGATCGGCTCACCGGCAACCACTTCGACGTCGAAGCGTTCCGCGATCTGCTCGTAGCGCTCGAGCACGGTCCGCCGCGCAGGCGTGGCAACTGAAGTCGTCGACGCACAGCCGACCGTGATGTCGCTGTCGATCGTGCGCATCTCCAAGTAGATGCGGTCACCGTCGTGGTTCCTGCCTACCTCGGACAGGTGTTTCGTATGTGCCCATTTCTCCCATCGAGTCTCGGGACTGAACACCGTGCCGGGCGGATAGGCAGGCATTCTCTCCAGGTTTCGGCGGTGGCCGTTGATGCCGCTGACGACCGCGATCGGTGAGCTGTGATTTTCCGGCGTGACCTCCACCCGCATCCCGCACAGCGAACGGTGGAACATGCTCGCGAAGCGCACGGATTCGACGCGGGTTCTGCGTCCGGCGCTGTCTTCGAAAAGTGTGTTTCGCCAGAGCAATCCGTGAGAGATGTCGAGCGCGCGCTCGTGGTGGAGCACCTGGCTGGACTGGACGTCGAGGCGCACCCCGGCGACTTCGACTTCCAGCCACAGCCAGTCCGGCACGTTGACGAGGTCGATGTCGGGGCAGTCCCAGGCATCGTAGACACCGCCGAGGTACGTGCCGGACCATTCGCCGCGGTGTCCCTCCTCCAAGCTGCCCCTGGTACCGAGCCGACCGTTGCCGACGGTGAAGACCGTCTCGAAGTAGTTGGCCCGGGCCGGCTCGTGGCCGGACTCGCGGATCAGCCAGGCTTCGTCTGCGAGCATGTTGTTCAGCATCGGGGCTCCCTAGGCAAGTTGGGTGGTGATCGCGCCCACGGCCGGCCCGTAGGCCTGCTCGATCTGCCGCTGCGTCTCGGCCAGAGTGCGGTAGACATCGAGCGCCGAACCCGCGCAGCGCTGGGCGCCCATGGCATTGCCGTAGCGGGCGGCCATCACGAAATCATCGTGTTCCAGATATCCGAAAGCCATGCCTGCCGCGAAGGAATCGCCGCAGCCCGTGGTGTCGACGACGTTCTCCACATGAATGCGCGGCACGAAATCCTGCCGCATGTCACCTGCCTCGTCCAGGTGATAGACGACGCAGCCTTGTTCATCGAGGGTGATACACACGGCGCGCACGCCGTGCCGCAGACAATGCTCGGCGAAGTTGGGCATTTCTTGAGCCGTCATCGGCTTGCCGCCCGAACCGTCGACGTCCTCCCGATACGGGAACCAACTGCATCCTGCTTCTTCGAGATTCATCTTGAGAATGTCGACGTACGGCAGCCACGCATCACGTTCGACCCAGAGCCGCAGGAAGCGCTCGCCGCCTCGGGTGAGGGTGTTGGTGGGGCCATGGGCATCGAGTAGCACCTTCGCCGAGCTGTGCTCCTTGATGTATGCGAGTGTGGACTGCCCGACTTCGTAGTCGGTGATGGGCACGCACACGAATGCGTCTGCGTCGAGTACGAACTCGATGTCTTGCGGAAGGATCGGACTCATGAATCCGGACTGTCGTTCGACCCGCGAGTTGTGGGCGACGTAGTTCAGTTCCACCACATCCCCGCGGTCGTTGTCGGAGCGGATGCCGGTCACGTCGACGTTCGGGAACGCCGACAGTTGCGCCTTGATCGCATCCTCGTCCTGGCGCCGCACGTGCACGACCGGGCATATCCGATCGTCGGGCTTCATGAGCGACGACAGCGCTGCCACGGTGTACAGCACGCATCCGTACTTGTCGAAGGTCTCACCGTTGTGAGTGACGATGTGGTCGCGCGGGATCGGGCCCAGCACCGCGACGGTCCGACTGTGTGCCATGTTCGCTTCTCCCTACGCCATGTCCTGAGGCTGGCCGACGCCGGCGGGCGGCTTCACGCCGGCATCCATGTCTTCCAACGTGCGGCCCTTGGTTTCCCGGACCCACTTGAAGACGAAGACGAATGACAACACCGCCGCGGTGGCGTAGATGCCGTACGCCATCCCGAGGGACAGATCCTTGAGAGCTGGGAATGTCACGGTGATCACCCAGTTCGCCACCCACTGGCCTGCTGCGGCCAACGAAAGGGCCGCTGCCCGAATACGGTTCGGGAACATCTCGCCGAGCAACACCCAGACCACAGGGCCCCACGACATGCCGAAGGCAATCACGAACACGTTCGCGGCGATCAGCGCGATCGGTCCGGCGATGCCGCTGAGGTGAGGTACACCGTCCGCCCCGATCGTCGCGGTTCCGAAGATGACGGCCATCGCGCCCAGCGATGCGGCCATTCCGGTGGAACCGATGAGCAGCAACGGCTTCCGCCCGATCTTGTCGACCAACCCGATCGCGATGAGGGTGGTCGCAATGTTCACGACCGACGTGATCACGGTGATGAGGAACGCATTGCTCTCGTCGAATCCCACAGCCTCCCAGAGGATGTTCGAGTAGTAGAAGATCACATTGATGCCCACTGCCTGCTGGAACACCGACAGCGCCAAGCCCACCCACACGATCGGCAGTAGCCCGCCACGCGCGCCGCGGATGTCACGCCATGACGGCGGTTTCTCGTCGGCCAGTGTGCGTTGGATCCGGGTGATGGTGATCTCGAGGTTCTTCTCCCCCAGTAGCGCGGTCAGGATCTTGCGGGCCTCCGGAACACGATGGCGCGCAATGAGGTAGCGCGGGGACTCCGGAATTGTGAGTGCCAGGACCCCATACAGGATGGCGGGCACCGCCATCGCGATGAACATCCACCGCCATGCTTCCAGTCCCAGCCACAAGGTCTCCTTGGAGCCGCCGGCCAATGCAGCGAGCGCGAAATCGACCAGCAGGGACAGAAAGATGCCGAAGACGATCGCGAGCTGCTGCAACGAACCCAACCTGCCCCGGATACGCGGCGGCGACACCTCGGCGATATAGGCCGGCGCGATGACCGATGCTACCCCGACACCGATCCCGCCGACGACTCGGAACACGATGAGCACGCCCAGATTCGGTGCCAGACCCGTGGCAATCGCGCTGACGAAGAACAGCACTGCGGCGACCTTCATCACGAACAAGCGTCCGAACCGGTCGGCAAACCGGCCTGCCGACATCGCGCCCGCGGCCGCACCGAGCAGTGCCGCCGCGACCGCGAATCCGAGGGTCGCGCCGCCGACGGAGAACTCGTCCTCGATCGCCGATACAGCGCCGTTGATCACGGCGCTGTCGTAGCCGAACAGCAGACCGCCGAGCGCCGCGACCGAGGCGATCCGGACCACACTGCGACCGCTCGCCGTGTCGTCATCTTCGTACATGGATGGGACGTCGTTGAACGACGCATGTTCACTCATTGAACACCTCTCCTTTGGACTGTGGGCCCGAGGGCATGGCGCAGACGCTGACCGGCCATGGCACGCGCGAATCCCGGCGTCAGCCTGCTTCTATGTGAGATGTCGCACATATCGATACGGATGTGAGCGCCTTCACATCAAAGCGCATCGCTGCAGAATTTACAAGACATGAACAAAAAACGACGCATTGCAGAGATGGGACTACATACAGTGCACGTAGCGGGTAGGGCTCGGGGCTGCCGCGTAGCTCGCGTCATGCTTCAGCAGGCGGCCTCCGCGCCGCTAGGCTGGAACCGGTTGGCGTCACCAGCGGCGTGACAGCATGCGTTCAGAGGAGCTACGAGAATGAGCACGGCCGACGCACGATCCGGACCCGGATCTCAGGCCGCGCTCCGCAACGCCAACCAAGCCCGCATTCTCGAACTGTTGAAGATCTCCGGGGAGTTGAGCCAGGCCGAGATCGCGCGCCATACGGGTCTGGCGCCCGCGACCGTGTCCAACATCGTCCGCGAGTTGACCGCCGGAGGTGTGATCGACGATTCCGGCGACGGCAAGCGGCGCAGGATGGTGCGGCTGGCCCGCGCGGCAGGCCTGGCAGTAGGCATCGACTTCGGTCACCGTCATGTCACCGTCGCGATCGCCGACCTCGGTCACACCATCCTCGCCGAGCGCCGCATGCCGCTGGGCCCCGTGGGCTCGGCATCGGAGAATCTCAGTCGGGCAAGCGCTCTGCTCAACGAAGCGATGGCAGGCATCGAAGGTGCCATGTCCGACGTCGTGGGCATCGGATTGGGCTTGCCTGCACCGATCGACAGCAAGACCGGTGAGGTAGGGGCGGTTTCGATCCTGCCGGGCTGGGTCGGGGTGCCCGCCGCACAGATCGCGTCGGAGCATTTCGGACGCCGCGTCGAAGTCGACAACGATGCGAATCTCGGAGCGTTGGCCGAACACATGTGGGGCGCCGGCCAGGGATGCGACAACCTGGCGTTTCTGAAGCTGGCGGACGGGGTCGGTGCGGGCTTGTTCGTCGACGGCCGACTGTTCCGGGGCCGCAACGGAACCGCAGGCGAGATCGGCCACACGACGTTCGACGAATTCGGCCGGGTATGCCGGTGCGGCAACCGTGGGTGCCTGGAGACCATCGTCGCCGCCAGATCGGTCATCGACCTGCTGGAGCCGCGGTACGGAGCAAATTTGACGATTGCCGACATCGTCCGAATGGCAGCCGATGGCGACGCGGCGTGCACCCGCGTGCTCGCGGACACGGGCCGCCAGGCCGGGGTGGCAGTCGCCAACCTGTGCAACTTGTTCAATCCTGAGCGAATTCTGATCGGCGGCGAGCTCGCGCAGGCGGAAGAGATGATGTTGGCCCCCATGCGGGAGTCCGTTCGGAGGTGCGGAATACCCAGCTCAACGCAGGACGTGTACATCGGCCTTGCCGAACTCGGCGCACGGGCGCCCGTGCTCGGGGCGGTGGCGCTGGCCCTGCAAAATTCTTCGCAACGCGTCAGCAAGCTCAACAGTTGATAGGTTGAACATCAGATCCAAGAATCAGCTCAAGTATCGCTATTAGTTGTATAAAGTGTGGGTTCCTTACACCTGAACGGGAGGAACACCACATGGGCTCGGCGCTCGAACCTGGATCCACGCAATGAAGTTGTCCGACTGCGATGCTGTCCTTTTCGACCTCGACGGCGTTCTGACCGACACCGCAGCTGTCCATGAAAAGGCTTGGGCCGCATTGTTCACCGAACTGTTCGCGAATCCCGAGATCTGCATCGGCGAGCCCACGCCCTACTCGACCGCGGACTATTTCAAGTACATCGACGGCAAGCCACGCAACCAGGGGGTTCTGGCAGTTCTGGCTTCCCGCGGCATCGAGCTGCCACTCGGTGGGCTCGCGGACGAGCCGAGCCGGCTGACCGTGAACGGCCTCGGCAACCGGAAGAACGGAGCATTTCTGGCGGCCATCGACGCCGATGGGGTGCGACCCTATCCCGGCTCCAGCGATGTGCTCGAATGGCTTGCTGCCCAAAGTATCCCGCGGGCAGTCGTATCGAGCTCGCGCAATGCCGAAGCCGTGCTCGGCGCGGCAGGATTACGCGACCTGATCGACGTGGTGATCGACGGGAACGAGGCAAGCGTCCTCGGACTGCCGGGCAAGCCGGCACCGGATACTTACCTGCGAGCAGCCGAAGTACTGTGCGCGGTACCGGAGCGAACGATCGTGGTCGAGGACGCGGTTTCCGGGGTCGCGGCAGGACGTGCGGGTGGATTCTGGGTCGTCGGCATCGACCGCGGCGCGGGTGGCAACAATTTGTTCGAGAACGGCGCCGACACGGTCATCGCTGACCTTGCCGAGATGTTCGGGCTTGAAACCCCTTCAAAGCCGCTCTAGCGCAAGGCCATCCCGAACAGCAGGGCGTCCTGTGGTTCGGCACTGATGTTGGGGAACATGCCGTAGCGCGCGAGCCGGCCCTCCAGCGTCAAGCCGCACCGGCGCAGCACGCCTGCCGATCCGGCGTTGTCGACGTGGCAGTACGCCGAGGCCCGGTACACCGCGCGGTCCTGGCGGGCATCGTCGAGGAGCACCGAAAGTGCCTCTGACATCAACCCTTTGCGCCACCAGTCGCGGGCCAGGCAGTAGCCCACGTCCACGACATGCGGCTGTGGGCGGCGCCGCCCGCACAAGCCGACAGCCTCGCCGGCCACCTCGATGAGCCAGGTCTCTTCACCGCCGGTGTTGAACAACGTCGTGATCACCCGCCGGGTCTCGGCGACGTCGGGGTGCGGGCGCCACGCCAGATAGCGCGTCACCTCGGGATCGGAGGCGATGCGTGTGAACAGTGCTTCGGCATCGTCGACGACGGGCGGCCGCAGCCGCACCCGCGGACCGGCCAGGATCTCGCCAGCTGGCATCCCCCCATCCTGCACCGTTGCCGACCGCGGTTGCCAACAGGTTTACTGGACGAAATGGCCATCACTTTCAACCACACGATCGTCGCGTCGAAAGACCGACGGGAATCCGCGGTCTTCTTCACCGAACTGTTCGGATTGCCCAGCCCACAGGAATTCGGCCCGTTTCTCGCCGTGACACTCAACCACGGGGTCAGCCTCGATTACGCCCAGGCGGGCCCCGATGAGGACATCCGTCCGCAGCACTACGCATTCCTGGTGTCCGAGGACGAATTCGACGCCATCTACGGCCGGATCCGCGAATGGGGCCTGCAGCACTGGGCCGACCCGCGCGGCACGCGTCCCGGCGAGATCAACCACAACGACGGCGGACGCGGCGTGTACTTCCAGGATCCGTCCGGGCACTATCTGGAGATCATCACCAAACCGTACGGCGGCTGAAAGCCGTTCAGCGGCTTGAGTTTCGGTGCCCGCGCTGGGCTTCCTGGCTGCGGTACGCATCCGCGAGCCTGCCGACATGCTCGGGCAGCGCACCGCAGGCCACGTCGGCCAGGCTGGTTTCCTCGAGCACCGAGCGCATGCTGGCCCGCAGGGCGCGCCACACGTCGGTCAACGCCGACGTCGGGCCCGAGTACGGCAGGTCGCCCAGACCGATGTCGCGCACACTGGCCAGCGGGCCGTCGATGCAACGCAGCACGTCGGCGATGCTGATGTCCGCCGCGGGGCGGGCCAGTTCGTAACCGCCGTCGCGCCCGCGGTGACTGCGCACCAGCCGGTCGGTGCGCAGGTCGGACAGGATGTCGACGAGGAACTGCGCCGGTATGCCCTGGGCCTTGGCCAGGTCGTCGGTCTTGGCGAGCACACCCTCCTCGACCGCAGCCAGCTGGACCATGGCGCGGACGGCATACTCCGCCTTCGCCGACATCCGCATAGGGCGATTGTGCCAGGCGGGGTTATCGCGTTCGCCGGGCTATCGCGGCGCTTGGTTGCGCAGCACGCCGGTCATGGCGCGCACCGAGGCCGGCACCGGCGTGTCCGGCGCGACGTCAGGTGCTGTCTTGGCCTCTCCGTAAGTCACGGTCAACGGCACCACGCCGGCCCACACACCGCTCGCGATGTCCTCCGGTGGATCCTCGGGCCACCCGTCGCTGAGCTTCAACGACCAATTGTCGGTGCCGATGGCCAGCCGCATCGCCACCGTCGCCGCCAGTTCCTTACGCGTGCTGGCCCGGAGTTCGGCGACCCGGCCGGGCACGAACGTGTCGGTGAGCCGTTCCAGGTATCCGGGCTTGGCGTCGTCGTCGATCTTCTCGAACGACCCGAACAGCACCGCGCTGCGGTAGTGGAACGACGACTCGAAGCTGCTGCGCGCAACGGCCACCCCGTCGAGCGCCGTCACCGAGACCGCGGCCGGCGCACCGTCACCGAGCGCCCGCAGCCACGGTGATCCGGTGGACCCGTGGATGACGAGTTCATCTCCGAGCCGGGCGAACCCGATGGGAAAGATCACCGGATGCCCGTCGCGGACCAGGGCGATGGTGGCCAGCGGTGTGCTGTCGAGCAATTCGTCGAGGCGCGCTCGGGACGTGTCCTGCAGGTCGCTGAGCCGGGTGACCTGTGTAGAAGGCCGAGTCACGGTCAGTCGGGTATGCCGGCGCTGTCCGGCACGACGATCGCGAACAGATCGGCCAATGCCGCCAGGCTGGCGGCCTGCAACGCGGAAGCGGAAACCGCCTGCCCGTCGGGCCCGGCCAGGGGTCGCGTGGCCGTCGCGGCCGCCACCACGGTCGGCGCGTAGCCCAGGTTGAACGCGCCACGAGCGGTCGAGTTGACGCACATGTGCGTCATGAAGCCGGCCAGCACCAGGTTGGACGCCCGCACGGCCTTGAGCCGCTCATCGAGGTCGGTCTGCACGAACGAGTTGGGGTACTGCTTGACCACCACCGGTTCGTCACCGCGGGGTGCCACCGAGTCGACGATCGCACCGCTCTGGCCCTCGATGTCGTAGAGCGAGCCGGGTCCGTCGGAGTGCTGGATGTGGATGATCGGGATGCCCGCGCTGCGAGCCCGGTCGAGCAGCTGGGCCGTCTCCAGCAGGGCGGCCTGCACGCCTTCGAGTTCCATCGTCCCCTGCGTGTACGTGTTCTGGCAGTCGATGAGCACCAACGCGGAGTCGGCGAGACGGACGGGCTCGGCGGGCAGACTGGCCAGCTCACGCAACGTAGGACGGGTCATGGTGCTGAGCGTAGTGGCCGGGGGTGACAGCACACGCCGGAATCAACGCTGTGGTCGAGGACCGGTGCGTCGATTCCGGCGCGCCGTACTAGGCCGCGCCCGCGGTGACCGCCAGCACCCGCTCGGCGAGCTCGGGCCGGCACACCACGAGGTCGGGCAGCTTCGGGTCGGCCGAGTTGTAGACCAGCGGGGAGCCGTCGATGCGCGACGTGTGCAGGCCGGCCGCCCGGGCCACCGCTACGGGTGCCGCCGAGTCCCATTCGTACTGACCACCGGCGTGCACATACACGTCGGCGACGCCGCGGATCACGGCAGCGACTTTGGCTCCGGCCGAACCCATTTCGACCAACGTTCCGTCCAGCGCGTCGCGCACCGCGAGCGCGATGGCAGGCGGGCGGGTCCGCGACACCACGATCCGGGGCGGACCGTCGAATGCGCGTGGCGCGGCAACTTCGGGGGTGGACAGTGTGGTGTTCTGCGCGGGCAGCGCGACCGCACCGGCCACCAGTTCACCCGACTGCCACAGCGCGACGTGTACGGCCCAGTCGTCCCGGCCCAGTTCGGAGAACTCCCGGGTGCCGTCGAGCGGGTCGACGATCCACACCCGCTCGGCGGTCAGGCGCACCGGATCGTCCACACCTTCCTCGGACAGCACGGCATCGCCCGGACGCTGCGCCGCGAGCTCGGCCATCAAGAAGTCGTGAGACTGCTTGTCGCCCGCGGCTTTCCGCTCCTCGACCGTGGCGTCGGCGAAGTCGGCACGCACGTCGAGCAGCAGATCGCCCGCCCTGGTGGCCAGCCGGGCCGCCAATTCGTCGTCGTTCACCGTGGAATCTCCATCAGGTCGATCACCAGCTCGGCCAGTTCGTCCGGGCTGCGGTCGGGCGTGAGCCGCAGGTCCGGGTTCTTCGGCCGCTGGTACGGGCTGTCGATGCCGGTGAAATGCGTGATCTCACCCGCACGCGCCTTAGCGTAAAGGCCCTTGGGATCGCGGCGTTCGCAATCCTCCAGCGGTGTGTCGCAGAACACCTCGTAGAAATCGCACCCCGCGTCGGTGTGCACCTTGCGCGCGAGCTCGCGATGTTCGGCCAGCGGGCTGATGGCGGGCACCAGCACCACCTGACCGGAATCGGCCAGCAGCGTCGCGACGTGGGCGAGCCTGCGCAGGTTCTCGGCCCGGTCGGCCATCGAGAATCCGAGGTCGGCGTTGAGCCCGTGCCTCAGGTTGTCTCCGTCGAGAACGTAAGCAGGCACGCCTCTTTCGAGCAGCTTCTGTTCGACCAGCACGGCCACCGAGGACTTGCCCGAACCGGACAGCCCGGTGAACCACACGGTGCGGCCGCGGGTGAGCCGGTCGCCCGGGGTGACCAGCGACGCGTGCCGCACGGTGTTCGGGCTCGACGACTCGTTGCGGGCATCGCGCAGCACCATGCCTGCGGCCACGGTGCCGTTGGTGTTGGGGTCGATCAGGATGAACGACCCGGTGGCGGCGTTGCGGCTGTACTCGTCGAGCAGCAGCGGAGCCTGCGTGCGCAGCGAAATGCGGCCCAGCTCATTGAGTTTGAGCGCGGTGGCGGACTTGTCGCGGTGCAGGGTGTTGACGTCGAGGCGATAGTCGAGACCGGCGACCTTGACGCGGGTGGTGCGGGTGGTGTGCTTGATGACGTACTCGCGGCCGGGCTCCAGCGAGGAGTCGTCGGCCATCCAACACACCGTGGCGTCGAAGTCCTGCACCACGCGCGGTTGATTGTTGGGCCGCGCGATCATGTCGCCCCGCGAGATGTCGATGTCGTCGGACAGGCTCAGCGCCACCGCCATGGGCGGGAACGCCTCGTCGACCGGGCCACTGGGGCCTGCGATCTCGGTGATGCGAGAGGACTTGCCTGCGGGCAGCACCACGACGTCGTCACCGACCCGCATCACGCCACTGGCCACGGTGCCCGCATAGCTGCGGTGATCGTGGTGGTCGTGGGTCTGCGGCCGGATCACGTACTGCACCGGGAACCGCACGTCGACCAGGTTGCGGTCACCCGCGATGTAGACGTCTTCCAGGTGGCTCAGCAGCGCCGGGCCGTCGTACCACGGCGTGACATCCGATTTGGTGACGACGTTGTCGCCGTTGAGCGCCGACAGCGGGATCGTGGTGACGTCGTGCACGTCCAACCGGGCGGCGAACGCATGGAACTCGTCGCGGATCGCCTCGAAACGGGCCTGGTCCCAGTCGATCAGGTCCATCTTGTTGACCGCGAGCACGATGTGCTGGATCCCCAGCAGCGACGCGAGGAAGGCATGCCGACGCGACTGCTCGAGCAGGCCGTGGCGCGCGTCGACCAGCACGATGGCCAGCTGCGCGGTGGACGTTCCGGTCACCATGTTGCGCGTGTACTGGATGTGCCCCGGAGTGTCGGCGATGATGAATTTGCGCTTGGCCGTGGCGAAATAGCGGTATGCGACGTCGATGGTGATGCCCTGCTCGCGCTCGGCGCGCAGGCCGTCGGTGACCAGAGCCAGATCCGTGTAGTCGTTGCCGCGTTCCTTCGAGGTGCGCTCGACGGCCGCGAGCTGGTCCTCCATGACGGCCTTGGAGTCGAACAGCAGCCGGCCGATCAGTGTGGACTTTCCGTCGTCGACGGACCCGGCGGTGGCGATGCGCAGCAGCGTCGACATCAGAAGTAGCCCTCTCGCTTGCGGTCTTCCATTCCGGCCTCCGAAATGCGGTCGTCGGCGCGCGTGGCGCCGCGCTCGGTCAACCGAGACACCGCGGTTTCCGCGATCACCTCGGAAACCGTTGCGGCGGTTGACTCGACGCAGCCCGTGCACGTGACGTCGCCGACGGTCCGGAACCGCACCGACTTCTCGATGATCGGCTCGTCCTTGCGCGGCTGCAGGTGGCGGTGCACGGCCAGCAGCATGCCGTCGCGCTCGAAAACCTTGCGTTGGTGCGCGTAGTAGATGCTGGGGAGCTTGATCTTCTCGGCGCCGATGTAGGACCAGATGTCGAACTCGGTCCAGTTGGACAGCGGGAACACCCGGATGTGCTCGCCCTTGTGGTGCCGCCCGTTGTAGAGGTTCCACAGCTCGGGGCGCTGCGCCTTCGGATCCCACTGGCCGAACTCGTCACGGAAGGAGAACACGCGCTCCTTGGCACGGGCCTTCTCCTCGTCGCGGCGGGCCCCGCCGAACGCCGCGTCGAACTTGTTCTCACGGATGGCGCGCAGCAGCGTCACGGTCTGCAGCGGATTGCGCGACGGGATGGTTTCCACCACGCGGCCCGCGTCGATGTCGTCCTGCACCTTGGCCACGACCAGCCGCACACCGTGCTCGGCCACCAGCTCGTCGCGGGTCTCGAGAACCTCGTCGAAGTTGTGTCCGGTGTCGACGTGCATGACCGGGAACGGCAACCGCCCCGGTTTGAAGGCCTTGAGCGCCAGGTGCAGCATCACGATCGAGTCCTTGCCGCCGGAAAACAGCAGCACGGGCCGCTCGAACTCGGCGGCCACCTCGCGGATGATGTGGATGGCCTCGGCCTCCAGCGAACGCAGGTGGCTCAGCTCGTAGTGCCCCGACCTCGTGTCGGGCTTCTCAGTGGTCGTCACCGTTACCTCGTAAAGTTGGTAGAATTGACCAGAATTGCAAGCATGACCTGGAATGTATCGGCCGTGCCATGGCCTGTCAACGTTCAGAATCAGCGCAATATTGCGTGCTTCGTCACGTCAGCCGTGTCCGCTGACGTGTGCGCCGGCGGTCCGCGGCAACCGCAGGCTCTCGATCAGGGTCAGCGCAAGAAACGCACCGAGCACCAGGAACGTCGCGGGATATGACGTCAGCTGGCTCAGCAGCAGGGCCGCGACGGCGATGCCGAGGCCTGCGGCCAGTTCCTGCACCGACGCGTTGAGCGTGTTGGCGTGGGTCAGGTCGTCACCGTCGACGTCGGAGAATGCCAGGCTGTTGTAGGCCGTGAAGCCGATGGACCGCAGCGCACCGCTGACATAGAGGATCGCGGCGATCGCCACGACGGGCAGGCCCGGGCGCAGCAGCGCGAGCAGCCCGAAGCATCCGACCGATACGACACCGTTGACCAACAGCACGGTGCGGATGCCGAACCGCCGCATGAGCGGCGTCGTGACCGGTTTGATCGTCAGATTGCCCGCGAACAGCGCGGCCACCATCAAACCCGCGGCGAACGGTGTCCAACCGAACTCGAGCTGGAACTGCAACGGGAGCAGGAACGGCACCGCGGTGATCACCATGCGGTACAGCGACCCGGCCGACACCGTGATGCGCAGGGTGCGTACGCGCAGTACGCGTAGTGCCACCAGGGGTGCGCGCGCGCTCGACAACCGCCAGACCGCGGCCGCCAGCAGGATCACCGCGGCCGCGGCGCATCCGCCGACCAGCACCCAGTCGGTACCCGAGACCCTGACGTTCTCCAGCGCGATGAGCGCGACCGCGATCCCCGAACCCAACGCGAGCAGGCCGGGCCAGTCGAGCGACCGCGGCGCGGGCTGCGGCTCACCGCGAATCAGCTTGAGTGCGAGCACGAATCCGATCACGCCGATCGGAATGTTCACCGCGAAGATCCACCGCCAGCTGCCGAGCGTCGCGATCGCACCGCCGAGAACCGGCGCGACCACGGGTGCCGCGAGCGCAGGCCACGTCAGCAGCGCAATGGCCCGCACCAGGTCCGATTTCGCGCTGTACCGCAACACCGCGAGCCGCCCGACGGGCACCATCATGGCGCCGCCGACACCCTGCAGCACGCGCATGCCGACCAGCATCGGCAGCGATGTGCTCAGCGCGCAGCCGACCGAGGCCAGCGTGAACACCGCGATGGCGGCGATGAAAACCCGCCGGATCCCGAACCGGTCGGCCATCCAGCCGCTCGCGGGAATCAGCACCGCGACGGTGACCAGATAGGCCGAGATCGCGACGTTGACATCGACGGCCTCGACGTTCAGCGACGACGCGATCAGCGGTATCGCCGGGGTGATGATGGTCGCGTCGAGGATCTCCATGAAGAACGCGCCGGCCACCAACAACGCCATTCCTCTGGGGAACGGTGACGTCTCGGGTGAGGACACCCGAGGCACCTTAACCGAGACGGGTCTCAGCTACCGAGCACGAAATCGATGCGCCGCGCGCAGACATCGGCCAGATCGATGCCCGGCAGATCGAATCGGTGGTTGAGCCGGACCAGTGCGACCGCGAGCAGCAGGGGCGCGGTGATGTCACCGAACTCGACGTTGCCGATCGGGTGTCCCACCGCACGCTCGTAGCGGTCGATGGTCTCCTCGCGGCTGGGCGTGCCCGGTGCCGGTGCGTTGCCCGGCAGTGGGCTGCTGACCCAGTCGGTCATCAGCAGCCAGCTGATGTCGGCTGCAGGATCCCCGAGATAAGCGATCTCCCAGTCCAGCGCTGCTCGCGGCCGCAGGTCCGGCATGTAGAGAACGTTGGACATGCGGGCGTCGCCCCAGCACAGGCCGACGTGTTGCGGGGTGTAGGGGTGCGCGTCGAGCCAGTCGAGCGCGCGCGTGAAGGTCGGGTGAATCGGCTTGTCGGCGTACGCCCACCCGATCGCGTATCGCAGGAAGGCCACCAGCGCACCCGGCGACGGGTCGCCGAGGAAACCCAGCCGATACGCCCGCGGGTCGATGCCGTGGACCTTGGCGATCATGTCGACGCAGCCGTTCCACAGCCTGGCCCGGCCCGCGTCGTCGGTCTCGGCGAAGATGCCCGCCTCGTGATACGGCGGCACGTCGCTGACCCCGATCACGCCGTCGATGCGGTCCATCACCAGATAGGGCGTGCCCAGGGCGTCGTCGGTCGTGTCGATCCAACGGACCGCCGGTACCGGAACCTGTGATACTGCAAGCCGTTTCATCACCAGATACTGCCTGCGCAGGTCATAGTCGGGCAGGATCTGAAACTCCGGCGGCCTGCGGAACACCAGGCCTGCAGTCGACCCGTCGTCGAGATCCTCGAGGTCGAACAGGAAGGTCTCGGTGGAGTACCCGCCGGGGCTGGGGCGCCAGTTGACGATGCGGGCGTGCTCCGCTCCCGGAATATGCTTTCCGACGATGCCTTCCAGCGCACCGGGCAGCTCGTCGGCCGGCAGCCTCACCATCCGGTGTATCCGTAGCGCGGATACGCCCCGACGAACACCATCTCCACGAGGCCATGACCGGTCTTGCCGTCCATCCGCACCTCGCACAGCGTCTCGGACAGGAAGCTGACCGGTTTGATGACGTTCAGATCCGTGCCGTCGACCGTGAACCCGTCGATGAATTCTTTTCCGCGCCAATGCCCCGACGCATATCCGTTGACCTCCATGTAGCCGGCCAGGCCGGGCCAGAAATCGGTGATGGGGGTGACCTCCACGGTGCTCGTGGTGCGGTCGCCGCGGTGCACCGTGAAGGTGCCGCCGCTGATGACGCGCAGTTCATCGCGGAACTTCAGATCGTGTTCGACGTCGATGATGGTGCCCGCGGGGCGGCCGCCGGCCAGCGGATAGAGGATCTCGCCTTCGAACTGCCACCGCTCCCCCGTGCTGGTCTCACGTTGGGCGAAATGCACGAGTTCGTCGTCGAATTCGAAAATGCCCATGTAATACAGCGTGCCGTCCGGGATCTCCTGCGGTTGCAGGTTCGCGCCCTCGGGCAGGCTGCCGCCGCCCGGTCCGTTACGGATGCCCCACGAGTGGTCGCGGCCGAACCACCAACGGCTGCTGTCGATCTCGATCCGCTCACCGTCGATCTCGATCCAGCCCTCGAGGTCGCCGTTCTGGTAGAACCGCCGGGCATCCTCACTGACCCGGCCGCGGCTGCGGTGGAATGCCGGGGTCTGCTCGTAGGTCGGGAACCGCCCGCGCAACCGGAGGTCGAGACTCACGCCCTGCTCGTTGGGCTCGAGCACGGCACGCACGGTGCGCAGCGGCTCCTCTATCCGATACGAGAACGGGCCGACGGAATACGTTCCGAGCGGCCCGGATTCGGGATTCAGCTCGGTCGACATCCGCACCACCCGGGTCTCGCCGCTGCGCTTGGTGATCATCGCGTAGGCGTCGGTGACGTTGCGGTTGGGATAGCGCGCCAGCCCCGTCATCACGTTGACATCGCCGGACCGGTCGAAGCCGTACATCACGATGCGTTCGGTCCAGCGCAGGTCGGACTGCGCGACATGGTCGAACGTCGTGGGCAACTGATGACAGAGCAATTCGTCGTGCGGGGTGAGCATCAGCATCCTTCCGGAATAATTACGTTATGACTCATAACGTAACAGCCGCGCGCCGATCGGGATAGGTTTTTGCCGTGACGAACGCCGTGGGACGCCCCCGCGACCCTGCCAAGGACGCCGCCGTGCTGGCCGCGGCCCGCGATCTCCTGGTCGAAGAGGGGTACCAGGGGACCACCGTGGTGGCGATCGCCCGCCGCGCGGGCGTGGGGGCACCGACCATCTACCGGCGCTGGGCCACCAAGGAAGCCCTCGTCGAGGACGCGGCATTCGGCCACGCCGGCCCGGTGCCGCTGCCCGCGCCGACCGGAGATCTGCGCGCCGACCTGCGCGGGTGGGTCGCGGTGTTCCTGGACTGGCTCGCCAACCCGGTGACGCGCGCCGCGCTGCCGGGCCTGCTCACCGCCTATCACCGCGACGAGACCATTTATGAGCGGCTCGTGCTGCGGTCCGAGTCCGATGTGCGCGCGTTGATGGTCGAACTGATCGGCGACCCGGAGCGCGCCGACACCGTATTCGATTTCCTGGTGGCCACGACCGTGGTTCGGGCGATGACGCGGGGCCTCATCGACCGCGATGCGTTCTGCGACCGCACCGCCGATGCCCTGACCCTCCTGGCCCGCGACGCCTGATTTCCCCGCGCGAGTTTCCCCGCGCGAGCAGACACGCCGGTACCCGGTACGGCGGCGTTCCGGGTACCCACGCGTCTGCTCGGCGGGAGAAGGTGACTACCCCACAGGTAATTGAGTCACGCCGCGCGGGCAACAAGACTGCGGGTCATGACGACTCAGACGGGCGCCGACGTCATGGCGCAGTTCATCCCGCAGTCACCGTTCGTCGCGCGCCTCGGCATCGTGCCCGAGCACCTCGACGGCCCAGAGGTCCGGGTGCGGCTGCCGTGGGATCCGGAAAACACCACGCTCGCCGACATGGTGCACGGCGGCGCGATCGCCGCGCTGGCCGATGTCACGGTGATGGCCGCGGCGTGGGCCGAGGCGCCGGTACCCGATTCGCTGCGTGGAGTCACGGTGTCGATGTCGGTGCAGTACCTGGCACCGGCCCGCTCCACCGACCTGATCGGCGTCGGGCGCGTGCTGCACCGCGGGAAGTCCCTGGTGAACGTCGATGTCGACGTCGTCACCCCGGACGGCGATGCTGTCGCGAAGGCCATCGCGACCTACAAGGTGGGGTGAGAGGCTAGAGCGTGACCTCGTCGAGCCTGCCTGTCGCGACGTCGAAGATGAAGCCGCGCAACGATTCATGTTTGGTGACGAACGGGCTGGCCTCGATGCGGCGCAAAGACTGCCGGACGTCCTCGGCGATGTCGTCGAATGCCTCCGCGGCCCACTCGGGTTTGATGCCGGTCTCGTCCTGGATCGCCTTCTTGAACTCATCGTCGGTGAAAGTCAGCATGCCGCAGTCGGTGTGATGGATGAGGATGATCTCCCTGGTGCCCAGCAGCCGCTGGCTGATAGCCAGGGACCGGATTTCGTCGTCGGTGATCACGCCGCCGGCGTTGCGGATGACATGTGCTTCGCCGTCGGCCAGGCCGAGGATGCGGTACACGTCGAGCCGGGCATCCATGCAGGCCACCACCGCGACGTGTTTGCTCGGTGGCAGCGGCAGCGGACCGGTGAAGGTCTGCGCGTAGACCTCGTTGTTGGCCAGGTATTCGTCGGTGACAGACATGCGCTGACGCTAACAATGGGGCGCGGTGGCCACCAGCGGCCAGATCACCGTGAGCAAATGAGCCGTGCCGACCAATAGCTCCTATGTCAAGCCGCGGCGGTTAGGTGTTGATTGTGGGTGTGGTTGTCGTGGTGGAGGGCCTGGTAAATGCGGCGGGAGATGCGGCGTTTGAGGCAGCGGCGGGCTTTGGCTTTGGTTTTCCCGGCGGTGATGAGCCGGTGGTAGTAGGCGTGGCCGTCGCTGCCTTTCATTCGGGCTTGGGTGACGGCGATGCGGTGGATGGCGGCGTTGAGTTGGCGGTTGCCTGAGCGGCTTAACCGCATCTGGCCGGCGTTGGCGCCCGACCATGCCGGGATGGGTGCGACCCCGCAATGGCAGGCGAAGGCGGCCTCGCTGGTGAACCGGTCGATGCCGGCGGCCTCGCCGACAATCTTGGCCGCGGTCAGCTCCGCGCACCCGTCGATGGCCAGCAGGCTGGGCGCCACTTCGCGGGCCCGAGCGGCCAGACGCTGCTCGAGCTTGTCGATCTCGCCGGTGAGTCGGATGATGTCGGCCAGCTCATCGCGGGCCAGTTCAGCCACCAGACCCGGCTGGATGTTCAGCCATGTCTGCAACGCCTGCTGATGGGTGCGGGTTTTCAACGCGCGAGGTGGCGGGGCCTGGTCGGGGTCGAGTTCATGCACGCCACAGCAGTTGGTTGATCGTCTGAGTGCGTTGCCGGACAAGGACATCGCGACGGTCGGTGAGCAGTTTGAGCTCCGGGATTGCTCATCGTGGGAAGCGATGGGCAGGTCGGGTTCGCGCAGCACCGCCCGTGCGACCGACTCGGCATCGATCGGGTCGGACTTGCCGCGGGTGCGGGCGGACTTGCGCGTCTGGGCCGACAGTTTGGTGGGTACCCGCACCACTTTCTGCCCGGCACCGAGCAGGTCGCGTTCCAGCCGCGCGGACATGTTGCGGCAGTCTTCGATACCCACACCAGTTCGGTGCCGAACTGGTCACGCGCCCATCAGGGCCGCGTGGTGGCCCTCGGTGGTGGCCTTGACGGTCTTCTCGCCGAGGCGCCGGCCTACCTGATCAACGGCGACAAAGGTGTGGGAGCGCTTGTGTACATCGGCGCCAACAACAATCATGGTGAATGCCTCCTTCACGCGTGGGAGAGGTTGTTGAGGTTGGACCGGTCGGCCGACACATCTCAGTCGGGGCGATGCCACGCTCCTATCAAGTCAGGTCGGCCGGTCCGTCTCACCTGGTGCCGGCACTACTGCTCAACGCCAACTCCACAGGGCGGCAGACGCGTACCGAGCCAGACACCAGGTGAAACGCAACCAACCACCGCGCTACAACGCCTGTCACGCAGACACGCCGTAAACCCGGCACACTCACCATGACACTGAGACGCGTACGTACCCGATAACGGCGATTTGTGGGTACCGGCACGTCTGCTCGCCGTGAAAAGGCGACGGCTGCCCTGCTCGGGGGAAGCGGGGCAGCCGTCGCGGTCTCGGGGATCAGTTGTGCGGTGCCTGTAGGTCGTAGACGGTGATCCCACCCGTCTGCGTGCCGGTGAAGTGCTGCTTGACCCACGCGGTGATCTCACCCGCACTGCCGTTGGCATCGTGCGGCGGGCCGCCCCGATCGCCTGCCGGGCGATCGAAGAAATACCGCACCTGACCATCGGCCACATACTGCTGGAACTGCGCCAGGGTCGGCGAGTTGTCGCCACCGGTGAACCCGCCGATCGCCATGAGCGACGCGCCGGTCTTGAGCTCCAGATCGCTGACCATCATCGAGCCCACACTGGCTGCGGCCCAACGGTTGCCGACTCCCTCCAACAGTTCGCCGAGCACCGCGTCGTCGGCCTTGCCGAATCCGGGCGGACCACCACCCGGGCCGCCGAAGCCCCAGTCCCGCTTGGGGCCCGACGTCGCCATGGGTCCGCTGCTGTTGCCGTTGGCCACGGTCTGGATCGAGTACGCCGCGGTCGCGCCGAGACCGAAGATCATCGCGGCCAGCACCAGCGCCGCCGTGGCCCGGCCCGGCCGCTGAGCGCGCACCGCGAGCAGGACGGCGACGAGGATCGAACCGCCGAGCAGAATCCAGCGCAGCGCAGGCAGCCAGTCGGGGGTCCGGTTCAGCAGCACGAAGGCCCACCCGCCGGTGCCCGCCATCATCACGGCCAGCACCACCCGGGCCGGCAAACGATCACGGACGCGCCACAACTCGGCCACCGAGATGCCGACGAGCGCCGCGATGGCCGGGGCCAGTGCCACGGTGTAATACGGGTGAATGGTGCCGTCCATGAAGCTGAACACCGCGCCGGTCACCAGCAGCCAGCCGCTCCACATGAGCAGCCCGGCGCGCACGCCCGCGGTACGCGAAGCCCGTCGCGTCAGCCACAGCGCGGCGACCAGACCGATCAGCGCGGCTGGCAGCAACCACGACGCTTCGGTGCCCATCGACATCCCGAACAGCCGGCCGATTCCGGCCTCACCGCCGAAGAACAGGTTGGCCCCACCACCGCCCGGGCCGTGGCCGGGTCCGCCGCCAGGCTGGTTCTGTCCGACGATCCGGTCGATTCCGTTGTAGCCGAACGCCAATTGCAGCAGGCTGTTGTCGGTCGAACCCGCGATGTACGGCCGCGAGTCGGCAGGCCACAACGCCACCAGCGCGATGTACCAGCCCGCCGACACGATCATCGCGACACCGCCGACCGCCAGCATGCCCAGCCGCCGCCACAAACTCACCGGCGCGACGACCAGCAGCACGAGCGCCAGACCGGGAACGATCAGGAACGCCTGCAGCATCTTGGTCAGGAACGCGAAGCCGAGGGCGCATCCCGACAGCGCCGCCCAGCGGTAGCTGCCGTTCTCGATCGCCCGCACCATGCAGTAGGCCGCGACCACGAGCAGCAGCACCAGCAGTGCGTCGGGGTTGTTGTAGCGGAACATCGCCGTGGCCACGGGCGTCAACGCCAGGGCCGCCCCCGCGATCAGAGCCGCGCCCGGGCCGTTGGTGCGGCGCACTGTGGCGTAGAGCACGGCCACCGCGGCCACCCCCATCAGCGCCTGTGGCAGCAGCATGGTGAATTCGTTGAACCCGAAGATCCGGCCGAAGAGCCCCATGGCCCACATGGCAGCGGGCGGCTTGTCCACCGTGATGGCGTTGCCGGCGTCCAAGGATCCGAACAGCCACGCCTTCCACGACTGGGTGCCCGCCTGGGCGGCCGCGGCGTAATAGCTGTTGGCCCAGCCCGACGAACCCAGACCCCACAGATAGAGCACCGCGGTTGCGGCCAGCATGGCCCAGTACGCGGGCCGGATCCACCGGGGCGTACCCGGCGGCCTTCCGGACAGCACCACGGGTTCCGGGGTGTCCGATTGTGCCTCAACGATTGTCGTCATGTTCGGTGTCTTTCGGTTGGCGTTCAGCGGCGGGTCCGGGCCGGATGGAACACCCAGCCGCGCAACAGCACGAAGCGGACAACGGTGGCCACCAGGTTCGCCGCGATCAGCACGGCCAGTTCGACGGCTCGGTGCGGTTCGGTGGTGAACACGTGCAGCAGGCCCAGCGAGCCGCTGGTGATGGTCAGCGCGATCCCGAAGACGATGAGCCCTTCGAAGTGGTGGCGCGTCACACTGGTCGACCCGGCGATGCCGAACGTGAAGCGGCGGTTGGCCGCGGTGTTACCGATCGCGGTGACCAGCAGGGCCACCAGGTTCGCGGCCTGCGCGCCGAGCCCGGCCCGCAACAGCATGAACAGCAGCAGGTAGGCCAGTGTCGACACCACACCGACCGCGCCGAAGCGCACCACCTGGCGCAGGAGTGAGCCGGCCGGAGCCGAGCCTCGCGACGAACCGAGCTGGGCGGCAATGGTGTTGACGGGTATCGAACCGTTGGCGAACCCGCGCAGCAGCCGGCCGATGCCCTTGAGGTCGGCCGTCGCGGTCGCCACGATGTCGACGCGGCTGTCCGGGTCATCGACCCAGTCGACCGGCACCTCGTGAATTCGCAGGCCGCTGCGCTCGGCCAGCACCAGCAACTCGGTGTCGAAGAACCAGCCGGTGTCGGCGACATGTGGCAGCAGCAGCTTGGCGACGTCGGCACGGATCGCCTTGAATCCGCACTGCGCGTCGGAGAACCGCGCCGAGAGCGTGCTCTTGAGGATGAAGTTGTAGCACCGCGAGATGAATTCGCGTTTGGCGCCGCGGATCACGCGTGAGCCTCGGCTCAGCCGCGTGCCGATCGCCAGATCGGAATGCCCGGAGATCAGCGGCGCGACCAACGGCGCCAGCGCCGCGAGGTCCGTCGAGAGGTCGACGTCCATGTAGGCCAGCACGGGCGAGTCGGATGCCGACCACACCGCACGCAGAGCGCGGCCACGCCCCTTCTCCTCCAACCGCACCACCCGGACGTTGTCGAGTTCGGCAGCCAGCTCCGCCGCGATATGCGGGGTGTCGTCCACGCTGGCGTTGTCGGCGATGGTGATGCGCACCGGCAGCGCGAAGTTCTCCTGCAGGTACTGATGCAGCCTGCGCACCGAATGTGCAAGGGCCGCTTGCTCGTTGTACACGGGGACCACCACGTCGAGGACGGGGACGCCTGCCGCGCGGGCGATCACCGCCGCGTTGGGGCGTGACCCGAACTGAAACCGGTCTCCCTGAACAGAGGATGCGACGCGGTCGATGTCGTCATGCACGGCTGTGTCTGTCATATCCTCATCGTTCTCCGGTGGTGTGTGTTCCCCGTGGGGCGAAGCTATGCGCCTGCTATGTGTTCGTCGCACGTTGCGTCAGGTCGTAGATGGTCACGCCGTCGATGGTCAACGGCGCGTAGTGCGCCTGCACCCAATCGGCGATGTCGGCGGCCTCGCGGGAGCCGCTGGTGGCGCGGCCGCCGAAGCCACCCATCATCCGACCGTGGATGAAGTAGTGGATCTGCCGTTCGGCGACGAGCTGCTCGAACTCGTCGAGCGTAGGCGCGGGATCGGTCCCGTTGAACCCGCCGACCGCCATGACCGGTGCGCCGCTTGCCAATTGGTATCCCGCGGCATTGCTGGACCCGACAACGGCCGCTGCCCAGGTGTAGGCATCGGCGTCGGCGGCCAGTGTCGCCGTCAACGTCGCGCCCGGATCGGGTGCGGCGAACATGCCGCCGAAACCCCCGCCACCGCGGGACGGACCGACCGACGGTATGGCCCCGCTGTGCGGGCTCGCCGCGGTGGCGACCGAGAACGCCGCCGGGCCCGCCAGGCATGCCACCACGGCCAGGCCCGCCGCCAGCTTCACCATCGGCCGGTCCAGCCTGCCGACCACGAGCAGCAGAACCGCGGCGCCGACCCCCACGACGGCCACCGCCGCCCGCAGCCACGGCAGCCAGCCGTCATGGCGCGCGAGCAGAACCGCGGCCAGGACCGAGGTGAGCAGCACCGTGCCCGAAAGGGCGGTCGCGGCGCGAATGTCGTTGCGCTGCCGCCACAATACGGTGGTCCCGATCCCGACGAGCGCGCCGACCGCTGGTGCGAGCGCCACGGTGTAATAGGGATGGACGATGCCGTTCATGAAGCTGAACACCACGGCGGTGGTCAGCAACCAACCGCCCCACAGGATTAGCGCCGCGCGGGTGGCGTCGGTGCGCGGAGCCCGTCGGGTGACGACGAGCCCGGCGACGAGGCAGATCAACGCGGCAGGCAGGAGCCACGCGATGTCGGCTCCCATCTGTGCACCGAACAGCCGTCCGGCCCCGACGTCGAAGTTCAGATTGCCGAGCCCGCCGGTCTCCTCACCGGTGAGCCTGCCGAATCCGTTGTATCCCAATGCCAGTTCGACGATGCTGTCGTTCTGCGAACCGCCGATGTAAGGCCGGGCCGAGGCCGGCCACAGCTCGACGAGCAGCAGATACCAACCGCCGCTGACGATGATCGCCACGCCGGCCGCCAGCACATCGGCACACCGGCTGCGCAGGGATCTGTCACCGGCCACCAGGGCTGCCGCGGCGAATGCCGGCAACACCAGGAAGGCCTGCAGCATCTTCGCCAGGAAGCCGAATCCGACGGCGGCGCCTGCAGCGACGAACCACCACCGGCTCGCGTCGCGCTCGATGCCGCGCTGCACGCAGTAGGCCGCGACGACCAGCAGCAGTACGAGCAGCGCGTCGGGATTGTTGAACCGGAAGATCAACGCGGCCACCGGGGTCAGGGCGAGCACCGCGCCGGCCAGCAGCGCGGCCCACGGCCCGGCCGCTCGGCGCACCGCGGCGTAGAGCACCCCGACCGCCGCGACGCCCTCCAGGGCCTGCGGCACCAGCACGCTCCAGGGATTGAGGCCGAACAACCGGACCGAGAGGTCGATGATCCACAGCGCCGCCGGGGTCTTGTCCACGGTGATGGCGTTGGCGGCGTCGCTCGACCCGAACAGCATCGCGGTCCAGTCACTGCCACCGGCCTGGGCGGCCGCGGAGTAGAAGGCGTTCGCCCATCCGCTGGCGGACAGGTTCCACAGGTACAACACCGCGGTTGCCGCGAGCAGCAGACCCAGGCCAACCCGATGCGAGCAGACAGAGAATCGCACGACCGGAACGGGTTTTGCGCGAGTGTGTGTCTGCTCGGCGGGAAGAACCAGAGTCACCCCTTCATCGTTGTGGCGATGACTAGGTGCCGGATTGGCCCTACCTGTGCGTAATCTGTGAAGCTCCGTCGGGTAGCCGTACCGTGAACGTGGTCGCGCCGGGCACACTGTGAACCTCGATGCTGCCGCGGTGCGCCTTGACCACCGCCGCGACGATTGCCAGGCCGAGGCCCGTGCTGCCTTCCCGCCGGGAACGTGACGAGTCGCCGCGGGCAAACCGTTCGAACACCTCGGGCTGCAGCGTCTCGGGTATCCCCGGGCCGTCGTCGGCCACTGTCAGCACCGCGGCACCGTCCGCGTCGGCAGCCAGGGTCACGGTGACCGACGTGCCGGCCGGGGTGTGCGTGCGTGCGTTCGCCAGCAGATTGCCCAGCACCTGATGCAGCCTGGCCTCATCCCCTTCGACGACGACCGGCTCGTCCGGCAGCTCCAGCGACCAGACATGGTCGGGCCCCGCGATGTGGGCGTCGCTCACGGTGTCCACCACGAGCCGCGACAGGTCGACCGGTTCGCGCTCCAGCGGCCGCCCGGCGTCGAGCCGCGCCAGCAGCAACATGTCCTCGACCAGCTGGGTCATACGCGCGGTTTCGGACTCGACACGGTTCATGGCGTGCGCGACGTCGTCAGGTAAGGCGTCGCGTTTCCGTTGGGCCAGTTCGGTATAGCCGCGGATCGCGGCGAGCGGCGTACGCAGTTCATGGCTCGCGTCGGCGACGAATTGACGAACCCGGGTCTCACTGGCATGACGCGCCGACAATGCGCTCGCGATGCGGTCGAGCATCCGGTTCAACGAGGTGCCGAGCTGGCCGACCTCGGTGTGCGCACTGGCCGGATCGACGCGGACGATCGGGGTGGGCAGTCGCACCTCGCCGCGGTCGAGCTCCAGATCGGCCACTTCGCGTGCGGCGGCCGAAACCCGCGACAACGGCGCGAGTTGGCGTCTGATGATGAGGATGCCACCGGTGATCGCGGCGATCAGCGCGACCGCGGCGAGCACACAGAACATGCCGAGCACCCACAGCAGGGTGTCATCGACCACTGACGTCGGCAGCCCGGTCACGATGAGCTGCGGACCGCCGTGGCGTGGATGCATTCCGATCAGGCGGTACCGGCCGAGCCCGTCCAGATCGACCGTCTCCGGTGTGTGATCGGCGGGGACTTGGGAAAGCTGCTCGGCCGCAGCAGGACTGACCTCGACACGATCACCGTCGGCGGTGATCACGCCCGCGTCGATCGGCCGCCCCGGCGTGACGACCGCGCCCACGGTGCGGGCCGCCTGTCCGGGCGCGTTGAGAAACCCTGGGCCCGGGCCCTGCTCGGGATCGAAGAGCACGCGGATGTGCCTGCCGGGCCGCGGCGGTTCGAACGGACCGGCCGGACCGGGTGGCGGTCCCATCGGAGGACCCATGCCCGGCTGCCCGAGCACGATGGTCGGCCCGGGGAAACCCATGGGCGGCGGTGGCAGTTCGAAGATCGCAGCCGACCGGCGACCCGCCTCGACCACCTGATCGTCCAACTGGTTCATCAGGAACCGTTGCAGCGCAAACTCCGTCGCGATGCCGATGACGGCGCAGACCACGGCCAGCAGCGCGACCTGGGTCAGCACCAGGCGTCGGCGCAAGGACCAGGTGCGCGGAGACCACCACCGGGTTCCGGCGGCCACCTCAGCGCGCGGGTCGAAGGACATACCCCGCACCGCGCAAGGTGTGGATCATGGGTTCGCGCCCGCTGTCGATCTTCTTACGCAGGTACGAGACATAGAGTTCGACGATGTTGGACCGGCCGCCGAAGTCGTAGCTCCACACCCGGTCGAGGATCTGCGCCTTGCTGAGCACGCGTTTGGCGTTGCGCATCATGAATCGCAGCAACTCGAATTCGGTGGCCGTCAACGTGATCGGCTCGCCCGCGCGGGTCACCTCGTGGCTGTCCTCGTCGAGCACCAGGTCACCGACGATGATCTTGGCGCCGCCGTCCTCACTCGTGACGCCGGTCCGGCGCAGCAGAGCCCGCAGCCGCAACACGACCTCTTCGAGGCTGAACGGTTTCGTGACGTAGTCGTCGCCGCCCGCGGTCAGGCCCGCGATGCGGTCCTCGACGGAGTCCTTCGCCGTCAGCAGCAGCAACGGCAACCCGGGAATCTGCTCCCGCAGTTTTCCCAGCACCTCGAGACCGCTCATGTCGGGCAGCATGACGTCGAGCACCACGACGTCCGGCGGGTTCTCCCGCGCCGCCGCGATGGCGCTCGCGCCGTCACCCGCGGTGGCGATGTCCCACCCCTCGTAGCGCAACGCCATCGACACGAGCTCGGCCAGGACGGGTTCGTCGTCGACCACCAGCACCTGGATCGGGTTGCCGTCGGCGCGGCGCATGACCGCGCGGGCCGGTTCGTTGTCGTTGGCAGTGGCAGGCACGGGTCCATTATTCGACCGCGCGATATGGCGCGACTGTGCGGTGTCTATGCGCCCGCTGTGAAAATCTGTCCGCCCGACTGTGGGCTGCCTGACCACACATATGTCGCTGACCGCAGGCACAGCCCACACACAGCCGCGGTCGGCACGGTGGATCCATGGGCATGCGACAGAGCCTGGGCGCGGTGGCCGTGGCCGCGGCGATCGCCGGGCTGGGCGGTGCCGCGGTGTATGCGGCCACCGACAGTCCGACGATGGGCTGGGGCGACGGCCCGCCCGGCCATGGTGGACCGCCCGGCCAGGACGGACCTGGCCGGAGCGGCCCACCGGGGCCTCTGGCCGCGAACGACTCGGCAGACCTCGTGCACGGCGAGTCGGTGCACACCAACCCGGCCGGGGCCTACACCACCGAAATCACCCAGGTCGGCGTCATCACGGCGATGTCGCCGACGTCGGTGACCGTGCGGAGTTCCGACGGCTTCAGCCAGACCTACACCCTGCCCAAGGCTGCCGACCCGCCGTTCACGGTCGACGATCGCGTCCTCATCCGCGGTACCCGCGCAGGCGCCCGCGCAACGGCCACGACCATCGGCGATCCGCCGCCGCATACTCGCTAGCCGTTGCCGTAGCCGTCAGGCAGCTCGACCTTGACCGGCGGCGTCGCAAACGTGGTCTCGGGCTCAGACGGTGCAGTGGACTTGGTTTCCGTCTCACCAACCGAGGCCTGCGGCATATCACCGAAAATTCCTGCAGCACTTGACGACTGAGCCATCACGGGGCCCAGCACCGCCATCGCCACGGCAGCCGCCGCGCCGGCGACCGCCATCAGGAATCTGACCTGTGTTCTGTTCTTTACTTCGCTGTTCTTCGTATTGGCCACTCTGACCCACCCCATTCGGTATCCGGTCAGGCCCCCCGTTCAGCGGGAAGGCCCGTTGAACAGTTCACGCACGAGCACACCCCCGCTGCGCCCATGGGTGACCCTAGCGGCCGAGCACGAATTGGCAACCCGGCAGCGAGATCGCAACGGGTTGCGGTCAGTGCGGCGTCGCGAAACCGGACGGCGTGGTCACCGAGACCGGCGGCGTCGCCACGGACGTTTCGGGCGAGGTCGGCGGAACCGTCTCGGTCACCGTCTCACCAGTGGTGATCGGTGTGGTCTCGACCGGCTCCTGCGGATCAGCCGCCACTCCGGGCGTACTCGTCCCGAGAATCGCCATCGCCGCGACGGCGGCCACACCGGCACTGCCCGACGCCAAAATAAGAGTTCTATGAGTATTTGTCGCATTCACCTCAGCATCACCTCTGCCCACTCGGTGTTGGGGTCTCACACCGAGTAGCCGCGAGGTTGCCGCGCCAAACGTGGATCAGTGCGTCGTCGCGAAGCCCGACGGCGGCGTGTAGCCCTTGATCCCCGGCACCGCCATCGAGACCGCGGGCGCCGTCGGCGGCGTGGTCTCGGTGGTGGTCTGGCCGATGTTCATGTTGTGGGAGCTCGCGGTCACCGCGGTCGGCGACCCCGCGGACAAGCCGAGTACGCCGAGCGTGAGCGTGGCGGCCCCACCGACGGCCGCCGCGAGCAACTTCACACCAGTGGATCTGCTGTTACAGGTTTTCACCATTTCGCACCTCACTTGCCGGGATGTAGTGGAGAAACCGCAGGTGACATCCAGTGAACGCGCCACATCTGCGACCCAGCTGGCGGCAGGCTGGGAATTGTCGCCATGTGCCCGCTGGCCCGCCACACGCTGCGCGCCGCGACGTGACGGGCAGCTCGGTTTCGCTGATCTACCCTGTCTCCCATGCGCGGCAGGGGCACGGCGATCAGGGGCTCGATCACATGACGCGGTTTCTGGCGCGCCGCCTGCTCAACTACATCGTGCTGCTGGCCTTGGCGAGCTTCCTGACGTTCAGCCTGACGGCGCTGACGTTCGAACCGCTCGACAGCCTGCTGCAACGCAATCCGCGCCCGCCGCAATCGACCATCGACGCCAAGGCCGCCGAACTGGGCCTCGACAAGCCGATCCCGGTCCGGTACGTCGACTGGGCTGCCGGAGCCATCCGCGGCGACTTCGGCACCACCGTGACCGGGCAACCCGTGAGCGACGAACTGTGGCGCCGGATCGGCGTCAGCCTGCGGTTACTGGTCATCGGATCGGTCCTCGGCACGGTGATCGGGGTCGTGGTCGGTGCCTGGGGTGCGATCCGCCAGTACCGATTGTCCGACCGCGTCATCACCGTGCTGTCACTGTTGGTGCTGAGCACACCGACATTCGTGATCGCCAACCTGTTGATCCTGGCTGCGCTCAACGTCAATTCGGTGCTGGGCGTGCAGCTGTTCGAATACACGGGCGAGACCTCGTCCGACGCCGTCGGCGGTTCGTGGAACCAGTTCGTCGACCGGCTGCAGCATCTGGTGTTGCCGACGTTCACCCTCGCGCTGGCCGCGATCGCGGGATTCAGCCGCTACCAACGCAATGCGATGCTCGACGTGCTCGGCCAGGACTTCATCCGCACCGCGCGGGCCAAGGGACTCACCCGCAGGCGCGCACTGTTCAAACACGGACTGCGCACCGCGCTGATCCCGATGGCCACGCTGTTCGCCTACGGCGTCGCGGGTCTGGTCACCGGCGCGGTGTTCGTCGAGAAGATCTTCGGTTGGCACGGCATGGGTGAATGGGTCGTGCAGGGCATCGCGACGCAGGACACCAACATCATCGCCGCGATCACGGTGTTCACCGGCACGGTGATCCTGCTGGCCGGGCTGCTGTCCGACATCATCTATGCGGCACTGGATCCCCGGGTGAGGACGCGATGACGGAAACTGCCACCACGGCCCGGTCGGGCCTGCACACCGAGCAGTTCGCGACCCGGCGGACCCTGGTGTTCCGGCGCTTCGTGCGCAACAAGCCCGCCGTGGTATCGGTGATCGTGCTGGCCGTGATGTTCGTCGGGTGCTACGCCCTGCCGCCGCTGCTGCCCTACTCCTACACCGATCTCGACTACTACGCACTGCAACAGCCGCCGACCCTCGAGCACTGGTTCGGCACCAACGCGCTGGGCCAGGACATCCTGGCCCAAACCCTGCGCGGCATGCAGAAATCCATGTTGATCGGTGTCTGCGTGGCATTCATCTCGACGATCATCGCGGCGACCGTCGGATCGATCGCGGGATATTTCGGCGGCTGGCGCGACGCCGCGCTGATGTGGATCGTCGACGTGCTCCTGGTGGTGCCCAGCTTCATCCTGATCGCAATCGTCACACCACGGCTGGGTCAGGCCGACCGCGTGTTCTGGTTGATCGTGCTGTTCTCGGTGTTCAGCTGGATGATCAGCTCCCGCATCGTGCGGGGCATGACCATGACGCTGCGCGAACGCGAATTCGTCGTGGCGGCACGGTATATGGGTGTCAGCAACTGGCGGATCATCGTGCGCCACATCCTGCCCAACGTCGCGTCGATCCTGATCATCGACACCGCACTCAACGTCGGCGTGGCCATCCTTGCCGAAACCGGGTTGAGCTTCCTGGGTTTCGGCATCCAGCCGCCCGACGTGTCACTGGGCACACTGATCGCCGACGGCACGAGGTCGGCCACCACGTTCCCGTGGGTGTTCCTGTTCCCGGCCGGCATGCTGGTGCTGATCATCCTGTGCGCCAACCTGACCGGTGACGGGCTGCGCGACGCGATCGATCCCGGCAGCGGCCGGTTGCGGCGGCGCAGGCGCGACAAGCGGGAGGCCTACAAGTGAGCCGGCTGCTCGAGGTCAGCGACCTGACCGTGACGTTCCCGACCGAGACCGAAGAGGTGCCCGCGGTGCGGGGGCTGAACTTCCACGTCGACGCCGGAGAGGTGCTCGCACTCGTGGGCGAATCCGGGGCCGGAAAGTCGGCCAGCGCGATGTCGGTGATCGGGCTGCTGCCCGAGTACGCCGCGGTCACGGGCTCGGTGCGGCTGCGTGGCGAGGAATTGCTGGGTAAGTCGGATGCCGAGCTGTCACAAGTGCGGGGCAACGCGATCGGCACGGTGTTCCAGGATCCGATGTCGGCGCTCACGCCCGTGTACACCGTCGGCGATCAGATCGCCGAGGCCATCGAGGCGCACAACACGGAGATCGGCAGGCACGCCGCCCGGGTCCGCGCCGTCGAACTGCTCGAGCTGGTCGGCATCGCCCAGCCCGACCGCCGTGCCAGGGCTTTCCCGCACGAACTCTCGGGCGGTGAGCGTCAACGCGTCGTCATCGCGATCGCGATCGCCAACGATCCCGACCTGTTGATCTGCGACGAACCCACCACGGCCCTCGACGTCACGGTGCAGGCCCAGATCCTCGACGTGCTGCGGACCGCCCGCGATGTGACCGGCGCGGGCGTGCTGATCATCACCCACGATCTCGGGGTGGTCGCCGAATTCGCGGACCGCGCTCTGGTGATGTACGCGGGCCGCGCCGTCGAACACGCCTCGGTCGCCGAGCTGGCGCGGGCACCGCGCATGCCGTACACGGTCGGGCTGCTGGGCTCGGTGCCGCGGCTCGACGCCGAGCAGGGCACCCGTCTGGTGCCGATACCGGGTGCGCCACCATCGATGACGGCACTGCCACCCGGCTGCCCGTTCGGTCCCCGGTGTCCCCTGGTGGTCGACGAATGCCGGTCCGCGGAACCGGAACTCGTCGAGGTGGGCCGGAACCACCGGGCCGCGTGCATCCGCACCGACCAGGTGGCGGGCCGCAGCGCCACCGAGATCTACGACGTGCCCGCCCCGGCGGCCGCCGCACCGCCGGACGACGCACCGCTGGTGCTCTCGGTGCGTGACCTGGTGAAGACGTACAAGCTCACCAAGGGCGTGGTGTTCCGCCGCCAGATCGGCGAAGTCCGGGCCGTCGACAAGGTCAGCTTCGACCTCCGGCAGGGCCGCACGCTCGGCATCGTCGGGGAGTCAGGTTCGGGCAAATCCACCACACTGCACCAGATTCTGGCGCTGACGGCACCGCAGGCCGGGTCCATCGAGGTACTCGGAGCCGATGTCGCCGCGTTGGACCGCCGATCACGCCGTGCCGTGCGCACCGATCTGCAGGTGGTGTTCCAGGATCCGGTCGCGGCGCTGGACCCGCGGCTCCCGGTGTTCGACGTACTGGCAGAACCGTTGGCCGCCAACGGTTTCGACAAGAAGCGCACAGCCGACCGGGTTTCGGAACTGCTTGAGGTCGTTGGCCTGCGGCACGGTGACGCCAGCCGCTACCCCGCCGAGTTCTCAGGTGGCCAGAAGCAACGCATCGGCATCGCGCGCGCACTGGCGCTGCAGCCCAAGATCCTTGCGCTCGACGAACCGGTCTCTGCGCTGGACGTGTCCATCCAGGCCGGCATCATCAACCTGCTGCTCGAACTGCAGGACCGGTTCGCGCTGTCCTATCTGTTCGTCTCGCACGACCTTTCGGTGGTCAAACATCTGGCCCACGACGTCGCGGTCATGTACCGGGGCGCCATCGTCGAACAGGGTTCGGGCGACACGATATTCACCGATCCGCAACACGAGTACACCCGGCGCTTGCTCGCCGCGGTGCCGCGGCCGACCGTGGGCTAGCCCTCAGCGGTTGTACGGCTGCTCGCGGACCCAGCTGAAGCCGCGCTCGACCAACGGGAACGAGCTGGGATCCACCTTGGTGCACCACGCGTGGATCCGGTGGCCGGCATAGTCGTCGGCGTCGATGACCAACCGGTCCGGGCCCGGCCACCAGTACGTCAGGCGTACGCGCACGGGTGTCTCGCGGTAGGTGCCCAACTCGATGTAGTGGTTCAGATCGATGAAGTGTCGCGCCGGGTCGATCGTGCCGCCATACTCCTCGAACGAGTCGTCCATGTGCTGGATGGTCAGCCGCACCGGATCGGTGATGTTGAACGAGCGGTCGAAGATCACTCGCCGCCACTGCAATTCGTCGGTGAGCAGCGGATCCCGCCGGTAGCCTTCGGCCGAGAAGCCGTCGACCTGGTAGATGCCGTACAGCTCGGGCACGGGCCTGGCCCACTGCTGCCAGTTCTGCGCCGCGGTGAGCCCCAACAGCATCGTCCCGAGCAGCAGCTGGACCACCAGCGCGATCCGGTTGGCCCGCGGGCTCGTGAACAACGGGGCCATCCGCATCGCGGGAACCGCACGTTCGGAGAACAGCACCGCCGCCAGCCGCGCCGCGTACGGCGCGAGCAGGAACAGGCTCATCATCAGCAGCATCGACGAGACCGTCTTGAGCCGGATGTCGTAGGTCATGTTGAGCAGGAACACCTGCGTCATGTCGACCGCGCACAGCAGCGCTCCCGCGGGCACCGTGCGCGGGACGAGCAGCAGCACCCCAGCGAGCAGTTCGGCCGCACCGAGCGCGATCTGATACGGCTGCGAGATGCTCACCTGCGACCACAACACGCCCTGGGGACTGAAGTTGCCGAACGGCTCGACCAGCCGGTTGAGCACGAACGGCATCTGCGTCGGGATGGCCTTGGCCATGCCGAAATAGAACATCGCCGTGGCCAGCACGAACCGCAGGTACAACGTGAACCAGGCAAGCAACCTCTTGTAGCCGCCGCGCCGGCGGTCGAGCGCCGACCACAGCGCCGTCGCGACCACCGAGACCACCACCATGAGGAACAGCGCGGTCCACTGGAACGCGCTGTCACTGCCGACCTGCATGCTCTCGACCCGAAGGCCGAGCACGTGGGACGCGGTCCATTCGATCGGCGCGCGCACCGTCGCGAGCAGCCCGGACACCGACGTCCATGGCAGGTGGACCCCCGCCCCGGCCAGCAGGATCGGTGTCAAACCCACGAGGCAGGCCAGGCCGAACAGGCCGAAGAAGCAGAATCCGAACCGGAAACCGATCCTCGTCGCGAGCGGCCAGCGAACTTCTGCGGCAGGCGTGTCCGTCACGGCCGTCCTCCCCCGTCGAGCAACCCCTGCACACGGTATCGGCAGTTGCCATCCCGGCACCGCCGAACGCGCGCGGTCGGAGGTCCTGCCCCCATTTCGGTCCGGCTACCTCTAGCATCGGCGGGATGAACGGATTGAGGATCCGACGTCTGGCCGTCGCCACCGTTGTCACCGGGCTGGTTCTCACGGGGTGTTCGGGCGGCAATGATGAGACCCCGTCGGCCGGCGGTAACGCCGAAGTCGGCACCACCAGCGACATCAATCCGCAGGATCCGGCGAATCTCAAGCAGGGCGGCAACCTGCGCCTTGCGCTGACGGAGTTCCCGTCGAACTTCAACCCGCTGCACCTCGACGGCAACACCGGCGACGTCGGCGCGCTGTCGAAGCCGACGCTGCCCCGCGCCTTCAACATCGCCGCTGACGGTACGACCTCGGTGAACACCGACTTCTTCACCAACGTCGAGCTGACCGGCACCAACCCGCAGGTGGTGACCTACACGATCAACCCCAAGGCGGTGTGGTCGGACGGCACACCCATCACCTGGGAAGACATCAAGTCCCAGGCCGAGGCCAACAGCGGCAAGGATCCCGCGTTCGTCATCGCGGCGCCCAACGGCTTCGAGCGAGTGGCCTCGGTGACGCGCGGTGTCGACGACCGTCAGGCCGTCATGACGTTCGCCAAGCCGTATGCGGACTGGCAGGGCATGTTCGCGGGCAACGGCCGGCTGCTGCCCAAGAGCATGACCGCCAACCCCGAGGTGTTCAACAAGGGTCAGCTCAACGGACCCGGCCCGTCGGCCGGACCGTTCATCGTGTCGAACATCGACCGCGGTGCACAGCGAATCACGTTGACCCGCAACCCGAAATGGTGGGGCACGCCACCGCTCCTGGACAGCATCACCTATTTGGTGCTCGCCGACGAGGCCCGGATGCCTGCGCTGCGCGACAACGCGATCGACGCCACCGGAACCACATCGCTCGACGAGCTGACCACGGCCCGCAAGACACCGGGCATCGCGATCCGGCGGGCTCCCTCGCCCAGCTGGTATCACTTCACGTTCAACGGGGCGCCCGGCTCGATCCTGTCCGACCCGGCACTGCGCCGCGCGGTCGCCAAGGGCATCGACCGGCAGGCCATCGCCAACTTCACCCAGCGCGGCCTGACCGACAACCCGGTGCCGCTCAACAACCACATCTTCGTCGCGGGGCAGAAGGGCTACCAGGACAACAGCGCGCCGGTCGCGTTCAACCCCGAGCAGGCCAAGGCCGAACTCGACGCACTGGGCTGGAAACTCAACGGGCAGTTCCGCGAGAAGGACGGCAAGCGGCTGGTGATCCGCGACGTGTTCTACGACGCGGGCAGCACCAAGCAGGTCGCGCAGGTCGCGCAGAACACGCTGGCCCAGATCGGCGTCGAGCTCAAGCTCGATTCCAAGCCCGGCACCGGTTTCTTCACCAACTACATCAGCAAGGGTGATTTCGACATCTCCCAATTCGCGTTCCTGGGCGACGCGTTCCCGCTCAGCTCGCTGACCCAGATCTACGCCCAGAACGGGGCCAGTAACTTCGGCCACATCGGCAGCCCGGAGATCGACGCCAAGATCGAGCAGACCCTCGCCGAGCTCGACCCCGAGAAAGCCCGCGCTTTCGCCAACGAGCTGGACACGATGCTGTTCGAGGAGGTGTTCAGCCTGCCCCTGTTCCAGTCTCCGGGCAACGTCGCGGTCCGCGACACGCTGGCCAACTTCGGCGCCTTCGGGTTGGCCGACGCCGACTACACCAAGATCGGCTTCATCAAGTAGCCACCCGCCGCAGCGGCAGGACCGATTCGAGGCGCGCGGCCGCCGAGATGGCCGCCACGAGCAACCGCAACGCGGGCCGTTCCGGTAGCGCGTCGAGCTGCTGCGCCGTCAGCCGGTCGACGGTCCCCGTGCGTACGGCGTCGATCACGGTCAGCGCGGCCCGTTCCCGGCTGTCGAGCACACTGTGCCCTGCGGTCGGCATCCGCACCAGCGTCGCGCCCGGTATCAGCGAGGCGATGCGCTCGGCGACCGCGGGCGGTGTGGTGAGGTCACGGCCACCTGAGATGACGGCGGTGGGCCAGCAGAACTGCGGCATATCTGCGACCAGGTCGTACGGCTCGGTCTCGAACGGCTCGAAATTCTTTGCGTTGTCTGCCATCTCGTGCATGTCGAGCGCGGGATCGAGCGGAAGCCCGTCGGGCACGCCGGCATAGTCCAACTCGCGGAATGCGATCCGCGCGACCAGATCGACCTCGTTGCGGTACGGAGCCTTTCGGGTGGTGAGCCGGTCCAGGTGCGTCAGCGCCCACCACAGCATGGTGCGGCCGTGCAGCAAGAGGTCCAGTTGCCGGTCCAGCAGGGCCGCGCCGCCGTATCCGTACAGGAGGCCCGCGAGCTGGCCACCGGAACGCGCCAGCACCCCGGTGCGGACCAGCCGCCGCACCTTGGGGGCCAGCGCCGCGGTCTGCGGATCGGAGCCGTGCCACAGCAGATCCCGGATCGCCGTGCGCATCGCTTCGATGTCCGCGGTGGACAGCAGCGGCGAGTCGAGGATCATCGCCTCGACCCGGTGCGGATGGCGGACCCCGAAACCCGCCGCGAGATACGAACCATAGGACGTGCCGTACACGATCGCGGTCGACACGCCCGCGTCGTCGAGAACCGCCGCGATGTCGTCCACGACCTGGTCGACGGTGATGGCTGCCGGTCCGAGGTCGGCGCCGGCGTCGTTGTGTCGCGACATCCCGACGCCGCGGTGCTCGATCATGATGACGTCGAGGCCTGCCGCGGTGGCACGCCGCCGCAGACCGCGGTACGGCTGCACCGAAGCGACGCCGGGGCCGCCGGGAATGATCACCACCGGATGCGTGGACTTGCGGCCCGTGCGCACGTAGAAGAGGTCGAAATGTTCACCAGCGCCGGGGGCCACGGGCCGCCGGACCGCGCGGACTCCCGGTAGCGCGGCGAGCTTGTCGTGCCTGCGCCTGCGCTTGGCGTTCATGGTCATCGGCGTCCATTGTGCCCGCGGCCACGCGGCCCCGGTAGCCGCCTTTGCGTCGAGCTGATCCAAAGCAGTGCCTCACCGTGCGGTCACTCGATACAACGATGGCCATGACAAGCGTTGAGGACGTCACCCACATCCTGCCCGGCACCGAGGCATGGTCCGACCTGCTCGCCCAGATCGCCGCGGGCGCCAAAGATCGCGATCTCGCGGACGAGAATCCCTTCGACCAGGTCGCGTTGCTCAAGCGGGCCGGCTTCGGCACGCTGCGCCTGCCCGAATCCCTCGGCGGCGCCGGTTTCACCGTGCCGCAGCTGTTCTCGGCCGTGATCGACGTGGCACAGGCCGATCCGATCGTCGCGCACATCTTCCGCACCCACTTCTGGTTCACCGAGGAGCGGCTGCGCACCGCGTCGGACCCCGTGTCGCAGGCTTGGCTGCGCAAAATCGCCGCGGGCAAGATCTTCGGAAACGCGTTCAGCGAGAAGGGTTCCCTGGCCGTCGGCAGCCTGGTGTTCAACACCCGGCTGCTGCCCGCCCCGGCCGGCGGATACACGCTCACCGGCGAGAAGTACTACAGCACCGGCACGCTGTTCTCCGACTACCTGACCGTCACCGCCACCACCGACCACGATTCGGTCGCGACCGTGATCGTCCCGGCGGACCGCGACGGTGTGCGCCTGGTCGACGATTGGGACGGCTTCGGGCAGCGTCGCACGGGCACGGGCACGACAACGTTCACCGACGTTGCGGTGGCCGCCGACGAGGTGCTCACCGACAGCCCGTACGACGCAGCGCCGACCCCGACCGTGCAATACGCATCGCTGCAGCTGTTCATCCACGCCGTGGTCGCGGGCATCCTGGCCAATGTCGTCGACGACGGCGTGGCGTTGCTGCGGTCGCGGGACCGCAACTTCAGCCATGCGCTCACCGAGCGGCCGTCCGAAGATCCGCTGCTGCAACGTCAGCTCGGCGTGCTGGCCAGCACCGCCTACGTGGCGCGGGCCGCGGTGCTGGACGCCGCGGCGGCCATCGCCGCGGCGACCGATTCGGAAGTGGACGGCGTGCCCGATGCGCAGTTGGCCGCCGACGCACAGCTCAAGGTCGCCAAGGTCAAGGTGCACCTCGACGACGTCGCACCCGAGGCGGCGACCCGGCTTCTGGAGCTCGGCGGCGCGAGCGCGGCCAGCAGGCAGCGCAACCTGGACCGGCACTGGCGCAACATCCGCACCATCACGCTGCACAACCCCGTGGCCTACAAGGCCCGCGTGATCGGCCAGAACCTGTTGGACGGCACGCCCGTTCCGGCCAACGCCTACTTTTGATGATCCCGAGTGATTTGTGTGCGTTCACCGGCGGTCAGCGCCGCTCGACGCGCACAAATCACTCGTGGTGCATGACGGTGCGCACGCAATCGCGGAGCCAGCGGTGCGCGCCGTCGGCGTGGTAGCGCGGATGCCAGGCCATGCTGAGCACGAGCGGCGGCAGGTCGAGCGGGATCGCGAACGTCCGCAGCCCGAAGGTGTCGATGGCATGCTGCCCGATGCGGGCGGGCAGCATGCCCACCAGGTCGCTGTCCTTGATCAGGAAGAGCCCGCCGGCCGGGTTGGGCGCGCAGGCCACCACTCGACGGCGCAGCCCGTGCTCGGCGAGCAGATCGTCGACCGGCCCGCGCAGCCTGCCGCGCCGGGAGAACACCACGTGCTCGGCAGCGGCAAACTGCTTGAGCGTGACGCGTTTTCCGGCCAGCGCGTGGCCTGACCGCACGACCCCGACGAGCCGGTCGTCCACCACGTGCTCGATGTGAGTCTCCGGTTCCGTGCGCCGGATCTGGCCGATCTCGATGTCGACGCTCCCGTCGCGCAACGACTGCGTGTCCTCATGGCTCTCCCCGACGAAGCGCACCGTGACGCCGGGAGCTTGAGCCCGGATCTCCGCGAGCAGCCGCGAGCCGATGGTGCTGAACAGGCCCTCGCCCAGCTGGACCGCGAACGTGCGCTGCAGCGTCGCGGGCTCGGGAACATCCGGAGGGATGAACACGGCCCTGGCCTGCGCCACGATGTCGTGCACCGTGCCCTGCATCGCCAATGCGCGTGGTGTCGGGACCATTTCACGACCCGCCCGCACCAGCACCGGATCGCTCAGCACCCGCCGCAGCCGCGCCAACGTCCGGCTCATCGCCGGGGCCGAGGTGTGCAGGCGCAGGGCCGCACCACCGACGCTGCGTTCGTCGAGCAACGCATCCAGCGCGAGCAACAGGTTGAGGTCGAGATTCGGTTCCATACTCAATTCCATTTCTGACAACTATTGCTTACCAAACATGCACTGGAAGGCAATCCAGAACGAGCATAGCGTGAACGGCATGACAAACACCCTGACAACCGATCCGGTATCCACTGTGCTGCAACACCTTCTGACCACCGAGCAGGAAAACGACCCGGCCGTGTTCGCGACGGTCGGCGGCTATCCGGTCGACGCCGATGCGGCCCACCGCGCCGATCTGTTCAAAGACGTGTACATGTCGGTCTCGGAGACCGGCGGGCAACTGTTGTACCTGCTGGCCCGCGCCACCGGAGCTCGCACGGTCGTCGAGTACGGCACGTCGTTCGGCGTGTCGACCATCTACCTGGCCAGCGCGGTTCGTGACAACGGCGGCGGCACCGTCATCGGGACAGAACTGCAACACGAGAAAGCCGCTGCCGCACAACGAAACTTCACCGATGCGGGGCTGGCCGACGTGATCGACCTGCGCGTCGGCGACGCACGCGAAACGCTGGCCGACATCACCGGACCGGTGGATCTCGTCCTGCTCGACGGCTGGCCGGAGCTGGCGCTGCCGGTCCTCGAGATCCTCGAGCCGCGGCTTCGCCCCGGCACGCTGATCCTCGTCGACGACGTCAACCTCGACTTCGGCCACGACGCGCACGGTGCGCTGCGGCGCTACCTCGCGGAGTCCGACACCTACGTCGCGGTCACGCTGCCGGTCTCCGACGGCATCCAGGCGTGTGTGCGGCTGAGCTGAGCTCAGCCCGCGATCAGCTCGGCCGCCTTCTCGCCGACCAGCACACTCGGCGCGTGGGTGTGGCCCCGGATGAGCGTCGGCATCACAGACGCGTCGGCGACCCGCAACGCCTCGATCCCCCGGACTCGCAGCTGCGGGTCGACGACGCTGTCCTCGTCGCTTCCCATGCGGCACGTGCCGACAGGGTGATACAGCGTGTGTGACACCGAATTCAGGGCCCGCGTGAGCGTTTCGTCGTCCAACGTGCTCGCGTCGAGCGGCCGGGCGACCTTGCCGATCACGTTCGCCAGGGCAGGCGCCTGCGCGATCTCGGCGGTCATCCGCAGCCCGGCCATCAACGCGGTGCGGTCGGCTGGGTCGCTGAGGTAACGCGGATCGATGATCGGCTTGGCCATCGGATCAGCCGAGCGCAACGTGATGGTGCCCCGGCTGCGGGGTTTGAGCAGGATGGGGCCCATCACGATGGCGTGGCCGTACGGGTCGCCGATGCCCTCGTCGAAGAACGGGGCCGGCGCGAAGATCAGTTCCAAGTCGGGTAGGTCCAATTCGGGCGTGCTGCTGACGAACCCGTAGGCCTCACCGACATTCGAGGTCAGCATGCCCCGCCGCCGCGTCAGGTAGTTGACGAGTTCGAGCGGCTTCTCGGCGGCGAACAGGCTGTCGTGCTCGACCTCGAAACCCAGCGGAACCACCAGGTGGTCAAGGAGATTCGCGCCGACACCGGGCGCATGCTGGATCACGTCGACACCGTGGCGCGCCAGCTGGTCGCGGTCCCCGACGCCCGACAGCATCAGTAGCTGCGGGGAGTTGATCGCACCGCCGCACAGGATGACCTCGCGCCGTGCGGTCACCACGTCCCGCACGCCGCCCTTGTCGAATTCGACGCCGATGGCCCGGTTTCCCGCGAAGACGACGCGAGTGGCCGTGGCCTCCGTGAGAAGGTTGAGATTTCGGCGCCGCAGCGCGGGCTTGAGATAGGCGTCGGCGGTGCTCCACCGGGCCCCGCGGCGCTGGGTGACCCGCGTCTCGCGGAACCCCTCGTGTCCGCACTCCCTCGCGGCGGCCAGCCACGCGGCCGTCGAGCTGCGCGGACTGCGCTGGGCCTCGATCACGAGCGGGCCGGCCTCGACCCGCTTCAGGTACTTCTCGAGGCTCGCATAATTCCAGTCCGCACCGGCGTGGTCACCCCATTCGTCGTAGTCGGCCGGAAATCCCGGCACCCACATCATCGCGTTCATCGACGACGAGCCGCCAAGGGTCTTGCCACGCGGCCAATAGATCTGGCGACCGTCCAGTTCCGGCTGCGGCTCGGTCAGGTAATCCCAGTCGACCTCGCTGCGGAACAGCTTCGAAAACGCCGCCGGGATATGGATGAACTTGTTGCGGTCACGCGGCCCGGCCTCCAATGCCAGCACCGAGACGTCCGGTCGAGCACTCAACCGGTTCGCCAGTACCGCACCCGCCGAACCGGTCCCCACCACGATGTAGTCAGCCTCCACGTGGCGGAGTGTATGCGGCTGGGCCGGTTATATGGTCAATTCGATGTGGTGCGCCCCGGCGACCGCCGCGTACCGCTCCGGGCTGCAGGTCAGCACGATCACCTGGCCGTCGCCGCCAACCGCGTCGAACACCGCGCCCATCTTGGTCAACCGGTCGGCGTCGGTGAAGCCCAGCGCATCGTCGATGATCACCGGAACCGTGTCCTCCTTGGCCACGAGCGACGCGCCCGCCAGCCGCGCGACGATGGCCAACTGCTCCTTGGCACCACCGGACAGCGACTCATAGGGCACCGTGCGGCCCGAAACGGTCCGGTTGCTGATCTTCAGGTCGACGTCGACACCGACCTCGAAGTCCTCGCCGAACACCAGCCGGCCCAGGCGCTGCACCTCGAGGCGGAACGGATCCGCGTACCGCGCCCGGGTGGCGTCGCGGTGCCTGCCCATCACCGATCGCAACATCTCCGCGGCGCGGGCACTGCGATGCACGCGCAGGTATTCGGCCTTGGCATGTTCGCGCTCGGTCTCGGCCGCATCGAGCAGCCCCTTACGGCCCTCGGTGCCGTACACCTTGAGCTGGGCCGCGACTTCCCGCAGCCCGTCGACCGCGGCGGCATGCTGTGCCGCGAGGGATTCGGCCTGCCGTGTCGCGTCGTCGAGTTCGGCGACTACCGAATCTGCCGCGGTGGCGTCCAATTCGCCGCGCAGCGCGGCGACGCGGGCCACGGTGGCCCGGGCCTGCTCGTCATCGGCCTGGGCCTTGAGCGCCAACGCTTCATCGGCGGCCGTGGCACGCTGCGCATCGAGGCGGCCGCGGCACACCGTGAGCTCGGCGTCCGCCGCGGTCAGCTTCTCCCGCAGCACCGTGACCCGGGTGGACTTGTCGGTGCGCGCCTGTCCCGCCGCGGCGGCCACCTTCCGGCTGGTCTCGCGGTGCGCGACCGCCTTCCGGTGCGCCGCGACTGCGGCGTCGAGTTCGGTTCTGGCCGTGCCGATATCGGCCGGGCCGTCGAGGTCGAACAGCGGGGCCTCGGCCGGCTGGCCCGCGCGCAGGGCATCCAGCCGGTCACGCAGCTGCGTCACATCGTCATCGCCGACCAGCGCTTCCACTGTGGCGCGCAACCGATCTCGGCTACCGATCAGCTCCCGGCGCCGGTCGTGCAAGATCCGCGCCTGTGCCACGTCCCCGACGCCGGCGGCAGCCAACGCGGCGGCAAGAACCTCCTGAGCCGCGTCGAGCCGGGACTGTGTTTCGGCCGCAGGGGTTCCCGGCACCACCCGCATGGTCACACCCGGAACCCGGACTTCGGTACTCGCCGTTGAGCTGACGCTCCACGCGACACCCGCCTGCAGTGCGACATCGGCGTCGCCCACCCGCACGGCAACATCCTCGTCGGCCACCAGTTCGATGCGGGCCGAGGCCAATTCGGCTTGACCCGCGGCACGCTCGACGGCGACTGCGGCGGCTTCGATGGCGCGCATGCCGGCATCGTCGAGCGTGATCTCGGCCAGCTCGCACACGGCCTTGTCGAGCTCCCGCGTCGCGGTGTCGATCTTGTTGAGCCGTGCGACGAGCCGGTCGGCCTCATCGCGATCGGCAAGCCGCTGCAGCGCGATGCGGGCCTGCTCGACCCGGTCCTCATGTTCCCACACGGCCCGCTGGGCGGCCTCAAGCTCGTCTTCGGCCGCCTCATACACCTCGCGCGCGGTGTCGGCTTCCTCATCCGCGGCAGTCAGCGCGGCCTCCGACTGGGCGATGGTGGCGGCGCGCTCGTCGATTTCGGCGCGCATCCGGCGGCGCTCGGTGAGCGCCGCCAAGGACGCACTGTGGGTCGCTCGCGCCGCTTCGGCCACCACCTCGGCTTCGGCGAGCTGGCGTTGCAGCACGGCGACCGCGTCGGCCGCCGTGCGCGCGGCGGCGAGCCGCTGCTGCGCCTGGTCGCGCGCCGCGGTGAGCCTGGCGACTTCGGCACCGAGTTCCTGATGGCGGCGGACGGCATCGTCGACCTCGGCGACCGCTGCCGCGCAGCGCGCGACCTCGCCGTCGGCCACACTCAGCCGCTTGATCGCGGCTCCCCATTCCGCCGTGGGCCTGCCCGTGGCGGTGAAGTAGCGCCGGTATTCGTCGTCGATCCGCTCGATCAACAGCGACTCGTCGCCGGACAGCGTGACGGCCTCTCCCGCCGCGACGTCCAGGGCCCGCGCCAGTGCATCGGAGCCCGAAAGGTCCACGGGCGCGGTCGACGACGCTTGCAGCACCCGCTGCGCGCGCCACAATTCGGTGTCGACGGTCTCGCCGAGCATCGCGAGCACGCGTTCGTGCGCCTCGTCACCGGTGAGCTGTTCGCGGACCGGCGCCAGCACCGTCAGCGCCGTCTCAGCGCGCTTGTGGAAGCGCTTGCGGTACACGAACCGGTATGGGCCCGTGGAGATTTCGGCGGAAACCTCGGCCCCGACGTCGGCGTGGGTGGGCTTGACCTGTTTGACTTCCTTCTTCGCCGAACGGTCCTTGGCCTCGAGCAGCAGATCCAGCGCCTCGATCATCGACGACTTGCCGATCTCGTTGGCGCCGCTGATCACCACGACACCCTGATCGGGAAACTCGATCTCGCGGTGCGTGATACCGCGGTAATTGGTCAGGACCAGCCGATGCAGTTTCATGCCACGTTCTTCCGATCCACGAGCCGCAGCAGCAATCCGAGCGCCGCGCGTGCGTCGTCGGCAGCGTCGGCCTCGGATCGCGCGGTCGCCACCAGTTCGTCGACCGCAGCGGCGGCGAATCCGCCGATGCCGAGATCGTCGAACTCGCCGTCGGCAGGTATCACCGCGATCTCGGTGTGCCGCTCCCACAACGTGAGCGCGCCGAACAGCCGGGCGTACTTGTCGAGACAGGCATCCAGCGCAGCCTTGTCGGTCACGGTCAGCGACCCCGTCAGCGCCAGCCGCACCACGGTGCGTTCCTTGTCGGGCAGCAGGTCGAGGTTGATGTCGAGATCCGCCACGTCGCGGTCGGTGTCGACCGAACGCCGCAGGGTCACGAACCGCCAGCGGCCGACACGTTCGGAGCTCACCCGCGCAGGTCGGTGCGGATCGGTCTCATCGATGTCGACGAGCAGCACATGGCCGGGATCGGACTCGATGTCGTCGTAGTTGGTGACCTCGGGCGAGCCCGAGTACCAGACTCGGCCGCTGGAGCCGACCTGGGTGCGGGAGTGCTTGTCCCCCAAGGCGACATAGTGCACGACGCCACGGGCGATGGCACTTTCCAGCGCGGCCATCCGGATCAGCGACGGCTTGTCCTTGTCCGGGTCGAGGATGTCGACGCCGCCATGGGCGACGAGCACACGCGTGACGCCATCGGCGGGCAACTGGGCCAGCACGTCGGCAGCCAGGTCGGTGGTCGGCGCCTTGGACCGCCACGGCGCGGCGACGATCTGCAGCCCGGGCCGCACCTCGTGGACCCCAGCGGTGTCGAGAACCACGACGTTGTCGGGGCATTCGGCCAGGAACAGCGCGCTGGTGTACACCGACGACGCGTCGAGCGGATCGTGGTTGCCCGGCAGCAGGTACACCGGCACGCCGATGGCCCGCATGGCCTCCAGCGACTGGCTCACCTCACGCGGGGCCAGCTGATTGTGCTCGAAGACGTCGCCGGCGACGACCACGAATTCGGCCCCCGTCCGCTGTGCCACCGCGCCCAGAGCCGCGACGGCGTCGCGGCGGGCGGCCGAGTAGCGCGGTTGCGCTTCCCCGTCACCGGCACTGAGAAAGTGGCGGGTCATGCCGAGCTGCCAGTCGGCGGTGTGGAGGAAACGCATCGGCCCGTCCTTTCTGTCGTCCGTGCGGCGCGTGTTCTGCACCGGGCAAGGCGAGTCTAGGTCTGGGTGCCGACAAGTCCCGGGACGCGCGCCTAACGTGGTAGCGATGAGAACCCTGCTGGTGCTGCGTCATGCCAAGTCCGACTACCCCGACGGGGTAGCCGACCACGACCGCCCGCTGGCCGCCCGCGGGATCAGGGAGGCCGGGCTGGCCGGCGACTGGATCCGCGCACACGCACCGTCCGTCGACGCCGTGCTGTGCTCGACCGCGACCAGGACACGTCAGACGCTGGCGCGCACCGGGATCACCGCGCCGGTCGAGTACGTCGACCGGATCTACGACGCCACGCCGGGGGCGGTGATCGACGAGATCAACGGTGTGGAGTCACGTTTCGGCGCCGCGGTGAACACCGTCCTGGTCGTCGGGCACGAGCCTGCGATGTCGGCGGTGGTGCTTGGCCTGTCCGACGGTCGCAATGTCTCTGCCGCGCAGCAGATTTCGCTGAAGTTCCCCACTTCGGCGATCGCCGTGCTGCGCCCTGAGGGCGCGTGGGACCAGTTGAGCCTCGGCGGCGCCGAACTGGTCAGCTTCCACGTGCCCCGCTAGCGCTACGAGTTGGTGGCCAGCGTCAGTTCCATGAGCTTGATGGCCTGGCCGCACGCGTCGATACCCGGCGCCTGAGGATTCACCCACCAGCCCACCACGCCCGCGGCGTCGCTGGCCACGCCGCACGCCCCGTTGGGACCGTTGGTCTTCATGATGATCGAGTCGACACCGTTGATCCGGCGGGTCTCGATGCCGTACTGCAGCTGCTCAGCGGTCTTGCGCTCGTTGTCCAGGCTGCCCTGCTCGTACCAGAACCGCGTGATGTCGATCAGACCACCGGGATTGAGGGCCTGCCACCGGCACACCGCGCCCACGAACGTGCTCTGGATGTCGAGCGGCTCGGCGCCGACCGTCTTGGCCAGGATGTCCTCGGTGAGCACGTCGCACTCTTTGAGGAGGTTGGGGTACTTCTGCTGGGAATTGTTGTTGCTGGCCCCACCGCCCGAGCCTTCCTTGGCCGCGGTGCCGTCGACCGTCTTGGTGCAGCCGGTCAACCCGGCGAACACGGCCAGCCCGGCGACCGCCGTGGCGATTCCCCGCTTGACTCCCGTCGGAACACTCATTTCGAATTCACAATCGACTGTCGGGTGAGCTCTTTGGCCACCTCGCACGGATCCGGGTACGGCTTCTGGTTGAAGCTGATCGACCATTCGATGAAATCGTCGTCGAACTGGATGCCGATCTCGCACAGGTTGATCTCGTCCGGCTTGAGGATGTCGCCGCCGAGCGCGATGAAACCGCCGTGCCCTTCGATGTTGATGTCCTCCACCTTGGTGCGGGACAACTCTTCGGTCTTGCGCTCACGACCGATCGGGCTGCCGCGGAACCACGTGAACGAGAAGTGCGGACCCGCGATGCTGCCGTTCTGCAGCCACTGGCAGCCCGACGAGTTCGTCGCGGTGTTCACCAGTCCCGGCACCTGGGTCAGCTCGCTGACCGTCTGGTCCGTCACGCCGCCGCACTGCGGGAAGAACGGTCCGTGCTTGGACGCCCCCGCGGTCGGGGCCCCGGTCTGGGGTACATCCGGCGAAGTGGGTTCATCGGTCGAACACGCAGCGAACACCGGAACCACGGCGGCCGCGAGTACCGCCAATGTTCTGGCGCTGCGGGTCCATCCGGTAGCGGCCGTGCTGGGAGTCACGCCATGCACTGTAGCCGCAGCCGAAAAAGGCAACCACCGACATGCCGACTGACCTGGACTTTCCGAAGCTCACCAAACGCCGCGGCCGGACACGTACGGACGTGGCCGGGTGTGCGACAGTAGCTGGATGCTCTGGGCGCTGCTGCGACAGTATGTGCGGCCGTACCGGCAGCTGCTGGTCGTGGTGGCCGTGCTCCAGGTGCTCAGCACGCTGGCCTCGCTGTACCTGCCGACGGTGAACGCCGCGATCATCGACGACGGGGTCGCCAAAGGCGACACGCGGACCATCGTCGAGCTCGGCGGCGTGATGCTCGCGGTCACGGCCCTGCAGGTGGTGTGTGCAGTGGGTGCGGTGTATTTCGGCTCGCGTGCGGCGATGAGCTTCGGCCGCGACCTGCGCACGGCGATCTTCGAGCACGTGACGACGTTCTCGGCCACCGAGACCGCTCGGTTCGGCGCCCCGACCCTGCTGACCCGCACCACCAACGATGTCGGACAGGTCCAGCAGTTGCTGCAGCTGACCTGCACGATGCTGGTCACCGCGCCGATCATGTCGATCGGCGGCATCGCGATGGCCCTGCACCAGGATGCGGGATTGTCCTGGCTGCTGCTGGTCAGTGTCCCGGTGCTGGCGCTCGCCAACTACACGATCATCCGTCGCCTCATGCCCATCTACCGCCGGCTGCAGCGCGTGATCGACGGCATCAACCGGGTGATGCGCGACCAGCTGGCGGGCATCCGCGTGATCCGGGCATTCGCCCGCGAGCCCGTCGAGCGGCTGCGGTTCGCCGACGCCAACCGCGCGCTGGCCGACACCGCGATCGAGGGCGGCCGGTGGCAGGCGCTCATGCTGCCCGTCACGACCCTGGTGATCAACGTCTCCAGTGTCGCGCTGATCTGGTTCGGCGGGCTGCGCATCGACGCGGGTCACATGCAGGTGGGTTCGTTGATCGCCTTCCTGGCGTATTTCATGCAGATCCTGATGGCAGTGCTGATGGCGACGTTCCTGCTGGTGCTGTTCCCCCGGGCCTCGGTGTGCGCCGAACGCATCACCGAGGTGCTCGACACCCGGCCGGCCATCACCAATCCCCACCGACCGGTGTCACCGGCGGCCCGCGCGGGCGAGATCGCCTTGGAAAACGCCACGTTCAGCTACCCCGGAGCCGAACAACCCGTGCTGCAGGACATTTCGTTCACAGCGCGGCCGGGCACGACGACTGCGGTGGTCGGCTCGACCGGATCCGGGAAATCGACGCTGCTGTCACTGATCTGCCGGCTCTACGACGTCACGGCAGGCGCGGTCCGGGTCGACGGCGTCGACGTGCGCGACGCCGACATCGAGGCTTTGTGGTCGACGCTCGGGCTGGTGCCGCAGCGCGGCTACCTGTTCACCGGCACGGTGGCCGAGAACCTGAGTTACGGCGCGGGCCCGGGGCAGGTGCTGACCGACGACGACATGTGGGAGGCGCTGCGGGTGGCCGCGGCCGACGACTTCGTCCGTGCGCACCCCGACGGGTTGCAGATGCCGGTCGCGCAGGGCGGCATCAACTTCTCGGGCGGGCAGCGCCAACGCCTCGCGATCGCGCGGGCCGTCATCCGGAAACCGAACATCTACCTGTTCGACGACGCCTTCTCGGCGCTCGACGTCCACACCGACGCCCGGGTCCGCGCGGCGCTGCGGGAGATCTCGGGCGACGCGACCGTGGTCATCGTGTCCCAACGCATCTCGACCGTGATCGAGGCCGATCAGGTGGTCGTCGTGGAAGACGGCCGCATCGTCGGGATCGGCACGCACGACGCGCTGTTGGCCGAATGTCCCACGTACGCCGAGTTCGCCGAATCGCAATCGGTCGGGGCAGGTGAACGTCCATGACGCTCCCGATGGGCCGCCGCGCGCTGCAGCAGGCGCCCGCCGAACGCACCCGCGACTTCCGCGGCTCGGCCCTGCGACTCGTCAAACTCCTGATGCCGCAACGTGGGCTCGCGATCGCGGTGATCGTGCTCGGTGTCGCGGGTATCGCGATCGGTGTGATCGGCCCGCGCATCCTCGGCCACGCCACCGACCTTTTGTTCAACGGTGTCATCGGGCGTGAACTGCCGGTCGGCATCACTAAGGAACAAGCCGTCGAAGCCGCGCGGGCCCGCGGTGACACGACGTTCGCCGACCTGCTCTCGGGCATGAACGTGGTTCCCGGGCACGGTGTGGACTTCGGCGCGGTGGCCCGCACCCTGGCGTTGGCACTCGGCCTGTATCTGATTGCCGCGCTGCTGGTCTGGTTGCAGGCCCGGCTGCTCATCGTGGCCGTGCAGCGCACCATGTTGACGCTGCGCGCCGCGGTCGAGGACAAGATCCACCGACTCCCGTTGTCCTACTTCGACTCCCGCCAGCGCGGCGAGGTGCTGAGCCGGGTCACCAACGATGTCGACAACATCCAGACATCGGTGTCGATGACCATAAGCCAGCTGATGACCGCGGCGCTCACCGTTTTCGCTGTGCTGGTGATGATGCTGACGATCTCACCGCTGCTCACCCTGCTGACCGTGGTGACCGTGCCGTTGTCGCTGTGGGTGACCCGCTGGATCACCCGGCGTTCGGCGAAACTGTTCGTCGCGCAGTGGCGCAACACCGGGCGGCTCAACGCCCACATCGAGGAGACCTACAGCGGCTTCACGATCGTCAGGACGTTCGGTCACCGCGCCGCCGCCCGGCAGCGGTTCGCCGAGCTCAACGGCGACGTGTTCGAGGCGAGCTTCGCCGCACAGTTCTTCTCGGGGCTGGTGTCTCCGGCCACGATGTTCGTCGGCAACCTGAGTTATGTGGCCGTCGCGGTGGTCGGCGGCCTGCAGGTGGCGACCGGCCAGATCACGCTGGGCAGCATCCAGGCGTTCATCCAGTACGTGCGGCAGTTCAACCAGCCACTCACCCAGATCGCAGGCATGTACAACACTCTGCAGTCCGGAGTGGCCAGTGCGGAGCGGGTTTTCGAGTTGCTCGACACCGCCGAGGAGCCGCCCGACGCGCCCGCCCGGCTCGACATCCATGCGGGCCGCGTCGAATTCGAGCAGGTGAACTTCAGCTACCGTCCGGACACTCCGGTGATCGAAGATCTGTCGTTGGTCGCCGAGCCCGGCAGTACCGTCGCCATCGTCGGCCCGACAGGCGCGGGCAAGACCACGCTGGTGAACCTGCTGATGCGGTTCTACGACGTGGATTCCGGGCGCATCCTCATCGACGGAACCGACATCTCGACGGTGGACCGCCAGTCGCTGCGGTCGTCGATCGGCATGGTGTTGCAGGACACCTGGCTGTTCGGCGGCACGATCTACGACAACATCGCATACGGCAGACCCGAGGCCGATGCCGACGACGTGATCGCCGCCGCCAAAGCCGCGTACGTGGACCGGTTCGTGCACAGCCTGCCCGACGGCTACGACACGCAGGTCAACGACGACGGCGGCGCCGTCAGTGCCGGTGAGAAGCAGTTGATCACGATCGCTCGCGCGTTCCTGGCGCGGCCCCAGCTGCTGGTGCTCGACGAGGCGACCAGTTCGGTGGACACCCGCACCGAACTGCTGATCCAGCATGCGATGACCGAATTACGCAGGGACCGCACGAGTTTCATCATCGCCCACCGGTTGTCGACGATCCGCGACGCCGACCTGATCCTGGTGATGGACGCCGGCCGGATCGTCGAACGCGGCACGCATGCCGAGCTGGTGGCCCGGCACGGCCGCTATTGGGAGATGACGCGGCTGTAACCCGCCGAGCAGACACAGAATCGCGTCAACTGCCGTTGTTTCATGCGATTATGCGTGTGCTCGCGCAGGTCAGACGCCAGGGCCCTCGGCGCGCAGATCGTCGACGTTCTTCATGGCCTCGCGCAGCTTGGCCAGCCACTCTTCGGCGTGCTCGCCGACCAGCCGCACCGACCACGCCAGCGCATCGGACCGCGACCGGGCCACACCGGCGTCGACCAGGGTGTCGAGCACCTGGCGTTCCGGCTGCTTGAGTCGCGTCATCACCGGAACGGCGATGTGGGTGAACAGGATCCGCTCCGCCGGAGCACCCGCTCCGGTGCTTACGTCCACGCCCCAGGAGACCTTGCGGCCGAACCGGTCCTGGGCCTCGTCGGCGATGCGCATGCGCTCCCCGCGGGTCTCCTCGCGGAACCGGGCCGCCCGTCCGGAGGCCCTCGCCTCGCTCTCGGCGTCGGCGGGATCGGGTAGATGACCGATGACGGTGATCTCTTCGCGGTCGACGATGACGGTGGGGTCACCGGCGAACCAGGTGTCGGGTAGCCGTCCGGCGAACCACTCGGCGGCGTCGCTCGCGTCGGGTTGCTGTGCTTGTTGCCAGCCGCCGGGGCGGCGGTGATGTTGGTGCTTCATGATTACATAATTACACCGTTACAGCCCTGTGAGCGCGGCGTTCACCGTCGGCGAACGCCGTGGTGGGCGAGCCGCTAGTTGCGCTTCATCAACACCGCCGCACCGCCGACGAGCACCAGCGCCACCAGGAGCAAGGCCGCCCACGCGGTACCGAACACCCACCACACGACACCGAGCGCGACGATCGCCGGTGACAGCGCGAACAGCACCAAGCCGGGATGCTGCTTGATGACCGCGGCGGCGCTCTGCGCACGCACCCGGTCGATTTCCTTTGCCATGTCCACCAGCATGCCAGCGGATAGCCTGGTGTCGTTTCCAATGCCAGACAAATGCTCGAGTACGACCCGACCAGAGGAGAAAACGGTGAACGGTCAATGGCTGCCGGATCCGGAAGGCCGCTTCGACTACCGCTGGCATGACGGACAGTCCTGGACAGACCAGGTGTCGCACCAGGGCCAGCAAGGGCGGGCGCCACTCACCGGCGCTCCGGGCGGTGGGCCCGATCCGAGGGACCAGCCGCGGCCCGGACAGCATGAGGCCCGGCCGCAGCAGGGCGGTCAGCAAGGTGGGCAGCAGTACGGCGGGCAAGGCGGACCCCAAGCCCAGCAGTACGGCGGGCAAGGCGGACCCCAAGCCCAGCAGTACGGCGGGCCGCAGGGCGACGGCTTCTCCGGCATCAGCGGCGACCTGGTCGACGGCCGGTTCAGCGAGAAGGAGGCGACTCCCATCGCCAACCAGAACTCGAAACTCCTGCGCGTACGCCTCGGCGAACCGTTCATGGCCCGGCAGGGCTCGATGGTCGCCTACCAGGGCAATGTCGACTTCGCCTTCGAGGGCGGCGGTGCGGGCAAGTTCCTCAAGAAGGCACTGACCGGCGAAGGCCTGCCGCTGATGCGGTGCCAGGGCCAGGGCGACGTGTTCCTCGCCGATCAGAGCTTCGACGTACACCTGCTGCAACTGACCAACTCCGGCCTGTCGATCAGCGGTAAGAACGTGCTGGCGTTCTCGTCGAGCCTGGACTGGAACATCGAACGCGTCAAAGGCGGCAGCATCGCGACCGGCGGGCTGTTCAACACCACGCTGCGTGGCACCGGTTGGGTCGCGCTGACCACCGACGGCCCGCCGGTCGTCCTCAACGCCGCCGAAGCCCCCACCTACGCCGACACCAATGCTGTGGTGGCCTGGTCGGCCAATCTGCAGACGCAGCTCAAGACGAGCTTCAAGGCCGGCGCGCTCATCGGGCGGGGCTCGGGCGAGGCGCTGCAGGTGGCATTCCACGGACAGGGCTTCGTCATCGTCCAGCCGTCAGAGGGCATCACCGTCCCGACGCAGTGAGGATGCGCGGCCGGAGATGACCACGGCGGTGCAAAACCCACAGCGCAAGCGCGGACACCACACCGACCGCGAGCAGGCCGAGCCACACCAGTTCCGGCCGGTCGACGGCACGCGCCGCGGTGATGGCCGACCCGGTGGCGAGATTGCCGAGCAGGATGCCGACACCCACGATCGTGTTGTAGAAGCCGTAGTGCGTCGCCACCAGGCGATCACCGGACAGCGACACCACGGTGTCCATCTCGAACGGGAACACCGCGGCCGAGCCCAGTGCCAGCAGCGCCGCTGTCGCGAGCAGGGCCACCACACCGAGCCGGCCCGAGTCAGGCACCACCGCGACCGGAACGAACGCCACGGCCAGCAGCAGCATCCCGATCACGAGGCTGCGGCCGGCACCCCAGCGCGCCGCGAACCACCGGGTTATGCGTAGCTGCCCGGCGACCGCGACCAGCCCTGACACCACGAACAATCCTGCCACGACCCAGGATTGGGCTCCGGGCGCCAGGTACGCCGCTTGTAGCGGCAACGCGAGGTAGACCTGGAAGGACAGCACGTACGACCCGATCATCGCCGCCGCGAACATCAGGAACGAGCGGTTGGCCACGACGCTGCGCCAGTCGTCGAGCACCGAGCCGCGCTGCGCGGCAGGTTCGGTCGCGTGCCGCGGCAGCGCCAGCAGCTGGGCCACCGTCAGCACCGCGAACACCGCAGCGGCCACCGCGGCGGTCACCCGGAAATCCAACGCGATCAAGGCCATTCCGACCAGCGGCCCCAACAGGATCCCCGCCTGGTAGAACACGTTGAACGTGGCGAACGCCTCGACGCGCCGGTCGCCCGCATCCGCGGCGAGATAGGCCCGCACCGCCGGATTGAACAGTGCCCCGGCGAAACCTGTTGCCGCCGAGGCGATCAGCATGACCGGCAACGAGTCCGCGAAGACCAGCAGACCGAACCCCGCGGTGCGCAACAGACATCCCGCGACGATCAGCGGCTTGTAGCCGAGCCGGTCGGCCAATGTGCCGCCGACGATGAACATGCCCTGCTGCGAGAAGTTGCGAACACCGAGGACCAGGCCCACCGCCCACGCCGCCAATCCCAGTGGCCCGGCAAGAAAACCGGCCAGATAGGGCATCAGCATGTAGAAGCCGAGGTTGATGCCGAACTGGTTGACCATCAACAGCCGGCTGGGCAGATCGAAGCTGCGGAACTGTGCGACGAGACCGCTCACTTCGCCACCGCCATCGGATCGACGACGGTCTCGCAGCGGGTCCACGTCTGCACGACGCGCTCGTTCGGGTCGCCGATCGTCTCCGGTTCGTCGGCCGGTCGGTGATCGAGCAACCCGAGCTCCCGGCAGTAGTCGTCGTTGTAGACGGTGTCGAAATAGCGCTGCGGGCCGTCGGGGAAGACCGCGGCGATCGTGGTGCCGCGCGGCTGGTTTCGCGCCGCCCACCCGGCGACCAACCCGACCGCGCCGACGCTCCAGCCTCCGCTCGCGTAGTACGTGGCGGCCAGCGTGCGGCATGTCGCCACGGCGTCGGCCGGTGCGACCCAGTGCACCTCGTCGAACGCGCCGTAGTCGACGTTGCGGGGATAGATGCTCGAGCCAAGACCCCGCATGACGCGCGTCGCGGCGGGCTGACCGAAGATCGTCGAGCCGATGGTGTCGACCCCGATCAGTCGCATCTGCGGGTTGAACTCGCGCAATACTCGGGCTATCCCGGCGGAATGCCCGCCGGTGCCGACCGAGCACACCAGCACGTCGACGTGACCGATCTGCGCGTTGAGTTCGAGCGCGAGCGGCCGGTAGGCCTCGACATTGTCGGGATTGTTGTATTGGTCCGGGTACCAGGCGGACGCGTCAGCGGCGAGCAATTCGTTGACCCGGTCGCGGCGGGCCTGTTGCCAGCCGCCGCTGGGGTGCGGTTCGGCGACCATCGACACCTCGGCGCCGTACGCCGTGAGCATGCGCGCGATGATGGGTTCGAGCCCCGGATCTGTCACCAACGTGACGGGATGGTGGTACACGGTGCCCGCGAAGGCCAGCCCGAGACCCAGGGTGCCGCTTGTCGATTCGATGATGCGCCCGCCGGGCCTGAGGTCTCCCCTGGCCCGGGCCTGCTCGACCATGTGCATCGCGGGCCGGTCTTTCATGCCACCTGGGTTGAATCCTTCGAGCTTCGCCCAGAATCCGCGCCCGTCGGCGGCGAACGGAGCGGAGATCCACAGCGCCGGGGTATGGCCGACCATGGTGTTGGGCCCGCGGTTTCGGCGCAGGACGTGGAAGGAATGTGCGGACAGGACATGGTTCATGGCGTCGCCGTTTCTGTATCGGAGCCGCGCCTGCGGCAATAGGCTGGACAGCGTTGGGCCACAGCGCATTACGCGCTGATGGACTCGCGCTGCGATCAGCGGCGCGCGATACAGATCCGGAGCAGAAGCGATTGACCCGCGGGCGGGACGCCATGATGGTCAGGTGGCCCTCGCAACGTGCGCACCGCAGCGCACCCGCACACCAGCACGCAGCCCACGACGAACGCCACCGCAAGCAGCGCGGCCGCGGTGACGGTGGCCCGGGGCAGCACCGCGGCGGTGAAACTGTCGGGTGCGTGCGGTGTCGAACCGTCACCGGCGTGCGGATGGTCCACCAGCACCGCGCTGCCTGGGTCGATCGCGGCCGAGACGGCGTGCGGCAGGTGTACCGGCCGGTCGTGGCCGGCCGCCTGCCACTGCCCGGCCAGCACGCCCGCCCACGCCGCGATCGCCAGCACGGCCACCAATCGTGGCAGTCGGGGCACGATCACCGGAATCGCCGTAGCCGCAGGCTGTTGCTCACCACGAACACCGACGAGAACGCCATGGCCGCGCCTGCGAGCATGGGATTGAGCAGGCCCGCCGCGGCCAGTGGCAGCGCAGCGACGTTGTAGGCGAAGGCCCAGAACAGATTTCCCTTGATGGTCGCCAGGGTTCTGCGGGAAAGCCGGATGGCGTCGGGCGCGGCCCGCAGGTCGCCGCGGACCAGCGTCAGGTCGCTCGCCTCGATCGCGGCGTCGGTCCCGGTGCCCATCGCCAGGCCCAGATCGGCCTGCGCGAGCGCGGCAGCATCGTTGACCCCGTCGCCCACCATGGCGACCACGGCGCCGTCGGCCTGCAGCCGCTTGATCACGTCGACCTTGTCCTTGGGCAGCACCTCGGCGTAAACGTCGTCGATACCAACTTGTTCGGCGATGGTTCTGGCGGCCGCCTCGTTGTCGCCTGTGAGCATGACCGGGCGCAGGCCCAGGCCGCGCAACTGGGTGATGGCGTCGTGTGACGTGGGCTTGACGGCGTCGGCCACCACCAGCACGGCCCGCGCCTGACCGTCCCAGCCGACCGCAACGGCGGTGCGACCCTGCTGCTCGGCGGCCCGCACGGCATCGTCGAGCGCTGCGGGCAGCTGTTGCGCCCAATCCGCGAGCAACCGCCGACGCCCCACCACCACGGCGTGGCCGTCGACGACGCCCTGCACGCCGAGCCCCTCGATGTTGGCGAAATCTTCGACCGGGGGCAGGTCGCCCACCTTGTCGCGCGCGGCGTGCGCGATGGCGCGCGCGATCGGATGCTCGGACGCGTTCTCCAGCGCACCGGCCAGCCGCAGCACGTCGGCGACGTCGTCGCCCTCGGCCGTGACGACGTCGAGCAGGGTCATGGTCCCGGTGGTCACGGTGCCGGTCTTGTCGAGCACGATCGTGTCGACACGCCGCGTCGACTCGAGCACTTCCGGCCCGCGGATCAGGATCCCGAGTTGCGCGCCGCGACCGGTCCCGACCAACAGCGCGGTCGGAGTGGCCAGCCCGAGCGCGCACGGGCAGGCGATGATGAGCACCGCGACCGCCGCCGTGAACGCGGCTGCGACCGATCCGCCGGTGCCGATCCAGAATCCCAGGGTGCCCACCGCGAGTGCGATGACGATGGGCACGAAGATGCCGGACACCTTGTCGGCCAGGCGCTGTGCCTGCGCCTTGCCGTTCTGGGCTTCCTCCACGAGCTGAGCCATCTGCGCGAGCTGCGTGTCGGATCCGATTCGGCTGGCGCGCACCACGAGTCGGCCACCGACGTTGACCGTGGCACCGACCACCTGATCGTCCGGCCCGACCTCGACGGGCACCGATTCCCCGGTGAGCATCGAGGCGTCGACCGCCGAGGAGCCCTCGATCACCACGCCGTCGGTCGCGATCTTCTCCCCCGGCCGCACCACGAACTCGTCGCCGACCACCAGCCGCTCTACCGGAATACGTTGCTCCGTACCGTTTTTGAGTACCGCGACGTCCTTGGCGCCGAGTTCCAGCAGCGCGCGGAGCGCGGCCCCGGCGCGTCGTTTGGACCTGGCTTCGAAATAGCGGCCGGCCAGGATGAAGGTTGTTACACCGGCCGCGACCTCGAGGTAGATGTTGCCGGCGCCGTCGGACCGGGAGACGGCCAGCGTGAACGGATGCGTCATGCCTGCCGCCCCGGCGGTGCCCCAGAACAGCGCGTAGACCGACCAACCGAAGGCCGCCAGGGTGCCCATCGAGATGAGCGTGTCCATGGTGGCGGTGCCGTGGCGCAGGTTGGTCCACGCGGCCCGGTGGAACGGCCACGCGCCCCACACCACGACCGGCGCGGCCAGCGTCAGCGAAAGCCATTGCCAGTTGGTGAACTGCAGCGCGGGGATCATCGCCATCGCGATGACCGGAACCGCGAGCGCGGCCGAGATGATCAGCCGCGTGCGCAGCGCGGCCGTCGGATCGTCCGCACCCGCCTCGGTCTCCGGTTCGGTCTCCGGCAGCTGTGCGGTGTATCCCGCGCCCTCGACGACCTCGATGAGTTGCGCGGGGGTGACCTCACCGGCGACCCGGACGCTGGCCTTCTCGGTCGCGTAGTTCACGGTGGCGGTGACGCCATCGAGCTTGTTGAGCTTCTTCTCGATGCGCGCCGCGCACGACGCACACGTCATGCCACCGATCTGCAGTTCGACATGCTCGGTCGCTGTGCTCATGATGTCTCCTGTCGCTCAGTGTCCATGGCCGTCGGCAGGCGCGGGCGCCGACGGCGCCGTCGCAGGTTGCGTCGCCCGCGGTACCGCAACGGTGAACTCTGCGGTGCGCACCACGTCGCCGTGCTTGAAGTCGAGATACAACCGGTACTCGCCCGGGCTCGCGAACGCCGTGTGGAAGCCGATGCCGGGACCGGCCGGGGTGCCGTCGCCGGGCTCACCCATGGGATGCACGTGCAGGTACGCCAGGTCGGACGCGCGCAGCGCCACGAGATGCCCGTATGCGCCGAGGTAGGGCTGCAGGTCGGTGACGGGCTTACCGGCCCGGCTCACCGACAGGGTCAGTTCCGAGGGTTCGCCGGCCGCCGCCACACCGGTCAGCGTCACGGTGTATCCGTCGACCGTCGCGGTCGAGGCCGCGGCCGGCAGCGGTTGCGGGTCGTACCGGCCCGCCACCTGCAGGTCGGTGCCCAGTGTGAGCGCCGGTCCACCGGCGGGGACGAAGTCGGCGAACACCCGGTAGGCCCCGGCTTCGCGCAGGTTCAGTGGCACGCTCCAGGTGCCCGAACTGTCGAGCACCGGGTGCACGTGTTGATATCCGGTCAGGTCACGCCGCACCACGATCAGGTGCAGTTGCTTCTCATGACTGTCGACAAAGTCGGTGACCGTCGCACCAGACGGGTCGGTGACGCGGAACGTCAGCGGCACCGCGGCACCCGACGGCACGATCGTCTGGCCGAGCTGCAGGGTGTAGCCGTCCTGGGTGGCGGCCAGGCCCGCGGGCAGCGCCGGTTCTGCGGCTTCGGGAACAGGCACCTCGGCGTGCGTGGCGGGCGCCGTGGGGGCGCCGCCCACGAGTGCGCCGACGCCGAGCGCGGCGGCGAACACCACCGCGAGTGCGGCGGCGAACGCGGCGATCTTCTGGGCGGCGGTCACGGTCAGATCCTCTCGTTGTGTCTTCAGCCGGCGAGTTCGTAGCCGGCTTCTTCTACGGCCTCTTTGATCGCGCCCTGATCGACCGCGCCCTCGCTGGCGATCGTGACGCGGCCGCTCGCCAGATCGACGTCCACGGCCGTGACGCCGGGGATGCCGCCGATCTCCTCACGCACCGAGGAAACGCAATGTCCGCAGGTCATTCCACTCACGGTGACCGTCACTGTGCTGGTCGGATCGCTCATGCGGGCCCTTTCTCCCGTCGACTGTCGCTGTCGCATTCATACTATACCCCCCTAGGGTATCAATCGGTGGTCTGGTGCACGATGTCACAGTGGACCGAACATCTGCCGGCTACCGGGCCCTCGTCGTCGACGACGAGGAGGCCCTCGCCGGCGTCATCGCCAGCTACCTCACCCGCGAACAGTTCGACGTCACGGTCGCCCACGACGGGCACGACGGCGTCCGGCTTGCCCGCGACATCGATCCCGACGTGGTGGTTCTCGACCTCGGCCTGCCCGGCATCGACGGCGTCGAGGTGTGCCGCCAGTTGCGTACCTTCTCCGACGCGTATGTCGTGATGCTGACCGCCCGCGACACCGAGGTCGACACCATCGTGGGCCTGTCCGTGGGAGCCGACGACTACATGACCAAGCCGTTCAGCCCGCGCGAACTGGTCGCGCGGGTCCGCGCGATGTTGCGCAGGCCACGCAATGCGGCACCCGCGGCCGACGAACGCCGGTTCGGCGCGCTGCGGATCGACGTGGACGGACGCCAGGTGTTCATCGACGACGAACCGATCCTGTTGACCCGCACGGAGTTCGACGTTCTTGCCGCATTGTCGGCCCGGCCAGGCGTGGTGTTGAGCCGGCGTCAACTCCTCGAAACGGTCTGGGAGCCGACATATGTCGGCAATGAGCACCTCGTGGACGTCCACATCGGTCACCTGCGCCGCAAGCTCGGCGACGACCCGGCCGACCCGCAGTACGTGATCACCGTGCGCGGTGTCGGATACCGGATGGGTTCGGGACGGTGACGGCCCCGCGGTTGCGGAAACGGCCCGGCCTGGGGGCCAGACTGCTGCTCGCCCAGGCCCTCGTGCTCGCGGCGGGCGCAGGTACCACCGGCCTGGTGGCCGCCGTCGTCGGGCCACCGCTGTTCCGGGAGCACCTGCACCGCGCCGGGGTGTCCGGCGACTCTGCCGAGCAGATGCACGCGGAAGAGGCCTATGTCTACGCGACGGTGATCTCGATCGGCGTCGCATTGTGCGTCGCGGTGCTCGCGGCGCTCGTGGTGACCTGGTACGTGAGCCGCCGCCTGCAACGGTCGGTCACCGGTGTCGCCGCGGCCGCAACCGCAATTGCCAACGGCCACTACGACTCCCGGGTTCCGCCGGCCCACCTCGGCGACGATTTCGATTCCCTGACCCGCTCTTTCAACCAGATGGCGGGACGGCTGGAAGCCGTGGACGCGAGCCGCCGCCGCCTGTTCGCCGACCTGGCACATGAGATCCGAACTCCCGTCGCAGTGTTGGAGGCGTACTTCGAGGCGGTCGAGGACGGTGTGCGCACCCTGGACCCCGAAACGGTGGCGATGCTGCGGCAACAGACCCACCGGCTGGTGCGGTTCGCCGCCGACGCCGCCGCGCTCGCGCAGGCCGAGGAAACCCAGGCCCTGATCACCCCGGCTACCGTGACCGTCGACGACGTCGTCGGCGCGGCCGCGGCGGCAGCCCAGGACCGGTTCGACGCCAAGGGCGTCGGGCTGTCGACGCACGTGGACCCTGGGCTGCCACAGTTGTGGGCGGACCGGCACCGGCTCGCACAGGTACTGGACAACCTGCTCGACAACGCGTTGCGCCATACTCCGGCAGGCGGGCTCGTCGAGATCGGCGCCGCCGCCGACGGCGCGACCGTCAGGCTCACCGTCACCGACTCGGGCGACGGCATCAGTGCCGATCATCTGCCGAACGTGTTCGAGCGCTTCTATCGCACGGACACCGCACGCGACCGTGACCGCGGCGGCTCAGGTCTCGGGCTGGCCATCACCAAGGCGCTGGTCGAAGCGCATGGCGGCCATATCGCGGCGACCAGTGCCGGGCCGGGAACGGGAACCACGTTCACGATCACCCTGCCGGGCCGCTAAAGCGTACCCAGAATGTTCCGCATGGTGTCGATCTCCTGCTGCTGAGTGGTCACGATCGCCTTGGCCATCTGCACGGCGGTGGGGTACTGCCCCTTCTCGATCTCGTCCTTGGCCATGGTGATCGCACCCTCGTGATGCGCGATCATCTGGGTGAGGAACAGTTTGGCGGCCTCGACGCCCTGGGCGTTCTGCAGTGCGGTCATGTCGGCGTCTGACATCATGCCCTGCATCGCGGGCATGTCGCCGCCTGTCGCGCCGTGCCCCATGTCGCCCATGTTTCCGTGGCCCATGTCCCCTGACGGCATGGACGACATCGGCGGCATGGGCGGGTTGCCCCACTGCTTGAGCCAGCCCTGCATCTGCTCGATCTCGGGGCCCTGCGCCGCCTTGATCTGGGTGGCCAGATCGGTGACGCGCTTGTCGATGCCCTGCTTGCCCAGCAGCATGTCGCTCATCTCGACCGCCTGCTGATGGTGCGGGATCATGTGCTGGGCAAACATCACATCGGCGTCGTTGTGCGCCTGGTCCTGCGATGCCGTGGTCGGCGCCAGCGAACTGCTCGCGGCGGCCGACGGGCTCGGCGACGGCGCGGCCTGGTCGGAGTTGCCACTACAGCCTGCCGTGACGGCCACCGCCACGAGTGCGCCGGCGCCCATCAGGGTTGTCTGCTTCCACGTCCACATTTTGTGTGCTGTTCCTCTCAGCTACCGGTCTCGGGTATCTCGATACCGAGCCTGCCGCACGTGCCATGTGGCGGGACTAGAGGTTCTGTGAAGATTCGATAAAGGCCACAGCCCGCTCGTCCGGCCGAGTCAGGAAACAGCGCGGCGCGCACGGAACAGTTTCACGTCGCCTTTGATGCCTTTGAGGTGCCGGGCCCCGGCGAACGACCACGTGAACGCGTCCGCGGCGCCGATGGCTTCGCGCGCGGACTCCGCCACCAGCACCGTGCCCGGCCGCGCCGCACCCGTGACGCGGCTGGCCAGATTCACCGGGCTGCCGAACCAGTCACCGGCCCGGCTCACCGCCATGCCCGTCGCGAGGCCCACGCGCAATCGCGGGAAGTCGTCATCGGTTTCGGTGACCGCCACCAAGGCCAGCGCAGCGTCCAGCAAAGCCACCGGATCGGTACTGACGAACATCACCGCGTCGCCGATGGTCTTGATCAGCCGGACCGGCCCGACGGCGACGTCGCGTGCGGCCTCGGCAAGCCGATTCGCCAGCCGCTCAAGGTCTTCCGGTGGAACGGCCTCACCCAATCGGGTGAATCCGACCAGATCGGCGAAGGCGACGGTGACCGACCGGGCCCCCGGCAGCGGCAAGCCCTCGGCCCGCTCCGAGGCGTTGACGGCCTCGTTCGCCATCGCGTGGCGCAGCTGCACGAACAGCATGTCGGAGATCATGGGCCCGAGCAGCGGAACCACTTCGGCCACCAGCTCTTCGGAGCCCTCGGCGATCTCCAGCTCCGTCGCACCGGGCCGCAGCACCGCGGCGAGTGCGGCGTACCGCATGACCTCGGCGGCCCGGCCGAGGCCCTCTGCCAGCATGCGGGTGATCTGCACGATCTGGTCGGGCTCGATGCCCATCTCGATGAACCGCTGCGCGAACGACACCGCTTCGGCGTCGGCCCGCAGGTGCACCGCGGCGTCCGGATCGTCGACGGTCGGCAGGCCCATCGCCCGCTGCATGCGCTGGAGCAGCTCGAGATCGATGCCGGTCTTCTCGCTGATCTCACGTGCCGAGACGTAGCTGCCGTCGTCACCGACCAGCCGGCGCGGCGCGAGCAGCATCGGCGCGATCTCGTTGCGGATCTGCTCGACCGTCACGCCACGGTCCAGCAACCACGGGATCAGCTCGATGCGCTCCGTGCGCGTGCGCTCGTCCAGACCGTCGAGCAGACCCGAAGCCTCGAGCTCTGCGGGGCTGAGCTGTTCCGGCACGCCAGTCAACGCGTCCCGCGCACCGCATGAACCGCAGGTGCCGTTGACGAGATCAGGAGCGACGACATGTCCTGAGGATAACGGACGTCGACCACCACCGAATCCCCGAAGCGGTACGGCTTGCCGGCCACCAGGCCCACGAACTGCTTACGCAGGCGCGACATTTCGGCCCGCACGGTCACGACACGGGACCGGTCGCCGTAGAGATCCTCGGCCAGTTCCGGCGCCGACCGGCCCTGCTGGTTGGTCGCCAGCACGAGCAGGATCTCGGCGTGCCTGCTCGAGATGCTGCGCCGCCAATTGCCGAACTGCCCGGCCATCTCGAGCGACGGTTCACCGTCGCGCAGGTCGAGGATGACCCGCGACGGCGCCGCCGTGGACTCGGCATCGTCGGCGACCCGCACCAGCCAGCCACCCGGCAACGACTCCACGTCGCACATGCCCAACGGCGGGATCCACACGCGTCCGGGTAAACCGTTCTCCGGCAACAGGATCCGATTGTGCAGCGGCAACGAATCCACGGCGGCCACCCAGCCCTCGGTGTCGACCGCGAGTGCCGGGCTGCCGACCCTGGCCAGAATCGGTGCGGCGACCGTGCGCAGCACGTTCAACGTACGGTCATGCGCCTCGCGCAGCTGCGATTCGGCGAGCCGGGCCACCAGGTCCACCAAGGCCACCGTGGTCGGGTGCACCGTGGCGGCCGGACCGGACACGTCGACGATTCCGATCACCTGACCGGTTCTCGGGTCGCGGATCGGTGCGCCGGCACACGTCCAAGGGTGATGGCTGCGCAGGAAATGTTCGGCCGAGAAGATCTGCACCGCACGGTGCGAGGCCAGCGCCGTACCGATTCCGTTGGTGCCGACCGCGTTCTCACTCCACGTCGCGCCCTCGATGAAACCTAGCCGGTCGGCGAGCCCGAGCACGCGCGGCGAACCGGACCGCCACAGCACGCGACCGCGCGCGTCGGCGATGACCAGGATGTTGTCACCTTCCTGGATCACCGATTCGAGCCCGCGCGTGACGTCCTCGAGCACGGTCACGAGCCCGGATTGTTGCCTGAGCAAGTCGAGACCCGCGGTTTCCACCCGGGGCGGGATGTGGTGGTCCGGGTTTATCCCCTTGGCGCGCAACCTGTTCCACGAGTCCTCGATCACCGCGCGGGGACGCGCGGGGGCTCGGTCTCCCGACATGGTCGCGTCGTACACCGCGGACAACAACATGGCGTAGCGCCGCGGGTCGTCTCCGGGCGACACCGCGGGTTCAGGTACGGACGAGCCAGCCATCACTGCCGATTGTGCTCCACATCACAACGGCACGCTACGGCGGGCCTACCGATAGACCAGCCCGCCGTCGATCAGGCCGGCTTGACCGGTCATGTAATCGGCGTCAGGCCCGGCCAGGTATGACACGAATCCGGCCACGTCTTCAGGGGTTTCCGGCCGGCCCAGGGCGATGCCGCCGGCGTACTTCTCGAACGTCTCACCCTCGGCCGCACCGGTGAGTTCGGCGAACCGCTTGTCGATCTCGACCCACATGTCGGTGCCAACGATGCCGGGGCAGTACGCGTTGACCGTGATGCCGGCCGACGCGTACTCCTTGGCCGCGGCCTGGGTCAGCCCACGCACCGCGAACTTGCTGGCGCTGTACACGCCGAGCATCGCGAAACCGTCGTGCCCGGCGATCGAGGACGCGTTGATGATCTTGCCGGGCCTGCCCAGCTCGATGAACTTGGCCGCGGCGGCCTGGATGCCCCACAGCACGCCGTCGACGTTGATGGACCACACCCGGGCGATGTCGGCCGGCGTGACGTCGGCGATGGGGCCGACGAGCGCCACGCCTGCGTTGTTGACCATCACATCGAACCCGCCGAGCGCCGCGGCGGCATGGTCCACCGCTGCGTACACCGCATCGCGGTCACTCACATCGGCAACGAACGTCGTTGTCTTGGAACCTATTTCGGCGATCTCCTCGGCAACCGAACTGATGCCGTCGGCCGTCACGTCGACAAGTGCGACGTCGGCGCCGTCACGCGCCAGCCGCAACGCGATACCCCGCCCGATCCCCCGGCCCGCGCCGGTGACGAGCGCAACCTTGCCGTCCAGTGTCACGATGCTTCTCCGTTCGGGTCGACCAGAACCTTCATCTTCTTTCCGGCGTGCAAGGCCTCGAATCCCTCGTCGATCACGTCGTCGAGCGCGATGGGAGTCACCCATCCCTTCGTGTCGTACACCCCCTGCGCCATGAGATCAATGACCGCCTTGAAGTCCGCCGAGGTGTAGCACAGCGACCCCTGGATGCGGGACTCGTTCATCACGAGGTTGAGCAGCGGCGTCACCAACGGCTTCTCGTAGATCGCGACACTGACCGTTGGCTTGCGGGCACCCACACACGCTGTGGCCGCGGCGATGGCGGGCGCCACCCCGGCGGCATCGAACGCCGCGTCCGCGCCGCGGCCGTCGGTGTGATCGGCGATGAAGGCGGGCACGTCGGTCACGGTGGGATCGATGGTCTTGGCGCCGAGCGCCTCGATCGCCGCCCGGCGGGTGGGCGACGGCTCCGCGACAAACACCGAATCCAGGCCTTTGCCGCGCAGCGCAAACCACAGCCCGATACCGATCGGCCCGGCCCCGAAGACCACCGCGGTGTGCAGCGGGCCGACCTCACCGAGTGTCGCGGCATGGTAGGCAACCGACATCGGCTCGACCAGGGCCCCGAGTTCGAGCGAGACGTTGTCAGGCAACCGGTGCAGCATGTTGGTGGGGACGACGGTGTATTCGGCCATGCCGCCGTCGGACATCAAGCCGTGGAAACCGATCTGCTGGCAGATGTTGTAGGTGCCTGCCCGGCACGGCGCGCACTGGCCGCACCGGTAGATGGGCTCGATCGCGACCCGATCACCGGGTGCGTAATCGGTGACTCCCGCGCCGACCTCGGTCACAGTGCCCGAGAACTCGTGGCCCATGGTCAGCGGCAACTGCCTGCCCGTCAGCGGATGCGGCTCAGTCGGCACGAAGATCGGGCCGGCATAGTATTCATGCAGGTCAGTCCCGCAAATTCCGTTGAAGCCGACTTTGATCTTGACGGTGCCGGGGGTCGGGTCAGGCTCGGGGACGTCGGCGACTTCGACCTTGTTCGGTCCGTAGTACACGGCTGCTTTCATGGTGGTCGTTTCTAGGCCAGCGGCCGGTGGCGCCGTAAGGGTTGCAATACGTTGCGGCTTGTTTGCGCACGAAAACGTCACGCCCGCTGCAACCCCGTGCAACCCTTGTCGGGCCCCTTGACCTCGGTGTGGGCTGACTCACATGACACAGACCACCGCTGCACCGCTGGCCACACTGTCACCGCAGGAACGGGTTGACGCCTGGCTGGCCGATTTCGAGTCCGCACTCGCCGATCGGGACATCGAGCGCGTCGTCGGCAAGTTCGCAACCGACAGCTTCTGGCGCGACCTGGTTGCCTTCACGTGGAACCTCAAGACCGTCGAGGGCCACGAGGGCATCGCCGACATGCTGACCGCGCGCCTGGCCGACACCGATCCGTCCGGGTTCCGGACCCGCGAGACCCCGACCGAGGACTTCGACGGCGACCATGTCATCACCTCGGCGTTCATCGAATTCGAGACCGCCACCGGCCGGGGCAAGGGCCACCTGCGGCTGCGCGATGACAAAGCATGGACCCTGCTCACGACACTGCAGGAGATCAAGGGTCACGAAGAGCGCCAAGGCGCGACCCGCGTGCTCGGTGCGGTGCACGGCTCTGATCCCGACACCCGGTCGTGGTCCGAGAAGCGCCTCGACGAGGAGCTCACGCTCGGCTACTCGGAGCAGCCCTACATAGTGGTGATCGGCGGCGGCCAGGGCGGCATCGCGCTCGGCGCCCGGCTGCGGCAACTCGGCGTGCCCGCGATCGTCGTCGACAAGCACGAGCGGCCCGGCGACCAGTGGCGCAAGCGCTACAAGTCCCTGTGCCTGCACGATCCCGTGTGGTACGACCACCTGCCGTACCTGCCGTTCCCGGCCAACTGGCCGGTGTTCGCACCGAAGGACAAGATCGGCGACTGGCTCGAGTTCTACACGCGCGTCATGGAGGTGCCGTACTGGAGTTCGACCACGTGCGTTTCGGCGTCCTACGACGAGGCCGAGCAGCGCTGGACCGTCGAGGTGGACCGCAAGGGCGAGCGCGTGACGTTGCGGCCGGCGCACCTCGTGCTGGCGACCGGGATGTCCGGCAAGCCCAACATCCCGACGCTGCCCGGCCAAGAGGTGTTCCGCGGCGATCAGCACCACTCGAGCCACCACCCCGGCCCCGACCAGTACGTCGGCAAGCGCGCCGTGGTGATCGGGTCGAACAACTCCGCGCACGACATCTGCAAGGCACTGCACGAGAACGACGTCGACGTCACGATGGTCCAGCGGTCCTCGACGCACATCGTCAAGTCGGACTCGCTGATGGATCTCGGCCTTGGCGATCTGTATTCGGAACGCGCCGTGGCCGCGGGCATGACCACCGAGAAGGCCGACCTGACCTTCGCGTCGCTGCCCTACCGCATCATGGCCGACTTCCAGAGGCCCATCTACGACGCGATCCGCAGGCGCGACAAGGACTTCTACGCGCGGCTCGAAGCCGCCGGGTTCGAACTGGACTTCGGTGACGACGATTCCGGCTTGTTCATGAAGTACCTGCGTCGCGGTTCGGGCTACTACATCGACGTCGGCGCGTCCGACCTGATCGCCGACGGCAGTGTGAAACTGGCGCACGGCGAGGTCGACCGGCTGACCGAGGATTCGGTGATCCTGGCCGACGGCACCGAGCTGCCCGCCGACGTCGTCGTCTACGCCACCGGCTTCGGCTCGATGAACGGCTGGGCCGCCGACCTGATCGGTCAGGAAGTCGCCGACAAGGTCGGCAAGGTGTGGGGCCTCGGTTCGGGCACCACCAAGGATCCCGGGCCGTGGGAGGGCGAGCAGCGCAACATGTGGAAGCCCACCCAGCAGGAGAACCTCTGGTTCCACGGCGGCAATCTGCACCAATCCCGCCATTACTCACTGTATTTGGCGTTGCAGCTCAAGGCCCGCTACGAGGGGCTGGCAACGCCGGTGTACGGCCTGCAGGAGGTCCATCACCTGAGCTGACGACCACACGACATGGCGCCCCGAACGTGATTTCCCCACTCCGTTCGGGGCGCCCGCGTGTGTGCGGGTATACAGCAAGGGTGCGTCGATGGATGTGGGGTCTGGCCGTGCTGCTGGTCGTCGTGGTGACGGCGGTCGCGAGCGGTTACCGGCTCTCCAATTCCAGGAGCTTCCAATTGGCCGGCACCCTGGTGGACCGGGTGCAGACCTCCGACAAGGTGGTTGCGCTGACGCTCGATGACGGCCCGACCGCCGAGACACCCGAGATACTACGGATTCTCGCCGCGGCCAGGGTGCCGGCAACGTTCTACCTGACCGGCCGGGAGCTGACCGAGGCGCCTGAGCACGGAGTGTCCATCGCGGCGGCCGGGCACGAGATCGGCAACCACAGTTACTCGCACCGGCGCATGGTGCTGATGTCACCGGCAACCGTCGCCGACGAGATCGAACACACCGACACCGCGATCCGGGCCACGGGCTATCAGGGCCCCATCACGTTCCGGCCGCCGTACGGCAAGAAGCTGTGGGCACTGCCCCACTACTTGGCCGGCCATGGCCGTACCACCGTCACATGGGACGTCGAACCCGACTCCCCGACCGCGGCTGACGCCGACACCATCGTCTCGCAGACAGTCGACGCGGTACGGCCCGGTTCGATCATCCTGTTGCACGTCATGTACCCGAGCCGGGCTGCGTCGCGAGCCGCCATCCCCCGGATCGTCGACGAATTGCGTTCCGACGGCTACCGATTCGTCACCGTCTCGGAGCTGCTGAGCCGCCATGGCTGAGTTGCTGCACGGGCTGGCACCGATCGTCGGAGCACGGGCCCGCGTGCTGATCCTGGGCAACATGCCCAGCGTGATGTCCTTGGCCGCGCACGAGTACTACGGCAATCCGCGCAATGCGTTCTGGCGTATCACGGGCGAGATCTTCGGCTTCGACGCCGGGGCGCCGTATCCCGAACGGGTGGCATCGCTGCACGGCCACGGCGTCGCCGTGTGGGACGTGTTGCGCTCGTGCCGCCGCATCGGCAGCCTGGACTCCGCGGTCCAGCGGGACAGCATGGTGCCCAACGACTTTGCCTCGTTCTTCGCTGAACACCCGACCGTCGCGCGGGTGCTCTTCAACGGCGCCGCTGCGGAGACCAACTTCCGCCGGCTGGTCGGCGTCGGGCACCTTCCGACGGTGCGGCTCCCCTCGACCAGCCCCGCGCAGACCATGCGGTACGCGGACAAGCTCAGGGCGTGGCGGAGCCAGCTGAGCAGTTAGGCGATGCCGTCGACGATGTTCTTGGCCTCGCGCAGCCCCAGCCCGGTCTCGTCGCGCAGCAGCTTGATGGCGGCAATCTTGTTGCCCTGCACCGCGAGTTGGCGCACCATGTCGCTCGCGACCGTCTCTCCGGATGGCGAGGGTCGCGGCGCAATGCCCGCGGCCCGTTCCAGGATTGCGATGCGCCGTTCCAGGGCCTCGATCCGCCGCCGGAGATCGTCATCGGAGCCACCAAAGAGTGCCATGGGGACCAGTCTGCCTCACGACGTCGCGACAAGACCGGTTCGGCACCGAGTCACGCCCCGTGCCTGCTGGCGTACTCCCCCGGTGTGCAGCCCAGCATGGACCGGAAGTCGTTGCTGAAATGGGCCTGGTCGTACCAGCCGAGACGCACTGCCAGATCGGCGAAATCGGTGTCGGGCCTGCTCTCGATTTCGAGCGCGGCCTGCTGCAACCGGTACCGGCACAGCACCCACTTCACGGGGACGCCGACGTAGCGCCGGAACACACGTTGTGTGGTGCGGACGCTCCACGGCGCATGGTCCATCACCTGTTCGACGCGGTGCAGAGAGCCGTCGTCACGCATCCGCTCGAGCAACGGAACGAGACGTTGATACGTCGGGTCGAGCGAACCGGTGTACGCCCCGATGGCGGATTCCAAACCAGCCCGCACGGCGTCGACATCGTCACCGAGAACGAGTGGCGCCCCGAACAATTGATCGTCGACAGGTTCCACGCGCCCGGTCATGGCTGCGGCGTCGCCGCCGAAGCGCGCGGTGAACCCGCCGGGCAGAAACCTCGCGCCGACCACGGCGCCGCGCCCCTCGATGGCGATCCGGAACACCCGCGGTACCACCCCGTGCACGAGCGTGCTGGGTAGCGGATGGCCGTGGCGGACACCGTCATCGCCCCATTCCCTGGTGATGTGCATGGCCGGGAAGGTGATCACGGTGTTGTCGAACGGTTCCTGGCCCGTCCGATCCCAGCTGACCGACCAGAGATGTTCGACGAAGCGGGCGGCTTCGGCCGCAGGCATCCAGCGTTGCAGCGTGAATTCCGCGGCGCTGCCGGCCCGGCCGACCACGCCGCGCACTGGCGCGTTTTTCCAAGCGGGCATCACCCCAAGGCTACGAAACTGGCGGACATGAGCGTCACACCGATTCCCGAGGGCTACACGAGCCTGACCCCGTTCCTGTGCATCGACGGCGCCGCGGCGGCCATCGACTTCTACGAGAAGGTGTTCGGCGCCACGTTGGTCAGCAGAATGGACGGACCGGACGGCACCGTCGCGCACGCTGAACTCGACTTCGGCACCGGGCGTCTCCAACTGGGTGATCCACAGGATGCCTACCAGCTGGCCGCACCCGACAAGGACGCGTTCGCCACCGGATCGATCGCGTTCTACTGTGCCGACGCCGACGCCGTGGTGGCACGTGCCGAAGCGGCAGGCGCCACCATCCGCGAGCCGATCCAGACGTTCGTGACGGGCGACCGCTTCGCGTCGATCATCGACCCGTTCGGGCGGCGCTGGACCGTGATGACCCGCGTGGAGGACATCACGCCGGAGGAGCAGGAGCGTCGGCTCGCGGAGTGGGCGAGTAGTCAGTGACGAGGGTGCGTTTGACCTCGAGCCGCCGCAGCTTGCCTGACGACGTGCGGGGCAGCGCACCGGGTTTCACGAACACCACGTCGGCGGGCACGACACCACACCCCGACGCCACCTGTTGCGTGACCAGTGCCCTGGTCCCGTCCTCGTCGGGGCCGCGGAACTCGGCGACGATCACAAGGCTGGGCCGGATCGAGCCCTCCCCGACGCCGACGGCGGCCACGGCGCCTTCGCGCATGCCCGGCACCTGCGCGGCGATCTGTTCGACCTCGGCGGGAAACACGTTGCGGCCGGCCACCGTGATGATCTCTTTGGCGCGCCCACACACCACGAGGGCACCGTCGACGAAATAGCCGAGATCGCCGGTGTGAAACCATTCACCGTCCCGCAGGGGTTCCTCGCCGAGATAACCCGTCATCATCGACGAACCCCTGATGACGATTTCGCCGATCTCCCGGTCGGTGACCTCCACCGACGTGTCGGCGTGCGGTTCGATGCGCACCTCCATGCCGGGCAACGCATGGCCGAGCATCGCGTGCCGCCGCGGCGTGGCTCCTTCGTCGGTGAGGAACACGGTCTCGTCGACCCGGAGGCCGTCACCGGGCTCGGGAATGGTCACCGCACAGGTTGATTCAGCCAGGCCGTAGGAAGGCGAAAGCGCGTCGGCGGAGAACCCGAAGCGGGCCATCTCCACCGCGAAACGCTCGGTCAGCTCGCAGTCGACCGGTTCACCGCCGTTGAGTGCGAAGCGGAGCGAACTCAGGTCGACATCGGCCACCCGGCGGGAGTACTTGCCGATCATGCCGTAGGCCATGTTCGGCGCCGCAGTGAGGGTGGCCCGGCTGTCGCTGAGCCAGTTCAGCCACCGGAAGGGCGACGATTGGAACGCCGACGTGGGCGCCTGCCACACCTCGACACCCGCCAGCGCACCGGCGATCAGGAAGCTCAGCCCCATATCGTGATACAGCGGCAACCACGAGCATCCGACGTCGGCACCGGTGACCCCGGTCCGCTCGTTGATCCCACTCAGGTTGGCCAGCATCGCGGCCGGCGAGATCTTCACACTCCGCGGCAAGCCCGTCGAGCCCGCGGTCCCCTGCAGGACCGCGATCGGGGCGTCGGCCTGCGGCACTGTGAACGGCGTGCAGCGTTGCGCGGGAACGAATCCCGTGAGGTCGACGACGCGCGGTGTGTCGGCGATCCCGGTGAGGCGTTCCAGATAGCTCCCCTGACTCAGCACGCACTGCACACCGATACCGCGAAACCGGTTCAGCGTGTTGGACGCCCACTGCGAGGCCTCGGCACCACGCACCGGCCCCGGCAGGATCGACACCGACGTGCCCGCGAGGAATGCCCCGATGATCGCCGACACGAGATCCGCCGTGGGCTCTCCGACCAGGCCCACGCGCGTGACCTCGTCGTCGAGCAGCCGCTCGGCACTGTTCTGCGCCCGCGCCAGGATTTCCTGCCATGGATAGCGGACCCACACCCCGTCTTCGAGCAGAACCAGATGCTGCGGACTGGTGCCGAGGCGCGCGCTCAGCGCCTCCGCCAACAGGTTCATCGGGCAACCGCCGCGTCGAACATGACGACATTGCGATGCCGCGCGTCGCGCGTCGCCTTCAGACTCATCAACACCGGTTGTGGTGCAATTTTGACGGTCGTGCAAGCCATACCGAGAAGGTACTCGCTCTTTGCCGAAAAGTGGGAGGTGTTCATCCAGGCAACGGATGAACGGCGAATTGATCGACGCCATCGGCTGCCCTTTCGGGCACGGCGTTAACGTGGCGGGATGTCATGCGTGTTCTGCGCCATCGTCGCCGGCGAGGCCCCGGCCATCCGGATCCACGAAGACGACGACTACCTCGGGATCCTCGACATCCGGCCCTTCACCCGGGGCCATGCGCTCGTGATCCCCAAGAAGCACACCGTCGATCTGACCGATACGCCCCCGGAAACCGTCGCGGCGATGGCGGCCATCGGGCAGCGGATCGCCCGGGCGGCCCGAGGATCCGGTCTGCACGCCGACGGCAACAATCTCGTCATCAACGACGGCAAGGCCGCGTTCCAGACCGTGTTCCACATCCACCTGCATGTGGTTCCCCGGCGCAACGGCGACAAGCTCTCGTTCGCCAAGGGCATGGTGTTGCGCCGCGATCCGGACCGCGAGGAGTCCGGCCGGCTGCTGCGCGCGGCGTTGGCGCAACTGGACACCGCCGAGCAGGATTGAGCCCATGAGCATGCCATGGTGGGAGCGCTACATCGGTCTGCCGATGTTGATGCTGCACGACAAGGTGTACCAGGCGACCGGCGGGCGGATCGGACATCACGCCCGATTCCGGTGATCGTGCTGACCGCGCGATAGCATGGCCTGGGCGGGGTGCTATCGAATCAAGGTCACCGAACAGGCTTCTCATGTATCTGAGGCGGTTGGCTGCGGGGGCGGCCGTAGCGGCACTAGGAATTGTCGGCGTTGCACCCTCTGGTGCTGACGGCTACCCCGTTGGTCCGGGTATTGCCAACGCTTCACCGTGTCCGCCCGGCGTCGAGTGCGGCGGGCCCAAGCCACCCAAGGGTGGGGGCGGTGGCGGGGGCCCGCAGAAGCCTGACGACGGCGGCGCGAAGGCGCCCAAGGTCGATGTGCCCAAGGCACCCAAGATCGACGTACCGCAAGCCCCCGGTGTCGATCTGCCCAAACCACCGAAAGTGGATGTGCCGCAGGCGCCCAAACCCGACCTCCCGAAGGCACCCAAGATCGATCTGCCCAAGGCTCCCGACATCGCCGTCCCGAAAGCACCCAAGATCGATCTGCCCAAAGCCCCGAAGATCGACCTTCCCGATCCCGAGCGGATCCCAGGCAAGCTGCGCGTCGACTTCCCGCTGCCCAAACCGCCCAAAGGCGACGTGCGCGTCGGCGTGAAGCTGCCCGGACGGATCGCGGCCGATGCTCGCGGCGGCTTCCGGGTGAACCTGCATCCGCCTCAGAAGCACGGCGACATCAAGGTGAATTTCAAGTGGCCCGGCCGCCCGGCCGCCGACTTCCGGGGGATGTTCCGCTTCGATCCGCGTGGCCCGCGCGGCGAGATAAAGGTCGATTTCAAGTGGCCCGGCCGCGCGCCAGCGGACTTCCGCCCGAAATTCCGCATCCATTTCCGGGCACCGGGCCGACCCGCCGCCGACTTGCGGCTGAGCCTGCGATTGATCGCGCCGCTGGATTTCCGGCTCGATCGGCACGGCCTGCGCATCTACCTCGCGCCCCCACCGTGGCGGGGCGGTCCGCCGCCGTGGGGCCATGGCCCGGCGCCGTGGGGTTGGGGACCACCGCCACCGCCCCCGCGGTTCGGCCCACTGCCTCCGCGGTTCGGCCCGCCGCCACCCCCGTTCACCTATTGGGGCTATCGCGTCGTGCCCATCTGGGATCCGGGGTTCTACCAGTGGGGTTTCTGGTTGTACGGCCTGTGGATACCGCTGGTGCCTTAGATGTGACGGCCGGCTACCACTGAACGCCGAGCGCCTGGCATACCGACAGCGGACCGCCGTAGGCGACGATGCTGTCGGTCCACGCCGCCTCGTCGTACGGGGTTCCGGGGCCGGGCCGCACACTCGCCACAAACAGCTGCATATCGTCGATGTAGCGCTGCAGCGCGCGGGTCATGAACCGTGGCGGGGTGGCATGCGCGTCGAGCACTTCCTGGGTGCGGCGCGCCCAATCCTGGGTGTCGGTGACGAAGCCCGGCAACGCCTCGGTCTGTTGCGGCGAGCCCGGATCGCCGCTGCCGAGAAAGCCGTTGCTGCGGTCGTCGTTCTCCTTCATCAGTGGTGCGATGGCCTGGCACAGAGCCCGGTCGGCGTCGGTGGTGGCGACCTGCGGCGCCGCGGTGTCCGTGGCAGGGGCGGCGGCGGGTGCCGGCTCGTCCCGGCCGAGCGAGACCAGCGAGATGACGAGCGCTGACACCGCGAGAAGCAGCGCCAGCACGACGCCCGCGGGCACCAGTCGACTCCGTTGGTGATCGGCGGGTGGGGCGATGGGCGGATACTGCGGCAGCGGCGAACGGCCGGTCATCCCAGGACGAGGCGGTAGCGAGCGACCAGTGTCCTGTGGGCGATCAGTCACGTCGCCAGCTTACGACCGCCGTCGTGACCGCCTAGAACAGCTCTTTGGCCAGCAGTTCCAGCGTCGTGTCGCGCGCTGTCGCGGTCGCCGGGTCGGCCCCGCGCCGCGCAGACGCCACGGGGTTGACCATGACCTCGTCGACGCCGAACTCCTCGGCCAACGCGCGTACCTGATCGGCGGCCTCGGTCGGTGAACCGACCACCGCACGTTGCAGTCCGGCGGCCACAATGGCCTGCGCCTGCGGAGTCATGGTGGTCGCTTCGGCATCCTCGACCAGATCCAAAGGCCCGAGCGGCTGGCCGGTGCGCAGCCGGCCCATCATCTGCAACTGCGGCAGGATCAGCGCCTCGGCCTCTTCACTGGTCTCGGCCACCACGGCATTGACCGTCAGGAACGTCACCGGCTCGGCGGCCAGCTCGGAGGGCTGGAACTCGTCGCGGTAGACGGCCAGCGCCTCGGCCGTGCCATGCCCGGAGAAGTGATGCGCGAACACGTACGGCAGGCCCTTGGCGGCGGCCAGATGCGCCGAATACATCGACGAGCCGAGCAACCACATCCGCGGCTCGGTGACCGCGACGGGCGTGGCCTTCAGAACGTAGTTCTCGCGCAACAGATCCCGCGGCAACGGCACCCGAACCCCGCGCGCGCCCATCAGCGCGACCACGTCGTCGAGATACTGCGGGAACGCTTCGATGTCGCGCTCGTCGCGACCGGCCGCGCCGCGCAACGCCAACGATGTGACCGGGTCGGAGCCGGGCGCCCGGCCGATGCCGAGGTCGATGCGACCCGGGTGCGCGGCCTCCAGCAACGCGAACTGTTCCGCGACGGCCAACGGTGCGTGATTGGGCAGCATCACACCACCCGAGCCCAACCGCAACTGCGCCGTATGGGCCGCGAGATGCGCGATCAACACGGGCGGGCTGGTGGCCGCCACGGCAGGCATGTTGTGGTGCTCGGCGATCCAATAGCGGGTGTAGCCCAGCCGGTCGGCGGTCTGCGCGAGATGCGTGGTGGCCGTCAGCGCGTCGGCCGTGGTCTGGTCGGTACGCACCGGAACAAGGTCGAGGACAGAAAGGCGCATGACAGCGTCAACGTCATGACCCGGCGGGTTCGTTCCCCAGCCGTATCGCAGTGACGAAGATGTCATCGAGCATCGCCGGGGTGAGCCGGCCCGTGAAGGTGTTCTGCTGGCTCGGGTGGAAGCAGCCGAGCAGCGTGACCTGGCCGAACGGCGTCGTGATCGTCGCCGTCGCACCATGGCCGAACTTCGGCGCAGGCCTGACCGCGGCGCCGGCCATCTCGAGCGCGGCCCGCCATGCGAACCCGCCCAGGGCCACGATCACCCGCACGTGCGGACCCACCAGCCGCCATTCGGCGTCGAGCCACGGCGCGCAGGTCGAACGTTCGTCGGGGGTCGGCGCGTTGGCGGGCGGTGCGCAGCGCACCGCGGCGGCCATTCTGGTGTCGATCAACCGCAGGCCGTCGGCGGCGTCCAGGCTCTGGGCCTGGTTCGCCAGACCGGTCCGGTGCAGCGCGGCGAACAGGAAGTCCCCCGAACGGTCGCCGGTGAACACGCGGCCGGTGCGGTTGGCACCCTGCGCGGCGGGCGCCAGGCCGACGATGAAGATGCGCGGCCGCTGTGAACCGAACCCCGTTGCGGGGCGACCCCAATACGGTTGATCGGCAAAGGATTTGCGCTTGACGACGGCAACTTCCTCACGCCACGCGACCAGCCGGGGGCAGGCCCGGCACACCGACACCAACGCGTCGAGCTCGTCGATCTCGGTCACCGCGGCGGCGCGCCGCCGTACCTGCGCGGCGGTCTTCGCGACCGGGGTGTCCGCGGTGGCCGGGTCGCCGGGCCAGCCCGACCCGGCGGGCACGGGTGATGCGAAGAGCTCCCCGGTCCTAGGGTGGCGCAGCTGAGGCATCCGATCACTGTGCCGCAAATTCCGTCGCGAACGGCAGGGACGCGCTGTTAGATTCGGCCCGAAACCATGACCGACACCAAACGCGGCCCGCTGCTGCTGATCCTGTTCGCCGCGCTGATGGCCGGTGCGGGCAACGGCATATCGATCGTGGCGTTTCCGTGGCTCGTGTTGCAGCGCAACGGATCCGCCCTCGACGCATCGATCGTCGCGATGGCAGGAACGCTGCCACTGCTGGTAGCCACCCTGATCGCCGGGGCTGCGGTTGATTACCTCGGCCGGCGCCGGGTCTCGATGCTGTCGGATCTGCTCTCGGCGCTGTCGGTCGCGGCCGTCCCGGCACTGTCCCTGGCGTTCGGGGTCGAGGCGATCAACGTCGCGGTGCTCGCGGTGCTGGCCGCGTTCGGCGCGTTCTTCGACCCCGCCGGGATGACCGCGCGCGAGACCATGCTGCCCGAGGCCGCGGGCCGCGCCGGGTGGACCCTGGACCACGCCAACAGTGTCTACGAGGCCGTGTTCAACCTGGCCTACATCGTCGGGCCCGGCATCGGCGGCCTGCTCATCGCCACGCTCGGCGGCATCAACACCATGTGGGTGACCGCCGCGGCGTTCGGCTTCTCCATCGCGGCCATCTCGATGCTGCGGCTCGAGGGCGCAGGCCAGCCCGACCGTACCGAGCTGCCCGAAGGGGTGTGGTCCGGAATCGTCGAAGGGCTCAGATTCGTGTGGCACACCCCGGTGTTGCGCACGCTGGCGATCGTCGACCTGGTCGCGACGGGGCTGTACATGCCGATGGAGAGCGTGCTGTTCCCGAAGTACTTCACCGACCGCAACGAGCCCGCGCAACTGGGGTGGGTGCTGATGGCGTTGAGCATCGGCGGACTCGTCGGCGCGCTCGGCTACGCGGTGATGTCGAAGTACCTGAGCCGCCGGGCCACGATGCTGATCGCGGTGATCACCCTGGGAGTGGCGATGACGGTCATCGCGTTCCTGCCGCCGCTGCCGCTGATCCTGGTGCTGTGCGCGATCGTCGGGTTCGTCTACGGACCGATCGCGCCGATCTACAACTACGTCATGCAGACCAAGGCGCCCTCACACCTGCGCGGGCGCGTGGTCGGTGTGATGGGATCGCTCGCCTACGCCGCGGGCCCGCTGGGTCTGGTGGTGGCCGGACCGCTGGCCGACGCCGCCGGGCTGCACGCGACCTTCCTGGCGTTGTCGCTGCCCATGCTGGTGCTCGGCCTGGTCGCGATAGCACTGCCCGCGCTGCGGCAGCTGGACTCCGACACGCGTCACTGACCCTGCGGCCGGGGCGGGAAAGTGCGAGTGCCCCGCGCCCTCGCCGCAGACCCGACCGGCCGCCCTAGGATCACAAATGTGCTGTCAGAGCTGATCGCCGAACTGCCCGAGGGTGTCGTCGTCACCGACCCCGACATCCTGGCGTCCTACCGGCAGGACCGGGCCGCCGACCCGGCCGCGGGTACACCGCTTGCCGTGGTCCGCCCGTACCGCACCGAGGAAGTGCAGACCGTGATGCGCTGGGCGACCGCGCACAAGGTGGCCGTGGTTCCGCGTGGCGCCGGAACCGGGCTGTCCGGCGGCGCCACGGCGCTCGACGGCGGCATCGTGCTGTCCACCGAGAAGATGCGCGACATCACGGTCGACACCGTCACCCGCACGGCCGTCGTACAGCCGGGGCTGCTCAACGCCGAAGTCAAGAAGGCCGTCGCCGAGCACGGCCTTTGGTACCCGCCGGATCCGTCGTCGTACGAGATCTGCAGCATCGGCGGCAACATCGCCACCAACGCGGGCGGGCTGTGCTGCGTCAAGTACGGCGTCACCACCGACTACGTGCTGGGCCTGCAGGTGGTGCTTGCCGACGGCACCGCGGTGCGGCTCGGCGGCCCACGCCTGAAAGACGTTGCGGGCCTGAGCCTCACGAAACTGTTCGTCGGCAGCGAGGGCACGCTCGGCGTCGTCACCGAAGTGACGCTGCGGCTGTTGCCGCCGCAGCATTCGCCGTGCACCGTGGTGGCCACCTTCGACTCCGTGGCGGCGGCGGCCAGCGCGGTCGTCAAGATCACCGGCAAGATCCGGCCGTCGATGCTGGAGTTCATGGACGCCGCGGCCATCAACGCGGTCGAGGACAAACTGCGCATGGGCCTGGACCGGACGGCCGCCGCGATGTTGGTGGCCGCCTCCGACGACCGGGGCGCGGCCGGTGCCGACGACGCCGAGTTCATGGCCGCGGTGTTCACCGAATACGGTGCCACAGAGGTGTTCTCGACGTCCGACCCGACCGAGGGCGAGGCGTTCGTCGCGGCCCGCCGGTTCGCGATCCCTGCGGTCGAGGCCAAGGGCTCACTGCTGCTCGAAGATGTCGGGGTGCCGCTGCCCGCGCTGGCCGATCTGGTGAGCGGCGTCGCGAAGATCGCCGCCGAGCGCGATCTGCTGATCTCGGTCATCGCGCATGCCGGCGACGGCAACACGCACCCCTTGATCGTGTTCGACCCGGCCGATGCCGACATGGCGCGTCGCGCCGAGCTCGCGTTCGGCGAGATCATGGATCTGGCCATCGGGCTTGGCGGCACCATCACGGGTGAGCACGGGGTCGGCCGATTGAAGCGGCCCTGGCTGGCCGGTCAGATCGGGCCCGACGCCATGGCGCTCAACCAGCGGATCAAGCAGGCACTCGACCCGGACAACATCCTGAACCCGGGCGCGGCGATCTAGCCGTCAGGTCAGCCCGAGCGACGTGAGCAGGCTGCCGGTGCGCCAGAAGACCAATCCCGCGAACAGCACGAGGGCCGCGACCGAAGCCGCGGCCTGCACCGCGGTGCGCTGCTTGCGTGGCGGGTAGACGAAAGCCGCGGCGATCGCCGCGCCGGTCACCAGGCCGCCGAGATGGCCCTGCCAGCTGATCGCCCCCGTGCCGAGCGCCGGCCCGACGAACGTGAACACCAGGTTGATGCCGATGACCACGGCCACCCATTTCACGTCGAGATTGAGCCGCCGGGCCACCACGAAGACCGCACCGAACAGACCGAAGATCGCGCCTGAGGCACCGGCCGTCGGGGTGTTGGGCGCAGACAGCAGATAGACCAGCACCGACCCGCCGAGCCCGCTCAGCGCATATAGCACGCCGAACCGCAGCCGGCCCAGCCAGCCCTCAAGCGGCGGCCCCACCACATACAACGCCCACATGTTGAACAGCAGATGCGCGGCGCCGTAGTGCAGGAACATCGACGTCCCCAGCCGGTAGTACTGGTCATAGACCGCAACGCCGTTGGGCCACAACGTCAGGTCGTCGGTCAGGTTGTGGACGGCCATCTGCAGCACGAACATCAGCACGTTCAGCGCGATGAGCGTGTAGGTGAGCACCGGTGCGCCCTGCCGGGCGACCCCACCGAACTGGGTGCGTGGTGCGCGCACGGACTTGGCGCCCTCGTCGACGCACTCGACGCACTGGTGCCCGACGGCGGCAGCGCGCATGCAGTCGGGGCAGATGTAGCGGCCGCAGCGCGTGCAGCTGACGTACGTCGGCCGGTCCGGGTGCCGGTAACAGGCCGGTGTCTCGGCAGGCGACTGCTGCGGATAGGGGTAGCTCACGGCGCCGAGCCTAACCCGATGTCAGGGCGGTGGTTGCGGCAGCGGATGGGCGCCTTGAGGACGTAGGCCGTCGAAGATGATCGCAAGGTAACGCCGCCACAGCTCGGGTGCCGGGTCGGGCAGGTTCTCGACTGCATGAACGGGTGCACACATCAACAGGAAGACATCCATCGCGGTGATGTCAGAGCGTATGGCACCGGCGTCGCGAGCCTTCGCGACGAGTTCCCCGATACGCGTGAGCAGTTCGTCGCGGACCGCGGTCACGCGTGAGTCACCGTCGCTGACCGACTGCAGGAACGTCAGGTCGTGTTGCTGGCGCTGGTGGGCGGCCACGGTCAGGAACTCGAGCAGCGCCGCCCCGGGATCCGGCGCGTCCGCCAGCCGGTGCGCAACGCACGCGAGCGTGGCGACGTGTCCGCAGACGATCGAGGCGATCAGATCCTCTTTCGTCGCGAAGTGACGAAACACCGTGCCCTTGGCCACGCCCGCGCGGCGCGCGATGTCGGCCACCGACGCCTCAAGGCCCCGTTCGGCGAACTCTTCTTCGGCCGCAGCCAGGAGCAACTCGCGGTTGCGGGCTGCATCCGCGCGGAGCGGCCGAACAGGTGACGTCACGACATGAGGCTAACAAGTTGACCGTGCGGTCACGTTACGCCTACCGTGACAGAGTCAACATGACCGATAGGTCACCTTTTCGGTTCGGAGGTCACATGAAGCTGCACGGCGCCACCGCCCTGGTCACAGGTTCGAATCGCGGGCTCGGCCACCATTTCGCGGTCGAACTCCTCGCGCGGGGCGCGAAGGTCTACGCCACCGCACGGCGGCCCGAACTTGTCGAGGTACCCGGGGCCGAGATCCTGCGCCTTGACATCACCGACCCTGCGTCGGTCGCGGAGGTCGCAGAACTGGCAGGCGACGTCGACGTGTTGATCAACAACGCGGCGGACACCGCCGGTGGGAACCTCGTGTCCGGCGACCTGGACGCGATCCGGTCGACGATGGACTCGAACTACTACGGCACTCTCGCGATGATCCGGGCGTTCGCGCCGATCCTGGCCCGCAACGGGGGCGGCGCCATCCTCAACGTGCTTTCGGCCGCGGCGTGGACCACCGTCGACGGCAACACCGCCTACGCCGCCGCCAAATCCGCCGAATGGGGACTGACCAACGGCGTCCGGATCGAACTCGCCGACCAGGGAACCCTCGTCGCCGCCCTGGTCCCCGGACTGGTCGGCACCCAGACGTTGTTCGACTTCGCCGAGAGAACAGGCATCCCACTGCCCGAAGATGACGTGGTCGACCCGGCCGACTTGGCGCGGTTGGCCCTCGACGGGCTCGAAGCCGGGGACATCGAAATCCTGGACCGTATCGGCGCCGACGCCAAGGCCGGCCTTGCCGGGCCGCCCCGGGCGTTCGCGTTGTAGCGGCGTTTACCGCTGTATGTGTCCGATGACGTTGTCCCAGTTGCGATAAGCGATCTTTTCCTGATCGTCGCGCTCCAGTGGAGCCGTGGTGACAAAGTCGCGGGCCGCGAAATCCTGCGGGCTGTTGAACGGGTAGTCCGACGCGTGCATGACACGGTCGACGCCGACGACTTCGATGGCCCAGCGAAGGTAGCGGTGGCTCGCGATACCGCCAGGGGTGACGTAAACGTTGGTGTGGAAGTAGTCGATCAGCGGCCGCTGCAGGCTGGCGAACCGATCGAGCACGGCGATGCGGTCGAGATAGAACAACACCATTTCGCCCCAGTGCCCGAGGATGATTCGGAGGTTCGGGAAGCGGTCGAACACGCCTGCCAGTATCAGCCGCAGCAGTGCGATCCCGGTCTGGTAGTGCCATCCGGGGGCACCGGTGCCCAGAATTCCGTCGACGGAATCCCCGAGGCCCCGGTAGTACGTGGTGTCCACGGCGGCGGCCGGCCGGCTCGGGTGCAGATACACCGGGGCGCGGTGGTGGTCGGCGGCCTCGAAGATGTCCCAGTACCGCTTGTCGTCGAGAAAATCGTTGCCCGCCATGGTGTGCAGCATGACGCCGTGCAGGCCGAGATCGGCGATGCAGCGCCCGAGTTCGCCCGCCGCCGCAGCCGGTGACGATGTGGCCAGCGTCGCGAAACCTTGAAAACGGTCCGGGTGACGACGCACGGCGTCGGCGAGGACGTCGTTGGTCGGCGCCTGTAGGGCAACAGCCTCGGCTTCGGGGAACTGCTGCAGGCCGGGCGTGGTCACCGACAGCACCGCGGTGTCGATCCCTGCCTGGTCCATGTCGCGCAGTCGGCCTTCGCCGAGATCGACCAACGGCGCGGCGGCCCTTTCCGTCATCTGCGTCGTCAAGCCTTCGCCCCCATGCCGTCGCCATGCGGCGAACAAGTCGGCGGTCGCCATATGTTCTTCAAGGCCAACGATTTTCATGTGATTCTCCTCAGACCGTGACGACAATCTTGCCCACCTGCCGCCCCTGCTCGAGGTAACGGTGCGCGTCGGCGACGCCGGTGAACGCGAACACCCGGTCAACGGTGGGGCGAAGCGCTTGACTGCGCAGCCCGGCGGCCAGGAACGACGCGATCCGCCGTACCGCGACCGGGTCGAGCGTGTGCTCGAAGCTCGCGTAGCGGTGGATCGTGATGGGCTTCATGGGAAACGACGCAGGGCGAGGATCCAGCCAGCCGACGGTCACGAGCGTTCCCCCGACCTTCGCGGCGCCGGCCAGTTCGGCAAGCCCCGGGCCCATCACCGAGTCGACGATGATGTCGACGCCGTCGCCGTCGCTGTGGCGCCTGGCGGCCTCGGCGACGTTTTCGCTGTCGGACGTGATCACCACGGCCGCACCGGCGTTCAGCAGTGCTTCCGTCTTGTCGGAACTGCGTGTGACGGCGAGCGGAACCGCGCCGATCTGGTTGGCGATCTGGATGGCGGCCAGACCCACCCCGCTCGACGCCGCGGTGATCAGTACTTGGTCACCGGGGCGCATCCCGGCTTTCTCGACGAGCGCACCATAAGCGGTGGAGTACGACACCCACAGAGCGGCGGCGCCGACCGCGTCGATGCCGTCGGGGCGCGCGATCACCCGGGCGGCCGGGACGATCGTGTACTCGGCGTACGTGCCACGCACGTCGGCGTCGGGCACCGCGGTGATGATGACCTCGTCGCCGATGGAGACCCCGTCGACGCCTGCACCGACCGCGTCGACGGTACCGGTGCCCTCAACACCGAGGCGCGCATGCGGGAGCCGGATCGGCGCGGGCGACTCCCCCACGCGCATCATCTGATCGAGCCGGTTGACCCCGAATGCCTCGATTCTGACCCGTAATTCACCCGGACCCGGCTCACTGACCGGCTCGTCGACGATCCGCAGCACGTCGGGTCCACCGAACTCGTCGAATACGACGACTGCTGCCATGCGTGACTCCTTGGGGATGATGTTTGATGGCTAGTCCCATTCTTTATACACTCGTTCAAGTAATGCAAGCGCTGAGGAGGCGACAATGGCCGGACGGCCGGTGGATCATCAAAGACGGGCCGAGTTGCTGGATGCCATCGTCGATTACGCCGTCGAGCAGGGCTTCTCCGAGCTGACGTGGCGCCCGGTCGCCGCCGCGCTGGGTGTCACGTCGAACACGCTCGTGCATCACTTCGGCACCAAAGAACAGATGTTCTCGGCCGTCCTCGAACGCCTACGGGCGCGCATCGTCGCCGACACCGACGAGCTGCTGGGCGAGCACCCGGATCTGGCGACCGCTGCCCGCGTGACATGGGAACGGACGTCGGATCCGAAGCGCGGGCTGGAGTTTCGGTTGTTCTTCGCCGTGTACGGCCGCGCGCTGCAAGCCCCGCAGCAGTTCTCGGACTTTCTGGATCGGGTGGTCGCCGACTGGATCCGCGCGCTCATTGAGATGCAGGGCCCCGACGTGGATCCCGGGACGGCAAAGCGGCGCGCAACGCTCGTGATCGCAACGATTCGCGGCCTGCTCCTCGACCTGCTGACCACCGGCGACCACGACCGGGTTCATGACGCGGCGGAGGCATTTCTGGCCGCCCTGTGACCTGCGTAGTGCACAGCGTCCCACCACCTGTCATCGCGGACTTCGTCCCACGCCAATGTCATTTATGGGTCAACAGATGTCATGAACAAAGTTGTCGGGTAAGTCCTTGATTGCTACTCAGTGGAGCGGTCCCTACCTCTGCGTGCGCTGACGGTAAGTTCGCCAACTGACTTTACGCCGGTCGGTAATGCGCGGAGTGCCCCGTCAGCCCTTTGGTACACGGCCACGAGGTTGCACCCCACTCGCGGGTTTCATAGGTTGCCAATGACCGATCTAGGGTGTCTGATGCGCTTCGCTTGACACGGGAGCGAATTGAATCCAAACGTGCTTCAGGTCGATCGTTACGTCGGCTGTTCGGTGGTGTGTCGATTGGTGGGTTAACCCGAAGTATTCGGTCCGGGTTTTTCCTAGGCGATGTTCGTTGCCCATCAGCGTGTGAGTAGCTACGAATCCGTTAACAGCGTCGAGTAGACCGTCCGTCGTGACCTGCTGGACGTATCCGACCATTACCCCTAGCGGCGCGCCAGCCCCGTAGGCTGCACTAACAAAACGCTCCATCCCATTGTTCACATAGTCTCGGCACCATGTTCCATGTGACCGCAGCCTCTTGCATTCTACGTGGACACTCAGCGGTTCGAGCGACAGATTCAGGTCTGGACGCCGGGCAGTCGTAACCGATTCTTCCCCTGTCAACATCTCGGGAGTCAGATTGATGAACTCAAGTTCGATGTTGACGTGAAAGAACTGGCTGTCAGCTCGCTTCGCCTCCTTCAGCCAGCGGTAGAGCTGTGCGGTGCAGTTCACCTCGCCCTCGTCGAAGGTGCGCCACCTATTCTGGCGCCATCGCTCCAACGCTTCGAGGATCAGTGCGTCGATCGTTTCAGGGAACTTTCGTGCCGCCTGTTGCTGAAGTGCTAATGCGACGCGGCCCGTTACGCGGCCCAGTGCTCTCTCAAGCATGGACATCCAGATCGGCGTCGGACGACACGTCACCGGTCAACAACGCACTGAAGATTCGTGCAGCATCGTCCTGGGTGCAGCTAATCGTCCAACAGCTCAGTCGATCTGGCTTCACGAGGTGAACTGCTGTTCCATCCAACACCAACGCTTCAGGCTCGATGATGGTTACAGATGAGAACCAAATGTCCTGCTGGCGGGCGCTCTCCGACATCAGCTGCTCGATTGAAAACCGGGCGTCGATCCGGTCGACGTCTCGCTCTCCGGCGAGTAGCTGGCATGTCACCATCGCGAATCCATGTGATCTCTCAGTGAGCGACACTCCCCACTGACCTAGATCCAAGTCCTTGAGTTGTGCTTGAAGTCTCGCCGCGTAGGCCGACATATGATCATCGCTTGGAGGGCGATAGGAGAACGATCGCCAGCCGGACCGAAATTCTGACAAGCGAATCGTGAGCGCGTCTTCGATAACCTCTCGCTCAGAATTCGTGAGACCGTAGGCATCCTCGACCGTGCGGTCCAGTGTGGCTCGCCAACTCGGCTCAGGTCGGCCGGCGGCTGCGGATTCAACCACCGCGAGCAGCTCTTCCGACTGTTGGTGGGTCAACGGCGGGATGGGGAGGCTCATCCATTCGCGATGGTGCAGCTGTTCCCGTTCGACACCCCATGAGCTCGAAGTCATCAGGAACCAGTACCGGGCGACCGACGAGTTCAGAATCGCCGAAATGGCCCGCAGCTGAGGGCCAGAGCTTTCATCTGCTGCGACGGCCGAGAGTCCGTCGGTGAACGTCACTCCGTAGGGAATGAATGCCGCCCCGGGGAATTCTTTGAACCCCTTCCTCATGAGAACGTGTGGGGCCCGGTAGATTTCGACTCGTCGCGGGCGATGCATCGACGGCTTGTCAATGGGATCTGAGAGATTCGCCGGCAGTCGCATGGCCTCAAGTTCAGCCGTCGGAAGATATGGGAAGTCGGCGATGTGCCTTGCGTCGTTCTTGGCCCCGCCTTTCTCCTGGAACCCTTGCCCGTCGTACCAGCGATTCTTCTCGGCGATAGCTTGCAACGAGGTGAAGCTTTCGCGCAGGTGCCTGACAAGATCCACATCTTGAGGGCCGCCCCAGAGGAGGGGTTTCCAGATCGCAGGATCGGTCTCGGTCGTTGGCCGTGGAACACGGCGGATGTTTTGCTGCGGAATCGCAATGGCATCAGCGATCTGGGCGACCGGCGTTCGTCGAGGCGATACATGCAACAGCGTGTCGCTGCGGCTCTCACGGTGACTGAAGATGACGATCGCGGCGGGACTAGAAGCGGCGCCAAACAACTCTCGACGGAGGGGCGACAAATCGATGATCGTGTGGACGTTCAAGTTCGAAAAGAGCTGCAGGCGAAAGCGGTCGGCTGCCGTCCCACGATTGTGGAGGATCGTCTTTGATGGGAGCACGAGGCCGACAACGCCGTCGTCCTTGAGCAGCTCAACTGATCGCCATACGAAGGCGGCGGCGATCTGGCGATCGGGCACCTGGCGGTCAGAACGTTCGAGGAACCGAGTTGCCGGCTCCGATGTCTGACTCTTCCAAGGAGGGTTACCGACAATCGCGTCGAATCGATGAGACGACAGCGAGTGGTTGTCAAAGAAGTCTGCGACGACGAGGTTAGTCCCGATCAGATTAGGGAGCCGGGCACGCAGCCAAGCCGTCCGAGGGTCGACGTGCTCGAGGAGGGCTAGGTACAATCCGAACGCCGCGACGCCCACCGCGTCAGCGTTGCGGTCGACGCCGAAGACTGAGTCGACAAGCAGGCGAGACAGGTCCTCGAAAGTAGGTGCGCGACCTCGACCCAGGGTATGTCTATGCACGATTCGGCGAAATGCCTCGGTGAGGAAAATGCCTGACCCACAGGCCGGATCGAGCAGCGTGCGGTTGCCTCCGGACAGCCAGTCCGCCGGCATAACTTCATCCAGGACGAGATCGACGACGTGACGGGGAGTGTAGTAGGCGGCGTCGCTCTTCTGCTTCTCGATCAGAAGCTGTTCATATATCGAGCTGATGAGTTCAGGAGGGATGATTGCGAAGTCGTATGGCCACAGGGACTGCTGACCGGAAGTCATGTCGGCTGCGCGGAAAAATTCACTCAACATGCTCAGTGCGGTCTGATCGACCGGCTGGGAGATCGCGCCCTTGCGGAAAACGTCCCCGTTGAAGTGGTCTGACATCGCGTCAAAGAGTGAATCGACTGCAGCCCAACCACTGTCGAGCGCGGCGACGAGCGATTCTGCCTGGTTAAGCTCTAGGAGATCTTCGGTCCGCAGAATGCCGCGATCTTCGAGGTATCGGATGAAGATCGAACGACCCAACAGCGGCTCAATATCCGATTCGGGCACGCCGGCTCGGATAAGGAGTACGCGCAGCTCTTGAAGATTTCGCAGGAGCGCTTGATCAACGCGATTCGTCTTGTCGAGCTGCTTGTACTTTCGCTCTGACAAACGACCTGACTCGATGCTGAATCGCGTGAAGTCTGCAAGAACCTGAAGGAGATCCTGACCCTCATCTGCGCTCGCGAGAAACGCGGCTTCGGGGTCATTGCTTCCCGCACTGTGACAGCTAAGGGCAAAGACCTCCGACGCGGTGGCCGCGATAAGCACCGGGACGCGGCCGTAGTTCCAGAGCCGTCGCTGTGTCGACAGAGCGTCGTTGCGCGAATCCGCGGTCGAGAAGGCGACGATGGGAACAGCTCCTTTGAAGAATGCTGCGTCTACACCGCACTTCTGACTCAGATCGGTCCAGATGAACCCACGAACCCCGACGTCTACTGCAGACTGGTCTATGTAGCCGTCAGATGTGCGGTATCCCAGGGTTGTGATTGCGTCTTGCAGTGTGTTCTGGCTGGTCACTTGGGGCCGATCTCGGGAGTTTGGGGTGTACTCAGGCTAGTGCAAGGTGGCGACAATTCGACGCAGCCGACCAAGCGATGAGTCGCACGGGTCAATCCCAAAGAGTGGCGCGCACTCGGTTCCAGATTCTCGGGTTCCATAGACCCGCTTCGTCGCAGGCTGCATGCCTGCTCAAGGGGGCATCGCTCACATGGCACGTCACAGCAGCGCCTTGACGAAGCCGCATGCTCGTTGGTCATTCGCACACGCGACTTGGTTGGGCGGCCAGAACGGAAACAATCGGCTCGTCCCACAAAGTTGTCCAATTTGCCTCAAAAAGGACACGTAGTGGACAAAGCATCCGGGATTAGGACAAATGTACTGCGACCGACGGCTATTGACACCAACCGGACATCTGTCGTACCAATGAGACATGACAGCTCATGTGTCTCAGCACACGCCCGTGCAGTTCGAACCCGCCACGGCCGACACGTGGGCGGCCCCATGGCCGATGTATGCCGCACTACGCGATCACGATCCGGTGCACCACGTGGTGCCCGACGGTCACCCCGAACTGGACTACTACGTGCTGTCGCGGCACGCCGACATCTGGGCCGCGGCGCGCGACCACGAGACGTTCTCGTCAGCTCAGGGCCTGACCGTGAACTACGGCGAACTTGAGATGATCGGCCTGGCCGACAATCCGCCGTTCGTCATGCAGGATCCGCCCGTGCACACGCAGTTCCGCAAACTCGTGTCGCGCGGCTTCACGCCGCGGCAGGTCGAGGCCGTCGAACCCAAGGTCCGCGAGTTCGTCGTGACCCGGTTGGAGGAGATGCGCGCCGCGGGCGGCGGCGACATCGTCGTCGAGCTGTTCAAACCACTGCCGTCGATGGTCGTCGCGCACTACCTCGGAGTGCCCGACGAAGACCGGGCTCAGTTCGACGGCTGGACCGAGGCGATCGTAGCGGCCAACACCGCCGAGGGCGGGATCACCGCCGCGATGGGCACCGCGGGCGAGGCCGTGGCGTCGATGATGGCGTACTTCTCCGAACTGATCGAGCGCCGCCGCCGCGAACCCGGCGACGATACGATCTCGCATCTGGTGACCGCGGGCGTCGGTGACGACGGCGACCTCAGCGGCGTGCTGTCGATCCTGGCGTTCACGTTCACCATGGTGACCGGCGGCAACGACACCACGACCGGAATGCTCGGCGGCGCAGTGCAATTGCTGCAGCAGCGCCCCGACCAACGCCGGCTGCTCATCGAGGATCCGGCGTTGATCGCCGACTCGATCGACGAGTTCCTGCGACTGACCTCCCCGGTGCAGGGCCTGGCCCGCACCACCACCCGCGACACCGTCGTCGGCGACACGACCATCCCCGCCGGCCGCAAAACCCTGCTGCTCTACGGGTCGGGCAACCGTGACGAGCGCGAGTTCGGTGCCGACGCAGCGGAACTCGACATTCGGCGCAAGCCCCGCAACATCCTGACGTTCAGCCACGGTGCGCACTTCTGCCTGGGAGCCGCAGCCGCACGGATGCAATCGCGGGTAGCGTTGACCGAACTACTCTCGCGCTATCCGGAATTCGAGGTCGATGTGGACGCTGTGGTCTGGGCCGGTGGCAGCTATGTGCGGCGGCCGCTTTCGGTGCCCTTTACGGCCGGTACCTGATGGCACGCGACTGGCTCGGGGCCCGGCGCACCGAGGTGGCCGCCGACCGGATTCTCGACGCCGCCGACGAGCTGTTCACGCGGCAGGATGCCGCGACTGTCGGCATGCACGAAATCGCCTCGGCGGCAGGGTGTTCCCGCGCGACGCTGTACCGGTACTTCGAGAATCGCGAAGCGCTCTACACCGCCTACGTGCATCGCGAAGCACGGCGGCTATATGACGAGCTGACCTTGCAGGTCGGCGACGTGACCGATCCGACGGAAAGATTGATCGAGGGTGTGCTCACCGGGTTGCGCGCGGTGCGGGAGAGCCCGGCGCTGTCGTCCTGGTTCGCGACCGCGTCTCCTCCGATCGGCGGCGAGATGGCCGAACACTCCGAGGTGATCCGGGCGCTCGTCGAGGGTTTTGTGCGGTCGTTGGGCGACGGGCCGGCCGACGCCGACGTGGGCCGGCAAGCCCGGTGGCTCGTGCGCGTGATGGTGTCGATGCTCGTCTTCCCCGGTACCGACGAAGCCGACGAACGCGCGATGCTGGCCGAGTTCGTGGCACCGTTGGTGGTCAGGACGCCGCAGCGCGCCGACTAGGTGTCACGCCCGCATGACGACGACGCGATCGTCGGCATCGCCACCAGAGCAATCGTGTGGCGCCACAACCTGATCGAACGACACCGAACGGCGCACCCGGCTGTGCAGACGTCCCGCGGCGACCTTGAACAGCAGATCGGCGAGCTTGTGGCCGCTCGGCCTGACCACCGTCGGCACGTAATCGGCGACCGACAGCGGGGGCAGCGCGTCGCCGACCGAGGTGAACGTCCCGCCCGGCCGGACCACCCCGGCCGCGACGGCGAGGTCACCCGCCACATGCAGAGCGGCGTCGGAGTATCCGCCCAGTGCGTTGCGCACGCGCTTGATCGTGTTCGTCGCGCTCGCGTCTTCGCTGATGACGAAGTCGGCGCCGCGCTCCCAGGCAAGCCTGGCGTATCTGGGCGGCGTGACCACCGCGACTACGGCACCGCGCGCCTTGGCCAGCTCGAGTGCGAACCCGCCCGTGCCGGTCACCGGGCCGTGAATCACGAGGATCTCCAGACCACCGACCGCGAGCGCGTCGAGTGCGTCCAGCGCAGTGATCCCGGCCAAGCCCACGGCGGCGACATGCGCGAGGTCGACCCCGTCCGGCACCGGCGCGAGCAGATCCGCAGGCACCGCGACCCTTTCGGCAAACGTGCCGGGTTGGCGCGCCACGGCGGGCGGCAAGACCCCGGCGACCCGCATTCCGACGTCGATGTGCAGTACGTACTCACCGACCGCCGCCACGGTGCCGACGAAGTCACGCCCCAACAGCGTGGGCTCGGGCCTGCGCCCGGAACCGGCCCACCGCCCGCCGACGGCCGCGCGGTCGAAGTCACTCACGGATGCGGCCGCGATGTCGACGACGACGGCACCGGGCCGGGCGATCGGTTCGGCGACCTCGAACAGCCGTGGCATGAAATCCGGTTCGATCACTCCGATTGCCTTCATCGCCGATCCCTCTCCCGAGCCACTACTGGCCTCATGGTGGGTTAAACACTTAAGCGAATCGAGAATTCCCGGTTCAACAATTAAGTTAATGTGAGGATGTGACCGCCGCAGATCAGCCCCGGTGGCTGGACCCGCAGGAGCAGCGGACCTGGGTGCAGCTGTCGACCATGGTGCTGAGGTTGCAACCGGTGCTGGGTGCGCAGTTGCAGCGCGAATTCGGCATCAGCCACTTCGAATACCTGATCCTGGCCCGGCTCTCGGACGCCGCCGAAGCGAAGCTGCGCATGAGCGTGCTCGCCACGCTCACCGGCAGCTCGCTACCGCGGTTGTCCCAGGCCGTCGGGCGCCTTGAGAAACGCGGTTGGGTGGCCCGGCAATCGGACCCAGACCACAGCCGCTACACGCTGGCCGTTCTCACCGACGCGGGCCGGCGCCGCCTTGAGGACATGGCACCGTCGCACATCGCGACCGTGCGCGAGTACGTGTTCGACCGCCTGACGCGTGCTCAGGCCCGCCAGCTCGGCACCATTTCACAGCGCATTCTCGACGGCCTGCCGCCAGACGACACCTGGCCGTCCTAGGGCATCGGCCAGGTCAGGCCGCCCAGTACGCCTGGGCTTTGATGGATTTGCGCGGGATGCCGTACTCCTCGCGGAAGACCTTGGCCACCGCTCGGGTGGTGCGGTTGTTGCAAGCCACCCAGCCGAAGTGGTCGGCGGCGTCGAACGCCGACGAACTGACGACGTCGACGAGTTCTTCGCGATCCACCCAGGTGATCTCGGCGTCACCCGCGACCGACAGCTCGCGGTCGTCGTCGTGCCCGGCTTCGAGGAACACCCGCGCGGGCGCGTCGCCGATCGCGTCGAGCAGTGAATTGATCGCGGGCAGCGACGCCGCGTCACCGACGATGACGTACCCCGCGGGCTGCGGCTCGGGCAGCGAGAAGTTGCTGCCCAGCACCGTCACCTCCAAGACGTCGCCGGGCTGCGCCGCACTGGCCCAGCCGGTCGCGACACCGTCGTGCATCGCGAAGTCGATGTCGACGGTGCCGGCCTCGGGATCCGGGTTGACCAGCGTGTAACCGCGCTGGTGCGCCTTGTCGCCATGCGGAAACCAGCCGCGCACCCACATGGTCGGATGTAGCCGCTGCTCGGCGAGCAGGCGCTCGGCGGTGAAATGCAGCCGCAGGTAGTTCGGGGTGATCTCGGTGCGACCGGCCACCGTCAACTCGTAGTCGCCGCCACCACACAGCTTGACGAGCGCACCTTCCAGACCGCGCGACGCCTTGTGTTCGACCATCCGAACTCGACCCCTTCCACTCTTCTTTAGGTAAGCATAACCTAAGTAGAAGTGGTCTGCATCGGCTCGGCTTGTGCACCCGCGGTAACGGTGGCCGTTACGGCAGGTGCACAAGTCACTGCGCGACGTACTGCGCGAGGTGCTGACCGGTGAGCGTCGACCGATCCGCGATCAGATCCGCCGGGGTGCCTTCGAACACCACGCGGCCGCCGTCATGCCCAGCCCCCGGACCCATGTCGATGACCCAGTCGGCGTGCGCCATGACCGCCTGGTGGTGTTCGATGACCACCACCGACTTGCCCGAGTCCACCAACCGGTCGAGCAGGCCGAGCAGTTGCTCGACGTCGGCGAGATGCAGACCGGTCGTGGGTTCGTCGAGCAGATAGACCTCGCTCTCCCCGGCCTTGCTCGCGCTCAGCGCACTGGCGAGCTTGAGCCGCTGCCGCTCACCACCGGACAGCGTGGTGAGCGGCTGCCCGAGCGTGAGATAGCCGAGCCCGACGTCCGCGAGCCGCTCCAGGATCTTGTGCGCCGCCGGGATCCGCGCATCCCCGGTACCGAAGAACTCCAGCGCCTCGGTCACCGGCATCGCGAGCACCTCGGCGATGTTGCGACCGCCGAGGGTGTATCCCAGCACCGATGCGTCGAAGCGCTTGCCTTCGCAGTCCTCACACGGGGATTCGACCGTCGCCATCACCCCGAGCTCGGTGTAGATGACGCCGGCACCGTTGCACGTCGGACACGCGCCCTCCGAATTCGAGCTGAACAGTGCCGGTTTGACACCGTTGGCCTTGGCGAACGCCTTGCGGATCGGCTCGAGCAGCCCGGTGTAGGTGGCGGGGTTGCTGCGCCGCGAACCCTTGATCGGAGACTGGTCGACCGACACCACGCCGTCCATGCCTGCCACCGAGCCGTCGATCAGCGAGCTCTTGCCCGAGCCCGCCACGCCGGTCACCACCACCAGCACGCCCAGCGGAATGTCGACGTCGACATCGACCAGGTTGTGCGTGTTCGCGCCCCGCACCTGCAGCGCGCCCGTCGGCTCCCGCACCGAATCCTTCACTGCCGCACGGTCGTCGAGATGCCGTCCGGTCAGGGTGCCGCCGGCCCGCAACCCGTCGAGATCCCCCTCGAACACCACCTCGCCGCCCGCACTGCCCGCACCGGGCCCGAGATCGACGATATGGTCGGCGATCGCAATGACCTCGGGCTTGTGCTCGACGACCAGCACGGTGTTGCCCTTGTCCCGCAACTGCACCAGCAGCTCGTTCATCCGCGCGATGTCGTGCGGATGCAATCCGATGGTGGGTTCGTCGAACACGTAGGTCACGTCGGTCAGCGACGAGCCGAGGTGACGAATCATCTTGGTGCGCTGGGCCTCTCCCCCGGACAACGTGCCCGACGGGCGATCGAGCGAAAGGTAGCCGAGGCCGATGTCCACGAAGGCGTCGAGCAGATTGCGCAGCCCCGTCAGCAGTGGCGCCACCGTCTTGTCATCGAGGTTGCGGACCCAGTCGGCCAGATCGCTGATCTGCATCGCGCACACGTCGGCGATGTTGCGACCGTCGATCTTCGAGGATCGGGCCTCGGCCGCCAGCCGCGTACCGTCACACTCGGGGCACGTGGTGAACGTGATCGCGCGGTCGACGAACGCGCCGATGTGCGGCTGCATCGACTCGCGATCCTTGGCGAGGAACGACTTCTGGATCTGCGGGATCAGGCCCGCGTAGGTCAGGTTGACGCCGTCGACCTTGATCTTGGTCGGCTCGCGGTACAGCAGGTCGTGCAGTTCCCGCTTGGTGAACTTCTTGATCGGCTTGTCCGGATCGAAATACCCACAGCCGCGGTAGATCCGGCCGTACCAGCCGTCCATGCTGTAGCCGGGAATGGTCAGCGCGCCTTCGTTGAGCGACTTGGTGTCGTCGTAGAGCGCGGTCAGGTCGAAGTCGGACACCGACCCCATGCCCTCACACCGCGGGCACATGCCGCCGAGCCGGTTGAACGTCGCCTTCTCGGCCTTGGTCTTGCCGCCCCGCTGCACGGTGATGGCGCCGCTCGCGCTCACCGACGGCACGTTGAACGAGTACGCGTTCGGTGGGCCGATGTGCGGATCGCCGATGCGACTGAACAGGATTCGCAGCATCGCGTTGGCGTCCGTGACCGTCCCGACCGTCGAGCGCGGATTGGATCCCAGGCGTTCCTGATCGACGATGATCGCGGTGGTGAGCCCGTCGAGCAGATCGACCTCGGGCCGGGCCAGGGTCGGCATGAACCCCTGCACGAACGCGCTGTAGGTCTCGTTGATCAGCCGCTGCGACTCCGCGGCGACCGTGCCGAACACGAGCGAGCTCTTGCCCGAACCCGACACTCCGGTGAACACCGTGAGCCTGCGCTTCGGCAGTTCGACCGTGACGTCCTTGAGGTTGTTGACGCGGGCGCCGTGGACCCGGATCAGGTCGTGCCGGTCGGCGGGATGGGTCGCCTGGCTCAACGCAGCTCCTGCAGCCGGATCATGTTGCCTGCGGGGTCACGAAGCGCACAGTCACGGACCCCGTACGGCTGCTCGGTCGGTTCCTGGATGATCTCGGCGTCGCCGGCCTGCAGCCGCTCGAACGTGCCGTCGAGATCCTTGGTGGCCAGCAGCAGGCTCGCGAACGTGCCCTTGGCCATCATCTCGTCGATGACGCGCCGCTCGTCATCGGTCAGCCCCGGCGTCGCCTCGGGCGGATACAGCACGATGTTCACGTCCGGCTGGTCGACGGGACCGACCGTGATCCAGTGCATTCCGTTGTAACCGACGTCCTTGCGCACCTCGAAGCCGAGCAGGTCGCGGTAGAAGCCCGTGGCGGCTTCCGGATCGTTGTGCGGAAGGAAGCTGGAGTGAATGGTGATGTCCATGTCGGTCACGGTAGTTGGGCCTAGTCGGCCCGCGCTTCTCGATTCCTGATCGGTCTGGTGACCTGTTTGGCGACGCATGACGGCATGCCGTCGCCCGGCGTCTGGAGCTTGCGGTACTCGCTGGGCGGCATGCCGACCAGTTCGGTGAACCGCGTGCTGAAGGTGCCCAGCGATGAGCAGCCGACCGCGAAACACACCTCGGTGACGCTCAAGTCGCCGCGCCGCAGCAGCGCCATCGCGCGCTCGATGCGCCGCGTCATCAAATAGCTGTACGGCGACTCGCCGTACGCCGCCCGGAACTGGCGACTCAGATGCCCCGCCGACATGTGGACGCCACGGGCCAGCGCCTCGACGTCGAGCGGTTGCGCATACTCGCGGTCGATGCGGTCCCGCACCCGGCGCAGCCGAACCAGATCCTGCAGGTTCGGGCGCGCGGTCACGAACGGACCCGCGTGAACCGGTGCAACAGCCACGCCGCGGGAATGGTGAAGACCAGCGTGAGCACGAAAAGGGTGACGATCGAACCGGTGTAGACCGGTCTGCGCATGACCTCGACCATCACCAACTCCATGATGATCAGGTGGATCAGGAAGGTCTCGTAGGAGATCTCGCCGAGGAACACCATGGGCCTGCTCCCCAGAAACCGCGTGTACCAGCCGCGGTCGCCGAGCGCAGGCGGCGCCACCAGCAACGCCGCGATCACCGCGTAGAACGCGGTCTTGAACAGCGCCTCGCCGAGCCCGGCCGGCGACGTGGTGGGCTCCCCCGCGATCGGTGTTGAGGCGATGAAATAACTCACCACCGCCAGCGGCACACACACCATCGCGTAGCCCCGCACCTTCATCTGCTGCAGAACCGTCAGCGCCATGCCCGCCACGAACCACGCCAGGTAGGTCGGCAACCACAGCCGGGCCGCGTCGGGCAGACCCGTCGTGGTGTGCACGATGTAGAGCCAGATCGGCGAAATGGCCGCCGTCGCGGCCAAACCCAGCATCAGCAGGCCCGGCCGCCACCGCCGTCGGCACAACAGCACCAGCAGCACGTAGGCCAGCAGCGGCAGCACCACGTAGAACGCGGCCTCGACGGCCAGGCTCCACATCTGCGTCAAGCCCTGGTGCAGAAACGAGAACAGGTAGTTGTCGGCGTAGATCTGCGTCAGGGTCAGGTTGCGGAACAACCCTTCCCAGGTGTGGCCGGGGTTCGGGCCCGCGGTCCGGAAGTGGTACACGAGATAGGCGATCAGCACCGTGACCACGTAGGCCGGCATGATGCGTCGCACCCGGTGCCAGGCATAGCGGCGCACCGACGGCGGCTTGTATGCGGTCGCAACCGCTGGATCTGATTCGCGGCTCGCCGCGGCTACCCACGGCCGGAACAGCAGGAAACCACTGAGCACGAAGAAGATCGGCACCCCGATCTCGGCCCGCGACAGCACCAGACCGTAGTAACCCTGCGGGTATTTGCCGGTGGTGTAGGCCGCGTGCGTCAACACCACCAGCAGCGCGGCCACGGCCCGGATACCGGTGAGCGAGGCGACCCGGTCGGTGGTGGAGACGGATTCCAGACCGCCCTGTGCGGGAGGGCCCTGAACACTTTTCGACAGAGTCACTTGGCCTTGCGGCGGGGCTTACCCGAGCCCCCCGGTCGGTCTCGGTGCTCCGGACGTTCGCGGCGCTGCGGCCGGTCCGGCTGCAAGTTGATCAGCACGCCCGAGATGCGGGTGTTCTCCAGCGCCTTGAGCGTCTTCTTGGACAGCTTCTCGGGCAGTTCGACCAGCGAATGGTCGAGCCTGATGGTGATGTGGCCGAACTCGTTGCGGTGCAGGCCGCCCTCGTTGGCGATCGCCCCGACGATGTGGCCCGGCCCGACCTTGTGCCGCTTGCCCACCGCGATGCGGTAGGTGGCCAGACCTTCGCGGGGTGCGCGGGGCGGGCGCTCACTGCGTTCACCGCGCTCCTCGCGCTCGCGGCGCTTCTCCGGCGGCGGCTCGACCATCAGGAACGCGTCGCCGTCGCGCGACTGCAACGCGAGCGCCGCCGCGATGTCGGCCATCGGCACGTCGTTGTCACGCCCGTAGTCCTCGATCAGGCGGCGGAACAGCTCGAGGCCCGGAGCGTTGAGCCCGTCGGTGATCGAGTCGCGGAACTTCGCGACGCGCTGCGCGTTGACGTCGTCCACGCTGGGCAACTCGGACTCGATGAGCCGCGACCGGGTGTGCTTCTCGATGGACTTGAGCAGGTGCCGTTCCCGCGGGGTGACGAACAGCAGCGCCACACCGGACCGGCCCGCTCGGCCGGTGCGGCCGATGCGGTGCACGTACGACTCGACGTCGTGCGGGATGTCGTAGTTGACGACGTGCGAGATGCGTTCGACGTCCAAGCCGCGCGCGGCCACATCGGTGGCGATCAGGATGTCGAGCTTGCCGTCCTTGAGCGCGGCGATGGTCCGCTCACGCTGCGCCTGCGCGATGTCGCCGTTGATGGCCGCAGCCGAGAAACCGCGCGCCTTGAGCCGTTCGGCGACCTCTTCGGTGGCCTGCTTGGTGCGGACGAACACGATCATCGCGTCGAACGGCTCGACTTCCAGCACCCTGGTCAGCGCATCGAGTTTGCGCGGACCCGCGACCTGGATGAACCGCTGCGTGATGTTCTCGGCCGTCGCCGTCTTGGCCTTGACCGTGACCTCGACCGGGTCATGCAGATATTTCGTGGTGATCTTGCGAATCGCCGGCGGCATGGTCGCCGAGAACAGCGCCACCTGCTTGTACTCGGGGGTGTCGGCCAGGATGCGTTCGACATCCTCGGCGAACCCCATCTGCAGCATCTCGTCGGCCTCGTCGAGCACCAGGTAGTCCAGGTGCGACAGGTCCAGCCGGCCCTTCTCCAGGTGGTCGATCACCCGGCCGGGCGTACCGACCACCACCTGGGCACCCCGCTTGAGCCCGGCCAGCTGCGGGCCGTACGACGAGCCGCCGTAGATCGCCAGCACATTGATCTCGGGCAGGTGCGCACCGTACCGGCCGAACGCCTCGGCGACCTGCAGGGCCAGCTCACGCGTCGGCGCGAGCACAAGGGCCTGGGTGTTCCTGCTGGTGGTGTCGATCTTGGACAGGATCGGGATCGCGAACGCCGCCGTCTTGCCCGTGCCGGTCTGGGCGAGACCCACCACATCGGAGCCCGCCAACATGGGCGGGATCGTGGCAGCCTGGATCGCCGACGGCGTCTCGTATCCGACATCGGCCACCGCCTGCAGCACCGCGGGGTGAATGTGCAGGTCGGCGAACGTGGGGTCGGTATCAACCGGATCCGGGTTGGAATCCGGGTTCGGATCCGATTCTGGCGAGGTCATCGAGTCAGCAGTCTAGTGCCAATACAGCGATATCCCTGCCAGACCGCCGCGCGCCTGCCCGGGCCCACCACCCCACCACGGTAGGTTGCCCTGTTGTGAAGCACGTCCTCGTCATCTCGGCGGCCGTGGTCACCCTCGCCGGATGTGGATCGGGCGACTCGACGGTCTCCAAGACCCCCGAGGCAACCGCGAACCCGGCCACGACGGCGGCTTCGACCGCACCCGCCCCGGTTGCCGCGCCGCCGTCGACTCCCGAACCCGACCCGTGCGCCGTCAACCTCGCCGCACCCGAGATCGCCAGAGCAGTGTCCGAGTTGCCCCGAGACCCGCGCAGCAACCAAGCCTGGAGCCCCGAGCCGATCGCGGGCAACTACAACGAATGTGCGCAACTGTCGGCCGTGATCGTGCGAGCCAACACCAACGCGCCGAACCCGAACACCAGGGCCGTCTTGTTCCACCAGGGCAAGTTCATCCCGACCGGGGTGCCCGACACGTACGGGTTCAACGGCATCGAGAAATCCACGTCGACGGGCGACACCGTGGCCCTGCAATATTCCGGGGGCTACCACGGCCTGGCCAGCGTGGTCAGGTTCCGGTGGAACGGCAACGGCGTCGAGTTGATGGGCAACACCTGACCGTTCGGGTTTCGAGAGCGGCGCCGGTGTCGGGGTGCTCGCCTACAGTGGCAGCGTGTTCGTCACAGATGACGGCATGGTCATCTACAGCGCATCGGACCTTGCCGCGGCCGCGCGCTGCGAGTACGCGCTGCTGCGCTCGTTCGACGCGCAACTGGGCCGTGGCCCGCGGGTCGCGGCGGAAGACGAATTGCTCGCGCGCACCGCACAACTCGGTGGTGAGCACGAACAGCGCCATCTCGACGAGCTGAGGGTCGACGCGTCGGTCACGGTGATCGGCAGGCCGCCCTACACCGTTGCGGGGCTCACCGCGGCCGCCGAGCAGACGTTGGCGGCCGTGCAGCGCCGGGCGCCGGTCATCTACCAGGCCGCGATGTTCGACGGCCGCTTCGCCGGGTTCGCCGATTTCCTGGTGTACGACGGTGAGCGGTACACGCTGCGCGACACCAAGCTCGCCCGGTCGGTCAAGGTCGAGGCGCTCTTGCAACTGGCCGCCTACAGCGAGACGCTCACGGCCGCCGGGGTGCCGGTGGCGCCCGAAGTCGAGCTCGTGCTGGGTGACGGCGCCACCAGCTCCTACCCGGTCGACGAGCTGCTGCCGGTGTACCGGCCGCGCCGCGCCGCGCTGCAACGGTTGCTCGACACGCACCTGGCCTCCGACCGGCCGGTCGACTGGGAGAACACCGACGTGCGCGCATGCTTCCGCTGCCCGGAATGTGCCGCGCAGGTCCGCGCCCACGACGATCTGCTGCTGGTGGCGGGCATGCGGGTCAGCCAACGTGCGCGGCTCATCGACGCGGGCATCACCACCGTCGGGCAGCTGGCCGCACATCACGGACCGGTCGACGGTGTGCACCCGCGCATCCTCACGAACCTGACGGCGCAGGCCCGCCTGCAACGCGCACCCCGCGACGACGGCAAGCCGCCCTACGAGGTGGTCGACACCCAACCGCTCATGCAGCTGCCCAACCCGGACAAGGGTGACCTGTTCTTCGACTTCGAGGGCGACCCGCTGTGGACCGCCGACGGCGTCGAATGGGGCCTGGAGTATCTGTTCGGCGTGCTCGGCACCAAGTCGGACAACGACTTTCACCCGCTCTGGGCCCATGATCGGCAGTCGGAGCGGCGAGCGCTGCGCGACTTCCTCAAGCTGGTCCAGAAGCAGCGCAAGCGGCACCCGAACATGCACGTCTACCATTACGCCGCCTACGAGAAGACCGCGTTGCTGCGGCTCGCGGGGCGCTACGGCGAAGGCGAGGACACGGTCGACGAGCTGTTGCGCAACGGCGTGCTGGTCGACCTTTATCCCTTGGTACGCAAGAGCATCCGCGTGGGTACCGAGAACTACAGCCTCAAGTCGCTCGAGCCGTTGTACATGGGCGCGCAGTTGCGCAGCGGCGACGTCACCACCGCGACCGACTCGATCACGCAGTACGCGCAGTACTGTGCGCTGCGCGCCGAAGGCCGCGACGACGACGCGGCCATCGTGCTCAAGGAGATCGAGGACTACAACCGCTACGACTGCACGTCCACCCGCAAGCTGCGGGACTGGCTCATCAACCGGGCGATCGAATCGAGCGTGCCGCCCATGGGTGCGCAACCGGTCGGCCGCAGCGCGCCCGTGGAACCCGAGGATCTGCTGGCGCGTACGCTGCGGCGCTTCGTCGGCGACGGCGCCCGGCGCCCCGAGCAGCAGGCCGTCGCCATGGTTGCAGCCGCCCGCGGTTACCACCGCCGCGAGGACAAGCCGTTCTGGTGGGGCCACTTCGACCGGCTGAATCATCCGGTCGAGGAGTGGGCCGACGGCACAGACGTTTTCGTGGCCGACGAGGCGATCGTCGAGACCGACTGGCACACTCCGCCCCGGGCTCGCAAGCCGCAACGCCGGGTTCGCCTGAGGGGCGCACTGGCGACCGGCGAGCTGAGCAGGGAGATGTACGCGCTCTACGAGCCGCCGGCACCCGACGGGCTGACCGACGACCCGGACCGGCGCGCGTTCGGTTCGGTCCAGGTGCTGGAAGCCGACGACCCATCCGCACCCACCGAGGTGCTGATCGTCGAACGGGAACCCAAGGACGGCACGGTGTTCGACCAGGTGCCGTTCGCGTTGACTCCCGGCCCGCCGATCCGCACCACGGCACTGCGCGAGTCCATCGACGCGACCGCGAACCAGCTCGCGGCCGGGCTGCCCGCACTGCCGGCGAACCCCGTCGTCGACCTGTTGCTGCGCAGGCCACCACGCACCCGCAGCGGCGCTGCGCTGCCCCAGAGCGGCGAACGCGTGCAGGACGCGATCACCGCGGCGCTGCTGGATCTGGATTCGTCGTACCTGGCCGTGCACGGCCCGCCAGGCACGGGAAAGACGTTCACATCGGCCGCGGTGATCGCCCGGCTGGTCAACGAGCACCGTTGGCGCATCGGCGTGGTCGCGCAGTCACATGCCGTGGTGGAGAACCTGTTCCGCGACGTGATCGCGGCCGGGGTGGACGCCGGCTCGGTCGCGAAGAAGCCGCACGGCGACGATCCGGTCTGGACCGAGATCGGCGAAAAGGACTATCCGATGTTCATCGCCGACCACCGCGGCTGCGTGATCGGCGGCACGGCATGGGATTTCGCCAATGGCAGCCGCGTGCCGCGGGGCGGCCTCGATCTGCTGGTGGTCGAGGAGGCCGGGCAGTACAGCCTGGCCAACACCATCGCGGTGGCGCCGGCCGCCGCCAATCTGCTGCTGCTCGGCGATCCCCAGCAGCTGCCGCAGGTGAGCGCGGGCACGCATCCCGAACCGGTGGACACGTCGGCGCTGGGCTGGCTCGTCGACGGCCGCCACACTCTTCCGGCCGAGCTGGGCTACTTCCTCGATCGCTCCTACCGCATGCATCCGGCGGTGTGCTCGGCCGTGTCGAAGCTGTCCTATGACGGGCGGCTTCGCTCGGTGGATGCGGTGACGACGGCGCGCCGGCTCGACGGTTATCCGCCCGGGGTGCGGGTGCTGCAGGTCGACCACGACGGCAATGCCACCGACAGCCCGGAAGAGGCCGACGCCATCGTCGCCGAGACCGCGCGGCTGGTCGGAATGCCGTGGACCGATGAGCGCGGCACGCGGCCGCTGGCCCCTGAGCACGTCATGGTGGTCACGCCGTACAACGCTCAGGTGGTGACGCTGCGGCAGCGGCTGGACTCGGCCGGGTTCACCGATGTGCGGGTCGGCACGGTCGACAAGTTTCAGGGCCAGCAGGCGCCGGTGGTGTTCATCTCGATGGTCGCCTCGTCAATCGACGACGTGCCACGCGGAATCTCGTTCCTGCTCAACCGAAACCGGCTCAACGTGGCCGTGAGCCGGGCGAAGTACGCGGCAGTGATCGTGCGGTCGGCACACCTGACCGAGTACCTGCCGGGCACCCCGGCCGGCCTCGTCGAGCTGGGCGCGTTCCTGGCCCTGCCGAGCTGTGATACACCGTCGGAGTGACCGAAACGTTTACCGGAACCCTCGCGGCGATCGTCGGCACCGGCTACGTGACCGCCGATCCCGACGTGCTCGCCGGCCGCTCGGTCGACCACACCGGGCGCTACCGGGGTCAGGCGAGCGCGCTCGTGCGGCCGGGCAGTGCCGAGGAGGTCGCGGCGGTGCTGCGGGCCTGCCGGGAGTCCGGTGTCTGCGTGACCGTGCAGGGCGGGCGGACGTCGTTGGTGGCGGGCACCGTCCCCGAACACAGCGATGTGCTGCTGTCCACCGAGCGGCTCACCACGATCGGCGACGTCGACACCGTGGAACGTCGGGTCAGCGTGGGCGCGGGCGTCCCCCTGGCTGCCGTACAACGTGCGGTCACGGCCGCGGGCCTGGTGTTCGGCGTCGACCTGTCCGCACGCGACTCGGCCACCGTCGGGGGCATGGCCTCAACCAACGCCGGCGGGCTGCGAACCGTGCGCTACGGCAACATGGGCGAGCAGGTGATCGGCCTCGAGGTGGCGCTGCCCGACGGGACGATCGTGCGCAGGCACAGCCGGGTGCGCCGCGACAACACCGGCTACGACCTCGCCGCGCTGTTCGTCGGCGCCGAGGGCACCCTCGGGGTGATCACCGCACTCGATCTGCGGCTACATCCGGCACCGACGCACCGGGTGACGGCGATCTGCGGTTTCGCCGATCTCGACGCCCTGGTCGAAACCGGCCGGGTATTCCGGGATCTCGACGGCATCGCGGCACTGGAGCTGGTCGACGCGAAGGCCAGCGCGCTGACCGCCGAACATCTCGGGGTGCCCGCACCTGTCGACGGCGCGTGGCAGCTGCTGATCGAGCTGGCGGGCGATACAGATCAGACCGACCGGCTGGCCGACGCCCTCGGCGACGCGCGCATGGCCGGCGAACCCGCAGTCGGGGTCGACGCCAACGCGCAGCAGCGGCTGTGGCAGGTGCGGGAGTCGGTGGCCGAGGTGCTCGGATTGTTCGGACCGCCTTTGAAATTCGACGTGTCGCTGCCGCTGTCGGCGATCCGGCAGTTCGCGGCGGATGCAGCCGCGCTCATCGCCGAGCATGCGCCACAAGCGATTCCGGTGCTGTTCGGCCACGTCGGCGAAGGCAATCTGCATCTCAACGTGCTGCGCTGCGCCCTCGGCGATGCCGAACGCGACCTGTATTCGGAGATGATGGCGCTGATCGCCCAGCACGGTGGCAACGTCAGCTCCGAGCACGGCGTCGGCACCCGCAAACGCGACTACGTCGCGATGTCACGCACCGCGGCCGACATCGCCGCGATGCGCACGGTCAAGGCCGCATTCGACCCCGATCGCTATCTCAACCGCGCTGTGCTGTTCAGCTGAGTTTTTCGCGCGAGTTCCTCCCGCGAGCAGTCGCGAAAGTACCCGTAAACGCCCATTTTTGGGTACGCGCGCGTCTGCTCGCGCAGGGAAACTCGCGCAGGGAAAATTGCGCGCCCGGAAAGCTAGTCGCCCGGGCGGGAGTGCCTGCCGTAGGACGGGTTGTCGTCGGGATCGCCGCCGTAGTGGTTGCCGTTGACCTGGCGTGGCGGCGCGAGCTTGCGGAACCGCTGTTTGTGGTCGACGTGAAAGCCGTTGTGGGCGTGCCCGATCGGCTCGTCGTCGGGTTGTGACGGCACGTCTTCCATGAGCTGGGCGAGGATGGCCTGCCACGGATCCTCGTGCGGCCGGTCGGGCTCGGAGACCGGTGCCTGGGCTGCGGTGGCCAGTGGTTCGGTGACCGGATCGGCGCGGTCCACCGCCGTGGGGGCAGGCGATGGTGGCTCGTGGTCGAGCGTGAACTCGACGTACTCGTCGTCGTCGGGATAGGCCGGCAGGAACTGGTTGTCCGACCCGATGACCCGCAGCGCTTCGGTGGGTTCGTCGGTGTCCTCGTCGTCGTCCGCGTCGACGGCGGTGACGGGCCGGGCCGTGAAGCCCCGCAGGTACAGTGCGGCGACGACGCCGAACAACGCCACGAACGCGGGCAGCAGCATGGACTGCGCCATCGCGGCCGCGAACGGCTCGTGCAGGAACTGCGGCAGCACCAGGGTCATGGTCTCGCCGTGCGGAGCCTGCACCGCCGACCCGGGCAGCTGCACGCCGATCTGCCACGTCATGAACGCCGCGATGCCCGCGCTGCCGAGCACCGAGCCCACCTGCCGGGTCGCGTTGTACACACCCGAGCCGGCACCCGCGAGTTCGCCGGCCAGGTTGCGGGTCGCGGTGGCCGCCAACGGCGACCAGATGAACGCCATGCCCACACCCATCAGGATCTGCGGCAGCACCAGCCGCCAGATCGGCGTCGTCGGGGTCATCTCGATCGACAGCCAGGTCAGGCCGATGGCCATGGCCGAGAAGCCGAAGCCGATGACGGGCATCGGGTGCGTGCGGTCCACGATCCGGCCGACCAGCGGGGCCAGCACACCGCTCGCGATCGCGGTGGGCGCGGTCAGCAGGGCCGACCGGATCGGTGACAGCCCGCACACCGATTGCGCGTAGAACATCAGCGGCAGGATCATCGCGGTGACCGCGAACCCGATCGTGGCCACCCCGAGGTTGGCCAGGCTGAAGTCGCGGTCAGCAAATATCCGCAGCGGGATCAGCGGTTCACCGGTGTTGACCGACTGCCAGTACACGAACGCCACCATCACCGCGACGCCCACGGCCATCAGGCCCCACACCCACGGCGCCCAGTGATGCGAATGACCCTCCTGCAATGCGAACACGATCAGGAACATCCCGACGCCGGAGAGCACCACGCCGATCAGGTCGAACTGGTGGGACTGCGTGGGCAGCGCGGGAACCAGCCACACCGCGAGCCCCAGACCGATGATGCCGATCGGCACGTTGACGAAGAAGATCCACTGCCAGCCGAGGCCGCCCACGAGCACGCCGCCTGCAATCGGGCCGACGAGCGTCGCGACCCCGGCCGTCGCGCCCCACACACTCATCGCGACGCCGCGGCGTTCGGCCGGGAAGATCCGCGTGATCATCGACAACGTCTGGGGCGTCAGCAATGCCGCGCCGATGCCCTGGGCGACCCTGGCCGCGATCAGCATCTCGATGCTGCCCGCCAGGCCGCACCACAGCGATCCGGCCGTGAACACCGCGAGGCCCGCAAGGTAGAGATTCTTCGGCCCGAGCACATCCCCGAGCCGCCCTGCCACCAGCAGGGGGACGGCGTAGGCCAGCAGGTAGGCGCTCGTCACCCAGATCACGCCGTCGTAGTCGGCGCCGAGCTCTTCCATGATGGTCGGATTGGCGACGGCCACGATGGTGGCGTCGAGCAGGATCATGAAGAAGCCGACCATCATGGCCCACAGGGCATGCCACGGGCTGCCGGGCCGCACACTCCCAACCCGGTTGGCGGTGCGACCCTCGAGGCGGGCACTCAGAGACTGGAACATGAGGTATCGGTAGGGGTACAGCAACCTGGTACAGCATTGGTACGGCCCAGCCGACGCTACGGACCCGCCGCTATCGGGACAAGTCCGGGGTGTCCCCGGCCGCGTCAGGCCGGCTCGACGACGATGTCGGCGGGCAGCTCCGCCTCAGCATCGTCGCCACGCCGCCCGCCGACGGCCAGGAGCGCCAGCAGTGCGATCACCATGCCGGCCGTCATGATGCCGGCCAGTGCCAGTGCCCCGTTGCCGAGCGCACCGACCAGAGGCGCCACCGCGGCACCGAGACCGAACTGCGCGGCACCCAGCAGCGCGGCAGCGGTGCCTGCCGCATCGGGGTGCCGGGACAGCGCGACCGCGGGCGCGTTGGGCAGCACGAGCCCCATCGCGGTCAGCACGGCGAGCACCGGAATCAGGAACCCGGCCAGGCCGCCGATGTCGGCCACGGTCAACCCCACGAACACCAGACCGGCCACCGACGCCGCGACCAGTGCCGCGACCGTGATGGCCTGCGGCGTGAACCGCCTCAGCAGCACCACGTTGAACTGTGTCGACCCGATCAGCGCGATCGCGCCCGCGGCGAACACGAGCGCGAACGCCTGCTGGTTGAGCCCGTACCGGCCCTGCAGCACGAACGGTGCCGCCGAGATGTAGGCGAACAGCCCGGACATGCCGAGCGCCGCGACGAAAACCAGGATCACGAACCGGGTATCCCGGAGCAGCTCGGCATAGGTGCCGAGAATGCTGCGGACGTGCAGTGGTCTGCGATGGGAGACCTCGAGGGTCTCCGGCAACGCCAGCACCGCCATCAACAGCAGACCGCCCGCGAGCACCACGAGCACCGCGAACACCCAGTGCCAGGAGCCGCGCAGCAGCACCGCGGCGCCCAGGGACGGCGCGAGCACGGGCGCGACCCCGAGCACGAGGATCAACCGGGACATCATGGTTGCGGCGGCCGTTCCGGTGTACAGGTCGCCGACGACGGCGATCGCGACGACCGACGCCGCGGCCGCGCCCATGCCCTGCAGCCCGCGCGCCACACCCAGCGTCGCGATGTTCGGCGCCAGCAGGCACAGCACCGACGCCACCATGTGCAGCACGATGCCTGCCATCAACGGGCGCCTGCGGCCGAGCGAATCCGACAGCGGACCGACGACGAGCTGCCCGAGTGCCAGCCCCGCGAGGGTTCCCGTGAGGGTCAGCTGCGCGACAGACGACGACACCGTCAGTTCGTCGGCGATCCTCGGCAGGGCGGGCAGATACATGTCGATGGTGAGCGGCCCGAGCGCCACGAGTGCACCCAGCACCAGGATCATCCTGATGCGGCTCGGCGTGTCTACCACTCTCGTCTCATCCACGTCGGCCGATGATGCCATGAGGTTAATTAGCCACGCATATCATTTTTTTATTCCAACCGCGCTGACCACGGCCGCAGTGACCAGTGTCACTGCCGGGCACGCGGCGCGGGTTACCGTTCGTTGTTCCGGCGTCAGAAGGCGATAGCCTGGACAGTCAGCCGATGTCCAATCGGTACGCACCTGGGGAGGCCCCGACAGTGAGCGCTCGGTCCACCAAGAGTCAGTTGCCCGCAGTCCGCGACGGTGCGGACGAGGATCCCAGCACCGCGGCCAAGGTGCTGTCGGCCATCATCGAACGCAGCTCACGGGTGCAGGCACCCGCGGTCCGCGCCTATGTGGACCGGCTGCGCAGCCACCAGCCCGACGCCACGCCCGCCGAGATCATCACCAAGCTGGAGAAGCACTACGTGGCCGCGGTGATGGCCAGCGGCGCCGCGGTCGGCTCGGCCGCAGCGTTCCCCGGCATCGGCACGCTGGCCGCGTTGTCGGCCGTGGCCGGCGAGACGGTGGTGTTTCTCGAGGCCACGTCGGTGTTCGTGCTCGCGGTCGCCGAGGTCCACGGCATACCCGCCGAGCACCGCGAACGCCGCCGCGCGCTGGTGCTGTCGGTCCTGGTCGGTGAGGACAGCAAGCACGCGGTCGCCGACCTGCTGGGCAGTGGGCGGACCAGCGGCGCATGGTTGTCCGACGGCGCGGCGACCCTGCCGCTGCCCGCGGTCTCGCAGCTCAACTCACGGCTGCTCAAGTACTTCGTCAAGAAGTACACGCTCAAGCGCGGCGCGATGGCGTTCGGCAAGATGCTGCCGGTCGGCATCGGCGCCGTCGTCGGTGGCGTGGGCAACCGCCTGATGGGCAAGAAGATCGTCGGCAACGCCCGCAAAGCGTTCGGTGCGCCGCCGCCGCGGTGGCCCGCGACGTTGCACGTGCTGCCGCCCGCACAGCCCTGACCCACCCCGGCGTTGCGCCGGCCGGCACAGATGCCCGGTGCCGTGGTCGGCGCGAGGCCAAAGGCGCTAGCCTTTAGGCGGCGGTCAAGCGGGGCTGAACCGCCGTAGCAGAACAGACGAGCGGCGAGCGTTTTGCCAGAGCTTGCCGGACACCAGAATCGAGGCGAGCAGCTGCCGTGACCAGTTCACCTTCACCATTCGGTCAGAACGAGTGGTTGGTAGAGGAGATGTATCGCAAGTTCCGCGAGGATCCCTCTTCGGTGGATCCGAGTTGGCACGAGTTCCTGGTCGACTACTCCCCCGAACCGGCCGCTGACACGTCGGCCGCCAACGGCCAGCCCGCCGCACCGGCGGTGCCGGCCCAGACGACCACCACCGCACCGCCCCCTGCTCCCGCTCCCGCTCCCGCCGCAAAGCCGGCCAAACCGGCAGAGCCTGCCAAGCCGGCGAAGCCCGCCGCGACCGCCCCCGCGCCCGCCGAGGGCGACGAGAACCAGGTGCTGCGTGGCGCGGCGGCGGCCGTGGTCAAGAACATGAACGCGTCGCTGGAGGTGCCGACCGCCACCAGCGTGCGGGCCATCCCGGCCAAGCTGATGATCGACAACCGCATCGTCATCAACAACCACCTCAAGCGCACGCGTGGCGGCAAGATCAGCTTCACCCACCTGCTGGGCTACGCGATCGTGCAGGCGGTCAAGAAGTTCCCGAACATGAACCGGCATTTCGCCGAGGTCAACGGCAAGCCCAACGCCGTCACACCGGCCCACACCAATCTGGGCCTGGCGATCGACCTGCCCGGCAAGGACGGCAGCCGCTCACTGGTCGTGGCGGCCATCAAGCGTTGCGAGACAATGCGTTTCGGCCAGTTCATCGCGGCCTACGAGGACATCGTGCGGCGCGCCCGCGACGGCAAGCTGACGGCCGAGGACTTCTCGGGCGTGACCATCTCGCTGACCAACCCGGGCACCATCGGCACCGTGCACTCGGTGCCGCGGCTCATGGCGGGCCAGGGCGCGATCATCGGCGCCGGCGCCATGGAGTACCCGGCGGAGTTCCAGGGCGCCAGCGAGGAACGCATCAACGAGGTCGGCATCGGCAAGCTGATCACCCTGACCTCGACCTACGACCACCGCATCATCCAGGGTGCGGAGTCGGGCGACTTCCTGCGCACCATCCACCAGTTGCTGCTCGACGACGAGTTCTTCGACGAGATCTTCCGCGAACTCGGCATCCCGTACGAGCCCGTGCGGTGGCGCACCGACAACCCGGACTCGATCACCGACAAGAACGCGCGCATCATCGAGCTGATCGCGGCGTACCGCAACCGCGGTCACCTGATGGCAGACATCGACCCGCTGCGCCTCGACAAGACCCGCTTCCGGTCGCACCCGGACCTCGACGTGCTCACGCACGGCCTGACGCTGTGGGATCTCGACCGCGAGTTCAAGGTCGACGGGTTCGCAGGCAAGCAGTACATGAAGCTGCGCGACGTGCTCTCGGTGCTGCGCGACGCGTACTGCCGCCACGTCGGCGTCGAGTACACCCACATCCTGGAGCCCGAGCAGCAGAAGTGGCTGCAGGAACGCATCGAGATCAAGCACGACAAGCCGACGGTCGCCGAGCAGAAGTACATCCTGTCCAAGCTCAATGCGGCCGAGGCGTTCGAGACCTTCCTGCAGACCAAGTACGTCGGGCAGAAGCGCTTCTCGCTCGAAGGTGCCGAGACCGTCATCCCGATGATGGACGCCGCGATCGACCAGGCCGCCGAACACGGCCTCGACGAGGTCGTGATCGGCATGCCGCACCGCGGCCGGCTCAACGTGCTGGCCAACATCGTGGGCAAGCCCTACTCCCAGATCTTCACCGAGTTCGAGGGCAACCTGAACCCGTCGCAGGCGCACGGCTCCGGTGACGTGAAGTACCACCTGGGCGCGTCGGGCAACTACATCCAGATGTTCGGCGACAACGACATCGAGGTGTCGCTGACGGCCAACCCCAGCCACTTGGAAGCCGTCGACCCCGTCCTGGAGGGACTGGTCCGCGCCAAGCAGGATCTGCTCGACGACGGCGCCGACGCCGAAGGCTCGCAGAGGTTCTCGGTGGTGCCGCTCATGCTGCACGGCGACGCCGCGTTCGCCGGCCAGGGCGTGGTCGCCGAGACGCTGAACCTGGCGTTGCTGCGTGGCTACCGCACCGGCGGCACCATCCACATCGTGGTGAACAACCAGATCGGATTCACCACGGCGCCAACGGATTCCCGCTCCAGCGAGTACTGCACCGATGTGGCCAAGATGATCGGCGCGCCGATCTTCCACGTCAACGGCGACGACCCGGAGGCCTGCGCCTGGGTGGCGCGCCTGGCCATCGACTTCCGCCAGGCGTTCAAGAAGGACGTCGTCATCGACATGCTGTGCTACCGCCGCCGCGGGCACAACGAGGGCGACGACCCGTCGATGACCCAGCCGTACATGTATGACGTCATCGACACCAAGCGCGGCTCCCGCAAGGCCTACACCGAAGCCCTGATCGGCCGCGGTGACATCTCGATGAAAGAGGCCGAGGACGCCCTGCGTGATTACCAGGGCCAGCTGGAGCGGGTTTTCAACGAGGTCCGTGAGCTGGAGAAGCACGCGGCCGAACCGAGCGAATCGGTGGAGGCCGACCAGCAGATCCCGCAGCGGCTCGCGACGGCGGTGGACAAGTCACTGCTGGCGCGCATCGGCGACGCACACCTGGCGTTGCCGGATGGCTTCACGGTGCATCCACGCGTCAAGCCTGTCCTGGAGAAGCGTCGGGAGATGGCTTACGAAGGCAAGATCGACTGGGCCTTCGCCGAGCTGCTGGCCCTCGGATCGCTCGTCGCCGAAGGCAAGCTGGTCAGACTCTCGGGTCAGGACACGCAGCGCGGCACCTTCACACAGCGCCACGCCGTCATCGTCGACCGCAAGACCGGCGAAGAGTTCACGCCGCTGCAGCTGCTGGCCACCAACACCGACGGCACCCCCACCGGCGGCAAGTTCCTGGTGTACAACTCCGCGCTGTCCGAGTACGCCGCGGTCGGCTTCGAGTACGGCTACTCGGTGGGCAACCCCGACGCCATGGTGTTGTGGGAGGCGCAGTTCGGCGACTTCGTCAACGGCGCCCAGTCGATCATCGACGAGTTCATCAGCTCCGGCGAGGCCAAGTGGGGCCAGCTCTCCGACGTCGTGCTGCTGCTGCCGCACGGCCACGAAGGCCAGGGCCCCGACCACACGTCGGGCCGCATCGAGCGCTTCCTGCAGCTGTGGGCCGAGGGTTCGATGACCATCGCGGTGCCGTCGACCCCGGCCAACTACTTCCACCTGCTGCGCCGCCACGGCCTCGACGGCATCCAGCGCCCGCTGATCGTGTTCACGCCGAAGTCGATGCTGCGCAACAAGGCCGCCGTCAGCGACATCCGCGACTTCACCGAGAACAAGTTCCGCTCGGTGCTGGAGGAGCCCACGTACACCGACGGTGACGGCGACCGCGGCAAGGTGCGGCGGGTCGTGCTGTGCAGCGGCAAGATCTACTACGACCTCGTCGCCCGCAAGGCCAAGGACAACCGTGACGACGTCGCGATCGTTCGTCTCGAACAACTCGCGCCGCTGCCCAAGCGCCGCCTGGCCGAGACGCTGGACCGCTACCCCAACGTCACGGAGAAGTTCTGGGTGCAGGAGGAACCGGCAAACCAGGGTGCCTGGCCGTCGTTGGGTCTGACGCTGCCCGAGGTGCTGCCCGACTACTTCACCGGCATCAAGCGCATCTCGCGCCGGGCCATGAGCGCGCCGTCCTCGGGTTCGTCGAAGGTGCACGCGGTCGAACAGCAGGAGATCATCGACGAGGTGTTCGCCTCGTAGGAGGTTCCGAACTCGACGAAAAGGTCGCGGTCACCTGGGTGACAGCGACCTTTTCGTCGAAGCGGGCGCGGACGCATTCGAATCACCGCGCGCACAACCCTGGGCGGCCCACGGACAGGCGGCTACCCATCTAGGGTGACTATCGCAGCTGACCCGGTCGCTTCCGCGGCGCCGCACGACGCGAAGGCAGTACGCACCGCCGTGCTGGCGAGCGTCGTGGGAACCACCATCGAGTGGTACGACTTCTTCCTCTACGCGACAGCGGCCAGCCTGGTCTTCAACCATGCGTTCTTCCCCGACCAGAGCTCGTATGTGGGCACCATGCTGGCGTTCGCGACGTTCGCGGTCGGGTTCGTCGTGCGGCCCATCGGTGGCTTCGTGTTCGGCCACGTCGGCGACCGGATCGGCCGTAAGCGCACCCTCGCGCTGACGATGCTGCTGATGGGTGGCGCGACAGCGCTGATGGGCCTGTTGCCGACGGCCGCGCAGATCGGGGTGCTCGCACCGATCCTGTTGCTGGTGTTGCGCGTCGTCCAGGGTTTCGCACTCGGCGGCGAATGGGGCGGTGCGGTGCTGCTGGCCGTCGAACACAGCCCGCGCCACCGCCGCGGCCTGTTCGGCAGCATCCCGCAAGTCGGGTTGGCGCTCGGGCTGGCCCTTGGCACGGGCGTGTTCGTGGTGCTGCAGCTCGCGCTGTCCGCCGAGGCGTTCCAGTCTTACGGCTGGCGCATCGCATTCCTCATCAGCATCGTTCTGGTGATCTTCGGTGTGGTGGTGCGGTTCCGGGTCGCCGAGACTCCGGCGTTCGAGCAGATCCGCCGCGACGACGACCGGGCCTCGGTGCCGCTGCGAGAGATCTTCACGCCGCCGACACTGCGGTCGACGGTGCTCGGCCTGCTGTCGCGCTGGGGCGAGGGCGCGGCGTTCAACACGTGGGGCGTTTTCACGATCTCGTATGCGACCGCGACGCTGCATCTCGGGAAGGTTCCGGTGCTGGTCGTGGTGACGGCCGCGGCGGTGCTGATGGCGGTGCTGCTGCCGGTTTCGGGTCTGCTGGCCGACCGGTTCAGTCCCCGCACGGTCTACGCAAGTGGCATCGCCGCGTACGGCCTCGTGGTGTTCCCGGCGTTCCTGCTGTTCGGCACGCGCAGCATCGCGGCCTATGCGGTGGGAATGCTGTTGGCGTTCGGCGTGATTCACGCGTGGTTCTACGGTGCACAGGGCACGCTGTACGCGTCGCTGTTCCCGACGCGCACGCGCTACACGGGACTGTCGACGGTGTATCAGCTCTCTGGCGTGTACGCGTCGGGGCTGACCCCGCTGATCCTGACCGCGCTGATCGCGACGGGCGACGGCAGGCCCTGGTACGCGTGCGCCTATCTGGTCGGTACGGCGGCCATCAGCGTGGTCGCGACGCTGCTGCTGAAACCACAGCACTGACCTAGCGAGTCAGGACCACCGGGCCGGCTTCGGTGATCGCGATGGTGTTCTCGGTGTGGGCGGTGCGGGATCCGTCGGCGGACCTGATCGTCCAGCCGTCGCGGTCGAAGACGATGCGATTGCTGGTGCGTGCCCACCATGGCTCGAGCGCAAGTGTCATTCCGGGACGCAGGCGCATGCCGCGTCCGGGCTTGCCGCGGTTGGGAACGTGCGGATCCTCGTGCATGGTGCGGCCGAGGCCGTGTCCGCCGAACTCGAGGTTGACGGGATACCCGTACTCCGCGGCGACGGCGCCGATGGCCGCGGAGATGTCCCCGAGCCGGCCGCCGGGTTGCGCGGCCGCGGTGCCCGCCGCGAGGGCCTCCTCGGTCGAGCGGACCAGCCGCACGTCTTCTTCGGCGGGCGTCCCGACGATCACCGTGCGTGCGGCATCGGCGACCCAGCCGTCTATCGAGACCGCAAAATCCATGCTGAGCACGTCACCGTCACGCAGTACGTAGTCGAACGGGAGCCCGTGCAGCACAGCGTCGTTCACCGACAAGCAGATCACGTTGCGGAACGGCCCCCTGCCGAACGACGGGGCATAGTCCCAGTAGCAGGACTGCGCGCCACGGCGTTTGACCATGTCGCGCGCCCGGTGTTCGAGGTCGAGGAGATTCAGCCCGACATCGGCCATCGCGCTGAGCTCGGTGAGCACCTCGGCGACGAACCGCCCGGTGGTTCGCATCTGCTCGATTTCGGCGCTCGTCTTGAGTTCGATCACGTGGCACTCTCCTCCGCTGGTATTTAAATACCGATGCGAGCCTAGCGGTATTTGAATACCGGCGCTAGGGTGGGTCCGTGGTCCGTACCCCGCTGAGCCCAGACCAGGTTGCCGCAGGCCGCAGGCTCGGCGCCGCGCTGCGGAGCGCGCGCGGCCCCCGGACCCTCGAAGACGTCGCACGCGGCGCGGGCATATCTCCCGAGACGTTGCGCAAGATCGAAACCGGCCGGTTGCCGTCCCCCGCGTTCGGCACCATCGTGGGACTGAGCGACGCACTGGGCCTGCCGCTGGAGACGCTGGCCGCGGTGTGGCGGCCCGCGACCGCCGCCGCGTCCTAGCCACCACGCCGAGCCCATGTAAACGGGACCGCAGGTACCGGTTAGTCTCGACAGCAGTCAAGACACGCAAGGGAGTGTGGGCATGGAGGGCTTTGCCGGGAAAGTCGCCGTCGTCACCGGCGCGGGATCGGGTATCGGCCAGGCGCTGGCCATCGAGCTGGGCCGCTCGGGCGCCAAGCTGGCCATCAGCGACGTAGACACCGAGGGCCTGGCCGTCACAGAGGAACGGCTCAAGGCCATCGGAGCGCCGGTGAAGGCCGACCGGCTCGACGTCACCGAGCGCGAGGCGTTCGAGCTGTACGCGAGCGCCGTCGTCGAACATTTCGGCAAGGTCAACCAGATCTACAACAACGCCGGGATCGCGTTCACCGGCGATGTCGAGGTCACCAGCTACAAGGACATCGAGCGCGTGATGGACGTCGACTTCTGGGGTGTCGTCAACGGCACCAAGGCGTTCCTGCCGCACCTGATCGCCTCGGGCGACGGCCACGTGGTCAACGTCTCGAGCATCTTCGGGCTGTTCGCGGTGCCGGGCCAGGCCGCCTACAACTCGGCGAAGTTCGCGGTGCGCGGGTTCACCGAAGCCCTGCGCCAGGAGATGGCCCTGGCCAAACATCCGGTCAAGGTGACCACCGTGCATCCGGGCGGCATCAAGACCGCGATCGCGCGCAACGCGACCGCGGCCGAAGGCCTCGACCCCCAGGAACTGGCCAAGGTTTTCGACAAGAAGCTTGCCAACACCTCACCGCAGCGAGCGGCCAAGATCATCCTGGAAGCCGTCCGCAAGAACCGGGCTCGCGTGCTGGTCGGCCCCGACGCCAAGTTCCTCGACCTGGTGGTGCGGGTGACCGGTTCGGGCTATCAGCGGCTGTTCTCGACGGCCATGTCCCGGATCCTGCCCTACTGAGCCACCGAGTCACCTCTTCTGCGCGAGCCAAGGTCAGTGACCGAGCGGGTTGGCCTGCAGGAAATCTTCGGCGACCGCACGCGCGTCGGCCCCCTCGGCGACCTTGCGCCGCATGTCCGCCAGCGAGCCAGTGTCGAGCACGCCGGCGATCTCGTTGAGCGCGAGGATCTGCCGTTCGGACAGTGCGTTGCGCCGGTAGAGCGGGATCAGGTTCTCGGCCCGGATCAACGCCGTGCGATCGGCGAGCGCCACGAATTCCGACGGGATCTCGGGATCCGCGGTCGTGGCCCAGGCCGCGTTGATCGTGCCCTGCCGCAGCGCTGCGAAAAGGCTTTCCCGGTCCGCGAATTCGCGTACCTTGCGTGGCACGCAGATGCCGATCGACGACGGCGGATGCGAGCCCGCCACCGCGCCGGGCACCACCTTGTCGCAGTTGCGGCGCAGCACCGACAGGTCGGTGCCGCCCCACGCCGACGCAGTCGCCTCGGTGACCACCATCGCGGGCTTGTCCTGCGCCGACATGGTGTAGTCACCCGCCGCTACGCCTTCGGGCAGGACCGACACCAGATCGCGGTACACCTGCTCGTCGGAGTGGGCGACCGCGTCGGGGTCGAACAACCGCAGCAGCTGCCCGGTGAACCCGGGCAGCACCGTCACCTCACCCGAGTCCAGCGCATCGAGCGCCCCCTTGACGGCGGTCACCTCGGCGGGCGTGCCGTAGTAGCGCAGCGCGGCCGCATACAGCTGGCCGACCAGTGCCGACTCCGGGCCGGACCCGGACCCGACCATCATGGGCTGGGCCGGTCGGTGCCCACCGCAGCCGGCGATCACCAGCGCCAGCAACGCCAACACCAGCACCAGTGGACGGCGCACCGACAAACTCAGCCCTCTGACGCGGCCGCGACGGCTGCCGCGACGGCCGGCCCGACCCGCGGATCCAACGCACTCGGCACGATGTGGTCGACCGCGAGGTCGTCGCCGACCACGGAGAAGATTGCCTCGGCCGCGGCGACCTTCATCGCTTCGGTGATCCGCCGCGCGCCCGCGTCGAGCGCACCCCGGAACACGCCGGGGAAGGCCAGCACGTTGTTGATCTGGTTGGGGAAGTCGCTGCGGCCGGTCGCGACCACGGCTGCGTACTTGCGGGCCGCATCCGGGTGGATCTCGGGGTCCGGATTGGACAGCGCGAAGACGATTCCGCCGGGAGCCATCGTGGCGATGAGTTCCTCGGGCACGATGCCCGCGGACACCCCGAGGAAGACGTCGGCACCGGCCAGCGCCTCTGCCACGCCGCCGGTGAGCCCGCGCGGATTGGTCCGTTCGGCCAGCTCGTTCTTGAAGGAGTTCATGCCTTCGCGATCGGTGTGCACGATGCCCTGCGAGTCCAGCACCGTGATGTCGGTGATGCCCTTGGCCAGCAGGATGTTGGTGCAGGCGACGCCCGCGGCGCCCGCGCCCGACACGACAACCTTGAGCTCGTGCATGTCGCGCTCCAGCACCTTGGTGGCGCCGAGCAGTGCCGCCAGCACCACGATCGCGGTGCCGTGCTGGTCGTCGTGCATCACGGGGCAATCGAGCGCCTCGATGACGCGTCGCTCGATCTCGAAGCACCGCGGCGCCGAGATGTCCTCCAGGTTCACCGCACCGAAGGTCGGACGCAGCCGGATCAGGGTCTCGACGATCTCGTCGGGATCCTTCGTGTCGAGCACGATCGGGATCGAGTCGAGCCCCGCGAACGACTTGAACAGTGCGCTCTTGCCCTCCATCACCGGCAGCGACGCCGCGGGGCCGATGTCGCCAAGGCCGAGCACGGCGCTGCCGTCACTGACCACGGCGACGAGGCGGTTGGCCCACGTGTACTTGGCGGCGAGGGTGTGATCGGTGGCGATGGCCCGGCTCACCTGGGCAACCCCCGGCGTGTAGGCGATCGACAATGCGCGCTGGGTGTCCAGCGGCGACTTCAGCTCGACCGAGAGCTTTCCGCCTTCATGAGCCGCGAAGATCTCGGCGTCTTCGACGACTACTTGCGGGGTACGCACCATTTCAGACACGGCGCAAGGGTACTTCACAGGCCTAACTCACAGGGGCGGGTTCCCCGTCGGTGAGCAGCCGGTAACAGGACTCGCGCGTACCATTCAGATGGCTCGATCCGGTCCAGTCCACGGTCCAACGGGAGGCTCAGCGAATGCCGTCATTCCGCGCGCTACCGCCCTCCCTGCTGCGGCCGGCCTCCCGGTCGCGCGCCGCGACGAGCACCGATGCCAAGGCCATTCACGTCCCGGTGGCCCGGGCCATGGTGGACTGCGGGGTGTACTGCGACGGCGGACGGCTGCCCGGCAAATACACGCACGCCGCCGCGCTCACCAAGGTCCGAGAGTTGGAGGCCGAAGGCAAGCGCGCGTTCGTCTGGATCGGACTGCACGAACCCGACGAGTTCCAGATGCAAGCGGTCGCGGATGTTTTCGGGCTGCACGAGCTGGCCGTCGAGGATGCCGTCCACGCCCACCAGCGCCCGAAACTGGAGCGGTACGACAAGACGCTGTTCCTGGTGCTCAAGACCATCAACTACGTCGAGCACGAATCGGTGGCCAACGCCCGCGAGATCGTCGAGACCGGCGAGATCATGATCTTCGTCGGGCCGGACTTCGTGGTGACCGTCCGCCACGGTGAACACGGCGGGCTGGCCGGGGTGCGCAAACGGCTCGACTCCACACCGGCCATCCTCAAACTGGGCCCGTTCGCGGTCATGCACGCGATCGCCGACCACGTCGTGGACCACTACCTCGATGTCACCGATCTCATCGAGACCGACATCGATCAGATGGAAGAAGACATCTTCTCGCCGCTCACGCAGACCAACATCGAGTGCATCTACCTGCTCAAGCGCGAAGTGGTCGAGATGCGCAGGGCGGTCGGCCCGCTCACGCTGGCGCTGCAGCGGCTGCTCAGCGACCACAACGACCTGATCTCGGTCGAGGTGCGCCGGTACATGCGCGACGTGCACGACCACAACGTGCAGGCCTCGGAGCGGGTCACGAGCTACGACGACATGCTCAGCTCACTCGTGCAGGCCGCGCTCGGCAAGGTCGCGATGCAGCAGAACGTCGACATGCGCAAGATCTCGGCCTATGTGGCGATCGCGGCCGTGCCGACCATGATCGCGGGCATCTACGGCATGAACTTCGAACACATGCCCGAACTCAAAGAGGTCTGGGGCTATCCCGCGGTCCTCGCCCTGATGGTCGCCATCTGCGCGTTCCTCTACGCCACGTTCCGCCGCAACCACTGGCTCTAACTGGGTGACGCGGCCCGCCGGGTGGGGTCCAGCACGTCCACCCCGTCCGTCTGCCATGCCTCGCGCATCGCGTCGGCCCCCTTCAGCCGCACCCACGCGGCCTCGGTCGGGGTGATCGGCGTCGCCGCCAGCACGGCCACGGGCGACAACGGCTCCGGCAGGGCGACCTCACCGATAGCGCTGGGGCCCAACAGGAATGCCGTGAACGGTGCCGCTTCGAACAGCGGGGTCTCCAAGTCGACCAGCGCGTCGGGCTCCAGGATCAGCCCCTCGACCGCGGGCGCGGCAGCCAGCACGGCCAGCGACCGGGCCAGCCCCGACGGGGTCGGCCCCCGCAGCGACACCGTCACCTCGGCGCGCGGACCCCGGATCGGATCCGACACCAGCTCGGTGGGGTCGAACATCGGGTGCCGCGAACATCCAAGCGTCACATAGTGATACACGTCCTCGGCGGCTGCGCTCAGATCCGGGCCGAACCGCAGCACGTCGACACGTTCGGTACCGAGGAACGTGACGCTGGCGCTCACGGGTTCGGCGGTGATGCCCGCCGCCGAGTAATACTCGGTCAGCCTGTCCCGCACCGCGGCCAGAACGTCGATCACTCGGAATCGGTGGTTTCGCCGGACTTCTCGGTCGCAGTGTCGTCGGAGTCGGTGTCCTGTGCGTCGGCGTCGGGTGTCTCGGCGGCGGGTTCGGCGTCTTCGACGGGCGCCTCGGCGGGCGCCTCCGTCTCGACGACCCGGGTCAGGTTGATGCCGGTGTCCGCGTCGAAGATCACCAGTTTGGACGTATCGAAGGCGAGCTCGACCTGCTGACCCGCTGTCACCTTCGATTCTGCGGAAACCCTTGCCACGAACTCGTTTTCCCCGGCACCCGAGTCGGCCGCCAACTCGGCCAGCTGGGCGGCCTGGGCGCCTGCGCCCTCGGTGGTGAAGTGGACGTATTTGTCCGCGCCGAGGGATTCCACGATGTCGGCACGCACCGTGAAGCTCAGTGCCCGGATCCGGGCGTACCCGTCGAGCAGCGACGCGTCCTCCAGGTGCTCGGGGCGGATCCCGACGATGATGTTCTTGGACTGCCGATGGCGGGCCAGCTGATCGTGCACGGCCTGGGTAAGGGTGACCTCGCCGAACGGCAGGCGCACGCCCACGTCGGTGAATGTGGCCGGGAAGAAGTTCATCGCGGGTGAGCCGATGAAACCGGCGACGAACAGGTTGGCCGGGTTGGTGTACAGCTCGTCGGGCGTGCCGATCTGCTGTACCTCGCCGGCCAGCAGCACCACCACGCGGTCGCCCAACGTCATGGCCTCGGTCTGGTCGTGCGTGACGTAGACCGTCGTGGTGCCCAGCCGGCTCTGCAACCGGGCGATCTCGGCACGCATCTGCACGCGCAGCTTGGCGTCGAGGTTCGACAGCGGCTCGTCCATCAGGAATGCCTTGGGGCTGCGCACGATTGCGCGTCCCATCGCGACGCGCTGCCGCTGACCACCGGACAGCTGCGCGGGCTTGCGGTCCAGCAGTTCGGTGAGGTCGAGGATCTTGGCGGTCTCCTCGACCTTGGCCGCGATCTGGTCCTTCTTGAGTTTGGCCAGGGTCAGCGGGAATGCGATGTTCTGCCGCACCGTCATGTGCGGGTACAGCGCGTAGGACTGGAACACCATGGCGATGTCGCGGTCTTTGGGGGCCTTGTCATTGACCCGCTGGCCGCCGATGCGCAGCTCGCCCGACGAGATGTCCTCAAGTCCGGCAATCATGTTCAGCGTCGTCGACTTACCGCATCCCGACGGCCCCACCAGGATGATGAACTCGCCGTCGGCGATCGTCATCGAGAATTCCTTGACGGCCTGCCTGACACCGCCTGCGCCGTCTGGGTAACTCTTGGTCACCCGGTCCAACACGATTTCGGCCATCGACCTACCCCTTTACCGCACCGGATGTCAGGCCAGCGACGATCCGCCGCTGGAAGATGAGAACAAAGATGATGATCGGGATGGTGATGACCATCGCGCCCGCCGCGATCGACCCCGTCGGCTCCTCGAACTGCGAACTGCCCGTGAAGTTCGCGATCGCCACCGGCGCGGTGATCGCGCGCTGGGTCGCGGTGAGCGACAACGCCAGCAGCAGGTCGTTCCACGCGAAGATGAACACCAGGATGGCCGCGGTCACGATGCCCGGCGCCGCCAACGGCGCGATCACCTTGCGGAACGCCTGGGCCGGCGTGGCGCCGTCCATCTTCGCGGCCTTCTCCAGATCCCAGGGGATCTCCCGGAAGAACGCCGAGAGCGTGTAGATCGCCAACGGCAGCGCGAACGTGATGTACGGGATGATCAGCCCGGGCCAGGTGTCGAACAGCCCGAGTGCGCGCTCGATGTTGAACAGCGGTGTCACCAGTGAGACCTGCGGGAACATCGCGATCAGCAGGGCCACGCCGACCAGCAGGCGCTTACCCGGAAACGCCAGCCGGGCCACGGCGTAGGCCGCCATGCCGCCGACGATCACCGCGATCACCGTGGTGATCAGCCCGATGCCGATCGAGTTGACCAACGCCGAGGTGAACATGTCACCCGTGAAGATGCCCTTGTAGTTGTCGAACGTGATCTGAGCCGGAATCAGCTTGCCGTCCTTGACACTTGAGGTCGGCTTCAGCGACAGCGACAGGATCCACAGCACCGGCAGCAGTGCGTAGACGACCACCAGGATGTTGATCAGGCCCCAGCCGGTGGCTCGCCGCGCGTTCACCCGTTCGCTCATCGGTTTCCCTCCGCGTCTGCACCGGGCGCCGACGCACCGAAGACCTTGATGAAGACGAACGCGATGACGGCCACCGACAGGAAGATCAACACGCTGATGGCCGAACCCAATCCGAGGTTGAACGCCTTGAACAGGTTGTCGTAGCCGAGGATCGAGACCGAACCGGTGTTGTTGGCGCCACCGGTGAGGACGTAGATGTTGTCGAAGATCCGGAACGCGTCGAGCGTACGGAACAGCAGCGCGACCAGGATGGCCGGTTTGATCAGCGGCAGAATCACTTTCACCAGCCGCTTCCACGCGCCCGCGCCGTCGACCTGCGCGGCGTTGAGCAGATCCTGCGGCACCAGAGCCAGGCCGGCGAGCAACAGCAGCGCCATGAACGGCGTGGTCTTCCACACCTCCGCGAGAATCACGATGGCGAGCGACGGCAGCTGTTCGGTCAGCGGTGCACTGCCCTCGGGCAGCAGATTGGCCAGGTATCCGGTGCCGGGTGTCCAGGCGTAGTACCAGCTGTAGGACGCCGCGACGGTCACGATGCCGTACGGGATGAGGATCGCCGTACGCACCGTGCCCTTGCCGAAGATCGTGCGGTGCATGACGAGTGCCAGCGCCATACCGAGCACGAACTCGATCGACACCGAGATGACCGTGATGGCGAGCGTCACCACGAACGCCGTCCACCAGTATCGGTCGGTGAGGATGGTCTGGTAGTTGGCGAGCCCGACGAACGCGGTGTCCCCCGGCGCGGCGAGGTTGTAGCGCTGCAGGCTCAGCCAGATCGCGTACCCGATCGGGTAGGCCGTGACCGCGAGCATCAGGGTGACCGCGGGCGCGATGAGCGCGAACGCCAACCGCCGTTCGGACTTGCGGTCGTCGCTTATCGGAGCTGTCATGTCGACTCCTCGCGCAAGCGCTCGTCGGTCATGGGATCAGCCCCTTGCCATCGATCGCCTTCTGGACCTGCTCGGCCAACTCGTCGGCCGTGCGGTCGGGGTCGATCTCGGTGATCGGCGCGAGCGTGGCCGAGATCCGGGTCGACACCGCCTGGTACACCGGCGTGGCGGGCCGCACCGCGGCGTTGGTCAACTGCTCGCAGATGATGGCGTACTGCGGGTACTTGGCCTGGAACGCCGGGTCGTCGTAAAGCGACTCGCGCACCGCGGGCAGCCCGCCCTCGACCGACGTGTAGCGCTGGTTCTCCACGTTGCGCAGGCACCGGATGGCCTCGAACGCCTCGGCCTTGTGCTGGCTGGTGGCCGCGACCGCCAGGTTGAGCCCGCCGAGCGTGACCTTCGCGGGCTCACCGTCGACCACGCCCGGGTAGTTGGCGAACCCGAACACCTCTTTGCTGGCGTCGTAGGCGGCCTGGAACTGCTCGTCGGTCGGCGAGAACGTGCCGACGTCGTTGATGGCGCCCTTGAGATCGGGCCGCTGGTCGAGCGGCAGGAAATTGACGCCGCCCTTGACCGCGTTCTCCAGCAGCGAGGGCAGCACGAACGGCCAGTTCACCTCCAGGGCGGCTTTGCCCTGTTCGAGGGCCAACCGCGCGGTGGCCTCGTCGGTCTGGGTCACCGACGGGTCCGCGCCCGGTGCGGTGGCGACCGACTTGATGATCTGCAGCGCCTTGACCGTCGCCGCGCGGTGTTCGGGAGTGTCGGTCAGCGTGACGGTCTTGCCGTCGTCGGAGAGCACCTGCCCACCTGCGCTGGCCAGCAGCGTGTTGAACCACACCACCAGGCCCTCGTACTGCTTGGCCTGAACGGCAATCCAACTGGGCTTGCCCGCCGCGTGCAGCCGGGTCGCCTCGGCCACCATGCCGTCCCAGGTACCGGGCGGTTCCTCCATCAGATCGGCCCGGTACCAAAGCAATTGGGTGTTGGTGGTGATCGGTGCGGCGTAGAGCTTGTCCTGCCACCGCGCGGTCTCCAGCGGCCCGGGCAGCGTGTTGGACTCCGCATCGGCCTCGGCCAGGCCCGCTGGATCGTCCGAAAGCGGCAGCGCCCAGCCTGCCTCGGCGAACTCGGCGGTCCACACCACGTCCAACGCCATCACGTCGAGCGTCTTGTCGTTGCCGGTCAGCCTGCGGGCCAGCTGCAGGCGTTGATCGTCAGCGCCTTTCGGCAGACTCACCTGCCTGATGGTGAACCGCCCGCCGAGTTCCTCGTTGCACCGGTTCGCGACGGCGGTAAAGGTCGCCATCTCGTTTGCCGGCGTGTAGTAGTTGATGACGATCCCGTTGGTCTGCGATCCGCACGCCGACACCATCGTGGCCGTCGTCAGCGCGGCCACTGCCGCAGCACATAGCCGCCGAGCCAGCACCGCTCTGCCTCCCGTCCACGTCCGTCGGGCGGGAACCGCCCGCGCGCAAACCGTAGAGGCAAATGTGCGTGATATGCAACACTTTCGATGCACACGCGTCGCAATCGTGACCTGCGCAACTTTGCCGCACGGTCACGACACGACGGTTACGGGACTCAGATCGTCAAGCGCGCCAGCAGATCCCGCCCCTGTTCGGCACCCTGCGGATCGCACAGCACGTCGTAGCGGCCCGCGACCAGTTGCATGGTCGAACTGAAATCTCTTGTGCCGCGTGCCATCGCGTAAGGGATCGCCGAGGTGATCAATCCGAAGAACACACCGGCGACCAGACCGGTGAGCAGAGCGCTCCACGGGTTGGGGCTGAAGAACCCGAGGATCAGGCCGATGAACAGACCCAGCCAGGCGCCTGACAGCACACCACCGCCGAGCACCTTCGGCCAGCTCAACCGTCCGGTGACCCGCTCGACCTGCATCAGGTCGACGCCCACGATCGTGACCTGCTGGACCGGGAACTGTTGGTCGGACAGATAATCAACCGCGCGCTGGGCTTCGGCGTAGGTGGGGTACGAGCCGATGGGCCAACCCTTCGGCGGCGTCGGCAACGCACCGCGCATCGGGGCGCCGGCCGCGGCGCCAGGGGCCTGCCCGGGCTGGAATGGGCTCGTCATCGCGCTTCACTCTCCTCTGTGCACCGCCTCGGTGTGCGGATGCTTTCATTACAGCAACGTCCCGCCGCCGGAATTCGTGCCTCATTTCGATGACCCGCGTATTCCGTACCGTGCGCTAGGTTTGTCAGCATGACAAATCCGGACGGGTACTCGGGCGACCAGCCGGCATCCGAAGCCGGTGCCGGGCCGTCAGAACCGTCGTCAAGCGGCTACGAAGCACCTCCCATCGAGCAGTCTCAGGATCAACCGCAGACGGCGCAAACGCAACCGTCATACGACACGCCGCCGGCCTCGGAGCCACCGCCGACGTATTCGGCCGGATCGGACTACTCGCCGCCGAGCGATTACTCCGTGCCCCCGGCGTATCAGACCCCGTACTCGGCCGAGCCGCCGACTCCGCCGACGGGATATGCGCCACCGGGCGGCTATCCCCCACCGCCCGCACCGGGCGCGTACCCACCGCCTCCGCCTGCGGGCGCCTACCCGCCTCCCCCGGGCAGCTATCCGCCGCCTCCCGCGGGTTATCCACCGCCGCCCGCCCCGGGCTACGGCGGCTACCCGGGCGCATACCCGACCGGCTACGACATGGCACCCAGCAATCCGAACAACGGCATGGCCATCGGATCGCTCGTGGCGTCGGTGCTCGGTGTGCCGTTCATGTTCTTCTGCTTCAGCGGCTTCGTACCCGCACTGGTGGGCGTCGTGCTGGGCATCGTTGCCTTGAACCAGATCAAGACCACCGGCCAGTCAGGTCGGGGCCTTGCGATCGCCGGTATCGCGGTGGGCGCGGTGATCCTGCTGCTCGGCCTGATAATCCTCGGGTTCGTCGTGCTGTCGGCGTCCACGTCGTCACCGACGTACTGACGTGACCACGCCGCCCGAGGAACCGGCACCGCGATTCGGCGGTGTCGAATACCCAGCGCTCGAACACGCCCATCCGGCGGATCCGCTTGCGCCCGTGGATTATCCGGCCAGTGCGGGACTACCACCGCCGGTGTATCCGGCCGCGCCGGGCTACCCGGGCGCGGGGTATCCGCCGGCCCAGCCCGGTTATCCCTATGCGCCTGCCCAGCCGTACGGGCCGTACCGGCAGCAGCCGCCTCCCGGCACCAGCGGCATGGCGATCGCCGCGCTGGTGTGCTCGGTGCTCGGCTTCCTGTCGTGCCTGACCGGCACGGTCGGCCTGGTGCTCGGCATCATCGCCATGCGCGAGACCAAGCGCACCGGGCAGCAGGGCTACGGCATGGCGCTGGCGGCCACCATCATCGGTGGGTTGCTGACCGCGCTGCTCGTCCTCTTCCTGTTGGCCGGCGTGATCTCGGGCTTGTCGAGCGCCTAGCGATCCCCCGGCGGCTCGAACCGCGGGGCCTGCCGAGTCATCCCCGCTGCGCGGCCCTTCGCCGCAACGACAAGGGCCATCTTGCGGCTCGCCTCGTCGATCATCTCGTCACCGAGCATGACCGCTCCCCTCGCACCTCCGGCGCCCGACGTGTGCCACTCGTAGGCCTCCAGGATCAGCTCTGCGTGATCGTAATCGGCCTGGCGCGGGCTGAAGATCTCGTTGCCCGCGACGATCTGGTCGGGATGCAGAACCCACTTGCCGTCGTATCCCAGGGCCGCCGACCGGCCGGCCACCCGCCGGAAACCGTCGACGTCGCGGACCTTCACATACGGACCGTCGATCGCGTTGACGCCCCGACTCCGCGCGGCGACCAGGATGCGCATGAGCACATGGTGGTGCGCGTCGCCGAGGTCGTAGCCCTCGGGCTGCCCGCCGACTTCGAGGGTTCGCATGTTGAGGCTGGCCGCCATGTCGCCGGGGCCGAGCACGAGCGCCTGCACGCGCGGTCCAGCAGCGATCGCGTCGACGTTGGTGAGGCCCCGCGCATCCTCGATCTGCGGTTCTATGCCGATGCGGCCCACGGGCAGACCGTGCGTCGTCTCCAATTGCGTGAGCAACAGATCCAGCGCCTGCACGTGCGCCACCTCGGTGACCTTCGGCAGCACGATGAGGTCGAGCGACGCGCCGGCTTTCGAAACCACCTCGATGACGTCGGCATAGGTCCACGGCGTGGTCCAGTCGTTGACCCGCACACCCCGCAGCTGTCCCGCCCAGCCGTCGCAGGCCAGCGCCTCGGCGACCTGGCTACGCGCGTGCGCCTTGGCGTCGGGCGCCACGGCGTCCTCGAGGTCGAGGAACACCTCGTCGGCGGGCAGACCCTTGGCTTTCTCGATCATCCTCGGGTTGCTGCCCGGGACGGAGAGGCAGGTTCTCCGGGGTCGATACGTGTTGTCCACGAACACACTCTCTACCCTTTGACTCATGGCGGCGGTCAACAGGGTCTACGCGGCCCGGCTCGCAGGGATGGTGGTGCTGGGCCCCGACGGGGAGTCCATCGGCCGCGTGCGTGACGTGGTGATCAGCATCAGCATCGTCCGCCACCAGCCGAGAGTGCTCGGGTTGGTCGTTGAATTGCTCACGCGGAGAAGGATTTTCGTTCCTATCCTGCGAGTGACCGCGATCGAGCCCGGTTCGGTGACCCTGGCCACCGGCAGTGTGTCGCTGCGCCGGTTCGCGCAACGCCCCGGCGAGGTGCTGGTGCTCGGGCAGGTTTTGGAGACCAGGGTGCGCATCGACGATCCCGACCTGCCGCAGCTGGCCGGAATCGACGTCGTGGTGGTCGATCTGGGCATCGAACAGACCCGCACCAGGGACTGGATGGTCACGCGGGTCGCAGTGCGCCCGCAGCGCCGGCTCGGGCGGCGAAGCAACATCTACGCCGTCGACTGGCAGAACGTGCACGGCCTCACGCCGTCCGGGCTCGCGATGCCCGATCAGGGCGTGGCCTCGCTGCTCGAGCAGTTCGCCGGTCAGCGCGCGGTGGAGGTCGCCGAGGCACTGCGCGAGCTGCCTGCCAAGCGCCGCTACGAACTGTTCCGGGCACTCGACGACGAGCGTCTCGCCGACGTGCTGCAGGAGCTGCCCGAGGACGAGCAGGCCGAGGTGCTACGGCAGCTCAAGACCGAACGCGCGGCCGACGTGCTGGAGGCCATGGATCCCGACGACGCGGCCGACCTCCTCGGCACGATGACGCCCGCGGACGCCGAGGTGCTGCTGCGACGCATGGACCCCGAGGATTCCGAGGACGTCCGACGGCTGCTGAGCCACTCGCCCGACACCGCGGGCGGTTTGATGACGTCCGAACCCGTGGTGCTCGCACCCGACACCACGGTCGCCGAAGCCCTGGCCAGGGTCCGCGATCCCGACCTGACGCCCGCACTGGCGTCGCTGGCCTTCGTGGCCCGGCCGCCCACCGCCACGCCGACGGGCCGCTACCTGGGTTGTGTGCACCTGCAGCGGCTGCTGCGCGAACCCCCGGGCGAGCTGGTCAGCGGCATCGTGGACAACGATCTGCCGACGCTGGGCCCCGAGGACTCGCTCGCCGCGGTGACCCGCTTCTTCGCGGCCTACAACCTGGTGTGTGCCCCGGTCGTCGACGAGGAGAGTCACCTGCTGGGTGCGGTGTCGGTGGACGACGTCCTCGACCATCTGCTGCCCGACGACTGGCGGGAACGGGAAGAACCTGAGCTGCCGGTGGCGGGCTCATGAGTGAACTGTCGGCGCGCCAGCGGTTGGACACCCCGCGCGCGACCCGGGGTTTCGGGCTGCACTTCGACGTCGAGGCGGTCGGCCGGTTCAGCGAGTCCATCGCGCGGTTCCTCGGCACGGGGCGGTACCTGGCCATCCAGACGGTCGTCGTGGTGGTGTGGATCGCCCTGAACCTGTTCGCGGTGAGCCTGCAGTGGGATCCGTACCCGTTCATCCTGCTGAACCTGGCGTTTTCGACGCAGGCCGCATACGCCGCGCCGTTGATCCTGCTGGCGCAGAACCGCCAGGAGAACCGGGACCGGGTCTCGCTGGAAGAGGATCGGCGGCGCGCCGAGCAGACCAAGGCCGACACCGAATTCCTGGCCCGCGAACTCGCGGCGCTGCGTTTGGCGGTCGGCGAGGTGGCCACACGCGACTACCTCCGCCGCGAACTGGAGGAACTGCACGAGGCAATCAACGGGCTGCAGAAGCGGGCCAAACGCGGCGGCCGGTCCGGCAAAGCCGATGACCCGGAGCGCACCCCGAAAAGCAGTGACGCAGACGTCAGTGAACCATTGTCGCAACAGGACAACGAGAAGTAGGTATGGTGACTTGGTTCACAAGACGCTGGACGTCGGCAACCGATCAAAGGACGGCTAGGTGCGCGTAGGGGGAGGAGCGGCTTTCGCGGCCGCTCGGCGCCGTGCCGGCGACCTCGTGCGCACCCTCGGACAGTCCGCGCCGCACAGGCGTGGCGCCTTCGGCGTCGCCGTCCTGACGCCCGTCATCCTGGCCGGCGCCGTCGGCGCGTCTGCACCCACTCCGCACAGCGACGCCGCGGTGACCCCACTCGCCGCGGTCCAGCGGTCCCCCGACCGCGCGGGCCCATCGGTGATCGCGGCCGCCAAGGCACCCACCAAGTTCCACATCGCCGCGGCCGCGGTTTCCGCCCCGCCACCCGCCGCTGTGGTGAATTCACCTGGCGCCCTTGGCATTCCGGGCATGGCCTTGAAGGCCTACCGCAACGCCGAACGCATGATGGCGGCCGCCTACCCCGCGTGCGGCATCAGCTGGAACCTGCTGGCCGGAATCGGCCGCATCGAGTCCATGCACGCCAACGGCGGCGCCACCGACGCCACCGGCACCGCGGTCCGCCCGATCTACGGTCCCGCGCTGGACGGCACGCTGCCCGGCAACGAGGTCATCGTACAGAGTGCACAGGCGGGCCGGGTGACCTACGCCCGCGCGATGGGGCCCATGCAGTTCCTGCCCGGCACGTGGGCCAGGTACGCCTCGGACGGCGACGGTGACGGCAAGGCCGACGTGCAGAACGTGTTCGACGCATCCCTGGCCGCCGCACGCTACCTGTGCAGTGGAGGCCTGAACCTCCGCGACCAGTCCCAGGTGATGAGCGCGATCCTGCGCTACAACAACTCCGTGGCCTATGCGCGCAACGTGCTGGGCTGGGCGGCGGCGTACGCGACGGGCGTGGTCCCCGTCGACCTGCCGCCCATCACGGGAACCATCCCGGCGATCGGGGACGCGCACCTGGACAACCCGGAGGGCCTCGGACCGGGACTGCCGGCCAACGCTCTCGGCCTTCCGGTCGGCGATCCGCTGGCCCTCATCCCGGTGCTCGGCCCCAACGACGCCGCAAGCCGGGTTCCCGCAACCAACGTGCCCGGATTCGCGCCCGGCCAGGTGCTCGGCCCGCTTCCGGGGCCCGCGCAGGCCGTCCCGCCGACCCAACCCGCCGCGCCACCGCCGTGGACTCCGCCATGGGAGCAACCCAAGACCCCGGAGTGCGTCGTGTTCTGCCTGGGCGAACAAGCACCGCCACCGCCGGCGCAGCCTGCTCCCCCGGCCGGGTTGCCGCCCGCGGGTCCGCCACCACCGGGTGCGCCTGCCCCCGGTCCGATGCCCGCGGTGCTCGGGCCTGCGCCCGGCCCGGCCCCGGGACCGGCCTGACGTCGGTCAGCCGTCTGTGCTGAGGTTTTTCGGTGCGCCGTAGACTCAGCGGTGATGTCCGAATCTGCCACCGAGCTGCAAGCCGCGGTCCGTGCTGCACTGGCCAAGGTGATCGACCCTGAGCTGCGCCGTCCGATCACCGACCTCGGCATGGTCAAGAGCGTCTCCATCGAGCCCGATCACGGCGTGTCGGTCGAGATCTACCTGACCACCGCGGCCTGCCCGAAGAAGAACGAGATCGCCGAGCTGGTCTCGGCCGCGGTCACCGACGTGCCCGGTACCGGAGCGGTCAAGGTCGGCCTCGACGTCATGAACGACGAGCAGCGCGCCGAGCTGCGCAAGATGCTGCGCGGCGATTCCCGCGAGCCGGTGATCCCGTTCGCCCAACCCAACTCGCTGACCCGGGTGTACGCCGTGGCGTCCGGCAAGGGTGGCGTCGGCAAGTCCAGTGTCACGGTCAACCTGGCCGCGGCGATGGCCGCCAGGGGCCTGTCGGTCGGCGTGCTGGACGCCGACATCTACGGGCATTCGGTGCCTCGCATGATCGGCGCCACCGACCGGCCCACGCAGGTCGACTCGATGATCCTGCCGCCCACCGCGCACGACGTGCGCGTCATCTCGATCTCGATGTTCACGCAGGGCAACACACCTGTCGTGTGGCGCGGCCCGATGCTGCACCGGGCACTGCAGCAGTTCCTGGCCGACGTCTACTGGGGCGACCTGGACGTGCTGCTGCTGGACCTGCCGCCGGGAACCGGCGACATCGCCATCTCGGTGGCCCAGCTGATCCCCGGGGCCGAGATCCTGGTGGTCACGACGCCGCAGCTGGCCGCCGCCGAGGTGGCCGAGCGGGCCGGTGCCATCGCGCTGCAGACCCGCCAGCGCATCGCGGGCGTGGTGGAGAACATGTCCGGCCTGCAGCTGCCCGACGGCACCGTCATGCAACTGTTCGGCGAGGGCGGCGGACGGCAGGTGGCCGACTCGCTGACCCGTTCGGTGGGGGCCGAGGTGCCGTTGCTGGGCCAGGTTCCGCTCGATCCCGGTCTGGTCGCAGCAGGCGACGCCGGGGTGCCGCTGGTGCTGTCCGCACCCGATTCGGCCGCCGGGAAAGAACTCCGCAAGATCGCCGACGCGCTGTCGAGCCGTAAACGCGGGCTGGCCGGCATGTCGCTGGGGCTGGATCCGGCCGGACGCTAGACGGCCGTCGTCGCGCTTGCGGCGCGCGCCGGCCGCCAGGGATTCCGCAAAACGCTACGTGGCGTCGGGGTCGAAGACCGTCCCGCTCGGCTTCGGCTGCGCAGGTGGCTCAGGCGTCGGCGTCACCGCGGGCGGTGTCGTGGCCGGCGGTTGAGCGGGCTTCTCGTCGAATTTTCCGGTGAGGAACGAATCGTCTCCTTCGAGCAGGTGCTTGGTGATGGCCGCCCTCGGCGTCATGCCCCGCAGCTTCTGCAGTTCGGCGAGCGGCTCACGCAGATCGTCGAATTCCGGGCCGAGATCCTGCCGCAGCTGACTCGTGGCACCACTGACGTAGTCGCGGGCCTGCCGCAGCGCGCTGGAGGTCCAGCGGATCGCGCCAGGCAGCCGCTCCGGGCCCAGGATGACGAGCCCGGCGATCACCAACACGAGCATCTCGCCCCACCCGACGTTGGCGAACATGACTACTGCGAGCTTGGTTCGTCGCCGATGGGCGTGACCGTCAGCGTCATCGGGCGACCGTCGCGGACCACCTCGATGGGGGCTTCCTGGCCGATGTTGAGCTGGCGAATCGCCACCGCGAGCTCGTCGGCGTCGGCGACCTTGCGATCCCCGACCTTGACGATGACGTCGTTCTCCAGAATCCCGCCCTTTTCGGCAGGCCCGCCGACCCTGACGTCCTTGACGCGCGCGCCCTGCGCCACGCGATTGCTCACGGAGTCGGCGTTGATCCCGATCGACGGGTGGACGATGCGGCCGTCCTGGATCAGCTTCTCGGCGACGCGCTTGACCTCGTTGACCGGAATCGCGAAGCCGAGACCGCTTGCGCTGTCGGACAACGACTTTCCGGCGGTGTTGATACCGATGACCTCGGAGTCCATGTTGATCAGCGGGCCGCCGGAGTTGCCGTGGTTGATCGAGGCGTCGGTCTGCACACCGTCGATGACGGTGTCGGTGTCGGAACCGTCGCCCGACAGCGGCACCGGGCGGTGCAACGCGCTGATGATGCCGTGCGTGACGGTGCTGCGCAGGCCCAGCGGCGCACCCGCGGCGATCACTTCTTCGCCGACGCGGAGCTTCTCCGAATCACCCATGCGCGCCACGGTCAGGTTGTCGACGTTGTCGACCTTGAGCACCGCCAGGTCGGTCTTCTTGTCGCGGCCGACCAGATGTGCGGGTACCACGGTGCCGTCGTTGAACACGACGTTGAGTTCGTACTCGGCGGGCTTGTTGGCGGCCTCGGAGATCACGTGGTTGTTGGTCACGATGTAGCCGCGCCCGTCCACCACGACGCCTGAGCCCTGCGATCCCTCGGTCTTGCCCTTGGCCTCGATGGTGACCACCGAGTCGGCGACGGCCTCCGCGACGGTCGCGAACCGGCCCGGGGGCGCCTCGGGGTTGTCGCCCGTCTCGAGCGTCACCTTGGACGTGGTGAAGGCGTGCACGGTGCTCGCGGTCATGTTGCCGACCCAGCCGCCCAACGCGCCGATCAACAGTGCGACGAACGTCAGCACCAGCAGCGCGACCCAGGACACGCGGCGCCCGAACAGCACGTCGCGCACCCCGATCTTGCCGACCGGGGCGCTGACCACCGTGGGCGCCGACGGCGGCCGGGCCGGGATTCCGAGTGCGACGGCCGCGCTTGGATCGCGCCAGGGGTCGAGATCGTCGTCGGCGTCGCGGTTGCGCTCGGCTTCGAGCGCACCGGCGTCGGTGGGGTGGCGCTGCAGGGACTCGCGGGCGGTCGCGGGCCGGCCGAACGCTTCGGCCAGGACCGGATCCGGCGGCTGATCTTTCGGGGTGTACTCCCCCTGGTCGCGATGCTGCTCGGCACCGAGGAAGGAGCCGTCGACGCCTGCCGGTCTGCCGAACGCGCGCTGGGCGGCGGGATCGACAGGTGGGCGCTCAACAGGGCGCGGCGCCAGGCGGCCGCTATCGCCGGACTGGTCGGAGTTTGTCACCGGTGTTTCACTCTCTAGTCTTCAGCGCCTTCCCGGCACGAAGACCGGGCACGGACCGCTGCTCACCTGTTGGGATACACCCTACCGGCGTTTGCGCCGACCCCGCGTCGGGTCCTCAGCAAACTGCGACTGCTCACGCAGCTCGGCACCAGGGTGTGGGGCATGGTGCGGTATCTGGGACAACATGCCCAGCAACGTGTTCGGGATGGCGATCGGACAAGAGTCCCGCAATGCCGCGCGCGCCTGGCCCTGGGCGTCGACCTCAGCAGCACACTCAGGACACAGCGACAGGTGATGAGCGGCGCGCAGGTGCGCGGTCATCCGCAGTTCGCCGTCGACGAACGCCGCGATCGCTTCGATCGACAGATGCTCGGTGGACCCGAATTGGCGCGGGGCGCCGACAGGTGCGTCGCTCTGAGACGCGAATTGCGCGGGCAGCCAGGAGAAAGCACGACGGAACACATGTCCCGGGTCGACCATCGCCCAGCTCCTCTCGGTACGCACAACTACCCCGCCTTTGAATGTAGCGCGGGAGGCTGCTCCCGACCTACGTGAACGCTCAAGCAGTTTGCGAAGTTTCCGAAGAGTGCTTGGCCAGGTAATCCCGCAGCGCCTGCCGACCGCGGTGGATACGGCTGCGCACCGTGCCGAGTTTCACGCCGAGAGTGGCGCCGATCTCCTCATAGGACAGACCTTCGATGTCGCACAGAACCACGGCGGCACGGAATTCCGGCGGCAGTGAGTCGAGCGCGGCCTGCAGATCGGCCCCCAGGCGCGAATCGTGGTAGATCTGCTCGGGGTTCGGGTCGTCGGCCGGCACCCTGTCGTAATCCTCGGGCAGCGCCTCCATCCGGATGCGGCCGCGGCGGCGGACCATGTCCAGGAAGAGGTTCGTGGTGATGCGGTGCAACCAGCCCTCGAACGTGCCGGGCTGATAGTTCTGCACCGACCGGAACACCCGGATGAACGTTTCCTGCGTGAGATCCTCGGCGTCGTGCTGGTTGCCGGACAGCCGGTAGGCCAGCCGATACACCCGATCCGCGTGCTGGCGGACCAGCTCGTCCCACGACGGCATCGTGGCGTGGTCACCCGTGGCGTCGAACACCGCGGTGCCGGTCAGTTCGTCGGATGGTTCCACCCAGTCCCCTTCGGTGTATTGCTCAAGATGTGCCATCGACACCGGTGCGGCCTGGGTAGTACTGATGGTGGTCGTTTGATCCTCCTGCTCACAGACTTCATGTTGACCAACAGAACGGACGACTTCGTTATTCCGACGCTGCGCGATCGGCCAGCGGCTGTCGTGTTCCATGCGGATACCGTTCCCGATGCCGGTGAGGCCGGCATATGAGCAAACTGAACTTTCCCTGAGAAACCCGAAGATACGCACAGCGACCTGCAAAAACCAGCGAATATTCGGTGGCCATCCGGTCCGGGTGCGGGCGTGTCGCGGCTCCGCGGCATGGCTCTGGCCTACGCTGCGGGGCATGGCCAGCTCCGACGAGACGACAGGTCACCAGCCGCCCAGCCGGGCCGAGGCGATCGTGACCCATGCCGAGCGATCGATCTCCGAGGATGCGATCGTGGCCGCGGCCCGCGAGCGCGCCGTCGACATCGGCGCAGGCGCTGTCACACCCGCGGTCGGAGCGTTGCTGAGCGTGCTCGTGCGGCTCACCGGCGGCCGCGCGGTCGTCGAGGTGGGCACGGGCGCAGGCGTGAGCGGTTTGTGGTTGCTGTCAGGTATGCGCGACGACGGTGTCCTGACCACGATCGACGTCGAGCCCGAGCACCAGCGGATCGCCAAGCAAGGGTTCACCGAAGCGGGCGTCGGCCCCGGGCGCACCCGGCTCATCAGCGGGCGCGCGCAAGAGGTGCTGACCCGGCTCGCCGACGAGTCCTACGACCTGGTTTTCATCGACGCCGACCCGATTGACCAGCCACAATTCGTGGCCGAAGGCGTGCGCCTGCTGCGGGCCGGTGGCGCCATCGTGGTGCATCGGGCCGCGCTGGGCGGCCGCGCGGGCGACGCCGCTGCGCGTGACGCCGAAGTCACCGCGGTCCGCGAGGCAGCCCGGCTCATCGCCGAGGACGAACGGCTCACCCCCGTGCTGATCCCACTCGGCGACGGTTTGCTGGCCGCCGCGCGCGACTGAGCCTTTTCCCGCCGCTTGCCGCGGAACTGCATTCCCGGTTGCCAAAGCGCTGGCTTGGCAACCGGGAATGCAGTTCCGGCGCGTGGTTGACGAAATTTACGGATTCCTGACGGGACACCCCCTTGACTCGTGACTGAACGCATGTTTAGCGTACTAAACATGCGTACAGCAGACGACCGGACAGCCATCGCCCGGATTCGCGACGCCGCGATCGAACAGTTCGGTCAACGCGGGTTCACCGTCGGGCTACGGGCAATCGCCGACAGCGCCAACGTCAGCGCCGCGTTGGTGATCCACCACTTCGGCTCGAAGGAGGGCCTGCGCAAGGCGTGCGACGACTACGTCGCCGAGGTGATCCGCGAAGCGAAATCCGAATCCCTGACGACCGCCGACCCCGCGGCCTGGCTCACGCAGGTCGCCGCGATCGAAGAGTTCGCGCCCGTGGTGGCCTACCTCGTGTGCAGCCTGCAGTCCGGCGGCGACCTGGCCAGGGCGTGGTGGCGGCGCATGATCGACAACGCCGAGCAGTACCTCGAGGAGGGCGTGCGGGCAGGCACGCTCAAACCCAGCCGGGATCCCCGGGCCCGCGCCAAGTACCTCGCGATGAGCAGTGGCGGCAGCCTGCTGCTCTACCTCCAGATGCACGAGAACCCGAGCGACATCCGCGCGGTCCTGCGCGACTACGGCGAGGACATGATGCTGCCCGCGCTCGAGGTCATGACCGAAGGCCTGCTCACCGATTCGACCATGTACGACGCGTTTCTGCGCCAACACGAACAAGGCACTCCGTTCACCTCGCCCGGCCCGGCCGGCTCAGACCGAAAGGAACCAGCGTGACCACTCAGACGTTCTTCGCCCTCTTCTGGCCCGAGATCTCCACGAACACCAAGTACTAGACCCGGATCAAGTCCACCCGCCGTCCCATCCATACGAGTGAGGACCACATGAACAACTACGCTCCTGCCGTCGAAATCCGCGGCCTGTCAAAGTCGTTCGGCCACACGCGGGCGCTGGACGGGCTCAACCTCACGGTGTCCCCCGGCCATGTCACGGGCTTTCTCGGCCCGAACGGCGCGGGCAAGTCCACAACGATCCGCGTGCTGCTCGGGCTGCTCCGCGCCGACAGCGGCACGGTACGGCTGCTCGGCGGTGACCCGTGGCACGACGCGGTGGACCTGCATCGCCGGATCGCCTATGTGCCAGGTGATGTGACGCTGTGGCCCAATCTGACCGGGCTGCAGGCCATCGACTTCCTGTGCCGCCTGCGCGGCAACGGTGTCGACACCCGCAGACGGGATCAGCTGATCGACCGTTTCGAACTCGATCCGCACAAAAAGGCCAGGACGTACTCGAAGGGCAACCGGCAGAAGGTCGCGATCATCGCGGCGTTCAGCTGCCACTCCGAGCTCTACATCCTCGACGAGCCCACGTCGGGCCTGGACCCGTTGATGGAACGCGCATTTCAGCAGTGCGTGGCCGAGGTCTCCCGGCACGGCGCCGCGGTGCTGTTGTCCAGCCACATCCTCGCCGAGGTCGAGAAGCTCTGCGATGACGTGACCATCATCCGGGCGGGCCGCACGGTGCGCTCGGGCACCCTGGCCGAACTGCGCCACCTCATGCGCACCACGGTGGCGGCCAGAACCCGATCGGACGGCCGTGCCCTGCAACAGGTTCCGTATGTGCACGATTTCCGCATCCGCGACGGGCAGGTCAGATTCTCGGTGGACCGCGCCGACCTGGAGTTCACCATGGAGCACCTCACCGATCTGGGTATCGAGGATCTGACCGTCACCCCGGCGTCCCTGGAGGACATGTTCCTCCGCGAATATCAGGGTGTGACACCGTGACCGGCGCGACGCTGACACCGCAGTTCACCGGTGTCGGCGGACTGCTGCGGCTGGCCGTCAGGCGCGACCGCGTCCGCCTGAGCGTGTGGATCGCGGTGTTGACACTGATGATGGTCTACGCGCCCAATGCGATCCGGCTCGCCTACCCCGAGGAGCCGCAGCGCCTCGCGCGCGTGAACCTGCTCAAGACCCCGGCCGGCATGATGCTCGGTGGCCCGATGTTCGGCATCGACGAGACCGATCTCGGCGTGATGATGGCCAACGAGCTCATGCTCACCCTGATCATCGCAACGTCGATCCTGTCGATTCTCACCGTGATCCGCCATACCCGCTCCGAAGAGGAAAGCGGGGCGGCCGAACTCATGATGTCCTCGGTCGTCGGCCGCTATGCGCGCACGTTCGCGGCGCTGCTGCTGGTCGGCGGACTCAACGCGGTCCTGGCCGGCACCATGACGGTGGCCATGGCGGCAACCGGCTTCTCATTCGTCGACACGGCCGCGATGTGCCTCGGGATCACGGGTGTGGCCATGGTTTTCGGCGCGGTGGCCGCGGTCACCGCGCAGCTGTGGCGGCAGGCCCGCACCGCGACGGGCGCCGCGATGGGTGCGCTGGCCGTCGCGGCGCTGGTGCGCGGGGTCGGCGACGTCGTCGACAACGCAGGCAGCGCACTGAGCTGGTTCTCCCCCATCGCCTGGGCGCAGCAGATGCGGCCGTTCGTCGAACTGCGATGGTGGCCTTTTGCACTGCTGGTGCTGCTGACGCTCGGGCTGATGGCACTCGCCGCGGCGCTTGAGGTCCGGCGGCAGTACGACGCCGGCACCATCCCGTCGACCGGCGAGCGTCCGCACGCGCACGCGATCAGCGGGCCGTTCAATCTGCACTGGACGCTGCAGCGGGGCCAGGTCATCGGGTGGAGCGTCGGATTGTTCCTCGCCGGCTTGGCTTTCGGGTCGATGACGAAGTCGCTCATGGACGCCGCGCGGGACAACGAACTGATCGCGCGCGTGCTCGCGGCACAGGGCAACGACGGCGTGTACACCACCATGACGCAGTTCCTCGCGGCGGCCGCGTGCGGCTACGTCGTCTCCGCCGTGCTGCGGGTTCACGCCGACGAGCAGAGCGGCTTGGGCGAGGCCGTGCTGGCAGGCGCGGTGTCGCGCTGGCGCTGGCTGGTCGGTGCGGTGGCCGCCGCCGTGCTCGGCTCCGCCGTCCTGATGTTCTGCGCCGGTTTGGGCAACGGCCTGGGAGCGGGCCTCACGCTCGGCGAGCCCGCAACGATCGTCCGGCTCACGTTGGCCGGGTTGGCCTTTGTGCCTGCGATGACAGTTCTCGCGGGGGTCGCCGCGCTGGCGGTCTCGCTGCGTGCGCCCTGGATCGGCTGGCTGGCAGTCACTTTCGTGATCGTCGCGCTGTACCTCGGAGCGCTGCTGCGCCTACCGCGGTGGCTGATCGAGCTGTCTCCGGTCGGCCAGACCACCGTGCCCACAGATTTTCCCGCCGCGGCGTTGGGTCTGATGCTCGTCGCCGCAACGATTTTGACCCTCGCCGCCGGCTGGATCTACCGCAGCCGCGACGCAGTGTGAGAGGAGCACGATCATGAAACTCGCCCTTCAGACGAGCGCATCCGGGTTGTTCGGGCTGGTGTTCTTCGGCGCGGCCCTGTTCTGGCCCGCGGGCACGTTCGACTACTGGCAGGCCTGGGTTTTCATCGGGGTGTTCCTGGCCGCCACCCTGATCCCCAGTATCTATCTGGCCGTCAAGGATCCCGCCGCGCTGCGGCGCCGTATGCACGGCGGCCCGACGGCCGAGACCAGGCTCGTGCAGAAGATCGTCATCTCGCTGACCATCGTCGCGGTGCTCGCGGTCCTCGTCGTCAGCGCACTGGACCACCGGTTCGGCTGGTCGGATGTGCCGACCACGGTGGTGATCCTCGGCGATGTGCTCGTGGCGGGCGGGCTGTTGCTCGCGCAGTTCGTGGTGTTCCAGAACAGCTTCGCCGGAGCCAGCATCCGCGTGGAGGCCGAGCAGCACGTGGTGTCCACCGGTTTGTACGGACTGGTCCGCCATCCGATGTACTTCGGCACGCTCCTGATGATGTTCGGTACGTCGATCGCGCTGGGTTCGTACTGGGGACTGGTTCCGACGATCCTGGCCATCCCCATCCTGGGCGTGCGGATCAGCGATGAGGAGAACATGCTACGAGCCGAACTCGACGGCTACGACGAGTACACGCACAAGGTCCGGTACCGGCTCCTGCCCTACGTGTGGTGAGGCGCGACGACCCGCGTGGCGGCCTCGACGGCCGCGGCCCGGCGCTGCGCGAGCACCGCGGGATCGTCGCTCACCACGTCGGGGTGCGGCAGGTTGGCCCAGGCCAGGCCGATCGCGAACAGCATGACGATCAGGTCGGTCGGATCCCAGGTGGGGTCGACGTGACCGGCGGCCTGGGCGGCTTCGACGGCCGCCACGGCCTGCGCGTGCACGGGTTTGCCGTCGGCCTGCGGCTCGTCGAGCGTGAATCCCTCGAGCTGCGCCCACGTGATCATGCGCAGGTGCTCGGGTCTGCGGCAGGCCAGGTCGAAGATGTCACCGACGAATTCGGGGACGGCGTCGGGCCGCAAGGTCACCGACCGGAAGAACTCGGCACCGTCGGCCGCGAAGACCTCCCGGAACAGCGTCTCCTTGTCGCCGAAGTGGGCGTACAGGCGCTCCTTGCTGGCCTGCGCGGCCTTGGCGATGCGGTCGACGCGCGCACCGGCCAGGCCGCATTGGGCGAACTCGGTTCGCGCGGCCGCGAGGATCTCGTCACGCAGTTCCGTTGTGCTTCTCACAGCCAAATCATAGCCAGACGAACTAGTTCGTTCGGTACGGTGGTGGCAACATCCGAACGACAGGAGCATCGACATGAGTGAGATCGCAGCCGTTGCGAGCATGCCCCGCGGCGGACCCGACGCCTCGTGGCTGGACCGGCGTTTGCAGACCGACATGCTGGAATACACCGACCGCTACGACATCCCCGACGAAGTCAAGCAGAAGGTCATCACCGCGCTCGACCGGATCGGCACCCGCACGCGCCAGCACGAGAAGAACGCGCACATCGCCCTCGACCTGGTCTCGCGAACCGCCAATCCGCGCATCCTCGAACTGGGCGCAGGACACGGCAAGCTTTCGACAGAGATCCTGCGGTTGCACCCGACCGCGACGGTCACCGTGAGTGATCTCGATCCCACCTCGGTGGCCAACATCGCCGACGGAGCTCTGGGCCGGCATCCACGGGTGCGCACGCAAGTGGTCGACGCCACCGCAATCGACGCTGAAGACGACAGCTATGACCTCGTGGTGTTCGCGCAGGCATTCCACCACCTCCCGCCTGCCGTCGCGGCTCGCGCGATCGCCGAGGCCACCCGCGTCGGGAAGCGGTTCCTGGTCATCGATCTCGCCCGGCAGTCGCCGGTCGGATTCATCCTGACCGCCCTGCTGCTGGCACCGTCGGCCGTCGCGCTGGTGCCGCTACCCTCGGTTCGGCCGCTGATCCATGACGGATTCATCAGCTCGCTGCGCGCCTACAGCCGGTCGGCCTTCACCGCGCTGGCCGCGGCGGCCGCTCCCGACATTCGGATCACCTTTCTGCCGAGCGAGTTTCGCCTCGGCCCCCGACCGACGGTGGTCACCTTCACGCGCGACGCGCAAGCGCCCCGGTCATGACCGACGCGCGTGACACCGACGCGATCATGAACCAGCCCCGCCGGGTCCGCGCCATGCGCCGGGCGGCGGAGGCGGTTGCCGACGGCATTGCGCCATTGGTCGACCTGTACCGACCCTATGTGGAAGGGCTGGCCAATATTCCCCGGGACGGCCGATTCCTGTTGGTGGGCAACCACACCCAGTTCGGCTCCGAGACACTGTTGATCCCCTATGTCGTGCGCCGCGAAATCGGTATGCGGGTGCGGCCGCTCACCGATCGCGCGTTCGGGAACCTGCCGGGCCCGGCGGGTGACATGCTGGCCGCATGCGGAGCCGTCGTCGGCGCGCCCGAGGTGGCCGGCGAGCTCATGCGGCACAACGAACCCATCCTGGTGTTTCCCGGCGGTGGCCGCGAGATTCCCAAGTTCCGGGGTGAGCAGTACCGGCTGCGCTGGGCCGGGCGAACGGGATTCGCGCGGATATCGATCGAACACGACTACCCGATCGTCCCGGTCGCACTCGTCGGCGGCGACGACGTCTACCTGAGCCTCACCGCGCGCGACGACTGGTGGGGCCGGCTCAGCCAGTCCGTCGCCGAGAAACTCTCGGGCCGCAGCGATATGGCGATGCCACTCATACGTGGCGTCGGCCCGACGCTGATCCCCCGCCCGCAACGCATGTATCTGCGGTTCGCGGAACCGATCGAGACCACGGAACCGCCCGGCCGGTCAGCACAGACGTGGGTCGACTCCGTCAAGCAGACCACCCACGACTCGCTGGAACGGGCCCTGGCGAAGCTGCTCGCCGTGCGCCGCGACGATCCCTACCGAGAACTGAATCCGTTGGCATGGCGCAGCGCGAAACAGCCGGTGTCCTGAAGAGCCCGTCTCCCGACCATCCCGCGGTCATACTGCAGATGTGGAACTGCTGACCGGTTTCGGGCTGGCCACCGCGGCGGGATTGAATGCATACATCCCGTTGCTGGCGCTGGGCCTGCTGTCCCGGTTCACCGACCTGGTGACGTTGCCGCACGGCTGGGCGTGGCTGGAGAACGGCTGGGTGATGGCGATCGTCGGCGTGCTGCTGGTGGTCGAGGTGGTCGCCGACAAGATCCCTGCGCTGGACACGGTCAACGACACGATCCAGACGTTCGTGCGGCCCACGGCCGGCGGCATAGTGTTCGGGTCGGGCACGGCCGCCCAGACCTCGGCCGTGACGGATCCGGGCGCCTTCGCGCAGTCGGGTCAATGGATTCCGGTGGCGATCGGTGTGGTGACCGCGCTGGTGGTATCGCTGACCAAGACAGCCGTGCGGCCGGCGGCCAACGTCGCCTCGGCCGGCGTCGCGGCCCCGGTGCTGTCGACGCTCGAAGACGTCACCAGCGTGGGGTTGGTGTTCGTGGCGATCCTGCTACCGGTGTTGGTATTGGTGGCTTTAGTTGGTTTGGCGTGGGCCATTTTTCGCGTGTGGCGGTGGCGTCGCCGCCGAGCGGCGGTCAAAGCCACGAAAAGCCAACCCGCCGCGGTCGATCCATGGGAGTGAACGCCGCGCGCGTCAGATCCACACGCCCTTACCGACGGCCACGACGCCGCCCGCGCTGACCGAGAAGCGCTCGCGGTCCTTCTCAAGGTCGACACCGACCATCTCGCCGGGACCAACCACGACGTTCTTGTCCAGAATGGCCTTGCGTACCACCGCACCGCGCCCGATCCGGACCCCGGGCATCAGCACGCTGCCCTCGACGATGGCGCCGTCATCGATCGCGACATTGGACGACAGCACCGAATTGCGCACGGAGGCCGCGGAAATGATGCTGCCCGCGCCGACCACCGATTCCTGCGCGGAGCCGCCGTTGACGAACTTGGCGGGTGCCAGGTTCTCCGATTCACCTCGGATCGGCCAGCGCTTGTTGTACAGGTTGAACACCGGATGCACCGACACCAGATCCATGTGGGCGTCGTAGAACGCGTCGAGCGTGCCGACGTCGCGCCAGTATCCGTGGTCGCGTTCGGTCGCCCCCGGGACTTCGTTGTTGTTGAAGTCGTAGACCGCGGCCATGCCGTCGGAGACCAGCCGCGGGATGATGTCGCCGCCCATGTCGTGATCGGAGCCGTCTTCGTCGGCGTCGGCCCGGATCGCGTCGATCAGCACCTTCGTGGTGAAGATGTAGTTGCCCATCGACACGAAGGTCTGCTCGGGATCGTCGGGGGTGCCGGGCGGGTCAGGCGGTTTCTCCACGAATTCCCGGATGCGCCCGGAATCGTCGGCGTCGATGCAGCCGAACGCGGTGGCCTCGGAACGCGGTACCCGGATTCCGGCCACCGTCGCGCCCGCGCCGCTCTCGATGTGGAACCGCAGCATCTGCTCGGGATCCATGCGATACACATGGTCGGCGCCGAAAATGATGATGTAGTCGGGATCCTCGTCGTAGATGAGGTTCAGCGACTGATAGATCGCGTCGGCCGAACCCGTGTACCACCGCGGCCCCAGCCGCTGCTGCGCGGGCACCGGGGTGATGTACTCACCGGCCAGGCCCGACAGCCGCCAGTTCTGGCTGATGTGGCGATCGAGCGAATGCGATTTGTATTGCGTGAGAACGCAGATCCGCAAGTATCTGGCGTTCACCAGATTCGACAGCACGAAATCGATCAGCCGGTACGCACCGCCGAAGGGAACCGCAGGCTTGGCCCGGTCCGCCGTCAACGGGTACAGCCGCTTGCCTTCTCCGCCGGCCAGAACGATGCCCAGCACGTGTGGCAGCTCCCTCATGCTCCAAACCTATCCGCCAGCAAGCACTCCGGCTAGCCATTGGCCCGATTGGTCCCGGCTGCCGTCAAGGGTTTTTGGCGCCGCGGCGGATGAACATCGGAGCAAGGTTGTCGACAACCGTGCGGCGCGACGAACCGGCCGCTACCGTGCCAGATATGCGGGTGGCCATGATGACTCGGGAGTATCCACCCGAGGTGTACGGCGGGGCCGGTGTGCACGTCACCGAACTCGTCGCGCAGTTACGTCATTTGTGTGAAGTCGACGTGCATTGCATGGGCGCGCCGCGCGACGGCGCGATCGTCGCGCAGCCCGATCCGGCGCTGCGGGGCGCCAATGCCGCGCTGGCGACCCTGTCCGCGGACCTCAACATGGTCAACAGCGCCGCCGACGCCACCGTCGTGCACTCGCACACGTGGTACGCCGGGATGGCCGGCCATCTCACGGCGCTGCTCTACGGCATCCCCCATGTGTTGACCGCGCACTCACTCGAACCGATGCGGCCGTGGAAGGCCGAGCAACTCGGCGGCGGCTACCGGGTGTCCTCGTGGGTCGAACGGACGGCCGTCGAGGCAGCCGATGCCGTGATCGCCGTCAGTGCGGGCATGCGCGACGACGTGCTGCGGACGTACCCGGCGCTGGATCCCGGCCGCGTGCACGTGGTCAAGAACGGTATCGACACCGACGTGTGGTTTCCCGCGCACGTGAGGAGCGATTCAGGCGGAGCGCCCCCTGGCGAGGACTCGGTGCTGGCCGAACTGGGCGTCGACCTGAGCCGGCCCATCGTCGCGTTCGTCGGGCGCATCACCCGGCAGAAGGGTGTCGCGCATCTGGTCGCCGCGGCGCACCGGTTCAACCCGGAGGTGCAGCTGGTGTTGTGCGCCGGCGCGCCGGACACTCCCGAAATCGCCGCCGAGGTGTCCTCGGCGGTGCAGGAGCTGGCCCGCGCCCGCACCGGCGTGTTCTGGGTCCGCGAGATGCTGCCGGTCCAGAAGATTCGCGAAATACTGTCCGCAGCAACGGTTTTTGTCTGCCCTTCGGTTTACGAACCGTTGGGGATCGTGAACTTGGAGGCGATGGCCTGCGCGACTGCGGTGGTGGCCTCCGACGTCGGCGGCATCCCCGAGGTGGTCGCCGACGGGCAGACCGGACTGCTGGTGCACTACGACGCGAACGAGCCCGAGCTCTACGAAGGCCGGCTGGCCGACGCGGTCAACTCGCTGGTGGCTGAACCCGATACGGCGAAGAAATATGGCGAGGCCGGGCGTCAGCGCTGTATTGACGAGTTCTCGTGGGCACACATCGCCGAGCAGACCTTGGAGATCTACCGCGAGGTGTCGGCGTAGATTCGGCGTGATCGGTCACGACCCGCAACCGATCACGCCGAAAGGCACTAACTCGTGACGCCCTTGAGTTCGTCGCCGAGGGCGGCGGCTTCATCCGGGGTCAGCTCGACAACCAGGCGTCCACCGCCTTCCAGCGGTACTCGCATCACGATGCCTCGCCCCTCTTTGGTTGCTTCCAGTGGACCGTCGCCGGTCCGGGGCTTCATCGCCGCCATCGAGTGCTCCCTCCAACTGAGCCGGTCCGCGTAAGCGGGCCAGGTCGGGGCCGACGCCGCCCACTCGTTGACGGCACCCGGCGCTGAACTGCTACTGAACTTCCCCTATTCTTCCCTATCCGCAGCGATGGGTGTGCAAAGACCCGTCGGATGGCGCTGGCGTGGCGGCTACTCGGCGGCCGGAACCCAGCAGGACGCGACATGATCGTCGACCATTCCGGTGGCCTGCATCAACGCGTACGCCGTCGTCGGTCCGACGAACTTGAAGCCGCGACGCTTGAGTTCTTTGGCCATCGCGGTCGACTCCGGGGTCACCGCAGGCACCTGTGACAGGTCGGCCGGACGCGGCCGGCGCGGCGGCGCGAACGACCAGAGCAGATCGCTGAGGTCGACGTCGAGTTCGGTGACGGCCCTGGCATTGGCAATGGTGGCCTCGATCTTGGCCCGGTTGCGCACGATCCCGGTGTCGGCCATGAGCCGCTCGATATCGGCATCGGTGTACCGCGCGACCTTCTCGGCCTCGAACCGATCGAAGGCCTGCCGGAAGTTGTCCCGTTTACGCAGGATGATCAGCCACGACAGGCCGCTCTGGAACGCCTCGAGGCTGATCCGCTCGAACAACGCACCGGCACCCCGCAGCGGCCGGCCCCACTCGGTGTCGTGGTAGTCGCGGTAGAGCGTCGAGCCACCCGCAGGGTCGGCGGCCCAGCCGCAGCGGACGCGGCCGTCGTCGGTCACGGCTGCTCGTCGCTCGCGCGCACCCGGCCCGCCGTGGCCGAGACCTCGACATCGTCGGATTCGGCTTCGTCAGGTTCGGCATCGTCGTCGGGAACCCCGTACGCGGCGCGCAGCGCGGCCAGTTCCCCGCGCAACGCGTCGAGCTCCTGCCCGAGCCGGTCCAGCGCCCAGTCGACCTCACTGGTCTTGTAGCCACGCAGGGCCTGGGCGAACTTGAGGTCGTCCACATCGGCCCCCGTGACCCCTGACGCGGGCAGCACGGTCGCGGTGGTGCCCCGCGGGAGCGGCGGCAGTGTCTCGCCGCGGCCGAAGAGCACACTGCCCAGCCCGAACAGCACCGTGGCAACCAGCACGAGCACCACCAGGTACAGCAGTATCAGTGTCACGTCTTCGATACTGCCTCACGCAACCGACAACTAGTGCGGGCGCAGCGTCACCATGGGCGGCCGGTCGGCCAGCGACACCGACGAAACCCTTGGCGTGAACCCGTCGCCGTCGGCGAAGAACTGGGTCAGGCCCACGCCGGAGTCGGCGATGCCGCACCGCGACAGCAGCGTGGCGATCACCTGGCGGCTCATCGAGGCCAACTCGGTCAGCGGTCGGTTGCGGTGCGCGCGCACGCCGAGGTTGACCTGGGCGATGGCGTCCAGCCCGAGCCGGTCGTAGGTGTCGACCAGCAGGCCGATCTCGACGCCGTAGCCGGGTGCGAACGGCACCGATGTCAGCAGTTCGCGGGTGCCGGCGTATTCACCGCCCAGCGGCTGCAGCACGCAGTTGAGCTCGGGCCGCAGCGAGGCCAGCAGCGGGCGCGCGACGAGCTCGGTGACCCGGCCACCGCCGTTGGCGTCCTCGGCGCCGCTGACCTTGAGCGGGCGCCGGTAGAAACCTTTGACCAGGTGCACGCCGTCGGTCGTGAGCAGCGGGCCCAGCAGCTTCGGGACGAACATCGGGTCGGGGTCGATCAGGTCGGAGTCGACGAACGCGATGATGTCGCCCGTCGTGGCGGCCAGCGACCGCCACAGCACCTCGCCTTTGCCGGGCTGGGGCGCGAGCTCGGGCAGCGCGACCTCGCGGCTGACCACCCGCGCGCCCGCGGCGACCGCGCGGATCTCGGTGTCGTCGGTCGAGCCGGAATCGAGCACGATCAGTTCGTCGACCAGGCCGCCGAGCAGCGGCGTGATGGTCTCGACGACGGATCCGACGGTCTCCTCTTCGTTCAGGGCGGGTAGCACCACCGAGACCGTGCGTCCGGCCTTGGCGGCCTCCAGTTCGGCGACGGTCCATGTCGGCCGGTTCCAGCTGTGGTCGGTCAGCCAGCGATGCCCGACCACTCCGTCGGTCAGTTCAGGTATCACGGTCATGCCAGTCCCCTCACTGTTCGTGCGGGTGCCCGCACTCCCTGGATCGACGCGACCATCTCCAGTACGCGCCGTGTGGACCCCACCTCGTGTACCCGGAACATGGCGGCGCCATCCGCGGCGGCGAGTGCCGTCGCGGCCAGCGTGCCCTCCAGGCGTTCGGTCAGGTCCACACCGAGAGTCTCCCCGACAAAATCCTTGTTGCTCAGGGCCATCAGGACCGGCCATCCGGTCTTAACAAGATCTTTTACGTGGCGCAACAAACTAAGACCGTGATAAGTGTTCTTGCCGAAATCGTGGGTCGGATCGATCAGGATCTTGTCGCGTGCCACCCCGGTGGCCACTGCATGCTCGGCCGCCGCGGTGACCTCTGCGATGACGTCGTCGACCACGCCGCGTTCGGTGATGCCGTAGTTCACCCGGAACGGCCGGGTGCGCGGCACCGCGCCGCCGGTGTGCGAGCACACCAGGCCCGCGCCGAACTCGGCGGCCACCTCGGGCAGGCCCGGGTCGGCGCCGGCCCAGGTGTCGTTGATCAGGTCCGCCCCGGCCGCACAGGCCTGCTTGGCGACGGCCGAGCGCCAGGTGTCGATGCTGATCAACTGGTCGGGGTAGGTGGTCCGCACCCATTCGATGAACGGGACGACGCGCGCGATCTCCTCGTCGGCGTCGACGGTGCTGCCCGGGCCGGCTTTGACCCCGCCGACATCGATGACGTCGGCACCCTCGGCGATCACGCGGGCGACCGCGGCCTTGGCGGCCTCGTCGGTGAACGTCGCGCCGCGGTCGTAGAACGAGTCAGGGGTGCGGTTGACGATCGCCATTATCAGCGCCCGGTCACCTGCGACCGGGCGCCCGCAAAACGTTGTCCCGCCGCTCGCCAACACGCCTTCCATAGTGCCTGACCACCTGTACACCCTGGTCGGCCAGGCGGCGCGTGCCGGTCAGCCCTTGGGCCGTTTGCCCGCCACGACCTCGTCGGGGTATTCGGCGTAGAACGGCACGTAGCCCTCGTCGCGGCCCGCCAGCACGTACAGCGGATCCTCGATCTCGGTGCCGTACCCCTGCTTGCGCAGTTCGACCTTCTGGCTCTTGAACGTCGAGGTGTGCGCCAGTTCGGAGACGACCCGGACGAACAGCGGCACCGCATAGGCAGGCAGGTTGCCGTAGAACGCATCGGCCAGAGCCTTGCCGTCGAACTCCTTGCCCTCCTTGAGCTGCACCGCGGCCATGCCGGCACGGCCGCCCGCGCCTGGCACCTCAACGCCGAACACCGTGCACTCCTCGACCGCGGGGTGGCCCGCGACCGCGGCTTCGACCTCGGTGGTCGCGACGTTCTCGCCCTTCCACCGGAACGTGTCGCCGAGCCGGTCGGCGAACGCCGCGTGGCCGAACCCCTGCGACCGCATCAGGTCGCCGGTGTTGAACCAGACGTCGCCCTCTTTGAACGCGTTGCGCACGAGCTTCTTCTCGGTCGCCGACTTGTCGGTGTATCCGTCGAACGGCTGGAAATCGCTGACCTTCGACAGCAGCAGGCCGGGCTTCCCGGAGCGGACCTTGCGCAGCCGCCCGTCGGCGCCGCGGGCCGGTTCCCCGCTGTCGGGGTCGTATTCGACGAACGCGACCGGGCTCGGGCAGATGCCGGTGGACTTCGACACGTTGAACACGTTGACGAACGCGGTGTTGCCCTCGCTGGCGCCGTAGAACTCGCACACCCGCGGGATGCCGAAACGCTGCGTGAACTCGTCCCAGATGGCCGGCCGCAGGCCGTTGCCGACGATGACGCGGACCTTGTGGGCGCGGTCGGTCGGCTTGGGCGGCTGGTTGAGCAGGTAGCCGCAGATCTCGCCGATGTAGACGAACGCGGTGGCGTCGTAGCGGATGACCTCGTCCCAGAATCGCGATGCCGAGAAGGACTTGCCGAGAGCAAGGGCAGCGCCCGAGTTCAGCGCCGAACCGACCGACACCGTCAGCGCGTTGTTGTGATACAGCGGCAGGCAGCAGTACAGGGTGTCGTCGCTGTGCAGCCGCAACCCGAGGCCGCCGAACCCGGCGAGCGCCCGCAGCCAGCGGTAGTGGGTCATGACGCTGGCCTTGGGCATGCCGGTGGTGCCCGACGTGAAGATGTAGAACGCCTTGTCCTTGGCCAGCACGGCCGACGCGCTGGCCGGATTGCCGGTCGGGGCCGTGCTGGCAAGCCGCCGCAACTCCTCGACCGTCATGAGACCCGTCGTATCGGCGCCGCTCTCGGTGATCGGATCGATCAGATCGGATTCGGCGACCACCGCGGTCGCATTGAGCAGGCCGATGCTGTGGGACAGCACCTGGCCGCGCTGGTGGTAGTTGAGCATGCCCGCGATCGCGCCGCACTTGACGATCGCGAGCATCATCAGCACCGCATCGGGCGAGTTACGCAGCATCACGCCGACCACGTCACCGTGTCCGACCCCCTTGGCGGCCAGCACCGCGGCGTACCGGTTGACGGTCTCGTTGGCCTCTTTGTAGGTGATCCGCTCGTCCTCGAACTTGAGGAAGATGCGGTCGGCGTGCTGTGCGGCCCGGTCCTGGAACACCTTGCCGATCGAGGTCTTGGCCGTCGGCCGGGCCAGAAAACCGGTGAGCACGCCGCGCAGGATGACCGGCGCGTCCATGATCAGGCCGGGTACCTGGCTGGCGATGTCGAGCAGGCCGACGCTGCTCCTGGTACCCGAGTTCTCGTCGGTCATGCGGTCAATCCCCTCCACGTCGATTTGGCCAACACCTTAACCGCGCAGGTGGTCGGCGTTACCGCCGGTTCTGCCTAACCGGTTCAGGCGGGCGCGCACGCCTCGAGGGCGGCGTCGACATCGTCGACCACGATCAACCGATCCATCGCCGATTGCGCGACGTAGCCGGTGGCGACCAACCCCTCAAGCCACGTCACCAAGCCCTCGTAATGCCCGAAGGGGTCGAGGAGGACCAGAGGCTTGTCATGCATGCCCAGGTAGCCCGCGGTCCAGGCTTCGAAGAACTCTTCGAGGGTGCCGATGCCGCCGGGCAGCGCGATGAACGCGTCGGAGCGATCTTCCATCTCCTTCTTGCGCTCACGCATGGTGTCGGTGACGACGAGCTCCGCGGCGTCGACGTCGGCGAGCTCGCGGTGCACGAGGGCCTTGGGGATCACGCCGACGGTGCGCCCGTCCGCCGAACGGGCCGCCCGGGCCACCGCGCCCATCGCCGAGACGTTGCCGCCGCCGGACACCAGGGTCCAGCCGCGCTTGGCGATCGCGACTCCTACCTGGCTGGCCAATGCCAGCAGTTCGGGATGCGTCGGGCCCGACGCGCAATAAACACACACCGCCCACTGGCGGTCGACTTCAACGGACACGTACTCAACGTAAGGGTTCGGCATGAACGCCGGATTTCGGGCCGGGTCGGCGCGGCCGCGCCATAGGATGCGGGGGATGGCTGTCGACTGGGTGATCACGCCGCATGATCGTGTGCTTGACGGCCTGGAAGCCGGTTTGCGAGAGCGGTCCGGCGCGGCACTGCTGGGCCCCGCCGGGGTCGGCAAGACCTCGCTGGCGCGCAGCGCCGTGGACTGGATCGGCCCGGACTTTCAGCGGGTCGAGTGGGTGACCGGCACGGAATCCGATGCCGCGGTGCCGTTTGCGGCCGTGGCCCATCTCATCGAGGTGCCGGCGGCGGGCAAGACCGCCGATGTGCTGCGCGCCGCCAGGGACTCGCTGGGATCGGGCTTGCTGCTGGTGGTCGACGACGCCCAGTTTCTCGATCCGCTGTCCGCCGCGCTCGTCTACCAGCTGACCGTAAGCCGCGCGGCCAAGCTGATCGTCACCGCGGCAGGCGACGCGCCGGACGAGGTCTCGGCGCTGTGGCGCGACGGGCTGCTGAGCCGGATCGAGGTGCAGCCCGCCGGCCACGACGATGTCCGGCTGGCCGAGCAGGTTTCGCAGTTCATCGCGGAGCTGCCTGCCGACGCTGCGCGCACGCTGCGTTACCTGGCGGTGTACGACCCCTTGCCGCTGTCGGATCTGGTGGAACTGACCGGTGTCGACTCGGTCGAGCAGGCCCGCGAGTGCGGCGCGATCCGGGTCGACGACGCCATGGTGTCGTGCGCGCATCCGCTGTTTCGCGATGCGGTGCGTGCGGCGGTCGGCGGGCCTGCCCTGCGCCGGCTGCGTACCGCCCTCGTCGAACGCCTCATGGCCACCCCGGCCCGCGGCGTGGTGGATCGGTTGCGGCTCGCGGTGCTCGCCGTGGACAGCGACCGGGCGCTCCCGCCGGACGAGATGGCACTGGCCTCCGCCGAGGCGCTGCGGCTGGGCGACCTTGAGCTCAGCGAGCGCCTGGGCCGTGCGGCGCTCGCCGCCGGTGCTGGATTCGGTGGAAAGCTCACGCTGGCTTATGCACTCGCGTGGCAGGGCCGCGGCCGGGAGGCCGACGCGGTGCTGGCCGAGATCGATCCGGCGACGCTGACCGAGACCGAGTTGATGTCGTGGGCACTGCCCCGGGCCGCGAACCAGTTCTGGATGCTCTCCGAGCCCGAACGTGCGACGGCGTTCCTGCGGGCCACCCGCAACCGCGTGACCACGCCGCGAGCGCAGACCACGTTGGACGCGCTTGCGGCGACGTTCGCGATGAATGCCGGCGCGCCGGACCGGGCGCTCTCGATCGCCGAGGACGTGCTGGCATCTCCGTCCGCCGACGACACCGCGGTGGGCTGGGCGGCCTCGGCGGCCGCGTTGAGTTGCGCGCGCATGGGGCGGTTCGGCGAGGTCGACGCGATGGCGCAGCGCGCGGTGGCCGCGGGGCATCCCGGACTGTTGCGGTTCACCAGTGGCTTCGGCCAGACGACGGCGCTGATCATGACCGGCGACCTGGAGCGTGCGCAGGATCTGGCCCAGGAGATGGCCGATTTCGCGCAGCTGCAGCAACCCGGCCGAGCGGTCGGCGCGGTGCTGCTCGCCGACGTGCTGCTGGCCCGCGGTTGCGCCGAGACGGCGGTAGCGCTGCTGCGGCGCGCGACCGCCGCACTGGCGCCGACCGGTTATTCGTGGGGACCGCTGGCGTGGATGTTGTCGGCGCAGGCCCTCGGACAACGGGATATGCCCTTGGAAGCGGCAAAAGCGTTGTCCCGCGCGGAATCCCGGCACGGGCTCAAGTCGATGCTGTTCGCCCCGGAGTTGGCCTTGGCCAAGGCTTGGACGTGCCACGCCCGCAAGGACTCGGTCGGCGCGGTCGCGGCCGCCCGCGACGCGGTCAAGGCCGCCGAACGCGGCGGCCAGTCCGCGGTGGCGTTGCGGGCCCTGCACGATGCCGTGCGCTTGGGCGACACGCGCGCGGCCGACGCTCTCGAGCGGATAGACCTCGACTGCGTATTCGGACGGCTGACCCTGGACCACGCCCGGGCCCTGGCGGCTCGCGACAGCGCTGCGCTGCAGGACGTTTCGACGCGCTACGCCGCGGCGGGCCTGGCCGCCGCGGCAGCTGACGCGGCCCGGCAAGGTTCATCCGGCACCTGAGTGCGCCGTAGAATGGCGCAAACACTGTCGAGGTGAAGCGCTATGACCGGTACCTACCAATTCTCGCCCGATGCCAATCGCGAATGGGCGCAGCCCCACCAGGACGCCTCGAACACGCTGACCGAATCGAACGCCGTCGCACCGCCGTCGCTGCAATCGACCCAGGGGCCCATCAGCTTTGCCGCCGACAACGCCACTTCCAGCGCGGGGGCCTCCCGCAGCAACGCATTCCGCGCGACTGCCGCCAACTCCCAGCAGATGGGCGAGCTGCTCAACCAGGCGGCTCAGGCCTATGAGCGCGGAGACATCGAAGCCGCCCAACGCCTGCGCGCACAGGCCGACCAGCTCGACGGCACGGCCGCCAAGCCTGCGGGCACCGGCGGCGCGGACGGCGGCGGTCAGGCTGCCGGCCAGCTGATGGGTCAGTTCGGCCAGCTGGCCGGCCAGGCGATGCAGGGCGTCACGCAGCCCGTGCAGGGCGCCATGCAGGGCCTTTCACAACTCCCGCAGCAGCTGTTCCAGGGCGTGCAGGGCATCGTCGAGGCCGCCACGCAGGGTGGCGGCGCCGCAGCGGAAGCGGCCGCCGGCGCGGATGCCGGGGCCGACGCGACCGCGAAGGGCGAAGTTCCCGACGGGGCCGGCGGCAAGGGCGACGGCGAGCGGGCTCCGGTTGACGCCGTGAGCGCGCGTGACGACGAACGCCGTGACCCACCCGACAAGCAGGACGACGACAAGCAGGACGACGACAAGCCGCACGAGGCCCGGCAACTGGGCAACCGCGCCGAGACCACCATGGCGCCCAAGAGTGATCAAGACCGCGGCCCCACCGCGCCAACGCGTTCCATGTGACGGTCAGACAGTAGCCAGCTCGCCCGCCTCAAGCCGCAGCCATCGCTCGATGCCGATCGCGTCGAGGAACCGCTGATCGTGGCTGACCACCATGAACGCCCCGCGGTAGGCGTCGAGCGCGGATTCCAGCTGCCCCACGCTGACCAGGTCGAGGTTGTTGGTCGGCTCGTCGAGCAGCAGCAGCTGTGGCGCAGGCTCGGCGTAGAGCACACATGCGAGGGTTGCGCGTAACCGTTCCCCGCCCGACAACGCCGACACCGGCAAGTGGATGCGGTCCCCGCGAAACAGGAACTGCGCCAACAGATGCATGCGCCGGGTATGTGACAGGCTGGGCGCGGCCGCAGCCAGGCTCTCGGCCACCGTCCTGTCCGGGTCGAGCAGATCGAGCCGCTGCGACAGGTAGGCCACACGTCCGTCGGCACGGTGCGCACTGCCTGCGTCGGGCTGGATCTCCCCCGAGACGATGCGCAGCAGTGTCGACTTGCCCGCACCGTTGGGCCCGGTCAGCGCGATCCGCTCCGGCCCACGGATCGTCAGGTCGATCCCGTTGCCGTCGAAGAGCTTCCGGTCACCGCGGCTGATCTGCAGACGCTCGCCCGTGAACAAGGTTCGGCCGGCGGGCACTTCGGTGTCCGGCAGGTCGAGGGTGATCACCGCGTCGTCGCGCAACGCGCGTTCGGCCTCGTCGAGCTTGCTCCGGGCGTCGTCGACACGGCGCGCGTGCACCTCGTCGGCACGCGCCGCGGATTCCTGGGCGTCTCGCTTCAGTTTTCCCGCAACGATTTTCGGCAGACCGGCGTCCTTGACGTTGCGGGCCGCGGTACCGGCGCGCCGGGCGGCCCGTTCGCGCGCCTGCTGCATCTGGCGCTTTTCGCGCTTCAGCTGCTGTTGGGCGTTGCGGATGTTGTTCTCCGCGACCTGCCTGCCCGCTTCGACGGTTTCCTGATAGGCCGTGAAGTTGCCGCCGTAGAACAGCACCTCCCCGCGGTACAGCTCGGCGATCTGGTCCATCCGATCGAGCAGCACGCGGTCGTGGCTCACCACGAGCAGGCAGCCGCCATAGTCGTCGAGCGCGTCGTAAAGCCGTTCGCGCGCATCGGAATCCAGATTGTTCGTGGGTTCGTCGAGCAGCAGCACGTCGGGCCGCTTCAGCAGCTCGGCCGCCAGTCCCAGCGAGACCACTTCCCCGCCGGAGAGAGTCGAGAGCCGACGGTCCAGCGCAACGCCGGTCAGGCCCAGCCGGTCCAGCACGGCACGCGAGCGCTCCTCGATGTCCCAGTCGTCACCGATCACGGTGAAGATCTCGTCGCGCGCGTCACCGTCGGCCAGGGCCGCGAGCGCGTCGAGCACCGGGGCCACCCCGAGCACCGCGGCCACCGTCAGATCGCCTGCGAACGGCAACGTCTGGGGCAGGTAGCCGACGGTCCCGTCGGCCGTCACCGAGCCGGACGTCGGAAGATATTGGCCTGCGATGAGTTTGAGCAACGTGCTCTTGCCCGCGCCGTTGGGCGCGACCAGTCCGGTCCGGCCTGCGCCGACGGTGAAGGACAACTCCGAGAACAGCTCGGTGTCGTCGGGCCAGGAAAATGACAGGTTCGAACAAACGATAGGCATGCGGGAAATCTCCAAGGGGGGCGGCGGCTGGACGCACCGCAACAGGACAGGACGACAGGGAATGCGACTCGCAGGATTTACCCGGAGATGTCGTCGTCTCCCAGCATGTTTCAGCCCACCTTGGTTGACAGCAGTTGCAGTTCCCCATGTTAACCATGGCCGCAACCGATTATCTGGCTGTGGTCGGCGAGTCCGAAGACCCGCCGACCACAGCGCGCGGTGTCAGTGCTGGGGCGGGTATCCGCCTTGCGGGTAATTTCCGGGCGGCGGGCCGTAGCCGTGCCCCGGATACTGGCCCGGTTCCTGGTACGGCTCCTGATAGGGCTCGCGATACGGCTCCTGGTAGTGCCGCGGGTCGGCACCGCCGAGCGGCTGCTCGGCATGCCGCGGCGGGTACTGCTGCTGGGCGGCTTCGAAATGGGTGGTCGGCGGATCGGCGGGCGGTCCATAACCGGCCCGCTGCGCCTCGGCTTGGCTCGCCTGGTAGGCCTCGGCCTGGCTGCGCAGTGCGGGGATCTCCGACTCGATGTTGCCCAGCCAGCGGTCCCACCGCTCCTGCATGGGACGCACCAGGCCACCGCCGACGCCGACGACCGCGATGCCGCCGATCGTCGCCAGCACGGCGATGAGCACCGGCGTGGTGACCGTGGTCGCTACGCCGATCTGATTGAGCGCGGCGATGATGCCGATGCCCCACACGAACACCGCGGCCAGGGTGCCCAGCAGCTTGCCGTACGACAGGCCGCCAAGGACGTTGGTGATGAGCGTTTTCAGGCCCTTGGCGATCGCCCCGACCACCACGATGATGACCAGCGCGATGAACAGCTTCGGCAGCCAGGCGACCACCCCGGCGAGCAGCTCGCTCACCGGGTTGGGGCCCCACACCCCGAAGCCCATCTGCAGCGTGATCAGCAGGATCGCGTAGTAGGCCAGCTTGGCGAGGATGTCCGACGCGTCATAGCTGCTTCGGGCGAGCACGTCCTTGAGGCCACCGCGCTCGACCACGCGGTCGAAACCGATCTTGTTGAGGATCGTCGTGACGATCTTGGCGACGATCTTGGCAATGATCCAGCCGATCACCAGGATCACCAGGAAGGCGACGAGTTTCGGGACGAAGGTTGCTACCGAGGACCACGCCTCGGACAATCCCCCCTGAAAGTCGATCGCCAGATAGGCGGTTGACACTGTCTCTCCTTTGTCGAGTTGTCGGACGCGGCCCAAGCCGTGTGCCGAAAACAGCACGTCGCACGCGGAAACGCGCGAAGAGAGTTCCCCCCAGGAGCCCCCTGCAGCCGAGCCGCAACCCCACCCTAACGCGGTTGAGGCGAGCCCGCGCGGTGTTTGCTGGGTGAGTTCGGCGCGATTTAGCTGGACAGGTAGCGGCGCAGCATGTCGGTGGTCGCGCTGATCTGCGCGACCTCGACCCGCTCATCGACCTTGTGCGCGAGGTTCGGATCGCCCGGCCCGTAGTTGACCGCGGGAATGCCCATCGCGGCGAAGCGCGCCACGTCGGTCCAGCCGTACTTGGCCCGGACCGCTCCCCCGGCCGCGGTCACCAGCGCGGCCGCGGCCGGCTTCGTCAGGCCCGGCAAGGCGCCCGCCGCGGCGTCGGTCAGCTCGATGCTCACGTCGAGACCTTCGAAGGCATCGTGCACGTGCGCGAGGGCCTGCTCGGTGCTGCGGTCGGGTGCGAACCGGAAGTTGACGGTCACCGACGCGGCGTCCGGGATGACGTTGCCCGCGATGCCGCCGTCGATGCGGACGGCGGACAGCCCCTCCCGGTAGACGCAGCCGTCGATGTCGACACTGCGGGCCTGATAAGCACTCAGGCGGTCGAGCACCGCACCCAGCTTGTGGATGGCGTTGTCCCCGAGCCACGAGCGCGCCGAATGCGCGCGGGTGCCGGAGGCGCTGACGACGACGCGGATGGTGCCCTGGCACCCGGCCTCGATGTAGCCACCCGACGGTTCACCGAGGATCGCGACGTCGGCCGCCAGCCAGTCCGGCAGCTCGCGTTCGATGCGGCCCAGCCCGTTGGCACTCGACTCGATCTCCTCGCAGTCGTACATCACCAACGTGATGTCGTGCGCGGGTGCGGCGATGGTGGCGGCCAGGTGCAGGAACACCGCGTCGCCCGACTTCATGTCCGACGTGCCGCAGCCCCACAGTTCGCCGTCGTCGAGCCGGCTCGGCAGGTTGCCTGCGACCGGAACGGTGTCGATGTGGCCGGCCAGCATGACGCGCGACGGCAGGCCCAGGTGGGTGCGGGCCAGCACCGCGTCGCCGTTGCGGATCACCTCGAAGTGCGGTGCCTGCGCACGCAGTGCGGCTTCGATCTCGTCGGCGATGCGCTGCTCGTGGCGGGACTCGCTCGGGATATCCACCAGCGCGGCGGTCAGGGTGATCGGATCGGCGCGCAGGTCTAGCCCCATGAACGTCGAGGCTAGTCCAGTAACCTAGGCCACCGTGACTTCCGCATCTGGTGTCGGCCTGGCCACCATCGCCGCCGACGGAACCGTCCTGGACACCTGGTTTCCCGCTCCGGCGCTGAGCGCCGACGGGCCGGCAGGCACCGTCAAGTTGACCGGCGACGACATCCCCGCCGACTTCGCGGGCCTGACCGGACCCGACGCCGACCGCGGCGTCGAGGTGGTGGCCGTGCGCACCACGATCGCCTCGCTGGACGACAAGCCGGCGGACACCCATGACGTCTGGCTGCGCCTGCATCTGCTCTCGCACCGGCTGACCAAGCCGCACGAGGCGAACCTCGACGGCATCTTCGGCCTGCTGGCCAACGTCGTGTGGACCAACTTCGGGCCGTGCGCGGTCGAGGGCTTCGAGACCGTGCGGGCGCGGTTGCGGCGGCGCGGCGCGGTCGCCGTCTACGGCGTCGACAAGTTCCCGCGCATGGTCGACTACGTGACGCCTGCGGGCGTGCGGATCGCCGACGCCGACCGCGTGCGCCTGGGTGCGCACCTCGCGTCGGGCACCACAGTCATGCACGAGGGTTTCGTGAACTTCAACGCGGGCACGCTGGGCACCTCGATGGTCGAGGGCCGCATCTCGGCCGGTGTGGTCGTGGGCGACGGCTCGGACGTCGGTGGCGGTGCGTCGATCATGGGCACGCTGTCGGGCGGCGGCAAAGAGGTCATCTCGGTCGGCAAGCGCTGCCTGCTGGGCGCCAACTCGGGCCTGGGCATCTCGCTGGGCGACGACTGCGTGGTCGAGGCCGGGCTCTACGTCACGGGCGGCACCAAGGTGACGGCGGCCGACGGTCAGACCGTCAAGGCCGTCGAGCTCTCGGGCGCGAACAACCTGCTGTTCCGGCGTAATTCGCTGTCCGGCGCGGTCGAGGTGGTCAAGCGCGACGGCACCGGCATCACGCTCAACGAGGCGCTGCACGCCAACTGACCTCTGCACCGCGAGCGTGCGTGTCTGTTGCCCGCCACGCCGCAGTTCATCCGCATTTCGCGCACGGTCGACGCCCACGAATGTGCGAAAAGTGCTGCTGTTCAACGGCGTGTCGGCCCGCAGACTCGCACGCAGCGCAGCGCAGCGGAGGTCAGTCGGGGGCCAACACGCAGAACTCGTTGCCCTCGGGGTCGGCGAGCACGACCCAGGTCTGCTCGCCCTGCCCGATGTCGACGTGGCGGGCACCCATGCCGATCAGCCGGTCGACCTCGGCCTGCTGATCGTCGGGCGTGAAGTCGAGGTGGATGCGGTTCTTGACCACCTTGTCCTCGGGCACCACCACGAACAGCCACGTGGGCCCGGCACCGGACGGCGGCGTCAACAGCACGTCGCCGTCTTCGTCGGTGCCGCACGGCCAGCCGAGCGCCTCCGACCACCACCGGCCCAACGCCTCGGGATCGTGCGCGTCGATACAGATCTCGGTGAACCTCAGCCCCATTGCACCAGTTCCTTTTTCAGTACCTTGCCCATCGCATTGCGGGGCAGTTTCTCCACGAGCCGCACCTCCCGCGGCCTCTTGTGCACTGAAAGCTGCTGAGCCACATAGTCGATCAGCTCTTTGGGATCGGCCTCGCCAACCACGAACGCCACGATGCGCTGACCGAGGTCGTCGTCAGGCACCCCTACCACGGCCGCTTCGTGCACCCCGGAATGCCCCAGCAGCACCGTTTCGATCTCTCCCGCGCCGACGCGGTACCCGCCTGACTTGATGAGGTCGACGGACTCGCGACCGACGATGCGGTGCATGCCGTCGCCGTCGATCACCGCGACGTCGCCCGTGCGGTACCAGCCGTCGACGAACGCCTCGGCGGTGGCCTCTGGCCGGTTGAGGTAGCCGTCGAACACCATGAGCCCCCGGACCTGAAGCTGCCCAATGGTTTCGCCGTCGTGCGGCACCGGGTTGCCGTGGTCGTCGACCAGCCTGGTCTGCACCCCTGCCACCGGCAGGCCCACCCAGCCGGGTCTGCGGTCACCACCGACGACGGTGCTCAAGGTGATCAGCGATTCGGTGCTGCCGTAGCGCTCGATCGGGGTGTGCCCCGTGAGCCGCACCAGTTCGTCGAACACCGGCACGGGCAGCGGTGCACTACCCGACACCAGCAGCCGGGCCGAGGACAACGCCAGGGCCGCATCGAGATCCTTGACGACGCGTGACCACACCGTGGGCACCCCGAAGTACAACGTGCCGCGAGCCTCGGCGTACGCGGCCGGAGTGGGTTTCCCGGTGTGCACGAACCGGTTTCCGATGCGCAGCGAGCCCAGCAGACCCAGCACCAGCCCGTGCACGTGGAACAACGGCAGGCCGTGCACCAGGGTGTCGTCGGCCGTCCACTGCCACGCGGCCGCGAGGGCGTCGATGTCGGCGGCGATGGCCCGCCTGGTCATCGGCACGCCTTTGGGTGCTCCGGTGGTGCCGGACGTGTACATGATGATGGCGGTCGAGTCGGGCGCGGGCTCGGGGTAGCGATGCCAGGACCGGGCATGCAGCCGGACCGGGATGTGCGGCAGTCCTTCGGTTTCCTCAGGCTGCTCCCCCAGCCAGGCCTGCGCGCCAGAGTCGGTGAGGATGTGCCGGCGTTCGGCCGCTCCGACGTCGGCCGGTACCGGGATCACCGGAACACCGGCGATCAGGCAGCCCGTGATCGCGAGAACGGTTGTGGCAGTGGGTTTTGCCAGTACGGCGACGCGACGCGCTGCGGCGACCCGTTCGGCCACCGAGGTCGCGGCGCCCACGAGGTCACTTCGGCTGAGCACCGCACCGTCGATGCGGACGGCATCGGCTATGTCGGCGCCTGCGGCGACCGCCGCGGGATTCAGGGAGGCCAGGAGCACGGTTGTGAGGCTACTCCGGGCGGTCGGCAATACTGGCCTCATGGGCGTGATCCGGCAATTGCAGTCACGTGAGGTCTATCGCAACAATTGGTTGACGTTACGTGAGGACGACATCCGCCGACCAGACGGCACCGAAGGCGTGTACGCCGTCATCGACAAGCCGACGTATGCGCTGGTCATCGCGCGTGACGGGGACCGGTTTCACCTCGTCGAGCAGTTCAGGTATCCCCTCGGCCTGCGCCGGTGGGAGTTTCCGCAGGGCACCGCACCGGATCGGCTCGACCTCGAGCCGGAAGCGCTCGCGCACCGGGAACTGCGCGAGGAGACGGGGCTGCGCGCGTCCTCAATGCAGCGGCTCGGGCAGCTCGACGTCGCGGCGGGCATGAGCAGTCAGCGCGGCTGGGTTTTTCTGGCAACAGGGCTCAGCGAAGGTGAGCACGAGCGTGAACTCGAGGAACAGGACATGCACAGCGCGTGGTTCGAGCGTGCCGAGCTGGAACGTATGATCTGGGACGGCGAGATCACCGACGCCCAGTCGATCGCGGCGTGGGCGTTGCTCCTGCTCAACGAGCGTCCGCCCGGTTAAGGTATCGGCACGATGAGGAGGCCCGTAGCGGTCGGCATGTTGATCGTCGCGGCCCTGACCGCCGCGCCGACGGCGCACGCCGCGAACCAGGTGTGGAACGGGAAGTACTCCCTGGTCCGCTACGCGGCCCAGAAGACCGGCACGAGCCTTGCCGCCAGGCAACCCGAGCCCACGTTCAGCGACGTGTACACGTTCTCCACCGATTGTTCTTCGAGCACATGCATTTCCACCGTCATCGACGGTCCCACGCCGAAGAATCCGACGCTGCCGCTGCCACCCCGGTACACGTGGGACGGCACCCGCTGGGTGCACATCTACGACTGGCAGTGGGACTGCTATATGGGAGAAGGAGTTCCGAAGGTGTGGGCACCGGCGCGGTCATGGGCGTACTACGCGCCACAGCCCGACGGAACCCTGCGGGGCACCTGGCTCACCCAGATCGCCGGTGGCCCGTGTGGTGGCACCGTTCAGATGGAGGTGGCGGCGTTTCCCGCGTGAACCATCGCTCTTGTTGTGCGAGAGGAATTTTCGCGCTTGACATCAACTTCGGTTGAGGTTCTAGCGTCGAGCGCGTGACCCAACCAGAAGTGATAGTCGACCGAGTCGTCCTGCAAGACGGCTTCGTTCCGGTGATAGACATCAGCAGCGCCCGCAGTGGCGACCCGAGGCAACGCCGGGCAGTGGCCGACGCGATCGGCCGGTGCTGCGAAACCAGTGGTTTCCTGCTGCTGGTCGGCCACGGCGTGCCCGATCAGGTGATCGACGACGTCAACCGTGCGCTGCGTGGATTCTTCGCCCTGCCCCAGGCGATCAAGGAGCAGGTCGGGGCGCAGCCCGGCGATCCACTGGCCCGCGGGTTCAGTAGCGCAGGCAACCTCGCGGCGACCAATGCCGGCGCGGATGTCGAAGCCGAGCACCGGGCGCCTGACCGGGTCGAGAAGTTCGTGCACTTCCCGCTCGGAAATCCGGAGGGCGTCGACGGCCCCGGGTGGACCGACGAACGGGTGTTCGTCGCCGAGCGGTGGCCCGAGTTACCCGGATTCCGCGTTGCCTATCAACGGTATTACGCCGAGATGGAAGGCCTTGCCACCGAGCTGTCCCGGTTGTTCGCGCTCGCACTGGGCCTGCGCGAGGACTGGTTCGAGGCGTTGATCGACCGGCACAACTCCAACCTGATGGCCAACTATTACCCCGCAGACGACCGGCCGGCCGGCGACATCCGGCTGAGCCAGCACAGCGACTGGGGCAACCTCACGATCCTGCTGCAGGACGAATCTCAGCGCGGGCTGCAGGTTCGCGACGACCGCGGCAGATGGCTCGATGTGCCGGTGGTCCCGGGATCGTTCGTCATCAACATCGGTGACCTGCTGGCCCGGTGGACCAATGACAGGTGGGTGAGCACCGTGCACCGCGTGGTGAGCACGGGAGCCGGCCGCGAACGGTTCAGTCTCCCGTTCTTCCACCAACCGAACTACGACGCGGTGATCGAGTGCATCCCCACCTGCGCGACACCGGACCATCCGGCCCGTTACGAGCCGGTGGTGTCGGGTCCGTACCTGCTCGACAAGTTCAAGCTCGCCTACGCGCTCTGACGAGGCTCAGCCGCGCTCGGCCAGGGCGCGCAGGAAGAACCCGAAGTTGGCCGGGCGTTCGGCGAGCCTGCGCACGAAGTAGCCGTACCACTCGTTGCCGAACGGCACGTAGACCCGGACGTGGTTGCCCGCGTCGGCCAGCCGCCGCTGCTCGGCATCGCGGATGCCGTACAGCATCTGGTACTCGAATCCGTCGGTATCACGGTCGAATTCACGTGCCAGGCCCGGCACGGCATCGATGATGACCGGATCGTGCGAGGCCACCATCGGATAGCCCGATCCCGCCATCAGCACCCGCAGGCACCGCAGGTAGGACGCGGTGACCTCGTCGGCGTCGCGGTAGGCCACGGACGCGGGCTCGTCGTACGCGCCCTTGCACAACCGGATCCGGGCGCCGGCCGCCGCGAACTCGCGGCAGTCGGCCTCGGTGCGGTGCAGGTAGGCCTGCAGAACCGTGCCCAGCCAATCGAACTCGGTGCGCAGGTCGCGGACGATCGACAGGGTCGAATCGGTGGTGGTGTGATCCTCGGCGTCGACGGTCACCCACGCGCCGACCTCGCGGGCCTTGGTGCAGATCGTGTGCGCGTTCTCGAGCGCGATCTTCTCGCCGTCGCGCGGCAGCGCCTGGCCGAGCGCGGACAGCTTGAGCGAAACCTCCAGCGGTCGCACCGTGGTGGCTTCTTCGCCACGCTGTCCCAGCAGGTCGAGCAGCGCCAGGTAGGCCTTTACGGTCTGTTCGGCATCCTCGACGCGGGTGGTGTCCTCACCGAGGTAGTCGATGGTGACGAGCCGCCCCGAGGCACGCAGTGCGGCAACCGAATCCACTGCCTCGGGAATGGTCTCGCCTGCGACGAACCGTTCCACGACCTTGCGGGTCACCGGGATCCGCTCGGCAGTCCGGCGCAGCCGCGTTGAACGGGCGGCGCCGAGGATCACGGGGCGCGCGACCCTGTCGAAGAGCCCCATGTCAGGCCTCCATGTGGGGATAGTTGTGATCGGTGGGCGGCACGAAGGTCTCCTTGATGGAGCGGGCCGAGGTCCAGCGCAGCAGGTTCAACGCCGAGCCGGCCTTGTCGTTGGTTCCCGACGCCCGGGAGCCGCCGAACGGCTGCTGACCGACGACGGCGCCGGTCGGCTTGTCGTTGACGTAGAAGTTGCCTGCTGCGTTGCGCAGGCGGTCCTGCGCGGCGAGCACCGCGGCGCGGTCGTCGGCGATCACGGCCCCGGTCAGGCCGTAGCGCGAGCCGGTGTCGACCACGTCGAGGATGCGGTCGTAGTCGTTGTCGGGGTAGACATGCACCGCGAGGATCGGGCCGAAGTACTCCGTGGAGAAAGCCTCGTCGGTCGGATCGTCGGACAGCAGGACCGTGGGCCGCACGAAATACCCTTCGCTGTCGTCGTATTCGCCGCCTGCCGCGATGGTGACGCCGGCCGCACCCTTCGCGCGCTCGATGGCCTTGACGTTCTTGGCGAACGCCCGTTCGTCGATCACAGCGCCGCCGTAGTTCGAGAAGTCGGTGACGTCGCCGTAGCTCAGCGCATCGGTGGCCGACAGGAAGTCGTCGCCCATCTGGTGCCATACCGAACGCGGCACGAACGCCCGCGAGGCCGCCGAGCACTTCTGCCCCTGGAAGTCGAAGGCTCCGCGAATCAGTGCGGTACGCAACACATCCGGGTTCGCCGAGGAGTGTGCCAGCACGAAGTCCTTGCCGCCGGTTTCCCCGACCAGACGAGGATAGGTGTGGTAGCGGTCGATGTTGGTGCCCACCTCGCGCCACAGGTGCTGGAACGTCGCGGTCGATCCGGTGAAGTGGATTCCGGCCAGGCGCGGATCGGCAAGGGCCACATCGGAAACCGCGATGCCGTCACCGTTGACCAGGTTGATCACGCCAGGCGGCAGGCCCGCGGCTTCCAGCAGCTGCATGGTCAGATACGCCGCGAAGGCCTGTGTGGGCGACGGCTTCCACACCACGGTGTTGCCCATGAGCGCGGGCGCGGTCGGCAGGTTGCCTGCGATCGCGGTGAAGTTGAACGGTGTGATCGCGTAGACGAAGCCTTCCAGCGGGCGATGGTCGGTGCGGTTCCACACACCGGGGCTGCTGATCGGCTGCTGCGCCATGATCTGCCGGGCGAATGCGACGTTGAACCGCCAGAAGTCGATGAGCTCGCACGGCGTGTCGATCTCGGCCTGGTAGGCCGTCTTGGACTGGCCCAGCATGGTGGCACCGGCGAGCTTCTCACGCCACGGTCCGGACAGCAGGTCTGCGGCGCGCAGGAAGACCGCGGCACGCTCGTCGAACGGCAGGGCGGCCCAGTCGTTCTTGGCGGCCATGGCGGCCTCGATCGCGGCGCTCGCGTCGGAATGCTCGGCGTTGGTGAGGGTGCCCAGCCGCGCCGAGTGCCGGTGCGGCTGCACGACGTCGATGCGGGCGCCGTTGCCCATCGCGTGTTTGCCGCCGATGACGTGCGGCAGGTCGACGGGGGTACTGGCGAGGTCGGTGAGCGCGGCGGTGAGCCGGGTGCGTTCACCCGAGCCCGGGGCGTAGTTGTGGACCGGCTCGTTGGCCGGCATCGGCACGTCGGTGATGGCATCCATGGGTTCAAGAATCCCCGACGTGACGCACGCAACTCTTGTCCGATCGGACAACACTGCATGCGATTACCAGTAAAATCGGACAACATGCCGACTACCGGTGTCAGCCTCGGCCAACTGCTGTTGGCGCTGGATGCCACGCTGGTCCGGCTCGTGCAGGCGCCGCGTGGCCTCGATCTGCCGGTGGCGTCGGCGGCCCTGATCGACTCCGATGACGTACGCCTGGGCCTGGCCCCGTCGGCCGGGTCGGCCGATCTGTTCTTCCTACTGGGTGTCTCCGAAGCCGACGCCCGCACATGGGTCGATCAGCAGACCGCGCGGCGAGCGCCGACGGCGATCTTCATCAAGGAACCGTCGGCCGCTGTGGTCGCCCGCGCGGTCGATGCGGGCACCGCCGTGGTGGCCGTCGATCCCCGCGCCCGCTGGGAACGCCTGTACCGCCTGGTCAACCACGTTTTTGAACACCACGGGGACCGGGCCGAGCACGATTCGGGCACCGACCTGTTCGGCCTGGCGCAATCGATCGCCGACCGCACCCACGGCATGGTCAGCATCGAGGACGCCCAGTCACACGTGCTGGCGTACTCGGCCTCCAACGACGAGGCCGATGATCTGCGCAGGCTGTCCATCCTGGGACGGGCCGGCCCGTCCGAACACCTGGCGTGGATCGCCCAGTGGGGCATCTTCGACGCATTGCGGGCGAAACCCGACGTGGTGCGGGTCGCCGAGCGCCCCGAGCTGGGCCTGCGGCCCCGGCTGGCCATCGGCATCTTTCAGCCGTCGGGCGACGAGCGCCGGGCCCCGGCCTTCGCGGGCACCATCTGGGTGCAGCAGGGCAGCCGGCCGCTGGCCGAGGATTCCGACGACGTGCTGCGGGGCGCCGCGGTGCTGGCCGCGCGCATCATGGCGCGGTTGGCCGCGACACCGACGACGCACGCGGTCCGCGTGCAGGAGCTACTGGGCCTGCGCACCGATGGCGAGCCGCTCGACGTCGAGGCCGTCGCACGCGACCTCGGTGTCGACCCCGAGGGCCGTGCGGCTGTCATCGGGTTCGACGGCACGCAGCAAGGATCGCGGCTGGCCGATGTACTGGCGTTGAGCGCCAGCGCTTTTCGCAGCGACGCGCAGCTCGCGTCCTTCCGCTCCCGGGTCTACGTGCTGTTCCCGAGCACGGGCAAGCCGGCCGCGGTGACGTCGTGGATCCGCGGTACCGTCGCGGCGCTACGCGCCGAGCTGGGTATGGAGTTGCACGCCGTGATCGCGGCACCGGTGGCCGGGCTGGCCGGCGCGGCCGCTGCGCGGCTGGAGGTGGACCGCGTGCTGGACAGCGCCGAGCGCCACCCCGGCGCGCTCGGGGCCGTCACCTCGTTGGCAGAGGCGCGCACCACTGTGCTGCTGGACGAGATCGTCACCGCGATCGCGTCCGACGAGCGGCTGATCGACCCGCGGGTACGTACGCTGCGGGCCGACGAACCGGTGCTCGCCGACACGCTGCGGGCCTATCTGGACAGCTTCGGGGATGTCGCCACGGCCGCGCAGTGGCTGCACGTCCATCCCAATACCGTGCGCTACCGCGTGCGCAGGATCGAGCAGCTGCTGGGCGCCACGCTGGCCGATACCGATGTGCGGCTGCTGCTTTCGCTGAGCCTGCGGGCCACCCAGCCCTGAGGCGTCTACCGGAAGGCGGATTGGCCGGTCAGCGCGCGGCCGATCGACAGCATGTGCATCTCGCTCGTGCCCTCGTAGGTCAGCACCGATTCGAGGTTGTTGGCGTGCCGCAGCGGCGAGTACTCCAAGGTGATGCCGCTGGCGCCCATCACGGTGCGGGCCTCACGCGCGATGGCCAGGGCCTCGCGGACGTTGTTGAGCTTGCCGAGGCTGATCTGGTCGGGTGTCACACCCCTGCCGTCCTTGAGCCGGCCGAGTTGCAGCGCGAGCAGCATGCCCTTGCCGAGTTCCAGCGTCATGTTGGCGAGCTTCTCCTGCGTGAGCTGGTAGCTCGACAGCGGGCGGTCGAAAACCTCACGCGCACCGGCGTAGTCGATCGCGGCCTCGAGGCTGTCCCGGGCGGCGCCGAGCGCGCCGAACACGATGCCGAAGCGGGCCTCGTTGAGGCACGACAGCGGACCGCGCAGGCCGATGGCCTCGGGCAGCTGAGCCGACGCGGGCAGCCGGACGTTGTCGAGGACAAGTTCGGACGTGACCGACGCGCGGAGCGAAAGCTTGCGGTGGATGACGTTGGCGCTGAAACCGGGGGTGTCGGTCGGCACGACGAAGCCGCGGATGCCGTCCTCGGTCTGGGCCCACACGGTCGCCACGTCGGCGAGGTTGCCGTTGGTGATCCACATCTTGGTGCCGGACAGAATCCAGTCCGAGCCGTCGCGACGTGCCGTGGTGCGCATGCCGCCGGGGTTGGAGCCGAAGTCGGCCTCGGTCAGGCCGAAGCAGCCGATCGCGTCACCGCTGGCCAGCCGGGGCAACCATTCCTGCTTCTGTTCTTCGGAGCCGAATCGGTGAATCGAGAACATCGACAGCGAGCCCTGGACCGAGACGAAGCTGCGCAGTCCACTGTCGCCCGCCTCGAGTTCCATGCAGGCCAGGCCGTAGCTCACCGCGTTGGTGCCGGCGCAGCCATAGCCCTCAAGGTGCATGCCGAGTAGCCCGAGTTCACCGAACTCCTTGGCGAGTTCGCGGCCGGGCAGTTCACCCTTCTCGAACCATTCGGCGAGGTTGGGGCGCAGCCGGGTGTCGACGAACCGGCGCACTGTGGCGGCGATATCGCGCTCGTCGTCATCGAGGAGAGTGTCGATGCCGAACATCTCGAGTGGCCGCAGGTTGCCGGCCGGGGCGATCGTCGCCGCAATATCTGAACGCGTCATAAGAGCCACCCTACGAGGCGAAAGCTGTGGTGAGATATATCAGAAGTGTCCAGTCGAAGCGCTGAGCACCTGACGTTTTGTACAGTGCCGGCCGAGAGGAACCCACGATGGCGATGACGGTACGCCGGCTGATCGGCATCAACGACCTGGCGTTGTCCCTGGTGGCCGGCCGCGTCGGGATCGACCGGGTGATCTCGTGGGCCCACGCCATCGAGCTCACCGACCCCAGCCCCTGGCTGTCGGGGGGCGAGCTGGTCATGACGACCGGCCTGCACCTGTCCGAATCCCCCGCCGAGCAACGCGACTACGTGCAGCGCATCGTCGAATCCGGCAGCACCGCAATCGCTTTCGACACCGGAGTGCGGTTCCGCGAGGTGCCCCCGGCGGTGGTCGCCGCGGGCGACGAGTTCGGCATCCCGGTGCTCGCGGTGTCCCCCGAGACCCCGTTCATCGCGATCTCCCGAGCGGTCATCGACGAGATCACGGCCGATCAGGTGCGGCTGGTGCAGAAGGTGGTCCAGGGCCAGGAGAACCTCGCGCGGGTGACCATGCGCGGCGGTATCCCCGCGCTGGTGGACACCTTGAGTTCAGCCCTGAACTGCACGGCATGCGTGCTGGACCGGTCCCGCGTGGTGCTTGCCGAATCCGGGGTGGGCACCACCGAACTGGTCGAACGTGTGCAGGAGCAGCTCGACAAGGACCAGAAGCGGCGCCGCGGGGTGAGCCGGGTGCTGGTCGACGATCGCGGCACCCTCACGATCCAGCAGGTGCCGGGCGCCGACGAGAAGCAGGGTTATCTCGCGGTGGCTTCGGCAGATCCGCTCGACGCGAGCGACCGGCTACTGGTGGGCCACGCATTGGCGTTGCTGTCGATCGAGCTCGCCAAACCGGCGCGGGTGATCGACGCCGAACAACGGCTGCGCACCGGCGTCACCGAGGCACTGTTCGAAGGCGGGCTCGACGTCGACTCGACGCTGTTGCGCTACTTCGGCTTTGCGCCTGACGTGTCAGTCGTGGCCGCGGTGTTCACCGACGTCGGACCCGCACTCCCCGCCCAACATCAACTCGCGGCCGCGCTGGACGGCCAGCCGTACCTGATGGCGGGCAACGGAGACGGTGTCGCCGTCGTCGTGCACGCCGACGGGGCCGACCGGCTGCTGCAGCAGGTGTACACCCGCGCCCGCACCGGCCTGCGTCGCGCCATCAACGCCGGCGTGGGCGCCCCCGCGAGCATCGGCAACGCGGGTCTGAGCCTGCAGCAGGCACTTTCGGCGGTCCGAGTGGCCGAGGCCAACGGGCACCGGCTGGTCGGATTCGAGGAGCTCGGCACGTTCAGCCTGCTGCTCAGCACCCAGCCCGAGACCGTACTGCGGTCGATCGCCAATCGCTCACTCGGCGTACTCGACGACTACGACCGGGACAACGGCGCCAAACTCGTGCAATCGCTGGAGTCGTTCCTGCACCACAATGGGCATTGGGAATCCGCAGCCGTCGAACTCGGGGTGCACCGGCACACCTTGCGGGGACGCATGGCGCGGGTGGTCGAGTTGCTCGGCCGTGACCTCGACTCCGCGCACACCCGCTCAGAGTTGTGGATCGCGCTCAAGGCCAGGGAGCTGCTGGCGCAGGATTTACCGAAACGCTGAGGGGGACACATGCTGGCGCTGGGAATCGTCGCACTCATCGTCGCCGCGGTACTGGCCTACCTCGCCGTCAATCCGGATCGGGCGTTCTACCTCGACGAAGGCTGGAAATTCCGAAACAAGACCGAACCATCGGAAGCCTACGTGGCCGTCAACGGGCTCAGAAGTGGCATCGCTGCCCTCCTGGCAGCCGGCCTCGGGATCGGTGCCATCGTGATGCACTTCACCGAGCAGGGCCGCCAACAGGACAAGAACGACCGGGCCGCTCGGTACGCCGCATCGCAACAACGGTGCGAGTCTGAGATCCGTCCCAGGTTCAACGACACGCTCAAGTGGACCCGGGACGGCGCTCTGACCAATCGCGACGAAGCGCTCGCACTGGGTCGTGAACTCAACGTCGAGGTGAAGATCGAGGCCAACGATGCCCTCGCCGCTTCAGAAAACCCGCCGCCACCGTCGGATGTCGTCTGGATATACGACACGTCGCTGCCGGGGCAGGACAAACTGATCCTCGCCTATCACGGCAGTTCGATGACCAGGCAGACCGCCCAGGAGTGCATCAAGCCGCGCCGAACCTGACCGTCAGGGGTTCACGATCCCAATCTCGGTGGCGCGCTGCGGTATTGCACCGGTGTGGCCGACATCTTGATCGGGTTGGCCACCTGTGGTGCCGAACTGCCCGGGACGTCGACGACCGCGTCCAGCTCGAGCCGCTTGGCCAACTCGAACGCCTGGCTGATGTCGTTGATCGGGCCGACCGGCACCCCGGCCGCGGTCAGCACCGTGAACCATTCGTCGCTGCCGCGGGTCCGCAAGCGCTCGGTCAACGCGGTGAACAGCGCCTCCCGATTGGCCACGCGCGACGTGTTGTCGGCGTAATCCGGTGAGTCGGCCAGCGATTCGGCACCCAGAGCCTTGCACAACGCCCGGAACTGCTTGTCATTGCCGACCGCGAGCACCAACGGCCGGTCCGCGGTCGAAAACACTTCGTACGGCGCGATACTCGGATGCCGGTTACCCATGATGCCCGGCACCGCACCGGCGCCCAGGTAACCCGACGCCTGGTTGACCAACGACGACAGCAGCGTCGACAGCAGGTTGACCTCGATCTTCTGGCCCTGGCCCGTGCCGTTGCGGTGTTGCAGCGCAGCGAGAATACCGGTCGCGGCATGCAGCCCGGCGAGCACGTCGACCAAGGCCACACCGACCTTGGTGGGCTCGCCCGGATGTGGCCCGGTCACACTCATCAGGCCGCCGACGGCCTGCACCAACAGGTCGTAGCCGGGCAGGTCGGCGCCCTGGCCGGAGCCGAAACCCGTGATGGCGCAATAGATGACATCGGGCCGGTGCTCGACCAGATCGGCGTAGCCCAGGCCCATCCGCTCCATGGTGCCGGTGCGGAAGTTCTCGACGACGATGTCGGCGCCGCGCACGATCTCGCGGGCCTGCTCGACACCGTCAGGGCTGTGCAGATCCAGCACCACCGACCGCTTGTTGCGGTTGACGGCATTGAAGTAGGTGGCCTGCCCGTCTGAGTCGAACGGCGGACCCCAGCTGCGGGTGTCGTCGCCGCTGCCGGGGCGCTCGATCTTGATCACCTCGGCACCGAGGTCGGCCAGCATCATCGTCGCGTACGGTCCGGCCAGCACGCGACTGAAATCCGCGACGACGATCCCGTTCAGGGCTCCCGGGGTGGTCACGCCCGGCCTCCCCGCAAATACACGGTGGTGGTGTGAGTGAAGAACTCGCGCGCCGCTTCACCTTGCTCCTTCGGGCCGTAGCCACTGCGCTTCGCGCCACCGAAGGGCACATGTGGGTCGGCCCCAGCCGACTCGGAATTGACATGCAGCACACCGACATCGATGTCGTCGACGGCCGCGAGAGCCCTACCGAGATCGGAGGTGAACACCGCAGCCGACAGGCCGTACTCGCCCGCATTGGCCACAGCGAAGGCCTGCTCGACGCCCTGGGCGCGCACCACCGACAACACCGGGCCGAACAGTTCCTCCGACCACAGCTCGGCATCGGTCGACGGCAACTGCAGCACCGTCGGAGTGACGAAGTACCCGTTGTCCGAGCCGGATTGGCGTTCCTCTGCGGTCGCGACGACCGTGGCACCCGCCGCGACAGCGTCCTGCGCACGTTGCGTGATGTATTTGCAGGCGGATTCGCTGACCACCGGTCCCATCGCGACGGACGCCAGCATCGGATCGCCGACCTCGAGACCCTTGACCCGGACCGTGAGCTCGGCGAGAAACTCGTCGGCGATCGCATCGTCGAGCACCAAACGCGACGTGGCCGTGCACTTCTGTCCCGACGACCGGAACGCGCCCAGCATCACCTGCTCGACCGCGAGATCCAGGTCGGCGTCGGCCAGTACTACCGCCGCGTTCTTGCCGCCCATCTCGGCCTGCACCGGCACGCCTCGTGCGGCGGCCGCTGCGGCGATGCCCCGGCCCACTCCCGTTGAGCCCGTGAAGGTGACCGCGTCGACACCCGGATGCTCGGCCAACGCGCCGCCGACCGAGCCCCCGGCGAACACCAGGTTCAGCACGCCCTGTGGCAGACCCGCATCCACCAGCGCCTGCGTCAAGCGCAGTGCGAGCAACGGAACAGCACTGGCGGGTTTGAACACCACGGTGTTGCCGTACACGAGCGCCGGCGCGATCTTCCACGCCGGGATGGCGATCGGGAAGTTGAACGGCGTGATGACACCGACGACACCGATCGGCTTGCGGGTCACCAGGATCTGCTCGCCGGACCGCGGCGACGAGTACACGGTGCCTGCCTCGCGGTCGGCGGCGCCGCCGTAGTAGCGCAGGATCTGCGCGGCGCGACGGACCTCACCTATGCCTTCGGCAAGGGTCTTGCCTTCCTCGCGGGTCAGTTCCGCGCCCCACTCCTCGGCCGCGGCATCGACGATGTCGGCGGCACGCGTCAACACCGCCGCGCGGGCGTGCATAGGTTGGCGAGCCCAGCCTCGCGCGGCGGCCCGCGCGGCCTGCACGGCGCGGTCCAGTTGCGCGGCGTCGGCCAGCGCTCCGGTCGCGACCACCTGGTCGGGGTGTGCCGGGTTGGTGTCGATCAATTCGCCTGCGGCGCCGCCGGTCCACGCGCCGTCGATATGGCTGAGTAGCTCTGTCACGTCGGTCACCCGTCCTCAGATTCGTGCCACAGCGTCACGAATGACGCCGAGCCCTTCCAGAAGCAGATCGTCGGAGATCGTCAGCGGAGGCAGGAATCTCAACACATTGCCGAACGTACCCGCGGTCAGCGTCAGTACACCGTTGGCCTGCGCATACCGCACGATCTCGGCTACGGCGTCCCGGTTGGGAGCCTTGTCCGCGCCCGTGACGAACTCGGCCGCGATCATCGCACCACGGCCGCGGATGTCGCCGATGATGTTGGTGTCAGCGGCGATTGCGGTCAACTCGGCCTGCAGCATCTCACCTATGCGGCGGGCCCGCGCAAGCAAACCTTGCGATTCGATCGTCTCGAACACGCCGAGCGCAGCCTCGCAGGCAACCGGGTTGCCGCTGTAGGTGCCGCCGATACCGCCCGCATGAGCGGCGTCCATCACGTCGGCGCGGCCCGTCACGGCAGCCAGCGGCAGCCCACCACCGAGGCCCTTGGCCGTGGTGATGAGATCGGGCACGATGCCCTCGTGTTCGCTCGCGAACCAGTTTCCGGTGCGGGCGATACCGGTCTGAACCTCGTCGGCGACCAGCAGGATGCCACGCTCGGCGCAGAAGTCGGCGACCTGCCGCAGGAATCCCGGTGCGGGAACGATGAATCCGCCCTCGCCCTGGATCGGCTCGACCACCACTGCGGCCACCGAGCCGGCACCGATCTGGGTGTCCACCACGAGCCGGAACTGCGCGAAGGCTTCCGCGGCCGCATGCTCAGAACCGCTGGGCCAGCGGTACGGGTAGGCCATGGGCACCCGGTACACCTCGGGCGCGAACGGTCCGAAGCCGTTCTTGTACGGCATGTTCTTGGCCGTCATGCTCATGGTCAGCAAGCTGCGGCCGTGGAACGCGTGATCGAAGACCACGACCGCCGGCCGGCCGGTGGCCGCCCGCGCGTACTTGACGGCATTTTCGACGGCCTCGCTGCCGGTGTTGAACAGCGCGGTGCGCTTGGCGTGGCTACCCGGAGTCAGCCGGTTCAGCGTCTCGCAGACCTCGACGTAGCTTTCGTAGCCGTTGACCAGAAAGCACGTGTGGGTGAACCGGCCCAGTTGTGCGGCGGCCCGTTCGACGACGCGGGGCGCGCCGTTGCCGACCGTGGTTACGGCGATTCCGCTGCCCAGGTCGATGAACGAATTGCCGTCCACGTCGACCAGAACGCCGTCAGCGGCCCGGTCGGCGTACACCGGCGACGAACTGGCGAGGCCCGCGGGCACCGCGGCGGCGCGGCGGGCCGCGAGTTCGATCGAGCGGGGTCCGGGGATCGCGGTGACGACCCGGCGCACGCTGCTCGGGCGGTCTTGACGAGTGTCGACGACAGTCATGTCCCCGACTCTAGGCAGCGCCGCGTCATCGCCGAATGTACAAAGTGGATGGTGCCGAGATCCTGCTACGACGATTTGTACAGAAGCCAGGACGGCGCGCGTCGTTAGTTGAGTGGTGGTTGGTAGGGGGTGTAGTGCGCATCGGAGCCGTCGGCGGCGCGTGCGGCGATCACCCCGACCTGATCCAACGACAATCGACCCTCGCTCAGGGCCCGGGTGCATTGCGGGAACTCCTCGACGCGTCGGGCGACGGCGAGCATGATGTCGGCGTTGTGCGGGGTGATGCCGGTTTTCCAGGCCACCAACGCTGTCATCGACCGCGCGCCGGTGGCACCCCAGAGTTCGACGCGGTCGATTTCGGCGACGATCTGCGCCAGCCGCCCGTCGATGGCGTTGCGCTGCCCGCACAACTCGGCCATCTCCTCGAACAACACCTCCAACCGCTGCACCGGACTCGGGCCCGGAGCCACAGGAGCTGCCGCCGAAGACATACCCCAATCCTCGCAAAAGGGACCGACAAAACCGGACCCTCTACAACGAGGAACCGACAGCCCTACTTCACGTAGGCGACGGGGGTCACCGCAGGCGGATCCGGCAGCGGCTCAGACTTGTATGCGCCGCGGATGCCCTCGATGTAGTGGATGCAGCGTGGTGTCAGACCTTCCGGCGTCTGCATGCGGCCCTTGGTGACCAGGATGCCGAGATCGGCTCCCTTGAACCGGTAGTCGCCCTCGGCATACACCCGCAGGAAGAACGCTTCGTCCTCGCCCGTGATGTCGTGCCAGTCGTTGGCCACCTGCGAGAAGGTCAGCTCGCCGTCATCGTCCAGGTGCCACGTTCCGGTCTTCGGCGCGGACAAGATCCGCTCCACAGTCTTGTTAGGCTCCTTCATGATCAGCTGCGACCACACGTCCACGGCCGCGAGATCGCGCCACCGGTCGTTGATCTCCTCGACATTGACGGTGTATTCGACGTCCATGAATTCGAGGAGATGGAACAGGAACAGCGGAACGTCGGCGTAGGCGCCGGCCGTCACGTTCGTCATCGACGACGCACCGGAGATACGCGGGTTGAGTTCGCCGAGGTACACCTCGTCGGTGTCGAGGTCGATCAGCACGTCGATCTCGAGAAACCCGCGGTACCCCTCCTTGGCCAGCCGGTCCCCCATCTTGCGGACGTGGTTGATCGCGGTGGCGCGGTGTTCATCCGAAAGCGCTTCCGGGAACAGGTCGTTGCCGCACCAGCCACCCTTGTAGGGCGTCAGCTCGGGATACCCGGTCAGGTCGGTCATGAACGGACCCACGATGGTGCCGTGCTTGGTGATGCACGCCTCCACGGCCGCGGCCTTGTTGTTGATCCGCTTCATCACCTTGAGCTGTTGACCGATCATGTCGTCGGCGTTCTTGTCCCAGTCGGCTTTTGACTTGATGAAGAATGTCGTCTTGCCCGAATCACCGTACGGTGTCTGCACCACGAGATCCGAACCGAGCCGCTGGCTGCCGGCCAGCTTGCGCAACTGGGTGTAGTTGTTGGCTGTGCCGAGCACGTTGGGCACCGACGGCGCACCCGCCTCGTTGCCGAGCTGTGTCGTGACGATCTTCGAGTCCAGCCGCCGCCGCAACGAATCCGGCGGCAGGATCAGCTTGTAACCGAGTTCCTCACAGATCTGCTCGGTCTCCTCGTCGAAGAACACCATGGCAACCATCGGTGTGCCACCGCGGCGCTTGAGGTAGGCCCGCACCTCGGGGTCGCGCAGCAGGTAGTTGTTGATGTGTTCGCTCGACTCGAATTCGACGTACGGCTTGTTCTTCGGCGCGAAGACGCGCGGGTGTGCGCCGTCCCAGGAGTCGTAATAGGTGATGTACTGGAAATTCCGCACCCAACGGTCGATGCCGAGCAGGTTGAACGCGGTCGGCCCGACGAAGTAGATGGGCTGCGTGTTGGTGCGGAAGAACGTACGGATCTCGGAGATTCCGTTGAGCGGCTTACCGCCCAGCGGACCCTTGCGGCTGGCCGACGCCTTGGCGGGAGCTTTCGTCGCAGCCTTTTTGGTTACCGCTGAGCGGGAAGCGGTTGTGCGCGCGGGCGCTTTCGTCACTTTCTTGGCAGCAGTCCTCTTGGTGGCCGCCTTCTTCGCAGGAGCCTTCTTTGCAGGAGCCTTCTTTGCGACCGTCTTTCTCGCCGCGACTTTGGTAGCGGTGGACTTTTTGGCAGGCGCCTTCTTGGCGGGCGCCTTCTTCACCGCGGCCTTTTTGGCGGGGGCTTTCTTCGCAGCCACTTTCTTCGCGGCAGGCGCTTTCGTGGCCCTGGTCGCCTTGGTGGCTTTGGTCGCTTTGGCAGCCTTGCGCGCCGGCGCCTTCGCCGTGGTTTTCCGCGCCGCAGGCGTTTTGGCGGCTTTGCTCACCGCAGAAACCCGTTTCGCCATTACCTACTACCTCCCGCGTCGCGAGCCGGTCCATTTCCATCGCCGCGATGGAAGGACCAGACTAAGACGAACTTCCCGCGGCGCGGGCGCAATCGGCGCGAACGGTCACGACTTTCCCGATTTGCCCGCCCCGCTGTGGCGGCTCATCCCGGACACGATGCCCGGTAACCGGTGTTTGTCGCCCATGCGTTGGCGCCCGCTCAACTCACCGCCGACTGCGTCGAATGCCCGCAGCGTGTCCTGCATGAACCGGGGCTCCTGCGCGTTGGGCCAACTTGAGAGTTTTACGCACACCGTGCGGGTGCGTCGGCTGACATGCACCATTTGCCCATGAATTCCCAAGCAAAGCAACACATCTCCAAATTCGCCGGGCCGGAACCACAATTGATTGCGGTACCAGCCGCCCGGCATCGACAATTCGTTCGGCGACTCGATGAACACCGAGCGGGCGTCTGCATCGACCGCCCACGCGTCCCTCAGCCAGCGCGGCCCGATCACGGTACGCACGCCGTCGTCACCGTCGTCGGGCACCGTGCCGCCGTCGAGCAACAGCTGGCCGAATCGAGCGAGGTCGCGCGCCGTGGCGCAGAGTCCGCCGTCGTGTATAGCGGTCCCTGCTGTGTCACAAAGAATCTCGGCATCGAACTCGGCACCCATGGGCTGCCAGATCAGTGTCGAGATGAGCTCGGCCATGGGCGCACCTGCCGCGCGCTCACACACCCAGCCCAACGCGTCGGACTCGCCGGAGCGGTACAGGAAGCGCTGTCCGTGCGGCGCCTCGGCCACCAACCCGACAAGGTACTCGTACAGGCCGCGGGAACCCAGCCAGTCGTCGAGCATCCGAATCTCGGAATGCGGATTGGTGTACTCCTCCCGGAACCGCACGCCACTGCGCATGTCCAGTAGATCGCGCACAGTGGCCCCGGCGTATCCGCTGCCGGCCAACTCGCCGACGATGTCCTCGACCGGGCTGCTCACATCGAGCACGCCCCGATCGACGAGCACGCCCGCGACCGCGCCGACCACGGACTTGGTGATCGACATCGACGCGTGCGGGCGATCGGGGGAACCCTCGGCGCCGTACCACTCGGTGACCAAGCCGCCGTCCTGCAGCACCACGTAGGCGTCGGTGTAGGTGTCGTCAAGCACCTGACCGACTGTGGACGATTCACCGTCGGACCGAATGAGGTTGACCTGCAACAGGTCCGGGGCATCCACCGCGGGCAGTGGCCGCACGGGACCGGTCCCGCGGGATATCGGCTGCGTCGGCAGTACGTCCTCGACATGCCAGTACGCCCACCGGTTGAACGGCGGTTGCTGCCAGTTCTGGGGGTTCACCTCCACAGTAAGGATGGTAGGCGAGCGAGCGCCACGGCAAACCCATCCGGCGCTACCATTCCCAGCCATGCTCGACGATACCGGTCCCATGACAGGCTTTCCTCCCGCCGCCGACCGTCAGGTCACGCTGGCCAACTGGCAGCAGCCGGAGTTCCTGCGCTGGGGGTTCCAGCACCTGCGCGAGCTATTGCCCACGCATCGGATCGCTGCGCCGCCGCAGCCGCGGGAGCTGGAGAAACACCAAGCACCCCTTGGTGATCCACCGGTGATCTGGCCCGACGGCACCGCGGGTACCGCAGAGGAGGTGTTCGCCGCGACGTACACCGACGCACTGCTGGTGCTGCGCAACGGCCGCATCGCCGACGAACGCTACTGCGGGACCATGACGGATTCCACTCGCCATCTGCTGATGTCGGTGTCCAAATCCCTCGTGGGCTGTGTCGCGGGAGTACTGGTGGACCGCGGCCAACTCGACCCGGCCGCACCGGTCACCGAATACGTTCCGGATGTCGCCGATTCGGGCTACCGAGGCGCGACGGTACGCAATGTGCTCGACATGCGAACGGGCGTGGCGTTCCGCGAGGCGTACGCCGCTGCCGACTCCGAGGTCCGCGCGATGGAACGGTCCGTCGGCTGGGCGCCGATGGAGCCTGACGACCCCATCGGCGGGTATGCCTACCTGCGCGGAATCGGTTCGGCTGGGCCGCATGGCGGAGAGTTCACCTACCGCTCGTGTGACACCGACATGCTGGGGTGGGTCTGCGAGCGCGCGACAGGTGTGCGGATGGCCGACCTGATCTCGACGCTCATCTGGCGGCCCATGGGCGCCGAGTTCGACGCCGAGGTGGTCTGCGATGCGGTCGGCACCGCGGTGCACGACGGTGGCGTCTGCGCGACCCTGCGTGACCTGGGTCGGTTCGGCCAACTGCTGCTCGATGACGGCACCGTCGACGGCCAACCGGTCGTCCCCGCGCAATGGCTTGCCGACACCTTCGCCCCGGGCGCAGATGTGCGCGCGGCATTCGCCGACACCGAGAACGAACCGATGCTGCCGGGCGGTTGGTACCGCAACCAGTTCTGGTTCTACCGCAACGCATCCGGACCCGTGTTGCTGTGCCTCGGCATCCACGGTCAGCTGGTCTACGTCGACCGGGCGTCGGGCACGGTCGTGGTCAAGATGTCGTCGTGGCCGACGGCGCAGGACGCCACCTTCCTCGCCGCGACCCTGAGGGCGTGCGGGGCGATCGCCGCAAGCGGCTAGACGAAACGGCCAACCGGGCGGACTTGATTGGCCGCTTCGGCAGGTGTGCAAACGGGTGCCCCCTCCCATACTGGGGCGAATCCGTGCGCGGCGTCACACCTGGAGGACCGATGACTGACACCATCGTTCAGACGTTCCACCCGCTTGATCCGCTCGGCGAGGACGAATTCCGTCGCGCCGCGGCCATCGTGCGACGCGACCGCGGTGTCGACGAGCGGTGGCGGTTCACGTCGATCGAACTGGCCGAACCGGACAAGCAACAACTGGCCGCCTACGACGCGGCAGGCACCATGCCCGATCGGCAGGCCATAGTCGTGTGCCTGCACCGCGATTCCAACAGCACCTACAAGGCGACCGTCTCGCTCACCGGTGACGTGGTGCTCACCTGGACGCATCTGCCCGGTGTACAGCCGAATTTCACGGTCGACGAATGGGACGAATGCGATCGGGCGATGCGCACGCACCCCGACGTGATCGCCGCACTCGCGCGCCGCGGGGTCACCGACCTCGACACCGTGTTCATGGACGTCTGGACCTACGGCGACATCCTGATCCCCGACCGGTACCAGGGCCGGCGGCTGGGCTGGACCGACACGTGGGTGCGCTCGCCCGGCGGCGAGAACATCTACGCCCAGCATCTGCGCGGTTTCCACTGCATCGTGGACATGAATTCGATGGAGCTGCTGGAGATCGAAGAGGGCGACCCGATCGACCTGCCGGAGGTGATGGCCGAGTACCGGCCGGAGGTCGTGCCCGCACAATTGCGGGATTCGAGCACCCGGCCTCCGCTCAAGCCGCTGGATATCACGCAGTCCGAAGGTCCGTCGTTCACCATCGAGGGCAACCGGCTGGAGTGGCAGAACTGGTCCCTGCGAGTCGGTTTCAACTACCGCGAGGGCATGACCCTGCACACCGTCAGATACAACGACCACGGCACGGTCCGCCCGATCGCCCACCGGATGTCCTTCGCCGAGATGGCGGTGCCGTACCGCGACCATTGCCCGGACCACTACCGGCGCACCGCGTTCGACATCGGCGAATGGGGCATCGGTTTCATGACCACGTCGCTCGAGCTCGGCTGCGACTGCCTCGGCGAGATCCGCTACCTCGACGCGGTCCTGCACAACACCAAGGGTGAGCCGTACACGATCCGCAACGCGATCTGCATCCACGAAGAGGACAACGCCGTGCTGTGGAAGCACGTCGAGCACGGCGGCACCGCCGACGTCCGCCGGATGCGCCGGCTGACGGTGTCCTCGCACATGACGGTGGCCAATTACGAGTACCTGGTGTACTGGCGGTTCTACCAGGACGGCAACATCGAATGTGAGGTCCGCGCAACCGGTTTGATGGTGACGACGGCCCTGCGCGAGGGCGAGGAACATCCGCACGGAATCTTGGTGGACAACCGCACATATGCGCCGATCCACCAGCACTTCCTCACCGCACGCCTCGACCTGGACATCGACGGTTCGGGCAATACCGTGTACGCGACCGAGACCGAGACCGAGCCGATCGGGCCGGACAATCCGTACGGACTGTCGCTGCGCCAGAAGAACACCCCGCTGCGCACCGAGGAAGAGGGCAAGCAGGACTTCAACTGGGAGACCCAGCGGGCGTGGAAGGTGGTCAACGAGAACGTCACCAACGGACTGGGTACGCATCCGTCGTACAAACTGGTTCCCGGCGCGGCGTTCCCGCACATGTTCGACCCGGCCTCGCCGATCTTCCGCCGGGCCGAGGCCATCGCGCACACCGTGTGGGTCACCCCCAATCATCCCGATGAGCGTTGGCCTTCAGGCGAATTCGTCAACCAGAGCGGCCCAAGCCTGGGCCTGCCCGAATGGACCGCGGCCAACCGGTCGATCGAAAACACCGATGTGGTCGTGTGGTATACCTTCGGCATCCACCACATTCCCCGGCCGGAGGAATGGCCCATCATGCCGGTCGACGTGTGCTCGTTCTGGCTCAAACCGGCCGGGTTCTTCGACCGCAACCCGGCCCTCGACGTACAACCCACTCCCCCTGCCGCGTGTCACCACCACAACTGATCGGAGTTCGAAAGATGGTAGACAAGAAGATCATCCACAACATCATCAACGGCGAGGTACAGGCCGCATCCGACGGCGAGATGATGGACATCGTCAACCCGTCGACCGGCGAGGTGTTCGCCTCGGCACCCAATTCCTCGGCCGCTGACGTCGATCAGGCGTTCCAGGCCGCCGGCAAGGCGTTCGAGAGCTGGCGGTGGTCGACACCCAGTGAACGGCAGCGGGCGCTGCTCAAACTCGCCGATGTCATCGAGGAGAACGCCGACGAGCTGATCGCGATCGAATGCGAGAACACCGGCAAGCCGGTGTCGCTCACGGCGTCGGAGGAGATCCCGCCGATGCTGGATCAGATCCGCTTCTTCGCCGGTGCCGCACGGGTTCTGGAGGGCCGCTCGCAGGGCGAGTACATGCGGGGCCACACGTCGTCGATCCGCCGGGAACCGGTCGGGCCGGTGGCCCAGGTGGCGCCGTGGAACTACCCGATGATGATGTCGGTGTGGAAGTTCGCCCCGGCGCTGGCCGCGGGTTGCACCGTGGTGCTCAAGCCGTCGGACACCACCCCGGCGTCGTCGTACTGGATGGTCGAGAAGATGCAGGAGATCTTCCCGCCCGGCGTGTGCAACCTGGTGTGCGGTGACCGCGACACCGGCGCAGCGCTGGTCGCCCATCCGGTACCGCAACTCGTGTCGATCACCGGCTCGACGCGCGCGGGCATCGCGGTGGCCGCGAGCGCCGCCAAGGATCTCAAGCGCGCCCACCTCGAGCTCGGCGGCAAGGCCCCGGTCGTGGTGTTCGACGACGCCGACATTTCGGCGGTCGTCGAGGGCATCACGGCCGCAGGCTATTTCAACGCGGGCCAGGACTGCACGGCAGCCACCCGCATGATCATCCAGGACGGCATCTACGACGAGTTCCTAGCCGCTATGACCGAATCGGTTGCCGCGACCAAGACCGGTTTCGATCCCGACGACGAGGACATCCTGTTCGGCCCGATCAACAACCCCAACCAGCTGGCCCACGTGTCCGGCCTGGTGTCCCGCGCACCCGAGCACGCCCGAATCCTCGCCGGTGGCAAGCAGAAGGAAGGCGCCGGGTTCTTCTTCGAGCCGACCCTGATCGCCGACCTGCGCCAGGACGACGAGCTGATCCAGACCGAGATCTTCGGGCCGGTCGTCACCGCGCAGCGATTCAGCACCGAGGAGGAGGCGCTCGGCTTCGCCAACGGCACCGAGTACGGCCTGGCGTCGTCGGTGTGGACCCGCAACGTCGACACCGCCGCGCGCATGTCGGCACGTCTGGACTTCGGCTGCGTGTGGATCAACACCCACATCCCGCTCGTCGCCGAGATGCCGCACGGTGGCTTCAAGCATTCCGGCTACGGCAAGGATCTGTCGATGTACGGCTTGGAGGACTACACCCGGATCAAGCACGTGATGCACTACCACGGCTTCGAGGGGTAGCAGCATTTTGCGCACGCTGGCGATGCATCGATCGGGCAGCTCAAGCGCACAATCATCTAACTTGAAGATTGCGGCTCAATACTGACCGCAATCTTCAACATTGTGGTGAATCCGTTGCCAGGGAGGAATGCCGACGTACCCGTCATCCGTGCTCGTTGGCCGAACGTAGGTGTCCGGCCTCGGCATGAGGTCTTCTGAATGCTGTGGCGAGCGTGCATCCTTTTCAGCCGACGCCGCGAATGCGCCCCGAAATGCTGCACGTTCGTCACAGCGTCTGGAACAGAACTAAACCAGCAGAAATGCTGGAGAACCCGGCACCCTCGCGGCGCTTGGCCACCCACAGGTGAGGCCACCAGAACCAGCGGCCCAGTAGCGCCGCGATCGCAGGGACGATCGCGGCGCGAACGACGAAGGTGTCGATCAACAACCCGATGCCGATCGTCGACCCGACTTGCGCGATGGTGATGAGGTCGGCGCTGAACATCGCGAACATCGTCAGCCCGAACACCACACCGGCGGCCGTCACCACGCCGCCGGTCCCCGCGAACGTACGGATCATCCCGGTGTGGAGCCCGGCCACGGATTCCTCCCGCAACCGCGCCGCGAGCAGCAGGTTGTAGTCGGCGCCGACGGCCACCAGCGCGATGAAGGACATCGACGGTACGGCCCAGTGCAGGTCGTGGCCGAACACGTAGCGCCACAACGCATGTGATGCCCCCAGTGCCGACGCATAGGACGCCACCACGGTGGCCAGCACCACGAGGGCCGCCACGGGGCTGCGCAACATCAGTGCGATGACCACGAAGATCAGCAGCATCGACGTGACGGCGAGGAGCCGGAAGTCTCCAGTTATCTGTAATTTGACGAAATAAAATTTGATACACAGCACGTCTATCTGCGTGTTTATCGTCCGATACATGTATCCTTAGATAGTGAGACGGGAAGGAGAATTCCACGAGCGGCACGCTGGGCGTGTTGCTTGCCTAGACTGTTTTTCTGTGCGAAATTCGCCACATGAACCTACAGGGGTGGCTCGATTGGGTGGTTTCCGATCATCGGCCGTCGTTGGCGACGCTGCGTTACGACTTGGAGCGGGCGATTCCGCGGGTGTCGGGGATGTGGAAGCCGTGGGTAGAGGATCCGCGCGACCTTCATGGCCAGGCGTTCTGTACCGATGTGCGGTCGATGGTGTTGCATATGCGCGAGCAGCGTGGGGCGATTGCGGGGGATTCGTTGTTGACCTCGCGTGGAAATGGTTTGTCGGTGCAGATTTCCAATGGGCGGGGTATGGATCTGCGGGTGCGCCGGTGGCCGTCGAAGATGTTGCACGGGGAGCGTGTTCGTGTGGTGGTGCTGCCGGGCGGGGGTGGGCAGCGGCTAATTCGGGTGGCTTCCGAGCCGGGCAAGCAGATGGCTCTCGACGAGGGACTGGGCGCGGAGGTGTTTGCGGCTCCGTTGAAGACGCCAGCGGGCGATCACGACGTATTTTCGCTGTGGTGGCCCACCGAAGACATGATGGGCTTGGAGGAGGCGGTGTTGGCGGCGGTGGTCGATGTGGACAGCGCGTCGCGGGTGCAGATCCTCGCGACGGCGCCGTTGCCGCCGGTAACGGAGTCGCCGTTGTTGTCGTTGCCGAGGCGGGTCGCCAGGCCGGCCAACGACTTCGGGGAGCTCGAACCGCCCGTGCGGGGGTCTGGTACCACCGATCCCGGCGAACCGGCGTAGCTGCGGGGTTGACGTGCGCCGGCGGCCGGGGTGATCGGTGTCGTGGGGTCGGTGTTGAATCGTGGCTGCGATGATGGAAACGACCGTGGACGTGTACGGCTTGCGGATTAATCAGGCCCGGGTGATGCGGGCAATGACAGTGGAGGCTGTACGGGAAGCGTTGGGCTGGAAGCATTCCCGGCTCAACCGGTTGGAGAAGTCGATGACGGCATCGTTGCCGGCCGAGGACTTGGAGCGGCTGGTTGAGGTATTGCGGTTTCCGGCGAAGTTCTTCACCACCGCTCCCACGTCACGGGTGCATGTCTCGCAGCTGTTGTTCCGGGCTCCGCGTTCGATCACCGCTGCGGAGCGGGAGTACCTCGCTCAGTTCGCGGCGTTGGCCGGGGAGTTCCTCGACGAACTCGATCGCCGTGCCCAGTTGCCGCCGCTGCGGCTTCCGGTGCTGTCGGCCGATACCCCGACGGTGCAGGCCGCCGAGATGGTCCGCCGGGCTTGGGCTTTGGACTCAGATGTGCCGATCGACTTCTTGACTCATGAGATCGAGCGCAGCGGTGCGGCGGTCGTGGTGCGGCGGTGGTTGACGTCGTCTTCGCGGCGGGTGCTCGGCGATGAGGATTCCACTGGCAAGCTAGACAAGCACCTGGGGTATTCGGTGCGGGTCGGCGAGTTCAATACCAGGCCGTTGATCGTCATCCGGCAGTCCAGTTCGTGGGAGCGGACCCGCTGGACGTTGGCGCACGAGGTGGGGCATTTGGTGTTGCACGCGTCGGGCAGCGTCACCGATGAACGCGAGGAACAAGCCTCGGCGTTCGCCTCAGAGTTGTTGGCGCCGGCCGCGGTGTTGGCTGGTGAGGTGCCGCGTGCGCCGTCGCTGGCCGAGTTACTGCCAGTCAAGGCTAGGTGGGGGATCTCGTTGGGCGCGTTGCTCAAACATCTGCACACTTCACAGTTGTTGAGCACTGATCGGTTCGAGGCGTTGCGCCGCCAGCTCTACACCCGGGTGAACCCCGAAACCGACACCACCTGGGGCCGTGTAGAACCGGGCTGGAATGACCGTGAGGTCGAGCGGCCGCTGTTGATCGGCCGATGGCTGGAGATCGCGTTCTCGGCCCGCTCGGCGGCGATGCTGGCGCCCTATGACCTGATGTGGCCGCAGGACCTGCTGGAGGACTTCATGGCTGGCCAGCGCAATGGAACCGACGGCGTGGTCGGGGGCCATGCCGTCGAGGCCACCCCGGTTACCGGTACGCACAGCAATGTGGTGGTGTTACCGGTGGGCCGGCGGCGCGGCTAGGGCACGACGGTGGCGCGGGCGCAGCGGGTCAGTTTCGGGGATGAGCCCGACACTTTCACCGTGGTGGACACCGACGGGTTGCCGATCGCTCCGGCTGCGGAATACCTGCGATTCCTACGCGACGGGGGGGCTTCGCCGAACACCGTGAAGGCCTACGCGGCCGGGATCGCGGACTGGTTCACGGTGCTCGACCACTGCGGCTATCGCTGGGATGACTTCCCCACCACCCTGTTTGGGCAGTTTCTGCAGTTTCTGCGGACCGGGGATCTGCCCGGGGCGGCCCGTATCGGGCCGCCGCAGACACGTCTCGCCGCGTCGTCGCTGCAGCCGCGGGCGGCGGCGGTGTTGTCGATGTACCGTTTTCACGCCGACGCCCATCACACCGAGACACCTTATCGGCGGCTATTTACCTCGCGGGGCAGTTGGCGGCGGTACCGGCGCTATGTCGGTTTTCTCGACGGTGTCGGGCCTCGCCGGCGGAGCGAGCATCCGGTCTATCGGCTGCGCGATCATCGAACTGCGACCACGCCGGTGCTGACTCCCCAGCATGTCAATACGATCCTGGATACGTGCGCGGTGCAGCGGGACGGGCAGTGGAGCGGCGGCCCGGCGGGAGTGCGCAACCGACTGTTGTTCGCGGTGCTCGCCGAGACCGGAATGCGGTTGGGTGAGGCATTGTCCTTGCGACATACGGATTTTCATATCGGTGCTGGGGCGACACCGTTCATCGAAATTGTCGACCGCCAAGACCATCCGCATGGGGTACGCGTCAAGACCGGGCCGCGGCGGATCTATGTCGGCGATGACTTGGAGGCGTTGTATTCGGAGTATGTCTGGCAGCTTGTGGCGATGGCCGCCGACGTCACGGTGCCTGACCTGGCCAACCACTTCGTGTTCGTCAACGTCAGCGGCCGGCCCCGGTTCGCAGCGATGCGACCCGAAACCGTCTACGAGAAGGTCCGTGGCATCAAGCGGGCTCAGCCCAGCCTGCCACCGGACTGGACTCCGCACTGGCTGCGCCACACCCATGCCACCGCGTTGCTGCTGGCCGGGGTGCCCGAGCATGTGGTGATGCGTCGCCTCGGTCACGCCGACGTCCAGACCACACTGTCGATCTACGGCTGGGTCACCGCCGACGCCGAGATGCGGTCATTGGCGGGCTGGAAGAATTATGTCGCCGGGTGGAAGGGCCTCCACGATGCGCCACCATGACGCCCATCCCCGCTCTGCGACACGGGCACCGTCGTGGGAGACCGTCTGGGAGCAGGTGCCCGAACCGTGGCGGAAGCCGGTCTATCGCATCGACACCGCCCCGGCGTGCACGGTGTTCCAGCAGAACAGCTACTACCTGCGGCAGCACCGTGGATCGGCCGAGCACGATTTCAGTCCCGCTGGTGCGCCGCCACGGTTCGCCCAGGAGGTTGCGTGGTGGGTGTGGTTGTGTCACCACGAGGGACTGCGCAAGATCGAACCATCGGTGCTCAGGTGGGCCGGCCAGGCGCTGGCCAGCGCGGCGGCTGATTACCGTGCCCGGGTCGGCCGGTTGCCGGCCAGTATCACCCAGTTGTCCTCGGCGGCGATCGTGCGCCACGCCGTTAAGGTCTTCGAGACTCGCAATGGGCGCCTACCGTCACCGGGGGCGCGGCGCAACGTCACCCACCTGATCGAGCATCTGCACCTTTACCTGTCGGTGCGCACGACCGACACCGACTGGTGGGCCCACGATGTGTGGGATTTGCACGCCGATCCCCGCATCCCTCAACGTGAGCACGAACCCTGCCACGAACAGCCCCTGCGGATCGGCGCGATCAGCCCGCCCTGGTTGCGTGAAGGGGTCCGGTTCTGGCTGCGCACCGCCCTGGACGCCGAATTGCTGCGGTGGTCTTCAGCGGTCGAACGTGCCCGCGACATTGCACGTCATTTCGGGGTGTTCGTCACCGAACGGGGATACACCGACCCGGTCCTGGCCGAGGACCCCGCCCAGCTGCGGCTGATCTTCACCGCCTTCACCGAATACTTGCGGTCCCCGGCCGCTGCCGCCAACCCAGACAAGCCGCTGACACCGAGCGCCATTGACGCCACTCAGTCCCAAATCCAGGTGTTCTATACGTTCATGGTCGACCATGCCCCCGAAGCCGCTGCCGCCGCCGCGGAGCCACGCTGGATGGATCTCACCGATGCACACACTCGGTTGTGGGGACCGGCGTTTCGGACCCGCCGCGCCAATCGCACCCGGGAGCTGACCTGGTATTCGACCGGGGAGTTGCAGCAGATGCTGGCCTACCTCGATGTGCTCGCCGCTGAGCGCACCGCGCTGGTGGCCGTCACCCATCCCGACGGGAAGGTGTCGCTGATCAAAGGCCTCGGTGACCCGCAGGCCGCACGGATTTGGCTGCTGCAGGCACTGACCGGGCGCCGAGCCTCGGAGATCTTGATGCTTGACCACCAACCCCTGCAAACAATCCCGGGTGCCGAACGCCCTACCGACAGCGACGACCCCGATGCCTTCGTGGCGAAACTGCGCTATCAGCAGACCAAGGTCGACGGGGTTGTACCCACGATCCTGGTCGAGCAGGCGGTGGTCAATGTGATCACCGAACAGCAACGCTGGCTCGCCGCGATCTTCCCGAACTTGTCACCGAAGTACTTGTTCATCGGCATCAAGCAGAACCTGGCCGGGCGGCGCCCCCGGCCGTACGCCACCTACAACGCGGCTCTAGGAAAACTCGACAAGCTGCACGGGTTGACCGACGCGGCCGGCAATGCGTTGCGGTTTACCCAAACCCACCGCCTGCGCCACACCAGGGCCACCGAACTACTCAATGACGGCGTGCCCATCCACGTGGTGCAGCGCTATCTCGGGCACAAGAGCCCGGAGATGACCCTGCGTTATGCCGCAACCCTGGCGGCTACCGCCGAAGCGGAATTCCTCAAGCACAAGAAGATCGGCGCCCACGGAGTCGAGATCGCTATCAGCCCATCCGACATTCTCGACATGACCCAGTTGTCGCAGCGCACCGACCGAGTGCTGCCCAACGGGGTATGTCTACTACCGCCGCTGAAGACCTGCGACAAGGGCAACGCGTGCCTGCCGTGCGGGCATTTCGCCACTGACGTCACCCATATCGACGAGTTACGCGATCAACACGCCAAGACCACGGCGCTGCTCCAGACCCGCCGGCAGCAATACCGTGACCGCACCGGCAGAGAACTCACCGACGACAATGTCTGGATCCGCGAGCGGCTGCGCGAGCTGAACTCCCTGGAATCAATCCTTCAACGACTCGATGAGCAGGCATCGGCCCACAACACGGCGATCACCGGTGCCGGCACCGCCAAACGTCTTCCCTTGCAAGTCATCGTGACCCGCGGGGCCCACGACTCAGTGTTGCGCAAGGCCGACCCGCAAACGGACTCGTGAGCCCGGTCACCGAGGCGTCCCGGCAGGCGCTGGCAGCCCACACACGCCGACGCCGTGACGCCGTTACCGCCCGCATAGAGAAGACGCTGAAGGCCATGCGGCGCGAGAAGGCGGCCATTACCGTCAGCAGTGTGGCGCGGCGGGCGAAGGTCACGCGACCCAGCATCCACCGCCGCCCGGAACTGCTGGCCATGATCAAGGCGCACGAACGGCTGAGCGCGGTCGACACCGACACACCACCGACCGCCGCCGCCAGCGGCGAATCGGGCCTGGTAGCAGCTCTAAGGTCACGGCTGATCACCAAGGAGGAACAGATCGCCGAACTCAGATCCGCACTGCGGGAACGCGACCGCACCATCGCCACCCTGCACGGTGAAATCGACAGACTGAACGCCACCCGGCGCCGACCGTGAAGGCGAGACCATTACAACTCCGGTGGCAGTCAAGTACTGACCGCATCACTGTCACGGAACCCAGCCCGGAATACCGCTGCCCTCAATCGGGCTCATGATGAACGCGACGCTAAACCGGGCGCGCGTAACCGCAACATAGAGGCGGGCGGCCTGTCGGTCATCCAACGATATTCCATCGGTGAGGAACTTGCGTACCGGACTGGTCGGGCAAATCAGAACACGTTGCCGATCAAGCCCTTTCGCGTCACCAATATTCATTGGGGCGAGGTGATCGTACTGCGCACCGCTGGTCCTGCTGTGGCGCAGCACAAGTGGGTGAAACTGGTCATAATAGGCATCGACGTCTTGTGGGGCAACAAGGAATATACCGTCGTGACCGGTGCGCTCAGCATTGCGGGATGCGGTAGGTGAGAATTCCCAGTGCGTGGCAAACAAGCTGTCCGCGAACGCCGCGATTTCCGGCCCGCACCGCCAAGTTTCACACCGATACTCGATCGTGATTCGTCCGGTTTTCTCTTGCTCACGGAACCAGTTCCAGATACTCATGAACATGTACTTCTTGTTCTTGAGTTCGCGTTCGTTGGTCACCATGATGGCCTGCCGGACATCACCGACCATTTCCACGGTAATACCCGATGCGATAAGCAGTTTCAGGATCTCCAGGTCGTAGCCTGATAGGTCCTGGACCTCGTCGATCATGATGCGGTCGTAGATGCGTTCGAGTCGCTGAATGCATACCCCTGCGCCGGCCTCGTTGGTGCGCACCGCCAACTGCGGCAGGTGAACACGTCTGGCTTCACTGTGTTCGTTGAAGTAGCGCTGCCATCGATCGTTGGCCGCATACCTCTGCGGCGGGCTGCCGAAGTCGAAGCCCTCCACACGGGCACCCGGGTACAGCAACGGGAGGAATGGCCCGACGAAGTGGTGTAGCAGGAAGGAAAACCAACCGGCAACATCGATGTGGGGATGGTCGCCGGCGTATGCCGCTAACCGGGTCGACAGCTCAGCCTGGTTGTTTCTTGTGTAGGTCAGCACCAGGATTCGCTCGGCGGGATCGGCTTCCTTGCACGCCTCTACCAACCCTTGCGTTTTGCGTGACCCGGCCACCGCCAGGGTCAACCGATTATTCGGCTGGGGCATCGAGGAAGGCAATCGCATCTCGGATGTAGCTGGGGGCTTTAATCATCTTGGGGCTCTCCAGTATTCGCAGTGCACCTTCGGTCTTGTTGTTCTCCATCCATGTCGCCAGATCAGCCCGTTCGGTGATACCCAGCACCGCACGTAACGTCGGTTCGTCGTTTGCATAAACGAGCTGCGGTTCGAGCGTCTTGCCCTCACCGGCTGCACCCATGAACAAGCCTCGGCCGTCCCCAAGGTAGTCGGCAAGCTCGACTCGGAGCCCAGCTTGGTCTCTGTCGTCGTTATCGCGCAGAACCGCACATTGTTTCCTCAGAGCTCTGACCAGCCGCAGGCAGTGTTTCAGCGACAGAGCCCGCATGCTGATCACGTCGATTCCGTCGTCAATCGGGCGGCGGCCATCGTGGGTGTCCCGGTAGAACCGTTCGACGACGAGCTCATCGGACGGGCCCTCCACCAATATGAGTCGCGCCGCAAGCGCCATCCGCAAGGTGTCGTAGCCGGGCAGCTTCTTGAAGTAGGTGACCGTGTCGTCATCAAGGTCCAGGAGCGTGAACACACCGTTGTCACCAACCAGCTGCAACCCATCCAAGCCGATTCGGTTCAGCACGTACGCGCTATGGGTGGTGACGAGCAGCTGTTGCTCCTCGCCAGCCAGATCGTCGATACGCGCGAGCAGCTTGTTCAGGTTGGTGTGCGAAAGGTGGTTCTCGGGCTCTTCGATCATCACCGTCTGGGCCTCTGAAGCCTTGCGCCCCATCGCCAGCGCGATCTTGATAGACGCCTGTTGCCCCTGTCCCGACAGGCTGAATGGCACGTCGCTGACATGGGGTATCACGTTGGAATCCCATGCACCACGGCCGGTTTGGTCTAACGCGAGCTTCAGTGGCTGATCGTCCAACGGGCCGGTCAGATCGGCCATCTTGTCGTTAACCGTCTGCAGATGGGGCGAGGACACCTCGTCCCGGGTGGCCCGCACCGCCAGCGATACCGCAGCCTTATCTGTGGGATCAAGATGGTCGTTGAGGATCTGCTTGAAGTGGAAGTCCATCCCGCCGCTGGCCCGAATGGTGCGGGAGTCGATGATCGCGGTCGTCAGCTCCTTTGGTCGCGCAATCAGAACCTTGCCGGAGAACGTCCGCCAATCGACCCGGTAGTACTCCACCGGCAGCGCCGCCGGCCCGCCACTGTTCTCCTGCCTGTCCGATAGGTATCTCTCGATCTCGTCGCCGTAATCTGGGTCAGGCTCTACGCGCAGTCTCACCCCGGCGCAAGACCGTGCGGGATTCTCAGAATTGTGTGCGCCGAACAGATTTCGCGCGAACTCTTCGCGGTTGTGCAAGAATACCTCGATCTCGATCGTCGGCGGTGCTGGCGTCTCACCGCGCGCTCGAGCGTCGAAGAATTCCGTGATCATTGCTGCGTTGAACCAGAACGGGTTGATCTCATCGCTTGCCAACCGGCCGTTGACCCGGCCCGTCAGCGCCAGGGTGATGGCCTCCAGCAATGTCGACTTGCCCGCATCGTTATCGCCAACGAGAATGTTCAAGCGCTGATGGGGCGCGAACTCCAATGCGCGGAGCTTGCGATACCCCGCGATCCGAACACGTTCAATCACCAGTGATGTCCTTTCCCACCCGGAGGGCATGCCAAATCCCATCGCATACAGCTCACACACCAGTCGCGCAGATTTCAGTATGTGACATCACCCCGACACCGAGGGGCAGCCCGCCGGAAAGCCCCGTTGCTGCCCAGGTATCGCACACCAGGCGAAACCGCCAATGCCAGTGGTAAGAACCGCCGCAGCAGCCACGGACCATGGCCTGGGGATTCGCGTCCACCAACCCCGCGTCGATGGCGCCGCACGCGCGCAGCCGCGTGCCGGGACTTGCCCGCAGACCAGGAGGTTTCGGCGTTGCCGAAGCCTGCGCCGAGCCGCCCCGGTGGCGTCGTGATCCACGTTGTTCCGACAGCTTCTTTCGGGGGACCTCAGTGGTGTCCGCCAGGACGCCAGCGGCGCACCGATGGTCCCGCTACGAGCAACCCCGCGGAAGGTCGGCGGCTACACGGCGTTCTGATCGGCGTTAGCGCTCACCGTGGCGAGTGTCGAGGACCTGCGGGACGTGATAGTTCCCGGAACTCGCACCGTGCGTACCCGACCGAGCCCTGGCTTAGCCTGCATGACATCAAACCCACCTCCACCGATCCAGCCGTACTGCGCGGTGATCCCGCCCGGGTCCTCGCCGTTGACCACTGCGGCCAGCCGCCGGATCAGGGTGGTCTGCGTCGTGGCGATGGATCGCTCCACGGCAATCCAGCGTCGCCCCATTTTGTGCGCCGCGGCAGCGGTGGTTCCCGAGCCTGAAAACAGGTCCATCACCAGTTCGCCGGGATCCGTGCTGATATGGATGATCCGCTCTAGCAGTTCTTCGGGCTTCGGGGTGGCAAATACACTTCCGGCGTCCGGGAACAGGGTTTGCAGATGACGCTTGGCGTCGTCGTTGGTGCCAGTCTCGGCCGCACCCCATACCGAGAAGGGCACGAGGCCACGGATCTGATGTGCGAACAGCTTCAGGCGGGGGTTGCCCGCGCCGTTACGTGGGAACCAGATCCTGTCCTCACCGAGCAGCTGCAGGTAAGTCTCCTCGGTGGCATACCAACTGCGTCCACGAGGCGGATGTAGCACTCGCCCAGAAGGATTGACGATTTCATATTGCTGATTGGCTCGATAGCCCGGAGCCGTAAAGGGCGCGTCGGCCCACGGGCCGCGCGGGTCTTGATCGCGGTTCTGCAGCTGGGAAGCATCCTTGGTTAACAGATTTCGGCGCTTCTTCCACGACTGTGGGCCTGAGGGGGCGTACACCATGAGGTGGTCATGGTTGTTGGAGAACGCCGAGCGTGATTCTCGGGTGGTTCGCTTCTGCCATACGATGTTGGTCACGAACGCTCCGCTACCGAATACCTCGTCGAGAACGCAACGTGCACGGTGGTTTTCGCTGTCATCAAGGTGGACCCAGACGCTCGCGTCGGCGGCAAGATACGGTTTGACCGCGGCCAGCCGGTCTCGCAGCAGTGACAACCACGTTGCGCTGTCGAGCGAGTCCTCGTAGTCGCCGAAAGCACGTCCGGTATTGAAGGGGGGGTCAATATACACCAGGCGGACCGTGCCCGGTTTCAGTGCAGAGGCCGTCGACATCGCACTCAGCGCATCCAGCCCGTCCCCACACACCACCAGGTTCGGGCGCAGGCTGAGTCGACCGATCGATGAGACCACCTCGAGCGGCTTAGGCGAGGGCCCGTCGTCGCTCCACTCGTAGTCGCGCTCTCCGCGGGCCAGGAGCGCCTTGTCCTTGTTAGGCCAGTTGAGCACGACCCCACCGTCTGCCATGCTCAACTCCTGGCGAAGTCGACGCCGCGAGAGCGGAAGACGGTTGGCCGGTCGTCGTGCACACATATGACAGACATATAATAGATGTTAGGTGATGGCTATGACTCAGCGATACCGACACACCGGCTCACCTGGGGAAAAGCTCTGCGAGAGCCGGGATAAGCAGCCGGGTTTGCGGTGGCCAATAGCCGTCGACAACATGCTCGACCGATTGGTTGAAGTGGCCAACGACAATGGGTTGAAGACCAACCGCAGGGAACTCATAGCCGCCATTGTGACGGGGCACTCCGACAGTCCCGCCAAGTTGGCCAAACTGCTCAAGTATTATCGGATGGTCACCTTGCGGGAAGCGACTGGGCAGGACGGTGCTGCGGAGATTCGTTTGGTGGAACACGGCCCCGGACCGCGAACCCGCCGCGCCTAGCAGGACCGAATACTGCCACGCAAGTCGCAGAGGAATCTCCCCCGGGCACGGAGAGGGGCCCTCCTTAGTCGCTGGGCGCAGTAGCTTGGACGACCTGATCGAGCAGTGCGGCCACCTGTTGACCACGCTGGACATCGCCCGTTCCGCGGGTGTAGGTGAACATGGATAAGCCCAGGGTCGCCAGACGACTCGGGCGACCGGCGAAGCCTTTTACGGTGTAGAGCCTCAGCGGGTCATCACCCGGGTAGACCAAAACGGCGGTGGGGGTGTTCAATGACGCCGCGGTCGTTAGTGTCTGGAACACGTGGCTGCGGTGCGGCGGGCACGTCCACGTGGTGTATTTCGCCTCAAAGGAAACCGCCGGTACGGAATTCCGGGCGAGCAACCCGTCTGGTTCGACGGATTGGACAATGCCCTCGGCTTGGGTGAGGAGTTGGTAGTGACGCTTCGGGACGAGCTCGTACTCGCCGTTGCTTTGTTGAGCGAATGATCGCAGTGTGCGTTGCAGCAGCACCTCCAACAGCGGCCAAGGCTCGACTGCGACTTCAAGGCCGGCCACAGAGCCAGGATCGCCCACCACGGACCTGTTCCGCAGGACTGCCGCGGCGATGTCCCAAGCAGGGCGGAAGGCGGACCATTGTGGCGGCAACGGACGACTCGCGATCGCCGGATTGATCACGGTTGCCGGCGGTTGTCCCGGCAACAGTTGACGCTCCAACGCCCGTAGCCGTGAGGACACTCGCCCGTTCCTGGACGAGATCGCCAGCACCCAGGCAACTTTCGCCAAGGCGATGCTGAAATCGTTCGAGGTGGTGAAGCTGTCGTACTCGATCGGGAAAACCGCCGGATTCAGCGTTACCGTGCGCAGCCATTGCGACACTCGGAGGTGTCCGCTGAGCCTGCTGGAGATGCGCTGTTCACGTCTGTACGCCTCGATCGGGCCGACGCGCCGTAGTGCAGCATCGAGCCGGTTGGCGTACTCGGCAGCAACGGCGGTGACGAGGTCATTGCGGCGCGGGTTCTGACTCGAGCGTTGATGTCCCGAGACTGCGATGCGGGTACCCTCATCCAGAAGCTGTGCGATCGATTCTGCCCATCGGTCATCGACGTCGTGGCGTGGTTGGACATGTAGCGCGTCGCCGGAGGGCAGCCGAACCGAACCCAAAAGGTTGCGGATCGTGGTCACGCCTCCAGGTTGGGATTTGATCTGCGAGATTCGTGGTTGCAGAACGTCTTTGAGGTCTGCGATGGCGGTCCGGGCCAGCGCGGCAACCGGCTGCGGTAAGTCGGTGGGTTCCCACTCCGTGACGATGAAGGTGGAGTCAACCACTAGGGGTTTGCTTGTCTGAGCAGTTCGGTGAGGGCGTCACTGGGGTCCAGTGATCCCAGCCGTGTCAGCACCAGTCGGGGCTGGCCGTAAGTCGGGACTGAGATATCTGCGACTCGCCACCACGCCACCCGTGGAACGGTGTTGTTCACGGCGGTGTCGGCAGCCCCGGCGAGAAGTACCGCGGCGAGGGCCTCGTCGTTGTCCTGGAACGCCATACGCAAGGTCGGCCTGACGCGATCATCCCAAGCAGTCACAAGCGCATCGAGACGCTTCTGTGCGGATGCGCCCTCCACATGCCAGAAGTTGCTTTGTCCCAGTTCGAAATCACTGCCCAAGACGGTCGTGATCCGACGATTGACCGCCTTCAACACCTCGACCGCCAACCGGGCAATGTCTTCTGAAGTCCATTGCGCCAGAGGGTCGGTAAGCGGGTCTGGGTCCGAGCCAGCATCTGACCCGGCCTCTGAGCCCGAGTCGGATTCGGCGAATGCTGCTGGCATCGCGTCGGCGGCCTCGAGATGCAACTCCAGCGCCGCGTAGTCGGGGGGAACCTCTCGGATGGAGAAGCGTCGACGGAGGGCCGCGTCCAACGGTGCCACCGACCGGTCGCTGCTGTTCATCGCCGCCACCAGCCACAGATTGGGTGGCAACGTGAACCGATTGGGAACCTGTGCCGAACCTCCATCCGTGAACTCGGGTGCCACGCTGATACCCAGATCGGCGTAGGCGAGGTCGATCGCCGCAGACCCGCGCTTGTCCTTGTCCATCAGCGCCAACATGTCACCCAGGATCGAGGCCGCGTTGCCGCGATTGAACTCATCGAGAAGGAGCACAGTCCTGCTCTGAGGATTGTGGGTCGCGTAGTGCGCGAGATTGAGCAAGGGACCTGCGACGGCCTGTACTGACACCCCGCCCGCGTCGTTCGGGGTTGGCAACAAACCGACGACGAGGTTGTCGTACGAATAGTTGGGGTGAAACACCACGGTTCGTACCTTGCCGGGCGAGACAGTGGCTTCTTCGGCCGACCAGGCGTCATGGTTCTTGTCCGGATCGAAAAGGACTCGGCTACCCGGACTTTCGATGTACCGAGCGAGCTTGTCAAGCAGGACAGTTTTACCCGTTCCCGGTGGCCCGACAAGCAGAAGATTCGGGTTCTCCTCGAGCTTGGCCATCAGCTCAGCCACTTCCGGGCTCAGTCGCTGCCCTTCATTACCGAGCGCGAGCCACTGAAATGCGTCTGACTGTCTCGTCGACAGCGCTAGCTGGCGGATCGGATCCGGGAGCTGAGCAACGTCGGCGAACTCCAGCCCCGCGATGGGATTGCGCAGGTAGACCCGCAGGTGCAAGACCGCTGGTTCATCGACAAGCTTCACCGCGACGATGTAGGCGGACATCCCGGTTGCGGTGAACGCGTCGAATTCCGCATTGGCGTCCGCCTCGACTGTCCTCGTGGGGTCGCCCATGATCGTCTGGGGCCCAGCTGAATTCGGCGCCGGCGTCATCTTCAGCGGGGCGGGCGGCCCTTCCGATGTGGACCATGCCATGTGAGGGCGATCTGATGATCGAATCGCTACATAGCCTGGGGCTTGTCCTCCCGGCCAACGGTAGGTGATCGCACTGTACCCATCGTCCTCAGCGGGCGGTGGGAACATCGCGAGCAGAGCCTCGCGCAATTCAGCACTTTGATTCAGCTGAAAGTAGTCCTTGGTGTACGTGCGACTCCCCTGAACTACACGGCCGTATGCCGCCTTGTGTGCCGCCAGCCCGTAGTAAACAACGAAGACCGCCTCGACCTCCCGCTCAGCCATCAAAATTTCCCGATGATGATGGACTCCGGTGACTGCTTGGCCTCGACAGTTCGCCCTACCTGAGCCGACAGTGCCCTGTGTGTCGTGAACGTGACCATGTCGGCGAATCCAAACAGATCACGCACGCCGGGGGTATCACGATTGCTCATGACCCATTGAACACCTTGTGCAGTAAGGGTTTTGCAGATTGCAACGAGATCGTCGAGGTCGCATTCGTCGAACACCTTAGCGGTGTACTTGTTGAACTTCGAGGTGGGCTCCGTCTCGTCGGCATTGGTGAAGATCGGCAAGTACGGTGGGTCCAGGTAAACGAAGTCGCCGGGTTTCACCTCCGCAAGCGCCGTTCGGAAGTCACGCTGGCAGATGACGACCCCTTCCAGCGTGCACTTGATCTGTTCCAGCACAACCGGATCGAATCCCTTGAAGGTGCGATCTCCCCACGGCGCATTCATGGTTCCAGTCTTCGAGTTCTCCCTCCACAGATGGTTCCACGACGTGGCATTGAGGTAGAGGAATCGGGCTGCCTTTTCGACGGGGTCGGCGGGAGACTCGGCTCGAACCTGGTAATAGAGGTCCTTCGAATCGTTGGCCCGATACCAATCGAGCCACGGCACGAGAGACTCTGGTTGGTCGCGCATCGCGATCCAGGCACTCACAAGGTGCTCGTTGAGGTCGCTCAGGTATGCCGATCCAGAGATTCGGTCCCGGACCGCCAAGAAGACACTCCCACCGCCGACGAACGGCTCGTGGTAGTTGGCGATCTGCGCTGGAAAGTGCGGTAGCAATTTCGCCAGCAGGCGAGTCTTGCCCCCGGCCCACCGAATGAACGGCTTGGGCGCAACCGCGGGATCGGCGCACACCGATTCGACCGTCGTCACCAGACACTCCCTTCGACCCGTTCACCCTAATGGCTGCCACTGCCTGCCGATGTAACTACGCCTCCCCGACAAAACTGTCACCCTGTCGTGGCCGAAGCCTGAGCCATGCGGTAGCACCTCGCCGATCTGCTGCGCGGAGGTCGCATCGGTGCTTGGGGAGGTGGTCCGGGCGGCGAAAGCATCCAGCGCCTTAAGGCACACCTCTACAGATAACTCTGTATCTGATGATCGACCGATGGCAATAGGCATCAGTGGAATACAGTCAGATACATCGCTACCGACCTACAGATAACGTATTCGAAGTAGCGGTGCAGGTCGGCGGTCGCCGATCCGACGCCACTGATGTGGATGTCGACGTCCACCACCGAGCCCTCCTTGGTGGCCTCGCGGACGGCCAACCGGATCTGCTCGGCACGCGCGGCGCCGGCGCGCCCCCAGGAGTCCTCGTCCCCGTAGACCAGCAGCCGCGTGGCATGCCCGTCCGGCGAGCACAGCAGCTGCAACACCCGTTGGAAGCGGGGATCTTTCAACGCGCTGCCCGGTAGATAGAACCCGCCTTCCGCGGTGCCCGCGAAGTCGCTGCCAAGCCCGGTGAGGTAGTCCGTCATCTGCTGCAACTGCGGCATCAGTCCGTCCATCGTGGCGGTCAGCGTGTCCACGAGCTCCCGAAGGTCCGCGACCGCACCACGCATCGTGGCCACCGCGTCGGTCGCACCGGCCAACGACCTGCCTGCGTCGGCCGCCCCGGCATCGAACTTTCCGGTCGCGTCGGAGAGTTTCCCGGTGCCGGACAGCATTCCGTCGATCGGTGCGACGATGCGCTGCACCGGCCCGCAGATCGGGTGCACGGGACAATCGGGCGTGTTCGCGACAAATGCCCGCAGCGGGTCGAGATAGCCGGCGAGGGTTTCGGAGTTCTCGCGTACTGCCCGCACACCGGCGCGCAGCTCGGCACCGCCCGAGCTGATCTGCTCCAAACCGTGTACCCCGCCGGAAAGCCCGGTCTGCAACTGGCCGACGGCGCCGGACAACCGGACCAGCGTCGTGCGTATCGTGCCGATCGAATCGATTTGCGGCTCAAGCGTGCTCGTCTGCGATGCGAGTTGGCTTCCGATCCGGCCGGCCTGATCCGTCAGTGTCGACTCGGGCTGCACACCGCCGGCGGGTCGGCTCGCGGATTGCACCGCGCGCACCCCGGGTATCTCCATGATGCGCCGGCTGATTCTCTCGATCCCGATCAGCCCTTGCGGAGTGCGGAGGTCGTGGTCGGCCTCGACGAGCACGATCTCGGGCAACAACCGCTCCGCGGGGAAGTGTCGTTGCGCAGCCTGATAGCCCTGGTTGGATTCCGTGGACGACGGCTGCACCGCCACCTCGCTGTAACCGATCGACAGCCAGAACAACGGCACCGCACAGACCGCCAGGAGCGCTCCCGCGGTCACCAGGACAGGGCCCGGCCAGCGCGCCACCACGATGCCGACCCGGCGCCAGCGCCGGGCGATCCGTGACGGTTTGGGTTCGATGAGCCGCAGCCGGCCGGCCACGGCACACAACGCGGGCAGCAACGTCAGCGATGCGGCCATGGCGACCACGATGCCGATGGCGCAAGGAATTCCGGCGCTGCGCAGCATGCCGACCTTCGCGAACGACAGGCAGCACAGCGCGGCCGCGATCGTGGTGGCGGACGCGGCGATGACTGGCGCGACACTTCGATACGCGCCGATCAGGGCGTCGCGGTGATCGATGCCCGCGCGCCGGTTCTCGTGATAGCGGCCCAGCAGGAAGATGCCGTAATCGGTTCCAGCACCGAGGATCATCGCCGAGATGAGCGCTGTCGAGAACACGGACACCTCGATCACGCCGTGTGCACCGAGCGCGGCGACGATGGGCCGCGCAACCCCGAGCGATAGGCCGACGGTGATCAGCGGGATGGCCGCGGCCACCACCGAGCGGTACACAATGAAGAGCAGGGCCGCGATCAACACCACGGTCACGGCCGTGATCACCAGCATCTGCCGGTCGAACGAGGCGAACTCGTCGTAGATCGTGGCGCCCGGTCCGGTCACGTAAGCCGCCACACCCGGCGGCGGTGACAGTGCGGTGACCAAGTCGCGCACCGCCTGCACCGAGCGGGCCGCCTCGGCACTGCCCAGGTCACCGGACAAGCGCAACAACACGTAGGTGGCTCGTTGATCGCGACTCTCGGCGATCGGCGCGGTCAGCGGATCCGACCACAGGTCCATCAGCGATTCGACATGCGTCGTGTCGGCGCGCAGCGCCGCCACCAGGGCGTCGTAATAGGCGCGCGCAGACCCGTCCAGAACGCCCTCCAACACCACATACGTGACGTTGTTGCTGTCGGAATCGCCGAACACCTCACCCATCCGCGCAGCCGCCACACTCGCGTCGGCGTCGGGCGGGAAGAACGCGCGGGACTGCTCGTGGATCACCTGCTCGAGCTGAGGTACTGCCAGGTTGCCCGCGCCGGCCAGCAGGGCCCACAGCCCGATCACCACGATCGCGAACCGCTCGACGAAGCGCACCACACTGCGATCTTTCGGCCGACGACCAATGGTGCGCGACCACCGGGCGGCTAGGGGCGCTGTCCACCGTTCGATTGACAGCACGATCATCCGCGTAGTGGTCGCCGCGGTCCGGCCACCCGGCGCACGATGAGTGTCATGATCGACCTGAAGGAGTCCGCCGCATGACCACGGCACTACGACGTACGTCGACGAACCCTTATCTTGAAGGTAACTACGCACCCGTGCACCGCGAGACGACCGCGGTCGACCTCGAAATCACCGGCACCGTGCCCGGCTATCTCGACGGCCGCTATCTGCGCAATGGTCCCAACCCGCTCGACGACCCCGATCCCGACCGCTATCACCTGTTCCTGGGCGCCGGCATGGTGCACGGCCTGCGCCTGCGTGACGGTCGTGCCCAGTGGTATCGCAACCGTTGGGTGCGCTCCGCCGACGTCGCCCGTCACCTCGGCGAGCATTGGGCGGGCGGGCCGCACGACGGCGGATTCGATTTCGCGGCCAACACCAACGTCATCGGGCACGCCGGCCGGACGTTGGCGCTCGCGGAAGCGGGTGTGCGGCCGTACGAACTCACCGACGAGCTGGAAACCGTTGGGCCGTCCGACTTCTGCGGAACGTTGTTCGCGGGCTACACCGCACATCCCAAACGCGATCCCGACACCGGTGAGCTGCACGCGGTGTCCTACAACCCGTTACGCGGCGCCCTGGTGCGGTACACGGTCACCGACACCGCCGGACGCGTGCGGCACCGCATCGACATCCCGTTGCGCGAACTGGGGGCACCGCCCGCTTGCGGGGGAACCATGATGCACGACTTCTCGCTGACCGAACGCTATGTCGTCATCTACGACCTGCCCGTGGTGCTCGACCTGTCGGGCGCCCTCCGCAACAGGCCCGCGAAGGCCGCGGCTCGGTGGCTGTCCGGATTCGCCGCGCGTCACGCCGCGCCCGACTTCGTGTTGCGCACGGCCATGCGAGGATCCGAGCGCAGCGGGCCACCTGCGGTCGGTGCGTACCCGTACCGGTGGGAACCCGAGAAACGGGCGCGGTTGGGCGTGCTACCCCGGGAAGGCACCGCCGCGGACATCCGGTGGTTCGAGGTGCAGCCGTGCTACGTGTTCCACCCGCTCAACGCCTACGACGAAGCCGGACGCATCGTGCTCGACGTGGTCCGGCACGACTCGGTGTTCGCCGACGACCCGAACGCCACCGGGATCCAGACGCTCGACCGCTGGACCGTCGACCTTGCCTCTGGAACGGTCCGTGAAGAGCGTCTCGACGATACGCCCCAGGAGTTCCCGCGCGTCGACGAACGCCTGGTCGGCAAGCGACACCGGTACGGGTACGCGGTCGGATACGCGCCGGACACCCCGGGGATCACCGCGCCGAACGCCCTGCTCCGTCATGACCTGTCCACGGGCACAACGGAATCGGTGTCCTTCGGCGCGGGCCGGGAACCGGGCGAGTTCGTCTTCGTACCGTCGGATGGGCAGGCCGCCGAGGACGACGGGGTGCTGATGGGCTTCGTCTACGACCGCGGTTCGAACCGCAGCGACCTGGTGCTGCTCGACGCCGAGACCCTGAACACCGTCGGCACGGTGCACCTGCCCGCACGCGTGCCGCACGGCTTCCACGGCAACTGGGTGGACAGTGAGCGTTAGCATCGGGCCATGACCGATGTGCCCGCCGCCGCCACGGGAAGCGAGTGGCACTGGCTGTGGGAGACCTACGTCGTGGGTCTGCTGGTCGCGGCGATGATTGCGGTGGCCTTGCTGGAGCCTCGGTTCGGCGGGCAGGTGCTCGGTGCGGTTGCCGCGTTGGCCGCGATCGTCGTGTGCGTCGGCGTATTCGGCCGGCGGCTGATCCTGGCCGAGGAGAAGAACTGGCATTCCGCGGTTTTCGTCGGCGCCGTGGTGGCGCTGTGGGTCGGCGCGCTCATCGCGTCGCCCGTGGCGGTGGCTGCGGTGCCTGCGCTGTACCCGCTGTTCTTCGCGAGCCTGCCGCTGCCCTGCGCGCTCGTGGTGACCACCGTGGTGAACCTGGTGCCGTTGGCGCTCACGCTCATCGACGACATCCACTCCCCCGACATTCCGATGGCGATCGCGATAACCCTGATCGGGGTGGTGGCCGCACCGGTGATCGGCACGGTGATCGTGACATCTCACGCGCAACGCAGAACTCTGGCCGGTGTCGTCGCCGAGCTCGCCGCCAGCCGCGCCGAGAGTGCGCAGCTGTCCCGTAAGGCCGGCGCGGCCGCCGAACGTGAACGGTTGTCCCGCGAAATCCACGACACCCTGGCGCAGGGCTTCACGAGCATCGTCGCGCTGGCCCAGGCGGTCGAGGCCGAGCTGGACACCGACCGGGCCGCGGCAACCGCCCACGTCAAGCTCATCCAGACCACGGCGCGGGAGAACCTCGCCGACGCACGGGAGATGGTCGCCGGCCTGAATCCCGCAGCGCTCAAGGAGGATTCGTTGCCTGCCGCGATCGCGCGGCAATGTCGGCGGTTCACCGCCGAGACCGGAACACCGGTGATCACCGACATCGACGAGGCGCTGCCGTCGTTGGGTATGGCCGGTGACGTCGTGCTGCTGCGGGCAGCGCAGGAGGCCCTGGCCAACATTCGCAAGCACGCCGCCGCCACCGCGGTCGAGGTGGCGCTGCGTGCCGATTCCGATGGGGTCCGGTTGTCCTTGTCCGACAACGGGATCGGCTTGGCAGACGATCACAGCGACGGTTTCGGGCTGCGCGGGATCCGCACGCGGGTGAGTCAGGTCGGCGGAACGGTTGCGGTGTCATCCGCTGGAACGTCCGGCGTACGGATCGATATCGAGGTGCCGACGTGACGACCACCGTGCTGCTGGCCGACGATCATCCCGTGGTCCGCGAGGGCCTGCGCGGCATGATCGATGCCGAACCCGACCTCACCGTCGTGGGTGAGGCGGCGTCGGGCGCCGAAGCCGTCGCGATGGCGAAAGCTCTTGAGCCGGACGTCATCCTGATGGACTTGCGGATGCCTGACGTCGACGGCGTGACCGCCACCGAACGCATCCGCAGTGCGCAGCCCGCCGCGCGCGTCGTGGTCGTCACCACCTACGAATCCGACGCGGACATCCTGCGTGCGGTCGAGGCCGGCGCGGCCGGATACTTGCTGAAAGACGCGTCCCGGGCCGAGCTCGCGGCAGCGGTGCGCGACGCCGCGGCGGGCAAGACGGTGCTGGCGCCGTCGGTGGCCGGGCGGCTGTTCGGGCTGATGCGCGAACCCGCCCAGGCGCCGCTGTCGGCGCGGGAGGTCGACGTGCTCGCGCTCGTGGCGAAAGGCCGGACCAACGCCGAGATCGGCCGTGACCTGCACATCAGCGAGGCGACCGTGAAAACCCACCTGCTGCGGGCGTTCAACAAGCTCGGCGTCTCGGACCGGACCGCGGCCGTCACGACCGCGATGTCGCTGGGCTTGCTGCCGTAGTGCTGCGGCGAACGGGCCTCAGGACAGGCGCGCGACGGCGGCGGCGATCCGTTCGTCGGTCGCGGTGAGCGCGACTCGCACGTATTGGTCACCGGCAGGACCATAGAACTCGCCCGGCGCGGCGAGGATTCCCCGCTCGGCGAGCCAGCGGACGGTGTCGCGGCACGCCTCGCGACGCGTCGCCCACAGGTACAAACCGGCCTCGGAGTGTTCGACGGTGAATCCCGCGGCGCGCATCGCGGGCAGCAGCACCGCGCGGCGCTGCCGGTACCGCTCACGTTGCACCGCTTCGTGTTCGTCGTCGTCGAGCGCGGCGACCATCGCGGCCTGCACCGGCGTCGGCACCATCATGCCCGCGTGCTTGCGCACCGCCAGCAGCTCGGCCACCACGGCCGGATCGCCCGCGACGAACCCCGCGCGGTATCCGGCCAGCGACGATGTCTTGGACAGCGAGTGCACCGCCAACAGGCCCGTGTGGTCACCGCCGCAGACCGACCGATGCAGGACGCTGACCGGCTGGGCATCCCAGCTCAGGCCCAGATAGCACTCGTCGGACGCGATCAGCACGCCCCGCTCCCGGGCCCAGGCCACCACGGCACGCAACTGATCGACATCGAGCACCCGCCCGGTGGGATTGCTCGGCGAGTTCAGGTAGATCAGGGCGGGGTTGCCGAACTGCGAGACGTCGTCGGCACGGACGACATCGGCACCGGCCAGCCGCGCCCCGACTTCGTAGGTCGGATAAGCCAACTCGGGCACCACGACGGTGTCACCGGCTCCCAGGCCCAGCAGCGAGGGCAGCCACGCGATCAGCTCCTTGGTGCCGATCGCGGGCAGCACCGCGTCGGGCGCGAGATCGGTGATGCCGTAGCGGCGTTCCAGCGCGCTGCGCGCCGAGGCCCGCAGCGCCGGCGTGCCCGCGGTCGTCGGGTATCCGGGCGACGCACTGGCCGCAGCCAGGGCATCCCGGATCACGGGCGCCACCGGATCCACCGGAGTGCCTACCGAAAGGTCGACGATGCCGTCAGGGTGCGCACGGGCCAGCGCCGTGACATCGGCGAGAGTGTCCCAGGGAAACTCCGGCAGCGACGCCGACCGGCGCTGTCGCACCACGGACTCAGACCCCAAAGACAGGGTCAGTCCTCACCCTGCGGCGGCAGATCCTTGATCGCCTGCGGGTCATTGTCTGTCTGCCCGACCTTGGACGCACCGCCCGGCGAACCCAGCTCAGTGAAGAAGTCCGCATTGGCCTGCGCGTAGCTGCTCCACTGGTCCGGCACGTCATCTTCGTAGTAGATGGCCTCCACCGGGCAGACGGGTTCACATGCGCCGCAGTCCACACACTCGTCGGGGTGGATGTACAGCATGCGTCCACCCTCGTAGATGCAGTCGACGGGGCATTCTTCGATGCATGCCTTGTCTTTGACGTCGACGCAGGGTTCGGCAATGACGTACGTCACTGATGTCTCTCCTGTCCAGTGGGCTGCTGGTCGGGTTCGTTGTGTCAGGACTCTGAGCCTGTCGCGACAGTATGCGTTGCCCATACCTGGACGCTCGTCTCAGTGTGCCCTAACTTCACGCGCTGCCAGGTAAGGGTGGCGCGTGGTTACTGATACTAACCGTTGCACATACAGCTCGCCTAGTCGCCACGCCATATGCACTTTGCTGCACTGCAACTAGTTACATAGGACCGCAGGTATCGCCTACACTGCCGGGGTGGCCTTGCAGCACGCCATCCTGGTGTCACTGTGCGAACAGTCCGGTTCGGGATACGAGCTGGCGCGCCGATTCGACCGGTCGATCGGGTACTTCTGGACCGCAACCCATCAGCAGATCTACAAGACGCTGCGGGCCATGGAGGCCGACGGCTGGGTACACGTCACCCCCGTCGTACAGCACAGCCGGCCGGACAAGAAGGTGTACACGGTCTCCGATGCGGGCCGCGGCGAACTGGCCCGCTGGATCTCCGAACCCGTCACCCGCGCCGGCTCGGCCCGCGGCGGCTCGGTCGCCGACAACCGCACCCGCGACCTCGCCGTCAAGGTCCGCGCCGCGGCCTACGGGGACATCGCAGCGTTACGCAGCCAGGTCGACGCGTTACGCACCGAACGCGCCGAACTGCTCGACGTCTACCGCGGCTACGAGAAGCGGCAGTTCCCCGATCCGGCCGCACTCACCGGCAGCGCCCTGCACCAGTACCTGGTCCTGCGCGGCGGCATCCGCGCCGAGGAGAGCGCGATCGAATGGCTGTCCGAAGTCGCGGCAGCCCTGAAGGAGACCCCGTGACCTACCCGAACCTGTTGTCGCCCTTGGACCTGGGCTTCACCACCCTGCGCAACCGCGTCGTGATGGGATCTATGCACACCGGGCTCGAAGACCGGGCCCGCGACACCGGCAAGCTCGCCGAGTACTTCGCCGAGCGGGCCCGCGGCGGCGTCGGACTGATCATCACCGGCGGCTACGCGCCCAACAAGACCGGCTGGCTGCTGCCGTTCGCGTCGCAACTGGTGTCGTCTGCCGAAGCGCGCCGGCACCGCCGCATCACGCGCGCGGTCCACGACGCCGACAGCAAGATCCTGCTGCAGATCCTGCACGCGGGACGCTATGCGTACCACCCGTTTTCGGTGAGCGCATCATCGATCAAGGCCCCGATCAACCCTTTTACGCCGCGACGGCTCCGTAACGTTCAAGGCACCATCGACGACTTCGTCCGCTGCGCGCTGCTGGCCCGAGAGGCCGGCTATGACGGCGTCGAGATCATGGGCAGCGAGGGCTATCTGCTCAACCAGTTCCTGGCGCCGCGCACGAACAAGCGCACCGACGCGTGGGGCGGCACCCCGGAGAAACGCCGGCGTTTCCCGGTCGAGATCGTGCGCCGCGTCCGCGAAGCCGTCGGCACCGATTTCATCCTGTGCTACCGCATGTCGATGGCCGACTACGTGGAGGACGGCCAGAGCTGGGACGAAATCGTCGCACTAGCAAGTGAAGTCGAAGCAGCCGGTGCGACGATCATCAACTCCGGGTTCGGCTGGCACGAGGCGCGGGTGCCCACCATCGTCACGTCGGTACCCAACAGCGCGTTCGTCGACATCAGCAGCGCTCTGGCCGAACACGTCTCGATTCCGGTGGTCGCCTCAAACCGCATCAACATGCCGCAGACCGCCGAACAGATCCTCGCCGACACCCACGTGCAGTTGATCTCGATGGCGCGCCCGTTGCTGAGCGATCCCGAATGGGTGCACAAAGCCGCGGCCGACCAGGCCGACGAGATCAACACGTGCATCGCGTGCAATCAGGCCTGCCTCGACCACGCATTCGTGCACAAGAGTGTGTCGTGTCTGCTCAACCCGCGGGCCGGCCGGGAGACCTCACTGGTCCTGTCGCCCACCCGGCGCGCCCGTTCGGTGGCCGTCGTCGGAGCGGGCCCGGCGGGCCTGGCCACCGCGGTCAACGCCGCCCAGCGCGGCCACCGGGTCACGCTGTTCGAGGCTGCCGCGGAGATCGGCGGTCAATTCGACTTGGCCAGAAGGATTCCCGGCAAGGAGGAATTCGCCGAGACGATCCGCTACTACACCACCATGCTGGACAAGCACGGCGTCGACGTGCGGCTGTCCACCCGGGCCGGGGTCGACGAGGTCACCGGCTACGACGACGTGGTGCTGGCGACCGGGGTGACGCCGCGCATGCCCGACATTCCCGGGATCGATCACCCGAAGGTGCTGTCGTATGCCCAAGCCCTCACCGGTGCCCCCGTGGGCGAAACCGTCGCCGTGATCGGCGCGGGCGGCATCGGTTTCGATGTCAGCGAATTTCTGACAACCGACTCGTCGCCCACGCTCAATCTCAAGGAATGGAAGGCCGAATGGGGCGCGGCCGACCCCCAGGAGGCCCGCGGCGCACTGATCACTCCCCTGCCGGCCCCGGCGGTCCGCGAGGTGTATCTGCTGCAGCGCACCAAGGGGCCGCAGGGTCGCAAGTTGGGTAAGACCTCGGGCTGGGTGCACCGAGCCTCACTGAAAGCCAAAGGGGTGCAACAGCTGTCGGGTGTGAACTACGAACGCATCGACGACGCCGGACTGCACATCAGCTTCGGGCCTGAACATGCGGATCCCCGAGTGCTCGAGGTCGACAACGTAGTCATCTGCGCCGGCCAGGAATCCGTGCGCGACCTCGAAGACGCCCTGCGCGCCAGGGGAATCGAACCGCACATCATCGGCGGCGCGGACGTGGCGGCCGAACTCGACGCCAAACGAGCCATCCGCCAGGGCACCGAACTCGCCGCACGGTTGTGACCGTGGTGCGGCGCCGGAATAGGTTGTCGCGCTGGGCGGCTCCGGAGGGCTGAGAGCCACCCAGCGCGACATGCCTGCGGGCGCTACGGGCTACGCCTCAGGCCTGCTTGAGCGCCTCGATCTCGAGGGTGATGGTCACCTTGTCGCCGATGACGGTGCCACCGGTCTCCAGCGGCATGTCGATGTCGATACCGAAGTCCTTGCGGTTCAAGACGACCGAGGCCTCGAAGCCCGCAACCGGTCCCTGGCCCATGCCGGGGTTGACGCCGTTGAACTCGAGCTTGAGCGAAACCGGCTTGGTCACGCCCTTGAGGGTGAAGTCACCGTCGACGACGTAGTCGTCGCCGTCGCGCCGCACACCGGTCGAGACGAACGTGGCGGTGGGGTGATTCTCGGCGTCGAAGAAGTCTGCAGACCGCACGTGCGCGTCGCGCTGCTCGTTGCGGGTGTTGATCGAGTTGACGTCGATGGTGGCACTCACCGACGGGGTGCCGTCCTCGGCGACGACGATTTCGCCGCTGAACGTCTCGAAGCTGCCGCGAACCTTGCTCACCATCAGATGCCGGACTGAAAAGTTGATCGAGGAGTGCACGGGGTCGATCGCCCAGGTTCCGGCGGTCAGGTCGGTGTCCAGTGCTACTGCTGCAGTCATGTCGTCTCCTTGCTTTCGAGGGCCGGCCCGTCCGGCGCCTTCAAGAAGGGTAACCGGACCACGGTCCGATTCCATTCCCGGGAAGTCGAGGAATTTTCGAGAATTTTCGGCCGCCGCAGCGCAGGATGCTCTGACCACTATTTGTCGTGCACGACAATTTCGACCGAAGGACCATCACATGCGCGCCGCCGCCCTCGGACTCATCCTTGGAGTCACTGCCGTCCCCCTGATCGGCGTGGGTACAGCCCCAGTCGCAGGCGCTTACAGCAACTGCTCCGAAGCCCGGGCAGCCGGTGCCGCACCCCTGTACGCGGGACAACCTGGATACAGCCGGAAGCTCGATCGCGACGGCGACGGCGTGGCATGCGAAACCGGCGGCGGCAGTGCAGCGACCGGAAGTCTTCCGCTGCTCGGCGTGCCGAATGTTCCCGTGGCACCCGCACCCGCGGTACCACCCGCCGCGCCCGCACCGACGGGTACCGGCGCCGCGATCACCACGGTGGTCCAGTGGACAGGCACGGACTGCATCGACATCACTGCCCCGGCCGGATCCGCAGGCACACTGCAGACCGCGACCCACTGCGGCGGTCAGGCCACCTTGACGAGCAGTGGCAGCGGCGACCAGATGGTCGGGGCCGACCCGATCATCGGCGACGCCGGAACGCTGTCGTGCGAAATCCTGAGCGGGCGGCTCGTCGACGCAGGCACGGCCGGCGACGGGCACGACGTCAACTGCCTCACCCGCGCCGACGCGCTGTCGTAGCGCTCGCAGTGACTACGCGGCGAGAGGCGTGTAGTCGGTGGTGCGTTGGCGTGCTGGGCGGCCGATGCCCTCGGCGATCGCGACCAGCTCCGCCACCGTCTTGGCCGAACCGTTCTCCGAACCGGCCATGCGCGAGATGGTCTCTTCCATCAACGTGCCGCCCAGATCGTTGGCACCGCCCCGCAGCATCACCTGGGTGCGCTCGACACCGAGCTTGACCCAGCTGGTCTGGATGTGAGAGATCCGGCCATGCAACATGATCCGGGCCAACGCATGCACGGCCCGGTTGTCACGGTGCGTCGGCCCCGGACGCGCCCCACCGGCCAGGTACAGCGGTGAGGACTGGTGCACGAACGGCAGCGGCACGAATTCGGTGAACCCGCCGGTCTTGTCCTGGATCGAGCGCAGCACGTTGAGGTGGCCCACCCAGTGCCGCGGGGTGTCGACGTGGCCGTACATCATCGTCGACGACGACCGCAGCCCGACTTCGTGCGCGGTGGTCACCACATTGATCCACTCCGACGTCGGCAGCTTGCCCTTGGTCAAAACCCACCGCACCTCGTCGTCGAGGATCTCGGCAGCCGTGCCCGGGATGGTGTCCAGGCCGGCCTCACGCAGCGACGTCAGCCACTCCCGCACCGACATCCCACTGCGCGTCACGCCGTTGGCGATCTCCATGGGCGAGAAGGCGTGCACGTGCATGGACGGCACGCGCTTCTTGACCGCACGGACCAGATCCGCATAACCCGTGACGGGCAGCTCGGGATCGATGCCGCCCTGCATGCACACCTCGGTCGCCCCCGCGACGTGCGCCTCCCACGCCCGGTCGGCAACCTCGTCGGTCGACAACGAGTACGCGTCGGCGTCACCCTTGCGCTGCGCGAACGCGCAGAACCGGCAGCCGGTGTAGCAGATGTTGGTGAAGTTGATGTTGCGGTTGACGACGAACGTGACGTCATCGCCGACGACGTCACGGCGCAGCGAATCCGCCAGCGCGGTAACCGCTTCCAACGCAGGCCCGTCCGCAGTGGCCAGCGCCAGATACTCGTCGTCACTGCAGCCGGCCGGGTCACGTTCGGCCGAACGCAGCGCCGCCAGCACATCGGTGTCGATGCGTTCGGGCGCCCGCGCCGCCAACTCGGTGACCTTGGCGCGGATCGACTCCCAGTCACCGAACGCGCTGTCGAGGTCACTGCGCGTCTCGGTGAGCCGCCCCTCGGAATCGATCGCCGTGTGCAGATCGGTGCGCCCCAACGATTCGGATGCCTCGTCGGGCTCTTGCCAGGGCCGACCGACCGGGTTGACGTCGAGCGCATAACCGGTGTCCGCGTCCGCCAGTGCGTCGACGTGGCTGCGCACCCGCGGGTCGATCCACGCCGCCCCGGCCTGCACATACTGCGGTTGCGCGGTCAGCCGCTGCACCAGGTCATAGCCCGCCTCGGCGGTCACATCGGCCAGATCGTCCAACGCGGGCCACGGACGCTCGGGGTTGACGTGGTCAGGAGTCAGCGGCGAAACACCGCCCCAATCGTCGACACCCGCGCCGATCAGCGCCAGGCATTCGTCGCGCGAGACCAGGTTCGGCGGAGCCTGGATGCGCATCTTCGGGCCCAGCACCAGGCGGGTGACCGCAATGGTCGCCAGGAAGTCGTCGATCCCGGCGTCGGGCGCCGACGCCATTGCCGTGTGATCCTTGGCCCGGAAGTTCTGCACGATCACTTCCTGAACGTGGCCGAACTCCTTGTGGGACTTGCGGATCGCATGCATGGTCTCGGCGCGCTCGACCAGCGTCTCACCGATTCCCACCAGCAGACCTGTCGTGAACGGGATCGACAGCCGCCCGGCATCGTCGAGAGTGCGCAGCCGCACCGCCGGATCCTTGTCGGGACTGCCGTAATGCGCCTCACCCTTGGTTTCGAAAAGCCGCCGCGACGTGGTCTCCAGCATCATGCCCATCGACGGAGCGACCGGCTTGAGCCGCGACAGCTCCGACCAGCTCATCACCCCGGGATTCAGGTGCGGCAGCAGGCCGGTCTCTTCCAAAACCCGGATGGCCATCGCCCGCACGTAGTCCAGCGTCGAGTCGTACCCACGCTCGTCGAGCCACTGCCGGGCCTCGTCCCAGCGATCCTCCGGACGGTCACCGAGTGTGAAAAGCGCTTCCTTGCAACCCAGTTCAGCGCCACGCCGAGCCACGTCGAGGATCTCGTCGGGCTCCATGTACATGCCCATGCCCTGGGCGCGCAGCCGGCCCGGCACGGTCACGAACGTGCAGTAGTGGCACGTGTCGCGGCACAGATGGGTGACGGGGATGAACACCTTGCGCGAGTAGCTGACCGGCAGCCTGCCGCCCGGGCCGCGCCGGCCCGCCGACTCCAGACCCGCATCCCGCACCCGCGCCGCGCTACGACACAGCTCGACCAGATCATCACCGCGCGCGGTCATCGCGATCGCGGCCTCGTCGACGTTGAGCGCAACGCCGTCGCGCGCTCTTCGCAGCACACGCCGCAACGCTGAGGGGCTGGGCGCCCCGGCTTTCGGTGGGACCACGGGGCTCGGCAAGTCGGCGCCGCGCTGGGGGTTCAGAGCCACTTCCGTGTAACCCCGGCGTTGTCCACAATCATCCACGCGTCTCACATTCTGAAACCACTCCGCCTGGCATACCGGCCACAGTAGTCCCAGCATCGGTACCCGTGGCGACCCGCCGGTGGCTGCGCAGTCCGCGATGTTCGCATTGTTGTTTCCAATGCGTTATCTAACTCGCCATCAGCTACACACAAGAGAGCGAATCGTGACGATATTGTCAGCATTCACGTTAAGTTGAGCCTGGACCAGGCTGCGATTTTCCAGGGGTGGTGCAATGAGGGTCTCTGTCCGCTCGTATGTGATGGCGGGAGCAGCGGCAGCCACTGCAACTGCCGTAGCGCTCGCACCATTGCAGGCCACCCCCTCCGACGTCGCGGTCCCCGCGCACGCCACCCCGACCACCCAGCCGCATCTGTCGCAGGCCATGGTCGACCTGTTGGCCGCGGCCAGCCGAATGACCGCCGCGCTGCCGGTGCCCAAGGCGCCGAACGTGAGCGGGGCACCTGCCGGTGCGGCGCCCGCTGCGGCCGTCACCGGTGACGTCACGGTTCAGAACGCCGCGAGTGATTTCGTCACGTCGGCCTATGAGTACATCCAGGACTGGGTCAACTGGGGCGTGAATTACGGCGTCGACATCGCGTACTGGCTGGGTGGCTGGGGAGTACCGTTCGCGAGCCTCATCGGCGCACAGGTCGACATCATCTACTACAGCGCGGTCGTGCCGGTCGCGGACAGTGTCGTCTACAACCTCATCAGCCCCGTCCTCAACAACCCGTTGAACCTGGGCGTCTGGGCGAACGGCTTGGTGGATGTCGGCTGGAGCATCGTGGCCGCGGCCTGGAACACCGTCGTCGCCGAGGCCAACTACTTCCTCGGCTGGGTACTGCCTCCGTTGCCGGGACCGCCACCGATATCGCTCGCGGCGACAACGAACCTCACCGCTTCGGCGACCGACGCTTCACAGCCGGTCGACTTCGTCACCGAAACGGTCACCGGCGGCATCAGCTTGGCGTACGACTCACTGGCCGATGCCGGTAAGCGCCTGGCCGATGCCCTTCAGAACGGACTCGGCGCAGAAGGCGGACTGCTCGCAGGCGGCGCCATCGACGAGGGCACAACACTCACCGACGCGGTCGGCGAGATCACTCCTGCCGAGGAGATCGCCCCCGCCGTCGCGAAGTCGGTGGAGGGCCTTGGCACGACGCTCACCGAGACGGCCGAAACCGTCTCCGAGAACGTCGAGAAGATCGCCGGCCTGGCCAGCCAGGACGGCGTCGCCGATGTTCCGAAGTCGGTGACGCAGTCGCTCACCAAGCCCGACGACACCACGACAGACAAGACCGAGGCCTCCGACACCAAACCCGCGCGGTCACTGACTCGTGCGGTGCGGGACGCGACCACCAAGGTCGCCGCGGACGTCAAGAAGGCCACCGACGATGTGCGCAATGCGGTGCGCACTATCGGGACTGCCGGCAAGAAGTCGCAGGAGTCCTCGGAGTCCGACACCAAGTCGGAGGCCAAGTCCGACACCAAGTCCGATGCCGCAAAGCCTGCCAAGAAAGAACAGCGCGAACGGCCGGCGAAGAACAAGACAGAGGGCAGCTCGGCCAGCAGCGAGTAGCTCAGTGGCGCTGCCGCCGCCACAACAGCCAGGCCGGTGGCAGCGCCCCGAGCGCGATGAGTAGCAACGCGCCGTAGGCCATCAGGCCTTGGCCCGCGAAGATGATGTCCCCACCGGGGCCGCCGAGTGTCATCGCAGCGATCGTCGCGAGCCACGTCCACAGGGGCAGCGCCGCAAGGCGGTTGGATTCGGTCCACTGCGCCGCGGCCCACACCAGAGCCATGTTGACCGCACCCGCGATCAGCGCGCTGACGGGAAACGGGATCGCGCCGAGGTAGGACGGCAGCAGGAGCGCGCTGACAACCGCCGAGATGATTCCGTCGACAGCGAGCAGGGTGAGGATGATGCCGGCGAGCACCGGATCGGGAATGTCGTCGGCGCGAGAAGAGTCCCCGCTCAGGTCGGGATGCTGTCGAGCAGCGACACCAGGGAACCGACCACCCACTGGAAGTTGTCGGCCCGGTCCTGCCAGTGCTGCAGGTTCGGATCCAGATCGGGGTCCATGGTTTTCCCTTCGACGCGGCAGCTGACTTTCCGGAGCTTACAACGTCCGGTTCCGGCTATTCCAGATCCAGGCCGGCGAGTAGGTCGGTTTCCCAACCGCGGGCATCGCGCGGGCCCGCCGTTCCCGCGACCAGGACGTAGTGCTCCTCGCCGAGGATGGGCAAGGCGATGTTGTTGGACAGCGCGCAGGCCTGCGCGTCAGGAGAGACCGTGACCTGGGTGGCATGTGCGCGCATGGCGGCCACCTTGGCCTCCCGCGAGGCATTGGCGTCGACGACGGCATCGATACGGCCGTCCGGGTAACCGAACGGCACGTCCTCGATGTTCACCCTGATCCATTCGGCGGGTACGTCGCCCAACGCCTTCAGGCCGGCCCCCATCGCACTGGTGGCCATGACCGTCCAATAGAACTTCGGTATGGCCCAGTGTTCAGCTGCGGCGGCGACGGCTCGAGTCGTGACGCGGTGTGTCTGGATGTGGTCGGGATGCCCGTACCCGCCGTCGGGGTCGTAGGTGACGACGACGTGCGGGCGCATCTCCCGGATGATGTCGACCAGTGCGCCGACCGCTTCGTCCATGTCGGCGTCGACGAATCGCTGCCGCCCGCGCGCCGGTGTGCCGTCCATCCCGGAATCACGCCAATGCCCGGCGCCGCCGAGGAACTGCGGTGCGCCGACCCCGAGCGCGGCCAGGGCCGCGGTCAGTTCACTGATGCGGTAGCCGCCGAGCTGGTCGGCGTGGTCGACCGCCAGTTGCGCATAGCGCTCGCCGATCACCTCCCCCTCTTCCCCCAACGTGCAGGTGACCACCCGGACCTCGGCACCACGTGCGACGTAGTGCGCGATGGTGGCGCCGGTGGTGAGTGTTTCGTCGTCGGGATGGGCGTGGACGAACAGCAGGCGGGGTTTCTCGTGCGCAGGCATCCCGACTGACGCTACGCCCCGACGCTCGAGCGGGAAAAGGCGGTAACGGATGAGGAATTCGGCCGTCGCGCATACATTCACTCAGGTGAATCGGCGGGAGCTGGAATACGCCTCCAGCATTGTCATCATCGGGCTGCTCGCCGGCCTTGCCGGGATGGCGACCACCGTGTTGCTGCATGCGGTCGAGCACCTGACCTATCACTACTCGTTCGGCTCACTGCTCGAGGGCGTCACCGAAAGCAGCCCGATCCGGCGCGCGCTGGGGCCTATGGTCGGCGGCGCGCTGGCCGGGCTGGGGTGGTGGGCGTTGCGCCGTAGGGTCGAGATCCCCGCGCTGTCGGCCACCATTTCCGAGCACCGGCGCGTTCCGCGGTTGCCGCTCACCCTGGATGCCGCGCTGCAGGTGCTGCTCGTCGGCGCAGGCGCGTCGCTGGGCAGGGAGGGTGCACCACGCCAATTCTCGGTCGCACTGGGCGATCTCGGAACCTCACGGTGGTCGTTGACCGCCCGAGACCGAGAGATCCTGCTGGCCTGTGCGGCGGGCGCGGGCCTGGCCGCGGTGTACAGCGTCCCGGTGGGCGGCGCGCTGTTCGCGACGCGCATCATGCTCAACACCTGGCAACCCAGGGCTGTGGGCACCGCGCTGATCACCTCGAGCCTGGCCGTTGCCGTCGCCGCACCGGTCACCCATGTGCGTGCCCCGCTCGACTGGCCCGATCCCGAACTGTCCTATCTCCTTTGCGGTTTCGCGCTCGTGCTGGCCCCGCTCGCACTGGGCGTCGGCTTGGCGTTCAACTGGATCATGGCCGCCGCGCGGCCCGCCACCATGACGACATCCTGGTTGTTGATTCCGGGGATCGCGGCTGCCGGACTGTTGATCGGCATCTGCTCGGTGTGGTGGCCCGAACTGCCCGGCAACGGCAAGAGCATCCTGACCGTCAGCCTCAGCAGCACCATGACGCTCGGCGGCGCCGCGGTGATCCTGTTCCTCAAACCCACGCTCACCGCAGTATTTCTGCGCGCCGGCGCGGTCGGCGGAATGCTCACGCCGTCGCTGGCCACCGGCGCGGCACTGGGTTCGGTGGTGGCGCTGTCGATCAACACGTGGACCGAACACCACGTGAGCATGCCGGCCGTGTCATTGACCTGTGCCGCAGGCGTTCTGGCCGTGACGCAGCGGGCACCACTGTGGGCCGCGTTGTTCGTGTGGGAACTCGCGCGGCCACCATGGTGGGTGCTGGTGCCGTTCGTCGTCGCTGCCGCCGCGACCGATACATTGCGACGGTTGTGGGAGCGTCGGCGGGAGCCGGCCGTTCCCGCATAGGCGCAAAGTGGCAGCATCCGCCAAGTCATTGCGACCGCAAGTCCGCAGCAAATTCGTCGATGCCGGCTTCGGCGTGATCGCCATGCCACGACCGGCGTCGCCCGGCAGGCGCGCCACGGCGAAGCCCCGCACCGGCGGACGCGGGGCACACCGCAACACAGTTGGATTCAAGTTGCCCCGGGAAAGCACATATAGGCGGCCTACTCAACCCTCCAACAGTTAATTGGTGTCAGCAGCTGACATTAATTAACTGGACCGTAAGTGGCCATTTTCGACGCGTCGAATCGCTTCTGGGGAAATTCAGCCACACAAACCGGAAACGCCAAGCGCCAACCCTTTCACCAGCTAGTTTCCTTTGCGAACGGTTCCAGTTGCCGACGTTTGCGCAGCGACATCGACCGTTGTCGAAGTTCGTTAGAATCCCGAATTTTTAGGTTTTTCTCAGTTAGCTTTTGCGGTGTCAGCGCATTTACACCGACGTAAAGGAGATTTCATGCAAGTCGCTGCACGTTCTTATCTGGCCGCCGGAGCGGCACTCGTCGGAGCCAGCGCCATGGCCATCAGCCCGGTCGCGCCGCCATTGCCTGACATCGACGTTCCCGCAGTCTCTTCGGTCAACGTCAGCCTCAGCGCAGCTGTCGATCCGATCGAGGCCTACATCCAGTTGATCGGCAACACCATCACCAATGTGGGAACGACGATCGAAACGGAGTTGGCCGACCCCGCGCCGGTATTACAGCAACTCATCGCGAATCAGCTGATCACCGCTCAAGCGCTCGCCACAGGCCTGCAGGGAGCCGGTGAGGGCCTGATCAACCAGCTGGATCCGGCGAATCCGTATGGCATTCCCGCGGGACTGCAACAGGCGCTCACCCATCTCCTCGAAGGCGACGTCAACGCTGCGGTGTCCGCGGCGTGGGGTGCCCTGCTCAGCCCCGTGTTGAACGTCGGCCTCCCGTTGCTCGAACCGACGATCAACGCCATCAAGCAGCCGGTGCAGAACCTGCTCAACGTGCTGAACAACCCGCTCGTCGTCCTGATGCCGGTACTCGGGGCACTCAACGTCGCGTACACCACCGTCACCGTCACCGGGAACGTCGGCCAGGACATCGTCGACTCGGTCAAGGAAGGCGATCCGCTCGGTGTCGTCAACGCGATGCTCGGCGGACCCGCCCGCATCACCGACGCGTTCCTCAACGGCAATGAGCTCGGCGGCGGCGTCTTCGGTCCCAACCTCGGTCTGTTGTCCGCGCTCCGGCAAGCCCGCGAGGCACTCGCGGCCGCCATCACGCCGCCCGCGGCTGATGTCAATGCGGTGACGGCCGCACCCGACACGGCCGCCGCTACGGTGACTTTGGACGTCTCTCCGCAGTCGGTGCAGACGCCCGCCGAGTCCAGCACGGTGTCGACCGCCGACACAACGCCGACGTCGGAAGCTGCCGCTTCGAACGAAAGCGGCGCGGCCGCAACGGGAACCGCAGCCGGCACAGAGGGCTCCACGACGTCCGAAGCCGAATCCGAAAGCACGTCCACGTCGACGGCCGGCAGCACGACAGTCGTGAAGGACAGCATCAAGGCGGAACCCGGCAAGACAGACACGTCGGTCAAGTCCAGCCGGACCAACCCGCTCAAGCAGGTCCGGAATGACATCCGGGACACCGTCAGGAACGTCACCGACGGGTTGAAGAAGGCTGCCGAGGGTCTCACCGGCAAACCCAAGAGTCCCAAGGCGAAGACCGATTCGCCAAGCGGTTCAACCAGTTCCGGCGAAAATGCCGGTTCGTCTTCATCGAGCAGCGGGTCGAGCGGAAGCTCAAGCAACGCCGCCTGAGCCCGTATCGAACAGTGGCCCCCTGGTCTGCATGGCGAGGGGGCCACTGCCCTTTTCGCTATCGCGTCTTGGTCCAGTTCCCCGCGTCGCCGACGATGCCGACCGGTACCGCACCGGACAGGCTGACGTTCTGCACGCTCGGGCCTGCCGCGACGATGGTGGTGTCCTGCAGGATCGGCAGCACGGTGGCCATGTTCCACAACCGGGGTTCGACGGCTTCGATCACCGCGGCGATGTTCTCTGAACCATCCAGCGCCGCATCGATTTTCGGCTGAATACTGCGGTCGCAGATTCCGGTGATGTTGCTCGGCGCCTGCACCAGTTCACCACCGTCGAGCGACGGCGGCGCCGGCGGCGCGGTGGTCGCCGTCGCCGTCCCACTCGGCGGCGGCGTGGTGCTGCTCGGCGATGTCGTCGTCGGTGTGGGCACGCCGGGAGTGGCCGTGGCAACCGCCGTCGCCTCCAAAGCCCGGCAGCCGTAGCGCGATGCCAGCGTTGTCGCCAGGTCTCCCCCGGCCTGATGCCAGCCGACCACCGCGTCGACCCGATTGTTGGTCAATGCCTCGCCGTACAGCGCGACGGGATCCAGCGCCAGCACCGACGCGTCGATCCCGACGTTGCGCAACTGATCGGCCGCGGTGTTGGCGACGGCCACCGACGTCGGGTCGTTCGACGCCACTCCGAGCACCAGGGCCAACGGGGCTCCGTCCTTGGTGATGCGGGGCCTGCCGTTGTCCGGCGGCGGCGCCCCCGGTGTGGGTGGCGCGGCCGCCTGAGTCTCAAAACCGGCGCCGCGCAACAGGTCCAGTGCTGCGTCCCGGCTCATCGCCGGCGGCGCCGTGGGCACGTATCCCGGATCCGACGGCGAACGCACCTGGGCTTGCGCGAGGGTGACGGTGTTGTCGTCCCCCGCTCCCACCGAGGCGAGCAGGTCGACGTCGATGAGCCCCAGAATCGCCTTACGCACCTGGACATCGGCGAGCTTGGGCTGCTGGGCGCGCAAGGCCAGCTGCATGACGCGCGGAGTCACGATTCGCGCCGTCCGGACGTCGGGGATCGCGCTGAGCTGGGCGAAAGTCGCTGCGCCGCCGTGCACTTGGGCGACCTGAGTGTCGCCGTTGCGGATCGAATCGGCCAACGCGGCGGGTGCGCCGCCCCGGCGGAACAGCAGCAGATCGGGCTTGGCCGGCACGCTCCAGAACCGGTCGTTGCGGGCCAGCAGGATCTCGTCGCGTTGTGGGTCGATGCTCTCGACGCGGAACTGGCCGCCGGTGACGGGCATCGCCCTGGCCAATCCGGCTCCGAATCCGCCGGGCACGTCCTTGACGATGTGGGCGGGCAGGATGTCGTTGAACAGTTCGCGCCAAGCCGGGTACGGCTGCGAGAACGTCACGACGGCCTGCTTCCCGCCCTCGACGGACTGCACACCGGTGATCAGGTCGTAGCCAGCCGGGTCGACCACGCCGGGCTGGCTGACCATCTGCCGCCACAGGTACCAGTAGTCGTCAGCGGCGATCGGTGCGTTGTCGGTCCACTGCGCCTCGGGCCGGATCTTGTACGTCACCGTGAACGGGTTGTCGTTGGTCACCTCGGCGGACTCGAGCAACGTCTTGTCGAGTTCCCACCGCGAGCCCGTCGGGGACTTCGGATCGGGGACGGGCCGGAACGAGCTCGGCAGCACCAACGCGGCGACGGCCGCGTTCACCGGCGACTGGTCGGACAGCAGATGTGGATTGAAGCCTGGCCCGATCGCATCGATCGCCATGATGACCTGAGTCGCCTTCGGCGGCGGCGGTGGCGTGGACTCCGTCGTCTCGGTGCTCTGCGGTGCAGGAGGCGGACTGACCGTGCAGCCGCTAAGCAGAAGAGCCGGCACCGAGATGAGCGCCCCGATCGTCTTGTGGGCGCGTCTGGAGGGTGTCGGCACGCCCCTCAGGGTATCGACCCGCATCGGCGACGCTGCGAAGCGCTCAGCCGCGGGCCTTGGCACGCGCCTTGGCCCGCGCCCGCAGGCTCGCGGTGAGCTCGATCTTGCGCACGCGCACGATCTCCGGCGTCACCTCGACACATTCGTCGGCCGCGCAGAACTCCATGGCCTGCTCGAGGTCGAGTTCCAACGGCCGAGCGAGGGTCTCGATGACATCGGCCGTGGACGACCGCATGTTGGTCAGCTTCTTCTCGCGCGTGATGTTGATGTCGAGATCCTCGGCGCGCGGATTGATGCCGACCACCTGGCCCTCGTAGGTGTCCTGGCCGGGCTCGACGAAGAACTGCCCACGGTCGGCCAGCTGGATCATCGCGAACGGGGTGATGGATCCGGAGCGGTCGCTGACCAGCGAACCGGTGTGGCGGGCCCGGATCTCTCCGGCCCACGGCCGGTACCCGTCGAACACCGCGTTGGCGATGCCGGTGCCGCGGGTCTCGGTCAGGAAGTCGGTGCGGAAGCCGATCAGCCCGCGGCTGGGCACGATGAAGTCCATCCGCACCCAGCCCGCGGCATGGTTGGTCATCTCTTCCATGCGGCCCTTGCGCGCGGCCATCAGTTGCGTGATGGCGCCGACGAACTCTTCGGGACAGTCGATGGTCAGAGCCTCGAACGGTTCGTGCAGCTTGCCGTCGATCGTGCGGGTCACCACCTGTGGCTTGCCCACGGTGAGCTCGAAACCTTCGCGGCGCATCTGCTCGACAAGGATCGCCAGCGCCAGCTCGCCACGGCCCTGCACCTCCCAGGCGTCGGGACGGCCGATGTCGACGACACGGATCGACACGTTGCCGACGAGCTCCTGGTCGAGCCGGCTCTTGACCATCCGCGCGGTCAGCTTGTGCCCGGACACCCGGCCGGCCAGCGGCGAGGTGTTGGTGCCGATGACCACCGAGATGGCCGGCTCGTCGACCGTGACGCGGGGCAGGGCGTGCGCGTGCTCCGGGTCGGCCAGGGTGTCGCCGATCATGATCTCGGGGATGCCCGCGACGGCGACGATGTCACCCGCGACGGCCTCGGAGGTCGCGGTGCGCTCGACGCCTTCGGTGACCAGAAGTTCGGTGATCTTGGCGGAGGTGATCACGGGCGCGCCGTCCACCTCACGCATCCAGGCGACCTGCTGGCCCTTCTTGAGCTTGCCGTTGTAGATGCGCACGAGGGCCAACCGGCCGAGGAACGCCGAAGCGTCGAGGTTGGTGACGAGCGCCTGCAGCGGGGCTTCCGGGTCGCCTGACGGCGGCGGGATGTGCTCCATCAGCACGTCGAACAGCGGGTCGAGGTTCTCCCCGTCGGGGTTCTGGCCGTTTTCGGGCTGGGTGGTCGAGGCGATACCGGCCCGGCCCGACGCGTACAGCGTCGGCAGGTCGAGCGCCTTCTCGGCCGCGGCCTGGGCCTCCTCGTCGAGGTCGGACGCGACATCGAGCAGCAGATCGTGGCTTTCCTCGACCACCTCGGCGATACGTGCGTCGGGGCGGTCGGTCTTGTTGACCACCAGGATCACCGGCAGATGTGCGGCCAGCGCCTTACGCAGCACGAACCGGGTCTGCGGCAACGGCCCTTCGGAGGCGTCGACCAGCAGCAGCACACCGTCGACCATCGACAGGCCGCGCTCGACCTCGCCGCCGAAGTCCGCGTGGCCCGGCGTGTCGATCACGTTGATGACGGTGACCGTGCCGTCCGCGTTGTGCCGGTGCACCGCGGTGTTCTTGGCAAGGATCGTGATGCCCTTTTCCCGCTCCAGGTCGCCGGAGTCCATGATGCGCTCGGTGGAGTCGTCTCCGCGGTGGGTCAACGCACCCGACTGCCGCAGCATGGCGTCGACTAGGGTCGTTTTGCCGTGGTCGACGTGGGCCACGATGGCGACGTTGCGAAAGTTCACCTGGTGATTCTCGCAGTCAGGCCGGTCTATCACGAAAACGAGAGAGCCCCGTCACGTTGAAGCCCGCCAAGCTGGCCCACCTGAAACCCAAGAAGAAGTGCTGTCGGAGCAAGCCGCGGTGCAAACGATGCCCACTCGTGCTGCACAAGGTCCGCAAGGCCCACCACAACGGGGTGCGGGGTCACGAACTCGAAAAAGTCTTCAAAGTGGCCAGGAAATCCTAAGGCTCGAGAGCTACCTTTGAGTTATCCGTCAGGTGGTGTCAGGCACGGTTGGAGGTACCGATATGACGGTCTATGAAGTGCTCACCGTGGCATTGATCATCGTGCTGGCCGCAGCGACGACCGTGGCGATCTACGTGGGGCTGGCCAACTGGATCGGCGCCTGCTACATGGTGCGATGCAGCGAATGCCATCACCTGACCTTCGCCTCGGTAAACCGTCCGCAGCAGTCGTGTGCACATTGCCGTCATCCTGTGCTGCTGCATCCGCTGTACGCGGCGAGCCACCCCGGCGGAGGCGTGCGGGTGGTCGGCGACCGCCTGCGCTACTGAGCGTCAGGAGACCGTCGAGGCGCCGGTATCGGTGCCGAGGTAGTGCGGCACACCGCGGCTGCGGAACTGGCGGCCGGTCACCTTCTCGGTGCGGATCCGGACGAAGTGGTCACGTCTGCCGTCGACCCACGGTTGGACGAACGTCCCGGCGATGGCGACGAGCTCGTCCACGTCGGTGACGGTTTGTGCATGCCCAACCACGGTCACGCTCCAGCCGGTGTGCAGGTCGGCATCCAACTCGTCGGCCTCGAATGCCACCACCTGCTTCTCGGTGGCCGCTGACAGCTTGGCGCCGCCTGCGACCCGGAACACCACGTCGTCGTGCCAGAGCCGGAAGTTGACCGGTTGCACCGCGGGCAACGCCTCCTCGGTGAACACCAGGCGGCCCACGCGGACCTTGTTCAACAGATCCAGGCACTGCCTGCGGCTGAGAACGTCGAGTTCTTGTCCCTTGGGCATGATGATCAACCTCCTTGTACGAGTTCGAGAGTCCCCATTGGCGTGGAACGCCAATGGCCGATGCTGATGTCGGCCAGGCGGGCGAGCGACCGCTCGATACCGCGTGCGAGTTCGTCGACATCGGGCGTTGCGTCGTAGTCGCCGATGACGCCGAACACCAGGCGGTCGGCGTAGCTCATGATCGCCACGCCGGTACGCAACTGCATCGCGAGTGGTGGAATCGGCAGCAGCCGGACGACGTCACATCCCGTGATCCGCAACGGTTTCCGTGGACCGGGCACATTCGTCACGACGGTGACCACGCCGCGTTGGGGCAGCCGGGTCAGGGCCCGCACGGTCCATGCGGTCACCGGGAACGGGATCGCGTTCGCCGCGGACACCAGGATGTTGCCGGCCTGACACTGGCCGCCGCCCTTCGCTCTGGTCATCCGGGCGTGCACGGTGCGTAGTTGCTGTACCGGATCGGACTTCTCGACCGGCAGATACGGCAGCATGACAGACACCCGGTTGTCGGTGACGTCGCCGGCATCGGCAGACCGGACCGATACCGGCACCAGAGTCCGCAGCGAATGACGCCGGGGCTTTTCGCCGCGCCTGATCAGCGTGGCGCGGAAGCTGTCGGTGATCGCAGCCAGCGCAACGTCATTGAGCGTGACACCGAACGCGCGGCACACCGAGGTCACGTTGTCCAGCGGTACCTCGGCCGTGGCGTAGCGCCGCATGCTGGTGACGGGGCCGATCAGCGAGGACTCGGACGCCGGACGCAGCAGGCCGGTGACGATGTCGAGCGCACCGTGCACGGCCTGCACCGCGGCGCCCGGTAACCCGATCGAGGACCGCCACGCGGCGCCGATCCAGCCGACCGGGTCGAATCCTCCGGCCGCCCTTGCCGATTGATGGGGACGGACGCCGGCCGGCGCCGGCCCACCGCCGTCGTCGCACAGTCGATCGAGCAGGCGCGTGGCGGCGACGCCGTCGGCGATGCAGTGGTGAATCTTCATGAGGATCGCCCAGCGATTGCGCTCGAGCCCGTCGACGAGCCAGCACTCCCACAGCGGACGATCCCGGTCCAGCCGGCGCTCCATGACGTCGGCGGCCCACCGGTACAGCGCCGCGTCATCACCCGGCCGCGGCACCGCGGCATAGCGGATGTGATGCGATGCGTCGAAGTGGGTGTCATCGACCCAGTGCGGTGCGCCCAGATCCAAGGGTTGCGTGCGCAAAACCTGCCGCAGCCGCGGAACCGTCGACGTCCGCTCCGCCAACGCCGCGACGACGGTTTCGACCTCAGGCATCGGCCCGTCGAGCACGGCGAGTGCGCCGATTGCCAGGCTTGCATGCGGGTCAGAGTCCTCGGCCTCCAAGAACCCCGCATCGAGAACCGTCAACTGCTCCATACCGATATCGTCTGCCGTCGGCGGTCGCGGTGGCAGGGCCGAAGGTCCCTACCTCAGCCGCGTCACCACCCGCGCCGGTGCGGACGCGACCCCACCAGCTCGGACTTCTCGGCGACATCGCGGCTGCGGTAGACGACGTAGGGCCGGAAGAGGTATCCGATGGGCGCGCTGAACACGTGCACGAGCCGCGTGAACGGCCACAGGCAGAACAGCACGAGCGCGATCATCACGTGGATGTGGAAGTACAGCGGGGCCTGCACCATGAGATCGCCGCGCGGCTGCAGGATCCAGATCGACCGGAACCAGGGTGACACGGTCTCGCGGTAGTCGTGTTCGGCCCCTTCAGGCGTCGCGCCGATCAGCGTGCACGCGAAACCCGCCAGCATCGCGGCCACGAGTGCCAGGTACATCGTCTTGTCGTTGACCGTGGTGGCCATGAACACCGGGCCCGTGGCCCTGCGACGGTAGATGAGCAGCGCAATACCGAGGAGCGCGGCCCCGCCCGCGATGCCGCCGAGCACCACGGCCTGCAGGTGGTAGACATGATCGCTCATGATCATGTCCATCCAGGATTCGGGGATCAGGAGCCCGACCACGTGCCCGATGATCACGACGAGCATGCCGAAGTGGAACATCGGGCTCGCGATGCGCAACAGCCTCGACTCGTAGAGCTGTGACGACCGCGTGGTCCAGCCGAACTTGTCGTAACGGTAGCGCCACCACGTGCCGACGCCGACAATCGCGAGGGTCACATAGGGCACCACGTCCCAGAAGATCACCCAACCCGACATCCCAGCTACCTCCTGCGCGGTGGCACGGTCAGTTGAAATGGCTGCAGTCCAACGGTTTCCATCGGCGGTCCGGACATCATCAGGCGCGAGACGTCGTCCACCGAGGCCAGCGCCGGCAGGGTGGCATCCACCGCCGCGACGACAGGCGCGTAGGGCGATCTCCGCTCGGCCAACGCCTGGGCCACCACACCGATGGGCACGCGGTATTTGGCGAGCAGCCGCCTTCCGGCCTCCGGGGCGACCGTCGCCGCGAACTCCAGCACCACCGGAAGATGGTCGGGTGCCTCTCCTTTGGGGATCTCGACGCCTGCGGCACGGTAGGTCTGGGTGAATTCGACCATCTGCGCACCTCGGTTACGAGTATCGCCTGCCGTCCAGTACGTCAGCAGCATGCTGCACCGCTTGTGCAGGTCGAAGGTGTCGACGTACTCCTGCTGCAGCTCCATCGTGGGGCGCAGGCTCAACCCGACAACGGTTTCGCCGAGCAGCGCCCGGGGTTCACCGGTGACGTGATCCAGTAGGCGTGCCGCGGTCTGCAGCCGGTCCAGATGGCCGTCGTCCGGGTAGGCCAGCAGCAGCGACGCCGCCTGCCACACCAGACGATCCTGCATCGTGTTGTCGCGGGTTCGATTGCGACGCTTCATCATCGATCACCACTCGGGAACATGCCCGACGGTACTCCCCTGCCATCCCAGTTGAGCAGGTTCACGCGCGAGGGGTTCTCGGCGTTGGCGGCCATGCCGCCACTGGTCTGCCGGTGCTGCAACGCGTGGAAGGTCTCCACGGCCACCGGCACGGGCCCGCCGCTGGCCTCGCCGAACGGGCCCGACTCGTACATACCCGGTCCGCCCTCGAATGACAGTGAGCATCCCGGCTCTTCCACCGGGTGCCCCTCCGGGTTGTAGGCGGTCGGGATGACATAACGCTCTTCGTATTTCGCGAGTGCCAGCAGTCGGTACATGTCGTAGACCTGTTCTTCGGTCATGCCGACTGCGGCGGGGATGTGGCCCTGGGTCTCGCGGCCGAGGTTGATGTCGCGCATGTAGGAACGCATGGCCGCGAGCCTGCGCAATACGCCCTCGACCACGCCGGTGTCACCGGCCGTGAACAATCCGGCCAGGTACTCGATCGGGATCCGTAGCGCGTCGAGCGCACCGAACAGGTTGCCGAGATCCTCGCCGTCGTGCCCGTCGCGGCTGACCGCGTCGACCACCGGCGACAGCGGCGGGATGTACCAGACCATCGGTACGGTCCGGAATTCCGGATGCAGTGGCAGCGCAACACCGTAGGTGTGGATCAGTTTGTAGACCGGTGAGCGTTGCGCCGCCTCGATCCATTCGTCGGAGATGCCCTCTGCGCGCGCCCCGGCGATCACCTGCGGGTCGGTCGGATCGAGCAGAATCTGGCGCTGCGCCTCGTAGAGATCCTTGTCGTCGGGCACCGACGCCGCCTCCAGCACCCGGTCCACGTCGTAGAGCACGAGCCCGAGATACCGCAGTCGGCCCACGCAGGTTTCCGAGCACACCGTCGGCAATCCGACCTCGATGCGCGGATAGCACAGCGTGCATTTCTCGGCCTTGCCGGTCTTGTGGTTGAAATACACCTTCTTGTAAGGACATCCGGACACGCACATGCGCCAGCCCCGGCAACGGTCCTGGTCGACCAGCACGATGCCGTCCTCGGAACGCTTGTACATCGCGCCCGACGGACATGAGGCCACGCACGCCGGATTCAGGCAGTGCTCGCAGATCCGCGGCAGATAGAACATGAAGGTCTGCTCGAGTTCGAGCTTGACCTGCTCGCTGACCTGTTTGAGCACCGGGTCACCCGGCACGATCTCCGGCGATCCCGCCAGATCGTCATCCCAGTTGGCCGACCACGACACCTTCATGGGCTTGCCGGTGATCAGGCTCCGTGGCGGTGCCGTGGGGATGTGCTCGCCCAGAGGCGCCGACGTCAGGTTCTCGTAGTCGTAGGTCCACGGCTCGTAGTAGTCGTCGATGGACGGCAGCTTGGGGTTGGCGAAGATCCTGGCAAGCTTGGCCAGCCGACCCCCGTCCCGCAGCCGCAGCCGGCCGCGGCGGTCCAGCCGCCAGCCGCCGCGCCAGCGGTCCTGGTCTTCGTAGGTGCGTGGATAGCCTTGTCCGGGACGGGTTTCGACGTTGTTGAACCACACGTACTCGGTGCCCGACCGGTTGGTCCAGGCCTGCTTGCACGTCACCGAGCAGGTCTGACACCCGATGCACTTGTCGAGGTTCATCACCATCGCCATCTGGGCCATGACCTTCATTGGTAGCGCACCTCCTGAGAACGTCGCCGCACCACCGTCACCTCGTCTCGTTGATTGCCGGTCGGACCGAGGTAGTTCCACGCGAACGCGTGCTGTGCGTATCCGCCGGCCAGATGACTCGGCTTGACCAAAAGCCGGGTCAGCGAATTGTGGATGCCGCCACGGGTTCCGGTGGTCTCCGTCAGCGGCACGTCGATGGTGCGCTCCTGTGCGTGATAGACGTAGACCACGCCCTCGGGCATCCGGTGACTCACCACCGCGCGGCACACCAGCACGCCGTTTCTGTTGACGGCTTCGATCCAATCGTTGTCCCGCACATTGATTTTCGCTGCATCGACTGGACTCATCCACATGGTGGGACCGCCTCGAGACAGCGACAGCATGAACAGGTTGTCCTGGTACTCCGAGTGGATCGACCACTTGGAGTGCGGCGTCAGATAACGCACGGTCAGCCCGATGCCACCCTCTCCGAGCCGTGGCTCGCCGAACAGTCGCGACATGTCCAGGGGCGGCCGGTAGATCGGCAACTGCTCGCCGAGTTCTTCGAGCCAGTCGTGATCGACATAGAAGTGCATGCGGCCGGTAAGCGTGTGGAACGGCTTGAGCTCCTCGATGTTGACCGTGAACGGCGCATACCGACGGCCCCCGGTCTCGCTGCCGGACCATTCCGGGCTCGTGATCACCGGAACGGGCCGCGCCTGCGTGTCGGCATAGGTGATCCGGCGTTCTTCACTGCCCTCGGCGAGGTGCACGAGTTTGCGCCCGGTGCGCTTCTCCAGTTCCTTGAAACCCTCGACCGCCAGCCGGCCGTTCGAGGTGCCGGACAGGGCGAGGATCACATCGACCATGCGCTCCGCCGTGGTGATCGCCGGGCGTCCTTGCGCCGCACCGGAATCCATCACGCCGAACTTGGCGGCGAGCTCGCGGACCTCCTGGTCCGGATGGGTGGTGACGCCCTTGGTCGTCAGGCCCAGCGTGTCGACCAACGGACCGAGCGCCGACCACTTGTCGGCGATCGCGGTGTAGTCCCGCTCCACCACCGCCAACGGGCCCATGGTCTTGCCCGGCACAGGCGTCTCGCCCGTGGTACGCCAGTCATGCTCGGTACCGCCCGGATACGCCATCGCACCCGGGGTGTCGTGCTGCAGCGTGCCCATCACCACGTCGGTACGCGTACCCAGGTGCCTGATCGCCAGCGCGCTGAAGGCCCGGGCGATCGCACCGAAAGCCTCGTAGTCCGAGCGGGTTTCCCACGGCGGGTCGACCGCGGGGCTGAACGCGTGCACGTACGGGTGCATGTCGGTGCTGGACAGGTCGGCCTTCTCGTACCACGTCGCAGCTGGCAGCACAACGTCCGACAGCAAGGTCGTCGACGTCATGCGGAAGTCGATCGACATCAGCAGGTCGAGCTTGCCTTCCGGAATGTCCTCGGTCCAGGTGACCTCGGCGGGGCGCAGACCTTCACCGGTGGGCTCGGCCTGGACGTTGGAAGTCGTGCCGAGCAGATGCCGCAGGAAGTATTCGTTGCCCTTGCTCGACGAGCCAAGCAGGTTGGCCCGCCAGATGTTCAGTACCCGTGGCCAGTTGGCCGGATTGTCCGGATCCGTGACGGCCAGTTTCAGGCCTCCGGCGGCCAGCTGCTCGGCCACGTATTGCGGCACCTCCTGTCCCGCGGCCTTGGCCTCGTCGGCCACCTCGAGACTGGAGCGGTCGAACTGCGGATAGAACGGCGTCCAGCCCATTGCCACCGCGGAACTCAGCACGTCCATGGTGTGCTTGTCCCGGAACCGGCCCCGCCCGGTGGGACTCGACAACGCGTCCGCGCGATAACCGTCGTAGCGCCACTGATCGGTGTGTGCATACCAGTACGACGTGCCCGCCATCTGCCGCGGCGGCCGGGACCAGTCGGTTCCCATCGCCATGGCCGCCCACCCCGTGACGGGACGACATTTCTCCTGACCGACGTAGTGTGCCCAGCCGCCGCCGTTGCGCCCCATCGATCCGGTGAGCAGCAGCAGGGCCAGCACCGCGCGGTAGGTGGCGTCGCCGTGGAACCACTGGCAGATGCCCGCACCCATGATGATCATGGACCGGCCGCCGGACTCCTCGGCGTTGCGGGCGAATTCGCGGGCGATCCGAATGGCCTGTGCGGCGGCGACTCCGGTGATCTCCTCCTGCCAGGCCGGCGTGTAGGGCCGGCCGGCATCGTCGTAACCTGAGGGCCATTCGCCGGGCAGCCCCGGGCGGGCCACGCCGTACTGCGCGAGCATCAGGTCGAACACCGTGCACACCAGGTGCTCACCGACGCGGCGCACCGGCACCCCGCGCCGCATGGTCGCGCCGCTGCCGTCGACGGTGTCGAACCGCGGCAGGCTGATCTCGGCGGTCTCGCCGACCTCGTCGGCGACCGTCAGCGCAGGGACCAGATCCTCCAGTTCGAGGTTCCATTTGCCCACCCCGTCGTTGCCGTAGCGGAATCCCAACGAACCCTGGGGCACCGCAACACTATTGCTCGCACCGTCGAGGATCGCCGGCTTGAACGCGGCATTCTCGACATCGTGTCCCAGGTCCGCGGCCGTGAGGTTCTTGCCCGGGACCAGCTCGCCGTCGCGTGCCTCGAGCTTGACCAGGAACGGCAGGTCGGTGTACTGCCGGACGTAGTCGACGAAGAACGGAACCCGTTTCTCGACAAAGCACTCCCTGAGGATCACATGGCCCATCGCCATCGCCAGCGCGCCGTCGGTGCCTGCCGCGCACGGCATCCACTCGTCGGCGAACTTGGTGTTGTCGGCGTAGTCCGGGCTTATGCTGACCACTTTGGTGCCGCGGTAGCGGACCTCGGCCATCCAATGCGCGTCGGGCGTGCGCGTGACGGGGACGTTGGAACCCCACATCATCAGATACGCCGCATCCCACCAGTCGCCCGACTCGGGCACGTCGGTCTGGTCGCCGAACACCTGCGGCGAGGCCACCGGCAGGTCGGCGTACCAGTCGTAGAACGATGTCATGACCCCGCCGACGAGTTCGACGAACCGCGAGCCGGCCGCGAATGACACCATCGACATCGCCGGGATCGGCGAGAATCCCGCAACCCGGTCCGGGCCATGGGTTTTGATGGTGTGCACATGTGCGGCGGCGATCATCTCGGTGGCCTCGGCCCAGCTGAGCCGCACCAGGCCGCCCTTGCCGCGAGCGCGGTGATAGCGCCGGCGCCGCTCCGGGTCACCCTGAATGTCGGCCCACGCCAACACCGGATCCTTCAAGCGCGCCTTGGCCTCGCGGTACATCTCGACCAGCACGCCACGGGCGTACGGATACCGCACCCGAGTAGGTGAATACGTGTACCAGGAGAACGCCGCACCGCGTGGGCAGCCGCGTGGCTCGTACTCCGGACGGTCGGGCCCCACCGACGGATAGTCGGTCTCCTGAGTCTCCCAGGTGATGATGCCGTCCTTGACGTAGATCTTCCACGAGCAGGATCCGGTGCAGTTGACGCCGTGAGTGGACCGCACCACCTTGTCATGGCTCCACCGGTCCCGGTAGAAGACGTCGCCCTCACGTCCACCGCGTCGGGTCACCGTGCGCAGGTCCGCGGAGTATTCGCCGGGTGTGAAGAACCTGCCGCTGCGTTCCAGCAGTTCTTCGACTGCGCCACCGACGTGGGGTTTGGTCATGATCGTGGCTCCTTCGCCGCGGGCGGCTCATGGGTGTGGAGCCGAGTTGCGGTGTACACCAACGCGACCAGCGCCGTCGCCACCAGCAACAGCAGGCCCACCGAATAGTCGTTGTCCACGGCATCGTAGGTCGATCCCATCACCAACGGCGGGAAGTAGCCGCCCAAACCACCTGCCGCAGCGACGATCCCGGTGACTGATCCGACCGACTGCGCCGGTGCCCGGCGGGCCACCCACGCGAACACGCCACCGGTACCGATCCCGAGGAAGACCGCAAGCGTGATGAACGTCGCGGCCGACCACACGTCCGGCGGCGGCTGGAACATCGCGACGAACGCCAGCGCGGCCGTCCCTGCGAACGACGCCAGCACGACGTACTTGGGAGCGATGCGGTCCGACAGCGCGCCGCCGATCGGGCGTGCCAGCACTGCGGCGAGCGCAAAGCCCGCGGTGCGGGTGCCCGCCTCCACCGCGGTGAAGCCGTAGATGGTCTTGATGTAGGTGGGCAGGTAATTGCTGAATGCGACGAAACCGCCGAACACCACGGCATAGAGGAACGACATCTCCCAGGTCACCGGAAGTTTGACGGCGGCTTTGAGTTTGGGCAGCACCGGATCGGTGTTCGGCCGGAAATCGGGTGCGTTGCGCATCGCCACGATGCACAGCACCGCCGTTGCCGCGAGCGCCACGGCGATGATGGCGTGGGTGGCGAACAGGCCGAACCACCGCACGAACCGAGGCGTGAAGAACGCCGACAGCGCAGTGCCGACCATGCCCATGCCGAACACTCCGGTGGCAAACCCGCGGCGGGCGGGTTCGTACCAGTTGTTGGCGAACGGGATACCGACCGCGAAGATCGTGCCGGCGATGCCGAGGAAGAATCCGCACACCAGCAGGAACGGGTAGGAACCGGCACTCCCGGCCGCGCCGACGGCCAGCACGGGCGGAATCGATGCCAGCGTGACGACGAGGAACATGGTGCGCCCACCGAACCGGTCGGTGAGCGAACCGACGACGATGCGGCCGAGCGATCCGACCAGGATCGGGGTGGCTACCAGCATCGAAGCTTGCGTGCTCGACAGTCTCATGTCACCGGCGTATGTGGTGGACAGCGGGCCGATCATGTTCCAGGCCCAGAAATTGATCGCCGAAACCCAGGTAGCCAAAGCGAGATTCACACTCTGGCGCCGTGCGGTGTACGGCGCGGTTGCCGTGGTCACCTCTTCAGGGAAGCATCCACAAACGACATTTGCGTTATTTTCGCGGAAACGATATCGGCAACATCGCCGTACTCAAATTGATTTTGTTGTGGCACAACACCACTTCTTTTGCATTCAGCAAATTGTCACGGGTACGACAGCAACACCAATACCCGGCCGTCCGGGGAGGGCTCCGCAAAATCCGCCTCTGTCATGCCGTAATACTGCGCCTGGTCCTCGGTGATGTGGTCGATGACTTTGCCCTGCGCGGTCAGAGTCCCGTTGCGCATGCGCTTGATCACGCCGACAAAATCGGGCACCGAAAGGGATTCCGCCAACAACAAGGCCTCACCGCCGTCTGCCAATGTCACCAGCACTCCCGCGCCTGAATAGTTGTTGCCGCCACGGCCCGTTCCGCGCGGCGCCCAGTACACGGGCGCCGCTTCGGCGGTTCCGGCCACACGGCGGTACTGCCCGACGCTGTGCGTGCCGTCGGCGACGGTGACCATCGGCAGGGCCGCGACCGTGCGGTGTTCATGCCACCACATCCAGCCGATCGGAATGCCCACGATCGCGTAGATCAGCACCATGAGCATCAGCACGGGTTTCCACGCGATCTCCCAGCCGAGGCGGCGGTCCTGGCTCTCGAGTTGCCTGCGTCCGAATCGGAAGACGTACCAAGTCAATATGCGCGCCAGCGCCATCGCGGCGAGGATGGACAGCCCAGCGATTCCCGCCACGCGCCAGTAGAACGTGCTGTCGCCGTGATTGATCGTCGCGAGCACCATCACGGCGGGGATCGGCGCGGTCAGCAACAGCAACAGCGCATACGACGGATGGCTCGTCAGATACGTGTAATGGGCGGTCCAGGCGCGGTTGCCCGCGACGACGGTGTAGTCACCGACGTCCGCGCGCACCACGGGCGTCCACGAACCCTCGACCAGGCGGGGCCGGATCAGGTTGCGCACGAAGAAGAATCCGCACAGCACCGAGATCGCCAACGCACCCCAGAACACGCCAGGAACACTGCCGCCGGTGCCGGGCACGCCGAACGCTCCCCTGATGTCGATGACCTTCGCGATGAAGAACGCCAGCGGCAGCGCGAAGAACAACTCGACGAGCCACAGCTGGAGTAGTTGCGGGATGCGAGAACCGATGCGGTCGAATGCCAGTACACCACGCCAGATGAACCGCAGCACCCGCATGGACCGGAACAATAAGCGTCAGCCGGTGCGCAGCGCAGCAGAAAGATCGGGCAGCCACGCGCGGTCAGCGGGCACCCATGCCACGCGGTCGAGTTCGTCGGCGCGCACCCAACGCAACGCCCGGTGATCGTGGGGATGGGGACTGCCCGCGGTGAGCGACACGCGATACGCCCGAAGCGTCATGGCCGAGTTCAGCGCGACGTCGGCGCCCAGCCGCGGCCCGACGGTGACCTCGACGCCGAGTTCCTCGGCAAGCTCGCGGATCAGCGCGTCGGCATCGCTCTCCCCCGGCGCCACCTTGCCGCCCGGCAGTTCCCACAACCCGGCAAGCTCGGGCGGGCGCGCCCGCTGCGCGACCAGGAGGCAGGCGCCCGAAATGAGCGCCCCGGCGACCACGATCTGCTCACTCATCGCGCCCGACGGTATAACGTCGAAAGCATGGCTGTGCTCACGAATGATCAAGTTGACGCCGCACTGCCCGATCTGCCCGGCTGGGAACGCGCGGCGGGTGCCCTGCGCCGGTCGATCAAGTTCCCGACGTTCTTGGACGGCATCGAAGCCGTGCGGCAGGTAGCGGAGTTCGCGGAACTCAAAGACCATCATCCGGACATCGACATCCGTTGGCGGACAGTCACTTTCGCCCTTGTGACGCATTCCGCCGGCGGGATCACGGAGAAGGATCTGTCGATGGCCGCAGAGATCGATCGGATCCTCGGCCAGTAGCGGCGATCCAGCCCAACGTCGCCAGCGCCGCGACCAGGTAGACCAGGCCGGCCCAGGCCAGGTACCAGGGCCTGCTGATCTCCCAGATGGTGGGCTGGGCAAAACTCAAAACCCAGGGCACGCCGACGAGGGTCAGCGCGAGCCACACCCAGCCCAGCAGCCGAGCGCCCGACCGGTCGGCCAGCGGTCCGTGGAACAGCCACATCATCAACGGGACCAGCCACACCCAGTGATGCGTCCACGAGATCGGCGACAGCAGCAGCCCGAACAGGCTCACGATGAGAATCGCCCCGAGCCGGTCAGCATCGCCGCCGATCGCGCGCCACGCCAACACGGCGAGTACGGCGGTGACGGCGATCCCGGCCAGCACCAGCGGACCGTATTCGGCGTCGTAGCCCAGGATGCGCGAGATCGCCCCCCGCCATGACTGGTTGAACGACGTGCCGATGGGCCCGACCCGGCTGGCATCGCCGAGCAATTCGGTGAAGTAGTAACGGGTCTGGTCACCGGTGACCAACGCCGAGACCCCGATCGTGCCGAAGAACACGAGCGCGGAGAACACCGCGACGGCCCACCGTCGGGCGCCGGCGAAGTAGAGCCCCGCGACGGCAGGCGTGAGCTTCACGCCTGCGGCGAGCCCGACCAGCAGCCCCGAAAGCCACCACCGCGTGCAGTAGACCGCGTACAGCACGGCCAGCACCAGCACCAGGTTGACCTGGCCGTAGTCGAGGTTGCTGCGGACCGGTTCGGTCCAGATGCCCAGCGCGGTCCACAACATGGCCTGCCGCGTACTGGTCAGATTCAGCAAGCGCTGGGTGATCCGCACGATTCCGTACAGCGCCGCGATGCACCCGAGCTGCCAGGCGAGCGCGACGAACCCGAACGGCAGCAGGTGAAGCGGGTAGAACACGACGGCTGCGAACGGCGGGTACGTGAACGGCAGCGGGAAATCCGGTGTGACGTCGCTGTACTCGTACCGGTAGAGGGTGCCGGGGTGATCGAGCGCCGCCGCCCCGCCGAGATAGACGTGCAGGTCGACGAAGTTCGTCGCGTTGGGCACCAGGTATGTCCATGCCAGCCGGCCGGCGATGCTGAGCACCAGCAACATCGGCGCAAGCTTGAGCAGCCGCACGGTGAATGCGGCCCGGACCGGGGTTGATGGCGTGGTGTTTACCGGGCCGACTCTATCGTCCGCCCATTTCGTCACTCCGTCGTGACGCTCGGCACGGCGGCGCGCACGCGGCGGTCGGTAACCGATTCCCGTCACTGCCGTAACGGTTGAATAAATGCCACACGTGTCACTTGAGTAACACCAGTAACCCGATAGTTTCGGCTCCAGACGTGCAGTCAACCGATTGGGAGAACCATGAAACTCACCTGGAAAATGCTTTCCACCAGCATGATCGCGGCAGCAGGCGCTGTCCCGGTCGCCCTGGTGCTCAGCGGAAGCGCGAGTGCCGAACCGGTGCCCGCACCGGCGCCGCCCGGTGTGCCGATCATCGATCAAATCGCCGCCGCGCCGGCCGCCGCCGCGCCGCAACTGCTGCAGGGCGTCACTTCTGCCCTGACCGGCGCCCCGGCGCCCGCGCCCGCTCCGGCACCCGCGGCCACGGCGTCGGTCACGCTGCCGCAGATGCCCGCGACCGCACCGGCGGCAACCGCTCCCGCGGCAACGGCGCCCACAGCAACCGGGCCGGCCTCGCTGCTGCCGTCGGCCGACATCAACATCCCGCAGGTGCCCGGCATGCCGGTGCCCCTGCCCAAGCAGGTCAGCATCCCGGGCGACCTGACCGGGCTCATGCCTGTCGCCGCCAACGCGGTCGCCCCGGCGGCCAACGTGGCGGCACCGGTGGCCAACGTGGCCGCACCCGCAGCGACCGCTCCGGTGGCGACCGCTCCGGCAGCCGCCGCCGGGGCCGTGCCGAGCGCGTTGAGCCTGGCACCGCTGCTGACCGCCGGCCTGCCCTGATCACCGCCCCGGTCTGACCGTCCGAAACGCATTGGGAGCACCCATGTCACCGAAATCGTTGTTCGCCACCGCCATTGCCGTCGGTTCGGCTACCGCGCTGCTCTTGGGCAGCGGTATCGCCAACGCCGATCCGGCACCCCTGCCGCTGCCGATCGACAACCTGCAGGCGCCAGGGCTGTCGGCAGTCCAGGGCCTCAGCCCGGTCATTCAGCAGGCCGCGGCTGACCCGGCTGGTGCCGCACAACTGTTGATGGCCGCCGCGCAGGCGTTTGCCGCCAACAAATCGGAACCGGCTGACTCCCGCAATGTCGCGACGGCGGTCAACCACTTCGTGACCGACCCGGCGACGGCGGCGCCCGAGCACGTGCCCGCCGCCGGGGCCGGTCCCGAAGCGCACCTGCCGAGCGGCGTCGACCCGGCCCACTCGGTCGGACCGGCCGTCGAGGCAGCGCCGCTGGCTGCACCGGCGCCTGCCCCCGAGGCCGCACCGGCTCCCGCACCCGAGGCGGCACCTGCGCCCGCTCCAGCCCCTGCACCGGAAGCCGCGCCTGCGCCGGCACCCGCTCCCGCACCCGAGGGCGCGCCGGCGCCCCCACCGGGATTCGGGCCGGACACGCCGCCGACGCAGGACTTCATGTATCCGTCGATCAGCAACGGCTGCCTCAAGGACGGCGGAAACGTTCTCGCGACGGCGATCTCGGTGGCAGGCCCGGCGAAGATCCCGGCGCCCGGACCGGCCGCGGGCCAGACGGCCTACGTGTTCACCGCGGTCGGAACCCCGGGACCGGCCGCCGAGCAGAAGCTGCCGCTGAACGTCACGTGGGTCAACCTGACCACCGGCAAGTCGGGCAGCGTGACGCTCAAGCCACGGCCCGACATCAACCCGCAGGGACCGACGACACTCACCGCGATCGCCGACACCGGGTCAGGCAGCATCATGTCGACGATCTTCGGCCAGGTGACCACGACCGAGAAGCAATGCCAGTTCATGCCCACCATCGGTTCCACGGTGGTGCCCTGACATCACGGAAAATGGGGAAAGGAAATTCCCGGTCGCCGGCTCCGGCTGGCGACCGGGAATTTTGTCTGGGGACAGGTCGGTCAGTAGGCCATGAAGAGGATCATGTCCCGGTCGTATTCGCGGCCGGGGTGGGACTCGGCGAGGTGTGCCTGAGCCTTCTCGACCAGATCGTCCTCGTCGGTCCCGGTGATCGCCTCGCCGCACGGGCAGTTGAGATGTGTCTTCGCCATATCATCACCATCGCATAAGTGGGTTGAATGTCGATATGGACTTGTACGACGTCATGCGCACGACCGGAGCCGCCCGCCAGTTCACCGACGATCCGCTGCCCGACGAGGTGCTGGAACGGATTCTCGACAACGCACGCTTCGCGCCCAGCGGCGGCAACCGGCAGGGCAACCGCGTCATCGTTGTCCGTGACCAGCAGACGCGCGAGGCACTCGCCGATCTCAGCCGCACCGGTATGCGGCGCTACATCGCCCAGCAGCGCAACGGCGAGAACCCTTGGAACCCTTTGCATCCCCCTGGCGTGTCCGACGAGCAGATCGCGGCCGTGGACGCGCCGCGGGCCGCGCAGCTGCTCGATGCGGCCGTGGTGCTGGTGGCCTGTGTCGACCTCGGCGTGGTCGCCGCGTTCGACCAGGATCTCGACCGCATCGGCGTGGTATCGGGCGCGTCGGTGTACCCGTTCGTGTGGAACATCCTGCTGTCCGCCCGCAACGAGGGTTACGGCGGTGTGCTCACCACGATGGCGATCGCAGAGGAGCCGCGGGTCAAGGAGCTGCTCGGCATCCCCGACGAGTACGCGATCGCCGCGGTGGTGCCATTGGGCAAGCCGGTCCGTCAGTTCACCAAGCTGACGCGCAAGCCGGTATCGGAGATCGCCGTACGTGAGCGGTTCGACGGGGAGGCGTTCTAGCTCCTGCGTCTGCGTTCACTCTGCGATGACGGCGCTGCCCACTGCACTTTCCCGCCATAGCCGCAGGGTCAACTCTGGGCCTCCCCCACTTTGCGTTGACTTTGCGGTGACGGCGCTGCCCACTCGCGCTTTCGCGCCATAGCCGCAGAGCCAACTCCGAGCTAGCCCTTGGCGGCCTTGGCTGCCGCCTTCATCTGCTTCTTGTAGGACCGCACCTGCTGCAACGAGGCGGCATCCACTACGTCGGCCACTGACATGTGGGTGCCGGCCTTGCCGTAGTCACCCGCGGCGGCGCGCCATCCTGCCGGCGTCACGCCGTACTGCTTGCCGAGCAGCGCCAGGAAGATCCGGGCCTTCTGGTCGCCGAACCCGGGCAGCTTCTTGAGACGGCGCAGCACCTCTTTGCCGTCCGGGTCGCCTGCGGTCCACAAGGCTGTGACGTCGCCGTCGTACTCGTCGACGACGGCCTGCGCGAGCGCCTGCACCCGCTTGGCCATCGATCCCGGAAACCGGTGAATGGCAGGGGTTTCCGAGCACAGCGCGACGAACTTGTCCGGGTTGTATTCCGCGATCTGGCGCGCATCGACGCCGCCGATGCGGTCGGCGATCTTCTTGGGCCCGGCGAACGCCGTCTCCATCGGGATCTGCTGGTCAAGCATCATCCCGACCAGCAGTGCGAACGGGTTGTCCTCCAGCAACGCGTCGGCGGCCGGGTCTTGAACGAGCTGCAGTTTTCCCACGTCGCCAGTCTAGGACCACGCGGTGGCGGAGCAATCCGTCCTCGCTTTTTGACGCCTCCGTCGGTGCAGTGTGCAAACGTGTACGCGACAACTGCCCATAGGAGATGGACATGAGACGTGTGCTTGCCCCTCTATTCGCAGCGATGGCCACCGCCATCGCCTTGGCGGCCACGGCCAATGCCGTGCCGGACCAGGGCACGCCGGCATTCGACGAGTACATGCAGGGTCTCGACCGAAACGGTTATCACCTGAACCCTGACACCGCGTGGCGCGTCGCCCATCAGGCGTGCATCGGCGGGCTGCCGGGCTATATCGGTTTGGAGCTGGCTGCGCAAGGAGTCATCGGCCCCGGGGCACAGGAGCGCGTGATGGACGTGGCCAGAAAATACGCCTGCCCGGTTCAGTAAGTTCAGTAATCAGCGCAGTTTAAGGTTGGCCGCAAGATGTCGGTCGAGGTTGCGGTTGCGCTGGCATTGGCGCTGATGCTGACGGCGGTGGCCGCCGTCGTGGTGGTGCGCACCCGCCGCGTCGTCGCGACCCCCACCGAACGCGCGGTCCACACCGCGCTGCACACCGCGTCGCTGGCCGCGCGGGCCCTGCGTCGTGGGCTCGACACCGACTCCGCACAGACCGCCGCGCCGTTCCTGCGCGGGCTCACCGGCACGGAAGGACTCGCGCTGTTCGACAGCGACGGGGCGCTGCTGGCGCGCGATCAGGGCGACGCCGCGATCTGGGTGCCCGACCTGGTCGACACCAGCGCCGCCACGGCGAAGGAGTCGATCGCCGGGCAGCGCCGGGTGCTGCGGGAAGTGCGGACGACGGCCGTCGTCGCCCAACCGCTGTTGACCGAGGGCGGCGACGTGCTCGGCGTGCTCGTGGTGGTCACGGTCGGCACACCAGGGCCCGGCATGCTCGGCGCGGTGGGCGAAGTGGCCCGCTATGCCGCGAGCCAGATCGAACTGGCGGAGCTCGACGCGTCGCGGGCGCGATTGGACCGGGCCGAGGTGCTCGCGCTGCGCGCGCAGATCAGCCCGCACTTCATCTACAACGCGCTCAACACCATCGCGTCGTTCGTGCGCACCGATCCCGACCGGGCCCGCGAACTGATCCTGGAATTCGCCGATTTCACCCGCTATTCGTTCCGGGCGGCAGGCCAGTACACGACGCTGGCCGAGGAGCTGCGCAACATCGACCGCTACCTCACCCTGGAGCGGGCCAGGTTCGGCGCCGCGCTCAAGGTCCGGCTGCAGGTGGCTCCCGAGGTGCTCAACGTGGTGGTGCCGTTCCTTGCCCTGCAACCGCTGGTGGAGAACGCAGTCCGGCACGGACTGGCCGGGCAGGGCGGCGGATCGGTCGAGATCGTGGCGCACGACGCCGGAACCGACTGCGTGATCACCGTCGAGGACGACGGCGCAGGCATGGACCCCGACCAACTGCGCTCGGCGCAGGGCGACGCGCTGGCCGACCGCACCGACCAGTCCGCGCACGTCGGCCTGACCAATGTCGACCATCGGCTGCGCGCGGCGTTCGGCAACGATTACGGTCTGGTGGTCGAGACAGCGATCGGAGCGGGCACCAAGGTCATCATGCGGGTACCGAAGTTCCGTTCCGGGGTGCGCGCCAGCGGAGGTGCAGTGGGGTGAGCGCCAACCTGACCGTGCTCGCGGTCGACGATGAAGCACCCGCCCTCGACGAGTTGGCCTACCTGCTGGGACGGCATCCCGACGTCGCACACGTCCACACGGCCAGTGACGCCACGACCGCGCTGCGCGAACTCAACCGGCACACCATCGACGCGGTGTTCCTCGACATCAACATGCCCGGCTTGTCGGGTATCGAACTAGCCGGTGTGCTAAGGAATTTCGCGCACCAGCCGGCCGTGGTGTTCGTGACGGCGCACGACGACAAGGCCGTCGCCGCCTTCGACGTCGGCGCCATCGACTATCTGCTCAAGCCCATCCGGCAGAATCGGCTCGACGAGGCGGTACGCCGGATCAGCTCGGGTGCGGCGCAATCGAGCGAACCGGCCGCTGCGCCGGACGATCAGGACTCCGACGTGCTGCCCGCCGAACTCGGCGGCATCACGCACCTGGTGCCCCGCGACAGCATCGGCTGGGTCGAGGCCGAGGGCGACTATGCCCGCCTGCACTCGGCCACCGGTGCACACCTGGTCCGAATCCCTTTGAGCACCTTGGAAACCCGCTGGCGGGACCACGGTTTCCAGCGTATCCACCGGTCGTATCTGGTGTCTCTTCGACTGGTGACCGGCCTGCGCACGAGCGACGGCGCGGTGCTCGTGCGCATGAGGGCCAACGGCGCCTCTCCCGCGGTCGAGCTTCCCGTGAGCCGCAGGCAGGCGCGCGAATTGCGGGACCGCCTGGTGCGCGACCCGCTGCGCAACCTCAAACCGGCGGGCAGCGATGAGTGAACGACCACAACGGCAACGCGTCGTACTCGCCCACCGGCGCGGCGCACGGATGGTGCGGACACGTATCGAGGTTCAGGAACAGACCCAGGTCGGCGACGCCCTGGTGCGCGGGTTGGTCAGGGCCCAGCTCGGGCTCGCGTTGCGGTTGGCGTCGGTCGTCGTCGCGACGGTGGTAACTCTCGTGGTGCTCAACGCGACGGTCCCGGAGTTGGCCGATCTCAACGTCTTCGGCATCCGGCTCAACTGGCTGATCCTGGCCGGGCTGGTCTATCCCCTGCTCTACGGCGTGGGACGACTCTATGTTCGGCTGGCCGAGCAGGCCGAGCGGGACTTCGTCCGAGTCGTCGACAGCGAGCCGTGACCGGCTCCCCGCTGACCGCGGTCGCCCTGCTCGCGGCGGCGGTCGCCACCGTGGCCATCGGCGCGTACGGCGTCAGGTTCTCCCGCACCACATCCGACTTCCTCGTCGCGTCCCGTAGCGTCGGGCCGCGCTGGAACGCTGCGGCGGTCTCCGGCGAATACCTGTCCGCGGCATCCTTTCTCGGCGTCGCCGGGCTGATCGCCAAGTACGGCGCCGATGCACTGTGGTACCCGGTCGGCTTCACGGCGGGTTACCTGGGCCTGTTGTTGTTCGTGGCCGCTCCGCTGCGCCGGTCCGGCGCCTACACGGTGCCCGACTTCGCCGAGTTCCGGCTGGGCTCACCACGATTGCGCAGAGTCGCGATGCTCGTCGTGGTGATGATCTGCGTGTTCTATCTGGCGCCCCAATACCAGGGCGCCGGGCTCGCCCTGAAAACGCTTCTCGGCATGCCGGTTTGGGTCGGGCCGTTGCTGGTGGGCGCCATCGTCATCGCCAATGTGGTGGCAGGCGGCATGCGTTCGATCACGTTCGTGCAGGCCTTCCAGTACTGGCTCAAGCTCACCGCGATTGCGATCCCGGCGCTCGCCCTGCTGGGCTTGTTCGTCAGCGACCGTGGCGAACTCGGCGGGCCGCTACCGCCGAGCGTGCAGCACCAGACCACGGTCGCCGTCGACACCGATGTGGTGGTCCAGGTCGTCGAACCGGCGGGCATCACGGTGTCCGGAACGCTCGACGGCCGTCACGTCGACACCGCGACGTTCGGTGCTCCCGGCGAGCACACGCTGGGCAAGGGCACGACCCTCACGCTCGCGGCCGGCGCCGCCACACCCGTCGTCGCGGGTACGCCGAGCACCGGGACAGAGTGGATCGCCTCGGGCGGCGGGCTCGGCGGCGGCCACCCGCTGTATCAGGTGATGTCGATCATCGTCGCGACGTTCTTGGGCACCATGGGCCTGCCGCACGTGCTGGTGCGGTTCTACACCAATCCCGACGGGCGGGCCGCGCGCCGGACGGCATTGGCGGTGATCGCACTGGTGTCGCTGTTCTATCTGTTCCCGACGCTGCTCGGGGTGTTCTCCCGGTTGTATGTGCCGCAATTACTGATCACCGGGACGGCCGACGCCGCGGTGCTGCTGGCGCCGGGCTCGGCGATCGGCGGAGTGCTGGGCCAGTTGCTGGCCGCGCTGGTGGCGGCGGGCGCGATCGCCGCGTTCCTGGCGACATCGTCAGGCTTGCTGGTCAGCATCGCCGGTGCGCTGGCCACCGATGTGCTGCGCGGCCGGGTGCGCGATTTCCGCGTGGCTGCCGTGATCGGCGGCCTCATCCCAATTCCGTTGTCGCTGGTGGTGTCCGGGCTCGAACTGTCCCGCAGCGTCGGCCTGGCGTTCGCGGTCGCGGCGTCCACGCTGTGCCCGCTGCTGGTGCTCGGCATCTGGTGGCGCGGTCTGACCGCGGCCGGTGCGGCATGCGGCCTGGTGGTCGGCGGCGCGGTGTGCGGCACCGCGGTCCTGGTCGCCATCGCCGGAGGCGTCGACGAGACCGTGCTCGGCGGCTGGCCCGCGGTGATGGTGGGCTACCCGGCGGCGGTCAGCGTTCCGCTGGCCTTCGTGACCATGATCGTGGTCAGCCGATTCACGCGCGCGACACCGAATGTGGCGCAGATCTTCGCGCGCATGCACGTGCCGGAACGCCTTGGCATGGGAGTCGAACGGCTCCCGCGGGGCTGACTTCTCCGGCGACCGCTCATCGTCACCGACCGACCGCTCAGCGCAGCACTGCCCGGCTTCGGCGTATGGCCGCCACGCAAGCCGTTTTGTGATCCACATCTCAATTAAGTTCGATTCCCAGCTGGTTCACAGTCGACGTCAGGAGTCACCCGGTGCCCGAAACCGACCTACCCGCCCGACCCGCGCCGAGCGGCGAGCAGTTCCTCGCCGCTCAGGCCAGCCCCGAGTTCCAGGAGCTACGCAGCAAGCTACGCCGGTTCGTCTTCCCCATGACGGCGTTCTTCCTGCTCTGGTATACCCTCTACGTGGTGTTGGGGGCGTTCGCCCACGAGTTCATGGCCATCAAGGTCATCGGCAACATCAACGTCGGGCTGCTGCTCGGCCTGGGGCAATTCGTCACCACATTCGTCATCACCGGCATCTACGTCCGGTTCGCCAACCGCGAGCTGGACCCGCGGGCTGCCGCCATCCGCGAACGGCTCGAAGGAGACGCTCAGTGAACACCCTCGTCGCAGCCGCAGACTCGGTCGGCAACCCGATCGCCAACATCGCGATCTTCGGCGCGTTCGTCGTCGTCACGATGTTCGTGGTGATCCGGGCCAGCGGCAACAACCGGTCGGCCGACCAGTTCTTCACCGGCGGCCGCGCGTTCTCCGGCCCGCAGAACGGCATCGCCATCGCCGGTGACTATCTCTCGGCGGCCAGCTTCCTCGGCATCGCCGGGGCCATCGCCGTGTACGGCTATGACGGCTTCCTGTACTCGATCGGCTTCCTGGTCGCCTGGCTGGTGGCCCTGCTGTTGGTGGCCGAATTGCTGCGCAACACGGGCAGATTCACCATGGCCGACGTGCTGAGCTTCCGGCTCAAGCAACGTCCCGTCCGGTTGGCCGCGGCCACCACGACGCTGACGGTGTCGCTGTTCTACCTGCTGGCCCAGATGGCCGGGGCCGGCGGCCTGGTCGCGCTGCTGCTCAACGTCAAGAGCACGCTCGGCCAGAGCGTGGTGATCGCGGTCGTCGGCGTGCTGATGATCGTCTACGTCCTGGTCGGCGGCATGAAGGGCACCACATGGGTGCAGATCATCAAGGCCGTGCTGCTGATCACCGGTGCCGCGTTGATGACGTTCATGGTGCTGGCCAAGTTCGGGCTGAACTTCTCCGAGATCCTCGGCAGCGCCCAGTCCGCGATCTCCGGGGCCACCACGGAAGGCGTGGCCAACCGCGACGTGCTCGCGCCCGGCGCGCAGTACGGCGGCTCGACCACGTCGAAGATCAACTTCCTGTCGCTGGGCCTGGCGCTCGTGCTGGGCACCGCGGGTCTGCCGCACGTCCTGATGCGCTTCTACACCGTGCCGACCGCCAAGGAAGCCCGTCGTTCGGTGGTCTGGGCCATCGCCTTGATCGGCGCGTTCTACCTGTTCACGCTGGTGCTGGGATACGGCGCCGCGGCCATTGTCGGCCCTGACCGCATTCTGTCGGCCGCGGGCAAGGAGAACTCGGCCGCACCGCTGCTGGCGCTGGAACTCGGCGGTGTCGTGCTGCTCGGCATCATCTCGGCGGTGGCCTTCGCGACCATCCTGGCCGTCGTCGCGGGCCTGACCATCACGGCCTCGGCGTCGTTCGCACACGACGTCTACGCCAGCGTCATGAAGGGCCACAACGTCACCGAGGAAGAGCAGGTTCGGGTTTCCCGGATCACCGCGGTGGTCCTCGGCGTGTTGGCGATCGTGTTGGGCATCCTGGCCAACGGCCAGAACATCGCGTTCCTGGTCGCCCTGGCCTTCGCCGTCGCGGCCGCGGCCAACCTGCCGACGATCGTGTACTCGCTGTACTGGCGGCGCTTCAACACGCGGGGCGCGCTGTGGAGCATGTACGGCGGCCTGCTGTCCACGATCATCTTGATCGTGTTCTCGCCCGCGGTGTCCGGCACGCCGAAGGCGATGTTCCCGAGCCTGGACTTCGCATGGTTCCCGCTGGCCAACCCGGGCATCGTGTCGATCCCGCTGGCCTTCGTCCTGGGTGTGGTCGGCACGCTGACCTCAAAGGACACCGGCAACCCGGAACGCAACGCCGAGATGGAGGTGCGCTCGCTGACCGGTGTGGGAGCCGAGAAGGCGATCGCGCACTAATCCGGCGAGCAGTCGCGAAAGTCCCCCAAACCACGTGGTTTGGGGGACTTCTGCGTCTGCTCGCTACCGTGAACTGTGCGCCGCCGAATGTCTTTCGCCCTCCTCGCCTACGCCTTCGCAGCCATCATGATCGGCACCACGCTGCCGACTCCGATGTATGCGCTCTACGCGCAGGAGATGCATTTCGCGGTCCTGACCACGACCGTCATCTACGCGACCTACGCGGGCGGGGTGCTGTTCGCACTCCTGGTGTTCGGCCGGTGGTCCGACGTGCTCGGCCGACGGCCTGTGCTGCTCGCCGGGATCGCATTCGCCCTCGCCAGTGCGGCGGTGTTCCTGGTCGCGGACTCGGTTCCGGTGCTGCTCGTGGCACGCGTGCTGTCCGGCCTTTCGGCGGGCGTGTTCGCGGGCACCGCTACCGTGGCCGTCATCGAGGCGGCACCGCCGTCCTGGCACAGCCGCGCCGCGGCGGTCGCGACGGTGGTCAACATCGGTGGTCTCGGCGCGGGCCCGCTCGTCGCGGGTCTGCTCGTGCAATACGCACCTCATCCGCTGCACCTGCCGTTCATCGTGCACATCGTGCTGGCGGTTCTCGCAGGCGTCGCGGTGTTCGTCGCACCGGAGACCTCGGCCCGCACCGGTCGCATCGGTCTGCAGCGCCTTTCGGTGCCCGCCGAGGTTCGGACGGTGTTCGCCATCGCGGCGCTGGCCGCGTTCGCCGGGTTCACGGTGACCGGCATGTACACCGCCGTCGCGCCGTCGTTCCTGGCCGACGTGATCGGAATCGACAACCACGCCGTTGCCGGCGCCATCGCGTGCTCGATCTTCGCGGCCTCGGCCGTCACCCAGGTCGTGGTCAATCGCGTCCCCACCGGCCGGGCGGTTGCGCTGGGTTGCGCGCTGCTCATCGTGGGCATGGTGATTCTGTCTGCGGCACTGTACTTTTCGTCGCTTGCGGCGTTGCTCGCGGCCGCCGTGGTGTCGGGTGCCGGACAGGGCATGAGCTTCAGTCGCGGGCTTGCCGCGGTCGCCGAGAAGGCTCCGGCCGACCGCCGCGCCGAGGTCAGCTCGACGTACTTCGTGGTCGCCTACATCGCGCTGTCCCTGCCGGTCGTGGGCGAAGGCCTGGCCGCTGAGGACTGGGGTCTGCGCACTGCGGGCGTGGTGTTCGCGATCGCCGTCGCGGTGCTCGCCGCGGTGTGTCTGGTGGCGATCCTGGTCGAGGAATCCCGCCAGAAACGGGCTGCGACCACCAATTTGAGTGCTTCTACCTAGATCGGACGCGCCGCGGCGGCCTTAGCGTTACTAGCCATGACCAGTGCTGTCACCACGCGCGCCCCGAAGGCCGCCCTGTTCCCCACCCCCGCCGAAGTCGAGGCGCAGACCCCGGCCGGCCGGGACCGCGCGATCGACGTGATCCGTATCGTGTCGTTGGTCGGCGTGGTGTTCGGCCACACCATCATGGCCACCAGCACCATCCGCGACGATGTGTTCATCTGGAGCAACCTGCTCACGGCCTCCACCGTGTTCCAGGCCCTGACCTGGATCTTCCAGATCATGCCGCTGTTCTTCTTCGCCGGCGTGGCCGCTTCCGTCCAGTCGTGGCGGCCCGGCGCATCCTGGGGTGGCTGGCTGCTCAAGCGGTGCACGCGGCTCTACCGTCCGGTGTTCTACTACCTGGGGTTCTGGGCCGCCGCCCTGGCGGTGCTGCGGTTCGTGTTGCCCGAACACATCTACGAGCCGATCGCGGGGATCTCGATCCAGCTGCTGTGGTTCCTGGGAGCTTATGTCCTGGTGCTGGCCGCGGTACCACTGCTGGCCCGCATCACCACCCCCGCGCAGCTGGCGAGCGCGGTGATCGGTACGTACGCATTCATCGCAGTGATAGACGCAGTCCGCATCAACATCGACGGATACACGTCGCTGGGCTACCTCAACACCGTGGTGTGGCTGATCCCGGGCATGTTCGGGGTCGCCTACCGCCGTCAGCTGCTCTCGAGCGCCGCGGCCCTGAAGATCGGCCTCGGCATGCTCGGGGTGAACATCGCGCTGCTGGCCTTCGGCCCGTACGAGCTGAGCCTGGTCGGCATCGAATCTCAGCACCTCAAGAACATGACGCCGCCTTCGCTGCTGCTTGCCGGGCACGCGATCATGATGTGCGCGTTCGCGATTGCCGCCGCGCCTGCCATCGCGCGGTGGGCGCAGCGGCCGCGGGTCTGGTGGCTGGCCGCGATCGGCAACTCCGGCGCGATGACGCTGTACCTGTGGCACATGCCGCTGCTGCTGGCCACGCACGTGGTGTTCGACTACCTGGGCCTCGACCGCTATGACCCCTCGACTCCGGGCTTCGTCGCACTGTCGGTATTGCAGCTCGCGCTCATGGCCGCGCTGGTGGCGATGGTGTTCGTCGCGCTGCGGCCGCTGGAGAACAACCCACTTCCGCTGTGGGACGGCGGCGCCGTCACCACCACCGGAACCCGCAGCGCCGCAGTCGGTTTGCTGCTGTGCATCGCGGGCGCCGCGACGCTGACCTCGGTGGCCTGGGGGCTCAAGGACCAGGGGATCTACTGCGTGGCCGTCATGTTGGCCGCCCTGGTCGCGGCCCGCTGGTTGGCATCAACGCCGAGGATCACAGGCGCTGGGTGACTGCGATCCTCGGCGTTGATGGCTATGCGGCGCGGTCGAGCCTGCCGAACTCGCATTCCGCGCCACATGGCTGTCCGACCACGGCCATGCCGTGCCGCCGCAGCACCTGAACAAGCTTGTCCGCCGTCCGGCATGGCCGACGGAAAACCTGTCCATACGACAACCTGACGGTCGCCCGGCCATCGACCGCGGCATCGAGATCTCGCTCGAAGTCCGCATCTCGCCGGGTCGCCGAATCGTGAAACACCCGCCCGTCGAGTTCGACGACGAGCCGTTCGCCGTACTCGGCATCGCGGTAGCAGACGCCGACGGACGACACCGATCGCTTCTGACGTGCGGCGCGGGGTAAACCGTGCGGCCGCTCGACGCGAACAAGATAGCCATGTTCGAGTACCGAACACGTACCGTCGGCGATGTCGACGAGCACCCCGCGCAACCATCGGCGGCGGCGCACCCGCCCGCGGGAATCGAGAACATCGAGCAGCCGCTGTGCCGTGGTACGCCGAGATTGGCATGCATTGGCCAGAACAGCGATGGCATCGAGTTCGGAGTCAGCGCGGCAGGCGACGTCGAGCGCTGCTTCGTCGTAGCGCATCCTCGGTGGACCGACGTTCCACAGAACCCGCTCCTCGAGGTGCGCGAGATGGTGAATGCGGACTCCCGCCGGCTCTGCCAATGCCGCGCGATCTCGCGCGATCGCGACGTGAACAGGCGACGCTTCGTCTCCCAACGCGGATTCGAAGCACAACGCTGCCGGAGCCGCGTAAAGCGCTGCAGCCCAGGCTTGTTGCAACCACGTCAGCGGCCCGGTGTGATTGATGTACACGCCGGCGTGCACCCGCGCCCACTCGTTGCGTCTGAGAAAGCGCCGGATGTCGTGCTGCACCAGCCCCGCGGCCAGTGCTTGCCGACGCGAGATCACCCCGTCCTGTTGCCGAAGCATGTGGTCGATGTCCACAGCCTCGATACTCATCGACGGGCGCTGCGGCCGCCAGAGCCATCCGGCGACCTGTGGATAACCATCAACGCCGAGGATCACAGCCGCTGGGTGACTGCAATCCTCGGCGTTGATGGACTCCCTGAGGATTAACCGCTCTTGCGGCGGAACTCGCGCCGATTCTCGACGGGGCCGTGCGCCCGGGGTTGGTTGCTTCCGCCGTCCTTGTGGGCCGCGCCTCCGGACGACTTCGCCTTCTTGCGCTCCAGCGCCTCCCGGAACTTACGTTTGGTGTCGTCTTCCGGTGTGTCAGCCATACGCCGCAGCGTAGCGCGATTCAGCCGGACACGTCACGCGCTTTACCGCAGGCCCGGCGGCATGCCGTAGACGTGCGACACGGGCAGCGTCAGCAGCACCCGGCGATCGTCGACCATCGCCCGTCGGTAATCGTCCCAATCAGGGTGCTCACCGGCGATGTTGCGGTACAACGCAATCAGCCCCTCGACCGTGTCGTCGTCCGGTGACGCGGCAGGCGGGGTGAGGATGGCGTCGCCCTCCGCAACGGCGTACGACCAACCGTCGTCGGAGCTGACGTGGATGGACGCTCGCGGGTCACGACGGAGGTTGCGGGTCTTGGCCCGGGACTCGGTGATGGACACCTGGATCACGACGGCCCGCGGATCGAAGTGATACGAGACGTTGGACAGCTGTGGCCGCCCGTCCTGTCTGATGGTCGCCAGTACGCCCAGCGAATTCCCACTGATCAAGGCCAACAGCTTGTCGTCGAATACCTGGCGCCCCATGATCCGAGCCTACGTCTTTACCATCGACTCGATGAGTGTTGGACCGAATGCGGCCCGGGATCACAGTTTTGGAGTTCGGCTAGGAGGGTCATTGCGCAACACCTGGCTGGCCGCCGCGCTCGCACTGGCCGCCCTACTGGCGCCCGCGTGCGCGAGCGGGTCGTCAGAACCGGTCACCACACCGATGCCCGAGGTGGTCACACTCACCGAGATCACCGTGGAACGCTTCAGGTATCCGACCGATGACCGGGCCGACACGCAGCAGAACTGGGCCGATCTGTATCTGCCTGCCGGCCCGCAGCGGGTGGACACCATCCCGCTGGTCGTGCTGATCCACGGCGGCGCGTGGCAGAGCGAACTCGGCGCGAGCGTGTTCGAGGGCCTGGCCCGACAACTCGCCGGCCGAGGCATGGCGGTCTACAACGTCGAGTATCGCCGCGTCGGCTCGGGCGGTGGCTGGCCGACCACGTTCCATGACGTCGCGCGCGCCCTCGACTACATCGTCGAGGTGGACAGGAAGTACCCGCAGCTGACGCTCGACGATGAACTCGTCGTGGGCCACAGCGCCGGAGGACAACTCGCGGTGTGGTCGGGCACCCGGCACAACCTGCGGGACGACGAGGTCGGTTCGCGGCCCGCGTTCCGGCCGACGCGCGTCATCTCGCTGGCCGGTCCGCTCGACATGGTGTACGCGGCCGAGCACGGTGACCGTCACATCGTCACCGTGCTCGGCGGCAGCCCGCGCGACGTGCCCGAGCGCTACGCATCCGTCGACCCGATCCAGAACATCGATCCGTCGGTGCCGGTGATCGCGATGCACGGCACGCGGGACAGTGTGGTGGCGCCCGCCAATTCGCAGCGCTATGTCGACGCGGTCAAGCACCGCGGCGGGCGCGCGGCCGTCGAGATGCTCCCCGGCGACAACCACACGTCGATCGTGTCGGCGCATTCCCCGAATTTTCAGCGGGTGCTCCAGGTCATCACCACGACATCGGACACGGACCTGGAGGATCTGCTCAGCAAGTAGCGCGGCGTCCCTACACTCAGATGCCGTGACCCGTTATGCCGCATTCCTGCGCGGCGTCAACGTCGGCGGCGTGAACCTCAAGATGGCCGACGTGGCGCACACACTCACCGAGGCCGGGTTCAGCGAAGTGCGCACCATCCTCGCCAGTGGAAATGTCCTGCTGGACAGCGGATCCAGCGCAGCCAAGGTCCGCAGCGTGGCCGAGAAGGCGTTGCGGGACGCCTTCGGCTACGAGGCGTGGGTGCTGGTCTACGACATCAAGACCCTGGCGGCGATATCCGCCGCCTATCCGTTCGAGCGCGAGGTCGAAGGGCATCACTCCTACGTGACGTTCGTCAGCGATGCCGAACTGCTCGACGAGCTCGCCGCATTGAAGCCGGGCGCGCAGGAGAAGATGCGACGCGGCGACGGGGTGCTCTACTGGCAGGTCGCGCGTAGCGCCACCCTCGGCAGCACGATCGGCAAGACCATGGGCAAGAAGCGGTACAAGTCGTCGACGACCACCCGCAACCTGCGCACGCTGGACAAAGTCCTGCGCTGACGGCCGGTTCGGTACATTCGGGCTGGTGACGACGAATTCGCCCGCCACGCAGCGCACCAAGGTGGCCCTGACCGGGGTTTCCGAGACGGCGTTGCTGACGCTGCAGGTGCGCGCCCATGAGGCTCGCCGCCCCGACCGGATCCTCGACGACCCCATGGCGGTGCAGTTGGTCGACTCGATCGACTTCGATTTCGCCAAGTTCGGCTACACCCGCCGTCAGGACATGGCGCTGCGGGCAAAGATCTTCGACCGTACGACGCGCAGCTATCTGCGCGACCATCCACGAGCCACCGTGGTGGCGCTGGCCGAGGGGCTCCAGACCAGCTTCTACCGCCTTGACGACTCCGGTGTCGGCCACGAGTTTCGCTGGCTGACAGTCGATCTGCCACCCATGGTCGAGCTGCGACGGAAGTTGCTGCCACCGTCGGACCGCGTGCAGATGTGTGCGCAGTCGGCGCTGGACTACAGCTGGATGGACCGCGTCGACACCGATCAGGGCGTGTTCATCACCGCGGAAGGGCTGCTGATGTATCTGCAGCCCGAGGAGGCGATGGGTCTCATCCGCGAATGTGCGCAACGATTCCCCGGCGGTCAGATGATGTTCGACCTGCCGCCCGCGTGGTTCGCGGCCTGGGCGCGCACGGGCATGCGAACGTCGTTGCGGTACAAGGTTCCCCCGATGCCCTTCAGCCTGACCCCGGCGCAGGCCGCCGATCTGGTCAACACCGTGCCGGGCGTGCGGGCCGTCCACGACCTGCCGATGCCGGCCGGCCGCGGCGCGATCCTCAACTCCATCATGTGGGCCATGCAGCGGCTGCCCCTGCTGGACCCGGTACGGCCCGTGATGACGCTGCTGGAATTCGGTTAAACCGTCGCAAGCGCCTTCCCGAACCGCAGCGCGGGATCCTCGACCGGCCCGCGACGCAGCGTCTCGGCGTCCAGCGTGTAGTTCATCGTCATGAGCCACGGACCGTCGACGCCCTGGCGGGGCAGTTCGTCGACGACGCGCTGCACGTAACCGGCCCCGAAGTCCAGCAGCGGACGGGTGGGGCCACCGGGGAACTCAGGACGCGCGGTGTCAAAACCCTTGTCGTCCATGTGCGTCAGCATGCGGCAGAAGTGTTCGCACAGCAGCCCGACCTTGAGCGTCCACGACGAGTTGGTGTAGCCGAACGCGAAGACGAAGTTCGGCACGCCCGAGAGCATCATGCCTTTGTAGCCCACGGTGTTTCGCAGCTCGACGGGTTCACCGTCGACAGTCAGGGTCATGCCGCCGAACAGCTGGACGTTCAATCCGGTCGCGGTGACGATGATGTCGGCCTCAAGCTCACGCCCCGATTCCAGCAGGATGCCACGCTCCGTGAAGGTGACGATCCGGTCGGTGACCACCGAGGCGCTGCCATTGCTGATGGCCGTGAACAGGTCGCCGTCGGGCACCGCGCACAGCCGCTGATCCCACGGGTTGTAATGCGGCGAGAAGTGTTCGTCGACGGGGTAACCGGCGGGCAGCTGGGCGGCGTTGACCTTGCGGATCAGCCGGCGCGCCGCGGTCGGATACTTCTGGCACAGCGTGTAGACCGCACGTTGCTTGATGATGTTCTTGCGCCTGGTCAGCGCATAGCCCCGCGCGTCGCCGAGCAGCCGCTTGGCGGTGTTGGCGAAGGTGTCCTTGGCCGGAACGGGCAGCACGTAGGTCGGCGACCGCTGCAGCATGGTCACGTGCCCGGCGGTCGGCGCCATCGACGGCACGAGCGTCACAGCGGTCGCACCGCTGCCGATCACGACGACCTTCTTGCCTGCGTAATCCAGATCCTCGGGCCAGTGCTGGGGGTGCACGATGCGGCCGGTGAACCGCTCGGTGCCCTCGAAGTGCGGCGTGAATCCCTGGTCGTAGCGGTAGTACCCGCCGCCGCAGAACAGCCAGTTGGCAGAGATCTGGACGAGTTCCTCGGTGTCGGCGCGTTCCACATCAACCGTCCACCGGGCTTGCGCCGAGTCCCACGCCGCCCCGAGCACCTTGTGGTGGAAGCGGATGTTGCGGTCGATTCGGTTCTCCGACACCGTCTCCCGCAGGTAGGCCAAGATCTTGTCGGCGGTGGCGATCGCGTGCTCGTCGCGCCACGGCTTGAACTCGTACCCGAACGTGTGCAGATCGGAGTCCGAACGAATCCCGGGGTAGCGGAACAGATCCCAGGTGCCGCCGGTCGCGCCGCGGGCCTCGAGAATCGCGTAGCTGCGGCCCGGGTGCTCGGCCTGCAGGTAGTAGGCGGCCCCGATGCCGGAGATGCCGGCGCCGATGATCAATACGTCGACGTGTTCGAGGTCGGACATGTCGAGGGCTCCTGTCGGGTGAGCGAAAGTGGTAGTGACGATCGTCGCGGGTACGGCCCACCGATCCAAGGGCAGAACTTCTCACTTTTCCTGGTTTAGCGGTGCAATGTGCACCACCGCCTTATGGTGGGCGGATGACCTGGAAGCCGCCGTCGCCGCGGGTCAGGGAGCTGATCCGGCAGTGCGCGCAGATCGTCGTGAATGCCCGGCCGGAATGGCTGGACGAACTCGATCACGCCGTGCTGGCCGCGAGTCCGCTGGTCGCGTCTGACCCCGAGCTCGCGGCGGCCGTCAGCCGCAGCAACCGCGCCAACCTGTACTTCTGGGGCGCGGCCAACGTGCGTGACCCCGGCGCACCCGTACCGCCCAACACCGGGCCCGAACCGCTGAGCATCGCGCGCGAACTGGTGCGCCGCGGCGCCTTCAACGCCTTCCCGCTCGACGCCTACCGGGTCGGCGAAGGGGTGGCCTGGCGTCGCCTCATGGAGATCGCCTTCGAGCTCACGTCCGAGCCCGCGGAACTGCATGAGCTGCTCGACGTGTGCTCGCGATCGATCAGCGCCTTCGTCGACGCGACCCTGGCCGGCATCGCCGAGCAGATCGAGCTCGAGCGCGACGAACTCACGCGCGGCACGCACGCCGAGCGGCGGGAGACCGTCGCCTTGCTGCTCGACGGCGCGCCGATCACCCGCAGGCGCGCGGAGAGCCGGCTCGGCTACGCCTTGACCGGCACCCACACCGCGGCGGTCATCTGGAGCGAGCAGCCAGAAGGCGACCTGGCCAGGCTCGACCGGGCGGCAGAGGCATTCGGGCATGCGTGCGGTGACCCGCGGCCGCTGAGCGTGCTTGCGAGCGCCGCAACCCGGTGGGTGTGGGCACACGGCGCGGCGGCCGGCGAGGTGCCCGCACTGGCCGACGACGTGCGTATCGCGATCGGCTCCACGGGTGACGGCGTCGACGGATTCCGGCGCAGCCACTTCGACGCGATCACGACGCAACAGATGATGGCACGGTTGCACTCGCCTCAACAGCTGGCCACGTTCACCGACATCGAGTTGATCGCGCTAGTGACCGCCGAACCAGACCGGGCAACCGCATTCGTCAACCGCGTACTGGGCGACTTCGAATCGGCCGGCCCCGAATTACGGGAAACCGTACGGGTTTTCATCGACGAACAGTGCAACGCGTCGCACGCCGCCGCCCGGCTGTACACGCATCGCAACACCCTGCTGCGACGCATGGCCCGGGCTGACGAGATGCTGCCGCGCCCGCTCGCCGAGAACACCGTCGACGTCGCGGTCGCCCTCGGCGTGCTGCGCTGGACGGGTTAGTCGAACACCGCATCCAGGTAGCGCAACGCGTCGGATTTGCCGATGCCCAGCGTCCGGGCCGTCTCGGCGAACGCGCTCGCGGCAGCCGCCATCGCGGCGTCGGCCGGATCGGCGCGTGCGACGAACGTGCCGTACCGCCCCCGCGTCTCCAGCACCCCCGCGGCCTCCAATTCCCGATACGACCGGGCCACCGTGTTCACCGCGAGGCCGATCTGTCCGGCGAGATCGCGAACGGTCGGCAACCGGGTACCCGGTGGCAGCCGACCATCGCGAATGCCGTCGATGATCTGGACCCTCAGCTGGTCGAACAACGCCTTGTCCGCATCCGGGTCCAATCGGACCCACTCCCCCAACTCGACCACGTGCTCAGTATCACTCAAAGCCGCTACGTTGGTGACGTGCAAGTGACTGTGCTCAGCGGTGCCGGCATCTCGGCGGAAAGCGGCGTGCCCACATTCCGCGACGTCGAGACAGGCCTGTGGGCCAAGGTCGACCCTTACGAGATCTCCAGCACAGACGGCTGGGAGCGCCATCCCGAGAAGGTGTGGGCCTGGTATCTGTGGCGGCATTACATGATGGCCGCGGTCGAACCGAACGACGGTCACCGCGCCGTGGCGGCGTGGCAGGACTACGCCGACGTGCACGTCGTCACGCAGAACGTCGACAACCTGCATGAGCGCGCGGGCAGCACCAAGGTTTACCACCTGCACGGCAGCCTGTTCGAATTCCGTTGCGATGCTTGCGGTTCCCCGTTCGAGGGGGATCTCCCGGAGATGCCCGAGCCGATCGAGGCGGTCGAGCCGCCGCAGTGCTTCTGCGGCGGCCTGATCCGGCCGAATGTGGTGTGGTTCGGCGAAGCACTGCCCGATGACGCCTGGCAGCGTTCGGTGCTGGCCGTCAGCAACTCCGACCTGGTGGTCGTGGTCGGCACGAGTTCTGTCGTGTACCCCGCCGCCGGGCTTCCCGAGGCCGCGCTGGCCACGGGAACCGCGGTCATCGAGATCAATCCCGAGCGCACACCGCTTTCGGACGCCGCCACGGTGTCGCTGCGCGAGACCGCCGCGACCGCTCTACCGGGCCTCCTCCAGCGCCTGCCTGCGCTGTTGGGCTAGCCGTCGGCGCTAGGCCGGCCGTACCGCGCGCCCGATCGCGAACTCCGACACGGGCACGGGCACCCAACTCGGCATGGTCCATTCGCGGCGCGCGCCCTCGACCGCGAAGCCGGCAGCCGTGATGTTCTCCTCGGTGTGCCGGTGGGTGTGGCAGTTGCCCAGCAGCCGGGGCCAGATCGTGGCGTCGGCGAGGCGTTGCAACGGTTCCCGGTAACCCGTGCTGGCGACGTGTTCGAGGTAGCGCAACTCTCCACCCGGCCGCAGCGCGGAGAACAGCTGTTGCAGCACGGTGTCGGGATCCTCGATCGAACACAGCACCAGCGAGCAGACCACTGCGTCGAAAGGCTCTGCGCTGCCGAATTGTTCGACGGTCTCTCCGGTCACGGTCACCTTTACGGGCGCGCTGACGGCGGCCTGGCGGGCCACCGCGGCCAGCCGGTGCTCGGGTTCGATGGCCACCACCTCGTCGACGGTCGTGGGGTAGAACTCGAAGTTTGTGCCTGTGCCGGCCCCGACCTCCAGCACCCGACCGGTCAACCCGGCCAGGTTCTCGGCCCGCAGCCGCCGTAGCGATTCCGGTTCGTAGTTCGACAGGGTCTTCCAGATTCTGGCGAAGAACGGGTTGTCCACGGTGCTGGTGCTACTCATCGGCGAATCCCTTCAACCGTGCGACCGACTCCTGGGGTGAGAGGTCGGTCCCGATGATGCCCGACATGATCTGCCCGAGGCACACGGCCCGCAGCACGCGGTCGGTGAACTCTTCGGCGTCACCCCAGGGCAGATACGGTTTGGAGATCAGCATCGCCGCCACGCCGTGCGCTGCCGTCCACAGTTCCAGGGCCATCGTGGTGGCGTCGCCCTGCGGGTAGATCCCTTCGGCCATAAGGTTTTCCACCGAGGTGCGCATGTGCACGAATGCCGAGCTGTTCAGCGTCATGTCGACGTCGCTGCCCGGCCGGCCTTCGCCCATCGTCGCGAGCCGGTACAGCTCCGGGGTCCGCCGCGCGAAGCTCACATAGGCCAGGCCCTGAGCCCGTAGCACGTCGACGGTCGAGGTGTGGTCGGCGGCCAGCCGCTGCATCTCTTCGTCGAGCTTCTCGAAATAGCGCGCGCACACCGCGTCGAGCAACGCGTCCTTGTCGGCGAAGTGCAGATAGATCGATGGCGGCGTGACGCCCACGCGCTGGGCGACCGACCGGATCGACATCGACTTGGCATGCCCGGTTTCCAGCAGCAGGTCGGTGGCCGCGTCGAGGATCTCCTCGCGCAGCAGTTCACCTGATCCGCGGGGGGCACGCCGGCGCTTGAGCGGTTCGATCGACACGTTATTCAGTGTCCGCCACACCGGCCGCTACCCGCTGGCGGTTGTCGGTCGGCGGCTCTCCGGATTCGCTGATACCGATGCGTCGATGGAGCCGGGCCAGCGGCGCGGGAGCCCACCAGTTCCACCGGCCCATCACGTGCATCGTGGCGGGGACCAGCAGCATCCGGACCAGCGTCGCGTCGACGAGGATCGCCAGGGTCAGTCCGAGCCCGAACATGCGCATGAACGCGACCTGTGCGGCGATGAGTGCGGCGAACGAGATCGACATCAGCAGCGCCGCCGCGGTCACCACGCGGCCCGTGCGGGCCAGACCGAGCGCGACGGCCTCGTCATTGCGCACGCGAGGAGCAGATTTGGCATTGCGCACGCGAGGAGCAAATTGGGCACTGTCCTGGCGGGTCTGGCCCGTCTGCAGCCAGTACTCGCGGATCCGGGAGACCAAGAACACTTCGTAGTCCATCGACAACCCGAACGCGATGCAGAACAACAGCACGGGCAGGTTCGCGACCAGCGTCCCGGTGGGCGTGGTGCCGAGCGCACCGAGGTGGCCGTCCTGGAAGATCCAGACCAGGGCGCCGAACGCCGCGGACAGCGACAACACGTTGAGCACCAAGGCTTTCAGCGGCAGGATGACGCTGCCGGTGAGCAGGAACAGCAGCACAAAGGTGATGGCCGCGATCACTCCGAGCACGAGCGGCAACCGCGACGTGATGGCCTCGGAGCTGTCCCGGTTGACTTGAGCAGTGCCCGTCAACTGCACCTGGGCCGGCGCGGGTACGCCGTGCAGCGCATCGAGTTGCGCCTCGGACGCGTCGCTGAACAGTGGCGCATCGCTCGCGACGGTCAGGTAGGCGCTGCCGTCGGCGAACCCGGTCGCGGCCGACGGCGGACCCACGTGCCGGCCGGAGACGAAGGTGCCTCCGGGCGCGGACACCGACGCGACGTCGGGCACGTCGGACAATGCGCTCGCGTAGCGGTTGAGGTCGGCGGGCAGCACACCGGTGGCGTCGGGAATCACGACGGTGACCGCGGTCGCGGAGTCCGCCGCGAACTGGGTACGCAGCTCGTCGCCGACCTGACGGGCCGACGCCGACGACGGCAGCACGCGGTCGTCGGGGAATCCCCACTTGATGCCGAGGAACGGTGTGCCCAGCATCAGCAGCAGCGCGATGACCGCCAGCCCGACCGGAACAGCCCTGCGCATAACGCGTTTCGTCGTCACGTACCAGAAGGTCTGCTCGACGGGCTTGCGGGCCGGTTCGGGCCTGCCCAGCACGCGCCGGACGAAGCGGCGCACATCGAACGCGTCGAGCCGGTCACCGAGCAGCACGATGGCCGCAGGCGCGATCACGATGGCCGCGAAGGCCGCCAACCCCACCACCGCGATGCCGGCGTAGGCGAAGGACTTGAGGAAGTACATCGGGAACAGCACCATCGCGACCATCGACAAGGCCACCGTCATCGCGGAGAACAGCACCGTGCGCCCTGCGGTCGCCATGGTGCGCACCAGGGCGGCCTCCCGGTTGGCGCCCTCGGCGAGCTCGTCGCGGTACCGGCTGATGATCAGCAGCGTGTAGTCGATGGCGAGCGCGAGACCCATCGCCACGGTGAGGTTCAGCGCGAAGATCGAGACGTCGGTGACCATGGTGAACCCGCGCAGCACCGCGAGCGATCCGAGGATCGCGAATCCCCCGACCGCCAGCGGCAGCGCGGCGGCCAGCAGCCCGCCGAACACCCACACCAAGACCACGAAGCTCAGTGGGATCGCGATGGATTCCATCATCAACAGGTCTTTCTCGCTCTGCCCGTTGATCTGGACGTAGATCATCGCCTCACCACCCGCACGCACCGTCACGCCGTCGCGGTCGTGGACGAGCTTGTCCGTCAGCTCCTTGGCGTGTTTCTGCGCGCCGCTCTCGCCGCCGGTGATGCCTGCGACGATCAGACCGGTCTTGCCGTCTTTGCTCATGAGGGCGGCCGCGGCCGGCGGCGGCGCGGTCCATGCCGAGCTGACCTCGCCGACGTAGGGCGACGCCTCCAACTGGTTGGCGATGTCAGTGCCGACCGCCCGCGCGGCGGGACTGCCGGGACGGTCGGCGGTCACGCTGATGACCAACTGCATGTCGCCGCGATCGAACTTCTGCGACAGCAGCGCGGTGGCCTTGGCGGATTGCGACGTCGGATCCTGGAAGCCGCCCGCGGACAGGCTCTTGGCGACCGGGACACCGAAGATTCCGGCGGCGACCATGACCAGCGCGGCGAGGACGAGGATGCGCCGCGGCGCAGCGATGGCCAGGTAGGCAATTCGATGCAGCACTTCGTGTCCTCTCAAAGCCGGACGTTATCGACGTTAACTTAACAACGATAACTTGGTGCAGTCAACGTCTACCTCGTCCGTTCACACGAAGCAGGAGCCCGAAATGTTCATACTGAGGCGGAACTGGTCGGCCCCGATGAATTCCCGACCGATGACAGGTCTAGGTGGTCATGATGACGAACAACACGACCGAACTCGCGCCGGCGACCACGATGACCGACACCGGTCTGTTGATCCTGCGGATCGCCGTAGGCGCGACGATGATTCAGGCGGGCCTGATGAAGGCCTTCGACTTCGGCACCACAGTCGGCTTCATGGAGTCAGGTGGATGGCGACTGCCGAAGTTCGCGGCGTTCATGGTGACCGCCTCCGAGACCCTTGGCGGAATCGGACTGCTCTTCGGCGTTCTGACACCACTGGCCGCATGCGCGGTGATCGGGGCCATGGTCGACGCCTGGGCGGTCAACGTGTCGGCCGACGCGTTCTGGTCCCAGCCGTTCAACGTGCCGTTCCTGGTGGCGTTCTCCGCGGCCGCGCTGCTGTTCACCGGCGCGGGCACGTTGTCGGTGGACCATCGCATGTTCGGCCGGTCCCGCGCGCCCGTGGCCATCGCGGTCGGACTGCTGGTGGCGGGCATCGTCGTCGCGATCGTGACGTGGATCGCGCTCAACGGCACGAACCCAATCCACTTCACGGCGCCAAAGGGCTGATCGATCCGGGCTACCGGCCAGAAACCTACCCAGAAGTAGTATTGCCACCATTTTCCGAATCGTGACTCAAAGATTCCTTAATGGTGACCCATACGCTCAGTGTCATGTGGATCGACGACACCAGTGCCGATGTCATCAAGGTCGACTTCGAGGCTCTCTACCACGGCGATGTCCTGGTCGAGGGTGACACCTCGGAGCAGTTTGACGACTTCCAGCCACTGCCCAAGGCAGTATGAGAAAACGCGCGCCTCACGGCGCGCGTTTCCCTTGTTGAGTTTGCCCTGAACCGGGCCACTCCTTGACCTCGCGTTGGTCCAGTCCCTGCCTCAGGCAGGGACTGTTTCTTTCTCGGGCTCCGGTTCATCGGCGCCGATCATGTTCAAAAGGCGCCCGCTGATCAGAATCTCGGCCTCGGTGACAATGCGGGATACCAGGTCGCCGACGGTGGGGATGTCGTTGATCAGGCCCATCGAGGTGCCGACCGACCAGATGCCGGCATCCAGATCACCCAACTCGTAGACCTTGTTGCCACGCACGCCGGCCACCAGATCCTTGACGTCGGGGAACTGCCCGCCCTTGTTGAGGATGTCCACCACTTCACGCGACACCGCATTGCTGGCCACCCGCGCGGTGTTGCGCAACGGCCGGAAGATCAGCTCGGTGTCCAGTTCCGAACCGGCCACGATGGCTTCCTTGACGTTCTGGTGAATCGAGGACTCCGCGGTACACATGAACCGCGACCCCATATTGATGCCGTCGGCACCAAGCGCCAGCGCGGCCACCAGGCCCCGGGCATCGGCGAATCCACCCGACGCGATCATCGGGATGGTGATCTTGGCCGAAGCCGCCGGGATCAACACGAGCCCCGGGATGTCGTCCTCACCCGGATGGCCCGCACACTCGAACCCGTCGATGCTGATGCCGTCCACACCCAGGCTCTGCGCCTTCACGGCGTGCCGCACCGACGTGCACTTGTGCAGCACCTTGATGCCGTTGTCGTGGAACATCGGCAGGTGCGGCGCCGGGTTGGAGCCCGCGGTCTCGACGATCTTGATGCCGGCGTCGACGATCACCTGACGGTATTCGTCATACGGCGGCGGGTTGATCGTCGGCAGGATCGTCAGGTTCACCCCGAACGGCTTGTCGGTCAGCTCCCGGGTCTTGGCGATCTCCTTGGCCAGATCGGCGGGCGTCGGCTGGGTCAACGCCGTCAAGAAGCCCAGCGCACCCGCATTGGCAACGGCGGCAACGAGTTCGGCGCGGCCGACCCACTGCATGCCACCCTGCACGATCGGATGCTCGATCCCGAAGGTCTCGGTGAACTTGGTGTTGATCATGCGGAGGTCTCCCTGTGTTGTCTGCTCTTCGCGCAAGCGCTCATCGCGGGGCCATGCGGATCGCGCCGTCGAGGCGGATCACCTCGCCGTTGAGCATCGGATTCTCGACGATGTGCACGGCCAGGGCACCGTACTCGTCGGGATCGCCGAGACGGGCCGGGTGCGGCACCTGCTGGCCCAGCGACTTCTGGGCCTCCTCGGGCAGTGAGCCCAGCAGCGGGGTCTTGAACAGGCCCGGCGCGATGGTCACGACGCGGATCAGCTCTCGTGAGAGATCGCGCGCGATGGGCAGGGTCATGCCGACCACGCCGCCCTTGGACGCCGAGTACGCAGCCTGGCCGATCTGCCCGTCGAACGCCGCGACCGATGCGGTGTTGATGATGACGCCGCGCTCTTCACCCACCGGCTCGGTCTTGGCGATCCGCTCGGCGGCCAGCCGGATCACGTTGAAGGTGCCGATCAGGTTCACCTCGACCACCTTGCGGAACCCGTCGAGCGGGAACGCACCGTTCTTGGACAGCGTCTTGATGGCGTTGCCGATGCCTGCACAGTTGACGTTGATGCGCACCGGGCCAAGCGACTCGGCCACGTCCAGCGCCTCCGACACGCCCGCCTCGTCGGTGACGTCGGTCGCGACGAACTTCGCCCGGTCGCCCAGCTCGGCCACCACCTCTTCGCCCTTGAGGTCGATGACCACCACCTGAGCGCCCGCATCCAGCAGGCGCTTGGTGGTCGCCAAGCCCAGACCGGAGGCGCCGCCGGTGACGACGGCTACCGCGTCTCTGATCTCCATATACCGCATTCCTCTCCGGCCGGCCCTATGCCGACCAACTAGTTAGTTGGGAGACTATACCCAGTCCCGCAATACGGCTTCGGTGTCGGCACCGCGCTCGCCCGGAGGCGTCGGCTCGACCAGCGCACTGCGGGAAAAGCGTGGCGCGGGCATCGGCTGCAGGTTCCCCGCGTCGTCGTAGAAGGTGCCGCGCTCGGCGACATGCGGTTCGGTGAGCACCTCGGCGAACGACAGCACGGGCGTCACACACGCGTCGGTGCCATCGAACACCGACGCCCAGTGATCGCGATCGTGCGCGGCGAACGCCTTGGTGAGAATCTCGCGCAACTCGGGCCACCGGCTCACGTCGTTCTGTCCGGGCAGCTCGGCCGGATCGAGCTCGAGGCCTTTGAGCAGCTCGGCGTAGAACTGCGGCTCGATCGCGCCGACCGCAACATAGCGGCCGTCGGCGGTCTCGTAGGTGTCGTAGTAGGGCGCGCCGGTGTCGAGCATGTTGGTGCCACGCTCGTCGGACCACATGCCGTTGGCGCGGAAGCCCCACATCATCTGCATCAGCACAGCCGACCCGTCGACCATCGCCGCGTCGATCACCTGGCCCTTGCCCGATGTCTGCCGCTCGAACAGCGCCGAAAGGATGCCGACGAGCAGGAACATGGAACCGCCGCCGAAGTCACCGGCGAGATTCAGCGGCGGCACCGGCCGCTCGCCCTTGCGGCCGACGGCGTGCAGCAGGCCGTTGAGCGAGATGTAGTTGATGTCGTGGCCGGCTTGTAGCGCCCGCGGACCGGTCTGGCCCCAACCGGTCATGCGCGCATAGATCAGTCGCTCGTTGACCTTGGCGCAGTCCTCAGGGCCCAGACCCAGCCGCTCGGTGACCCCGGGGCGATAGCCCTCGATCAACACGTCGGCCTTCGAGATCAGCTTCAGGACGAGTTCGCGCCCCTCGTCGCTCTTGAGATCGGCCGCGACCGAGCGGCGGTTGCGCAACATCGAGTCGCGGTCACCTGCGGGCACTCCCCCGCCGCGGTTGGGCCGCTCGATCCGCACGACGTCGGCGCCGAGGTCACCGAGAATCATCGCCGCATGCGGGCCGGGGCCGATACCGGCCAGCTCGACAACCCGCAATCCCTGTAATGGTCCTGCCATGCTCTACGCCCCTTCGCGTGTTGGGCCTCAGTTGACCGCCGACATAGCTTACTTGTATAACCTTCTCGAGTGGCATCGCCCACAACCGGCCCCGACTTAAGGTGCATTTGATGACTTCCACCGACGCCCGTTCCGAGCCCGAAACCCGCGAATACCCCGGCATCGACGACGTTTCCGTCAGCCTCGCGGACGGCGTGCTGTCGGTGACGCTGAACCGGCCGGACAGCCTCAACTCGCTGACCCAGGACATGCTGAGCGCCGTCGCCGAGGCGATGGAGTTCGCGGCGACCGATCCGGCCGTGCGGGTGGTGCGGCTCGGCGGGGCGGGCCGCGGCTTCAGCTCCGGCGCGGGCATCAGCGAAGACGACCAGAACGCCGAGGGCCACGACGCCGAAGGCGTGCTCGATGCGGCCAACCGCGCGGTCGGGTCCATCGTGGCGCTGCCGAAACCCGTTGTGGCCGTAGTGCAAGGCCCGGCCGCGGGGGTCGGCGTATCGCTGGCACTCGCGTGCGACGTCGTACTCGCCGCGGACCAGGCATTCTTCCTGTTGGCGTTCACCAAGATCGGACTGATGCCCGACGGTGGTGCGTCGGCTCTCGTGGCCGCGAACATCGGACGGATCCGGGCGATGCGGCTGGCATTGCTGGCCGAACGCCTCACCGCGACCGAGGCCCACGACTGGGGCCTGATCAGTGGTGTGTACCCCGCGGCCGAACTCGACGCCGCGGTCGACAAGGTGCTGACCAAGCTGCGGACCGGCCCCGCCGTCGCGTTGCGCAAGACCAAGCATGCCGTCAACGCGGCCACGCTCACCGGACTCGACGACGCGTTCGCGCTCGAGCGCGAAGGCCAGCTGCAGTTGTTGGTGTCCAACGACTTCCGCGAAGGCACGCGCGCCTTTCAACAGAACCGGCGGCCGGACTTCACCGACTCCTGACTAACGCGCCGCACCGCTCGCGGCCGAAAATCGTTGGACTGACCGGGCACCGATCGGCGACCATCGAATGTTGTGAGCACACAGCATTACGTCGAACAACCCGTCCGCGAACCGGGCGGCTGGCGTGTGCTCGCACCGTTCCGGGTGCGCGAATACCGCCTGCTCATCGCGGCGGTCACGCTGTCGATCTTCGCCGAGGGCATGTGGTCGGTGGTGATGGCCCTTCAGGTGATCGCGATCGACAACGATCCGACATCGCTGTCGCTCGTCGCCACGTGCCTTGGGGCCGGGCTGGTCGCGTTCGTCCTTGTCGGCGGTATCGCCGCCGACCGAATCAACCAGCGCACCATCATCATCGCCGTCGAGACGGTCAATCTCGTCACCGTGACCACCGTCGCGATTCTGGGCATGACGGGCGCGCTGCGCATCTGGCACATGGCCGTGGCCGCGGGTGTGCTCGGTATCGCCGCCGCGTTTTTCTTCCCCGCCTACAGCGCGCTGCTGCCGCGCATCCTGCCTCCCGAACAACTGTTGGCGGCCAACGGCGTCGAAGGCGTCGTACGGCCGGTGTTCCAACGTTCGGTCGGTCCGGCAGTGGCAGGCATGGTGGTGGGTGCGACGCTGCCGTCGGTGGGTGCGACCGTCGTCGCGGTGCTGTTCGGCCTCGGTCTTGCGCTGCTCGTGGCGACCCGCCCGTCGGCGGATTCGTCAGCGCCGCAAGCTGTTACCGAACGCCCCCATGTGCTGCGCGACCTGAAAGACGGGTTCCGGTTCATGGTGCGCACGCCATGGCTGCTGTGGACGTTGATGTTCGCGAGCATCTTCGTGCTCGTGGTGCTGGGCCCCATCGAGGTGTTGTTGCCGTTCATCGCGCAGGACCGCTTCGAAGACGGCCCGCGGATGTACGGATTCATCCTGGCGTTCTTCGGTTTCGGGAGCGCACTTGGCGCGTTGACGGTGTCGTCGCGGCGGATGCCTCGCCGCTACCTCACCACGATGATGATCATGTGGGGCGCCGGTTCGATACCGCTCGTGATCGTCGGCGTCACGTCGTCGTTCCCATTGATGGCATTGGCGACGTTCGTCATCGGCGTCACCGATGGCGCGGGCATGGTGATCTGGGGGACGCTGCTGCAACGCCGGGTGCCGACCGAGATGTTGGGCCGGGTGTCGAGCCTGGACTTCTTCGTGTCGCTGGCGTTCATGCCACTGTCGTTCGCGATCGTCGGACCGCTGTCGAAGGTGGTGTCGATGCAGGCCATCTTCCTGGTGGCCGGGGTACTGCCCGTGGTGATCGCCGCGATCGCGCTCGTCGCGGCGAAGATGCCGCGCGACGAGCTGGCTCACCCCCTGCGCTAGCCGGCAGGCAGTTCATTCTGCGGTGAGGGCCTATCCCACTCGCACTTTCGCGCCGTGGACGCAGAGTCGACGGTGGTGGGCAACAACGCACCATCGACTCTGCGGTGAGGGCTTATCCCACTCGCGCTTTCGCGCCCTCACCGCAGAACCAATGCGCAGCGCTAGCGGTGCAGCTCGATCAGTTGCGTGTAGGCCTGGGCGTTGAACCGGTTGTGGCCCACCTCGTCGTCGGTGAGCTCACGGCGCACCTTGCCGGGCACCCCGGCGACGAGAGACCGGGGCGGCACCACCATGCCCTGCGGCACCACCGCACCCGCGGCCACGAGCGAGCCTGCGCCGATGACGGCTCCGTTGAGCACCACCGCGCCCATACCGATCAGGCTGTCCTCCTCGACTGTGCAGCCGTGCAGGACGACGTTGTGGCCGACAGTCACACCGCGGCCGACGCGGCACGGGTAGCCGGGGTCGACGTGCACCGTGACGCCGTCCTGGATGTTGCTGCCCGCCCCGACCTCGATCGGTTCCATCTCGGCGCGCAGGGTGGCGCCGTACCACACGCTCGCCCCGGCGGCCAGCGAAACCTGGCCGATCACACTGGCATTGGGTGCGACCCAGGACTCGGGATCCAGTTGCGGCGCACGGCCGGCAATGGTGACGATCAGCGGCTCAGGCATGCGCGTCATCGTAACGGGGGCGGGTTTCCGCGATTACTGCCCCTGGTACACCTTGCGGTAGCTCGACGGGGACATGCCGACGCCGCGGCGCAGGTGGTGCCGCAGGTTGCCGGCCGTGCCCAGGCCCGAGCGCCGGGCCACCTCGTCGACCGAGAGATCGCGCGACTCCAGCAGTTCCCTGGCCCGGTCCAGCCGGCGAGCACGGATCCACGCACCGGGCGCCTGACCGGTCTCCTCCCGGAAGCGGCGGATGAAGGTCCGGTCACTCATGTGCGCGTGGCGCGCCAGGCGCTGCACGGTGAGCTCCTCGTCCAGGTGGGCGAGCGCCCACTGGCGGGTCGCCGCCGTCGACGCCGTGTCGGCCACCGGCAGCTGCCGGTCGATGAACTGCGCCTGGCCACCCTCGCGCCACGGCGGCACCACGCAATAGCGGGCCACCGCGTTGGCCACCTGGGTTCCGTGGTCGGCGCGAATGATGTGCAGGCACAAGTCGATTCCGGCGGCCAGGCCCGCCGACGTCAGCACGTCGCCATCGTCGACGAACAACACGTTCTCGTCGAGCAGCACCCCGGGATGCATGGCACGCATCGTCTCGGCGAACCGCCAGTGAGTGGTCGCGGGCCTGCCGTCGAGCAGCCCCGCCGCCGCCAGCACGAACGCGCCGGTGCAGATCGAGACCCACCGCGTGCCGGGCCGGACCAACGCGAGCGCGGCCGCGACATCGGCGTCGAGCACGCCGTCCACGCGCGCCGGTGGGTACCGGGTGCCAGGGATCACCACGGTGTCAGCCGTGGCGAGCGCCTCGCGTCCGGCGGTGGGCACCATGGCGAAACCGTTGGTCGACGGCACCGGCTCGGTGGTCAGACCGCACGTCACGATGTCGTAGAGCGGGTTGCCGTCGGTGTCGACGGCGTTGGAGAAGAGCGTCGGAGCGATGGTCGCGTCGAAGCCGACCACGGGCGCCAACAGCAGCACGGCTACACGGTGCACACCGCCAGTCTGACACAGAAAGTGGCATGTTTTTGATGATTACTGTCGTTTATGCCACTGGCTCGACGTCCGGCCGTCGGCCACAGTGGTCGGGTGACACTGACCTCGACCCCGAAACCCGCGCGTCTGCACTGGGCCTGGGTGATCGCCGCGGTGAGCTTCGTGGCGATCCTCGGCGCCGCGGGTTTCCGCTCGATCCCCGGCGTGATGATGAACCCGCTGCATCACGAGTTCGGTTGGTCGCACGGCACCGTCGGCCTGGCGATGTCGGTCAACATGATGTTGTACGGCCTGACCGCACCGTTCGCGGCCGCGCTCATGGACCGCTTCGGTGTGCGACCGGTGCTGACCGTCTCGCTGCTGTTGATCGCGACCGGCTCGGCGCTGAGCATCACGATGACCGCGAGCTGGCAGCTCGTGGTGTTGTGGGGCGTGCTGGTCGGCATCGGCACCGGTTCGATCTCGATGGGGTTCGTCGCGACCGTCGCCACCCGCTGGTTCCAGAAGCGCCGCGGCCTGGTCACCGGTGTGCTCACTGCGGCAAGCGCGACGGGCCAGCTGCTGTTCCTGCCGGTCGTCGCGGCCGTGACCACGAGCCACGGCTGGCGCTGGGCCTCGCTCATCGTGGCGGCCGCCGCGCTGGCCGTCGTGCCGCTCGTGGCACTGTTCATGCGGAACTACCCGCAGGACAAAGGTCTGCCACCGTACGGGGCCGATGCGGCCCTGCCAGTGCCCACTGCACCGGCAGGCGGTTTCCGGGCGGCGTTCGACGGGCTACGCATCGGGACACGGGTGCCCGCCTTCTGGCTGTTGGCCGCGAGCTTCGCGATCTGCGGCATGACCACAAACGGTCTGATCGGCACGCACTTCATCCCGGCCGCCAACGACCACGGTATGCCGACCACGGTGGCGGCCGGGCTGCTGGCCACCATCGGCATCCTCGATGTCGCGGGCACGGTGTTCTCCGGCTGGCTGACCGACCGCGTCGATCCCCGCATCCTGCTTCTCGTCTACTACGCCGGGCGGGGCGTGTCACTCCTGCTGCTGCCGTCCCTGCTGTCCCCGCACGCCGAACCGAGCACCTGGGTGTTCGTGATCTTCTACGGGCTGGACTGGGTCGCGACGGTGCCGCCGACGATCGTGCTGTGCCGCGATTACTTCGGCGACCGTTCGCCGGTGGTGTTCGGCTGGGTGTTCGCGTCCCACCAGATCGGCGCGGCCATCGCGGCCGCGGGCGCAGGGTGGCTACGTGACCTCAACGGCAACTACGACATGGCGTTCTACCTCGCGGCGGGGTTGTGTTTCGTGGCCGCGGTTTTCTCGGCCAGCATCCGAAAAGTCCAGGTGGAAAGCCCGATCACGGCGGCGGACCACCGCGAAGTAGACACTTCTGCTTTGCCGTAACCGCACCGTTGCCCTTAACATCCGATGCGGCGCCGCGGGGAACGCCGAGCAGGTGGTGCTCGCGGTCGCTCGCAGATTGTCGCGTCGAGCGCGGCGTAACGCGTCACCGGCAGCCGACGAATACAGGCTAGGCATGAGCGGGAGGAAACCCAACCACATGAAGACTCGCACCAAGACCCTGGGCGTTGCTGCGGCCGTAGCCGCGTTCACGGCGTCGCTGCCGCTGGCCGTCACCGCGTATGCCGACCCGGCACCGACGACGACCGAAGCCCCGGTGGTGGAGATCCCCGACCCGCAGGGCTCGGGTTGCGACAACTTCAAGAAGGCCATGCCGGACTGGAAGAACCTCGCCCCGCTGCCTGCCGGCAAGGTGCTGGCCGCGATCCCCGACATCAGCACGTTCAACGCCGCGCTGTCCGGCGGCCTGAACCCGGCCGTCAACATCGTGCCGGTGCTCGACAACGGGCCGTACGTGATCTTCGCGCCGACCAACGACGCGTTCGCCGCGATGGATCCCGGCAAGCTCGAAGCGCTCAAGAGCGATCCCGCCGCACTGACGAGCTTCGACTACTACCACGCATTCCTCGGCCTGCTCGGCCCCGACGACGTCAAGGGGCAGCGGCCCACCCAGCAGGGCGCCGAGGTCAAGGTGACCGGCAAGGGTGGCGACATCAAGGTCAACGACACCGCCAAGCTGGTGTGTGGCCCCATCCAGGCCGAGAACGCACGCATCTACCTGATCGACACCGTGCTGGACCCGAACTCGCCGCCCGAGGCGCTGACCCCGCAGGGCACGTCGACGACGGCCACCACGACCACCACGACGTCGGCAGCGCCGACGCCGACGCCGGCCACCCCGGCGGCTGACGCACCGATCGGCTGATCTTTCCGCGAGCAACAGCAAAGTGCCCCAAATCGCTTGATTTGGGGCACTTTTGCGTTCCCGGGAGGTTACAGACCCAGGTCGCGGCCGATGATGTCCTTCATGATCTCGGTGGTGCCACCGAAGATGGTCTGGATGCGGGCATCGCAGTAGTCGCGGGCCACGCGGTACTCCATCATGTAGCCGTAGCCGCCGTGCAGCTGCACACAACCGTCGATGACCTTCTTGGCGGTCTCGGTGCAGTACCACTTGGCCTTGGCGGCCTCGACCGCGCTCAGATCCCCGTCGAGCACGCCCTGCAGGCACCGGTCGATGTAGCGCTCGCACACGTCGAGTTCGGTGTCCATCTCGGCGAGCAGGAACCGGTTGTGCTGGAAGCTGCCGATCGGCTGGCCGAACGCCTTGCGATCCTTGGCGTATTGCAGTGTCTGACGCCAGGATTCACGCGCCCCGGCGATCGCCGAGATGGCGATTCCGAGCCGTTCCGACGGCAGGTTCTGCATCAGGTGGTAGAAGCCGCGGCCTTCCTGACCCAGCACGTTGGCGTTCGGCACCCGGACGTTCTCGAAGTGCAGCTCCGAGGTGTCCTGCGCGTGCAGGCCCATCTTGTCGAGCTTGCGGCCACGGGTGAAGCCCTCCATGCCCCGTTCGACCACGAGCAGCGTGAAGCCCTTGTGCCCGGCCTCGGGGTCGGTGCGGCACACCACCACGACCAGGTCGCTGTTGATGCCCGAGGAGATGAAGGTCTTGGAGCCGTTGACAATCCAGTCGTCGCCATCACGCACTGCCGAGGTCCGGATGCCTGCGAGGTCGCTGCCCGCACCGGGTTCGGTCATCGCCACCGCGAGGATCAGCTCGCCGCTGGCGATGCCGGGCATCCAGCGCTTGTTCTGTTCCTCGTTGGCGAGGTGCTTGAAATACGGTGCGACGACGTCGTTCTGCAGGCTCAACGACGGTGCCGGTCCGCCGTAGCGGGCCAGCTCCTCGTCGATGACCGCGTTGAACCGGAAGTCGTCCGATCCGCCACCGCCGTACTCCTCGGGCATGTTGAACCCGATCAGGCCGTACTTGCCGGCCGCGACGAACGCCGACCGGTCCACCATCCGCTGCTCTTCCCACTTCTCGGCATGCGGCACGAGCTCACGCTCGATGTACTGCCTGGTCGACTCGCGGAGCGCCTCGTGTTCAGCTTCGAAAACTGTGCGTTTCATGTTGGCCTATCTGGCTTTCCATACGGGTTGACGCTTTTCGGCGAACGCCAACGGGCCTTCTTTGGCATCTTCGGTGCGCAGCAGCGTAGAGAACTCCCGGTTGGTGCGCTTCCAGCCGTCCTTGTCGCCCGTGATCACGCCGTCGTCGACACCGTAGGCCACGCGCTTGCTGGCCTGCACGGCCAACGGCGCATTGCCGGTGATCCGTTCGGCCAGCTTGAGCGCCGCATCAACCACGGTGCCGTCGGGCACCACCTGGTTGATCAGACCCCACTTCAGTGCGTCGGCCGACGACATCGGCTCACCCGTGAACAACAGTTCGTTGGCCACCTTGCGGGGCAGCTGCTCGGCGATGCGGAACACGCCGCCGGCACCGGCGATCAGCCCCCGCTTCACCTCGGGCAGACCGAATTTCGCGCTTTCTTCGGCGACCACGAGGTCGCTCGCCAACGCCAGCTCGGTGCCGCCGCCCAGGGCCGTGCCGTTGACCGCGGCGATGGTCGGCTTGTCGATGAAGTGGCTGACGTAGCCCGCGAAACCGTATTCCGGATGGTCCGGGTGGAAAAGGTTCTCACCGCGCGAGATGGCCTTGAGGTCCGCCCCGGCGCAGAACGACTTGTCGCCCGCGCCGGTGAGGATCACGGCGCGCACCTCGGGGTCGTCCTGCGCGGTCTGCAACGCGTCGCCGACGGCGATGCTGACCGAGGAGTTGACCGCGTTGCGGGCCTCGGGCCGGTTGATCGTGATGAGCAGAACGTTGCCTCTACGCTCTACGAGAGCGCCTTCGTCACTCACAGCAGCTCCAGGATGGTCGCGTTGGCCTGGCCGCCACCCTCGCACATGGTCTGCAATCCGTACTGAATGTCGTTGTCCCGCATGTGATACAGCAGCGTGGTCAGGATGCGGGCGCCGGAGCCGCCGAGCGGATGGCCCAGGGCGATCGCGCCGCCGTTGGGGTTCAGCCGGTTCTCGTCGGCGCCGATCTCCTTGAGCCACGCCATCGGGACCGGCGCAAACGCCTCGTTGACCTCGAACGCCCCGATCTGATCGACGCTCAGGCCGGACTTCTTCAGCGCCTTCTGGGTGGCCGGGATGGGCGCGGTCAGCATGATGACCGGGTCGGCGCCGGCCAGCACCGCGGTGTGCACCTTGGCGATCGGCTTGAGGCCCAGCTCTTTTGCCTTGTCGGCCGAGGTGACCAGCAGGGCGGCCGAGCCGTCGGAGATCTGGCTGGAGTTGCCGGCGTGGATCACACCGTCTTCCTTGAACGCGGGCTTGATGGCGGCCATGGACTCGACCGTGCCGCCGCGGCGGATGCCGCCATCCTCCAGCACCACATTGCCGTCTTGGTCCTTGATTCCCACGATCTGGTCCTTGAACGCACCAGAATCCTGTGCGGCGGCAGCCTTCTCGTGCGACCGCAGCGAGAACTCGTCGAGTTGGGTGCGGGACAAGCCCCACTGCTCGGCGATCATCTCCGCGCCGACGCCCTGATTGGGCGTCTTGTTGTCGTAACGCTCACGGAAGGCTTCGGGATACGGATGCCCGCCGTTGGCCAGCGAGGAGCCCATCGGGGTTCGCGACATCGATTCGACGCCACCGGCGACGACGACGTCGTAGTGACCGGCGACCACCCCGGCGACGGCGAAGTGCAGCGACTGCTGGCTCGAACCGCACTGGCGGTCGACGGTCACGCCGGGCACGGTCTCGGGCCAACCCGCCGTCAGCACTGCCGTGCGGGCGATGTCGAGCGCCTGCTCACCGGCCTGCATGACGCAGCCCCAGATGACGTCGTCAACGAGCGCGGGGTCGATCCCGGCACGCTGCACCAGGTCGCTCAGCACCTGCGCCGAAAGCTCCGCCGGGTGCACGCCCGACAACGCGCCGTTGCGTTTCCCGACGGGCGACCGGACGGCCTCGACGATGACGGCTTCAGCCATGGCTTCTCCTTTGAAAGTGGGTAGCTGTGTCGCGAGTGGACGGCTCCGAGGTCGAAACTAGACCAGTAGGTTTACTAGGTCAACCTACTGGTTGGTAGAGCGTCTCACCTGCACGTTCCGGTACGGTGGAGGACCGGTTTGGTCGAGCAAACCGTCTCCACATGGTTTACTGAGTTGCACACCTGGCCGCTACGGCCAGGCCGAATTGCGTTATCAGGAGATCTCGTGGCCCGAACCACCCCGCTGGCACCGATGATCGGGCCCGATGCGATCACGCGCCAGGCCCCGGTCCGGTCGCCGAAAACCGCCGAGCTCGTCGCGGGCACGCTGCGTCGCATGGTCGTCGACGGTCAACTCAAAGAAGGCGATTTCCTGCCCAACGAAGCCGAGCTCATGGAGCATTTCGGGGTCAGCAGGCCGACGCTGCGCGAGGCCGTGCGCGTGCTGGAGTCCGAGCGGCTGGTCGAGGTGCGCCGCGGCTCCCGCACGGGCGCTCGCGTGCGCGTGCCCGGGCCCGAGATCGTTGCCCGCCCCGCGGGCCTGCTGCTCGAGCTCTCGGGCGCCGACATCGCCGACCTTCTGGTCGCACGCTCGGCGATCGAGCCGATGGCCGCGCGGCTGCTGGCCGAGCAGGGCGACGAGGCCGCGTTCAGCGAGCTGGAACGCATGCTCGACGAGCACATCCCCAAGGACTGGCGGTCAGACCGGCTCGCCGAGACCACGGGCGATTTTCACCGGCGGGTCGTGGAGTTGTCCGGCAATGCCACGCTGGGCATCATCGCCGGCATGTTGCACGAGATCACGGTGCGGCATCACGCGTTCCTGTTCAAGGAGCACCGCCCGGTGTCCAAAGCCGACTACGAGAAGCTCATGCGGTCCTACCGGCGCCTGATCCAGTTGATCCGCTCGGGCGACGGCGACGCGGCCGAGGCACACTGGCGCAAGCACCTGGACAATGCGCGCAACCTCATGCTGCAGGGCCTCGAGACGGTCAAGGTCCGCGACGTCATGCGCTGAGCGTCGGATCAATCCGGCCAGACCGCCAGCCGCGCAGCGGTTTCCCGCCAGCCGTCGGCCGTCTTCCACCGCATGGGCAACAATCGGTAGCGCCAGCTGCCCGCTGGGCCGTCAGCGCCCACATGGTCGACGCTGATCGAAATCAAATCTGCGGCAAGGACTTTGGCGTGCGTCTCCAGATAGATGCCGGCCTCGTCGTCGACGTCGGACATTAGCTCGCCGAACACCAGGCGGGGCCCCGGCGGCCGGTGTACCAGGACGCACTGTGACCGGTGCGGGCAGTGCCGCGCCCGCACGGCCGCATGACATCCGGTGTCGACGACGCCCAGATCGCTCATCAGCCTCCCGGACTCGTCGACCCACACCGCAACCGGATCAGGTGGTGGCGTGGTCATCTCGATGGACGTGCACCGGTACATCGTCGGCCCACGGTTGACGCGTCACCATGTCGGCAACCTTCACATATCCTCGTTCGAACTCGCCCGTGGCCGCGTCGACGAGCCGGTACTGCTGAGTCTGCCGATGGATCGGCTGGGCGTCGAGCATCACGATACGCACCTCCCCCGGCTCGAATCCGCAGCGCTTCTGCAGTGCCGCCACGAGCTGTTCGTTGCTCATGTGGCCGTCACCGAAGTTCCAGCCGATCGCGGTCGACACCAGGCGTTCGCCGTCGGTCAACGTGTAGTCGTCCTCGTCGAAACCGGCCATGGCCCGGTGCGCGAGCGTGAACAGCGCCCGGCCGTGAGTGTTGAACGCGCGGAACGCATATCCCATGTACATCGGGATCTGGGCGGCTTCCTTGCTGCCGTAGAACTTCTCCAGCTGCGCGGCGGGCATGCTGGCGATCGCGACGATGCCCTTGGCGATCTTCTCGTCGGCCGAGGGCTTGATGCACCACAGCGACGTGTCCCAGTTGCCGGCGTAGTAGCGCATGCCCGGCAGGAAAGAGACCTTGCGGGGGAACAGGTTTCCGATCACCACGGTGCCCGCGACCACCACGAACAACACGATGGGCCACGGGCTCTGCAGGTCACCGAGCCCGATGCCGGCGTGCCCGACGAACAACGTCAGCACCGAGAACATCATGAAGACGTTCCACTCGAGCGGCACGCCCATCGGGATGGACGACAGGATCCCGAAGTGGAAGCACAGCATGACGAACGCCGCGACCGCGGTCGCCCACCCCCCATGCGAGAAGAACAGCACGAGCGGCACGAGTCCTTCGATGGCGGTGGAGAAGTGCGCGAGCCACCGCGACGGCCGGCCGGGCCGCAGATCGTCGGGGAAATGCTCGAAGAACTTCCGCTTGATCCAGCGCGGCCGGAACACCGGATTGTTGCTCATCATGGTCGAGATGACGAACGGGAAGTGCTTGTTGAGCTTGGATGTCGCCGCACCGAGCCAGATCACGAGGCAGACCAGTTTGGCTGCGATGATCATGTCGACCCCGGCGAACAGGAACGCCACGGTGAACGACCCGTACACCTCACCGCGGGCGGCCAGGAAGATCACCTTGTCGCGCAGCCCCAGTACCGCAAGCAGGCCGAGCACCGCCCAGATCTGCCACATCGGCAGCATGCCCACGTCGCTGCCGAGTTCGGGGATCGGGCCCGTGCCGTCGGAGAAGATCGCGATGACGAGCACTACCAACAACGCCGCGTACAGCAGTGCGTCGAACGGGGTGCGGGTGTCCCCTTTGGTCAGCGGGATCCGGTCGGGCCACGGTGGCAGCCGAATGGTCTTGGGCCGCAACCAGTACAGGATCGAGCCCAGCGGCGGGAAGAACCGGTTGTTGAGCGGTCCGAAGCCGCAGCCGAGGCCCACGACCTCGAACAGCATGGTGAACAGCACGACCTTCTGGAAGACGATCGGCTCGGTGTACCAGTGTGCGACGTCGGTGAACCCGTCGATCCCGGTGGTCGAAAGAACCACCAGCCATGCCGCGAGGATGTAGGCCAGGATCTTGACGACGTAGAACAGGTGCAGCGCCACCGGGGTGCCGAAGCCCACCTCCGCCCAGTGCCGGGCCATCGGAACGATCTTCTCGGCACGCGTGCCCTTGCTCCACTCCTCGAAGTCGATCACCGGAGTGGTCTGCTTGAGAAAGCCCATGCCGACAGACTAGAACGTGTTCTATTCCGACTTCACGCGAACGGGCCCATAGATGCGAGAACGCCCGGCTGCGGGCGCCTACGCGCCTTGCCGGTGGGTGCGAGAATCAGACGTGCGTTACGTCATCTTCCCCGGCCGCCACCACGTCCTGACGCGGTTCCAGGCGCGTTATCTGACCGAACTCGCGCCTGGTGCCACCGTCATCTGGGCGGTCACGAGCGCCAACCATCAGAACACCCGGCGCAACCCGGTGCCTGCGAACCGGCGCGAGGCCGCGATCGAGCTCTTCTCGCAGGCCGAGGGCATTCGCTCGCTGGTCGTGCCGATCGTCGACGTGGCGCCCGACGAGCGGTTCGCCGAGATCACGCTCAAGGCCATCCGCCACGCCACCGATATCGATCCGCGGCCCGAGGACGCCGTGGTGGCGTGCTCCACACCGGCGGTCAGCGAACTGTATGCGCGGCTTGGCTTTCGGATCGCACCGGTGGAACGCGGCCATCCCGACAACCCGCCGTATCCGTGGCAGCTGTTGGAGCGGGTGGCCACGGGCGAACCGTGGCGGGACGAGGCTCACCCGGCGACGGTGGACGTGTTCGACCGGTACGGCCTGGCTGCCCACATCGCCGCGATCAGCGCGGACCCGATCGTGAGTTCAGAGGGTTCGCTCACCGAGACTCGCGACTACCGTTCCTACAGTGCGGCCTTCGACGCGGCCGCCGAACGCAAGTGGGCACAGGCACGGCCGTATGTACGGCCCGGGCGCATCGTCGACATCGGCTGCGCGGCCGGCGGCATGCTCGAATTGGTCGCTGCTGACCCGGAACTGCGTGAATCCGACCTGTACGGCATCGAGGTGGCCCGCCACCTGTTCGAAGAATGCGAGCACCGCAAATCCCAAGGGGTGTTCGCCAATCCGAACACCTTCTTCTACCAACGCAACATCTTGTCGGGTTCGGTGTTCGGCGATGCCAGCATCGATACCACGCTGACGTTCGCGCTGACTCACGAGATCTACAGCTACGGCGACGGCATGGAATCGCTGCGCAGGTTCGCCGACACAATCGCCAGGCACACCGCACCCGGCGGGGTGTGGATCAACTCCGATGTGTGTGGCCCGGACGACCCGGATCGGCCGGTGCGCCTGGTGTTCCACGAGTCCGGACTCGACCACGCGGCGGTCGACCTCACGACGCTCGACGACGTGCCGGGCTATCTGACCCCACTGACGCCCGCGGCGCGCTTCGCCCAGTTCGCGGCCGACTTCCGGCGCAACGCCGGCGCTGAGTTCGGTTACGAAGTGGTCGACGACCGCACCGTACGGCTGCGTCTGGCAGATGCAATGGAGTTCCTCACCCGGTTCTCCTACGTCGACAACTGGCTGTCGGAAACCCACGAGCAGTTCTGCGCGCTGTCGTGGGCGGACTGGGTCGCGCTGGCCGGTGAGGTGGGCCTGCAAGTGGACCCGCGTTCGGGACCATGGCGTAACGACTGGCTGGTGCACAACGTGTTCGAACCGGCCGCAGCGTTGCGCGACGACCACGGCTCACGCTTGGACTGGCCCGTCACGCACGTGCTACTGGCGGCCACCGCACTCCGCGAGCGGCGAGACTACGGTTTGTGACGGGGAATCGCCAGAAATCGATCAGAAACCGTAGTGTCGGCGCACAGGTGTCAGGACTTGACCGGTGGGCGGTAGAAGATCGCGAGCTGGCCGATGCCGCCCGCCAGGCCCAGCACCACCGCGATCGCTAGCCCGCACCAGCCGTAGAGCAGGTGGTAGAAACCCGTCGAGGAGAACAGCGCGTAGTCCAGGCTGTAGCGGCCGGCCCCGGTCCCGGCGATCGCGACCGCCGAGACCGCGAGGACCAGGTTGTACTCCCAGCCCTCCTTGACGATGAAGAAACCGTTGTGCCGGTGCACCGTCCAGGCCGCCACGAGCATGAGCGCCACGAACCCCGCCGCGGGCACCGGCGTGAGCAGGCCGACCGCCAGGCCGAGACCGGCTGCGATCTCGGTACTGGCCGCGACCCTGGCGTGGAACATGCCGGGCTTCATGCCGATACTGTCGAACCATCCTGCGGTGCCGGGGATCCGGCCGCCGCCGAAGAACTTGTTGTAGCCGTGCGCGGCCATCGTCAGACCGAGCACCACCCGCAGGATCAGGATCGCAGTATCAGCAGCCATGTAACAGAATCTAGGACATCTGTTAAACCGCCGCCCACCCACCGTCGACGCTGAGCACCGCACCGTGGATGTTGGCAGCGTCGTCACCGGCCAGGAACACCACAGCGGCGGCGACCTCTTCCGGCGTGCTCATGCGCCGCGACGGGATCCGGGCCAGCACCGGCGCGACGTGATCGACCACGTCGGCGGCACGTTCGGTGGCGATCGGCCCGGGTGCGACGGCGTTGACCCGCACGTTCGACGGGCCGTACTCGGCGGCCCACGACTTGGTCAGCGAGTGCACGGCGGCCTTTGTGGAGGAGTACAGCGCTGATTTGTCACCGCCGATCAAGCCGTTGATCGAGCCGATGTTGACGACGGCACCGTGGCCACGCTGCGCCATCGCGGGCACCACTGCGCCGGTGAGCAGGAAGGGCGCGATGACGTTGGTCCGGTAGGACTCCAGCAGGGTCTTTTCGGAGATCTGCTCGGACGGTTCCGGCAACGCCCACGACGCGGCGTTGTTGACCAGGATGTCGAGTTGCCCGCCTGCCGCCGCGACGGCTTGTTCGGCCAGCCGGCGCACCTCGACATCCCCTGCGCCGAGGTCGGCGGCGACGAATTCGGCACGGCCGCCCGCAGTGCGGATATCGGCGACGACGGTATCGCCGCGCTCCTTGTCACGACCACTGACGACGACGAACGCGCCCTCAGCCGCCAACGCCTTGGCGATGGCGACGCCGAGACCACCCGTAGAGCCTGTGACCAGTGCTGTGCGGCTCTGCAGCCGCGTATTGTTTGGACTCATGGGTCCAGGTGTAATCCGATGAAAATGGACTCGCAAGTCCAGAAACTCACCGCGAAGGGCGAGGCGACCAGGCGCCGCATCATCGAAGGCGCCGCGGCAGAGATCCGCAGCCGCGGCGTTGCCGAGACCACGCTCGACGACATCAGGGCGCGCACCCTGACGTCGAAAAGTCAGCTGTTCCACTACTTCCCGGGCGGCAAAGAACAACTTCTGCTCGCGGTCGCATCCCACGAGGCCGACCAGGTGCTGGCCGACCAGCAACCACACCTCGGCGCACTGACCTCGTGGGCAGCCTGGCAGCGGTGGCGAGATGCAGTCGTCGAGCGCTACCGAAAACAGGGGCAGAGCTGCCCCATGAGCATGCTGATGTCCGAGATCGGTCGCACCACCCCCGGCGCGCAGGCCGTGACCGCGGCGCTCATGCAGCGTTGGCACGACGAGATCGCCGCCGGGGTCGCCCACATGCAAGCCCAGGGCAAGATCGCGGCCGGTGTCGACGCCCGGCGCGCGTCGGCCGCGCTACTGGCGGGGATCCAGGGCGGCGTGGGCATCCTGCTGGCCACCGGTGACATCGCCTATCTCGAGGCAGCCCTGGACGTGGGCATCAAGAATCTGCGGGCCGCCTGAACATTCAACATTCCTGTTGACTATTGACACGGCTTCGTGGTGTGCTGGACCCAGACATTCAACAAGTTTGTTGAACGAAAGGATGCTCGGCATGCCGACGGCTGACCCCGCCTACGCCTGGACCCTCTATCGCGACACGCAGCAGCGCATAGTCGACCTCATGGACGACGACGCGTGGGACACCCGACTGCCGGCCTGCCCGTTGTGGTCGGTGCGCGACGTCGTCGCACATCTCGCGGCAGTCGCGGAGGACTGGGTGAGCGGCACCCTGACGGTGCCGCCGACCGACGCCGAGACCGCGGCGCAGATCGCCCGGTTCGAAGGCCACGACACCGCCGACGTCTTGGCCGCCTGGGACAGCGCGGCAGGCCAGCTGCAGCGCCTGGCCGCCGACGGCACCGCCCCGCCGCTCGGCGACATCGTGGTTCACGAGCACGACATCCGGGGCGCCCTCGGCGTACCGGGTGCGCGCACCGATGCGGCCGTGTGGCAAGTCTCCGACCAACTGCTCGACATGCTACGGACTCCGGTTCCGGTTCGGGTGACCGTGGAGGACGGCGAATACCGCGCCGGCCCGCGGACCGGTGACGAGATCACTCTTCGCACAACCCGATTCGAAGCGCTGCGATGGCGCAGCGGACGGCGCAGCCATGCTCAGCTCGCCGCGATGGACTGGTCGGCCGACCCCGGACCGGTACTCGAGCATCTGTATCTGTTCGGGCCCGCACAGGCCGACCTCGTCGAATAGGGGAACTGATGAGCTCCGAAACACCAAGCCGGCCAACGGTTGTCGACCGCGCGGCATTCGAGTCCGAGGTCGCCGCGCTACGGATCCGGGAAAAGGCGCACGTGCGGGAAGGCGACGCCATCGCCGCGGCGCGCCGGCGGTTGCCCATGGTCGAGGTCGACGCGACGCTGGAACTGACCGGGCCGGACGGACCCACCACGCTGCTGGACGTCTTCGAAGGCAGACGCCAACTGCTGGTGTACTACTTCATGTGGCACGCCGGGCATCCCGCACCGGAGCAGTGCGAAGGGTGCACCTGGGTGACCACGCAGGTGGCCGAGCTGTCATACCTGCATTCCCGCGACATCACCTACGCGGTCTTCGCGCAGGGGCCTTATCCGGAGAGCGCGCGGTACCGCGACTTCATGGGCTGGCAGGTGCCGTGGTACTCCGCACTTCCGTCGCTCGACCAGCTTCTGGTCGGAAGGCACGCGGGCATGATGCACATCGTGTGCTATCTGCGCGACGGCGACCGCGTCTTCGAGACGTACTGGACCACGCTTCGCGGTGTCGAGGCCATGGACTACAGCTATGCCCTCATGGACCTCACGGTGTACGGGCGTCAGGAACCATGGGAGGATTCGCCGCCGGGCTGGCCGCAGGGATGGCCGGTCGACGGCTCGAACACCCGCATCGACGGCCGGCCGATACCGCAATGGTCCCGGCTGGCGGCCGGCCGCTCCGACGACCTCAGCGGCTGATCGCGCTCAGCCGCCTACCCGCGATGCGCGAAAGGCCGGAGACCCCGAAGGGTCGCCGGCCTTTTCGCCCAGCGTCCATACCCAGCTCAGCGGCCGATGCCTGCGTCCACGCCACCGTCGACACCCGCGTCGACGATCGGGGTGTTGACACCGCCCTCGACACCCGTATCACCGGAAACACCCACAGGGGCAAACGGGTTAAACGGATTAGGCAGATCGACACCCGTTCCACCCTCGACATTGCCACCACCGACCGGAGTGCTCACACCACCCTCGACACCCGTATCACCAGAAACACCCACAGGGGCAAACGGGTTAAACGGATTAGGCAAATTGACACCCGTTCCACCCTCGACATTGCCACCCCCCACCGGAGTGCTGACACCACCGTCAGCACCACCCGTGACACCGTCATCGGCCCAGGCAGCGCCGGCGGCCGCAAGTGGAATCAGTCCAGCAGCGAGAAGTGTGCCGGCACCCACGCCGAGGCCGAATGCAACTCCGTTACGCCTAGTTTTGCTCATGCGGATAACCACTCCCATCATGGATTATTCGGGTGTTGTCACGGACTCGACACATCATGAATGTCCACCGTCGACAAACCGGATATCGATCGTCGCGCCGCCGGCGTTACACACCCAAACGTCGATCATCTGAAAGGTATTGATACACAGGTAAATATCAGGAAGTTCCGGTAAGAGCTACGGTAAGCCGGGTCTGCTCATCAGGCCAGGGCGATGCGGTCGTCGCGCGACACTCACACCTTGGAAATGGCAACGACATTCACCAAGCGCTCGCCGAAACATGTTTGTGGAACGCATGTTCCATTGCCACCACCGGAAGCCAGGGCGGACTCGGTAGCTAAGGCCGCAGCGCCTGCTCCAACCGTCCGACGTAGGCGTCGACGTCGTCGACCGCCGACTCGGCGGCGTGCACGCTGACCGCGACGGTGTCACCGATGCCGTGCACGCCGTGGGTCAGGCCCATCATGGGCGACAGCGCCGGATAGCCGGCCGTCACCACGACCGGGCAGGTACCGAACGTCAAATCCGCGGCGCCCCGGTTGACGCTCGACACCACGGTGTTGCCGGTCACCACCGGTGATCGCAGGGTCGGATCGAATTGCGCGACGCCCCAGCGCAACAGCGGTGCGGGAGTCGCGGCGAACGCCCGGCTGGCCGCCGCCATCGCCGGATGCGCGGCCCGGCGGCGGCGTTGCGCGAAATCCGCCACGATGCGCGTCATCCGATCTTGGCTGTCGAGCTCTGGATACAGACCGATCCCGACGTTCCCGAAGTGGTTGTGCGCGTACCGGACTCCCGCCTTCGCCATCGGCACCTCGGCGCCAAGCGTCGCGGGATCCTCGCCGAGCGCACGGAGATGGCCGCTCAACGCCGAGGACACCGCAGCCAGAACACCGACGGTCACGGTGGGCCCCGAGATCTCGGCGCGGCGGCGCACGATGGTGCGCACCCGGCGCGTGCCCACGGGTGCCGCGTTGCTGCGCAGGGCGGGCCGGGATTCCGCTTGCGGGGGCACCGCACCGGACGCTGTGTCCCGGACCAGTTCGCGATGCGTGCGCGCGGCCCGAAACGCGCGGACCGGCAGCCTCGCTCCGACGAATCGCTGCGACGGCACGGCGGGCACCGGGTCGGCACGCCCGAACAACCACGCGGCCAGCGCAGATGACCGGATGCCGTCCCCCAGCGCATGTGCAACCTGGACGACGGCGACCGTGCCCGGTCCGCCTGCCCCGGGAATGCCACGCACGCCGGGGAATACGTGCAGCCGCCACGCCGCGGCGGTGGCGTCGAGCTGATCGTCGGCGAGCCGCGCAACCAGGTCGAGGCCCTCGTTCCAGCCGGGTTCTCCGACGTCGTGCACGACGAACTGGTCGTCACCGACCTCACGGTGCACCCAAGCCGGATACGTCAGCCTGCAGTCGTCGCGAACACACAACGCCAGGTCCGCCGCACCGCGGGCCCGCATCCGCAACTCATCCAGTACACCCACGAGATTGCTTGGCACACCGTCGAACCCGTAGAGCAGAAACTGATCGCTCGGCAGTTTCGCCGACATCCACCAGGTCTGTGCGTCCACCGCCGCCAACCGGCGCACCCGTCAGTTCTCCCCGGGGCTGCCGATGAAGTCGAGAATCTGCCGGGCCACGACCTCGGGTTGATCGAGCTGCAAGAAATGACCGGCCCGCTCGACAATCGACGTCGCGCTGCCGTCGGGCAGGATCTTCTCCACCCAGTGCGCGTAATCCGGTGCCGCACAGCCGTCATCGCTGCCGTGCAAATACAGCGTGGGTAGCTGCGGCGGCGACAGCCAGTGCTCGTGCAGTTCGGCGTACCGCGGTGGCGGCTTGCTGCCGCGCAACATGGCCCGGTAGTAGCCGATCGCCGCACGCCACCGCTGCGGCGCTCCGATCGCGGCATCCACGTGGCGGACGTCCTCGGCGGCGTTGTAGCCCGGCGACCACTGTCGCCACAACCTCGGCACCACCCACGACGCGGATCGCTCCGGCAGCCAAGGTAATTGGAAGTACATCATGTACCAGCTCCGCAGCAGCTGGCGCGGCAGCTGCGCGGCCAGCTTGCCCGCGTCGGCCACCCGGCCCAGCGGGCGGAACGATGCCGACGGGGGCACCGACATGATCACACCGCGGTCGAACGGACTGCCGGGCATGGCGGTCAGGCCCGCCGCGGCGATCGCGCCCCAGTCGTGTCCGATGAGCACATCGCGCCCAGTGGGCCCCGCTGCCCGCAGCACCTGCAGGGCGTCGTCCATCAACGCACCGACGTGATAGCTGCCGTCGGCCGGGATCGACGACGGCACATAGCCGCGCAGGAACGGCGCAACCACCTGCCACCCGGCGTCGGCCAGCACCGGGGCGATCTTGCGCCACCCGTACGCGGTGTCGGGAAAGCCGTGCAGACACAACGCGACCGGCGCGTCCTCCGGACCCCACACAAGTGCCCTCAACTGCACCGCGGGCGCGGCGACGTCCAACCACCTCGGCTCACTCATACCGGGTCGAACTCCGAGATCAGCCACCTGTCCCCCACCTTGTCGAGCGTGACACGAACACTGGACGCGGTGTTGGTCGGCGGATCCTGACCGACCACCACCGTCTGGTTGACGAACACCAGCACCACGGCGTGATCGGCGGTGGCCGATACGGACGCCACGGCCGGGACCGTCGCCTGGGCTGAAATCTGCTTCTGCTTGGCACCGGGAATCACCACCTCGGTGGTGAGCGCGGTGTACGACTTCTGGAAATCCCCGGTCAGCAGATCACGGGCGGAACCGAGTTGCTGATCCACCGTGTCGGGTTGGTACGACAACATCTCAGCGACCGCGTCGCGTGCGGTCTGCACAGCCTCGGCCCGGGCCGTGTCGGCGTTGCGGACCGAATTGTCCTGCCACTTCAGATAACCCGCGGCACCTGCCAGCAGCACGGCCAGAGTGGGCAGGAGCCCGAACACCGCGACGCGCGACCAGCTGACCGTGCGCTTCGGCTTGTCCGGTTCAGTTGCCGAGTCCGCGGTCTCGCCGACCGGCTCTTCGACGGCTTCCGGTTCGATCTTCTCGTCGTCTGCGGTCACGGCACGAACTTCACGTTGGACACCTTTGCTTCGTCACCGACCTGCTGCACCGTCAGGAGCATCCGCCAGGCACGTGGCGCCTGCTGCGGTGCGCCGGCGTTGGACGTGTTGACGGTGACCGCGACCAGGATCTGCGCCCCGCCGTCGGTCTCGGACTCCACTCCGGCCTCGGCGATGGTGCCCACCGACTTCGACTTGGCCTGCTTGACGACCTCGACGAACGGCTGGGCCCGCTTGGAGAAGTCGTCGTAGAAGGTACCGGTCGCGGAATCCAGCACGCGCTGCACGTCGGCGTCGGCCTGCTGCCAGTCGATCGAGGTGAGATTGAGTGCGCCCTGCCTGCCCGCTTGCAGGAACAGCTCGCGTTGTTGCTCGGCGCGGTGTGACTGGTCGGCCCGGTAGGCCAGCCAACCGGTGAGACCCGCGAGCAGCACCACGACCACGACGCCGACGATCGCCGCGAGCCGCACCGGTGACAGGCCCGACTGCACGGGTTCCGGGGATTTGCCCCCTTCTGTGTTGCCCTCTTCTTCGCTGTCGGCTTCGTCGTCGGCACCGACCTCGACAGCCGTCGCCTCCGGCTCGTCGGGCGCGTCGTCATCGGCGTGCTTGGCCATATTTGCTCCTCCGTGGCACTGCAACCTGCGGTGAGTGTGTCGGGGCACACACACGTGCGGTCCAACGTACGTGCCGAGGCTGATCGACGCGCAAGCCCCTGCCGGGGCCTGGCCGACTCACACGGAGGCGACGGCGGCCTCCAGATCCGCGATCACGATCTTGCGCATTCCGAACATCGCCTGCGCCGCGGCCTGGGCCCGGGCCGGATTCGGGTCGCTCATCAGCTCGAGAAGTCGATCCGGCACGATCTGCCAGCTCAACCCGAACCGATCCTTGAGCCATCCGCACCGCGACTCTTCCCCACCGTCGACCAACCGGTCCCAGTAAAAATCAACCTCATCCTGATCCCGGCAACCGACCATGAAGGACACTGCCTCGGTGAACGCGAACGCGGGACCACCGTTGATTCCGACGAATCGATGGCCGTCGAGCACTAACGTCGCGGACACGTCGTTGATGTACTCGACCGACGAATTCGGGAACACCGACGTGTAGAACTCGGCGGCCTCGGCGAGGTTGTTGTCGAACCACAGGGCCGGGGTGATCGGTGGCATGGGTGGGCTCCTTTGTCGCGAATGGTCGGCTGACTGATCTGACCGCCGCGCCGACCGAAACTCACCGCGCCCCGAGCGCGCGCAGCGAGAAGTCGACCACCCGGTCCACCGCCCGCTGCCATTCGTCGACGGCGGTCGGCATGATCATCTCCCGCGTCACGACCGCGCCGATCGACGCCGCGTCGCTTTCGGGCTTGGCAAGCGGAAACGAACCGTCTCGCAGCCCCCGCTGCAGGATCACCGCCAACGACTGCTCACGGTCGACGTGCCAGCGCTGCCGCGCCTCGCGGTAGCCCGGTGCGGCGCGCACCTCGTCGGAATCGAGCACCATGGCCCGCATACGCAACCGGGGATCCTGCACCAGCTCGAAGATCTGGGCGATCCAGGCCCGGAGTTGCTCGGCCGGAGTTCCCGAATCTTCCTCGGCGATCCGGTCGAGCCGGTGGGCCAGCGCGTCACCCTCGTCGCGCAGCATCGCCAGGAACAACTCGTCCTTGGACTCGAAGTGGCGGTAGAACGCCCGCGTCGACAGGCCCGCGCGGGCCAGGACGGCGGCGATGGGCACGGCGCCGGTGTGCGGCTCGGAGAGACACCCGTAGGCGGCATCGATGATGCAGTCGCGGTCGCCGTCTGAATCGGGATCCAACTGCACAAACAACGATTCTATTGAGGCCTGCGGCGGACGGGTCGAAGAGTCCGCGAAAAACGCCGCTGGGTAACGTGAGGCGCGGGGGCGGCCGAGAGGAATGTCCGTGAGCACTGCGAAGTCCGAGCACAGCGAATCGCGCACCGTCACATTCCAGGGCGTCGACGACCTGACTCTGGTCGGCGACGAATGGAACGCCGGATCAGCGGAGGCCGCGGCCAGGCCCACGGTGCTGATGCTGCACGGCGGCGGGCAGAACCGGTTCTCCTGGAAGAACACCGGGCAGATTCTCGCCGACCAGGGGCTGCACGTTGTCGCGTTGGATTCCCGTGGCCACGGCGACAGTGACCGCTCCCCCACTGCCAATTACTCGATCGAAGCCCTGTGCGGGGACGTGCTACACGTTCTGCACCAACTGAACCGGCCCGTCGTACTGATCGGCGCCAGCATGGGTGGGCTGACCGGCATCCTCGCCGCGCGCGACGCCGGGCCGGAACTGGTGACCAAGTTGGTACTCGTCGACGTGGTGCCCCGGTTCGAGAAATCCGGCAGTGCCCGCATCCGCGACTTCATGTTCAACCACGTGCACGGTTTCGACTCGCTGGAGCAGGCCGCCGAGGCCGTCGCCGCCTATCTGCCGCACCGCACCAAACCGCGCAGCCCCGAGGGCTTGAAGAAGAACCTGCGCCACCGCGACGGCCGATGGTACTGGCATTGGGATCCGGCGTTCTTGACCAAACCGGAAGACGACCCGTTCATCCGGGTGGAGAAGCTCGAACAAGCCGCGATCGACCTCACGATTCCGATCCTGCTGATCCGCGGCAAGCTTTCCGACGTGGTCAGCGCGGAGGGCGTGCAGGACTTCCTGGAAAAGGTTCCTGCCGCGGAATTCGTCGAGTTGTCCGACGCCGGTCACACCGCGGCCGGGGACGACAATGACGCGTTCTCCCAAGTCGTCGTCGATTTCGTGACGCGATGACCACACAGCGCCGCACCGTCGGCTTCAACTTCCTGACCGAACCCGAGCTGCCCGCACCCCAGGTCAGCGAGCAGCAGGCGGAGGACATCCTGGCCGCCCGGTTCGGATTGATCGCCGATGTCACATCGCTGGGCAGCCAGCAGGACAAGAACTTTCTGGTGCACCGCAGCGACGAGACCCTCGGCGTGCTCAAGATCGCCAACCCGGCCTTCAACGAAACCGAGTTGGCCGCGCAGGATCTGGCCACCGAGCTGATCGCATCGGCGGAGCCGGACCTGCGCGTCGCCGTGGCAGTACCCAACAACGCCGGTGAAATACGCACTGCGGTAACTGGTTTGGTGGACGGCACGGCCTATGTTCGGCTGCTTCGCTACCTTCCGGGCGGCGCCCTGCTGGAATCCGGCTATCTGTCGCCCACGACGGTCGCCGAGCTGGGTGCGCTGGCGGGCCGCGTGAGCCGGGCGCTGGCCGAGTTCACCCACCCGGGCCTGGACCGGATTCTGCAGTGGGATCTGCGTTACGGCGCCGAGGTGGTCTCCCAGTTGGTCTCCCATGTGGACGCAACGCACCGCGACCGATTGCAGGCCGCAGCCGATGCGGCCTGGGCGCGGCTCTCCCCGCTTGCCGACGTGCTGCCGCGACAGGCGGTCCACATGGACCTCACCGACGCCAACGTCGTGGTGTCTCACACGCCGGGCGGCGCCGTACATCCGGACGGGATAATCGATTTCGGCGATCTCAGCGAAAGCTGGGCGATCGGAGAACTCGCTATCACCCTGTCCTCGGTACTGCAGCATCCCGGCGCGGACCCGACATCGGTCCTGCCGGGTGTCCGGGCGTTCCATGCGATCCGGCCGCTCAACCTCGCCGAAGTGGAGGCGTTGTGGCCGTTGCTGGTTCTGCGAACCGCGGTGTTGATCGTCAGCGGCGCACAGCAGGCCGGCATCGATCCCGACAACACCTATATCACCGAACAGTCCGACGGCGAGTGGCGCATGTTCGAGCAGGCCACCTCGGTTCCGATCGATGTGATGACCGCGCTGATCAAGGCGGAACTGGGGCTGGCTTCCCCCGCGGCTCCGCCATCGGGCTCGCTGATCAGCGGGATACCCGCCGAGTCGGTGGCGACGCTGGACTTCTCCGCGACGTCAGACGCCCTGGATTCGGCGTTCACTCCGGGCGGCTGGTTGCGTCCCGCCGCCGAGGACGAATTGGCCAGGGCCGCAATCCATGATGGCGCTCGCCTGGTCGTCACGCAGTTCGGGCAGCCACGGCTCACCCGCGCGCCCGCGCTGAGCCAGACCGAACCCGAGGTGGTGCCGACCGGCATCAGTCTGTGGCCCGCCGAGCCGGTCGAGCTGCGGGCGCCGTGGGACGGTGAGGTCGTCGAACGCGTCGCCGATCGGGTGACGTTCCGGGGCGCCGAATTCGAACTGACGTTGACGGGTGTCACGGCCGGTGACGGCAGCGTGCTAGGGGTCGCCGCGCCCGGACAGTGGACCGAGGTCGCGGTGCGTCCCGTCGGCGCACCCGTCGCGCCGGCGCTCGTCGAGCCATCCTTCGGGCCGGGATGGCTTGCGGTGAGCCGGGATCCGCGCCCGCTGTTGGGACTGCCCGAGCTGACGTTGCCCACCGCCGACACCGATCTGGTGGCGCGACGCGACCGGTCGTTCGCGCCGGTGCAGGAGCACTACTACAGCAGACCACCGCGCATCGAGCGCGGCTGGCGGCACTACCTGATGTCGACCAGCGGGCGGTGCTACCTCGACATGGTCAACAACGTGACCGTGCTCGGGCACGCCCATCCTCGGGTGGCGGCGGCCGCCGCGCGACAGTTGCGCAAGCTCAACACGAATTCTCGGTTCAACTACGCAGCGGTCGTCGAGTTCAGCGAACGGCTGGCAGCCCTGCTGCCCGAGCCGCTGGACACGGTGTTCCTGGTGAACTCCGGCTCGGAGGCCAGCGACCTGGCGTTGCGACTCGCGATCGCGGCCGCGGGGCGCCCGGATGTGGTGGCGATGCGCGAGGCGTACCACGGTTGGACGTACGGCACCGACGCTGTGTCGACGTCTACCGCCGACAATCCGAATGCGTTGAGCACCAGGCCCGATTGGGTGCACACGGTGGAATCACCGAACAGCTTCCGCGGCAAGTACCGTGGCCCCGATGCCAAGCGGTACACCGGCGAGGCTGTCGATCAGATCGAGCAGTTGATCGCCGCCGGGCGCGCGCCGGCCGCCTTCATCTGCGAGACCGTGTACGGCAATGCCGGCGGCATGGCGCTGCCCGACGGGTATCTCGACCAGGTCTACGCCGCGGTGCGCGGCGGTGGCGGATACGCGGTGGCCGACGAGGTCCAGGTCGGCTACGGCCGGCTCGGTGACTGGTTCTGGGGCTTCCAGCAGCAGGGCGTGGTGCCCGACATCGTGTCGATGGCGAAGTCGACGGGCAACGGCTATCCGCTCGGTGCCGTCGTCACGAGCCGCGCGATCGCCGACGCCTTCCGGAGTCAGGGCTACTTCTTCTCGTCGACCGGCGGCAGCCCGCTGTCCTGCGCGATCGGCATGACCGTGTTGGACGTCCTGCAGGAGGAAAGGTTGCAGGAGAACGCGGTTCGAGTCGGCGGGCACCTGAAGTCACGGCTTGAGGCGCTGGCCGCCAAGCATCGGCTCATCGGTACCGTGCACGGCGTGGGCCTCTACCTCGGTGTCGAGATGGTGCGCGATCCGCAGACCCTGGAACCGGCGACCGAGGAAACCGCGCTGATCTGCGACCGGATGCTCGAGCTCGGCGTGATCATCCAGCCCACCGGCGATCACCAGAACATCCTGAAGACCAAGCCCCCGTTGTGCATTGACGTCGAGAGTGCTGATTTCTACGTCGACGCGCTCGACCGGGTGCTCACCGAAGGCTGGTAGGCAGAAGCAGCTACGAGCGCTACAACCCCAACTCCGAGGCGAAGTAGGCCCGCGCAATGTGTTTCGCCTCGTCGGCGGGAACGGCGCGCACGACCTTCTGCGCACCAAGGCCGTCGATCATGGTCAGCAGCCGGCGAGCGGCCACCGCGTCGTCGACGACCCTTAATTCGCCACTCTCCCTGCCCGCCTTCACAATTGCGGTGAGGAAGGCCAGCCACTCGTCGGTCAGGGCGTTGGCTTCTGCAGCCAGGAGCGGGTTGCGCCGGCCGAGGCTCCACGCGTCGAGCCACAACGCGCTCGCGTCGTCGGTGGAATCGTCTAGCAGATAGTCGACGAGCCCATCGAGCTTGTCTGGCGCCGTGGCGATCTCGGCGACGCGCGCCACAGCTCCGTCGAGATCCGCGCGGGCAGCGCCGCGGAAAACATCGACCACGAGCTGCTCGGCCGACGAGAAGTAATGGCTCACCAGCCCGGCCGTGACACCCATGTCAGATGCGACGCGCCGCAGCGTCACCGCGCCGAGACCGTCGGCAACGCTGATCTCGACGCCACGGGCGAGCAGCTCCTCACGGCGCTCCGCAGGCAGCTTCCGCTTGGCATCACGCGTCTCAACCGACAACTCAGCGCTCCCCTCTTGACGAATCCTGCGGGCTATTGAAGACTACATCAACACTATTGAACCTCCTCTCAACAAGCGGGTGCGCCATGACAACCACAGACCCCGCAGGCGCGATCGAAGTCGCCGGTGTCGAATACCTGCCGGAAGAGGCGCGGGACTCCCGCCCCCGCAACCTCGGCGCGGTGTTCCTCGGAGCCAACCTGACCTGGACGAATGTGGTGTTCGGCGCCTTCGCCGTGGTCTTCGGGCTGAGCTTCTGGCAGACCGTGACGTCCATGGCCGTCGGGATCGCCATCGGCATCCTCGTGGTCCTGCCCACCGCGGTGATCGGACCACGCACCGGCACCAACATGACGGTATCCAGCGGCGCGTTCTTCGGTATCCGGGGCCGGTTCATCGGTTCCGGGATCGCACTGGCCATCGCGCTGGGCTTCGCAGCCGTCACGGTGTGGACAAGCGGCGACGCGATCGTCGCCGCCGCGCATCGCATGCTCGCGACCCCCGAGAACGACGTCGCTCGCGCGCTCGGTTACGCGGCCGTCGCCGTGCTCATGGTGACCATTGCGCTGTACGGACACGCGACCATCGTCGCGATGCAGAAAATTGTGGTTCCCGTGGTCGGCGCACTGCTGGTCCTCGGCGTGCCCGCGTTCGCGGACACCTTCCAGACCGCCTCCACCACAAGCGAATACGCGCTTGGCGGGTTCTGGCCCACCTGGACCTTGTCAGCAGTGCTGTTCGCGGCCGCGCCGATCTCCTACGGCCCCACCATCGGTGACTACACGCGGCGCATCTCGGCCCGCCGCTACACCGACCGCAGCATCTGCACCGCGCTCGCGTTCGGGATGTTCGTCGGCGTGCTGCTGCCGAGCCTGTTCGGCGCCTTCACGGCGATGTCGATCACCGATCCCACCGATTCCTATCTGAACGATCTCGTCGCCGCGGCGCCGGCGTGGTACGTCATCCCGATCGTCGTCATCTCGCTGCTCGGCGGTCTCAGCCAGGGAGTGCTGTGCATCTACGCCAGCGGTCTCTAGCCATTTGACTGTTGTTGTTGCATTCGATCCGCGAGTTACCTCGGCGGCTGTCTTACCGCGGGCATATGGTGCGGCCGTGGCGGCAGAGACGCGGTGGCAGGTCTTTTGGTGTGATCCCAAGGCGGAGTGGGACGGCCTCCAGTTCGATCCGCTCCTGGCCGGGTTGCCGTCGATAGCCGAAGTCGCACATCGTAACGGCAATCGCGCTGGTCAGCCGTTCCTGTTGCGTTCGGACGGGGCGTACGCAACGGAGGTCAATGCGTTCTTCGCGTCGGTTCGAATGCGCGGTGTCACCGAAGGAACCCGCCGCAAGTACGCGCTCGGATTGGCGACTTGGCTCGGGTTTCTGGATTTGGTGAGCTGTTGCTGGGCGGATGCGACTGCTGACCACGTCGACACGTTCAAGTTCTGGCGGATGAGCGATGAGAAGAATCCCCGCAGGGTTGCCGGCGGCACGGTCCGGTCTGGATTGGTGGCGATCAGCGCATTCTATGAATGGGCCGAGAGCCGTTACCACGTCGAGAATCCGGTGGAGCGGATCTCGGTTCGCGTCGGTCCGGACCAGCCACCGGTCGATGCGTATCGCGCCGCGCCTCGGACGGGACGCGACCGCGACGTGAAGTGGCTCGATCCTGGCGGGTACGCCCGATGGCGGGACGTCGGTTTACGAGGACTGGATCTGTCCGGGCGGGAAGCCCGATCGTGGCGAGGCCATTGCCCGCAACGTGACTGCAGCTTTGTCGACGGCCTTTACGGAACGGGTCTGCGGTTGACCGAATGGGCCAGCCTGTTGCAGATCGAGTTGCCGTACGACGATCCCAGCCGCGGGTTCATGACCGCACAGTTGGCAGCCGCGTGCGCGAAAGGCGGTGTGCGCCGCAAGTACTGGATGCCGCGGCCGGTGTTGAGCGCCGCGCTGGCCTACGGCGAGGGTGAGCGTGCCGCAGCGGTCCGCAGGGCGCAAGCCGCCGGGCGGTACGAACGGGTAGCCGACAGAAAGATTCTGCAGCGACAACTTGGTGGTCGGCGGGTCCAGCTGCGCGATATGCAGGGCCAACTGTCATCGGTCTCCCTAGACGTCCTCGATCCGCGAGCGAGGCTCCGCATCTTCCGAGAGTCCAAGTCAGGACTCGAACCGGTAGCATTATGGCTCAACGAGGACGGCATACCGCGAGCGCCGCATGGCTGGCAGCACACGTTCGTCGCGGCGAACAAGCGCGTGACCCGTGCGAGTCTGATCGGATTGGCAGCTACCGCGCACATGCTGCGGCATTCCTTTGCGTTGCGGTGGTTTTCGGTGGGCCGCCTGTTGTACGAGAAGCGCTTCGCACACCTCAACGCAGAGGAGATGCGCGATTTTCGCGCACAGTTCGGCGACACCTGGTACTTCGTTATGACCCTGTTGGGACACCGGAGTGTGGCGACCACCATGAACGTCTATCTGGAACCGTTCCGGGATCTCGACGTCGAATTGCTGATCGAGCATGCGCACGGCGCGGCGATGCAGGGCCTGTTGGCGGAGATGTTCGCCACGCACCCCCTGGTAACCACGGACCCACTGGCGTCCGGGTCGCAATCGTGAGCAGTGGACGTCGCGCCGCATTGCCCCCGATGGCGTATCGATTACCGGCGCGCTTCGATGACCGCGGCGACCATCCGTTGCGGCTCACCGTGTTCCCCGAGCACGGCAGGTCTGCGGTCGAATTCGATTTCGCGGCGCTACCGGTCTCGGATGTGATGCGGCGTTGGTTCCTGGAACGATTTGCGTTGGCGACCGGTCCCAGTGGTTCCTACCGGACGGAACGCTCGGCGCGGTCGCTGATGAGCGCTGTGCGGTCATTCGCCGCCTACCTTGGGTCGTTGGATCACCCGCCGGACGCCCCGAACGGACTGCGCGGCGCGCATTGGGACGGATGGGTGCTCACCTTATCGCCGGGAACACGAAAGTCGTTCTACGGGGCGATGCGGACCCTCTCGCGAGGATGCGAGGACATTCCCGGAGAGTTCTTCGCGCGGGCCGCACGCACACGGGCTCCAGAGCGATCCGTAAAGCTCCCGAGCTACACACCGGACGAGTTCAAGCGCATCACCGCGGTGGCGAAATCGGACGTGCGAGAGGCAGTTCAGCGTGTCCGTCGAGGCCGTGCGCTACTGGTCGAGTGGCGCGCCGGGGACGTCGACCGCACCGACGATCCCCACCGATGGGAGCACGGCGCCCTCCTGGATCACATCGATCGGCACGATCAGATACCGCGGTATCCGAGCGGGAGAAATGTCAAACGGGTAGCGCAGCACGGCGGAAGCGCCGTCCTCTTTGGGCAGCTCTACCCGACGGTGTGGGACGTGTCGGCGGCTGCGGTGCTGCTGGTATGCCTGACGGGCCACAATCTGTCGCCGGTGCTCAGTCTGCCCGCCGAGGCGCACCGACCAGACGGCGATAGCGGTGGCACGAAGACCGCCCTGGTGGACATGCTCAAGCCACGCCGCGGCCGAAACCGGGCACACATGAATGTCGCGCTTACCGACGTCGGCGGTCAGGCGGACGGCCGCACCGACGTGTCCTCCGCGTTCGGCGTATATGAACTTGTGCGCGAACTTACGGCACCCGTGAGAGCGCGCTCGGGAAGCGAGCTGCTGTTCGGATACTTGGGCATCAAGCAGGGACTGGCATTTCGGCCGGAGTTGCGCGAAACAGCGGTGAGCAGGTGGGCACGATCCCAACAAGTAGTTGCCGATGCACCCAGCACTAGCGATGGCGAGGCCGGCGTGTTGTCGATCGATACTCGCAGGTTGCGGATGACGTGGCTGCAGGTGCATGAACGACCGGTCGCACACACCGAGCAGACTCTCGCCAACGACTATCTCGCCCGTAACCGCGGCAACCTTGCCGAGTATCAGAAAGTGGTCGCGGACACCTTGGAGGAACAGGTCACCACGGCCCGCGAGCAGGTGCACATGAGGACCATCACCATCGAGCAGGCCGATCGCGCCGCGAGGGAACCCGAGGTGGTCGCCGCCGAGGTCGACTTGGCGCCAACGGTTCTGACCGACCTGATTGCCGGCAGTCTGGACACCGTCTTGGGTGGCTGCACCGACTTCCGTGGCGGACCCCACGCCGCGCCCGGTCAGCCATGTGCCGCGTCGTTTCTGATGTGCCTGTCCTGCCCATGCGCGCGAGCCACCCCGGCACACCTACCGGTCATCGTCGCGGTGCACGACCGCCTGCACGACAAGGCCAACGAGATGACGCCGCTGCAGTGGGCACAGCGATTCGCAGGTCCCGTCGCGCAGCTGACAGACATCATGCACCGGTATCCCACCATCGCCGTCGACGACGCCAGAGCGCACATCGGCCCGGAACAGCAAGACCTCGTCGAGCGGTTCCTCAGCCGGTCGCTGGACGTGCAATGAAGACATCGGAGGTTCAATGACGACCGCAGCAGTCAGTAGCGAGGGGCAGCAATGGATTCCCTCGCCCGACTCCGTCGTGCTGAGCAATCGGCCACTGCGCCCAAACGCCGCCGCGGTGTCACGTTTTCGCGACGACCGCTGGGAGCTAGGGGCGGCAATGTTCGCTCCGCAGCTCGGAGCCTGCGGCATCCCCTTCGTAAAGGCGCCTGCCGCGTTCCGTGGCGTGCTCAAGCACGTGTGCTGGCTGATGATCAACTACGACGGACCCGACGTCACGGTAACGCGCGTGTCTCCTCCGCGCCCAGCCATCCTCAGCATCGTCACCGAGTTCCGCCAGATGAAGGCCTTTGCCGAGTGGCTGACCGCCAGAGGAATCGTCCGCTTCGCCGAGGTGTCGCTGGACGACCTCGATGAGTATTTGGCAACGGTGAAGGACAGCGGTCTAACCCGAGACCTGCAGCAGGACAGGCTAACAGCGGTCATCAAACTCTGGGCCTACCGGTCGTTGCTCGACACGGACGACCGGCTGCCCGAAGCACCGCCGTGGCACGGTGACCGCCTCCACCACCTCTTGGAAGGCCGCCGGTCTGCGGAACTCACCACCCCGAGAATCTCACCGCCTGTCATGAACGCTTTGTTGGGTTGGGCGTTGCGTTTCATCGAAGACCTAGCAGCCGACATCACTGCCGCAATACGCGAAGACCAACGACTCGCCGACCGCACACGGCCAGGACAGGGGCGCGCAGGACGCTATCGTCGCGAAATCGGCGACGCCGCCAACGATCTGCACGGACTCATTCGCGCATTCAGTCGTTTGAACATTCCGCTTCCCGGCAGGCGGTCAGCCACGACTGGCGAAATGGACTACCACTACGGCTTTCTCGCACGCCTTATGGACGCGGACGTCAGAAGCCTCCAGACGCCGGCAAGCCAGGCGGTTCTGCGTGGCTGTGGGCTTCCCATCCGGCTAAGTCCCCTGGGGTGGTGGGAATTCGGGGACGGGGCTGAGGTGGGCGGAGATGTTCAGGCCGTGTCGGTGCCGGTGTTGGGGTGGGCCATCGCGTAGTGGTCAGTGAGTTACGTACCAAAGTGACTCACCGAAGGAAACCGCGCGATGACCCTTGACCATTCTGCCCTGCTCGCTCAGCTCGATGCACTGAAGTCCGCTGACTCGGGTGCGGTGTTCGCCGAGTTGATCCGTTCCGGGTTGCAGCAGCTCATCGAGGCCGAGGCCACCGCGGCGATCGGCGCGGGCCGTTACGAGCAGCGACGGCCGGGTGCACCGCAACGGGCACCGCCCAAGACCGTCTCCACGACCGCCGGGGACATCGAGGTGCAGATCCCCAAGCTACGGGCGGGATCGTTCTTCCCGTCGCTGCTGGAACCCCCCGGCGTATCGACAAGGCGCTGCACGCGGTCATCATGGAGGCCTACGTGCACGGGGTGTCCACCCGCAGCGTCGATGACCTGGTGACGGCGATGGGCGTGCAGACCGGGGTGTCAAGTCGGAGTGTCGCGGATCTGCGCCGGCCTGGACCGCGAGATCACAGCGTTTCGGGAACGCTCGCTGACCCACCAGCTTCCCCTACGTGTTCTGCGATGCCACCTTCTGCAAGGTCCGCGTGGGGGCGCACGTGGTCTCCAGGCCCTGGTGGTCGCGACCGGCGTGTCGATCGACGGCACCCGTGAGTGCTGGGCACCGCGGTCGGTGACAGCGAGTCGTTCGAGTTCTGGCGCGAGTTCCTCGCCTCGCTTAGGCGCGCGGCCTATCGGGGTGCACCTGGTCATCTCCGATGCGCACGCTGGGTTGAAAGTCGCTGTGGCACAGCAGTTCACGAACTCATCGTGGCAGCGGTGCCGGGTGCATTTCATGCGGAACCTGCATACCGCGGTATCGGCCAAACACGCCCCGGCGGTTACCGCGGCGGTCAAGACCATCTTCGCTCACACCAGGCCCGACGAGGTCGCCGCGCAGTGGGACCGGGTCGCCGACACCCTGGCGCGTCGTTCCCGAAGGTGGCCGCGATGATGGGCGAGGCCAAGACCGACGTGTTGGCGTTCACTGCGTTCCCGAAGGCGCATTGGCGAAGATCTGGTCGAATAATCCGATAGAGCGTCTGAATAAAGAGATCAAGCGTCGGGCCGATGTCGTGGAGATCTTCCCCAATCCGGCGGCGTTCCTTCGCCTGGCCACCGCGGTGGTCATCGAATCCCACGACGAGTGGCAGGTCACCCGCCGCTACCTCTCCGATGTCTCCATGGACGAACTACGCGCCGTGATCGCCGCCAAACACGCCGCGGCAGCACTTGCCAAACAACACCAAATCGCCTAGCGTTCACCATGACTCGTTGATCACAACGCGTGAACCACGCCAGATCCGAAGTCCACCACTCCCCGGGACGCTATCTCCCATCCGGGAAGGGGCCCCTCTGCTGCTCGTTCCCAGCGGACTCATCGACGGCCAACGCTGGCGCGATGACCCGATCGATGAGAGCGAAACACGTCCACTAGCGCGCCATCTGATGGCGGCGTGTTTCATCGTGATCGCCTACCTTTCCGGGATGCGCCCCGGCGAGGTGCTCTCACTGGAACGCGGTTGCCTGCACCGCGATCCCGACAGCGGCCTACTGCTGATGACGGGCAGACACTGGAAGGGCGTCCGCGACGATGCCGGCGAACTGCTGCCGGAGGGCGAAATCCGTCGCGACCCGTGGGTAGTCGCTGAGCCCGTCGCGGCCGCGGTCACAGCTCTGGAGAACCTGCACGACGAGCAGCTACTGTTCCCCAATCGGCTCGGCGCCCGCACCGAGACCGGCGCACGCTTCCGCGACGGCCGAGCACGTGGCACGCAGAAAATGTCCAACGACCTGAACGCGTTCCGCGACTGGGTCAACGACTACTGCGCCCGAACCGGGCGCGCCGATACCATCCCCGTCGACGCCCAGCACCCGTCGATTCAACCGAGACAATTCCGACGCACTCTGGCGTGGTTCATCGCGCGCAAACCCCGCGGCATCATCGCCGCAGCGATCCAGTACGGCCACGTCAAAGTCCAGATGACGGTCGGATACGCCGGTACCTACGCGTCCGGGTTTCCCGACGACCTCGCCTTCGAGGAACTCCTCGCACGACTGGACATGCTCGCCAACTCCCACGAACACCTCACCGCCGGAGAACACGTATCCGGACCAGCAGCGGACCAGTACCGCTATCGGGTCGAAGACGCTCAGCGATTCGCGGGCCACGTTCTCACCACGCGACGCGAAGCGCGCGCCCTGTTCTCCAACCCGGATCTGCAGATCTATCCCGGCGCAGGAATGACCTGCGTGTTCGACCGGAACCGGGCGGCCTGTCGGGTCAGTCGCGACGACACCGACGCCCGCCGCACCCCCGACCTGTCGGACTGCCGCGCCCACTGCCCCAACATCGCCCGCACTGACCGCGACGTAGAAGTCCTACGTGAGCAAGCCACGCAGCTCGCCGAGATCGCCGATGACCCCATGGCGCCCGAACCGCGCATCATCCGGTACCGACACGAACTGGAACGGCTCCGCGCTCTCATCGACGGGCACGACGACGGGGAGCCCAATTCGGATGACTGACGCTGATGCCGAGCGGGCCGCGATTACCGCGGCCATGCAACGTCTGCTCGATGGCACCCCGAAGCGCTCCACCGGGGCCCTCTCCGTTGTGCAGCTGGCCGTCGAAGCCGACGTCAAACGCTGGGTGCTGACCCACAAACACACCGACCTCGCCGACGAATTCCGAAGTTGCGTAGAAGCTTCCGGTCCGATCCCAGCGGCGTACTCCAATCTCGAACAGCAAGCCCGAGAAGCGCAAGAGGACAACCAGGAACTCAGAGCGCAGAACACGCAACTTCGCGCTCAGGTCACCGCCTACGCCCGAATCATCCATGAGCTGCACACCGCTCTTTCGAACGGGACTGCGCCGCCGCGGTTGGCAGCCGTTCAAGAACGAGACGCACCGGAGTGACCCTCATCGTCTGCGGAGTATTGCGGAGGAGAGCGGATGCTAGAGCGATGCGAGGCGCCGCACCAAGGGTCTGCCCTAGGTTCGAGATGCAGCGAAGATTGACAAGAAACGCCGGGCTGCTTTGATAACACCTCGGCGTGTCGCGGAAGCTTGTCAAAGTAGGTTTTACAGCATCAGTGATGTACACCCAAAGTCCGTCGCTAGATGCTGCTTCGACCTGGCCGCGACGACCCTGTGTCGCGCCGCGACGTGAGGTATCAGACCTCCGCCTTGGCGGTCTAATCGACTTGGCCGCAATCGATTTCACGCCATCTGATGAATTGTGGCCATTGTCCATGATCCAGCGCTCCCTGCTGAACCCCGGATATAAATCGCTTCGGTCGCCGCATAAACATGCAGGCGGCGAGGAGCTTGTTCGAGGCCGCCGACGACGGGCGTTTACGTTGGTTCGGGCGTCGCGCCCGCCACCCGGGGGACCGCTGCTCATGGTCCCGTCACCCTGCCTCAATCTGGTCTTGACAGACCAGTTGGGCGGAGACACACTAATTTTCCGATCCGACCGGATTACCGCTCGACGGTGCAAGGGGGTTGCTCGGTGTGGCCGACCACTTCGATAGCACGACCGCGGGTGAAGATCGGGGCTGAAGCGCTGCAACTTCTAGTTCTTTGGCGCCAGACGGCGGCGATGACGATAACCGTCAACGCCGCCGCCACTCTTGACACTGCGCCGCCGTTCCCCGACAAAGCCTTCCCAGTGTTCCGCTTCAGCACTGGCGCGGACCGCCCAGACGGTATGCCCTCGAAGTTCCGCATCCGCCATTTGATTGACGTCCCGACCCCTGAGGTCGAGAACGAAGATGGCCAGGAACAACTCCCGGGTCTGGCAGCGGTCTTTGGTCAACCCCTACTACGCGCGGATGCGGCGCAAATCAATCACTGGTCGCAATCGGGCCGACCTCGCCGTCGCCATGGGTACCGATTCGCAGGCCCGGCACTTACACGACGGCACCAAGCACTGCGACCGGACCTGATCTGACAGATGAGATCATCCATCGTCACGTCGAACGGAGTATGCGTGTACCACCCATCAAGACCGCTTAATTCGGTGCGCACTTTCAAGATGACAGCCGTGAGACGATTGATGTACGGGGGGCTTGCCGCCATGATCGTCGCTTCGCCATTCGCTACTTTGCTCTCGCCTGCAACGGCGCTCGCCACTCCGCCCGTCGGCGCGAGTGCCGTCACACTGGCGAAGCAGACCATCGACGGCATGGACTACATCGTTAGCGAACTAACCATTGCACCCGGCGGGAGCACTGGCTGGCACACCAACGAAGGCGAACTCTACGGAGTCGTCAAAGCTGGCACGGTAAACCACTTCATCGTCGACTGCACGCAGGATGGCGTGCACTCGGCGGGAGATCCCATCACTGACCCGGCGGGCCCCGACCACGTCCACACCGTTCGCAATCTTGGCAACGTGCCGGCGGTACTAGACATCACCTACGTCGACTCCGCAGGAGCACCGACCACTGACAGCGCACCCAACCCGGGCTGCCCCTTCGAGTGATCTGACTACTGAGATGAATGCATTGCTCACCAATCGCCCGGATTCTTTTGCAGTGTCGGCGTTTTGAGTGGCCCGTGCTGGGTGATCGCGCGTGAAACCGTTGCGCGAAGGGGGCAGCAGGACCGAGACGATCCCGGCGTCAATGAGTGCCCCCGCTGTCGTGCCGCCCGCCGGTATGACGTCATGGCTTGTCCCGCGGCATCGGCGCCCACCAGAGATCACTCATTAAGTCGGATTCGACTCATGCCTGATCTGGGCCGCAGACGCTCCCCTGTCGTCATGCCGACCGCCCCTCGGGTGTATCGACAGCGACGGAGTCCTCGCCAATTTCACTGCGCGCAACGATAATTCGACAGATCTCGATCTCACCTATATCCAATAGGGACAAATTTCCCTGTCCCCAGGTGATTTCAGAGCCGCGTAGCGAATCGTGACCGAGCAAGGCCGCGAACGCCACTATTGCCCCCTCGATCTCGATGAATTGCTTGAGCCGATGCCCCTAGCTGCGGGTTTGCAGAATCCGCACCAAAATGGCGGCGGCCTCACCACCCTGAGTGATCCGAGCGAGCACGCACGACGTCCGAGCCCGTTTTGTCGCACTCAACAACTTTGAAGCCGGACCCCTTTTAGCGACAATGTCACTCGCCACCATGTTGACTAGACAGACTTCGCGTGTAGTCCTCACTCGCGGAGATATGGCCGAGCCGGTGACGTGTTTAGCGTCCTTCCGCCGTGACACCGCTAGTAGCTGCCGCGACGGCTATTCGTCGATCGCCGCGGCGGATCCCCCGTCAGGCGGATCCCCTACCGGCTTGAGCAGCTGCAGCGCAAGTGGCGGGAAGAGGAGAACGGAGACGATTCCGGCGGCGATCAGCGCCGCGGCCGTGGTGCGGTCGATCAACCCCATGCGTATTCCGACCTGCGCGACGGTCAGGAGGAACGGCAGTGACGTTGCCTGCAGGAGAGCGACCGCAGGCAGGTTTCCGTCCCGGCAGGTCGCGTCGCAGCGACACGATCGGCAGGCCTCGCACGACGAGCAACGCGATGATCAGAAGGGGCACGCCGACGAGCGCCCGCGGGTCCTCGAGCAGACCTTTGACGTCGACGGTGACGCCGCTGTTGATGAAGAACACCGGAATGAGCAAGCCGAAGCCGACGGCTTCCAACTTGATCGGGTAGTGCGGGTGAGACACCTCGGGTTCGGGGTCCAGGGTGCGTACGAGGACGCCGGCCAGAAACGCCCCCAGGACGGCTTCGAAGCCCAGCCCGAACGCTGCGAGAGCTACACCGGCGACCAGCAGTACCGTCAACCGGATCCGGATCTGCGCGCTGGTGTCGGACAATTGGTCGACGAGGGCCTCGACCCTGCCAACGTGTTCGGCGCCCCAGACGACTCCACCGATGACCCCCAGCAGCACCAGCAGCAGACCCAGCGGCAGCAACCGGCCCGCCAACGGAGTGTGCGCACCGGCCACGCCAACCGACAGCGTCACCACCGCCGCCATTGCGCCGCCCGAGGCGCACGCCACGGTCAACTCGCCGACCCGCCGTTCCCGCAGGCCCGCACGGGTGAGCGTCGCCACGACTGGGCCCGACCATGTCGCGAGCAGGGAGATCGCCACCAACAATCCGCCCCGCACACCGGCCACAGCCAACGTGGCGCCGACACCGGCTGCCAACACGAGGGACCCGGCGAGTGTGAGCAGCACGTGGTGACCGGTGCGCCCGCGAAAGCACCGCACGTCGACCTCGAAACCCCCCAGGAAAAGCAGGAACGACAACCCGAGCACCGACAGCGCGCGGATCACGTCATCGGGGTGCACCCAGCCCAGGACCGTGGGCCCGATGACGACACCGGCGATGATCTCCACGAATGCACCGGGTATCGCCATCCGGGGCATCAGCCCCAGCAGCAACGGGATCACCGCGGCCACCGCGAGCACGATCACCAGGTCCTTCGTCATGTCAGTCCCACACCCCGACGCCGAGGAACCGACTCTCACCGGTCGCCCGTCGCATAGCCGCGGAGCTCTCGGCGCACTCCCCTGCGGCCGTGGTGAAGCAATACCCGTTGGTAAGACCGTGCTCAGTCCCAAACGGTCGCACACGTCGCGGTAGCCGACGTCGAGCACCGCGCGCAACGTGATCACGGCGCGCTGAAGGTCGAGTAGCGCAACAATCTCGCAGCGGATGACCGCCAAGAGTTCGCCGGCCAAGGTCGCCCCTTCGGGGGTCTGCGGGCAGGGGGTCACGGCCCCGCTGCGGGTCGGCCATTCGTCGTCGGCCATACGTACCCACCCCATGCCACCGCGGTACGCCGCGATCGTCCCGTCGCGATCGCGGCGTTCCCGGACTCCACGGGTCTTCGCGATGGTGACCATGATGGCGAAAATCCAAGGTCCGCAGCGAGGATCGGCCTTCGAACCCGCTCGTACCCCGGTATACCGCTAGCCACGTTTCCTGGACGACGTCCTCGGCGATCTCGTGGCTTGCCACGTATTGACGCGCCACTCGCAGCATCACGGGGGTGTGTTGGTTCACCAGATGCTCGACGCCATCTGGTCCCCCGCGCGAAGTGACGCCACCCGCTGGGCTTCGTCTTCAGGTACCGGCACGGCGATGAGATGGCCCGGGCTCAGCGGTATTCGGGGTTTTCGAAATCGTAGCGGCAGCCCGCGTCCCATCCGGACCGGATGTTGCCGTAGGCCGGGATGCCGCCAGCGGCGTGCAGCATGCGGGCCAGGTGCATCAGGTTCCAGGTCATGAAGGTGGTGTTGCGGTTGGTGAAGTCGTTCTGCGGACCACCGGAGCCAGGGTCCAGATAGGACGGTCCGGGCCCGGCCTCGCCGATCCAGCCGGCGTCGGCCTGCGGGGAGATCGTGTACCCGATGTGCTGCAAGGTGTAGAGCACGTTTTGCGCACAATGTTTGATGCCGTCCTCGTTGCCGGTGATTAAGCATCCTCCGACCCGCCCGTAATAGAGGTACTGTCCTGCCTCGTTGAGCAGATGCGACCCTCCGTAGAGGCGTTCGTGCACCCGCTTCATCACTGAACTGTTGTCGCCCAGCCAGATCGGGCCGGCCAAGACCAGGATGTCGGCGGCCAGCACCTTCTCGAAGATCGCCGGCCAGTCGTCGCTCGCCGCGCCGTGCTCGCGCATGTCCGGCCACACCCCGGTGGCGATGTCGTGGTCGATGGCGCGCACCACCTCGACGGCGACACCGTGCTTTTCCATGATCGCTGCACTGACGTCGACGAGTGCCTGGGTGTTGCTGACCTGGGGGGACCGCTTCAACGTGCAATTGATGAACAGTGCCTTCAGATCGGTGAAGTCGTCGAGTGGCTGGGTCACGCAGTTCTCCTTCGTTGTCGACCAGCGGGCATGCGGCTCACCGGCGCGCCCATTCTGACAGAAACTGGTCGCTATGGACCATTTATTTCCTGTGCATCCGCTGCAAATCGGCGGGTCTCGGCGCAGCTGGCGCGTAATGCAGCGCCAGGAGCTTGAACGAAGCGGTGGGATGCGAACGGGCACCCGCGATGTGACCCTCGAAACGATCGCCCTACGTCGCCGCAACCGGTCTTCAAGGACCAGGTATCTACCAAACACGCAGGTGACGTAGGGTCGACATGTGGCGGTCGAAGACTCTCCCCGGCCCGGCCGCCGATTGACCGCGCGAGGCGCCGCAACCCGGGCCAGGATCGTCAGCGCCGCCGCCGAACTGATGTACCTCAAGGGCGTCACCGCCACCACGCTGGACGAGCGGCACCAGCAAGTCCCAGTTCCGAGCACACTTCGCCGACAAGGGTGATCTGGTCCGTAGCGTGATCGAATTTCGCGCCCGGGAAATCCTGGCCAAGCAGCGCTCACGGCTGGAAAACCTCGACTCGTTCCGCGGTCTGGAACTGTGGCGCGATGCGCTCCTGCAACGCAACGCGTTACGGCGCGGTTCCTGGGGCTGCGAACTGGGCTCACTGGCTGCCGAGCTCTCCGACACCGACGAAAACGCGCGCGTCGCGCTGGCCGAACACTTCCGTGACTGGGAGCGGCTCCTAGCCGATGCCTTCGAACGCATGCGCGACAACGGTGAACTATGCGACGACATCGACGCACCCACGATGGCCACGTCGGTGATGGCCGCCGTCCAGGGCGGCTACCTGCTGGCCCAGACCGCGCACGACTCGACGCCGATGAAGATGGCCCTCGACATGGCAATCGGCCACGTCCGGTCCTATCAGCAACCCCGCTGAGCAGCGCTCGACGAATCCTTCGTGGCGGTATCGGGCGATAATCGCAGAACTGGTCTTGACAGACCAGTTTAAGGGCGGCCAGACTGACCGCCACCACGCCGGTTCACCTCGGTGCATCACCCCCGCTTCCCTTAATGGCGATACCGGCGTCCGGCACCCCAAGGAGGTTGCGACATGTCCCACCACTTCGACACCCCGACGGCACGAGAAGACCCCCGCCTGAACATCTGTGACTTCTACCTGTTCGACGGCGCCCCCGGCACCACCGTGATGGCGATGACCGTCAACCCGACCGCCGCGATCGACACCGCCGCACCGTTCCGCGACGAGGCCCTGTACGTGTTTCGCTTCGACACCGATGGCGACACCCATGAGGACGTTTCCTTCAAGGTCCGGTTCGGGGACGTCGGCCACACCGCCGACGGGCACGCGCAGACCTTCGAACTGCGCCTGGCCGACGGTGCCGACGCCGCCACTGGTGACGGCGGCCGGGTAGTCGTGTCGGGGACGACGGGCGCAACTGTGCACGGAGAGAACGGTGTACGCATATTCGCCGGGGTCGTCAACGATGCGTTCGGCGGCGACGCCGCCGCCGTCACCGCATTCAAGGACGCCTACCTGGCCGGCACCTACAACCCCGAGGCCTTCGACAACCACGTCAACTTCTTCGCCGGTCGCACCGTGGCGGCCATCGTCGTCGAAGTGCCCAACGCCCTGATCGGCGCCGACGCCATGGTCCAGGCCTGGGCCACGGTGTCCCTGCACGGTCACGCCCCCGAGCAACAGGTGGCGCGCTGGGGCCTCCCGCTATTCACCCACCTATATCTCAACGACGACGACTTACGCGAATCGTTCAATCGCACAGCGCCATCGGGCGACAACGCGCCGTTCGTCGCAGCCACCATCGACACCGTCACCCGATACGTCACCCTCGCCGGCACGGCACCCGACCCGGCCGCCTACGCCCGGCGCGTCGCCGACCTGCTCGGGCCGATGACCTTGCCCTACACGATCGGAACGCCCGCCTCGTTCGACTACACCGGAGTCAACGGACGCGCGCTGGCCGACAACGTCATGGACAACGTGCTGTCCGTGCTGACCAACTCCCCACTGGGCACCGGGATCGCCCCCGACCCGGAGAAGATCCGCCCGGAGTTCCCGTACTTCACTACCCCGGTGACGGTGTGAGCATCCCACCTGCACCACCGGGAACCCGGTGGCATCCGGTGACCGACCTGCCAGACGACGGCCGTGTGCTCACCGCGATCGTCGACGGACGCAGCATCGCCGTGACCCGCTGCGGCGGAAAGCTCGGCGCCCTGGCCAATCACTGTCCGCATCAGGGTGGCCCGCTGGGCGAAGGTTCCATCGAGAACGGCCTGTTGCGCTGTCCCTGGCACGGCTACGACTACGACCCGATCACCGGCACGCCACCGGGCCACTTCAGCGACGCACCCCAAGCGTTCACCGTCGTAGAGGATGACGGGCAGAGTTGGGTAGCGCTTCCCGACCTGGTCGAACGGGCCCGTTCGGTATCGGATGCGATGGTCGAGACCCTCCTCGCCTGGGGCATCGACACAGTGTTCGGGATGGTGGGACACTCCAATCTCGGCTTCGCTGAAGCAATCCGGCGTGCCGAGGCCCGCGGGCAACTGCGCTACATCGGCATCCGGCACGAAGGCGCCGCCTCCTTCGCTGCCAGCGCCTACGGGAAGCTGACCGGGCGTCCCGCAGTGTGCTTCGCCATCGCCGGTCCCGGCTCGACGAACATGCTCACCGGCCTCTACGACGCTCGACTCGACAGCGCCCCAGTCGTCGCGATCTCCGGGCAGGTGCCCTCCGACGTCCGCGGCAAGGGCGCCTTCCAAGACCTCGACCTCGCCACCGTGTTCGGTGACGTCGCGATCTCCAGCGTCACCATCGAATCAGGATCCGATCATGCGGAGTTGGCCGCCGAAGCAGTCAAACACGCACTCGACCGACGCGGCGTGGCGCACCTGATCCTGCCCGATGAAGTGCAGGACCAGCCGTCGTCCGTGGCACCGGTCCTGCCTGTCGGGCGGACCAGCCGGGTGCGCGGCGCCCCCGACCCGGACGCGGTCCGCGCCGGGGCCGACCTCGTCGGTGCCGCGAGCCGCCCCGTGCTCATCGTCGGCCAAGGTGCCCGCCACGCCCAATCGGCCGTCATCGATCTCGCCGAACGACTCGGTGCGCCCGTGCTGACCACCTTTCGAGCCAAAGGCCTGGTGCCCGACTCCCATCCGCTGGGCGCCGGGGTGCTCGGGCGGTCGGGAACCCCGGTCGCGTCCTGGCTGATGAACGAATCAGACTTGCTGATCGTCATCGGAGCGTCCTTCTCCAACCACACCGGTATCGCTGCCTACAAGCCGATCGTCCAAATCGATGACACCGCCACCTCGATCGGCCGATTCGACGCGATCCGGGTCGGACTGCTCGGCGACGCCGCGTCATCGATCCGCGCTCTGACCCCGCTGCTCACCGACGTCGCAGCCCACGATCAGCGCGGCGACGTCGCGGCCCGCTGGGCGATCTGGCGGGCCGAGAAGCAACGACGCCTCAGCGATGATCACGGGCGGGGCATCGGCTCGGCCAAGGTGTTCGCCGCGCTGGCCGAACACTGTCCCGACGACGCGGTCATCAGTGTCGACGTGGGCAACCACGCCTACTCGTTCGGCCGTTACTTCGAAAGCGCCGGTCAGCCGGTGCTGATGAGTGGATACCTCGGGTCGATCGGCTTCGGATATCCCGCCGCGATGGGCGCCTGGGCCGCCGACCCCAGCCGCCCGATCGTCGCGGTCACCGGCGACGGCGGCTTCGGACAGTACCTCGCGGAGTTGACCACCGCGGTCAAGTACAACATACCCATCAAACACGTCCTGCTCGACAATGCCTCACTCGGCAAGATCACCAAAGAACAACTCGCAGGACAACTTCCGGTGTGGCAGACCTCCCTTGTCAACCCGGACTTCGCCGACTACGCACGCAGCTGCGGCGCGACCGGCATCACGGCGCGCAACCCAGCAGACGTCGACCGCGGCATGCGCGAACTGTTCGCATCCGACGGCCCCGCACTGCTACACCTGCACTGCGACCCCGAACTCGTCTGAACGGTCATCAACCTCTCCGTCTCCGGTAACGGTCGCATTCATACCGACCGCACCATCTTGCCGAGCGCGCCAATCGAACAATCCTTTGGACGGCGGCGGCGGCGTCAAGCGGCGGGCATCCGTCGGAGGATCTGCTGACCCAGATGGTGACTGCCGTCGACGAGAGCGAGGTGTTCACCGACGACGAACTGGTCGCCAACCCGATTTTGGTGCACATCGCGGGCCATGAAACCGCATCTGGCGCGGCGTGTTTGGCGTTGACGACGTTGCAGGCCATCTCGAGGGGAAGAACTCGTCGCCTGCGCCCTTGCATCCCTGTTCGAGACGCTCGCTCGGCGCGGCGGCGGCCATGTGTACATCGATGGACACGTTACCGATCCCCACCTGCAGCCGGTACTCGGCCGCATTCCGCGAGAGGACGCCAACCCCGTCGATCTCATCGAGATTGGTTGAAGATCTGAGACGGGAACTGATCGACCTCGAATCGCTGGAGACGAGACTAGTGCGCGATAAGGCCAGGAGCTGATCAGAGCGGTCGACGTCGACAGCTAGGGCATGCGACTGTGGAGACATGCCGTGGGATGCTCCGGATCGGTGTTGGCGCTTCGCCGTCGGCGAGGACCCACCCGCTGATCTTCCTGCCGCGTGGGCCACCGCTGCTCGCGCAGTGACGCACGACCTCGATTGCCGTCAGCACGGCCGGCTCGTCAGCTCCACCAAGGTGGGATGGTGCTTTCTGGTCTCTGATGGTGAATGGATAGCCGTGGGGTTCGAGGCGAATGATGACGCCGACGTTGGCGGCTATCAGCGCTGTCAGAGCTATCGACTGGAGACTTCCGCGGCGCAGGCGCTGGTGTGGCTGGCCGACGACGTGCAGGAACAGTTGAACGGTCAAGAGTTCGTGCAATGGCCCATCGCCGGTCAACACGTCCTGGCTCCACGCATCATCGACGGTCAGGCGGTATGGGTGGAACCCAGCACGAACGCCGTGACCGCGCCCATCGGTGAACTATTCGCAGCACCGATCACGCCTGATCGAGAGTGGATCTGATCACTCTCGAATGTCTACAGCGAGACATCGGAAACGAGTAGGTACAACAGCGGTGAACCGGCTAGAGATCCAGCGGACTGGATCTGGAAGGGTTGGCGCCACGACTCAAACGAACCCAGACCACGATCGTCACGGCGGCCGTCGCGATCGCGCTGCTGTACCTCGGTGTGTTCGTGTTCGACGCGGTCGAATCGGTCACCGCGATGACCGTGGCGCTCAACGCCGTCATCACCCCGTGGGTCGCGATCCTGGCCATCGGCGCATTGACCACCCGCAGCTATGACCCCGTGGACCTGCAGGCGTTCGCCCACGGAATCCGCGGTGGCCGTTACTGGTTCACGCGTGGCTGGAACCTGCCCGCAGTGGCGGCCTGGACCGTCGGCGCGACCTTCGGGGTGCTGGCCGTCAACACCACGCTCTACGTCGGACCGCTGGCCGACGTCGCCGGCGGCGTCGACGTCAGCACCGCAGGCTCGGCGGCACTCGCCGGCCTGATGTACCTGGCCTCCCGCACATCTGCGCACCGGAGCCCAATACTGGTCCAGTGAATCCAGCGCTGATCGCCGCGGTCGCCCTCGGCGTTGTCGCGGTCGCGGAGGCAGTCGCGTTGCTCGTGATGTCCCGCCGGTTACGCGCGAGCCAGGACGAGATCGAGACCCTGCGCAAACGCACCGACACGCGCAACATGCTCCTGTCGGGCAGCCGCGAGGCGGTCAAGACCGTGTGGCAGACCGCCAACATCCTGCGCAAAGAGGGTTTCGGTGCGGCTGTGCGGTCCTCGATCGAGGATCTCGCCGACTGGGCCGAGGTCGAGCGTCCCGACCTGGCCCGGCTCGCGCCCAACGGCAAGGTCGCCATCCTGTTCTCCGACATCGAGGGATCCACCGCGCTCAACGAACGCATGGGCGACCGCGCGTGGGTCAAGCTTCTGGACCGCCACGACCGCCTCGTCCAACGCTGCGTAAAGGCTCACCACGGTCACGTCGTCAAGAGCCAGGGCGACGGCTACATGATCGCGTTCGCGCAACCCACGCAGGCCGTGCGGTGCAGCGTCGACATGCAGCGTGCGTTGGGACGCCAAACCGACGGCATCCGCGTCCGGATCGGCATCCACACCGGCCGCTCGGTGAGGCGCGGTGACGATCTGTTCGGCCGCAACGTCGCGATGGCCGCGCGGGTGGCCGCGCAAGCCGACGGGGGCCAGATCCTGGTCAGTGAACCGGTGCGCGACGCGATCACCGACGAGGACGGCATCGTGTTCGACGATGGCCGGGACGCCGAACTCAAAGGCTTCGGCGGCACCCACCGGCTCTACGCGGTGGCTTAAGGCTGCGGGTCGGGCGTGCCGGCTGCCTCGGCCAGCCGCTGGTGCAGACGCTCGCGGATATCGTCCGGGCTGTACGCATTGCGCCTGCGCTGATCACGCGCGACCATCACGCCACCGGCCACCACGCCGGCGACACCAGCCAACCCGAGCCACTTCCAGATGCTGCGCATGCGTCAAGTGTGCATAAGCTGCGACGGTGGACGCGAACACGGTGCCTCTGTCGAAGGCATTGGAGGAAACCCGCACCGGCGACATCTGGCTGTTCCGGGGCGGCTCAGGGCCCGACCGGGCCATCCAGACGCTCACCAACAGCCCCGTCAACCACGTCAGCATGACCGTCGCGATCGACGATCTGCCGCCCCTCATCTGGCACGCCGAACTCGGCGACAAGCTGCTGGACGTGTGGACCGGTACCAACCACCGCGGCGTGCAACTCAACGATGCCCGCCAAGCGGTCGAACGGTGGGCGCACGCGTACGGCCAGCGCTGCTGGTTGCGGCAACTGACCCCGTACGCGACCCGCAAACAGGAGGACGAGCTGCTCAAGGTGATCGCCCGGATGAACGGCACCGCGTTCCCGACGACGGCGCGGCTTACCGGCCGCTGGCTCCGTGGGCGGATCCCGGTTGTCAGCGATTTCACCCGTGGAATTCCACTGGTACACAGGAAGGTTCGGGCGTCTGCCGAACGCAGGAAGGCCCAGCAACGCCAGGTCGGGCTGGAAACCGCGTACTGCGCAGAGACCGTCGCCATCACGTACGAGGATATGGGCCTGTTGACGACGGAAAAGCACTACAACTGGTTCGATCCCGGCTCGTTCTGGAGCGGCGATCAGCTACCGCTGACCGCGGGTTACCAACTCAGCGACGAGATCGCGGTGATCATCGACTGAGGGCCCGGGTATACCTGCTGGCAGGTATACCCGGTTTGCGGCCAGCAGTGAGGAATTCGCCGCTCGCTCCGGCAAGGCTGGGTCTATCAAGCCAAGCAGACCCGGAGGTGGTGGATGCTGACCGTCGAGCAACCAACCGAACAGATGCTCGAGCTGTACGCCAACCACGTCGAGCCCTTACGACGCTATGCGTTTCGGCTCACCAGCAACCGCACCAGGGCTGAGGACGTGGTGCAGGAGACGCTGCTGCGCGCGTGGCGTCACCTCCAGTGCACCAACGGTGAGCTGCCGGTACGGTCGTGGTTGTTCACGGTCGCACGCAACATCGTCATCGACGCGAGCCGGTCGGCAAAGTTCCGCTACGAGGTCTGCTATCCCGACGCATCGGAGGTACCGGATCGTATGTGCCCCGATGAGGTGAATTCCGCGCTGGACCGAATGGTCGTGGCAGAGGCCATGGCACAGCTGCCCCAGACCCATCGCGCCGTGCTGAGCCGTGCGTTCTACCTCGGCTGGACAGTGCGACAGATCGCCGAAGATCTCGATGTCGCCGAGGGAACCGTCAAATCGCGGCTGCACTATGCACTCAGGCGGCTGCGACTCGTCCTGTCGGAGATGGGCTACGCGAACCGGCTGTGAAACTACCGGCCGTTGAGAAGCGGCTTGCCCGCACCCAGCGCGCCCACCTGGACCCGCTCATGTACCTGTAGCGACCGGCCATCTGGAACGGCCACGAACCGGTACTCGCACAGGTTCCGGACGTAGGCCGCAGTGAGTGCATCCAGCAGGTGACTGTCACCATCCGCCAACCGACGCCGCTGCGCTTCAGTGAGGGTGGGGACGATGAAACGATCACACAGATGAACGCTGAAAATGTCGCGACTCCGCATGCCATAAGCGTGGTAGGTGAGCCGCCGCTCCAGCGAGTCAGGCCGTTTGCGCCCGTCCGTATCCGGCTCGGTCCGGCCGACGAAGAGCAGCCGTCGAGATTCCCAGACGGTGTAAACGCTCGCGCCAGCCGACAATTCGGCATCGCGAAGCTCCCCGAAGCGATGCGGCGTCCCGTGCTCCAACGCGTCGAGGCATGCCGCCTCGTCGAACGGCGCGTCCACCCGCTCAGCGTAGGGCGCGAATCCGCGCGGTGCAGCTGAAAACGCCGCCTCACACGGTCCCACGGGCGGCCCACGCGGTGGCGGTGACGGTGAACGGCCCGTTGCCCAACCGTTCGCGGGCCACCGATTCCAGGCGGGTGCGAGCTGCGTCGTCGAGTTGCCGGACGTAATCCCCCGCCGGACCGATGCCGAAGGTGAACGGCTCCCACCACTCATCGAAGGTCGGGTGCTGGACATCGACCGAAATGGCGGCCTCTTCGACGTCATGCACGCCGGCGGCGCCGAACAGTTCGGTCAGGTGTCCTCGGTGCGCGCCCGACAGCAGCGCTTCGTCCTGGGCGCCAGGCTCGATCGCGTGAACCGCATCCCAGAACGGCGCGAGCGCACCGGTCGGCCCGTCCCACACGCATGCTGCGATCACCCCGCCGGGCCGGGTCACGCGCGTCATCTGCCCGATACCGCCAACCGGATCGGTCATGAAGTGCACGACCAACTGCGCCATCGCGGCGTCGAAACTGTCAGTGTCGTAAGGCAATTCCTCGGCCGTTCCCAGCCGCACATCGACGTCGGGGAAGCGCGCCCGGATCTCGTCAACGAACGGCGGTGACGGATCGATACCCGCGGCAACTGCTCCCACCGACAGCAAGTGCGCCGTCAACGCGCCTGGGCCGCAACCCACGTCGAGCACCTTGTCACCGGCGCCGACCCCGGCGAAGGTCACGAAGACCTTCGCCAACGGCTCGGCATAGCGGCCCATGAAACGGCCGTAGGCCTCCGGTGGGACGTCGAAACCCATCGCAAAATGCTACGCCGAGCCGTCACCACGGGGAATGTCGCTGTGGCACCACCGGTCGAACAAGTTTCGGTAGATCTCCACGGCCGCCTCGACTTTGGCCGCAGAGCACCACTCGTCGACGACGTGGCACTGGTCGGGCTCGCCGGGCCCGAGCACGACCGTGGGCACCGGCGCGCCGTTTTCGGTCGGCGACAGGAGCCGAGCCAACACCGACGCGTCGGTGAAGAAGCGTGCGGGCGGCTGCGGCTCGCCGTCCTGGCCGGCGGCGACGAGCGCGTCGCGCACGATACCGACGAACGGGTCGTCCAGCTGCGTGTCGACGACGGGCAGCACCACGTGGTCCTCCACCCGGACGCCGTCACCCGCAAGCTGGGCGACGGTGGCGCGCACATCGTCACCGTCGACGGCCGGGACGGTGCGAACGTCGAGGAGCAGCTCAGCGAAGTCGGGTACGACGTTGGGCTGGATGCCACCGCGCAGCATGCCCACGTTGGCGGTCATGGGGCCGAATATCGCGTGGTGCGGCCAGCCGTCGTGGTCGTGCAGCGCGGCGGCGGCCCTGGCCAATCGCACGACGGCGTTGTCCCCGAGGTGCGGTGCCGAGCCGTGCGCGGCCCGTCCGTGCGCAGTCAGGCGGATCCAGTGAGCACCCTTGTGACCGGGAACCAGACGATTGGCCGTCGGCTCGGCCACGAGCAGCGGCCCACCCGGTGCGAGCGCCGACCGCTGCAGCCGGACGGCTCCCGTGCAGCCCGTCTCCTCCCCCGCGGTCAGCACCACTTGGAGGCCTCTGCAGTTGTGCGGTCGCACGGTGTGATCGACTGCGGCGATCAAAACGGCGGCCACCCCCGACTTCATGTCGCTGGTGCCGCGCCCGACCACGCGGTCGCCGTCGCGCTCGGCGGCCCATGGGTCGGACGCCCATTGCCCGGGCTCGGCAGGCACGGTGTCGAGATGTCCGGTCAGTGTGAGCGGGGCTGCGTCGGACCCGACCCGAGCGATCAGTTGCTCACGCCCTTGTTCCCATCCAGGCACGGAGACCTCGAAGCCGTTGTCGCGCAACAGCTCAGCGCATCGCACTGCCAACGCACCCTCACCGGAGGCCACGGTGTCTGCGCGCACCAACTCGGTGAGCAGATCCAGGACAGCACTCATCGAAGCTCCTCGTGGGCCGTTTCGCGCAACGTGAGGATCGTGAGGAAGGTGATGACCGCGCCGACCGTGACGTAGACGAAGAAGAACTCGGGGTGACCGGCGTTCGCCATGGCCGTGATCACCAACGGCGCTGTTCCACCGAACGTCGCGACCGTGATGTTGTACCAGGCACCGATGCCGACACCGCGCAGTTCGGTCGGGAACAGCTCGCTCATGATGGCGGGCGCGATGGAGGACATCAACGCGTACAGGCCGAGGCCCGTGCAGAAGACCACCAGCAGCTGGGGCAGCCCGGCATCGGGGGTGATGAGCTTCGACAGCGGGATCACCAAACAGGCAAGCGCCCCAGACCACACCAGGAGCTGCGGTTTGCGGCCGAACCGGTCGGACAGCTTGCCGAACGGGTACTGCAGCACGATGAAGAGCGCCGTTGCGACAGACAGCGCGATGAACACGTCGTTGTCGTCGACGCCCTGGGACTTCACGGCATACGGCGTGAGTGCGCTGAAGAACGTGTAGTAGGACAGCGTGTTGAGCAGGGTGATGCCGACCAGCTGCGCGACCGCCTTGGGGTGGTGCGTGAGCGTGGTGAGCAGCGGCCGCTTGGTCCGCACGGCCTTGTCCTTGTTCTCCTCGAACTGCTCGGTCTCCGAGAGGCTGCGCCGCAGGTACAGGCCGACGATCGCGAGGATGCCGCCCACGATGAACGGGATCCGCCAGCCGAACGCGCGCAGCTGCTCTTCGTTGAGTGTGGCCGACATGGCCACGCCCATGAGCGAGGCGAGCAGCAGCGCCGAGCCGGTCGAGGTGTAGAAGAAGGCCGAGTACCGGCCGCGGCGGCCTTGCGGCGCGATCTCCGCCAGATACGCGGATGCGTTGGAGACCTCACCGCCGAGCGACATGCCCTGGCTGACGCGGGCGACGAGCAGCAGGATCGGAGCCAGCCAGCCGACCTGCTCGAAGGTGGGCAGCACGCCGATGGCCAGCGAGCCGCCCGCCATCAGCAGGATGGTCAGGATCATGGCGGCCTTGCGTCCCCGGACATCGGCGAACCGGCCAAGCAGCCATCCACCGACCGGCCGGAAAAAGAAGGCGACCGCATAGGTCGCGGTGGTGTTCACCAAGGCGAGGCCCGGGTTGTCCGCGGGGAAGAACTGCGTCGCGAAGTAGATGAGGAACGTCGCGTAGACCGTCCAGTCGTACCACTCGATCGCGTTGCCGATGCTGGCCGCGATCAGGGTTTTGACCGGCAGCTTGTGCGGGGTCGAATCGCTGTCTGCTGATGGCTGTACCAGTGGCCCGGGAGCTGTGCCCTTCTCAGGATCCGACATGGTTTTCCTTCATACACGAGATGAAGGCGAGAATTGCCGCAGTTCGTGAGTCGGCCGCTCTCAAGGCCGCTCGTCGTACTCGGATTTGGCTGTCTCCCGGTCGATGTCGGCCTGGTCCCGCTCGGCTTGCGCGGTGTCCCGGTCCGCTTGTTCCTGCACTCGCCTGAGACGCTCCAGCTCGCGGGCTGCCGCGGTGCCCTCGCGTTCGTCGGCGAGATGCTCGCGTTCATCAGCCAGTTGCTCACGGTGGTCCGCTATCCGGTCCCGCTCATCGGCGATGCGCTCGCGCCTGCCGGCCATCCATTCGCGTCTTTCGACCTCGGCCTCGCGCTGTTCGAGCGCCAATTCGCGCTCGTCGAGCGCCGTTGTCCGGTGTTCGGGCGCGTCCGGCGTGCCGGTGGGACTCTCGGCGGCCATAACCACACCCTAGTCGCGCAACGGCCCGGCCGTACGGGCAAGATTCACAGCCCGAACTTGGCCCGTGCCATATCGGTGACAGGAGTGAACAGGTTCACCAGATTGCCGTCCGGGTCGCGGAACAACAGGGCCCGGTTGCCCCACGGCATGGTTGTCGGCTCGGTGACCACCGCACCGATGTGGCCGCGCAGCCGCTGGTACTCGGCGTCCACATCGTCGACGATGAACTCGATGATGGCGCTGCGGTTCGCCGCGGCCTCGGCCGAACCCGCCCCGAACAACGGCACGGTCTTGTCGCTGCCGATGGCCAATGTTCCTACCGGCGTTGGGATCTCGGCGAAAAGTTCGTTGCCCCAGACCGCCGTGGCACCCGTGAGGTGCTCATAGAACGTGACGAGTCGGTGGACGTCTGAGGTGATGACGCGCGTCGAGACGAATTTCATGCCGGCGACGATAGGGGCCGGCACCGACATGTCGCCGTTGCCGTCGCCGTTCACTCTGCGGTGACGGCGCAAAAGTGCGAGAGGGCTCCGCCGTAGCCGCAGAGTCAATCGCAGACCCATACCATCGAGACAATGCCCATCGGAAAGCCCGAACCGGCGCTGATCGTCTTGTCCGGCCTTCCCGGAGTCGGCAAGACGACGCTCGCGCGCAGGCTCAGCACTGAGATCGATGCCGTACACGTGCGGATAGACACGATTGAGGCTGCCTTGACCGCCTCCGGAATTGTCGATCGCGTGGGGGGATGGTCAGCTGTTCCCGATACGGGCTACCGAATCGCCTACGCCATCGCGCTCGACCACTTGAGCGCTGGGCACAGTGTCGTCGCCGACAGTGTGAATCCCATCGCGATCACGAGGGCGGCATGGTCAAGATGCGCAAAGGCCGGTCGGGCCAGACTGCTCAACGTCGAGGTGGTCTGCAGCGATCTCGCACTTCACCGGAGACGAGTCGAAACTCGCACGTCCGATCTCGAAGGACTGGTGGTGCCGACATGGCAGCAGGTCGAGGAACGGACCTACGAACGCTGGGACACACCGGTGCTCCGTGTCGACACGGCAGTCAGTATCGATCAGGCGGTTCGGGAGATCACGTCGGCGATGACTCAAGGTGACGTCGAGACTCCATCACGATGATTCAAACGCAGCGGCGGTGGCCTACCAACTGATGTCGGGCCGCCACATTTCGTAGCCGTTCTCACGGACGATCAGGCCGTCCTGGATGTGGAAGTTGTGCACTACCCGTAGCGCCACTCGCGTACCGACGGGGAGCGGATGGTTGGGAAACCCTTTGCCGTCGATGAGCTTGAAGGTCATCTCCAGATCGTCGAACACCCGATCAGGCGTTCCATAGCGCTCGACTGGAACCACCTTCGGCTCTGCACAGCTCTCGAAGATCTTCGCGTAGTTTTCGAGGACGTCCCTCTTGCCGCGATGTATCACCCGGCGAGACGGCACCTCCCACACGATGTCGTCATGGTAGAGCTTCTCCAGCATCGGAAGCTGATCGGGATTTTCGAACTGGAAGTGCCAGTGGGCCAGCCACAACGCATGTTCGGTGGTCCCCAACGATGGCGGCGAATCCCAATCGAAGTCACCGGTCTGCGCCGCTACTGTTTCCATGAGACTCCAAGGCGTCATCAACGTCGAGAGCCATCGTCGCACGTCTGCCGATCAATCGGCGACGATCGAGCGACAAACCTGCTGCCTACACGTTAAAGCGGAACTCGACCACGTCACCGTCGGCCATGACGTAGTCCTTGCCTTCCATGCGGACCTTGCCCGCGGCCTTGGCCGCCGCCATCGATCCCGCCTCGACCAGGTCGGCGAACGAAACCACCTCGGCCTTGATGAAGCCCTTCTCGAAGTCGGTGTGGATCACTCCGGCGGCCTTGGGTGCGGTGTCGCCCTGGTGGATGGTCCAGGCGCGCGCCTCTTTCGGGCCGGCGGTCAGATACGTCTGCAACCGCAGGGTGTGGAACCCGGCCCGGGCCAGTGCGTCGAGCCCGCGTTCGGTCTGCCCGATCGACTCGAGCAGCTCGGCGGCGGACTCGTCGTCGAGCTCGAGCAGCTCGGCTTCGATCTTGGCGTCGAGGAACACCGCGTCGGCCGGCGCGACCAGCTCGCGCAGCTCGGCCTTGCGCGCCTCGTCGGTCAGCACGCGCTCGTCGGCGTTGAAGACGTAAAGGAACGGTTTGGTGGTCAACAGGTTCAGTTCACGCAGCAGCGACGCGTCGGCGCTCGCCGAGAACAGCGTCTTACCGGAGTCGAGCACGGCCGCAGCGGCCACGGCCGCGTCGTACACCGGCTTGCGCTCCTTGTTGTTGCGCGCTTCCTTCTCGAGCCGGGGAATGGCCTTCTCCAGCGTCTGCATGTCGGCCAGGATCAGTTCGGTCTCGATGACCTCGATGTCGGACCGTGGGTCGACCCGGCCGTCGACGTGCACCACGTCGTCGTCGGTGAAGACCCGCACCACCTGGCAAATGGCGTCGCATTCGCGAATGTTGGCCAGGAACTTGTTGCCGAGGCCCGCCCCTTCGGAGGCGCCTTTCACGATGCCTGCGATGTCGACGAACGTCACCGGCGCGGGCACGAGCTTCTCCGAGCCGAACATCTTGGCGAGCTCACCGAGCCGGGGATCGGGCAGCGGCACCACGCCCTCGTTGGGCTCGATGGTCGCGAAGGGGTAGTTGGCCGCCAACACGTTGTTGCGTGTCAGGGCGTTGAACAAGGTCGACTTACCGACGTTCGGCAAACCGACGATTCCCAGGTTCAGGCTCACAGGAACCACAGTCTGCCAGAGAGTGTGAGGCACGCCGTCGCATGCTGGCAGCACGACGCCCCCGGGAGCCGGTACGGTCTAGCTGTGTCAGGACAGCGCGCACAGTCGGCAGTGCCGGCTGACCACCGCTCTGTGCACCCTAAATATGCAGGTGTGCCGTGGTGGGGTGCTGTGCTGCTGGCGGTAACGGCTACCGCGATCGGGTTTGCTTTCGACGCAGGTTCGGGTGACCGGGAACTCAGTTCGGTGTTCGCGGTCTGCTACTCGCTCGGGTGTCTGCTCGCGGTGTTGGTGGTACGGCAGGCGGGCGTGTTTACCGCGGTCATCCAGCCTCCGCTGATCCTCTTCGGGTCGGTTCCCGGCGCCTATTTCCTGTTTCACGGTGGCCAATTGGGTGGCTTGAAAGACCTGGCAATCAACTGTGGATATCCGCTGATCGAACGTTTCCCGCTGATGTTGTTCACGTCGGCGGCAGTCTTGCTGATCGGCCTGGCCCGCTGGTACTTCGGGCTGTCGACCCGCGGTTCGAACGAGACGTCGCAGAAGTCCGCTGGACGCAAAACGGCCGAGAAGGCCGGCGCGGCAGGATTTGTGGCGGCCATCACAGCGAAGTTTTCAGGTTTGGTGCTCCGCAAACCTGCGAGCCGCAAATCGGTGGCAGCCGATGCCGACGCGGAGCCGCCTCGTCCGCGCCGCCGGACGTCGGACCGGCCACCACGGCGCAGGCCCGCGGCGACTGGCGAGAGTGCCGCCCGCGGCGAGCGCCGCACGACCAAGCGCGGCGCCCCGACGCGGACGCGTCCGGCCCGGCCCCGCGTCGACGAATTCGGCGAGCCGCTGCCGGAACGGCCCGAACGTCCACGCCGGCCCCGTCCGCCACGAGCCGCAGGCGAGCCGCCGGTGGTGCCCCCGGCCGAGCCACGCCGTCGCGTCCGCACGCAGCCGCGCGAGCCCCGCAAGCAACCACCCCCGGAACGGCGCTCAGCGGCGAGCAGCGACCGCCCGCAGCGTCGCCGACGCTTCGATGGCTACCAGCCGTTCGAGGAGCCCTTCGAGCCACGGTCGGGCAACGGCCATGGAGCGCCGACGGGCCGCTCGACTCATCATCCGGTGTCGCGCGTGCGTTACCGCGGTGTCGACGACGAGGACGACCGCACCGAGTACCGGACGCGGCCGCGCTCCTCGACGTGGAAGTACGACAGCTAGCAGGTCAGGCCCGCGGCGGGCGAATCTCCCGCGGCAGCGCGAACACCAGGGTTTCGTTGGCGGTGGTCACGGGCTGCACGGTGTCGAAACCGCATTCGGACAGCCGTTCCAGCACACCGCGCACCAGGATCTCGGGCACGGACGCACCCGACGTGACGCCGACGGTGGTCACGCCGTCCAGCCACCCCGGATCGATGTCGTCGGCGTAGTCGACCAGGTGGGCGGCCTTGGATCCGGCGCCGAGCGCCACTTCGACCAACCGCACCGAGTTCGACGAGTTCCGCGAGCCGACCACGATCACCAGCTCGCACTCCGGAGCCATGGCCTTGACGGCAACCTGACGGTTCTGGGTGGCGTAGCAGATGTCGTCGCTCGGCGGATCCTGCAGTTTGGGGAACTTCTCGCGCAGCCGCTGCACGGTCTCCATGGTCTCGTCGACGGACAGCGTGGTCTGCGAGAGCCAGATCACCTTGTCCTCGTCGCGGACCGTCACGTTGTCAACCGAGTCCGGCCCGTCGACGAGCTGCACATGATCGGGCGCCTCGCCTGCCGTGCCGATCACCTCTTCATGGCCTTCGTGGCCGATGAGCAGGATGTCGTAGTCGTCGCGGGCGAACCGTTTGGCCTCGTTGTGCACCTTGGTCACCAGCGGGCACGTGGCGTCGATGACCTTGAGGTCGCGTTCGGCGGCGCTCTCGTGCACTGTCGGGGCCACCCCGTGCGCCGAGAACACGACGATGGAGCCTTCCGGCACCTGGTCGGTCTCGTCGACGAAGATGGCGCCCGCCTTGGCGAGCGTCTGCACGACGTGCACGTTGTGCACGATCTCGTGCCGGACATAGACCGGCGCGCCGTGCTTCTCCAGCGCACGTTCGACGGTCTCGACGGCACGGTCGACCCCTGCGCAGTAACCCCGCGGCTCGGCCAGCAAGACGCGCTTGCCGCCGGTTGCGGTGGCCACCGAGCTGGACGCACCCGGGATACCCATATTCACTGTCGGCGGCATGTCACCAGGGTACGGGGACACCGCACACGGGAGCCAGCCGTAGTCTGTTGGCCATGGGAACTGCACCGTATGGGGTCCGGCTGCTCGTAGGCGCGGCGGTGACCGCGATCGAGGAGACCCGCAGGCTGCCCCACACCATTCTCACGTACCCGATGACCGTGGCCAGCCAGGCCGCCAACATCGTCATGCACGTGCAGCAGAATCTCGCCGAGCTGGTCATCAAGGGTGACGAAGCGCTCGAACAGCTGTTTCCGCCCAAGGACGAACAGCCCGAGTGGGCCACGTTCGACGAGGATCTCGAATCCGACGCAGACGACGACGCACCTGCCGCGCCCCGCAGCACCGAGGGCCGCTTCGCGCTGTACAGCTCGGGCGAACCGGAAAGCTCCAACGGCCAGCCCAAGCCCGCGACCACGTCCGGCGCAGCGCCCGCGATCGCCGATGAGCTGGGTTACGACGCGCTGACCCTCGCGCAGCTGCGGGCCCGGCTGACGTCGCTGCGGGTTGCCGATCTCGAAGCGCTGCTGGCGTACGAGGAGGCCGGCCGGGCCCGCGCCCCGTTCGTGACGCTGATCGCCAACAGGATCACCCGCGCGACCGCCAAGTGACCGAACCGGGTCAGTCGCCGGAGAACCCCTGGCCGGTCCGGGCCGTCGCGACCCGCGTCGCGAAGTGGATCGACCGCCTCGGCACCGTCTGGGTCGAAGGCCAGCTCACCGAGCTCAAGGTGCGCCCGGATTCCAAGACCGTCTTCATGGTGCTGCGCGATCCGGCTGCCGACATGTCGCTCACCCTGACCTGTCCTCGTGATCTCGTGCGCAACGCGCCGGTGCGACTGTCCGAGGGCACGCAGGTGGTCATCTGCGGCAAGCCCAACTTCTACACCGGCCGCGGCACATTCTCGTTGCGGGTCAGCGAGATTCGCGCGGTGGGCATCGGCGAACTGCTCGCACGCATCGAGCGGCTGCGCCGCCTGCTCGACGCCGAAGGACTGTTCGATCCCCGGCTCAAGCGCCCAATCCCGTTTCTGCCCAACACCGTCGGCCTGATCACGGGCCGGGCCTCCGCCGCCGAACGCGACGTCACCACGGTCGCGTCCACGCGATGGCCCGCGGTGCGCTTCGCGATCCGCAACACCATCGTGCAGGGCCCCAACGCGGTGCCCCAGATCGTGGAGGCGCTGGCAGCACTCGATGCCGATCCGGCGGTCGACGTCATCGTGCTCGCGCGCGGCGGCGGCAGCGTCGAGGATCTGCTGCCGTTCTCCGACGAGACGCTGTGCCGGGCCATCGTGGCGTGCCGGACCCCGGTGGTCAGTGCGATCGGCCACGAACCCGACACTCCCCTGTCCGACCTGGTCGCCGACGTACGCGCGGCCACCCCGACCGACGCGGCCAAACGCATCGTGCCCGACGCCGCGGCCGAGCAGGCACTGGTCGACGACCTGCACCGGCGCAGCGCCCGGGCCCTACGCAACTGGGTGCACCGCGAACAGCACCACCTCGACCAGCTGCGCAGCCGGCCAGTCATGGCGCAACCCCTGGCCGTGCTGGCCACCCGCGCCGACGAGATCCACCGGGCTCGCACCACGGCACAGCGCGACATCACGCGGCTGATCAGCGCCGAGGACGAGACGATCCGCCATCTGTCGGCCCGGTTGAGCACACTGGGTCCGGCCGCGACACTGGCCCGCGGATACGCCGTGGTACAGACCGTGCCGACAGCCGGTACACCGGCCGTTCTGCGTTCGGTCGCCGACGCGCCGAGTGGCACCCAGCTGCGGGTGCGGGTGTCCGACGGTGTGGTCGTCGCGGTGAGCGAAGGCCCCGAGAACAGCACGGCAGAAGGATCGGAATGAAGCCCATTAGTGAGCTGGGGTACGAAGAGGCGCGCGATGAACTGATCGCTGTCGTGCAGCAGCTCGAGCAGGGCGGGCTCGACCTTGATGCTTCGCTGAATCTCTGGGAAAGAGGCGAAGCGCTGGCAAAACGGTGCGAAGAACATTTAGCCGGCGCCCGTCAACGCGTCGAGCAGGCACTGGCCGCACGGGAAGGTGACGACGATTGACTCGGCAACCGATTCCACCAGACGTAGTCGAAACTGGAACGTGTTTCAGTTATGCTGCTCCTCATGCGTGACGCATCCCTGACGACTGAACTCGGCCGTGTCCTGGTAACCGGCGGCTCCGGCTTCGTCGGCGCCAACCTGGTGACCGAACTGCTCGACCGCGGATATGCGGTGCGCTCGTTCGACCGCGCACCGTCTCCCCTGCCGGACCACGCGGGCCTGGAGGTACTCGAGGGCGACATCTGCGATCCGGAAACCGTCGCCACGGCGGTCAAAGACGTCGACACCATCTTCCACACCGCGGCCATCATCGACCTCATGGGCGGCGCCTCGGTGACCGAGGAGTACCGGCAGCGCAGCTTCGCCGTCAACGTCGAGGGCACCAAGAACCTGGTACGCGCGGCGCAGACGGCCGGCGTCAAGCGGTTCGTCTACACCGCGTCCAACAGCGTCGTGATGGGCGGGCAGAACATCGTCAGCGGCGACGAGACCATGCCGTACACCCAGCGGTTCAACGACCTTTACACAGAGACCAAGGTGATCGCCGAGAAGTTCGTGCTCGGCCAGAACGGCGAGCATGACATGCTCACGTGCTCCATCCGCCCCAGCGGCATCTGGGGCCGCGGCGATCAGACCATGTTCCGCAAGGTTTTCGAGAACGTGCTGGCCGGACACGTCAAGGTGCTTGTCGGCAACAAGAACATCAAGCTGGACAATTCCTACGTCCACAACCTGATTCACGGGTTCATCCTGGCCGCCGAACACCTGGTTCCCGGTGGGACCGCGCCAGGTCAGGCGTATTTCATCAACGACGGCGAGCCCGTCAACATGTTCGAGTTCGCACGCCCGGTGATCGCGGCGTGTGGCCGCAAGCTGCCCAACGTCCGGGTACCCGGCCGGCTGGTCCACAAGGCCATGACGCTGTGGCAGCGGCTGCACTTCAAGTTCGGCATCCCCGAGCCGTTGATCGAACCCCTTGCCGTGGAACGGCTTTACCTCAACAACTACTTCTCGATCGCCAAGGCCAAGCGCGACCTGGGCTACGTGCCGCTGTTCACCACGCAGCAGGCCTTGGTCGAATGCCTGCCGTACTACGTCGACCTGTTCCACCAGATGGCAGGCAAGTCGGCCACACAGCCGGTTCCCGCGTAGCTCACGGCACCACCGGCAACGGGGTGATCTGCGCTGTCGCGCTGTTGATTAGCGCCGCATGGTCCAGCGTGGCGTGAAGTGGCAACACATCCATCACCGTGGCAACCACCGCGGGCAACTGCGCCAACGTGGCTCGCGGCGCCAGCGAGCAGTGCGGCAACCACGTTCCGGGTCGGTAGTGCTTGTGCAGTTCAGCACCGGTGGCGGTGACGAGATCGACGACATGTTCTTGGCGGGCAACCAGATCCGCGCTCACCCCGGCCACCAGCCAGACCCGGCCGCGCCGAAAGAAGCCCACGCCGTCGAACGTCAGCTGGACCGGCTCTCCGCGCCCGGCGGCTGCGAGTGCATTCGTCACCGCGGCCTGGTCCCAGCGGCGCAGCACCGCATAGGACAGATGCGGCACATGCCTGCCATGGGTGTGCGAACGCAGACTCGCCACCCCCTGCTGTTCGATGCGATCCCACAATGCACGGATCGCCCGATCTGAACGTCGGTCGAACAGCACGCATACCGCCAGCGCCACCTGTCAGCGGTACAGGTGCACCGGATGGTGCGTGGCCTGCTCGATCCGCGCAGACGCCTCGTGCAGGAGCTCGGTGCCCAGCGTGATGAGCGCACGTGCCGCGGCGATCTCCTCACCGATCATGGGCGCACTCGGGTCTCTCGGATTGCGATAGGCGTCGCCCGTCGCGGCCATGGTGTCGTCGCGCAGCTGCGCGCGGGCCGATGCGTGGGTATGGACGTCGTCCTCGGAGAACTCGATCTCGACGATCCATTTGTTGGACAAATCTTTGTCGTACATGTCGATCACCCTCCGCTCTCCAGGGTGCGCCGCGACCGCCCGCAACGCCAGAGTGGACATTCGCATAAATTTCCGCGCCGGACCGCTCAACCCGCACCGCAGCCGACGCAGACCGCATAAAGTCCAACGGACGCAGGTTGATCCGATACGAGGGGGCACTCATGCCTGACGGCAAACCGAACATTCTGGTGATCTGGGGCGACGACATCGGCATCAGCAACCTGAGTTGTTACAGCGACGGCCTGATGGGATACCGCACCCCCAACATCGACCGCATCGCCAACGAGGGCATGCGCTTCACCGACTCCTACGGTGAGCAAAGCTGCACCGCCGGGCGCGCCGCGTTCATCAGTGGGCAGAGCGTGTACCGCACCGGGATGAGCAAAGTGGGCGTGCCCGGCGTCGACATCGGCTGGGCCGCCGAGGATCCCACGATCGCCGAGCTGCTCAAACCACTCGGTTACGCCACCGGTCAGTTCGGCAAAAACCACTTCGGCGACCTCAACAAGTATCTGCCGACCGTGCACGGCTTCGACGAGTTCTACGGCAACCTCTACCACCTCAACGCCGAGGAAGAGCCGGAGAACTTCGACTATCCGCACGAGGACCGGTACCCGAGGCTCTATCAACTGGCCAAACCACGTGGTGTGCTGGACTGCAAGGCCACCGACGAGGTGTCGACCGAGCCCGACGACCCGAAGTTCGGCCCGGTCGGCAAGCAGACCATCACCGACACGGGCCCGCTCAACACCAAGCGCATGGAGACGATCGACGAGGACATCGCCGATCGGACCTTCGACTACATCAAGCGGCAACACGAGGCGGGCAATCCGTTCTTCGTATGGTGCAACTTCACCCATATGCACCTGTACACCCACACCAAGCCGGAAAGCCGCGGCCAGGCCGGGCTGTGGCAATCGCCCTACCACGACACGATGATCGACCACGACCGCAACGTGGGCACGGTGCTCGACGTGCTGGACGAGCTCGGCATCGCCGAGGACACCATCGTCATCTACTCCACCGACAACGGCCCGCACCGCAACACCTGGCCCGACGGCGGCACCACGCCGTTCCGCAGCGAGAAGAACACCAACTGGGAGGGCGCCTTCCGCGTGCCCGAGATGATCCGCTGGCCCGGAAAGATCAAGGCGGGCAGCGTCTCCAACGAGATCATCCAGCACCACGACTGGCTGCCGACCCTGCTGGCCGCCGCGGGTGAACCGGACATCGCCGAGAAGCTCAAGAACGGACACCGGGCCGGCGCCGACGGGCAAACCGAATACAAGGTGCACATCGACGGCTACAACCTGTTGCCGTACCTCACCGGCGAGGTGGATGCCAGCCCCCGGCGCGGCTTCTTCTACTTCTCGGACGACGGCGACCTGGTCGCGCTGCGCTTCGAGAACTGGAAGATCGTGTTCGCCGAACAACGGTGCCAGGGCACCCTGCGGGTCTGGGCGGAACCGTTCACGCCGCTGCGGGTGCCAAAACTGTTCAACCTGCGCACCGACCCGTACGAGTACGCCGACATCACGTCGAACACCTACTACGAGTGGCTGCTGCGGCACGACTTCTTCGTGTTCTATGCGACGGCCATGGCCACGAAGTTCCTGGAGACGTTCAAGGAGTTCCCGCCGCGCCACGCCCCGGCGAGCTTCAGCGTCGACCAGGCCGTCGAGAAGCTGCACGAATTCCTCGCGAAGGACTGAACGATGCCCAATTCACAACCCAACATCCTCGTCATCTGGGGCGACGACATCGGGATCTGGAACCTGAGCTGCTACAGCCGCGGGATGATGGGTTACTCGACGCCCAACATCGACCGGATCGCCGATGAGGGAATGCTTTTCACCGACTCCTACGGTGAGCAGAGCTGCACCGCCGGCCGGGCCTCGTTCATCACGGGTCAGAGCGTGTACCGCACCGGGATGAGCAAGGTGGGCATGCCCGGTGTCGACGTGGGGCTGCAGAAGGAGGATCCGACCATCGCCGAGCTGCTGAAGCCCTTGGGTTACACATGCGGGCAATTCGGCAAGAACCATCTCGGCGATCTGAACAAGTACCTGCCCACGGCGCACGGGTTCGACGAGTTCTTCGGCAACCTCTACCACCTCAATGCCGAGGAGGAGCCCGAACATGACGACTACCCCACCGCGGAGGAAGCGCCCCTGCTGCGGAAGGCCCTGTTGCCGCGTGGAGTGATCCACTCCTGGGCCACCGAGGAGGATTCCGGCGAAGTCGACCCGCGGTACGGCCCGGTTGGCAAGCAACGCATCGAGGACACCGGGCCGCTGACGAAGAAGCGGATGGAGACCATCGACGACGAGACCACGGCGGCCTGCGCGGATTTCATCAGGCGTCAGCACGAGTCCGGAACGCCGTTCTTCGTGTGGATGAACATGACCCACATGCATTTTCGGACCCACACCAAGCCCGAGAGCAAGGGGCAAGCAGGGCGCTGGCAGTCGCCGTATCACGACACGATGATCGACCACGACCGCAATGTCGGCACGCTGCTGGACCTCGTCGACGAGCTCGGCATCTCCGAGGACACCATCGTCATCTACTCCACCGACAACGGCCCGCACGCCAACAGCTGGCCCGACGGTGCGACGACCCCGTTCCGCAGTGAGAAGAACACCAACTGGGAAGGCGCGTTCCGGATTCCCGAGCTGATCCGCTGGCCCGGGAAGATCAAGGCCGGAACGGTCTCGAACGAGATTGTGCAGCATCATGATTGGCTGCCGACCTTCCTCGCGGCCGCGGGGGATCCGGATATCGTCGAGAAGCTCAAGGTCGGGCACGAGGCCGGCGACATGACCTATCGCGTGCACATCGACGGCTACAACCTGCTGCCGTACCTCACCGGCGAGGTCGACAAATCCCCCAGGCGCGGCATGATCTACTTCTCCGACGACGGCGACGTCCTCGGGATCCGGGCGGACAACTGGAAGATCGTGTTCATGGAGCAGCGCTGCCAGGGCACGCTGGAAGTGTGGTTCGAGCCGTTCACCAAACTGCGGGCACCCAAGTTGTTCAACCTCCGCACCGACCCGTTCGAACACGCCGACGTCACGTCGAACACATACTGGGACTGGCTGATCGACCGGCTGTACCTCATGTTCTACGCCAGCGCGATCGTCAATCAGTTCCTGGAGACGTTCAAGGAGTTCCCGCCCCGCCAGAAGCCGGCGTCGTTCACCATCTACAACGCCGTGGAGGAACTGGAGAAGTTCCTGGCCACGCGGGGCGGTTGAGCGTGGCCGGACTGGACTCGTGGAACGACGGGCCCACGAAGGCGGCAATCGTCGACTTCGTGGGCCGCGCGGTCGATCAGGTTCCCGTCGAGGAGCGCGTCGCGGTGTTCGACAACGACGGCACGCTGTGGGTCGAGAAGCCGGCCTACATCCAACTCGACTTCCTGGTGCGGCGATTGGCCGAGCAGGCTGCGGCCGATCCCGACCTGGCTGCCGAGCAGCCCTACCGGGCCGCTGCCCAGGGCGATCTCCAGTGGTTCGGAGACGCCGTCACCAGGCACTACAACGGTGACGACTCTGCACTCAAAATCCTTGCCGGCGGCATACTCTCGGCGTACGCGGGGCTTGCCGTCGAGGACCACGCCGAGCACGTCAAGGCGTTCTTCGCCGGGGCGCGACACCCCCAGCTGAACCGGCCGTACACGGCATGCGGATACGCCCCCATGATCGAACTGCTGCGTTACCTGGAGAGCAACGGCTTCACCAACTACATCGCGTCGGGCGGTGGCCGTGACTTCATGCGGCCCGTGACCACCCAGATGTACGGCATCCCGCCGGAGCGGGTCATCGGCAGCTCGGTCGGTCTCGACTTCGCCGACGGTCATCTCAAGACCACGGCGGTCCCAGAGTTCCTCGACGACGGCCCGGTCAAGCCCGTGCGCATCTGGGGCCGCGTGGGGCGCAGGCCGATCTTCGCCGCGGGCAACTCCAACGGCGACATCGAAATGCTCGAATACACCACGGCAGGCGCCGGGCCGTCGATGAGCATGCTGCTGCGCCATGACGACGCAGAACGCGAATTCGACTACACCGCAGGTGCGGAGAAGGCTTTGGAGCTGGCAGCCAACCGTGGGTGGACGGTCACGAGCATGCGCGGTGACTGGTCGACGGTCTTCTCTGCTGACGCATGAACCTGGTGTGGATCCCGCCCCAGACCACCGTCCTGGGCTCCGATGCGCACTACCCCGAAGAGGCCCCCGCACGTGAGGTCACCGTCGATGGGTTCTGGATCCAGCCGTACCAGGTGACCAACGCGCAGTTCACCGAATTCGTCGATGCGACAGGCTATGTCACGGTCGCCGAGCGACCGGTCGATCCCGACGACTTTCCGGGCGCGCCGCCCGAGAACCTGGTGCCGGGGTCGATGGTGTTCCAGCGCACCGCGGGCCCGGTGGATCTGCGCCACCTGAATCTGTGGTGGACCTGGACTCCGGGTGCGTGCTGGAACCATCCCCGTGGCCCCCGATCGTCACTCAAGGGCCGCGAGCGGCATCCGGTGGTGCACATCGCCTTCGCCGACGCCGAGAACTACGCCGACTGGGCCGGACTGGCTCTGCCCACCGAGGCGCAATGGGAAACCGCCGCGCGCGGCGGCCTCGCCGGTGCGGCCTACACGTGGGGTGACGAACCTGAGCAGGCCGGCGAGCGGTTGGCCAACTATTGGCACGGTGAGTTCCCGTACTTGCCCGAAACCGGCTACGGCACAACCAAACCGGTCGGCAGCTTCGCGCCCAACGGCTACGGCCTTTTCGACATGGCGGGCAACGTCTGGGAGTGGACCACCGACTGGTACGGCGAAGACCGGGCCACCACACCGTGCTGCGCGGCCGACAGCCTGGACCCGAACCAGCCGCAGTTCACGATCCCCCGCAAGGTCATCAAGGGCGGATCGTTCTTGTGCGCGGACAGTTACTGCATGCGCTACCGGCCCGCCGCGCGGCGGCCACAGATGGTGGATACCGGCATGAGCCACATCGGTTTTCGCTGCATCAAGCCGGCCTAGGCGAACGCCGGGACGACGAATCGGCGCAGCAGCTCGAGCTCGGCGGCTTCATCGGCGCCAGGCCAGACCAGAAGCGACAGCACGAGCCGCACGATCCAGCCCGCCGCGGCCGGGTCGTCCGCCGCGAGGCCGCTGAGTTCGGTCGCGAAGGCGGCAGGAACGCGCGATTCGGTCAATCCCGCTCCACCACCGCTCCGCAGCGAGGTCAGCAGCAGATCAGCCATGGGGTCGGAGCGGATGAGCCGCAGCGCCACCGTGACCGCCGTCAGCACGCGGTCCGGGCCGGCCAGGCCGTGCACCTGCCTGCGGACCTCGTCGACGATCCGAGTGGCCAACCGGGACAGCACGGCGTCGCGGATCTCGGCCTTGCCACCCGCGTGCCGGTAGATGGTCGCCCGCGAACAGTGCACGCGCGCGGCGATCGCGTCGATGTCGACATCGAGCCCGTCGCGGGCCGCGAGCTCGGTGGCCGCGGCGTAGATGCGTTCGGCGGCGTGGGCGCGCCGGTCGCCGCCCACCAGCCAGTCTTCGCGACGTGGAGACATCGATGCCAATTTATCGCATATTGAGACAGAATCAGAGGAGATTCTCAATAGCACCGCAGGTCACCGCGTCCGGCTGAGACCACGGTGCGAAACGTGCGCACACACCGCCGTATCAACTTTCGCCCGCGGCGTTGACCAGGCCGAAAGAGCTCGCCAACCTGGGAAAATGCTTCAGGCTCAGGAACTGTTCGCACCGGGGTGTCTTCAGGATCCGTATCCGCTCTACGACCGCCTGCGCGCCGGCGCACCGGTGCAGCAGGTCGATGACGCGCCGTTCTTCGTGGTGTCGACCTTCCAATCCGTCGTCGAGGCGACGGCCCGGCCGGAGGACTTCTCGTCCAATCTCACGGCCACCATGACCTATCAGCCGGGCGGCACCGTGAACACTTTCGCGATGGAGGGCCCCGGGGGATCGACCCACGTGCTCGCCACGGCCGACGACCCGGCCCACGCGGCGCACCGTAAGCTCGTGCTGCCCCGGATGGCGGCCAGGCGGATCTCCGAGCTGGAACCGTTCATCGCCGCCACGGCGCGCGACCTGCTCAACGAGGCGGGCGAGCGGTTCGACTGGATGGATGCGGTCGCCGACCGGTTGCCGATGCTCGTGGTGGCCCGGTTGCTCGGGCTGCCCGCGACAGACGTCGACAAGCTCGTGCGGTGGGCCTATGCCAGCACTCAACTGCTCGACGGGCTCATCGCCGACGACGAGCTCACGGCGGCCGCCATCGCCGCGACCGAGCTCGCGGGATACCTGATCGACCGATTCGAGGAAGCCGCGGAGCACCCTGGCGAAGACCTGCTCGGTGACCTCGCATCGCACTGCGCGGCCCGGCGGCTGCCACGCGACACCGCGGTCTTCATGCTGACCCAGCTGGTCGGTGCGGGTGCCGAATCTACGGCGTCGTTGCTGGGCAGCGCGGCGGGGATTCTGGCCCAGCGGCCGGACATGGTCACGCGGTTACGTGAAGAGCCGGAGCTGATCCCGGCGTTCATCGAGGAGGTGCTGCGCTACGAGTCGCCGTTCCGCGGGCACTACCGGCACGTGCTCGCCGACACCACGCTGGCCGACGTCGCGCTGCCTGCGGGGTCACATCTGCTGTTGCTGTGGGGCGCGGCCAACCGCGACCCGGCGGCTTTCGACGAACCTGACACGTTCCGGCTTGACCGCGTGAACACCAAGAGCCACTTGGCCTTCGGGAAAGGAGCGCACTTCTGCGTCGGCGCGGTACTGGCCCGGCTCGAAGCCCGCATCGTGCTGTCTCAGCTGCTGACGCGCGCGAACGTCATTCAGCCGGCCGGGAGGGCCGAATGGCTTCCCAGCCTGTTGGTGCGCCGGCTACGCCGGCTCCCGCTGACGCTGAAGTAGGTCAGGCGTGCTGCGGGTCGACGGCGATGCTGTCGTCGTCGACGAACACCAGACCACCTTCATCGAGGTTGACCGCCCACCGGCGAGCAGGCCCGACGATCCGTTCACCGGCGATCTCGACGGCGGTTCCGGCCAGGTCTGCGAAGTCCTCGACAACGATGCCGCGCAGTTCGCCTTCTGTGCCCGGATACACCAGCACGTGTGTATCGACAGCTATCTCTCCGGCAATTGCTTCCGCACCGCTGCCGTTAACCCCCGCCACGACATCTTCTGACATTACGCACCTCCCCAATTGTTGACGCGTGCAACCGAGTACATCACAAACGCCCGCAATCGGCTCGTTTTCGTTCGTTCTCCACAATCACAATGCAGCCACACCAAGCAAACCAACAAATCGTGAAATGAATGGTCGTCGGGCAAACCCTCACAATCTTCCGGTGAGCGGGACGGTCACCACAAAAGGCAGACGAATGTGAGGTTCGTCGCAGCGCTGGGTAGGCAACGTCGTGCTGGTTCGCCATAGTTCCCGCTGGCCCAGTACAGGCATCGGCTGCCGGTTGCTGACCGCGGCAGGGCGAACCCCCGGCGTCCGGGAAGTCTTTGCGCCGGCACGGACGGTGACGCACACCACACCGTCGTTCGCTACTGTTGCAACACGTTCTAGCGAGGAGGCCTATGTCGGACGCCGTACTGGTGACAGGTGCTTTCGGGCTGGTCGGCTCGGCCACCGTCAAGCGTTTGAGCGCCGACGGACGACGCGTCGTCGCCACCGACCTGGACGTGCCCGCCAACCGCAAGGCCGCAGCAAAGCTGCCGTCGACCGTCACGGTGCACTGGGCGGATCTGACCGACCCGGCTGCCGTCGACGCACTGGTGGCCGCCGTCTCCCCGCCGCGATCATCCATCTGGCGGCGATCATCCCGCCGTTCTGCTACATGCGCCGCGGCCTGGCGCGCAAGGTCAACGTCGACGCCACAGCCTCACTGCTGCGGGCTGCCGAGGCGCAGACCACATCACCCCGGTTCATCCAGGCGTCCAGCGTCGCGGTGTACGGCGCCCGCAGCCCGCACCACATCGATGACGTGCTGACAGCCGACACCCCCACCAACCCGTCGGACATCTACGGCGCCCACAAGGTCGAGGCCGAAGCCTTGGTCCGGGCCTCGAAGCTGGACTGGTTGATCCTGCGCCTCGGCGGCGTGATGAGTTCCGAGTTCAGCATCGACATCGACGTCGACCTCATCTCGTTCGAGAGCGTGCTGCCCGCCGACGGCCGCCTGCAGACCGTCGACGTGCGCGATGTCGCGGCCGCGTTCGTCGCGGCGACCACCGCCGACACCAACCACGAGGTGCTGCTGATCGGCGGTGACTCCGCGACCCACCGGCACACGCAATCTGCCGTCGGGTCGCAGGCCGCCGCGGCCATGGGTATCAAGGGCGGCCTGCCGATCGGCCGGCCGGGAAATCCTGACGACCCGACCGCATGGTTCGCCACCGACTGGATGGACACCGCCCGATCCCAGCAGGTGCTCGGGTTCCAACAGCATTCGTGGCCGCAGCTGCTGGCCGACACCAGGGCCAACGCCGGGTTGAAGCGCTTCCCGATCGGCCTGGCGGCTCCGCTGATCCGCAGATTCCTGCGGTCGAAGTCGGCGTACCGGGATTACCCGGGACACCTGGCCGACCCGTGGGCGGCGATCGCCAAGAAGTGGGGCGATCCCGCTCCGGACGGGAGCCCGGCATGAGCACGCCACGCGCCGCGCTCGTGATCGGTGCGGCCTCCGGCATCGGATGGGCCAGCGCGCAGGCCCTGGCGGCCGACGGCTGTCGCGTGGTGCTGGCCGACCGCAACACCGAGGGTGCCAGGGCCCGCGCTGCCGACCTGGGCGCACCGCACACCAGCGGCTACGTCGACGTCACCGACGAGGATTCGGTGCAGGCACTCTTCTCCGAAATCGGCCCGATCGACGTGGTGGTCAACTGCGCGGGGTTCAGCAATGTCGGGTTGATCGTCGACATGCCCGTCGACCAGTTCCGCTCGGTGGTCGACGTGTGCCTCAACGGAGCGTTCATCGTCGCCAAGCACGCCGGCCAGCACCTGCGAGAGGGCGGTGTGCTGGTGTCGATCTCGTCGCTCAACGGCCGCCAGCCCGCGGCGGGGATGAGCGCGTACTGCGCGGCCAAGGCCGGCCTGTCGATGCTGACCCAGGTGGCCGCACTCGAGCTGGGACCGCGCGGAATCCGGGTCAACGCGATCGCACCGGGTTTCGTGCACACGCCGTTGACCGAACCCGCGGCGATGATCCCGGGGGTGGTCGAGGAGTACGTCGAGAACACCGCGCTGGGGCGGGCCGGAACCCCCGAGGACATCGCCGCGGCGGTGGTGTTCGTGTGCTCACCGCAGGCGTCGTGGATGACGGGTGAAGTCGTCGACCTCAACGGCGGGGCCCACCTCAAGCGCTACCCGGATGTGCTCGGCCATGTCATGAAGCTCGCCCAGGCCTGACACCGGCGCCACGTTCCCGCTGTCGCGGCGCGGTGACGCTAAGGTCAGCGCAACACCGGGAGGGGCGCAATGAAGAGCGAGTTCACCGTCACCCAGAAACGCGCTCTGGCGGTCATCACCGTCATCGCCCTACTGCTCGGCGCGTACTTCCTGCGCACGTTCTTTGTCCTGATCGTGATGGCCGCGGTCGGCGCATACCTGTTTTCGCCTCTGTACCAACGCTTTCAGCGCCGGTTCGGCACCGGGCTGTCGGCCACGCTCACGGTGTTGACGGCCCTACTGATCGTGATCATCCCGGTGGCACTGATCGTGTTCCTCGCGATCGTGCAGATCAGCCAGATGGTCAACGCCGTCAGCGGTTGGCTCGCGCACACCGATGTCAGCACGTTGGGCGACCGGACGTTGCAGCTCGTCAACTCGACGCTCGGCAGGCTGCCGTTCCTCGACGTCCACCTGACCGCGGACTCGCTGCGCAGCGGCATCGTCTCGGTGTCTCAGCGTCTCGGCGAATGGCTGCTCGGGGTGCTGCAGGGCGCTGTCGGCGGTGTCGTCGGCGCGCTGACCGCGTCGGTCATCTTCCTGTATGTGTTCATCTCGCTGCTGGTCAACAAGGACGAGGTGGCCACGCTCATCCGCAGGCTCAATCCGCTCGGCGAAGAGATCACCGATCTGTACCTCGCCAAGACCGGCGCCATGGTGAAGGGAACGGTCAAGGGCCAGTTCGTGATAGCGCTGTGCCAGGGGGTGGCCGGCGCGATCTCGATCTACATCGGCGGCTTCCACGACGGGTTCTTCATCTTCTCGATCCTGTTGACCGCACTGTCGGTGATCCCGCTCGGCGGCGGGATCGTGACGATCCCGTTCGGCATCGGAATGATGTTCTTTGGCAACATCATCGGCGGCATCTTCGTGGTGGCGTTCCATCTCCTGGTGGTCACCAACATCGACAATCTGCTGCGGCCGTGGCTGGTGCCCAAAGCGGCGCGGCTCGACCCGGCGCTGATGCTGCTAGCGGTGTTCGCGGGCATCTCGATGTTCGGCTTCTTCGGGCTGGTGATCGGGCCCGTGCTGATGATCATCATCGTCACCACGGTCAGCGTCTACCTGGCCGTCTACAAGGGCGTCGAGTTGGAGATGCCCGAGCCCGAAGAACCCCGCAAACACTGGTGGAGCCGCAAGCGCGAACCCGAGAAGGTGTCCGCGCCTGCGGCCGAATCCACCACCGAGACCGAGGAACCGCCGTCCGCTACGCCGCCAAGCGTTCCGTGAGGAACTCCACCACGCGCTTGCGCGCCTCGTAGGCCGGATGCCCGTCGACCTCACGGACCTGGTCGGTCAGCACCGAGTGGGCCGCCTGTGAAAGGCCGTGCTCGTTGCCCTTCGCCGAATCGATCTCGATGACCTCGAACGCGTCACCGAGCCGGGCCTTGAGGGTGCCGAACCGCTCACCGGGCGCGAGCCGGTCCTGACTGAACCGCAGTCCGAGGGCGCACAGCCCGTCGTTGGCAGCGCGCTGCTCGATCACCTTGAGTTCGGCCTCGGACAGGCCCGGGTCGCTCTTGTGCCGCGGCGTGAGGGGAATCGGCAGCGACGGCTGGCTCAACACCGGAGCCAGCACGCTGTCGTCGACCGCGGCGGCCAGCGCGAAACCGCCCGTGAAGCACTGCCCGATGACCCCGACGCCCTTGCCCGGGGTCTTTTCGTTCAGATCGCGCGCGAGCGCGCGCAGATAATGCGCGACGGGTCGGTCGGCATTGGTCGCAAACGCCGCGAATTCCTTTGTCACACAAGCTTTCATCATCACCGGCACGGCGCCGGGACGCACCGCGGGCGCACCCGGCGTCCCGAACAGCGACGGCGCGGCCACCGTGAATCCGTTGTCGACCAGGTGGTTGCCGAGGGCCAGCACCCCGGGATGCAGCCCGGGAATCTCGGGGATCAGCACCACGCCGGGGCCCTCGCCCTTGCGGTACACGTCGTAGGTCTGGCCGGCCGCGGTGAACGGGGCGGCAGTCCATCCGGTGAGGTCAGCTTCTGGCGCAGTCATACCGGGCTCCATCTGTCAGCGCTGCACGGGAAGTGGCGACTGCGTCTGCGTCGCCTTCGCCAGCGTACGGTACTCCTCCGTACCGCCGGCGCCCGTGATCGCCACCTGAGCCGGACCGCTCAACCGCGTCGTCCATACCGGCTCGGGATCAGAGCTCTCGTAGACCACCCAGGTGACGCCGTCGACGTCCTGCGTGCCTGCCGGATACGAATCCGGTTTCATCGACGCCACCAGCGCCGCTTCGTCGGCGTTGCTCTGGGTCAGGCTCAGGTACATGCCGTCGGGCGCGAGGTACCCGATGCGCGACGTCACCGCGCGCCCCCGCGTGCCGTCCGCCAGCGTCGCGCCGCCGTCGATCCCGCCGCGGCCACCCGAATTGGCCTGCCATCCGTCGGGCAGCTGCGGCAGCCGGATCGGGATCTTCAGCGCGTCGGCGTCGGCCTGCAGACCGGCTTTCGCGTCGTACTCGGGCGTCGGGCCGACCCCTGGACCGCCGGCCTGAAAGGAGCACATGCCCAGCAGGCCTGCCAGCACGATGCACGCCACCACCAGCGGCGCCATCGACCAGAACATGTCCCGGCCGTCCTGCAGCAACCGGGACTTCGCCGGTCTGGGGGCCGGGGTGGGCTGGGTGCTCATGGTTGCCAGTATCCCAGCTCCCAAACCCGGACCCCGTTCTGGGAGAATCACCAGCCATGAGCCCCACACGTGGTGAAGCCCCGGATCGCAACCTCGCCCTCGAACTCGTCCGGGTAACCGAGGCGGGAGCCATGGCCGCCGGCCGCTGGGTCGGCCGCGGTGACAAAGAGGGCGGCGACGGCGCCGCCGTCGACGCCATGCGTGAGCTGGTCAACTCGGTCTCGATGCGCGGCGTGGTCGTCATCGGCGAGGGCGAGAAGGACAACGCGCCGATGCTCTACAACGGCGAAGAGGTCGGCAACGGCGACGGGCCGGAGTGCGATTTCGCCGTGGACCCGGTCGACGGCACCACGCTGATGAGCAAGGGCATGCCCAACGCCATCTCGGTGCTCGCAGTCGCCGAACGCGGTGCCATGTTCGATCCGTCGGCCGTGTTCTACATGAACAAGATCGCGGTCGGTCCCGAGGCCGTCGACGCAATCGACATCACCATCCCGATCGGCGAGAACGTCCGCCGGGTCGCGAAGGCCAAGGGGCTCTCGGTCAAGGACATGACGGTATGCATCCTGGACCGCCCGCGCCACGAGCAGCTCATCTCCGACGTCCGCGACACGGGCGCCCGGATCCGGCTGATCTCCGACGGCGACGTCGCAGGCGCGATCTCGGCTTGCCGGCCCAACTCGGGCACCGACCTGCTGGCCGGTATCGGCGGCACCCCCGAGGGCATCATCGCCGCGGCCGCGATTCGCTGTATGGGCGGCGCGATCCAGGCCCAGCTGGCCCCCAAGGACGACGAAGAGCGGCAGAAGGCCGTCGACCGCGGCTACGACGTGGACGCCGTGCTGGTCACCGAGCAGCTGGTGTCCGGCGAGAACGTCTTCTTCTGCGCGACCGGCGTGACCGACGGCGATCTGCTCAAGGGCGTGCGGTACGCGAGCGGCGGCTGCACCACGCAGTCCATCGTCATGCGGTCCAAGTCCGGCACGGTCCGCATGATCGAGGCCTACCACCGGCTGTCCAAGCTCAACGAGTACTCCGCCATCGACTTCACCGGCGACTCGTCCGCCGCCTATCCCCTGCCGTAATCCACCGCACAACCAAAGGGAGCACATGACCACCGACAGCGACGTCGAGTACCGCATCGAGCACGACACCATGGGCGAGGTCCGGGTGCCGGTCAACGCCCTGTGGCGGGCGCAGACGCAACGTGCCGTGGAGAACTTCCCGATCTCGTTCCGCGGCCTGGAGCGCACCCAGATCCGCGCGCTCGGCCTGCTGAAAGCCGCCTGCGCACAGGTCAACAAGGATCTCGGACTGCTCTCCCCGGAGAAGGCCGACGCCATCATCGCCGCCGCGGGCGAGATCGCCGACGGCCTGCACGACGACCAGTTCCCCATCGACGTGTTCCAGACCGGTTCGGGCACCAGCTCGAACATGAACACCAACGAGGTGATCGCGTCGATCGCGGCGCGCAACGGCGTGACGGTGCACCCCAATGACGACGTGAACATGTCGCAGAGCTCCAACGACACGTTCCCCACCGCGACCCACATCGCGGCCACCGAAGCCGCTGTGCGCCATCTCATCCCGGCGCTCGAGGTGCTGCACGCGTCGCTGGCCGCCAAGGCCCGGCAGTGGCGCACCGCGGTGAAGTCGGGCCGCACCCACCTGATGGACGCGGTGCCCGTCACGCTCGGCCAGGAGTTCGGCGGCTACGCCCGCCAGATCGAGGCCGGGATCGAACGGGTCAAGGCCACGCTGCCGCGGCTGGGTGAGCTCGCCATCGGCGGCACCGCTGTCGGCACGGGCCTCAACGCGCCCGACGGCTTCGGCGCCAAGGTGGTCGAGGTGCTGGTGAACGAGACCGGGCTGGCCGAATTGCGTACGGCGGTGGACTCTTTCGAAGCACAGGCGGCCCGCGACGGGCTGGTCGAGGCTTCCGGCGCACTGCGCACCATCGCGGTGTCGCTGACCAAGATCGCCAACGACGTGCGCTGGATGGGCTCAGGTCCGCTCACGGGCCTCGGTGAGATCCAGCTGCCGGACCTGCAGCCGGGCAGCTCGATCATGCCGGGCAAGGTCAATCCCGTGCTGCCCGAGGCGGTCACTCAGGTGGCCTGCCAGGTGGTCGGCAACGACGCGGCCATCGCGATGGGCGGCGCGTCCGGCGCCTTCGAGCTCAACGTCTACATCCCGATGATGGCGCGCAACCTGCTGGAGTCGTTCACGTTGCTGTCCAACGTGTCTCGGCTCTTCGCCGAGCGCTGCATCGACGGCCTGGTGGCCAACGAAGAACGCCTGCGCGAGCTCGCCGAGTCCTCGCCGTCCATCGTGACGCCGCTGAACTCCGCGATCGGCTACGAAGAGGCCGCGGCCGTCGCCAAGGAAGCCCTCAAGGAGAAGAAGACCATCCGTCAGACGGTCATCGACCGCGGCCTGATCGGCGACAAGCTCTCGGAGGCCGAGCTCGACAAGCGCCTCGACGTGCTCGCCATGGCCAAGGTCAAGCCGGGCGAGTAACTCCCCCTCTTTCTTGCGCGAGCAGTCGCGTAGGTACCCCCTTTCACGCGATTTGGGGTACCTATGCGTCTGCTCGTCGAGTTTTGGCGCCCGAATACGGCCCAGGAAGTGACTTTGGTCCTCGGCGAAAAGGACTTTCGGCGTGGGCCCTCGGCCCGTCCGGTTCCGTACGGTTTGACCATGCCGTACGTGATCGGAACAGCATGCGTCGACGTCATGCACAAGGCTTGTGTCCTGCAATGCCCGGTGGACTGCATCTACGAGGGCGCCCGGTCCCTCTACATCAACCCCGACGAGTGCGTGGACTGCGGTGCCTGCCGGCTGGAATGCGACGCGGGCGCCATCTACTACGAAACCGATCTCCCGGACGATCAGTTGCCGCATCTGGCCGACAACGCCGCATTCTTCAGCGAGATCCTGCCGGGCCGCGACGCCCCGCTCGGATCGCCCGGTGGCGCAGGCCGCCTCGGCCGGGTCGGCGCGGACACCCCGCTGGTGAGTGCCCTGCCGCGCCGGACCACCGACGGCCTCGGATAAGGGGACTTTGTGCCCTTATCCGATGCGGCGCGAAGCGCGCACTGTGGAAGGGTGAGCAGCACATTCCCCGACGCCGAGACGGTGCGGGCCGCACTGGCGCTGGCGGTCCGCGCGCCGTCGGTGCACAACTCGCAGCCGTGGCGCTGGGAGGTCGGCACCGACCGGCTGCGGCTGTACGCAGATATGACAAGGCTGGGGGCACCTCCCGCTCGCGGGGGACTCGTTGCCACCGACCCTGACCGTCGCGACCTGCTGCTCAGCTGCGGCGCGACCCTGCATCACTGCGTCATCGCGTTGGCGGCATCCGGCTGGCGGGCCACCGTGCAGCGCCTGCCCGACCCGGCCGATCCGGATCTGCTGGCCACGGTGACCCTGGTGCCGTTCAGCCCGAGCGATGTCGAAACCTCACTGGCTGAGGCGATTCCGCACCGCCGCACCGACCGGCGCCATTACAGCGGACGCGAGGTCTCACCGGCCGACATCGCCCTCATCGGGGCCCGCGCCGCGCGCGTGGGGGTCACGATACGCCGCGTGGAGTCGTTGACCGAACTGAATCTCGTTGTCGAGGAATCGGTTTCGCGGCACGTCAGCGACCACGCCTATCTGACCGAGCTCACCAGGTGGAGTGGACGCTACGGCGCGACGGCCGGGGTACCCGCGCGCAACACGCCGCCGTCGGACCCGGCGGCCGTGGTACCGGGCCGGTTCTTCGCGGGCCCTGTCCTGGCGCAGCCGCCCAGCGCCGGCGCCGTCACCGACCATGCCGTGGTACTGGCGTTGGGTACGCGCGACGACGATGCCATGGCCCGTCTCCGGGCCGGCGAGGCCACGAGCCTCGTGTTGCTCACCGCGACGGCATTAGGCATGGCCACCTGCCCGATCACCGAACCGCTCGAATTCACCGATACCCGAGCCGCATTGCGCGATGAGCTGTTCGACGCACGGGAGTATCCGCAGATGCTGGTCCGGGTCGGCTGGGCCGCCGACGATGCCGCGCCGCTGCCCGCGACACCGCGCCGCTAACCGGGCAGCGGCACCGACCAGCTCAGCGCCGTGCCACCGCCAGGCTGATCGGCGATGGTCAACTCGCCACCGCCCTCCGCCGCCCGGTCGCGCAGGTTGGCCAGCCCGCTCTCGGTGATCGGGCCGACGATCCCGCTTCCGTTGTCGGCCACGTCGATGCGCAGATCGTCGGCCACGGTCACGCGCACCGTGAGTTCGCTTGCGCCAGAATGCCGCACGGCATTGCTCACGGCTTCGCGCAGCACCGCTTCGGCATGGTCGGCCAGGTCCGCGTCGACCACCGAAAGCGGCCCGACGAACTGCGTCGTGGTGTGCAGGCCCGCGCCCGCGAACTGCGCGATGACGGCCTCGAGCCGTTGCCGCAACCGCGTGGCACCGGCCGGTGCCCCGTGCAGATCGAATATGGCCGTGCGGATTTCCTGGATCACGGCCTGCAGGTCGTCGACGCTCTCGACCAAGCGCTGCTGCACCTCGCTGGACCGCGCCCGCGCGATGGTGCCCTGCAACGAGAGGCCCACGGCGAACAAGCGCTGGATCACATGGTCGTGCAGGTCGCGCGCGATGCGGTCACGGTCGGCCAGGATCTCCAGCTCCCGCATCCGGCGTTGCGAACTGGCCAGCTGCCACGCCAAGGCGGCCTGGTCGGCGAAAGACGCGGCCATGTCGAGTTGCTCGGCGGTGAACGCAGGCCCCGCGCCCAGCCGCATGGCCACCAGCACGCCCGCGACGGTGTCGGTGGTACGCAACGGCAGGATCAGCGCCGGGCCCGTGTATCCGCACAGCTCGAAACTGTCCAGCTGCTGCGGTGTGCCCTTACGGAAGACCTCTCCCACCGCCGTCTCCGGAACCGGGATCGACTCGGTGCCGCATCCGTGCACCGCGCCCGCGATCGCGGCGACCGCCAAGGTGCCGACCTCGGCGCTGGGGGCTTCCGGATCGGCGGGTACCGCGACCACGGTGCCGTCGGCCCCGGTGAGTTTGAGCGCTTCGTCGGCGACGAGCCGGAACACCGTGCCCGGATCGGTGCCGGAGAGCAGTTCGGTGCCGATGTCGCGGGTCGCGGCGATCCAGGCCTGCCTGGCCCGGGACTGCTCGTACAGTCGGGCATTGTCGACGGCAATGCCCGCCGCCGCGGCCAGTGCCTGCGCCAGTACCTCGTCGTCCTCACTGAACGGCTGGCCGTTGGTCTTCTCGGTCAGGTAGAGGTTGCCGAAGACCTTGTCCCTGGTGCGGACCGGCACCCCGAGGAACGTGCGCATCGGCGGATGATTCGGCGGGAACCCGACCGACGCGGGGTGCAGCCGAATGTCTTCCAGCCGTATGGGCTTGGGATCATCGATCAACACGCCCAGCACGCCGCGGCCTTCCGGCAGCGACCCGATGGTTTCGCGCTCTTCCTCGCTGATGCCCTCGTAGATGAACTCCGTCAGTTGATGGTCGTCGCCACGAACTCCCAGAGCGCCGTACCGGGCGTCGACGAGGTCGATCGCGGTGTGCACGATGGTGCGCAGTGTGACGTCGAGTTCCAGCCCCGAGGTGACCACCAGCATGGCTTCCACCAGGCCGTCGAGCCGGTCGCGGCCCTCGACGATCTGCTCGACACGGTCTTGGACCTCGGTGAGCAGTTCCCGCAGCCGCAACTGCGACAGTGTGTCGCGCAACGGCGCGATCCGCTGCTCGTCGTCGGGGCGCCGCTTACCTGTCACGCCCACCATGCTGGCACAGCAGCACCCGGGCTACACCCCTGGTTCGGGCCCGAACCGGAATCTGCGGCCCGTGATCCGGGTCGCGGATACCCGGACGAAGTGCGTCTTCGTCGTCGCCGTCCACGGCAACAGCTGGGCCTGTGCGGCTTCGCTCAGTTCGTCATCGGTCCGCAGGGTGCGTGCGACGCCACGAACGATCACACTCCAGCCCTCCACGGCATTGTGGTCGTCGGCCTCGAACAGCACGGCCCGGTTCATGGCAGCACTGATCAGCTTGGTGCCCTCTGCCGTTCGGAACAGGATCGTGTGGTGCTGCACCACGAAGTTCACCGGGAAGATGTGTGCCTCGTTGTCGACGGTGGTGACGAGCCGGCCCAGCGAGACGCTCCCCAACAGTCCCCAGCTCTCACGGTCCGAGAGGATGCTGACCGGTGCGCCCTGCGTCACAACGGTTTCGACGGAGTCGCTCATGGCATCGACGCTATTGGCCCGACACTGCGCCGGCCAAGGGCGCAATGTCCGCTTCGTCAGGGACCAAAGTCCCTGCGGTCTTCGCGATCCAGGCCGGCCCGGGTTCCGCATCGTCACGTCGGCGCATCACGAGTACCGAGCAGTTCGTCTTGTGCAGGATGGCCCGGACCTTGGGGCTCACGACCTGGGCCACGAGTTCCGGGTTCTCCGGTCCGATCACGAGCAACTGGTCGATTCCTGCGCTCTGCGCCAACAGGTTTGCGATGTCCTTGGGCCGCGGAAGGGTGCACATCGCGAACTCGGCGTGCTCCAGTTCGGCGTCGCGGATGTAACTTTCGAGATGAGCCTGTAGCTCCCGCTGACCGACGGGCAGATCCCGACCCGGGGCATGCCACGGGGTGAGAACCAGTACGGGCGCCTGGCGGCGTTGCGCCTCGTCCATCGCGGCCTGCAACGCGCTGTCCGACCCTGGTGAATCGTCAAGCGCCGCAACAACCCACTTGTGTGCCGTCATCGGCCCACGCGGATGCCTGCGCCGGATGATCGCGACCGGGCAGTGCGCGCCGAGCGCCACCCCTGCGGCGGTCGTGCCACGCCCGTGGCCCGGCCGGTGATAGGTCTTGTGCTTGTGCACGCCTCGAGAACCCACACAGATCATCGCGGCCGCGCGCGACGCCTCGATGAGCTCGGGAACGGTGTCACCCTGGCGAATGTCGGATTCGAGCTCGACAGCTATCCCGGTGGCTTCCACTGCAGCCCAGGCTCTGTGGATGATCTTGCGGGCCTCCGCAAAATCCTGGCCCGAGTCGCCGCGCACCACGTGCACCAACCGCAACGGCGCGCCTCTCCGCACCGCTTCGTCGATCGCCCAGATCGACGCCCGGACAGCGTGCTTGGAGCCGTCGACGCCCACCACGACCGGCGCAATTGTCCCGTTTTCGTTCATACCTCGATCGTGCTCGGTGCGCAGGCCTGGCGAACGGGCGCTTGGTCACCTGCCCGTAGGGCACAAATGCCCTAGTTGTGCCGGTCCAGCTTCGAGACGTACACGGCGGCCTGCGTGCGACGTTCCATGCCGAGCTTGGCCAGCAGCCGCGAGACGTAATTCTTGACTGTCTTCTCGGCGAGGAACATCCTGGCCGCGATCTGCTTGTTGGTCAGGCCTTCACCCAGCAGGTCGAGCAGCACGCGTTCCTGCTGGCTGAGCCCGGCGAGTGGATCGGCGCGTTCGGCATCACCGCGCAGCTTGGCCATCAGCGCCGCGGCAGCCCGGTTGTCGAGCAGCGACCGGCCCGCTCCGACATCCTTGATCGCCTTGGCCAGTTCCATGCCCTTGATGTCCTTGACCACATAACCGCTGGCCCCGGCCAGGATGGCGTCGAGCATGGCCTCGTCGGACGTGAACGACGTCAGCATCAGGCACCGCAGATCCGGCATGCGGGACAAAAGATCCCGGCACAGCTCGATGCCGTTGCCGTCGGGCAGGCGAACGTCGAGCACCGCGACATCGGGTGCGGCCGCGGGTATCCGGGCCAGCGCCGAGGCCACCGAATCGGCCTCGCCGATCACGTCGAGTTCCGGATCGGCGCCGAGCAGATCGATCAAGCCCCGGCGCACCACCTCGTGGTCGTCGACCAGGAAAACTTTGATCATCCTCGGATTCTCACAATCACCGCCGCCCGCCGCAAGCGAGTCAGGAGATCGAGAGGATGGCCTCGACGGGGCGGCGCGGCGTAGGCGGCGGAACATCTTCGAGGGCCGGTGCGATGCCGACCCGGACGAGCACCTGCGGGCACGCGTCGCGTCCGATGAGCGCGCCGATGATGTCGCGACTGGCATGCAGTTCGGTCACATGCGTGACGGGGCACGTGGCGAAGCCGGCCAGGGTGCATTCCAGCAGTGTCGCCGAGAGCGCCTCGCCTGCGTCGAGCGCGTCGGCCCGGCTGTACCCGTCGGTGGACAGCACCACGATCTTGGCGGCGTCGTCGTTGAGCGCGGGACGCCGGTCGCTGTGTGCGGTCACCGGGAAGGACCGCGCCATCGCGACGCGTTCGCTTTCGGCAGCGGACACCAGCGCGCTCTGCGGGATACCGTCTTCGGTGGCGAACGGGGTTGTCCACCAGGCGAGTTCGGCGTGGTAGGCAGAGTCGTACAGTCGCAGCGACTCCGTCAGCTCAGCGGCCTCGGTGAGCTGTTGGCGGGCCTCGTCGCCCAGCACGTCCAGGTGCACCGGCCCGTCATCCAGGCGCGCCTGCAGCAGTGCCTCGAAGGACTCCCAGTCTGCCGGCGCTGCCATCGGCAACCGATCGGTCCGGCGCGCCAGGATCGCGTCGGCGCGCCGACGATGCGCGTCGGTGACGAACTCCATGGGGCTGAATTGCAGCGTCGCCAGGTGGTCGAGGTTGTTGGGATTCGGGAACCGCTCGACGCTCGTGCTCCAGCCGGCCGCGGCCATCGCCACCCGAACGTGGTCGAGCATGACGCCGCAGCTCATGACCGCCTCGCGCGCGGACCGGTCCGTGCTCCGCACCACGCGGGTCGGGTCGAGAAACAGCTGCAGCTCCAGACCACGCTCACTCGGGGTGTCCGTGGCACTATTTTCGACCGCCGCGTCCGTGGCACTTCCGGCAACCCACCGCCACGGCTGGGTGTTGTGCAGCGACGGCGCACGTGAAGCCACCTCAACGGCCTTGGTGATGGTCGCGATGTCGAGCAACGTGTCGGGCATGACACCATGCTCGTCGTCAGACCCGCTGTGGGTTAGGGTCTTTGGTCCTCACCTTGCCCGACGAATGGGGATCAGGCGCCATTGTTGGGGCCGCCCGAATTCGCACCAGGGATGTCGGTGATCGGGAAGTTGGGCATGGGCGCGGGCGACGGCGTCGCGGGCAGCGTCGGGATGTCCTCGGGCGGGATGTCTTTGAGCGCATCGGCGGGCGGCACTGGCGGACCGTTCTCGCGGCTGCCGTAGCTGGTGCCCGGCTGCCGCTCACCGAGCATGTGGCTGACCGTCACCAGGTGATAGCCGTTGGCCTTGAGGACCGGGATGAACTGGTACACCAGGTCGACGGTCGATGAGTAGGTGTCGTGGAACAGCACCACCGAGTTCGGCTTGATCTGGGTCATCAGCATGTACCGGGTGGCGCCGATGTTGGCGTCGTTGGCCCAGTCGAACGGAATGACATCCCAGTTGATGTCGGCCAGCCCCTGCTTGCGCGCTTCGGCCAGTACCTGGTCGTTGATCAGCCCGCCTGCGGTCCGGACCAGCTTGGGGCGGGATCCGGTGGCGGATTCGATGGCGTCACTCGCGCGGCTGAACTGCGCAGGGATGTCCTCGGGCGGAATGGTTGTCATGTTGGGGTGTTCCCAGGTGTGACTGCCGACCTCCATGCCTGCGTCGGCGATGCGCTTGGCGCCCTCGGGGTTGGCCGCGACCTTGTTCCCGATCAGGAAGAACGTCGCCTTGGCGTCGTTGTCCTTGAGGATCTGCAGCAACCGGTCCGTGTACGGGCCTGGGCCGTCGTCGAAGGTCAGCGCGATGCACTTCTCCTTCGAGCAGTCGACATCGTCGGGGTCGTCACGACGGATGTGCCCGGTCAGCGCCCCGACGACGAGCACGGCAACGGCGGCGACCAGCCCGATGACGGTCCACCGCCACGACTGACTCCTACGACCGCTCGGCACCCCGGCAGCCTACCGGCTGAGCTTGTGTGCGTTCACCGGCGGTGAGCGCCGGTGAACGCACACAAATCACTCAGCGTCAGGGTCAGGGCAGGGCGCCGGGGCTGATTTCCTCGAGCATCTCGGTGACCAGCGCGGCGATCGGTGACCGCTCGCTGCGCTGCAGCGTGATGTGGGCGAACAGCGGGTGCCCTTTGAGCTTCTCGATCACCGCGGCGACGCCGTCGTGGCGGCCCACCCGCAGGTTGTCGCGCTGGGCGACGTCGTGGGTGAGCACGACGCGCGATCCGGCGCCGAGCCGGGACAGCACCGTCAGCAGCACGTTGCGTTCCAGCGATTGCGCCTCGTCGACGATCACGAAGGAATCGTGCAGCGAGCGGCCACGGATGTGCGTCAGAGGCAGCACCTCGAGCATGCCGCGGGACAGCACCTCTTCGAGGACCGCGGGGCTGGCCAGGCCTTCGAGGGTGTCGAAGACGGCCTGGGCCCACGGCCCCATCTTCTCGCTCTCGCTGCCGGGCAGATACCCGAGATCCTGTCCGCCCACCGCGTACAGCGGCCGGAACACGACCACCTTGCGCTGGGTGCGACGTTCCAGCACGGCCTCCAGGCCCGCGCACAGCGCCAGGGCCGACTTGCCGGTGCCTGCCTTGCCGCCCAGTGACACGATGCCGATGGATTCGTCGAGCAGAACGTCCAGGGCGACGCGTTGTTCGGCTGACCTTCCCCGGAGGCCGAACACTTCGCGATCACCGCGCACCAGTTGCACGCGCTTGGCCGCATTGACCCGGCCCAGTGCATGCGAGTTTCCACCCAGCAGACGAATTCCGGTGTGGCACGGAAGATCCCGCGCGTCGGCCAGATCGATCTCACCTTCAGCGAACAGCGTGTCGATGTCCTCGGCCGCGACGTCCATCTCGGTCATCCCGGTCCAGCCGGACACCACGACATCCTGCGCGTGGTATTCGTCGGCTGCCAGGCCCACCGCGCCAGCCTTGACCCGGAGCGGAATGTCCTTGCTCACCAACGTAACTCGCTTGCCCTCCGCGGCGAGGTTGGCCGCGCAGGTCAGGATGCGGGAGTCGTTGCTCTCGGTGCGAAACCCGGCGGGCAGCACCGACGGGTCACTGTGGTTCAACTCGACGTGCAGGGTGCCGCCCTGGGTTCCCACGGGAACCGGCTGATCAAGCCGGCCGTGCTCGAGCCGCAGATCGTCGAACATCCGCAGTGCCTGCCGGGCGAACCAGCCCAGCTCGTGGTGGTGCCGTTTGGCTTCCAGCTCGCTGATGACGACCAGCGGAACCACCACTTCGTGCTCAGCGAACCGCGTGCATGCCCATGGATCGGACAGCAACACGGAGGTGTCGAGCACATAGGTACGGACAGGCGAATCAGTCACGTGGGCGCTCCTAGAGGCGAAGTCCGTTCAACGCGGCCCCACACGAACTTCTCGGTGGACGCTGCGGCACCAGGACCGGGGCCGGTCCTCTCGTGATCAAAACGATCGGTACCGCCCGGACAGCAGAGCATGTCGCTAGCCATCGATTTCGACGCTACTCCCGCCTCGGCGGGTTTGCTGATCGGCGCGCCGCGTGTTTGGCGCCCAACGTGTTACGCGCTGATGAACTCCTGAAGTCGCGCCTCGCCGGCGAGTCCCCACGCGGTGATGCGGTCGGAGATGACCTGCCGCAGCGCGGCCTTGTCGAAGATGCCGGCCTCGGCCACCAGCGCGACCTTGGCCTGATACGCGTCGATGTCCGCGCCGATCACATCGAGCTCGGCGGCGCGGGCCGCGATCGCCTCGACGGTCTCGTCCCGGTGCTGCCCCAGCAGGAACGACACCAGGTTGGCGAAGAACTCCTCGTGGCGTTCCTCGTCGGTGGCGATCCTGCCGACCAGAGCCTTGAGCACCGGCTCGGTGATCTGTGCTTCCAGATTGCGGCAGAACACGGCGTGCGAGCGCTCGAAGAACGCCATGAACACCAGGGTCTCGATCTGGCTGTAGGTATCGGCGCGGTAGCCCTTCATGACGTGCTCGACGCGCACGTCCTCGTTGGCCGTCGGGTCGATCTCGCGGGTGACCACGAGGTAGTTGCGCAGCGCGACGGCGTGCAGGTGCTCCTCGGCGGTCCACCGGCCCAGGAACCGGCCCCACTTGTCCTCGAGGATGAAGTGCTCGACCAGCTCGCGGTGGTAGCCGCCCAGGTTGTCCTTGGTGATCAGCAGGATCTCCAACGCGTCGGTCACGCTCTTGGGCAGCGTCACCTGCGACGGATCCCAGTCCCTGCCACCGAGGAACGCAAAGTTCTCCCCCTGGTCGAACGGCACGTAATCGTGCGCGTACCAGAGATCCTCGGAGTCGAGGTGACGACGCAGTTCCGCGGTCACGACGGGTTCGAGTTCGAGCGTCAGTGCATTAGCGACAGGTTTCTGTGCCATGAGGTAACTGTAACCCGAGTTCACACATTTCTAAAATTCGGCCCAGGGGTGTGTCACCGATTGTGCAACTGCCAGTCTTCCAACCCGTCGTACAACGGGAACTCGCGGGCCAGCCGCGTCACCCGGCCGCGCAACGCGACCACGTCCGCGGCGGCGCCCTGCGCGAGCGCAGTGCCGATGATATCGGCCACCTCGGCGAACTCGGCATCGCCGAATCCGCGCGTGGCCAGGGCCGACGTGCCGATGCGCACGCCCGAGGTCACCATGGGCGGCCGCGGATCGTCGGGCACCGCGTTGCGGTTGACCGTGATCCCGATCTCGTGCAGCAGATCCTCGGCGGCCTTGCCGTCCAGCGGCGAGTGCCGCAGATCCACCAGCACGAGGTGCACGTCGGTGCCGCCCGTGACGACGGATACGCCCGACGACGCGACGTCGGCCGCGAGCAGCCGGTCGGCCAGGATGCGGGCGCCCGACAGCGTGCGCTGCTGCCGGTCGGCGAATTCCGGCGTGCCTGCGATCTTGAACGTGATCGCCTTGCCCGCCACCACCTGCATGGCCGGCCCACCCTGGGTGCCGGGGAACATCGCCGAGTTCAGCTGCTTGGCGAATGCCTTCTTGCCCAGGATCAGACCGGACCGGGCCCCACCGAGCGTCTTGTGAACGGTCGTGGACACCAGGTCGGCGTGCGGGACCGGGTTGGGGTGCAGTCCGGCGGCCACGAGGCCCGCGAAGTGGGCCATGTCGACCCACAGGTGCGCGCCGACCTCGTCGGCGATCGAGCGGAACGCCGCGAAGTCCAAGGTCCGCGGGTAGGCCGACCAGCCGGCGACGAGCACCTTGGGCCGGAATTCCAGCGCCCGCGCCCGCACCGCGTCCATGTCGATCAGACCGGTCGCGGGATCGACGCCGTAGAACCCGGATTGGTAGACCTTGCCGGAGAAGTTGAGCTTCATACCGTGCGTCAGATGACCGCCGTTGGCCAGGTCAAGACCCAGCAGCCGTTCCCCCGGCGCCATCAGCGCCGCCAGCACCGCGGCGTTGGCCTGCGCGCCGGAATGTGGTTGCACGTTGGCGAATTCGGCGCCGAAGAGCGCTTTGGCCCGGTCGCGGGCGATGTTCTCGATGGCATCGACGTACTCACACCCGCCGTAGTAGCGGCGGCCCGGCAACCCCTCGGCGTACTTGTTGGTCAGGATGCTGCCCTGGGCCTGCAGCACCGAGCGGGGCGCGAAATTCTCCGACGCGATCATCTCCAGCGTGTCGCGCTGGCGGCCGAGCTCCTTGTCGAGCAACTCGGCGATGTCGGGGTCGACATCGGCGAGCGAGGCGGACATCACGGACGTGGCGAGGCTCGTTGGGGCTGTCACAGTGCGCGAGTCTGGCATACCTCGCCGGGGTATTGGGGCCTACCCTGTCAGGTCGCTGTGAATTTGCTGAGAACGATGCTCAGAGCGTGAGACCCGGGTAGAGCGGGTTGGCGGAGAGCAGCTCTTGCGATGCCGCGTGCACCCGTTCGGCGGTGCCGTCGGCCATCGTGTACTTGGCCTTGGAACTGCCGTCGGGCTGCGTGTTGGACAGCACGTCGACGATCAACTCCGCGACCCGGTCGAAGTCGTCGGCACCGAATCCGCGACTTGTGAGCGCCGGGGTTCCGAGCCGCACGCCGCTCGTGTACCACGCGCCGTTGGGATCCGCGGGGATCGAGTTGCGGTTGGTCACGATGCCCGCGTCCAGCAGTGCGGACTCGGCCTGCCGGCCGGTCAGCCCGAACGACCGCACGTCGAGCAGCACGATGTGGTTGTCGGTGCCGCCGGTGACCAGGCCCGCGTCACGCTTGACGAAACCGTCGGCCAAAGCCTGGGCATTGTCGGCGACCTGCTGCGCGTAGGCCTGGAACGCGGGCTGGCGCGCCTCGGCCAGCGCGACGGCCTTGGCCGCCATCACGTGCGACAGCGGACCGCCGAGCACCATCGGGCAGCCCTTGTCGACCGCGGGCGCGAACTCCTCGGTGGCCAGCACCATGCCGCCGCGCGGGCCGCGCAGCGATTTGTGCGTCGTCGTGGTGGTGACGTGCGCGTGCGGCACCGGATCCTCGTCGCCCGTGAACACCTTGCCTGCCACCAGACCGGCGAAGTGCGCCATGTCGACCATGAGCGTCGCGCCCACCTCGTCGGCGATCTCGCGCATCTTGGCGAAGTTCACGCGGCGCGGGTACGCCGAGTAGCCGGCGACCAGGATCAGCGGCTTGAACTCGCGGGCCGCCGCGGCGACGGCGTCGTAATCCAGGAAGCCGGTCTCCGGATTGGTGCCGTAGCTGTGCTGGTGGAACATCTTGCCCGAGATGTTGGGCCGGAAGCCGTGGGTCAGGTGCCCGCCCGCGTCGAGCGACATGCCGAGCAGCCGCTGATTGCCCAGCTTGTTGCGCAGCGTCTCCCAGTCCGCCTCGGACAGGTCGTTGACGTGTTTGGCGCCGAAGTTCGCGAGCTCGGGGGCTTCCACGCGGGTGGCCAGAATCGCCCAGAACGCAACGAGATTGGCGTCGATACCCGAGTGCGGCTGCACGTAGGCGTAGGGCGCGCCGAACAGTTCGCGCGCGTGCTCGGCGGCCAGCGCCTCCACGGTGTCGACGTTCTGGCAGCCCGCGTAGAAGCGGTGCCCCACAGTGCCCTCGGCGTACTTGTCGGAGAACCAGGTGCCCATGGTCAGCAGCACGGCCGGCGAAGCGTAGTTCTCGCTCGCGATCAGCTTGAGTGAATCCCGTTGATCGGCAAGCTCTTTGCGCGTCGCAGCGGCGACCCGGGGCTCGACGGACTCGATGACCTGCAGCGCGGCCTGATAGGCGGCGCTTGCGGTCTCTGCGTAGTCGGCGCCCGAAGACGCGGGCAAGGAGGATGACGGGTCAGCTGCCATGGCATTCAGCCTAGTCGGCGCTCATCCCCGCAGCGTCGACGGGATCAGCGGCTCGTCGAGCAGCCGGCCGAAGCGTGCGGTCAACGACACGTCGGCAGGCCGGGCATCGAGCCAGCCGCGCAGCAGCCGGTAACCCTCGATGTACGTGCTGGTGTAGGCCCGCCACAGCGGCGAGGACAGGAAGCGCAGCATCTGTCGCGCGCGCTCGTCGTTGACCAGCAGCCAGCGTTTGAGGAATTCGACGACGTCGTCGACGTCTCGATGTTCGTCGTGCAGCATCAGCGCGGCGTCCTGGCGCACATCGGCCAGCCCGGCGACCGCCTCCGACACGGCTTCAGCGCGCTCACCGTCGAACCGCAGGCCCAGGTCGGCGTAGATCTCCGACGCCCAGGCTCCCCAGCCCGGACCGATGGCCGCATACAACGCCAGGTCGGCGAGGCCTTCGGCCATGAGGCACTGCGGGGTGTTGACCAGGAAGATGGTCTGTTCCAGCTGGCCGTCGCGCGCCACCAGGCCGGCCTCTTTGCGGCAATGTTCGGTGTGATGGCCCGGATAGGACTCGTGCGCCACCAGCCGCGGCAGGTTGGCCATCTGCTGCTTGAGGTCCGCGTTGACCGCGACCGTCGAGCGGTAATCCCCCAGGTAGTAGTTGAACCCCGACCACGGCTTGTCGGTCACCACCTCGTATGTGATGGTCTCGGCCTCGGGCAGCGGATATTCGGCGCGGACCTTGTCGCGCAGCGCCGACGAGAACGCGTGGATGCACTCTTCGAGGCGTTCCGGCGCGATCTCGTCTCCGGTGCGGTGAGCCTGGATGCGTTCGGCGAGCGGACCGCTGCCGCCCAGCGCCTCGTCGAGTTTGGCGTGCGCGGCCCGGTACTTGTCCGGATCACCCTTGCTGATGCTGACGTCGAAATACGCCTGCACCTCATCGACGAAGCCGACGTCCTCGCCCGCGAACTTGCGCCCGGCACAGTTCAGGGCACGTAGGTGCGCGGCGATGTAGTCGGCCCGGTCACGATCCAGGTCGTCGGGAATCTGGGTCAGCAACCGCTCGGCCTGCCGGGCCAGGTCTGCCGGGTCGGGTGCCGGTTCGTCGGCGACCTGACGGCGCAGCGCCGGGTCGCCCGTGAAGGAGTCGACATAGCCCTCCTCGACCCGGTCGAACCGCAAACCGAGCAGCAGATATTCGCGGATGAAGCCCGTTGAGTCGATCCCGTTAGCCATGCCATCAACCGTAAATGCAAGACTGACCGAATGCCGCGACCGAGCGAGCCGAGCCCCTACGTGGAGTTCGACCGAAGTCAATGGCGATCACTGCGCATGTCGACGCCGCTGAAACTCACCGAGGACGAGTTGCTGCGACTGCGCGGTATGGGCGAGAAACTCGACCTCCTCGAGGTCGAAGAGGTGTACCTGCCGCTCGCCCGGTTGATCCACCTCCAGGTCGCCGCGCGCCAGCGGCTGTTCGCGGCCACCGCGGAGTTCCTCGGTGAGCCGCAGCAGAACCCGGATCGGCCGGTGCCGTTCATCATCGGGGTCGCGGGCAGCGTGGCGGTCGGCAAATCCACCACAGCCCGTGTGCTGCAGGCCCTGCTGGCCCGGTGGGGACACCACCCGCGGGTCGACCTGGTAACCACCGACGGGTTCCTCTATCCCAACCGGGAACTCAACCGTCGGAACCTGATGCACCGCAAGGGTTTCCCGGAGAGCTACAACCGCCGTGCGCTCATGCGCTTTGTCACGGCGGTGAAATCCGGCTCAGACGAGGTGTGGGCACCGGTGTACTCGCACCTGCTCTACGACATCGTTCCGGGCGAGAAGCAGATCGTGCGGCACCCCGACATCCTCATTCTCGAGGGTCTCAACGTGCTGCAGACCGGCCCGGCGCTGATGGTCTCGGACCTCTTCGACTTCTCGGTGTACGTCGACGCCCGCATCGAGGACATCGAACAGTGGTACATCTCCCGGTTCCTGACGATGCGGTCGACGGCGTTCGCCGACCCGGCGTCACACTTCCACCACTACTCGACGCTGACCGACGAGCAGGCCGTGTTCGCCGCACGCGACATCTGGCATTCCATCAACCGGCCCAACCTGATCGAGAACATCCTGCCCACCAGGCCGCGCGCGACCCTGGTGCTGCGCAAGGACGCCGACCACGCCATCAATCGGCTGCGGCTGCGGAAGCTGTAGTTTTCCTTCGCCGCGCAGGCGTGGGGTGGACCAGCGGACCGCAGCGGACATCGAACCGTTCTCCGATGGCGTCGAGCGAGCGCCGCAGGTGCGCGCGTTCCCTGCGGTGGGTCAGCATGAAGCGCGCGGTGCCGATCATGCGGCGCGGCAACGGGTACCAGCGGTCGAAGTCCAGCCCGCAGTCCGTGAACACCTTGGCAGGCACGTGGTCGGCGATGAGGCCGATGTTGTACTGCGCCAGGCTGAACATCGCGAACGGCAGGACGGGCTTCGACCGGTGCCACAACTCCTGCAGGTCGAGCTCGTAGAGCGGGATCTCGCGCATCTTGTCGAGGAGCAACAGATGCGTCAGGAAGTAGCCCATGAACGACGGTAGATGCATTGTGGCGGAACGCATCTGAATCGACACCACCGATCCGCTCCCAGACACGTACGGTTCGTAGGGGTAGTCGTTCTTGGTGAGGTATCCGGTGCAGTTGACGATCCAGCTGCCCGGTTGGATCTCCTTCGTCGCCCCGCTGCGGAACACCAGGTCGGTCGAACCGTTGCGGTCGACCGCGTCGACGAGGTGGTCCATCACGACGTCCTTGAGGCCCGCCGCGATGGTCTGGTTCTCCCCCTCCGACAGCATCCCGAGCATGAAATTGCCGGTCTCGGGCGTGAGCCAGGTGCCGTAGAGCTCCCGGAACCAGTTCTTCACGTCCTGCTCGTTGGTGCCGTCGAACCGCCGCACCGTCTCGAGCGCGAAGCTGCTGGGCAAGCCACCGGCCCACCACCTGCGCGCCCCGACGGGGTAGATCCGGTCCCGGCTCATGAAGAACGTGCCCGAACCCGCCACCAGGTTCACCTCGCGGTCCGGACACGTCGTGATGATGGCGTACGCGGTGTCCATAGCGGTCTTGCCGCCGCCGATGATCCAGACCGGGGCGTCGCTCTCGCCCATCTCGCCGTTGCGGACATCGCAATAGTCGGGTGACACCGAGTGCACGCGCGCGCTGGACACATCGAGCGCCTCGTTGGGCGTCACCCGCAAGCCGTAGGCCTTGACGAGCCGTTTGGCGGTGATCACCCGGCGTTCACCGCCTGCGGTCCGGCAAGTGACCCGGACATTGCCGTCGATCTCCTCGTCGGATTCGAGCGACCAGCCGAACCGTTCCTCGACGGTGATGCGGCGTTTGATCTCGTCGAGGCAGTGCTCGAAGTGGTCGACCACCTCGGGTTTGGTGGCCAGGTACGACGGCTCGCGCCCCAGTGTCCACTCGATGTTGCCCGCGGTGAACATCGGATGTGGTTGATGCAGGCGGACATACGGGTAGGTGTCGAGCCACATGCCCCCGACGCCGCTGCGGCGGTCGACGAGGATCACCTTCTGATCGCGGCTCAGGTAGCGGCTCGCGGCGAACAGCGCATTGATCCCGGCGATGCCGGCTCCGACGATGCACAGTTCACAGTTCTCCACGGTTTCTGAATTCGCTGACGTCGTCACGGCAACCTCCTCGGACCGGCTCTCACCAGTGTGGTCGCGCGCGCCGGCGAAGACGTGGGTAGTCGACTACCTGATTTTCGACAGCGGTATCGCCCGGCCCCGTCGGGTGCCGGGCGATCCCGCAGGTGGTGTCAGGCCTTGATGCGCCGGACACCGACGTACTGCAGCTCGGCCATCACGGCCGTGTAGATGCCCGTCGCGATCACGGCGACCGTGCCCGCGGTGGTGAGCGACATCGCGAACACGGCGATCAGCGCGATCACGGTGCATGCCGCATTGGCGATCACGGTGCCGACCCCGGCGGGACGCACCCGGTCGATCGCGGCGAGTGCGAACACGACGACGCCGTAGACGACGGAGAAGATGCCGACGCCGTACTCGACGGATTTCGGCAGACCCGTGAGGTCCGAGAACCAGCCCGCCGCAGCGAGCAGGGCGATGCCGCTGATGCCGACGCAGATGGCGTCGAGCCGCATGGCCAGCCTCAGCAGGGCATCGGCGGCGGTGGCGGTGCCGGTGGCGGTGATGGCGGTCATGATTCTCCTTCTGTTGGTTTCCTGCGAATGGTTTCCTGCGAACACCTGATGGGAAGCGCGGTGCGGGAATCCCGGCCGCAACCTCTTTCGGCCGCGACGCCCGCACCGCGCGGGAGGGAGTCACACCAGACGGCGCACTCCGCGGTATTGCAGCCAGGCCAGGCCCAGCGTGGCGGCGACGAACCCCAGCAAGAGGTCGGTGCCTGCCGCCGTAACCGGCAGCCAGCCGCCCGCAACGGCGACGACGGCCGCCACGGCAAACAGCATGTTGCCGCTGAGGACGCTGACGCCGACCCGCCTGATGTCAGGGATCCGGGCGAGGCCGTACAGCAGCACGCCGTAACCGACCAGGGCCGCGCCGATGAGCCAGCCCGCCGTCGCCGACAGGCCCGCGATCCGGGCGAGTGCGTCGGCGGTCATCGCGGTCAGCAGCCCGACCCCGGCGCACACCGTGGCGTCGGCGCGCAGCGCGAACCTCAGCAGGGCGTCGGCCGGGCCTGCGACGACATCGGGTTGGGGATCGGATCGGGTGACGAAGGCGGTCATGGTGGGCTCCTCGACGATGAGGCGATCAGTGCTTGTCGAACACCTCCGACACTGCTCAGGATCCGCTGCCAGATCGACGCCAGACGCTGCCAACCACTGCCAAGCCCAGGTCAGGAGGGGTGCGCCCGCCCAGCAGGCTCAGGCTTGGGCGCTCACCAGACTGCCGCGGAGATCCGCGGCGATGACCTTCGCGGCGGCGTTCTGCCAGTTGTGCAGCGACCGCTGCGGCACCTCGGTGACAAACCACTGCCAGGCTTGCCGGGCCACCGGGTCCAGACCGGCCGCGGTGGCGTTCTGCGCGTAGGCCCGCACACCGACGACGTACGGGAAGTACAGGGAGTTGTAGTGCCGCCACTGTTCGGTGGTGCCGAAGTCAGCTCCGTCGCGGGGTTTGAGCGCCGCGATCCGGTCGGCCAGCAGAGCCTTGAGCTCGTTGGCCCGCTCCAGGGGTTGATCGGGGGCGCCGCGCTGCGCGAGCCTCGCATCGATGATGGGCAATGCCGTCAACGGGCTCGCGACGAGTTTGGACAAATCGCCGTAGTGGCCCAGCGCGCGCCGCGTCAAGCGCGCGAACGCATCCTCGTCGACGCCGTCGAGCGGGCTGCCCGAGCGCAGCGGCAGCGCGGCCTCGGTCTGGCGCAGCGCTTCACGGTCGGCGCGCAGTCCCGGGGAACGCGAGAACGCCATCCGGTCCAGCACGCCGGCCAGCGGATCGGCCAGCACCTCGACGGCCACCGCGACTGCCAGGCTGGTGAACAGCAGCACCGTCATCGCCACGCGGCCGTCCCCGGCCAGCACGGCCGCCCCGATCAGGGCCTGCGCCCCGAACGGCACCGCGATCACGAGCATGCCGATGAACGACCGCCGCATGTCGGCGCGCAGCGCCTGCCCTTCGTCGAACGCGTCCCAGATCGCCACCGCGACGCCCAGCAGCGCGACGTCGAATCCCGTGGACGCCAGCGCCAGCCAGCTGGGCACCAGGCCGAGCGGGATGACCAGGATGGCGTTGCCGAGAGCGAAAAACAGCGTCGCGACGATGATGAAGCCGACGACCGAGCGGGGCTTGGCACCACCGAGCACGGCCTTGACCATCGCGCCGAGCGCCGACAGCGAGATCACCCCGAACATCACCCAGTGCCCGGCGCGCAACGGGCCCTCGACGCTGCCGGCGAGTGCGGCCCCGGCGAACGCCAACACCGCGACCGCGAAGATCGCCGCGATCTCGCCTGCCCTGGCCCGCCAGGTGTCGCCGGGCCGGGCCAGCTCGACCATCACCGCGAACCACGCGATCCCCGGCACGGCGACCAGATAGATCTCGATGCGGCTGAGCAGATCCGATCCGCTGACGATGCGGACGGCGTCGAGTGCGACGACGACTGCGAAGCTGGTCAAACCGAGCGCCGCGCACACCAGAACGGGTTTGCGCGGGTCACGGGCAAGCAGATAGAGCCCCAGCCACCAGCTGAGCGTGAAGACCACTGCCGACAGCGCAGCCATATGCCCAGTGTGGCACGGTCTTACTTGCCGAAGCGGCGGTGCCTCGCGGTGTAGTCACGCAGCGCACGCAGGAAGTCGACCCGGCGGAAGGCGGGCCAGTACGCCTCGGTGAACCACATCTCCGAATACGCGCTCTGCCACAACAGGAATCCGGACAGCCGCTGCTCCCCCGAGGTCCGGATGACCAGATCGGGATCGGGCTGGCCCGACGTGTAGAGGTTCTCCGAGATGCCTTCGGCGGTAACGGCTTCCACGAGCTGCTCGGCCGTCGCGCCGTTGGCCAGCTCTTTGGACAGCAGGGAGCGGACCGCGTCGACGATCTCCTGGCGGCCGCCGTAGGCCACGGCGACGTTGACGTGAAAGCCACCGCCGTTGCCGTTGGTGGACTCGACCGCCTCCCGCAGCCGGCGGGCCGGTTCCTCGCCGAGCAGCTCCAGATCGCCCACCGTGCGCACGCTCCACTTGTTGGACGGCGCGCAGATCTCCTCGACCACGTCGGTGATGATCTCGATCAGCCCCGACAGCTCCTCGGGGTCGCGCTGCAGGTTCTCGGTGGACAACAGGTACACCGTCGCCATCTCGATACCTGCGGCCTGACACCAGCGCAGCATCTCCGCGATCTTGGCCGCCCCCATGCGGTAGCCGATGCTGACGTCGTCGTGACCTGCCTCACGTGCCCAGCGGCGGTTTCCGTCACACAGCACCGCGATGTGCCGGGGCAGTTCGGCTTTGGACTGCGCCAACTCCTGACGCAACCGCATCTCGTAGAGCCGATAGGCCGGTTCCTTGAGGCGCGGGGGAATGATGTCCACGAGAATCCAGACTACTGTCATAGACGGGCAACCCCACGGCTGTTATGGAGGTGACATGACCGCGCCGATCGATGCCACCAAGCCCTACCGCTCAGCGGCGGCGATGAACCGCCAGGCCGAAGATCTGCCAGAGGCCGTTGCCGAGGGCGTCGCACAGTTCCTCGGCAAGCCGCGCGCCCGTGGCTGGATCCACGTGTACTCGGCCGTCGTCGCGTTCATCGCAGGCGCTGCGCTGGTGTCGGTTTCGTGGTCGGTGGAGTCCACGCGCGCCGGTCTGGCCACGCTGCTCTACACCTTCACGATCGTGGCGATGTTCGCCGTCAGCGGCACCTATCACCGCGTCAACTGGAAATCCGCGAACGCCCGCAAATGGATGAAGCGCGCCGATCACTCGATGATCTTCATCTTCATCGCGGGCAGCTACACCCCGTTCGCGCTACTGGCCCTGCCGGAATCCAAAGGCATGGTGCTGTTCTGGATCGTCTGGGGTGGCGCGATCGCGGGCGTGCTGCTCAAGATGTTCTGGCCGTCCGCCCCGCGCTGGCTGGGTGTGCCGCTCTACATCCTGCTGGGCTGGGTGGCGGCCTGGTTCATCGGGCCGATCATGAACGGCGCCGGCGTCGCGGCCGTGGTGCTGCTGATCGTCGGCGGTGCGCTCTACAGCATCGGTGGCGTGCTCTACGCACTCAAGTGGCCCAACCCGTGGCCGACCACGTTCGGCCACCACGAGTTCTTCCACGCGTGCACGGCGGTGGCCGCGATCTGCCACTACATCGCCATGTGGTTCGCGGTGTTCTGAGCCGGTCTCGGCGTGACCGTTCTCAGCCCACCGCGCCGCAGCTGTGCTCGACCACGCGGGTGAGATTGGTCGCTGCGTCGAGCAGATGGCGGTCGTCGGGCGCGTACGTCGGCAGCGCCTGCACGAAGGCCCGCAGGTACTGCGCGGACAACACCGCGAAATCCTCCACGACCGCGTTACCACTACGTCGGCCCAGCCGGTCCGATTCGTCCGCGTACTGCGTCAGCACGGGTGCGACGGCGTCGGCGGCATACTGTTGCGCGGCCGCCCATTCGGCGGCGGGCAGCTGCAGATCGGTTGCGCTCCATTCGCTGGTCGCCTGACGCAGGTCGGCCGACATCGGCACCCATTCCACGCAGACGCCGGTCGTGTCGGCACCCAATGCCATCACGTCGACGTCTGTCACGACCAGTTGCGTCGGCGGCGGTGCGCCCGCAGTCAACGGTGCTCGCACGGCTGCAGCACCGGAGGTGGCCGCACCGCAGATGCTCGACACCGCACGGATGAGCCCATCCACGGTTCGGGCGAGGAAGATGTCGGTCGCCTGATACTCGGGTATGCGATTGACGAACGCCTGGATGTGGGTGACGACCTGCCGATAGGCCTCCCGCATGACGCGATGCGGCGTGGCCGGTACCAGCCGCGCCGTCTGCACCGCCACACTGCCCATGGCACGACTCACCGTCGCGTACATCGCCCGCAGTTCGGGTGTCCATTCGGCTACCGACACCGATCCGTCCCGGTCGAACCAGTTGACCCCGGTCTGTACATCGACCAATCCCGCACCGATCGGAGCCCAGGTCACGCAGGTCGGATCGGCGGTGATGACCGACACCGGCCCCGTGTCACCGGCACTGGCCAACGCAGAGCGAGCCTCGGCAGCGGCCGGCGCCGCGGTGTGCCGGGGTTGATCGACGAAGATCGCCACCACCAGCAGGGCGATAGCCACCGCAACCGACGTGCCACCGAGGATCCAGCTGAGCCTGCCGGCCCCTGGTTTCGCTGACGCTACTTTTGGCAAAGCATCGACGTGACCGGCCTCGCCGTCGCTGTCCAGATCAGGCAAACTCATCACTGCACCTTCGCCTCAGAAACGAGCACGGACACAACGCTTCTGGCGGCAGCCCGGCAAAAGCGGACACCCATCGAACAGCGCAGCAAGATGTTAGCGCAACAAACTTCACCTAGAAAGCTGAACGGCCCCCGCTGTTCAGCGGGGGCCGTTTCGGATCCTGCGACCTACACCGGGGTGACGTCGGCCTGCGACCAGTAGGCCTTCATCGACGCGATCTTGCCCTCGCTGTCGAACACCATGACGTCGATCGGCTCGATGACCATGCCGCTGCCGTCGAAATCCAGCGTGAGCCGGAAATGGAACGCCGCCTCGTGCCCGGCCACCCGCAGCGTCACCAGCTCTGCCTTGGCCTTGACGTTCTCGACGTTGGCATAGAAACCCCGGATCGCGCTGCGGCCGATGTGCACCTCGCCGCCCACCGGATCCTCCACGGTGGCGTCGTCGGCGTACAGCGCGGCGATGTCGTCGGCACTACCCGTCGCGACCAGGTCGAGGTAGCGGTGGACGGTCTGGGTGATGTGCTCAGCGTTGGGCATGGCCGCGAGGCTACACGGCCCGCCCCAAGGCGGCAGCGAGTTCCCCGGCCGTCGTCACGGGCAGATCGCAGACCCTGCCGCGGCACACGTACGCGGCGTCGGCACCTGCCACGCGGTCACGCCCGGTCAGCAGTTCTGACGAGTCCACCGCACCGCCGATCACCACGGCCCCGCCGGGCGCGAGTGCCCGTGCGGCAGTGAGCAGTTCCGAGGAAGACGGATCGCAGGCCACGGCGATCTGGATGGGCCCGCGCACCGCGGCTTCGGCCACTGCGAGCCAGTGCCCACCCGAGCGCGGGGCCCTCGCCAGAATCGGCGTGGCCGCCGCCAAGGTGGCCTCCGCGGCCGCCGAGTACCGGTCCGACGCGGTCAGATACGCGGCCAGTTGCAGCGCCTCGGCGATCGTCGACGCCCCCGACGGGGTGGCCCCGTCGATCGGATCGGACGGCCGGACCATGAGCTGCTCGGCATCGTCGGCGGTGTCGAACCACCGCCCGGGCCGCTCGGGGTCGGCGAAGTGGTCAAGGGCGACGTCGAGCAGTCGCGTCGCTTCGGGCAGCCACGATCCGGTCAGCTGATAGAGGGTCAGCAGGCCGGTGGCCAGACACGCGTAGTCCTCCAGGATCGCCACACTGTCGCCCACCCGGCCACCGAGGCCGGCCCGGCGCAGGCGGCCGTCCACGAGGTGCAACTCCACCAATCTGCGCGCGCATGCACTTGCCGCCGTGAGAAATTCGGGTGCATCAAGCGCTACGGACGCTTCCGCCATGGCCGTGATGGCCAGCCCGTTCCACGCGGTCACCACCTTGTCGTCGCGGCCGGGTTGCGGCCGCAAAGCACGGGCCGCCAAGAGCTTTGACCGCACCGCGGCAAACCGCGCGGCGTCGTCCGGATCGGCGGGCAACTGCAGCACCGACGCACCGTGCTCGAATGTCCCACCCGCGGTAACCCCGAAAAGCGATGCGGCCCAATCTCCGTCGCCGTCGCCGAGAACTGTGCGCAATTCCGCAGGGGTCCACACGTACGTCAAGCCTTCGCGCCCGGCCGCATCGGCGTCGAGCGACGACGTGAACATCGCGCCGGCACCCAGGTCGGCGATGATGAACCGCGCTGTTTCGTCGGCAACCTTGCGCGCCAACGGGTTCCCGGTGCGCCGCGCCCAGTGCGCGTAGGCGCGCAACAGCAGCGCGTTGTCGTAGAGCATCTTCTCGAAGTGCGGCACCACCCAGTAGGGGTCGACGCTGTAGCGCGCGAACCCGCCGGCCAGCTGGTCGTAGATGCCGCCGCGGGCCATCGCCGTCCCGGTCCGTTCGACGGCTTGCAACGCAGCGGCCGAACCGGTGCGTTCGTAGTGCCGCAGCAAGCCCTCCAGCAATGCCGACGGCGGGAACTTGGGTGCGCCGCCGAATCCGCCGTGCTTGGCATCCTCGTCGCGCAGCACCGCGGCCACCGCGTGGTCGCACAGCACGGGCTGCACAGGGGCACCTCCGCCGGGCAACCCGGCCGCCATCGAGCGCAGTTCGTTCGCGATCTGGTCCGACGCCCGCTCGACTTCGTCGCGGCGGTCGCGCCAGGTTTCGGCCACGGCCGCCAGCAGCTGCAGGAAACCCAGCTTCGGGTAGTACGTGCCGCAGAAGAACGGCCGCCCGTCAGGCGTGAGGAAGCACGTCATGGGCCAGCCGCCCTGGCCGGTCAACGCCACGGTGGCGTTCATGTAGACCGCATCCAGGTCCGGCCGCTCCTCGCGGTCGACCTTGATGCACACGAAACCGTCGTTGAGCACCGCGGCCACGTCGGCGTCGTCGAACGACTCGTGCGCCATCACATGGCACCAGTGGCACGCGGCGTAGCCGATGGACAACAGGATCGGGACATCGCGCTCGGCCGCCTCGGCCAAGGCTTCCGGCGACCACTGCCGCCAGTGCACCGGATTGTCGGCGTGCTGGCGCAGATAGGGGCTCGTCGCCCCCGCGAGGGTGTTACCCGCCGGACTCACCTGGTCGGCTTTCGCGGCCGTTGCCGTTGGCGGCTTCGGCCTGGGCGTCGGGTTCTTCGGCCGGGGCAGTGCCCTCGTCGGCGGCCTGATCAGGTTCGGGATGAGCGCGGTCGAACGATTCGGGCAGCTTGCGCAGGTGCCGGTTCATCGACCAGACCAGGGCGAACGTCCCGATCAGCAGGACCAGCACGATCAGCAGCCCGAACGGGCTGGCCTTGCCGAAGTCCGGGCCCGTGTTGCGGGGCTCGTCGGCCATCAGCGTCATCACGGCCGTCACGGTGTCGATCACGGCTCGACCCCGGCGAACAGATCGTCCTCAGGCAGCTTCACGGGCACACGCGACCGGGCCAGTTCGAACTCCTCGGTCGGCCACAGCCGTTGCTGCCATTCGATGGGTGCATGGAAGAAGTCGCCCTTCGGGTCGATCTGGGTGGCATGTGCACGCAGCGCATCATCCCGCTGGCTGAAGTACTCCGCGCAATGGACCCGGGTGGTCACCCGGTTGGCGAACACGTCGTGCTCGGGATCCCAGTGCTCCAGCCATTTGCCGAAAGGCCCCTGCTGGCCGTGCTTGGCGAACTCGTCCTGCAGCATCTGCATGCGCTGGCGCAGGAAGCCGTGGTTGTAGTACAGCTTCGACACACTCCAGGGTTCCCCCGCGTCGGGAAAGCTCATGTAGTCCGCGGCCGCCTCATAGGCCGCGACCGACACCTGGTGGCAGCGGATGTGATCGGGGTGCGGGTAGCCGCCGTTCTCGTCGTAGGTGGTCAGCACGTGCGGACGGAACTCGCGGATCACCCGGACGAGGCGCTCGACCGGCTCTTCCAAAGGGGTCAGTGCGAAGCAGCCCTCGGGCAGCGGAGGCAGCGGGTCGCCCTCGGGCAGCCCCGAGTCGACGAAACCCAGCCAGTGGTGTTCGACGCCGAGGATCTCGGCGGCCTTGGCCATCTCGTCGCGACGCACCTCGGTGATCCGGCCGTGCACCTCGGGCAGGTCCATCGCCGGATTCAGGATGTCGCCGCGCTCACCGCCGGTCAGCGTCACCACCATGACGCGGGCACCTTCAGCCGCATAGCGCGCTGTGGTCGCCGCCCCCTTGCTGGACTCGTCGTCCGGGTGGGCGTGCACAGCCATCAACCGCAGTTCACTCATTTCGTCTCATCTAACTACGGCGTCCTCTTACCTAATCCCATACCCGATACACCTGAGCCGGGTGACTGTGCTGTCCCCCTATAGTTCCAGTTCTGATGATCGAACGTCCCGCCGCCCGCTACGGATCCCAGCAGCTGTCCCGCCGGACCCGGCGCTGGATCCTCTTCGCGGTCGCCGCGCTGGTCGTGGTCGCAGGCGTGATCGTCGCGGTCGTGGCGTGGCAGCGACTGGGCAGCAGCGACGTAAAAGGCGAGCTCACGGCGTACGAACTGATCGACTCGCAGACTGTTTCGGTGACCATCGGGGTGACCCGCGACGATCCGTCACGACCTGTGGTGTGCATCGTGCGGGCACGGTCGATCGACGGCAGCGAAACCGGCAGACGCGAGATTCTGGTGGGCCCGTCCGACCAGGCGACGGTTCAGGTCACCGCGCCCGTCAAGACCAGCAAGCCACCCGTGCGAGGCGACGTGTACGGGTGCGGCACCGACGTGCCGTCATACCTGGTGGCGCCCTGATTTCGGGGCGTACGCAGGCGCGATGCGGCGGAGCGCAACAAACTGCCAACAGCCAATACGTGAAGATCCGCTGACCGCGCGGTGGTAAACTGATCGAATACACGGTTCCGCGCTGGGGCCGTGTATTGCTGCATTAGCGCTCAGAAATGCGCTTGCGCTCGCAGCAATACACGTGTACGCCCAGCCCGAAGCCCAGGCAATTTTTACGCGAAGAGAAGCGCGCGAGCGCCGCAAGACCCAATGGACAGGAGCGCGACATGACCGACACTCAGGTCACCTGGCTGACCCAGGAGGCATTCGACCGGTTGAAGGCCGAGCTGGATCAGCTCATCGCCAACCGGCCGGTCATCGCTGCCGAGATCAACGACCGTCGCGAAGAGGGCGACCTGCGGGAGAACGGCGGCTACCACGCTGCCCGCGAGGAGCAGGGCCAGCAGGAGGCCCGCATCCGCCAGCTGCAGGAGCTGCTCAACAACGCCAAGGTCGGCGAGGCCCCCAAGCAGTCCGGCGTGGCCCTGCCGGGCTCGGTGGTCAAGGTCTACTACGACGACGACAAGAACGACACCGAGACGTTCCTGATCGCCACCCGCCAGGAGGGCATCAGCGACGGCAAGCTCGAGGTCTACTCCCCCAACTCACCGCTGGGCGGCGCTCTCATCGACGCCAAGGTCGGCGAATCGCGCACCTACACCGTGCCCAACGGCAACACCGTGAAGGTGACGCTGGTCAGCGCGGAGCCCTACCACTCCTAGCGCGACCGCTCGGGAGGTAGCACTACAGTCGGGGAAATGGCGCAAATCGCCGAGGATCTGTTTCTGCTGTTGCTGGACAATGCGTCCGCGCAGCCGGGTCTGGATCGACGCCGCCGGGAACGGGTGCTGGCGGCAGCCGTATTGCTCGATCTGGCATACGCCTGCCGCATCAGACCCGCCATGGCCGACGAACCTATCGCAGCCGGTTTGCTGGTGGCACTCTCCGGGGACTGGCCGCCGGACCCGGTTGCCGACCCGGCGTTCGAGCTCCTCCGGCGCCGCCCCCTGCCCGCCGAATCGGCATTGGGCAAGCTGAGCAAACACACCCAGGCCACCCTCGAGTTCCACCTCGAACACACCGGGCAGATCCACCGGGTTCAGGTGCCGGGCAAGAGGTTCCACAAGACCTACTGCTGGCCGCTGGCCGACCGGGAACGGGTCAGCCAGGCCCGGGCTGCCCTGCTGGCCGCGCTGTTCGACGGCGACACCCCCGTGCCGTCCATCGCCGCGATCATCTGCCTGCTGCACTCGATCGACGGGCTTGGCGCGGTGCTGAGCCTCAACGAGCGCGGCTGGCGCTGGGTGCACGCGCGAGCCACCGAGATCGCCACCGGCAGCTGGGTCGACGACAATGCCACGGCCCTGCCGGAGATGAACCTGGCGGTCACCACGTCGGCGCTGCGCCCCGTCTTGATGGCCTGACCCGACTTTCTCGGCGCGAGACTTCTCTGCGCGAGCAGACGCGTAGGTACCCGAAAACGCGCATTTCCGGGTACCTAGCTGTCTGCTCGGCGTCAGGACTTGAGGGCCTGCTCCAGGTCGGCCAGCAGGTCGGCCGCGTGCTCGATACCGACCGACAGGCGCACCAGGTCGTCCGGCACCTCGAGCTGCGAGCCCGCCGTCGACGCATGCGTCATCGCACCGGGGTACTCGATCAGCGACTCGACGCCGCCCAGCGACTCGGCGAGGATGAAAACCTCGGTACGAGCGCACAATTCGCGCGCAGCCTGCGGGCCACCCCGCAGCCGCACCGACACCATGCCACCGAACGCGCTCATCTGCCGCGCCGCCACGTCGTGATTGGGATGGTCGGGCAGGCCCGGGTACAGCACGGTCTCCACCGCGGGATGGCCGTCGAGGAACTCGGCGACCAGCATCGCGTTCTCACTGTGCTGCCGCATCCGCAGCACCAGGGTCTTGAGCCCGCGCATGGTGAGGTAGGCATCGAACGGCCCGGGCACGCCACCTGCGCCGTTCTGCAGGAATGCGAAGGCCGTGTCGAGTTCCTCACTGTTGGTCAGCAGCGCCCCACCCACGACGTCGGAGTGCCCGCCGATGTACTTGGTGGTCGAATGCAAGACGATGTCCGCACCGAGCAGCAACGGCTGCTGCAGGGCCGGCGACGCAAAGGTGTTGTCCACCAACACCTTCACGCCTGATGTGGAGGCGATCTGCACGATCGCCGAGATGTCGGCGATCGACAGCAGCGGGTTGGTGGGCGTCTCCACCCAGATGAGCTTGGTCTGCGGCGTGATCGCCGAGCGCACCGCGTCGAGGTCGGTCAGCGGCGCTGGCGTGTGGGTGATGCCCCATTGCGTGAACACCTTGTCGATGAGGCGGAACGTGCCGCCGTAGGCGTCGTCGGGAATCACGACGTGATCGCCCGGACGCAGCACCGCACGCAACGCACAGTCGGTGGCTGCCATGCCGGAGCTGAACGCCCGCCCGTAGGTCGCCTCCTCCACCGCGGCGAGCGACGCTTCCAGCGCGGCACGGGTCGGATTACCGGTGCGGGCGTATTCGAACCCGCCGCGCAGCCCACCGACACCGTCCTGGGCGAAGGTCGAGCTCGCGTAGATGGGGGTGTTGACGGCACCTGTGCCCGGATCGGGACGGTAACCGGCATGGATGGCTTTTGTGGCCAGGCCTTGCCACTTGCGGTGTTCACTCATAACGCCCTGAGCCTATCGGGATCGACTCTGGCTCGGGGGCGGGGACAGCCTCAGCCCGTCCGGCGGTACTGCCTCAGCTGCGCAATTTTCGCCCGTACCGGTCGGGAATCGAGCGGGAGAACATCATGATGGCGTCCACCAGGGCCCAGATGCCGACGGCGAACAACAAAAAGAAACCGACGATCAGAATTGACGTCAGAATGCCGAGCACTCCCAGTGTCAGCTGGATCGCTCCGATGGTGGTGGAGCCGATGTAGAAACGCCCGATGCCGAAACCACCGAGGAACAACTGCAGTAGCCCGGCCACGACAGCCGACTTGTCGGAGAGCGGCTGGCCGGTGGCAGGGTCACGACCGAAGGGCGCCTGCGGATCAACCGCATGGGCGCCGTAGGGCTGCGGCTGGCCCGGATATCCGGAGGGTGGCGGCGGATAGCCACCGTAGGAAGGAAAGCCTTGTGGGGGTACCCCGGGCACATCTCCAGGTTGATTCGGCATCGACATCGTGACCCCCAACTTCCTTGAACCGCACCGATTTCGACTGGAATCGGTGTCGGAACAGTAGCGTAGACCGAAACCGAACACGTACTGGGCCTGACGCGAAAACGTCAGGCCCAGTAATTGCGTGGCGCGGTTTTACGGTGTCAACGGCGCGACCTGGCCGCCGGTCAGGCGACGGTAGGTGTACACGAGGAACAGCATCGCGACAGGGATCGCCACGATGACGCCGATGCCGCAGGCGAGCTCGCCGACCAGGATGATCGCGAACATCACGACGTACGCGAGGATTGCGTTCGCGAAGTTGTTCTTCACCAGTTCGAAGCTGGCCTTGATCGCATCGATCGGCGAGAGGTTGCGCTCGATCAGTATCACCGCGGTGAACATTGTGAACAGCGCGACCACGATGGAGCCGATGATGATGATGCCGCCGATCGCAGACGCGATGCCGATCAGCAGGTGGGCGACGATGAACGCGCCGACGTTGCGCGGCTTGAAGAACGAGCCGACGGTGACGGGCTGACCGTTGGCGATGTCGAGGACACCGCCGATGAACGCCGACGAGATGACCGCGGCCACAACCAGCAGCACGATGGCGCCGACGATGAGCAGCACGAAGGTCAGGGCCACCGAGCCGCCGCCGATGTCCGCGGAACCGGTGACATTGCCGTATTCGTCAACCTCGTAGCTGCCGCTTGCCGCCGACGCGAACAGCGGCGCCAGGGCGAGGAAATAGACGATCAGACCGAGGATGCCGAGGATCGCACCGTAGACCAGCGATGCGACCAGAAGCGGTGCCGCGTTCTTGGTGAACTTGTTCCACGCCCACGAGAATCCATCGCCGACGCTGTACGCCGCGCCTCCCGGACCATAGCCCGGAGCGGCCGGCGGGTATCCCGGGCCACCGCCCTGATAGCCGCCTGCGGGCGGAGGCGGCGGGTACGCGCCCCCACCCGGAGGAGGCGGGGGTGGATAGCCTCCCGGCGGGGGCGGCGGATGCCCTCCGGGTGACGGGTGAGGTGGGTAGGCACCGCCCGGAGGTGGCGGCGGAAAACCACCCTGTGGCGGGGGATATCCCCCGGGAGGGGGCGGATAGCCGCCAGGAGGCGGTGGTGGATTCGTCATGCGTACTTTTTTACAGGTACGTACGCACGATGAACAGGATTTCTACAGTGAACGTTCGGCTGTGCCTCGTTATTTGCCCGAAAGGTCAAGGCAAAGCCCGCAATCAGCGTCTATGTTCGACGCGCCGGGCAGGTCATACGCGCAGTGAGACGAACGGCTCGAACGGCAGGTTTCGGACGACGAACCAAATCGACACCACCACCAACGTGATGACTGCCGACCATCGCCAGTGTTGCCAGCTGCGCACCCGGCGGTTGGCAAGACGCCCGTACGTCCACGCCGCGTAGGCCCACGCCAAAAACATCAGCGCGATCAAGCCGACCGCGTTAAACCTAAGCGCTGCAAGGACATCGCCGTGCAGAAGGGAATAGATCATGCGCAGGCTGCCGCATCCGGGGCAGTCGATGCCCAAGAGGAGTTTCGTCGGGCACACCGGCAAAGGGCCGCCGGGGGTGGTCGGATCACCGACCCACACAGCCACACAGGCACACCCCGCCAGTGCGGCCACGCCCAGTGGCGCGCCCAGGCGGGGTGTGACGGCGAGGGTGAACATGACCGGTCAGTACGAGCTCGGTACCGAACTCACCGCCGCGGCAATGACGATGATGTAGAAGACGACGGCCGCGACCGATACGACGACACCGGCGATCGCGCCCCAGATGGCGAACTTCTTGGCATCGTCAGCGGCCTGCTGCGCCTCGGCGTAACGACCCTGCGCCCACAAACCGGACACCTGGGTCGACTTGACGATCGCAACGATGCCCAACGGCAGACAACACAGCACTGTCGACAGGATCGCCCACACCAGATTGTTGTCAGGAGGGAAACCACCTGGCCCTGGCTGAAATCCGCCATACGGCGGCGGGGGCGGCGGGTAACCGCCAGGAGGTGGCGGCGGGTAGTAGGACATCAACACCTTCCAGGAGTGGAATCGATCCGGCACCCCGCCGCGGCAGCATGTGCACAGAGGCTGCCACGGCGGTTGCCGCGCTGAGACTCACTACCGACCGGACGAGTCGCCGGTCAGTACGAAGTCACCGAAGCCGAGAACGCACCAGTCGCAACGAGGAAGATGATCCAGATCACCGAAAAGGCGACGCCTGCGATGGCGCCCCAGATGGCGAACTTCTTGGCATCGTCGGCAGCCTGCTGCGCCTCGGCGAACCGGCCCTGCGCCCACAGTCCGGATACCTGGGTGGACTTGTAGATCGCGAACGCCCCGACGGGAATGCAGCACAGGATGGTCGACAAGATCGCCCACACCAGATTGTTGTCCGGCGGCGCACCCTGCGGTCCGGGTGGTCCATACCCGCCCTGCGGCGGCGGAGGAGGCGGATAACCGCCGGGAGGAGGAGGTGGGTACTCGGTCATGGGTGCCTTCCGCTAAGAGTTTGCTAGCAACAAGCGAGCTCACACTACCTGAGAAGTCGCTGACAGCAACGGTTCTGCAGTACCTCAGCTCCGACGTGCACCCTCGGACAAGAAACCGAGCAGATCGTGCCGGGTCAGCACGCCGACCGGCTTGCCCTCCTCGACCACCATCACTGCGTCGGATTCGCGCAGATTCTTCGCCGCGGTGCTGACCAGTTCGCCGGCCCCGATCAGCGGCAGCGGGGGGCTCATGTGGTCAGCGACCGCATCGGCCAGTTTGGCGCGGCCCTCGAACACCGCCGACAGGAGTTCGCGCTCCGACACGCTGCCCGCCACTTCGCCGGCCATCACGGGCGGTTCGGCACCGACCACCGGCATCTGGGATACACCGTATTCGCGCAGGATGCCGATGGCGTCGCGCACGGTTTCCGACGGGTGGGTGTGCACCAGGTCCGGCAGCGCACCGGATTTGCCGCGCAGCACGTCTCCGACGGTCGACTGTTCGACGGAGCCGTCCAGCCGGCTGCGCAGGAACCCGTACGACGACATCCACGCGTCGTTGAAAATCTTTGAGAGATAACCACGCCCGCCGTCGGGCAGCAGTACCACCACGAGCGAGTCGGGCCCGGCCTTGCGGGCCACTTCGAGCGCGGCGACCACGGCCATGCCGCACGAACCGCCGACCAGCAGGGCTTCCTCACGCGCCAGGCGACGTGTCATATCGAACGAATCGGCGTCGGAAACCGCGATGATCTCGTCGGGCACCGTCGGGTCGTAGGCGCTGGGCCAGAAGTCCTCGCCGACACCCTCCACCAGGTACGGCCGCCCGGTGCCGCCGGAGTACACCGACCCCTCGGGGTCGGCCCCGATGATCTGCACCTTTCCGCCGGACGCCTCCTTGAGGTAGCGCCCGGTGCCGGTGATGGTGCCGCCGGTGCCGACGCCCGCGACGAAGTGCGTGACCTTGCCGTCGGTGTCGGCCCAGATCTCCGGGCCCGTCGTCTCGTAGTGCGACTCCGGCCCCATCGGGTTGGAGTACTGGTCAGGCTTCCACGCGCCGTCGATCTCGGTGACCAGGCGGTTGGACACGCTGTAGTAGCTGTCCGGGTGGTCGGGCGGCACCGCCGTCGGGCACACCACGACCTCGGCACCGTACGCGCGCAACACATTCCGCTTGTCTTCGCTGACCTTGTCGGGGCATACGAAGATGCACTTGTAACCCCGTTGCTGGGCCACGAGCGCCAGCCCGACGCCGGTGTTGCCCGAGGTCGGCTCGACGATGGTGCCGCCCGGTTTGAGTTCGCCGCTGGCCTCGGCCGCGTCGATCATCTTGATCGCGATGCGGTCCTTGGCGCTGCCACCCGGGTTGAGGTACTCGATTTTCGCGGCCACCACGCCCGCGCCTTCTGGGACAACCGAGTTCAGCTGTACCAGAGGGGTATTGCCGATGAGCTCACTGACGTGCTTGGCGATGCGCATATGCACATCGTCTCAGGCCCGCAAAAGGCTCACCAGGTGGCCTCGCGAATGTACTCGCCGATCTGGCGCAACGAGCGCGTCGCTTCGGACACGAAGGGCGTCGCGAGCTGGAATACGTGCATCTGACCGGGCCAAACGCGGACCTCCACCGGAACGCCGGCGGCGGCGAGCATGTGGGCGGCTTTCCGTGCATCGCTGATCAGAACCTCGGAACCCGACACGTGGATGAGCGTGCGCGGCAGCCCCGGCTCGATGTGGTCGAGCGGCTCGTAGACATCCTCGCCCTTGCGGCCGGCCGCGCGCTCGACGAGCGCGACGAGAGCGCCGAACGCCGAGGCCGGGAACATCGCGTCGCGGTGAATGTTCGGGTGGTTGGCGCGCGCGGTGTTGTCGATCTCGAACAGCGGTGACATCGTGACCAGGGCCGCGGGTTCTTCGCCCTCGGCCAGCAGCCGCTCGGCCAGCGCCAGCCCCAGGTATCCGCCCGCGGAATCGCCCGCCAGGACGATCTGCTCGGGCTCGTAGCCCGTGAGCCGCAGCCAGTGGTAGGCGTCGTAACAGTCGTCGACCGCGGTGCCCACAGAGTGCTTGGGAACCATCCGGTAGTCCACGACTAGCACCGGGCTGTCGGCGTACTGCGACAGCGACGTCACGATGCCCGAGTGCGTGTTCGCGCCGCACGTCAGGAAGGCGCCACCGTGCAGGTACAGGATGACGCTGCGCTTGCCGTCGGCAGGCAGCACGCCGTCAGCCCGCACGAGTCGAGCGGTGCAGTTGGGCAGGCCGATCGTGGCCTTGATGGTGCCTGGAGCGGGGCGCATGAGCCGCGCCGCGAAGTTCACGACTCCGAATGGCCACGGCAAATGCGGAGCATGGCTACCAATTGCCAGGACCGGTCGGATTGTCAGCATCGCCGCCAGCGAAGCCAGTCGGCCCCCGAGGCTCGGGCCGTCTTCCACGACCTCTACGGGCGCCCAGTCACTGACCGGATACTTCCGCGCGCGGTGCACTCTAGCTGGACTTATGCCAGCACGATGGGACCGCGAGACCTTACTCGGTGCAGTCATCGCCACCACTTCCTACGTCTTTGTAGTGCTCGGTGTGCTACGTCACTCAGACAACCCGGGTAACTTAGCTTGACATCACTAATCTGTTCAACAATCAAAGAATCTGAATTGATACCGCACTTGATACCGCACTGTGATCGCTGAACCGGCTCGCCACGCGGAGAACCCGGCGGTTCACACCTAAACTGAATTTCGTGGGCTCAAGAAGTCGTGCTCCTCGCGTCCGCAGATCGACCGTCGCCGTCGCGGCGGCAGCGACGCTCGCGTCGACCGGCACCGCATATTTCGGGGCCCGCAACCTACTGACCGGGCAGGCGGCCAAAGCCCGCCGCGTCATCCCGAAATCCTGGGATGTGCCGCCCCGCGCCGACGGCGTGTACACCGCAGGCGGCGGACCGGTGCAGCGCTGGGAACGCGGAGTCCCGTTCGACCTGCACCTGATGATCTTCGGCGATTCAACCGCCACCGGCTACGGCTGCCATGTGGCCGACGAAGTTCCCGGCGTGCTCATCGCGCGGGGTGTCGCCGAGCAGACCGGCAAGCGAATCCGGTTGAGCACCAAGGCGATTGTGGGAGCCACATCGAAGGGCCTGTCGGGGCAGATCGACGCCATGTTCGTGGCCGGACCGCCACCGGATGCCGCCGTGATCATGATCGGCGCCAACGACATCACCAAGCCCAACGGCATCGGGGCGTCGGCGCGCAGGCTGGGCGCCGCGGTGCGCCGGTTACGGTCGGCCGGTGCGGTCGTCGTGGTCGGCACGTGCCCGGACTTCGGCGTGATCACCGCCATCCCTCAGCCGCTGCGCTGGTACGCGCGCAACCGCGGCCTGCGGCTCGCGCGCGCCCAGGCCGGCGTCGTACGCGCGGCCGGTGGTGTCCCGGTGCCGTTCTCCGATCTGCTGGCGCCCGAGTTCTACAAGGCGCCCGAGCTGCTGTTCTCCGAGGACATGTTCCATCCGTCGGCGGCCGGCTACGCACTGGCGGCCAAGCAGCTTTTGCCCGCACTGTGTAATGCCTTGGGCGAGTGGGATGGTGACGCGGCGCTGGAGACCGGCGCCGCCGATACCAGCACATTGCTGACCCGGCTCGGCAGCATGAGCAGGCTATGGCGGCGTTCCACCGGGGTGCCCGCGCCCATCGTGGTACCCGCGGGTTAAGTTCCTTTCTAGAACACGATCTAGGGAGCCTGTCATGCCTGAAGCCGTCATCGTTGCCACTGCCCGCTCGCCGATCGGCCGCGCAGGCAAGGGCTCACTCGTCAACATGCGTCCCGACGACCTGGCCGCCCAGATGGTCAAGGCCGTGCTGGACAAAGTGCCTGCACTGGATCCCCGTGACATCGACGACCTGATCATGGGCTGCGGCCAGCCCGGCGGTGAGGCCGGCTTCAACATCGGCCGGGCCGTCGCGGTGCAGCTGGGCTACGACTTCCTGCCCGGCACCACCGTCAACCGCTACTGTTCGTCGTCTCTGCAGACCACCCGGATGGCCTTCCACGCGATCAAGGCCGGTGAGGGCCACGCCTTCATCTCCGCGGGCGTCGAGACCGTCTCGCGGTTCGCGAAGGGCAACGCCGACGGCTGGCCCGACACCAAGAACCCGCTGTACGCCGATGCCATGGCGCGCTCCGATCAGGCCGCCGCCGGCGCCACCGAATGGCACGACCCGCGCGAAGACGGCCTGGTGCCCGATGTCTACATCGCCATGGGCCAGACCGCCGAGAACGTCGCCCTGCATACCGGCATCAGCCGGGAGGACCAGGACCACTGGGGCGTGCGGTCACAGAACCGTGCCGAAGAGGCCATCAAGAACGGCTTCTTCGAGCGCGAGATCGTTCCCGTCACCCTGCCGGATGGAACCACCGTCTCGACCGATGATGGGCCCAGGCCCGGAACCACCTACGAGAAGATCAGCCAGCTCAAGCCGGTCTTCCGGCCCAACGGCACCATCACTGCAGGCAACGCCTGCCCGCTCAACGACGGCGCCGCCGCGCTCGTGGTGATGAGCGACGTGCGCGCGCGTGAGCTCGGCCTCACACCGCTGGCCCGCATCGTGTCGACCGGTGTGTCCGGGCTGTCGCCGGAGATCATGGGCCTCGGCCCCATCGAGGCCGTCAAGAAGGCTCTTGCCAACGCGGGCATGAGCATTGGCGACATCGACCTCTACGAGATCAACGAGGCGTTCGCGGTGCAGGTGCTCGGCTCGGCCCGCGCGCTCGGCATGGACGAGGACAAGCTGAACGTGTCCGGCGGCGCGATCGCCCTCGGCCACCCCTTCGGCATGACCGGTGCCCGCATCACCGCCACGCTGCTCAACAACCTGCAGACCTACGACAAGACCTTCGGCATCGAGACCATGTGTGTCGGTGGCGGCCAGGGCATGGCGATGGTCGTGGAGCGGCTCTCCTAGCTTGTGTGCCGCGTTGGTTCTGCGTCCACGGCGCAAAAGTACGAGTAACCCACGCCCTCACCGCAGAACCAACGCCGCAGCCACTCGACTCCACGCGACATGCAGGCGGGCCATGATCTCGGGCCGCCGATGGCCCGCGGCCACTCGAATCGTGGTCCAGCCGGCGTCGCTGATGTGCTCGTTGCGGACGATGTCGTAGCCCAAAGCGTCGGCATGCTGCACGCCGTCATATTCGACCGCGAGCATGTACTCCTCCCACCCCATGTCGAGGTAGTACCGCGGTTGGCCGTTCGCGCCCAGGACCGGGATCTGTGTCTGAGGTCGCGGGTACCCCTCGTCGATGATCATGAGACGAAGCCAGGTCTCCTTGGGCGACTGGGCACCCGGGTCGTAGAGGTCGAGCGCGCACTCGAGCTGACGCAGCCCACGCACGTGCCGATGCCTTTCCGCCAGCATCAGCACGTCGGTGGCCTTGAACTCCGTTGCATTACCGAGCGCGTCGAGCCGAGCCACGGCTTCCTCAAGTGAACCGCGCCGGCCGAGGTCGAAGGCCGTCCGCTCGGGCGTCGTCACATTGAGTCCGTCGAGCAGTTGGCATTCCCCCGGCAGCAAGAGATCGGCACGGGTGATAACCCGCCGTGGCGGTCTCGCATTCGCCCAGATCAATTCGACGGGAACGTCGTCGTCAATCCACTGGGCGCGATGCAAGGCCGATGCCGCGAGACCCGCGACCACCGCTTCCCGACCCGACCACAACCATGCCGCTTGCGTCCGCAATCGCAGAGTGAGGGCAATCCGCTTGTCCAGGTACACGTTTGGCATCAGCGGCTGGTAATAGCGGCGCAACTCATAGCGGTTCAGCGCGCCGGATGCCAGAGCCTCGCTGCCGACGAAGGGATCGCTGCCAATGTCCATGGCGACAGGCTGGTTTCGGCTACCGACAAGTGTGGACAACCCGTGGTGCCTCTGGCGTCGGCCTGTGGATGAACCTGCGACTGGGGATAACCCGCCGCAGCATTGACTCTGGATGGCACCCAGCGCTCACACTGCAACCACGGCGCAAAAGTACGAGAAGCCCACGCCCTCACCGCAGAACCAACACACCCCGGCCCACCACCCAGCGTTCACTCTGCACCCACGGCGCAAAAGTACGAGAAACCCACGCCCTCACCGCAGGCTCAACGCCGGCCCCGCCGCACCAGCCGCCGACACGCACCTCCCCCACGCAAAAGAAAAAGGCGCCCGCAGTCGCGGACGCCTTTCTCGGGCAGGGCAGCTAGTCGTTGTTGAAGTACGACAGCAGCCGCAGGATCTCGATGTAGAGCCAGACCAGGGTGACGGTCAGGCCGAGGGCGATGCCCCACGCGGCCTTCTCCGGCGCACCGGCCCGGATCATCTGGTCGGCAGCGTCGAAGTCGATCAGGAAGCTGAACGCCGCCAGCGCGATGCACAGGAGCGAGAAGCCGATGGCAAGGCCGCCGCCGGAACGCAGGCCGAGGCCTTCACCGCCGCCGACACCGAACATCGCGAGCAGGAAGTTCACCAGAACCAGTGCCACGACACCGAACATCGCGGCGACGATCATGCGGGTGAACTTGGGGGTCACCCGGATGGCCCCGGTCTTGTACACGACAAGCATGCCGATGAACACGCCGATGGTGGCCACCACGGCCTGGAAGATCATGGTGGGGCCGCCGCTGGACACCAGGTTGGCGAACAGGAACGAGGCCGCGCCGAGGAACAGGCCCTCCAGCGCCGCGTAGCTCAGCACGATGGCCGGGTTGTCCTGCTTGCGCCCGAAGGTGGCGATCAGCACCAAGACCAGGCCGCCGAGCCCGCCGACGAGGGTGAACGGCATCATCAGGGCCGGGTTGGCGGCCACGAAGAAGTAGGACACGACCGCGACAGCCGAGACGATGGCCAGGGTGATGGCCGTCTTGGTCACGACGTCGTCGATGGTCAGCGGCCGTGCGACGCCGGCCTGCTGCTGGTCGAGGTACTCAGGCGCATACTGCTGCGCGTGCACCTGCTGCGCACCGAAGCCGGCGGCTCCGGTACCAAATTGTGCATATCCGCCCTGCGTCTTCGGCAGGCTCCGGAATACCGGGTTGCTGGTCTCGCGCACCGTCGGGATCCTCTCCTGTGAGATGTGTTCGGCTAAGAACTACTCGATCAACGATCAAGCTGCTGGGCGGGTTCCCGGCGAACTGAGAATGTTCTCAGGAAACGTCCAGGTTTGATCTTGAGGCAAACCCTACCCGTCGTGCGGGGCGCTGGGGCACCGAACTAGATTGCAACTCGTGACAGAAAACGAGGACGTCCTAGTAAGTGTCCGTAACGGCGTCGGCATCCTGACGCTGAACCGGCCGAAGGCGATCAACTCCCTCAACGAAGTCATGGTCGAGGGCATCTCCAAGGCACTGCACGCCTGGGAACACGACGACGCGGTCCACACCGTGCTGTTGACCGGTGCGGGCGAACGTGGCCTGTGCGCGGGCGGCGACGTCGTGGCGCTCTATCACAGCGCCAAGGTGGGTGGCGCCGACGCGCGGCGGTTCTGGTTCGACGAGTACGTCCTCAACGCCTACATCGGCCGCTACCCGAAACCGTATGTGGCACTGATGGACGGCATCGTGATGGGCGGCGGCGTCGGGGTGGGAGCGCACGGCAGTGTCCGCGTCGTCACCGACACCACCAAGATGGCCATGCCGGAGGTCGGCATCGGCTTCATCCCCGATGTCGGCGGCACCTACCTGCTGTCCCGCGCGCCGGGCGCGCTAGGCCTGCACGCCGCGCTCACCGGGGCGCCGTTCTCGGGCGCCGACGCGATCGCGATGGGCTTCGCCGACCACTACGTGCCGCACGACCGGGTAGACGCCTTCGCCGAGGCCGTCGTCGCCGACGGGGTCGACAAGGCCTTGGCGTCCTACGCAACAGACCCGCCCGCCAGCCCGCTGCTCGAACAGCGCGACTGGATCGACGCATGCTACGCGGGCGACACCGTGGCCGACATCGTCGCCGCGCTGCGGGGTCACGCCGCGGCAGCCGCGACCCAAGCCGCCGACCTGATCGCCACCCGCTCCCCCGTTTCGCTGTCGGTGGCGCTGGAAGCCGTGCGCCGCGCGGCCAAGCTGGAGACACTGGAGGACGTGCTGCGCCAGGAGTACCGGACCTCGTGTGCGTCCGTGCGCTCCCACGATTTCGTCGAGGGCATCCGGGCTCAGCTCGTCGACAAGGACCGCAACCCGCAGTGGTCTCCCGCCTCGCTCGACGCGGTCACGACCGCCGACGTGGAAGCCTATTTCGCACCCGCCGATCCCGATCTGACCTTTCAGGAGTGAGCATGACGTACGAGACCATCCTGGTGACCCGCGTCGACCGCGTCGCGACCATAACGCTGAACCGGCCCAAGGCACTCAACGCGCTCAACAGCCAGGTGATGACCGAAGTCACCACGGCCGCAGCTGAACTCGACAACGATCCGAGCATCGGCGCGATCATCGTCACGGGTAACGAGAAGGCGTTCGCCGCGGGGGCGGACATCAAGGAGATGGCCGATCTGTCGTTCGCCGACGTGTACTCGGCCGACTTCTTCGAGCTGTGGTCGAAGTTCGCGGCCACGCGGACGCCGACCATCGCCGCGGTCGCCGGGTACGCCCTCGGCGGCGGCTGCGAACTCGCGATGATGTGCGACATCCTGATCGCCGCCGACACCGCGAAGTTCGGGCAGCCCGAGATCAAGCTCGGCGTGCTGCCGGGCATGGGCGGCTCACAGCGCCTCACGCGCGCGATCGGCAAGGCCAAGGCCATGGACCTGATCCTGACGGGCCGCACCATCGACGCGGTCGAGGCCGAACGCGCCGGGTTGGTGTCGCGTTTGGTGCCTGCCGACTCGCTCATCGACGAGGCACTGGCGGTCGCCGAGACCATCGCCGGGATGTCGCTGTCCGCGTCACGGATGGCCAAGGAAGCGGTCAACCGTGCCTTCGAGTCCTCGCTGGCGGAGGGTCTGCTGTACGAGCGCAGGCTGTTCCACTCGGCGTTCGCGACCGCCGATCAGAAGGAAGGTATGGCGGCGTTCACCGAGAAGCGCGCCGCAAACTTCACCCATCGATAAAGTCAACGGGTGACCGACACCGAGGTAACACCGGCAGCGCCGGCCGAATCGGACAGCAGCCAGGAAAAGCCGGACTGGTGGGTGCGCCACTACACGTTCTTCGGAACCGCGGTGGGCTTGGTGTTCATCTGGTTCTCACTGACTCCGTCGCTGCTGCCGCGCGGCCCGCTCTTCCAAGGGCTGGTCAGCGGCGGCGCCGGGGCAATCGGTTACGGCCTGGGCGTTTTCGGGGTCTGGCTGGTGCGCTACATGCGGTCGGCGGACACCAGCCCCAAGGCTCCGAAGTGGGCGTGGCTGGCGCTCGTCGTGGTCGGGATCATCGGCCAGATCCTGATGATCATCTACTTCCACGTGTGGCAGGACGAGGTCCGCGACTTCATGGGTGTGCCTCGGCTGGCGTTCTGGGACCATCCGCTCACAGCCGTGCTTTCGATCGTGGTGCTGTTCGTTTTCGTCGAGATCGGGCAGTTGGTCGGCAGGCTCGTACGCTTCCTGGTGCGCCAGCTCAATCGGTTTGCCCCGCCCCGGGTTTCGGCGGTCGTCGTGGTCGTGCTGTTGCTCAGCTTGACCATCGCCCTGCTCAACGGCGTCGTCGCACGCGTTGCGATGGACAAGATCAACAGCACCTTCTCGGCGGTCAACGACGAGACCAGCCCGGACTTCACGGCCCCGACGTCCAAATTCCGTTCGGGTGGACCGGAATCCCTCGACAGTTGGGAGTCGCTGGGCCATCAGGGCCGCGTGTTCGTGTCCAACGGGCCGACGGTGCAACAGCTTTCGGAGTTCAACGGCAAACCGGCGATCGAGCCGATCCGGGCGTACGCAGGCCTGCATTCGGCCGACGGCATCAAGGCCACCGCGGCGTTGGCGGCCAAGGAACTGGTGCGCACGGGCGGGCTGGACCGGCAGGTCGTCGCCGTCGCGACCACCACCGGCACGGGCTGGATCAACGAGGCCGAGGCCTCGGCGCTGGAGTACATGTACAACGGCGACACCGCGATCGTGAGCATGCAGTACTCGTTCCTGCCCAGCTGGCTGTCGTTCCTGGTGGACAAGGAGAACGCGCGCCAGGCCGGGCAGGCGTTGTTCGAAGCCGTCGACGAGCTCGTCAAGGCGATGCCGGAAGGCCGGCGACCCAAGCTCGTGGTTTTCGGTGAAAGCCTCGGATCGTTCGGTGGCGAGGCGCCGTTCCTGGCGCTCAACAATCTCGTCGCCCGCACCGATGGCGCGCTCTTCTCAGGGCCGACGTTCAACAACACGATCTGGACCGACCTGACCCGCAACCGGGACGCGGGATCACCGATGTGGCTGCCGATCTACGACAAGGGTGAGAACGTCCGGTTCTCCGCGGAGGCCCGCAACCTGGACCGCCCCGCCGCCCCGTGGGGCCATCCGCGTGTCGTGTACCTGCAGCACGCCTCCGACCCGATCGCCTGGTGGAACACGGATCTGCTGTTCGCCGAACCTGATTGGCTCAAGGAGCCGCGCGGCTACGACGTCTCGGGGCGCATGCAGTGGATTCCCATCGTGACGTTCCTGCAGGTGTCCGCCGACATGGCGGTGGCCGTGGATGTGCCCGACGGCCACGGCCACGTCTACGTCAAGGATGTCGCCAACGCGTGGGCCAAGATCATGGAGCCGCCGGGCTGGACGCCCGAGAAGACCGAGAAGCTGCGCCCGCTGCTCACCAACGACGAGAACGCCTGAGTCACACCAGTCCGGCCGCTGCGAGCGCGCGGTATCCGCCGATCACGTCGGTCGACCGGTGCAGCCCCAGATCGAGCAGCGCGGCCGCGGCCAGGCTCGACGTGTAGCCCTCCGAGCACAGGATCACCCAGTACACGTCGTCGCCGACGGCCTGCGGGATCCGGGCGTCGCTGGTCGGGTCGCACCGCCACTCCAGGTGGTTGCGTTCGATCACGAGCGCGTCGGGATGCTCCCCTTCGGCTGTGCGCTGTGCGGCGGGACGGATGTCGACGAGGACCGCGCCGTCGGCGAGGGCCGCAGGCAGATCGCTTGCCGGCAGGCGCTTGAGCCGGGCCCTGGCCGCCTCCAACACCGCGTCGATACGGCTCATTGCTATCCCTCCGGCGCGTCGGTGAGTTCAGTGCGGTTTCGCCGCAGTGTATTGCGCGGGGTCACTTCGTAGTACGACATCGCGGTCAACGGTGGTGAATACGCGTGCACGCTGAGTGTCGGCCCGATCACCGGACCGGGCGCACGCACGACGTCGTGCACCCACCCGAGCGGAAACGCGGCCTGGCTGCCCGCCGAGAGGCTGCGGCGGCGCAGCGCCTCACCGTCCCAGCGCGTCTCGGTCAGCGCGCCGGACACCACGGTCAGGGCGCCGATCGAGCCACCGTGGTCGTGCAGTTCGGTCGACCGGTCAGGAACCCAGCTGATCAGCCAGATGTCGAGCTCGTCGTCGCCGTGCAGCCGGGTGTACCAGCGTTCGTGCTCGGGCAGATCCCGCAGCAGCCTGTCGTAGCGGCCCGACAGCACCTCGTCGGCCGCGCGGTCGGTCGTGTGCAGCAGGTCGGGCAGTCGTAGGCGGGTGGGCGCCGACACCGCGGGCATGGGAATGTGCGCAAGGGCGGAAGACATGCGGAAAAACTCCAGGGACGTGGAACGAACAGGGAGGTCGGGCGTGCTCTAACGAGCCCGACAACACTCCTGGAATCCGGTCCCCTCCGACACGGCCGCCAGTGTTGCATAGATTGGCGGAATGCGCAGTTACCCATGGGCCACCCGGCTGTCCGTTGCTGTCATTGCCGCGTCCGGTCTGAGTCTGCTGACGGGATGCAATTCGTCGGCCGAGGAAGGCAAGCCCGCGGAGTCCTCGTCGGCCGCCGCGACCACCACCACGACGACGGCGGAATCGTCGACGCCGACCGCCGCACCGGGAGAAGTCGCGGTGTCACCGGGCGGGGTCACCACCGCCGTCGGCGCCGACGCGCAGTCCACCGAAGACGAGTATTTCCAGGCCTGCCATGCCGCGAAGGTCTGGATGGACGAGAAGGGCGGCGATCCCAAGGCCCAGATCGAGCCGTACCTGGCGAGCCTGCAGGCGCCCGGTGCGGCGCCTGGGCCCGGCACCTACAACGTCGCGTGGGCCCAGCTCGAGCCGGCCCGCCAGGCCGCGGTCATCGTCGCGGTCCGGGCGGCGGCCGACGAGCTCTGTAGTTAGTTCGAATCACGCTGCGGCAAATCACCGCGGCCGGCGATCCACTCGCGGCCCCGCGCCACCGCGGTGTCGGTGGCCCCGAAGACGCGGTCGGTGGCATCGACGATGCCGTCCTCGCCCAGCACGTCGTCGAGGTCACCGCGGCGCAGGATCTTGGCGGTGGCCGGGGTCGCGCCTGCGATGATCAACCGGCCGTTGTTGGCCTGCAGCTCACCGGCCCAGCGTTTGAGTGCCTTGATCGTGACTGACGACGGCACGTCGGGCAGGGAACGCAGTCCGAGCACGACGACGGCGTTGTCGCTGCCCGCGACGTCCGGCCACTCCTCGTCGATGCGGGGTATCTCGGCGAACAGCCCGATACCCAGGTAGTCCAGCACCGTGACCTCGTTGCTCGGGCACTTCTCGGGGACGGGCGCGGTGCGCCAGCCGCCGTCACCGGTGGGTTCGAGCGCGACCAGCTGGGCTGACTGCGACGCCTTGGTGCAGTACAGCACCAGCGACGTGATGACGCCGATCAGGATCGCGGTGTGCAGAGGCAGCTGCGTGGTCGCCGCGAAGGTGACCAGCATCGCCACGGCTGACAGCGGCGCGACCCGTAGCACCAGTTTGATGTCGGGCCACCGTCCGACCACCAGTTCGCCGCCGATCACGAGGATCAGCCCGCCGATGACCGGCATCGGAATGATCTCGGCCGCCGATCCGGCAATCAGTACGAGCATCGCGAGCCAGATCCCGGCGAAGATGCCGGCCCAGCGGGTCTGCGCTCCAGCCGACGTGGCCACCCCGGTGCGCGACAGCGACCCGCCGGCCGGCAGCGCTCCGAACAGCCCACCCGCCACGTTGGCTGCGCCCTGGGCCAGGAAGTCGCCGTTCATGTTGGTGCGGCTGCCGTCGGGGTTGGGCACTGCGGCCGAGATGCCGGCGGCCTGGGCCAGGGCGACGAGCGCGACCGCGACGCCCCCGACGATCAGCTCGGGCATCGCGGCGAAGTTCGGAACCGTCACGGGCGGAAGCGCATTCGCGATCGACGCGATGTCGCCGACGGTCTCGACGTCGATGTGCCCGACGGCCACCACCGCGGTGACCACCACGAGCGCGAGCAACGTCGCGAACGATTCGAGCGGTTTGACGAGGTGGAACACCGCCCAGACCGCGACGGTCCCGAGCGCGACGGCCACCGAAGCCGGGTGCCACAGCCCGATGTGCGCGAGCGAATCGATGATCTTGCCGATGGTGTTGCCGCTCTGCGGTTTATAGCCCGTTGCGTCCCCGAGTACACCGGTGATGATCTGCACTGCGATGCCGGTCGAGAAGCCCGTCATCACGGCGTTGGAGACGAAGTTCATGATCGAGCCGAACCGCAGCAGACCGAACAGCAGCATCACGGCACCGACCACGACGGCCAATGCGGCGACGTTGGCCGGATCGGCGGGATCGAGGCCGGCCTCTTTGAGCACGCTGCGCGACGTGAGCGCGATCGCGCTCGTCAGCGTCGTCACCATCAACACGGTCCTGGCGAACAGCGAGCCGATGATGCCCGGCATGATGCCTGCGTAGATTCCGGCGACGGGGTTGAAGCCGCCGATGCTCGCGTAGGCCATGCCTTCCGGGATCGAAAAGAGGCCCGTCACCAATCCCGCGATGGCGTCGCGGGGTTTGGGTTTGCCGAGTCGTCGGACCGCCCCGGTGGCGGACCACATCACGGGCCTTCCGGATCACCGCGGTGGCGCAGTTCCTCGGACGGCAGGTCGAACGCGGCGGCTTCCTTTGCGAGCACGTCGTCGGGTGAGCCTGCGGGCACAGGGCCGGGGTGGACCCGCCTGCCGTACAGGAATGTGCCTGCGGCGCTGAGGAACAACACCGCGGCCAGCAACAGCAACCCGGCTTTCGAATCGCCGGTCATGTCCTTCAGCGCGCCGACCGCGTACGGTGCGACGAATCCGCCCAGATTGCCCAGCGAGTTGATCAGTGCGATGCCGGACGCCGCGGCGGCCCCGGCCAACGCGGCGGCGGGAAGCTCCCAGAACGGGCACATGGCCGCGAACACCCCCATCGCGGCCAGGCACAGGCCGATCAGCGCCAGCACCGGGCTGGTCTCGAGCAGCAGCGCCGACGCGAACATGCCGACAGAGGCCAGCAACATCGCCCCCGAGGCATGGCCTACGCGTTCACCGGTGCGATCCGAGCGCCGACTCCAGTAGTAGACGAAGATTCCCGAGCACACGTAGGGAATCGGGACGATGAACCCGGTTGCCGTGGTCGACAGATCCCCCATGGCCTTGACGATCGACGGCAACCACAGGGCGAGCCCGTAGATGCCGGCCGCCAGACCGAAGTACAGCACCGAGAACACCAAGGCGCGGGGATCTTTGAGGCCGGCCATGAAGCTGTGCTTGTGCGCGGAGGCTTCGGCCTTGGCCGCGTCCTCGGCGTCCATGGTGTTCTGCAGCCACGTGCGTTCCTCGGCGGTCAGCCACTTGGCGTCCCTGGGGTAATCCGTCAGCACCTTGAGCGCCACGACGGCCATCAGCATCGGCGGCACGCCCTGGACGATGTACAGCCATTGCCAGCCGGCCAAGCCGAGAATGCCGTCCAGCTTGAGCAGCAGCGCCGAGAACGGCGCGCCGAGTGCGCTGGAGATCGGCAGGGCAAGTACGAAGAGCCCCAACACCGTTACCCGTTGGCGCGCCGGGAACCACAGGGTCAGATACAAGATGATCGCGGGGAAGAATCCTGCTTCGGCAGCTCCCAGCAGGAATCGGATGATGTAGAACGTGGTCTCGTTCTGCACCACCGCCATGATCGTTGCGAAGAAGCCCCACGTGACGAGGATCCGGGCGATCCACTTGCGGGCACCGAAGCGAACCATGCCTGCGTTGCTGGGGATCTCGAAGATGGCGTACCCGATGAAGAAGATCCCGGCGCCGAGCCCGTATGCGGTCTCGCTCAGACCGATGTCCTGGCTCATCTCCAGCTTCGCGAAGCCGACATTGGTGCGGTCAAGGTAGGCAAGGAAATACAGGAACACGATCAGCGGCAGCATCCGCCACTTCACCTTGCGGAGTGTGCGCTCACCCAGTTCGCCGATCGAATCGACGTCCCGCGCGGATTCAGCCACGAATGCCTCCAGATCGTTGGGCCAGTGACCTCAAGGTATCGAGACCGACAAAACGTTAGGCGCGGAATCGGCGAAGCTTCCACGCAGCGCCGAAGGCGTCCCCCGGCTGATCCCGCGGGTGCCTCAGAATGGACGTATGCGTGTTGCTCTCGCCCTCGGCAGTGGCGGCGCCCGCGGCTACGCCCACATCGGCGTGATCAACGAGCTGCAAGACCGCGGTTACGAGGTCGTGGGCGTGTCGGGATCGTCGATGGGCGCGCTGGTCGGTGGGCTGCACGCGGCGGGCCGGCTCGACGACTTCGCCGATTGGGCACGGACTTTGACCCAACGCGCCGTACTCCGGCTGCTCGATCCGTCGCTCAGCGCAGCCGGGATCCTCCGTGCGGAGAAGATCCTCGACGCGGTCCGCGACATTCTCGGCGAGGCCACGATCGAGCAGTTGCCCATCCCGTACACGGCCGTTGCCACAGATCTGATCGCGGGCAAATCGGTGTGGCTGCAGCGGGGGCCTGTCGACTCGGCGATCAGGGCCTCGATCGCGATCCCCGGCGTGATCGCACCGCACGTGCTCAACGGCCGACTGCTCGGCGACGGCGGCATTCTCGATCCGCTGCCCATGGCGCCGATCGCCGCGGTCAACGCGGATCTCACCATCGCGGTGAGCGTCTCGGGCAGCGAACCCGACCCGGTCGCCGAACCTGAACCGCGACCCACGACCGAATGGCTCAGCCGCATGATGCGCAGCACCTCGGGCGTGCTGGACACCGCCTCGGTGCGCTCGATGTTGGACCGCCCCACGGCCCGTGCGGTGCTGAGCCGGTTCGGGGCGTCGATACCGGAGTCCGATGACGACGCGCCCGACGGTGAGCTTCCGGAGGGCCCGAGCACGGCGGGCGTTCCGCGTCTCGGCAGCTTCGAGGTCATGTACCGCACGATCGACATCGCGCAGGCCGCGCTGGCCCGCCACACGCTCGCGGCGTATCCACCCGACCTGCTGATCGAGGTGCCGCGCACGGTCTGCCGCAGCCTCGAGTTCCACCGAGCCACCGAGGTCATCGAGATCGGCCGCGACCTCACCGCCCGCGCACTCGACGGTTAACACTTGAGGAATGCGGCGACCTCGGCCGCCACCCGTCGGCCCTGGGCCCGCCCGGCCTGCGCCGACGGCACCCGGCAGGCCGGGTCGAGCGGGTTCTTGCCGAATGCCGCCAGCGCGTCGTCGTCGGCGAAGATCCCGAGTGACCGGCCGGCAAAGCCGTCGACCTCCTCGGCCGCGCCGGCACCGAACGGGGACGGTGTCGAGCGGCCCTGCGGCACCAGCGCCACCGCGGTGTCGCAGTCGGCGGCCAGCGCCATGTTGACCGCACTGCCGATACCACCGTCCATGAACCGGCGACCGCCGATCGTCACGACCGGCCACACCCCGGGGACCGCGCAGCTCGCGGCGACCGCGTCGACCAGCGACACTCCGGAATCCCGGTCCAGTGTCACCAGCTCACCCGTGTCGATGTCGATGGCCGAGATGCGTAGCACCCGATCGGGCCAGTCGTGCGACGGCAGGCGCTGCTCGATCACCTTGCGTCGCACCGCCGGGTCGACGGTGTCGGTGTTGAGCGCCACGGTGCCGATGCCCTGCAGTTTCTGTGCCTTGGTGGTGTCGGGCCTCAGCATCGCCGTGACGAACAGGTCGGTGACGTTGTCGATGCTCACCCCGGGGTCGAGTTCGGCGGATTCGGCGCCGATCTGCCGCTCGAACAGTTCCTCGAGGCCGAGCCCGCTGCCGAGCTGGGCCGATACGGTGGAACCCGCCGACGTGCCGATCAGCACATCGGAGCCGAGCAGCGCGTCGGCCGCTTCGGGGGATTCGTCGGCGATACCCCGCAGAATGCCCGTCTCCCAGGCAATCCCCGCAATACCGCCACCGGCGAGCACCAGAGCACGTTTGGAGGTCACGAACGTCGAGTGTGCCAGGGCTACCCGTGCTGCGACGCCGCAGCCTTCGCACTCAGATCCTCGCGGCGCAGGAGGTGACGTGGTGGATTCGGGAACGCAAGCCGCGTGCTGATCCGCAGACCCGCGTCGACGTGCACGAGTTCGCCGGGCGCGATGGGCCGCCAGTTCTCGCCGTCCATCGGCTCACTGGCGAACACCACCGACGGCTTCGACGTCAGATGCTCGGACTCGGCGCGGATCCGTGGGCTGCGCAACCGCAGCCTGCGTGCATCGGGGTGCCTGCGGTCGAGCACATACAGCTCGTGGCTGTCGGGATAGCGCAGGGCCCACACGTCGGTGGCCGTGCTGAGCAGCAGATTGACGGCGTAGATCGGCACGTTGTCGGCCAGCCAGCCGATGGCCTCGACGATCCCGGCACCGACGTCGCCGTCATGGGTCCGGGTCGCGGCCGTGATGAGCGCGAAGACGCGTTCGGAGTCGGTCTGGCCCCGCACCAGGTCCGCCACGCCCAACTCCCGGATGCGGTCATCGAGCACATCGAGGCCGCCGACCACACCGTTGTGCGCGAAGATCCGGCCGTCCTGCAGGAACGGATGCGTGTTCACGAGATCCAGCGCACCCGTCGACGCGTACCGGACGTGCGCGACGAACGTCGTCGCCGTGACATCGTGTGCCTCGGTGGCGAATTCACAGTCCTGCCACGCCGCGACCGGTTCCTTATACAGCACTGCGCCGCCGTCCGCGCCGAACACGCCGAGCCCCGTGCCGTCGGGGTTGCGCCTGCTCTGCTCGGCAAGGTTGTCCGGGGCGTCCAGTAGCCAGAAGGTCGCGGTCACCAGTCGGTGGCCGGCGTGCAGACCGAACAATCGGCACATGACCTCAGCGTTCCCGATGAAGTGCCATGATGCGGATAGTAACCGGCGAGACGAGGAGAAACGCGATGACTGGCACCATGCGGGCCGAACGGTTCTATGCCGACACCAAAACAGTTGCGGTGGAGGATGTTCCGATTCCCGAGCCGGGCCCTGGCGAGGTGCTGGTCAAGGTCGCGTTCTGTGGCATCTGCCATTCCGATCTGAGCCTGATCAACGGAACCTTCCCCGCGCAGGCGCCGGTGGTGACGCAGGGCCACGAGGCTTCGGGCACCATCGCCAAGCTCGGCCCTGGGGTCACGGGCTGGGCCGAGGGTGACCGGGTGATCGTCGCGGCGGGCAGGCCGTGCATGGAATGCCCCAATTGCCGGCGCGGCGACGTCGCCAACTGCATGCGGATTCAGTTGATGGCCTTCGCATATGACGGCGCCTGGGCCGAATACACCCTGGCGCAGGCAGTCGGGCTCACGCGGGTTCCGGACAACGTGCCGCTCGAACAGGCAGCGATCCTCGCCGACGCGGTGTCGACGCCGTACGGCGCGGTGGTGCGCACCGGCAAAGTCGGTATCGGCGAATCGGTCGGGGTGTGGGGGCTCGGCGGGGTCGGCACCCACATCGTGCAGCTGGCGCGGCTGGTGGGCGCGGTGCCGATCGTCGCGGTCGACATCAAACCCGAGGTGCTCGACCGGGCTTTGGAGCTCGGCGCCGATTACGCGTTCGACGCCGGCGACGAGCGGCTGGGCGAGAAGATCGCCGAGGTGACCGCGGGCCGCGGGCTGGACGTGGCGTTCGACGCGGTGGGACTCAAGTCGACGTTCGAGCAGGCCTTGGGCCAGCTGACGATCGGCGGGCGACTGGTCGCGGTGGGAATGAGCGCGCAGGAACCGACGATCGGGCCGACGTCGATGTTCGGCCTCACCCAGAAGCAGGTGCTCGGCCATCTGGGCTACCAGAATGTCGACATCTCGACGCTCGCGACGCTGGTTTCGCTGGGCAGGCTGGACCTGTCCCGCTCGATCAGCGAGGTCGTGTCGTTGGAAGACATCGCCCGTGGCATCGAGAAGCTCGAACATCAGGACGGCAATCCGATCCGGATCCTGGTGCGGCCCTGAGTTTCCACGCCGAACCTGAGTTTGTGTTCGACGTTTTCGCGAAATCTCGCACACAAGCTCAGGTTCGGCGGGCTTTGCCCGTGATCAGCGGCAGGTCGGGATAGGTCACCACGCCGGGCTCGGCCGCACACACCGCGGGCACCGAGTTGACGCAGTGCGCGGCGGTCGCGACGACGCCGGCCTCCGGGCCTTCCTCGCCGACCTCGGACTGGAATCCTTTGATGATCACCGTGAAGTCCGGGTTGCCGCGCACCTCCATCTCGTAGCGCTGCCCGGCCGGGCCGAAAGTCCATGCGGGGTCGAGGTTTTCCTCACCCATGAGCCAGTTCACCGTGACGCGCACGACAGGTTCGCCGTCGACGAGGGCCTCCCAATGGAACTTGCGACCCGCGACCTGACCGGGCTCGATCACGCCGATCGGCGAGTCGATGGGCGCGGTCGCGACGGCGATCTCCTGCGACGAGCGGATCCGCGGGTCGGCCTCGAACCCGATCTGGTCGACGACCATCTTGACGGCCTGGATGAAACCGCCGTCGAGCAGCTTCTGCATGGGCCCGCTCAGCGCAGTGTCGGGCGCGCCGCCGAAGCCCATGACATGGCGCACCACGTCAGGTGCCTCGTACGTCCGTAGATCGGAGAACTCCTCGGCCCGAACGAAGTTCACGCCCGTGGCCATCGCGGAGAACACCAGCGGGAACTTCTCGCTGATGCCGCCCGGCGCGATGCCGGTGCCGTGCAGGGTGGCGTTGCCCGCCAGCGCGGCGGCCCGCATCGGTGCCGCCTGCTTCTCGCTGGGGTACAGCCAGCCGACGGGCGTGATCACGTTCTTGCCCGAGCGCAGCAGCGCGGCCACCTCGTCGGGGTTCGGGATGAGCGGCGCGTAGATCACCGCGTCGGCGTCCAGCGCCAGGATCTCGTCGATGCTGTTGGTGGCGGTGACGCCGAGCCGTTCGGCACCGATGATCTCGCCGACGTCCTTGCCGTGCTTGGCATCCGAATGTACCCAGCAGCCGGCCAGCTCCAGGTCCGGATGCTCGAGCACGCCCTTGATCGCGGCCACGCCGACGCCACCGGTTGCCCACTGCACGACCTCGAGCGCCACGAACCCTCCTCGACAGAACTAGAACACGTTCTACTGGTCTACACCACCGTCGTCGTCAGCGGAAGTACGGTCACGGCGCGCGACGTAGGAGATCACGAGCACGACGAGGACAGCGGGAAGGAACGCGGGCACGCTCAACAGCAGCGAATGGTCGGCGAGGTAGGTCATGCCCGCTTGACGAGACAGCCCCGTGGAACGTGACTGTCACATCCCGCAGGCCTGCTTCGTCTGATGGACATGCAGATGAGATTCATCCAGATCGTCGTCGTGGTGGCGGCACTGAGCATGTTGGTGACCGGCGTGTGGATGCGGATCGACCCGGCGTCGTTCGCGCAGTGGGCCAACTGGCCCAATCACGTGCATTTCCTGCACGACGCGGGTGCGTTCCAGATCGGCATCGCCGTGACGATGCTGTTCGCGCTGTGGTGGCGCGACGTGATCGCCGTGGTGTTGACGGGTTTCCTGGTGGCCAACACGCTGCACGCGGTCAACCACTACTTCGACCGCGACGGCGGCAATCCGGCGAACTGGTGGCAGCTCGGGGTGTTGTCGCTGCTGGCCGCGGCCGCGCTGGTGGTGCGGCTGCGTCAACTCCAGTTGAAGACGGTTGCCCCGGTTTCGCGATGACGTATGTTCCGTTACATGGTTAACAAAGTGTTCGTTGTCGGTGTGGGGATGACGAAGTTCGAGAAGCCCGGTCGTCGCGAGGGTTGGGACTACCCGGACATGGCACGGGAGTCGGGTACCAAGGCGCTCGAGGATGCCGGCGTCTCCTATGACCAGGTGCAGCAGGGCTACGTCGGGTACTGCTCGGGCGATTCCACGTCAGGTCAGCGCGCGCTCTACGAGCTGGGCATGACGGGCATCCCGATCGTCAATGTCAACAACAACTGTTCGACGGGTTCCACCGCGCTTTACCTTGCCGCACAGGCGATCCGCGGCGGCCTGGCCGACTGCACCATCGCGCTGGGCTTCGAAAAGATGCAGCCGGGTTCGCTTCAGGCGGGTGCGCAGGACCGCGAATCGCCACTGGGCCGCCACGTCAAGGCGCTGGCCGAGATCGACGAGTTCGCCTTCCCCGTGGCGCCGTGGATGTTCGGCGCGGCCGGCCGCGAGCACATGAAGAAGTACGGCACCACCGCCGAACACTTCGCGAAGATCGGCTACAAGAACCACAAGCATTCGGTGAACAACCCGTACGCGCAGTTCCAGGACGAGTACACGCTCGACGACATCCTGGCCGCCAAGATGATCTCCGATCCGCTGACCAAGCTGCAGTGCTCCCCCACGTCCGACGGCTCGGGTGCGGCGATCCTGGCCAGCGAGGCGTTCGTCGACCAGCACGGGCTGGCGGGCCAGGCCGTCGAGATCGTCGGGCAGGCCATGACCACCGACTTTGCCTCGACGTTCGACGGCAGTGCCGCCAACATCATCGGCTATGACATGAACGTGCAAGCCGCACAACAGGTTTACGCGCAGTCCGGTCTCGGACCCGAGGACTTCCAGGTCATCGAGTTGCACGACTGCTTCAGCGCCAACGAGCTGCTGCTGTACGAGGCCCTTGGCCTGTGCGGCGAGGGTGAGGCGCCGCGCCTGATCGACAACGGCGACACCACCTACGGCGGACGCTGGGTGGTCAACCCGTCCGGCGGGCTCATCTCCAAGGGGCACCCGCTGGGCGCGACGGGCCTGGCCCAGTGCGCCGAGCTGACCTGGCAGTTGCGTGGCACGGCCGACAAGCGTCAGGTCGAAGGCGTCGACGCGGCCCTGCAGCACAACATCGGCCTCGGCGGCGCGGCGGTCGTGACGGCCTACCAGCGCGCCGAGCGGTAACTATCCTCTGCCGAGCAGACGTGTATGCACCCAAGCTCCCGGCGTGTCGGGTACGCACGCGTCTGCTCGCCAGGAAACTCAGCCCGACAACATCGCGTCGATCAGGCGGCGTAACACCTGCCTGATCTCGCGTCGGGCCTTCTTCGGATCCTCGGCGGTCGCGATGGCCATGGCCGCCTCGTCGAGGGCACCGATCAACACATGTGCGAGTGCCCGTACCGGCTGCTTGGCGAGCTGCCCGGCCTTGATCGCCTCGCTCAACAGCTGCTCGGTCATGCCGAGGCTGTAGCGCTGGGCGATGTCGCGGAAGCCGGCCCAGCCGAGCACGCTCGGCGCGTCGAGCAAGATCAACTGCCGCACCTCGGGGTCACCGGACACCTCGAGCCAGGCATCGACCGCGGCCCGGATCGCATCGGCCGGAGTGGTCGCGCCCGACGACGCCACCTCGGTGGCCAGCCGAGTCATCACGTCCTGCTCCACGACCTCCACCACGGCGAGGAAAAGCGCTGCCTTGTCGGCGAATTGGTGATACATCGCGCCTCGCGTGACGCCTGCGGCCGTCGCGATCTCGGGGGTGCCCACGTCGGCGTAGCCGCGTTCACCCCACAGCCGCCGGGCAGCCGTGATCAACGCGTCGCGGGTGGCCGCGGAGCGCTCTTCCTGAGTACGTCTCTTGTTTTCCATACACCCTGTTGGTAAGTTACCGGCAGACTGTTCGTAAATGTCTATCGAGCCGGGAGTCATCCATGTCGATCATTGAGATTAACGCCGGAACCATCCATTTCGAGGAGTTCGGGCCAACCGACGGCAGGCCGGTCGTCTTCGTGCACGGTTACATGATGGGCGGCCAGCTCTGGCGGCAGGTCAGCGCCCGGCTCGCCTCGCGTGGCCTGCGGTGCATCGCCCCGACCTGGCCGCTGGGCGCGCATCCCGACCCGCTGCGCCCCGGGGCCGATCGGAGCATCCGCGGTGTCGCCGGCATCGTCGCCGACACCCTGACCGCCTTGGACCTGCACGACGTCGTGCTGGTCGGCAACGACACCGGCGGGGTGGTCACCCAATTGGTCGCGGTGCACCATCCCGAGCGGATCGGCGCGCTGGTGTTGACGAGTTGCGATGCGTTCGAACACTTTCCGCCGCCGATCCTCAAACCGCTCATCGTTGCCGCGCGCACAAAGGCGCTCTTCCGCACCGCCGCGCAGGCCGTCAGGATCCCTGCGGTGCGCAAGCGGGCGTACGCGGGCCTGGCGTATTCCGACATCGACACGCTGACGCATGAGTGGGTGCGCACCGCGCTGTCGGATCCCGCTATCGCCGAGGATCTCCGGCAGTTCACGCTGTCGCTGCGCACCGAGGTCACCACCGCGGTCGCCGCACGGTTGCCCGAATTCGACAAGCCCACGCTCATCGCGTGGTCGGCCGACGACATGCTCTTCGAGGTCGGCGACGGTGAACGGCTCGCCGACATCATCCCGAACGCGCGGCTGGAGATCATCGAGGAAGCCCGCACCTTCTCGATGGTCGACCGGCCGGACCGGCTCGCCGACCTGCTGTCGACCATCGCCGTGCGCGCCTGATCTCCTCCCGCTCGCCAGAGAACTAGTGTCCTGCGCCGTAAATTAGTTGATTAATTGTAGAATTGGCGGGTGGGAACCAGGGGTAGGCCGGTAGTCGAGTTGGTGTTGACCGACGACGAACGTGAGACGTTGCAGCGGTGGGCCCGTCGATCGAAGTCCTCGCAGGCGTTGGCCCAACGTTGTCGGATCGTGTTGGGTTGCGCGGCAGGGAAATCCAACAAGGAAGTCGCCGCTGATGAAGGTGTGTGGCCGCAAACGGTCGGCAAATGGCGTGGACGGTTCCTGGAGGCGCGACTGGAGGTCTGGCCGATGAGCCGCGTCCTGGTGCGCCGCGCAAGATCACCGACGAGGCGGTCGAGCAGCTGATCGTACGTTGGAGCGTCAACCCAAAGGCGCCACGCACTGGTCGCGGTCTTCGATGGCGGCTGAGACCGGGTTGTCGAAGTCAACGGTCGGACGGATCTGGAAGTCGTTCGGCCTCAAGCCGCATCAGGTGGACACCTTCAAGATCAGCAACGACCCGCAGTTCGTCGACAAGGTCCGTGACGTCGTGGGGTTGTATCTGGACCCGCCGGAGAAGGCACTGGTGCTCTGCGTCGATGAAAATCGCAGATCCAGGCCTTGGATCGCAGCGCCGGTCCTGCCGATGATGCCCGGCATGCCCGAGCGCCGCACCCATGACTACGTGCGGCACGGAATCACCACCTTGTTCGCCGCCCTGGATGTGGCCACCGGCGAGGTCTACGGCTCGATTCACCGCCGGCACCGCGCGATCGAGTTCAAGAAGTTCTTGACCAAGTTGGACAACACCGTGCCCGCTGACCTGGACGTCCATCTGATCTGCGACAACTACTCGACGCACAAATCGCCGACAGTAACCAAATGGCTTGCCGCCCATCCCCGATTCCACATGCACTTCACCCCGACCTACTCGTCGTGGCTCAACCAGGTCGAGCGGTGGTTCGGGTTACTCACCGACCAGAAACTGCGCCGCGGCGTTCACCGCTCAATTCAGGCCCTCGAGAAGGACATTCGCGAGTGGATCGCAGACTGGAACGACAACCCCCGCCCGTTCAACTGGACCAAGACCGCCGACGAGATCTTCGAACGACTCGGTTCATATCTTCAACGAATTCCCGGCGCAGGACACTAGAGGGTCACCACCTCGTAGGCGCCCTCGGCGTGGCGGGCGCGGATGGTCTTCTTGTCGTACTTGCCGACGCTGGTGCGGGGCACCTGGCCGATGAACGCCCACCGCTCGGGCAGCCACCAGCGAACCACCTTGTCGGCCAGGAAATCCCGCAGCTCCTCGGGTTTCACCGAGGCACCGTCGTGCAACACCACCACCGCGAGGGGGCGTTCCTGCCAACGTTCGTCGGGTACCCCGACGACCGCGGCCTCGAGCACAGCGGGATGCGCGATCAGCAGGTTCTCCAACTCGACCGAGGAGATCCACTCGCCACCGGATTTGATGACGTCCTTGGCCCGGTCGGTCAGCGTCACATAACCCGCCGCGTCGATGACCCCCACGTCGCCCGTGCGCAACCAACCGGTGTCGAACTTCTCGGAATCGCGCCCCAGGTAGTAGGCGCCGGTGATCCACGGGCCGCGAACTTCCAGCTCCCCCACGGCCTTACCGTCCTTGGGCAACGGGTTGCCTGCGTCGTCGACGATGCGGACCTCGACACCGCACATGGGCCTGCCCTGGCTGGCCCGCATCGCCCAGTGCCGTTCGTCGGACACGCCGGGCAGCGGTTTGGCGACCGTGGCCAGCGGTGAGGTCTCGGTCATGCCCCAGGCCTGCTGGATGTAGACACCATGACGCTCCTCGAACGTCTTCATGAGTGACACCGGCACCGCGGATCCGCCACAGGCGACCAGGCGCAACGACGAGATGTCATGGCCGGCACTGTGTTCCAGGCGGTTCATCACGTCGTTCCAGATGGTCGGCACCGCGCCGGCGAGCGTGGGCCGCTGCGACTCGATCAGCTCGATCAGCGAGGCCCCGTCGAGGAACCGGTCGGGCATGACGAGGCTTGCACCCGCCATCAACGCCGCGTACGGCAGGCCCCAGGCGTTTGCGTGGAACATCGGCACGATGGGCAGCACCACATCAGCGCTGCTGACGTCGAGCGCGTTGGCAGTGCAGGTGTTCAGCGAATGCAGATAGCTCGAACGATGGCTGTACACAACACCTTTGGGATTCCCCGTGGTACCGCTCGTGTAGCACATGGCGGCCGCCGAGTTCTCGTCGACATCGGGCCAGTCGAACTCCGTCGGCTCCGCTGCGAGCACCTCGTCCCACCGCAGCACGGTCACACCTGTCAGCGCACTCACATCGGCCGCACCGACCACGATCACGGTGTGCACGGTCTCCAGTTGCGGCAGCACCGGGGCCAGCAGCGGGATCAGCGAGGCGTCGGCGATGACGATCTGGTCCTGTGCCTCGTTGGCGATGTAGGCGATCTGTTCGGGCGCGAGCCTGATGTTGAGGGTGTGGAGCACCGCACCCATCGCGGGTGCCGCGAGGTAGGCCGTCAGGTGCTCGGTGTTGTTCCACATGAACGTCGCGACGCGCTCGTCGCCCGTGACACCCAGTTTGCGCAACGCGTGCGCCAGCTGGGCGGCGTGCTCGCCGAGTTCGCGGTAGCTGATGGTGCGGTATCCGCCCTGCCCGGTAGCAGTGGTGACGGTGCGGTCGCCGTTGACGCCGACGGCGTGTCTCAGGATCGCGGTGATGGTCAGGGGCCAGTTCTGCATCGTGCTGTCCACGCGCGCGATGCTAACCGCGGCAGCCGCCGTCCGGAGCGATTCCGTGGGCCGCGCCCGGCGGACCGGGAACGAATAGAGTCCCAATGACGATGTAAATAGAGCATGATGTGCGGTAACGACGGAGAGGTGCGGTCAATGCGCGTGAAATGGTCCCTGGTCGCAGTCGCGGTGGCTGCCCTCGGGGTGATCGGCGCCCCCGCCGGCATGGCCGCCGCCGAGGAAACCGCGCAGGAGACCATCAACCGCCTGCAGTCCGAGGGTTACACGGTCAACATCGACAAGATCGGCACCGCGCCGATGGACCAGTGCACGGTCACCAGCGTCCGCAACCCGCAGCAGGTCACGCAGTGGGTGCCCTACGTCGGGCCGGGCCTGGGCGGCGATCGGATCCTGGTTCCGTCGATCACCAGCCAGACGGTGTCGGTGTCGCTGAACTGCCAGCGCTGACCCGGCCGGCTTCGAGCCCGTTCGGTGGTCGTCGACACGGATCGTCACCGAAACCGCATATCGGGGTGGAGTTTTGCTTAGATGGGCGACATGCTTGTCCATGATGCGCGATGACTGATTCCGGCGAGTACCCGCTGACGCCGAGGCAGCAGCGGGCCTGGCTGAATTTCATGCGGGTCTATCACCGGCTCGAATATGAGGTGAACCGTCACCTGCGCACCGAGTGCGGTCTTTCGCTCTACGACTACACGGTGCTCAGTACCCTCTCGCGCGCACCGGATCGCCGCCTGCAGCTGACCACACTGGCGACGGTGATCGGGTGGGAACGCAGCCGGGTTTCTCACCACCTGATGCGGATGGCACGCCGCGGCCTGGTCGAGCGCACAACCTGCGACACCGACGGTCGCGGCACTGTCGTCGTTCTGACCGACGAGGGCTGGGACCGGCTCACCGGCGCCGCCCCGGTGCATGCTGAGTGGGTACGCCGGGCGTTCTTCGCCGATCTGGATCCCGAGCACGAGGATGCCCTCGCCGACATCCTCGCCGTTGTACACGAGAGTCTGTTGCGCGAGGGCACCTTGCCGCGTCCCGACCTCAGCTAGACCAGCTAAACCTGGTTCATGCCCCCGTCGACGAAGATCTCCGCACCTGTCATGAAGCTGCTCGCCTCGGATCCGAGGAACACCACCACCGCGGCCAGTTCGGCAGGATCACCTATCCGCTTCATCGGGTTCGTCGCCAAACCGTCGAAGAACACCTGCCGCTGGTCTTTGTCAGGCACCAGTTCGGTGAGTCCCTCGGTCAGGATGGGACCGGGTACGACCGTGTTGACCCGGAAGCCGCGGTCGCCCAACTCGGTGGCCCAGGTGCGTCCGAAGGACCGGATAGCGGCCTTTGCCGCGGCGTAGGCACCGAACGCCGGGGTACCCCTGGTGGCCGCGGTGGAGCCGGACAGAACGATCGAGGCACCGGGATTGAGTAACGGCAGCGTCTTCTGCACGGTGAACACCGTCCCGCCCACGTTGCGGTTGAACGTGTCGATGAGGTGTTCGGGTGTCTCGTCCTCCAGCGTGGCGAACTCGCCACTGCCGGCGTTGGTGAAAACGATGTCGAGGCCGGCACCTGCGTCGCGGATGACCCCGACCAGTCGGTCCAGATCCTCGGTGTTGGTGACATCGCCGGCAACACCGACGACGCCGGAACCCAGCGAGGCTGCGGCCGCGTCGACGCGCTGTTGGGTACGCCCGGTGATGAACACCTTGGCGCCCTCGTCGGCGAAGGCTCGCGCCGTCGCATAACCGATACCGGATGTGCCGCCGGTGATCAGTGCTGTTTTTCCTTCGAGCTGAGCCATCTCGTCCTCCTGTTGTCGAAAGTGTTTGTTGCGTTTCACATCCGACAACTACGTGACATGACACGTTATTCCGTGACATGTCACCTACTGTAGGCGTCAATTCCCACGCTGCACCCCATTGGTGCCCTAGGACGGGACCGCCTCAATCACGCCTGAGAGCTCGGACCGCTGCCCGTCAGCAGCGAGACGCCCGTGTCGGCCGATCCTTCGGGTAGACCGTCCTGACGTAGGGAGGGACGACGAGACGCGTGTCCGGTCGGTCACAGCCTGTCGAACGTGTCCGGGTCGGGCCCGGTCCGGCCGGAAGCTCCTTGGTCGAGGCCCGAGAGCGCGGCCATGTCGGCCTCGGTCAATTCGAAGTCGAACAACTCGAAGTTCGACTTGATGCGTTCAGGTGACGTCGATTTGGGGAACACGATGTCGCCACGCTGGATGTGCCAACGCAGCACGGTCTGAGCCGGGGTTCTGCCGACCGCCTGGGCGATGCGTGCCACGACCGGATCCCCGAGCACCTTGCCGCGGGCGATCGGCGACCATGCCTCGGTGGCGATGCCGTGCTCGGCGCCGTACGCCCGGACGGCGCCGTTGCCGAAGTAGGGGTGCACCTCGATCTGGTTGACGGCGGGGACCGTGTCGGTTTCCTTGGCGAGCCGCTCCAGATGGGGCACCTGGAAGTTCGATACTCCGATGCTGCGGGCGCGGCCGTCGGCGGCGAACTCTTCCAGCACTCGCCAGGTCGACACGAAGTCGCCGTCGTACAGCGTCGGCAGCGGCCAGTGGATCAGGAACAGGTCGACGTAGTCGGACTCGAGCGCGCGCAGCGTCTCGTCGAAGGCGCGCCGGGCGTCGTCGGGTCGATGGACGTCGTTGTTGAGCTTGCTGGTGACGTAGACGTCGCCGCGGTCCACTCCCGCATCGCGGATGCCCTGACCGACTTCGCGTTCGTTGCCGTACATCTCCGCCGTGTCGACGTGGCGGTAGCCCGCCTCCAGCGCGGTCCGCACGGCCGCCGCGGTCCGATCGGGTTCGATCTTGTACACCCCGAAACCCAGCTGCGGGATGGATGTGCCGTCGTTCAGTTCGATCTTCGGGACCATCGATTCACCCTACGTTCGCGGCGGCAGCCGGCGCGTCATGCGCTCCCGGATCGGTGCGTAGTGCGCGCGGATCGCCGCGCGCAGGACGTCGGCGTCACCCTTTTCGATCGCGTCGAGGATGGCCACGTGCGCCGCGACGGTGGCCTGCAGATCATCGGGCGGCCCCAACGAACGCGACGCCAGGGCGTGCACATCCCAGAAAGCCCCTGTCATCCCTACCGCCAGTGTGCCTGCGGTCTCCATGAGCAGCAGGTGGAATTCCCGGTCTTCCGCCGCGAATTCCTCGCCCGCCGAGGCCTTCTCGGCCATGGCCTCGGTGAGCCTGCGCATGCTCAGCGCCGCCTGCGGCGTGAGGCTCGCCATGATCTTGTCGGCCAGGCTCGTCTCGATCAGCTCGCGGAAGTCGACGAGTTCGGCGAACACCCCCAGCCCGTCGTCCGCGTTGAGCATGCCCCGGAACGCCAGTGACTCCACCATCGCGCGGAAGCTCATCTGGCCGACGTACGTGCCGTAGCCGTGACGCACCTCGACGATGTCGAGGGCCGACAAGGTCTTGACTGCCTCGCGGATGCGGGAGCGGCTGACGCCGAGCTGTTGGCTCAGTTCATTCTCGGTCGGCAGCGGATCGCCCGGGCCCAGGTGATTGGTGAGGATGTACTCCTTGATGCGGCTCACCACGGTCGGCCCGCCCGCGACCGGGCTCAGCACATCGTGTTGCCTCACGGATCCGATCCCTCCAGCTCAAGACCACTTGACAAAGAACGTACTACATCAGATCTCCTGCTTTTCCGGATGTGCGGCGCCATGACCAGGCGAACCCGGGACGCCTTGTGTTCCACGTCACCATGCCTTACCGTGACTATGACATAGGACATCAGACATCCGACGTTCAAAGGAGAGCGGGTTGGTGGACACGGTCAGCGGAAGCACCAGAGAATCCGGCATCTGGTATCGGCAGCTCTCCCGGCGGCAGTGGAAGGCGTTCGTCGCAGCGTGGCTCGGCTACCTGCTCGACGGCTTCGACTTCGTGATCATCACGCTGGTCCTCACCGAGGTCATCGACGAATTCGGCCTGACCCCGGTGATGGGGGCGACGCTCGTGTCGGCCGCGTTCATCTCCCGGTGGTTCGGCGGCCTGGCACTCGGCGCGTTCGGCGACCGCTTCGGCCGGAAGAACGCGATGGTCCTCAGCATCACGCTGTTCTCGTTGGGATCGGTGCTGTGCGCGCTCGCGCCCGGGTACTGGGTGCTGTTCGGCGCGCGCCTGTTGATCGGGCTCGGCATGGCGGGCGAGTACGGCTCGAGTTCGACGTACGTCATCGAGTCCTGGCCGAAAACCCTGCGCAACAAGGCGTCCGGATTCCTGATCAGTGGATTCTCGATCGGCGCCGTCCTGTCGGCGCAGGCCTACCGGTTCGTGGTGCCCGAGTGGGGTTGGCGTGCGCTGTTCGCGATCGGCCTGATCCCGATCGCGCTCGCACTGTGGCTGCGGCGCTCACTGCCCGAGTCCGACGACTGGGAACACGCCAGGGCAGCGCATCAAGCCGGCAAGCGCACCGCGGCACCCGACATGTTCAGCACGCTCTACAAGGGCCCGCGGTCCGTCGTCAACATCGTCGCGACGGTGCTGGCCTTCGGCGCGCTGCTGCTCATCTTCACCAAGACCGTGGCCAACCCGTTGGGCATCGCGGCCCTGGCCGTGCTGACCGCCGCGGTCTTCGTGTCTTTCATGGTGCAGTTCGAAGGATCCCGCTGGCCGACCGGCCTCACCGTGATGCTCGTGATCTTCACCGCGTTCCTGTACTCGTGGCCCATCCAGGCGCTGCTGCCCACCTACCTCAAGACCGACCTCGCCCTCGATCCGGGACATGTCGCGAACATCCTGTTCTTCTCGGGCTTCGGCGCCGCGGTGGGCTGTGTCGTCGCCGGTTTCACCGGGGACCGCTTCGGTACGCGGCGCGCGTACTGGATGAGCCTGGCCGTGTCGCAGGTGCTGATCTTCCCGGTCTTCCTGGTCGGGGGCGGCAATCTGCTCGTGCTCGGTGTGCTGTTGTTTCTGCAACAGGTGTTCGGGCAGGGCATCTCCGGGCTGTTGCCCAAGTGGATCGGCGGCTACTTCTCGGTCGACAAGCGCGCCGCCGGGCTCGGATTCGCCTACAACGTGGGCGCTCTGGGCGGCGCCGTGGCCCCGGTCCTCGGCGCGAGCCTGGCCACGAAGATGTCGCTCGGCACATCGCTCGCGGTGCTGTCCTTCGGGCTGACCGCGGTGGTCATCGTGCTGATCGGGATAAACGCCCCGCTGCGGGTTCAGCGGTGGCTCAAGCCCGACCATGTCTGGCCGACCGACAGCACCGAGACCATGCCCGAAGCCGCACCGGTCAAAGCCTGAGCCCATCACCGTCTTTCGAGGAGTCACCACATGACCGGCAAGCTGACCGGTGTCATCCCCCCTGTCGTCACCCCGCTCACCGAGGACCGCCGGCTCGACGTCGAGTCCTTCGAACGCGTGATCAACCGGCTCATCACGGCGGGAGTGAACGGGCTTTTCGTCCTCGGCTCCACCGGGGAGGTCGCGTTCTGCACCGACGCGATGCGTGCGCAGGTCATCGACGCGGCCGTCCGCATCGTCGACGGTCGCGTGCCCCTGCTCGCGGGTGTCATCGACACCCAGACCGCGCGGGTGCTCGACCACGTGACAGCGGCAGCAGCCGCAGGTGTCGACGCCGTGGTCGCCACCGCACCCTTCTACGCGGTCACCCACACCCCGCAGATCAGGCGGCACTTCGAGATTCTCGGCGACCGCGCGGGAATTCCGGTGTACGCCTACGACATTCCGGTTTGCGTGCACACCAAGCTGGATCCGGACCTGCTGGTGGATCTCGGCCGCAGCGGCGCGATCGCCGGCGTCAAGGACTCGTCGGGCGACGACATCGCGTTCCGGCGGCTGTGCTTGAAGAACCGGGCCGCCGGCGAGCCGTTGACGCTGCTCACCGGCCACGAGTTCGTGGTCGACGGCGCCTATCTCAGTGGTGCGCACGGGTCGGTGCCAGGCCTGGCCAATGTCGATCCCGACGGCTACGTGCGCCTGCACCGGGCGTTTCTCGAGGGCGACTGGGCCACCGTACGTGGCGAACAGGATCGGCTGGCGAAGCTGATGGAGATCTGCCTGTCCGCCAAGGGCATCACGGGCTGGGGTGCGGGTGTGGGGGCCTTCAAGACCGCGCTGATGCTGCAGGGCGTCATCACGACGAACCAGGTACCGGAACCGTTCGACGCCCTGACGGGCGCCGACGTCGAGGCCGTCCGGACCATCCTCGCCGCGGTCGGGCCGCGCGCCCTGGATCCCGCAACCCGATGACGGCAACCATCGGCATCGACCTCGGCGGCACCAAGACCGCCGCGGGGCTGGTGCTGCCCGACGGCGACGTCGAACTCGACTGCACCGCACCGACACCGGCTGCCGTAGGGCCCGCCGCGATGATCGACACCGTCACGGCGCTCGTCGCCGAGATCCGGGGCAAGGCCGCCGACAGCGGCCTGCCCGCGCCGGTCGCCATCGGCATCGGTTCGGCCGGGGTCATCGACGCCGGCCACGGGACGGTGCTTTCGGCGACCCACAACCTGCGCGGGTGGCCGGGCACTCGTCTCGCCGACCTCGTGGCGTCCAAGACCGGCCTGCCGGTGCGGGCCATCAACGACGTGCACGCGCACGCGATCGGCGAGGCTCGCTACGGCGCGGGCCGCGGTCTTGGCACTGTGCTGATGGTGGCCGTGGGTACCGGGATCGGCGGCTCGCTGGTCCTCGACGGCACACCCCTGCCCGGCGCCAGGCACGCCGCAGGCCATCTGGGGCATACCCCGGCACCCGAAGCCGAGGGGCTGCTCTGCACGTGCGGGCGAACCGGCCACCTGGAGGCGATCGCCTCAGGGACAGGGCTTCTCGCACACTATCGGCGCCTCGGCGGTACGGCGGCCGACACACGCCAGGTCGTCGGCCGGGCCTCCGCAGGCGACGCGTTGGCCACCGAATGTGTCACTCTCGGCGGACGTACCCTCGGGCGCGCCATCGGCGGCTGGGTCAATATGCTCGACCCCGACGCGGTCATCGTCTCGGGCGGGCTGGCGCAGGCAGGTCCGCTGTGGTGGTCGGCCATGACCGGCGCGGCCACCGAGCAGTTCATCGAGGCCGTCACCGGCTGCCCGGTGCTGCCCGCCGAACGTGGTTCACGCGCAGCGATTCTCGGGGCCGCCGCGCTCGCCGGAGACCCGCGGTGACCGACCCCGTCCAGACCCTGGCCGGCGGGCTGATCGTGTCCTGCCAGGCCTATCCGGGCGAGCCGCTGCGCCATCCAGAGACCATGGCCCAGATGGCCGAGGCCGTCGTCGCAGGCGGGGCGGCCGGGGTGCGCGCACAAGGCGTGGCCGACATCTCGTTCATCAAGGGCCGCACCGAGGTTCCGCTGATCGGGCTGTGGAAGGACGGTCACGACGGCGTGTACATCACGCCGACCCTCCGGCACGCGCGCGCCGTGCGCGACGCCGGTGCCGAGATCGTCGCGCTCGACGGCACCCGGCGGCCCAGACCCGACGGACTGACGCTGGCCGAGACCATCGCGCGATTGCGTGCGAGCGCCCCGACCATCGTGATGGCCGACTGCGGGTCGCTCGACGACGCGCTCGCGGCCCACGACGCCGGCGCCGACATCATCGGTACCACCCTGGCCGGTTACACGGGCGAACGGACCCGGACCGACGGCCCCGATCTGGAGCTGTTGGCGCAGTTGGTCACCCGGTTACCGGGGGTGCCCGTCATCGCCGAGGGGCGCGTGCACACCCCGGAACAGGCCCGTGCCGCGATCGAGGCGGGTGCCCACGCGGTCGTGGTGGGAACGGCGATAACCCACCCGACCACGATCACCGGCTGGTTCCGGCGCGCGCTGCGCCCACCGTCGTGAACTGGGTTCTGACCGCGTTCCGATCGATCGCTCCCTTGGCCGTGTGGGGCAGGGCTTCGACGATCTCGAACCGTTCCGGAACCTCGAACGGAGACAGCTTCGTTCGGCATTCCATCGCGATGGCGTCGGTTGCGCTGGCGCGCGCCGCGGCCAGGACCACGGCGGCGCCAACGCGTTCACCGTAAGTGTCGTCCGGTATCGCGAACACCGCGGCCTCGATCACGCCGTCACATCCGGTCAGGACACCTTCGACGTGCTCGGGTGAGATCTTCTCCCCACCGCGGTTGATGATGTTCTTGATCCGGCCCGTCAGGTGCAGGCACCCGTCGGCATCGAGCGCCCCCAGATCGCCGGTGCGAAACCACCCGTCCACGAAGCTCTTCGCCGTTTCGGGCGGGTCAGCCAGGTACCCGCGGACCACGGTCGGGCCGCTCACCCACACCTCGCCGACGACGCCGGGCGGGCACACCGAGCCGGCACTGTCGACGACCCGCAACTGCACGTCCCCGGTGGCGGATCCGACCGATCCGCTGACGTCACGGTCGACGCGCGCGCTCACTGCCTGGTGGGTGGTCTCGGTCATCCCGTACGCCTCGAGCACCGGCGCGCCGAACCTGCGCGCCACGGCCTGTGCCGTGGCGACGTCGAGCGGTGCGCTACAGCTGCGGATGAAGCGCAGCCGCACGACGTCCGGGCCCGGGTAGCCGTCCACGGACCGCTGCAACAGGATCTGGTGGATCGTCGGCACGGCGCTGTACCAGGTGGCGCCGACCGCCCGCATGTCGGTCCAGAACATGTGCGCCGAGAACCGGCCGCGCGTGGGCAGCAGCAGGCGCCCACCACTGGCAAGCGTGCCAAGCAACACCGCCATCAGCCCGTGACCGTGGAAGAACGGCATGACGGCCACGGTCGCGTCGGCGGCACCCAGCTCGTATGTCGCGCAGATGCCCTGTACCGACGCTGCGATGTTGGCATGGGTCAGCGGCACCATCTTCGCGCGGCCCGTGGTGCCGGACGTGAAGAGCACCAGTGCGTCACCCGGTCGCAGCCCGGGATCCTGACCGCGGCTGGACCCGAGACATCCTGACACCGTGTCCAGCCACGCCTGCGCGCCGGACATCACCACGCGCACACGCATCGTCGCGATGTCGGGGATGTACAGCGGGGTCCGATCGGTCGCCGCGGCACCGACCAGTACGGCGCGTGCGCCGACGCGGTCCAGCCGGTCACTCATCTCCGCGACGGGCAGGGCCGGGTCGAGCGGTGCGACCACGATGCCGGCCCGGGCCGCGCCCAGCAGGCCGACCACGAATTCGAGCGTGTTGGCGCCCACCAGCCCGACCGCGTCGCCGCGGCGTAAGCCTGCCTCGTCCAGACCCGCCGCGATCTGCTCGACCAACCTGTCGAGCTCGCTGTAGCGCACGGGGGTCCGCTCTCCGCCCACGACGAGGGCCGTCGAATCGGGACGGTGGCACATCTGTTCGTCGAGCACGTCGAACAGTCCGGTCATCGAAGTCATCGCAATCACCTTCCGTCGTACCAACATGGTTGAACCACAAGGTTTTCCACTCTGAGGATCTGCCGGAATGCTAGGCCGGCGCGGTGCGGGTGTCCGCTGTCCCGGCCGGAATTTCCAGCTGGCAGGGGGGTGCTGGTGACGGTGGCCGGGACACCGCATTGGCCGCCAGCGGTGCAGACGCCGGCCATACCCCGCGACCAGGATGAAGTCATGAGCATCGCTGCCCCAGTTGCGGACCCACCGGCCACCACAGTCACCGACGGCCACCACGTCGTGGTGGAGGCGTTGAAGCGCAACGGGATTCACACCATCTACGGAGTGGTCGGAATTCCGGTGACAGACATCGCCCGCGTCGCACAGGCCGACGGCCTGCGCTACATCGGCTTCCGGCACGAAAGCGACGCCGGTCACGCCGCCGCGGCGGCCGGCTTCCTGACCGGGAAACCGGGCTGCTGCCTCACGGTGTCGGCGCCGGGCTTTCTCAACGGCCTTGTCGCACTGGCCAACGCCACGGCGAACTGCTTCCCCATGGTGCAGATCTCCGGGTCGAGCGAGCGTCACATCGTCGACCTGCAACGGGGTGACTACGAGGAGCTGGATCAGCTCGCGGCCGCAAAGCCGTTCGTCAAGGCCGCCTTTCGGGTGAACCGGGTGCAGGACATCGGGTTGGGTGTCGCGCGTGCGATCCGCACCGCGTTGTCGGGGCGTCCCGGGGGCGTCTATCTCGACATCCCCGCGGCCGTGCTAGGTGAGGTGATCGACGCATCGGAAGCCGCCGCGTCGGTGCGGACCGTGGTCGACGCGGCACCCGCACAGCTGCCGTCCCCCGCCGCGGTGGACCGTGCGGTCGCACTCCTCGCGGGTGCCCGACGTCCGCTCGTCGTGCTCGGCAAAGGTGCGGCATACGCGCGGGCCGACACGACGATTCGCTCGTTCATCGAAACGACGGGCCTGCCGTACCTGCCGATGTCGATGGCCAAAGGCCTGCTGCCCGACGGACATCCGCAGTCGGTGGCCGCGGCCAGGTCACTGGCCCTGCGCAACGCCGATGTGGTGCTGCTCGTCGGCGCCCGGTTGAACTGGCTGCTCGGGCACGGGGAACCGCCGCAGTGGAGCGCCGACGCCCAGTTCATCCAGATCGACATCGACCCGGCGGAACTGGACAGCAACGTGCCCATCGCGGCACCGCTCGTCGGGGACATCGGCTCGGTGATGAGTCTTCTGGTCGACCGCGCCGCGGGGATCGACGCGCCCGCGCCGTGGCGCGCACAGCTGGCCCAGCGGTGCGCCCACAACGCGGCGTCGATGGCCGAACGTCTGGACGCCGATTCGGACCCGATGCGGTTCCACGGCGCGCTGCGCGCGATCCGCGACGTGTTGACCGACCGCCCCGACGTGTACGTCGTGAACGAGGGCGCCAACGCGCTCGACCTCACCCGCAACGTGATCGACATGGCCGTGCCACGTCACCGGCTCGACAGCGGCACGTGGGGTGTCATGGGTATCGGGATGGGTTATGCGATCGCCGCGGCAGTGGAGAGCGGTGACCCGGTCGTGGCGATCGAAGGTGACAGCGCGTTCGGATTCAGTGCAATGGAACTGGAGACGATCTGCCGTTACCGGCTTCCTGTCGTAGTCGTCGTGCTCAACAACGGTGGCGTCTACCGGGGCGACGGAGTGAACCCGACATCGGGCGATCCCGCACCGACCACGCTGATGGCGGGTGCCCGCCACGACCGGCTGATCGAGGCGTTCGGCGGCGCCGGCTATCACGTGCGCACTCCCGATCAGCTCACCGCCGCGTTGACCCGAGCACTCGCGTCGGGACGCCCCGCGCTCATCGACTGTGTCATCGACCCGGCCGACGGCACCGAAAGCGGTCATCTGACCCACCTCAACCCGGCAGGCATCGGCACCACCGCGCAGCCCGCCACCAACTAGAAGGAGAACCGTCATGCGAATCACCCCACGCCATTTCGCACCGCTGCTGGCCGCAGGGGCGGGCGCGATAGCCATCGCGGTCGCACCGGTCGCCGCCGCCGCACCGCCTGTCGCACAACAGGCCTGCAGCAGTTTCGGAGACGGCACCGAATGCCAAAGCCCGGGCAACGTTCAGATCAACGACTCCACGCCGCCCGATTTCGAGGCGCAGTACCCGTACTTCTCGCTGTTCGGCCTCGGCGGCAACTACGGGCACGGGTTCAACGGGGGCGGCGGCCACGGCTTCGGCGGCGGCGGGCACCGCTGAGCGCTCATCCCGGTGCGACGGGGACCGTGACACGCAACGCGGTCCCCTCGCCCGCGGGGCTGGAGATCTCGAATGTCCCGCCGAGCGTGTCGATCCGGTCCCGCAGACCGATGAGGCCCGATCCCCTGGTCTGGTCGGCTCCGCCGACGCCGTCGTCTGTGACCGACAGGCGCAGATTCGGCCCGTCGAGATCCAGCCGCACCTCGACCTCGGAAGCCTGTGCGTACTTGGCGGCGTTCGTCAACGATTCCGCCGCAACGTAATACAAGCCCACCTCGACGCTCTGCGGGAAGCGCCCCTCGGCATCCACATGGAGCGCCACCGGCACGGGAGACCGGCGGGCGAGCACCTTGAGGGCGGCCCCGAGACCGCCCTTGGACAGGATCGCCGGGTGGATCCCTCGTGAGATCTCCCGCAGATCCTCCGATACGGCGGCCAATCCGTCGACGATCCCTGAGATGCGTTGCCGGAGTTCACCGTTGTCCGCGGGCACCTCCGACTCGGCCATCCGCAGCTCGAGGCCGAGCGACACCAGGCGTTGTTGTGCGCCGTCGTGGAGATCGCGTTCGAACCGGCGCCGGGCGACGTCGGCAGCGGTGACGATCCTGACGCGTGACGCCGTGAGTTCCTCGGCGAGCGCCTCGGCTTCCCTGCGACGTTGATCGGCCTCAGCGGCGCGCAGGCGCGCCTGGCCGGCAAGGGCGTTCGCCAGGAACGCGATGGGTACGAAGATCGCGACCGCCAGCGCATTCTCGAGCGGCATGAAGCCACCGTTCGGCGCGAGGTGGAAGTAGATGTAGGCCAGCGCGCTTGCCAGCGTCGTGATCACGGCCAGCCGCAGTTCCCACCCGGCCGATACCACCAGCACGCCGAGCAGGAACAGCGCACCGAACGTGTTCTCGGGCGCCAGCCGCCGCAGCACGAACACCAGCAGCGTCTCGGCCGTGATGCACCCCGCGGCCACCACGACACCCAGCCAGGTCGGCGGCGGCGTCGGACGCACCAACAGCGACATCAGACGGGGGCGCAGGCTCATGCTGATCGCAGGTCGGCCTTCGCCATGCGCGACACCTTTCGTCGGCGCGAGCCGGCTCCCGCGCACCTACCGATCCAGCATGGCGCGCCGGCCCGCCCATGTCATGGCCGCAGGCGTGAATCGTCACTACCGGACAGCAGGAAGACTCAGTTCGCGCAATCCAGCGACACCGTGATGGTGCGGCGCACGACGATGGGGACGAGGTCGAAGTCCTTCTTGCCGTTCTTGCCGATCCGCTCGACCCTGATCAGCCGGGTCTGCGTCTGCGGGTTGCGGACGCTGATCACCGTGCACTGTTCCAGTGGTGCGCTGCCGACCCGGTCGATGTTGACGTGAAACCCTTCGGCCTCCAACTGGCCGATGGTCACCAGAGCCGATTCCGCGGCGGCCGGCCCTGCCGGCGCCATGATTGTGCCCATTGCCGCCCCCGACGCGGCCAGCATGACGATTGATGCTCGCATGACCGGTCTTCTTTCTTGCTTCCCGCACTCACCATGTCGGTGCGGCCCTTGCCGTTGTTACGGGCGGGAGCGCGAACGGGTTCAACGCCACAGGCCCGGCCGGTGAATCCGGCCGGGCCTGTGGTCGAACCGCTAGACGCGGGCCGGTTCGGCTGCCGACGGGTGGTCGTCGACCATCGTCAGTTCGTCGAACGGATCCTCGCCGCGCAGCACCGAGTCCACCTTGGCGCGGTCCACGGTCTTGGTCCACGAACCGACCAGCAGGGTCGCCACGGCGTTGCCCGAGAAGTTGGTCACCGCACGCGCTTCGGACATGAACCGGTCGATCCCGACGATCAGCCCGACACCGTCGAGCAGGTCCGGGCGGTGGGCCTGCAGGCCGCCGGCGAGCGTGGCCAACCCGGCGCCGGTGACCCCGGCCGCACCCTTCGACGCGACGATCATGAAGACCAGCAGGCCGATCTGCTGCCCGACGGACATCGGCGCGCCCAGCGCGTCGGCGATGAACAGCGACGCCATGGTCAGGTAGATCGCGGTGCCGTCGAGGTTGAACGAATAACCGGTCGGCACAACGACACCGACCGTGCTGCGGTCGACCCCCAGGTGCTCCATCTTGGCGATCAGTCGCGGCAGCGCCGACTCCGACGACGACGTCGAGAAGATCAGCAGGTATTCGCGGGCCAGGTAGCGCACCAGTTTGAAGATCGACACACCCGCGACGAACCGCAGCAGTACGCCCAGGACGCCGAACACGAACAGCACGCACGTGATGTAGAAGCCGAGCATCAGCGTCAGCAGCTGGGTCACCGCGGTCCAGCCGGTCTGCCCGACCACGTTGGCGATCGCACCGAACGCGCCGATGGGCGCGAGCCACAGGATCATGATCAGCACCTTGAACACGAGCTTCTGTACGTGCTCGACACCGCGCAGGATCGGCTCGCCCGCACTGCCCATCGCCTGCAGCGCGAAGCCCACGAGCAGCGCGACGAACAGGGCCTGCAGCACGCTGCCCGCCGTCAGCGACGAGAACAGCGTGTCGGGGATGATGCCTTGCACGAAGTCCATGAGCCCGCCGGCCTCGTGCGCTTTCTCCGCGAGCTCGGCGCCCTTGCCTGCAGCGCTCTCGGACAGGTGCATGCCACTGCCCGGGTGGATGAGGTTGCCCACCACGAGGCCGATCGCCAGTGCGAAGGTCGACATCACCAGGAAGTAGACGAACGCCAGACCACCGACCTTGCCGACCGTGGCGGCTTTGCGGACCGAGCCGATGCCCAGCACGATGGTGCAGAAGATCACGGGTGCGATCATCATCTTGATCAGGCTGACGAACATCGTGCCGAGCACGCCCACGCTCTTGCCGACCTCGGGCGCCAGCAGTCCGACCGCGATACCGGCCAGCACCGCGACGATGACGGCGATGTATAGCCAGTGCGTACGGTCCCGGCGGCGCTCGGGCGCCGCGCCGGGTTGATGGTCGAGGGTGATGCTCATGATCGCCTACCTCCGGGTCGACATCGATGGGGTCTGGAAGTTAGGTTCGGCGATGGCGTGAGCCAGGTCACGTTTTAGTTCATTACGTTCACCAAATCGGAGGTGCCGTGGCGCGGTGGTGGCACATGCCTGCAGGCCGCTCGCGACGGTCATGGACCCTGGCCGGCCAGGCGATCGCGCTGCAGATCGTCGTGGTCGCGGTGGTCGTGCTCGCGGGGTCTGCGCTGGCACTGCTCGACGCGCGGCGCGACGGTGACGCCGCGGCGCGCCAGCAGGTGGTGGGGATCGCGACCGCGCTGGCCGATTCTCCGTCGACCGCGGCGGCGATCCAGTCGGGCGACGCCACACAGGTGCTGCAGCCCGTCACAGAGGCGGTCCGCAAGACCACCGACATCGCGTTCATCACGATCATGGCGCCCGACGGCATCCGCTTCACCCACACCGACCCGAGCCAGATCGGTGGGCACTACCTCGGGACGGTCGAGCCCGCGCTGCGCGGCGAGACGTTCAGCGAGGTGTACACCGGCACACTGGGCCCGTCGGTGCGCGCGGTCGCGCCGGTGCGGGCCGCCGACGGACGCATCGTCGGGCTGGTGTCGGCGGGCATCACCCAGCAGACGCTCGCCGAACGCTGGCGCGCCCAGTTCCCCGTCATCGCCGCGGTAACCGCTGCCGCACTGGCCATTTCGATGGTCGGCGTGTGGGCCATCCGGCGCCGGTTGCTGCGGCAGACCCGCGGGCTGCGCCCCGACGAGCTGAGGGTTATGTACGACCACCACGACGCGATCCTGCATTCGGTGTCCGAGGGTCTGATCGTGCTCGACCGCACGGGTGTCGCGGTCGCCAACGACGAGGCCCGCCGGCTGCTCGGGTTGCCGTCCGGCCCGGTGCGCCGCGACCAGTTGCCGGACTTCCTGCAGACCCGCGCGCCGGGGGCCCGCGACGAGCTGCATGTCACCGACGAGCGCGTGCTTGTGGTCAATCGATCCCGCGTCGCGGGCTCGGATTCGGAAGTGGTCACGATCCGCGACCGCACCGAATTGCAGGGCGCCCTGGGTGAACTCAGCTCGCTGCAGGTGCTGACCGACTCACTGCGCGCGCAGGCTCACGAGTCGGCCAACAAGCTGCACACCGTGATCACCATGGTCGAGATGGGCCGCACCGACGAGGCGGTCCGGTTCGCCACGAGCGATCTGGAACTGTCCCAGCGTCTCGTGGACCGGCTCTCGCAGGCGGTCAACGAGCCGGCACTGGTGGCGCTGCTGCTCGGCAAGACCGCGCAGGCCGACGAGCGCGGGATCGCGTTGACCGTCACCGAGGACACCCATCTGCCCACCGAGACGGTGCTGTCGGGGCAGGAGATGGTCACGGTGCTGGGTAATCTCATCGACAATGCGATGGATGCGTGCGACCGCGACGACCCGTGGATCGAGGTCACGGTGAGCCAGGACGACACCACGCTGCTCATCCGGGTCGCCGACAGCGGCGCCGGCATGGATGCGCAGACGTTCGAAAAGGCCATGCAGCGCGGGTATTCGACCAAGGCGGGCGACACCGCGGGCCACGGCCTGGGTCTGGCGTTGGTGGCCCAGGTGATCAAGAAGCACGGGGGCACGCTGAGTGCGGACGTGACCTACGGTTCGGTGGTGACCGCGACGGTCCCGGTCGGGCAGCCGCGATGATCAACGTGTTGATCGTCGAAGACGATCCGCTGATCGCGGAGGCGCACCGCACCTATCTCGGTCGGCTGGAAGGCTTTTCGTTGACCGCGGTCGCACACACGGCGCGTGACGCGATGCGGGCGGCGGCCGAGGCCGCGGCGTCCGAACAGCCCGTGGATCTGGTGCTGCTCGACATCGGTCTGCCCGACGCAAGCGGAATCACCCTGGCCTCCGGACTGTCCGGGCTGCGTCCCGCGCCCGACATCATCGCGATCACGTCGGAACGCGATCTGGAGATGGTCCGCGCGGCCGTCGCGCACGGTGCACTGGCGTATCTGCTCAAACCGTTCACGTTCGCGGCGTTCCGGGACCGCTTGGAGCGCTACCGCCGCTACCGCGAGGCCCTGCCCGCCGGTACCGACGCCGCGAGTCAGGCCGAGGTCGATCGTGCGTTGGCCGAATTGCGCGTTGCCGCAGAGAAATCCGCTGCGCCCAAGGGCGCGGCTCCGCAGACCACCGACGAGATCGCCCGCGCGGTGCGCGACTGCGCGGGCGGTCTCACGGCCGACGAGGTCGCCGCGCAAGTGGGGGTGTCACGCGTGACGGCGTGGCGGTACCTTGAGCGGCTCGCCGAAGACGGCACCGTCACGCGCAGCACGGAATACGGCAAAGCCGGGCGTCCCCGCACGCGCTACCAGTGGCGTTGAAGGGCACGCATCTCACCTGCCGAGCAGACGCAAAAGTACCCGGGAAAGCGCATTCCAGGGTACCCGCGTGTCTGTTCGGCGAGGGTTGGCTAGACGCCGACCGGCTCCAGCATGGGCATAGGAGCCTGGGCCAGCTCGGGCGCGACGAACTGCGAGTACAGCCCGGGCAGCGCGGCCGCCGCGGTTTCGAAGACGTTGACGTGCCCCGTGTAGTCGGCGATGTAGATCCGGCCGCCGTCACGCCGGACGGCCACAGCCGCGGGCTGCGCATTGACGTCGACACTGCCGAGAATCTCGTTGGTGAGCGTGCACAGCACGGACACGCGGTCGTAGTCGACGATGTAGGCGCGGGTCGCGTCCGGGCTGAGCACCAGCTGCGTCGGCGCGCCGCCGACCTCGACCGCGCCGATCACGGTGCCGGCAGCAAGATCGACGATGTGCACCACGCCGCGCCGTTCGCGGTCCGAGGTCAGCACGTAAGCAATGCCGTCGCCGCCCAGCGCCAGGTCGCGGATCGGCGCACCGATCCACACGGTCGCCTCGATCTGTGCGGTCTCGGCGTTGACGGCGATCAGCCGGCTGCCGCGGGCGTCGGCGGTGGCGGCGTAGACGCGCTTGCCGGTGGCGTCGACGCGCAGGGCATCGAGGTTGACGCCCGCGCCCGTGGCGATGTCGATGGTGCCGACGCGTTCGGCGGTGGTGTCGATGACCGCGATGTCGATGCGGTCCTGGCCGCTGCGCCCGGCGAACACTCGCTTGCCGTCAGGGCTCACGGTGAGGGCTGTGACGCTCAGCGCGAGCGGGTACTCGGCGAGGACCGTACCGGTGATGGTGTCCACCTCGACGATCGCGTCGTGGCCCGCCGCGGCGGTGCTCACATACGCCCGGTCGTTGGCAACGGCCACGGCGAAGGGCTCGCCGCCGAGCCGGACGGAGCCGACCACGCCGAGGGTCTCCGGGTTGATCACCGTGATGCAGTCGGCACCGGTGTTGGTGACGACAACCGTGTCGCGGTCGGCATCGACCACGATGTCGCCGATCGGGCCGCGGCCCACTGCCACGAGGCCGGCCACGTCGAAGTCGTCGAGCGCACCGTCAAAGGTGACGCTGCCGGCGGCAGCGTCCACGGGAGCGGCGTCACGACGGACAACGCTGCTGAGCGCGCGCAGGAAGTTCTTTGCCAGAGGCATTGGGCTGGTCATCGGCACCTCCGCCGGCATGGCGTTCACCGGCTCTAGATTCCAGGTCATATGCACCGGGTGGCGCACAGGTTGTAACGAGTCTAGCGACGAAAATGCGGTCTCCAGAACGCCTTCTCAGCGAACCAGCGATAGCCACCTACGAACTCTCAGGAAGCACTTAGGAAATTCTTCGTTATCGAGTCGTTATTTTTTGGTAGCAATACGTTACAGGCAGTTTACCTGCAGCTATACAGACGGCAGCAAGCCGGTTGGATCGTTTGCCCGCACGCGTTGCCACTATCGATTCTTACCATTCCTGGCTAAAGTGAGCGATAAATCACATCGCGACACGCCAGCAAACTTTCCAGCGCGTCAGCACTTTCAGTGCAAGCCTACCGCGAGACTGCTGTTACGGCTGTGAACGATGAGCCGGATGACGATGTTTGTTCGCTGCGCCCATTCAGGGCGTCGCCTCGGGGGCGGGAATGAGCCTCAACCGCAGGGCCGCGGCGGTGGCAGGCCCGACGATGCCGTCGACCTTGAGCCCACGGGTGCGGCGCTGAAACTCCTTGACCGCGGCCTCGGTTTGCGGGCCGAAGATGCCGTCGACCTCGAGGTCACCGGCGTATTCGGCATAGGCCGTCTTGAGCCTCCGCTGCAACTCGGCCACCTGGGGGCCCTCCATCGGCCGGTGCAGCAGCACGTCGGCATACTCCCCCACCGGCACCGGCGGACGCGGCGTCGGCGCGGGATCGGTGACCGCACCGATGCGCTCGGCGATGTCGTGCCGCAGGATGTTCATGTCGATGGCCCCCGGATCCCACTTGCCCTGAGCCCGGCCGGCATATTCCTTGTGCCCGATGGTGCGTTCGGACGTCTGCGCCAGCCGCCGGTTGATCGCGGCGGCGCACCGCACCAACGCGAAATACTGTGCGTCCGGCCAATTCTGGCGGTGCGGAGCGGTAGGGCTGGTGCCGCTGTTGGCACATTCGATGCCGATCAGGTGCCAGTTGCCCATGTTGGTCGGCACCCACGGATACATGCCCACCCCGGCGTGCCAGGCCACCCCGACCGCGACGATGGTGACCGTGCCGTCGCGCGCGATGTGCAACTGCGACAACGGACCGGGAAGATCGGGACGGCCGTTGGCGATCGACGCGGCCGTCGCGGTGTCCGATCCGGTGTGGTGCACCATCACGCCCCGGATGTCCTTGAAGTCTCCATGCCCGCGGGTGCGCCAGCCGGGATACTCGACGAGATCGACGCCCTCAGCACGGAGCACATCGGCGAGCCAGACCGGGTCACCGGTCCATGGTCCGGGCACTGGCACTGGGACTCCTTTCGCGCGCAGCAAACGACCTTCACCATCGAGACTACGCTCGGCCACCGACATCGCGACTGACCCGAAACGGCCGCGAGATTACTTACCGAGCAATTGCTTTGCTCCCACGGCCGGCCACCGCCCGCGATCCCGCGCTTCGGCCGGGCCCGGTGTAGCCGCCCGGGCCGACAGCAAACCAGATGACCGCACATCACCCGCAGTTCGGCTCCGCGGGGACCGGCGGATGTGCGAGCATCTGCGCATGGACCCGAGCGACGACCCCGAGCAGCGCATCCGAGAACTGGAACGCCCGCTCGCGGAGCGCGCGTCGGAACTGGGCACCGGCCAGTACACCACCGCTGCCAACCCGCCCCCGACCCAGCCGTGGACGCACGCGAACTATCCGCCGCCGCCCCCGGGCCCACCTGCCCCGTGGCCCGGATACGTCGACCCGTATCCGCCCGCACCCCGGCCGCGCGGCGGCGCCGGTGCGGGCGTCCTGTTCTTGCTCGGGGTCGTGATCTTCTTCGTGGTTGCCGGTGGCGTGACGGCCTATCTGATGTTCAGCGGTTCGGGCCGCGACACCGGCGGAGGCGGCAGCACCGCCGGTCAGACCACGTCGCGCTCGAAGATCACCATCACGGCGCCGCAACCGGTGCCGTCGCCGAGCCCGACCCAGCCACCGCAGGCGAGCACGGCCGCGCCGGGTGAGACCGTCATCGTGTCGGGCATCAACGAGCACAAGACCATCGAGTGCAACGGCAACGCCGTGACGGTCAGCGGCATCGAGAACACCGTCGAGATCACGGGTCACTGCAGCACAATCGGCGTGTCCGGGATCCAGAACACCATCACGGCCGAGTCGGCGGACTCGATCGGCGTCTCGGGCTTCGAGAACCACGTCACCTACCGGTCGGGCACCCCGGAAGTCGCCAACTCGGGTCAGGACAACATCGTCGAGCAGGGCTGACCGCTCACAGCACCTTCGACAGAAACTCCTGCAGCCGTGGGTGTTTGGGCGTGTCGAAGATCGCGGCGGGCGTGTCGTCCTCGACGATGTTGCCGTCGCACATGAAGATCACCCGCGATGCGACCTCCCGCGCGAAGCCCATCTCATGCGTGACGACGACCATCGTCATGCCCTCGGCGGCCAACTCCCGCAACACTTCCAGCACATCGCCGACCATTTCCGGGTCGAGCGCGCTGGTGGCCTCGTCGAACAGCATGATGGACGGGCTCATCGCCAGCGCCCGCGCGATCGCCACACGCTGCTTCTGCCCGCCGGACAACGTCGACGGTTTGACGTTCGCCTTCTCCGCCAACCCGACCTGAGCCAGCAGGTCCATCGCACGCTTCTCGGCGGTGGCCTTGTCCATCTTCTTGGTCAGAAGTGGTGCCAGCGTGACGTTGTCGATGACGGTCATGTGCGGGAACAGGTTGAAGTGCTGGAACACCATGCCGATGTGCTGACGGACCTTGTCGAGGTCGACCTTCCGGTCGGTCAGGTCGAATCCGTCGACCACGACCTTGCCCCCCGTGATGTCTTCCAGCTTGTTGAGGCATCGCAGGAAGGTCGATTTGCCGGACCCGGACGGTCCGATCACACAGACCACCTCGCCTTGGCTGATGGTGGTGTCGATGCCGTCGAGCACCACGAGGTCACCGAACGACTTCTTGAGTCCCTCGATGCGGATCTTGACGGTGCCTTCGGGCTCGGCGGCCGCTTCCTCCGGAACCAGGGTCATTTCGCAATCCTCTTTTCGAGCCGGTCAGAGAGCTTGGTGAGCGCCATGATCACGATGAAGTAGATGATGCCGATGATCAGCCACATGGTGAACGACTGGTAGTTGCGCGCGATGATGAGCCGACCGGTCTGGGTCAGCTCGGCGATGCCGATCACCGAAAGGATCGACGTGTCCTTCAGTGTGATGACGAACTGGTTGACGTAGGACGGGATCATGGTCCGGACCGCTTGCGGCAGAATCACTTTTCGCATCGTCGGCAGGTACCCGATGCCGAGGCTGCGGGATGCCTCCATCTGCCCCTTGTCGACCGACTGGATGCCGCCACGGACGATCTCGGTCATGTACGCGCCCGCGTTGAGGGACAGCGTGATGATGCCGGCCGTCAGCGCCGTCATCTGGAATCCCAGCGCCGACGGGATGCCGAAGTAGATGAAGAAGGCCTGCACCAGAAGCGGTGTGCCGCGGAAGATGTCGACGTAGGTGGTGCCGATCGCACGAAGCCACACCGACCGGGACACCCGGAAGAGCCCGAAGATGGTGCCGAGCACCAACGCGATCGCGATCGAGACGACGGTCAGGATCACCGTCATCTTCAGGCCTTCCATCAACACCGGGAAGGTGCTCTTGAGCAGGCCGAGGAACGAGTTGTCGGCATCCGATGCGCCCTCGCCGAGATAGCTCTCGATGATCTCGTCGTAGCGTCCGGCGTCCTTGAGGTTTTTCAGGCCCGTGTTGAATTTGGCCAGCAGCTCGGGGTTCTGGCCCTTGTTGACCGCGAAGCCGTAGCTGGAGCCCTGTTCCTTGGGCGTGACGGTCTTGAATCCGTTGCCCTGCTGGATGCCGTAGGCCAGCACCGGGTAATCCTCGAAGACCGCGACGGAGTTACCGGTCTTGACTTCCTCGAACATCGATGCCGAGTCGGCGAAAGACACCACGTCGAAGCCGTACTTGCCCTTGATGGACTCGGCGAATTCCGCACCCTCGGTGCCGTTCTTGACCGCGACCTTCTTGCCCTTGAGGTCCGCGTACGACTTGATCTCGTCGTCGTCTTTCAGCACGGCCATCTGGACACCCGACTCGAAATACGGGTCGGAGAAGTCGAAAACCTTCTTGCGCGCATCGGTGATCGACATGCCTGCGATGACTCCGTCGGCCTGGTTGGCCTGCACGGCCTGAAGTGCGGCGTCGAACCCGAGCGGCTTGATGGTGACGTTGAAACCCTGGTCCTTCGCGATCTCCCGGATCAGGTCCATGTCGATACCGACGAAATTGCCCTGGGCGTCCTGGAATTCGAACGGTGCGAACGTCGTGTCGGTCGCGATGACATACGTTTCGCCGTCGGCCGACGCGGTGGCCGGCACCAGCATCGCCGCAGCGAGCAGGCCGATGAGGAGAGCCCCGAGCGCCGCGAGCACGCGACCGGGTGGGTGTGATCTCGACCGTCGGCGGTGAACGCGTGGTGACCAACCGGCTCGCATGTTGCCACTCCCATCGTGACGGCGGTGCAGGACGACTCACCGTATCGTCACCGAGCGCCCCGATGGTGCTATTCGATCCAGTTCACGGTCGCGGCGCGACTGGCTGCGCGCGGTCGAGCCGGACGGCTTTGAGCATGTTCCGACTGGTCGCGGCCCTACCGGCGATCTCCAGCCGATCTCCACACAACCTTCATGCGCCACGCCTCGGCCCGCGACACCATCGAATGACATCGAAGAACGCCGGCACACCAACGGCTCATCCAGTCAAGGGGTTTCATCATGAAGAACACCATCACCGCGGCACTGGCGGGTGGAGCTGTCACCGTCGGCGCGGTCCTGGCGCTGGCCGCTCCGGCCCAGGCCGAGTCGGCGCTGCTGACCATCGGTCAGCTCGAGGCCCAGGGCTTCGATGTGCGCGTCGACCGCGTCGGCAGTGCACCGCTGGATCAATGCCAGGTCACCAGCATCCGCAATCCGCGGGAGCAAACCCGGGTCGTGCGGATCGACGGTCCCGGGGGCCGCGACCGCCTGGTGCCGGTCGTGGTCAAGCGCACCGTCACGGTGTCGCTGGACTGCTCGCGGTGACGGGTGGGTGGGGAATCAACACCCGCATCGTGATGTCATACGTCCTGACGGTTTGAACCGAAAGGGCATTGCATGCGCATCGGAGTGGTGTTTCCGCAGACCGAACTCGGTGGCGATCCCGGCGCAGTTCGCGCCTACGCGCAGCGGGTGGAAGAACTCGGCTACACGCACATCCTGGCCTACGACCACGTCGTCGGCGCCGATCCCACGGTGCACAGCGGCTGGAACGGCCCGTACGACATCGACACCACGTTCCACGAGCCGCTGGTGATGTTCGGCTATGTCGCGGCCGTCACCACCCACGTGGAGCTGGTGACCGGGGTGATCATCCTGCCCCAGCGGCAGACCACCCTGGTGGCCAAACAATCCGCCGAGGTCGACCTGCTCAGCGGTGGCCGGTTGCGGCTGGGCGTCGGGATCGGTTGGAATGCGGTCGAATATGAGGCGCTCGGCGAGGATTTCAGCAACCGCGGCAAACGCTCGGCAGAACAGATCGAACTGCTGCGCAAGCTGTGGACCGAGCGGTCGGTGACCTTCGCCGGTGACCATCACAGCGTCACCGGCGCGGGACTGGCGCCGCTTCCGGTGCAGCGCCCCATCCCGGTGTGGATCGGCTCGGCGTCAGAGGCCGGCTACCGGCGCGCGGGCCGCCTGGCCGACGGCTGGTTTCCCATGATGGCACCCGGACCTCAGCTCGACGCGGCTCGCGCGGTCGTCGAGAAGGCAGCCGTCGACGTCGGCCGGGATCCCGCCGAGATCGGCATGGAGGGCCGGGCCAACTGGCGCGGCGATGTCGACGCCGTCTTCGGTGAGATCACCGCGTGGGCGGACGCGGGCGCCTCACACCTGGCGATCAACACCATGGGCGCAGGACTGCGCACGGTCGACGACCATCTGGCGGCCCTGACCGAGGTGGCCACGGTCCTGACCAAGCCGTGAGCAGTCGGGCCGCATCGCTGGTTCAGCCGAGCTCGTAGGACTCGCGCGATACCCGGAAGTAGTGCCCGGTGCGGGCATCCGTGCAGGTGACGCCCGAGGGTTCGGTGCCGCATGTGATCGTGCCCGCGATGTAGCTCCGGCCGTAGTCGAGACTGGCCGGGGCGTCGGGGCCGTCGAAGAAGACTTGTCCGATGTTCGAACCCAGGCACGGCCGGTCCCCCTCGGCGAGCTGCAGATCCGCGCCGGGTTTACCGGTGGTTCCCGGGACCGACGCGAGCTCACAGCTTCCGGTTGCCGGTGTCGGCCAGACGTGCTCACGCACCTTGCAGACCGCGTAAGCCGGTCCGGAGCTGTCCATGGTGCAGGCGATGTTCCCTGTCGGAGAAAGGAATTGGTAGTGATCGTTGCCTGCGTGGGCGACGGCCGCCGATGACAGCGCGGTGGCGACGGACAGTGCCGCGATGAATGTGGTCCTCATGGCACCGAGCTTGCGATCGCCTTCTTGCAGGATTCTCAACGCGCGGACGCGGTCAGCTCGACGCCCCAGGCCGTGGCAGCGCCGCGGCGCATCGCATCCGGGTCACCCGTGGTGACGTAGACCCGCTCGGCCGGCGGGCCCGTGCGAGCCGACGGGTGGCGCGCGGCCACGGCGGCGGCCAGCCGGTCGGCCGGGTCGATCAGCGTGACGCCCGGCAGCGCGGCCGCGAACCACTCGGCGGCCGCCGGGTAATGCGTGCAGGCCAGCACCAGGGCCTGCGTTGCGCGCAGCGGTGCGACGATTCGGGCCAGGTCGGCACGGAATGGCGCCGACCCGACACGGCCGGCCTCGATATGGGCGGACAACGGCTGCGCCACCCGGGACAGTACGCGCCTGCCTGGCCTGGCGAGCCCGCGCCGATAGTGACCGCTCGCGATCGTGCGCCGTCCGGCCACGACACCGACGGGCCCGGTGAGCTCGTCGGGCACCGAGGAGATGCCGTGGTCGATGATGCCCTCGACGGGCAGGGCCGCCGAGCCCAGCCGGTCTGTCACGGTGCTGGCCGCGTTGCAGGCGAGCACCACCTCGGTGGCGCCGAGCCCGGCCAGCGCCTCGATCACCGAGGAGAGCCGGGCGGACAACTCAGCCGTGCGCATTCGGCCATATGGGGTGGCGCCGGCGTCGGACCAGTAGAGCACCGGCAGGCCGGGTGCCGAGCGGTCGAGGGCCTGCACCACGCCGATTCCGCCGATGCCCCAGTCGATGACGCCGAGCATCACGGGTAGGTGAGCGGTGCCGTGGTCCCCTTGGCCAGGGGACCGGAATCGAAGGCCACGACGCGCTGTGACGGGGTCGCGGTCAGCAGGTCCAGCCGCGTGCCCGGGAAGCGACTCGCGAAGTACCACCGGTACTCGTGCTCGGCGCGAATCGGGTTGTACCGCCGCATCTCCTGCCAGTCCGGGTGGGTGGTCAGGGCGGCCAGGTCGGCATCGAACTGCGGTCGGGCCCGGCGCACCCTGACGTGCGCAGCCGCCGTTCGGGCCAGGACACCCACCTCGCGGAAACGCACGGGATGCTCGACCATGTCGACCACCCAGAGCCGCCCACCGGGAACCAGGACGCGCCGGATCTCGGCCATGATCGGATCCCAGTCGAGGTACCGGAAGGACAGGAACGAGATCACCACGTCGACGTGGTCGTCGGGCACGTCGAGGGCGGGGCCATCGACCGACATGAACCGCAACCGCGAACGGTCCGGGTTGTGGGCGCGCGCCCGGTCCAGCATCGGTGTCGACGTGTCGACGCCGATCCCGAAATCGATGACACCTTCCTCGTCGAGGGCGCGCAGCAATGCCCCGGTCCCGCAGCCGATCTCCAGCACCCGCAGCGCGCGGCCCAGCTCGGCCCCGGCATGCGCGGCCCGGTCGGACACCCACTGCCATTCGGCTGCGCGGACCCTGATGTCGGCATAGGCGCGGTCGTAGAGCGCGGCCACGGGGTCATATGTCCCGGCCGGCTTTCCGGGCGCCGGCATGCTGCGCACGAGCGGCGCGGCAGGGCTGCCCAGGTATTTGCGGACCGAACCTGCCCAGCCGTGCGACTTCCGGCCCGGTGTGTCGATCAGATAGAGATCCCGCCGGGCCGCCGGCCGGCGCCCGGCCCACGAGAACCGGTCTCGTCGGGCCGACACCGTGGTGTAGTTGCGGTTGCCGGACGTGGGCACCCCGAAGACGTCGGCGAAGAACGGTGCGAACCAGCGGGCGGTGCGGCACGCGTGGAAATAGGCCGCGCCGTCGGCGGCGAACGGGATTGTCAGCGTTCGCCATTCATGCGGTGAGAACTGCTCGGGCCAGCCGGTCGAACCGAACATCGGCCCGTACATGCCGGAATGGCTGATGAGGTGCAATTGGCTGATGACGCGGCCGGTGTCGGCAAGCCGGGTGAGTTCGGCGGTGAAGTCGGCCTTGTGGTGCAGGCCGGAGACGATCACCTCGGCATCGGGGTGCGCCGCGGCCAGTTCGCGGGCCATGGTGGCCGCGGCGACCGCGAACTCCGCGGAGCCGCCGCGGTAGTGCGTGGTGTGCGCGACCCAGATCACCGGTGCACCTTGCGATTCAGGTGCGATACGCGCAAAAGGGACGCGGGGGTGCACCCCCTCCGGGATCCAGGCCCCGTAGTTTCCCACCAGCTCGAGCGCCTCACTTCGGTCGAGGTCGAACACCCGCATGCTGGTGGCGGGCGGGCTGTACAGATGCAGGGTAAGGCCGCCGTCCGCGGCGCCCATGTCGTGGATCACGTCGCTCGTGATCGACATCGCGGTCCCGGTGCACCTGGTGGCGTTCTCGGCAACGGTCAATTGCGCACTGTCCCACGCGAATCGGCGTTCGTCGAACTCGCCGTCCAGCACTATGACGAAGCCGCCGGCACCGCCGTGGTCATGCGGCGCGCAGCGGTCCCCCGGCCGCCATCGCGCGAGCATGATCTCGACGTCGTCGTCGACCCGCAGGATCGTGCGCGAATATGGTTCACCGTCGTTGGGTGGTGGCGCTGCCGCGTCGAGCACCGCCCGCACGTGTGCGACTCGGGTCAGCAGATCGTGGTCCGGCAGCTCACCGCGTATCGCGACACCGGCCAGGGTGTCGAACAGCGGCGCCAGCTCGGACAGTCCGGTTGACGAATGCGAGAGTGTGGTCATTTCGGTGCCCTTCCCTGGTGCCAGTGCCACCAGGTTGGGACGAGCGTCTTGCAGGATTCTCAATGAGTTCTTGCGGCACCTCGAGGGTCCGTCACAATGGGATCGGCGGCGGATACTCCGAGGATGGGAAAGGGTCGGCGATGGCGGCAGCCCACTTCGGGTTCGGTCTGCTCGGGCCGCTGCTGCTCACCGTCGACGCAAAACCTGCCCCGCTGGGTACCCCCAAGCAACGCGCGGTGCTGGCGGTGCTGCTGATGAACCGCAATCGCGTCGTCGGCACCGAGTCACTGATCGACGCGGTGTGGGATCAGGCGCCGGTGCCGGCAGCCCGGGCCACGATCCACACCCATGTGTCCAACCTGCGACGCTTGCTGGGCACCGCGCTGGCCAGTGTCCCGCCGGGATACCGGCTCGACGTCGGTGAAGGCGCGTGCGATCTGGACCGGTTCACGGCCGCGAAGACGGCGGGTTTGCACGCCGCGGCGGCGGGCCGGTTCGAGGTGGCCGCCACGAAGTTGTCGGCAGCCCTGGCCGAATGGCGCGGGCCGGTCCTCGAAGACTTGCGGGACTTCGCGTTCGCCGCGGCCTTCGCGGCCGCGCTGACCGAAGAACAGGTGCTCGCTGCGACGTCGCGCGCCGAGGCCGAGATCGCCTGTGGCCGCGCGGCCGGAGTGATCGGCGATCTCGAACTGCTGGCGTCCCAACATCCCTACCGCGAGCCCGTGTGGGCCCAATTGATCACGGCCTACTATGTCGCCGAGCGCCAGTCCGATGCGCTCGACGCCTATCGGCGGCTCAAGGCAACGCTGGCCGATGATCTCGGCATCGATCCCGGGCCCACCCTCACCACACTGCATGGACGCATCCTGCGCCAGGAACGCCTCGACATCCGTCGGGCCGCGATGGCGACCGCGGCCCACACCGTGAGCACCGGGCGCCGGACGGCCGAAAGTGGTTCCGCGGTAGCGGTATTGCGCGATTCGTCGGGGCGCAGGTATCCGCTACTGCCCGCCGCCACTCGCATCGGGCGCCTACCCGACAACGACATCGTGCTCGACGACGCCGACGTCAGCCGCCACCACGCGGTGATCATCGATACCGGGAGCAGTTTCATGATCACCGATCTGCGATCGGCCAACGGCGTCGAGGTGCGCCACCAACGGTTGCGGCCCAGCGCGACGCTCGACCACGGTGACCACATCCGGATCTGCGGCCACGAGTTCACCTTCGAGCTGTCCGACACCGCACCGTGATGCCGTGGGCGGCCCAGAGCCACCGGGTGTGGCTGATCACCGCCGCGGTGCTGTTCGGCGTGATGATGCTGGCCGGCGGGGTGATGGTCGGGCGGCAGCTGAGACACCAACCGACACCGCCCGCCGCGCAGCCGGCCGTCGTCCCCACAGACCGCCTCGTCGCCGACTTCGCCGCGCTGCAAGCGAGACTGCAGGTGGCCGGCGGGGTGGCGTTCGGCCCGGTCGGCACCGGTCGGCAGCCGATGGTGTTGGGCGACTGGCAGACTGGACCGGCGTGGTCGACCATCAAGATCCCGCTGGTCATCGCGGCATTGCGCCAGGAGCATCCGCCGGCGGTGACGCCCGCCATGTCCGCGACCATCACCGCGTCGGACAACGATGCCGCCGAGTCGATTTGGGCGAGCCTGGGCGAGCCGGCCGCGGCCGCGCAGAAGGTCGAAGCCGTGCTGCGGGAATACGGTGACCCGACCATTGTGCAATCCCACCGGGTGCGCCCCGAGTACAGCGCGTCCGGCCAGACCGACTGGCCGCTGGCCGACCAGGTCCGGTTCACCGCGGCCGCGGTGTGCGACAACGCCAATGCGCCGGTGTTCGACTTGATGAGACACGTTGAGGCCGACCAGAAGTGGGGCCTCGGCAGCATGCCCGACAGCCGGTTCAAGGGCGGCTGGGGCCCGGCGCCCAACGGGAGGTACCTGGTTCGTCAACTCGGAGTCATCGCCACGCCGAACGGCCTGACCGCGGTCGCACTCGCGGCGTTGCCCGCATCGGGCACGTTCGACGACGGCACCGCGGCACTCAGCGCGATGGCGGCGTGGCTCACGTCGCACCTCGACACGCTGCCTGCCGGCCGCTGCGCGGGCTGACGAGGCCGGTCACCACAGGTAGACGCGCGCGTTCTTGCCGCCGGTGCACGTGATCCAGCCCTCGTCGGGCAGCTGGCGGCAGTGCAGGAGGAAGTTCGATCCGTCGCACAGCGCTCCCGGCACCCTGCTGCAGTCGACCGCGCCGGGCGCCGAAACGGCGCGCGGCAACGGGCTCGCGTTGCCGTACGCGGCCCAGTACGACGTGAGCACGCTGTCGGTGAAAACACATGACGTTTCAGGGGATCCGCGCCCCGCGCGGCTGCCGAACCCGCCGGCAGTGCTCACGGTGAAGCCGTCATCGCAGGACTGGTGCAGGCTGCTCTGATCGGGCCCGGTCACCAGAGGCGGGCGACCACCCGCCGCCGGGCGGGGCGGCTCGGTCGTCGACGCGGCCGGCCCGGCGACCGGATCGTCCTGCACGAGTATGCCGATGACCACGCCGATGCCGCCGAGGATCAGCGCCGCGGCGACGGCGATCACCGACGGCAGCAGCCAGCCCCTGTCGCGTCGCGGAGTGTCCGGCGCGGGCGCGGGCGACACCTCGGTCACCGGATGCACAGCCGTCGCGGTGTCTGCCCCCGTCTGCAAAGCCCGGTGCGCCGCGCGCGCCAGACCGCCCGCGGTTCCGTACCGGTCGTCGGGATCCTTGGCCATACCGCGCGCGATGACGTCGTCGAGTGCGGCGGGCACATCGGGATTGGCTGCGCTCGGCCGCGGCGGCGGGGTCGCGAGGTGCGCGGCGAACAGGCTCTCCAGGCTGCCGGTCTCGAACGGCGTTTCCCCGGTGAGGGTTTCGTACAGGACACACGCCAACGAATAGGTGTCGACGGCAGAGGTGACCTGCTGGCCGCTGAACCGTTCGGGCGCCATGTAATTCATGGTGCCGATCCGGCTGCCCGCCGTGGTCAGCTTCGCATCTCCCTTGGTCTCCGCGATCCCGAAGTCGACGAGGTAGGCGAAATCGGCAGGCGTGACGATGATGTTCTGCGGCTTGATGTCGCGGTGTATCAGCCCCTCGGCGTGCGCGGCATCCAGTGCGGCGGCGATCTGGCCGACGATGCCCACAGCGCGCGCCGGTGTGAGCGGGCCGTCCTCGATCAACTCGGCGAGCGTCCGGCCCTGCACCAGCCGCATGTCGATGTAGAGGTTGCCGTCGATCTCACCCCAGTCGTGGATCGGAATGACGTGGGGTTCCTGAAGGATTGCCGCGGCGTGGGATTCCCGCTGAAACCGGGTCCGGAACGTGGTGTCGTGCGAGTAGGCGTCGGCGAGGATCTTCAGCGCGACCGTGCGGTTCTTCTCGGTGTCGAACGCCTCGTACACCTCCCCCATCCCACCCTTGCCGAGCAGGCGGGTGATGGTGTATTTGCCGAACGTCGAACCGACGCGCGAGTCCACTGCCGCTCTCCCTGATCTCTCGGGTTACTCAGGCAGTATCGCCGCCGCAGTGCGGTCGTGCAGTTGTTTCCCGCGTCCCAGCCAGGGCAGGCACATCCCAGGGCGGGCCGCCCGGCCGGACGCGCTCTCGCGTAGATGGTGACCTCGACAGATGTGGCTCCCTTCCCGCGGGAAGGGAGCCACATCACGATCGTGACGACTATTCACCGCCGCCTGACGACGCTCCGCCGGAGGACGATCCACCGGAGGTGGACCCGCCGCCCGACGTCGACCCGCCCGTACTGCTCGAGCCCGTAGATCCTTCGGACTTGGCCGGCTTGGCCGTGCCGCCGTTGGAGACCGCGTCCTTGAGGCCCTTGCCGATGTTCTTAAGCGCGCCGCGGATGCCGTCGCCGACGTCCTTGAGCGGGTTGGCCTTCTTGGTGGTGGACGTACCCGTCTTACCGGGCACGGCCTTGGGGCTTTCCTTGACCTGTCCCGCCTCCTGCGAAGCGGTGTCGGTCTTGGCGGGCGTCTCGGCCGCCGCTTCTTCCGTCGCAGCGGTCTCGGTGGTCGTGGTCTCCTTCACCGGGGTTGCGACGGTTTCGCCGGGTGCGGTTTCCGTGGCGGTCGAGGCGTCGACGGCCGAAACAGTCTCGGCCGCTTTGGTTTCGGCCTGAGTCTTCGGAGCTTCGATCTCCTTGACCGCGGGAGCCACATCGAGCGTGACGGTGGTGACGGCAGGCTTCGCGGTGACGACGTCAGCCGATGCGACCTCGGCGAGTGCCGACGTGGTCTGCGCCGGCGTGATGGCGGCAGCCACCAGATCACGAATCGTGAGCAGGCCTTTGACGATCCCGTTGGGCCCGAGCAGGCCCGCGGATCCCGTCAGGGGGTCGCCGTTGAGGATCGCGTTGGTCAGGTTGGGACCGAGATGCAGCAGCGCATTGGCAACCTGCTCGGCATCTCCGCCCTTGATCCCCGCGAAGATGTTGTCTCCGGCCGCGCCGACCGCCGTGGTCACGTCGCCGATGACCGTGACGGGTGCCAGCAGCGGCCCCAGCAGGTTCACGATGTTGTCCGGGCTGATGAGGTCGACCACTGCGAGAGCGTTGGCGATCGGTTGCCGGAGCGCATTCTGGAAACCCGCCCACAGCTCCGGGTTGATGAACAGCGTGTCGAAGACCGCCTGCACAACCGGGCCGAGGATGGCGTTCTGCACGGTCGTCAGAGCCTGCGTGACGTGGCCCTCGGCCAACTGCGCGAGCGCTTCTTGGAACTGCTCGGGCGCCTCGGCCAACGCTCCGCCCAGGCTGCCGCCGAAGGCCTGCACGAACGCGCCGACTGCGGCCGCACTGGTGAGCTGGTTTTGGACGATCTGCGACAGGATCGGTGCCGGATCGGCCGAGATCTGCTGAGCCAGTGCCACCACATTCTGGAACGTCGTACCGAAGACCGTGCCGAACTCTTCGATCGGGTTCGCCAGCGCCGACAGCTCGACCGCTGCCGACGAGTGGATCGCCGGCACCTGCACATCCGGCATCGGCGGAGCGACCGGGCTGACGGCCATAGCTCCAACACCCGCAACCGCGACGCCCGTCGCGAGATACGAGCGAACAGCTAACTGCATTGAGACTCCTTTGCTAATCCAACCCCCGAAGCACAGAACTTACCTGAGGGTAAGTTAAAAGCAAGCAAAAATTGCACGTAGATCGCGTATTTAGCACGTCGTTGCAATGCCACAGGCTTTTCGGCATTGTTTTCGTTGTTTGCTATAAATTCGCTCCGGCCAATTCTCGAGTCGGCTGGGCTAACTTGTTGCATCGGCAAGCATCACGGCCGGATGCAAAGCGGAAGCCCGCCCACCCGCGGCGCGACGCGCCCGTGGGGCGACGTTGCCAGGCCATGGCGCCACAACGGCCCGCACCCACTTCTTACTGGCCAGTAACATGCTTTGGCTATGCTCCAGGTCACTTTGCCGGCCAGACGTGTCGGGGCGCACAGTCCGGCTCATCAGCTAAGAACTGGCACTCCCTGACACCACGCCGCCAGCAACGCGGCGTTTACAAAACTCCAAACGTGTCGAGTTCGCTGTCGATACGGAGGGGTCTGTAAAGCACGGATTCCACTCCGAAGCGTGGGCAGCACCGTCGGCCGCGACGGCGTCCACGATGTGAGATACATCCGGCCCGTTGAGGTCAGAACGGCAGCCGGAACCCGCCGAAATTGGGCAGAGCCGGCATCGGCGGCGGGGCGGGCAACGCGGGCAACACGGGCATGGGCGGGGGCGCCAAGACCGGCGGCGGCGCAGCAGGCCACGGCAAGTCCGGCACCACGGGCGCCTGTTCTACCGGCGGCGCAGGCAGCACCTCCGGAATGTCGGGCGGATCCACCACAGGTGCTGGAAGATCCACCGGCACACGGTCGACAACTCTCGCGGGAATTGGCGCCTGCGTAGGCATTTCGAGCTTCTCCGCCGGTGGCATCTGCGCAGGCACGCTCTCGACGTGGCGGGCCCACGGAATCGGCAGGTCGTGTTTTGGCGCCGCATTCACCGGTGCCGCAGGCGCCTCGGCTTTCGGGGCAGCGACCGAAGGAGCAATCGGCGGGTTCGAACGTTGCGGTGCGACGGCCTGAGGCCCGAACGGCAGCGTGGGTGCGGTCGGTTTCGCGGCGGGCGGTTGAGCGCTCGGCGCAACCGCCGCCGGTGTGGTGGCGACCGGGGCTCCGGTGGCATCGAAGTCGCCCGTGTTGACCGGCGGTCCACCCACGCCGTAGGGACTCCGCTGATCCACCGGCGGAGTGCCGAACGGCCGGATGTTGGCCGCCTCGTCTGCTCCGTCGTCGAGGCCGGTCGGGATCGCGATGATGAAGTTGACGCCCGTTTGTGCGGGATTCGGGAAATACAGCAGCGCGGCCTTCGTCGGTTCGCCAGGGCTGACGGTCCGGTCGTATCCGGTCTCCACGAGAACCCGCAGTGGCGCGTCGGCCACGGCGAGCACCGGGCTGGGCACCCCGGCCTCGGCCAACGGCATCAACAGCGGCAGCCGGTTGCTGGGAATCAGGTAGTACTGCGTGTCTCCGTAGGAACCCTGGTAGACCGCGTTGCCCAGCCCCACGCTCTGGTAGTCGGAGTGCAGGTAGTGGATGCCCGCGACGGCGTTGGCCGTCGCGAACGGGTTGAGCGGATTGAGCGGGAAGTCCGACCAGCCGTCGTACTGGCGGGTCACGTCCACGGTCTTGAAATCGGTGTCGGTGGGTGTCGGCCCGTCGAAAGTGATTCCCATGATGGGTATTTCGAGTCCCTCGAAGCGGGACAGGATTCCGCCGTTCGGCCGGTTGGGATTGCCGATCAACACGAACGCCACCGGAAGCGTCGAGCCTTCGGCGGCCAGGTTCGCCTTCTCGATCGACGCGATCCGGGCGCTCTGCGAGTACCCGAACACCACCATCTCGGTGCCCGCCGGTTGCGCCTTGATCGCCCGGTCGAGGTTGATCGTGCCCTGCGCGACCGACTGGTCGAACGGCATGGTGCCCGACACCGGCATGAATTCCTCGGGCGTGGCAACGGCAGTGGGCGTGCAGGATTCGGCCCCGCAGAAGCCGGTCAGCACGATGTAGTCGTTGTTGGCGTCCGCGGTGTAGCTGTCGATGAATTCTGGGCTGTCCTGTGGCGTGCCGAGTGAATGGCCGGTGCCACCCATGATCAACGCCGTCGCGGTCAGCAAGACCAGCGGCGCCATCGCCTGGGTACCGATCAAGGCCACGGTGGAAGCCAGCGACAGCACCACGACTGCCGATGAGCGCACAAATCGCCGCACGAGAACCCCTCCGACGCACCGGTGATGCTGGTTGGTCCCCGACCATCAGCATTGTGCGCCGCGCAAGCGCGCTCCGCAGCAAAACCGGCGCAATCGCGTCGGAATCTCGAATCGATGCGGTATGCGGCGGAGTTCTCGGGTCAGTGAGCGGGCTCGTGGGGTTTCGGCAACCGCCGGCTCAGTCGACGCGGATGACGTATGTGCCGTCGTCGTCGCGCTCGATCTGGCCTTCGAGCGCGCTCACCCACACCGGCGTGTCCCGACGAGAACCGAGGAACGCATCTTGGATGACGCCGCCCGGTTGCAGGTCGACGTTCCATTGATCGTCCTGCGCGACGATGGTCACGATCTCTTCGCCGTTGGCCCGGCGGATCGACAGCACCTGGCCGTTGGAATCTTGGTCGTCGAGGTCTGAGTCGTCCAGATCCGGGTCGTCCAATTCGACTTCGGTCGCGAATTCGTCGTCGGTGCCTGCGGCGTCGTCATACACGCCGATGACTGTAGGGTGCTCAGCTTGCCAGCGCCACCGGGGTGACGACGTCGGCGTAATGGGAGGCATCGCCGGCGATCACGCGGCTGCGTTCACCGTGGATGTCGACGGGGATGTCACCGGCGAGCGTGATGCGGCTGAGCCGGCGGAACTGGTTGTCGTAGTCGGACACCGCGTAGTGCTGCGTGGCGCGGTTGTCCCAGATGGCCAGGTCGCCCTGCTCCCAATTCCACCGAATCGTGTTCTCCAGCTTGGTGACCCGGTTCTGCAGGAGCTGGAACAGCGTCGCCGACTCGGCGGCACCGAGACCGACGAACTGCTTGATGAAGTGCCCGAGCACCAGCACCCGCTTGCCGGTCTCTGGGTGCACCCGCACCACCGGGTGCTCGGTCTCGAAGTACTCCGAGCGAAACTCGTCGCGGTATTCGCGTTCGGTGTCGGCGAGCTCTTCGTGGCGGCCGTCGTAGTCGGCGGCGTAGTCGTACTGGTTGGTGTGCACGGCCCACAGGTTCTCCACCAGGGCACGAAGCGGCGCGGGCAAAGCCTCGTAGGCCGCCTCGGTCGATGCCCACGTCGTCGTGCCGCCGTAGCTCGGCAGGGTAACCGCCCGCAGCAGTGACGCTTTCGGGATCCGGTCCACGAACGTCACGTCGGTGTGCCAGCTGTTGGCCTTGTCGTAGCGCGAGTCGATCGGTAGGACGGTTTCACCGCGCGACGTGACGGTGGGATGCGCGATGGTCGGTGTGCCCAACAGGCGGGCGAACGCCAGCTGGCCGTCGTCGTCGAGGTGGTGTTGCCCGCGAAAGAAGATCACCTTGTGTTCGAGCAGCGCATCGTTGATGGCGGCCACGGTGGCCGGATCCAGATCACCGCCGAGTTCGACTCCGTCTATGCGGGCGCCGATGTTCGCGCCCAGCTTCACCACGTCAACAGACACGTTCACCACGGTGCGGCATCGGTCCGTGCGCCACCACGGTTTGGCTCAACGCGAACGAAATCGGGGGGAATTTCCCCCGGTTTGGGGGACGCCGGGCAACCGGCGCGAGCATACTGTCGGTCCCGTAAGTTCCACCGGAGACCGGGAGGTTTGTTCATGTCCACACACGACGAGATCTGGTCCAAGCCGGCGGCTCAAGCCATCCCGAAGGAAGGCTATTTCGAGCTGACGCGAGGTCGGTACGGCCCCGTTTATCCCCGCACCCCGGCCTGCTACGGCTTCTCGATCATCGCCAAGGTCAAGGAAGGGCGAGAAGACGCGATCCGCGCGTACGGCAAGCAGATCGAGGAGGCGGTGGCCGGTAGCCCCGACGTTTTGGCGCCGCTGCGCCTGCACTACTTGCGTTGGCAATTGTTCGATGTCGGCTCCGGTCTACATTTCCAGTACCAGGGCATCTTCGACACCGACTTCGACAAGTACACCGAAGACGCCGTCCAGCTCTTCAGCCAGACGGGCATCACCACGGTGTTCACCAATCTGGAAGGCTTCCCCGAGGACTGGAAGACCAACCCGGAGTCGTTCATCAAATTCGTCCGTGACCACCAGGTACCGAGCTTCCTCGAATACGGCGAGTACCCGTATGTCACGTCGGACGAGATCAAGAAGGCCCTACGGCTCAAGGCAGCGTTCTCCGACATGCTGGACCAGATGCAGTGACCGCGCTCGAATTCGACGACATCCAGCACATCCTGCTGACCCGCACTCCCGCCCTGACCGGACGCTATGAGTTCCTGACGTTCGACACGCCTGAGGCGGGGCGAGCCTGGTTGGCCGAGATGGTCCCGCTCGCGCAGTCAGCCGCCCAAGTGCAGGGCACGGTCGACGATTCCAAGCGCTGGGTGACTCTGGCGTTCACCTGGAACGGACTGCGTGCGCTGGGTGTCGACGAGGAGTCTCTGGCGAGTTTCCCGGACGAATTTCGGGAAGGCATGGCGTCGCGGGCAGACATTCTCGGTGATACCGGTGCAGCCGCGCCTGAGCACTGGGTGGGCGGACTTGCCGGAGCCGATCTGCACGCGATCGTGATCCTGTTCGCGCGCGACGAAGCCGAACGCATCCGATGTGTGGGCGAACACGACAAGCTGTTGGCCCGCTGCCCCGGTGTGCGGTCGTTGTCGCACCTCGATCTCAACGCAAGTCCGCCGTTCAACTACGCGCACGATCACTTCGGCTTCCGGGATCGCATGTCCCAGCCTGTCATGAAGGGATCCGGCGAAGATCCGACCCCGGGATCCGGTGCCCCTCTGGAGCCGGGCGAGTTCATCCTCGGCTATCCGGATGAGGAAGGTGTCACCGATCGCACTGTCCCCGAGGCACTTTCCCGCAACGGGAGCTACCTGGCCTACCGCAGGCTGGAGGAGCACGTCGGGCTGTTCCGGAACTACCTGAAGCAGAACGCCGACACACCCGAGGGCGAAGAACTGCTTGCGGCCAAGTTCATGGGCCGCTGGCGCAGCGGTGCGCCACTGGTGCTCGCACCCGAACACGACGACCCCGAACTTGGCGCAGATCCGATGCGCAACAACGATTTCAATTACGGAGAAATGGATCCGCACGGCTACGCGTGCCCGCTCGGGGCGCATGCCCGCAGGCTCAACCCGCGCGACACCGCACACAACATGAACCGGCGTCGGATGATCCGACGGGGTGCCACCTACGGCCCGGCCCTGCCCGAGGGCGCTCCGGACGACGGGGTCGAGCGGGGCATCGCGGCGTTCATCATCTGCGCGAGCCTCGTGCGCCAGTTCGAATTCGCCCAGAACGTATGGATCAACGACAAATCGTTCCACGAGCTCGGCAACGAGCACGACCCCATCTGCGGCACGCAGGACGGCACCCTGGAATTCAAGATTCCCAAGAAGCCGATCCGCAAGGTACACAAAGGTTTACCAGCGTTCACGACGCTGCGTGGCGGGGCATATTTCTTCCTGCCCGGCCTTGGCGCGCTGCGCTATCTCACAAGCTTGGAAAATTAGGAGACACCATGGCGGCCACCCTGCCGTACGCCCGCACCTACAACCAGGCCCACGTCGCCCGCCCGCACAGCGGGGGACGCCGGGTCAGCATCTACTGGACGTGGAGCTATCCGTGGGAGGCCCAACGTGATCTGACGGTGCTGGACAACCGCTTCTCGACCATCACCGAAGTCCGCCGGGTGGCTTGGCCCGCATACGAAACGCCCGAGTACGACGCCGCGAACTTCCTGCAGGGCATCGACGGAACACTGGAACTGTTCCACCGCTCGACGTTGTCGTTCCAGGAGCTCGCCGGAGAGGTCACCGGCCATCCCGTCGCGGTCTTCCAACGGGTCGACCAGGCCGGGTACCGGCTGCCCATCGACGACCGGATCCTCGCCGACACCGACACGCTGATGGTGTTCGGCCTCGATCATCTGGCCGCCGACGAACACGCCGGGGCCGACGAGATCGCCGCGATCAAGCAATGGTTGCGCCGCGAGGGCACCTGTCTGCTGCTGGCCCCGCACCACGACGTCGGCTTCACCGATGACCTCGAGCAACGCCAGATCGAGTACCTCCACCATGGGGATGCCCTGGTGCCCCGGCAACAGCGGTTCGGCGAGTACACCCGCTCGCTCATGACCGCGCTCGATGTGCCCGTACACAACAAGTGGGGGCTGCGGCCCGCGGTGGTCGAGGGCACCAACGCGATTGCACCACTGACGGGCTTTCGCGATCTCGACGCGCCCGGACTCCTCTCCGAGGTGACCACCCTGAACTTCCACCCGCACCTCCCGCATTACGAACTCACCGCCCCGGAGAGTGAGAACCTGCGGGTGTTGGGCCGGCAACGGGTGGACCCGAACCGGCCCCATCCGTTCACCGCGGCGGGCAACACCGAGTTCAACTCGCTCATCTGGATGCCGCCCACCGGCGAGCGGGCCGGTGACATCGTGCTCGTCGACTCGACACATTTCACGACTTTGTTCGGCGGCACCGACAGCCTGAAGTTCTTCTGGCGCAACCTCGTCACGATGCGGTGAACGCGCTTCTCATCCAGGGCTCGAACATCGCGGTCGTGGTGTTCGTGGTGTCCAGCACGCTGGGTGTCGGGCTGAGTCTCACCGTCGGGCAGATCCTCACACCGCTCAAGAACGCCCGCTTGGTCGCGTTGTCGCTCGCCGCGAATTTCGTGCTGGCACCGTTGGCTGCCTTTGCGCTCTGGCGCATGCTCGGTCTCGACGAACCGTTCGGGATCGGGCTGCTGCTGTGCGGGCTGGCGGCAGGCGCCCCGTTCCTGATCAAGCTGGCCGAATTCGCTAAGGCGGACTTGGGGTTTGCGGTCGGCCTGATGGTCCTGTTGATGGTCGTCACGGTGGGCTATGTGCCGGTGACCCTGCCGTTGTTCCTGCAGGGCACCGCGGTGAACCCGCTGAAGATCGCGTCGTCGCTGATCGTGCTGATGCTGATACCGCTTGGCGTCGGACTGGCGTTGCGGTCCCGCGGTCCGGTCGTCGCCGGACGGCTCCGCCCGGCCGTCGGATGGGTGTCGAACGTCAGCATGGTGCTCGTGGTGGTGCTCACAATCGCCGCCCACTTCCGCAGCGTGCTATCGGTTTTCGGCACGTTCGCGATCTTGGCCGCGGTGCTGTACACCGTGGTGTGTTTCGGGATCGGTTGGCTGCTACGTGGGTCGGGGAAGGGCACCCGCGGCGTGCTGGCACTCGGAACCGCCCAGCGCAACGCCGCCGCGGCGTTCGTGGTCGCAGGGCAGAACTTCGACGACCCGCGGGTCATCGTGATGATCACGGTGGTGCTGATCGTCGAGTTCCTGATGCTGTTGCCGTCGGCCCGCCTGCTCGCTAAAGGGCGTTGAGGAGGCCCAGGCGGCGAGCCTCGGCGACGGCCGCATCGCGGGACGCCACGGAAAGCTTGCGGTAGATCGACTTCGTCTGGCTTTTCACGGTTTCCCGGCTGATGACCAGCTCGTCGGCGATCCGTTGCAACGACAGATGGGACGCGAGGTGCGGTAGCAGACGCAGTTCCGCCGTCGTCAACGCCGGCCGCACGCCTCGTGCGGCGCGGGCCGCCGCCACCGCGCGGACGTGCTCCAGTCGGTGTCCGACGTCGACCGCGTCCGGCTCACGTCGGTGCGCGCGAGCCGCAGCGGCGAGATGCCGGTCGCACAGCTCGGTGTCGTCGATCTCGACTGCGGTGCCTGCCACCAGGACATGGCCGAGTAGTGCGGTGCGGGCGGACAGATCGCCCAAGCGACCGAGCAGCCGCTCTGTCGCTCGCACAGCCGATTTCGCCCCGGGAACATCCCCGCGCCGCGCCCGGACCAGGCTGTCGACGGCGTACACGACAACCATCGGCACGACATCGCACAAGTCACGTGCATCGGTGATCGTGCGGGCCGCCGAGCTGTGGTCGACAGCAGACGCGAGGTCTCCGTCGTCCAGGTCGAGCAGCGCGAGATGCGCGAACGCGGCGGCCTGGAAGCCGGACAGATCGTCGATCACCGGCATGGCCGCCTCCAGCAGCGCACGGGAACCGGCGGTGTCACCGAGCATCGCCAACGCGGCGCCCTTCATCGTGGTTGCGGCGCCCCACCACGGATTCCTGAGGTGGTCACCCGCGGCACGCACTGTTTCGGCGTGCCGGATGACTTCACGCACACCACCGACGCCGACAAGCGAACCGATCAGTGCCGCAGCAACTTCGACCCCCGGTGTGCCGTCGGCGAGCGGTTCGCCACGGTCGGCGCTGCCCGCGAGAAGCAACGACCGTTGAATCATCTCGGCATCGCCCGTGGTCACGCCCAACCAGGCCCGGGCGATCGCGGCGTCGGGGTACTCGGTGAAGGTCTGCTCGTCGATGAGGCTGAGGCGCCGAGCGAGGATCCCGGCGCGCCCGTCGAATCCCAGCCGCACCGCGTCCCGTCCGACAAGCGCAGCCACGTGCGCGTGATCGTCGGCGGCCAGCGCCTGCAGTAGTGCTCCGTCGAAGTCGCCGCCGCGTTCCAGTTGATCAGCGGCCCTGGTCGCGAGCATCCGGAACCGGGTCGGATCGCGGTCGCGCAGCCGTCCCCGCAGCAGATCCCCGAACAATCGATGGTACCGGTACCAAACCCCTTGATCGTCAAGGGAAATCAAGAACAGATTGCCGGACCGGACGATCGCGTCCAGCATCGTCGCGGAGTCGTCGCGGTGCAGGAGTTCGTTCAACTCCTCTGCGCAGAACCGGTCCAGCACAGCAGATTCCATGAGGAAGGTGGCAGTCGCCGGATCGGTGCGGTTCAGCACCTCCTCCACCAGATAATCGGCAACCAGGCGATGGCGGCCCGTGAATGCGTCCGCCGTGGCACCGTCGCGTAATGCCAACGCCGCCATGACAACCCCGGCGGGCCAGCCTTCACATTTGTCCAGCACGCGCGCCACCGTCGCGTCATCGGCGCCACTGCCGACCGCCGTGAATGCCGCGGCCCCTTCCGCGGTCGACAGCTTGAGTTCGGCGGCGCCGATCTCGACGACGCGGCCCTGCAACCGACGCCGGGCAAGGTCGACGGGCGGGGCGCAACGGCCGATCAGCGCCAGCGTGGCCGACGCCGGGGACATGGCCACCACGGCACGCAATGCGTCGACCGCGGTCTGCGCAGTCAATTCGTGCACATCATCGAGCACGAGCACGATCGGTCCGCACTCCTCGAGCGCCTGCACCAGCGCGGGAACCAGCTGGGTTTGCACTATGCGGCCCGCACCGCGCAGGTAGTGCACAACCCTCGGGTCTACGCGGCTCACCTGACTCATCGCGGTGGCCAGGTGCAGCAGCAGATGTGCGGGATCATTGTCGAGGTGGTCGAGGCGAACCCACGCGAACACGCGTGGGTCGGACTCGTCCCAGAGTGCCACCGCGGTGGTCTTGCCATAGCCGGCGGGCGCGCTGACGACGACCAGCCCCTCGCTCGCCTCGGTCAACTTCGCGATCACCGACGGGCGGGCAATGACACTGTGGGCCATTCCGGGACGTCCGACAGTGGCCGCCGGAATGTGGGCCAGCCAGGCACCGGCTACCACGTGCGCATCTTAGGTCAGACGCCGTTGCGGCGGCGGTAAGACCCGTGGGATCAGTAGAAGTACACGCGCGAGCCCACCGGTTCCTGGTGGACCCTGGCGCGCCCGGCGGGGGTCAGGTCCATGCCGAAGGTCGCTTTCAGGTTGGTGCGCACGCTGACCAACCGGAAGTACCCGCTATAGGCGAAATCGGCTGGTACCGACGCCGACGGCGCGACGATGAACTCCTCGGCGTGATCGGTGTTGCTCGGCGGGCACGTGTAGAGGTAGTTGTGCCCCTGCGGCGTGGTCAACGTGGCGCTGGCGTGTAGTGCACGGCCGAATGCCTGGCTGATGAAGGACTTTCCGCTGCCGAGGTCGTTGACCAGCCACAGGTCCGATTTGTCGTTGTCGTCCCGCAGTGGCAGGTGGTAGACCTCGAAGTTCAACGGCGCGGCCGCGCCCGCCGGGATCGACTCGGTGTTGCTGGCGTGCAGGCAGGCGCTGCCCTCCTCGCTGAGCACGTAGACCTCGGCGTTGTCGGGCACGCCGGCACACAGGTACCCGGCGGACTCCGCCAGCCGCAGTTGCTGGCGGACCACCGCGATCTGCGAAACGATGTCGGGTACCCCGAGATTCACCAGCAGCGTCTCCATCTGATCGATCAGCGGCTTCAGGGTCTGCTGCTGTGTTTCACGACCGAAGATCTCCCTGCGGTACGTCCGGATCTGCTCGATCAACTGCGCGCGACGCCCGGGATCGTTGCGTACCAATCGCGCGACCAGGCCGGTATCGCCCAGCTTGAAGCGGTGGTCGGTGCGCAGCGTCTGGTCGATACCCCACGGGATCAGCTTGAACTTGACGTTGTCGACTGCGGGGTTCTCCACCGCTGCCACATCGTTGTAGACGTAGGTGTTGTTGGTGTTGTTGGAGTACCCGTCCCAGTGTTTGAGGAAGAACTCCATGGCATACACCCGGATGAACTGCTCCAGGTCGAATACATCTGCCGCGCCGGTGATCCCGTGGTCGGCGACGTGGTCGATCGCGAGTTTGAGGTCGGCCTGGTTCTCGAATTCCGAGAGCGATTCGGTGGCGATGAAGGGCAGCCGGGCACGCACGAAGTCGTCGTTGTGTTCGATCTCGTACAGATTGCCCTTCATGTTGCCGCTGAAGTTGCGCTCGATGTAGCGCTTCATGATGGGTTCGACGTTGACGTAGACACCGGGCGCGTTCACGCCCGGCATGCCCTCACCCACCGGCCTCCCGTTGACGAACACCCGGACGAAGTTGCATCGCGAGTGCGGTAGACCGGCCATGCCGAGCAGCCGGTACCCGAGTGGCTGCCGGATGAAGGCCGGATCCTGGATCGAGTTGTTGAGGGTCAGATAACGCGATCCGATCAGATTCTCGATCGGCCCTTCGTTGGCGTCGGTGAACTTGCCGAAGTCGACGTGCAGGCACGGTTTCCGGTCGTCGATCGAACCGCAGAACGACTTCTTCTTGATTCCGACGTCGGTGAAGGTGGTCTGCGCGGGGAACTTGGTGCCCGAGATCTCCACGGAGGTCGCTTTGCGCCACTTGTACCGTGAGCCGTCGGTCCAGTCGAAGTTGCAGCGTCCACCGGCCGGCTCCTCGGTACGTGTCGCGTCCCACTCCGACTGGGGCATGGTGATCTTGACCGTGACGACGTTGTCCAGGTCGTAGAGCGCGTCGAGCGCGGCCTGCTGCTCGGCGCTCATCGTCGGTTCTCCAGCATGTCGGCGCCTTTCGTCACACCCCGGCTCGCCGAACACGACCGCGTGTCGCCAGGGCTAATTACCTGCATGAACATGATGTGAACGGCACAATGCCCGTGGCACGAGTAGCCGGGTACTCGTGTTTGGCGGCTCTCGGTTTACTCACGGCGTCGGGCGGGAACAATCCGATCCACCGCTGCGTTGCCGAAGCGTTGGTCTCGACAGGGAGGACGAATCATGGCTACCGACTACGACGCGCCCCGCACCAAGGACTCTGAAGAGTCCGCCGACGAGTCACTCGAAGTCCTGGCCACGCAACGACGAGCCGGCACGGACACCGCCGTGATCGACGAGGACGAGGCGGTCGATTCGTTCGACCTGCCAGATGTCGATCTGACGGGCGAAGAGCTGACGGTCCGGGTGGTGCCCAAGCAGTCGAACGAGTTCACCTGCTCAAGCTGCTTCCTGGTGCAGCATCGCAATCGGATGGCACTGCAGCGCGGCGACCAACAGATCTGCGTCGACTGCGTCTGAGCGGCGACACCTCGTGACCACGGGCTCCATCGGTGAGCTCCAGTTGCACAACGATCAGTTCCGCGTGACCAAGTGGACCATCGAGCCCGGCGGCGCGATCCCGATGCACCGTCATGAATACGAGTACGTCGTGGTGCCGCTCGTGACCGACACGATGCACGTCGTGACGGCTGACGGCGACGAGATCGTGGCGGAGCTCGTCGCGGGTCAGAGTTATTCGCGGCCCGCAGGCTCCGAACACACCGTCGAAAATCGCGGTGACACAGAAGCCATCGTCTTCGTGGAAGTGGAACGCCTGTCATAGCGGTCGTGTTGGGTCGCCGCGTGCGCTGCTGCGCGCGGGATAATCGACCCGATGTCCGACATCGTCCATGAGCTGTCCCGGGCCGCCGCGCCGCTACCGCAGCAACCCGGGCAGCCGCCACCGCCGCGCGTGCTGATGCTCGGGTTCGATCCGGACGGATATTGCAGCATCGCCGTCGGGGATCCTGACCAGGCGAGTCATGTCACGTTCTACGTGCCCAACGGCCGCGGCCAGCCGACGCCGTCCTATCGCTGGCAGGTTGAACTGGCGGCCGCGCTCAGGCAGCGCGCCGCGGAATTTGCCGGCAACGACCAGCTCGCGATCGTGGTGCTGCAGGGGTACGCACCTGGTCACGCCGCCAACCGGTTGCTCACTGACCTGGCAGCGGCGCGGCCCCGGCAGATCACCCTGGTGGGCTACGGCGAAGGCTGCGCCGAGGTCGCCGGCGCGGCGCGGACCGCTGACGTCGACCGCGTGGTGCTGATCCAGCGACTGCACGGCCCCGAGCCCGAACCCGTCCAGCAGGGCCGGACGTGGTGGCGGACGATCGCGGACAGCCCGCGCTCGTACGGCGGGCACTGGGTGCCCGAGGCCGACCAGTGGGATGACGTGGCCGCGGCCGTCGCCGGTCTCGATGGTCCGCCGACGTCGCCCCAGGCGGCGGCACCGGCCAGCCCTCCGATCTACGCCGCCGCGCCCTCCCCCACGCCACCGACACCCGTCGCGCACAAGCGCAGGCCCTGGATTCTGCTGCCCCTGGTGCTGATCGGGTTGGTGGTCGCGGTTGTCGCCGGTCTTGTCGTCATCAACAAGACGACAGGCGATGGCGCGCGGGAGTGGCCCGTCACCGCCGACGAGACAGTGCATCCCGACGAGGCCGCGGGCCTGCCCCGGGCGTCGGCCGGCCGTCTCGCCGCACCCATGCCGGGGCAGCTGCCGGCCGTGGTGGCGACGACATCGGTGCCCGGCGAGATCATCGGCGGGAATGTGGACTTCGTCGTGGCAACCCAGCTCAGCGCGCCGGGCCGGACGGACATCCGGTTCGTCGATCCGCGCACAGGGGCCGACGTACGCCCCGCCAACTGGATCGACACCGAGCTCGGCAAGTGGCAGGGCATCGGTCAACACTGCGCGTTTGCCGACCGGAATCGCCTGGGCTGCTTGACATATCACCAGAACGACCCGAACAAGACCGTGTTGGTGATTCTCGATCATCAGACGGGCACCCCGATCAGGGCCGTCGAGACCGCGCGCAAGTATGACGAACTGGTCGCTGCCGGTGAGCGATTCATCCTGATCTCCGAGGTGAATTCGCACATGGCGACCGGGATCGACCTCGACGGCCGCGAGGTATGGACTACCGAAGCGACGACCGTGCTGCCCAACCAGTCGGTGATGGCCTTTGAACCCGAGGACTATTCCCAGCCGACACGGTTCATGAGCACCATCGACGGACACGAGATCCTGACCGCCCCGGCACCGCGTGCGCCCCAGATCGACCATCCCTCGGGCCGGAAATGGGGCGCGTACAACGGTGGCATCGCGGTGCTCAACGAGGAGCGCACCGCGACCGACTTCTACGATGTCAACGGCGTCAAGACCGCGTCGCTGGCCGGCTGGCGACCGCAGGGCGGGATGCACAACCGGGGTGACGGGACGTCCTTGCCGATCGTCACGCGCATCGAACCCACCGAGGGAGATACCAAGCTCATCGGTGCCGCCAACCCGGCCACCGGCCATCTGTTGTGGCAGGCGGACTTCGTCGATGACAGCCTTCCGGGCAAGTTGATGTCCGGACGAGGCGAATTCGCGGTGCTCAAGGATCCGTCGTCGTCGTCGATCGAAAAGTACGTCGTGTTCAACTGCTACACCGGCGAACGGTCAGCCCTCACGCCCAAGGCCAATATCGGCGTGATCGGAGATGCCTCGACCGACGGCGAACGCATTCTGTTCTCACACAGCGAGGGGGCCGAGATGTTCGACCTTCGCACTGGCACCCGGCTGTGGGAGATCCCCGGCTATCCCGCACTGGAGTCGTTTGACGGCCTGCTGGTGCGGGAGGACTCTGACGGCGCACTCGAGGTGTATCGGTAGCCGAGTGCATGGCATATCCATAGCCATCACTTGGCCTTTCCTCAGCTGGCCACGGCATGCTGGACGCCATGACCGGTTTGACCGATGCCACCGACACCGCGCCCGCGGCCCGGCGCCGCGTGCTTGCCATCGCCGCCGCGTCAACCGGTGCGATGGTGCTGATCCTGCTGGTCGCCGGTCAGGCCGGCCTGCCGTGGGCCGACGGGTTCGCATCCGTCGCGGCCGGGCTCACCGCGATGGTCGTGTTGTTGGGCGTCGAGCTGCGGTGGGCTGAATTGGTCGCAACGGCCCAGTCCCGCGGGCTGGTCGCGGTGCCCGCGCACAGCTGAACTTGATACAAGAGTCGGCGGCCACCTGCGGGTGGCCGCCGATTCGCGTGGGCTGTGGTCTAACCTGCGCCGAGATCCTTTGCCGTGATTTCGAGGATCTCGTCGGCGCCGCCGATCGCCACGAAATGCCCGGCGCCGTCGACAGGGTGCCAGATCGCGCCGGGCATCGCCTCTGCCACTGCCTTGTTGATCGGGTCGGGAACCAGTCGATCATCAAGGCCTTGCCACAGGTGCACTGGCCGCTCGATCCGTGACACATCGAATGCCCAACGCCGATAAAGTAATTCAGCGTCACGCACCAACCCGTCGCTGCCGTGCGCGAAGCACTCGGCCAGCTCTTCGGTCAGTACGGATTCGGCTTCCGGTCGCAGCAGGATCTGCCGGTCGTAGTCGTTGAGGCTGTCGCGCATCTGTTTGACGAAGCTCTTGCCGAAGCGTCTGGCAGTGAGACCGAGCACCGCGTACATGAGCCGGAATCCGGGGGTGAACCGCAGCGCGAGCGTTCCGCCGAACGCATCGATCTTCGACAGGTGCTCAGCGGCCGAGTTGTCGCCGAACGCGCCGTAGCTGCCAGGGGCGATGCTCGAAACATGTTGCAGGCGAGCAGGGTCGATATAGGCCGCGGCCGCCAACGCCCACGGGCCACCTTCCGACCACCCGGTGACGCCGAACCTCTGATGCCCGAGGGCGTCTGCGACAGCGGTCAGGTCGTCGGCCCACCCGGTGTAGGTTCGCGTCTTCTGGGCAGTGGATTGCCCCATTCCCGGGCGGTCCACGCAGATCAGCCGGAGGCCGTACCGGGATGCGGCGTCGGCGAAGAAGCGCGCCTCATACCGGCTGCCGGGACCGCCGTGGTTGTGGATGACGAGCGGCCCCGCGGGGTCACCGACTTCGAGGTAGGCGAGCTTGCGACCGTCCGGAACCGTCACCAGTTGGGGTGCCACGCTGCTCTCCTCTGATCGCATGGTTTTAGGTAAGCACGCGGATCGGTGAACCGGAACGCCACGCGTCGATGTCCTCGACAGCATCACGGTAGAAGATCTCGTACGAACCCGTCGTGACATAGCCCAGGTGTGGAGTCAGCACCACGTTGTCCAGCCGGGCCAGCGGATGCCCGTCCGGCAGCGGCTCGTGGTCGAAAACGTCGAGTCCGGCACCGGCGATCCGGCCCGTGCTCAGGGCGTCGATGAGTGCGCCCTCGTCCACCAACGGTCCCCGCGACGTGTTGATCAGAACCGCCGACCTCCGCATCCGGCCCAGTTCATCGGGGCCCACGATGCCGCGGGTGCGGTCGCTAAGCCTCAGGTGCAGCGTGACCACATCCGACGTTTCGAACAACTCGTCGCGATCGATGCGCCGTGCCCCGACCTCCGCGGCGGCCTCAGTGGTCAGGTTCGTCGACCACGCAACCACATCCATGCCGAACGCCAACCCGACCGTGGCCACCCGGCTGCCGAGCCTGCCCAGCCCGACGACCCCGAGCCGTGCGCCGGCGAGGTCCGTTCCGATCGTCCGTTGCCAGCGCCCGGCGCGCACGTCGGCATCTGATCGCGGGACGTGTCGGGTGACCGCGTGGATCAGCGCCCACGTGAGCTCAGCTGCCGGTGACGCCAAACCCCTTGTACCGCAGACCGTCACGGACCGCTCCCGAGCCGCGTCGAGGTCGATCGACGCGTTGACCATGCCTGTTGTGACCAGCAGACGGAGCCCTCCGAGCCGGTCCAGCAGCGCGGCGTCGAACGCCACGCGCTCGCGCATCGCGACCACCACCTCGGCGGCGCCGACCCGGCGCACCAACGCATCGCCCGTCAGATGTTCGGGCACGAAATCGATCTCGGTACCGGCCAACACCGACCAATCGGCGAAGCCGGCCGCGCACCGCTGATAGTCGTCCAGGACAACGATTCTCACGAGCAAAGGCTACGCCAGGTGGGCCGACGGGCTAGGTAGTCCGCACGCCGGTGGGTCGATAACCAGTAGCCGGGCCGCCATCTAGACAATAGTGCGCTGAGCAATCACTACGTTCAACACATCGTCACACCCATCGATGCCAGATATGACCGTCTGACAGGCTATTATTCCTGAAACAAGGACTATGCAGCCTTCCAATAACCGCAGTGTTGGCAAATCTTGCCTGTTTGCCGTATTGTCGTCCACGTCAGCGTTCGACCACATATGACGAGGGGGATCATGGTCAATTTCGACGGGGGTTCGGCGGCAACTGGCAGCCCGCATCCGCAGACGTACGCGGGATGGGCGGAGCCGCCGGGCGCAACAGACCCAGACGACTTGAGCTTGCCGCTCTACGGGGCCGGCTTCACGCAGGCACTGTCACGGTTCTTCCGCAGCTACATCCGGTTCTCCGGACGTGCTTCTCGGAGCGAATATTGGTGGCCCGCTTTGGCATTCATGTTGATGGCGCTGGCATCCGGCGCAGTGTTCATGGCCGGCACCGCGACAGAATCCGATGCCCTCGCCGTGACCGGCGGCGTCATGTTCGTGATCGCGACACTCGTGTGGATCGTGCCCAGCTGGGCAGTGTTGGTCCGACGCCTCCATGACGCCGATCAATCAGGCTGGCTGTGCTTGTTGACTTTACTGCCATACGTCGGCGGCATCGCCAGTCTGGTGTTCGGCCTGCTGCGATCCAAGCCCGAGGGCGTCCGGTTCGACGACCGGTAACTGAACAGCATGGACAACACCACGATCGACCACGTCCCGCCTACGAGTGGTCGCGACAAACTCGCCCGCATGATTCGTACGCACCTCGTCGCCGGCTTTTGGAGCTACGACGACATCGCCGCATATGCCCACGAGGCGCTCGATGACTTCGACGACGTCGATCCCGACGATGCAGCCGCATTGGTCGATTCGATGTGGAAAGCGCGGCTTGCCGAACAGGCCACCTGGGCCGACACGGGCGACTTCGGGCGCCTGGAGCAGACCTTTGCTCAACTGGAATCCGAGGGCATCCTCGCCCGCATGTGCTTCACATGTTGCAGCACATGCGCCAACTCGGAGATCGATGACGAGCGCACCCCTGCGCCGGACACCGACGACTGGTATCCGTACCGCGAGTGGGCCTACACGTACTTCCATCAGCAGGACGCGCTCCGGCTCGCCGAGCCGGACCCGGTCCTGTTGTTGGGCTACAGCGCCTTTCGCCCGCACCCAGATCTGCCGAGGTCACTCGTGGACGCCGCCGCAGACGGCGATCAAGCCGCCCACGCAGAGGTGGTCGACCGGACCGACACCCTCGTCGGACAGCGCATCGCTGCGTTGGCACGTCACTTCGGCCTGACGGTCACATGGTCCGGATCGCGCCGTGAGCGCATCTCCTTGAGCATCCCTGAATGGCGAAAGCCACTACCCCAATAGACCGGCCGTGCAACCAGATTCAGCAAGGGAACCGAGCCGACGCGGCCTCGACGAACTGATCATCCCCGATTCGAGAGTGTGGGCGGAGATCAACACCTGGTCGGGGCAGGGCGCCAACCGGATTCTGGATATCACACCAGAAGACGGACGTGCCCGGCTGCGTGATCTTCAGCTGACGACGCAATCGTCGCAAGGGGCCGTGACGCTGAACTGCGGTGCGATTCTGGCCGATCACGGCTGGCTCAAACTGTTCGGTGGCGGCACGGAGGACATCCCGTCGCTACCCGCCATGGTGAGCGGGATCGACACAGGTCAAGGTGCAGGCCTCTGCGGTGTCGATGTCCTCGGCGGCGTGTTCGCCATCAACTGGGGTGCGTTCCCCGGTGAGGAGCACCGTCTCTGGTACTGGGCCATCGACACCCTGGACTGGGAGGCCTGCGGCGAGTGGAAACACATTGACCTGCTCTACTATTCACTCACAGGCCAGATGGACAAGTTCTACGCGGACCTGCGCTGGCCGGGCTGGCAGGACGACACGCGACGTCTGGCCGTCGACGAGGGTTACACCCTCGACCCGCCCCCGTACAGCGTCGAGGGGCGTGACACATCGCAGGCCCGTCGGGCCGTGGTGCCGATGGCTGAGGTTTGCCGCGCCATGCACGGCCTTACTCGGCCGGGCGGGTTGTTCGCCAAAACCAGTCCGACATATCCGATGTTCTGGACGCGGGGCCGCCATTACCGACCTGAAACCGATCGGTTCATCACTCTCAGTGACCTCGTCGATGTCGAAGCCCCGTTGTGGCGCACACTCGAACCACTGATCGCTGGTGGGCCACACCGTGTTCTGCCCGCAGACCCGGTCGTCGCTCAGCGTCGTCTCGAACATCTTGAGCACGGGCTCGACACCGGGATCGGGGCCATGGTGTATCACTGCGCCGGCATGATCGTCGACCATGGGTGGCTGCGCTTGTTCGGTTCGGGTACCGACGATGATGACTCGCGCGATCTCGTCGGCGGCCTCAGCCGCGGCGAGGCGTGGCTCGTCGGCTATGACGTCCTCGGTGGCGTCTATGCGATCAACCTCGGCGGCTTCGATACCCCGATCGGGCAGATGATGCACTGGAGCACCGCAACGACGCAATGGCATCCGATGGGCTTCACCTACGAAGAGTTTCTCCGGTGGGCACTGTCCGGCGGGCTGACCGAGTACTACCGCGATTTACGCTGGCCTGGATGGGAACTCACCGTCGAGAACCTGCCGCTCGATCACGGCGTCATCCACAAGGGACAACCGACACCGATGAATCTCATCGTCGAGATGTGGACCAAGGCACGAACCACCCACTTCTACCCGATGGCCTGGGCGTGAGCGTCGGCGGTTACGCGACCGCTTGAGGGGTCACCAGGAACTTCTCGCCGGTCGCCTTCTTGAGATAGCTGTTGAACGCGTCGGGCTGCAGCATGCCGGCCAGCGACACCTCCTGGGTGTAGGCACTCGCGAACGTCGTGGTGAGCTCCGCGGCCACGCGAGCGCGAAGCCTCGCGATGGTTTCCGGCCCGGCACCGGCGAGAAACGGGGTGAGCAGCCAGCCGCCCACACCCCAGGCCAAGCCGAAGTTTCGGGTGAGAATCGTTGGGCTGGTGTCGAGGCTGCCGTAGATGTACACCTGTTTGTGGACGCTCGACCCGTAGCGGGAGTACTCCGTCGCGGTCGCATTGGCGGCCTGCTCCATGCCGTTGAGGATCTGGCTGACCAGCGTGCCGCCACCGGTGGCGTCGAACGCCAGCGTCGCCGATGTGGCCTTGAGTGCCTCGACCAGGTCCGCCTCGAACGACGGTGACGCCGAGTTGCACACGTAGGTTGCCCCCAGGTTGCGCAGTATCTCCTCCTGCTCGGCCTTGCGGACGATGTTGACCAGCGGCACGCCGTCGGCGAGGCACGCCTTGACCAGCATCTGGCCGAGATTCGACGCCGCCGCCGTGTGCACCAGGGCCGAATGCCCTTCGCGGCGCATGGTTTCCAGCATGCCCAGCGCCGTGAGCGGATTGACGAACGACGACGCGCCCTGCTTCGCCGTCGCCCCGTCGGGCAGCACCAGACACGCCGCGGCATTGACCACCCGGTACTGCGCATACATCGCACCGCCCGCGATCCCGACCATCTTGCCCTGCAGGGCCTGCGCCGCTGCCGACGAGCCGGCCGCCACCACGGTGCCCGCGCCTTCGTTACCCACCGGCAGCGATTTCCCGACGCGCGCCGCGAGACCTGCCAGCGCCCCGTCCCGCAGCGGTGCGGTGACGACGGGACGCTCCGGCGTGCCCGCGACCGTCGCGGCCGACATGTCGGCGGTGGCCGGAATCAGCAGGCCCAGGTCCGACGGGTTGATCGGCGCGGCTTCCACCCGGACCACGACGTCGTCGGGGCCGGGGGCCGGAACCTCCACATCGTGCAGCGACAACTCCAGCGTGCCGTCCGGTGTCACCAGCGACCGCAGTTCCAGCGCAGTCTTCGGTAGAGCCTCGGTCATGGTGTACCCCGTTCCTGTCGTCAACCCTTGTCTGGACACTACGTCGCGTCGCGCAGTCGCGTGACTTACCTTGCGAGGAAGTGATTTCGATCGACCGGGTTATCGTGGGGTTACGGCGAATGGAGATCAGATGAGTTCGGAAGCCCAACTCGACAGAACCGGCGCTGCCACCACCGTGACCGAACGCCCGGACCGGTTCACCATCGAGGTCGGCGGCAAGACCGTCGGCGTCGCCGATTACCACGACCGCGACGGCCGCCGCATCTTCCCGCACACCGAAGTCATGCCCGCGTACCGGGGCCGCGGGCTCGCGACCATCCTCGTCGCCGAAGCCCTGCGCTCCACCCGGGCCGCGGGCCTGCGGATCGTCCCGACGTGCTGGATGGTCGCCGAGTACATCGACAAACATCCGGAGTATGCCGACATCACCGACCGGTGAATTGTGCAGGGAATCGGCTGACTCAGAGCTTGCTCGCCGCGAAATCGGCTGCCTGCACGACCTTTCCGGACTGCACATAGGAGACGTGGGCGCCCATGTCCCAGCCGCCTTCCCAACAGATCGGGTCGGCCTCGTTGCACTGATCGATGGTGTTGGCGGCGTACTGCGGTGCGATCGTCGGCAGCGGTTGCCCGGAAGCGAGCAGCCCCGAAAAGCTGGTCCGCGGCGCACCGAACAGTGCGCTGGCCGCCACGTGGTCAGCGATCTGCGGCGGTGCCTCGTTGGTGGCCTGTTCGATGACCGCCGCGCCCTGCGAGTAACCACCGAGCACCATCTTCGTGTTCGGACAGCTGGCCGCGATCGACTCGATGAGTGACCGTGCGGCATCGGTGCCGGCCGGGGTGCTGGTGTTGAAGTCGTTGGTGGCCGGGTAATCGACCGCCACGCCGTCGACAGTGCGGGGCGCGATGCGGGCCCGCAGGTCGTCGACGAACGGGCCGCCGACGCTGCCCAGGCCGGGCGGCTCATTGGTGCCGCGTGCGAACACCACCGTGACGTCGGAGCACGGCGCCGCGGCGGCGGGCGCAGACGTGACCGTGGGGACAGCTGCGGCGACGGCTGCGAATGCCAAGATCAATGCGGTCTTGTTGGTCATACGAACCGATCGTAGGGCGGGCCGGACGGATGCCGGGCGAGGCACCTACTCAACTGGCGGTATCGCGTCGCAGTTCGGCGTCGTCGGCAGACCGTTGAACCTGTCGGCCACCCACTGCATGCTGCGTTCCCCGTCGACGAAATAAGACAGCAGGTGATTGGTGCCCATCTTGTTCTGGAACGGATGCATGTAGTTGGTCCAGAACTCGACATCGGCCCCTTTGGCGCACCAGTCCACCGCAAGTTGCCGGGCACCGTGCCATGGCATCACCGGATCCCACCGGTTCGACTCGATGAAGACCGGCGCTTCGGGTTTCAGCGTGCCGACTCGCTGCAGCCCGAGCACTGCCTTGAAATCAGGGTTGTCGAACACCAGGGCCGGGTCCACGACGAAGTACTCGCTGGTGTGGTGGAACCCGAAGGTCAGCGCCGTTTCCATGATGCATTGATTCCGAGTGCGATTCACCAGGTCCACACCGTAGATCGACAGGACGGGCATCACCTGCGCCTCAGCCGGAGGATAAGCGGCGATGAGACCGTTGATCATGTAACCCAGCGCCCCCTGCAACAGGCCGCCGTCACCGAACGGCCCCAGCAGGCTCAGATCAGCCGGCGGTCCCCCTACCCAGGCCCCAACCAGATTCAGTTCCGGGCCGTACAACGGCGCCAATTCGGCGGCCGACGCCGACGCCGCACCGCCCTGTGACCACCCCCAGAATGCCACGGGCCCACCGGGTTCCAGTGAGGTGTTCGGGAGCTGCATCGCCGCTCGCGCGGCGTCGATCATGACGTTGCCCTGCGAGATACGGTTCATGAACGGCGCCGGCGCCGGTGTGCCGACGCCTTCGTAATCCGTTACCACGATGGCGAATCCGCGAGCCACCATCGTCGCGATGAACGTCTCCTCGTACCCGGGCATGATGTCCAGACCGCTGGAGAAGTGGATACCTTGATTGAAAATTCGTGACGGCGCACATTGATCGCCCAGTCCGTACATCCCGGTGGCATACGAGATCAGTGGTCGTGGGCCCTGGCCGGGCCACGGATTGTGAGGCTCGAAGTACGTGCCGGTCACCGCCGTCGGCTGCCCCAGCGGACCCGTGCTGCGGTACATGATCCGGGTACCGTCAGCCACAAAGGCGCCCAGTTGGCCGGACGGCTCCAGCACCAGGCGCGACGGTTCCGAACGAATCAGGTCGCCGGGTTTGCCGGGCGGCAGCGGATCGGGCGGAGTGTAAAAATCCTGATATTGAATCCCCGGCGGGTCAGGCGGATCCGCATTCGCCACCGGCGCCAACGAAATCGCGGCAAATACACTCACCGCGGCGGCAGATATCCGTGCGGCTGCCCAACCCCGGCGGACAGCCGGTTTCGGTACGTCTCGATCGGCTCGTGTGCTCATTCCCACCCCTAGTGCTGCGTGAGGTGTCGCCGAAGCGGCCCTGGTCAGACAAGGGTGACATGCAGAGTCGTGACGTATCAGTTATTCGGTCGTAATAGTTTGCGCCGCGGTCAAAGGTGTTTAACATCGAAAAATTTTCGATATCAATTATATGAGTGTTTCGTCTGCAGATAACCTCCTCGGCCCTCCATTTGAATATCTGCAGTCACGTCCAGTGGCTTACCAGGGCGGAGAGGCGGACGCGCTTGCTGTCGCTTTGTTGCGGGCAAGACACCTGCGAATAGCTAGGAATCGCGGGCGAACATTTCGAACTGTCGACGCTGATCTTCGCGCACTGCCAGCAGTGGGTTGTTCGCAGTGGACGATCTGGGCCCAGTGACGCCGCCAAACGTTGGCATTGACCTACGTCAGCCCTTCAATCCTCCCCGGTAGTTGAAACAAGTTCGGCTTCAACAGGTCTCATCGATCTGGCGGTTCCGAGTATGCGACCGCCAGGTCCACCGAGAACGGAGATGACCGTCCGTTCTCAAAAGAATGAGCGCACCCGACGCCCGGTCTATCATCTCCCTGTGATTGCTCTTGAACCGCCAACTGGGCGAAAGTACCAGGTCGGGGCTCCGGTATGACCGAACCACCTAATCGCTCGGCGCGGTTTTGGACGATTGGCGGCATCGTGGGGGTTGTCACCATCCTTGCATTTGTTTTCGGCGTACCCGGGAACCTGCTCAATGCACTGCAGCTCATCGACAGATTGACCGGCCGAGACACCTCGTCGACATCGACATCGGCGTCAACACCCGCCGCTCCGCCGGGCACAGCCGGTCCCGGTAATGCGCCTGCGCCAGCACCATCACCGTGGTCACCGGCAGACGTCGCCGACTCCACGGCCAACCCGCCGACTGCAGACTATCCGTCACCTATCGCCCAGCCGCCATCTCCGCAGACTTCCGAAGCGCCGCCGGCCATCCCAGCCGTTGACCGCATTCAGATAGCGACGTGGGCCTACAACCCTGCCGGGCCACCCAACACCTACATCGCCGATAACAACGGGGGCAAGAAGATCAAGGTCAGCTGGACGTCGTCTGCTGGCGGCTACGAAGTGGACGGCGGATGTACGTCATCGGTGCGTATCCAGGGTCCGGACACAGACCATGCCGAGAACTCGTCCAACTGCAGCGATTCGATGGGGACATATCTGGATGTCCAACAGCCCGGCAACTACACCGTCACCGTCACCACTTACCAGAGCTCCGGGGCTCAGTACAGCGACAGCATCCCCGTCACCATCCAGTAGCTTTGGCGCCGCCGGGTCGATGGGGCCATGGAAGAGTCCCGCGACTGCACAGTCACCGTTGACCACCGACCAAGATTCCGCAGCCTAGTCAGCTCGGCGAAAATGTCCTGCACCTGCTGAAGCTACTCGCCTGTGCATGTCCCTCATTTGCGTCGTACCGCCGTACCGGCTGGCCGGGTACCCCTGTACTTTGCCGACGCTAGATCCAGACAAGCAGGCTCTGGGCTGCTAAAAGGTGCCCCCAGTCGGACTCGAACCGACACTTGGCGGATTTTAAGTCCGCTGCCTCTGCCAATTGGGCTATGGGGGCGTCGCACGAGAGCATATTTCAGGCCGATCCGTTGTCATCAGACCGCCCTGAGTACGACGGCACCGAACTGCCCGCCTACCCGAGTTATCGGTCAACCCACATCCACGACGATCTTGCCGAACGGGCCGCGATCGAGGTGGTCCAGCGCGGCCGGGAGATCGTCGAACGGGTGGCGCGCACCGACGATCGGCTTCGTCCCCGTGCTGTCGATCGCACTGACCAGTTCGGTGAGTGCGCGCCGATGCCCGGTGCCGATACCGTGAATGGTGATGTCTTTCATCAAGATTGGCATCACCGGTGTCGAGACCTCGAACCCGTCGAGCGCCCCGATGAGGTGGATGTGGCCACCGACCGCGACAACTTGCGCCGCCTTGCCGAGATGAGCACCTCCGACGAGCTCCAGCACATGGTCCACGCCGCGGTCGCCCGTGATGGCGAGGATGGTGTCGGCCCAGTCCACGCTGCGCCGATCCACGACATGGTCTGCGCCCAGTTGTGTGACCCGGTCCAGTTTGTCCGCACTGCCCGACACGATGACCTCGGCGCCGTGCATCCTCGCGATCTGCACTCCGAACAACGCGACGCCGCCGGTGCCTTCGACCAGCACGACGTCACCGGCCCGCACATGTCCACGTTCCACTAACGCGAACCATGCCGTGAGCCCGGCCACCGGCAGCGTGCTGGCCTCCGCTGCCGACACGGTCCGTGGTGCCCGGACAACCCAGTCTTGCGGTAGCGCCACGTATTCGGCGAGCACGCCGGGATAGAAGCCGCCGAGCGTCCAGTACGAGGGGGTGCGGGCGTCACCCGGCCGGGCGCCGTCCAGCCAGTCGGGCGTGAACACTGAGATCACCTGATCGTCCACTGCGAATCGGGTGACCGAATCCCCGATCGCGACGACGGTCCCGGCGAGATCGGACCCTGGCGTGAAGGGGAATTGCAGCGGCAGGCCGCGCCCCGTTTCGATCACCAGCTTGTCGCGATGGTTCAACGCCACCGCGGCGACCTTGATCAGGACTTCGCCGGCGCGCGGTTGCGGGATGGCCACCTCACGCAACCGGAGCGCGTCTCGGCCGATCCCGCCCATCTCCCACCTGCGCATGCTGTCAGCCATGAGCCCGTGCAACCCGGCCGGGCGTGCGCATATTCCCCGGGGAGCGCACTCGCGCAACAGCGGTGGTTGGATGAGGCACAGAGGGCCTATGCCGATCGCCGCAACACTTGGCCCGCGCGTGATGCGGGTCATCGCCCGGTTCAACAAGTACGTGACCAACCCGCTGCAGCGGCTCTGGGGATCGCGCGTGCCGTACATGGCGGTCATCGAGCGCACCGGCCGCAAGTCGGGCCGGACCTACCGCGCACCGGTGACGGCGTTCATCGCCGCCACCGCGAGTCTGAGCTTATGTGCGAGGTTCGGCCGATATCTCGCACACAAGTTCAGGTTGGGCCATCACAACGGGCGCCTACGCCACCCGCGCCGGCGACGCCATCGCCATGACCACCGGGCGCGGGAACCGCAGCGTCGCGCACGCGTCGTCGAGGGTTTCGTCGATCGCCTCGGCCAACTCCGACAGGTCACACGGGCAGTGGCCGAACACCAGTCCGCCGCCACCGACGGCGGCCCGGGTCAGCACGATGCCGTGCTCCCGGTGGATCTGCGCCATCTCGATCAGCATGTCACCGACTGCGGCGGGATAACCGGCGAAATAGTTCTCCCCCGAGCTGATTTCGCAATGCAGACCGACCAGGTCCAACCGCGGGCCGGCCAGCACCGCGGCAATGGCGTCGTCAGCCGCATAGGACTCAAAACCGAACCCCACCAGGACGCGTTGCCTGCGGTGCGGCACAGCGGCCGCCGCGAGCAGCTCTACGTGCTCGGTCTCGGTGGCAACCACCCGGCCGACACCGAGATTGGCTGTGCAGAACAGGAGTTCGTTCGGGATCAACCCGTCGGCGTGGACGGTCATCCGGATGGGGTGAATACCCGCAGCGATCGCGGCCGTGAGATCGCCGCCGGTGCGGACATCGACCGAAACGCCGTGATCCCGCACCCACTTGGCGACGGCGTGGTCACCCAGCTCTTGAGCCGGCACCGCGAGCTCGACCTCGCCGAGTGACCGGCAGTAGGTCGCGCACCGGCGCATCGCTGCCTGCTCCGGCGAAACCCGGTGGTTGACCCGCTCGACCCGAACGGGTTGAACGGTCGTCGCGGGAGCCGCCGCGGCGAGCATGGATAGGAAACTTGTCGACAGTGTCACCGAAACCTCTTCTGTATGAGCCGAATCGTGCGCGGCGCCACGGTAAGCGCCGGGCGCGGGAACCGGAAACGAGCACAGTTGTCGCCGACGACCTCGCCGACCGCGTCCGCGATCTGACGAAGCACGCGCGGCTCGGCGCTCAAGGCACCGGCATCCAGACCTGACAGGCTGATCCGGTTCAGCACCACCGAGTGTTCGCGCCGGATCCACGCCATGTCCGCAATCGCCGCACGGAGAGCATGGACACCTATCGGATCGTCGGGATCATCGAGCGTGCAATGCAACCCGATCAACTCGACCTGGCGACACACCAGTGCCTGGGCGGCCAACCTACGAACCAGGCGCGCATCGACCAGCACACGTTGCACCCGGTCACTGTGGCCGAGTTCGGTGAGTTGCTCGGCGGTACCGACGATGACACGGCCCGCTCCCCCGCTGACCGCACACCGAACCGCGGCGTCGGTGTCTGCGTGCATGACGAGCTGTGCGGGTGCGATGCCAGCGGCCACCGCCCGGCTGAACTCGCCTGCAGTCCCGATATCGACGGTCACCCTGTGCCGCCGCATCCACGACACGGCAGGCGCATGTCCGAGCAACGCCGCGCCATAACTCACCGCGCTGCCTTTGAACGCCTTGCGCCACACCGCACAACGCCGAAGCACCACGGTGTCGTCCACGATCGTCCCGGCCGTCGGCCGCACGTCCCAACGGGCCGACCGCACCCGCTCGAGCGGGTAGACGGTCATGCCGCACTCCGGCCCGGCACCGCGAGCGCAGCAGACAGCACCACCAGCGGCCGCGGGAACCGGAGGGTTCCGCACGCGTCATCGAGGGACTGGTCGATCTCGATGGCGAGCTGATGCAGTTCGGCATGCCAATCCGTGGGCGGAATGGCTCGGCCGCCACCGAGACCCAGGCGGGTCAGGAGCACACCATGATTGCGACGTACCTGCGTCATCTCGGCGATCATGTGGCCGATCGCGGCCGGGTAGCTGACGAAGTCATCGTCGCGTGTGCCCACTTCGCAGTGCAGCCCAACCAGATTGAGCCGGTCGTGGGCGATGACCGCTGCGATCGCCGCATCGGATTCGTTGCTGTCGAACCGGAATCCGCCGGGCAGTCCCTCGGCGACGGAAAGAGGCATCCCGGCGTCTGTCATCCGGATCACGACGTCCTGTGGACGGTCGGCGACAATCGAACGGAGCACCTCGACCTGTGGCACCGAACCGGCCACAATCTGTCCGACGCCCATGGCGACGACCGCGCGCAACTCGGACTCGCGCAGCGCATCGGCGAACACCGTCACGCGGGGCCACTGGATGCCAGCGGCAGCCACCGAAGCGGTGTCGGCGGCGCTGCGCACGTCGACGGCCAACTGTTGATCGCGGGCCCACTTGGCCACCGCGGGATCGCTCAGCAGCTGTGCCGGCAGTGCGACCTCGGCGGTCCGGAACAGCTTCCGATACGTCTTGCACCGGTGGAGATCGGCGGCCGCGGTACCTCGGTGATCACGCTCATCCCCCTGCGCTCGCGGTGCCGGTGCCGACAACACGTTCATCAGGAAATGCGAGAGACTCACCGAGCCGTTCCTTTCGTTGGTCGAACCTCCAGACTGGCCGCCCCAGCGAGCATTCGGCGGTCACCTAGCGCACTCCTTACGGCCGCATCGTGGATATTTACGGAGTCCTGACGCTCAGCTGAGCGCATCGGCGATGGGTCCGACGACCAACGCGGGCAGATACTCCAGCCCGATGAGCAGGATCGTCGCCGCGAGTGTCAGCACGACGAACGTCGGCGCGTGGGTGCGCAGCGTGCCCGCGGTGACGACACCGGGGCGCTGCGCAGCGAAAGTCCCGGCCAAGGCCATGACCGCGATGATGGGCACGAAGCGCCCGATGACCATGGCGATCGCCAGCGCGATGTTGTACCAGGTGGTGTTGCCGCTGAGCCCGGCGAAGCCGCTGCCGTTGTTGGCTGCCGCGCTGGTGAAGGCATACAGCACTTCCGAGAGTCCGTGCGGCCCGGAATTGAGCATGGCGGCACGTTGGCCGGGCAGCGACATCGCGACGGCGGTTCCGGTCAGCACGGCCATGGGCAGCGCGAGAATGTAGAGGCTGACCAACTTCATGTGCCGGGCATGCAACCGCTGCCGCAGGTATTCGGGCGTCGTCCCCACCATGAGCCCGCCGAGGAACACTGCCAGCAGCACCATCATGACGAGGCCGTACGGCCCGCTGCCTGCGCCGCCCGGCGCGACCTCACCCAGCATCATGTTGAGCATCAGCACCGCACCGCCAAGACTCGCGAAGCTGTCGTAGGACGCGTTGGCCGCACCGTCACCGGTCGCGGTGGCCACCTGACCGAATACCGCGCTGCCCGGTATGCCGAACCGGGTTTCGGTTCCCTCGATGGGTCCGCCGACCGCGTGGACGACGGTGCCGTGCGGCACTGATGTCGCGAGCACGAGCGCGACCGTCGCGAGCACGAACAACGTTGCGACGATGGAGAACAACGCCCACCCCTGCCGACGGTCGCCGACCATCACGCCGAACGTCCTCAAGAACGCCATCGGGATCAACAGCATCGCAACGACTTCCACGACATTGGTCAACGGGGTCGGGTTCTCGAACGGGTGCGCACTGTTGACGTTGAACGCTCCGCCGCCGTCGCCCGACATCAACTTGATCGACTCCCACGTGGCCACCGGACCACCGAGCAGCGTCTGCCTGCTGCCCGCGATCGTCGAAACCCCTTGCGGTCCATGGAAGTTGTTGACCACACCGAGAACCAGCAGGATCAGCGTGACCACCACCGACAGCGGCAGCAGGATCCGCACCACCGTGCGCACGAGATCGACCCAGAAATTGCCGATCTCGTCGTTCTGATACTGTGCCAGCCCGCGGATCAACGCCACCCCAACGCACATCCCGACCGCGAGGCTCGCGAAGGCCTGCACCCCGAGGCCGGCAACGAGTCCGACGTGGCCCAGCGTAGATTCGCCCGGGTAATTCTGCCAACTGGTATTGGTCGTAAACGAAATTGCGGTATTGAACGCTAATGCCGGCGTCATGCCTTTATGTCCCCATGGCTCCGGCAAATGTGTTTGCACTAACAGCAGCCCGTACAGAAACAGCACACTGACCGCCGAGAACGCCAACACCGAACTCAGATACTTGGTCCAGCGCTGCCTGCCGTCGGCCTGCACACCGACGATGCGGTAGATCGCCCGCTCCAGGCGCCAGCTGCCCTCCGAGGTGTACACGCGTGCCAGGTAATCACCGAGCGGGACATGCAGAAATACGGTCAGGAAAGCGACAGCGGCCAGTTGCAGCCACGCCGCCGTTCCCCACTGCGTCAGATCGTTGATGGCTCCGGGCTCCTCCGCGCGGCAACAGGACGTCACCACGCTAGAAAGCCGAGGCGAATTGGCTCCCCGTCGATTACGCAATTCCTACACCGCATCGCGCGGCGTTGACGTGATCTTGACGGCACCGCACCGCCGCCTGCCGCCCCTGCCGAAAGATCCCGTAAAGGACCGGGCGCGCGCCGTAAAGAAGACATAAAGATCGGCGTCGGGGGCTCCGGGCGGACGCATCGTGGACCAGGTCGCCGAGATACGGCGCCCGTATACGTGTGGGAGAACCCATGTCCGTGGTGGTGTTCATCGTGCTGACAGTGGCGATTTTTTCGCTGCTGGGCCTGGTGCAGAAGTTGGTCGAGGGACTGTGAGCTACGACAACGTCGTCGGCCTGGTCCTGGCGATCCTCATTGCACTGTTTCTCTTCGCCGCGCTGTTGTTTCCGGAGAGGTTCTAGTGAGTACGACAACCGCGGGGATCGTCTTCCTCGCCGCACTCGTGATCGTCTTGGTGGCGGTCCATGTACCGCTCGGCGATTACATGTTCCACGTCTACACATCGGACAAACATTCGCGTACCGAACGTGTCATCTACCGGCTGATCGGGGCCGACCCGAAAGCCGAGCAGACCTGGGGCGGCTACGCCCGCAGCGTGCTGGCGTTCTCGGCGATCAGCGTCCTGTTCCTGTTCATCCTGCAGTTGGTGCAGGGCAAGCTGCCGCTGCACCTCAACGATCCCGCGACGCCGATGACGCCGGCTTTGGCCTGGAACACCGCCATCAGCTTCGTGACCAACACGAACTGGCAGGCCTACTCGGGTGAATCCACCCAGGGTCATCTGGTGCAGATGGCCGGCCTGGCCGTGCAGAACTTCGTCTCAGCCGCGGTCGGCATGGCCGTGGCGATGGCGTTCGTCCGGGGCTTGGTCCGGCGCAGCACAGGGGATCTGGGCAATTTCTGGGTCGACCTGGTCCGCGGCAGCATCCGGATCCTGCTGCCGATTTCGATCGTCGGTGCGATCGTCCTGATCGCCGGCGGTGCCATCCAGAACTTCGACCTGCACAGCCAGGTCGTCAACACGCTTGTCGGTGGCAGCCAGACCATTCCCGGCGGCCCCGTCGCCAGCCAGGAGGTCATCAAGGAGCTCGGCACCAACGGCGGCGGTTTCTTCAACGCCAACTCGTCACACCCGTACGAGAATCCCACCACCTGGACCAACTGGGTGGAGATCCTGCTGATCCTGCTCATCCCGTTCTCGCTGCCGCGCACGTTCGGCCGCATGGTCGACAGCCCCAAGCAGGGATATGCGATCGCCGCGGTGATGGGTGTCATCGCGACCATCAGCGTGACCCTGATGATGCTCTTCCAGTTGCAGGCACACGGCACGGTCCCGACCGCGGCCGGGGCGGCGATGGAGGGCGTGGAACAGCGCTTCGGCGTAGCCGATTCGGCGGTGTTCGCCGCGTCGACCACGTTGACCTCCACGGGTGCGGTGGACTCGTTCCACGACTCGTACACCAGCCTGGGCGGCCTGATCACGATGTTCAACATGCAGCTCGGTGAGGTCGCTCCCGGCGGTGTCGGCTCGGGTCTCTACGGCATGCTGATCCTGGCGATCATCACGGTGTTCGTCGCGGGCCTGATGGTCGGCCGCACCCCCGAGTACCTCGGCAAGAAGATCACCCCCCGTGAGATCAAGCTCGCCGCAACGTATTTCCTGGTGACACCGTTGATCGTGCTGACCGGGACCGCGGTCGCCATGGCGATGCCGGGTCAGCGGGCGGGCATGCTCAACACCGGACCGCACGGCCTGTCGGAGGTGTTGTACGCCTTCACGTCGGCGGCCAACAACAACGGTTCGGCGTTCGCGGGCCTGAGTGTCAACACCGAGTGGTACAACACCGCGTTGGGCCTGGCGATGGTGTTCGGCCGGTTCCTGCCGATCATCTTCGTGCTGGCGCTGGCCGGATCCCTGGCCAGACAGGGCAAGACACCCGAATCGATCGGCACGCTGCCCACCCACCGGCCCCAGTTCGTCGGCATGGTCGCCGGCGTGACGCTGATCCTGGTGGCCCTGACTTTCCTGCCCATGCTCGCGCTCGGGCCCCTTGCTGAAGGAATTCACTGAAATGTCAAGCGTTCACTCCTCCCCCGTCGCCGACCGTCACGCCAGAGTGGCTGCCGAGGGCGGCAGCCACTCTGGCGTGACGAAGGGCTCGAGCTCCCGAATCAAGGGCGGGCTGCTGGACCCCAAGATGTTGTGGCGTTCGATGCCCGACGCCGTGCGCAAGCTCGACCCGCGCACACTGTGGCGCAACCCCGTGATGTTCATCGTCGAGATCGGCGCGGTGTGGAGCACGGTCCTGGCGGTCGTCGATCCGTCCTGGTTCTCCTGGCTGATCGTGGTATGGCTGTGGCTCACCGTGATCTTCGCCAACCTCGCCGAAGCCGTGGCCGAGGGCCGGGGCAAGGCCCAGGCCGAAAGCCTGCGCAAGACCAAGACCTCGACGATGGCGCGTCGTCTGACGAGCTCCGGCGCCGAAGAAGAAGTCGCCGCACCGCTGCTGCAGCAGGGCGACGTCGTGGTGGTCGAAGCCGGCCAGGTCATCCCCGGCGACGGCGACGTCGTGGAAGGCATTGCCTCGGTGGACGAATCGGCGATCACCGGTGAATCCGCACCCGTCATCCGCGAGTCCGGTGGCGACCGGTCTGCGGTCACGGGCGGCACCACGGTGCTGTCCGACCGCATCGTCGTCAAGATCACCCAGAAGCCCGGCGAGAGCTTCATCGACCGCATGATCAACCTGGTCGAGGGCGCCAACCGGCAGAAGACGCCCAACGAGATCGCGCTCAACATCCTGCTGGCCTCGTTGACGATCATCTTCGTCTTCGCCGTCGCGACCCTGCAGCCGCTGGCGATCTACTCGAAGGCCAACAACCCGGGCGTCGCGGACACGTTGTCGCTCAACGGGAACGGCGTGACGGGCATCGTCATGGTGTCGCTGCTGGTGTGCCTGATCCCGACGACCATCGGCGCGCTGCTGTCGGCGATCGGCATCGCCGGGATGGATCGCTTGGTGCAGCGCAATGTGCTCGCGATGTCGGGCCGCGCGGTCGAGGCCGCCGGCGACGTCAACACCCTGCTGCTCGACAAGACCGGCACCATAACCCTCGGCAACCGGCAGGCCGCGGCTTTCGTGCCGCTCACGGGTGTGACGCCGGAGCAGCTCGCCGACGCGGCGCAGCTGTCGAGCCTGGCCGACGAGACGCCCGAAGGCCGCTCGATCGTCGTCTTCGCCAAGCAGGAATACGGGTTACGTGGCCGCACCCCGGGCGAACTCGACAAGGCCCAGTGGGTCGAGTTCAGCGCCAACACCCGCATGTCCGGCGTCGACCTGTCGGGCGAGCACCGCCTGCGCAAGGGCGCGACGGGCGCGGTCGCGGAATGGATCCGCTCCGAAGGCGGTCAGGTGCCCACCGAGCTCGGCGACATCGTGGACGGTATCTCCGCGGCGGGCGGCACGCCCCTGGCGGTCGGTCACGTGGTGAACGGCAAGGCCGAGGTGCTCGGCGTGATCCACCTCAAGGACGTCGTCAAGCAGGGCATGCGGGAACGGTTCGACGAGATGCGTCGCATGGGCATCCGCACGGTGATGATCACCGGCGACAACCCGTTGACCGCCAAGGCCATTGCCGACGAGGCCGGCGTGGACGACTTCCTCGCCGAGGCCACGCCCGAGGACAAGATGGCGCTGATCAAGAAGGAGCAGGCTGGTGGCAAGCTCGTCGCGATGACCGGTGACGGCACCAACGACGCACCGGCACTGGCCCAGGCCGACGTGGGTGTCGCGATGAACAGCGGCACGTCGGCGGCCAAAGAGGCCGGCAACATGGTCGATCTCGACTCCGACCCGACCAAGCTCATCGAGATCGTCGAGATCGGCAAGCAGTTGCTGATCACCCGCGGCGCGCTCACCACGTTCTCGATCGCCAACGACATCGCGAAATACTTCGCGATCATCCCGGCGCTGTTCGTGGCGCTGTTCCCCGGCCTGGACCTGCTGAACATCATGCGGCTGCACAGCCCGCAATCGGCGATCCTGTCCGCGGTGATCTTCAACGCGATCATCATCGTGCTGCTGATCCCGCTGGCGCTCAAGGGTGTCCGGTACACGCCGAGCAGTGCGTCAAAACTGTTGAGCCGCAACCTCTACGTCTACGGCCTCGGCGGCATCATCGCGCCGTTCATCGGCATCAAGCTGATCGACCTGGTCGTCCAACTCTTCCCGGGAATGTGACATGAGATTTTCCAACCTGGTTCGTCAACACATCGCGGCGCTGCGCGCGCTGCTGGTGCTCACCGTGATCCTCGGCATCGCCTACCCGGTGTTCATCTGGCTGGTGGCCCAGCTCCCCGGGCTGCGGGACAAGGCCGACGGCTCACTGATCGAGGCGAACGGTAAACCGGTCGGCAGCAGCCTGATCGGCCAGTCGTTCACCGATGCCGACGGCAATCCGCTGCCCCGGTACTTCCAGAGCCGCCCGTCGGCTGCCGGAAACGGGTACGACCCCATGGCGACGAGCGCGAGCAACCTGGGGCCCGAAAGCATCGTCGATCAGCCCGACAAGCCGAGCCTGCTGACCCTCGTGTGCTCACGTAGCGCCGCGGTGGGCGAGCTCGACGGTGTCGACGGTGCCCGTCCGTTCTGCACGGGCGGCGGTGTCGGCGCGGTTCTGTCGGTGATCGGCCCACGCGACGATCGTGGCAATGTCATCCACCCCACCAAGGTGGTCAGCGTCAACGAACCGTGCGATACGACCAAGACGCCGTTCCTCAAAACCTACGAGGGCGTGCGGGTCGAGTGCGCGCGCTCCGGCGAGGACTACAGCGCCGGACAGCTCGTGCCGATCCGCGGCACCGCACCCGCCGACCCCGCGGTGCCTGCCGACGCCGTCACCGCAAGCGGCAGCGGCCTCGATCCGCACATCTCACCTGCCTATGCCGAACTGCAGGTCAACCGGGTGGCCGCCGCGCGCGGCATCAGCCCGGCGACAGTGCGCCAACTGGTCGCCGACCACACCGACGGACGTACCCTCGGCTTCTTCGGCGAACCGCGCGTCAACGTCCTGGAACTCAACATCGCGCTCGACGCCTTGTCGGCGCGTGGATGATGGATTTGTGATCACCCCGGTGGGCAACGCCACGAAACGCGGGGAGCTGCGCATCTATCTGGGCGCAGCTCCCGGCGTCGGCAAGACCTACGCCATGCTCGGCGAGGCGCACCGGCGGCTCGAACGCGGCACCGACCTGGTCGCCGCGGTCGTCGAGACGCACGGGCGGAAGAAGACCGCGGACCTGCTCGACGGCATCGAGATCATCCCGCCGCGCTACATCAACTATCGCGGCAGCCGGTTCCCCGAGCTCGACGTCCCCGCGGTCCTGGCCCGCAACCCTCAGGTGGTGCTCGTCGACGAGCTGGCCCACACCAACACCCCGGGCAGCAAGAACCCGAAACGCTGGCAGGACATCGAAAAGCTCCTCGACGCCGGCATCACGGTCATCTCGACGGTCAACGTGCAGCACCTGGAGAGTCTCAACGACGTCGTCACCGGCATCACCGGGATCGAGCAACAGGAGAAGGTACCCGACGAGGTCGTCCGGCAGGCCGACCAGATCGAGTTGGTCGACATCACCCCGGAAGCGTTGCGGCGCAGGCTCTCCCACGGCAACGTCTACGCCCCCGAACGCATCGACGCGGCCCTGAGCAACTACTTCCGGCGCGGAAACCTCACGGCGCTGCGCGAACTCGCGCTGCTGTGGCTGGCCGATCAGGTCGACGCGGCCCTGGCGAAGTACCGCGCCGACAACAAGATCACCGACACCTGGGAGGCCCGCGAGCGCGTCGTCGTCGCCGTCACGGGCGGTCCCGAGTCGGAAACGCTGGTGCGCAGGGCATCCCGCATCGCCTCGAAATCCAGTGCCGAGCTCATGGTGGTGCACGTGGTGCGCGGCGACGGGCTTTCGGGTGTTTCCGCGCCGCAGATGGGGAAGGTGCGTGAGCTCGCGACGAGCCTCGGCGCGACCCTGCACACCGTGGTGGGCGACGACGTACCCACCGCGCTGCTGGATTTCGCGCGCGAGATGAACGCGACCCAGTTGGTGCTGGGGACGTCCCGCAGATCCCGCTGGGCGCGGATCTTCGACGAGGGCATCGGCTCCACCGTCGTGCAGCAGTCCGAGAAGATCGACGTCCACATGGTGACCCACGAGCAGGCCAAGCGCGGCTTCGGGTGGGCATCGACCACGCCGCGGCAGCGGCACGCGGCGTCCTGGCTTGCCGCGCTGGTGGTTCCGTCGGCGATCTGCGCGATGACCGTGCTGCTGCTCGACCGGTTCCTCGGGGTGGGTGGCGAAAGTGCGCTGTTCTTCGTAGGCGTGCTGATCGTGGCGCTGCTGGGCGGTGTCGCGCCCGCGGCGCTGTCCGCGGTGTTGTCCGGGCTGCTGCTCAACTACTTCCTGATCGCACCGCGGCACACGTTCACCATCGCCGATCCCGACAGCGCCCTGACCATCGTGGTGCTGCTGGCCGTCGCGGTCGCGGTCGCAGCGCTCGTGGACGGCGCGGCTAAACGCGCCCGCGAGGCCAGGCGCGCGTCCCAGGAGGCCGAACTGCTGGCACTGTTCGCCGGTTCGGTGCTGCGTGGCGCCGATCTGGGCACCTTGCTGGAACGGGTGCGCGAAACGTACTCGCAGCGCGCTGTCAGCCTGATGCGGGAAGGCGATGACGGCCCGACGATCGTCGGCTGCGTGGGCCAGGATCCGTGTGTGGACGTGGAGACGGCCGACACCGCCATCGAAGTCGGCGACGACGAATTCTGGCTGCTGCTGGCCGGCCGCAAGCTGCTCGCGCGGGACCGGCGGGTGCTCGGCGCGGTGGCCAAACAGGCGGCCGGCCTGGTCAAACAGCGTGAGCTGACCGAGGAAGCCGGCAGGGCCAACGCCATCGCACAGGCCGACGAACTGCGCCGCTCGCTGCTCTCGGCGGTCAGCCACGACCTGCGGACTCCACTGGCCGCGGCCAAGGCCGCGGTGTCCAGCCTCCGCAGCGACGACGTCGACTTCTCAGCCGAGGACACCGCCGAACTGCTGGCCACCATCGAGGAGTCCGTCGACGCGCTCACCGCGCTGGTGGGCAACCTGCTCGACTCGTCGCGGCTTGCGGCCGGCGTCGTCCGACCTGAGCTGCGACCGGTGTACCTGGAAGAGACCGTGCAGCGGGCGCTGCTGGGAATCAGCCGGGGCACCACGGGTTTCGGTCGGGTCGGGCTGGACCGGGTCAAGGTCGAGGTCGGCGATTCGGTGGCGCTGGCCGACGGCGGACTGCTGGAACGCGTACTGGCCAACCTGATCGACAACGCGTTGCGCTACGCGGCCGACGGCCCGATCCGGGTGACCGCGGGCCGCGTCGGCGACCGCGTGCTGATCGCCGTGGTCGACGAAGGCCCGGGTGTCGCCCGCGGTACCGAGGACGCGTTGTTCGCGCCGTTCCAACGGCTCGGCGACCACGACACCAGCAGCGGTGTCGGGCTGGGACTTTCGGTCGCCAAGGGCTTCGTCGAAGCGATGGGCGGCACGATCTCGGCCACCGACACGCCGGGCGGCGGGCTCACCGTCGAGATCGAACTGGGGGCACCAGCATGACAGCCAAGACCAGGGTGCTCGTCATCGACGACGAACCGCAGATCCTGCGGGCGCTGCGCATCAACCTGTCGGTGCGCGGCTACGAGGTGACGACCGCGGCCACGGGAGCCGACGCATTGCGCAGCGCGGCCGACCACCGCCCCGACGTCATCGTGCTCGACCTCGGGCTGCCCGACATGTCGGGCATCGAGGTGCTGGGCGGGCTGCGGGGGTGGCTGTCCGCGCCGGTGATCGTGCTCTCGGCCCGCACCGACTCGTCGGACAAGGTCGAGGCGCTCGACGCGGGTGCCGACGATTACGTCACCAAACCCTTTGGCATGGACGAGTTCCTGGCGCGGCTGCGCGCCGCGGTCCGGCGTGGTGCGGCCGCATCGGAGACCGACGAGCCGGTCATAGAGACTTCGTCGTTCACCGTCGACCTGGCCGCCAAGAAGGTCACGAAGAACAACACCGAGGTGCATCTCACGCCCACCGAGTGGGGCATGCTGGAGATGCTGGTCCGCAACCGCGGCAAGCTGGTAGGCCGCGAAGAACTGTTGCGCGAGGTGTGGGGCCCGGCCTACGCCAAGGAAACCCACTATCTGCGCGTGTATCTCGCGCAGCTGCGGCGCAAGCTCGAGGACGATCCGTCGCACCCGGTGCACCTGCTCACCGAGGCAGGCATGGGCTACCGCTTCCAGGCGTGATTTCCGATCGGCGAGCGGGGATGCGTCAGCCCGTCAACAGCGACAGGACGGCCTTGCTGAGCCGCCTCCGCGGCCAGCCCGTCACACCGTCACCGGCCAGCGCTGCCCTGGCCGCGTTGCGTCCGCACACGCCGTGCACGCCTCCGCCGGGCGTCGCCCCGGCACTGCCGAGGTAGACGTTCTCCACCGGTGTCTCGGCCCGCCCGAATCCCGGAGCGGGCCGGAAGATCAACTGCTGGAAGAGCTGTGACGTGCCGCCGTTGACCGCTCCGCTGTGCAGATTCGCATCGCCTGCCTGCAGGTCCGACGGCCGCTGAACCATGGTGCCGACCACGTGACCGGTGAATCCGGGCGCGTGCTCCTCGAGCACCCGGCCGACGGCATCCGCAACCTGATCGGCCGACGCGTCGTCGGCGAGGCCGCGTGGCAGATGCGTGTAAGCCCAGGCGCTTTCGGTGCCCGTCGGCGAACGGCTCGGGTCGGCTGTGGTCATCTGCCCGAACAACATGAACGGCTGCCGCGGCAACGTAGCGGTGTGCAGATCGGCCATCCAGCGGACGAGGCCGTCATGGTCGGCGCCGAGGTGCACCGTGCCGACCTCGTTCAGGTTCTTCGATCGCCACGGCACCGGCGCGTCGAGCGCATAGTTGATCTTCAATACGGGTGTGTCCCAGTCGAAATGACGCATGCTCTCCAGCACCGTCGCCGGCACCGCGGCGCTGGGCAGCAGGTCTCGATAGAGCCGTGGCGCGGACGTGTCGGCGATGACGGCCCGCCGCACCTGCACCGTGTCCCCGCCGGAGGTCCGCACCGCGACAGCGCGCCCACCGCTGACCACGACCGCCTCGACATCGTGCCCGCACTCGATGCGGGCTCCCGCCGAGCGCGCGCGATGCACGAGCGCTGCGGTCAATTGCCCTGCGCCACCGACAGGTACGGGCCAACCGCCATCCTGCGCCATCATGATCAGCAGATAGCCCATGACTCCGCTGCCGGGTGCGTCGATGGGTACGTCGGCGTGCATCGCGTTGCCCAGCAACAACAGCCGGGCCGCCGGGCCGTCGAACAACCGCTCGGCCATCACACCCGCGGGCAACAGCAACAAGTGTGCGAGCCGCAGCGCGTCGGCCGTTCCCAGCCGGCGCAGCAGCCCGAGCAGCCCGCGAACCGGCGGACACGGCGAGAACAACGCCGACAGCAGCGGCTCGCGGATGTGTTGCCACTGCTCGAACAACGCACACCACTTCTGCCCGTCACCGCGGTGACGACGGTCCAGTTCCGCTGCCGTACGGTCGATGTCGCGATAGATGACCGGGGCGTCGTCGTCGGCAGCCGAAGGCGGATGCCCGACGACCGCCGGTGCGTGGCTCCACCGCAGGCCGTGGTCTTCCAGATGCAGGGCACGTAACGCCGGAGACGCGACCGCCAGCGGGTAGAACGCGCTGTAGAGATCACTGACGTAGCCCGGAAAAAGCTCGGCACTCTTGACCGCGCCGCCCGGCTCGGACTGCGCTTCCAGCACCAGGACGTCCCACCCCGCGTCGGCCAGCAAGGCCGCGGCCACCAGGCCGTTGTGCCCCGCACCGACCACTACGGCGTCCACGCTGTGGCGGCTCATTCAGGCGCTTCCCGGCGTTCGGCCAGCGACACCAACCGCTCGACGCACTCACGGTTGCGGGGGTACACCAGCAGCAGGGACAGCCGGCGGGGCAGCCAATTGAGGGGGCCGCCGACCGGCACCTCGGCCATCTCGACACGGGTGCCGTTGTGGATATCGGTCAGGCGCAACGTGATCCGCGCCCCGCCGAAGGGCCGCACCTTGGCAAGCAACACCAACTCCTCCAGCGGCGTGCACGACTCGACGACGGTTTCGTCGTTGACCACCACGGGCCAGACGCCGATCGTATGGTGGATCTTGCTGCCCGGCGCGGGCCAGTTGGGGGCGACCGCACGCATGCGCGTGTTGCCGACCACCCACTGCGAGTACGTCCACCCGTTGGCGACGACATCCCATACCTGCTTGCGCGACGCCGTGGTGTGCCGCTTGACGGTCAGCGAGCTTTCGACCGCTGCCGGAGACGATTCCATCTCCCTGACTCCTTATCGTCGTCCGACGGGACGTGAGATCACCCGGCTGGCGACCGCCTTGACCGAGTCCGGCAGCACGCGGTTGGCCAAGCCCATCGCCTTGGTCAGCACCGACTCCGCGACCACCTTGCGCCGTCCGCTCATCAGAGCGTCATAACCCTGCCTGGCCACCTCCGCCGGATCGTCTTTCGGCATCCGCCCGACGACGGTGTCGAGCATGTGGCCGCGCCGGAAGAAGTTCGTGTCGGTGGGCCCCGGCATGAGCGCGGTGACGGTGATGTCGGTGTCGCGCAGCTCGTCGTGAAGAGCTTCGGCCAGCGACTGGATGAACGACTTGGACGCGTTGTAGACGGTCTGCAGTGAGCCGGGCATCGTCGCGGCGATCGACGACGTGAACAACACCTTCCCGGTTCCGCGCCGCCACATGTCGCGCAGCACGAGTTTGGCCAGCTGGACCGTCGAGCGCACATTGAGGTCGACGATCGACAGGTCGGCATCCAGGTCGCCGTCGACGAACGGGCCCGCGCGGCCCACCCCCGCATTGAGGACCGCGGCGTCGAGAGGTCGCCCGTCATCGGTGACGACGTAGTACAGGCGTTGCACGTCTTCGGGCTTGCGCAGGTCGACCTGCACGGCGCGGACCGCGACACCGGCTGACGCGAGCTTGTCGGCACTGGCCTCGATGGTGTCGTCATCGGCCGCGACGACGAGGTCGTACCCGTGCTCGGCGAACAGTCTCGCGAGCTCGAACCCGATGCCGCTCGACGCGCCGGTGACCAACGCGAGTGGTCGTGTCTCAACCATGGTCGCTGGGCTACCCGGCACGGACGCGGTCAAACGTCCCGCGCGGGGCCCGGTAAAGGTCTCATTTATAGGTGTTTCGCGGGGTTGCACCCACGTTGCACGTGACGCAGATTACGGTTTGCGGTATGTCCGGTTATCGCGCGCTGTTCGACGCCAGCATCAACGACCCGACCACGTTCTGGGCCGACGCCGCCAAGGCAGTGACCTGGACCAGGGAACCACAGCGCATCCTCGACGACAGCAACCCGCCTTTCTACCGCTGGTTCCCCGACGCCGAACTGAACACGTGCGCCAACGCGCTCGACCGCCACCTCACCGACCGCGCTGAGCAGACGGCGCTGATCTACGACTCCCCTGTCACAGGCACCAAGCGCACCTACACCTACCGTGAGCTGACCGACGCGACGGCCCGGTTCGCCGGAGCGCTGCGCGAATTAGGGGTCGGCAAGGGCGATCTCGTCGTGGTGTACATGCCGATGGTCCCCGAGGCCGTGATCGCGATGCTGGCCTGCGCGCGGCTCGGGGCCGTGCACTCGGTGGTGTTCGGCGGATTCGCCGCGCACGAACTGGCCGCCCGGATCGATGACGCCCGGCCGACCGTCGTCGTCAGCGCCTCGTGCGGAATCGAGCCGACCCGCATTGTCGAGTACAAGCCCATGCTCGACGCAGCCCTCGAGATCGCCGAGCACAGCCCGCGGGCGTGCGTCATCCTGCAGCGCGAGCAGCAACCGTGCGAACTGGTGGAGGGCCGCGACCGGGACTGGCAAGAGCTGGTGGCCGCCGCCGAGCCCGCCGACCCGGTACCCGTCGCAGCCACGGACCCGTTGTACGTGCTCTACACGTCGGGCACCACCGGAAAGCCGAAAGGCATCGTCCGCGACAACGGCGGGCACGCGGTGGCCCTGCTGTGGAGCATGAAGAACGTCTACGACGTGCAACCGGGCGACGTGTACTGGGCGGCCTCCGACGTCGGGTGGGTCGTCGGGCACTCCTACATCGTCTACGCGCCACTGCTGCTGGGTGCGACCACGGTGCTCTACGAGGGCAAGCCGATCGGCACCCCCGACGCGGGCGCGTTCTGGCGGGTGGCTGCCGAGCACGGGGTCAATGCGCTGTTCACCGCACCGACGGCGATCCGCGCCATCAAGAAGGAAGACCCCGACGGCTCGTACATCGGCAAATACGACCTGTCCGGGCTCAAGTACCTGTTCCAGGCCGGTGAGCGGCTCGATCCCGACACCTACCACTGGGCCGCCGACAAGCTCGGCATCCCCGTCGTCGACCACTGGTGGCAGACCGAGACCGGCTGGGCCATCGCGGCCGATCCGATGGGCCTGGAGCCCATGCCGATCAAGCCCGGCTCGGCGACCGTTCCCATGCCCGGTTACGACGTGCAGATCCTGCGTCCGGACGGCACGGTGTGCGACACCGACGAAGAGGGCGCGATCTGCGTCAAGCTGCCGCTGCCGCCGGGCACCCTGCCCACGCTGTGGGGCGACGACCAGCGCTACGTGGCGTCGTATCTTTCGGCGTACGACGGCTACTACCTGACCGGCGACGGCGGCTACCTCGACTCGGACGGGTACCTGTTCGTGATGGGCCGCACCGACGACGTCATCAACGTGGCCGGGCACCGCCTGTCCACCGGGTCGATCGAGGCAGTCCTGGCCGAGCATCCCGCGGTCGCCGAATGCGCCGTGATCGGCGTGGCCGACGAGATCAAGGGACAGGTGCCGCGCGGGTTCGTGGTGCTCAAATCCGGCGCGTCGGCCGACCAGCTGTCCGACGAGCTCATCGCGGCGGTCCGGGAAAACATCGGCGCCGTGGCGTTTTTCAAACTGGTCGACGTCGTCGCGGCCCTGCCCAAGACGCGGTCGGGCAAGATCCTGCGCAAGACCATGCGCGGTATCGCCGACGGCCGCGACGAACCCGTGCCGTCCACCATCGAGGATCCGTCGGTGCTCGAGGCGCTCAAGGATGTGCTGCGCCGCTGATAGGTTTGTCCGCACGTTCTCTGCCGAGCGGGAGGAATCTCGCGGGTCAACGGTGAGAGGCGCGGCGCCACGCCCGGTCGCCGAGCAGGCGCAGCCCGTTGAGCGCCACGAGGATCGTCGACCCTTCGTGGCCTGCCACGCCGAGTGGTAACGGCAAGTGTCCGAACAGATCCCAGGCGACCAGCACCGTGATGAACGTGGCGGCGATGGCGAGGTTGGCGACGACGATGCGACGCGCACGCTTGGCCAGGGCCACCACGGTGGGGATGGTCGCGAGCTCGTCGCGGATGGTCACCACGTCGGCCGTGTCGAGCGTGAGATCCGCACCCGAACGGCCCATCGCGATCGACGTGTGCGCGGCCGCCATCGCCGGTGCGTCGTTGACGCCGTCACCGACCATCAGCACGCGCCGACCGTCGTGCTGAAGCTGTTGCACGGCAGTGGCTTTGTGATCGGGCATGACCTGGGCCCGCACGTCGGCGATGCCGAGCTCGGCGCCGAGCCTGGCCGCGGCGCGCGCGTTGTCCCCGGTGAGCAGGACCGGCGGCCGGGCGGTCAGTGCGGTCAGCCGGTCCACCGCGGCACCCGCGTCGGCGCGGACGTGGTCGGCGAGCCCGAGGACACCGACGGCCACCCCGCCGATGGTCACGACGACCGCGGTTTCCCCGTGATCCTCGATGTCACGGACCGCCGCGACGGCGTCACCCCCGTAGGCCGACGGGCTGAGCACCTCGACCACTTCACCCGAGACGGTCGCGCGTACCCCGCGGCCGGGCAGCGCTTCGAAGTCGGTGGCGACCGGGAGCGCGACGCCGCGCGCACGTGCCATCGCCACTACGGCACGTCCCAGCGGGTGTTCACTGAACTGTTCTGCGGCAGCCGCGATTCCGATGATGCCGTCGGGGCCGAACGAGTCACCGAGGGGGCGGACACTCGACACCCGCGGAACGCCCGCGGTCAGCGTGCCCGTCTTGTCGAACACCACCGTGTCGGTGTCGGCCAGCCGCTCCATCGCGACGGCGGACTTGACCAGCACACCGTGGCGGCTCGCAGTGGCGATCGCCGAGAGCAGCGGCGGCATGGTGGCCAGTACCACCGCGCACGGCGATGCCACGATCATGAAGGTCATGGCGCGCAGCAGCGCCGACTGCAGGTCGGCGCCGAATGCGAGCGGTATGGCGAACAACGCCAGTGTGGCCGCCACGACCAGCACCGAGTAGCGCTGCTCGATCTTCTCGATGAAGAGCTGGGTTCTGGCCTTGGTCGCCGAGGCGTCGGCCACCATCGCGACGATGCGTGCCACCACGGTCTGCGCCGGGTCGCGCGTTACGACGACCCGCAGCGCGCCCGACCCGTTGAGCGTGCCCGCGAAAACCTCGTCCCCGACGCGTTTGGCGGCAGGCAACGGCTCCCCGGTGATCGAGGACTGGTCGACGTCGGAGAATCCTGCGACCACCCGCCCGTCGGCGGATATGCGCTCGCCGGGGCGGATGACGATGTGGTCACCGATGGTCAATTCCTTTGCCGCAACTGCACTTTCGCTGCCATCGGGACCGAGGACGGTGGCGGACTCCGGCGCGAGGTCGAGCAGGCCGCGCACGGAACGTTCGGTGCGTGTGGTCGCGACGTCCTCCAGCGCACCTGACGTCGCGAAGATGACGATCAACAGGGCGCCGTCGAACACCTGGCCGATGGCCGCGGCACCGATCGCGGCGACGATCATCAGGAGGTCGACGTCGAGTGTCCGGCGGCGCAGGGCCTGCAGCCCGGCCAGCGCGGGTTCCCAACCGCCGGTGAGGTAGCAGACCAGGTACAGCGTCCACCACACGGGCGCGGGCGCATCGGCGAGCTGCGCGGCCAACCCCGCGAGGAACAGCACGAGGGCCGCGAGCGCCCACCGCACCGACGACACCGACCACAGCCACCCACCGATGCGCTCTGCGGCCGGCGCTGCCCGCCCGGTCGTCGGTGCGGTCGCCAGTGCGGTCATCGGGACTCCTCGATTCAATCAACGAACGCACACCTTTATACATGTAGAGATTGAAATGTTTCAATGGCCACTTGTGTGGCGTGCTTCAATGAAGGCATGGGACATGGAGTCGAGGGCCGCAGCACGCCGCCGGCAGCGCTCGACGCGGCGTCCGCGGCCAAGGTTGCCGAGACACTTCAGGCCCTGGCCTCGCCGAACCGGCTGCTGATCCTCACGCGCCTGCGCGAATCGCCGTGCTCGGTGACCGAGCTGTCCGCGGCCGTCGGCATGGAGCAACCGTCGGTGTCCAATCAGCTCCGGCTATTGCGGGCGCTCGGCCTTGTCGCCGGAGATCGGTCGGGACGCAATATCGTCTACCGGCTCTACGACAACCATGTGGCCCAATTGCTCGACGAGGCCATCTATCACATCGAGCATCTGCGCCTCGGCGCACGCGACACCCCGGCCTGAGACCAGAAGGCCACACCCCCAAAGACTTTCACGCAACGTTCACCGTAGCGACACACGGCCGGCGAACACCGCGTACCGGCCGCCGCGCGCGTCGCCACGGGGCGCAATTCCTTTATTTTCGCGTCGACCCGAACTATTGTGAGGTAGTCATATGTTGATATCCATCCGCGCTTGGGTGTTTGCTACCGGCCTCCGGTGCCACCCGGGCAATTAAGGAGTTGAACAACGATGCGCATCACCAAGGGATCTTGCACCTGTCGTTGCAATGCCTGCGACGGCGGCCACCACTGCGGTAACCCCCCGAACTGCAACGTGCGGCGCTGACGCCGCGGGTGGCCTGTCGTACCGAACCGGCGGCAGGCCACCACCTGTTGATCCCCTCCGGACCGATCGAGCGGTCGGTCCTAGTTGATTGCGACTGTTCGTCCTGATCGCCCCGTAAGCTCCGAACCGTGCTCAGCGCACTCGGGTGGGGCTTGATCGCCGCATCGTCTCTCATCATCGGCGCGCTCGCGGGCGTGGTCCACGACTGGAATCGCCGTCTTGTCGGCCTCGTTCTCGGATTCGGTGCGGGCGCACTGATCTCCAGTATCTCGTTCGAATTGGCCGAGGAAGGCTTCCATGTGGGCGGCGCCCTCGCCGTCGCCCTGGGCCTGGCCGCGGGTGCCGTCGTGTTCTATGTCGCCGACGCCGCCGTCGACCGCATGGCTTCCGACCCGGCCAAGACCGCCGGCCTGCCGTTGCTGCTCGGCGCACTGCTCGACGGCATTCCCGAACAGGCCGTGCTCGGTATCGGCATCGCCGGTGGCGGTGGGGTCAGCCTGGCGCTCGTGGTGGCGATCTTCGTGTCCAACCTGCCTGAATCGATCGGCTCGGCCAGCGATCTGCGCGCCGCCGGACACCCGGTCAGCCGGATCATGCTCAACTGGACCGCCGTTGCGGCGCTCTGCGCGGCCGCCACGGTCGGCGGTTACCAGTTGCAGACCGTCGCGGGCGCCGAACCCCAGGGCGGCATCAACGGATTCGCCGCAGGCGCCCTGCTCGTCATGCTGGTGGGCTCGATGATTCCCGAGGCAACCGAAAAAGCCGGAGAGAACGCGGGTCTGGCGGCGGTGCTGGGTTTCGCGGTCGCGGCCGGGTTGTCCCTGGCCGGATAGCGCCGAAAGCGTAAGTTCTGACCATGGTTCCGCAGTGGCACCTCGGGCCCGTGACCATCCCGGTGCACGGTCTGTTCGTCGCGCTCGGGGTGTTCGCGGCCATGCTGGTGTTCGTGGCCGAGGCTCGGCGCCGCGGCGCGGTCAACGAACAGTCCGTGGTGGCCGTCGCAGGCGCGCTCGTCGGCGGGGCCATCGGGATGCGGCTGTCCGGCTGGGCCCGGCACCTGGATTTCAGCGCCAACCCCAGCCTGGCGCAAGCCTGGGAATTCGGTTCCCGCAGCATCCTCGGCGGCCTGCTCGGCGCGTACCTCGGCGTGCTGATCGCCAAACGCCTTGGCGGCTATCGCGGTAAGACCGGGGATCTGTTCGCGCCCGCCGTCGCGCTGGGCATGGCGGTGGGCCGGATCGGCTGCCACCTCACCGAGGCGCCCGGACGCCCCACCACACTGCCATGGGGTGTGCACGCGCCCGCCACCACGCCCGAGTGTCCGGGATGCCTTGCCGGGCAGGCCATGCACCCGTCGTTCCTCTACGAGATCGCGTTCCAGCTCGCCGCGTTCGCCGTGCTGCTCTACCTGCGGAACCGGATCACCCGGCCCGGAGAACTGTTCGTCATCTACATCGCCGCGTATGCGGTGTTCCGGTTCCTGGTGGAGTTCACCCGGGCAAACGAGACCGTGTGGCTGGATCTCACTCGCCCGCAATGGTTTCTGCTGCCGTCGTTGCTGATCATCGGCGTTCGGCTGTGGTACGGCTACCGGCGTGGGTACTATCGGGCTTCAGCCCGCAACGAGGAAGCGCCCGTATGACCACACCACCTGGGCCACCGCCGGGCCCGCCACCGGACGAGGATCCGCAGGGCTATCCGCCGACGTACGACTATGACGCTCCCCCACCCGTTTATCCCCCACCCCCCGGTTACCCACCGCCGGGCTATCTGCCGCCGCCACCGGGTTATCTGCCGCCGCCGCACCGGCCGGAACCGAAGATCTCGATCGGCATGGTGTTCGTCGGCCCGGTGCTGTACGCCGGCATCAATCTCGTCATCGGGTTCGCGGCCTTCATCGGCGGCGGCATGATCGACGACGGGCGCGGCAGCCCCAACCTGGTATTCGGCTTCACCGCAGTGTTGTTGGCGGCCATCGCATTCGGCGGAGGTGCGCTGATGCTTCGATCGAAGAGCCCGTACGCCAAGGGACTCGGCATCGGCCTCATGGTGGGCTGGGCGCTGGTATCGCTGTTCACCGCGGGCTTCTGCACCGGCATCAACCCGGAGATGTACCAGACGTGACCACGGGGATGGGATTACGCGGCGACCGGCTGCACCGCTATGTCACGGCATTCTGCCCGCAGTGCCACGACGCCGCGCCGGAACGGCCCTTGGCCGACGTCGCACGGCTGAGCGGCATGCTGATCGAGCGCGACGGCCGCATCTGGCTCGAACGCGGTTGCCCGAGCCACGGACTGGTCCGCACGCTCTACGACGAGCACCCGGAGATCCTGTCGTATCTCGAGGAATGGACCGCGCCGACCAAGGCGCACACACCGGATGTGGCAGGCAATTTCGACCCGATCCCGTCGGCGTATCTGCGCGGGCTGCCGGAGATGCAGACCCAGCACACGTGCATCCTGCTGGAGGACATCGCCGAAACCTGCAATCTGCGGTGCCCGACGTGCTTCACCGACAGTTCACCGGACCTGCGGCACGTCGTCCCGGTCGGGGACGTGCTGGCCAATGTGGACCAGCGGCTCGAACGCGAGAACGGGCGGATCGACGTCCTGATGCTCTCGGGCGGCGAACCGACCCTGCACCCCCAGCTGGCCGAGTTGCTCGACGCGCTGGTCACCCGGCCCATCACCCGAATCCTGATAAACAGCAACGGTGTTCGCATCGCCACCGACGACGTCCTGCTCGACCTGCTCACGGCCCACCGCGAACGCGTCGAGGTGTACCTGCAGTACGACGGGCTTTCGGCAGGCGCTCACCGGCACCACCGCGGCGGCGATCTGCGCCGTACGAAAAGCCAAGCTCTGCAGCGGCTCTCCGACCGGGAGATCTTCACAACCCTGGTGATGACCGCGGCTCTCGGCGTCAACGACCACGAGATCGGCGACATGGTGCGCCTGGCACTGGCCACGCCGTATGTGGGCGGGCTGACCATCCAGCCACAGTTCGGTTCCGGCCGTTCCGGTCAGATCGACCCGTTGGAGCGGCTCACCCACACCGGGGTGCTCGGCCGCCTCGGCCCGCAGACCGACGGTGCGGTCACCTGGCGCGATCTCACCGCGCTGCCATGCTCACATCCGCACTGCTGCTCGGTGGGCTACCTGGTCCGCGACGACAGCGACCAGTGGCGCTCGCTGGTCTCGCTGATCGGCACCGAGAACCTCAAGGACAAGCTCGGGCTGGTGGCCAACCGCATCGCCGACACCGAGATCCCCCGGCAACTGCGGCTGGCGGTCCAGGAGTCACTCCTCGGGCTGCTCTCCGAACAGTCGTCGCTGTCGCACCCTCAGATCGGCGACGTGTGGCGCAACATCTGCGAGAACTGCGACCTGGGCATGTCCACGTTGCTCACGCTCGCGTCGTCGGCGTTGCCGGGACGCCGGAACAAGATCCGCAGGCTGCTCGGCGAACGGGTGGTGCGGTTGACGGTCAAACCGTTCATGGACATGTCGACGATGATCGAAGAGCGCCTCGTGCAGTGCTGCGTGCATGTGGGCACCCGCTCGGGGCGGGCCGACCAGTGCGCGCCCTTTTGCGCCGTGCAAGCCTGGCCCGCGCTCGGCCGCCAGCGGCTCTCCCTGAGCGCAGGTGCGGCACTACCGCTCATCGAGATTCGATGAGCGGGCAGGCGAGCGAACCGTACGATCCGCTGCGGCTGTGCGTCTATGCCACCGTGGCGCTGATCGCCTGGCTGCTCGGCCCGTGGGCGGTGGCCGGATTCGCTGCCCTTGGCCTGGCGGGCTACATTCGCGCACGCCGCGGCGGGTTGCTCCGCAGCAAATGCGCGTTGCGTGACACCCGTCTGGTAATCGGCTACCTGGGCATCGTCGCGGCCGTGGCGGTCGCAGCCATAGTCCGTGGTTACTGGCCTGGTTAGCATGAACTCTCAGTTGCTGTTTCACAGCGTCCTCTTAACCTGCTAACTTTCCTCTAAGTGAGCATTCCCCACTGTCGGGGGGCTGCCGCCTGTTCGGATTAGTCAAGAGGGGACCACTTTGAAGATCACAAACGTCAGTACTGCGCTGGCCGCAGCCGCGGTGGCTGCCGCGGCGATCCTGGCCGGCTCGCCGATCGCGGCGGCCGATGACAGCGGTGTCACCACCGCGGCACTCGGCAGCCAGGCGAAACTGGACAACAACAACGTGGTCCAGGGCTGGACCGTCACCGGTCTCAAGCCCAGCACCGACACCATCGCCTACGACGTCAAGGGCACGCTGTGGGAGATCACCGCCACCAGTGAGGCGCTTGAGGGTTCGGTGACGCCGATCGTCTCGAACTTCAACATCCGCTCGGCCGACGGCCACAACTACCGCGCGCTGTTCCAGGTGCCGACCGAGCAGGGCGTCAACCCGGCCACCATCGCTCAGGGCGAGAAGACCACCGGCAAGGTGTACTTCGACGTGACCGGCGACAAGCCGACCACCGTCGTGTACAACTCGGGCGGCCGCGACCTGCTGGTGTGGGATGCCCCCGCACCGGCGCCGGTCCCCGTCTCGTCGGGCCAGCAGACCCACACCGCGCCCGTCGCCCAGCCCGCCGTCGCCACCCCGGCCCCCGCCGCGGTGCCGGCCACGCCGGCGCCTGCCGCCGCTCCGGGCGCCACCCCTGCGACGCCTGCCGCGACCCCCGCGGGTGCGGGTAGCCGCGCGACGGACTTGCCTGCCGCAACCGCGGGCGTTCCCGCCGCGGGCGTTCCCGCCGCGGGCACCCCGGCCGCCGGAGCGGAAGCCGTCCCCGCTGCGCCAGGTGCTCCGGTGCCGGCCCAGGCTCCCGGCACACCCACGACGCCGGTGTCGGCGCCCGCACCTGTCCCGGGCGCGGAAGGCACCCCGATTCCGGCCAGCAACGGGACTCCGCTGCCCGCCGGTACCGCTCCCGCTCCGGCAGGCGCAGGCAGCGCGGCCACGGCCGTTCCGCCGAGCGAGGTCGCGCCGGTGCCCGCTGGAACCGAGACCGTCCCGGCCGGAAACCCCGCGCCCGGCGAGCCGGCCCTCGTCCCGGCGGCGACCCAGCCGACCACGACGGCTCCGGCCGCTCCGGTCAGCAACCACGGGCCCGCGCAGTAACACTCGCGCCACAACGACGCATCAACGCCGAGGATCCAAGCCACTGGGTGGCTGCGATCCTCGGCGTTGTCGGTTATCGGGCGATGGACAGCGCGATGCCGTCGAGAATGTCGTGTTCGCTGACCACAAGCTCGTCGATACCGGCGCGTTGTGCCAGCACCGCGGCAAGCTCCTCGACGATGACGGCCCCGCCACCGATGACGTCGGCCCGTCCCTGGTGCATGGGACCGAGCGCCAGGCGTTGCGCCGAGGTCATGCCGATGAGCTGGTCGCACACCGCGAGCAGATCGCCGAAACCGATGCGGGACAGGTGAATCGCCTCGGCGTCGTAGGTGGTCATGCCTTGTGCGAGCGCCGACAGGGTCGTCATGGTGCCTGCCACGCCGACCCAGGTGCGGGCACCCTCGACCGGCACTTCCCGCAGAGCCTGCGCCAGCCCGTCACGCACCACTGCCCGCGCCGCGGCAACCTCGTCGGCGGTCGGCGGGTCGGAGTGCAGACACCGTTCGGTGAGCCGGACACAACCGATGTCCGCCGAGAAGCTGGCCTGCACGCCGCGCTCGCCGAGGACCAGCTCAGTGGACCCCCCGCCGAGATCAACCACGACGAAAGGTGCTGCGGCCAGGTCCAGTTCGCCGACCGCTCCATGGAACGAGAGCTCGGCCTCCTCGGTTCCGGTGATCACCTCGGCGACGGCTCCCGGCACCACGGTGCCGAGCACGCGTGACGTCATCGCGAAGAACTCGTCCCGATTGCCCGCGTCGCGCGCAGCCGAGGTCGCGACCATCCGCACCGCGGACACCTCGTGCTTGGTCATCAGCGCGGCATAGTCCACCAGTGCTGATTCGGTGCGCGCCAAGGCTTCTGGTGCGAACTCACCGGTCGCGTCGACGCCCTGACCCAGGCGCACTATGCGCATCTCGCGGTGCACGTCGCGCAGGTGGCCGTCGACGGCGTCGGCGATCAACAACCGAATCGAGTTGGTGCCGCAGTCGATTGCGCCGACCCTGTTCATGCCCACGTGTCCCGCTCCAGAATCCCCGCCATCGCGGGCTCGACGGCCAGCACGGCCAGGGCCTCGTCCCCGAACGGGTTCACGCCGGGGCCCTTGGCCAACGAATGCGCCATCAGCACGTGCAGGCACTTGACCCGGTCCGGCATGCCGCCGCCGGTGAACGTCGTGCCGAGCGACTCGATCGCGTCCCGCTCCTGCAGGTACGACTCGTGCGCGCGCCGGTAGGCCGCGGCCAGCTCCGAATCCTGTTGTAGCCGTTCGGTCATCTCGCGCATCAGACCAGACGACTCCAACCGGCTGGCCGCGGCCGTCAGCGCCGGATGAGTCAGGTAGTACAGCGTCGGGAACGGCGTGCCGTCAGGCAATCTGGGCGCGGTCTTGACCACACCGGGCTCACCGTTCGGACAGCGGTAGGCGATTTCGAGGACACCACGCGGCTCACGGCCCAGCTGCCGGGCCACCGCCTCGAGGTCGGCGGCGTCAACCACGAGGCGCCGGGGGTGGTGGCGGCGCCGGGGCCGGCGGCGCGGGCGGGATGGTGGGTGTCACGCCGTGCGGTTGGTCGGCGATCGTGTGCCACAGCGACGTGTACCACGGCTGGCCCGCGGGCACGGTCGCGCCGGGCACCGGCAGGCCCGGGTCGGCGGGCACGGCCGCGGTCGGCGGCAACTGAACCTGATACGGGGTGTCCCCCGGCATCACGAAACCCAGCCGTTCGCGGGCCTGCGCCGCGATGAACACCGGATCGGCAAGTTTGACCTTCTGTTGTTCCAGCTCGGCGATCTGGGCCCGCAATTGTTCTTCGGTTGCCTTGAGTTGTTTCATCTCGGTGCGTTGCGCGAAGTAGGTGCGGACCGGCCCGGCGATGGTCAGGGTGAGCACACACACCACGGCAGCCAGAATCGCCGCACGCCGCGCCGACGAACCGAACCGCTGCTCGGATTGCTGCTCGGCCTGCTGTTGTGCCTGGACCGCAATCGCTTTCGTGATGCTCTCGTCAGCGGCCGGTTCGGCGGGCGCGGCCCGGTTCTCCGTCGGACGACGGCTCTTCTGTGCCGCGCGCGGTCGATTCGCCCCGCCGGCCTTACCCGGCCTTCCAGGTCTGGAGGCCGGGGGCCGGCGCTTCGGATCGGGCCGCTTCGCTTCGGGCACGGGTTATTTGGCGTCCAAGGCAAACCGCGGGAAAGCCAGGTCACCGGCGTAGCGGGCAGCGTCCCCGAGGATCTCTTCGATGCGCAGCAGCTGGTTGTACTTGGCCACGCGCTCGCTGCGGGCCGGCGCACCGGTCTTGATCTGGCCGCTGCCCACCGCGACCGCCAGATCGGCGATCGTGGTGTCCTCGGTCTCGCCGCTGCGGTGGCTCATCATCGTGCGGTAGCCGCTGTTGTGCGCCAATGCCACGGCGTCGAGCGTCTCGGTGAGCGTCCCGATCTGGTTGACCTTGACCAGGAGCGCGTTTGCGGCGCCCTTCTCGATGCCCTCTTCGAGGCGCTCCGGGTTGGTGACGAACAGGTCGTCGCCGACCAGCTGGACCCGGTCACCGATCGCGGTGGTCAGGGCGACCCAGCCGTCCCAGTCGTCCTCGGACAGCGGATCCTCGATCGAGACCAACGGATAGGCGTCGAGCAGGCCCGCGTAGAACTCGCCCATCTGCTCGGCACTGCGGGTCTCCTTCTCGAAGGCGTAACCCGTACCGTCGGTGAAGAATTCGGTGGCCGCCACGTCGAGCGCAAGCGCCACGTCGCTGCCCAGCTTGAACCCGGTGGCCTCGATGGCCGACGAGATGAGGTCGAGCGCCGCGCGGGTGCCTGCCACATCGGGGGCGAACCCGCCCTCGTCGCCGAGCCCGGTGGCCAGGCCCTGCTTCTTGAGCACCGACTTGAGCGAGTGGTACACCTCGGCGCCCCAGCGCAGCGCCTCCTTGAACGACGGCGCACCGATCGGCGCCACCATGAACTCCTGCACGTCCACCCCGGTGTCGGCGTGCGCGCCGCCGTTGAGGATGTTCATCATCGGCACGGGCAGGATGTGCGCGTTGGGGCCGCCGAGGTACCGGAACAGCGGCAGCCCGGCCGATTCCGCCGCGGCCTTCGACACCGCGAGCGACACACCCAGGATCGAGTTGGCGCCCAGCCGGGACTTGCCGGGGGTGCCGTCCAGGTCCAGCAGCGCCTGGTCGACCAGCCGCTGATCGTCTGCACCCAGACCGATGACGGCAGGCGCGATCTCGTCGAGCACGGCCTCCACGGCCTTCTCCACGCCCTTGCCGCCGTAGCGGGCGGCGCCGTCGCGCAACTCGACCGCCTCGTGCTCGCCGGTTGACGCGCCGGACGGCACCGCGGCCCTGGCGAATGTGCCGTCGGTCAGGGCCACCTCGACCTCGACCGTCGGGTTGCCGCGAGAATCGAGGATCTCGCGGGCTCCAACCTGCTCGATGATGGGCACTGGCATCTCCTTGGTTGTGCTGCTGCTAGGGCCTGGGCGTTCGGGCTAAGCCTAGGGAAGAAGCCTAGACGGTGGCACGGGGCGGCGTCCTGGCGTGTCAGAGCGGGTGGCCGGCCGCGTACGCGGTGGCCCAATCTCGCACGGCACGCGCGTACTGCTCGGAGTTGTTGTAGGCCTTGAGCGCCTTCATCCAGCCCCGCGGCGTCGCCAGATCCTTGCCGTACCAGCACAGCAATCCGGCGGCCGACAACGCGGCGTCGTCGAAGTTGTCCGGGCTCACCACGCCGTCGTTGTTGGCGTCCACCCCGAAATGCCCCCACGTCTCGGGGATGAACTGCATGGGCCCCATCGCCCGGTCGAGCGTGGCATCGCCGTCGAGCTTGCCGCCGTCGGTGTCGGCGATGTGCAGATTGCCCGCCGTGCCGTCGAGCTGCACGCCCCGGATCGGCGGCGTGACGTCCCCGTTGGGAGCGATCATCGCGCCCCGGTAGGTGCCGTGATGGCTCTCCACCATGCCGATGCCTGCCAGCGTCGTCCACGCGACCTTGCAGTTGGGGTTCTCCACCTCGGCCACACGTGCCGCATAGGCATAGGCCTCAAGCGCATTGACGGGCATGTTGAGCGCGGGCGCCCGCTCGGCAGCCCACTCGTGCAGCTGATCGGCGGGCCGCCCCTTGGCGTAGGTGTCGATGGCGGGCACCGGATCACCGGAGGGCGGCGGCACACCTTCCGGGATGGGGGTTCCGAGCTGCCATGAGCAGCTGGAAGCCATCAGCAGTGCTGTCGCGCAAATCACCGCAACAGCCCGCAGCCAACGACCTGGCGACACCGGACTCCCTCAACCCCACTTTGACTCGTTGCCCATAGTCCCATGCGCGCCGCCCGGGTCGGCATCCGACGGCCCGGGGCGAAGGCCATCAGACAGCTCGAACTCCCCTGATAAGGTGAGCCACGCCTTGCTATGGCAAGCCAAGGCTATATTGCGTTATAGGTCTAGCGAGGACGCGTAGATGACTGCCTTTGCCGACATGTCGACCGGCACCGTGATGGCGGCGCCGAACATCACATCGCAGCTGCTCGGCAGTGGTTTGATCGGCCTGCGCGAGGGCTTGGAAACCGCGATCGTGGTGTCGATCCTTGTCGCGTTCCTGGTGAAGTCGGAGCGCCGCGACGCCCTCAAATGGGTCTGGCTCGGAGTCGGCGCAGCTATCACCATGACCATCACCGTGTTCTTGGTCATCCAATTCGGCGAGAACACGATCTCGGGCCTGGCCGCCGAGGCCATCGCGGGCGTCACGTCACTGATCGCCGTCGCGATCGTCACCACCATGGTGCTGTGGATGAAGAAGGCCGCCGCATCGATCTCGGGTGAGCTGCGCAGCGAGATGTCCCGCGCGCTGGACGCCGGCGGCCCGGCCGTGGCGCTGCTGGCGTTCTTGGCCGTCGGCCGCGAAGGTGTCGAGACCGCGCTGTTCATGGTGGGCTACGCCGAGGCCGACACGCTGTGGCCGCTGACCGGGTTGATCGTCGGCGTGCTGATCGCCGTGGCCATCGCGTACTTCATGTACGTCGGAGCGGTCAGGATCGACCTGGCGAAGTTCTTCAAGTACACGGGCATCTTCCTGATCGTGATCGCGGCCGGGATCCTGGCCTACGGCATCAAGGCACTGCAGACCGTGGGCTGGCTGCCGGGATTGGGCACCGCCGCGTTCGACATGAGCGGTGCGTTCGACTGGTCGGCCTGGTACGGCGAGGCCATCCAGGGCATCTTCAACATCGACCCCACGCCGACCGTGCTGCAGCTCGTGGCGTGGCTGGTCTACATCGCGGTGGTGCTGTTCTTCTTCCTCAAGCCGGTGCGCCCGAGCGCCGCGCCGTCGGGCGACGCACCCGCGGGCTCCGAATCTTCCGAGTCAACCGTTGACGAGGATTCCCCAATCGCATCCGAAAGGCCGACCAAGTGAAGATGAACCCTGCTGTGCGGACTGGTTTCGCGGCGGTCGCCGCGGTACTTGCCGGGGTGTCCATGACGAGCTGTCAGGCCAAGGAATCCTCGACCGGAGCCGACGGCGGCGAGAAGGCCGCCCAGATCACGGTCGACGCCTCCGACACCGAGTGCAAGCTCTCGGGCACCACGGCCGTCACCGGGCCCAGCACCTTCGTCGTCACCAACAACGGCAACAAGGTCACCGAGTTCTACGTCTACGGCGAGGGCGAGCGGGTCATGGGTGAGGTGGAGAACATCTCCCCCGGCCTCAAGCGCCAGTTGATCGTTCAGCTGACCCAGCCGGGCACCTACCAGACGTCGTGCCGCCCGGGCATGGTCGGCGAGGGCATCCGCGGCGACTTCGAGGTCACCGGCGAAGCCGTGCAGGTCGACACCGAGGGCAAGTTCAAGGAAGCCGCCGACAACTACAAGCGGTACGTCAACAGCCAGACCGACGCGCTCATCCCGGCCACCGAAGCCTTCGTCGCGGCGGTCAAGGCCAAGGACATCGCCAAGGCCAAGCAGCTGTTCCCGACCACCCGCACCTACTACGAGCGCATCGAACCGGTCGCCGAGTCGTTCCCCAACGACCTCGACCCGCGGATCGACCTGCGTGAGGCCGACCTCGAGCCGGGCCAGAAGTGGACCGGTTTCCACGCCCTGGAGAAGCAGCTGTGGGTGTCCGGCCTGCAGCCCGATGCCAACGCACTGGCCGATCAGCTGCTCAAGGACGTCAAGGAGCTCGACGCCGGTGTGAAGGCGCCGGACTGGACCATCGACTCCACCCAGATCGCCGGCGGCGCGCAGGGTCTGCTCGACGAGATCTCGATCAGCAAGATCACCGGCGAAGAGGACATCTTCAGCCACACCGACCTGTGGGACTTCAAGGCCAACGTCGAAGGCTCGCAGACCGCGGTGGCCTCGGTGCGGCCGATCCTCGACGAGCGCGACGCCGAGCTGGGCAAGCGTGTGGACCAGCAGTTCGCGGCGGTCGAGAAGTTGCTGGAGAAGTACCGTCAGGGCGATGGCTTTGTCTCCTACGACAAGGTGACCGAGCCGCAACGCCAGGAACTGTCGCGCGCCATCGACGCGCTGAGCAAAGAAGTGAGCCAGGTGCAAGGTGTCATCGCCCACCAGTGATCCGGCGGAAGCCGAACAGCAAGCGTCGTCAGGTTTCTCGCGGCGCAAGCTGTTCGGCGCGGCGGGCGTCACCGCCGCGGTGGTCGGCGCGGCCAGCGCGGGTGCGCTGGCCGGCCGGGCCTCGGCCGCCAGCACGTCAAACGGACTGCTGCAGGGGCCCGTGCCGTTCCGCGGCGAACGCCAGGCCGGAATCATCACCGAAGCCCAGGATCGGATGCACTTCTGCGCATTCGACGTCACGACCGACAACCGTGACGACGTCATAGCACTGCTCAAACAGTGGACCCAGATGGCCGAGCGGATGACCCGCGGTGAGGAGACCGAGGCAGGCGGTGCGGTCGACGGCAATCCGTACGCGCCGCCGTCCGACACCGGCGAAGCGCTGGGCCTGCCCGCGTCGCAGCTCACCCTCACCATCGGCTTCGGGCCGTCGTTCTTCGTCAAGGACGGCAAGGACCGGTTCGGTATCGCCGACAAGCAGCCCGCCGAACTCAAGAACCTGCCCAAGTTCCCCAACGAGACGATGGACCCGGCGAAATGCGGCGGTGACATCTGCGTGCAGGCCTGCGCCAACGACCCGCAGGTGGCGGTGCACGCCATCCGCAACCTGGCCCGGGTGGGGTTCGGCACCGTCGCGGTGCGCTACTCACAGCTCGGGTTCGGCCGCACCTCGTCGACCACGCGCGATCAGGCCACACCTCGAAACCTGTTCGGGTTCAAGGACGGTACCGCCAACTTGAAGGCCGACCAGACGGACCTGCTGGACAAACACGTGTGGGTCGCCGACGGGGACGGGCCCGCCTGGCTGACCGGTGGCAGTTACCTGATCACCCGGCGCATCCGGATGCGCATCGAGAACTGGGATCGCACCACCCTGCTCGAGCAGGAGCGCGTGATCGGGCGGCAGAAGGGCAGTGGCGCGCCCAACGGCCTCAACGAAGAGTTCGACGAGCTCGACTTCGACCTCACCGACGACAAGGGCAACCCGCGGATCGACGTCGACGCGCACGTGCGGCTGGTGTCGCCGGAGCATCTTGGTGGCATCGAGATCCTGCGCCGCGGTTACAACTTCACCGACGGTTCGGACGGGTTCGGCCATCTCGACGCAGGCTTGTTCTTCATCGCGTTCGTGCGTAGCCCCGAGAAACAGTTCATCCCGATGCTGGGCGAGATGTCCCGCAAGGACGCGATGAACGAGTACATCACTCACACGGGAACGGCCATCTTCGCGTGCCCGCCCGGTATCCGCGAAGGCGATACGTCCGCCTATTGGGGTTCTACGCTGTTCGCCTGACTCACCGGCAACAGTTGGGGTCGAGCACGGTGCACAGGGCCTGCATGGCAGTAGGCCGCACGCGGTGGAAGACGTTCATGCCACGCCGCTCCGATTCCAGCAGGCCCGCCTTGCGGAGTTGACCAAGGTGATGGCTCACGGTCGACTCGGTGACGCCCAGAACCGCGGCCAGGTCACCGCTGACCTGCTCCCCCGCGTCGAACAGGTGCGACATGATCTTGACGCGCACCGGATCGGCAAGTGCCTTGAGCCGCATGGCGATCTGCAGCGCGTCATCGTCACTGAGCGGCCCGGCCGCAACGGGCGCGCAACACACCGGGGTGGACATGTCGATCACCGGCAACGACTTCGGCATGTGTCCATGGTGCCACCTTATTGACATATATCAAAAAAGGTGGCAAGTTGAGGGCACCTACTAATTCGATATATGTCGAATCAGATTCAGGAGGTCTCACATGTCCCGCGTCCAGCTCGCACTCAACGTCGATGACCTCGACGAGGCGATCACGTTCTACTCCAAGCTGTTCAACACCACCCCCGCCAAGGTCAAGCCGGGCTATGCGAACTTCGTGGTCACCGAGCCACCGCTGAAGCTCGTGCTGCTGGAGAACCCGGGACAGGGCGGCAGCCTCAACCACCTCGGCGTCGAAGTCGCATCGAGCTCGCAGGTGCATGCCGAGATCGCGCGGCTGACGGGCGAAGGGCTGTTCACCGAAGAAGAGCTCGCCACGACGTGCTGCTTCGCCACGCAGGACAAAGTCTGGGTGACCGGTCCGGGCGGCGAGAAGTGGGAGGTCTACACCGTGCTGGCCGATTCCGAGACGTTCGGGCCCGCGCAGGATCAGCTCGACGTTTCGGCCGGCAAGGGGGCGTGCTGCGGCTGAGCCGGCACTTTTTGAACCGCGCCGCACTTGCCTCGTGGATTCGATAGATGTCAATATCGACAGGTGTCGAAGTCACCACAGACCAACACCGACTGCTGCCCGCCGGGCGCGTTGTTGCGTGAACCGCTGTCCGCCGAGGCTGCCACGAGGATCGCGACCAAACTCAAGGCACTGGGCGATCCGGTGCGGCTGCAGTTGTTCAGCCGGATCGCCAGTCACGCCGGCGGCGAGGCGTGCGTATGCGACATCTCCACGGGCGTCGACGTCAGCCAGCCCACCGTTTCTCATCACCTCAAGGTGCTGCGCGACGCCGGGCTGCTGACATCGGAGCGCCGGGCGTCGTGGGTGTATTACGCGGTGGCGCCGGAAGCACTTTCGCAGGTCTCGGCCGTGTTCGAAATCCTCGACGGGGCGCGCACATGACCGACACCGTTGCCGCCGCACCGCACGCACCGGGCAAGCTCTCCACGCTGGACCGGCTGCTGCCCGTGTGGATCGGATTGGCGATGGCCGTGGGACTCGCGCTGGGCCGCCTTGTCCCCGGACTGAACACGGCGCTGGAAAAGGTTCAGATCGACGGCATTTCACTGCCGATCGCACTGGGACTGCTGATCATGATGTACCCGGTGCTGGCCAAGGTGCGTTACGACCGCCTCGACGCCGTGGCGGGCGACCGCAAGCTGCTCATCTCCTCGCTACTGCTGAACTGGGTGCTCGGGCCCGCGCTGATGTTCGCGTTGGCCTGGCTGCTGCTGCCCGACCTCCCCGAATACCGCACGGGACTCATCATCGTCGGGTTGGCCCGCTGCATCGCGATGGTCGTGATCTGGAACGACCTCGCGTGCGGCGATCGCGAAGCCGCCGCGGTGCTGGTGGCGCTGAACTCCCTGTTCCAGGTGGCGATGTTCGCCGTGCTCGGCTGGTTCTACCTGAGCGTGGTACCCGGCTGGCTCGGCCTGGAACAGACCACCATCAATGCCTCACCGGGGCAGATCGCACAGTCGGTGCTCATCTTCCTCGGCATCCCGTTGCTGGCCGGCTACTACTCGCGCCGCGTCGGGGAGAAGACCTTGGGCCGGGACTGGTACGAGAGCAGGTTCCTGCCTGCCGTGGGCCCGTGGGCGCTGTACGGACTCTTGTTCACCATCGTGATTCTCTTTGCGTTACAAGGTGATCAGATCACCAGCCGCCCACTGGACGTCGTCCGCATCGCGGTGCCGCTGCTGGCCTACTTCGCCATCATGTGGGGCGGCGGCTACGCCCTCGGCGCCGCACTCGGGCTGGGCTATCGACGCACCACGACACTGGCATTCACGGCCGCGGGCAACAACTTCGAGCTGGCCATCGCGGTCGCGATCGCGACCTTCGGCGCCACATCGGGCCAAGCCCTGGCCGGTGTGGTCGGACCGCTCATCGAGGTGCCCGTCCTCGTCGCGCTGGTCTACGTATCCCTGGCGCTACGCAGCCGATTTCAGGAGCGAGCATGAAGAAACCGACCGTGCTGTTCCTGTGCACGCACAACGCCGGGCGCTCCCAGATGGCGCTCGGGTTTTTCAATCATCTCGCCCGAGGTCACGCGCTCGGCTGGTCAGGCGGTTCGGAACCGGCTGATCAGATCAACCCCGCCGCGGTCGCCGCGATGGCCGAGGTCGGAATCGACATCACGCGTGAGTATCCCAAGCCGTGGACCGACACCGTGGTGCGCTCGGCCGATGTCGTGGTGACGATGGGCTGCGGCGACACCTGCCCGTATTTTCCCGGAAAGCGTTACGAGAACTGGGAATTGCCCGATCCGGCGGGCCAGCCCGTCGACATCGTCCGCGGCATTCGCGACGACATCGAGCAACGCGTGCGGGGCCTGCTGACGGACCTGGGGGTGACCGTCACCCAGTAGGGAATCCGCAGCCGGCGCGGATCAGTCGCCTGCCTCGGCGACCGGATCCTCGGAATCGGTCTGCGCCTCGTCCGGCTCGTCGGCGGGTTGCTCGTCGGCAGCGTCAGGCTCGGACTCGGGCTCGAGCTCCGCGGGCCAGTATGCGCGCCACTCCTCTTCGGTGATGGTGCCCAGCGGCGTGACGTCGAGTTCCTCGGGGACATCTTCACCGCGACGGCCCGCAGCGACGTCGATCTCGACCTGGCGCACGGTGTCCATGAACTCCAACACCGCTGTGCGCAGTTCGTTCTCGGCATCGGTGTCGGCCGACACCGTCACGGACGTGAGACCCGCGGGGACCAGATCCGGTGGCAGGCCTGCCTGTGCGACCCGGGCGAGCACTTTCTGCGCCAACGCCAGAGCGGGCTGTCCCGTGGGCACATCGTCCATCGACGAGACGAATGCCTTCTTCCGCAGCTTTTCTTCAGCCTTGCGCTCTTCCCACTGGGCCAGCTGCTCGTCCAGCGAAATCGATTCGCCCGCAAGCACAGCGGGCACGCGGTTGCCGAGCTTGCGGACCAGGGAATCGGCCACGTCGTCGATGCTGAACGGATGCTGCGGCGCGTCCTCGGCGATGCGGGCGTGGAACAGCACCTGCAGCAGCACGTCGCCGAGCTCTTCCCGCAGCTCGTCGGCGTTGCCGCCCCGCACGGCGTCGAACAGTTCGTAGGTCTCCTCGAGCAGGTAGCGGCGCAGCGAGTCGTGAGTCTGCTCGCTCTCCCACGGCCCGGCGGTACGCAGCTTGTCCATCATGGTCACCGCGTCGACCAGCCGCTCGCCGGGCTGCGCCTCGGGCGCGGCGATCAACCGCGCGCCTGCGGCCAGCCGGGCCTTCACGGCAGGATGTTCGGGATCCGAGGACAGCAGCACGGGCGCGTCGTCACCGTCGTATGCGGGCCGTGCCGCGGGCAACGACCACGGCACCTTGACCGGCATCTCCTCGGTGTACTGCACATCACCCGTGAGCAGATCGATCGCGTCGACGGGGACCAATGACGGGCGGCGGGGGTCGACCAGTACGACGGTCATCGGGCTACACCCCCTCACGCATTTCGACGAGACCGCTGATCTCGGTTATACCAACGTTGCCGGGCCTCGACACGCCTGGTGAGCACCGGCAACGCTGCATTTCGCTGTCGCCGGGGTCGCCCCATGCGGGATGGCCGCCCTGCCCGGAGGCAAGGCGGCCATCATGTCATATTCGCCGACTCAGGATTCCGGCGGGAACTGGCCGTCCGGGACCACCCAGTGGCCCGGTGTCTGCTCGTAGAACGGGTTGGCCACGCCGTTCACCGTGGCCTGCGTCTTGAGCTGGCCAGGCGGCACGCCGTAGAACGGGTTCTCGACACCGTTGATCACCGGCGAACTGGTCAGCTGCCCGGGCGGAATGTGTGCGCCCGGAACCCGGAAGTAGTTGTCCACCTCGGGGAACTGGACGGTGGGCAGGTTCACATCGGGCGCGTTAACACTGGGCAGGTTAACGCTCGGCACGTTCACGTCGGGAACGTTCACACTAGGCACGTTCACGTCGGGAACGTTCACACTAGGCACGTTCACGTCGGGAACGTTCACACTAGGCACGTTCACGTCGGGCACGTTCACACTCGGCACGGTCACCCCCGGTGCCGGCGGTGGCGGCGGCACGGTCGGATCGGCTTGCGCCAGGCCTGTGCCCAGGCCAAATGCGCCGAGTCCCAGTGCACCCGCCATCGTCGTGGTTACGGCAAACTTCTTGAAGTTCATGTTCACTCCTTCGCCTTGCGTCACCGCGATCGCCCCACAAACAGGTGGCAATCGCGTGATGTTCGGTTTGGGAAATTGCATGACCGCCCTATGGCCGACGATCTTGCCGCCTCTCATCTGGACGACAACGCAACACCATTCGCCCCCCCGCTGCGTATGTCGGATGCCCGCGACGGCGCGTTAACAGCGGTTCGGGAATTCGTGTCGGACGCACGCGTAAAAACCGCGCACTACCAGGCGATCAGGACGAGGAATTGAATTTCGCGGCGATGTCGAAGTCGGCGGGCGACTTGCCGTTGAGCACCAGCACCAGACCCGCAACCATCTGCACCAGCTCGAGATCGCGGATGCGGGGTGATCCGACGCCGTCACCGGCCCGCGGGATGGGCACCTGCACGGTCGAGGTCGTCGCGCGGTAGTGTCCACCCGGATACACGCGTTTGAGCCGCAATTGCGCGGAATCCGGCAGTACCACCGGGGAGAGCTTGATGGTCGACGCCGATACCGCTCCGACGTCGGTGATGCCGTATTCGCGGCACAACAGCCGCAGCCGCGCGACCGCGACCAGGCGCTGCGCCGGCTCGGGCAGCGGACCGTACCGGTCGACGAGCTCGTCCACCACGGCAGCCACGGCGGTCTCGTCGGACGCGGCGGCCAGGCGCCGGTAGCCCTCGAGGCGCAACCGGTCGCTGCCGATGTACTCGGGCGGCAGGTGCGCGTCGACGGGCAGATCGACCCGCACCTCCTTCGGCTCTTCCGGTGCCGCAACGGTTTTCCCGTCCGCGGCGGCACGGTAGGCCTCGACGGCCTCACCGACCAGCCGCACGTACAGGTCGAAGCCAACGCCCGCAACGTGACCGGACTGCTCGACACCCAAAACGTTGCCCGCGCCGCGGATTTCGAGATCCTTCATGGCGACCGCCATGCCCGCGCCGAGCTCGTTGTTCTGCGCGATGGTGGCCAGCCGGTCATAGGCCGTCTCGGTCAGCGGCACCTCGGGCGGATAGAGGAAGTAGGCATACCCGCGCTCCCGGCTGCGGCCCACCCGGCCCCGCAACTGATGCAGCTGCGACAAGCCGAACGTGTCCGCGCGCTCGACGATCAGCGTGTTGGCATTCGAGATGTCCAGTCCCGTCTCGACGATCGTCGTGCACACCAGGATGTCGTACTCCCGGTTCCAGAACCCCTCGACCGTCTTCTCCAGGGTTTCCTCGTTCATCTGCCCGTGCGCGACGACGACGCGTGCTTCGGGGACGAGCTGACGAATCCTGGCTGCGGCCTGGTCGATCGACCGCACACGGTTGTGGATGTAGAACGCCTGGCCGTCCCGCAGCAGCTCACGGCGCAACGCGGCCGCCACCTGCTTCTCGTCGTGCGGACCCACGTAGGTCAGCACGGGATAACGCTCTTCGGGTGGCGTGAGGATCGTCGACATCTCCCGAATGCCGGCCAGGCTCATCTCCAACGTGCGTGGGATCGGCGTTGCGCTCATGGTCAGCACGTCGACGTGCGTGCGCATCGACTTGATGTGCTCCTTGTGCTCGACGCCGAACCGCTGTTCCTCGTCGACGATGATGAGCCCCAGGTCTTTCCACGTCACGCCGGTCTGCAACAGCCGGTGGGTGCCGATCACGATGTCGACCGAGCCGTCCTTCATGCCCTCCATCACGGCGCGCGATTCGGCGGGATCGGTGAACCGCGACAAACCCTTGACCGTCACGGGGAAACCGGCCATCCGGGTGGTGAACGTCTGCAGGTGCTGATCGGCCAGCAGCGTCGTCGGCACCAGCACGGCCACCTGCTTGCCGTCCTGCACGGCCTTGAACGCCGCGCGCACCGCGATCTCGGTCTTGCCATACCCGACGTCGCCGCAGATCACGCGGTCCATCGGAACGGGCTTCTCCATGTCGGCCTTGACCTCGGTGATGGCCGTCAACTGATCGATGGTCTCGGTGAACCCGAACGCATCCTCCATCTCGTTCTGCCACGGCGTGTCCGGGCCGAACGCATGCCCTGGCGCGGACTGACGCTTGGCATAGAGCGCCACGAGTTCGCTGGCGATCTCCCGAACCGCCCGGCGCGCTTTGGTTTTGGTGTTGGCCCAATCGCTGCCGCCGAGCCGCGACAGGGACGGCGCCTCCCCGCCGACATAACGCGACAGCTGGTCGAGCGAATCCATGGGCACATACAGCCGGTCCGACCCACCACCGCGTTTGGCCGACGCGTACTCGAGCACCAGGTACTCGCGGCGGGCACCGCCGACGACGCGCTCGGTCATCTCGACGAACTTGCCGATGCCGTGCTGATCGTGCACGACGAGGTCGCCGGCGGTCAGCGCGAGCGGGTCGACGACGTTACGCCGTTTGGCCGCAAGCTTTTTGCCTTCACTCGCGGTGACCCGGTTGCCGGTCAGATCCGTCTCGGTGATGATCACGAGGTTCGCGCCCGGCAGGATCACGCCGTCGTGCAGCGGTCCCTTGAGCACGCCGACCACACCGGCCTTTGGCGCCTCGCCGGACTCCAAGATCGCTGCGGGAGTGTCGGATTCACCGAGCTGCTCGACCACGCGGTGCGCGGTACCGGTACCCGGCGTGACGATGGCCGCGAACCCGCCGGTGGCGACGTGTGCGCGCAGCATCGCGAAGATCTCTTCGAGGCTCTGCTGGCTGCGCGCCGACGGGGCCGGGCGCAGGTCGAGCTCGGTGGCGTCGCCGTCGGACAACTGGCTGAGCGTCCACCACGGGTGTCCGCCGGCGCGCGCCGCGTCGCGGGCCTCGGCAAACGGGACGAACCCGGATGCACCGAGCGACTCGATGTCGATCGGGACGTCCCCGCCGACCGCAGCCGTCGACCACGACGCCTCCAGGAACTCACGGCCGGTCTTGATCAGATCGGCAGCGCGGGTCCGGACCTTCTCCGGGTCGCACACGAGCACCGGGGCGCCGTCGGGCAGATGGGTCGTCAGCGTCGTCGGCTCGACCGGATGCAGCAGGGGCAGCAGTGCCTCCATACCGTCCACCGGGATGCCCTCGGCGAGCTTGGCGAGCATGTCCGGCACGCTGCCCGGCACGCTGTTGTCGTTGGTCGGGTGCTCGGCGGACAGAGCCGCGGCCCGCTCCTGTACATCGGCCGTCATCAGCAGCTCGCGGCACGGCACGGCCACCACGGACTCGACCGGGATCTCCGGGATCGAGCGCTGGTCGGCGATGGAGAACATGCGCATCTCCGAGACCTCGTCGCCCCAGAACTCGACGCGCACGGGATGCTCGGCGGTCGGCGGGAAGAGGTCGAGGATGCCGCCGCGGACCGCGAACTCGCCGCGTTTGCCGACCATGTCGACACGCGTGTAGGCGAGACCGACGAGCCGGGCGATGACGTCGTCGAACTCGGCCTCGGCGCCCAGCGTCAGCGTCACGGGCTCGATGTCGATCACGTCGGGTGACATCGGTTGCAGCAACGAGCGGGCCGTGGTCACGATGACCCGCAACGGCGGCCCGAGCCGCGCGTCGTCGGGATGGGCCAGCCGGCGCAGCAACAGCAACCGGGCCCCGACCGTCTCCACCCCGGGTGACAGCCGCTCGTGCGGCAGGGTCTCCCAGGACGGGAACAGCGCGACGGCGTCGCCGAGGACACCGCGCAGCTCGGCGGTGAGGTCGTCGGCCTCCCGGCCGGTCGCGGCGACCACCAGCAGCGGGCCGGTCTTGGCCAACGCGGAGGCCACCAGCACGCGGGAACTGGCCGGGCCGACCAGCGCGAGATCGGCGGGCCGATCGGCGGCGCGCGCGATGAGTTCGGTGAAGGTCGGTGCGGTCAGTGCCAGCTCGACCAGCCCCGCAATCGGGGTCTGGACATGGTTGTGCCCCGGTGCGGTCATGATGTGCCCATTCTACGGGGCCGAAAATCGGTGCCTCTGGCCCACCACCGCGGGGTCGATCATTGATTGATGAAGCGTTTCGCGGTGGGGCTCGTCGCGATGACGACGGCGGTGCTCGCGGCACTGTGGCTCGTCACCCGCCCCGCGCCTGCCCCGTCGGCGCCCGTGCCGACCCACCTCACGGCGGACGGCGTCCCCGATTTCGCGGCGTACCCGGTGGCCGCCCCCGAGCGGTACCGGCTCAACGACGAATTCCCGACGCAGGGCTTTCGGACCTCCACCGGCTTCGTCTGCGTGACCCTGCAGCACCGGGCGATGTTCGCGCTCGACTGCCAGGGTCCGTTCGCCGGCGCCCCGGGCGGGGCCAACCACGTGCACCTGTTCAGCTACGGCCCGGGCAACGCGTCGCTGCCGATCCAGTTCAGCCACAACGATCAGGTGGTGTCGGACTTCTACGACGTCGACCAGGACCACCTGCCCGTGCTTCCGGCAGGCGAGGTCTACGGCGAGGGCTACACGGCCTGCGTCCACACCGACGAGATCCTGCTCGCGTGCCGGATCTCGGATCCTGTGAAGGGCAACGGGTTCATCGCAACCGCGACCACCACCACGACGTTCGGGCAGCGATGAAGTTCACGTCAGGATCTGCCGCAACGCCGTAAAGGGACCGTCAAGTCCGGTGACGGCGGGCCCGCCGACGCCCACCGTGAAGACATGACATTGCTGGAGATCCTGCCTTCCCTGCGCGACGCCGCGATACCGCGAATCGATCCGGCGATCTGGCCGCTGACCACGCGGGTCGACGAGCAGGGCCGCATCACGATCGGCCGGCTGGCCTTGACCGAGATCGCCGACGAGTTCCGAACCCCGGCCTATGTGCTCGACGAGGCGGATTTCCGCAGTCGCGCGCGGCACTATCGCAGCGCGCTGCGCGGCACCGAGGTGGTGTACGCCGGTAAAGCGTTACTGACCACGCGGGTGGCCCGGTGGGCCGCAGAGGAGGGGCTCGGGGTCGACGTGTCGTCGGCGGCCGAGCTGGCGACCGCGCTGGCCGGTGGCGTCGCCCCGGACCGCATCGTGCTGCACGGCAACGCCAAGTCCTGCGACGAGTTGCGGGACGCGGTCGACGTCGGGGTCGGTCGCGTCGTGGTCGACTCCCTGATGGAGATCGCCTACCTCGCCGGGTTGGCGCGTCGCCGCCAGCGGGTGCTGATCCGGGTGACACCGGGCATCGACATCGGTGGGCACCGGGCCGTCGCGACCGGGGTGTGCGACCAGAAGTTCGGCTTCGCTCTAACGGGTGAGCATGCCTTCGAGGCCGTGGCGCGCGTATTGGCAAGTCCCCAGCTCGAATTGGTGGGCCTGCACTGCCACATCGGATCGCTGGTCACCGACCCGGAACCCTACGGCGAGGCGATCCGCCGGCTGATCGCCGCGATGGCCGATGTCCGCCGCACCCATGGCGTGACGCTGACCGAGTTGAACATCGGTGGCGGACACGGTGTTCCGTATGTTCCCGGCGACAAGGCGCTGGACCTGTCCGCATTGGCCGAGGTCATCGACGAAGCCCTCGACGCCGCGTGTGCCACCGAACGGTTCCCGCGGCCCCGCGTGGTCGTCGAACCGGGCCGGGCCATCAGTGCGCGGGCCGGAGTCACCCTGTACCGCGTGTGCGCGGTCAAGTCCCAGCCGGGCGGGCGGACGTTCGTCGCGGTGGACGGCGGCATGAGCGACAACCCGCGCGTCGCCCTGTACGGCGCGAAATACACTGTCGCGCTGGCCAACCGGCATCCGCTCGGACCGAGCATGAAGGTGACCGTGGCAGGCAGGCACTGCGAGTCGGGCGACGAGATCATCCGCGACGTCGACCTGCCCGCCGACATCCGGCCCGGCGACCTGCTGGCCGTGGCGTGCACGGGCGCCTACCACCACAGCATGGCCTCGACGTACAACATGGTGGGCCGCCCACCGGTGGTGTCGGTGCGCGACGGGCGGGCCGAGCTCTTGGTGCGGCGCGAGACGACGGCCGATCTGCTGGCGCGCGACCTGGGGTGAGGGCTACTCCTCGTGCAACACCGGATCGGGCTCGAGATGGGTCAGCCCGTTCCACATCAGGTTGACCACGTGAGCGGCCACCACTTCTTTCTTCGGCTCGCGCACGTCGAGCCACCATTGGGCGGTCATCGACACTGAACCGACGAGTGCCTGCGCATACAACGGAGCCAACTCGGGATCCAGTCCGCGCCGGGAGAAGTCTCCTGCCAGGATCGAGGACACCTGGTTGACCGCGTCGTTGAGCAACGTCGAGTACGTGCCCGAGGTAATCGCCGCCGGCGAGTCGCGGATCAGGATGCGGAAACCGTCGGTGCGTTCCTCGACGTAGGTCAGCAGGGCCAAGGCGACCCGCTCGACGCGTACCCGGGACCGGTTGTTGGTCAGTGACGACGTGATGCCGTCCAGCAGCGCCGACATCTCGCGGTCCACCACCACCGCGTAGAGCCCCTCCTTGCCACCGAAGTGCTCGTAGACCACGGGTTTGGAGACGTTGGCGCGCAGTGCGATCTCCTCGATCGAGGTGCCCTCGTAGCCACGTTCGGCGAAGAGCGACTTGGCGATCTCGATGAGCTGCTGCCGCCGCTCACTGCCCGTCATCCTGGCGCGGGGCGCACGCACTTCCTTGTCGGGTGCTGCCACGCGCCCCAGCCTATCGGCTTGCACTAGAGTCTCGGAGTGATCAGTCCGTCGTGGTGTAATCGGCAGCACCTCTGATTTTGGTTCAGATAGTTCAGGTTCGAGTCCTGGCGACGGAGCAAGGCTTGCCGAGGCTTGCGTAGCGACCACGTGCAGGCGCACTCGCGGCAATCTCGGGCAGTGAGGAGATCATGACCGCATCGACCGAAGCCGCAGTCATCGTATTGGCCGCAGGGGCCGGTACGCGCATGCGTTCGGACACCCCCAAGGTGCTGCACACCCTCGCCGGGCGCAGCATGCTCAGCCACGCGGTGCACACCGCGGCCAAGGCCGCCGCCCAGCATCTGGTCGTGGTGCTCGGCCACGACCGCGAGCGCATCACCCCCGCGGTCGGCGAGCTCGCCGACAAGCTGGGACGCACCATCGACATCGCGATCCAGGACGAGCAGCTCGGCACCGGGCATGCCGTCGGCTGCGGCCTGGCCGCGCTGCCCACGGATTTCGCCGGCACCGTCGTGGTGACCTCAGGTGACGTCCCGCTGCTCGACGCCGAGACCCTGGCCGGCCTCATCGCAGGCCACAGCGCCGAAACCGCCGCGGTCACCGTGGTGACCACCACCGTGCCCGACCCCACGGGCTACGGCCGCGTGCTCCGCACGCAGGACAACGAGGTCATCGGCATCGTCGAGCAGGCCGACGCGAGCCCGTCGCAACGCGCGATCCGCGAGATCAACGCGGGCGTGTACGCGTTCGACATCGCCGACCTGCGCTCGGCGCTGAGCCGGCTGCGCTTCGACAACGCGCAGCACGAGCTGTACCTCACCGACGTCATCGCGATCGTCCGGCAGGACGGCCGCACCGTGCGCGCCATGCATGTCGACGACAGCGCGCTGGTCGCCGGCGTCAACGACCGGGTTCAGCTCGCCGACCTTGGCGCCGAACTGAACCGCCGCATCATCGCCGGGCACCAGCGCGCGGGCGTGACGATCATCGACCCGGCCACCACGTGGATCGACATCGACGTGACCATCGGCCGTGACACCGTCGTCCGGCCCGGCACACAGCTGCTCGGCACCACCGAGATCGGTGCGCGTTGCGAGATCGGCCCCGACTCGACCCTGACCGACGTCGAGGTGGGCGACGGCGCATCGGTGGTGCGCACCCACGGTGAGCTCGCGGTGATCGGCGCGGACGCGACCGTCGGGCCGTTCACCTACCTGCGGCCCGGCACGATGCTCGGTGCCGCCGCCAAGCTCGGCGCCTTCGTCGAGACCAAGAACTCGACGATCGGCACCGGCACCAAGGTGCCGCACCTGACGTACGTGGGCGACGCCGACATCGGCGACCACAGCAACATCGGTGCGTCGAGCGTATTCGTCAACTACGACGGCGAGAGCAAACACCGCACCACGGTCGGCAACCATGTGCGTACCGGCTCGGACACCATGTTCATCGCGCCGGTCAACGTCGGCGACGGCGCCTACACCGGGGCCGGAACCGTGCTGCGCGACGACGTCCCTCCGGGTGCGCTGGCGGTGTCCGACAACGCTCAGCGCAACTTCGAGGGTTGGGTCGAACGCAAACGTCCGGGCTCGGCGGCCGCCGAAGCGGCGCGCAAAGCCCGCGAAGCACAGGACGACTAGGCGGCAACCGGTTGTGCGGCGGATTGCGGTCAGCATTGAGCAGTAATCCGCCGCGCTGATGGATACCGGCCGCGAGCGTGCGGTCGTGCCGGAAACCGGCGTGAACGCGCACCGTCGGCAGCGGATTCGACGCTTTGTGTTCGCATTCTGGCAACCCGCCAACGCGCACCCGGAAACGCTACGTACGATTGGCCCGTATCGATCCCCGACCGCGAAGGCAGCCACAGTGGCCACGGACTGGACCGACAATCGAAAAAACCTGATGTTGTTCTCAGGCCGGGCGCACCCCGAACTGGCTGATCAGGTTGCCAAGGAACTAGACGTTCACGTCACCGCGCAGACCGCCCGGGACTTCGCCAACGGCGAGATCTTCGTGCGGTTCGACGAGTCGGTGCGCGGCTGCGACGCGTTCGTGCTGCAGTCGCACCCCGCGCCGCTCAACCAGTGGCTCATGGAACAGCTGATCATGATCGACGCGCTCAAGCGCGGCAGCGCCAAGCGGATCACGGCGATCTTGCCGTTCTATCCCTATGCCCGCCAGGACAAGAAGCACCGCGGCCGCGAGCCCATCTCGGCCCGGCTGGTCGCCGATCTGCTCAAGACCGCGGGCGCCGACCGCATCGTGTCGGTCGATCTGCACACCGACCAGATCCAGGGCTTCTTCGACGGCCCGGTGGACCACATGCGCGGCCAGTCGCTGCTGTGTGGCTACATCGCCGAGAACTACGCCGACCACGACATGGTCGTGGTCTCCCCCGACTCCGGCCGCGTCCGCGTCGCCGAGAAGTGGGCCGACTCGCTGGGTGGCGTGCCGCTGGCGTTCATCCACAAGACCCGCGACCCGCTGGTGCCCAACCAGGTGAAGTCCAACCGCGTCGTCGGCGAGGTCAAGGGCAAGACCTGCATCCTCACCGACGACATGATCGACACCGGCGGCACCATCGCCGGTGCGGTCAAGCTGCTCAAGGAGGACGGCGCCAAGGACGTGATCATCGCCGCGACCCACGGCGTGCTGAGCGATCCCGCCCCGCAGCGTCTCGCCGAGTGCGGCGCGCGCGAGGTGATCGTGACCAACACCCTGCCGATCACCGAGGAAAAGCAGTTCCCGCAGCTGACCGTGCTGTCGATCGCACCGCTGCTGGCCAGCACCATCCGCGCGGTGTTCGAGAACGGTTCGGTGACCGGGCTGTTCGACGGGTCCGCCTAGATGGCTGGATCCGATGGGCGGCCCGCCGCCGTCATCTACCACAACCCTAAGTGCTCGACCTCCCGCAAGACACTGGATCTGTTGCGGGAGAACGGGATCGAGCCGGAGATTGTGCAATACCTGAAGACGCCGCCGACGCGCGCGGAGTTGAAGCAGATGATCGCCGACGCAGGTATCGACGTGCGCACCGCGGTGCGCAAACGCGAATCGCTGTACACCGAACTGGGTTTGGCCGATGCTTCCGGCGACGAACTGCTCGACGCGATGGCTGAGCATCCGATCCTGATCGAGCGCCCGTTCGTCGTGACGTCCAAGGGCACCCGGCTGGCCCGGCCGATCGACGCGGTGCGCGAGATTCTGTGAGCCGGGCGGTTGCGGTCGTAACGACCGTGCTGGCGCTGCTGCTCGCCGGCTGCGGCGCGAAGACGCCTGACTACCAGTCGATCTGGACGACGAGCGCAACCACGACCGCGCCGACCAGCACCGAGGCGCCCGTGCCCATCTCGGTCTTCCTGGAGAGCATCGGCGTGGTGGGTGAACCGGTCGCGCCCGAGAAGATCCCCGACCTGACGGTCACGATGCCCACGCCGCCGGGCTGGCACCCGTACTCGAATCCGAACCTCACCCCGGGAACGCGGATGATCGCCAAGGGCGACACCTACCCGACCGCGATGCTGCTGGCGTTCAGCCTGCACGGCGACTTCGACGTGGCAAAGGCCCTCAAGGAACACGGCTACGCCGATGCGCAGCTGTCGGAGAACTTCAAGCAGCTCAACGCCTCTCTGGACGATTGGCGCGGTTTCCCGTCGGCGATGATCGAGGGCTCCTACGACCTCAACGGACGGCGCATGCAGAGCTACAACCGCCTGGTCATCCCCACGGGCGCGGTGGCTCCCCCGCAGCGTTACCTGGTCCAGCTCACCATCACGACGTACGCCGACCAGGCCGAAGCCCAGGCCAAGGACATCGAGTCGATCATCACGGGCTTCAACATCGCCAAGAAGTGACCGTCGGGCCCGCCTAGGCTGTCCCCCATGAGCGAATGGACTGCCGCGGATCTGCCGTCATTCACCGGGCGCACGGTCGTCGTCACCGGCGCCAACAGTGGACTCGGCCTGATCACCGCGCGCGAGCTCGCCCGCGTGGGCGCCAAGGTCATCGTGGCCGTACGCAACCTCGACAAGGGCACCGCCGCGGCCGCGACCATGACGGGTGGGCCGGTCGAGGTTCGCAAGCTGGACCTGCAGAGCCTGGATTCGGTGCGCGAGTTCGCAGGCGCCGTCGAGACGGTCGACGTGCTGATCAACAACGCGGGCATCATGGCGGTGCCGCTGGCCAGGACCGCCGAGGGCTTCGAGAGCCAGATCGGCACCAATCACCTCGGCCATTTCGCGCTGACCAACCTGCTGCTGCCCAAGATCTCCGATCGCGTGGTCACGGTGTCGTCGCTGATGCACCTGATCGGTTGGATCAGCCTCAAGGATCTGAACTGGAAGTCGCGGCCGTACCTGGCCTGGCCGGCCTACGGGCAGTCCAAGCTGGCCAACCTGCTGTTCACGTCGGAGCTGCAGCGCCGGCTGTCCGCGTCGGGCTCGTCGGTGCGGGCCGTTGCGGCCCACCCCGGCTATTCGGCCACCAACCTGCAGGGCCACACGGGCCGCCCACTGAGCGACAAGGTCTACACGGCGGCCAACAGGATCGCGACGTCCGCCGACTTCGGTGCCCGTCAGACGTTGTATGCCGCGTCGCAGGACGTGCCCGGCGACAGCTTCATCGGCCCGCGATTCGGCATGCGTGGGCCCACCGGCCTGAGCCCCCGCAGCCCGCTGGCTCGCCGGACCGACACCCAGCAGGCCCTGTGGGAGCTTTCCGAGCAGCTCACCGACACCGCCTACCCTCTGTAGATTTTTGTCCCGGGTGCTGCTCTTGCTACCCTGACCAGGCGTCACGGCGAGGGTGGACCTATCGGACCACCGTTATCGACGGGAACTTGGTGTTGCAACCCTGGCCGTGCTGACGAATCCGGACCAGGAAAGAGGAGCACCACCATGGCCAAGACTTCGGCCCCCAACAAGCTGACCGCATCCGTGCGTACCCGCACGGGCAAGGGCGCATCGCGCCAGGCCCGTCGCGCCGGCAAGGTGCCCGCCGTGCTGTACGGCCACGGCACCGACCCGCAGCACCTGGAGCTCAACGCGCACGACTTCGCCGCTGTGCTGCGTAACTCGGGCACCAACGCCGTGCTCACGCTCGACATCGACGGCACGGAACAGCTCGCGCTGACCAAGGCACTGGAGATCCACCCGATCCGCCGCAACATCCAGCACGCCGACCTGCTCGTCGTGAAGCGTGGCGAGAAGGTGACCGTCGAGGTCACCGTCGTCATCGAGGGCGACGCCGTCCCGGGCACGCTGGTGACCCAGGACACCAACACCATCGAGATCGAGGCCGAGGCGCTGTCGATCCCCGAGCAGCTCACCGTGTCGATCGAGGGCGCCGAGGCCGGCACCCAGTTCGCGGCGGGCCAGATCGAGCTGCCCAAGGGCGTCAACCTGATCTCGGATCCCGAGCTGCTGGTCGTCAACGTCGTGGCCGCGCCGACCGCCGAAGAGCTCGACGCCGAGGGCGCGGGCGAGGCCGCCGAGGCTGCCCCCGCGGCCGAGGAGGAGCCGGCCGCCGAAGAGTCCGCCGAGTAGTCGACCGTGGCCGAGCCGTTGCTGGTGGTGGGCCTGGGCAACCCCGGGCCCGCCTACGCCAAGACCCGGCACAACGTCGGGTTCATGGTGGCCGACGTACTGGCCGGACGCATCGGCTCGGCCTTCAAGGTGCACAAGAAATCCGGCGCCGAGGTGGTGACCGGCCAGCTCGCCGGACAGCCGGTGGTGCTGGCCAAACCGCGGTGCTACATGAACGAGTCGGGCCGCCAAGTCGGTCCGCTCGCCAAGTTCTATTCGGTGCCCGCCGCGCGCGTCGTGATCATCCACGACGAACTCGACATCGACTTCGGCCGCATCCGGCTCAAGTTCGGCGGCGGCGTGGCCGGGCACAACGGCCTGAGGTCGGTGGCTTCGGCGTTGGGCGGCAACGATTTTGCGCGTGTCCGCGTCGGGGTCGGCCGGCCGCCCGGTCGCAAGGACGCGGCCGCGTTCGTGCTCGAGGCCTTCAACTCCGTCGAGCGCCCCGAGGTGCCTACCATCTGCGAGCAGGCCGCCGACGCGACCGAACTCTTGATCGCGCAGGGCATCGAGCCCGCGCAGAACACCGTGCACGCCTGGTAGTTCGCCTGCTGGATTTTCCCCGCCGAGCAATCCTTCTTTGCCGAGCAGACATGTAGGTACCCCGGAAAGCGCATTCCTGGGTACCGGAACGTCTGCTCGCGGGTAGTGCGAGCGGGTTCACCGCAAGCGCATACCGCCGTCGACCACCTTCACCGTCTTGTGCGGGTACCGTTTCTCGGCGTGGGCCTTGGCGGCCGAGTTCGGTAACACGTAGAGCGTTTCCTTCTTCTCCTGCAACGGTTTGAGCACCAGGTCCATGAAGCGCTTGCGGTCGTCGAGGTAGGGCTCGATCACGTCTTCGCCCGCCGGGCACACCGCCAGGCAGTAGGCCGCCTTGTAGTTGGCCTTGAACGACAGGCTCTGCCACATCGACGCGTTCTCCGAATCACTGACCCGCGAACGGAAATCCGCGGCGTCGTCGCTGTCGGCGATGGTCTGCGCCCAGTCGGTGAACCCGCCCATGAACTCGCGGTAGTTGTGCACTGAGCAGGCCAAGAAGTCGAACTCGCCGTCCTTGCCGATCGCGCCGACGGGGCAGGCCGCCACACACAGCTTGCATTCCAGGCACGGCGAATAATCCAGTGGCGCACCGTAACTGCTCACGGGCGCGCCGACCAGGATGGTGGCAAGCAGGATGAAGTTGCCGAACCTGGGGTGGATCACGTTGCGGTGGATGCCCATGACGCCCAGTCCCGCGGCCACCGCGACCGGCTTGTGCGCCACCACCCAGATCCGGCCGGGGAATCTGTCCATCTCCATGGGGAACGTCGCCGACGGATTCAGCGCGCGCTGCCCGGCATCCTCGAGCGCACGCGTGATGCGGTGCGCGGCTTCGTTGATGATCTCGCCGGTGCGGTGGAACTCCTGGTTCGCCACGCTGCGGGCGGTCGAGCGCACGTTGTCGCGGTTCATCTTCACCACGAGCGAGATATAGCTGCGCACGCCGGGCAGTGCCGCCTCGGCATGCTCGCGTTCCGACGCGAGCGCGGGATCGTCGACGGACGCGAACGCCACGTCGTCGGCACCGGCGTCCCGACACAGCTGCCGCAGCCAGTCCGCGTCGATCATGCGCGGCACGTCGGCGGCGGCGCGGGCCCGCACCGCACGCACGGTCGGATGCTCGGCGAGGCGGGCGGGGATTCTGTTCGTCATCCATCTGAGTATAGATACCTATACTCAGCGCGCAAATGCTTGTCCGCCAGGCGTAAAGAAACCGTTCAGATGCTGAATTGCCGGCACCGGCAGGGGTACACCCGAAGGTATGAACACGAACGTGCTGCACCACTGCGGGGAGCGGCTCCTCGACGGCGCCCGGACCTGGGGTGCGGTCGAGGCCCGGCCCGGGCGGTTCGGCATCACCCACTACCGCCTGGTGGTCTACCCGCCCGGTCTGAGCCGCTCAGAACACCGCTGGCTCCGGCTGTGGCGGGGCTGGCCGATGTGGGGCGGGCTGCTGTGGCTCGCGTGCGTGATCACGCTGACCGCGAGCATGCAGCGGTGGCCGGCGATCGGCCTCGCCACCGCGGTGTTCGCCGGGACGGGTGTGGTCACCGCGGTCCGGGCCGGCGACGCCCGGGCTCGCGTACACGTGCTGTGCGCGACGACCATGGCCGGCTACGACGATCCCGGCAATCTCACGAGCCGCGACCGGCTGGTGAGCCTGGCCGGGGTCATGATCGTCGCCGACGACCGCCTCGCCGCGGGAGAGCTGAGCGCCGTCGATCACGAGCTGATCTGGTGGCACATCTATGACCAGGTCGCCGCCGAGAGCGCGGCTGCGCGCCGGGCCGCGTAGATGGCGAACCTGCTCGAGGTGCTGGTGCTGATGGCTGCGCCGGTGACCGCACTGCTGTTCATGCGCCGCATCGTGGTCCGGCAGAACCGGGCCGCCGAGGCGCGCGAGTCGACGCCCAGTCAGTAGCGACTGGCCGCCGCGTTACTGGGTGACCAGGGAGACCGAGTTGGCGCGGCGCAGCTTGCCCGACGGCGTCTTGGGGATGGTGCCGGGGCCGAGTACGACGACGTTGCGCGGCCGCACGTCGACCTCGGTGACGACCTCGTGGGCGACCTGGTGCTCGATCCGGCGCACCTCGGCCGGATCCTGCCAGGCGTTGGATTCGACGGCCACCGCGAAGGTCTCGCGCGAGTGGCCGGCGTCGAGCCGCACCGCCACCGCGCAGCCGGGGCGCACGCCCTCGACGCGGCCCGCCGCACGCTCGATGTCGGTCGGGTAGATGTTGCGGCCCGCCATGATGATGACGTCCTTGACACGGCCGCACACCACGACGTTGCCCTCTTCGGTGATGTAGCCCAGGTCGCCGGTGTCATACCAGCCGTTCTCGTCCTGCGCGGGCAGGAAGCCACCCATCGTGATGTAGCCGGGCGTGAGCGATTCACCGCGCAGCTCGATCACGCCGACGCCGCGGGCCGGCATCACCTCGCCGTTCTCGTCGACGACGCGGGCCTCAAGATCCTGCAGCAGCGGCCCCAGCGAGGCCAGCCGCTTGGTGTTGCCCTTGGTCGCGGGCACCGCGCGACGCAGCGCGGCGAGCAGATCGGCGTCGACCTCGTCGACCACCAGGCCCGCGTTGCACGGCGAGAACGACACCGCGAGGCAGGTCTCGGCCATGCCGTAGGCCGGCAGGATCGCCGACGCCTTGAGCCCGAACGGCTTACCGGCGTCGATGAGATCCTCGACGTCGGCCGGCTCGACCGGCTCGGCACCCGACAGCGCGAACCGCAGGGTGGACAGGTCGAACTCGCCCGGCTTGGCCTGACGGCGCAGGCGCTTGGCGAACAACGCGTAGGCGAAGTTGGGCGCCGCGGTCATGGTGCCCTTGTACTTGTCGATCAGCCGCGCCCACAGCAGGGTGTCGCGCAGGAAGTCCATCGGCGTGACCTTGACGAGTTCGGCGCCGAAGTACATCGGGATGGTCAGGAAGCCGACCATGCCCATGTCGTGGAAGCACGGCAGCCAGCTCACCATGACGTCCTTGTCGACGTCGTACTCCGCGCCGACGAACATGGCCTCGGCGTTGGAGTGGATGTTGCGGTGCGTGATCTGCACGGCTTTGGGCGATCCGGTGGAGCCGCTCGTCAGCTGCATCAGCGCCAGGTCGTCTTCACCGGTCTCGACCGGGTCGATCGGGTCGGCGGCCAGCAGGTCGGCCACCTTCAATACCTTGATGCCCTTTTCTTCGAGCACCGGGGACGCCACCAGGAACGGCTCCGAGACGACGACAGCGGTGGCCTCGATCATGCCGATCACATTCATGGTGTCCTCGGCCCACACCGCGAGATCGGTGCGCGGCGTCGGCTGGTGCAGCATGGTCAGGCTCGCACCGCGCATCCAGACGGCCTGCGCCGTCGGCGCGATCTCCACCGGGAAGCCGGCCAGCACGCCGATGGCATCGCCAGGGCCGATCCCGGCCGCTGCCAGACCGCCGGCGATGCAGCGCGCCCGCTCGTGAACCTCGAGCCAGGTGTGCCGGACGGGCTCGTGCGGCTCGCCGGTCACCATGCCCCGAGAGCTCTCGTGGGCGTTGCGGTACATCTTCTCGGTGAATCTGCTCACGACGACCTCCTCGGCTTCCGGAGCCGTAGCGCCGGCGACATCGGGCCCGGTGTCAAAGCCCGGTTATCCATGCTCCGCCCCTTGAGCGGCACTTTTGGGTAGGCGCGCACACACAATTGGGGAGCGGTTGTGTCTCGAAACGGTGATGGCACGACCAGTTCGCGTGCAGTTGCCACACGGTTACGCGACCGCCCGCCGAGTACGGCGGGCGTAGCTACGTGACCGAGAGCATTCACCGTCGATCATCTTAAGAGACCCTTAAGTAGCTGCCAAACTGTCGCGACAATTGAGTCCTGAGTCACACCGACGGGGACGGCGTCGGCACGACGCGGGCACCGCTCACCGGGCCGCTGGCGACCCGCACCGTGCGGCACACACCGGCGCCTGACAGCTGTGCACCGACATCCACCGCGACCGTCGAGGATGGGCACAGGAACGCGCACGTCGGCCCGGAACCCGACACCATGCCGGCCAGCGCACCGGCCTCGACCCCGGCCCGCAGCGTGCGCCGCAGCTCCGGGTAGAGGCTCAGTGCGGCGGGCTGCAGATCGTTGCCCAGCAGGGCCGCCAGATCCGCCGCGTCGCCCGAGGCGAGTGCGGCCAGCACGGGCTCCGGCTCCTCGGCCCGCGGCGGTTCGGTGCGCGAGCTGTCGGCGCGCAGCCGGTCCAACTCCCCGAACACCTTCGGCGTGGACAAGCCCTTGCGCGCGAACGCGAGCACCCAGTGGAAGGTGTTGCGCGCCAGCACGGTGGCCAGCTCCTCGCCGCGGCCGGTGCCCAGCGCGGTGCCGCCGTGCAGCGCGAACGGCACGTCGCTGCCCAACTGCGCGGCCAGCGCGTGCAGATCCCGCCGCGGCAGCCCGAGCTCCCACAGCGTGTTCATCGCCACCAGGACCGCGGCCGCGTCGGCGCTGCCGCCCGCCATCCCGCCGGCCACCGGGATCGACTTCTCGATCGTGATCGCCACGTCCGGCGCGCGGCCGACATGCTCGGACAACAACTCCGCGGCCTGCCAGGCGAGGTTGCGCCGATCGGTCGGCAGTGCTTCCACACCCTCGCCGGTCATGGTCACCGACAGCAGGTCCGAGTTGCGGACGGTCACCTCGTCGAGCAGCGAGACCGCGTGGAACACCGTGGTGAGGTCGTGATAGCCGTCGTCACGCAGATCCCCGACCGCGAGGTACAGGTTGACCTTTCCGGGCGCACGCACGGTCACCGAACCGGTGGGAACCCATTCGGATGCGGTGCTGCCGTCGGATGCGGACACGGCCAAGACACTAGCGCCGTCCGCGCCGCACCGTAGGTGAACCCGGGCGGTGAACCTAAGCTGTTGAGGTGTCAGTGCCCGGCGAACTCATCGCGGGATACACCGTGGAGGCCGCCGTGGGCCGCGGCGGCTGGGCCGTGGTGTACCGGGCGCACGACGCCGACGGGCGCGCGGTGGCGCTCAAGATCCTCAACGAATCCCACCGCAAGCCCGATCAGCTGGCCCGGCTGCAGCGGGAGTTCGACTTCGCCCGCAGGCTCGCGCCCCACCCCAACATCGTCACGGTCTACGACGCGGGCCCGGCCTGGTTGGCCATGGAACTCGTCGACGGCGGCACGATCAGCGGCCTGGCCACGGTCAAGGAACGACTGTTGGCGCTGACCCAGATCGCCGCCGCGCTGGACCATGCGCACCGCGGCGGCATCGTGCACTGCGACGTCAAACCGGCCAACATTCTTGTGGACAAACCGTTCTCAAGGGCCGTGCTGATCGATTTCGGTGTGGCGCACTCCGTTTCGGAAGATGTCGCGCTCCGTCTGGCGCACGATGGCGGCCGCCTGACCCTCGACCCCGCCAGGCGGATAACGCAGCAGTCCCATGAATCGCACGCTCAGGTTCAGGCGTCACTGCCCTACTCGGCGCCCGAATTACTCAGCGGCAGAGCGCCGTCGGCGGCCACCGACGAATACTCGCTGGCGTGCACCACAATTGAGATGCTGACCGGCTCACCTCCGTTCTCAGCAAATACCGCCACGGGCATGGTGGACCACCAGCTGCATTCACCCCCGCCCAAGATCTCCCGGCAGCTCCCCTGGGTTCCCCACGCCGTCGACTCCATCCTGGCCAAGGCCATGGCGAAAAGGCCGGACAGTCGCTATGACTCGTGCACCGAGTTCATCAAGCTCATCACCAGGGCGCTGCGGTAACACGCTCATTAACACACGTTTTACGCCGACGAGTTCCGCTGAAACACTGCGTAGCTAACGTCGGCGCAATGTCTTCCACGTCATCTTCAGCGTCCTCGGCGACCGAGTACGACACCTCGGGACTCGCGCACGAAGACGAGGGATATCACAAGGGCCTCAAGCCCAGACAGCTCCAGATGATCGCGATCGGCGGGGCGATCGGCACCGGCTTGTTCATGGGTGCGGGCGGACGCCTGCACACCGCCGGGCCAGGTTTGTTCATCGTCTACGCGGTCTGTGGCCTGTTCGTGTTCTTCATCCTGCGCGCACTGGGCGAGCTTGTGCTGCACCGGCCTTCGTCGGGATCGTTCGTCTCCTACGCCCGCGAGTTCCTCGGCGAGAAGGCCGCTTACGTCGCGGGGTGGATGTACTTCTTCAACTGGGCGTGCACGTCGATCGTCGACGTCACGGCGATCGCGCTGTACATGCACTACTGGGGTGCGTTCAAGGCCATCCCGCAGTGGACCATCGCCCTGATCGCGCTGGTGATCGTGCTGACCGTGAACATGATCTCGGTGAAAGTCTTTGGCGAGATGGAGTTTTGGGCTGCGCTGATCAAGGTCGTCGCGCTCGTGACGTTCCTCGTGGTCGGCATCGTCTTCCTGGCCGGGCGCTTCACGGTCGAAGGCCAGTCGACCGGGTTCTCGGTCATCGCCGACAACGGCGGCCTGCTGCCGACCGGCCTGCTGCAACTCGTGATCGTCACGTCGGGCGTGATCTTCGCGTATGCCGCAGTGGAATTGGTCGGCACGGCCGCCGGTGAGACGGAGAACCCCGCGAAGGTCATGCCGCGCGCCATCAACTCGGTGGTGGTGCGCATCGCGGTGTTCTACGTGGGCTCGCTGATCCTGCTGGCCCTGCTGCTGCCGTACACGTCCTACCAGCAGGGCACGAGCCCGTTCGTCACGTTCTTCTCCAAGATCGGCGTGCCCGCGGCGGGCGACATCATGAACTTCGTGGTGCTCACCGCGGCGTTGTCGAGCCTCAACGCCGGGCTGTACTCGACCGGGCGCATCCTGCGCTCGATGGCGATGAACGGCAGCGCACCGCAGTTCACCGCGAAGATGACCAAGCGCGGCGTGCCGTTCGCCGGGATCGCGTTGACCGGTGTGTTCACGGTGCTCGGCGTTTTCCTCAACATGGTGGTGCCGTCCGAGGCGTTCAACATCGCGCTCGACCTCTCGGCACTCGGCATCATCGCGTCGTGGGCCACCATCGTCATCTGCCAGATCCAGCTGTACCGCTGGTCGAAGCGGGGGCTGCTGGCCCGGCCGGCGTTCCAGCTGTTCGGCACGCCGTACACGAGCTACGCCACCCTGGTCTTCCTGGCCGCCGTCACGGGCCTGATGTGCTACGAGAACTACTGGAACCTGGTGGCGCTCGTGGTCATCGTGCCCACGCTGATCATCGGCTGGTACCTGGTGCGCGGGCGGGTCATGCAGCTGGCCGCCGAACGCATCGGCTTCACCGGGAACTACCCCGTGGTGGCCGAGACGCCACTCATGGACGAGCTCCTGGAGGAGAACCGCAGGGACGACAAGTAGGCGACAACGAAAAAGGGTCGCTCACCGCGAAGGTGAGCGACCCTTTTTCGGCGAAATCGGCCTAGGTGACGCGGAGGCGCTCCAGCTTCTCCTGGGCGGCAGCCTCACCGGCGGCTTCCTTCGACCGCTGCAAAAGCCGGACGAAATCGGCGATGGCGAGCGTCTCGCCGCGCCGCGACGGGTCGATGCTGGCCGCCAGGAGGCGCTCAGCAGACTCGTTGCCAGATCCGGCCCAGTCCGCGAACGCGTTGCGGGACGTCTTGCGACGTTGCGCGAACGCGATGTCGATGAGGTTGAACACCTCGTCGCGGAACGCGGCATCGGTGGGCCACGCCGGCGTCTCGTACCGGTCGAGCCGGACCAGCCCCGAGTACACCCGGGGAATGGGCCAGAACACCGTCGGGGACACCATGCCGTGGCGGCGGACGTTGCCGTAGAACCGCGCCTTGGCGCTGGGCACGCCGTACTCCTTGCCACCCGGCTCCGCGGCGAGCCGCTCGGCCACCTCGGCCTGCACCATCACCATGACGGTGCGGATGGTCGGGAATTCGGCCAGCAAGTGCAGCAGTGCGGGCACTGCCACGTTGTACGGCAGGTTCGCGACGAGTGCCGTCGGCTGAACCTCCAGATCGCTGGGCATCAGGTCCAGAATGTCGCGGTTGAGGACCGTGAGCCGGTTGATCTCGCTATGTGAATGGTCGGCAATCGTGGAGGGTAACTGCCGCGCCAGCACTGGATCGATCTCCACCGCAGTGACGTGTGCGCCGCGGTCGAGCAGCGCCAGGGTCAGCGAACCGAGCCCTGGACCGACCTCGAGCACGTGGTCATGTCGGTGGACACCGGACGCCGACACGATGCGGCGAACAGTGTTGGCATCGTGGACAAAGTTCTGTCCGAACGATTTGCGCGGCCGGAAGTCAATCTCCTTGGCCAAACGTCGTATCTCGGTCCGCCCGAGCAGTCGAATAGTCAGCGCGCCCCAATCCTCCCGCTACACACCGGCCAGGCTCCCCAGCCTTGCCGGGCTTGCGTCACCGTAGCAATCGCAATTTGCTCTTCTCTAGTCGCCAGATCGGCTCTCGGAGCATACCGCAAACCGCCCTGACGTTCCCAGGTGTTTTGATCAAATTGGACGCCGCCGTAAAAACCGTTGCCGGTGTTGATGGCCCAGTTACCTCCGGCTTCGCACTGTGCGAGAGAGTCCCACTGGGCGCCGTTAGTTACCGGGGGAACTTCTGTACCGGGCTTCGCACCCACTCTCAGCACACCATCGCGGGCAGGGGTAATTACGACATTGGCTACTGGCAACCTGCCAGTTTCCACTCCGTTCACCTTGGCCACGGCAAAGGTCACGTCCTGAGTGCCCGGCGCGCCCGGATCCTCGACGACCGAGCGGCTCATGTTCATCGTGGGGTCTTCGATGCGCTGGTTGCCCGGCACCAGCGGAACGCGTTCCGTGACCTTTTCGATACGCATGCGGGTCACCTGAATGGTCATTCCGTCGACCACGGGGGCCGACGCGGCAGGCACCACGGTGTCGTTCTGCTGCAGCGGCGCGCCCGCGGCCTCGAGCAGACCGGCCACGTTCGGAGCCGCCAGGTGCACGGTGGAGGTGGCACCGCCGTCGTCCAGGTGCACGGTCTTGGCGCTCACCACCGGCAGGGCCATCCCGCCCAGCGGAACGCGGCTGCCGCGGGAGGCCGCGGCGGGCGCCTTGTCGGTCATCTGCAGCTGAGCCAGCGCCTCGTCGACAGTCGATGCCGTGGTCCACACCTGCTTGGTGTCCTGACCGTCCAGCGACACCTGCAGCGGGCGGCTGCGGCGCAGCACGATGTTGTCGGACTCGTGCACGGACGCGTCGGCCGCGGGGAAGAGGTCGTCACGGTCGTCGACGTCGTAACCGTTCTCCTCGACGATGTCGATGACCTTGGACTTCATGGTGGTGACCGTCATGTCCGCGCCGTCGACCGTGAGCGTCACGGTCTTGTGGGAGGAAACGGCCACGCCGCCTGCCGCGGTCAGCGACACCAAGAGCGCGCCGACAACGCCGCGGAGCATGGGCGATCGGGATTCATGAAGTTTGTTCAGAACGTTCACTGTGTCTCGTCTTCTCCGGTTCCGACGGCAGAGTTCACCCACGCACGTCACACGGTTGATCACAAGACGGTAACGAAATGGTCTAGAACCGGCAACTCACCGAGACGTCTCGGCGAGTCCGTAGACCCGCACCGCGGTCGCGGCGGTCTCAGTGGCCACATCCTGCGCAGGCCGGCCCAGCAACTCTGCCAGTGCCCGAACAGTGTATGGCAGACAATAGGGCTCATTCGGCGCGCCGCGGTACGGATGCGGCGTGAGAAACGGGGCGTCGGTCTCCACCAGCAGCTGCCCCTCCGGGATGAGGCGGGCGGCTTCCCGCAGGTCATGGGCGTTTCGGAAGCTCACAGTCCCCGAAAGGCTGAGCACCCAGCCGGCCTCGACGCAGGTCTTGGCCATCTCCGGACCCGACGAAAAACAGTGGAAGATCACAGTCGGCGGCGCCCCTTCGGCGCGCAGCACGTCCAGCACGTCGTCGTCGGCGTCGCGGTTGTGGATCATCAACGGCTTACCCGTGCGCTTGGCCAGGTCGATGTGCCAGGCGAAGGCCTCGCGCTGCTGCTCGGGTGTCGCGCAGCCGTCGAGTTTCCCGGGCCAGTACAGGTCCATGCCGGTCTCTCCGACCGCGACGACGCGCGGATGCACCGCGAGGCGTTCCAGCTCGGCGCGGGCCTCGTCGGTGAGTGCGTTGGCCCGGGTCGGATGCAACGCGACCGCGGCGTACACGCGATCGTCGGCCTCGGTGGCCGTGACGGCCCATTGCGCGGCCGCCAGATCGTCGGCGATGGTCACGACCTGCCCGACTCCCACGGCCGCGGCGCGGTCCACGATCGCCTGCACATCGGCGGCGGTTTGCGCGCCGCAAGCGTCGAGGTGGGTGTGTGCGTCGACCAGCGGCGCCAACGGCTCTGGCGCGGGCGGCTTCTCCCGGCGCTTGGAACTCACGCCCACACCTTAGAGTGATTGCCTGATGTCCGAATCACCATCCCCTGGCGCCGCTCGCCCGTTCTACGTGACCACGGCGATCGACTACCCCAACGGGGCACCACACATCGGTCACGCCTACGAGAAGACGGCGACCGATGCCGTCGCGCGGTTCAAACGCCTCGACGGCTTCGACGTGCGGTTCCTCACCGGCACCGACGTGCACGGCCAGAAGATGGCCGAGACCGCCGCGGCCGAAGGTATCGCCGTGGCCGACTTGGCGCGCCGCAACTCCGACGTGTTCGAGAGCATGCAGCGCAAGCTCGACGTGTCGTTCGACCGCTTCATCCGCACCTCCGACGCCGACCATTACGAGGCGTGCAAGGAGATCTGGCGGCGCATGCTCGACGCGGGAGACATCTACCTCGGCACCTACGCGGGCTGGTACTCGGTGCGCGACGAGCGCTTCTTCGCAGAGGACGAGACCGAGGTGCGCGACGGCGGCGCGCGGTTCGCCATCGAGACCGGCACACCCGTCACGTGGACCGAAGAACAGACCTACTTCTTCAAGCTGTCGGCCTACGCCGACCGGCTGCTCGCCCACTACCGGGCCCACCCCGAGTTCATCGGGCCCGACGTGCGGCGCAACGAGGTGGTCAGTTTCGTCTCCGGTGGTCTCAAGGATCTGTCGATCTCGCGGACCACGTTCGACTGGGGCGTGCCCGTGCCCGACCATCCCGACCACGTCATGTACGTGTGGGTCGACGCGCTCACCAACTACCTGACCGGGGTCGGCTTCCCGGACACGTCCGCCGAGGCGTTCGGCAAGTACTGGCCCGCCGATCTGCACATGATCGGCAAGGACATCATCCGGTTCCACACCGTGTACTGGCCGGCGTTCCTGATGTCTGCCGGAATCGACTTGCCGCGCAAGGTTTTCGCCCACGGCTTCATCAACGTCAAGGGCGAGAAGATGAGCAAGTCGGTGGGCAACGTCGTCGATCCGATCGCGCTCGTCGACACCTTCGGCGTCGACCAGGTGCGGTACTTCCTGCTGCGCGAGATCCCGTTCGGCCAAGACGGCAGCTACAGCGAAGAGGCCATCATCGGCCGCATCAACGCCGACCTGGCCAACGAGTTCGGCAACCTGGCGCAGCGTTCGTTGTCGATGGTCGCCAAGAATCTCGACGGCGTCGTCCCGACCCCGGGTGAGTTCAGCGACGACGACAACGCGCTACTCGAGGCGGCCGACGGCCTGTTGGAACGCGTGCGCGGCTACTTCGACGAGTTGGCGATGCACGTTGCGCTGGAAGCGATCTGGTCGGTGCTCGGCGCGGCCAACCGGTACTTCTCGGCGCAGGAACCATGGGTGCTGCGCAAGACCGACCCGGAGCGGTTCGCGACAGTGCTCTACACGACGCTGGAGACGGTGCGGATCGCGGCACTGCTCACGCAGCCGGTGATGCCGGAGTCCACGGCCCGGCTACTCGACCTGTTGGGCCAACCCGCCGACGAACGCACATTCGCCTCCGTGGGCGCCCGAATCAAACCCGGTGTCGCGCTGCCTGCGCCGACCGGGGTGTTCCCCCGCTACGAGGTGAAGTGAATTGAGTGGCCTGCACACCAAACTGCATGACATCTATGAGGAGCTGGTACGGCGCAACGCCGGTGAGACCGAGTTCCACCAAGCCGTTTACGAGGTGCTGACCAGCCTCGGGCCCGTGGTGACCAAGCACCCCGAGTACGCCGACAACGCGGTGATCCGCCGGCTGTGCGAGCCCGAACGTCAGATCATCTTCCGCGTGCCGTGGCTCGACGATTCCGGTGCGGTGCAGATCAACCGGGGCTTCCGCGTCGAATTCAACTCCGCCCTCGGGCCTTTCAAGGGCGGGCTGCGCTTCCACCCGTCGGTGTACCTCGGCATCGTGAAGTTCCTCGGCTTCGAGCAGATCTTCAAGAACTCGTTGACCGGCCTGCCGATCGGCGGCGGCAAGGGCGGTTCGGACTTCGACCCGAAGGGCCGCTCCGACAACGAGATCATGCGGTTCTGCCAGTCCTTCATGACCGAGCTGTACCGCCACATCGGCGAATACACCGATGTGCCTGCCGGCGACATCGGCGTGGGCACGCGTGAAATCGGTTTCCTGTTCGGCCAATACAAGCGGATCACCAACCGCTACGAATCCGGCGTGCTCACCGGCAAGGGGCTCACGTGGGGCGGTTCGCAGGTCCGCACCGAAGCCACCGGCTACGGCACGGTGTTCTTCGTCGACGAGATCCTGCGGGCCAACTCCGACTCTTTCGAGGGCAAGCGTGTCGTGGTGTCCGGCTCGGGCAACGTGGCGATCTACGCGATCGAGAAGGTCCACGCGCTCGGCGGCATCGTCGTGGCGTGTTCGGACTCCAGCGGATACGTGGTCGACGAGAAGGGTGTGGACCTCGACATCCTCAAGGACATCAAGGAGATCAACCGCGGGCGGATCAGCGACTACGTCGAAGCCCGCGCGGGCGCAGCGCAGTTCGTCGAGGGACGCAGCGTGTGGGAGGTGCCGTGCGACATCGCGCTGCCCTGTGCGACGCAGAACGAGGTGTCCGGTGACGACGCCACGTCGCTGATCAAGGCGGGCTGCCGCATCGTCGCCGAAGGCGCCAACATGCCGTGCACACCGGAGGCGGTCAAGCTGTTCGGAGAGGCCGGGGTGATCTTCGCGCCGGGCAAGGCCGCCAACGCGGGCGGCGTCGCCACGAGTGCGCTGGAGATGCAGCAGAACGCGTCGCGTGACTCGTGGACGTTCGAGGAGACCGAGGTCAGGCTGGCCGAGATCATGGGCCGCATCCACGATCGCTGCCTGGCCACCGCCGACGAGTACGGCCAGCCGGGCAACTACGTGGCCGGCGCCAACATCGCCGGGTTCACCCGGGTTGCCGACGCGATGGTGGCGCTGGGCCTGGTGTAGTGATCTAGGCCACATCGGCGGCGCGGGCTGTCACATATCCGGCGTGGGCGGTGTCTTGAGGGCACAAGCACCTCGAGAACAGGAGACACCAATGACCCGCACTCATATCGTCGTCATCGGCGGCGGATACGCCGGAGTGTTGGCCGCAAACCACCTGCAGGCCGGTCGCGATGTGGCGATCACGCTGGTGAACCCGAGGCCCAAGTTCGTCGAGCGGATCCGGCTGCACCAGCTGGCGGTGGGTGCCGACGATGCCACCGAGCCGTACGACACGCTGCTCGGCGACGGCGTGCGGTTGCTCGTGGACGGCGCAGAGCACATCGACGCGCAGGCCCGCCGGGTGCAGCTGACATCGGGTGGATCGCTGGACTACGACTACTTGATCTATGCGGTCGGCAGCACGGGCGGCACCCCGGCCGGTGTCGCGGGCGCGGCTGAATTCGCCTATCCGATCGCCGAATTCGAGGAAGCCGACCGGCTGCGCCAGCGCCTGCAGGACGTCCCGCTGTCCGCGCCGGTGGTCGTGGTCGGTGGCGGGCTCACCGGCATCGAGGCGGCAGGCGAGCTCGCCGAGGCAGGCCGCAACGTCACGCTGATCACCGACGTGGTCGGCGCATCGGTCGGCCCGCAGGCGCGGCGCTCGATCGTCAAGGCCCTGACCAAGCTCGACGTCAAGATCATCGACGGCCCCGAGATCCTGGTCGACGCCGTGACCGCAGATTCGGTCATCCTGGCCGACGGCAACCGGCTGCCGAGCGCCGCGACGGTGTGGACCGCCGGTTTCGGTGTGCCCGGCCTGGCCGCGGCCAGCGGGCTGACCACCGACGAGCTGGGCCGGTTGCGCACCGACGAAACCCTCACCAGCGTCGACGATCCGCGCATCGTCGCGGCCGGAGACGCGGCGTCACCGTCAGGCATCCCGCTGCGCATGAGCTGCCAGGCCGCGGGCCCACTCGGCATCCAGGCCGCCGACACCGTGCTGGCCCGCATCGCGGGTGACGAGCCCAAGAACATCAACCAGGCGTTCGCCGGGCAGTGCATCAGCATCGGCCGCAACGCTGGCACCGTGCAGCTGTGCCACTCCGACGACAGCCCGCGCCGGGTCTTCATCGGCGGACGTACCGGGGCGTTGCTCAAGGAGCAGGTGTGCCGCGCGACCCTGACGTTCATGCGCAAGGAGGGCCGCAAGCCCGGCTCGTACTTCTGGTTCAAGGGTGACAACCGGGCGCGTCAGCTCGAAGCGGCGCGGCAGGAGACACTGGTGTCATGAGCAGTGCGGGCAACTCCGGCGAGCACGCCGAACGGTTCACGCTGCTGCGGCCGCTGCTGTTCACCATTGCCTACGAAATACTGGGCACGGCAACAGAATCCGACGATGTGCTGCAGGAAAGTTACCTGCGCTGGGCCGAGGTCGACCTGGCGACGGTGACCGACACCAAGGCCTACCTGGCCAAGTTGGTCACCCGCCAGGCCCTCAACGCGCTACGGGCCGAGACCCGGCGGCGTGAGGACTACATCGGCCCGTGGCTGCCCGAACCGCTGCTGCTCGACGAGCGCGACGGCGCGGCCGACGTGGTGCTGGCCGAGTCGGTCTCGATGGCGATGCTGGTGGTGCTGGAGACGCTGAGCCCCGACGAGCGCGCGGTGTTCGTGCTGCGTGAGGTGTTCGGCTTCAGCCACGACGAAATCGCCTCGGCCATCGGCAAATCCAGTGCATCGGTGCGGCAGATGGCGCACCGCGCCCGCAACCATGTGCAGTCGCGGCGCAAGCGCTACGACCCCGTCGACCCGCAGGTGTCGACCGAGATCACGCAGCGGTTCTTCACGGCCGCGACGACCGGCGACATGACCGCGCTGCTGGAGGTGCTCGCGCCGGATGTGGTGTGGACGGCCGACAGTGACGGCAAGCGCAGCGCCGCACGCAGGCCGGTGGTCGGGGCCCAGTCGGTGGCCAAGCTGGTGATCGGCCTGATGCGGTTCGTCGGGCAAGGTGGCCGCTTCGAGCCGACGACGTACAACAACGCGCCCGCGTTCAAGCTCTACCTCGACGACAGCTTCGAGGGCGTGGTGACCGTCGAGGTCGTGGACGGCAAGATCACCCACTTCTACGCGATGCGCAACCCGGACAAGTTGACCGGCGTCGACATTCCCCGGGTGATCAGCCGCTAGTTCCTTCGCGAGCAGACAGACAAGAGCACCAATCCGGGCTGAAATCCGCGATTTTGCGTCTGCTCGCGGGAGGAAGCAAGCTTGGTGGCATGCGAATCGAGCGGCTGGGCGACCTGGGCGATCCCCCGGGTGTGCTGCGCGGTGTCGCGGCCGCAGCCGCACGGGCCGGGCTCCCGCCGCCTGCCGCGGTGATCGGCGACTGGTTCGGTTCCGGCGCGGTCATCGCGCCGTCGGTCGGCGTGCAGCCGGTCGCGCCCGAGGCGGCGTTCCCGTGGGCCCCGCGCAGCGTCGGCTCCGATGTGGTCGGCGGCGGCTGGTTCGGCTACCTGTCCTACCCCGATGCGGGTGCCGACGGCCGCGGGCCCCGCATCCCCGTGGCTGCCGGCGGCTGGTCGGACTGCGTGCTGCGCCAGGATTCCGACGGCCGGTGGTGGTACGAAAGCCTCACCGACACAACGCTTCCCGAATGGCTTTCGCCGCTTCAACCGACCACGCCCGAGCCGTACACGCTCGACTGGGTGGCACCCGACCGGGAGCACCACCGCCGCGGCGTGCTGGCCTGCCTCGACGCGATCGCCGCGGGCGAGGTGTACCAGGCCTGCGTGTGCACGCAGTTCACGGGCCACATCCAGGGTGCGCCCATCGACTTCTTCACCGAGACCGCGGCGCGCACCGCGCCGGCCCGGGCGGCGTTCCTTGCCGGCAGCTGGGGCGCGGTCGCGTCGTTGTCCCCCGAGCTGTTCCTGCGCCGGTCGGGTACCGCGGCGACGTCGAGCCCGATCAAGGGCACGCTGCCGCGCGACGCCGACCCGGCGGGCCTGCTGACGTCGGTCAAGGATGTCGCCGAGAACATCATGATCGTCGACCTGGTCCGCAATGACCTGGGCCGCGTCGCGATGACCGGGACCGTCACGGTGCCCGAACTGCTCGCGGTGCGGCCCGCGCCCGGCGTCTGGCATTTGGTGTCGACGGTCGCCGCACAGCTGCCGGTCGACCTGCCGACCGACGCGCTGCTCGACGCGACGTTCCCGCCCGCATCGGTGACCGGGACACCCAAGTGCCGGGCCAGGCAGCTGCTGCGCCAGTGGGAGCAGTCCCGACGCGGAATCTATTGCGGCACGGTCGGTTTGGCCTCGCCGATCGCGGGCTTGGAACTCAACGTGGCGATCCGCACGGTCGAGTTCGGCCCCGACGGCTCCGCGGTGCTCGGCGTGGGCGGCGGCATCACCGCGGATTCCGATCCGGACCGCGAGTGGGACGAGTGCCTGCACAAGGCCGCAAGCATCGTCGAATCATCCCCGCGCGCGCAGCACGGCGTCGTAGAGCTCGCGCCGTGACGGCGCGCCGGGGTGCTCGGCGATCACCTGCGCGCACGCGTCCTTGACCCGCGCTCCGGCGTCGACCAGCTCCTCGACCTCGGCGACCAGCGTCGGCAGATCGGCCGTCGGCGTCGCACCTGCCAGCACCACGGTGATCTCCCCGAGCACGCCGTCGGCGGCCCACCCGGCAAGCTCCGCGAGCGTGCCGCGGCGGATCTCTTCGTGGATCTTGGTGAGCTCGCGGCACACCACGACACGCCGCTGCGGCCCCAGCACGGCCACCGCGTCGCGCAGCGTCTCGGCGAGCCGGCGCGGGGACTCGAAGAACACGCACGTGCGGGTCTCGTCGGCCAGCGTCTGCAGCCAGGTGTGGCGGGCGCCCGGCTTACGCGGTGCGAAACCTTCGAAGCAAAACCGGTCCGACGCCAGACCCGACACCGCGAGCGCGGTCGTCACCGCCGACGGCCCCGGCAGACAGCTCACCGGAAGGCCTGCCTCGACGCAGGCGGTCACCAGGCGGTAGCCCGGGTCGTTGATCAACGGCATTCCGGCGTCGCTGACCACCAGCACGGTCGCGCCTGCCTTGATCTCGTCGACCAGGCCGGGCACCCGGCTCGCCTCGTTCTGGTCGAAGAAGCTCAGCACGCGACCCGATGGCGTGACCTCGAGCGACTGCGCCAGCCCGCGAACCCGCCGGGTGTCCTCGGCGGCGATGATGTCGGCGGTCCGCAGGGCGGTCACCAGCCGCGTGGACGCGTCGGTCGGCTGGCCCAGGGGTGTCGCGCCGATCAGCAGTTTGCCGGGTGTCACGCCCGACAGCCTACGATCGCTTGCGTGACCGCCACCGCCACCGCTACGCCGACGGCTGGTCGCTCGGTCCCCGTCATCAGTCCCGCACCGCTGATCCCGGTTCCCGATTTCGGGCCGGTGGACCGGCTGCAGGGCTGGGCCATGACCGCCGTCATCACCGCGCTCGCCGCAATCAGCCGGTTCCTCAACCTGGGCTCGCCGACCGACGCGGGCACCCCGATCTTCGACGAGAAGCACTACGCGCCGCAGGCCTGGCAGGCGCTCAACAACCACGGCGTCGAGGACAACCCGGGCTACGGGCTCGTGGTGCACCCCCCGGTCGGCAAGCAGTTGATCGCGATCGGTGAGGCGATCTTCGGCTACAACGGCCTGGGCTGGCGGTTCGCGGGCGCGGTGTGCGGCGTGATCATCGTGTTGCTGACCGTGCGGATCGTGCGGCGGATCAGCCGCTCGACGCTGGTCGGCGGCATCGCGGGGCTGCTGCTGATCGCCGACGGCGTGAGCTTCGTTTCGGCGCGCACCGCGCTGTTGGACGTCTTTCTCGTGGTGTTCGTGGTGGCGGCGTTCGGGGCGCTCATGGTCGACCGCGACCAGGTCCGCGAGCGCATGCACATCGCGTTCGTCGAAGGCCGCATCGCCGAAACCCCGTGGGGGCCGCGCCTCGGCGTGCGGTGGTGGCGGTTCGGCGCGGGCGTGCTGCTGGGGCTGGCGTGCGCGACCAAGTGGTCCGGGCTGTACTTCGTGCTGTTCTTCGGTGTCATGACGCTCGCGTTCGACGTCGTCGCGCGCAGGCAGTACCGCGTCCCCCGGCCGTGGGCGGGCGTGCTGCGCCGCGACCTGGGGCCTGCCGCGTACGTGTTCGGGCTGATCCCGTTCGCGGTGTACCTCGCGTCGTACGCGCCGTGGTTCGCCTCGGAGACCGGCGTGAACCGCCACGAGGTGGGCCAGTCGATCGGCCAGGACAGCATCCTGCCGCTGCCCGACGCGATCCGCTCACTGTGGCATTACACGTATGCCGCCTACCGGTTCCACTCCGGGCTCACCAACGCCGACGGCAACCACCACCCGTGGGAATCCAAACCGTGGACGTGGCCGATGTCGCTGCGACCCGTGCTCTACGCGATCGACAACCAGGACGTCGCGGGCTGCGGCGCGCAGTCGTGTGTGAAAGCCGTGATGCTGGTCGGCACGCCGACCATGTGGTTCATCGCCGTGCCGGTGCTCGGCTGGGCGCTGTGGCGGGCCGTCGTGGGCCGCGACTGGCGCTACGCGGCCGTGCTGGTCGGCTACTGCGCCGGCTTCCTGCCATGGTTCGCCGACATCGACCGGCAGATGTACTTCTTCTACGCGACGGTGATGGCGCCGTTCCTGGTCATGGCGATCGCGCTGATCCTCGGCGACATCCTGCATCAACCCCGGCAGAACCCCGAGCGACGAACGCTCGGGCTGCTGGTCGTGTGCTTCTATGTGGCGTTGGTGATCACCAACTTCGCGTGGCTGTACCCGATCCTCACGGGTCTGCCGATCTCGCAGACGACGTGGAACCTACAGATCTGGTTGCCGTCCTGGCGGTAGCTTCTGCTGGCGTGCGTTGAAATTGCGCACAGGGTCGCGATCGCGCGTTATCCACAGCCCTACGCGCAATCTCAACGCGCGAAAAGCTAGACCGGATCCCGCGCCGCCGGGCACGACATGCAGCGGGGCCCGCCACGGCCGGTGCCGAGCTCCGACGCCTCGATGGGCAACACCTCGATACCCGAATCACCCAGGCGGGCATTGGTTTCGGCGTTGCGTTCGTATGCCACCACCACGCCCGGCGCCACCGCCAGGGTGTTGTTGCCGTCGTCCCACTGCTCACGCTCGGCCGTCACGGGGTCGAGTCCGGTGTCGATCACCCGGAGCTTGTCGATGCCCATGGCTTCGGCCGCGGCCCGCACGAACGGCTTCTCGTCGTCGATCCGGACTCCGCCGGGCACGCGGTGAATCGTGAAGGCCGACAACGTGTCCACGATGTTGGGGTACATCACGACCGCGTCGACGTCGACCATGGTGCACACGGTGTCCAGGTGCATCTGCGCCCGCTCCTGCGCGATCGGCACGGCCAGCACGGTGTGCGCGAGGTCGTCGTCGAACAGGCTGCGCGCCAGCGCTTCCGCACCGGCCGGGGTGGTGCGCTCCCCCACGCCGACCGCCACCACGCCGGGCGCGAGCAACAGCACGTCGCCACCCTCGACAGGTGCCGACCGCGATTCGTAGGCCCGCCGCACGCCGAGGAACCGCGGGTGGTGGGCGTAGATCACATCGGTCAGCGACGTCTCGCGCACCCGCGCGGGCAGCGCCAGCGACGTGATGGCCACCCGCGGCCCGATCCAGAACGACGAATCGCGGGTGAACAGCAGATTCGGCAGCGGGTCGATCACGAAGTCGCCGCCGTGGTGCATGAGGCGCACCAACGACAACTCGGCGCCGCTGAACGGCAACTCGTTGAACGTCATGCCCGCCATCAGGACATGCGCCAGCGCAGCCGGCTCGAGCGTGCGCAGATACGCCGAAAGCTCGTGCGCCAGCGGCACACCCAGGCGTCGTGAGTCGACGGCTGCGGAGATGCCGTGCATACGTGCCGCACCGCTGTGCGCCAGCGCCTCGGTGAGCAGATCACCCAGCAGCAGCACCTCGACGCCGCGCGAGACGAGCAGCGCCGCGAAGGCGTCGTGCTCCTGCTGGGCCTTGGCGACCCACGGCAGGCCGTCGAACAACAGCGCGTCGTTGTTCTGGGGTGTCAGCCGCTGCAACTCGGGGCCGGGGCGGTGCAGGATGACCGACCGCAGCCTGCCGACCTCGGAATCGGACCCCAACACCACATCAGTCACACGTCAAACGTTAACCCTCAAGTAGGGTTTAGGTGTCATGGATTTGCACGAACTGACTCCCGGCGAACTGTCGACCCGCAGCGGTGTCGCGGTGTCAGCGCTGCACTTCTACGAGCGCGAAGGCCTCATCGTCAGCAGGCGCACGTCGGGCAACCAGCGCCGCTACGCGCGCGAGACGCTGCGCCGCGTCGCCTTCATCCGGATGTCGCAGCGGCTCGGCATCCCGCTGGCCCGCATCCGCGAGGCACTCGCGACGCTGCCCACCGACCGGGTTCCGACGAGCAAGGACTGGGCCAAGCTCTCGGCGGGCTGGCGCCAGGATCTCGACGACCGCATCCTGCACCTACAACGGTTGCGCGACAACCTGACCGGGTGCATCGGCTGCGGGTGCCTGAGCCTGAAAACCTGCCAGCTGACCAACCCCGGTGACATCCTCGCCGATCAGGGGCCGGGCGCCAGTCGCCTCTAACGCCATCGAACGTCTGTGCGATAGACTCGCGCGCATGGAGCTGGCTCTGCAGGGCTCGCTGTTCGACCACGCCGAACGCCGGCGGCTCGGCAACGGTGCCTGGGTCGAGATGCGTTCCGGATGGCTGGACGACGCCGACTCGCTGTTCGAGGAGTTGATGGACGCCATCCCCTGGCGCGCCGAACAGCGCGAGATGTACGACCGCGTGGTCGACGTGCCGCGGCTCGTGAGCTTCCACCACCTAGTCAACGAACCGGTGCCGCACCCGCGGCTCAAGCAGATCCGCCGCAGGCTCAACGACACCTACGGCGGTGAGCTCGGCGAGCAGTTCACCACCGCCGGGCTGTGCCTGTACCGCGACGGCAACGACAGTGTGGCCTGGCACGGCGACACGATCGGCCGCAGCCGTACACAAGACACCATGGTCGCGATCGTCGGCCTCGGCGCGACAAGGGTTTTCGCGCTACGCCCGCGCGGCGGCGGGCACGCTATCCGGCTGCAGCACCGCCATGGCGACCTATTGGTGATGGGCGGATCCTGCCAGCGCACGTGGGAGCATTCGATCCCGAAGACCAGCCGCTTGATCGGGCCGCGGATCAGCATCCAGTTCCGGCCGCACGACGTGCGTTAGCCGCGCACTGCCGCCACTGCCGCGGTCAGCAGGTCGCGGGCCCGTTGCGTGTCGACGGGCGCGAGCGGCTTGTTGGGCACCACCAGCGGATTGGCCGTGACGATCACCATGAACGGCCCGAAACTGGCCACGTAGTTGTAGAGCTCACCGGTGCGGGCGCGGCCCTGAACCGCTGCCTGCACGACACGGTGAGTGCCCACGGTGCGGGCCCCGTCGATCTGCGGCGCCTCGACCACGTCGACCTGCCCCCGCGAGCCCGGCCCGGCGAACTTGACCTGCTTGCACGCATCACCCGGATCGTTCATCGGGATCGGTTCCGAGGTCTCGACGGCCAGCACGATGAACCGGTTGCCCGCACCCTCGGCGGCGGTCGCGGCCATGTTGCCCTTCAAACCCGCCGGCAGGGACTGGCCTTCGGCGAACTTCGCGCAGTCGGCGGGTTCGAATTTCATGCCGGGCGGCATTTTCTGCGGGGCCAGCATCTTGGGGTCGATCCCGGTGGGGGCGACCTCGCTGACCTTGAACTCGGGCCCGAAACTCGACTTCAACTTGGTGACGTTGGCGATGTTCGCGTTCGCGAACTCCGTGGCGTCCGATTGGCTGCAGCCCACCAGTGCGGTGACGCAGGCGCCCGTCGACAGCACGGCGAGTGCCAGTTTCCGGTTCAGCATCGCGGTAAATGTACCTGCCGGGGCCCGCTCAGCCGCGCAACGCCGACACGGTTTTGACCAACAGATCGGCCGCGACGTCGGCGCCGAGCGCCGGGTTGGGCGATCCAGGGTCGGTGACGACGGTGACGTAGCAGTGATAGTCGCCCAGGTCGGCCGTGAATGTGTCGGCGTGCGTATGGGTTTCGGTGCCGCCTTCGACGACCGTGGTGAGCTCTGCGGCCATGCCGGTGGTGATCGCCGCGTCGATCGCGGGCGCGTCGAGGGCCGTCACCTCGCCCGAGGTGCGGCCGCCGTTGATCGACCACTGCCCGCACTGCCCGGCCAGCGCGGAATCGGGTGGTGCGGTCACGCGCGCGACGGCCGCGTACACGATGCCGCCGGGGCCCGACGCCGACCACCCCCGCGACGTCGCCGGGTCCACGCCGGGAGCCGCCAACTCCGCGCACTGTTCAGGCTCGGCGACCCATTCGGATCTCAATCCCCACAGCGATATCGGTGTGGCGCGTTGGTCGAGAACGCCGGACTCGTACCCCGCGGGCAGGTCATGGCGCACGCGGTCGATCCTGGCCGGGTTGATGGTTGCTGCGGCGGGTGTGGTCGTCGACTGCGTGGTGGGGGCCTGCGCGGGCTGCGACCCACATGCCACCGCGCACACCGCAACGCACGCACCCACCGCGATTCCGCGCACGCCGCGTTGATACCACAGCCGATGTTTGCTGTCGAGTGATTTTGCGCGCCGCGCGGCAGTGGAATTTACCGGTGCTACCGCGGGTTCTGGGTACTGGGCGCCGACGCGGCGGCCACAGGTATGCGGAGGGCACGCAATCGTGTACGGATTGGCAGTTGGACTGGGCTGGACTGCACTGACCGGAGGTGCGCTCTCGGCACTCACGCTGGGGATGCCCGCGGCGTCGTCCGCTGCGCCCAACGGTGTCGGCTCGGCCCTGGACACCGTCATCGAACTACAGCGCATGGGCTACCACGTGGTGCTGGACCGCCAGGGCCCGGCTCCGCTGGACCGGTGCACGGTGGATTCGGTGCGCCCCGTACCGGTCGACAGCCAGACGGTGCTCCTCACCGCGCGATGCTGACTACGCCGAGTCTGCCGGTGCGCTCTCGGTGTCGCCGGCCTCTGGTTTGTCGTTTTGTTCCGTCAGGCCGTCCACGAGCCGCTTGAGCGGCCGATCGCCGGGCTTGGGCAACTTGGGAAGTTTGGGCAATTTGGGCACACCCATCGAGATCGGGTTGCGCACCTTGGGCCGCAAGGGCTTTGGCTTGACTGCGGGCTTGTCCTCGACCGGGGGCTCGTCGAGCGTCTTGGCCTCGGGCTCGTCCTGCGTCTCGGCGAGTGTCGAGGTGACGGGCGGGTCGGCCGTCGACGCCGCCGGGTTGCCCAACGGGATGAAGCCGGCGGGCAGGCCTTCCAGATCCTCGTCCTCACCGCCGACCCCGAACGGTCCCGACGGCTGCGTACCGAGCGGCCGGCCGAGATCGCTTGCCTCCAAACCGTCGTCGATACCCACGGGGATCGACGCGGCGAAATTCGTCGCGACCGACACCGGGTTGATCACGGGGATGAGGTACGCAGGCGTCGGCGCACCCGGATCGATGTCGCGGCGGTACGCGGTTTCGATGAGCACGCGCGTCGGCTCGTCGACCACGAGCAGCACGGCCCTGGGCACCCCGGCCGATTCGAGCGGCATGAGCAGCGGCACGATGTCGGTCTCGATGACGTAGTAGTCGGTGTCACCGGTCGAACCCACCGGGGTCAGCGTCGGGTTGTCCAGATTCGGATAGGTGCCGTGCAGCAGCGCGATACCCGCGACGGCGTTGGCATCGGCAAGGACGTTGGCCGGATAGATCGGGAAGTCCGACCATCCGTCGTGCACGAAGGTGATGCTCTTGGTCTCGAATTGGCCGTTCTCGCTGTCGGTTCGGGTCGCACCGTCGAACGTCACGCCGAGGATCGGGATGGCCCAGCCGCCGAACCGCGCCAGGATGCCGCCGTTGCCCTTGTTGACGTCGGAGATGAGCACGAACGTGATGTCGCGGCTGTAGTCGCCCTCGGCGATGAGTTTGTCCTTCTCGGCCGACGCGATCCTGGTGCTGGCCGAGTAGCCGACGATGACGAGTTCGCCGTCGGTGGTGTCCATCTCGTGTTCCAGATCGTCGACGCCCTCGGCCGTGGACTGGTCGAACGTCAGGGTGCCGTTGTTGGGCCAGAACTCTTCGGGCGTGTGGATCCCGCGGCGCACGCCCGTGAAGCTCGCGTCGTAGTAGTTGTCGATCTGGCTGTCGACGTACTCGGTACTCGGATCCGGATTGGTGTTGCCACCCATCACCAGTGCGGTGACCACGGCGGACAGTTGCACGATCGACGACATCGAGCCGGCCACCCCGAGCACGACCACGCCGACGAGTGCGAGCAACATCGCTGACGGCGAACGCCCTCCACGGCTCATAGCACCCTCCCTCCCGTGCACACCAGCTCCCCGGCAAACGATGCGCCGCCCCGGTGATGCTCCAGGCAACCACCGGGGCAGGCGTTACCGCAGGATTTTGCACTGCTTCGCACATACCGGTGGCAAATCCGCGCGCACCGTTTCGGCGATCGTTCACTTTGCAATGATCAGTTGTTGCCGATGCAAGAAATCCGGTTCTGGCAAACACCGCAGCGCCGTTCCAATCCGATTCCAATCACAGACCGCTACGGTGCGTGCCGATTTCGCCTTGGCCGGAGAGTTTGCCGACCACAGGCCGAGACGAACAACCGATGGGAGACCCGATGAACAAGCCACTGCGGGCGTTCGGCATCGCGATTGCCGCCGTCACACTCTCACTGACGCTGGCGGGCTGCGGATCCGATTCGAAGACCAAGGAATCCACCACCACGTCGTCCAGCGAGACGAGCGAGACGACGACCACCAAGAAGAAGAACACCTCGACCGAGACCTCGCCCCCACAGGCGTCGGGGCCCAACTACACGATCGTGGACTACATCCGCGACAACGGCATCGTCGAAACCCCGGTGCACCGCGGCGATCCCGGCACGCCGACGCTGAACCTGCCCATCCCGCAGGGCTGGGAGGACGCCGAGGACAGGAAGCCGGAATGGGCCTGGGGCGCAATCGTTTCCACTGACCCTGCATTCGAAGCGGACCCGCCGTCGGTCATCGCGCTGATGTCGAAACTCACGGGCAACGTCGACCCGGCGAAGATCCTGGAATACGCGCCGAACGAGATCAAGAACCTGCCCGGCTACGAGAGCCAGGGTGAAGGCAGCGCCAGCACGCTCGGCGGCTTCGACGCCTACCAGATCGGTGCGGTCTACGTCCGCGACGGCGCGCGGCGCGTCATCGCCCAGAAGACCGTGGTGATCCCCGGCCAGGACGGCCTGTACGTGCTGCAGCTCAACGCCGACGGCCTGGAGGATCAGCTGGGCCCGTTGATGGATGCGACGTCCGTGATCGACGAGCAGACCACCATCACGCCATGACCGGACTGACAGAAGGGGCGGCGGAGTGCGTCGCCCCTGCGTCGGGTTCCGCGACCGCCAGCGCACCCCGTAGCCGGGCCCGCGTCGGGCCGTCGAGCTGACCGAGCACCGCATCGCGCACCAGAGCACAGCTGAACCGGCACATCCCGGGCCCGTCCACGCGGATCAGGCCCGCCGTGAGCGCCGGTTCCAACGCCGCGCCGCCGCCCACGCCTGCCGCAGCCAGCCGCGCGGTGTCGAATTGCACGCCCGTCAGCGCAGCGCCCAAAACCGCGGTGCGCGTCGCCTTCGGCAATGCCGCCATGCGGCGTCGCAGTACGCCCGACACCGGGTCGGGGACCAGGCCAGCGGGCACGCATCGGGTGGTGGCGTCGAGCCGGCCCGCATCGCTCAACTGCCGAGTCAATTCCCTGATGTAGAACGGGTTTCCATCCGTGCGGGCCCGTATCGCGGCGACCAGATCGGGCGACGGGAGACAGCCGGCCACCGATTCGATCAGCGCCGCCGCACCGTCACGGTCGAGGCCACGCAGCGCGACCGTGGTGACGTCGCAGCGGCTCAGCAACCGGTCAAAGGTTCTGGCCCGCACGGGACGTCCCGCACCGCCGTCCTGCCAGGTGGCCAGCACCAGCAGAGGCCTGCGGTGGATCGTCACCGTGAGGAACTCCAGCACGTCGTGCGTGAACCGGTCGGCCTCGTGCAGATCGTCGAGCACCACGATGGCGGGCCAGCGGGTGGCAGACTCCGCGACCGCGGTCGCGGTCGCGGCCGCCAGTTCACGTCCGGATCCCTCATCGCCGGGTTCGGTCGCACCGACCAGGCCCCGCAGCACCTGCGTCCACGCCCACGACTGCGGCGTCCTGGTGCCACTGGGGTGCCCGGCCCACACCGCAGCCATGCCCAAGTCCTCTGCCATGTCGGCGATCTCGGCGGCCAGGGCCGTCTTGCCCGCGCCGTGATCGCCTGTCACGACGACAACCCCGCCGCGTCCTTCACTCGCCATCCGCAGCGCACGGTGCCCGACCAGCAGTTCGCGGGATCGGCCGAGCAGGCGACTGGGCCGGGGCGTGGCGTCCACCGAACGATGCCACCGCAACTCGGTCGACTCACCGCGGATCTCGTCGGCCAGCCGCTCCAACTCGAGACTCGGCCGCACCCCGAGCTCACGTTCCAGCAGGGTGCGGACGCGCCCGTAGGCGTGTAGCGCATCGGCCCGGCGCCCGGACCGGTACATCGCCAACATCATTTGGGCCCAGAGCTTTTCCCGCAGGGGGTGCGCGGCCACTTCGGTCTCCAGCGCCGCGATCAACTCCCAACTGCGGCCCATCCCCAACTGGGCGTCGAAACGGGTTTCCAGGGCGTCGGCACGCAGGGCCTCCAAACGGTGCATCTCGTAGTGCACGAACGGCTGGTCCCGGAAATCGGCCAGCGGCACGCCGCGCCACAACCGCAGTGACCGTTCCACCGTGCGCGCCGCGGCCACGTGGTCGCCGGCGTCCAGCAGGCGCCGGCTGTCCGCCACGAGGGTCTCGAATTCCCGGATGTCCAACCGGTCCGTGCCCAGGTTCAACCGGTAGCCGCTGCGGTCGGTCACGACGCGCTGCCCGCCCAGCAGGCGGCGCAGGTTGGCGATGTAGGCGCGCAGCGACGCGATCGGCTTGGCCGGCGGGGCATCTGCCCACACCATCTCGACCAGGGTGTCGGTCGCGACCGTTCGCCCCGCGGCGAGCAGCAACGCGGCCAGCACACCACGTTGCCGGAGGCCACCGAGGGTGACCTCGGTGTCGTCATGGATCACCGTCATCGGACCGAGTAGCTGGTAGTGCATCGGACTCCGATCGGTCAGGACGACACCTGCCGGCCCCGTCCATGAGAATTCCAACCAGAATCCAACATCTTCCGGCTACTTTGCGCAGCGCAATGCCGCAGGTAGCTCAGTTCAGGATCGCGAGAACGCCGAGGCCGCGGCCACCTGCTCCGCCGACGGCCGCACACCGGTGTAGCGCTCGAACTGTTCGGCGGCTTGCAGGGCGATCACCTCGGCGCCCGTGATCACCGGGTGGCCGGCGGCCCTGGCCGCCACGATCAGCGGGGTTTCGGCAGGCATCGCCACGACGTCGAACACCGTGTCGGCCGCGTCGACGGTGTCCGGTTCGAACGACGTGCTGTCGGCCTCCGGCCCGCCTGCCATGCCGATCGGGGTGACGTTGACGATCACCGCCGCGGTGCGGTCACCCACCTCGGGCGCATAGTCGTAACCGAGCCGCTCGGCGAGCGCGGCACCCGTCGCGTGATTGCGCGCGACGATGGTGCCGCTGCGAAAACCGTTGTCCCGGAAGGCGGCAGCCACAGCGGCCGCCATGCCTCCACTGCCGCGGATCAGCAGCGAGGCGGTGGGTTCCAAGCCGTTCTGCTCGATCAGGCTCTGCACCGCGCTGTAATCGGTGTTGGACGCCGTCAGGTGCCCGTCGTCGTTGACGATCGTGTTGACCGCGTCGATCGCCCGGGCCGACGGCTCGATGACGTCCACGAGTGCCATGACGTCTTGCTTGAACGGCATCGACACCGAGCAGCCGCGGATCCCCAGCGCCCGCACACCGCCGATGGCGGCCGCGATATCCGTTGTGGTGAAAGCCTTGTAGATGAAATCGAGGCCGAGCTCGTCGTACAGATAGTTGTGGAACCGCGTGCCGATGTTGCTCGGCCTGGCCGCCAGCGAGATGCAGAGCTTGGTGTCCTTGTTCAGTGGTGGCCTGCCCATCAACTCACCGCCCTGATGACCTGCCGCGTGGTATCGCGGATCTGCGTGATGATCTCGTCGGACAAGCCGAGATCCTCGACCGGCGGCACCGGCACCGTGGTCGTCACGACGTTGAGATCGTCACGTTCCCAATGTGCGCCGAAGTGGTCGAGAATCTTGCGCATCGCATAGTTGTCGCTCAGGACGCGGGCCGTGAAGAACTCGATACCGGCGTAGTGCGCCGACACCACCAGCGCGCTCATCAGGAAACTGCCGATGCCGCGCCCCTGGTAGTCGTCGCCGACCGTGAAGGCCACCTCGGCCGTCGTCGAGTTGTGGCCCTCACGCACGTAGCGCGCGTCGGCCACCACGGGCCCGACGTCGCCCTCGGTCATCACCCAGACGAAGTGGTCGTCGTAATCGACCTCGAACAGGTACTCCAACAGTGCCTTGGTCGGTTTACGCACGGACTGGAAACGGCGGTACAGCGTTTCGCTGGAGAATTCGACAGGACCGTTGAGCGTGCGCTCGACGTCACCGGGCAGCACGGGCCGCAGATAGAACCAGTCGTCGTTGCGGACCTGGATCGGGATGGGCGTGATGAACGCCGCGAGCCGTTGGCGCGCGATCCGCACCAACCGGTCGAACATGCCCGGCAGGTGCAGGATGAGCTCGAACGCGTCGCGGTCACCGATCCAGCCCCGCATGGGCTCGGTCGCGGTCACGGTCTTGGTGCGCGCGGTGTCGCGCAGCAGCGCGATCTCGCCGATGATCAATCCGGGTTCGATGTCGATCACGATCGGCTCACCGTCGGGAACCTCGTGATGAACCTGCGCGCGGCCGGACGCGACGAGAAAGAACGACACCGCAGGCTCGCCTTGGCGGATCAGAACTTCGCCGGGCGCGACCGACAGCGGGCGCATCAGGGCCGCCAACGGTTTCAGGGCTGACGGCCGGTATCCGGTGAAGAACTCCAGGGCAGCCAGGTCTTCGGCCCGGACCTCGGTCAGTTCGGCCACGCTCCCCAGGCTACGACGAGTCACCTCGTCGAGTGGAGGCTTGGCGAATCCTCAGGCCTCCCCAGTGACCGTCTTCTCGATACGTGCACCGAGGTCGGCATCGATGTTTCGCCAGTACAGCAGCGCCCGGTCGAGGACTTCCCCCGTGACATCGCGCAGCGCACCGGAGACCTGCGCCACGGCGGCGGCGCGCTGAGCGTCGTCCCACACTTCGCGCACGAGCGTTCCGGGCTGGACGAAGTCGTCGTCCTCGGAGTGCAACGAGTACGCCGAGCGGAGCAACTCCCCGTCGGCCTCCCAGCCGTTGTCGGCCGGCCCGGTCTCGTCGGACCACGGCCTGCCTGTGCTGTTGGGCGCGTACACCGCGGCCGCACCGGAGTGGTGATAGGCCATCTGCCCGTCGAACATGTAGGTGTTGACCGGCACGCCGTCGCGGGGCTGATTGACCGGAAGCTGGTGGAAATTGGTGCCGATCCGGTTGCGCTGGGCATCGGCGTAGGCGAACGCGCGGCCCAACAGCATCTTGTCCGGGGACAGCCCAGTGCCAGGCACGGTGTTGCCCGGCGAGAACGCGGCCTGCTCGATCTGGGCGAAGAAGTTCTCCGGGTTGCGGTTGAGCATGTAGGTGCCGACGGGGATCAGCGGGTAGTCGGCGTGCGGCCACACCTTCGTCAGGTCGAACGGATTGAACCGGTAATCGGCGGCCTCCGCGTACGGCATCACCTGCACCGAGAGCCGCCAGCTCGGGTGCTCGCCGCGCGCGATGGCGTCGAACAGGTCTCGGCGGTGGTAGTCCGCATCCTCGCCCGCTACGGCCGCCGCCTCCTCATTGGTGAAGAACTCCAGGCCTTGATGGGTGTGGAAGTGGTACTTCACCCAGAATTTTTCGCCGGCCGCATTGACCCACATGTAGGTGTGCGATCCGTACCCGTTCATGTGTCGCCACGTCCGCGGCAGCCCGCGCCGGCCCATCACATACGTAACCTGGTGTGCCGATTCGGGATTCAGGGTCCAGAAGTCCCATTGCATCTGGGCCGAGCGCAGCCCGGAATCGGGCAGCCGCTTCTGGCTGCGGATGAAGTGCGGGAACTTGATGGGATCACGCAGGAAGAAGACCGGCGTGTTGTTGCCGACGATGTCGTAGTTGCCTTCGGACGTGTAGAACTTCATCGCGTAGCCACGCACGTCGCGCCAGGTGTCCGGGCTGCCCTGCTCGCCCGCGACGGTCGAGAACCGCACCAGCAGGTCCGTGGTGGTGCCCTTCTGGAACAGTGCCGCCTTGGTGAACTGCGAAACGTCCTCGGTGACGGTGAGTACGCCAAAAGCACCGGAGCCCTTGGCATGTGGGCTGCGTTCGGGCACCCGTTCGCGGTTGAAGTGGGCCATCTGTTCCAGGAAGTGCACGTCGTGCAAGACGATCGGGCCGTCTGCGCCGACGGTCAGCGAATTGCGGTCGCTTGCGGCGCGCGCACCGGTGCCGGTGGTCGAACCGGGTGTCGAGCTGGTCATGCGGATCTCCAATCGGTTGGGCTGTTTCTGACCTGGCAGTCGGGGCAGATGCCCCAGAACGTCACTTCTGCCTCGTCGATGAGGTAGCCGACGCCGTCACCTGCCGGAGCGGAGTGCAGGCACGGCGCCGCGCCTGCGACGCATCCGATGTCGGCGATCGCACCGCACGACCGGCACACCGCGTGGTGATGGTTGTCGCCGGTTTGAAGTTCGAACCTCGCGGGTGAACCGGCCACCTCGACGCAACGCAGCAGGCCGACCTGTGTCAGCACATGCACCGCGTCGTACACCGCCTGGGTGGACAGTGCGCCGAGCCGGCCGCGGGCACCGGCGGCGATCTCCGCGACATCGGCGTGTGGGTGGTCGCGAACCTCGGCCAGCACGGCGAGCCGGGGCCGGGTCACTCGCAAACCCGCCGCCCGCATCTCGTCATGCCAACGCTTCACACCGTCGACCGCCTTTCCGGTCACCCCTCCATAGTCTTGCATAATGCAAGACTTGAGTTAGGCAATACCTGTGAAAAGTGACTGCCGCTGGCCTGTCCCGGTGAGGACGCTGCGCGGCCGCAACCACTACGGCAGCGGCGATTTGCCCCTGGCCCGCAATCGACCACTCAGCAATGGCAACAAGTACCGCTTGCAAGGAAGACTCGCGGGACAACGCCGAGCAGGGTGCATCCGGCCGCTCGCGTGGGATACTGCAGTGATGGCCCGCGGACAACTTGAGGTGACGAAGACGCCGGTCGACGAATTGGTCGCCTTTGAAACGGCGACCCGCGACCTCGTCGGAGTGGCGCTGCGCAGCGTCGAGCAACTCGAAGTGTCACTGCCGCAGTTCCGGCTGCTGTTGGCACTTCAGGAAATGGGCCGATCGACCTCGACGGACTGCGCGAAGGCGCTCGGGGTGGTCGGCTCGTCGGTGACACGCCTGGCCGATCGGCTGCATGCCTCCGGACATCTGGTGCGTGGTTCGGATCCGTCGAACCGCAGCATCGTCACACTTGAGCTCACGCCGCAGGGGCGCAAGCTCGTCAAACAGGTCAGCACGCGCCGGCGTCGTGAACTGAGCCGCGTACTCGACCGCATCGACCCGGCCGACCGCGCCGCATGCGCCGCCGTGCTGCGCACGCTGCATGAGCGCTTCGGCGACGGCTACGCCGAGGATCTCTACAACCCGATGCCGCTGTAGTCGCCCCACCCGAAATAGTCGCAGCGCGAAGGCTTTTGCGACCGCAGCGTGGCGTTTGGTGGGCGACGGCGGCCTTTCGGCCCGACAGCGGAAGTAACGGTTGTTACACTCGCAGCTGTGTCAAGCACGTTGCGCTGGCTGCTGCTGTGGGTGCGGCTGCCCGCCGAGCCATCGCGGCACCGGGTCGCAGTGTGGCGCGAGCTGCGCCGCACCGGCGCGGTGCCGCTCGGCCAGGGGTCGTGGGCGGTGCCCGACGCCACGGCGTTCACCGAGGGCATCGACCGCGCGGTCGCGATGGCCGAACGCGGCGACGGTGAGGTCGTGGTGCTGTCTGCCACAGGCCGTTCCGAACGCGACGAATCACGGCTCATCCAACTGTTCACCGATGAGCGCGAACAGGAGTGGACGGAGTTCATCGGGGACTGCGCCAAGTTCGACGCCGAGATCGACAAGGAGATCGGCCAGGCCAAGTTCACGGTGGCCGAACTCGAGGAAGAGGAACAGAGCCTGGAGCGGCTGCGCCGCTGGCACCGCACCATCAAGACGCGTGACCTGTTCGGTGCGCCGTCCGCGACCGAGGCCGAGCGACAACTCAAACACTGCCAGGAACGGCTCGCCGACTACACCGAGCGCGTGTTCGCCGCGCTGCACCAGACATGACGCGCCGCCAGTACTGGCCGCTGTACGCCGCCGGCTTCGTCACGGCCTTCGGAGCGCACTCCATCGCGGCCAACCTCGGCACCTACGGCCGCGAACAGCAGGCGAGCCTGTTGACCATCGGGCTGCTGCTGGCGGTCTACGACGGTGCCGAAGTGATCCTCAAACCCGTGTTCGGCGCGCTCGTCGACCGCATCGGCCCGCGCCCAGTGCTGATCGGCGGCCTGATCGGATTCGCCGCAGCCTCAGCCGCTTTCGTCGCCGCGGGCGATCCTGGCCTGCTCGGCGTCGCGCGGTTCGGGCAGGGCGCGGCCGCCGCGGCGTTCTCCCCCGCGGCCTCGACCCTTGTCGCGCGGCTCACGCCCGCGGGTGGCCACGGCCGTCGGTTCGGCAGCTACGGCGCCTGGAAAGGCCTGGGCTACACGCTCGGTCCGCTGCTGGGCGGTGCGCTCGTCGTACTCGGCGGGTTCACGCTGTTGTTCACCACACTGTGCGGACTGGCGGTCGTCATCGCGATCTGGTCGATGTGCGTCGTGCCCAAGGTGCCCGCGTTGCCCAGACGCCGCTCGACCGTCGTCGACCTGGCGCGGCGCCTCAAGCGCCGCGAGTTCGTGGTTCCGACGCTCGTGCTCGCGGCCTCGACCGCCGCGCTGTCCGTCGGTGTCGGGTTCCTGCCCATCCTCGCGTCCGAAGCCGGCACCAACGCATTCGTCAGTGGTGCCATCGTATCGGCGTTGGCGGCGTGCGCCGCGCTGGCCCAGCCGTGGGCCGGGCGTGCCCTCGATGCCCGACGGTTGACCTATCGGGCCGGCGCCACCATCGGACTTTCGTTGTGTGCCGCCGGATTTGCCGTCGCCGCAGCGGTCGCCGGTCCCGCGGGACTGCTCGTAGGCGCGATCGCGATCGGGGCGGGCGCCGGCATGGTGACCCCGCTGGGGTTCGCGGCTTTGGCGGGCGCGACACCCGCCGAACGGCTCGGCGAGACGATGGGCTCGGCCGAGGTCGGTCGCGAGCTCGGGGACGCCGGCGGCCCGCTAGTGGTCGGCGTGATCGCCGCCGCGGCCACCCTCGGCACGGGCCTCGTCGGCGCGGCGATCGCGCTGGGTGTGGCGGCCGCAGCCGTACCGGCGGGGTTCCGCCGCCGGGTTTAGGCTTTTGCTGTGGCTGAGCCGTTTTCGAGTGTGGAGTCGACAGGTGACGCGATCGCCCACGCGCTGCGCGAGGAGATCCTTGCGGGCCGGCTGGCCGCCGGAGAACGCCTGATCGAGGAAGCTATCGCGAAAAGATATGGGGTATCCCGTATTCCGGTTCGGGAGGCGTTGACGCGGCTGCAGTCCGAGGGATTCGTGACCATCGTGCGCTACCGGGGCGCGACGGTGTCGACGACACTGGTGCAGGACAGCCGCGAGCTCCTGCACATCCGCCGGGGGCTCGAAGTTCTCGCCGCGCAGTTGGCTGCCGAGAATCGTGGCGGTGCGGTCGCCGACGAGCTCGCGGCCATCGCCCACGCGGTCACCGACGACCGGCACGGCACGCCTTTTCACGAGCTCGTGGCGACCGCCTCGGGAAATCGGCAACTGGCCGAACTGTTGTCCAGCGTGAGCCGTCGGGTGCAGTGGAGCCTCGGACACAACCCCGAAGCGGCCACGGATGATCATCGCGTGCTTGCGCTGGCGATCGTCAACGGTTCGGTGGTCCAGGCAGGCTACCTCATGGACGAGCATCTTCGGCGCGACGAGCACTACTTCAACAAGAAGTTCGACGCCAACGAGCCATGATTGTTTAACAATCTGGACCGATTTTTCGCGGATGTAACGTAAACAGCCTGTTCAGAAACGTTCATGAAATAGATTTCGTATACAAATTGCTCCAGTGCGATTGGGGTCAGGGACGACTCGCGATCGGCTCGCCGACGGTTCGCCTGTCGGTGTCAAACCATGAACACCGGAGCCTGCCATGTCCCCCGAACACTCGACCGCTTCACCGGACGTCCATCCCCCGCATCCGACGACCGAACCCGCCTCGTCCCCCGGCCTGACCGCGGCACTCGACCGCATCGGGTTCGGCCGGGTACAGGCCGCGCTGATCCTGCTCTTGATGGCAGGCCTGTTCTTCGACTCACTCGAACAGAACTCCACGGGTGCCATGGGCCCGCTGCTCAAGGAGTCCTTCGGCATCGGCAACGCCGAACTCACCATGATCAACACCGCCACAGTGGTCGGCGGCTTGGTCGGCCGGCTGATCGGCGGCTACATCGCCGACCGCTGGGGCCGGCGTGCCGCGCTGAGCCTCAACCTGCTCGTCTACACCCTTGGCGGCCTGATCAGCGCTGCCGCAGTCAATTACGAGATGCTGTTGGCCAGCCGGTTCATCGTCGGCATCGGCCTGGGAGGTGAATTCACCGTCGGGCTGGCCATTCTCGCCGAAATCGTCGCCACCCGTCATCGCGGCTCATTGCTCGCGACCCTCAACATCTCCTCCGGCGGTGTCGGCAACATCGCGTCGTTCGGATTCTTCTGGCTCGTCCTGGGGCCGCTCAACGGTGCGCTCGGCGGCAACGACACCGCATGGCGCTGGACCTACGTGATCCTGGCCGTACCCGCGGTGCTCGTGGTCTTCTTCCGCCGCTACCTGCCCGAGTCGCCCAGGTTCCTGCTGTCGAAAGGCCGCGTCGACGCCGCCAACGAGAGCCTGACCCGCTTGGCCAACGGCACCATCTACGGGCTCAGAACACCCGGTCCCACAAAGCAATTCGTCACCGCGGCGGATATCCCCGTGATGACCAGGAGCAGCTACCTCGAGGTGTTCAAGGGCCGCAACCTGCACCGCACCGCCGCGATCGGGGCCGCCTCGTGGATGTCGTTCGGCGCGCAGGTCACGCTGCTGTTCCTGATGCCGATCCTGCTCGTGTCCCGCGGCTACTCCCTGGCCGACTCGCTGGCCTTCACGATGATCATGAACATCGGCTCACTGTTCGGGGCGTGCGCCGCGTCGTACCTCGCGGGCAAGGCGCCCCGGCGGCTGACGGTCAGTGTCGCCGCGGTGCTCGGCTGCGTGTCGGCCATCTGCTTCGCGTCGTTCGCCGACACGACCGCGCTGATCCTGACCCTCGGCATGATCTTCCAGTTCTTCACGATGATGCTCAACACCATGCTGTCGGTCTGGTCACCGGAGTTGTTCCCGACGTCGGTGCGCGCCATGGGCGCCTCGGTGGTCAACGGAATCGGTAATGTCGCAGGAGCAGTCATGCCGTTCGCCGCGCTGTTCTTCTTCGACCGCTTCGGTGTCCCGGGCGTGTTCGCGATGATCGCGGTCATGTACGCCCTGCTGGTGGTCGCCGCACGATTCGGCCCCGAGACGTTTGGCAAATCACTGGAAGCCGTCACCGAAGAGCCCGTTCTCGCCACCGCCTGACCCGAGAGGATCCCCAACCATGTTGCAACTCAACATATCCGCCACCGCACACGCCCTGAATTACCTCCCGCAGTACTACGCGGATCAGCTCGGCCTGTTCGCCGACCGCGGGCTAACGGTCAACGCCGAGGCGAAGGATCCGTGGACCGGTGTGCTCGACGATCTCGACACCGGCGCCGCCGACATCGCGCTCGGCGGCCTCTGGGTGCCCGCGATGTACTGGGACACCCCGCGCGAGCTCACGGTGTTCGCCCAGGTCAACCACCAGTTCCCCAAGGCGCTGGTAACCCGCCCTGCCGCACCGCAATTCGAGTGGGCCGACCTGATCGGCCGCACCGTGCTGGCGCCCGGCATCGGCGGCAGCGCCCCGTATGCGTTCACGGCCGGGCTGATTCGGGAAGCCGACGTCGACCCCGCATCGATCACGTTCCTGCGTGACCTGTCGACGCCGATGTTCGTGGAGCTTTTCGAGGCCGGGCTCGGCGACGCCATCGTCACCGACCTCGTCACCGCGGAAGCCATGCAGGCCAGGCGAACCGGCGTCATCGTCAACGAGTACACCCAGACCGGCGGGCTCGGGCCCAACAGCGTCTATTACTGCCGCACCGACCGGTTCGACGAACTGGCAGACCGCCTCGTCAGGTTCACGTCCGCGCTGCAGGAGTCGATGCAGCTGCTCAAGTCGGTCGCGTTGACCGATCTCCAGCCGCTGCTCACCGCGCACTGGCCGGCCGTAGCGGCACCGGTCCTGTCGGCGGCGTGCATGCGGATGCTGCGCTCCCACACGTGGGACACCGTACGCATCGACTCCGCGGCCACCCGGCGATGGATGCGTATCCTGCATCAGGAACGCATGATTCGCGCCGTTCCTCCCGTCGACGAACTGATCGACACCACCGTCGTCGACCAGATCGATCCCGCCGCGGCCGCGGTGCCCCACCGATGACACTGGTGCTGACCCATTCGGAGATCACCGGCCTGATCGACCGCGGTGAGGTGCGCAAGGCGGTCGAGAAGGCGCACGCCGACCTGGCCGCGGGCCGGTTTCAGAACCCGGCACCACGTGCGCTCACGCTGCCCGACGGCGGCGCGGCAATCCCCATGATCGCCACGGGCGATGGCGCCGTGACCGTCAAACTGCTGTGCGACCTTCCCGCAAACCGGGCGCGGGGTCTGCCCACGCAGCGCTCGACGATCGCCATGACGTCAGCCATCACAGGTGAGTGTCTTGCGATCCTCGACGGCCGAGCCGTCACCGCCGTGCGCACCGCGGCGGCCAGTGCCGTCGCGACCGATCACCTCGCCAGAGGGTCTGCATCGGTGCTCGGACTCGTCGGCGCGGGAAACCTGGCGATCGAGCACGCGCGCGCCATCGCGCAAGTGCGCGACATCTCACGGATCGTGGTCTGGTCCCGCCGCGCCGCGACCGTCGACGCGTTCCGCGTTGCGGTCGAGGATCTTTCGATACCGGTCGAGTCTGTGCCTGACGCCGCCGCGGTGGTCGGGGCGGCCGACATCGTGTGCACCCTCACGCCGGCGCGCGAACCCGTCGTCCGCGGCTCCTGGCTGCGCGCAGGACAACACGTCAACGCAGTCGGCGCCCCGCCGCGCCCCGATCATCGTGAGGTCGACTCGCACGGAATGGCACGCGCCCGCATAGTCGTCGACAGCTTCCCCACCGTGATGGCCAAATCCGGTGGCGTACTGCTGGCTATCGCCGAGGGTGCCATCACCGAAGACGACGCCCGCACCGAACTCGGCCAGGTGATCCTCGGATCAGCCGACGGCCGGACGGGCGACGACGACGTCACACTGTTCGAATCCGTCGGCGTCGGGCTACAGGATCTGGCCACGGCCGCACTGGTTCTCGCGCGCGCCACCGAACACGGAGTCGGAACGGTCATCGACTTCGGGGCCTGAGGTCCATAAACCAGAAAACCCCAGCCGAGCTGGGGTTTGTGGTGGAGCTAAGGGGAATCGAACCCCTGACCTACTCGATGCGAACGAGTCGCGCTACCAACTGCGCCATAGCCCCTGATACCGAGAGCACAGGCTACCAGCCCGGGGCCCTCGAACAGAAACCGGCCGGCCTACTGGCCGGAAGCCCGAGGCAGATCGTATTCGCGGGCGAACGGCGCGTAGTCGAGGTGCTCGAAGATGGGATCCTCGTCGTCGATCTCCAGCACCACCGAGCCGGGCCTGCGCAGCCGGGACGGCACCACGTCGAGCTTGTGATCGTCAGTGCTCTCCACGCCCAGCCGCGACCGCATCATGCGTTGCGCACGGCGCCTGCGCAGTTGTTCCTCGATGCGCGTCTGGCGACGCAGGTAGGCCAGGTACAGCACGGTCAGGGTCGCGGCCGTGCCGCACACCCACCACGCCGCCGGGTTGAGCAGGAACGCCGCCGCGGCCGAGCCCACGAGGATGATCGCGAAAACCGCGAGCACACGCTTGCGGAACTTGTACTTGCGAGCGCTGACGGCAGCGGCGGTCTTGGACTCGAAGCGACGCTGCCGCGATGCGCTCAGCGACGTGACGGGTGCTTCGGCCTGATCGTCGTCGGACTCGTCGGCCGACTCGGGCTCAAGGCCCGAGGAATCGTCGACGTATTCGTATTCGTCGGCAGTGCCGTCGGGCTCGTCTTCCGCGACCTCGTCCTGCACGTCTTCGGCTTCGGGTTGTGGCTCGTCGACCGGCGCGGGTTCGGAAACCTCGACCTCGGGTTCTTCGAGATTCAGTGCCAGCTGGTCGGTTTCGGGTTCGGCGTCGGCCACCGCCGTACCGACGGGCAGCGCACCGGAATCCTCTTCGACGATGTCGACGTCGAGGTAGTCGGGCTCGGGCGTCTCGGCCACCGCGGCGGCCACCACGACGGACCGCTCGGGTTCCTCGACCAGGTGGTCGAACTTCTCGTCGAGTTCGTCTTCGGCGGGCTGCCAGTGCGGATCGCTGTTGTGTCCCGCCGCGGGTCCACGGCGCAGTCGCTGCGCGCGGCCGCCGTTGAGCACGCGCGTCGCGAGTGCCACGTCGCTGGTGCGCCGGACCGCGTCGCGCTTGCTGATCAACATCGGCACCAGCACGAACAGCCAGAGCACGACGAGGGAGATCCACAGCAGTGATTGGGGGATGCTTGGCATGACGCCTGCTCCTTTCCCCTCCAGGCTAGGTCTCGCGACCAGCGCATCCGTAGCGGCGCGCCGAGCACAATTACACACCTGTAATTCGCTGGATACAAGCACCAACAGTCACAAATGTCACATCTGTAACACGATCCAGCCTCACTAGCTCCTCGAAATCGACGTAAACGTTGCGCATCGACGCGCGCCACGACATTTACGTCGAATTCGCGGCGCCCGCGTGTCGTCGCGTCGCCCGCGAGGCTCACGTCCAGCTGGCCCGGCCCGTCTTCACCAGGTGCTGCGCCGCGGACTGTTTGAGTTCCTCGACCGTGACGGCCACCAACAGATGGTCACGCCAGGCCCCGTCGACTTCGAGGTACCGGCGCAACAGCCCTTCCTCGCGGAAGCCGACCTTGGCGAGCACCGCCCGGCTCGCCGCGTTCTCGGGCCGCACCGTCGCCTCGACCCGATGCAGCCGCACCGCGCCGAAGCAGTGGTCCAGGCCGAGCGCGAGGGCCGCGGTCGCGATGCCGCCGCCCGTGTGCGCGCTGGCCACCCAGTAGCCGATCCACGCCGACCGCAGCGCACCGTGCGTGACGTTGCCGATGGTCAGCTGCCCGACGAAGTCACCGTCGAGCTCGATCACGTACGGCAGCATGCGCCCACTGCGAGCCTCGGCCCGCAGCCCCGAACAGATGGCCGGCCATGAGGAAACAGCGTGGCGGACATGCCAATCCACGCCGGTGACGGGCTCCCACGGTTCGAGGTGGTCGCGGTCGGCGAGCCTGGCGCGGCTCCACACCGTCGCGTCGCGCAGGCGCACGGGCCGCAACCGCACCACGCCCGACGGCACCCGCAGCGGCCCGACCGGATCCGGCCACCCCGGATGCGCCGCACTGGCCCGAAACAACCCCATCCTCAGCCGCGCTGGGCCAGGAACGCGACGTCGACCGTCTCTCCGGTACGGATCTGCTCGGCTTCGCTGGGCACCACCACCAGACAGTTCGCCTCGGCCAGCGTGGCCAACAGGTGCGTCGACGCGCCGGGGGCGCCACCCAGCGCCTGCACCAGGTATTCACCCGTGTCCTGATCCCGCATCAGCTGCCCGCGTAGGTATCCCGTGCGCCCCGGCACCGAACTGATCGGCGCGAGCGTGCGGGCCTGCACGATGCGGCGCATCGGCTGCCGCTTGCCGAGCGACAACCGGATCAGCGGCCGCACCATCACCTCGAAAACCACCAGCGCGCTCACGGGGTTGGCCGGCAACAGGAACACGGGCACGCGGTCACGGCCCAACTGACCGAAGCCCTGCACCGAGCCGGGATGCATCGCGATGCGAGCGACCTCCATGTCGCCCAGCTCGGAGAGCACCGAGCGGACACTCTCGGCCGCGGCGCCGCCGACCGCGCCCGCGATCACGACGATCTCGTTGCGGTTGACCTGACCTTCGACGGTTTCGCGCAGCTCACTCGGGTTGGTGCTGATGATGCCGACGCGGTTGACCTCGGCGCCGGCGTCCCGGCCCGCGGCCGCCAGCGCGTAGGAGTTGACGTCGTAGACCTGCCCGGTGCCAGGCGTCCGCGACACGTCGACGAGTTCACCGCCAACACACATAACCGAAAGCCGGGGCCGCGGGTGCACCAGCACCCGATCCCGGCCCACCGCCGCGAGCAGACCCACCTGCGCGGGCCCGATGATCGTGCCGGCACGCACCGCGACGTCACCGGGTTGCACGTCGTCGCCGGTGCGCCGGACGTAGGCGCCCGACCGCACACCACGCAGCACCCGCACACGGTTCTGGCCACCGTCGGTCCAGCGCAACGGCAGCACCGCGTCGGCAAGCGTCGGCATGGGCGCCCCGGTCTGTACCCGCGCGGCCTGCCGCGGCTGCAATCGGCTCGGCGTCCGGGCACCGGCCTCGATCATGCCCATCACGGGCAGGCTGATCTCGCCGCCTGCACTCTCGTCGGGGTCGCCGGACTCGCCGACCGCGAGCACGTCGACGCTGCGCACCGCATACCCGTCGATCGCCGCCTGGTCGAAGCCCGGCATGGGCCGTTCCGTCACGACCTCTTCGGCACACATCAGCCCTTGCGCTTCGGCTATGGCCACCCGCACCGGTCTGGGAGCCACCGCGGCGGCCGCCACCCGAGCTTGCTGCTCCTCAACCGAACGCACAACACGCCTTTCCGTCTGCCGGGCCCGACGCGCGGCTTGCTCGCGCTACTGCTGGCTCTCCGGTTCGGCCAGGCCCAATCGTTCGACCAACCACTGCCGCAATTCCGGGCCGTAGTCGTCACGTTCCAACGCAAAGTCAACCGCAGCCTTCAGGTAGCCGCCGGGATTTCCCAGGTCGTGTCGAGCGCCGCGGTGCACCACGACGTGCACCGGGTGGCCTTCCTCGATCAGCAGCGCAATGGCGTCGGTGAGCTGGATCTCGCCGCCCGCACCGCGCGTGACACGGCGCAGAGCGTCGAAAATGGCCCGGTCCAAGACATAGCGGCCGGCCGCGGCGTACGGGGACGGCGCATCGGCGGCCTTCGGCTTCTCGACCATGCCCTTGACGCGCAGCACGTTGGGGTTCGCCGCGTCCGGGACGGTCTCGACGTCGAACACGCCGTAGGCACTGATCGCGTCGCCCGGAACCTCGATCGCGCACAGCACCGAGCCGCCGCGCTTGGCCCGCACCTTGGACATGGTCTCCAGCACGCCGGTCGGCAGCACCAGATCGTCGGGCAGCAGCACCGAGATGGCGTCTTCGTCGGGCCCCAGGCTGCTCTCGACACAGCTGACCGCGTGGCCGAGGCCCAGCGGCTCGGCCTGAACCACAGATTCGACCTTGATCAGTGCGGGTGCCCGGCGCACCTTCTCCAACATCTTCACCTTGCCGCGGGCCTCAAGAGTGCCCTCGAGCACGAGATCCTCGACGAAGTGCGCGACGACACCGTCCTTACCCTCAGAGGTGATGATGATCAGCCGCTCGGCGCCGGCCTCCGCGGCCTCGGCGGCGACCAGCTCGATGCCAGGGGTGTCGACCACCGGCAGCAACTCTTTGGGGACGGTCTTCGTCGCCGGGAGAAAGCGTGTTCCCAGACCGGCAGCCGGGACGACAGCGGTATGCGGAATAGGCACCTCAGGGGCCTTGGAAGGCGTCGTCATCGTTCACACAGTAACGCCCACTCTGAAATGGTGTAGGGCGTGGCCCCACTGACAAAAGCCGAGCTGCGCAGCGGATTACTACGGGCCCGGCGGGCGTTGCCCCGGGCTGTGCGCGACGCCGAGGCCGACGCGTTGCGCGGTTGGCTGCCCGCACTGGTCACGGCCGGGCAGACGGTCTGCGCCTATGTGCCGGTTGGCGCAGAACCCGGCTCCCCCGCCATGCTCGACACTCTGCTGGAAGTCGGTGTGCGCGTACTGCTTCCGGTCTCGCACACCGATGTGAACGGGGTCGGCCTGCCGCTGCAGTGGGGCGATTACGTGCCGGGCACCCTGATCCAGGCCGGGTTCGGGTTGCGCGAACCCGCGCCGCCGTGGCTGCCGACCGAGGCGGTCGGCGAAGCCGCCGTGATCCTGGTGCCCGCGTTGGCCGTGGACCGCGCGGGCGTGCGGCTGGGCCGCGGCGCCGGTTTCTACGACCGCACGCTGGCTGCCGCGGCACCCTCCGCGAAACTGGTCGCGGTCGTGCGTGACGACGAACTCGTCGACGAGCTCCCCGCCGAACCGCACGATGTGCGCATGACGCACGCACTGACCCCGAACCGGGGCTTGGTGTGCCTGAACAGCTGAGTAGTACGACAATCAGCACGTGTCCGCCCCGGTAGATTTCAGCGCGCGCATCCAGCTGATCGTCGATGTCCTCGCGCAGTCCGTGGACCGGGCCGTCCTGCTCGACGACGAAGAGCTCACCCCAATCACGCACAGCCGTCAGCTCGGCGAACTCGACGACGTGCGGGTATACAGCGTCCTGCAGCGGGAGACCCGCGCCGAGGTCAAGGCCGCACTGTTCGACCACGGCATCGGTACCGCATCGGCGGCGCTGTGGACTCCGGCGTTCCCGGAGCACGGGCTCATGCCGCGGTTCTGCGTGCCGGTGCGCTCGGCCGCCGAACGCTTCGGATACCTGTGGATCCTGGATCCGGAGGCCACGCTGTCGGAAGGGGGCCAGCGGCTGGCCGTGACCGCGGGCGCCGACCTGCTGGCCGTGCTCGATCGGCGCAACGCCGCGATGCGGGCGCAGGAATCCGCGCAATACGAGCTGCTGAGCCGGTTGCTCGCGGCCGACACACCCGAGCGCGCCGAGCGGACGCTGCGCGAACTGCAGGCCAGGAACCTGGTGCAACCCGACGCCCAGGTCGGCGTGTTCGTGTTCGAACCCCACGACAAGGCCGATCCGGTCGATCGCAGCATGGCGCTGCGGTTCCGGTTGTCGGCGACCGACCGGTCGGCAACGTGGTTCACCATGACGGGTCCGCCGATGACGGTGCTCGCGGTCACCGCGCCGGCTTCGCAGGATCCCACCGTGGCGGACAGCGTCGTCAACGCCGTCGCGGCCGTGTACGGTGCCAGCCCCGCGATCGGCTCATCCGGTCAACGGCTACCCATAACCCAAGCGGCCCTTGCCTTTCGGCAGGCCAAGCTGGCCCTGACGCTGGCCCAGATCCGGGCCACCGGCGCGCAGGTCTCGTCATGGTCGGAGCTCGGCTCCTGGAAGACGCTGGCCCTGCTGGCCGAGGCGTACGGCACCGCCGAGCTCGGTGGCCTGGTACACCCGGGCGTCATCGGGCTCATCGAACAGGGCCGCGACGACCTGATCCACACGCTCGACGTCTACCTCGCCAACGGCGGCGACGCGCGCCGCACCGCCGAGGAGCTGCACCTGCACCGGTCCTCGCTGTATTACCGGTTGGAGAAGCTCACCGAGGCCATCGGCGGCGACCTCGGCGACGGCGAGATCCGGTTCGAGTTGATGTTGAGCCTGCGGTTGGCGCACTTCGCGAAGCTGTACCGGTCCCGTGCGCCGGTGCCGATCCGTCCGACAGGTGTCTGAACGGGTCGGCCAAATTTCGTACAGGTTCACCCCCAATTTCGCCCACCGGACACCCGTATCGGGCATAGCGTTCCTCTTCTACGAACTTGTGACCTGCCTCACTTCACACGGAAGAGTCGGTGACCGAAAATGGGCGAAGCCCCAGCACTGAAAAAGGCGCTCAGCCAACGACAGTTGACGATGATCGCCATCGGCGGCGTGATCGGCGCCGGCCTGTTCGTCGGATCCGGGGTGGTGATCGGTGCCACCGGCCCAGGCTCGTTCATCACCTATGCGCTGGCAGGCGTGCTGATCATCATGGTCATGCGGATGCTGGCCGAGATGGCGGTGGCCAATCCGTCCACCGGCTCCTTCGCTGACTATGCCCGTAACGCCATGGGCAACTGGGCGGGGTTCTCGGTCGGCTGGCTGTACTGGTACTTCTGGGTGATCGTGGTGGGCTTCGAAGCCATCGCGGGCGCCAAGATCATCCAGTACTGGGTGAGTGTCCCGATCTGGCTGACAGCCCTGCTGCTGTTGATCGCGATGACGGCGACCAACCTGTTCTCGGTGTCGTCGTTCGGTGAGTTCGAATACTGGTTCGCCGGCATCAAGGTCGCGGCGATCCTCGCGTTCATCGGCTTGGGCTCGCTGTACGTCATCGGCCTGTGGCCGCACAAGGACATGGACTTCTCCAACCTCACCGACCACGGCGGGTTCTTCCCGTTCGGGCCCATGGCCGTCACGGTCGGCGTGGTGACGGTGATCTTCTCGATGGTGGGCGCCGAGATCGCGACCATCGCCGCGGCCGAATCGTCCGATCCGGAGCGCGCCGTTGCAAAGGCCGCGAACTCGGTGATCCTGCGTATCGCGGTGTTCTTCGTGGGTTCGGCGTTCCTGCTCGTCACGATCCTGCCGTGGAACAGCGAGAATCTCGCGGCGTCGCCGTTCGTCTCCGCGTTCACCGAGATGGGCATTCCCTACGCCGACCACATCATGAACGCCGTGGTGCTCACCGCGGTGCTGAGCTGCCTGAACTCGGGCATGTACACCGCGTCGCGCATGCTGTTCGTGCTGGCCGCCCGGCGTGAGGCGCCCGCGCAGCTGGTCAGTGTCACGCGCCGGGGCGTCCCGGCGGCCGCGATCCTGACCTCGTCGGTGATCGGCTTCCTGTGTGTGATCGCGGCGGCATTCTCCGAGAAGACGATCTTCGCGTTCCTGCTGAACTCCAGCGGCGCCATCATCCTGTTCGTCTACCTGCTGATCGCACTGTCCCAGATCGTGTTGCGGTACCGCACAGACGGTTCCAAGCTCAAGGTGAAGATGTGGCTGTTCCCCTTCCTGTCCATCCTCACCGCGGTCGCCATGGTGGCCATCCTGGTGCAGATGTACCTGCAGGAGGAGGTGCGCTCGCAGCTGATCCTGAGCCTGCTGTCGTGGGCCGTGGTGATCCTGCTGTTCCTGGCCAACCGGTGGTTCATCAGCCGTCGCCCGCATGTGGAGGGCGTCGCACCGACCACCGCGGCACACCGCGTCCTGGTGCTGGCCAACCAGACCGTGGAATCCAAGGAGCTGCTCGACGAGTTGCGCCGCATCGGCGACGAGAAGGACGCGACCTACTACGTCGTGGTGCCCGCCAGCCCGATCGAAACCGGTGTGGCCGCCACGCACAGTCCGCTGGATGTCTGGGAGGCCACCAAACAGGCTGCGCAGCAACGGCTTGACCACACCCTGACGGCGCTGCGGTCGGAGAACCTCGAGGCCAACGGAGAGCTGGGTGACTATCGTCCGCTGCGGGCGCTGGCGGCGGCCGTCGACGCGTTCCATCCCGACCAGATCGTGATCTCGACGCTGCCGCCAGAGGAATCGGTATGGGAGCGCTTCGACGTCGTCGATCGTGCGCGCACCGATCACCAGATCCCCGTCACCCACGTGGTGGTGCGGGCACACGCCGAGGAACCGGCCTCATGACGATCCTGGCGGCGTTCAGCGCCAGCCGCCACAGCAGCGCTCCCCTACACCTGGCAACCCAGATCGCCCGTTCGACCGGCGACTCGGTGGTGGCGGCCGCGGTGGTGGAGCGGCCGTGGCCGCCCAAGGGTGACCCGGTCGAACAGGAGTACCTCGACTACATCACCACGCAGGCCACCCAGATCCTCGATCGCGCGGTCAGCGCACTGCCGAGCGATGTCGAAATCCCCACGGTGGTACACCAATCCACCTCGGTCCCGAGCGGCTTGCTCGAGCTGGCCGTGGCCCATCAGGCCAACCTCGTGGTCGTCGGTTCATCGTCGGCGGGCCTGCTGGGCCGGGTCGCGCTGGGCAGCGTGACCGAGCGGTTGGTGCACACCGCCGAGATGCCCGTGGCGATCGCGCCGCGCGGCTACTCGCAGAGCGCGGGCCGCATCCGTCGCCTCACCGCGTCATACGGCGGCGAAGCCGATGTCAACGGGCTCATCCCGGCGGCGGCCGAACTGGCCAAGGCCTGGTCGGCGACGTTGCGCATCGTGTCGTTCACGGTCCGCAACGTGGTGGCGTTCGCCGGCGTCATCGAGTCGTCGGCCGAGGATCTCGTCGTCCAGCAGTGGTCGAAGCGCACGTACGACGAAATAGTGAAGCGGCTCAACGAGGTTCGCGAGCGCATGGACGTTCCCGACGTAGACGTCGTGGTGGGCACCGGGCACGATTGGAACTCCGCGGTCCAGAGCGTGCCGTGGGCCGCCGGCGACATGCTGGTGATGGGCTCGGGTGCGGCTGCGCAGACCTCACATGTGTTCCTCGGGTCGGCCGCGGCCAAGATCCTGCGGCACGCACCGGTGCCGGTCATGATCGTGCCGCGCCACCAGCCGACATAGTCCCGCCGATGTGATGCACTTAGGCGGTTATGCCAAGAGGAGTAGCCGCCGCGTGGAGCATCTCGGGCCGTTCGGCGTTCGTGGCCGCGACGGTGGTGTTCGTCAGCCTGGCCGTGGCCGCGGCCGCACTGGCCACGGTGCTGTACCGGTCGATGCTCTCGGGCGTTGACACCGCTGCGGCCACCCGGGTGGTCGACGTCGCCGACGCGCTGCGCACCACCCCACCGACCGCGCTCGATCCGGCACTGATGGCCACCGACGAACGCATCGTCGCGGTCCAGGTCATCACGGCCGGCGGGACTGTGGTCGAACGCTCGTCGTCGGCCCCGCGGACGCCACTGATCCCGATCGACGAGGTCGGCGAGGGCATCCGGATCGGGATGCCCGAGCACGCATCGCCTTTCGGCCGGATCAGGTTCAGCGCGCAGACGGTCGACGGGGTCGGCGGCCGCTACACCGTGCTGGTCGGCGAGGGCAGTCTGCTGGTCGCGTCGACGGTCAAGACCGTCATCGTCGCGCTGGCGATCGCGGCTCCCATCGTGGTCGCGGTGTCTGCGGCCGCCACCTACCTGCTGGTGCGCCGGTCGATGCGATCGGTGGACGACATCCGGACCCGCGTTGCCGACATCAGCACGTCGGATCTCACCGAACGCGTGCCGGTGCCGGGCAGCCGCGACGAGATCGCGGCGCTGGCAGTCACGATGAACGAGATGCTGGCGCGCATCGAAGCCGGGCACACCGCGCAACAGCGGTTCGTCGGCGACGCGTCCCACGAGCTGCGCAGTCCGCTGGCGAGCATCATCTCGGCGCTGGAAGTGGCCGCAGCGCACCCCGAGCTCAACCAGGAGCTGGCGAAATCCACGCTGGCCGAAGCGCATCGCATGGAGGCGCTTGTCGCGGATCTGCTGTTGCTGGCCCGCGCCGACGAAGAGCAGCTGGCCGCCAACCCGACCGACGTCGACCTCGATGACGTCGCCGCGGCGGAAGTGGATCGCCTGCAACGGATCAGCGCGTTGCGAGTCCGCGCGTCGCTCGAGCCGGCTCAGGTGCGCGGCGCGGCGCCCGCGCTGTCCCGCGTGCTGCGCAACCTGCTCGACAATGCCGAGCGGCACGCATCCACGGCCATCGACGTCGAGTTGCACGCCCGCAAGACACAGGCCGTCCTCACGGTCGACGACGACGGGCCCGGCATCGCGGTCGCCGACCGTGACCGGGTGTTCGACCGGTTCGTCCGGCTGGATCAGGACCGCTCCCGCAGCGCAGGCGGCGCGGGCCTCGGGCTGGCCATCGTCCGCGAAATCGTTGCAGCACATGGCGGCACGGTGGCCATCGGCGAATCGCCCGGTGGCGGGACGCGGGTCACCGTTCAGCTGCCGCTGTCGTACGCGCCCGAGTCGAGCCGATAGCCCACGCCGCGAACGGTCTCGATGGTGTTGGTGCCGAACGGGATGTCGATCTTGCGCCGCACATAACCGACGTACACCTCGACCACATTGTCCGGTCCGTGATGGTGGGCGTCCCAAACGTTGCGCAGGATCTCGGTTTTGGTGACCACGTTGTCCTTGTTGCGCATCAGGTACTCGAGCAGCCCGTACTCTCGCGGCGTCAGCGAGATCTCCGTCCCGGCGCGTTCGACGACCCGGCGCGCGGGGTCCAGCGTCAGCGTTCCCGCACTCAGCACGGTGGGCCGCCGCGGCACCGAGCGCCGCACGAGGGCCCGCAGCCGGGCGACCAGTACCCGGAACGAGAACGGCTTGGTCAGGTAGTCGTCAGCCCCGAGGTCGAACGCGTCGGTCTGGTCGTACTCGCCGTCCTTGGCGGTCAGCATCAGCACGGGCGTCCACACGTTCTTGGCCCGCATGCGGCGCAGCACCTCGTAGCCGCTCAGTCCCGGCAGCATGATGTCGAGGACGACGACGTCGAAGTTGTGCTCGACGGCCAGCCACAGCCCGTCGACACCGTCGGACGACTCGACCACCAGAAAGCCCTCGGCCCGCAACCCGATGCTCAGCGTCGACGCCAGCACGGGTTCGTCGTCGACGACCAAAACCTTCATCACGGCCGATTGTCCAATACATCCGGAGGGCCGGCACGCCGCTCCCCGTCAGCGGGAGCAACGATGAGCGTGACGGGATGTAGTGGGCGGCGCACCGGCCTGGCCTTCGGCGGTCGTACGGCTAATTCATGTTCCAGGGCTCCCCGTAGGTGGTGACACTGTCACCGGTCGACGCGATCAGCCGGGCGAACGGACGCAGCAGCACACCACCGGCCGCACCGGTCACGGTGCCGTGCGCATTGGACACCGCCACACCCCCGCTCGGGCCCTTCACGTCGACCGAGAAGGTCGCCACTTCCTGGATACCAGGGCCGTTACCCAGATCGGCGGAAATCGAAACACCCGGGAACAGATTCGGCGTGATCACCTGCGCCAGCGGATCGAAACCGGCCGACAGCGGGTTGATGTTGACGTCGTCGAGCAGGATGTTGGGCGTGGTGTAGCTGAAGTTGATGCCGACACCCAACGACCACGGGAAACCGATCTGATAGCCGAGCTCCAACGTGCCCTCGAACTCCTCGGCACCTGGTCCGGCGACGATGTACTTGGCCCGGCCGGAGTGGAACCACTCCCGCGTCAGCCGGTTGCGGTCCAACGGGAACACACCGTTGAGGAACGTATCCCACTGCTGGATTGTCAGCGTCCGATCCTGGCCGTCAACCAGGCTCAGCTCGTCGTCCAAGCCGGCGTTGGCTGTTCCACCGCCCGCCAGTGCGGCAACCATTGCCGTCATCACCGTGACCGCCGCAATCAGCATGCGCCTGATGACCCTCATCGTCTCCCTAGCTGTCTCGTTTCTGCCACCGCTGAACAGGGCCAGATAGTGGCAAAAAGCCGCTGTGAGATCGCTAAGAACGCAGGTCCGGGCCTGGAGCTACCGCGGCCGCAACCCGGTGTCGAGAACTGCCATGATCCGCTCGGACAGGGCCGCGGCGTCGGTGTCTGGCACCTGACCGTCGCTGGCTGCCACGGCGAGTCCGTGCATCATCAGGTGGATCGTGAGCGTGACGTCTTCTATGGGCAGGTCGGCGATCTCCCCCGCCTCACGCGCCGAGCGCAGCGCCGCCTCGGCCTCCGCCCGTAACCGGCGCTCAGCCTCGACGAGCGTCGCGTGCCGCGCGCGGTCACCGAACATCGCACCCCGCATCAACCGGTACAACGCCTGTTCGGACACCGCGAATTCGATGTAGGCACAGGTCATTCGGTGCAACGTCTGGATGCCGGGCGGGCCTTCGGTACGGACCCGGACGGCGATCGCGGTCAACTCGTCGAAACCCTCGGCGGCCACGGCGGCCAGGAGATCCTCTTTGTCGGCGAAATGGCGGTAGCACGCCGCGGGCGATACGCCGACGGCCGTGGCGACCGCCCGCAGCGTCACGTCGCCCGGTCCGGTCTCGGCGAGTTGCGCGCGCGCCTCGGCGATCAGCGCCCGACGCAGATCACCGTGGTGATAGGTCTTGCGGCCCGGTGTGAACGTCATTAACATCCCCCCATGTGAACGCTCGTAACATTACCGCATGGGGCGGCAGGTTGGCCGTCGTCGGCGCCGTGGCGCACGTGTCGCTTGCCGCGAAGGCGCGAAAGCCGGTGTGGTCGCAGATCGCCGACGAGGGCATCGTCAACACGGTCACGTTGGAACCCACGCCCGAGCAGCTGGACAAGGCCGAGGCGTTCTGGTTCAGCCCCGGCAGCTTCGGGGTACCGTTCGGGCTGCTGGGTGCACTGGTTCTGCACATGACGCGACGCGGACAACCCGTGCCCCGCTGGCTCGGCTGGACGATTGCCGCGTGGGCTGGCGTGGCGGGCGTACTGCTTCCGAAATCCGGCGCGTGGGCCATCTTCACCGCGGGTGCGCTGTTGATCGCCGGGAATCGGAAGTCCTTGTCCGCCAACGGCTAGCAGTGGTCGAGCACCGCTGCCATCGCGGTCCTCTCCTTGGCCGATACCCACAACCCGTAGGCCGCCTTCACGTCGACCTGCCGGGCCACGAACTCGCACCGAAACGCCGCATTGGGCGGCAGCCAGCTCGCTGCGTCGCGAAACGCCTTGTCGAAGTTGGACTTTGACGCGACAGCAACCAGATTGCGCGGGTCGTTGGCAAAGTTCCTGCGGCGCACAGGATCCCATGCGCGAGCACCTTTGTACCAGGCGTCGGCCAACGACACCAGGTGGTCGACCTGGACCGCGCCGGAGGTCTGCGGGCCACGGGCGAACGGGAGCGTCGCACCGGTGTACGGGTCGTGCAACACCCCGGTCTGGGCGTAGCACGTGCCGGGCCGGATCACGAGCTCGGCGAGATCGCGGCGCAGGATGTCGTCGCGCGTGTTGCAGCCGTTGTGCCCGAACTCGACGTCGACGTCGTCGCTCCAGGCCTCACCGAAGGCCGACCGGTCGAAATCGGTCTGCCGGTCCCAGCTCTTCACGGGCAGACGTGTGAGCTGTGCGCGCGCGCCCGCGTAGTCCGCGGTGCCAACCGGCAGTGGCCCGACGGGCGGGCTCACCGGGCCCCGCCGCAGCCACGCCACCCCGAGCACGGCCGCGACCACGAGCGCCACCACCAGGACGGTCCATCCGCCCGAAGGAATGACGCGCCCCACATAGCGGTTCTAGCACTTGAGCCGGTAGAGTGCTAACCAGTTTGACCAACTCGGAGGTTTTCGTGCCTACCTATTCCTATGCGTGCACCGAATGCGACAACCGCTTCGACGCGGTGCAGGCGTTCAGCGATGATGCGCTGACCACCTGCCCCAAGTGCTCCGGAAAGCTGCGCAAGCTCTTCGGTTCGGTGGGAGTGGTGTTCAAGGGCAGCGGGTTCTACCGCACCGACAACCGCGACTCGGGCAAGAGCTCGTCCAACGGCTCGTCGAAGAGTTCCGAGTCATCGAGCTCGTCGTCCTCCGAGAAGTCCTCCAGCTCGGACAGCTCGAGCTCGTCGAGCACCAGCTCGAGCTCCGCGCCTGTCGCGGCAGCCTCCAGCTGACCTGACCGGAGTTATCCACAGGCGGGCGCCGACCCCCTCCCGCGACGCCGCGCAGGTGCCTAACGTGGCGCCATGGCCGCTTCCCTCAATCCGTCACCGATTCACCGGCTGACGGCCGCGTTGCGCCCTGACTGGTCGAAGACCGTCGCGGCCCGCAGGGTCGCCGCGGCGGCGTTGGTCGTGCTTGCCGCGGTCGCCGCAGTGCGGTCCGATCCGCACGGCGAGTACACCGACATCGCGGTCGCGGTCCGTGACCTCACTCCCGGGGTCGAACTGACGGCCGACGACGTCCAGCTCGCGAGCCACCGCAAGGCGACGCTGCCCGAGGGCGCTCAGACCGAGCTGGCCGCCGTGATCGGTACCACCCTCGCCGGGCCGGTGCGGCGCGGCGAGGTGCTCACCGACGTGCGCTTGCTGGGCCCCCGGCTCGCCGAGGCGACGGCTGGGCCGGATGCCCGGATCGTGCCCTTACATCTCGCGGATACCGCACTGCTGGACATGATTCGGCCCGGCGACGTGGTCGACGTGCTGACGGTCGGCGGTGAACAAGAGGACAGCAGGCCGCTCGTGGTCGCAACGGACGCGGTCGTGGTTCTGGTGTCCGAGAAACCCAAGGGGACGGGCAGCGGCACTGATCGCGTGGCGCTGGTCGCGCTACCGGCCCGAGCCGCCACCGAGGTGGCAGGAACCGGCCTGGTGCAGGCCGTCACCGTCGTCATGCATTAGCGCGGGGCAGGCGGCTGTGCCGGCCCGTGTTCGAGCGCCTCGAGCACCATGTCAGTCAGCTCGTCGGTGGTCGATGTCGCCGACGGCGCCGCCGGAGTGGTCGGGCTGGGCTGCGCCGGCTCGGCGACCGCGCCGGGCGCGATCGCGACCATTGCTGCGATACCGAAGGCCAATCCCGCCAACACCATCCGGATTCGTCGCCGGACCATCACAGCTCCGTTTCTTTTCGGACCCACATTCGACATTCGCGTGAAAGCTAGCAGTTCAAACCGGATGCCGCACGGCGAACTGGATTAATGTTCGGCTCATCCACTCATAGCACCAGCCCAGGAAGGGTTCGCGCATGTTGAAAGGCTTCAAGGAGTTCCTCTCCAGAGGCAACGTCATCGACCTTGCCGTCGCCGTCGTCATCGGCGCAGCGTTCACCGGTCTCGTTACGGCCTTCACCGAGAAGGTCGTCCAGCCCCTCATCGACCGCGTGGGCGCCGGACCGGGCAAGGAATACGGCATCCTCAAGATTTCTCTCGGCGGAGATCCTGAGACCTTCGTCGACTTCAACGCCGTGGTGTCGGCGGCCATCAACTTCCTGCTCGTCGCTGCGGTCCTCTACTTCGTGATCGTGCTGCCGTACAAGAAGTTGCGCGAGCGCGGCGAGGTCGAGCAGGCCCAGGACACCGAGCTGAGCCTGTTGACCGAGATTCGTGACCTCTTGGCCGAAAACGGCAACGGCTCCAGCGGCAAGCACGTCACCGGACCCGGCACCGGCCCGAGCCCGGACACCGCCGAGACGACGAGCGCGGACCGAACCTGAGCGAGGTTTCGAGAAACACAAAACAGCCCCCGGAGCGAGCCGGGGGCTGTTTTGTATTGCCTGGGAGATGTCAGTTCATGTTCCAGGGCTCGCCGTAGGTGGTGACGCTGTCACCGGTCGAGGCGATCAGGCGGGCGAAGGGACGCAGCAGCACACCACCGGCCGCACCGGTCACGGTGCCGTGCGCGTTGGACACCGCCACACCGCCGTTGGGGCCCTTCACGTCGACCGAGAAGGTCGCTACTTCCTGGATGCCGGGGCCGTTGCCCAGGTCAGCCGAGATCGAAACACCCGGGAACAGGTTCGGGGTGATGACCCGGCCCAGCGGGTTGAAGCCGGCCGACAGCGGGTTGATGTTGGCGTCGTCGAGCAGGATGTTGGGCGTGGTGTAGCTGAAGTTGATGCCCACGCCGAGCGACCAGGGGAAACCGATCTGGTAACCCAGTTCCAGGGTGCCCTCGAACTCGTCAGCGCCGGGGCCGGCGACGATGTACTTGGCCCGGCCGGAGTGGAACCACTCACGGGTCAGGCGGTTGCGGTCCAGGGGGAACACACCGTTGAGGAACGTATCCCACTGCTGGATTGTCAGCGTCCGATCCTGGCCGTCAACCAGGCTCAGCTCGTTGTCCAGACCTGCGTGAGAGGTGCCCGTGCTCGTGAACAGCGCGGCAATCGCCGCAACCATCGCGATCAGCACCCGACTGATTGCCTTCATGTTCTCCCTAGCTATGTCGCGGTGGTCACCGTAGTCGGTGGCCACCGAGTTGTTTTGTGGTGCCCGGCCCTAACGCAAAACCACACACCTTGCAAGACCTTCATGTGACCGAAATTAGACAGATCACATGTTGCTCTTACGTTTCGCTCATCGTTGACACGAGGAACATAACGGGGAGGCATTCGACCGGCAACGCAAGCACATATGAGCAAGCCTGTATACGGTCGATCGATCAAAATTTGCTGGCGGCATCTGAGCACCACCGCGGGCAAGGCAGGACGCTGGGAGTTATGTCACCCGGCAATGGAGTGATGTGGTTCGCCTTGCTAACGAGCGATGAGCCAGATCACACCTTCCCACCACGCGTTTTGGGCGTTGAAAGCGGAATCTGGACTCATTCATGGTGAGGCGGAATATTGCTCCGCAACCACCGATCGTGCGCGTCGTCGTCGTCTGGCGAAGACACGTCGCGTTCATCGGGCGGCACCTCCGGAAGCACCTCACCGAAGATCGAGTTAACTGTGCGGCGTGAAGCTTTGGCCGGATCGTTCATCGGAATTCCCCTTTGTGACGAGATCACATTTTGGCTGTGAAGCTTGTTTACCTGCTGGTAACCCTCTCGCCCCACGCCCACAGCATTCGCCAGCTCAAACGAAAACGGTGGCCGAAGGCCACCGAATCGGGTTCGTTAGATCTCCAAGCTTGATAGCTGGCCGATTATCTGCACAGCCAGCGGGCTCAACGTGGCCATCCCGTCGCGAACCGCGGCCCGCGAGCCGGCGATGTTCACGACGAGCGTGCTTCCCGAGATTCCGGCAAGCCCGCGGGACACTCCTGCATCGACGATGCCTGCGGAAAGTCCGGATGCCCGCAAGGCTTCGGAAATGCCGAGCAGTTCGCGGTCGAGGATGTCCGTGGTCGCCTCGGGGGTCACGTCGCGCGGTGTGACTCCAGTGCCGCCGACCGACACCACGAGGTCGACGCCGCCGATGACGGCTGTGTTCAACGCGTTGCGGATCTCGACTTCGTCGGCCGCGACCACGACGACGCCGTCGACCACGAACCCGGCTTCGCCGAGCAGTTCCGTGACCAACGGACCGCTGTGGTCCTCTTCACCGTGAGCAGTGCGATCGTCGACGACGACAACAAGTGCCCGGCCCACCAACTCCCCTGGTTGTTCCATGCCTGCAACCGTATATGCGGGGGCGGACAGCGGTGCGACCACTCGCAGCGACAGTTGGCCCTGGGGCTGGGTCAGCGTCCTCACTGCTCAGCCTTACCCAGCGTGACGTCGATGGTTTGTGGTTTGCCAGCAGGGTCGAGGTAGGTCAACCTGACTTTGTCACCGGGTGCTTTGGACCGCACCGCGGCAACGAGAGCGTCGGCGCTGTTGATCACCCGATCGTCGACCTTCGTGACCACCACGCCGCTCGGCAGCCCGGCAGCCGATGCCGCGCCACCATTTGTGACCTCGACGATCTTGGCGCCGTCGGTCGTCTTGTCGTTGCTGACCTGCACACCGAGCGACGCGTGCGAGGCCGAGCCGTTCTGGATCAGTTCGTCGGCGATCCGCTTGGCCTGATCGACGGGAATCGCGAAGCCGAGCCCGATCGACCCGCTCTGCGCCTGCGGTGAGTCACCGCCCATGGTCGCGATCGCCGAGTTGATGCCGACGAGTTCACCGTTCATGTTGACCAGAGCGCCACCTGAGTTACCGGGGTTGATCGCGGCGTCGGTCTGGATCGCGTCGAGCACGGTGTTCTGGTTGCGGGTGTCACCGCCCGCCGCGACCGGCCGGTTCAGCGCGCTGACGATGCCGGTGGTCACGGTGCCTTCCAGGCCGAGCGGCGAGCCGATGGCCACCACGTCCTGGCCCACGCGCAGGTTCTGTGAGGAACCGAGGGTGATCGGGGTGAGCCCGGAGACGTCCTGCGCCTGCACCACCGCGATGTCACTGCTGGGATCGGTGCCCACCACGGTGAACGGCTTGGTGGTGCCGTCGGAGAAGGTCACCTTGGTGCGTGCGCCGCCGGGCACGCCGGGGCCTTGCTTGGCGCCCTCGACGACATGGTTGTTGGTCAGGATCAGGCCGTTGGCCGTGAGGATGATGCCCGAGCCCTCTTCAGAGGCCCGGCCGAGATCGGTCTCCAGCTTGACCACGCTCGGAACCACCTTGGCGGCCACCTGCTCGACCGAGCCGGCGGGCAGCGCCGCCGCGGGAATGCTCGGGGCCGCGCCGTTGAGGCCGGTGCCGAAGCTCGGGCGGTCGTCGTGCACCAGCGTGGCCACCCCACCGCCGATGCCGGCCGACACCACGGCCACCGCGAGCGCACCCGAGGCCAGGGCCAGCTTGGACCGCTTCTTGTTGACCACAACGGGCTGCGGCGCGATCGGCATGTGCGGAGACGACCGGTACGGGTCGTACGCGCCGCGGTAGGCCTGCGTCTGCTGCGGTGGCTGGTGCGGCTGCGGTTGGGGCGGCAGCTGAGGCTGCTGCGGCTGACGCGCGTAGCGCCAGTCGTACGGCTGCTGCTGATAGGGATCGGGACGGCCACCCGGGTAACCGGGCGCGCCGGAATGCTGACCCGGCTCCTGCGGCTGGGAATACCTCGGGTGATTCGTCATCTGCTGTAGTGCTCTTCTCTTGTATGGGTGGATCAGCGGTCGAGCAGTTACTTCAACCAACGAAGTAGGTGGCCACAAGGTTGCCCAGGTGGACTGAGAATCCACTTAGAGAACGTTTTGGACCATCCATGATTCGCCCCCGGTCGTCGTTAACTGTCTCACTTTTTGTCGGCGCTCATGACATGCCCACTGCTGTCGTCGAGCCTGGGCGCCGCCGGGGCTTCGGGCAACGGCTGGCCCGGCAGCATCACGTGGATCGACGCACCGGGCGGATTGCCACCCGGCACTGTCTCGTCGATGCGTAGTGCCCCACCGTGTTTCATCACCACGTGCTGCACGATCGCCAGGCCGAGGCCCGAGCCCGGCATGGCCCGCGCGGCAGCCGAACGGTAGAAGCGGTCGAACACCAACCGGCGTTCCTGCGGCGGAATGCCCGGCCCGTGGTCGGCCACCACCAGTTCGGCGTGGGCCGGGTCGACCTGCCGCAACCTCACCTCGACCCGACCGCTGGGCGGGCTCCACTTGGCGGCGTTGTCGAGCAGGTTGAGAACCGCGCGGCCCAGCCCCGCGGCGTCGCCGAACACCTGCCAACCGATCACGTCGACGTCGAAGTCGATGTCGTTGCGGCGCCGCCGGACCCGCTCCAGGCTGCGGTCGACGACCTCCGACATGTCGACCGGCTCGTGGATGACGCCGCCCGCGTCGTCGCGCGTGAGGTCCACCAGGTCACCGACGAGTGTGGAGAGTTCTTCGATCTGGGCGATCACGTCGGCGCGCAGCCCGGCCATCTCCTCCTCCGGAAGGCGCGGCGCGCCAGGGGCTTGCGACGCCATCAGCAGTTCGACGTTGGTGCGCAGTGAGGTCAGCGGCGTGCGCAGTTCGTGGCCCGCGTCGGAGACCAATCGGGCTTGGCGGTCCCGGGATTCGGCCAGCGCGCGCAGCATCATGTTGAAGGCTTCGGTCAGCCGGGCCAGCTCGTCGCTGCCGACCACGGGGATCGGCCGCAAGTCGTCGGTGCGCGCGACGCGTTCGGCGGCCTCCGTGAGCCGCCCCACCGGTCGTAGCCCGGCCCGGGCGACCGCACCACCTGCCATCGCGGCCACGGCCACACCCACACCGCCGACGATGAGCAGGATCGTGCCGAGCCGTCTGAGCACTTGTCCGGTCGGTGCCAGGCTCTTGGAGATCAGCAGTGAACTGCCGTTGGCCAGGTGCACGGCCAGCACCCGCTGGTGGTTGGCGGTGCGCAGCGACATCAGCAGTTCGCCGGAGACCACATCTTTTTCCTGCTGGCCCAGCGGCAGGGTCTGGCCCTGCTGATTGGCGGTGTAGATGGCCCGGCCCGGAATCACCAGCATCGCGTTGACGTCGGAGTACGCGGTGCCCTCGATGGCCTTGCCAGGATCGGCGGCCAGCGATCCGCTCTCGATGAGCAGCCGAGCCCGGCTGTGCAGTTGATTGTCGATGTCGTCGTACAGCGCACGTGACACCACGGCGTACACCGCGACGGCCATCAGCACGACCACCATGGCCACCATCGACATCGCGAGCATCATCACGCGCCAGCGCAACGACAGCGAACTGGTGTTGGGCAGTGTCGTCGACCGCCAGAGATTGTTCGGGTTGATCGCCATCACGGGTATCAGGGCGGGGTTTCGCGCAGCACGTAACCGACCCCGCGCACGGTGTGGATCAGCCGCGGTTCACCTTCGGCTTCGGTCTTGCGGCGCAGGTAGCCGATGTACACCTCGAGCGCGTTGCCCGAGGTCGGGAAATCGAATCCCCACACTTCTTCGAGGATGCGGCTGCGGGTCAGCACCCGGCGGGGATTGGAGATCAGCATCTCCAGCAGCGAGAACTCGGTGCGGGTCAGGCTGATCTGCCGCGTACCTCGCGTGACCTCGCGGGTCACGGGGTCCAGCGTCAGGTCGGAGAACGCCATGATCTGCGAGTCGGCACCGTCGTCAGACACGGTCCGGCGGAGCAATGCACGCATCCGGGCCAGCAGCTCTTCCAGCGCGAACGGCTTGGGTAGATAGTCGTCGGCCCCGGCGTCGAGGCCCGCGACGCGCTCCGACACCGAGTCGCGCGCGGTGAGCACCAGGATCGGCAGGTCGTCGCCGGTGCTGCGGAGCCGCCTGCACACCTCGAGGCCGTCGAGCCGCGGCATCATCACGTCCAACACCACGGCATCGGGCCGATCGCTGGCAATCAGTTCGAGAGCCTCGACACCGTCTTGGGCCAGCTCGACCGAGTATCCGTTGAAGGAAAGCGACCGGCGCAGGGATTCGCGCACAGCGCGATCGTCGTCCACGACAAGAATGCGCACAGCCACAGTCTCAACCTGTCGTCTGAGAGTGGCCTAAGAGGCGCGCCGCAAAATTGCCTAGCGTTTGCCCGCCGCTACCGGAAGCCTTACGAATGGATGACACGACAAAAAGCGCTACCACGAGTGGCAGCGCTTTTTGTGGACGTCGCGGATTTAGCGCTTGTCGAGGTCGACCAGGCCGAGACGGGCGGCCTTGAGCAGACGACGCGGCACCTTGTGCTGCTGACCGGCGACAGTGACGCCGACGAGACCGGTGGCCTCGGCCTTCCACTGCGCGCGCCGGCTACGGGTGTTCGCGCGCGACATTCTGCGCTTGGGCACAGCCATGACGTGCATCTCCTTGCTTGGGGTGTTGCCGCAGGCGCCAACAGGCGGCGACGATTGCACTACAGAGTAACGGTTGACCTGCGTCGGCTCCAAAACGGCCGGGCTCGCGTCATCGGATCGGCGTCAGCTGCGGCACTTGCGCACGCCGGTGGGCAGACCGCTCTCGTTGGCGACCTTCAGCCCGCACTCCCGGATGTTGACGGTCTGCGCGTACACCTGCCCGGGAACGGTGACCTGGCCGTTGCGGCCGCCGGTCCCGGTGTTGAGGACGCCGGTCACGTAGCCGTTGGTGCCGTCGCCCTGGTAGTACTGCACACCTTCGTCGTCGACGGTGATGGTGCCGCGCGTGCCGAACGCGCGGTGGTACTGATCGCCGATCGGCGAACCGTTGACGGCGGTGTTCAGCGCGCTGCCGTTGTTGAAGACCGTGTCACCGACATTCTGGATCGCCCGAACCCCGGGTGCGGGGTTCTTGAAATCGGGCCGCGCAACCGCGTCGGCCGCGGTCTCGACCTTGTGCGGCGTCTCGGGTTCCGGACCGGCGGCGTTGTCGACACCCGGAGCCGCGAACGCCAGGCCGACCGGACCGGCGACCGTGAGCGACGCGCCCGCGACCACACCACCGAACAGCACGCGCGCCCGGCGCGACCGATCCGACATTGCCCTGTGACGTCCCATGAGTTCCCCTCGCTCGGAAATTTTCTGCGATATCTGACCACGGCAAATGCCCCGCGGCGAGGGTTCACCCAGCCGCTTCCCAGGATTGTTTGCGTTCGCAAATTTACGGCGGCGGCAATTGGGCGGATACCTGCGCGGATGCCCCGAACCTGCGCCCAAATCCACGATCTCGCCGAAACTGTCGCGCGCGAGCCGGCACTTGGGCCACCCCTTGACGCGGGACCGGTGGTACCGGCTAACGTAGCTGACCTACCGGTTGGTAGGTCACTGGCGACGGAGGTATGCGTGGCGTCTGCAGGCCCAGGTGCAGTACGTATCGGCAACTGTTCGGGCTTCTACGGCGACCGGCTCGCCGCGATGCACGAGATGCTCACCGGCGGGGAGCTCGACTATCTGACCGGCGACTACCTCGCCGAACTGACCATGCTGATCCTGGCCCGCGACCGGGCCAAGAACCCCGAGCGTGGCTATGCCAAGACCTTCCTGCGCCAGTTGGAGGAGTCTCTCGGCCTGGCACTGGACCAGGGCGTCAAGATCGTCGCCAACGCGGGCGGGCTCAACCCGGCCGGGCTGGCCGCCGCGGTGCGGGCACTGGCCGAACGGCTCGGATTGAACGCGCGCGTCGCGCATGTCGAAGGTGACGATCTGGTCGCACGGGCCGGTGAGCTCGGGCTCGGCACTCCCCTGGCGGCCAACGCGTATCTGGGCGCGTGGGGCATCGTCGACTGCCTCTCGGCAGGCGCCGACGTCGTGGTCACCGGGCGGGTCACCGACGCCTCGGTGATCGTGGGCCCGGCAGCCGCGCACTTCGGTTGGGAGCGAACCGATTACGACGCTCTCGCCGGGGCCGTCGCGGCCGGGCACGTCATCGAATGCGGAACGCAGGCCACGGGCGGCAACTACGCGTTCTTCCAGGAAGTGCCTGATCTTCAGCACCCCGGCTTCCCCATCGCCGAGATCAACGCCGACGGCTCGTCGGTGATCACCAAGCACCCCGGCACGGGCGGCCAGGTCAGCGTCGGCACCGTGACCGCGCAGCTGCTCTACGAGATCACCGGCGCGCGGTACCCCAATCCCGACGTCACGCTGCGGGTCGACTCGATCCAGCTGAGCCAGGACGACGACGACCGCGTGTCCATCACGGGGGTGACGGGTGAGGCGCCACCGCCGACGCTCAAGGTGTCGCTCAACAGCATCGGCGGTTTCCGCAACGCGGCCACATTCGTGCTCACGGGCCTGGACATCGAGGCCAAGGCGCAGCTCGTGCGCAGCCAGCTGGAGGCCGGGCTCAAAGTCAAACCGGCGGAACTGGAATGGTCGCTGGCTCGCACCGACCATCCCGACGCCGACACCGAGGAAGCCGCCAGCGCGCTGCTGCACTGCGTGGCCCGGGATCCGGATCCCAACGTCGTCGGACGCCAATTCTCGGCGGCCGGAGTCGAACTCGCGCTCGCCAGCTACCCGGGCTTCACCACCACCGCCCCACCCGGAGACGGGCAGGTGTACGGAGTGTTCACGCCGGGATACGTCGAGGCGACCAAGGTGCCGCACACCGCGGTGCATCCCGACGGCACGCGCGTCGACATCGCTCCGGCCACCGAAACGCTGGAGGTGACAGCGGTTTCCGAGCCGGCGCTGCCGGAGCCGCTGCCGCCAGGTCCGACTCGACGGGTTCCGCTCGGCACGATCGCCGGTGCCCGCAGCGGCGACAAGGGCGGCTCGGCCAACGTCGGGGTCTGGGTCCGGACCGACGAGGAATGGCGTTGGCTGGCGCACGCGCTGACGGTCGAAACCCTTCGCGAATTGCTGCCCGAGACGGCGGAGCTGCCGATCACCCGGCACGTGCTGCCGAAACTGCGGGCCGTGAACTTCGTGATCGAAGGCATTCTCGGGCAGGGCGTGGCCTATCAGGCCCGGTTCGATCCACAGGCCAAGGGGCTGGGCGAATGGTTGCGCAGCCGTCATATCGACATCCCGGAGGAACTCGTCAAGTGAGTATCTGGAACACCCCCGAGCGCGAGTCGCTGCGGAAAACGGTGCGGGCCTTCGCCGAACGCGAGGTGCTGCCCAACGTCGCCGAGTGGGAGCGCACCGGCGAACTCCCCCGCGAACTGCACCGCAAGGCCGGCGAGGCCGGACTGCTCGGAGCCAACTTCCCCGAATCCGTCGGTGGCGGTGGCGGTGACGGCGCCGACGCGGTCATCATCTGCGAGGAGATGCACTACGCGGGCGCGCCAGGCGGCGTGTTCGCGTCGCTCTTCACGTGCGGGATCGCCGTGCCGCACATGATCGCATCGGGCGACGAGCGGCTGATCGAGACCTACGTCAAGCCCACGCTGCGCGGCGAGAAGATCGGCTCGCTGGCCATCACCGAACCCGGCGGCGGTTCGGACGTCGGGCATCTGACGACCAAGGCCACCCGCGACGGCGATGACTACATCCTCAACGGCGCCAAGACCTACATCACGTCGGGCGTACGCGCCGACTACGTCGTGACCGCGGCGCGAACGGGAGGCCCCGGCGCGGCGGGCGTATCGCTGATCGTCGTGGACAAGGGCACACCCGGATTCGAGGTCAGCCGCAAGCTCGACAAGATGGGTTGGCGCTCAAGCGATACCGCCGAGCTGTCCTACACCGACGCGCGGGTGCCCGTCGCGAACCTGGTCGGCGCCGAGAACTCGGGCTTCTTCCAGATCGCCGCGGCGTTCGTCTCCGAACGTGTCGGCCTGGCCGCGCAGGCCTACGCCAGTGCGCAACGCTGCCTCGACCTGACCGTCGAGTGGTGCCGTAACCGCGAAACCTTCGGCAAGCCACTGATCTCCCGCCAGTCGGTGCAGAACACGCTCGCCGAGATGGCCCGGCGCATCGACGTCGCGCGGGTCTACACGCGCAACGTCGTCGAGCGCCAGCTCGCCGGCGAAGAAAATCTGATCACCGAGGTGTGCTTCGCCAAGAACACCGCGGTCGAGGCCGGTGAGTGGGTCGCCAACCAGGCCGTGCAGTTGTTCGGCGGCATGGGCTACATGGCCGAGTCCGAGGTCGAGCGGCAGTACCGCGACATGCGCATCCTCGGCATCGGCGGCGGCACCACCGAGATCCTGACGTCGTTGGCCGCCAAGACATTGGGGTTCCAGTCATGACCACGCTGAAGTCCACGATCGACCCTGGTTCTCCGGCGTTCGCCGAAGCCGCCGAGGCGATGACCGCCAAGCTCGCCGAACTCGACGCCGAACACGCCAAGGCCATGGCCGGCGGCGGGCCCAAGTACGTCGACCGCCACCACGGCCGCGGCAAGCTCACCGCGCGCGAACGCGTCGAGCTGCTGGTCGATCCGGATTCGCCGTTCCTGGAGCTGAGCCCGCTGGCGGCCTGGGGCAGCGACTTCCAGGTCGGCGCGAGCATCGTGACGGGCATCGGCACCATCGAAGGCGTCGAGTGCCTCATCGTCGCCAATGACCCGACGGTCAAGGGCGGCACCAGCAACCCGTGGACGCTAAAGAAGATCCTGCGCGCCAACCAGATCGCGATGGAGAACCGGTTGCCGGTGGTCTCGCTGGTCGAATCGGGCGGCGCGGACCTGCCGACGCAGAAGGAGATCTTCATCCCGGGCGGGCAGATGTTCCGGGATCTCACGCGGCTGTCGGCGGCCGGCATCCCGACCATCGCGCTGGTGTTCGGCAACTCCACGGCCGGCGGCGCGTACGTGCCGGGCATGTCCGATCACGTCGTGATGATCAAGGAACGCTCGAAGGTGTTCCTGGCCGGCCCGCCGCTCGTGAAGATGGCCACTGGCGAGGAGTCCGACGACGAGTCCCTGGGTGGGGCCGAAATGCACTCCAGGACATCGGGTCTGGGTGACTATCTGGCCGCCGACGAACTCGACGCGATCCGCATCGGCCGGCGCATCGTGGCGCGGCTGAACTGGCGCAAGCAAGGCCCTACGCCCGCACCTGTCGTCGAACCGCTGTACGACGCCGAGGAACTCGTCGGCATCGTGCCAGCCGACCTGCGTATCCCGTTCGACCCGCGCGACGTGATCGCCCGAATCGTCGACGGCTCGGATTTCGACGAGTTCAAGCCGCTGTACGGGTCGTCGCTCGTGACGGGCTGGGCCACGCTGTACGGCTACCCGGTCGGGATCCTCGCGAATGCCCGCGGTGTGCTGTTCAGTGAGGAGTCACAGAAGGCCACCCAGTTCATCCAGCTGGCCAACCGGGCCGATACGCCACTTCTGTTCCTGCACAACACCACCGGCTACATGGTGGGTAAGCAGTACGAAGAGGGCGGCATGATCAAACACGGCTCGATGATGATCAACGCGGTGTCCAACTCGAAGGTGCCGCACATCTCGCTGCTGATCGGCGCCTCCTACGGCGCGGGCCACTACGGCATGTGCGGCCGCGCGTACGATCCGCGCTTCCTGTTCGCCTGGCCGTCGGCCAAGTCGGCGGTGATGGGTGGCACGCAGCTGGCCGGTGTGCTCTCGATCGTGAGCCGCGCGGCTGCCGAGGCCCGCGGTCAGCAGGTCGACGAGGCCGCCGACGCCGCGCTGCGCGCCGCGGTGGAGGCCCAGATCGAAGCCGAGTCGCTGCCGATGTTCCTGTCCGGCCGGCTGTACGACGACGGTGTGATCGACCCCCGCGACACCCGAACGGTCGTGGGAATGTGCTTGTCCGCCATCGCCAATGGCCCGATCGAGGGGACGTCGAACTTCGGCGTCTTCCGGATGTGAGAGGCGCGCCCGTGTTCCCGCCGACACTACGCATTCTGCTGACATTCGGGCCGGATCCCGCCACAACCCGTAGTTTCGGCGGAGGAGGAAAATGATCACCAGAGTTCTGGTCGCCAACCGCGGCGAGATCGCCCGCCGCGTGTTCGAAACCTGCCGCCGCCTGGGCATCGGCACGGTCGCGGTGTACACCGAGCCCGACGCCGGTGCACCGCACGTCGCCGAGGCCGACGCCCGCGTGCGCCTGGAGGGCACCAACGGCTACCTCGACTCCGCGCAGATCATCGCAGCGGCCCAGGCATCCGGCGCCGACGCGATCCATCCCGGTTACGGATTCCTCTCCGAGAACCCCGATTTCGCGGCCGCCGTGATCGACGCGGGCCTGACCTGGATCGGGCCGCCCGTCGCGGCAGTGCAGGCCATGGGCTCCAAGATCGAGGCCAAGAAGATGATGTCCGCGGCCGGTGTGCCGGTGCTCGACGAGCTGTCGCCGGACAGCGTGACAGCCGAGCAGCTGCCGGTGCTGGTCAAGGCGTCGGCAGGCGGCGGTGGCCGCGGTATGCGGGTCGTGCGTGAACTCGACGCGCTGGCAGGCGAAGTCGCAGCCGCCCAGCGGGAGGCGCAGTCCGCGTTCGGCGATCCGACCGTGTTTTGCGAGCGCTATCTGGCCGCGGGCCATCACGTCGAGGTGCAGGTGCTCGCCGACGAGCACGGCACGGTGTGGGCGGTCGGCGAACGCGAATGCTCGATCCAGCGGCGGCACCAGAAGATCATCGAAGAGGCGCCGTCGCCGCTCGTCGAGCGCACACCGGGCATGCGCGCCAAGCTGTTCGACGCCGCCCGGCTGGCCGCCGAGGCCATCGGGTACACCGGTGCAGGCACGGTCGAGTTCATGGCGGACGACGACGGGGACTTCTTCTTCCTCGAGATGAACACGCGACTGCAGGTCGAGCATCCGGTGACCGAGGCCACGACGGGCCTTGACCTGGTCGAGCTGCAGATTCACGTCGCCGACGGCGGCCGGCTCGACGCCGAACCGCCGGCTTCGCGCGGGTCGGCCATCGAGGCGCGGCTCTACGCCGAGGATCCCGCCAAGGGCTGGCAGCCGCAGGCGGGCACCGTGCACCGGTTCGACGTGCCGGGGCAGGTGCGGGTCGACACCGGTATCGAGGACGGCTCGGTGGTGTCGATCTTCTACGACCCCATGCTCGCCAAGGTCATCTCTTCCGCACCGACGCGCAGGCAGGCCGCCACGGTGCTCGCCGACGCGCTGGCGCGCACCAAGATTCACGGGGTGCGCACCAACCGCGATCTGCTGGTGAACGTGCTGCGGCACCCCGCGTTCCTCGACGGGGCTACCGACACCGCGTTCTTCGACACGCACGGTCTCGATGTCCTGGCCGCGCCGTTGACCGACGCCGACGCCGTCACGCTTTCGGCGATCGCCGCGGCCCTCGCAGACGCCGCGCACAACCGCGGCACCGCACGGGTTTTCGCGGCCGCTCCCAGCGGCTGGCGCAACATCGCGTCGGGTTACCAGACCAAGTCCTACCGCACTGCGGCCGGTGACGACATCGCGGTGCGTTACCGGTTCACCCGCACGGGCCTGGATCTGCCCGACACCGACGGGGTTTCCCTGGTCTCGGCGGCGCCCACAAGCGCGGTGCTCGCCGTCAACGGTGTCGAGCGTGCATTCGACGTGGCGCGCTACGGCGACCAGGTGTTCGTCGACTCCCCGCTGGGCCCCGCGCAGTTCACCGCGCTGCCCCGCTTCCCCGACCCGAACGACGCCGTCGCGCACGGGTCGCTGCTGGCGCCGATGCCCGGCTCGGTGGTGCGTGTGGGCGCCGCCGTCGGTGACACCGTCACGGCCGGTCAGCCGTTGATCTGGCTGGAAGCCATGAAGATGGAGCACACCATCGCCGCACCGGAGGACGGGGTGCTGGCCGAGCTCAATGTCACCGCAGGCCAACAGGTCGAGGTCGGCGCCGTACTTGCCCGGGTCGAATCCCAAGAAGGAGAACAGCAGTGAGCTTCATCGAAACCGAGGAACAGCAGGCCCTGCGTCAGGCGGTCGCCGCGATGGCCGCCAACTACGGCCAGGACTACTACCTGGAGAAGGCCCGCGCCGGCGAGCACACCACCGAATTGTGGAACGAGGCAGGCAAACTCGGCTTCATCGGGGTGAACCTGCCCGAGCAGTACGGCGGCGGCGGCGCGGGCATGTACGAGCTGAGCCTGGTCATGGAGGAGATGTCGGCGGCCGGGTCGGCCCTGCTGATGATGGTGGTCTCCCCCGCGATCAACGGCACCATCATCTCGAAGTTCGGCACCGAAGAGCAGAAGAAGCGCTGGATCCCTGGCATCGCCGACGGCTCTATCACCATGGCCTTCGCCATCACCGAGCCCGACGCGGGCTCCAACTCGCACCGCATCACCACCACGGCCCGCCGAGACGGCAGCGACTGGATCCTCAAGGGCCAGAAGACCTTTATCTCGGGCATCGACCAGGCCCAGGCCGTGCTCGTGGTCGGCCGAACCGAGGATCACAAGACCGGCAACCTCAAGCCCGCGTTGTTCGTCGTGCCCACCGACACTCCGGGGCTGAACTGGACCAAGATCGACATGGAGATCGTCAGCCCGGAGAGCCAGTTCCAGGTGTTCCTGGACGACGTGCGGTTGCCCTCCGATGCCTTGGTCGGTTCCGAGGACGCCGCGATCGCGCAGCTGTTCGCCGGGCTGAACCCCGAGCGGATCATGGGCGCGGCCAGCGCTGTCGGCATGGGCCGGTTCGCGATCAACAAGGCCGTCGAGTACGTCAAGACCCGCCAGGTCTGGAAAGTGCCGATCGGCTCGCACCAGGGGCTGGCACATCCGTTGGCGCAGAACCACATCGAGATCGAACTCGCCAAGTTGATGATGCAGAAGGCCGCCACACTCTACGACGCGGGCAACGACGTGGGCGCGGCCGAGGCCGCCAACATGGCCAAGTACGCCGCGGGCGAGGCATCCGTGCGGGCCGTCGATCAGGCCGTGCAGTCGCTCGGTGGCAACGGCCTGACCAAGGAGTACGGCATCGCGGCCGCGGTCAACGCGTCGAAGCTGGCCCGCATCGCGCCGGTGAGCCGTGAGATGATCCTGAACTTCGTCGCGCAGACGTCGCTCGGCCTGCCCCGGTCCTACTGATGGCTGAACTCGTCCAATACGCAGTTGACGGCGCCGTTGCGCGCTTGACGCTCGACTCGCCGCACAACCGCAACGCACTGTCCACGGCCCTGGTCGGCCAGCTCCACCAGGGGCTGGCCGATGCCGCCGCCGATCCACGCGTCCGCGTCGTTGTGCTCGGCCACACCGGCGGAACATTCTGCGCCGGTGCGGATCTGAGCGAGGCCGCCGGACAGGATCCGGGTGACATCGCAGTCGACCGGGCCCGCGAGATGACCAAGACGCTGCGGCTGATCCTTGAGTTGCCGGTTCCCGTCATCGGCGCGATCGACGGTCACGTGCGCGCAGGCGGCATGGGTCTGGTGGGTGCGTGCGATCTCGTCGTCGCCGGGAACAACAGCACGTTCGCGCTGACCGAGGCCCGCATCGGCGTTGCACCGTCCATCATCTCGCTGACACTGCTGCCCAAGATGACCGCACGCTCGGCCGGCCGCTACTTCGTCACCGGCGAGAAGTTCGGCGCCGCGGAAGCGGCTGACATCGGGTTGATCACGCTCGCGTCCGACGATGTCCCGGCGACTGTCGCTGCGCTGACAGCGGAGATCGCCAAGGGTTCACCGCAGGGCCTTGCGGCGTCGAAAGCGTTGACCACCGCAGCGATCCTGCGCGACTTCGACGCGCTGGCCGAGGATCTCACCCGGCAGTCGGCCGAGCTCTTCGTCTCCGACGAGGCACGCGAAGGCATGATGGCGTTCCTGCAGAAGCGCCCGCCGAGCTGGGTGGGTTAATCCGGCACGACCGCGTCGAGCACTCCCCGCTCGACGAGCGTCTCGGACCGGGATCCGGTTGCCTCGGTGAGCTGGCTGTTGAAGATCTCCCATCGGGGCTGGTGACCGAACTGCTCCCGAAGCGCCGAGATGTACTCGGTGAGCGCATCGATGTCATCGGTGGCGGCCAGGTACGCACACGTGTGCTCCATGGCGGCCAGCTTGTTGTTGGCAATTGCCCAGCGCACCAATTCGTCAGTGGTGGTGATCTTTTCGGTGACCATCAACACCTGGTCGAGCCCTTCGCAGAGCCGCTCCGCGAACGCCGTCATGTCCGTCGTATCGTCGAACGCCAGCTCGTGCGGCAGATTCTCCACCACGCCCTCCCAGCGCCGGCTCAGCAGGCACAACGGGCGTTCGCACACCGCGTCGACGTCGGCCGAGCCGACTCCGATGTTGACGAAGAACCCATGCCACGGAGTGACCCCGTTCCACCGGTTGCCTTGAAAATCGATCACGTCGTACAGCGGGCCGCGCTGCCTGCGGAAGGCCCGGCCCGACCGGGTGAACCCGCGCGCCTTCAGGAACGGACGCACGCCCTCTGACAGCAACACTTCGAATCGACGCCTGAAAGACGCCCCCCGCGCCTCCGATTCGACCAATCCCCACCCCCTCGATGGAATCGCCGGCAAATGAATCCTAAGCACGCCGCCGAGGCGCTGACAGCGGCAATCTGGAGGCCGAGCCCCGGATGTGTCCTGTTCCATGTTCTGCCGATCGTCTGTCTAGTAGAGATACGACGAGGAGGCTTGAAGGCATGAAGTACGTGTTGTTGTTCGTCGAGACCGAGCAGTTCGCCAACGAGCTCGCGGGCTTGGATCCGGCCGAGCGGGAGCGGGCATACGAACGCGTCAACGAATGGTTCGCGACGCACGCGGACAAGTTGCGCGGCGGCAGCAAGCTGCAGTCCCCCGAAACCGCGACGACCGTGCGCCTCGACCAGGGCGAGCCGGTCATCGTCGACGGGCCGTTTGTCGAAGGCAAGGAGGTCATCAGCGGGTACGCCGAGATCGAGGTCGCCGATCTCGACGAGGCGCTGCAGATGGTCAAGACGTGGCCGGCCTGCCCGATCGTCGAGATCCGCCCGCTGCTGCCGTGATGCAGGCGTCGCACGCCGAGCTGTCGCGCGTCGTACGCGAACACGCGGGCCGGCTCGCCGCCTCGCTGATCCACCTGACCGGCGACTTCGCGGCCGCGGAGGATCTGGTGCAGGACGCGGTGTTGGCTGCGCTGCGGCACTGGCCGCACGAGGGCATCCCGCAACGTCCGGACGCCTGGCTGTTCACGGTCGCGCGGCGCCGCGGTCTCGATGCGCTGCGCCGCGAGAACAACTACGCAGGCAAACTGGCCCTGCTCGAAGCGCCGGTCCAGCCTGAGCCCGACGAGCGGCTGCAACTGATCTTCACGTGTTGCCATCCCGCGCTGACGCGGGAGGCGCAGATCGCGCTCACCTTGCGGGTCGTGTGCGGTTTGACCACCGCGCAGATCGCGCGCGCGTTCTTGGTGCAGGAGTCGACGATCGCACGACGGATCTCCCGCGCCAAACGCAAGATCACCGACGCCGGGATCCCCTACCGCGTCCCGGCCGACGACGAACTCGGTGCGCGCCTGACCGAGGTGCTGACGGTGATCTATCTGCTGCTCAACGAGGGCTACCTCGCCACCGCGGAGCGAGCCCAGTCGCGCGATCTGGTCGATGACGCCGAGTGGCTGGCCTCGCTGCTGCACACCCTGATGCCGACCGAACCCGAGGTGGCCGGGCTGCTGGCCCTCATCCGGCTGCATCGCGCGCGTGGCGCGGCCCGCTTCGATCACGACGGCGGATTGGTGTTGCTGCGGGACCAGGACCGGTCCTTGTGGGACGGTGCGGCGATCGCGGACGCGACCCGACTGCTGGTCCGCGCCGCGAAATACCAACGCCCCGGCCCGTACCAATTGCAGGCGGCGATCGTCGCCTGCCACGCCGAGGCCGAGTCGTGGGAGACCACCGACTGGGAGCAGATCGTGTTGCTCTACGACATGCTGCTGCACCTACAGCCGTCGCCCGTCACCCGTCTGCACCGCGCGATCGCGCTGCGCTACACCGCAGGCCCGCAAACGGCGCTGCGCGAGCTCGACGACCTCACCGAGTCGCTCGACCGCTATCACCTCTACCACGCGGCACGCGCGGACCTCGAGCGTGAACTGGGCCGTCCCGACCAGGCCCGGGCCGCCGATCAACGTGCCCTCGAACTCACGGCCAATCCGGCCGAGCAAGCCCTACTGCAACAACGAATCCTGTGGAGCTGAACCATGTCTGACGTCACTCAACTGCTGCACACACTGGTCACGCGCGTTCGCGACGGCGCGGGGAAAGCGCCGGTGCAACTGCGCCGGGCCGCGTTCGACAACACCGGCCTGGACGAGCCCGTGCACACGTTGGTCGAGAAGGTCGCGTATCAGTCCTATCGCGTAACCGACGGCGACATCGCCGACGCCCGCACGGCCGGTTTGAGCGAGGACGAGATCTATGAGGTCGTGGTGTGCGCCGCGGTCGGCCAGGCCTGCCGGCAATACGCGGCCGCGCGGGCCGCAGTGGCGGGGGCGTGACCATGCGACTCACGATTCTCGACCACGGTCACACCCTCGGCAAGAAGGCCATCTTGGCGCTGATCCGGGTGGTTTCACGCCAGCCGGTGGTCGACGCCGTCAAGCTCGTGATGTACCGGCCCGAGTTCTACGGCGCCGCCGCCGGTGCACTCACTCAGGAGGCGATGCGCGGCCCGTCGGCCTGGTCGGTCGGCGATCGCGAGCTCATGGCGGCGTTCGTGTCGAAGGTCAACGAGTGCCCGTTCTGCGTCGCCGCACACACCGCAACGTCGAGCACGTGGTACGGCGACGACGCGAAAGTCGCTGCGACACTGAGAGATCTCGACACGGCGCCGATCGAGGAGCCGCTGCGCGCGACGCTGCGCCTGCTCGGCAAGCTCACCCGGGAGAACGCCATCGAGCCTGACGACGTTCGTGCCGTGCTCGCCGCGGGTGTCACACGGGAGCAGATCGAGGACGCGTTGGCGGTGTCCTTGGCGTTCAACATCACCGACCGGCTGGCCAACGCGTTCGGGTTCGATCTGGCGGGCCCGGCCGCGATGGACGCCGGTGCGCAGCACCTGTTGAAACGGGGCTATCGGTAGGCACAGTGGAGGTATGCCGAAAAAGTATCGAGTGAACGGATTCGTCCGGTTCAACAACGCGGCGATGCGCGCAATGCTGAGAGCCGGCGTGAAGTTCGGGACGTTCGCGACGCTGACGGTTCCGGGCCGAAAGACCGGACGGCCCATCAGCACCCCGCTTGTCGTGTTCACCTACAACCACCACCGCTACCTCGTCGCGTCGTACGGCGTCGTCAACTGGGTCCGTAACCTTCGAGCCGCCGCGGGCAAGGCCACGTTGAGCCGCGGGAAGCACACCGAGCAGATCACCGCGACCGAACTGCCACCCGACGAGGCTGCCGAGATCATGCGGTACTCGCTGCACCACGGTCCGCCGGGGATTCCCGCACCCATCGTCCGCGTGTATCGCCGCTTCTCGGTGCTGCCCTACCTCGAGGTGGACCTGGACTCGCCGCCCGAAGAATTCCGTCGCGCCGCACCGAAGCACCCGGTTTTCCTGGTGGAGCCCCGTTTGCACCGGACCACGTAAATTTGGCGAAGTGCGACCACTGCACGCCGGCGGCTGGCCGACTGCCGAATTGGGCCCAGCCGTCGCACGTCGTAGCAGGTCAGCGGCATGCGGCGGGCCGAAAGTCGTTGATGCGGCAGACACAGCACAAAGCCGCCCGAATCAGCCAGCGACATTCCGCCGCAACCGACCTACGGTTTTCATGCGGACGTTCTCTGCCGTGCGGTAATCACCGAAAGGCCGGATCATGGCCGAAGATCAGAACAAAGCTGTCTCCCGCCGAATCTGGGAGGTATTCGCCTCAGGCGACCTCGCCGAGCTCGACGACCTCGTCGCTCCCGGCGCGGCGTACCACGACACGCAGGATCCGTTCGGGGATCAGCGTGGACCCGATCACATGAGAAGCCTCATGGACATGTATCGGAAGACGTTCTCCAACATCAGGTTTGACATCAAACAGCAGGTCGCTGAGGGTGATTACGTGTGCACCCTGCTCGAGGCACAGGGCGACGACACGGGTGGGCTCATGGGGCAGGCGGCCACCGGCCGGCACGCCAGGATCATGCTCACCATCACCGATCGCCACGAAGACGGCAAGATCGCCGAAAGCTACGCCACCTGGGACACCCTGGGAATGCTCCAGCAGCTCGGCCTCGTACCGGCGGCAGCCCAACAGCCGGCACCGTCCGCCTGATCTGCGCGGTTTGTGACGCCAGGGTCGTGATTCCCGACGCACCACGGCCCTGGCGTCGAAATCTGGTGTGCATCCACCCCTTAGAATTACCTTAATAAAGTCTTATCTTTCTTAGACTTGAGGTACCGTGGCCCCACGCGGGCACCACGGAGGGGAAACGTGAGCATGATCGGCGAACACGCAGTGATCACAGGCGCCGGAATGGCCGGCCTACTGGCGGCCCGGGCGGCATCGGAGTTCTACCGTTCGGTCACCATCGTCGAGCGAGATGTGTTGCCCGACAGCCCCGTCCACCGCAAGGGTGTGCCGCAGGGCCGCCACCTGCACAGCGTGTTGAGCCGCGGTGTCAGTGTGCTCGACATGCTCTTCCCTGGTTTCGTCGACGAACTCGGCGCAGCCGGAGCGGTGGTGGTCGATGACCCCGATCTGTCGCGGGTCTATGCCCGTGTCGGTGCCCACGAGTTGAGCCAGTCAGGCACCCTCGCCGATCCGGCCGCACTGCGGTTCTATCTCGCGAGTCGGCCGTTCACCGAGTTCCACGTCCGGCGACGTGTTCAGGCACTCGACAACGTGACGTTCCTGGACGGCCATGACGTGGCCGGGCCGGTCATCCAGGCCGACGCCATAACTGGTCTGCGAATGATCGACTGCGCCAACCGAACTGAATCGGTATTGGACTGCGACCTGGTGATCGATGCGGCCGGGCGGGCGTCGCGCACACCCCTGCTGCTGGAGAGCCTGGGCTATGGCAGGCCGGCTGAGCAGACCGATTCCTCCGATTGGGCGTACTCCAGCCAATTGATGACGCTGACGGAGCCAGGTTTCCCCGAACGGATGGCAATGGCCAACAACGGAAGCCGCAGGCCACGGGCGCTGTTGTTGGCCCAAGAACACGATCACTGGATGCTGGCCATCGCGCGAGCCGCTGAAACCGGCCCTCCACCATCAGATTTCGCGGGCATGCTCGCCACAGCCGGTGAGATGCTGCCCGCGAGAATCATCGCCGGTCTTCGCCGCGCCGAGCCCGTCGGCGAGGTTGCGACAGTGCGCAAAACGCAGGCCGTGTGGCGTCGCTACGACCTGATGCCACGGTTCCCCGCCGGGCTTCTGGTGACCGGCGATGCATTGTGCAGCCTCAACCCGCTCTACGGGCAAGGCATGACGATGGCGACGCTGGACGCACTCACCATGCGGGAATGCCTGCGGGCTGGTCCAAGCCGGCTCCGTGAACGCTACTTCGCTGCCACGGCCAGACATCTCTCGTCCACGTGGGCGTTGAACCAGACCAATGACCGGATTCCACCGCCGGCGATTGCACGGCCGAAAGCCGCGGAGAGACTTCAGAAATGGATGCGGTTGGCAGCAATCGAGGCTGCCGGTTCTGACATCCGGGTCACCGAGCAGCTCCTACGGGTGAACGGCCTCATCGACCCGCCTGCGCGCCTGCGACACCCGGCACTGGTGTCGCGCATCCTCATTGGCAAGATTCGGATGTGCAGTCGTGGTACGGATCGGCGAACAACATCTCTGGTGTCGAGAATCGTCGCTAGCCGCGATCCGCGGCCACACGTTGCAGGGTGAGCCGGCACGATTCGCTGAAGCTCGGGTTGGAGTCCGCGTAGTACCAGACAGCACCCATGGCCTGCTGGAATGCCCACGCACGGCCCCGGAGCCATTCCGCGTCGTCACAACCGAGGTGATCCCGTAGGCGCCGGCGTGGTCCCGAGTCCAGGAGGTGCCACGCGGCCACCAGGTCGAGTGCGGGATCAGCCGCCCCCAGTCCGCCGACATCGAGAACGCCCACAAGGCGCCCCGCGCCGACCAATACGTTCGGTGCGATGAGATCGCCGTGGGTCATGACGTCGGGCGAATCTCCGCGCGGAAGGGTCCGCATCTCGGCCCAGATCTGCCGATAGGTCTTGACGTCGAGCAGACCTCGGCTGTGGCACAGGGATTCCTGCATCCAGTCGTCGTGCCCTGACAGGGCACCGCCGCGGCCTGTCCCGGCAAATGTGCGGCCGCGCGTGTCCATGGCCCGTACCGCGGTGATGAACGTCGCCAGGTCCGTGGCGAATTCCGGCGACGAGCTGAGGTTGTCACCGGTGGCAGGGTTGCCGGGCAGCCACGTGTAGATCGACCAGGGCATGGGGTAGCCGGCTCCGGGTTCGCCTATCGCGACGGGCCGAGGCGTGGCGAATGGGGTGTGGCCGAACAGCTCTTCGGCGACTGACGCTTCGTGCTCCAGTTGTCGCCGTGCCACCGCTACATCGCCGGCCTGCAGCGGAAATCGAGCCACGAGCTGATCGCCCAGCCGAAAGATCGCGTTCACGGTCCCCGCACCGCGCACGGCTGCTATCCGCACGTCGCGCCAGCCGGGGAACTGCTCGGAGAGCAATGTACGCACCGTGGCAGGCGTGACCGCCAGTTGCCCCGGGTGCATCTCCACGGTTGTAGCGTCACAGGTAACACCGGCTCCGACAACCGATTTACGTCGCTGCCCGCCACTGCACAAGAGGAGACGTCGATGCGGTACGCCGCGATGGCATGGTCGATCACCACCCAGCGCCTCTGCCTGCAATTGCGCGACGAATGCGATGCCGAGTGGAACCACGAGCTGCTCGGCGAGCACGAGGGCGGAACGGCACTGTCAGTGGACGATGTCCGGCGCCGTCTGGCCGAGCAGCGAATCCGCGCCTTCGGCAACGGCATCGGGCTGCTGACCATTCGACGTCGCGTCGATGGTGAACCGCTGGGATACTGCGGCCTGATCATCGGTCGATGCAGCCTCGACGAACCAGAGATCGCCTACGAATTGCTGAAACGGTTCCACGGTCACGGTTACGCGACCGAGGCTGCCCACGCGGTGATGGGTGCGGCGTTCGCAACGGGGCGCACCCGGATCTGGTCAACAGTCGGCGCATGGAACGCGCCGTCTCTACGGGTCTTGGAGAAACTAGGGTTTGACCGTCACCACGAGACCACCGACGAGGTAGGCCGGCCACTCGTATACCTGGTGCGAGAAGCGGAGAAAGGTGATGGGCTCCGGGTGAACCGCTGCGAGGATCCCGGCATCCCCGCCGACCCTGCGGTGCGGCTGCGTGCCGCGACTGCCGCCGATCAGGCGTTCGTCATCGAGATGGCCCGCCACGCGTGCGTCATCGAGGATTGGCCGCTGCCCGATCCGGATGACGACGAAGTCCTCAGCATGTTGCCGGCGCCAGGCGAGGTACCGATCATCGCCGAGGATCTGGCCGGTGAGCCGGTCGGAGCGGTGTGGACGTGGCATAACGATCCACCACTGCGTGTCGATGCCTCTGGTGCGTCTGTGCCGGAACTGTGCATCGGTGTCGCTCCCGGCCGGCGCGGAGCAGGTATCGGCGGCATGCTGTTGGACGCGTTGTTCGCCCGTTGCGCGCAGACCATGGATGTGATGTGCACCAACGTCCATTTGCGTAACCCCGCTCGACATCTCTACCGGCGCAAGGGTTTCAAGCTGGCCGGCCAAGGACGCGGGCCACTCGGCGTGGCGATGATCAAGGAATTCGGCTGACGTCGTGGCTCTTTGGCCGCCAACGCGCCCAGATTAGTTCTCGGCTAGCCGAACACGGTTGTGATCGTGGCGCCGGCGATCATGATCACCAGTACCGCACCGATGAGCTGGAAACCGAAGCGCAGCATGCGCGTTTCTTCGTCGCGCGAGCCGGCCCCGGCCACCACCGACAACGTCTCGGGCACCGAAGCGAACACCGCGTGCCGGGAGCCACTGTTCCAGATCATCGCCCACGACGGCGGCATCACCGCCTCCTGACAGCGTGGTCCGGATGGGGATGGTCACTGAATTCGCGCTGTGGCCTGACCGACGGGGTTGTCGAGGTCGGCGAGGTCGAGGACGAATCGATACCTCACGTCTCCTACGGCGAGTCGGTCCAGCGCTTCTTGTGCTCTGGACGAGGGCAGAACCTCAACTTGGGGCGCAACGTTGTGTTCGGCGCAGAAATGCAACAGTTCCGCAGTTCGGGGCAGGCCGCCGGTGCCCGATGCGGTGAGCCTTTTGCGGCCCTGGCTCAGTTCGAGCAGGCGGGGGCCGGTCATCAGCGGGTTACCCACCACGCACAGGGTGCCGTCGAGCCAGAGCAGTCTGAGCAGTGACGACAGGTCGTGGTCTGCGGGGATGGTGTCCATGATGAAGTCGAAACGGCCGGCGGCTTGGGCCATTGCAGCGTCGTCGGTGGTGACGATCAGGCCGGCTGCACCCAGTGCCCTTGCGTCGTCGATCTTTTCGGCCGAACCACTCAGTACGGTGACCTCAGCGCCGAGCGCGACACCCAGCTTGACTGCCAGGTGCCCGAGTCCGCCGAGGCCGGCGACGGCCATGCGCGTGCCAGATCTGACCCCGGCGGCGAGCATCGGCTCCCATACCGAGATACCGGCGCACATCAGCGGTCCCGCGGAAACCGGATCGAGCCCATCAGGGAGCCCGAAGGTGAACTTCTCCCGCACAACGTATTCGCGGCTGTAGCCGCCCGGGAGGTTCTCTTGACCTCCATAAGTGCTGACCGCGCCGAGGCTGCAGTAGTTTTCCTGGCCGACGGAGCACATCGCACACTCGCCGCACGAGTCGACGATCGTGCCCACCGCCACAGCATCGCCGACTGCGAACCGCGTCACCGCAGTGCCGGTCGCGGTGATTACGCCGGTGAACTCATGGCCGGGCACCAGGTTCTTCTCCCCGAGCATCCCGTGGATGCGGTGCAGGTCGCTGTGGCAGACGCCGCAGTAGTCGACCCGGATCGCGACATCGTCGGGGCGCAGGTCGCGGCGCTCGATCGACACTCGCGTGAGTGCATTGCTGGCCGGGTCTTGACTCTGCCAACCCGTGGTGAGTCTCATGGACGATCCTCTCGACTAAAACGGAATACGGATTCACTATAACGCTAAGATGAATCCGCATTCCGTTTAGGTAAGATCTCTGCATGCCGCCTGACCGCCACCCTCGGACCGCCTCGCGTGGTCCGCGTCGAGATGCGCTGCGCAACGACGCTGCGGTAATTGCGGCAGCCCGCGCGGTGTTCGCCGAGCAGGGGCCGCAGGCGAGCATGGAATCCATCGCCGCCCGCGCCGGGCTCGGGGTGGGCACAATCTATCGGCGATTCGCGGGAAAAGAAGAGCTCCTGGATGCGATCGCCCAGCTGTTCGTCGAGGAACTCGACCAGGCCGCCGCGAAGGCACTCGACTGCCCCGATCCAGGCACGGGTTTACAGGAATTTCTCGACTTCGTCGTCGACTTCAATGCCGAAAAGTACCGCTATGCGGCAGCTTTGGCGGATCGGACGACCGGCGCGGACGTCACTGCGAGCACCAGCGACAAAGTGCGCGAGCTCACGTCAAAGGCAATCGATGCCGGTGTGCTCGCACCTGATGTCACCGCCGAAGACATCAAAGCGCTGATCGTTGCGCTCCGAGGCGTCGTCGCGACCCGCCCCGGCGCCGAGAACAGCGCCGGACGACGTTTCGTACGCATCCACCTCGCCGGACTCCGCGGCAACCAAGGACGCGACGAAATCCCGTCCTGACGTTCCCTTACGACCTCGGCACGGAGCTGGCGGCCGAGTTCCGCGATCGACTCTTCGCCGTTGAACCGAACGCCGTCTTCACTGTCGCGGTCAAACAGTAGTCTCCGCGTCAGCGGAAAAAGCTGAGGTCGCATGGCTTTGAACATCTTTCGCGCCTCCTGACCGAATTGGCACAATGGCGGCATGAACGTCGTGCGTTTCGTTCTTGCTCGGATCGCCGAAGACGAGCGCGGAGAGCTCAGTTCATTGCGTCGGGGCGGTGCACCGTCACGTGGTCTGCGTGAGGCAGCGTTCAAACGTCGTCTCGTCGACGACGCGCTGCGAAACGTCCAATGGAACTTCGCGCACGGTGAAGATGACAACCTCCACCTGAAGCAACCCATCCTCGGGCAGTTGGCCATGGTGTACGCCGACCATCCTGACTTCGATGCTCGCTGGGCGAGGTGACGCTGGCCAGCGCGCGACCAATTCCGAGTAGCGAGAGCCTGATTCAGGGCCGCAGTTGCGGTTGACCAACAACCTACGGATGCGTAACCTACGGTACCGTAGGTTGCGCGTCGGCTCACAGATACCGGCGCGGGGACGGAGCCGAACGATGCTGGACGTGCTGCACGAACTCGAACCGGTCGTAGCGGAAAATCTGGAACGCCACTTGTCGATCGTCAAACCGTGGGATCCGCACGCGTATGTGCCGTGGAGCCGGGGGCGCGATTTCGCATTACTCGGGGGCGAAGATTGGAAGCCCGAGGATTCCCCGCTCGATCCGGTAGCCAAGGCCGCACTCACGGTCAATCTGCTGACAGAGGACAACCTGCCCTCTTATCACCGCGAAATAGCCACCCGCTTCGGCCGCGACGGCGCGTGGGGCACCTGGGTCGGGCAATGGACCGCCGAGGAGGGACGCCACAGCATCGCGCTGCGCGATTATCTCGTCGTCACCCGTGGTGTCGACCCCTCCAAGCTAGAAGCGCTCCGGATGGAACACACGATCGCCGGTTACGACTCCGGTGACAAGTCTCCGCTGGAGGCATTGGCGTATGTGTCATTCCAGGAGCTCGCGACGCGGGTGTCGCACCGCAACACCGGCCGAGCCTCCGGATGTCCCATCGCCGACCAGTTGCTCGCGCGTATCGCGGCCGACGAGAACTTACACATGGTCTTCTACCGCAATCTCATGGCAGCGGCATTGGACATCGCGCCGGATGCGGCCATGCAGGCGATCCGGGACGAGGTCGTCGGCTTCGTGATGCCCGGTGCAGGCATGACCGATTTCCAGGAGAATGCCATCCTTATCGCGAAAGCCGGAATCTACGATCTGCGGATCCACCATGACGAGGTTCTGCAACCGATACTGCGGTTTTGGCGGATATTTGATCGCGACGACTTCGGAGCGACAGGCGAACAGGCGCGCACCGAGTTGGCGCAGTTCCTCGACCTCGTCGACGAGCGGGCCCGCTACTACGAAGAGAAAGCCGCAGCGCGTCAATAGGTTGCGCCCGTTCTACAACGGCGCTTGACCGGCGCGGTCAGCACTACCGAACTCATCGATCCGGTCGTACTCTACTTATTAGACCGACGTCGGTTTAATAAAGGAGTGCAGCGGTGCCTGACCTTCCGAAGTGGGACGTCCACCACCACATCGTTCCGGACTTTTACGTCGACGAGATGCGGCGGCGAGGCATAACCGACGTGAGTTCACTGCGCTGGCCACGGTGGTCACCGCAGTCATCACTTCGTGCGATGGACAAGTTCGACATCGAAAAGGCGTTCCTGTCGGTGTCCGCGCCGGGTGTCTACGTCGACGACACTTCGGCGGCACGGTCAATCAGCCGGCGCTGCAACGAATTCATGGCCACCATGGCGGGCGACCACGCCGGCCGGTACGGCGCGTTCGCCGCGCTCCCCCTGCCCGACGTCGACGCGGCGATCAGCGAAGCCTGCTACGCACTCGATGCACTCGAGTTCGACGGCGTCGGCCTGCTGTCAAACGTCGCCGGTCTCCATCTGGGCGATCCCCGGTTGCGCGAGCTGCTCGCCGAGCTCGACCGCCGCGGCGCCGTCGCATACGTGCACCCCAACGGCCTCGCGCAGCGCACCGATCATCGGCTGCTCAATCCCCTGTATTGGTGGCAGAACGACACCACCCGCAGTCTCGTCGAATTCGTCGCCGCCGGGCACCACCGGGACTACCCCAATATCCGATGGATCTTCGCCCACGGGGGCGGCGTGTTTCCGGTCGCCTACCGATCCATCGTGCAAGCGCTGTCCCCCACCAACCCTGACATAGAAGCCGAGCTACTGCATTGGCGGAACAATGTTTTCGTCGATACGGCCTCCAAGGCCTTCGATGAACAGATCCCCCAGATCATCAACCTGTCTGGCGCTGGGCATGTGTTGTTCGGCAGCGACCTCGGGTGGGCACCGAAGTCTGCGGTCTCGACGCTGATCAAGCACTGGGACGGCGCGGAAGCCAAGTTCGGCATCAGCGCGACGGACCTCGCAGCGATCTACCGGGACAACGCGCGGCGCTTGTTCAACCGCCAGCCCCCGCCGGTCGCCACGCCACAGCGCGGCGGCGCAGTCCAGGTACCCCCGCACGACGTCTACGAACGGCACTGTCTACCGCAGGCTACCGTCGACACGCTGCGCGAAAACTATCCGGATATCGACCTCACCGGACTCGAAATCTGGGACGAGCCACGGGAACTCGCGCTGGCACGCAACAAACGCGTCATGCTCAGCCCCCACATCCCGCCCCTGTGGCAACTGTCGCCGCAGCAAGTGGCACCGGTGCTACACGACCACAACCGGGAACTGAGCGCGATCCGTGAACGAAACCCGCAGAAATTCAGGGTCTTTGGCGTCATCGATGCCCGCGATTCGGTGGGCGCAGTCGCCGAGATAGAGCACTGTCTCGACGCCCTGGGCCTCGACGGCATCTGCCTTTCGACGCGGATTTGCGACGCCGCATTCACCGATCTCCTCGACCAGAGCGTATGCCGCAAACTCGTCGAACGCCGCGCCGTGGTCATGATCCACCCGCAAGATGCCACCGGAGCGCCACTGGCCAACGAAAACTATCTCGACGCGGTGGCGTTCATGGCAAAGGCGTTCTACCTCGGGGCCTACCAACGCGAGCTACATCACGTGCGCCTCGTTCTGACCCATACCTGCGGAACGCTGCCCTACCTTGCCGAGCCGCTGAATATCCTGTACTACATGACGGCTCGGCGGCGACACATCGCGTCCTACGTGCTGGACAATCTCCTGACACACCGCGCCAAAGGATTCCACGCTCTGATGAACACGACGACAACCCAAGAGCTATGGCCCTAGGCCGGCCCGCGCACGGGCATGACCGGCGTCGGAACGAACTCATCGACACCGCCGAACAGCTCTTCATCGAGCAAGGCATCCGCGATACCACCGTCGACGACGTCCTGCGCACCGCAGGGATCTCCAAAGGGGCCTTCTACCACTACTTTTCGTCTAAAGACGACCTGATCGCGGCCAGCATCGAACGTCTGGTGGACGGTTTGACCCAAGCAATCCAGCCGGTCGTCGACGACCCGGACTTGAGCGGGGCCGAAAAATTCAGCGCATTCTTCGCCGTGAAGTCGCGCTACCAAGCGGCCCACGAACGTTACGCGCAGTTGCTGGCCACCCTGATGCAGTCCGACCTCAGCCACTACCGGTTCTTCGTCACGGCGTCGCGACGCCTCGCGAAGCCGTTCGGCACGATACTCAAGCAAGGTGCGGACGAAGGGAGCTTCCGCATCACCCATCCGGCCGAGACGGCCGAAATCCTGATCTCCGCGGTCGGCGCGCTCGCTCTGAATCCCGAGGCGGCGAGCGGTACCCCAGAACGGACAGCGAGCTACCGCGACGCCCTGCACGGCATGGTGGCCAAGACCATTGGCGTCGACCCGTCGAGCTTCGTACTGTAGAGGTCACAACCCGACGCTCGGCCGCTGCGGCATGTGTTTGCTACCGTTGAGTAGGAAGTCGGGGCGACGGGGCCGCCGAGCAAGCAACCGAGTCGAATCCGAAGATCAGCACAATGGACGAGGCCATAGCTCGCGCCAGCATCCTGCGCAGTGTCGACCCTGCCACGGCGTCGGCTCTGATCGCGCAGTTCACCGCCGTCGAGTTCGCCGCAGGCAGCCACATCTTTCACGAAGACGACCCTGGCGATCAGCTGTACATCATCGGTTCCGGCAAGGTGAAATTCTCGCGCCGGTCCCCTGACGGCCGGGAGCACGTCGTCACGGTGATGGGACCGTCCGATATGTTCGGCGAGTTAGCCGTGTTCGATCCCGCGCCCCGAACCTCGACAGCGACCGCGCTCACCGACGTATCGGCCGTGACACTCGACCGCGACGCCATCTGCGGCTTGATCACCAGCCGACCCGGTGTCGCCGAACAACTGCTACGCATCCTGGCGCGCCGGGTGCGCCGCACCAATGACAACGTCGCCGACCTCGTTCTCGTCGACGTGCCCGGACGCGTGGCACGCAAACTCTTGTCGCTCGCGCAACGGTTCGGCTATCAGGAAGACGGCCATGTCCGCCTGATCCATCACCTCAGCCGCACCGAGCTCGCGCAACTCGTCGGCGCCACACCGGAATCCGTCGACCGGGCCCTTACCGACTTCCACCGCAAAGGCTGGCTCCGAGTCGAGGACCAGGCCGTCGTGATCGTCGATTCCGACCGTCTCCAACAGTGTGCCGCGCTCGTGCCGTGAGTCTGCTACCGCTTGGTGGCGATCAGCACGTGCAACGTCACCGGTTCGTCGTACCGTCCAGCCGGGTCGATCGCGCGCAGAGCATCGGTGACCTCCAGCTCGAACGCTGAGCGCCTGTCGCCGAGCAGCCGGCGAAGCGGCAGTGACGTCGAGTAGAGGTACCCGATGGCCTGCTCGACTGTCCAGCTACGGGTGAACTCATACGTCCGGTGCTCCACACGACTGAACGCAGAGCGGGCAAGAACGTCCTCGTGCGGCTCTGGACCACCAGCCACGGTCGGAACGCCGGCCTGCCAGTCAGGCGGCAGATAGCGCTGCTGTATGTCCTCGAGTGCGCGCTGCCAGGGCGTCGACGGCCGAACGAGGCAACTGTCGTTGGCGATCACAAGGCCACCACGATCACCGACGACGGCGTCGAGCGCAGTCAGGACTTGCTCGCGGTCCATCCAATGAAACGAGCGACCCATCGTCACCAGATCGAAGCGCCCGAGATCACTGGCAAGGTGCTGTGAACTGCCTTGTGCCCACGTCACATTGGTGATCTGAGAGGCTTGGGCTTGATTGGCCGCTTCGTCCAGCATCGCAGGCTCGGGGTCGATGCCGACGGCCTCCGCAACGTGTGCTGCCAGCGGCAGGATCAGTTGGCCGGTGCCACAGCCCAGGTCGAGCAGTCGTTGGGTGCCGTCGAGGTGGAACCGGGCGATCAGGTCAGCGAAGAACACATCCGGATAGTCCGGCCGGTATCGCGCGTAGTACCAAGCAGTTCCGGCGAAAAGCGTGCGGCCGTCACCGCCCCGGGATCCGGTCATGTCACTCCCCGACGCCGATCAACCCGTGTTGGGTGTCGACGTCGACAGCGCTGCGATACGCGTTCACAGCGCCTCTGAACACGAGGAGCAAATCATCCCTCTCGGACAGGGAATTTAGGTCGCCCTGTTAGGCGGGTTCCTGTTTTGATGCAGCGCAGCGAAGGACTCTTTGGGCGTTCTGCGGCCCGTCTCCCAGACATCGAGCGCCTCCTCAGGGCTGATAAAGGATGCGAAGAACAAGACTGACAAGTCTGGGCCTACGAGCACCGACCCGACGCCTCGAATATCGCTAGAGACTCCAATGATCCCGTCGCGGACGTCGTACGCCCGGCCGGCGGCAACATCGAAGCCCATGTTCAAGCACTCTGCGGCGACAGCGACTTGTTCAGGCGTCATTTCGGTACCCCATGTCCCAATTGGTCACTGGGCCGTTCGGCAAGTCCACATTGGGTGGCCACCACAGGATCTGCCCAGTTTGTCCACTTTTGCCGTCGCAGTAACCATTGAACCGCGTCCGGCGCCCGGTGAGCAATTGAACTCCGACGGCCGAATCATGTACCAATTCGGGGCGTAAACGTACAGTCCGCCGTGCGCGGACGGTCTAGCTTTCGCCCGTAGTGAGCAATGGGCTCGCCGTCCGGCACAACGCACCGATGGGAGCGATGACGGCGTCGGTCTTTGGATCGACCCACGTCGCGTGGTTGTCGATAATCAGCGGCACCAGGACTCGGGTGCCCGCGATAGGCCATTGCACGAACTCATAGCCCGCCAGCTCGCTCTGAACATCATCGGCCAACCACACCGTTGCCTGTGCCACTGTGGTGTCCAGACGAAAACTGTTGCACCGCTGATAGGCATTCACGTCCGCGTCGCCGCCTAGCGCGAAGCCCACGCAAACCCACCCGTTGTCGGACGCAATCTTCCACATCACGTTGTCAAAGCCGATGCGTCGACCGTTCCGACGACAGCCAAGGTCGCCGGCTACGGCGCGAGTCGCGGACGCCCACGCGACGGGAAGATCATCTGGCGGCTCGTTGCCAACCGAGAACTGCCAGCACAGGTCCGGCGCATCCCATGACATGGGTCGACGGTCGCATACCGTGTCAACCCACCTCGACCCCATTTCCGTGTACGAACTGCACTGGGAGGGCTCTACCGCGATGTCAGGTACAACGACTTCGCAATCATGCGACATCGTCGGGCCAACCAGGCACCGCCGGTTCCGCTACGGGTGGAGTCTGGAGTTTGCTTGCGTAAATCGCTTGGCGTTGGGCCGCGTCGTGCGGCATCTTGTCGCGGCATTGCTGCCTGCGTTCCTGCCAGCCGTCATACGTCTTGTGCCCCCAGGATCCGCCGTCGTGAGCGCCGGTGATCTGCCAGGGGCCGAAAACGTCGCCCAGGGGGGCGGGGTTTGGGCCTCGCTGCGGCGCGGCCGGGGCCGCTGGCGCGTCCGGTTGCGGTGGTGTCGGGTGGTCGGTGAACTCCACCCGCCACAGCCTCACCGTGGAAAGCTCTCGGTCTACATCGGGCTCCCATGCGGAAAAGATCGACGAGAACGTGCCGGTGTCGTCGGCGCCATAAAGCGTGTTGTAGCGGCCATCGCATACGTAGGCTCGGTATCCGCTGCCGTCTTCTGTCGGGCTGAGTTCGAGAATGTGAAAGTACTCGTTGCCGTAGAAGCGGCTGTTCGGCGGGAGCGGTTTGTAGGTGACCGCCGGGAAATCAGTACTGGGTTGTATGTTCCACAGTTCTTGGGGAAGGTCCGATCTGGAGTCGTCCCGCGGTTTGCCGGGGTGGGGTACGGCGCGGGCGAAACCGGGGTAAGCGTCGTGGGGGTCACCCGTCATGTCGCCGATCCGGTGCGACTCCAGATACGCGCGTAGCGGCACGGCCGGACCGGACACGAGGTCGATGCCAGGTTCGGCGGTCCATCGAAACCTGAAGTCGTGCAGCCGTTCCGGCCAGTTGGCAAACGTGGACTCGGCCGGTTTCAGTTCTGGGTTACCCGCAGTACCGCATCCCGTTAACGCAACCCCGGCTAGTACGAGGGCGATACACAGACGCCTGACCGAAGGTGCGGTCATTGCTCGGGCTCTTTCTGTTGGACCTTGGCGTCCGGGATCGGCAATGTCTTGGTGTAACCCTCGTCGTAGCGGTCGATACCGCCTTTGACGGTTCCGGGAAGGCTGTCGAAATAGGCGTCGGCAGCGGTCCGAAAATCAACCTGGCTAATCGCGTCGAACGGCCTAATCATCCCAGTCTTCGGGTCGATGAGGTTGTACTCGGCGAACTTGCTGGCGTCACCGATGTTGGCGTTGATGAGGTGTTGGATGACGGAGCGTTGGATGGCGTCGGAGCTGGAGATGGTCATGGGTTTGGCGGGGTCGGCAGTGGGTGCTTCACCGACGAACATCTCTTTGAGCGGGTCGCCGGGCATCTTTCCGAATCCGTCCAGAATCTCCTTGACGCCTGGGATTTGTCCGCCGAATTTCTTGGCGAGATCGAGCCAGTCACCGCGACTCTTGTAGGCGTCGACGTCTTGGAGGTTGCCGTACTTGATCGCGTCGTTGTCGGCGATATTGGCCGCCGAATCGATCACACCACGCAACGTGCCTGCACTGTGCAGATCCCCCGTTCGGACCGTGTCACCATCGATGACGGATTGCTCAAACCGGTGTTCGTACTGCAGCCCGTTGAGGTAGGCCTGGCTGTTGAGGGTCTCGGCGGCTTGCTTGTCGGTGTCGATCACCGCAAACAGGTCACGAGTGTTCGGCATCGCGGCGTCACTTCTCCCGTCGTCGAGTGCCTTGAAGCCGAGGGTGTTGTCGAGTTTGTTGCCGATCATGTCATCTAGGTAGGGCTTATTGGCCTCGGCCAGGCCTCGGGCGAGTTCGGGATTGACTTGACCCAATGATTGGCCCTCGGTGCCGGCAATGTCGAGGAGCTTGGACGCGTTGCCGGGGCTGCTCGCCCACTGATCGACTGCGTGCACGATCTCCCCAGCCCGGGTGGCTTGAGCCACCTGCGTCGGATCAGTCAGATCGGTCGGATTGCCCACCGGCGCCAGACCGGTCAACAAACCAGAGGCCGCCGCCCCGTCATCGGCCCACTGCCGCGTCAACATGTTCTCAATCATGGTCTTGTTCGGTGTGTTGCCGTCGGCGCCGGCCAGGGTGTTGACCGTCTCTCGGGATGACGACCACGAGGTACTCATCCGTCATTGAGCTTGCCGATGTGACCGTTGGCGTGGTCGCCAGGTTGATCTTGGTCGTGTGCACCATCAGTGTGACGAGGAACTGATGGGTCGCGCGGCACCCCGCTGAAGTCTTGGTGGGCTCGCAGGGTGCCGCGCTGTAGTGCACGGAGGCACCGATGGTGACGGTAGAGGCTGATCTGGTCTGCGTCGAGTCCCGGCTGGCGGCCGGCCAGATCCGCTGCCCGGCGTGCCCGCAGGGCGTGCTGGCTGGATGGGGATTCGCCCGCACTCGCCGCGTGGTGGGCCTGGGTCTGGCCGGTGCGGTTCGGCCACGGCGGGCGCGATGCCGATCGTGTCTGGTGACCCATGTGTTGTTGCCGGTCACGGTGCTGCTGCGCAGAGCGTATGCAGCCGAACAGATTTGGATGGCATTGGCTGCTCGCGCACAGGGGGTGGGGCACCGCCGGATCGCCGCTGGACTCAACGTTCCGGCGACCACGGTGCGGGGCTGGCTGCGCCGGGCCAGCGGCCGACTGGAGGCGATCCGGGCGCGGTTCATTCAGATGGCGGTGCTCATCGGGATCGACGTGACGATCCCCGACGAACAGAGCTATCCCTGGGGTGACGTGGTGGCCGCGGTCGATGCCGCGGCGGCGGCGATCGGGCAGCGGTTCGGGCCGGCCGGGTTGGTGGGCGCGGTGACGCCGGCGCAGGTGATGGTCGCGGTCAGCGGCGGCCGACTGCTGGCATCGGACTGGCCGGTGGCGTTACCGGCGCCGTTCACAACACCAGTTGCCCCTGATGCGCCACGTGGGAATCGGTGATCCTCGCGAAGGCACCTGCCCGACAAACAGTTTCGGGCCGGGCCATTGACTGTGTGAGGAGAGACGGTGTCGTTGGAAGAGCACAAGCGTCGGGAGCGGGCCCAGGCGATCGGCTTGTTCCGCTATCAGCTGATCTGCCCCGCCCTGGAGGCGGGGTTGTCGACCAAACAGCGGGGCCGGCTGGTCCGCGAGATCGCGCAGCGCACCCATGTGGACCCGTTCGGCACCCGGGTGCAGATCGCACGACCGACCCTGGACCGCTGGATCCGCCGCTACCGGGCCGGCGGGTTCGAAGCGCTGGTGCCCGAACCGCGGCGACTGGCCACCCGCACCGACGTCCAGGTGCTGGAGTTGGCCGCGTCGTTGAAGCGGGAGAACCCCTCGCGCACCGCGGCGCAGGTGGCCCGTATCCTGCGCACCGCCACTGGCTGGGCGCCCTCGGAATCCACGTTGTTGCGCCATTTCCACCGCTGCGAACTGATGGGCCCAGCCGCCGGGACCAGCGGTGAGGTGTTCGGCCGGTTCGAAGCCACCGACCCCAACGAGCTGTGGGTCGGCGACGCCCTGCACGGCCCGCGGGTCGGAGACCGCAAAACCTACCTCTTCGCCTTCCTGGATGATCACAGTCGACTGGTGGTCGGGCACCGGTTCGGGTTCGCCGAGGACACCGTGCGCCTGGCCGCCGCGTTGAAACCCGCGCTGGCCGCCCGCGGCGTGCCCGCCTCGGTCTACGTCGACAACGGCTCGGCCTTTGTTGATGCGTGGCTGCTGCGGGCGTGCGCGAAACTCGGAATCCGGCTGGTGCATTCGGCACCCGGCCGGCCGCAAGGACGCGGGAAAATCGAACGGTTCTTCCGGACGGTGCGCGAACAGTTCCTCGTCGAGGTCACCGACACCACCGTCGAGGACCTTGCCGCCGCCGGGGTCGACCATGCTGGCGCCCTGTTGGAGCTCAACCGGCTGTTCATGGCGTGGGTGGAAACCGAATACCACCGCCGGGTGCACTCGGAGACCGGGCAATCCCGCTGGCCCGGTGGGAGACCGGCTGGGAACGCGTCGGGCGCACCCGGCATTACCGACGGCAGCGGATCTGACCGAGGCGTTCCTGTGGTCGGAATTCCGGGTGGTGACCAAGACCGCCACCGTCTCCCTGCACGCCAACACCTACCGGGTTGACCCCGCCCTGGCCGGCCGCCGCGTCGAGCTGGTGTTCTCCCCGTTCGACCTCGAGATGATCGAGGTCCGCCACGGCGGCCAGAGTTTCGGTGCCGCGGTGCCTCACACCATCACCCGCCACGCCCACCCGAAAGCCCGACCCGAGACCGTCGAGACCCCGCCGGCAACGACGGGGATCGACTACCTGGCGTTGACCGCCGCCGCCCATCACGAGCAGCTACGCGACGATGAACGTATCGGCTATCACGCCCTCTACGGTGATCATCATCTGCCCGGTCAGCTCTCGCTCACCGACATTGACAACATCGATGGCGAGTTCGAGGACGGGGTGTCGGCGTGAGTATTCAACGGCTGCAATCACATTGGGGATTCACCCGGATGCCGTTCGGCCGGGATCTGGCCCCGTCGATGCTGCACCGCCACCCCGGCCACAGCGAAGCGATCGCCCGGATCGGCTGGTGTGTGGACCAATGCGCCATCGGGGTCATCACCGGCGAAGTCGGCGCCGGCAAAACCGTCGCGATCCGCGCGGCGGCCACCTCCTTGGATCCGGCGCGGCACGTCATCATCTACCTCGCCAACCCCACCATCGGAGTCCGCGGCATGCTTACCCACATCGTGGCCACCTCGGGCACACCCGGCGTTTCACACCGCCCGGCTGGCTCCCCAGGCCGCCGACGCCTTGGCCGCCGAGCACGCCGAACGGGGCCGCAACCCGTCCTCGTCGTCGATGAAGCCCACCTGCTCGACAATCATCAACTCGAAGCGATCCGGCTGCTCACCAACCACGACATGGACAGTGGTTCCCCGTTCGCCGTCGTCCTGGTCGGGCAACCCACCCTGCGGCACCGACTGCGCCTGGGGGTGCTGGCCGCGTTAGATCAGCGCGTCGCCGTGCGCTACACCCTGCCCGGCATGACCGCGGCCGACACCGCCGACTACATCGGGCATCACACCAAGATCGCCGGCCGCCCGATGCGCTGTTCGCCGATGACGCGATGACGCTGATCCACAACGCCTCCCGTGGACATCCGCGCGCGGTCAACAACCTCGCCCTACACGCGCTCACGGCCGCGTTCGCCGCCGGGCATTCCATCGTCGGGGAGAAAGCCGCCCGCATCGCCATCAGCGAAACAGCAACCGACTGAACCTAATCCGCGTCACCACGGCGACGACCACGTCACCGCGACGAGGATCCCGTCACCGAGATCACCAACGCCCCGCTCGCCACAAGCGAGCGGGGCGTTCTCATCACTACATCGTCATCAACACCGATGACGCCGACATCGTCATCTTCAGCGACGGCCAACAGCCAGGGTGTCGTGTAGCGCGATCTGGTCTCTTCCCGCCGCGGAGAGCACCGCCTGCAGCGTGGGATCGACCTGACCCTTGTTGAACGGCACCAAATCCTGGCCGAGGTTCTTCTTTGCCAGCTCGTCAGGGATCTTGGAGTTGTCCAGCATCACCTCGGCCTGTTTGAGCATGGCTTGATCGAACGAGGTTCCTTGCTGCAACGCAGGGTTACCCCGATTCGCCATGGCCGCCAGATCGGCCAGTTCCGGGCGCGCCCGACTGTAGGCACCCACCGGCGATTGCAGATGCTCCAGTGGGTATTTGGTCAGATCGCGGCGTACCGCGTCGGGCAGCGCATCGAAACTGCCCTTCGGCGGTACATATCCCGGATCACCGGGCTTGAGCGACGGATCGACTCCCGCGGCGCTGACATGTTCGTTGGACACGAGCTGCAACGCGTCCTGCAACCGATCTCCGTCAACCCCAAGGGAATCCATCAATGCGCGAATTTCGGGCGTGCTCTTACCATCCAGCGAGCGCGCCACCTGATTGAGATACTCCATCTGACTGGCCGGCAGCACCAGATTGCCCCGGGCGAGCGCATCAGCCTGCTCCGGTGTCAAGGTGGTGTTCTCAGTCAGCCTCGCCGATTCCTCCGGCGTGAGTTTGCCGTCCTGCAACGATTGTCCATCGGTGGAGCCTTGTTCAGCCGGGGTTTGCGGATCACCGCCGGCCGCGGCGGTCATCACCCGTCCGAGATCACTATCGGCCTCCTCGGCGGCGGCCAGCATCGCGACGATCCGGTCCTCCAGGTCGGCCATCTTCTCCCTGAGCTTGGTGACCTCGTCTTCCTCCCACCCGGTGGTGTCCGGCGGGGTGATGGTGTTGGTCTCCAAGTTGATTGACACCGCAGGCTCTGCTGCCGCGTCCTCCACGATCGACTTGAGTGAGTTTTTGACCGCGCGCACATCGCTGACGGACTTCTTCGTAAACAGCGAGGCTAAGGTGTCGTTTTGGGCCGAGGTCTCCAACTCGGTGGCCGACTTGTCTATCGCTTGCCGGGCTGCGTCGCCCGCATCGCCCTCCCATGTCGCCATGTCGTGCAGGCCGCGCAAGTCTTCAGCTGTCTGTCCGCCGGTGCGGGCTCGTTCTGCCAGCGCGTCGGCCACCTCATCGATCTTGTCAGGCTGCCACTGATCGACATCAGCCATCGACAGCTCGCCCACCGTGTTACAGCCTCATTGCTGCGGCCGTAGCTTCAACGTCTCCAGCCTCACCATCGTCGGTGGTGACATAGCTGGTTGCCGCCGATCGATACTTCGCGGCATGCCCAATCAACTCGGTGTAGCGAGCTGCGGATTCTTCCTCCCACTTACCGGTTGCCGTAGTGAGCGCGGCACCACTGGCCCCAATCCATCCGCTCTGAGCAGCGGCGATGCGTTCATGGACTGCGCCATGGGCGGACCGCAGACCTTCAGCTGCCACATCGATCCGGTCAGCGGCCGCTTGCACGGTCGTCACATCAACCCGTAGACCATCCGCCATCGAGACCCCCACCCCGCCATGAGCGACACCTGCAAGTTTGCTGATTGAAATCTATCAGGCCCGGACACACGCTGAGCGCACCAAGATCTGTCGCTCTACTGGCCCGGAGTTAGCGCCGACAACACCGGTCTGACTCGGCCATAGCTGCTGGGTCAGCACCCACGTCACCGGTTCCGCGCCGATGTGCACCTCAATCGGTTCGGAGCACCGATGTCGCACACGCACTTCGCATCACCCACCTGACCTGTTAGTTCGCGTTGTGAACACACGTCGTACGACGCGGAGTTGAATAGGTATTGGACCTGGCGTCACCGCAGTGCCGCGCTAGCGTTGCTGTTGATGGCTAGCGAAGCACAGCACAGCTGGGAGTTCGTGGTGGCGCCGCCGCGCAGCGCGCCAGGCGTCACTTCCATGGTGGGCTATCGGGCGCTGGAGGTGCCCGAGACGGTGCACCGCGGTATGCCGTCGTCGATGTTGACGTTCATTGTCAGCCTCGATGACGGAGTGGAGGCCGCATCGACCCGTGACGGGTTGGCTGCTGCACGGCCCAACCCGTTTGTCCTCGGCGGCCTGCACCTGCACGCCAGCCATGTGCAGCAGCGGCGTGGCCAAACCGGTGTGCAGCTGGCAGTACACCCATTGGCGTCACGCTCGCTGTTCGGCGTGCCCAGTGCCGAGCTGTCGGTCACCGATTACGCCGCGGTCGATGTGCTCGGCCGTCGCGCGGTCGAACTCGCCGAGCGTGTCGCAGAAGCGCGGCAGTGGCCCAAGGTGTTCGCGACCGTGGCTGATTTCCTCGTAGATGCCAGGCGGCGACGCGACGACGTGACCGTGCGGCCCGATGTCGCATATGCCTGGCATCTGTTGGAGCGTACCCAGGGTCGAATTCCGGTCGGCGACTTGGCAGATCGCGCGGGTGTGAGTGCACGGCACTTGACTACCCTGTTCCAGCGGGAAGTGGGCAGATCGCCGAAGACGGTGTCGATGCTGATGCGGTTTCAACACGCCACCAACAAGATCGCAGCGGCAGCGCGCCATGGCGGGGTTGATCTGGCCGCGGTTGCGGCGGAAACCGGATATTGCGACCAGGCTCATCTGACGCGCGAGTTCGTCCGGTTCGCCGGAGTGCCGCCGCGAGCCTGGCTGGCCGAAGAGTTCGGAAACATCCAAGACGGCGGACACAGCTTCGGGTCACAGTGGGACTATGACTACCTCGAATCCGACTGTCTGGTTAACACTTCAGGCGCATAACGCTCCCAAGCTCATCGACTACTACGTTGACACGTTCGGGTTTGTCGTCGTGGCCCGCTACGGCGACGGCGACAGAGTCGACCACGCTCAGTTGAATTGGCCCGAGGGCAGCGGCGGCATCATGCTGGGCAGCCACAAACCCGGCGCGGACTGGTCCCGTGAACCGGGAACCGCCGGCGGGTATGTCGTCACCAGCGACCCGGATGCGCTCTACGAGCGGGTTCTTTCACATGAGGCCGAAATCGTCCGCCCGCTGGCCAAAACCGATTATGGGGCAAACGAATTCGCCGTACGCGACCCTGAGGGCAACTTGTGGTCATTCGGTGACTACACCGGCGAACCGATGCCCAGCTGATCTCCGCCGCGGACGTGGAACCGCGTTGGGTCAGCGGGCGAACCGTGTCCATCCACAGGCGCCCCAAACAAAACATCGGGCGGACTCGATGAGTCCGCCCGATGTTTCTAGAACGTGCGTGTTACTCGGCGCCTTCGCCGCCGCTCTCACCGCCGGCGGATTCGGTGTCACCGCCACCGATGCCCAGCTTCTTGAGGCCTTCGCCCCAGCCGCGGATGCCGTTGTCGGCGCCGTTGCCCTTGCCGCTACCGAACAGGACGATCGGCTCCGGCTTGAAGCTGCCCGAGTACGACCCGCCACCCTTGGAAGTGCCAGCAGGCTGCTCGGCGGCCGCCTGCTTGGTCTTGGTGCTCGATGTGCTCGTCGACGCCTTGGGCTCCTCCGCAGCGGGAGCCGCCGGTGCCTGGACGTTGGCCTGAGGCAGCGACTGGGTGATCGTCTGCGACAGCTGCTTCAGCGGCGTGGTGGTCTGAGGCTCTTCCTCGGTGGCCGTGGTCTCCGGAGCGGCAACCTTGGCTGCCAACGGCGCCGCATCTGCCTCTTCTTCGGCTTCCTCCTTCGCCGTCGGCAGACCGAGGTATTCGGGGATCGCGCTAATCAGATCCAGGCTCCTGAGCGCGTCAGCGCGCGTCCCCGGACTCTTGCTGCTATCGAATGCCGTCTGGTAGGCCGGGATCGCATTCAGGGAGTCAAGCCCCGACAAATCGCCGTCTCGGATCGAGGGAATCGCGCTAACCAGGTCGAGGCTCTCGAGAGCGTCGTCCTTCTCATCTTGCGTAGCTTCGCTGTCGAGCAGTGTCGCGTAGGCCGGAATTGCACTGAAGGCGTCGATGCCGCCCAGCCCGTCTGCCGACAGGTCGCCGGTTGTCAGGAAGTTCTGCCAAGCTTCGGTTCCATTCAGCGCTGCGTAACCAGCCTGAGTCTCATCTACGTTCGGAGTCGTCGGATCATCCTCGATCGTCGTGAACGAGTGCAAATCACCGCCCGACTGAACGAAATCCACCCATGCAGTGACACCATCGACCGACGAAAGCCCGGAGAAGTCACCTCCGAGCAATGCCAGGTAGCCCGGGATACCGTTCAGCAGATCCAACTCACCCAGCGCCGCGAGCTGCGCTTCGGTATCTCCGGTAATCAAGGCCTCGTACTGAGGAATCGCGCTCAGCCAGTCGAGAGCACCGAAGTTGATAGCGGACAGATTCACCTCAGATGAAATCGTCTTCACGAGACTTTCAGACGATTGCATCACCGGCACTGCGACAGAAGCCGCAGCAATGCATGCCGCGCATGCGATGGACGCCGTGGCGGCAGGAATCTTCGCCCACATCGTTGGTTGCCCCTCTCATGCGGCTCCTTGGCCGCAAGTAACGTTGATCACGCCCGGGCGGGGAATACGCCGCGCCGTTGCGGAGACCGTACCTTAGGAAAGCCTGAGACGCACGACGTAAACCCAAGCTCAACGTGGGATTTTTCGAGACGTTCAACCCCACGATGCTGCATATTGACGCAGCGGCGAGAAATTTCTGTGATCGTGCCGCGCTCCACCCTCATCGCCCAGCCCGCCCGCCGACCGAAAATCGCGCGCCAAGCCGCCGTCCCTTGGCGCACCGCGCACGATCGCTGCGACCAACAAAGCCAGAGCTCAGCAAACACGTGAAGCGTCACACCCGATACAGCCCAGCACTCGGCAGCAAACCCGGCGGCCACCTCCACGGCTACGCGCCGCGGATCTGCTGCCGACCCAACACCACGCTGTTCACAGGGGGTGATGTAGCCACCAATTGACCCCAAAGAGCGACGGAACTCACATTCTCTCCGGATCGCGAACAGCGCTCTCGTCAATTAAGTTCAGCGCATAGTTAGCAAACTTCACCACCTGCGCCGACGGCCTCGTGCGCACAACCCGAAGGATCCAGATGCTTCTCCGCCGCACCGCCATCGGCCCCGCTCTGATCGCGGCGCCATTCGCGTTCGCCGCACCCGCGATGGCCAAGCCCACCACGACCGTGGGTTGCTCGAACCCGTGCAAGCCACCGGAGTCCGGCCAGACCACTGCGGTGGCGTCGTCGCCGTCGACCGCTTCGACGGGCGACTCATCGAGCTCGAGCACACCGCAAGCCCCATGGGAGGCGATCACCTCGGCCGGGCCATGGGAAGCCGCGACCGCCAACGCTCCGTGGGAGAAGGTCTTCGGCGGCAGCGACGGCAAGGGCCCGTGGGAGAAAGCGACGTCGATCGGACCCTGGGAGAAGGTCTGGCCAGGCAGCGACTCGAAGGGCGCTTGGGAGAACGCCGTCGACAGCATCACCAAGGCACTTTCACCGTTTGGATGACTCGACCGGATTTGGCGCCCCGTCACAGCCTCAGGCTTTGGCGGGGCGTCGTTCGTTGTGGCCCACAGTGATACGCCGCCAATCCGAGCGGGCTCACGACGTCGAGCACACGCAAGAAGACTCGGCGAAACTAGCAAAAGGCAAGGGCATCCAGATTCGGCGCCCGACAACAGGGTTGCGCTCCACGCTCGGAATTCCCGCACGAATCGCGTATGGCCCGACGTGGTCAATCACAACAACCATCATTTACTGGATAAATACTTCACCTAGCAACTATCCATCGACATCCTTCCTATCGGAAAAACTTCGGACGAATACTGGTGATCAAGCTCACAATCGCCTACAGTTGACGGCACTGATTAGCAAACTTCTCAGGAGCCCGCGCCGGCCACGGCGCATCGACGCCAAGGACGCAAGATGATTCTTCGATCCACCTTCATCGGCGCCGCGTTGATCGCGGCCCCGCTCACATTCGCCGCCCCCGCGATGGCCGACCCGGGCGGCATGAACTTCGACTGCGCGCCCTGCGTTGGCGGTTCGGACCGGCCCATCTGGAATCAGGTTTTCGATCCCAATGCCAATGGCGTTGGCATCTGGGAAAACGCCTTCCAAGATTCGAACGGGCAAGGCCCGTGGGAGCGGGCATTCGATCCCAACAACGATGGCATCGGCGCCTGGGAGAAGGCGTTCCCGCCAGCCGAGGAGTAGGCCGCTGTTGAACGAACGCCCCGCCGGAGTCAGCGCTCGTGCGGGGCGTTCTTCGTTTCCCCCCCGCCATCGACCCCAGTCGGCCGTAACGTGGCTGTATGGCTCGGACCGTTCTCGTCACCGGAGCAACAGGAACCCTCGGCCACCACGTCGTCCCGGAGGCCACCGCGGCCGGGCACCAGGTCCGGGCGTTGAGTCGCCACGAACGCGTCGGCTACACGGGCGTGCATTGGCATCAGGGCGACCTGCACGCCGGCACTGGCCTCGACGCGGCACTCGACGGCACCGACGTCGTCATCCATTGCGCCACGCAACCGACCGGGGGCAAAGATGTTGTCGCTGCGCGCAATCTGATCGCGTCCGCGCGCCGCACTAGCGTCGGGCATCTGATCTACGTGTCGATCGTCGGAATCGACGCCATCCCGCTGCCGTATTACAAGACCAAGCTGCAGGTTGAGCAAACGTTGGCCGAGTCCGGCCTGGGCCATACTGTGTTGCGCGCCACGCAGTTCCACGAATTGATCGAGGCGATCTTTCGGGGGCAACGGTTCTTCCCGGCGCTACTGGCGTTGCGCGGCGTGCGATTCCAACCGATCGACACTCGTGACGTCGCCACGCGACTGGTCGAGTTGATCGACGCCGAACCGTCGGGCCGGGCTCCCGACATCGGCGGTCCGGAGGTGCACGAGCATGCCGAATTGGGCCGCATGTACCTCGCGGCACGGGGTAGCGGCCGCCGCGTGGTCAGTCTCACCATCCCGGGCAAGATCGTCGCGGGTTACAAAACTGGCGCCAATCTGGTCCCGACGAACGCGGCGGGCACAAAAACTTTCCAGGAATATCTGGCTGCGGCCGCATAAAGTTTGGTGATCGGCCGACCTGACCGACGCGACCGAGAGCACAGTTTGGTCAACCGCCTTGCATGTAGAAATGTTCGTCGTAGGCTGACGACTGATGAGCACTTCAGCGTCGCAGAACAGGTCGATGCGAGCTGCTGACACCGACCGGATTCAGGTGGCGCAGCTGCTCACCGATGCCGCCGCTCAGGGCCGGCTCCCCATGACGGAATACGAAGATCGGCTGGCAAAGGCTTACGCGGCGGAAACCTGTGCCGAGCTCGCGCGCCTCAGCTACGACCTGCCCGGCGCCACCATTCAGGGCAACGGTGTCTGTCGTCCCGCACCTTCGACGTTGCTGCTGGCGATCATGAGCGGCTTCGAACGCCGCGGCCGGTGGAATGTGCCGATGAAGCTGACGACGTTCGCGTTGTTCGGCGGCGGCGTGGTCGACCTGCGATATGCCGACTTCACCGCGCCCGACGTGGAGATCCGCACCTATTCGATCTTCGGGGGGCAAACCATCCTCGTCCCCCCGGAAGTCAACGTCGACGTCAACGGCCACGGCGTGATGGGCAGCTTCGACCACAACGTGACCGGAAAGGGGACGCCCGGCGCCCCCAGGGTGCACATTCGGGGCTTCTCGCTGTGGGGCAGCGTCGGGGTGAAGCGCAAGAAGCGCCGCAAACAATACGAAGATTGAGCTCATATGAAATCGGGCGGACTCAGATGAGTCCGCCCGTTGTTGCGTTGTGAGCCCGCCGGACCGGTCGCCAGGATGACAACGACGGACGTCCGCGTCCGGAACGTGGCCGAGCGGTCACCTGCGCCGCTCGTGATCGCATCACTCGTGAGCGCCTCTGCGGGCACCGCGCGGGACGGAAACGGTTGATGCCGGCGGTTAGCGTCGAGGATATGAATACCTTGTTGGCTGACGGATTTTTCACCGGAACGGGGCAAGGAGCCCGTCAAATCGTCGAGTTGGTGGCCGCTTTCGGGTTGACCGCGCTCATCGGATTGGAACGCGAGATCCGAGGTAAGAGCGCTGGGCTACGCACCCAGACCATCGTCGGAACCTCCGCGGCCCTGATTTTGTTGGTCAGCAAGTACGGGTTCGGAGACGTCGTCGCCGCAGGCTCGGTGGTCCTCGACCCATCCCGCGTCGCGGCTCAAATCGTCTCAGGTATCGGCTTTCTCGGTGCAGGCATCATCATCACTCGCCGCGGCGCAGTCGTCGGCCTGACAACCGCAGCAGCAATCTGGGAATCAGCCGCCATTGGCATGGCAGCTGCCTCGGGACTACTGCTCTTGGCGATCGTTGTGACTGTGCTGCACTTCGTCATCGTCGTCGGCATTGCGCCGCTGGCACGTAGAGCCACTGCCCGGATGCCAGGCTCGGTACATATTCATGTCCTCTATGAGGACGGTCGCGGGATCTTGCGAAAACTTCTGGAGGCCTGCGATCAACATGGCTGGCATCTGACTTCATTGGCCACCGACTCATCCGGCTCCACACAGCATCTCGGAACAACTGCGGACGTCGGCGTGACCATGACCTTGTCGGGATCTCGGGTGTTTCACGCAAACCGCGTCTTGGCAGGCATCGACGGAGTCTCCCGGGTCGACCAGCTCCACGACGACACCAACTGACCCCTACGGTGCACCGGTTTCGCGTCCGGTAGGCCTCCGGCCGGTCTGCCTGGATCACCGCGAGTGAACTGGTCGTCGACGGCGGCGAATCGCAATGATCGGATATCAATGCGGCGGAATGACAAAACCATGCTCGATGTTGCACGACCGAGGACGACTACACCGCACGGAGGCGATGCATGAAGATCGGAATCATCGGCGCTGGACATATCGGCGGCACCCTGACGCGTCGGCTGCGAGAACTCGGCCATGAGGTGGCCGTTGCGAATTCCCGCTCCCCAGAGACACTCTCAGACCTCGCACAAGAGACCGGTGCGACTGCGGTGTGGGCCAAAGATGCAGCGGCTGACGCCGATCTCGTCATCGTGAGCATCCCGCAGAAGAACGTCCCTGACCTCGCCGACGGGATCGTCGATGCGCGCAAGCCCGGTGCCCCGGTGATCGAGACCAACAACTACTACCCGCAGCAGCGCGACGGCAAGATCGCCGCGATCGAGGACGGCCTCACCGAGAGCGAGTGGGTCTCCGAACAGATCGGCGCACCGGTGTTCAAAGTCTTCAACGGGATCTTTTGGAAGCATCTGCTGGAAAAGGGAAAGCCCGCTGGGACACCCAACCGCATCGCGCTTCCAGTCGCCGGCGAGCAGGGACCGGGCCGCGAGCTGGTCCACGACATCGTCGATCAACTCGGATTCGAACCCGTCGACGCCGGTCCGATTTCGGAATCGTGGCGTCAGCAGCCCGGAACTCCGGTGTACGGGAAAGACTTCGACGCGGACAACACCCGCAAGGCACTTACCGAAGCATCCCGCGAGCGCACGGCCGAATGGCGGGCGAACGACGCCTGACGGACCCCGGCCGCTACCGTGATTCGCTGATTGTCAAGAGGTTTCACGGAATCTGTGGATAAAGCGCGTCCTGTGGATAACTACGTCACCGGTCGGTGCGTCGCGCTAATATTCGAACATGCTTGCGAATCAGGCGACTTACCCGGAGGTCGTGGCCGCGGCCTTCGCTGCGTACGACGCCGCGTGCAAGCAACTCGTCGGGCTGGACTTCACACAGTTGACACCGGCTGTCTTGCTCGACGTCCAGTCTCGGCGTGAGCACGCGGCCCGCATCACCGCCAACGTCGATCACCGGATCCTGGCCGCGCTGCAGGCCCAGGCAACGCCCAAAGAGATCGGGGCACGCACCTGGGCCGAAGTTCTGATGATCCGCATGCAGATATCCAAGACTGAGGCGAACCAGCGCATTGCTGAGGCCGCGGACCTCGGGCCCCGCTGCGCCATTGACGGGCAACCGCTTGAACCGGTCCTGCCCAACACCGCGCAAGCGCTGGCCGACGGAGCAATCAATCACTGCCACGTGGACGAAATCCGTTCGACAGTAAGCAAAGCAGCGAAGTACGCCAGCGCAGCCAAGTGCGCAGAACTGGAACAGATCTTGGCTCGAGCGGCGCGCAGCGTCACCCCACTCGCATTGCGCGATATCGGCAATCACGCCCTGCGATTATGGAATCAGGACGGCGACGGCCCGGATCTGCCCGCCCACAAACCCGGCATCCACTTCGGGCCCCAAGATGCCGATGGGCTGGTGGAGTTCCATGGCTATCTGGACTCGGAGCTGGCCGGCTACCTGCTTCTGGCCTTGAAGGTGTGGGCAGCGCCGGGTGTCAACAACCCCGAGGACGCCGAGCCCCTCAACGAACCCGACTTGAGCCCGCTCGACGACATCGATGTCCCTGCACCGCAGCCATCCGAGGTGACGCCGCCGGCCGAGCCTGCCGAATCCCCTGTCGATACGCAGCTCTCGCTGGCCGACGTCATGGCGCAAGATGCTGAGCATGACCCCGCGCCCAGCGACGTCCGCGCGCAGTGGGACACCGCGATGGACGCGCCCCCACCCACACCCGAAGAGCACGAGCGCCGGCAAGCCGACGCCGAACAACGCTGGGACGAATTCAACCAGGCCTCGGCCCGCCCCAACATCGCCCCGGAAGAGCGTGCCCAGCGGCGCGATGCCTACGACCGGGCGATCGGGCTCAAGCCGCAGACGCCGGCGTCGCGGGACACCCGCTGCCGATCACTTCGCAACCATGATGCGCTGAAGGTGATCCTGCGTGATCTGCTGATGTCCAAAAAGCTCGGACAGCACAACGGCCTGCCCGTCACCCTCGTCGTGTCCACCACCCTGGCCGAGCTGTCAGCCAAGGCCGGCCTGGCCCGCACGAATGTGGGCACCACGATGTCGATTCCGGACATGATCCGCCTCGGCGCCCACGCCGAGCACTACCTGCTCGTGTACCGAGAACACACGGCTCAACCCCTCTACTTGGGTAGGGCGAAGCGATTGGCAAGCAAAGCACAGCGCTTGGTGATGATCGCCCGCGATAACGGCTGCACCAAGCCGGGGTGTCCCCTGCCCGCATCCGAATGCCAAGGCATGCACGTGGATCGGGACTGGGTCGCCGACGGGCAGACCGACATCACCGGCCTCGGACTCGGATGCGGGCCGGACAATCTGCTGGCCTTCGAAACCGGCTGGAAAACCAGCATCGGCGCCGACGGCCGCGTCCACTGGCAACCGCCACCGCTACTGGACGTCGGGCAAGACACCCTCAATCACGCCCATCACCCGGAAGAGCTGCTCCGGCCCGAGCAGGACGACGACGATTCGTGATGCGAAGCGGAGCCGGCCCGAACGGGGCACCACAGCGGTCGATAGCTGACCGTTGATCCCCCGTGACATCCTGCCTGCCTTTGGCATTGACCATGCGCACCGAGCGAACGGGCGGACTCATTTGAGTCCGCCCGTTCTTGTCAACGATGAAAGCGATGAATCAGCAGCTGGCCGCCTGAGCGCTGACGCTGGTCTTGCCCACCGTGCACGTCTTGGAGGTCGGCCCGGCGTTCTTGTTGACCGCCGAGGTGTTTCCGCTCAGCGCCTTCGGCAGCACACCCGGCAGATCCTTCTCGTCGGGCAACGGGATCCCGGCGGACTGGGCCTGGTCGTAGTAGTACTTGCCGGCGTTGACGTTGAGCTCACCCTTGACGACACCGTTGGCGCCGCCCGCGGGCGCGGCCTTGCCGGTGCTGGTGTCGATTCCACCGTCCGGAGTGCCGAAGTTGATGTGGTACACCTGCCCCAGAGCACTGTCATCGAGGGCCTTGTTGACCGGGGTCTTCTGGTTGAATACCCGGTCGCCGACGGCCTGGGTGGCACGCACGCCGGGCGCCGGGTTGCCCAGATCGGGACGCTTCACGGCGTTCGCGGACGGGTTCGTCGAGTCCGCGGCGGCCTGGGTGGTGTCGGCCAGGGCTGAGCCGGCCGGCCCGGCCGCCAACAGGGCACCGCCCGCCAGGATGCCACCGACGAACGTCCGCGTCCGGACGGTCTTCTCGGACATCTTCCGATGTTTTGCCATGCCCGTTCCCTCTCATGAGTGGCCTTGCGCCACAGATGGTTTCAGACCCTATGCGGCAGCTGTGCCGCTGTCCGCAGCGAAACGTAAGGCAGGGCAGCCCGGGAGGAAAGATCCGATGAGCGATGTTCACCGGCTGTTCGGCAGCCACTCACGAGACCTCACAGCAGGCCCACAGCCGAGTCGCAGAAGTCGGCAGCCCCTACCCCAAGATGACGCGAACGTCAAATTTCTCAAGGTTGGAGATTAAACAGGCTATGTATTGCTACCGTGTCGGGAACCTGTCAGCGAGCTCACACCCGAAGGCGAAGCGTGCCGATGTCACAGCCCACCCCTCCACGTCTCCGTAATGCCAAGGCAGCAGCCGTCACAGCTGCGGTGATGGCCACGTCCGCAGCACTGACAGTGGGGCTGACAACCCCCGTCCCGGACGCCTTCGCCAACCGCTCGCCGAGCAGTGCCGCTCCGTTGCCAGTTGTGCAGCATGACGTGGACTTGGCGGCGCTCGCCGGTTTCTACGGGGTCGGCCCGATGTTCCAGTTGGCGAGCCTCGCGGGCCTCGGCAGCCCGGACGCCGCGCTCGACACCGCGAAGACCGGGCTGGGGCTCCTCCCCAACACCGAAGGAATGATCCAGACCATCAACACCCTGCAGGGACTGCTGGGTCTTGTGGTCGGGCCGAACGGCCTCGTCGACATGCGGGTGCCGGGCGCCGGACCGCAGGGCACGTACGACGCGGTCAATGGGTTGGAGGGGACTTTCGACTTCGCGGTCGATCGACTCGGGATCCCGGACTGGCTTGTTCCGGATAATCCACCTGCGATCCTCAACCAACGCCGCGCATTCATCCTTGCCGAGAGCTTCGGCGGTACCAACACTTCATTGGCCCTGCGCGACATGATCAAAGCCGTTCAATCCGGCGACGATTCGTGGCCCGATGGCGTCACTGCGATCGTTGCCGTGATGGTGCGCAACCCCTCCCGTCCAGGTGGCGGCCTGTTGGCTCTCATGACGCCATTCACTGAGTTGGCCGGCCTCAATCTGTCGACCCCCGACGGTAAGCAAGAAGGCAACGGCGGGAACAGCTACGCCGACGACACCGACGACCCGTCAAAGATCCTCAACTTCTCGATCATCGACATCACGGCCGCGTACGACTTCCTGTCGGACGCGCCGACGTCGTTGAATCCGGTGTCGTGGGCGAACTCCGCCATGACGCTCGTGATGCCGACGTACCTCATCCCGGACAACAACGCCGCGGCGTGGGCAGGCGCGCTCGGCTCGTTGGGTCCACTCGGCCCGGGAATCCTGAACGCGCTCGGCGTCACGCTTGATCCGACGGGAGGGCAAGGGACATCGGCGATTCCGATCGTCGACGACATCTTCGATTTCCTTCACATCCCGCCGATTCCCGGCATTGTCGGCACCAACACCTACGTCACGTACAACTCCGGCAACCTCCCATTGCTCGAGCCGTTCCAGGCCGCGCCCCGGCTGCTGAGTTACCTGCCGGGGTTCAACATCACCACACCGGTCAGCTCGTCGTTCGAGGATGCGCTGACGCAGCTTGTCGCGCTGGGCTATCAGGACGTGAATCTCGAAGAGAACAACGGGATTCCGACGTTCACCCGTGGTTTCGACATGGGCGGGGTGCAGGCGGAGATCTGGAAGAGCCCGATCACCAACGAGCAGAGCCTGCAGGTTCCGCAGGCTCTGTTCAACGCCACCATCAACGGCCTCAAGGCCAATCTCCTCTCGCCCGAGAAGCAAGAACTCGTCCTCGGCGGTGCAGACATCGGTGACGCCGTCTACCACAACGCCGCCAGCCTCGCGGTCGCGCACGCGCTGCGCGATGTCCTCAGTCAGGTGCAGACGGGCCTGAACCCCGTCTTCGACGGCGGCGAGAACATCCTTCGGCCGTTCGCCAAGGCGATGGACGGCGTCACAGGCCAGGTCAACACCGCCGTCGACGACACGCGCGCAGGAATCAAACAACAGAACGTCGACCTGCCCAGCACGGTGAACGCGCTCAGCACAGGCCAGTCGCCGAAGATCAATTCGCTGCCGTCGCTCGACAAGCCGTTGCGCACGCTCAACGTGGTCAGCGACGCCGACGAGAACGACGACAAGACCGCAACCGGCACCAAGAAGCCGACACCACTCAAGGATGCCGCGAAAGCCCTTGGCCTGGACCAGGAGTCCGTCAAGGATAGCGAGCTGTCCAAGGGTTTGAAGAAGGTCACCGAGTCGCTCAAGGCCACGCCGAAGCAGGGCCGTCACGCTGCCGATCCGAGCAACCCCGTCAAGAAGTCGGTTCAGGCCACCATCGACAAGGTGCAGAACACCGTCAAGGATGCCGCCGGCAAGGTCGAGAAGGCGGTCAAGGATGCCGCCCCGAAGTCGTCACCGAAGAAGGACACAACGGCCAAGAAAGACTCGGCACCCAAGAAGGACAAGGACGCCGCGTAGCGTCGTGAGCCTGGGCCTGTCGGGGTGGCGGGCCAACCGCCACAAGGAGCCCGCGAGTGAGCTACGACTTCACCGTGCTGATCCCCGAACTGATCGGCACCCATGAAGAGGCGCTGTCCCTGCACAACGCGATGTGCGAGCAGCCGGACACGTCGGTCCCGGACTCCGTGCAACGGTTCATCGATGAACTGAACGCAAAGTACGGCTACCAAAACGACGACGAATCAGGGTTTCTCAGCGTGGCACCCCTCGACGGTGACGCCAGGGGCGCGGTGGTACCGACTTCGATCTGGTCGATACCCGAGAACCGGGCCGCGATGCTGGAGCTGACCCGCGATCACGGGTTCGGCCTCTACGATCCGCAAGTCGGCCGGCTCTACGACCCGCGGGGTCACATCAGGATCACCACGCAGCTCGGCGACGGACACGACGTGCCGTACCTCAGCCCTGGGCTGCTGGCGGAACTGTTCGACCATCCCCACCCTGAGAATCCGTGGGTCATCATCGAACGCCGTGACCACCACTACATCCAATCCAGATTCACGCCGGGCGAGCTGGTGGAGGTCGAGCATCGCCGCGGCGGCCCCGACCACCACTACGGCGCGGTGACGGCGGATCGTCAACTGGCCCAACGGGTGTTGTGGGGCTGGGCGACCGGGAGCACCGATTGGGAGTCGGCGCTGCAGTGGACGCCGATGGACTTCACCTGAACAAGCGATCATCAACTTCATAGATGGCTTGGATTACAAACGTTCATTGGACTAGATGATGTGGCGCTGGTCGACTGGCTGCATGACCATCACCGACTACTCGACCGACGCTCGCCCCTCCAGCGTGGGTCAGCGAATGGCCGCCGCACTGAACGGCTGGCGGTTGACGTGGATCCTGATCATCGCGGTCGCGATCATCACCGCCATCGCAGCGACTGCCGTCGGCGGGGCGAACGGCGCCAACCTCGGCATCCGCATCACCGCTCGCACGTCGGCCATCTTGTTCCTGCTTGCGTTCACCGCGTCGTCGCTGTACCAGCTATGGCCGACCGCCACCACCAAGTGGATTCGCCGTAACCGGCGCTACCTCGGTGTGGCCTTCGCCGGATCGCACGTCGTGCACGCGGCCTGCATCGTCGCCACAGTCGTTCTCAACACGCAGCGATTCGAGGCGGGCGTCGAACACACGCCGCGCGGTGTCTACGTCCTCGACACCATCGGATATGTCTTCCTCATCGCCTTGACCATCACGTCGTTCGACCGCGTCGCCAAGCGGATGCGATACGCGACGTGGAAGCGACTGCACCTCACCGGAAGCTACATCATCTGGTTCACGTTCTTCATCGCCTACTGGCGCCGCGGAATCACCTACCCGGAGTATTACGGACCGTTCCTGTTGATCGTCGTGGCGGCTCTCATCATCCGGTTCATCGCGAAGGCGCAACGACCAGGAAAGCGCGGGTAGGCCGAGTGCCACGCGCCGCTACGATCGCGGGCGATGACCGGTGCGTGGACGATCCCTGATCGGGTGTGCGAACTGGCGGCCGCCGACGCCGCCACGGTGCTGATCGACGGCCGTTCGGGGTCAGGCAAGTCGGTGCTGGCCGACGAGCTGCTGCGGCGGTTGCCGTCGGCCACGCTGGTGCGCCTCGACGACATCTACCCCGGCTGGGACGGCCTGGTCTGGACCGTCGACCACGTGCGCAGCGAACTGCTGGAGCCGCGCGCCGCCGGCAGGCCGGGACGGTGGCAACGCTGGAACTGGTCGACCAGCGCCCCGGACGGATGGGGCACGGTGGCCCCCGACCAACGGTTGATCGTCGAGGGCGTCGGGGCCCTGACCGCCGCCAACCGGGCACTGGCCGATCTCGGCATCTGGGTGGACGCGCCCGATGACCTCCGCAAGGAGCGGGCCCTGGCCCGCGACGGCGACACCTACCGGCCCCACTGGGATCGGTGGGCGGCCCAGGAAGTCGAGTACATCGCCCGGTACGCGCCGCGGACCGCGGCCGACTACGTCGTCACCGACACCGCGCAGGGCTGGCAGTGGACCGGTAACCCGGCGTAGCGAGCGTTGACCCGTCTGCTCTAGCTTTGAAGCACAACAAACACACGGGAGTGCACAGCGAGTGCGCTGAGAGGACGGCTAACGGCCGTCGACCGTACGAACCTGTCCGGGTAATGCCGGCGTAGGGAGATGATCATGATGCGTTGGCGAGTTGTCGACATCGTGGTGGCCAGCGTGCTCGCGGTGGCCGCAGGTCTGGTTTTCGTGTTCTGGAACATCGCTTCCAACCCGCTGACAGCTCCGCTCACCGCGCTGCTGCCGGGGCTGCAGGCCCTGGCCGGGGGTGGCTGGCTGTTCGCCGGTGTCCTCACCGCGCTGGTGATCCACAAGCCGGGCGCCGCGCTGTATGGCGAGGTGGTCGCGGCCACGGTCTCTGCGCTCGTCGGCAACCAGTGGGGTGTGTTGACCATCGAGTCGGGCCTCGTGCAGGGCCTGGGCGCCGAGCTGGTCTTCGCGATCTTCTTGTACCGGCGGTGGAACCTTCCGGTGGCCGCTCTTGCGGGCGCGGCAGCGGGCCTGGCGCTCGCGATCAACGACCTGATCCTGTGGTACCCGGGGTCGACGACGGCGTTCGCCGCGATCTACACGGTGTCGGCGATCGTCTCCGGCACGGTCATCGCCGGCGTGCTGTCGTGGTACGTGGTCAAGGCACTGGCGAAGACCGGTGCGTTGAGCCGGTTCGATTCGGGGAGAGCGGTTCCCAGCTCCGCACCGCAATGAGCCCGGTGGGCGCCAGGGTCCGAGCGGAAGGCTGGGGCTGGCAACACGCCGGGCAAAGTCGTTGGGCGGTACGCGATCTGGACCTTACGATCGCTCCCGGTGAGCGGGTACTGCTGCTGGGCGCGTCGGGATCGGGGAAATCGACACTGCTGCACGGCATGGCCGGTCTGCTGGGCAGTTCTGACGAGGGCCACGAGTCAGGCCGAATCCTGGTCGACGACGCACGTCCGAGTGAGCAACGCCGACGCATCGGCATGGTGCTGCAGGATCCCGACTCGCAGGTGATCCTGTCCCGCGTCGGCGACGACGTGGCATTCGGCATGGAGAACTTCGCTGTACCCCGCACGCAGATCTGGCCACGCGTGCACGACGCGCTGCGCTCGGTGGGGCTGAATCTTCCTGTCCAGCAAGATACTTCCCAACTGTCGGGTGGACAGAAGCAGCGGCTGGCGCTCGCGGGCGTCCTCGCGATGAATCCGGGTCTGATCCTGCTCGACGAACCCACGGCCAACCTCGACCCGGCCGGCGTGATCGAGGTCCGTGACGCTGTCGCAGCCGCAGCAGAGCTGACGGGCGCCACCGTCGTCGTCGTCGAACATCGCACGGGCGTCTGGCTACCCGTCATCGATCGGGTCGTCGTGTTGGGCGCCGACGGCAGCGTCGTCGCGGACGGACCACCGGAATCCACGGTCCATGCCCAACACGACCACCTTGTGCACGCCGGGATCTGGGTTCCCGACACGCCTGTCCCCCAACTGGTTCGGCACCGGACCGCGACCGAGCCGTTGCTGACGGCCGAGAAGCTGGCCGTGGGGTACCGGTCGGCACCGCCCGTGCGTGAGGCGCTCGACTTCGAAATCGCTTCGGGCCGAGTCACTGCCGTCACCGGGCCCAACGGTTCGGGCAAGTCGACGCTTGCGCTCACGTTGGGTGGCCTGCTGCCACCCCGCGGCGGCACCCTCACCGCGCTGCCGAACTTCGCCCCGTCCGCCAAGAACCGCGAACCGGCCCGGTGGCGATCCAAAGAACTACTCACCCGCATCGCGAGCGTGTTCCAGGATCCCGAACACCAGTTCCTCACGGGCTCGGTGCGCGACGAGATATCCCTCGGCGCACGGGCACTCAAACGCGATACCGCGCTCGGCGAGGACTTGTTGTCCAGGCTGCGGCTGGACCACCTCGCCGACCGCAACCCTTACACGTTGTCCGGTGGCGAGAAGCGGCGTCTGTCGGTAGCGACGGTCCTCATCACGCGGCCACGCGTCATCGTCCTCGACGAGCCGACCTTCGGGCAGGACCGCCGTACATGGGAGGAGCTGCTCCGGCTGCTCGCCGAGATTGCCGATGACGGCACCGCCGTCGTCGCGATCACCCACGACGCCGACTTCGTCGACGCCCTGGCCGACGAGCGGATCGAACTGTGAACCCCGTCGCCAAGCTGATCACGGCAGCCGTCATCGCGCTGGCGCTCGTCTTGAGCGTGGACTGGGTGTCGGCGCTGACGGCGCTGGTGCTGGAGATTCCACTGTTTCTGGCGCTCGGAGTTCGGCTGCGGCCGTTGGTGGTTCGCGGTGGACTGGTCACGGTCGCGGCGGCGTTGACCGCGCTGACCAACCTGCTCTACGGCGAGGTCCGCGGCACCGTGTACTGGCATTTCCTGCTGATCAACGTCAGCGAAGGCTCGGTCCAACTCGCATTGGCGATGTTCCTGCGTGTCCTGGCGATCGCGCTGCCATCGGTGTTGCTCTTCGCCGACGTTCAGGCGACCGAGCTCGCCGACGGGCTGGGACAGGTGCTCCGGCTGCCCGCGCGCTTCGTGGTCGGAGCGCTGGCCGGTATGCGCCTCGTCGGCCTGCTCCACCAGGATTGGCAGTACCTCGGCTACGCGCGCCGTGCCCGCGGAGTCGCCGACCACGGGAGGCTACGCCGGTTTCTCGGCCAGGCCTTCGCACTGTTGGTGTTCGCGATCCGCCGGGGCACCAAGCTTGCGACTGCGATGGAAGCGCGCGGGTTCGGCGCCTACCCGACTCGCACCTGGGCGCGGCCGTCGACGTTCGGCGTGCGGGAATTCCTGCTCATTGCCGCTGGGTTCGCCATCGCAGGCGCTGCCATAGGTGTGTCGGTGGCGTTCGGGGCTTGGCAGTTCATCGGGCGGTAGGGTTTTGGCGTTGCTGTGCGCCGGTCCGCGGCGTGGGCCCCAGCTGCGCGTGGGCAACCTCGACGAAATCGGCGACCAGCGGGTTCGGGTCGCCGTCGCGGCTCGCGACCATGACCCTGCTGGTGGGCATGCCCTCGACCGGCACCGTGGCCAGGTCGGCGCGCAGGGAACTGCGTCGGTCACCGGCAGGAAGGACCGCGATCGCCTGGCCACTCGCGATGAGTTCCAGCCTGTCCTCGAAACTTTCGACCTCCTGCGCAGCCGAATCCGGGTAGAGAGACCGCACCCCGCCGTGCGGGCAGATGAGCGAGTCGTCTCCCATGAAGTCGTCCGGCGACACCGACGACCGCGCGGCCAGGTGATGGTCGATCGGCACCACCAGCATGCGCGGCTCCTCGTATAGCACCGAAACCCGGGCATCCGTGATGGACAGCGGATCCCGGCCGACGAGTACGTCGACCCGCCCCTCGGTGAAGGCCCGTTCTTCGTTGCATTCCAGATGGCGCGTGCCGATGTCGGCCTGCGGGTGGCGGCGGCGCAGTTCGCGGACGGCCGGGGTGATGACGAGATCCTCGACGTAGCCGATCACTAGCTTGCCGGTCGGCGTATAAGCGCGGGCGGTCAGCGCCGCCTGGCGAGCGGCCTGTAGTAGCGCGCGTGCCTGCGGCAGGAACGCCTCCCCGGCCTCGGTGAGCCGGCTCCCCTGCGGTGTACGGTCCAGCAGGCGCACGCCGAGGCGGTGTTCGAGGCGCTGAATCTGACGGCTCAGCGACGGTTGCGCCAGGTGCAGCTCGGCCGCCGCCCGGCCGAAGTTCAGGTGTTCGGCCACGACCGTGAAATACCGCACGAGCCGCAGCTCAAGGTCGACTCCGAGATCGTTCATCAGTGTGTTCAACTCGACTGACCACCGGCGGTATTCCGAATCGGCATGACGAGGTGCAGAACAGGTCTTGGACAGCCAGGCCGGGCTGCCAAAGACTCGGAGGCATGGGCAAATACGATGGCAAGAACGTGGTGATCACCGGCGGAAGCAGCGGGCTCGGGCTGGCGACGGCGCAGCTCCTGACGGACGAGGGCGCGCGCGTCATGATCACCGGACGCACCCCAGAAACACTTCAGGCGGCGGGCCGTCAGCTCGGCGACACGGCGATCACCGTCCGGAGTGACACCAGTTCACTCGATGACATCGACGCGCTCGCCGACCGGGTGAAGGCCGAATTCGCCACGGTCGACGCGCTGTTCGTCAACGCGGGCATCGGCAGTTATGACCCGTTCGACGCCGTGACCGAGCAGACCTACGACGAGGTCTTCGCGATCAACACCAAGGGCCCGTACTTCACGGTCCAGAAGCTCACCCCGCTGTTGGCCGAGGGCAGCGGCGTGGTGCTGACGACGTCGATCGCGAATGTGCTGGCGTACGACGCGGTGAGTGTCTATTCGGCCAGCAAGGCGGCGCTGCGCTCGATGGCCCGCACACTCGCGCGTGAGCTGATGCCCCGCCAGATCAGGGTCAACGCGGTCAGCCCCGGCCCGATCGACGTCGGCAAGCTCGAGAAGGAACTGCCTGCGGAGCGGGCGGCCAAGCTGAAAGCCGAGTTCGCCGCGAGCAATCCGATGAAGCGCTTCGGCCGTGCCGACGAATTCGCCAGGGCCGCAGTGTTCATGGCCTTCGACGCGACGTTCACGACCGGAGCCGAGCTGGCCGTCGACGGCGGCCACTCACAGCTGTGACACGGTCAGGTTCGCAGACCGGCCCCGAGTGCGCGTCGCGCTTGTGCCGGCACACCTCGCCGGCCGCGGCCACCGCCGCCGGATCGAAACCCGGCGGCACCGGGCCACCGGCCACCAACGCCCGCACCAGAGCCTCCTGACGCTGCGCCAACGTTTGCGTCATGCCCACACCTCCCGCGCCATAGGAGTGATCGGCTCGGCCCCCGCAGCCCGCGCGATCGCATCCAACTCGTCGAACAGTTCGCCAGCGGGCGGGAACCGGCCGTCCCGCTCCAGCATGAACGGCGTGTCGACCCGCTCCCGCAGTGCCGCAACGAGGTCCAGCACCTCCGGCGGCGTCGACGCGGTGTGGGTGTCGTGGTAGAAATCGTCCCCCTCGCGACCGCCCGCCACGTGACTGTAGGCCACCCGTTCCACCGGAAGCCGGGCCAACTCCCCGAACGGGTCGCGGCCCCGGTTGCGGGCATTGGCGTACACGTTGGCCACGTCCAAAACCAGCAGCACCCCGGTGCGGTCCACTAACTCGGTGAGGAACTCCGACTCCGTGAGATCGGACTCCGGCCACTCGACGAACGAGGCGATGTTCTCCACCGCGAGCGGCACGGCCAATTCGCTTCGCGTGCGGGCGATGTTGGCCGCCAACACGTCGAGAGCCTCCCGGGTGCGGGGCACCGGCAGCAGGTGCCCCGCCTCGATGCCACCCGCCCGGACGAAGGCGATGTGTTCGCTGACCACCGGCGCCTTCAACGCTGTGGCACAGGCCGCCAACCGCCGGATTCGCCTGGGCTGCACCGGTTCTGTGCCGCCCAATGAGAGCGCGACGCCGTGCGGAATCACCGGCACACCGCGTGCCACCAGCTCCGCCAGCGCCGGGTCGAGCCGGGCCCGACGACGGCGGATCGGAATCGACTCGGCGATCACCTCGCAGAAGCCGGGCCTCAGATCAGCTATCACTCCGGCGATCTCGCGGCGCCAGCCGATGCCGATATCGCCGAGCGCCGGCACGGTACGGCTTGCGGTGCTCATCCGCCGCACCCTCCACACCCGCCGCAGCCACCGCAACCGCCGCCTCCCCCACCACCTCCGTCGCCGCCGCCGCACGACGCACCGCAGCCGCCGCCGTCCGAACCACCCGAGGAATCTCCGGCCAGTTCTACCGCGCTCGAGTAGTCGGAGTCGAACGCCCACAATGCACCAGTGCCGAACAGCGCCACGGACATTGCCACCGCGGCCGGGCCGTAGGTGTCGAACGCCGGCTTCTTCGCCGGTTCGAGGTAGGCCAGCCGCTTCTGCTCAGCCGCCAGCAGCCGGCGTCCCGCCCGCGTCAGCCGATCCACGCCGAGCAGGTGCGGGAGGATGAGCGTTGCGAACAACACCGTCACGGTCAGCAGGACCATCAGTGACGCCGTGTATTCCGGGTGTTCGGACAATTGGGTCACCAGGTACACGATGTAGCCGATACCGAGCAGCATCACCACGATCGACGGCGCCGTCCCCCAGCGCATGCGGGCCCGCTCGGCGTGCGTGCGCACCAGGCCCCGTTCGCTCAGCTGCTGCTCCAGATCCTCAAGGTCGTCCCTGGACGCGGCATACAAGCCCGGCACGGTGTGCTCAGGGTCGCTGCCGACCCGTTCGAGCACGCGCCCGGTGAACCGGTCGCTCTCCAGGCTGCGCACCGCGCGGTCCACGCGCCTGTTCTGGGTGATCCGCCCTTCGGCGCGCAACGCGGCAAGCGCAGTCACCACCGGCGCGATGTCCGACCGCAGGAAAGCCAGTTCGGTAGCGCTGATCGGCTCCATCACCGCAGGTCGCCGAGGTGCTGTGGCGATGCGCCAGACCACGGCGAAGACCACTGTCGCGGCCAATGCGATCAGAATTCCATATCCTTCTTCGGTAATCGCCGTGGCGTACCTATCGATCAGCTTTTCGATCGACATCACATTCACCTCCTGTGTTCGGGTCGAACCATCGTGCCCGGGCGTTTTCCGCTACCGGTCACAACTTTTCAGTCGCACTGCGCGTCTGAACCAGCAAGCGTGCAGTGTCGAAGACAGTGTTCGTTGAGGAGTTGATTGCTTTTGTCTGAGGAAATTTCGCGACGTTGGGCGGTCATCGGACAGCCGAAATGTGGTGATCCGGTCGCTGTGGCGAGCGTGTAGGCTTCCGCGGCGGTTTCTCACAGAACGCCACGACGAGCTGCACGCTCGTCACAGTGTTCTGGAGGGCACCCCTTCGCCTGCGCGGCACGCGAACCGGCTGGTAGACAGCTGGTTTCAGATCCCGCCGGTCACTCCGTCGCTGAGCTTCTTCGCCAACGCATCCACCCGCTCAGCCACGGATTTCACCAGCCCGGCCACGGGCCGCTTGGATCCCCGGGAGCGCTCGGAAGTCCGTGTCTTCGGGGAGAAGTCGAGGCTCGTGCGCACCAGCGGCCGGGCACCCTGCTGCACACCTGCCGTGAAGTCCCGCACGAACGTCTCGGTCTCCTTGCGCGTGGGCACCAAGCGCGCCGGGACGTATTTGTCCGGGTTGGCCAAAGCGTCGTTGTCCGGATAACCGTAATCCACAGCGGCTTTCAGCGCAGGCTCGCTTGCGTCGGCGATCGTGTTGCCCACATCGCCGCCGTAGGTGCGCAGGGGCTGCAGGAGGGGCAGACCCTCGGTCCGGTAGCTGATGTAGGTGGTGCTGTCGACTTTCTTGATGACGACGGTTTCACCGGTGTCGAGGTGAACCGTCGTCTCCTTGCCGTCGGCAATGTCGGTCTGGCAGGCGGCATCGCACTCCGAGTCGGACAGGTCGAGTTCGCCGTCGTCAGTCACGGGCAGGTCGACGCTCGTCTGGTTGAGCCGATTGTCGAAGTAGGTGGCCAGAGAGTTGGCCATCGAAACGGGATTGAGCACGTACGCCGGGGTGTTGCCGTTGATGTCGTACTCATAGCCGACGTCGATCACGTCGACGCCCGGGTCGGTCGGCGTGGGGACGGGGTTGACCCCGATCAGCGCGAAAATCGGGTACCGCGTGCCGAATCCGCCGTTGGGCCGCGCCACATTGTTGTCGAGCAAATAGAGCTGCGGAGACGTCACCACCGGATCGCCGGTCAGCTTGTGATAGCTCAGCAGCGCACTGGCATTGGCGGCGCCCCAGCCCGATGCCAGCACCACGGTGTCGTCGTCACCCTGATTGGCCTGGATGGCGCGGTAGATCCCGGCAGGCCCGGTGAAGAAGTTGGCGACGACCGTCGGATCCTGCTGGAAGCGCCCACCGTAGAAGTCGGCGACACCGTCGCCGCCGGGGTTGGTCGAGCTCGCGCCGATCACCAGTGCGGCCAGCCGCACACCCGCGACGGATTCCGGTTGCGTGGCGGCCACCGCTGCGACCGCGGGCACGGTGGCCAGTGCCACGCCGCCGGCCATCAAGGTTCTGATCTTGCGGGTCCGCGCAGCCCGGTGCCTCGCCATGCCCCACGCCTTCCACCCGCACGATGATGAGCAGAAGGTACCGGACCACGGCCAGGCACGTATGTACACCGTGCGACCGACACCGGCGTTTGTTGCGCACGCAATGACTTCATCTCGAGGCCACATGTGCGTCACATCCACGGCCAAGGTCGCCGCGATTCAGTGGAGTGACGTCGCCGTACGCACCGAGCAGTCAGATCGTCCTCGTCCTCGACGCCGGCTCAAGCTGGCGTTGTGAGCACCGCGCTGACACACCGAGCGTCGGCGAATGCCGCGAACATGTCGTCGCCGGGCAGTTCGAGGCCGTTGGCGGCGTACACCTCGTCCAGCGACTGTGCACGCACATCCCAGCCCCGCGCCGTCAAGAACTCGATGACAGAACTGCGCTCGCCCTCGTAGACGAGCTCGGACAGCTCCGTGTCGAACCCGAACCGGCGGAAGCCTTCGGACACGCGCCGTGACCGGTTGTCGGAGAACGCCGATGCGTCGGCGATGAACTCGGTGGCGAGGTGGCTACCCGGTGCGCTGAGCCGCGTGATGTTGTCGAAGAGCTGGTCTTGAGCCTGCGGCGTGAGATAGATCAGCAACCCTTCGGCGATCCACGCGGTCGGCCGCTCGCAGTTAAACCCGCTCTCCAGCAGCACCTTTGGCCAGTCGTCGCGCAGGTCGACGCCGAGGGCACGGCGCTCGGCCGTCGGCTCGGCACCCATGTCCGCCAGGGTTCGGGTCTTGAATTCGACCACCGCCGGCTGGTCGATCTCGTAGACGACTGTGCCTGCGGGCCAAGCCAAGCGGTAGGCACGGGTGTCCAGTCCGGAGGCCAGGATGACGGCCTGACGCACTCCCGCATCCGCCGCGGTGGTGAAGAGTTTGTCGAAGAAGCGCGTGCGAACCGCCATCGCCTCGGCCGCCTGCCGCACACTGAACTCGGCGTCGCCGTCGGTGTCCGGATCTGCGTCGAGCATGCGCGTCGCGGCATCGGTGCCGACCGCGCGCACAAGCGGCTCGGCGTACGGGTCGTCGATCAGCGGATTCGGCCCCCGCGATGCCACTGCCCGTTGCGCGGCCACCACGGTGGCAGTCGCCCCCACGCTCGATGCCAAATCCCAGCTGTCACGGTCAGTTCTGCTCATCGTGGTGCCCTTCCCTCGTGCCATAGGTGACGGCGCGGTATTCGCCTGCTGCTCGCTCGTAGAGTGCGACGGCCGCCGCGGCAGCGGCGTCGAGATGATCGCGGCCCGGCGGCCGTGCCGGTTCGAAAACCCGGCGCACCGACTCGGCCAGTTGATCGGCCTTGGCTTCCAGGCTCAGGTCGACTTCGGCTGGAAGCAGCGGCTCGACCGCGAAGAAACCGAACGTCATCGCGGTCAGCGGATAGTACGCGTCTGCGGGGCGCAACCCGTCGCGCAGCAGGCCCTGGTCGTGGGCGATCCGCAGATACTCCTGCCACGCAACGAAATTCGCGCTCTGCGCGGACACTTGCGAGCTCTCACCCGCCAGCGCATCGACCGTGTCGACGTCGCGCGTATAGATTGCCCGCAGCACCGGGCGACTCATCGCCTCCAGGAAGATGCGACGCATCAGGCGGTGCGGAACCACCTCGCCCGCGTCGGAGCGCAAAGCCTCGACGACGGCGTCGATCATCCGGGCCGTTTCTCGGGCCGCCACGGCCGCCAGCATCTGCTCGCGACTGCGCCAGTGCAGGTACACCGTTCCCTTGCCGACACCTGCCCGCTTGGCGACCTCGTCGATCCGGATTCTGCGATAGCCCCAGCGCAGCAACAGATCCGCCGCGATATCGAGGATCCGGTCCGCACGCTCTCGTTGCCTGTCGGGCATGGCACCAAGTTTTGACCAAGATTCGGTTTTGGTCAAACGTACCGCCCGGAGCAGGAGCCCGTTCACCTCCCCGAAACAGGAGCACAATCGAAATAGAGCCTGTTTCAACGCGAGGGGAGTGAGACGAATGGTCAGAACACACACGGTGGTTGCGGGAGAAACGCTGTGGGCATTGGCGTTGCGCTATTACGGTGAGGCCGAGCTGTATCGGCTGGTTGCCACCGCGAGCGGCGTCAGTGACCCCAGCGCCATCAATGTGGGGCAACGGCTGATCTTTCCCGACTTCACCAGGTACACGGTCGCAGGCGGCGACACCCTGGCCGGCCTGGCCGAGCGCTTCTACGGCGACGCCGACCTGGACCACCTGATCGCGAAATCCAACGGTATCGCCGACGGCGACGACATCAGCGCCGGCCGGCAGCTGTTCATCCCGGACGTCACGAAATACAAGGTCGCCGCCGGGGATACGCTGTCGGCCTTGGCGTTGCGGTTCTACGGCGACGCCGACCTCTATCCCCTGATCGCCACCGTCAACAACATCGCCAACCCCAACGCGCTCGGTGTCGGACAGATGCTGGTCATCTTCTCCGGCCGCAGCGACGGCTTCGGCCTGCGCATCGTCGACCGCAACGAGAACGATCCGCGGTTGTGGTACTACCGCTTCCAGACCGACGCGATCGGCTGGAACCCGGGCGTCAACGTCCTGCTCCCCGACGACTACCGCACGAGCGGCAAGACCTACCCCGTGCTCTACATGTTCCACGGCGGCAACGACGACTTCCGTTCGTTCGACTTCATGGGCATCCGTGACTGGACCGCGGGCAAGCCGATCATCGTGGTGATGCCCGACGGCGGGCACGCCGGCTGGTACTCCAATCCGGTCAGCTCGTTTGTCGGCCCGCGGAATTGGGAGACGTTCCACATCGCGCAGTTGCTGCCGTGGATCGAGGCGAACTTCCGCACGTACGCCGAATACGACGGCCGCGCGGTCGGCGGGTTCTCGATGGGCGGCTTCGGCGCCCTGAAGTACGCCGCCAAGTACTACGGCCACTTCGCGTCGGTGAGCTCCCACTCGGGTCCGGCCAGCCTGCGCCGCGACTTCGGTCTCGTCGTGCACTGGGCCAACATCACGTCGGCCGTGCTGGACCTGGCGGGCGGCACGGTTTACGGCGCACCGCTGTGGGACCAGGCCAGGGTCACCGCCGACAACCCGGTCGAGCGCATCGACAGCTACCGCAACAAGCGGATCTTCCTCGTCGCAGGCACCAGCCCGGACCCGCTCAACTGGTTCGACAGCGTCAACGAGACCCAAGTCCTCGCGGGGCAGCGGGAATTCCGCGAACGGCTCAGCGTCGCAGGCATTCCCCACGAATGGCACGAGGTGCCCGGCGGCCACGTCTTCCGGCCCGAGATGTTCGCCATCGACCTCGACGGCATCATCAGCCGGCTTCGCCACGCGGCCTAGGAGTTCTTGGCAAGCTCCAGTTTGGATATCTGCGCGCCGCCGACGCTCCAACACGTCACGTGTGGCGGCGTAGTGGCGTGGCACACACTCTCATTCGATTCATGACCGAATGAGGGAGAGACCCACCCGATGACCACGTCGAACGAAAGTGCCCGCAACGGGGACGACGAGCAGCTGGCGGTGCTCGGCTACACCGGTGAGTTCAAGCGCTCGATGGGCCTGTTCGCCAATCTGTCGCTCGGCTTCACATACCTGTCCCCGCTGGTGGGCGTGTACTCGTTGTTCGCGTTCAGCCTCACCCTCGGCGGGCCGCCGTCCATGTGGTGGATCGTGATCGTGGGGCTCGGTCAGATGGCCGTCGCACTGGTGATGGGCGAGGTGGTCTCGCAGTACCCCGTCGCCGGCGGCATCTACCCGTGGACGCGCCGGCTGTGGGGCCGCAAATACGCGTGGCTGGTCTCGTGGATCTATCTGTGCGCGATGATCGTCACGGTCACGTCGGTGGCCGAGTTCGGCTCGGCATTCGTCGGTCCGTTGTTCGGTATCACGGCGTCCGACCTGAGCGGTCTGGCGATCGCGGTCGGCTTGCTGCTGCTGGCCCTGGCGTTCAACTTCAGCGGCACGCGTGCCCTGGCCCGGATCGCCCGCATAGGTTTGGCCGCCGAGCTGGTCGGGGTTATCGCACTGGGGCTCTACCTGCTCTTGTTCGAGCGCAAGCATTCGTTCGCGGTCTTGTTCGACTCGATGGGCGCGGGCGGCGACCAGCCCTACATTCTCGCGTTCATCGCGTCGGCACTGACGGGGCTGTTCCTGTTCTACGGATTCGAGGCCTGCGGTGACGTGGCCGAAGAGGTCGCCGATCCGGGCCGCGGCATCCCCAAGGCCATGATCCTGACCATCGTGATCGGTGGCGTTTCGGCGTTGATGTCGTATGTCGGCTACGTGCTCGCCGCGCCCAACCTGCAGGAGATCGTCAACGGTGAAGTGGCCGACCCGATTCCGTCCATCCTCGACGGCGCACTCGGCCACCTGGGCTCGAAGCTGTTCCTCGTCATCGCCGTGACCGCGTTCATCTCGTGTGTGCTCTCGCTACAGGCCGCCGCCAGCCGGCTGCTCTACTCGTTCGCGCGGGACCGCATGCTTCCCGCCAGTTCCTGGCTGTCGCGCATGTCGGACAACCACGTGCCCACCAACGCGCTGCTGACCGCGTGCATCGTGCCGATCGTGTTGTGCCTGTTCGTCTACTGGAAACCCGACGCGCTTCCCCGCATCACGGCGTTCGCGGTGTGCGGCATCTACATCGCGTTCCAGGCCGTGGTTCTTGCCGCGCTCCGCCAGCGCCTCAAGGGCTGGCGGCCCGGCGGGGTCTGGACCCTGGGCCGCTTCGGCATGGCGGTCAACATCATCGCGCTGCTCTACGGCGTCACCGCGATGATCCTGATGGTCATTCCGGTGCCTGGTTCCGAAGGGTTCGTCAACCGCTGGATCGTGGCCATCGGGCTGGTGGTCGTGATCGGTTCCGGCGCGATGTATCTGGTGCTCGGCAAGCCCGACCGGCACAGCGTCGACATTCCCGAGGACGACGCCATCGAGGTCGCCGATCGCCTGCGGGCCCTGCGCAGCACGGGTACCGTTCCCGAAACCTCCCTCGAACACTGACCGGCATCAGGAGAAAACCCATGCGTCCCAAAGCTGTTCCCAGCCTCGTGATGGTAGTCGCGGCCTGCGGCGTCGCTGTCGCCACGTCGGCCGTCGCGGCCGCAGAGCCCGGCACCGTCACGGTGATCGAACACGCCACCACCGACACCGTCGTCGACCTCGGCGCCACGGGCGACAGTGTCGGTGATCTGCTCACCTTCTCGAACGAGGTCTTCGACGCCGCCGACGGTCAGCCCATGGGCAAGTCCACCGGAGTGTGCACCCGCACAGTCGTCGGCGCCGAGTGGGACTGCGGGTGGACCCTGAGCCTGGCCGACGGCCAGATCACCGTCCAGGGACCGTTTTTCGACGGCACCGACTCGGTCCTCGCCATCACCGGCGGAACCGGACGCTACGTCGCGGCCCGCGGCGAAATGGGTCTGGCCCACATCACGCCCGACGGCAGCAAGTACCAGTTCAGCTACCGCCTGGTCTAAGCGGGCTCGGTCTTACCGGGCGTTTCAAGCCCGTCCACCAAAAGCGACATGCCATGGTGGGCGGGCATTTCGATGGCGAAGCTGTGCAGATCATCGACGGTGGCGAGCGTCTTGCCGGTGAACATGTCCGACACCGACGCACCGGGCGGCAGCGCTTTCGAGCGCACGGTACCCGCGATCTCCTCGTTGGCGAAGTTGAGCACCGTGAGCTGGTGATCACCGTTGGCCAGCTCGTGGACCAGCACGAGCATGCCGCGATGTGACACCTCGGGGATGTCGACCTGGCGGCTGGTGGCGATCTCGTAGTGCTTGCGCACCCGCAGAATGGCCTGAAGCTGCCGCAGGAAACTCGTCTCGTCGGCAAGCTGCTCCGGGATCGACCCGTAAAGACTTCTACCCCTAGGCATTCCGGCAATCGACCTGGTGGCCGTCGGGTTGTGACCCATCAGGTCGTGCGCGGCGCGATGGATCCAGCGCGTATCGCCGCCGTGCAGCAGCTCCTCGACGTCGGCCGGCGGAAGCGTCAGCATGCCGCACATGTCCCACCCGGACAACGCGAACACGCCCGGCTGCAGCGCGTTGAACATCGCCAGCAGCAGGTGCGCCCGGCGGATGCGATCGATGTCATCGATCTCGTCCAGATCGCGGATACCCAGCGTGGCGGCGATGACCGTCGCGGTGGTGCACGCGATTCCGTTCGTGGTGAAAACCAGGTTGTACGGGGCGTTCTCACCGGTGAGCTTCTCGGTGAGGTCGCCGCGGATGATGTCGCCCAGCGCCTCACCCGTGACCTCCTCACCCCGGAAGGTGTAGACGTCGTCGCGGTGCCCTGTCGACCAGTGCACGAGTTCGTAGGTGAGCTCGTCATGGTTCTGCAACGCGTGCACCAGCGAGGCCGGCTCGACACCCAGTTCGAGGGTCGTGCGCAACGTCAGCCGCAGGAACTCGGTGTCGGCGGTGGCCAGCGCATGCTGATAGGCGGGCCGGTTGATGAAGTCGTACGACAGATCCGCACCGGCCTCCCCGATCTCGCGGATGTCGTCGATGGTCAGGTTCAACTCCTGGAACGTGAACCCACCGACCTTGCGGACCATGCTCGCGATGAGGTGGTTGGCGGCCTCCGACAGCGGGTGCCCCTCCGACCAGGCCGTACTGTCCTCGGCCGCGGTCTTCTCGGCGCCCAGAAAGCCGTTGGCGTCCAGGCGAAGTCCGCCGGTGCCCAGATCGGCCAGCGAATGCAGCGCATCGCCGATCACCAGCCGCATGCCCGCGAACGACGGATCCAGCCAGTTGATCGAGGGCTGCCCGTCCTTGAAGTAGTGCAGATACACCCAGCGGCGCTCGACGCCGTCGATGCCGACCACGGGGCGGGTGACGCTCCAGTTGGTCTCCTTGACGCCCTCGGCGTAGAAGATCACGCGCTGCAACCGTCCGATGATGTACCCGGCCTTGTCGAGCCAGTCCTCAGTGGCGGTGTCGATGTTGACCGAATCCTGCCCGGCCGGCACGTCGGGCAGGTGGTCCCAGTCCAGCGGGTCGACCTCGACCATGTGATAGATGCCGGGATAGTCGGCGTACTTCATCTCGGCTAGCCGGAAATCCGCACCCTTGCCCGTGTGACCGGGCACGATGTCGTCAATTATGGTGCCGCCGTACCAGTTCGCCGTACCGCACATCTGCCGGAACTCGTCCTCGGTGCCGAACGCCGGGTCGATCTGAGTGCTGATGCGGTCGAAGTGCCCGTCGACGCTGGGTGTCAGCTGCCAGCCCGAGATGCCGCCCGCACGTTTGACGGGCCCGGTGTGGATGGCGTCGACGCCGATCTCGGCGAACGCCTTCCACATCTCCTCATCGGCCATGGCCTTGAGAAACGACTCCCCCGGCCGCGTGATCAGCGAAAGTGGATACGCCGTGAACCACACCGCGGCGGTGTCTACCGCACCCCGTGGGCTGGGGGTTGCATACGGGTTCTGCCACATCGAGCCCTGCCCGGAGAACTGCTGGCTGATCTCGTTGGCGTCGGCCAGCATCGACTGGCTCAGCAGCCACGACACGTAGGCCGGGTTGTCACCCGTCGCGGGACCGTCCTGGGCCACCGACCGGCGGATGAACGGCGACTTGACCCTGGGACGAAACCGCAACGCCCGAGGCCGCGCCGGGTGCAGGTGTTCGTCGAAGGTGATTTCGGTCGGCTCGTTCGGCTGATCGTCGGGTTCCGGCTCTGCCACCTGAGACATACATCCCCTCTCCGGACTTGGACGGGTCGCAGTCCCCAGCCTAGGCATCCGCTCGCGAATTCGACGAAAATGCCGCTGAGAGCGCGGTGGGGCGACACTTTCGTCGAAGTCGACGCGAAGGTCGGCGCGCTCGACCCGATTAGGGTTGGCGAGTGAGCTCTGAATCCCTGAAGTGGACCTGCGTCCTGTTCGACCTCGACGGCACCATCGCCAACTCGGCCAAGGGCATCACCGAATCCTTTGCAGCAACCCTGAACGAGCTGGGCCTGCCCGTCCCGCCGCCCGACGAACTGCGCACCTGGGTCGGACCACCGCCGGCGGAGTCCTTCCGGGTTCGGCTCGGTTTCGACGACGCCGCGGCCGAGCATGCCCGCCAGCTCTACCGCAAGCACTACCAACGCATCGGCAACGCCGACATCCGGACCTTCGACGCGATTCCTCCCGTCCTCGAAGCCCTTGCCACAGCAGGCATTCCGATGGCAGTGGCGACGTCGAAACCCGAGCACACGGCGGTCGACGTGCTCGAACGGCTCGGGCTTGCGCGCTATTTCGTCACGGTCTCCGGCGCGTCGAGAGACGAGAGCATCAGCGACAAGGCGTCGATCGTCGGTGAAGCGCTGCGGCGCCTGCACGCCGGCGGCGTCGACACCAGCAATCCGGTGATGGTCGGCGACCGCCTGCACGACGTCGTCGGGGCTGCCCGACACCACGTCCCGACCATCCTGGTCGACTGGGGATACGGCGAGCCTGACGAGCACACGCAAGCGCTCGTCACGGTCGACTCCGCGCAGGCGCTGAAGGCTGCTGTGCTCGGGTGAGGCGCGGGCGCCAACCTCGTGACAGCAGCGCGGTACGAGCCTCCTCGATGATGTCGTCGCCGTAATCCTCTTTGATGACGTGGATGACATGCCAACCGAGCCGCTGCAGCACGCGGTTCACCTGAACGTCGAGTGTGTACTGGCGACGGCTCGTGAGGTGCTGCTCGCCGTCATACTCCGCACCAACCTTGAACTCTTTCCAGACCATGTCGACGCGCCTCACGTAGCGATCGACTTCGTCGTAGACGACGAATTGCGTGGTGGGACGAGGTAATCCGGCATCGACGAACAAGAGCCGAAGCCAGGTCTCCCTCGGCGACTCGGCCCCGCCGTCGACGAGCGGCAGAACTTTCGCCAACTTGCGCAGCCCTCTCAGACCAGGGTGCCGTTTTGCGATCAACTTGACGTCCTCGATCGAGTACGGGCTCGCATTCATCAACGCGTCCATGCGTTCGACGGCCTCACCCCGCGGGAGACGACGGGCGAGGTCGAACGCGGTGCGTGCGGGGGTGGTGACTGGAATGCTCGCCACCATCGAGACCTCATCTTCGGCGAGGGTGTCATACCGGATGACCAGGCCGCGCTGTCTCCGGCCCGCGGCGACCACCTCCACCGGGATGTCGTCGTCGACCCATTTCGCGCCGTGGAGCGCCGATGCGGCCAAACCCGCAACGACGCCACCCGAGGTCAACGACGCGCCCAGGATCCGCTCGTGCAGCGATACCTCGTGCTGCCGCGGTATATACACCCCGCGACAGATCGGCCGATACCGGTGCCGTAGCTGTCCTTTGGTCAGGTGGCCTGCGGCAACGGCGTCACTGCCCACGAACGGAACTCGCACATGTACTTGGACGCACGCGGTCGCGAATCGGCTCCATCGCTCTCGAATTCGACGAGAACGTCGCTGCAGGCGCCTGCGCGCAACACTTTCGTCGAACTCGACGCAACCACCCGCGAACATAATGGCGCCATGGGCAACTGGACCAGATGCATCGGTGTCACGGTCGGCGCTGCGCTGGCGTGGTGTGAATGGAAAACGTGGCGGGCATCCCGCGAAGCACTGCCGGCGGACGGCATCGACCCACGTCAGGTGCGGGACGGCGAAGCCGTTCTCGTGCTCGGCTGTCCACGGCCGAGGCTTTACCGGTGGCGCGTGCGCATTGCGCTGCGCTCTACCGAGCCCTCACGAGCACGCTTCGTATTCTCCGGCGGAGCCGTGCGCTCCGAGCTGTCGGAAGCCCAGATGATGGCCGATTACGCGGAGTCGCTCGGCGTCCCCGCCGCCAACATCATTCTCGAAGACCAGTCGCGGACGACGGTGGAGAACATCACCAACTCGATACCGCTGCTGGCCGACGCCCCGGCGATCAAGATCGCGTCGAACACCTTTCACGCCCGTCGCGCCAGGCGCATCCTGCACGACGAGTCGCCTGAATTAGCAGCCCGATTGGTGCGGACCCGCGACTACATCCCCGGCGAGTGGGGCCTGTTGCACTTGGTGATGCTCGTCCACGAAGCCTTGCGGGCTCTGGTGCGGCGGAAACTCTAGCTCGAACCGTTCAGGGCCTCCAGCCCCGGGACATCAACACGTCGCGCGCCTGCTCGACGATGTCGGCACCACAGTCTTTTTTGATGACGTGGATGACGTGCCAGTCAAGCCTCTGCAGCACGCGGTTGACCCCGACGTCGAGGGCGTACTGGGTGCCGCGACGGCGTCACTGCCGACGAACGGAATGCGCATACTCATTTGACGCGCGCAGCCTCGGATCGGCTCCGTGCTTAGCTCCAATTCGACAAAACCGTCGCCCCACGCCACCAATCGCGACGATTACGTCGAATTGGGCGCGCCACAAGACGGGCGCGCGTCAAGACCGCGCAACCTAGCGCCGCCGCGACCTCAGATAATCCCCCACGACCGCGGCACCGAGCCCGTCAAGATCCGGCACCACGACACGACCGGCGACGTGCCGCGCGACCTGGTCGACGAACCGCGCCAGCTGCGGATCGCTGCCGAGCCGGAAGATCGTGATCTGGGCGCCGAGCCGGGCCACCTCGTCGAACCCGCGCACGGTGTGAGCGAGGGTCCGCGGGTGTGGCGGGTAGTCGAAGAAGACCTCGGCGCCGTCGTCGAAGCCCTCCAGGTGCGCGGTGGGCTCGCCGTCGGTGACAATCAGGACGACCGGCTGGGCGTTGGGATGGCGCCGCAGGTGCCGCGACGCCAAAGCCAAAGCGTGATGCAGGTTGGTGCCCTGCTCGTAGACACCCTCCAGCCCGGCCAACTCGGCGGCGGTCACCGTCCTGGCGTAGCGCCCGAACGCGATGATCTGCAAGGCATCTGACCGGAAGCGCGTCGAGATCAGATGGTTGAGCGCGAGCGCGGTGCGCTTCATCGGCAACCAGCGGTTCTCCATCACCATCGAGAACGACGTGTCGACCAGCAGAGCCACGCAGGCCTGCGTGCGGGTTTCGGTCTCGGAGATCTCGACGTCTTCGACCGCGAATCGGATGGGCCGCTCCGCGACACCGGTGCCCGCCTGCCGCAGCACGGCATTCGTGACGGTGCGGGTGACGTTCCACGGCTCGGTGTCGCCGAACTGCCACGGCCGCGTCGCGCCGGTCAGCTCGCCGGCCGCCCCGGCCCGTCGCGTGTCCCGCTCACCGTGACGGCCCGAAAGCTGCTGCGCCACATCGCGCAACGCGGTCTGGCCGAGCTGGCGCATGGCCTTGGGCGAAAGCCGCCACTGGCCATCGGAACCGCGGTCCAGGAAGCCTTGGTTGACCAGGGCCCGCTCGAGTTCGGCCAGTGTGCGGGCATCGATCGCGGCGTCGTCACCGAGCTGACGGGCCAACGCTTCGAGATCGACATCGTCCATCGTCGCCCCGGAATAGCTCTGCGACAGCGCATCGGCGAGCTGCTCCAACTCGGCGATGTCGGCCATCGCCTGCGCACCCTCGCCCATCCCGAGCGGCTCGTCACCGGAGAACCGCTGTGAGCCGGTCCAGTCCTCACCGGGCCGGGCGGCCTGCAGGTGCGAATCGAGCCGGTTGAGCGCGTTCATCAGCGACGGCGAGCCGAACGCCTGCTGTGCCAGGGCATCGAGCTCGGCGCGCTGCTCGGGCGAGAGGCTGTTGCGGAAGCGCTGTGCCGCGGCCGCCCGCTGGGCCAGCGAGTCGAGCAGCTCCTCGATGTCGCGCGGGTTCTCCGGGAAGAACTCGCCGTGCTTGTTCATGAAGTCCTGGAAATCCTGCTCGGTGTCCTCGCCACGGGCGTGCTTGTCGAGCAGATCGTTGAGGTCATCGAGCATGTCGTTGACGCGCTGACGGTCCTCGTCGGTCGCGTTCTCCAGCGCCTGCTTCATGCCGGCGAAGCGCTGGTCGAGCATCTCGCGGCCCAGCAGATCCTTGATCTGCTCGTACTTCTCGCGCGCCTCGGGTGAGCGCCAGGAGTAGTCCGAGAGCTCCTGCACGGCCTTCGCCGGTGACGGCGAGAGGGATTCGAGCTGCAGCTCGCCGAACCGCGCGTCGTCGTCCAGGGCCCGCGCGAGCTCCTTGCGCTCGGCAAGCACGGCCTCGTCGAGCAGCTTCTTGATCTCGGCCAGGGTGCCGTCGAGGTTGTTGCGCTGCAGCAGTTCCCGGCGGCGGCGGTTGGCCTCGGCGGCCAGCCGGTCGGTGCCGCGCATGCCCTTGGTGCCGCGGCGCATCAGCTCCTGCAGGGCCCGGCGCGGCGAGCTGCCCTCCATGACGTTCTGACCGATCTGCTCGAGTGCGTCACGCAGGTCGATCGGCGGTGCCAGCGGATCGGGACCGCCCGTGTATCGCGAATACCGCGAGGTGTGCCCGTGGGCGTTAGCCATAGACGGTCTCACCCTCCCCCGTCACCTTGTCGATGCGCTTCGCCAGATACAGCGCTTCGAGCGCCAATTCGACCGCTGCGGCCCGTTCACCGACCGACTGGGCCCCCAGCCTGGCAGCCACCGCATCGATCGCGGGCAGGTCTGGCAGGGCCGCGAGCACGTCCTTGGCCGACACCCGCTCACCCGTGGTCACCGGGGAACCTTCCTCGACGGCGGCCACCACGGGCCCGACGTCGATTCCGCCGAGCAACCGCTGCGCGGTGTCGGCAGTGGCACGACGCAAGAGATGCTCGAGCACAGCCTGCTCGCGCCCCTCCTCGCCGGTCTCGAACTCCAACTTGCCGCGCAGCACGTCGATCACGGTCGCAAGATCCACCACACGTGCGACCGGATCGTCCTCGCCGAGGATCGCCGCGCGGTGCCGCGCAGAGGCCGCGACGGTCTCGGCCGCCGCGATCGCGAACCGCGCGGACACCCCGGACCGCTGGTCGATCGAGCTCGACTCACGCAGATTGCGTGCGAACCGGGCCAGCACCGCGAGCAGATAGTCGGGCACCTCGGCGGCCAGGTGCGCCTCCTGACGGATCACGCCGATCTCGGATTCGATCTCCAGCGGGTAGTGCGTGCGGATCTCGGCACCGAAGCGGTCCTTGAGCGGCGTGATGATGCGGCCGCGGTTGGTGTAGTCCTCGGGGTTGGCGCTCGCGACCACGAGCACGTCGAGCGGCAGTCGCAGCGTGTAGCCGCGCACCTGGATGTCGCGCTCCTCCATGACGTTGAGCATCGAGACCTGGATGCGTTCGGCGAGATCGGGCAGCTCGTTGACGGCCACGATGCCGCGGTGCGCGCGCGGGATGAGGCCGTAGGCAATGGTCTCCGGGTCGCCGAGGCTGCGTCCCTCGGCCACCTTGATCGGGTCGATGTCACCGACCAGGTCGGCCACGCTGGTGTCCGGGGTGGCCAGCTTCTCGGTGTAACGCTCGCTGCGGTGGCGCCACTCGATCGGCAGGTCGTCGCCCGAATCGGCCGCGCGCCGGATCGATTCCGGCGTGATGGGGCTGTACGGGTGCTCACCGAGCTCGGCACCCGCGATCACCGGGGTCCACTCGTCGAGCAGCCCGGTCAACGCGCGCAGCAGGCGGGTCTTGCCCTGACCGCGCTCGCCGAGCAGCACCACGTCGTGGCCCGCGATCAGCGCGCGCTCCAGTTGCGGAATGACGGTGTCCTCGAAGCCCAGGATTCCGGGCCAGACATCGCGCCGGTCCGCAAGGGCCGCCAGCAGATTCTCCCGGATTTCGGCTTTCACGCCCCGTTCACGGTGCCCCGAAGCGCGCAGCTCACCGACCGTGCGAGGCAGATCCTTGGGTTGACTCACCACTCCACGCTACGACTGCGTCCGCCGCTCGGCATGGCCACCGTGCTGACTCATGGTCACCATAGGGCGACAAAGTCGTAGCGACTGCCATTCGACCGGTAGTCTGCGGGCCATGCCGTTGGCTAGCGGTCAGGTCTTCGCGGGGTTCACCATCGTCAGGTTGGTGGGCACTGGCGGCATGGGCGAGGTCTACCTGGCGGCCCATCCGCGGCTGCCGCGCGAGGACGCGCTCAAGGTGCTCCCGCAGACCGTTAGTGCAGATAACGAGTTCCGTCAGCGGTTCATCCGCGAGGCCGACATGGCGGCCACCCTGTGGCACCCGCACATCGTCGGCGTGCACGACCGCGGCGAGTTCGAAGGCCGGTTGTGGATCTCGATGGATTACGTCGACGGCCACGACGCGGCCCGCCTGCTGCACGACCAGTACCCGTCGGGCATGCCCGCCGAGGATGTGATCGAGATCATAGCTGCGGTGGCCGACGCGCTGGACTACGCGCATCAGCGCCAGCTGCTGCACCGCGACGTCAAACCCGCCAACATCCTCCTCACCAGCAAACAAGGCTCCAAGCGCCGCATCATGCTGACCGACTTCGGCATCGCGCGCCGCGCCGACGAGGTCAACGGGCTGACATCGACCAACATCACGGTGGGCTCGATGTCATACACCGCGCCGGAGCAGCTCATGGGCCAGAAGCTCGACGGCCGCGCCGACCAGTACTCGTTGGCCGCGACGGCCTACCGGCTCTTCACGGGCTCGCCGCCGTACGCGCACAGCAACCCGGCCGTGGTGATCAGCCATCACCTGAGCTCGCCGGTGCCCAAGCTTGCCGCCACCAAACCTGAACTCGCAGCGTTTGATTCAGTGATGGCGCGCGGGCTGGCCAAGGATCCCAAGGACCGCTACGACACGTGCCACGACTTCGCGACGGCATTGGCGGAGGCCGCCGCAGGCGCGACCGCACCGACAACGCGGATGCCTGCGCTGGCACCGACCCCGACACCCGCGCCGCAGCAGGCGATGCCCGTCGCTCCCCCGCCACGACCGCCCGTGCCCATGTCGCCGTCCAACCCGACAGCCCACCCACGTCCCAACCCGCCGTCGGAGCCGCCGGTGTTCACGTCGTCGTGGACCGTCTCCGAGCCTGCTCGCAAACCCTCGAGCGGAACCGGCGGGATTCCCACCGCGGGCGGGTCCGGGAGCGGGATGGCGCCGCCACCGCCCACGGGCTTCGGCCCGCCGCCGCTGCCGTACGTCACGACACCGCGCAAGAAGGCGGGCAAGCGCAAGGGCATTCTGATCGCGTCCGCGATCTGCGCGGTGGTGCTGCTCGTCGGCGGGATCACCGTGGCGATGACCTCGGGCGACGACGGGCCCACGCCGGGCCCCGAGACAAGTACCAACACCGCGGCGCCCTCGTCGTCGGAGACGACGGCGTCGACGCCGCCGCAGCCGCCCGGGCACTCGTACACGATCGCCGACTACATCCGCGACAACAAGATCAACGAGACCACGGTCCACCGGGGCGATCCGGGTGCGCCCGTGTTCACGATGCCGACCCCGCCGGGGTGGGCCGACGCCGGCCCCCGCACACCGCAGTGGGCGTACTCCGCGATCGTGAACGACACCATCACGCCGACGGATCCGCCGTCGGTGATCTCGTTGATCTCGAAGCTCGTGGGCAATGTCGACACCAAGAAGCTGCTCGAGTTCGCGCCCAACGAGCTGCAGAACCTCGCGGACTACGAGCCCGTGGGCGGCATCGACCGCGGGAACCTCAGCGGGTTCAACTCGGTGACGCTGGGCGGTTCGTACCTCAAGGACGGCAGGCGCCGCGCGATCATGCAGACCACGGTCGTGATGGATTCACCGGGCGGGATGTTCGTGCTGCAGGTCAACTCGGACTCGCTGTACCGCGACATGCAGGCGCTCGTCGACATCAACAAGGCGATCTCGGAGCAGGGCACCATCACGGTGCCCTGACCTGCCGGCTCAGCCGACCCGCAGCGGCAGCGTGACCTCACGAGTCTTCGCGGGCAGCTTCGTGGTGTCGACCTCGAGGAACTCACCGGAGTCCTGTCGACCGTTGGCCAGCACCTTCGGCTTGAGCTTGAGCGGCACCGAATCCCCTTCGATACCGGCCAGGCCGAAGTCGCTGTCGTTGGCGATGACGAGAGTTTTCCCGCCGTCAGGCGTCGCAAGGCCTTCGATCTTGTCGTGGCCGAAGAATTCGCCCGCTCTGTTGAGTTCGGTCACCAGGGCGCCGAGATCCAGCTTCAGGGATTTGGTGGCCACGGTGACCCCCGCTGCCTTGAGGCGATCGACGGCCGCGGCATCGGTGGTGACGCCGACCAGCGTCTCGATGGGCTGGCCGTCGATCTGCAGCCCGCCGGCGTCTGCGCGGTAGGTGCCGACGGTGGCCTTGGGGCCGACGTCGGTCGCGGTGGCGATGTCGACGAGGTAGATCTTCTTGTTCGCCCCCGGCTGCAGTTCGCCGTCGCGTTCGTCGACGAGGAACGTGGTCGGACCGAGCGCGGTGATCTCGGAAACCGCGACCTTGGATTCCTGCGGATCGGACAGCGGGTAGAGGTACTCGCGTACGTCCTTGGTTGCGAGGTCGACGGTCACGATCCGGCTCAGCGGAACCGATTTCGCCGAGCCCGACAACCCAGGCATCTTGAGCGCCGACTGCATGATGCCGACGAGGGTCTTGCCGTCGGGCGTGATGGTCAGCCCTTCCATGCCCTGATTGGCGCTGCGCAACGACAACTCGCGCGGCAGCGTGCCGTCGAACGGTGAAAGCCGTTCCAGCTCTTTGCCTTGCGCGTCGAAGTGCACCAGGAAGGGTCCGTACTCGTCGGACACCCAGAAAGTTCCGTCGGGCAGTGCCACCAGGCCTTCGGTGTCCAGGCCGTGATCCGATGTGGGCAAGGGCTTTCCGTTGATGTCGACGAGTGTCTCGCCGGTGTCGGCCTGGGGATCGACCAGGCCGACGAGCGGGGCGCCGTCACGTCCCGAGAGCCGAATGGCCCGGCCGGGCACGGCGACTCCGTCGCGCAGCGTGAATGCCGTGATGTGCGGCTGGAATTCGGGCACCGGCAGCACCTTCTCGCCGTCGGTACGGCCGTCGACGTTGGGGCCGCGGTCGGTCAGGCCGTAGAACTGGTCGGTGGTACCGGGCACGGCCGCGATAGCCGAGCCGTTGCCGCTGCTCTGCACCTCGACACCGCCGATCGTGGCCAACGGCGGGGTGTCGACGGCGAACGCCCGCACCGCATCGGAGACCGTGACGCGAAGCGCATCTGCGCCGGTGTAACCGTCGTCCGGGGTGTACACGACGGTCCCGCCCGCGCCGTAGCTCAGCGTGCCGTGTTCGGGACGGGCGTAGCCGACGGGCGTGGTGCCCCCGGTGGCCGCGAGCAGCTCGCCGGGCGTGAAGACCAGCGGAGTGCCGACTGCAGTGCCGAACGTCTTGCCCTGCTGACCGCCCGCGGCCGCCCCTTCGGCACCCGTCGAGCAGGCGGCCATCGGGCTGACCAGTAACAACGTTGCAACGGCTGTCAGTTTCACGCGGCGCATGGGTGACAGATAACAGCTCCCGGCGTCCGCGAGATGAACGGACGGTGACGGCGGTCACGGTTTTGGGCGCGAAACAAAGTACCCAGTACCCTTGGTACCGTGAATTCGCTCGATTGGCGCGGCCGACCCGCTGAAGTGCACTTCGGACCCGCAGCCTGGCAGTCCGTGACGCTCGGTGTGGTGACCGCGATCGTCCTGCGGCCGGTGCTCGCCGTGCTGACACTGCTGGGGCTCGCGATCAACCGCGTCGCTCCCGCCCTGCTGCAGCGCGCCCACCTCGACGTCATCGACCGGCCGCTGCGGGTCATCCGTCCGTTGCCCGGCACCACGGTGACCCCCGTGGCGCTGCCGAATTGTCCGGCGGAGTGGGTCGTGGCTGCCGATGCCCGCGACTCCGATCTGGTGATCGTGTACCTGCACGGGTCGGCCCTGGTGACGCTCGGGCTCAACTCGCACCGCCGGTTCGTCTCCAAACTGTCGGCGACCACGGGGGCCCGCGTGCTCAACGTCGGCTACCGGTTGGCGCCACAGGCCGGCATCGAAGAGGCCGTTTCCGACGGCCTGGACGCCTACCGGCACGTGCTGTCCCTCGGCGTCGCCCCCGAACGCATTGTGCTGGCGGGCGATTCGGCAGGCGGCCTGATGGCCGCGGATACCGCGTTGGCCGCGCGCGACGCCGGGCTTCCGGTGCCCGCGGGCCAGGTGCTGCTGTCGCCGCTGACCTCGTCCGACATGGACCTCAAATACCGTGCGTTGCAAGAACATCGCGACGTGATGTTCCCGTTCATGACCGTCAAGTTCATCTACGATGTGTTCGCCACCGTCAACGGCACCCGCCCGACCCCGGTCATGCCGCCGGAGGCCGATCTGCACGGCCTCGGACCGTTCCTGCTGCAGGTCGGCAACAACGAGATGCTGCGCAACGACGCTTACGCGCTGGCCGACCGGCTCACTGCCGACGGCGTTCCGGTGTGGGTTCAGGTGTGGGACAAGGCCATGCACATGTTCCAGCTGAGCTTCGACGTCAATCCCGATGCGCGCCGTGCGGTCGAGGAGATCACGTCGTTCATCGACTACATAACCGCCACGGTCGAGGACGAGGCGAGCGCTTAGGTCGCCACGGTTGGTCACACCAGTCACAGCTTCCGAGGATGGTGTCGTTGTGCCCGGCTGTTAGCGACAAAGTCGCAGAAACCGCCACACCCGTATCTCCAAGCCCATCAACCCTATTGGCAACAGACACTCCAGACGCACTGGCGCACCCACGTAACTCCAGCCTCAGAAATCTAACTGCGCGTTGACTCATCAAATATGTCCGTTTCGCTGATTCGTTGCCTCATTTGAAAATGCCCGGGTGAGCCCGGCGTGTCGGTGGGGTGTGGGGTTAGGGATTGGGTTAGCGCCGAGGGATGGGGTTGACGTTGACGGAGCGCAGGGCGGTGACCAGGGCGATCGCGGTGCGGTATGTGCAGGCCGGTCGGGTTGAGAAGTCTCGGATTCTTGATGAGTTGTGTGCGACGACGGGGTGGCATCGTGATCATGCCCGCCGGGCGTTGCGCGGGGCCCTGCGTCCGCGTGCGGTGCGGGCTCGCCGGTCGCGGCCACCCACGTATGGGCCGGATGTTCTTGAGGCACTGGTGTTTTGCTGGGAAGTGTTGGGGATGGCGGCGGGTAAGCGGGTGGCGCCGATGTTGGGCGAGTTGGTGGTGGTGCTGCGCCGCTGCGGAGAACTGGTCATCGACGACGCGACGGCGGGGATGCTGGTGGGGATGTCGGCGGCCACCATCGATCGTCGATTGGCCGCCGAGCGCAAGAAACACCAGCTCAAGGGCCGTTCTGGCACCAAGCCGGGCACCCTGCTGAAAAGTCAGATCTCGGTGCGCGTGGGCGGCCTGGGATGATGCGGTGCCGGGGTTCGTCGAGATCGACCTGGTCAGCAATGACGGCGGTAATCCCGCCGGGGTGCATGGCTGGACATTGACGGTCACCGATATCGCCACCGGGTGGACCGAGAATCGCACCGTGTTGGGCAAAGGCGAAAAGCGGGTGATGGCGGCGCTCAATGAGATCGCGGCGGTGATGCCGTTTCCGATCCGCGGGGTCGATTCGGACAACGGCTCGGAATTCATCAACTTCCACCTGTTGGAGTGGTGCCGTAAGCGTCACATCACGTTCACTCGGTCGCGGGTGGGCCACAAGAACGATGGCTGTCACGTGGAGCAGAAGAACTGGTCAGCGGTGCGCAAAATGGTGGGTTATCACCGCTACGACACCGCCGCAGAACTGGTGCTGCTCAACAAGATCTGGGTGCTGCAGTCCTCGCTGGCCAACTACTTCTACCCGCAACAGAAACTCGAGTCCAAGGTCCGCAGGGGGTCGAAGGTGACCAAGAAATACGACGAGGCCACCACCCCGTACCGGCGTGCCCAGCGGGATGCGACAGTCACCGCCGAGGAAGTCAAACACCTCGCCGAGATCTACGCCGAGCTCAACCCCGCCGCCCTGCAACGCCACATTCAGGCCCTGTGCGGCGAGTTACTCACCCTGACCACCAGCAAAGCCGGTCCGCGGCTGATCGCCCGCCTCGGCCGGACACCGACAGGTGAGGCAACGAATATTTCCACCCCCAGCGCCTAAAACCCGGACACCCTCATCTGAGGCAACGAACCCAGCCGGGCACTTTCCAAATGAGGCAACGAATCCCCCCGCGGACATATTGACATGAGGCAATAGGACTGCCCGCTTTAGCGCGACAAAGTCGCGGACAGCCAGGCACGGGACACATGAGCAACAGCACGACTTCCGAGGCTGGTCGGGCTGGTGGGATGTTTCGTGTGCGCCGCATGCGGTTCGAGTGGCCCACGAGGCGCGTTCCGCGACTTTGTCGCTAACAGCCGGGCAGACCGACACCCCGACCCCCGCGGTGACAGCTGTGACGGATGTGTCGAATGCTCAGGCGTGCGGCGAAGGCAGCACCTGGAACCCGGTGAGGATGGTCTCCGCGTCGCGCTTGTAGGTCAGGTTGTCCGGCGCGGTGGTCTGGATGGTCAGACCCGCGCAGTAGGTACGCAGCTCCGTCTGATACGCCACGAACAACGCGGTGGCCGGGTGTGGACGCAGACCGTTCATCTCCGGCACCTGATAGCGCACGGTCTGCGCCGGCAGCCCGCACAGCTCATGGTCGGTGATGTCCATGGCGGACTCGGGCACGCCGAGACCCACGATCGACTTGCGTTGCGCAGCGAATACCGCGTCGGCTTCCATCGCGTCGGGCACGCTTTCCAACGCGGCCACCGCGGTGGGCGCGAAGTCGAAGGTGGACAGATCCCGGTTGACCATGGTGTACCGGAGCAGGTCGGTGTCCTTGCCCGTCACGCGGTTCCAGCCCGGCGGGGTCGGGATCTTGAGCGTCGGCTCGTCGTCGTCGACCCGTTCGATCTCCACGAGCGGCACGTCGACCGGGTGGCACTTCAGCTCACCGGACTTGGCCGCCGCCAACAACTCCGGCCCGGCCGTCGCGGTCGCGTCGTCGGCGTAGCGCGTGCACGCCGAGGTGAGCAGCACCGCCGAGGCCAGCAGCACTGCGGCGCACTTCGACGCGGTCCTCATGATCGCCGATTCTAGTGTGCGAAATGTCGTGCGCCCGTGAGGTACAGGCTGATCCCGGCGGCTTCGGCGGCCGCGGTGACCTCGGCGTCGCGCATCGAGCCGCCCGGGTGCACGATCGCCTTGACGCCCGCCGCGGTGAGCGTCTCCAACCCGTCGGGGAACGGGAAGAACGCATCGGAGGCCGCCACCGCGCCCACCACGCGGTCACCTGCCCGCTGCACCGCGAGCCCCGCGGCGTCGACCCGGTTCACCTGGCCCATGCCCACACCGACCGTCGCGCCGTCCTTGGCCACCACGATCGCGTTGGACTTCACGGCCCGGCAGGCGCGCCACGCGAAAGCCAGATCGGCCAGGGTCTGCTCGTCGGCGGGCGATCCGGTGGCCAGCGTCCAGTTGTTCGGATCGTCACCCGCGGCGTCGAGCGCATCACGCTGCTGTAGCAGCAGTCCACCGCTGATCTGGCGCATCTCGACGCCGCCGACCAACGGCTCCGACGCGACGAGGATGCGGATGTTCTTCTTGCGCGCAAGCACTTCCACGGCGCCCGGCTCGTACGCCGGCGCGATGATCACCTCGGTGAAGATGTCGGCCACGGTCTCGGCCATCTCGACACTGACCTCGGTGTTGGACGCGATCACACCGCCGAAGGCGCTCAGCGGATCACACTCGTGCGCCTTGCGGTGGGCATCGGCCACCGACACCGACGAGACCGCGATGCCGCACGGATTGGCGTGCTTGATGATCGCCACGCAGATCTCTTCGTGGTCGAACGCGGCGCGCCAGGCGGCGTCGGCATCGGTGTAGTTGTTGTACGACATCTCTTTTCCGTGCAGCTGCTCAGCCTGCGCCAGGCCCGGCCACGCGGAGTCGTCGCGGTACACCGCGGCCTGCTGATGCGGGTTCTCGCCGTAGCGCAAGACCGCGTTGCGGTGCCAGGTGCCCGCGAACCAGGCAGGCAGCGGCTGCTCGGGCTGTTCAGGGGCCAAGGTCGACCCCATCCAGCCGGCCACTGCGACGTCGTACTCAGCGGTGTGGCGGAATGCCAACGACGCCAGCTTCTTTCGCTCGTCGAGCGTGAAACCACCGGCCCGCACGGCCGCGAGCACGCCGTCGTAGCCCAACGGGTCGACCACCACGGCGACGCTGGGATGGTTCTTGGCCGCAGCACGTACCATCGACGGGCCGCCGATGTCGATCTGTTCGACGCATTCGTCCACCGAGGCACCGGATTCCACGGTCTCGGAGAACGGGTAGAGGTTCACCACCACGAGCTCGAACGCCTCGACGCCGAGCTCGGTGAGCGCCGCCACGTGCTCGGGCTTGCGGGTGTCGGCCAGCAGCCCGGCGTGCACGCGTGGGTGCAGCGTCTTGACCCGGCCGTCGAGCACCTCAGGGAAACCCGTGACATCTTCGACCGGTGTCACCGGAACACCGCTGGCGGCAATGGTTTTGGCGGTTGACCCGGTGGAGACGATGGCGACGCCCGCCTCGTGCAGGCCGCGGGCCAGATCAGCGAGGCCGGTCTTGTCATACACACTGATCAACGCCCGCCGGATCTGCTTCTTGTCGCTCATCCTATGGTCGCCTTTCGTCCGGTCCAGGTCACGCCGCGGGTTGCCAGCGCGGCCAGCACGTCCACCAGCAGCCGTCGTTCGACGACTTTGATGCGCTCGTGCAAAGTCTCTTCGGTGTCCTCGTCGCGGATCTCGACAGGCTGTTGCGCGAGGATCGGCCCGGTGTCCATCCCGGCATCGACCAGATGCACCGTGCATCCCGTCACGCGGACGCCGTAGGCCATCGCGTCGGGCACGGCATGCGCGCCCGGAAACGCGGGCAGCAGTGCCGGGTGGGTGTTGACGACGCGGCCCGGGAAGCGGGAAAGGAACTCCGGTCCAAGGATCTTCATGAAGCCCGCCGACACCACCAGATCCGGCTCGTGTTCGGCGGTGGCCTCGGTGATCGCCGTGTCCCACGCTGCCCGGTCGGGGTGGTCCCCGAGCCGGGTGGTGTAGGTGGGCACTCCGGCCGCCGCTGCGATGTCGAGCGCCGCGCACGTACGGTCGGTGCCGACGGCCACGACCCGGGCCGGGTAATCGTCGACGGCCGCGGCCAATAGCGACGCGAGCAACGATCCGGTACCCGAAGCCAGCACTACCAGCCGTGCCGGTGCACTCGGGGGTACACGTAGCGGTTGCTGCACGCGCAGCAGCCTAGTCGGCACCTACTGGCCGCCGTCACGCGGCTTGTCGCCCGTCACGTCCTGGTCGACGATGAAATGCTCCTCGGGGTCGTCGTCGAGATCGAGCGGCCGACCGACGGGCGAACTGTCGGGTTCCGGTTCGTCGGCGTGCCAGGACACGATCGGCTCGCCGGTCACATACTCCGGCTCGTCCTCGACCACCTCGTCGAACTCGACGTCGAGCGGTTCCTCGCCGGGTTGTTCGTCCGCGAAGACCTCCGCTGCCGGTGCCTCGTCGTCGGGCTCGTCGGCCTCGTCGGGCTGAGGTTCTGGTTCGGGTTCGGGTTCGGGCGCCGGGCGAACCCGCGCTGGACGCCGCGCGATGCCGCCCGACATCGCGACCGTCAGCCCACCGATGCCGGCGAACCACAGGAACACCCCCGGCCCGAACGTCGCCTGGTCCACCCCGACGTCGCCGAAGTTGCCGAGCCTGCCGCCACCGGCGTAGCCGAGCACCGCCATCGTGACCGCAGCGACCGCAGCGGCGACGGCCAGTTTGGCCAGTGCGGACAGCGCCGGCAGCGGATGCCGCGCACACTGCTGCCCGACGGCCACCCCGGCTGCGGCGCCGATGATCAGCAACGCGACCCACACCGGGCCCAGCGGCGGCGACGGCACGGCCGCCAGCACCGGCACGGCCGGGATGTCGCCACCGAACACCGTGAACGAACTGAACGTGGCCAACCCCACATGCGCGCTGGAGCCGACGGCGATGGCCGAGGTTCCGACGATCACGTTCGGGATGTAGAGGATCGAGAGCAGGGTGAGGCTGAGCTGGCCGAACAGCGTGTCGGTGATGGCGTACAGGTCGTGCATCGTGCCCCAATGCACCACCAGCGACACGGCCGTCGCGGCACCGGAGAGCCCGAACAACGCCAGCACACCCGCCGTGGCCGCACGGAACGCGTCGGGCAGCCAGTTCGGCAACGGTGACGCCGCCAAGGTCCGGCGGCCCACCCGCGACGCCACGCCCACCGCAGCGCCGATCGCGTGCACGGCCAGCACCCCGCCGAATGCGCGCAGCGCGCTGGGTGTCTGCAATTCGGTGATCACCGAGGCGGCGTCGTGGATGACCGCGAGCATGATCGCCGCGATCAGCAGCGGTCCGCCCAGCGCGGACGCCACGATCCAGCGCGTGACGAACCATGACGAGTTGGCCGCCGTCGCTGCCGCGGTCGTACGGGCCGTGCCCCACACCATCAGCAGCACCGGCAGCAGGGGCATCACCCCGAGTTCACGGCCACCGATCGAAACCGGCACCTGATGGACCCCGAGCCACATGCTCGCGATCGCACCGAACGCGCCCGTCATGTCGCTGTTGGCGATCAGCAGCTGCAACAACGTCACCGCGGCGATGATCACCAACGCCACAACAGACGGTCCGAAGGCCACCCGGAGTAGCTCACGCGCCTGGCGCGGGCCGACTGGTCTGGGGGTACCTCCCGCTTGCGGGGGATTCGCCACTAGCTCAGCCGCTCCTCATACCTTTCCGCGCGTGCGCAGGCTGCGCACGCGCGGATCAGCTTACGACTGTGAGGGGCCAGATTGCTGTGAAGACGACTGCTGCGAGGGCTGCTGTGTCGGCACCACAGTGGTCTGATCGTTGGCGTTCGAACTCGACGGCTGCTGCGATTGCTGCTGCGGCTGGCCGAAGGCCGGGAAACCGGTGGGAGGCGTCGGCGGGCCCGACTGCTGACCGCCCTGCGAGCCGCTGTGCTGGCCGCCCTGCGGACCGCCCTGGGAGCTGACGGGGAAACCGCCGGTGTTCGAGCCACCCGGGTAATTGCCATACTGCGACGGGTAACCGGGACGCTGCTGCGGCGACGGCGCCTGCTGGTAGGGCTGACCGCCGTGCTGCGGCTGGCTCTGCTGGCCGTAGTACTGCGACGGTCCGCCGTACTGGCCGTACTGCGGCGCCTGCGGTTCGAACACGGGCTTCGGTGCGGGCGGTGTCAGCACACCGGCGTCGAACAACAGCGCGGCGATCGCGGCACCGGCCTGCAGCAGGATCAGCACGAGCACGAGCCAGTAGGCCCACGACACCAGGTCGAACGCACCGACCACGCCGCTGATGGCGAGCAGCAGCGCGAAAGTGGCGACGGCCGCGACGACCGCGGTGAACTTCTTCTGCTTGGGCAGCAGGCCCACGCCGGCCAGCAGACCGGCCAGCAGGGCGGCCTGGACGTCGGTGCCCGCGCCGCTGCCGACCACCGCGAAACCGTCGGTGTCCTTGATCAGGCCGGCGTAGCTGAGCAGGTAAGCCAGCACGCCGAGCACGGCGACACCCGCAAGCAGATACGTCGGCAGCTTGTTCTCACCGGCGGCCGTGGCGGCGGGCTTGTTGGTCTGCTGGGGTTGGCCGTACTGCGGGGCGGGCGGGTATCCGGGACTATTCGGCGGGTAGGTCATGACCTCTCCTGTGCTGATCGAGCGTCGCGTCGTGTGTCACGCAGGCATGAATACGGACCACCTGAGCGATTCGAGGTTCCACGCTAGCGCACCCACATGTGTGCCAGGCACACACGCTGTGTGTCAGGCAGGTCTCAAGCTGATACCAGTACGGGTTCGTCGGCCGAATTCTGTTCGGACGCCTCGATTTCGCGGACCAGCGGCAGCACCTTGGCGCCGAAGTACTCGATTTCCTCCTGGAAGTGCAGGAACCCTCCGAGGATCAGATCCGCACCGCGTTTGCGGTACGCCGCAATGCGTTCCGCGATCTGCTCGGGCGTGCCGATGAGCTGCGTACGGAAACCGTCGTTGTACTGCACCAAATCCTCGAAGCTGGAATCGGCCCACATACCCTTCTTGTCACCCGTGGAGTTGCCCGCCTGCTGCACCGCGCTGCGGAAGCCCTCGACGGCCGGCTTGTTGGCCTTGGCGATGATCTCGCGAAGCGTTTCCTTCGCCTCTTTCTCTGTGTCCCTCGCGATGATGAAGCCGTTGAGGCCGAACTTCACCTCACGATCGGCGTCACGGGCATGGTCACGCACCTCGACCACCTGTTCGGTGAGGCCGTCGAAATCCTTGCCGTTGGAGAAGTACCAGTCCGCGTAGTAACCGCCGTTGCGCCGGGCCGCCGTCGAGTTGCCGCCCTGGAACAATTCCGGGTTGGGGCGCTCGGGCGTGTTGAGCGGCTTGGGCTTGAGCGTGAAGTCGTGGATCCGGTAGAAGTCACCGCGGAAGTCCACGTCGTCCTCGGTCCAGATCTTGCGCAGCACCTGAAGGAATTCGGCGCTGCGCCGGTACCGCTCGTCGTGTTCGAGCCAGGGCTCGCCCAGATGCGTGAACTCGTCCTTGAACCAGCCGCTCACGACGTTGACCGCGAACCGGCCGTTGCTGAGGTGATCGGCCGTCGCGCCCAGCTTGGCCAGCACCGCCGGCTGCCACAGGCCAGGGTGCACCGCGGCGATGACCTTGAGCCTCTCGGTGGCCAGCAACAAGGCGAGGCTGAAGCTCGTCGACTCGTGCTGGTATTCGGCGCCGTAGCTGGCCTCGTAGCGGACCTGGCTGAGCGCGTATTCGAAGCCGTTGTTCTCGGCGGTCTGCGCGAGCTTCTTGTTGTAGTCGTAGTTCCAGTCGGTGCGCTGCTCGATGTCGCTGGTGACCAGGCCGCCGCTGACGTTGGGCACCCAGTAGGCGAATTTGACGTGGTCGGCGATGCGTTCGGTCGTCATGCCAGCGATCCCAGCAAAGCCGTCGCGGCGGGTCACGGGTAACACTCGCGCTGAACTTTTGTGCGCGCGGCTCTGCTCGCGCCCGTGAAACGAGACCCCCAGTCTTGCTACCGAGACTGAAACACGTTCTAATTCTGGTCATGGATTACGGGCTCGTTCTCTTCACCAGTGACCGCGGCATCGCCCCGGCCAAAGCCGCCAAGCTCGCCGACGACCATGGCTTCACCACCTTCTACGTGCCCGAACACACGCACATCCCGGTCAAGCGCGAAGCCGCCCACCCCACCACGGGTGACGAATCCCTGCCCGACGACCGCTACATGCGCACGCTGGATCCGTGGGTGTCGCTGGGCACCGCGTGCGCGGTGACATCGCGCGTGCGGTTGTCGACAGCCGTCGCGCTGCCCGTCGAACATGACCCGATCACGCTGGCCAAATCCATCGCGACGCTCGATCACCTGTCCGGCGGCCGGGTCAGCCTCGGTGTCGGATTCGGTTGGAACACCGACGAACTCGCCGACCACAACGTTCCGCCGGCCAGGCGCCGCACGATGCTGCGCGAATACCTCGAAGCCATGCGGGCACTGTGGACCGAGGAAGAAGCCTCCTACGAGGGCGAATTCGTGAACTTCGGGCCGTCGTGGGCGTGGCCCAAGCCCGTGCAGCCACACATCCCCGTGCTCGTGGGCGCGGCGGGCACCGAGAAGAACTTCAAGTGGATCGCGAAGTCGGCCGACGGCTGGATCACCACGCCGCGCGACTTCGACATCGACGAGCCCGTGAAGCTGCTGCAGGACACCTGGGCGGCCGCGGGGCGTGCAGGCGCACCGCAGATCGTGGCGCTGGACTTCAAGCCCGACCCCGAGAAGCTCGCGCACTGGCGCGAACTGGGCGTCACCGAGGTGCTGTTCGGCCTGCCCGACCGCGCGGAGGACGAGGTCGCCGGTTACGTGGAGCGCTTGGCGGGCAAGCTCGCCGCCCTGGTCTGACTGCGCTGAGTCAACTCCCGATGTTCTGAAGGATGTCGCGCGTGATGGCCAGCACGTCGTCCTTGTGGCTCTTGTTGTCCTGAATCTGGACCTCGACGAGCACGTTGCCCTTGGCCGTCACCGAGCGGTCGAGGAACAGCGTGCCTTCGCGGAGCCTGCTGCTCGCGACGGTGATGCCGTCATCGGTCTGCTCGGGAGAGCCCAGGTGCCAGGTGACCTGAATCTTGGTGAAGGTCAGGTCTTTTCCGGCGCAGCCCTCGATGAGCCGGAGATAATCCGTCAACGCCTTCTGCGCCTCCTGCGCGGTATCGAAAGCGGCGACGGTCTGATCGACCGCCGGGGTGGCCGCCGAATTGCTCTTGTTGGGGCCGGTGCGGGTCTGGAAGATCGACGCGTAGCCGTTGTCCGCGTAGACCGAATCCATGCCCGTGTAGAGCGCTCCGACGCATTCTTCGGGCGTGGCGGCCTCGTCGTTGGTGTCCGGCTTCATCCACGACGAGATCGTCACCATGTTCGGCACGCCGACGATCTTCGACACCTCGTCGGGGCTGACGAGCAGTGGCTCCAGGTCGTCGCCGTCCACGAACGCGGCACTGCCCGCAGGCATCACCGCTTTGCCTTCGACCGTACCCGGATTGACGGCCCACACCACCAGCGCGGCGATGACCACCACGACCACCACTGCCGCCGAGGCCAGCAGCACGACCCGACTCGATTTCTGCGGCGGTCGCGGCGTCAGATCGAAACCCGGGGTCATGAGGCCAGACTAAAGTCCGGACCGCGGGAATGTCCGGCAACTAGGCCAGCGTTGCGCGGTTGCCCTGCTCCCCCGAGCTCACCGCGATGGCCGCGCCGAGCGGATCGCCGTCGGACATCAACGCGACCAATGCCTCGTCGGTGGTCGTGGCCAGGAACCGGCTGCCGTCGGAGTCCAAGCGGCCGATGATGATTCCCGTGCGCACCGGCCAGTCGTAGCGCACGGTGTAGGTCTCGACGACGGCTGTGCCGTCGGCATGTTCGGTGACCGGCACCTTCGGCAAGGCCGCCACGTCATCGAGCAGCGCGGCGCTGTTGTCGGCCGCCCAGTCGGCGGGTGTGGTCGAGTAGATCCCGACCGAGTACTTGCTCGCGATGCCGCCGTTGGCGCCGACCAGCGCAAATTGGCCTGGCCTGTCGCGCATTTCGTTAACCGCTTCGGCGATGCCGTGCAACGAGTAGTTGTTGCCCGGGCCGCCGAAGAACGGCAGGCCGCCGGTCAGCGTCAGGCCGCGCTCGTCGTCGGGCGCGAGGCCGGTCCCGTCACAGATGTTGAACACGGGAAACGGGAAGCAGCTGTACAGATCGAACGCCGCGACGTCGGCAAGTCCGATGCCCGCGACGCGCAGCGCCTCGTCGACCGCCATCACCGAGGCCCGGCTGGCCCCGATGTCGGCCCGCTCCAGCAGCTTCTGCTCCTTCATGTCGGCGTGCCCACGCAGGTAGACCCATTTCTCCTCGGGCACGCCGAGCCGCCGGGCAGCCGCCACCGACATCAGCACCGCGGCCGCCCCCTGGTTGACCTGGTCTCGGGCCACCATCATGCGTGGGTACGGATCGCAGATCATGCGGTTGCTCGCGGTGACCGTGGCCAGCTCGGACACCGAACGCTCCACGGGGGCCGACGAATACGGGTTCTTGGCAGCGACTTTCGAGAACGGCGCGAACAACTCGGCCATCTTCGCCCGGTAATCGGCGACCGAAAGCCCGAGCCGGGCCCGGCGGGCGTTCTCCAAGAGCCCGTATTGCACCGGGGCTCCGATCAAGCCATGGCGGATCGTGTACTCGTCGAAGATGCCGTCGTACCCGTATCCGCGGTCCTCCAACTGACCGTCGACGGTCTCGGAGTGGTCAGGTGCGTCGGCCCTGTCGGCGAAGTGGCGCAGGCTCGACGTGTTCTCCGAACCCATCACCATGACGACCTCGGCGGTGCCCGCCGCGATGGCTCCGGCGAACTCGGTGACCAGGTGCTGCGGGCTCTGTCCGCCGATCACCTCGAGCACGGCGCGCGCCGGGTCGGCACCGATCCGGCGCGCCACCGAGCGCGGATAGTTGTTCGACTTGCCCAACGGCGCCGGGGTGCGTCCGGAGATCTCGAACTGCCGCACACCGGCGATCGTGTCGATGCTCTGCGCGACCGACGCGACGTCGGCACCGGTGTCCTTGAGTGCCGCGCGGGCCGCCTCGGTCGCGAGTGCCACGGCCGACATCCCCACGTAGCCCGGCACGTCGATCCGTTCGGTGAACTGCCCGACGCCGACGATGACGGGAGTGCGCGCATCGACCATGAACAACCTCCTGACACGTGTTAATTCGCCAGGCTAATGGATGTTGTGAGCGTGCTCGACGTGACCCCTCACCTGTTTTGACATTATTCCAAAAATCTGACGTACATCATTTTTGACGTACATCAGGCCAGGCGTAGACTTTTTCCATGAGTTGGCCACTCCGTCCGATGTCCCTGGTCGTGGGCGGAATCGTGCCCCCCGCCAATGTCGTCGGCCGGGTCCGAGAGGAACAGGAGATCCTCGCGAGCCTGCCCGATGGCGGTGCGGCGTTGGTCGGCGACCGGCGCCACGGCAAGACGTCACTGGCGCGCCTGGTCGCCCACACCGCTCGCAGGCAGGGCCTGACGGTGGTTTCGGTCAGCGCCGAACGCCAGACCTACGCCGAGTTCGTCACAGCGCTGGCCGGTGAGCTCGGCCGCATCGACAACGCGCTGCGCAAAGAGGTCGAACGGTGGAAGGTCGCGTTCGTCACGGGACCGATCCGCTTCGAACGCACGCATGCAGAGGCCGCGCTCGACGACCTCTTGCAGCGTGCCGTGGCCCGCGCCGACCACGGGCCGCTGGTGCTGTTCATCGACGAGGTCACCGTGCTCGCACGCAACCTGGAGCGCGAGAAGCCCGGTGGCGGCGACGCATTCCTGCATCTGCTACGACGCTTCCGGCAGGACAACACCGGCAGGCTCGCCACGGTGCTCTCGGGATCGATTGGCTTTCACCATGTTTCCGAAGACGCGCTGAGCTCGGTGAACGACATCCGCAAAGTCACCGTCGGGCCCATCCGCCACGACCACGCCACCTATCTGGCCGAGTGCCTGCTGCTCGGCGCACAGGTTGCGACCACCGACCGGCACCTGGTCGCCGAAGCCATCGCGGCCGCGGCGGAGAACGTGCCGTACTACATCCAGCATCTCGTGGCGGCCTCCGCCCAGGCCGGCCCCGTTCATCCCGAGCAGATACCGGCCCTGTTACGCGCTGCCATCATCGATCCGCACGACCCGTGGGATCTGCGCCACTACCGCGACCGGCTGCGCAACTACTACGGCGACGACGCCGCAGCCATCGCCAACCTGCTCGACATCTATGCGCACGCCCCGAGCCCGTTGAGCGTTGACGCCGCGGCACACCTCCTGCAATCCGAAGGATCGCCGATCCGCGACCGCGACCAACTGGTGTCGTTCATCGAACGCCTCGAACAAGACCACTATCTGCGCCGGGTCGGTGACGACGACTGCTTCGCCTCGGGTTTGGTGCAGGCCGCATGGCTCGCGATGAGGCGATGACGGCATGAGCATTCCGCTGTTCACCCCGGGTGCGGTCGATCCGGCCGACCTCGACGCGCACACCGTGGGGCGGGCAGCGTTCCTGGCGCGGCTGACCGACCGGATCATCGGTGCGGCGCGCGACGGCTCACGCCCGCACACTCTGCTGATCGGCCCGCACGGCAGCGGCAAGACGCACACGCTGCACGTCGTGGTGCACCGTGCACTGTCCCACCGGGATACGTCGAAAGCCATTCTGCCGCTGCTACTCCCGGAAGACAGTCTCGCGATCGGCAGCTACGGCGATCTGCTCGTCGAGCTCATCCGGTCGCGATTGCCCGAGGCTCGGGAACTGCGCGACGATGTCGTCGGGTTGGAACGCGAGATCCTGGACGTGGCCGACGGCCGAATGATCCTGGTGGCGATCGAGAACCTGGACCGGGTGTTCGAGGCCATCGGTGAGGCCGGTCAGGGCAGCCTGCGTGCGTGGGTCGAAACATCCACCGCAGTCATGCTTTTCGCGACCGCGCCAGCCCTCTTCCCGGGAGTCGCGTCGCGCACGCACCCCTGGTACGGATCGTTCATCGTCGAGGAGCTCCCCGCCCTGACCCTCGACGACGGGGCCCAGATCATCGCGCCGACCGGCGATCTCGCCGACTACCTCCGCTCCCCCGAAGGACGCGACCGGCTCGCCACCATCGAACAGTTGGTCTGCGGCTCGCCGCGCCTGTGGCAGATCGTCGCCGACGTCGCCGACGTAGCGGCACTGCAGGCGTTGGAGCCGGTGACTGCCGCACTGTTAGACCGGCTGGCACCGTCCTACCAGCAGCGGCTCTGGCAGTTGCCGGTCGGTGAACAACGCCTGGTGGTCGAGCTGGCACGCGGCGACGGCGCGCGCACGGTATCCGATCTCGCTGCCGCCGTGGGAGTTTCCAATCAGACCGCGTCGGCCGCACTGGGCCGGCTCGCTGCCGCGCGGTGGGTGGTCGCCACCAAAGCCGAAACCGGTGACCGTCGTGCCACGTGGTACGACCTGAGCGATCCACTGCTGCGCCGCGTGGTGCAGTATCGCGACGGACGCCCTTGACAGGGCTGTCACTTAGTGACACTTTGGACTTGTCACTAAGTGACAGGTCGGGAGGTGAGGGCAATCAGCGAGAAGCAGGAGCAGGCGCGGCTGGCCGTGTCCCGCATTGCCTGCGCCCTGTTCTGGGAACGGGGCGTCGCCGGAACCAGCGGTGATGACATCGCCGAGGCAGCCGGACTCTCCACCCGCACGATCTGGCGTTACTTCCGCAGCAAGGAAAGTTGCGTCGAACCCTTGCTGGCCAAGTCGGCAGACCGGTTCCTGGCGAGCGCGCGACGCTGGCCACACGACCTCTCGTTGTCCGAACACCTTGCGGCGGACAGCATTGCGTTTCCGCTGTCACCGCAGGACATCGAGGACGAACTCAGCGCGGTGCGACTCGCCACCATGACCGCGGACGAACCCGCCCTGCGCAGTGCCTACCTGATGGTCCACGACCAGATGGAGCTCGGCCTCATCCCGGTCATCGCCGACCGTTTGGGTCTACCCGAAGACGACCTCACTGTCCGGCTGTGCGCGGCCGCGGTCACGGGAGCCTTCCGGGTGGTCGACGAAGACGTCAGCAAGGCAATCGTCATCGACGGCAAGAAGGTCAGCCAGGAGGAGGCGCTGGCGCTCATGGACCGGGCGATCCGGGAAGCCACCAACGGCCGACTGGGTGGTCCCGTCAAACCCTGAAAATCCCATATCCCTCACGAGCCGGCGCCTGCCGGCCCGGCGAACAAGCTTGTCCGAGAAAGGTTTCCCATGGCGCTACCCGAACTCATCAGTGTCGAAGACTTCTTCAGCCCGCCCGTGCGCGCCGGTGCGACGATCTCCCCGGACGGCACCAAGATCGCCTACCTCGCACCATGGAAGAACCGGCTCAACGTCTGGGTGCAGGACGTCGACGACGACGCGACCGCGCGGTGTGTGACGGCCGACGACACGCGCAGTGTGTACATCTACCGCTGGACGCACGATTCCCGATGGCTGCTCTACATGCAGGACAACGGCGGTGACGAGAACTGGCATGTCTACCGCGTGGACCTGAACGCCCCGGGGGATCCGGCCGTCGACCTCACGCCGTTTCCCGGTATCCGGGCAGATTTCACGCTGCTCAAAGGCCGTCCCGGCAAGGCCATGGTCCAGTTCAACAAGCGCAATCCCGAGTTGTTCGACGCATACGAACTCGACATCGCGAGCGGTGAACTCACGCTGCTCGCCGAGAATCCGGGCAATGTCGTCAACTGGATGTGCAGCCAGAACGGCGAGTTGTTCACATCGGTTCTGACGTCTGACGGCGATGTCGAACTGTCCCAATGGGATTCGGCAAAGCAGGCCTTGCGATCGATCAAGACCTACGACGGCAGCGATTATCCGCTGGGCATCTATCCCGTCACCATCACGCCCGACGGCGCCGGCATCTGGCTCGGCTCGAACCAGGGCAGCGACCGAATCAGGCTCGCGCGCCTGGATGTCGCGACCGGCGAGGAGACCGAGGTGGACAGCCACCCGACGTTCGACCTTGCCGCCCAGATGGTGTTGCCGCCGCCGCTGATCCTCGACCAGCAGACCGGCGACCTGATCGGCGCGCGCTACTACGGCGAACGCCAGATCATTCATCCGCTGGACGCGAATTTCGCTGCGGTGCTGGATAACCTGACCAAGCTGTCCGACGGCGATCTGGCGGGCACCTCGTCCGACCACAGCGGGCAACGGTGGGTCGTCAACTTCACCCACGACCGCACCCCCGGCGCGACCTACTTCTACGACCACTCGACTGGCGATCACCGGCTGCTGTTCCTGCCCTACCCGCACCTGGAGGCCGACGCGCTCGCCCCGATGACGCCCGTGACCATCACCTCACGTGACGGGCTCGACCTCCACTCGTACCTGACGCTGCCGATCGGCGTCGAGCCGGTCGATCTGCCGTTGGTGCTGCTGGTCCATGGCGGCCCGTGGGCGCGCGACTGCTGGGGTTTTCAGCCCGACGTGCAGCTGCTGGCCAATCGCGGATATGCGGTGCTGCAGGTCAACTTCCGCGGTTCGACCGGCTACGGCAAGGCCTTCACCAAAGCAGCGATCGGGGAATTCGCCGGCAAGATGCACGACGACCTGATCGACGCCGTCGACTGGGCCGTCAAGCAGGGCTACGCCGATCGCGACAGGGTCGCGATCTTCGGCGGCTCGTACGGCGGCTACGCGGCGCTGGTCGGGGTGACGTTCACGCCGGACGTGTTCGCCGCGGCCATCGACTACGTCGGGATCTCCAGCCTCGCCAACTTCATGCGCACGCTGCCCAACGTGGCCCGGCCGTTCCTCGCCACCAACTGGCACATGTACGTGGGCGATCCGAGTGACCCGGCCCAGGAGGCCGACATGCTGGCCCGCTCCCCCATCACGAAGGTCGACCAGATCCGTACCCCGCTGCTGGTCATCCAGGGCGCCAACGATTCTCGCGTGGTTCAGGCCGAGTCCGACAATCTCGTCGAGGCGCTACGCAACCGCGGCGTCGAGGTCGAGTACCTGGTCAAGGCAGACGAGGGCCACGGATTCCTCAACCCCGACAACCAGATCGACATGTACCACGCGGTCGAGCGGTTCCTCGCCGAGCACCTGGGCGGGCGCGCCTAACTGCCGAGCAGACGCTAAGGCCCCCGACACGCCGGGCGTGCGGGGGCCTACGCGTCTGCTCGCGGGAGAAAATCAGCCCTCGAGGATCTCGCGCGCCAGCTTCGCGGTCTCGGACGGCGTCTTGCCGACCTTCACGCCCGCGGCCTCGAGGGCCTCCTTCTTCGCGGCGGCGGTGCCCGACGAGCCCGACACGATGGCGCCCGCGTGGCCCATGGTCTTGCCCTCCGGAGCGGTGAAGCCCGCGACGTAGCCGACGACCGGCTTGGTGACGTTGGCCTTGATGTAGTCGGCGGCCCGCTCTTCGGCGTCGCCACCGATCTCACCGATCATCACGATGACCTTGGTCTCGGGATCCTTCTCGAACGCCTCGATGGCGTCGATGTGGGTGGTGCCGATGACCGGGTCGCCGCCGATGCCGATGGCGGTCGAGAAGCCGAAATCGCGCAGCTCGTACATCATCTGGTAGGTCAGCGTGCCCGACTTCGACACCAGGCCGATCGGGCCCTTGCCGGTGATGTTGTTGGGCGTGATGCCGACCAGCGACTCGCCGGGCGTGATGATGCCCGGGCAGTTGGGGCCGATGATGCGGGTCTTCTGACCCTTTTCGACGTTGTAGGCCCACGCATAAGCGGTGTCCTGCACCGGGATTCCCTCGGTGATGACCACCAGCAGCGGGATCTCGGCGTCGATGGCCTCGATGATGGCGTCCTTCGAGAAGGCCGGCGGCACGAAGGCGATCGACACGTCGGCGCCGGTCTCCTTCATGGCCTCGGCCACCGATGCGAACACCGGCAGCTCGATGTCGTTTCCGTCCTTGTCTTTGTGAGACACCTTGGTGCCGGCCTTGCGTGCGTTGACGCCGCCGACGACCTGCGTGCCCGCCTTGAGCATCAGCGCGGTGTGCTTGGTGCCCTCACCGCCGGTGATGCCCTGGACGATGACCTTGCTGTCTTTGTTCAGAAAAATCGACATATCAAGTGTCCCTTACTTATTGGCCAGCTCGGCGGCCTTGTCGGCACCGGCGTCCATGGTCTCGGCCTGGATGACCAGGGGGTGGTTTGCCTCGGCGAGGATGCGTCGGCCCTCTTCGACGTTGTTGCCGTCGAGACGAACCACGAGCGGCTTGTTGGCCTCGTCGCCGAGGATCTGCAGCGCCTTGACGATGCCGTTGGCGACCGCGTCACACGCGGTGATGCCACCGAAGACGTTGACGAAAACGCTCTTGACCTGGCTGTCGTTCAGGATGACGTCGAGCCCGTTGGCCATCACCTCGGCCGACGCGCCGCCACCGATGTCGAGGAAGTTTGCCGGCTTCACGCCGTTGTGCTTCTCACCGGCGTAGGCGACCACGTCGAGCGTCGACATGACCAGACCTGCGCCGTTGCCGATGATGCCGACCTGGCCATCGAGCTTGACGTAGTTGAGGTCGTTCTCCTTGGCCTTGAGCTCGAGCGGATCGGTGGCGTCCTTGTCCTCGAACTCGGCGTGCCCGGGCTGGCGGAAGTCGGCGTTGGCGTCGAGCGTGACCTTGCCGTCCAAAGCAAGGATCTGATCGTCAGGCGTGCGCACCAGCGGGTTGACCTCGACCAGGGTGGCGTCCTCCTTGACGAACACCTCCCACAGCTTCTGGATGGTCACCGCGGCGGCGTCGAGCACCTCGGCCGGCAGGTGGCCCTGCTCGGCGATGGACCGGGCGAACGCCAGGTCGACACCCTTGACGGCGTCGACGGGCACCTTGGCCAGCCGGTCGGGCTTGGTCGCGGCGACTTCCTCGATCTCCATGCCACCCTCGACCGAGCACATTGCGAGGTAGGTCCGGTTGGCGCGGTCGAGCAGGAAGGAGATGTAGTACTCCTCGGCGATGTCGCTCGCCTCGGCCACCAGCAACTTCTTGACGATGTGGCCCTTGATGTCGAGGCCGAGAATGTTCTGTGCGTGCGTGAACGCGTCATCGGGCGTCGCGGCGTACTTGACACCACCGGCCTTGCCACGGCCGCCGACCTTGACCTGCGCCTTCACCATCACGGGGCGGCCGATCTCCTCGGCGATCGCCTTGGCGTCCTCAGCAGAGTCGGTCACCCGGCCGGGAGTCGTGGGAACGTTGTGCTTGGCGAACAGCTCTTTCGCCTGATATTCGAAAAGATCCATGTGCTTCCTAGCTAGGCGGTGTCGTCTGCTTGGCTTCGAACGCGCTCCGAAGCCGCCCGGTCCGGTACCTCTGACGGGCCCGGAGGCACTTTATCCACCGCCGGGTGAGCCGTAGGCACCGCCTACCACTGATGTGGTAGATCTCACCGGGGCCCTCTGGTGATACAGATCACATTCTGCGGCGGAATAGCCGCATAAGTTGCCACCATCATTGGGATTTGGTTAACGTGCCTCTGGTCCTCATAACAGACCGGTCACGACGAGAAGGATTTCCCGGGTTGCCGCAGCATCGTTCGTCCGTATCTCCGCAAGGAGTTTCGACGAAGATTCGCGACCGCAAATTCATGTCGTCCGACGAGCTGGACGCCGCGGAGATCACCGACATCATCCCCTTCAACGAGTTCGGCGACCTGGCCGATCTCGACTTCCGTGACTGCACCGCCTTCGACCGCGAGGCTCAGGTCATCCACGCCCCCGAGCTGGACGACATGCACGACACCGACGACCTGACGCCCGAACAACTGGCCGTCCCCACGCGCTTCCGCCCCAAGTCCGGCAGTGAGGGACCGTCCCGCTACGCGTACCGCGACAGCCACACCGATGTCAGCGACGGCACGGCCGCCACCGACATCATCAACATCGGCAGCCGCCGCGGCGGCGCCCACCGCAAAGAGGCCACCGGCCCCGTCAAGAGCCGCCTGATGATCGCCGCGATGGCCGCGGGAGCGACCGCCGCAGGCGCATATTCGCTCAACACGAGCGCCCAGGCCGACCCCGCCGACACCGTCCTCGCGTCGGCCAAGACCACCGCGAGCGGTGTGTCCGTGACCGGCAAGGTCGACGGCATGCAGATCGTCTCGGTCGCGTCGACCAACGATTCGTCGGTCCACGCCGAGGAGATCACCAAGGCCGCGGCCTTCGCCCAGGAACGCGCCGAGCGCGAGGCACGCCTGGCCCGCCCGCTGTTCGTGATGCCGACCAAGGGCGTGTGGACGTCGGGCTTCGGTTACCGCTGGGGCGTGCTGCACGGCGGCATCGACATCGCCAACTCGATCGGCACCCCGATCCTCGCCGCGTCCGACGGCGTCGTCGTCGACGTCGGCCCGACGGCCGGTTACGGCGCGTGGGTGAAGATCCGGCACTCCGACGGCACCGTGACGCTCTACGGCCACATCAACACGTGGCTGGTGAGCGTCGGCGAGCGCGTGATGGCAGGCGACCAGATCGCCACCATGGGCAACCGGGGTAACTCCACCGGCCCCCACCTGCACTTCGAGGTTCTCCTCAACGGCTCCGACCGCATCGACCCGGTCGGCTGGCTGGCCAAGCGCGGGCTCAGCCCGGGCAGCTATGTTGGCTGAGTGAGCGAAACCGCCGGAACCAACGGCCGTCCCGGCCCCTCCGACGATCAGACCCGCATCATCCGGCGTCAGCCCGAAAATCAGCACTCCGCTCCACTACCCGCGCAGGGCGATCTCAAAACGGGCATCATCCGGCGCCACCCGACCGGGGCCATACCGGCCGCGGCCGACGCCGAGCCCAGCACGAGCCTGATCGGCCACCCGGTCGACGACACCAAGACGTGGGGGCACCGCCCGCTTGCGGGGGATTACATCCCCCGCGCGCGGCCCGTGGCGATCCCGCGCGGCGCCGGGCAGCCCAATCCCAGGACCGCCATCGTCGCGGCCGTGGTGAGCATCCTGAGCGGTTGGGCTACCGCGCTCATCGCCACCGACCTGATCGCGGGGTGGTGGCGCACCGACCGGTTGTTCTGCGTCGCGATCGGGTTCCTCGCCGCGATCTCGGCGGCCGCCACCATCGGTGGGCTGATTGCTTTGCTGCTCCGCCGCCGCATGGGACGGCTCCTGATCGTGGTCGGCTCGATCATCGGTTTGCTGATCTTCGGCAGCCTGTTCATCGCGGGCGCCAGAGTGCACCCGGTCGTGTACGCCATGCCGGTGCTTCCGCTCGCGAGCATCCTGTTCACCCTGCTGCCGTCGACGCGCAGGTGGAACGCGAGCGCTCACAGCTTCCGGTCAGGCTGATCCAAACAATCGACCGCAAACCCGTGATGACCTGTACTGGATCGGATTTCGCGTGCGCTCGCGCCACCACCGATCCGGAGGCCCACAGGAATGTTCAGTCGAATTCTGCGCGCCGCCATGGCCCTGGCAATCGTCGCCACCGCAGTGGCCTGCTCGAACTCGGGTGACAGCAAGGGATTCACCCTGCGCATCGGTGCGACCTCGGTCACCGGAACACCCGCGGGCTCACTCGGCTGGGGTGACCGGCAGGGCATCCTGGCCGAGAAGCTCAAGGCCGCGGGCGTCGACAAGATCGAGTACTCGTTCTTCCAGTCCGGCAGCGACGTGGTCTCGGCGCTGGTTGCCGGCGCGGTCGACGTCGCCGCGGTCGGCGACAACCCGGCCCTGCGGGCCCGCAGCCGCGACCCCAAAGTCGTTATCCTGTCCCTGGATTCGATCAACGGCGACAACCAGTTGGTGGGCGCCAAAGGCGGACCCACCGATATCCGCGGGCTGATCGGCAAGACCATCACTGCGCCGCAGGGCACGATCCGCGACCGCACCGCACGCCAACTCATCGACGCCGCAGGCCTCACCGGCCAGATCCAGGTGCGCGACGTCCCCACACCCGAGTCCATCGCGGGTCTGAGTTCGGGGCAGATCGACGCCACGATCGTCAGCGGTGCCAGCGCCGTCGAACTGCAGGAGAAAGGCTTCCCGATAATCGACAGCCTCGCTCGGCACGGCTTCGGCAGCACCGGGGCCAACATCGCCCTTTCGTCGTTCACCGAGGCGCATCCAGGCTTCCGCGACGCGTGGCAGGATGCCGTCACCGCAGTCAACCGCAACATCGCCGAGAACTTCGACGACTACCTGCACTGGGTCGCCGACACCGACGGCACCAAGTTCGAGTACGTCCAGAAGTCCACGCGGGTTGAGGAATTCAACACAGAGCCGTTCCCCGAGGCAGGTATCGACCAGCTCGAAGCCGCGTACAACTTCCTCAACGCAGACGGCTCGTTCGACAACGAGTACTCGGTGCGGGATTGGGTGGGTGCCAAGTCATGACGGCCGCCGTGCGCACCGCCGCGGTCCGGGACACCGGACCGGATCTGGTCGAGGTCGTCGGAGGCCGCAGACACCGACGTGGCGTGTGGGCGCGGATTCCGCGCCCGGTACGCCGATTGCTGGGCCCCGCACTGATTCTCGCCGCGTGGGCCGTCGGCGCGGCGACCGGCCTGCTCAATCCCGACCTGTTCCCGGCACCCACGCATGTCGCGGCCACGGCGTGGCGGCTGCTCGGTGACGGTCAGCTCGCGACGCATGTCGGTGCGTCGGCCACCAGGGTGCTCACCGGCACGGTGCTCGGCATACTCATCGGTGTGCTGCTCGCGGTCGCGGCGGGGCTCACGCGTACCGGCGAGGATCTGCTGGACTGGAGCATGCAAATCCTCAAGGCCGTACCGAATTTCGCGCTCACGCCGCTGTTGATCATCTGGATGGGTATCGGCGAAGGCCCCAAGATCGTGCTCATCACGACCGGCGTGGCGATCGCGATCTACATCAACACCTACTCCGGGATCCGCGGCGTCGACCGTCAACTCGTCGAGATGGCCCAGACCTTGGAAGCTCGGCGGGCGACGCTCGTGTCGCAGGTGATCCTGCCGGGCGCGATGCCGAATTTCCTTGTCGGCCTGCGCCTCGGGCTGTCCAGCGCGTGGCTCAGCCTGATCTTCGCCGAGATGATCAACACCACCGAGGGCATCGGCTTTCTGATGTCACGCGCTCAGACCAATCTGCAGTTCGACGTTTCCCTGCTGGTGATCGTCATCTACGCCGTCGCAGGCTTGTTGTCCTACACGTTGGTGCGGGTGCTCGAACGGTTGTTGTTGTCGTGGCGCAACGGGTTCGAAGGCGTGTCATGAGCCCAGCCGTCGTCACGGTCCGGGGGTTGCGGCGCGCGTTCGGCGCGCAGCAGGTGCTCGAGGATCTCGACCTGGACATCGCCGACGGTGAGTTCGTCGCGATGCTGGGCCGGTCCGGATCGGGCAAGAGCACCCTACTGCGGGCGCTGGCCGGGCTCGACGACCAGGTCTCCGGATCGATCGTGGCACCGCGGTCCCGCGCGGTGGTTTTCCAGAATCCCAGGCTGCTGCCGTGGCGGCGTGCGTTGGCCAACGTCACGTTCGCCCTGCGCGACGCCGGGCCCGACGCCCCCAGCCGCTCGGCCCGCGCCCGCGCCGCACTCGACGAGGTCGGGCTGTCCGACAAAGTACGGGCATGGCCGTTGTCGCTCTCCGGCGGTGAGGCTCAACGGGTTTCACTCGCCCGCGCGCTGGTACGCGAGCCGGACCTGCTGTTGCTCGACGAACCGTTCGGCGCGCTCGACGCACTCACGCGGCTCAAGATGTACCGGCTGCTGCACGAGCTGTGGTCCCGCAGGCACATGGCAGTGCTGCACGTCACGCACGACGTCGACGAGGCGATCCTGCTGGCCGACCGTGTCGTCGTACTCTCCGGCGGTCGCGTGTCACTGGACCGGACTGTCGGACTGGACTTTCCGCGTAGCCGCGGCGGTGACGCAGGGTTCGACGAGCTACGCCGTGCGCTGCTGGCCGAGCTCGGCGTCCGCAAGGAGGTGGGGCATGGCTGACACTCTGAGCACCGACGTCCTGGTCATCGGTGGCGGCCCGGCCGCCACCTGGGCGGCGATCTCCGCCGTGGAGAGCGGTGCCCGGGTCGTCCTGGTGGACAAGGGTTATTGCGGCACGAGCGGGGCCACCGCCGCGGGCGGCAACAACCTGTGGCTGATCGCGCCCGGCCCGCGCCGCGAAGAGTCGGTCCGCGAACGCGAACTGGCCGCGGGCCGGATCACCGACTCCGAGTGGATGTTCCGCGTGCTGGCCACGTCGTGGGACCGCGTCGAGCAGCTGGCCGACTGGGGCTACCCGTTTCCGGTCGGTGACGACGGCCGGCCGATGCGCAGCAGCCTGCAGGGCCCGGAATACATGCGTCGCATGCGTCGCAAAGCCCACCGCAGCGGGGTACGCATCCTGGACCACCATCCCGCGCTGGCCTTGACCGCCGACCCCGACGGCGTCGTCAACGGCGCCACCGGCATCGCCCGGCAGGACGGCGGCCGGCCGTGGCAGATCAGCGCCGGGGCCGTCGTGCTGGCCAGCGGGGGCACGGCGTTCCTGTCCGGCACGTTCGGCACCAACACCAACACCGGCGACGGCCTGCTGATGGCCGCCGAACATCACGCCGAGCTGTCCGGCATGGAGTTCTGCACCGCCTATGCGCTGGCCCCCGAGTGGGGTACCCACACCAAGGGCCGCATGCTGCAGTGGGCCAGTTTCTACGACGAGCACGGCCGGCGGTTGGCCTCGCGACCCGGCCTGGCCGGCCGCCAGGACGCCCAGTGGGAACTCGCGCAGGGCAAGCGCGTGTTCGCCCGGCTGGATCGCGCGCCCGGGCACATCCGCCAGACCATGCGCGATGCGCAGCCCAACTACTTCCTGCCGCTCGACAAGGCCGGGATCGACCCGTTCACCACGGCCTACCCGATCCGCATGGTCTACGAGGGGTCCATCCGCGGCACCGGCGGGCTGCGACTGGTCGGACCTGATTGCGCGACAACCGTTCCCGGGCTCTACGCCGCGGGAGACGCGGCAACCCGCGAGCTCATCACCGGGGCGCTGTCCGGCGGCGGCAGCCGCAACGGGTCGTGGGCGATCGCGTCAGGGACGTTCGCGGGCCGCGGTGCCGCGGAGTTCAGCCGCGGCCGCAGCGCCGGCCCCGCCGTCACTCTCCCGGCACGCCCGTCCCGCACCGGCGGGCCAAGCGCCGACGAGGTGATCCGCGCCGCGCAGGCCCACGTCCTGCCCCCGTTGCGCAGCTACCTCAAGTCTCAGGACCGGCTGCGGGATTCCGCCGCGGCGCTGGAGACGTTGTGGCGCGACATCTCCGAGGGCTTCGCACCGGTTTCCGCGCGCGATGCCTACCGGCCGCGTCAGGCCGAGGCCCTGGTGGCGGCGGCTCGGTGGATCACGGCGTCGTCGCTGGCCCGGGCCGAGACCCGCGGCCTGCACCGCCGCGAGGATCTGCCCGCCGCGGACGGCGCGTTCGACCACCGGATCCTCGTTGGTGGCCTGGCCGACGTCTGGACCGCACCGGACCCCGTTGCCCCTCGGCTCGTCTCGTCAGAGTCGGCGGCATGATCGAGATCGTCAGCACGACGGCCTGCATCGCGTGCGATATCTGTATAAAGGTGTGCCCCACAGATGTTTTCGACCGTGGCACCGACGGAGTGCCCGTGATCGCCCGGCAGGCGGACTGTCAGACCTGCTTCATGTGTGAGGCGTACTGCCCCGTCGACGCGCTGTATGTTTCACCGGTTGCGGAACCCGTCGGGCCGGGCAGCCCGCATGCCTCGGTGGAGGCCGTCGCCGCGGCCGGGTTGTTCGGGGAGTACCGCGAGCTGATCGGCTGGGGCGCCGGACGCACGGCAGGTGCGCGGCTGGACAAGAATCCGGTGCTGGCTTCCGTCCCACCGCTGCCCGAGTCTCGGCTGCCGGTGCCCGCGGTGGTGGTCGACGGACCGTGGAATCACACAGGCGCTTCCCAGGCCTGAGTACGCCAGACGTCGATTCCACAACCCGTCACATGGCCAGCAGCTTCTTCTGCACCTTGCCCATGGCATTGCGTGGCAGTTCCTCCAGGAAGACCACTTCGCGCGGTCGTTTGTGGTGGGACAGTCGCGTCGCGACGAAGTCGATCAACGACTCATCGAGTTTCGTGCGGACATCGTGGTCGGCGACGACGTAGGCGACGATGCGCTGCCCCAGGTCTAGATCGGCCTTTCCGACCACGGCGACCTCCCGCACCGCGGGATGAGAGAGCAAGGCCGCCTCGACTTCGCCCGCACCGATGCGGTAGCCGCCCGACTTGATCAAGTCGACCGACTCACGGCCGACGATGCGGTGGAATCCGGCCGTGTCGATCGCGGCGATGTCACCGGTCCTGAACCAGCCGTCGTCGGTCCACGCCGCCGTGGTCACTTCGGGAAGGTTGAGGTAGCCATCGAACAGCATCGGCCCGCGGACTTCAAGGCGGCCAATGCTTTCGCCGTCGCGCTGCACGATCTCGCCGCCCTCGGTGCGGATGCGGGTTTGCACGCCGCGCAGCGGTTCGCCGACCCAGCCCGGGCGCCGCTCGCCGTCAGCGCGGGAACTCAGCGTGATCATGGTCTCGCTCATGCCGTATCGCTCGACGGGTGCGATGCCGGTGAGTTCGGCGACGCTGTCGAACACCGGGACGGGCAGCGGTGCGCTGCCGGACACCAAGAGCCGGGCGTGCCGCAATGCACGTGCCGACGTCACGTCAGCGGCGATGCGCGACCACACGGTGGGTACGCCGAAATACATTGTCCCGGTTGCGGCGGCGTAGTTCTCGGGCCGTGGCTTACCGGTGTGCACGACGCGTGAGCCGATCCGCAGTGATCCGAGGACACCGAGTACGAGGCCGTGCATGTGGAAAAGAGGCAGCCCATGCACGACCGTGTCGGACGGGGTCCATTGCCAGGCATCGGCGACCGCATCGATCCCCGCGGCCAATGCCCGATGGCTGAGATTGACCCCCTTTGGCGCGCCTGTCGTCCCCGAGGTGTACAGGATCATCGCGATGTCGTCGCTGGACGGTGTTGTAGCGCAACGCTGTCCGCCCTTGCGGCCATGCGGCACCGCCACAGCCGGCAGGTCCGAGGCAGGATGCGCAGGCCCCGCCCAGCACGTCACCCTGGCGTCGCCGAGAATGTGTTGGAGCTCGACAGGACCGGAGTCCGGGGAGATCGGTACCACAGGAACACCGGCGAGCACACACGCCGTGACGGCGACGACCGTATCCAGTGTCGGCGCAGCACAAACCGCAACGGGCTGCCGGGCGGGTAGCTCGGCACCGAGTGCGCTTGCGGCGTCCAGCAACTCGGCCCGCGACATCGTCGCAGTGCCCACCGTGATTGCATCGGCGACGTCGTGCGTCGTTGCATCAGCAGGATCGAGTGAGGTCAGAAGCATGGTGGAACAGTCACTTTCGTCATGTTGTTCGAAACTGCGCTGTTCTTCCCGCAGTGAACGCGGCAAGTCCGGCGACGAGGTCTGGGTTCGGCATGGTTCGCCAGTGCCGATCCAGTTGATCTGATACGCGGCCGTGCGCGGCGGCTTCATCGGTCATCTGTTTTGCGGCTGCCAACGTCATCGGCGACCGAGTTGCGATGGTTGATGCGATTCGGCGCACCACAGCGTCGAACTCCGCCTCGGGCGCGATGTCGGTGATCAGTCCGTATTGGCGGGCCGTCGACGCGGTGAGCGGGTCGGCAGTGAAGATCAACCGCTTGGTGGCGGCGGGTCCGATGATGCGGACAAGCCGGTCGATGGAACTACTCGGGTAGACGAGACCCAATTTCGCCGGTGTGATGGCGAAACTTGCTTGCTCCGCAGCGATCCGGAGATCGCAGGCCACCGCCAACTGGGTTCCTCCGCCGATGCAGTGACCGGCGACGGCGGCGATCGTGGGCTTCCGGCATCGCGCCAGCTTTTCCTCGATCGTGACGAAGTCGTCTTCGAGGCGTCTCTCGTGGCTGTGGGCGAATTCGGAAATATCCAGGCCGGCGCAGAAGTTGCCGCCGGCGCCGGTGAGGACGACGACGGCTACCGCCGGGTTGCGCTCGACGGCGTCGAGGTGGCCGCCCATGGCCGTCAGCATCTCCCGGGTCAACGCATTCGCCCGCGCGGCGTTGTGGATGGTGATGGTCGCGATTCCGTCGTCGACGGTGAGCGCGACGGCACCGTTCGGTGTGGTGTTCAACGGTTCGGGCTCAGAACAGGGTTCCGGGGCCGACCAGGGCGCCGACCAGGAGGACAGGTCCGATGACGACCATCGACAGGCCCCACCGCATGAGCAGGCGTGTCATACGCGGTCGCTGCTGCTCGTCGACGGTGGATGCGACGTAGGTGGCGCCGACCGTGGAGAACGGTGAGACGTCGACGATCGAAGCGCACACACCCAACGCACAGATCAGCGCCCAACCGGGGATGCCGCCGGTGGCCACCAACGGAAGAGCCAGCGGGACAAGGGCGGCCAGCATGCCGGTGGTCGAGGCGAACGCCGACACCAATCCGGCGACCAGGCAGATGAACAACGCGGCGATCAATGGAACGCTCATGTGCGAGGCGTATTCGCCGAGTAGGTCCACCGCGCCCATGTGGTCGAGAACTCCGACATAGGTGATGATTCCGCCGACGAGCAGGACTGTCGACCAGTCGATCTTCGTCACGGCCTGTCGACCGGCATCCGGGTCGATCAACGTCAGGACCGCACCGAAGGCGAAGCCGAGCACCCCGATGTCCGGATCGAAGCCCATCAGAGGTAGCACAGTCACCGCGAGCACCAGTCCGAGCATGCACACGACGGTGGCAATCTGGTTCGGGGCGAATCGCTTTCGCTCCGACGACGGCGTTGCACCGAAATCGCCGGCAGCGGGTTGAGCTCCCGTGCCGCCCGAACGGGATCCACCGACGCCGACCATCTGTTCAGTCCTGGAGGCCACCTCGGCATCCACCGGGGCGGGCCGCAGCAGCCGCAGTCCCCCGAACATGCAGAACGCGGCGACGAGAAGCCCCAGGTTGACCGCGAGCGCGACCGAGAACAGCAGCATCGGACTCAGGTCGATGCCGGCCTCGTGCGCAGTGCCGTACGTGACGATGCCGAACAGGCTGGTCGGGGCGAACGCTCCGGCACTCAAACCGGTGCCCATCGACAGCGCCATCAACATCGGGTCGATGCGGCGCTTGTCGGCGACCAGCATTCCCACCGGCGCCATCACCAATCCACCCAACGGCGAACCCATCGCGGAGATGGCACCCGTCAGCAGGAAGAACACCAATGGCAACAAGGCTTCCCGGTCTCCGACCTTCTCCAACGCAGCCTCGATGATCCGGTCGATGGTCCCGTTGCTGTGAGCGATGCCGAAGAAATACGTCACCCCCACCAGCAGCACCAGGATGCTGAGTGGGAAGCCCGCGATGACGTCGTCGATCGGCATGTGGGCGAGCCAGATGCCGGCACCGCATGCGGCCGCGAACATCAACACTCCGATGTGTGCTCGCCGGACGGTGGCGACCACGAAAACCGCGACGAACAGCGCGAGCGCCGTCAACTGTATTGCCATTGCTTTGTCCTTCCGCAGGGAAGCCGATTCGAAGGGCTTCCCATTCGGTCCACTGTGTGGCACAGTGGTCTATCAGATGAACCAGTGGCGTGTAAGGTAGCTCACAAGGCCGGGCGCCGTCAATCAAGGAGACGCGTGACCACGAACAGCGTCGTATCCGCATTCCGGGTGCTTGAAGCCGTGGGAGAGCTTCAGCCCGTAGGCCTCTCCGACCTCACCCGCGCGGTCGAACTACCCAAGAGCACGGTCCAGCGCTGCCTGCTCACACTGCAGGAACTCGGCTGGCTCAGATCCACCACCACGCAGCCGACCCGGTGGAACCTGACTTATCGCGCCTTCTCGGTCGGTTGCCAGGCGCGCGATCATCAATCGATCAGGGAAGCCGCGCTGCCGTTCCTCAACCAGCTGCAACTCGACACCACCGAGACCATCCACCTGTGTGCGCCCGATGACCGAGAACTGGTTCTCATTGAGCGCCTCGACACTGCGCACCCGTTACGCGCATTCCTGACGCTGGGCACACGAATTCCCATGCACGCGTCCGCGACCGGGCTGGCGTACCTCGCCGCCAGCCCGCCCGACTTCGTCGACACCTACCTGCGCCTCGACCTCGCGCCGCGCACCGACAACACCATCACCGATCCCGAAACCCTGCGCGCGACACTCGATGAGATACGCGAGCGCGGGTATTCGATCAACCAGGAGGGCCTCAGCACGGGGATCACCGCGCTCGGCGCCGCAATCCTCGACAGCCAAGGCACGCCCGTCGGCGCCCTCTCGGTATCAGGCCCCAGCAGCCGAATCACACCCGACAAGTTCGCCGCGCTCGGTCAGGCGGCCAGGGATACCGCCGACCGGGTCCGCACCGCATTGTAAACCGTTGCGCCGGAACCCTTAGAGCTTCTGCACCGGCGCGTGATTGTGCATGAGCTTGACGCGGCCCGCGCTGCCGAAGTCGATCAGCGACATGGCCGACTCTCCCACCCCGGATACTTCCTCGACACGGCCAAGACCGTACTTGTCGTGGGTGACGCGGTCGCCCGGCTCCAGCGTGATGATCGGGCGGTTGCGCGCGGGCGCGGGCCGAGACGGCGACGGACGTGGTGTGCCGTAGCGACCCGCGTTGCCCATCGGCGCGCTGAGCGACGACGGCTGTTCGATGCGCCGCCAGTTGATCAGCTCCTGCGGAATCTCGCGCAGGAAGCGGGATTCCGGGTTGAGCATGGGCTGCCCCCACGACGAGCGCACCTTGGCGCGGCTCAGATACAGCCGCTGCCGGGCCCGGGTGATGCCGACGTAGGCCAGCCGGCGTTCCTCGGACAGTTCGGTCGGATCACCCAGCGCCCGCATGTGCGGGAACATGCCGTCCTCCCAGCCGGTGACGAACACCGCGGGGAACTCAAGGCCCTTGGCGGTGTGCAGCGTCATCATGGTCACCACACCGGCGCCCTCTTCGGGGAGCTCGTCGGCGTCGGCCACCAACGACACGCGCTCCAGGAACTGCGCGAGCACGCCGGTGTCGGGAATGTCCTCGTCGACCGGCTCGTCGTCGGCCAGCGCCTGCGCGTTGGCCAGGTCAGTGCTGAATTCGTGTGCGACGCTGACCAATTCGTTGAGGTTGTCCAGCCGCGCCAGATCCTGCGGGTCGCTCGACGCCTCGAGTTCACGGCGGTAACCGGTACGTTCCAGCACCGCCTCGACCAGGTCGCCGAGCTCGTCGTCGAGCTTGCCGCGCAGATCGTCGAGCATCTTGACGAACGACGCGATGGCCTTCTCCGAGCGGGTGTTCAGCATCGGCACCCGACCCTCGGCGGCGGCCTGCAGAGCCTCGTTGAAGCTCAGCCCCGTGTTCTCCGAGTACACCGCGACACACGCCTCGGCCCGGTCACCGATACCGCGGCGCGGCGTGTTGAGGATGCGGCGCATGCTCACCGAATCACCGGGATTGTCGAGCACACGCAGATAGGCGACGATGTCGCGAATCTCGCGACGCTCGTAAAAGCGCACGCCGCCAACGACTTTGTACGGTATGCCGGCGCGGATGAACACTTCCTCAAGCGCGCGTGACGAGTTGTTGGTGCGGTAGAACACCGCGACGTCACCGTATTTCAGGCCCGCGCTGTCGGCCAGCGCGTCGATCTCCTCGGCGACGAACCGGGCCTCGTCGTGCTCGTTGTCGGCGACGTAGCCGACGATCAGCTCACCTTCGCCGGCATCGGTCCACAGCCGCTTCTCGCGCCGGCCCGCGTTGCGCGCGATGACCGAGTTGGCCGCGTTGAGGATGGTCTGGGTGGAGCGGTAATTCTGTTCCAGCAGAATGGTTGTCGCGTCGGGATAGTCGCGCTCGAAGTCCTCGATGTTGCGGATCGTCGCGCCGCGGAACGCGTAGATCGACTGGTCGGCGTCACCCACCACGCACAGTTCGGCGGGCGGCACCGAATCGGCCTCGGACACATGGTGGCCCACCAGCTCACGCACCAGGACGTACTGCGCGTGGTTGGTGTCCTGGTACTCGTCGACCAGGATGTGCCGGAAGCGCCTGCGGTAATACTGCGCGATCTGCGGAAAGGCCTGCAGCACCGCGACCGTCTCACCGATCAGGTCGTCGAAATCGAGCGCGTTGGCCGCGCGCAGCCGGCGTTGGTACTCGCCGTACACCTGCGCGATGATCCCGGCCATCTCCTCTTCGGCTTCCGACGCCTCGGCGGCGGCCTGCTCGGGGCCGATCAGCTCGTTTTTGAGGTTGGAGATGCCGTTGGCCAACAGCCGCGGCGAGTACCGCTTGGTGTCCAGGCCCATGTCCTTGCCGATCATCATCAGCAGGCGCCGGGAATCGTCGGAGTCGTAGATCGAGAAGTTGGAGTTCAGCCCGGGCAGCAGCGAGGCCTGGTTGCGCAGGATCCGCACGCACGTGGAGTGGAACGTCGACACCCACATGTTGCGGGCCTTCGGGCCCACCAGCTGTACCACGCGTTCGCGCATCTCGGCCGCGGCCTTGTTGGTGAACGTGATCGCGAGGATCTGGCCGACGCCGACCTCGCGCGCGGCCAGCAGGTAAGCGATGCGCCGGGTCAACACGGCGGTCTTGCCCGAACCTGCGCCAGCCACGATCAACAGCGGCGAACCCTCGTGCAGCACCGCCTCGCGCTGCTGCGGGTTGAGGCCTTCGAGCAGTTGGTCGGTTTCAGTGGCCACGGAAAGGGAAGTCATCTCGGTTCCAAACCTACCGCGCACGGCCGACAATCTTTGCGCAGGCACAGCATGGAATGGCACACTCGAATACGTGCTCACCGAGCAGCGGCGATTTTTCTACGGATACCGGCCTGCGGTACGGGGCTTTGATCTGCTCCTCGCGTGCGCCGTGGTTTAGCTGCATCCCTTCCAGCCCCGCGGTCCGCATCCGGATCCGGGGCTCGTCTCTTGTGTGAGGCCCGGAACCGGAATGAGACCCCCGCACAACGAGGAGCCCACCATGACTGAGACGATCGAAACCGTGCCTGAGATCGATGACCTGCGTCGCGAGATCGACGAACTCGACGCCACCATCCTGGCCGCGATCCAGCGGCGTACCGAGGTGTCCAAGGAGATCGGGAAGGCCCGCATGGCCTCCGGTGGCACCCGGCTGGTGCACAGCCGCGAGATGAAGGTCATCGAGCGCTACAGCGTGCTCGGTCCCGAGGGCAAAGATCTCGCCATGCTGTTGCTGCGCCTCGGCCGCGGCCGCCTGGGACACTAGCTCTCCGCTTTCTCCGCGAAACTGCATTCCCGGCGGTAAAACCGGGCACTAAGCAACCCTGCCCTCCGTCTGGCGACGGACCCAGGCTGCCCTCACCCGATCGAGGATGTCGTGCGGACGATCCTCTTTTATGACGCGGACATGCAGCCAGCCCGCGCGCTGGATTTTCCGGAGCCTGATGACGTCCCACGCATAGGTGGTGCGATCGGTGCGGTGGTGATCGCCGTCGTACTCGACAGCGATCATGACGTCCTCCCACCCCATGTCCAGGTAGGCGAACTCGAAGCCGTTCTCGTCGAGCACCGGAATCTGGGTCTCGGGTCGGGCATATCCCGCGTCGATGAGCAGCAGGCGCAGCCACGTTTCCCTCGGCGACTGCGCACCGGCATCCATCACGGCCAGGGCTTCGCGGCACCGACGCACGCCATGAGCACCGCGGAATTCATCGACGAGCGGCATGACGTGATCGGCTGCCAGGCCGGTCGCTCTGGCAAGCGCGTCGAGGTGTTCGATGGCGGCTCCCCGAGGCAGGAACCGGCCGAGGTCCAATGCCGTCCGCTGAATCGTCGCGACCGCCATACCGTTGATCTCGACGACATCGTCACAGGTGAAGCGGTCGTTGTGGGTGATGATGCCTCGCGGCGGGCGATGGTTCTGCCAGATCAGTTCGATCGGGGCGTCGGCGTCCACCCATTTCGCACCATGCAGAGCCGAGGCGGCACGTCCGGTGATCACGCCTCGTCGCTTGGACCACAACCAGGCGCCCACGGTGTTGCCGTACAGCGACGGCTCCGCCATCCGCGGTTGATAGACGTCGGGAAAAATCGGCCGATACGCCGACCGCAGTCGACCACGAGTGAGTTCGCCGCGAGCCAACGCTTCGCTGCCCAGGAAAATCGTGCCCATGCCGTCGGATCCTGCTCGGCCGCTCCGACACGCTGCCGTCATCCCCCGCGAAACTGCATTCCCGGTTGCTGCGCCGCCGATTTAACGACCGGGAATTCCGTTCCGCGGGGAAACCGGGGAAGCCGGGGAAGATAGAGAGTCGAGCAGCCACGGCGTGAGCCACTTGACGGCCTCGGCAGTCGGGTGCACGCCGTCACTACGCATCCGGATGCCGTCGACCTTCGCGGTGTAGGAGCCGCCCGGGTTGAGCTTGGCGTTGAAGTCGAGCACCGAAACGTTCGGCCGCTTGGCAGCCACCTTGCGCAGCAACGAGTTCCACTCCTGCACGCGCGCCGGCTGGTCCTCGGGGTAGAGGCTGCCGTCGGCCCGTTCGCCGCGGCGGTTGTACGGCGCGGTGGTCACCACGACCTTGGCCCCGGTCGAGGACAGGATGTCCAACGCGCGCTGCAGCTCGCCCTGCAGATACGTGTCGTACGCATCGTCGCCGATGTGCGTCCAGTTTCCGTCGTGCACGCGGTCGACGATCTCCCAGCGGCCGATCATCAACAGCACGGTGTCCGGGCGGTCGTGCTTGATGCGCTGGGTCCAGCGTTCCGGCCAGGTGTCGCACTCGGGCTTCTGGTTGAGGGTCTCCCCCGCCGAGCGGTAGGGCCCGCCGCGGGTGATCCCGCAGCCGATCGTGGTGTAGTCGCTGAAGCTGAAACCCGGCGTCTTCGGCAGATAGCGCATGAGTGTCCACGCCACCGAGTCACCGAACACCGCGACCGTCTGGGTGCCGGGGGCGCGCCGCGCGGGCGGCGAGCCGACCGCGACGGGTACCTCTGCGCCGACGTCGACCCCGGTGAGCGCCGTCGACATGACGTCGGGTCCGGGTGGCTGCGCGGGGCGGCCGCCCACCGGGATGACGACTGTCGTGACGACGGCCGCGGTGGCCACCGTCGCGGCCGCGAGCCGCAGCATCGGCACATGGGTCGGGCGCCACCGCCGTACGGGCTGCTCGATCGCCCACCACGACAGCGCCGACACCGCGATCGTGACCCCGAACCGCAACGCCATGAGCGACCACCCGGTCAGCCCCGTGCGTTCGCCGTTGAGGATCAGGAAGATCGGCCAATGCCACAGGTAGACGCCATAGGAGATGGCGCCGAGGGCGACCAGCGGCCGCCAGGCCAGGGCACGTGCGACGTACCCGTCCTGGTCGAGCGCGACGGGCGCGACCAGCAGGATCGCGCCCACGGCCACGACGATCAGCAGCCCGTGCCGGAAATCGCGGGCGTCGCCCGTCGCGAAATGCGTGGCCGCCGCGAGCACCGCGATGCCGAACACCGGCAGCACCCACGCGATCCAGCGCCGCCAACGGGTTCGGATCAAGGTGCCCGAGACCGTGAGCGCCGACCAGTCCCGCACGAGCAGCGCCGCCGCCGCGGCCCCGACCAGCAATGCCTGGGCCCGGGTGTCGGTGCCGAAGTACACGCGGTTGAGCGACTCGGGATTCACCATGAGGATCGCCTCGGCGGCCGACGCGACGACACCGACGGTCGCGATCGCGAAGACCGTCATGCGCACCGCCCGCACCGAACGCCGGCGCATCAGCAGGATGGCGCCCACCAGCAGCAGCGGCCACAGCAGGTAGTACTGCTCTTCGACACCCAGGGACCAGGTGTGCTGCAGCGGTGACGGCGTCGCGCCCTGGGTGAAGTAGTCGGTCTGCTGGGCGACGAAGACCCAGTTGGCAATCCAGAAGAACGCGGCGACGGCGTCATCACGCAGCGACGCGACAGCTTCGGGCGGGAACAGGTCTCGCGCCGCGACCACCGCGAGTGTCATCACGATCATCGCGGGCAAGAGTCGGCGCGCCCTGCGGACCCAGAAGCTCTTGAGGTCGACGCGGTCGGTCCGGCTGAACTCGTCGAGCAACAGCGACGTGATGAGGAATCCGCTGAGCACGAAGAAGACGTCGACACCGATGAAACCGCCCGCCATGCCGGGCACCCCGGCGTGGCCGGCCAACACGAGCAGCACCGCAATGGCGCGGATGCCGTCGAGCGCAGGGATTTCGCGACGGGCAGGGATCGTCCGACGTCGAACGGCAGCGCCTGCCGCAGTCACGTCCATGCCCTCCCGTCTGGCGTTGAACGACAACACTATCTCCGGCGAGCAGACGCCAAAGTCCCCCGACACCGGCGTGTCGGGGGACTTTCGCGACTGTTCGCGCTATTTGGTGACGTGGCCTACTTCGTCAACGCGATGTATTTGGTGTCGAGGTACTCGTCGATGCCCTCGGTGCCGCCCTCGCGGCCGAAGCCGGACTCCTTGATGCCGCCGAACGGGGCCGCCGGATCGGAGATGACGCCGCGGTTGATCCCGACCATGCCGGACTCGATGGCCTCGGCCACCCGCAGGGCCCGATCCAGCGACTGCGTGAAAACGTAGGCAGCCAAGCCGTATTCGGTGTCGTTGGCGGCCTTGAGCCCCTCTTCCTCGGTGTCGAATCCGGTGATCGGCGCGACGGGCCCGAACACCTCCTCCTTGAGGATGCGGGCGTCGGCGGGCACATCGGTCAGCACGGTGGCCGGGTAGAAGTTGCCGGGACCACCCGGGGCGACGCCGCCGACCGCGACGGTCGCGCCGCGCGACACCGCGTCGGAAACCAGTTCGGTGACCGTGGCGACCTGATTGGAATTGATGAGCGGACCCAATGTGGACGACGGGTCGATGCCCTTGCCGAGCGTGAACTCGCTCATGCGCTTCACCAGCTTGTCGGTGAACTCCTCGCGAACACTGTTGGCGACGTGGAACCGGTTGGCCGCAGTGCAGGCCTCACCGCCGTTGCGCATCTTGGCCAGCACGGCGCCTTCCACCGCGGCGTCGACGTCGGCGTCGTCGAACACGATGAACGGCGCGTTGCCGCCCAACTCCATCGACGTGCGCAGCAGCTTGTCGGCCGACTGCTTGACCAGTGCCTTGCCGACACCTGTCGAGCCCGTGAAGGTCAGCTTCCGGAGCCGGCCGTCGTCGATGAGCGCGGTCGAGACACCGCGCGCATCGTTGGTCGGCAGCACCGACAGCACGCCCTTGGGCAGGCCGGCCTCGTCCATGAGCTTGGCCAGCAGCAGCATGGTCAGCGGGGTTTCCTGCGCGGGCTTGACGATCATGGTGCAACCCGCGGCAAACGCGGGCCCCATCTTGCGGGTGCCCATGGCGAGCGGGAAGTTCCACGGCGTGATGGCGTAACACGGGCCGACGGCCTGCTTGGTGACCAGGATGCGGCCCGTACCGGCCGGGCTGGTCTGGAAGCGGCCGTCGATGCGGACCGCCTCCTCGGCAAACCATCGGAAGAACTCGGCGCCGTACTTGACCTCGCCCTTGCTCTCGGCGAGCACCTTGCCCATCTCGAGCGTCATCAGCGCCGCGATGTCGTCGGCCCGTTCGGTGATCTTCTCGAACACCGAACGCAGGATCTCCCCGCGTTCTCGCGGTGGCGTCGCGGCCCAGTCGGCCTGTACGGCGCACGCCGCGTCGAGCGCGGCGGTCGCGTCGTCGGCCGTCGCGTTGGCGACGGACGCGAGCACATGGTCGTCACTGGGGTCGAGCACGTCGAACGTCGACGAGGCCGCGCGCTCCTCACCGCCGATCCACAGCCCGGTGGGCACGGATGAAATCAGGTCTTCAATGGCCATACATCCATCATGTACACCTTCGAACCGCGTGCCGCACTAAGGTCAACGGAATGAGTGCTGACATCTCCTCAACACCCGCATGGCAGGCCTTGTCGAAGCACTTCGACGATATCGGCGACAAGCATCTGACCGAACTTTTCGCCGAGGATCCCAAGCGCGGCACCGAGCTCACCCTGACCGTCGGCGACCTCTACATCGACTACAGCAAGCACCGTGTCACGCGGGAAACGCTGAAGCTGCTGACCGATCTGGCCCGTGCCGCCGGACTCGAACAGCGCCGCGACGCGATGTTCGCCGGTGAGCACATCAACACTTCCGAGGACCGCGCGGTCTTGCACACCGCGCTGCGGCTGCCTGCCGACGCGGAGTTGACGGTCGACGGGCAGGACGTCGTCGCCGACGTACACGACGTGCTGAACCGCATGGGCGATTTCACCGACCGGCTGCGCTCGGGTGAGTGGACCGGCGCGACCGGTGAACGCATCAAGACCGTCGTCAACATCGGTATCGGCGGTTCGGACCTGGGCCCGGTGATGGTGTACGACGCGTTGCGCCACTACGCCGACGCGGGCATCTCGGCGCGCTTCGTGTCCAACGTCGACCCGGCCGATCTCGTCGCAACCCTCGACGGACTCGATCCCGCCACAACGCTTTTCATCGTCGCGTCGAAGACGTTCTCCACCTTGGAGACGCTGACCAACGCCACCGCGGCGCGACGCTGGCTCACGGCCGCGCTCGGTGACGCCGCGGTGTCCAAGCACTTCGTGGCGGTGTCGACCAATAAGAAACTCGTCGACGACTTCGGCATCAACACCGACAACATGTTCGGCTTCTGGGACTGGGTCGGTGGCCGCTATTCGGTGGATTCGGCGATCGGCCTTGCCGTGATGGCCGTGATCGGCCGCGAACGGTTCGCCGAGTTCCTGGCCGGGTTCCATCTGGTCGACGAGCACTTCCGCACCGCCCCGCTCGAAGCCAACGCGCCGGCCCTGCTCGGCCTGATCGGGCTGTGGTACTCGGATTTCTTTGGCGCACAATCACGTGCGGTACTGCCCTACTCCAACGACCTGTCCCGGTTCGCGGCATACCTGCAGCAGTTGACCATGGAATCCAACGGCAAGTCGGTGCGCGCGGACGGCTCGCCGGTCGACGTCGACACCGGCGAGATCTTCTGGGGCGAACCCGGCACCAACGGCCAGCACGCGTTCTATCAGCTGCTGCACCAGGGGACTCGGCTGGTGCCCGCCGATTTCATCGGGTTCTCCCAGCCCACCGACGATCTGCCGACGGCTGACGGCACGGGCAGCATGCACGACCTGCTGATGAGCAACTTCTTCGCGCAGACGCAGGTGCTGGCCTTCGGCAAGACCGCGGAAGCCATTGCCGCAGAAGGCACTCCGCCCGCGGTCGTGCCGCACAAGGTGATGCCGGGCAACCGGCCGACGACCTCGATCCTCGCCACGAAGTTGACCCCCTCGGTGGTGGGTCAACTGATCGCTCTCTACGAGCATCAGGTGTTCACCGAGGGGGTCATCTGGGGGATCGACTCGTTCGATCAGTGGGGTGTCGAACTGGGCAAGACCCAGGCGAAGGCCCTGCTGCCGGTGATCACCGCGGAGGCGTCACCGGCTGAGCAGTCCGACTCGTCGACCGATGCCCTGGTACGCCGTTACCGCGTGGAGCGCGGGCGTTCGGCGTAGCCACTCCTACTTACGGTCCGGGGATCGTCGCGCAGCCCACGTTCGGGATGCAGCCGCTCGCACCACCGGGGCCCGCGGTTCCGCCGGGGCCGTAGGGAATTTCGCCGGTGGCGCCGCCAGGTCCGGCGGTGCCGCTCGGGCCGTAAGGAATCTCGCCGGTCGCGCCGCCGGGTCCGGCGCTGCCGCCGGGGCCATACGGAATTTCGCCGCTGGCACCGCCAGGGCCGGCCGTGCCGCCCGGGCCGTAAGGAATCTGGCCCGTCGCTCCGCCAGGTCCGGCCGTCCCGATATCGGCACACGGTGTGCCGTCGGCGTTGACGCACGGCGGCGGAGGTGGCGGCTCGGCCATCGAAACCGGGGCCAGTGCGATCCCAGCTGCCGCGCCTGCAATGAACATTGGGGTGAACAGCTTTGCCTTCATGAAGACCGTCTACCCACCAGCCCCGGTGGCTGAAACGTGACGCGGGGGGTCGCGGGGCGGCGTGTCGCGGGGCGGCGGCGGGTACCGACTTGCCCGGCTGTTTGCGACAAAGTCGCAGAAACAGCCCCTTGGGGCACTCCAACCCCTTGCACCCCAAAGGAAACATCCCACCAGCCCGACCAGCCTCAAAAATCCCGCTGTTGCTCACCGGCCCCAGGCCCGCTTGTGCGCGACTTCGTCGCGCTTATGCGGGCATGTGAAAGGTGCTAGCTGCCTGTGCTGTTGAGACAAATGTGTCGAACGCGGCTGTTGCCAGTGGTGTCAGTGAGCCCAGTGTCACGCCAGTTGCGCCCTCTGCGACTTTGTCGCGCACAGCCGGGCACAACAACACCCCGGCCCGGAGCCGTGACGGGTGTGGCCCTGTGACGAACCAGTGGCGAACCCCGCCTACGCGAAACGCTTGGTGTACTTCGGCGGCAGCAGCCGCATGACCTGGGTCAACGGCGCCCACGGCCAGCGCGGTACCACCGCGCGACCCTTTTCCTTCTCGATCGCGTCGACCATGGCGCGCACGCCGGTCTCGGTGTCGACCATCAGCATGGTCGTCGCCGACTTGGCCGTCATCTCCGATTCGATGTAGCCCGGCTCGATGACCGTCACGCGGATCGGCCCCTTGTCGTACTCGGCGCGCAGCGATTCGCCCAGCGACGTCATGCCCGCCTTCGACGCGCAGTACGCCGCCTTGCCGCCGGGTACGCCCGTGTTGCCCAGCACCGACGAGATCAGCACCAGATGCCCGCCACCGGATTTCTTGAACATCTCCAGCGCAGTCTCGATCTGCACCAGACCCGCGATCAGGTTGGTCTCCAGCGTGGCCTTGTTGGCCCACGGCTTGCCCTCGCCCAGCGGCCAGCCCTTGCCGATGCCGGCGTTGACGATCACGCGGTCGATCCCGCCGAGCTCGTCGGACAGCTCGCCGAACACACGTGGCACGGCCTCGTGGTCGTTGACGTCGAGCGCCGCGACGGCCACCTTGATGTAGGGGTGGCGGTCGGCCAACTCGGCCTGGAGCTCATCGAGACGCTCGGTACGACGCGCGCACAGGGCGAGGTCACGCCCCTTTGCGGCGAACTGGCGTGCCATGCCTGCTCCGAGGCCTGAGCTGGCACCGGTGATGAGGATCTTCTGACGGGTCACTTGTGCAGGATAACCTGGTTAGACAGCTGTCAAGAAATGCCCGCCGTACGGGATGGCCGCACCAGTATGAGCACCAGGACGATTGCCACGACGGGCACCACAGTGAGGATCCAGCCGAGGGTGTGGATCGCCTCGATCATGCTCGCCTCGGCACCCTCGACGACTTCGCGGGCACGTTGCGGATCCAGCACGTTGGCCCCCGCGACCGAGCCCGCGCCACCGTGGGCGGCCCGTAGCGCCTCACGGGCCTGCTCGACGGAGATTCCCGCGCCGGCCAGCTTGTCATGCCCGGACGACAGGAACACCGCGGTTCCGATCAGGGCGAAAACCGCCGGCCCGAGCGAGTAGGCAGCCTGTCCCACACCGCTTTTCACCGCCGCGACCGCACCGCTCAACTCGACGGGAGCGGTTTCCAGCATGATGGTGGCCTCGATGGTCTCGGCGACCGCGGAACCGATCGAATTGAACGCGACGGCGGCGAACACCACCCACATGGGACTGTGCTCGCCGAGCATCGTCAGCACCAGCAGCCCGGCCAGCAACAGCAGCATCCCCGCCACGAGCACGGCGCGACCACCCAACCGCGCCGCGACGCGGCCCGCCGCCGCGGCGGCGAATGCCGACAACAACGCGGCAGGCGCCATCAGGAGACCGAGCAGCGTGGTGGGTTCGTCCCGGATGGTGACGAGATAGAACGCGAGCAGGATCGTCGTGCCACCGGTCAGGAAATTGAAGCTGACCCCGGCGTACAGCGCGGCGTCGAACGCGCCGGATCGGAAGATCCGCATGTCCAGCGCCGGATCGGCGGTGCGCAGTTCGACAGCGACAAATGCGGCGCCGGTGACCAACCCGGCGACGATGCAGATGATCGCCGTGGCGTGCACCCCCGCCTGCAGGCGCGAGAGACCGTAAACCGTCGCGAGCAGTGCGGTGGCGACCAGCAGCAGTCCGCCTACATCGAGCCGGCGGGCGGCGCGAGGCGTCTCGGGTACGTACCGCAGCAGCAGCACGAGCGCGATGAGCGCGACCGCGGGGGCGACGAGAAAGCACGTGCGCCAGCCGATTTGCGCGGCGAGCAGGCTGCCGACCGCAGGCAGCGGAACCGCCACCGCGAAGCATGCCCCGAGATGCAGTGAGATTGCGATCGCGCGCCGCTCGGGCGGAAAGACCACATTGACGATGGCCAGCGACAATCCCAGCTGTAATGCGAACGCGACACCGACTGCGGCACGGGCGAATACGAGCACTGCGGCGTTGGGTGCCGCGGCGGCGAGGACACCGAAGACGACGGTGCCCACGAGGCCCAACGTGTACATGCGCCTCATGCCGTACTTGTCCCCGAGCGCACCCGCCCCCAGCACCGCGGCCGCCAGCGTGAGCGTGGCGATGCTCGCGACGAAGCTGGCGGTGCTGGCCGACATGTGCAGGCCTGCGCGCACCGCGGAGATGTTGGCCGACAGGATGACCGGGTCGGCCGCCGTGATGCTGGAACCCAAGCCTGTCGCGAGGATGGTCATGGTCGCGGCGGTGCCCGATACCCAGGTGGGCTGATCTGCTGTGACAGTCAATTTCCCTCACAATGCATCCGGGCGATGATGCGGATTCCCGAGCAATCTTGGCAGCGCCACGCTGCCGGGACAACGATATCGAAGTTATTGACGCAGAGGAAAGCCAAAGCCGCTGGTATTCATCGTAAAAACGGACCTATCCCAGCACCGGACGTGCTACAACTTCGCCTAGCCACGGCGGCTCTGAGCAAAGGAGCGGATCCCGGTGTCACTCAATGCTGCGGAGTTGTACGCCGCGAAACTCACCACGGCCGACGCCGCCGTGTCCCCGATCGCATCCGGCGAGACCGTGTCGTGCGGCATGGCGATCGGTCAACCACCGGCCTTGCTGAGCGCAACGGCAAACCGGCTACGGAGCGGAGACCTGGGCGGCATCCGGCTGTACTACAAGATCGCTATGGAGCCACTGGGCAAAACGCTGCTTGCCGAGGACGTCATCGAAAAGGTGGATGCCCACAGCTTTTTCGTCGGGGATCCCGACCACGAGACGATCAAGCGCCAGGTGCAGACCGGGCACAAACTCGTGAGCTTCGTGCCCGTGCATTTCAGCCAGATCCCCCGCTTGTTCGAGGAGATCATCGACCTCGACACGTTCCTGGTCACGGTGTCCCCCATGGACGCGGGCGGGTATTTTTCGTTGGGCACCAACAACGACTTCGCGTCGGTCGCCGCTCGCCGGGCCAAACGGCTGATCGTCGAGGTGAACCGCAACATGCCGCGGGTGTTCGGCCAGTCGCAGATCCACGTCAGCGAGGTGGCCGCGATCGTCGAGAACGACGTCCCGCTGATCGAGGCGGGCGCAGCCGAGCCGTCGCCAGAGGGGCTCGCCATCGGAGCCCTGGTGGCTCCCATGGTTCCCGACGGCGCCACCATCCAACTCGGCATCGGCAAGATCCCGGCAGGTGTCGCGCTGGCGCTGCAGGAACACTCGGACCTTGGCCTGCACACCGAACTCTTCTCACCGGTGATGGCGGACCTCATCCGCACCGGTGTGATCACCGGTGCGCGAAAGACCCGACACCCGCACAAGCACGTCTACACCGTGGCCTTCGGCACGACGGATTCCTACGCGTTCATGAACGACAACTCCGCGATCGAAAGCTATCCGTCGTCCTACGTCAACGACATCCGGACCATCGCGGCCCACGACGACTTCGTGTCGGTGAACACCGCGATCGAAATCGACCTCTACGGGCAGGTCAATGCCGAGTTCATCGGCGATCACGAATACAGCGGCTCAGGAGGGCAGTTCGACTTCGTCAAGGGCGCGTCCCTGGCGCGCAACGGGAAGTCGATCATCGCCCTGGCGTCGACGGCCAGGCACGGCACGGTGTCGACGATCGTGCCGAAGGTCGCGATGGTGACCGATCCGCGGATGGATGTCGAGTGGGTGGTCACCGAACACGGCGCCGTGAACCTGCGCGGCAAGTCGACCAAGGAGCGTGCCGACGCGTTGATCTCGATCGCTCATCCCGACCATCGGGCCGAATTGACCGCGGCCGCACGTAAAGTCACGTTGATCTGAGCGCGCCGTGGCCCTCATCCAGACCTCGCTGGCCGACGACGTCGGTACCGTCGCGTTCGACCGCGACACCAAACGCAACGCGCTCTCTGCCGAACTGATCGCGGAAACCATCTCTGCGCTCGACGGTTTCAAGCAGAAGCGCGCCCGCGTGGTCGTGCTGCGCAGCGCGTCAGCGGGCAAGGTGTGGTCAGCCGGCCATGACGTCGCGGAATTGCCGGTGGCCGACGTGGATCCGCTGCCCTACAACGATCCGCTTGAGCAGTTGCTGCGCGCGGTCAAGGGCTTCCCCGCCCCTGTCATCGCGATGGTGCACGGCTCGGTGTGGGGCGGTGCCTGCGATCTCGTGATCGCCTGCGACCTGGTCTACGGCGACGAGACTGCCGCGTTCGCGATCACGCCGGCCAAGCTCGGGCTGCCGTACAACGTCGGCGGATTCGTGAACTTCATGAGCCGGCTGCCGCTCAACGTGGTCAAGGAGATGTTCTTCTCGGCCGATCTCATAGACGCCGAGCGAGCCGAACGCGTCGGCATCGTCAACCAGATCGTGCCGGCCGACCAATTGCAGGACACCGTCTACACGATGGCGCGGACCATCGCGTCGCGGTCCTCGGCGGCTGTCGCCGCGGCCAAGGAATCGCTTCGGGTGCTGTCACAGGCAGTGTCGATCGACCCCGCGACCTTCGAATACCTCCACGGACTGCGTCGTGATGTGTACTTCGGGCCCGACTATCACGAAGGCACGCAGGCCTTCCTGGAGAAGCGAGCGCCGAAGTTCTGACGCGAGAAAGGAATCCAAGGTGAAGATCCGAGCACTGGCCGTGGCCGCGGCCGTCGTCGGCCTGGGCTACAGCGGCATCGCGCCGGCACCGCCGGCCCGCGCCGATCACCCACTGTGGGATTGCGGTGGCTATCCCGCCGACATCTGTGCCAACTTCCCGTGGAACGCCCACGCCGGTACGGCGTTCACGTGGAACGGGCCCGAGCCTCCCCCACTGGATTTCAACGAGGGCCGCTTCGCCGGATGTGACTACAACTGGTATTGCATCTGGCATCGCATCAGGGGTGAGAACGACCTCTGACGGCGGCTACTTGAGCAGCCGAGACATCCGCCGGTCGGCCAGCACCTTGCCCCCGGTCTGACACGTCGGGCAGTACTGGAACGACTTGTCGGCGAACGACACCTCCCGCACGGTGTCCCCGCAGACGGGGCATGGCAGCCCGGTGCGGGCGTGCACGCGAAGCCCGGAGCGCTTCTCGCCCTTGAGCGTTGCGGCCTGCTGGCCCACCGAGCGTTCGACCGCGTCGGTGAGCACCGAGATCATTGCGTCGTGCAAAGCGCCGAGCTGGGCATCGGAGAGTTTGTCAGCGGTCGCGAACGGCGACAGCTTGGCGACGTGCAGGATCTCGTCGCTGTAGGCGTTGCCGATGCCGGCGATCACCTTCTGGTCGGTGATGACGTTCTTGATCCGGCCCGAATGGCCTGCCAGCAGGGCTGCCAGCGCCGTCGAATCCAGTGAGAGCGCGTCCGGGCCGAGCGACGCGATCTGCGGCACGTCCATCGGATCGGAAACGACCCACACCGCGAGGCGCTTCTGCGTGCCGGCCTCGGTCAGGTCGAATCCCGTTCCCTCCCCCAGGTGCACGCGCAGCGCGATCGGGCCCTTCCCCGACGGCTTGAGCGGCGTGGGCGCGAGCTTGTCCGACCAGCGCAGCCACCCGGCCCGCGACAGATGCGTGATGAGCCACGCCTCTCCGGCCTTCAAGCCCAGGTACTTGCCCCACCGCCCGGCATCCGTGACGGGCTGACCGTGCAGTGCGGTCACCGGCGGATCGAACGTCTTGAGCACCGACAGCGCCGCGACGTCGACCCGCGCCACGGTGCGTCCGACGGCGTGCTGGCGCAGGTAGTCGGCCAGCGCCTCGACTTCGGGGAGTTCTGGCATGCCTCCCAGTGTGTCAGCCGAATGCCGAGCATGCTGTACACATGCCGGACCGGCCCGCACCCAAGCCGACGACGAACCCGCTGCGCCGCATCTTCGTGCTCAACCCGGCGCCGCGGCGCTGGCCGTTCGCACTGCGGGCCGGGGTCTGCATGGCGGTGCCGGTGCTGGTCGGCTGGCTGGCGGGCGACACCGCGGCCGGTCTGATCGCGACCATCGGCGGGTTCACGTCGCTGTACGGCAGCGGCAGGCCGTACCTCAACCGCGGGGTCTACCTCGGCGTGGTCGCGGCATGTTTCGCCGTCGCGGTGGCGCTGGGCGACTGGGCCGCGGCGACACCGTGGCTCGGCATCGTGACGGTGTCGGTCATCGCCGTGATCGCGGTACTGGTGTGCCACGCGCTGGCCATCGGTCCGCCGGGGGCGTACATGTTCGTGCTCGCCTGCGCCGCGGGCACCGGGGTCGCCAGTGCGCACCTGTCCCCGGTCCGGATTGCCGCGCTGGTGGCCGCGGGTGGCGCGTTCGCGTGGGTCGTGCACATGGTCGGTGCGCTCGTGCGGCCCCGCGGGCCGGAACGCGCCGCGGTCGCAGCCGCGGCCGACGCCGTCGCGGGATACCTCGATGCCATCGGCGGGGATGCGGCTGCCGAGGCCGAGGCGCGGCACCGGGCCGCTCACCTGCTGCACAGCTCGTGGGTCACGCTCGTCACGTTCGAGCCCGTGCAGCCCAAACCCGACGACACGCTGTACCGGCTGCGCGTGGTCAACCGTAAGCTGCACGCCCTGTTCGCCGAAGCGATGCGCGCGGCCGACGCCGGCCGACCGGCACCCGAAGGCGGGGCCGCGCTGGCCCGGCACCTGGCAACCGTGCCCGCCGACGCCGTCACCGACGAGCATGGCGCGGAAGGCGTTCCGCTCGGTCGCCCCAGCGCGGTCTCATTGTTGCGGCGCGCTGTCACCCCCGGCTCGGAGTCCCTGCGCCTGGCCGCGCGTGCCGGTGTCGCAGTGCTCATCTCGGGCGTCATCGCCTCCGCGCTGACCATGAACCACGCCTACTGGGCGATGGCGTCCGCGGTGCTGATCCTGCACCAGGGCTTCGATTGGCTACGCACCGTGACACGCGGCGTCGAACGCACGCTGGGCACGCTCGTGGGGCTGGGCGTGGCCGGGATCATCCTCGCGCTGCACCCGCAGGGGCTGTGGCTCGTATTGATCATCGGCGCACTGCAATTCACGGTCGAGATGTACGTCATGCGCAACTACACGCTGGCCGTCGTGTTCATCACTCCGGCCGCGCTGACCATCGCGGCGGGCGGAATGCCGGTGGCCGACCTGGGCGAACTGCTGCTGGCGCGCGGCGGCGACACGCTGATCGGTTGTGCGGTGGCACTTTCGGTGTACTGGCTGACGCAGCGCAGGCGTGCACCGACCGGGCTGAGCACCGCGATTGCCGCGACGCTCGACGCCGTCGACACAGCGTTGACGCACCTGGCCGCAGGCGTCGTCACGTCCGATCGAGCCCGCACCGACCGCCGCGATCTGCAACTGCGGACGATGGCCCTGCTGCCTGCCTACGACGCGGGCATCGGTGGTTCCTACGCGCAACGCGTTGCCGCCGAAGGCATGTGGCCGGCTGTGGTCACCGCCGAGCAGCTGGCCTACCGCACCCTGGCGGCGTGCTGGGCCCTCGAGCACGACAACGACACCGAGGCCGCACGCGACACCGCGGCGGCGTTGGCCGAGCAGGTGTCAGCGGTCCGGCTGCCAGACCAGGGACAGTAGCCAGCTCACGATCGACAGCACGATCGCGGCCCAGATCGCAGTCCACCAGAAGTCATCGATCTGCAGACCCCAGTGCGTCGTGTGCTCGGTGATCCACGACGTGATCCACAGCATGAACGCGTTGATGACGATGTGGATCAGGCCCAGCGTCAGGATGTAGAGCGGGATCGACAGGATCTGCACGACCGGTTTGATGATCGCGTTGACCACGCCGAAGATCACCGCGACGACGAAGATGATCCCGACCCGGGCGAGCGCGGAATCCTCACCCCCGACAAAGCTCATCCCCGGCACGATCAGCGTGACAATCCACAGCGCGAGCCCGGTCAGCCCGGCACGCAACAGAAATGAGCCCATGGCGCTCAGTCTGCCGACCGAAGCAGGTAGGTGTCCATGATCCAGCCGTGCCGGTCGCGGCCCTCGGCCCTGACCCGCACGATCTCGTCCCCGACCTCGCCCACGGTCCCGGCCACCAGGAGTTCGTCGGGCGTGCCGAGATAGGCACCCCACCAGATGCGGGTCTCTGGCGGACAGTGCTGAAACGAGCAGTCGGCGTCGAGCATCACCACTGCACTGCCTGCCAGGCCCTCCTCGCGCAGCTTGCGGCCCGTGGTGATCAACACGGGTTCGCCGACGTCGTTGAGCGGGATGCGGTGCCGCGCCGTCAGCACCTGGATCGCCGTGATGCCGGGGATGACGTCGTGATCGAATTCGACGTGCTCGGCGACCCGCTCCAGGATCCGCAGCGTGCTGTCGTACAGCGACGGGTCGCCCCAGGCCAGAAATGCGCCGACACCGTCGGCGCCGAGTTCGGTCTTGATGGCCTGTGCCCAGATCCTGGCGCGCTCGGCATGCCAGTCCGCGACATTCTGGCGGTAGTCGCCGCCCGACGCGCGCACCGGGTCCGGCAGCTCGACGAACCGGTAGCCGGGTTCTTCGATGAACCGTTCGCAGATCAGCCGACGCAGGGCAACCAGCTCGTCCTTCTGGGCACCCTTGTCCATCGCGAAGAACACCTGCGTGTCGTTGAGCGCGGAAACCGCTTGTGCCGTCACGAAGTCCGGATCACCAGCGCCGATACCGATGACATGGATGTGGCGCACACCCCGAAGCGTAACGATACGGACAACCAGACAAAGTATGCGGTACCGTGGGTATTGACTAAGCGTTCCGGATGGCCGTAGTTTCAAAAACCTCCGAACTCCGCGAAGGGACGTCAACGGTGACTACCTCGATCAAGGCGGTCAACGCCGCCACACGTGACGAGTTCTCCGAGCGCCTGCTCAAGGGCTCGGTGAAGAAGTCCTATGCGCCCATCGTCGACATCGACTGGGATACGCCGCTGGACCCGGACAAGTTCTATCTGCCCCCGAAGACCGTGTCGCTCTACGGTACAGCGTTGTGGGACAGCATGTCTCGCGAGGAGCAGATCGAGCTGTCCCGCCAGGAGCTGGTCAACACCCTGTCGGCGGGCATCTGGTTCGAGAACATCCTCAACCAGGCCCTGCTGCGCAAGATGATGCATCAGGATCCGACGGCCCGCGCGACCCACTACGAGCTCACCGAACTCGGCGACGAGACCCGGCACATGGTGATGTTCGGCAAGGCCATCGAACGCGTCGGCGCCAAGCCCGTGCGGCCCAGGCTGTATCAGCGCATCGTGATCAACGCGCTGCCGTTCGCTTTCCGCGGTTCGCTGCTGTGGGTGGCCGCGCTCATCGGTGAGGAGATCTTCGATTCGCTGCAGCGGCAGATGATGGACGACCCCGAACTGCAGCCGATCATCCAGCGGCTCATGCGGATCCACGTCACCGAGGAGGCCCGCCACATCCAGTTCGCCCGCGACGGCCTGCGCAAGCGCGCCCCGCACATGCGCCGGGTCAACCGCATGTTCGTGGCCAACATCAACGGGCTCGGCGGCGTGTTCTTCCGCTTCCTGTTCACCAACAAGGTGCAGTACCAGCGGGTGGGCCTCGACGCCCGGGAGGCCCGCCGGATCGCGCGCCACAGCCCGCACCGCCACCAGACCCAGATCGCCGGATTCGCGCCGCTGGCGGCGTTCCTGGAAGAGGTGGGCCTGATGGGGCGTGTCGGCCGGAGGATGTGGCGTCGTACCGGGTTCCTGCCGCGGTGAACCCCATCGACATCGCGGTCATCGACGTCGACGCGGCCCTGCTCGGCCCGCTCGGCACCGTGACGGTGCTGCGCGACGTCACCGCGCAGACGTTCGACGAGTCCACCCACACGTGGGCATTGCAGACCGCTGCCGGGCCGCGGCATGCCCGCATCGTGATCAGCCGCGGTGCGGCTGATTCGCCCCTGCGGCCGTACCGCGGCGTCGCGGTGCACGGCAGGCCCAACTGGTTCTTCATCTCGGATTCCCGGCAAGCCGCGTACGTGCGGGACTGCCTGACCGCTATGGATCGCGACCGCGCGACCCGCATCGAGGTGCGCCACAGCACGCAACGGCTGTTCCACGATCGTCCCGCGCCGTGGCCCACCAGTTGGCGGCGGCGCCGCGAGCTGCGGCGGCGGATTCCGGAGGATTTCGACCTCGACTCGGCCGCCGGTGTCAGCGACGAGGTCTACGACGGCCCGGCCACCCTGCACATGGCCGGGGCAGACCGTGCGGTGCACGTCCGGTTGACGGGCCACCTGGATCCGATCGACGGTCGCTACCACTGGCAAGGCACCATCCTCGATGTTCACGACGCCGTCAGCGGGAGCGTCACGCTGACCGTGGGCGACCGGACAGCCGACGCCCGCATCACCGAGCGCACCGCGCAGGGCACGTTCTCGATCGCCGGGGTGGGTGCGCCGCCGTTCGTTCTCGACGACGTCGAGGTCATCGTCCCCGGCTGAGTACCGGCGCAGCCAGCAGTCCGACCGCGAACACCGCGCCGACGATGCCGGAAACCAGCAGCGGCAGCTGCCCGGGCTGATCGGGTATCGCGCCCCACACCAGACCGGCCCACACGCCCGCACCGAGCACCGCGAAACCGCTGAGCCCCTGGAACACGCCCTGCGCACTGCCCTGCAGATCGTGGGACACGAGCGACGAGATCCACGCCTTGCCGACACCGTCGGTGCAGCCCGTGAACAGCCCGTACGCCCCGATCAGAAGCCAGGCCAGCACCGGGTCGGTGGTAAGCCCCAGGCCGGTGTACCCGATCGCGAAGAACACCAGACCCATGCCGAACACCGGAACCCGGCCGATGCGGTCGGCCAGCACACCCGCCGGGAAGCTCGCGACCGCATAGACCGCGTTGTAGGTCACGTACGCGAGGATCACCTCGACCACCGAGAAGCCGATCTCGTTGAGCCGCAACAACAGCAGCGCGTCGGGGAAGTTGACCAGACCGAACACCACCAGCGCGGCCGTCACGCGCCAGTACCGGCCCGGCAGGTCGCGCACGTGCGAGAACGTCGGCTGCCGCGACGTGCGCGTCGTCGACCTGCGCTCGGCCACCAGGAACACCAGCGCGACGCTGAGCACCGCAGGCACCACCGCGACCCACAGCAGCGGCGCGATCTGGTGGTCGAGCAGTTCGTAGCCGAGCAGCCCGAGCAGCGGGCCGGCCACGGCCCCGAGCGTGTCCATGGCGCGGTGGAAGCCGAACACCCGCCCCCGCGCCGCGGTGTCGATGTCGGCGACCAGTAGCGCGTCGCGCGGTGCGCCGCGGATGCCCTTGCCGAGCCGGTCGACGACCCGGCCCGCCAGCACGCCCGGCCAGGCGCCCGCGGCGGCCACCATGACCTTGCCCAGCGCGGCCATGCCGTACCCGGTTGCGATCAACGGGCGCTTGGCAAACCGATCCCCCAATGGCCCCGCAGCGAGCTTGGTCATGGCGGCGGCGCCCTCGGCCGCGCCTTCGACCGCGCCGACCACGGCCGGTGGCGCACCGAGAACCGCGGTCAGGTAGATCGGCAGCAACGGGTAGAGCAGCTCGCTCGCGGTGTCCTGCAAAAAGGACACCGCGGAGAGCACTCGGACATTGCGGGTGAGCCACGCGCGCACCTGAGGAATTCTGCCGTGCCAGGGGGCGCGGATGGGATTGTCCAAGCGTAGTTTGGGTAGTCAACGCACAGTGAGGCTGCGCGATGACATACACGGATGAGCCCCTTGGGGTGGTGGCGGTCGGCGCCTCGGCCGGCGGCGTGGAAGCGCTGACCCAGTTGGCCTCCGGACTGAGCACAGATCTGTCCTACGCGGTGCTCGTGACCCTGCACATGCCTGCCAATGCCCCCAGCGTGCTCGCCAGGATTCTCGATCGTGCCGGCCCGCTGCCGGCCAAGGCCGCAGAAGACGGTGAAAGCCTCGAACCTGCCACCATCTACGTCGCCGTCCCGGACCACCATCTCCTGGTCCATGATCACCGCACCAGACTGGCCGAAGGCCCCACCGAGAACGGTCACCGACCCGCGATCAACGCGTTGTTCCGTTCGGCCGCACTGGCGTTCGGCCCGCGCGCCATCGGCGTGCTGTTGTCGGGCGTGCTCGACGACGGTGTGCTCGGCTTGGGCGCGATCCGGTCGCGGGGCGGCGTCACCATCGCGCAGACACCGTCCGACGCGCTGTTCCCCGCCATGCCGGGCAACGCGGTCCAGGCAGGAGTGATCGACCATCAGGCCGATGCCGACAACATCGGCGCGCTGCTCGAGAAGCTGACCGGGCGGGCGATTGAGGAGAGCGACATGGAACCCGACGCCGCCATGGAACTGGAGAACAGAATCGCGATGGCGAAACGATTTTCGACCGATTTCGACAGTGAGGCGCTCGGTCCGCCGTCCGGCTACGTCTGCCCGGACTGCAACGGCTCGCTGGCCGCGGTCGGCGAAGGCAACTTCCGATGCCGCGTCGGCCACGCCTGGACGGCCGAGGCGCTGTTGCACGCCCGTGACAAAGAGGTGGAGGGTGCGTTGTGGGTTGCTCTACGTAGCCTGCAGGAAAAGGCCAAACTGTCGCGGCGCCTCGCGGAAAAGGCGGGGCCCGGCCAGATGGCCGACCGATACGTTCAGGTCGCCGACGAGGCCGAGCACGCGGCATCGGTGCTCGGCGAACGATTGTCGACGGCCAACCGACGCTCGGAGGATCGCGGTGGCTAACGCACGAAGTCCGATCGCGGTATCGACACAGAATCAAGGCAATACCAGTGTCCTCGTCGTGGACGGCATCCTCGACACGACCACCTATCGGGGGCTCCGGGACACCGTGATCAAAGCCGCGCTCGAAGAACCCAGCGCGGTCATCGTCGACGTCAGTGATCTACATGTGCGCTCAGAGTCGGCGTGGTCGGTGTTCACCAGCGCACGTTGGCATGTCAGCGTGTGGCCCGACGTCCCGCTGATCCTGGTGTGCCGACACATTGCCGGGCGCAATGCGATCAGGCGCAACGGTGTGACCAGGTATGTCCCGGTGTTCGACACGATCGAATCGGCGAGCAGCGCCGTCGGCGCGGGAGAACTCGAACCCCGACGACGAGCCCGTGCCCAGTTGCCCGCGGTGCATTCGAGCCTGCGGCGCGCGCGCCAGTTGACCGTCGAATGGCTGCTGAGTTGGTCTGCGGCCAAACTCATTCCGGTCGCCACGATCATCGTCGACGTTCTCGTCGAGAACGTGCTGGAACACACCCAGAGTCCGCCGAGTCTCATCGTCGAGATCCGTGGCGACACCGTGACACTCGCGGTGGAGGACTTCAGCCACGCACCGGCCGTGCGGCACGAGGATCCGCTCCGTGGCGCCGACACGGTTTCCGGGCTGACGGTGGTCGCCGCACTGGCCCGGGTCTGGGGCAGCACACCGACGTCAACCGGCAAAACCGTGTGGGCGGTCGTCGGGCCCGAGAACTCCATCTAGCCGCGATCTAGCCGCGGGTAGTGTTCAGCAACACGACCTGTTGCCTGCGGATGGGACGCCATGGAACCGACCGACGAATCCTTCGAGGCGCTGCTGCGCTACATGCGTGATTCCCGCGGCTTCGACTTCACCGGTTACAAACGCACGTCTCTGATGCGGCGCGTGCGACACCGCATGGACCATGCCGGCTACGAATCCTTCGAACAGTACCTCGACGTCCTGCAGGCCAGCTCCGAGGAATTCTCGGCATTGTTCAACACCATCCTGATCAACGTCACCGCGTTCTTCCGCGATCCCGACGCCTGGGAGTTCGTACGCACCGACGTGATCCCCCGTGTGCTCGCCGAACGCGGACCGGACGACCCGATCCGGGTGTGGAGCGCGGGCTGCGCATCTGGCCAGGAGGCCTACACGCTGGCCATCCTGCTCGCCGAAGCCCTGGGCCCTGACGCCTTCCGGCAGCGGGTCAAGATCTATGCCACCGACATCGACGAGGAGGCCCTTGCCGAGGCCCGCGCCGCGTCATATGACGAGCGAAGCGTCGAATCGGTGCCACCGGACTTGCTGGCGCGCTACTTCGAACAGCTCAACGGCCGGTACGTCTTTCACAAGGATCTTCGGCGCGCAGTCATCTTCGGCCGCAACGACCTGGTCAAGGATGCGCCGATATCGCGCGTCGATCTGCTGGTGTGCCGCAACACGCTGATGTACCTCAATGCCGAGACACAGCGAAATGTGTTGAACCGGCTGCATTTTGCCCTCGCAGCGCAAGGCACGCTGTTTCTCGGCCACGCAGAGATGCTGCTCAGCCATGCCGACCGGTTCACGCCGCTGAACCTCAAGCACCGCGTGTTCCGCAAGGCGGCCGGCTCGCACACCGGGATGGAGCGCTACGACCCGGCCGCGTCGATGTACGACCGCCACGGCGAGCTGCCCGGCCTCAGCACAGTGCGCGAACTCGCGTTCCGCGCAAGCCCTGTCGCGCAGATCGTGGTCACGGGTGAAGACACCGTGGCGATGATCAATCAGCAGGCCGAATCGATTTTCGGGCTGTCGGCCCGCGACATCGGGCGGCTGCTGCGGGATCTGGAGGTCTCATACCGCCCGGTCGAGCTGCGCGCCTACATCGAGCAGGCCAAGGTCGAGAGGCGCTCCGCCCGGATCCAGGACGTCAAGTGGCAGCGGCCGGGCTCGGAGACCGTGTGGTTCGAGATCCACGTCAACCCGTTGGTGGACGCCGAGAACGGCCTGCTCGGCATCTCGATCGTGTTCTTCGACGTCACCGCGACCCGCGCGCTCGTCGACAAGGTGGTGCAGACCAATCGGCAGCTGGAGGCCGCCTACGAGGAACTGCAATCCACCAACGAAGAGCTCGAGACCACCAACGAGGAACTGCAGTCGACGGTCGAGGAGCTGGAGACCACCAACGAGGAGCTCCAGTCCACCAACGAAGAGCTCGAGACGATGAACGAGGAGTTGCAGTCGACCAACGACGAATTGCACACCATCAACGACACGTTGCGCGAACGCAGCATCGAACTCGACGACGCACGGACGTTCCTGGACTCCTTGGTCAACTCGATCCACGTCGGCATGGTGGTGGTCGACCGGGAAATGCGGGTTGTGGTGTGGAACCGGCACTGTGAAGATCTGTGGGGACTGCGCGCCGACGAAACCACCGGCACCGTGCTCACGTCGTTGGATGTCGGACTACCGCTCGAGCCCGTCCGGCCGCTCATCGGCAACGCCTTCGTCGACTCCGGCCAAACCGGAGAGGTTCTCCTCGACGCGGTCAACCGGCGTGGCAGGAACATCCGCGTCAGGGTCACGTGCACCGCTTTCCGCTCCGCCGAGGGCGGCGTCAAGGGTGCGTTGCTTTTGATGGAAGAGCAGGCCTAACCAATCCGACCAGGCGGTCTCACGCGCCTCGGGAGTGGCCGCCGCCCGGATGTGCGCGTTGGCGGTCCTGGCGTCGGCCGCCGCGGCGGTGTCGTGCCAATCGGCGGCATTGCGATGCATCTCGGCCGCGTCCTGGTGCCTGCTCGTATCACCATTGTTCGCCATCATGGCCGCCTGTTCGTGCGCCGCGGCGGCTCGCCGATGCGCCTGGCCGGCCTCGAAGTGTCGCTTCGCGGAGGCCTGGTGGGCCTCCATGGCCTGCTGCCACGATTGCTGTGCCCGCAGCTCCGCGGTCGCCACATCCTCGGCCGTCGGGGCCAGCCCTTGCGCGAGCGCGGCCCGCCGTTGCTGAAGCTCGGCGATCCGCAGCCGCGCGGCCGCCGCTCGCGCCCCGGGCGGGATTCGGTCGAATCCCTCAGTCGTCAACGACATCTCGTGCCCGCGCTGAATTCACGATCTCATGCGCGAGATCCGCGAGCGGGGTGTTGGAGTTCTGTGACAGGCGCTTGAGCACCTCGAAGGCCTGGACGGCATCGATCCGGTAGCGCTCCATCAACATACCCTTGGCCTGGCCGATGATGTCACGCGAGGCCAGCGCGCTGCGGAACTGCTCGTCGCGACGCAGCAGATTCCACGCCAGCGCGGTGTGGGTGGCCACGACCAGGCCGGCTTCCACCGACTCCGCGTCGAATGCACCCGACTGTTCGGCGTAGAAATTCAGCGCGCCCATGGTCTGCTTGTCGGCATAGAGCTGGAAAGCGATCACCGAACGGATCGGGGTCTCCTCGACCGCATCGCGGCAGTATGCGGGCCACCGCGATTCGTTCTCCATGTCGTTGATCCGGATGACGTGCTGTTCCCATGCCGCGCTGAGGCACGGCCCTTCGGCCCGGCGTTGCTGGATCTCATCGAGCACCTTCGGGTACTCGCCGGTCGCCGCGGCGGTCCGCACCTTGCCATCGCGAACGGCGATGGTGATGCCCGCGTGCCGGGCACCGGGCACATATTTGACACCGTTCTCGGTGAGTTCGCCGAGGACGGTGTCGACGTCGGCGACAGGATGCTCCTGGATACCACGAATCAACTCGCTGATCTGCGATGCCATCACCTGCTGGGGGCTCACTGACATGGTTTTTGCTCCGATCGCCTGCCGCCCATGGAGATGTGTTCATCGTGCGCTGAAGCGAGGGCCGTGGCAACTGTTCGGGCGTCTTCCAAGCAGGACCGTCGCCGGTCGGCGACATGTTGCCGGTGTTGAATGCTACTGGCCATTTCCCGCAAGGCTACTTGCGCCGACTTTCCCCACAGATTTAGAACACGTTCTAGTCTGGGCGTCATGCGGTTCACCTATGCCGAAGCCATGACCGACCCCACCTACTACATCCCGCTCGCCCGGGCCGCCGAAGCGGCCGGGTATCACGCGATGACCATCCCGGACAGTGTCGCCTACCCGTTCGAATCCGACTCGAAATATCCCTATACCCCTGACGGGAACCGGGAGTTTCTCGACGGCAAGGCCTTCATCGAGGCCTTCGTGATGGCGTCGGCACTGTGCGCGGTGACCACGACGCTCAAGTTCAACTTCTTCGTCCTCAAACTGCCGATCCGGCCCCCGGCCCTGGTCGCCAAGCAGGTGGGCTCGCTCAACGCATTGTTCGACAACCGGCTCGGCCTCGGGGTTGGCACCAGCCCGTGGCCCGAGGACTACGAGTTGATGGGCGTGCCGTTCGTGCGCCGGGGCAAGCGGATGGATGAGTGCATCGACATCATCCGCGGCCTGACCAGCGGCGACTATTTCGAATACCACGGCGAGTTCTACGACATCCCCAAGACCAAGATGACCCCGGCGCCCTCGAAACCCGTGCAAATCCTGGTCGGCGGCCACGCCGACGCCGCGCTGCGCCGCGCCGCGCGCTGCGACGGCTGGATGCACGGCGGCGGCACCGACGATCTCGACACACTCATCAAGCGGCTCAACCAGATTCGTGAGGAAGAGGGGCAGACCGGCCCGTTCGAGATCCACGTCATCTCAGGTGACGCCTTCACGGTCGACGGCATCAAACGCCTTGAGGACAAGGGTGTCACCGACGTGATCGTCGGATTCCGGCTGCCCTACATCAAGGGCGAGGACACCGAACCGCTCGACCGCAAGATCCGGCATCTGGAGAAGTTCGCCGAGCATGTGATCGCGAAGGTCTGACTTTCCGGCTCAGGCCCGGTCGATCGCGGCCGGGCTCAGCACCTCGTCCAAAACCATGGTGGCGCAACCGATCACGCCCGACCGGTCCCCGTAGGTCGACGGCGCGACCTGCAGCGTCCGAGTGGCCAGCGCAGTGGCGTTGCCGTACAACGTTTCTCGCAACCCGGCGACAAAGATGTCGTAAGCCCGCGCCATGTCGCCCGCCACCACGAGCATCGCGGGGTTGAGCAGATTGACCGCGGCGGCGAGCACTTCGCCGATGTGGCGACCGCTGTCGCGGATCATCCGGCGCGCGTCGGCGTCGCCGTCGTGCGCGAGCTGCACCAGATCGCGCACATGGTTGACGCCTTCGCGGTCCAGCTCGGCCACCAACGCCCAGCCCCCGGCGACGGCCTCCAGGCATCCGGTGTCGCCGCACCGGCACGGCAGGCCTGCCGCGGCCGGGGTCTTGTTGTGGCCCAACTCGCCCGCGGCCTGGACCGCACCGCGTTGCAGCGCACCGCCCGCGATGATGCCGGTGCCGATACCGGTGGACGCCTTGAGCACGAGCAGATCATCGACGGCCCGCCGGTCCTCGCTGCGCCGCTCGGCGAGCGCGATGACGTTCACGTCGTTGTCGATGACGACGGGGGCGTCGGTGAGCTCGCGAAGGTAGGTGTGCAGTTCTACTCCGTCCCAGCCGGGCAGGATCGGCGAGTCGAGGCTCGCGCCGCGCACGCGGTCGACCGTGCCCGGCAGGCTCGCCCCGACCCCGTAGACCGGCTCGCCCGCGCGGGCGTCGAGCATCGCGTCGAGCCGCTTGACCACGTCGGGCATGAGGTCGCCGGGTCCGAGATCGGGCTGCTGATCGATGTCGGTGAGGTCGAGCACGTCGCCGGCCAGGTTGCACACGGCCAGCCGGGTCCGGCTGCGGCCGATGGCCGCGGACAGCACCACGCCCGCGTCGGCGTTGAACGACAGCAGCGCGGCCGGACGGCCGCCCGTGGACGGCGCCTGCTCGGTCTCGACCACGAGCCCACGCTCGGCCAGGACCGCCACCCGGGCCGCCACCGCGGTTCGCGACAGCCCGGTCAGCTGACCGATCTCGGCGCGGGTGACATCCCGGCGTGCCCTGATCAGCGCAAGAACATCGCCGACAGTTGACATGCGTCCAGCGTAACTTCGCTCACTTTGGCATTCAAAATGCAAAAGTAAGTTGATGGAACATCAGAAGTGCCGCTAGCGTTGCAAGCGCAGTTCTCGCCAATGCCGTCCGAGAGCTCCTTTTCAAGCCTCTATCGGAAAGCCGTATCGCCATGACGACTTCCCTCGAACGCCCCGCCGGCCCCGCCTCGGTTGTCGCACCTGACCCCACGGTGCGATGGCTCGCGGTGTTCGCCCTGGCCATGGGCGGCTTCGGCATCGGTACCACCGAATTCGTCGCGATGGGCCTACTGCCCGACATCGCATCGGGCTTCGGCATCACCGAACCCACCGCGGGCCATGTGATCTCCGCCTACGCCCTCGGCGTCGTGGTCGGTGCACCCGTCATCGCGGCCCTGACCGCGCGGGTACCCCGCCGCATCCTGCTGCTCGGCCTGATGACCGTCTTCACGCTCGGCAACCTGGCCAGCATGGTCGCGCCGTCCTACGAAACACTGGTCGCTGCCCGATTCGTGGCCGGTCTGCCGCACGGCGCCTTCTTCGGGATCGCCGCGCTGGCGGCCGCACACCTCATGGGTCCGCAGAACCGGGCCAAGGCCGTCGCGCATGTGCTGTCCGGCCTGACGATCGCGACGGTGCTCGGCGTGCCGCTCGCCTCCTGGCTCGGTCAGGCCCTGGGCTGGCGCAGCGCGTTCGGCCTCGTGGTGGCCATCGGACTGGTCACCCTCACGGCCCTGTGGTTCTGGCTGCCCGATCAACTGCGGTCCATGCATGTCACGAGCCCCTTGACCGAGCTCAGCGCGCTGCGCAGGCCGCAGGTCTGGCTCGCGGTGCTCGTCGGCATGATCGGCTTCGGCGGCATGTTCGCGGTGTACACCTACATCAGCACCACGATGACCGACGTCGCCGGGCTCTCACGCTCGCTCGTCCCGGTCGCGCTCATGATGTTCGGGCTCGGCATGGTCGTCGGCAACCTCGTCGGTGGCCGGCTGGCCGATACGTCGGTGATCCGCGCGCTGTACCTGTCGATGAGCGCGCTCGGCGTGCTGCTCGCGGTGTTCGTGGTCGCGTCGCACAATCCCTGGACCGCACTTCTGGTGCTGTTCGGGATCGGCGCCGCGGGCTCAGCCGTCGGCCCCGCGCTGCAGACCCGGCTCATGGACGTCGCGCACGACGCGCAGACGCTCGCCGCGGCGCTCAACCACTCGGCGCTCAACATCGGCAACGCGACCGGTGCGTGGGTCGGCGGGCTCGTGATCGCGGCGGGCTACGGCTACACCGCCCCGGCCGCCGCAGGCGCACTGCTCGCGGTCGGCGGGCTGCTGGTGTTCACCGTTTCGGTACTGCTGCAGCGGCGCACCGCTACTCGTCGATGATGTGGACCGCGGCCTCTTCCGCAGAGGCCGCGCCCCCGTCGATGCCGACGTCACTTCCGAGCAGTTCGGCCTCGTCGTCCTCACCGAACCCCGCATTGGGCGCCACCAGCCGGCCCGAGCGCCGATCCCCCACCTCGTCGTCACCGGCCTGCTCGTCCCGATAGTCGTCATCGTCGAGTTGCATCGCCGGATCGGGTTCTTCCTCGGCCAACAACTCGTCGAGCGTCTCGTGGTCGCGGGGCTCGCGCCAGCGGTCCGGCGGCGAGTAACCCTCGTCGAGCAGGTCGTCCACACCCCGGTCGATCAGGGTGTCTTCCTGAGTCAACTGGTCATCCTCGTCGACGCTGTATTCGTCAGGACTGCTCATGACTCAACGATGCCCCATGCGGGCCGGTCCTCGCACGTCGAAGTGAGACCGAAGAGACCAAACGGGCAGGGGCAGGGTGTGCGGGGCTACAGTCCTCGGTGCGCAGCGCTCAGCTGGGCATTCGGGCTCATGTGGATAACCGCGTAGGCTGAGGTCATCGGCGGTACTTCGTCGCGTGACTGGATCAATGTCATGCCGTCGCCGGTTCGACAACATTGACCGGCTCGCGGTCAAGGCGGGAGCGTCACGATGACGCCGAAGATTCATACGTCCCCAACTCAGCGCACAGCGCCCGAACACACACCGCGATTGCGGCTGAAGCCCAAAGCTCCGTGTACCGGATATGTGGACGGCGCATGGTGGCCGCACACCAGCAACCTCAGTACAGAGCTACCAGACCTGTTGGCGGTGTTGTCCGTGCGCCTCGGACAGATCGACCGCGTGCTTTACAACGTCCACGAGTGGTCCACAGCGCCCACGAAACTCACCACCGGTGGACGGCGGGTTCGTCTCGACGGATACCAGCGGCAACCGGTCAACACCATCGAAGTCGTTGGGCTGGACCGCAACAGGATCGTGCTTCTTACGGTCCCTGCCGCGACAGATCCGGCCGAAGCGCACTGCGCGCTCATGAGTGCGGCGAGCCCCAACAACCGTTCGACGGTGACCGACCTCCTTACCGCCGCGCAGCACGCAGACTAGTTGCGTCAATTTTCCGTTGAACTTCAACGGATTTCGGTGCATATGCGTGCATCCATCCCACACGAGAAGACAGGGTCTGCATGGCTGAAGGGAATGTGACGTGGTTCGACCATGAGAAGGGCTTTGGCATCATCTCTCCACGGATGATCCGCAACCGCACCGATATCGGTTTGTCCATCGCGAAACAGCGTGCATCATATGCCGATTCGCATGTCGATCTGGCGCCCGCCGAATGTCTCTCCACCGTTGGGCACGGAAAGTGATGGTCCGCAGCATTGCCGTTGATGGACGTTTGGCGCTGTGAAAAGAGATGTGGGCGTACAGCTCGATGTCGAGATCGCCGGGCCGACTTCATTGGAATTCCAGATTGCCGTTGCTCAGCAGATGAATACCGAAGTGTTCGAGTCGTTTTGCTTTGATATGAACGGCGAGCGGGTACAGCCGATCGAGATCATGGGAATGCACGGTAGCCGTATCCACAAACTGGAGGCCGAACAAGGCCGGCTAACTGTCGATTACACGGCCACGATAATCGGCCGCGCCGAACCGTCGCCGGTGACCGAGTACGACCTTTCCATGTATCTACGTCCGAGTCGGTATGCCGAGGCCGACAAATTCTTTGGGTTCGCCGCAGCAGAATTCGGCAACTACTCAGACTCGGGAACGCTGTTGGAGAAGGTTTCGTCATGGGTTAGCAACAGGCTGAGCTATGTCCCCGGCTCAAGTGATCCGATCGACGGCGCGGTCGACACCATGCTGGCCGGTGCGGGAGTATGTCGCGACTTTGCGCACCTGGTGGTGGCATTACTGCGGGCGGTAAACGTACCCGCTCGGGTCGTGTCGGTATACGCACCGGGTTTGCAGCCAATGGATTTTCATGCGGTAGCCGAGGCATTCGTCGACGGCTGCTGGCGCGTGATCGACGGGACGCTGTTGGCGCCGAGGCAGAGCTTGGTACGCATCGCCACCGGGCGCGACTCCGCCGACACGGCGTTCCTCGACAACCACATGGGGTCGGTCACCCTTGCCGAGATGAGGGTAATCGCCGTAGTCGACGGCGAACTCCCAAGGGATTCAATCGACCAGCTGGTATCGATCTGCTGACACGGCAAGGCTCAGAAAGAGGATCACCTTGAACGCTCCATCCATGACGTATCGCGCAACCGGCCATTCCGCGCGGCGAGGTCATTCTGTTCCGCTGACATTCGGGCTGCTCACCACCTACCCGCCGACCCCATGCGGGCTGGCGACGTTCAGCGCAGCGCTTGCCATAGGGTTGGCCGCCCACGGCGCTGACGTGCACGTGGTGCGGGTAACCGATGATTTGCCGTCAACCAGCAGCCGCGTCGTCGGGGAACTCATCAACGGTTCGACGGCCTCGGTCGCGGCGTGCCCGGATCTACTCAACCAGAATGATGTCGCAGTTATCCAGCATGAATACGGCATCTATGGTGGTGCTGACGGGGATGAGGTCGTGGACATCCTCGGCAGTTTGGACATCCCATCCATCGTGGTCGCCCACACGGTTCTCGAGAAGCCGACCAGACATCAGCGTTCAGTACTCGAAGCGATTGTGGCGCTGTCGGATCGGGTCGTCGTGATGTCCGAGGCGGCGAATCGGCGATTGTGCCGGAGCTTCGATGTCGAGCACCGGAAGGTCATCACGATCCCGCACGGTGCAACCGTCCCGGTCACAGCCCCGCCCAAGCGCGCAGGCAGACCCACCCTGTTGACGTGGGGCCTGCTCGGACCCGGCAAAGGTGTCGAACGGGTCATCGACGCAATGAGCGCGCTGCGCCAGCTCAACGACCGTCCGCGCTATCTCATCGCCGGCCAGACACACCCGAAGGTTCTCGCCGTCGATGGCGAGCGGTATCGCGATGCCCGCACGGAGCAGGCGCGGCGCAGGGGTCTGTCCGATGCTGTGCACTTCGATCCCGACTACCGCGACGCGGCGTCACTGGGGGCGCTGGTCCAATCCGCTGCAGTGGTCGTGCTGCCCTACGACTCGACCGATCAGGTCACCTCTGGTGTGCTTGTCGACGCGGTGGCGAATGGACGTCCCGTTGTGGCCACAGCATTTCCGCACGCAGTCGAACTCCTGGGTACCGGGGCGGGCATCGTCGTCGGCCACAACGATCCCGATGCGCTGACCTCGGCGCTGCACGGAGTGCTCACCAAGCCACTACTCGCCCGCGACATGGCCGCGGAGGCTCGCCGGCTAGCTCCCACGTTGGCGTGGTCCGCCGTGTCCGAGTCGTATCGAACAGTGGCGCAAGAGATTCTGTCGGAACAGGCGATGAACTTGTGACCGACATACCGCAGCCCAAGTTTGACCATCTGTTACGGATGACGGACGCGCGCGGAACGTTCGAGCATGCCGAGTTCGCTGAAGCGCGGACGGAAACCGGGTACTGCACAGATGATATGGCGCGTGTCCTCGTCGTCACCGCGCGGGAACGCGGCGCCGGCGGAGCAATCCACCGCCTTGCCGGAGTAGCGCTGCGGTTCCTCAACGAGGCACAGACCCTGAGTGGCGCATGCCGTAATCGGATGGACAGCGCGGGCACATGGGTCGACGAACCGGCCGTGGAGGATCCCTGGGGTCGTTGCCTGTGGGGCCTGGGGACCGCCGCCGCACACAGTGATGTCCGAGTGGTTCGGAAGTTGGGCGTCATCCAGTTCGAACGCGCCGCGCAAAGCCGGTCTGTTTGGCCACGGGCGATGGCATACGCGGCACTGGGTGCCGCGGAGCTACTCACGGTCGTACCCGGAAACGCGGCGGCTCGGGCACTTGTCACCGACTACGTTGCTGGGATCCCCGCGCCAACCGGCAACCCGGCATGGCCGTGGCCCGAGACGCGGCTCACCTACGCCAATGCGGTTCTCGCAGAGGCGATGATTGCGGCAGGTGTTGCGCTCGACATGTCCCCTCTGTTGAACCGAGGCTTGGATCTGTTGGGTTGGCTGGTCGAGAGCGAAACATCGGACGGCCACCTCTCACCGACACCGATCACGGGTCGATCGGTCCATGATCTACGCCCGGGGTTCGATCAACAACCGATCGAGGTCGCTGCCCTTGCGGATGCCTGCGCCAGGGCCGCCACAGTGGACCCGCGGCCAATCTGGCCCGTCACCGTACGAGCGGCGGCGGCCTGGTTTCAAGGCGCCAACGACGCCGGGGAGGTCATGTGGGATCCACAGACAGGTGGCGGATTCGACGGTCTTCATGCTGACGGGGTCAACCTCAATCAGGGCACAGAATCGACACTGGCCGTGATCTCGACTTTTCAGCAGGCACAGCGTTTCTTGCCTGATCCGCCGTGACGTCACTCCGCGTCGTCCGCAGTCCGCAGCGCGTGGTGGCCGACCCGTCGCGCGTCGTCACCCGGTTGTTCGTACCGGGGCAAGAGGGGTTCGAACGACAGGAATCCCGGGCGGGGGCGGCGCTCGCGCGAATCTTGGCGCTGGACGAGGCTGAGGTGCGTTTGGCACTGGAAGACGTCATAGGTCGCCATGGCGGGCGCCACCGTAATCTCGTTGACACCCTCCGCCGGCACGCCGACGAACTCGCGGACCGGTTGAGCCCTGGCACAGACCTGTCCGAACCACGAAAGTTACTGCTGGGAGCTGTGTTCACCAATGAGTACGCCGTGGAGGGAGCAGCGCTGTGCAATCCCAGCATCGTGCAGCATCCGGATCAGGCGGGAACGCTGACGGGCAGCCTGAGATTCGTGATGAGTGTACGAGGAATTGGCGAGGGGCACCGTTCGACCATCGGTTTCCGGACGGGCACGATCGACACAGCCGGCTGCGCCGTCGTTTCCGACGCGGCGCCGTTCGCCACTACGCAGGAAGCCGTGCCGACGCTGCTAGACGCGGCTGTCTTCCGCTGCGAGCTGATGAGGCTGAACGACGCGGGCGAAACGGCCGAGTACGTGTTGGGCGCACTCGGAGACCGGTTCACCCGCTCTGACCTCGACGAGCGACTGGATCTGTTGCAGCGACACCGCAGCACTCGCCGGCACGCGCCGGAGACGATCGCGTTGTTCAGAGGTATCGCCGACCGGGCTTACGACGTCGAATTCCCCAGCGATACCGAGCTTTCCGAGCGCATACTGTGGCCGGCGACCGATGCGGAGGCCGCCGGTGTCGAGGATGCTCGCTTTGTCCGCTTCGTCGACGACGACGGAGCGGTCACCTTTTATGCGACCTACACGGCGTACAGCGGCACCCGCATAAGTCAGCAGCTCCTGACCACCACGGATTTCCGGACCTTCACCTCGGCACCGATGGTGGGGCCGGCCACCGCCAACAAGGGCTTGGCGTTGTTCCCTCGCCGCATCAACGGGCGTTTCGCTGCCATGTCGAGATCCGACCGCGAGTCCAATACCATCGCCTTCGCCGATCACCCTTTGGTGTGGGGCAATTCGCTGCCGTGTCAGCGCCCGTCAGCACCATGGGAAACACTGCAATTGGGCAACTGTGGTCCGCCTATCGAAACGGAAGCCGGCTGGCTGGTGCTTACGCATGGGGTGGGCCCAATGCGCAACTATCGCATCGGAGCCATCCTGCTCGACCTCGACGATCCGACCCAGATAGTCGGTCGAATGACCGAACCGCTACTTGCCCCAGCCGTCGACGAGAGGGACGGCTACGTGCCCAACGTCGTTTACTCCTGCGGCGCGCTGGTGCACGCCGGGATCCTGGTACTGCCGTACGGTTACAGCGACGTCGCCATCGGGATCGCGAACGTGTCCATGCGCGAACTCATTGGTGCTTTGACCACGTGAGCCGTGCCGCCGCTAATCCGTGTGTCCAACACCGCAGCCAAGTCGGCCGGTCGGTTTGCGGTTCCTGACGGCGTACGGCACAGCATCGGTCGTCAACGGGTACCCGCACCACGCTCGTTGCAGGCATGGGAAACCGCGCGACCGCCCAAAGCGGTTATTTGGCAAGGCTCCCCGACACCCGTAGACTCGATCGATGGCGCCGAAATGCCCCCGATGCGGCAGCACCGGCATGTATCCACTACCCAAGACCACTCCTAGTCCCATCGCCACCGGTGGCACCAGCGGGCGGCGCTGGGAATGTTTCGACTGCGGCAAAAAAGTCTTCCGTAAAGGATCGGACCCTGACGCTCCTGCCGTAGAGCAGGTCTGAACTCGACGACGCTCGCTCAAACACGGTGACTTGACGACTCCGAGGCGTCGAAGTAGTGGCTCCTTCGATACGAAAACTGTTCGTCTACAACATGAGTGATTACATTTCTGGTCGGTTCAGCTCAGCACGTTCATGGTCGGCCTCCACCTCACAGCGAGCGGCTGATGATCTCCTTCATGATCTCGCTGGTACCGCCGTAGATCTTGTTGACGCGGGCCGCAGCGTAGGCCCGGGCGATCGGGTACTCCATCATGTAGCCGTAACCCCCGAAGAACTGCACACACCTGTCGACGACTGAGACGCCCTTGTCGGCGGCGACGAGTTTCGCCATCGACGCGGTGGCCGGGTCGATCGCGCCGTCGATCAGCTGCTGCACGCAGTAGTCGACCGTGGTCTTGATGGACAGCACCTCGGCCTTGAGCTCTGCGAGTTCGAACCTGGTGTGCTGGAACTTGATCAGCTCGCGCCCGAAGGCTTCCCTCTGCTTGGTGTACTTGATGGCCTCCAGCACCGCGGCTTCGGCCATGCCCGCACAGATGGACGCGATCACCAGCCGTTCGCGGGCCAACTGCTCCATCAGCTGGTAGAAGCCGAGACCCTCCTGTGCGCCAAGCAGATTGGCTGCGGGCACGCGCATGTCGGTGAAGAACAGTTCGCGTGTGTCCTGGCCGTGCTGGCCTACCTTCTCCAGCACCCGGCCGCGTTCGAAACCCTGCAGCTGATCATTGGTCTCGGCGACGATCAACGACACCCCCGCCGCGCCGGCGGCCGGATCGGTCTTGGCGACGATGACCAGCAGATCGCAGTGTGAACCATTGGAGATGAACGTCTTCGAGCCGTTGATCACGTAGTCGTCGCCGTCCCGGACAGCCGTGGTGCGCACGGCCTGCAGGTCTGATCCGGTGCCCGGCTCGGTCATCGCGATCGCGAGCACCAACTCGCCGCTGATGACCTTGGGCAGCCAGCGCCGCTTCTGCTCGTCCGTGCAGTAGGTGTTGAGATAGTGCGCCACGATCGGCGAGTGCACCGACCAGCCGGAGGCCGAATCATGGGCGAGCGCAAACTCTTCGGCGACGATGGCCGAGTATCCGAAGTCACCGCCCGTCCCGCCGTACTCCTCGGGCAGGTCGAGGCCGAGCAGACCTGCGTCACCGAGCTTGGTCCAGAACTCGCGGTCCACCTGATGGTTGCGGGCCCAGCGTTCCTGGTTGGGGGTCGCTTCCTTACGCAGAAACTCCGCGGCGTGCTTGCGCAACTCGCGGTGCTGATCGCTTTCCCACGTGGCGCGGTAGTTGGGGAACAGTTCCGACATGCCGCAGACGATACACTTGTATCGTTTGTTGGTCGATCGTATAGGGGTGCGGATGCTCGACGAGGATCTGACCGCCAAGGCTCGCATTCGTAACGCAGCCCTGGAGCTGTACTCACGCCATGGCGCCGAAGGCGTCTCGCTGCGAGCCGTCGCCGCGACCGCCGGCGTTACCCTCGGCCTGGTCCAACACCACTTCAAGACCAAGGCAGGACTCGGCCAGGCGGTCGACCGACTCGTCGCGGAGCGCTTCGCGACGACGTTGGCGCAGGTTCCACCCGACGCCTCGACCGCCGAGCGCGACGAGGCCGTGCGGGAGATGCTGCGGAACAACCCACCGGTGGTGAACTATGTGCGGCGCGCGCTGCTCGATCCGGCGGCAGACCGACTGCACCTGCTCGACGTTCTCGTCGAGCTGACCCAGCGCGAGGTGAGCGCGCTGCGCCACGCCGGCCGTGCATCGACAAAACGCCGTGAGTCCACGCAGATCGTCGCGGTCCTGGTACGGCAGATGGGCGAACTGCTGCTGCAGCCGATGGTGGACGCGATCTGGGACCGCGTCGCCACACCGGCCGTCGACGGCAAGCCACGACTGCGCGTCAGCGTCGACGACTAGACACCGCGCATTCTGAGAAACTTTGCAATTTCCGCTGTGAATTCTGGAATTTTCCGACGCGATCCGGAATTGGAGGTTATAGGCGGCAACCGGAAGTAGCGGGACTACCGGTACGCCTGCAATGGAGGGTTGGGAAATGAAGAAATCTGCGTTCGTTGTGCTCGGCGCGACCGCGCTGGCCTCAACTGCATTCGCCTTCGGCGGCACGGCCGCCGCCGCACCGACACAGCAGTCGGTGGACCAGACCGTCAAGAGCCTCGAAACCAGTGGCTACCACGTCATTGTCAACCGGACCGGGGCTGCGCCGCTGTCCAGTTGCACAGTCGCCGGGGTCCGCCCGGGACAGACGCACGTCACCGAGGACTCCCGCGGTGGCGGCTCGATCAACGCCACCGTCATCTCGAAGACGGTATATGTCGACGTCCTCTGCTGAGTGGGAATAAAACAAGGCACACAATTGTTAAGGGAGCCAAACCGCTCATAACGGTTTGACGAGAATTGATGCCTGCAATCGGCCGCACAATTTGTGCGGCCGATTGTTTTTGTGTTGCGGTTCGCGAGCGATCCGACTTGTCGGACGGTCGGCGTAGCCTATCGAACATGAGTTCGACATTGATATCGGAGCGGGACATCGAGCGGACGGTCGTGGGCGACGCCCTCGATCACCTGAACGCGGCCTGCAGGGAAATAGACGCGCTGTCGGTGCACGCACTGACCCGGACGGAACTCCAGGAGGTCTTGAGCCGGCTCAACGCCGGTGAGAAACGCCTGGCGACCGCTCAACAACGGCTGCTCGGCCGGATGGTGGCCACTCACAACGTCTCGCCACCTCGGTTCGACCCGGCCGAGGTGCTGGCCAGGAGGCTGCGCATCTCACCGGCCGAAGCGCGGAGGCGGATCGCGGAGGCGGGCGAACCTCCGGGCTGAGGTCACCGCCGCGTTCGACGGCGCGCAGAGTGGGTACCCGAGTCGTCGTGGCTTTCGACCTCACCCCCACTGCCGCACAGCACGACCTGGCGCGACGGACTCACGAGTTCGCCGTACAGGTCGTCCGGCCGGTCGCGGCCGACTACGACCGCCGGCAGGAGTTTCCGTGGCCGGTGCTCGAAGAAGCAGCCGCTCAGGGTTTCTACAGTCCGCTGTTCTACCGCGACCTCATCGGTGACCCGACAGGCCTGTCCCTGCCGATGTTCATGGAGGAGCTGTTCTGGGGCTGCGCGGGCATCGGCCTTGCCGTCGTGATGCCGGCCCTGGCGCTGTCGGCGATCGGGCAGGCCGCGTCACCCGAGCAGATGCTGCAGTGGGCGCCCGAATGTTTCGGCACACCCGGCGATCTCAAGCTCGCGGCGTTGGCCATCTCCGAGCCCGAGGGCGGCAGCGATGTGCGCAACCTCCGCACCCGGGCACACCGGGACGGGTCCGGACCGGACGCTGACTGGATCATCAACGGCCACAAGATGTGGATCGGCAACGGCGGCATCGCCGATGTGCATGTGGTCAACGCGGTGGTCGACGAAGAACTCGGCCACAAGGGGCAGGCCCTGTTCATCGTGCCAGGTGGTACGCCGGGGCTGGAGATGGTCCGCAAACTCGACAAGCTGGGCTGCCGCGCCTCGCACACCGCAGAGCTGAAGTTCAACGACGTCCGGGTGCCTGCCGCGAACCTGCTCGGCGGACACGAGAAGCTCGAGCACAAGCTCGCGCGGGCTCGCGAAGCCGTCGAGGGTGCGCGGCATTCCGGCTCGGCCACGTTGGGCACCTTCGAGCAGACCCGGCCGATGGTGGCCGCGCAAGCCCTCGGGATCGCCAGGGCCGCATTGGAATACGCCACCGAATACGCCAACCGCCGGGTCGCCTTCGGCGGTCCGATCATCGACAATCAGGGCATCGCGTTTCCGCTCGCCGACCTGGCCACCCAACTCGACGCCGCGCGGCTGCTCACCTGGCGGGCATCCTGGATGGCGGCCACCGGGGTGCCGTTCGACCGCGGCGAGGGTTCGATGTCGAAACTGGCGGCCAGCGAGGTCGCGGTGCACGCCACCGAACGGGCCATCCAGACGATGGGCGGGTGGGGCTACGTCTCAGATCACCCGGTCGAGAAGTGGTACCGGGATGCCAAGTTGTACACCATCTTCGAGGGCACCAGTGAGATCCAGCGCATCGTCATCTCGCACGCGCTCGGCGCGGCCGACGGAAAGCCACCGCTGCACGTCGACCTGGAACCGTCCGGCGGGCCGTTGAACCGGTGGTTCGGACGCGGCACGCCGCTGCGCACCCGGGCGGCCAACGCGGCGCTGTCGGCCAAGGACAGCGTGCCCGCACCGATCATGCAGCTGGCGATGAAAGTGCTGCGCCCGCCCCGCAAGTGACCGTCATGGCGCCGTCACCGCATCGGCGATTTCCTCGCCGAGTGCGCTCGTCGTTGCGGTACCGCCCATATCGGGAGTGAGGGTGTCACCGCCGCGCGCCAGGACGGTCTCGATGGCAGCGAGCACCGCGGCCGCGGCGTCGGGCTCACCGAGATGTTCGAGCATCAATGACGCGCACCAGATCTGCCCGACGGGATTGGCGATCCCGCGCCCGGCGATGTCGGGCGCGGAACCGTGCACGGGTTCGAACAGGCTCGGGAAGGTGCGCTCGGGGTTGATGTTGGCGCTGGGCGCGATGCCGATGGTTCCGGTGCAAGCCGGGCCGAGATCGGAAAGGATGTCGCCGAACAGGTTTGAGGCAACGACGACGTCGAACCAGTCCGGGTGCATCACGAAGTTCGCGGTCAGGATGTCGATGTGGTACTTGTCCACGGCGATGTCGGGATAGTTCGCGGCCATCGCCTGCACCCGCTCGTCCCAGTACGGCATCGTGATCGCGATGCCGTTGCTCTTGGTGGCCGACGTGAGGTGCTTCTTCGGGCGGCTCTGCGCAAGGTCGAACGCGAACTTCAGGATCCGGTCGACACCGACCCGGGACATGACGGTTTCCTGTATCACCACTTCCCGCTCGGTACCTTCGAACATCTTGCCGCCGACGCTGGAGTACTCGCCCTCGGTGTTCTCCCGCACGACGTAGAAGTCGACGTCGCCGGGGTTGCGCCCGGCCAGCGGGCTGCGGACGCCGGGCATCAGCCGGACCGGCCGCAGGTTCACATACTGGTCGAAGGCGCGGCGGAACTGCAGCAGGCTGCCCCACAGCGAAATGTGATCGGGCACCACCTCGGGCCAGCCGACGGCCCCGAAGAAGATCGCGTCGAATCCGCGCAGCTCGTCGAACCAGTTGTCGGGCAACATCTTTCCGTGTTTGACGTAATAGTCGGCGCTGGAGTGGTCGAAATGCTCGAAGTCGAACGTCAGCCCGAACTTCGACGCCGCGGCGTTCAGCACGCGCAAACCCTCGGGCATGACCTCGGTGCCGATGCCGTCTCCCGGGATCACGGCGATGCGATGGGTCTGGGTCATGCGCGTGGTCCTCTCGTCGATCGCCTGCCTACTCCACAATGATTGCAGCCGGAACCACCGACGATGGGATGCCTGGTCCATGACTGTCACGATCGACGAGTTCGAAGTCGCGGATCCGCCGGACGCCTGGATCCGCGCTGGGTTCACGGTCGACTCCGACGCCGTCTGTCGTGTCGGCGGAGTTCGCGTCCGGCTGGTCGAGCGCGGCAGCGGCATCACCGCGTGGTCGCTGCGTGGCCTCCCGCCGGCCGTGGGCCTCGTAGACGGAATCCCGACGAGGGACTCGGCCACGGCCCCCGCACGGCCGGCCACTCACCCGAACGGCGTGACCGCGATCGACCACGTCGTGGTGATGTCCCCGGATCTGGATCGGACCGTCGCAGCACTGGCCGCGATCGGGGTGGCCCCGCGCCGCGAACGCGACGGCGAACTCGGCGGACGGCGGATCCGGCAGGTTTTCTTCCGGTTCGGGGAGGTGATCGTCGAGGTGGTCGGGTCGCCCGAGACCGCGGGTGTCGGCCCGTCGACGCTCTGGGGCATCACGTATGTCGTCGCGGATATCGACGCGACCGCACTGTTCTTCGGCGACCGCATCGGGCCGGTCAAGGACGCGGTCCAACCGGGCCGCCGGATCGCCACTCTCCGCCACCGCGACCTGGGCATGTCGTCCCCGACCGCGGTCATCTCGGCGAGTCGATGATCCGGGGAACCGCCACAGTTGCCTATCCTCAGCGCATGACCGACCGCGGTGCGCACTTCGACGGCATCCAGATCGGCCGGCCCGCGACGGGCGCGCTCATCGATGCGGGCTACCGAACCGTCGCGGATCTGCCCGCAGATCTCGATACGCTCCTCGCCCTGCACGGCGTCGGACCGAAGGCAGTGCGGCTGCTGCGTGAGGCACAGGAGAATTGATGAGTAGCGATGTCGTCGTCATCCACACCGACGGCGGATGCCGGCCGAACCCGGGCCCGGGCGGCTGGGGCGCGGTGCTGCGCCACCGTGAGCATGTGCGCGAGATGTACGGCGGCGAGTCCGGCGTCACGAGCAACAACCGCATGGAGCTGACGGCGCCGATCATGGCCCTCGAGGCACTCACCAGACCCGTGGTGGTGCACCTGTACACCGACAGCACGTACGTCCGCAACGGCATCACCAAATGGGTGCTCGGGTGGGAACGCAACGGCTGGCTCACCGCCGCCAAGGCGCCCGTGAAGAACGTCGACCTGTGGCAGCGGCTTCAGGCCGCGTGCGCGCGCCACCAGGTCGAGTGGTTCTGGGTGAAAGGACACTCAGGTGTCGGCGACAACGAGTTGGCCGACGAGCTGGCGACGCGGGGTATGCAGGAAGCGCTCGCCCCAGTCCACTGACCGCAGCGCGGCGACGCCGGCATCCGAAGAGGCGCAGTACATCACGGGAACCGAGCTGGTTGGCGCCGGCGGCCTCATCGAGAAGCGCGGCTAGGCTTGCCCGTATGGCGATCACGGTGTTGTTGGAACTCAAGTTCAAGCCCGAATCGGTGGGCGCAGCGCGCGAGTTGTTCGGTAGGGCGCTGCAGGACACGCGAAACTTCGAGGGCAATCTGGTCACCGATGTGATCATCGACGAAGCCGACGAAGCACACTGGATCATCTACGAACGCTGGGATTCCGTCGAGCACGACGAGGCGTACCGGGCCTTCCGCGCGGCCGAGGGCAGACTCGTCGATCTGCCTGCCCTGTTGGCCGAACCCGCCGTCAAGACCCGCTACCTCGACAGCGACGTCTGATGCTCGGGGTGTACGGGCGGCGAGGACGCCCATCACCCGGCAGCGTCGACCAATGCCGGTGCGGCGACGAATAATTCGGCCACCGCAAGGCGGCGGGCGGCGCGGTGCAGGGTCACCGAATCCAGCGCACCGGCGGGCGTGAAGGACAGGTCCAGGTGCAGAACACCGGCGGGGGTTCCCAGCCTCAGGCTGCGTGATCCCGATCGGCGCATCGCATGTGAGACGACGCTGCCACCCACGGTGGACGCAGCTGCGACGGCGACGGCAGAGGTGAGGCCGATCGCGGGGTGCGGGGCAAGCATCGACACCATGCGCACCGAGACGTCGTACTCGTCACCGCTGATCGCTTCGCCCGTGGTGGTGCGATAGTCCCGCGGCGGGCCGACGATACCGACCTTGGGAATGGCGTGGCTGATCGGATCTCCGGGCTTGCTCAGACCCATCCGCAGGGACGCCTCCTGCCGCAATGCGACGAGCAGCGGCAAGTGCTCGGCGATGGTGGCGTTGTCCTCGGCGCCCGTGAGACCCAGCCCGGCAGCGTCGAACAGTGCCGCCGGGGCGCCGGCAACGACCATGGTGGCCGCGTAGCGACTGCCGGCCGCGGCGACTGCGTCGATCGCGTTACCCGTGGGCAGCATCTGCGTCCCTGCCGAAAGACCGGTGAAACTCAGCCCGACAGGCACCCCCAGCGCGGTCGTGCCGGGCACAGCGGCATTGCCCTCGCTGGGGATCCGCCCACCGGGCGTGGGGATCTCGGCATTGAGGACTGCGCCGGTGTTCTGGTTTCGCATCCGGACGACGGTCACCCCGTCGTCGACGGCGACAAGACCGGACTGCAGCGCATAGAGGCCGATCGCGGTGGCGCAATTGCCACAGTTGCTGCCCCACTCCACCCGGCGGTCGCCGATCGCCACCTGGGCGAAGAGGTAATCGATGTCGATGCCGGGTTGCGGCGACCGGCGCACGATGGCCGCCTTCGATGTGGTCGAACTGCCCCCGCCCACGCCGTCCAGCTGGCGCGGATCGCCGGAGCCGAAGGCCGAGGTCAGCAGGGCGTCGAGGCCTCCTGCCTGTGCGATGAGCGGATCGACGTCGACGGCGTTGAACAGCCAGCACTTGCTGGTACCACCGCGCATCCAGGTGCTACGAAGCGTGAACATGTCTACCTGCCTTCCGCACTACGCGGCGAAAACCTGACCAGAGACAACCCTGATCGATATGGGAGTGAAGAACAATCGCGAATTTGGAGAGGGGGTTCCAGTTTTGCTAAACCCCGTGCTGCGCGGGCCTAGACGAGGGCCGGCACGGCGACCAGCAAGAGCCAGCACAGGGCGGGTGCGACGGCGACGACAACGCCGGCGTTGAGCAACAGTTGGCGGTAGAACCGCGGCCTGTCGATGCCTTGAGCGTTGGCCAGCACCAGCGCGCCGTTGGTCGAGAAGGGCGAGACGTCGACGACCGTTGCCGATATCGCCAGCGCCGCGACCACGCCGACAACCGGCAGTGCCCCGGTTTGCAGCAGCGGTAGCGCCATGGGGATGACCGCGGTGAGCAGGGCCGTGGACGACGCGAATGCCGAGGTGACGCCGATGACGTAGCAGAGCACGACCGCGACCAGCAGCGGCGCGCCAACGGTGATGGCCATCTCGGCGAGATGGTCGATGGTGCCGATCTCCTGGAGGACAGAGATATAGGTGACCATGCCCGCGACGAGGAGCACGGTCGACCAGCTGATCCCGGCGATGGCCTCGCTCTGCTTGGACAGGTCGGTGAAGGCCAGTACCGCGCCGGCGGCGATCGCAATGAAGCTGATCGGCAGGTGGAACACCAGCACGAGGACCAACACGATGCCGATGAGGGCCAGGGTGAGTTTCTGCACACGGGTCACCGGCACAGGCGCGGCGTCCAACAGAACGTCGGTGGACACGGGCCGGGTGAGCAGTCCGGTGCTGGTGGCGCCGGAAACGCCACCGGCAGGCACACGGTCAGGACCATGCGCGGGAACCGCACCGGACGGCCGGGTATCGGAGGATCCGTCGGTGATCGCGCTGCCCGTGGCGCTGAACTCCAGGTTCTGCATGCGGGCCAGGGTTGCGTAGCCGATCACGGTGAGCACCGACAGCAGCAGGTTGATGCCGTAGCTGGCAAAGAACAGCGTCCAGGCGCTCATGCTCAGGCCGCTGGACTCGACGATGTCGTGGACCAGCACACCCGAGACCGAGATCGGGGAGAACGCACCCGCGTGGGCGCCATTGATCGTCATGATGCCCATGACCAGCGGGCTCATCTTGGTCCGCGCGGCGAACGACATCGCGGCCGGCGAAATCAACGCGACCGCGGCCGGGCTGAAGGTACCCAGCGCGGTCAGCACCGAGGCACAGAAGAAGAACACCCACGGCACGACGGTGACGCGCCCCCGCACGCCGCGGATGCACGCGTTGACCAGCAGGTCGATCGTGCCGTTCTTCTTGGCCATGCCGAAGAAGTACGTCACGCCGATGATGGTCAGCACGATCGAGCTGGGGAACTCCGCCAGAATCTCCTTGTCGTCGTATCCCAGCATGAACGCGCCCACCGCGAACGCGCCGATGAAACCCAGCATTCCGATGTTGATCGGGAAGAAGGTCGCGATGACGAACATCGCCACCAACGCGATCAGGGGCAGTAATTCGACAGAGGTCATGATGTGCTCTCAGTTTCCGGCGTCACACGCGTGCATTGATGATTACGTGAATCACAGTAGGAACGGCCGCACTTAACGACAATGTCGAGTTAGTACAGTGTGGTTCAATTCTGCTTAAGGCTGGCCCGCGACGAGGTGATGCGATGGATACGAACCGCATGTTCACGTTGCGCGAGGTCGCCGCCCACGGATCCATCACCGCGGCAGCCGAAGCCCTCGGCTACACCACCTCCGCGGTGTCGCAGCAGATCGCGAAACTGGAGAAGGAGGCCGGGCAGCCGCTCGTCGAGCGGCACGCACGCGGCATCGTGCTGACCGAAGCCGGACGGTCGGTGGTCCGGCATGCGGAACGCATCATGGTCGAACTGCAAGCCGCCGACGCCGAGCTCGCCGAGATTCGGGGACTACGCGCCGGCGTGCTCGCTATCGGCACCTTCCCCACAGCCGGTTCGTCGCTGTTGCCGCTGCTCGTCAAGGAGTTCAAGACGCGGCATCCGGGAGTGAACCTGACCGTGCTCAGCGGCCGGTTCGCCCGGTTGGTCGACGCGCTGCGCCGACGGGAGACCGAGTTGTCCCTGTTGTGGGATTACGAATGGAACCGGATCGACGATCCGACGCTGACCTATCACCATCTGATGAACGATCCGACGATGCTGCTGGTGTCCGAGCATCACCGGTTCGCCGATCGCGACTCGATCAACATCAACGAGTTGCGCCAGGAGGCCTGGGTCGTGCGTGCCGACGACCATCCCGTGGCGCAGACGCTGGAAAAGCTCTGCGCGCAAGGTGGATTCACGCCACGCACCAGCGTGTTCGCCCACGATTACGGCGAGGTGCAGGCCATGGTCGCGGTCGAACTCGGGGTGGCGATCGCGCCGCGACTCGCCGTGCTCAACCCGCGACCCGACGTGCGTTCCATCAGGCTGGGGACGCGACCACCGCAGCGCCGGATCCTCATGGCCCATCTCGCCGAACGGCGGCTGAGCCCCGCTGCGCACGAAGCCATTGCGGTGAGTGCCGCTGCGGCACGCCGACTCGAGGAGGGCTTCGACGCCCGGTGACCGGGCCCGATCACTCCCACACCACCTCGTCGGGCGTCTTGTCGGGCCGCAGCCCGCGCCAACTCGGCTGGCGCAACCGGTGGTCGGTGGTGCGTTCGCTGTAGCGGACCTCGCCGACCAACTCGGGCCGCACGAACGTCACTCCCCTGGCGTCGAGCCGGGGCAGCGGTTCGTCGAACGGTGATTCGTCGGTGTGCAACGGTTTGAGCAGCTCTTTGAGCTTGGCCAGTTCCTTCTCGGTGAAGCCGGTGCCGACGCGCCCGGCGAACTGCAGACCGCCGGGCCCCGGGACGCCGAGCATCAGCGCGCCGATCCCGCTCGAACGGCCGCCCTCCCCCTGGCGCCAGCCGCCGATCACCACTTCCTGGGTGTTCCAGAACTTGTCCTTGATCCACGAGGCCGAGCGGCGGCCCGGCTGGTAGGTGGAGTCGCGCTTCTTGGCGATGACCCCTTCGAACCGCTTCTCCCGTGCGTGCTTCATCGCTGCGGGCCCGCCGTTGCCGGGCAGCAGGTCGGGAACGATCACGCCGCCCCCGGCGGCCAACGCCTCCAGGAGCCGGCGGCGGTCAGAGTACTTGGCGCGCAACAATGATCGGCCGTCGAGCCACAGGAGGTCGAACGCCCAGAACTCGACCCGGGTCGACCGGGCCCGGTTCTGCATCTCGCCGAAGCTCGGTACCCCGGTCTCGTCGAGCGCGACGACCTCGCCGTCGAGTACCACATGATGGTCGGCGAGGTCGGCGGCCAGGGCCTTGAGTTGTGGATATTCACCGGTGACGTCGCGCCCCCGGCGGGAGCGCAGCTGCAATCGCCCTCGGTTGGCGTCGACGATCAGGCGGTAGCCGTCCCACTTGCCCTCGAAGGCCCATTGCGTGGCCTTGAGTTTGGCGACTGACCCCTCGGTGGCCAGCATGGGCGCGAAGTCCTGGGGCTGCGGGGATTTCTGGTCCTTCATCCGATGCGCAAGCCAGTTCTTGCCCTCGGTCTGGATGAGCGCGTATCGCCCGTCGATGCGGTCACCGCGCAGCGTGAAGATGACCTCACCGTTCGTGGCCTCGGGATCGTCATTGACCCGGAACTTCTCAGCCTCGTACGTTCCGGTGTCCCAGATGACCATGTCACCCGCGCCGTACTCGCCTTTCGGGATCGTGCCGTGAAAGTCCAGGTATTCGAGCGGATGATCCTCGGTGTGCACCGCAAGGTGATTTACCGAGGTGGTGTCGGGCAGGTTCTTCGGTACGGCCCAGCTCACCAGCACGCCGTCGCGTTCGAGCCTCAGGTCGTAGTGCAGCCTGCGTGCGTGATGTTCCTGGATCACGAACCGGTCGTTGTCACCCGTTGTGGCAACGCTTTTCGGAACCGGTTCGGGTGTTTTCGACGCATCGCGCATGCTGCGGTACGTCGTGAGCTTGTCGGCAACGGGCGCATCGTCGTCGAGCCCGGCCAGCAGGTCGCCGTCCTCGGAAACCCGTTGCAGCACTTCGTCGAACCGCAGGTGTCGCAGGTCGGGGTCGCCGATCTCGTCCCAGGTCCGCGGTGCGGCAACGGTGGGAAACTCGCGGCCGCGCAGCGAGTAGGGCGCGATGGTGGTCTTGGACCCGCTGTTCTGGCTCCAGTCGAGGAACACCTTGCCTGCGCGCAGGCTCTTGGTCATGGTCGCCGTCACCAGTTCGGGCATGGCATGTTCGAGCTGCTGGGCCACGCGCCGGGCCAGCACCGAGGCGCCGTGCGAGCTGACCGGTTCGGTGAGCGGCACATACAGGTGCAGGCCCTTGCTGCCGCTGGTGAGCGGATACGTCGTCAAACCGATGTCGCCCATCAGCTCACGCACGGCTTGCGCCACCTCGCACAGCTGATGCATCGTGACGCCCTCGCCTGGATCGAGATCGAACACGATGCGGGTGGCCGGTCCCTGATCGTTGCCCGCGAAACGCCATTGCGGCACATGCACTTCCAGCGCGGCCTGCTGGCCGATCCAGGCCAGGCCCTCTCGGGTGTCGATGATCGGGTAGGTCGTGGTTCCGGACTTGTGCACGATGGTGCCGCGCGCCAGCCAGTCGGGCGCCGACGACGCGAGTTGCTTCTCGAAGAACGACGCTTCGGTGACACCGTTCGGCCAGCGTTTGCGGGTCACAGGCCGGCCGGCGATGTGCGGCAGCATCACGTCGGCAATGCTCAGGTAGTAGTCGAACACCTCCGCCTTGGTGGTGCCGGTGGCGGGATAGAGCACCTTGTCGGGATTCGTCAGGCGAACCCGTTCGTAGCGCTCCATCCCTCCAGGTTAGATGCGCGCGCCCGTCTCGGGATGGAACAGATGCACGACGCCGTCCGGGTGTTTGCGCAGCCGGATGGTTTCGGCCAGCTTCGGGGCGGTGCGCGGATTGCACCGGGCCACCAGTTCCACGCCGGATCCCGAACCGGCGTGCGTGTAGACGTAGGCCTCGCTACCGAGATCCTCGACCAGGTCGACGACGACCTCGACGCCGCCGGAATCGGTGATCTCGAGCTGCTCGGGCCGGATACCGATGGTCACCTCGGACAGCCCGTTCAACCGGGACATCTGGTCGCGTTCTAGTTCCAGCGTCGAGTTCTCGCCGACCCGGACGCCGTCGGCCACCGTGGGCAGCTTGACGAGGTTCATGGCGGGTGAGCCGATGAATCCGGCGACGAATTCGTTGACTGGTTTGTCGTAGAGCTCCGACGGAGAGGCGAACTGTTGCAGTTTGCCGTTGCGCAGCACCGCAACCCGGTCGCCCATGGTCATGGCCTCGACCTGGTCGTGCGTCACGTAGACGGTGGTGGTGCCCAGCCGGCGCTGCAGTGCGGCGATCTGGGTGCGGGTCTGCACACGCAGTTTCGCGTCCAGGTTGGACAGCGGCTCGTCCATGCAGAACACCTGTGGTTCACGCACGATCGCGCGGCCCATCGCCACGCGCTGGCGCTGGCCACCCGAGAGCTTGGCCGGCTTGCGGTCCAGGAACGGCTCCAGGTCAAGCAGTTTCGCGGCTTCCTCGACCTTGCGGCGCCGCTCGTCGGCGGGCACACCGCGCAGCTTGAGCGCGAAGCCCATGTTCTCGGCGACCGTCTTGGTCGGGTACAGCGCGTAGTTCTGGAACACCATCGCGATGTCGCGATCCTTCGACGGCACCCCGGTCATGTCCTTGCCGCCGATCTCGATGGCGCCCTCGTCGATGTCTTCGAGGCCCGCGAGCATCCGCAGTGCGGTGCTCTTGCCCGAACCCGACGGGCCGACCAGCACCACGAACTCGCCGTCGGCGATGTCGAGGTTCAGCGAGTCGACGGCGAGCTTGTCCGACCCCTCGTAGATGCAGGACGCATTGCGATAAGTGATTGCAGCCATTGCTCTCAACTCCCTATTTGATGGCACCGAAGGACAGTCCACGAACCAGCTTGTTCTGCGCGATCCAGCCCGCGAGAACCACCGGCAGCGCGGCCATCGTTGCCGCCGCGCACAGCTTGGCCCAGTACAGGCCCTCACCCGCGATGAAGCCGACCAGGAACACGGGCATGGTCTGCGCTTGTACCGCAGTCAGATTCACCGCGAAGAAGAACTCGTTCCACGAGAAGATCACGCAGATCAGCGCGGTCGCCGCGATACCGGGTGACACCAGCGGCAGGATCACCTCGCGCACCGAACGCCATGTGCTGGCCCCGTCCAGACTGGCGGCCTCCAGCAGCTCGCCGGGCACTTCGAGGAAGAAGGACCGCATCATCCACACCGCGACCGGCAGGTTCATCGACGTGTAGAGGATGATCAGGGCCCAGATGTTGTCCAGCAGACCGATGTTGGACACGATCACATACAGCGGGATGATCGCGGCCACGATCGGCAGCATCTTGGTGCTCATGAAGAAGAACAGCGCGTCCTGGGTCTTGCGGACCGGTTTCAGCGACAACGCGAACGCCGCCGGAATGCCAAGGGCCAGCACCAGAATAGTGGACACCGTGGTCGCGAACAGCGAGTTCAGCAGGCTTGTGCCGACCCCTTGCGAGAACACGGCCTTGAACTCGTCCAGCGTGGGGACGAAGAACAGCTTCGGCGTGGTGGTGTAGGCGTCGACCTCTTGTTTGAACGCGGTCAGCACCATCCAGAACACCGGGAAGAAGAACCCGAGCCCGACGATCCAGGCCACCACACCCCACGGATCGAACTTGCGCCGCTTGACCTTTGCCGGGGTCTCGGCCTTCTCCGGCGTCGCACTTGTCGTGACGGTACTCATCAGGCCGCCTCCTCCTTGCCCGTGAACGATTTGAAGATCAGCCGCAGCGCGAAGCTCGCGATGATCATCGTGAAGATCACGACGATCACGCCCATGGCGGCGGCCTGGCCGATGTCGAAGCCCAGGAACGCGCGCTGATAGATGTAGAAGGGCAGGTTGGCGCTTGAGGTGCCCGGTCCGCCCTGCGTCATCATGTAGATCTGGTCGAACGTGTTGACCAGGTAGATCGCGCCGAGCACCGTGCCCAGCTCGATGAACCGGCGCAGGTGCGGCAGCGTCAGTTCCCGGAACAGCTGGAACGCGCCCGCACCGTCGACTCGGCCGGCCTCCAGGATGTCTCGGGGCATCGACTGGAGGCCGGCGAGGATCAGCAGCATCATGAACGGGGTCCACTGCCACACCAGGGCCAGGATCACCGAGGACAGCGGGAACCGGCTGACCCAGTCGATGTGTTCGAGGCCGAACGGCGTGAGCAACCAGTTGACGATGCCGAAAACCGGGTCGAGCATCGCGGTCTTCCACATCAGCGCGCCTGCGACCGGAGTCACCAGGAACGGCGTGATGAGCAGCGTGCGAACCACGCCGCGGCCCAGGAAGACCCGGTCGAGCAGCAGTGCCAGGATCAGCCCGAGCACCACCGAGATCAGCACGGTCGCGACGATGATGATGACCGTGTTGACCGCCACCTGCCAGAACGTGCTGTCCCCGATGACATCGAGATAGTTCTGCAGGCCGACGAATTCGCGCGAGCCCGGGCGGACCAGGTTCCACGACAGCGTCGAGTAGTACAGCGTGAACAGGAACGGGATCTGGGTGACGACGATCATGAAGATCAGCGCCGGCAGCAACGGCCCCCGCAGCCGCCAGCCCTCGGCCCGCGAAACCCCGGGATCCTGCTTGGATTTGATGCGTGCGACGTGTTCGGCCTGGGCCGCGGCTTCGGCTTCGGCGCGCGCCTGCGTGGTGGTCATGGCTTCTCCTGATAGGTCCGGCCGACGACTTCTGCGTACTTCTGGGACTGATCGAGCGCTTCGGAGACAGGCTTGCCCGCGATGGCTGCGCTGATCTGCTGGCTCACCCGCGTGCCGAGATCCTGGAACTCAGGGATCGCCAGGAACTGCACCCCGGTGTAGGGCACGGGTTGCACGGTGGGTTTGGCGGGCGTGGCGCCCTCGATCGAATCTAGCGTGACCTGCCCGAAAGCCTTTGCGGCCTCCTTGTATTCGGGGATCTCGTAGGTCGAGAGGCGGCTGCCGGGTGGCACCCTGGCCCAGCCGAGTTCCTCACCGACCAGCTTGATGTAGTTCTTGTCGGTCATCCACGAGATGAACTTCCACGCCGCATCGGGCTTGTCGCTGCTCTTCGGGATGCCGAGCGCCCAGGTGTAAAGCCAACCTGAGTTGGGCTTTTCGACCGTCGGCGCCATGGCGTAGCCGACCTTGCCGACGACGTTGGACGAGGCCGGATCCTCCAGCACCGACACCGCCGAGGTGGCGTCGTACCACATGGCCGCGCGGCCCTGCGCGAACTGGGTCGCGCACTCACCGAAACCGCTTGTCGCAGCGCCGGGTTCACCGTGGTTGCGCACCAGGTCGACGTAGAAGTTGACGGCCTTCTCGACCTCCGGGCTGGTCAGCTGGGCGTTCCAGTCCATGTCGTACCAGCGTCCGCCGAACGTGTTGATCACGGTGTCGAGCGGGGCCAGCACCTCACCCCAACCGGGCTTGCCACGCAGGCAGATCCCGACCATGTCGGGGCTGTCGAGCTTGGCGGCCGCGTCGGCGACCTGCTGCCACGTCGGGTTGCGGGGCATGTCGATGCCGGCCTGCTCGAACAGATCCTTGCGGTACATCAGGAACGACGACTCGCCGTAGAACGGCACCGCGTACATGTTGCCCTCGTAGGACAGCGATTCGCGCAGCGACGGGATGAAGTCGTTCTCGTCGTACCCCGGGGTCTTGCGGGCGTAGTCGGAAAGGTTGACCAGCCAACCGTTTTCCGCCCACTGCGGGGTTTCGTAGTTGCTGATCATGACGACGTCGAATTCGCCGCCACCCATCGCGGTCGACGCGGTGATCTTGGCCCGCGCCTGGTTCTCCGACAGCGTGACGAACCGGAGCTTGATGTCCGGATTGGCCGCCTCGAACCGGCTCGCCAGCTCTCGCGCGTCGGTCATCTGCGAGTTGGACACCATCGCGATGGTCACGGTCTGGTCGGTGGCACCGAGGGTGCCCGCACCGGCGCAGCCCGCTGTCATGACCAGGCCGGCCGCCGCGAGACAACCCGCGAGCCGGCGTAGCAGTGAGTGTTTTCTGGGCATCTTCCAACCACCTTTCACTGCGCCAATAGCCAACGGGCGCAGTCGATATCACAGACCAGGAGACGAGCCAGCTTGCCGCGGAGCGCTCCCAGAATGGCCTGGTATTTCCCGGCACCGCCGGAGACCAGGAGGGTTTTCTCACAGGTACGGATGTCCTCCAGCGGAACCGACATGGCCCGCTGCTGAAGTTCGTCGTGCACGGGCTCGCCGTGCGCGTTGAAGAACCGGCCTCCGATCTCGCCGACGGCGCCGAGGGCGACGAGCTCGTCGAGCATGCGGGTATCCAGGAAGCTGCCCTCGAACAGCGTCGTCGACGTCGACACCGCGCCGACCCCGAACAGCATCATGTCGGCTCGCCGGCCGGCATCCAGCGTGCGCGAGATCACCGAGTCGCCCCGCATCGACACCACGGTCGCCGGGTCGGCGTACAGCGGCGCAGGCAAGCGGAAGGTCTCGGCGCGTAGCGTGTCGGCGCACCGGGTGAGGATCACCTCGGTGCCGGTCTGGTAGGCCGCGGTGGACATGGCGCCGTCGAGCTGCACGACCGCGCGGCAACTCGCCACACCGGAAACCAGGGCCGTGGCCACCGAGACCTGCTCGGGCCCCCACGTGAAACCCAGGACGTCGTCGGCAGCGATGCGGCGCATCAGCATCGCGGCGCCGGCCCGCCCGGCGTTGGCGGCCACGATGGCCTCGGTGAGGCCGAAGCGGTGTTCCAGTTCCCGTTCTTCATCGGCGTGCAGATCCTCGGAGATATCCGGGGGCACCACGACCTCGATCCGCACCAGTCCGTTGGCCTTCGCCTTGGCCACGAGCCGGCCCGCGGTCGGCCGGGACACTCCGAGCCGCGACGCGATCTCGGCCTGCGTCAGGCCGTCGAGGTAGTACAGCGTCGCCGCGCGCAGGGCGAGCCGCAGATCCTCGGGCGTCGGTCCGGTCACCGATTCTCACTTCCCATCCTGTGAACATCTGCTCAGGGGTGCGATTAGATGCTCAACACGCTAACATGGGAAATGTGACGTACACAACACCCTCGGTGCCCCCGATGCGCTTGGCCGCGTCGACGCTGGCACAGCTGCCGATTTCCGGCCCCAGCTACGCGCGCGACAAGGTGCAGATAGGCATCGTGCATTTCGGCGTCGGCGGCTTTCACCGGGCTCATCAGGCGATGTACGTCGACCAACTGCTGGAGAAGGGGCTGGCCAACGAATGGGGCATCTGCGGTGTGGGCGTGTTGCCCGCGGACCGTCGCATGGCCGACGTGATGGCCGCGCAGGACGGCCTGTACACCCTGCTGCTTGAACACCCCGACGGGCATCGCGAAGCCCGCGTGATCGGCTCGATCGTCGACTACCGCTACGCGCCCGACGACCCGGAGGGCGTCATCGAACTCCTGGCGAGCCCGTCGACCAAGATCATCTCGCTGACCATCACCGAGGGCGGCTACAACATCGACGCCCCGGCCAGCGATCCGAACGTGTTCGGCCTGGTCACCGAGGCCCTGGCGCGGCGCCGCGAGCGTGGCGTCGGATCGCCGACCATCGTGTCCTGCGACAACATCGAGGGCAACGGCGACGTGGCCCGCAATGCGTTCACCACCTATGCCGAACGCCGGCATCCCGGCCTGGGCGACTGGATCGCGGCCAACACCCGGTTTCCGAACTCGATGGTCGACCGCATCACCCCGGTGACCACGCCCGAGGTCATCGCGACCGTGGAGAACGAGTTCGGCGTCGCAGACCAGTGGCCCGTGGTGGCCGAGCCGTTCACGTCCTGGGTTCTGGAGGACTCGTTCTCAGCGGGCCGCCCGCCGTACGAGGAGGCTGGCGTCCTGCTGGTCGACGACGTCACGCCCTATGAGCTCATGAAACTGCGGCTGCTCAATGCCGGACATCAGGCGCTGTGCTACTTCGGCTACCTGGCCGGCTACCGCCTGGTGCACGACGCCGCGGCGGACCCGCTGTTCGCTGGATTCCTGCTGGACTACATGGACTCGGAGGGCACGCCGACCCTGCGGCCCGTGCCGGGCATCGACCTGGCCGACTACAAGCGCACGCTCATCGAGCGGTTCGCCAATCCCGGGGTGCGCGACACCATCGTGCGGCTGTGCTTCGGATCCTCCGACCGCATCCCCAAGTGGCTGCTGCCCGTGGTCCGGGAGAACCTGAAGACCGGCGCACCGGTCCGGCTGTCGGCGGCCGTGGTGGCGAGCTGGGCCCGCTACGCAGAGGGTGTCGACGAACAGGGCGAGCCGATCGACGTGCAAGATCAGCTGGCCGATGTGCTGATGCCGCTGGCCCGGTCGCAACGCGACCACCCCACTGCTTTCATCGAGTACACCGAGTTGTTCAGTGACCTCGCGACCGAGCCGCGCTTCGTCGAGGCGTATCTGTGGGCGCTGGATTCGCTACACCGCCACGGCGCCAGGGCCACCCTGGAATCATTGCGGTCATGAGCCGCGCCCTGGTTATCGGTGAAGCACTGATCGACATTGTCGAGCGCAACGGGCGCATCACGGGCGAACACGTCGGCGGCAGTCCACTCAACGTGGCGGTGGGCCTGGCCCGGCTGGAGCGCGACGTGGACTTCCTCACCCACATCGCCTCCGACGACCGCGGCAATCGCATCGTGGAGTACCTGAAAAGCTCTGGTGTCCAACTTGTTTCGGGTAGCAGGACGGCCGCGCGGACTCCCACCGCGGTGGCCACGCTCGACGACACCGGGTCGGCGCGGTACACGTTCGACATCGACTGGCAACTCGCAGGTACACCCGAGGTGGCACCGCCGCTCGTGGCGCATACGGGTTCGATCGCCACGGTGCTCGAACCGGGATGCCGGGCCGTCGCGGCCCTGCTCGACGCCTACCACCTCTCGGCCACGCTGACGTTCGACCCCAACGTGCGGACCGCGCTGATCAGCGACGACGAGGCCGCGCGCAACCGCATCGAACGCCTCGTCGAACGCTGCGACGTGGTCAAGGCCAGCGACGAGGACATGCGGTGGATCGACCCGCGACGCTCCCCCGAGCAGATCGCGCAGACCTGGCTCAACATGGGGCCGTCGATCGTGGCGGTGACCATGGGCGAGCAGGGCGGGTTCGCGGTGTGCCGCGCCGGTGTGGTCCGGGTGCCGTCGCGACCGGTGCAGGTGGTCGACACGGTCGGCGCGGGCGACGCGTTCATGACGGGGCTGATCGACGGGCTGTGGTCGCTCGACCTGCTCGGTGCGCAGCGCCGCCGTGACCTGGCAGCCATCAGCACCGACGCGTTGACCGAGGTGCTGTCGACGGCTGTGCTGACATCGGCGCTGACCGTCGCCAAGGCCGGGGCCGACCTCCCCGACCGCGCCGCGCGGGACGCCGCGGCGCAGGGCGCTCAGGGTTGACCGACTGCACTCGCGATCAGCTCGGCCACCGCACCCGCCTGTGTCTCGGGCAGGCGCGAATAGCCGCACACCAGACCGCGGGCACCGGGCCGACCGGCGAAGAACTTCGACAACGGCGACAGCGCCACTCCCCGGTCCCGTAGCGTCGCGGCAATCGCAACGTCGTCGGCAGCGTCCGGAAGCCGCAACACCACGTGCAGCCCCGCCTCGACACCCATCAACCCGACGCCCGTGCACGCTCGGCCGAGCGCACTCACCAGCGCTGCGCGTCGCGCCGCATACGTGCGTGCCGCCCGGGCGAGGTGCCGCGTCAGCGCACCCGAATCGATGAACCGCGCCAACGCGAAAGTGGTTATTCCACAGACTGATTCACCGGTGCGCTCGAGGGCTTCGACGACCGCGGCGCGCAGCCGGGGCGGGGGCAGCAGCCAGGCCACCCGCAACGCGGGCGTGAGGATCTTCGATGCCGTCCCGACATAGGCCACGCAGTCGCGCCCGCCGTCGATGCTGCGCAACGCGGGCAGTGCCGATACGTCGTACCGGAATTCACCGTCGTAGTCGTCTTCGATGAGCAGGCTGCCGGCCCGCGTGGCCCACCGCACCAGACCCGCACGACGCGGGGCGGGTAAGCGCGCTCCCAGCGGATACTGGTGTGCCGGAGTGCAATACACCGCCGTGTCGGATTCGCGTAGCGCTGCGGGGTCGAGGCCGTCATCGTCGACTGCCACGGCGCGCGTTCGGGCGCCGGACATCTCGAATGTGCGACGCGCTTCGGCGTAACCCGGTTCCTCGAACGCGATGTCGCGCCCGGCGAGCTCGGCCGCCGCCGCGATGACGCGCAGTGCCGACGCGACCCCGGGGACGACGACCAGTTCGTCCGGTTCGGCGACGATCCCGCGCGTGCGGCGCAGGTGCCCGGCCAGCGCGACGCGGAGCTCGGGGTGGCCCCGCGGGCCCGGCGCGGCGGCAGGCACTGGAGCAGCGGCCGCGGCTCGCCAGGCCCGGCGCCAGTCGGTGGTCGAGATGAGGTCCGGGTCCGGGTGTCCCGGCAGGAGATCCCACATGGGCGCCCGCGGTATCGGGGCGGCGGCCGCCGCAGCCGCGGCAGCGCTCGACGCGACATGGGAGGCCGCGCCGGCGCTGGCCGCGGCGTCGGCGCCCGCGGCGATCCGGGTGCCCGACCCGGGCCGCGCGGTGGTGTAGCCGGCCGCGGCGAGCTCGTCGTACGCGTCGACCACCGACGACCGTGCCACGGCGAGTTCGGCGGCCAAGCTGCGCGTCGAGGGCAGCGCGTCGCCGGGCCCGAGCCGGCCCACTCGGATCTGCTCGATGACAGCTTCGGCGATGCGCTGCCGCAGCGGCGCCCCGTTCGGTGAGAGTCGCAGGCCCAGGTTGACCTCGGGGGCGTGACGCGCCATACCGCCCACAATAGTGGTCTGGTTGTTTTCCGCAGTTCTGGATCTTCTACCCAATCCAGAAAGCATCGAGAATTTGGCGCGTGAATCAGATCAGACGACAACCGGACCGCGCCCGCAGTGACCGGGCCGACCTCGACGCGGTCCTCGACGCCGCAGCCGTGGGCACCCTCGCCACCGTGGTCGACGGGCAACCGTGGGTCGTGCCCATGCTCTACGCGCGCGACGGTGACCGCGTCCTGCTGCACGGCTCGACAGGCGCGGGCGCGCTGCGCCATGTCGCGGCCGGGGCGCCGGCCGCCTTCTGCGTGACGCTGCTCGACGGCATCGTGGTGGCGGATACGCTCTTCGATTCCTCGGCCAACTACCGATCGGCCGTCGTCCGCGGGAACCTCACGGTGATCGACCCCGCCGACGCCACGCATGCGCTGAACCTGATGAGTGATTCGCTGATCCCGGGCCGCAGCGCGGAGGTCCGCGCCAGCACCAAGAAGGAGCTCGCCGCGACCCTGGCGATGGCCCTGCCGATCACTCCCGACGGCTGGACCGTCAAGGTGCGCGATGCCCCGCCTGCGCAGCCCGAACAGATCGCCGACTCCAGCGGCTGGGCCGGTGTGGTTCCGCTCCGCACGGTGGCAGGCGAGCCGATCCCGGCGCCGTGGATAGATGCCGACGCCATCGTTCCCGAATCCGTGCACCGCCTGGTCAAAGGCACCTGACGCGGCACACCGACCGGTCAAGTCTTCGCGCCGGCGCCCATCCCAGGCCATACTGGGCAAATGCGATCCATCTGGAAAGGTTCGATCGCCTTCGGCCTGGTGAACGTGCCGGTCAAGGTCTACAGCGCCACCGAGGACCACGACATCAAGTTCCACCAGGTCCATGCCAAGGACAACGGGCGCATCCGGTACAAGCGCGTGTGCGAGGTCTGCGGCGAGGTGGTGGAGTACCGCGACATCAACAAGGCCTACGAATCCGACGACGGGCAGATGGTGGTGATCACCGACGAGGACATCGCCAGCCTGCCCGAGGAACGCAGCCGCGAGATCGAGGTGGTCGAGTTCATCCCGGCCGAGCAGCTCGACCCGCTGATGTACGACAAGAGCTACTTCCTGGAGCCCGACTCGAAATCCTCCAAGTCGTACGTGCTGCTGGCCAAGACGCTCGCCGAGACCGAGCGCATCGCCATCGTGCACTTCTCGTTGCGCAACAAGACCCGGCTCGCAGCGTTGCGGGTCAAGGACTTCAGCAAGCGCAATGTGATGATGATCCACACCCTGCTGTGGCCTGACGAGATCCGCGATCCCGATTTCCCGGTGCTGGACAAGGAAGTCGAGATCAAACCGGCCGAGCTGAAGATGGCCGGCCAGGTGGTCGAGTCGATGACCGACGACTTCAAGCCCGATCAGTTCCGCGACGACTACCAGGAACAGCTGCACGAGCTGGTGCAGGCCAAACTCGAAGGCGGAGAGGCGTTCGCGGTCGAGGAGCAACCCACCGAACTCGACGAGACCGAGGACGTCTCAGACCTCTTGGCCAAACTCGAGGCGAGCGTCAAAGCCCGTCGGGGTGGATCCGGCAAGGACTCAGGCAAGGACTCGGACAAGGACGAGTCCAAGCCCGCCAAGAAGGCTCCGGCGAAGAAGGCCGCGGCCAAGAAGGCTCCCGCGAAAAAAGCCGCCGCCAAGAAGTAGTGGAGTGCCGATCGCGGCGCGAGGCGGCCGGCCGCTTCAGCGCTTGCAGTCCAGGTCGACGTAAACCGTCGTGTACTGCAGCACCTGCCCTGGCCCCATGAGCGTGAAGTTGCCGTTGACCGGTGGCTGCGGACCGGTCACGGAGCGCCCCTGCCGGATGGCGCTGACGGTGCAGTCATCGATCGACCCGTTGCCGACCTTGCTCAAGATGACCCGATAACCCTCGCTCTGCAGCTGGTTGATGGTCTCGGTGGCCGACAACTCCGGTGACGGCGCGGCGGCCGCCGGTGCCGCGACACCCAGCCCGCCACTCATCAGCCCGAAACACATTGCAGCCAGGCGCTTCTCAGTCGGTTTCACGGGGCTTTACCGCTCCTTTCTGGTTCGGTCAATGTCCGTTAACCCTAGGCAGCGGATCTTCGGCGGCGCTCAGTGAGACCGCCAATTCATATGGAACGCATACGATTACCGCTCACACCCAATTCAGGTTGAGCTCATAGGATGTGCCCGAATCGCGTCAGGCGGGCAGGTCGACCCGCAGGGTCTCGTACTCGTCGAGGATGCGACGCAGCGCCGCGTCCATCGGATGGGCCGACTCCAGGTCATGGCAGCAGCGCCGGTCCACCGCGACGACTTCGCCCGGATGCAGGGCGACACCTTCCACCTGGTCCACGAACGCGTCGAACAAGCCGGCCGGTGTGGCGAGGTAGTGCATGTGGTGTGCGCGGTCGTCGAAGTTGGCGGCATACATCAGCCCGCACTGGGTGATCACGAAGCACTCCGAGGTCATGCCCGACCCGCCCGCCTCGGACCTGCTCCAGACCAACGCGGCGTGCCGGGCCTCGGCCACCCGGTCCTGGACGTCGTCGGTCGAGGTGAGCAACCGGTGCACCAGCGCCCTGCCCACCCGCGGATAGACGTCGACCTCGGGTCTGAAGTACCGCTGGAAGACGTCACCGAAGAAGTCGTAGGCCTGATCGTTCATCGCGGCTCCCCACGTCGTGCGGACACCTCAATTGTGCGCCCGCCGGCCGCCGCTCTGGGCCGGTTTGATCTAGTTGCAACCGCTCGCGTTGACCCATCGACCGTTGTAGCCGATGCAACCGGTCACGTTGGATCCCGGCGGCGGTGGTGGCGGCGGATCCTCGGGCAGCGGGGCGTAGTACGCCGGCGGCGGGACATAAGGAGCGACGGCGTCGGCGATGTTGATGCAGCCGCCGACGGAGATCCGGCGCCCGGCGCTCGCACACACGTCGGCGTTGGCGGTCCCTGCCGGAGCCACCAGCACGATGACACCCGGCAATGCCGTGAACGCGAGCGCGGCCGTCGCCGCGCGGAGCAAGGACGAGCGATTCGATGGCCTGAACATCATTGTCCTAGAGGCTGATCGGGCGGGGCGATCCCGCAGCGGTTGCGGAAGTCGACGAGGGGTTGACGGATGCCGACGAGATCGGCGTGCGCCTGCGGGTTGGCATCGAAGTAGACGCGGGTGGCTTCCGGCACCTCGTCCTGAGGACGGCCGCGCAGGCTGCTGTAGAAGTCGTTGACGTCGGGATGCGTGAACAGGTACGCCGACGTGGCAGCCGCGACACCGGACGCGATGCCTGCGAGGTCGGCGGCCGTGCAATTGGGTGGGCGCGGTGGCGGCTCGGCCGCGGCGGTCGCCGAGGTGAGTAGAGCGGTGATCGCGGCCCCACCGACGAGTGCCGGGCGTACCACGCGCGCCACAGACCGTGCCACGGCGGACCTCCCTTCCAGAGGTGGCCAGGCGACCATGACGTTGCCTGTGCGCTGAAACTCTAGCAGCCGTGACCGGAGCCGCAGTCCGGAATTGACGTCACCGTCGGGGTCATGGGTTGGGTTGGCGGCCTGGCGATTTAGCATCCCGGTAGGCGGTCGGCGGCAGGCCGAACCACCGCTTGCACGATCGGGTCAGCACGCTCTGCTCGGCGTAGCCGAGCTGCCGGCACAGTTGATCGAGCGTGAGATCGGTGTCCAGCAGCAGGCGCTGGGCAGCCTCGCGCCGGGTCTGGTCGACCAGGTCGGCGAACGTGGCCCGCTCTACGGCCAGCCGGCGCTGCAGAGCTTTGGGGTGCAGGCCGATGTGACGCGCGATGTCCGTCAGACCGACGGCTCCGGTGGGCAACAGCTGGCGCACCAGAGTGCGTACCAGCTGGCTGGTCTGCGGACTGAACTCGCCGATGACCTGCGCCAGATAATCCACCGCGGTCTGGTGGGCGAGCCGATCGGTCGGCAGTGGCCGCAGCAGATCGGTGGTGCGCAGCGTGAAGCCCCCGACCGGTTCGGAAAAACTGGGTGGGCAGCCGAAGTAGCTCTGGTAGTCGTCGGCAGGGGTCAGCGCGGGATGCGGCAGGTGCACCGCGACAGGCCGGTAGGAGGCACCCAGGAACAGCCGCAGCACCTGCAGCGTGACACCCAGCGACAACTCGATGGCCTGGGCCTGGGGCGGGGGCGGGTCCAGCACGTACTCGAATTCGAAGCGTCTCAGATCGGGGTCGAGGTGGGTGGTCACACGTGCGGTGATCGACGGGCTGTAGGCGGCCATGAACCGGTCGAAGATCAGGAAGGCCTCAGCGACCGTCGCGGCGTTGCGGCCAGCCAATCCGACCGGGCCGAGGATGTCGATCCCTTGGCGCAGCGCCAATCGTCGTCCGAAATCCGGGGTTTCCAGGGTCTCGGCGGCGTCTTCGAGCATTCGCGCGCCGTTGGGCAGCGAGATGAACCGGTCATGACGCCCCACGTCGTCGTAGGGAATGTGGGCGTCGGCCACCAGCGAACGACTGTCTCCGCCGAGTTCGGTAACGAGCTGATGAAAATTCGTGAGCGCCGTCCCGCGAATCACGGCCATGTCCCAGACTGTCAAAGATTTGTCCTGGAATGTCAAGACGGCGGGCGTGGGTTTGCTGCACAGTAGATGCCCGGGTCGGGGCCATGTTCCAAACCGAGGAAAGGAGCACGGTGTCTGACGTGCAGGGAGACCAGTTGGTGGCGCCGGTTTTGCCGGGCGGTGGGGTGTTGCCGTTCGCGCCGGTCCCGTCGGGCAGCATCGCGGGCCGCACGCTGCAGGAGTCCACGTACAGCCCGCGGCCCGTACCCAAGCGCCTGCACGACGACTCGCCCAACATCGTCATCGTGCTCATCGACGACGCGGGGCCCGGGCTGCCCTCGACGTTCGGCGGCGAGGTGACCACCTCGACACTCGACCGCATCTGCGCTGAAGGCGTGTCCTACAACCGCTTTCACACCACGGCGATGTGCTCCCCCACCCGGGCTTCGCTGCTCACGGGCCGCAATCACCACGAGATCGGCAACGGCCAGATCGCCGAACTGGCCAACGACTGGGACGGCTACGCCGGCAAGATCCCGCGATCCAGCGCCACCGTCGCCGAGATCCTCAAGCAGTACGGCTATGCGACGTCGGCATTCGGCAAGTGGCACAACACCCCTGCGGAGGAGACCACGGCGGCCGGGCCGTTCGAGAACTGGCCCACCGGCCTGGGATTCGAGTACTTCTACGGCTTCCTGGCCGGGGAGGCGTCGCAGTACGAGCCGAACCTGGTGCGCAACACCACCGTGGTGCCGCCGCCGAGGACGCCCGAAGAGGGCTACCACCTGTCCGAGGATCTGGCCGACGACGCCATCTCGTGGCTGCGCAGGCACAAGGCGTTCAACGCCGACAAGCCGTTCTTCATGTACTGGGCCAGCGGGTGCCTGCACGGCCCGCACCACATCATGAAGGAATGGGCGGACAAGTACGCGGGCAAGTTCGACGACGGCTGGGACGCCTACCGGCAGCGGGTTTTCGAACGCGCCAAGGACAAGGGCTGGATTCCGCAGGACTGTGCGCTTACCGAACGCGATCCGCAGCTCGCGGCCTGGGACGACATCCCGGAGGACGAGAAGCCGTTCCAGCGCCGCCTCATGGAGGTCGCCGCCGGGTACGCCGAGCACGTCGACGTCCAGGTGGGCCGCATCGCCGACGAACTCGAATCGTTGGGCTACTCCGACAACACCCTGTTCTTCTACATCTGGGGTGACAACGGCTCGTCCGGCGAAGGCCAGAACGGCACGATCGCCGAGCTGTTGGCGCAGAACGGGATTCCCACCACTGTGCGCCAGCACATCGATGCGCTTGACGAGCTCGGCGGCCTCGACGTCCTGGGGTCTCCGCTGGTCGACAACCAGTACCACGCAGCGTGGGCCTGGGCGGGCAGCACGCCGTACAAGGGCATGAAGCTGCTCGCTTCGCATCTCGGCGGCACGCGTAACCCCATGGCGGTGCGGTGGCCCGCCCGGATCAACGCCGACACCGCACCGCGCGATGTGTTCCTGCACTGCAACGACGTGGTGCCGACCATCTACGACGTCGTCGGCATCGCGCCGCCGCAGGTGGTCAACGGAGAGCCCCAGATGCCGCTCGCGGGAGCCAGTTTCGCCCGCACCCTCGGCGACCGAAATGCACCCGGTGGCAAGAAGACCCAGTACTTCGAGATCATGGGCAGCCGCGGCATCTACCACGACGGCTGGATGGCGTCGGCCCGCGGTCCTCGGTTGCCGTGGGTGCCGGGACAACCGCCGGGCATCGCCACCTGGACGCCCGACAACGACACGTGGGAGCTCTACCACCTCGACGAAGACTGGTCGCAGGAAAACGATCTCGCCGACCAGATGCCCGACAAGCTCGCCCAGATGCGGGAGATGTTCATCGTCGAAGCCGCCCGCAATGCCGTGCTGCCCATCGGTGGCGGTCTGTGGGTTCCGGTCTATCATCCCGAGCTGCGCATCGCCCCGCCGTACCAGGAGTGGGAATTCTCGGGCGACACGGTCCGGATGCCGGAGTTCTGCGCGCCGGCGCTCGGCAACAAGAACAACGTCGTCACCATCGACGTCGACATTCCAGCCAATGCCAACGGGGTGCTGTACGCCCTCGGCGCGGCGGCGGGCGGGCTGACGTTGTACATGGACGAGGGCTACCTCTGCTACGAGTACAACCTGTTCATCTTGGCGCGCACCAAGATCCGGTCAGAGACCAAGGTTCCGCCCGGCCGGGCGAAGCTCACCGTGACGACCCGGTACGCGGATCCGCGTCCAGCCGGGCCGCTCGACATCACCGTGGCCCGCAACGGCGAAACGCTTGCCAGCGGCCAGGTTCCGGTCAGCGCGCCGCTGTTGTTCACGGCCAACGACTGCCTCGACATCGGGACGTGCCTCGGCTCGCCGGTATCCCTCGACTACCGCGAACGTGCACCGTTCCCGTTCGAAGGCCACATCCACCGCGTCCACGTCGCCTACACCTAAACCCCACAACACTCCGGCCCGGCCTCCGTCGGGAGGCCATACCGTCATGCCGGAATCAAGAGAGGAAACACTTTTCGTGAACAGTCGACATCGGGTGGCCAGGCGGCTGGTCGCCTTGGGTGCCGCGCTGGCCGTGCTCGCGACGTCGGCGTGCTCGCCGTCAACGCCGGAGAAGCCCGCCGAATCCGGACAGCTGACGCCCGACGAAGCCAAAGCCATTGCGCTGGATGCCTATGTCTACGGCTACTCGCTTGTCACCGTCGAGATGACGCGCCGCGTGATGACCAATGTCGAGAAGGTGGACGGTCCCCGCGCACCGATGGGTCAGCTGATGCGGATGCGCGAGTACCCCGACGCACAGTTCCGCGACGTCACCGCACCCAACGCAGACACCTTGTACACCAACGGATTTGTCGACGTCAAAGACGAGCCGTGGGTGCTGAGCCTGCCCGACGCTCACGATCGCTACTACCTGTTCCCGATGCTCGACGGCTACACCAACGTGTTCGAAGTTCCCGGCAAACGTACGACCGGCACCGGCCCGCAGACCTACGCGATCACCGGGCCGGGCTGGAAGGGCACCCTGCCGGCAGGCGTGACGGAGTACAAGTCACCGACCTCGACGGTGTGGCTGCTGGGCCGCATCTACTGCACCGGCACGCCGGAGGACTACGCCGCCGTACACAAGATGCAGGACGAGATCTCGCTGGTGCCGTTGAGTTCGTACGGCAAGCCCTACACACCGCCGGCCGGCAAGATCGACCCCGCCATCGACATGAAGACACCGGTCCGCGACCAGGTCAACAACCTGAGCACCGAGGCCTACTTCGATCTGATGGCCGCCTTGATGAAGGACAACCCGCCGACCGAGGCCGACCGGCCGATCGTGGACAAGATGGCGAAGCTCGGCATCGTGCCGGGCGGAAAGTTCGACATCGACAAGCTCGGCTCCGACATCGCGGCGGCCCTGCAGTCGGTGCCTAAGGAGGGCGTCGAGAAGATCTTGGCCCGGTTCAAGGAACTCGACGACATCAACGGCTGGCGCTTCACCACGCAGACCGGGCAGTACGGCACCGATTACCTGCAGCGCGCGATGATCACCTACGTCGGGTTGGGCGCCAATCGGCCGCAGGACGCGATCTATCCGACCTCGGAAGCCGATACCGACGGCAAGGCCTACGACGGCGCCAACAAGTACACGGTGCACTTCGACAAGGACCAATTCCCGCCCGTGAACGGCTTCTGGTCATTGACGATGTACGACGAGGGCTACTTCTTCGTCGACAATCCGCTCAACCGCTACACCCTGAGCCAGCGAAACACCTTTGTCACCAACCCCGACGGGTCGGTCGACCTCTACCTGCAGCACGACAATCCCGGACCGCAGAAGGAAGCCAACTGGCTGCCTGCACCGGCCGGAAAGTTCAACCTCATGCTGCGCCTGTACTGGCCTAAGGAGACGCCGCCGTCAATAATTGACGGTACTTGGAAGCCGCCGGCCATCACGAAAGTCTCTTGACCGCTCGTCCCTGAGGAGAAACCGATGAAGAAACGCACAGCAGCACTGTTGGCCGCCGCGGCGATGACCGGTGCACCCCTTGCCATTGCTCCGCTCGCAGTGGCCCCGACCGCCGGCGCAGACATCTGCGCCGGGGCCGGTGGCCGCCACTTCTCCGCAGGCGGCTGCACCAACATCGCGGGCGACGTCGCGACCGGCGCTGCCATCGCGGCAGCGCACGTCCCCTATGTGCCCGGCGAAATCCCGTGCTACACAGTCGAAGGCGTGCCCTACTTCACCCCGCCGGGCGATCCCTGCTAGTACGGCGGCTTGTCGTGCTGGCCGTTGAGTGCGCGTTCGGCGTGTTTGCGTCGGGCGCGTTGGGTGGCGCGGGTGCGGGTGCGGCGGGGCATGGTGGTGCCGTCGTTGGGGATTCTGGGCCCCGGCGTTGGTAGGGCGGCGGTCGTGGTGTCCCAGTGTGGGAAGAACAGTCCGGCGCCGGGTTTCTTGACGTAGGTCCGGCCGCTGGGGGTGGTCCATTCCACGGTGCCGTCGGGGTACTGTTTGTCGTGCCAGCCGGCCCAGAAGGTCTTGAGCAGATGATGAATCCGGCAGAGACACTTCGTGTTTGACGGGTGCGTGGGGCCACCTGGGTAGGGTTCGGTGTGGTCGACGTCGCAGCGCTCGGCCGGGCGGTCACAGCCGGGGAACATGCACGTCATGTCCCGCATCCGCACCCAGGCGGCCAGTTTCGCCGAGGGCCGATACCGCGGCTCGGGCTCCGCACCGGGCGGGTCGAGGTGTTTGACGGTGGCGCCGGCGGCGATCAGATCGGCCAGCAGCGGGGTGGGAATGACCCCGCCATCGACGACCACCGCGGTCCCCGGCGACCAGGCGGGCGGGACCGGATTCTCGGCCGGGGACGCGGGCGCGCAGGCGGCAGACCCCGCGGGTTCTGCAGTGCCGGCGGGGATTTCGGATCCTGCGGGGACTTCAGGCTCGACGGTGTCGGCAGGCTCCACGGCGGGCTCGGCGCTGTCCATCGGCGTCGCGGTGTGCTCGGCAGGGGCCGCGCTGTCCATCGGCTCCGCGGTGTGCTCGGCAGGGGCCGCACTATCCGGAGGCTCCGCAGCGGGCTCGGCAAGGTCCGCACTATCCGGGGGCTCCGCGCGATCGGCGAGTTCTGTGGTGTCCATGGACTCCGCGGCGGGCTCGGCACATCCGGCCGCATCCGCACACTCCGCGGGCTCGACAGGATCGGCAGCATCGGGCTCGTCGGGTTCTGCCGTGTCGGTGGGGTCGGTGGGGTCGTCGGGTTCTGCCGTGTCGGCCGGGGCCGGGGTGTCCCAGGGGATCGGGTTGGTGTCGTGATCCCCCGGACAGATACCGGTCGGGCTGGGCGGTGAGCGCGTCGGGATCGGCCAGGATGTAGACCACGGTGTGGGCCGCCCGCGCATCGGCCACCCCCGCGGCCGGACACTCCGGGTTCCCACACCGACACGCCAACGCCTCCCCACCAACAGCGATCACCCCCACCGCATCCGAACGACGCTGCCCCAGCGTGCGCGGATCATCGGCACACACCGCACCGATCACGTGCGCCACACGCTTCCTCAGGGCCACCGCATCGGCACGCAACAACCGCCCGAAAAACGCCGTGGTCCCGGTGACGTCATCATCCTTGCCGAAACACACATCCCGCTCGCGGGCCGCCCGCCGGGTGCGGCGCACCGCGCCCGGGTCATGGCGGGTGATCAACGCATCGATGACGCCTTCCAACTTCTCCTTCGACAACACCTCCCACCCCACGGCGCGCTCGGCCAACCCGGCATCGATCGCGGCCAACGCGTCCGGGTCGTCGACCAGGTGGGTGCGCCAGGTGATCGCCGCGACCATGCGGGCACTGAGCGCACCACGGGCGAACAGCGCCGCCACCGCCGGCAGCCGGTCCCGCAGGGCCAGCGCCTTGGTCATCTCCGTCGACGCCGCCCGCTGCCCCACCCCCATCGCCACAGCCACCTCCGCGGCCGCGGCATCCCAGCCATCACACACCCACCACTGCCGCTCATCACCCTCATCCCCCAACCGCCGGTCAGCCAACGCGGCGATCATCGCCAACCGGCGACACGCCGCGGCCGCCTCCGCGCGAGTCTCCGCCTCGATCCCGGCCACCAGGGCCGCATCATCGAGGTCTTCGAACATGTGTTTGATTCTCCCAGCCACCCCCGACCCCGCACCACCCGAAAACCCCAGCCTGGGGATGAAAACCAACCTGGGGACAACGCCCGAAAAATGTCACACCCACGTGGTAGGCGGGCCGAATTAGAACGTGTTTCAGAAAGCCGCCCGCGGACCCATCGCGCACTGCTAGCGTGACCCCGACAAGCCGAATGGAGCACACGTGATTCTGGACAGATTCCGACTCGACGATCAGGTGGCGATCGTCACCGGAGCGGGCCGCGGTTTGGGTGCCGCGATTGCGCTCGCATTCGCCGAAGCCGGTGCGGACGTGGTGATTGCGGCCCGCACCAAGAGCCAACTCGATGACGTGGCCGGGCAGATCCAGGCCGCAGGCCGGCGCGCGCACGTCGTGGTTGCCGATCTCGCCCACCCCGAGGACACCGCGGCACTCGCGGCGGCCGCGAACGAGGCATTCGGCAAACTAGACATCGTCGTCAACAACGTCGGCGGAACTATGCCGAACACGCTGCTGACCACGTCGGCGAAAGATCTCAAGGACGCCTTCACGTTCAACGTCGCCACCGCGCACGCGCTGACGCAGGCGGCCGTCCCGATCATGCTCGAGCACTCCGGCGGCGGCAGCATCATCAACATCACCTCGACCATGGGCCGGCTGGCCGGTCGCGGCTTCGCGGCGTACGGAACCGCGAAGGCAGCCCTCGCGCACTACACGCGCCTGGCGGCACTCGACCTGTGCCCACGCGTTCGGGTCAACGCCATCGCGCCCGGGTCCATCCTCACATCGGCGCTCGACGTGGTCGCATCCAACGACGCCTTGCGGGAGCCGATGGAGAAGGCAACCCCGATGCGCCGACTGGGCGATCCGGTCGACATCGCCGCGGCCGCGGTGTATTTGGCGTCCCCGGCGGGCAGCTACCTGACCGGCAAGACGCTTGAGGTCGACGGCGGCCTGACCATGCCCAACCTCGACCTGCCCATCCCCGACCTGTAAGGAGCAGCATGGCCATCCGAGTCGCCGCGATCGGAACCGGAAACGTGGGCCGGCACGCGCTGACCCAACTCATCACCAATCCCGACTACGAGCTGACCGCGGTATGGGTGTCATCGGACTCCAAAGCCGGCAAGGACGCGGGCGAACTTGCCGGACTTGACGTTTCAACCGGTGTGCTGGCCACGACCGACCTGGACGCCATCCTGGCCGACAAGCCCGACTGTGCGGTCTACACCGCGATGGCCGACAACCGGCTGCCCGACGCACTCGAGGATTACCGACGGCTCTTGGCCGCGGGCGTCAACGTTGTCGGCAGCTCCGCGGTGTTCCTGCAATATCCGTGGCAGGTGCTGCCCGCAGAGCTCGTGGCCCCGATCGAAGAGGCCGCCAAGGCCGGGCAGGCCAGCCTGTTCGTCAACGGCATCGATCCCGGGTTCGCCAATGACCTTCTGCCCCTTGCCCTTGCGGGAACCTGCCAGAGCATTCAGCAGATCCGCTGCATGGAGATCGTCGACTACGCGACGTACGACAGTGCGACGGTGATGTTCGACGTGATGGGCTTCGGCAAGCCCCTCGACGAAACACCGATGCTGCTGCAGCCCGGCGTGCTCAGCCTGGCGTGGGGTTCGGTGGTCCGTCAGCTCGCCGCAGGGCTGGGGATCGAGCTCGACGAGGTGACCGAAACCCACGTGCGCGAGCCCGCTCCCGAGGACTTCGACATCGCGTCCGGCCACATACCCAAAGGAACCACTGCGGCAATGCGATTCGAAGTGCGGGGCATGGTCGACGGTCACCCTGCCGTCGTGCTCGAGCATGTGACGCGGCTGCGCGACGACCTCTGCCCGAGCTGGCCGCAGCCCGCGCAGGAGGGTGGTTCCTACCGGATAGAGCTCACGGGTGAACCGTCGTATGCCCTGGATCTCTGTTTGAGCAGCCCCAACGGCGATCACAACCACGCCGGCCTGGTCGCGACCGCGGCCCGCGTCGTCAACGCCATCCCGGCGGTGGTCGCCGCGGAGCCCGGAATCCGGACCACGCTCGAACTACCACTCGTCACTGGCAGTGGGCTGTACGCTCCCCGATAGGCACCCGCGGAAGGATCCGTCCATGAAGATTCGCTTGACAACACTTGCCGGATGTTTGATCGCCGGCGGCGCAGCGGCAGCGATCGGCATGGCTCCGCTGGCCTCGGCCGAGCCGCCTGCCAATCCGCTGCTCCCGAAGTGCGAAGTCACGGGCGGCAGCTCGATCGAAGGCGGGCAGACGACCGATTGCGCGAGCGAGGGCAACGTCCAGATCGACGCGACGCCGCCTGAGCCCGGTTACGGCATGTTCCCCTGGGACGACGAGTTCTTCGTTCTCTAGAGGATCTTTCCGGCTCTGCCGGAACTACACTTGTTCTCAGCGTTCTACGCACATCGGAGCTCGCCATGAACAAGAAGTTTCGGTTGATCACCGTCCTCCTCGCGACGGTCGGCGCAGCACTGTTCACTGCGCCCGTCACCGCGGCGGTGCCCGGATGTACGCAGACCACTCCGACGACGACGCAGTGCTCCACCAATGGCAGCACTCAGATCGTGACGTCGCCGCCTGCCATCAACTACGGACCGTGGTACGGCCCGTGGGGCGGCGGATGGGGATTCGGGGGAATCGCGATCGGGTGGTGACACCGCCAGTAGCCCGATCCAAAGGTTTCGGCTAACCTAACTTTCCTATTCGTTAATCCGGATCGGAAGCTGGGTTGGTTTGTTAGAAGACACCAGGACACGTTCGTGGCCGAGCTGGCAGCTGCTCGGGCCCGCCTTCGTCGCCGCCATCGCCTACGTCGACCCCGGAAACGTGGCCGCCAACGTCAGCGCGGGCGCCAAGTTCGGATTCCTGCTGGTGTGGGTCATCGTCGTCGCCAACGTCATGGCCGGGCTCGTGCAATATCTCTCGGCCAAACTCGGCCTGGTCACCGGGCACTCACTCCCCGAAGCAGTCGCTGCCCACACCCGCACCCCCAGCCGTATCGCCTACTGGCTGCAGGCCGAATTGGTCGCCATGGCAACAGATCTCGCGGAGGTGGTGGGCGGAGCGATCGCGCTGTACCTGCTGTTCGACCTCCCGCTGTTGCTCGGTGGCGCGATCACTGGAGCGGTGTCCCTGTTGCTGCTGACCGTGCAGAACCGGCGCGGCCAACGGGTCTTCGAACGCGTCATCAGCGGCCTGCTGCTCGTCATCGCGATCGGCTTTCTCACGAGCCTGGTCGTCGAGACTCCCCCGGCCGGCGCGGTCGCCGAAGGACTGATCCCGCGCTTCGAAGGCGCGGAGAGCATCCTGCTGGCGACGGCGATGCTGGGCGCGACGGTCATGCCGCACGCGGTCTACCTGCACTCGGGTCTCGCGCGTGACCGCCACGGCCACCCCGAGGGGCCGCGGCTTCGCATGCTGCTGCGGGTGACCAGGTGGGACGTCGGGCTCGCGATGCTGGTGGCGGGTGCGGTGAACCTCTCCATGCTGCTGGTGGCGGCCACCAATCTGCAGGGCCGCGACAACACCGAGTCGATCGAGGGCGCCCACGCCGCGGTCCGCGACACCCTCGGCCCGACGGTTGCCCTGCTGTTCGCGATAGGCCTGTTGGCCTCGGGTCTCGCCTCGACGTCGGTCGGTGCGTACGCGGGCGCGATGATCATGCAGGGCCTCCTGCGCCGGTCCTACCCGCTGCTGCTGCGCCGCCTGGTCACGCTGATCCCGGCGCTGGCGATCCTGGCAATCGGCGTCGACCCGAGCCGTGCACTGGTGTTGTCCCAGGTGGTGCTGTCCTTCGGGATACCGTTCGCACTCATTCCGCTGGTTCGGCTGACCAGCAACCCGACCCTGATGGGCGACGACACCAACCACCGCATCACCTCGGCATTTGGCTGGTTGGTGGCCGGACTGATTAGTGTGCTGAACGTGGTGCTGATTTATCTGACCGTCACAGGCTGAATGCTTCACCCGTATTTCGCCTACGGATCGAATCTGTGCGTGACACAGATGGCGCAACGCTGCCCGGGCGCCGTCAATCCTCGGCCCGCGCGGCTCGACGGTCACGACTGGCTGATCAACCAGCGCGGTGTCGCCACGGTCGAACCACTCGACGGTTACCAGGTACACGGCGTGTTGTGGCACGTCACCGACCACGACCTGGCCGCGCTCGACAGTGCGGAAGGCGTGCCGGTCCGGTACCGCCGCGATCGCCTGACCGTGCACACCGTGGACGGCCCCGCCCCGGCGTGGGTCTACATCGACCACCGCGTCGACCCCGGACCGCCGCGTCCCGGTTATCTGGAACGGATTCTCGCCGGCGCGACCCATCACGACCTGCCGCACCGCTGGATCGAATTCCTGCGGCGCTGGGATCCGGTGCACTGGCCGCAGCGCGCAGTCTCCTCTGAATCTGCTGCGCCCCAGACATTTTCAGAGTTGCTGAGCCAGCCTGACGTGGTCGAGTCCAGCACGCTGCGTTCGCGGTTCGGGTTCATGGCGATCCACGGCGGCGGCCTGGAGCAGATGACCGATGTGGTGGCCGAACGCGCCGCCGAAGCGTCGGGCGCATCGGTGTACGTCGTGCGTCATCCCGACGGCTACCCGCATCACCTGGCCTCTGCGTACTATCTGCCGACCGAATCGGCACAGCTCGCAACGTTCCTCGACCACGTCGACGCGGTGGTGTCACTGCACGGCTACGGCAGGCTGGGGCGCGGCACACAGTTGCTGGCCGGTGGACGCAACCGGGCGCTGGCCGAACACGTCGCCGAGCACATCACCATCCCGGGCTATCACGTCGTCACCGACCTCGAAGCCATCCCCCGCGAGTTGCGCGGCCAACATCCCGACAATCCCGTCAACCGAGCCAACGGTGTGCAACTGGAGTTGCCGTCCCGCGTGCGCGGACTGAGCCCGCGCAGCCCGCTGCCCGGTGACGACGGGCTTTCCCCCGTGACATCCGCGCTGGTCGACGGGCTGGCGGCAGCCGCACGAAGCTGGGCATTACGCTCGGGCCGGTGACCCGCCTCGCCGCCGGAACCGCCGGAGCCGTTGTCGCCCTCGCCCTCACCGTCGCCGTCCCGGCACGTGCCGATGTCGTCACCGATCTCGACGCCGCGGTCACTGTGCACCACATCCCGGGCGCCATCGCCGTCATCCGCGACGGCGCCACCGTCACCCGCCACACTGCCGGGTTCTCCGACGTCGACACGCAGGCTGGATTCGCACCGGAGACGCACGTTCGCGCGGCGAGCATCACCAAGTCATTCGTCGCGGCGACGGTGCTGCAACTGGTCGCGGAAGGGCGGATCGATCTCGACAGCCCCGTGGAAACGTATCTGCCCGGCCGGGTACACGGCGACGGCATCGACGGCCGTGCCATCACCGTGCGTCAGTTGCTGCGCCACCAGAGCGGCCTGCCCGAATACTTCGACGACGCCGACGAACTCCCCGCCGAGCCGCAGAGCCCCGATCAGATGGTCGATGCCGCACTGGCCAAGCCCGCCCTGTTCGCACCGGGCACCCAGATGCGCTACACCAACACCAATTACATACTGGCCGGGCTGATCATCGAGGCCGTCACGGGGCAACCGGCAGTCGACGAGATCAGCCGGCGAATCCTGCTGCCGCTGGGCCTTTTTCACACCTACTTTCCCGCGCCCGGCGACAACTGGCTGCGGTCGCCGATGGCGCACGGCTACGAGGAGGTCGACGGCGAGCAGGCCGATGTCACCGACTTCCCCGCTTCCGATGCAGGCCTGTCCGGCTCGTTGGTGTCGACGGGTGAGGACACCACAGCGTTCATCACCGCACTGCTCGACGGCCGCGTGGTGCCCCGGGCGCAGCTCGATCAGATGATGGACACCGTGCCGATGCCCGGATCCGACGGCGCGATCGACTACGGGCTGGGCCTGATGAAGATATCCCTGCCGTGTGGCGTCACGGCCTGGGGACATGGCGGCGACATCCCCGGCTACCACAGCTTCATGGCGAAAACGTTTGACGGCCCGGCGATCTCCGTGACCCTCACGCAAGACCCCGATACGGCATCGCCAGCGTCGGATCCACGGATCGCGATGATGGAATCGCTGTACTGCGCGGGCTCGTAGCTCAGTCGAACGTGGTCGTCGCAGTCGCCAGTTCGGCGATGACGTCGGCCACCTCGCGGCGCCGGCGCCATGCCCGGCGCTGCCGGATCGCGCCGTTGCCCTCCTCGGAGATGCGGGCCAGCTCGTCGCGCGCCATGTCGTAGTCCCCCAACTCCTCCAGCGCGGGACGGACGTGTTCGATGAGCCCGGCCAGCAAGACCCGCGTCGGCGCGGTGCCATGGCTGTCCAGCAGATCGATCGCCTCGCCGTCGAGGCCGTCCCGGGCCGCTTTCCAGTGCGCGGCCCGCAATGCACAGTCGGTGAGTGTGGGTGCCGGACGGGTGTTTTCGCCTGCTTCCAGGTCGTGAAGGGCTGTCATGACAACGGCCCGGATCAGGGTCGCCAGCAACACCGTCTCCGCCACCGTGGCAGGGATGTCGGCGACGCGCACCTCGACCGTCGGGAAGTTGGCCGACGGCCGCACGTCCCAATAGATCATGCCGGGGTCGAGCACCGCGCCGGCCTGCAGCAGCATCTCGACCGTGGAGTCGTAGTGCGCGGCCGATTCGAAATACGGCGGTGGCCCGGAACTCGGCCAGCGGGTCCACAGCATGCTGCGGAAGCTCGCGTACCCGCTGTCCGAATTACGGTAGATCGCCGAATTGGCGGTCAGCGCCAGCAACAGGTGGAGGTACGGCCGGATCCGGTTGCTGACCTCGATGGCCGCCTCGCGGCTGGGTACCGCGACGTGCACGTGGCAGCCACAGATGCCTTGCTCGTGGGCGATCATCCCGAACCGGTCGGCGATCTTGCAGTAGCGCGGTGTCGTGGTGACCGGGAACTTGTGCGGCACGGTCGGCGGCAGCGCGACGGCCAGCAGGTGCGCCCGGTTGGCCTCCGCGGCTTCCGTGGCGACCCGCCTGAGCCGGCTCAACTCGGCACGCAGTTCATCGCTCGTGCTCATGACATCGGTCGTGGTCTCGACCTGGCAGCTGGTCAACTCCAGCTGCAATTTGACTCCGCGGGCGGCCGCGTATTCGGCGACCGCTCGGTTGCGGGCGGCGGGTTCGCCGCTGTGCGCGTCGACGAGGAGAAATTCTTCCTCGACCCCCACGGTGGGCAGGCTGGTCATGGCTCAGGATTGCCCGGCGCGCGACCCGCCAAACGTGGCACGTGCCTAGGATCGGATGATGCCCAACGATTTCCGGTTCGGTGTGAGCCTGCGGGCCGCCGAGTCCCAAGCCCAGGTCTCCGACGACGCGCGTCGCGCCGAGGATCTCGGATTCGACGTCATCCACGTGCCCGATCACCTCGGTGCGCCTGCGCCGTTCCCGACGCTGACGACCGCGGCCAATGCCACCAAGACGCTCCGAATCGGCACCTTCGTGCTCAACGCGTGCTTCTACAAGCCGGCGCTGCTGGCCCGCGACGTAGTCGCCTTGCGCGACCTGTCGGGCGGGCGATTGGACCTCGGTCTCGGCGCCGGTTATGTGCGTGAGGAGTTCGAGGCCGCGGAGCTGCCGTTCCCGTCGGCGCGCGAGCGGATCGACTACCTGCGCCGGATGACCGAATATCTGCGTGAGCAGGCGCCCGACGTGCCGATCCTGATCGCCGGCAACGGCGACCGGCTGCTGACGGTGGCCGCCGAGACCGCCGACATCGTCGGGTTGACGGGCGGGGGCGGTGTGGACGGCGACCCGCTCGCCGAGCGGATCGCGTTCCTGCGCACTGCGGCGGGCGACCGGTTCGACGGCCTCGAGCTCAACATCGCGATCACGGCCGTACCCGCACCTGGCGCGGAGCTGCCCGACCTGTCGATCCCGCGGCACTTCCTGCCCCACCTCGACGACGAGCAGCTGCTGCGCCACCCTGGCGTGCTGTCCGGCTCGGTGCCCGCGATGGCCGATCGGATTCGCGAACTGCGGGAGACCTACGGCATCACGTACTTCATCGTGCAGGGCGCACACACCGAGACCTTCGCGAAGGTCATCGCCGAACTGCGCTAGCTAGCTGCTGACCGCGCGCCACACCCTGGCCGGGGTCATCGGCAACCGGTGCAGGCGCGCGCCGCAGGCCCGCGCGATGGCGTTGGCCAGCGCGGGAGCGACCGGGTTGTACGGTGATTCGCTCATCGACTTCGCACCGAGCGGCCCCAGGTCATCGTATGTGTCGGCGAAGTACACCTCGGTGATCGGAATGTCGACGAACTGCGGAATGTGGTAGTTGCGCAACGTCTGGGTCAACACCGTACCGTCCGGCGCGATCTGTATCTCCTCGAACAACGCCGACCCGATCGCCTGTGCGACACCGCCTTCCACCTGGCCGCGGCACTGCTCGGGGTTGATCACCACCCCCGCGTCGGCGGCGTGCACCGATTGCAGGATCCGCACCTCGCCGGTGTCGGTGTTGACCGCGACGCGGAACGCCTGCACGTTGAAGGCCACCGAACGCGGCGTGCCGTCGTGTCGCCCGCGGCCGGTCAGCGACGCCGGCAGCGCACCGAAATCCACCAGGCCGTCGGCACATCGCACGCCGTTGCGTTCCAGCGCGCACTGGGTCGGTGACGTGCCGGTCAGCCCGGCGGCCGCACTCTCCAGCGCCGCACGCAGCTGCCTACACGCCTGCAGCGTGGCCCGGCCCGCGACCACCGTACCGGCCGATCCGAACGCTCCGGTGTCGTAACCCGTTGTTGCTGTGTCTGATTGATGGACGACGATGCGGTCGGCAACGGTGTTGAGCTCATTGGCGGCAAGCTGGGCATGCACCGTCGTGGTGCCATTCCCGAACTCGGCCGTCCCGACATGCAACGTGTACACACCGTCGGGGTCGACCGACACCGACGCTTCGGCGAAATGCCCACGCGGCGGAATCGTCGCGATCATGGCCACGGCCATGCCTTCGCCCACCAGCCAACCTTCGGGCGCGGCAACGCCGTTGCCCCTTCGCAGCGCGGCCTCGGCGAGGTCGAGACACTGGTCGAGCCCGTAGCTGCCGAACGTGAGGTCATCGTCGAGCACATGCGAGTCGACGAACGGATCTCCCGGCACGACGACGTTGCGCCTGCGGAATTCGAACGGGTCCATGCCAAGTTGCTCGGCCAACTCGTCAATCGCGGATTCCACCGCGAACATGACCTGGCCGAGGCCGTAGCCGCGGAACGCACCCGACGGCAGATTGTTGGTGTAAACGGCTTGAGCGTCAACCCTTTTGTTCGCGCAGCGGTACACCGACACCGACTCGCTGCAACCGTGGAACATCACTCCGGGGCTGTGATTGCCGTAGGCGCCGGCATCGACCAGCGCGTCCACTGCCAGCGCGGTCAGTTGCCCCGAGGCATTCGCGGCGACGGTGACGTCGACGCGGAAGGGGTGCCGGCACGGCGCCACGGTGAACTCGTCGCTGCGGCTGAACTCGTAACGGACCGGGGCACCGCACCGCAACACGGCCAGCGCCACGAGATCCTCCACGAGCATCTCCTGTTTGCCGCCGAAGCCCCCGCCCAGGCGTCGGGTGAAGACATGTACGTCGTCGCGGGCCAGGCCGAAAATGTGACAGAGCTCGTCGCGAACCAGGAACGGCACCTGAGAGCTGGTGCGAATCACAAGGCGGCCCAAGCTGTCCCGCCAGCCTGTGCAACCATGTGTCTCGAGGTGCGCGTGCTGCACCCGTTGGGTCTGCCAGCGGCCTCGGACCACGGTGTCGGCGGCGGCGATTCCCGCGGTGACGTCGCCCACCTCACCGTGGAGTTCTGCGACGAGGTTGCGTGCCGGGTCGGCGATCCGCGAGTCCGGTCCCTTGTCGCCGTGCACCAGCGGTGCGCCGGGACGCGATGCGGCCTCGGGATCGAACACCGTTGGCAAGGGCTCGAAGTCGACGACGATGGCCCGGCAAGCCTGCTCGGCCACCGCGATGCTGTCGGCGACGACCGCGGCGACGCGCTGGCCGACGAACCGGACAGTGTCGTCGAGGATCACGGTGTCGTCGGGATCGTCCTCCCGGAGTTCGTGCCGGGCCGTCGAGAACGCCATCGGTGGGCTGTCCCGGTGGGTCAGCACCAGGCGTACGCCTGGAATCGCTTCTGCCGCAGACGTATCGATCGACCGGATGCGGGCGTGTGGCACCGGGCTCGGCAGGACAGCCATGTGCAGCAGGCCAGCGGGCTCGTCGTCCATGGTGTATTCCTCGGTACCGGTCACCACTCGCATGGCCGCCGGCGCGCCGATCGAGCGGCCCGCGTCACGGCCGTCGGACTTCTCGATGTTGGTCACGCCGGACAGCGCGTCGCCGATCGCGCGGTAGCCGGTACACCGGCACAGGTTGCCCTTCAACTGCTGAGGCAGATCAGCAAGCTGGTCCTCGGTGAAGGTCGACGCCGTCGTGACCATGCCGGCTGTGCAGAAGCCGCACTGGAATCCCGCGGCGTCGACGAACCGGCGCTGGACAGGGTGCAAGTCATCGGGCGTGCCCAGACCGGCGACGGTGGTGACCGTGTGCCCGTCAGCGCGAAACGCCGGATACACGCACGAGTGCACGGCGGTGCCGTCGACCAGCACCGAGCATGCGCCGCAGTCCCCGGCGTCGCAGCCCTTCTTGACCTCGAAGTGGCCGTGTTCCCGCAGGAACGTGCGCAGGCACTGCCCGGGACGGGGATTGTCCTGCCAGGTATGGCCGTTGACGGTGAAGCTCATGTCAGCTCGGCCCTGACCTCGTCGACGAGCACCGAAGTGACCGCCTTGCGCCAGTCGGGGTCGCCGTGCGCATCGCGCGTCCACGCGTCGTCCGGGATGCCTGCCAGGGCACCCCGTACCTCGTCGGCCGACGGCATGCCCGGAAATCGGAACACGTACGGCCGCACCGTCGCCGCGGTCACCGACAGCACGAACTGTCCAGTGTCGCGGCGGCCTATCACGACGACGCCGGACCGGCCAAGCGTTGACGGGGCGAGCTTGCGAAACGCCGTGCGGGCCCGCATCGCCTCGGCAGGCAGGTGGATCGAGCGCAGCACGTCAGCGGGCGCCATGACGTTGGTGCCCTCCCCCGTGACGAACTCCGCGACAGGCACGGTGTATTCGGTGCCGTCGGCACGCCAGACCGTGGCGGTTCCGTCGAGGGCGGTTGCCATCGAGATCATCGCGCCGGCGGGGAACGACAGGCAGATGTTGCCGCCCACGGTCGCGGTGGCCCAGATCTTGGCCGACGCGAGCAGCGCTGTGCAGCACTGGCGCAGCAGCACTGCCGCAGGCCATTCACTGGTCGTCGACAGGCGGGCCAGCTCGGCCAGCGTGCAGGTCGCGGCGAGCTCGATTCCACTGGCGTCCACCTCGATTGGCTGCCAGCCCAGGCGCGTGATGTCGACCAGCCTGCGCAGCCCGACCTGCGGCTCGGAGAACAACCAGGTGCCGCCGGCCAGGATCGCATCGGATGGACCGAGCGGCCACAACTCGTCGCGGCGAGTCGGCACGCTCACCATCTCGACGGTGTTCAGGTCCACTCATCGACGGTAATCGCCGGTGCGGGCGCCTGCATGCCAAAGCGGCCGAACTGCGGACCGGCGCATCGGCTGTGACAATCGGCAGATGCGTGCCTATCGCGGTCACCTCATCCACATTGCCGGGGCGCCGCGGCTCGCGCAGGCCCACGAACACCTGGTGAGCGAGCCGGACGGGGTGCTCGTCGTCGATGAGTCCGGCTTCATCGTGTACAGCGGCGACCACGCGCAGTTGCCTGCCGACCTGGCTCACGCACAGGTCGTCGACACGCGACCGGCATTCCTGCTGCCCGGCTTCATCGATACCCACATCCACTTCCCGCAGACTCACTGCACCGATTCCTATGGCGGCGGTCAACTGCTGAACTGGCTGCAGCAGTGCATCTTCCCCGCGGAAGCGGGGCTCGCCGACCCGCAGTACGCACGACAAGTCGCCCGGGACTTCTGCGCTCGCCGTGTCGATGTCGGCACCACAACGGCGCTCGTATTCGGTTCGGCATTCCCCGATGCCCAGGACGCGCTGTTCGAGGAATCGTTACGGGTCGGCCTGCGGACGGTCTCTGGCCGCGGCATCCAGACCGTCGGACCGGACTCCGCGGCACGGTTGCTGACCGACGAGCAGACGGCAATCACACTGACCCAGCACGAGATCGAACGGTGGCACGCCGCGGACACCGGCGATCCGGCGACCGCGCTCGTCCACACGGCCATCGTGCCCCGATTCGCGCTGTCGGTCACCGCAAGCACGCTGCACGCGCTGGGTGAACTCTATGATTCGGTCCGCAGCGATGGGGTCTACTTCCACAGCCACCTGTCGGAGAACACCAGCGAAATCGCCTCGGTGCATTCCAGTTACGGTGTCGAGCACTATCTGGACACCTACGACGGTCCGTACTCGCTGCTGGGCCGTCGCAGCGTGCTCGCACATGCCGTGCACTGCACCGACTACGAGTTGAGCCGCATGGCCGACACGGGCACGTCGATCGCGCACTGCCCGACGTCACAACTGTTTCTCGGCTCCGGCACGATGCCGTGGGGACGGACCACCGCCGCCGGCGTGAACGTGGCGCTGGGCAGCGACATCGCGGCCGGTGACGAATGGCTGCTGCCCCGTGTCCTCAACGACTGTTTCAAGGTGCACATCAGCGAACCCGCCGCGCTCTCGGTGCCCCCGGCCGACCTGTTGTTCACCGCGACGCTGGCCGGGGCCCGGGCGTTGGACATCGAGGATCGGGTGGGCAATCTCGACGTGGGCAAGGAGGCCGATTTCGTGGTCGTCGACCCCCAGCACCAGCCGCTGCTGCCGGAGATCCTCGCTCAGGTCGACACGCATGACGCCGACCGCTTGCTGTTCACGCTGCTGATGGGCATGCGGGAGAGCGCCGTCACGCAGGTGTATGTGCGGGGCCGTCGCCTCACCGCGGCCCGGTGAGCTCGTTGAACTTGCCGAACCGGGCCGCCGCGACCGGGTTGGCGTCGGCCACCAGGTCGCTGAATCGGTAGTTCGCGATCTTGGCGATCTCGATTAGCGCGAACGCCTTTTCCGCCGCAGGCGAATTGTCCATGCGCGACCATCCGTTCTTCAGCACCCGGTCGAAACGCTCGGTCTCCCGGGCGCAGATCACCAGCGGGAATCCGAAATGGTCGCGATACGCGGTGGCCAGTTCGACGACGTCGTCGTGGTCATCGTCGCTCAGGTTGCTCAGCGCGACGTGGTCGACCGCGAGTACGTGCCCGTTCTCGTCCTCGGCGCCCAGATCGGGAAAGGCCTGGAGGAGTTCGACGTGCTGCTCCGGAGACCCGGTCAGCACCGCATCCTGAAAGGCCTCACGCAGCGCCGCGGTGTCGGCGTACGGCCGCTGCGCGAAGGCCCGTTCGACCGCCCACGGCACACCCTGGACCACATGTCCGAACACCTCGGTGAACCGTTCTCGGGTCATCGCGTTGACCTCGTCGAGGGTGATCGAGCCGCCCCCGGCCACGCGGGGCCCGCGCGAACCGGTGTGGAAGAACACGACATTCAGCAGGATCGCGGCGACGGCTCCGATGCTGATACCGCTGCCGAACAGCAGGTCGATACCCGACGGCATGGCCTTGGCCACGTCGGGATACGACGTGACCCACAGTGCCAGGGCAAAACTCGTCGTCACGATGATCAGGTTGCGGTGGTCGGTGAAATCGACCTTGCCCAAGGTTTGGATGCCCACCACGGCCACGGTGGCGAACAGCGTCAGCGCCGCCCCGCCGAGGACGGGGTTGGGAATCGACGACACCACGGCAGCGACCTTCGGCAGGAACCCGAGCAGGATCATGATGGTGCCGGCGGCCGCCACCACCCAGCGGCTCTTGACCCCGGTGAGCCGGACCAGCCCCACGTTCTCCGAAAATGCCGTGTAGGGAAACGAATTGAACACCCCGCCGATGACGGTGGCCAGGCCGTCGGCGCGGAGCACATTGCCGATATCGGAGGGTTTGACCCGCTTGCCGACGATCTCGCCCGTGGCGATGGTCGATCCCGTCGATTCCACCGCGGTGATCATCAACACGATGATCATGGTGAGGCACGCGACGAAGTCGAACTTGGGCATGCCGAACAGGAATGGCTGGGTGAATCCGAACGTCGACGCCTCAGCCACCTTGTCGAAGTCCATGTCGCCCAAGAGGTAAGCCACCACACAGCCGATCACCAGGCCGAGCAGCACCGCGATGGTCGCCAGGAAGCCGCGGAACAAGCGCTGCATCGCGACGATGATCGCGATGGTGCCAAGCGCGTAGAGAAACCACCGGACGTTGCCTGCGTCGATCTCGCCGGTGTGCGGGTTGGTGACGGCGTCGTGCGCGCCCACCGGCACCAGGCACAGCCCGATGATCGTGATGAGGGTGCCCGTGACCACCGGCGGGAAGAACCGCAGCAGCCTGATGAAGATCGGGGCGATGAGGAACGTGAAAACCCCGGCGACGATCACCGCTCCGTAGACGTAGAGCAGGCTCGCGCCGCCACCGCCATGGGCCAACCCGATCGCGATGATCGGCGATACGCCCGCGAACGTCACACCTTGTAGCAGCGGCAGCCGTACCCCGATCTTCCGGAAGCCGACGGCCTGGATGATCGACGCGATGCCGCAGGTGAACAGGTCCGCGGTGATGAGCTTGACCAGATCTGCCTGTGGCAGGTCGATGGCCCCGGCAATGATGATGGGCACCAGGACGGCGCCTGCGTAGAACGCGACGACGTGCTGGAGCCCGTAGGTCGCGAGCTTGCCGATGGGCAGCACCTCGTCGACGGGGTGCATGCGCCGCTTCTGCTTGCGGATGGTCGGAGCCGCCATCGGTCAAGAATCCGACAGCTTGGGTGTTTTCCTGTGACGTCCGCGTTTCGCCCACGTTTAGTGTTCGCGGTATGAGCAAGGAAAACGAGAGTTTCCTTACCGTCGTCATCGCGCTGGGTGCCAACGCGTTGATCGCGGCCGCCAAGACCCTCGCCGCCGTGGTGACCGGGAGCGCGTCGATGCTGGCGGAGTCCGCGCATTCCTGGGCCGACACCGGCAACGAGATCTTTCTCCTGATCGGCACGCGCAAATCGAACAAGCCCGCGGACGCGCAACATCGGCTTGGATACGGCCGGGCCGGTTACATCTGGTCGATGTTCGCGGCGTTCGGGTTGTTCACCGTCGGCGCGGTGGTGTCGATCTGGCATGGGATCCAGTCGCTGGGCGGCGAGGCCGAAGCGACGTCGTACGGCTGGGCATATGCGGTGCTGGCGGTGTCGTTCGTGTTGGAGGGAACGTCGTTCCTGCAGGCGTTTTCCCAGACCCGCTCGGGCGCGGTGCAGCGGCGGATCCACCCGCTGCGCTACATCCGGGTGACGTCGAATCCGATGCTGCGTGCGGTGTTCGCCGAGGATCTCTCAGCACTGATCGGCATCGTGATCGCGACCTGCGGCATCCTGGCCCACCAGCTCACCGGCAACGCGATCTGGGACGCGATCGGCTCGATCCTGGTCGGTGTCCTGCTCGGCGGTGTCGCGCTGTTCCTCATCGGACGCAACATGGACTTTCTCACCGGTGAGGCCGTCACTCCGCTCGCCCGCAACAGCGCGTTGAGCGCGCTGCTCGACCACAGCGAGATCGAACGCGTCAGCTATCTGCACATGGAGTGGGTCGGTGCGGACCGCATCTACCTCGTCGCAGCAGTCGACCTCATCGGCGATGCGGCCGAATCCAACGTCGCCGAGCGCCTCAACACCGTGGCCGACGCGTTGCAGGAGCGTCCCGAGATCGTGCGGGCCGTGCTGACGCTCACGCGGCCGGGCGACACCACCGATCTGCGCCCCGGTGAGCTTCCGGACTGGTATCGCTGAGTGCTCCGTCGTCACAGTGGTCACATGCGTCGCTGTCAGGAGCGGACTGTGGTTGTGCCGGGCTGAACGACACCCTGCCGCCGCGAGTGACTGCTGAGGCACATGTGAAACCTAGGCGGACTCCACCGTTATGCGCGCATTCCGAGCGGTCTTGACCAGGGCACGCGCCAACACCGAGCCGGGTTCTGCCGCACTGGTGACGAGCGCGACCGTCGCCGTCACCGCTGGGTCGTCCAACGGCACCACCCGCACCCCGGCCGGTGGGCGCAGCGTGCGCAGCCAGGTCTGGGGCACGATGCTGGCCCATCGACCGGTGCTGACGTGGGCCAGCAACGAGACGACGGAATCGGCCTCGAGCCGCGGCGTCGGGGTGAGGCCGTGGCCGGCCAGGGCGGCGTCGAGAAGTTGGCGGCCCCGCATGCCCGTGTTCAGCAGGCACAGCGGCAGGTCCAGCGCGTCGGCCCAGGTGAGCGGATCTGGTTGGCTCGTGAGCAATTCCGCGCTCGCGAGCAGAACCTGACGTTCCTGATACAGCGGCGTAACGAGCAGATCGGCGGTGTTCTGACCGTCGGGATAGATGATGCCGGCGTCGAGTTCGAAGCGGCGGATGCGTTCGACGATGCCGGCCGAGCGCAGACTGCTCTCCAATTGCACACGGACCAAAGGATGTTCGTTGCAGAACGGGTCGGTGAGCAATGCCACCGTGCTGGACGCCGCGGGGATCACCCCGAGGCGCAGCTCACCGGTCAGACCGGTCTGCAGCGCGGTGACCTCGTGGATGAGGGCGTCATGGTCGGCCAGGATGCGCCGGGCCCACAGCACGAGCCGCTCGCCTTCCGGGGTCAGGCCGTCGAAACTCTTCCCCCGCCGCACCAACGGCACTTTCAGTTCGTTCTCCAACTTGCGGATGGCCTCCGACAGCGCGGGCTGCGACACGTAACAGGCCGCGGCAGCACGGGCAAAGTGCTTCTCGCGTGCGAGGGCCACGAAGTATTCGAGCTGGCGAAAGAGCATGAACCATTCGACCACGCGCGATAGGCGTCGCCTATCAGGCTTTCGGAAATTCCCCTTGGACTGCGTCATCGCGGGACGCGCAAACTTGGTCCATGACCGACCGGAGCACCGAACAGCACACCGAATACGAACCGGAATTTCATCCCTATCACCACCCGGCCGCCGGTTGGGGCGCAGCCAAGAGCGTCACCAAATTCCTGATCCGGGAACGCGAACCCATCGACGGGCCGCGCGCGATCATGAAGATGAACCACGAGGACGGTGGCTTCGACTGCCCGGGTTGCGCGTGGCCCGACGACATGAAGGGTCTCAAACTCGACATCTGCGAGAACGGCATCAAACACGTCACGTGGGAGATGACACACAAGCGCGTCGGCCCCGATTTCTTTGCCCAGCACACGGTTTCAGAGCTGGCCACCTGGAGCGACTTCGCGCTCGAGGACCAGGGCCGGCTCACCGAGCCGATGGTCTACAACGCCGAGACCGACCACTACGAGCCGATCAGCTGGGCCGACGCCTTCGCCCTGGCCGGCCGGGCCCTCGCCGAACTCGATGATCCGAACCAGGCCTCGTTCTACACATCGGGGCGCCTTGGCAACGAGGCCACGTTCCTCTACCAGCTGATGGCGCGCGAGCTGGGCACCAACAATCTGCCGGACTGCTCGAACATGTGTCACGAGGCCAGCGGCCGAGCTCTGCAGGCAGCGCTGGGAACCGGCAAGGGCACCGTCGATCTCGAAGACTGGGAAACCGCCGACGCGTTGTTCATCATCGGTGTCAACGCCGCGTCCAACGCGCCGCGCATGCTCACCGCGCTGTCCGAGGCCTATCGCCGGGGAGCGCAGATCGTGCACATCAACCCGCTGGTGGAAGCCGGAGCGACGCGCACCATCATTCCGCACGACTTCCTGCGGATGGCCACGTTCCACTCGACCAAGACCAGCACGCTCAACCTGCAACCGCGGATCGGCGGGGACATGGCGCTGCTACGCGGGATGGCGAAAGCGATTCTGGAGCAGGCGGAAACCGACCCCAAGGCACTCGATGCGGAGTTCATCGACCGCTACACCGTCGGGTTCGAGAACTACCGCGCGGTGTGCGACGCGACCTCGTGGGACGAGATCGAATACAAGTCCGGGGTGAGCGAGAAAGACATCCGCAAGGCCGCCAAGATCTACCGCGATTCGGACCGCAGCATCATCAGCTGGTGCCTGGGCGTGACACAGCACGAGCACGGTGTCGACAGCGTGCGCGAGATCGTCAATCTTCTTCTGCTGCGCGGTAACCTGGGCCGCGAGGGGGCCGGGCCGTCGCCCGTGCGCGGCCACAGCAATGTGCAGGGCAACCGCACGTGCGGCATCGACCACCGGCCGACCGCGGCGTTCCTCGACCGGCTCGCCGAGGTGTGCGGCATCGACCCGCCGCGTGAGCACGGGCTCGACACCGTCAACACCATCGAGGCCATGCACCGCGGCGAGGTCAAGGTGTTCGTCGGTATGGGCGGCAATTTTGCCGCCGCCGCACCCGACACCGCGTACACGTACGCCGGTCTGCAGAAGGTCGACCTCACCGTGCAGGTCAGCACCAAACTGAACCGCAGCCACGTGATCCACGGCCGTCGCGCCCTGATCCTGCCGTGCTTGGGCCGCACCGAGAAGGACCACCAGAAGGCCGGGATCCAGTCGACGTCGGTCGAGGATTCCATGAGCATGGTGCACCTGTCGGTCGGCATGAAGAAGCCTGCCTCACCGCATCTGATGTCCGAGCCGGCGATCATCGCCGGGATCGCGCAGGCCGCGCTGCCCGCCAGCCCCACCCCGTGGCGCTGGTACGTCGAGGATTACGACCGGATCCGCGACACGATGGCCAAGGTGCTCAACGGCTTCGAGGACTTCAACCGCAGGGTCCGGCTGCCGCTGGGCTTCCGCATCAAACAGCCTGCGCGGGAACTGATCTTCCTCACCGAGTCCGGGAAAGCCGAGTTCTCGGCGGCCACTCTGCCCGACGACAGCGTCGCCGAAGACACCCTGATCCTGGCGACGCTGCGCTCACACGACCAGTGGAACACCACGATCTACTCCGACAACGATCGCTACCGCGGGATCAAGAACCTGCGCACACTGGTGTTCATGAATGCTCAAGACATGGCCGACCGGGGAATCGAGGAGTTCGACGACGTGGACATCGTCGCGACCGCTCGGGACGGCAGCGTCCGCTCATTGCACCGGTACAAGGCGATTCCGTACGGCATCCCCCGCGGCTGCGCGGCCGGCTATATGCCGGAGATGAACGTGCTGTGCGCCATCGGCGATTACAGCACCCAGAGCGACCAGCCCATCATGAAGAACGTCCACGTCACCGTGACCCGCTCAGCCTGATGCGCGCGCCCTGGTTGCTCTCGGCCGTCACCCGGCTCGCCGGTTCAGTGGTCATCGGCACAGTCGTCGGAACCGTCACCGGCACCCTCACCGACACGTCGCTCGGCATCCTGGTCGGCATCGCCTGCACCGGACTGGTGCACGTCGCGGGCGGGTGGGTTCTGCTGTGGCCCATGGACGCCGAGGCCACCCACCGCCATGCCCACCAGGAAGCATTCAACCCGGTGGTCGAGGAGCTCGTGATCGTGGCGGCCGCGGTGGCCGCACTGGTCAGCATCGTGGTGCTGCTCATCCGCGGTGGCTCGCACAGCGATCCGACCGCCGCGACCGCCGCGTTGGCCGGCGTGTTCATGGCCTGGGCGGGCATGCACCTGATGTACGCCGCGCGCTACGCGTACCTCTACTACACGCCGAAAGCCGGTGGTATCGACTTCAATTCCGACGATCCGCCGGCGTTCCGGGACTTCTTCTACTTCAGCTACAACCTGGGCATGACATATCAGGTGTCCGACACCAGCGTCTCGGATCCGCTGATTCGCGCCGTCGCGTTGCGGCACTGCCTACTGTCGTATGTGTTCGGCACCGTGATCCTGGCCACCACCATCAACCTCGTCGCCGGGATCGTCACCAGCTGACATAGGGAGGAATTCACCTGATGGACAACGAGATCAACGTGACGGTCGCGTCGTGCGTGGTGCGGGTGACCGACCTGGACCGGTCCGTGGAATTCTATCGCGACGTATTCTCGTGCCACGTCGGCATCCAGTCCGAGGACATGGCACTGCTGTTGACCACCAAAGGATTCCAGATCTACCTGCACGTCAAGGAGCCGTTCCTGGCCCGCGGCATCGGTGTGCTCGGCGTCCAGCACCTGGTGTGGTCGACCGACAGCAAATCCGATCTCGAACAGATCACCCGGCGTCTGCAGGACTACGATCCGGCGGCCTACCTCCACACCGACGACGCGACGGGGCTGACCTTCCTCGACGCGTGTGGCCCGGACGCCGAGCGCATCATCATCACCTATCCCAGCCCACACGAGTTGCCGCGCACCGCAATCGCCGACCGGCTCCGCAGCTGACCTAGGGCGTCAGCGCCACCGACGCCTCGGCCGTGTAGCACTGAAACGTCACGGTCTCCTGCAAGTACAGCTGGATGACGTCGGCGTCGTGGGACAGGTATCCGATCGCGACGTCGGTACCCAACTGAAGGTCGAAATCTCCGCCAGCTGCTTGGCCGCCGCCTTCACCGGATCCCAGTTTGAGTCCTGCGCTCCCCGTTCCACGTCGTCGACGTCCCCACGTGTCACGGTGAACGGAACCCTCAGCCGCACCAGCGGTTTACTGACCCGCAGCTGCGCCACCACGCCGTCGGCAGGAGCTGCCACCTCCGTCAGATGGCCGGTGCCGATCGTGGCGGTGGTCGGCCCGCCGGGCCCGGTGACATCTACGACGCGGCGTCCCGCGATGTGGCGCTTGAAGGTCCGCGCGGCCTCCTGTTCGATCTGGGCCCAGGCGGCTTCGGTGACCGGAGCCAGCTCGCGATACAGGTTGTTCATTGCGGCGTTCCTTTCAGGCTGCCGATGGTGAGCCCGGCGGCCGGTGCGCCGTGCCCCGGCAGCGGAGGCGGATCGTCGAGGAAATCGACTGTGGGCGAAAAGAACAGGCCGCCGGTGACAGCGGTGGAGAAGTCCAGGATGCGGTCGGTGTTGCCCGGTGGATCGCCGAGAAACATGTTGCGCAGCATCCGTTCGGTGACGGTCGGGGTGCGGGCATACGCGATGTAGTACGTGCCTGCCTCGGCACGGCCCACCTCACCGAACGGCATGTTGTGCCGCACGATCTTGAGCTCGGTACCATCCGCGTCGGTGATGACGTTCAGCGCGAGGTGGGAGTTGGGCGGCTTGTCAACGTCGGGGAATTCGATGTCATCGAGCTTGGTACGCCCGAACGCCCGCTCCTGCTCGGTCACCGACAGCGCATCCCAGCCCGCCATGTCGTGCAGGTACTTCTGCACGTGCACGTAGCTGCCGCCCCGGAAATCCGGATCCTCGTCGCCGATCGCGGTCGAACTGACTGCCAGTGCGCCACCGGGGTTCTCGGTCCCGTCGACGAATCCGAGCAGATCGCGGTTGTCGAAGAAGCGGAACCCGTGCACCTCGTCGACCACGGTGATCGCACCGGCCATCGCCTTGTGCACGTGGTCGGCCAGCGCGAAACAGACGTCCATGGTTTCGGCCCGGATGTGGAACAAGAGGTCACCCGGCGTGGCCGGGGCGCGATGCCGGGGACCGTCGAGTGCGACGAACGGGTGCAGCTCGGCCGGACGCGGCCCGCTGAACAGTCGATCCCAGGCAGCCGAGCCGATCGAGGTGACCAGCGACAGCTGCTTGGCCGGGTCGCGGAACCCGACAGACCGGACCAGGCCGGACAAATCGCCGAGCGCGTCGTGCACGGCCCCTTCCCCGCCGGCATCGACGGTCGCCACCAGAAAGATCGCCGCGCGCGTCAGCGGCGCGAGCACGGGCTGCGGCACAGGTTTCGCCGTTGCCATTTGCCTCCTTGTTCGTCGAGCCGTAGCGGGCTATGACACGAGTGCTGCTTGCACGTCGTAACCGGCCGAGGACAGCACTTTCGCGAGACTCTCGTAGCTTCCCCAGTCGACAACCTTCGATGCCTTCTTGTGGGCCCTCGTGAATGCGGTGTCGAGGTGGCCGGCGTGGTGGTCGTCGACGATCGCCATGATGGCCGCCGATCCGCAGCTCAGAAACCTCTCGAGATCCTCACGCAGCTTCTTCTCGTCATGCTGCTGCACGAGCTCGTGGAGTCCGCCGCCGACCGCCGCGCCGAGAGTTGTCATCAGCAACAGCGCGGGAGAGAACAACCCCACAGCGAGTCCCCCGGCCGCGCCCAGGCCCAGATCGCGGCGCGCCCGCCGCGAATCATGTTCCTTCACTTCGACGTCCCCGTAGCCGTTACGGGTGGCCAGCACCGTCGCCCGGACGTTGACGTCCTTCAGCGTTTCGAGGGCCTCGAGGTCAGCGGTCGCGGCGACGGCGTTGACATCGTCCGGATAACTCGCGACGTACAGCAGGAGGCTATGGCTGGACACCTCGCGACAGTAGTTTTGCGGTACCGCCCTGTCGAGGCACGAGCGCGATGTTTGGCCGCCGCAACATTGCGGATTGTGTGGGGCGCCAACTCTTCTTCCCGACCTGCCGTGCCGACGTACGCTCGGAAGATGAGCAACAAGAACGAACGCGAGGAAGCGATCGAGAAGCTGCAGGAGCGCCGCGAGGAAGAGCGCGAGCGTCTGGAGAAGGAAGAAGAGCGTCGACTCCGCTAGGTGTTCTACGCCTACGTGATTCGCGGATCGTCAGGCTTGACTTTGCACTGCACCATCGCATCGGCCCGGTCTGGGTCGCTGGTCAGCCGCTCATGACCGAGTAGAACCGCCGCGGGCCGCACGACCGTGCCGGCACCGCAGCCGATCCACTGCACCGTCACGCCCTGCGGGTCAGCGGTCGGCTGGGTGATGGCACCTTCGGTCGCCACGTCCACGGGGGCCACGTGGTAGGTACGGATGTTCTCGGATACCCCGTCGACACTCGTCACGTCATAGGCGAATATCGCCACCCGTTCACCTTCGGCAGGATGCCCGGCCGGCCACGGATCATCGGCCATCCCACCGGATGGATTTCCGATTGTCTTCGCGGTGATGGTCGCGTCGCCCATGCTCTCCCCGATTCGGTCGCCTGCTGCAGGCTATGGCTGGGCGCCAGGCCGAGTCGCGTGATGTGACAAAGTTTGTCCCGCGCGTCAAAACCCGTTGTGCGTGAGAACAGCTCAGGACTTCTTGGTCTCCCAGAAGATCTTCGCGATCTCGTCGATCTTGTCGAGGAGTTGCTGCGCCACTTCCGGATCCGCCGAGCCCTTGGTTCCGGATGCGCCGGCCAGCTTGGTCGCCTCGTTCACGAGCTGATGCAGCTGCGGGTACTTCTCGAAATGGGGTGGCTTGAAATAGTCGGTCCAGAGCACCCAGAGGTGGTGCTTGACCAGTTCCGAACGCTGCTCCTTGATGATGAGCGCGCGCGTGCGGAACTCTGGATCCTCGTTCGCCTGGTACTTCTCCGCGATGGCTTTGACCGACTCGGCCTCAATCCGCGCCTGGGCCGGGTCATACACACCGCAGGGCAGATCGCAGTGTGCGCGGGCAACCAGACGCGGCGCGAGGAATCGTGGCAGTGGCATTTCGATCCTCCCTGAAAGGGTACGGAAAATGCTGCGCGGGTGGATGATCCGCGCAGAACCTGGGAGGACACGGTGGTCGTGTCGATCTCCCTTGTGGGGACATTACCCCCGGGAGCGCCGTCAGAAACGCCAAAGAGGCGATCTTTGTGGCGAGGTGGCGCACGGGCGGGCGTACGGTTCGGCTGTGATCAGCGCGAGGCACGGCATGGCCTTCGCCGCACTGGCCGTCGCAGGCATTCTCGTGGGTCGCGTGGTGCTGCGCGCCTACACCGTCGGCGTCTCGGGTCCGTCGATGGCGCCGACCCTCAACGACGGCGACGCGCTCGTGGTCTATCCGGTGCGCCGCGTGCGGCCCGGTGACGTGGTGATCGCGCGGTTCCGTAGCCGCCCCGATCTGCTCGTGGTCAAGCGTGCCGTCCGGCCCTACCGCGACGGTTGGTGGATCGAAGGCGACAATCCCCTTGTGACGGACGATTCCCGGAAGTACGGCGAGGCCGAGGTGCACGCCCGGGTCGTGTTCCGGTACTGGCGGGCAGGTTGACGACGTTGGAGGACCAGTGAACGAGACCAGGATCGCGGGCCTGGCGATGTGGGCCCGAGACCGGTTGCCCGTCCTGGTCGACGATGCCTTCGCCGCGGTCGTGGATCGGATTCCCATGTATCGCGACGGTGAGCCGGTGCCGCGCACCGACCTCCACGAGTCCATCACGCAGAACCTGCGGTTCCTCGTCGGCGCGATCGCGCACCCCGACGCGGAGCTGGATCTGACGGCTCCGCAGGAAACCGGCCGCCGCCGCGCCCACCAGGGCGCACCGCTGCCCGAGGTGCTGCAGGCGTACCGGATCAGCTTCTCGACGCTCTGGGACGCCCTCGTCGGCCACGCGCACGACACCCGGGAACCCGGAGACGCCGACGCCCTGCTCGCCGCGGCCAGTGCGATCTGGCAACTCACCGATGAGCACGCGGTCGCCGTGACCGAGGCGTATCGCGCGGCAACCGCCGAGCTCCTACTCGCGCAGCAGCAGCGCCGGTCGGCCTTGGTCGAGGCCCTGCTGACCGGCCACCCGAGCATCGACGCCAGCCCGGTGGAGGCCGCGGCGCTGTTGGGGCTGCCGCCCGACGCGCAGTTCGTCGTCGTCGCGGCCGACACCCGCGGCCTGGCGGAGGAGAGCCTGCCCGGGATCGAGCGGCATCTCGCTGAACATGGCGTGGTGTCCGGTTGGCGGTTGACCCCTGCGCTGCAGCTCGGCGTGGTCTCGTTGCGCTCAGATCAGCGCGACATCGCGCTCGAGGTGCTCCGCGGCGCGGCGAGCGCGCGCACGGGCGTGAGCCCTGAGTACCGATCTCTGGCCGACACCCCGCGCGCCTTGCATCTGGCCAGGACCGCACTGGCCACCGTGCCCGCAGGAAAAGCCGAGGTCCAGGTGTTCAGCGCGAACCCGTTGGAGGCGCTGGTCGCGCGCACGCCTGGTGAGGGCCACCGCCTGGCGCGCGAGGTTCTCGGCCCCGTGCTGGATCTGCCGCCCGACGACCGCGTGGTGCTCCTCGACACCCTCGGCGCGTACGTCGAGAACGGCGGATCGGCCGAGGCAGCGGGGAAGCTGCTGCACTGCCATCCGAACACCGTGCGGTACCGGTTGCGTCGCCTGCACGAGCTGACCGGGCGCTCACTGTCCGATCCGATGGACATCACGGAGCTCACCGCGGCGTCATCCGCGTTGCGGCTGACGCCGGCAGCGTGGTCGCGCGGAGCCGAGGTCAAGCAGCAATAGGCTTGGGCCCCTTGATGATCAGCGCGACGGCGATCGCCGCGCCGACACCGATGACGGTGTCCACACCGCGGTCGGCCAACAGCACGAGCGGTTCCGCCGGTTGCGCGAGATCGGTCATCAGCATGATCAGCGGCGTGAAGAAGCCCAGCGCCACCGCGTGGTGGTGCGCCATGAAGAGCTCGGTGGGAAACAGCAGTGCCATCACACAGATCGCCAGCACATACTCGTTGGGCTGCGGGATGAGCAGCACGGCAGCCACCACAAGTCCGACCAGGGTGCCGCCGAGCCGATGGATGCCGCGCCTGATGCGCCCGCTGGTGTCGGCGGCCGCGAGCGGCCCGGCCGCCGCGGCCATGGCCCAGTTCGCGTGGTCGACACCCAAGAAGAGCCCGGCCGTCCCGGCCGCAGCGATGGCCACCGCGTACCGCGATGCGTGCACCAAAACCTCTCGGCCGCTCGGTTCGGGGAGGGCTTGCCGTGCGCCTGCCCCGCGCGGCGCGTCCAGCACGCCCAGCAGGATGCACAGAAAAGCCGTTGCGGCACAGATGAATATCGCCGAAACGGGTGACACCCGACCGGCGGGCACCGTCGCGACGGCACCGAGCGCGAACAGGCCGTAGAACGGTCCCTCTGGCTTGAGCGCGAGGTGATCCGTCGCAACCGAACCCACGGCCGCGAACGCCGCCGCAGCGACCACCAGGATCGCGGGCACGATGTGGGAGTTGGCCAGGAACACCCCGACCGCCACGCCGAGAACCAGGATCACCGCGGCCTGCGTCTGGTGCGCGAGCCGTCGCCGCCGGGGCTCGGCGCGGCCGTACATCCCGGTGATCGCGCCGAACACCGCGTAGATGATCAGATCCGGCCGGCCCGCCAGCAACAACGCCACGCCCGGGACCGCCAATCCGAGCGCGACGCGCAGCGCCGGGCGATGGTCTCCCATCGGCGGGGTCATGGCGATGCGCACCTGCGCGTACACGCGGACGGCGCGCATGCGTTCTCTCCGATCGATCAAAATGACTGGCTGGCAACAAAAATGAGGTTGCCGGACCGCGGCGCGACGGTCAAAGCGGAAGTTCCGAGCCGGTGATCGGCGCTGCCTATCGCCGCAGCGTATGGCCTGTTGATCGGAGACGCTTATCAAGAGGTCGGAGCCAGGTCTTGGACGAGGCACCGCGCGATGAAACAGGCTTGAGGTGTCCGAATTCGTTGAGCGAAGGAGCATCGATGGCCAAGTTTCAGCGCAGTCCGTCCGCCGACCCGTACGGGTGACCGTGCCGTGGCGGATCCGACATGGCCCAGCGGAGAAGAAGGTCCGTGGACGTTCGACTCGCTGCGCTCGCAGCTCTCCGAACTCATACGCGACACCGCCACTCCGCCGGGACCACAACAGGCGCTGCCGGTCGACGTCGCGGAGACGGACGAGGCGTACGTGATCGAGGTCGACCTACCCGGGATCGACACCGCCGACATCCGCGTCGACGTGATCGGTAACGAGGTGCGAGTGCGCGGCGACATCCCCCGTCGGGACAGCCCGGGCACGTTGCGCTATCACACGCGCCGCGAGGGCCATTTCGACAACCAGGTCGCGCTGCCCAGCGAGGTCGACCCGCTTCGCACCGCCGCCGCGTTGCGCAACGGTGTCCTCACGGTGCGCGCCCCCAAGACGTTCGCTTCCGGACCGTCGTACGCGGAGCCGGTGGCCGTACCCGTCACCGGACCGCTATGAGGACCACGGTCCGATCCAAAAATGTTGCAAACCCATTGATCTGGCGATGCGATGATCGATCGCAGATCGCCCTTCCATCAATCGACCATGGCTAGGAGCTTTTCTGATGAGTGATTTCGACGATTTCTTCGACGATGTGTTCCAACGGTTCTTCGGGCCGGGGGCACGGTCGCGGCCGCCTGTGCAACAGGTCGACCTGGGCCGGCTGCTCACCGACAGCGCCAAGCAGCTCGTCGGTGCGGCGCGCGACGCCGCCGTCGAGTGGGGCAACCCGGAGATCACCACCGAACACCTGCTGTACGCCGCGGCCACCAACGAGCCGACGCGCGACGCCATCTCGAGCCTGCAGCTGGACCCCGATCAGGTGGCCGAGCAGATGAAGGCCGCGGCCGGCGCCGGTGACGGCTCCGGCGGCACGCCGGTCCTGAGCCCCGGCGCCAAGCGCGCGATACGCGTCGCGCAGCAGCACGCCGCGCAGGCCGGGCAGAGCTACATCGGACCGGAGGACATCCTGCTGGGCATCGCGGCCACGCCTGACACGGCCGCGACCAAGGCGTTGGCAGGCGCGCCGGGTCTGCGCTCGGCCGCGAGCGGTAAGCAGCAGCCGGCCAGTGAGACGCCCACGCTCGACGAGTACGCGCGCGACGTGACCGCCGACGCCCGCGCGGGCAAGCTCGACCCCGTCGTCGGCCGCGCCGACGAGATCGCCCAGACCGTCGAGATCCTGTCCCGCAGGCGCAAGAACAATCCGGTGCTCATCGGAGATCCCGGCGTCGGCAAGACCGCGATCGTCGAAGGCCTCGCGCAGCGCATCGTCAACGGTGACGTGCCCAAGACCCTGGCCGATCGCCGGGTCGTCGCGCTGGACGTCGGTTCACTCGTGGCGGGCAGCAAGTATCGCGGCGAGTTCGAGGAACGGCTGACCAAGATCCTCGACGAGGTGCGCGACCATTCCGACGAGCTCGTGGTGTTCATCGACGAGTTGCACACCATCGTCGGCGCCGGCTCGACCGGCGACGGGTCGATGGATGCCGGCAACCTGCTCAAGCCTGCGCTCGCCCGCGGCGATCTCAACGCGATCGGCGCCACCACCATCGATGAGTACCGGCGCTACATCGAGAAGGACGCCGCGCTGGAGCGGCGGTTCCAGCCCGTGATGGTCTCGGAGCCGTCGGTCGATGACACCATCGAGATCCTGCGCGGCCTGGCCGACGTGTACGAGGAACACCACCAGGTGCACTACAGCGACGAGTCGCTGGTGGCCGCGGCCGAGCTGTCCGACCGCTACATCACCGACCGGTTCCTGCCCGACAAGGCCATCGACCTGATGGACCAGGCCGGCGCCCGGGTGCGGCTGCGCACCAAGACGCCGAGCGCCGACGCGAAATCACTCGAAGATCAGCTGGCACGGCTGAACCGGGAGAAGGACGCCGCCGTGGCCGCCGAGGACTTCGAGAAGGCCAACGAGCTCAAGAAGGAGATCGCGCAGCAGGCCGAGAACGCCAAGGAACAGGTCGGCGAAATCGAGGCCGGGGCCGAACCGGAGGTCGGTGTCGTCGACATCGCCGAAGTGGTGTCCCGCTCGACCGGGATCCCTGTCACCGAGCTGACCGCCGAGGAACGCGACAAGCTCATGGCGCTGGAGGACGTGCTGCACAACCGCGTCGTCGGGCAGGAGGACGCCGTGACCGCGGTCGCCGAAGCGGTGCGCCGGTCCCGCGCCGGGCTCGCCGACCCGAACCGGCCCATCGGGTCGTTCCTGTTCCTCGGGCCCACCGGGGTCGGCAAGACCGAGCTGGCAAAAGCGTTGGCGGAGGCCGTGTTCGGCGACGAGGGCCGCATGGTGCGCTTCGACATGAGCGAGTTCCAGGAGAAGCACACGGTGTCCAGGCTGGTCGGCTCTCCCCCGGGCTACGTCGGGTACGAGGATGCCGGGCAGTTGACGGACAAGGTTCGGCGCCAACCGTATTCGGTGATCCTGTTCGACGAGATCGAGAAGGCCCACCCCGATGTGTTCAACGTGCTGCTGCAGCTGCTCGACGACGGCCGCGTGACCGACGCCCAAGGCCGCACAGTCGATTTCAAGAACACCATCGTGATCCTGACGAGCAACATCGGTTCCGACCTGATCCTCGACGCGCCCGACGGCGACGTCGAGAAGATCACGCCGAAGCTCATGGAGCTGCTGGGCACGCGGTTCCGGCCCGAGTTCCTCAACCGCATCGACGAGACCATCGTGTTCCACCGGCTCGACCAGGCCCAGTTGCGGCAGATCATCGGGCTCATCCTGGACAGCACCCGGCGGCTGCTGCACGCGCAGGACATCGAACTCGACGTCACCACCAAGGCCGAGGACTGGCTCGCCGAGGAGGGCTTCGACCCCAAGTTCGGGGCCCGGCCGCTGCGCCGCACAGTGCAACGGCAGCTCGACAACAAGCTCTCGGCGCTGCTGCTCAAGGGCACGCTGCGCTCGGGTGACACCGTGCGCGTCGACGCCGACGACAACGGTCTGGTGATCGAGTCCGTCACGCCCAAGGGCGTGGAGGGCACGGTGGACGGCGAGGTTCCGGCGTCCGACGCGGCTGCCAGCAACGGCGAGGGCGGCAAACCCGCCAAGAAAGCCGGCGCAAAGAAGGCCGCGTCGAAGAAGGGGGCGAGCAAGTCCGATGCCAAGTAAGGCGCGGATCCGGGTGCGGCGGGTCTACGAGGATCCGAGTCCCGACGACGGGGCTCGGGTGCTCGTAGACCGGCTGTGGCCCAGAGGCGTCAGCAAGGAACGTGCCGACCTCGAAGAATGGTGCAAACAGATCGCCCCGTCGACCGAACTGCGCAAGTGGTACGGCCACGATCCGGCACTCTTCGACGAGTTCCGGCAACGCTACGAGGCCGAGCTGGCCGATCCCGAACGCGCGGCCCAGCTCGCGCACCTCAAGGAGCTGGCCCGCAAAGGCCCCGTGACCCTGCTGACCGCAACCAAAGATCCCGAGATCAGCGAGGCGGCCGTGCTGGCCGACGTGCTCTCGGGCAAGTAACGGACCGGGGCCGGTGAGGCGGCGATGCCGCCTTACCGGCCCCGGCGTTGCGCAGGGTTTTTGCCCGCCCACTACACTCACAGCTGCCATACGGCCCTCGGGCCCCCGTAGCTCAGGGGATAGAGCACGGCTCTCCTAAAGCCGGTGTCGCAGGTTCGAATCCTGCCGGGGGCACAACGATTCGCAAATATGTTCGAGTACGAGCACCAAGCACAGAGGTCGGCGCAGCAATGTGCCCGACCTTTCGCGTGACGATCGGCACATGTCGGTGGCCGGACCTACACTCGCTTCGCACCCACTGACCTCTGTAAAGGAGTTTGAATCTCGTTAGGATTGTTGGCTATCGGCAGGGGATTTTGCAGCTTTATAGACAACATACGTACCCCTGTTGGATGTACCGATAGAAAAGCGAATTTAGCATTCCACTATTGCGAGCACTAAGTGTTAAGCACATGATTGTAGCTAGCAGGGAGAATTAGGGTCACAGAAGGGGCGCGCAACACGTGAACACAATACTCGTCTCATATGACCTCAATACGCCGGGCAAGGATTACGACGGCCTGATCAAAAAGTTGAATTCGTATGGTATTTATTGGCACCATCTCGATAGCTTCTGGCCGATAAAGACAAACGATACTCATAAAGAAGTCCGCGACCTACCGAGACCATACCTGGGCAAGAACGACGAGCTACTCGTGATGAATGTAACTGGCGATGCGGCCGCTTGGGCCGAATTTACGGACCGAGGCGGCAAGTGGTTAAAGGATAATCTATTATGAGTTTGACCGACAACGACATCAAGCTCATCGTCGGGGCAAGCGCTGCAGTCAGTGCCCTCTCGGTCGCGTTCCTGTCTGCTGCTCTCGCTCGCATCTTCGCGCAGCGGGATCGCCGACGGCAGATGTATGGCGAAGCTTTCCGGACTGCCCTTGCGTGGCACGAGATGGTTTACCGCGTCAGGCGGCGTGATAACACTGATGAGCATGATCGCGTATTAGTCGACAAATTTCACGAATTGCAAGAACGCCTTGACTACTACGAAGGATGGATCGGTAGCGAGTCGAAGTACATGCGGCGCAGCTATCGGAAACTTGTCAACGCTGAAAAGTCTTCGACGGCTTCCGATCTGAACGTGGCGTGGGATAAGCCGGGCAAGAAAGGCAACGCGGATTCCGAGGACAATCACCCGGCCGTGGAGCGGGCGATACGTGACGGGTACTTGCGCGACGTTCGCGGTCACCTATCTCTGCAACCATGGCGGTGGCTCTTCGTCGCGTTCCGCAACTGGAGCGAGCCGTGAGCGACATCCAATCTCACTTCGACACTTTCCTCGACGAGATTTCGCTTGGTCAGACCCAAGTCGATCGAATCGTAAGTGCGTCGAATACATTGAGAAACTTCCTGACAGAACACTACGGACTCAGTGACGCTGACGTATTTCTTCAGGGTTCATATGCCAATGGCACCGCGGTGAAGCCAGTCGAGGGCGGCGATTACGACGTAGACATCGTCTGCGTGTCGGCTTCAGCCGACGACACCGCCCCAGGCGCAATCCAAGATCTTTACGACGCGCTTGACAGTAACGGGCGATATTCCGGGAAGCTCACATCGAAGCAGCCGTGCGTCCGCATCCAGTACGCCGACGACGCAATTGGTAGCTTCCACGTCGATGTCGTCCCAGCCCGAATCGGTCAATCAGACGGACCGCTCGATGCGCCGCGCAAGGCCACCGGATGGCACGCGACTGCCCCAAACGAATACACCAGCTGGTGCGAGCGACAAGGCGTGCATTTCCGGCAGATAGTCCAGATGCTTAAACGCTGGCGCGACGAACATCAAGGCGTCCGCAGTGCCATCAAATCAATTGTGCTGCAGGTGCTCATCGCTGAACACATGCCGCAGATCGCCGTCAACGACGCCGATTGGATCGCGCAAACGATCCTCAATATGAACGACGCGCTTCAGCCACTCAACTCACCGCCGGAGGTCTGGAATCCGGTTCTGCCATCGGAGAACCTCGCGGCCCGTTGGACCAACGAAGCATTCACCGACTTCAAGCGCGAACTCGCCGAGGCCGCCGACCTCATCACGAAGGCGACCGAGACGGATGACCTTGTGGAGCAAGTCGAGCACTGGCAAGACCTATTCGGCGAGGACTTCCCAGATGTCGACAAGGATCTCTTCCATGTTGAGCTCGCGGACACCTCCCATGCTCAGTCACCCGAAACAAAAGGCTGGTACGAACTACTCGACTCGCGCTACAGCGTGTCACTGCGAGCCTGTAGCCAACTCGGCAAAAGGGCCAAACGAGTCCCTTATCCCAACGATGGCGGGCTGCTATTCAAGGGCCGAAATCTTGTTTTCAAAGCCACGGCTAGTGGACCGACCGACTTCAGCGTCTGGTGGCGGGTAACCAACACCGGCGAACACGCGCGCAAGGAATCCTCGCTCCGTGGTGACTTCTTCCGTGCCAAGGCACGTAACCAGCGGAAACCTTCACCCGACCCTACCGAGAACTGGGAAAGCACCGCCTACACCGGCACGCACCTTGTCGAAGTATTCCTCGTCGTCGGCCAACGAGTCGTCGCAAGGAGCGAGCCTTTCAAAGTAAATATCTACAATTCGATATTTCAATGGCGCCGCTGACGCTGATTCCGATCTCGCTCATGATTTGAACTGGGAATTCGGCTTGCCACGCTCGGCCCATGCCAAGACTTACGACGCCCACCTAACTATTCCACCATTCCTACCAAAAGCCCTGTGGTCAGAACAACCGGATCGGTTCTCGTTTCTCAGCTGGAATGACCAATTGGCTCTGCACAAGTACTACCCGCCTAGCTTGGATACGACCGAGTTGGAACTGATCGCGCATCGTGGCAACGTCCAGGTCGCCGATCCCTCACTCCCCCCAACGTGCCGGCCGTGCCTACGCCAAGTTGCTGCGTGGCGAAAGAGCGAAAGACTGGCTACGGTGCCATGCCGAACGGACGGCGAATCTCAATCCGCCCGCTTGTCCGACCGTGACCCGACGTTCGTCTGCTCGCCAAGGTCTTCTCCATATGGCGAACCAGGAGTTGGACGAAGACAAGAAAGATCGTTGGGACAACATCCCGATCAACAATCTTCCACCGCGCACGTCGAAGGCGGCGCCCGAGGGAATACCTGCCCAACCGTCAGCAGCCGCCCAGCCCTCGGCACCCGTCCAGCCGTCAGCACCCAAGGCCCCTGCCGAAGCGCCCGGGCCGAAAGCTCCTGTCGATTTGCCACCGCGAATGCGGCGCGGGCCCGTGATCGGCGGTGGCCCTGGCATATTCGGCCCAGAGCTCGTACCGTTGCCCGGCAGCGCGGACACCTCCCAACCCTGGGCACCGGAGAAGCCGAGGATGATTCGTAATGCATGAAAACTACTGCGCCCCAGGAAAGCCAACGTATGGAAGGGAACGCCTCATGAGCTTCATTCATACCCATTTTCTTCCTGGATTCTATTTTGGCGACGACGCCGTCATGCTCGCAATGGACACGGCAGGTGCGGCGACCGTCCACGCCGCGCTGAGTGACGCGGTGCAGCATGGGTCGTCGCAGTTGGAACACGAGGGAGTCGTCTACGACTTCCGCATCGAGAATGGCGCAGCCGATATCGAGCTGTGTGACGATCGCGTTGATTGGCACCTTGACCGGGCAACTGCAGCCGAAATCCTCGATAACTTGGCGGCACCGGCTGACCACGCTGGACATCACTACGTCGACATCCACGCTCCTGCAGAGACTCTGGTTCTATCGTATGACGAATACACGCCCGAGTACTTCGACCAGCTCGCCAGCGAATCGTAGATCTCTTGGTCCACGAGTGACTACCTGCACGAAAGTCCGCGCAGCCGTCCGCTACGAACCCGCAGCCGACTTCTTACCACCCGCCGCGGGGCTCAGGTGTGAATGGCGGTAGCTGTAGAGCCCGTAGATCACCAGTCCGATCACCAACCACACGGCGAACCGCAGCCAGGTGACCGTCGTGAGGTAGGTGGTCAGCCAGATCGACGACCCGACCCCGATGAGCGGGATGATCGGCATGCCGGGAGTGCGGAAACCACGCTCGATATCGGGCGACCGGTAGCGCAACACGATCACTGCGGTGCACACCACCGCAAAGGCAAGCAGGATCCCGATGTTGGTCAGTTCGGCGGCCTCGGCGATCGGCAGGAAGCCGGCGATCAGGCCCGAGCCGATGCCAACGATCCAGGTGACCCGCACCGGTACTCGGTGCTTGGGGCTGACGGCCGCGAACCACTCCGGCAGCAGCCCGTCGCGCGACATCGAAAACCACACGCGGGTCACGGCATACATGAAGGTCCACATCACGGTCGCGATGCCGAGGATGGCGCCGACCGAGATCAGCGTCGCGATCCACGGCAGCCCAACGCTTTCGAAGGCTTGCGCGAAGGCCGATTCCGGATCCACGTCGCTGTACTTCACCATCCCGGTGAGCACGAGGCAGGCCAGCACGTAGAGGACCATCGAGATGACCAGCGAGAGAATGATGGCTTTCGGCAACAGCTTTCGGGCACTCGTGGACTCCTCTGCCGCCGTGCTCATGGCGTCGTACCCGAAGACCGCGAAGAACACCACCGAAGCGCCCGCGAAAACCCCGCCCCAGCCGAACGGCAGGAACGGCGTGTAGTTGTCGGTGTTCACGTAGAACACGCCGAGCCCGACGATCAGCACCACGACTCCGACCTTGAGCCAGACCAGAAAAGTCTCGATGCGGGCGGCGCTGCGCACGCCGCGGGTGAGGACGAACGCGATCAGCAGGCACAGCACGAGCGCGAACAGGTCGACCACGCGGCCCGGTTGGTCGGGGTCACTGCCGGGCGCGCCGAGCATCCACTCGGGCAGGTTCAGCCCGATCTGCTCGACGAGGAAGCCGAAATAGCCCGAGATGCCGATGCCGACGACGGCGACGATCGCGGTGTACTCCAGCAACAGATCCCAGCCGATGAACCAGCCGACACCCTCGCCCAGGACCACGTAGCCATACGTGTAGGCCGAACCGGCCTTCGGGATCATGCCCGCGAACTCTGCGTACGACAACGCCGCACACGCACTCGCGATACCTGCGATCAGAAACGACAGCAAAACCCCCGGGCCGGCTTTCTCGTTCGCGACGGCGCCGGCGAGCGAGAAGATGCCGGCACCGATGATGCCGCCGATCCCGATCGCGGTGAGCTGCCACAACCCGAGCACCCGCTGAAGTCCGCCGCCCTCCTCGAGCTCTTCCGGTTCGACCTGATCAACCGGCTTGCGGCGGAATATGCCTGTCGCTGAGGTTCCGAGAATGCTCATGTGGCGCGGCCTTTCGACTAGTAACGCGACGGCGTTCAATCGATGTGACCTGTCTCAGGTTAGCTCGTCGGAGGTCACATCCGAGGCAGCTCGGCCGACGATGTCAGGGCCTATCCTGGTGCCATGTCGTTGCGGCGGGCAGGTCTGATCACGTGTGCGGCGTTGCTGGCGCTCCTGGTCGCACCGGGACAGGCTCTCGCGGCGCCCATCGACGAACCAGCGCCCACCATTCCGGTGCCGCCGAACGTCTCCGGGCTGCCGCTGCCGGTTCTGCCGTTCCCGGCGGGCCTTCCACCGTTCCCGTACCCGGCGGACGTCCCCGTCGTCGAGTTGCCCAGTGACATTCCCGAGGTGCCGCTACCCGGCGCGGTGCCGAACGTCGCACTGCCCGCAGACGTACCCAAAGTTGAACTGCCAGGAGATATTCCACCGGTCCAGCTGCCGGCCGACATCCCGCCGGGCCTGTTGTAGCTCGCGCTAGTTCAACCCGTTCGACAGCACCATGGACTCCCCCGTCTGCAACCGTCCCTGATCGGACACCAGGTAGAGCACGGCGTTCGCCACGTCTTCGGGCTCGAGCAGGCCGGGCCGGGGCCGGCCCTGCCGGAAGACTTCCTCGACATCGTCCCGATCCGGGTTCTCCAGGTCGGGACGGATGAACCGGTATGTCGTCGGGTTGTGGATCATCGGCGTGTTCACCCCGGACGGCAGCACCGCGTTGACCGTGATGCCGTGCTCGGCCACCTCGTAGGCAAGCGACTTCACCAGCGCCACCACGCCGGCTTTCGCGGCCGCGTAGTGGCCGGAGTTGCTGGCCCCCGAGTTCGCCACGATCGACGACGTGGCGACCATACGCCCGGCGCCGCGTTCGATCAGGTGTGGCAGCACGGCCCGGAAGGTGTTGAACACCCCGGTGAGGTTGACGTCGAGCATGGTCTGCCATCGCTGCTCGGACATCGTCGCGATGGGTGAGCTGCTGGCGATGCCGGCGTTGGCGATCACGACGTCGATGCGGCCGTAGGCGTCGACCGCGTCGGCGGCCACCGCTTGCATCGCCGTCAGGCTCCGAACATCGGCCGTCACCGCAGTGCACTGACGACCGAGCGCCTCCACCGATGCGGCGGTCTGATCGAGATCGGCCGGCGTGGGCAACGGGTAGTCCACTTCGGGTACCGGCGCGGCGATGTCGCACGCCACGATGTCGGCGCCCTCGCGGGCCAGCGTGAGGGCATGCGCCCTGCCCTGCCCACGCGCAGCCCCGGTGATCAGCGCAACCTTGCCGTCGAGCAGGCCCATTTCGTACCTCCCAGTCGTCGTTCCACCGTAGGGACTGCACGGAATTGCGGAATTCATCGCAGGACGCGGTGACGCAAGTCACTGGTCAGACGACAGTTCCGACGCGCGAGACAAAAATGGCAAAGCCGCAAATCGCCGTGACCGCGCAGCCCGCGAGAAGAGCAAAGTGATTGCGACACATGATCGAAACCCGGTTGCCAGGAATATCGTGAGGTGTACTAAGGTTCTTCACAGACGGGGGTTTGAGCTCTCACTAGGCAACAACCCGGAGGTGGGGAAATGGTTCGTTCGAATCTGAAGCGCGCGGTCGCGATCGGCCTCGGCACGCTGGCCGTGCCGGTCGGCATCGCAGTCGCAGGGGCAGCACCGGCATCGGCCGGCCCGGAACTGTGCGCGACCGGCCCGTACGGCTATGTCTCGGCATGCGTCGAAGCACCCGGCTGGGGCTGGTACGACAACGGTCCGCGCTGGCGTGGCCACGGGCACGGCCACGGTCACGACGACTGAGCCGACGCTCCGCGAGATCACCAGGATGGTCGCCGTCAGCAATTGACGGCGACCATTTTCGTTGTTCAGAATCCGTCAAATCCCTGTAGTCACTCTCTTAGTTGTAGTAGTTTCGGGGCATGCAGCACGTCTGGATCCTGGGCGGGGCTTCGTCGTGAAAGGAGTGCAGGAATGAACACCGAAGTCGTCGCGAAGTTCCTGTCCACGTTGCCCGAGGACGACGACCACCCGTACCGCACCGGGGCGTGGCGACCGCAGACAACCGAATGGAACGCCGATGATCTGGATGCAGTCGACGGCGAGATCCCGGCCGACCTCGACGGAATCTACCTGCGCAACACCGAGAATCCGCTGCACCCCGCATTGCAGACCTATCACCCCTTCGACGGCGACGGCATGATGCACATCGTCGGATTCCGGGACGGAAAGGCGTTCTACCGCAACAGGTTCATCCGCACCGACGGTTTCCTGGCCGAAAACGAGGCAGGTGGCCCACTGTGGCCCGGCATCGCCGAACCGGTCGGCCTCGCCAAACGCGAACACGGCTGGGGTGCACGGACCCTGATGAAGGACGCGTCGAGCACCGACGTCACGGTGCACCGCGGCGTGGCACTGAGCAGCTTCTACCAGTGCGGCGACCTGTACCGGATCGACCCGTACACCGGGGACACGCTGGGCAAGGAGGACTGGCGCGGCGGGTTCCCGAGGGACTTGGGAGTCTCGGCGCATCCCAAGGTCGACGACGCGACAGGTGAGCTGCTGTTCTTCAATTACGGCAAGCAGGCGCCGTACATGCACTACGGCGTGGTCGACGCGAGCAACCGGCTGGTGCACTACGTCGACGTGGAGCTGCCCGGCCCGCGACTGCCCCACGACATGGCGTTCACCGAGAACTACGTGATCCTCAACGACTTTCCGCTGTTCTGGGACGCCAAGCTGCTGGCGCAGGGCATACACCTGCCCCGCCTGCACAAGGACATGCCGTCGCGCTTCGCGGTGCTGCCCCGCCGCGGCGGCGCGGGCGACGTCCGCTGGTTCGAAGCCGACACCACCTACGTCCTGCACTTCACCAACGCGTTCGAGGACGGCGACGAGATCGTGCTGGACGGGTTCTTCCAGGGCAAGGCGGTCCCCGCGCTCGCCCTGGACCAGATGCAGACCCGGCTGCACCGCTGGCGGTTCAACCTGGTCACCGGTGAAACCCGCGAAGAGCACTTGTCCGACAGCATCACCGAATTCGGCATGATCAACTCCGCATATGCGGGCCGCCCCTATCGGTACGCGTACGCCGCGACGGGCAAGCCGGGGTGGTTCCTGTTCGACGGCATAGTGCGCCACGATCTGCACACCGGCGCCGAGCAGCGGTTCGCCTTCGATGACGGTGTGTACGGCAGCGAGACCGCGATGGCGCCGCGCGTGGGCGGCCACGGCGAAGACGACGGTTACCTGGTCACCATCACCACCGACATGAACACCGACGCGTCCTATTGTCTGATCTTCGACGCCGCGCGCGTCGAAGACGGCCCGGTGGGCAAACTCGCTCTGCCGGAACGGGTTTCCAGCGGCACGCATTCGACGTGGGTCGCAGGCACGGAACTGCGGCGGTGGCATCGGGAGGACCATCCGGCCGCAGCGGTCGGCCTGTAGGTGACGCAGCCCGGCCCCAACGCGGTCGGCCAGATGCTGGGCCTGCTCGGTGACGAGTGGTCGCTGCTGGTGATCCAGCAGGCCCTGCTCGGCGCGACGCGGTACGGGCAGTTCATCGAGCGTCTGCCGATCTCGAATTCGGTGCTGACGCGGCGACTCGGCGCCCTGACCGACGACGGCCTGCTGGCACGACACCGCTACCAGGACAAGCCGCCGCGGCACGAATACCTTGTCACCGACCGCAGCCGATCGTTGTGGCCCGTCCTGCTGTCCATCTGGGAGTGGGAACGGCACTGGGTTCCCGAACATCGCGAGCGCCTGCCGGCGATGCAGCACCTGCGGTGCGGCGCCGACTTCACGCCCCTGCACACCTGTGAGGCCTGCAGGCGGGTCACCGGTCCGGGCGATGTCACCGTGGCTTGGGGCCCGAGTGGCGGCTGGCAGCGATCCCTGCCCGTCACGACCAACCGCCGCCGCTCGGAAACCGATCAGCGGGACTCCCCCTCGGGGCTGTTCCCGCAGACCATGAGCGTGCTCGGCAATCGCTGGGCGTGCGCGATACTGGTCGCCGCGTTCGTCGGCACAACCCGGTTTTCCCGGTTTCAGGAGTTGCTGGCCGCGCCACCCGGTTCGCTCGCCGACCGCCTGCGGACCTTCCGCGACAACGGCATCCTGACGATGACCGAGGACCGTCCCGAGTATCGGCTGACGCCGAAGGGACTGGCGTTCTTCCCCGTGCTGACGACCGCGCTGCAGTGGGCTCAGCGGTGGTTCGACACCCTGGACGGGCCTGCCGTCGTCGTCACCCACACGGCCTGTGGCCAGCAGTTCCATGCAGTCTTGCGGTGCGACGGCTGCACCGAGGCGCTCACCGGAACAAGTGTCGAACTTGTCTAGCACTCTCCCACCGAGAGTGCTAATATCGGCGTTGCACAGTGATTGGCTGCCCGCCAGGGTGGCGGGCTCTGAGACGTACGGGAGGTGGATTACTGTGCTTCGTTTTGATCCGTTCAGCGACCTTGATGCCTTGACCAGGAGTTTGCTGTCGAGCGACGCCGGGTCAAATCGCACACCGCGGTTCATGCCGATGGATCTGTGCAAGATCGACGATCACTATGTGCTGACCGCAGACCTTCCGGGCGTCGATCCCGGCTCGGTCGACATCAGCGTCGACAACGGCACCCTGACCATTTCGGCGCACCGCACCGCCCGCTCGGAGGAATCCGTGCAATGGCTGGCCAACGAGAGGTTCTTCGGCCGTTACCGCAGGCAGATGACGCTCGGCGACGGCATCGACACGTCCGCGATCTCGGCGACCTACGAGAACGGCGTGCTGACGGTGACCATCCCGGTGGCCGAACGGGCTCGCCCGCGCAAGATCGAAGTCGCCCACGGCGGTGGCCAGAAGTCGATCGAAACCACCACTGTCGATTCCGATTAGGTGATCCCGCCGCGGCGGTCCAACCTGAACCTCAGGTTGGACCGCACCGCGGGCCACTCGATGTCCAGGATCGAGTAGACGACGGTGTCGCGGCGGGCACCGTCGGCCGTGATCTGGTGGCTCCGCAGCACACCGTCGAGTTTCGCACCGAGCCGCTCGATGGCGGCGCGGCTCGCGAAGTTGAAGAAGTGCGTGCGGAATTCCACTGCGATGCAATTCAACTCGTCGAACGCGTGACCGAGCATCAAGAGCTTGGTTTCGGCGTTGACGCCGGTTTGGCGTGCGGCCGCCGTGTACCAGGTATGCCCGATCTCCAGCCGCCGGTTGGCGCCGTCGACGTGCAGGTAGCTCGACGAGCCCACGAGCCGGCCGTCCAGGGACCGCACCACGAAACTCACGCCGTGGTCGGCAGCACGCAGCTCGAGCATGCGCTCGACCCACTGCTCGGCACCGCCTGCGGCGGGCGTCATGGTGTACCACAGGGTGCCCAGTTCCCCGTCGGCCGCGGCCGCGTCGATCTCGGGAATGTGCTTGCGGGTCAAAGGTTCCAGCGTGACCCAGCGGTCACCGGTCAACACAACCGGCTCGACGAACCCCGTCATCGCCGCCCCAGCGTCGCGATCAGGGCCCACACCGAGCACACCACCGCGGCCAGCGCGAACGCTCCGCCGACATACAGTCCGTAACCCGCGGCCATCGGAGGCTTGACGTTGAGGCTGTAGTACCACGCGGTCAACGCCACGAGCAGCAGCGAAATCACAAGGCCCGCAGCCGATGCCCAACGCTCGGACAAGCCGCGTCCGGCCATCGCTCCGGCAACGATCAACGTCGAGCCCAGCAACACGATGAGCTGCCCGGGCCCGAAACCGCGCGGGAGCACGATGCTGCCGACCGCGCCACCGATCGCGTTGGCCCGGCCGCCGCCGTCGGCACTGGTGGTCAACCACGGCAACCACGCGGCGACCACCAGCACGGCGGCACACAGTGCCACCAGCCAACCTGGACGTAGTCGAACCATAGCGACGAGACTATCGGGTGTGACTGAACTACCGGACTGGGCCAGGCGGCTCGACTTGTCCCCGCACCCCGAAGGCGGCTGGTACCGGGAGACCTGGCGCAGCGAACTGACGATCAGCCAATCCTCGCTGCCCGCCGGATACGCCGGGCCACGCAACGCAGGCACGGCAATCCTGTTCCTTCTCATGCCCGGGCAGCAGTCGGCGTGGCACACCGTGCGCAGTGCCGAACTGTGGTTTCACCACCGCGGCAGCCCACTGGAGCTCGAGATCGGCCCGACGCAGGATTCGGCGGCCACGCACCTGCTCGGATCGGACGTCGCGGCCCGGCAGCGTCCGCAGGTAGTGGTGCCGCCCGGGCACTGGCAACGGGCCCGGCCCCGCGGCGACGAACCCACGCTGGTCAGTTGTGTGGTGGTGCCGGGTTTCGACTTCGCGGACTTTGCCCTTGGCGCGACGTCTGACTGAGCAGATCCAGCGCGGCGGCGACCAACGTCGGGTTGTCCGGGGCCCGCGACCCGTCCGGAAGAAAGAGCGTGTCTTCCAGCCCGATACGGGCCTGTAGCCGCAGCGCTCCCGCGTATTCGAGGAGCGGCCAACAGCTTTCACCCTCGCCGTGCAGCAGCACGGGAGCCGGCGAGTCCGCGGCCGTCACGATGCGGAGCAGCGCTGCGGCCGTATCGACGTCGCTGTCGGGCGGCAGTTCGATCATCGCCCGCAGGCAATGCTCGGCCACCTCCGATGCCGCCCAGGCGGCCGCCGCCTCGGCGTGAAAGAGCCCTGCCTCCACGCCGATGCCCTTGTCCAGCAGTGCCCGCGCGAGTTCGTCGGCGCCCGGTTCGTGCCAGTTGACCGACGCGAAATCAGGCAGCACGTGCCACTGCCCGACGGTTCGCAGTCGTGCCTCCCGATCGGGCGACGCCCAGTAGCCTGTCGTCACACCGACCGGCAGACCGGGCACGGCATGGCGTACCGCGGAGACGGCCGCGCCGACGATGTCAGGTTCCAGCGAATCGACGCCGTCGGCGGTCTTGGGATGCAGATGCACGGCGCGCGCCCCCACGCGGTGCACGGCAGCGGCCGCCTCCGCAAGCTGCTCGGGGGTGACGGGCAGCGCCGGATGCTCGTCGGGGGTGCGCGCGCCGTTGAGGCATGCCTTCAGGTAGATCGCGGCCATACTCCATGCATACCCGGTCGGGACAGGTCAGTCCTGCAGCGACGAAAGATTGAACGTCGCACCGGTGGGATCGGCGACCGCCGCCAGCCGGCCGTACGGCGTGTCCTCGGCCGCGCGGACGACGGATCCGCCGTTCTCGACGATCAGTTCGACGGTCTTGTCGACGTCTGCGGCACCCAGGAATGCCGTCCAGGTCGACGGCATGCCATCGGGCAGGAACGTGGCGCCGTCCATCACGCCGAGCAGCTCCTCGCCGTCGAACACCGCTGTGCTGTAGCGGAACTCGTCGGTGTCGGACACGGTCTGGGTGGTCCACCCGAACGCTTTTCGGTAGAAGTCCAGCGCACCCGCGTAGTCGCGCGTCGTGAGCTGGAAGTACAGCGGTGCGCCCGTCTCGTTGAACGCCTGATAGCCGGCGTGCCCGGTCGGCTGCCACAACCCGAAGAAGCCGCCGGTCGGGTCGGTCATCATCGCCATGCGACCCTTCTCCGGGATGTCCATGACACCACCGCAGTTGCTGCCGCCGGCCGCGGCGGCCGCGGCCACCGTGGCGTCGGCATCGGCGGTGTGCAGGTACGTGGTCCACACGTCGGGCGTGTTCCACTTCGGGTCGTTCTGCATGAGCCCGGCCACGATCCGGTCCCCCAGGAACGCGCTGACGTAGCCGCCGTACTCCGGCCCGCCCGTTTCATATGTCCAGCCGAAAACCGCGCTGTAGAAATCCTTGGCGCGCTCGACGTCAGAGGTGGTCAGGTCGAGCCAGACGGGGGCGCCCAGCGGCGCGGACGAACGGGTAGCCACGATGGTGTCTCCTTCTCGGTGGGTCGGTCAGACGTATCGACCGGCACCGCCGGAGAAACTCATCGCAGGCGTCAGGTCACGATGCGCAGCGGGTGTTCCAGAAGCGCCGTCAGATCGCGCAGGAAGACCGCACCGGTCGCGCCGTCGATCGCCCGATGATCAGCGGACAGCGTCAGCCGCAGAATCTTGCGGGCCGCCACCTCACCGTCGACCAGCCGCAGTTCGTCGGTCGCCGCCCCCACCGCGAGAATCGCGGCCTCGGGCGGATTGATCACCGCGACGAACTGCTCGATGCCGTACATCCCGAGATTGGAGATCGTGAACGTGCCACCGGTCATCTCGTCGGCGCGCAGCTTTCCGATGCGGGCCCGCCCGGCCATCTCCTTGGTCTCGCCGGCGATCTGGGACACGGACTTGCGGTCGGCGTCACGCACGACCGGCACCACGAGGCCTGCGTCGACGGCAACCGCGACTCCGATGTGCACGCCGTGGTGGCGCAGCAACGTGTCGCCGCCGAACGACACGTTGACGCCGGGGTTGCCGCGAAGCGCCGACGCGACGGCGCGGACGATGAAGTCGTTGACACTGACCTTGGGGCCGCCGCCCGCCTCCAGGCTGTCGTTGACGGTCTTGCGGAAGCCCAGCAGATCGGTCACGTCGACAGCTGCGGTCAGGTAGAAGTGCGGTGCGTTCTGCTTGCTCTCGGTCAGGCGTTTGGCCGCCACCCGCTGCAGCGTGGTGAGCGGCACCGCGTCGAAGTCCCCTTCGACCGGCGTTGGGCCGGCCGGGGATTCGGCCGGGCGCAGGTGCTCGACGTCCTTGCGGATGATCCGGCCACCGGGGCCGCTCCCGGTCACGGTGGCCAGATCGACTCCGTTGGCCTCGGCGACCTTGCGGGCGAGCGGTGACGCCTTGGGGCGATCGGACCGCACGGCCGGTGCCGCGGGGGCAGGCGTCGGCGCGGCAGGGGCCGGGTTGGGCGCGGCGGCCGGCGCCGCTTGTGGTACCGCGGATGTGCCACTGCCGTCGCCGATGATCGCGATCGGGACACCGATCGGCACCCGGTCGCCCTCGCCGGCGAGCATGTGCTCGAGGATGCCCGCGTCGTAGGCCTCGAGCTCCATGATGGCCTTGTCGGTCTCGATCTCGGCGAGCACCTCGCCGGGCTCGACCCGATCCCCGATGTTCTTGTGCCACGCGATGATTACGCCGTCCTCCATGGTGTCGGAGAGGCGGGGCATGGTGATTTCAGGCACGTGTGATCCTCAACGTCGTATCAGAGCCGGCCGACGGCGGCCAGTGTTTCGCGGGCTGCGCTGTACAGCGATTCGGCTGAGGGCAACGCAGCCTGCTCGAGCGGTTTGGCATAGGGCAGCGGCACTTCCGCGGCCGCGACGCGGCGCACGGGGGCATCGAGGTAGTCGAAAGCGCCGTCCGAGATCGACGCCGCGACCTCGGCGCCGATGCCGTAGGTGAGCCAGTCGTCCTCGGCGACGACGGCGCATCCCGTCTTGCGGACCGACTCCACCAGGGTGTCGCGGTCGAGCGGACGCAGGCTGCGTAGGTCGATCACCTCGGCGTCGATTCCGTCGTCGTCGTGCAGTCGCCGCGCGACCTGCGTTGCGACAGCAGCCATCCGGGAGTATCCGATCAGGGTGATGTCAGACCCGACGCGGCGCACCGCGGCCTTGCCGATCTCAGCGGGTGCAAGATCGACAGGCACTTCGCCCTTGACGTTGTACAGCGCGAGGTTCTCCAGGAACAGCACGGGATCGTCGTCGCGGATCGCGGCGCGCATCAGCGCCCGGGCGTCGGCCGGCGTGCTCGGCGCGACGACCTTGAGTCCTGGGACGAACGCGTAGTACAGCTCGATGTTCTGCGAATGCGTTGCGCCGAGCTGTTGTCCGCCGCCGCCCGGGGTGCGGATCACCATGGGCACGCTGGTCTGGCCGCCGAACATGCCGTAGATCTTGGCGGCGTGGTTGACGATCTGGTCCAGTGCCAGCAGCGAGAAGTTGATGGTCATGATCTCGACGACCGGCCGTAGCCCGAGCATGGCGGCGCCGACCGCAGCACCGACGAAACCCTCCTCGGCGATGGGAGTGTCGCGCACGCGCTTCTCACCGAACTCGGCGAGCAGACCCGCGGTGATCTTGTAGGAGCCTTCGAAGACGCCGATCTCCTCGCCGATCAGGAAGACCGAATCGTCGCGCTGCATTTCCTCCCGCAGGGTGTCGCGCAGCGCTTCGCGATAACTGATGACAGGCAACGGTTTTCCTTCTTGCTGAATCGTGGTCAGAACAACGGGTCGGCGGGCAGCCGACGGGATTCGCCCGGCACCGGCGTGGCATAGGTGTAGTCGAACAGCGTCGACGGATCGGGATGCGGGCTCGCATCGGCGAACGCCACGGCCGCGTCGGCCTCCTCCTGCGCCGATCGCTCCAGCGCCGCGGCGCCGGCCTCGTCAAAGGCGCCCGCACGCAGCAGGGTGTCTTTGAACAGTGTCAGCGGGTCCGCGTCTTGTGCTGCGGCGACATCGCTTTCGCTGCGATACTTGGCCGGGTCGACCACCGAATGCCCGCGCAGGCGGTGGCTGACCGCTTCCAGCAGTGCGGGTTTGCCTTCGGTACGGGCCGCCTCGACCAACCGGCGCGCGGTGTCGCGGACCGCGAGCACATCGGTGCCGTCTACGCGTTCCCCGACCATGCGGTATGCCGCGGCCCGCTTGTACAGCTCGGGTTCAGCCGATGAGCGCTCGACCGTGGTGCCCATGCCGAGGTTGTTGTTGATCACCACGAACACCACAGGCAGCCGCCACAGCGCGGCGATGTTGAGCGACTCGTGGAAGGCGCCGATGTTGGTGGTGCCGTCACCCATCTGGCACATCACCACGTCGTCGCCGCCGCGGTAGTCGATCGCCAGCGCCGCGCCGACAGCGAGCGGAAGCTGGCCTCCGACAATGCCGTAGCCGCCGAGCAGGCGAGTCTCGGTGTCATACATGTGCATCGAACCGCCCCAGCCCTTGGACGTGCCGGTGCTGCGGCCGAACAGTTCTGCCATCACGCGTTTGGGGTCGATCCCCTTGGCGATCGCGTAGCCGTGTTCGCGGTAATTGGTGAAGAGGTAGTCGGTGGGCCGCAGGGCGGCCATGAGCCCCACCACGGTGGCTTCCTCACCGAGGTTGAGGTGGCAGTACCCGCCCACCTTGGCCTGTGTGTAGCCCTGTGCGGCGCGCTCCTCGAAGCGCCGGATCAGCACCATCTGGCGGTAGTAGCCGCACAGCGTGTTGAGATCCTCTCCGGCGAGCGTGGTCCGGGCGATCGTGTCGGTCATGGAGAGCTCCTCAGCGCTTGGGTGGCGTGATGTGTACGGGCAGGCCCAGCGCCGCCAGTGCGGCTTCCATCCCGATCTCGCCGAGTGTCGGGTGCGCGTGGATGGTGTCGGCGAGTTCGTCGAGCGTCGCCTCAAGCGTGATGGCCAGCGCGCCTTCGGTGATCAGGTCACTGGCTGCGGGCCCGATGATGTGCACGCCGAGCACCTCACCGTATTTGCGTCCGGCCACGATCTTGACGAATCCTTCGGTGTCGCCGAAGGTTCGGGCCCGGCCGAGTGCGGCGAACGGGAACTTGGCGGTCACCGGGTCGTGCCCGGCGGCCCTCGCCTGCGCCTCGGTGAGCCCGACGCTGGCGATCTCGGGATGGGTGAACGTGGCCGCGGGCACGACGTCGTAGTCGATGCGCTTGTCGTGTCCGGCCAGCACGTCGGCGGCCGTGAGACCCTGATGCGACGCGACGTGGGCCAGCAGGGCCTTACCGGTGACATCGCCGATGGCGTACACGTGGTCGACGTTGGTGTGCAGTTGCTCGTCGACCTCGATGAAACCCCGCGCGTCGGTGTGCACGCCGGTGGCGTCGATGCCGAGTTCGGCGGTGTTCGGTCTGCGGCCGACGCCGAAAAGCACGATGTCGGCATCGATCTCCTGCGGCTGCGGGCCTTCGACCGTGACCCGCAACGCCTCTGTCTGGGCGATCGCGCTGACGGTCGAGCCGGTCAGCACCGTGATGCCGCGCTGCTTGAACGAACGCCCCAGGGCCGCACCGAGATCAGCGTCCTCGGCCGGTACGAGCGTGTCGCGCATCTCTACGACCGTGACGGCCGAACCGAACGCCGCGAACAGGCTGGCCCATTCGGCGCCGACGGCACTGCCGCCCACGATGACGATCCGCGCGGGCACCTCGGTGAGACCGAAGGCACCGTCGGACGTGATCACACCCGGCAGGTCGGCGCCGGGGATCGGCAGCGGGATGGGTGTCGACCCGGTGGCGATGATGACGTCGCGCGCGGTGGCGCGGTCGACGGCCTCGGCCGGTGTCGCCGCGTACCGGGGACCGTCGCCGGCGGGCACGTCGCAGATCTCCACTGTGGTGGGTCCGGTGAATCGGGCGTGGCCCTCGATCACGGTGACGCCGTTGGCTTTCAGCAGGCCGGCCACGCCGTCGGTCAGCCCCGTGACCACCTCGGTCATGCGCCGTCGCACCGCGGCATAGTCGAATCCGACGTTGTCGGCACGGATTCCGTACTCGGCGGCGTCGCGCACGGTCTGCAGTACCTCGGCCGACCGCAGCATGGCTTTGGTGGGTATGCAGCCCCAGTTGAGGCACACGCCGCCGGGGCGTTCCTTTTCCACCAAGCCCACCGAGAGCCCGTGTTGGGCCGCGCGGATGGCCGCGACATAGCCACCCGGGCCGCCGCCGATCACCAGAAGGTCGAACTCACGCACGCAGTCGAGTCTGCTGCTGTGTGAGCGCCGCCACCATACGCGTCGGCCCAGCGTTGGATCACCCAGATTGGGCAGAGTGCCCAATCTGGGGCAGATCGAGCGCGGACAGCGCGAGAGACAGTTCGACGTAGGCGGCCCGGCCGTGCAGCGGCCTGCCGACCAGTTCGGTGATCCGGTGCAGGCGGTTGAGCACGGTGTTGCGGTGGCAGTGCAACCGCACGGCCGCGTTGGCCGTCGAGCGGTCCTCCTCCAGCCAGACGACGAGCGTCTCCAGCAAGACTTCGCGTTCCCGGGCCGGCCGGGCCAGGATCCCGCCGAGGTTGCGGGCCACGAGTCGCTGGGCCAGGTCGGGAGACCGCACGAGCAGGGCCTCGGGATAGTGATCGCCGAGCGACACCAGTTGCGTCACATTCGGCGGCACCATGCTCAACGCGATCAGGGCCAAGGTGTAGGCCGAGCCGGCCTCCGCGAGCCCCGACACCGCGGGCGAGGCCGCGGCCCGGCCCCGGGCCAGCGGTCTCAGGCGCGTGATCACATCGGCGGCGTCGCGCTGTTCGAGCGCCACCACACCGATGCGGGTGTCGACCTTGGTCTGCCACACCGACCGGAAGCCCAGCGCGTCGAGCGCCGTCCGCGGGCTCGCCAGCGCGGGACTGCCATCCGGCCGCACATCGGCGACTATCACCAGGTAGCCGCCGTTGGCGGGCAGCTCGAGCTCGCGCGCCACCCGCGCGGCGAAGGCGGCGTCGCCGGCACGCCCGCCGAGCAGATCCTCGATCAGCGCGTTGCGGCGCTGCTCGTCGTGGCGCACGCGTTCCTGCTCGCTGTCCCGGTAGGACGTGGACAGCGCCGAGGACAGCTCATCGATCACCGTCCACGTCGCGGTGCCTGCATCGAGCACATCGTCGGGTGCGACGCCGGTGTCCTCGGCCCGCTCCAGAAGCGCCTGCCAGACGATACGGCCGCCGAGCCGGAAGGTCCGCAGCATGACCTCAAGCGGCACGCCCTGGTCGGCGCGGTGCCGGGCGATCGCGCCGACAACCTCGTCGGCGGGGTCGGGCGCGCCGACCCGGCCGCTCAGCAGTTCCAGCACCCGGGTGAGGTAGTCGCGGCAGCCGTCCCGCAAATCATCTCGGGGAACGCTCGCGTAGTCGGTCCATTCGGGATTGTCGGTGAAGATCGCCGACAACAGCCGATCGATCAGCGTCTCGACGTCCGGCAAGGTGGCTTCGGCCAACGCACGGGTGACCTTCGTCGCGAATCCCGGGTGTCGCTTCTGCACAGCCGCACCCTACTGGTAGCGCCCCGCGAGCCGGGCCCGATGGTCTGCCGGGGAGCCGAACAGCGACCGGTTGAGTGCCGCACGTTTGAGGTAGATGTGCACACCGCTCTCCCACGTGTAGCCGATGCCGCCGTGCAGTTGCATGGCCTTGCCTGCGACGTCGACGGCGGTGTCGCACGCGTAGGACTTCGCCATCGCGGTGGTCGTCGGCCCGGGCTCGGTGACCGCGGCCATGACCAGTTGCCGGGCCACCGCGATGCACACCAGCATGTCGGCGCACGCGTGCTTGACGGCCTGGAACGCGCCGATCGGTTGGCCGAACTGGTGACGCACGCCGACGTAGGACACCGTCGCGTCGAGCATCGCCTGCGCGATGCCCAGGCTGTCGCAGGCCAGCGCCACGGCGGCCCGTTCCTGCAAGGCCTGCAGTTGCTGGTGCGGATCTTCGTCGAACCGCCACACCGCCGCACGGTCGACCGCTACGCCGTCGGCAGTCACGGTGGCCAGCCGGCGGGTCTCGTCGAGCACCGGTTGGCTGTCGATTCGCAGACCGGTGGCGTCGGACGCGACGTCGACCAGTACCGGAGTCCCCTGGGCATCCATCGCCGGTAGCAGAACATGTTGTGCGACAGCGGCATCCGCAACGAAGGTCGCGTGGCCGTCGAGGCGCCCGCCGGTGGCGGCGAGTTCGAATTGCGGCCGGGGTTTCTCGGCCGACAACGCGAGCGCGACCCTGGTCGTGCCTGCCGTCGCCTCCCGCAGCAGTTGATCGCGAAGATCGCTGGCCTGCAGGGCGATCAGTGCACCGATGCCCAGTACGGCCCCGCCCAGATAGGCGGTGCGTGCCGCGGCCCGGCCGAGTTCCTCGCAGATGACCGCGACCTCGGCGAACGTGGCACCGGAACCACCGAACTTTTCCGGTGCGTCCAAGCCGACCCAGCCGGCCTGCACTAGCAGCGGCCAATCGGCGTCTTTGACGAGGAGATCCTGTGCGACTGAGCGCAGTTCGTCGTGCAGCTCGGCGAAGTTCATCGGGGCAGCCCCAGTCCCCGCTCGGCGATGATGGTGCGCTGTATCTCGCTGGCCCCGCCAGGGATGGTCCATTCCCACGAGCCGATGAAATCGAGCATCCAGTTGCCGGACTCCCAGCCGCTCGAGGCCGGTTTGGTCAGTACGGTCTGGCCGGGCAGCCCGGCGATCTCGGCGCCGAATCCGGTCATACGCTGCAGCAGTTCGCTGTAGTAGAGCTTGACGATCGACGCGTCGGCCGGGCCGATCTGCCCCTTCTCCCCGCGCTCGACCAGATCGCGGCACAGGCCACGCAAGCCCGCGAGCTCGATCTCGAACTGCGCCAGGCGATCCCCGACCAGTGCATCGTCGACCGGTGCGCACGCCTGCACGAGCCGGCGGAAACCCGCATTGCTCAGCCGCTCGGCCAGTTCCAGCATCGTCATGCCGCGCTCGGCTCCGAGCGTGGCCTGGGCCACCTGCCAGCCCTGGTTGACGGGACCGACCAGGTTGGCGGCGGGAATCGCGACGTCGTTGAGGAAGATCTCACAGAAGTGCGACTCGCCGACCGCGTTGCGGATCGGCCGGACCTCGATGCCCGGCGTGGCCATGTCCATCAGGAAGTACGAGATGCCGTGCCGTTTCGGGGCCTCCGGGTCGGTGCGGGCCAGCAGCAGGCACCAGTCGGCATGCATCGCGCCGCTGGCCCAGAGCTTCTGCCCGTTGACCACGAACGTGTCGCCGTCGCGCCGTGCACTCGTTCGCAACGCCGCCAGGTCGGATCCGGCCTCGGGCTCGGAGAAACCCTGCACCCAGATCTCGCCGTCGAGGATCGCCGGGAGGTGGCGTCGTCGTTGCTCCGCGGTTCCTGCCGCGAGCAGGGTCGATGCCGCGTGGTGAATACCGACGAAGGCCAGCACCAGGCGCGGCGCGTCGTGCGCGGCGAGTTCCTGGTAGAGCACGATCTGCTGGGGCACACTCATGCCGCCGCCCCATTCGGCGGGCCAGTGCGGCACGGCGTAACCGGCGTTGCGCAGCTCGGCGAACCAGGACTTCTGGAACGACACGAATTCGTCGTCGCTGACGCCGGTTTGGGCCGCGCGCCAATCCGAGGGAACGTGTCGGGCACACCAGTCCCGGACGGTCGCCCGGAACGCGTCGAGCTCCGTCATGAGAACAATCCGGTGAGCCCGCGGCGGCCGAGTCGCGTCGTGAGGATGTCACGTGTCTGGGACAGTCCGAACGGCAGGCGGCGCAACGGCTGGCTGTACCGCGACAGCCAGGACAGCGTGGTCTCGTCGCAGAACCCGACCGCGCCGTGCAGCTGATGGCACACCCGGAACACCACCTCGGCCGCCTCGAGCACGGCAAGCCGCAGCGCCAGCGAATCGTCGATCGCGGTGTCGGTATCGGAGGTGACCAGGCTCCAGAGTGTGTACTTGGCGAGGATGTCGAAACCGCTGCGCTCGACCTCGGCGTCGGTCAGCTGGAACTGCACGCCCTGAAACGCCGACAGCGGCTGCCCGAACTGCTTGCGCAGGCTCACATGTGCGGTGGTGAGTTCGAGGGCCCGGTCGAGCATGCCGAGCAACGTCCAGCACGGCAGCACCAGACCCAGGGCGACGTCGGCGGTGCCGTCCGTCGCCGTCAACTCCACCGCCGTGGTGAAGGCCGGCCCGCCCGCACCCAGTCCGGTGACACGGCTGCGCCTGCCGTCCAATGTCGCGGCAACCCAATCGGTGTCGAGCCCGGCGAGCTGTGCTTCGGGAGCTGTGTCCGAGACGACGAGCAGTCCGGCCAGCCGTTCGGCCACGGGATACGGCAGCGCCCAGTAGCCGGCGCTGCGGCACAACGCCGCGGCCGCTTCCAGGGCATCGGGATCGGTGCGGGGTTCGAGTTCCCATGCGCCGAGACCGCTGAGGGCCGGTGCCACCAGGGCTTCACGCGTGTCGGGCTTGGCCTCGGCCTGCTGCAGCAACTGGTCCCCGCCGGCCGCCTCGAACGCTCGAAGGGCCTGGCGGCCATATTCTTTGGCGTCGTCGCTGAGGTCGATGTTCACGCTCGGACCTCCGCCAGCATGGCCCGCGACAGCAGGATGCGCTGCATCTCGATGCTGCCCGAGGACACCGTCGACGCCTGTGCGTAGCGCCAGTGGTCCTCGACTTCTGCGCGGAAGTACTCGCTCTCGCCCCGCGGCAGCGCCGCGACGATCTCCATGAGCACCTCGGCGCTGTCCTGGTCCAGTTTGGTCACCGCGATCCGATATGCCGCCGCGTCACCGGGTTTCACCCGGCCGGTGCTCTGCAGCGCCACCACGCGATAGGCCATGAGCCGGGCCCTTCTGCAGTGTGTGAGCATGCGGGCCCAGCGCCCCCGCAGTTCGGCGGGCAGGGCGTCCCACGCATCACCGAGCTCAGCGGGCGCGGCCTGCAGGAGCTTTTCGCACCTGGCGTACCGCGCGATACCGACCCGTTCGAACGACATCACGTCCTGCACGATCGACCAGCCGTCGTCAATTTTGCCGAGAATGTCGGCCTCGGTGACCTTGAGCTCGTCGAAGAACACCTCGTTGAGGTGGTGCGGGCCCATCATGGTGCGGATGGGCCGCACGGTGATGGCCGGATCCGACATGGGCACCAGGAAGATCGTCAGACCGTGTTGTTTCTTCTCACCTTTGGACGTTCTGGCCAACAGAAAGCACCACTGCGCCATGGTCGCGTAGGACGTCCAGATCTTCTGCCCGTTGATGCGCCAGCCGTCGCCCTCACGGCGCGCAGAGGTACGCAAAGACGCGAGGTCCGAACCGGCCTCGGGTTCGGAAAACCCTTGGCACCAGATCACTTCGCCGTTGGCGATGGGCGGCAGGTGTTTGCGTTGCTGCTCTTCGGTGCCGTGCCGCATGATGATGGGGCCCACCCAGTTGACACCCATGTACTGCGCGCCGCGGGGCTCGTGATGGGCCCACATCTCTTCGCGCACCACAGTCTGCTCCCACACCGAGGAGCCGCCGCCGCCGAACTCCTCGGGCCACGACATGCACAGCAGCTGCCGCTGCGCCAGGGTTCGACAGAACCGCTGGGCCACATCGAGATCCGCGGGGTCGTCGGTGAACGCGCCGAGGAAGTCGGCCGGTATGTGGTCGGCGATCAGCCCGCGCAACTCACCGCGCAGCGTGGTGGCTGCCTCACCCAGATCGAAATCCATTGAACGTCTTCCTAAGCGGTCTTGTGGCCGGCGTCGAGTTCGGCCAGCACCTCGGCGGTGTCGGCGCCGAGCTCCGGCGCGAACCCCTGGACGCGCCCGGGGGTCCGGGAGAACCAGGTCGGCACGCCAGGGAACCGGACCGGCCCGTGGGGGGTGTCGACGGTTTCGAACAGGCCGACCGCGTTGAGGTGGGCATTGTCGAACAATGCGTCCGGCGTGTGGACCGCCGCCGCGGGAATCTCCAAGTCCCGGAACAGCTGCAGCCACTCGTCGGTGGTGCGTTCCTTCAGGGTCTGCGCCAACAGGCCGTACACGGCGTCGATCTGGTGGGCCCGCTGCTCGAGCGTCGCGAACTGGGGGCCGTTCCAGGCGGGCTGCACCCGGTCGATGAAGGCGTTCCAGTGCTTGTCGTTGTAGATGAGCGCCGCGATCTGCCCGTCCTTGGTCTCGTAGGGCTTGCGGTTGGGCGCGACCGCGCGCGGGTAGACCGCGGGGCTCAGCGGCGGATCGAACATGGCACCGTTGGCGTGCTCGACGAGCATGAACGAGGCCATCGTCTCGAACATGCTGACCTCGACCTCCTGCCCCTCGCCCGTGCGTGCGCGGTGGAACAGCGCCATCATCGTGGCGTACAACGCGGTCAGGCCGGCGACCTTGTCGGCCATGATGGTGCCGACGTAGCCGGCCTCACCCGTCAATTGCCGTTGAACCGCGGGCAATCCGCATTCGGCCTGGATGGTGTCGTCATAGGCGGGCCGGTCGGCGTCAGGTCCGCGCCTGCCATAGCCGTAGCAGTTGGTGTAGACGATCGCGGGATTGAGCGCGGCGACGTCGTCGTAGCCGAAGCCCAGCTTGACGACGGCCTTGGCCCGCATCGAATGGATGAACACATCCGCGGTGGCGATCAACGCACGCAACGACTCCCGGTCCGCCTCGGTCTGCAGATCGAGCACGATGCCTCGCTTACCGCGGTTGACATTCGCGAACACACCGCTCATACCCGGCGCCGGGCCGACCGAGATGTAACGCGTGTTGTCGCCTTGCGGCGGCTCGACTTTGATGACGTCGGCACCCATGTCGGCCATGATCTGCGTGCAGTACGGGCCCATCACCATCGCGGTGAGGTCGACCACGCGCACGCCATGCAACGGTCCGTCAGACATGAGCTCGCCCAAAGCTGTAACGGATGTGCTCGGCGTGGCCGTCCGGAACCACGGGGAACGTCACAGGTGTGGTGATATCGCGGATCGCGTCGATGTCGGCGTCGACGTCCTCGATCGTCCATTCCGGCCGGTAGACCCCCGGTGATTCCGACACCACGGCACGGGCCACCCGCCCGGCGATCGCGACGAACACTTCGCCCGTCACAGTGCAGTTTTCGTGCGCCAGCCATCCCACCACGGGGGCCACCAACTCCGGGCCCATCGGAGGATAGGCCGACGTGTCGAGCCCGTCGGCCATGCGTGTCACGGCGCCCGGCACGATGGCGTTGCACGTCACGCCCTCGGCCGCGCCTTCCAACGCCACGACGTTGCACAGCCCGACGATGCCCGCCTTGGCCGCCGCATAATTGGCCACCTCACGGTTGCCGTACAGGCCGCCGATCGACGACGTCAGCACCACGCGGCCGTAACCGGCCGCGCACATGACCGGAAAAGCCGGCCGCACCACATGAAACGCCCCGCGCAGGTGAACGTCGAGCACCGCGTCGAAGTCCTGGTAGCTCATGTCCTTGAGCGAGCCTCGCCGCACGATGCCCGCGTTGTGGATCAGGATGTCGACGCGGCCGTAGGTCTCCAGTGCGGAGTCGATGATGGCGCGGCCGCCCGTTGCGGTCGCGACCGTATCGGTGGTGACGACGGCTTGGCCACCGGCCGCACGGATCTCGTCGACCACGGAGTGCGCGGGGCCGGTATCGCAGCCGTCACCGGTGAGGCCGCCACCGGGATCGTTGACGACGACCTTCGCTCCGCGCGCGGCCAGCATCAGCGCGTATTCGCGTCCGAGCCCCCGGCCGGCACCGGTGATGACGGCGACGCGATCGTCGAAACGCAGGTTCACGTGGTTTCCAGGCCTTCCAGATCGCCCTTGTCCCGCCATGCTTTGAGCAACTCGCCGAACGCGTAGAACCCGGGACCATAGGGCTCACCTAGGTGCGATCGGATGCCTTCGCCGCCACCGCCGCCCTCGTTGTTGTAGTAGCCCGGTGTGCATTCGGCGTCGAATGCCGAGTTGTCGACGAAGGTGTCCTTGATGGTCTGGCACCAACCGTCCTGCGCGTCCTGGCTGGGCTCCACCGTGGTGATGCCACGGCCCAGCGCCTCGGCGATCACGTATGCGATGTGTTCGCCCTGCAGTTCGTAGTTCGCCGAGATGTTGGCCGAGATCCCGACCTGCGTGAAGCCCGTGAAGAACTGGTTGGGGAACCCGCGGCTGGTCATGCCGTGCAGGGTCCGATAGCCACCGGCCCACGCGTCGTAGAGCGACAGGCCGTCGCGGCCGGTGATCACATCGATCGAGTAGCGGCGGTGGATCTCGGTGGTGATCTCGAAGCCACTGGCGAAGATGATGCAGTCGACGTCGTATTCGCGGCCGTCGGCGACCACACCGGACGCGGTGATGCGTTCCACGCCTTTGGATTCGGACACGTCGACGAGGGTGACGTTGGGCCGGTTGAAGGTCGGCAGATAGTCGTCGTTGGAACATGGCCGCTTGCACAGGAATCGGTAGTACGGCTTGAGTGCCTCGGCGGTGTCCGGATCGTCGACGATGGCCTCGACGCGGCGTCGCAGCCGCTCCATGACCTTGTAGTCCTCTTCTTCCCGCAGCGCCATGAACTGCTCGGGCGTCATGGCGGCCGGATCGGGCAGGGCCAGCACGCGCGCGGCGGTGTTACGGCCGAGTTCGGTCCAGAAATCGCACACGTAGTCTGGCTGGCCCAGCGCCATACCCTCGAAGGTCCAGGCGTGAAAGTTGCGCTGTCGTTCCTTCTGCCACCCGGGCTGCAGCGTCTTGACCCACTCCGGGTCGGTCGGGGTGTTGTTGCGTTCGTCGACCGTGGACGGCGTCCGCTGAAACACGTACAGGTGCTGGGCATCCCGGCCGAGGTGCGGCACGAGCTGAACGCCGGTGGCGCCAGTGCCGATCAGCGCCACCTTCTTGTCGGCGAGCTTTTCGAGCCCGCCGGAACTGTCCCCGCCCGTGTAGTCGTAATCCCAGCGCGACGAGTGGAAGACGTGGCCGGTGAAGTCCTTGATGCCGGGGATGCCGGGCAGCTTGGGACGATTGAAGGAGCCCGACGCCATCACGACGAACCGGGCTCGGATGTCGTCGCTGCGGTTGGTACTGATGCGCCACCGCTTGAGGTCGTCTTCCCACCGCAGATCCTTGACCTGCGTCGAGAAGATCGCGCCGTCGTAGAGGCCGTAGTGCTTGCCGATGTTGCGGCAGTGCTGCCAGATCTCGGCGCCGTCGGCGAACTTCTTGCTCGGCATGAAGTCGAGCTCTTCCAGAAGCGGTATGTAGCAATAGGACTCGTTGTCACACTGGATGCCGGGATAGCGGTTCCAGTACCAGACCCCGCCGAAGTCTCCGCCCATCTCGATGATGTGCACGTCCTCGACGCCGGCCCGCTTGAGCGCGGCACCTACCAGCAGGCCGGCGAACCCGCCGCCGAGCACCGCGACGTCGATGTCGGTGTCGATCGCATCGCGTTCGACGTACGGGGTGTGGGGGTCGACCTCGCCGAACTCGGCGAACCGCTCACCGGTTTCCAGATACTGCTTGGATCCCTCTGCGCGCAGCCGTTTCTCGCGTTCGGCGCGGTACTTCTCGCGTAGCGCAGGAATGTCGATGTCGTCGGGGGTGTCCGTCGGCCCGCACGTCATGCGGTGACCCCGTCCGGCAGGACCGCGGCATGCAGCGGCGCCTCCATGTCGTGCACCGCGGGCAGCACCTCCTTCGCAAACAGCTTGACGCTGTCGAACGCATCCTCGTACGGCATGGTGCCGAACTGCGGCACGATGGTGACCTCGGAGAACGAGCATGCCTCCTGAGCCGCCTTGAGCCGCTTGAAGATCTCCTCCGGGGTGCCGATCAGCAGGTTCGACGCGTGATACCCGGGCGGGCCCTTCTTGTCGCCGGGCTTGGGGCCGCCGGTGCCGTCACCCTGTACCGACTCGGCGAGCAGTGCGGTGGCCGAACCCTGGCGGTTCGCGTATGCCTCATAGCCCTTGACGCCCTTGAAGTTGGCGGCGTCGGCGAACCCGTAGTGCACCGTGACGTCGCGGTTGGCGGTGTAGATCCATTCCTCGGTCTTGGCAACGTCGTCGTCAGACGCCACGCAGTACATGAACATGACGTTCTTGGGCTGGCACGGCGGCAGGCCCTCTTCGGCACGGAAGGTGTTGACCTTCTTGACTTCCTCGCCGGCATCCCAGATCGGCTTGTTGCCGACGAACAGTGGGACCATGCCGCGCCGCGCCAGGATCTCCAGCGATTCGGGCGTGGAGCTTGAGCTGTAGATGCGGTCGAACAGATCGGTGCTCAGCGGCGCGGGGCGCAGCGACATCTCCGGGAACTTGAAGATCTCGCCGTCGTAGGAGAACCGCTCACCGGAGAACGCGAGCTTGAGCACGTCGAGGGTTTCGTTGAAGCGTTGCCGGCTCTCCTCGCGCGGCACCCCGACCGCGTCGAACTCGCCCTTGGACACGCCACGGCCCAGGCCGATCGTGGTGTAGCGGCCGTTGGACACGATGTCGAGGTAGGCGATCTGGTGTGCCAGCCGGACCGGGTGCCACCACGGCGCGACCGCGACGAACGTTCCGAGGCTGACCCGCTCGGTGCGGGCCGCGAAGTAGGTGAGCGCCTGGATCGGGTTGGGCGTCATGCCGTATGGCGTGCCCTGGTGTTCGGGGAACCAGATGCCGTCGAACCCGAGCGGTTCGGCGAGGTCGCCGAGGGCCAGCGCGGCCTGCACGCACTTGTAGTCGGGCGTGGCGGGCGGTGAGCTGAAATCGCCCGCCAGCACGCGGTCCCAGTCGTGGGAGTTCTGCGCCCCCGTGCCGAGATTGACCTTCATGTTCTCTCCTTGTCCGAGTGATTTTGTGTGCGTTTAGCGGCAGTGAGCGCCGGTAAACGCACACAAATCACTCGAGGTTCTGGGGTTCTCCGACGCCCATGTATTTCGACAGTTGGTAGTGCAGGTTGACCGTGCTGCGTTCGCGGTACGGATTCGGTTTGGTGCCAGGGAAACCGGCTGATTTCATGCCCTGCTGCACCGCGGCCATGTTCGAGAAGTCCTGCGGCAGCACCGAGCGCCAGTTGGGGCTGTCGGCCGGGGTGTACTCCCAGTCTGTCTGTGGCTCCTCGCCTTTGGGGTACAGCTCGAACACGGAGACCTCGAAGATGCACTTGTTCGGGTCATAGCTCGGGTCGGGCCGGGCGCTGTAGCACAGGGCACTGGTGAGGCCCTGGCCGATCTGGAAGTTCGGGAAGATCTGCCAGGCGGTGCCGCTCTGGCCGAGAATGTCCGGCGGGATGGTCGGCCAGATGACACCACGCGCCTCGTCGTCGCGGCGGGCCGAGGTCAGCCAGTGTTCGAGCACCTTGTCGGCGGGGGTGCCCTCGGGCAGTTCGTCGACCAACCGCTTGGCGGCGTTCACCAGCGTCTGCGTGGTGGTCGCGTTGGTCTCTTCCATGGTGTAGACCTGCATCTCGGCCGTCGAGATCCGCGGGTCGCCGGTGCCGAGCCGGATCTTGGACTTGGTCTCCTCCATGTCGTCCGGTGCGTCGTAGCCGATGTTGCTGTGCCGGCCTTGGGCTTTCGCCCATCCTTTGAACTCGCCGAACTTGTTGAACTCAGGGTGTGTCGTGAACACGTGGTAGGTCTCGTTGAAGGCCTCCATCGCGACTTTCCAGTTGCAGTCGAAGTACAACCATTTGCGCCACTTGTAGCGCATGTTCTCCAGTCCGAACGGGTCGAGGATCTTAGCGGCGGGAAACAGATAGTCTGCCAACGGTTCCGGGTCGGGGTCCATGTTGACGAACAGCCAGCCGGCCCAGGTGTCCACGGTGACGCGGGGCAGGTGGGTGTTGGCCGGGGTCAGCGCGCCCTGCCAGTCGTCCTGTTCGCGGATGTGGGTGCACGCCCCGTTGAGGTCGTAGGTCCAGCCGTGGAATCCGCACACGAACGACTTGCGGGTGCGGGCGCACGCGTTCTTCGCACCGTTCGGGGTGTCGACGAGCCTGCGACCGCGGTGCATGCACACGTTGTGGTGTGCGGCGAAGGTGTCGGCACCCGTTCGTACGACGATGATCGAGTCGTCGAGGATGTCGTAGGTCAGATAGCTGCCGACCTCTGGCAGCTCCTCGACCCGGCCGACCTGCTGCCATACCTTGCGCCACAACCGATCCCGCTCGGCCCGCGCGTACTCCGGGGAGATGTAGGCGTCGACGCCGATGGTCATGGGCGCGGATAGCTCTTCGGTCACTCATACCTCCTTATGGCCGCGCGGAAGTCGTCGTCCTTGAGGAACAGCGAGGTGTTGTCCGCACCGAGATGGGTCCAGCGCAGGTTGAGTCCACCGTCGACCAGCAGCGTCTGCCCCGTGATGTAGCTCGACAGGTCTGACAGCAGGAACAGGATCGCCCCGGCTTGTTCGTCAGGGGTGCCGCGCCGGCCCATCGAGATGGCGCGCTGGTCGCGTTGGGGATCGGCGTCGACGTAGGTCGCGGACGCCGTGGTCTCGGTGACCCCGGGCGCGACCGCGTTGACCCGGATGCCGTCCGCCGCGAGTTCGACGGCCATGGTGCGGGTCGCGGCCACGATCGCGGCCTTGGCGGTGCCGTAGGCGACGTGGTAGGGCGCGGTGTTCATGCCGCTGATCGATGACACCGAGACGATCGAACCCGGGGTTCCGTGGCTGCGGATCTCGCCGGCGATCGCCTGGCTCATGAAGAACATGGTTTCGAGGTTCGCGGTGAACAACTCGCGCCAGTCCGACCGCGAGACGCGGGTCGCGGGCATCCACGTCGACGGTGCGGCTCCCCCCGCGACATTCACCAGGCCGTACAGAAAACCGTCGGCGCGCCGGGCGGCGTCGAGCACCGTCGCGATGCCGTCATCGGTCGCGGCATCGGCCGCCACGGGCATCACCGGCAGGCCACGGCGCGCCAACGGGGCGACGTGCGCGTCGAGGTTGTCCTGCGAGCGGCTCACCGCGATGACGGTGGCGCCCGCCTCGGCGACCTGCCGCGTCACGGCGGTGCCGATGCCGCCGCCACCGGCACCGGACACCACCACGACCCGGCGCTCCAGGCTCAGGGGGTTGGCCATGCTCGCCCTAATTGTCCGGACAACATATGGTGCTCTTCATTCTGGAGAACACTATTCCGCAGGAGTTATTCGACCGTCAAGGGTGTTGATGTGGCATCGACAACCTATTGTCTGGACCACTACGGGCTTGCTAACGTCCGACGTCATGACATCGGGCGCCCGCTACACCGCTAATCCGTCGGCGGTCGAGGGCTGGCAGTTGCGGCAGCTCACGGCACCGAGTCGGTTGTTCGGTGCGAACGGCCTGCGCACCGGCCCGGACGGACGCGTCTACGTCGCACAGGTGACGGGCAGCCAGATCTCGGCGCTGAACGTCGACACCGCACAGGTCGACACCGTCAGCGCCAAGGGCGGCGACATCGTCGCGCCCGACGACGTCGCGTTCGACGCGCACGGCCACCTGTACGCGACCGAGGTCATGGACGGCCGGGTCAGCGTCCGCGAAACCAACGGATCGACCCGGGTGCTGCGCGACGACGTGCCGTCCGCCAACGGCATCACGTTCCACCACGGCCGGCTGTTCGTCGGGGAATGCCGCGAAGGTGGCCGGCTCATGGAATTCGACCTCGGCGGCGGGCCACCGCGGATCCTGCTGGACAACGTGCCGTCGCCGAACGCCATGGAAGTCGGTCCGGATGGGCTGCTGTATTTCCCGGTGATGGGCGCCAACGAGATCTGGCGGATCGATCTCGCCGGCGGTGAGCCTCAGGTGGTGACCTCCGGGCTGGGCGTGCCCGACGCGGTGAAGTTCGACGCCGAAGGGTTCATCGTGTCCACCCAGGTGGCCAGCGGCCAAGTGCTGCGCATCGATCCGCGCACCGGTGAACAGACAGTGCTCGCGCAACTCACTCCCGGGCTCGACAACCTGACGTTCGTCGGGGGCCGCCTGTTCGTCTCGAACTTCACCGGCGAGATCACCGAGATCTGTGCCACGGGCCCGACGACCGTGCTGGCCGGTGGGCTGAACTGGCCGCTGGATCTCACCGTCGCCCCGGACGGCAACCTCTACATCGCCGACGGCACCTACTTCTACCGGGTCGGCCCGAGCGGCCTGGAGACCGTCGGCATGCTCTTCTCGCCCGGATATCCCGGCTTCCTGCGCGGCGTGACAGCCTCTGCGCCAGGGGAATTCGTGGTGACCACAGCCGGTGACACGGTGGCGCGGTACCGCCCTGCGACGGCCGAGACCGACGTGCTCGCGTCAGGTGTGGACCAACCGTACGGTGTCGCGCTGGCACCCGACGGCACGCCCGTGGTGGTCGAGCAGGGCACCGGGCGCCTGCTCGCGGTCCGCGACGGTGCGGTCGACGTGCTGGCGGCCGGACTCGAGCGCCCGGTCGGGGTGACTTTCGGCCCCGACGGTGCACCGCTGGTGTCGGTCGCGGGAGCGGTTGTCGGGGTGGGCGGTTCGGGCCTCCACGTCGACGGCTTGGACACCCCGCAGGGCATCCTGGTGCGCGATCACGTGCTGTACATCGTCGATGCCGGCAGCAAAGAGCTCGTCAGCGTTGACCTCGACACCGGAGCGCGCGTCGTGATCGCGTGCGGCCTTCCGGTCGGACCGCCGCCCGGCGTGGTGCCGAAACCGCTGCGCGGCATGCCGCCGTTCTCGGGACCACAGGGACCGTTCGCCGGAATCACCGCGGGAGCGGATGGGACGCTCTATGTTTCGGCCGATGGCGACGGCAGCGTGCTGACCCTACGACGGGTAGCGCCATGACGGTCGCACCCACCGAGCATCGCTACCTCCAGGTGGCGCGCACCCTACGTAAGGAGATCGTGGACGGCGTCTACCCCGTGGGATCCCAGCTGCCCACCGAACACGAACTGTGCGAGCGCTTCGAGGTGAGCCGCTACACCATCCGGGAGGCGCTGCGGCGATTGCGGGACGACAACCTGGTGACCTCCCGGCCGCGGGCCGGCACCGTGGTGGTTCCCCGCGCCGCGACGAATTCGTATGCGCAGGACGTGATGTCGATCAACGACCTGCTCGCGTTCGCGACCGGCGCACAGTTCACCATCGAATCCAATGCGATGGTCACCATCGACGCGGAGCTCGCCGAACGAACCGGCCTACCGCTCGGTGAGCAGTGGCTCGCAGTCCGCGGATATCGGCAGGGCGACGGGGATGTCCCGGTGTGCCGCACCGAGTACTACATCAACCGCACGTTCGCCGCGGTCGGCAGGCTGCTGCAACGCCACACCGGACCGATCTTCCCACTGATCGAGGATCTGTTCGGGGTGAGCATCGTCGAAGTGCACCAGGTGATCTCGGCGATATGCACGTCGCCCGAACTCGCGGCGGGCCTCAAGGTGGAGGCCGGCAGCGCGGCGCTGCAGATGCAACGCACCTACACCACCTCAGACGGCGAGATCGCCCAGGTGACCGTGAACACCCACCCCGCCGGCCGTTTCCGGCATTCGATGACCATGCGCCGGGTCAAGGGCTAGGCACATGGCCGACTGGTCCACGCTGGCCGAAGCACTGGACGACGCCGCGCACCGCACCCCCGACCGGGTGCTGATCGTCGACGGGGACACCCAGTTGACGTGCCACGACCTGCACCGTCGGGCTCTGGCGTTGGCCGGCTACCTGGCCGAACGGATGCCCACGGGCAGCGTGGTCTCTGTCATGCTGCCGAACTGGCATGAGGCGGCGGTCATCTACCTCGCGGCGACCGTGGCCGGCATGGTGGTCAACCCGATCCTGCCGTCGTTACGCGACGCCGAGCTGCGGTTCATCCTCGCCGACGCCGACAGCCGGATGATCTTCATCCCCGGCCGGTTCGGTAGCCACGACTACCCGGCGATGCTGAGCCGCGTGACGGCCGAGCTGCCCGATCCACCCGAGGTGGTCGCGGTGCGCGGCGCCGCGCCGCTCCCCGCCGGGGCGCCGCGGTCGTTTCCCGCGCTCGCCCCGGACGCCGTGCGGATGATCCTCTACACGTCGGGCACCACGGGACGGCCCAAAGGGGTTCTGCACAGCCATCGTTCGATCAACGCGCTGATCCGTCAGTTGCAGGAACACTGGCTGATCGAACCCGGCGACGCGTTCCTGGTGCCGTCACCCATCGCCCACATCGGCGGATCGATCTACGCGTTCGAATGCCCACTGCTGCTGGGCACCACCGCGATCCTGATGCAGCGCTGGCACGCCGACGACGGTGTCGCGCTCATGACCCGGCACGGCTGCACCCACATGGCCGGCGCCACCCCGTTTCTCGAACAGCTCCTGGCCGCCGCAGAGCGCGCGGGAACCCGGCTGCCCGAACTCAAGGTGTTCATCTGTGGCGGCGCGTCGGTGCCGCCGTCGCTGATCCGCCGGGCCACAACCTATTTCGACCGCGCGGTGGTGAGCCGAGTCTACGGCTCGACCGAAGTGCCGGTCACGACGGTCGGGTCACTGCGGCCGGGCGACGTCGACCATGCCGCCGAAACCGACGGGCGCCCGGGATGTGCCGAGATCCGGCTGGTGTCCGGTGAGATCCGCGCGCGTGGACCGCAGATGCTGCTGGGGTACCTGCACCCCGAGGACAACGCCTTCGACGATCAGGGGTTTTTCCGGACCGGCGATCTGGGCCGGTGGGTGGACGGCGACTACCTCACGGTGACCGGACGCGCCAAGGATCTGATCATCCGCAACGGCGAGAACATCTCCCCCAAGGAGATCGAGGACATCCTGGTCGGTCAACTGGGCATCACCGAGATCGCCGTGGTCGGGTTGCCCGACGCGCGCACCGGAGAACGCGCGTGCGCGGTGATCGTGACATCCGACGGAGCCGCGCCGGACGTGACCGCGCTGGGTCGACTCCTGGCCGATGTCGGGGTGGCCCGGTTCAAAACACCTGAGCAGGTGGAGATCTGGGATACGCTGCCGCGCAACGACGCGGGCAAGGTACTGAAGCATCGGATCCGCGCAGCACTGATGGAAGCGAACTGACATGCAGGTAGCGATCGTCACCGGGGCCAGCAGCGGCATCGGATTCGGCTGTGCCGTCAAGCTCGCCGAGGCAGGCATGGCGGTGCTGGGCACCGGGCGAGATCACGACCGGTTGGCCGAGCTAGAGCAGGCCGCGGGTGACCACGTCGCGACGGTGGCCGTCGACCTGACCGCCGACGACGCGCCGCAGCGGATCGTCGACGCCGCGCTGTCCCGCTGGGGCCGCATCGATTTCCTGGTCAACAACGCGGGCGTGGGCAGTCCGAAGCCGTTGCACGAGACCGACGACGAGACCCTGGATCATTTCCTGGGCTTGATGCTGCGGGCACCGTTCCGGTTGGCCCGCGACGTGATCGGCCACATGGTGCCGGGCTCGGCGATCATCAACGTGACGTCGACGTTCGCGGTGGTCGGCGGATTGCGGGGCGGTGCGTATTCGGCGGCCAAGGGTGGCTTGACGGCGTTGACCACCCACATCGCCTGCCAGTACGGGGCGCAGGGCATCCGGTGCAACGCCGTCGCACCCGGCGTCACGCTGACCCCGATGGTCGCGGCCAGGCTCGAAGACGAACGCTTCCGCAAGATGCAGACCGAGATGACCCCGCACACGCGACTCGGCCAGGTCGACGACATCGCCGCGACCGTGGCGTTCCTGTGTTCGGAGGGCGGCAGCTTCATCAACGGGCAGACCATCGTCGTCGACGGTGGCTGGAGTTCGACGAAATACCTTTCGGACTTCGCGTTGACCTCCGAGTGGATCGCCCGGTGAATCTCTTCGCAGTCCTCGACCAGGCCGCCGCCCAGTTCGGCGAACGGGGTGCGGTGTACTCCGGCGACCGGCAGCTGCACACCTTCGGGCAGCTGCGCGACCGCGTGCTGCGGCTGGCATCGTCATTGCAGACCGTAGGCGACTGTGGCACGCGAATCGCCGTCGCGAGCGAAAACCGGCCCGAGATCGTGGAACTCATGTTCGCGATCTGGGCGGCCGAATGCGTCTTCGTGCCCGTCAACTTCAAACTCCACGCACGCGAGATGGCCGACATCGTCGCCGATGCGGGCGCGTCGGTGGTTTTCGCGTCGCCGAAGATCGCGGCAGGCCTGAGTGTGGACGTACCGGTCGAGGTCATCGGGTCCGACGCGTACACCGAGCGGTTCGCTGCCGCGCCCACCACACCACCGGTCACCGACCCGGCCAGCCTGGCGTGGCTCTTCTACACCAGCGGCACCACCGGTAAATCCAAGGGCGCCATGCTGTCTCATCGCAATCTGATGGCTATGACGGTGTCGCACCTGGCCGATATCGACGATCCCGACGAGAACTGCAGCCTGATCCACGGCGCGCCGATGTCGCACGGATCAGGGTTGTACGTGGTGCCCTACCTGCTGCGCGGGGCCCGGCAGGTGGTGCCCGAATCGGGAGCCTTCGAACCTGACGAATTCCTGGATCTGTGTGCGCACCATCCGGGTTCATCGGCGTTCCTGGCGCCGACCATGGTGCAGCGGCTCGTCGACACCGGCCGCGCCGCCCCGCGCAACCTGCGCACGATCGTCTACGGCGGCGGGCCCATGTACGTCGACGGCATGAAGAAGGCGCTGGCCGCGTTCGGACCGGTGTTCACGCAGATCTACGGGCAAGGCGAATCTCCCATGACCATCACCGGTCTGCGCCGCCGCGACCACGCCGCCGTCGACGAGGCCGTGTTGGGATCGGTCGGGACGGCCAGGTCAGGCATGCAGGTCGCGGTGGTGGGCGACGGTGGCCGCCCCGTCGACGTCGGTGAGATCGGCGAGATCGTGTGCCGGGGCGATGCCGTCATGTCCGGGTACTGGAAAAACCCGAGTGCGACCGCGGCGACCCTCAAGGACGGCTGGCTCTACACCGGCGACATGGGGTCGTTCGACGCGCGCGGTTATCTCACCTTGCGCGACCGGTCGAAGGATGTGGTGATCAGCGGCGGCAGCAACATCTATCCGCGTGAGGTGGAAGAGGTGTTGCTGGAGCATGCCGGGGTCGCCGAGGCGTGCGTGGTCGGCGCGCCCGACCCGGACTGGGGCGAGATCGTCGTGGCGTTCATCGTCGGCGATGCGGACGCGGCCGAACTCGACGCGCATCTGCTGGAGCGCATTGCGCGCTTCAAGCGGCCCAAACGCTACGAGTTCGTCGACACGCTGCCCAAGAACAGTTACGGCAAAGTCCTCAAACGGGAGCTGCGGGCCCGTTTGGGCTGACTTTTCCATGCCGAACAGACGCGGTAGTCTCATGTGATGTAGATCACTCTCCGGAGGCCCGAGGAGGCGGACGATGGCCGCCCAGTTTGTCAAACAGACCACGCATTTCTCCCGGCAGAAGGCGCCCTGTGGGCGCATGGCAGAAGGCGATCACCACGTCGAGAGCGATGACGACGGCCTCAGCTACGACGACCTGAGGTTCTCGTGCGGCTGTCGCGAGAGCCGGCACGTCTATCACGACGGATGCGTGGCCATCCGCACCGTGAGACACGACGGCAAGGTGCTGCGAGACGAGCGCTGTGGAGAGCATGAGGCCTTCGAAGTGTGAGGCCGCGCGATGACGGCCTCACACGACATCGTGGTGATCGGTGGGGGCGGCGCCGGTTTGCGCGCCGCGATCGCCATCGCCGAGACCAACCCCGCGCTCAATGTGGCGATCGTGTCCAAGGTGTATCCGATGCGCAGCCACACCGTCTCGGCGGAGGGCGGCGCCGCGGCCGTGGCGGGTGCCGATGACACCATCGACGAGCACGCGTACGACACCATCTCCGGCGGCGACTGGCTGTGCGATCAGGACGCGGTCGAAGCGTTCGTCGCAGAGGCCCCGCTCGAGCTGACGCAACTCGAGCACTGGGGCTGCCCGTGGAGCCGAACGCCCGACGGGCACATAGCCGTTCGCGCGTTCGGCGGTATGAAGAAGCTCCGCACCTGGTTCGCCGCTGACAAGACCGGGTTTCACCTGTTACACACGCTGTTTCAGCGGGTGCTGGCCTATCCCGACATCGTGCGCTACGACGAATGGTTCGCCACGACACTGCTTGTCGACGACGGTGCCGTGCGCGGCCTGGTCGCGATAGAACTGGCCACCGGGCGCATCGAGACGATCCTGGCCAAGGCCGTGATCATGTGCACGGGCGGATGCGGCCGGGTGTTCCCGTTCACCACCAATGCCAACATCAAGACGGGCGACGGCATGGCATTGGCCTTCCGAGCGGGCGCACCGCTCAAGGACATGGAGTTCGTGCAGTACCACCCAACCGGGTTGCCGTTCACCGGGATCCTGATCACCGAGGCTGCCCGCGCCGAGGGCGGCTGGCTGCTCAACAAGGACGGCTACCGGTATCTGCAGGACTACGACCTGGGCACGCCGACGCCCGAACCCAAGCTGCGCAGCATGGAACTCGGCCCACGTGACCGGTTGTCACAGGCCTTCGTGCACGAGCTCGACAAGGGCCGTACCGACGAAACCCCGTACGGGCCCGTGGTTTACCTTGACCTACGGCACCTGGGAGCCAAGCTGATCGACACCAAGCTGCCGTTCGTGCGCGAGCTGTGCCGCGACTATCAGCACATCGACCCCGTCACCGAACTGGTGCCGGTGCGTCCCGTCGTGCACTACATGATGGGTGGCGTCCACACCGACATCAACGGCGCGACAACGCTTCCCGGCCTCTACGCGGCGGGCGAGACCGCATGCGTCAGCATCAACGGGGCAAACCGGCTGGGCTCGAACTCGCTGCCCGAGCTGTTGGTATTCGGGAACCGCGCCGGCCGGGCCGCGGCCGAGTACGCGGCCGGCGTCGGTGCGAATTCCGCTGCGGTGCAGGCCCAGGCCCGCGCCGAAGAGCAGCGCCTGGAGCGCGACCTGAGCCGGCGCACCCAAACCGGCAAGGAACGCATCGCCGACATCCGCACCGACATGCAGACCGTGCTGGAGACCGCGGCCGGGATCTACCGCGACGGCCCCACCCTGACCAAGGCCGCCGAGCAGATCCGGGAACTACAGGAGCGTTTCGCCGACGCCGGTATCGATGATCACAGCCACACGTTCAACACCGAACTGCTGGCGTTCCTCGAACTGTCCGGGATGCTCGACATCGCCCAGACGATCATCGAATCCGCCTCGCACCGTACCGAATCCCGCGGCGCACACCAGCGCACCGATTTCCCCGGCCGTGACGACGACCGGTTCCTGGCCCACACCATGGCCCATCGCGAGCCCGACGGCTCAGCGCGGATCGACTACCTGCCGGTCACCATCACCCGCTGGCCGCCTGGCGAACGGATCTACGGGAGGTGAGATGGCAGACCGAATTGTCATGGAAGTGGCCCGCTATCGGCCCGAAACCGACAGCGAGCCGGTGTTCCAGTCCTATGACGTCCCGCTCACCCGGGAGTGGGCGGTGCTCGACGGGCTCAACTACATCAAGGACCGGCTGGACGGCACACTGAGTTTCCGATGGTCATGCCGCATGGGCATCTGTGGTAGCTGCGGCATGACGGTCAACGGCGACCCGAAACTGGCATGCGCGACGTTCCTCGTCGACTACCTGCCAGGACCGGTGCGCGTGGAGCCGATGCGCAACTTCCCGGTGATCCGCGACCTCGTCGTCGACATCAGCGATTTCATGACCAAGCTGCCCCGCGTCAAGCCGTGGATCATCAATGATGACGAACCGGCCGCAGACACTGAATACCGCCAAACCCCAGCCGAATTGGAGGAGTTCAAACAGTTCAGCATGTGCATCAACTGCATGCTGTGCTACTCGGCGTGCCCGGTCTACGCGCTGGACCCGGACTTTCTCGGGCCCGCGGCCATCGCGTTGGCCCAGCGCTACAACCTGGACTCGCGCGACGAGGGCGAGGACGACCGGCGCGATGTGCTGGCCGCGGCCGACGGTGCGTGGGCATGCACGTACGTGGGCGAATGTTCGGTGGCGTGCCCGAAGGGCGTCGACCCGGCCGGCGCGATCCAGCGCTACAAGCTCACAGCCGCAACACATTCGGTGAAGAGCCTGCTACTCCCGAGGGCTGCGCGATGACCACGTACCGGCAACCGGTCCCCCTCCTGTGGTGGACCCGACGCGCTTCGTATCTGCGGTACATGCTGCGCGAGGCGAGTTGCGAGGCCGTGGCGTGGGCGGTGGTGTATCTGGGCCTGCTGGTGTGGGCGCTCGGCACCGGTCGGTACGACTGGTTTCAGGACTTCAGCGCCCATCCGCTGGTGATCGCGCTGAACCTCGTGACGCTGGCATTTCTGTTGTTGCACACCGTGACCTGGTTCAGTCTGGCGCCACGCGCGATGGTCGTCCACGTGCGGGGCCAACGCGTGCCCGCGGGCGCGGTCCTGGCCGGACACTACGCCGCGTGGCTCGTCGTCTCGGCGGTGATCGCATGGCTGGTGCTGGCATGAGCGCGCCCACCCGTCGCACGCCGGAACCGTTCTTCTGGCTGTTGTTCTCGGCAGGCGGCATGGTGAGCGCACTGATGCTGCCGGTGGTGATGCTGCTGTTCGGCGTGGCGTTCCCGCTCGGCCTGCTCGACTGGCCCGGCCAGGCCCACCTGATGGCCGTGGTGGGCAACCCGCTGACGCGGATCGTGCTGGCCGGCGTCTTTGTGCTGGGCCTGTTCCACTGGGCGCACCGGTTCCGCTTCATGGTCGAGCACGGCCTCAAGCTCGGCCGCTTCGACCGGGCGATCGCGGTGTGCAGTTACGGCGTGGCCGCCGTGGGCTCGGCCGTCGCGATCTGGTTGCTGCTCACCTTTTAGCGCGAACAGACGCGCAGGTACCCGAAAACCGCGATTTTCGGGTACCGCCGCGTCTGGTCGGCCGAGAACGATGACGTGTCGGTTCTCAGCGTGTCTTCGCCAGCATCACTGCCAGAATGATGATGACGCCCTGGATGATCGCCTGCTGACTGATATCGAAACCTGCGAGAACCAGACCGTTGTTGAGCAGCCCGATAAAGATCGCACCGAACACCGACCCGAGCACTCGCCCGTACCCGCCGAACAGACTAGTACCTCCGAGCACGACCGCAGCAATGACCGACAATTCGTCACCTGTTCCCCACTGATACCGGCCGGATTGTAGGCGGCCGGCATAGAGCATGCCCGCGATGCCGGCCACAAGACCGGAGACCAGCAGTATGGTGAAAGTAATGCGCCGGGTGCGCACACCACTGAACACTGCGGCAATCTCGTTGCCGCCGGTTGCAAGTACCTGCCTGCCGAAGGTGGTCTTGTTCAGGACGACGATACCGACGACGACAGCGGCAAAGGCCCAGATCAACAGGGACGGTATAGGTCCAACGTCACTCGACCCGAAAATATCGGTAAATGTCTTGTCGAGAATCGGTTTTGGCTGGAAACCCGACATCCATTGGGCGACGCCGATGGCGACTCCCATCATGGCAAGAGTCACGAGAAACGACGGCAACCGCAGCATCGCTACGAGGCTTCCGTTGATAGCGCCCACCACGGCACCTGCCGCCAACCCGCTCAGAGCACCCAAGATCCAGCTGTCCGACGACGAGATCGTCATCGCGGTCACGACGCTCGCGAGCCCTGCGGTGGCACCGATAGACAGGTCGATCTGCGCTGCGGCGATCACGAACGTGCCTGCGACGGCCATTATCACGATGATCGCCGTTTGCCTGACAATATTAAGCAAGTTGCCGAGCTGCAGGAACCCCTCGTCACGGAGCAGCAGCGCGAAGAGTGCGAACACTACGACGAAGCCGATGTAGATTGCGAAGTCGCGCCACTCCAGATTTCCTGGTCGGAGGTGGTAGTTTCCCCTCGGACCACTCTCAGCGACCGACCCGGCCGACGGCGAATTCTCGATGTTTGCTTGCTGTGTCAGTGGTGTCGACACGGTTTCACGCTCCTTGTATTGCCAATTGCAGGGATTCCTCATTTGCGATGTCAGCGCGGCTGATTCGGTCCTCGATACGGCCGTGCCGCATAACGAGTATCCGGTCGGCGATTGCCAGAAGTTCTTCGAGCTCAGACGAGATCAGCAGGATCGCCGTTCCTTTGTCCGCGAGATCGAGCACCAGCTGCATGATGTCGACCTTGGACGCGATATCCACACCGCCAGTAGGCTCATCGAGGATCAGCACTTCAGGCCTGATTCCCACTTGTGCAAGAGCGAGCCACTTCGAGAAAACCACCTTCTGTTGGTTGCCACCGGAAAGGCGGACGATCGGCTCACTGAGCGCGCTCTCTCGGATGTTGAGCCGCCGGGCGAGCTCACTACACAGCTGGCGGCCGCGTCGATCGTCAATAAGATGCCGACGAGCGAGGTGAGACAGACTCGGAAGCAACATATTTGTCTGCACTGTGTGTTTACCGACCAGCCCCTGGCTCGCTCGGTCCTCTGGCACAAGCATGATTCCAGCGTTGATCGCATCTTGCGGACGACGGATGGCAACGTCACGCCCGCGCACCCGGACCTTTCCGGAATTGCGCGAATCTGCGCCGAACAAGCAACGTGCGAGTTCTGTTCTGCCACTGCCGATCAAGCCGGCCAGCCCGACCACCTCACCCTCGACGACATTAAAACTGACGTCGGTCAGCTTGTCGGTGGTAACCCCTTCGACAGCCAGTACGGTCGGAGCCCCGATGCCGGGACGGCGATTGCGTTGGAAACCAGACAGGATCTCGCGACCGACGATGGTTTCGGCGATCCGGTCGGGCGAGACTTGCGGCACCCGGTCCGTGAGTACCCGCCGGCCATCACGGAGCACCGTAAGCCGATCGGCAACACGAGCTATCTCGGCCATCCGATGACTGATGTAGATGATCGAGATGCCCTGCTGCTTAAGCCTTCCGATGAGTTCAAACAGCATGTCAACCTCCGAATAAGGCAGGCTTGCGGTGGGTTCATCCATCACCAGGATCCTGGCTTCCGAGCTCAGCGCCTTGGCGATTTCGGTCACCTGCCAATACCCCACCGGCAGATCGGCAACAGTTCTGCGCGGGTCGAGATCTGCGCCCATCTGGTCGAGCAGAGCGCGAGCGCGCCGGTTGATTTCGTGATCGTCGACGAGGCCAAACCTGCGTGGCTCGCGCCCGAGGAAGATGTTGGCGGCGACAGACAGACTGGGAATGAGACTGAACTCCTGGAAAACCATGCCGATTCCGGCCCTGGTCGCATCCGCTGGTGAGTTGATCACAACAGGTGAGCCGTCGATGCTGATGTGACCCGCATCAAGACGATGAACTCCCTGCAGGATCTTCATCAACGTCGATTTCCCTGCCCCGTTTCCTCCGAGAAGCGCATGCACCTCGCCGCGCTGCAGGTCGAAATCGACACCACGCAGAACTTCGTTGGTGCCGAATGATTTACAGACTCCCCGCATCTGGACTGCCAGGGCGGGATCGGTTGTCGTCTCGGCCATCAGTACGCACCCAGCGCTTTCTGAACATCCGCCGGCGGCTCCGTACGGTATACGGTTTCCCACGCCTCGGTCAGGTTGTGCCGGTCCACCGGCAGTGCCGGAACCTCGACGAACGGTGGCGCCGCCTTACCTATCAGGGCATAGCCTGCCAACCGGGCTTCCACGATGCCCTGCCAGTACGGCTGAGCGGCGGCGATGCCGGAAACGAAGGCCCCCCGCGCCATGTCGACGGCGACATTCGTTCCGAGGTCAATGCTGGTGACTACCAGACGATCCCGGCCAGAGGACCGCGCCGCATCGATGGCACCCTCGCACGGCGCGTCGAACCAGCACCACACTCCGCCCAGATCCGGGTGCTTGGTGAGCCAAGCGTTGACTGCCGAGCCAGCCTCGACGTTCCAGTTCGGGCCTAGCAGGCCCTTTCGTCCGACGATGTCGATATCCGGATAGTTACGCTCGATCGTTTCGACGAATCCCCGTTCCCGTAGTTCATTGGTCGGCACCTGTGCAGCATGGAACAGCACGCCCACACTGCCTCTTCCGCACAACGCCTTTGCCATCTGATGCGCGTTGACAACCCCGGCGCCGTAGTTGTCTGTGGCGACGACCGATACATAGTCGGGCCCCGACTGGAAGCTCCTCGCCGGGTTCTCCATGAACACCAGCTTGATGCCGGCAGAAACCGCCTTGCGGTACGCCGGCGCCAAGGCCGCAGGGTCCAGCGAAGGGATCGAGACGATCACGTCCGGCCTTGCGGCGACTGCGGTTTCGATATCGGAGAACTGTTTGGCCGGGTCGGCCTGCGCATCGCTCTGCGCGACAACCGAGATGCCCAGGCGGTCGAACTCAGATTTCAAGCCGTCGACCTGAGCTGTACTCCAACTGTCACCAGAGAAGTGCATGACAATCGCTGCTGTGGCGTTACGTCCACGTACGTGCTCGATCTCGTTGCCGGACAACTGGATCGAATCGGCGGATACGGGCGCCTCACCGTATGGCCCCAGCCCGATCACTCCGTGCGCGGTGACCGCGGCGATCGCGTCGTCATACGGCGCCGGGTCGCATTCCGGCCCGCCTGCGGCGGTCGACGGTGAAGTGCACGCCGCGCCTGCTGTGATTGCGACAAGTGCGACCGCGCACGATTCGCGAACCCGAAACGGAACGCCTCGTCGGCGTGCGGGCAGGGCACGGAACGGCATAGCTCACCTCGCTGCGTGTGAATTCCGGATTCGAACGAGTTACGTCGCTAATCGACGTAATAATGACTTTCTTCAATCTAAATGTGGTTGGCGCCGCCGTCAATGGTCGAATGCGAACCACATCACACCCATCCGGTCCACAAACGCATGTCAGGCCGCAGCGGCACGGGGTCGCTGCGGCCTGACTCTCCGAAAGGCTGTTATTTACAACGTGATGCACTTCATCTGGGTCAAGGACAACAGTCCCTCCGGCCCGCCCTCACGGCCGAAGCCCGACTGCTTGACGCCACCGAACGGCGCCGCCAGGCATGGGAACGTCGCATTGACGACGAAGACGCCGGATTGCACGCGGCGCGCAACCTCCAACCCGATGTCGGGGTCGGAAGTGAACACCGACCCGGACAGGCCGTAACGAGAATCGTTGGCGATGTCGATCGCCTCGTCGATCGTGTCGAAGGGGATCACGCAATACACCGGCCCGAAAATCTCCCGTTGAGCGACCTCCATGTCGCGCGTGACATTGGTCAGCAACGTCGGTTCGAGGAAGTACCCGTCTAATCCCGCGGGTCTCCGGCCCCCGTAGGCGACCGTCGCACCCTCGGCCACCGCTCGATGGATGTAGCCCTCCGCACGCTCAAGGAATCGCGGGGCAGCCAATGGACCCCACGTTGTTTCCGGATCGGTCGGATCACCGACCTTCAGAGCCTTCAGGCCGGCGACGAGGCCCGCGACGACCTGATCGTGGATCTCTCGTGCTACGACGAGCCGAGTCATGGTCAAACAGATCTGGCCGCTGTAGAGCGCCATGGCGTCGACCAGCGCAGGGACAGTCGCTTCCAGATCGGCGTCGGCGGCCACGATCGCCGCCGATTTACCGCCCAGCTCGAGCACCACGTTGGCCACCCGGTCAGCACAGGCGTGCATGACCGCCCTCCCGACCTCAGTACCACCGGTGAAGTGCACTGCCGCAACGTCGTCGTGCTCCACCAGATACTGGCTGACGTCGGCATCACCCGCCAAGATGCTGAGAACACCCGGCGGAAAGTCGGCCTCGGCAGCTGCGGCGGCGAACAGATACCCCAACATCCGGCTCTCGGGAGCCAGCTTGATGATCACCGTGTTGCCGGCAAGCAACGCGGGAATCATGGCCAGTGCGAACTGCATGTGGGGTCCGTTGAAGGCAACGACACCCACTACCGGGCCGACCGGCTCGTGGCGCACCTCGACCTTTCCCATCGGCGTATCCCGAACCTCGACCCACGGGGCAGTGAGCGCCTCGTCGAGCGCACGGTGCCAAAACACTGACGCGTCCGTGGTCAGGGCCAGGCCATTACCGTGCGGCATACCGGCTTCCAACGCCCACGTCGCGACGATGTCGTCGATCCTCTTGTCGAGACCGGCGCAGAACCTCGCGACTACCTCGTGCCGCTCTTCCAGGGTCAGGTCACGCCAGGCCCCGAACGACGCAACCGCACCCTCGACGGCGTCCCGCGCGTCCTCGACGGAGGGACGCGGCAGCTGCGCGACGGTCTTGCCGGTGAACGGCGCGACGACTTCGGCCAGTTCGGTTCCGTGCGGTTGCACCCATCGGCTCCCGATGAACAGTTCACGTCCGTGCGGAACTTCGATATCCATTGCACTCCTCTTGTGGTGGCTTACTCGGCGGTGACCGCCTGACATGCACGCCGCATATCGCGCACATTGACAATAATACGTCGATTTTCACCGTATATCGACCTCTTATTGCTGCAGCGGTGAGCAACAGAGGCTCTTCCCGCCGTATACCATCGCGCTATGACCTCTTCGCACGACCGTCCGAAGCGGGTGCTCGGTCGCACCGCACGCGCAGGCGAGATCCTCGACCTGGTGCGCTCGGGTGAGGCCGGGACGGTGACGCAATTGGCCAAATCCCTCGGCGTGGCCCGGTCCACCATCAACGAGCGCATCGACCTGCTGCAGCGAATCGGGTTGCTGTCCACCGCCGGTGAGGCTACGTTCGGCCGGGGGCGGCCCGCCAACATACTCGCGTTCAACGCGAAAGCCGGTGTGACGCTTGCAGCGTTGGTCGGTATGAGCGGAACTCTGCTGGCGATCACCGACCTCGAGGCAGAGGTACTGTGGCGCACACAGGTGCAGTTCGACATATCCCGTGGGCCCGAGGCCTTCGTCGAGCTCCTTTGCACCGAGTTCCTTGCGGCACTGACCGATCTGGATATCCCCCCATCCGACGTCTACGGTGTGGGCATCGGGGTGCCCGGAGATGTCGAAATCTCGACAGCACCGCCTGTCAGTTCGGACCTTCCCTCCCAGAAGTGGACGAATTTCCCTCTGGCCGAACGCGTATCGCAACGCCTCAATGCGCCGACATTCGTCGATCGCGATGTGAACCTGATGGCACTCGGTGAACACCGTACCGGCTGGCGTGATGCCGACGTGCTCGTGTCACTCAAGGTTGGCACGGTGGTCGCCTGCGGCTTGGTGATCGGCGACAGCGTGGTGCGAGGCTCCTCATTGATGGTCGGCGAGATCGGCCATACCAAGCTCGCGGGAGTTGATCGTGCCTGCCTGTGCGGGAGCCGCGGTTGCCTCAATACCGTGGCCGGTGGGCCGGCAGTGGCCGAAGAGATTGCGGCGCAAGGCTATGACGCACACACCGCACGAGATGTCGCCGAACTAGCCAACGCCGGAGTGGTCCCCGCCGGAGTGGCTGTGCGCGAAGCCGGTCGGCGCGTCGGGGAGGTGATGGCAACGGTGGTCAACCTGCTGAACCCGGACGTGATCACAGTCTGGGGCTACCTGGTCGACTCTGGCGACCAATTTCTCGTTGGTATGCAGGAATCCATCTACAAGTTCGCGCTGCCCACTTCAGCGCGTGCCGTGACAATCGCCCGCGCTAGGCTCGGTGACGACGCCGGCCTGCGCGGCGCCGCACTCACCGTCATCGAACATGCGTTGTCGGCAGATGCTGTCGACAGTCTCGTGGCAACCGCACAGACCGGCTGACCGCTGAACCCGCCTACGAGACGGCGGGTTCAGCGTGTTCGGCATCGGCTGCGCACACCTGCAGGAGCGCTTGGGCCAATTCCTGTCCCTTGACCACGAAATGGGTGGAGAAGAACATCCGGTGTTCGTAATGCTCGTGGAACGCGTGCGGTGTCAGCACCGCCGAGAAGACCGGCGTCTCCTCATCCAGCTGAATCCGCATCAGCGCATCGAGCACTGTATGCGCGACGAACTCGTGCCGGTAGATGCCGCCGTCGACAATGAAAGCGCATGCCGCGATTGCCGCGTAGATTCCGCTGCGCGCCAACCGCTGCACGCGCAGCGGAATCTCGAACGCGCCCGGCACTTCGAAACGGTCCACGGCGAACCTCGGGTGGGCATCGACCTCGCGGCAAAAGGTATCGACAGCATGGCCGACAATGTCGCCGTGCCAGCGAGACGACACGACGGCTACCCGATCGCTCTGTGACATGCCGGTCATCGACACCGCACTACTTTCCGGCGAAGCCCGCGTCGACGGGCAACGCCACGCCGGTGACGTAGCGCCCTTCGTCGGACGCCAGCCAGACGATGGCATTGCTGATGTCTTCTGGTTCAAGAAGATCAACCGGCAGCGCGTTCGAGATGTTCGAATCCCATTCGGGGTGTGCGTCCAGGAAGTCGCGAATATGGTCATTGTCGAGCAGTTTCGTGCGGACGCCCGTCGGGTGGATCGTATTGACCCGAATCGAGTGCTCGGCAAGCTCATTCGCCAGCGTGCGCATCAGCCCGACGACACCGTGCTTGGCGGTGACATAGTGCCCTAGGTTCACCATTCCTTTGGTGCCTGCCGACGAACTGGTGATCGCGATACACCCACCGTTACCCGCGGTAATCATCGCCGGGATCGCCGCTGAAACCGTCTTCCAGACACCGGTCAGGTTCACGCCCAGCATGTCGTTCCACTGCGCCTCGGTTATCGACCACGTGTTGCGCACATAGCAGGTGAACGCCGCATTCGCGCAAACGATGTCCAGCCGTCCGAACTCCTCGACGGCGTTCTGGACGAGAGCAGAGATCGCCGCTCCGTCGCGCACATCGGCTTCGGCCGTGAGCATCCGCCGACCCAGACCCTCCACCAGTCGCTGTGTCTCCTTGAGATCTTCGGTTGTCGCCAACGCGTAGGGTGCGGTTGCGACCTGCCCGCAGATGTCGAAGCCGACGATGTCGGCTCCTTCTTCGGCGAATCGCACAGCATGCGAACGGCCCTGCCCGCGCGCTGCGCCCGAGATCAGGGCGACCTTGCCCTCAAGCCGACCAGCCATATGTATTCCCTTCGTTGCAGATGTCACTTGTTGACGCTCGGGGTGCCAAGGTCCAACTCGACGGGTACCCCACTGGACTGAGAGTCGTGAACGGCCTGCATGACCGCCACCACTGTGCGCGCCTCGGCCAATCCGGACTGCGGTGCGCGCTGCTCCCGGACGGCGGTCACGAACTCGATGAACTGCTGTTCGAATGCACTGTCACCGTTGATGTACGGCACGACCTGTTCACTGACGACGAGATCTTCTCCCACCCAGAGGTTTCGGTCGTCGGTCAACCGCATGCTGCCGTCCGGGCCGTTGATGAGCCGGTCGTTGACGGGAATCCGAGTGTTCAGCGACAGGTATCCGGTACCGAGACTGCCGTCTGCGAACTCGACCAGCAGAACGGCCTCGTCTTCGCCCTCCCAGCGGTCACGCAATCGGCGGGTCTGCGCATACACGCGTACCGGCTGGGAGCCTATGAGCCACACCATGGTGTCGATGACATGGGGCCCGTTGAGGCCCACCGCGAGGCCGCCGGCCTGCGCTGCTGACCTCCACCAGCCGACGGCGGCATCCTCGACGTAGACACCGAGGTTGTGCACCACACTCACCGGCCCGCTCAGGGTCGGCATGCGTTGCTTGGCTTCTTGGGCACCTGCGAAGAACCGTCGGCATTGTCCGACCATCACCGTCTTGCCCGAAGCGGCTGCCGCAGCGGCTATCTCGTCGACTTCGGCCACCGTGGTGGCCAGCGGCTTCTCGACGAGAACATGTTTGCCGCTGTCAAGGATCGCTACCGCAAGCTCCCTGTGAAGATGGTTGGGAACAGTCAGCACGATGCCGTCGATATCATCGGCCGACAAGATCTGGTCGAAATCATGCACCGCTCGCTGCGCGCCGTAGCGCAACGCTAGTTCTTCGGTACGCTCTCGCTCCTGGGGTAGGCCGGCGACCGCAACGAGCTGCGCCTCACCTTTGGCCGCAGCGATAGCTTCGAGATGCGCCGTCGCGATCCGGCCGGGGCCGACGAGTGCAACACGCATGATGTTGTTGTCAGACATGAACTCTCAATCCTTTGCCGGTACCGAGGGCATAGCCGGGAGCAGGTCCAGCAGTCTGCGCGCGGCCATCTTGGCAAACGTTCGGTCGTTGATGTGCTGGGCGGTTTCGATAACCCGCACAGCAGTCCCGGCCAGCTCCGCTGTGACGGCATCCTGGAGTACGCGCCGCGCCACCGGATCGTCGAACGGCTGACCGGCGGCGTCGAGCGCCGAAGTCCCAGCGGACGGGATGAGCACCGTGCACGGCCCTGCACAATTACGGAGCTGAGCACCGATCGCCCGCCCGATCCGGCGAGCTTCCTCGATGTTGACGCGCATAAGGGTGTTCTCGGCGTTGTGCTGATAGAAGTTTCTGCCAGTGAACCGATCCGGAATCGTCTCCAGCGGACCGAAGTTCACCATGTCGGTGGCGCCGAGCGATACCACCTGAGGCACACCCGAACGTGCCGCGGCACCCAGCCGCTGCGGCCCTGCCGTCAGAATGCCGCCGACCACTTCGTCGGCCCACTCCGTGGTGGTCAGATCCAGCACTCCGTCAACATGGCCATCGGCGATCAGTCGCTCCATGGTCCGGCCACCCGCGCCGGTCGCGTGGAAAACCAGCACCTCGCATCCGGCGTCCTCCAGGAAGGCCTTCGCCTGCGTCACGCACTCTGTGGTGACGCCGAACATCGATGCCGCGATCAACGGGCGGTCGGGCACGTTGTCGTCGTCGGTCGCTGTTTCCGCGGCACCCAAAACCATGCCCGCGAACGCGTCGGCAGCGCGCCGATAAGTTATCGCACTGATTCGATTGACGCCCGTGAAATCCACGATCGACGGGTACATCACGATGTCCGACGTGCCGACGTAGGGAGTCGTGTTCCCGGCCGCGACCGTTGACAGAATTGCCTTCGGCAAACCTAGGGCCAAGTCACGCATCGCGATGGCTCCGATTGTCGTGCCCGCGCCGCCGCCGATCGCGAAAACTCCACCGAGCACGCCGGTTTGAGCCAGATCGGCGACTACCGAACGTGCGCCGTCGGCCATGGTGGCAACCGCCGTGGACCGGTCGTGTCGGGCAACGAGTTCGGCGATCGTGGTACCCGCCGATACCGCGACGGTATCTCGCGAGATGTCAGCCTCAAGGTGAGGTGTGCCGAGCACACCGATGTCGATGAGAACGGTCTGGAGCCCACGCCTGCGAAGGCGTCGCAGGATGAAATCAGCGTCCTCGCCCTTGGTGTCGAGGGCACACAGCACGGCGACCGTGGACGGTATCGGGAGTGCGGCAGCCATCAGACCGTCAGAATCCCACCGTTGACATCAATGGTGGCTCCAGTGACGAACCGGGACAGATCTGACAGCAGAAACAACGTAACCGCAGCAACATCCTGCTCATATACGTTGCGGCCCAGCGGCGTCTGGTCAGCGAGATCGGCCAAATCCTGCTCGCGGTGCAGTTCGGTGAGCAGATCGGTCATCCGCGTTCCGACGATTCCGCCAGGGCATATCGAGTTCGCGCGGACGTTCTGTCCGCCGAACTCCTTTGCGAGATGGCGGGTAAGGCCGAGAATGCCAGCCTTCGCCGCCGAGTAGTGGCACCCGAGAAACGGGCTCGAGGTCCGGCCCGCCAGCGACGAGATGCTGACCAATGCACCCCCGCCTGCTGCGATGATGTGAGGAAGACTTGCCTGGTAGGTGATGAAGGCACCCTTGAGGTTCGAATCGACAATCAGATCCCACTCGTCGGAACTGACCTCGAGTGTCGGCCGTTGTGCCCGGTACGCGCCTGCCGAGTACACCACGTTGTGCAGTGCGGTGAAGGTGTCGGCCGCGTGCGCCGCGACCCTACGTGCATCTGTGGAATCCGTCGCGTCTCCGACGACTGCGGTGAATCGCGGCCCATAGAACTCGAATTCGGCCGATACGGCCTCGATGCGCTCGGCGCTGAGGTCAGAGACTGCCACCCTGGCACCCATCTTGAGCAGGTTCTCGGCGATAGTTCGCCCGGTACCCCTTGCGCCACCCACGACGAGGGTGACCGATTCGGAAAGGTTGTCTCCGATGATCTTCCAGTCGAGGCTTTCGTGCAGCGAAGTGCTCATATCAGATCCTCCTTGTGGTCGGGGCTGCTCAAGCGACTGCCGTCGCTTTGAAGGCGGCGGTAACGTCGATCAAGGCCTGTTCGACAGGAAGTCGCTCCATGCTCGACGCGCCAACGAACCCGACTGCCCTGGTGCGCTTCATGACGTATTCGGCATCAGCCGGCTCGGCGATGGGGCCGCCATGACACAGTACGATCGCGTCGTCGCGCACTCCGCGCGCAGACGCGGCGATAGCGTCGACCCGCTGGCAGGAGTCGTCCAGTGAGAACGCCCCGACAGTCGACATCCCCACGCTGCCCCCGACAGTCAGGCCCATGTGGGCGATCACGACGTCCGCTCCCGCCTCGGTCATCGCAGCCGCCTCGTCCGGAGTGAACACGTAGACGATCGTGAAAAGGCCGAGTTGGTGTGCGGTCCTGATCATCTCGACCTCCCGTTGGAAGCCCAGCCCGGATGCCTCCAACTCCTTACGAATGCGGCCGTCGAAGAGGCCAACCGTAGGAAAGTTATTGACACCGGAGAATCCAGCCGCCGCCACTGAATTCAGCAGACGACCCATGTCCCGGGTCGGATCGGTGCCGTTGACACCGGCGACAACGGGCGTGTTACTGACGACCGGCAGCACTTCCCGCTCGCCCATCTCGAGCACGATGGCGTTGGCGTCACCCAATGGAAGCAGCCCGCACATCGAGCTGTGACCGGCCATCCGGAAACGCCCCGAGTTGTACACAATGATGAGGTCGGCACCACCACGCTCGATGAACTTGGCCGACAAGCCCGTGCCGGCGCCCGCACCCACGATCGGGCGTTGCGCAGCGATCTGCTCCCGCAACCGATCAACGACTTGATCTCGTGTGAACACCACTTGGACTGCCCCTTCTCCACTACTTGCGATCATCGCCACGCGTAAATATGTTGAAAAGCAACGTATATCTGGCGCAGGTCGATGTCAACCCAGTCGGCCGGTCGAACCGATCCGACCCCTGCACGTATCGCTAGATGGGTTTTACCTGCAGATATATCCGAAGCGCGCGCTAACTGCCAGCCTCCGGGGCCAATGCGCTACTTCTCTTGACATCGCCCAGACGTATATATACGTTGATTTTCGACATATTTAAGTGACTGTGGTCACATACCGAACGAGGCACAGTGGCGAATCAAACTTCACCAACGCAGGCGACCGGACAGAATCGGCCCACCGGTCTTGTCCGGGTGGTTGCTGCCAGCAGCACCGGCATGGCGCTGGAGGCTTACGACTTCCTGTTGTACGGCTCGGCGGCCGCCCTGGTCTTCAATAAGCTGTTCTTCCCAACGGTGGATCCCCTAATCGGAACACTGCTGGCTTTTCTGAGCTATGCCCTCGGATTCTTCGCGCGCCCCTTGGGCGGACTCGTGTTCGGACATTTCGGTGACCGAATCGGTCGCAAGCTGCTACTCATCATCAGCTTGGTCATGATGGGCACTGCAACGTTTGCAATCGGTCTGTTGCCTACCTACGCGTCCGTCGGCATCTTGGCTCCCCTCATGCTCAGCACATTGAGATTGATCCAAGGCTTCGCGCTGGGCGGTGAGTGGGGCGGCGCGATGCTGTTGGTGGCCGAACGGGTGCCGGCTCACAAACGCGGAACGTGGACCAGCCTCCCCGAGGCCGGCATCCCGCTGGGCAACCTCATCGCTACGGCGGTACTGGCGGTGCTCTCAGCCACGCTAAACGATGCCGCATTTCTGGAATGGGGTTGGCGCATACCGTTTTTACTGTCCGCTGTCCTGCTCGTACTGGGCTACTGGATACGCACCACCGTGCAGGACGCAGCGATCTTCGCCGAAGCGCGCGAACATGCTGTCAACGAAGCACCAGTCAAGGTGGTTCTGCGGACGCGGCGCCGCGAGCTGATCCAGTGTGCGAGTGCAAGACTCACGGAGAACGTGGCCTACTACATTCTGGCGTCTTTCGCCATCGTCTACGCAGTAGAGAACAGCGGAGTCGACAAAAGCGTGGTCCTGAACGCCCTCGTGGTCGCGAACGTCGTCCAGCTGTTCGCAACACCGTTCTTCGGAGCCCTCTCTGACCGAATCGGGCGCCGGCCGGTCATCATCGCAGGCGCACTCGGAACTGCAGGCTGGATCTGGATCTTTTTCGCGCTCTTGGACACCGGCGGCTCGATCGCTGTTTGTGCCGCCATCGTGGTCGGCCTGATCTTTCATTCCGCGCTCTACGGACCCCAAGCGGCGTACTTCGCCGAACAGTTCGAAACCAACAGTCGCTACACCGGCATGTCGATCGCCGCCCAGGTCACCACAGTCGTCGGCGGCGCGATCGCACCCCTCCTCGCCACAGCGCTTCTCGCCCAATACGACTCGTCGATCCCGATCGCGGTCTACATCGTCGTCGTCGCAGTGATCACAGTGGCGGGAGTGTGGTGGTCGCAGGAGACCTATCGGCGAGACCTGCGCGAGCCATAGGTGAAGTGCTCACCTTTTAGCGCGAACAGACGCGCAGGTACCCGAAAACCGCGATTTTCGGGTACCGCCGCGTCTGCTCGGCGGAGAAAGGTGACTACGACGGTGCGTAGAGCGCCTTGAACTTGTTGAGCGACTCCTGGATGTCGCCTTTGAGCGCGGACGCCACCACCATGCCGATCGGACCGAACAGCGCCGGGCCGCCGAGATGGACGTCGAACGTCACGGTGGCGCCCTCGGCGCCGTCGACCGGCGCGGGCTTGATCTTTCCGATCAGCTTGACTTTGACCCCGCCGCGGCCGTCGCCGTTGAGGGTCAACGAATGCGGCGGCTTGTAGTTGACGAGGGTCCATTTGACCCGGTTGAGCATGCCCTTGACCTCGACGATCGAGTCGATGACGGTGCCCTTCTCAAGGGTTTCCGGCAACTTCGACCGCCAGGCGCGGTGGATGCTCAACCACTCGTCGTAACGGGACAGATCGGAGGCGTACTCCCACGCCTTCTCCGGCGGCAACGGCACATCGACGGAGACTGACAGTTTTGCCATAGGTTACTGCTGGGGCCCTTCTTTACGGATGGCGTTCTTGGCGGCATCCTGCGCCTTGTCGACATGCTGGCTGTACTTGCCCTGCGTCTTCTGATCGAGGACGTCACCGGCCTTGTCGATCGCCGTGTCCACCTTGTCGGCGTTCTTGGAAAGCAGATCTTTCGCCTTGTCCAAAAATCCCATTTGCCCACCCTATCGTCTGAGATTCACCGGAACGCGGGGCGCGTTCCGTTGCCAGTGTCCCGCGTGCCAGCTATCTCCACAAGCGGCGCCGTTCACCCAGCATGGCACCCTGTACCCACCACAGCACCTCGATGAGCGCCGCGCCGATCACGCCGATGCCCAGCGCCATGAAGGTCAGCTGCGCATTCGACGGATCGAGCATGAACAGCTTCTGGGTGACCGGCATCGCGAAGATCAGCACGTAGGCCAGCACTGATACCGCGACGAGCAGTACCCGCCACCACTCGTAGGGCCGCGCCACCACCGACAACACCCACACCGACGACACCAGCAACGTGATCAGGGCGGCGGTCGACGCTTGAGTCTGCTCGGTGACCGACGCCGCCTTGCCCTGATAGGCCAGCAAATAGCTGACGAACGTAACGGTGCCGACGACAAGCCCCGACGGCAGCGCCGAGGTCATCACGCGGCGCACGAACCCCGAATGGGCGCGCTCGTTGTTCGGCGCCAGCGACAGGATGAAGGCGGGGATACCGATGGTGAACCAGGCCGCGATCGTGACGTGGATGGGCTGGAACGGGTACAGCAGCGGATCGGTGCCGAAGATCTTCGCGGACAGCCCGGCCAGCCCGACCAGGATCGCCAGCAGCACCGAGTACACGGTCTTGGTGAGGAACAGGTTGGAGACCCGCTCGATGTTGCCGATCACGCGGCGGCCTTCGCCGACGACGTACGGCAGCGTCGCGAACCGGTTGTCGAGCAGCACGATCTGCGCCACGGCGCGCGAGGCCGAACTGCCCGAACCCATCGCGACCCCGATGTCGGCGTCCTTGAGGGCCAGCACGTCGTTGACGCCGTCGCCGGTCATCGCGACGTTGTGCCCCCGCGATTGCAGCGCGTGCACCATGGCACGCTTCTGATCCGGGCGCACGCGGCCGAACGTGGTGTATTCCTCGAGCGTCTCCGCGAGCGCGTCGGACTCTTCGGGCAGGCGACGGGCATCCATCGTCTCGCCGTGCAGTCCGAGGGTGCCGGCCACCGCACCGACCGAGACCGCGTTGTCGCCCGAGATCACCTTGACCGTGACATGTTGGGAGGCAAAGTAATCGAGGGTGTCGCGCGCATCGGGGCGGACGCGTTGCTCGAGCACGACCAACGCGACGGGGGTGACGGCGCCGGGTGCGTCGGGCGCGTCGACCGCCCGATCGGACGAGCCCACGAGCAGCACCCGAAGCCCCTGCGCACCGATCTGCTCGGCCTGCTCGGCGGCCGGAGAGGACGGATCCAGCAGCACGTCGGGTGCGCCGATCACCCAGTTGCCGTGCTCGCCGTAGGACGCCCCGCTCCATTTGGTGGCCGATTTGAACGGTGCCGTCGCGGTCGCCGTCCATCCCGGCGGCTGCGGGTAGGCCTCCGCGATGGCCAGCATGCTGGCGTTGGGCCTGGCATCGTCGGCGGCCAGCTGCGCGAGAACGTCGGCGACGGGATGATCCGCCAGCGACTGCAGATCGCTGACCCGCATACCGTTTTCGGTCAGCGTGCCGGTCTTGTCCGCACACACCACATCGACGCGGGCCAGGCCTTCTATGGCCGGCAGCTCGTTGACCAGACACTGCCGCCGGCCGAGCCGGATCACGCCGACCGCGAACGCGATCGACGTCATCAGCACGAGTCCCTCAGGCACCATAGGCACCAGCGCCCCGACCATGCGCAACACGGGTTCGTGCCAGACGGCGTCGGTGGTGAAGATCTGGCTCATGATGATCGCGAGCGATTCGCGCCAACCGCCGTCGTTGTCGACGATGTCGTGGAAGGTCTTTTGGAGGGACTCCAGGATCCGGGGATCGGTGGTGAACAACTGGGTGTAGATGATCAGCAGCCCGGCAGGCACCAGCATGTAGGTGATGACCTGCAGGATCTTGTTGATACCGTTGCGCAGTTCGGATTTGACCAGGGTGAACTTGCTGGCCTCCTCGGCGAGCTTGGCCGCGTAGGCCTCTCGGCCGACCTTGGTCGCCCGGTAGGCGCCGGTGCCCGCCACCACGAAACTGCCGGACATCACGGTGTCGCCGACGTCCTTGGCGATCGGATCGGCCTCACCGGTGAGCAGGGATTCGTCGACCTCGAGGTTGGCTTCCTCGATGAGCTCGCCGTCGACCACGATCTGATCGCCCGGCCCCAGCTCGATCACGTCGTCGAGCACCACCTCTGCGGGCAGCACGGCCCGGCTGCCCGACTCCCGCCGCACCGTGGGCTTGGCCTGCCCGACGATCGCGAGCTTGTCCAGCGTCTGCTTGGCCCGGATCTCCTGGATGATGCCGATCGCGCTGTTGGCGATGATGAGCAGCCCGAACGCGCCGTTGATGATCGACCCCGTCGACAGCACGATGATGAACAGCACACCCAGGATCGCGTTGATGCGCGTGAACACGTTGGCGCGCACGATCTCCGAGACACTGCGAGCGGCCCGGGTGGGCACGTCGTTGGTCTTGCCGTCGGCGACGCGCTTGGCGACCTCGGCGTCGGTCAAACCCGCGGAGGTAGTGGTCAGCGTCATGGCATCTGTTCTTCGCGCAAGCGGCTCGTCATCGCGTGAAAGTCCCCATCCCGTCCTCGTCGTAATACTCCAGAACAAGTTTCGCGCCTGCGAAGGTCGCCTTCGAAACCGAGCCCGGAGGCGAGTTCTCGGTGACGAACGCGAACGTGAACACGTCACCGTCCCAATGTTTCAGCGGCACGGTCAGTTTCGGGCCCAGCGCGAGCGTCAGCGCACCGCCGTGCTCGGTGACGCGTGCGGTGCCCCAGTACGGGTTGGTGTAATCGCCGACGTAACGTGACAATGGCGCGGCAGGCGCGGGATGCGCGGGGGGCTGCTTGCCGACGAGCGATCCGACGGGCGCGGACAACGGCGCAAGACCCTTGCTGTACAGCTCATACCAATCCTGGCGGACCTCGCCGAACTGTACGAGGTCGGCGAACTGCGCGGTGAGCGCCTCGGGCACCCCCGACGGCGTGGCATTGGTCAGCGCCACGATGGCCACATCCGCCGACGGCAGGATCAGCAGGTTGGTGCCCGCGCCGAGTTCGAACGCGCCCGAGTGGCTGAGCTGGGTCCGCGCGGCCGACGTGGTGCCCACGTTGAAACCGTAACCGTAGAAGCCCGACCGCATAGCGGGCTGCGTCGCGCGATCGGACGTCACCTGCGGCGTCAGCGCGGGCAACAGCGCGGCCTCGTCGATGATCTTCTCACCGTCGTGAGTTCCGTTGCCCAGCACCATCGCCAACCAGCGCGCGACGTCGTCGACCGACGAGCTGACCCCACCCGCGGGCGCCTGCGGGTCAGCGTCGCGCACGAAGTCCGGGCGGTAGCCGCCGTCGATGCGGATGTGCCCGAGCGCGCGGTCGGTCCGGGCCTCGAAGTCGGCGAACCGGTAGCTCGTCGACGTCATGCCCAGCGGCCCGAAGACCGCGTCGTCGGCCAGCACGTCCCACGGCTTGCCCGCGGCCATCGCGACCGCCTCGGCCCCGGCGGTCAGCCCGAAGTTGGTGTAGGCGTAGGAAATCCGGAACGGGCCGAGCGGCAGCTGACGTAACCGGTCGAGCACCTGGCGTCGGTCGTACCCCATGTCCTCCAGCAGATCACCGGCATGGTCGGGCAATCCCGAACGGTGCGAGAACAGGTCACCGACCGTCACCATCCGGGTCACCGCCGGATCCGACAGCGCGAACCAGGGCAGCTTGTCGACGACGGGCGTGTCCCAGCCGACGGCCCCGACCCCCACCTGCTGGGCCACCACCGAGGCGCTCAACGGCTTCGACAAGGACGCCAGCTGGAACACTGTGCCGGGGCCCACCCGATTGTCCTCACCGGTACCGGCCCTGACGTCTTTGACTCCAAACCCTTTGGCGTAGACGGTCTTTCCTCCGTGTACCACGGCAACGGCCAGGCCGGGGACGCCGGACTTCGACATCAGTTCGTCAGCGAGGCCGTCCAGTTTGGCGACCGCGTTGTCAACGGCGTTCTCCGGCAACGGCATGGCAGGCACGAGCGGTGGCGGTTCATCGATGAGTGCCGGGGCGGTGCGCTCGGCGCACCCGCCCAGCAGGACCAGACTCACGGCCAGCGCGAGAACCCGCTTGGTGTCCACAACAGGCGAGTATGCCCGCATTCGCGCCGGTACTACGGGCATCTACGCGCATTGCCTCACAACTGCCACCACGGATCGACAACCGGTGAATCCCGGTCCACCCGCTGCCCGGGCTTGGGCAGCGCCAGCTGCACACCGGCCGGTTCGGCCGCGGCCAGCAACCGGTGCACGGGCTCGGCCCACGGATGCGGCGCGAGCCGGAACGTCGCCCAGTGGATCGGGACCAGCAGCCCGGACTCGGTGACGTCGAGGTGTGCGCGCACGGCCTCCTCGGGGTTCATGTGGATGTCGGGCCAGGCCGGGTGGTAGGCCCCGATGGGCATCAGGGTCAGGTCGAAAGGTCCGTGCTGCGAACCGATCTCACTGAAGCTCTTGGTGTAGCCGGTATCCCCGCCGAAGAATGCGCGATGCGCAGGCCCGGCGATCACCCACGATGCCCACAACGTGGTGTTGCGCTTGAACATGCGCCCCGAGAAGTGCCGCGCCGGGGTGCACACCAGGGTCAGCTCGCCGATGCGATGGCTTTCGTTCCAGTCCAACTCGACGATGCGCGACTCGGGAATGCCCCACTTGCGCAGGTGCGCCCCGATGCCGAGCGGCACCACGAACGGTGCCCGCTGGGTACGGGCCAGCCCGATCACGGTGTCGATGTCGAGGTGGTCGTAATGGTCGTGGCTGATGATGATCGCGTCGATCGCGGGCAACGCGTCCAACGCCAGTGGCGGCTCGTGCAGGCGCGAGGGCCCGACCACTCGCGACGGCGAGCAGCGTCGGCTCCAGATCGGATCGGCAAGCACGCGGTATCCGTCGACCTCCAGCAGGGCGCTGGAATGGCCGTACCACGACACCGCGCACTCCCCTGCCGGCCCGTCGGCCGGGTCGGCCAGCGGGATGGTGCCGCGAGGCCAGCTCGCGCCACGAGATCCGAACATCTCAGTGATCAGCAGGCGACGCTCTTCGCGGTCCATGCTGATGCCCGGCGCGGCCGGTTCGATGTTGATGAACACGCCGTCGGCGTACTGCGGTGACCGCCGGGCCACCGGCCGGATGTCCCGCGGTCTCGCTCCGACGGCCGCCGAGGTGCCGCTCAGTGCGCGCACCAGCCAGCCACCGGCCAGCAGGGATGCCGACCGGACGCCCAACCGCAGCGCCGCGCGGAGCATGTCAGGCCCCGGTGAAGTTCGGTGGCCGCTTCTCGATCCGGGCCACCTGCGCTTCGATGACGTCAGGGCTGGCCCAGGCCCTGTCGAACAGCTCCTTGTGCTCAGGCCACTGTTCCTCGTACGCCCCGTCGTCGTTCAGCACGCGCTTGGCATGCTGCAGCGCCAGCGGCGCGAATCCGGCGATCTCGGCGGCCCACTTCTGCGCGTCGGCGAGGGTTCCGATGCGGTTGGCCATGCCGGTTTGCAGCGCGGTGTCGGCGCTGAGCCGTTCGGCGGCCAACAGCATGCCGCGCGCCCGGCCGTACCCGACCAGTGAGGTCAACCTGCGGATGCTCCAGTTGTCCAGCGCCAGACCGTACTTCGCCACGGGGAACTGGAAGTAGGCGTCCGGCGCGACGACGCGCAGGTCGCAGATCATCGACAAGATGACGCCCGCGCCGATCGCGGGCCCGTTGATCGCACCGATCACCGGCACCGGGGCCTTGTCGATCGCGAGGTTGAGCGCCAGCGCCTTGTCGGGCAGCTTCTCCGCCATCCCCTGGGCGTCGGTCAGGTCTGCACCGGAGCTGAACACCGGACCCGCGCCGGTCAGCACGATCGCGCGGATGTCCTGCTCGGCGGCATGCTCGACCGCCTCGCGCAGGCTGTCGACGAGCTCGCAGTTCAGCGCGTTGCGCCGCTCGGGGCGCTGCAGTTCAAGGGTCAGGACATTGCCGTCCCGGGTGACACCAATCATGTCGCCAGCCTAACCATGTGATCTGATCCCGCTTGCCCGTGCTCAGTTCTGCGAGGTGACCAGCTGCCACTCTTCCGGCAAACCTGTGACCTCGGCCGCAGCACCCTCGGCTTCGATCCGGACCGTTGCCTCGCCGAGGCGCAGATCGGTCAGGGCCACCCGCCCCCACACCTTCGGCAGCTGCGGACACACCGTCAACCGCCGGTGCGGTACGTCGGGTTCGAGTCCCAGAAACGACCGGACCAGCAACAGCGGTGCGGCACTGGCCCACGCCTGCGGGGAACACGACGTCGGGTACGGCACCGGGGTGTGGAACTGGGTGCGCGGAAACCCGCAGAACAACTCGGGCAGCCTGCCGCCGAACGCCGCGGCCGCGTCGAGCAGTCCGACCGCAAGCCGTTCGGCCAGCTCCACGGCCCCGGGCACATGCCGGTACCGCAGCAGACCTGCCACCGCGATCGCGGTGTCGTGCGGCCACACCGACCCGTTGTGGTAGCTCATCGGGTTGTACGCGCCCATGGTGGTGGCCAGCGTGCGCAGCCCGAAGCCCGAGGTCATTTCCTCACCCGCGAGTCGCTCGACCATGACCGCGACGTGTTCGTCGGTGGCGATACCTGTCCACAGGCAGTGCCCGACATTGCTGGTGAGGGAATCGACCGGGCGCTTGTCACCGTCGAGCGCCAACGCGTAATAGCCCCGGTCGGGCAACCAGAACGCGTCGGCGAACCGGGACTGCAACGCCGCAGCGCGATCGCGCAGCCGTCCGGCAGTGGCAGGTTCGCCGAAGGCGTCGGCCAGATCGGCCCGCGCCCGCAGCGCCGCGTACTGGTAGCCCTGCACCTCGCACAGCGCGATGGGTGGATCGGCCAGATGACCGGCCGCGTCGGAGATCGCGTCGAAGCTGTCCTTCCAGCCCTGGTTGATCAGGCCACGATCGGTGGCCCGGCGATACTCGATGAACCCGTCGTCGTCGCGGTCGCCGTAGCGCGTGGCCCAAGCCAGCGCGGCGTCGGCCGCGGGCACCAGCGCCCGCACCTGTTCCTCGTCGCCGCCCCACCGCCAGCATTCGGCGAGCAGCATCACGAACAGCGGCGTGGAGTCGATCGAGCCGTAGTACGTCGAGCCGCCCAACACGTCGGCACTCGCGGGGCCCCGGCGGATCTCGTGCAGGATGCGGCCCGGCTGCTCCTCGGTCAGCGGATCGACGCGGCGCCCCTGCGCACCGGCCAACTGCTGCAGCGTTCCGATCGACAGCCCCACGTCCAGCGGTAGCGACATCCAGGCGGTGAGGAGACTGTCACGGCCGAACAGCGTCATGAACCACGGCGCGCCCGCCGCGACGAACGGACGCCCGTCGGCATCACTGATCAGCAGTGCGCCCAAATCACTTTCGGTTCTGCGCACGGTCTGGGCCAACACGGCGTCGTCGGTCTCGACAGTCGTGGTGGTGTCGCGCCACGCCTCGATCTTGCGGACGGGTTCGCTCGATCCGAGTTGCTCACCTCGGCGGAACCGGGTCTTGATGCTGTGGTTCGCCCACGTGGGGTCGACCACGATCTCGGCCTGCCAGGTGCCGCGCGGCGGCACCACGATGCGCCACCGGAAGGATCCGGGCAGTGCCGTCGGGTTTCCCGACGCCGTGACCTTGACACCGCGGACCCGGTTCGCGCGGTCGGTGAGCACCAGTTCGTTGTCGATGAGCGTGAGCTCGGCACCACTGATCGGCGCACGTCCCTCCTTGACCGTGAACAGGTCGGCGAAATCCGCGTCCGCGAACAGCTCAAGCGCCACCACGGTCGGCTCGACGTCGAGGTTGTGCAGCGAGATCGTCTCGCGCATACCGTCGGCGACGAGCCGGTCACGCACCAGCAGCAGCGTGCTGTCGGCCACGCCGACCCGTGGCGCACGGCGCATGATGAACTGGGCCGCAAACGCTTCCGGGGTCTGCACCGACAACGGCTCGGGCGGCTGGCCGTCGACGTGCAGCTGCCACCGCGACAGCACGCGCGCATCGCGGAAGAACAGGCCGTGGGAGCGGCCCGCCAGCACGTCTCCGCGGCGTTCGGACAGGCAGAAGGTGCCGCCTTCCACCAGGGTCACCGTGTCGCCACCGGAGCCGATGCCGGCGGGCTCACCGCCGTTGAGTACCGACGGCACCGAGGTCATGCGCTGGCCCGCTCGGCCACGTCGGGCGGCAGCACCTCACGCAACGCCAGGGGGCGGCCCGCGTCGAGCACCGACCGGTAGATGTCCTCGTAGCCCGAACCGAACCGGCCAACGCCGAAATGCGCGGCGACGTGCTTCCGGCAGGCCGCCGGGTCGAGTGCCTTCGCGCGCTCCATCGCCGCGGGAAGCTCGTCCGGCGAGTCGCAGATGATGCCCGTGACACCGTCGACGACGACCTCGTCGACCGCGCCGCCGCGCAGCGCGACGACCGGTGTGCCACAGGCCATCGCTTCGATCATCACCATGCCGAACGGCTCCTCCCACTGGATGGGGAACAGCAGGCACCGGGCGCCTGCGAGCAGCTTGCGCTTGCTCACCGCGTCGGCCTGACCGAACACGTGGTCGTCACCGGTGAGGCGCGGGCGCACCTGTTCCTCGAAGTACGCCTGCTCAGGTGGTTCGTTGCACTTGCCTGCCAGCACCAGTCGCACGCCCGCCGCGTGTGCGGCGTCCAGGGCCAGGTGCGCGCCCTTGTACGGCGCATACCGCCCCAAGAACAGTGCGTAGTCGCCCTTTTCGGACGAGAAGGGCCATTCGTCGATGCGCAGCGCATTGTGAACGCGGCCAACCCAATTCAGGTCGGGAGCCAGTTGCCGTTGCCGATCGCTGATCGCGATCAACCCGATGTCGTCGCCGAGCTCGCGGTAGTAGGGATACAGGTCGTCGTCGATCGGGCCGTGCACCGTGGCCACGGTCGGTAGGCCGAGAGCGCGGTAGGCCGGCGTGTTGAGCGGGCCGGCGAACGTGTGGTCGTGCACGATGTCGACGCCCTCGCTCGCGGCGAGCCGCTGAATCGCGCGGCGCACCTTCACGGCGTGCATGACCTCGGGGTACGGCTCACCGAGGCGGTCGGGAAGCGTTCGGTCCCAGAGCGGTTCGAACCGGGCCGCAGTACCGGGCGTGCCGGCGCCCAGCACCGTCACCCGGTGCCCACGGGCGGTCAACGCGTCGGCCAGATCGGCGACGACGGCCTCGGTACCGCCGTAACCCCTGGGCGGGATGTCGAAATAAGGGGGCGCGACAAGCACGATCCGCAGCGGATCTGCTACGTCGGTATTGCTGGCATCACGGGGGAATTCGTTGCCGCTCACGGGATTAACCTCCTGTTCGACTCAGCGGCTGCGTTAGCACTCTCATCCGACGAGTGCCAATTATGGCGATAGTCGGCCGACTCCGCCACTCCGCCCCCGCGGCGAGTCGGGTTAGCCTTCTGCTGTGAGTCGGATCGGCGCCCACGCGCTTCGAGATGCCGTGCTGGACGAGGGATCGTTCGTCAGCTGGGACGCGCCACCGCTGGCTGTCGCGACCAGTGACGCCTACCAGCGCGAATTGGCCGACGCGCAGGCCGAGACCGGTCTCGACGAATCGGTGCTGACCGGCGAGGGCACGGTGTTCGGCCGCCGCGTCGCGGTGGTCGCGTGCGAGTTCGACTTCCTGGCGGGTTCGATCGGGGTCGCGGCCGCCGAGCGCATCACGGCCGCGATCCAGCGCGCGACGGCCGAAGGTCTGCCGTTGCTGGCGTCACCGAGTTCGGGCGGCACGCGCATGCAGGAGGGTACCGTCGCGTTCCTGCAGATGGTCAAGATCGCCGCGGCCGTCGAACTGCACCGGCGCGCGCACCTGCCGTACCTGGTTTACCTCCGGCACCCCACCACGGGCGGCGTTTTCGCGTCGTGGGGCTCGCTGGGCCACGTGACCGCGGCCGAGCCAGGAGCGCTGGTGGGGTTCCTCGGGCCACGCGTGTACGAGCACCTCTACGGCGAGAAGTTCCCGTCGGGCATCCAGACCGCGGAGAACCTGCACGCCCACGGCGTCATCGACGGTGTGGTGCCGCTGGAACTGTTGCGCGACACCTTGGACCGGACGCTGCGCGTTGTGGCCGACCCGCCCGGGCCGCCGCCCGTTGCCCCGGCGCCCGAACCCCTGCCCGACGTGCCGGCCTGGGAGTCGGTCAAGGCGTCGCGCCGTCCCGACCGCCCCGGCGTCGGCTACCTGCTCAAGCACGGCGCGACCGATCAGGTGCTGCTGTCCGGCACCGAACGGGGCGAGGCCGCGACGACGCTGCTGGCCCTGGCCCGGTTCTCGGGTCAGCCCGCTGTGGTGCTCGGGCAGCGCCGCATCGTCGGCGGGCTGGTGGGCCCGGGTGCACTGCAGGAGGCGCGCCGTGGCATGGCCCTGGCGGCAGGTCTGCGGCTGCCGTTGGTGCTGGTGATCGACACGGCCGGGCCGGCGCTGTCGACCGAGGCCGAGGAAGGCGGCCTGGCCGGCGAGATCGCCAGGTGCCTGGCCGAACTGGTCACACTGGACACCCCGACGGTGTCGGTGCTCATGGGTCAGGGCAGCGGTGGCCCGGCGCTGGCGATGGTGCCCGCCGACCGCGTGCTGGCCGCGCTGCACGGCTGGCTGGCGCCGCTGCCACCGGAGGGAGCCAGCGCGATCGTCTACCGCGACACCGAGCACGCGCCGGAACTCTCTGCGGCCCAAGGCATCCGGTCGGCCGACCTGCTGCGCGACGGAATCGTCGACGTCGTGGTGCCGGAACATCCCGACGCCGCAGACGAGCCCCAGCAGTTCACGGCCCGGCTCTCGGCGGCCATCGCGTCCGAGCTGTACCAACTGAGCACGCTGCCCGCAGCCGAGCGCCTCGGCATGCGCCTGCACCGGTACCGGCGGATCGGGCTGGGCTGAGCCCGGCGAGCCGGCGATCACACTTCGATCGGCGGGTGCAATCGATCCATGGTGTACTGCCGGTTTCGCCTGGCCGCCCATGAACTCGCGGCCAGCGACAGCGCGAGCACCCCGCCGAGCACCACGATCGCCACCCACAACCGCGCGTCGATGCCGCCGACGATCAGCTGGCGAAGTCCGTTGACCGCGTACGTCATCGGGTCCACGGGGTGCAGGATCTGGAACGGTTTGGCGGTGGTCTCGACGGGATAGATGCCGCCGGACGACACCAGCTGCAACATCAGGAAAGCGAGCGTCACCACGCGGCCCACCGATACTCCGAACACCGCGTTGAAGGCCTGGATCAGCGCCAGGAACGTCGCCACCACGAGCACCAGGAACGCCACCGTGGCCAGCGGGTACTTGACGTGCAACCCGACCGCGAAATGCACAACCACATACATCACCGCGACCTGGCAGACCGCGATCAACAACGCGGGCCAGTAGGATGCCAGCACCACCCGCAGCGCACCCAGGCCGTTGACCACAGGCCGGGATTGCAAGGGTTTCAACAACATCCAGGTGATCAGTGCGCCGATGAACAGGGCCAGCGGCAGGAAGAACGGCGCGAACCCGGTGCCGAACGTCGCGGCCGGGTTGTCGGTCTTGAGGTCCAGCGCGACGGGTGCGGCCAGCGTGCGGGCCACCTCGGTGCGCTGCTGCGGCGTCCACGACGGCACCTGCGTCGAGCCCTGTTTGAGCGCGGACGCCAGCTGCCTGCTGCCGTCCTTAAGCTTCGTGGTGCCGTTCGCCAGTTCACCGGCGCCACTGGATAATTGGCGGCTGCCGTCGGTGAGCTGCACCAGCCCGCCGGTGAGCCGCTGGGCACCGGTGTCGAGTTGATGCGCACCGTCGCGCAGCCTGACGACGTCGGCACGCAGGCCGCCGTTGAGCGCCTTGGTGATGAACGTGCGCAAGTTGCTGTTGGGGTCGCCCAGTTCGTTCTCGAGTTGGGCCGCGTTGTCCCGCAAGCGGATCAGGCCGTCGTCGGTGGTGGGGTCGATGCCGCGCGCGGCGAGCAGCCGCTGCGCGCCTGCCAGGAACTCGCCGGTGTCCCGGACGGTCGGATCGGGACTGTTGCGCAGCATGCCGACGGCCTGGTCCACGATCGCCGCGGCCTGCGCCTGGTCGATGTTGAGCGCCGCGATGCGGTCGGTGGTCGAACGCACCGCACCCGACAACCGCTGGGCCGCCATGCCGACGTCGTCCGGGTTGAGCCCGAGACCGCCGACCCGGTCCAGCACCGTCAACAAGGGGTCGGTCGCGGTGTCGACCGCCTTCGACAACTGCCTGGTGCCTGCCGCCAGCTGGGCCGAGCCGTCGCGCGCGGTGACCAGACCCGTGTTCAGTGCCTGCGCGCCGTCGGCCAGCCGGTGCGCGCCGTCGTCGGCCGCGGCATTGCCGTCGGCCAGTTGCTGCGCACCGTCGGCGGCCTTGACCAGCCCCGCGCCGGCATCGGTCAGACCCGTGAGCACCGTGCCGACCGTGCGCTCGCCGATCTTGGCGTTGATCTGGTTGATCACCTCGCGCGCGGCGTTCTGCCCGATGATCGAACCAAGGTAGTTGTTGGCGTCGTTGAACGTGAACCGGATCTTGGCCTGCTCAGGCGAGCCGCCCGAAGGCGACGCGATGTTCTCACTGAAGTCCTGCGGCAGCGTGATCGAGAAGTAGTACTTGCCGCTCGCGACGCCGTCCGCGGCCTCGTCCGTCGACACCCGGTGCAGTTGCAGCTCACCCGAGTCGACCAGCGCGTCGGACACCTCGTCACCCGCCTTGACCAGCTGCCCTTGCGTGACGGTGCCCCGGTCCTCGTTGACCAGGGCCACGGGAACCTTGTTCACCTCGCCGAACGGATTCCAGAACGCCCACAGGTACATCGCGCCGTACAGCAGCGGCATCAAGATGATGGTGATGACCGCGACGCGCGGCATGGTGCCCCGCGAGAAGCGCTTGAGGTCGGTGCCCAGCGACAGTCCGGCAAGCACTATCGACCGCCTTTCTGCAGTCCGGCGAGTTCGGCGTGGGTCGTGTTGGCCACCTCGACTTGGGCCCGAACCCCGGGATGCGACACCGGATCGGTGGACGCGGTGATCACCGTCTGGCGCTCGCCGAGGGCAATCAGCCGGTCCAGCAAGGCAATCCGGTCCTGGTTGCCGGTGATGCGGTCGAGATTGCCGACCACGAGCAGGGCGGGGGTCGCGGTGTTTGCCACCGCGATACGCAGCAGCAGCTGGTCGAGCTCGGTGAGCTCGTCGACGTAGGCACCCAACCCCGGCAACGGGCGGTCACCGAACACCGGCGCCAGCACCGTCGTCAGCTCGTCCGGCCCGGCCGGCCGTACCCTGCGATACCAGGGCGCATCCCAGCGCAGCTGCTCGGTGACGACGTCGCGCACCGTGACCGATTCGGCCAGCGCATCGAGCTCATCGATCCCGGCCAGGGCGGTGTTGGCGAAGATGTCGGCGGCGCGGCTGCGGTCGAACACCGTGACCTGACCGTCCACCGGGCGCATGCGGCCGGCCAGCGTCATCAACAACGCGGTGCGTCCCGCGCCCGACGCGGCCACCAGCACCGTGACGCCGCCCGCGTCGATGTCGAGGTCGATCGGGCCGTACACCGGCCCCCACGGGCCCCGCATCGTGATCCCCCGAGCGGTTATCGCAGGTGGGTTCTGCTCGTCCTCGTCGGCACCATCTGGTTCGGGACTCAGCTGAGACATGGGCCAATCACAGCACATCGGTTGCGTATGCGAGAGACCACGGCGATCGGCTGGCATGCTGGAATTCGTGGAGCCTCTGCTGCAGTTCGCAGGGAACTTCTGGTGGCTGATCTTTCCGCTGGGAGGAGTGATCGGCGGCGGTGTCAGGGCCGTCGCCGCCGCCAACGAGCGCCGCGCCGAGCGCAGACTCGAGCGGTACCGGATCAAACAGCAGACCAAGATCGAGATGGCCCGCGCGGCGTCTGCCGCACAGTCTTCCGACGCATTGCGGCACCGCGAGTTGCGCAAGCTGCTCGACGCACACGACCGCACCAACGCGCGGTGGCTCGACTACGAGATCGACATCGCCAAACTGCTGGACTTCCCGGTCATGACCGACATGCGCGACCCGCTGACCATCGCGTTCCACAAGGCCCGCGGTCGTGCCGACCTGCTGCGGCCCGACGACGTGGCCGACCCGGACCGCGCGGCGCAACTCGAATATCGCGACGCCGTGCACGAATACGTGACGGCGTTCGACATCGCCGAAGCCGAGGCGATCCGGCGGCGGCGCAGTGACTTCTCGGCCGAGGCCCAGGAGCGGCTGGCCCGCGCTGCGCAGCTGCTGCGGCTCGCATCCGACGACGGCGCGACGCCGCAGGAACGCCAGAGCGCCTATGCACGGGCGCAGAAAGAACTCGACGGGTTGATCGTGCTGCCCGCGACCACGAGGGCGAGCATCGAACGCAAGGTGCTGGGCGAACTGGAGGCGTGAGGGACACATGACCGAGGCAAGGACGTATCCGGCAGGCGTGCCGTGCTGGGTGGACACCGACCAACAGGACGTGGCTGCCGCCCAGGACTTCTACGGCCGGCTCTTCGGCTGGACGTTCGAGAACGTGCTACCCGACGACGTCCAGGAGGACTATCTGATCGCGACCCTCGACGGCAGGGACGTCGCGGCGATCGGATCGGCGCACACCGGGGACGAGATCACCTGGAACACCTACATCGCGGTCGAAGATGCCGACGCGACGGCTGCGGCGGTGACGGCGGCCGGCGGGGCCGTGCCACGGGAACCCGTCGACGCCGGCCCCGGTGGCAGGCAGGCCGGATGCGCCGATCCGCGCGGCGCACACTTCAAGCTGTGGCAACCGCGGCGCAGGCTGGGCGCACAGCTGGTCAACGAGCCGAACACCTGGAACTTCAGCGACCTGCAGACCACGGACCCGGATGCGGCAGCGGCGTTCTACGGACCCTTGTTCGGCTGGGAGTTCGACGACACCGGCTTCGCCACGATGATCCGCCGCCCGGGCTACGCCGATCACCTGGCCGCCACGATCGACCCCGGCATCAAGGAACGTCACGCGGCGACCGGAACCCCGCCGGGCTTCTCCGACGCGATCGGCTGGGTCGGCCGGTTGACCGACGAGCAGTTGCCCGAGCACTGGCAGGTGACGTTCGCGGTGGCAGACCGCGACGGTTCCGCCGAGTTGGCCGAAAAGCTCGGCGCGGCAGTCGTTTCCAGTGACGATACGATGTGGGCCAAGACCGCGCTGATCCAGGATCCGCAGGGCGCCCGGCTCGTGTTGAGCCAGTTCACGCCGCCGGAAGGCTCGTGACCGATCGGTCGCGCGTGCGGTAGTACAGCACGGTCCCGGCGATCACGACCTCGACGAGCGCGAGCGACACGGTCAGGTTCATCAGGGTGGACTGTGCGGGCAGCGGCCCCGCCCCGGCCCCGTGATGATGCGCGGGCATGGGCGTGTGCAGTGCGATCATCGCGAGATTCATCAGGGCGACGGTGCACCAGATCCCCGGGGTGCCACGCTGCCACAGGTCACGCGCGCAGTACAGGCAGCCGACGATCATCACGACGAGCAGACCACCGATGACGGCGTTGCCCGCATGGCCGAGCATCAGCACGTGCAGCAGCGCTGACGTCGCAGCGAGCAGCGCACACGCCCGCCGCCCGAGGACGGCGGACGTGTGAACAGCGGACATGACCTAATCCTCGCAGCAATGCGACTTCGGCGCTGCCGGAACGTTCAGGGCGGGATTGCGATCGAAGAACGACACCGGCTTGAGCTTGAACCCGGCGTAGTCGACGGGCATGACCGGCCAGTCCTCGGGCCGCGGGAAGTGCGTCAGCCCGAACGTGTGCCACAGCACGATGTCCTCGTTCTCGATGTTGCGATCCCCGGCGACGAACGCAGGCAGCCCGTCGCCACCGGGATGCTGGTTGACCAGATGACCGGCCGGGTACCGCTGGGCCGCATCGTATTTGGTCACCCAGAGGTGCTTGGTGGTGAACGCGGCGCGTGCGGCGACCGAGCTCGACGGGTCGGCCAGCAGTGTGGGCTGCCCTTCCGGATACAACGCATAGGATACGTTCTGGCCCAGCCGGTTCTGCTTGTTCGGGTTGACGATGTGCCAGACCCTGGCCTTGAGGTTGTCGGCCGTGCGCATCGCGCCCAACTCGTGGGTCAGCTTGGTCTTCTGCTGCGTGAAGCCGTTGCCCCACGGATTGTCGGGGCCCATCGGTGCGGCGACCGCGTCGACCTCCTCGACCGTGTTGGCATGCCCGTCGACGGCCATGTCCAGCCGCGCCGAGAACAGGTGCTGGTGATACGGCGCACCCAGGCCCGGTGCCAGCTCGGACGCGAACTGATCGGGAGCCCGGTACCCCGACGCGAACACCACACCCGTGGCCTTGACCTCCATCTCGATGGTGCCGTCGAGGTACAGGTACCAGTAGAACCCGTAGTCGTAGTTGCCGATGGTCAAGAAGAACGAGATCACCAGGCGCCGCGACCGGCGCACCTCGGACATGCCGTTGAACATGTCGACGTGCTTCCACAGCACGCCGTAGTCCTCCTCGTGCAGGCAGATCGCGTTCTTGATCACCCGCGGCTCGCAATGCTCGTCGGCGATCGTGGCGTCGAAGTACTTGATCTCACCGAGACAATCGCAGCCCAGCTCAAGGGAATTCGTGTACCTGGCGAACATGTACTCGCCCTGGTCGAAATAGTTGATCCAGTACCGCGACGGCGACGGATGCGCGTAGGGCACCACCATCTCGGCGATCGACGCACGGTAGATCACCGGGCGCTCGGTGTCGCCGTCCTTGAGCGAAAGCTGGTGCAGCGTCAGACCCTCGCGAACGTCGAAGCCGAACCGGAACGACCAGTCGGCCCAGGTGATCTTGTTGCCGTCGACCGTGAAGCTCGGCCCCTCGGGCTGCGTGATCTCGATGGGCTTGAGGTCGGTACGCGTCGGCGTCGCGTGTGGCTCGGCATCCCACTCGGCCCGCTCGCTCGGGAAGGGCAGTTCATCGTGATCGACGACCGACATGACCGACTTCGCCGTGAGGTCGATATGGGCGACGACGCCGTCGATCGGGTGTCCCCACGGCAGGTCGGCCTCGTCGAACTGGTAGAAGCCCAGCACGCGGGCGACACGCTTGCCCACCTCGTCCTCATGGCCGAATGCCCCGGCCGACAACGGAAGTGCACGCACCTTCTCCGGTTCCAGGCCGCGCTTGCGCATCGCCGCCAGCCATTCGTCACACTGCAGCAGGATCGCCTCGACGTCACCGAATTCCTCGTCGAGAACCGGAACCTGGCCGTCGGTCACCGGGTCCACATCGTGGCGGTACACGATCTGCCCTTCGGTGATCGACACGATCAGGTCGGTGCCCTGGCCGCTGTCACGGTCCAGCATGATGACCCGGGCCCGCCGCTCGATCGGATCACCAGGCGTGAACGACAACACGACGTTCTTGTGCGGCTCCTCCAACGCGGCGTAGACGAATCGGCCGCTCTCGCCCAACAAGCCGTTCTCGTCGATGATGCGGCGCACGGCACGGATCTCGTCGGCGCTCAGCGGCGTGAGCGGATGGTCGGGCGCGACCGTTTTCTGAACGGACTCGATGGTTGCGGTCATCGTGCGATCTCCTTTGCGATATCGGGGTTTTCGTCTTGGTGTCCGGCATGGGGGCGGCCGATCGCGACCGCGATACCGCCGAGGAAGGCGCCGGCCAGCAGCACGCCGATGATGGCGGCCAGCGTGTCGGAACCGCCGACCAGCAGCGGCAGGTTGACCGCGGTCATCACCGAAAGCACCGCAAGGCCAACGAAGCCGAGGGTGGGTGCGATCACGGTGTGCCACGGCCGGGTGTCGAAGCGGGTGCGGCGGAAGTAGACGACGACGGCTGCCGATGTCAGCGTCATCAACACCACGATTCCCACCGACGCCGCGCCGACGAACCAGGTGAACACCTGGGTGACCGGGTCGAGTTGCGCCACGACGGAGGCGACGACCAGCACGAGCGCCGAGACGGTCTGCACGACCGAGGCGATGTGCGGGGAATCGTGGCGCAGGTGCGAGCGGCCGCACCGCTCGGGCAGCGCCCGGGTGTTGCCGAGCGAGAAGATGTAGCGCGCCAGCACGTTGTGGAACGACAGCAGTGCCGCGAAAAGGCTTGTGATCAAGAAGATCTGGACCAGGTCGCCGGCCACCGAGCCGACGTAGCGGATCGCGGTGTCGGTGAGCATGTTGGCCGGGTTGTCGGTGGCCTGCGCGACGGCGCCCGCATCGCCCCACGCGGTCACCATGGCCCAGCTGGACAGCGCGTAGAAGCCGCCGATGAGCAACAGCGCGACGTAGGTCGCCCGCGGGATCGTGCGAGCCGGGTCGCGGGCCTCGTCCCGGAACACCGCGGTGGCCTCGAAGCCGATGTAGCCGGCCAGTGCGAAAATGAGTGCGATTCCAGGGGCGCCCGAGAAGAAATTGCCGGGATGCAGCACCGCCGTCGACAGTCCCTCGGCACCGCCGTGGCCGATCACCGCGACGTTGATCACCAGCACGATGCCGACTTCGCAGACCAACAGGACACCGAGTACCTTGCCGGACAGTTCGATGTGGCGGTAGCCGAGCGTGCCGACGATCGCCATCATCGCGAGTGCGTAGGCGTACCACGGCACCGCGGGACCACCATGGCTCGTGACGAGCTCGCCCAGTGCCGCACCGATATAGCCGTACACACCGCCCTGCACGGCCGTGTAGGACAGCAGGGCCAGGAACGCCGCGCCGAGCCCGGTATGCCTGCCGAAACCGTGCGCGATGTAGGTGTAGAACGCGCCGGCCCCGCGGATGTGGCGCGTCATCGCGGTGAACCCGACCGCGAACAAAAGCAGCACGACCGTGCAGACGCCGTACGAGGCGGGGAACGCGGCGCCGTTACCCGCCGCGATACCGATCGGGAACGTGCCCGCGACCACGGTCAGCGGCGCGGCGGCCGCGACGACCATGAACACGATCGCGGTAGGGCCGAGCTTGCCCGCCAGGCGGTGGGCCTGGCTCCCGGCGCTCATCCGCAGAACTGCGTCAGTTGACATGGCATTTCTTTCGGTGGAATTGGATATGGCGGGTCAAATGAGAATTGCGGTTCCGCCGAATTCTCATTTGGCTTGTTCAGAGCGCAATATTGACGGCCTTGGTCTGGGTGTATTCGGCGACTGCGCCCTCCCCCAGTTCGCGGCCCCAGCCGGATTGTTTGTATCCGCCGAACGGCAATGCGGTGTCGAACGCGTTGTGGCAGTTGACCCACACCGTGCCCGCCTTGATCTGCGCGGCCACCCGGTGCGCGGTGGACACGTCGCGGGTCCACACGCTGGCCGCGAGCCCATAGGGCGTGTCGTTGGCGGCCTCGCGGACGCCGCGGTCGCGGTTGAACGGCACCGCCACGGCGACCGGCCCGAAGATCTCCTCCTGGTAGACGCTGAACTCACGGTCCACGTCGACCAGCAGCGTGGGCTGCACGTAGAAACCGGTGTCGCCGTGCCTGCCGCCGCCGGCCAGCGCGCGGGCCCCCTGTGCGATGCCGGCGTCGAGATAGCCCGTGACCTTGGTGAGCTGCTCGCGCGACACCAGCGGGCCGATGTCGTTGGCGGGATCCAGGCCCGGACCGATCCGCAGGCCGGCGGCGTGCTCGGCGACGCCCGCGGTGAACTCGTCGAAGATGGCGTCCTCGACCAGCAGCCGGGTGCCCGCGGTGCAGGTCTGGCCGTGGTTGAACAGGAATCCCGCGGCCACCCCGGGGATCGCGGCCTCCAGATCCGCATCGGCGAAGACCACCTGCGGGCTCTTGCCGCCGAGCTCGAGCGAGACTTTCTTGAGGTTGCCCGATGCGGCGTTGACGATCTTGCGGCCCACCTCGGTGGATCCCGTGAAGGCGACCTTGTCGACGCCGTCGTGCGCGGACAGCGCGGCGCCGATGTCCCCGAAGCCGGTCAGCAGGTTGAACACGCCTGCGGGCACACCGGCCTCGGCGATCACCTCGGCCAGCAGCAGCGCGGTCAGCGGGGTCTGCTCGGCGGGTTTGAGGATCACGGTATTGCCGCACGCCAGCGCCGGTGCGACTTTGAACGCGGCCATGACCAGCGGGAAGTTCCACGGGATGATCTGGGCGCACACGCCGACGGGCCCGCGCAGCGTGAAGGCGTGGAACGTCGCACCCGGAGCCCACGGCACCGACACCGGGATGGTGCGGCCCTCGATCTTGGTGGCCCAGCCGGCGTAGTAGTGGAAGATCTCCGCGGCCCACGTGACGTCGACGGCCTTGGCGACCGCTACGGACTTGCCGTTGTCGATGCTCTCCAGCTGGGCGAACTGGTCGGCCCGCGCGGTGATGCCCTCTGCGATGCGCCACAGCACCTTCTGCCGCTCGGCCGGGGTCATGGCCGGCCACGGGCCGTCTTCGAAGGCGCGCCGGGCCGCGGCCACCGCGCGTTCGACGTCCTCGGGACCGCTGTGCGGGACGGTGGTGATGACCTGCTCGGTGGCGGGGTCGACGGTGTCGAACCGCCGGCCGGACAACGCGTCGACCCGTTGGCCGTCGACGAACATGCGCCGGGGCGCGGCGGTGAATTCGACGGTGCGTGGGTCCAGTTCTGAGCTGAGCACGGATGTCATGAACGTCATGCTTACGCATCGATGTGGTGCGCGTCACCACTTATTTCGAATGAGTATTTCGCTGTTTTCCATTCTCATTTGAAATGGTTCGCGATTCTCATTCGAGCCCTCCGAAAAGGCCCTGTTGACCGCCCGGGGCAGAGCGTCAGCGGGATGTCGAAGGGTCCGGATTCTCATTTGAAGATTTTCCGGGCTTTGTGCTGTCGGAGCCGCCCGCGATGGGCTACGTTGCGACGGGTGAGACGGCAACCGGGCCCTCGTAAAGGGATGAGGAGCAGCTCGCCGGTCTCGGGGCTCCGGCGCGCGCAGCTCTCGTTCGCCCAGGTTCTGGGTCAGTCCGTGTCGGCAGTCGCGCCGTCGGCGGTCATGGTGACGTTGCCCGCACTGGTAATGCCCGCGGCGGGCGGCGCGACGCTCGGCGTGTTCGTGGTGACAGCGCTGCTGATGACCGCCGTCGGCTACTGCGCGGCACAGTTCTCCACGCGCATGGTCGCGGTCAGCGGGCTGTACAGCTACACCGTGAAGGGGCTCGGGCCGATTCCCGGCATCGCGGCCGGGTGGTCGGTCGTGATCGGCTACGCGGGCGCCGCGATGGCCAGCACCCTCGGCGCCGCAAGCTATCTCACGGTCCTGCTGAGCCGGTTGGGTGTACCTGACACCCAGGCGACGGTCGCGGTGCTGGCGGTACTGGTGGGCGCGGTGGCACTGCTGCTCATGGTGCGCGGCGTCCGGCTCTCGGCCAGAACCTCACTGACTGTCGAGGTGTTCGCGATCGCGGCGGCCGCGGCCGTCCTGGTGATCGCATTCACCGGATCGGTGACAGGGGGCCACGATCCGCCGAAAACGACTGTTCCCGAATCACACTCGGCACTCGGCTTCGCACTTCTGCTGGCCATCACGTCCTACGTCGGGTTCGAGAGCGCGTCCACCGTGGCCCGGGAGGCCCAGCGGCCCTTCGTCACCGTCACACGCGCCATCCGCTGGACACCGCTGGCGCTCGGGGTGCTCTATACATTCGCCGCGGCCATGCAGTCCACGGGAAGCATCCGGGCCGGCATCGGTTCGGTGCCCATCGTGCTGACCCTGCCCGAGTCGGCCGGCACGGCGTCGGTCGCGTTGTCGATCGTGATGGAAATGGGCATCACCGCTTCATGGTTCGCGTGCGTGATCGGCTCGACCACCGCACTTTCGCGCACGCTGTTCGCGATGGGCCGCGAGGGCGTGGTCTCGGGGCGGGTCGGCCGCGCCCATCGGGTCTTCCGCACACCACATGTGGCGCTGTGCCTCGCGATGCCGCTCGTCGTCGCGGTGCCGGTGGGTTACCTGTTCATCGCGGGCTCGAGCCGTGAAGTGCTCGTCGGGCTGCTGGCGGTGTCCGCACACGGATACATCGGGGCGTATCTGCTGGTGTGTCTGGCCACCCCGGCGTTCCTGCGGCGCATCGGCGAACTCACCTGGACACCGTTGGTGGTCGGGCTGGCCACGGCTGCGATGATGATCGCGATCATCGGGTGGGCCGCGCTGACCGTCGAATCACCCGTGTGGATCGCCACCGCCGTCTACGCTGGGCTCTTGGCAACGGGCTTCGGGGTTTTCGCCATTCGGCACCGTACCGTCCCCGACCTCGCCGAGCGGGTCGGCGTCTTCGACGAAACCGTCGCGGGCGACGTGTTCGCCGACTACAACCCGTGGGAGGTGCGTCGATGAGTCCCGCCGACGGCGCGCTGTCCGGCCGCCAGCCCAAGGCCGTCCAGAGCGCCCTGCAGGTGCTCGAAGCGGTCGCGCTGGCCGGCGTCGGCGTCACCGCGAAAGAGATCGCCGAACGGCTCGCGATGCCGTCGGCCACCACCTATCGACTGCTGAACCTTCTTGTCGCCGACGGCTATATCGTTCGGCTGCCCGACCTTTCGGGTTTCTCACTCGGGCCGCGCATGGGCGTGCTGATCGACGCCGCGGTATCGCCGACGGTGTGCACCGCGGCCCGGGAGACGTTGGCCGAGCTGCGACTGTCGGTGCGGTTCGGCGTGCACCTGTTCTACTTCACCAACACCTCGGTGCGGCTGGCCGACTCCGACGACGAATATCCGCCGCCTGCAGAGGAATCCGTGCTCAACCATCACCTCCATGCGTGTGCCGTGGGCAAGCTGCTGCTGGCCGAGAAACGCGACGCCGACGCGCTGCTGACCTATCCGCTGGGTGCGCTGACCGACCGCACCGTGACGTCCCGATCGGCGCTGGCCGCCGAGCTCGAGACGGTCCGCAGCAGCGACACCGCAAGCCAGACCGGCGAACTGCGTGAGGAATCGGCGTGTGTGGCCGTGCCGGTCCGCTCACCGGCCGGTGCGCTGGTCGCGGCCGTCGCGATGTCCGGGCGGGTCGATCAGGACCAGCTACTGGCGCGGCAACTCCCCGTATTGCGGGACTGTGCAACGCGATTGGGCCCGCTGCTGGCGTGAGGCGGATGTGCCGGCACTCATCAGCATCCTGTCAACCTCTACGCCGCGACGTGTCACCCGCGTTCTGATCGACGAATCGGTGCTCAACCACAATCCGCACGCGTGCGCGCCCGGGGCGGCGATCCGTCGGTAATGTCCTGTGCCAGGCGCTGTGACGAGTGTGTAGGTTCTCGTGCCGAAGTCGTGGGCAACAGCCCAAGAACCTGCACACTCGTCACAGCGCCGCCGGAGGGACATTGAAGCCGAACCGGCCGCCACTGTCAGGTGCCAGATCTGAGTTTCAAATACCCGGCTCAACAGACCGATTGCGCGTCGAGCAGTACAGCACCGCGCCGGCGATCACGACCTCGGCGAGCGCCAGCGACACGGTCAGGCTCATCAGGGTGGACTGAGCGGGCACCGGTCCGCCACCTGTGCCGTGGTGATGCGTAGGCATGGGCGTGTGCAGCGCGATCATCGCCAGGTTCATCAGCGCGACCGTGCACCACACGCCCGGCGTACCGCGCCGCCACAGATCACGCGCACAGTACAGACACCCGACGATCATCACCGCGAGCAGACCGCCTGCCACCGGATTGGCCGCATGCCCGAGCATCAACACATGCAGCACCGCCGACGTCGCGGCCAGCACCGCACACAACCTGCGGCCGAGCACCTGCAAGAACCTCACACCATATTGACCGCCCGGCGGCCGAAAACTAATCCAGGCCCAGCACCCGAATGCTCTCGGCGCGCATGTCGACCTTGCGGATCTTGCCCGTGACGGTCATCGGGAAGTCGTCGACGATGTGGATGTAGCGCGGGATCTTGTAGTGCGCCAGTTTGCCGGTCGCGAACTCACGCACCGCAGCGGCGTCGAGCGGCGCACGGCCGGGTTTCATCCGGATCCACGCGCAGATCTCTTCGCCGTAGCGCTCGTCGGGCACACCGATGACCTGCGCATCGTCGATGTCGGGGTGGGTGTAGAGGAACTCCTCGATCTCCCGGGGATAGACGTTCTCGCCGCCGCGGATCACCATGTCCTTGATGCGGCCGACGATCGTGCAGTATCCGTCCTCGCGCATGACGGCCAGGTCTCCGGTGTGCATCCAGCCGTCATCGTCGATCACCTCGTGCGTTTTGGCGTCGTCGTCCCAATAGCCCAGCATCACCGAGTAGCCGCGCGTGCAGAACTCGCCCGGCAGGCCCCGTTCGACGGTCTCGCCCGTGTCCGGGTCGACAATCTTGATCTCCACGTGCGGGTGGGCCCGGCCGATCGTGGCGGTACGCCGGTCGAGGTCGTCGTCGTGCAACGTCTGGCACGACACCGGGGACGTCTCGGTCATGCCGTAGCAGATCGCGACCTCGGCCATGTGCATGTCGGCCACCACACGCTTCATGACCTCGATCGGGCATACCGATCCGGCCATGATGCCGGTCCGCAGCGACGACAGGTCGAACTGCGCGAAGTCGGGGTGGCCCAGCATCGCGATGAACATGGTCGGCACCCCGTACACGCCCGTGCAGCGTTCGGCCTGGATCGCGGTCAGGGTCGCACCGGGGTCGAAGCCAGGTGCGGGAATCACGATGGTCGCGCCGTGCGTGACGGCGCCGAGGGTGCCCATGACCATGCCGAAGCAGTGGTAGAACGGCACGGGAATGCACAGCCGGTCATCCGCGGTCAGGTTGATCAACTCGGTGACGAAGTAGCCGTTGTTGAGGATGTTGCGGTGGCTCAGCGTGGCGCCCTTCGGGAAACCCGTTGTCCCCGAGGTATATTGGATGTTGATGGGATCGGTGTTGGACAGCTCGGCACCCCGCTCCCGCAACCGGTCGGCGGAGACCTGCTCGGTGTGCAGGCGGTCCCAGTCCAGCGTGCCCAGGAAGATGATGTCCCGCAGCTCCGGGCAGTCTGCCCGCACCTCGGCCACCATGGTCACGTTGTCGGAGGACTTGAACGCGGTCGCCGAGATCAACGTGCGCACACCGGATTGCTTGAGCACGTACGCCAATTCGTGGGTGCGGTAGGCCGGGTTGATGTTGACCAGGATCGCGCCGATCTTGGCCGTCGCGAACTGCGTCATCACCCATTCGGCACAGTTGGGCGCCCAGATGCCGACCCGATCCCCCTTGGCCACGCCGAGGGCCATGAGACCCCGTGCCAATGCGTCGATCTCGGCGTTGAGCTCGGCGTAGGTCCAGCGCCGGCCCGTCGCCACCTCCACCAGCGCCTCGGCGCCCGGGCCCGCGGCCACGATTTGCTCGAAGCGCGCCCCGATGGTCTCCTCCAAGACGGCCGCATCCGTGGGGCCTGCGTCGTATGACTTCATTCCACAAGATCCTCGTATCGGTATTCGGTTGAAATGGGTTCGCCGGCTTGATGAGCCGCGTCTTCGCGGTTGCGCAACTCGACGCGGCGGATCTTGCCGGAAATGGTCTTGGGCAACTCGAAGAACTCGAGTCTGCGCACCTTGAGGTACGGCGCCAGGTGATCGCGCGCGTACTCCATGACGGCTTTCGCGGTGTCGGCGTTGGCATCCCAGCCATCGGCCAGCGCCACGTACGCCTTGGGCACCGCGAGCCTGGTGTCGTCGGGCTGCGGCACCACCGCGGCCTCGACCACCGCCGGATGCTCGATGAGCACGCTTTCCAGTTCGAACGGCGACACCTTGTAGTCACTGGATTTGAACACGTCGTCGGTGCGCCCGATGTAGGTGATGTACCCGTCGTTATCGCGGCTCGCGACGTCACCCGTGTGGTAGTACCCGCCCGCCATGACGGCCTCGTTGCGTTGCGCGTCACCGAGATACCCGGTCATGAGGTTGCGCGGGTTCTTGCCGAGGTCCAGGCAGATCTCGCCCTCGTCGGCGAGCTCACCGGTGATGGGGTCGACCAGCACAACCGGGACACCCGGCATGGGCCGGCCCATCGACCCGGGTTTGACGGGCTGACCGGGCGTGTTGCCGACCTGCAGCGTGGTCTCGGTCTGACCGAACCCGTCGCGGATCGTCAGCCCCCAGGCCTTTTCGACCTGGGCGATGACGTCGGGGTTGAGCGGTTCGCCGGCGCCGAGGATTTCCCGCAGCCCCTCGGGCTTCGCGCCGAGATCCGACTGGATCAACATGCGCCACACGGTCGGCGGCGCGCAGAACGTGTTGACGCCGGCCCGGCGCAACTGCGCGAGCAGCGCCGCGGCGTCGAACCGTGCGTAGTTGTAGACGAAGATCGTGGCCTCGGCGATCCACGGGGCGAAGAAACAGCTCCAGGCGTGCTTGGCCCACCCGGGCGAGCTGATCGCCAGGTGCACGTCGCCCGGCTTGACGCCGATCCACGCCATGGTCGTCAGGTGCCCGACGGGATAGCTGACCTGCGAATGCTCGACCAGCTTGGGCTTGCTGGTGGTGCCCGACGTGAAGTAGATCAGCAGCGGATCCTCGACCGTCGTGACCGCTTCGAACCGTTCGGGCTCGACGTCGTAGGCATCGGTGTAGGTGTGCCAGCCCGGCACCGGTGCACCCACGACGATACGGGTGTAGTCCCCGGGCACATCGGCGAACTTGTCGGTGTCCGCGGCGTTGGCGATCACGAAGCCCGCGCCGCCGCGACCGATCCGGTCGGCCAGATCCGCAGTGCCCAGTGCACCGGTGGTCGGCATGATGACCGCGCCGAGTTTGGCGACGGCGAGCATGGCCTCCCACAGTTCGACCTGGTTGCCGAGCATGAGAATGACGCGATCGCCTTTGCCGACACCCAGCCCGCGCAGCCAGGTCGCGACACGGTCAGAGCGGTGCGACATGTCGGCGAAGCTGATCTGGCGCTCGGACCCGTCCTCCTCGACGATCCACAGCGCGGTGCGGTCGTTGTCGCGCGCGATGGCGTCGAACCAGTCGATCGCCCAGTTGAACGTGCCGGTCAGCTCGGGCCACGTGAACGTCTCGACGGCCTTGTCGTAATCGGAGATACTCGCCACGAGCTGGTCACGAGCGTGGCGGTAGCGGGCCGTGTTGGTTTCGTCGGTCACCATAAAAGCTATGCTCTACGTCACATAGTCCGACCGCTACCCCCGAAAGTGGGTATCCGCGATGCGCCCCTCGCTGCTGCGGCCGCGTGACGCCGACGCGGTCCGCGCCGAATTACGGCACATGGCCACCGACACCGGCCTGCCCATGGTGTTCGGCGGTGAGGTGTACGACGGCACCCTTTTGCTGAGCGAATTCTTCGGCACCCGCACCGGGGCCATGCGAGGTCTCGCGGTCCGGCCCAGCGCCGGGCTGGGTGGTGCGAGCGTGGTGATGCGCCGCCCGATCTCGGTGCCCGACTACCGCCGTTCGTCGACCATCACGCACGACTACGACGAGCCCGTGCTGTCCGAGGGCATCCGGTCGATCCTCGCGGTGCCGGTCGTCGTCGCGGGCAAGGCCCGGGCCGTGCTGTACGGCGCGTACCGCAGCAGCGCCCCCATCGGCGACCGCACGGCCACCGCGATGATGGCCTCGGCCCAGCGGCTCAGCGAAGAACTACGCGTACGCGACGAGGTGGACCGCCGGATGCGGATGCGGGAAGCCGCACTGGCCAACTTCGGCGACCAGCCCGCCGACACCGAGCAGATCCGTTCGGTGTACGCCGATATGCGGCGCCTGGCGGCCGAAACCCCCGCGTTGGCAGGCCCGCTACGCGACCTCGCCGATCGACTGGCCGGCGCCCTGCGTGGCGACGCCCCAGCGAGCGCACCGCTCACCGCACGCGAGGTCGACGTGCTCGCCCAGGTGGCCCTCGGCTGCACCAATGCCGAAGCCGCCGAACGGCTTTCGCTGCGACCGGAGACCGTCAAGAGCTATCTGCGCAGTGCTGCAGCAAAACTCGGCGCCCGTAACCGGCATGAGGCCGTGTCCAAGGCCCGCCTGCTGCGCCAGATCCCCTGACAAGATGGCCGTATGACCTCTGCAGAGATCCGCCCGTTCCGCATCGCAATCCCCGACGCCGATCTCGACGACCTCAAGCAGCGGCTGGCGCGCACCCGCTGGCCTGACGCCGAATGCGTCGACGACTGGACTCAGGGCATCCCACTGGCCTACACCCGCGAACTGGCCGACTACTGGGCCAACAGCTACGACTGGCGTGCCCGCGAAGCCGCACTCAACCGCTTCGACCACTTCACCACCGAGATCGACGGGCTGGACATCCATTTCATCCATCAGCGCTCGACGCGCGAGGACGCGTTCCCGCTGCTGATCACGCACGGCTGGCCGGGATCGATCGTCGAATTCCACAAGGTGATCGAACCGCTGACCGAGGCCGGGTTCCACGTGGTGTGCCCGTCACTGCCGGGTTACGGCTTCTCGGGCAAGCCCACCACAACCGGTTGGGGCATCCAGAAGATCGCGCAGGCGTGGGACACGTTGATGGTGCGATTGGGGTACGACCGCTACGGCGCGCAGGGCGGCGACTGGGGAGCGGCGGTGACGACGCAGATGGGCCGCAACATCGGGCATTGCGTCGCCATCCACGTCAACATGCCGATCGCACAGCCGCCCGCCGAGGGCCTCGGTGAGATGACCGAGGATCTGCAGCAGGCGCTGGCCCGCATCGACTACTACCGCAAGTGGGATTCGGGCTACATGAAGCAGCAGTCCACCCGGCCGCAGACCGTCGGCTACGGCCTGGTGGATTCGCCCGTCGGCCAGCTGGCGTGGATCGTCGAGAAGTTCTGGTCGTGGATGGACTGCGACGGCAACCCCGAAAACGTGGTCAGCAAAGACGAAATGCTCGACAACGTCATGCTGTACTGGCTCACCGCGTCGGCGGCATCGTCAGCCCGGCTGTACTGGGAAAGCCATGACACCTGGGGCGGCGGCGAATACGTCAGCCTGCCGACCGGCGTCGCGTCGTTCCCGCTGGAGATCCTGCGCGCGCCCCGCAGTTGGTGCGAGGCCGGCTACAACGTCACGCATTTCACCAAGATGCCGCGCGGCGGACACTTCGCGGCATTCGAGCAGCCCGAGCTGTTCGTCGACGACGTGCGGGCGTTCTTCGACACCGTGCGCTGAGTTCTTCCGGCGAGCAGACGCCAAAGTACCCTTTTTCGAGCATTTTTGGGTACCCACGCGTCTGCTCGCGCAGGGAAACTAGGACAGGATCTCGACGTAGCCCTCGGTGCCGTGCACGCGGATGCGCCGGCCGTCGCGAATCAGGGTGGTGGCGTCTTGGACGCCGACGACCGCGGGCAGCCCGTACTCGCGGGCGATCACCGCGCCGTGCGTCATCAACCCGCCAACCTCGGTCACCAGCCCGGTGATCCCGACGAACAGCGGGGTCCAGCTGGGATCGGTGAACGCGGTGACCAGGATGTCGCCGGGTTCCAGTTCGGCGCGCGCGATGTCGGTGACGACGCGGGCCCGCCCCTCGACGGTGCCTGCCGAGACGCCGAGGCCGGCCAGCGCACCGGGTGGAAGATCCGCGCGGCGGTAGCCACCGGTGATGGCCTCGCCGTCCGATGTCAGCACGCGCGGCGGCCGCAGCGCTTGGTAACCCTGAAACGCTGCCCTCCGCTCGTGGATCAGCTGCACGTCCACACGGTGGGTCCGCACGACGTCCCGGAGCTCGTCCAGCCTCAGGTAGAAGATGTCGTCGCGCTCTCGCAAGACGCCTGAGCCGACGAGGCGTTCGGCCTCGCGGAGCAGGGCCTGCTTGTAGATGAAGTAGCGGCTGACCATGCCGTACTTGGGGTATTCGCGGTACCCCGCGAAGGTGCGGACGCGGTCGATCATCAGCTTGGTCTCGGCGGCCTTGCGCTCCCCGTCTGGCAGCGCCCGCAACCGGGTCAGCAGCTCGTGTTCTTTCGCTGCGGCTTGGCGCAGACCGTCCTCGAAGCGGCGCCGCGCCTCGCCCGGCCCGAAGTTCTTGATGTTGGCGAGGATCGGAGCGACGAGCGTGCCGGGTTGCTCGCTCCAGCGGGGTCTGGTGATGTCGATCTCGCCGGCGCACCGCATGCCGTACCGGTCGAGGAACTCGCGCAGGGCGTGCTCACCAGGCAGTCCGGCGAGCGCGGCCAGCACGTCATCCTCTGGTCCGGAGCGCTCGAGCACCGCCACCACGTCGGGGTACGGCCGCATCGCGTCGGCGACGTCGAGCAGCGCGAGCCCCATCTCCGAGGTGACGTTGTGAGGCACGGACTGCGTGAGAGTGTCGGCCGGGTTCTTTTCGCCGAGCCACTCCAGCAGGTGGTCGTTGAGCCACTGGGCCGCGTCCATCCCGGCGACGATCGCCTGATTGCTCGCCGGCGCGAACAGAACCCGTTGCAGCTCGGCGAAGTCGGCCACGATGAAGTCCAGCAGGGCCGGGCCGGACAGCGGCTCGATGTCGCGTTTCAGCGCCGCTACGCCGGCCTGGCCCTGCTCGATCAGTGCCGTGACGAGTGCTGGATCGGTCTCAATCGCGGTTGGGGGCGGGGTTGCGGGCGGGGCGACCCGGCCCACGACCGGACGGACGAAGTCGACGCGATCGAGCACGGCCTGCAGTGCGGCACCCGTCAGCGGGTCCGATCTCAGGAAGCCCGCGACGAATTCGTCTCGGGTGGAAGGTGTTTCGAGCACCTTTGTGACATCGACGAACAACCGTCCGCCGGCCTCGGCCATGGGCCTCTTGGTGGTGAGTTGCCACACCGACAGGCCCAGGGGTGTCATCGCGTCGGTCATCATCTGCTGATGGCCGACCGACAGGTAGACGTGGTGCTGCGTGTCTCCGGCGTCGGGGATCGGGAACAGGGTCGTGACGGGCCGCGCCTGGACGAGGTGGAAGTCATCGTCGAGCAGGCACCATTCGATGTCCTGCGGGTGGCCGAAGTGTCTTTCGACACGGCGGCCCAGCTCGGCCAGCCGCAGCACCTGCGGTTCGGTGAGCACGGGCTGCGGTCCCCGGATCGAGGCCTCCACTCGTGCGTCGCGCACCGTGTAGCGATCGGCGTCGGCTTGCCCGGACACCAGGGCGTCCCCCAGGCCCACGACGGCCTCCACCGTGGTCACCTTCCGGTTGCCGGACACCGGGTCCGCGGTGAACAGCACGCCGGCCGCCTGCGCCGCGACCATGTGTTGCACCACGACCGCCATGTGGATCTGTCTGTGGTCGAACCCCTTTCGCAGGCGGTAGGCGACAGCTCGCTCGGTGAACAGCGACGCCCAGCATCGTTTGACGTGCCGGACGACCTCGTCCGCGCCCGCCACGTCGAGGAACGAGTCCTGCTGGCCCGCGAACGACGCGGCCGCGAGATCCTCGGCCGTCGCGCTGGAACGCACCGCGTAGGCATCCTGCGGCCTCAGGGCACCGCGGATCGCTGCCGCGATGTCACGGGGCACAACGGTCTCTTCCAGCGCATGGCGCACCTGTGCACTCAGCTCGCCGACGGCTGATTGGTCGTCGGCGGTCAGGCCCGACAGCGCATCGAGCCGCTCGCCGATCGACGGCACCGCGGCCATGAACCGGCCGAACGCCGCGGTCGTGACACAGAACCCGTCGGGCACCCGGATCCCCCCGATGCGGCGCAGTTCACCCAGCCGCGCGCCCTTGCCACCGACAAGCGGCATCGACGTCCGGTCGATCTCGTCGAGATCCAACGTATAAGCCACCACCCGCGCCCCCTCCAGTTCGGATCGTGCGAGCGATTATGAAGCAAAAATCAGGGCCTCATGAACACCCGGAATTCCCGATAGAATGAAGGCAACAGCACGCGTACTGGGCTAGCGTGAATCCGTGGATGAACTGGTGCGATCCCGCGCTGTGCAAGCCGTGATCTGGGGCATGCCCGCAGTCAATTTCGAACTGCTCCGGCAGGCGTCCGCAGGCATCGGCGCCTCCGACAACCAGGTGGTCTTCTGGTCGCGACTCCTCAATTGGAAAAACCAGACTCTCACCCCCAATCCGGACACGCTGTACTTCTTCCCGTTCTACAACACCCGCGACGTCGGCCCGATGGTGCTCGAAATCCCGCCCGCGGAAGGCGGTTCGATCACTGGGTCGGTCGACAACGGCTGGCAGGAGGCCCTCGAGGACGTCGGCCCCGCCGGTGTCGACAAGGGCAAGGGCGGCAAATACCTGATCCTGCCGCCGGATCACCGCGGCGACGTGCCCGACGGGTACGTCGCGCTACCGTCGGCGACGTACACCGGGTTCGGCGCGTTGCGGTCCAACGTCGCCTCCAGCAGTGCCGCCGACGTCACGGCCGCGGCCGATTACGGCAGGCGCATCCAGTTCTATCCGCTGTCGCAGCCCGCACAACCGACCACGTTCATCGACGCATCGGATGTGCTGTACGACAACACGATCCCTTACGATCGCCGGTTCTTCGAGCTGCTCGACCGGTTCGTCCAGCGTGAGCCGTGGCTGCAGCGGGACCGGGTGATGATCTCCGTGCTCAAGTCGATCGGCATCGAGAAGGGCAAACCGTTCACGCCCGGCGACACAGATCTGCTGGACGCGGCCGCCGCCGACGCGCACGACTGGCTCGACGCCAACTATCCACGGTTTTTCGCCTCACCGTATTTCGAAGGTACGCACTGGGCGGTTCCGGCATCGCCCGACGTGGTGCGGGGCATGCAAACCGGATTCGCCGATCCGGACAGCTACCCGGTCGACGACCGCGGCATCCTGTACTCGTTCATCTACTTCAGCGCCAAACACCTTGGGCAGGGCCAGTTTTATGTCATGGCCATCGCGGACCGCGAAGGCAGCCCGTTCGACGGCTCCGCGACCTACCGGCTGCGGGTGCCCGCCGACCCCCCGGTTTCGCTGTACTGGTCGGCCACGGTGTACGACCGGGACGCCCACGCGTTGATCCGCGACCTGCCCCACGCGAGCCGCTCGTCACACCTTCCCGACCTCGCAGCAAACGCCGACGGGTCCGTCGACATTTTCATCGGCCCGGCCGCACCGGATGGTCACGAGGCGAACTGGATTCCGACCGATCCGGGCGGGCGGTTCGAGGTGTTGTTCCGCCTCTACGGTCCGAAGCAAGCCCTGTTCGACAAGACGTGGACGCTGCCCGACATCGAGAAGCTGTAGTTTTTGCTAATACTGGCTTGGTGGACAACGTATGCGGTTGGGGGAAAACCCTACTGACACGCGTGCTCGCGCTGGGCATGCTGGTGATGATGACACTGCTGCTCTGGGCTCCCACAGTGCGCGCCGACGGCGCCGCATCGGACACCGACGTCCACGTCGCGCAGACCCTGGGCAATCGTGAACTCACGGTGATCATCCGCCGCGTCGGCCCGGTGCTCGGGCCGTTGCACGTCGACGTGGTGAGCCATCGCGGCGGCGCCCCGGGCATCTTGCGGCTCACCGCCACCGCGCCGGGCGCCACGGCCAGCACCGGACAGGTGGACCTCGACGCACCGGGCATCCACTCGGCGACGCTCGACATCGACCGGGCCGGTCCATGGGAGCTGCTCGTCGACGACGGAAACACCGTGGCGCGCATCCCGTTTCTGGTTCCGATGCAGGTGCTCCCACCCTGGAAGAAGGCCAGTGACTACGGCTTCTTCGCGGCCGGAGCACTGCTCATCGTGTCGCTCGGCGTAGCGTTGCGCGCGCGCAGGCACTGGGTGGCCCTGATCCCGGCGACCGGCATGGTGGTGGCACTGACAGTTGCCGTGACCGGGGCCGTGCTCTCCGCGTACTCGCCTCCGCCGCCGCAACCGGGGCGCGACCTCGATCCCACCCTGGACAACCTCGCCGACCCATACGCGCTCGTCGCCGCGAATTCGCTGACCCCCGTCGACTATTCGCGGCCGCCCGTCAATCTCGCGGTGTCCATGCAGGGCGCAGCCATGCGGTTGGACGTCACCGACTCGTCGACCGGCCGGCCCGTGGATGACCTGCTGATCCACCACGGTGCGCTCATCCACCTGATCGCGGTCTCGCCGTCCGGCAACATGTCCCACCTGCATCCGGTCCGGGTCGCACCCGGCCGTTACGAGGTGCAATTCGATGCGGGCGAACACGGAACCTACGCGGTGGCAGCCGAACTCGCCCGCCGCGGTGGTGGCGTGCAGCTGGTGCGCGGCTCGATACCCGGCGGATCCCCCGGGACACCGCCCCGCGCCGCCACGCCGTCGGACGGCGAGATCACCGCGACAGTGGCCAAAGCCGGCACGCCCAGCAGCATCCGGGCCCGCTTCGGCGACGCCGCCGATCTGCAACCGTGGCTCGGCATGACCGGTCATCTCATGGTGATCGGTCCGCTGCCCGCGCGTGGCTCCGACGTCGGTGAACAGGCCTTGGCAGCGCCGATCTGGTCGCACGGGCACGCGATGGTGCCGCCTGCACCAGGCGCTGCAGGCGGGCAACCCGACGAGTCGGTGGCCCGATACGGGCCCGAGGTCCGATTCACCTACACGTTCGCCCTGCCCGGCCGGTACAAGGTGTGGGTGCAATCCGAACGGGACTACGCAATCCTCACCGCGCCAACCGAAATCGAGGTTCCGTGAACCGCTTCCGCCTGATCGGCATCGTGGTCATCGCCGTCGTTGTGGGCGCCGGTACGTTGTGGCTGTTGTGGCCGAGACCGCAGGCAGCGACCGCGGCCGAGGCCACGGCAGGGCCGTACCTCGTGCGCCTGAAGGGTGACCCGCCCAAGGTCGGTGTCAACAGCCTGACCGTGCAGATCGAGGGCAGCGCGGGCGAGATACCGACGCCGGATTCGGTGACGTTCGAGCCTGCCATGCCCCAAATGGGCCATGCCACACCGCCTGTCGTTGCCACCGCGGCCGCCGACGGCGAATACCGCGGCGACGTCGATCTGTCGATGCCCGGCCAGTGGGAGATCACCGTGCGCATCAAGAACGGTCCGGACAGCTACGACGCCGTGCTCAGCGTCACGACGAAAGGCTAGGGGATGAAAGCAACAGGAAAGTTTCCGGCATTCGTGATGCTGGCAGGCACGCTCATCTCGCTCTCGGGACTGACGTGGGACATCGGCTGGCACAGCGATGTCGGACCGGACAGCTTCTTCACGCTGCCGCACCTGTTCGTCTACTCCGGTGGCGCGATCGCCGGACTGACGAGCCTGGCCATGGTGTTGCGGGCGACCGCGGCGCAACGCAACGGTGCCGTACCCGACCCGGCCGTCGGCGGCCGCGCGGTGAAAGTGCTCGGAGTGTTCTCCGCGCCCATCGGCTACCTCGTCGGGGGGATCGCGGCGGCGTCCTTCCTGTTGTACGGGCTGTGGGACGAATGGTGGCACGGGCTTTACGGATTCGACGTGACGATCGCGTCGCCACCACATCAGGGCTGGCTGACGTCGATCTGCGTGACGATGATCGGCACCGCTATCGTGTTCGCCGCGGCCCGGGAACACCGCTGGGGCCGTTGGGGTTTCATGACCGCCATCGCCGCGTTCGGTGCGTACGCGTCGATCACCAGCACCGCGCTGGCCGACCTGCATTTCGACACCCGCATCGACTGGTTCACGGTCACGTGGGTCACCATTCCGCTGGTCTGCGTGCTGCTGGGGTCACAGGTGCTGCCGCGCGGCGGCGCAGTGGGCACCGGGGCGCTCACGCTGCTGGTCAATGCCGTGATGTGGCCATACGCCGAGTGGGCGGTGGGCTGGTATGCCAAGGTGCAGAACCTGGCGCTGCGCGACTACGTCGAACTGCGCTTCCCGGTCGACATGCTGATCGTGCCCGCGTGCGTATTCGTCTTCGGCATCGTCGTCGAGTTGGTGCTGCGGTGGCGCGGTGCGAACGCGTGGCTGTTGGCGGGCCTGGGCGCGGCAGGAGCCGTTGCGATCAGCTGGTGGCTCGGGTCGGGCATGGACGGTGAGCCCGCCGCGAACGTCGCGGCGACGTCCGCCGCGGCGGCCGTGCTCGGTGCCGTACTCGGCGCGGCCACACAGCGCTTGGGGCAGGCGATGCGGGCGTGTGGTGCCGCCCCGGCCGTACGCGACGCCGTGGCGGTCGCGGCGTGAGGGCCCGGTTGCGGGCGCTGGCAGCGACGCTGGGCGCCGTGGTCCTGCTCGCGCTCGGGGTGGCGCCTGCAGCGTCGGCCGATCCGCTCGACTACATCGTGCACACCGAGCACGTCGAGGTCGGGCCGTACCCCATGACGGTCGGCTTCACGGTGTGGCCGCTGCGCGCCATGCAGTCGCTCGACTTCACGTTCGAACCCCGGGGCGGCATCGCCGACAAGTCCGGCACCCTCACCGAGATCGCACCCGACGGCGGTTCCGACACCGACCGGCTCGCCCGGCATCCGCGCAACCGCAGCGTGTGGGGACTCGACGTGCGCTCCCTCGACGCACCGGGCACCTGGACCTTGCGGTTCGAGATCGACGGCCCGCAGGGCGTGGGCACGGGCGATCTCAAGATCGACGTGCTCGGTCAGCCAGGACCGCCGCTGCCGCTGAGCTGGTCGATCGGGCTGATTCCGCTTGCCCTCACGCTGTTGTTCTTCGGCGTCGTGTGGGTGCGCACCGGCCGGGCGCACGCCGAGCGGTGATCAAGCCAGTGAATCCACCCACGCGCGGTGCAACGCGGCGTAAGCACCGTCGGTGCGGCCGATGAGTTCGCCGGGCGGACCGTCCTCGACGATGCGGCCGTGCTCGAGCACCAGCACACGGTCGGCGATCTGCACGGTCGAGAGCCGGTGCGCGATCACCAGTGCGGTCCGGTCGGTCAGCACGGTTTCCAGGGCCCGCTGCACCATCCGCTCGCTGGGGATGTCCAGCGACGACGTCGCCTCGTCGAGAATCAGCACAGCCGGGTCGGCCAGGAACGCCCGCGCGAACGCGATCAGCTGGCGCTGGCCCGCCGAGAGCCGGCCGCCGCGCTTGGCGACATCGGTGTCGTAGCCCTCGGGCAGTGCGTCGACGAACCGGTCGGCGCCGACGGCCTCGGCAGCCGCCCGGACCTCCGCGTCGGTGGCGTCGGGCCTGCCGAACCGGATGTTGTCCGCGACGGTGCCCTCGAACATGAAGTTCTCCTGCGTCACCATCACGACGTGACGGCGCAGTTCGGACTGTGCCACGTCGCGCAGGTCGATGCCGTCGAGCGTGACCGAGCCGGCCGTCGGGTCGTAGAACCGCGCGATCAGTTTGGCGATGGTGGTCTTGCCCGCGCCGGTGGTGCCGACCAGCGCGACGGTCTGTCCGGCGGGCACCTGCAGCGTGAGCCCGGGCAGCACCGGACGGCCCGGGGTGTAGCCGAACTGTACGTCGTGAAAGCGGATGTCGCCCTCGACGTCCCGTAGCGGGACGGGATGCGCGGGGTCATCGATGCCCGGCTTTTCGGCCAATACGCCCGCCAGTTTCTCCAGCGCCGAGGACGCCGACTGGAAGGTGTTGAAGAACTGCGAGATCTCCTGCATGGGCTCGAAGAACATCCGCAGATACAGCAGGAACGCGGCCAGGGTGCCGATGGTCATCGCACCGCCCAGCACGCGGTAGCCGCCGTACAGCAGCACCACGCCCGTGGTGATGTTGCCGACGAGCTTCACGCCCGGCATGAAGACCGCCAGCAGCTTGAACGTCTTCTCGTTGATCGCGCGGTAGTCGTCGGCGATGTCCTCGAAGATCTCCTGGTTGCGGGGTTCGCGCCGGTAGGCCTGCACGGCCTTGATGCCCGTCATGGTCTCGACGAACTGCACGATGACCAGCGCGGCGCTCTCCCGCACCTTGCGGTAGGTCTTGGCGGACTCGGTGCGGAACCACCACACCAGCGCCACCAGGATCGGGAACGCCGCCAGACACATCAGCCCCAGCCGCCAATCCAGCGCCACCAGCAGGATCGCTGTGCCGAACAGCGTGAGGACCGCGGTGATCAAGCTGTCGAACCCGGTCTCCAGCATGTCCTGGATGGCCTCGACGTCGTTGGTGGACCGGCTGACCACGCGACCCGACGTGTAGCGGTCGTGGAACGCCACGTCGAGGCGCCCGAAGTGCCGGAACACGCGGCGGCGCAGTTCGAGCAGCACGCGCTGCCCGACGCGGCCCGAGCGGCGCAGGAAGAACATCCGGCTGACGGCCTGGACGATCACCACGGCGCACAAGGTGCCGACGATGAGCATCAGCTCCCGCGCCGAACCACCGTCGATGATCGGCGGGATGCCGTGGTCGATGCCGCGCTGCACCAGGATCGGCACCGACAGCCGCGCGACGTTCTCCACGACGACGACCAACGCGAGCACCGCGACGGTCCAGCGGTACGGCCGCAGCAGCGAGCCCAGCAGCGCGCGGGCCTCGCGGCGCCGCGGCAGGTTCTCGTCGATGGGCAGGTCGTCCTGATTCTCGTCGAACCGGCCCCGCCACTCTGTTGTCGAGGTCATCGGCGCTCGACCTCCGATGTCACATAGCGGCGCGGTTCGGTTTCCTCGACGAAGTGGTCGAGCCGGTGGCGGTCCTCGTCGCCTTCCCACAGGCAGACGTGTTCTGACCCGTCGTCGAGTTCGTCGTCGGCCGCGAGCAGGTAGCGGTACTGCGGCACCTGACTCAGCAACTGGGCGTGTGTGCCGATGTGCGTCACGGTGGCCCCGGCAGAACCGACCTTGTCCAGCAGCGCGACCTTGTCCGCGAGCAGCACGGTCGACGCGCGGTGGGCCACGATGACACCGGTGACCTCGCCGAGCACGCGGCCGAGCGCCTCGGTCACGACGGCCTCGGTGTGCACGTCGAGCGCCGACAGCGTGTCGTCGAGCACCAGGATCCTTGGCGCGGCCAGCACGGCCCGGGCCAGCGAGAGCCGCTGGCGCTGACCGCCTGACAGGCTCATGCCCTGCTCGCCGATACGCGTGTCGAGCCCGAACGGCAGGTCGTAGACGAATTGCGCGGCCGCGATGTCGATGGCCCGTGCCAATTCGCCGTCGGTCGCGTCCGGGCGGCCCAGCCGCAGGTTCTCGGCCACCGACATCGAGAACAGCGTCGGATCCTCGAACGCCGTGGCCACGGTCCGGCGCAGCGCGGGCAGGCTCAGCTCGCGGATGTCCGTGCCGTCGATGAGGATCTGGCCCTCGGTGACGTCGTAGAGCCGCGAGAACAACGCGGCCAGCACCGACTTGCCCGAGCCGGTCGCGCCGACCAGCGCCAGCGTCTGCCCCGGTTCGACGACCATGTCGACATGACGCAGCACCCAGTCCTCACTGTCCGGGAACCGGAAGCCCACGTCGCGCAACTCAAGCCGGCCGCCACGCGGCGCCTCGGCCGTGGGCCCGTCGTCGATTTCCCTTGGTGCGTCGAAGATCTCGGCGATGCGGTTGGCCGCGGTGAACGATTCCTGCGTCATCGACAGCAGAAATCCCAGTGACGCGATGGGCCACACGAGCGACAACATCATGGTGATGAAGGCGACCAGCGTGCCCATGCTGACGTAGCCGTGGCCCGCCGCATACGCGCCGAAGCCCAGCACCACGATCAGCGTGAGGTTGGGGATGACCTCGAGCAGGGTCCAGAACTTCGCCGACACGTCGACCCGGCCGACCTGCGTGTCGTTGAGCTGCGTGGCCTGCTGGTCGAACCGGTCGAACACGTAGTCCTCGCGGCCGAACGACTTGACCACCCGCATGCCCAGCGCGGCCTCTTCGACATGCGTTGCGACGTGGCCGGTCTGGTCCTGCGCGAGCCGGGACAGCCGCGTGTACTCGCGCTCGAAGTGCAGCACCGTGGCCGCGATCGGCACGATGGACACCAGCACCACCACGCCCAAAGGCCAGTACATGGCCAGCAGGATCGCGGTGACCACGGTGATCTGCAGGCTGTTGAGGATCAGGAACACCAACCCGAACGACATGAACCGCCGGATGGTGGACAGGTCGTTCATCACGCGCGACAGCAGCTGACCTGACTGCCAGCGCCCGTGGAAGCTCATCGGCAGGATCTGCAGCCGAGCGTAGAGATCCTTGCGGATGTCGGCCTCGACGCCCATGGTGGCGCGCGCGACGAGCCAGCGCCGGATGAACCACAACACGGCCTCCGATACCCCGACGGCCATCGCGGCCGCGCCGAGCACCCACAACCCCTGCGGATCCTGGTGGCGTACCGGGCCGTCGATCACAGCCTTGGTCATCAACGGGATGGCCACCGTGGCGCCGAGGCTGGCCACCGCGACGACGATCATGGCGACCCAGCGCGTGCGGTACGGCAGCAGGTACGGCATGAGCCGCCACAGATCCGAGCTACCCCGAATCCGCGCCGGTCGCGGAGCGATCGCCGGCGCGGAACGTTGAGCGTCTTGTACGGATTCAGCCACCAGTTCCCAATTTTCCCAGGTGTCGCAATCGATTTACGTCATGCCGCGGTCGCGTCGTCGGCGAACTGCGTGTAGTACAGCTCGGCGTAGCGACCGGTGCGGGCCAGGAGTTGCTCGTGCGTGCCGCGTTCGACGATGCGCCCGTCCTCGACGACCAGGATGAGATCGGCCGCCCGCACCGTGGACAGCCGGTGCGCGATGACCAGCGAGGTGCGCCCGTCGAGCGCCTCGGCCAGGGCATGTTGGACGGCGGCTTCCGACGCCGAGTCCAACGATGCCGTCGCCTCATCCAGAACCACCACCCGTGATCGCCCCAACAGCAGGCGCGCGATGGTCAACCGCTGCCGCTGCCCTCCGGACAGACGGTATCCGCGCTCACCGACAACCGTGTCCAACCCGTCGGGCATCGCCGCGACGACGTCGTCCAGCCGGGCGCGGCGCAGCGCCTCCCACAGCTGTTCGTCGGACGCTCCCGGAGCGGCCAGTTGCAGGTTGGAGCGGATCGACTCGTGGAACAGATGCCCGTCCTGGGTCACCATGCCGACGGTGTCCTTGAGCGACGCGAACGTCACGTCCCGCACGTCGACGCCGTTGAGCCTGACGCAGCCGCTGTCGACGTCGTAGAGCCGGGCCAGCAGCGACGCGATGGTCGACTTGCCCGCGCCCGACGAACCGACCAGCGCCACCATCTGCCCGGGGCGCGCGGTGAACGAAATGCCGTGCAGCACTTCGTCGCCACCACGGTCGTCGAGCGTCGCGACCTCTTCGAGCGAGGCCAGCGACACCTTGTCGGCCGACGGGTAGGAGAAGCGCACGTCGTCGAACTCGACCGCGACGGGGCCGTCGGGAACCGGCACGGCGCGCGGCTTCTCGGCGATCAGCGGCACCAGGTCGAGCACCTCGAAAACCCGCTCGAACGACACCAGGGCGCTGGCGATCTCGACGCGTGCGTTGGCCAGCGCGGTCAGGGGCGCATACAGCCGGGTCAGCAGCAACGCGAGCGACACGACCGCGCCCGCCTGCAACTGACCGCCGATCGCCAGCATGCCGCCCAGCCCGTAGACCAGGGCCAGCGCGAGCGCCGACATCAGGGTGAGCGAGTTCATGAACGTCGCCTGCAGCATCGCCGTACGCACCCCGATGTCGCGGACCCGGTCGGCGCGCACCGCGAACTCACCCGACTCGCGCTCCGGGCTGCCGAACAGCTTGACCAGCGTGGCGCCGGGCGCCGAGAACCGTTCTGTCATCTGGGTGTTCATGGTCGCGTTGTGCGCGGCCGCTTCGCGGGACAGGCCCGCCATGCGCGCGCCGATACGCCGCGCGGGCACCACGAACAACGGCAGCAGCGCCAGCGACAGCAGGGTGATCTGCCACGAGATACTGAGCATCACCGCGAGCGTCAGCGTCAGCGTCACGAGGTTCGCGACGATGCCCGAGAGGGTGTCGGAGAACGCGCGTTGCGCGCCGATGACGTCGTTGCCGAGCCGGCTCACCAGCGCCCCGGTACGGGTGCGCGTGAAGAACGCGACCGGCATGCGCTGCACGTGGTCGAACACCGCGGTGCGCAGGTCGAGGATCAGGCCTTCACCGATGTTCGACGACAGCCACCGGGTCGCAAGGGACACGACTGCTTCTGCGACGGCCACCGCGGCGATCACCGCGGCCAGCAGCACCACGGTCGACGCGGGACCGCGCTGCGTGATCGCGTCGACCACGCGACCGGCCAGCACGGGCGTCGTGACCGTCAACAAGGCACTGACCACGCTGACCGCGACGAACCAGCCCAGCCTGCGGTGATGGCGGGCGGCGAACCGCCAGATGCGCGCCAGCAGCCGCCGGTCCGCGAGGGTCCGCAGATCTCCGCCGCGCGCGTGCGCCTGCCGGTACAGCGTCTGTCGCGCCACCGTTTCCATACTCATGAGCATCACCGTAAAACCTCAACAATTGATGAGGTCAACGACTTCCCCGGCGTAGCTCAAATGAAACCGAAGTAGCCGATCACCCCCGCCGCGGCGACCACGATCAGGGGGTTGACCTTGGAGAACACGAAGATGGCTGTGCACACCGCGGTCAGCAGGTAGGCCCGCCAGTCGTGGTCCGCGGCGCGGCTCATCACCACTGAGGTGGCCAGGATCAGCCCGACCGTCAACGGCGCGAAGCCCTTCTCGACCGCACGGCGCAGCCGCGACTTCTCGGCCTTCTGCCAGAACAGCGTCACGATGTAGACGAACGTCGCGGCGGGCACCACCATCGCGACCGTGGCCACCACGCCGCCGAGAATCGCCGCAGGCACGCCGCCGACATGCAGGCCTGCCCCGTAGCCGACCATCGACACGATCAGGATGCTCGGGCCCGGCGCGGTCTGCGAGATCGAGAACAGGTCGGCGAACTGGCTGCTGGTCAGCCAGTGCCTGTCGTTGACCGCGCGCAGGTGCATCTCCGGCAGCACCACGTTGCCGCCACCGATCGACAGCAGCGACAGCATCCCGAAAAGCCCGATGAGCTGCAGGTAGGTGGTCACGCGGGACTCTTGCGCGGCCACGCCCAGATCAGGCTCAGCGGGGCCAGGATCGCCAACGTCCCCAGCAGCGGCCAGCGCAGCAGCCCGTTGAGCACGAACGCCCCGGCGAACAGCAACACCGGCACCAGGCCCGTCAGGCACTGCCGCCCGGTCTTGATCACCATCGCCACGGTCAGCGCGACCGCGGCGGCCGACGCACCGTGCAGCACACCTTTGACGGCAGGGACTTCCTTGAAGCGGAAGTAGAAGAACGACATCACCAGCACGATCACCAGGGGCATCAGGCACAGCCCGAACACCGCCGCGACCGCGCCGGGCAGGCCCCGCATCTTGGTGCCCGCGAACACCGCCATGTTGACCTGGTTGGCGCCGGGCAGGATCCGGCACATCGTCATGGCCGAGAGGAATTCGGCCTCACCGAGCCAGCCCTTCTCGACCACGAGCACCTCGCGCGACCACGCCGACAGCCCGCCGCCGAACGACGCGAGCGCGATGTGGTTGAACGTCCAGGCCAGCTCGAGCAGCGAGACGCGCTCGACCTGTTGCTCACTCATGGACCAGGTCGGGGTCGTGCGGGAAGTCGTCCTCGTGGTGGGTCTCGGGGTGCAGCGGGTCGGGCGGCTCGTAGTGGTGCGACAGCTCCCAGTCGGCGTCGAACACCCGCCGCAACTGCTCGACCGCGGCCGCGTCGTCGAGCGTGATCCCGAGCTCACGGCGCAGATCGAACGCGCTGCGGTCGATGTTCATCGACCCGACCAGGGCGTTGGCGTCGTCGGCGATGAGCAGTTTGGCGTGCACCCGCAGGTTCTTCTGCTTGCGCACCTTCACTCCGAAGCGGCGCAACGTCCGCAGCGACGCGAACGTGTCGAGGATGTCCCATTCGCTGATGCCGTGCCTGCCGCCGCACAGCACATGGACGTTGACGCCGCGCCCCGCGGCCGCGGCGATGTGGTCGAGGATCACCGCGTCCACGTACTTCGGGTGCTGGATCCGCAGCCGGTGCTGCGCGGTGTCGATGAACTTGGCCATGTGGTAGCGCGAGTTCGAATTGCTCCACAGCAGGCCGCGATACACCGACGGCTCCCATTCGGCGTGATCCCAATCGGCGTTGAACGCATCGACGATCTGGGCGACCTGAGCGGGCTCCGTGGTGACCACGCCGTAGTCGCGCGTGAGGGTGAAGTACTTCTCGCACAGGTTGAACGTGGCCACGAGCGCGGCCCGCTCGTCGACCACGATCGACTTCTCGTGCGTGACATAGAACGACGGGTTGGTCCACGCGACGTCCACCCCGGCGCGCTGCAGCTGCTCGAAGGTCTCGTCGTTGGCCCGGTCCCCGCCGGACCGTTTCGGGTTCAACATCACGCGCACCGCGACACCCGACGTGTGCCGGTCGATCACGGCCTGCACCAGCGACGGCTCGGTAAACGTGAATTGTTTGATCAACAACGACTTTTGGGCCGACCCGAGAAATTCGCGGACCGGGGCGGCGCCGTCGTCGGGCTGGACGATCACCCGCGGCGAATTGGGCAGCATAAGCGCCGGATGCTAGCACCGAATCATGTCCGGGACGTGCCTGCGGCAATAGCAGTTGTTCATCGGGCAAGATGGCCCCATGGCTAGTGGTACAGACAGCGGCTCAGCCTCCCCGAGAGTGCTCGTGGTGGACGACGACCCTGACGTGCTCGCCTCGCTGGAACGCGGGTTGCGACTGTCCGGATTCGACGTGTCGACGGCTGTCGACGGTGCCGAAGCGCTGCGCAGCGCCACCGAGACGCGGCCGGACGCGATCGTGCTCGACATCAACATGCCAGTGCTCGACGGCGTGAGCGTCGTGACGGCGCTGCGCGCCATGGACAACGACGTGCCCGTGTGTGTGCTGTCGGCCCGCAGCAGCGTCGACGACCGGGTCGCCGGCCTGGAGGCCGGCGCCGACGACTATCTGGTCAAACCGTTCGTGCTGGCCGAGCTGGTCGCGCGGGTCAAGGCCCTGCTGCGGCGGCGCGGCTCGTCGGCCACGTTCTCGTCGGAGACCATCCAGGTCGGTCCGCTCGAAGTGGACATCCCCGGCCGGCGGGCGCGCGTCAACGGCGTCGACGTAGACCTGACCAAACGCGAATTCGACCTGCTGGCCGTGCTGGCCGAGCACAAGACCGCGGTGTTGTCCCGGGCCCAGTTGCTCGAGCTGGTGTGGGGCTACGACTTCGCCGCCGACACCAACGTGGTCGACGTGTTTATCGGCTACCTGCGCCGCAAGCTCGAGGCCGGTGGCGCACCGCGGCTGCTGCACACCGTGCGTGGCGTGGGCTTCGTTCTCCGGACCCAATAGCGATATGAGCCTGCTGACCCGGATCTTCCGCCGCACGCCGTCGCTGCGGACCCGGGTCGCGTTCGCGACGGCCATCGGCGCGGCGATCGTCGTCATCATCGTCGGCACCATCGTGTGGATCGGCATCACCAACGACCGCAAGGAGCGGCTGGACCGCAGGCTCGACGAGGCGGCGGGCTTCGCCATCCCGTTCCTGCCCCGGGGCCTGCACGAGATCCCGCGCTCCCCCAGCGAGCAGGACGCCGTGATCACGGTGCGCCAAGCCGGGGACGTGACCTCGAACTCGAACGTGGTGCTGCCGGAATTGCCCGCCGGATACGCCGACACCTACATCGACGGCGTGCGCTACCGCGTACGCACGGTGGAGATCCCGGCGCCGGGGCCCATGTGGGTCGCGGTCGGCGCGACGTACGACGCGACCATTGCCGACACCAACAACCTGCACCGTCGGGTGATCGTGATCTGCGTCTTTGCCATCGGTGCGGCGACCGTGCTCGGTTGGGTGCTGGCGGCGTTCGCGGTGCGCCCGCTGAAGCGGCTGGCCGAGCAAACCCGGCAGATCGACGCGGCCGACGAGGCACCCGACGTCGAGGTGCGCGGCGCGACCGAGGCCGTCGAGATCGCCGACGCCGTCAACGGCATGCTCAAGCGCATCTGGTCCGAGCAGGACCGCACCAAGGCGGCATTGGCCTCGGCCCGCGACTTCTCCGCGGTGTCCGCGCATGAGCTGCGCACGCCGCTCACCGCGATGCGCACCAACCTCGAGGTGCTGGCAACGCTCGACCTGCCCGACGACCAGCGCAAGGAAGTGGTCAACGACGTCATCCGCACGCAGTCACGCATCGAGGCGACCCTGGGCGCGCTGGAGCGGCTCGCACAGGGCGAATTGTCCACCACCGACGACCATGTCACCGTCGACATCACCGAGCTGCTCGACCGCGCGGCCCACGACGCCATGCGGGTCTATCCCGACCTCGAGGTCACGCTCGCGCCCGCACCGACCGTGATCATCATCGGGCTGCCGACCGGGCTGCGGCTCGCGGTGGACAACGCGATCGCCAACGCCGTCAAGCACGGCGGTGCCACGCGCGTGCAGTTGTCAGCCGTGAGTTCGCGGGCAGGCGTGGAGATCGCGGTCGACGACAACGGCTGCGGCGTTCCCGAGGAAGAGCGCTCCGAAGTGTTCGCCCGGTTCTCGCGGGGGTCGACGGCCTCGCGCTCCGGGTCCGGGCTCGGCCTGGCGCTCGTGGCTCAGCAGGCCGAACTACACGGCGGCACAGCAGCTTTGGAGGCCAGCCCACTGGGCGGGGCCCGGCTGCTGTTGCGATTGCCCGGGCCGCACTAGAGATGGCGAGCAGACGCGCAGGTACCCCGATCGGCTGATTTTCGGGTACGCACGCGTCTGCTCGCGGAAGTCCGTTGTGGAAGTTGGTTGCGGAAGTTACTTGCCGCGCTGGGACTTTCCGCTGTCCCATCGGTTGAAACCGGCCTTGACCGCGGATTCCTCGTCGACGAACCAGATCTCGGCGACGGTCTGCTGGTACGACGGGCTCTCGGTGGTGTGGTAGAGCATCGAATCCTCGTTGCCCTTGACCGAATAGCCGTCGGGAGCCGTTGCGGTGGCGGCGGTTCGGATCGAGCCGGCGCCGTAGGGCTGCTCCGCGGCCGCGGTGTCGTCCTTGCCCGCGGCGGCAGCCGCGCCCGCGACACCCGCTGCCGCGGCACCGGCCGCCATCGCCCCGGGAACCCCCACCTTGGGCAGTTTGGTCGTGGCATCGTCGGCCGCTGCGTGCTTGGGCGTAGCCGACGCCCCGGCGCCACCGGTGCCCGGCCCCCGGCCGAGCGCGCCGTACACCGGAACCTCGCGCTTGACGCGGCGGACGGTCAGCGCCAGCGTGAGCGCCACGCCGAGCACAAAGGCCAGGCCCATCAGCCACCAGTTCACGTTGCTCATCGCGACGCTCCGATCTCACGCGCGTCCGGGAGGTCGGCGAGCGCCTCCTCTTCGCTGGTGTGCTTGATCGTGAGCACCGACGCGCCCCATGCGACCGCAGAGCCCACCACGAAGGCCAGCAGATACCAGAACCACTGCATGATGAAGTCCATGTCGAATCTCCCTAGTTGACCGTGATCTCGACTCGGCGGTTCTGCGCCCTGCCTTCGGGGGTGTCGTTGGGGGCGATGGGGTTGGCCGAACCCTGCCCCGACGACGACACCTGGCCGCCGGGTACGCCCTGCGAAACCAGGAAATCGGCAACCGCTTTGGCCCGGTTGGCGCTGAGCGGCACGTTGATGTCGTCGTTTCCGGAACTGTCCGTGTAGCCGGTCACCGTGACCCGTCCACCCGTGCAGGTCTTGAGCTTGTCGGCCACCTGGGTCAGCAGTTGCTGTGAATCCGGTGCCACCTCGGACCCGTCGGTGGCGAAATTGATCGGGGTGCGCAGCAGCGCGTTGACGTCGTCCTGCAGCGATGAGCAGGGACCGGGGGCCGGCGCCACAGCGGGCGCCCCGGGTGCGGGCGCAACCTGAATGTTGTTGACTATCTTGAGGTTCGGCCACGCGGCGGCTGCCGCGGCCTGGACAGAGGCCTTGACCTCGTCCGACGGCGCGGTGCCCGTGAGCGTCAGGGTGTCACCGTCGAGCTTGAAACCGAAGTCGGGGATGCCGGCCACCGCGGCGCCGAGCACCGAACCGACCGCCCCCGGGTCCGGCGTGCTCGCACCCGGTGTGACGGTCAGGTTGTCGATCAGGTTCACGTCCGGACCGAACTGAGCCCGCAACGAATCCAGCAAAGCCGCCTTCGCGGCGTCGTCCGGAACGTCTCCACTGACCGTGACGTCGTTGCCGGCGCGGGTTATGGACAGCGGCGCGAACGACAGGTTCGGTGCGCTGGCCGTCGGCGCGTTGAGGTCAGGCGCGCCCGCGGCAGGCGCACTCAGCGTCGCCGACGGATCCACGCTCGGCAGGGTCAGTGCAACGTCCTTGTCAGACCGGTCGCCTGCGCTCCATCCGATGAGGCCCAGCAACAACGGGACGGCGATCAGGGCCAGCAACCACGCCACGCCGGGTGGCCGCCGATAAAATTTGGCTGCTGTTCGCCAGCCCGTAATCGTGCGAGTCTCGTCCGAACTCGACATTAGGTACTCCTGACGTCGACTGACAGTGCCCTCCCCCGGCCAAACAGTAAGACCGTACCAGCAAACTTCGGAAGTGTCGTCGGATCGTCGGGAAGGCCGCTACCGGGCGGCGAGCAGGTCGATGACGAAAATCAGGGTCTTACCCGACAACCGGTGACCGGAACCGGCAGGTCCGTAGGCCTGCGCCGGCGGGATGACCAGTTTGCGGCGACCGCCGACGCGCATCCCGGGAATACCGTCCTGCCAGCCCTGGATCAGGCCGCGGAGCGGAAACTCGATGGACTCACCGCGATTCCACGAGCTGTCGAACTCCTCACCGGTGTCGTACTCGACGCCGACATAGTGCACCTCGACAGTTCCACCGGGAACCGCCTCGGGACCGTCGCCCACCACCAGATCGGTGATCACCAGCTCGGTGGGGGCAGGGCCGTCGGGAAATTCGATCTCTGGTTTTGTACTCACCGGAGTAACCGTAGTCGGGCAGACTGGCGGGGTGACCAAAGATCAGGACATCCTCGCCGAAGTTCACCGACTGGTCGCCGAGGAGCAGGAACTCCGATCCAAGCTGCAGCGCAGGGAGATCGACGAGACCGAGGAACACGAACGCCTGCAGGCAGTGGAAGTCGCCCTCGATCAGTGCTGGGATCTGTTGCGGCAGCGCCGCGCGCTGCGCGAGACCGGCCAGGATCCCGGTGCGGCCCGGTTACGCCCGGGTGACGAGGTCGAGGGCTACCGCGGCTGACCTGACATGACCGACTCACAGCACGACGTCGTGATCGTCGGCGGCGGCCACAACGGTCTGGTCGCCGCCGCCTACCTGGCCCGCGCGGGGCGCAGCGTCCGGGTGCTCGAGCGCCTCGACCACGTCGGCGGCGCCGCGGTGTCCGCGCACGCCTTCGAAGGTGTGGATGCGCGACTGTCGCGCTATTCGTATCTGGTCAGCCTGCTGCCGCGACGCATCATCGACGATCTCGGTGCGCGGATCCGGCTGGCCCGGCGCCGCTACGCGTCCTACACACCGGATCCCGCCACCGGAGGCCGCACGGGCCTGCTGATCGGGACGGAGTCGACGTTCGACACCATCGGGGCAGCCGCCGACGAAGCCGGCTTCGCCGAGTTCTATCGCCGCTGCGGGCTGGTCACCGGGCCGATCTGGCCGACCCTGCTGCAACCGCTGCGGACCCGCTCCGAGATGCGTGATCACGTGTTGACGGGCCAGTCGGCCGAAGCGGCCGACGCGTGGAAGGAGTTGACCGAACGCCCGATCGGCGAGACGATCCGCGCCGCGGTGGGCAACGACCTGGTGCGCGGCGTGCTGGCCACCGATGCGCTGATCGGGACATTCGCCGCGACCGACGACCCGACTCTCATCCAGAACGTGTGCCTGCTGTACCACCTGGTGGGCGGCGGCACCGGGGACTGGGATGTGCCGGTCGGCGGCATGGGCGCGGTGAGCGGTGCGCTGGCCGCGGCGGCGGCCGGCTTCGGCGCCGAAATCGTCACCGGCGCAGATGTTTACGCGATCGACCCGGAGGGCGAGGTGCGTTACCGGCAGGGCGGTACGGCACACCGGGCCCGCGCGGGCCACATCCTGGCCAACGTGACGCCTGTCGTGCTGGCCGGCCTGCTGGGCGAACCGGCGCCCGAACTCACGCAAGGCGCGCAGGTCAAGGTCAACCTGATGCTGCGGCGGCTACCCCGCTTGCGCGACGAGTCGGTGACACCCGAGCAGGCCTTCGGTGGCACGTTCCACATCAACGAGACACTGACCCAGCTCGACGGCGCCTACCGGACCGCCGCGGGCGGACATGTGCCCGACCCGTTGCCGTGCGAGATCTACTGCCATTCCCTGACCGATCCGAGCATCCTGTCGGACGAGTTGCGCGCGTCCGGCGCCCAGACGCTGACCGTGTTCGGGCTGCACGCCCCGCACTCGCTCGCGGTCGGTGATCCCGACCGCATGCGTGACCGGCTCACCTCGGCAGTGCTGAACTCGCTGAATTCAGTTCTGGCAGAACCTGTTCAGGACGTGCTGATGGAAGACGCCTCGGGCCGGCTGTGCATCGAGGCCAAGACCACGGTGGATCTCGACCAGGCGCTCGGCATGACCGCAGGCAACATCTTCCACGGCGCGCTGAACTGGCCGTTCGTCGAGGACGACGCGCCGCTGCAGACCGCGGCGCAGCGCTGGGGTGTGGCCACTGCGCATGAGCGGATCCTGTTGTGCGGCTCCGGATCTCATCGCGGTGGTGCAGTGTCCGGCATAGGCGGGCACAACGCGGCGATGGCCGTGCTGCAAGGCTGACAGCCGGCCACGCTGCGCACGCACGGGCCGGCACCGGCACCGGAGGCGTCGCACCTGACGCCGGGCACTCGGTTGGCGATATCCAGATTTTTCGTGCCTAATCGGCGCTGCGCTCGTATTCTGCAATGGCCCTACCTTAGAACCATGCCTGCGCAGAATGGAGTCCACCGTGGCAGAACCACACAACCAGAGCCCGGGCGAGGCCGGCGGTCAGCTCAAAGCCGGTGCGATGGGTGTGCGCTCGATCGTGTTCATGGTCGTCGCGACCGCGGCTCCCCTGACCGCGATGGCCAGCGCATTTCCCCTGGCAGTCGGCCTCGGCAACGGCGTCGGCGCACCGGGCACCTACGTCGCCGTAGCGCTCGTGCTGGCGCTGTTCGCGGTCGGGTACGCCGCGATGAGTCGCCACGTCACCAATGCGGGCGCGTTCTTCGCCTACGTCACCGTCGGGCTGGGCCGTAGGCTCGGCATGGCGGCAGGACTGGTCGCGGTGCTCGCCTACAACGTTCTGGTGCTCTACGTCGTCGGATTGGTCGGATACTTCGCGAACAACATCTTCACGACCGAATTCGGCATCGGAATCCCGTGGCAGGTTTTCTCGTTCGGCATGCTCGCCGTCGCGCTGACCGTGGGCATCCTCGGTGTCGAGATCAACGCGCGCGTGCTCGGGGTGCTGCTCATCCTCGAAACAGGGCTGCTGCTGCTGCTCGACATCGCGACACTCGTGGTCAAAGGCCCGGGCGCCTACCCCCTCAGCTCGCTGAGCCCCACCGAGATATTCAGTGGCGCAGTCGGAATCGGCTTCATGTTCGTCTTCATATCCTTCATCGGTTTCGAAGCCACCGCCATCTTCGGCGAAGAGGCCGAGGATCCGCGCCGCACGGTGCCGCGCGCGACGAAGCTCGCAATCACGTTCATCGGCGTCGTCTACCTCCTCTCGTCCTGGTCACTGATCGCGGCCTCCGGCGGAACCGAGGCCCCCGCGGCCGCCGCTGCCGATCCGGGCAATTTCGTGTTCAACGCCGCCCATGGCGTCCTCGGCGCATGGTCCGTGCACGTCATGAGTTGGCTGCTGCTCACGAGCCTGATCGCCGTGCTGTTCGCACTGCACGGCATGGCCACGCGTTATCTCATGGCATTCGGCCGCGAGGGCGTCCTGCCGCGCCGGCTCGGCCGCACCCACCGACGGTTTCAAACCCCGCACGTCGCGGCGTGCGTGCAGGCCGCGGTCGTCGCGGTGGCGGTCGCCGGATACTCACTCGCAGGCGCCGACCCGTACCTCGACTTGGGCAATCAGACTGCAGGCCTGGGCGCGCTGGGCGTGATCGCCCTGATGGGTGTCACATCGGTGGCGGTGATCGGGTTCTTCCTCCGTCGGCCCGACCGGCACTGGTGGACCCACTGCGTGGCGCCCGCGCTCGCCGCGACCGGGCTGTTCTGCGGCTGCTATCTGATCGTGGCCAACTACCCGCTGCTGTCCGGCAGTGAATCGGTGATCGTCAACTCGATGCCGTGGCTTTTGGTGATCGTCGCGATCATCGGATTCGTGGTGGGCTCGGTCCGGCCGTTGCGCACGAACCTGGACATCTTCGGAACCGGGCCGGTCGCCGAATCGCCCGCACCCGACCCGGCCCGCGCCGATCGCTAGGGAGCACCCGCGGAGGGCCCGGTCATGCGTGGCCCTCCGTGTCCTTCCCGAAAATCAGCAGTTCCAACTCCTGGCGGGTCTGCTCAAGGTGCTCCTCCATCGCGCGGCGAGCCCGCTCCGGGTCGCCGTCGCGCACGGCCTCGTACACCGCCAGATGGCCGGCTCGGCTCGATTCGACGATCTCGGTGTACACCAGCTCGTCGAGGGGCGCGAACATCTCGCCGCGCGCGCCGGCGATCGCCGACTCCAGCCGCTGGTTGCGCGCCGCCTGGGCCAGCGCGCCATGAAAGCGCGCGTCGGAATTGCGAAATGAGACTCTTGAGTGAGAACTCGACATCTCGTCGATAGCCGCAGCCATGATCTCCAGCTCGGCATCGGTGCGCCTGCTCGCCGCAAGTCTGGCGGCCTGCCCTTCCAGACCGATGCGCAGGTCCAGGATCTCGGTGATCTCACCTACGCCGCTGCGCATCTCACTGAGCCAGTTACGGTACGGGCGGTCCAGTTGCGTCACGAAAGTGCCCCCGGTGGCCCCGCGACGGACCTCCACATAACCGCCGGCCTGCAGCAGGCGAAGCGCTTCGCGGATGCTCACGCGCCCTACCCCCATCTGCTTGGCGAGGTCGCGCTCGGCGGGCAACCGATCGCCCGGGCCGAGTTCGCCCGCGCGGATGCGCGCACGCAGCCGCCGCGCGATGTCCGCGGTCACTGTCGGCGCTCCGAGGTCAAGGTCCATAGGTATCAAGTTAGAACGTTAGGCGTCTGCATTGACGAAACCACGCAATGGTTCTAACCTCAGTCCAATGACCCAACGAGATGTGGATCACTGCTCCCGCGCCCCGGTGATCGGAATTACCGGTCGCCGTCAGCCGGCCGGCCCGCTCGCGCTTCCCGTCGTCCGGGACGCGCTGGTCGAGACATTCTTCGTGGACTACGCGGCGGCCGTGGCGCGCGCAGGCGGCCTGCCGGTGCTGCTGACCATGGAGTGCGATCCCGCCGACGTGGTTTCTCGCATCGACGGCCTGATCCTCTCCGGCGGTGCCGATGTCGATCCGCGCCGCTACGGGGCCGCACCGGGACCGCACGCGACACCCGCCGAACCGCTGCGCGACGAATTCGAACACGCGGTTCTCGACGCGGCCTGGCTGCGCGGAACTCCGGTCCTGGGGATCTGCCGCGGCACCCAGTTGATCAATGTCAACCGCGGCGGCACGCTCGTCGCTCATCTGCCTGCCGACTCGGGTGAGGCGCACAGCTACCTCGGATATCCGCGCAATCACCGATCGCATGCCGTGGAGTTCGTCGCCGGATCGGTGCCGCATGCCCTCTACGGCAGCCGAATTCGCGTCAACAGCCTGCATCACCAGGCCGTCGCGGCGATCGGCAGCGGACTGACGGTCACGGGGCACGCCCCCGACGGCGTCGTGGAATCCATCGAGGGCCTCGACGCGCCCGTCGTCGGGGTGCAATGGCACCCCGAAATGCTCGACGGGACAGATCCGCTGTTCGGCTGGTTGGTCGAAACAGCCCGGCAGTTCAGCACGTCCGACAGAAAGCAGGAGGAAGATGTCGTCATCGCATGAAAACCGCGTCGCGTTCGTGACCGGCGCAGGTTCGGGGATCGGCCGGGCCATCGCCGAGCGCCTCGCAGGCCACGGCGCCAAGGTCGCGTGCGTCGACGTGGACCACGTCCGCGCCAAGGAAACCGCCGACACCATCGCCGAATCCGGTGGCCACGCCTTGGCGCTGGCCGCCGACGTGCGCGACCGCGAAGCCGTCGCCACCGCACTCGAAGCCACCGCCACCGAATGGCAGCGCTTCGACTATCTGGTCAACAACGCCGGGCTCATCACCATGTCGTCGCTGGAGGATCTCACCGACGACGAGTGGGATCTGGTGCTCGATGTCAACCTCAAAGGCGTCTACATCACGACCCAGCTCGCGGTGCCATACTTCCGCAAGGCCAACCGCGGTGCCGTGGTGAACCTTTCGACGGTCGAGGCCGATGTCGTGGTGTCCTCGCAGGGATTCGCGCAGGTGCACTACAACGCGTCAAAGGGCGGGGTGAAAATGCTCACCAAAGCGCTCGCGGTCGAGTTGTCGCGTTACAACGTTCGCGTCAACGCCATCGCGCCGGGACCGGTGCCCACCAATTTCCTGCCCGGCGTAGATCTCAACAGCCCAGAGGTCTTGGAAGTCATGGACTCCCGGCTGTTGGTCAAACGCCTCGGCAAACCCGAGGACATGGCGGCCGCGGTCTCCTTCCTGCTTTCCGACGACGCGTCCTACATCAGCGGCGCGCAATTGCCCGTCGACGGCGGATGGCTGACCCGATGACCGGCCTGCTGGACATCGGCGATCTGGGCGGCAGCGGCATCGACACGGTGATCGTCGCCGGAGTCGACATGTACGGACGCCTGTTCGGAAAACGCATGCCGGTCCGGTCTTTTCAGCGCATCGTCGACGAGGGCCTGCACGTGTGCACGTGCGTGTACGCGTGGGACGTCGACCAGGACATGGACACTCTCAAGGTCGACTTCGCGGGTGCGCATACCGGTTGGCACGACTTCCGGCTCGTGCCCGACGTCGCGACGCTGCGGCGGGCCGCGTGGCTCGAGGGCACCGCGATCTGCCTGGCCGACTCGGTCGACGAGGATTCCGGCGAGCCCCTGCCGGTGGCGCCGCGGACGATCCTGCGTCGCCAGGTACAGGGCCTCCGCGACCAGCAACTCACCGCCTTCACCGCGACCGAACTCGAATTCCACCTCTACCGCGGCACCCCGGACGAGTTGCGGCGCACCGGCTACCGCAACCTCGACCCGACCACGCTGGCCCGGTCCGACTACGCGATCGGCGCAGGCAACGCGATGGAGCCGTTCTTCCGGGTGGTCCGCAATGCCCTTGAGGCCAGCGGGATCCCGGTCGAGGTGGCCCAGGCCGAATACGGCCTGGGCCAGTGGGAGATCAACCTGGAATACGCCGACGCCATCGAGACCGCGGACCGGCACGTGCTGTTCAAGAGCGCGGTCGCCGATTTGGCTCGGGCGCACGGGATGACGGCGACGTTCATGCCGCGGCCGTTGTCGGACGGCATGGGCTCGTCGTGTCACATCCACGCATCGGTACGCGGCGACGACGGCAGCACGCCGTTCTACGACACCGACGCCGACCGGACCGCGAGCGCGCTCCTGCGCCACGCCGTCGCAGGTGTTCTCGACCGCGCGACAGACCTCATGCTGTTCTATGCGCCCACGGTCAACTCGATGCGCCGCATCATCAGCAACGACTTCGCCGGCAACGGGCTGACGTGGGGCTTCGACAACCGCACCACCACATGCCGGTTGATCACCGGTGGGCCCAGTGCCAACCGGCTGGAGATGCGGTTGCCCGGCGCAGACGTGAACCCCTATCTGGCGTCTGCCGCCGTGCTCGGCAGCATGCGGGACGGCATGTCCCGCCAGATCGACCCGGGCCCGCCCTGCACCGGAGACGGCTATGCCGAATCACACGGCGAACTGCCCGTCACGCTCGGCGACGCTGCCGATCACCTGGACCAAAGCCTGTTTGCAGCCACAACTTTCGACAAAGAGGTGACCACTCACTACGCAGCGGTGGCCCGCCACGAATGGTTGCAGTTCCTGCGGGCGGTCAGCGACTGGGACCGCGACCGCTACTTCGAGACGATCTGAACCCACCTTCCCTGCGCCGTCCCGGGCCGACCGCCCGAGAAAGGTCGATGACCGTGAACACACACACGCTCGAGGCCCCCGAACTCACGCCGTCGCGTGACTTCATCTGCGGCAGTTGGTCCACACCGGGCCACGACCTCGGCACAGACCTGGCCGATCCGAACACCGGTGCACCGCTGCAACGTCAGCTCCAGACCGACACGGCCCTCGTCGACCGTGCGATCGGGGCCGCGGCGGTCCTGCACAGCGAGGGCACTTGGCGCACCACGTCACCGGCGCAGCGTGCCTCGGTGCTGCGCCGCACCGCGGACCTGTTGGCGGACCGAACCGGTGAGGTCGCGCGGTACGACGCCATCAACACCGGCGTGGTCGAAACAGTGACCGAGCTTTTCGCACAAGGGCTTTCCGACGCATTGTGTGCGGCTGCCGATCACCTCGAGGCTGACCCCGGCTGTCACGATCCGGCCGACGCCGGGCGGCCGGTGCACCTGCGGTACCTGCCGTGGGGGCCCGTCGCGGTGATCGCACCGTGGAACGCACCGAGCTTCGTCGTCGCCAAGAAGGCCGCATTCGCGCTCGCGGCCGGTGCCCCGGTGATCGCCAAACCATCCAACTGGGCACCGACGAGCGCGGCCGTGGTGGCCGAGGCCATCGGGCAGGCACTCATGGAGGCCGGGCTGCCGCCGGAGGTGTTCCAGCTCGTCCACGGCGGTCGCGACGTCGGCCGTCAACTGGCGGCCGACGCGCGGATCCGGGCACTGTCTTTCACGGGCGGGCGGGCCGCGGGTGTCGCGGTGGCGCACGCAGCCGCCGACGACTGCAAGGCGCTGCAACTCGAACTCGGCAGCAACAACCCCGCGATCGTGCGCGCCGATGCCGACGTCGACGCCACCGCCGACGCCCTGGTCAGCGGCTTCACCAAGCTCAACGGTGCGTGGTGTGAGAGCCCCGGCAGCGTCGCGGTCGTGGCCTCCCGGCACGGCGCCCTGCTCGACGCGCTGCTCGACCGGCTGCGGGATCTCCGGGTCGGCCACTGCCTCGACCGAAACTCCGCGATGGGCCCACAAGCACATGCCGTTCAGTACCAGCATGTTTCGGATGCCGTGGCAAAACTCGCCGCGGCAGGCGGTGCGGTGCACGACGTCACACCGGTCCCGGACACGGCCGGATACTTCCACGCACCCGTCGTGATCGACGGTGCGCCCGTCGATTCGACCGTCGACGAGATCTTCGGCCCGGTGCTGACCGTACACCGGGTCGCAGATGACGATGCGGCGCTGGCCCTGGCCAACTCACGCAGCACCGGCTTGGCCGGGTACGTCTTCAGCAGCGACATCGACGAGGCCATGGCCATCGGAGCCCGGTTGGAATGCGGCGAAGTGAAGGTGAACGGCACCAGCGTGCTCGACCTGGTTCCCGAATCCACACAAGGTTTTTGGGGCGCCAGCGGCGTCGGCGCCCACGGCGACGCCGAGCTGCTCCGGTTCTTTCGCGGCGCCCGCATCGTCGGCGTCGAACGACCAGGACTGCCGCTGTGAGCGGGCATCGGCAACTCGATGATCCCGACCACGTCCCCACTGTCCTCTGAGCCGGAAGGAACGATCATGCCCACCAACACCGGCGTGTTCGATCGAAGCGATTTCGCCGACGACACCGCACACGAGCAGGTGGTCTTCTGCCGCGACGAGCGCAGCGGGCTGAAGGCCATCATCGCGATCCACTCGACCGCGCTCGGGCCGTCGCTGGGCGGAACGCGGTTCTACCCGTACCCGGACGAGGGTGCCGCGCTGACCGACGTGCTGCGGTTGTCGCGAGGCATGACGTACAAGGCCGCGATCGCCGGCCTGGGGCTCGGCGGTGGAAAGTCCGTCATCATCGGCGATCCCAAGCGCGTCAAGACCCCCGATCTGCTTGAGGCACACGGAAGATTCGTCGAAAGCCTCGGCGGCCGCTACATCACCGCCGGTGATGTGGGCACGACCTCCGAGGACATGGACGTCATCGGCCGCCGGACCAAGCACGTCGCCGCGAAGACCCCTGCGCACGGCGGCTCGGGTGACAGCGCGCCGCTGACCGCGCTAGGGGTTTTCCACTCGATCGTGGCTGCCGCGGAGGCTGTCTGGGGCAGCGGCGACCTGCACGGCCGCCGCGTCGGAGTCGAGGGCACCGGCAAGGTGGGTTATCAGCTGGTGCGCCTGTTGACCGACGCAGGCGCGGGCGTTTCGGTGTGTGACGTGGACGCCGCGGCGCTCGACCGGGTGCGTTCGGAATTCGACGGCGTCACGGTCGTCGACCGGGTCATCGACGCACCGGTCGACGTCTATGCGCCGTGCGCCCTGGGAGCGACGTTGACCGAGGACAGTGTGCCGTCGATCACGGCACGCGTCGTGTGCGGCGCGGCCAACAACCAGCTCTCCCACGACGGTGTGGAGAAGCTACTGCACGACTGCGGAATCACCTGGGTGCCAGACTATGTGGCCAACGGCGGTGGGCTGATCCAGATCGCCGGCGAGATCGCGGGCAGCACCCGGGAACAGTCCGCCGCCCGGGTCGTCGAGATCGGCGACACGGTGCGCGAGATCCTGGATCGAAAGACCCGACTCGACGTGCTCGCGGGGCAGGCCACTCGCGACATCGTGCGCGAGCGCATGCGGGCGGCGGGCACGGGAACCTGACGTGGAACGCACCGTCCCGCACACCCTCACCGCGGAGATCGACTCGAGCGACCACACCCGAACCCTGTTGTGGTTCGCCTCCGACCTGCACCGGCGCGACATCGCGCTCACCGCATTGTCTTTCACCATCCGCACCTCAGCCCGGGTACGGATCGACGCCCAGTTCACCGCGACCGAACGCCAGGCCAGAACGGCCCAGCACACCGTCGCGGGCCGGGTCGACGTGCTGAGCACCGAGTTGACGGCGCGCGACCGATCAGCCGACTTTGTTCAGGATCGCGCGTAGTGCGTCCAGATCCTGCGGATCGAGCGCCGCAAGCACGTCAGGTGCCGGATCGTCGACCGCGTCGATCTGCGCGAGCATCGCGCGTCCGGCGTCGGTCAACGACACCACCTTGCAGCGCCGGTTGCCGGGGTCGATCTCACGTACCACCAGACCCCGCGCTTCGAGATCGTTGACGGCCACGGTCGCGGCCGGCGCGTCCACCGTCGCGGCGTGAGCCAACTCCTTGACCGTCATCGACTTGCGGCCGAGCCGGGTCAGCATCCGGATTCGGCTGAACGGCAGGCCACTCCGCTCGATCACCGCGCGTTTCCAGGCGTCGCGGTTGTCGAAAACCAGTGTGGTCAGCGCGCGCCACACCTCGTCGGCCGCCGCACGAGCATCGTCATCGGGCATGGGCCGCCTCCGGGGTGTGATGGTGCTGGCCGATCAGCGGCGCGAGGCGGTCCGCCGTCCGCAGCGCCCACGGCGACGTGGAGACAAAGCCCAGTACGAAGATCAGGACGCCCAGGCCCGCGAAGATCAGCCACAGCGGACGGGCCGCCACCGCGAAATCGATGTGGCTGTCGGCCAGCGCCGCGCCTGCCACCGAACCGCACAGCGCCACACCGAGACTCACACCCACCTGGCGACTGGTCGAGGCGACCGCCGACGCCGCGCCCGCGCGATCGGTCGGCATACCGCTCACGGCCGCATTCGTGATCGGGGCGTTGACCATCGAGAACCCGATGCCGAACACCGCGAACACGATCAGCAGTTCCCACACCGGGGTGGTGCCGCTGATCTGGGTCAGCATCAGCGTCGCGGCCGTGATCAGGGTTCCGGCGACCAGCAGTGACGGACGGGCGCCGAACCGGCCGACCAACCGGCCCGACAACGGTGAGAAGACCAGGGCGCCAACCGCGACGGGCAGATAGATCAGGCCCGTGTGCATCGCGGAGAACCCACGCTCGTCCTGCAGGTACAGCGACATCATGAACAGGAACGCGCCCCACGCGGCGAACGCACACACCGCGATCCCGGTGGCCGACGAGAACGGAACGCTCCGGAAGAACCTCAGATCGATGAACGGATCCCGGCGCCGGGCCTCATAGCGCAGGAATGCGGCGAAAGCCACGGCCGCGACCGCGCCGATCGTGAGGATCACCGGGTCGGTCCAGCCCATGCCCGGACCTTCGATCAGCACGAAGACCACGCCGAACAGGAACGCCACTCCCAGTGCCTGGCCGATCGGGTCGACGTCGCGCATGGTGGCGGACTTGGATTCCGGCACGAAGATCGCGGTCAGGAGAATCGCCAGCGCACAGATCGGCAGGTTGATCCAGAACACCGCGCGCCAGTCGACGTACTGGATCAGCGCACCACCGACGATCGGGCCCGCAGCCATCGAGATGCCGACGACTCCGCCCCACACGCCGATGGCGCGCGCGCGTTCCACGCGTCCCGTGAACACCTGCGTGATGATCGACATCGCGACCGGGTTCATCATCGAACCGCCGAGCGCCTGCAGGAACCGAGCAGCGATCAGCATCTCGATGTTCGGTGCCACGCTGCACAGCAACGAAGCCGTCGCGAATACGGTCAAACCGACCTGGAACGTGCGGCGGCGGCCGAAGCGGTCGCCCATGGCGCCCGAGAGCAGCAGCACCGACGCCAACGCCAGCGTGTAGATGTCGATCACCCACTGCAGTTGCGAGGGAGTGGCTTTGAGGTCGGCCCGAATGCTCGGGATGGCCACGTTGACGATCGTGGCGTCCATCGACACGATCAGCAGGCTCAGGCAGCAGGACACCAGGATGATGGCCTTGCGCCGAGGGCTCAGCGACCGGACGACAGTTTCATTCACACAATTATTGTGAAACTACAATTGTTCGCGATGCAAGCTCCCGATCGGAGACAATCGTCACCGTGAACGAACGGAATTCCCTCGTCGCCGCGGCCGTGGCCGCCGCAGGCATCGAACCGGCCATCAAGATCCTCGACGCCGACGCCAAGACCGCGGCCGCGGCGGCCGCGCAGCTCGGCTGCGAGGTCGGGGCGATTGCCAACAGCCTGGTGTTCGAGTGCGACGGCGAGCCGCTGCTGGTGATGGCCAGCGGCGCCGCGCGCGTCGACACCGACGTCGTCGCACAGCGTCTCGGCGCCACCGCGATCAACAAGGCCAACCCGAAACTGGTCCGCAACGCGACCGGCCAGGTCATCGGCGGCGTCGCACCCACGGGCCATCCGGCGCCGCTGCGGACCGTGGTCGACGAGACGCTCGCGACCTATCCCGTGATCTGGACCGCGGCCGGGACCGCGGACTCGGTCATGCCGCTGACCTACGCGCAGTTGCTGGCGCTCACCGGAGGCATGGCGCTCGCGGTGCGGTGATTACCGGCCGGCGATATCGGCGTAGTCGCGCTCGGTGTAGCCCGTGTACACCTGGCGCGGGCGGCCGATCTTGCCGGGCTCGGAGTGCATCTCCCGCCAGTGCGCGATCCAGCCGGGCAGCCGGCCCAGCGCGAACAGCACCGTGAACATGCGGGTGGGGAAGCCCATGGCGCGGTAGATGACGCCCGTGTAGAAGTCGACGTTCGGGTAGAGCTTGCGCTCGACGAAGAAGTCGTCGGTCAGTGCCACCTCTTCGAGCGACTTCGCGATGTCGAGCAGCTCGTCGTCGCCGCCGAGCTTGCCGAGGATCTTGTCGGCCTGCTCCTTGACGATACGGGCACGCGGATCGTAGTTCTTGTACACGCGGTGGCCGAAGCCCATGAGCTTGACGCCGTCTTCGCGGTTCTTGACCTTCTTGACGAAGTCACGGACATCGCCGTGCTCGCTGCGGATCTTCTCCAGCATCTCCAGCACGGCCTGGTTGGCGCCGCCGTGCAGCGGGCCCCACAGCGCGTTGATGCCACCGGAGATCGACGTGAAGAGGTTGGCCTGCGACGAGCCGACCAGCCGCACGGTCGACGTCGAGCAGTTCTGCTCGTGGTCGGCGTGCAGGATCAGCAGCATGTCGAGCGCCCGGACGATCTCGGGATCCACCTCGTAGGGCTCGGCCGGGAAGCCGAACGTCATGCGCAGGAAGTTCTCCACCAGGCTCAGCGAGTTGTCCGGGTACAGGAACGGCTGGCCCTCGGACTTCTTGTACGCGTAGGCCGCGATGGTCGGCAGCTTGGCCAGCAGGCGGATGGTGGACAGCTCGACCTGCTTGTTGTCCAGCGGATCCAGCGAATCCTGGTAGTAGGCGCTCAGCGCGTTGACGGCACTGGACAGCACCGGCATCGGGTGCGCGTTGCGCGGGAATCCGTCGAAGAACCGCTTGAGATCCTCGTGCAGCAGGGTGTGCCGCTGAATCCGGTTGGTGAACTGCTCCAGCTGCTCTGCGGTCGGCAGTTCGCCGTAGATCAGCAGGTAGCTGACCTCGATGAAGTTCGACTTCTCGGCCAGCTGCTCGATCGGGTAACCCCGGTAGCGCAGGATGCCGGCGTCACCGTCGATGTAGGTGATGGCGGATTTGGTCGACGAGGTGTTGACGAAGCCACCGTCGAAGGTGGTGTACCCCGTTTTGGCCAGCAACGGCCCAAGCGCGATGGCGTCCGAGCCTTCGGTGGCGTGGACGATTTCCAGGTCAAGCTCACCACCGGGGTATCGGAGGGTGGCGTGCTCCTGCCCACTCGACGGGTTTTCGGCCACGGGATTCCCTTCATCGTCGCTGAGAACCGACTACTGCTCTACCAAAAGGTAGTCGCATTCGGTCGGCGCTGCCCGCGGGGGGTTACTAGTGAGTCACGCCGGCTGGCGAACACCGGCCGTGACTACGAGAAACTCGGCGTAGGTGGTGTCCACGGCGGCGATGATCTCGTCGACCGTCATGGTGTCCCAGTCGATCGACGACCCCAGCTGGGCCAGCGCCGTCATGATGATCGAACCCCACACCGCCGCGGTGAGCTTGAGCCGCGGATCGTCGCCGACCACACCCATGCGTTTTGCGAGCACCGCGTTGACGGCGTCCTGCCGGAATTCCGCAGCGGCGTGCATGAGCGTCGTGGACGACGTCAGGATGCGTGCCGACGCCAGCAGCCGGTCGGCCGTCAACCGGCTCGGCGGCGCGGTCTTGGTCTTGGCGAACGCCTGCACGTGTGCCCGGTACACCGCCTCGAGGTCACTGATGTCCGGCGGTTGCCCGGCGAGCTCGTCGGCCACCAACTCGACCACCTCGTCGATGAACGCCAGCACCACAGCGTCTTTCGTCGCGAAGTACCGGCTGAACGTCCGCGGCGACACGTCCGCCAACGCAGCAATCTGATCCACCGTCGTCTGCTCGAACCCCTGCCGGTCGCACAGCTCGATCGCGGCGTCTATCAACATCGCGCGGGTACGCTGCTTCTTTCGCTCACGCAAACCGGGTTCGATCTGATGACCCCCAACAGCCACGCCCGGATGCTATCGCCCCGAAGTTGATGATTTGGCAAATTTACAAATTCCGCAGATCTGTCTAGACATGACTGGCGCTCACACCTTGTCGGGCTCGGACTGATCGTCGCGCACGACCATGGGTGCGACGCGGTAGCGCACGAAGGCCGGGACCGCGAGCGCGGCGATCACGACACCGACGACCACCAGCAGACCGCCGCCCGCGGCCGCGACCGTGGTGCCCACCGCGGCGGCCGCGGCACCGTGCAGGGTGTCGGCGAGCCGCGGCCCACCCGCGACGACGACCGTGAAGACGCCCTGCAGTCGGCCACGCAATTCGTCGGACGCCGCCTGCTGCAGGATCGTCGAGCGGAACGCCGCCGAGATCATGTCGGCGGCGCCGCCGATTGCCAAGAACGCCAACGCAATCCACATCAACATGCCGGCCTGGCCATGAGCCAGGCCGCCGGCGATTCCGAAGCCGACCATCGCCACGCCCCACGCCAGGATCGCCACCACGACGGCCAGCCCCTGCCTGCGGATCCGCGGCAACCAGCCGGAGAACACTCCCCCGGCCACCGCGCCTGCCGACATCGCGGCAGCCAGCAGTGCCATCACCGTGCCGCCCTCGACCGGACCGCCGAAGCTCTCGTGCGCCATCTGCGGGAACAGCGCGCGCGGCATGCCGAAGATCATCGCGATCAGGTCGACCACGAACGACATCAGCACGACGCGGTTGCCGGCCAGGTACCGGAAGCCGTCGAGCACCGCGGCAAAACCCCACCGCGCCGAGCCCCGCTCGGTGCTGGTCGCCGGCATGGGTGTCAATCGGATCGTCGCCCAGATCGGGGCGAGGCAACACACGGCGTCGATGAGGTACAGCGTCGACAGGTCCACCCACCGCAACATCACCCCGGCGAGCAGGGGCCCGACGATCGCGCCGAACTGGAAGACCGTCATGTTGAGCGCGTTCGCGGCGGGCAACTGATCGCCCGGCAGCATGCGCGGGATGGCCGCCGACCGGGTGGGGCTGTTGATCGCGAAGAACGCCTGCTGCACCGACAGCAGGCACAGCACCACCCACACGTTGTCGAGGTGCAACGCGGCCTGCAGCCACAACAGCACCGAGGCCACGGCAAGCCCGATCGACGCGATGATCAGCAGCAGCCTGCGGTCCATCGCGTCGGCCCACGCGCCGCCCCACAGGCCGAACACGATCAGCGGAACCAACGCGAACAGACCCGACAGGCCGACGTAGAACGAGCTCTGGGTGAGCGCATACAGCTGCACGGGCACCGCGAAGATCGTCAGGTTGGCGCCGACGACGGTGACGATGCCGGCCAGCCACAACCGCCGGAAGTCGGGTGTTCGAAGCGGGGTGGTGTCGGCGAAGAGCCTGCGCACTACGGCTGGAGGCGTTCGACGACGCCGTTGTGCACGCGGATCCTGTTATGTACCCGGTTCTCCCGGCCCTGCCAGAACTCGACGGTCTGCGGGGCGATCAGGTACCCGCCCCAGTTGGGCGGCACGGGAACCGCATCCAGGTCGGCGAACCGCTCGGTGACCTCGGCGAGCTGATCGAGCAGGGCCGCGCGCGACGCGATGGGAAACGACTGGTGCGACGCCCAGGCGCCCAGCTGTGATCCACGTGGACGCTTGGCCCAGTAGTCGGCCGTCGCTTCGGCGGAGACCTTCGTGACCGGACCGCGGACGTGCACCTGCCGGCCCAGCGCGTACCACGGGAACGTCGCCGACGCGTGCGGGTTGGCCGCCAGCTGTTCGCCTTTGGCGGAGTCGTAATTGGTGAAGAACGTGATTCCGGTCTCGTCCACGCTCTTGCACAACACCGAACGGGTGACAGGCCTTCCCTGCGCGTCGACGGTCGCGACCACCATGGCGTTCGGCTCGGAGACCCCGGCCTGTTGTGCGTCGATCAACCAGGTCCGCAGCAGCGTGAGCCAACCGGTCGCCGGGTCGTCACCCAGCCAGTCGGCATCCAGGTCGCCGCAACCGTCCTTCTCGACGTACTCGACGCGCATCGCGGCCAGGTCATGGTTCTCGTGCGTTGCCACCGCGCCAACGCTACGCCCGCGGCCGAGTGCGAGAATCGGGCACATGGCAGCCGTACCCGAAGATTTCGTGGCCGGGTTGGAAGGCGTCGTCGCCTTCACCACCGAGATCGCTGAACCGGACAAGGACGGCGGCGCGCTGCGCTACCGAGGGGTCGACATCGAGGAGCTCGTCGATCGCCGGGTCACGTTCGGCGACGTGTGGGGGCTGCTGGTCGACGGACGCTTCGGTTCGGGTCTGCCGCCGGCCGAGCCGTTCCCGCTGCCGATCCACAGCGGCGACGTGCGCGTCGACGTCCAGGCCGGGCTCGCGATGCTCGCGCCGATCTGGGGTTACGCGCCGATGCTCGACATCGAGGACACCACTGCGCGCGACCAGCTGGCGCGGGCTTCGGTGATGGCGCTCTCCTACGTCGCACAGTCCGCGCGCGGCATCTACCAGCCCGCGGTGCCGCAACGCCGGATCGACGAATGCTCCACCGTCACAGCACGTTTCATGACCCGCTGGCAGGGTGATCCGGACCCCAGGCATGTCGAGGCCATCGACGCGTACTGGGTGACCGCGGCCGAGCACGGGATGAACGCGTCGACGTTCACCGCGCGGGTGATCGCCTCGACGGGCGCCGACGTGGCGGCCGCGCTGTCCGGCGCGGTCGGAGCGATGAGTGGGCCGCTGCACGGCGGCGCCCCGGCCCGGGTGCTGCCGATGATCGAAGAGGTCGAGAACACCGGCGACGCGCGAGCGGTGGTCAAGGGCATCCTGGACCGCGGCGACAAGCTGATGGGCTTCGGCCACCGCGTGTACCGGGCCGAGGATCCGCGGGCCCGGGTGCTGCGCGCGACGGCCAAGCGACTGGAGGCCCCGCGCTTCGAGGTCGCCGCCGCGCTCGAGCAGGCGGCGCTGGCCGAACTGCGGGAACGGCGCCCGGACCGGGCCATCGAGACCAATGTCGAGTTCTGGGCCGCGGTCATCCTGGACTTCGCGGGCGTACCCGCCAAGATGATGCCCGCGATGTTCACGTGTGGCCGGACCGCGGGCTGGTGCGCGCACATCCTGGAACAGAAGCGGCTGGGCAAGCTCGTCCGGCCGGCCGCCATCTACGTCGGCCCGGAACCCCGCAGCGTCGAATCGGTGCAGGGCTGGGATCAGATCGCGGCGCCGTAGCGGCGCCGAGCCGACGGTTTGTGGTGTAGTTCGGCCGCAATCTCGCCATGAATGGTCGTCTCGCGGCCGGGCTCTTGTCATACCGCGGTGGTTGCATGGGGGGGTGCGATGAGATCCGCGCGCCCCGCGGGTCTGCACTGTGTCCGCTCACCAATTCGAGGAGAACATCATGGCGATTGAAGTAACTCCCGCAGTACTGCCCCACCTCGTGGTCGACGACGCCGCGGCCGCCATCGACTTCTATGTCAAGGCGTTCGGCGCCACCGAACTCGGCCGGGTGCCCGGCCCCGACGGCAGGCTGATCCACGCCGCGCTGCAGATCAACGGCTCGACGGTGATGCTCAACGACGACTTCCCCGAGTACAGCGACGGCAAGTCGTCGACACCGAAATCGCTGGGCGGCACCCCGGTCACCATCCACCTGGTGGTGACCGACGTCGACGAGAAGTTCGCCCGCGCCGTCGACGCCGGCGCCGAGGTGGTCGCCGAACTCGACGATCAGTTCTGGGGCGACCGGTACGGCGTGGTGCGCGACCCGTTCGGGCACCAGTGGTCGCTGGGCCAGCCGGTGCGCGAGGTGAGCCCCGAGGAGATCGCGGCCGCGATGGCGAAGAACGGAGCGCCCTGCGAGGGCTGAGCCCAGGTGACCTAGAGGGCGATGAGTCCCGCGTCGGTGGGCCGGAAGCCGCAGGATTCGAAGTAGAAGGGCCGCAACTCCGGCTCGAAGTCGACGTGCAGCCAGGAGCACCCGGCATCGGCCGCACCCTCGGCAGCGCGGCGCACGAGTTCGGTGCCGATACCGCGGTGCTGCTGGTCCGGGTGCACCTTGGGATCCAGCAAGAATGCGTGGTCACCGCCGTCCCAGGCGACATTGGCGAATCCGACGAGGCTGCGGTCCACCGATCGCGCAGTCATCCAGCCGAGACTGTGCGGCAGGATGCGGTTCCACCACCCCGGTTCGGCCATGCCTCCGTGCGCACGCGTGAGTGCGACGAGTTCGGCGTCGGTAAGGCCCGCACGCCAGCGGTAGTCGATCTGCACGGCCTCATTATGAGACCCGCCACCGCGCGGCGGTCGAACGATTATTCGCAGGCGCCGCGCGGGTGAGCGGTCTCAGTGAGCGTGCAAGCTGGCCAGAAGCCGTTGCCGCACTGTCGGTTTGGGCGCAGCGGCGGCGACGCTCAGCATTTCGGCGACCGTGGCGAACTTGTCCCGCGGCCGGTCTTCGCCGCCGCGCGCAATCTCAGCCGCGTCGATCGCCTGCCACCCGGCAGCATCGACCACTTCGGGTTGGCGGCTGCGGACCAGCTTCTCCAGATCCGCCGGTTTACGCACCGGATCGGCGAGCTTGCCCGCGTTGTAGTCGGCCACGAGGTTGTGCACGGTCTCGCCCGCACACGACTTGTTGGTGCCGATGAATCCCGTCGGCCCCCGCTTGATCCAGCCGGCCACGTACGCGCCCGTCGTCCCACGGACCCGGCCACCGTCGTTGGGCACGACGGAGGCGTCGTCATCGAACGGCAGATCGGCGATGGCCTTGCCGCGGTAGCCGATTGACGTCAGCACCAGGCCCGCGTCGAGCGTCCGCGTCTCGTCGGTGCCGGTCACGCCGAACTCGATGCCCGTCACCCGGTCTACGCCGAGCACGCGCTGCGGCGTGAGGTGGTAGGCCAGCCGAATCCGCGGCCGGGTGATCGGCGCAGCGGCGTCGCCGAGCTTCGCCAGCACCTCCAGCTTGTTGCGGGTCAGCGGATCGGTTTCGGACGCGAGATCGGCGACCACGCGCGCATGGTCCGTCGCGTCGAGCACGACCTCGCCCGTCGAGGTCAGCCCGATCAGCTCGGGCAGGGTGAACGCCGAGGCCGCCGGGCCGCGTCGTGCTGCGACCACGACTTCCTGCACGCGAGACGCCCGCAGCGCGGCCAGCGCATGATCGGAGATGTCGGTGCGGGCCAACGCATCCGGATCGGTGGTCAGCACGCGGGCCACGTCGAATGCGACGTTGCCGTTGCCGACGATCACCACCCGTTCGTGGCTCAGGTCCACGGGCAGCTCGGTGAATTCGGGATGCCCGTTGATCCAAGCCACCATCTCGGTCGCGGTGCCCGTGCCCGGCAGGTCCATGCCGTCGATGTCGAGCCGACGGTCGTTGGGGGCGCCCACGGCGTACAGCACGGCGTGGTGGTGCTCAAGCAGGTCGGCGTGCGTCACGTGCTTGCCGACCTCGACGTTGAGGAAGAACCTGAAGCCCCGCTGCTGCGTCATCCGGTCGAACAACCGTGTCACGCGTTTGGTGCTCTGATGGTCCGGCGCGACACCGGCCCGCACCAGCCCGTAGGGCGTCGGCAGCTTCTCGAAGACGTTGACTCGCACGCCCCGCTGCGTCAGCAGCTCGTCGGCCGCGTACATGGCCGCCGGGCCGGAGCCGACGATCGCCACGGTCAGCGGGCCGCCGCGGCGCTCGATCTTGGGGGCCGCGATCACCGGCGCCAGCTTGGACGTCGGCGGCAGCTTGCCCTCGCGCTTGGGGTAGAACGCCGCGTTGAGCTCGATGAACGGCAGCTGCTTGGGCTCCAGCCGGGTATCGGGCCCGATGGCACCGACCGGGCACGCGCTCACGCACGCGCCGCAGTCGACACACGCATCCGGGTCGATGTAGAGCATCTCCGCCGTCGCGAAGCCCGGCTCATCCGGTGACGGATGGATGCAGTTGACCGGGCACGCGTAAACACAAGACCCGTCGCTGCAACACGACTGGGTTATGACATGGGGCATGAGAGCTCAGGCGTCCGTCAAGCGACCGACACCAGGTGCTCGCGCGCCGGTTCGCTGCGGTAGCGGCTCGGCGGGCCGTCGATCTTGCAGATCTTCCACATGATCTTGGCGAGCGGGTTCATCAGGCCCGTGTCGTAGCACAGCATCCGGACATCGCCGAACATGTCGCGCAGCATCTTCCGCGACTCGGGCGCGTCGAAGAACAACTCCTTGCGCACCGAGCGCGGGATGTCGAATTCCTTCCAGAACGCCCGCGGCGGCACGATGATGGCCGAGCACAGGATGCGCATGGTCAGCGGCACGAACAGCGACAGCAGCCATCGCTGACGACGACGCAGGTGCGGAACGCGCTTGTGCAGGTACTTGTGCGCGAACGAGATGTGCCGGGCTTCCTCGGCGACGTGGATGGCCATGACCCGCTCCATGATGGGGTGCAGGGCCTTGCCCTCGCGCAGCACGTTCTTCTGCGTGTGGTCGATGGGCTCCTCACCGGCGAGCACGCCGAAGAAGAACGGGATGGGCAGCGGGCCGGCGGCCAGCGGGATGAGCGGCTGCAGCCACTTGAGCAGGCGCGGCATGCCGGGCACGTCCTTGCCGATGCGGTTGACCATCTCCTGGAACATCAGGGTGTGGTTGCACTCTTCCACCGACTCGTGCAGGCAGTAGCGGTACTCCGGCGAGCCGTTGGGCACCCAGAACGAGTACTCCATGAGCCCGCGGATCAGGATGTTCTCGAAGTGCAGGCCGACCTTGGCGACGTTGGCCTGCCGCCACATGCCGATCTCGATCTGCCGCTCGACCGGCTGGGCCTGGTACCAGGGGTGACCACCCATCGGGTCGGTCGCAGGCAGGATCCAGCGCGGGTCATTCGGGACGACGGCAAACTCCGGCGAATCCCATTCGATGTCCTTGTACGGATTGAAGTTGCGCCGCACCGACCCCTCGGACAGTGTGGTGAGCATGTCGACGTACTCGGTGTCGTCGCTGACGTCCATGTTCTTGCGCCAACGCCTGACCATCTTGGTCCGAGCCATTTGAATCCTCCATGAGGTTTACATCTACAGGCTTGTTGTCTAAACGGTACCGCAGGTATCGAGTAAATGTCCACCCCGCTTCGCCTGTTTGCTGAAGGATACGTGTGTTGGTCGAGCTCAAGACAGAATCCGAGATAGAAGCGATGGCCGCGGCGGGTGCGGTGGTCGCGGAGGCATTGCGGGCCGTCGCCGCGCAGGCCGCACCGGGGATGACCACGGCCGATCTCGACCGGATCGCCGCCGACGTGCTGGCCGCTCACGGCGCCACGTCGCCGTTCCTCAACTACCACCCCCGCTGGGCGCCCAGCCCGTTCCCCGCGGTGCTGTGCGTGAGCGTCAACGACGCCGTCGTGCACGGCGTGCCCACCGACCAGGTGCTCGCCGACGGCGACCTGGTGTCGGTGGACTTCGGAGCAATCCTGAACGGCTGGTGCGGGGATGCGGCCCGCAGCTTCGTCGTCGGCGCCGCGCAGCCCGCCGACGCCGCCCTGATCGAGGCGGCCGACGCGGCCCTGGCCGCGGGCATCGCGGCCGTGCGCCCGGGCAACACCCTCGGCGACATCGGGCACGCGATCGCCACGACCGCACGCAACGCCGGCTACGGAATGCTCGCAGACCACGGTGGCCACGGCATCGGCCGCACCATGCACGAGGCACCGCACGTCCCGAACGAAGGGCGCCCCGGCAAAGGCATGCGGCTGCGGCCCGGCCTGGTGATCGCGATCGAACCGATGCTGATCGCCGACGGCACCGACGACTACGTGCACGACGCCGACGGCTGGACCCTGCGCACCGCGACCGGCGCCAGGGCCGCGCACAGCGAGCACACCGTGGCCGTGACGGCCGACGGGGCCAGAATTCTGACGCTTTAGCGGCGACCGTGGGGCCTGTGCACGAATCCCGGCCGGTTTGCGTGCACAGGGCCCACGCTCGGCCCGCCGACAGCCCCTTTAGGCTTGTCACCATGGCTGAACTGACGATCCCCGCCGACCTCAAGCCGAAAGACGGACGCTTCGGCTGCGGACCGTCCAAAGTGCGGCCCGAGCAGCTGGCCGGGCTGGCCACCGCAGGCGATCTGTTCGGCACGTCGCACCGCCAGGCGCCGGTGAAGAACCTGGTCGGCCGCGTGCGTGACGGGCTGCGCCAGCTGTTCTCCCTGCCCGACGGCTACGAGGTGATCCTGGGCAACGGCGGCTCGACCGCGTTCTGGGACGCCGCCGCCTTCGGGCTCATCGACAAGCGGTCGCTGCACCTCACCTACGGCGAGTTCAGCTCGAAGTTCGCGTCGTGTGTCGCCAAAAACCCGTTCATCGGCGATCCGATCGTCCTCAAGACCGATCCCGGCACCGCGCCGCAGCCCAAGGCCGATCCGTCGGTCGACGCGATCGCGTGGGCGCACAACGAAACCTCGACCGGTGTCGCCGTTCCGGTGCAGCGGCCCGAAGGCTCCGGTGACGCGCTGGTGCTCATCGATGCCACGTCGGCGGCAGGCGGGCTGCCCGTCGACATCACCGACGTCGACGCGTACTACTTTGCGCCGCAGAAGAACTTCGCGAGCGACGGCGGGCTGTGGCTGGCCCTGCTCAGCCCAGCGGCGCTGGCCCGCATCGAGGCGATCGCGGCGTCGGGCCGGTGGGTGCCCGACTTCCTGTCGCTGCCCATCGCGGTGGAGAACAGCCTCAAGAACCAGACCTACAACACCCCGGCGATCGCGACGCTGATCCTGCTCGCCGAGCAGCTCGACTGGCTGAACGGCAACGGCGGCCTGGACTGGGCCGTCAAGCGCACCGCGGACTCGTCGCAGCGGCTGTACTCGTGGGCCGAGGCCACGTCGTTCACGACGCCGTTCGTGAGCGATCCCGCGCTGCGCTCCCAGGTGGTCGGCACCGTCGACTTCAACGACGACGTCGACGCCGCGGCGGTGGCAAAGGTGTTGCGCGCCAACGGCATCGTCGACACCGAGCCGTACCGCAAGCTGGGCCGCAACCAGCTGCGCATCGGCATGTTCCCCGCGGTGGACCCCGACGACGTGAGCGCCCTGACGGCGTGCGTCGACTGGGTCGTCGAGAACCTCTGAGCAGGATCCGGACGATCGCTTGCGCCGAACCCCGCGTGTCAGCACGGTAACGGGCGGATAACGCAGTAGGGTGCGGCGCAGGAGGTCGGTATGCGAGAACTAAGGGTCGTCGGTCTCGACGTCGACGGCAGGCGCATCATCTGCGAGACCGACGACTCCAAAGAGTTGTTCAGTTTGCGTAACGACGATCGGCTGCGCGCGGCCGTCCGCGGCGACAAGGTTGCCTCGAATCAAACCCAAATCGACCTAGAGGTACAAAGCGTGCTGCGGCCCAAGGAGATTCAAGCAAAGATTCGCGCCGGCGCATCGGTCGAGCAGGTGGCCGCGGCCGCGGGCGTGCCGATCGAGCGGGTCGAGCGCTTCGCCCATCCCGTGCTGCTGGAGCGGGCCCGCGCCGCCGAGCTCGCGACAGCCGCCCACCCGGTGCTGGCCGACGGCCCCGCGGTGCTGACCCTGCTGGAGTCGGTCACGACGGCACTCGTGTCGCGCGGCCTTGACCCGGATGCGACGACGTGGGACGCGTGGCGCAACGAGGACATGCGGTGGACCGTGCAGCTGGCCTGGAAGGCCGGGCGCTCGGACAACGTCGCGCATTTCCGGTTCACCCCGGGCGCACACGGCGGCACCGTCACAGCGGTCGACAACACCGCACAAGAACTGATCAACCCGGACTTCGCGCGGACGCTGCGCCCGGTCGCACCGCTCGCCCAGCTGGACTTCGAAACGCCCGAGCCGGTGGACACCGCGCCTGCGCCCGAGCCCGAGCCGGCTCCCGAACCCACGCCTGCCCCCGCACCCAAGACGGCCCGCTCCCGCAAGGCCAGGCCCGCGGTACCGGCCTGGGAGGACGTGCTGCTGGGCGTGCGGTCGTCGGGCACCCAGCGGTAAACGCTTGACCTGAACCATCATTGAGGTCCTAGCGTCAGGCCATGATCTCTTTCGGCCCCATCGGCCTGGCCAGCAGTCACCCCTTCACCGACGACACCGCCCTGGTGGCCGACGAGGCGCGCGACGCCGAACGCCTCGGCTACGCGACACTGTGGCGCTCCGGAAACCTGCCGATGCTCACCGCGGCGGTGCGTGCCACCACGACGATCCCGGTCGCCACCGGCATCATCCCCGTGTCCTCGGTGCCCCCGGCCGACGTCATCGCGACCTATCGTGAACTGAACCAGGACCACCCCGGGCGGTTCGTGGTCGGCCTGGGCGGCGCGCACAACGCCCGCCCGCTGGACACCTTGAACACCTACCTCGACGAGCTCGACGCCGCCGGGGTCGAGGCAGGCTCGCGCATCCTGGCCGCCCTCGGCCCGCAGATGCTGGCCCTCGCCCGCGACCGGGCCGCGGGCGCCTATCCCTACCTCGTCACGCCGTCCTACGTCGAGGAGGCCCGCGCGACGCTCGGCCCGGACCGCAGGCTCGCGGTGCTGCTGATGGTCATGCCGACCACCGACCGCGAAACCGCCCGCCGGGCCGCCGCGACGCCGCTGGATTTCCTCGCCAAACAGGGTGGCTACCGGCGCAACCTGCTGCGGCAGGGTTTCGGCGAGGCCGACATCGACGCAGTGAGCGACCGGTTGCTCGACGGCATCGCGGCATGGGGGTCGCCGGAACGCATCGCCGCGCGCATCGACGAGTACCTGGCAGCCGGTGCCGATCAGGTGGTGCTGCGCATCCTCGGGGTCGACGACCTCGCACTGTGGCGCACGCGACTTGCCGACAGTCTGCTCGGTTAGTCGACCCCTACTGCGCGAGAGTCACCGCCAGCAGCGTCACCCAGCCCACGGCCACGCCGACACCCGCGCCCAGCACGAACCAGCGCCACACCGGCTTCTTCCGCCAGCCCCACACCGTGGGAGCGAGCCCGCCGACCGCGACCATGTTGAGCCCGATGGCCAGCAGCGGGTGCACCCGGACCAGACCCATGCCCAGCACCACGATCGCGGCGGCCAGCACCGCCGCCACGAAGCCGGCCACCGTGAGCCCCGTGCCCCATGGCGTGGAATCGTCGGTCACGGTCTCAACTTAGCGTTGATTGCGCGCGCGTTCGTAAAACGCGAGCGCCGCGGCTGTCGCCACGTTGAGTGAGTCGGTGCCCCGCGACATCGGGATGCGCACCCGCACGTCGCTGGCGCGCATCGTGTGCTCGGCAAGACCGGGGCCCTCAGCCCCGACCAGGATCGCGACGCGTTCTTCCCCGAGATCCGCCATGGCGTCCGGCAGCGCCGCCGCGGCCGCGTCCGGAGTCATCGCCAGCAAACGAAACCCGTTGTCCCGCAGCAACTCCAGATCCGCCGGCCAGGCCTGTGCGCGGGCGAACGGCACCAACAGCGCGTGGCCCATCGAAACCCGCACCGCGCGGCGGTACAGCGGGTCGGCACAGCCAGCACCGAACACCACCGCGTCGACCGCCAAACCGGCCGCGTTGCGGAAGATCGAACCGAGATTCTCGTGGTCGTTGACGCCCTCCAGCACCGCGATGGTGCGCGCCTGCGAAATCACCTGCGCCACGGTCAACTCCGAAGGCCGCGAGGCCGACGCGAGCACGCCACGGTTGAGGTGGAAGCCGACCACCTCGGCCATCACCTCGGGGCTCGCGCGATAGTACGGCGCCTCGACGCCGTCGAGGTCCGCGCCCAGTTCCCGCAGGCGGCGATCGGTGCCGAGGAACGCCCGCGGGGTGAACCGCGAGGCGATCATCCGCTGCGCGACCAGCACCCCCTCGGCGATCACCAGCCCCTTGCCGCTGGGCAGATCGGGACGGCGATCGACACTGTTGAGGTCACGGAAATCGTCGAGCCGCGCATCGTCGGGATCGTCGACGTCGATTACCAGCGGCGCAGACACGCGCCTCAGTCAACCATGGCCGAGATGAGATCGGCCGCGGCCACCAGGGTCTGCCGCTCGTCGGGTTCCAGGCGGTCGAGCCGGGACCGCAGCCAGGCCTGGCTCGCGCGGCGCTCGGTGTCCACCAGATGCAGGCCCGCCGGCGAAACCGACACGACGACCTGCCGGCCGTCGTCGGGATGCGCGGTGCGCAGCACCAGACCCTGCTCCGTCAGCGACGAGATGACCCGCGTCATGGACGGCGGACGCACGCGTTCGCGTACGGCAAGTTCACCCGGAGTCATCGCGCCTTCCTTCGCCAACGTCACGAGGGCCGACAACTGGGTCAGCGAAACCGAGGATTCCGAATGGCGGAAACGCAATTGGCGCGCGAGCCGGACAACTGCCAAGGCGAGATCACTGGCGAGCTTGGTGTCCGGATCCTTCACAAGGCAAATAATACTGAGCATCGGCTGCCAATGGGCTAATTTCAGGACCATTCCCGGCGCCGTCATCGACTACGTTGATCAACGATGACCGGTGAACCCGAAACTCCCCAGCCGCCCCCGCTGCCCGCTGCCCTGCTCGAGCCGTGGCCCGTGATCCTGGTGATCGCCGCGGGGTGGCTCGTCGCCACCGTCCTGACATTCACGGTCGCGGACCTGCACAGCTTCAGGCCGTACGCGGTCGCGGGCTTGGGCGTGGGAGTGCTTGGCACATCGATATTCCTGTGGCAACGTCACGCCGTGCGCCGCGGATCCCGCGGCGCCCAAAGCGGATTGACCTGAGGAGGCACCATGGCCGCACCGCTGCTACAAGCACAGATCGACATCGACGCCCCGGTTTCGAAAGTCTGGGGACTGATCTCCGACCTCCGCCGCATGCCGGAGTGGAGCCCGCAGTGCCGCCTGATGAAGACTGTGGGCCCGCTGCGCGCGGGTGCCCGCACCATCAACCTCAACCGGCGCAAGTTCATGTTCTGGCCGACGACGTCACGGATCGTCGAGGTGATCCCCCAGCAGAAGCTCGCGTTCCGGGTCGACGCCAACAACACCATCTGGAGCTATGAGCTCGAGCCCACCGAAACCGGCACCCGCGTGACCGAGAGCAGGCACGCCGAGAACGGCGTGACGGCCGTGTCCAACGCGCTCGTCAACACGTTCTTCGGCGGCGTGCCGAGCTTCGAGGACGAACTCGTCGAGGGGATGAACGCGTCACTGGCCCGCATCAAGGCCGCGGCCGAACGCTAATCGGCGAGGTCGAGGACGCCGTCGTCGTAGGGCTCGTACATGGGTGAGCCCGTCCCCGGTGGCTGCGGGGTGTCCGAATGCGCGCCACAGCCGTATTCGGCGTCGACGACGCGGCCGTCGGCCGACAACTCGTTGGCGCACACGCCGAACATCAGGCCGAGTGCCCCGCCGAGCGGAAGGTAGAAGCCGCAGTCGCGGCACACCCTGCGGGTCGCGCGGGCCATCGCCGAGCCAGGACCGAACTCGCCGTCGTGCCAGCGCTGCGCGGCGTCGTACCGGCCCCACTGGCTGAGCACCTGCCTGCGGCCCAACCCGAGCTCCACCGCGGTGTCGTCGATCAGCGGATCCCCGGTGGCCTGGTAGCCCGGCACCAACCGCGGGTCATCCGGAGGCGGGGCCAGCAGATCGCCCGGCCCGAGATCCCCCGGCCGGACCCGGTCCTGCCACGGCACCCAGCCCGGCGCGAGCAGCGCCGTGGGCCCCGGCACCAGGACCAGCTCACTGATGGTGGCGCGCTCGGCGCCCGGATAGGCCGCGACCACGACGGCCCACTGCCAGCCGCGGTAACCGGGCAGGTTGGCCAGGAACCGATGGGTGGCCGAGCTGGGATCCTCGAAGCTGGCGCCGAGGTATTCACCGACCGTGGCCTCGCCGCTGAACTCGGCCAACGCCTCGCGGGCCTGTTCCACGGCACCCAACAACACCGACTCCAGACCGTGCGGTTCGGGCGGCACGCCGGGTGTCAGGCCGGTCGCATCGGGTGCGTCAGCGGCCTGCTCAGCAGATTCGGTCACACTTTCCATCACCGTCCATAGTGCCTGACCGGCGCAACCGAAGACCACACCGGTCGCCTATGCGCTCCGCGCGCCCCGATAAGAGAGAATTGGGCGGTGACCTACTACCCGCCGCGGCCGCCGGCCGATCGTGGCGCGGAACACCCCGGAATGGCGAACTACCCCAGCGACGAGACGTACCGCAAGCCGCGCAGGCAGGCGGGCCCGAGTTCGAATCGCTGGCTTCCGCCGCTCGATGAGCAACAGGCGACCGGGTTCGGTTCCGAACGACCGTCCGGCGCGTCCCGCGGTGTCGGCTCGGGGGCCGGTGAGCGGGTCACGGTCACGCGCGCCGCGGCGCAGCGCAGCCGTGAAATGGGCTCGCGGATGTACGGATTCGTGCACCGGGCGGCCACCGCCGACGGCGCCGACAAATCCGGCCTGACCGCGCTGACGTGGCCTGTGGTCGCCAACTTCGCGGTCGACGCGGCCATGGCCGTGGCACTGGCCAACACGTTGTTCTTCGCCGCGGCCAGCGGCGAGTCGAAGAGCAAGGTCGCGCTGTACCTGTTGATCACCATCGCGCCGTTCGCGGTGATCGCACCGCTGATCGGCCCCGCGCTGGACCGGCTGCAGCACGGCCGCCGCGTCGCGCTCGCGGCGTCGTTCGCGCTGCGCACCGTGCTGATCGTGGTGCTCATCGCCAACTACGACAGCGCAACGGGCAACTTCCCGTCGTGGGTGCTCTACCCGTGTGCGCTCGGCATGATGGTGCTCTCGAAATCGTTCTCGGTGCTGCGCAGCGCCGTGACGCCGCGCGTGCTCCCGCCGTCCATCGACCTGGTCCGGGTCAATTCGCGGCTGACCACGTTCGGCCTGCTCGGCGGGACCGTGGTGGGCGGCGGCATCGCGGCGGGCGCCGAGTACCTGCTCAACATGGTGCATCTGCCCGGTGCGCTGTACGTCGTCGTCGCGGTCTCCACCGCGGGCGCGGTCCTGTCCATGCGGATCCCCAAGTGGGTCGAGGTCACCGAGGGTGAGGTGCCGACGACCCTGAGCTACCACGGCTATTCGGACGGCGGCCCCGGTGAACTGCGCCGCCATCCCGACAAACCCAAGGCCGAGCGTCAGCCCATGGGCCGCAACACCATCACCGCGCTGTGGGGCAACTGCACGATCAAGGTGATGGTCGGCTTCCTGTTCCTCTACCCCGCGTTCGTCGCCAAATCGCACGACGCCACCGGCTGGGAACAGCTGCTGATCCTCGGCCTGATCGGTGCGGCCGCGGGCATCGGCAACTTCGCCGGCAACGTCACCGCCGCCCGGCTCAAACTCGGACATCCCGCGCAGATGGTGGTGCGCCTGGCCGTCGCGGTCACCGCGGTCGCGCTGGCCACCGCGCTGACCGGCAACCTGTTCGTCGCGGCCGGCGCCACGCTGGTGACGTCGGCGGCCAGTGCGATCGCCAAGGCCTCGCTGGACGCCTCGCTGCAGGACGATCTGCCAGAGGCGTCGCGGGCCTCGGCATTCGGCCGGTCGGAATCGGTGTTGCAGCTGGCCTGGGTGGCCGGCGGCGCCACGGGCGTGCTGATCTACACCGACCTCACGGTCGGGTTCACTACGATCACGGCCGTGCTGATACTCGGCCTTGCGCAGACCATCGTGAGCTATCGCGGCGAATCCCTGATCCCCGGCCTCGGCGGTAACCGCCCCGTGCTGGCCGCACGTGAGGGCGGCAGCGCCCCGCTGGCGGCGCAGTGAAACGCGCGCTGGCGATCCTCGCGGCAGTCGCCGTGCTGGCGATCGCGGGCACCGCGTTCGGGGTGTGGCGGCTGAGCCGGTCACACGGTGAGGAGCTGCCCCAGATCAGCGCCTTCTCGCACGGTCATCTGACCCGGGTGGGCCCGTTCCGGTACTGCCCGGTGCTCGACCTCGACAACTGCCAGGAGTCGGGCGTGGCCGGCGAGCTGCCGGTCACCGAGGACAACCCGATCCAGCTGTCGGTGCCCACCGCGATCGGCCGGGCGCCCTGGCGGCTGCTGCGGGTGTACGAGAACCCGATCGACACGACGGTGTCGATGTTCGCGCCCAACACGACGCTCGCCGTGACCATCCCGACCGTCGAACCGCAACGCGGACGGCTGACAGGCCTCGCGGTGCAGTTGCTCACGCTCGTGCAGGATCAGAACGGCGAGGTGTTCGAGCTGCCGCACGCCGAGTGGTCGATCAGCACGGTCTGGTCCTAAGCCGAGTGCCCGGGGAGCACCCGCTCGCCCTCTCGCGTCGGCCCCGGTGGGGTGCCGTCGCCGAAAGGTCTGCCGCCCAAGGCTTCCCGCCCGTGTGGACTCAACCAGTCGGCCAGGTCGGGGCCCTTCGGCACGATCTGGGTCGGGTTGATGTCCGAATGCACGATGTAGTAGTGCTGCTTGATCTGGACGAAGTCGATGGTGTCGCCGAATCCGGGTGTCTGGAAGAGATCCCGCGCGTACGCCCACAGCACCGGCATCTCGCTGAGCTTGGCGCGGTTGCACTTGAAGTGCCCGTGATAGACGGGGTCGAACCGGGCCAGCGTGGTGAACAGCCGGACGTCGGCCTCGGTGATGGTGTCGCCGACCAGGAATCGCTGTGTCGCCAACCGCTCGGACAGCCAGTCGAGTGCCGTGAACAGCCGGTCGTAGGCGGCGTCGTAGGCCTCCTGTGACCCGGCGAACCCGCACCGGTACACGCCGTTGTTGACCTCGGTGTAGATGCGCTTGGCGACGCTGTCGATCTCGTCGCGCAACGGCTCCGGGTAGAGCTGCGGCGCTCCCTCGCGGTGATACTCGGTCCATTCGGTGGAGAAGTCGAGTGTCATCTGCGCGAAATCGTTGGTCACCACCGCACCCGTGGCGATCTCGACGAGCGCGGGCACCGTGATGCCCTTGGGGTAGTCCGGGTCGCGTTTGAAGTAAGCGTCCTGCAGGCGCGGTATGCGCAGCACCGGATCGAGCCCGTCGGGGTCGAGGTCGAACGTCCAGCTGCGCGCGTCGTGCGTGGGGCCGCAAAATCCAATGGACAGCGCATCTTCCAGGCCGAGCAGGCGCCGCACGATGATGGTGCGGTTGGCCCACGGGCACGCGCGCGCGACGATCAGCCGGTAGCGCCCCGGCTCCACGGGATAACCGTCACGGCCGTCGCGCGTGATGCGGGTCGTGATGTAGTTGGTGTCACGCTTGAATTCGCCGCTGCCGGCGGCCACATAGGTGCCCTGAGCCATGGCCCCAGTGTCCCCGCCGAAGGTGAACTCGCGGGTCGGAACACCACGAACTAGGCGTCGAGCTCCCGCGCGACGGCCTTGACCACCTCGGACACGCGGCGCGCGACCTTGCGGTCGGGGTAGCGCCCCTTGCGCAGCTCGGGCTGCACAGTGTCCTCCAGCAGCGTGATCATGTCCGAGACCATGCCGTGCAATTCGTCGGGCGTGTGCTTGTGCTCGGGACGCTCGGCCTCACGCCGGGACTTGGCCAGGCTCGGCGGCGGATCGATCAGCTTGAGGCTCAACGCCTGCGGGCCGCGGCGGCCTGCGGCCACCCCGAACTCGACGCGCTGACCGGCCTTGAGCCCCTCGACACCCGACGGCAACGCCGAGGACCGGACATAGACGTCCTCGCCCTCTTCCTGCGACAAAAAGCCGAAGCCCTTTTCGGCGTCGTACCACTTAACCCTGCCGGTCGGCACTGGTGCTCACCCGCTCGTCATCTAGCTCTTACACAAAGGAAGCGCCCCGCATGCGCCGGGACGCGATGTGCAGATCCTACTCGGCCCTCGCCACATCGTTCATCCCCATTACTCGGTAGGCTTGAAGTTCCGCTGGAGGAGAGATGCGCCTGGTACTCAATATCATCTGGTTGATCTTCGGCGGCCTGTGGTTGGCGCTGGGTTACCTGCTGGCCGCATTGATCTGCTTCGTCCTGATCATCACCATCCCGTTCGGGTTCGCGTCGCTGCGCATCGCGTCGTATGCGCTGTGGCCGTTCGGCCGCACGATCGTCGACAAGCCGGGCACCCGGCCCGGCGCCCTGGTGGGCAACATCATCTGGGTGATCCTGTTCGGGATCTGGCTGGCCATCGGTCACGTGGTGAGCGCCTTCGCCATGGCCGTCACGATCATCGGGATCCCGCTGGCGCTGGCCAACCTCAAGATGATCCCGGTGTCGCTGGTGCCGCTGGGCAAGGAGATCGTTCCGGTGGACGCCTTGAATCCGCAGCGAGCGGCCGTATGACGGTCACCGCACTCGGGCTGCCCACGGTGAGCCGGCCCGCAACCCCGGCTCCGGCCGACGGCCCCCTGATCGACACCTACGGCCGGGCGGCCACCGACCTTCGGGTGTCGCTGACCGACAAGTGCAATCTGCGCTGCACGTACTGCATGCCCGCAGAGGGCCTGAACTGGCTGCCGGGTGAGGCGCTGCTGAGCGCCGACGAGCTGGCGCGGCTGCTGCGCATCGCCGTGACGCGGCTCGGCATCAGGAGCGTCCGGTTCACGGGCGGTGAGCCGCTGGTGACACGTCACCTTGAGGAGGTGGTGGCCGCGGCCGCCGCGCTGACGCCGCGCCCCGAGATCACGCTGACCACCAACGGCATCGGCCTGGCGCGCCGCGCGGCCGGCCTGAAAGAGGCTGGGCTGGACCGCATCAACGTGTCCCTGGACAGTGTCGACGCCGCGCACTTCGCGCGCATCACGCGCCGCGACCGGCTGACCGACGTGCTCGACGGCCTCGCGGCGGCCAAGGACGCCGGGCTGGCTCCCGTGAAGGTCAACGCGGTGCTCGACCCGGTGTCCGGGCTCGACGACGCCGTCGGCCTGCTGCGCTACTGCCTCGAACACGGATACCAGCTGCGGTTCATCGAGCAGATGCCCCTGGACGCAGGCCACAGCTGGCGCCGCGGCGACGTCATCGACGCCGACCGCATCCTGCAGACCCTGCAGAGCCACTTCGAACTGCGGCCGGACAGCAAGCCACGCGGCTCGGCGCCCGCCGAGCTGTGGCAGGTGGCCGCGGGCCCGACGCATGCCGCGGGAACCGTCGGCATCATCGCGTCGGTGTCACACGCGTTCTGCTCGGACTGCGACCGCACGCGCCTGACCGCCGACGGTCAGATCCGCAGCTGCCTGTTCTCGACCGAAGAGACGGACCTGCGGGGGCTGCTGCGCGGCGGCGGGAGCGACGACGCGATCGAAGCCGCGTGGCGGGCCGCGATGTGGGCCAAGCCGGCCGGCCACGGCATCAACGACCCGAACTTCGTGCAGCCGACGCGGCCCATGAGCGCGATAGGCGGGTGACGATGACAGCGCAGACGACGGTCCAGGTGACCGTCCGCTATTTCGCCGCGGCGGCTGCCGCTGCGGGCGTCGAGACCGAAACGTTAGATCTCAGTTCGGGAACGACGGTCGCCGAGCTCGTCGAGCAACTCGGCAGGGGCAACGCGGCGTTGGCTCGAGTGCTTCTACGCTGCTCGTTTCTGTGCGACGGGATCGCGGTACGCGACGTGTCGAAGGTGATTGCAACGCCTCAGACCGTCGATGTGTTACCACCGTTCGCTGGCGGTTAAGGTGATTTGTGTCACATAACGAAATGGTCACAAGCTGGCTACGGCGCGGTGGACCGCGCGTCCGACCTGCGGAAACGCATCAGCAACCTGCACCTTTAATGCTCTTTTAAGTTTTGCCCGACACGAAAATTCCTAAACATCGAAAAGATGACGTGACCGCGGCGACCCGTTACCGTTCATTCCCAAGTCAACTGACCCTCATCGGCTGACCTGCCTCCCCCGATAGCGCCGAGCTCCATCCATCGGGCGGTGGTTAACGACGAACAACACGGATGGAGGCGGGGGACCCACCGGTCCACCGAAGTAATAAGGACCAGGAGCCGCTTGCGGCCCCTTGGGGTGAAGCCGTCTTCGTTTCGACGTCGACGGCCGGGCTACCTCTCCAGCCCGAACCCGACAGCTGACCTCGTGGGCGCATACGAGAGGATCTTCACGCTTATGAGTGGACGGCATCGCAAGCCCACCACGTCTTCATCAGCCAAGAATGTCGCCAAGATCGCCGTGACCGGCGCTGCGCTCGCGGGCAGCGGCCTCGCTTTGGCCAGCCAGGCGACGGCCGCGACAGACGGCGAATGGGACACCGTCGCCCGCTGCGAATCGGGCGGCAACTGGGCCATCAACACCGGCAACGGCTACCACGGTGGCCTGCAGTTCTCCCCCAGCACGTGGTCGTCCCACGGTGGCGGCGAGTACGCACCGGCCGCCTACATGGCCACCAAGGAACAGCAGATCGCGGTCGCCGAGCGCGTGCTCGCCAGCCAGGGCAAGGGCGCATGGCCGGTCTGTGGTCGCGGCCTGTCGGGCGCCACCCCGCGCAACGTCGTCGAAGAGCCGCAGCCGCTCGACGCTCCCGCCGTCAACGGCGAGCTGCCGCCGCCGGATCCGTTCGCCCCGCCGCCTCCGCCGGAGGCCGCCCCGTTCGACGCTCTTGCCGCGCCGCTGCTGGACGCTCCGCCGCCTGCTCCCGAGGCCCCGGCTCCCGACGCGCCTCCTGCCCCCGAGAACTGGGATCAGGGCCCGGCTCCCGCACCGGCAGATCAATGGGCTGCCCATGACGCCGCCCCGGCTCCGCAGGCAGCGCCCGTCAGCTACGTGGACCAGATCCAGCAGGCCATCGAGAACCACGGCCTCGACGGCAACGTCGACCTGCAGGCTGTGCTCGCACAGGGCTGATCCTCGGCTCCGTCGTTCTAGGCGGAGTTGACCCACTCATCGGTGCCGTCGGCGAAGTGCTGGTGTTTCCACACCGGTAACCGGTCCTTGACGGTGTCGATGAGACGGGCACAGGTTTCGAACGCCGCCCTGCGATGGTCCGCCGATACGGCGGCCACCAGGGCGGCGTCTCCTATGTGCAGGGTGCCGATGCGGTGACTGACCGCGATCGCCCGCACACCCTCGCTCGTCGCGGCGATCTCTGCGGCGACCTCTTCGAGGGTCTGCTGTGCCGTGGGATGCGCCGAGTACTCGAGCCTGGTGACGGAGCGCCCGCCGTCGTGGTCACGGACCACCCCGGCGAACCCCACGACCGCTCCGGCGGCCTCGTGGGCCACCAGCGCCTCGTACTCGGTCAGTTCGATGGTTTCCAGGGTGAGTTCCACCCGCACGACGACAGCGCTCATCGGTTGTGGTCCTTGCCGCTCAGCTGATCCAACGCGTGCTCCAGCACATGGTCGAGCACGCCGAGTCCATCTTTCACGCCGCCGGTCGAGCCCGGCAGATTGACCACAAGGGTGCGTCCGGCGACGCCGCACACACCGCGCGACAGCACCGAGGTCGGTACCTTGTGGCCGCCCGACCGCCGGATGGCGTCCGCCAGTCCGGGAATCTGGTAATCGAGCACCGACATCGTGGCCTCCGGCGTGCGGTCGGTCGGTGAGATGCCGGTGCCGCCCGAGGTGATGATCAGGTCGACGTGTTCGGCCAACGCAGAGCGCAGCGCCGACGCGACGGCATTGCCGTCGGGCACGACCACCTGTTCGGTGACGTCATAGCCGCGGTCGGCGAGCCAGCCGACGATGAGAGGGCCGGTGCGGTCGTCGTAGATACCTGCGGCGGCCCGGGTGGACGCGATCACAACCCGGGCCGAATGAGTCACTCCGTTGGTCTTTCCCACAACCCCGTTTTACCGCCTTCCTTGCGCACGACCTGGATCTGATCGATGCGCGCGGCGGGGTCAACGGCCTTGATCATGTCGTAGAGCGTCAGCGCCGCGACGCTGACGGCGGTCAACGCTTCCATCTCGACGCCTGTGCGGTCGGTGCTGCGCACGGTCGCGGTGATGCCCACCGCGGCGTCGCGCACGTCGAAGTCCACGTCGACACCGGTGAGGGCCAACTGGTGGCACAGCGGAATCAGGTCGGGAGTCCGCTTGGCCGCCAGGATGCCGGCGACCCGCGCGGTCGCAAGGGCGTCGCCCTTGGGCAGCCCACCGGACGCGATCAGCGCGACCACGTCCGGACGGGTCAGCAGGGTGCCTTCAGCGACGGCGGTGCGTTTGGTGACGTCTTTGGCGGTGACGTCGACCATGTGCGCCGCCCCGGACTCGTCGAGATGCGACAGTCCCACCGTTACCGGTTGACGACGGTGACCGGCTGGATGTAGGGCAGCTCGTCGGCCGGCAGCGGGAACGTCAGGTCTCCGAACGGAGACAGGGCACCGGTGCGGTCGGTCGCGAGCTCGCTGACGGCGTGATCGTCGCCGTCGCTCAGGACCGGCCAGCCGTTGTCGACGTAGTGCTTCTTGTTGTTGTCAGCCACGCCCCACATTGTGGCAGGCCGGTTGCGCGGTGGCGAGACCGGCGGGCTGCTTTACGCTGGTCAGCATATGACCGCCACCTCATCCGGCGTGCCGTTGGGCGCTTGGCTGGCCGACCTGGACGACGACGCGCTGATCCGTCTGCTCCAGTTGCGGCCGGACCTGAGCCAGCCGCCGCCGGGCACCATCGCCGCGCTGGCCGCCCGGGCCACGTCGCGGCAGTCGGTCAAGGCCGCCACCGACAGCCTGGACTTCCTGCACCTGGCGGTGCTGGACGCCCTGCTGGTGCTGCACGCCGACACCGGCGAGGTTCCGGTGACCGAGGTGACGACCCTGCTCGGCGACCGGGTGGACGAGACGCCCGTGCTCGCGGCGCTCGACGACCTGCGCGAGCGGGCCCTGGTGTGGGGTGACAGCGCGGTGCGGGTCGTGCCGGAGGCCGCCGCGGGCCTGCCGTGGTTTCCCGGCCAAGCCGTGGTCGAGGCGACCAACCACAGCGCCGACGAGATCGCCTCGCTGCTCGAAGGACTCGATCAGGCGCAGGGCGATCTGCTGGCGCGGCTGCTCGACGGATCACCGGTGGGCCGCACGCGCGATGCCGCACCCGACACCCCGCCCGACCGGCCCGTGCGCCGGCTGCTGGAGGCCGGGCTGCTGCGTCAGCTCGACAACGAGACCGTCATCCTGCCGCGCGTGGTCGGCCAGGCGATGCGGGGCGAGGTGCCCGGGCCGGTCGAGCTGACACCGCCCGAACTGAACCTCACCACCACGACGCCCGCCGACGTCGACGCGGTGGCCGCGGGCGCGGCCATCGACCTGCTGCGCGAGGTCGAACTCGTCATCGAAACCCTCGGCGGCACACCGGTTCCCGAGTTGCGCAACGGCGGTCTCGGGGTGCGCGACGTGAAACGGCTGGCCAAGACCACCGGCATCGACGAGCCCCGGCTCGGATTGCTCCTGGAGCTGGCCGCGGGCGCCGGCCTGATCGCGGCGGGCATGCCCGACCCCGATCCGGGCGAGGGCACCGGGCCGTACTGGGCGCCCACGGTCGCGGCCGACCGGTTCGTCGAATCCGCCACAGCCGCCCGCTGGTACCTGCTGGCGTCGACCTGGCTGGAGCTGCCGGCTCGGCCGGCGCTGATCGGCAGCCGCGGGCCGGACGGCAAACCCTTTGCCGCGCTCTCGGATTCGCTCTACTCGACGGCGGCACCGCTGGACCGCCGGCTGCTGCTCACGGTGCTCGCCGAGTTGCCGACGGGATCCGGCGTGGACGCCGCGGATGCGTCCCGGGCGATGATCTGGCGCCGGCCGCGGTGGTCGGCGCGGCTGCAGCCCGGCACGGTCGCCGACCTGCTGGCCGAGGCCCACACGCTCGGCATGGTGGGCCGCGGCGCGATCAGCACACCGGGACGGGCCCTGCTGGCCGGCGAACCCGACGAGGCCGTGGTGACGGCGATGTCGAAGGCGCTGCCCAAGCCGCTCGACCATTTCCTGCTGCAGGCCGACCTCACCGTGATCGTGCCCGGACCACTGGAACGTGAGCTGGCCGAGCAGTTGGCCGAGGTCGCCACGGTGGAATCCGCGGGCGCGGCGATGGTGTACCGCATCAGCGAGGCGTCGATCCGGCGCGCGCTCGACACCGGAAGCACCGCGAGCCAGCTGCACGCGTTCTTCGAGAAACACTCCAAAACCCCGGTACCGCAAGGCCTCACGTATCTCATCGACGACGTCGCACGCCGCCACGGGCAGCTGCGGGTCGGCATGGCGTCGTCGTTCGTGCGGTGTGAGGATCCGGCGCTGCTCGCGCAGGCCGTCGGCTCCCCTGCCGCCGAGCGGCTCGACCTGCGCCTGCTGGCGCCGACCGTCGCAGTGTCGCAGGCCCCGATCGGCGACGTGCTGGCGGCGCTGCGGGAGGCGGGCCTCGCGCCTGCCGCCGAAGATTCGACCGGCACCATCGTCGACATCCGGGCCCGCGGCGCCCGCGTCACGGCGCCGACCCGGCGCCGCGTGTACCGGCCCGCCACGCCGCCCACCGAGCAGACGCTCGGCGCGATCGTGGCGGTGCTGCGCAAGGTCGCGGCGGGCCCGTTCGCGAATGTCCGGCTGGATCCGGCGATGGCCATCACACAGCTGCAGGAGGCGGCCCTCGAGCAGACCTCGGTGGTGATCGGCTACGTGGATCCCGCCGGCGTCGCGACACAGCGCGTGGTGGCTCCCATCAACGTCCGCGGCGGTCAGCTCACGGCCTACGACCCGGCGTCCGGGCGCGTGCGGGAATTCGCGATCCACCGCGTCACGTCGGTCGTGTCCGCCGACAGCGATTAGCGCGCACCGAGACTGCCCTCAGGGACACGATGACCACGGACTTTGTCCCTCACTTCAGTTTCGGTGAGCAGTGCTGCCAGCGGCCGGCCACACCGATTCGGAATAATGGACGGGATGACTTGCCTGCGAGGAGCCCGGGATGACTGACGGCCCTCTGATCGTCCAGTCCGACAAGACGGTCCTGCTCGAAATCGACCACGAGCAGGCCGGGGCGGCGCGCGCCGCCATCGCGCCGTTCGCCGAGTTGGAGCGCGCGCCCGAACACGTTCACACCTACCGCATCACACCCCTGGCGTTGTGGAACGCGCGCGCCGCCGGTCACGACGCCGAGCAGGTGGTCGACGCGCTGGTGAGCTTCTCGCGCTATCCCGTGCCGCAGCCGCTGCTGGTCGACATCGTCGACACCATGGCGCGCTACGGGCGGCTACAGCTGATCAAGCACCCCGCCCACGGTTTGACCCTGGTCAGCTTCGACCGTGCGGTGCTCGAGGAGGTGCTGCGCAACAAGAAGATCGCCCCGATGCTGGGGGCGCGGATAGACGACGACACCGTGATCGTGCACGGCAGCGAGCGTGGGCGGGTCAAGCAGATGCTGCTCAAGATCGGCTGGCCTGCCGAGGATCTGGCCGGCTATGTCGACGGCGAGGCGCATCCGATCGAACTGGACCAGAACGGCTGGGCGCTGCGCGACTACCAGGAGATGGCCGCGGACTCGTTCTGGGCCGGCGGCTCGGGTGTGGTGGTGCTGCCGTGTGGCGCGGGCAAGACGCTGGTGGGGGCGGCCGCGATGGCCAAGGCCGGGGCGACGACGCTGATCCTGGTCACCAACACCGTCGCGGGCCGGCAGTGGAAGCGCGAGCTGGTGGCGCGCACCTCGCTGACCGAGAACGAGATCGGCGAGTACTCGGGCGAGAAGAAGGAGATCCGTCCCGTCACCATTGCGACGTATCAGGTGATCACGCGCCGCACCAAGGGCGAGTACAAGCACCTGGAGCTGTTCGACAGCCGCGACTGGGGCTTGATCATCTACGACGAGGTGCACCTGCTGCCCGCGCCGGTGTTCCGGATGACCGCCGACCTGCAGTCGCGGCGCAGGCTCGGCCTGACCGCGACGTTGATCCGCGAGGACGGCCGTGAGGGCGATGTGTTCTCGTTGATCGGGCCCAAGCGCTACGACGCTCCGTGGAAGGACATCGAGGCCCAGGGCTGGATCGCGCCCGCCGAGTGCGTCGAGGTCCGGGTGACCATGACCGACAACGAGCGCATGATCTATGCCACGGCCGAGCCCGACGAACGCTACAAGCTGTGCTCGACGGTGCACACCAAGATCGCTGTGGTGCGCTCGATCCTGGAGCGCCACCCCGGCGAACAGACCCTGGTCATCGGCGCCTACCTGGACCAGTTGGAGGAGCTCGGGCAGGAACTCGACGCCCCGGTGATCCAGGGGTCGACCAAGAACGCCGAGCGCGAAGCGCTGTTCGACGCGTTCCGGCGCGGCGAGATCTCCACGCTGGTGGTCAGCAAGGTCGCCAACTTCTCCATCGACCTGCCGGAAGCGTCTGTGGCCGTTCAGGTTTCGGGAACCTTCGGATCCCGCCAGGAGGAAGCGCAGCGGCTGGGCCGGCTGCTGCGGCCCAAGCACGACGGCGGCGGCGCGGTGTTCTACTCGGTGGTGTCGCGCGATTCGCTGGACGCCGAGTACGCGGCGCACCGGCAGCGGTTCCTGGCCGAGCAGGGCTACGGCTACATCATCAAGGACGCCGACGATCTGCTGGGGCCGGCGATATGACGGTGCAGCGCGTGATGCCGGTCCTCACGGTGTCCGACTTGTCTGTGGCCGAGGCATACGCCGAGACGCTGGGCCTGACGGAAGTGATGAACCACGGCTGGATCGTCACCCTGGCCGATGCGGAGCTTCGTCACCAGGTCAGCCTGATGACGAAGGACGCGACGGCACCGGTGAATCCGTCGGTCTCGATCGAGGTCGACGATGTCGACGCCGCGTATGCGGCCGCGGTCGAGGCCGGGCTGGAGATCGTGCATCCTCTCAGCGACGAGGAATGGGGGGTGCGGCGGTTCTTCTTCGCCGATCAGGCCGGCAACGTGGTCAACGTGCTGACCCACCGCACCTAGGCGTGCGGGCCCACCGTCTTCACGACGGTCAACAGCACCACGGAGTCCTCCAGCGCGTGCAGGCTGTGCCTGCTGCGCGGGATCACGATGTGGTCCCCCGGTGAACCTTCCCAACTGGCCTCGGAGTTCGCGAGCTTCACTCGGCCCTCGATCACCTGGAGCGTGGCTTCACCGGGGCTCTCGTGCTCGTCGAGATCATTGCCCGCGGTGAGGGCGATCAACGTCTGGCGAAGAGAATGTTCGTGGCCGCCGTAGACGGTGTGTGCACTGCGCCCGCTGCTGGCCGACCGGGCTGAGGCCAACTGCTGACGCGCGACCGCGGTAAGCGAGATCTTCTCCATACCTTGGATCGTGCCACCTTGCGCGCTCGAATTTCGGTGAGCCGGCACTTTGGCTCAGGGCATGAAGAAGTTCTGTGTGAACATCCGGTAGTTGTCCGCGTTCTCCCGCAACGTCGGGGTTTCGATCCACGAGTTGTACGGCTGATTGCTCATGCCGTTGAGGTAGTAGAAGTGGTCGGCGGTGTCGTTGTACGCGTGGGTCAACTCGTGGACGAGCACCCCCGTCTGCGCGTTCACCGACCATCCGCTGTTGAAGTAGCTGTCGCACAGGTTGATGTCATCGCCCCACGGGCCGACGACGTAGGCGGCGGCCTCGGTGCAGTGCCCGTCGCTGCCTTCGCAGTCGATGTCGAAGTCATCGGAGGTGATGGCGTCGAACACGTCCTCCAGCGTGGTCCAGATCTCCTCCTTGGAGCCCAGACTCGTCGAGTTGTCCGGCCCGCCGAACCAGAACTTGACCTGATTGCGGGTGGTCCCGATGCCGGGCAGCGTGGTCCCGGTGTAGTCGCAGGCCCACAGCATGAACACCTTGTCGCTGGCCTGCCCCGACGCCCGGAACGCGCGGCAGACGCGCATGCCCATGAGGTCGCGGCGCCCCTTCGAGCAATCCTCGTACTGCACCTTGACCGTTCTCGGGCCCGGCCAGGGGCCGCCACAGGTGTGATAGCGATTCACCGACGACAGGCCCGTTGGGTCGACGAACATGGTCGGGTTGTTGCCGGCATACGTGTACGCGTTGCCTCTGCTGCGCCCGTCCTCCCACGCCCCGGTCGGGTCCGCGGTGGTGAACCGGCCGGTCGCCGGCTCGAGGTAGCGGTTGCGCACGTAGTACAGGCCAGACTCGGTGTCGTAGCCGTAGCCCGCGAATGACACTGGCAGGGTGTCCTTCTGGGCCGTTTCGCCGAAGTCCCCGTACTCGTGGCCGCGCAGCACACCCGAGCCGTCGAACTCGGCGACCACGCTGCCCAGCACATCCGAGACGAACCACCGCTCGACCGAGCCGCTGACCACGCCGTAGACCGACGAGTCGTGCCGCACCAGGCTGTGCGTGCCCGCAGCGTCCCGGTACTCGACGATGTCGTCGCCGTCGAAGACGTAGCGGACCGCGGGCCCGTCGTTGACGGTCTTCACGAGCCGACGGCCCAGGCAGTCGTAGCCATACGTCGCCAGCGTGCCGGTGGCGTCGTCGCGATACTCGACCATCCGGTTGCGGTAGTCGTAACGCATCGACGTGGTGTGACCGTCGGCGGTGGCGATCGTGACCAGGTTGCCGTTGGCGTCGTAACCCCGCCGGTCCGCCGGCGTCGACACGTAGCGGTTGCAGGCCGTCGTGTAGCGCTGCTCCTCGCCGTCGACGCGGATCGCGGTCCGATTGCCTGCGGGATCGAGTTCGTATTCGCGCAATGAGCCGTCGCTGCGCGCCGACGACCGTAACCGGCCCATCGCGTCGAGGCCATAGGTCACCGTGCGCGTGCCCTGCGCGTCGGTGGTCTCGACGCCGGTCAGGCGGCCCGCCGCGTCCCAGCGGTAGTGCCGCTCGTCGAGGACCGCCGTCGGCGTCGCGGTGACAAGCCGGTCGGGCAGCCCGGCGGGATCCCACGTGGCCGTGGTGGTCACCGCGGTCCGGGCGAATCGGATGACGCCACCCGGATCCACGTCGATCGCGCTTCCGCGCCGGTCGCGGATCTGGCTCAATTGTGAAGTACCATAGCTGAATTCGAGCCGATAGCCCGACGGATAGGTGACCGACGTGCGTCGCCCGGCCGCGTCCTGGGTGGCCGTGACCGTGTGGCCGTCCTGCACCTGTTGGACCGACAGGCCGTCATGACGCCATTCGACGGCGTGCCGGTTGTTGGCCGCCCGGATCAACCGGCCCAGTTCGTCATAGGCGTAGGTCTCTGACGTGGTGTCGTCGGCGACCCCGGCGCCCGGCGTGATGTCGCGCCGCACGAGGCGGTCCATCGCGTCGTACGTGTTGACCACCCGCGTGCCGTTGGCGTCGGTCCAGCCGACGCAGTTTCCTCTGCCGTCGAAGGAGAAGCGCTCGGTGGTCGCGTCGGGATGCTCGATCTCGACGATGTTGTCCGCGGCGTCGCGCACGTAACGGGTGGTGTTGCCGTCCGGGTCAGTCCGGGACACCACGCGGGAGCCGTCGTTCCAGGCCTGGCCGATGTGCGCGATGGGCGTGTCACCGCGGTCCGACCACTCGACCCGCGTCGGCCGGCCCAGGCCGTCGTATGCCAGCCCGACCTGCCGTTCGCCGGGCAGCCCGATGATCGCGGGGCGGTCGTACGCGCCGTAGCCGAACGTGTGGGACAACCCTTGCGGAGCAACCGTTTCCAGGATCCGGCCGCGGACGTCGCGCGTGTAGCGCGTGTGCAGGCGCCGGCCGGTCGCGCGGTGTGCACTCACCTTATCGGCGACGTTGGAGTTGGCGTCGTAGGTGTAGGTGGTGATCCAGCCGGTGCCGTCGTTCTCCTCGACAGGCCGGTCCAGCGCGTCGTACCGGGTGCGCCATTCCCGCCCGGCGGGATCGGTGTGGCGAACCAACCGCGAGCGGGAGTCGAATTCCGAACTCTCGACCGCGGTTTCCCCGTTCGCCCTGGTCGTGACCCGTCGGGTGAGCCGGTCGGCCGCATCGAAGGTCTGATCGATCTTCGTGCCTGAGATCCTCTGGCACAGCACATTTCCGTTCGCGTCGCGCGTGAAGCTCACGGTCGTCCCGTTGGGCGCCGTGATCCCGACCACGCGGCCGTAGCCGTCGTAGGCCGTGCGGATCGTGCTCGCTTCGTCACCCGCACCGCGCGTCACGCCGACCACTCGTCCGACCGCGTCGTGCTCGTAGGTCACCTCGCGCTGAGATCCCCAGGTCTGCCGTACCGCCCGGCCGAGCGCGTCGAACTCGAGGCGCACGACGCGTTCGCCACCGCGCCGGGTCGCGACACGATTTCCGCCGGCGTCGTATTGATGCGACACCACGACGTCGTGCCCGTCCCCGGCCGGTCGCGAAACCGTCAGCAACCTGCCGAGCCGGTCGTACGTTCGGGTCTGCACGCGCTCTCGACCGGCCTCGGTGACCACGCGGGCGACCGGGTTCAGGTTCGCGTCGTAGCGCGTGTCTTCGGTGGACCCGTCGGGAAGAGTGCGGCGCACCATCAGATCCCAGGCGTTCCAGGTATGCCGATGTTCGTCTCCGGACGGATCTTTGAGCACCATCAGGCGGCCCAGGGCGTCGTGTTGATAGGTGGTCCGCAGGGCCAATCCGTCGGCGTCGAGTGTCTCGGTGGACAGCTGCCCATGGCTGCGGGAATATGAGAAGGTGTCCCGGCGGCCGGCCTGTTGCTGCGCTATGACGTCACCGAAGTCGTTGTAGGTCAACTCGGTTCGGGTTCCGTCGCGATCGACGATCAGTACCGGATTGCCCCGCTCGTCGTACTCGGTCGAGCTCACAGCGCCACGTGGGTCCGTCTCACGCGTGACGAAGGCCTGCCCGCAGGTGCAGCCGAAGCCGGTGAGATAGTCGTAGGTGCGCACCAGCTCCGTCTGGTCACCGCCGGAATCGCCTGGGAGATAACGGATCGAACGCAGATTGCCGCGTTCGATCGGCCCGGCGTCAGCCCTACGCGAGATTTCGAACTCCTTGACCACAGTACTGCCGTCCGCGCGCACGATCCGGGTCAGCAGGCCGTCGGGATTGTCGTAGTCGTACCGGGTCTCGTAGCAGGACGGTTTTCCCGCCGCGGCAGGCTCGGGGTACTGGCGGACCGCGATGCACGCGTCGAGCTTGTCGAACAGCAGCTCGCGAACATGTCCGTCGGCGTCGGTGACACTCGCGAGGACGGCGGCCTCGTCGGTCGTCTGGTAGCCGATCCGCACCGGACGGTCTGAACCCGCCCAGCGCAGTGAGCTGACCCGTTCGTGGTCGAACGACTCGGCGTACCCGACGTCGAGGAGCGGCTCGCCGCCCCGGTCGGTGATGCCGGCCAGCCGGTGAGATGCCGAGTAGGTGTAGTGAATCGTTGCCCCGGCGGGGAAGTCGTTGCCCGTCGGTGTTCCCGTGACGGCCGGGTAGGTCACCGAGGCGAGGTCGCCGTCGGCGGTGTAGCGGTACGACACTCGACGGCCCGTGAAGTCGGTCAGCGTGGTCAGGTGACCGGCCCGGTCATGGCTGAAAACGGTGTTGCGGCCCAGGGTGTCGGTGACGACTTCCAGCAGGCCGGTCTTGTCGTACCCGAAGCGCAGTGCGTTGCCGTTGCGGTCGACGATGCGTTCGATGCATCCGGCCGCCGGCCTGCCGTCGAGCGGCCGGAACTCCCACGCTCCGCCGCCCGAGAACCGCAGCCGGAACTGGTCGGCCCGGCCGATCCGGCCCTCGGCGAAAACTCCACGTGCGGTGTAGATCCCGTGTTCATCTGGTCGGTAGAGGTCGGCGCCGCCGGTGCCGGTCCACAGCCGGATGCCGCCCCGGGTGGCCTCGGCTCGCAATGCGTAGGTGTGGTCCCAGTACCGGTCGGGCGACTCCGGGCGGGATCGGTACGTGCGGGTCCAGACGAAGTCCTGGCCGCGCCCGGCAATGCGGATGTCCTCCTGTTGCCACACGAACTCGCCCGTGGCGAGTCGGACATTGCGGGGCAGGTTCGGGCCTCCGGAGCAACCGGTGCAGTCGGCGGGTTCCGCGGGTGGGTGATCAGTAGACATTTTCATTCGAGGCGCGAAACGCCCGGTGCGTACCGCTGCCCCATCCCCCTTTCGATCACTGTGGGCGAAAGCTCCCGGGCGCCGGTCAGAAGAACTGACCGGCACCGGGTTTCAGCTTCGCCTTTGCGATTGCCAGACCGTACGTCCGCGATGACCGGTTTGGCTGGGGTAGTGCACTACCTGATTTCCGCGACACCGAGGCGTCCCGGTGGGGTATTTCAAATCACGCGGAGCGAATCCCCGTCACAGGGGAACCTGCGCCGCAGTTCCACGAGCATGCGTTCGACCTCTGCGATCCGCCCGCGCACCCGCAGCAGGCCCTCCGGTGGTTGATCATCGCCGTCGCCGCTGCGGTCGATGCGGCGGCGCCACATCCTTTCGGCCTTCGCTGCGAGCACCTTGAGCTCGTCGATCTCACCGCGCAGCATCAGGTCGAACAGCTGCGATTGCGCGATGTCAGCCGGATGCGGCGTGCCGGTCCAGCCATCGGAAGCTCCAGGGCCGAATCCGCGCGGTGGGGAGAACACACCTGGATCATGTCGAAGTTTGCCCGATCCAGCGACCTCACAGGTTTAACCGCCGGTACGCCGTCCCGTCACTTACCGGCCACGGGCGATTTGCCGGCGTTCTCGTGGGCGATGTCGACGCTGTAGTCCGCCGGGTGTTGTCCCGCCCGAAACCGAGAATGCGGGCGGGACAACATGGTTCGGTTATCCGTTGCCGGTCAGCCGGTCCTTGACGGCTTCCACTCCGTCTTTCACCTTCTCGGCGGCGTCGGCGATCTTCTGCTTGGCCGCCGCGATCCCCTGATCGGCCTGCCCTTCGGCTTTGAGATCCTCGTTGCCGGTCGCCGCCCCGGTCGCCTCCTTGGCCCGGCCCTTGAGATCGTCGACCTTGTTGCGTGCATCGTCTGCGATTCCCATGTCCTGCACTCCCCTTCCGTGACAGGGTGACGCATTTGCGGTCACCCACTGTTTCCCGATCCAGCGCATTCCCCTCGTTCTTGCTGCACTGGACGTCTCTTGCCCGGTCAGATCACCTGCGGGCGAACCTTTTCCGGTCGAACCTGCTCGACCAGCAACTGAAACTCGAAGTCGGCACCTGCAGCCCGCCGGGCATCGGCAGCGCATCTGCGGGCCAACCGGCGCACCTCGGCGGTTGGCGTGTCCGGAGCCACCTCAACGGTGACGCGCATGACCGGCCTGCCGCGTTCGATACGGGTGCGGGCCTTGGCGCCCTGTACTGCGGGGTGCCGCCCCACATCGCCGGCGACGGCATCGGCGATCCGGTCGAGATTCGCCGCGCCGGCGTCGCCGCCCACCCCTGCGGGACGCAGATGCAACAGCAGTAACCACAACCCGAGCAGCACCGCGGTGACGCCCGCGCCACCAACCGCTGCCGGCCACCAGGGCCATTCAGCGGTGTGCGTCAACACCACCGGCTGGAGGCGCTCGGCGGATTCGCGGGCCGCACGGAGGTTCACGCGGTATCCGATCAGCCAGCCGCCCGCCACCAGCAATGCCAGAGCCACCCCTGCGGTCACGAGTCGATCCACCATGCGGACCACCGACGTCATTGTTCGTCTCCTTCGCAGCGCCAGGCCTCGACTGCGTGCCGTTGTACCCACACCCCGTCGCCGACAGGGTGATACGCCAGTCGACGCGGCTTGACCGCGACGACCAGCAATGCCGCACCCACGAGCACCGCGGCGACCGCACCGGGCCACGTCCACCAGTGCCACTGAGCGCGGCCGGCCCAGCCGAGCACTGTCGAGATCCACGCGCCGCCACCGATCCAGCCGAATCCGATGAGCGCGTCGCGTACGGCGACCACGCCGATCGCGATCACCATCAGCGCGATGAGCACACCCGTGATCGTGGAGGCCGCGGTACGTCGCGGCGCGAATCGTGCGCGCCCACCGTCGGCTACGACTCTCGGTTCGGCATCCTCCGCGTACGCGTCGGCTACCTGCGCAGGCGTCCGGTCGCTGACGATCCGGCTGATCCGCACCCCGATGCGACGCGGCTGCTCACCGAGGCACAGCGACATTTCTCGTGACACCGCGGATTCGACGTCGCTGCGGATCGCCTTACCGTCGATGGGCCAATTCACCGCGATCTCCACGTCGATCGCCGGCGACTGCGGTCCACCGTTGACGCGTACCGCGGGCAATGTCCGGCCCGGCACGACCGCGCGGCGGCGTACGACACCTGGCACCGAGAGCGCCGCGTGCTCGATCAGCCGATGCCGCACCCGTTCGCTGATCACCGTCTGACCGCGTTTGGGTTGCGCCACAAGCGGTGCCACGGCCGGTTCGGTTGTCACTCTCAGCTCCTGGGACGGCGCCCGAGGGCTGTCAGGTCGATGGTCCCGTCGAAGTGGGCCCCGATCGCTGCACCGGAACCACCGAGGACCAGGGCCAGCAGAAAACCGATCAGACCGCCGGTAGCCGCGGCAATTGCCAGCAGCAGGCCGACGAAAAGGCCTACCACCACGTACTTTTGATTCATCGTTGAGCCTTCTTGGAAAGATTGGCGCGGCGGGTGCGCCTGCGTTTGGTGAGGTATGCCGCGAGCCGTCCTCGGCAGGTGCGCCGGATCCGGATCGCGGACCGCGGTGTGCCGCGATCGAATGCGGCGAGCGCCTCGATCAAGGCCTCGGCCGAGCCGCCGACGTCGGGATGGTGTCGCCGGACCGCGGCACGGCGGGCACGACGGTGGTACTCAGTCACTGCATCTGGTCGTGTGCCGGGGCCACCGCGACGTCACCGACCACCACGTCGACCGGAAATCCGGCGGCAGCGTTCGCCGCGAGCCGCACCTCCTCGGCGATGCCGAGCAGGTGCGGCCGCAGCTGCAGCACGACGTGGACTTCGCCTCTGTCGGTGCCGAGCCGAATCCCCCGAACGGTACGGCCGGGCAGATGCGTCTCCGGGACGCCCGGGCCGAAGTGCAGCCCGACCACGCCGTCGACGGCGGTTACGGCCTGCACCACGCGGTCGACGAGGTCCGCGGTGGACGACGTCTGGCTCATACGACGCGGGGCTCGCCAGTGGTGCTGCCATCGGTGACATCGTCGTCGTCGAAGTGGACGTCGTGCACGGTGATGTTGACCTCGGTCACCTCGAGTCCGGTCATGTTCTCGACCGCGGCGATGACGTTGCTGCGGATGCCGTCGGCCAGGTCGTGGATGGCGATCCCGTACTCCGCCACGATCCCGATGTCCACGGCGGCCTGCCGCTCACCGACCTCGACGCTGACCCCCTGGGTCAGGCTCGGCGAACCCGGAAGGGTTTCCCGCAGCTTGCCGACAACGCGTGCCGCCTGACCTCCGAGGTCGTACACGCCGTCGATCTCGCGGGTCGCGATACCGGCGATCTTGGAGACGACGATGTCGGCGATGGTCGTGGCACCGTGACCGGACGCCTTCTCGACGTCCTTGCCGACCCGGTCGGCGGCTACGCTTGAGCTAACTTCCCGGGGCTGGGTTGCTGCGGTCATCAACTTCTCCTTCTAGCCTGATTCCCCGAACATTTCGTTCGGCACAATCGGTTAGTCGGTGGGAGGTGCATGGCGCGCACGCTAATGAGACGTAGACCACACTGACGGCAGGACGCGATGGGGGTGGCGGTGGTACCGAGCAGGGGTGGCCTGTTGGAGTTGCTCTCCGACGATGCGCTCGCCCGTCGCGCTCAGCGTGGCGACGCGGACGCCTTCGACACATTGGTGGTGCGTCACGCGCCTGCGCTGCACCGGTTCGTCGCAAACACCCACCCGGACCGCGACGAGTGCGACGACATCGTCCAGGAGACGTTCATCACGGCGTGGAAGGCATTGCCCACATTCGCCTTCCGGTCGCAGTTTCGCACCTGGCTGTATTCGCTGGCATCCCGCAGAACCATCGACGCCCTTCGGCGCCGCCGCCCGCACAGCGCGCTCGACTCGACCGCTGACACGCCCGACCTCACGCCGGGGCCGGGCCAGCGCGCACTCGCCGGCGACTTCATGGCGGCACTCAATCGCGAACTGGCCCTGCTGCCGTATCCCGCGCGGGCGGCGTGGTGGCTGCGGGAGGTGTACGACCTGCCGCTCTCGGAGATCGCCACGGTATTGCACACCACCGAGGGATCGGTGCGCGGCCACCTGCAGCGCACCCGAAAGCGGCTCGCCACGGCGCTCGAGGAGTTCCGCCCATGACGGCGTCGCAGCATTCGATTCGGCCCGGTGGCTGTGCATCGGGCGCCGTGTCACGTAAGACTGGAGGTTCGATGCGCAGCAAAGCCACGGACGACTACGACGCCGTCGCACAGTCGACGGCGTGGATCGCCGATGCCACACGCAAGCTGGCCGGGCTGCACGCATCACCCGACGAAGCCACCCGCCATGTGGTCGATCCACGCTGGGGCGAAGGCAGCGCAGCCCTCGACCGGCTCCGCGCCAGCATCGCTCATCACATTGCGCGGCTACCGCGCCAAGGGCGGCCGATTCACAGCGTGCACGCCGGCATCAGCATCACCCACCTGGCTCTGGCGAAGTTCCTGGCCTGGCAACTGGCCGAATCGGCCGCGGCCGCCACCGCGGCAGTCGCCGACGTCGAGGTTCGGGTCGACGGGTACACCGTGTCGGACGTGCACATCCACCTGGTGGCCGTCGGAGCCGATCCGCGCGACCACACCTACCTGCACGACGGCGACCGCCTGCGGGCGCGCGCAGCAGCCCTCCTTGCCGAGATGGTCGACACCGCACCGCACATCACGCTCACCTGGGAGGACATCGCCTTACCACCCGACCCGTAGCGGCAGCTTGGCGGTCACCTGACGGTCTCGGGTGTGGGCCAGGGACAGACTCAGCCGCCGGACCGAAGGGTTTCGAGCGCCCGAGCCGAGGCGCTGCCCGGGTCGGCGCGAAAGATGATCAGATGCTGGCCGCCGGAGTGCGGCACATGCAGCCGGTTGCGGTGCAGGTACAGCTCCCCGACGCGGGGATGGCGCACATGGGTGATGCCCGGGCGGTACCCGACGTCGGCGCGGGCCCATAGTTCGCGGAATCGTTCACTGGCAGAAGACAATTCCTCGATCATCCGATGCAGTCGCCGGTCGTCCGGTGAGCTGCCGGCGACTTCCCGCAGACCGCTCACGGCGATATCGGTCGCCTCGTCCCAGTCGACGAAGAAGTCCCGGGCGGCGGGTTCCAGCAACCGCCAGCGCAGGAAGTTCACCCCGGGCTGAAACGCAGGGGCCAACGCACGGGCAACCGGGTTGGCCGCCAGCACATCCTGGTAGCGATTGGCGACGATCGCCGGCATGGGGAACTGCTCGATCAATTCGTCGAGCCCGTCCGCGACATCCTCCAGATCACCTTGATCCCAACGGATTCCGGTCTGACCGGCGAGCTGGTGCAGATACTCGGTGCCCTTGATGTCCAGCTGCAGCGCCCGCGCGAGCGCGTCGAGCACCTGTGCCGACGGATTCTTGTCACGGCCCTGTTCGAGCCGCAGGTAGTAGTCGGAGCTGATGCCGGCAAGCAGCGCGAGCTCCTCGCGCCGCAGCCCGGCAACCCGCCGGCGTGCGCCGCCCACCAGGCCGACGTCCTCGGGCCGCACCTGCTCGCGCCGCGACCGCAGATAGTCACCCAGCGCATTGCTCTTCACCACCCGTCGAGCGTAAGCCTGGCCCTGCCGATACCAGGATTGACGCGGCGTTCCCACTCCTTCAGCCGCGGTCCGATGGTGGACGCATGGTCGAACGACACGACATCGAGTTCCCCGGCGAAGGGGATGTGACCCTGCACGGCTGGTTGTTCCAGCCCGCCGGACCGGGACCGCATCCGGGTATCACCATGGCGCACGGGTTCGCCGGCGTGAAGGAGCACGGGCTGGACCGATTCGCGCGCTTCTTCGCCGGCGCGGGGTTCGTGGTGCTGGTGCACGATCACCGCGGCTTCGGCGCCAGCGGCGGCTCGCCCCGCTACGACGTCGACCCATGGGCGCAGATCGCGGACTGGCGCCGGGCCATCTCATTCCTCGAGAGCCGGCCGGACGTCGACGCCGAACGGATCGGACTGTGGGGCACGAGCTACGCGGGCGGGCACGCCATCGTGCTCGGCGCGACCGATCGGCGGCTGCGGGCCGTCGTCGCACAGGAACCCACCATCAGCGGCTACCAGCAGAGCCTGCGCCGGGTGCCGCCCGATCAGGTCGCGAACCTCCAGGCCCAGTTCATCGAGGACGACAGGGCCCGGTTCCGTGGCGAACCCGCGGCCCTGCAGGCCGTGGTGAGCAGCGATCCCGCGGTTCCGGCCGCCTACCGGGCCGCCGACGCCGTCGCGTTCTACACGCAGCCCACGACGCCCGCGAACGTATGGCACAACAGCATGACGGTCCGCTCGTCGCGGGCGGCGCGGATGTACGAGCCGGGCAGCTGGATCGACCGGGTGTCCCCCACGCCGCTGCTGATGGTCGTCGCACTGCAGGACACCGTCACGGTCACCGATCTGGCGCTGCAGGCCTACGAGCGGGCCCTCGAACCCAAGAAGCTCGTGACGGTCGCAGGTGGGCACTTCGACCCGTACCTCGGCCGGTTCGACCAGGCCGCGGGTGCCGCACGCGACTGGTTCACGCAGCACCTCACCCGATCCGAACCCTGAAGGGAGTCATCATGACCGCATTGCACTACGAGGTTCTGGTCCACGACGGCCTGCCTCGGCACCGTGAGCAACGGTTGCCCGACGGCAGTCCCATCGTGTCCTCTCCGGTGGCGTCGACCCTCGTCGTCGGTGAGCACGACGCCGTGCTCGTGGACCCGCCGTTCACCTACGATCAGGTGCGCCGCACTGCCGACTGGATCGAGAAATCCGGTAGGACACTGAAATACGTCTACGCCACACACGGTCACGGCGACCACTGGTTCGGCACTGACCTGCTGCTGCAGCAGTTCCCCGGCACGGTCGCCTACGCCACCGAGGGCACCATCGCGAAGATGCACGAGCAGGCCGTCGATGGCCGCGCGCAGATGTGGGATGTCGACTTCCCCGGCCAGATTCCGCCGAGCCCCGTTGTCTACCAACCTGTCCCCGCGGACGGCCTGCTGCTGGAGGGCGAGCGCCTGGTGGCTGTCGAGGTCGGCCACACCGACACCGACGACACCACGGTGTTGCACGTGCCGTCGATCGGGCTCGTGGTGGCCGGTGACGTCGCCTACAACGGCGTGCACCAGTACCTGCTGGAGAGTGCCCACGGCGGGATCAAGGCCTGGCTGCAGGCGCTCACCCAGGTCGCGGCGCTGCAGCCCCGCGCGGTGGTGGCCGGGCACAAGAACAAGGCACTCCCCGACAACCCGGTGATCCTCGCCGAGACCCGCGACTATCTGCTCGACGCGCAACGGCTGCTCTCCGGAAATCCCACTCCCCGTGAATTTTTCGACTACATGATCCGGCTCTACCCGGACCGCCTCAACGTCGGCCCGGTCTGGTACAGCGCCGTCGCCCTCCTGTCCTGAAAGGAAAAGCCCATGATCATCGATGCCGACGATCTCGATCCCACGTCCAGCTACAAGCTTCTCATCGGAAGTGTCCTCCCCCGGGCGATCGCCTGGGTCAGCACCAGTTCGACGGCCGGAGTGGGCAACATCGCGCCGGTCTCGTTCTTCACCGTCGTCGGCCGGATGCCACCGATCCTGTCCATCTCGCTGCAGCCACGTTCCGACGGTGTCACGCTCAAGGACACGTTCGTCAACATCCGTGACACCGGTGAGTTCGTGGTCAACATCACCACGATCGACCAGGCCGACGCCGTGCACCGGTCGGCATTCGAATTCGATTCCGGGGTAGACGAATTCGAGGCCCTTGGTCTGACCAAGGCGGCCTCCGAGACCATCTCGGCGCCCCGTATCGCGGAGTCGCCGATCTCGTTCGAATGCGTGGTGGACCGCATCATCCCGATGCCGCCACTGCCCGACCATGTGGTGTGGGGCCGCGTGAAGCGGATCCATGTGCGCGACGACCTGTATCTGTCACGGGGCCGCATCGACGTCGGCGCGCTCAACGCCTTCGGCCGGCTCGCGGGCGAGTACACCATGGTCGACAACATCTTCACCACGCCGCTGCCCGAAGGCCTCGCCGAGACGCTGGCCGCGCAGCGGGCCGAACGGCTCGACGGCAAGGTGGCGAGCTATTCCCCGATCGACACCGCCGACTGGTCACCGTCCGGCGCGACGAAGGCAGTTGCGAAATGAAGACTTTGCTGCTCATCCACGGCTTTCTCGACGACGTCAACGTCTGGGACGACCTGGTGTCGGCGCTACCGGCCGATGTACCCGTCATCCGCTATCAACTGCCGGGCTTCGGTACCCGGGCCGACGATGTGCCCGCTGAGCTGACCCTGGAATCACTGGCGGACCAAGCGGGCGGGCTGCTCGACGACATCGACTCCGACGTCATCGTCGTCGGGCAGAGCCTGGGCACCCAGGTCGCCGAGCTGGTGGCCGCAGGCCACGCCGGGAAGGTGACCGGGCTCGTGCTGATCACCCCGGTCCCGTTGGGCGGCACCCGGCTTCCGGCAGAGGCCCTGGCGCCGTTCCGGAACTTGAGCGGCGATCCGGGTGCGCAGCGCGCGGCCCGGGCCGGCCTGTCCCCGGCCCTGACCGACGCGCAGCTCGACCGCCTAGTGCGGGCGGGCGAGTCAGCGCGGCCGGACGTGGTGAGCCGCTACGCCGACCTGTGGAACGACGGGGTGCCGGACGCGCCGCCGATCAGCGATTACACCGGACCGGTGCTGGTGGTTCGGGGCGGTGCGGACTCGTTCGTCACCGATGAACTGATCTCGACGATCACCCCGCGGTTCCCGCGAGCCAAGCAGCTGGTCATCGACGGCGGCGGGCACTGGTCACACGTCGAGTACGCCGACCAGGTGGCCGCGGCCATCGTGGCGTTCAGCGACGAGATCGCGGGCGGAGCCGCGGCCGCGAGCTGGCGCCGCGCGTTCGCCGAGCAGTCCCAGGCCGCCTTCGCCGAAGCCTTCGTCGATGACGTGGTGCTCGACGCCACCACCCTGATGCGCCCGGTCGTCGGCCGCGAAGCTGTCGCCACCGTGCTCGGCGTCGCAAGCTCGATCTACGAGTCGCTGGAGTTCACCGCCGAGACCACCGACGGGTCGACGAGTTACGTCCAATGGCGGGCAACGGCTTTCGGCGGCATGTCGATCCGGGGCATCACGATCCTGGACCGCGACGCCGAGGGACGCGTGGTGTCCGCCGCGATCCACCACCGGCCGCTGGCCGCGGTGCTGCGGTTCTCGGCCGAGATCCGGGACCGGCTCGCCGGCACCATCCCGGCCGAGCACTTCATCCAGGAGACGCGATGAGCGCGTTGCGGCACCGGGTTTTCGTCACCCTGTTCCCACCCGATCGACGAGGTTGACATGACCGATCTGCTCGCGGAAGTGCTGGAAGCCCATGGCGGCGTGGCGCGCTGGAACGCGTTCTCACGCGTCGAGGCGACGATCGTGACCGGGGGGAAACTCTGGGATCTCAAAGGACAGCCGCAAGACGCCACGCCCCGTCGCATGGCCGTGAACCTGCACCGGCAATGGGCCTCGGTGCAGCCCTTCGGCGCGCCCGATCAGAAGACCGACTTCACGCCCGATCGCATCGCGATCGAGAAGCTCGACGGGCGGGTGGTCGCCGAGTTGTCCAGCCCGCGCGAGTCTTTCGCCGGCCACGAGCTCGAAACGCCATGGACTCCGTTGCAGCGCGCGTACTTCAACGGCTATGCGCTGTGGAACTATCTGACCGCGCCGTTTCTGATGTCGCTTCCCGGTTTCACGGTCGACGAGATCGACCCGGTGACCGACCGCGGCGAGACGTGGCGCGGCCTGCGGGTGCACTACCCGTCGAACATTGCCAGCCACAGCCGGGTGGAGGAGTTCTATTTCGGATCCGACCACCTGGTCCGGCGTCACGACTACCGCGTGGATGTGGCCGGCGGGTTCGCGACCATGCACTACACCGCCGACCTTGTCGAATTCGACGGCATCAAGGTGCCCACCAAGCGTCGCGCGTACCGGTGCGATTCGGCTGGGCGGATCCTGCCTGACGAGCTCATGGTGGCGATCGACCTGACCGACATCCGGTTCAGCTGACCCTTTTCTTCACCTTCTTCGCCGAGCAGACGTGCCGGTACCCGGGAAAGCGCGTTCCTGGGTACCGGAGTGTCTGCTCGGCAGTGGGAGGATCGGGCTCGCAGCAGTGAGTGGACTGGTCCTAGCGGCCGGGCAGCTTCCGACGGCACCATGGGTTGACACCGGACGACGGCAGCAACGAACACGGAGAGGCGATCATGACAACGCTGTTTTCAGACCTGGGCCTGTCCATCCCGGTGATAGCGGCACCCATGGCAGGCGGCCCGACCACCCCGGCCATGGTGATCGCCGCGCACGACGCCGGCGCACTGGGCTTTCTGGCCACCGGGTACAAGACGCCCGAAGCCGTCGAAGCCGAGTTGCGCACGGTACACGATGCGTCGATCCCGTTCGGGGTCAACGTGTTCGCACCCAATCCGGTGCCCATCGCGCCCGAGCGCTACCGGCAGTACGCCGCGTTGATGCAGGCCGAAGCCGACCGCTTCGGCCTCACGCTGCCGCCCGACCCGGTCGACAGCGACGACGAGTTCGACGCCAAGATCGCGCTGCTGCTCGAACGGCCGGTGCCCGTCGTGAGTTTCACGTTCGGCATCCCGCCGCAGACCGTGATCCGCGACCTGCAGAAGGCAGGCACCACAGTCGTCCAGACCGTGACATCACCGGCCGAGGCCAAGGAGGCCGCCGCGGCCGGAGTCGATGCCCTTGCGGTACAGGCGAACACCGCAGGCGGGCATTCGGGCACCCTGCATCCCGATCGCCCCGCCGAGCCGTTGCCGATCGGCGAGCTCGTCACGGCGGTCGCCGCGGCCGCGCCGCTGCCGATCATCGCGGCGGGCGGCCTGGCCACGGCCACCGACATCGCCGGCGTACTGCAGGCGGGCGCGTCGGCTGCCGCGGTGGGCACGGTGCTACTGCTCGCCGACGAGAGCGGCGCATCGGCGACACATCAGGGTGCGCTGGAGGATCCGGCCCGCGCCGAAACCGTCGTCACCCGCGCGTTCACGGGACGGCCGGCACGCGGGCTGCGCAACCGGTTCATCGACACCTACGAGGACAACGCGCCACTGGGCTATCCGGCCCTCCACTTCCTCACGAGTCCGCTGCGGAAGGCAGCTGCGGCGGCGGGTGAGCCCGAACTGGTGCACCTGTGGGCGGGTACGGGATTCAGGAACGCCCGCCGGGCACCGACCGCGCAGATTCTCGCCGGCCTCGCACCGTAGGAACCTGCGAGGCAACGCCTCACAGCTGCAAGGCATCTGGTCGTGGCGACGGCGGTCGGGAGCGGCACACCATGGAGGCATGCGCACTCACCCCTGGCTGCACGTCGCCCGAACGGCCGCAGTCCTGGCCGCCGCGATGGGGATCGGGCGGTTCGCCTACACCCCCATCCTGCCGCTGATGACCGCGCACGCGGGCCTCAGTGCGTCGGCCGCGGGCCACTTGGCCACCGCCAACTATGTCGGTTACCTGGCAGGTGCGGTGGCCGGTGCATGCTCGTCGCGGCTGTCGCGGTCGATGACCGCGTGCCGGGTGTCGCTCGTCGTACTGGTGGTCAGCCTCGCGGCCATGGCGTTGACCGGCAACGTCTTGGGCTGGCTGGCGCTGCGGGTGATCGCAGGCGTGGCCAGCGCGCTGGTGTTCGTCATCGCCATCAACACCGTGCTGGATCATCTGCACGGCCACCCGCCACACCTGCCCGGGTGGGCGTTCGGCGGAGTCGGCGTCGGCATCGCGGTGTCTGCCGCGCTGGTGTTCGGCCTGCCTACGCGCAGCGGGTGGCAGGCCGCGTGGTGGCTGGCCGCCGGGGTGACGGCAGTGCTGGGTGCCGCGGCCTGGTTCATGCACCCCGCCACACCGGCCGATGGCACGAAAGCACCTGAGGCGCAACGGAACCCCACCCGTCGGCCGTTTGCGTTGTTGTTCGGCAGCTACACCCTGGAGGGCATCGGTTACATCATCGCGGGCACCTTCCTGGTGGCGGCCATCGCACAGCACTCGCCGGGGCGACTGGGTACCGGCGCATGGTTCGTGGTCGGGCTGGCGGCGATCCCGTCGGCCGCCCTGTGGGCGCGGCTCAGCTCGCGGTTCTCCCACCCCGTCCTGCTCGCCGGGGCCCTGTTGCTCCAGGCCGTGGGTATCGGGCTCGCGTGCAGCGGAAACGGGCTCGCGGCGCTGACCGGCGCGGTCCTGTTCGGCGGCACCTTCATCGGGATCAGCACACTGACACTGGCGGCAGGCCGGCTCCTGCAGTTCCCGGGCGCCGTCGCGTTGCTGACCGCGGGCTACTCCGCGGGCCAGATCATCGGACCACTGGCGGTTGCACCGTTCGTGCACAACGGATTTCGTACGGCGCTGGCAGCCGGGGCGCTCGTGGTGCTACTCGCCGCGGTCGCCGCGATCGCGATACGGGTCGTCGGCGGGCAACCACGCCCCGGTGTCACGGACACCGAGGTCGCCGACACCACGCGTGAACGCGTCGATGACACCCCGCACGGCCGCACTGTCCTCATCCCTGCGCCAGACCAATGACCATGTCCACAGCGGTACAGGTGCCACCACCGGGCGCCTGACCAGATCCTTGGGCAGCGGCACGTCCTGGCCCTTGGGGTTGTTGAGCACGGGCCGCCGCAGTTCCCGCACGTGCTCGAAGAACGTCGGCCCGGTCACACCGCCGTCGTCGGTGCGCATCACGCGCGCCCCCGTGTCGGCCGCGAACTGCTCGCCGTAGCGGTTCCACGAGGACCAGCTGGCGGCGTCGGCATCCACCAGCACGAGCACGTCGGCAGCCTTGACGGGGGTGTCGTCGGGCCCGGCGGACAGCGCGTACAACCGGTCGACGCCCATCAGCCGCGCGTCGAGCCCAAGGGCGTCCAGGTCGCTGGTCTGCACCCAGCAGATCGCGAGGTCGAGGCTTCCGTCGGCGACGCGGGCCGCCTGGGTGTGCGACGGCATCACCCAGGTGTCCACCCGCAGCTGCGCCGCCCCGGCCGCGCGCTCCGCGAGATCACCCGGACACCAGTTCACATAGCCGACGCGGACCGGCTCCGTCGCCGCCATACCCGTTGCGCTCCTGCGTAATTCGTCGGCCTGCTGGATCAGGTTCCGGGCGCCCGGCAGCAGGGCGGCACCGGCCGCGGTGAGCGCGACGGACCGCCGGTCGCGGTCGAACAGCTGCACCTTGAGATCGCGCTCCAACGCCTTGATCTGCTGGGACAGCGAGGGCCCGGCGATCCGCAGGCGCTCAGCTGCGCGGCCGAAGTTCAGCTCCTCGGCGACGGTGACGAAATAGCGCAGCTGGCGTAGCTCCACCGTTGCAGCGTAGTAGGCGCAGTCTCTCAGCAGAGAGCCGACAGGTTCCGTCGGGCGGACATCACCAAGCGCCGCGACCACGTTGAGCACGACATCAAGCCAGACCGAGAAAGGACCACCCCCATGAGCACCACACCACACGTCGCAGTGATCACCGGCGCATCCCAGGGCATCGGCGAAGCCCTGGTAGCCGGCTACCGCAAGCTGGGCTACGCCGTCGTCGCCAACTCCCGCAGCATCGGCGAAAGCCACGATCCCATGGTGCTCGCGGTGGCGGGCGACATCGGGCAGCCCGGCGTCGGCAAGCAGGTGATCGATGCCGCGATCGAACGCTTCGGCCGCGTCGACACGATCGTCAACAACGCGGGCATCTTCATCGCAAAGCCGTTCACCGAGTACACCGACGAGGACTACGACGCCGTCACGGGCGTCAACCAGCGCGGCTTCTTCGAATTGACCCGCGCCGGGATCGCCGCGATCGAGTCGCACGGCGAAGGTGGCCACGTCGTCACGATCTCCACGAGCCTCGTCGACCACGCCAACTCGCAGGTGCCCTCGGTACTGGCATCGCTGACCAAGGGCGGGCTCAACGCCGCGACCAAGGCACTTGCGATCGAATACGCGTCGCGCGGCATCCGGTCCAACGCCGTTGCGCTGGGCACCATTCGCACGCCCATGCACTCACCCGAAACCCATGAGTTCCTCTCAGCGCTGCACCCGGTCGGGCACATGGGCGACATCGACGATGTCGTGCAGGCGGTGCTGTACTTGGAGCAGGCCGGGTTCGTCACCGGGGAAATCCTGCATGTCGACGGAGGTCAAAGTGCCGGACATTGAGGACACCGCGCGGATCCTGCGCGGTGTGCTGGACGAGTGGCGGGCGGGCATCGGTGACCACGATCCCCAGCGGGTAGCCGCGGTGTTCACAGAGGACGCGATCTTCCAGGGCCTACACCCCTACAGCGTGGGCAGGCAGGGCGTGGTCGACTACTACGAGTCGCAGCCCGTCGGCCTGACCGTCGACTACCGCATCAACGAGACCCGCAGACCCGCGGACAACGTCGTGCTCGGATACCTCCGCGCAGACTTCCGGCGCCCCGAGGGCACCGTGATCCCGCTGAACCTCGGCGTCGTAGTCACCCGAGCCGACGCGGGCTGGCGCATCGCGCACTATCAGGTCAGCCCAGTGCAGGGATGACCTCACGCTCGAACAACTCGACACCGGACCGGTCGTACGCGGCCTCGGGGAAGTACAGGATGGCGTACTCGCAGCCGAGGTCGCGTAGCCGCGTCAACTTATCGATGACCTGATCGGTTGTCCCGGAGGCAGATTCGGGTGCGGTGATGGTCGACAGCATGGCATCGACGGCCGCCGGATCAGCGACCTTGCTCTGCCGTTCCCTGATCCGCTCCACGCGCGCCCTGACGTCGGCGTCGGACTCGCCGATGACGGCGTTGAAGTTGGCCGAGCGGACGATCGCGTCGTAGTCGGTGCCGACGTCCTTGCAGTGCCCCGCGAGGATCTGCGACTTGTGGGCAAAACCCTCGGGCTCGGACGTGAAGTTGGTGTACTGCGCGTACTCGGCGGCGATGCGCAACGTCACCTTCTCGCCACCGCCCGCGATCCACAGCGGGATCCCGTTGTCCTGCAGTGGCTTCGGTGCGACGATGGCGCCGTCGACCTGATAGTGCTTGCCGTCGAAGCTGACCCGGCCGTCGCGCCAGGCGTCGCGCATGATCTGCACGCCCTCGTCGAGCCGGCCCAGCCGCACCCCGGCGGACGGGAACCCGTAGCCGTAGGCCCGCCACTCGTGCTCGTACCAGCCGCCGCCGATACCCATCTGCACGCGTCCGCCCGAGATCACGTCCGTGGTGGCGGCGACCTTCGCGAGATAGACGGGGTTCCGGTAGCTCATGGCCGTACACATCTGGCCGAGCTTGATGCGCGTCGTCGTCGCGGCATACGCGGCCATCAGTGACCACGCCTCGTGGGTGGCCTCGCCAGTCGGAACCGGCACGGTGTGGAAGTGGTCGTACACCCACAGCGAGTCCCAGGCGCCGCCGTCGGCGTACGTCGCCAGGTCACGCATCACCGACCAGTGATTTTCGGTGGGAATGTCTACGAGATCGAGTCGCCAGCCCTGCGGAATGAACAGTCCAAAGCGCATGACCTCTGACTCTAGGCCCATGAGATGGCTTTCGGTCAAGCACTCGGCGAGTCGCTTTCGCGCCGCACCATCAGCCCAAGCCGCCGTCGGCGTGAGGGCACCGCAACAAGGATTGTGCTGCAAGGTTTTTCAAAAGTCGTTCTAGGCTGTGACCATGGCACTCTCCAAGGAAGAACGCGAACAGTTTCTAGCCGAGCCGCACATCGCGGCGCTGTCGGTGTACGCCGGCGACAAGCGCGGCCCGCTGACCGTGCCCATCTGGTACCAGTACACCCCCGGCGGCGAGCCGTGGCTATTGACCGGGACGGGTTCTCGCAAGCACCGGCTCATCGAGGCCGCCGGGCACTTCTCGCTGATGGTGGAGCGCCTCGAGCCGACGGTGCGCTACGTCGCGGTCGACGGCGCGGTTACCCGGATCGAACCCGGCACCGACGAGCAGCTCGTCGAGATGACCAAGCGGTACCTGGCCCCGGACAAGGTCGAGCCGTATCTGGAATTCGCCCGCCGCGAGCACGGGGAGAGCGTGGCCGTCTATCTCAAGCCGGAGCACTGGCTGTCGGCGGACCTGGGATCGTTGTGACGCCATGTCGTCGCGGCATCAGTTGTTCCGGGTGTTCTACGGCGTGGGCTTCACGCCGTGGGACGGGCATCCGCTGGCCCAGAGCCTGCGGCGACTGATCGAAGGCGAACCCGCGCTGACGCCCGGCACTGCGCTGGATGTCGGCTGCGGCACCGGTGACAATTCGATCTACCTGGCTCAGCAGGGCTGGCGGGTCACCGGGGTCGATTACGTCGCCAAGGCCGTTGACAAGGCGCGGGCCAAGGCGGCAGCGCGAGCCGTCGACGTGCGGTTCGTACAGGTCGACGCCACCCGGTTGAGCACTTCGGGCATCGGTGACGGTTTCGATCTGATCGTCGACAGCGGCTGTCTGCACGGGATGAGCGCCGAGGATCGCGACGCATACGTGCGGGAGGTGACCGCGGTCGCGGCACCCAACGCGCGGTTGTCGATCGTGGCGTTCATCCCGGGCGGATCGTTCGGGGTGCCCGGCATCTCCGAATCCGAGGTGGAAAGCCGGTTCGCCGGCGCGTGGACCCTGCTGTCGAGTGGCAGCGAGCCCGCGATGGACCACAACGGCAAGGATCCGGCGCGGTTCTACCTGTTCGAGCGCACCGGCTCTGCGTAGCAGTTCGACTGCCGAGCAATAGCGTACGTACCCCGAATCACTGGTATTCGGGTACCTAGGCGTCTGCTCGCGTGGTTTCGGGGAACCTGCGGTGGATCTGCGCGATGAGGAACTGCGCATTGCCGATGTCGCGGCGCAGCTCGGCGGCTTGTTGGCGCATGGCACGACTCCGAGCCGTGTGGCTGCCGCAGACCGCCTTGCGCTCGACCCGCGCCAGTCTCGGGGTCATCTCGCGAACCTACTCCCGCAACGCAGTCAGCAGAACCCTCGCTTGCGCACCGTCGGGATCTGTCATGTGGCTCATCTTGTCATCGGTGTGCTGACATTGCCGACTGAGCGGATCATCGGCTGTCAGAAAGCTGACGGTTGACTGTGAAGGGTCGCTGGCACATGCTGATGAGCGATGATCGAAGTCAGCGAGCAAGCGGCCATGACCGAGATCGGGCGCAGGTTGACGTTGGAGTTCCCGCAAGCGACGCCCGAGGATGTCGACGCGGCCGTCAACCTGGCCTATTCGAGGTTTGCCTCCAGCACCATCCGCGATTTCGTTCCGCTGTTCGTGGAAAAGCATGCCCGCCAAGACCTTTCCCGTCCGTCCCTGGCCACCAATTCCTGATACCCCGGTTCTGTCAGTACCCAGGCGTAGCGTGGCCGCATGGCCGAACTCTCCGATGACGTGATCGCGTTCCTGTCCGAAGGCACCCGCACGGCGGTCCTGGGCTGGGTGGCGGCAGACGGCCGTCCCTTGGCCGCGCCCGTGTGGTTCGTGGTGGACGGCGGCGAGCTGGTGTTCAACACCGGCAAGGACACGGCGAAGGGCCGGGCGCTGGCCCGCGACCCGCGGGTGGTGCTGTGTGTCGACGATTCCACGCCGCCGTTTGCGTTCGTCCAGGTGCAGGGCGTGGCATCACTGAGCGAAGATCCCGACGAGCTCCTCGACATCGCGACCCGCACGGGCGGGCGCTACATGGGCGCCGACCGCGCCGAGGAGTTCGGCCGCCGCAACGGGGTGCCCGGAGAACTCGTGGTGCGCGTCAAACCGACGAAAGTTCATGCCGCGTTCGACGTGGCGGATTGAGGTGGCCATCATGACCGACGTTTCCGCGTTCGCCGACATGTTGTCCCGCGACCACGGGCTGTGTGTGCTGAGTACGCTGCGCCGCGACGGCAGCATCCAGTCCTCGGTGGTGAACGCCGGCGTGATGGCTCATCCGCGCACCGGCGAATCTGTCGTCGCGCTCGTGGCGGTCGGAGGTGCGCGCAAGCTGCAGTACCTGCGTGCAGATCCGCGGGCCACCGTCGTCGCACGCGCAGGCTGGCAGTGGGTGACGGTCGAGGGCACCACCGAGATCATCGGTCCCGACGATCCGACCCCCGATACCGACGCCGAGGGGCTACGCCTGTTGCTGCGCGCCATTTTCGAGGCGGCCGGAGGCACCCATGACGACTGGGACACCTACGACCGCGTCATGCGCGAGGAGCGTCGCGCCGCGGTGCTGATCTCCCCCACGCGGGTGTACTCCAACCCGGGCTGATCTCGGTTCACAGCCCGAGCGCCGCCATGGCTGCGTCGACGGTGGCGCGGCGGAGATCGTCGTACGGGGCGTCCGGGAATTGCAGGCAGCAGTCCTGCAAACCGCCGAACGCGACCACGGCCCGCGTGGACTGCGTCAGCGTCGGGCGACGCCCGAACACCAACGCACCCAGCCTCGCGCGCCACGCCAGCATGCTGTCGACCAGGCCGAGATCGGCCAGCGTTGTCAACTCCGACACGACCAACACCAGATCGGCGCGATGCCGGTAATGGAAGTCGAAATAGCCCTCCAGTAGCTCGCGCGGCGTGGCACGCGAGGATCCCCGGCGGCGCTCGTGGCCCACGACGAACTCCTCACCCTCGTCGATCAGCGGAGTGAGAATGCTGCGGACAAGCTCGTCCCGTGAACGAAAGTGGTAGTACAGCGCGGGTTTGGTGATGCCGAGCCGGTCGGCGATGTCCTGCAGGCTGGTGCGCTGCACACCCTTCTCGGCGAACAGTTCGCGTGCGACGTCCTGGATGCGGTTGCGCGTGTCCGAACCGGGCCTCGTCACGTAGCCACCCTAGCTTACTTAACGGACGGTAAGCTGTCCCAAATACACTTACCGACCGTTAAGTAAGCAGGAGGAGCCATGCACGTCCTCATCTCAGGCGCCAGCATCGCCGGTCCCGTACTGGCTTACTGGTTGACCCGGCACGGCATCGAGGTCACCGTCGTGGAGCGTGCCCCCGCGCTGCGCAAGACCGGCGGCCATGCCGTCGACCTGTTCCGGCCGGCGATGGAGATCTCCGAACGCATGGGGGTGCTGCCCCGCATCCAGGAGCACGCAACCGGCACCACGCTGCTCACCGTCGCCCGCCCATGGGCATCCCGCCCGGCCCGCATCGACTATCTCAAGCTCATCGGGGCCATGTCGGACCGCCACGTCGAGATCATGCGCGACGACCTCAGCGAGGTCTACTACGACGCGAGCCGCGACAGTGCCGAGTACGTCTTCGGCGACCACATCGTCGAGATCGCCGACGATGGCGAGGTGACGTTCGCCCACGGCGCTCGGCGTCGGTTCGATGTGATCGTCGGCGCCGATGGCCTGCACTCCGGCGTGCGGCAACTCGTCTTCGGCGACGTTCCCGAACGCTTTCTCGGCGGCTACCTCTCGGTGGTGTCCGTTCCGAAATCCTTTGCCCGCGAAGGAGAGATGACCGGCTTTTACGATGGCGGCAGGGTCGCCATGGTCTACACGGCCGATCACCTCGACGACGCCAGGGCGGTGTTCATCTTCCGGCCGCGGCAGCGGCTGGATTACGACTACCGGGATGTCGCGCGCCAGAAGGAGCACCTGCGCGCGATGTTCACCGGGATGAGCGACCAGGTCGGCTCCTGGCTCGACGAGCTGGAGCGGACGCCGGCCTTCTACTTCGATGCCATCACGCAACTGGAAATGGCCGGCTGGTCACGCGGACGGGTCACCCTGGTGGGCGACGCGGGGTACTGCCCCGGGCCTGCCGTCGGCGGCAGCACGAGCCTTGCGGTGTACGGTGCGTATGTCCTGGCGGACGAAATGGCCCGCGCGGGTGGGGATTACGCTGCCGCATTCGCGTCCTACGAGCGCGCGATGATGCCGGCCGTGGTCGGCAGCCGGTCCCTGGCCAGGTTCAACGCGAAGTCCATCGTGCCCCGAACCCGTTGGGGCGTACGGGCATTGGTCGCCACCGCGCAAGTGATATCCACGTTGCCCTCGGGGGTGACACAGTCGCTGGCCCGGCTCAACACGAAGGGGGTCCGGCTCTACGACACCATGCCGCTGCCGGACTGAGACTGCCGAACACGCACAGGCCCCCGAAACCGGGCGGTTTCGGGGGCCTTTGCGTCTGCTCGCGCTGAGGGTTAGCCCTCCAGCGACGCCGGCGGCAGGAAGCGGTCGCCGTAGCGGGCGGCCAGCTCCTTGGCCCGGGCCACGAAGGCTTCCTTGCCAACCCCGCCGGGGCCCTGGTAGCCGACGATGAACTGGGCAGAGCCACCGGTGTAAGGCGGGTAGCCGATGCCGAAGATCGAGCCGATGTTCGCGTCAGCCGTCGACGTCAAAACGCCTTCGTCAAGGCACTTCTGGGTCTCCAGAGCCTCGGCGAACAGCATGCGGTCGATCGCGTCCTGCAGCGGGATCTCGGTCGAGCCCGAGTTGAACGTCTCGCGCAAGCCCGGCCACAGCTGGGTGCGCTTGCCGTCGACGTACTCGTAGAAGCCCGCGCCCTTGAGCCGCGACGGGCGGCCGAGCTCGATCATCTTCTCCACGACGGCCTCGGCCGGGTGCGGCGTGTAGGTGCCGCCCTCGTCCTCGACACCCTTACGCGACGCGACGGCGATCTTGTGCATGAGCTCAAGGTTCAGCTCATCCGAGAGCTGCAGCGGCGCCGCCGGGTAACCGGCCTGCGAACCCGCCTGCTCGATGGTGGCGGGCTCCACGCCCTCACCCAGCATGGCCAGCGCCTCGTTGACGAAGGTGCCGATCACGCGGCTGGTGAAGAAGCCACGGCTGTCGTTGACCACGATCGGGGTCTTCTTGATGGCCAGCGTGTAGTCGAACACCCGGGCCAGCGCCTCGTCAGAGGTCTTCTCGCCCTTGATGATCTCCACCAGCGGCATCTTGTCGACCGGCGAGAAGAAGTGGATACCGATGAAGTCCTCCTGGCGCTTCACACCGGCGGCCAGACCGGTGATCGGCAGCGTGGAGGTGTTCGAGCCGAGCAGCGCGTTGGGCTCGACGATGTCCTCGATCTCCTGGAACACCTTGTGCTTGAGTTCCTGGTTCTCGAACACGGCCTCGATCACGAAGTCGACGCCCTTGAGATCCTGCGGATCGGCCGTCGGGGTGATGCGAGCGAGCAGCGCCGCGGACTTCTCCTCGGTGGTCTTGCCCCGCTTGAGCGCCTTGGCCTCCAGGCCCTCCGAGTACGCCTTGCCCTTCTCGGCGGCCTCGATGGTGACGTCCTTGAGGACGACGTCGTAGCCGGCCTTGGCCGACACGTAGGCGATACCGGCGCCCATCATGCCCGCGCCCAGCACACCGATCTTCTTGATCTCCTGCTTGGCGATGCCCTCGGGCCGCGACGCGCCGCCGTTGATGGCCTGCAGGTCCAGGAAGAACGCCTGAATCATGTTCTTGGCGGTCTGGCCGGTGACGAGCGAGACGAAGTAACGGCTCTCGATGCGGCTCGCGGTGTCGAAGTCGACCTGCGCACCCTCGACGGCGGCGTCCAGGATCGCCCGGGGTGCCGGCATCGGGGCGCCCTTGAGCTGCTTCTTGAGCAGCGCCGGGAAGGACGGCAGGATCGCGGCGAGTGCCGGGGTGGACGGGGTGCCACCGGGGATCTTGTAGCCCTTGACGTCCCACGGCTGGGTGTGGGCCTCGGGGTTGGCCTTGATCCACGCCTTGGCGGCAGGAACCAGCTCGTCGACCGAACCGACCAGCTCGTCGACCAGACCGGTCTCCTTGGCCTTGGTCGGGTTGAACCGGGTGCCCTGGCTCAGCACCTCCATGAAGGCCTTCTGGATGCCGAACATGCGCACGGTGCGGGCCACGCCACCACCGCCGGGCAGCAGGCCCAGCGTGACCTCGGGCAGGCCGATCTGGCTGCCCTTGACGTCGGCGGCGATGCGGTGGTTGGTGGCCAGCGCGATCTCCAGGCCACCGCCGAGCGCGGCGCCGTTGATGGCGGCCACGACGGGCTTGGGCAGGGTCTCCAGCTTGCGCAGGTCGGCCTTGATGTCCTCGACCATCTTGAACGCCTCAGCAGCGTCGTCCGGGCCGATGTTCATCATGCCCTTGAGATCGCCGCCGGCGAAGAAGGTCTTCTTCGCGCTGGTGATCACCACACCGGTGATCGAATCCTGCTCAGCAACAAGGCGTTCCACGGCATTGTGCATGGATTCCTTGTAGTGCTCGTTCATCACGTTGGCCGAACCGGTCGGGTCGTCCAGCGTCAGGGTGACGATGCCGTCGGCATCCTTGTCCCACTGAATGGTGTTCTCAGCCATTGGTTTTCAGCCCTCTCAGACGCGCTCGATGATGGTGGCCACGCCCATGCCGCCGCCGATACACAGCGTGATCAGGGCACGCCGAGCGCCACGACGCTCGAGCTCGTCGACCATGGTTCCGGTGATCATGGCGCCGGTGGCGCCCAGCGGGTGACCCATCGCGATGGCGCCACCGTTGACGTTGAGCTTCTCGTCGGGGATGTTGAGATCCTTCTGGAACTTCAGCACCACCGAGGCGAAGGCCTCGTTGAGCTCGAACAGGTCGATGTCATCGACGGTCAGGCCGGCCCGGTCCAGCACCTTCTTGGTCGCCGGGGTGGGGCCGGTCAGCATGATGACCGGATCGGCACCGCTGGTGGCCGTGGCCACGATGCGCGCCCGCGGGGTCAGACCCTGGCTCTGGCCGGCTTTCTCGCTACCGATGAGCAGCAGACCCGCACCGTCGACGATGCCCGAGCTGTTGCCACCAGTGTGGACGTGGTTGATCTTCTCGACGTAGTGGTACTTCTGCAGCGCCACGTCGTCGAAGCCGCCCATCGCGCCCAGACCCTCGAACGCGGACTTGAGCTTGCCCAAGTCGGCCACGGTGGTTCCGGGACGCATGTGCTCGTCGTGGTCGAGGATGACGAGCCCGTTCTGGTCCTTGACCGGGACGACGGACTTCGCGAAGTAGCCACCCGACCAGGCCGCGGCAGCCCGTTCCTGCGAGCGCGCCGCGTAGGCGTCGACATCTTCACGCGAGAAGCCCTCGATGGTGGCGATCAGGTCGGCGCCGATGCCCTGCGGCACGAAGCCGATGCGGTAGTTGGTCTCAGGGTCGGACGCCCAGGCGCCACCGTCGGAGCCCATCGGGACACGGCTCATCGACTCGACGCCGCCGGCCAGCACCAGGTCGTCCCAGCCGGAACGAACCTTCTGGGCGGCCAGGTTCACGGCCTCCAGGCCCGACGCGCAGAAGCGGTTCAGCTGGAAACCACCGGTGGTCTCAGGCAGCTTGGCCACCAGACCGGCGGTACGGGCGATGTCACCGCCCTGGTCGCCGACCGGGGACACCACGCCCAGGATGACGTCGCTGATCAGCGTCTCGTCCAGGTCGGGGTACCGGCTGCGGATCTCCTCGATCAGGCCGACCACCAGGTTGACGGGCTTGACCTCGTTGAGGGCGCCACCACGCTGCTTGCCACGCGGCGTACGGATCGCCTCGTAGATGAAGGCTTCTTCGGACATGTGTTTGCTCCAGGTCCTGTTCAGGTTTGGGTTGTGGAACCGCGTGAAGGCAGTTCTCTACCGGAGAGTAACAGGATTGCAAACCAACCTGTTGGTTGGGAGATGGACGCCATAGTGCGACTGGCCACCCTTTACACGCTTTCAGCTGATCAGCGTGCAAAAAGTGGCCAGTCGGCGGGGAGATCAGGCGGAGCGGGGTTCGGCAACCTCGCTCAGCGTCGGATAGTCGATGTAACCCACCGGGCCGGGGGCATAGAAGGTCGACACGTCGGGCTCGTTGAGTTCGGCGCCCAGGACCAGGCGGTCGATCAGGTCGGGGTTGGCCAGGAAGGTACGCCCGACCGCGGCCGCGCTGATCGCACCCCACTCGGCGTAGCCCTCCAGCTGGGAGAAATCGGTGCCGGTATCGCGGCCGGTGTTGAGCACGAACGTGCCCGACCACAGCGCGCGCAGCACCCCGAACGTGTGGGCGCCGGGATCGATCAGCACGTGCAGATAGGCGATGCCCAGCGGCGCGATGCGGTTCAGCAGGGCCTCGTACACGCTCACGGTGTCGTTCTCGTGCATGTCGCCGGCGTGGTTTCCCGGCGAGATCCGCAGGCCAACGCGTCCCGGCCCGATCTCGTCGACGACGGCCTCGACCACCTCGGCGGTCAACCGGGCCCGGTTCTCGGCGGAGCCGCCGTAGGCGTCGGTGCGCTGGTTGACGACGTCGGAGGCGAACTGGTGCAGCAGGTAACCGTTGGCGCCGTGGATCTCCACGCCGTCCATGCCTGCGTCGACCGCCCGGCGCGCGGCGGCCCGGAAGTCCGCGACGATCGCCGGGATCTCGTCGACGCCCAGGGCGCGTGGCACGGGCAGCGGCTTCTTGCCCGTGGGCGTGTGCGTGACCGTGTCCGCCGCGATCGCCGACGGCGCGACCGACTCGACACCGCTGATCTCGGGGTGCGCCATCCGGCCGACGTGCCACAACTGGACGAACATCTTGCCGCCCTCGGCGTGCACGGCCTGCGCGATCTCGGCCCACCTGCGTTCGTGGCCGTCGGTGTACATGCCCGGCGTGTTCAGGTAGGCGCCGTTGGCGGTCCGCGACACCGCGGTGGCCTCGGAGATGATGATGCCCGCGCCGGCTCGCTGCGAGTAGTACTCGGCCGCCAGGCCTGACGGGGTTCCGTCGGCGTCGGCGCGCGAACGCGTCAGCGGCGCCATGAACAGACGGTTGGTGGCAAGCGTGTCGCCGACCTGGATGGGCTTGAGCAGCGCGGCGTCGGCGGGGAGGGCGTAGGTCACGCCTGCAGTAAGCATCCTGGGCACCCAGATCATTCCCACGCTCGCCCGACGGGCGTGGTATTCGGATCGAGCTCACGCAGCATCCGCCCGGACAACAGCCCCCACGACACCGCCTGCGACACACATGACGCCCGGTTGCTGGCGCCCAGTTTGACGGTCGCACTCTCGAGGTGGTGGCCGGCGGTCCGGACGCTGATAAACAGTTGCGCCGCAATCTCGTTGTTGGTCAGGCCCTTGGCGGCAAGGGTCAACGCATCGAGCTCTCGCGGGGTGATGCCGAACGGCAGCGGGGCACGGGAGATCAGCATCACTGCGTTCAGGCTGTCCCGACGAAACCGCGGGGCGGTCGCGAGATGCCGGACATGCAGCCAACCGGCCCCGTCATGCCACCGCGTTGCTTCGACCGTGCCGGGACAGGACAGTGCCATGTCGGCGACGAGATTGTCGTCCACCGCCGCGTCGAACGAGTCTCCGAGCCGCAGCAAGTGCGCACGGCCAGCCCCATCCACGGCCCAGGCCTGCGCTTCCGGCGACATGAGTTCGGCCACCATCCGGGGCCGCATCGTGAAGTCCAGGTGTTCGGCCATCTGCAGCCGCAGCGTGTTGATCTCGTCGACGTCGCCATCGCTCGGATGGCGCGGATCATCACAATTGACATGGATGGTGCCGGCATAGGTGCCATCGGCGGTCACCAACCGCGCGGACAGGCCTTCGTCGAACCCGGCGGGCACGAAGACCTCCGTCACCGAGTACGTGGTGCGGTAGTTCGGGAAATCGCGCCACCGCAGCGCCCCCAGCCCACGTTGGCGCATCGTGTCGAAGAGCGGGTCGTGGTCGATGAACCAGGTGTTGAGGTGGTCGATGACCGTTTCGGGGTAGCCGTGGTTGGCGACGGCCACGTGGCATCGCTGGATCGGATCCCACAGGCATATCGCCGACGCCGAGGACGCCGCCCGCCCACCGAGCGCCTCGAGCATGTCGTGTGCGCGGGTCTCGATGCTGGTGGCGCTGCCCAGCACCGCGGCGTACGTACCTGCCATCGCGGGGATCCTTTGCTGCGGTTGTCTAGCCCGAAACCATCATTGGCAGGCCGTGTTTCGTGAGTGTTTCAAAGCCGATGCGTCAGCGAAAACGGAACGGGCAAATGGGAGATTCCTCCCATAGCCCGACCACCCCGACCGTTCCTACGCTTTTCGGCAACTCACCGTCACACTCGACAAGGGCCACCGCACATGCCGAAGCACAACCGCTACCTTCGCCCCGCCGTCGCGCTGCTGGCGGCGGCAACCCTACTCACCGCGGGCTGCGGCAGCCGGGCAGGTGACACCACCGCGGCGACCCAGAGTTGCGCCGACACCTCGGGCCCTACTGTCAAGGTCGGTGCGGTCAACTCGCTTTCGGGCGGGCTGGCCGTCAGCGAATCGGTCATCCACGACGCGATCGTGATGGCCGTCGACGAGATCAACCGCGGCGGCGGGGTGCTCGGCAAACAGCTGCAGCTGATCTCCGAAGACGGCGCATCCGAGCCGACGATATTCGCCGAGAAGGCCCAGAAATTGGTCAGCAATGACTGTGTCGCAGTGGTTTTCGGTGGCTACACGTCGGCGAGCCGCAAGGCCATGCTGCCCGTGTTCGAGGACGCCAACGCGCTGCTGTACTACGGCCAGCAGTACGAAGGCCTGGAATCGTCGCCCAACATCTTCTACTCGGGTGCCACCACCAACCAGCAGATCATCCCCGCGCTCGACTATCTCAAGTCTCAAGGCGTGAAATCGCTGTACCTGGTGGGCAGTGACTACGTGTTCCCACGTACCTCCAATGCCATCGTCAAGGCCTACGCGCAGGCCAACGGCATCGAGATCAAGGGCGAGGACTACGTGCCGCTGGACAGCACCAACTTCGCCACCATCGTCAACAAGATCCGCACCGCGGGCGCTGACGCCATCTTCAACGTCGTCGTCGGCGGCTCACTGACCTCGTTCTTCCGCGAGTACAACAGCGCGGGGCTGACCCCGCAGGTCATGCCGGTGATGTCGATGTGTGTCGGGGAAGAAGAGGTCCGCAGCATCGGCGCCGACACGCTGACCGGGCAGCTGTCCTCGTGGAACTACTACCAGACCCTCGACACCCCGGCCAACGTCAAGTTCGTCGCGGATTTCAAGGCCCGGTACGGCGCCGACCGCGTGACCTCGGATCCGATGGAATCCGCTTACGCCGCAGTGCATCTGTGGAAAGCGACCGTCGAGAAGGCGAACTCCTTCGGGGTTCCCGACATCCAGCGGGCCGCGGGCGGGGTCAGCGTCGACGCCCCTGAAGGCACCGTCACGATCGACGGGGAAAACCACCATGTCACGAAGACGGCCCGAATCGGCAGGGTGACCGACGACGGGTTGATCCACCAGGTGTGGGCCTCGCCCCAGCCCATCGAACCGGACCCGTTCCTGCACGCCTATCCGTGGGCCAAGGGAATCACGGGCTGACACCATGCATCTGACTCCCAAGGACGAGGACCGGCTCCTGCTGTTCCTGGCCGCCGAACTGGCCCGCAAGCGCCGCGCGGCCGGTCTGGCCCTGACCTACGCCGAAGCCCGGGCGCTGATCGCCGACGAGGTGCTGGAGGCGGCTCGCGCCGGTGCCACGGTCGCCGACGCCGCCGCGCGCGGAGCACAGATCCTGACCGATGACGATGTGCTGCCCGGGGTTCGCACACTACTGGGCTCAGTGCAGGTTGAGGCGTTCTTCGAAGACGGTCAGAAGCTCGTGACCGTGCACGACGCCATCGGTCCGGGCCACCGTTGCGCGGCCGATCTCGCGGTCGTGCCAGGTGAGATCCTCACCGCCGAAGGCGATCTGGAACTCAACGCCGGGCGCGCCACCGCGACGGTGACCGTCGAGAACACGGGCGACCGGCCGGTCCAGGTGGGCTCCCATTTCCATTTCTTCGAGACCAACCGGGCCTTGCGGTTCGACCGTGCCGCGGCTTACGGAATGCGGCTCGACATCCCGTCGGGCACCGCGGTGCGGTTCGAACCGGGTGAGGCCCAAGTTGTTTCATTGACCAGCTACGGCGGGCAGCGGATCGTCATCGGCCAGAACGATGTCACCAACGGCCCCACCGACGCACCACCGAGCGCGGAGCTCATGACGACGATGCGCGGCGGCGGCTTCCTCGATACGGAGTCCTGAGATGGCATATCGCATCAGCCGCGCACGCTACGCCGAACTGTACGGTCCCACCACCGGTGACCGGGTCCGGCTGGCAGACACCGAACTGCTGGCCCGCGTCGAACACGATGCCACGGTTTACGGCGATGAAGCCGTCTTCGGTGGCGGCAAGACCATGCGAGAGGGCATGGCGGTACACGGCGATGTCACCAATGCCGATGGCGCACTGGATTTCGTCATCACCAATGCGCTCATCATCGACGCGGTGCTGGGTATCCGCAAGGCCGACATCGGGATTCGCAACGGCCGCATCGCCGGAATCGGCAAGGCGGGCAATCCGCGCACCATGGATGGAGTCGACCCGGAACTCGTCATCGGTGCGGGCACCGACATCCGGTCCGGGGAGGGCATGATCGCCACCGCCGGAGCCATCGACGTCCACGTGCATTTCGACAGCGCCGGTCTGGTCGAGGAAGCGATCTCCAGTGGGATCACCACCATGATCGGCGGCGGCCTGGGCCCCGTCACGGTCGGCATCACGTCATCGGGGCCCACCAACCTGGCTCGGATGCTGCGCGCGGCCGAGGCGTTCCCGATGAACTTCGGCTTCATCGGCAACGGCAGCGCGTCGAGCACCGCACCGCTGATCGAGCAGGGCCTTGCGGGCGCGATCGGGTACAAGATCCACGAGGACTGGGGTGCCACACCGGCCGCCATCCGGGCATCACTGGACGCCGGGGATGAACTCGACCTGCAGGTGCAGATCCACACCGACACCCTCAATGAGTCCGGGTTCTACGAGGACACCATGGCCGCCATCGGCGGACGCCCCATCCACACCTACCACGCCGAGGGCGCCGGCGGCGGGCACGCGCCCGACATCATGCGAGTGGTGGGCGAGCCGTACTGTCTCCCGTCCTCGACCAATCCGACGAATCCCTACACGCTCAACACGTTCGACGAACACCTCGACATGGTGATGGTGTGCCATCACCTCAATCCGCGCATCCCCGAGGACGTCGCGTTCGCCGAATCGCGAATCCGCCGCGAGACCATCGCCGCCGAGGATGTGCTGCACGACATGGGCGCGATCTCGGCGATGGGATCGGATTCGCAGGGCATGGGCCGGATCGGCGAAACCATCGCGCGGACATGGCAACTGGCGTCGCACATGAAGGTCACCCGCGGGCCCCTGCCTGAGGATGCCGGCACCGGCGCGGACAATACGCGCATCCTGCGCTACATCGCCAAACTCACCGTCAACCCGGCGAGACTGTTCGGTATCGATCACGAGGTCGGTTCGCTGGAGCCGGGCAAGCTCGCCGACATCGTGCTGTGGGAGCCGAAGTTCTTCGGTATCCGGCCCGAGGTGGTGTTCAAGGGCGGGTTCCCGGCGTGGTCGGTGATGGGTGAGGCCAACGCGTCGCTGATGACGTGCGAACCGCTGAAGTACCGGCCACAGTGGGCCGCCTACGGGCGCACCCCGGCCGATGTGTCGGTGAACTTCGTGGCCGGCGCCGCGATCGAATCGGGTCTTCGTGTGCAGCTGGGACTGGAGACGCCGCTGGTGGCTTGCCGCGGCGCTCGGGCATTGACGAAAACCGATCTGCTGCACAACGACTACCTGCCGGACATCATCATCGAACCGGACACGTATCGAGTCCTCATCGACGGAGAACTGTGTCGCAGCACGCCCATGACCACGGTGCCGCTGGGCCGGCGCTACACCTTGAAATAGCCGGAGGAGCATATGCGCGACGTCATTCGGATCGGCATCGGCGGACCGGTCGGTTCCGGGAAGACCCGCCTGGTGGAGATGCTGGTTCCCGAGCTCGCCGCCGCGGGTCTCGGCGTCGCGGTGATCACCAACGATCTGGTCACCGATGAGGATGCGCGGCGGGTCCGGCGAAGCGGTGTGATCGATCCGCGCCGCGTGCTGGCGGTGGAGACCGGGGCGTGCCCGCACACCGCGATCCGGGAGGATCCGTCGGCCAATCTGGCCGCCGCGCGGCGGCTGGCCGCCGAATTCGACGATCTGGACCTGATTCTCATCGAATCCGGTGGGGACAACCTGGCCGCCACGTTTACCTCAGACCTGGTCGACTACTGGATCTTCGTGATCGACACCGCGGGCGGGGACGACATCCCACGCAAGAAGGGCATCGGGTTGCTGCAGGCGGATCTGTTGGTGGTCAACAAGATCGACCTGGCCGGCCTGGTCGGCGCCGATCTCGAGGGGATGCGCCGCGACTGCGCGATCGCCCGCCCGGCCAAACCGACCGTGTTCACCGATCTGCGTTCGGGGCTCGGCCTGCCGGAGCTGACCGCCGAGCTGTTGCGCGGTGCGATGCTCACGGTGAGCCGGTGATCGCCCCCGGTGAGCTGACCGTGCATGTCGGTGTCGACGCCACCGGCCGCACCCGCGTGACGACACTGTGCCAGCGCTACCCACAGCGCGTCACCACCGCACTGCATTCCGACGAGCGGTATCCGCGGGCGGCGGTGCTGTGTGTGCAGAGCCCCAGCGGAGGAACATTCTCCGACGACAGCCTGTGCACCACCGTCGTCTGCGAACCCGGCTCCCATCTGGTGCTCACCACCCAGGCCGCGACCCAGGTGTTCGCCGGCGAGGGCCCGGGGGCGCGGCATCGGCTCCGGTTCACGGTGCATCCCGGAGCGACGCTGGAGTATCTGCCGAAAACACTTATCCCACAGTCAGGTTCACTGTTCACCCAGACACTCGACGTCGACATCGCCGACGGCGGGTGTTATATCGGGTGGGACGCCGTCGCGGCGGGGCGCATCGCGCACGGTGAGCGGTTCCGCTACACGGGAGTCGACACCGCGGTCACGGTGCGCGCGCAGGGACGGGTGGTCGCCCGGGATCGGCAACGGTTCACCCCGGCCACTGCGCCGCTGCTCGACGGCGACTACGTCGCCACCCAATGGGTGGTCGCACCGGGCCGGCCGCCGGCGATCGATGCGGTGCGCACGGCGCTCGCCGGACTGCCGGGCATCCGTGGCGGTGCCGGTGAACTCCCCTGTCGATCAGGGCTTCTCAGCCGACTGACCGCTGACTGTGCACCCGAACTGCGGTATGCCCGCCACACCGTGCACACCGCCGTGCGCGACAGCGTACTGACCACGCCCCTGAGGAGAAGCGCATGACCATGGACGCCGACACCATCCTGGGCGCTGCCACCGATCCGGCGTTCACCGGACGCACGGTCCACCACGTCGACATCGGCTGGGGTGACGCGGGCAAACACCGCCAGTTGGTCACCACCGACACCGGGATCGAGGTGCGGATCATGCTGCCGCGCTCGACATTTCTGCACGACGACGCGGTGATCGCCGACGACGGAACCAATGTGGTGGTGGTGCGCCGTCCCCCCGAGCCGGCGATCCGGATCCGCTTCGCCGACAACACCGCGCGATCACTGCTGCTGCTGGGCCATCTGCTCGGCAATCAGCACGCCCCGATCGACATCGACGACGAGTCGGTGACAGTGCCGTTGTTCACCAGCGCGGATGCAGCCCGCCAGATGCTCGCCGAGCTCGGCGTCGTCGGCGAGGTCCGCGACGCCGCCATGGCCGCCACCGGCTGGTTCCGCACCTCCGCCGATCACCATGCCGGCCACCACCACTGACCCCGACGTCGCGCTGTCGCTGTGGCTGCAACTGCACGACAGCGCCTTTCCGGCCGGACGTCTGGTGCACAGCCACGGTCTGGAGGAGTGGCTGGCAGCCCGCCCCGCCGCGGACGCCGTGGACCTGGAGGCCGCGGTGTGCGGGTATCTCACCCACGGCTACGCGCCGCTGGATGCCACCGTCACCGCCCATGCGTGGAACGCCGTGGACTGCCCGGGCAGCCTGGCCGAACTGGACGAGCTGACCGGCACCTACAAGCTGTTCGGCAACGCCCGGACCGCCTCGACGTCGACCGGCCAGCAGCTCGCGGCCACGGCCCTCGACATCGGCATCGCCGATGGCCACACCTACCTGGTGGCGGTACGCGATGGCAATGCCGCGGGCCATGCCGCGGTAGTCGACGGCGTGGTGCAGGCACGTCTCGGGGTGCCACAGCGACTGGCCGTTCTCGGCAGCCTGCGGTCGATGCTGGCGTCCCTGCTCAGCGCCGCCGTTCGGCTGGGCCGGCTGGGGCCGCTGCAGAGCCAACGCATCCAGTTGCGCAGTACCGAATTGGCCGTCCGACTGGCCCGCGAGGCATGTCTGCGCTCGCTACCCGACCTGTCGGGCACCGCACCCGCACTGGAGATCAGCGGCATGCGTCACGAGGAGCGGACGTCGAGGCTCTTCGCGACGTGATCCCCGCTGCTGGTCAGGCGTCCACGATCGCGGTCACGCGGATCTCGACCCGCATCTTCGGCGCTCCGAGCGCCGTCACACCGGTTTCGGTCCAGATCGGCGCCCGGTCCCCCAGCCGCTTGCGGAACTGCTCGACGATGGTCGCGTTGTGCGCGCCGAAGGTCGAGTCCGGTTCCGAGATGACGTGGTAGGTATTCACGTGGACCACGTCGCGCCAGGACGCACCGGCGGTGGCCAGCGTGCGTTCCACGTTGTCGAAGGCGCGGACGATCTCGTCTTCGAGGGATTCGGGAAAGTTGAGGTCGTCATCCCAGCCGCCCTGGCCGGAGATCTCGACCCTGTTGCCGATCCGCACGGCCTGGCTGTAGCGGAGCTCCTCCCGAAACATCTCGCCGTAGCCGGGGGTCACGAAGAACTCGACGTCCTGCATCGTCATCTTCCTATCGTTATAACTTCACGGTTGAACTGACGACACACTCAATGACTTCATGCGTGAAGTTATTCCGGTTGGCTAAGGTGCGTCCATGACGCGGGACGAGGAGCCGGAATGGCTCTCGCAACAGGAAAAGGAGACATGGACGGGCCTGGCGGCCCTGATGCTGTTACTCCCGGGGAAGCTCGATGCGGCCATGCGCCCGGTCGACCTGACCCTGTTCGAGTACCTGACGCTCAGCCATCTCTCCGAGGCCGCGGAGCATCGGATACGCATGAGCGATTTGGCATTTCTGGCCAACGGCTCACTGTCCCGGCTGTCCAACGTCGTCAAGCGCTTCGAACAGCGCGGCTGGGTGACCCGCTCCCCCGATCCCGACGACGGGCGCTACACCATCGCCGAACTCACCGAAGCCGGCTACCGGTTGGTCGTCGAGGCGGCGCCGATCCACGTTCGCTCGGTGCGCGAGCTGGTGCTGGACCGGCTCACCGTGACCGACCAGAAGACGCTGGCCCGGATCGCCGGCAAGCTGCGAGTGGTGCACCCCAGCATGGGCTAGCTCGTCCGCAGAACGTCGCCGACCGGCACGAGCCCGGCACCGCCTACGCTCGTCAGCTATGACCGTCACAAGGCTGCAGCCTTTCGCCGTCACGGTGTTCGCAGAGATGTCTGCGCTGGCCACCCGCCTCGGCGCGGTCAATCTGGGCCAGGGCTTTCCCGACGAGGACGGCCCGGCCGCGATGCTGAAAGTCGCGCAGGACGCGATCGCCGCGGGCGTCAACCAGTACCCGCCCGGCCTCGGCATCCCCGAGCTCCGGCAGGCCGTCGCCACGCAGCGCAAGCGCCACTACGGCATCGACTACGACCCGGACACCGAGGTGCTGGTCACCGTCGGCGCCACCGAGGCGATCGCGGCCGCCCTGATCGGCCTCGTCGAACCCGGCTCCGAGGTCATAGTGATCGAGCCGTTCTACGACTCCTACTCCCCCGTGATCGCCATGGCAGGCTGCGTCCGCCGGGCCGTGCCGTTGGTGGCCGCGGGCGCCGGGTTCGCGATCGACGTCGAGGCGTTGCGACGCGTCGTCACCCCGAAAACCCGGGCGCTGATCCTCAACTCGCCGCACAACCCGACCGGAGCGGTGGCGTCGGACGCCGAGCTGCGGGCCATCGCCGCGCTGGCCGTCGAACACAACCTGCTGGTGATCGCAGACGAGGTCTACGAACAGCTGGTGTTCGACGGACGCAAGCACCTGCCGGTGGCCGGCTATCCCGGGATGGCCGGGCGCACGGTCACGATCTCGAGCGCGGCCAAGATGTTCAATGCCACCGGCTGGAAGATCGGCTGGGCGTGCGGTGCACCCGACCTGATCGCCGGCGTGCGGGCCGCCAAGCAGTACCTGACTTATGTCGGCGGCGCACCGTTCCAGCCCGCGGTGGCCCACGCGCTGGACAACGAGGACGGCTGGGTGGCCGACCTGCGGGCGGCGTTCCAGACCAAGCGGGACCGGCTGGGATCGGCGCTGACCGATATCGGGTTCGAGGTCCACGACAGTGCGGGCACCTACTTTCTGTGTGCCGACCCGCGGCCGCTGGGTTACGACGACAGCGCTGCGTTCTGCGCCGAGCTGCCCCACAAGACGGGGGTAGCGGCAATCCCGATGTCGGCGTTCTGTGACGCCGAGGCGCCCCACGCCGACCTGTGGAACCACATCGTGCGGTTTGCGTTCTGCAAGCGTGACGACACCCTGGACGAGGCAATCCGGCGACTAAGGGTGCTCAGCGCGTGATGACACGCAACGATGGGGACATGCCCGCATCCCCGCACCGCATCGACCAGGACACCCTGACCCGCGTCGACGCCCTGCTGCACGACGTCGACGCACGACTGGCACGTGAGTTCCCCGGTGATCGCGACGCCGTCCAGCCGGTACACACCGTGTACGTGAGTGCTGCGGACGCGACGCCGGACACCCCGACACAATGGGGTGCGGCCGCACTCGAACTCCTGGACCGCCAGGCCGAGGTGTTCGCCGAACTCGGCGACGCCGCCACTTTGACCCTGGTGCGCAATCAGCTGACCGAGGCGCCGATCGCCGATCTGCGGCTCGACTTCGAAGACGGCTACGGCCGGCGTCCCGACGACGTCGAGGATGCCGACGCGCTGCGGGCGGGTGAGACGCTGCACGCGCTCAAGCTGGGCAGTGCGGGCATCCGCTTCAAGGGGCTGACGGTCGCGGACCGGCCGCGCGCGGTCCGCACGCTGGAACTGGTGCTCGACGGCGGCATGCCGGACGGCTTCGTCTTCACGATCCCCAAAATCCGTGCGGCCGAACAGGTCACCGCGGCCGTGTGGCTGTGCGAGGCGCTGGAATCCGCGCACGGTCTCCCGGAGCGCAGCCTGCGTTTCGAGCTGCAGATCGAGAGCCCGCAGGCCGTGCTCGGCTCTGACGGCACCGCCACCGTGGCCAGTGCGATCCAGCGCGCCGACGGCCGCTGCACCGCACTGCACTACGGCACCTACGACTACAGCGCGGCGTGCGGCATCGCGCCGCAGCACCAATCCCTCGACCATCCGGTGGCCGACCACGCAAAGGCCGTCATGCAGGTCGCCGCGGCGCAGACCGGGGTGTGGGTGTGCGACGGCTCGACCCAGGTCTCCCCGGTCGGGTCCGATGATCAAGTGGCACAAGCCATCCAGCGACATCACCGGCTGGTGACCCGATCGCTGGCGCGCGGCTTCTACCAGGGGTGGGACATGCACCCCGGCCACCTGGTGACGCGGTGGCTGGCCACGTTCACGTTCTTCCGGGCCGCGATGGCTGCCGCGGCACCCCGGTTGCAGGCCTACCTGGACCGCCGGGGCGGCGCCATCGTCGATGAACCCGCGACCGCCGAGGCGCTGGCCGCGGTGGTGCTGCGCGGGCTGGACTGCGGCGCCTTCACGGCCGACGACGTGACCGCTGTCGCGCCCAGCGCCACGGTCGAGGTGCTGCGGAACCTCAAGAACCGCATCGCATGACGCCAGGTGCGTTGAAACTGCGCTCAGGGCTGTGATTTTCGAGAATTCCCGACCCTGAGCGCAGACTCATCGCACTACACCGACGCGGCGACCAACGCGTCGCGCTTGGCCAGCTGGTGGTAGAGCACGAACGCGACGCCGCAGCCGATGAACCAGCTGTACTGTGCGGCGGTGTGCATGCCGGCGACCGACCCGCCGAGCAGCACCGGCACGACGGCCAGCACCGCGCCGACGACGGTCGCGATCACCGCCACCCGGTTGTAACCGTTGCGGTACCAGTACTTTCCGGTCTCCGCCATGGTGAACAGGTCGTCGACGACCACCTTCTGCCTGCGCACCAGGTAGTAGTCGGCGATCAGCACCCCGAACAGCGGGCCGATGAACGCGCCGAGGGTTTCCAGCGTGTAGTGGATGACCTCGGGGTTGTTGTACAGGTTCCACGGTGTGATCAGCACCGAACCGACCGCCGCGATCATGCCGCCGGCCCGCCAGCTGATGCGTTGCGGACTCACATTGGAGAAGTCGAACGCGGGACTGATGAAGTTCGCGACGATGTTGATGCCGATCGTGGCGATCGTGAACGTCAACGCGCCCAGCACGATTGCGAACGTCGAGTCGATCCGGGCGACGGTCTCGACCGGATCGGTGATGAGTTCCCCGAACACCGGCAGCGTCAACGATGCCGTCACGACCACCAGCACCGAGAACACCAGGAAGTTCACCGGCAAGCCGAGGAAGTTGCCCTTCTTCACCGCGGCGAACGACTTGCCGTAGCGCGAGAAGTCACCGAAGTTCAGCATCGGACCGGAGAAGTAGGACACCACGAGTGCGATCGCGCCCAGCATGACCGGCACCGAACCCCAACCGGTGTAGGTCACCTCGCCGAGGTTGAGATCGATTGCACCCCAACCAGCTTTGTGGATCAGGTACCCGCACAGCACGAACATCACCACATAGACCGCGGGCCCGCAGAAGTCGATGAACTTGCGGATCGACTCCATGCCGCGCCAGAACACGCACGCCTGAAGCACCCACAACACCAGGAAGCTGCCCCAGCCCAGCAGCGACAGGCCCGCGAAACCGTAGTCGGAGACCACCGCGTACGGCGCGAGCGCCGGGAACAGTTTGATCAGCACGATGTCAAGGGCAGCCGAGGCCAGGAATGTCTGGATGCCGTACCAGGCCACGGCGATGAGGCCGCGGATGATGGCCGGGATGTTGGCGCCGAGCACACCGAACACCGTCCGGCAGATCACCGGATACGGCACGCCGGCGGCCTGACTGGGCTTGGCGACCAGGTTGCACAGGAAGTAGACGATGGTGATGCCGATCAGCAGTGCCACGAGCACCTGCCAACTCGCCAAGCCCAGCGCGAAAAGGCTGCCAGCGGTCACGTAGCCGCCGACGCTGTGCACGTCGGACATCCAGAACGCAAAGATGTTGTAGGAACCCCAGGTCTGCTTGCGCAGAGGAGCGAGATCCTCGTTGGTCAGCCGTGGGTCATAGCCGGGCTTGACGTCGCCGCTGCCGACCGGATGGCCGGCCGCCTCGACGAGATCCCCGGCGCCCACCACAGTTTCTGTCATGTCCCGACGTTAGGAACGAACTGTTTCCCAGCCGTTTCCGCTGGGCTATGCCGCAATTGCGGAAAAGATATATTCGGCTCAGGCCAGCAGGCCCGTATCGGTCGGCAAGGTCGCGATGACGGCGTTGAGCCGAGCGGCGTGCGCCTCGGAGGCGGCCACCAGCCGTTCGGGGTCGCCGACCAGAAAAGCGTCGAGCATCGCGCGGTGGTCGGCGTGCAGCTGCGCGCGGTCGGCCGCACTGACGTGCACCATGGACTGCACGGGTTCGGTGACATTCCAGGCGGTTTCGAGCATGTGCAGCAGCCGGTGCATGCGGGACGGCCGGGTCAGGGCGGCGTGGAACTGCCGGCTCTGCCGGTGGTAGGCGGCCGCGTCGTCATCGGCGATGGCCTGCTCCAGCAGGTGGTTCACGGCGACGGCCGCCGCCCGGTCGGTGTCGGTCGCATTCGCCACAGCCGCCAGCAGCGATGCCGATTCCAACGTCTCGCGCACAATGTACATTTCGCGCAGCTCCTGGGCCGTCAGCAGAGCCACGGTGTATCCGGAGTTCCGCTTGTGCGTGACGAGGCCCTCTCCCATCAGGGTTTTCAGCGCCTCCCGCACCGGGATCTGGCTGACCCGGAACACGTCGGCCACCTCGGCCAGCGGAATCGACGTGCCCGGCGGGACACCACCGGCGAGGATCGCGCGGCGCAGCTCGTCGAGCACAGCCTGCTGCGACGGACCGTCCGCTGCGGCCACCAACTGTTCGAGCAGGGCCGAACGCCGTCGAGGCCGCATGGCAGGCGACGCTAGCGCGCGAATGTTGCGCGGCGTGGTCGGTGAGGTTTCCGGCCGATTAGAGCCCTGCCGCGACTTCCCACAGCGCCCGCAGGTCACCGGGTTCGGTGCGCAACGGGCTCAGCGCGACGTCGGTGGCACCGGCGTCGAGGTAGACCTGCAACTGGGCCCGCACCTGCGCAACGGATCCGATCGCCGCGAGTTCAGCCACGCTCGATACTCCCTCGCGCGCAATGACTTTCTGATACGACGGGATGGTCTCGTAGAACGACAGCCGCTGTGCGGCCACCTCGCGGGCCGCGGCGACATCGTCGGTGACGAGCGCCGGGACCATGGCGACGACGCGTGGCGCGAGCCGGCCCGCGGCCGCGTCGGTGATGGTCGGCACGATGAATTCGCCCACGGTGCGCGGACCCGCGAGGAACGGCAGCGTCCCGTCGGCGAGTTCGCCGGTGACCCGCAACGCCTTGGGGCCCATCGCCGCCACGTACACCGGCACCGGAGTCCCGCCCGGCACCCGGACCGGCCACTCGGGGCTCGCGGTGAACTGGGCCCCGTGGTAGTCGACCGCGCCGTCGTCGAAGGTCGCCCGCAGCACCTCGAGATGCTCACGCAACCGGCCGACGGGATCGGTCCACACCGTGCCAAACGCCTGATGTTCCGGGGCGTGTGAGCCCAGGCCGAGCCCCAGCGTGAAGTTGCCGTGCGTCGCGGCCTGCGCGGTCTGCGCCGCCGATGCGACCAGCAGCGGATGGCGCGGGTTGATCGGCACCACCGACGTGCCGACGCCGAGGCCGGGCACCGCGGCCCCGATCAGGCCGGCCAGCGTGATGGCGTCGACGTCGAACTGCTGCGCGAGCCAGATCTGTCTGACACCCGCGGTAAAGGCGTTGCGCGCCTGGTTGATCGCGTCGTCGACGACGTTGGCGGCGGATGGATTCAGGGGAAGCACTACTCCGGTCGGCATACTCGCACCAACCGGACCGGCGCGGCGCGCTATTCCGTTCTATTCACGGTGCGCGTTAACCATGACACGCTGCCGCAGCTGCTCGATCGCGACGTCGAGCACGGTCCGTTTGGCGCGATTGATCAGGAACTCGGGGATCGGCATGGCCAGGTCGACGAGGATGTCGAACCGCACCCGGGTCTTGTCGATCTCCGGGGTCAGGTTGTACTCGATGTGCTGGCCGCGCTGCTGCAGGTTGGGCTCGGCGTCCCACACCATCCAGTACTCGCCCCAGTGGTACTCCAGTAACTCTTTGTCGGTGATGCCCAGCAATCGCATGGTGGCCTTGACGTGGTGAGGCCGGCCATCTGGGTAGCGATCGATGACCTCGACGTGACGGTGCACCGAAGACCAGGATGGCAGGGCATCGACGTCGGCGAGCACCGCCATGATCGCCTCCGGCGAGGCGTCGAAGACGACTTCCCGCGATGCCCTGACTGCCACACCGGCAAATGTAGTGACTACCCCGCCGGCTAACTACCGGTTTCGGCCGATCGGCGTGCCACGATCACGGGCGTCTGCACCGATTCGACGACCGTGGCGCTGACCGAGCCGAGCAGCATGCCGGTGAATCCGCCGCGGCCGCGGCTGCCGACGACCACCAGCTGGGCACCGTCCGACTGCTCGACCAGCTGATAGGCCGGACGGTCGCGTTGCACCACGCGCCGCACCGGCACATCCGGGTAGCGCTCGCACCAGCCGGCCAGCTGCTCGGACACCACGCGATCCTCCCGCGGTTTCAGCTCGGCCCACTTGACGTCGGGAAAGTCGTAGTCCAGGTCGTTCCAGGTGTGCACCACGACGAGTTCGACGCCGCGCCGGGACGCCTCGTCGAACGCGATCTCGGTGGCCAGCTCGGACGCCTGCGAGCCGTCGACACCGACGACCACGGGTGCGTCGTCGGCATGCTGCGGGCCGTCGTGGATCACCGCGACCGGGCAATGGGCGTGCCGGACCAGGCTGGCGCTGACCGAACCGAGCAGCCGCCTGCCCCACTTACCGAGCCCACGGCAGCCGACCACCAAGAGGTCGGCGTTGTGGGAGTAGTCGATCAGCGTGCTGACCGAATGCCCGGACACCACCTCTGCGGCGAACTGCAGGGGTTCGCCGCCGGCCGTCACCTTGTTCGCGAGGTCGCGGGCCTGCGCCACGATCTCCTGACCGCGCTTCTTCTGCCACGCCCAGTAGTCGTCGGGAAGGCCCATGTCGAGCCACGCAGGCGCGGCCGCGATGGGCAGGGCGTGGACAAAGGTCAGTGGCACCCGGCGCAGCGCCGCGTCCCGCGCGGCCCATGCCACGGCCGCATCGGACGGCGGCGAGCCGTCGACTCCGACGACGATGCCGTGGCGAACCGGCTCTGCAGACATGTGAATCTCCTTTGCTGGTAGGTGTTTACGATTCGGGATCGCGGCAGATCAACACCGGCACCGGGCTGTGGTGCAGCATGTTGAGGCTCGTGGATCCGAGCAGCGTGCCGGCCAGGGCGTTACGGCCCCTGGTGCCCACCACGACCAGTTGCGCGTCCTCGGCGTGGCGCAGCAGCGCCTTGCCCGGGGATACGGGTTCGACGAAGCACTTGGCCTCGACCGACGGATGCTTGGTGTTTGCACCGTCGACGGACTCGGTCAGCGCGACCAGTTCGGCCGCCTCCAGGCCTTCCCAGTCGATGAGGAACGGGATGGTGACACCGGCCTCGGGCGGCGCGGTGAACGACAGCGACCGCACCGCGGCCAGGCCCGCGCCGAAGCGCTCGGCGAATTCGAACGCCGCCGCCAGTGCTGCCGCGGCTGCAGGGCTGTCGTCGACGCCCACGACGATCGGACCGTCCCCCGGTTCGAACCGATCCCCACGGAACGCCACCACGGGACATGCGGCCCGGGTCGCCACCGACAGCGATATCGAGCCGAGCAGCAGCGCCGCGGCCGGCGTCACCGACTTGCCGCCCAGCACCACGAGCCGCGCCTCCCGGCTGGCTTCGATCAGTGCTTCATCGGCGGGTTCGTTCACCGAAGCCGTCGTCACCGTCAGGTCGGGCCGACCGGATCGGACCGCGTCGGCCGCGGCTTTGAGGTAGAGCTCGGCACAGTCCTGCTGGTAGGACATCATCGCCGCGGTCATGGCGGCGGCGGTCTGAGTCAGGTTGCGGCCGAGGACCGGCAGCGCGTACACGATGTGCAGCGGCGCACCGAACCTGTCGGCAACGGCGCCTGCCCAACGCGCGGCGTCGATCGCCGAGTCACTGCCGTCGATTCCGACCACGACCGGTTTGGTGGCGGGATTCGTCATGTTGTCGTTCTCCCTTACTTCGATGCGGATCAGTGGGTAGCGGTCAGCAGAACTTTCAGCGCACCGGTCTCACCAGCGCGGCCGAACACGTCGTAGGCGGATTCGAAATCGCCGATCCCGAACCGGTGGGTGATCATCCGAGCCGTGTCGAGCTGACCGCTCACCACCAGCCCGATCAGCGTCGGCGTCGAACACGTGTCGACGAGGCCTGTGGTGATCGTGAGGTCTTTGCCCCAGATGCGCTCGAGGTGCAGCGTGGCAGGGGCGCCGTGGACACCGATGTTCGCGAGGTGTCCACCGGGGCGCACCAGTTCGACTGCCTGCTCGAAGGTTTCGGGCAGGCCGACGGCCTCCATCACGACGTCGGCACCGAGACCCGCGGTCAGCTCGTCGATCACGGCGCGGGGATTGTCCCGGCTCGGATTCACCACCACATCGGCGCCGAACTTGCGCGCCGACTCCAGGCGGGAGTCCGCAATGTCGATGGCGACGATGTGGCTGGGACTCACCAGCCCGGCCGTCATGATCGCCGCAAGACCGATCGGTCCGGCGCCGACGATCGCGACGACGTCGGCGGGCCGCACCGCGCCTGCCAACACCCCCACTTCGTAGGACGTCGGCAGGATGTCGGCGAGCATGACCATCTGCTCGTCGGTGACGCCGTCGGGAATCTTGTAGGTGGATCGGTCGGCGAATGGAACACGTACATACTCGGCCTGCGTGCCGTCGATCATGTGGCCAAGAATCCAGCCGCCACCGCCGAGGCATTGCCCGTAACGCCCTTCGCGGCAGAACCGGCAATTGCCGCAGGCGCTCACACACGACACCAGTACGCGGTCCCCGACGGCGAGAGTCTGCACGGCCGCACCGACAGCGGTCACCGTGCCCACGGCTTCGTGACCGAGAATGCGACCGGGTACCACCTCCGGCACATCACCTTTGAGGATGTGCAGGTCGGTGCCACAGATGGTGACCGCATCGACCTGCACGATGGCGTCGGTCGCGAACTGAATCGACGGGTCCGGAACCTCAGTCCAGGCGCGGTCGTGCGGGCCCTGGTAGACGAGCGCTTTCATGATCGCCTTGACCTCTCGCGGCAGGTGGGAGCAGCCATGTCCCCATGCTCGTCCCGACGCAGCGACCACACCAGCGGTCAATGGGCCCTATCCGAGGGTCTAAATGCCCTACCGGGCTGTTCTCAGTTCGATCCACTTCGTCACGAACTTGTCGATTCCGGAGGCCGGTGCCGCATTCATCCCGGTTCGCTCACGCGACCGCGAGCACCCGGAGGGTCTCGTCGTCAGGCGACGGTCACCGCTGACCTCCTTGGCCTCCTTGGCCGTCACGTGTGGTCGGGCGGTAGGGCGATCCAACGTCCTCGCCGTGATCGCACTGCTCGGCCACTTGCTCCCGGAGCACTAGGGACACCAGTCGTCGTCTTCGTCCCCGAGCGGCGGGCGCGGCTCGCGCATCACCCGCACCGCCCAGATCACGCCGCAGATCACCGCGCCGACGATCGCCCAGAAGAGCAGCTGTCCCGCCAGTGCGGCCATCGTCATACCTCCTCGGAGTCGTTCAATACGGCACTTCGCCTTAACAGTTCATCCGCAAGGGGTGTGCGCCACAGCAGTGGTGACACACTCGAAGGGCCAGTCGTCGGGCGCCGTGATCAAACGTGCCACCGCCGAGTTCCATCAGCCTGTAGCACCGCATCAGGTCCACACCATCGATGCGGCCAGAAACAGACCCCATCCGAATCCCGCGCCGTATCGTCTTCCGCCCCATTCGAATTCATGCAGTTCTTGCGCAGGAAGATATTCATCGAACAGAGCTGACGTGGAGGTCACGGTAACCGGCCCGAAGTGTTGTGCGAAGTCAGCCGTGTCCATGCTCCACGGCGGCTGGTCGGTCGGAGCCTCGGCGACTCTCACCTGCCCTCGGACGCGCCTGTACCCGGCAGCCCGAATCGATCCGTCGCGGTCGGCGGTAGCGGTGAAATCGAAGTCCGGCCACAGGATTCCCGGAAACGTCAGCGAGCCAATCTCGGGCGTTTCTGCCCCGACGAGTGCCCGGAGGTTCTCGAACTGAGTCGTCTCGTCATTCAGCAGGTCGGCTACCCGCCGATGGATGCGTTCTGCATCGCTCAACGACAGGCCGTGCTCGACGAGCTTCGCCTCGCGCACGGCGTCTCGGTTGATCAGGCCGTACTTCATGGTCACCAACAGGTACACCTCGAAATCAAGCGCACCAACGAGGGGGGCCGCGTTCATCACTGTCTCCTCTGTCATCCCAGATACGGTAGAAATTGGCTCAGATCGCCCCGAAACACTGTTACTGCTCCGTCGGGGGACACCTGCATCGCAACCCCCAGCTGAGGTAGCGTCGGCAAGACCATTTTCGTTCCATCAGGCAGCGTGGCGATCCCCGCCGTCGCGCCGAAAGCCCTTTGCGAAGCTATGTTCGCGACCTGCGCCGCATCCGCCTGACCGAGGTTCAGCGCAGTTACCCGATCGGCCAGTGTCTGAGTTTGAGAAGGTCCGCCGGCCGGAAGCGAAGCGACTTCTTCACCGATCTGGGTGCCGATCGCGTCGGGAGCGTGGTGCTCGACGGTCACGTCTGGCAGCGGCGCATGATGCTCGACGACCGGGGCCGGATGGTGTGGGGCGGGGGTGTCGACGACGTCATGCGGGATACGTGCGTCGGCGACGTCGTCGAGGGCGCCGCGGGCGAGGGCTCCTTCTCCGCCGAACGGGAGGGTCGCGGCGCCTGCGGTGGCATCGAATGCCCTCTGCCCAGCCCAGTAGGCAGGGTTGTCGGTCGCGGCCTTGAACTCGTCCGCGATGCCTCTGACCAAGGTGCCGTACGGATCCTTGATGACGTCTTCGGCGGTTCCGACGACACCGGTACCCAAGTCCTTCCAGGCGTCCTTGAAGTTGTCGAATCCGTCTTGGCCCGTCAGTCGGTGGACGGAGTCCTCCAAGCCGCGCCACGCATCGCCGAACCCGTCGCCGAAGCCCGGTTTGGGCATCGCTTCCGGCGTGGGCGGGGTGTAGGGCGCCACAGGCTGCTGAGCCTTGGCCACCATCTCGTTGAGCCGCTGCTCGATCTGGTCAGGCGGAACCCCCTGCTGCTGCAAGAGCGGTCGCGTCGCGGACTTGAACTCTTCGACACGAGCGGGATCCAGCTTCGGCGCTGCGGCGGGCGCCGGTTGAGGGCGTTCCTGCGGTCCGACAGGCGGCTGCACATTGCCGAGCACCTCCGGCAGCCCGCCCGGCGTTGCCTCGCCCGGCTTGGCCGGCTGACCGTCCGCCGGCTTCCCCTCCGGGGGAGGATCGTTGGCGCCCCGCAGGTCTCCAAGGTCACCGCCGGCGTCGCCTGTGACCGTCGGCTTCCCGTCGGATTTCTTCGCGGCGTCCTCGACCGACTTCGGGACCGCGAACGGGCCGATCTGACCCGTCGCCTGTTCTGCAGGGGGCTGGGGCTTGTCCTTTGCGTCTTCGGGCGGCTTGTCCTGCACCTTGTTGTCGACAAGCTGGATCGTGCCCTCGCCGTCTCGTCCTTCGCCCTCGCCTTCGAACTTGATCCCTTCAAGCTCACCGGCTTTCGCCTGCAGGCGCTGGCCGACGTGGGCGTCCGCGGCGACGAGCCGCTCGGCGTTCCATCGGATGTCTTCGGCGTGCTCGGCCGCGGCCGCCTGCCGCGCACCCGCGGTGGACTCGTCGCTCTCACGGGTGTCGGTGACCGAGAGGTCTTCGCCGACGCTGAACCCGTCCTCCTCAGTCTCGGCGATGGCCGCGAGCACGTCGCGCTTAGCCGCGTTGATGTCCGTGACGCCATTCTCGGCGATGCCGGCGGCCTCACGCAGCACCGTGCCGTGACTGCCGACGACACCGATGTCGGCGGTGACTCGGCTAAGGGCGGCGTCCTTCGCGTCGCCCTCCCACGTCGTGCCGCCGGGCGACGAGATGTTCTGGCGGTGCTGGTCGAACAGATCCTCGGACGCGGTGGCGGCGCTACGCCAGCCGGTAGCGGCGTTGGCCAGGTCCGAGGTGTCCCACTCCTCGACCTCCGACCGGGTGGGTAGAACACCACCCGAGCCGGAAGGAGCAGCGCTCACACACTCACCGTCGTGATGGCTTCGCCACCGTCCTCGTCGGTGGTGTCGTACCGCGCGCTGCTCACTGACATATCACCGGCCTGGCCGGTGACACGTTGTGCGTGCCGTGCCTGCACGGCAGTCAGGGCGGCGTTCACCGCAGCCACACCGGCACTACTCGGTCTCGACCCGGATGCGCCGCCGGACTCGACGCCCAGCAATGCCGAGGTGGCGAATTCACTGTCAGCGGCAGCTGTCCGCAGACCCACCGAATCGACTTCAAGGTCGTTTGCCATCGCCAATCCCTCAATCGACGAACACCTGGTCGTGAGACTGTCTCACGATTTGCCCTCTCATTGACACACGTTTTGGTGCGGGGTCGGTGAGCGGTGAGTCATGGCCCGTACTTGATCCCGCAGGGCAACTCCAGCGCCGCGTCCATGTCTGTGCACGACTGACTACTACCTTGGCCGTCGGTTCAACGGGCGGACCGGGCGCGACCTTCAGAGGTCATCTAGACCCAGCCGATGTCCTCGATTGCAGTGGTGCCCTGCGGCGGCGTGCCCGGCGCGCCGGCCGGGGTGCGGGAGAACCGCGGCGCGGGCGCCGCCTGGTCGACCCCGCCGACCTCGATCAGGGTCGAGCGGGCCCGCAGGTGTTCGTTCTCGGCGGCCTCGCCCCAGGTCAGGACGGGCGTGACGCACGCGTCGGTGCCCGCGAAGATCTTGGTCCACTCGTCGCGGGTCTTGGTCGCGAAGCGTTCGGTGAGGATCTCACGCATCTCGTCGTAGCGCGCCAGCTCGAACTGGCCGGGAATCTCGTCGGCGTTCAGCCCGAGGCCGGTCAGCAGTTGCGCGAAGAACTGCGGCTCGATCGACCCGACCGCCATATAACCGCCGTCGGAGGTCTCGTAGGTCCGGTAGTACGGCGCACCGCCGTCGAGCAGGAAGGATTCGCGTTCGTCGCGCAGCGACCCGGTGGCCCGCATGGTCCACATCATCTGCGACAGCATGCTGACGCCGTCGACCATCGCGGCATCGATCACCTGCCCCTTGCCGGAACGTTCCCGCTCGTACAGCGCCGTGACGATGCCGATGACCACGAGCATCGAGCCGCCACCGAAATCGGCGACCAGGTTCAGCGGGGCCACCGGCGGCCGGTCGCGGTAGCCGATCGCGGAGAGCGCGCCGGTCTGCGACAGGTAGTTGATGTCGTGGCCCGCGGTGCTCGCGAGCGGGCCGTCCTGACCCCAGCCCGTGATGCGCGCGAAGACCAGCCGCGGATTGACGGCCTCGCACTCGGCCGGCCCGATGCCGAGACGCTCACACGTACCCGGGCGGAAACAGTCCAGCAGCACATCGGCTTTGGCGGCCAGCTCCAGCAGCTTCTCCGGTTCTGCCTTGACGTCGAGATCCACGATGCGCTTGCCGCGGTGCAGCAGGTCGACGTTCTCGGCGGGCATGGTCAGCCCGCCCGGGCGGCGCACCCGGACCACGTCGGCCCCCAGATCGGCCAGCATCATCGCGGCGTGCGGGCCGGGACCGATGCCACCGAGTTCGACAACTCTCACCCCATCCAAAGGGCCTCTGTCAGTCATGCCAGGCAGACTAGCGGGATGACCGATCACGGCTACACCGTCGGTGACTATCTGCTGGACCGCCTCGCCGAACTCGGCGTGACCGAGATCTTCGGCGTACCCGGTGATTATCAGCTGGAATTCCTCGACCACATCCTGGCCCATCCGACCCTGCGCTGGGTGGGCGGCGCCAACGAGCTCAACGCCGGCTACGCCGCCGACGGCTACGGCCGGCTGCGTGGCATGGCCGCGTTGGTGACGACGTTCGGCGTCGGCGAGCTTTCCGCGGCCAACGCCGTGGCAGGCAGCTTCGCCGAGCACGTCCCCGTGGTACACATCGTGGGCGCGCCGTCGAAGGACTCGCAGGGCGCCCGACGCATCGTGCACCACACCCTCGGCGACGGCGACTTCGAGCACTTCCTGCGGATCAGCCGCGAGATCACCTGTGCCCAAGCGAATCTGGCGCCGGCGACGGCCACCCGGGAAATCGACCGGGTGCTTTCGGAGGTGCGCGAGCAGAAGCGGCCCGGCTACCTGCTGATCGCCACCGACGTGGCGCGCTTCCCCACCGAGCCGCCTGTCGCGCCGCTGCCCCGCTACACCGGCGGCACGAGCCCGCGGGCGTTGTCGCTGTTCACCGAAGCAGCCGCGAAGCTCATCGACGACCACCAGCTGACCGTCCTCGCCGATTTCCTGGTGCACCGGATGGGCTGCGTCGACCAGCTCAACGCGCTGCTCGCGGCCGACACCGTGCCACACGCCACGCTCATGTGGGGCAAGAGCCTGGTCGACGAGAGCTCGCCCAACTACGTGGGTATCTATGCCGGTGCGGCCAGCGAGAATTCGGTGCGTGAGGTGATCGAGGACGCGCCCGTGCTGGTGACCGCGGGGGTGCTGTTCACCGACATGGTCAGCGGCTTCTTCAGCCAGCACATCGACCCGGCCCGCACCATCGACATCGGCGTCAACCAGAGTGTGGTCGCCGGGCAGGTGTACGCACCGCTGGACATGGGCGCGGCGTTGGATGCGGTGACGGCGATCCTGTCCGAACGTGGCATCACCTCACCGGCATTGCCAGCATTACCCCGCCCGCAGGCCGCCGAGCCGCCCGCCCGTGATGCCGCTCTGACCCAGAAGGCGTTGTGGGACAGGCTCTCTGAGGCCTTGACGCCCGGCAATGTGGTGCTCGCCGATCAGGGCACGTCGTTCTACGGCATGGCCGGGCACCGGCTGCCGTCCGGTGTCACGTTCATCGGGCAGCCGCTGTGGGGTTCGATCGGCTACACGCTGCCGGCCGCCCTGGGCGCCGGGCTCGCCGACCGCGAACGCCGCACGGTGTTGCTGATCGGCGACGGCGCCGCCCAGCTGACCGTCCAGGAACTCGGCGCGTTCGGCCGTGAAGGGCTGGCCCCGGTCGTGGTGGTGGTCAACAACGACGGCTACACGGTCGAACGGGCGATCCACGGTGTGACCGCCGACTACAACGACATCACCGGGTGGCGCTGGACCGAACTACCCACGGCGTTGGGCGTTCCGGGTGCGCTGACGTTCCAGGTGAGCACGTACGGCGAACTCGACGACGCGCTCACCGCGGCGGCCGCGACCCGCGATCGCATGGTGTTCATCGAGGCCGTGGTGGCCCGCATGGACATCCCGCCGCTGCTGACCGAGCTGGCGCAGTCCGCGTCGGCGGCGAATGCGGGTTGACGTCCGATCACGAGGTGCCGGGTGCTCTTGCGAGTTCGGTGTGCCGCGGTCGCGAACCACGTTGCCGACGGCGAAGATTGGCCCTAGCAACCCGGTACAGGATCGCCGGGTGGAACAACCGGGCCGGCCCGTCCACCAAGCCGGTCACCTTGAAGAACTGGGCGTGCACCTCCGCATCGGTCTCGCAAGCGGTCAGCACCCGGTCGACAAAGCGATTGGTCATCCGCATCGTCGGCGTGCGGTGCCCTTCCACCTCCGGGAACGCCAGGTCGGAGCCCGCGGCCAGGGCCCATGCCACGCCGATCGATTTGGCCGCGGCCTGGAAGTAGCGTCGGGACAGGTTGGCGGTGCCGCCGGTCAATGCGTCCCGCAAGGCCACCGCGTCCATCGCGGCCACCGACATGCCCTGTCCGTAGATCGGATTGAAGCTGCACATCGCGTCGCCGCACACCAGCAGGCCGGCGGGGAATCGTCGCATCTTGTCGTATCGCCGCCACTGGCTGGACGGCAGCCGGTGCTGCACCACCGGCGCGAGGGGTTCGCCGGCCCGCACGGCGTCAAGCAGATGAGGCGGCGCGAATTCCTCGACGAAGGACAGCATGCCGGGCAGATCCCGGGGCGGTTCGTGCCCCACCATTCCGTAGGTCGTGAAGATCCACACGTCGTTCTCGTAGCCGAACAGAAACATCCCGGTCGGGCGGCCCGGCACGGAGCTGATGATGACCAGCATCTCCTCGAGGGTGCCTGGAGGGATCCGCAGTTGCTGACTGACGTACGTGGTGCGCATGACCACGTGGTCCTCGGTCGGTCGACCGTAGCCGAGCCTTTCCAGGCACACGGGGGTATTCGCGCCGCGCCCCCGGGCGTCCACGACCAGATCGGCCGCCAACTGCCGCTCGCCCGCACCGTCACGACCGACGACTCGCGCTCCGGTGACGCGGTTGCGGTCCGCCGTGGCGGTCAGTTCGGCGACGTCGTGGCCGTCCAGGATCGTGACGTTGCCGATGGCCTGCAGGCGACGCCGGACGTGGCATTCGAGTAGCGGCCTGCTCGGCTGGTACAGCGCCATTTCCCGGTGATCGGCAGCAGTGCCTGCGGCTTTACCTGATCGCCGCATGAGGTGACCGCCGTAGGAAATGTGGAACCGCGACATCTCGCCGTCGTCCCAGACCGGGGCACCGGCGGCCACCACCTCGTCGAGGATCCCCGGAAAGAACTCCCGCACCGTCAGGGCACCTCGCGCGAGCAGCGCATGGACATGCCGCCCCTGGGGCACGCCGCGGCGATTGACGGGATCCTCGGGCAGCACATCCCGCTCGACGACCGTGACCGTGTCATAGAAGTCGGTAAGGACGCGGGCCGCCAGCAAGCCCGCCATGCTGCCGCCGAGAACCAGTGCGTGATCGCCGAGTTTCTGCATCGCAACCCCTAGCGGTCCGGACGAATGGGCCGCTGGAATTGTCCGGCGCCGACGAAACGGCGACCTAGTGTCCTGCGCCGGGAATTCGTTGAAGATATGAACCGAGTCGTTCGAAGATCTCGTCGGCGGTCTTGGTCCAGTTGAACGGGCGGGGGTTGTCGTTCCAGTCTGCGATCCACTCGCGAATGTCCTTCTCGAGGGCCTGAATTGAGCGGTGAACGCCGCGGCGCAGTTTCTGGTCGGTGAGTAACCCGAACCACCGCTCGACCTGGTTGAGCCACGACGAGTAGGTCGGGGTGAAGTGCATGTGGAATCGGGGATGGGCGGCAAGCCATTTGGTTACTGTCGGCGATTTGTGCGTCGAGTAGTTGTCGCAGATCAGATGGACGTCCAGGTCAGCGGGCACGGTGTTGTCCAACTTGGTCAAGAACTTCTTGAACTCGATCGCGCGGTGCCGGCGGTGAATCGAGCCGTAGACCTCGCCGGTGGCCACATCCAGGGCGGCGAACAAGGTGGTGATTCCGTGCCGCACGTAGTCATGGGTGCGGCGCTCGGGCATGCCGGGCATCATCGGCAGGACCGGCGCGCTGCGATCCAAGGCCTGGATCTGCGATTTTCATCGACGCAGAGCACCAGTGCCTTCTCCGGCGGGTCCAGATACAACCCACGACGTCACGGACCTTGTCGACGAACTGCGGGTCGTTGCTGATCTTGAAGGTGTCCACCTGATGCGGCTTGAGGCCGAACGACTTCCAGATCCGTCCGACCGTTGACTTCGACAACCCGGTCTCAGCCGCCATCGAAGACCGCGACCAGTGCGTGGCGCCTTTGGGTTGACGCTCCAACGTGGCCACGATCAGCTGCTCGACCGCCTCGTCGGTGATCTTGCGCGGCGCACCAGGACGCGGCTCATCGGCCAGACCTCCAGTCGCGCCTCCAGGAACCGTCCACGCCATTTGCCGACCGTTTGCGGCCACACACCTTCATCAGCGGCGACTTCCTTGTTGGATTTCCCTGCCGCGCAACCCAACACGATCCGACAACGTTGGGCCAACGCCTGCGAGGACTTCGATCGACGGGCCCACCGCTGCAACGTCTCACGTTCGTCGTCGGTCAACACCAACTCGACTACCGGCCTACCCCTGGTTCCCACCCGCCAATTCTACAATTAATCAACTAATTTACGGCGCAGGACACTAGAGTAGGCCACTACCCCAATTGGTCGACCGGTCGTCGACGGTTCACCGAATCCGACGAAAATGTCGTGCCATCAACGGATATACGACATTTTCGTAGAACTCGGCGCGGGCGCTAGCCGCCCTTCTTGACCTTGAGTACCTGCTTGCGCAGGCCGTCGGTCGCGGTTTCGACGCCACCTTTCATGGTGCGCTTGAGAATGAACCCGGGCAGCGGGACCGCCAGGTCGATCGTGATGTCGAACCGCACCCGCGTCTTGTCGCCCTCGGGCGTCAAGGTGTAGCTGGCATCCTGCGCCTTGAGCTGTCCGGCCCGGATCAGCGTCCAGCTCACCTTGTTCTCGCTCCAGGTGTACTCGACCACCTGCTCGTCGGTCAGCCCCGCGGCCTTGATCCGCATCTTGACCCGATGCGGCCTGCCGTCGTCGTGCGTGTCGAGGATCTCGGCGCTCTGGTACTGCGGGGACCAGGTCGGTGTCGCCTCGACGTCGGCGACGACGTCGAGGATCTCCTGCGGCGTCGCCTCGATCACTACTTCCCGGGAATCGCTGGTTGCCATGCGCGAAGAGTACTCGGGCTACGCTCGGCGACATGACCAAAGTCGACCCGGCAGCTCCGCCCAGCGGCACCGGTTGTGTGGAATGCGAAGCTGACGGCGGCTGGTGGATCCACCTGCGGCGCTGCGCGGCGTGCGGGCACATCGGCTGCTGTGACGATTCGCTCGCCAAACATGCTTCGGCGCACTGGCGCGAAACCGGGCATCCCATCATCCGCTCGTTCGAGCCGGGCGAGGACTGGTTCTGGGACTTCGAAACCAACGAGTACTACGACGGTCCCGAACTCGCGCCGCCGCAGAACCATCCGACAGACCAACCGGTACCGGGCCCGGAGGGCCGCGTGCCTGCGAACTGGGTCTCGCAGCTGCGCGAACGCTAGCCGTCCAGCACGGCCTTGGCGGCGTTGTAGCCGGGGATGAACGTGATGCCGGGCCCACCGTGGCAGCCCGCACTGCCGAGATACAAACCGGCAACCGGAAGCGGTTGGTCGGCATAGCCTTTGGGGCCGGGACGGTTGGGGCCCAGCTGTTCGGGATGGACGAGGCCGTGACAGTAGTCGCCGCCGGGCGCGCCGAACATCGTCGCCATGTGCCGCGGCGTGAACGTGGTGTGGCGGATGATGCGTCGTTCGAAATCCGGTGCCAGCCTGGTGATCTTCTCGATGACCCGCCGGCCCATCTCGGTTTTGAGTTCGCCGTAGCTCGACGCGGACTCCTCGACCGGGAACCACAGGGAGAACGCCGAGGCCGCGTGCTTGCCCTCGGGCGCGAGGCTTCGGTCGTGCGCCGAGGGAATCTGGAACGCGATGGCCGGGTCGGCGGGCACGATCCCGCGCCGCGCGTCCTGCCACTGCTGCTGCAGTTCTTCTGGTGTGCTGAAAATGCCGATGGCAGCCTGCATCTCAGGGTCGTTGAGCAGTTCGTAAGGCTCGCCGAATGTCGGCGCGCCGTCGAGCGCGAAGTGCATCTGCAGGTAGCTGCCGCGGTGGTCGACGTGGCCGAACCGGTCCCGGACCTCGGCGGGGAGCGCCGCGGGGTCCACGAGTTCGGTCACCGTGAGATCAGGCGCGACGGCCGAGACGACCACGGGCGCGGTAACTGTCTCACCACCGGCCAGCCGCACGCCGGTGACATGGCCGGCGTCGACCAGGATCCGTTCGACCACGCTGCGTAGCCGCAGCTCACCGCCGTTGTCGGCGAGCAGGCCGGCCAGGTGCTCGGTGAGCGCGCCGATGCCGCCCGCCAGCTTCTTCATCAGCATGGCGTTCTCGTCGGGGACCGCGAGCCCATAAGCCAAGGCGGCCGCGCTACCGGGCGTATCCGGGCCGCGGTAGGTGGTGTTGACCGCGAGGAAGGCCAGCATGCCGCGCAGCGCACCGTGCTTCTCGCGATCGGGCAGGTGGCGGTCGAGCACATCGCTGACCGAGCCGAACAGCACATCGCTGATGGCTGATCGTTCGGATTCCGTGGTGGCACAGGCATACATCTCATCGAGCGTGCGGGGCGGGCGGCCCGCGTCGAACCGGCCCAGCGCCCGGATGGGGGCCTGGCTCCACGCCATCAAACCCGCCATACCGGTCACGGCGTCGGCGCCGTGCACCTCGGCGAGATGCGTGAGCATCTTCATGGGGTCGGCGTAGTACACCACCGGCGCATCGCCGACCCCGCGCAGCGATACCGACATGACCTCGAGGTCGATGGTGGGCAGCGCGTCGAGGCCCAGTTCGCGGCTGACCACGGCCGAGGTGGGGAACTGCAGCGACCCGGCGATCTCGAAGCGGTAGCCGTCGAAAAGCTCGACCGTGGACGCCATCCCGCCGGCGTACCGCTTGGCTTCCAGGCACACCGTACGCAACCCGGCGCGTTGCAGCAGGGCGGCCGCGGTCAGCCCGTTGTGGCCCGCGCCGATCACGATCGCGTCGAAGTCCGCCATCGGCTGAGACTCACACGCGACGCAAAGTTTTGTCAATAGTGACGAAACTTTCGCGGTCGGCTCGGCGCTGAGTCAGCGGCGAGTGTCAGCGGCGGACGTCAGGCCAGGCCCGCACGCAGGGAATCCAGCGCGGCCCGGCACAACCGCGCGAGTTCCGGCAGCGACCGTTCGCCCGCGTCGTTGCCGACCATCCAGACCTCCATCGCCCCGAACACCGCGGCCGCGACACACCGGGCCGTGACGGCGATGCGCAGCCGTTCGTCACCGACGGGCGGCGCTGGTGCGCGCCGGGTCAGATGGTCGGCGACGGCGTCGGCGAAGTCGGTCTCGACCTGGCGGATGTGGCGCACGATGCGGCCCGGGTCGAGCTCGGCGGACCGCATCGACGCGATCTTGGTGACGGCGTCGACGTCGTACGGAAAAGCCAGGATCGCCGACGACACCGAATCGAGGATCGACTCGCCCACCGGACGCTCGGCCAGCGCGGCCCGAAACCAGTGCAGGCCCGCGTCGTAGTCGGCGAACAGCAGGTCGTGTTTCGACGTGAAATGGCGGTAGAACGTGCGCAGCGAAACCCCGGCGTCCGCCGCGATCTGTTCTGCCGAGGTGTCCTCGACCCCCTGCGCGAGAAAGCGCACCAATGCGGCCTGGCGCAGCGCTTCACGCGTGCGTTCGCTGCGTGCGGTCTGTGCAGGCCGAGCCATGCCGGTAAGTTACCGCACCCTCGCAATGTCAATATTGACAAAACTTCGATTGGCGAGTGTGCTCACGAAATGGTGTCTCTCCTCGTTCACGCGATCCTGGGTATCGCCGTCGTCGCGCTCATCGTCCGGCTCAATCCGCAGATCTTCTCCCGCCCACCCGGTCCGGCGTTCTCGCCGATGGAGGTGGCGTTCTACGCCGTGGGCATCGCGTCGATCCCGCTGTGCTGGTACTTCAACGCGCAGTTCGTCGCGCAGTACGCGGTCGCGGGCGGCAACCCGATCTGGGGACCGGGCAGCTGGGCCGAGTTCATCGAGCTCGGCTACACCAACCCGGCCGCGAGTTCCGCGAGCGCTGACTACACGATCGCCAACGTCATTCTGCTGCCGCTGTTTTCGATCGTCGACGGGTTGCGCCGCGGTATCCGGCACCCGTGGCTGTTCTTCGTGTCCAGCCTGTTCACAAGCTTCGCGTTCGCGTTCGCGTTCTACTTCGCGACCATCGAACGCCAGCGCAGGCACCAACAGACCGGGGTGCCGGTCGGTTAACCCGCCGTGACGGCCGGGCTCTTGCGTGATCGGCTCCGCAGCCGGGACTGCGCGAACCCGATCACGTCGTAGTACCGCGACGGCGCGATGCGGGCGAGCGCGTCGAGCACGTAGGCGTCCGGGCCGACCAGGATGCGCGCCTTGCCGGCCTCGACCCCGCGGTGGATGATCTCGGCCGCCTTGTCGGGCTGGGTCAGCGTGATGGCGGCAAACTCGTCGGCCATCTGCTCCTTCGAGCGTCCAAGCCCCTCGGGATCCTGGTGGAACCGCGCATTGCGCACGATGTTGGTGTTGATGCCGCCGGGGTGCACGTTGATCGCCGTCACCCCGGTGCCACGCAGCTCCTGGCGCAGCGAGTCGGTGAACCCGCGCACTGCGAATTTGGCGGAGCAGTACGCGCTCTGGTTCGGCATGCCGACGAGCCCGAACACGCTTGAGGTGTTGACGATCGCACCCTCGTCCTGCGCGACGAGCAGCGGAAGAAACGCCCGCGTGCCGTTGACCACACCGTGAAAGTTGATGTCCCACAGCCAGTTGTCGTCTTCGACGACTGCCTCGAGGACTTTCGTGGCGACCGCGACCCCGGCGTTGTTGAACACCGCGCCGATGGGTTGCGGCGCCCAGTCGTGCACCTCGCCGGCGAAGTCGCGCTGTGCGTCGGCGTCGCGTACGTCGAGCACCCGGGTCAGTGTGGGCCCATGCAAGCTGGCCTCGGTCTCCTTGAGGCCGCGCTCGTCGACGTCGGCGATGGCCACCGGGCACGAGTGCGCCGAGAGCCGCTGCGCGAGCGCACGCCCGATGCCCGAGGCCGCCCCGGTGATGACGACCGTGCGGCCACTGATGGTGCGACGCTTGCTCACTGCTGCTCCTTGAGGTCGGTGTGGGTGACGGGCGCCCAGGTGGTGTGGTCGGCGATGAGGTCGAGCAGCCGGGTCCAGGCGCCCGCGGGAAGATCATGGCCCATACCGACGATGGTCTCCAACCGGGCACCGGGGATCGCCCGCGCGGTGGCGGCGCCGCCGGTGGGATGGACCATGCGGTCCCGGTCGCCGTGGATCACGAGTGTCGGCACGTCGATCTGCCCCAGTTCGGCGGTGCGGTCACCGGACGCGAAGATCCCTGCCAGTTGCCGGGCCACCCCCGCCTGGCTCTGATCGCGATCCCAGTCGGTGCCCGCCTTCTCCCGCACCCACGCCTCATCGAACGGGAACCCGTGAGAGCCGATGTGCCGGAACATCTTGACCGCACCTTCTACGGCCTCTTCGCGGTTGCGCGGCGGGCGCCGGGTGGCCATCCGCAGCCACGTCGACAGTGCGGGCCTGCCGATGCGCGGAGCCCCGGTGTTGGACATGATCGACGTGAGCGTGCGCACCCGGCCCGGATGGTGCGCGGCGACGGTGTGGGCGATCATGCCGCCCATCGAGACTCCGACCAAATGGGCATCGGGGTAGCCGAGCGCGTCGAGCAGGCCCACGGTGTCGCGGGCCATGTCGCCCAGATGATACTGCCGGGAATCGTTGCCGCCGCGCAGGATCGCCACCGGATGCGGCGCGCGGAACGTCATGTGGCTGGACCTGCCGACGTCGCGATTGTCGAACCGGGTGACCCGGTACCCGCGATCCGCCAGCGCGGTGACAAACCCCAGCGGCCACGAGTGCAGCTGCTGGCCCAGCCCCGCGATCAGCACGATCGGCGGGTCAGCCGGATCCCCGAACTGCTCGTAGCACAACCGGATTCCGCGTCCGGCGTCGACGATGCGCTGATCCGCGGTCATGCCGACACCTGCTCGGCGTCGCTCCGGGCGGGCGACACCGACGCGACCCTCCTGCGGTACACCACGGCCCGCCCGCCCTGGGCCGGGGCGGTCGCGATGCCGCGGGAGTGGCGCCGCTCCCCGGCCGAATACGTGGTGCCGAACTCGAATTCGCGCAACAGCGTACGCAGGGTCACATTCATCTCCATGTTCGCGAAGGACGCCCCGATACAACGCCGGATACCGCCGCCGTAGGGAATCCAGGTGTAGGTGTCGGGATTCGTGCCGAGGAACCGGTCGGGGTTGAACCGGGCCGCATCGGTGAAACTCTGCTCCGATTCATGTGCGGCGGCGATGTTGACGATCACCGTGCGGTCATCGGGTACAACCCACTCCCCCAGCCTGATTCGAGCCCGGGTGAACCGCAGCGTGGCCTCCACGACGGGGCGCGTGCGCTGCACCTCCCATATCGTGGCCTGCCGCAGCTCCGAGCCGCCGGCGTCGGCCTCCGCGGCCAGCCGCGCCAGCAGCCGGGGATGTCTGCGCAGTCGCTCGATCGCCCACGACAATGTGGTGGCCGTCGTCTCGTGCCCCGCGGCCAACAAGGTGAGCAGTTCGTCGGCGATGTGCGCGTCGGCGATCGGGGAGCCGTCGTCGTACCGAGCATGCAGCATCAGCGCCAGCACGTCGGCGCGCTCTTCGAATGCCGGGTCGGACCTGGCCTCGGCGATCAGCTCCGCGATGATCTCGTCGTACCGGCGACGGCCCCGGACGACTCGGCCCCACGGGCTCCACGGACCGAGATCGCGCCGCAGCGCCGAGGGCAACACCGCCATGCGCGAAGCTAGCGGCACGAGCGGCGGCAGCAGCTTGCGCAGCTCGTCGAACGCGGTGCCCTGCGCGCCGAACACCGTCCGCAGGCTCGCGTTGAGGGTTATGCGCATCATGGGTTCGAGCGTCGGGAACTCCCTGCCCTCGGGCCAGGTCGCGATCTCGCGCAGCACCTCGTCTTCGACGATCTCCTCGTAGCCGACCATGCGCTTGCCGTGAAACGGCGGCACGAGCAGCTTGCGGCGCTCCCGATGCTCGTCGCCGTCAAGGCTGAACGACGAACCCGGGCCGAGCACGGCACCGAGATTGGAGGCCCGGTGCACCAGATCGCCGCCCGTGCTGAACAGCTCCTTGACCAGGGCGCGATCACTGATCACCACGGTCTCGCCGAACACCGGCAGATCGACCGTGAACACGCCGCCGTAGCGTCGGCCCACGGCCGCGAGCGCGCGATGCCGCGCGGTGAGGAATGCCGCCCCGATGAGCACCTTCGGCACGCGCGGTCCGGGCGGCAGTCGGACCGGGTCGGTCGTCGCTTGCGCCATGGCGCCCCCTGTCTTGGTACTGCAAAGTACCGGCAACGGTACGCGCGGGTACCGGGTTGCGCAAGGAGCGGGGCTACCGCGCGGGCAGCTTGAGGGCCAGTTCGTGCGCTGCCGCGGTCAGCTCGGGCACCATCGCGGCCAGGTCGTCGCGCGAGAGCCGGAACGACGGCCCGGCCACCGAGATCGAGGCGATCGCGGTTCCGTCCGCACCGAGCACCGGGACGCCGACCGCTCCGATGCCCTGCTCATGCTCCTCGTCGGCGATGGCGTAGCCGGTGGCGTGCACGCGGGCGATCTCGGCCGCGAAGGCGTCCCGCTCAGTGATGGTGTTGGGCCCGAGCTTCGGCAACTCCAGCGTCGCGACCAGCTCCGCCGACTGCGCACGCGGCGCATAGGCCACCAGCACCTTGCCCATGGCCGTGCAGTGCAGCGGCCCGCGGGTACCCGGTTCGCCGATCACGTTGATCTGGCGTGGCCCGTGGATGTGGTGCAGGTACAGCTGATTGCTCCCGTCGAGCACCGACATCAAGGTCGATTCCCTGGTCTCGGCGGCCAGCCGCCGCAGCACGGGCAGCGCCACGCCGTCATAGCCACGCGCCTCTGAAACACGTTGTGCGAGAGCGAAGACCGTCAAGCCGATGCGGTATCTCTTGGACTGCTCGTCGCATTCGACATAGCCTTCCCGTGCCAACGTCGCCACCAGGCGGTGCACCGTCGACAACGGAAAGCCGGTCTCCCGGGCCAGCTCCGTCAGCGTTCTGCCGTCGAGGGGGCCGGCGCCGATGGCCTGCATCACGCGCAGCGCCTTGCCCACCATGTCGGTGCGGCTGACAGGCTGATCCTTCGCGGCGCTGGTCACGTCGCCACTCTAACCCACTGCTTCCGCTATATGGAAGCCAGATCCGCACTTCGGAAGAAGCACTTGACGTGGGTCACACGTCTCTGCCAGTGTGTTCTATGTTATGGAAGCTGCTTCCATATAGCGGAAGTCAAAACTCTTGAAAGGAGTCCTCGGTGGCCGAAACCTCCAGCACGCCCGCCTCCAGCGGAGAAGTCATCGGCACGCAGCGCTGGGCGCGTCTGCTGCCGATCGTGTTCATCACCTACTCGCTGGCGTACCTCGACCGATCGAACTTCTCCGTCGGCGTCGCCGGCGGCATGAAGGAAGACCTCGCCATCTCCAGCGGCATCTCGGCCCTCATCGGCGCCGCGTTCTTCCTCGGCTACTTCATGTTCCAGATCCCCGGCGCGATCTACGCCGAACGCCGCAGCGTCAAGAACCTCATCTTCTGGTCGCTGATCCTGTGGGGCGCACTCGCCACCGTGCAGGGCCTGTTGCACAGCGCGACCCTGCTGATCATCGTGCGGTTCCTGATCGGCGTCGTCGAGGCCGCGGTGTTGCCCGCGATGGTGATCTTCCTGTCCCACTGGTTCACCAAAGCCGAACGCGGACGCGCCAACACCTACCTGATCCTGGGCAACCCGGTGACCGTGCTGTGGCTCACGGCGGTGTCGGGCTACCTGATCGAGGCCACGTCGTGGCGTGGCATGTTCATCATCGAAGGTCTGCCTGCGATCCTGTGGGCCTTCATCTTCCGCAAGCTCGTGCAAGACCGCCCCGAACAGGCCCGCTGGCTCAATGACACCGAGAAGCGCACGCTCCTCGACACTCTCGATGCCGAGCAGCGGGGATTCCAGAAGTCGACCGGAAGCTATCTGCAGGCCCTGCGCTCACGCAACGTGGTGCTGCTGAGCATCCAGTATTTCCTGTGGAGCCTCGGCATCTACGGTTTCGTGTTCTGGCTGCCGTCGATCGTCAAGAACGGCACGGGGCAGGGCATCGGCTCGACCGGCCTGATCGCCGCCATCCCGTATGCATTCGCGGTGATCGCGATGCTGATCAACGGACGGGTCTCGGACAAGACCGGACGACGCGCGCGCTGCGTGTGGCCGTGGCTGCTGGTCGGTGGGCTCGCCTTCTACGGCTCCTACGTTGCCGGCGATCACTTCTTGGTGGCCTTCGCCCTGCTGGTCGTGGCGGGCGCGTGCATGTACGCCCCGTACGGGCCCTACTTCGCCCACATCCCCGAACTGCTCCCCCGTGATCAGGCCGCGCCGTCCATCGCGCTGGTCAACTCGCTCGGCGCGGTCGGCGGCTTCGCGGGCAGCTACCTGGTCGGCTGGCTCAACGGTCTCACCAACTCCACCGACGCCTCGTTCCTGCTGATGGCGGCCTGTCTGCTCGCTGCCGCGGCCATCATGTTCCTGGTCAAGGCGCCCAAGCCGACCTCGGCCGCGGCCAACCATCCGGTCGCCGCGTGACCGCCCGCAGGATCGCCCGGATCGCCCATCCGGGCGGTGTCCACCACGCCACGGTCGACGCCGACGGCTACGCGCTGATCGACAACCCGTTCGCACACCGCTTGCGCCACACCGGAATCGTGGTGCCGGCGCACCAGGCTCGGCTGCTCGCCCCGGTTACGCCGCGCACCGTGGTCGGCATGGCACACAACACCGGATCGGCCGATCGGCGACTGCCACCGCAGGGGTTTCTCAAGCCGGCCACCACGGTCACCGGGCCCGGTGCTTCGATCCCGCTGCCGGCCGGGATCGGCCGGGTCGACGCCGAGGCCGAGCTGGCAGTCGTGATCGGCCGCAGCGCAACCCGATTGACCACAGCCGACGCCGCCGACCACATCCTCGGTGTCACGGTCGCCAACGACGTGACGGCCCGCGACCTGCAGCAGAGCGACCCACTATGGTTCGCCGCCAAGGGTTTTGACGGCTGGACCCCACTCGGACCGTGGATCGCCACGGGCCTCGACACCGCCGACCTGGCGGTCGGTCTCCGGGTGGACGGCATCGAGCTGGCCCCGGCGGGCACCGCCGACCTGGCCCGCTCGGTGATCGAATGCCTGATCTACGTCACGAGCGTGCTGACCCTTCATCCCGGCGACGTGGTCCTCACCGGAGCCCCGGGCGGCACCGGCGCCATCACCGCAGGGTCGACGGTCACCGCCACCATCGCCGGTGTGGGCGAGCTCCACAACCCCGTCGCCGCGGCCGACGATCAGCGGGAGGTCGCGTGATGAGCCCACATGCACTCGACGCGGTCACCTTCGGCGAGATGATGGGCATGTTCATGGCCACCTCACCCGGGCCGTTGCACCGGGTCCGCGGCTACGAGCTGGCGCTGGCCGGCGCGGAAGCCAATGTCGTGACCGGGCTGGCCCGGCTCGGACACCGCGTGGGCTGGGTCGGCAAGGTCGGGGCCGATCCCATCGGGCAGTTCGCCGTCGAACAACTCGCCGCCGAAGGGGTCGACGTGTCACTGGTCGGCGTCGACGACACCGCTCCGACCGGATTTCAACTGAAAAGCATGGCCCAGGGCGGTGATCCGGAAGTCGTCTACTTCCGCAAGAACTCGGCCGGCAGCCGGTTGGCGCCGACCGAGGCCGCCGACACCTATCTGGCCGGCGCCCGGCACCTGCACCTCACCGGCATTCCGTTGGCCCTGTCCGAGACCACCCGCACGTTCGCGTTCCACGCCGTCGAGGTGGCCCGCAGCGCCGGAGCCACCATCTCGTTCGACCCGAATCTGCGTCCGGCACTGTGGCATTCAGAGGCGGAGATGACGGCAGTGATCAACGACATGGCGCACCGCTGCGACTGGGTCATGCCGGGTCTGGCCGAAGGAGTGCTGCTGACGGGCGCCGCCACCGAGTCCGGAGTCGCTGAACACTATCTACAGCAAGGTGTTTCGCGCGTCGTCATCAAGGACGGGTGCCGCGGTTCAGCCCTCCACACCGCCGACGGTGTGTGGCGGCGCCCCGTCTTTCCCGTCACCGTCGTCGACACGGTCGGTGCCGGTGACGGATTCGCGGCCGGCCTGATCAGCGCACACCTCGACGGCCTGGCACCCGACGCCGCGCTGGCCCGGGCCAGCGCCGTCGGCGCCCTGGCCACCACCTCCCCCGGAGACAAGGACGGATTGCCGACCCGCACCGCACTTGAGGCGTTTCTCGCCGCCGCCCGACCACACTGCGAACCCACCCGACGGAAAGGAACCGTTTCCGCATGGAACTCCAGATAGCCCTGGACCGCATGCCCGCAGCGACCGCACTCGACATCGTCGCCGCCGTGGCACCGCACGTCGACTGGATCGAAGTCGGCACCTCGATGATCAAGCGCGACGGCGCGGCGTTTCTGGCCGCAGTGGCCGACGCCGCGGGGGACACCCCGGTGCTGGCGGATCTCAAGACCGCCGACGATGCGCGCTGGGAGCTGACGATGGCCTACGACGCCGGCGCCCGGTCCGCGACCGTGCTTGGGCTGGCCCCGGCCGCGACCATCGACACCGCCGTCCAGGTCGCCCGCGCGCGCGACCGCGAACTCGTCGTCGACCTCATGGGCCTCGACGCGGCGGGGCGCGCCGCGTTGGCCGGGCGGCTGCCCGCCGACGTGGTGCTGGCCGCACACGTCAGCAAGGACGTGCAGGCCGCGGGCGCCAGCCCGCTCGCGCAGTTGGGACCGTGGGCGCAAGGGCGACGGATCGCTGTGGCAGGCGGTCTCGGCGTTGCCGACATGCCCGCGTTGGCGGGCACCGACATCCGCGTCATCGTCGGCTCGGCGGTGACGTCCAGACCTGATCCACTGGCCGCCGTGCAGGAACTGCGCGCGGCCGCCGGAGCGGAGGTGCTGCGATGAACAGCCCGGAATTGGTGTCCACGATTCTCGGCGAAATACAGGGCGTGCTGGACACTTTCGACTACGCCTCGCTCGACATCGTTGCCGGCGAGCTCAACGCGGCCCGTCATGTCGTGGTGGCGGGTGAAGGCCGCTCAGGCTTCATGGCCAAGGCCTTCGCGATGCGGCTCATGCACCTCGGCGTGCCCGTCCACGTCGTCGGCGAGACCACCACCCCCGCCCTGGGCAGCGCGGATCTGCTCGTCGCGGTGTCCGGGTCGGGCACCACCGCGAGCACCGTGCGGGCGGCCCAGCAGGCCAACGCGGTCGGGGGGCGGGTGATCGCGGTGACCACCGATCCTGATTCGCCGCTGGCGGCCGCCGCGGCGACCGTCGTTCATGTGCCCGCTGCCACGAAATACCGGAAACCCGGTGAGGCCGCGACCATCCAGCCGCTGTCGAGCTTGTTCGATCAGGTCTGCCACATCGTCTTCGACGCGGTATGCCTGCGGCTGGCCATGCTGCGCGACGTCGACAACGCGGCTGCCCGCGCGGCCCACGCCAACACCGAATAGCGCGCTAACGGGGAACTTGCGGTTCGAGCAGCGCGAGCGAGGCGGCCACCGCCTCCTCGGTGATGTCACTCATCCGGCCCCCGTTCTCGACCGTGATCGCCGTCAACTCACGTAATCCGCCGAGCAGCATGATGACGCGGGGTCGCGAGATCGCGATGCCCGCCGTGTGGAATTCGTCGGTGTCGCTCATCGCCCGGACCATGGTGATGAAGTTCTCCATGGCCTCGCGCTGCAGCGCCCGCGCCGTCTTCCCGAGCGCGGGCACATCGCGGATCCAGCTCAACATCAACTCGGGATGCGCCTCCCCCGACGCGATCCACGCCTCGATGGCCTGGCGCACCTGGCTGCGCCACGGTGCGTGCGGGTCGACCGCGGCCGCGATCTGACGCACCTGCTCGGCGTTCGCCGCGGTCAGCAAGGCCACGAAGCATTCCTCGCGACTGGCGAAATGCTCGTAGAAGGTCCGCCGGGAGGTGCGCGCGCGGCGCACGATGTCGGCGACTGTGGTCTTCTGATAGCCGTCCTCGACGATGGATTGCTCCAACGCGTCGAGCAGGCGTTCCCGGAAGTCGCTCTTATCGGCCTCGACGGCCGGCGCGGCACTAGTCATAACGGCCTGCCATGCTAGCTCAGCGGCGCACGGTGGGACTGTGTCCGATACCGGTGCGCGGCGCCGGATCGGCGTCGGGCTGGTTCTGCAGGAAACCCAGGCAGGTGCCGAGGTGACCGGCCACGCACGGCACGCCGTTGACCGTGGGGACAGGCCCGCCCGAGCGCACGCCCGTCGGATCGCTGTCGGCCGGCTCGGCGACCGCTGCGGGCGCGGCGACCGTCGCAAGGGCCCAGCAGCATATGACGACGCGCCATATCACCTGACCGGCCATGTCCGTCACGCTTTCTCAGGCCCCGTCTTCGCAGCGTAGACCTGTTTTTCAGCCGATTGGCGTCAACGGGCTGAGAACATCGCGCACGAATTGGGCGATGTTCACCGACGGATTGCCGTCCGGGAAGCTGACCGTGGCCAGGATGTTGCCGCCTGCGTCGGCGAAGTTCTGGTCGGCGCGGCCCTGATGCGTCGACGAGGTCACCAGGATGATGCCCGACGTGCCCGCCTTCTTGGCCAACGGGACCGAGAACTGGGCGTTCTGGACAGTACTGTTGGCCCGGTCCTCGACGATGATGCGATTGGCCGGAAAGCCAAGCATGAGAAGCAGATTGCGCATCTGCGCAGCCTCGGTCTGACCGTTCTGGGGGTTGCCGCCGGTGACGATGATGGGCGACTGCGGGAACGCCTGTGCGATGGTGAGCCCGGTCAGCACGCGGTGGTAGAGGATCGTGCGCATCGAGCCGTCGGGTTTGAGGCCGTAACCCAGGATGACGATGGCCGGCTTGGTGAAGTCCTTGGACGCGACGGGCGGCGCCGCGTAAGCGATCGGCGTGGTCACGCCGCACACCAGAGCCACCGCGAGTGCCGTTGCCGCGAGCACTCTCCGCACGATCTCACCCCCAGAAGATTGCGACACGCGTGATTATCGATGCCGCTGAGGGCGATGTTACAGATAGGGTGCGTGAGGCGCAGTGTGCCTTCTGTTAACTTTCGGCCAGACCTGCGCTCACGAACACCGTCTCGGGCCGCGTCACCGCAGCCACCTTCCGGCCCGCAACCAGCACCGTCGTCCGGGATCGGCGCCGACGCACCGCCTCCGGCGTCGGCGCCTCCTCCGGATCGCCGCCGGCCAGATGGTGCAGCAGCCGCAGGGTCGACCACAGCCCGGTGACCGTGGTGCCGTGCGCAGCGTCGGCGGACACGAGGGCGTGAGCCACGGCGGGGTCGGTGAACAGCCCGTCGAATGCGCGCCGCGCCGCCGCGGCGAGCATCGGAGTGTGCCCGAACGGCATCGCGTCAGGAATCCGGTCCTGGGCCCCCACCAGCACGGCGCGCGGGTCCGGCGTATGCACCCGGGTCAGACACACCAACGACACCGTGTGGCCGCGCTCGTCGCGGCCCGGGTCGGACACCACGCTGATCGGAAACGGCTCCGTACCGCTGACCACCTGGGCGTGCGCGCGCTCGGCGGCGATCCACGTCGCCGTCTGCGCGACCGTCTGCCCCTTGGCGGTGTCCATCACCGCGCCCGGCAGTGACAGCTCGCCGGCATGCGGGGCACGCTCGCGGCGATAGAGCACCAGGGCCGGGTCGTCCGGGTCGTCGGTGATCGCCACGAGGTCCACCGAAAGCCAGGTGCGGCGATCGTCTTCGGGTTGCGTGGGCACGCACCAACTCTGTCATGCCGCGTGCTCCTCGCGGGGCAGCGTGGCGCGCATCCACGCCCAGCTTGCGCGCAACTCGGCGCGCACACCGGCGAATGTCACAGGGACACTGAGGAATACGCCGTCCTCGAAGACAGTGCGCAAGCGCGAATTGGCCTCCTGGTCGGCCGTAGCCTGCTGCACCAGCGCCAGCGAGCCGTCCATACCGCCCAGCACCGCGAGCCTGCCACGCGCCGAGCGCTTGGTGCCCGAATCGGTGACCGGATCCTTGAATATGTCGCGGCCTTGGCCGTCCACCTGCACCCAGGTCGCCTTGACCGCGAGCGAGAACGTATCCCGGGTGACGAATTGGTATGTGTAGGAGCCGAATCCGAACACCGGCGTCGTCGAAACGTAGCCCTGGCGCATGAGGCTCGCGGTGATCGCGTCAGCCCGCTCGAAGTTGATCGAGTCGCCGTAGATCACGCCGACGTGCGGGTCGAGCTCCCGGAAACCTGCGGCGTTCACGGTGGTGCCGAACGTCTCCGCCAGCAGGTTCACCACGCCCTTGCGCTGCGGGCTGCCCGCCGGCGCAGCCGGGTCGCCGCACAGGATCAGCTCGGGATCGCCCGAGTCCGGGCGGATCACGAGCTTGCCGTCACGCGCCATGATCTTCTGCCTGAGCGCAGGCAGAAACTCGGTCATCACCTGCCACAGATCCCAGCTGTCACTGACCACCGAGACGATGCCCGCCGGATACAGGTCCAGCAGCCGCTCGAACGTCGCCAGTTCACCGTCGGGCCCGTTCGCGGTCATCACCGAGTGCTCGGTCGCCGGAACCGATCCGCCGAGCACGGTTCCGGCGGGCGACCCCGGATAGCACCGATCGATCCAGCCGAGCGCCGACAGGGAATCGGTGCCGGTGAAGCTCAGCAGGTGCGCGGCGCCGCTGACCGACGCCGCAGCCATGCCTGCCATGCCGCGCGCCGAGAAATCGTGACCCTGCCAGTCGACGGCGGCCGGGTCGACGCCGGAAGCCGCGGCACGCGCGTCGAGCAGGCACCGGTTGCGCCACGCCGTGGTGGCCGACGTGATGGGCTGCCACAACGCGGCCGACAGGTCGGTCTCGATGTAGTTGGTCAGCCAGAAGAACCGCGGGTCGGTGTTCTCGACCGTGAGGTACGGGATGCCGAGCGGCGTGACAGTTCCCTCGGGCAACGCCCGGAACCGCAGCGGCAGCCGGCCGTAGCCGTGTAGCTCGCGAATGTGCTCGGAGCCAACGCCGTTGGGGCCGAGGATGTCGGTGACGCGTTCCTCGTAGGCGCGGCACACCTCATCGGCATCGGCGTCGAAGAAGGTCTGCCAACGCGCCGCGAGGTCGGTCAGGTAGGCCTGCAGGCCGAAGAACACCGTCCAGTCGACGCCTGCTACGCGGCTGCCACGCGCGGTGAGGTTGGAATAGACGAACTCGGTGCGGTCCGGGTACTGCCTGCGGTGGTCCAACTTGTACGCGTCGGTCTCCATCAGCACGGCGAGCGCATCAAGCGTGCCCTGGCTGTAGTTGCGGGGATTGAAGCTCATGATCAGCGCTCCATTTCGGTGAGTATGGACACGACGTGTTCGATCAGGGGCACCTGCCGGACTTCGGCCGGCAAGGCGTCGGGGTCGACTACGGGGGTGGTGTTCGCGGCCGTGATCGACGCGAAGTTGGGCAAGAGGTTCTGGCGCCACCGCCCGGTGAACAGCCCGTGTGTCACCCACAGGTGCAGTTCGGCGGCGGGCTCCGAATTGCAGATTGCGTGTGCCAGGCCGGCGAAAGTGCCTCCGCCGTCACAGATGTCGTCGACGAGCAGGTACCGGCCCGGTGTAAGGCCGCCCGGTGCGGTGAAGCCCGACAGCGCGCCCGTCTTCGGGTCGCGCACCTTGCCCGCGGTCAGCAGGGGTACGCCGAACCAGCGCGCGACCGCACCGGCGCGGTCGACTGCGCCTTTGTCGGGAGCGATGACGGCGTCCCAGGTCATGGCGGCCAGGGGCGACGCGGCGATGAGCTGGGTGGCGCCGACGGCGTGCACCGTGGTGCCGTGGTCCGCAGCCACTGAAGACCAGGCGTCGGAGTGCGGATCGACCGCGATCACGTCACGAATCCCGGTGGCGGCAGTCAGCCGCGCGACCCCCTGCGCGTCGTAGGTCGCGTCGTGATCGCCACGCGCGGACGGCAGGTACGGCATGACCAGGACCGGGTGCGAGCCTTCGTGGAACGCGACCCACTGCGCGAGCGCGGCGAAGTCGAGCGCCCCGCCGGTGTTCCAGGCGACCGGACGCCGGCCCGCGGGCGCCGGTTGGAGGTGGCGCACGGCGACGTCACCGCCGGGGTAGGCCTCGACGGCTCCGTTCGCGGGGGCGAGCCGCCGGGTGGCGGGATCGAAGGTGTGGAAGCTCAGGCTCATGCCTGAAGCCTAACAGAGATACGGGCATATCTGCCCATATCTTTTCCTGGCTGGTTGACCAGGAACTTTTGGCATGGGCCGGTACTGGCGGGGCGTTATCCTCGGCTGCTCACGTCCAACTCCTCGCGGTCCGCGGCCGCGGCGACAGGGTCCACCCAGAAGATCTGCCAGGAGTGTCCGTCCGGGTCATTGAAGCTGCGGCCGTACATGTCGCCGTGATCCTCGCTGTCTCCCGCCGTGCCACCCGCGGCGAGGGCACGGTCCACCAAAGCGTCCACGTCCTCACGGCTGTCGACGCCGAGGCAGACGACACACTCCTTCACCTTCGAGGCGTCCGCGGTCTCGACGGGGTGCAGCGCATCGAAAGCGTCGCGCTGGACCAGCATCGCGTACCGGTTCTCGCCGAGCACCACTGTCACCGCGGCTGGCCCCGAGAACGTCTCGTTGAAGCTGTACCCGAGGTCGCTGAAGAACTTCCGCGAGCGCTCGATGTCGGCGACGGGCAGGTTCACGAGAATCGTGGTGTGCATCGGTTTCTCCTACGGTCCGCGGCGTCCGAGACCGAGCGCCGTCGAAGGGGCAGACCGCCGGCGTCACGTGAACTCATCGGGCCGGGGTCATGACGCTCATCGACTACTCCGCGGTGGTGCCGGGATCCGCAGCGAGCAGCCGCGGCGCGATCGCCCGGCTCCACACCTCGCGGACCGCGACGCCGAACAGCACCAGTACGAACACGACGAGCGGCGGAAGATCGAGGTGACCACCGCCCAGGAACCCCGACCTTTCGTACAGCGCGGTCAAGATGATCGCCGCACCGATCACCGGCGCGAGCACCGTCGCGGCTCCTACCCGCCACCGTCGCCCGAGTATCGCCTCGACCAGCGCCGCGATCACAGTCGCGGCCAGGGCGATCAGCATCACGGTCGTGATGATGTTCGCGGCGAAGAACGGATCGGCGAACGCCGACGGCGTCCGGGTGGTCAGCGGCTCGTAGGCGGTCCAGCCGTAGTCGGCACTTCCCAGACCGGAACCGAACAGTGATCCGTCGCTGTAATCCGCGTAGCGCCACGGCATCCCGCCCATCGTCCATCCCGGCTCCGACATCAACCGGGCGACGACGAAGAGCCACCAGCTCACATGCCCGACGGCCCTGGCAACACGCATGCGGCGGATTCTATCCATCGCGCAGCTGGACTCGAGTGCGCAGCAAACTGCTCTTGTCGGCTGCCGCCGGGCTCGATACCGCCGCGTCAGCGAACGAACACGATCAGGACGAGTGTTGCTTTTCGAAGGACCGGCCATTTTCTGAAAGCCGGCCGTGAGCAATTCGGATACGGTGCGGCGTAGCCATCTGCGGGCTGGCCTGCGCAGCCGCCAGCACGGGCATGAGGCGCAGCCGGGACCACCGCCGTCAAAACCCGTACGTAAACGAGCCATGACCAATGCGTAGTCGCGACGCATCTGCATCAGTGGAGGACACGTGACCGGGAACTACCGTTCTGCCCCGCAGGGATACGAGGCATCAGCACGTGCGGAGCCGCGCCGCCGGGTGCTACGCCGGACCCTCTACGCCGGGTGCGGCATCGTGGCGGTGATCGGCGTGACGTTCGTGGCAGTGGTGCTGTGGCCGAATCCGACTGTGCCAGCAGACCAGCCGAACATGACGCCGGTGATGACTGGCACGAACAACGACTGGTTGTCGTTCGATGACTTCGTGCCTGGTACGGCCATCGCCGCCGACGGTCCCGACAACGACGAGTACGAATGCACGCTGGCGTTTCTCGGTCGCGACGGCTCGGGCGCACCGATCGGGTACACCGCCGGTCACTGCGATCGCGCAAATGACAACGGACGCCCGCACTTCACCCGCAAGTCCGACGAGGAAACACCGATCGACCTAGGCCAGTTCACGACTGTCCAAACGGCCGACACGCCGGACAAGGTCGTCGAGACAGGTTCGGATGGCTGGTCGGATTTCGCGGTGATCGACATCGACCCGGCGCTGGCCGACTCTGTCGAAGGCAACGCGCGGATCGCCGGGGTGTATCAGGTGACCAAGGTGCTCGACCACGAATACCTGCTGAACAACGATGTGACGCTGTGCAAGTTCGGCTTCGTCAGCGGCGAAACGTGCGGCAAGGTACTCGAACACAATTCGGTGAGCATTGAGGCTGAACTGTATTCCGCCGCAGGCGATTCGGGATCTCCGGCATATGTGAAACTCGGCAACGACCAAGTCGCCGCGGTCGGCATACTGCGAGGTTCACCGGAGGGTGAAGACAACCACACCGAGTTCTCTTTGTTCGCACCGATTCTGAAGGCGACTGGCGCCTCTCTGTTCTGCAGCGATCCCACGTGTCGCGGGAACTGACGTTGACGGTGCCGAGACCGGCAGCGGCACAGCTAGAGCTGGACTTGACCCGCAGCGCCCGTCGACACGAGGCCATCACTGGGCGGCAGCGATACACTCCCCTATGTGTTAGCTGAGCACGCCGGCGGATCAGCAGCTGCGGACCGAGACCGCCCGACCGCAGCGTTTCAATCGCCGACGACTCCGCGCGACATGCGCCTGACGCTGGGCTCTGCGGACTCCGGAATCGACCTCCGGTTCATCAGCCACACGTTCGCTGGACCTGCCGACTGGTCGGTCTTCGGGCCGGAACATGAGGTGCGCGTGTGGCGCCGGGGCACCGCGAGGCACAAGGAGGTTGTGTTCGACCGCGGTCCCAACGGGTACGTCACCCCACGCGCGAGCGACGTGTGGGTCATCCCCGCGGGATCCAAGTCCGCAGCGCTGGCCCGGGATGCCGCCTGCGAGTTCGTCCGGCTGACGCTGTCGCCTGCCCTCATCGGCGCCCCCACGCTGCGTCCGGTCGTCGGCCGGCGAGACCCGCTGCTGCACCACATGATCGAGCGGATCGCCGGCACCGCCGGCCGAACCGACCCCGTGTCGCGGCTGCTGCGGGAGTCGCTGACCGACGCACTGCGCCTGCACATCCTCGACATCTACGGTGAGCGGCCGACACCGGTGCAGCAACCTGGTCGCGCGTTCGACCAGGCCGCCAGGCAGCGCCTCGTCGACTTCCTCCGTGATGGCCTCGATCGCGAGATCGACCATCCCACACTGGCGAATGTCGCCGGCATGCCGGTGGCCGGGTTCCGCCGCGCCTTCGCACGCACGTTCAACACCACGCCCTACCAGTACGTGCTGGACCAGCGAATCGAGAAGGCCAAGACGCTCTTGTCGACGACAAGGATGACGATGACCGAGATCAGCGTGGCGGCGGGGTTTTCCAGCCCAAGCCACTTCGCGACGACGTTCAAGCAACGCGTCGGGATCACGCCCTCCGCGTACCGCAGCGAGCTGTGAACCCTAGACCGGGCGGCGGGCGCCCCCGTGGCCGTGTGGAGGACGGCCACGGGGACGAGTCTTCGCGGGCATTGCCCTAATTCGGAGTGTCCGAGTTCCAGAGATACCAATGCACGGTGTCGCCGCGGTCATCACCGATGCGGCAATACCAGTACGGGTACGCGCGGTCGTTGATCTCCAGGTGGACGTTCGGCCCATCCGCGCGGCATTCCGCTTCGGTGTTGTAGTACTCCTCGACGCCGTCGTAGCCGACGACCAAGATGTCATCGGCGTGCGCGATGCCGGTGGCAGACACCAAGGCGCCCAGCGCAAGCGCGCCGGCCGCGGCAAACCTCTTCAGCACGGGATCTCCTCAAACACTGGACCAGGACCGAGGCGGCCTCGAACAAACCACGTGCAACGTATCGAGCGAACGTCACGCTCGCTTCCAGAAAACTCCCAGCCTTGCAACAAACCGAGAGGTCAGAGCTGTCGGGTGTGTCACGTCCCGCGATTCGAACATTCCGCGTAGTGGGGCATGCCAAACCTCAAGTTGTCACCTCTGGTGTACGCCCGAGTGCCGTCCGCGCCGGACCGGATGCTGTTCGACGTACGCATGTAGTTTGCTGAAGTTACGATTTACGTTATGGCATGTGTGAATGAATCCGACTGGCCCTTTGCTACGCCGGTCAACATCGCGGCCTTCACCACCCGTCAGGTTCTCGAGGATGGTCTACCGGTCCTGACCGTGTTCCACGATCACCAAGGTGAATGGCAGTTCGTGTGTGAGACTCCGGACCCGATCCGGGAGATCAAGCTCGCGTGCATGGGGTGCGTGGTCGGTGCCGACCCCTCGCTGCGCGCGTTGGCGGATCTCCCAGTGGGCTGGATGGCGTTCCGATCGTCTCCGGAGCACGAGTGGTCCCGCGAGGAAATGCCCCCCGACGAGGTCGAGGACGACTCAACCCTTCATCGGTGACCGTACCCAGAACCGGGTCACCATTCTTCGTCCTCGTCGTCGGATTCAAGCGGTGGACGCGGCTTGCGCATCACCACCACCGCCCAGATCGCACCGCCGATCAGCGCCGCGATGACCGCCATGAAGACCAGCTGTCCCGCTATGTATGCCATGGCACCCCCGTCGTAGCAGATCAGTGCGGTACTTCGTCGAGACCGTTCGCAGCGAGCGTCTCCGTCATCGCCACGAGGACCTGCTCGGCCGACCAGTCGTCTGGCGCCGAGACTAACGTTCCACCAGACAGTTCCGCGGCCGACAGACCGTCCGAGATCCGGCCGATCACGCCGACCCCGTGACCGTGTCCGTATAGATGAGGCGAGCACGGTGCTGGATGCGGTGAGTGTTGCGCGGCGGTGGGCAGGGCGCCATGAATCGCGGTATCTCAACCCAGTCCGAGGCAGCGACGGACCACAGCGATGTCGCGTGGGCGGTCACCTGCGATCCGCCTCGAACTCACGGTGAAGATGGACTTCTCGATCACAACGAGCCGCAGCCCGTGCTCAGGGATCAAGATGCGCTTGCGCTCGTCGTACAGACGCCGCTGCTCGCCCCGGCCGACCCCGGACACCGTCTGACGCCGGTCGAAAAATGGAGACGGCTGCGTGTGCTGTTCCTCTTGGAACTCAACGACCAGTCGGAGATCCGGCCAGTACCCGTCCACGGGGAGCGTCGACCCGCGGGGCCGTGTTGGTGATGGATCTCCGCGCAGCCAGTCGAACCTCTCCTGGCGACGTGCCGGGATTCCGAGGATTTCGTCACACAGGTCGAGGACATAGTGCTCGTCAGAGTCGGCTCGGCTGGCCATCGCGCGATCGTCTCACCGGTGTCGTCGCAGATGCTGCGAAACGAGAGAACGCTCGGCCAGACCGCGTGCGGAGAACGAGAATGAGAACGCGCCGATGTGTCACACCGTGCCACATCCGACCCTGCTCAGACACAGAAAAACCCACCGTCACCAGTGGGTTCTCTCAGTGGCCAGGGCCGGGATCGAACCTGCGACCTTCCGCTTTTCAGAACGACGGCGGACAGTTTCCCCAGCTCAGCCCGCAAGCCTCAACGCGGTGACCTGGGTGTTCTCTGCGTCGGTCGCGGGCCGGTGCGCAGGGAATCGGTCAACGGTGGGTCATCGAGACCCTTAATCGAACAGGAGCGCGAGAGAGTCGGGCGCCGCCTGCAGAATGTCCGTGTGATCACCGAACCGCCCCAAGTCTTTATGTCGTACTCGCACGACGACGAAGAGCACCGAGATTGGGTTCTGCAACTGTCACACCGACTGCGCAGCAACGGCGTCGACGTCTACTTGGACCGCTGGAACGTCAGCCTCGGCGGCAACCTGGCCCACTACATGGAGCGCGCCGCTGACCAGAAGTACCGCGTGATCGCGGTCGTGTCCGAGAACTACAGCCGTAAGTGCAACGAGCGAGAAGGCGGTGCCGGCGTAGAGAGCCAGATGCTCTCCGCTCGCTTGTTCGCGGACTTGGACTCCGACGCGGTGATCCCGATCATCCGGAACAACCCGAACAACCCGCCGGTGCTGCCGGCGTTCCTCGCCGGGCGGATGTACGAGGATTTCCGCGACGACGCCTCGCAGGAGGCCGCGTACGAGCGCCTGCTCCGCGAGATCCACGGAGCCCCAGTCGACGTCGCGCCACCGTTGGGCCCGATCCCCCTGGAAGGCCGCACAGCCGTCGAAGCAAGTCTGGCGATCAGAAACTCACCGGAGCGGTGGCACAACCCGGCAGACCACGGTGACGTCGAATTCGTCTACTCCCAGAACAGCGGCAAGTACAGGCTCGGAAGCGGCACCGCGCAGTTCACGCTGGACGTCGGACAACGCGGGCTCGGGACCGTCTACGTGCTCAACGATCCCGGTGACATCGCCAACGTCGCGGTGATCAACCGTGCGCTAGAACGTGCGCACCTACTCGCCGACGTGTCCCAGTTCGACCTGAGCAGTCGAATCGTGGATGCGCGGGCCGGCGATGCCATCGCGCTACACAATCGGTACGGCTTCTGGGCTCTCGTGTACATCACCAAGGTCCACGCGCGCGAGGCGTTGAACCGCGAGCTCGTGATCGACTTCCGGTTCCAGATACAACTCGACCGGACTCCGAACTTCAGCGGATTCAAGTTCCCCGACGCCGAGGCAACGGGTTAGGGACGCGCGGATGGTCGCTCACCCCAAGCAGGACGAACACGTTCTGCGCCGCCTCAACGAACTCGCAGATCTCGCCGAAGCGTGCCGCGACGCATTCCTCAGCACCGCGGAGACATCACACTGGCACCCCGCCGACCGCTCCCCCGCCGCGAAGCTCGCGGCAGACCTTGAGCGACTCGATCCCGCTGGCTTCACCCTGATCTCCGAGGTGGTGGTCACCTATCTGGAGATCGCCGCCGGCCACCTCGGAGGGATCGCGGCGCTGTACCGCAGCGGTGAAGCGATGTTTCCGCCTCTGCCGCTCACTCGGTCCGTCCTCGAGGTGACTGCCCACGCGATGTGGGTGCTCGGCAAGCCTCCACTCGCAGCCGAGGACATTCTCGCCAGGGCGTACCTGGAGGAGCTCACCAGCAGCGAGACGGCAAAGCAGGCGGCTGGCCGCATGGGCGCGAAGACATCCGAGCCCCACCAGAGGGCCAAGCGAGAGTGGGCCGAGTTTCGCGACCGGATCCGCACCGTGTTCCGGCAGACCAGGACCGAAGACCTCGGCGGGAATCCGGTGGGACGGAAGATCGGCAGCCAGGAGTTCCCCGGACCCGAAGACTGCGTGGAGGGTATGTTCGATCACCTGCACGCGATGGTCGGGGGCATCACCAAGCGTCAGGCTTCCGGGGTGTACGGCTTTCTCTGCGCTGGCACACACCCGTCGCTGTACCAGGCCAGGCAGTGGCGACGGTACGTCGACCACGGTGACCACGTCGGCACGGTCCTGACCGTTGACGTCCGGGATCTTGAACGACTCCTATTCGTTCCGGTCGCCGCGTACTACAACGCGCTCTCGTACACGACCAGCTTCTACGGCTTGGACCCCGCCGCCCACGACGAACTCACGCGGAAGATCGACGAGATCATGCCGGGAAAGCTGAGCGACTGACCCGGACCGCCGTTCGTCGCGGTTGACCGCGAGCATGAAACAGCCCCGCCTCCCTCGACGAGACGGGGCTGTTCCCTCTCTGCGACTACCGCGCACACTCCACGGCTTCGCGGTTCACGTCCGCTGGCTCGATGCGGCGCAGCGCACCGTCGCGGGATCCGGGCGGGAGTGCCCAGAGTGCGCCGCCCCTCGCCGCGATCACGGTGACGCAGAAGCCGCCGACCTTCGCCGTGGTGACCTCCGACGGCGACCCCGCCGCCTCGCCGTGCGGCGGGGAGATCAGCAACGACCGCCCCCGCCGCGGTCGAGATCAGCACGGCGGCAGCCCACGTGAACGGCGAGCGGGTCCAGGCGTACAGCGCGGCGATCATCGGTTTGCCTCCGGGACGCTCGACGCCGGAGTTACAGCCCCAACCGAGGATCTCGGTGCTGAGCGCCGTCCCCTGTGCCGTCGGGGCATCGGGCAACTCGTACCGCTGTCCATTCATCCGCACGAACTGGCGGCAGCTGTCCGTCCACCGGTACGGGACACCCGCCGCGCTCGCGGCGTCGGCGGCCACGCTGTCGAGGCCGGCCGGGATGCTCGCCGCCACGCCGCGCACGGTGCACCCGATCGTGACGCGTGCGCCGGGCGTCGTGCGGAACAGCTTCTCGCGTTCGCCGTCGCGGGTGAGCGCACCGCCTTCGCCACTCAGGCTCCACAGCGCGCGGTCTGCGGTACGCAGCCACGCACAGTCGCCGACGCTGAACGCCATCGGCACCTTGTCCTTGTCCGCAGCCTCGACCAGGGCGAGGTCGACCTCGGGCGGCACGCCGAGATCGCCGGCACGCACCAGCTTGGCCCGGTTGGCGAGTGCGACCTGGTGCTCTCCGAGGACGCCAACACCGCGGTGGTCGCCGTGTACGCCGGCCTCGTGGCAACGCTTGACCACCTGCTCGGCGGTGATGCGGACCTCGGCAGGTTCCCGGAGGACGCGGTGCTGCAGGCGGCGATCGCTGAGCTGCGGACGGAGGCGCGGGACTTCATGGTCGAGTGGCTGCTCCGGAACGCGGAGTGGGCCGAGAACGCCGCCGCGGTGCTCGACCAGATGGACGAGCTCGAGGATCCGTTCCCTCCCCTCCCCCCGGCGCCGACGCCTATCCGCAGGCGGCCGAGGAGATGGTGGCGAAGGCCGGTCACTGCTGCGCACCCGTCGTGTGGGCCGGAGTGGAAGCCGCCTACGAGTTCACGCGCCTGTACACCGCGCAGGATCCGGACCTCCACGGGCTGCTGACGCGCGATCCGGTGGCCACCGCCGCCTTCCGGAGCCTGTCTGTCCGATGACGAGCTCCGCGGGGCGCGCGCGTGGGTGCGCGAGAACTGGGAGCGGATCGACGAGGCGGCGACGCAGGTCGCTGCCTGATCCGGCGAGCGGCGGTGCGGTGCAGGCGCAGACTCTGCACCGCGACCTGTGACGGCCGACCGCTAGCGAGCTGAACAGCACCGTGCCCCTGCCCACTCGGCGGGGGCACGGTGCTATCGGAGCCGCCCCGTAGCCGAGCCTTAGCCGGAGGGCAGGCCCAGCTTGTCGAAGAAGGCGCGGTTCCGCTCAGTGGCTGCGTTGACCAGCCCGTCGAAGCTCATGACCTCGATGTACGCCCTGGCGGCATTGTTGTAGCCGAAGTAGCCGAGACCGTCATGGGTGGGCCGCAAGTCTGAGATCTCACACCGCTCGATCATCTTCTCCGTGAGGTCGGCGATGATGTAGCAGAACGCCGGCGGATCCTGAGTCGGCGGGATCGGCCTACCCGCGGCGGTCAGCACTCCTCCTGCGCGGATCCTCTTCACGTAGTCGAGGCACTGCTGGATCGGGTTCTTGTCCTCGGTGGCGTCCTTGCGCATCGGCCGCTTGATTTCGACCACGACTATCGACGGCAGCGGCAGCTTCTGCCCTTCGGCTGCGAGTACAGGCGAGTCGACGAGCCGCGTCGCGAGGATGTCGGGCTCCTTGGTCGATTCGGAGCCCGTTATCGGCATGCTTTTCAGCGTCTTGTCGGAGGCGAGGTAGTCGTGGAACGCGAGCCTCTCATCGACGATCCACAGGTTCGACCCATCGGAGGCCACGTCGTTGGACTCTGTCCGCATCGGGACGATCAGCGAGTGGATCGCGTCCTCTCGGCTGTACTTCCCCTCCTTATCAGCGCGGATCAGCCGCCCAAGCAGGTCCAGCACCGTGCGGCGGCGCGAGACATATGCCGCGAGGTCTGACTGGTTGATCTCGCTGACGGTGGCGAGGTAGGCCGCAAGACGCTCGGCGTAGTCCTCCGCCGGCTCAGAGTCGGCCTCCGCGAAGATCTCCTGCCCCTGAACGAACGCCTCGGACTCGATCTTCTGCAGGTGCCGGTGGAGTTGGAGTTCGAGCTCCTGGTCCTTGACCGACGGATCGACCGTGATGCCGCGCTGCTCGATCGTTGCGAGCACCGGCCGATACCGCGGAGCACGCTTGGTTACGAAGTCGTGGACCCTCTGCTTTCCCTGCTCGCGCGCCAACGCGAGCGGGCCCTTCAAGATCTCACCGATCTTTTCGGCGACGGCATCACGGATGTCGTCCAGCGAGAGGTCGTCGAGTAGCGGTTCCCCTGCGATGTAATCGGCGATGTCGAAGGCCGTCCGATCAGACCGGACGCGTTCATCCAGGAAGTCTGAGGTCAGATAGCAGGCGTAGACGAACTCACCTGAGGCCTCGTCTTTGAGCTTGCCGTGGAGCCCGGGCACCTTCCCGCTCAGGTTCTCCTCGATGACGACGCGGCTTGCCGCGCACCAGTGGAGGCGGGGGACAGAGTTGCGCGCGGTCGCCTTCAGTCGGAGGTTCAGCATGTCGAACTTCTGCCCCTTGACCTCGATCGTCGACGACGACATCGCCGAGTCGACGAACTCGTCCATCAGGCCGGCCAGCGACACTGACTCGTCGTCGTCCGCGATCGTCACCACGGACGCACCGCCGGGGCGGAGGAAGTACCAGATGCAGTGTTCGAACACCTCGCGCGCAATGGCGTCGATGCCCTTCGGCGCGTGCTGCTGGAACGACTTCTTGAAGCCGTCGAGGCTGACCACTGCGCCCGGGCGTACGAACCCGTCAGCGTCCCCGTCGTGCTCGACTTCGTGCTCGACCGAGAACTTGAACTGCCGCCCCCGGAGTTCGCCCTGCTCGTCGGTGTATGCGCTCCGCACAGACACCCTGTCGAAGGCCTTGAGCCAAAGAAGCCGGCCTACGCCGCGGCAGCCGAGGTCCGACTTGTAGTCGCTGTCGAGTGTCTCGAAGGAGCACATATTCTGCGGCGTGAATCCCACGCCATCATCGGCGATGGTGAAGCCGACGATTGGCTTCATGGGCGCTCGCCCAGGACCTGCGGAGCCGAAGTCCAGCTCCGCCTGGGCTTCGCGGTGCACCCTCACTTCGATCCGGCCAGGTGATTCCGGGTTCCCGGGACGCGCATCGATCGCCTGAATGCTGTTCACGATGGCCTCGAGGAGCGGCAGGAGTGCGTGGCTCTTCGGCAGGCTTGTGTTCCGGACACGGCCTGCCAGTGATGTGGTCAGAGCCATAGCGCCCCTTACTTCGATCCGACCCTGGGAGAGTATCGCCCCGCACCGTCACCGACGGCCCCGTCTCCGGTCCGAAGCTCTGGCGAATCGGCTGCCCGAAACCCTCGGCGGGGTCGATGGTCCTTGCGGCTCGATCACCTGGCGGTACGCGTCCATAAGCGTCAGCGGCCAGCAGCGTCTCAGCCCAGTCGGGCAGCCGCGGTTCGTCGAGGTGCTCGCTGTACTCGTCCGCAACAGGGTTAGACGCGCGCCGACCGTGATCGGTTCCACTCAGTTCCGAACCAGGCCCCTGCACCCAAAACTCCCGTCCGCCCCGGCCAAATCCTGAGGTAACCTCACGACCAGGGTGTACGTCGGGTGGGGGATCACGTGGCAAACGGACTGGAAGTCGATGCAGCTGGCTTGCGCACCGCAGCTGCGAACGGTGAAGGCACGGCGGCGGAGCTCGCCACCGGAACCGTGGAAGCCGGGCGGGGCACGACGCCGAGTCAGGCCGGCGTGGCTGCGATCCTCGCCGCTGCCCAGTCCGCCCGCACCCGCCAGTCCGGCCGCATCTCCGGCCAGTCCGATGATCTCTCAGTGAGCGCCACCCGCTACGACACCACGGACGACGACGGCCGCGACGCCATCACCACGGTGAGCGTGTGAGCCCTGCGGCCTCCCCTGGCGGTGCGGGCGCGCTGCCCACCCGTTCGGAGATCGAGGACTGGCCGACCCAGCACCTCGACGACGCAGCCACACAACTACGGACGCTGGGCAGCCAGTCCGTTCTCCTGTTCGACGAGCACCGTCGGGGGATCGCCGCTCCCGGCGGGACCACCTGGGCGGGCGACGGCAAGGACGCCGCGCTGAATCGGGCGGCGGCTGACGCCGCGGTGGTGGGCCGGCAGCGCGACGTTCAGGCCGAGGCCGCCGACATCGCCGAGAACGGTGGCTATGACGTGAGGGCCGCCAAGCGGGAGGTGCTCGAAGCGATCACCGCCGCCGAGGACGACGGGTTCAAGGTCGGCGAGGACTTGTCGGTGACCGACACCAAGCGGGTGGACGTGCTCGAGATGGCCGCGCGGCGGACCGCTGCCACCGAGCACGCCGAGGACATCCGCTGGTTCGCCGAGAGACTCGTCCAAGCCGACGCCTTCGCTGGCGAGCGGTTGGAAACCAAAGCCGCTGAGCTGGAAGCGATTCGGTTCGACGGCGAGGGCGAGGGCGAGGGCGACGGAAAGGGTCACGGCCCGGCGATCCACCTGGTCGACAACGAGATCAAGCTGGACCCACCACCTGATCCGGGTCTGCCGCAGCCACCCGGTGGGTGGAGTCGCGATCCCGTGATGGAGGACGCGCAACGCATCGCCTACGGCCACGCGTGGCAGAAGCACCTCAGCGACTTCAAGGGGATGACGCAAGACGAGCTGGCCCAGCTCGTGCACGGCATGCTTACTGGAGATCCTCGAGCCGATCCGTCGTTGCATGTGGGCGCGATTCCGGGCCGGTCCTCGACGGCGATCTATAAGGATGGGATCCTGGTGATCCACGACCCGCTGAGCGGTGACGGCGGCACGGTCTATCGGCCGACCGGAGGGTTCGACGAGTTCCTGCGACTGATCGGAGGCGCCGGGGGCGCTGCGCCGATCATCGGCGCACCTCCGAACCTCCCGACGACTGTGCCGCACCCGATAGAGAACCCTGTGCCGGCACCAGCCCCGCACGCGCCCGTCGCGCTACCGCCCGTGCTGCCCGCCGACCAGAGCGGGCTCCCGCCGTGGTTGGCGAATCCCGCGCCGCCCGCCACCCCGGTGTCCCCGGTGGGGCCGTTGATCCTGCCGAACACGCCGTTGGCGCCGCCCAGCCTTGGTGGGGATCTGGGCCCGGGGCAGGTGAGCGCGCCCGCGGCGGCGGCCGGTGGTCTGAGCCTCGCAGCGCTACTGGGGCTGCTGCTGTTGTCGCCGGGATGAGTGTGATCGTCGTGAAGGAGATGCGGATGCTGGAACCTGGAATCGGGGTGATGCGCGATGAGTGAGACCGCCGCGTCCGGGGATCCCCACGGGGACCAGTCCCCGTGGGGCCGTGTGCTGGGCGAGTCCTCACTGCTGGACCTCATCTCGGCCCAGGTGCGTGGGTGGGCTCCGTTGTCCCCCGCGGAGGCCTCGTGGCTGACCGACACCCCAGTACCTGCCGGGTGGCGGACGTTGACGATCCCTGACGACGCCGCCGCGCCGCTGCGAGTCGTGGGAACGACCGTCGATGGACGACCGGGATGGGCGGCACTGCAGGCGCTGAGCGCGTTCCGGTTCACCGGTGTGCCGGATCCCGCTCAACTGGTCGCCCACGCGGACAAGGGTCTTCGAAACTGGAACGCCGAGGGAATCCGGACCAGCGAGATCGTGCTGCCGAGGCTGCCGGGAGTGTGCGGAGTGCGGTCCAGCGGTTACATCGCAATGAGCGACGAGTCGTTGTGGGTCGAGTACTGCACGCACCTTCGGGGCTCGGCCGAACCCGGTCAGGGGCTGGTGGTCGAGCAGATCTTCGCGGCGGCCGCCGGACCACGGATGCGGCTCGGTCCAGGAATCGGTGCGCTGAGCACAGCCACCAGCGACGCGTTCATCGCACACATCGGGTCCACGCCGGATGAAGTCGCGACAGCGGTCACCGACCACGGCGAGCAGCTGCGACGCGACGCTGCCGCCGGCCCCGTGTTGTCGTCGGAGCAGAAGCGTTTCCTGGCCACTGCGTTGTCGGTGTGGGGCGGGATCGCCTCTGGGCGGTCGCTGCCTATCGAAGCGCTCGGCTACGCCGGCAGGGCCGACTTCGACGCCGATGTCGCCCGGCTCCGGGACCAGCTCGGCCGTGACAAGCCGGAGCTGTCGACGAGGGACTGGTCCCGTATTCAGTTCCTGGCCGAGATCAGTTGGGCCAGCGACATGTTCGGCGCCGGGGTGGAGTTCGAGTTGGTCAGCCCGTTCACCGACCCCGAAGCCCTGGTGCTGCTGCGATCCGTTCAGCGCGCACTTGCCCGCACGGTGGATCCGGCGCTGCTGTTCCCGCGCGCTGACACCGGCCGTCGTTAGCAGGTTGGGGGTGGCGAACAAGAAGTTCCGCTTGTCGGCCGAGGACATCGTGCCGGGCCTCGCTGCCGACGATGGTTGCTTCGCTACGGACCGAATCCTGGTGGACGGCAGCCCGGTCGGCTACATGTACCGCGACGGCTCGGGCTGGGTGTTCACCGCTGGGGATGAGACCCCCGAGTATTTGGCGGACTCCGGCCACGTGAACCTGTTGTCGCTCAACGAGATCGCCAACTACGACCGCGCGATCCTGCCGTACCTCCAGGCGCCGCCCGGCTCAGCGTTCGTCCGGCACGAAGACGCGTTCGTCGAAGACCCCGAGGGCGCCCCGCGTGATCCGGATGAGCCGACACCGCCGGCGCTCAACCCGCAGTTCCCCGTCGTGAACGCCTACCACGAGCTCACCGCGGACTGGGTGCTCACGGTGCCCGAACCGATGAACTTCCGCATCGACCAAGACGCGGGCTCGTCGCGCGCGGTGTTCTGGCGCCCGGGTCTGACGGCGATGCTCAGCCCGTGGGGCAACCCGAGGGGCGACGCCCCCGCCGTTCGCCTGCAACAGGTGAAGGCCCATGTGTCGCCGCGGGGGTTCGACGACGCCGAGTGGTCGGAGAACGGCGTGCACTACCTGACGTACCGCCTCGCCGAAGATGGGCGGCTGCCGGCGCTCTACGGCTTCGTGGTGAGCAGCGCCGGCCACCTGCAGGTGGCCGCGTACTTCGACAGCGGAGACGACCTGACGTCGGCGCAGGCACTGGTGCGGTCGATCACGATCAGGCGATGAACTCGGCCGGTCACGGGGTTTACCGCAGGTCGATGTAGCCGCCGTCGGCGGTGTACCCCTCGACCGGCCGCAGCACGTAGCCGTCGCCGATGGTGTCGGTCCGGTAGAACCGCTCGAACATCTCGGCGGCTTCCTCCGCGGTGAACACCTCGTGACGGCTGATCGTCTGGACGCTGCGCGGCAGCACGATGTCGACGTCGAGCTCCGCGGGTCCGGTGTGCGGGTGGCCGACGACCGAACGCACCGACACCGCGCCGATGTCGGCGCCGCCAGGACGGCAGAACTCGATCTGTATGGCGTCGGCGGTGCCGGCGGCCTGCAGGTACAGCGACGTCGAGAAGTCCGCCGGCACTCCGGTAGGAGGGCGGGCACTGAGCACGATGGCCCACGGGTCGGAACCGTTCATGCTGCGCAGGTGGTGGCCGATGATGCCTGGGTGGTGCTCGCGGATCAGATCACTCGAGATGGTGCGCTGGGTCTCGCACAGCACCTGGTAGTCGTGCGTCGGGGTCAGGCTCGCGGTGAACGCCGCGTAGGCCTCGGGGCCCTTTGCGTAGGCGGCCAGGTATTTGAGCACGTCCACCGTCGAGGACATCCCGCCACGCTCACCGCGTGCAACCGCGTCGTCGGCCATCCGGGCTGCGTCAGCGTTGCGGCCGGCGGCGATCAGCGCGGTGACGGTGCGGGTCAAGGCCCGGTTCGGGGCGATGCCGTCGGGGTGTTGCTCCACCACCGCTGCGTAGTCGTTGGCCGTCGGGTGCATGGTGATGAACTCGGCACGGATGCGGTCGAACTCATCGAGTACCGGATCCCAGTCCGGGTCGTCGGTCGCAGGGACGTCGCGGTGGCCGCTGCCGATCCGCAACGGCTGGACCTTGAAGGCCCCGTTCACGCGGCGGTTGATCCGCTTCTGCGGACCCATCACCTCATCGGGCATGAAAGCGGCCCACAGGATCTCGTCGACGGCGAGCGGCTTGATGTCGACGGTCCAGGTGATCCGCAGCCGGTCCGGATCCTTGTCCGGGTGAAACACCTGGGGATAGAAGAGCTCGGTCAGGTAAACCTTGTCGAGGACAAACCCGGTCGCAGTGACGAACCGCATCCCACGGCTGCGGCACGAAGGTTTGAAGGCATCGTTCCACGCCCGAAGGATCGGCGATCCCTTCGCCACGGTTCCCCCTCACCGCGGTCCCCCGACCGCTACCGCAGAAGTACACCAGACGGTATCGGCGCCGCGTGTCGGTGCGTCACGTGTTCGTAACTGCTGTGCCGGTTCGGGTTACGCCGCCCGGCGCTGTCCACGTCTTCGGCACGGATTAGCCACGCGCCCGGAGTCGGGGTATCAGCGCCGGCCCGCACCGTGACCTGCTGCCCCCTCTGGATCCTGACGTTCAGTGCTTGACGCGTGATGCCGAGCTCGGCGGCTGCTTCGGCCACGGACAGGTATCCGTTCTCCCGACGCCACGCCGCGGCGTCCTTACTTTTGCACGGCGGCGATCCACCCGCGCCGGGTGACGACGCGGTCATCGACCCGCTCGACCCGCAGCCTCCCGTCACCGATCATCCGGGTAACCGTGAAGCGGGCGACGCCGAGCAGCTCCATCGCGTCGGCGATGGTGAGGTAACCCGCGGCGTGCACGGCCGCTTCCTCTCGGCGGAACCGTGCACGGAGCGCTTCGGCGGCAGGGGTCGTGGGCGGTCATGCCACCTTCTCCTCTGTCTCGGGACCGTCGAGGGCAGCGTCCTTCACGATCCGGTACGCCGAAGCGCGGCTGATCCCGAATGCCTCGGCGGCCATCGCGACCGGCTCCCCGGCGCGAACCAGTCGCACGAGCTGCGCTGCCTTCGATTCGCTCAGTGCCTTGGGCCGGCCGATGGACTGGCCACGGGCTTTGCGGGCGGCCCGGCTCGCTGCGCGGCGCTCCTTGCCGTAGGCAAGCTCGATCCCGCCCACGGCGATGAGGAGGTTCAGCATCGCCTCGCCGACCGGCGTGCTGCTGTCGAGGACTTCGCGGAGTGCGCGGACGGTGATCGCCTTCTCCCGGAGCTCCCGGATCGTGTTGCTCATCTCCGGCACGTCGCGGCCGAGACGATCCGCTGCGGCGACCACGATGACGTCACCCGGGCGCGCGTGCTCGAGGCTGTCCGCCAAACTCTTCGCTGTAGACGGCCTCCACAGACAATGCCCGGCCGCCGATCCGCCAAGAGGTTCTGCACCCAGTTGCCGGGCCGCGGCCTCGGCGGCGTGGTGCGTGATGAAGTTCGACTCCCGACCGCGTTCAGTCACGGTGTACGCCACCTTCCACACCGTGGTTCCGGCCAGCGTGATCCGGATGCGGACGGCGTGCCGGGTGATAACCACGGCGGGAGGTTACGCGCGGCGAGTGACAGGGCGGTGGGACTACTTCTTCGTCCGCTTCTTAGACACAGAAAAACCCACCGTCGCCAGTGGGTTCTCTCAGTGGCCAGGGCCGGGATCGAACCGGCGACCTTCCGCTTTTCAGGCGGACGCTCGTACCAACTGAGCTACCTGGCCGGAAGGCGTCGGCTCTTGCAAACCGAAGTGCCTCGCCGTGATGGCGACCCTGACGGGACTTGAACCCGCGACCTCCGCCGTGACAGGGCGGCGCGCTAACCAACTGCGCCACAGGGCCTTGCTTTTCCTGCGTGCTCCGCGTTTCCGCGTTGCGTACCCCCAACGGGATTCGAACCCGTGCTACCGCCGTGAAAGGGCGGCGTCCTAGGCCACTAGACGATGGGGGCCTAATCCGAATCTCTCCGGGGTACTCGCGACGTTGTCCGTTGGGAGCTTCGATAGCTTAGGGTACGAATGCCCAAATCCTCAAACCCAATGGTCGCAGGCCTGTTCCGGGCGGCTGGAGACACCGCTTCGCACACCAAGTATCCTGTTTCTCCGCGCCCCTATAGCTCAGTTGGTAGAGCTACGGACTTTTAATCCGCAGGTCCCAGGTTCGAGCCCTGGTGGGGGCACCACTTCAGCCATCAGCGCAGGTCATGCGCTGCGCGCAGTCGCAATCTCGTTCGCCAGCGGTGCGATCGCACCGAGGATCTGGTCCACGATGGCTTCCGGGACGCCCACCGCCGCCAGGCTGTCGGCGAGATGCCCGGCCACCAAGTCGAAATGCCCCATGGTGATGCCGCGGCCCTGATGGACCTGACGCATCGGTGCGCCGGTGTACGGGATCGGTCCGCCAAGGGCGGCCGCGAAGAACTCCACCTGCTTGCCCTTGAGCCGGGCCATGTTGGTTCCGGTGAAGAAGCCCGCCAGGCGTTCGTCGGCCAGCACACGGTCATAGAAATCGTCGACCACCGCCTCCAACGACTCGGCCCCACCGATCTGGTCATAGATGCTCGACATGCGACCAGGTTCGGCGAACGCCGTTGCCGCGCAATTACCGCCGCGTAGCCGACCCGCAAAAGCCATCTCACGGTCGCCGCACGACGGCGGCCGGCTGGCCGTATCGTTTATCGACAGGCTCGGCAATTGAATCGAAGGAGCGACGATGCTGTCCCTGCGTTCTCCGCGGCACCTGCCCGCTCGGGTCATCGCCACAGCGCTCAGCGCGTGCGCGCTGTCCGCGGCCATGGCGTTCGGAATCGCGCCGGCACATGCCAGCACCGAGGACGACAGGTTCCTCGAGATCGTCAAGCAGCTCAACGTCCCCATGAACTCCCCCGAGGAAGCCATCCAGGCCGGCCACGGGATCTGCGACAAGGTCGCAGCGGGCAAGATCGAGCCGGCCCGCACGGTGCGCAGCATCCTGAGCCAGCTGACCTCCAACGGCCTGGAGAAGGGCGTGGCCGTCAATCTGATCTGGGGTGCGGTCGACGTCTATTGCCCGCAGTACCGCTCGCTCGTGGGCCGCTGAGCGGGCGTTCTCAAACCTTCGGGCAGTAGTGCATTCCGTTGTCGCGGTGCCCGATCGGCGGCAGATTGCGCGCGGGCGTGTGCACCAGCGGAGTGTCGGCGGGAATGCGGCCCGTGGCGCGGTCCCACCCGGCGCGGGCCCGCGGGTGCATGCGGCGTCGCACCGGCACCAGCTTGAAGATGTGACCGATCACCTTGCCGAGCAGGCGGTGCCGCCGCTCGTCGCGCTCGGACCACGTGTAGCCCATCAGTTCCCGCACCGCGGGGTCATACAGGCCGACCGTGAACCACACGAACAGCGGGTGCACGATGTAGCGGCGCTGCAGCGCCCACAGCCAGTCCGGCATCTTCGACGCGAACGGCGGCTTGGGCAACTCGGACAGGTCGAGCACGTCACGCGCGGCCTTGTTGTTCTCCAACACGTTGCGGCACATGTGGTCCCAGTAGATCTGGAAGTCCTCCCAGGTCTCCGGCACCGGCCGCATGCTCATGCCGTACATCGAGTACCACTGCTTGTGTTCTTCGAACAGCTGGCGCTTCTCGGCCTCGGTGATGCCGCCGGCCAGCCGGTCGGCCACGATGATCGTGCCGACGAAGAACGTCGAATGCGCCCAGTAGAAGACGTCGGGGTTCAGCGCGTGATAGCGGCGCCCCTGGGAATCGACACCTTTGATGTTGACGTGATAGTCGCGTACCTCGGCGCCGGTCTGCGGGGCGCGGTCGGTGTCGAACACGACACCGCCGATCGGGTACAGCGAGCGCAGCAGCCGCGGCCAGCGCTCCTGGAAGAAGATCGAGTGCTCTTCGACGGCCGCACCGAGTTGCGGGTGCATGTTCTGCATGGAGCCGGCCCACGGCCCCTGCAGCATGCCGCGCCAGTCACCGAAGTACTTCCACGTCAGCGAGTCGGGGCCGAGCGGCGTGGGCGGCGCGTCGTACCCGCCGGGGCCGACCGGGCACCCAGTCGCCAACGCAGCGGAACCGCTGGTCACCGGGCATGTCTCAGAAGTATCTTGAGTCACAGGTGCACTTTCTGCCGCAGGACGAAAATGTCCACTCGATTTTGACTACAGATGTTGTCACGAAGAGCTTAGGAGCACACGTGCCGTCCGGTCAACGCTCGCGCCGATGGTCAGGCGTCCCCCTGGGGGAACGTTCGGCCTTACGCCGCGATGAACTCATCGCCGCCGGCGTGAAATTGCTCGGCAGCGCCGAGGGCCCGGCTCTGACCGTGCGCGCGGTTTGCCGAGACGCCGAGCTCACCGAACGATACTTCTACGAGAGCTTCGCCGACCGCGACGAGTTCGTCCGCGCGGTTTACGACGACGTCTGCACCAAGGCCATGGCGGCGCTGTCGACCGCACAGACCCCGAGGGAGGCGGTGGAGCGGTTCGTGGCGCTGATGGTCGACGACCCGACGCGCGGACGCGTGCTGCTCCTGGCCCCGGAGTCCGAGCCGGTGCTCACCCGCTCAGGCGCGGAATGGATGCCGAGTTTCATCGACCTGTTGCAGCACAAGCTGACCCGCATCGCCGACCCGGTGCGACAGGCCATGGTGGCCACGAGCCTGATCGGCGCACTGACGGCGCTGTTCACCGCCTACCTCAACGATCGGTTGCCGGCCAGCCGCGAACAGTTCATCGACTACTGCGTGGATCTGCTTCTGGGCCGCGTGCCCAGCTTCTGAGAGCTACTCGTCGGGCGTGCTGGCCTCGGCGAGCTCTTCTTCCTCGGCAGCGGCGGCTTCGTCGGCCGCGGCCTTGGCCTCGCGCCCGGCCGGGCTGGCCATCGACGCACCCGGGTGCGTCGCCGTTGCATAGCCGCCGTCGCAGTTCAGCGACAGCATGACCTCACTGTCGGCGTGGGTGTACTCGTCGCCGGCGTCGCGCACGAACGGCGCGTCCCACGCGTTGGTGACCACGCACTCGTCCTGCGGCAGCTTGCTACCCACCGTCACAGCGACCTTGGGAGTGCCGCCGTCGTCTTCGATCGCCGTCGAGGCGTCGGAATACGTCTGGCCCACCACATCCGGTGCAGCGGCCGCGGTACCGGCCCCGAGCAGTGCCAACACCGTGAAAGCACCGGCACCGACGCTCGTCACCATCAGTTTCTTCACGTCGACCTCCGCGCGTAGTTCAGTTGATCGCCCACGGCACGCAGCCGCAGTCCGTAGTCCAGTGGCCAGGGACTCTCCAGGAACTCCCCAGGACACTGACGGAGTGGGTTTATCTAACCGCGGATTCCAGGCAGCTTCAACATGAACAGCACCGAACCGTTCGGTTACTCGTCGGGGGTGCTGACCTCAGCGAGCTCTTGCTCCTGAGCTGCCTGCGCCTCGTCAGCGGCCGCCTTGGCCTCGCGCCCGGCGGGGCTGGCCACCGACGCGCCAGGGGTGGTGGCCGTGGCGTGGTCGCCGTCGCAGTTCAGGGACACCATCACGACGCCACCGGTGTGCTCGAAGGTCGGTGCGTTCCAGGCGTTGGTGACGATGCAGTCGCTCTGGGACAGCTTGCTGCCGACCGTCACAGCGATCTTGGGCGTACCGCCGTCGTCTTCGATGGCCGTCGCGGCATCGGAGTAGGTCTGACCGACGACGTCGGGAGCCGCGACGGCGACACCCGCTCCCACCAGAGCCGCCGACATCGCGGCACCGGCAGCGACGACTGTCCCCCCGAAAACGACGAGCTTCTTCACTTGTGAATGACCTCCGAGTCTGAGGGGAATGCAGTGGGTGGTGAGAACTGCGCGTGAGCTGGGTCGCACGCGTCAGGGAATCGTAGCGGTCACAGCGGTTTCCGGTACCGAGTACGTGCGACATGCGCCCGACACAACTTGATGTCACCGGGATACACAGATATATTGACTGCAACCAACAGGTACAGATAACTGGGAGGCCACGGACTGATGTCGAAGGAATACACCGACCTCCAGCTCCTGCACGAGCTTGAACCCGTCGTCGAGACGGCGATCAACCGGCACATGCGGATGCGCAAGGACTGGAATCCTCACGACTACATCCCGTGGTCCGACGGCAAGAACTACTACGCGCTGGGCGGTCAGGACTGGGAGCCCGGGCAGTCGAAGCTCTCCGAGGTCGCCCAGACCGCCATGGTGCAGAACCTGCTCACCGAGGACAACCTGCCCTCGTATCACCGCGAGATCGCGATGAACATGGGTATGGACGGCGCCTGGGGACACTGGGTCAACCGCTGGACCGCCGAGGAGAACCGGCACGGCATCGCGCTGCGGGACTACCTCGTCGTCACCCGCGCGGCCGACCCGGTTCAGCTGGAAGAGCTGCGCGTCGAGCAGGTCACCCGCGGCTTCTCCCCCGGCCAGAACCAGCAGGGCGACCTGTTCGCCGAGAGCCTGTTCGACTCCGTCATCTACGTGACGTTCCAGGAGCTCGCGACGCGCGTGTCGCACCGCAACACCGGCAAGGCGTGCGACGAGCCCATCGCCGATCAGCTCTTGCAGCGCATCTCCGGTGACGAGAACCTGCACATGATCTTCTACCGCGACGTCTCTGCCGCGGGCCTGGACATCGCCCCCAACCAGGCGATGGCGTCGCTGCACCGGGTGCTCGACAACTTCAAGATGCCCGGGTTCACCGTGCCCGAGTTCCGCCGCAAGGCCGTCATCATCGCCGTCGGCGGTGTGTACGACCCGCGGATCCACCTCGACGACGTCGTGATGCCGGTGCTGAAGAAGTGGCGCATCTTCGAGCGTGAGGACTTCACCGGCGAGGGCGCGCGGCTGCGCGACGACCTCGGCCGCCTGGTCAAGGAGCTCGAGGACGCCTGCGAGAAGTTCGAGGTGGCCAAGGAACGCCGCCTGGAGCGCGAGCGCAAGGTGGCCGAGAAGAAGGCCATGAAGAACCTGTTGGTGTCGTCATCGTCGTCGCCGTAAACCCGCCGGAAGCGTCGGCCCGATCCCAGCTGCGGATCGGGCCGTTCGCGTTGCCCAGTCCCGTCGTGCTCGCCCCGATGGCCGGGGTGACCAACGTCGCGTTCCGCACGCTGTGCCGCGAACTCGAGATCGCCAGGGCCGGAACCGTGAGCGGTCTGTATGTGTGTGAGATGGTCACCGCGCGCGCCCTGGTCGAGCGCCATCCGGTGACCATGCACATGACGACGTTCGCCCCCGACGAATCGCCGCGCTCGCTGCAGCTCTACACCGTCGACCCGGAGACCACGTTCCGTGCGGCCAAGATGATCGCCGACGAGGGGTTGGCCGACCACATCGACATGAACTTCGGCTGCCCGGTGCCCAAGGTCACCAAGCGCGGCGGCGGTGCGGCCCTGCCGTACAAGCGCCGGCTGTTCGGCCAGATCGTCGCGGCCGCCGTGCGCGGCGTCGCGGGCACGGACATCCCGGTGACTGTCAAGTTCCGGGTCGGCATCGACGACGCTCACCACACGCATCTCGACGCGGGCCGCATCGCCGCCGAAGAGGGCGCAGCCGCTGTCGCGCTGCACGCCCGCACAGCGTCGCAGCGTTACTCCGGCACGGCCGACTGGAACCAGATCGCGGCGCTCAAGGCGCACGTCACGAGCGTCCCGGTGCTGGGCAACGGCGACATCTTCGAAGCCGACGACGCGCTGGCCATGATGGCTGCCACCGGGTGCGACGGCGTCGTGATCGGCCGGGGCTGCCTGGGCAGGCCGTGGCTGTTCGCCGAGCTGTCCGCGGCGTTCACCGGACGAGAAATCCCCACACCGCCGACGCTCGGCGAGGTCGCCGACATCGTCCGCCGCCACGGCGAGCTGCTCAGCGCGCACTTCGGTGAGGACAAGGGCATGCGCGACATCCGCAAGCACGTGGCCTGGTACCTGCACGGCTTCCCCGCGGGCGCCGACCTGCGCCGTGCCCTGGCGTTGGTCAAAACTTTGCGAGAACTCGACGAGTTGCTCGATCAGGTGGATCGTGACGCGCCGTTCCCGCCCGCGGCAGGTGGCCCGAGGGGCAGGCAGGGGTCTGCCGCGTCGGTGTCGCTGCCCGAAGGCTGGCTCGACGATCCCGACGATTGCGCGGTGCCCGCGGGAGCCGATGTCATGCACTCCGGCGGGTGATTGAAAACGCAATGGTGTTGACGGACGCGGTCAACGGGCCGAGACAACTTTGAGATAACCCCGTCACCTCGTCTGACTGGTTGTCGCGCAGGGTTCGTCAGTACGATGAGGATCTTGTCGCAGCGGGCTCCCGAGTGGCGCAGACACCCCGAACGCTGCTAGACAACCATGACAACAACGTCAGACGTAGACAGATGCGCGCCGACGCGCACCCCACAGAGTCGGAGGCCGGTTGGACATGAGTGACGGTGACAACGCCACTCCTGGTCGCCGACGCCACCGAGCCCCCGAGGACGAGTCGGACAACCAATGGCTTACCCGATCGCCGCAACCATTGCCAGGAGCCGCGCCGTGGGAACGTCTAGATCATCTCGATAACCTCGATTACGGGTATCCCGAGCAGCCCACAGCCACGCCCGAGCAGCCGTCGGGAAACCACACCGACGGTGTCACCGTCGCCGACCTGATCGCCAAGATGTCGGGTGACGGCGCCGAGCCCGCCCTGCGGCCCCGCCGCCGGCGCGCCGAACCTGAACCCGAACCGGAGCAGGACCCCGAGCCCGCCTACGAATACCCGTTCACACCCGAGCAGGCATTCGCGCCGGACTATTCGGAGTACGCCGCCGAGCCGGAGTACGTCACCGAGCCGGAGTCGGAACCGGAGTTCGAACCCGAGTACGTGGCCGAGACCGAACCCGAACCGGCCGAGCCGGAGTACGAGTACGAGTTCGTCGCCGCGCCCGTCCCCGAACCGACCGAGGTCATCCCCGCAGTATCGGAGCCCGACGAGGACGCGCAAGCCACCGAGGTCATCCCGGCCGTTTCGGGCATCGACGACGACGCCGACTTGGACCACGCGCGCCCGGCACACGCCGTGTGGCGGGCCGGCCGCGTGCCGCCCGCTCGTGCGGCCCGCCGCGCGCCCGCCGATCCGCCGACCGAGATCACCCCGCTGGTCGTGCCGCGCCACAGCAGGGCCATGCTCGCCGGCCGCGTCGCCGCGGCTTTGATCGCGGTGCTGACGCTCGTGCTGACCGGCAGCGCGTGGCAATGGCAGTCGTCGAAGAACAACCTGCTCAACAAGGTCTCCGCGCTCGATCCCAACTCACGTGACATCGTCGACGCCAACGCCCAGTTCGGCGACGAGAACTTCCTGATCGTCGGCGTGGACAGCCGCTTCGGCGAGAACGCGGGCATGGGCGCGGGCGGCACCGAGGACGCCGGCGGCGCCCGGTCGGACACCATCATGCTGGTGAACATCCCGGCCAACCGGGAACGCGTCGTCGCGGTGTCGTTTCCGCGCGACCTCGCGATCAATCCGATCGAGTGCGAACCGTGGAACCCTGAGACCGCGCAGTACGGCCCGCTGTACGACGAGGAGACCGGCACCTACGGCCCCGACACGGTCTACACCGAGAGCAAGCTGAACTCCGCGTTCGCGTTCGGTGGCCCGAAATGCCTGGTGAAGGTCATCCAGAAGATGTCGGGCCTGTACATCAACCGCTTCATGGCGGTCGACTTCGCCGGCTTCGCCAAGATGGTCGACGCGCTCGGCGGGGTCGAGGTGTGTTCGACGACGCCGCTGGAGGACTACGAGCTGGGCACCGTGCTGCCGAACGCCGGCAGGCAGATGGTCGACGGGCACACCGCGCTGAACTATGTGCGGGCCCGCCAGGTCACGACGGAGTTCAACGGCGACTATGGCCGCATCAAACGCCAGCAGCTGTTCCTGTCCTCTCTGTTGAGATCGCTGATCTCCAAGGACACGTTCTTCTCGCTGAACAAGCTCAACAACGTCGTCAACATGTTCATCCAGGACAGCTTCGTCGACAACATCAAGACCAAGGATCTGGTGGATCTCGGCCAGTCCGTGCAGGGCGTGAACGCGGGCCGGATCACGTTCGTGACGGTGCCGACAGTGGGGTACGCCGACGAGTACGGCAACGAGACGCCGCGCACCGATGACATGAAGGCGCTGTTCGACGCGATCATCAACGACGATCCGCTGCCGGGCGAGAAGAATGCCGACAACACCCCGGTTCCCGGAACGCCCGAGTCGACGGCGGCCTCGCCGCACGATCAGGCCGCGCAGTCGGAGAGTCCATCGACTGTCACCGAGACCCCCGCACCCGCGGAACCCGGAGCCGCCGAGCTGGTCAACGCCGTCACGACCGACCCGCAGCACATCACGGTCCAGGTGTCGAACTCGACCGGCCAGAGCGGCCTGGCCGCGACCGCGGCCACCGAGCTGCAGCAGCACGGCTTCCAGGTCTCCACGCCCGACGACTATCCCGGCCAATTGCCCGCCACCACGGTGTTCTTCTCCCCCGGCAACGAGGAGGCCGCCGCGACCGTGGCGTCGTCGTTCGCCAACCCGACCATCGAGCGGGTGAACGGCATGGGCGACACCGTGCAGGTGGTGCTCGGTTCCGATTTCAACGCGGTCAACGCGCCGACGCCGAGCGGATCACCCGTGCAGGTACACGTGGTGCACGGCTCCAGCACCCAGCCGACGCATCTGCCGGACGACCTGGCCGTCACCAACGCGGCCGACACGACCTGCGAATAAGGCACGCCGAACGGCATTCACCGTCCGTTCACCACTGGCATCGTGACTATCGGTCGGTGCATGCCTAATCTTGGTACATGCGTACCCAGTACCACGAACAATTGGATTCCCTGACGGATCAACTCGGCGCGATGTGCGAGTTGGCGGGTACCGCGATGGAGCGTGCCACCCAGGCCCTGCTGCAGGCCGACCTGGTGCTGGCCGAGCAGGTCATCACCGACCATGACCAGATGACGGCGTTGAGCTCCAAGGCCGAGGAATCCGCGTTCGTGCTGCTGGCCTTGCAGGCCCCGGTGGCCGGGGATCTGCGTTCGGTGGTCGGCTCGATCCAGATCGTGGCCGACGTGGACCGGATGGGCGCGTTGGCCCTGCATGTCGCCAAGATCGCCCGTCGTCGGCACCCGCAGCACGCGCTGCCCGAGGAAGTCAACGGCTATTTCGCCGAAATGGGCCGGGTCGCAGTCGAATTGGGCCACGCTGCGCGTGAGGTTCTGGTCACTCGGGATCCCGAGAAGGCCGCCAGGATCCAAGAAGAGGACGATGCGATGGACGATCTGCACCGTCACCTCTTCACGGTGCTCATGGACCGCGAGTGGAAGTACGGCGTCACCTCGGCGGTCGACGTGACGCTGCTGAGCCGGTTCTACGAGCGGTTCGCCGACCACGCCGTCGAGGTGGCCCGCCGGGTCATCTTCCAGGTGACCGGCCGGTACCCCGACGGCGAAACCGTCACGGCCCAGCAGTGATCGGGGCCTGATCGGCCGCCACCAACCGGATGCCGTCCTTGCTGGCGGCCGCGAGGTCACCCAAGACCTTTACCAGTACCTGTAATTCGGCGCTGCTGTAGCGCCTCAGGAAATCCCGGAAGCCGCCGTTCATCTCGTCGTGCAGCTGCCGGTGTACGTCGGCGACACGTTTGCCGTCGGGCGTGAGCACGAGCTCGACCTCTTTGCGGTTTCCGGGAATCGGGTTGCGGGAGACCAGGTTTGCCTCGACCAGGCGGTGCACGTGCTTGGACACGGTGCCCTTGAGCTGCCCGGACCTGGCGGCCAGCCCGACCACGCTCACCGGACCGTCGGCGATGGCCGCCAGCAGGTGCATCGACAGCGTCGGCAGTTCCCTCGCCGTGGCCTCCAGCCGGGCCGGCAGCCTGCCTGCGATGAAGTCGCGTTCGGCGTCACCGTCGTCGTCACCGTCGAACCTGTCTCCGACCACACCGATGAGCTCGGTGATGGCGTCGATCAGCTCGAGCTTGGTTTTCATGGAAACCATATTGCCATCCCCGCGGCGGCGTCGTACATTGTTTCCACAGAAACGATATCCACCGAAACCAAAGGAGCCGCCATGTTGGCCGCGGTCGTCAACGAGTGGGGCGCCGTCCCCGCCTACGCCGAATTCCCCGAACCACAGCCGCGCGACGGCGCCGAGGTGGCCGATGTCGAGGCCGCCGCCCTGACCAATCTCACGCGCGGCCTGGTATCAGGAAAGCACTACGCCAGCAAGGAAATTCAGCTGCCCGCCATCCCCGGCGTGGACGGTGTGGCGCGCCTCGCCGACGGCCGTCGGGTGTACACCGGAGCGTTGGGCTCACAGGGCACCATGGCGCAGCGCACGCTGGTCGATCCGGCCGGCGCGGTCGAGGTGCCCGCCGGCCTCGATTCGGTCACCGCCGCCGCGATCCCCAATCCCGGCGTCTCGGCGTGGCTGGCCCTGTCGCACGCCGCGGCCGTCACACCTGGCGCGCACGTGTTGATCCTGGGCGCCACCGGGGTCACCGGCTCGATGGCCGCCCAGCTCGCCAAGACCGAGTTCGGTGCGGGCCGCGTGGTGGTCGCGGGCCGCGACCGCGGACGGCTCGACTGGCTGCGCTCGGCGGGTGCCGACGACGTGATCGCCCTGGGCACAGAGGAATTGGGTGAGCGTGTCACCGCATTGCATGCCGAGCGCCCGTTCGACGCGGTGCTCGACTATCTGTGGGGTGAGCCCGCCGCGACGACGCTGACCGCGCTGGCGGCGAGCCACTCCGCCGCGCACTATCACGCCACCCGGTTCGTGCAGATCGGTTCGATGGCAGGCCCGACGCTGCCACTGGACGCGGGCGTGCTGCGCGGTACCGGTATCACGCTGTGCGGCGTGGGCATCGGCAGCATCCCGCCCGACGCGCTCGTGCAGGCCCGCACCGAGGGCTTGGCGCGCCTGTTCGCACTGGTGGCGGCCGGTGAGCTCGAACTCCGCACGGTGGCGCGGCCACTGGCCGAGGTCGCCGACGCGTGGACCGCCGCCGAACCCTCCGGCACCCGCGTGGTGTTGACCCCCTAGTTCCCACGCCCTAGTTCCCATGCCGAGCAGACGCCGCGGTACCCGGGAAAGCGCTTCCAGGGGTACCGCGGCGTCTGCTCGCGGGAGAAATCTCGCGGCCAAAAAGCCGGAGAGTGAACTCAGCCGAAACGGCCCGAGATGTAGTCCTCGGTCGCCTTCTTGCTGGGGTTGGAGAAGATCTTCTCGGTGTCGTCGATCTCGATCAGCCGGCCGGGCTTGCCGGTGGCTTCGAGATTGAAGAACGCGGTCTGATCGCTCACGCGCGCGGCCTGCTGCATGTTGTGCGTGACGATGACGATGGTGTAATCGAGCTTGAGCGTCGCGATGAGATCCTCGATCGCCAGCGTCGAGATCGGGTCGAGCGCGGAGCACGGCTCGTCCATCAGCAGCACGTCGGGCTGCACGGCGATGGCGCGGGCGATGCACAACCGTTGCTGCTGACCACCCGAGAGCCCGCCACCGGGCTTGTCCAGCCGGTCCTTGACCTCGTTCCACAGGTTGGCGCCCTGCAGCGAGCGCTCCGCCACCTCGTCGAGGGTCTTCTTGTTGCGCACGCCCTGCAGCTTCAGGCCCGCCACCACATTGTCCCGAATCGACATGGTGGGGAACGGGTTCGGCCGCTGGAACACCATGCCGATGGTCTTGCGCACGCCCACGGGGTCGACCCCGGCGCCGTAGATGTCCTCACCGTCGAGCAGCACCGAACCCTCGACCCGCGCACCGGGGATGACCTCGTGCATGCGGTTGAGCGTGCGCAGTACGGTCGACTTGCCGCATCCGGACGGGCCGATGAACGCCGTCACGCTGCGCGGCTGCACCGACAGCGCGACGTCGGCCACCGCGTGGAACGAGCCGTAGTAGATGTTGACGTCTTTGAGATCCAGCCGCTTGGCCATGGGAGCTCCTATACCTTCTTGGGGGCGAAGAATCGGGCGACCAGCCGCGCGCCGACATTGAGCAGCGCGATGAGCAGGATGAGCGTGAGCGCCGCACCCCACAGCCGGTCGGTGGGCACCGGGTTCGCGCCCGCGCCCGCCGAGATCTGGTCGTACATCATGCCGGGCAGCGACCCCATGAACCCGCCGAACATGTCGAAGTTCATCGCCTGGGCGTAGCCCACGAGGATCAGCAGCGGCGCGGTCTCACCCATCACGCGGGCCAGCGCCAGCATCACGCCCGTGACGATGCCCGACAGCGCCGTCGGGATCACGATGCGCAGGATGGTCTTCCACTTCGGCACGCCGAGCGCATAGCTGGCCTCACGCAGATCCATCGGCACGATGCGCAGCATCTCCTCGGTGGCGCGCACGATGACAGGGATCATCAAGAGCACCAAGGACAGTGACACCGCGAAGCCTGAGCGCTGGAAGCCCAGCGTGGCAACCCACAGCGCGTAGATGAACAGCGCGGCCACGATCGAGGGCACACCGGTGAGGATGTCGACCATGAATGTCGTGAGCCGGCCCAGCCGGGTGCCGCCGCCGTATTCGACGAGGTACACCGCGACCATCACGCCGATCGGGATCGAGATCAGCGAGCACACCAGGCCCTGCAGGACAGTACCGACGATCGCGTGGTAGACCCCGCCGCCCGGCGAGAACGCCGTCATGCCCGCCTGCGAGTTGGTGAACCACACGGGCGACGTGATCGCCGCGAAACCCTTGGTGATCACCGAGTACAGCACCCACAGCAGGGGTACCAGCGCGATCAGCACCGACAGTGTCACCAGGCCGGTCGCGAGGTTGTTGGTCAGCTTGCGGCGCAGGCTCACACCCTGGAACGTGGGCGCCTTGACCGGTTGGTCGAGCGCTGCCGTGGTCATCATGAACGTCCCTTCCCGGCAACCGCGGCGCGGGCCAGCGAGTTCACCACGAACGTGAGGATGAACAGCACCAGGCCGGCGGCGATGTAGGCACCCGCCTTGTACTGGTCGTTGAATTCGCTTGCGGTGGCGGCGATCTTGCTCGCGAACGTGTAGCCACCGTCGAACAGCGTCCAGCTGAACGCGGTTTGGGTGCCCCGCAGGATGATCAGCAGCGCGATGGTCTCACCGAGGGCACGGCCGAGGCCCAGCATGGCGCCGCTGATGTAGCCCGAGAGCCCGAACGGCAGGACCGTGGTCCGCACGACTTCCCAGCGGGTCGCGCCCAGCGCCAGGGCGGCCTCGATCTGGCCGCGCGGAGTCTGGATGAACACCTCACGGGTAACCGCGGTGATGATCGGCAGGATCATCACCGCGAGCACGATGCCCGCGGTGAAGATGGTGCCGCCGCCTGCCACCGACGCGTTGCCGGTCTTGAACAGGAACAGCCACGACATGTTGGTGTTGAGCCACACCGCGAGCGGTTTGAGCACCGGGGCCAGCACGTACAGGCCCCACACGCCGTAGACGATCGACGGCACCGCGGCGAGCAGGTCGACCATGTACGCCAGCGGGCCCGAAAGGCGTCGCGGTGCGTACTGGGTCAAAAAGATCGCGATGCCCAGCGCCACCGGCATGGCCAGCACCAGCGCGAACACCGACACGAACACGGTGACCTGCAGCAGGTCGAGGATGCCGAAGTGCATCGCCGACGTATCGGTGGTGATCCAGTTGCCGCCGTAGAGGAAGAAGTTCTCCTCGTTGCGGGCCAGCGCCGGGATGGCCCGCCAGAGCAGGAACACCCCGATCGCCGCGATCAGCGCGATGATCAGGATGCCCGCGCCCTCGGCGAGTCCCTTGAAGATGCGGTCCGCGGCGCGGACCTTGGCTCCCCTGGAGGGATTCGTTGATATCGGCTCTGGTGCGGGGAAGGGCGAAGCGAGAACTTCGCCCGACCCCGACTCAGATGGATTCGGTGTCGTCACTGTTGTCCCGTCCGGGCCCCTGTCGGTCATTTGGTCCGAATTCCATCCTCATCCAGATTCGTACTGTCTGGCTAGCTGGCTAGCTGATTGCGTTGATCGACGTGACCAGACGCTCTTTGAAGGTGTCCGGCAGCGGCACGTAGCCGGCAGCGGACAGGTTTGCCTGTCCCTGGTTGGCGGCCACCGTCAGGAACGACTTCACGGCGGCGGCGGTGTCGGCGTCGTAGCCCTTGGAGCACACGATCTCGTAGGTCGCGAGCACCAGCGGGTAGGCACCGGCCTCCTTGGTGCCGTACAGCGACTTCAGGTCCAGCGCGAGGTCGTTGCCCTCGGCGGCGAACTTGGCGGCGTCGATGGCCTTCGCGGCCGACTCGTCGGTCAGCTCGACCGCACCGGCACCGCTGTCGATCTGCGCGAACGGAAGCTTGGCCTGCTCGGCGAAGCCCTTCTCCACGTAGCCGATGGCGCCCGGCGTGGCCTGCACGGCCTGCACGACGCCCGACGACTTCTGGGCACCCTCGCCCGCGCCGCCGTTGAACTCGCTGCCGTCACCCTTGGTCCACGCCTGCGGGGCAGCCGCGGCCAGGTACTTCTGGAAGTTGTCGGTGGTGCCCGACGAATCCGAGCGGTAGATCGGCTTGATGTCGACGTCCGGCAGGGTGGTGCCTGCGTTGAGCGCGGCGATCGCCGGGTCGTTCCACTTGGTGATCTGGCCCTGGAAGATCTTCGCCAGCACCTCGCCGTTGACGACGAGCTTGTCAACGCCCTCGAGGTTGTAGGCCATCGCGACGGGACCAAACACCAGCGGCAGGTTCCATGCCGGGTTGCCACCGCAGCGGTCGGCCGCGGCCTTGACCTGGTCGCCCTTCAGGGCCGAGTCGGAGCCGGCGAAGTCGACCTGCTTGGCGATGAACTGCTCACGGCCGGCACCCGAGCCCGTGGGGTTGTACGACAGGTTCTTGCCCGAGCAGGCCTGGCCCCACGCCTTGTTGAACTCCGCGATGGCGTTCTGCTGCGCGGTCGAGCCCTCTGCGGTGACCGCACTCTTGCCACCGCACTCCGCCGACGCCGCGGCGCTGCCCGAAGCGGCCGAGCTGGAAGCGGTACCGGCGTTGTTGTCGCTGCCGCACGCGGTCAGCGTGAGGGCCGCGATCGCGGTTGCCGACAGCGCGGTCCCGACGGTCTTGCCAATGCTGTTGAGCTTCACTGATCCCACTTTCCGTTGACGGCTGCAGACTCCCCGGCAACGTATGCGGCCGCAGTGGACGGCTCGCGGATGGAAAGTGAACGGACAGTGAACAGGTTTGGCGATTTCACAGCTAGTCGGGCTGCGCGGCGGCGTACGCCACATCCGCGACAGCCACCTCGAAACCCAATTTTCGGTAGGTGTTCACCGCCGCAGAGTTATCTGCCTCGACGTAAAGCATCACCACAGGCTGTGAACTTGCTGAAAGCCGTTGCGCGAGATGGTCCAACCCGACCAACGTCAGCACCGAGCCGAGCCCGCGGCCCTGTGCGGCCGGGTCGACGCCGACGACGTAGACCTCGCCGAGATCGGGATTGTGCACCTTGGTCCAGTGGAATCCGAGCAGCCGGCCGGTGTCGTCGTCGAACGCGAGAAACAAGCCGTCGGGGTCGAACCACGGCTCGCCGCGTCGTTCGGCGATGTCGTGCTCGGTCCAGCCGCCCTGCTCAGGGTGCCACGAGAACGCCGCATTGTTGACACGGAGCAGTTCGGCGTCGTCGGCGGGCCCGCCATAGGTTCGGATGGTCACCCCGGCGACGTCGCTGAGCTCGGGCAGCCCGATGGCGGACCGGCGCATCTGCAGCAGCTCCCGTACCGGCACCAGGTTCGCCGACGCGGCCAAGGCCCGCGCGGGCTCGAGATTGCCGTGGGCCCACACCCTCGCCGTAGCACCCCCCTGCGCCAGGCCGGTGGTCAGCAGTTGTGTGCCGATGCCGCGGCGCCTGGCCTGCGGGTGGACCGCGAGTTCCGCCATCGCCGGGTCGTCGCCGTCGGCAGGGGCCAGGTTCAGGTAGCCGACCAGGTTCGCGCCATCGGCGGCCAGTAGATGACGCGTGCGGTCGCGGCCGAGCTCACGCAGCACCTGATCACCGACCGGAGCGATGCCGTCATGGTCCGTGGCCGCCGCGATGAGGTCGCGAACCTGCCGCTGGTCGGCGTCGGACAAGCCTGTGCGCCAATCGATCTGGGTCACTGACTGGTCAGCCGATCGGCCAGAGGTTCGTCGACGTCACCGAGTTCGGGGTCGTAGTCGTCCTCGTGTGCGTCGGCGGCCGGCGGCCGCCCCCGCGTCGGGCGCACCGCCTTGTATCCGACGTTGCGCACGGTGCCGATCAGTGACTCGTACTCGGTTCCGAGCTTTGCGCGCAGGCGCCGCACATGCACGTCGACGGTGCGGGTGCCGCCGAAGAAGTCGTACCCCCACACCTCCTGCAGCAACTGAGCCCTGGTGAACACGCGGCCCGCATGCTGAGCCAGATACTTCAGCAGCTCGAACTCCTTATAGGTGAGGTCGAGCGGCCGCCCGCGCAGCCGGGCCGTGTAGGTGCCTTCGTCGATCACCAATTCACCGAGCGTGATCTTGCCGACGTTCTCCTGGTTTGCGGTGCCGCCGCGGCGGCCGACCAGCAGGCGCAGCCGCGCGTCGATCTCGGCAGGCCCGGTGCTGGGCAGCAAAATCTCGTCGAGACCCCACTCGTGGTTGACGGCGACCAGGCCGCCTTCGTTGATCACAGCGACGACCGGCACCGAGGTACCCGTGGTGCCGAGCAACCGGCACAGGCCGCGGGCGGCGGCCAGATCGGTCCGCGCATCGACGATCGCCACGTCCGAGTTACCAGCCTCCAGCAGCGACGACACCTCCGTCGGCGCGGTGCGCACGACGTGGGCCAAAAGCGATAAGGAAGGCAGGACCGACTCAGGGTGTGGATCGACGGTCAGTAGCAGTAGGTCCAACTGGTCCTCCGGCGCGCCGGGAATCACCTGGCACACCGCTGGACGTCGATGTCCGGGCGGCCAAGTTTCATGACTGACATCTAGCCGTTACCGGCTATTCGCCTCCTAACGATAGCGCCTCACCTGCTGATTAGCCGCACGGAGCGGATTGCCGGCGCCCGGTGGGCAACAATGTGCCGGTGCGGAAACTGCTGATCGGAATCGTCGCGACCGTTCTAGCGCTCGTCGTCGGCGCCGTCGGGACCGATTTCGGGGCGGCCATCTACGCCGAGTACCGGCTGTCGCGCAACGTCCGCAACGCGGCCCAGCTCAGCTGGGATCCGTCGGTGGCCATCCTGGGCTTCCCGTTCATCACGCAGGCCAGGAGCCATCACTACAAGGAGATCGAGATCCGGGCCGGTGCGGTCGATCATGCCGTGGTCGGCAAGGCCTCGCTGGAGGCGACGCTGCACGACATCGACCTGACGCACACCTCATGGTTGATCCGCCCCGACGCGCCCATGCGCGTCGGCAAGCTCGAGAGCCGCATCATCATCGACTCCACGCATGTCGGCCGGTTCATGCACATCGACGACCTGCTGGTCGAGGCGCCGTCGCGGGAGACCAACGACTCGACCGGGGGCACCACCGAATCTGGTATCTCCGGCAGCCAGGGTCTGGTGTTCACCGGCACCCCGAAGGCCTCGGGCCTGGACAAGCGGGTCAGCGTCTCGGTCGATCTGTCCCTGACCGGACCCGACCAGACCACCCTGGTGCTGACCGCCACCGGCATCCTCACGGGCCCGAACACCGCCGACCAGCCCGTGCCCGACGACAAGCTGGCCGCGGTGCTCAAAGAGTTCAGCACCACGATCACCGGCCAGAAGCTGCCCTTCGGCATCGCGCCCACCAGCCAGGGCGCGCGCGGCTCCGACATCATCATCGAGGGCATCGCGCAGGGAGTAACCGTTGACCTGAACGGGTTCAGACAGTCATGAGCTCATCGATGTTCGCGGTGATCGCGGTGATCATCGCCGCACTGGGCACGGCTTACGTGATCGGCAAGGTGATCACTCTTCGCACGGGACGGCTCAAGGCGGCCGCCGAACCCGTCGAGGTCGACACCGAGGATCTGGAGTTGTCCCGCACGGGGCCCACCATCGTGCATTTCAGCGCGGTCTGGTGCGGACCGTGCGCCGGGGTGCGCCGGGTCGTGGACCAGGTATGTGCCGAGCTGCCCGCGGTGGCCCATGTCGAGATCGACATGGACGCCAATCCGGAGGCGGCCCGCCGACTTTCGGTGCTGTCGCTGCCGACGACGTTCATCTTCGACGCCGACGGACGCCAGCGCTACCGTGCCAGCGGAGTGCCCAAGGCCGCTGACCTGCGCACGGCACTCGAACCGCTGTTGGCTTGACAAGCTGGTCATTGGGTAAGCTGTCGCACGTGTCCGCCCGCCTTGAGCTTGTGCTCACCAAGCGCCGCGCAGTCGATCTGTGCCGCACCGCGGGCTGCTGTTGTTGTTGTTGTTGCTGTTGAGCGCAGCTGCGCGTTCTGACGCGCCCGCTCGGAGCTCGAGCTCCGGCCTGCCCACAACCGGCCTATCCAACAACAGGAGTTTCTTTCCATGTCAGTTGCAAAAACAGCGGCATCCGCGCAGGCCGACGTGCGCGGTCCCCGCTTCACCGCATGGGTGACCACCGCAGTCTTGATCGTCACGCTGCTGGTCTCCGGCGTCAGTAGCGCCGCCGCGGCCGCGCTGCTGGCCGCCCAGGCCGTCGTGTTCGCGATAGGCGCCGTCGGCGGTCCCCGCAGGCACCCCTACGGACGGCTGTTCGCCACGCTGGTGGCTCCGCGGCTCGGTCCCGTGACCGAACGCGAACCCGTGCCGCCGTTGAAATTCGCCCAGCTCGTCGGATTCCTCTTCGCCGTCGTCGGGGCGGCCGGATTCGCGTTCGGTGTCACGGCACTCGGCCTGACCGCCACCGCATTCGCATTGGTCGCGGCCTTCCTCAACGCCGCTTTCGGCATCTGCCTCGGCTGCCAGATCTACCCGCTCGTCACGAGGTTCCGTCGTACACCCAGTCCCGCCTGATACCTCAAATCTCAAGCAATCGAAAGGAATTCGTACATGGCACGTTCCGACGTCCTGGTCTCCACCGAGTGGGCCGGGAACAATCTCGACACTGCCGGCGTGGTGTTCGTCGAGGTCGACGAGAACACCAGCGCCTACGACGACGAGGGCCACATCCCCGGCGCCGTCAAGCTGGACTGGAAGACCGACCTGCAGGATGCCGTCAAGCGTGACTTCGTCGACCAGCAGCAGTTCTCGAAGCTGTTGAGTGACAAGGGAATCAGCAATGACGACACCGTGATCCTCTACGGCGGCAACAACAACTGGTTCGCGGCATACGCCTACTGGTACTTCAAGCTGTACGGCCACAACGACGTCAAGCTGCTCGACGGCGGCCGCAAGCGCTGGCAGCTCGACGGCCGCCCACTGGTCACCGACGCCGTCAGCCGCCCGGCGACGTCGTACTCGGCCAAGGCGCCCGACAACAACATCCGCGCCTTCCGCGACGAGGTCATCGCCGCGATCGGCGAGAAGAACCTGGTCGACGTGCGTTCGCCCGACGAGTTCTCCGGCAAGATCCTGGCCCCGGCGCACCTGCCGCAGGAGCAGAGCCAGCGGCCCGGGCATATCCCCGGCGCCATCAACGTTCCGTGGAGCAAGGCAGCCAACGAGGACGGCACCTTCAAGTCCGACGAGGAGCTGGCCAAGCTGTACGCCGAGGCCGGCCTGGACGGCGAGAAGGAGACCATCGCGTACTGCCGGATCGGTGAGCGGTCCTCGCACACCTGGTTCGTGCTGCAGGAGCTGCTCGGACACCAGAACGTCAAGAACTACGACGGCAGTTGGACGGAATACGGCTCCCTCGTGGGTGCCCCGATCGAGTTGGGAAGTTGATATGTGCTCTGCACCTAAGCAAGGTCTGACATTGCCCGCCGGCGTCGACCTGGAGAAGGAAACCGTCATCACCGGTCGTGTGGTCGACGGTTCGGGCCAGGCGGTCGGCGGTGCGTTCGTGCGCCTGCTGGACGCCAGTGACGAGTTCACCGCAGAGGTCGTGGCCTCGGCGACCGGCGATTTCCGGTTCTTCGCCGCCCCGGGCACCTGGACGCTGCGCGCCCTGTCCCCCGCGGGCAACGGCGACGCCAGCGTGGCACCGACCGGCGCGGGCATCCACGAGGTCGACGTCAAGGTCGCCTAGCGACGCCTGTTGGCACCCGGGTATCGATCGAGCATCGATACCCGGGTGCTTTCTGCTTCGAGGGCGTCCCCGAGTTCGACGACGTCCGGGGAGTTGCCCGGTGCGGTACAGGTCACACCGCCACCACCGCTAGACTGCTTGCCGTGGTGCTGTTCTTCGAGATCATGCTCGTCGCGGCCGTCGTGGTCATCACGTGGTTCGCGTTGTACGCGCTGTACCGCCTCGTCACCGACGAGTCGTGACGTCCACCGGGGACGTCCCTGAACGGGGCTCGGGTGACCGGGCCGTGGCCGACGCGGCCGAGCGCGCCAAGGAAACCGGAGCGCGCAACGTTCCGGCATTCCAAGACCTGCCGCTGCCCGCGGATACAGCTAATCTGCGCGACGGGGTCAACCTCAACGATGCGCTGCTGGCACTGCTGCCGTTGGTGGGGGTTTGGCGCGGCGAGGGTGAGGGGCGCGACGCCGACGGCGACTACCGGTTCGGTCAGCAGATCGTGGTGTCCCACGACGGTGGTGATTACCTGAACTGGGAAGCCCGGTCCTGGCGGCTCGACGAATCGGGTGACTACGCATCACCCAGCTTGCGCGAAACCGGCTACTGGCGCTTTGTGAACGATCCCGCGGATCCGTCCGAGACCCAGGCCATCGAACTGCTGCTCGCGCACTCCGCGGGCTATGTCGAGTTGTTCTACGGCCAGCCGCTCAACCAGGCGTCCTGGGAGCTGGCGACCGATGCGCTGGCACGCAGTCGCTCGGGGATTCTGGTCGGTGGCGCCAAGCGGCTCTACGGCATCGTCGAGGGCGGCGACCTGGCTTATGTCGAGGAACGCGTCGACGCGGACGGCGGCCTGGTGCCGCACCTGTCCGCCCGGCTGTCGAGGTTTGTCGGCTGATGCGGCGCATCGGGTTCGCGGTGGCAGCGGCCGCCGCGGCGCTGGCCCTCGGCGCCTGCTCGTCGGGCGAGTCCGAGCCGGCGCCCGCTTCTCCGGCTCCCGCCGAGCACGGCTCGTTCGCGCACTGCCTGTCCGAGCACGGCGTGCCGTCGGCGCCCGGCCCGGTCGCGGGCGCGCCACCAGGGGTCGACCCGCAGACCTGGCAGCAGGCCATGCAGGCATGTTCGACGCTGGCGCCCGGGCCCGAAGACTCGTCACACAGCTGACGCATAGCCGGCAACAATCGGCGGCTCATCCGGCCCGCTTACGGTCACCGGTGTGAAGCACATGATTGTTCGATCCACGGTCGCGGGCCTCGCGGCGTTCGCCCTGATCGGCTCGGTGGCGTCGTGTTCGTCGGCCGAATCGGCGAAGGAAGAGGCGCCGTCCGCAGCCACGTCGACCACGTCGTCCACGACATCCACGTCCGGTTCCGTGGCTGCGGAAGCGCCCGACGCGTACACCCAGTGCCTCGTGGAGCAGGGCATGCCCGCGCCACCCGGCGGGTTCGGCCAGCACCCGCCCGGGCCGCCACCCGAGGGTGCGCCGCCACCCGGCGCTCCGCCTGAGGGCGCGCCGCCGCTCGATGGCGCGACTCCGCCCGCACCACCCGGAGTCGACCAAAACGCCTGGGAGACTGCGCAGAAGGCGTGCGCGTCACTGGCACCCACACCGCCGCAATAGCCCGCAGACATGAAGCGGCCCCCGAGCCTTGGTTCCTTGGTTGGACTGACCGAGGGGCTCGGGGGCCGGGTGGCTGCGGGGAATTCGCCAGCGCGCGCAGGCAATTCACCCTGGCGCTGCTAGCGGGCAGCCACCTCACATGTCCATAAATCAATCAATTTGTCGGACCACCTCCTTCCCTGTGTACGAGCGACCGTACTCGCGTGTCCAGGGACCGACAAGCGATTTTCTCTCAGCGATCGCTGACAATCGCGGCGTCGACCAGGCCGGTGATCTCGGCGGCCAGCGGGGCGTCGGGCAGCCGCCGGCCGTCCAGGGTGTGCACCCGAGCAGCCAGCGTGATGCTGGAGATCAACCAAACCCCTTGTGCGGCAAAAAGATCGGCGGGCCGAAGGGCGCGGTAATCGCAGTCGTAGCCCTTGCTGCGCGCGACTTCGAACAACGCCTGCTGGGTGGTGCCCCGCAGGATCGGGTACCACGGCGGCGGGGTCAGCAACACCGGCTCACCGTCGTCGCCCTCGACCGCGATCACCACGGTCGAGCGGGGCCCTTCCAACACGAAACCGTCGGAGCTGACGAAGACGACGTCGCCCGCGCCGAGCCGGTCGGCGTGTCGCAGCGCGGCCATGTTCACCGCATAGGACAGCGTCTTGGCCCCGGCCAGCAGCCACGGCAACTCGGCCGCGTCGGCGGGCAGGCCGCGGTCCAGCGTCACGGCGGCGACGCCGTCACGCCGTGCGCCCGCCACGCGGTCGGCCAGCGCGCCGATGGTCGCGAACGACGTCGGCGGTCCACCACTTTCCCGGCCGCGCGTGTAGACCAAGCGCAATACCCCGTCACCGGTGTGACCGGCCGTCCAGCGCTGCGCACCGGCCGCGACCGCGGCGCGCCAGGCAGCCAGATCCGGTGCCGGCAGATCAAGCATCGCGGCCGAGTGGGTCAACCGCGCCAGATGAGCTTCGAGCAGGCACGGACGACCGTCACGAATCAGCAGGGTTTCGAAGATGCCGTCGCCGCGCACCGCTCCCAGCTCGTCACCGTGGAGCAGGGGTGCATTCGGATCGTGGAACTGACCGTCGAGGGTGATCAGCACTGCCGGTTGGCTCGCCATGGGGACTCAGCGTAGCCGCGGGCACACGAGCCGCTTACCCGGAGAGCGACCGTAGAGTTGACTCATGCCTGTCGTTCCGCCCGCCGTTCCCGCACCCGATCCTGGTCCCGACGCCGGCGCGGTGTGGCACTACGGCGATCCGCTGGGTGAACAGCGCGCGGCGGCGCACGACGCGGTCTGGGTCGACCGTTCCCACCGGGCCGTGCTCACGTTGACGGGCAAGGACCGGCAGAGCTGGTTGCACAACATCTCCAGCCAGCATGTGAGTGCCCTTCCGGACGGCGCCGTCACCGAGAATCTGAGCCTCGATCTGCAGGGCCGCGTCGAAGATCACTGGATCCAGACCGAACTCGACGGCGTCACGTACCTCGACACCGAGCCGTGGCGCGCCGAGCCGCTGCTGACGTACCTGCGCAAGATGGTGTTCTGGGCCGAGGTGACGGTCGAGCCCGCTGACCTGGCAGTGCTGTCACTGCTGGGCCCCGCGCTCGACGGCACCCCGGTGCTGACCGCCCTCGGGCTGGACAGCCTGCCCGCCGAACTGTCGGCCGTCGCGCTGCCCGGCGGCGGCTTCGTCCGGCGGATGCCGTCCGAAACCACCGAGCTGGCCCTCGTGGTCCCCCGCGAGCACGTCGGCGACTGGACGAATCGGCTGACCGCGGCCGGGGTGCAGCCGGCCGGGGTCTGGACGTACGAGGCGCAGCGGGTGGCGGCGCAGCGACCCCGCCTCGGGGTGGACACCGACGAACGCACCATCCCGCACGAGGTGGGCTGGATCGGTACCGCCGTGCACCTCGACAAAGGCTGCTATCGCGGCCAGGAGACCGTCGCGCGGGTCCACAACCTCGGCAAGCCGCCGCGCATGCTGGTGCTGCTGCACCTGGACGGCGGTTCGGAGCAGCGGCCGGCGACCGGCGACCCGGTGACCGCCGGTGGACGCACGGTGGGCCGCATCGGCACGGTCGTCGACCACGTCGACGAAGGTCCGATCGCATTGGCGCTGCTCAAGCGGGGTCTGCCGGTGGACACTGAGCTGGTGACGGGCGGGGAAGCCGCGGTACCTGCGGCGATCGACCCCGACTCCATGCCACCCGAGGACAGCGCGGGCGCCGGACGCCTGGCCGTGGAGCGGCTGCGCCGCGGCGCGGGTTGAGGTACATCACCTACTCCGGGGTAGGGCCTGGCAGCACTTCGCCGCCGGGCACGGTAAAGTGTTGGCAGGACAATAAAGACACTCAGATCGGAGCCGCCTAGCAATTGGGCCGCTCCGTTATTGCGCGAGGGGGTCCCCCCATGGGCCGCGGCCGGGCTAAGGCAAAGCAGACCAAGGTTGCACGTGAGCTCAAGTACAGCTCACCGCAGACCGATTTCACCCAACTCCAGCGTGAGTTGTCGGGAGCTCCCGATGCCGAGGATGTCAACGACGACGCTGACGAGTGGGCGAACGAGGACGACTGGCGGCGTTGAGCTGACCAGCGTCCCCGCGGGGGCTTCCCCAGGAAGCCCTAGAACCTCGGGTGACGGCCGACGAGCTGGGCGCGCAGGGAGTCACCGCCGCCCTTCTTGACGGTGCCCAGCGTCCAGCAGTTCAGATGGCGGGCGGTCAGGATGGCCAGTGCACGGTCGGTGTCCTCGGGAGCAACAACCGCGACCATGCCGACGCCCATGTTGAACGTCTTCTCCATCTCGGCCCGCTCGATCCGGCCGCGCTGGGCGATCATCTGAAACACCGGTGCGGGCGTCCAGGTACCCCGATCCAGTTCCGCGGTCAGTCCGTGCGGGATGACGCGTTCGAGGTTGCCTGCGAGGCCACCACCCGTGACGTGGCAGAACGTCCGGATCTGCGTTTCGGCGGCCAGCGCCAGGCAGTCCTTGGCGTAGATGCGCGTCGGCTCCAGCAGCTCTTCACCGAGCGTGCGGCCGAACTCCTCGACGTGGCCGGCCAGGTTCATGTGGTCGATCTCGAGCAGCACGTGCCGCGCCAGCGAGTAGCCGTTGGAGTGCAGCCCGCTGGACGCCATGGCGATGATCACGTCGCCCGGCTTGACGCGGTCGGGCCCCAGCACGTCGTCGGCTTCGACGACACCCACGCCGGTCGCGGAGATGTCGTAGTGGTCGGGCTCCATCAGGCCAGGATGCTCGGCGGTCTCCCCGCCCAGCAGCGCGCAGCCGGCCAGCACACAACCGTCGGCGATGCCGGACACGATGGCGCTGACGCGTTCGGGGACCGTGCGTCCCACGGCGATGTAGTCCTGCAGGAACAGCGGCTCGGCCCCGCACACCACAAGGTCGTCGACCACCATGGCGACCAGGTCGAGGCCCACGGTGTCGTGCTTGTCCATGGCCTGGGCGACCGCGAGCTTGGTGCCCACCCCGTCGGTCGACGAGGCGAGGACCGGCTCGCGATATCCGCCGCGTAACGCGAACAGGCCTGCGAACCCGCCCAGGCCGCCGCGAACCTCGGGTCGGGTCGCCTTCGCGGCGAGTGGTTTGAACAATTCGACGGCGCGGTCACCGGCTTCGATGTCCACCCCGGCCGATGCATACGAAATGCCCTTTTGTTCGGCGATGCCGTGCTGTGCGGCGCCTTTAGTCATCGCAAGTAAGGCTACCGTCCCGCCGATGGGCCGGTACAGCGCAGGAGGCGTTAAGGCCTGCGCAGGGCGGACGCGTTGTCGTTCTCGGCCTGCAGCGGGATGCCGGACCGTGCGGCGGTGGCCAGCATGTGCTCGATGACGTTCTTGCCGAGCGCGTTCTCACCCGGCAGTTCGATCGGGTAGTTGCCGTCGAAGCACGCCGAGCACAACCGGGTCGCGGGTTGTTCGGTGGCCGCGATCATGCCCTGCTGCGAGATGTAACCGAGGGTGTCGGCGCCGATGGCGTGCCGGACGGCCTCGAGCATCTCGCCCTCGTGTTCCTGGGGCGCGGCGTTGGCGATCAGCTCGGCCGGCGTCGCGAAGTCGATGCCGTAGAAGCACGGCCACTTGACCGGCGGCGAGGCGATGCGCACGTGGACCTCGACGGCGCCGGCTTCGCGCAGCATGCGGATCAGGGCACGCTGGGTGTTGCCGCGCACGATCGAATCGTCGACGACGATGAGCCGCTTGCCCCGGATGACCTCACGCAACGGGTTGAGCTTGAGCCGGATGCCGAGCTGCCGGATGGTCTGCGAGGGCTGGATGAAGGTGCGGCCCACGTAGGCGTTCTTCATCAGGCCCTGACCGAACGGGATGCCGGATTCCTGCGCATAGCCGACGGCCGCGGGCGTGCCCGATTCCGGCACGCCGATCACCAGGTCGGCGTCGATCGGATGCTCCCGGGCCAGCCTTCTGCCGATGTCGACACGCGTGGCGTGCACCGAACGGCCCACCAGAGTGCTGTCGGGGCGCGCCAGGTACACGTACTCGAAGACGCAGCCCTTGGGCTCGGGGTTGGCGAAGCGGGTGGACCGGACGCCGTCGGCGTCGATCGCGAGCAGCTCACCGGGCTCGATGTCGCGCACGAACGAGGCGCCGACGATGTCGAGGGCGGCGGTCTCGGACGCGACCACCCAGCCGCGATCCAGCCGGCCCAGCGACAGGGGCCGCACGCCGTGCGGGTCGCGCGCGGCGTACAGCGTGTTCTCGTCCATGAAGGTCAGGCAGAACGCGCCACGCACGGTCGGCAACAGGTCGAGTGCGGCCTGCTCGAGCGTGGCGTCGGCGGCACCGTGGGCGAGCAGCGCGCCCAAGATGTCGGAATCCGTCGTGGCGGCAGGCGCGCCCTTCATGTCGATCAGACCCGCTTCGCGCGCCCGGCCGGCAAGTTCGGCGGTGTTGACCAGGTTGCCGTTGTGGCCGAGCGCAACACCGGTCCCCGCCGAGGTGTTGCGGAACACGGGTTGTGCGTTCTCCCACGTGGTGGAGCCGGTGGTCGAGTAGCGGCAGTGGCCGACGGCGACGTGGCCCGGCATGGCGGCCAGGGTCTGCTCGTCGAAAACCTGGCTGACCAGGCCGAGATCCTTGAACACCAGGATCTGCGAACCGTCGGTGACCGCGATGCCCGCGGCTTCCTGACCACGGTGCTGCAGCGCGTAGAGGCCGTAGTAGGTGAGCTTGGCGACGTCCTCGCCGGGCGCCCAGACTCCGAATACGCCGCACTCTTCGCGGGGTTCGTTTTCGACGAGTTCCTGATCGGTCACGATAGGGCTGCTCCCGGGGCGGCGGTTGGTGACATGAGCGAGTCTACGGTCCAGGTGGGCCTACCACGGAATCGAATGGCCGGTCTGGTACCGCAGATTTGCAACAGCCGGCCCGCCGATCGCATTTCCGCCGGTGCCCGGCCGGTGTGGCCAGCCGTACCCCGATGTGGCGGGATAACCCCATCGACCCACCACATCTCGGACGCCACGATGGGTTTGTGACGACGCAACTGTCGGAGAAACCGACCGCCGATCCGTGCCCCGAACCCTCCCCACAGCGGTGGTCCGGAGTGACGAAAATCGCATTCCGATTCTCGTTCGTCTACTTCGGATTGTTCTGCCTGTTGTTCGCACAGATCACGTTCGCGTTCGCCGGGATCGTCGGCCGGTGGTTGCCCGAGCGGGCGGTGATGTGGCAGATGACGCTGCTCGAGCCGGTGCTCGGCTGGGTCGGGCGCGTGGTGTTCGGCACCGACGTCGTGTTGCACCGCGATTCGGGCAGCGGCGACCAGGCCGCGATCTGGGTGATGGTGTTCTGCCTGCTCGTGGTGGCGGTCGTTGCCACCGCTGTCTGGTCGGTATTGGATCGCGAACGCGCGGAGTACACGCGATTGTGGGCCTGGTTCCTGACCTTCCTCCGGCTGTGCGTGGCCGGGCAGATGTTCTTCTACGGGTTCGCCAAGCTGATCCCGGCCCAGATGCCTGCCCCGCCGTTGACGGCGTTGCTGCAGCCGTACGGCAATCTCAGCCCGGCGTCGGTGTTGTGGCTGCAGGTGGGCAGCTCGACGCCGTACGAGATGGCGCTGGGTGCCGTCGAGGTGCTCGCCGGCGTGCTGATGTTCGTGCCGCGTCTCGCGACACTGGGTGCCCTGGTCGGGCTGATCAGCATGGCCCAGGTGTTCCTGCTGAACATGACCTTCGACGTGCCGGTCAAGATCCTGTCGGGCCATCTGCTGCTGATGAGCCTGGTGCTGCTGGCACCGCAAGTCGGACGGCTCACGAATATCTTTGTGTTGCAACGGCCGTCGGAGCCCGTGAGCCAGCCCACGCTGTTCACCGGAGCCCGGGCCAACCGGATCGCCGCGACGGTGCAGGTCGCGCTGGGGATCTGGGTGATGATCGGCTGCATCTTCGACAGCTGGCAGGTCTGGCACGAATACGGTGGCGGCCGCGCCAAACCCGAGCATTACGGCATCTGGGCAGTCACCGAGTTCAGGGTCGACGGCAAGCCGGTGCCGCCGTTGACCACCGATCAGACGCGTTGGCAGCGGGTCGTTTTCGAGGCACCTGACTCGGTCACCTACCAACGGATGAACGGCGAGTTGGTCGACGCGCCGGCCAAGATCGGCATGGACTCGATCGCGTTGTCGGCGCCCGACGGCGCCCCGCTGGCCGATCTGACGGTGACGCGGCCCGCACCTCAGCGGCTGACGTTGGCCGGGCACCTCGAGGGTCGTGCGGTACAGATGTCGCTGGAGCACGTCGATGCCGACGGTTTCACGCTGCGCAGCCGCGGCTTCAACTGGGTTCAGGAGTACCCGTACTTCCGCTAGCTCAGTCCGGCTGCCCCAGCGGAACCAGCGGCAACCACTTGGCGATCTCCGCGGCGCGTGAGCCCGACATCTGCACCGCCCCGGCGGCGGCAGTGATGTCGACGAGGCCGGTCGCCAGCAGCAACCACGTGCGCGGATCTGTTTCGACGACGTTCGGTGGATTGCCGCGGGTGTGGCGTGGGCCCGGGATGCATTGCACGGCAACGAACGGCGGCACCCTGACCTCCACGCTGGCTCCCGGCGCGAGCGCGGCCAGGGTGCGGGCGGTCAGCCGCACGGCCTCGGCCAGCTCGGCACGGCCCGGCTCGGGGGCGTCCTCGTCACGCAGCCAGGCCTCCACGGCCGACACGGCGGTGCGGGTCTTCGCCGGATCGGCACTACGACGCGCTGCCATACCTTAGTGTCTCAAAGTGTTTGCCGATCGCCACAATCCGCCGTACAAGGCGGCCGGTGCGGTGTTCGCGGCGGTCCTCCTGCTGGTGTTCGCGCTGATCATCCTGCAGTTCCGGGGCACGTTCGAACCGCGCACACAGCTGACGCTGCTGGCGGCGCGCGCCGGGTTGGTGCTGGATCCCGGCTCGAAGGTGACGTACAACGGCGTGCCGATCGGACGCGTCGCGGGTGTCGGCTCCGACGACAGCCAAGGCCTGCGGGCCAGGGTGCTGCTCGACATCAAACCGCAGTACCTGAGCCTGCTGCCCGCCAACGTCGAGACCACGATTCAGGCCACCACGGTGTTCGGCAACAAGTACGTGGCCTTTCGCTCACCGCAAACCCCAACTCGGGAGCGGGTTTCCACGGTCACCCCGATCGACGTGACGGGCGTGACGACGGAGTTCAACAGCCTTTTCCAGACCATCACCGAGATCAGCGAACAGGTGGATCCGATCAAGCTGAACGAGACCCTCACCGCGGCCGCGCAGGCGTTGACCGGATTGGGCGACAAGTTCGGTGGATCGCTGACCGACGGCAACACCATCCTCGACGATCTCAATCCTCGCCTGCCGCAACTGCGTCAGGATGTCTCCGCGCTGGCCGACCTCGGCGACGTGTACAGCCAGGCCGGGCCGGACCTGTTCGACGGACTGAGCGACGCGGTGCGCAGTGCCGCGACGTTCAACGCCGAGCGCAAGAACATCGACGCGGCCCTGATGTCGGCGATCGGGTTCTCCGACACAGGTGCCGACATCATCGAGCGCGGCGGCCCGTACCTCGAACGCGGCGCGCAGGATCTGCTCCCGACGTCGAAGCTGCTCGACGACTACCGCGGGATGATCTTCTGCACCATCCGCAACTACCACGACGTCGCACCTGAGCTGAACGAGGCGCTCGGCGGGGACAACGGCTACTCGCTGGCCTCCTCCGGCACGCTCTACAGCATCGGCTCGGCCAACGCCTTCGTGTATCCCGACAACCTGCCCAGGGTGAACGCCAAGGGCGGTCCGGAGGGCCGGCCGGGTTGCTGGCAGAAGATCACCCGCGACCTGTGGCCCGCGCCTTACCTGGTCATGGACACCGGATTGTCGATCGCGCCCTACAACCACTTCGAGTTCGGCTCACCGATGTTCGTCGACTACGTGTGGGGCCGCCAGATCGGCGAGCACACGATCAACCCGTGACGTTGACATCAACAATTGTTCAGGTTCTACGTTGACGGTATGACGTTCAAACCGCACGAAATCGAGTTCCTGCGCAACGCCGACCTGGGCCGGCTGGCCACCATCCAGCCCGACGGGACGCCGCAGAACAGCCCGGTCGGGTTCACGCTCAACGAGGAGCTCGGCACCATCGACATCGCCGGCTACCGGATGTCGCAAAGTCAGAAGTTCCGCAACATCGCGACCAACGACAAGGTCGCATTCGTGGTCGATGACATCACCTCACGCAACCCCTGGCGGGTCCGCTGCCTGGAGGTTCGCGGCACGGCCGAACAGGCCGAGGTGCCCGCGGCGGTCGGCGCGGCAGGCGATGAACTCGACACCGCGATCATCCGCGTGACCCCGCGCAAGATCATCAGCTTCGGCATCGACGACCAGGAATCCGAACCGCACCAACTCATTCCCGATATCCGAAAAGTCTGATCCGCTCTACGATCGAACCGTGGGGGGAAGCCTGCGGGGCAGAGCCGCGACCGGGTCGATCGCCGTGCTGGCTGCGCTGGCCGTCGTGCTGGCCGGGTGCGGGTTGCTCGGACCTGACCCTGTCGCGGATCGCTTCGCCAAACCAGGCGCGCCGAAGGTTTCGCCGTCGGGCGGCTACACCGTCGTGGTCGACAACGGTCCAGTGCAGAACGGGGTCGAGACGTGGGTGGCGACCATCATCGACGGCACCGGCACCGAGGTGTTCCGCGACGATCACGCCTACAGCACGCGCCACGGCATCGGCATCACGTGGCTTTCCGACGGGGACCAATTGTGGCTGCTCTCAGGCGATGTCGGCACCGCCTACGTGGATCGACAACCCGACGGCCGGTGGACCAAGACCGCGCTGACGCCGGACACCCGCGGCACGGTTCCTGCCGAGATCCAGCAACTCATGGACGCCTGAGAGCCGTCAGCGGCGTTGCGCGGCCAGCACGGCCAGCGCGCCGGCCTCGTTGATCGCCAGGTGTGCCAGCATCGGTGCGGCGACGCTGCCCGAGCGCTCGGCGAGCCAACCGAACAGCCACCCGGCCACCCCGGTGACCAGCACCGTCCCGACGATGGGTGCGCCCGCCGCCCGTGCGTCGGCGATGTGGGACAGGCCGAACGCCGACGCCTGCAGCATGCGGCCCGCGGCCGGACCGAACGCGTCGGCCGCCAGGTGTCGCAGGGCCCCGCGGAACACCGCCTCTTCCGGCCACACCGTGCCGACCGGGATCCGCAGCAGCACCCAGTGCGCCGGCGCCGTCGGCAGTTGGCGCTGACGCATCGCGGCGCGGACAGCCGGGATCGCGGTCGTCGCCGCGACACCGGCCGCGACCGTGCTCGCCACCGCCGCCCCGAGTCGCACACCCGACCGCAGCGCGGGAGGGCGCAGGCCCAACCCGGGCTGAATGATCACCACCAGCGCGCCGCCCAACGCCGCCCGCAGCAGCGGCTGCCATCGCGCGGGCAGTCTCGGATCCACCAGGCCGTTCCACGCCACCACGGCGGCCGCCATGGTCAACGCACGTATCCGATTGGTGCGCATCAGTTTTCGGGGCCATCCTCGGCCGCGGTCTTCTGCAATGCGATGCGGACACGCTCGGTGTCGTCGCGTGTCCAGCCGTCGGGCGGCGCCACCGCGACCCACCCGTCGAGCATCGATTCGCCGTAGTTGTGCCCGTGTCCGGCGGGCACGCTCGACGCATTCGTGATGTCGGCGGCGACCTGCCAGAACGTGATGATCGGATACCACCGCATGGAGGCGGTGCGGTCACCGGCGGGCGGTTCCACCAACCAGTCCGGGCGGGAGAACAGCAGATCCGTCGACCACCAGATGATCGGGTCCGACGGATGCTGCAGGAACAGCACCCGCGTGCCTTCCCACGGTTGGTCGGTGTCACTGGCTATCTCGCCGGCGTCGACGGCATTGGAGAACCGCACAGTGCGGCCGTTGTCGTAACGGGGCTGCACTTCGGGTGTGCCCGGATCACGCCGGACGGTCAGACCGCGCCAGAGCTGGCTGGCGTAGGGCGGGCCCACCCACAGCACGCCGGTGAAACCCATCCGCGCAATGTCCGGCAGCCAGCCGAACGCGGCCTGCCCGGCCATCGAGCCCAGACTCTCTCCGTAGAGCAGCAGTTCCGGACGGTGTTCGGGCGGCAGTTGCTCCCAGCGCGCATGGATCGCGTTGATCATCATGCGCCCCGAGTTCATCGACTTCTCCCGGTCGCCCAAGAACGAAATCCAGCTCGGCAGATAGGAATACTGCATGCCGACCATTGCGGAGTCACCGTTGTAGATCAGTTCCAACGCGCGGGCCGCCACGGGGTTGACCCAGCCGGTGCCGGTCGTCGGCACGATCACAAGCACTTTGCGGTCGAATGCGTGGGTGCGCTGAAGTTCGCTGAGTACCACCGCGATTCGTTGTTCATCGGTGTCAGCGGTCTGCAGCCCGGCGTACACCCGGATCGGTTCCTTGGCGGGCCTGCCGTTGATCTGTGCCAGCTCTTCGGCGCTCGGCCCGGCCGCCACGAAGTTTCTGCCCTGAAACCCGAGAGTGTCCCACGGCGCGAAAGACTCTGGGCTGCCGGATCTTTCGAATTCAGTCGGCTGGCTGACGCCTTCACGGGTGGTGGTGTTCTGCGGCTGGAACACTCGGCTGGCACCGGCCAGGAAGCCGCGGTAGAGCACACCGTTGACGAGCGTGACCACCAGCACGACCACGATGGCGGTGCCGATGAACTGCGCGACCTCGCGGTGCAGGTGCCAGCGCCGGATGAAAAGGCGCGCCAGGAGCCGTACCGCATCACGCAGTACGCGGGCGGTGGCGATCAGGGCACCGCCGACCGCGATCGCGATGATCACGGTGCGCAGGTACCCGAGGGTGGCGGGGCCTTCGATGCCCATGAGGGCAGACACCTGCCGTTGCCAGGCCGCCGCGGGGATGAGCATCAGCACACACGCCGTGGCCGATCCGGTCACGGTGAGCGTCTTGAGCCAGTACAGCACGCGCCGCGGCGGCGGCCACCAGGCACGGTTGCGTAAGACGAAGCGGTGCAGCACTTTTCCCAGCAACACCCCGAGGCCGTAGCCGATGGCGGCGTTGATGCCGCCGATCAGCCCGGCGAACAACCAGTCCCGCGGCAGCAGCGACGGTGTCAGCGACACGCAGAAGAACAGCGCTCCGACGGCGATGCCGACGAAGTCGAGGCGGACCAGGCTCCACGCCCAGACCAGTAACGGGTGGCGTTCGTTTTCGGTTTCGACCCTCACCCGAACAGACCGGGCAGCACGCCTTCCGACGTACTCCGCAGCTCTTCCAGCGTGATGCTGAACTGGCCCTGGACCTCGACACTGTCGCTGCCCTGGTCGGTCACACCGATCCGGGTCACGGGCAGGCCCCTGGCCTCGCACATCGACCGGAACCGGCTCTCCTCGGTGCGCGGCACCGCCACCAGCACACGGCCCGCAGACTCCGAGAAGAGCATGACAAACGGGTCTGAACCTTCGGGAAGGATTACCCGGCAACCGGTTTCACCCGCAAGCGCGGCCTCGACCACGGCCTGGATCAACCCGCCCTCGGAGAGGTCGTGCGCCGCCGAGACCAGCCCGTCGCGCGACGCCGCGGTGAGCACCTCGGCCAGCAGCTTCTCGCGGGCCAGGTCGACCTTGGGCGGCACGCCACCGAGGTGGTCGGCCGTGACCTGAGCCCAGATGGATCCGTCGAACTCGTCGTGGGTGTCGCCGAGCAGCAACAGCGTCTCGCCGGGTTCGGTGCCGAGACCTGTGGGGATGCGGCGCTTGACGTCGTCGATCACACCGAGCACGCCCACCACCGGGGTCGGCAGGATCGCGGTGGTGCCGGTCTGGTTGTAGAAGCTCACGTTGCCGCCGGTGACCGGAATGCCAAGGGCCGCACAGCCGTCAGCGAGACCACGGACGGCCTGGCTGAACTGCCACATCACGCCGGGATCCTCGGGAGAACCGAAGTTGAGGCAGTTGGTCACCGCGACGGGGGTGGCTCCGGTGACCGCGACATTGCGGTACGCCTCGGCCAGTGCCAGCTGCGCACCGGTGTACGGGTCGAGCTGGGTGTAGCGGCCCGACGCGTCGGTGGACACCGCGATGCCGCGGCCGGTGGTCTCGTCGATGCGCAGCACACCACCGTCGGCATGCTCGGCCAGCACGGTGTTGCCGCGCACGTAGCGGTCGTACTGCTCGGTGATGAACGCCCGGCTGCACAGGTGCGGGCTGCCGATCATCGCGAGCAGCGTCGCTTTGAGCTCGTCGCCGGTCTGCGGTCGCGGCAGCTTCGCCGAGGTGTCGGCGATCAACGCGTCCTGGCTCTCGGGCCGGGCCACGGGGCGCTGGTACACCGGACCTTCGTGGGCCACGGTGCGCGGCGGCACGTCGACGACGGTCTCGCCGTGCCAGGTGATCTGCAACCGGTCGCCCTCGGTGACCTCACCGATCACGGTGGCCAGCACGTCCCACTTGCGGCACACCGCCATGAACTTCTCGACGTTGTCGGGGGTGACGACGGCGCACATGCGTTCCTGCGATTCGCTCGACAGGATCTCGGCCGGGGTCATGTTCGCGGCGCGCAGCGGCACGGTGTCCAGCTCGACGCGCATGCCGCCGTCGCCCGCGGACGCGAGTTCAGATGTGGCGCAGGACAATCCCGCGCCGCCGAGATCCTGGATGCCGACCACCAGGCCGGCCGCGTACAGCTCGAGACAACACTCGATGAGCACCTTCTCGGTGAACGGGTCGCCCACCTGGACGCTCGGCAGCTTCTTGCGGCCCGGGCCGGTCTCGTCGCCACCGAACGTGTCGGAGGCCAGCACCGAGACCCCGCCGATGCCGTCGAGGCCCGTACGGGCGCCGAACAGGATGATCTTGTTGCCCGTACCCGAGGCGAACGCGAGGTGCAGATCCTCCTTGCGCAGCGCGCCCACGCACAGCGCGTTGACCAGGGGGTTGCCTGCGTAGGACGGGTCGAAGATTGTCTCGCCGCCGATGTTGGGCAGGCCAAGCGAGTTGCCGTAGCCGCCGACGCCGCGCACCACGCCGTCGAGCACGCGGCGCGTGTCGGGTGCGTCGGCCGCCCCGAACCGCAGCTGGTCCATGACCGCGACGGGGCGGGCGCCCATGGCCATGATGTCGCGGACGATGCCGCCGACGCCGGTGGCCGCACCCTGGTACGGCTCGACGTAGGACGGGTGGTTGTGGGACTCGACCTTGAACGTGACGGCCCAACCGTCGCCGATGTCGACGACACCGGCGTTCTCACCGATGCCGGCCAGCATTCCGGCGCGCATCTCGTCGGTGGTGGTCTCGCCGAAGTAGCGCAGATGCACCTTGGAGGACTTGTACGAGCAGTGCTCGCTCCACATCACCGAGTACATCGCCAGTTCGGCATCGGTGGGGCGCCGGCCCAGGATCTCGCGGATCCGCTGGTATTCGTCGTCCTTGAGGCCGAGTTCGCGGTAAGGCTGGGGATGGTCGGGGGAAGCGGCTGCCCGTTGCACCGAGTCGATGTCGTGGGTGAGCTCAGACGTCACGGAGCCAGTTTAGTTTGTGATCGTTGATAGGCGCGGACAGCCGCGGGTGCGCCGACTCCGTGGATGACGACGCTGCCCAGCACCGCGACCACCATGACCAACGCCACGGTGTGCTCGGCCACCCCTTCCAGCGCGTTGAACGCCAGCAGACCGAACACGATCGACGTCGTCCCGCGGGGCCCCAACCAGCCCAGCAGCAGCCTTTCCCGCCAGCTCACGCGGGAGCCGAGCATGGCCAGCAGTACCGGGACCACTCGCGCAACGGTCAGCACGAGCAGGCAGAACAGCACCAGCCCGAGCGGTACCCCGAAGCCGAGCGCCACCACTGCGGTGAGGCCGAACACGAACCACATCACGGCCGCGAGCAGGAATCCGACATCGTCGACGAGCTCGAGTTCGGTGCGAAATCCGGCAGACGAGCGAAAGTAGTTGAACGCGATGCCGCACACGAAGGCCGAGACGAAGCCGTTGCCGCCGATGCCGAGGCTCGATCCGAACGCCAGCAGCGGTGCCGTCACCAGGATCAGCCGTTTGGCCTGACTCGTCATGAGCTCGTGCCGTTCGGCCGCATTGGTCAGCATCGCCAGTCCTGCGCCGACCACAACGCCCGCCAGGAGCGCCTTGAGGGCCTCCGGCACGGCATGCCCCAGCGCGTCGAGCGGGGTCTCGGCATGCGTGTGGTCGGCGGCCAACGTGACGGCGAACAGGAAGATCGGTGACACGATGCCGTCGTTGTAGCCGGCCTCGACGTTGAGCAGGCCGCGCACGCGTTCTGGGATCTGCGGATCGCGCAGCAGCGACGATGCCGGCGCGAAGTCGATCGGGATCACCACGCACGCGATGACCAGCAGCACCGCCCACGGCTGACCGGGCAGCAACCACAGACCCAGCAGCACCGATACCGCGAGGCCGATCGGCATCGCGATGAGCAGCATCCGCAGCGCCGACCGAGGATCAGCGCCGAAGAAGCCGCCGCGCACATCGGTGGCGTCGACGAACAGCAGCACCGCGAGGATGATCTCGGCCGCGTGCTGCGCGGTGTCGGTGTTCAGCGTGACTGCCAGGACGTCCTGTGTGGTGAATCCCACCGCGACCCCGGCGAGCACCAACACCATCGGTGCGGTCAACCGCAGCCGCTCGAGCCCACGCGACAGCAGTGACCATGCAGCCAGTACGACCGAAACCGCAAGGAGCGACAACAGCACGCGGCTGATCTTTCCAGCCGGGGGCGCTACTCCCCGGCGATACAGAACGCGTTGCCCGCCGGGTCGGCCAGCACCACCCAACGGAACTCGTCACCGAAGTCATGCCTGCCGGTTTCGGTGGCGCCCAAACCGACCAGCCGGGCCACTTCGGCCTCCATGTCGGCCGCATGGAAGTCGAGGTGCACGCGGTTCTTGCCCGGCGTCGGATCGGGCACCCGCTGGAAGCCGAGGTTGGGGCCGTCAGGCCGCTGCACGAGGACGAATTCGCCTGGCGCAAAAGCATTTAACGAACCGTCGACGGCCTGTGCCCACCAGCCGGCGAGCGTGTCGGGATCCGCGCAGTCGAATGTGATCATTTCCACGGAGAGCGTCATGCCTCGACCCTAGGACGGGCCACCGACAACTACCTCGCACGTAATTGAGCCGCGAAGGTCCGCCCCGCAGGCTGAACACATGACTGACACCACGCACAGAACATTCAGCGCCGAGCTGTGGGCGGCGTTCTGGGCGGCACCCGATCCGGTCCGGGTCGGTGACGTGCTCGCCCCCGACATCGTCGGCTACTGGCCCGGAGATCCCACGCCGGTACGCGGGCTGCCTGCCTACGTCGGCAAGATCGCCGAACTCGTCGCCGCCATCCCCGACCTCACGGTCACGCTGCTCGACAGCGCGACCGTTCCGGGCAACGCGCCCGGCGAAGAGCTCGTCTATCTGCACTATGTAGGCCGCGGCACAGGCCCGGACGGACCGGTCGCGATCCGCGGCCTCGACCGGGTCCGCACCCGCGACGGCCTGGTGGTCGAGAACGTCATCCGCTACGACCGCGACGAACTCTAGGCCGGCGCCAGGAAGGCCTGCAACGCCGCCGAGTACGCGGCCACGTCGTCGGCACCCATGAACTCCCGTGCCGAATGCATGGCCAGCTGAGGGGCCCCGACGTCGACGGTCGGGATGCCGGTGCGGGCCGATGTCATGGGCCCGATCGTCGACCCGCACGGCAGGTCGGCGCGGTGCTCGTAGCGCTGCAACGGCACCCCGGCCTGATCGCACGCCAGCGCGAAAGCCGCTGCGGTGCGGCCATCGGTGGCGTACCGCAGGTTGGGCTGCACCTTGAGCACCGGGCCGCCGTTGAGGGCGATCTGATGGCCGGGCTCGTGGCGGTCGGGATAGTTGGGATGCGTCGCGTGCGCCATGTCGCCCGAGGCCACCATCGACCCCGCGACCCGGCGCAGGTAGTCCTCCCGGCTGCCGCCGGCGGCAAGGACGATGCGCTCGAGGACTGTCGGCAGGAGTTCGGACTGCGCGCCGTGGTCGGAGGTCGAACCGACCTCCTCGTGGTCGAACAGCGCGAGCACCGGGGTGTGCGTGTCGGTCTCCGCGGCCAGGAAGGCCTCCAGGCCCGCGTAGCAGGTGGCCTGGTTGTCCAGCCGCGGCGCGCTGACGAACGCGCCGTCTGCACCCGTGACCGCGGACGGCGCGAGGTCGTGCGTCATGAGGTCGAACCCCAGCACGTCGGCCGCCGCGACGCCGGCCCGCTCGGCCACGAAAGCCACGAACGGCCGGGGCCGCTCGCCCAGGCCCCACACCGCGTTGACGTGCCGTTGCGGGTCGGGGGTCACGCCCTTGCGGTCCTCGGAGAGGTGGATCGCCAGTTGCGGCACGCGCAGGATCGGATCGTCGACGCGAACCAGGCGGTGCTCGACGGAGTTTCCGCTGCGCACCGAGAGCCTGCCGCTGATCCCGAGGTCGCGGTCGAGCCACGAGTTCAACCAGGCGCCGCCGTAGGGCTGCAACGCCACCACCTGCCATCCGGCGACGACCCGGTCCGGGTGCTGCTTGACGCGCAGGTTGGGGCTGTCGGTGTGGCCGCCGACGATGCGAAACGGCCCCGCGCCACCATGCCAGGCCACCAGCGAACCCGCCCGCACCGTGAAGAAGCGGCCGCTGGACGGCCATGCATCGGTTTCGTCCAGCTCGGTGAAGCCGGCATGGACCAGGTGTTGCGCAGCGGTGGCGCACACGTGGAACGGGGATGGAGACGCGTCGACGAACTCACACAGACCATGGGGGCTAGCTGCCATATCTCTATCTTGGCCTGGATTTCGGGCCGGTCCGCGTTAGGGTCCTGATGTGCCCGCACTACAGCCGCAGCCGATTCTGGCCCCGTTGACGCCTGCCGCCGTGTTCATGGTGTCGACGATCAAGCAAGGTGAGGAGGCGACGGTCCACGACGCGCTGGCCGATATCTCGGGTCTGGTACGCGCGATCGGATTCCGTGATCCGACCAAGCATTTGTCGGCGATCGTGTCGATCGGATCCGACGCATGGGACCGGTTGTTCTCCGGCCCGCGCCCCGCCGAATTACATCCGTTCATCGCGATCGACGGCCCCCGCCACCACGCGCCTGCCACGCCCGGAGACCTTTTGTTCCATCTGCGTGCCGAGTCGATGGACGTGTGCTTCGAACTCGCGACCAAGCTGGTCGACGCGATGGCCGGTGCGATCACCATCGTCGACGAGGTACACGGATTCAAGTTCTTCGACAACCGGGATCTGCTCGGATTCGTCGACGGCACCGAGAACCCGAACGGCCCCGTCGCGACCAACGCAACCCAGATCGGTGACGAGGATCCGGATTTCGCCGGCGGCTGCTACGTACACGTGCAGAAGTACGTGCACGACATGGCATCGTGGAACTCACTGTCGGTCGAGGAGCAGGAGCGGGTGATCGGACGCACCAAACTCGACGACATCGAAATGCCGGATGCGGTCAAGCCCGCGAACTCACACGTCGCCCTCAACGTCATCGAGGACGAGGACGGCAACGAGCTGAAGATCATCCGGCACAACATGCCGTTCGGTGAGATCGGCAAGGGCGAATTCGGCACGTACTACATCGGATATTCCCGCACCCCGACCGTCACCGAGCGAATGCTCGACAACATGTTCATCGGCGATCCGCCCGGGAACACCGACCGCATCCTCGACTTCTCGACGGCCATCACCGGCGGGTTGTTCTTCAGCCCCACCATCGACTTCCTGGATGATCCACCACCTCTTCCGACTTCGGCGCACCGGGAGGACGAACCGGAACCGGTTCCAGTGCGCGCAGATGACAGCTCGTTGGCGATCGGCAGTCTGAAAGGAACACCGCAATGAACAACCTCTACCGTGAGCTGGCCCCGATCACCGAGTCCGCATGGGCCGAGATCGAGACCGAGGCGACCCGGACGTTCAAGCGCCACATCGCCGGTCGCCGAGTGGTCGATGTGACGGGGCCCGGCGGTCCGGTCGAGGCCGCGGTCAGCACCGGTCACCTGCTGAACGTGGACGCGCCCGCCGACGGTGTGCACGCCAACCTGCGGGCCAGCCAGCCGCTGGTGCGGTTGCGGGTGCCGTTCACGGTGTCGCGCACCGCCATCGACGACGTCGAGCGTGGGGCACAGGATTCCGACTGGGATCCGGTCAAGGACGCCGCCAAGAAGCTTGCGTTCGTCGAGGATCGGGCGATCTTCGAGGGCTACGGCGCCGCCTCGATCGAAGGCATCCGCAGCGCGAGCTCCAACCCCGCGCTGGCCCTGCCCGACGATGCCCGAGAGATTCCCGACGTGATCGCGCAAGCCCTTTCGGAGCTGCGTCTGGCCGGTGTCGATGGCCCGTACTCGGTGCTGCTGTCGGCCGAGACCTACACCAAGGTCAGTGAGACCACCGCACACGGATATCCGATCCGCGAGCACCTCAGCCGGCTCGTCGACGGAGACATCATCTGGGCGCCCGCGATCGACGGCGCGTTCGTGTTGTCCACCCGCGGTGGGGATTTCGACCTGCACCTGGGGACCGATGTGTCGATCGGCTACCTGTCACACGACGCCGAGAGTGTCCAGCTGTACATGCAGGAGACACTGACGTTCCTGTGCTACACGGCCGAGGCCTCGGTCGCACTCACTGCCTGAGCAGCCGGAGCACCGGACTCAGGCCGCCATCCGGGCCCGGACCGACGTGCACAGCGCGTTGACGTGTCCGACCGCGTGCGCGATGTGATCGACACCGGGCACCGAATGTGTTGTGTCGTAAGTGACGTGGGGCCCGGTGCCGGAGGCGATGAACTGCAACGCCAGCACAGCGGCCTCGATCGCGTCGGCGACCGTGACGCCCTGAACCCCGCCCGTGGGCAGCGACGGCACGGCGGCCGACGTGAGCAGCTGGCCCGCCAGACCTCCGAACCCACCGAGGCCGGCCACACCGCCGAGTCCCGCCAGCGGCCCCAGTAGATCGGTGAGCAGCTGCACGATGCCTTTCGCGATCGCCTGCACCATCGGCAGCGGCGTCGGCGCAAGCCCGATGTCCACGCCCATGAGGTAGAACGTGCGGATGATCCGCCCGGCTCCGTTCAACGGCGTCGCCGTGTACAGGTCGATCCCGTTGGCGCCGTTGGCCGGACCGTTGGCTTCGTACCACCAGCGCGGGTCGGGACGCTCCACGCGGGCCGGGCTGATGCCGGCACCGCCGGGATCAGGGGCGCCCCCACCCGTGACTCCGGCGGGCCGCATCGGATCCCCCAGGCTGAATCCGCCGACGAAATCATCGAAGCGGTGCGCCAACTGGCCACCGGGGAGCAGTTCGAGGTACAGCTCGCCCGCACATTGCGCACCTTGGCTGTAACCGGCCAGCCCGAACGTCTGCCGCGGGTGCGCGTTGATCCAGTCGATGGCCCACTTTCTGCCGATGGCAACGCTCTGGTTGTAGCTCGGTGCGTTGGGATCCGGGCCGTTGACGGGACCGAAGCTCCACGGCGCGATCACCGGCACTTCGTAGACCAGGTCACGGTCGGCGTTCTGGACCACCCACGAGCAGTACCCCGTGCCCGGGGCCGCCCAGGTGCCCGAGCACGTCAACCACGCGTGCCGGACGCGACGCACCCCGCGGATGTCCGCGAGCAGGTCGCCGAACTCGGTCATCAGGCGTGCACCAGCCGCGCGGGCGCTTTCTTGGCGACCGCCTTCTTGACGGCCTTCTTGGCGGGCACCTTCTTCGCGGGGCGCTTCCTGGGCACGACGGCACCGTTGACCTCGACGAAGGCACTCGTCGGCAGGTCGTTGGCCTGCCGCCACTGAATCGCGAACTCCATCAATTCCAGCAGCACGTCGCCCGAATCACGTTCGATGCCATCGGAGAACACGTGCGTCCAGGCGATCTGCTCGTTGATGGGCACGATCTGCTCATACGCGTCGGTGTGGCCGGCGTGCTGCGAACCGTCGGGCATCACACGGCTCCACGGCCCGCGGGAAGGGTCGTCGACGATCTGGTTGAAGTCGCGGGGGTGACGCGAGTACGCCCACCTCCAGTCGAACGGCCAACCGTTGGCCGCGACTCCCGCAGTGGCATCCTTGATTTCCTGTGCTTCAGGCATCGTCAGTACTCCTGTCGTGATGGTGAGCAGTGCCGCACCCATTGCGCGGCAACGGTTCCAGCGGGCGATTCGATCCTCGATCCCATTGGCACGCCCGGTGTCCTTGTTTCTGCCGTTGACCGCGATCGAACCGCCTTCGATGTCGGCGTGGTCGGCGAAGTCGTTCATCGGCCGCTGCGTGGTCCAGTACCAGACCAGGCCCAGGAAGGCGTACTGGTCGGTGGCGAGTTGCTCGGGCTCGTCGACGAAGAACGTGGGGGTGGGCACCTTGCCTTGGCGGTGAGCCCATTTCGACAACTCGGTGTAGTTGCTGCGCCCGGTGACCTGGATGGGCCCGCGGCCCTTGAAGCGCCGGCCGTCGCCCGGTTGTAGGTTGCCGAGGTCGGCGCGCCCCTGATAGGCACTGCCGTCGGCGATCTCCTCCATGTACTTCAGGCCGCCGGACTCGTGGCCCACCTGGGCCATCCACATCGCCACGCGGTCGACCGTGTTGCACTGGCACTCTTCGAGGGATTGCGCCACCGCGGGCAGCAGGGCACGGTACCGATCGAACGGCACGCCACCGCCCATGGCCCTCAGCAGGGCCTCGATGATCTGGTCGGCGGGCGTGTCCGGCGCCTCCTGCGCGACACCGGTGTCGGCATACGCGTACGCCTTGTCCGGGATCAACGTGGCGGCCTGCTCGAAACTGATCCAGTACCCGTAGGGCCGAAAACCGCTGTCAGCGATCCACAGTGCCCGCTCGGCAGGATTGTCGTCGTAGCCCATGCATGCCACGTAGTGGTAGATCGTGTTGCCGCCACGGTATTCGGGAGTCGGCGAGCCCTTCACGCCACGCGGGAAGTTCCGCGGCGGTGCGACCCAGTTCATCACCACACCGAATCCGCCGTCGATCGACTGGACGATGTTGCGCCACAACAGATCCTTCTGGTCCTGTGTCGGCGGGTCCGTGCGCATCTCCACCGACGTGTAGCGCGCGTCGGGCACGATCACATCGAGCACCCGTTCGATCAGCCCCACATAATTCGTCCCGTTGACGGTGGTGCCGATCTTGCGGATGAGGTCGTCTTCCGTGCGGATGATGTTGCGGGAGTTCAGGACCACCTGCGCGGACGCCGGGCCGCAGTCCCAGGGCTTCTCCTGCGGAACGATCGCGTGGTCGTACGGCAAGACTTTCTCGGTCATCTCGGCACCTCTCTTGCTGCGGTGCTGTCGCCGGCATCTGGCCGGGCGACATTACGTCGGTTCGACGTAATGATCTTCCGCCGGGCTCAAGCCCAGCCGCACGAGTAGCGGACTACTCCTTTTACGCTGCTTGACATCTCAGCTCTGCGCCGCGAGAGCCACGGGCCGCATCGGTTCAGCGACGGCTTCCGGTTGGGCAGCCCGGGCGAGCTTCAACCACGGAAGCGAGCCCGGGCGCCGGCCGGCCGACCACGGATCCAACGGGACACCTTCGGCGGTCCACACCTTGTTGAGTTCGCGTTGCAGATGGAAGACCAACAGAGGCGGACAGAGCACCAGGAAGGGCGCCGCCCAAGGCGGCATCGCGCTGCCGCGACAGCCCGCTCGATGCTGAGCGCGGCGAGTGTGCGCACACGCCCGGAAGATCGCGATGAACGGTGGCAGGATCAACAACCACCCCACGGTGACCATCAGTGTTTGACTGACCGGCCCAGGGCCGTTGCCACACAACGGATATCGCCGGTTGAGGTCGCGCAGTTCCCGGTTGATCCGGTACCACCACGGCAGGTTCAGGCACAGATAGATCGCCAATACGGTGAGCATCGCCGGGATCGCCATGACCAGGACGGCGAACGCAGTCGGAACGGCGTAGCCGTACTCGCGCAAGGACACCGCGAGGAATTCCATCGCCAGTAGGGTGCCGCCGCCATACATCATGACCACCCAGGTCATGACGGCGAACCGCCAATCGACAGGACTCTGCACGCGGGCAATGGAATTCGTGCCGCGGATGTTCACCTCGTAGGGCAGGTAGGGCCCGGACTCACCGAGCCGCCGGCGACGTACCACGCGAAGTAGCCACAACCAGCGCCACGTCGTCAGCCCCAGGACGCAGACCGCCGTCAGGATCGACGAGATGCCCAGCATGCCCGAGACAGCTGACACCATCTTGGCTTCGACCTCATCGGCGACGGGGCGACCGCCGGTCAGGGCATACTCGGCGCCACCGGTGAGAGCCAGGATCGCGATCCTGGTCTGCAGCGCCACGTAGCCGAGCGGAAACGCGGTCGCCAGGGTCGACACCGCGAGGTCGAGCGGGAACTCGCGGGGTGCGTGCCCGCCGAGAGCCGCGAACATCATGCGTTCCTGCGCGTACAGGCCGGTCGACTGGGTGATGCTCCAGCGGCTGACGGCCGAGCGCCCCGCCAGTGCCTCGTCGGGTGTGCTGAGGTTGAACAGCATGCGCTTGAGCCGGAAGCCCGAAATCATCGGGCGCAGCACGACGTAGGACGACATGGCGATGCACAGCGCGGCGGCGACAAGGTGTTGCACACCCCCGCTGATCAGTGCATCGACGGCGTCACTGACCGAGGAGACGTTGGCGCTCAGCGCCGACCCCACGTCGTGCACGGTTTCCAGAAGTTGCCTGCGCAGACCGTCGCCCAGTGCGGGATCGGTTGCGTCGCGCGCGGTGAAGTTGACGACCGCCGGGCCGACGAGACCGATGACGGGACGGCAGAAGATGACGATCGCTGCGATCAGGAGAACGAGGTAGAGCTTGTTGCGGTCCGGGGTGAGCGATGCCTCGAATTCCCTTATCGCGTCTCGTTCCGACTGCTCGCCATCGTCGACCGCGCCTATGGCGGCACGGGCACTGTAGCGGCGAGACAGCGCGCCGAGCGTCCGTCGCATATGCCGCACCGCGAGATGACGTACGGGCCACTTGAGCCGAGGCAGGTAATGCAGCCGGCCCCGATGCCTGGTGAGCACCATCGGAACCGGCGACAAGCCATCGATGGTGTCGAGGACTTCCTGATAGGCCCGCAACAGTTCGCGCAGTTGAGCCCCACGAGCCGTCGCAGGCAAGGCTTGCGCCTGGTCTGCATGCGGGCTCGGGCACCCTGTCATCGCCCAAGCATGGCGCCGCCGCCGGCGCATGCGCGTGAGTAGTGGACTACCCCACGCGCGATCAGACCGAGAGCACCGCGTCCAACGCGGAGTAGAACATGCCGAGGCCGTCGTCGGAGGGCCCGGTGAGCGCTTCGGTCGCGTGTTCGGGGTGCGGCATGAGGCCGACGACGCGGCGGTTGGCCGAGCAGACGCCCGCGATGTCACGCATCGACCCGTTGAGGTTGTCGCGGTAGCGGAAGACCACGCGGTCCTCGCCCTCGAGTTCGTCGAGCACGTCCTCCGACGCCACGTAGCGGCCCTCGCCCGACTTGAGCGGCACCAGGAGGTCTGCACCAGCCTCGTAGCGTGTGGTCCACGCGGTGGTGTTGGACGCCACCTGCAGCCACACGTCGCGGCAGATGAAGTGCAGGCCGGCGTTGCGCGTCAGCGCTCCGGGCAGCAGCCCCGCCTCGCACAGCACCTGAAAGCCGTTGCAGATGCCCAGCACCGGCATGCCCTTGCCGGCCGCGTCGATCACCGAGCCCATCACGGGCGCAAATTTGGCGATGGCTCCGCAGCGCAGATAGTCGCCGTATGAGAAGCCGCCGGGAACCACCACGGCGTCCACGCCACGCAAGTCGGCGTCGGCGTGCCACAGGTTCACGGCCTCGGCCCCGGCCAGCCGCACGGCCCGGGCCGCGTCGATATCGTCGAGGGTGCCGGGGAACGTGATGACCCCGACGCGGGCGGTCACGAGTCCTCCCGGCTCACGGTGAAGTCTTCGATCACGGTGTTGGCCAGAAGTGATTCGGCGATCTCGGTGAGCGCCTCGTCGGCCACGGAATCGTCGACCTCGAGCTCAAACCGTTTGCCCTGCCGGACGTCTGAAATACCGCCATGGCCGAGGCGGCCCAGCGCCCCGACGATGGCCTGCCCCTGCGGGTCGAGAATCTCAGCCTTGGGCATCACATGCACAACCACCTTTGCCACGGCGCACACTCTACCGGCACGATCCGATGTAAGCGGTGCACAGTGGCCTGGCCATCGCATCGAAGACCTGGCTATCAGGGATCGACGGCCAGGGCACCTGCGGCGGCGTCGTTGACCACATGGCCAGCTCCACCACGGTGCTGTTGCGCACATCGGCCAGCAAATATTCGTGCAGGACGCGGTTGCCGTCGATGCTCACCACCGCGGCCAGCCGGCCCGGCGCGTCGGTGGTGATCGACGGTGAATTCTGGGGCGCGGTCAGCTGGCACGCCCGCAGCGCCTGCGCCGCGACCTGGACAGCGCCGCTGGCCAGCTGGCCGCCCCGCCACGTCTCGCCACGCCAGTGCAGCACCTGAGCCTGCAACTGCCATTGCCCCTCGGGTTGCGGTACCAGCGCCCGCGCCGTGACCGCGAAACCGCGGGCGTCCCCGGGTAGCGGCGGCGTCGCGCAGTCCTCCTCGAACCGGAACCTCGGCCCGGCCGTGCTCACGGCCTGTCCGGCCAGCTCAGGCCACCGATAGGCGCGGTGCAGCGGAATGTCGGCGGCCGCGATCCAGGCCGAGTCGGGGATCTGATCACACAGCGGCGGGCAGTCGTAGGGCTCCGCCCACGCCGGGGCGGGTCCGACAGACAGCGCGCTGACCGCGAACCCCACCGCCCAGATCATCCGCATGAATCCACCCACTGAGCGCCACAATATATCCATGCAATTGACGCATTTCGGACATTCGTGCCTTCTCGCCACAATCAACGACACCAGCGTGCTGTTCGATCCGGGCAATTTCTCGCACGGATTCGAGGGCATCACGGGATTGTCGGCGATCCTGATCACCCACCAGCACCCCGACCACGCCGACACCGCGCGGCTGCCCGCATTGCTCGACGCCAACCCGCAGGCGGCGCTGTACGCCGATCCGCAGACCGCGGCGCAACTCGGTGCACCGTGGCAGCCGGTGCACGTCGGCGACGCCTTCCGCGTCGGCTCGCTCAACGTGCGGGGCGTCGGCGGCAGGCACGCGGTGATCCATCCGGAAATCCCTGTCATCGACAACATTTCGTACTTGATCGGTGACGACGAGCATGCGGCACGGCTCATGCATCCCGGCGATGCGCTGTTCGTGCCCGGTGAGCCCGTCGACGTGCTGGCCACCCCGGCCGCCGCGCCGTGGATGAAAATCTCGGAGGCCGTGGACTTCCTGCGCGCGGTCGCACCGGCCCACGCCGTGCCGATCCATCAGGGCATCATCGAACCGAACGCCCGCGGCATCTACTACGGCCGGCTCGCCGAGATGACCAGGACCGACTTCCAGGTGCTCGAGCCGGAGAACGGCACGCAGTTCTGATCGCCTGACACGACGGCGATCTAGGCGATGTCGGCCGCCGCTCCCCGGCCCGCGGCCCGCGGCCCGCCCGGAGAATATGCAGCCGCCCAGGAATGTGCCTTCCAGCGAGCGGTATCCGTGCACGCCGCCACCGCCGAATCCGGCGGCCTCGCCTGCGGCGTAGAGCCCGCTGAACGGTGCGCCGTTGGCCTTGAGCACCCGGGAGTCCAGATCGGTCTCCAGTCCGCCCAACGACTTTCGGGTCAGGATGTGCAGCTTCACCGCAATCAACGGGCCGGCTTTCGGATCGGTGAGGCGGTGCGGCGCGACGACGCGGCTGAACCGGTCGCCGAGATAACCACGGGCCGCGCGGATCGCGGTGATCTGGCCGTCCTTGGTGAACTTGTTGACCACTTCGCGGTCACGCGCGGTGACCTCGGCCGCGACGGTGGCATAGTCGAGCGGTTCGACGTCGGGCACGGCGTTCATCGCGATGACCAGTTCGCGCAGCGAGTGCGCGCTGACGAAGTCGACGCCGCGGTCCACGAAAGCCTGCACGGGCCCGGGTGCGCCTGGCCGTACCCGCGAGAGCACGTCGCGCACGCTGCGTGAGGTCAGGTCGGGGTTCTGTTCCTGCCCCGACAACGCGAACTCCTTGGCGATGATGCGCGCGTTGAGGATGAACCACGTGTAGTCCTGGCCCGTGCGGCAGATGTGTTCGAGCGTGCCCAAGGTGTCGAACCCGGGGTACAGCGGAACGGGCAGTCGTTTTCCGTTGGCGTCCAACCACAGTGAGGACGGCCCCGGAAGGATGCGGATGCCGTGGTCGGGCCAGATCGGGTCGTAGTTGGTGATGCCTTCGGTGTAATGCCACATGCGGTCGCTGTTGATGACGCGTGCGCCTGCGGTTTCGGCGATTCCGATCATCCGCCCGTCGACGTGCGCGGGCACGCCGCTCAGCAGCTGCTCGGGTACCCGGCCCATGCGGGCAGGCCAATTCTGGCGCACCAGCTCGTGGTTGCCGCCGATGCCGCCACTGGCCACTATTACCGCCGACGCGTGAAACTCGAATTCTCCGACGACGTTTCGCGACGACGCCGCACCCCGCGGCGCATCGGACGGTTCCAACACCGAACCCCGCACGCCGGTCACCATGTTGTCGGAGACGATCAGCTCGTCGACGCGGTGGCGATGCGCGAACCGCACCAACGGGTTGTTGCGCACGCGGCGCGCGAAGACCTCGACGATCGCCGGTCCCGTGCCCCAGGTGATGTGGAACCGCGGCACCGAGTTGCCGTGGCCCAGCGCGTCATATCCGCCACGCTCGGCCCACCCGACCAGAGGAAAGGTCTGCAGGCCCCGTGCCCGCAGCCAACTGCGCTTCTCCCCCGCTGCGAAATCGACGTAGGCGTGTGCCCACTCCCGGGGCCAGTGGTCTTCGGGACGATCGAAGCCCGCGGTGCCGAGCCAGTCCTGCAGGGCCAGCTCCTGGCTGTCCCGGATGCCGAGCCTGCGCTGTTCGGGGCTGTCGACGAAGAACAGTCCCCCGAACGACCAGAAGGCCTGCCCACCCAGGTTGGCCGCGTTCTCCTGGTCCACGATGAGCACGCGGTGCCCACGCTCGACCAGTTCACATGCGGCCACCAGGCCGGCCAGACCCGCCCCAACCACGATGACATCGGCGTCTGCCATGAGACGCAAGACTAGCGCGAGTCAGGCGGCGTCGGTCAGTGCCTGATCAGGTCGCCACTGGTAGACCACCGGCACGCACCGGTGCAGCAAAGACAGATCGATCGCGTCGAGCATGGCCTGGCGCGGTCCGGGTTTACGCAGGTGCCGCGCAGCGACCGCGACGCGTACCACCCCTTCGCGCCGCGCGGTGCGTTCAGCGGCGAGCACGAGCGTGCGGCACCACCACGGTTCGGTCAGGAAGCCCTCACCGATGCCCAGCACGCGGGACCGTACAGTGCTCTGCCGGACCAGATCGGTGATGCCGCTCAGCCCGGCCAGCAACCGAAAACCGTTGCGGGGCAACACGGTCACCGTGCCGGGCGACACGGTCCAGCCGGGAGCGGCAAAAAGCCTGGTCCGCAGCCCGAGATGCTCGAGAACCCGATCGGCACCCATGAGCCTCAGATTGGCCTCGTGCGCGGGCAGGCCGGCGAACTCGCCACGACGCTTCTTGGTGGCGGCCTCGTCGTAGCCGTGCAGCACCACGGCGGCGCCCGCGGCGCGGCGCGCGATCAGCCAGTCGACCGTGGGTGCGTCGTGTTCCAGCCGGTAGCCGCCCTTGAGCCGTGGAGCCACCAAGAACGAAGCGGGCACGCCGCGCGAGTCGAGTTCGGCACAGAACGACGCGACATCGTCCAGCGTGCGATCGCTGATCTGCGATATCGAGACGATGAGTTGTCCGGTCACGCCCCCAGTGTGGCAACGTCACATGTCGCAACGGTTTCCAACACTCTGACGCAGGGTGTCCATTGGGCTATTGGGGCAGGACCGCCTCGATGGCGGCGACGACCTCGGGGGCGTCGGGTTCGGTGCGCGGCCGGAACCGGTTGACCACCTGCCCGCCCGGCGCGAGCAGAAACTTCTCGAAATTCCACTGGATGTCACCGGCTTCACCACTCGCATCGGCAGCCTTGGTCAGCTCGGCGTACAGCGGGTGCCGTTCTGGTCCGTTGACGTCGGTCTTGGCCAGCAGCGGGAAGGTGACACCGTAGGTGGTCGAGCAGAACGTCTGGATCTCCTCGGCCGTGCCGGGTTCCTGGCCCATGAACTGGTTGCACGGCACGCCGATCACGGTCAGGCCGCGGTCGCGGTAATCCTGCGCGAGCTTCTCCAACGCCGTGTATTGCGGTGTCAGGCCACATTTCGAAGCCACGTTGACCACCAGCGCGGCCCCGGAGGCCAGTTCGGCCAGCGTCGTGGCGCTGCCGTCGAGGGTGGTCAGTGGGATGGCGGTGAGGCTGGCGGTCATGGCCGCACGCTACCGCACCTATCCGTCGAACAGGATCGCCGCCAACCGTTCGACGGTCGCGACCGGATCGCCCGCGGTGTCGATCGCGTCGTTGAGCCACAACAACGAGAAGCCGTGCACCAGTGACCATGCGGCCAGCGCGGCGCCCACCGGGTCCGCCTTGGCCTTGGGGTCGACGAGTGTGCCGACGCCGCGGTTGAGTTCGGCACCTGCGGCGCTTGCCGCCGCGAGCAGGTCCGGATCGGTGTCGTCGTAGAGCGACTTGTCGAACATCACCTCGTAGTAGCCGGGGTGGTCGAGGGCGAAGCGCACATAGGCCTTGGCCGCGTCGATGAACTGGGGGCGGGCACCGGTCAGCGCGTCGGCGAGGAGCTCAAAGCCCTCGGTGGCCAGCGCGGTGAACAGACCGCGGCGATCGGTGAAATGGTGCGCCGGCGCGGCGTGCGACACACCTGCGGCCCGCGCGAGTTCGCGCAGCGAGATGCCGTCGGCGCCCCGTTCGGCGACCAGCACCGCGGCCTGCTCCAGGATCACGGCTTTCAGATCTCCGTGGTGATAACCCATGCCGGCATCCTATCCCGCCATCTTGACAGCGCCTAGATTAGGCGTACGTTGATCTAGACAATGACAAGATGGGGGTTTTCATGGCGGTCCTGCTGACGCTCGTCCTGGGTAGTGCCGCGGCCCGGGTCGCCGGGTTGTTCGGCGTCGGCTACGTCGACACCTGGCCCGAGGCCATCGCCGTCGGCCTCGCGGCGATGTTCGTGATGACCGGGGTCGCCCACTTCGTCAACCCGCTACGCCGCGACATGGTCGCCATCGTGCCGCCGCGCCTGCCGGCGCCTGCGCTGCTCGTGACGGTCACGGGCGTGCTGGAACTCGCCGGGGCCCTCGGGCTGCTGTTCCCACCCACCCGGGTGGCGGCAGCGACATGCCTGTTCGTGCTGATGCTCGCGATGTTCCCGGCCAACGTCTACGCGGCGCGCATGCCCGACCCGCCGAAGTCGATGACCTCGCGGCTAGGTGTGCGGACCGCCGAAGAGGCTGTCTACCTGGCCGCTGCCGTAGTTGTCGCGGTCGGCGGTGGCCAGTAGCCACGAGTACTGGAACGCGGCCTCCTTCCACCGCTCGTAGCGGCCGCTGATACCGCCGTGCCCGGCCACCATCTCGGTCTTCAGCAGCACGGGATGCCCGTCGGTCTTGGTATGTCGCAGTGCGGCAACCCATTTCGCCGGCTCCACGTAGAACACCCTGGTGTCGTTGAGCGACGTCATCGCCAGGATGGCCGGGTAGTCCTGCGCGGTGATGTTCTCGTAGGGCGTGTAGGACTTCATGTACCGATAGACTTCGGCGTCCTCCAACGGGTTACCCCACTCGTCCCATTCGGTGACGGTCAGGGGCAGCGACGGGTCGAGGATGGTCGTGAGCGCGTCGACGAACGGCACCTGCGCGAGAATTCCCGCGAACAGCTCGGGTGCCATGTTGGCGACCGCGCCCACCAGCAGACCGCCCGCGCTACCACCGAGCGCCACCAGGTTCTGCGGGCGGGTCAGCCCGCTGTCGACGAGATGCTTTGCCACCGCGATGAAATCGGTGAAGGTGTTCTTCTTCTCCAGCAGCTTGCCGTGCTCGTACCAGGGCCGGCCCAGTTCGCCGCCACCGCGGACGTGGGCGATGACGAACACCATGCCCCGGTCGAGCAACGACAGCCGGGCGATCGAGAACCGCGGATCCTCGCACGACTCGTAGGCCCCGTATCCGTACAGCAGCGTCGGCGCGGGGAACTGCAGGCCCGCCCGGTGGATGATCGAGATCGGCACCCGCGCGCCGTCGGGTGCGATGGCCCAATCCCGGCGCTCCACATAGTCTTCCGGCCGGTAGCCGCCCAGCACGGGCTGCTCCCGTAACAGCGTGCGTTCGCCGGTGGCCAGGTCCAGGTCGTACACGCGCGCCGGCGTGATGAACGACGTGGCCGCGATGCGCAGTTTGGGCGTCGACCAGTTGGGGTTGCCGCCAAGGCCCGCCGCGGTGAGCTCCGAATCGAACGTCAGTTCCTCGGGGCTGCTGTACCCGCCGTTGGCGTTGATCGACCACAGCTGGATCTTGGGCAGCGCCTCACTGCGGTAGCTGACCACCAGGAAACCGTCGAACGCGTCGACGGCATCCAGCCGGACGTCGTCGCGGTGCGGGATCAGCGTGTGAAAGTCGTTGGGCTCGTTGACGGGAGCCTCGACCAGCGTGAAGTTCTCGGCGCCGTCGTTGTGCAGGATCAGGAACCGGTCCTCGCCGCCGACCACCGCGTGCTCGACGGAGTACTCGACCAGATCCCGGCGCCCCCACACCGAGGTGAACTCGGCGTGCGGATCTGTCGCGTCGGCATAGCGGACCTCGGACGTGACCGCGCTGCCCGACGCGATGAACAGGTACTTGTCACTGCGGCTGCGGCCCACGGCGACCCAGAACCGCTCGTCGGGCTCGTGATACACCTTCTCCGAAGGCAATCCGGAGCCCAACCGGTGGCGCCACACGGTGTCCGGCCGCCACGCGTCGTCGACCGTGGAGTAGTACAACGTGTGACTGTCGGCCGCCCAGGTGGCACCCGCGCCGATTCCGACGATCGAGTCGTCGTACAGCATCCCGGTCCGCAAGTCCTTGAACTTCAACGTGTACCGCTCGTCGCCCTTGACGTCGACCGAGTACGCCAGCACATTGCCGTCGAGGCTCACCGAGGCCGCGCCGAGCGCGAAGTACTCGTGGCCGTCGGCTTCCGCGTTCTCGTCGAGCAGCACCTGCTCGCCGGGAATCTCGGTGTGCTCGTCGAGAACCGGCGGAACCCAGTCGTCGGGATGGCCGACCGGGCAGCGGCAGTGCACGCCGTACTGCTTACCCTCGAAACTGCGGGCGTAGTACCACCAGTCGCCGCGCCGCATCGGAACCGACAGGTCGGTCTCCTTGGTGCGGGCCTTGATCTCGTCGAAGATCTTCTGGCGCAACGGCTCCAGGTGCGCCGTAGCCTCGGCGGTGTAGGCGTTCTCGGCTTCCAGGTAGCCGATCACCTCGGGATTGTCCTTGTCGCGCAGCCACTCGTACGGGTCGACGAAAACGTCGCCGTGGAACTCCCTGCGGTGGTTTGCGCGCTTGGCGACGGGCGGTTTCATGCGCCGATCCAATCGGCGAACCGCAGACCCGAGATCCGTTCGTAAGCCTCGATGTAACGGTCCCGCGTGGCCGCGACGATCTCCTCCGGCAGCGGTGGCGGCGGGGCGTCGCCGTGGCGGTCCCAGCCGGAGTCCGGTCCGGTCAGCCAGTTGCGCACGAACTGCTTGTCGAAGCTGTTCTGCACCACGCCCTGCTGGTAGGACTCCGCGCGCCAGTACCGCGACGAGTCGGGTGTGAACACCTCGTCGGCGAGCACCACGTCGCCGTCCTTGTCGACGCCGAACTCGAATTTGGTGTCGGCGATGATGATGCCCTTGGTCAGCGCGTGGTCGGCACCCTGCAGATAGGTCTGCAGCGTGCGTTCCTTGAGCTGATTGGCCAGCACCGGGCCGACCTGCTCGATCACGTCGGCGAACGAGATGTTCTCGTCGTGCTCCCCCAGTTCGGCCTTGGTGGCCGGGGTGAACAGCGGCTCGTCGAACTTGCTGGCCTCGCCGAGCCCGGGCGGCAGCGCGATACCGCACACCGAACCGGTCTTCTCGTAGTCGATCAGGCCCGAACCGGTGAGGTAACCGCGGGCCACGCACTCCACCGGCAGCATCTTGAGCTTGCGCACCACCAGCGCACGGCCCAGCACCTCTTCGGGGATGCGCTCGTCATCCGGCGGGCCGGCCAGGTGGTTGGGCGCGCTCACCAGGTCGAAGAAGAACACGCTCATCGCGGTGAGGATGCGGCCCTTGTCGGGGATCGCCGATTCGAGGATGTGGTCGTAGGCCGAGATGCGGTCGGTTGCTACGAAGAGCAGGTGCTCGTCGTCGACGCGGTACAACTCACGGACCTTGCCACTGGCCAGGTGCTGGTAGTCGGACAGAGCGGGGCGCATCGGGCCAGCCTATGTGTTGGGATCGGTTCCATGAGATCGCGGTACCTCCCATACGCCACCCGGCCCGGTCGCTTGCTGGCCCAGTTGCTCAGCGATGTCGCCGTCGTGGTCTGGATCGCGGTTTGGGTGCTGGTCGGGTTGGCCGTGCACTCCGCGGTCGCGACCATCGCCGAGGTCGGCAGACAGGTCCAGGACGGTGCCACCGGCGTGTCCGGGAACCTGAACTCGGCGGGCGACAGCGCGGACGGAATTCCCCTGGTCGGCGACACCCTGGCCAAGCCACTGCGCGCCGCCAGCGAGGCCGCGCTCGACATCGCCGGTGCCGGCCAGAACCTCGACAACACCGCGAGCTGGCTCGCCTGGGTTTTGGCCCTGGCCGTCGCGGCCACGCCCATCTTCATCGTCGCGACGCCATGGCTGTATCTGCGGGTGAGGTTCTTCCGGCGCAAGTGGACCGCGATCACCCTGGCATCGACGGCGGCCGGCGAACAGCTGCTGGCACTGCGGGCCCTGGCCAACCGGCCGCTGAGCAAGCTGACCGCGGTGTCCGACGATCCCGTCGGGGCGTGGCGGCACGAGGATCAGCAGGCCATCCGCGGTCTGGCGGCCCTCGAACTGCGCTCGGCGGGCATGCGCCTGCGCCGCCTCGACTGATCTCGAGTGATTTGTGTGCGTTTGGCGGCGCTTACCGCCTGCAAACGCACACAAATCACTCGGGTGGGAACCGTTTGATAGCGAGACACCGTCCAAACGCATGTGCTTGACGACTACCTGCGTGACCATGACGGCGTGATAACCCTGGCCCAGGCCAAGCAAGCGGGTTTGAGCCAAGATGCCGTGAACCGTCGAGTCCGGTCTGGACGCTGGCTGCGTTGTTCGCGAGGCGTGTATTTCGCCAACGATCGACCGTTCACCGATGCTGCACGTGTGCGCGCGGCTGTGTGGTCGCTCGGTCCCCACGCGACAGCCAGCGGGCTGGCGGCGGCTTGGTGGCATGGGGTGACCACCTATTCGCCTGATCCGGTCGAAGTGACAGTACCGAGGGCCAGTCACCACCCTCACCGGCCAGGCATCCGCATGCGGCGGCGCGACCTCTGGCCCACCGACATCGTGGAACGCCGCGGCCTTCGGGTCACATCGCTACCGCTGACGGTCGTCGAGGCCGCGGTCCGGCGCGGCGGCGGTGCCAAACTCATGGACTCTGCGTTGCAGCGGCACGTCGAGCTGCGTGACCTGTGGCGGGTGCACATCCGCAACAAGGGCAGATACGGCTCGCCGGCGGCCCGCATCTTGCTGCAGGCCGCGGCCGACGGCGCCCGCTCAGCGGCTGAACGGCTGCTGGTCAAGCTGCTCAAGGAAGCACGCATCACCGGGTGGAAGGCCAACCATCCCGTCGGCCGGTACGTGGTCGACGTCGCATTCCCGCACTCGACGCTGGCGATCGAAACCGACGGCTGGGCTTTCCACCATGACCAGGAGGACTTTCAGAAGGACCGGGTCAAGCAGAACGAGATCGCGCTGTTGGGCTGGCAGGTTTTGCGGTTCACCTGGCTGGACCTCACTGAGTACCCGCAGCGGGTCATCACCGAGATCCGGTCCGCGCTCAGCTCCCGTGCAGGCGCCGCAGCCAGCTCCCCCACGCGTGCCGCACGGTGACCGACCCCATCCGGACCTTGCCGCGCACGATCAGGTGCAGCTCCCGCGACGGCGGGCTGGTGCGCACCTTGACCGTGGCGCTGCCTGCGACGGCATCGACACCGTTGAGGTCTGCGGTGGCCGACGCGGGCACGATGAGCTCGGTCGAACTGCAGTAGTCGTCGATGAGGACGGTCACCACGGGGCCCGCCAGAACGGCCGACGTGAAATCGAGCGTGGTGCTGCACAGCCGGGTGTTCAGCTGCAGGGTCGGCGCGACGTTCCACTGACCGCGCCGCACGATCGACGACATCCGGCCCCGGAGCACCTCCGGCGGCCGCGCGACCTGAGGCGAGACCAGCGGCAGGTCGGCAACCACGACACTCAACTCACCGCGCGTGCGGGCAGCCAGCGCGGCGTCATAGCGGTCGCTGAACTCGTCGAGGGTGATCATGCCTTCGGCGACCGCACGTTCCAGCAGTTGTCCTACCTTCGCGCGGTCGGCGTTCGAGACTCGAAGGTGGTCATTCGGGCCTGAGTCCATATCCCGAGGTTAGGCGAACGACCTGGCGCACCACGATGGTCATGACCAGAAGCCACGCCACCAACGCGATCCAGAAGAACACCTGGGAGACCACATCCAACGGCTGCCAACCGGTTTCGACGAAGATCGCGTAGGTGGCCGCCGAGTACATGCCCAGCGGGAACACCGCGGGCCAGTCGAGCATCTGGCGCCAGCTGGTGACGGCCAGCGGCAGTATCTGCACGGTGGCGACGCCCAGCGTCACAAGGGTCGTGCCGCGTACGGCGGCGGCGAGCGGGCCCGGATGCAGTTCGGCATGGATGTGTTCGCCGGCCAGGGTGGCGATCGCGAGGCCGCCCATCAGGATCCAGTGGTCGGGCGGAACGTTGCGGCGTGCCTCGGGCTCGCCCAGCGCGCGCCACGCGATGAGCGTCGTCATGACGCAATACAGCCCGAGCGCCAACACCCAGAAGATGAATGCCCAGAACATGATTCCGCCGGCCATGAACACGATGGACAGCCCCGACGTCGCGACGCTGGCCAACTCCCAGGTGCCGTGAGCGCGGTCGCGCAGACCGGTCAGGCCGAGTCGGCGCATGCGCATCCACAGCATCGGCATCAGGGCCGTCCAACCTTGCAGCGCCATCACCCCGAATACCCACACGACCCAACGATGCTCGGCGAATCGGGACGCCAGCACCGAGCACGCCGCCACATACGTGAACAGTCCCACCACGGTGTCGATGTCCTGCAAGTCATAGGAGCGCCATCGAACGGCCGTGAGGTACATCAGAACCGGAAGGCTCAGGACCGCCACCGCGGCCAGCGGAACGCTGAGATAGTCGAGCCCGTGGTCCGCGGCGGCGATCGACACGATGCCGGTCGCCATGACCGCCGCGAACGCCTCGGGTTTCACGCCAGCTCGACCACGAGGTGCCGGATGCCGGTATGGCGGTTGCTGCGGGTCCATTCGACGGGCCGCACCAACCGGGCCGACCCGAAACGCGTCAGTAATTCCTCGAACAGCACCCGCAGTTCAAGGCGGGCCAGATTGGCGCCGAGGCAGTAGTGGATGCCGTAGCCGAAACCCAAGTGCGGGTTCGGTTTACGGGTGATGTCGAACACCGAGGGATCGGCGAACACCAATTCGTCCCGGTTGGCCGAGCCTTCCCACACCTGAACCTTCTGTCCCGCTTCGATCGAGCAGCCGCCCAGCGTCACCGGCCGGGTTGCGGTGCGCCGCTTCGACGGGGATGGCGACGTCCAGCGCACCATCTCTTCGATCGCGGTCGGCAGCAGCGACAGATCCGAACGCAACAGCGCCAGCTGCGAAGGGTTTTCGACCAAGGCCAACAACCCGCCGGCCACCGCGTTACGCGTGGTCTCGGCGCCCGCGCTGAACAGCAGGCTGAAAAAGAGGTACAGCTCCAGGTCGCTCATCGCGGTGTCCACCGCGTTGGCGACGACCGACAGCATGTCGTCGGTCGGCTCGGCGCGCTTGGCCGCGATCAGTTCCTGTCCGTAGGTGTACATCCGCGTGCCGGCTTCCTCGGCCGACAGCTGCCCCACATGAGCGCTGCGTCCCGAGAAGTCGAACTGCGGCTCGATGGCCTCGAACAACCAATGCCGTTCGGATTCGGGAACTCCCAGCAGGATGCAGATCATCTGCATGGGGAGTTCGGCCGCGACGTCGACCAGGAAGTCGAACCCCACACCGGGTTCCACCGCATCGAGCAGCCGTCGGGCCCGCGCCCGCAGGTCGTCTTCCACGCGCCGGATCATGCGGGGCGTCAACCCCGAGCTGACCAGCCGGCGGATCTCGGCATGCCGAGGGTCGTCCATCATGTTGAGCACCTGGCCGGCGACCGCCAGATCCTGCAGCAGGGTGCCGCCGTAGGGCCGCGCGCCGCCGGTCACCGACGAGAACGTCGACGGATCCCGCAGCACCGCATGGGTTTCGGCGTGCGTGGCCACCGACCAGAAGCCCTCGCCGTCAGGAGTGTGTTCCGTCGGCGGGTGCCAGTACACGGGCGCCTCCCGGCGGTGTACCGCGAACAACTCATGGGGAAACCCCTGAGCGAAATTGTCCAGATCGGTCAGATCCGCCAAGCTCACAAGATGGCACCCGAGGTGTACTTGGCGGCCTCGGGGTACCGGCCGACGAGGGCGTCGACGGCTGCGACGACACCGTCGACCTGGGCACCGGCCGCGCCGGTGAACGCTTGCTTGTCGGCCAGTGCGGCCTCCAGCGCGACGCGGTCCAGCGGCAGCCGCGGGTCGGCGGCCAACCGGTCCAGCAGGTCGGGCTCCTGGCCTTGCTCGCGCATGGCCAGTGCCACCGCGACGGCGTGCTCCTTGATGACCTCGTGCGCGGCCTCCCGGCCAACCCCGGCGCGCACCGCGGCGATCAGGATGCGCGTCGTCGCCAGGAACGGCAGGTAGCGGTCCAGTTCACGCTGGATCACCGCGGGGTAGGCACCGAATTCGTCGAGCACGGTCAGGATGGTCTCGGTCTGCCCGTCGATCGCGAAGAACGCGTCGGGCAGCGCGACGCGACGCACCACCGAGCAGAAGACATCGCCCTCGTTCCACTGTGCGCCGGCCAGTTCGGCCGCCATCGACGCGTATCCACGGAGCACCACCTGCAGGCCGTTGACGCGCTCGCACGAGCGGGTGTTCATCTTGTGCGGCATGGCCGACGATCCGACCTGCCCCGGAGCGAAGCCCTCGGTGACCAGCTCGTGCCCGGCCATCAGCCGGATGGTGTGCGCGAGTGAAGACGGACCGGCACCGAGCTGGACCAACGCGGACACCACGTCGTGGTCGAGCGAACGCGGATACACCTGGCCGACGCTCGTGAAAACATCGGTGAAACCGAGGAATTGGGCGATCCGTCGTTCCAGTTCCGCCAGTCGCGCGGTGTCCCCGTCGAACAGGTCGAGCATGTCCTGCGCGGTGCCCATAGGGCCCTTGATGCCCCGCAGCGGATAGCGGTCGATCAGTTCGCGTACGCGCTGCAGCGCGACCAAGCTCTCTTCGGCGGCCGACGCGAAGCGCTTGCCCAGCGTCGTGGCCTGAGCCGCCACATTGTGCGAACGTCCGGCCATCACGAGATCCCGGTAGACGACGGCCCGCTCGGCGAGCCGGGCCACCACCGCGATGCCGTGCGAGAACACCAGCTCGAGCGACTGGCGGATCTGCAGCTGCTCGACGTTCTCGGTGAGGTCGCGGCTCGTCATGCCCTTGTGCACGTGCTCGTGGCCGGCCAGCGCGTTGAATTCCTCGATGCGGGCCTTGACGTCGTGGCGGGTCACGCGCTCACGCGCGGCGATGGACGCGAGGTCGACGTCTTCGAGCACGCGCTCGTAGTCTTCGATGACCCCCGCCGGCACGTCAACGCCCAGCTCTGCCTGGGCGCGCAGCACCGCGAGCCACAACCGTCTCTCGGCGATGATCTTGGCTTCGGGCGACCAGATCGCGACCATCTCGTCGCTGGCGTAGCGGTTGGCCAGAACATTCGGAATCGTCACGAACACACAGCTTACGGTCCAGGCGGGCACTCCAATGAGACAGTGGACGGATGCACTTCGTCGGGCTCGACCTCGCCTGGGGTGAGAAGAATCAGACCGGTGTCGCGGCGATCGACTCCGACGGGCGGGTTCTCCACGTCGGCGCGGCGCTGGATGACGACGAAATCGCGGCGGCAGTCAAGCCGTACGTGAGCGGGGACTGCCTGGTGGCCATCGATGCGCCCCTCATCGTCAAGAACCCGTCGGGTTACCGACCGTGCGAACGGGCGCTCAATCGCGACTTCCAACGGTTCGACGCCGGCGCCCGCCCGGCCTTCACCGAACGTCCCGAATTCAAGCACCCGCGGGCCGAACGCATCGCGTCGATGCTCGGCCTCGACGTGGATCCGGCCTCGTCGTCGGGCCGCCGCGCGATCGAGGTGTATCCACATCCGGCGACCGTCGTGCTGTTCGGGCTCGACAAGACGTTGAAGTACAAGCGCGGCGCGTTCGAGGATCGGCAGCGTGAGCTTCTGAAGCTCATGACGCACGTCGAGGATCTCGACCGGGCGACGCCGCGGCTGCGGGCCAACCGCAACGTCAGCTGGGTCGAGCTGCGCAGGCGCATCGGGGCCGCCACCCGGCCCGGCCAGCTCGACCGCGACGAAGACCCGGTCGATGCCATGATCTGCGCATACATCGGGCTCTACTGGTATCACCGGCCGGAGGACGTGACGATCTACGGCGACGTCGCGTCGGGCTACATCGTCACACCGTCCCTGCCCGCGGACCGGAGCCCGCAACCACGATCCGCACCGGCACCGGCCGCAAAGACCGCAGTCGACGAATATCGGGAGCGACGCCCGGCGCTGGTCAGCGCCACCGAGCATTATCTGAAGCACGTGACCGCGCTGCTCGACGACGCAGGCATCAACTACCTCAGCATCACCGCGCGCACCAAGAGTGTCGAGTCGTTCGCGGCCAAGGTCGAGCGCACCGTCGACGGGCGCCGGCTCTACACCGATCCGCTGGTCGAGATCACCGACCAGGTGGGCCTGCGCGTGATCACCTATCTGCGCGAGGACGTCGCGGCGGTCGCCAATCTGCTCGGCGATGAGATGCGCTTGCTCGACGACCGCGACATGGGGCTGGAGACGGCCCGCGAGGGCAGGTGGGGGTATGCCAGCCGGCACCTGCTGGTCGGCGTGGAAGGCGAGCAGCAGCCGGCGTCCATCCAGGTCCGCACGGTGCTGCAGCACGCGTGGGCGGAGTTCGAGCACGATGTGCGCTACAAGGGCTCGATTCCCGCTGCGCACGGCGCCGAACTCGACCGGCGTTTCACGCTGGCGGCCGGTTTGCTCGAGCTCGCCGACCGCGAGTTCACCGCCATCCAGGACCGCCTGCGCGCGACGATGCACAACGAGCCGAGTGACGAGGAAACCGCGTGGTCGACGGACGCGCGCATCGCCACGCCGGTCTTGGCGACCTACCTCGGCAACCGGTACGCCGACGCCGGATGGTCGCGCACCGAGCACTACCGCTGGATCTCGGGGCTGCTGCTGGAGCTCGGGATCACCTCACTGGATGCGTTGACCGTGGTGCTCGATTCGGTCGACGAGGACGCCATCAACCGTGCGATGGATTACCGCTACCCGGCCGGGGCCGTACGCCGCCTGGACGACACGCTGCTGGCCCTGTTCACCGAGCGGTATCTCGGCCTGGAAGGCAATGCGCATCGAATCGCGCTCCTGCAGAACCGGATCCAGCGGTTGCCCACGGATTAGGGCGCGTCACCCAGATGCGTCGGGTCGGTGATGCCTGCGCCCTTGATGCCGAGCTGACGGTTGATCACCATGGTGAGCAGGAACAGCAGCACGCCGACCACGATGAGGATCCCGGCCAGGATGTACTGCTGGACCGGCCGGCCCGAGAACGGCAGCACGAGGTAGGCCGACGCAATACACCCGATGATCGGCAACGCGGTCGGTGTCTTGAAGTGCCCGCCCTTCTCCCGGACGTCGCGCCGCAGCACCAGCACCGCGACGTTGACCATCGCGAAGACCGCGAGCAGCAGCAGTGACGTGGTCCCACCCAGGATCGCGACGGCGTTGCCGCTGGCGAACACCGACACGTAGATGATCAGGCCGAATGCGATGAGGGTGGTGAATCCGATTGCGACCCAAGGTGTGAGCCGCCTCGGGTGCACCGAGCCCAGCACCGGCGGCAGCACGTGTTGGCGCGACATGCCGTAGATGAGGCGGCTGGCCATGAGCATGTTGATGAGCGCGGTGTTGGACACCGCGAACATCGAGATGAACGGGAAGATGTCGTCGATCGGCAAGCCGGGGGCGCCGGCCTTCACCACGTCGATCAGCGGCGCCTTGCTGGCGGCGAGGTCACCCACCGGCACCAGAGCCACCGCGACGATGGCGACGATGACGTAGACGATGCCGGCGATGGCCAACCCCGACAGCAACACCTTGGGGAAGGTGCGGACCGGATCCTTGGTCTCCTCGGCCATGTTGACCGAATCCTCGAACCCCACCATGGCGAAGAAGGCCAGCGAGGTGGCGGTGGTGACGGCCAGGAAAACGTTCTTGTCCGATGCCGTTTCGAACGCGACCACCCGTGAGAAATCGACCTCGGCGCTGCTCGTGAATGCCCACAGCCCCACCAGGATCACGATCGCGAGGCCGGTGATCTCGACGATCGTGAGCACGACGTTGAGCTTGACGCTCTCACTGACACCACGGAAGTTCACGCTCGCGATGGCGGCCATGAACAGCAGCGCGACGAACGCGATGGCCAGTTTGCCCCAGTCGAGATGGAAGGCAATGTTGAAATTGTCGGCGAAGAACCGCGAAGCCGTTGAGGCCGAGGTGATTCCGGAACACATCACAACGAACGCCACCAGGAAGGTGACGAACTGCACGCCGAATGCCTTGTGCGCGTATAGAGCTGCACCGGCAGCCTGCGGATACTTGGTGACGAGCTCGAGATAGCTGAACGCGGTGATGGTCGCGATGGCGAAGGCCAACAGGAACGGAAGCCATGCTGCGCCACCGACTTCCTTCGCGACCTGGCCGGTCAGGGCGTACACCCCGGTGCCGAGAATGTCACCGACGACGAACAACAGAAGCAGACCCGGGCCCATCACCCGTCTCAACTCAGGCTGCTGCTCAACAGTTTCGGGTTGAGACATTCCCCCTCCTTCGCTCGGTCAGATACGTACCGCCCGTTCGTCAACCGGCGCCAGCACGTCGATGACGTCGATCAGCGTGGCGCGGGCACTGGCCCGTGGCCCGTCCCCTTCGTCCACCAGTGATGCAACCACGGCGCCGTCGACCGCGCACACCAAAGCGGTCAACAGCTCGGCCCGCACCGACCGGCCGGACCGTTCCACTACCTCTACCACGGCGTCGGTGCGTTGCTGCAGTATCCGGCGTTGCACGTCGCGCAAGCCGGGCTGACGAGCACAGGCGATGTAGCGCTCATAGCGGGAGATCAACTGCTCGGTCACCCGGGACTCCGGCGACTCGCCGACCAACAGATCGACCAGGATGTCGGCCGTCGATTCGGCACCGCGACGGCGGCGCGACAAGGCGGCGACGCCGGCCCGCAGCTGCTCGGCTTCCCTGGTGCCGATGTACTCGACGGCAGCCGCAATGAGGTCATCGAGGGAGGAGAAATAGTACGTCGTGGAGGCCAGCGGAAGGCCCGCGCGGCGCGCGACGGCGCGGTGCCGGACGGCGTCGAAGCCGCCCTCATACAGCAACTCAGCGGCCGCCCTGACCAGGGCGTACCGCCGACGCTCCCCCTTTGGAGTGACCGCTGCTGTCACCATAAACATGGTGCCAGCCGGGCCCCTGCCACATCGGGCTTTCGGCTAATCATCAGCCTTTACTCAGCTTTTGGCGCCGGGACACCGCCATTGGCCGATGTCGGTGTCCGCGATGGCAAGATGGCCCGCATGCCTACCTTGAGCCGCCGCGCCATACTGCGCCTCGGTGTGGGCGCGGCCGCGGGTGCGGCCGGAGCCTATGCGCTGGGAACCGCGCCCGCCGCGATGACGAGTCCGCCCGCCGCCCCACCAGCACCGCCACTCGCGCCGCCACCACCGCTGGAGCCGGCTCCGGCCGCGGCCCCCACGTTCGTCAACGGTTCGTTCACGTCGGCCGCCCGCGGCGGCGTCAACACCAACTGGGCGATCGCGCGCCCACCGGGCCAGACGGGCAAGCTGCGTCCGGTCATCGCCCTGCACGGCAAGGGGCAGGACGCCACCGGGGTGATGGCCGGCGGCGTGGAGCAGGGCCTGGCCGAGGCCGTCGCGTCGGGGCTGCCACCGTTCGCGGTCGTTGCGGTTGACGGAGGCGGAAGTTATTGGCACAAGCGAGCATCCGGTGAGGATTCCGGAGCCATGGTGCTCGACGAGTTGATTCCGCTGCTCGGGGAGCAAGGCCTCGACACCTCACGCGTCGCGTTCCTCGGATGGTCCATGGGCGGGTACGGCGCGTTGCTGCTCGGCGGCCGGCTGGGGCCCGCGCGTACCGCAGCGATCTGCGCTGTCAGCCCCGCACTGTGGACATCGTCGGGTGCGGCCGCGCCCGGCGCGTTCGACAGCGCCGACGACTACGCCGCCAACTCGGTGTGGGGCATGCCCGCGCTGGGTTCGATCCCGATCCGGATCGACTGCGGCAACAGCGATCCGTTCTATTCGGCGACCAAGCAGTTCATCGCACAGCTGCCCAATCCGCCGGCCGGAGGGTTCTCCCCCGGTGGTCACGACGGCGCGTTCTGGAGCTCCCAGTTGCCTGCCGAGCTGACCTGGATGGCCCCGCTCCTGGTCGCGTAATCCGCGCATCTTGCTCCGCGGTTACCTTTCCCCGCCGAGCAGACGCCAAAGTACCCGGTACGGCGCCGTTCCGGGTACCGGAGTGTCTGCTCGCGGGAGAACTCAGCCCGCTACAGCGCGATCCGGCCCTCGGCTGCGGCGAGCCCGATGTCGGTGCGGAAGTGACTGCCCGGCAAGCGAATTGACTTGAGCAACGTGTACGCGGCATCGCGGGCCGCGTCCAGGTCGGCGCCGGTGCCCACGACGGACAGCACCCGGCCGCCGGACGAGACGATCGCGCCGTCGTCGCGTCGGGTCGTGCCGGCATGCAGCACACCGTCGGCCTCCGACCCGGCGATCACATCGCCCACGCGGGGCCGTCCCGGGTAGTTCTCGGCCGCGACCACGACGGTTACGGCGTAGCCGTCGTGCCACTGCAGCGGCGGGAACTGCGCCAGCTCGCCGGTGGCCGCGGCCCGCAGCAGCTGCCCGAGCGGGGATTCCAGCAGCGCCAGCACCGACTGTGTTTCCGGATCGCCGAAGCGGCAGTTGAATTCGACCACCGCGGGCCCGTTGCTCGTGATCGCCAGGCCCGCGTAGAGCAGGCCCGAGAACGAGCTCCCCCGCGCAACCAGTTCGGCGGCAACGGGTTTGACGATTTCCTCGACGATCTGCGTCGTCACGGATTCGGGCAGCCACGGCAGCGGCGCGTAGGCGCCCATGCCACCTGTGTTGAGCCCGGTGTCGCCGTCACCTGCACGCTTGAAATCCTGTGCGGGCAGCAGCGGCACCACGGTCTCGCCGTCGACGATGCAGAACAGCGACACCTCGGGCCCGTCGAGGAACGATTCGAGCAGCACGGGGTGCCCGGAGTCCAGCAGGCTCGCGGCGTGCGCGCGTGCGTCGTCACGGTCCGCGCTGACCACCACACCTTTGCCGGCCGCCAACCCGTCGTCTTTGACCACCCAGGCGGCCTGCCCCGCGGGCGGGCCGAACCGGTCCAGCGCCGCGTCGAGGTGGGCGGGATTGTCGACGATCTCGCTGGTCGCCGTGCGCACACCCGCCGCGGTCATGACGTCTTTCGCGAATGCCTTGGAGCCCTCGATCCTGGCCGCGTCCTTCGTCGGCCCGAAGCACGCGATACCCGCGGCCCGCACCGCATCGGCGACGCCGAGCACCAACGGCACCTCGGGCCCGATCACCACCAGATCTGAGCCGATGCGCTTGGCGAGCGCGACCACGGCCTCACCGGAGGTGATGTCGACGTCGTACTGGTCGGCGATGATCGCCGTCCCGGCATTGCCGGGCGCGATGGCCAACTCCTCGACCTCGGGATCCCGGCGCAGAGCCAGGAGCAAGGCGTGTTCACGGGCACCGGATCCGATCACGAGGACGCGCACGGTCGTCAGCCTAGCGGCAACCTCGGCCATACACTTGACAAGAGAGTGTATGGTCAAACTATGACGCAGAGCACATGTCCGTTCGGCACCGGCTTCGACTTCACCGACCCGGACGTCCTGCTTCGGGGCATCCCGGTCCGTGAGTTCGCCGAGCTGCGCAAAACCGCTCCCGTCTGGTGGAACGAGCAGGGCGAATCGATCTTCGACGACGGCGGCTACTGGGTGATCAGCCGCCACGAGGACATCAAGACCATCTCCCGCGACGGCGGCGCAGTGTGGTAGCGTCGAAGCATGACTGGGCCGGCCACGATGCCGTTGTACATGCGGCGCAACAACTTCGACCCGACGGCGGAGTTGCGGGAGATCCGCGAATCCGACGGCGTCCGCACCGTGCGCAGCGTGCTCGACATGCCGGTCTACCTGGTGACCCGCCACGACGATGTCAAGACTGTGCTCGCCGATCACGAACGGTTCTCCAACAGCAGGCCCCCGGGTTTCGTGCTGCCCGGCGCGCCCGAGATGACGCCCGAAGAGGAGGCCAGCGCGCGGGCAGGCAACCTGCTCGGCCTCGATCCGCCCGAACATCAGCGGCTGCGGCGGATGCTCACCCCCGAGTTCACGATTCGCCGCATGAAGCGGCTCGAACCCCGCATCGTCGAGATCGTCGACGCGCAACTGGACGCCATGGCGGCCGCGGGGCCGCCCGCCGATGTGGTCGCCGACTTCGCGTTGCCCATCCCCTCGTTGGTGATCTGCGAGCTGCTCGGGGTGCCCTACGCGGACCGCGAAGGCTTTCAGCAGCGCTCCGCGCGGCAGCTCGATCTGTCCCGGCCGATCACGGAACGCATTGCGCTGCAACGCGAGGGCCGGGATTACATGCGCACGCTGGTCGGGCAGGCCCGGCGCGATCCCGGCGAGGACATCCTGGGCATGCTGATCCGCGAACACGGCAGCGAACTCACCGACGACGAACTCGTCGGCATCGCGGGGCTGCTGCTGCTCGCCGGGCACGAAACCACGTCCAACATGCTGGGGCTGGGCGTGCTGGCATTGCTGCGGCACCCCGATCAGCTCGCGGCCGTGCGGGACCACGACGCCGCCGTCGGCCCCGCCGTCGAGGAGCTGCTGCGCTGGTTGTCCATCGTGCAGAACGCCATCCCGCGCGTCACCACCACCGACGTCGACCTTGCCGGCGTACGAATTCCCGCCGGACAGTTGGTGTTCGCCTCACTGCCCGCCGGCAACCGGGATCCGGATTTCATCACCGATCCCGATGTTCTCGACATCCGCCGCGGCGCACCCGGACACCTGGCGTTCGGGCACGGCGTGCATCACTGCCTGGGCGCACCCCTGGCACGCATGGAGATGCGCATCGCCTTCCCGGCGCTGCTGCGCCGCTTCCCTGACCTGGCGTTGGCCGAACGGTTCGAGGATGTGCAGTTCCGGTCCTTCCACTTCATCTACGGGTTACGGTCATTGACGGTGAGGTGGTGAGTGCCATGAGGATTGAAGCCGACCACGACCTGTGCATCGCATCGGGCAACTGCGTCATGGTCTCCGATGCGCTGTTCGATCAGGACGACGACGGTGTCGTGGTGGTGCGGGTCGACGAGGTGCCCGACGCCGAAGTGGAGCATGCGCGCGAAGCGGTCCGGCTGTGCCCGGCAAGCGTGCTGAAGCTGGTCGACTGAGCCGTCAGACCCCGAGTTCGACGAAAACGTCGTAAAAGCGCTTAGGCGAGCAGCATTTTCGTCGAATTCGCGATACCTAGTCGGCGGTCCGGCTCTCCCCGATCACACCGGCCCGCACGAGCAGCAGCACGCTGACCACCAGCACCCACGCCGGGAACACCAGGGCCAGCCACAACGAGACGTCGGCGGCGATCAACAGGGCCACCGCCATCGCATACGTCGAGAAGACCAGCCAGCGCGGCATGAGCCCGGTCTTGAGCCAGATGGTGGCCAGCGAGATCATGAACACCGCACCCATCCGGATGGCGTAGGTCTTGCTCAAGGCAACCAGCAGCATGGCCGCGAACGTCACCACCTCGGTGCGGGCCGACTCGTCGGACACGTGGGCGCTGCTGTGCGCCAACGCCATTCCCACCGACGTCGAGACGAAGACCATGGCCAGGAACAGCAAGCCACTGCCGAGGAAAACCGACGCGAAAAACTTGTCCTCGAACCGGCCGAAGCCGTCGCGCACCACCCCGATGAACCACAGGAACGTGATGCCCGCGAACGGCATGAGCGTCGAGGCCAATCGGATCTTGGTGCTGCCCGTGACGGTCCACTGCGTGCCCGGCACGTCGCCCTCCGGCAGCGCCGACCAGATCATCACGACGGCGGCGCCGAACAGCAGGGCGAACAACACGCCGGCCAACGCGGCCGCGCGAGGCGTCGACAACCGGTGCAGATGCTGCTGGATCACCGCGTCATAGTGACACGGCTCAGGGCTGGCCGGGCAGCAATCTGATCATCAACCCGTTGGCCTCGGCGAGCAGGTTACCGTCCGGATCCCGCAACTCGGCGTTGACAAATGCCTTGCGCCCCTCGGCTTCGCGGACCCAGCCGCGCGCGGTGAGCACGGTGTCGATCGGAGTGACCTTGCGATAGTCGACGTGCAGGAACGCGGTCCGGCTGATCGGCCGGCCCGCGGCGTGGATGACCATGCCGAACACCGAGTCGAACAGCAGCGGCAGCACGCCGCCGTGCACGGCATAGTTGCCGCCCACGTGGTACCGGCTGAACTCGACCTTCAACTCGACACCCTCGGGCTCGAACGTCGCCACAGTGAACGGCGGCATCAGCAGACTGCCGACACCCGGCAGGGCCGGCACCCGGTTGGCCGGGCCGACACCCTCGGCAGCCTCGTACGGCGCGAGCAGCTTGACGAGCTCTTCGACTCGGTCAGCCGCGTCGTCCCAGGTGTCGGAGTCAGGGTTGGCCGACACGGCGAGATCCTGCGCCCGGCGCATCGCGGTCAGGAAACGCGCGAAACCCGGTCCGGGGTCGGCGGCCTCGAAAACCGGGAAGCCGCCGTGCTGAGAGAAGACGGACTCTCGTCGCTCGTCCGTCACTTCTCGGCCAGGATGTCGCGCCGCACGATCGTCTGGTCGCGGCCGGGACCCACGCCGATGCACGAAACATGCGCGCCGGCAAGCTCTTCGAGCCGCAGCACGTAATCCTTTGCCTTGGCGGGCAGGTCGGAGAACTCGCGGGCGGTCGAGATGTCCTCCCACCAGCCGGGCAGCTCCTCGTAGATGGGCTCGGCGCGGTGGATGTCGCTCTGCGTCATCGGCATCTCGTCGGTGCGCTTGCCGTCGACCTTGTAGCCGACGCACACGGGCACGGTCTCCAGGCTCGACAGCACGTCGAGCTTGGTCAGGAAGTAGTCGGTGATGCCGTTGACGCGGGTCGCATAGCGGGCGATCACGGCGTCGAACCAGCCGCAGCGCCGGGCGCGGCCCGTGGTCACGCCGACCTCACCACCAGTCTTGGCCAGGTAGGCACCGTGGTCGTCGAACAACTCCGTCGGGAACGGCCCGGACCCCACCCGCGTGGTGTAGGCCTTGAGGATCCCGAGCACCGTGGTGATCCGCGTTGGCCCGATGCCCGAGCCCACCGCGGCGCCGCCGGCCGTCGGGTTCGACGACGTGACGAACGGGTACGTGCCGTGGTCGACGTCGAGCAGCGTGCCCTGCGAACCCTCCAGCAGCACGGTCTCACCGTTTTCCAGGGCCTGGTTGAGCAGCAGCCGCGCGTCGGCGATGCGGTGCTTGAAGCCCTCGGCCTGCGCCAGCAGGTTCTCGACCACCTCGGCCGGCTCCAGCGCCTTGCGGTTGTAGATCTTGACCAGCACCTGGTTCTTGAATTCCAGGGCAGCCTCGATCTTTTCGGCCAGCAGCTGCTCGTCGAGCACGTCGGCCACGCGGATGCCGATGCGGGCGATCTTGTCCTGGTAGCACGGACCGATCCCGCGGCCCGTGGTGCCGATCTTCTTGCTGCCCGCGTACCGCTCGACGACCTTGTCGATCGCGACGTGGTACGGCATCAGCAAGTGCGCGTCGGCCGAGATCAACAGACCCGACGTGTCGACCGCGCGGTCCTCGAGCCCCTTGAGCTCGGTGAGCAGCACGCCCGGATCGACCACGACACCGTTGCCGATGACGTTGGTGACCCCTGGGGTCAGGATGCCCGAGGGAATGAGATGCAGGGCGAAGTTCTCCCCGGTGGGCAACACGACGGTGTGTCCCGCGTTGTTGCCGCCCTGGTAGCGAACCACCCATTGCACCCGGCCACCGAGCAGATCGGTGGCTTTACCTTTGCCCTCGTCGCCCCACTGGGCGCCGATGAGGACGATTGCCGGCATGGCGTAATCTCCCGCCTATCTCCGCGTCTAATGTGACGCAGCCGGTAGGTCACCTTATCCCAGGGCACGCGAGGAGCACACATTTTGTCCAACCGGACGCGCGACGTGCCTGGTGTCGCGGTCTTCGGCACCGGCGCGCCGGGCCCGCTGCGGGGCCTGCCGAGAGTCGAGCTCGACGACGTCGCCGATCAGCGCCGGATCGTCGTGACCGGCCCGGCCGCCGAGCTGGCGGCGGTGCTCGCGGCGTTGCTGCGGGCCGACCGGCTCGATGTCGAGGTCGCGCACGCCACCGGCGCATGGTCGGCACGCCGCGCCCTCACCGCAGCCGCGCGCCGCGTGCCGCTGATCCGCGACGAGACGGGAGCGGTGATCGTCGCGGCAGCCGAATGGCGTGGCAGCGAGGGCACGACGCTGCACGGCGAGGCCGTCGTCGACGACACCGTGCTGTTCGACGGCGAGGTGCCCGGCGTCCGCATCGAGCCGACGTCGAGCCTGCCCGGCCTGCGCGCGAGCGTGCTGTCGCCGCGTGGCCGTCCCCGTGGCTGGGTGACCGGGCGGGCTGCGCAGCTGGGCACCACGGGCGTGCTCGTGACGCGTGACGGCGTGGCCGCACCCAAGCGGCTGCGCCGCTCGACGTTCTACCGGCACACCGAAGGATGGCTGCGGGTCGGCTGAACTGCGCCGGGAGCCGGTAGCGTCGAATCGTGAACATCCGCCCGTTGCATCAGTCGGTCCGGCCGAGCCCGGTCTTCCTGGCCGTCGTCGCGCTCACCGCAGCGGGCGGGGTGATCGCCTGGCTGGCCGCCGACACCGTGAAGCCACTGTCCTACGTCGGCGTGTTCATCCTGGTGATCGCGGGCTGGTTGGTGTCGCTGTGCCTGCACGAGTTCGGCCACGCCTACACCGCGTGGAAGTTCGGTGACCACGATGTGGCCGTGCGCGGCTACCTGACGCTCAACCCGCTGAAGTACTCACACCCCATGCTGTCGCTGGGGTTGCCCGTGCTGTTCATCGCGCTCGGCGGCATCGGGTTTCCCGGTGGCGCGGTGTACGTGCGCACCTGGGGTATGACGGCGCGGCAGAAGACCCTGGTCAGCCTGGCCGGGCCGGCCGCGAACCTGGTGCTCGGGGTGGTGCTGCTCGTGGCGACGCGGTTGTTCTACGACGCCGCCCACGGCGTGTTCTGGTCCGGACTCGCGTTCTTGGGGTTCCTGCAGATCACCGCGCTGGTCCTGAACCTGCTGCCCATCCCCGGTCTGGACGGATACGGGGCCCTCGAACCGCACCTGAGCCCCGACACGCAGCGCGCGCTGGAGCCCGTCAAGCAGTGGGGGTTCCTGATCCTGCTGGTGCTCCTGATCGCGCCTGCGCTCAACCGCTGGTTCTTCGGGGCGATCTATTCGATCTGCGACCTGTCCGGCGTGTCGCCGTATCTGGTGCAGATCGGTGGTCAGCTCACCCGGTTCTGGTCGGCTTGGCTCTGAGCCGTCACAGGTCGGCGATCACGGCGCGCAGCGCACCGGCCAGATCGCCCGGCTGGTAGAACGGCCCGAGCCCGTCGGAGAGCAGCATGCGCAGGCGCGCGACGCCGTGCGCACGTACGGGCCATGGCCCTTCCAGCAGCGCAACGACGTCATCGAGCTCCGGTACGGCCTCGATGATCGTGGTCTGGTCGAGCGGGATGCGCGACGAGACCAGCCCGGGCCTGCGCTGGGCACCGGGCCGCACGAATCGCAACGTCGCGGCGAGCTGTCGCCGTTCGGCATCCGACGTCAACCGCGCGATGTGCGCGGCCAGCGCACTGCCCGGCTCGGCGATCACCCCGGCGACCAACTGCTGGTCGTACCGCCAGGCGAGCAGGCGCGCCAGCAGCCGCACCACCGGTGTGCCGGGCCGGACGGACCAGGCTGAACGCGGGACTGCGGGGGCGGTGACATCGGACCTCACACTTTGGCCAACGGGCAGGTGAGGGGCCGGATTCCAGATCGGCGGCAAAGGTGACTGTTGCAACATATGCGATTATGCGCATATATTGCTGCCATGGGCGCAGGCCACGATCACAGCCATCACAACACCGACACCCGGGTCAGTCGCATGCTCATCGCGGCCGCGATCCTGTCGGCGTTCTTCGTCATCGAGCTCGTGACCGCGCTGCTGATCAACTCCATCGCGCTGCTCGCCGATGCGGGCCACATGCTGACCGATCTGGTCGCGATGTTCATGGGGCTGACAGCGGTACTGCTCGCGCGCCGCGGCAGCTCGTCGCCGGACCGGACCTACGGCTGGCATCGCGCCGAGGTGTTCACCGCGGTGGCCAACGCCGCCCTGCTGCTCGGCGTGGCGGGATTCATCCTCTACGAGGCGTTCGAACGGCTCGGCGACGCGCCCGAGGTGCCCGGCGTGCCGATGATCGTCGTGGCCCTGGCGGGCCTGATCGCCAACGCCGTCGTCGTCCTCATGCTTCGGTCGGATTCCGAGCACAGCCTGGCCGTCAAGGGCGCCTACATGGAGGTCGTGGCCGACACGGTCGGCAGCATCGGCGTGCTGATCGCAGGCATCGTGACCGTCACCACGGGCTGGCCCTACGCCGACGTCGTGGTCGCGGTCCTGGTGGCGCTGTGGGTGCTGCCGCGGGCGTTCGCGCTGGCCCGCGCGGCCCTGCGCATCCTGAGCGAGTCCTCCCCCAGCCACATCGACGTCGAGGAGCTGCGGACGGCGCTGGGCGCGGTCGACGGCGTGACGGGCGTGCACGATCTGCACGTGTGGACGCTGGTGCCGGGCAAGGACATGGTCACGGCGCACCTGACCAGCAGCGCCGACAGTGCGCAGGTGCTCGACGATGCCAGGGCCGTGCTGACCGCGCACGGCCTGGAGCACGCGACCGTGCAGGTCGAACCGCCCGACAGCGCGGGCGACTGCAAGTGCGAAGCGAAGTGGTAGCTAGCCGAGCCCGAGCTCGGCGCGCGCCGACGGATCGCAGTCGTCGAGCAGATCCAGGCACCGCTGGAACTCGTCGGTCTCGCCGATGTCGTCGGCCGCCCGCGCCAGCGCAGCGACACAGCGCAGGAACCCCTGATTGGGCTCGTGGCTGAACGGCACCGGGCCGAAGCCCTTCCAGCCGTTGCGCCGCAACTGGTCCAGCCCGCGGTGATAGCCCGTGCGGGCGTAGGCATAGGCGGTGACGGCCTTGTCGTCGTCGAGCGCCTCCTCGGCCAGCACGGCCCAGGCGATCGACGCCGACGGGTGTGCGGCCGCCACCACAGCGGGCTTCTCACCGGAAGCGAGTTCGTCCTCGGCTGCCGGGTCACCCGGCAGACGCACCGGCTCCGGACCCAGCAGATCACCCATGCGTGTCATGGGGCCTATTGTGCACCGACCGATAAGCTCCACCGGTAGGGACGTACGGGAGGACCGCAGCAGGGATGTCGAATCCAACGGGACCGGACGAGAACAACACACCGGAGGCGGCAGACGAGCGGACCGAACACATCGAGGTCGACCCGGTATCTGAGCCCGCCACCGAGGTCATCGGCTCACCGACCGCGATCACCGAGGCAGTCGAACAGTCCGACGAACGTCGCTACACCGCACCGTCGGGCTTCGACGGATCAACTCAGAAGATCGACACGCCGCCGGACCCGGAAACCGAGGTCTTCGCGCCACCCTCCGGGAAAGGCGCGGCACCACAGGTCATTCCGGCCCGCGAGGAACCGCCGCGGCCCCCGCAACCGGCTGCGACGCGCCGCAGCTGGGGCTGGGTGGTGGCCGTCGTGCTGGTCATCGCCGCGCTGGCCGCCATCGCGGTGCTCGGCACCGTACTGCTGACCCGCAAGTCCTCGTCGGCGTCCTCGCAGGAGGACAAGGTCCGCGCGACCATCCAGGATTTCGACGGCGCGATCCAGCGCGGTGACCTGGCCGCGCTGCGCTCCATCACGTGCGGCAGCACGCGCGACAACTACGTCAACTACGACCAGAAGGCGTGGGACGAGACCCACGCGCGGGTCGCCGCGGCCAAGCAGTACCCCGTGGTCGCCAGCATCGACCAGGTCATCGTCAACGGCGACCACGCCGAGGCCAACGTCACCACCTTTATGGCCTTTGCACCGCAGACGCGGTCGACGCGCAGCTTCGACCTGCAGTTCCGCGATGATCAGTGGAAGGTCTGCCAGGCCCCCGCCGGGTAGCCTGATGCGGTGGTCACGGGGGGAATGAAGCTGTGGGCAGCGCTCTGCGCTGTGGCCGCGGTGGCGGCCGTCGGAGTGGCGGCCCTGCTGGTCCGCGATGCAGGTTCGCCACGTGACACGTTCCCACGACTCGATGCGGCTGCACTGAGCCCGTCGGCACGCAGCGTCATCGACGTGCTGCGCGTCCAGTACGACTCACAGCCGCCCGGCGAGCATTTCTCCGAAGGCGTGTCCGAGCCGTGGTGTGCCGACTTCGTCAGCTGGGTGCTCAACGAGGCGGGGCAGCCCTTGGCCAACCCGAACTCAGGGCACTGGCGCATCCCCGGCGTCTACACGCTGCAGGAGTATTTCCATGCCGCGGGCCGCTTCGCCGACGCCCGCCACCGCCCGCAAGTAGGCGATGTGGCCCTCTACGCCGAAGGCAGCCCGATGGGGTTGCACACCAATTTCGTTGTGGCCGTTGATGACAACACCATCACCACGGTCGGCGGCAACGAGGAGGGCGGGATCCGCGTGCGGTCGTTCACGCCAGGGCCCGCCGCGGGGCTCCTGGGTTACGGGCGGCTGGTTTAGCTCCCGCCGAATCTGAGCTTGTGTTCCATTTTCGGGCGGTAATTGACAAACAAGCTCAGGTTCGACGGGCTCGCGCGGACTAGCCGGCCGTCACGCTCCGGCCCGCGCTGTGCAGGTCGTTGCAGGCCTCGACCACGCGCTCGGACATCGAGGCCTCGGCCTTCTTGAGGTAGCTGCGCGGGTCGTACGTCTTCTTGTTGCCCACCTCGCCGTCAACCTTGAGCACCCCGTCGTAGTTGGTGAACATGTGCGCCGCCACGGGGCGGGTGAACGCGTACTGGGTGTCGGTGTCGACGTTCATCTTCACCACGCCGAACTTGAGCGAATCCTCGATCTCAGACTTCAGCGAGCCTGAGCCGCCATGGAAGACGAAATCGAAAGGCTTTGCACCACTGGGCAATCCGAGCTTCGCCGCAGCCACCCGCTGCCCCTCGGCAAGCACCTCGGGCTTGAGCACCACGTTGCCGGGCTTGTACACGCCGTGCACGTTGCCGAACGTCGCGGCCAACAGGTACTTGCCGTGCTCCCCCGCGCCGAGCGCGTCGATGGTCTTCTCGAAATCCTCCGGCGAGGTGTAGAGCTTCTCGTTGATCTCGGCCTCGACGCCGTCCTCCTCGCCTCCGACCACACCGATCTCGACCTCGAGAATGATCTTGGCGGCCGCGGCGGCCTTCAGCAGTTCCTGGGCAATGGTCAGGTTCTCGTCGATGGGGATCGCCGAGCCGTCCCACATGTGCGACTGGAACAGCGGGTTGCGGCCCGCGGCCACACGTTCGGCCGAGATGGCCAGCAGCGGACGCACATAGGTGTCGAGCTTGTCCTTCGGACAGTGGTCGGTGTGCAGCGCGACCGTGATCGGGTACTTCTCGGCGATCACGTGCGCGAACTCGGCGAGCGCCACGGCGCCCGTGACCATGTCCTTGACCCCGAGCCCCGAACCGAACTCCGCGCCACCCGTCGAGAACTGGATGATGCCGTCACTGCCCGCATCGGCGAAGCCCTTGATGGCCGCGTTGATGCTCTCGGACCCGACGCAGTTGATCGCCGGGAACGCAAACGAGTGCTCCTTGGCCCGGCCCAACATCTCGGCATACACCTCAGGGGTGGCAATCGGCATGGGCTCTTCTCCCTTCCAGTCCTTTACGGACGTGGATTCTCGCAGGTACGGGCCGGTGACCGGGCACAGGTACCCTTGTGAGTCGTGATCGACACCGCTGTCCCAGAGGTTACGACCAATCTCGCGCTCATGCCGGATTTCATGGATCCGCTGCACCTCATCGGATCCTTCGGCACGTGGGCCCTCGTGGGCATCCTGGTCGTCGTGTTCGTCGAGTCGGGCGTGCTGTTCCCGATCCTGCCCGGCGACTCGCTGTTGTTCGTCGCGGGCATGCTCGCGGCGGGCACGGCCGCCGAGGCCAGTGAGGCCTCGCAGGCCAACTTCGAACTCTGGCACCTGCTGGTGTTCATCCCGATCGCCGCGATCCTCGGCGGCCAGGTCGGCTACTTCGTCGGGCGGACCATCGGCACCTCGATGTTCAAACCCGACGCCCGATTCCTCAAGCAGAAGTACCTCGACGAGGCCCACGCGTTCTTCGAGCAGCGCGGGCCGTTCGCGATCGTCATCGCGCGCTTCGTGCCGATCGTGCGAACCCTGGCGCCGATCGTCGCGGGCGCGGCCCGCATGCGCTACGCGGTGTTCAGCTTCTACAACATCCTCGGTGCCGTGGTCTGGGGCGTCGGCCTGGTGCTGCTGGGCTACTGGCTGGGCAGCTTCGAGATCATCCAGAAACTGCTCGAGCCGATCTTCATCCTGATCGTGCTGGCCTCGGTCGCCCCGATGTTCATCGAGTGGTACAAGCGGCGGCGGGCGGCCAAGAAGGCCGCCGAGCCGACCCCTTAGCCGAGACCGAGCACGGCGGCCAGCTCGGTCAGCGCAGGGCGCGGATCCGCGGTCGGACCCGCTCCGAGCACCTGGACGACCACATGATCGGCACCCGCGTCGAGATGCGCGGTGACCGCGGCAGCTGCCTGTTCGGCGCCACCCATGCCCACCAGCGCGCGGGCCAGCCGGTCCGAACCCCCACGCACCAGGTCGGACTCGTCGAAGCCCTGCCGCAACCACGAGTTGCGGTAGTTCGGCAGACCGCTGTAGACCTCCAGATGGCTGTGCGCTCGCGCGAGTTGATCGGCGTCGTCACCACCGATCGCAACGGCCTGCTCCGACACCACCCAGCGGTCGGGACCGAGGATTTCGCGTGTGGTCTCGGTGTGTGCCGGCGTCACCAGATACGGGTGTGCACCGTCTGCGTGCGTACCGGAGACTTCGATCATCTTCGGGCCCAGCGCGGCCAACAGCCGTGGCGGGCGCCCGACCCCGGGCTCGACCTGCTCGGGCACCGCAGCCATGCGGTCGAGGTAGCTGCGCATGGTCGCGAGCGGCTTGTCGTACGTGCCACCGAGACCGCGTTCGACGAGCGGGCCGTGACTCACCCCGAGCCCGAGCACGAAGCGGCCGGGATACAACGCGGTCAGGGTTCGCGCGCCGGACTCCGCCGCCGACGGAACCCGCACGTGGATGTTGGCGATGCCGGTGCCGACCACCAGGCGATCGGTCGCCGCCAGAAACGCTGCCGATTGGGTCAGGGCTTCTTTGCCGACGGTTTCCGGCAGGAACAACGAGCCGTAGCCGAGGGCCTCGACATCTCGCGCCACCTTCTGGGCTTCCGGCATGGACCAGGTGTCACTGGCCCACCAAACTCCCACGCGGGCAGGGAAGTCGATGTGTGCTCGTGCGGTCAATGCGCGCTCCTCGATTCGGTCGGTTTCTGATCGTCGGCATGTTCGTGATGTATCCGTCCACCTGTTTCGGCCAGGCGCCTGCCGGTGCCGCCCCACCGCTGCGCGATGATCTCCGCGGCGATCGAGACGGCGGTTTCCTCCGGTGTGCGCGCCCCCAGGTCGAGACCGATCGGGCTCGACAAGCGCCCGATCTCGTCGTCGGTCAGGCCGGCTTCCCGCAACCGCGCAATCCGGTCGTCGTGCGTCCGCCGCGAGCCCATCGCGCCTATGTAACCGATCGCGGGCAACCGCAGCGCCACCTCGAGCAACGGCACATCGAACTTCGGGTCGTGCGTCAGCAGACAAATCACGGTACGACCGTCGATCGCCCCGGCGGCGGCTTGTTGTGCCAGGTACCGGTTCGGCCATTCGACGACCACTTCGTCGGCGGTCGGAAACCGCGCCTGCGTGGCGAACACCGGCCTCGCGTCGCACACCGTCACCCGGTAGCCCAGCAGTGAACCCTGTCTGGCGACCGCCGCGGCGAAGTCGATGGCACCGAACACCAGCATCCGGGGACGCGGCGCGAAACTCGCCACGAACACGTCCATGCCCTCGCCGCGCCGTTCACCGTCCGGGCCGAACGTCAGCACGCCGCTTCGGCCCGTGTCGAGCAGGCCACGGGCATCGTCGGTGACGGCGGCGTCGGCCCGCTCGGTGCCGAGCGTGCCGGTGACCGCATCGGACCGGATCACCAGCCGCCGGCCGACTCGCGCCGGGTCCGGATGCGCGATGACCGTCGCGATCGCCGCAGGCCGGTGTGAGTCGATGTCGGCGAGCAGCATCTCCAGTTCGGGAAAAGTCCTCTGAGACACGGCTTCGACGAATACGTCGAGCACGCCGCCGCAGGTGAGCCCGACCGCGAACGCGTCGTCGTCGCTGACCCCGTAACGCTGCAGCACGGGTGCGCCGTCCGCGACGACCTCGCCCGCCAGCTCGTAGACCGCGCCTTCGACGCAGCCGCCAGACACCGATCCGCTGACCGTTCCGTCCGGTGCCACCACCATCGCGGCGCCGGGCGGGCGTGGCGCCGACCGGAAGGTGCGCACCACTGTCGCGACTCCGGCCGTGCCGCCGGTGCGCCAGACCTCGATCAAATCGGCCAGCACATCTCTCACGCGTTCAAGGTATCCCGAGACTGTGCGGGTGCTCAGGTTGAGCCCGTCAGGCGCTCGCGCCCCGGTTCACCGCGGGCGACCGCGGGATGAGCGCGTCGTGGATGTACTCCACGAGGACTTCCTTCATGGCGCTGACCGTCATGTTCGGCGTGCCGGTGAGCACCTGGATCGCCATGCCGTCGGTCAACGCCGACAGTCGGTGCGCGATGGTCTCGGGATCGACGTCGGTACGGAACACCTGCTGACGCTGGCCGCGCTCGACGACGCGCCTGATGGTTTCGCGCCACCGCTCGTAGTACGCACCGTGGATCGGCCTGAGTTCGGGACGGATCATCGCCTCGGCCCAGAACTGGATCCACACCGACCACTCTTCGCGCACGGGCCCCACCCGGGGCAACTGCATGTCGATGAGCTTGAGCAACCTTTGATGCGCGTCGTCGATGGCCTTCAGTTCGACGCTCTGCCTGCTGAACGCATGATCGATCGAGTGCTTGAGGGCCGCGGTCAGGACGTCGTTCTTGCCGGGGAAGTAATAGTGCACGGTCCCGGTGCTGGTACCGACCACCTGCGCAATGTCCGCGATGCGGACCGCGTGATAACCCCGCTCGGCGATGAGCTGTGCCGCGGCGTCGAGGATCGCGGCTTTCCGGGAATCGTCGGCATTCTCAGCAGTCACGTCGGTCTTCTCTTCCGGGTTCGCCTGACTCAGCAATCAAACCACAACTTGCAATCTGACGCGTCAGTCAGACGGCAGGTGGGCGAGCAACCTGGAGGCAACGTTGAGGCTAGAAGGAGATTTGGACACAAACAGCCAGTTCAATGCCACTTTTACAACGACGATATCCTGTGATGTGGCTCACAAGTATTGACTGAGGTGTGGGCAGTCACGTTATAACTGATGCATCAGTCAGTCGTAAGGAGTCATGGTGGGAGAGCCGTCGACGCGCACAGCCGGCGCCCTGAGCCCTTCGTTGCACCGCGGCAACGTCGTGTTGATCACGGGCGGGGGCACCGGAATCGGCCGGGCGACCGCGCTGGAATTCGCCCGCTGCGGCGCCGATATCGTGGTGGCGGGCCGGCGGGCCGAACCGCTCAAGGACACCGTCGCCGAGATCGAGGCCATGGGTGCCCGTGCGCTGGCAGTGCCGACCGACATCCGCGACGAGGAACAGGTCGCCGAGATGGTCACCCAGACGCTTGATCGGTTCGGCCGCATCGACGTGCTGGTGAACAACGCGGGCGGACAGTTCTCGGCCCCCGCCGAGGACATCAGCCTCAAGGGTTTTCGGGCCGTGCACCGGCTGGCGGTCGACGGTTCCTGGGCCGTCACCCGCGAGGTCGCGGTGCGCGCGATGATCCCGCAGCGCAGTGGCGTGATCTTCTTCATGGCATTCTCGCCGCGCCGCGGCATCGCGTCGTTCGTGCACGCGACGTCGGCCCGCGCGGCCCTGGAGAACCTCGCCAGCGGGCTGTCGCTGGAGTGGAGCAAGTACCGGATCCGCACCATCTGCATCGCCCCCGGCACCATCGCGACGGCCGGCATGGACGCCAACTACGCCGAGGACGCCCGGGCCCAGTGGGCCGCGGCGGTCCCGCTCGGACGCCTCGGCACCGCCGAGGACATCTCGCCCACCATCGCCTTCCTCGCCTCCCCTGCCTCCTCCTACATCACCGGCACCACCGTCGTGATCGACGGCGGTGCCGACGCCTGGGGCAACGCCCAACCCGCTCCGCAATTGAAGGACGACGAATGAACCGGCCCCTGCCCCGCGATCTCACCGCGCTGTTCGACCCGCGCTCCGTCGCGATCATCGGCGCAAGCAACGACGAGACCAAATACGGCAACTGGCTCAGCGTGCAGGCGCTCCGCATGCCCGGCGACCGGGCTCTGCATCTGGTGAACCGGCGCGGTGAGCCCGTGCTGGGCCGGCAGACCGTGACAGCGCTCGCCGAGGTGTCCGATCCGGTCGACCTCGTCGCCGTTGCGGTCCCGGCTGCCGGTTTCGAGCAGGCCGTCGAAGACGCCCTGGCCGCGGGAGCCCGCGCAATCGTCGGTGTCACAGCGGGTTTCGCCGAGCTCGGCGCCGAAGGCCGGGTGCTGCAGGAACGCATCGTCAAGCGGGTCCGCGACGCGGGCGCGCTGCTGCTGGGCCCGAACTGTCTCGGCGTGCTGGACTCCACGACCCAGCTGTACCTCGCGTCGAACCCGATGCCGGCCGGACGCGTCGCACTACTGTCCCAGAGCGGCAACATGGCGCTGGAGCTGTCCGGGTTCCTGGCCGCGCGCGGTCACGGCTTCTCGCGCTTCGTATCCCTCGGCAACCAGGCAGATCTCGGCGTCGCCGACGTCATCCGCTCGTGCGCGGCGCACACCGGCACCGATGTGATCGCGGTGTACTGCGAGGACTTCGGCGACGGCCGCGCGTTCGTGGCGGCCGCCGCGGAAGCCGCCGCGGTGGGCAAGCCCGTGCTGCTGCTCACCGTCGGAGGCAGCGAAGCCTCCGTCCGCGGCGCCCAATCCCACACCGGCGCACTGACTTCCGACAGCGCCGTGATCGCCGCCGCGTGCCGCGCCGCGGGTGTCCGCCGGGTGCACTCCCCGCGTGAACTCGCCGACGCCGCGGCCGCACTGCTGAGCTTCGGGCCCACCGGGGTTCGGCGCGTCGGCGTGGTCGCCGACGGTGGTGGTCACGCCGGCGTCGGTTCGGACATCGTCGAGGCCGCGGGCCTGAGTGTGCCCGAGTTCGACGCCTCGGTGAGTGCCGCGCTGCGTGCCCTGCTGCCACCGTCGGCGGCCGTGACCAACCCGGTCGATCTGGCCGGGGCAGGCGAACAGGACATCACGTCGTTCGCCAAGGTGCTCGAGACGACGCTGTCCAACGAACACCTCGATGCCGTGCTGATCACCGGATACTTCGGCGGCTACGGGGGTTACGGCGACACGCTGGCCGCCCGCGAGATCGAGACCGCCCATGAGATGACGCGCATCGCCAAAGCCCACGGCAAGCCCGTCGTGGTGCACACCATGCACCACGGCAGCGAGGCCGCGCGGGTACTGGCCGAATCCGGTCTTCCGGTGTTCGCCGCGGTCGAGGACGCCGCCCGGACCCTGGCCGTATTCGGTGACGGGAAGACCCCGCCCCCGGTGCCGCAGCTCGCCGAAACCGCCGAGCGGGCAGCCGAATCCGACAGTTACTGGGAGGCTCGAGAGCTGTTCCGCGCGGCCGGGCTGAGCTTCCCCGGCGCGGCACTGGTGGAATCGGCCGACGCCGCCGCCGACGCCGCGGCACGCATCGGATATCCCGTCGTCGTGAAAGCCATGGGCCTGCTGCACAAGTCGGACTCCGGCGGCGTCGCGCTCGGCCTGGCCGACGAGGACCAACTCCGAGCCGCGGTGCTGGACATGCAGGAGCGCCTGCAACCGCCGGGATTCTGCGTGGAGGCGATGGCCGATCTGCGCGACGGCGTGGAACTCATCGTCGGCGTGCAGAGCGATCCGCGGTTCGGCCCGGTCGCCATGGTGGGCCTCGGCGGCATCTTCACCGAGGTGCTCAAGGACGTCGCGTTCGCGCTGGCTCCCGTCGACCAGGCGACCGCCCGCGACATGCTCGACGGCCTGCGCGCGGCTGCCCTGCTGCACGGCGTCCGCGGCCGCCCGCCCGTGGATCTGGATGCGGCAGCGGCCGCGATCGCGGCGGTCACCTCGGTGGCCGCGCACCATCCCGAGATCACCGAGCTCGAGGTCAACCCGCTGCTGGCCACGCCGACCGGCGCGCTGGGCCTCGACGCCCGCATCGTCCTGAACCCCTGATACCCCCGCGACCCACAGTTACGAAAGGAAGCATCCCACAATGGAATTCGCATACACCCCACGGCTGGCCGAACTCAAGGAACGCGCCCGCGCGCTGACCGAGAAGATCATCCCGTTCGAGCTCGAATGCGAGCACAACAACGGGCTGTCCGCCGAGTCACACGCCGTCATCAAGGCCGCGGTGCTCGACGCCGGACTGCAGGCCATCAACACCCCCGTGGAGTTCGGCGGCGCGGGCCTGAGCGTGCTGGAGCAGGTCGTCGTGCAGGACGAGCTGGGCAAGCTGACCAACGCGCTGTGGGACGCGGTGTGGCGGCCGGCCAATCCGCTGGCGCACGCCACGCCCGAACAGCGTGAGCGCTACCTGATCCCGGGTGCCCGCGGTGACCGCCGCGACGCCGTGGCCATCTCGGAGGCCGATGCCGGCTCCGACTTCTCCGCGGCCAAGACCACCGCGACGCCGGACGGCAACGGAGGCTACCGCATCAACGGCGAAAAGTGGTTCGTCACCGTCGGTGACGTCGCGGACTACCTGATCGTGCTGGCCTACGTGCAGCCCGACAACGCCCCGACGATGTTTCTGATCGACGTGCCGAGTCCCGGCGTGAGCATCACCAACGTGCCTCGCTTCACGCACACCTTCGTCTACGAGCACCCCGAGTTCACCTTCAAGGACGTCAAGGTCGGTCCGGAGGCGGTACTCGGCGGCATCGGCCAAGGCCTGGAGCTCACCCGCGACTGGTTCACCGAGGAGCGCCTGATGATCGGGGCCCGGACTATCGGTGCGGCCGAACGCGCACTGACGCTGGCCGTCGACTGGGCCCGCGAGCGCGTCCAGGGCGGCGACACGCTGATCAACCGCCAGCTGATCCAGGGCATGATCGCCGACTCGGTCGTCGACATCGCCACCAACCGGGCCCTGACCCACCAGGTCGCGTGGGAGTTCGACCAGGCCGACCCGAACGACGCCGACCAGCGGAAGACGTTGCACGCCAAGGCCGCAACAGTCAAACTGGCCGCCTCCGAGGCATCCAACCGCGTCGCCGACCGGGCCGTGCAGATCTTCGGCGGTCGCGGCTACATCCGCGACTACCCGGTCGAGCGGCTGTGGCGCGAGCTGCGGGTCGACCGGATCTGGGAAGGCACCTCCGAGATCCAGCGCCTGGTCATCGCGAACGAGACCAACAAGCGCGGCCTCGAGAAGCTGTTGTCCTTCCCCTACGCCACGGACGGGAAGTAAGACGATGGCGGCCGGGGCAACCAGCAGCGCGGAACACCAAGGCAGTGTCCAGGTCCGACGCGAAGGCGACGTCGCCGTCGTGACACTGTGTCGTGAACGTAAGCGCAACGCGCTGTCCACGCATATGGAGACCGAGCTGCTGCGCGCCCTGCGGACGGACGAGGTCACGTCGAGCCGGGCGGTCGTGGTCACCGGCGGGGACACGGTGTTCTCGGCCGGCGCAGACGTCACCGAGCTGCGCGACATGTCCCCGGCCGCCATCGCGCGCTACTACCGCGAATCCGGATCGGTCTACGAGGTCTTCGCCGCCCTCCCCCAGCCGACGGTCGCGGCCATCACCGGTTACTGCCTCGGCGGCGGGCTCGAACTGTCGCTGGCCGCCGACATCCGCGTCGCCGACCCCGCAGCGGTTTTCGGATTCCCCGAGGTCGGGATCGGCATCCTGCCGTCGTCGGGTGGCGTCACCCGCGCAACCCGGATACTCGGGCCGGGCCGAAGCCGCGACCTCATCCTGCGGGGACGCCGAATCGATGCCGCCGTCGCGGAAGCCTGGGGCCTCGTCACCGAAATCGCGCCGGCGGGTGAGCATGTCGCGACCGCACTGACCGTCGCCGCCGAGCTGGCCCGGTTCCACCCGATGACCATGTCGGTCACCAAGCAGGTACTCGACGCCAGCGTCGACGCCTCCCGATCCGCATCGCTGGTGCTCGAACAACTCGCCTACGCCCTGCTCAACAACACCGCCGGCCACGGCGCCGAACCATCCCCTGGAGAAGCTCGATGAACCCACTCGACGTCCTGGACCGGCCCACCAACCGTGGGTTCCTGACCAAACTCCTCATCGCCTGCTGCGGCGGCCCGTTCCTCGACGGATACGTCATGAGCATCATCGGGGTGGCCCTGATCGGTGTCGGTGAGGACATGAACCCCACCACCACCGAGTCCGGACTGATCGGCGCCGCATCGCTGATCGGTATCTTCTTCGGCGCCACGGTCTTCGGTGTGATCACCGACCGCGTGGGCCGCGAGAAGATGTACGCGCTCGATCTGCTGGTGCTGGTCGTCGGCTGTGGCCTGTCGGTGTTCGTCACGGCCCCTTGGCAATTGATCGTGCTGCGCTTCGTCATCGGTGCCGCGATCGGTGCCGACTATCCGATCGCGACATCGCTGCTGACCGAGTTCACGCCGTCGAAGAAGCGCGGCGCCATGGTCGGCATGTCCGCGGTGGCGTGGTCGGCCGGTGCGGTCGCCGCCTACGTCGTGGGCGCCGTCGTCGTCGGCGCCTCTGGCGGCAACCACAACTGGCGCTGGCTGCTGGCGTCGAGCGCCATCCTCGGTGTCGTCGTCATCCTGATCCGCCGGGGTATCCCGGAATCGCCCCGCTGGCTGATGAACAACGGCCGGGTCGCCGATGCCGAGGCCGTCGTGGAGCGCATCTACGGCGTCAAACTGGACCTCAGCCAGGTGACCGCCGACGTCGACGAGCCCAAGGCCAAGTTCCCGCTGTCGTCGATCCTGAAGGGCCAGTACGGCCGTCGGCTGATCATGTGCTCCGCGCTGTACCTGGCCGTCGTCACGCCGCTGTACGCGTTGCTGACCTTCCTGCCGACGATCCTGGAGGGGTTCAACATCTCCGGTGAGGGCCCCATGGGCCTCGTGGTCGAGACCGTCATCATCGGTCTGATCGTCGCAGGCTCGATCCCGGCCCTGTGGCTGGTCGAGCGCTGGGGACGCCGTCCCATCGCGGTGGTGCCGCTCGGCCTCATGGTGCTGCCGCTGGCCGGTCTGTGGCTGTGGGCCGGCGGTCCGCTGTGGTTCATCGTCGGCTGCTTCTGCGTGTACGCATTCATCTCCGGCGGGCCGAGCATCCTGGTGTGGATCTATCCCAACGAGCTCTTTCCCACCGAATTGCGGGCCACGGCAGTCGGTTTCGCGACCGGCGTGAGCCGCTTCGGCGCGGCCACCGGCACATACCTGCTGCCGCTGAGCATCTCGGCTCTTGGCACCGGCACCACGATGCTGTTCGGTGCCATCCTCACCGCGGGAGCCTTCGTGGTGTGCCTGTTCATGGCGCCCGAGACCAAGGGCAAGAGCCTGGAGGAGGTGTCGAGCCTGACACCGGAGCGCGCGAAGGTCACGCATGCCTGAGCCGATGGCCACGGCATGGACCGACATTGTTCGGCGCAACCTCGCCGGCTTCACCCGCGTGCCCGCCCGTGCGGCCGGCCGAGCGGCCGCCGTCACGGTGTGCGTCCTGGACGCCGAGCGTGATGCGACGATCCTGATGATCAAACGCGCGCCGCGCGGCCTCAACAGCGGCCAGTGGGCGTTGCCCGGCGGGCGGATCGAACCCGGCGAGACGGCCGTCGAGGCCGCGGTGCGGGAACTGCACGAGGAGGTCGGCCTGCGGCTGACCGAGCAGGACGTGGTCGGGCAGCTCGACGACTACGTCACCGATTCCGGTTTCGTGATCACACCCGTCGTCACCATGACGACGGGATCGCCCAGGCTGCAACGCAATCCGGCTGAGGTGCACTCGCTGCACCGGATTGCGTTGAGCCGGCTGGTCAGTGCCGAGCTGCCCCGCTGGACGACGACCGCTGCCGGTCCGTTGCTGCAGATGCCGTTGCGCAGCAACATGGTGGTGCACGCCCCCACCGGCGCCATCCTGCTGCAGTTCCGCGAGGTTGCGCTGCTGGGCCGGTCGATCAGCGTCGCCGATCTGCTGGAACCCGAGTTCACGCGCGTGTAGCAGCCGCGGATCAGGCTTCTGAGGATTCCTCGGCCGCGTCGTCCGCGGCCGCCAGGGTGTGCGCCGCCTCCATGAGCATCCATCCGGACAGCTGCACCGACAGGTCGCGCTCGGGTATCGCCGACGCGTTGACCGCACCCTCGACGAACTCGGCCTCCTTGCCTTCCGCGGTCGGCACCTCGGCATTGCGGTCCCAGAACGGGCCGAACAACGGCAGACCGTCGACCGTCTGGCGGTAGTCCCACGCCGACTGTGCCGACTTGAGCACGAGCGATTTCGCGGTGTCGCGGGCCGCGACATCCTCGGCCGAGTCGCCCGGCAGCGACGTGGCCACCAATGCCAGGTACCGCGCCAGGATGCTGTTGAACAGGCCGCCGTCGCCGCCACCGGCGCCTTTGATGACACCCTCGGTGGTCATCTCCTTGGCGACCGCGGAAACCAGCCTGCGCACCCGTTCGCCGTGACGAGGATCCTGGGTGCGTACCGCGAGTTCGGTTTCCAGCCCGAGCACCACCCCCTGGCAGTACGTGTACTGCGCGCGGACCATCGAGCCGGCCTTGATGCCGTCGAACACCAGGTGGGTCTCGGGGTCGATCAGCGTCTCGTCGATCCAGTCGGCCATCTGCTGCGCCCGCCGCAACCGGTCGTCGTAGCGGGCCAGGAAGATGCCGGCCGGGCCGTTGGCGGGCGCGTTGAAGAACTGGTCTTGTTTACGCCACGGGATACCGCCGCCGTCCTCGGGCACCCACGCGTTGACGAACTGCTCACACAGCTTCTTGAGCGCACCCGGCTTCTCCACCCCGGCCAGGCGCCCCGCGCGCTCCAGTGCCAGCGCCAGCCAAGCCATGTCGTCGTAGTAGTCGTTGGTCCACCCGGTGTTGCGTAGCCAGTGCGCCCGAATCTGGCGTTCGATGCGGACCTTCCGATCCGGTTGCGGATCCCGCACCTCGGCGTCGACGAGGCAGTCCAGCAGATGCGCCTGCCACCAGTAATGCCAGGTGCCGAAATGCCGGTATTTCTTGGTCGACGGCCATGCCACCACACCGAGTTGAGTGCCCGGCAGATACCAGAGTTTGGCGAGATGTCGTTGGATGATCGCAGCTTCGGCGCTGCCTGCACGGTTTGCCCATAGCTGATCCATGCCCCTGATCCTGCCTCACCAGGGCGCCGAACATCACGTAGCTCGCCCGGAAGTTCGTCCTCCCGATGCCGGCAACCGTGCGCACCAGAACCATTGACTTTCCAAAATGTGATCCGGCACACTTCACATGGGATCCCAAATTGGGATCCCATAGCTGGCCGAGCGGCACCCGACATTCACAGGAGTCACCGTGGATACAGACCACCGATCTTTGGCCGCGCTCGACCCGACAGGCCGGCTGTACAACGAGGATCTCGCCCCCGCGACAGAGCGGAAATGGAGCTCCTACAGCTTCTTCGCCGTCTGGATGTCCGCGATCCACAACATCGGCACCTACACGTTCGTCGCCGGCCTCTTCGTCATCGGCCTCACCGGCTGGCAAGTGCTCGCCGCGATCTTGATCGGCACCGGCATCCTGTTCTTCGGGATGAACTGGGCCGGCCGGATGGGGCAGCAGACGGGCGTGCCCTTCCCGGTGATGGCGAGAATCAGCTTCGGCATCTGGGGAGCCAACGTGCCCGCGCTCATCCGGGCCGTGATCGCCATCTGCTGGTACGGCATTCAGACCTATCTCGCGTCGATGGCCGTGGTGGTGCTGCTGCTGCGGACCGATCCGGACCTCGAACGCTGGCAGAACCAGAGTTTCCTGGGGTTGTCGGTGCTCGGCTGGGCCTGCTTCCTGCTGCTGTGGGTGCTGCAACTGCTGGTGATCACCCGCGGAATGGAGGCCGTGCGGCGATTCCAGGACTGGGCCGGACCCATCGTCTGGGTGGTCATGCTGGCCATGGCCGTCTGGCTGTTCGCGCTGGCCGACTGGCATCTGCCGATGAACATGTCCATCAAGCCGTTGGCCGGCGGCGACGTCTTCCGCGGAGTCCTGACCGGGGCCTTCCTGCTGGTGGCGACCTACGCCACGATGCTGCTGAACTACTGCGACTTCACGCGTTTCGCCAAGTCCGACCGCGCGGTGATCCGGGGCAACTTCTGGGGCATCCCGGTCAACTTCGCCGCGTTCGCGGCGATCAGCATCACCATGACGATCGGCACCGTCGTGGTGTTCGGCGAAGCCATCACCGACCCGGCCCTGATCCTCGCCAAGGTGCCCAACACGTTTGCCCTGGTGCTCGGCGCGATCATGTTCATCGTCGCGACGATCGGGGTGAACGTGGTGCTCAACTTCGTATCGCCCGCCTACGACCTCGCCAACGTGTGGCCCAAGCACATCACCTTCCGCCGTGGCGGCATCATCAGCGCGATCCTGGCCCTGCTGGTGATGCCGTGGAATCTGTACTCGAACCCCGTGGTGATCAACTACTTCCTCGGCGGCCTCGGCGCCTTCCTCGGCCCGCTGTTCGGAATCATGGCGGTGGACTACTACCTGATCAACCGTGGCGCCATCGCGATCAGAGATCTCTACCGCTCCGACGCAAACGGCACGTACTTCTTCCGAAAAGGCGTCAACCGCAAGGCGATTGCCGTCTTCGTCCCCACCGCGTCGCTGGCCGCGATCATGGCGCTGGTGCCCGGACTGCAAGCCGTCGCGGCTTTCTCGTGGCCCGTCGGCGTCGTGACGGCCGGACTGGCGTACTACCTGGCGATGGGCAGGCACGCCAAACGCGCCGACCTCGCCACCGAACCCGACGGCGATCTCATGCCCGTGGAATGACGCCGGGGCGACGCGCCGCGGGCCGCCAGACGCGTCCGCCGCGCGAGAAGTCGCTAGCCTGGCCTCGTCGGCTTGTGGGAAACGGAGTGCACCAGGCCATGGATCATGCGTCGAGCCGGCTGTACCGGAACGACAAGCCTCTCCGGGAGATCATCGGAGACGAGATTCGATCGCGCATCTTCGACGGCCGGTTCCAACCCGGCGACCGGCTGGTGGAACGTGATCTGGCAGAGATGTTCTCGGCTTCGCGGCACCCGGTGCGGGAGGCCTTGCGCACACTGCAGCGGGAAGGCCTTGCCGAGAGCCTGCCCTCCCGCGGCCTCGTCGTCAGCACGCTCGATCAGCGTCAGGTCACCGATCTGTTCGGCATCCGCGAAGCACTCGAGGTCCACGCGGTCCGGGAGGCCACGGTCCGGATCGCACAGGGCACGCCACACCACTTGCACGACGCGCTGGCCGATGCGCGGACGGCCATCGCCTCGGGGGATGTCGACGCCGCGCACGCCGCCAACGCCCGGTTCCACGACGAGATCATCGCGCTCTCGGGCAATGTGCTGCTCGAGGGGATCCTGGAACCGCTCATGGGGCGGCTGCACTGGCTGTTTCGCCAGATCCTCGACGTCGAGATGGTGATCGACGAGCACCAACGCCTCTGCGACGCCATGGTGGCGGGCGATCCGGAACGAGCCGCGACGCTGGCCCGGGCGCACGTGCTGACCTATCGGGCGCACACCCTCGACTACCTCTTCGGTGAGGACTCGACCCGGGCGCAGTAACCGGTCGGCGGCATTGACACTGTCTTTGGGATCCCATTATCGTCACTTGGGATCCCAATGTGACGTGGGTCGCAGTACCAGACCCGGAGGCAAGACCGATGACCTTGGACCTGCTCATCACGAACGCGACCGTCGTGAACGCAGACGGCGTCACACGTGCCCACGTCGGCGTCTCGGAAGGCACCGTCGCCGCCCTGTACGCCGTGACCACGAACGCACTGCCGGACGCGCGCCAGACGATCGACGCGACGGGAACCCTGCTCGTTCCCGGCGGAGTCGACGCGCACTGCCACGTCGAACAGATGACCGGCAGCTACATGTCGCTGGACACGTACCAGACCGCGACCATCGCCGCGCTGCACGGCGGGACCACCACCATCATCGACTTCGGCATCCCCGCCCACGCAGGCGAGAGCCCGATCGAGGCGCTGGAGAACAAGCTGCGACTCATGACGGGTGCGCGCTGCGATGTCGCGTTGCACGGCTCGGTCATCGCGTGGGACGAAACGGTGCCGGCCCAACTCGAGCAGATGGCGGCCCGCGGCGTGCGCTCGGTCAAGCTCTACACGACCAACCGCGGCACCACCATGGCCGACGAGGACACCATCCTCAACGTCATGAAGGAGATGGTGCGCCTGGACGGGCTCACCTACATCCATTGCGAGCACGACGCGATCATCGTGGACCGGACGTCGGCGTGTGCGGCCGACAACCACGTCGGCATCGCCCACCTCCCCGACACCCGGCCCGCGATCTCCGAGGACGCCTCGGTCCGGGAGATGCTCGCGATCGCCGAATACACCGGTGCGCCGGTGTATTTCGTGCACCAGACGACACAGGCAGCCGTCGACGCCGTCGAACAGGCGCGCGCCCGCGGCCAGGTCGCCTTCTCCGAGACCTGCCCGCACTACCTGCTGCTCGACGAATCGGTGTACGACTCCGCGGCACCCGAGAAGTTCGCCTGCTGCCCGCCGATGCGTCCGGCCGCCGACGTGACCGGCCTGCTCGACCACATCGCCCGCGGCCACATCGACGTCGTCGCGTCCGACCATTCCTGCTACGACCTGGCGCAGAAGCGCGAGTGCAGCCACGACGTCCGCCGCATGCCGCACGGGCTGCCGGGAGTCGAGACGCGGATGCCTGCCGCCTACACCGCGCTGGTCACGCGTCGCGGCCTCAGCGTGGAACGCTTCGTCGAGGTGTTCGCGACCGCGCCGGCCCGGATCAACGGCCTACCGACGAAGGGCGTGATCGACGTGGGGTTCGACGCCGACCTGGTCCTGTTCGATCCCCGGGAAACCCGCACGGTCGACGGTTCGGCGCTGCATCAGGGCAGCGACTTCTCGCCGTTCGACGGCATGACACTGACCGGCTGGCCGAGCACCGTCGTGAGCGGCGGGCACGTCGTGCTCCACGACGGCGAGTTCACCGACCCCGGCCCGGTCGGGCGGTTCCGGAGCCGGACCGGGTTCACCGATCGGGCCAATGTCAAAGTTCCCGACACGAAAGCCGTTACCGTAGGGGCATATTCGTGACGACATTACCCTCGCGGAATCGGCTCTCGACTGGAGGAATCTCATGAGCAGCGACACCCGGCGGTACTACGCACCGACGGGCGGGCACCCGCCGCAAAGCCAACTCACGACCGACCGCGCGGTGTTCACCGAGGCGTATGCGGTACTCCCCCGCGGCACCATGCGCGACATCGTCACGAGCAACCTGCCGTTCTGGGACAACACGCGGCTGTGGGTGATCGCGCGGCCGCTGTCCGGATTCGCCGAAACGTTCTCGCAGTACATCGTCGAGGTGGCTCCCGGCGGCGGCAGCGACCGGCCTGAACTCGATCCGGCCGCCGAAGGCGTGCTGTTCGTCGTCGACGGCGGCTGCACGGTGACGATCGAGGACGACGACCATCACCTCACGCCGGGCGGCTACGCGTTCCTGCCGCCCGGCTGCCGATGGGCGCTGCACAACAACGGCACCGAACCGGTCCGCTTCCACTGGATCCGCAAGGCTTACGAACGCGTCGACGGACTCGACATGCCCCAGCCGTTCGTCACCAACGAATCCGACGTCGACGGCGTCGAGATGCCCGGCACCGAGGGCCGGTGGAGCACACAGCGATTCGTCGATCCGCTCGACGTCCGCCACGACATGCACGTCAACATCGTCAGCTTCGAACCCGGCGGCGTCATCCCGTTCCCGGAGACCCACGTCATGGAGCACGGTCTCTACGTGCTCGAAGGCAAGGCCGTCTACCTGCTCAACAAGGACTGGGTCGAGGTGCAGGAAGGCGACTTCATGTGGCTGCGCGCATTCTGCCCGCAGGCCTGCTACGCCGGCGGGCCCGGACGCTTCCGCTACCTGCTCTACAAGGACGTCAACCGGCACGCCAAGCTGAGCAGGCAGTTCGTCTGACCTACCACGCCTTCGAAAGGTCGGCGTGCCGAGTTATCCAGGCGTGCATCGCGATTCCAGCGGCCACCCCGGCGTTGATACTGCGCGTCGAGCCGAACTGGGCGATCGACACCGTGATTGCCGCTCCTGCCTGCGCCTCCGGCGTGATGCCGGGCCCCTCCTGGCCGAAGATCAGCAGGCAGTCGCGCGGCAGTTCGGTCTCCTCGAGCCGCACCGAGCCGGGCACGTTGTCCACCGCGACGACCGTCAACCCCGCATCGGCGGCGAACTCCAGCAACTCGGCCGTGCTGTCGTGGTGGCACAACCGCTGGTAGCGGTCGGTGACCATGGCGCCGCGGCGGTTCCACCTGCGCCGCCCCACGATGTGGACGGTGTCCACCGCGAAAGCGTTGGCGGTGCGCACCACGGCGCCGATGTTGGCGTCGTTGCCGAAGTTCTCGATCGCGATGTGCAGCGGGTGCCTGCGTCGGTCGATGTCGGCAATGATCGCCTCCCGCGTCCAATACCGGTACGCGTCAACGACATTGCGGGTGTCCCCGTCGCGCAGCAGGTCCGGGTCGTACCGTGCGGCGTCGGGTCCGGACGGCGGCGGCCCCGGCCACGGACCGACGCCGGGACTCTCACCCCACTCGCTCGGGCCCGTCACCGGCTGGTCCACAGCGCGGCGTGCGTGCCGATCACGGACACCGACGGGTACAGCAGAGCCGCGTTGATCTCGCCCTGCGTGCACAGCGACGCCCGCACGTTGACGGCCTCGCGGGATTCGTCGGGCAGGATCAACAGCGATGCGCCGTACGCCGAACACGCCGGATTGAGCCCCGGGGCCGGCCGGGTCGGAGCCACCACGATCATCAGCGGACCACCACGTTTGTCCGAGTCCTCGCGATACCGCTTGGCCAGACCGTCGATCTGCAGCCCGAGCAACATGTAACCGTCGCCCGTGAAAGCTTCCGGCGCACCCAGTGCCGTCGGCGCCAACTGGGCACCATCCGCGCTGAACGCGTCCACGGTCGTGGTCTGCAGCGTCAGGCCCGTGTCGTTGGCGTTGGTGGGCATCAGCCCCACCGGAAACGCTGCCGGGTAGGCCACCGTGGTGCCCGCGATCCGGTCGCGAGCCGAATACACGTACACCCCGCGCACCTGACTCTGGTCCCGCAACGGCCCCAAACACACTGTGCCGCTGAGCTTGTCTGGCGACGGCGCGGCCAGCGGTTGCAGTGCGAGGCTGGGCACAGAACTGCACGCGCCCAAACCGTCGGCCTCGATGGGATGCGCGAGCGCACCGTATAGCCCGAACCGGAGATCCTCGGGTTTGGCGTGGGTGTCGGACGCGACCGAGGCGTCGACGTCGACGAGCACGCGCTCGGCGTCGAACCGCAGATTTGACAGCGTGACGCGCCAGCCCAGGATCTCGACGGCGTCGCCGAATGCCGCGGTCGGCGCGGCGAAGGTGTTGTCGAGAGCACGGTCGGACGAGCACGCGGTGGCGACCAGCAGAACTACCGCCACCACGGCCGCGATCAGCGCCCGCATGAGTTACGTTCTGCCACGACCCTTGCCAACCACCTTGTTCACGGCACGCACCAGATTTCGCGGAACCATCCGACCACCGGTGGTGAGCGCCTTGTACTGCATTCCCGGCACGATCACGACCTTATCCCGCGCCACATCCGCCAGACATTCGCGCACCACGTCGTCGACCTCGAGCCACAGGAACGCTGGCGTGTCTGCCATGTCGATGCCCGCACGCGCGTGGAACTCGGTCCGCACGAACCCGGGGCACAGTGCGTGGATGCCGACGCCGGTGCCTGCCAGACCGTTGGCCAGGCCTTCCGAGAATGCGATGACCCAGGCCTTGGACGCCGAGTACGTTGAACCGCGGCCGGGCAGCAGCCCGGCCACGCTGGCCACGTTGATGACCGTGCCCGCGTGGGCCGCGACCATCGACGGCAGCGCGGCGTGGGTGAGTTCCATGACGGCCGTGACGTTCACGTCCAGTTGGGCCTGCAGGGCCGCGAAGTCGGCGGTCCAGAATTCACCCGACGTGGCGAAGCCGGCGTTGTTGACCAACACCCGGACGCCGTCACGCAGCCGTGCGGCGACCTTGGCCCGGTCTGCGGCCTCTGCCAGATCGGCGGGCAGCACCTCGACGTTCGCACCCGCCTCGTCGTGCAGTTCGGCTGCGAGCTGCTCAAGCCGCGCCGTGTCCCTGGCGACCAGCACCAGGTCGTATCCCTCGCGGGCGTAGCGACGGGCGAATCCCGCTCCGAGCCCCGACGTCGGTCCGGTGATCAATGCGACGGGGCGTGGCATGCCCGACACACTACTTAACCGCGGGGACGCGCTTTATGCGCAGCACCGCATCAAAATATTTAGTGATTCCAGATAGCCCGCAATAGTGGTGCGGTGGCTTCGACGGCGGATTACGCGGATCAGCTGCGCGCCGCCCGGTTGCGGGTCACCCGGCCCCGGATCGCGGTGCTCGACGAGGTTCGCACGCATCCGCACGCCGACACCGAAACCATCTTCCTGGCGGTGCGCGACGTTCTCCCCGAGGTCTCCCGCCAGACCGTGTACGACGTACTCAACGCCTTGACCTCGGTCGGGCTCCTGCGCCGCATTCAGCCGCTCGGCTCGGTGGCCCGCTACGAGACCCGCGTCGGCGACAATCACCACCATGCCGTGTGCCGCGGTTGCGGCAGGATCGTCGACATCGACTGCGCCGTCGGCGCGGCACCGTGCCTGGCCCCATCCGACCTCGACCACGCCTTCGAAGGTTTCGCGCTCGACGAGGCGGAAGTCATCTACTGGGGCCTTTGCCCTCAGTGCTCGGCCTCAGTTTCCCGATCGCAACCGTGATCACAGCCCCATCACCAACCGGAAGGAAAAGTTGTGTCATCCGAGACGACCACTCACCCCAGCGACAGCGAGAACCCCGCAATCGCCTCGCCGACACCCAAGGCTCACGCGCCACTGACCAACCAGGATTGGTGGCCCGAGCAGATCGACGTGTCGAAACTGCACCCGCACTCACCCGCGTCCAACCCGCTCGGTGAAACATTCGACTATGCAACAGAATTCGCCAAACTCGATGTCGATGCGCTCAAAGCCGATCTGCTGTCGCTGATCACCACGTCCCAGGACTGGTGGCCCGCCGACTACGGCAGCTACGCAGGCCTGTTCATCCGGCTCAGCTGGCACGCCGCAGGCACCTACCGCATCTTCGACGGGCGCGGTGGCGGCGGCCAGGGTCTGCAACGTTTCGCACCGCTCAACAGCTGGCCCGACAATGCCAACCTGGACAAGGGCCGTCGCCTGCTCTGGCCGATCAAACAGAAGTACGGCAACAAGATCTCCTGGGCCGACCTGCTGGTGCTGGCAGGCAACGTCGCGCTCGAGTCCGCGGGCTTCGAGACCTTCGGATTCGGCTTCGGCCGCGAAGACGTGTGGGAGCCCGAAGAGGTGCTCTTCGGCGAAGAGGACACCTGGCTGGGGACCGACAGGCGCTACTCCGGCGAGCGTGAACTCGCGCAGCCCTACGGCGCCACCACCATGGGCCTGATCTACGTCAATCCTGAAGGGCCCGAGGGCAAGCCGGACCCGCTGGCCGCCGCCATCGACATTCGCGAAACTTTCGGCCGCATGGCGATGAACGACGAGGAGACCGCGGCCCTGATCGTCGGCGGGCACACCTTGGGCAAGACCCACGGCGCGGCTTCGGGAGACCTGGTCGGCCCGGAGCCCGAGGCCGCGCCGATCGAGCAGCAGGGCCTGGGCTGGAAGTGCCCGTTCGGTTCGGGCAACGCCGGCGACACGATCACCAGCGGGCTCGAAGTGGTGTGGACGCCCACCCCGACCAAGTGGAGCAACTCCTTCCTGGAGATCCTCTACGGCTACGAATGGGAGCTGACCAAGAGCCCGGCCGGGGCCTGGCAGTTCCAGGCCAAGGACGCCGAGGCGATCATCCCCGATCCGTTCGGCGGGCCGAACCGCAAACCGTCGCTGCTGGTCACCGACGTGGCGTTGCGGGAAGACCCGATCTATCGCGAGATCACCCGGCGCTGGCTCGACCACCCCGAGGAGCTCAACGAAGCGTTCGCCAAGGCCTGGTACAAGCTGCTGCACCGCGACCTCGGGCCGATCACCCGCTACCTCGGCCCGTGGATTCCCGAACCGCAGCTGTGGCAGGATCCGGTGCCCGCGGTCGAGGGCGAACTGATCGACGATGCCGACGCGGCCGCGCTCAAGGGCAAGATCCTCGACACCGGGCTCACGGTGCCGCAGCTGATCAAGACCGCGTGGGCTGCCGCGTCCACCTTCCGGCGCACGGACAAGCGCGGTGGGGCCAACGGTGCCCGGCTGCGCCTGGAGCCGCAGAAGAGCTGGGAGGCCAACGAACCGTCCGAGCTCGACAGGGTGTTGCCCGTCTTGGAGAAGATTCAGCAGGACTTCAACGCCGGCAGCGCCAAGAAGGTGTCCCTGGCCGATGTGATCGTGCTGGCCGGCAACGCGGCGATCGAAAAGGCCGCCAAGGACGGCGGCGTTTCGGTCACGGTGCCGTTCAACCCGGGCCGCACCGACGCCACCCAGGAGAACACCGACGTGGAGTCGTTCGCGGTGCTGGAGCCGCGGGCCGACGGGTTCCGCAACTATGTGCGGGCCGGCGAAAAGGCGCCGCTGGAACAGCTCCTGCTGGAGCGGGCGTACCTGCTGGGCGTCACCGGTCCGGAGCTGACGGTGCTGGCCGGTGGCCTCCGCGCGCTCGACGCGAATCACGGCGGGAGCCGGCACGGTGTGTTCACCGACCGTCCCGGCACGCTGAGCAACGACTTCTTCGTCAACCTGCTCGACATCGGCACCGAGTGGAAGCCCTCGGAGTCGGAGGAGAACGTCTACGAAGGCCGGGACCGGGTCTCGGGCGAGCTGAAGTGGACGGCGACGGCGAATGACCTGGTGTTCGGCTCGCATTCGGTGCTGAGAGCCCTTTCGGAGGTCTACGCCCAGACCGATGGCGCCGAGCGTTTCGTCAACGACTTCGTCGCCGCGTGGGTAAAGGTGGCCGAAGCCGACCGGTTCGACCTCAAGAAGTAGCGCGAATTGTGTGCGTTTACCGGCGGTGTGCGCCGGTAAACGCACACAAGTCACTGGGGCAGGCGGGCTCCGGTCACGGCATCGAAGAGGTGTTCGCGCCCCGAGCGGACGCGTACACGCACCGGATTGCCTGCTGCCGCAGCACCCTGCCAGCCCGCCACCACCGATGCCTCCACCACCGCGGTGAGCCGGCGCGCCCCGACCTTCACGATCACCACATAACGCGGGCCGAGCAGCTCGACCAGCTCAACCCGCCCCTCGCCGTCAGCCGCTGGTTCCACGATCAGATCCTCAGGCCGTACACCGAACGTCACCGGGCCGCTGACTCCGGGCGGTGCCGGCCAGGCCACCCCGTCGGCCTCGAACACACCGTCACAGACGGTGCCGTCGACGAGATTCGTGCTGGGCGAGCCGATGAACCCGGCGACGAAGGTGTTCGCCGGGGTGCGGTAGAGCTCCTCGGGAGTGCCGCGCTGCGCGATACGGCCTGCGTTGAGCACCACCAGCTGATCGGCGATGGTCATCGCCTCCTCTTGATCGTGCGTCACGTAGAGCGCGGTGATGCCGAGCTCCTGCTGCAGTCGCCGGATTTCGGAGCGCAGCTCGACGCGCAGCTTGGCATCCAGATTGCTCAGCGGCTCGTCGAACAGGAACACCGACGGGGTGCGCACGAGCGCGCGGGCAATGGCCACCCGCTGCTGCTGGCCCCCGGAGAGCTGGCGGGGTTTGCGGTCCAGCAGGTCTTCGATGCCGACCCGGGCCGCGGCCGCCCGGGCCCGTTGCACCGCCTCGCCCTTACCGACGCCGGCATTGCGCAACGGGAACGCGATATTGCCCGCGACGCTCAAATGCGGATATAGCGCGTAGTTCTGGAACACCATCGCCACATCGCGCTCCCGCGGTGTTGCCGCGGTGACGTCATGCCCACCGATGTGCACCCGTCCGCCGTCGGCAGTCTCAAGCCCGGCCGCGATGCGCAACGTCGTGGACTTGCCGCAGCCCGAAGGCCCCACCAACACGGTCAACGACCCGTCCGGCAGGGTCAGATCCAGCCCGTCGACCACGGTAGCCGTACCGTATGTCTTCGTGATGGCTTGCAGTTCAACGCCACTCACTTGGTTGCTCCCGCGGTCAGCCCGCCCACCAGAAACCGCTGCGCGACCAGCGCCAGCACGTAGACCGGCAGGATGCCCAGCAGCCCGGCTGCCGCCTGCTGACCGAACTGCACGTTGCGGTCCCCCTGGAACAGTGACAAACCGACGGTCAACGTCTGACTCTCCTTTGTGACTGCGAGATACACGGCAAACAGAAAATCGTTGTAGCTCAAGAAGAAAACGACCAGCAGCGCGGCGATGATCCCCGGCCACAACAGCGGCAGCACCGCTTTGCGGAACGCGCCTGCCACCGTGAGCCCGTCGATCACGGCCGCCTCGTCGATCTCGACGGGTATGCGGCGCACGAAACCGTCGAGCAGCCAGGCCGCCACAGGCACGTTCGCCACCCCGTTGACGACAATCAACCCGAGCACATTATTGGTCAGGCCGACATCGCGCAGCAGGAAGAACAGCGGGATGATCGCGACGATCGGCGGGGCGCAGTAGGCGGCCAGCAGCGCGGTCAGCAGTCGCTCGCCGCCGAGCCGGCGCGCGGTGAAATACGCTGCCGGCGTGGCGATCAGCACGGCCAGCACCGCTGCCCCGACGGCTGAGACCCACGAGTTCCGCAGCATGGTGCCCAGCGCGATCGTGTCGAACACCGACACGAAGTTCCGCCACGTCCACTGCGTCGGCAGCAGGCTGGAGTTCAGCACATCGCCGGGCGGGCGCACCGACAGCGAGACCAGATACCCGATCGGCACGAGCGCGACGACGAGCGCGGCGGCCAGTCCCGTCCAGACCAACCAGCGGGCTCTCATGACTGCTCGGCTTTCACCACGTGTGCCCTCACCTTGGTGAGCACTGTCGCCACCACCCCGACGACGAACGCGAACACGAGCGTTTGCGCTGCGGCGGTGCCCATGTCGAAACTGCCGCGCAGACCTGTCTGATAGATGACGTAGGGGGCCAGCGACGTGGCGAAACCCGGTCCGCCTGAGGTGATCACGACGATCAGGTCAAAGACCCTGTAGCCGATCACCAATTGCAGCACCAGCACCGCAAGTGCGGTCGGCGCGATCGCAGGCCACGTCACGGTCGTGAAGCTGCGCCATGGTCCGGCGCCGTCGATCCGAGCGGACTCGACCAGTTCCTGCCGCACCACCCCGAGAGCGGCGAACAGGATGAGCACGGCGAACGGGGTCCATTGCCAGACGTGGATGATCAGCAGCACGGCGAACGCTCCCGTGCCCGAGCCCAGCGGATTGAACCCACCCAGTCCGACCGCGGCGAAAACATCGGCCAGACCGCCGCCTACCGGTGCGAGCAACAGTTTCCACGACACACCGATCAGCACGGGTGCTGTCACCAGCGGCAGCAGTAACAACACTCCGACCGCACCGAAGCGAGTTCCCCGGCTCCGCAGCAACAGCGCCAGCGCCAGACCGACGCCGGTGGTCAGCACGGTGGCGGTACCGGCGAACAAGGTCGAGCGCCCCAGCGACGGGGCGAAAGCCGGTGCAGCGAAAGCGCTCTGGAAGTTGTCGGCGCCGCTGAACGTGCGCAGTGGGTGGGCCAATGACGAGTCGGTGAGCGCCAGCGCGACCAGATACGCGGTCGGGTAGACCAGGAACACCACCAGTCCGGCGATGGCGGGAAGGGCCAGCCAGAGCGGGACGCGTCGCGTCATGTCGCGGCGCTCTCCCAGCTCTTCTGTGCGTTCTCCAGGGATTGTTCCACGGTCTGGGTACCCGTGATGGCGAGCGCGAGCTGGTCGACCAGATCCTGCAACAGTTTCGGGGCACCCTTCGCCTTGGGCCAGACCAGTGGATCGCCGCCAAGGCCTTCCCGGATGGGTGCGATGGCCTTGGTGACGACCTTGGCGTATCCGTCCGAGTTGAGCACGTCGCCGCGCACCGGGTCGATACCGGCGCCGGCCGTCGAGGACACCTTGAGGTTCTGCGGGGTGGCGGTCGCCCAGTTGAGGAACGCCGCCGCGGCGTCCTGATGCTTGGAGGCCGTCGAGATGCCGAGCCCGAAACCGGCGTCCAGCGCGGCCCGCGGTGTGGTGTTGGAGCCGCCCACCGGCAGCGATACCGCACCCCACCGGCCGGCGATCTTGGAGGCCGACGGATCTTCGGCGCGCAGCGCCATATCGGTCCAGGTGTCCAGGAGTGCGCCCTGTCCGGTGAGGAAGGCGGTGTTGGCCTGGTCGAAGCCGATCTGCAACGGGGTGGGCAGCGCCACCGGCGCGACGTCGACGAGGTGCTTGAGCGCGGCGATCGACGCATCCGAGGTCAGCGTGGGTTTCCCGCTGCCGTCGACCAATTCGCCGCCGTAACCGGTGAGTCGGTTGATGTAGGAGCAGCCGAGGATCATCGGAACCTGCTGACCGGACACGATGGCGCCGTACGCCGCACCGCGCGAGTCCTTGGTGATCTTGGCGGCGATCGTGTCGTAGTCGTCCCAGGTTCTGGGTGGTTCGAGCTTGTGCCGTTCCAGCAGTTCGGCGTTGTAGAACAAGATGTGTACGTCACCGTCGTAGGGCAGGCCGTATCGCTTGCCGTCCAGCAGCGTATAGGGGTCGTAAATGGACTTCAGGTAGCCGTCCACCCCGATCGCGGACTTGTTCGTGTCGATCCAGTCCGAGAGATCCACCAGAGCGCCCGCATCGACGAGGTCGCCGAGACCGAAGTAGAAGTAGTCGAACACGTCGAATTCGCCTGTCCCGCTCTGCACATCGAGGATCTGCTTGCTGGTCAGCTGGTCATACGGTGCCGCCGTGACCTCGAGCGTGCCGCCGGTCGCCTGCTGCCACGCCGGTGCCAGCACATCGCGGAAGGACGTCACGTGCGGTTGGTTGACCAGCAACTTGACTGTCACGCCGTCGAATTTGCCGGACACCGCCGTATTCGAAGCCAATGCGTTACCGCCGCCGGATGAGCCACAGGCGGCCAGGTCTGGGCCTAGAAGTGCCGCTCCTCCGGCGAGTCCGAACAGTTGCAACGCACGACGGCGCGAGAGAGCGGAAGACATCACGCGGCATGACAGTAGGAAAAAGACCGGGATCCGCACGAGGGAAAAACTCACGGCGATCTTGAGCAACCGACCGGGCCCCGGAATCTTCGGCGGTTGACACCCCAACCGGCCATGCCGACGGCGCCCGTCGAACTACCGCTGGTAGTGCGGAGCCTGCCTGCCGTTGCGCGCGGGCGGCGGCATGCGGCGGATCGAGTCGGAACGGCCGGGTTCCTGACGCTGCTGGATGTACCGGTTGACGTCGTTGCGTCCCGGCGGCGCGTCCGCGCGTCCGGGCGGTAGCTCGCGACGACCGGCCGGGGCGGCTGCCAGCGGACGGCTCGGCGAACCCGCGCGGCGCGCCAGCGCGGCCTGGCTGGCCGGACCGCCGGGAGCACCGTTCTGCGGGACTGGCGGCAGCACGCGCAGCAGGTCGTTGAACTGCCGCACGGTGCGCAGCCCTTCGTCCCACTGGGCCCGTGTGCTCGTGACCGGCATGCTGACCAGCGTCCAGTTCTGCTCGTTCCACATGATCTCGGCACAGTCCGGCGCAGTGTGCGCGAACGTCACCATGCGGCGGTCACACGCACGGCGCGCGGCATCGAGGTTGGTGGAGTACACCATCCGCGGGCCGATCGCACCGAGCAGCCAGACATCGTTCTCGCGCGGCTCCTTGATGCCCTTGAGCCGGAGGTCGACGACGACGTTCGTGCCGACCTTGCGGTGCAGCGCGATCACGGTTGCGACCTCGTCGATGTCGAAGATGAACACCGCCTCGCCACGAATCTGGCCGAGCACGACGTTCTTGGCCGTGACGTCGCCGACAGTCGACATGACCCCGCGCTTCCAGCGCTTGAGGATCTCGTCCGACTCGTGCTCGTAGTCGAAGCCGTGCGACTTCGCCCACGATTTGCGGCGCCGTCCCAACCCACGCCGACGATCAATGTCGACATACAGCAGCACCGCCGCACCCACGAAACAGAGTGCGGACAGCGTGAACCAGAGCGGGACCATCGGGCATAGCCTACTTGTTAGTAGGCCGGTTGCTCGAACTCTATGAGGTCACAACCCGATTACTTGCGGTTTCTCTGATGCCGAATGGCCACTTGTTGCACAGGTTCACCAAAAAACCGTGCAGCAAGTGGCCACTCGAACGGCGAATCAACCCAGGACGAGGCTTTCGCCGTCCGCACTGACATTGACCGGCACCACGTCGCCGTCGTGCACCTCACCGGCCAGCAGCATCTTGGCGAGCTGGTCACCGATGGCCTGCTGCACCAGGCGGCGCAGCGGACGGGCCCCGTAGAGCGGGTCGAACCCGCGATGGGCGAGCCACTGCTTGGCCGGCAGCGACACCTCGAGCGTGAGCCTGCGCTGCGCGAGCCGCTTCTGCAGCTGCTGCAGCTGGATGTCGACGATGGACACCAGCTCGCCGGGTTCGAGGCCGTGGAAGATGATCACGTCGTCGAGCCGGTTGATGAACTCGGGCTTGAACGCGGCCCGCACCGCCGCCATCACCTGCTCCTCGGTGCCGCCGGCACCCAGGTTGGAGGTCAGGATCAGGATCGTGTTGCGGAAGTCGACCGTGCGGCCCTGACCGTCGGTCAACCGTCCCTCGTCGAGCACCTGCAGGAGCACGTCGAACACGTCCGGGTGGGCCTTCTCGATCTCGTCGAACAGCACCACGGTGTACGGACGCCGCCGCACCGCCTCGGTCAACTGACCACCCTGGTCGTAGCCGATGTAGCCCGGAGGCGCACCGACCAGGCGAGCCACCGAGTGCTTCTCGCCGTACTCGCTCATGTCGATGCGGACCATGGCGCGCTCGTCGTCGAAGAGGAACTCCGCCAACGCCTTGGCCAGCTCGGTCTTACCGACACCGGTCGGGCCCAGGAACATGAACGAGCCCGTGGGCCGGTTGGGGTCGGCAACACCGGCGCGTGACCGGCGCACGGCATCCGACACCGCGGTCACCGCGGCCTTCTGGCCGATGACGCGCTTGCCGAGCTCCTCTTCCATACGCAGCAGCTTGGCGGTCTCGCCCTCGAGCATGCGGCCGGCCGGGATACCGGTCCACGCCTCGACCACCTCGGCGATGTCGTCGGGGCCGACCTCTTCCTTGAGCATCACGTTTTCGCGGGCCTCGGCCACCGGCAGCGCGGCGTCGAGCTTCTTCTCGACCTCCGGAATCCGCCCGTAGCGCAGCTCGGCCGCCTTGGCCAGGTCGCCGTCGCGCTCGGCCCGGTCGGCCTCGCCGCGCAACGTGTCCAGCTGCTCCTTGAGCTCACGGACCACGTCGATGGCACCCTTCTCGTTCTGCCAACGGGTGGTGAGTTCTGCCAGTTTCTCTTTGTAGTCGGCCAGCTCGCCGCGCAGCTTCTCCAGCCGCTCCTTCGACGCGTCGTCCTCTTCTTTGGACAGCGCCATCTCTTCGATCTCGAGACGACGGACCAGCCGCTCGACCTCGTCGATCTCGACGGGCCGCGAGTCGATCTCCATGCGCAGCCGCGACGCGGCCTCGTCGACCAGGTCGATGGCCTTGTCCGGCAGGAATCGCGCGGTGATGTAGCGGTCGGACAGCGTGGCCGCCGCGACCAGCGCGGAGTCGGTGATGCGCACACCGTGGTGCACCTCGTAGCGGTCCTTGAGGCCACGCAGGATGCCGACGGTGTCCTCGACCGAGGGCTCGCCGACGAGCACCTGCTGGAAGCGCCGCTCCAGCGCGGCGTCCTTCTCGATGTACTTGCGGTACTCGTCGAGCGTGGTCGCGCCGACCAGGCGCAGCTCGCCGCGGGCCAGCATGGGCTTGATCATGTTGCCCGCGTCCATCGCGGATTCGCCGGTGGCACCGGCGCCGACGATGGTGTGCAGTTCGTCGATGAAGGTGATGACCTGCCCGGCCGAGTTCTTGATGTCGTCGAGGACGGCCTTGAGCCGTTCCTCGAACTCACCGCGGTACTTGGCTCCGGCCACCATCGAGCCCAGGTCCAGGCTGATGACGGTCTTGTCGCGCAGACTTTCCGGCACGTCACCGGCCACGATGCGCTGCGCCAGGCCCTCGACGATCGCGGTCTTGCCGACACCGGGCTCACCAATAAGCACCGGGTTGTTCTTGGTCCGCCTCGACAGCACCTGCACGACACGGCGGATCTCGTTGTCACGTCCGATGACGGGATCGAGCTTGCCTTCGCGGGCGCGCGCGGTCAGGTCGGTCGAGTACTTCTCCAGCGCCTGATAGCTGCCCTCGGGATCGGGGCTGGTGACGCGGGCGCTGCCGCGCACCTTGACGAAGGCCTCGCGCAGGGCCTGCGGCGAGGCGCCGTGGCCCGTGAGCAGCTTGGCGACCTCGGAGTCGCCCGTGGCCAGGCCGACCATGAGGTGCTCGGTGGAGACGTATTCGTCGTCCATCTCGGTAGCGAGTTGCTGTGCCGTGGTGATCGCGGCGAGCGATTCGCGGCTCAACTGCGGTTGGCTGCTGGCGCCGCTCGCGCTGGGCAGCTGGTCGAGAAGTCGCTGCGTTTCGGTGCGAATGGTCGCGGGGTCAACGCCGACGGCCTCCAACAGGGGTGCGGCAATGCCATCATTCTGGGTGAGCAGTGCCATCAATAGGTGCGCGGGCCGGATCTCCGGGTTGCCTGCGGAGCTGGCCGCCTGCAACGCTGAGGTCAGCGCCGCCTGAGTCTTGGTCGTCGGGTTGAACGAGTCCACGACACCTCCCTTTTCTGATAGAGAAAATGCTTGTCGCGATGTACAACGTAGTCAAGGTTGAGTCTGTTCCGCTCAAGTCTGGAAATTTTTCGGAGGCAGACTCGACTGCGTGCACATCGCTGTAGTTGCCGCCTCCGCACCCAGTCACATGTACCCACATCTGGCCGTCGTCCACGAGCTGGTGCGCCGCGGCCACCGGGTCAGCTACCTGGTCGGGGCCCATATGTCATGGCTGGTTCGCCCGACCGGCGCCGACATCGTGGAATGCACGTCGGTGCTGCCCGGCGCCCCGGGAGCGCCCGAAAGTTGGGGTGACGAGAACGATCCGGTAACCGGCATGCGGATGTTCCTCGACGAGGCCGTCCACGTCCTGCCGCAACTTCACGCCGCGCTGGACCACGACCGGCCCGACCTCGTGCTCTACGACATCGGCGGCATGGCCGGTCCGGTGGCCGCCGAACGGTGGGGCGTGCCGTGTGCACAGCTGTCCCCGAGTGAGGTCGCGTGGGAGGGCTACCACGACGACATGGCCGATGTCCTGGATCCGATCCTCAACAGTCCGAGCGGCCTGGCGTACCGGCAGACATTCGAAGAGTGGCTGGCGGACTCCGGGACGGGGCTGACGTTCGACGAGGTCACCGGCGCACCTCGGCGTTGCCTGGCCCTGCTGCCGCGCGTGATGCAGCGGCATGCCGACCGGGTCGGTGACCGCTACCGGTTCGTCGGGCCGTGCATCGACCCGCGCCGCGAGGATCCGCGCGACTGGACCGAGCCGCCCGGCGACGGCCCGCTCGCGCTGCTGGCCTTCGGCACCGCCTACACGCACCGCGCCGACGTCTATCGCAACGTCATTGCCGCACTCGACGGTCTGGGTTGGCGGCTCGTGATGGCGACCGGGCGCGCGCCGGTCGCGGAACTGTGCCCGGTGCCCGCGTGGGTTCAGTTGCGCGACAAGGTTCCCCAGCCCGCGGTCTTGCGGGTTGCCGACGGCTTCGTCACGCATGCGGGCATGGGTTCGTGCGCCGAAGGTCTCTGGTACGGCGTGCCCATGGTGGCCGTTCCGCAGGCCGTCGACCAACCCGCCAATGCCGCCCGGCTGGAACACATCGGCGTCGGTCGCCACCTGAAGGCACACTTGCCGACCCCCGTCGAAATCCGGGACGCACTGCTCGCGGTCACATCGGACCCGCAAGTCAGGTTGCGGGTCAACGCCGTTTGGGACGAGATCCATGCCGGCGGCGGGCCCGCACACGCCGCCGATGCCGTCGAGGACGTCGCGACCGGTCGTTGGTAATCCGCGCAGGTTCCTGCCGATTCAGGACCAGCGGGACTACGGTCTACCCATGTCCGAATCCGGGGATTTCGAATTCGAGCGGAAGTTCTTCGTCCGCGAGTTGCCCGCCGTGGCGGCGTCGGATCCCACCCCGGCCCTGATCGTCCAGGCATACCTGTTCGCATCGGACGGATACGCGGTCCGTATCCGGGTCCAGGGGCCCTCCCCCGCCGACCTGGACCGGACGCCCGGGGCCCTCGTCGAGGCGTTGGGCGACGAGTCGATCGGGACCATGACCGCCAAGGGCCCCGCGGTCGGCGGCACGCGCTATGAAGCCGAACGCGATCTCGACCCGGTGGTGGCGGGCCAGATCGTGCGCCGGGCCGAGCATGTGGTCGCCAAGGTCCGATATTCGGCGTGGCTGGGCGAGGACGGCTGGGTCATCGACCGGTTCCTCGGGGGAAACGCCCCGCTGATCCTCTCCGAGGTCGAACGCGGTGGACCCGTCGTCGACCTGGCGATACCCGCGTTCTGCGTCACCGAGGTGTCCGACGACGAGCGCTTCCGCAACGAATACCTCGCGCACCGGCCGTTCGGCGCCTGGGCCGACGCGTACCTGCACGAGCTCGACGCGACCGGTCCGGCCTTCATCGAAACCTTGGGCCGCAACCAGTTCGACGGCACCTGACCCGCGCGCCCGTCGACCAGTCGCTGCTACCTTCTGCCGTACAACATCCAGCGAGAGGGCGCACAAGATGACGGGCAGTTGGGGATCGGTGCTCACCGAACTCATCCCGCTGGCACTCGTGGTGGCGCTGTCACCGCTGTCGATCATCCCGGCGGTGCTCGTGTTGCACACGCCCCGGCCACGCCCGACCGGGCTGGCGTTCCTGGCCGGTTGGCTGATCGGCCTGGCCGCGCTGACCCTGATCTTCGTCGAGGTGTCCAATCTGCTGGGCGGACTGGACAAGCCGCCCGCCTGGGCGTCGTGGCTGCGCATCGTGCTCGGCGTGGCCCTGATCGTGTTCGGCATCTACCGATGGCTCATGCGCGCCAAGTCCGAGCACAGCCCCAAGTGGATGCAGAGCCTGAGCAAGCTCACGCCCGTGCGGGCCGGCGCGGCAGGCGCCGCGCTCACCGTGGTCAACCCCAAGGTGCTGTTCATCTGCGCCGCAGCGGGTTTGGCCATCGGCACGGCAGGGTTGGGCGAGACGCGCGTGTGGCCCGCGGTGGTGTATTTCGTGGTGTTCGCGGGTTCTACCGTGGCGCTGCCGATCCTGGCGTACGCGGCTTCCGGCGAGCGGCTCGATCCGGCGCTCGCGCGACTCAAGGACTGGATGGAGCGCAACCACGCCGTGCTGGTGGCGGGCATTCTCGTGGTGATCGGACTTCTGGTGCTGTACAAGGGCATTCACGCGCTATAGCTCGGGCAGGCCCAACTCGTCCGCGTCGGCGGTGAGATAGCGCGTCACGGTCGGCGCGATCAGTCGCACGACGTCGTCGCCCGGCAACGTCGCCAGCGGCGGCACCTCCATGACGTAGCGCAGCATCGCGGTGCCGACGAGGTTGGCGGCCGCGAGCATCGCGCGGAGCTTGGCCTGCTCACCGCCGCCGAGTACACCTGACACCGCGGCCAGCACGTAATCCTGCATGAAGTCGCGGAAAGCTTGATGCGCATCGGAATTCGAGGTGGCCGATTGCAGCATCGCGCGCATGCTGGCACCTGTCTCGGGTGATTCCCAGATGCGCAGGTAGGCCCGCACCATCCGGTCGCCGACCTCCTCGGCGGGTCCCGTCAACGCCGCGACCAGCATGCTCGGGTCGAGGATGAGCCGCAGCGACTCCCGAAACAGGTCCGCCTTGGACCCGAACAGGTACAGCACCATCGACGGATCCACGTGGGCGTCCCTGGCGATCGCACGCAGCGTCGTCTTTTCGTAGCCCTCGGCGGCGAACCGCTGCTTGGCGGCCGCCAGGACGGCGTCGCGCGACACCGGGTCACCTTGCCTCCGCCCCCGCCGCTTGCTTGTTTCCGCAGGTGAAGCCATCACCCGACATTATCATTTCAATGGCTGTTGAAATTATGCCCGCACGGCGATACGCTTCCGCCACAGGCGTAATTCAACATCGGATGAAAAGGCAGACACGATGACCGCGCTCACCACCCCCACGCACCACGCCGCCCCCGCACACGAACCACCGGCCGCACTGCGCGCCACCGGCATCATCGCCGCACTCACCGTGGCGATCGCGATCGTCGCGATCGCGTTCGCCCTACCCGCCGCGCGCTCCAAGCCGCACGATGTCCCGATCGGGGCCGCCGGGCCGCAGGCCGCCAGCAGTCAGGTCGCGCAACGCCTCGAACAACAGGCCCCGGGCGCCTTCGCGGTCACCTACTACCCCGGCGAGGCCGCCCTGCGCGAAGCCATCCGTAACCGGAACGTCTACGGCGGCATAGCCTTCGGGCCCGACGGTCCGACCCTGCTGACCGCGACCGGCGCGAGCCCGGCCGTCGCGCAGCTGCTGAGCCAGGTCGGTTCGGGCATCGCCGCGCACTCGGGCATCACCCTGCACACCGAGGATCTGGCCCCGCCCACGCCCGACGATCCCCGTGGCATGGGCCTGGCGGCGTCGGCCCTGCCGATCACCCTGGCCGGGATGCTGCCGGCCGTTGCGCTGGTGTTCGTCCTCAAGCGCGAGGTCTGGACCCGGCTGATCGCGACCATCGTGTTCGCGGCGGTCGCGGGCACCACCATCGCCGCGCTGCTCTACTACGTCTTCGGCGCCGTCACCTCCAACTTCTGGGGTGTGGCCGCCGGGCTGACGCTGGGTGTGGCCGCAGCGGCGCTGCTCATGCTGGGCCTTGGATCGGTGTTCGGGAAGGCCGGGCTGGCCGTGGGTGCGCTCGTCGCCCTGCTGCTGGGCAACCCGCTGTCTGGGCTGACCGGTGCCCCGGAACTGCTGCCGGCCGGCTGGGGTCAGCTCGGTCAGCTCCTGCCCCAGGGCGCCAACGCCACGCTGCTGCGTTCGACCGCGTTCTTCGACGGGGCAGGCGCCGCGCTGGCGATCCTGGTGCTGAGTGGCTGGGTCGTCGTCGGGGTGACTCTCGTGGTGATCAGCGCTTCGCGGCACTCGGCCAGAGCACGCGCATAGAATGCAGCCGCGTGGGACTCGAAGACCGTGACGCACTGCAGACGCTGCGTGATGCGGTCGACCTCGACAACGGGTCCGACGCCCTGATCCGCGACTTCTACACGCACTGGTTCGCCACCGACCTCTCGGCGCGTGACCTGTTCCCGCCGGACATGAGCCACCAGCGCACGGTGTTCGCCCGGGCGGTCAGCTGGCTGTTCGGGGAGCTGATCGCCCAGCGCGCCGAGGAGCCGGTGGCATTTCTCGCACAACTCGGCCGCGACCATCGCAAATACGGTGTGACACAACAGCATTACGACACCATGCAGGACGCGCTGTACAGCACGTTCCAGAAGCACCTGGCGCGGGACTGGGACGACCGGCTCGCGCAGGCCGCGCACGACGCGGTCGCGCTGATGATCGGTGTGATGCGCGGGGCCGCGGATGCCGAGCAGGCCCCGGCCTACTGTGACGGCACCGTCGTGGAGCACATCAGGGCCACGCGCGACGTGTCGGTGATCCGGCTGCAGTTGGACCAGCCGCTGTTCTATCACCCCGGGCAGTACGTCAACGTCCAGGTGCCGCAATGGCCACGGCGCTGGCGTTACCTGAGCCCCGCCATCCCCGCCGACCGCTCGGGTGCCATCGAGTTTCACGTCCGCTCGGTGACCGGTGGCATGGTCAGCACCGCGATCGTCGGCGAGACCCGGCCCGGTGACCGGTGGCGGCTGTCCAGCCCGCACGGCGGCATGCACGTGGACCGCGACGGCGAAGACGTCTTGATGGTGGCGGGTAGCACCGGGCTCGCCCCACTGCGCACACTGATCATGGACATGACGCTGTACGGCGTGAACCCACGTGTCCACCTGTTCTTCGGCGGCCGCTTCCCGTGCGATCTGTACGACCTGAAAACCCTGTGGCAGATCGCTTCCACCAACCCCTGGCTTTCGGTGACGCCGGTGTCGGAGTACAGCAGCGACCCGCCGTGGGCCGCCGACTACCCCGACGTGCAACCGCCCCGCGGCCTGCATGTGCGTCAGACCGGGCGACTGCCCGAGGTGGTGACCCGCTACGGCAACTGGGGCGACCGGCAGATACTGATCTGCGGCGGCCCCGACATGGTGGAGGCGACCAAGAGCGCGTTGATCGCCAGAGGCGCGCCGGCAGAACGCATCCAGCACGATCCGCTCACCGACTGAACGGGTATCCGACGCGGCGGCCGCATGACAGACTGGCGCCATGGCCGACTTTCAACCCGTCACGCTGCATGACCCGTCGTCGTCGCTCACCGCGACGTACGTACCCGTCGCGGGCATGGTCTGCACGTCCCTGGCCGACGACGGTGTCGAGTTCCTCGGGCAGCGCCGCGGGCTGCAGGCCTACATCAGCAGCGGCAAGACCATGGGCATCCCGATCCTGTATCCGTGGGCAAACCGGTTGAGCGCCAGCAAGTACGGCATCAACGGTGCCGTGGTCACCCTGACTCCCGGGGTGGCAGGCGTGCGCACCGACGAGCACGGCGTGCCCATTCACGGTGTACTGGCCGCCAACCCGGGATGGCTCGTGATCGAACAGACCGACAACAAACTGGTCGCGGTCCTGGACTGGGGCGGCAAGCCCCGCCTGCTCGCGACGTTCCCGTTCCCGCACATCCTGACGATGTCGGTGACGCTTGCCGACCGGACGCTCACGGTCGACACCACGGTGATGCCGTCGACGGCGGCCTCGGTGCCGCTGTGTTTCGGCTACCACCCGTACCTCAAGCTGCCCGATGTGCCGCGTGAGCAATGGCAGCTGCAGACCCCCACCATGCGGCACCTGCCGGTGGACAACTGGGGCATCCCGACGGGCGAAACCGCGGAATGGCCCGGTGGCACTGAGCTTCTCAAGACCACCGAACTCGACCACGGCTTCGATCAGGTGCGCGACGGCTCGGTGTTCGCGATCTCCGGCGGCGGCCGCCGGGTCGAGGTCACGTTCAACCGGGGTTACCAGGCCGCCCAACTGTTCGCGCCAGGCAACGACGACGTCATCGGTATCGAGCCCATGGCCGCGCCGACCGACGCATTGCGGCGCGGCAACTACCCGATGGCCGTGCCGGGAAAACCGGAGACCAGCACGTTCTCGATCAAGGTCGGCTAGAGGTCCAGGATCAGCCGTCCCCCTTCGGTTTTGGCCCTGGACACACATACCAGCATCTGACCGCTCGCACGCTGCCGATCGGTCAGGAAGCGATCGCGGTGGTCCACCTCGCCGTCGAGCACGCGTTGCACGCACGTGCCGCAAAACCCTTGCCGGCACGAGTAACTCAGATTCGGCCGGACTGCCCGCAGGGCCGTGAGGGCGCTCTGCTCCCGGCCGACCCGCACCAGCTCGGCACCGCGGGCGAGCTGCATCTCGAACGGCGAGCCGTCGACCACCGGGAGCGGGGAGAACCGCTCGAAGTGCAGCTCGGCGCCGGGCGAAACACCTTGTCGGACAGCCGCGAGCATCGGCGGCGGGCCGCACACGTACACCGCGGTCCGTACGTCGACGCCGGCCAGTAGCTCGCCGACCCCAGGCACCCCGGCCGCGTCGTCGGTGTGCACCTGCACCTTGTCGCCGAACCTCGACAGCTCGTCCAGGAACGGCATGCTGTCGCGGTGTCTGCCGCAGTAACACAGCGACCATGCGAGACCGACTCGTTCGGCAACCCGCACCATCGGCAGGATCGGCGTGATCCCGATACCGCCCGCGACGAAGCGCAGCTTTTCGGCACGCGAGCCCGACCCCGGCAACGGCATCATGAAAGCGTTTCGTGGATCGCTGATCTCGATTGTCTGTCCAACAGACAGGGCGTGCACCTCGACCGATCCCCCACCGCCCGCGGGGATCCGGCGGACCGCGATCCGATACTCCCGTTCCCGGTCCGGGTCTCCGCACAACGAGTACTGCCGGGCGCGTCCCGAGGGCAGGTACACGTCGATGTGCGCGCCTGCGTGCCAGCCCGGCAGTTTCGCGCCGTCGGGCGCAACCAGGGTCAATTGCACGACGTCGGCGTCGCGTGCGATGCGCCGCCGGTCCACGATCCGCACGGGCCTGCGGTTGACGGCTGCCGCGAGCTCGGGCAGTTCCCGGTCACCGCCGAGGCGCATCACGACCGAAAGCAGATGCGGTAGGGCCGTGCCCGCGAGCCGGACCAGCAGATCCGGGCGGCCGGCCCGGTAGAGCCCTGGCGGAGGCTCGCCGGTGTAGGGGCGCAAAAGGCTCGAGGTTCGTGCGGACAAGCGCTGGGCCCGCCCGTCGGTGCGCTCAGCCATCGAACGCGCGCGCCGCGCGTGACGTGGCCAGATATGCGACCGCCTGCGCGGTGTTCCCTTCGTGGACGGGGTGATAGTCGGGCCGCAGCAACCGCAGCCCGGAACGCACGAGAAACGTCGTGGTGGGCAGCGCGCCGGTCTTGCCGGACGCGTGGATCTTCCACCACAACCGCACGTACCCGAGGTTTGGCAACGCGTCGTCCTCGTGCACCAGGAACTTCATGCCGCGCAGGATGATCGTGAAGAACGCGAAGCTCACCAGCACGCCCGCAACGGCCTGGGCCACGTAGTCCATGCCGAAGTATTTGGCCACGTGGTAGGACACGTGGCGGTGCTCGACTTCTTCGGCACCGTGCCACCGGTAGAGGTCGGCCATCGTCGGATCCGCACCCAACGCGTCCCACGTATTGTTGAGCGCCCAATGGCCGAGCACACCGGTGAAATGTTCGGCCGCGCTCAGCGCGTGCGTGCCGGAGGCGAGCGCCTTGCGCCGGTTTCGTGGCGTGGCCGCGGCGACCCGCTGGTCGTACTGGCCGGCCAGCCATTCCAGTTGCCCGAGAAACGGTGCGGGCTCGATACCGTGCCTGCGCAGGTATTCGACAAGAACCTCGTCATGGGTCTTGGCGTGCACCGCCTCCTGCCCGATGAAGCCGATGATCTCCTCACGCAGGCGCTCGTCGCGCACGTGTTCCAGGGCGTCGGACAGCAACCGGCCGAACCAGCGCTCAGCGACCGGCAGGAAGAGGTTGAGCGCGGTCGCGGCATGGGATGCATAGGGATCCCCCGGAATCCAGTGCAGCGGGGCGGTGTCCCAACGAAAATGAACATTCCGGGGCCGGAGCGCGATTTCTTCGGGAGAGACCCGATCCGCCTCTGCCCCGGCCGCAGGATCTTCGATCGCCATACGTCCCTTCTGTTGGAAGAAGGGTGCCACAGCTGAGAGTCTGCTGTGAAGCGCAACCGTCAAAGCCGTCAGAATGTAGTTGCGTAGTCACACAACGGATGCCGGCTCGACGAAGGGCGGCTAGCGACTACCGCGCCGCGGCTGCCAGACCACGACCGCCTTGGACGCGACACTCACGTCGCGGCGCTGGTTGGCGCTGAGCTGTTCGACCTGCTGGGTCAGCTCGGAGACCCGGGCCCGGAGCGCGTCGACCTGGTTGGTGAGTTCGATGATGCGTTTGATGCCCGCCAGGTTGACGCCCTCATCCTGGGAGAGCCGCTGCACCTCGCGCAGCAGATCGACGTCACGCTCCGAATAACGCCGTCCCCCACCGGAACTGCGCTGGGGAGTGACCAGGCCGAGCCGGTCGTACGTGCGCAGGGTCTGCGCATGCATACCGGCCAGCTCGGCGGCCACCGAGATCAGGAACGTGCGGGCTTCTTCTTTCCTCTTGCTCATAGGTTGCCTGCCCATCCGGCCCGTGGATCAAATCCACTGGCCCGCTCCGCTTTCGCATAAGCTTCCAGAGCCTCGGCCGCTTCCCCTTCGAGGTTCGGCGGCACCGCGACCTTGACGGTGACGAGCAGGTCACCGTGGCCGCCTGAACGCTTCGGCACGCCACGCCCACGGACCCGCAGGATGCGGCCGTCCGAGGTGCCCTTGGGCACGCGGACGCCGACCTTGCCGTCCAGCGTCGGCACGGATAGCGTTGTACCGAGCGCCAATTCGTGGAAACTGACCGGAACTGCAACGGTCAGGTCGTCACCGTCGCGGCCGAACACCTTGTCCGGACGCACGTGCACGGTGACGTAGAGATCGCCGGACGGCGCACCGCGCAGCCCGGCTTCACCCTGGCCGGCCAGCCGGATCCGCTGCCCGTCCTCGACGCCCGGTGGGATGCGGACGTTGATGGTCCGGGTCCGGGTGGTGACGCCGGTACCTTTGCACTCGTCACACGGGTGCTCGATGATCGATCCACTGCCCCGGCATTCGGTGCACGGCTCCGAGAAACCGAACGCACCCTGGTTCCGGTTGACCACACCCGAGCCGTTGCAGTTCGGGCACACCTTCGGGCTGGTGCCCGGGCGTGCGCCGCTGCCATGGCAATTGGTGCAGGGTGCGGGGCTGGTCAGCCGCAGCGGCATGGCCACCCCCTTGGTGGCCTCGAGGAACGACAGCTCGGTCTCGGTCTCCAGGTCGTTGCCCCGCCGGGGGCGGCTCGGCCGTGGTTGCGCACCACGGCCGAACAGCCCACCGAACAGGTCGCCGATGTTGGCGCCGCCGCTTTGCCCGGCGGCGTCGAACAGGTCACCGAGATTGAATTCGGCCCCGTCGGAGCCGAATCCACCACTGAAGCCGCCGCCACCCCCGCCGTTGAACCGGCGGCCGAAGCCGCCCCCGGCAAACAGCCGCCGGGTTTCGTCGTACTCCTTGCGCTTCGCGGGGTCCGACAGAACGCTGTTGGCTTCCGAGACCGCCTTGAACCGCTCGGCCGCGCCCGGATCGGGGTTGCGGTCGGGATGCAGTTCGGCGGCCAGCTTGCGGTAGGCCTTCTTTATTTCGTCGGCGCTGGCGTCAGAGGAGACGCCAAGCTCCTTGTAGAAGTCTTTCTCGACCCATTCACGCTGGGCCATACTGCGCCACCTCCTTACCTCATCTCTCTAGTTGGACTGTCTAATTGTCTGATTCTGCGGCCTGAGTGCTCGCGCCGTCCGCGCTTTCCGCCGGGTTGGTCGCGGGCTCCGCATCCGGAACGGTGTCGACGACACCGACCATGGCGTGGCGGACCACCTGATCTCCGACCTTGTAACCGCGGCGCATCACGGTCCCGACGATCGGGTGCGTGCCCTCGCCCTCGTGCTGCACGGCTTCGTGCAGCGAGGGGTCGAACTCGTCGCCCTCTTCGCCGAATGCGGAAAGCCCCAGCCCCTCAAGGGCGCCCGCGAGCTTGTCCGCGACCGACTTGAGCGGCCCGGATTCCAGATCCCCATGGCTGCGGGCCCGGTCCAGGTCGTCGAGGACACCCAGCAGCTGGGTCACCACGGCAGCCTTGCTGCGCTCGGCGATGAGCTGCTGATCGCGCAGGGCGCGCTTGCGGTAGTTGTCGTACTCGGCCTTCACGCGTTGCAGCGTGCTCTTGAGCTCGGCGACCTCGTCGCTATCGCCCGCCGTCTCCGGTGCGCCGGCCGCGGCCGGTGCCGCCCCCTCAGGGGTCGGCACCGCCTCACGGACCTCACCGGTTTCGGGATCGATGCGCCGTTTGTCGGTGATGGTCACCGGCTCGTGCGAATCGTCCTGGCTCACTTGGTCTCCCGGTCATCGTCGACTACTTCTGCATCAACCACGTTGTCGTCCGCGCTGGACGAGCCCGCGGCTGCGTCCGATCCGCCCGCGGCCTGCTCGGCCTGGGTGGCCTCGTAGATCGCCTGGCCCAGGCCCTGGCTCTCCTGGCCCAGCTTCTCCATCGCGGCCTTGATCGCGGAGATGTCGGTGCCTTCGAGCGCCTTCTTGGCGTCGGCGATCGCGGAATCGACCTTGGTCAAGGTGTCCTCGGGAACCTTCGATCCGCCCTCGGCCTCGCGCTGCTCCTTGACGAACTTCTCCGTCTGGTAGACCAGCGACTCGGCCTGGTTGCGGACGTCGGCCTCTTCGCGACGCTTGCGGTCCTCCTCGGCGTGCGCCTCGGCGTCCTTGATCATCCGGTCGATCTCCTCCTTGGACAGGCCGGAGCCTTCCTGGATCTTGATCGTGTTTTCCTTGCCGGTGCCCTTGTCCTTGGCCGTGACGTGCACGATGCCGTTGGCGTCGATGTCGAAGGTGACCTCGATCTGCGGCACGCCGCGCGGGGCCGGCGGGATGCCGGTCAGTTCGAAGGAGCCGAGCAGCTTGTTGTGCGACGCGATTTCGCGCTCACCCTGGAACACCTGGATCTGCACCGACGGCTGGTTGTCGTCGGCGGTGGTGAAGGTCTCCGACCGCTTGGTGGGGATGGTGGTGTTGCGTTCGATGAGCTTGGTCATCACACCGCCCTTGGTCTCGATACCAAGGGACAGCGGGGTGACGTCCAGCAGCAGAACGTCTTTCACCTCGCCCTTGAGCACGCCGGCCTGCAGAGCCGCGCCGACGGCGACGACCTCGTCCGGGTTCACGCCCTTGTTGGGCTCCTTGCCACCGGTCAGTTCCTTGACCAGGTCGGTCACGGCGGGCATGCGGGTGGAACCACCCACCAGCACCACGTGGTCGATCTCGGACACCGAGATGCCGGCATCCTTGATCACCGACTGGAAGGGCTGCCGCGTGCGGTCCAGCAGATCCTGGGTGATGCGCTGGAACTCGGCGCGGGTCAGCTGCTCGTCGAGGAACAGCGGGTTCTTGTCAGCGTCGACCGTGATGTAGGGCAGGTTGATCGAGGTGCTCTGCGAGCTCGAGAGTTCGATCTTGGCCTTCTCGGCGGCCTCACGCAGCCGCTGCATGGCCATCTTGTCCTTGGTCAGGTCGATGCCAGAGGTGGCCTTGAACTTGTCGACCAGCCATTCGACGATGCGGTCGTCCCAGTCGTCGCCACCGAGGTGGTTGTCACCCGAGGTGGCCCGGACCTCGACGACGCCGTCGCCGATTTCCAGCAGCGAGACGTCGAAGGTGCCGCCACCGAGGTCGAAGACCAGGATGGTCTGTTCCTTCTCGCCCTTGTCCAGGCCATAGGCCAGGGCCGCCGCGGTCGGCTCGTTGACGATGCGCAGGACGTTCATGCCCGCGATCTGGCCGGCCTCCTTGGTGGCCTGACGCTGGGCGTCGTTGAAGTATGCGGGCACGGTGATGACGGCGTCGGTGATGTCCTCACCGAGGTAGGACTCCGCATCCCGCTTGAGCTTCATGAGCACACGCGCGCTGATCTCCTGCGCGGTGTATTTCTTGCCGTCGATCTCGACGGACCAGTCGCTGCCCATGTGGCGTTTGACCGAACGGATGGTCCGGTCGACGTTGGTCACCGCCTGGTTCTTGGCGGGCTGGCCGACCAGCACCTCGCCGTTGCGCGCAAATGCGACGACGGACGGGGTGGTCCGGGAGCCCTCGGAGTTCGCGACGACGACGGGGTCGCCACCCTCCAGAACCGCGACGACGGAGTTGGTGGTCCCGAGGTCGATGCCGACCGCACGAGCCATAGTGTTGCCTCCTGATAGACATATAGGGGTCTGAGCGGACTGCGCTCAAGCCTGCTCCGGTTGCCTATCGATTGTCAACCCAGACTTGAGTCTGTATCACTCAACTTGTTGTCGATCAGCTCAACGTGGGTTCCTGCGGATTTGTTCCCCGAGCGGTCAAATCCCGCCCAATTCGACGAAACTGCTGCTCGCCCGCCCCGACAGCGACGTTTTCGTCGAACTCGACGTCGCTCCAGTATGTACAGTGCCCCGGGTAATATGTACGTATGCCGGTCAAGCGAACCACCATCGAGCTCGACGAGGATCTCGTCAAGGCCGCTCAGCGGGTCACGGGCCAGACGGTGCGATCGACCGTCGAGGAGGGCTTGCGAAGACTGGTCGCTGCCGCCGAATTCGAACGCGAAGCCAGACGTTCGCGAGTGGCCGCCCACTTCAACGACGCACGGAACACCGTCGACGCCGATGTCCTCCAGAGGGATGAGGCCTGGCGATGACTTTGTGGGTGCTGGACAAGAGCGCCCACGTTCGGCTCTTGAACGGCTCCTCGCCACCCGCGGACATCGACCTCGCCGACCTCGTGCTGTGTGAGATCGGGGAGTTGGAGTGGCTGTACTCGACTCGCTCGGCGGCCGACTACGAGCAGCAGCGGTCCGCTCTACGTGACGTGTTTCCAGTCCTGAAGGCACCGGCCGACATCTTCGACCGGGTACGACGGCTCCAACGCGAGCTCGCACACCATCACGGCATGTGGCATCGCACGCCCATCCCAGACCTGTTCATTGCGGAAACCGCACTGTCACACGAAGCCGGGGTTCTCCACCACGATCGTGACTACGCCCGGATCGCCGAAGTCCGCCCCCGACTGGTCGAGCGTCGGTTCGACTAAGAATTCGGCACCCAGAAGCGAATTGCGGCCTTACCCGCGCACCTCCCGCTCATTGGCGCCCGACATGCGCGAGTTGCGCGAGTTGCTCACACTGTCCACGCGCTGGTCCAGCACCCGCAGATTCGCAATGTCCGAGAGCGTCTCCGTCTCGTGATGGTGACGCTTGTTCTTGTTGCGATAGCGCGTGTACTGGTACATGAAAAACGCCGGACCGGTGAGCAGGAACAGCAGGGGAATCCAGCTGCCGTCATCCGACGATGATGACGACGACGCCTGAAGACTCGCCGCGACGACGGCGTCGACAGCGGTCGACAACACTGAGAAGTCCATCGTTTCCTACCAGAAGATCAGGCCCGACACGATGGTCGCGGCTATCCCGAACACCTCGGCCACACCCGACGCCACCCACAGGCGCGTGGTGTTGATCGGCACCGAGCCCATGGTCTCGCCGGTGCGTCCGTTCACGGCGATGTAGTGCAGCAGCTCTCGGCCGTTGCCTTTCCGCTCGTAGTAGCTGTAGAGCCACACCGGCAGGTAGGCAGACACCCAGCGTTCACCGTGAACATCGATACGCTGCTGGTCCCAGCGCACGCCCCGGTCGTAGAAGTCCAAGGTCTCGACCGCGCGGAAGCGGCCGATGTCCTGAGTCTGCAGGCGAGCCGGGCCGAACATCGCGTCGACATCGAGATCGCGCCGCTGCGAGGTGAATCCCGAGAGGTAGTTGGGGTCGTAGCGTACGGCGTTCTTAGTGTCGAACGGCATGATCGAATTGATGATGTTGTTGGTGTTGCGATCGGTGTGGAAATCGCGTTTGTCGGCGGCCGATTCGATCGTGAGGTCGTCAACGTAGAGGTTGAAACTGCGGGCGACTCGATACACGTCGTAGTCGTAACGGGTTTCGGTCGTGTTGTCGTCGACGCGCACGCTGTAACTGCGGGTCGTGTGTTCGCCGACTCCGACGAACTCGACCGAGGTGTTCATGTCGATGATCAAGTAGGGCAGATAGACGCCCATGACATTCTCGGGTGCGAACTCCGCGGTGAAACGCCTGCTTGCGAAGAACTTTCGCGCTGAGACGAACGCGGAGATCCGTGCAACGGCCTCTTCCTTGGGGAGCGAGAACGGCAGCACGACATCGGGGACGGCGCCGTTGGCGATCTGCTCGTTGACGGAAAGCCTGTTGCGGCACCAGTGACAACGCGCCTGTACGGCATGGTTGGTGTCGATCGACACCTCCGCACCGCACGCGCCGCACTTGAAGCTCACGACCTCGTCGACTCCCGGCACGATGTTGCCCGTCCCCGAACCGATCTGGCGGCCGCGCAGCTCGCTGATGGGCGAGTTGAGATTGAACAGCTCGGCTGCGTTCTTCTCGCTCCACGCGAAGCGGCAGTATCGGCACACCAGGTTGCTGCTCTTGATGTCCAAGACGATGTCGGTGGCCCCACAGCGCGGGCACTTGTTGAGTCCGTCTGTGCGGTCGGACGTGGTCTGGATGACCTGCGGCCCGCCGTGCTTGTCATACGTCACGACCGGCGCCTCGCCGGGGCCGTAACCCGCGTTGCGCTCTGCCTCCCGTGCGCGGTTCACGTCGTCCCACGTGGCGTTGCCGAACTCGCCCGGTGGCGTCACCTCGACGGCCCGATCACGCGGGATGACGCCACCGGGTTGCGCATATCCGTGTGCCTGCGGCGGTGGCGCTTGCACGAACTGCTGGGGTTGGCCCGGATAGGGCGGGTACGGCCGGGGCGGGCCAGGGGCATACGGCGGTGCCGTGTGCGGATACGGCGGTGGGGGCTGACGTTGGCTCTGGTCGGGCGGGTGACCGCCAGGCCGGTTGCCCCCGTGATGCGGGCCGGTCATGGCCTACAGCCCGAGCGCCTTCGCCTTGGCGGCGTCATAATCCGCCTGCGTGATGAGGCCCTGATCGAGCATGCTCTTGAACTGCGCGAGCTTGGCCACCGGATCCTCGCCCGCAGGCGCCTGCTGGGGTGCGCCCTGAGGAGGCGGGCTCGGCGGGTAACCCTGCTGTTGCGGGTAGCTCTGGTGTGGATAGCCCTGCTGCGCATACCCCTGTTGCGGCGGATACCCCTGCGGAGGCGGCGGCACCTGCTGGTATGGCGCCGGCCCGGGAGGCTGCTGAAGGCCACCCATCGCACCACCTGCGGCGTTCATCCCCATCCCCATCATCGCGATTCCGGCGGCTCCCCCACCGCTCTCTCCCGCGGCCTGCATACCGCGCGCAACCGACTGTTGCAGGAAGGAGTTGCCCCGCGAACCGCTCAATGCGTCCGCCTTCTTGACATCCGAGAGCAGCCTGCGGGTGTCCTCGTCGTACTCGATCGACGCGATCGCGACGTTGACGATCGTGATACCCCGCCCGCTCGTCCAGCGGTACGCACTTTCGACCGCCCCCGAGAGCGACTGGGCGAAACCGATTGAGTCGCCCTGGATCCGGGCCATGCGGTTACCCTTGGCCGGATCGTTCGTGTAGTGCGAGAACGCCGGTGCGAGTGAAGACACCACCTCGGTGAAGAGTTGGCTCGCGGCAGCGTTGTCGAAGTCGGTGAAATCGAAGACCGCGCCGCCGGGTTGCAGGTATGTCAGCGGCACGAACTGGGTGGCGAACAGGATCGGGTCCACGATGCGCATCGTGTACGTGCCGCGCGTGATCGCACCCACCTGGGCGCCGAGATACGCGTCATCCCAATAGATCTCCGACTGTGTCCCGAAACGGTTGTTGGGCAGCTCCCGCAGGTTGACGTAGAAGACAAGCTGCTGGCTGCCGGGCTGGCCGCCGAACTTGAACCGCTCGAACGACTGCGTGATGAGTGGGCTCACGATGCCGTCGCCGGCGAAGATCGACTGCGAGTTCAGGTCATCGGAACGCCACACATAGCCACCGGGCTGCGCGATGAAGCCCGTGATCTTGCCGTCCTGGAATGTCAAGAGGCCCGTCCCCTCGGGCACGAGGAGCTTGGAGCCGTTGCTGATGATGTTCTGCGAGCCACGGGTGTTGGAGCCACGGCCGGCGTTCTGTCCGACCGCAACGCCGGGGAAGATCGCCGCCGTCGGGGCGACCTGCGGCGGAACGACGAAATCCTTCCACTGGTCGGCGAGTGTTCCGCCGAATGCACCCGCGAAGGCCTGGATGAATCCCACGAGTCTGCTCCTTTGACCTCGCAGCGATCCGACAGCAACCGGCCATGAATCGCATCGACGGGAGAGGACACCTGTCCTCAACTGGCAGCAAAAGCGTACTCGCGCAAACCCATGATCGGCGGCGGCAATTTCCAGTTGATCGGGCAAGTACCTGCCCGAGCGACCGTGGTCGGATGAACCGGGCGAAGGCCCCATCCGTTGCCGGCTGATCGCGCTGACTGCAGCAATGCTGAAGATCGCAGCTCAATGCTGACTGAGGTCTTCAACATTGTTGCGCATCGCGAGCGGGCAGCCGTTCCCGCCGATCCACGAAACTCGCCCGAAAGTCTGCACTTTCGTCACAGTGCGGCGGTCGGACGGCGGTGCTGCGACCTGATCAGCCGTGCAGGTGCAGCGGCGCGCCGGACACCGCCATCAGCGCCTCGCCCAGCGCTTCGTTCTGTGTCGGGTGGGCGTGCACGAACCGGGCGGCCTCGGCGGCCTTCACGCCCAGGTTGTACAGCAGCTGCGCCTCACCGATCAGCTCCGATACGCCTGCGCCGATCATGTGCACACCCACCACTGCCCCGGCGGGGTCCACCACGAGCTTAACCGCGCCGGACGCCTTGAGGATCTGGCTGCGGCCGTTGCCCGCGAGATCGTAGGTGACGGTTTCGACGCCGTCGCCGTACTGTTCGCGCGCCGCTTCCTCGGTGAGGCCGATGGACGCGATCTCGGGATGGCAGTAGGTGACGCGCGGGATGCCTGCGTCGGCGACCAGCTCGGCGTCGCGGCCCGCGATGCGCTCGGCGACGAAGATGCCGTGCTGAAACGCTCGGTGCGCCAACTGCAGTCCACCGACGATGTCGCCGATCGCATAGACGCTGGGCACGCTCGTGCGCAACTCGTCGTCGGTCACCACGAGTCCGCCGTCGACCGTCACCCCGATCTCCTCAAGGCCGAGCCCCACGGTGCGCGGTGCGCGGCCGACCGCGACCAGCAGCACGTCGGCGTTGAGCACGTCACCGGATTCCAGCGTCACCTGCACGGCCTCGTCGTCTGACTTGACCGCGGTGACGCGTGCGCCGGTTTTGGCGGTGATCCGGCGACGGCGCAACAGCCGCTCCAGGTAGGTGGAGATCGCGACGTCCTCGTTGGGCACGAGCCGGGGCAGCGCCTCGACGACGGTCACCTTGGTGCCGAACGACGCCCAGAGACTGGCGAATTCGACGCCGATGACACCGCCGCCGAGGATGATGGCCGACTCGGGGATGCGGTTGAGCTCCAAGGCCTGATCACTCGTGAGCACGCGGTCGGACATCTCGATGGCGCCGGGCACCTTGGGAGCGGATCCGGTGGCCAGCACGATCGAGCGGCCCGTGATGGTGGTGCCGTCGACCTCGACGGTCGTGGGTCCGGTGAGCCGACCCCTGCCGTTGACGACCGTGATTCCGAGCGCCGCGATCAGCCCGGAAAGCCCCTTGTGCAGGCGGGACACCACGGTGTTCTTGAAGCCGTACAGCTTCTCGGGGTCGACGCCGTCGAACGTGGCGTTGACACCGAATTGCGCTGCGGTGCGGGCGGCGTCGGCGATCTCGGCCGCGTGCAGCAGCGCCTTGGTCGGGATGCAGCCGCGGTGCAGGCACGTGCCCCCGATCTCGGCCTCGTCGATCAACACGACCGAGAGACCGAGTTGCGCCGAGCGGATCGCGGCGGCATATCCGCCCGGCCCGCCGCCGAGGATGACAACGTCTGATGAGGTCACGAAAAGCTCCTTGAGTGTTCGATGGCGGTGCGGGCTTGGTGGTAGAGGGTTCCGGCCCGATACGACGAGCGCACCAACGGTCCGGACATCACGCCGAGGAACCCGATCTCTCGGGCGATGCCGTCGAGTTCGGCGAATTCGGCTGGCGTGACCCAGCGTTCGACCGGGTGGTGACGCGGCGTGGGCCGCAGATACTGCGTGATGGTGATCAATTGGCATCCGGCGGCGTGCAGATCGCGCAGGGCAGCCACGATCTCGTCGGTGGTCTCACCCATGCCGAGGATCAGGTTCGACTTCGTGATGAGGCCTTGCGAGCGCGCGCGTTCCAGCACCCCGAGCGAACGTGTGTAGTCGAAGCCGGGCCGGATCCGACGGAAGATGCGGGGCACGGTCTCGAGGTTGTGTGCCAGCACTTCGGGCGCGGCGGCGAAGACCTCGTCGAGCTGGGCGGGGATTCCGGTGAAGTCCGGGATGAGCAGTTCCACCCCGGCGCCCGGGCAGGCCGCGTGGATCTGGCGCACGGTCTCGGCATACAACCATGCGCCGCCGTCGGGCAGGTCGTCGCGCGCGACCCCGGTGACGGTCGCGTAGCGCAACCGCATGTGCGCCACGGATTCTGCGACGCGGCGGGGCTCGTCACGGTCGAGCGGCTCCGGCCTGCCGGTGGCGATCTGGCAGAAGTCGCAGCGCCGCGTGCACTGATCGCCGCCGATCAGGAACGTCGCCTCCCGGGCTTCCCAGCATTCGAAGATGTTGGGACAGCCCGCTTCCTGGCATACCGTGTGCAGATCGTTGCTCTGCACGAGCGCGGCCAGCTCGCGGTATTCGGGTCCGGTCCGCAGCCGCGTCTTCATCCAGGACGGCTTGCGTTCGACCGGGGTCTGGGCGTTGCGGGCCTCCAGCCGAAGCAGGCGGCGGCCCTCCGGGGCGACAGTCATATCTCTCAGCATTCGACGACGTTGACGGTGACGGCGAGCCCCCCGGTCGAGGTCTCCTTGTACTTGGCGCTCATGTCCATGCCCGTGGCCCGCATGGTCTCGATGACCTGATCGAGGCTCACGCGGTGCGTGCCGTCACCCCGCAGCGCCATGCGCGCCGCGTTGATCGCCTTGCCCGCCGAGATGGCGTTGCGTTCGATGCACGGGATCTGTACCAGGCCGCCAATCGGGTCGCATGTGAGACCGAGACTGTGTTCCATCGCGATCTCGGCGGCGTTCTCCACCTGCTCCGGTGTGCCACCGAGAATTTCGGCCAGGCCACCGGCGGCCATCGACGCCGCGGAGCCGACCTCGCCTTGGCAACCGACCTCGGCTCCCGAGATCGACGCCCGCTCCTTGTACAGCGAGCCGATGGCTCCCGCGGTGAGCAGGAAGCGGACAGCGGTGTCGTCCGGATCGGCACGGCCCGCGGGCGTGTAGTGCAACGCGTAGTGCAGCACCGCCGGAATGATGCCGGCCGCACCGTTGGTCGGCGCGGTCACGATGCGGCCACCCGATGCATTCTCCTCGTTGACCGCGAGCGCCACCAGGTTCACCCAGTCCTCGGCGAAGGCCGGGTCACGGTCAGGATCCTCGGCCGCCAGACGCACATACCAGTCCCTCGCGCGCCGCCGCACCCGCAGGTTGCCGGGCAGGTAACCGTCGCGCGACATCCCGTTGGACTGGCATGCGACCATGACGTCGCGGATGTGCAGCAGGCGTTCCCGAACCTCGGTTTCGGTGCGGGACAAGCACTCCTGCCGCATCATCGCCTGGCTCACCGAAAGCCCGTCGCGGTGGGTGAGTGCCAGCAGATCGGCGGCCGAGCGGAAGCCGCCACCGGCAGCTGTCGACCCTCGCCCGGTGGGCTCGGATTCGGTGACCACGAAACCGCCGCCCACCGAGAAGTACGTCTCGCGGTAGAGCACGTCGCGCTGAGCCGAGAGTGCCGTGAGCGTCATGGCATTCGGGTGTTGCGCGAGTTGCCGGGCCGGTTCCAGGCGCATGTCGGATTCGGTCAGCGCGATGACGATCCGACCGCCCAACTGAATCTTGCCGTCGGCTCGCATCACCGCAAGCCGACGCTCCATCTCGTCGGTCTCGATGGTTTCGGGCCGGTACCCTTCGAGGCCCAGCAGAATGGCCGGCATCGTGCCGTGTCCGGCCCCGGTCGCGGCCAGCGAGCCGAAGAGGTCGACCCCGACATCCGCGACCTGATCGATCACGCCGCGGCCGGTGAGCTCGTCGACGAACATGCCCGCGGCCCGCATCGGCCCCACCGTATGGGAACTGGAAGGTCCGATGCCGACCGAGAAGAGGTCGAACACGCTGACGGCCATGCCTACAGCTCCGGATACAGCGGGAACTGCTCGGCCAGCGAACGCACCTGCGCGGCAAGCGGTTCGGTGTCGGCGTCAAGTGCGGCGATCAGCGCCGCCGCGATGACGTCGGCGACACGCGCGAACTCGTCGTCGCCGAAGCCGCGGGCCGCCAGCGCCGGGGTGCCGATGCGCAGCCCGGAGGTGACCATCGGCGGCCGGGGGTCGAACGGCACGGCGTTGCGGTTGACGGTGATGCCGACGGCATCGAGCCGGTCCTCACCCTGCTGCCCGTCGATCGCGGCGTTGCGCAGATCGACGAGCACCAGGTGCACGTCGGTTCCACCGGTGAGCACCGTGATGCCTGCGTCCTTGACATCAGGCCGGCTCAACCGCTCCGCCAGGATCTGCGCACCGCGCAGCACCCGCTGCTGGCGTTCGGCGAATTCCGGCTGGGCGGCCATCTTGAAGCCGACCGCCTTGGCGGCGACGACGTGTTCGAGCGGCCCGCCCTGCTGGCCGGGGAACACCGCCGAGTTGATCTTCTTGGCGATGTCAGCCTCGTTGGTGAGGATGACTCCACCACGCGGCCCGCCCAGGGTCTTGTGTGTCGTGGATGTGACGACATGCGCATGCGGCACCGGCGACGGATGCAGCCCGGCCGCAACCAGTCCGGCGAAATGCGCCATGTCGACCATCAGGTAGGCCCCGACCTCGTCGGCGATCTCGCGGAACCGGGCGAAGTCGAGCTGCCGCGGGTAGGCCGACCAGCCCGCGATGATCAACTGCGGCCGGTGTTCGCGGGCCGCGTCGGCCACGGCGTCCATGTCGATCAGGTAGTCCTCTTTGGACACCCCGTAGGCCGCGACGTTGTAGAGCTTGCCCGAGAAGTTCAGCCGCATGCCGTGGGTCAGATGACCACCGCAGTCCAGCGACAGCCCGAGGATCGTGTCGCCCGGCTTGATCAGCGCGTGCATCACCGCGGCGTTGGCCTGCGCACCCGAATGCGGTTGCACATTGGCGAATTCCGCGCCGAACAATGCCTTGACCCGCGTGATCGCGAGCCGCTCGATCACGTCGATGTGCTCGCAGCCGCCGTAATAGCGCCGCCCCGGATAGCCTTCGGCATACTTGTTGGTGAGCACCGAGCCTTGGGCCTGCATGACCGCGAGCGGTGCGTGGTTCTCCGAGGCGATCATCTCCAGGCCGAGGCGCTGCCGGTGCAGTTCGTCACCGATCGCGGAGGCGATCTCGGGGTCGAAGTCGGCGAGATGTCGGTCGAGGATGCTCATGTCTAGGCCTCGCTCTTCTCTGCGTATTCGGCTGCGGTCAACAGGTTTCCGGCTGCGGTGGGCTGGACCTCGAACAGCCAGCCGTTTCCGTAGGGGTCGGACGTGACGAGTGCGGGATCGTCGACGGCGGTGGTGTTGACCGCGGTGACGGTGCCGCTCACCGGTGGGTACAGCTCTGACACGGTCTTGGTGGATTCCACCTCGCCGCAGGTTTCGCCGGCCGTGATGGTGGCGCCGACCTCCGGCAGGTCGAGGAACACCAGGTCACCCAGTGCCGCGGCCGCGACCGAGGTGATGCCGACGCGGACGGGGGTGGCGGGCAGGGGGGCGCCGGGCGCGATCAGCACCCATTCGTGTTCCTCGGTGTAGCTACGGTCGTCAGGAATCGTGTTGTCTGCCATGTCAATCCTTTCAGTTGCGGCGGTAGAACGGCGCCGGGGTGACTTCGAACTGCTCTTTGTTGCCGCGGATGTCGACCTGCACCACGGTTCCCGGCTCGGCCAGCGCAGCGTCGAGATAGGCCAGGGCGATCGGATATCCGAGCGTCGGCGACAGTGCACCCGATGTCACGCTGCCGACCGCGGTCTCGTCGCCGTTGCGGTGGACGGTGTAACCCGCGCGCGCCGCGCGCCGGGTCGAGCCCTTCAGACCGACCAGCACACGGTCCGCAGGCTTTTCGGAAAGCTGCTGCAGCGCATCGCGTCCCACGAAAGGCTTGCCGAGCCGCACCATCTTGCCCAGCCCTGCTGCGTAGGGGTTGGTGTCCTGGCTGAGTTCGTGGCCGTAGAGCGCCATGCCGGCTTCGAGCCGCAGGGTGTCGCGGCAGGCCAGGCCGGCCGGCAATCCGCCGGCCTCGGTCGTGGCAGCCAGCAGCGATCGCCACAGGGCCACTGCGTGGACGTTGGGCACGTACAGTTCGAAACCGTCCTCGCCGGTGTAGCCCGTGCGGGCCAACAACACATCGATGCCGTCGACCTGCGCCTCGGTGACCGCGTAGTACTTGAGTGCGGCCACGGCCTCGGTCTGGGTCTCCGGAACCAGCGATCTCACGATGGCTTCGGACGCGGGCCCCTGCACGGCGATCAACGCGGTGGTGGTGGATTGGTCGTCGACGTGCGCGTCGAACTGTTCGGCCCGGGAATTCAGTTCACGCGCCACGGTCGGGGCGTTCGCGGCGTTGGCGACCACCAGGAAACGGTCGTCGGCCAGCCGATACACCACCAGGTCGTCGATCACGCCGCCGTCGGCGTCGCACATGAGCGAGTACTTGGCGCGCCCGACGGTGATCTTGGCTGCCTCGCCGACCAGCGCGAAGTCCAGCGCCTCTGCGGATTGCGGTCCGGTGACGTGTATTTCGCCCATGTGCGACAGGTCGAACAGGCCCGCCGCCTCGCGCACCGCCCGGTGCTCGGCGAGTTCACTGCCGTACTTGAGCGGCATGGCCCACCCGGCGAAGTCGGTGAAAGTTGCGCCCAGTGCGCGGTGTTCATCCTGCAGCGGTGATGCCGGGGTGTGTTCGGTGCTCATACGAGGGCCTCCTCGAGGAGTTCGGCGGTTTCGGTCTGGAATGCCTCGGGCGCGGGGCACGAGCACGCGAGGTTGCGGTCGCCGTGTACGCCGTCGATACGGCGGACCGGCGGCCAGTACTTGTTCTGCCGCAGGGACGCAACGGGATACACCGCGTACTGCCGGCTGTACGGCAAAGTCCACTCGGCGTCGGTGACCTGTTCGGCGGTGTGCGGGGCCTGGCGCAGCGGGCTCTGTTCGAGTGCCCACTCGCCCGCCTCGACCCGGCTGATCTCGTCGTGGATGCTGATCATTGCCGCGATGAACCGGTCCAGTTCGGCGAGGTTCTCCGATTCGGTGGGTTCGACCATGAGCGTGCCGTTGACGGGGAAGGACAGCGTCGGAGCGTGGAAGCCGTAGTCGATCAACCGCTTTGCGACGTCTTCGGCGGTCACCCCGGTCCGCTTGGTGATCTCGCGCAGGTCGAGGATGCACTCGTGCGCGACCAACCCGGATTCGCCGGTGTAGAGCACGGGGTAGTACGGGGACAGCGACGTCGCGACGTAGTTGGCTGCCAGCACTGCGGCCTTGGTGGCCGCGGTCAACCCGTCGGGCCCCATGAGCGCCAGGTACGCCCAGGTGATCGGCAGGATGCCGGCCGATCCGTAGTTGGCCGCCGAGACCGGGGCCGGACCGTCCTGCAGCGGATCACCCGGCAGGAACGGCGCCAGATGCGCGCGGACCGCGACGGGCCCGACGCCTGGGCCGCCACCGCCGTGCGGAATGCAGAACGTCTTGTGCAGGTTGAGGTGCGAGACATCGCCACCGAACTCACCGGGTTTGGCCAGGCCCACAAGGGCGTTCAGGTTGGCACCGTCGACGTAGACCTGCCCGCCCACAGCGTGGACCAGGTCGCACACCGTGCGGACGTCGGTTTCGTAGACACCGTGGGTCGACGGGTAGGTGAGCATGATCGCCGCGACCTTGCCGTCGTGGTCGGCCAGTTTGGCCCGCAGGTCGTCGAGATCGATGTTCCCGTTGGCTGCGGTCTTGACCACGACGACGCGCATGCCTGCCAAGACCGCCGACGCCGCGTTGGTGCCGTGCGCGGATTGCGGGATGAGGCACACGTCGCGGTGGTCGTCGCCGCGTGACCGGTGGTAGGCGTTGATGGCCAGCAGGCCCGCGAGCTCACCCTGGGATCCGGCGTTGGGCTGCAGGGAAACCCGGTCGTAGCCGGTGATCTCGGCCAACCACGTCTCGAGATTGCCGATCAGCTCGAGGTAGCCCGCGGTCTGTTCGGCGGGCGCGTACGGGTGGATGCCCGCGAATTCGGGCCAGCTGATCGGTTCCATCTCGGCGGCCGCATTGAGTTTCATGGTGCAGGATCCGAGCGGGATCATGGTGCGGTCCAGCGCCAGATCCTTGTCGGAGAGCTCCCGCAGGAATCGCAGCATCGCCGTTTCCGAGCGGTGCTCGTGGAACACGGGGTGCGTGAGGAATTCCGACGTGCGCAGGAGCTCGGCAGGCAACACAGAGGAGCCGGTGCCGGGTGTCGCGCCGAAAACCGCGAGCACACGCCGGATCACGTCGTCGGTTGTGCATTCGTCGCACGCGATGCCGACGTGGTCGGCGTCGACCAGCCGCAGGTTGATGCCCGCCCGCTCGGCGGCCGCGACGATCTCGCGGGCCCGGCCCGGCACCTGCACCAGCACGGTGTCGAAGAACCGCTCGTGTACGACGGTGTGGCCGGCCTGCCGTAGACCGGCCGCGAGCGATACGGCGTGACGGTGGACGCGGGTTGCGATGGCGCGCAATCCTTCCGGGCCGTGGTATGCCGCGTACATGGCGGCGACGTTGGCCAGCAGAGCCTGGGCGGTGCAGATGTTGCTGGTGGCCTTGTCCCGGCGGATGTGTTGTTCGCGGGTCTGCAGCGCCAGCCGGTAGGCCGGCTTGCCGTCCACGTCGACCGACACCCCGACCAGCCGGCCGGGCAGCATGCGCTCCAATCCGGACCGGACGGCCAGGTACCCGGCGTGCGGGCCGCCGAAGAACAGCGGAACCCCGAACCTCTGGGCCGAGCCCACCGCGATGTCGGCGCCCTGCTCGCCGGGCGCGGCAATCAAGGTCAGCGCCAGCAGATCGGCCGCGACCGTGGTGAGCGCACCGCGGTCACGGGCCGCGGCGATCACCGGCGCGAGGTTCCGCACGGCACCACTGGCACCCGGGGACTGGAAAACCACGCCGAAGGCGTCACCGTCGGGCAATCCGTCGGTGAGGTCGGCGACCACCACGTCGATGCCGACGGCTTCGGCCCGCCCACGCACCACCGCAAGCGTCTGCGGCAGGCAATCCGTATCCAGCACAACGCGTTCGGACTTCACGGTCTTGTTGGCCCGCCGCATCAGCAGCACGGCCTCCATGACCGCGGTGGCCTCGTCCAGCAGGGAGGCACCGGCCACGGGTAGTGCGGTGAGATCGGCGACGAGCGTCTGGAACGTCAGCAGCGCTTCGAGCCTGCCCTGTGAGATCTCGGGCTGGTACGGCGTGTAGGCGGTGTACCAGGCCGGCGATTCCAGCATGTTGCGCCGCAGCACGGCCGGGGTGACGGTGTCGTGATACCCCAGACCGATCATCTGGATCCGCGGCTGGTTGCGATCGGCCAGCTCGCGCAGGGCCGCGAGCACGTGCTGTTCGGACCGCGCGGCAGGCAGGCGCAGGCCGTCTGAGCAGCGGATCTGCTGCGGCACCGCGCTGTCGATCAATTCGTCGATTGAGCCGTATCCGAGCGCATCCAGCATGTGCTGCTGAGCGCTGCCGTCAGGACCGATGTGACGATCGGGGAAATCCATGAGGTGACTCCGGTTTCGGGCATCGCAGTTACGCGATGCGTCGGGTGGTGACACCTCCCCGCTCTGTCCTGAAACCTGAGAGTTTTAGCGCGCTGCGCTGTTCCCCTTCGGTAAGCGTGACCGGTGGGTCGCGCTGTTCTCCAGAGTTGCCTCGACACTGCGGTATTGGGCCTGAGAGATTCCCGGGGAGGGACTTGCTCCTACGGCACCTCCGAAATCGGAGGTTCTCCCACAGTGCGTCGTCGACGTATTGAGTTGTGTGATGCATGCTACTCGACTACCCGGCGGTTACCGCAACCCCACCGTCGACGGGCAAGCCCGGCTTCGCTGTCGCAACTATGCGCGACACGATGTCGAAAACCACCGTTGCCGCTGCTACGCAAGTGATTTCGGCGTGGTCGTGCGCAGTCGGACCCGCAGTTCGGTGCGGCCGAAGAAGCCACCGATCAGGCCCGGCCGGCGCGTTCGAGGTCGGCCTGGACCGAGTGCGCGCGCCGGATCAGCATGACCGCCTCGTCCAGGTCTGCCGCGTCCTCGGAGTACAGGTGGGTGTCACCGAGCCAGCGCGGCGGTGTCGGCGTGGTCGGCAGCCTCCGGGCCGTGACCGGCAGGCAGAGCACGCTGCAGCGAACAGACCGGTGTGGCCATCCCGTCATCCACCGGGGACTTGGGCGCCGCACCGGGTGACCAGGTACGGTGCCCACATCTCGGACACACCCGGTAGGTGGGGAGGCGATCGGTCAGCGATGTCACAGGAACTGTCGAAGAAGGGTCCGGACGACAAGGACGACCACGTGGGCGATGAGGTTCCGGTACGTCGCAAGGACATGCAGCGCCGGGCCTTCAAGCTCGCCACACCGGTCGGCGAGATCGCCATCGCGATCCGCACCCCGCGCAACCAGCGCCCGCTGCTGCCCAAGCGGTTCGACCCGTTCGGCATCGCCGACCGTGCGCTCGACGCCGCGAAGACCGGGGTCAAACTGGCCGTCTGGGGCGAGGAGCAGTTGGCCACGCTGGTGAAGAACCGGCTCGAAGCCATCGACTCGGGTCCGCAGCCGGTGCCGCTGGCCACCCCCGAGGAGCCGACGGCCGAATCGCTCAACTCCAAGATGGACCGGCTTCTCGACCGTGCCCTGGACCAGAGCACGGTCGGCAGCCAGGTCGAGTTGTACCACCGGCTGCTCGACCAGCTGGTGGCCGACGAGGCCCGGATCATCGGTGCGCTCTCCGAGGGCGCGACTTCGCCACTGGTCAACGTCCACACCTGGACGCGATCCCGCACCCCAGGTCAGGCCGTACTGGAGAACGCATGTCTGATCGGCCGCACGGCCAACGTGGCTTTGCCCAATATGGTCCCGCAGTACGTCGGCCATCTGCTATCACTGGGATTGGTTGAGACCGGTCCGGAGGATCCGTCACAGAAGGCGGACTACGAGGTGCTCATGGCCGAGCCCATGGTGTTGCGGGCGGTCAAGAACGCATCGCGTGGGCCCCTCACCGCACGGGTGGAGAAGCTGACCCTGTCCCTTTCGGGTCTGGGTCGTGGCTTGTGGGAGGCCGCGGTGAAACAGGACGGTTCGTGACCGCCAGCGAGACGATTCTCGCTATCCAGACGTGGCAGGAGATCCAGGCCGATTTCAGTGTCAACTGGCTGATCTACCTGTCCATGCCCTTTGTCGCCGCCTTCGTCGGGTGGAGCACCAAGATCGTCGCGCTGGAGATGCTCTACCGGCCGATGGAGTTCAAGGGCATCGGGCCGTTCGGCTGGCAGGGCATCGTGCCCCGCCGCGCAGGCAAGGTGGGCTCGAAGACCATCGAACTGCTCACCCAGAAGCTGCTCAAACCCGAGGAGCTGCTCGAAAAGGTCGACGCCAAGGAAGCTGTCAACGCGTTGCGGGAGCCGCTGACTCAGGCGGTCGACGAGATCTCGCGCGACATCGCCGAGCAGATCCGCCCGGGCCTGTGGGACTCACTGCCCGAGGCCGCGCGCAATGCGATCCAGGCCCGCATCCACGACCAGACCCCCAAGGTCGTGGAGAAGATGCTCAACGAGATGCGGGCCGACCTCAACCGGTTCGTCGACATCCAGTACCTCGCGGTCACCACGCTGGTCCGCAACAAGGACAAACTCAACAAGCTCATGCGTGGGCTCGGCGACAACGCCATGGCCTTCGTGCGCCGCAGCGGCATCTACTTCGGGCTCGTCATCGGTGTCGTGCAGATGTTCGCGTGGGCGCTGTTCCAGAACCCGTGGATCATGCCGGCCTTCGGCTTCGGTGTCGGTTTCATCAGTGACTACATCGCGCTCAACATGTTGTTCCGGCCCATCCATCCGACGAAGTACCTCGGCTTCATCCCGTTCCAGGGACTTCTGCACGCGCAACGCGACACCATCACCAAGGATTACGCGCGGATCCTGGCCGAGGATCTGTTCTCCCCCGAGATCCTGTTCGACGGCGTGCTCCGCGGCCCGGGCGCCGACAAGCTGTTCGCCCTCGTCGGCAAGGAGGTCGAGGCGGCCATCGACGCGCAGACTGGCATCGCGACGCCGCTGGTCAAGTTCGCGGTCGGCACGCAGCGCTACAACGCGCTCAAGGACAGCATGGTGAAGATGGTGCTGGAGCGGCTGCCCACCACGCTCGTCGAGGCGCAGGACTACGCCATGAACGCCCTGGACCTGGAGAAGACCATCATCGACAAGATGGGTCAGCTCACCAATGAGGAGTACGAGTCGATCCTGCGGCCCGTGTTCAAGGACGACGAGCCGACCATGATCGCGGTCGGTGCGATCCTCGGTGGCATCGTCGGCGAGATCCAGGTGCAGCTGATCGAGCACTTCGGGCACGAACCCGAGCCGGTCAGCGCGCTGCGCGTCTTGCTCCGTCAGTAGGCCGGAATAACCCCGCAACCCACCCGGTTACATCCAGCGTCCAACAAAACTAAACTGATCGTACAGTTCAGTTAAGCAGAGAACAGGTGGCATGACATGAGCGTTTGGTTCATCACCGGAGCATCCCGCGGATTCGGCCTGCAGATCGCCCGCGACGCGCTGGCCCGCGGCCATCAGGTCGTCGCGACCGCGCGGGACGCCGCGACCGTCACCGCCGCGCTCGGCGACGACGACAACGTCCTGGCCGTCGCGCTCGACGTGACCAACGAAGACCAGGCACACCAGGCCGCGAAGGCTGCCGTGGACCGTTTCGGCCGCATCGACGTACTGATCAACAACGCCGGGCGCGGCCTGCTCGGCGCCGTCGAGGAAGCCACCGACGCCGAGGTGCGCGCGGTCTACGAGACCAACGTATTCGGCCTGCTGACCGTCACGCGCGCGGTCGCCCCGGTGCTGCGGGCCCAGCGCTCTGGCACCATCGTCAACATCTCCTCGGTCGGCGGATTCGTCGGCTCACCCGGCTGGGGTGTCTACGCGTCGACCAAGTTCGCCGTCGAGGCGCTCACCGAGGCCCTGCACGCCGAACTGCAGCCACTGGGCGTGCACGTGATGGTCGTCGAGCCCGGCTACTTCCGCACGGACTTCCTCGACTCGTCGAGCCTGCAGACCCAGCAGAACGTCATCGCCGACTACACCGACGGCCCCGCGGGCAAGATGCGCGTCACCGCGGGCGAGCGCAACCACGACCAACCCGGCGACCCGGTCAAGGCCGCCAAGGCCATCATCGACGTCGTGGAATCCGCGCAGCCGCCGCTGCGCCTGCTGCTTGGCAACGACACCATCGCGGCGGTCGAGGGCAAGATCGCCCACGTGCAGGCCGAGCTGGCGCAGTGGCGCACCGTCGCCGAGTCCACCGACTTCGACGATGTCGCCTGAAAACGGCAGTGGGGCGGGCGAATACACCTTCGTCCGCCCCACCGGCGCGCGCAGCGACCGCATCCACCAGGCCATCCTCGACGCCACCGCGACACTGCTCGACGAGGGCGGATACCCGGCCACCACGGTCGACGCGATCGCCGCCCGGTCCGGCGCCAGCAAGGCCACCATCTACAAACACTGGCCCTCGCGAACGGCGGTGGCGGCCGAGGCATTCGGCACCATGATGGCCCAGAATCTGCCGCTGCCCGACACCGGAAGCACCACAGGCGATCTCACCGAACAGGTGGTCCGGGTCTCGGCGTTCTACGCCAGCGCGCGCGGCGAGGTGTTCACCCAGTTGCTCGCGGCATGCGTCGACGACGCGACCGGCGCGGCGTACTTCCGCGAGTACTTCCTCAACGGCCGACGGGCCGCGATCACCGAACTGTGGCAGCGCGGCGTGGCCCGCGGCGACGCCGACGCGAACATTGCGATCGACGACGTCATCGACATCCTGTTCGGCCCGCTGATCTTCCGCCGCATGACGGGTCATTACACGCTCACCGAGGAGCACGCGCGACGGCTCGCCGAGACCGCGCTGCGGGGACTGCTCCCCGAGTTCGACGAAAACGCTGCTCCAACACGATGATCACGACGTTTTCGTCGAGTTGGACGGCGCACGTCACGTGCAGCCGCAGGACTCCCCTGTTCGCAGCGACGGCACCGCGGCACCTTCGTCCGGATCGCCGAGCAACCGACCGAGCGCCCGGCGGGCCAAAGCGTCGACAGGCTGCTGCGCCGCGGTGAGCCGCGGCCGGCCATAGTCGGCGGCGCTGCCGTCGAAACCCACGACCCGAATGTCGTCGGGAACCCGCAGGCCCGCGTCGAAGACCGCCCGGACCGTCGCGGCGGCCTGCCCGAACGTCGCGACCACCAACGCTTGCGGCAGCCGCGTGCGGCCCCGCAGGAATTCCCCGACCGCCGCGTAGGCACCGGCCGGGGTGAGGTCGGTGCGGATCTGCCGGACGCCCTCGCCTGCTACCGACCGGACGCCGGCGAACCGCTGCTCGACGGTTTCCCGGTCGCCGTGGCGCACATCGGCTTCGGTGAAGCCGCCGACGAACGCGATGTCCCGGCATTCGTGCGCGTCGAGCAGGTGCCGGGTGACGAGCGCACCGGCCAGCACGTGGTCGACGCCGACGATCTCCGCGGCGACCTCGCCTCGGATGTTGTGCATCCACACCACGGGGATGCGCTCGTGGCGGCACAGTCTGGCCGTCTCGGGCGCGTTCGCGGCACCGATCACCAGCAGGCCGTCGATCCCCACCTCGGCGAACGCGGTCGCGAATTCCAGCTCACGTTCCGGGTCGTAACCGGTGTTGCCGATCACGGTGAGGTGGTCGCGCGCGCGGGCCTCCACCTCGATGCGCCCGACGAACTGCCCGAACAGCGGCAGCGTGAGGTCGGGCACGAGTAGTCCGATCTGCCGCCAGCGCCGCGGCCGGCGCAGCGCGCGGGCTCTCAGGTCGGGGCGGTAGTTCAACTCGTCGATCGCGCTGATCACCTTGGCGCGCAAGGATTCCGACACGGGCCGTGGCCCGTTGTTGAGTACGTAGCTCACCACGGCCGTCGACGTACCGGCACGGCTCGCCACGTCGGCCAACGTCGGGCGTTTTCCACTCACACCTGTTGTCCTCGCTCCTCGAAAATGCTTTCGCCACCTTTTCGATCACTGCGATTGTGACGGTTCCGCGCATGCTCGCGCTCGTTACGCTAATCGATTAGAACCGTTACGCGGAGGATCCGCGGACGTAACACGACGTTGGTGGAGTAACTCGCATGGCATATGTACGACAGTCCGGGGTGACCTACCTCGACCCTGAACTCGTTCACGACAGCTTCGTCCTGTTCACCGGCGCCGATTCGGTCACCCGCGTCATCGACCTCAACGGCACCGTCGTGCACGAATGGCCCTACGCCGGCGTGCCGCCCCGCATCCTCGACCCGGCGCTCAACGACGGCCGCATCGGCGACGTGGGCGTCCAGTTGTCCGACAGCGGCGACGCCCGCGGCGGCATCTACGCCAACGGCACAGTGGGGCAGCTCAGTTGGTCGGGCGAGCGGGTGTGGTCGTGGGGTGAGCAGGCCCCGGGTGGGGCAGCCCGGCAGAACCACGATTGGGAGCTGCTACCGAACGGCAACCGGCTGATCCTGGTGACGGTACCCCGCGTGGTACCCGCGCTGGGCGATCACGTGGTCGGCGACCAGGGCCTCTACGAGGTCACCCCGGCAGGCGAGATCGTGTGGACCTGGCTGGCCGGTGACCACCTCGACGAGTTCGGGTTCTCCGAGGCGGGGTGGGCCGCACTGCGCGAGACCGTGGCCCGCGACCCCGAGGATCCGTGGGGCTACCTGGAGATGAACAGCGCGAAATCTCTTGGCCCCAACCGCTGGAACGACGCGCAACCCGACAGCGTGTTCCGGCCCGACAACATCCTGGTGAGCTTCCGCAAGGCCAACATCATCGCGCTCATCGACAAGGCCACCGGCGCCGTCGCCTGGAAGGTCGGCCCCTACTACACCGCCGAGGCCGGGGCCCAGCACCAGCGGATCAACGCCCACAAGGTGCCGCGCGCGCTGGATCAGACCTCGGGACAACACAATCCGCACATGATCGCGCCCGGCCTGCCCGGCGCGGGCAACATCCTGGTGTTCGACAACCAGGGCGGGGCCGGCTACCCGCCCGCACCCATCGGCATCTACGCCGGGTCGCGAATCCTCGAAATCGATCCGGTCACCAGGGAAATCGTGTGGCAGTACACCGCCGAGGACTCGGGCAGGCCGTCGTGGACGTTCTTCAGTTCGTTCGTCAGCAACGCGCAGCGGCTTCCCAACGGCAACACGCTGATCACCGAGGGCATGCACGGCAGGCTGTTCCAGGTGACGTCGGACGGCGACGTCGTCTGGGAGTACCACAGCCCATACCAGGGTTACGGCGTGGCCGGAGAGCCCGAGGTCAAGCAGCCCCGCGTGCCCGGGGTCGACCGGCTCACCCTGACCGCCCTGGTGTACCGGTCGCAGGCCGTCCCGTTCGACTGGACCCCGGCCGGCACCCCACGCACGCCACTGCGGGCGGTAGGTCTCGGAGACCGGCCATGACAGCGGGATTGGCGATCCGGGCGCGGGCCGCGAGCCCGCCCCGCCCGGCACCGGCGCGCCTGAGGTCGGCACTGGCCCGGTTCGGGACGCTCGGCTGGACGGTCGCCGGCCTGGCGCTGGCGGCGGCGGTGTGGTCGCTCGCGGTGGCCACCGGCCGGTTCCCCCGGCAGCTGTTCCCCAGCGTGCCGGAGATCCTCGCAGCCGGGCACACGCTGTGGGTCGAAGGGCTGTTGCTCGATGACGTGACCGCGAGCTTACGCAGGGCCGCAGTCGGTTTCGTGATCGGCGCGGTCGTCGGCGTGGTGGTCGCGGTGCTCACCGCGACCACGGCGGCAGGCCGCAATCTGCTCCAACCGGTGCTGCGGGTCTTCTCCCCTATTCCGACGATCGGATTGGTGCCGCTGGCCATCCTGTGGTTCGGCCTTGGCGAGAACAGCAAGACCCTGGTGATCGCGCTCGGCGTGTTCGTGCCGGTGTGGATCAACAGCCACGCCGGGCTGGCAAGCACACCGGCGGACTACCTCAAGGCCGCGCGCTGCCTCGGCGCCGGCCGGTGGCAGACGCTGCGCAAAGTAGTGCTGCCCGAAGCCGCCCCGGACATCGCGTCGGGCCTGCGGGTCGGAGCCGCAATGGCGTTCGTGTTGATCGTGGTGGCCGAGATGACCGGCACCACAGCTGGTATCGGTTACCGCATCTATCAGGCGCAGCTGTTCTCACAAGCCGACCGGCTCATCTTCTGCCTGATCATCCTGGGCGTCGTGGGCGCGCTGTGCGACGTGGCCGTCAGCTCTGCCACCGCACCGTTCACCCGCTGGGCCAAGGAGGAACGCTGACATGGCACTGGAAACCCAGAATCTCGTCGTGCGGTTCGCGGGCAAGCCGGAGCCGACGCTCAAGGGCATCTCACTGACCATTCCCGACGGTGCGTTCGCGGTGCTGGTCGGCGCGTCCGGCAGCGGGAAGTCGACGCTCCTGCACTGCCTGGCGGGTTTGATCTCGCCGTCGTCGGGTACCGTGACCGACAACTGCGTCACCGTGACCGAGCCCCAGCCCCGGCGCGGCGTCGCATTCCAGCGGGATGTGCTGTTCCCCTGGATGAGCGTCGCCGACAACATCGAATTCGCCCTCGCGGCACGCAATCTCGCGAAGTCCGAGCGGCAGGCGGAAATCCGCGAACTGCTCGATCTCGTGGGCTTGCGCGCGGACGTGGCAGCGCAACGCCCCACCGAATTGTCGGGCGGCATGCGTCAGCGGGTCAGCATCGCGCGCGTGCTGGCCGGGGAACCGGCCGTGATGCTCATGGACGAACCGTTCGCCGCGCTCGACGCGCTGACCCGGCTGCGGATGCAGGATCTGCTGATCGACCTGTGGACCCGGTTGAACCGCACCATCGTGTTCGTCACACACGACATCGACGAGGCGATCCGGCTCGGAGACACCGTGAGCGTGCTGCGCGACGGGCAGATCGTCGATCACCTCACCAACCCCCTGTGTCGGCCGCGGCCCGCCGACGCGCTGGCAGATCAGCCCGGCTACAGCGAGTTCCGCAAGACCCTGCACCACCAGCTCGGCATCGACCACCCCGTGCCCTGATCACCCGAGGACCATCGTGAAGACATCCCTGCGCCGACTTTTCGCCGCCACCCTCACCGCCGCCGCGGCGCTGACGGCGGTCTCCTGCTCGAATTCTGATGCCGCACAACCTGACACCCTCACGGTCGGGTTCGTCGTCGACCCGTCCTGGGCACAGGTTCCGGTCGCGGCGGACACGGGCCTGTTCAGCAAACACGGCGTGACCGTCAAGGTGGTGAACTTCTCCTCCGGCGTCGAAGCACTGCAGGCCGCCGCGGCAGGCCAGGTCGACATCACCACGGCCGCGGATGTCCCGACGTCGGCGGCCCTGACCCGGACACCGACCCTGCGTGTCGTCGGCGACGGCTCGCGCTGGGAAGGGTCGCGGATCGTCGCCCGGCGCAACGCAGGCATCAACTCGGTCAGCGATCTGGCCGGCAAGTCGATCGGCACACCGCTGGGCACCAGCGCCGCGTACTACATCTCGAACGCACTCGCGCAGAACAAGATCGACGCCAAGCTGGTCCAGGTGTCGCCGTCGGCCATCGTCACCGCGATCACGCAGCACAACGTCGACGCGGTGTCGATCTTCCAGCCGTACCAGGCACAGTCGATCGCGGCCCTGCAGGGCGACGCCGTCGAACTCTCCGGTGGCACGTACCACCAGCACAGCCTGTTCCTGGCCACCGAATCCGCCCGCAGCGCGAAGGGCGACGCCATCACCGCGTTCTTCGCCGCACTCGCCGACGCCGGAACCGCACTGGCACAGCAGGACAACGCGGCCGTCGACGCCGTGGCCAAGGCCACGCAGCTGGACCCGCAGCTGCTGCGCACGGTGCTGGCCGAGTTCGACTTCACGCTCCAGCTCAAGCCCAACCTCGCCGCCAAGCTCACCGAGCTCGGCGAATGGGCCAAGACGCAGAAATCGATCGAACCGTCGACCACACTGCCCGACTACGCCACGTTCCTCGACAGCCAGTTCCTGCCGAAGACCACGCCGTAGAGCCGGCGTCAGATCCCCACGTTGGCCCGCAACTCACCGACGGCGTCGCGTCGGACGAGGCGATACCGGACGACGGCCGTGCCTGCGCCCCCGAGCAGCACCAGCAGCAGGCACGCGACGTCGGCCACGGCGCCGAAGACCCACCCGGCGACACCGGTCCCCAGCACGAACGGCGGAATCCAGTGCAGCACCCTCGTCCACGACGGCAGCGGATGCTCGTCTGACGCCACGGCCTTGGCCCGGGCGTACTCGGGATAGAACTCGGTGAATGCGACCGCGAACGACAGCGCGGCCAACTGAAGGATCCAGCCGGTCCAGAAGTTGTCGGTGTCCCCGTAGATCACGTCGCCCGCGAAGCCCACGGCGGCCGAGAAGCCGAAGGCGCCCGCCCACACCGCGGTGAGCACCATGTTGTTGTGCTTGAAAAGCGGTGTGTCCCACCGTTCCCGCGGTGTGACGTCTCGCGCGTAAGCCATGGTGTACGGCCTGCGGATCACCAGCGAGGCCACGGCGAACACGGCCATCGCGGCGTTGGTGATCTCACCCGACCACATCTCCAGCCACGCTTTCGTGCCACTGGACGCCGCAAGCCCGATGAGCGCGAGCAGCACGAAATACGAGACCCCGAACACCTCGAGCACGTGGACCGTGATGCCACGGTGTCTACTGAGGACCAGCACCACCAGCGATATGGCCAGCGCGCCCAGCACGGCGACCTCGTATCGACCGGGCCCGGCGAGGATGGCCATGAGCGCCCACGGCCCTATCCCGGACAGCGGCGAATCGAGGAACGCGTCGAGGGTCTTGCCGAGCACGCGACGACTGTATTGGCCCGGGCTGAGAGGAAAGCGGTCGGTTGACAGGTGACACTCAGACAGGCACCCTGACGGCATGAATCTGCCCGATAGCTGGACAGATCGCCCGGTGGCCATCGTGCGCCGAAACGCCGCGGAGACGGTGTTCGAGGATCTGTGCTCAGCTATCGAGAACGGCGACCTTCCCGTCGGGGTCAAGCTGCCGCCCGAGGCGGCCCTGGCCGAACGCTACGGCGTGAGCCGCTCGGTGATCCGCGAGGCCCTGCGGTCCTGTCAGACCCTCGGGCTGACCGAGACCAAGACCGGCTCGGGCACCGTCGTGATCTCCGCGCACGCCGCCACGCCCCATTACGGCCGCTTCTCGGCCCGCGATCTCGTCGAAGCCCGGCCCTACATCGAGGTGCCCGCGGCAGGCTGGGCCGCGCGCCGCCGCACCGAAGCCCAACTGGCAGAGCTCACAAGCATTGTCGACCGGATGGAGGGCGAGGTCGATCCCGCGCGGTGGGTGCGGCTGGACACCGAATTCCATCTCGGCATCGCGAAGGCGTCGGGCAACGAGGTGTTCGCCACCGTGGTCGCGGCGATCCGCGGTGCGTTGTCGATGCAGTCCCGCATGCTCAACGCGAGCATCCACGAGCGGCGAGCGGCCTCCAACCGCGAGCACCGCAGGATCCTCGACGCGATCGCGTCGGGCGACTTCGCCGACGCGTCCGACGCCATGCGCCAGCACCTGGACCGGGTCGAGGATGCCGTGAACAAGCTCGCCACGATCACGCCCTGATGCGCTTCGAACCCTGAACCGAAGTTCACACCGTTGACGCCGGGACGTGATGGGTGTCACACTTCCTCAGTCAAGCTGTCTGACAGCCGTACAGCTGAGATTGGACCTCCCATGCCGCCGAGCTCGCCACAGTCGGAAGCCGTCCGCCCCGGCGTATCCCATGAGCAGTTGACCCGCGAGGACGCGGGCTATCACAAGGGCCTCAAGCCTCGCCAGCTGCAGATGATCGCCATCGGCGGGGCCATCGGCACCGGATTGTTCCTCGGTGCGGGCGGCCGCCTCGCGTCGGCCGGCCCCGGCCTGTTCCTCGTGTACGCCGTGTGCGGCGTCTTCGTGTTCCTGATCCTGCGTGCCCTCGGCGAGCTGGTGTTGCACCGGCCGTCATCGGGCTCGTTCGTGTCCTACGCGCGGGAGTTCTACGGCGAGAAAGCCGCCTACGCCGTCGGCTGGCTGTACTTCCTCAACTGGGCGATGACCGCGATCGTCGACACCACCGCGATCGCCACGTACTTCCACTACTGGAAGACGTTCAACGTGATCCCACAGTGGCTGCTCGCACTGATGGCGCTCGGCATCGTGCTCGGAGTCAACCTGATCTCGGTGAAAGTGTTCGGGGAGATGGAGTTCTGGGCCGCGCTGATCAAGGTCGTGGCACTGATGACGTTCCTGGTCGTCGGCACCATCTTCCTGGCCGGCCGGTACCCGGTCGACGGCCACAGCACGGGCCTGAGCATCATCGGCCAGAACGGCGGCCTGTTCCCGACCGGTGCGCTCCCCCTGCTGATCGTCACCTCCGGAGTCGTGTTCGCTTACGCCGCAGTCGAATTGGTGGGCACCGCAGCGGGCGAGACGGCAGAACCGGAGAAGATCATGCCGCGCGCCATCAACTCGGTGGTGGCCCGCATCGCGATCTTCTACGTCGGGTCGGTCGTGCTACTGGCCCTGCTGCTGCCCTACACCGCCTACGACAAGCACGAGAGCCCGTTCGTCACGTTCTTCTCCAAGATCGGCTTCGACGGCGCGGGCGACATCATGAACGTCGTGGTGCTCACCGCCGCGTTCTCCAGCCTCAACGCGGGGCTGTATTCGACCGGCCGCATCCTGCGGTCGATGGCCATGAACGGCAGCGCCCCCAAGTTCACCGCACGCATGTCGCGCAACGGCGTGCCGTACGGCGGCATCGTGCTGACCTGCGTGATCTGCCTTTTCGGCGTGGTACTCAACGCTTTTCAGCCCGGCGAGGCCTTCGAGATCGTCCTCAACATGGCCGCGCTCGGCATCATCGCATCGTGGGGCACCATCGTCTTGTGCCAGCTGCGACTCGTCAAGATGGCCGACGCAGGCATCATGAAACGGCCCAGCTTCCGCATGCCGCTCACGCCCTACAGCGGATACGCCACACTGTTGTTCCTGTTCGCGGTGCTGGTGCTGATGGCGTTCGACGCGCCGATCGGCACCTGGACCATCGGCACCCTCGTGGTGCTCGTCCCGGCTCTGATCGGCGGCTGGTATCTGGTGCGCGGCCGGGTCATGGAAGCCGCGCGCGAACGAATGGGCTATACCGGCGAATTCCCGGTGGTGGCGAACCGTCCGGTGGATCCTGATGAGTAGGAGGTGCACCGATGACCCGTAACCGTTACGCCGCCCGTCCGCCGCTGTACGGCATGGTGATGGTCTTCCTCGCCATGGCCATCGTCGCCGTGACCGCGTACTACCACCTCGGCTGGTGGTCGATCATCGGCTACGCGATCGCCGCGGTGGTGGCCGTCACCGGCTTCGCGTTGGCGTTCCGGGATCTGTCCTGACCCTGGACGACGACCCGCCCCACGGGGCACCCTGGCGGTATGGATCTCGAAACCGAAGTCGACGAGATCGCCGACGGCATCTTCCGCTTGTCCACCTGGGTGCCCGACATCACCGAGCGTGGCTTCACGTTCAACCAGTTCCTGCTGACCGGTGACGAGCCGTTTCTGTTCCACACCGGCATGCGCCACCTGTTTCCCCTTGTCTCGCAGGCGATCGGCCGTGTCATTCCGCTGGACACGCTCCGGTGGATCTCGTTCGGCCACCTGGAGGCCGACGAATGCGGAGCGATGAATCTGCTGCTGGCTGCCGCACCCCATGCCGAGGTGGTCCACAGCCCATTGGCCATCTCGCTGTCACTGGCCGACATGTGCGACCGGGCCCCGGTCGCGGCACCCGAGGGCGGGCTCGACATCGGCGGGCACCGGTTGCGGTTCATCGCCACGCCGCACGTGCCGCACAACTGGGAATCCGGGCTGTGGTTCGACGAGACCACCGCGACCCTGCTCGCCGGCGACCTGTTCACCCACTCCGGGCGCTCTCCGGCTCTCACCGAATCCGATTGTGTGGCACCCGCGTTGGCGGCTGAAGGGCTTTTCCACGCCACGGGGTTGACGACGAACCTGGTGCCCACCATCGAACGGCTCGCCGAGCTCAAGCCCACGACGCTGGCGATCATGCACGGCTCGTCCCACCATGGTGACGGCGCAGCCCAGCTTCACGCATTGGCCAGCGGTTACACAGCCATGTTCGGCGCGTCATAACCGCACTGCCCCGCCCGTGATGCGTAGCCTTGTCGGCGATGAACGCGCGGCTTGTGCTGGCGGGCCTGCTCTTGGCCGGTGCCGCACTGGCAGGCTGCCAGAGCGCCATCGAAGGCGCCCCGGCCACCAGCCCGCAGTCGCCCACCGAACCGAGCTTCCCGACCACGCGGCCCACGCGGTCCAGTCCCCCACCTCCGCCGAGCGCTCCGCCGTCGCCGAGCACGTCGCACGCCGCACCGCCCGGCGGCGCGACAACGCTGCAACCGGAGAACGGCTACGTCTTCATCCAGACCAAGTCGGGCAAGACCCGCTGTCAGGTGTCGAAGCAGGATGTCGGGTGTGAGGCGCCGTTCACCGACTCGCCCGTCGTCGACGGGGCCCCGGCCAACGGCGTGCGGCTCACCGCCGACGGTCGAATACGTTGGGTGCTGGGCAATCTCGGCGCCATCCCGGCCGTGACACTGGACTACCGGACCTATGCGGCGCTGGGCTGGACGATCGAAGCCGGCACGTCGGGCACCCGGTTCACCAATGACGGCACCGGCCACGGAATGGTCGTCGCGGTCGAGGGCGTCGAAACCTTCTGAAGCCTTTACAGTGAAGCGATGACGGCAGCTCAGCGCGAACGTGCCTCACTTGTCGAATCCATGCGGGCCGCGGGGCCGGACGCCCCGACCCTCTGCGAAGGCTGGACCGCGCGTGATCTGGCTGCCCACCTGGTCGTGCGAGAACGGCGCCTCGACGCCGCGCCCGGGATCCTGGTGCCGCAACTGGCCGGCTACACCGCCAAGGTCCAAAAACAGGTGACCGCCGCGACCGACTGGGCTGAACTGGTCGACCAGATCGCCGCGGGGCCGCCGCTGTACTCACCGTTCAAGCTGCTCGACCCGCTGGTCAACGTCGGCGAGATGTTCATCCACAACGAGGATGTGCGTCGCGCGCAACCCGATTGGGAACCACGAGAACTCGATGCCGACACGGCGAAGGCGCTGGCCCGGATGGTGCCGAACATGGCGCGCATGGCGATGCGGCACCCGCCCGCACGGGTGTCGTTGACCACGCCGGACGGCCGGACATTGGCGACCGTGGGCAGCGGCGCCGCGGTGACGGTCACCGGCGACCCCGGAGAGCTGCTGCTGTTCGCGGCGGGGCGGGAGCCCGCGCGCGTGACGTTCTCGGGCGACGACGACGCCGTCGCGGCCGTGCGGTCATCGCGGCGCGGGCTGTGAAACTTCTCTAGGGTGGCATCCGTGGACTTCCGCGTATTCGTCGAACCTCAGCAGGGCGCTACCTACTCTGATCAGCTCGCCGTCGCGCGGGCTGCCGAAGACCTGGGGTACTCCGCGTTTTTCAGATCCGATCACTACCTGGCCATGAGCGGTGACGGGCTGCCCGGTCCCACCGACTCGTGGGTCACGTTGGCAGGCATCGCCCGCGAAACATCGACGGTCCGGCTGGGCACCATGGTCACCTCCGCGACGTTCCGCCACCCGGGGCCGCTCGCGATCTCGGTCGCGCAGGTCGACGAGATGAGCGGGGGCCGTGTCGAATTGGGTATCGGGGCGGGTTGGTTCGAGGCTGAACACCAGGCCTACGCCATCCCGTTCCCGCCGCTGGGCGAGCGGTTCGACCGGCTGACCGAACAGCTGCGGATCCTCACCGGCCTGTGGTCGACGCCCGTCGGCCAGACCTTCGACTTCACCGGCAAGCACTACACCGTGGTCGACTCACCTGCCCTGCCCAAGCCCGCGCAGGCGAACCTGCCGATCATCATCGGTGGCGGCGGCCCCAAGCGCACACCCGCTCTGGCCGCCGAGTTCGCGGCCGAGTTCAACATCCCGTTCGTGCCGATCGACACCCTCAAGACGCAGTTCGAGCGGGTGGCCGCGGCGGTCGCCGACGCCGGCCGGCCCGCGGACTCGCTGACCTATTCGGCGGCGTTCGTGTTGTGCGTCGGCCGCGACGACGCCGAGATCGCCAAGCGCGCCGCCGCGATCAACCGTGAAGTCGACGAACTGCGCAGCAATTCACCACTGGTCGGGACCCCCGCCGAGGTCGTCGACAAACTCGGTCCGTTCGTCGAGGCCGGGGTGCAGCGGGCCTACCTGCAGTTGCTCGACATGTCCGACCTCGACCACCTGGAGCTGTTCGCCAGCGAGGTCATTCCCCAGTTGAGCTGACCCAGGCGAGGTTTGCAAGGACGAACCCGCACGTAGAACGCACTCACCGGCAGCGGCATTTCGGCCGGGATTAGGATCGGAGCCCGTGACCGCTGACGACGATGACCATGGGACTCCTGAGCAGCCCTGGCATCATTCGACGCCGGCGGTACTCGGTGCCAGCGTCGCCGCATTGGCAGTGATCGCGCTGGTGGTCTGGGGTGTGGTGGCGTTGACCGGCGAGGCCGACAAGCCACAGGACGCCCCGATCAACTTCGTCGACCCCACCTTCTCGTCGACGTCGACCAAGACCACGGCGTCGACCACCCCGACCATCACGAGCACCCGCCCGCCGCTCACCTCCGAGATCATGGGACCGGCCGACCCCTCGGCGGGATCGTCGACGCCACCGTCGGACTCCACGTCGGGCAGCACCACACCGAGCACCTCGCCGCCGTGGACGTCTCATGAGCTGCCGACCACGCGCGAAACCGAGAACGGGGACGCCACCACACAGACCCGCAACCGGCCCCGCACGAACGTGACACGCACGCTGTATCCCGCACCCGGCAACTGAGCCCGCCTACCATCGGTTCGCGTGGCAAACAACTACTCCGACGACGAGCCGACCGAGTACGCGCAGAGCTACGGCGACTACGGCGGGTACCAGCAAGAGCCCGCGGCACCGGCGCCGGAACCCGTTCCGTGGTACCGCAAACCGCCGGCGCTGATCGGCCTGGGTGCGCTCGGCGCGGTCATCCTGGCACTGGTCGTCTATGCGCTGGTCAGCCTGTTCTCTTCGGACGACACCACGCCCACGCCGGTGACCACCACGACCACGACGTCGTCGACCGCGGTGACGACGACGTCGGCCGCGCAGAACCCGGCACCGGTGCCGCCGCCGACGCAGACCGTCACCGAGACCACCGCACCCACTACGACGGAGACCACGCCGTCGACCACAACCACAACGACGACCACCTCCACCACGACGACCACGACGCCGCCGTCGACCAGCACCGTGACCGAAACAGAGACGATCACGGTTCCGGTGGAGCCGCCCGGCGAGAACTAGTGGACTATGCCGAGGATTCTGGTCAGCAGGTGGCTGTGATCCTCTGCTTAGTGCAAAACGCAACACGCCTACCGGACGCGGCCCTTCGAGAACCGCGCCACCCGCTCACGGCGACGGCGGAGTCGACGTCGCGGTAGCTTCGGGCTCCGGTTGCACGGTCGCGGTGTGCGTCGGCTCGGGGGCCTGCGTGGGCTCGGGCGCGTGGGTCGGCTCCGGCGCCTGGGTCGGCTCCGGCGCCTGGGTCGGCTCGGGCGCCTGCGTGGGCTCGGGGCTTGGAGTCGGCTTGGGCGTGGGTGTCTGCGCCGGCGGTTCGAACGTCGGAATCGGCAACTGCGGCAACGGGATTTGCGGTAGCGGGAACTGCGGGACCGGGAACTGCGGCACGGGCAGAGCCGGCGGTGGGGCCGCTGGGGGCGGCGCCGCGGGCGCGGGTGCCGGACGGGGCGCTGCGGGAACCGGACGCGGGGCTGCGGGCGCAGGCGCGGCCTGCTGTCGCTGCACCACCCGCGGCGCGGCCGCCGGGCGCGGGGCCGCCTGAGGTGCCGCCTGCGGCGCGGGAGCGGAATCCTGCACCACCACTGTCCGGGTCGGCGGCGCAGGTGCGACCTGCGCGAGCGGCGACTCGGCCGGCCGCGGGACCGCCGCGGTCGCCCCGGTTGCGCCTGGGGCGTCCATCCGGTCGGCGCGGGCCGAGAAAACCAAGCCGACCGTCCCGACCACGGCGAGGAACGCCGCGGCGTACACCAGCACACCACCGCGCCGGTACCACGGCTTGGTCACGGCGGCCGTCGGTTCGGGTGCGACGTCGGTGAACACGAACGCGGGGCGCGCGGCCTCTTCCGACACGGATTCCGGGACGTACTCGGCGATCTCGGCAACGTCGTCGGCCATCGACCACGCCACCGCGGCGGGCGCCACCGCGGAGGCCGCCACCGTCCCGGTCAGCGACGCGGGCGCCATGAGTGCCTGGCGGGTCGCGGTCTCATCCTCGCCGCGGCGCGCCAGCAGGCCTGCGCCGACGGCGGCGATCACCTGAGCCTGGGGCACGGTGGTGACCGGCATCCGGAACGTCTCCGAAAGGCGTTGCGTGACAATGGGCATGCGAGCTCCCCCGCCCACGGTGACCAAAGCCGCCAGCTGCGCGGGATGTATCCCGTTGCGGCGCAACAGGTCCAGCAGGGCGTCGAGCAGTCCGTTGAGCGGGCCGGACACCACGGACTCCAGTTCGGCACGCGTCAGCCGGATCGACCGCCCGGGCAACGATGTCGCACTCTGGTAGCTCAGTTGTTCCTTGGCGATGCGGCACTGCTCGCGCAGCTGCGACAGCGCGGCTACCGCGGCCGTGCCCGACGGTTCACTGTTCAGGTTGGCCAGCACGTGCCGCAGCAGTTCCTGGTCGATCAGGTCACCGGAGAATTCGTCGTAGCGCACGGTCTCCCCGATGGGCGCGAAGCCCGCGCCGGCGTCGGCGAGGGTCAGGTTGGTGCCGGTGGCACCGAAATCGCACAGGGCGACGACGCCACGGGCCGGCAGGCCCGGATGGGCCTGGATCGCGGTCAGCGCTGCCACGGCGTCGGAGACGAGCCGCACCCCCGGCACCGTGCGCCGGAGGGCGTCGAGTGCCGGGCGCTGCCAGTGGGCGGGTACCGCGAGCACGGTGGTGTCCGGGCGGCGGGCCGGGCTCGCCGCGCGCGTCATCGCCTCCACAGCTTCGGCCAGCAGGTACTCGCCGCGATACGCCGAGCCGTCGGCCGCCACGAGCGGCACCGGATCACCGACCCGATCCACGAAGTCGGTGATGACCAGGCCGCCACCCGAGGGGGCGCCGACCTCTGGCCTGCGATCCCCGAACAGGGTGAGGACAGCAGGGCGCACGACCGGCTCCCGATCGGCGACGGCCACCAGGTTGGTCGTCCCCACGGACAATCCCAGGCAACCACGCATACCTGTTATGTCGCCGGAGCGCCCCGATTCGTTAAGCGTCAGCGACCGCGAGCGCCGAATTCAGCAACCAACGCCTCGGCACTGCGCACCGCGGCCCGGCACGCGCGGGTGGTGAACGGGTCGTTGAGCGGGTGATCAGCGCGGCGACGCCAGCGCTGCGCCGCCGCGAACGCGGCGCGGGGACCGTCGTAAGGCTGGTCGGGCTGCAGCCCGAGGCGGCTCGCCGCATCGGTGCCGGACCCACCGATGATGCGGCGCAGCGACGCCATCTCGTCCTCGTTGAGCGTCGTGGGCCGTGACCGCAGTTGACTCAGCAGCCGCAACTCCTCGAACGCGTGCGTGTCGGCGAGCAGCGGATCGATGTCGGCGAGGATGTAGGGCGTCGCGTAGATGGGGTTGACCTGCACGAACTGCCGCAGCGACAGCAGCGCGGTGTGCGCCTTGAGCAGGTCCGAGCGTTGCGCGAACTGCTGGTCGATCACGTCGCGCAGGGCGATCAGACCGCTGCGCTCCAACAGCTCGTCGGCCAGCGCGACGGAGTCGGACACCCCCGCGCGCAGCACCGCGATCGAGATGCGGATGCCGAACATGCCGAACCGGTCGAGCAGCGCCGCGCGGGTCGCCGCGTCCACCGGCAGCGAGCTGTCCTCACGCACGAACCGGTCGACCGAGAGCATCGCCTTGGCGAGCTCGCCGGCGTCGGCTCCCGCGAGTTTCTCCAGCGCGACGAACTCACTCTGCCGCAACGTACGGGCGGTCAGCGCGAGCAATCCGGACACCGGGACGACGGCCTGGCAAATTCCGGTCTTGTCCATCTCGGCCGTGAACCGCTTGGCGACGTCCTTGGCCGACATCATGGCGTCGATGCGGCCTGCACCGATCTCGTCGGCACGTGACGCGACGCCGATCACGCCCAGCGCGCCGGACGATCCGCCGACCAACTCGCCGATCTGTTTGAGCAGTGCGATGTCGGCCGCGTTGAGCGTGCGCAACAGGAACACCACCGCGTCGACACGCGGCACCCCGTCCTCGGGAACCAGCAGCCGGTGGGTGCGTTCGGAGACGTCCCGCGACAGCGACGACGTGCCGGGCGTGTCGATGATCGTGGTGTCGATGAGTTCGGCGGCGGGCCATTCGACGTCGAGATCGACCACGTCGACCGGATCAAGACCGGCGAAACTGAATGTCAGACCTCGGTCATTGGGGTCGCGCGCGATAGGCACGTTCGACCGCCTGCCCCCGCGGTGGTTGGCCGTGACCTTGGGCGTCGGCCCGTGCCGGAACCACGTGACGATGCGGGTCGCCTCGGTGGCGTCGGTGGGTGCGATGTCCTCCCCGACCAGGGCGTTGACCAGGGTGGACTTCCCAGCCTTGAGCGTGCCCGCCAGGGCGATGCGGATGGGCTGGTTGAGCCGGCGCCCGATGCGGTCGAGCTCGTTGTGGACGTCGGGCCGGTTCCGGTACGCCGGGTCGTTGCGATACGCCTGGATGGTGCCACCCAGAATCGCGCGCACCTGATCGCCCGTGCTCACCCTGCGAAGTCCTCCTGCCGACGGTTAACCCTTGGAGCCTAGTGGGGCGGGTTGAGCCAGTTTGTCGGCGTGGTCGACGACCTGTTTGAGGATGTTGAGCTGACGTTCCAGCTCCCGCACCCGGGCGTTGCGCTCGTTCTCCTCGACCTTGGCGGCCGCGATCGTGGCCTGCAGCGACTCGTTGAGTGAACGCGTGGTCTGGTTGGCGATGCCGCGGTAGTGGTCGCGCAGCTGACGCTGGATGCCCTTGAGCCGGTCGCGGGATTCCTTGCCGACCACGAACGCGACGTCGTCGACGAACTTGCGCATGTTCATCTTGGCTTCGCTGCGGACCCGCATCATGCGGTTCTCCATGTCCTCCTTGTAAGCCTTGCGGCCGAGGACCAGGCCCGCGCCCAGCGACAGCGGGTTGAACATGCCCAGCCCGGCGAAGGAGGTCAACATGCCGAACATCAGCACACCGCCGTACGAGCCGCGCATGCCGGTGATGACCTTGTGCCCGGCCTTGATGGGCTTGGCCTCAAGCCGGGCAAGCGATTTCATCTCTCCGAACCCGGCGCCCATGTCGCGCGCGTCGATCTGCGGCAGCTGCACCGCATCGAGACCGGCTTCGGTGAACGTGCGGGCCACCTCGGCGGCCAGCGCCTCGGCCCGTTGATAGGCCCACACGAAGTTGTCCCCGACCGCGGTGGCCACGGCCTCTTCGAGCTCGGCGCCGATCTCGGCCCAGTGCAGCGTCGGATCGCCCGAGTCGATCACCTTCTCGGTGTGGGTGGTGATGTTGCGGAACCGGTGGCGCAGATCGTGATCCACGTCGGCGGTCAGGTCCGAGATGCCGTCGTTGAGCACCTGTTGCCACAGCGCGGTCTGCTGCAGCGCGTCCTGCGCCTCCTGCTTGCGGCGCTCCAGGTCCGCGGTGAGCCGGTCCCGTTCGCCCGGGTCGTTGAACGCCGACAGCTCGGATTCCACCGCGAGCAGCAAATGCTCTGCCGCCGATTGGATTTCGGCCACCACCTGGTCGCGGATGCGATCGTTCTCCCGCGACAGCACGCGGTCGGACAGGAACTTCACGATCGCCGGAAAGTTCGATTCCTCGTTGAGTTCTTTGTCGTTGAGCTGGATGGCGTGGCTGCGCAGCACGCTCGAAACCGGAGTGACCGGGACGTCGAGCCCCGCGCGCTGCAGGTGCGCGACGTTGGCCCCGACGATCTGCCGCCAGTGCGGGTACAGGTCGGTCTTGGTCGCGACAATCGTTGCGACGGGGCAGATTTCGAGTGCCTGACGGATGAAGTTCAGCTCCGGCTCGGTGAACTCCTGGCTGGTGTCGCTGACCATGAGCATGGCGTCGGCGTCGGGTAGGAGACCCAGCGTCGCCGACAGGTGGGGCTGGCCGTGCCCACCGACACCAGGGGTGTCGACGAACGCCAGCCCGCCCTTGAGCAGTGGGCTCGGCGCGGTCACCTCGACGCGCAGCACCTCCCGGCCGCCGGCCTGCGGCGCGCGGCGCAGGTCGTTGGTGACTTCGGACGGCGGGATCTCGATCAGTTCGGGCTCGGCGCCGTCGGGCCGCGCCACGACCAGCCGGGCCGAGGGTTGCTCGCCGTAGGCGACGACGGTGGCCAGCACCGTGGACTCGTCGTCGCCGACGCGCGCGACGGGAATGTTGAGCAGCGAGTTGAGCAGCTGGCTCTTGCCCTGCTTGAGCTGACCTGCGATGACCACGCGGATCTGTGGATCGCTGATGCGTGCCTTCGCCAGCCGCAGCCGCTCCACCAGGTCACCGCGGTCTTTGGCGGCCGCGATCGTGCTGGTGTGGTCGATCAGTTCGACGATCACCTTGACCGGTCTGGCCGGCCCGCCCGCCGCTGCCTGGCGCTGGTCATTGGGTTGCGTCATGAAGGTTCCTCCTGCTGCCGGCTCAACGGTAGGCGCGCCAACGGAGCGGGGACCACCCGAGTATCGGATGGCCCCCGCTCCTTGTGCGTGGTCGATCAGAAGGCGTCGAAGCCCGTATCGGTCGCGTTGTGCGATGCGACGTCGGTGTGGGACTGCGACTCGTAGCTGTTGCCCGAGCCCAGCGCCGAGCTGGTGTCGTTGTGCGACCCGAACGACGTGTCGTTGTGCGACGCGACATCGTTGTTCGAGGCGAACGCGGTGTCGTTGCCCGAGCCGATGTTGGACTCGTAGCTCGACGAGTTGTCCTCGATGCTGTGCGTGGTCTCGGTCTGCACCGAGGTGTTGACCGAGTTGTCCTGCGTGTTGTCGCTGCCGTAGTCGCCGCCGACCGTGGTCTGGTTGCCGCCGACGGCGTGCGTCGAGGCGTCGGTCAGGATGATCGAGCCGCCGTTGCCACCGTCGCCGCCGGATGCGCCACCGCTGCCGATGCCGATCAGGCTGTCGCCGCCGGACGCGCCACCACCGTGGCCGCCGCTCATGTCGACGTCGCTGATCACCGGGCCGTCATTGCCCGAGATCAGGTCGCCGCCGGCGTGCTGCGAGCTGTCCTCGATGTTGTTGTCCTCACCGATCGCGACGTGCGATCCGGAGCCGGCCCAGACGTCACCGTTGTTGGTGGTGTTGCCGTCGCCGAGCACCGCGCCGTCACCGCTGACGATGTCGCCCTTGTTCTCGCCGTCGACCACCACGCCGCCGTTGGTGGCGGTGTTGGTGCTCTTGTCGCCGAGGGTGATGTCACCGAAGCCCAGGTTGAACGCACCCTGCTGGGCGTTGGCGCCGGCGTCCTGGTTGGGGCTCATGATCGGGACGTTGTTGTGGCTGGCCAGATCGGTGTCGTTGTGGCTCGCGAAATCGGTGTTGTTGCGGCTGGCCACCTCCGGCGCGAACTGCGTCTGCGGGGAGAAGGGCGAAGCCACCTGGTTCGCGAACTGCGCGGGGATGCTGTGGTGGTCGGCGACCGCACGCTGCAGGCCCAGCACCGGGTTGCCACCGCCGAGCAGCGCGCCGGCCGGGGCCGCGGTCGCGGCGACGGCGTGCAGCTGGGCCGCGGTGACGTTGGGCAGACCGGCGTCACGCAGGCTGCCGTCCGGGTCGGCGATGAACGACGCGGCCGAGGCCGGGCTGCGGAACAGGTCGAGGATGAAGTCGATCAGAGAGATTGCCATTGCTCCAACCCTTTCGGTTGTTGTCGGGAAGTCTGGTTCGAAGTCCCCCGCCGGGCTGTCCGGCGATCTGGAGACAACGTTATGGGCCCGTCGACACACCGGAAACGGGGTCGATTCCCCTCCCTGCCGCGCACCACCCCGGGGTGGCCGGGGGTACCCCGTTAGGGGGTTAGGGGATCCCCAGGGGAACATGTTGGCAAAGTGACTCACCCGTGATTGGACCGATATTTACGCAGCTAGAAACAAAAAAACGCGCACGGCCGGATGGCCGTGCGCGAATTTCCTTGTTGGAGTTGTCAGTCGAAGAGGTCGAAGCCGGCACCGCCGTCGTTGTGGTGAAGGTCGTCGATGTTGTCGACGACGGGCTGGGCCCAGTCGGTATCGATCACGTGGTCGACCGCAGCGGGTGCTTCATCAATCAGTGGCTCACTGAACTGCAGCGATGCGTCGTGGAGGGGTTCCTGGGGCAGGCCCGCATCACTGATGGTGTCCATCCCGCTCGACACCACGTGGTCGGGCTGGTCGATCACCTGCCGGGTGAGGTCGTGCGCGGTGCCGACGGGAACATGGTCATCGAACGCGTCGAACGCCGCTGTCGCGGCGCCACTGGCCCACACGTTGCCTGCCGGCTCGGCCGCGAAGCTGTCGAGCCCGCCGGTCGGCGCGGTCATCGACAGCGACTCGGACACCACCGGGATCAGATTGTTCACATCGACGCTGGTCACGTCGGTCAGATGGGCGTCTGCGATAGCCTGTGACGGATCAGCCGCATAGCGGGCCGCCGCGTCGGGATCTCGCACCAAGGACATCACGAAGTCCAACAACGAGTTAGCCATCACACACCTCCTCCGCGGCTGCTGAGATTGTCGGAACACCCATGTCGGGCTCGGTTCCGATGCTATCCACCCGTAGCTCCGCTGGGATCGGTGCCGAGCCCACCCCGCAGGCCGACCCATTAGGGGACGGACCATTAGGGGATTCGCGCCACTAGGGGATCAATGCCGGGCTTCGCAGGGCCGAGCCGCTAGGGTGAAGACCGGCCCAGACAACAGGAGTGACGCCTGATGACCGACTCACTGGGGTTGTCGATCGGGATGACCAACCTCGTGGCAGCCCGCGAAGGCCGCCCACCGGTGCTTCGCCGATCGATCCTCACGCTGTTCAATGACCGTGCGCCCGTGGTCGGCGACTACCCCGGGCACGGGTTGGCGTTGACAGGTTTCGTCGACCGCGTGGGTGATCCGGTGCCCATCGTCGCGGCCGACGGCTCCCAGCACCGCGGCGAACTGGTACTGGCCGAGGCCTTGGATGCCATGGCCCGCACGGTCGACGGTGGCGCCCCGATCACCATCGCGGTGCCCGCGTACTGGGGTCCGGGGGCGGTCGGCGCACTGCGCGGTGCGCTGCGAAACAAGCCGTCCCTGGCTCCCGACGGCGTACCGGCGACGTTGGTGCCCGATTCGTTGACCGCACTGGCCGCGCTACGTGCCAACCCCGGATTGCCCGCCGACGGCGTGGTGGTGTTGTGCGACTTCGGCGGCAGCGGTACCAATGTCACGTTGGCCGACGCAGGCGCCGACTTCGCCACCATCGGGCAGACCGTCCGCTTCCCGGAGTTCTCCGGCGATCAGATCGATCAGTCGCTGCTCAACCACGTGATCGCCGGGGTCGCCGCGGCGGGCAACGCCGACCCGGCGGGCACCGCAGCGGTCGGTTCCCTGGCACGGCTGCGCGACGAATGCCGTCAGGCCAAGGAACGGCTTTCGGCGGAGACCACCGCGGTGGTGCCCGTCGATCTGCCCGGGTTCACCTCCGATGTCCGGGTCACGCGTCCCGAGCTCGAGCAGCTGGTCGCCGAACCACTGTCCGGTCTGCTGAGCACCATCGAAGACACGTTGCAGCGCAACAACATTCCGCAGAGCAGCATCGCCGCCGTCGCGACCGTCGGCGGTGGTGCCGCGATTCCGGTGGTGACGCAACGCCTTTCGGAGCGGCTGCAGGCACCGGTGGTCACGGCGCCGCTACCGCAGTTCGTCGCGGCAGCCGGGGCCGCGGTGGTGGCCGATCGGGTCGCCGAAGCCGGCGCGCCCACCGGGATGGCGCCCGGGATCGTCGCGGCCGACGCCCCGACCGGCATGGCGCCCGGGATCACCGCGGCCGACGCGCCCACCGGGTTGGCACCGGGCCTCAGCGGCGCGGACGCCCCCACGGGCATGGCCCCCGGCGCGGACCCGTCGAACTTCAGCGCGTTGGCCTGGTCGCAGGACGACGTGCCGACCGAGGAACCCGTGCCGTACGCGGGTGCCGACTACAGCTCTGATTACGCCGACGCTGCTACGGGCGCCACCGCGGCGCGTCCGCCGATCGCGTTCACCCATGACGAGGAGACGTTCGAGGCCGAGCCGGGCCCGCTGCCCTGGTACAAGCGCCCGCCGATTCTGTTCGGCGCGGCCGCCGCGGCCGTGCTGCTCGCGGCAGGCGGGCTTGCGGTGACGCTGACCAGCGGCACCGGTGATTCCACGCCGGTGACCGAGACCAGCACCACCTATTCGATGGGTCCGTCGCCGGAAGGCCCACCGCCCGAACCGATCACGACCGTGACGGTCGGCCCGGACGGCCAGGGCACCACGACCGTCGTAGTGCCTCCGCCGCCCCCGCCGAGCAGCACCACGACCACCGAGTCGACCACGAGCCCTACCACCACGACGACGACCACAACCACGACGACCACAACGACCACCACGACGACACCGACGACCACCACGACGCGGACCACAACGACGACGACCCAGCCGCCGACCACCACGAAACCGCCGACCACGACGCAGCCGCCGGTCACCACGACGGTGGAGGTTCCGGACAACTCCGGCGAAGGCGCCTGACAGTCGCGATGGCCGAGACCGGGCCGGAGCGCCTCGCGAATCTGCCCCCGGCCGCCCGCGGGGCTGTCGGAGCCGTGTTGGACGCCCCCGCACTGCCGGTCAAGCTGCTGTTCTCCGGCGGTATCGGCACCGGCAAGAGTTCGGTGCTCAGCGTCGTTCGCACGGCGCTACGCGATGCCGGGCAGGTGGTGCTGACCCGGCCGCCACGTCCCGAAGACGCGCCCGATGCCGCGTTCGTGGTCGACGACGCGCACCTGCTCGACGACGCCGACCTCGACCTGCTCACCGAACGGGTCAGCGACCCGGCCGCGACCGTCGTCGCAGCAACGGCGCCGTTGGTGCATCGGCAGGCGTTGTCGGCGTTGATCACGGCCGCCCAGCGGGAAAACCCGGTGGTGTCGCTGGGTGCCCTACCGGCCGCGGAGGTGAATCGCATCGTCGGGGCCGCGACTCCGGAGGCCGGCAGGTCGGTGCTGGCCGCGACCGCAGGCTTGCCGTTCCTGGTCGACGCCGCGGCGAATTCGCCCGCCGCAGCCGAGGACGCCGCCCGGTACGCGTTGATCGAACGGTTGCGCGGCATCGACGACCGCACCAGGGACACCCTGCTGATCACGTCGTTGAGCCAGGATCTGGGGTCCGACGACGTCGCGGCAGCCCTGCACCTGACGGGCGCCGAGGCACTGGCGGTCGTCGACCGGGCGCGGGCCAGCGGCCTGCTCGAGCCGTCCCACGACCGTGCGTTCCTGCGCCTGGTGCACGCCTGCATCGCCCAGATCGCCGGCACCGCGCGCCATCACGAGCTCGAAACCTCGCTGCTGACTTCACAACTGGAGTTGTCGACGCTGTCGGCCGACCTTGCGGTACGGCTGGCCGAGCACGGGCTGCGCGATGACCGTCTGGCCGAGGCCCTGGCCGAGTACGCGGCACGGGCGCGCACCCGTCCGGCACAGGCCGCGCGCCTGTACCGCGCCGCGGCCAGCGCGGGCGCCACAACGCTGAGCCCGCGACTGGCCGACGCGTTGGCGCTGACGGGCGACTGCGCGACCGCCGGACGGATGACCGACGAGCTGCTCGGGTCCGACGATCCTGCCGAGCGCGCAACCGCTGTCCGCATCGCCGCGAGCATCGCGATGCACGACGGCAGCGCAGCCCAGGCCGCCGATCTGTTCCGCTGGCTGGGTCCGTATCCGGATGCCGGGGTCAGTTCGGCCGGCGCGACGGCTTTTCTCGCCGCGGGCGACCTGGCCTCGGCGCGCACCGCGCTGAGTGCCGAGGACGCCGGTCCGCCCACGTCGACCGCACGGGCCGCGCGCAGCCTGGCCGACGGCCTGGTGATGTCGCTGGATCAGCCGTTCGCACTGGCCATCGCGCGCCTGGGCCAAGCCATCACCGCCGAACAGCAGGTCACCGCGGTGTCGCCGGACACCCCCGCGGCCCTGGTGACGCTCGGCGCGTTGCACGGCGGCGACGCAGTGCGCGCACGCAGCGTGATCAGCCGGGCCGTGCGCGCACACGACGGCGATACCGCGTTTTCGCAGCACCGACATCGACTTTTGCTCGGCTGGGTGCGCATGCAGGACGGCCAGCTCGCGGCCGCTACCGCGGACGTCTCGGCGGTCGACACGGCAGCGCTGCACCGGCGCGATGCGTTGTGGGCGGCTGCGCTGCGCACCGGGATCGCGCGGCGCAGTGGTGACAGCGGGGCAGTCCAGAAGCACTGGTATGCCGCGATGGAAGTGCTCGCCGAATACTCGATCGACCTGTTCGCACTGTTGCCGCTGGGCGAGCTGTGGGTCGCCGGCGCCCGGATGCGCCAGGTCGACCGGTTGCAGCACTCCCTGAACGAGGCCTTTGCGCTGCTGGAAGCCCTGGGTAAGCCCGTGCTGTGGTCGGTTCCGCTGCACTGGGCCGGGGTACACGCCGGGATCCTGTCCAACTCCCCCGACGCCGTCGCGCCGCACGGGCAGGCGTTGACCGCAGCCGCGGGCCACAGCACATTCGCCAGGGCATTGGCACATGCCGGACGCGCGTGGCTGCGTGTGCTGGCCAACCACGTCGACACCGACGAGGTCACCGCAGCGGCGCGGTCGCTCTCGCAATTCGGCCTGACCTGGGACGGCACGCGGTTGGCGAGCCAGGCCGCGCTGCAAACCCCCGACGCCCGCATCTCGCAGGCCATGCTGCAGCTGGCCCGCGACCTCAAACAGACTTCGGCCGTCGACGAGCCCCCGGCGGGCGAGATCGTCACCGCCGCGGCACCGATGCCTGCGGCGCCCAGCGGTTCACCGGCGAAACTCTCGGATCGGGAGCGCGAGGTGGCCGAACTACTGTTGCTCGGGATGCCCTACCGCGACATCGGCGGCCAGCTGTTCATCTCGGCCAAGACCGTCGAACACCACGTGGCCAGGATCCGCAGGCGGCTCGGCGCGGAGTCCCGCTCCGAAATGCTGTCGATGTTGCGAACGATGCTCGCGGCCGAGAACTGACGGCGCGAGTCGGTGCCACGGATCGACGGCAGCGACGAAGATCACACGGGATCGTGGCGTAACTACACAGATGGCGTGTGACGAGGACCGGAGTCGATCAGGGCGAAACGCTGCCGTGCCCCGTCACCCTGCCGCTTCCCGTGCAGATAGTTAGTTAGGTCAGCCTTCGTAGCGGTCTGCGGGCCCGTGATGTAACTATGAGCAGGCATTGAGCCTAAGTTACCCACTGGTAACATAGTGCATGTTACTGACGGGTAACCGATAAAACCGGAGGCAAGCGGTGGAAAACACCCTCGAACACACCCTAGTTTTGTCGCGGCTGATTGTCGGGCTGCTGGCCACGGTGGTGGTGTTGGGTTTCGCTGCCAAGCGGGTGTGGTGGCTGACCAGGCTGATCAGCTCGGGGCAGAAGGTCGGCGATGAGCGGGGCCGCAAGGACCATCTGGTTCAGCGTTTCCTGAATCAGAACAAGGAAGTCTTCGCCCAGTCCAAGCTGCTGAAGTGGTCGATCCCGGGCCTGGCGCATTTCTTCACCATGTGGGGCTTCTTCGTGTTGGCCACGGTGTATCTGGAGGCTTACGGGGTGCTGTTCGACCCCGAGTTCCACATCCCGCTGGTCGGGCGCTGGGCGGTGCTGGGCTTCCTGCAGGACTTCTTCGCCGTCGCGGTGCTGGCCGGCATCATCGTCTTCGCGATCATCCGCATCCGCAAAAACCCCGAACAGCTGGGCCGCGAGTCGCGCTTCTACGGCTCCCACAACGGCGGCGCCTGGACCATCCTGATCATGATCTTCCTGGTCATCCTCACCTACGCGATCTTCCGCGGCGCGGCGGTCAACGTGTTGGGCGAGAACTTCCCCTACCAGTCCGGGGCGTTCTTCTCCGACGCCATGGCCGCCCTGTTGGCCCCGCTCGGGCACACCGCCAACGTGTGGATCGAAACCCTGGCGTTGATGGGCCACATCGGGGTGATGCTGGTGTTCCTGCTGATCGTGCTGCACTCCAAGCACCTGCACATCGGCCTGGCCCCGATCAACGTCACTTTCAAACGCCTGCCCGACGGGCTGGGCCCGCTGCTGCCCATGGAATACAAAGGCAACAAGATCGACTTCGACGATCCCGCCGAAGACGCGGTGTTCGGCAAGGGCCGCATCGAGGACTTCACCTGGAAAGCCAACCTCGACATGGCCACCTGCACCGAATGCGGCCGCTGCCAATCCCAATGCCCGGCCTGGAACACCGGCAAACCCTTGTCGCCCAAGCTGGTGATGATGAACCTGCGCGATCACCTGTTCGCGAAGGCCCCCTACATCATCGAAGGCACACCGATGCCCGAGGACGGCTCGGTCGACTTCGCCGCCCTGGGTGACAGCCTGCACGGCCACGGGGTACCCGAGGACGGCTACGCCCGCATCGAAGGCTCCGGGCCCGCCCAGGCGCTGCGCCCCCTGGTCGGCACCGCCGAACAGGGCGGCGTCATCGACCCCGACGTGCTGTGGTCGTGCACCAACTGCGGCGCCTGCGTCGAGCAGTGCCCGGTCGACATCGAGCACATCGACCACATCGTCGACATGCGCCGCTACCAGGTCATGGTCGAATCCGAATTCCCCGGCGAACTCGGCGTGCTGTTCAAAAACCTGGAAACCAAAGGCAACCCCTGGGGCCAGAACGCCAAAGACCGCACCACCTGGATCGACGAGGTCGACTTCGACGTCCCGGTCTACGGCCACGACGTCGAGTCCTTCGACGGGTTCAGTACCTGTTCTGGGTCGGCTGCGCCGGCGCCGAAGACCGCGCCAAAAAGACCACCAAAGCCGTCGCCGAACTGCTGGCCACCGCCGGGGTGAAATTCCTGGTGCTGGGCACCGGGGAAACCTGCACCGGCGACTCCGCCCGCCGCTCCGGCAACGAGTTCCTGTTCCAGCAGCTCGCCGCGCAAAACGTCGAGACCATCAACGAACTGTTCGAAGGTGTCGAAACCGTCGACCGCAAGATCATCGTCACCTGCCCGCACTGCTTCAACACCATCGGCCGCGAATACCCGCAGCTGGGCGCCAACTACACCGTCGTGCACCACACCCAGCTGCTCAACCGCCTGGTCCGCGACAAGAAACTCATCCCGGTCACCTCCACCGGCGGCCCCGAAGTCACCTACCACGACCCCTGCTTCCTGGGGCGGCACAACAAGGTCTACGAAGCTCCGCGCGAACTGGTCGAAGCCTCCGGGGTGACGCTCAAGGAAATGCCCCGCCACGCCGACCGCGGCCTGTGCTGCGGTGCCGGTGGCGCGCGGATGTGGATGGAAGAACACCTCGGCAAACGCGTCAACGTCGAACGCACCGAAGAAGCCATGGACACCGCCTCCACCATCGCCACCGGCTGCCCGTTCTGCCGCGTCATGATCACCGACGGTGTCGACGACGTGGCCGCCGCCCGCAACGTCGAGAAGGCCGAAGTGCTCGACGTGGCCCAGCTGCTGCTCAACTCCCTGGACAAGAGCGCCGTCACGCTGCCCGAAAAGGGCACGGCCGCAAAGGAATCCGAGAAGCGGGCCGAGGCACGTGCTGCGGCCGAGGCCAAGGCCGAAGCCGCTGCGGCTGCGGCAGCGCCGGTGGTCGAGGAACCCGCTGCCGAGACGGCGTCGGAGGCTCCGGCCGCGGAGGCCAAGCCGGTGACCGGTTTGGGCATGGCCGGCGCCGCCAAACGTCCCGGCGCCAAGAAGGCTGCTCCGGCTGCCGAGGCATCGGCACCTGCCGCGGCCCCCGTCAAGGGCCTCGGCTTGGCCGGTGGTGCGAAGCGTCCGGGGGCGAAGAAGACCGCGTCACCGGCAGCCGAGGCCGCCCCTGCCGCCGAGGCACCGGCCGCTCCCGCGGCACCGGTCAAGGGTCTGGGCATCGCCGGTGGTGCGAAGCGTCCCGGCGCGAAGAAGACCGCGGCTCCGGCAGCCGAAGCTGCCCCCGCCGCCGAGGCACCGGCCGCTCCCGCGGCACCGGTCAAGGGTCTCGGCCTGGCCGCGGGCGCCAAACGCCCCGGCGCCAAGAAGACCGCGGCCGCACCTGCCCCGGCAGCATCCGCACCCGCTGAGGCACCCGCCGCCGAGGCACCGGCCGAGCCGGCCAAGCCCGAACCGCCGGTCGTCGGGCTCGGGATCGCCGCGGGCGCACGCCGCCCCGGCGCCAAAAAGGCCGCGCCCGCCGCGCCGAAGCCCGCCGCCGAGGCACCGGCAGCCGCTGCGCCCGAGGCTCCTGCGGAGACACCTGCAGAGCCGGCGGAGCCCGCCAAGCCGGAACCGCCGGTCGTCGGCCTCGGCATCAAGCCGGGCGCTCGGCGGCCTGGCAAACGCTAGACAGGCATGGTCGAGTGGCCAGTCCTGACGCATGTTCGCCGCGAACTGTGCGTCATGGCTGGCCACTCGGTTTATGTGGGCTTCACCGCAAATTTCAAAACAATTGGACTGCGGTGAGACCATGGTGGACGTGACTACCCATCAGCTGCCGTGGCAGGGCACCGGGCACCACCCCAAGCCACGTGTGTTCGCGCAATCGACCAAGTTGCAGGACGTCCTGTACGAGATCCGCGGACCGGTACACGAGCACGCCTCGCGGCTGGAGGCAGAAGGTCACCGCATCCTCAAGCTGAACATCGGCAACCCGGCGCCGTTCGGCTTCGAGGCCCCCGACGTGATCATGCGCGACATGATCCAGGCCTTGCCGTACGCGCAGGGCTACTCCGACTCCAAGGGCATCCCGTCCGCGCGTCGCGCGGTGTTCACCCGGTACGAACTGGTCGAGGGCTTCCCCCGGTTCGACGTCGACGACGTGTTCCTCGGCAACGGTGTGTCCGAGCTGATCACCATGACGCTGCAGGCCCTGCTCGACAACGGCGATCAGGTGCTGATCCCCGCGCCCGACTACCCCCTGTGGACGGCGTCGACCTCGCTCGCGGGTGGCACCCCGGTGCACTACCTGTGCGACGAGACCCAGGGCTGGAACCCCGACATCGCCGACCTGGAGTCCAAGATCACCGACCGCACCAAGGCGATCGTCGTGATCAACCCGAACAACCCGACGGGCGCGGTGTACAGCCGCGAAACCCTCACCCAGATCGCCGATCTGGCGCGCAAGCATCAGCTGATGCTGCTGGCCGACGAGATCTACGACAAGATCCTCTACGACGACGCCAAGCACATCGCCTTGGCGTCGGTCGCACCCGATGTGCTGACCTTGACGTTCAACGGCCTGTCGAAGGCCTACCGGGTGGCCGGCTACCGCTCGGGCTGGCTCGTCATCACGGGCCCCAAGGAGCACGCGGGCAGCTTCATCGAGGGCATCAGCCTGCTGGCCAACATGCGCCTGTGCCCGAATGTCCCTGCGCAGCACGCGATTCAGGTGGCCCTCGGCGGTCATCAGAGCATCGACGATCTGGTGTTGCCTGGCGGGCGCCTGCTCGAGCAGCGCGACACCGCGTGGGCGAAGCTCAACGAGATCCCCGGCGTCTCCTGTGTGAAGCCTTCGGGTGCGCTGTACGCGTTCCCGCGGCTGGATCCCGAGGTCCACGACATCCACGACGATGAGCAGCTGGTGCTCGATCTGCTGCTGCAGGAGAAGATCCTGCTCACCCAGGGCACCGGATTCAATTGGCCCACACCGGATCACCTGCGTATCGTGACGCTGCCGTGGTCACGTGACCTGACCGCCGCGATCGAACGGCTGGGCAACTTCCTGGCCAGCTACCGGCAGTAACCCGGCGCGGTGACTGTGCGCCCAGTAGGCGGACAGCCCCACCCCATACGCTGACCACGTGACGCATTCGCATTCCCACTCACACTCGCTGAGTGGCCCGGCTCCGCTGGGCCCGCTGGCCGCGAAGATCGTCGTCGGCCTGCTGGTGGTCATCGGGGTGGCGGTGCTCGCCGGTGCGGCGCTGCTGTGGCCCAGCCAGCAGAAGGTCGACATCCCGCTGCCGTTCCAGAATGCCGCGGGCGGTGCGGTGACCACTGAGGCGGGCCATGTGCTGTCCAGCAGCCTGGCCGACTGCGGCAGCCCGTCGGCAGGCGCGGTGCTGACCGCAAATCCCGTGGCCGCGACGCCGGGCGGCGGGCAGTGCGTGCAGAACCTGGTGGCCATCGACTCGGGGCCCAACAAGGGCGCCAAGACCCTCCTGGAATTCAGTGGCGGGCCGGGCCAGCCGAATCTGGCCGCCGGTGACGACATCCGGCTCAGCCGCCAGGTCGACGACTCCGGTGCCACCAGCTACGCGTTCTTCGACTACGAGCGGACCTGGCCGCTCATCGCGCTGGCCGCGGTGTTCGCGATCGTGATCGTCGCGGTCGCCCGCTGGCGCGGATTGCGGGCCCTGGTCGGCATCGTGGTGGCGTTCGTGGTGCTGGTGGCGTTCCTACTGCCCGCGCTGCGCGACGGCGCTCCGGCCGTGCCGGTGGCCCTGGTGGCGTCGGCGGCCATCCTCTACGCGGTGATCTACCTGGCCCACGGCGTCAGCTTGCGTACCAGCGCCGCGTTGCTGGGCACCCTGACCGCACTGCTGCTGGCCGCACTACTGTCCTGGGCCGCAATCGAATTAGCACACCTGACCGGCCTGTCGGAAGATCAGAACAACGAGGTCGCGGCCTATCTGGGCAACGTGTCGATCACCGGATTGCTGTTGGCCGGGTTCATCATCGGCTCCCTCGGTGTGCTCAACGACGTGACCATCACGCAGGCCTCGGCGGTGTTCGAGCTGGCTGAGCACGGCGGAACGCGGCGGTCGATCTTCGTCGGCGCCATGCGGGTGGGCAGTGACCACATCGCCAGCACGGTCTACACCCTGGTGCTCGCCTACGCCGGTAGTGCACTGCCGCTGCTGCTGTTGTTCAGCGTGGCCAACCGCTCGCTCGGCGACGTGCTGACGGGTGAGAGCGTGGCCATCGAGATCGCCCGCTCCGCGGTGGGCGGCATCGCGCTCGCGCTGTCGGTGCCGTTGACGACGGGCATCGCCGCGGTGCTGGCCACACCGACCCCGGCCACCCGCTGACCGCTCGCGTTTGGCATCTCGCTGCCTGGGTATGCGGCGACGGTGAGCCCGCCTGACCACACCACCGACGTCACCTTCGAAGTCGACGGCACCGAGCGCCACCTGACTGTCGACAACCGGACGACGCTGCTCGACGCGCTGCGGGAACAGCTCGGCGTGACCTCACCCAAGAAGGGCTGCGACCACGGCCAGTGCGGATCGTGCACAGTGTTGATCGAAGGCCGTCGCGTGATCAGCTGCCTCGCGTTCGCGGTGACCGCCGACGGCTTGCACATCACCACGGCCGCCGGTCTCAGTCACGACGGCGAACTGCACCCGATGGCACAGTCCTTCTACGACGAAGACGCGTTCCAGTGCGGCTACTGCACGCCCGGCCAGATCTGTTCGGCGGTCGGCATGCTCGACGAGGCCAAGGCCGGCGCCCCCAGCTACGTCACCGAAGACCTGGAGCTTCCGCCCACGCTCACCGACGACGAGATCCGTGAGCGCATGAGCGGCAACCTGTGCCGGTGCGCGGCCTACCCGAACATCGTGGCAGCGATCGAGCGGGCGGCCACACAGTGAGAACCTTCGACTATCACCTGGCCACCAGCCCCGCCGACGCCGTGGCGACCATGGCGCAGCATCCGGACGCGGCGTACCTGGCCGGCGGCACCAACCTCGTCGATCACATGAAACTCGGTGTGGCAGAACCCGACATGCTCGTCGACGTGAGCCGGCTCGAGCTGACGGAGACCGTCACGACCGACGACGGCGTCCGCATCGGGGCGAACGTGCACAACAGTGATCTGGCGGCCGACCCGGTGATCCGCGCGCACTACCCGATGCTGTCGCGCGCCCTGCTGTCCGGCGCGTCGGGTCAGTTGCGCAACGCGGCGTCGACCGCCGGAAACCTGCTGCAGCGCACCAGATGTGTGTACTTCCAGGACGTCACCACGCCGTGCAACAAGCGGACTCCTGGCAGCGGCTGCTCCGCGCTGGGCGGCTATGTGCGCTACCACGCGATCCTGGGCGCCTCACCGCACTGTGTGGCCGTGCACCCGTCGGACATGGCGGTGGCGATGACCGCGCTGGACGCCGTGATCGTCGTCCAAGGTGCCGACGGCGAACGCCGCATCCCGATCGACGACTTCTATCGGCTTCCCGGCGACGAGCCGGACCGCGACACCGTGCTGCGACACGGCGAGCTGATCACCGCGGTCGACCTGCCCGCTGCCCCGCACGACGCGGTCTCGGACTACCGCAAGGTCCGCGACCGCGCGTCGTACGCATTCGCCCTGGTGTCCGTCGGCGTCGAGCTCACCTTCACCAAAACCTTCCAAATCGGTTCGGCACGAATCGCTTTGGGAGGCGTGGCGCACAAACCGTGGCGGGCGCGTCGGGCCGAGGAGATGCTGGCGGGTGATCAGCCGTCGGATGAGACCTTTGCCGCCGCGGCCGACGCCGAACTGGCCCAGGCACAACCGTTGCCCGGCAACGAGTTCAAGGTAGAGTTGGCCCGCCGCACCCTGATCGCCCAACTCCGGGCGCTGGCCGCCAGGGGGCTGCGATGACGTTGCTCGCACCGCACGCGATCGGCACTCCGGTGGCCCGTAAGGACGGGCGCGCCAAGGTCACCGGCACCGCTCCATACGCCTTCGAACAGCACGTCGTCGGGCCGGCTTACCTCCATCCGGTCCAGGCCACGATCGCGCGCGGCCGGGTGGTCGCGATGGACGTCACGGCCGCGCGGGCCGTGCCCGGTGTGCTCGATGTTCTCACGGTGTTCGACGCGCCGCGACTGGCCGACGCCTCCGACGGCGAACTCGCGATCCTGCAGGACGACCGGGTACATTTCCGCGGCCAGCTGATCGGCGGCGTGGTCGCCGAGACCGCCGAGATCGCCCGCAACGCAGCGGGTCTGGTGAGGACCGAGTATGCCGAGGAGTCCCACGACGTCGAATTGACCGGTAACCATCCCGGTCTGTACACGCCCGAATCGGTCAACCCGTCGTTCCCGCCCGACACCGACGACGGTGACGTCGACGCCGCGTCCGCCGCCGCGGACGTCGTGGTCGATGCGATCTACACGACACCGATCGAGCACAACAATCCGATGGAACCGCACGCGTGCATCGCGCAATGGGTGGTGCGGGACGGTCTGCCGGCCATCACGATGTTCGACTCGACGCAAGGCGTTCATGTGGTGCGGAAGACGCTGGCTCCGATGTTCGGCGTGGAACCCGGGCAACTGCATGTGATTTCACCTCACGTCGGCGGCGGCTTCGGGTCCAAAGGTGCGCCACATGCGCACGACGTGCTGGCCCTGATGGCCGCGCAGCGCGCCGGCGGCCGCGCGGTGAAGCTCGCGCTGACGCGCCAGCAGATGTTCGCTCTGGTCGGCTACCGCACTCCGACGATCCAACGGGTCCGGCTGGCCGCCGGCAAGGACGGCCGACTCACCGCGATCGTGCACGATGTCGTCGAACAGACTTCGACGGTCAAGGAATTCGCCGAGCAGACCGCGGTGACGTCACGCAAGATGTACGCCTCACCGAACCGGCGCACGTCGCACCGGCTGGCGGCGCTCGACGTGCCGGTTCCGTTCTGGATGCGGGCGCCCGGTGAATGTCCGGGGACGTATGCCTCCGAGGTCGCGATGGACGAGCTGGCTGTCGCGTGCGATCTCGATCCGATCGAGCTGCGGATCCGCAACGAACCCGAGGTCGACCCGGAATCCGGCAAACCCTGGTCCGGGCGTCATCTCGTCGAATGCATGCATGCCGGCGCGCAGCGCTTCGGCTGGGCGCCACGCGATTCCCGCCCCGGCGTGCGGCGCAGCGGGGACTGGCTGATCGGCACCGGCGTGGCGGCGGCCACCTATCCCGGCATGGCGATGCCGGGCAACTCCGCGAGGATCACCTACGGCGCGGCCGGTCGCTACACCGTGCAGATCGGGGCCGCCGACATCGGAACGGGCACGTGGACCGCGTTGACGCAGATCGCGGCCGACGCGCTGGACTGCGGCGTGGCGGCGGTCGACCTGCAGATCGGCGACACCGACCTGCCGCCCGCGTCGGTGGCCGGCGGCTCGTCGGGCATCACCTCGTGGGGTTCGGCGATCGTGGCCGCGGCCCGGCAGTTCCGCGGCGATCACGGTGAGAACCCAGCCGAGGGCGCGACCACTGTGGCCGAGGCGCCGGAGAATTCGGTCGCCGACAGGTTCACGGTGCAGTCGTTCGGCGCGCATTTCGTCGAGGCCCACGTCAACGCCGACACGGGCGAGATCCGTATCCCGCGCATGCTGGGAGTGTTCTCGGTCGGCCGCGCCATCAACCCGCGCACGCTGCGCTCGCAGCTGATCGGCGGGATGACCATGGGGATGTCGATGGCCTTGCATGAGGAAAGTGTCCGCGACCCACGGTTCGGCCACGTCGTCACACAAGACCTGGCGAGCTATCACATCAGCGCCCACGCGGACGTGGCCGATGTCGACGCCATCTGGCTCGATGAGGTCGACGACGAGTTCAACCCCATGGGATCGCGCGGCGCCGGTGAGATCGGCATCGTCGGCGCGGCCGCGGCCGTGGTCAACGCCGTCTACCACGCCACCGGGGTGCGGGTGCGCGATCTGCCGGTGACACTCGACAAGGTTCTTGCCGGCCTGCCGGGCCGGCACTGACTCAGCCGGCCAGATCCCGCTCGGTCAGGTCGGTGGCCGCCAGGGCGGCGGCCAGGGTGTCGTGGCGGAACACCGAGGTGACGTGATCGCGCACGACCCGAAACGCTGACGCACTCGTGCTGGTGGTGCCGTCGGGTGCGGTGATGGTCTGTTCGGCCACCACGACACCGTCATGGACGTACATCCGGCCGGGTTCGACCGTCGCCCCGAGCGCCTCGGCCCAATTCCTCAGCGCGGCATGGCCTTGGGCGGCCCCGGCGGAGTCGCCCACCTCGATGTCGTCGCTGCACAGCCGGTCCAGGGTGTCCAGATCCCGCGTGTTGAGCGCGTCATGCCAGGCCAGAACCGTCGCGATCTCCGATGTGGTCATGAACGAAAACTACGCCACTCAGAACGGTGTGCGCTCGAGCCACGCGTCCCACACCGCGGTGTCGCCCAACACTTCCACGCCGAGATCGGCCGCGGTACCCCGGCGTGTGGTCGCGAGCAGCAGGGCCTTGGCCGACCCCCGCAACGCCACGTCGCCCTTGCCGTGGGCGTGCGACCACGACACACCGTCTTCGTCGTTGACCACCGTCCACTCCCCCGTCGGCCCGAGTTCGGCGTCGGTGGCGTGCAGGTGCAGGCGCTGCCCCGGCTCGACCGGTGACCCGTGATGTTTGGTCGCTTCGACACAGACCCGGTCCAGCCACTCGCTGATCGCATCGGCCGCGAGATCGGCAGGCAGATCGAACGTGGTGCCCAACGCCAGTGCCGCGTCGGCCCGGTGCACGGTGGCCTCGTGCACGCGGCGTCTGATCCACCACCCCGCGGGTTTGGCGCCCAGGAAGGTCCACACCCGCGCGTCGGTGCCGACCTGGTCGACGGCTTTGAGGATCAGTTCTGCGCCCTCGTTGAGCCACGCGATGGCGCCGTCGGGGTCGTCGGGCGGCTTGCCGTCACGCACCTCTCGCGGATCGAGTTCGGCGACCCGCCGGTCGCCGATGATCTGTGCAGCCCAACGGTTTCCGCGGCCGACGTGCCGGAACAGCTGCTTGAGCGTCCAATCCGGACAGGTCGGGACGGGCGTGGCCGGATCGCCGGTGGCGATCAGATCCCCGAAGGCTTTGGTCTGGTCGAGCAGAGCGGCTCGGAAGTCCACATCACGAACCTACCGCTGCGCGCGCCTTCCCGAGTGCGATCGGCAGAGTCGACCACCCGCGCAGCACCCGCGTGTCGCGTCGCACCCCGGTTCCGGCGAGCCGCGCATCGGGGTACCGCTCGAAGAACGACCGCAGCCCAACCTCGCCCTCGGCGCGAGCGAGCGCCGCACCCAGGCAGAAGTGCCGGCCACCCGAGAACGACAGGTGCTTGCCTGCGTTGTCGCGTTCGATGTCGAACCGGTGCGGGTCGGTGAACACCTGGGGATCGCGGTTGGCGCCGGCCAGGTGGATGACGATGAGCTCACCGTGCCCGATGGACGTTCCTGCCACCTCGGTGTCGCGGGCGGCCACGCGCGCGCTCATCTGCACCGGTGAGTCCAGCCGCAGGATCTCTTCCACGGTGTTGGGCCACAACTCGGGCCGCGCGGCGAGCGTCTCAAGATGCTCGGGGTGGTCCAGCAGCATGCGGATCCCGTTGCCCAGCAGGTTCACCGTGGTCTCGAAGCCCGCCGCGAGCACCAGCCCGGCAAGCGCCTTGAGCTCGCGCTCGGTGAGCGGTTCACCGGCGGCACCGCCGTCGGAGGCCGCGATGAGCTGGCTCATGAGGTCGTCGCCCGGGTTTCGACGCAGGTGGCTCAGGTGGTCGGTCAGCCACCTGTCGAAACCCGCGATGCCCGCGTTGACCTGGCGGTATTGCGACCAGGTCAGGCCGATGTCGAGGCTGGGCGCGGCGAGCTCACCGAAGTGCAGGATTTGCGGCCGGTCGGCTTCGGGCACACCCAGGATGTCGCCGATGACCGCGACGGGAAGCTTCGCGCAGTACCGGTCGACCACATCGGTGGCCCCAGCCGTCTCGCCCAGCCCGTCGAGCAGCTCGATCGCGGTTTCTTCGACGCGTTCCCGCAGCCGCGCCACCGCCCGGGTGGTGAAGACCGAGGAGACGAGCTTGCGCATGCGGGTGTGGTCGGGCGGCTCGATGGACAGCAGCGACGGCGGTTCGATCGGGTGCAGCAGGCCCGTGTCGGTCTTCTCGACGACCCACCGCAGTGGTTTCGGCAGGCCGCCGCCCAGCTTGCTGACCCGGAAGTCCTCGGACCGCAGCAGCTCGTGGCCGACGGTGTGATCGAAGGTCAGAAGCACCCTGCGGCAACGGATCACCGGACCCTGGCCGCGCAGTTCGTCGGCGAACGACGCCGGGTCCGCACGGACCCGCGGATCGGAGATGAGCCTGGCCTGGGGATCTCCCTGACGCGTCCCGACCGCGGACATGCCGCGAATCACGCCGTGCAGGGCAAACCAACGGATCCGTTCCCGCATGAGCCGAGACTACGACTGCGAGCGTTGTTGGACAAGTGTCAAACAGCAGCTACCGCGCGGCCCAGCGCGTACATCCGCCAGCCGGCCTGCTGCCACCTCGCCGCATCGAGGCAATTGCGCCCGTCCACAACCACTTTGGCGCGCACCGTGCCGGCCAGCTCGGCCGGATCGAGGTCGACGAACTCGGCCCACTCGGTGAGCACCAGCACGGCATCGGCTCGTTCGCACGCCTCCACCACCGACGTCGAGTAGTTCAGCGTCGGGAACACCCGCTGCGAGTTCTCCATCGCCTTCGGGTCATAGACGTTCACGGTCGCGCCGTTGAGCTGCAGCATGCCCGCGACGTTGAGCGCGGGCGAATCGCGCACATCGTCGGATTCGGGCTTGAAGGCCGCGCCCAGCACCGCGATGTTCGCACCGAGCAGGGATCCGCCGCAGGCCCGGGTGGTGAGTTCGACCATTGCGGTGCGGCGGCGCATGTTGATGCTGTCGACCTCGCGCAGGAAGGTCAGCGCGTGGTTGGCGCCCAGCTCACCCGCGCGCGCCATGAAGGCCCGGATGTCCTTGGGCAGGCAGCCACCGCCGAAGCCCAGGCCCGCGTTGAGGAACCGGCGCCCGATGCGCGGGTCGTAGCCCAGTGCGTCGGCGAGCATCGTGACGTCGGCGCCGGCGGCCTCACACACCTCGGAGATCGCGTTGATGAACGAGATCTTGGTCGCCAGAAAGGCGTTCGCGGAAACCTTGACCAGCTCGGCGGTCTGCAGGTCGGTTACCAGGAACGGCACGCCGTCGGCGAGCAGCGGCGCGTACAGTTCCCGCACCGCGGCCTCGGCGCGTGACCCGTTTGTCCTCCTCGCGTGCGGGGCCGAGTCGTGTTGCACGCCAAGGACGATGCGGTCGGGGTGCAGCGTGTCGTGCACGGCAAATCCCTCCCGCAGGAACTCCGGGTTCCAGGCCACCTCGACGTCGACGCCTTCGGGCGCGAGGCGCCGTGCCCGCTCGGCCAGGTCAGCGGCGGTGCCGACGGGGACGGTGGACTTGCCGACGATCACGGCAGGCCGGCGCAACCGCGGCACCAACGTGTCGATCACGGCGTGCACGTGGCGCAGGTCGGCGCCGTAGTCGCCCTTCTTCTGCGGGGTTCCGACACCGAGGAAGTGCACGTCGGCGAAGTCCGCGGCGTCCTCGTAGTCGGTGGTGAACCGCAGCCGGCCCGCGGCGAGATTGTCGTTGAGCACCTTCCGCAGACCCGGTTCGTAGAACGGGATGTCGCCGGAGGCCAGCTTGGCCACCTTGCCGGGGTCGATGTCGACGCCCACGACCTCGTGACCGAGCTCGGCCATACCCGCGGCGTGAGTGGCCCCGAGGTACCCGGTTCCGAATACGGTGCATCTCATACTGCCTGGATAGGCGGCGCGTATGAGCGAGCCGCTACGTGACACTGAGCGGCAGACCAACGTCAGGTAACAGTTGGTGGCGGGGACACGGATCAGGCGCGGTCGTGCAGCGTCACCTGGTAGCCGTCGGGATCGGCGAAGGTGAATGTCCGACCGAAGGGGCCGTCGAACGGCTCGGTGACGATCGTGTGACCGTCGGCAGCGAGGGCATCGTGAATGGCCTGGACGTCGGTGGCGTGCAACCAGATCGCGGCACCGATGCCGGGCTGCGCAACGGATGAGAGATCGGTGCCGGGAATGACATCGCGGAGCGCGAACGCGATCGGCTTCGTCTCGAACACGACAGCGTGCGGCGGTCCGGCCTGCGAGCGGACCAGGCCCAGGTACCGCTCGTAGAAGGTTTGCGACGCGGCGAGGTCGCGCGCCTGCAGGGAGATGAAGTCGGGGCCGGTTGCGGGCATTTCGAAGCTCCTCCAGTTCGTGTCAGTTTTCTGACACAGGTCAATCTATGTCAGAATACTGACATGAGTCAAGACGGTGTCGACCTCCACACGTCGCTGGGATATCTACTGAAAGAGGCGTCGAGCGTCCTCCGCGCAGCCATGGAGGACGTGCTGCGGCCGCTCGGGATGAGTGTGACCCACTACGCCTGCCTCGAGCTGCTGGCTCAACGCCCGGGATTGTCGAACTCCGAGCTCGCGCGGGGCGCGTTCGTGACCCGGCAGTCGATGAACGTGCTGCTCCAGAACCTGGAGCGGGACGGCTACGTGACCAGGCCCGCGGAGGCGCCGGTCGGCAAGGTTCTTCCCACGCGGCTCACGCCCCGCGGGCGGCGGAGCCTGGAGAAGGCGTCGGCGGCCGTGCGGTCCGTCGAAGTCAGGATGCTGGCCGGCCTGACCGAGACCGAGCAGTCAGACGCGTTGCGGATCCTGCAGAGCATGATCCACTCCCTGCGCGCGGAGACTAACGCCAAATCGACGAAAGGGTCGTCGTCACACGCGTGACGCGACCCTTTCGTCGATCTCGATGCTCTCCGGCTAGTGACCGCCGCCGAACGGGAACGGCCAGATGGGCGAGCCACCATTGCCGCCGCCGGATCCACCGCGGCCACCCGAGCCGCCGCGACCGGAGTCCGAACCACCGGGGTTCCAGCCACCGGAACCACCCGAGCCGGAGCCGGGCCAGTCACCCGAGCCGCCACGGCCCGAGCTCGGCGGATCCCAATCACCCGAGCCTGAGCCATTACCGGAGCCTGAGCCCGGGAACGGCCACTGCGGTTCCTCGTGCGACGGCGGCTGCCACGGCGGCGTCTCCGGCTTGTCCCGCGGCGGGCGAGGCTGCCACGGCGGGCTCCACGGCGGATCGTCGTTCACCGGGGGCCGGAAGATCGGAATCCTCGGCGCCGGCGGCAGCACCACTAGCGGGGGGACGTACGGCGGCGAGTAGATCGGCGCAGGCGCGGGCAACACCGGCGCGGGTGCCACCGGGGCGGGCGCAGGCGGTGGTGCCGCGGGCTCGGGGGCCGGAGGCGGCGCTGCCGGCGCAGGCGCGGGAGCCTGCGGCTGCTCGACGTACACCGTCCGCGGCGGTGCCTGCGGGGCCGGAGCCTCCTGCACGACCGGAACCGGGGCCTTGATGGTCTCCGGCGGCGGTGCGGGCGGCGGCGCCTGCACCGGCTGCGCCTCGGGAGCGGGGGCCGGCGGCTTGGCCGGTGCGCTCGGGATCACCGCGCTCTGTCCTGGCGCGGGCCGCTGATCGACCGTCGGCCGGATGCTCACGGCGAGCGAAATGACCAGGGCCACAACACCAACCACGAAGATCGAGGTGAGCGCGCTGCCGACCAGCAGGAACGGCTTGCGCCCCTCGTCGGCCGGCAGGTCGTCGAAGGCCGCGTCGTCGACCACGTCGGCACTCGCGGGCGCCATCTCGGTGGCCAGACCGGCCAGCCCCGCGTACGCACTGCCCGCGGTGGTGCCGTCGGGATCCTGCGAGTAGGCCAGGCCCACGGTCGAGGCCTCGAACGCGGGCGCGTTGGCCGACGCCAGCGCCGCGCCACGGGCCAGCGCCAGTTCGGGTTCGTCGGGGGCACTCACCGGCAGCGAGACGAGATTTTCCAGATGCGCCTTGACCGAGCTGACGTCCACGCCGGAGCCGACGACGAACATGCCCTGCGGCGGCGAATCCTGCGCATCAACGGCGGCCGCCATGTCGGTCAGCACGGCCATCGCGTCAGCGCTGTGCAGCGTGCTGCTCAGCACCTTGACGACCGACCCGTCGTCGGTCTTCACCACCGACAGCGTCGCGGTGTCCCGGTCGATGAACAGCAGCGCCGTGGTGTCGTATCCGACGGCCCGGCCGACGGCTTGCGCCAAGGCCCCGGCCGCGTGACTCTCCGACACCAACATGACGTCTTCGATGCCGTTGGCGGTCAGCGCGTCGCGCAGCGCCGAAGCATCGGAATGGTCGGTCCACGTGACACCGATCGACTTGAGATGGTGCCCGCCCGCGGTCGCGCTCTCCTTGGTTCCGAGCACCGCGGCGACCACCTGATCGGCCGCACTCGAGGTAGCTGAACCGTCGCCGCCGGTGACGTCGAAGACGTCGTGATCAACCGTGATGCCGTCGGCCTTCTCCCCCTCGACCAGCACCATGCGGACCGTCGTAGGTGCCATCGACACACCTAATACGATGTCCACCAAGCCCTCCAAATTGTTTGCTGCACTGCCTTAGTCGCCTTTGGGCACACGTCCGCACGAGCCGACAACTAGAACTTTCATCGGCGCAATCAGCTCGATCGTTACATCGGTGCGCGTTAGCTGGTTGCGCTGACGTTCTGGTCGGACCGCGACGGCAGGTGCTCGCCGACGCCGGTGAGTTCGACCCTACTCGGCAATACGACAAATGGCGCCGGGCGGTTCAGCCGGGCTGCTCTCCCTCGGCCGATTCCGGCCGCTCCGTCAGCTGGCCCAGCGTGCCGCCGAACGGTCCGGGACGGCGCAGCGGCGAGTGCCCGTGCACGCCCTCGGCGTACGCGGTTTCGGCGTGCTGGGTGAAGTCGACACCCGTGGTTTCGTCCTCGGGGCTGAGCCGGAAGCCCATGAACCGGTCGATGAGTTTCGCGAGCCCGTAGGACACACCGAACGCGTACACCGCGACCACCACCGCGGCCAACAACTGCTTACCGAGCTGGGTCAGGCCGCCGCCATAGAAGAGGCCCTGCGCGCCGCCCGTCATCACCTCGGTGGCCAGCAGACCGATCAGCAGCACGCCGACCACGCCGCCGACGAAGTGCACGCCGACCACGTCGAGCGAGTCGTCATACCCGAACCGGAACTTCAGCCCGATCGCGAACGAACACACCACGCCGGCCGCGAGGCCCACCACGACCGCGCCGAGCGTGTTGACCGTGCCGCACGACGGCGTGATCGCGACCAGACCGGCCACCACACCCGAGGCCGCACCGAACGTCGTCGGCTTGCCGTCGCGGATCTGCTCGACGGTCAGCCAGCCGAGCATGCCGAGGCAGCCCGCGACGAGCGTGTTGAGGAAGATCGCGGCCGCGGTGCCGTTGGCGGCCAGCGCCGAGCCGGCGTTGAACCCGAACCAGCCGAACCACAGCAATCCGACGCCGAGCAACACGAAGGGCAGGTTGTGCGGGCGCATCGCGTCCTTCTTGAACCCGATCCGCGGGCCCAGCACCAGCGCGAGCGCCAGCGCCGACGAGCCGGACACGATCTCGACGACCAGGCCGCCCGCGTAGTCGAGCGCGCCGAGCTTGAACAGCCAGCCGCCCGGGGCCCACACCCAGTGCGCGACGACGGCGTACACCGCGATCGCCCACACCGGCACGAACACCATCCACGCCGCGAACTTGGCGCGGTCTGCGATGGCCCCGCTGACCAGGGCCGCGGTGATGATCGCGAAGGTCAGCTGGAACGTCGCGAACAACAACTCCGGCACCGAGCCGTGCGCGGTGCTCGGATCGATGCCGAGCATGCCGAAATGCTCCAGGCCGCCGATCAGCCCGCCGCCCGCGTCGTCGGAGAACGCCAGCGTGTAGCCGACCAGCAGCCAGGCCACCGTGACGAGCGGGATCGAGATGAAGCTCATCATGATCATGTTGAGCACGCCCGTGGTGCGGACCATGCCGCCGTAGAAGATGGCCAGGCCGGGGGTCATCAGCAACACCAACGCGGTGCTGGCCAGAAGCCACGCGGTGGCGGCCGGATCGATCTCGTTCAACTCGAGCTCCTTTGGTCCCGAACGAGAATGTCGACCTCGAGTTTCGGCGGCGCGGCGATCATGTTTCCGACGTGTTTCTGACTTCTCACGCCGTGCAAAAGCCGACCGTGGGTGCTATGCACGCCTTCCGGCGGAAACCGGTACACAGCGCCCACGCTCGGGCGTGTGGGCTACGACTTGATGAAGTTCAGGTGCGAGCGCGACGGCGTCGGGCCCCGCTGGCCCTGGTACTTCGAGCCCACCTTGGCGCTGCCGTACGGATGCTCGGCCGGACTGGTCAGCCGCAGCAGGCACAGCTGGCCGATCTTCATGCCCGGCCACAGGATGATCGGCAGGTTGGCGACGTTGGAGAGCTCCAGCGTGATGTGGCCCGAGAAGCCCGGGTCGATGAATCCCGCGGTCGAGTGCGTCAGCAACCCGAGCCGGCCCAGCGAGCTCTTGCCTTCGAGCCGGCCCGCCAGGTCGTCGGGCAGCGTGCACAGCTCCAGGGTGGAACCCAGCACGAACTCGCCCGGATGCAGCACGAACGGCTCGCCCGTGGCGGGCTCGACCAGGCTGGTCAGCTCGTCCTGCTGAACCGCCGGGTCGATGTGGGTGTAGCGGGTGTTGTTGAACACCCGGAACAGGCTGTCGAGCCGGACATCGACACTCGACGGTTGCACCAGCGCGTCGTCGAACGGCTCGATGCTCAGGCGGTTCGCGGCGATCTCGGCCCGGATATCGCGATCGGAGAGCAGCACCCGACGAGCGTATCGGTTAGCGACCGATCACCTGCGTCAACGGCGGCAAGGTGATGTCGGTGTGCGGCACCGTGATGGGTGTCTGGGCCGCGTGCACCGCGGGTGGCACGACCTTCTGCGCGACGGCGTTGATCCGCGGATCGCTGAGCGCGGCCGCGATCAGCGGGGGTGGCGGCTGCGGCGGCGGCGCGGCCATCGCCGGCATGGCCGCCTGCGCGGCATCGGGCGCAGGCGCGGGCGGTGGCTCGACCGGCACGGGTGACGGCGGCAGCGGGTCCGCATGGTTGGCCGGAGCCGACACCTGCACTTCCGAATCACCTTGCGCGCCATCGTTTGTCATCGCGAAGAACAACGACACCGCGAGCGTCAGCACCGCGGCGGCGACGACGGCGCTCAGCGTGCGCACCACAGGGTCGCCCTTGTGTGCGGGCGCATTGTGCTCGTCGGTTTCGACCAGCTCGGGTGCGGCCGATAGCCGGGCCGCGCGCGGCACGAACACCGACGCCGACGTGTCGACGCTCTCGCCGCGCCTGGAATCCGCGCTGGCGAGCAGCGCGCCGCGGCCCAGCAGCAGTGCCGCCTCGTCAGACCGCTTCACCGGCCGGGAGTCGGAGCTCAGCTTGTCGACGACGCGGTCCACGTCGTCGGCCGAGCCGCCGATCACGACCGACGTGACCGGCTCGGAGAAGCTGTCGCACATACCGCGTAGCGCCAGGACCGTCGTCGCCACGTCGGGAGCGTCGAGGCGCCGGCTGCGCTGCGGGCGCGTGCCGTCGACCTCGGCGCCGAGCACGGCCAGCATCGTGGTGTCGGGTTCGACGACGCACAGCGCGACGGACCCGTCGCCCGCCATGTGCTGGGCGGCCGCGTCGACCGCGTCGGACGCGCCGATCACCGCGACATTGGTGATGCCGAGTTGGTCGAGCGCCTCGATCACCAGGTCGGCCTCGATCGCCACGGCATCGGTCCAGGTCAGCGCGACCCGGGCGACCGTGTTGCCATTGGCCGAGGCCGCGGCATAGGTACCGAGGACCGCACTGACCACATGCTCGCTGAAGCCCGGTTGCTCGACGCCCACGCGCGTGTCGGCACCGAATGAGTCGTGGTCGATCACCGCACCGTCCCCGCGGCTGCCCTCGACCAGGAGGATGCGGGCATCGTGCGTGGTCATGGCAATTCCGATAACGACGTCCATGTGTTGAAACCCCTCGATTGTCGGCTCGTGAATGCGACCCTCTGCTCCACCCAGCGCTGGATGAGCCCCCGGGAATTGACGCTAACGACGGTGTTTGAGAACGGTCGCCTGAGTCATTACCGGACTCTCAGAGTCTCGCCCGCGCGGGACGGCCCGCCAATGCTGCTCTGCGGTAATCAGTTTCGCCGTGGCCGGCCGTGAGCCGCGTCGCGCCTACGTAGCCGCGACGCGACGAGTGCGGTCAGGTTCGCCACCCGCCGCTAACCGACCTCGGGCCGTCCACCCTGGTTTTTCTTAGAGTCCGGGGCCACGCGGCGCACCACGTTGACCACCGCGCCGGTCGAGTTGGTACTCTTCGTCCGCAACCATGCCGATGTAGTTCAATGGCAGAACATCAGCTTCCCAAGCTGAATACGCGGGTTCGATTCCCGTCATCGGCTCCACGATGAGCAGCGGAAACGCTGTTCGAACGTTTGACTACACCGCGTCACTTTCACGAGATATCACAACTCGGTCCAAAGTCGCACCAGCATATTTAAGCGCAGATCGTGCGAGTGGGCGTACAGCTTGATCGTGAGGCTGGTGTTCTAATGCCTAATCCAGGCGGCGATCACAGCGGCGGGAATCCTGTTGAGATGCATCAGGGTCGCGCAGGTGTGCGGCGCAGCATGCAGCTTGATGTGCCGGACGCCAGCAGCCCGCACCGTGTCACGCCAGTAGCGTGACAAACCGCAGGAGCATAAGGTCGCCCGACTTCGTTGCAGAGCACGTGGTCCCACGGACCGCTCGCAGCCCGCAGAGCTAAGCGTTCTTTCGCTTGACGGGCCTTCCGAGCGCAAGGCCACAAGCGGCCGTTCCGGCAAGGGCAGAGCGCGACGCGGGGGGACGGACTGGGAATCGTTCTCAACAGTCCGACCGTCCGCCGCCGCGCGATTATTTCTGATCGTGAGGGTGCCAGATTCCAGGTGAATGTCGACCCACCTAAGCCCCGCTACCTCGCCACGGCGCAGCCATGACAACGCAAGTTCCCAAACGTGCGCGAGCGTGAACCTTTCACCCTCCGACCTGGGCTATTGGACCGTCCTCTATAAATATCTACGGGAATTAGCCAATTGGAGGCTGTTTTAGAGAATGCTGTTCGATTCACATACTTCACTGTTCCATAAATAGTCACGACAAACGCCTCACATCTCGGTTGCTTAACAACCGATTAGGGGTTTAACCGTCCTTCGGGACGAACTCAAGCGCCAGCAGAGCTGCCGGGTTCGCAACATAGCGGAACTCAAGCTCAGTTTCGAAGCTGCCGGTCACCCTGAAATAGTGGTCGTTCCAATCGCTATCGACGAGCTGCCACTCACCATCAGAGCCGTAGTAGTCAGCCTTATGAATCAACCCCTCGTACTCGACCGTCGCTTCTACGGTGGCAGAACCGATCTCTGTTCCACTTTCGAAAGTCTCATGTTCGTCCAGAGCAACCGTCCCGAGATCGGGCAGCACCTCGTTGACGGTCGGATCCGAAATATCCGAGCTGATCTTTTCACCGAACAACAGTGGATCCCCATCGCTTTCGTGTCCATCGAATCGCAGATGTTCTCCGTAGAACCTGCGCTCGCACAGGTCGGCGATTCCATCCTGGACCAACTGGAGGATGCCTGGCGGAGACACTTCACCCGGAAAATCCTCAGCTGGTCTAGACGAGGACGCCTCACTTGCACCAGCTGGGGACTCGTCATAGCGGTTGGTGCGCACGCCTTCGTGCTCAATCGCACCGCGAATCTTCTGGGCAATTCCCACAGCGACACTGGCGCAGATCCGATGGTCAAATTCTTCCACCAGTTTTGGGTGCAGATGCTCCGCTCCTTCTTCGCGGAAGTCCTTGTCATTCGTTACCAGGACCACAACGGCACCATCGGTCGATTCAGCAGCCAGCTCGCAAACTGTTTCCCAAATCAGCGCATCTCGATAGCCTTTGTCTGTTTCGTCGAACGGGGGATGCTGGACCAGCGACTTGCGCACCATTTCCAAATGAGAACGTCCCTCAGGAACTGGCCACAGACGAATGCCGCGTTCGGCCAACTTCTTGCGCATGTCGCCGCCGACATCGTCCAGCGACATTGGCTTTAACGTCGCGAGATCAACTGACGAATCTACGATTTCAGGGATACTGACTCCTGCGTACCGGAGTGCCCCCAGCGCCTTGCTCCACTGCTTCGACAGGGCGGTGAACGACCTTTGTTGTCGATCCGCTTCCTGGCGTGCAAGTTCGAGCACTACGACTTCTGGCACGACGAACTCGACATCAGGTCGGTCCTCAGCCCAAGTCAGTAATTCTTGCCACCCGACTCCTTGCTCGAATTCACCGGAGGACCACAGGACATTGGTATCGACAACTACGAATCGCGTGCACTGGCTAGCGGCTGTCATGTGCTTAGGCTATGCCCGCCGCCCTAACCCACTTCCGAGCGGCGCGCCCCGAAGGTGCCCATCATCGCGATAAAGCGATCACCGTGAGCGCAACCGCCAAGCCGTGGGCCTACGTAAAATTGGCACATTCTTGCACTCGAGTGAAACTCGTCGTCGATGCACCTGCGTGCGATCACCCCACACCACGGATCAACACGGTATTGACAAACGATATGGAGTCGATCCTCGACACGCGCATCTACACACCTACAGAAGTCCTACGCCGTCCCTGCCGAGTACCGAAGCTGCCGGGTTCACGGGTGGTGGTTGAGATATTGTCAAGACTTGTGGATGAGCGAGTTTCAGGCGGCCTCCTCGGTGGGTGAGGTGGAGTCGGTTTCGGCGAGTTTTCCCTTCTCGAAGGTGGCGCCGTCGCGGACCAGTTTCACCAGGTGGGGTGCGTTGACCGCTCGCCATTTCGCCTGTGCGGCCTCGATCAGCTTGTAGGCCATCGCCAGACCCGCAGCGCGGGATCCGGGGCCTTTGGTGACCTTGGTCCGCAGTCGCACGGTCGCGAAGGTGGATTCGATCGGGTTAGTGGTGCGCAGGTGTATCCAGTGTTCGGCCGGGTACCGGTAGAACTCGAGCAACACGTCGGCGTCATCGATGATCTTGGCCACAACCTTGGGGTACTTGGCGCCGTAAGCCTTCTCGAAGGCCACGATCGCTTGGCGTGCGTGCGTGTCGTCTTCGGCGTTGTAGATTTCCTGCATCGCTTTGATCGCGTTGGGGTGTGCTGATTTCGGCAGTGCAGCAAGCACATTGGCTTGTTTATGGAACCAGCAGCGTTGCTCACGCGCTTGTGGGAACACCTCCCGCAGCGCGGCCCAGAACCCGAGCGCCCCGTCCCCGACCGCCAGGGCCGGCGCCGTCATGCCGCGGCGTTTGCACGAGCGCAGCAGATCGGCCCACGACTCGGTCGATTCCCGATACCCATCAGCCAGGGCGATGAGTTCCTTCTTGCCGTCGGCGCGGACCCCGATCATCACCAGCAGGCATAGTTTCTCCTGCTCCAAACGCACTTTGAGGTGGATGCCGTCGACCCACAGGTACACATAATCGGCGGTGATAGCCCGGTCGGCGAAGGCGGCGGCCTCTTTCTGCCATTGACTGGTCAGCCGGGTGATCGTGGCTGCTGACAGCCCCGCGCCCGACCCCAGGAACTGCTCCAGGGCGGGCCCGAAATCACCGGAGGACAGCCCATGCAGGTACAGCAACGGAAGCACCGCAGAGATCTCCGGGCTCTTGCGTGCCCACGCAGGCAGGATCTTCGACGAAAACTTCTGCCGCTCACCGGTTTCCGGGTCGACACGCTTGTCGTTGACCCGGGGTGCTTTCACCGCGACCGCACCGGCGGCGGTCATCACCTCACGTTCGTGGTGATACCCGTTGCGCACCACCAGCCGGTGCCCATTCTCATCGACCTGATCGACGAACTGGTCGATATAGGCGGCGACCTCAGCGCGCAGTGCCGCGGCGAGCATCTGCCGGGCCCCGTCACGCACGATCTCATCGAGGATCGAGCGGTCTTGGCCGGCCGGGTTGGAACCTTCGTTGTTGTTGACTACCGTGAGCACGAAGCGTGCCTTTCCGCCAGCGCTGCAACGCTGACTTGATCAAGTGACTACCGGGATCATATTTGCGGGAAGGCACGCCCTCCCAGATCCACAAGTCTTGATCATTCCTCGTGGTGGTTTCGCGAAATTCCCAAGAATATTGACACCGCACAGTGTCAGGGAGGGACGGACTCACTTTGGGATTACACAGGTATCAGCCCTTCGCGTCCGCCGTCCAGTGGTAAGCCGCCAAGCAGCCAGAGCCTCTACAACCGGATTCTCTACCACTACAGAGACAACGCCTACGGTTCGACATTCCGTAACACAGTTGGCGTACTGCTAGCCCACCAGTTGGGTATCCGATTGCGGCGAGTGGGTTCGGGAACCCGGCTGACTTTTACACCGAGCGGAGAGGAAGAAATACACCGCTGATGACCCACAACGCTCTCGTCTCCTTGGTTGCATGTCGCGAGCCTTAGATGCTCGAAGAGGAATTGATCGCCAGGCTTGACTTACCCCTCAACCTGCCGGGGAACAGCCATAACAATGTCTATTTATCGTTGAAACGGCTTAGAGCAGAGGCGGTCGCGGCGACACGGTCAGTCATAGTTGTTGCGAACGGTCGCAGCGTTATTTGCCGCTTCGTCTATCCCGAGTTGAGGGCGTGGGGAGAACCCCGAAGAAGACTCATACGGTTTGCCTCGAACTGCCAGCACCCCATCTCTCTCCAAACAACGGCGCATGGAGACGGCTTTTGCGGTTTGCTCGCGTTCCTAACCGTCTACTTGCCAGCGTGGGGCGGTTCGATTGCCTCAGGATCCCCGGCGTCATTAGCTCGGCTGCCGCCGATAAAGACTCCGGATAGTTGGCCCAACGATTCGAAAACAAAGTCGCGAGTCCCAGGCAGCTCCGACGCACCCAGGAACCGCTGGACCGAAAGCTGCCCCTCGAACGAGCCAACGTAGCTGGACTCAGAAATTCGGCGTACCAGGCTCCGTAACGTGTCCTCGCTCGAATTACGTCCAGGCACTGACTCAAGCAAGGTCAGGCGGTTCCCAAGCGGGTGGTCGTTCTCTCCAAGCCCTCCCATCACCCAGAACGCGTGCTCCAAAGATGACCGTAGGTCGCTCAGTTTTCGCCCACTGGCACCCTGGATGATGACTTCTCCGCGCGGGCTATCAACAACAGCAGTCACCGTTTGCGGGCTGCCGTACTTGTCAACAACGCTTGTCCTTTTGACCGTGTAGCCAGCTTCCTCTTTGAGCCACGAACGAACCTTGTCCGCGAACGTGCGCCGTTCACCCGCGGTTAGCAGATGAATACTGTCTAGGGCAATGCACGCATCGGCCAATATTGAAATTCCCGCTGCGGCTGTCTCGTGGGTCGCCTGAACGAACACACGACTGCCCGCTTCGCGGACGCCGAACTCGGCCAGGATGTCCTTCCATAGTGACTTCGCACGCGTAGATCCGAGGCCCGGCCCTGAAAGGTCCAGACGAGCACTGGCCAGCCCGCCGTCGCTGATTATGACGCGAGCACCATCGTCCGACGGACGCACAAGTAGCTCTACCGCATCCCCGTCTGAGAAAAATCGACCAGTGGTAACAATCAGCGTCGACTCATCGTGGGACAAACGGCAGCTGATGTCGCCGCGCAGCACCTGGAGAGCCGTCGCGAAGTCCATGCAGTTTGCGGTCATGGAATCACGTCTCCGTCCTCGGTTGTTGCAGTCGGCTCATCAGGGATCAAGGCCAGAGGGTCTGTCCAATCGTATGCATCACCCAATTTAACGTGAAACATCTGACAAAACATCTCAAAAATCTCCCTGAGCTGCTCAGATGTCACCTCAGTGTCATCATCCTGGAACCACGCGGGAGGCCATGGCGGGATCGGATCAATCGCATGTGCTTCCAGGCAGTCATCACGCCAGAGGTGCAGGTGTGACTGGTTAGTCCATACCTTCTGGTCTGTGCGCCTGTTGCGATGGGTTCCTCGAACGTCTAATCGACATGCATTGTTCTTGCCCGCAGCACCATCGTGGATCACGAATGTAGGGCGATGCGGCTCAAACGTCCCTACCAACGCAACGAGCGTCATTGGCACTGTCAGCACCGACCGGAGACGATGTGTCGCGCGGAGCCGCGTGCCCTTCAGTTCCCAAGCAAGTCGTTCATTGAGTTCAAGATTCGCGTCCCCTAGTCGGATTGCTTCAAAGGTTGCGAATTCCACCGCTACCTCTTCCTTCGGCGCCCTAGGTCAAGGTAGATCCTGCACGTTGACCTTGCGGTGCGAGTGGTGGGCAGCGGCACCCTTGCCTGTGCCGCTGCAGAGCGAATCTAGGTGTCTAACTGGCCAGATTAGGTCCGGATTGAGGCAGATAGGTGCATCCACCGAGCGTGTGTCTCGCCTGGCGAAGCACCTACCCCAAGGTCTCACCGCTAAACGACGCGGCGTACTGCAATAGACCGCCGGTGTCGCCGCAGTGTCACAAGGCGAGATCAGACGAGGATCCCCACGGACATCCAAGGGCGAGTTATTGCAGGTCAAACCGTATTGCGATCACACACAAACACCGGTGGCCAGCGCGGACCAGCTTCCCAAGCTGAATACGCGGGTTCGATTCCCGTCATCGGCTCCACACACGCAGGACGCCCAGCCCTGTCACACCCCACCCATACACTCCACCCGTGGACAGCTCGGACTCGGAGACAGCACGCGTCGTCACGACTGAGGGCGATGTGGTCGTGGTGCCGCCGGTCCCCGACGACGAGGCGCCGGAGGTAGCGCAGACCGCCGAGTTCGTCCGCCCGACCCCGCTGGCTGACGCGATGCCCGACGACCAGTTCCGCGAGGTTGTCAACGTCACGCGTGATTTGATCGACCGCCGGTTCCAGAAGGTCCGGGAGATGACAGACGTCAACTCGGTCGACGTCAACATCAACCCGTTCCTGATGTTGGCCATGGCGCCGGCGTACAACATCTTCTCGCCGTTCGAAGCCGCCGAGTATGTGCAGAACTCGAAGCTGCCCCACGGTGACGCCACGGCGTTCGGCAAGTTCGTGGAGGACAAGATCTTCCCAATCTTCGGAGCGAAAACCCCGCCGGAGAAGACCGTCGCCGCGACGTCGAACCTGTGGAGCCCGATCGACAAGGAGATCGAGATCGCGGGCGTGCGGTTCCTGCTCACGCTCAAGGCCGGCCCGTGGACCATGAACCAGGACCACGCGCACAACATGATCGCCCGGTTCCCCGAGATTCGCGACACCACGGGCTGCGACATCGTCATCGGCATCACCTACGGCACGCCGGGCTCCCTCAACAACAAGCCGGCCATGGTGGTCCGCGGGACGGGCGATTATGTCCACACCCTGGTGGGCAAGGAGCTGTGGGAGTTCGTCACCGGCGTCACCGACGCGCACAAGTGGGTGTTCCGCGCGATCCGGCAGGCGCAGAAGGAATTCGCGCAGGCCCACGGCGGCAAGACGTTCTTCGAGCACGTCGTCGAGGCGCGCCTGCAGCTGGCGGAGTCGTTCCGGCAGGCATTCAACTTGATTGGGGCAGAAGACGATATGTGGGAGCGGATCTTCAACGGCTCGTTCTAGGCGCGCTCGGGTTCCCGGTAGCGGCCCACCCCGGCGGCCGCGTCGAAGATCACGGCTTGTCCGTTCTTCCACCACGACCTGGTGCGCACGTGGGAGTTCACATAGACCCGCCGCATGACCTCGCGGGCCTCGGATCGGTTGCGACCCAGCGCGGGCCGGTCGAGGTGCTCGGCGATCAGCTCACCGGCGACCTCGCCGAGCTTGACCGGGACGGCGTTGCCGACTTGGGCCATCTGCTGCTGCGGGGTGCCGTCGAACACCCAGCCGTCCGGAAACTCCTGGATCCGGGCACATTCGGCGACCGAGAGCACACGGGTCTCGGTGGGGTGGCACATGCTGGTGCTCGAATGGTTGGGCAGCGTCGTGATGGTGGGGCTCGGCAGATCCCACGACAGCCGCCGCCACCAGCCCGAGCGACCGCCTTTCGCGAAGTACGCGGCGCCCATCGACGCGCGGGCCACGTCGTCGGGCAGGGACCGCCAGTTGCCGCCAGGCGGAACGAGCGACAGGAACTGCTTCTTGCGCGGCGAGAAATCCATCAGCACGGGTTCGGTGTCGACGAACCCGTCGAGCGCTTCGCCCATGGTCTTGTGCGGCGCCAGCCCGGGCTCGAATCCGTGTGTCGGGGATGGGAAATCGATGACCTTGTTGAGCCGGTTGCCGATGAAGAGCACGCGCTCACGCAGCTGGGGCGCACCGTAGTTGACCGCGTTGACTTCGAACACGTCGACGCGATACGCGCCGTTGTCGATCTTGTGCAGGTCTTCGGCCCACGCCGCGATCGCCGAACCCGGTAGCTCCTCCGGACGGAGCTCGGGACCACCCTTGTTGGGCCGGTCCTTGATCGGGCGGTGCACCAACGCCCCAGACAGGAGACCGCGCACGTTCTCCATCAGAAACATCTTGGGTTTCAGCGCATCGACGAATCGCAGGAAGTGCCAGATCAGTTGGCCCCGAGGATCGCCCACCGTGCCGCGCTTGCCTGCGGTGGACCACGACTGGCACGGCGGCCCACCGACCAGCACATCCAACTCGCCCTGCTCCAGGCCCAGCTCGTCCATGAACTCGAAGGGATCGAGCGTCGAGAGATCGGCGCACACCACGGCGGTGCCGGCATGTCCGAAGTGGCCGGCGTCCCGGTTGATCTCCAACGTCCGGCAGAACGTCGACTCCAGCTCGACCGCGCTCAGCAGCTCGAACCGGCCGGTGCGGTCCAGCCCGACGTCGAGGCCACCGGCACCGGAGAACAGCGACACCACGCGATACCGATCGCCGCCACCCTTCCCTTGCACGAACCCATCGTGCACCATGAACAACCTCGCCTTTCGAACCGCCGCGCCGCCACCTCCTCGAAGGTACGTTCGAGGACCGACAGATAGCCCTGCAGAACGACGACGAGGAGCAGCCATGGACTCTGACACGATCTGGCGCACCATCGACGAGCAGCGCAACGAACTCGCCGACCTGCTCGACACCTTCACACCGGAGCAGTGGTCGACACAGTCGCTGTGCACGGCCTGGACGGTGCGCGATGTCGCGGTCCACATCACGCAGTCGCACCTCGGGCGCAAGGAACTCGCGGTGGCCGCGCTGAAGTCGGGGTTCAACTTCGACGCCATGGTGCGCCGCGCGGCCCTCGCTGATCCGGCCACGCCGCAGGACATCACCGCGCGCCTGCGGGCCATGGCCGGTTCCCGGCGGCGGCCACCCATGACCAAGGAGGTCGACCCGTTGATGGACGTCCTGGTGCACACGCAGGACATCTGCATGCCGCTGGGGATCGACCGTCCCATGCCCGCCGACGCCGCCGTGGCGGTGGCAGAGCGGTTGTGGCACATGAAGTTTCCGATCAATCCGCAACGCGACTTGCCGGGCTACCGCTTCGTGGCCACCGATGCGGCCTTCGCCGCGGGCCCGGAGTGGGGCGCGCTGCGCGAGGAGCCCATCCGCGACATCGTCATGACGCTCGCACGCCGACGCCCCTGAACCGTCACCCCGCGACGGCGTGCTGCGCCTCGTGCAACCTCTTGTAGAGGCCGTCGACGGCCAGCAGCGATCGATGGTCGCCGACCTGGGTGATCCGGCCGTCCTCGAGAACCAGGATGCGATCGGCCACCGCGGCGATGAACGCCATGTCGTGACTGATCACCATGCACGTGCGATCCCGCGCGTAGCCGCGGATCACGCCGATCAACCGGGCCCGCTCGTCGGCGTCGAGATTCTCGGTCGGCTCGTCGAGCAGCAGCACCTCGGGCCGGCGCAAAAGGCAGCGGGCCAGTGCGATGAGCCGCTTCTGTCCACCGGAGGGCACCTGCACATCCACCACGGTGTCGTAGCCGTCGGCGAGCCTGCCGGGGTCGGTGATCACCGAGTCGATGTGCGCCTGGGCGCATGCCTCGGCGATGTCCGCGTCGTCCGCGGATGGCCGGGCCAGCCGGATGTTCTCGCGGATGGTGTCCTTGGTGAAGAACGGGAACTGGGCGAGTTTGGAGACCTGGTTCCGTAGCGATGCGATGGTGACGTGCGTGATGTCGTGGCCGTCGAGCAGGATCCGGCCGCGCTGCGGCTCGAGGAACCGCAGCATGAGGTTGAACACCGTCGACTTGCCCGACCCGATACCGCCGACCAGGGCCACCGTCTCGCCTTCCGCGACCGAGAAAGACAAGCCGTCGAGCACGGGCCGCTCCTTGGTGTAGCCGAACACCACGTCCTCGAACACCAGGTTGCCGTGCACGTCGCCGAGCGCGACGGCATCGGCCGGTTCTCGGACCGACGGCCGGGTGTCGAGTAGCTCGTAGGTCGAGGCCGCGTTCGGCGCCACCGACTGGTAGGTGGTGTAGGCGCCCAGAACACGTTGCGCCGCACCGAACATCGTCGGCACCATGCCCGCGAACACCAGGAGCCCGGCAAAGGTCAGGCCGAAGGTGGCACTGAAGCTGACGCCGACGATCAGCACCACGACGGTGCTGAGCGCGACGAAGATCTGCGATCCGTTGACGGTGGCCTGCATCCACACCACCGACGCCGCATCGCTCTTGGCCGCCGTGTCGGACGCGGCGTGGAACCGCTTGCTGCGCACCGGTTGTGCGTTGAACAACTGGATCTCGGCGATCCCGCTGACGGTCTGCTCGACCTCGGAGGCCATGGTGCGCTCGGCATTCATCACCCGCCGCATGACCGCCTGCACCTGGCGGCCCGCAAGCCTCAGGGTCAGCAAGGCCAGCGGTGTCAGCAGCAATGCCGCGACCGTCATCTGCCACGAGATCGCCACCAGATAGCTGATCACCACCGCGAGCACCACGGCGTCGATCACCGGTGGCAGCAAGCAGTCCGTCAGAAGGCGTTGCACGCCAGCGGATTCTGTGGTGACGCGCTGGATCAGTTCGCCGCTGCGCGAGCCGGTGAAGAAATCCAGCGACAAGGTCTGCATATGGTCGTGCACCCGTTGGCGGATGTCGGTCAACAGCACCCGTTCGACCTTCGCGCCGACCCACGCGTTGACGAAGTACATCAGCTGGGTCGCCACGAGTGATCCGGCCCAGACCGCGACCAGCACCGCGAACGGCACCGGACCTGCCAGCGACCGCAGCAGTCCGTCTTCCCGCGCGACCAGCGGTCCGCGTAAATCCCATACCCCGCTGAGGTTTCCGCTCTGCCCTGCGTCGGCGACCACCTGCACCATGGGTCCGAAGGCCGCGACGGTCACGTACGGCAGCGCTGCCGCGACCACTCCCAGCAGCAGGAGGGCCACGAGCAGGCCCCGCACCGCGCGGAGCATGCGCAGGCTCCGCCAGATCAGATGATGCGACTGCATTGCCACAGTCGCATCATCCTCGATGAATCAACGCAGCACGAACTCTTCGATGAGGTCGGCGATCATCGTTGCACCCCGCGAGTTTTGGTGGAGCAGGTCCGTGGTCAGTTGCAGCCCCCGGCGCCGGGAGATGTCGTCCAGCGAGCGGCGCAGCGCGAAGTGCTGGAACGCGCCGCTGCCCATCAGGACGAGGCCGTCGCGGTAGCGCGTGCCGGAGTGGTGACCGCTGGTTGTCAGGTAGGCCAGCTGACGTTCGTGCAGTGGCAGGTACGCCACCCCGTGGTCGTCGGCGATCTTCTTGAGCACCTCGCTGTACCGGCCGGACTGTCGTACCGATTCCGACTCGATGTCCTCGCCCAGGATCGGCAGCGACAGTAGCCCGATCCGCGCGGATGTTTCCGAGGCCAGCCGGTCGATGATCGCGCCGACGTTGTCGGCGAACCCTTCGATCGTCGGCGGCGCCGCGAGCTTCTGCATGCGGGTCGTCCGCGAGCTGTTCTTGGCCGACATGCTCGCGTTGGCGTCGTTGCTGCCGATCAGCACGGTCACCACGTCGGGCTGCTGGTTGATCACCGTGTCGAGGCGCCGCAGCACGTTCTCGGCGAGGTCACCGTTGACGCCGGCATTGCCGAACACGAACGGCGCCAACGCACTCCGGCCACCGAGCAGCTTCACATAGTCGACACTGAGTTGGCCCCGGGTGATGCTGTCACCGAGGCAGACGACACGACGCCGGGGCATTGGTTACGGCACCTCCTCATCCTGCTGCTGCGCCGCCACGGCCCGGTGACCGTCGCTGATGCTGATGTGTCGATGCAACCACGCCAGCGGCGCGGGCGCCCACCAGTTCCACTTGCCCATCACATGCATGAACGCCGGCACCAGCACCGTGCGCACCAGGGTGGCGTCGACCAGGATGGCCAGGGTCAGGCCGAGGCCGAACATCCGCATGAACGACACGTGCGCTGCGGTCAGCGCCGCGAACGAGATCGACATCACCAGCGCGGCCGCCGTGATCACGCGACCCGTGTGCGCGACGCCCAGGGCGATGCTCTCGTCGTTGTCGGCGCGGGTTCGCCCGGACGCCAGCCAGAATTCCCGGATCCGCGAGACGAGGAACACCTCGTAGTCCATCGACAGGCCGAACGCGATGCAGAACAGCACGACGGGCATGTTGGTGACCAGCGTGCCGGTGGCCGTGGTACCCAGCGCGCCCAGGTGGCCGTCCTGGAATATCCACACCATGGCACCGAACGCCGCGCTGAGCGACAACACGTTGAGCACCAAGGCTTGCAGCGGCAGCAGCACACTGCCGGTCAGCAGGAACAGCAGTCCGAGGGTGATGGCGGCGATCAGGCCGAGCACCATGGGCAGCCGAGACATGATCGCGTACACCGTGCCCCGGTTGGTCTGTGCGGTTCCGGTGATGTCGACCTCCCGACCGCCTGGGCCGGGGACCGCGTGCAACTGGTCGAGTTGGGTCTCGGATGCCGACGAGAACAGCGGCGCCGCGCTTGCCGCCGTGAGGAATACGCTGCCCTGCGCCTCGCCGGTCGGTGCCGACGGCGGGCCGGCGTGCACACCGTCGACGAACGACCCCGTCGGGGCGGAGACGGCGGTGATGCCGGGTACCCGCGAGACATCGGCGGCGTATCGGCTGATGTCCGAGGGCCTCAGCCCGGCCGCGTCGGGAACCACGATGGTGACCGAGGTCGCGGGGTCGGCGCCGAATTCGCTGCGGAGCCGATCACCCACCTGGTGGGCCTGCGCGGAGCTCGGTAGCACCCGATCGTCGGGGAAGCCCCACTTGACGCCGAGGAACGGCGCCCCGAGCAGCACGAGGAGTGCGACGCCCGCAAGCCCGATGGGGACGGCGTGGCGGATGACGAATACCGTTGAGCGGTACCAGAACTGTTGTTCGACGGGACGAAGGACCGGCGCGGTCCGCCGGAACGCCCGACGCACGTCCAGCGAGTCCAGGCGGGTGCCGATCGCCACCATCGCGGCAGGGGTCACCACCACTGCCACGATCGCGGCGAAGGACACCGTGGTGATTCCCGCGTAAGCCAACGATTTCAGGAAGTGCATCGGGAACAACAGCAGGGCTGACATCGACAGCGCGACAGTCGTCGCGGAGAACAGCACGGTGCGCCCGGCCGTCACCAACGTACGCTCGAGGGCGTCGTCGCGAGGTGCGCCCTGGGCCAACTCGTCGCGGAACCGGCTGATGATCAGCAGCGTGTAGTCGATCGCCAACGCGAGCCCCATCGCGGTGCTCAGGTTCAGCGCAAAGACCGACACGTCGGTGGCGAACGTGATCAGGCGCAACACCGCGAGCGATCCGGCGATCGCCATGACCGCGACCATGACCGGCAACGCCGCTGCCAGCAGGCCGCCGAAAACCCAGACCAACACCAGGAAGCTGAGCGGGATGGCGATCGACTCCATCACGAGCAGGTCGGTCTGCGTCTGCCGGGTGATCTGCGAGTTGACCATCGCGGGGCCGCCGGATCGGACGGTCACTTCGCCGTGGCCGCGCGATATCCGGTCGGCCAGCATGTTGGCGCGTTCCGGCGCGTCCCGCTCGCCACCGGTGATGCCCGCGACGATCAATCCCGATCTGCCGTCGGTGCTGATCAGCTGGGCCGCGGCCGCGGGCGGCGCGGTCCACGCCGAGGTCACGGTCGCGACATGCGGCGAGCGCCGCAGCTCGTCGACGATCGCAACGCCGGCGCCGCGGACCGCCACACTGTCGACACCGTCCTGCCCTGACAGGAGTATCACGAGCTGTTGATCGCCTTGACCGAACCGCTCGGCGAGAAGTCGTGTCGCGACGGCTGATTCGGAGTTCGGATCCTCAAACCCGGTCGGGGAAAGAAGGTTTGCCACCGGGATGCCGAAGATGGCCGCAACGACGGCCACCACCGCCGCCACGGCGATGGTCAGGCGCGGTGCCGCGATGACTAGGCGGGCAATGCGGTGCAGCAGGTTGGTGCCCTTTGCCGACGACAGTGCTAGCTACGGTGACGAATTGCGATGTTACAGCCGCACATCTCGATTCCGCGGGCGCTTGCGCCGATCCGGGCCGGACCGCCGGGACGCAGCCCGGCCGTAATTCTTTGATCAGGAAAATACCAAGGGACAGAACACATGCCAGGTGAGCACGGACATTCCCAAGGGAACGACTCCGCGATAGCGTCAATCATGGACGGCGGGCTTGCTGGGAGTTTCCTTCGGTTACGCTGTGAAGCACTGATGCCGCAGCGCCAGCTCCTCCTGGCAAACCGTGATCGCTGAGCGAACGGAGGTGTGAATGACCACGGAGGCCCGGGATCCATTCGACGCCGTCGTGATCGGCGCGGGTCCATCCGGTCTGGCAGTGGCGCGCGAACTCAAGCACCGGCACGGTGTCGGCACACTGGTGATCGATCGTGCAGCGGCACCGGCGATTTCGTGGCGGACCCGCTACGACAACTTCCGCCTCAACACCACGGGCTTCATCTCGCATCTGCCGGGCCAACGGATCCCCCTCACGGCCGGCCGGTGGCCGACGCGCGAGGACATGATCGCCTACTTCGACCGCTATGTGCAGCGCCAGAAGATCCCGCTGCAACTCGGGTGCGAGGTCCACCGCATCGACCACGCGCGGGGCAGCTGGCAGCTCGACACGTCGTCGGGCGTGATCGAGGCCCCGATAATCGTGCTCGCCACAGGTAATTACCGGACGCCGACCGTCCCGCCGTGGCCCGGGCTCGGCCGCTTCACGGGCGAGTTCGTGCATTCGGGTGACTTCGTCAGCGCCCGGCCCTATCAGGGCCGCGACGTCCTCGTCGTCGGCGCCGGGAACTCGGCGGCCGACATCGCGGTCCAACTCGCCGAGAACAACGCGGGCCGCATCTGGCTCGCGGTCCGCACTCCGCCGCATCTCGTGCGGCGCGCCATGGGCCCGATCCCGTCGGACATGTTCCTCGAGCTCTCGGCCCGGGTTCCTGCGAGCGTCATCGACCCTCTGATCTCCCGCACGCATCGACTCATGTGGCGTGCCGACCTGTCGGCCTACGGCTTTCACCGGCCGCCGTTGGGACTGAAGGCCACCGTCGAACAACGCGGACGTATCCCGACGTTGGCCGACGAGCTCGTCGGCGCGGTCCGCGCCGGGCGCATCCAGGTGGTCGCCGCGGTGGATGCGATCGAACCGGACCGCGTGGTTCTCAGCGACGGATCGTCGGTCGAGCCCGAGGTGATCATCGCCGCGACCGGCTTCAGCGCAGATCTCGACGGCCTGATCGGGCATCTCGATGTTCTTGACGACCGCGGCAATCCCCGCGGCGGTTTCGCCGGTCACGTCCGTGACGGGATGTTCGCCATCGGCTACGGCATCCCGCCCAACGGTCCACTGCGGTCGATCCGTCGGCACGCCCCGCGCCTGGCCAAGCAGATCGCCCGCTACCTCGCGACCAACCATGCGCCAACCGTTGCGCCCCAGGATGTTCCGTCGAGCGAGGGTAAACGCTGATGGCGGTGAAACGGCTCTTGGCTCCGTTGCGCTGGTCGGTGATCAACACGTTCCTGTTCCCGCGCACGTTCGCCCGCACCGGCCAGTTCGGCGACGGACGCGAGGCCGCGGTCGCCGAGTATGTCCTCACCAACGCGCGCCAGGGTGACATCGACGCCGTGCTCGACGCCATGGACCGGTTCGCGTACGACGAGACGTTCCTGATCAGCGTCGGCGATGAGAAGGGTGAACTGCTCGACGCCGCGGTACGACGGGCCGACACTCGCCTCGCCCTCGAACTCGGCACCTACTGCGGTTACGGCGCGCTGCGCATCGCCCGGGCCGCGCCCACCGCCAGGGTGTTCTCGGTCGAGTGGGCCGAGGCCAACGCCGCGATCGCGCGCCGGATCTGGGCCCACGCGGGTGTCGACGACCGGATCACCTGCGTGGTCGGCATGATCGGCGACGGTGGACGCACGCTGCGGGTGCTCGAAGAGCACGGCTTCGCCGCGGGCGCATTGGACCTGTTGTTTCTCGATCACATCAAGAGCGCGTATCTCCCGGATCTGCACAGCATCACCGAGCGAGGGTGGTTACACCCCGGGTCGATCGTGGTCGCCGACAACGTACGTATCCCGGGCGCGCCGAAGTACCGCGAGTACATGCGGCAACAGCAGGGCACGGGGTTCGACACGATCGAGCACAAAACCCACGGCGAGTACCAGACGGTGGTCCGGGATCTGATGCTCGAATCGGTCGTATTGGGCTGACGGCCGAGTTCAGCGCAGGTAGACCTCGCCGCCGGTCGGATAGCCGCCGCCGTACGTGGTGAGGTGCACGTGGTCGTAATGACCGTAGCCGCCGCTGCGCGGACCGCTCGGGGTGTAGTAGGTGCCCCGCCAGATCGCGTCCTGCAGCGCGAATCGCTCGGCGTTGCGCAGCGCGAACTGCACGATGGCGTTGCCCAGCGCGATGCCCGCCGCGCTGCTGGGGTTGGGGATCATCACGTCGATCGCGAGCCCGTCCGGGTGCCAGCGCAGCGCGTCCGGCCGCACCCCACCGATCTCCACGATCTCGGGGAAGGCCGCGCTGACGGCGCGCGCCGCGAGAATGGTCTTGACCTGCAGGCCGCGTTCGTTGGCGACGCCGACGGGCAGCGGGCGGGGTATCTGGGCCTCAGGGACGACACGCCACCGCGACGCGGAGATGACGTGGTCGGAGACCAGGCTCAATCCCGATTCGGGTGGCGGAGGTGGCGGCGCGGGCTGCGCCGGCGGTGCGGCGACGAGTTCGACGCGCGCGGGCGCCGCATCGTCGGCACCGGACAGGGTCGTGCCGTGGCCGGCGAGTGGGCACGCACTTCCGCCTACGACGAAAAAGAGGGCTGCGGGAGCGACGAGTGCAGCCATGCCGATCGACGGTTTCCGTCGCTTGGAGGCTAAGGCGTGTCGACCCACACGAGCACCATACGGGTAGCTGGCCGTCGACGCAGCAACCGAGTCAACGATCTGAGAGATTCCTCAGAGTGATGTCAACACCCAATATTCGGCGTTTCCGCAGGTCAATAGTCACAAATAGGTCACAAATGCGCATCCTTACGGCGCATGCATTACAGCGGTGAAAGTCATGCGGTCACCACGGTACAACGAGCGTCTTTGCTCGATGGCGACGCCGCGCTGGTCGTAGGACAGCCGGTTGAGCAGGAACATGGGTGTGCGGATGTCCACGGTCAGTAGTGCCGACTCCCGCGAATCCGGCAGCGTCGTCTCGATGGTGTCGACCGTGCGCTCGAATCGGATCCCACGGCTGCGGATCTCCGCGTAGAGCGAGGCCTCGTAGTCGAAGCTCTCCCGCAGCCCCGGATAACGCGCCGCGGGCAGCTTCGTGGTCTCCAGCCCGACGCGCACCCCATCCGTGATCAGCACGCGCTCCAGCTGCAGGATCGGATCACCGACCGCGATGCCCAGCTGATCGGCCAGCACGTCGTCGGCTTCCAGATCGGTCCAGCCCACCAGGACGCGGCCTGCGCTGAGGCCCTGCTCCTTGGCCGCCTCGGTGTACGAGCCCATCGCCAGCGGCTGCTGGATCTTGGGCCGGGCGACCACGGTCGTGCGGCCACGGCGTTCCACCCGGCCGGCCAGCAGCAGTTCGCGCAGGGCCTGCCGGACGGTCTCGCGGGCGACCGCGAACTTCTCGGCGATCTCACGTTCGGCAGGAAAGGGGTCTCCGACCTGCATTCCGTCGAGCATGCGATCGAGCTGTGCACGGACGACTTGGTGCTTCAGAACCCGAGGTTCTGCGCTCGCGGTCACGCGGCAACGATACCAGTCCTTGGTATAGACCAAGGCGTTCCGTGTTGTTCACCTTCCGTTTCGCGACGATGCATCTGCTGGTATAGACCAAGCGCCAGGGTGTGGGGCAGACCACGCACATCCGCTCCCCCGCTCCTTGAAAGGTTCAGCGCGCCATGAAGTTTCGCCGCATCTCGGCCGCAGCCGCGGCCGTCGCCGCCATAACCCTCACCCTCTCAGGATGTTCGGGCTCCGACTCGGGGTCCGGCACCACCACCGCGCAGGGCTTCCCCGAGACCCTCACGCTCGCGGCAATCCCCGCGGAGAACTCGTCCGACCTCAAGGCCAGCTACGACCCGTTGATCAAACTGCTGGAGAAGGAGACCGGCGCCAAGGTCGAATTCGTGCAGGCCTCCGATTACGCAGGCGTGGTCGAAGGCATGATCGCCGACAACGTCGACCTCGCGTTCTTCGGACCGTTCGCCTACGTGGTCGCCGGTGTCAACGGAGCCAAGATCACGCCGGTCGGGGCCGTCATCAAGGACCAGGGTGCGCCGCCCGGATACCAGTCGTACGGCCTGGCCCGGGCTGACGAGGCAAACATCAACGGGCTCAAGGACTTTGCCGGTAAGAAGGTGTGCTTCGTCGACCCGGGCTCGACGTCGGGATTCCTGTATCCGACAGCCGGCCTGATCGAGGCAGGGGTGCTCAAGTCGGGCTCAGAAGCCGACATCTCCGCGGCGATGTCCCCGGTGTATGCCGGTGGCCACGACTCGTCGGCGCTGGCGATCGCCAACGGCGACTGCGACGCCGGGTTCGCGTTCGACACAATGGTCGACAAGACCATGATCGCCAAAGGCGACCTCAAACCCGGCCAGCTCAAGACCGTGTGGAAGTCCGAGATGATCGCGGGCTCGGTGTTCGCAGCCAACGATTCCCTCGGCACCGAGGCCATCGACAAACTCAGATCCATCTTCACGACCAAGGCCAACGTCGCCAACTTCGAGGCAGAAGGCTTCTGCACGGGCGACGCGTGCCGCATCACCGATGAGCGGGCGTGGGGCGTCGCACCGGTCGACAACTCCGACTACGACGGCGTCCGCCACGTCTGCGACGTGACCGGCTCGGACAAGTGCAAGGGCTGACGTGGGCACCGACCATCCCGTCGCGGGCGACGACCTCGTCGTGGGCGCCCGCGACGTCACCAAACGGTTCGGGGACACACTCGCCCTCGACGAGGTGTCGCTCGACGTGCACCGCAGCGAGCTGTTGATGCTGCTCGGGCTGTCCGGGTCCGGCAAGTCCACGCTGCTGCGCTGCCTCAACGGCCTGCACCCCGTCACCTCAGGCACCGTCGACGTCGGCGGCATCCGGGTGGACCAGGCGTCGTCCGCCCAGTTGCGTCGCCTCCGGCGCCGCGTCGGCTTCGTCTTCCAGCACTTCAATCTGGTGGGCCGGCTGAGCTGCCTGGAAAACGTTCTCATCGGCGGCCTCGGACAACTGCGGCTGCCCCGCTACGGCACGCTGACCTATCCGAAGCGGATGCGCACCGAGGCGCTCGCGCATCTCGACCGGGTCGGGTTGGCCGACTTCGCCGAGCGTCGCGCCGACACGCTGTCCGGAGGCCAGCAGCAACGGGCCGCCATCGCACGCACGCTGATGCAGAAACCCGCGCTGCTGCTCGCCGACGAGCCCGTCGCATCGCTGGATCCCGAGAATGCCGGCGTCGTGATGGATCTGCTGTTCCGGGTGTGCATCGAGGAGAAGCTGACCGTGGTGTGCACGCTGCATCAGGTCGATCTCGCGCTGGGCTGGGCACACCGGATCGTCGGCCTGCGCGGCGGCCGGAAAGTGCTCGACCGTCCAGCCGTCGGGATGACACGCGAGGACGCCATGGCGATCTACCAGCGCGTCGATCCCGCAGTGTCGCGGGCTCACCCGTCATGAGCACCGGCCTCACCGAGCGCACAGCGGCCCCGGCACTGCCTCGACGCACGCTGCCGGGCCTTTTGCAGCTCATCGCGGTTGCCGCCGTCGTGGCGACGATCGGGTCGGCGTGGGCGATCGATTTCGCCCCGGCCGCGCTGCTCGACGGGCTCGACGAGGTCGTGGCGCTGTTGGAACGCATGGTCCCGCCGCGGCTGGACGATCCGGGCCGGATCGCGGGGCTGGCGGTCGAGACACTGCTGATGGCGGTCCTGGGTACGGCGCTGGCCGCCGTCGCGTCGGTGCCGCTGGCGTTCATGGCGGCCCGGAACACCACCCCGCACCCCGCGGTGTACACCATGGCCCGCGCGGTCATCACGTTCTGCCGGGCCATGCCGGATCTGCTGTTCGCAGTGCTGTTCGTGCGGGCGCTCGGGATCGGTGTGCTGCCAGGGGTTCTCGCGCTGGCGCTGCATTCGATCGGCATGCTCGGGAAGCTGTTCGCCGACGCGATCGAGCAGACCGACCCGGGACCGCGGGAAGCCGTGCGCACCACGGGCGCAGGCTACTTCCGCGAGATGCTCAACGCGGTCGTTCCCCAGGTGGTCCCGTCGTGGATCGCGACCTTCGTCTACCGCATCGACATCAACCTGCGCATGTCGGTGGTGCTGGGGTTCGTCGGGGCCGGCGGTATCGGCTTCGCGCTCCAGGATGCGTTGCGCGGCTTGATCTATCCGCGTGCCCTCGGCATCGTCTGCGTGATCCTGGCGATCATCGCGGTCATGGAGCTGCTGGCGATCCTCATTCGCAGGATGTTGCTGTCGCCCACCGACGGCCATCCGTTCCGGGACCGCGTCGTCCGGTTCACGTTGACGGGTCTGCTGCTCGGCACGTGCCTCACGGCTCTCGTGGTTCTGAAGATCAGCCCGCTGTCGCTGTTCACCTGGGTGGGGCCGTCCGTCGAGATCTTCACCCGGATGCTGCCGCCCAATTTCACCGCGCTGGGTGCCGAGTTGTTCACCGCCGCAGCGCAAACCGTAGCGATCGGCGTGGTCTCGACCGCCATCGGTGTCGTCCTGTCCATCCCGGTCGGCGTCCTGGCGGCCCGCAATGTCACGCCGCATGCCGCGGTGTACTGGGCGGCGCGGAGCTGGATCCTGGTGGTACGCGCGGTGCCCGAGTTGATTCTCGCGGTCGTGTTCGTCGCGGCGCTCGGGCTCGGGCCCGTCGCCGGAACGTGTGCGCTGGCCATCGGATCGGTGGGCTTCCTGGCGAAGCTGGTCGCCGATGCCGTCGAGGAGATCGATCCCGGCCCCATGGAAGCCGTCAGATCCGTCGGCGGCGGCTGGTGGAACACGTTGTTGTCCGCGGTGATTCCGCAATCCGTCCCCGCGATGGTGGGGGCGAGCCTGTACCTGTTCGACGTCAACATCCGCACCTCGACCATCCTCGGCATCGTCGGCGCGGGCGGCATCGGGTACCTGCTCTTCGAGTCGATCCGGACCCTGAACTTCGATGTCGCCGGGGCCATCGTGATCGTCATCTTCGTCATCGTCTACGCCATCGAAAGGTTGTCCGGGTGGATCCGTTCACGCCTCGTGTGACCATGGCCGCGGTCTGGACCGGGGGCACCGGCATCGAGTTGCGCAAAGTCGACATACCCGAGCTGGTTGACGGCGACGTGCTGGTGCGGGTGCGGCTGGCCACGGTGTGCGGCAGCGACCTGCACACCGTCACCGGACGACGGCCCGCGGCCTGCCCGTCGATCCTCGGACATGAGGCCGTGGGCGACGTGGTGGCGGCCGGCGCGGATGCGACGGTCGAGATCGGCCGGCGGGTGGTCTGGTCGGTCACCGTCGCATGCGGTGAATGTCCGCGCTGCCTTTCCGGTTTCACCGCCAAGTGCCGTTCGGTACGTAAGGTGGGCCACGAGCCGTTCGACGGAAGCTGGGCGTTGTCCGGTTCGTATGCCGAACATGTCCTGCTGCCCCGCGGTACGGCGATCGCCGCGGTTCCCGACACCTTGCCGGACGCCGTGGCGGCGCCTGCCGCGTGCGCGACCGCGACGGTCATGGCCACGCTCGAAGCCGCGGGTGCACTCGCCGGCCGCCGGGTGCTGATCGGCGGTGCCGGCATGTTGGGCCTCACCGCTGTCGCGGCGTGTGCGGATGCCGGTGCCGACGCGCAGGTGGTCGATGTCGACGCCGAACGCCTCGCGCTCACCACACGGTTCGGCGGTAGACCATCCGACGGCACCGCGGTCGACGTGGCGATCGACTACACCGGATCCACCGGCGCCGTCGCAGCCGCGCTCGATCGGCTCGACGTCGGCGGCATCCTCGTGCTTGCGGGTTCGGTGCGGCCCGGCCCCGCATTGCCCATCGACCCGGAAACCGTTGTGCGGCAGTGGCTCACCATCACCGGCGTGCACAACTACGAACCGCGCCACCTCGACCGGGCCGTGGCGTTCCTGGACCGCACCCGGGATCGCTACCCGTGGCAGTCTGTGGTGGCCGCGCCGGTCCCGCTCGCAGAGATCGCGTCGGCGCTGCGGCCGCCGCCCGCGGGCGTGCTGCGGACGGCGGTGCAGCCGTTTCAGGACTCCTGACGGTCGCTACGTCAGCCCGCCGGATCACTGCGCGCGCAGGCCGGTGACGGCGAACTTCTCCACCGTCGCGACATGCCCGCCGGTCCACACGACCAACGTGAGAGCGCCGGGCTGCGGCGGCGAGGTCATGGTGACCCGCGCCGACCAGGGTTGCGCCTCTCCGCCGGCCGCAGCGCAGCAGTCTTCCCCCAGCACGCCGGCTTGCGTGCTCTGTCGCACCTGCAGGTGCATGCTTTCGTCCACGCCGGTGATGACGCCACCCGCCTCGATGACCGAGGCCGCGGTGCTGCCGTACGGCGGGGTCTCCAGCGTCAGCACGTCGTCGCGAGTGCCGACCACCTCCCATGGCGCATCGGGCCGCGGGCCGAACCGCGCCAGGTGGATGGTCGCGACGGTCGCTGAGCGCGCATCGGGCAGCGGGTAGCCGACGCCCACCCATGCCTCGCCCGGTTCCTCTGCCACGGTGGTCGTCCGGTCGACCTCGGTGAAGCCGAGATAGTTCTGGGTGAAGAACAGCGCCGTGGCCTTGGCGTCGGCGTGCCAGGGCGAGTGACCCGCCGCGGCTTGGCCGTTCAGCCAGTCGTCGGCCTCCTGCTGCGAAGCGAACGGCCACAAGGGTTGGAAGGCAAAGGCGCTGGGCGCCGGAGACGGTGACGGTGTTGCGGTCGGAACACCGCATGCGACGAGCATGACCGCAACCAGCACCGCGCCTGCGCGGCGTACCGTGCGGCGATGGGCGCTCCGTTCCGTCGCCATCCGCAATCCCCCAGACCGAGGTCACGACCGGTTGCCGTCGGCAACGTGACCGCTCAGCGAGTCTATCGAGGGATGCCCGCAATCGACTGAAATCGATGTCCCGCTCAAACGCACTGGCTTAAACTCCTGCCCGATTGACGGAGTCGTCAACGGAGGTGTCGCGCGCATGAAACCGTGGGACGGTGATCGGCCGCTGACACCGCGCATCGTGCTCGGTGAGAAGACTGTCGCCGCTCGCGGCATGACCTTCAGGTACGCCACCGAACAGATTCGCGCCTCGACCGATTGGTGCTGTTTCGACGACAGCAGGCATCTGGTCTACGTTCACCGCCTCGGGCACCTGCGGTCGATGGAAACCGACCTCGACTGGGGCCCGTCCGGCCGGACGCTGCCGACTGCCGGCGATATCTGGGTGGTGCCCGCGGGCAATCGGTGCGCGGCCCTGGTCGAGGGTGATGCGGCCGGATACTGCGAGATCGCGATCCCGCATCGACTGCTGGGGTCGACACCGCTGATCCCCCGCATCAAACACCGCGACCCGTTGATCCATCAGTTGGTCGACAAGATCGCCGGCGCCGCAGACCGCGACGACGCGCTCGCGCGCCTGCTTCAGGACACGCTCGCCGAAACGGTCCGCCTGCTGATCACCGACAAGTACACGGTGACACCGCCCGAGCGGGCTCGCGGCGCATGCACACTGGACGCCCGTGCCCGCTCACTGCTTGTCGAATTCCTTGAGGACAGCCTGGACTCGGAGATCCACCTGGAAGCGCTTGCCGCGCTGGTCGGCATGCCCGTGAGCAAGTTCATCAAGGCGTTCCGGGCCGCATTTCACACCACGCCGTACCAGTTCGTGCTCGACCGCCGGATCGATCGCGCCAAGACGCTGCTCTTGACCACAACTCGGACGATCACCGATATCAGTGCAGCCGTCGGCTTTTCGACGCCCAATCACTTCGCGACCGCGTTCAGCCGCCGCGTCGGGGTCTCACCGCGGTCCTACCGCAACAACCACTGATCCAAACCCAGGATTTTCATAATTGGAACGTGTTACAGAATGCGAATGTTCTTCGCCGACTTCCCGGATACCTTCACGCGGTCAGTGATGGCTGACACCCTCACCTGAACCGAAGGAGACCGAGTTGCCACTCGCTCTACGACCGTACGCCACGGTCGGCATCGCCCTGGTCGGCGCCGGCGTCATCGCCGTCACTCCCGTCGCCGCTCCCCCGCCCGAAATCCAAAGCCACTCGGTGCAACTCACCGCAGCCGTCGACAACCCCGTCGACGTCTTCACCCCGGTCTTCGAGAAGGCCGCAGCGTTCATCCAGACCACGATCGCGAACGAGACCGCCAATCCGCTGCCCATCGTCAACGCCGTGATCGCCAAGGGCACGGCCGACGCCCAAACCCTCGGCGAGATCGCCGAGGCGCTCGCGCCGGTCGTCAAAGCCGTGATTCTCAATTTCCCCCCGACCGCCGCGGCTGCGCTGCAGAAGGCTGCCGCGGGTGATCTCGACGGCGCGATGTCGACCTTTGTGCCGCTGTTCATCGGGCCTGTCATCGGCGGGTTCCAGCAGTACATGAAATTGACCGATCTCGTGCGCGGCGAATTCGAGGTCGTGGCACGGCTGGCCGAGGCCACCATGTATCAGGCATGGGGAACCGCGCTGGGCACTGCGTTGGCGGGATTCACCGTTGCCACCACGACGGCCGCCGGCATCGAGGCCGTCGGCACCGCGATCGTCTCAGGGGATCCGGCGAACGTCGTCAACGCCGCACAGCACAGTGTCGCGAACATCGCCTCGGCGGGCATATCCGCTGTGGACACCACGATCAATCTCAACGTCGCGCTCGCTCGCCAGGCCTTCGCCAAGGCCATCAACCCACCACCCCCGGAACCCGAGGAACCGCTCACCGTGGGGACGGCAGAACCCCTTTCGCTGCCGGCTACCACTCCGGCCGTTGAAAAGGTCTCCGCGGCAACTGCTCCGGCCACCACCGAAACCCCTGCGGCCGCGGCCACCGACGAGCCGTCGAAGACCCCGCCACCGGAATCCGACCGGGAGACAACCAAACCGCTGGTCCGCGACAGCGCGATCGCCGTACCGGGCACGCCCGGGGTGAAAGGCAGCGCGGGCGAGCGCTCGACCAAGCCTGTGACGGCGCTCGGTGAACGAGTCTCGGCCGCGGTCAACAAGATTGGCGAAGGCATCAAGAAGGCCTTCGCCAGGCCCACCTCGAAGACATCGAGCACCACCGAGTCGTCTGCCGACAGCGGTACCGGCGCTTCGGGGGACGCCGAGTAGCGCATGAGAACGGCCCCCTCCGGCGGGAGGGGGCCGTTCGTCGTTCGTCAGCCCTGGAAGACCCTGATCCAGTCGACCAGCATCTCGGCCGGGTAGTTGCCGCCGCTCGGATCGCGCCCGCCCGAGCCGCCGACCGCGATGTTGAACACCGGCACCAAGGTGTAACCGGGATCGTTGAACGGCCAGTCCTGCAACGAGTTGGCCGGAACCTCGAAGTACGGTTCCATGCCGGGCGCGTAGTCCTTCCAGAAGTACATGCCCTGCGGCGTCCACGACATGCGCCAGGTGTGCCATCCGCTGTCGATGGGATGCGGGTCGGTGGCGAACGATTCCCCGTCCAACCGCGCGTGCACCGTGGTGCCCGACGGCCAGTCACGGTTGCCGTACCACTCGACCAGGTCGACCTCGCCACCGCGGACCGGGTCGTCGTTGAGCAACCAGAACGCGGGCCAGGCCCCGTCGGTGAGGCAGTTGAGCTTGACGCGGGCCTCCCACGTGGTGCCGATGCCGCCGCGCCAGTTGCCGACGACCTTGGCGCTGGCGTACTTCTCCTGGATCGTGGTGCCCGGGCCGCGCGTCGCGCGGATCACCAGGTTGCCCTTGCCGTCCTGGAAGGCGTGCTCGGTGTCGGTGACGTAGCGGCCCATGTTGAACGGCTTGTCCCACTCGACCGGGTTCTTGATGGTCTCGCGCTCCGGGATCAGGTGCCACCACGCCGGGTCGGGCGGAGAGCCGGCCGGGCCGTTGAACTCGTCCTGGAACAGGAACGTCGGTGCAGCATTGGCTGCCGCCGGTGTCGGCGATCCGGGGGCCGGCGCAGCCGGCCCGGGTCCGGGCGGGTTGTCCCCGATCGCGGGGTCGGCGTTGGCGACCCCGGCAGGCAACGCAGCGGCTGCCACCCCCAGACCCATCATGAACATCACACTGCGACGATCCATCTCAGGCACAGCCACACAATAGAGGGCAGGCGAGGGATACGGGGTATTTAGGTGCGGTAAACAAGGTCGTGGCCGCCGCGCGGTTCGGTTTTCCGACGCAAACCCGCAGCTACTGGCAGATTGCCGGGGCATCCTCGCGGGGTGCGGCGTCGGCCGGAAGCGTGTAGGTCACGACCACCTCGGCATCCGCGGTGCCTTCGTTGACCACCTCGTGGGCGATCCCGCCGAGGATGAACACGGCCTGCCCCTCGGTGTAGACCACGGGTGCGCAGTTGGCTGCCGTACGCAGCACCACCGCGCCCCTGGTGATCACCGATTGTTCGGGACCGGGGTGCGCATGCCAGCCGCTGCGGGCACCCGGTTTGAGCACCAGGTTCTGCACATAGAACGTGGTGGGCTGGCCCGCGGTGACGATCCAGATCGGCGAAGTCGTGGTGCCCTTGGCCAGATCGGTCCGTTCCACGTCGCCCTCCGCGGGTGTGGCCCCGGCCGAGGCGGACAGCAGGCCCGCGGCGAACAGAGTCATGGCGCCGACGGCACCAGCATGCATGCGCTTCATGAGCCCTCCCGGGGTTTTCGCAAACGTAGCGCCGACCCAACTCCCGCGCCAGCGCATTGACCAAAACCCTTACGGCAGCGCCCCGGTGGCGTCGCCGGTGGACCGTGCTACCGGATTGCCAAGCGCCGAGCCGACATTGAGGGCCCCTGCGGACCGGCGCTGTACGGACGGTGTCACAAATTCGTCATACTCACGTCAAATATACGGCCGACCACGGCAGATTCACCCCGAACTTCTGCTCACACTCTGTTACGCAGTAGAAACTTCGGTTGCCCAAGTTGCGGGCCGTGAATTTTCCCGAAAGATGCTCAACGGCGCACCGAAATGGCGTACAGCTGTATCGGGAGTCGTCCAGGACGCATTTTTCAAGGGGAGTCGCATGATCATGCCGCGCAGAGTTCTGACCATCGCCAGCATCACCGCGCTTGCGGTATTCGGTGTCGCCGCTTGCGGCGGAGGCGGGGGCTCTGGCGCCAAGGAGGGCGGCGAGATCAACGTGAGCATGACCTCGTTCCCGGACTACGTGGACCCCCAGCTGTCGTACACGCTGGAAGGCTGGGAGGTGCTGTACAACACCTACACCCCGCTGCTCACCTACAAACACGCCAAGGGTGAGGACGGCACCGACATCGTGCCGGGCCTGGCGAAGGATCTGCCCGAGGTCTCGTCGGACGGCAAGACCTACAAGCTCACGTTGCGCCCGAACATGAAGTACTCGGACGGAACACCCATCAAGGCATCCGATTTCACGTACGCCATCCAGCGGTTGTTCAAGGTCGATTCGGGCGGCTCGGTGTTCTACGGCGTCATCGCCGGCGCCAACGACTACGCCGACGGCAAGGCCGACACCATCAGCGGAATCAAGACCGACGACGCCACAGGCGACATCACGGTCACCCTGACCGAGCCGAACGGCACGTTCGACCACATTCTCGCGCTGCCGTTCGCCGCGCCGGTCCCGCCGACCACCCCGCTCGACAAGGATGCGACCAACAACCCGCCGCCCAGCAGCGGGCCGTTCACCATCACCAAGGTCGACGCGCCGCACACACTGACCATGGAACGCAATCCCCAGTTCAAGACGGTCAAGGACGCGGGCGCCGACGAGGTCGCCGATGCGCACGTCGACAAGATCATCGTGACGCAGAACAAGAGCAACAGCGCGCAGGTCACCGGCGTGCAGCAGAACAAGATCGACTTCATGACGGATCCGCCCGACGCCGACCGGCTGCCGGAGGTCAAGGCCCGGTACGGAAACCGGTTCCGGCTCGAGGATTCCATCAACACCTACTACTTCTGGATGAACACGCAGCAGGCGCCGTTCAACGACCTGCGCGTGCGCCAGGCCATCAACTACGCGATCGACCCCGAGGCCCTCAACCGCATCTTCGGCGGCCGCCTGCACCCGACCCAGCAGATCCTGCCCCCGGGCATGCCGGGCTACGAGGAGTACAAGCTGTATCCCGGGCCGGACGTGAACAAGGCCAAACAGCTGATCGCAGAGGCCAATCCGGCCGACCGCAACATCACCGTGTGGACGGACGACGAGCCGGACCGCAAGCGGATCGGCGAGTACTACCACGACGTGCTGACCCAGCTGGGCTTCAACGCGACCCTCAAAGTCATTGCCGGTGACGTCTATTGGACGACGATCGGCAACCAGACCACTCCCGATCTCGACACCGGGTTCGCCGACTGGTTTCAGGACTTCCCGCATCCCGACGACTTCTTCCGCCCGCTGATCAACGGCAAGAGCATCCTGCCGACCAACGGCAACAACTTCTCGCGGGTCAACATCCCCGAGTTGGATGCCAAGATGAACCAGCTTCTCACCCAGCAGCTTTCCGATGAGGTGAAGAAGGGTTACGCCGAGCTGGACCGGTCCTTCATGGAGCAGGCGATCTGGGCACCGTACGGCAACGAGCAGTTCACCACGTTCGTGTCGGACCGCATGGACTTCGACACCAGCTATCACCATCTGTTGTTCAACCAGGACTACACGTCGTTCGCGCTCAAGTGATGGCGGTCGCCGTACAGGGACGCAGCCCCTGGTATTTGGCGTGGATCCGGCTGCGCCGCAACAAGGTTGCCCTGGCTTGCGGTGGACTGTTCGTGGTGATCGTGCTGTGCTGCCTGGCCGCCCCGCTGTGGGCCGACCACGTGGCACACACGTCACCGAACGAGAACCACATCACCGACAAGGTGCTGATCGACGGCGAGGAGACCTACGTGGTGTCGCCGGACGGCACTCCCATCGGTCCGGGGCTGCACGGCCGGTATCTGCTGGGTGCCGACCAGAACGGCCGCGACGTCATGGTGCGGTTGCTCTACGGCGGTCGCACGTCGATCTACATCGGCCTGGCCGCGGCGCTGACCACTACGGTGCTGGCGGTGATGATCGGCCTGCTCGCCGGCTACTACCGGGGCTGGATCGACGCGCTGCTGTCGCGGGCGATGGACGTGGTGTGGGCCTTTCCCGTGCTGCTGCTCGGGATAGCGCTGGGCACCGCTCTGGCACTCGGGGGCGTCAAGCTCGGCCCGGTGCAGGTCGCCGGGGACTCACTGTGGATTCCGATCCTCATCATCGGCTGCGTGTACGTGCCGTACATGGCCCGGCCGATCCGTGGCGAGGTGCTGGCGTTGCGGCAGAAGGAGTTCGTCGAGGCCGCGGTGGCCATGGGCAAGGGACCGCTGCGCATCATGGGCTCCGAGCTGCTGCCCAACATCATCTCCACGATCATCGTGTTCTTCACGCTCAACATCGCCAACAACATGCTTTTGGAGTCGGCGCTGTCGTTCCTCGGGGCCGGGGTGCGGCCCCCGAATGCGTCGTGGGGCACGATGATCGCCGACGGGTACCAGACCATCTACACCGCGCCGCATCTGACGATCGTGCCCGGCCTGATGATCGTCATCACGGTGCTCTCGCTCAACGTGTTCGGCGACGGGTTGCGTGACGCGCTCGACCCGAAGGCCCGAATCCGGTTGGAGCACTGATGGTCAGATTCGTCGTCCGGCGGCTGCTGGGCATGGTGGCCGTGTTGTTCGCCATCTCGGTGCTGGTGTTCGTCATCTTCAACGTGATCCCGAACTCGGACCCGGCCGCGCGCATCGCGGGCAAGAACGCCAACCCGGCACTCATCGCCCGGGTCAGCCACGAGCTCGGGCTCGATCAGCCGTTGCCCGTGCAGTACCTGACCATGATGAAGCAGATCTTCACCGGCCAGCTCACCTCATACGCCAGCAATCGCAATGTCGCCGAACAGATCTGGGAAGGCCTGCCCGCGACACTTTCGCTGTGCATCGGCGCGGCGGTGTTGTGGATGGCACTGGCCATCTGGTTCGGTTACCTCAGCGCCGTGCACGCGGGCAAGTTCACCGACCGGGCCCTCACGGTGCTGTCGCTGGCCGGCATCTCGATGCCGGTGTTCTGGTTGGCCGCGATCCTGCTGTACTTCCTGAGTTACAAGCTCGAGCTGTTCCCGTCGAGCAGCTACGTGCCACTGGCGGAGGATCCTTTGCAGTGGGCGTATCACCTGATCCTGCCGTGGATCACGCTGGCCGTGCTCTACGTCGGGTTCTACAGCCGCGTGCTGCGCACCAACATGCTCGACGCGGCGCACGAGGACTACGTGCGGACCGCTCGCGCCAAGGGCATCAGTGAACGGCAGGTGCGGGTCCGGCACATCCTGCGCAATTCGCTGATCCCGATCGTGACGTTGTTCGGCCTGGATTTCGGCGCCGTGGTGGGCGGTGGCGCGATCCTCACCGAAACCGTCTTCAACATCAACGGTGTCGGGCTGTATGCGGGCGAGGCCATCCGCACGCTGGATCTGCCGCCGCTCATCGGCGTGACGATGTACGGAGCGTTCTTCATCGTGCTGTTCAACACGATCGTCGACCTGGCATACGCCTACCTCGATCCGCGGATCCGACTGGGAGAGGCGGCACCGGTATGAGTGAACTCCTTGAGGTCAAAGAACTGAGCGTCAGCTTCACCACCGACGACGGCGTCGTGCAAGCCGTCGACGGGGTGTCGTTCTCCCTGGGCAGTGGCGAAATCCTCGCGGTCGTCGGTGAATCCGGGTCGGGCAAGAGCGTGACCGCGCAGACCTTGATCGGGTTGACCCGCGGTTCCAACACGGCCATCGCGGGCTCGGTCGAGTTCGACGGACGCGACATCACGGCCCTCGACTCCGCCGCCATGCGTTCCGTGCGCGGCGAGCACATCGCGATGATCTTCCAGGATCCGATGACCTCGCTGAACCCCGTGTACCGGGTCGGTGACCAGATCATCGAGATGATCCGGGCGCATCGCGACATCTCGAAGGCGCAGGCCCGCGAACGCGCGGTGGAACTGCTCCGTTCGGTGGGCATTCCGCATCCCGAGCGCCGGGTCCGGGACTACCCGCACGAGTTCTCCGGTGGTATGCGGCAGCGCGTGATGATCGCGATGGCCCTGGCATTGGAACCCGAGCTGCTCATCGCCGACGAGCCGACGACGGCCCTCGACGTCACGGTGCAGGCCCAGATCCTGCGCCTGGTCGAAAAACTCAACGCCGACCGCGGGTTGGCGGTCGTGTTGATCACGCACGATCTGGGTGTGGTGGCCGAGGTGGCCGACCGCGTCGTCGTCATGTACGCCGGTCAGATCGTGGAGGACGGCACGCTCGACGAGATCTTCTACGATCCGCAGCATCCGTACACCTGGGGCCTGTTGGGGTCGATGACGCGGCTCGACCAGCCACGCACGGCACGGCTGACCCAGATCTCCGGGCAACCGCCGTCACTGCTCGATCCCCCGACGGGGTGCCGCTTCGCCCCGCGCTGCCCGCATGTGTTCGAGAAGTGCGCCGAGCCTCCGCCGCTCGAAGCCCGCAACGGCGGCGCACATCTGGATCGATGCTGGTTGTCCTTGGACGAGAAGAGGACTCTGCGGTGACTGCACTGTTGGAAGTGACCGATCTGGTCAAGTACTTCCCCGTCAAGGCCGGGGTGGTGATCGACCGTGAAGTGGCGCAGGTGCGGGCCGTCGACGGGGTGAGCCTGACGCTCAACGAGGGCGAAACCCTGGGCCTGGTCGGCGAATCCGGCAGTGGCAAGTCGACCCTGTGCCGTGCCATCCTGCAGCTGATCCGGCCCACGTCGGGGTCGGTCCGGTTCGACGGTGAGGAGCTCGTCGGACGGTCCCCGCGCGAGCTGCGGCCGCTGCGGCGCCAGATCCAGATGATCTTCCAGGATCCCTATGCATCGCTGAATCCCCGCAAACGCGTGGGCCAGATCATCGGCGACCCGTTGGAACTGCACGGCCTGGCCAGCGGCGCCGACCTCAAGCGCCGGGTCCAGGAGTTGCTCGACCGGGTCGGACTGCGTGCCGAGCACTACAACCGGTTTCCACACGAGTTCTCGGGCGGGCAGCGCCAGCGCATCGGGATCGCCAGAGCCGTTGCGCTGCAACCCAAGCTGGTCATCGCCGACGAGCCGGTGTCGGCGCTCGACGTTTCGGTGCAGGCGCAGATCATCAATCTGCTCAAGGAACTGCAGGAAGACTTCGGGCTGTCCTACCTGTTCGTGGCGCACGACCTCGGCGTGATCCGGCAGGTGTCGGACCGGGTCGCGGTGATGTACCTCGGCAAGGTCGTCGAAAATGCCGAGGCCGACAGCCTCTACGGCAAACCGCTGCACCCGTATTCGAACGCGCTGCTGTCAGCGGTGCCCATCCCGGACCCCAGGCGCAACGTGGAGCGTGAGCGCCTGGTCCTGGAGGGTGACGTGCCGAGCCCGATCAACCCGCCCTCGGGCTGTAGCTTCCACACGCGCTGCCCGTGGTGCACCGAGGTGTGTGTCACCGACGCCCCTCCGTTGGAGGAGCTGGAACCGCGCCATGCCGCGGCGTGTCATCATCCGCGAAATCTGTAGGCCCCCGGCTGGACGATGCGGGAGCTGCCGGTGATGTTGTGGGCTGGCACTGTGGCGAACGTGCAGGCTTGCGTGGTAATTTCGCGATTTTCGTGACAACAGGCTGCACGCTCGCCACAGTGCGCCAGAGGGGATCCACCTCGCTGGCCGGGGCCACAGAACACGACCAAGGCATCCAGGCACTTAGTTTGAAGATCGCGGTTATCAGGTAGCCACGATCTTCAACGTAAGTGCACCAGAGACGCTGCAGTCAGCCCGCGTGATGTTCCCGGCCCGCGGACACGGTCGTGCGCACTTTCGCCGTCAGCAGTGCATCGGCACCGACGGTGAACGGATCGCTGTCGAGCACCACGAAGTCGGCGGCGTGCCCGGCCATGAGGCGCCCTGTCACGCCTTCCCACCGGCACGAGTACGCGGCATCTCGGGTGGCGTGCGCTATCGCCTCGGCCAACGGCAGCGCGTAGTCCGGCAGGTTCGGCGCAAGTGCCGGGTCGCAGGCGGACCGCCGTGTGGTGGCCACGTACATGTTGGGCAGCGGCGGGTACGGCGCGGTCGGCGCATCTGAGCCGAATGCCAATGTGGCTCCGGCAGCTGTGAATTCGGGCCACGGAAAGCCGCGGTCAGCGCGGTGGTCGCCGAGCATGGCGCGCCAGTTGTCGGTGATCGCCGGATCGGCGTGCACGGGCTGCATGGATGCGACGACACCGAGGCCGGCCAAGCGCGCGACGTTGGCCTCGGTCACGGTCTCCAGATGCTCGATGCGGTGCCTGCGGTCGCGCGGCCCGTTGACCGCGATCGCGTGCTCAAGAGCCGAGAGCGCGATGTCGGAGGCTTGGTCGCCGATGGCGTGCATCGCGACCTGAAGACCCGCGGCGTCGGCGGCCGCGACCACGGGTGCAAGGGACTCGAGATCCCAGATGGGTTCGGGGTGACTGCCGTTGGCGTAGGGCTCTTTCATCGCGGCCGTGCAGCTGTCGATCACACCGTCGACGAGGATCTTGATGCCCGTGACACGCAGCCACGGCCCGGGCACGCGTCGGCTCAGCTCGGCCGCTTCATGCACCTGGGCCACGTTGTCGGCGGTCGACGCGGTCCGGTTGACCAGCCAGTGCCCCGCGATCCGCAGCGGCAACGTGCCATCGCCCGCGGCCAGCGCGCGTTCGAGCGCGGACAGATCGGCACTGTCGAGCCCCATGTCGACGGCTCCGGTCACACCGGCGGCCAGATAGTGGGCGAACGTCGCGGCCAGCGCGGCGTCGCGCTCGTCGTCGGTGACGGTGCTGTCGAGGAACGTCCGCATGAGCCCCAGTGCCGCCGTCTCGTACAACATTCCGGTGGCATTGCCGTCGCCGTCGCGTTCGATCGTGCCGCCGATGGGGTCGGGAGTGGCGGCGTCGATGCCGAGTTCGCGCAGCGCCGCGGTGTTCACCCACGCCGAGTGCACGTCGTTGGAGGCCAGGTACACGGGCCGGTCGGCAACGGCCGCGTCGAGCATGTGCCGGTCCGGCGCACGGCCCGCCAGCGGAGGGTACAGCCAACTGCGGCCCAGGATCCGCGGTGCGGACGGATCCGCCGAAGCGGCTGCCGCCAACCGGTTCTGGATGTCGGCGAGGTCGACGGCGTCGAACAGGTCGACCTGCTGGAGCGCCTGCCCCATCGACACCAGGTGGGTGTGGGCGTCGATGAAGCCCGGTAGCACCAGGGCGCCGTCGAGTTCGACTGTGCGGGTGATGCCGGGCAGCGCGTCGGCCGCCGCGGTGTCACCGACGAACATCAGCTCCGATCCCGAGACCACAAGGGATTCGGCCCATTCCGGTTGTGTCGCGGTGAAGATCCGTCCGCCCCGGTAATGCGTCGTCATCGGGCAGCCACCTGCGTGGTCTCCACGGTGTTCCAGTTGCCGTCCCGGGCCTGCAACGGCGTGCCCGCGAGGATGCGGGCCCGGCGGTGCTCGGGTTCGAGCAGTACGGTCGCCAACGTCGCCCAGCGTTGACCGAACACCGCGCCCGGCGCGGGTGTGCAGCACAGTTGCGGCTGGCCGGGATCGGACTGCAGATATGGGATCAGGTCGACGGCCTGCTCTGGTGTCGGGTAGCGCACGAGCCGGGACGTGATGAGCTGCAATCGTTCCTGCGAATCCGGGTCGTAGAGTCCGGGTTTCTCGAACGGCGTGTTGCGAGCGTCCAGGAAGTGGTTGGTGTGTGGCAGGTAGCCCCCGCGCTGCGACAGCACGGTGACTCCGCGTGGGCTCAGTTCGGCACACACCGCGGTGGTCGGATCGAGCAGGGTGAAGGCGCCCGACGTGCGGATCGGCGCCCCACGCAACACCTCCAGCGCCTCGGCCACACTGCCCGCAGTACCGAGAACCGCCGCCGCGAGCACATGCACCGGCACACCCGCCGGCGCGTCGTCACGGTGCCCGAGGATGTTGAAGAACAGCCCGAGGCCCGCGCTGTTGACCCCGATCTTGCCGAGCATGCCGTGTTCGGTGAGGCCGACGTACGCATGCGTGGTGCCCCGCACGTCGTGCAGATGCCAGAACGGGTCCAGCTCCTGGTGCCAGTCCCAGGTCTGAATACCGAAGGGCGCACCGGTTTCCGGTACGCAACCGATCGTCGAGCATTCGCCGGGCCTGCTTCCCAGCGCCTGAGCCAGGATCTCGGTGCGGGCATTGACGGCCATCACCCGCCAAGGGTCGAGACCGGCACCGTCTGCGACCCCGACGATCTCGTCCACATAGCGCGAGTCCCAGCGCCCGATGACGTCGGTGATCCGCTCGGCATCGGAACACACTGTCGCTTCATCGATTCCGACGGTCCGGAACAGGTCGAAGTACAGGTCGACGGCCGCGGGCAGGTCAGCGCGCAACGCATGCCCGCGGGCCCGGCCCCGTTCGGTGGGAGCCACGCCGTCGACGACGATGATCTCGTGCCCGGTCATGCCGGGACCGCCTTACGTCGGCCCATCAGCACGACGTACAGCACTGCAGGAACCAGGAGTCCGACGGGAAGCGAAAGATCCACGCCGCCAATCGCTTCCGCGATCGGACCGGTGTACACCGGGGCGGCCACACACAGCAGGCTCAGGCCGATGCCGATCAGCACCGCGACGGCACCGGCCCGGTTGACGCCGGCGGTGTACCAGTACGGGCTCGCCGGGGTCTGATCGGTCAGCCCCGGGCCGTCGTATGCGTTGCGCCGCCACAGCACGTCGGCCACGTACACCGCCATCACCGGCCCCATCACGGTGACCACGAGCTGCATCATATTGCTCACGGTGTCAAGAAAGTTCGAGACCAGCAGGGCGTACATGGTCATGGCGGCACCGATCGAACCGTCCAGCAGCACACTGCGCGACCGGCGCAGGCGCAAACCGACGGCCTGCAGCGCCAGGCCCGAGCTGTAGGCGGTCATGGCGTTGTTGGCCATGGTCCCGAGGATCACCGCGATCAGGAAGATCGGCACGAACCACGACGGCAACGCACCCTCGAGGGCCGTCTCCGGGTCTGCCATGTCGAGCGCGGTCGCGGCGAGCGCGCCCAGCCCGGTGATCAGGACGCTGGGCACGTACGCGCCCAGCGTGGTCCAGCCGGCCACGGCGAACGGCGAGGAGGCGGTGGGCAGGTAGCGCGCGAAGTCGGCGCTGTTGGTGTAGGACAGCGGGGCCGACGCGACGATCGCCAGTCCGGCTGCCACGGTCGCCCAGAGTTCGATCCCGTGCAGCGGCTGGCCGGGCTGGTATCCCCAGTTGGCGCTGCCGAGGACGTATGCCGCCATCACGACGAACACCGCGGTGAGGACCAGGGCGAGTGGCTGGTACAGCCGGACGATCGTGGCGTGGCCGTACACGCTGATGGCCAGCGTGATCACGGCGACGGCCAGGATCAGCCCGATCTTGACGGGCAGCGTCACCGCGACGCCGAACCGCTCGGCCAGCCGGAATGCCGTGTAGGAGGCGGCCGCCCAGTTCAGCGCCAGGTAACAGACGCTGATGAACCAGCTGGTCACCACGATGTTCACGCGATTGCCGCGGATACCGAACACCGCGCGCGTGATGACCTCGCTGGGCGTGCCCGACGCAGGCCCGCTCGCGGCCACGATGCCGGTGAGGATCGAGAAGAGATTGCCGACGACGATGACGGCCAGCGCCTGCCACAGGCTCAGGCCCATGAGGATCAGCGTCCCGCCGACCACGAGTGCCAGGTAGCCCACGTTCGGCGCGGCCCATACCGCGAACAGTTCCCGCGCCCGGCCGTGCCGCTCGCTCTCGGGGATGTAGTCGATCCCGTGGGTCTCGACGCGGCCCGCCTGGTCGGCGGCCGCCGGGAGATCGGTGGTGGCGGCGGGGTCTGCCGTCATGGGTGCCATGGCTCCTCCAGGGTGCGTGATTGCGATCACGCTACGTACCCAAATCGATTTGGACAATAACGTCTCCAAACTTTTTCAAAATCGATTTGTACGAGGTCCAGCCGTTGTTAGCCTGATCTCGTGCCCGAACGCCGCGTACGCCCGACGATCCACGACGTCGCCCGCCGCGCCGGGGTTTCCGCGACCACCGTGTCACACACGTTCAGCGGCAAAGGCGTCGTCGCCGCCGCCACCCGCGAGCACGTGCGCGAGGTCGCCAGAGAGCTGGGCTACCGGCCCGACGCGGTCGCGCGCGGGCTGCGCAACAGCAGGCTGGGGGTGCTGGCGCTGGTGCTGCGCCCGCTGGAGACCCTCGACTCGTTCCTGCCCGAAGGCGTGGACTACTTCCTGAGGTTCGCCGGGCAGGCCGCACTCGCCGCGATGCAGCTCGGATACGGGCTCATGCTCGTATCGGACCCGACGCAGGAAAGCTCACCGTCGGCCGCGCTGGCATGCGACGGCTTCCTGATCACCGAGCCCGTTCAGGGCGACCCACTGGTGCGGATGCTGATCGACGAGCGCATCCCGTTCCTGACCGTCGGGCGGGATCCGGCGAATGCCGATTACGACACCTGGATCGACACCGGCACGACGCAGATGACATACGAGGTGCTGCGCCACCTGACCGAGGCAGGCGCGTCGCGCGTCGCACTGGTCACCGGAACCGACCGCAACTCATGGAACATCGACGCCGAGAATGCGTACCGCGCGTGGGCTGCCGACCGTGGGCAGGAGCCGCTCGTCGTACATCAACCGGAGACCGCGGGCGAATCCGGAGGAAGCGCGGCAGCCCACGAATTATTGCGTGCCGCAAGCCCTCCCGATGCCGTGTACTGCCTCACCGGCAGGCACGCGGCCGGGCTGCTGCGCGCCGTGACCGAACGCGGCTACACCGTCCCCGGAGACATCAGGATCGTCGCGGGATCGGATTCCGAGCACAGCCGATCGACCACTCCCCCGATCACGTCGGTCGACCTCGGGCCGGAACTACTCGCCCGCGTCGCGGTCACCATGCTCGTCAATCGCCTTGAGTCGCTTGACCGTCCGATCCCGCCGGGCGATCTTCACGGCCGCCTCATCGTCCGGGGTTCGACCGCTTAGACGTGCACCCCGAACTCGACGAATACGCTGTTATCCGGCTGTGCGGACGACATTTTCGTCGAACTCGCGCTGGTCTACGGATACGGCTGATACGGGTACTGGGGCTGCTGCGGGTATTGCGGATACTGCGGCTGCGGCGGCCCGGTGTTCGGCACCTGGATCGGGATCGGCACGGGCACGAACGGCACGGTCACGTACGACGTGGTCATCGGGTTCGTCGTGGTGGTGGTCGTCGTGGGTGTCGTCGTGGTCGTGGTGGGCGTCGTCGTTGTCGTCGTAGTCGTCGTGGTGGTGGTGGTGGTCGTTGTCGTCGTGGTGGGCGGCGTGGTGGTCGTCGTCACGACATGCGTGGTCGTCACCGGCGGTGGCGGTGGGGGCGGCGGCGCTTCCTGGGTCACGGTGACCGGCGGAGGCGGCGCCTCGGTGACCGTCACGGGTGGTGGCGGTGGCGGCTCCATCGGACTGGGCGCGGGCTCTTCGATGAGCGGCTTCGGTTCCGCGGTACGCACTTCCGAGGTCGGTGCGGTGCCGGTCGAGCTGGTCAACGCGTAGGCCACGCCGCCGATGGCCACCAAAACCAATGCCGCGGCGACGCCGAACACCGCGAGCGGCAGCCGCTGCCACGCCGACCGCGGCGTCTCGATCGGCCCTGTCGGTGGCACGTACTGCACTGCGGGGCGGGCTGATGTTTCGCTGCCGTACGACTCCAGCGCGTCGGGACCGGTGTAGGGCACGACGTCGTCGTCGGTGTCGTCCTGCGACCAGGCCAGCGCCCGGAAGGTGGACGAACCTTCTGCGCCAGAGGGTGTTTCAGGAACCGCCGCGGCTCCGAGAGTCGGCGCGGTCGCCACGCCCAACGTGGGTGCCACGCCGGTCTGCGCGTCGGAATCGGCTGCGAACGCGGCCGACAACGCGGCCCCGATCGCCGCATCCAGTGCGGGCTGCGGCGTGGTCACGACCGCCGCGCGCGATTGTTCCGACAAGCGTTGCGTGATCAACGGGATGCTCGCGCCGCCGCCGATAGTCACCACGGCCGCCACCGATGACCAGCTGATCCTGTTGCGGTCCAACGCATTTTCGAGCGCGTCCAGTGCACCGCCGAGCGGTTGCTGCATGAGCGCTTCGAGTTCGGTGCGGGTGACGCGCACCGTGGCGGAGTATCCGGGCAGCTCGACCGGCAGGTCGGTCGCGGTCACGGCCGACAGCCGCTCCTTGGCCTGCCGGCATTCCTCCCGCAGCAGCGCCAGTGATCCGACGGCGGCGGTACCCGAAGGGTCGATTCCGCCGGCCTGCGCGGCACCGTCGAGCACGTGCGTCAGCAGGGCCTGGTCGATCTGGTCGCCCGAGAAGTCGGGGAAGCGGGTTGTCTCGTCAATCGGTTCGAACGAGGCCGCGGCGTCGGTGAGGGTGATGCTCGTGCCGCCGCCACCGAAATCGAGCAGTGCCACCACACCGGTGGCCGGCAAACCCGGGTTGGCCCGCAACGCGGTCAACGACGCGACCGCGTCCGACACCAGCCGGGCAGGCATGCCGTCGCGGGACAGGTTCGGATTGGTGCGCAGCGCGTTGCGCAACGCCCGCAAGGTCGGTGCGCCCCAATGTGCGGGCACCGCGATGGTCAGCTGGGGAGATGGTCCTCCCGCGAGGTCCACCATCGCGTCGAGCGCCTCGACGAGCAGGGTGTCCGCGGGATAGGCGGATCCGTCCGGTGCGACCAGGGGTACCGGATCCCCGACGCGTTCGACAAACCCGCCCAGCGTGACGCCGGGCGAATCGGGCACGCCGACTTGCGGCGTCCGGTCGGTCGACAAGGTCAACACCGAGCGCCGACTCACAGGTTGATTGCCGACGCGCGCCGCAACCAAGTTGGTGGTCCCGATCGACAACCCCAACGGGTCGCTCATAACGCTGCCAAGGATAGCGGTTGTCGGCACCGGCACCCGTCAGACACTCCGCGACCTGGCGAAGGTTGTTCGGCCACCGTGCTTTTGGCGCCGCAACCACTTTGCCACGGATACGTAAATTTGCAGGCCAGCCCCATTCCGCACGGCAGCAATCTTTGCGGGCGTTTGATTCGTCCGCACGCGGGTACAGATCACCCATGACGTCTCTATGGCTCGCCGACCGCGTCGAGAGGCCACTCACCCACGACCCGCTCGAGAGCGACACGGCCGACGTGGTCGTGGTCGGCGCAGGTATCACCGGACTGATCACGGCGGTGCTGCTGGCGCGGGCCGGCAAGCGCGTGGTGGTCATCGAGGCCTACACCGCGGGCGCAGGCGCCACCGGCAACACCACCGCCAAGATCAGCCTGTTACAGGGCACCAAACTGTCGAGAATCCTCGGTAAGCACGGGCCCGAGATCGCCAAACAATACGTGCAGGGCAATCTCGAAGGCCAGCAATGGCTGATCGGGCACTGCGAGGCCAATGGCATACCGGTGCAACACGAAGATGCCTTCACCTACGCCCAATCCGAAGAGGGCGTGCCGAGCGCGCGGGACGAGTTGGAGGCGTGTCAGACCGCCGGGCTCGACGCCGAGTGGGTCACCGAGGCCGACGTGCCGTTTCCGTTCCACGGCGGCGCTCGGTTGCCGAACCAGGCCCAGTTCGACCCGATGCCGTTGCTCGACAACCTGATCGACGAGCTGCACGCGCGTGATGGCCGGCTGCTTGAAGGCATCCGCGTCCATCAGGTCGCCGACGACGGCGACGCGTTGAAGCTGCATGTACGTACCGACGGCGCATCGGAATTCGACATTCGCGCACATCGATGTGTGCTGGCCACCGGGATTCCCATTCTCGATCGCGGCGGCTTCTTCGCCCGGCTCACGCCACATCGCTCGTACTGCATGGCTTTCCGCGTGCCGGGGAACATGACGCGCGGGATATACATCTCGGCAGATTCACCGACACGCTCGGTCAGATACGCGCCGACGGTCAACGGTGACCGCCTCATCGTCGGCGGTGCAGGACACCTGGTGGGGCGCGGCAGCAACGCGTCGATGTCGGTGCAGGAGCTGGCGTCGTGGGCGAAGGTGCACTGGCCCGGGGCGATACAGACGCATTACTGGTCGGCGCAGGACTATGCGCCGGTCGACGAGCTGCCGTATGTCGGCCCGATCCTGCCCGGCCACGACAAGATCTACGTGGCAACAGGTTTCGACAAATGGGGCATGACCAACGGGGCGGCCGCGGCCCTGGCGCTGTCCAGCACGATGCTGGGCGGCCGGATGGATTGGGCCGCGGCGTTCGCCAGTTGGAGTCCGCACGAGCTGTCCGGAATTCCCGCAGCCATGCGGGTCAACCTGGAGGTGGCGCTGAACCTGGCCAAGGGCTGGATCGCACCGGTCGCGCGCATGGGCAACCGCAGTCCGGACGACGGCGGTGTGGTCAGCGGGCCTCCGTGGCACATGGAGGCGTGCAGCGTGATCGACGGCGTCGAGCACCGAGTGTCCCCGGTCTGTCCGCATCTGGGCGGGATCGTCAACTGGAACGACTCCGACGAAACCTGGGAGTGCCCGCTGCACGGCTCGCGGTTCGCGCCGGACGGCACGCTGCTGGAGGGCCCGGCCACCCGTAACCTCACCGCCGCGGACTAGCCAGATGGCCGGTCTGCACCCGGAGCCCACCGGGTCTGTGCTGCAATGTCGGCATGGGTGACATCGACGAGATCAAGCGAGTCAAGTATCGGTACCTGCGGGCGCTGGACACCAAGCACTGGGACGAGTTCGCCGAAACCCTCACCGAGGATGTCAACGGCGATTACGGGCAGTCGCTCGGCGAGGCACTGCATTTCAGCGACCGCGACGCACTCGTGGAGTTCATGAAGCGCTCGCTGGGGCCGGAGATCATCACCGAACATCGCGTCGACCATCCCGAGATCGAGGTGGCCGGTGACGAGGCCACCGGCACCTGGTACCTGCAGGACCGGGTCATCGCGCCCGACTTCAACTTCATGTTGATCGGCGCGGCGTTCTACCACGACCGCTACCGGCGCACGGCCGACGGATGGAAGATCTGCGCGACGGGCTACGACCGCACCTACGATGCCACCATGACGCTCGAAGGGCTCAACTTCAAGCTGAAACCCGGTGCCGCGCTGAATATCTGACGTTATTTGGCGACCGCGATCAGTGCGCCAGGCCGGAGCCACTGCATGATCTTCACGAGCGTCGCGTCGTCGATCGACACACAGCCCGCAGTGGGGCCGCCGTCGGTGGTGTGCACGAAGAACGCGCCGCCGTTGCCAGGCACCCTGGCCTTGTTGACCCCCATCACCACGGCGTGCTTGTACTGCGGGATTTGCAGGTTCTCGGTGCCGCTGCTCGGGTCGGTGTTGAAGGGGCACTGGGCTTTCTTGCACACCTGCATGGTGTTGTACGTCGGGCTCTTCATGTCGCCGTCCCACCAGTGGTCCGGGCCCACCTGAACGTATTGCAGTCCGCTGCCCGGATTCGGCGCGGTGCCGAACGCGAAGTCGAGCGTGAAGATCCCCATCGGGGTGAGCATTTGGCCGTCGTGGGTCTCGGGCGCCATGCCGTTGGCGCCGATGTGCGCGGGGATACCGACGCCGACGGGTTGCCAGCCGGCAGGACCGCGCTGCCACACGTCCATCTTGGCGTTGGATCCACCCGTGCCGACGACGGAGATGACCTGGGTCGCGTTACCGACCGACCGGGCGAACCACGGCGGATCGACCGCGTGCGCAGCGGGAGCCGACGCCAGCGCCAGGACCGCAGCACACAGCACAATCAGCAGTCGACGCACCCGTCCATCGTCGACGGGCAGGCTATCGCTGACGTAAAGGTTCAGACACGATCAGGTCGCGGCTCACGCCGTCGAACGCGCGCCGCTACGTTCGAAGCATGAACCTTCGACGGATCGGCCGGGGCCTGGGCACATTGGACCGCGAGGTTTTCGAGGCGGTCGCGGAGTCTCCCAGCCCCCTGCTGGACACCGTGATGCCCAAGCTGACGTCAGCCGCGGACCACTCGAAACTGTGGCTCACGCTCGGCGCGGTCCTCGGTGTGTTGGGCGGCCCCGCCGTGCGTCGCGGCAGCGCCCGTGGCGTGGTGAGCCTGGCGGTCACGAGCCTGCTGACCAATCAGGTGGCCAAGCGGGTGTGGCGGCGGCCCCGCCCGGATCACCGCCTGGTGCCGCAGGTCCGCCGCTCGCGCCGCATGCCGACCTCGCACTCCCTGCCCTCGGGGCATTCCGCGAGCGCGGCCGCGTTCGCGGTCGGCGTCGGGCTCGAAAGCCCGCCCGTCGGGCTCGGTCTCGCGCTGCTGGCCGGCCTGGTCGGGCTGTCCCGGGTCGCGACGGGTGCGCACTACCCCGGCGACGTGTTCGCCGGATTCGGTATCGGCGCGGGAATCGCCATCCTCGGCGGCCGGGTGATCCCACCGATCCCCACCGCGAGCCTGCCGAGCGCCGCACCCCTGCGGTTCCACACGCCGGCGCGTCCCGACGGCGCGGGCGTCGTCCTCGTCATCAACCCGGCGTCGGGCGGCGGCACGGGCGCGAGAGTGGTCGACGAGGTGCGCGACGCGCTGCCACGCGCCGAGATCATCGAGGTGAACGAAGGCGACGACGTCGCCGAGGTGCTTCGCGCCGCGGCCGCCCGTTGCGAGGTGCTCGCAGTCGGCGGCGGCGACGGCACGGTGGCGTGTGCGGCCGGTATCGCCGTCCAGGCCGATGTCCCGCTCGCGGTGTTTCCCGGCGGCACCTTCAACCACTTCGCCAAGGACATCGGCTGCGACAGTGTGGCCCGGACCGTCAACGCGATCCGCGAGGGCAGCGCGGCGTATGTCGACCTGGTGAGCCTCAACGAGGACGACGGACAGAACACCATGGTGATCAACACCGCCAGCATCGGCGCGTATCCGAGGTACGTGCGGGTGCGGGAGAAGCTCGAGCACCGGCTCGGCAAGAAACTGGCGGGCGCGTACGCGCTCTATCACGTGCTGCGCCGCGACGAGCCGGTGCGCATCACCTACGACGACAAGACGCTGCAGACTTCGCTGTTCTTCCTCGGCAACTCGACCTACTTCCCGTCGGGCTTCGCGCCGTCGCACCGCCCGCGCCTCGATGACGGTTTGATCGACGTGCGGATCCTGGAGACCGGCAGGCGGCTGAGCCGGCTGCGGATCGCGACCGCCATCGCACTGGGCCGGCTCGAACGCAGCCCGCTCTACCACGAGCTGCAGGTGCCGAAGTTCCGGTTCACCACCGTCGACGGGCCGACGGTGCTCGCGCACGACGGCGAGGTCGGCGAGTCCTGCAGCGAGGCGAGCTTCAGCGCGCGCTATCGAGCGCTGCCGGTGTTTCGTCCGCTGCCCTGACCGGATACGGCGGCGCCAGCAGGACGCACAGCACGAAGTACGCGTAGCCGAGGGCCCAGCCCGCCATCACGTCGGAGGGGTGATGCACGTTGAGCACTACGCGGCCCACACCGATCAACACGATCACCACCGCGCCGAGCACGCACAGCCAGCCGCGCCGCGCGGACAGCACGGGCCAGGCAAAGCACAGCAGAGCCAGGACGCTGACCATGACGCCGAGCGCATGCCCGGACGGGAACGACGACGACAGCGCATAGACCATGGCCGTGTCGGGCCGCGGACGGTCGACGAGAGCCTTGACCAGTTCCGTGACGATTCCGCTGAGTTCGACGGTCAGCACGAGGAACAACGCCACGCGGTAACGCCTGCGCACCAGCGCGGCCACGATGATCGCCAGGCCGACCAGGCGGAAGCCCAACGGCCCCAAGACCGTGCAGAACACGTCCCATGCCGTCACCCACCCGGGCCGCGCGACACCGTAGGAGTACGCCGCGGCCAACGCGGTGTCGTCGAGCTCGGTCAACCAGCGCCAGTGCAGTTGGTAACCGAGCCACATCGTCGCAAACACCGCGAGCGCGAGCACGGCCGTGCCGATGAGCCAACGGTTGCGGATCGCCATCGGTCCATCTGTACCAGCTCCAACCGGTATCCAAGCTCAAGAGCTACCGTGCAGGAATGGCAGTCTTATTCCGCAAGCTGCTGCGTATCGGGGCATTGCCGGCCGAGCTGCGTGCCGACGCCGAACGCGAAGGCATCCTCTATCTGGCCGAGTACGTCCCGGTCACCCGGCGGTTCACCGGTTCCATACCTGGCAAGCGTTCGTCGGGCAGCGTCGCCAGCTACTCCGGCGCGGTGGTGCTCACCGAGCACCGCGTGCTCGCCACGATGTCCACGGTGCCCAAACTCGCGGGGCGCAGTATCGACCAGGCATGGACCGAGGGCCAACAGGGCGCCGTGAAGGCCGAGATCACCGGGTCCGGACTCACGCTGGACGTCGATGTCGCCGACGTCGATCCGCGCTGTCACGGCCACCTGTCCCTGCACTACAAGACGCCGATCGACGCCGAAACGCTGATGCGGCTGCCGCGCCGTTCGTTCGCGTTCGACGTGCCGCCGGAGTACGTCTTCCGCGCCGTGGGCGTGCCGTACCACCCGTGACCACGGGTATTTACTGGGACATGATGTCCCGGTAAATTGGCGGCATGGCTTCCACCTCGCCCGATGCCGCGCCGCTGGGTGCGGACTACCAGGATCTGTTGCAGACGCTGTCCGAGGGTTCCGTACGCCGCCGCTTCGATCCGTATCTGGACATCGCATGGGACGCCCCGACATGGTGATCGACCTCGACGATCCCCGCTGGGTGCTCTCGCCGAACGTCGATCCGCTCGGCGCCACCGCGTGGTACCAGGCCCAGCCGCTGACCCGGCAGATCGAGATCGGCCGCTGGCGCACGCTCAACTCGGTCAAGGTCGGTGCGGCGTTCGAGAGCATCCTGATCCGCGGGTTGATGGCCTTCATCATGAAGCTGCCCAACAACTCGCCCGAGTTCCGGTACGCGTTGCACGAGATGACAGAGGAGTGCAACCACATCCAGATGTTCCAGGAACTGGTCAACCGCAGCGGCGTCGACGTTCCCGGTATGCGGCCACTGTTCCGGCGGCTGTCGCCGTACATCGGCCTGGTCGGCCAGTACTCCCCCACCGCGTTCATGGCGGGCATCCTGGCCGGCGAAGAACCGATCGACCACTTTCAAAAGGGCCTGATCCGCGAGGGCGCCAACATTCCACCCGCGGTGCTGCGCACCATGCAGATCCACATCGCCGAAGAGGCCCGGCACATCTCGTGGGCCCACGAGTTCCTGAAAACGCATCTGCCGGAACGGTCCTGGCGCATGAAGGCGTTTGCGTCCGTGGCCTTCCCGCTCACCCTGCGCTGGCTCGCACACGAGATCGTGGCTCCGCCGAAGTCCTTCGGCGAGGAATTCGGAATACCGCGCGAAGTGATCAAGGATGCGTTCTGGCGCAGCCCGCAGTCCCGCAAGATCTTGTCGGGCTACTTCGGTGAGATGCGTGCGCTCAGCGAAGAACTCGGGCTGATGAACCGGGTCGGCCGGTGGGTGTGGAAACGCTGCGGCATCGACGGCGACGCCGCTCGCTACCGTGGTGTGCCGGACCGCGAAGCCGTCGCCATCGCCTGATGCCCCACGTCATCACGCAGTCCTGTTGCAGCGACGCCGCGTGCGTCTACGCCTGCCCGGTCAACTGCATCCACCCCACGCCCGACGAGCCCGACTTCCACACCGCGCAGATGCTCTACGTCGACCCCGCGGAGTGCGTCGACTGCGGCGCGTGCGTATCGGCGTGCCCGGTGGACGCGATCAAACCCCACACCAAGCTGGCCGGCGAGGAGAACGTGTTCGCCACGCTCAACGCCGACTTCTACACCACACCGCGGCCGCGCCCGATTTTGGCGCCCGTGGTCCCACCCCTCGAAGTGCGCTCCGGCAGCGATCTGCGGGTCGCGATCGTCGGGTCGGGGCCGGCCGCGATGTATGCCGCCGACGAGGTGCTGACCATCCCCGGCGCACGGGTGCGCATGTACGAACGACTCACGCAGCCATACGGTTTGGCCCGGTTCGGGGTGGCCCCCGATCACCGCCGCACGCGCGGCGTGGCCAGGCAGTTCGACCACATCACCGCCAACCCCCGGCTGGACCTGCGGCTCGGTGTCGAGGTCGGCGCCGACGTGAGTCATGACGACCTGCTGGCCGAGCACCACGCCGTCATCTACGCAGTCGGCGCTTCGACCGACCGCCGTCTCGACATCCCCGGTGCCGACCTGCCCGGAGTCACGTCGGCCACCGAATTCGTCGCCTGGTACAACGGCCACCCCGATTACGCCGGCCGGTCATTCGACCTGTCGAGCAGCCGCGTGGTCATTGTCGGCAACGGCAACGTCGCGCTCGACGTCGCACGCATCCTCACGATCGACCCGGACCGGCTCGCTGACACCGACATCGCCCCGCATGCCCTGAAAGCCCTGCGCGACAGCCGCATCGCCGAGGTGGTCGTGGTGGGCCGGCGCGGTATCGAACAGTCCGCGTTCACGGTCCCCGAACTCGTCGGGCTGTGCTCGACGCCCGGGGTCGACGTCGTCGTCCGCGACGAGGATCTTCGGACACTGCCGGACACCGATCCGCGGGCCGCGATCCTGCGGGATGTGCGGAGCCAGGTGGGCAACCGTCGGATAGCCCTCGAGTACCTGTTGTCGCCCACGACCGCGCTCGGCGAAACCGCAACGCGTGGCGTCGAATTCACCTACAACGAGCTGATTACCGCGCCCGACGGTTCGCCCCGGGTGAAATCCACCGGGCGGCAACGGGTCATCGAGGCAGGCCTGGTGCTCACCTCGATCGGCTACCGAGCCACGCCCGTGCCGGGTTTGCCGTTCGACGACAGCACCGCGACGGTTCCGCACGACGCCGGCCGGGTGCCCGGCGTCCATGGCGCGTTCGTCACCGGGTGGATCAAGCGGGGCCCTACCGGGTTCATCGGCACCAACAAGTCCTGCGCCCAGGAGACCGTGCGCAGCCTGGTGGCCGACTACAACTCGGGGCTGCTCGGCTGACGGGTGGTCAGTGCCGCGATCACCGCGGTCAGCTCGTCGTCGCGGCTGATCTCGAGCCCGATCGACCGGGCCGCGCCGTCGAGGACGTACCAGGCGAAGTCGGCCAGGTGCGTCACGATCTCCTCGCGCGACCGCTGCGGCGCCGCGCCGCGGATCCACGCCGACAGCGTGGCCTCCACCATGGTCACGACCGCGAACGGAACGGTCTTGAACGCGGTGTCGTCCATGCCGATGGTCTGCGCGATCGCGGAAATGATGCCCTCGGACTGCCGGGTCATGCGCAGCTTGAGCTCACTCACCGCGTCGAGCGAACCGTCACCGTCGAAAATGGGCCCGCGCCGGGCGAATTCGTCGAGCCGCGGGTGCTCCAGCATCCAGTCGGCGACGGCCGCCACGGTGCGGGTCAGGATTTCGCGCAGCGATCCGTTGGTGACGTCGAGTTTGGCGTCGAGAACCCCTGCGAAGTCGTCGAACACGTAGGAGCGGACCCGGCGCTCGAGCTCGTCCTTGCCTGCGAACTGGCGGTACATCACCGACTTGGCCACGCCCGCGCGTTCGGCGATCCGCACCATGGAGATCTCTGCCCCCGGCGGACTCTCTTCGAGCAACGCGACCGCGGCCTGCAGGATGTGGCCGCGGCGTTCGGCGTTGTGTTGTTCCCAGCGCGCCTCATAACCGCTGACCACGGTGGGTTCGGCGGCTGTCGGCATGGCGCCAAGCCTACCGGCTGGATAGGTTGGCTCTTGATGAGTCAAATGGTTGCGCGTCGGCAGCCAAGGCTGTTCGGTCGTCGAGGACAGGAAAGGGCGTGACGTGACCGAGCCGCAACGGCAGAACGTGCTGATCGTGCACTGGCATGACCTTGGGCGCTACCTCGGCGTCTACGGTCACGACGACGTGTCGAGCCCGCGGCTCGACCAGCTCGCGGCCGAGGGCATCGTGTTCACCCGCGCGCACGCCACCGCACCGCTGTGCTCGCCGTCGCGCGGCTCGTTGTTCACCGGCCGCTACCCACAGAGCAACGGCTTGCTCGGGCTCGCCCACCACGGGTGGGAGTACCGCGCCGGGGTACGCACGCTGGCCCACCTGATGTCCGAAACAGGTTGGTACACCGCATTGTTCGGCATGCAGCATGAGACGTCGAACCCGGCCAGGCTCGGCTTCGACGAGTTCGACGTGTCCAATTCGTACTGCGACTACGTCGTCGAGCAGGCCACGAGGTGGCTGGCCGATCCGCCCCGCGAGCCGTTCCTGCTCACCACGGGTTTCTTCGAGACGCACCGCCCCTATCCGCGGGACCGCTACGAGCCCGCCGATGCGGCGACCGTGGACGTTCCGGACTACCTGCCCGACACCGTCGATGTGCGTGACGACCTCGCCGAGTTCTACGGATCCATCGCGGTTGCCGACGCGAAGGTCGGTGAACTGCTCGACGCCCTCGGTGCTGCCGGTCTCGACGAGAACACGTGGGTGGTGTTCATGACCGACCACGGCCCGGCCCTGCCCAGGGCCAAGTCGACGCTGTACGACGCCGGGACGGGCATCGCCCTCATCGTGCGTCCCCCGCGCGCGGCCCGCATCGCGCCCCACCGTTATGACGAGCTGTTCAGCGGCGTCGACCTGCTGCCGACGCTGCTCGATCTGCTCGGCGTTCCGATCCCCGCGGAAGTCGACGGCCTGTCGCACGCCAGCAACCTTGGCAACTCCGCCGAGGCGCGGCACCAGGTGCGCTCCGAGGTTTATACGACAAAGACGTATCACGATTCTTTTGACCCCATTCGTGCCATTCGCACGAAGGAATACAGTTACATCGAGAATTACGCTGTGCGGCCATTGCTCGACCTGCCGTGGGATATCGCCGACAGCCCGCCCGGGCGCCTGGTGGGACCGCAGGCGGCCGGGCCGCGCCCGGCACGCGAACTGTACGACCTCATCGAAGACCCGACCGAGACCAACAACCTGCTCGGGCCCGATGCCACCGACAAGGCCGAGGCCATCGCCAACGAGCTCGCGCTACTGTTGAACGACTGGCGCGAGAAAACGCACGATGTCATTCCTTCCGAATTCGCAGGCACGCGAATATCGGAGCGGTACACCACGACATATCTGCGCATTCACGGCCGTCCGGCGACCAGTCGATCCGCTATCGCGGCAGAGCGCGGCATCTCCGAAAACAGCGAGACAGAACAATAGTTTTCGTCACGGTGAATTTAAACTCTTGACGAGTTCTGAAATAGGCGCCGCAAATGAATTGCGGTTAGAGTCACGCGCATGCCAGACCATCCGACCGCCTATCTGGTGCTCGCATCCCAACGCAGCGGCAGCACGCTGCTGGTGGAGTCCCTGCGCGCGACCGGCGTGGCAGGCGAACCGCAGGAGTTCTTCCAGTACCTGCCGACCACCAGCCAGTCCCCGCAACCCCGGCAGTGGTTCGCCGATGTCGAGGACGAGTCGATCCTGCGCCTGCTGGATCCGCTCGACGAAGGCAAGCCAGACCTGGCCCCACCCGCCATCTGGCGGGACTACATCCAGACCGTCGGCCGCACGCCCAACGGCGTCTGGGGCGGCAAGCTCATGTGGAACCAGACGCCGCTGCTGCTCGACCGGGCCAGCGGCCTGCCGGACCGCTCCGGCACGGGCCTGCTGTCAGCCATCCGCGACGTCGTCGGCAGCGATCCGGTCCTGATCCACGTGTACCGGCCGGACGTGGTGTCGCAGGCCGTGTCGTTCTGGCGCGCGGTCCAGACACGGGTCTGGCGCGGCAGGCCCGACCCGGTGCGCGACGCGCGAGCCGAGTACCACGCGGGCGCGATCGCGCATGTCATCAAGATGCTGCGGGCGCAAGAGGAAGGCTGGAACGCCTGGTTCGCGGAAGAGGACATCAAACCCATCGACATCTCCTACCCCTACCTGTGGCGCAACCTGACCACGGTCGTGGCCACGGTGCTCGAAGCGCTGGGGCTGGACCCTCGGCTGGCGCCGGCACCGGTGCTGGAACGCCAGGCCGACCAGCGTTCGGACGAGTGGGTGGACCGCTATCGATCCGACGCAGAGAGGGAGGGGCTGCCGCTATGACGCAGACTGACACCGTGCAGGTCGACGAGCTGCGGTTGCTGGAAGCCGAAGCCGTGCACATCATCCGCGAGGTGGTCGCCGAGCTGCAGCGGCCGGTGCTGCTGTTCTCCGCGGGCAAGGACTCGATCGTGCTGCTGCGGTTGGCCGAGAAGGCCTTTCGGCCGGCACCACTGCCCTTCCCGGTGCTGCACGTCGACACGGGCCACAATTTCGGTGAGGTGATCGAGTTCCGCGACCGGCGCACCACCGGCGAGGGCCACAAGCTCATCGTCGGCTCGGTGCAGGAGACGATCGACAGTGGCCGGGTCGCCGACCCGGGGCCGGGGGCATCGCGCAACCGGCAGCAGACCCGGACTCTGCTCGACGCACTGGAGGCCGGCGGTTTCGACGCCGCGTTCGGCGGCGCCCGGCGCGACGAGGAGCGTGCCCGCGCCAAGGAACGCATCCTGAGCTTCCGCGACGAGTTCGGGCAGTGGGATCCGCGGGCCCAGCGGCCCGAACCGTGGTCGCTGTACAACGGCCGGATCCGCAAGGGCGAACAGGTCCGGGTGTTCCCGCTGTCCAACTGGACCGAGCTCGACATCTGGCGCTACATCCAGCTGGAAAAGCTTGAGCTGCCGTCGATCTACTTCGCCCACGAGCGCGAGGTGTTCGAACGCGACGGCATCCTGCTGGCGGTCTCCGAGTACGCCCAGCCGACCGCCGACGAGACCTCCGCGGTGGAGTGGGTGCGGTACCGCACCGTCGGCGACCTCACCATCACGGGCGCGGTGCGGTCGCAGGCCACCGACATCGAGCGCGTGATCACCGAAATATCCGCCGCCACGGTGTCCGAACGCGGCGAAACCCGCGCCGACGACCGTACTTCGGTGGCGGCCATGGAGGACCGCAAGCGAGAGGGCTACTTCTGATGACTACGCGCCAGCTGCTCCGCATCACCACGGCCGGGTCGGTCGACGACGGCAAGAGCACCCTGATCGGGCGCCTGCTGCATGACACCGACAGCCTGCCACTCGACCACCTCGAAGCCGTCACCGACGCCGAGGGTGTTGCCGATCTCGCGGCGCTGTCCGACGGCCTGCGGGCCGAGCGCGAGCAGGGCATCACGATCGACGTCGCCTACCGGTTCTTCTCGACCGACACCCGCAGCTACATCCTGGCCGACACCCCGGGCCATGAGCGCTACACCCGCAACATGTTCACCGGCGCGTCCAACGCGCACGTGGCCATCCTGCTGGTGGACGCCCGTGCCGGGGTACTGCGCCAGACCCGCAGGCATGCCCGCATCGCGAAACTGCTTGGCATCAAACACTTTGTCGCGACGGTCAACAAGATCGACCTGGTCGACTTCGACAAGGGCCGGTTCGCCGAGGTGGAACGTGAGCTGCACCAGGTCGCCGACCGCCTCGGCGGTGCGGACCTCACGGTCATCCCGATCGCCGCCAAGCTCGGCGACAACGTGGTGAACCGCTCGGAGAACACGCCGTGGTACGACGGCCCCACCCTGCTCGAGTATCTCGAGGGCATCGAGCTGACGGCGCCGCACCCCGAGCCCGCGAGCCTGCGGTTGGCGGTGCAGTGGGTGTCGCGCCCGACCTCCGAGCAGCGGCGCCGCTACACCGGCCGGCTGTCCGCGGGCACGCTGAGCGTGGGCGACCCCGTGGTGAGCCTGCCCGCGGGCACGCGTTCCACGGTCACGGTCGTGGACACACTTGACGACGACCGCACCGTAGCCGTTGCACCACTGTCGGTTTCGATCGAGCTGGCCGACGACATCGACGTGGGCCGCGGAGACGTGTTCGTCAGCGGCACCGATGAGGCCGTGCTTCCGGTGCTGGCCCGCGAGATCGACGCCACCGTGTGCTGGTTCTTCGACGCGCCGCTGCGGGCCGGGGACCGGCTCGCCCTCAAGCAGGGCACGCGCACGGTCCGGGCCACGGTGCAGGAACTGCACACCAAGCTCGATCCGGAGACCCTCGACGAGCTCGACAACCCGGTCGAGTTGGCGCTCAACGACATCGGCGCTGTCACACTGCGCACGAGCTCGGTCGTCGTCGCCGACCCCTACGCCGACAACCGTGACAACGGCGCGTTCATCCTGATCGACGAGGTATCCAACGACACCGTCGGCGCGGGCATCATCGTCGAGGCCCGCGAGGTCAAGCCCAGCGGCCACAACCGCTCCGACATCAAGTGGCATCCCTCGTCGCTCGACCGCGAATACCGCTGGAACAGCACGGGGCAACGCGGTGCGACCATCTGGTTCACCGGGCTGCCCGCGTCGGGCAAGTCGACACTGGCGGTGGCCGTCGAACGTGCGCTGGTCGAATCGGGCCAGGTCGCCTACCTGCTCGACGGCGACAATCTGCGCCACGGGCTGTCCGACGACCTCGGCTTCTCGGCGGGCGACCGGACCGAGAACATCCGCCGCGTCGGGCATCTCACTCGACTGCTCGCCGATGCGGGTGTGGTCGCGCTGGCGTCGCTGGTGTCGCCGCTGCGCTCGGACCGGGAGACCGCGCGCGCCCTCAACGACGCCGCCAAACTGCCGTTCATCGAGGTGCATGTCGCGACACCTGTCGAAGAGTGCGCGCGGCGCGACCCCAAGGGGCTCTATGCGCGGGCCCGGGCCGGTGAACTCAAGGGCCTCACCGGTGTCGACGCACCTTACGAGGCGCCCGAGAACCCCGACCTCGTGGTCGACACCACGGGCGCCGACATCGACCAACTCGTCGAACAGGTCGTCGCGCTGCTCGAAACCCGCTGCTAACGAGTGATTTGTGTGCGTTCAGCGGCGGTCGGCGCCGGTGAATGCACACGAATCGCGTCGATGATGCGGTCGGCGTGCGTGACATAAAGCCCGTGGGCGGCGCCGGGGATCTCGATGAGCCGCGCGTTCGGCAACAGCGCGGCCGTGCGCCGACCCGTGAGCTCGATGGGGGCCGACACGTCGGCGTCGCCATGGATCACCACAACGGGCAGATCGAGGCCCGCGAGGTCGGCGCGGTAGTCGGTGTGGGCACCCATCCACTGGGTCGCGGCCAGGGTTTCCACGGGCACGGCCGCGACCTGGTCCACGGTGGACCCGGCCACGTCGGGTGGCACCGGGTGGTCACCGAAGAACGGCGCGAGGTTGTCGATGCACCATTGCCGCACATCACTTTTGAGTGCCGTCAACACGGCTTCGAGCATGGCCTCGTCGACACCGTCCGGATTGTCGGCGGTCTTGACCACCAGCGGCAGTTGAGGCGCCACCAACACCGCGCGGCTCACGCGTGCCGTCCCGTGCCTGCTGAGGTACCGCACGATTTCGCCGCACCCCAGGGAATGGCCGACCAGTGTCACGTCGCGCAGGTCGAGTTCGTCGAGCAGGCCTGCCAGATCGTCGGCCAGCAAATCCACTGTCCACTCGCCGGCGTAGGCGCCCGAGTCACCGTGCCCGCGCCGGTCGTAGCTCACGCAGCGGAAGCCCTTGTGCACCAACTGCTCGATGATGTCACGCCACTGTCCTGAGTTGAGCCCCCAGGAATGCGTGAACATCAGGACAGGGCCTGCACCGGCATCGGTGTAGTGGATTGGCGTGCGATCTGCGGTCAATAGCGTTGGCATGCGTCAATGGTCGGACGCGCACGTACGCATGTCGATTACGTCATAGGTAATGACTACCGCACTTGACCGACCACGAACACCCGGCGGAACGGGAAGAACGTGATGCCGTCGGGGCGGGCGGGATAGGCCTCGGCGAGCAACGGGATGATGGCCTGCCGGTACTGCTGCCATGCCTCCTCGGTCAACCTGCCCTTGACCTGGGTCAAGGCCGTCCCGGTGATCCAGTCCAAAACCGGTGTGTCACCCGTCAATTGGTGCACATAAGTGGTCTCCCAGGCATCCACGGTGCAGCCCGCGTCGGTGAGCAGCCCCGCGTACTCGGCCGGGGCGTCCACCACATGTGCCTCCCGCCAGGGCATGTCGCGCAGCGGCGTGGCGAACGGTTTCCGGCGGGCCACCTCGCGCACGGCCTGATGCGACGGCGAATCGAAGTTTCCCGGTACCTGGAAGGCGATCCACGCGCCCGCATCCAGTTGGGAGACCCACCGCGTCAACAGCTCGCGATGCTCGGGCACCCACTGCAGTGCGGCGTTGGATACCACGACGTCGGTGTCGGGCCGCGGAACCCACTCTGCGATGCCGCCGACATCGGCGTCGACGCCACGCTCACGCGCAGCGGCCACCATTTCCGGCGAGTTGTCCCAGGCCTCCAGCGCGGCGTCCGGCCAGCGCTCGGCCAGCGTGACGGTCAGGTTCCCGGGGCCGCAACCGAGGTCGACGACCCGCCGGGGTGACTGCGCGCCGACCCGCGACAGCAGGTCGAAGAACGGGCGGCCACGGTGATCGGCGAAGGCCAGGTAGGTGTCGGGATTCCACATATCTCGATCATGCCCGTGATGGACGGCCGAGATGCGGCCGATATCGTCTGAACACGATGGACGAATCGGAATCGGTACGTGCGATCTGGTCGGGACTGGGCCTGCCCGGCATGGTCGACGTGCACACCCACTTCATGCCGAAGAACGTCATGGACAAGGTGTGGCAGTACTTCGACAGCCAGGGCCCGCTGATCGGCCGCGAATGGCCGATCAACTACCGGGCCGACGAGGCGCAGCGGGTCGCGACCCTGCGGGCGTTCGGCGTGCGCCGGTTCAGCTCGCTCGTCTACCCGCACAAGCCCGGGATGGCGGCCTGGCTCAACCAGTGGGCGGTCAGCTTCGCCAGGCAGACGCCCGACTGCCTGGCCACCTCGACGTTCTATCCCGAACCCGAGGCGGCCGGCTACGTCGCCGACGCCATCGCGGCCGGAACCGAGGTGTTCAAGGCCCACGTCCAGGTGGGCAACTACGATCCGAACGACCCGTTGCTCGACGAGGTCTGGGCGCTCATCGAGGACGCCGCGGTCCCGGTGGTGATCCACTGTGGGTCCGGCCCGGTGCCCGGGGACTTCACGGGCCCGCAACGGATCGAGCGGCTGCTGCGCCGCCACCCCCGGCTGGTGCTGATCGTGGCCCACATGGGCATGCCGGAGTACAGCGAATTCCTGGACCTGGCAGAAGAATTCGACCAGGTCTGGCTCGACACCACGATGGCGTTCACGCCGTTTGTCGAGTCCACCATGCCGTTCCCGCCCGCTGACACTCAGCGATTGCACGCCATGGGTGAGCGGATCTTGTTCGGCAGCGACTTCCCGAACATTCCCTACGGCTACGTCGATGCCATCCGGACCCTGACCGTCCTGCCGGGTGTCGACGACACCTGGCTTCGCAACGTGCTGCACGACAACGCCGCGCGGTTGTTCGAACTTTCTTGACACCTGACCACTTACCATCGGGGCGTGGAGCCGTTCAGCGTTGATCCGGTCGATACCCCGATCCCCGTTCCCGACGTCCCCGGGGCTGACGCGACTGCCCGTGGCCTGCCGCGACGTGTCGATCTGACGTTGCGCCAGCGCGCGATCGTCGACGTATCGGCGGCTGCCGACATCGCATTGCGTACCGGGGTCGCATCGGTGGTGGCAGCGTCGATGGTGCCGAGGACGCTCGCGTCGATCCTGCGGCCCGCGACGTCCCGCATGGAGCACGACCACATGCGGTTCTACGCCGAACTCGCGTCCGCACAGGATCCGGCGGTCTCGTTTCCCGCTCCGACCGAGCCGCCCCGCGTCGCGGCGCGGCCGGCCAACCCGGTCGCCGAGTGGATCGCACACGGCCGCGTCGAGAACATCTCGTTCTCCAGCAGTTTCACCGCGGTCAATCCCGCGCTGCGGGAACAGTGCCGTGGGTTCACCCGCAACAACGTGGCGCGGTCCCAACATTGGCGCCACAACGACGGTCCGCACCCGACGCTGTGTGTGATCCACGGGTTCATGGGTTCGCCGTATCTGGCCAACGGACTGTTTCTGTCGCTGCCGTGGTTCTACCGGTCGGGTTACGACGTGCTGTTGTACACGTTGCCATTTCACGGTCGTCGGGCCGAAAGGTTCTCTCCGTTCAGCGGTTACGGCTACTTCGCGCACGGTTTCGCGGGGTTCGCCGAGGCCATGGCCCAAGCGGTGCACGACTTCCGGTCCGCCATCGACTATCTGGAGTACACCGGGGTGGACCGGATCGCGCTGACGGGTATCTCGCTCGGCGGTTTCACGTCGGCACTGCTGGCCAGTGTCGACGACCGTATCCAGGCGGTGATCCCGAACGTTCCCGTCGTCACCCCGGATCGCACGGTCGACGAGTGGTTCCCGGCCAACAAGCTGGTGGCGCTGGAACGGCTGGCCGCCCGGACCGATCCGGAGCTGTCGGCCGCGGCCACGGCGTACGCGTCACCGCTCAACTACCGGCCGTTGGTGCCGAAGGACCGCAGGCTCATCATCACCGGATTGGGTGACCGGCTGGCGCCGCCGCAACAGGCACAGTTGTTGTGGGAACACTGGGATCGCTGCGCGTTCCACTGGTTCCCGGGCAATCACCTGCTGCACGTGAGCCAGCCGGACTACCTACGCCGGATGACCCGCTTCCTGCGGGGTTTCATGTTCGACTGAGGTCCGGCTGAGCAGCGACTTCGGCGGTTGCGCGGGAGCGGCCTCGAGCCGGTCCACCGACAGCGGGCTCAGCGCCTCCAGCGCAGGCCGGTGCCTGCCCCGCGCCGGGGTCAACCGGGCCACGGGGGCTTTCGCCTTGGGCTTCTCCGCCGAGCGCACGGCGCAGCCCACCGAAATCCTGGGCCGGGCCGGGTCTCCCGTGAACTCCAGTGCGGTCCAGACCTCAGGGGCCGCCAGCGCCGCGATCTCGGCCAGGGTGTCGTCGAGTTTGTCGGTGACCGCGACACGGTACGCCGAGACGAAGCCCGCGTCGTCCTTCATGCCACGCCAGGTCTCCTTGGCCGGCGACGGCACCGGGGTGTCGACACCGTCGACGATGGTGACGTTCCAGCCGTCCTCACGCAGCTGGTCGGCCAGTCGGCGGCCGACCACTTCCGCGGTGCCGCGCAGGGGAATTCGTGAAGACCGAGCCTGCAGGGCCGGGAGGTTGTCGGTGGCCGCGACGGTCAGGCTGATCCAGCTGCGCCGGGAGCCGTTGGCATCGCGGTGCGTGACGCGAACCTTGTCGCACACAATGCCGTAGCGATCGAGGAAGCTGACCGCCACCGGCAACTGGGCGGGATCCGCCGGGTCGACCCGCAGCACCACGGTCTCGCGCGACGGGTCGGCCGTCTTGCTGTGGTTGCCCTTCGAGTGGTTGCGCCGCCAGATCGCCATGCGGTAGCGGAGCATCGTGGTGCAGAACAATCCGCCCCACCACGCGAGCAGCACCACGACCGCGGCGACGGACACGCCGAGAACCCAGCGTTCGAGATCGGTCTGCCAGGGCCGGGCCAGCACGGCCGCCACGACGAACAGTGATGCCAACGCGATGCGGGCGGTCATGTGGTCTTGTCCTTCCGTCGGTATGCGCCGTAACAGGCCCATGCGATGACCGCCAGCGCGAGTAGGCCGGTGCCGGCGAACGCGACGTTGCGCGGCGTGTGGTCCGGCGGGATCGGTTCCGGTGGCGCGGCAATGGGTTTGCCCTTGGGCGCGTCCGGTCCGTCGACGGGCACGTCGGAGACGTCCCACGTCAGCGCGGCGACCGGATCGACCCCGCCGGCGCCGATGATGTTCGACGGGTTCCGCGACGCACCCTGGGCCGTCGCGGTCAGCCGGTGCACCACCTGTCGCGCCGAGAGATCCGGGTACTTGCTGCGCACCAGGGCCGCAACGCCGGACACGTAGGCGGCTGCGTAGCTGGTGCCGTTGAGCGGAACCAGCTTGTCGCGGTCGCTCGTCATCGCGTTGGACAGACCGCCGTCGGGCGCGTTGCTCACCGAGGTGATGTTCTCGCCCGGCGCCGCTATACCGACCCACGGGCCCGCCATGGTGAAGCTCGAGGGTTGCCCGTTTGCGGTCAACGACCCGACCGACAGCACGTACGGCTGCCACCACGACGGGATGGACACCGTGCCCACTGCGCCCCAGTTGCGCGGATCGCTCGGGGTGCTCGCATTGGACAGCGGATTGTTCTGGCACGCGGACCCGGTTGTGACGCCGCCGCTGGTGTTGCCCGCGGCCGCAACGATCACGGCGTCCTTCTCGACGGCCGCGTATCGCAGAGCGGCGCCCAGTTCGTTCTGATCGATGGGCTTGTCGGCGGGCAGGCACGTCACGACCGAGATGTTGATGACGCGGGCGCCCATGTCGGCGGCGCGGACCACGGCCCGGGCCAGGCTCGCGACATCAGCCGCCACGCGCCCCTCGACCGCGTCGGTGCCGGGCGTGCGCGGTGCGAAGCGCGGCGAGTTCTGTCTGATCGAGATGAGCCGAGCCGCAGGCGCGACACCCGAAAACCCGTCAGGCCCAGGCTGTCCGGCGATCAGCCCGGCCACGGACGTGCCGTGGCCGTCGCAGTCGGTCAGCCCGTCGGTCGATTCGATGAAGTCGCCGCCGGGCTCGACGTTGGGCAGGCGCGGGCCGGGGTGCACACCGGTGTCGATCACGGCCACGGTCTGCCCTTCGCCGCGGCTGTGCTGCCACGCCCCGGAGAGGTTGAGCGCCAGCTGATTCGGGCTGGGTGCGCCGGGATCGGAACCGGGCAGCACACCCGTGGTGCCACACGCTGAGTTCTGCATCATCGGCTGCACCGGGCCCGCGGTTCCGGGCGGCGGGGCGACCTGCGCGTCGACCTCGGGCCGCGTGATGGCCGCCGCGGGTGGGCAGCCGATCAGGGTCACCAGGCCCGTGGCCGCGACGAGCGCCACGTGTTTGCGTATCACCGGCACCTCACCGGTCGAGCACAAAACTGAAAAGGCCCACCAGGTAGGCCATCACCGGGATCAGTGACGCGTCAAGACCCGACGCCACGAATCCCACCACGCGCCGCATGGGCAGCGAATAGCTCTCAGGGGCAGCGATTCTCGGGTTGAGCGCGACCACGACCCAGGCCAGGGTCAGTGCGGCGAGCACCGCAAGGGCAAACCATGCCGCCTGGTACCGCCCACCGAATGCGAACACCGTGAGCAGGCCGACGGTCAGCAGGTAGGGGTGCGCCAAGAGCCACGCCTTGCACGGCGCGGAGTCCCACACCCGGGCGCGCAGTGCGGCTGCGGCGGCTGCGGCGACCGCGACGTACCAGGCCCACGGCGACGCGGTCGGCGTGCCCACGAGGATCAGCGAGCCCGCGACTCCCAGCAGCACGCCCGCGGCGATCACACCGGTCTGATGGGACTGGCTGACGCGGACGCGGCGCGGCAGGTCTTCGAGGACCGACAGGGGCTGCGCGGCAGGCGTCGGATCGCCCGGCGCCGGGATCACCGGCAGCGGGAACCGGGCCCACATCGCCGACAGTTGGGCAGCCTGCACGGTGACCAGCAGGCCGATGAGGACGAGGGCGCAGCCGATGGTCGTGGCCGACAGCTCCCACAGGGCTGCCACCGCTGCGGTGAGCAGCACACCGGCCCCGGTGACCGCGGCGGCCGTGAACACCGAGATGCCGCGGTCATCAGGCGAATTGGCCATGCTGATCAGCGACCACGCGGTGACGCCTGCGGCAGCCAGCAGCACCGTGGCGGCGCCGAAATCACCGGGGACCGCGAGCGCGAACGCCGCGGCAACGGGCACCAGCGCGGTGACCGCCAGCGTGGTGGACAGCACCGGGGACCGGCCCCGGCAGGCCAGCGCGGCGATCACCGTGGCAGCGGCGATGCCGCTTACCACGAACAGTCCGAGCAGTTCACCGGTGATCACGCGGTGTGCTGCGCCGAGTCCCGTCCCGACCAGGATCAGCGCGATCAACGCGAGTGTCGCGGCCCGCGCAATGTTGGCCGGCCCCCACGGGTGTTGACGTGCGGCCGAGAAGATGACCGCGGCGTCGGCAATGTCCTCCACGATGCGTGGCGCGGGTGGCCCGGCCGGAATCGCCTGCAGCGCCAGCAGATCGCCGTCCACCACGCCGACGGTGTCGAGGGTGGCGTCCAAGCTGAACGGCGCACCGCCGACCGGGGCGAGGCTGAGCCGCACGGGGTCCGGGGCGGCGGCTTGCTCCCCCTGCGCAGGCAGCACGATGCGCTGAACCGCTGGCAGGATCTCGCGCAGCGGCAACTCCGAGGGCAGCGCCATCTCGGTCAGCCGACCGCCATCGTCGCCGGCGGCCAGCACCGCCACCCGCACGATCGGCATCACAGTGTTGTCGGACATTCGTTCTCTCTGGGTCTTTCTCGATAGGTTGCCGCGGCTTCGTCGAAGTCACGGGTGAGCGGTTGGTCGGGGAACCAGGATCCGCCGGGCAGAGCTGCGGTAAGCCGTTCGACCGCGATCGCGATCGCATCGGGCGTACCCGGGGTGAAGGTCGAAACCCACTCCCCGTCAAAAGCTTTCGTCGGAGCCACCAGTATCCGGCCCCGGACGGCGTCGACGATGCTCACGCCTACGTCGGTGCTGACGCGATGACCGTCGCGGTGCTCGCCCGCGACGATCTCGACGTAGGTGCGCCCTCCTTCGAACACCGACTCCACCACGGGCCGCGCCGAGGGTGGCACGCCGAGGAAGCCCATCACCTCGGCCGGCGACGTCCCGTTGCGGATCTGCTCGTCGGCGCGCGCACCGGCCTGCGCCGGGAGCGCGAACTCCTCGAACTGAACCGGTTTGCGTTGGGACAGACCGGCCGTCAGGACCGGAACCAGCGCCCGCGGGTGGCTGATGTCCATCTCGGTGAAGGTGACCAACTGCGCGTTGCGAAGCGCCACCACGGTGCGTCCGCGCCTGGCAATGATGCCCCGCAGCAAGTCACCTCCACTCGAGACGAACCTCAGATCAAGCCACTGTGTCGCCCGGCAGATCACCCGGATCCATTCGGCGACCGTGGGATTGACCTCGCCTGCACTGTTGAGCACACCCATCCGGGTCAGCTCGGCGGTCTGCTCCGCCACGAAGCCCGACCGCTGCGCCGGTTCGCTGTACGGCGGCGTGATCGCCAACACCCACGGGAACGGGCCGGCACCCAACACGTCGGCGAGGTACCAGGCCTGCCCGGCGGTCAGCTCGACAGCGTTAGCTCCCACTGGTTCGGGTGCTCAGCCCCACTTGGCGCCTTCGGCCTGGTCACGCGCGTTCATGGCCATGGTGTTCATCTCGTGGGTGGAGGCCATCGATCGGTAGGCCCGCACGAGCTCTTCCATGGCCATGTTCCACTGGGCCTGCCACGCCTGGTACGTCATACCCGTGTCACCCTGCCAGGCACTGGCCAGCGCCGCCTGCTCGCTGGCGATATCGGCGCCGACCGCATGCAGTGCACCCGAGTAGGCGTTCATCTCGCCGGCGTGGGCCAACATCGCCGGGTAGTTGTACATGATCTGCGACATCAAAACTCTCCTTCAAAACCCTCGGTCGTCGGATATCAGATCGCGGTGTAGCTGCTGGCCGCGGCGGCGTCCTGAGCCACGTAGCTGCTGGCTGCGTCACCGAGGTTGAGCTGCGCGATGTCAAGCAGCGCATTGACTTTCGCCGACACCTCGACGAATCGGGCGTGCGCGGCCTGGAACGCGGCCGAGGCCTCACCCTGATGGAACGCCTGCGACGACATCGCAGCCTGCTCGGCCTGCGCGTTGGTGGACCGCATCAGCGCCGCCTTGGCGCCGAACGTCGCCTCCGACGCGACCAGCTGCGGGATATGGGCATCCAACAAACTCATGAACCTTCTCCTTTTCGATCGACAACAAAAACCTTGTGGGAGTGCGGAATGTTCAGGTGCGCGGACCCCCTTCATCCCCGTCGGGGCGGTCGGCGGGATCCCAGGTTCCCGGCAGCATCGGCACCACCGGACCGTCCTGCAGGCCTTCGTTACCCAACGTGGCCAGGCCGGCGGCGGTCGTATCCGACTTGCCCGCGGTACCGGTGAAGCCCATGGGCCCGGCGCCGCGTTCCGATGCGCTCACGCGCGGCTGCGGGGCGGAATCCGAACCCGCATCGGGATCTTCGTAATCCATGTACGCGTCGGCGTAGCTGTAGTCCTGCAGTTCCGCGGAGCGCTTGCGGCGCCGCTTGCGCCGCTCGGCCACCGACGCGGCCACGCCGGACGCCGCCGCGGGAATCCCCGAAGCCGGTGCCGACGCACTCGTCTTGTCTCGCACGGTCGGGCTGAAGCCCTCCTCCGGGCCGCCGCCCGCCACCGCGTACATCAGCAGCGGCGCCGCGGGGGCTGCCGGAACAGCCGGGCCGGCAGCGCTGGCCGCGGCGCCTCCCGACGTGGCCACGCCCGCAACGCCACCCGCGCCTCCGGGCACACCCGCCAGCGAGTAGATCGACGGTTGGTCGGCCCGCGGCGTGACCGCGTCCTGCGGTTCCTCGGCCGGTGCGGGTTCCTCGGCAGGCGGTTGCATCACGTGGTCGACCAGCAGCACCAATCCGGTGATGCCCAGCGCGGCCAGCGCCGGGATCAGGAACGGGGACGCGAGGATCATGCCCCACGTCGGCCACCCCACCAGGTTGAAGAACACCTGGTAGGCCACCGCGAACAGGAACGGCCACCACGTCACCAGTGCCTGACCGGGGTTGGTGAGGAAGTCGTTGATCAACTTCATCAGGTTGCCGAGCGGATCCTTGAGGAAGTCGATGATCTCCTGGCCGCCCGGGACGCCCTGCAGGTACTGCTCGAGCAGGTCGGAAAGCCAGTCGGAAATGTTGAGCGCCGACCCGGAATCGGTCGCCTGCGCCTGCGTGGTCAGCTGTTGCGCACTGGCCGAGGCGTTACCCGCCTCTCCCACACCGGGTTTGAGCAGGAACGGCGACGGGCTGCTCACCGGCACCGCGGCCACCGCCGCGCCGGAAACCGCCTGATACGTGCTCATCGATGTCGCGGCCTGAATCCACATCCGCACGTAGTCGGCCTCGTTGAGCGCGATCGGGATCGTGTTGATGCCGAAGAAGTTGGTCCCGACCAGCACGCCGTGCATCACGTGGTTGAGCGCCAGTTCGGGCAGCGTCGGCATCATCGCGAGCGCCGACGAATACGCGGCCGCCGCCGTCTCGTGCTGAACCGCGACCGCTGCGCTGTTCGCCGACTGCTGGGCCAGCCAGGCCAGATACGGCGAGTGGGCCGCGACGTACTGCTCGGCGCTCGGGCCCTCCCAGGATCCGGCCTGCACCGCACCCAGCACACTGGTCAATTCTGCGGCCGCAGCGGCGTATTCGGTGCTCAACGACTGCCAGGCCCCCGCGGCGGCCAGCAGCGGCCCGGGGCCAGGGCCGCTGGACAGCAGCGCCGAGTGCACTTCCGGGGGCAGGGCCATCCAGATGGGGGCAGTCATGCTCAGACGCCGCGCGCGATCAGGTACGACGAAGCCGCCATGGCGTCACCGGTGACGTAGCTCGCGCCGGACTCGCCGACACCGGCGCCGGAGCGCCCGAGCTCTTCGACGCCTTGGGCCGCAACCACATTGTGCTGCGCGCCGTGAGCGCTGAAGCCGGTCGCCGTCTGCAGCGACACCGCGTCGGCGGCCGGCGGTACGACCGCCGACACCACGGGAGCCGCCGCGGCGTGTGCCGCCGCCAGCCGGGCCGTCAACGCCTCCACCGCCGAACTGGCTGCGGTCAGACCCTCAGGTACCACACGAAGTGTCATCAGTATTCCTTCCTGCCGTTCTTCGCGGACAACGCCGTCTCGCCGGCGAGCGGGTTGACCAGTTGGACGAACTCGGGTGTGTCGCTGTCAGCCAGCAACATGCCTCGGCCTGCGGGGAATCGGACGAACCGATGCCCACGGATCTTGCCGCTGTCTGTCGGGTTGCCCGACAGCATCAGCGTCGTCGCCTGCAGATCGTTGAGGCGACGCAGGAGCGGCGCGGTCATCACCGCGTGCGCCGACCCGGTGGCCCGCGCGGTCACGATGACACGCAGCCCGAGGTCGGACGCCTCGGCCAGCAGGCCGATGATGTTGGTCCACGGCCGCTGTCCGGCGAACGGGCCGCTCATGGCCGGGCCGTCCGGGATCTGGTCGACGTCGTCGATGATCAGGTAGTGCGTGTGCCCCGTATAACCCCACGCGCTGAGTTCCTGCGGGCTCAATCCGGCCGGCGGACGGCGCTTTTCGATCAGCGCCGACAGCCCGAGCATGGCCGGTAGGACGCGATCGATGTTCGCGGTGTATTCGTTGTCGGGGAACAGGGGTTCGTCGACCAGGTGCAGACGCCGATCGATCACCGTGAACGCCACCTCGTCAGGCCGCGAGTTCTCGCGGATGGTCCTGATGATGTGCCGCAGCAGCGTGGTCTTGCCGGACTTCGCGTCACCGAACACCGTGAGCAGCGGGTTGTGGGTGAAGTCGACCGCCACCGGGGCCAGGTCTTCTTCGCGCTGACCGATGACCACCTGTTCGGGTGCCGGGTACAGCGGTGCGATCGCCGCGGGCGCCAGGTCGGTCGGCAGCAGCCGCACGGGCGGTGCGCTGATGCCGGGGTAGCGCGAGTTGATGACGGCGATGTCGCTCAGCGTGGGCGCGGCGAACAGGAAATGCTCGGCGGCCATGGTGAGGCCGCGGCCCGGCTGATCAGCGGGCACCGCTTCGGCGGGCCTGCGCAGCGCGCCGACCACGCGCACGATGCTGTCGTGCGCGTCGTGCAGCTTGAGTTCCAGCCGCAGGCCCAGGCCGTCACGCATGGCCAGCGGCACCTCAAGCCAGTTCGGCGTGGTGATGACGACGTGGATGCCGTAGGCCATACCGCTGTTGACCAGCTCGGTCACCTTGGCCAGCAACGGGTTACGCGTGTTGAAGGTGTCGGTGTTGTCGCGGCTGAACGCGTACAGGTTGTCGATCACCAGGAAAACGGCACCGTAGCCGTCGGCGTAACCGCCGCGACGGCTCACCGCACCCTGCTGCTGGCGCGCCCGCAGCAGCTGCTCGAGTTCACCGAAGGTGCGGCGGATGCGCTCGGGCTCCAGCGGCGTTGCGACGCTGCCGACATGCGCGAGGTCGCCGAGATCGGCGAGCTTTCCGCCGCCGTAGTCCAGGCAGTAGAACGTCACGTCGCGAGGTGAGTGCAGTGCTGCCGCCGACAGGATGAACGTCTGCAGCGCCGTTGACTTGCCGGACCGTGGCCCACCGTGGATGAGCACGTTCGCGGCAGCCGAGTTGGCGTCGAAGACCAGCGGATCCCGGCGCATCTCGAACGGCTTGTCGATTTCGCCGAGGGGCCAGCGCAATTGGCCAGCGTCGACGTCGGAGCGGGCCAGCAGGTCGGCGAGCGGGATCGTCTCGTCAAGCGGTGGCAGCCACAGCTTCGGAGCGCGCGGGCCGTAGGTGGCCAGCTGATCGCCGATCGTGGCGATCAGCTTGCGCGGCGGCAGTACCTCGACGTCCGCGCCGTTGGTCACGATGACGGTGTCGGGCTCAGGCTCGACCCGCGACGCGGTGAACAACTGCGGCTGCGGAAGTGCCCGCACCACAATCGATTTCTCGGCGCGTGGCGGATCGTAGATGCCGTCGACGTAAGTGCTGCGGAACTTGATCGGCACGGCACCCGGCGCGGGCACCAGGAAGCCTTCACCTTTGTGCTCGCGGCCGGACTCGATGTGGTACGCGTCCTCCACGCCGATGATCTGCCGCGAGATGCTGGGGCTCGCGACCTTCAGACCGATGCGGTACGACGTGTTCTTGTCGATGTCCTTGATCCGGCCCACGTCCAGCGTCTGCGACGCGAACAGGATGTGGATGCGGAACGAACGACCTTTACGCGCAACGTAATCGAACAGGTCGGCGTACTCGGGGTGATCAGCCAGCATGAGCGTGAACTCGTCGGCGACCACGAACAGCGTCGGCATGGGCGGCAGGTCGTGCCCGGCCGCGATCGCGGCTTCGTACTCGGTGACCGAGTTGAACGCGCTGCCCTGCACGCGGCGGCCGGCTTCCTTGAGCAGTTGCTCGCGCCGGGCCACCTCACCGCGCAGCGTGTCGGCGAACCGGTCGGCCAGCGACCGCTTCTCGGCCATGTTCGAGATGACCGCCACGACCTGCGGGAAGTTGCGGAAGATGTCGGCCCCGGCCTCGCCCTTGAAGTCCGCGTAGATCACGATGAGCCGGTCGGCGGAGTGGGTGGTCAAGAGCGACAACAGGATTGACATCAGGGTCTGCGACTTGCCGGAGCCCGTCATACCGATCATCAGTCCGTGCGGGCCCATGCCGCCCTCGGCCTCGTCCTTGAGATCGAAGTACAGCGGTTCGCCGGTGGCGGTGACGCCGATGGGTACCCGCAGTTCTTCGTCACGCGGACGCGGTGCCCACAGCCCGGCCACGTCCAGTGCCGAGGCGTCGGGAATGTCGAGCAGCGTGGTGAACGTCGCGCCGCCGGTCGAGGTCGACCGCACGTAACCGGGATTGGAATCCCAGCGGGACAGCCGGCGCGCGATATGCGCGGCTTCGGCGGCAGGCATGGCGTCGGCCCGGTCGACGTAGGGCTGCCACCCGCTGCTCTGCCAGCGCACGATGCGGCCGTCGGCGACCCGCAGGATGGGCCGCTCCGGATCCGGGTACTGGTCGCTGTCGGGCAGTTTGGTGGAGTGATGGATCACCGTCACCCCGGTCAGGCCGGGCCTGCGCGCGATGTCGTCGGGATCGGCGTCCGGGTCGTCGATGATCACCAGTAGGTGCTTGAGCGCGTGATCGGGCTCGGCCGGGAACGGCGGCCGGTCGGCGAGCACCGGGTCCAGCTTGTCGCGCAGCTCGGCCACCCCGGTGGTCAGATACCTGGCCGGACCGACACCGTCAGCTTCGCCTGAGACATCCACGTGCGGAAGCCATTTGAGCCACGACCAGTCGTCGGAATCGACGCCGGGCGACGCCAGCGCGACGCCGAGCATGGTCGGGTCGTGCCATGTGACGGCCTGAGCCACCCAGGAGCGCACGGCATCACGCACGTCGTCGGCTTCCCCGAGCACCGTGATGCGGGCGAGTTTGGTGACATCGATGCCGGTCGGAGCATCGCGCACGGTGCGCTGAACGTCGAGCAGACCGCGCAATGTGCTGTGCGAGACCGGCTCCAGGTCGATCTCGTCGACGGTGTCCTTGACCCGCAGGGCCGCATCGAGCGGCACGTCGTGCAGGCCGGCACGCAGTACCAGGAAGTCACGGTCCCGCGGATCGCGTTCCCACTGCCTGCGGGTGCCGGGCACGGTGGCGAGCACCTCGGGGTCGGGATGCGACCACTCCAGTGCCGCACGCTGTTCGGCCGCGTGGGCGCGGACGTTGTCGCGGACAACGGACAAGTAGCGCAGGTAGTCGGCGCGCTCGGCGTCGACCTCTTCGGTCCGCATCTTGTTGCTGTCCCCGCGGTACAGCGCGGTGGCGGCGAGCAGCATCACGAACGGGAAGAACAGGATGGTCGGCGAGATCAGCCGCATGCCGGTGGCCACCAGGGCCACGATGATGCCGACGATCAGGATCACGATCAGGTACGGCAGCACGCGGCGCAGCAGCGACGGCGGGATCACCCGGGGCAGCTCGGGCGGCGGCTCGATGGTGATCGTGCCCTTGCGGCTCGCGGGCGGCGCCAGCCGGCGCTGGTGCTCGAAGATCAGCCTGCTCATCGGGTTTGTCTCCTCTTCGCGCAGGCGCTCATCGGGTCGCCTCCATGCGCGCAGCATTCGAATCGGGCGACAGCGCGTCGTGCGCAACCAGAGCGTCGCCTCGGGACAAGGTCGGGCCTGCGGCGAACTGCGTCAGGATCGACCATGGAACCGGCACGGCCGGTGTGGTGAGGCCAAGCGCGGCAACGGCTTTGTCGTCACCCGCGGTGTCGATGCCGTACCGCACGCCGGTATCGCTCACCCAGAACAACGACCCTGCGGTCGGCGAACCGGGCTCGGCGCCCACGGTCTGCACGAAGTATCCGCTGCCGGGCGTCAGTGCCACCCGGTTGGCGGCACCGTCCCGGCCTGCGCCCACCAGATCCACGGTGCGCAGTCCGTCGGGCAGCGGCAGCGCGGCGCCGGACAGCACGGTCAGCGAACTCTCCGTGGCGTCAGCAGGTTTCGCCCACCGGGCACACGTGACCGGGTCGGCCGACGCCGATACGAGGGTGACCGGATCACTCGGGTAGACGGTGGTGTCGATGGCGCGCGAGACGGGCATCCGGGCCACTTCGTCGACGCCGAGCCGGGGCGGCTGATCCAGGCCGTAGGAGTTGGTGTTGCGCAGGATCGAGGCCAACACGGGTGACACCGGCTGCAGGCCGTCGACCAGAACCGCGTAGTAGCGAATGGTGTTGTCGGCCTCGTAGGCCGCGACCACCGAGCCGACCGGCACCGGGGTCGACAGCCCGTAGTGCGTCGGCGCCCCCGCTTCGGCGATGGCGGGTGCTGCCAGGGCCGGGGCCTCCGGGATGGCATTGAAGAGTCCGGCCGCGACCGGACGCGGTGCCGGGATCTCGCCGCGCAGGCCGAGCGCATCGGTCACCGCGAGATTGGCCAGGTCGATCGGGCTGCGCTTGCCGTCCCACAGCAGCCAGTCCCCCGGGTTCGGGCCGACGCTGTTGTGCACGAGCACAGCGTGATTCGGGGCCAGGGCGACCGCACGCTCGCCGCCGTCGGCGAGGGGACCGGCGATGACGGTGACGCCGGCGTTGCTGCCGGACACGCTGTCGCACACGGTCCAGTCGGCATCGCGCGACGCGCTCTGCACCATCCGTTCGGGCGCACCCGGGATGCCGAGCAGGTTGCCCCGTGGATACTTGTCAATCTCACTGGTTTTCACGCTGCTCGGGTTGTCCGGCGCACCGGTGATGAGCCGGGCCGAGGTGAGGTTGAGCACCGGGTGCAGTTGGTCGCCGACCCGCACGTACAGCGCCGCGGTCGAGCGGTCGGCGAGCACCTTGTCCTCGCCCGCCACCCCGCCGGGCCGGATGAACGAGAAGACGAAACAGCCGATGAGGCCGGTGATCACGATCAACGCGCCGGTGACCACCGCCCGGCTCTGCGAGCGCAGCGGGTCGACCAGCATGCGGGTGTCGTGCAGCGCAACGCCGGATGCGATGCGGCGCATGACAAATCGCCAGCCCGACACCTGGTGGCGCGTGACGAACCCGCGGCGGTAGACCACGCGGTCGGGGTTCTCGTTGTTCGGCGTGCGGGACGTGAAGGACCGCCGATCCTCGGGACTGGTCATGCGGGCACCGACAGACCCAGGCCACGCAGCAACGGGGCGGCCGAGTTACGCACGTCACCGGCGGTGATCGTCATCATCTCCTCGTCGGTGAAATCGTCGGATTCCATATGGTCCAGCCGGTATTCGCGCTCCTCCTCGGAACGCTCGACCAGGTTGCGGACGAAGCGGCCGTTGCCTGCGATGTCGAGGCTGCGCCGCTGGACGCCGTTGGCGTCGGGCATGGTGGCCTCCGCCAGGTAGCCGAACAGCCGCTCCATGTCGTCGTGCGCGGCCTTCTCGAACGTGCTGTCGCGCTTCTCGGCCATACGCTCGGCGATCTCGACGAGTTCGGACGACGAGTACGACGGGAAGTCGATGCTGCGCGTGAATCGGGAGCGCAGACCTTCGTTGGTGTCCAGGAACATGTCGAGGTCCTTGCGGTACCCGGCGACGATCACCACGAGCCGGTCGCGGTCGTTCTCCATACGGGCCAGCAGGGTGTCGATGGCCACGAGCCCGAAGTCGTTCTTGGCGCCCGTGGACACCAGCGCGTAGGCCTCGTCGAGGAACAGCACGCCGTCGAGCGCGCTGTCGATGATGGCGTTGGTCTTGGCTTCGGTCTCGCCGATGTGCTGGCCAATGAGGTCGGCGCGGTGCACCTCGCGGACCGTCTCCTTCTTGAGAAGCCCCAGGCCGCAATAGATCTTGGCGACGACGCGCGCGATCGTGGTCTTACCCGTACCGGGTGGGCCTGCGAACACCAGGTGGTTGGCGCGCTGCGCCACGGCCAGGCCACGTTCCTGGCGCCGGATCGACATCGCGACCGAGCTCTTGAGGCGGGCGACCTGGTACTTGACTTCCTCGAGGCCGATGAACTCGGCGAGTTCGGCCTCGGCCTCGATCAGCAGGTGCGCCTTGCGTTCCTTGGCCCCCGGATCGACGAACTCCGACTCGGACGGCTCGGTCCGCGGATCCCACGGGTCGGTCCTGGCGTCGATGCGCGCCGCGGTCGTGGTCAGCATCCCGAAGGTGGGATCGAGCAGCGCCTCTTCGGCCTGAGCGTTTTCCGGGTGTGCGGCGAAGAGATCCTGCAGGACGTCGTTGGCGTCCTCATCCTCACCCTGCCCGCGCAACGTGAGCGCCTTGGCCAGCGCGCCGTCGACGGCCGCCACCGCGATCGGTCCGGCGGGCTCCTCGAGGTAGGACAGCGCGGGCCCGAACATTCCGAGCCGGGCCAGCGAGATACCAAGCGTGATCCGCACGGCGTGCGAGGTGACCTCGTCGAGAGTTTCGTCGGTGACCACGGGGGTCAACAACCGGATGACGTCGGACCAGCGCTCGGCGCGGTAGTTGATCGCCACGCGCAGCCATTTCGCGTTGAGCCAGCCGGGCCTGCGTCCGAGTACCTCGGACACGAGCGCGTCGGCCTCGGCCAGCTCCCCGGCCTGGCAGCGGTGCGCCGCGTAGGCGAGCTGGAAGTCGTCGGGTTCGGTGGCCCGGAACTGCAGGTACAGCCCGGTGTCGTAGGTGAATCCGAGGTCGCCCGCCGCGAGGTCGATCTCGCGCTGCAGCCGCCCGGCACTCGCGACCGTCCGCCACACCGCGTCGATGACCTCAGGCGACACCTCACCCGCGGCCGCCAGACCGATCCACGCGTCGCACTGGTCGTGCGCGATGTGGGTCAGCCCAGCAAACCCGGACCTGGCTGCGGTCAGGTCGGCGGGGCGTTGCCGGTCGTTGACCGTCAGGCCGAGCGCGCGACAGCAAGTGGCAAAACGGCTGACCACATCACGGTCGAGCCGGGGTGCTCCCTGAGACGGAGCTGCGAGCGTGTCACTACCCATATTTGTGCGCGGCAGCGACTCTCGCCCCCGCCTTCTCCCTTATGTATGGCTAAGCTAACTTTTGCTGAAGTTAGCATTACATAAGTTCGCTGTCGAGATGCACCCGATGGGGTCAGAACGTGAACCGGGTCACGTCTTGTTGGCGGTCACCAGGCTGATACTGCTGGTCATCTGACCGGCCTCGCTGTCCGGCCCAGGCACCGGTCGCCCGACGTCTCGCAGATAGTCCTGCAGCGGTGTGGCCTCCGCGCGCCAGCCGCGCCGCGAAAACCACTCCTCCGCGGGCGCGTGCTGCTCGTTGTAGACGAGGGAAAAGAACGCGTTCTCGTCACCGGAGGCCCGCGCCTCGGCTCGCTTGGCCTCGACCACCTCGTGCGGCCACGGCACGGATTCCTCGACCGCCACGAAGCTGCCTGGCGCGGCGAGACCGTCGATGCCAGCGAACAATTGTTCCTGCGCCGTGGCGGGCAAATAGATGAGCAGCCCCTCGGCAATCCAGGCCGAGGGCTGCGCCGGGTCGAACCCGTTTGCTCGCAGCGCCCGGGGCCAGTCGTCGCGGAGGTCGATCGCGATCTCGCGACGCTCGGCCGTCGGCTCCTCTCCGAGCGACGCCACCACATCGCGTTTGAACTGCAGGACGCGGGGCTGGTCGAGTTCGTAGACAACCGTGCCATCGGCCCATGGCAACCGGTAGGCCCGCGAGTCCAGGCCCGCCGCCAGCAATACGATCTGACGCACACCGGCCTGCGCGACCCGGCGGAAATAGTCATCGAAGTACTTGGTCCTGGCCCCTTGGAAGTTCACGAAATGTTCGCCGAACTCGGTACGCAGCGGGTGCTCGGGGTCGGTGCCGTCGAGCGCGGCGGCCCACATGCCGCCCGCGGCGCGACAGAACTCCTCGGCATACCTGTCGACGGCAAGCGGTTCCGGTTTTCGCGCTTCCAAAGCCCTTGAGGCGGCGACGAATAACGCCGTCTGCCCCACGCTCGTAGTGATGTCCCAGCTGTCGTTGTCGGTACGCACGGGCGCGAGGGTACGCCCGAAAACTGACAACTAGACCAGCGGACGCCCCGTACGCACCCGCCAGTCCAGATCCTTGAGCAGCACGTTGAACGGGAACTGCCGCACCGGTGATGGCAGCAGGTTGTTGACGGTGCGCAGCACCGCGATGAGCCGGTCGAACCGGCGCTGCCGCACCTGATCCCACGGCAGCCGCATCTCGTCGCGGAACCGCTGGGGCAGGAATCCGGTGGTGATCAGGGCCGCGACGCTCTCCGGGATCCGTCGCAGCGGGCCGGGCAGTGCCATGCCGCGCATGCGCGCCACCGCGATCGGATACAGATATTCACGCACGGCGTCGTCGATGTGCACCAGGTCGAGCGACTCCTGCCAGTACTTGTCGAACGCGGCCCGGTCGGCCGGCCACATCTCCGGCGGCACCTGCAGCGTGGTGGCCAGGGTCATGCTCTCGCGGTAGTGCCGGTCGGCGGTTTCGTCGTCGACCTCGCCGATGAACATCCGCTGCACATCGACGGCACCCTTGTAGAGGCAGGCGGCCACCCACAGCTGCAGATCCTTGTCGAACGCGTGGTACGACACCGGGCTTTCCTCGGTCGAGTACACCTGCGCGTGGGCGCCGTTGACGGCCCTGCGAAACGCCGCTTTCTGCTGGTCCGAGCCCCTGGTGGCGACGGCGAGGTAGGTGAAGGTGGTCCTGGCGCGCTTGATCGGATGCCGGTCGACGCGACCGCTCTCGACCCGGCTCTCCATCACGCCGTACCCGACACCGGGGCGCGCCAGCTGCATGATCACGTTGGCGGGCCCCGCCAGCAGGGCGACCCCCATCAGACCGTCGGCGATGCCGGCCGCCCGCGAACGACGCCGCACCGCGGCGCCCGGTCGTGCCGTATCGCTCATGGCCCGCTCAACGTGTGGGATCGATTCCCTGACCGCCATGGTCACACCCCTTGTCGCAAAACTGAGAACGTATGTTTCCTGATATTGGCCTGTACGGCTGACGGGTGTCAAGATGTTCACGTGACACCGGTGCGTCCGTATCGCGGAGTCGAGGCGGCAGCGCGTCTCGCGCAGCGGCGCAGCCAGCTCCTGGCCGCGGGCCTCGAACTGCTCGGCGGTGAATCCACCGAAGCGGGCGACCTCACGGTCCGCGCCGTCTGCAAGGAATCCGGCCTGGCCGCGCGGTACTTCTACGAAAGCTTCACCGACAAGGACCAGTTCGTCGCGTCGGTGTACGACTGGGTGATCACCGACCTCGCCGCATCGACACAGGCCGCGGTCAACGCCGCCCCGCTGCTCGAGCAGACCAGGGCCGCCATGACCACCATCGTGCGCACGATCGCCGGGGATCCCCGGGTGGGCCGGCTGCTGTTCAGCACAGAACTGTCCAACGAGATGCTGGCCCGCAAACGCGTCGAGTCGAGCGCGTTGTTCGCGATGTTGCTGAGCCGCCACGCTGGCGATGCACTCAATCTCGAACAGAACGACCGCCTCACGGCCACAGCGCATTTCGCGGTCGGCGGGGTCGCGCAGACCATCAGTGCGTGGCTCGCGGGCGAGGTCGATTTCACCCCCGATCAGCTGGCCGAGCAGCTGCGCTCGTTGCTGGACGGCCTGGCCGGCCTGGATACTCAGGGGCGATGACGCCTTCCGCACCCGCGATGTTCCGCCCGTGTGCGGCGCTGGCCGGCCACGTGGAGTTCTTCGGGTACTGGGAGCGCAGTTCCGGCACCACTCACCGCAGCCGGGCGCTGCCTCGTGGCGCGGCCACGGTGATCATCGACCTCAGCGCGCGCCAGCGGGTCGACTTCTTCGCGGCCGACGGCACGACGCGCCTGCCTGTCAGCCCGGCGTTCGTCGCCGGCGCGGGCAGCGTTTCCTACGTCACCCAGATCGACACCGCCCAGACCGTGATGACCATCCATTTCCGGCCCGGCGCCGCGGTGCTGTCGCTTCCGTTGGGCGAGTTGGAAAACCGCTGCGTGGGGCTCGCCGAGGTGTGGGGCCGCGACGGGATCCGGCTGCACGAACAGCTGATCGACGCGCCGTCGGCCGCGGCACGGATCGCGCTGGCTCAGAACTTCCTGTTGTGCCGCCTCACGCCCCGCCGGCCCGCCGTAGCGGCGGTGCTCGCCGCCGCGGAGCGGGATCCGGGGCTGCGCGTGTCCGAAGCCGCTGAGCTGACCGGTCTTTCGGCCAAACGGTTGATCACGCAGTTCCGGTCGGACGTCGGGCTGGCACCCAAGGCCTATCTGCGGGTGCGGCGGTTGCAGGCCGCGTTGCGCCGCCTCGACACCGGTACCGTGCCGGGCGCCGAGATCGCGGCCGACCTCGGATACTTCGATCAGGCGCACTTCGTGCGCGATTTCCGGTCGTTCACCGCGATGACGCCCACGCAGTACGCCGCGCGACGGATGTGGTTGCCCAGCCACGTCGGCCTCGCGTCATGACCGACGGCAAAAATATCCAAGACGCGTGCTGACCCGCACCCGCAAGATGGGGATATGCAGAATTCCGGACAGGCAGTGGCCAACACGGGCCTTCTGGTGGCAGCGATCCGCGCCGAGGAATCCCGCCGACCAGATCGGCTGTTCACCGACCCGTACGCCGAGAAGCTCGCTGGCGAGGTGGGCCGTCGGCTCCTCACCGACGCGCTCGGGACGGCCGGTGAGAAGAGCACGCTGCAGATCGTCGTGCGGACCCGCTTCTGGGACGAGGCCCTACTGCGCGCGGCAGGCCACATCAGGCAGGTCGTGGTGCTGGCCGCGGGCATGGATGCCCGGGCCTATCGCCTGCCCTGGCCCGACGGCACCACGGTCTACGAGGTGGATCAGCCCGCGGTGATCGAGGCCAAGGCGACCGTGCTGGCCGACGACCAGCCCCGCTGCCGTCGGGTACCGGTCGGCATCGACCTGGCCGACGATTGGCCGCAGGCGTTGCGATCCAACGGTTTCGACCAGAAGGCCGCGACCGTCTGGTTGATCGAGGGCTTGTTGCAGTATCTCGACGAGACCGCCGTGCGAGCCTTGTTCGCGCGCATCGACGATCTGTCCGCGCCCGGGTCGGTGTTGCTCTACGACATCGTGGGCAAGACCCTGCTGGACGCGCAGATGCTGTCCGGATTGCTCGAGTCCATGGCCAGAAGCGGCGCGCCGTGGCTGTTCGGCACCGATGCGCCCGGGGAACTCGCCGAGCGGCACGGCTGGTCGGCCGTGGTGACCGACGTGGCAGAGCCGGGCAACGCGTGGAACCGGTGGTTCGCGCCCGTGGTGCCGCTGGATGTTCCCGGCGTCCCGCGCGGTTATTTCGTGGAGGCGACCAAGCCGTAGTCCGCGGTCAGCGCCCGCCCGCGGCGCGTGCGGGATCGACCGCGCTGACAGCCTCGAACAGGGCCACCAGCACGTCGAGCAGATGGTCGCGGTCGACATCGAGATCGTCCTGCAGCACCGCGCCCATCGTGCTGACCACACCGCCGATGAGAAATTGCGATATGAGCCGGACGTCGGTGGGCAGGCTGCCGGGTTCCAGGCCTGGGTCGCCGCCGCTGGACGCGGTCGATGCGACCATGCCGGCGAATCGGCGGCTCTCCTCGAGGCTGCGGCGTCCGAGCGCGGGTGACGCGGTGGACTCGAGCGCGAGGATCCGGCCCTTGCGCGGATCGGTCAAGATCACGTCGACCACCTCGGCGAGCACGGCGCGCGTCCGCGAGTGGGCGTCGGCGGGCGCATCGGCCAGCGCCGTGACGGATCGGCGCGCGGTCTCCTCGATCACCTCGTCGTACACCGCGACGTGGAACGCCTCGATGTCGGGGAAGCTCTCGTAGAAGTACCGCAGGGCCACGCCCGACGCCTCGGTGACGCCACGCACGGTGGTTCCCGCGGTGCCGCGCGTGCCCATGAGTTCCAGCCCGGCCGCCAACAACCGCGAGCGGCGTTCTGCGACGCGGTCCACCGCGTCCTGACCGCCGTAGCGGCGGGTCACCTTGGGCATCGCCCCATCTTGGCACGTACGCCCGGGCCGCCTCCGCTACGGGGTGCCGGCCGCCGCCGGGCTGCGGTCAGCCGCGGTCCTGGGCGCCACCTTTGCGTCGTTCTCAGTGAATTCCTTGGTCCAGCAAGCAAACTCGAGGGTTATCCCGTCGGGGTCGAAGAAGTAGAAGGAGCGCACGTACACCCCCGGGTGCACGGTCGGCGACACCTGCATGTCACTCTCGTCGTGGTTGAGGATCGGGCCGACCCGCACCCCCTTGGCCTTGAGCTTCTGCCGGTACTCGTCGAACTTCTCCGCGGGCACGTGCAACGCGAGATGGTTCATCGACCCCGTGGCACTGACGATTTCGCCGATGCCGGGGATGGCGGCGGGTGCGGACACCCCGGGCACACCGTCCGGTGCGTCGCGGAACCAGAAGAACGCGACGCAGTCACCGTTGCCTGCATCGAAGAAGAAGTGCTGCCCGATCCCGCCCGGCAGGTCCAGGGACTTGATCAGCGGCATGCCCAGCACGTTGCTGTAGAAGTCGACCGTGCGCTCCATGTCCGAGCACACCAGTGCCACATGGTTGATTCCCCCGAGTTCGAACTCGTTGTTGGGATTGTTCGGCTTGATCACGTCGCGACTCCTCCGGTGCGAACCCGCCATCGACTGGCGCATCTCCAAATCTGAATCTAACATCAGATTCAGGTTTGGACAATGGCGCTGCAAGCAAGGAGCCCGATGACGATCAGCCCGCGCGAGCAGCTGCCGACCGCCCGCGGCAGGCAGACCCAGGCCGCCATCGACGCCGCGGCGCGGACGGTGATCGCCCGCAAGGGCATCCTGGCCACCACGATCGCCGACATCGCGGCGGAGTCGGGCCGGTCGGCGGCGTCGTTCTACAACTATTACGACTCGAAAGAGGCCATGGTCCGCGAGTGGGCGCTGCGGTTCCGTGACGAGGCACGGGAGCGCGCCCGCTCCGCGGCCGATCCCGGTCTCGACGACTGGGAACGCTCCTATCAGGCGGTCTCGGCGCACTGGAAGACCTATCGCCACCGGCTGGCCGAGATCATCAGCGTGTCGCAACTGGCGATGATCAGTGACGACTTCGCGCAGTACTGGGCCGAGATCTGCGAACTGCCGATCGCGCTCATCACCGGCATGGTCAAACGCGCCCAGCAGCACGGGTTCTGCGCCGGCGACGATCCGCACCTGACCGCGGTCGCCCTGGTGTCGATGCTCAACCAGTTCTGCTACACCCAGCTTTCCGGCGGAAACGCCGATGATGTCGACGACGAAGCGTGCATCATCACCCTGGCCAACATCTTTCACCGAACCATCTACCACAAGGAGACCCCGCGCACATGAGCAGAACAGCTGGGGCGTCGGCAGCGGCGGGGGTGGCCCGCGAGTTCGTCGGGGTGGAATCGCCGACCGCGCGGCGCGCGGGTGCCGGCGGTTATCCGTGCCAGGGCATCTACTACCGCGGTATCGGCCGCAAACCCAAGGTGGCGATGATCGCCACGCATTACCAGATCGATTTCTCCGAGCACTATCTCGCCGACTACATGGCGACCAGGGGCATCGGCTTCCTGGGCTGGAACACGCGGTTCCGCGGCTTCGAGAGCAGCTTCCTGCTCGACCACGCCCTTGTCGACATCGGCGTCGGCGTGCGCTGGCTGCGCGAAACGCAGCACATCGAAACCGTTGTCCTGCTGGGTAACTCCGGTGGCGGTTCGTTGATGGCGGCATACCAGGCCCAGAGCACCCACCAGCACGTCACGCCGCTGGAAGGCATGCGTCCGGCCGCGGGCCTCACCGAGCTGCCGAGCGCCGACGGATACATCGCGAGCGCTGCACATCCCGGGCGGCCCGACGTGCTGACCGCCTGGATGGACGCCGCCGTGGTCGACGAGAACGACGCCGTCGCGACCGATCCGGACCTCGACCTGTTCGACGACCGCAACGGCCCACCGTTCTCGGCGGATTTCGTCGCGCGCTACCGCGCCGCCCAGGTCGCGCGCAACCACGCAATCACCGATTGGGCCGAGCAGGAGCTCAAACACATTCAGGCGGCGGGCTATTCGGACCGCCCGTTCACCGTGATGCGCACCTGGGCCGATCCCCGCATGGTCGACCCCACGATCGAACCGACCCGGCGCCAGCCCAACCTCTGCTACGCCGGGGTTCCGGTCAAGGCCAACCGGTCGGCCCGCGGCATCGCCGCGGCAACGACGTTGCGCAACTGGCTGGGCATGTGGAGCCTGCGGCACGCCCAGACCAGGGCCGAACCACACCTCGCCAGGATCACGTGTCCCGCGCTGGTGATCAATGCCGACCAGGACACCGGCGTGTACCCCTCTGATGCGCAACGCATTTACGACGCGCTGGCCGCCACCGACAAGACCCGGTGCTCGATCGACACCGACCACTACTTCACCACGCCCGGCGCCCGCAGCGAACAGGCCGATACCATCGCACGATGGATCGCGAAACGGTGGCGGTGACCCCGGGCCCGGTCCGGGTGCTCGCACACTTCATCCCCGGTGACCAGGTGCTGGATTTTCTTGCCCCGCACAAAGATTGGCTCGACGTCCGGTTCTGCGCCGAGAACGACGACAAGACCTTCCAGCGTGAGCTGCCCGAAACCGAGGTGCTCTGGCACGTACTTCGGCCGATATCCGGCGACGACCTGCAGCGGGCCCTGCGCCTTCGGCTCGTGCACAAGATGGGCGCCGGGGTCAATACCATCGACGTGGACACCGCGACCCGGCTGGGCATCCTGGTGGCCAACATGCCGGGGGCCAATTCCGCGTCCGTGGCCGAGGGCACGATCCTGCTCATGCTCGCGACGTTGCGCCGGCTGCTCGAACTCGACCAGTACACGCGCGCGGGAGAGGGCTGGCCCGCCGATCCCACCCTGGGGGAGACGGTGCGTGACATCGGGGGCTGCACGGTCGGGTTGGTCGGCCACGGCAACGTCGCGCGCCGCGTCGAGCAGATCGTCACGGCCATGGGCGCCGACGTCGTGCACACCACCACCCGCGACACGGGTCACCCGCGCTGGCGCAGCCTGCCGGAACTGCTCGCGACCAGCGACATCGTGTCACTGCATCTCCCGCTCACCGATGCCACGCACGGCCTCCTGGACCGAGCGGCACTCGCGACGATGAAACCGGGATCGGTGATCGTCAACACCGCGCGCGGTCCGATCATCGACGAGGCGGCGCTGCTCGACGCACTCGGAACCGGACACATCGCGGCGGCCGGGCTGGACGTGTTCGAGGTCGAGCCGATCCCGGCCGGGCACCCGCTGCTCGACCTGGAGAACGTCGTGCTCACGCCGCACGTGGCCTGGTACACCGTGGACACCATGCGTCGTTATCTCACCGCGGCAGTGGAGAACTGCCGACGGATCCGCGACGGGGAACCGCTCGGGAACGTAGTAAACGAAGTTAAATAGGGCGCCGCAGTGGCGGCGATCACGTCGCGGTACCCTCGATTCAACCGACTGGTTATTCGGGAAATGCCGCCATGGAGGTAACGCATGCCTGTTGCGATCACGTCCGAGCACAACGACCTGGCCGATTCCGTTCGGTCGCTGGTGGCGCGGGTGGCGCCGTCAGAAGTGCTGCATGACGCGCTGGACGCCGATCCGGCAGCGCCCATCCCCAATCCCCCGTCCTACTGGAAAGCCGCGGCCGACCAGGGACTGCAGGGCGTGCACCTGTCCGAATCGGTTGGCGGACAAGGCTTCGGCATCCTGGAACTCGCGATCGTGCTGGCCGAGTTCGGCTACGGTGCGGTGCCGGGCCCGTTCGTCCCGTCCGCGATCGCGAGCGCGCTCATCGCCGCGAACGATCCCGACGCCAAGATCCTCGGCGAGTTGGCGTCGGGTGACGCCATCGCCGCATACGCGATCGACTCCGGGCTGACCGCGACCCGCCACGGCGACGGCCTGGTGATCCGGGGCGAGGCGCGCGCGGTGCCCGCCGCGGCGCAGGCATCGATCCTCGTGCTGCCGGTTGCGATCGACTCCGGCGAGGAATGGCTGATCCTCGACGCCGATCAGCTTGAGATCGAGCCGGTCCGCAGCGTCGACCCGCTGCGGCCGTTGGCACACGTGCGGGCCAACGCGGTCGAAGTTTCGGACGACCGCGTGCTGGCCGATCTGAGCCGCCCGCTGGCTCGCGCGCTGATCTCCACGCTGCTGTCCGCGGAGGCCGTCGGCGTGGCCCGGTGGGCCACCGACACCGCCGCCGAATACGCCAAGATCCGCGAACAGTTCGGCAGGCCCATCGGCCAGTTCCAGGCCATCAAACACAAGTGCGCAGGCATGGTCGCCGACACCGAGCGGGCGACCGCCGCGGTGTGGGACGCGGCCCGCGCACTCGACGAAGTGCGGGAAAGCGATTCGACAGCCACCCATTTCGAGTTCGCCGCGGCCGTCGCGGCAACTCTGGCGCCCGCCGCCGCACAGCACTGCACGCAGGACTGCATCCAGGTGCACGGCGGCATCGGCTTCACGTGGGAACACGACGCCAACATCTACTATCGCCGGGCGCTGGTGCTGGCGGCCGGTTTCGGCCGTTCCGCCGACTACCCGCAGGCCGTCGTGGACACCGCGACCACCACGGGCATGCGCCCGGTCGACATCGACCTCGATCCCGACACCGAGAAGCTGCGTGCGCAGATCCGCGCGGAAGTCACTGCGCTCAAAGAGCTTCCACGCGAGGAGCGCACCGTCGCCATCGCCGAGGGCGGCTGGGTGCAACCGCACCTGCCCAAGCCGTGGGGCCGTGCGGCCGAACCCGTCGAGCAGATCATCATCGCCCAGGAGTTCTCCGCGGGCCGGGTCAAACGCCCGCAGATGGGCATCGCGGCGTGGATCATCCCGTCGATCGTGGCCTACGGCACCGACGAGCAGAAGCAGCGCTTCCTGCCGCCGACGTTCCGCGGCGAGATGATCTGGTGCCAGCTGTTCTCCGAACCGGGCGCGGGCTCGGACCTGGCCAGCCTGACCACCAAGGCCACCAAGGTCGACGGCGGCTGGCGCATCACCGGCCAGAAGATCTGGACCACGGGTGCACAGTACTCGGCGTGGGGCGCATTGCTGGCCCGCACCGACCCGAAAGCGCCGAAGCACAACGGCATCACGTACTTCCTGCTGGACATGAAGGCACCCGGGGTCGAGGTCAAACCGCTGCGGGAACTGACCGGCAACGCGATGTTCAACACCGTGTTCATCGACGACGTGTTCGTACCCGACGCCTTGGTGCTGGGCGAAGTCAACCGCGGCTGGGAGGTCAGCCGCAACACCCTGACCAACGAGCGCGTCTCGATCGGCAGCAGTGAGCCGCCGTTCCTGGCCAATCTCGATCAGTTCGTGGAGTTCCTGCGGGACGGGCAATTCGACCAGATCGAGCAGAACCGGGCCGGCCAGTTGATCGCCGAAGGCCACGCCGCCAAGGTGCTCAACCTCCGGTCGACGCTGCTGACGCTGGCCGGCGGCGACGCCATGCCTGCTGCGGCGATCTCCAAGCTGCTGTCGATGAAAACCGGTCAGGGCTATGCGGAATTCGCGGTGGCGTCGTTCGGCACCGACGGTGCGATCGGCACCGGCGAACCCGGCCGCTGGGCGGACTACCTGCTGGCCAGCCGCGCCACCACGATCTACGGCGGCACGTCCGAGGTGCAGCTCAACATCATCGCCGAGCGCCTGCTCGGCCTGCCGCGCGACCCGTAGCGTCTTCCGCGCGAGCAGTCGTGTTGGTACCCGGGTAACGGCGTTCTCGGGTACCGACTTGTCTGTTCACGCCGTATTTCGGCGCGTACCGTCGAAATAGGTGACGCTCGGAAACGGTTGGCATTGATGATGAGCATTTCTAAGCAACGTTTCATCCGCCTCGCGGGCGCGGCGGCGGCGTCGTTCGCACTGATCGCCGGGCCCACCGCGGTGGTGAGCCAGACCACGCCGACCGCACATGCCGATCCATGTGTAAACGGCGTCATTCCGTGGAACCCGTATGTCGTGAACTGCAACCTGCCACCTCGAACCGGTCCCAAAGTCCGCGGCGCCGCCCCCGACGCCGGAGCCATCATCGCGTGCCGGGGCAAGCCGGGCTGTCTGTCGTGGTACGTCAACGGGCCCTGGTGAGCCGTGATGACCAACGACGTCGAGAAGCGTTGGCACGATCCCCAGATGTTCCGCTCGGCAGTGACCTATGTCGTGTGCGTCGTGGCGGTGGCCGGAGTCGCATTCGCGTCGTACGCATTCGTCGGTGATCACTCGGTGATCTCGGCGGTGCTGGTGCCGACCATCTTGTTCTTCGGTGGGGTCGGCGCATTCGTGCGCACCTACCAGGTCTGGCGAGCCGAGGGCACATGGCCGATCTGGCAGGGCGCGGGTTGGTTCCTACTCGCTCTGTCGCTCGTGTGCCTGGCCGTTCCCGGCTCCGCGATGCACTCCTGACTCCCGCTACGGCAGGATCGAGTCGACGTAACCGCCGTCGACCCGCAGCGCACCACCGGTGGTCGCCGAGGCCAACGGCGACGCGAGATATGCCACCATGTTCGCGATCTCTTCAGGCTCGATCAGGCGCTGGATCAGCGACTGCGGCCGGTACTTGATCATGAACTCGCGCTGCGCCTCGTCCCACGGCAGCGACTTGTCCACGAGCTGATAGACGAAATCCTCGACGCCTGCGGTGTGCGTCGGCCCCGCGATCACCGAGTTCACAGTCACGCCGGTACCCGCGGCCTCCTTGGCGAACCCGCGCGACACCGCCAGCAGCGCGGTCTTGGACACGCCGTAGTGGATCATCTCCGCAGGGATCACGATCGCCGAGTCGCTCGCGATCTGGATCGCCCGGCCCCAGCCACGCTCGGTCATGCCCGGCAGGTAGCTGCGGATAAGCCGAACCGCCGCAAGGACATTCACGTCGAAGTAGGCCCGCCACTGCTCATCGGTGATCTCCATCGGGGGCACCGCGCCGAAGATCCCGAGATTGTTGACCAGCACATCCACGGCAGGCAGTTGCCGCAGGAGATCGGCCGTGCCCTCCTCCGTCGCGACATCAGCCGCCACGCCGATCACGTCGAAGTCCCCCAGCTTGGCGACGGCCTCGTCGACGCGCGCGGCCGTGCGGCCGTTGACGGCGACCCGCGCGCCGCTACGGGCCAGTTGTTCGGCGATGGCCAGGCCGATGCCCTGGGTCGAGCCCGTGACGAGTGCGGTCTTTCCAGTCAGGTCGATGTTCACGAGCCAGTACTACCACCGATCAGCCCGAACTATTCCGCGTCGGCTCTCACCGTTCTCGGCGAGCAGACACTCGCGTACCCCGTAACGCCGTTACCCGGGTACCTACGCGACTGCTCGCCGGAGCGCGGCATGCGGATTACTCCACTTACTCCACTTCGATGTCGCGCAGCTCGCGCTTGAGGATCTTGCCGGTCGGGTTCCGCGGCAGCTCGTCGAGGAAGATGACCTCGCGCGGCACCTTGTACCGCGCGAGATGGTCTTTCACGTACTTCTTGATGTCGTCCTCGTCGACGCTGGCGCCCTCGGCCTTGACCACGAAGGCCCGCAGCCGCGCGCCCCACTCTTTGTCCTCGACGCCCAGTGCGGTCGCCTCGATCACCTCGGGATGTCCGCTGATGAGATCTTCGACCTCCGCGGGGAACACGTTCTCACCGCCCGAGACGATCATCTCGTCGTCACGGCCACTGACGTAGAGCAGGCCGTGCTCATCGAAGTAGCCGACGTCGCCCGACGACAACAACCCGTCGATGATCTGCTTGCCGCCCCCGCCCGTGTAGCCCTCGAACGGGAACGTGTTGCCGACGAAGATGCGGCCGACCTCCCCCTGCGGCACCTCGTTGCCGTTGTCGTCGATGATCTTGACCCGCACGCCCTTGACCACGGGCCCGACCGTCGCGGGATTGATCGACAGATCCTTGGGCCGGGCGATGGTGGCGAACGCGATCTCGGTCGAGCCGTACAGGTTGTAGATCACCGGACCCAGATCCTTGAGCGCCCGCGTGGCAAGCTCGGCGCCCAGCTGCGAGCCCGAAACGAACACGATCCGCAGCGACGACAGGTTGGGCTTGGGCACGGTCTGGTCGAGCGTGTCCAGGATCCGCGACAGCATGACCGGCACCACCACCATGGCGGTCACCTTGTGCTTCTCGATGTCCTCGAGCACCGTCGCCGGCTTGAACCGCCGGCGCAGCACCAGTGTGCTGCCCAGCATCATGGCAATCGTGCCGTGCAGGAATCCCAGCGCGTGGAACATCGGCGCGGGCAACGAGGTCACCTCGCGGGCCCGGAACGGCACATGCGACAGCACGCCACCGATCGGCGCCAGCGAGGGCGGGGTGCCGCGGTTGGCGCCCTTCGGCGTGCCCGTGGTGCCGCTGGTCAAGATGATGATCGACGAGTGCTTGGTGGCCTTGGGCGCGGGCTGGCCGCTGCTGCGCGCGATGAGGTCTGCGAGGGTTTCGTCGGTGCTGCCCGACGGTTCGTCCTTGTCAGGGTTCTTGCCGAGCGCGCGTAGCTTGCCGAGCTCGGGTTCGGCCTGCGACACGGCCGCGGCATATTCGTCGTCGTAGATGATCACCTTCGCGCCTTCGCGCTCGGCGACCTCCTTGATCTGCGGCCCGGAGAACTCGCTGTTGAGCAAGATGATGCGGGCGCCCGCGCGGGCCGCGCCGTACACCGACACCAGGAACCAGCGGTGGTTGCGGGCCAGGATCGCGACGCCGTCGCCGCCCCTCACGCCCAGCGCCAGCAGACCGTTGGCGGTCGCGTGTGCCGCGGCGTCGAGTTCGCCGAACGTCATCTCGCCGTCGTCGTCGATCACGGCCGTGCGGTTGGGGTGCCGCCGGGCGTTGAGCGCCGGGATCATCCCGAGCTCACCCCACCGTCTGATGTCGGCGAGCATGGCCGCCATGTGCTGCGGCGATTCCAGCTTGAGCGCGCCCGCTTCGAACATCTTGCGGGCGTAGTGCAATTCCGCGGCGCCGCGATCGAGGTATTGCTGAGCTTTCGCAGCTACTTGCGCCGGCAGATCGGGCAAATCGGACAGACTTGGCATGACGCCACAATATGTGACCCGGGTCGCAGCCGGGGGTAGTAACTACCGGCTCGTTAGGATGAGGTGATGGCCGGTGCACTGTCGCTGGAGTTGGACGGCCAGGAAGTGTCGGTCACCAACCCTGACAAGGTGATCTTCCCGGATGCCGGGGTCACCAAGCTCGATTTGGTGCGTTACTACGAAGCCGTCGCCGGCGGTGCGTTGCGTGGCGTCGCCGACCGTCCGATGATCCTCAAACGGTTCGTCAAGGGCATCTCGACCGAGGCCATCTTCCAGAAGCGCGCGCCGGAGAAGAGGCCGGATTACATCGCCGTCGCCGAACTCAAGTACCGGTCCGGCACGTCGGCGAAGGAAGCGGTCCTGACGACCGTCGCCGGGCTGGCATGGGCCGTGAACCTCGGGTGCGTCGACCTCAACCCTCACCCGGTACGGGCCGACGATCTCGATCATCCCGACGAGCTGCGCGTCGACCTCGATCCGATGCCGGGCGTCGACTGGCAACAGATCGTCGCGGTCGCGCAGGTGGCCCGCGAGGTGCTCACCGACCATGGCCTGACCGCGTGGCCCAAGACATCCGGTTCGCGCGGCTTCCACATCTACGCGCGGATCCACCGGCAGTGGCCGTTCCAGAAGGTCCGGTTGGCGGCCCAGACCGTCGCCCGGGAGGTGGAACGCCGCGCACCGGACCTGGCCACGGCGCACTGGTGGAAGGAGGAGCGCGAGGGCGTGTTCGTCGACTTCAACCAGAACGCCAAGGACCGCACGGTCGCGTCGGCCTACTCGGTGCGCGCGACGCCGGATGCCAGGGTGTCCACCCCGTTGCGTTGGGACGAGGTGCCGGGCTGCCGGCCGGAAGCGTTCACCATCGCCACGGTGCCCGCCCGGTTCGCCGAGCTGGGCGATCCGTGGGAGGGCATGGACGACGCCGCGGGCAGCCTCGACGAATTACTGGCGCTGGCAGACACGTTGGGCCCGGCCGAGAAAGCGCCCAAGGGGGCGTCACGCGACGGCCGCAGGCAGTCGACCATGCCACTGATCGAGATCGCCCGGACCAAGACCAAGGACGAGGCCATGGCCGCGCTCGACGTCTGGCGGGAACGTCATCCCGCGGTCGCCGAACGCCTTGAGCCCGTGGATGTTCTGGTCGACGGCATGCGCGGCCCGAGTTCGATCTGGTACCGCATCAGGATCAACCTGCAGCACGTGCCCGAAGCCGACCGGCCACCTCAGGAACAGTTGATCGCCGACTACAGCCCATGGGAGAACTACTCCGGCGCGCAGTGGCGGCGGGGCTGACCTACGGCTCGAACGGACCCGGCAGTGGGCCGAAAATGCCGTTCCCCCGGCGTATTTCGCAGATCTTCCAGCCGTCCCGATCCTCGACGGTGAACGAGATCTCCAGATCGGTGGCATTGGTGTAGTGCCCGGTGACGGTACGTTTGACACCCGGCGACTCGGGATCGACGGACAGCACGTCGGGGCCCGCCTGATACAGGCTCGCAAACTCCTGCCGGACCTCGACGTCCGAGCGCGGTTGCATCATGGCGGCCAACGCGCCGCAGGTGCCCGAGCGCAGCGCGCTGACATCGCCGGCTTTCGCGGCCGCGATATGCCGTTGCACTGCGTGCTCCGGGGAATCCTCCGACGAACCGCTGGGGCCGCAGGCCACCAGCACGCCCGCCATCGCGATCAGCGCCGACCAGTGACTTCGCCCGATGAGCATGAACCACGGTAACCGTCGACGAGCTCGACGAACCCTTGGATGTGCGCACGGGCCAGGTCCGCTGCCTTGGTGCCGTGGCCACGTGCCAACGCCGCGACGATCCCGCGGTGCTCGCAGCGCAGGTTCGACGCGACGGCCGCCCAGTCGTCGAGCTGGGGCACTCCCGCCAGGACGTAGCCCTGGATGGGACCGCGCAGCGCCGCCATCATCGCCTCGACCACCACGTTGCCGGCCAGCGCCACCAACGCCACGTGAAAGTCGGCGTCGAGCCGGTGGAACTCCTCCGGCTGCAAACCCGGATCGTCCATGGCGTCGAGCATCGCGGTGACCCCGGCCAGGTCCGGCCGCGGATCGCGGGCAGCGGCGTCACGTAATGCCGCGGTTTCCAAGAGGATTCGGGTCCGCACCAGATCCTCGATGGGCAGCGCGCGGGTCGCGGTGTGCAGCCGCAGCGCCGATCCGATCGACGTCGCGGCGTCGGCGGTGACGATGGCGCCCGCATCCGGGCCGGATCCGGCAGCCGTGCGGATCACGCCCATGGCCTCCAATACCCGGATCGCCTCACGCACCGAGGCCCGGCTCACCGACAGGCTCTCGGCCAGCGCGCGTTCGGCGGGAAGCCGGTCCCCGACCGTCAGCGTGCCCGCGACCAGATCGCGTTCGATCCGCTCCAATACGAGCTCGTGTGCGCGCATGGCGATGAGAATAGCGCGTTTGACTGGTGTGGTCAGACCTTACGCGATAGTGTGGTCAGACCACAGCCTAGGAGTGTTCATGCGAATCGCCCTGTTCGCGACCTGCCTGGCGGATGCCCTCTTCCCGCCTGCCGCAATCGCCACCGTCGAGCTCCTCGAACGGCTCGGCCATGAGGTCACCTTTCCGCAAGGTCAAACATGTTGCGGCCAAATGCACATCAACACCGGCTACCTCAAGGAGGCCGTCGCCGTCGTCCGCAACCACGTCGAGGCGTTCGAGAGCGCGAACTGCGACGCCGTGGTGGCCCCGTCGGGATCGTGTGTGGGCTCGGTGCGCCACCAGCACGCCATGGTCGCGCGGCGCGCGGGCGACCAGGAGCTGGCGACGCGCGCCGAGGCGGTCGCGGCACGGACGTACGAGCTGTCCGAGTTCCTGATCGACGTGCTCGGCGTGGACGACGTCGGCGCCTACTATCCGCACCGCGTCACCTACCACCCGACCTGCCATTCGCTGCGGATGCTCGGCGTGGGCGACAAGCCCCTGCGCCTGCTGCGCAACGTGCGCGGACTCACGCTCGTGGAACTGCCTGCCGCGCAATCCTGCTGCGGTTTCGGCGGCACCTTCGCGATCAAGAACTCGGACACCTCCACCGCGATGCTGGCCGACAAGATGGCCCACATCCTCGACACCGGCGCCGAGGTCTGCAGCGCGGGCGACTCGTCGTGCCTGATGCACATCGGTGGCGGGTTGAGCCGGTTGCGGTCCGGCGTGCGGACCGTGCACCTGGCGGAGATCCTGGCGAGCGCGTCATGACGACGTTCCTCGGCACCCCCGGAGTGGGCAATCTCCGTGGCACCGAATCGTTTCCGGCCGCGGCCCGCACCGCGCTGGCCAACTCACAGTTGCGCCGCAACATCGGTCACGCCACGCACACCATCCGCGCCAAGCGCCTCAACGCCATAGCCGAATGTCCCGACTGGGAGGATCTGCGTGCCGCGGGCAGCGCGCTCAAGCAGGACGTCATGGCGCGCCTGCCGGAGTTGCTCGAGCAGCTCGAACGCAACGTCATCGCGCAGGGTGGCGTGGTGCACTGGGCCCGCGACGCCGACGAGGCCAACCGGATCGTCACCGACCTGATCCGCGCCACGGGCTCCGACGAAGTCGTCAAGGTCAAGTCGATGGCCACCCAGGAGATCGGCCTCAACGAGCACCTGGAAGCCGAGGGCATCGCGGCGTTCGAAACCGACCTGGCCGAGCTGATCGTGCAACTCGGCCACGACAAGCCCAGCCACATCCTGGTGCCGGCGATCCATCGCAACCGCGCCGAGATCCGCGAGATCTTCGAACGCGAGATGCCCGACGCCGGCGACCTCACCGACGAGCCGAGGGTGCTGGCGATGGCGGCTCGCGCACATCTGCGGCGCAAGTTCCTCACCGCGAAAGTCGCTGTGAGCGGCGCGAATTTCGGGGTGGCCGAGACCGGCACGCTCGCGGTCGTGGAGTCCGAGGGCAATGGCCGGATGTGCCTGACGCTCCCGGAAACCCTGATCACCGTCATGGGCATCGAGAAAATCGTGCCGACGTTCGCCGATCTCGAAGTGTTCATGCAGCTGCTCCCCCGGTCGTCGACGGCCGAGCGCATGAACCCGTACACCTCGATGTGGACCGGTGTACATCCCGGCGACGGCCCACGCGAATTCCATCTGGTGCTGCTCGACAACGGCCGCACGAAGGTGCTGGCCGACGAGGTGGGCCGCGCTGCGCTGCACTGCATCCGGTGTAGTGCGTGCCTCAATGTGTGCCCCGTCTACGAGCGCACGGGCGGGCACGCCTACGGCTCGGTGTACCCCGGTCCGATAGGCGCGATCTTGAGCCCGCAGCTGACCGGGACCACCGGCCATGACGATCCCAACGCGAGTCTGCCCTACGCGTCTTCGCTGTGCGGCGCGTGCTTCGAGGCGTGCCCTGTGCGCATCGACATCCCGTCGATCCTCGTGCATCTGCGCGCCGAACAGGTGGATTCGGAACGTGACGGGATTCCCTCCGGGCAGGATCTGGCGATGAAAGCCGCCGGGTGGGCCATGGCGGGCGCACGACGCTTCTCGTTGGCCGAGAAGGCGCTCGGCGCCGGCCGGTTGCTCGCCGGCAGGGACCATCGCATCTCGACGTTGCCGTGGCCTGCGTCGAAATGGACTGCCAGTCGCGACATTCCCGAGCCACCCCGCGAAACGTTCCGGCAGTGGTGGCAGCGCACGCACGAAGGGAGCGGGCAGTGAGCGCAGCACGCACCGCGGTGCTGGACCGGATTCGCGCGGCCCTGGCCGCGGCACCGCCCGGACCCGTCGCGGTGCCGCGGAACTACGATCGCGCCCCGCTCACCGCTCCGGGCGATGTCGAGCGGTTCGCCGAGGCCGTCGCCGAATACCGTGCGCGCGTGCACCGCATCAGCGGATCGGACATCGCCACGACGGTCCGCGATCTCGTGGGAAACGGTGCTACCGTGGTGATCCCGAGCGATGTGCCCGACGAGTGGGTGACCGGTATGACGACCCTCGCAGACACGCCCACCTTGGGAGTCGACGTCCTCGACAGCACCGATGCAGTGCTCACCGGGTGCGCGGTCGGTATCGCGGCCACGGGAACCATCGTGCTCGACGCGGGCCCGACGCAGGGCCGCCGCGCTCTGACCCTCGTGCCGGACCACCACATCTGCGTCGTGCGCACCGATCAGATCGTCGACACCGTGCCGCAGGGATTCGCCGCACTCGACCCGACGCGCCCGCTGACGTTCATCTCGGGGCCCAGCGCCACCAGCGACATCGAACTCGAACGCGTGGAAGGCGTGCATGGCCCGCGCACCCTGGATGTGCTCATCGTCTAGGTCACTGACGTGAAGATTGCAGTCACCAGGTGGCTGCGATCTTCACCGTAAGCGCTTGGCAGCCAAGGTCAGACCGTCGACTCCCGGACGATCAATTCCGGTTGGAACAGCACGTGTTTGGGCATTCTGGCCGCCGATCCGTCGGCCGCCTCGATCAGCAGATCGACTGCGGTGGCGCCGATGTCGGCGGTCGGCTGCGCCACCGACGTCAGCGGAACCACGCCCGAGCGGGCGAATTCGATGTCGTCATAGCCGACCAACGCGATGTCGTCCGGCACCCGTACGCCGCCGATCACCGTCAGCGCCTGCAGCACACCGATGGCCAGCAGGTCGTTGGCGCAGAACACCGCATCCGGGCGCGCACCGGGGTTCCGCCCGAGCAGCGACTCCCCCGCTGCCCGGCCGGCCAGCACGGTGGGCGCGGGGGTGTCGATGCTCTCCAGCCGTGCGCCAGGGGTTTCCGCGACCACTGTCATGGCGCCTTGCCGCCGATCCCGGATCTGGCGCAGCGTGTCCGGGCCACCCACGAACGCGATGCGGCGCCTGCCCGTCGCACACAGATGCCGTACCGCCAGCATGGCGCCCGCGACGTCATCGACGGCCACCGAGTCGAACGGCGTACCAGTCCCGTCGCGGTCCACCAGGACCACGGGCGTGCCGCGATCCCGCAGCGCGGTCAACCGCTGCAGGTTCTCGCCGACCGGGGAGACCAACAGCCCGAACACCCGCTGCTCGTCGAACGCGTCGACGTAGGTTCGTTCCCGGTCCTCCTCCTCGTCGGACGTACCCAACAGCACCGTGAGATTGTGTTCGCCGGCGCGGCGTTCGGCGGCCCGGGCGACATCGGTGAAGAACGGGTTGCCGATGTCGAGCACCACCAACCCGATGCTGCGCGAACGGCCGGCCTTGAGTTGGCGGGCCGCATCGTTTCGGACGAAGCCCAACTCGTCGATCGCGGCCTGCACGCGGGCGACGGTCGCGGGCGCGACCTTGTCCGGGGAGTTGAGCACGTTGGAGACCGTGCCCACAGACACCGACGCCGCTGCGGCAACCTCGCGCATGCTCACCACGGTCACCATCACACCATCAGGGCGGCCCGATTCGTGCGCGGGACATAGCGTCGCGGGGAAAACCATCGCGCGGTGCGTTCGCGGAGCTCGGGCAGCCCGCCGCTCACGATGCCTTGGGCCCGGGCGGTCAGCAGGATGTTGCCCAGCGCGGTGGCCTCGACCGGCCCGGCCAGCAGCGGCAGGCCGACCCGGTCCGCGATGAGCTGGCACAGCAGTTCGTTCTGCGCGCCGCCACCGACGATGTGCACCGTGCGCACCGGGATCCCCGACAGCTCGGCCGCGGTGGTCACTGCGGACGCGAAGGCTGCCGCCAGGCTCTCCAGGATCGTGCGCACCACCGCTGCCGGACCGTGCGGCACAGGCAGGTCGCGTTCGCGGTACCACTGGGCGATCCGGTCGGGCATGTCACCGGGTGGCAGGAATCTCGGGTCGTCGGCGTCGAACACGTGGACCGGTGCGGGTTGCTCGGCGGCCTGCTCCAACAGCACGGCGAGATCGAAGGTGCGACCGTCGCGTTCGTAGTGCCGCAGGGTCTCACTGAGCAGCCACAAACCCATCACGTTGTGCAGGAATCGAATCCGGCCGTCAGCACCGACCTCGTTGGTGAAGTTGGCGGCGCGACTGGCCTCGGTGGTCACCGGCTGCGCAAGCTCCACACCCACCAAACCCCAGGTGCCGCACGATATGTAGGCCGACTGGTCGTCGTGCATGGGGATCGCGGCGACCGCCGATGCCGTATCGTGCGACGCCGCCGATGCCACCTCGGTCTGGAATCCCAGCTGCGCGGCGACCTCCGGTAGCAGCGGTCCCCGCCTGCTGCCTGCCTCGACCAGCTCGGGAAACAGTGTGTGCGGCAGTTTCAGTCGGTTCATCAGTTCGTGGTCCCACCCGCCGTCGAGGCCCAATAGGCCCGTCGTGGACGCATTGGTCCGCTCGGCCACGCGTTGACCGGTCAGCCAGTAGGTGATCAGATCCGGCACCAGGAGCACGGTGTCGGCCAGTTCGAGCAGCCCGTTGACGCGTTCGTCGGCGAGTTGGTACACCGTGTTGAACGGCAGGAACTGAATCCCGTTGCGCTGGTAGAGCTCTTGGGCGGTGATCACGTCGTGGACCAGTGCGACACCGCGCTCGGATCTGGCGTCGCGGTAATGCATGGGTAGTGACAGCAGCCGTCCGTCTCGCAGCAGACCGTAGTCGACCGCCCATGAGTCCACACCGATCCCGGCCAGGTTGTCGCAGGCGCGTCCGGCCTGGGTCAGGCCTGCGACGACGTGGCCGTACAGCCCCGGGATGTCAGCGTGCAACGCGGTGCGGCTGCCGTCCCACAGCGTAACCGGGCCGTTGGGGAACCGGGCGATCGTGCGCATCGTCAGCCCGTCGGCACCGAAGTCCCCGACGACGACCCGGCCGCTCGTAGCGCCGAGGTCGACGGCGACAACCTGGGCGCTCACCGCGCTCATCGCAGGAAGGCCGCGGCCACACCCGCGTCCACCGGCACATGCAGACCCGTCGTGTGGGAGAAGTCCGACGTGCACAGCGCGAACGCCGCGTTGGCGATGTTCTCCGGCAGCACTTCGCGTTTGAGCAGCGTGCGCTGCGCGTAGAACTTCCCGAGGTCTTCTTCGGCCACGCCGTACACCGCGGCGCGCTTGGCCCCCCAGCCGCCGGCGAAGATCCCCGAGCCGCGGACCACACCGTCGGGGTTGATGCCGTTGACCTTGACGCCGTGTTCGCCGAGTTCGGCTGCCAGCAACCGAACCTGGTGGGCCTGATCGGCTTTCGTCGCCGAGTAGGCGATGTTGTTGGGGCCCGCGAACACCGAGTTCTTGGAAGAGATGTAGAGGATGTCGCCGCCCATCTTCTGGTCGATCAGGGCCTTGGCGGCGGCCTTCGACACCAGGAAGGATCCGCGCGCCATGACGTTGTGCTGCAGGTCCCAGTCGGCTGCGGTGGTGTCGAGCAGGGATTTCGACAGCGACAGACCCGCGTTGTTGACCACGAGGTCGATGCCACCGAAGGCCAGCACCGTGGCGTCGACCGCGTGCTGCACCGCGTCCTCGTCCGTGACGTCGGCCGCGATACCGATCGCGACGTCGGCGTGGCCGATCTCTGCCGCTGCCGCAGCGGCCTTTTCGGCATCCAGGTCGGCGATCACGACGCACGCCCCTTCGGCCGCGAGCCGGGTCGCGATGGCCTTGCCGATGCCGGAGGCCGCGCCGGTGACAAGAGCGATGCGCGTGGCCAACGGCTTGGGCTTGGGCATCCGTGCCAGCTTGGCTTCTTCGAGCGCCCAGTATTCGATCCGGAACTTCTCCGATTCGTCGATGGGCGCGTACGTGGAGATGGCTTCGGCGCCACGCATGACGTTGATGGCGTTGAGGTAGAACTCGCCGGCCACTCGCGCGGTCTGCTTGTCCTTGCCGTAGCTGAACATTCCGACGCCCGGGATCAACACGATCGCCGGATCGGCGCCTCGGATCGCGGGGCTCTCGGGTGTGGCGTGCCGGTCGTAGTACGCCTGGTAGTCGGCGCGGTAGGCCTCGTGCAGTTCGGCCAACCGGGCCTTGCTGTCTTCGACGGTGGCGTCGGCGGGCAGGTCGAGCACCATGGGCTTGACCTTGGTGCGCAGGAAGTGGTCGGGGCAGCTGGTACCGAGCGCGGCCAGACGCGGATGCTCACTGCCGGCGAGGAATTCGAGCACGCGGGGATCGTCGGTGAAATGACCCACCTGCGGCTTGTCGGTCGAGGCCAGACCGCGGATGAAGGGCGCGAGTTCGGCTGCCTTGGTGCGGCGCTGCTCGTCGGGAAGGGCGCCGTGGCCCGGCAACGCCGCGCCGAACGGTTCCGGACGACCGTTCTCGGCGATGAACCGCTCGGCGGTCTCGATGATCTCCAGCGAGTGCGCTTCGGCTTCGGCCGACGTCGTGCCCCATGCCGTGATGCCGTGTCCGCCCAGGATGGTCCCGATCGCCTGCGGGTTGCGCCGTTTGATGTCGGCGATGTCGAGGCCCAACTGGAAGCCGGGGCGCCGCCACGGCACCCACACCACGCGGTCGCCGAAGATCGTCTTGGTCAGGGCTTCTCCGTCGGCCGCGGTGGCCAGCGCGATGCCCGAGTCGGGGTGCAGGTGATCGACGTGGTCGGCGTCTACCAGGCCGTGCATCGCGGTGTCGATCGACGGGGCCGCTCCACCGCGGCCGTGCAGGCAGTAGTCGAACGCGGCGACCATCTCGTCCTCACGGTCGACGCCGGGATACACGTCGACCAGCGCACGCATCCGGTCCAGCCGCAGCACCGCAAGGCCGTTCTCGGTCAACGTGCCGAGATCTCCGCCGGATCCCTTGACCCACAACAAGTCCACAGGCGCCCCGGTGACGGGGTCGGTGTCCGTGCCCTTGGCCGACGTGTTGCCGCCGGCATAGTTGGTGTTCTTCGGGTCCGCCCCGAGCCGGTTGGAGCGTGCGATCAGTTCGGCGACAGTAGGATTGGTCATGCGTCATGCTCCCCATGATGATTGCGTTCCGCCGATGCGCTCGGCGTTGATGGTGTCCTGATATCCCGATGCCGCGAATGCGGCCATCGGATCGCCGGGTAGGCCCCGGTCTTCGCGCCGGCGGGCCAGCGCGGGTCGGACGTCGGTGTAGAAGGCGTCCATGAAGATTCCGTTGGCCCCCAAGACGTCTCCGCTCTCCTGCGCTACGGCCAACGCCTGGGTGTCGACGAGCAGGGCCCGCGCGGTCATCTCCTGCACGTTGAGCACCGAGCGGATCTGCCCCGGGATCTTCGCCTCGACGTTGTGACACTGGTCGAGCATCAGCGCGACCTGAGAAGCCGGATCCAGCCCCCCGCCGCGCACCACCTCGAACATGACGCGGAACAGCTGGAACGGGTCGGCAGCTCCGACGATCAGGTCGTCGTCGGCGTAGAACCGGGAGTTGAAGTCGAACGATCCGAGTTTCCCGAGCCGCAGTAGTTGAGCGACGATGAACTCGATGTTGGTGCCCGGCGCGTGGTGTCCGGTGTCGAGGCACACCATGGCCCGCTCGCCGAGCGCACTCACCTGCGCGTACGAGGTACCCCAGTCCGGCACGTCGGTCATGTACATCGCAGGCTCGAAGAACTTGTATTCCAGCACCATTCGCTGTGCGGGACCGATGTGCTGGTAGATCGAGGCGAGGGACTCGGCCAGCCGGTCCTGACGGCCGCGGATGTCGCCCTGTCCCGGATAGTTCGTGCCGTCGGCCAACCAGATCTTCAGATCACGCGAACCGGTCTGGTTCATGATCTCGATGCACGCCAGGTGGTGGTCGATGGCCTTCTGCCGCACTGCCTTGTCGGTGTGGGTGAGGCTGCCGAACTTGTAGTCGTCGTCCTGGAAGGTGTTCGAGTTGATGGTGCCCAACCGCACGCCCTGCTCGGCGGCGTAGCGGCTCAGCGCCGCATAGTCGTCGACGGCGTCCCACGGGATGTGCAGGGCCACCGTGGGCGCCAGGCCCGTCAGGCGGTGCACGGTCGCGGCGTCGGCGATCTTCTCTTCGACGGTGCGTGGCGTGCCCGGGCTGCCGAAAACCTTGAACCGGGTGCCGGAGTTCCCGAATGCCCATGACGGCAGTTCGATGGCCAGGTTGTCCAGCATCGGGTGCAATGCGGGCGTGCTCATGCCACGCTCCTCTCAATCGGCTGGTCGGAAATCGGGGCGCCGTAGCGTTCGAGTTCAATCTGCCGCAACGTCTTGCCGCGGGTGGCGGGTGCGCCGACGGCGCCGATCACGAGCGCGACGGTCAACAGCGCGACGAGCAGGATGCCGACGGCCGTGAGGCCGGTGACCGCGAGCAGCGTCGGGAAGAAGTAGCTGAGCAACCCGGTGGCGGTGCGGACGACGAAGAACATGACGCCCTGGGCGCTCGCGCGGTACGGGGTCGCGAACAGTTCGCTGGCCCACAAGCTGTAGAACGCCTGAGCACCGATGCCGCTCGAAACGCCCCACAGCACCGCGAACGCCAGCATGGTCGGCACGCCGTTGTCGGTGAACGCCACCAGCACCACCCACGCGACGATGCCGAGCGCGGCACCGATGACGTAGAGCAGACGTTGGCTCATCCGGTCGGCGTACGGCATGAATCCGAAGTAGGTGGCGACCACGGTGCAGCCCCACACCAGAACCTGCAGCAGGTTCTGGGCGACCGGGCTGTGCAAGCCTGCGGTGTCGTACACGCGCGGCATGAAGATGCCGGCCTGCCCGGCCACGGTGTTCCAGAACAGGTAGATGCCGCCGAGGAAAAGCAGCGCGGTGATGTTGACCTTGCGCGAGAACAGCCCGCGCAAGCCACGCGTCCCGACCGTCGCGGCCAGACCCGCGGTCTCGTGGCGCCCTTCGTCGGTCCAGATCTGCGACTCGGCCAGACCCTGCCGGACCCACCACACCACCGCGGCGACGAGGAACAGGTGACCGAAGATCAGCCGCGACCCGGTCAGCCCCAATGGCGCCAGCCCCGCGGCAAGCGCGAATCCGACCAGCGGCCCGACGGACCAGGCCAGCTGAGCGGTGCCGACATGCTTGGCCCGGTCGGTCGACGGCGCCTGCTCGGCGATGTAGGTCCACGACGCGGGCACACCCGCACCCACGGCCATCCCCGTGATCACGAAGGCCGCGAGCAGCATCAGGTAGTTCACCGCGAAGGCCGCGAGCAGCACACCGGCCATGTACACCACCAGGTCGTAGGTGTAGATCGCCTTGCGCCCGAACCGATCACACAGCGGGCCACCGAGGATCGCACCGATCGCGGCACCAAAAGCGTTGGCGCTCAACGCTGCCAGCAAACCGACAGCGAAATTGCTGATGCCGAACTCGGCCTGCCAGAACGCGAGGCTCGTGGCGATCGCGATGATCGACCCGGCCTCGATGTAGTTCGACATGGCGACCGCGATGGTGGCCCGCCAACCGGTGGTGGACCGTGCTCCGATTTTCATGGGCTGCCTCTCCGGGGCCGGCGGTGGGAGTCTCGCTGCATTGAAACGTTTCAATACGTGATGCCGGTCACGTTAAGCCATGCGGGGTGGTCCAGTCAAGACGCCGCGGCGGTCAACGCACCCCTTTTGAGCTACCGGCCAGTACGAATTGGCGTTCTTAGCAAAGTATTAACGGCAGCTCCCAGCCGCCTTAGATTGCCCGCTTAGCGTGATTGTCAGGTTGACGCGACGGTGCTCGACCCCAACTCAGGAACCACCGACGGGAGGCTGGTCATGACTATCACGAGCAACACCCCCGCTTCAGATCGCGGCTTCAGGTACGTGAATCCTGCGCTGATCTGCGATGGGGCCTCGATGCGGGCACAGTGCCGTCAGCTCGCCACCGTGATCACGGTCAAGGGCGTCGTCGACGGCGGCAACATCGAGCGCGTCACGGACTTCATCAACCGCTACGTCCTGCCGGAAAAGCCGGTGGTGATCGACCTCAGCGGCGTGAACGGCTTTGCCCCGCATTGCATCTCACTGTTCTACGACGTCGATGAGCGGTGCTCGGCCCGCGGCGTGGACTGGGCCGTCATCGCCAGCCCGTCGGTGATCGCCGAGCTGCGACTCGAAGACGCCGGTGTCCCGCTCACCGCTTCGGTGCCCGAGGCGCTGCATCACTTCGCCGAAGGCATCCTGGCGCGCCGCCGGCTGCTTCCCCTGCTCACCAAGAGCGCCTGAGAGAAAGGCCCACCCCATGTTGATCGATATTCGCTGGCTGACCTCCCTGCTGGGCCGGAGGCGCCGCGCGCTGCATCCGCAGCTCGTCGCGCACTAGAGCAGCCCTACCGGCGGGTAAGCCGGCAACTTCAGCGCCGAGGCGACGGTTTTCTCGCGGAATTTCGATTTCGCACCGGGAATCGTCGCCTCGGCGTTGTGGGTCAGGGCCTACGCGATCGCGCCGGAATCCTTCAACGCCTCGATGCGGTCCCAGTCCAGCCCCAGTTCCATCAGCACCACCTCGGTGTGCTCGGAGGCCTGCGGCGCACACGTGGTCTCGAGCGGCTCGTGGTTGAACTGCACGGGCCCGCGCACGACCTTGAACGGTTTGCCACCGTCGGCCGCGTCCACCTCGACGATCATGTCGTTGGCGACGGCCTGCTCGTCGGACGCCAGGTCGACCAGGCTCTGGAACGGCGCCCACTGCCCCTTCATGGTCTTGAGGTGTTGACGCCAGTATTCGAACGGCTTGCTGCGGATCGCCTCCGAAATCAGCTCGGCCGCGGCCTCGGCGTTCTCGATGAGCGGCAGCACCTCGGAGAACCTCGGGTCGTCGGCGAGTTCGGCCAGGCCGAGATGCTCGAACGCGTCGCGGATGTAACCCGTGGGGCTGACGATGCACAGGTTGATGGTTCCGCCGTCTGACGTCAGGTAGTTGCCGAGGAACGGGTTGACGGTGGGCCCGATCGAATCCGGCATGAGCGAGCGCATCGTCTCACCGGACTCCATCCCCTGCGTCACGCTCGCGCCGGCAGCCCACCACGCGGTGCTCAACAGCGAGACGTCGACCTCCAAGGCCTCACCGGTGCGTTCGCGGTGGAACAACGCCGCCGAGATGCCGCCGGCGATGTTCATCCCGCCGATCGAGTCACCGAACGCGGGAATGCCTTGGGACAGCGCGCCTCCCAGGCCTTCTGGGGTCAGCGCGTGCCCGACGCCGCTGCGGGTCCAGAACGCCGTGCCGTCGAAACCACCGATCAGCCGCTCCGGCCCCTTGTCCCCGTAGGCACTGCCCCGCGCGTAGATGATGTCGGGGTTGGCCGCGCGGATGTGCTTGACGTCGAACTTGTTCTTCTGCCGCGCTTGCGGCAGGTAGTTGGTGAGAAACACGTCGGCAGTCTTGGCGATCTCGTAGAGCACTTCCTGGCCGTCGGGCTTCGAGACGTCGATGCCGACGCTTCGCTTGCCGCGGTTGGGATGTTCGATGAGCGGATGCCGGTTGGGATCGAGCTCGAAGCCACCCATGTTGATGAAGCCCCGCTGGGTATCGCCGCGGACCGGATGTTCGACCTTGATGACGTCGGCACCCCAGTCGGCGAGAATGGCCCCCGCGGCCGGGACGAACGTGAACTGTGCGACTTCCAGAACCCGGACGCCCTGCATGACCTTGATCAACGCGGCCCCTAACCGTTGGACTTACGGTAAGTGTAGCGAGATCTCTGGTTCAGGATTCCCGCAGGCTCTTGCCGTGTGCGGCCAGGGCGGCGTTGAGCCGGCAGGTCGCGCCCTCCATGTGGGCGGCCATCGCGGCAGCCGCCGCGTCGCCGTCGCGCACCTCGATGGCCTCGTAGACCGGGACGTGTTCCAGGTAGGACGGCTCTCGTGATTCCGCGGCGTCCACCACATTGCGGATCCACACCTTCAGCAGGGACGCGATGCTCGTGAGCATGTTCGACAGCACGGTGTTGTCGGTGGCGGCCGCGATACCGAGATGGAACGCCACGTCGGACTCGACGAAGGACTCGGTGTCGTGCGCGTCGCGCATTCCGTCGAGGTGCGTGCGGATCGTCACAAGGTCTGCGTCGGTACGCCGCTCTGCGGCCAACCGCGCGGTCACCGGCTCGAGATGCTTGCGGGTCTCGACCAGGTCACTGGTGCGTTGTTCGCCGACGAGCAGGCCCCACTCGACCACGCGTGGCAGCAGGCTCGAATCGGGGGGGCGCACGTACGTGCCGTCGCCCTGCCGGACCTCCAGCAGCCCGAGCAGGCCCAGGGATTTGAGCGCCTCGCGCACCACGAAGCGGCCGACGCCGAAGGACTCCGCGAGCTGCCGTTCGGACGGCATCCGGGTGCCCGGCTGAATCTGGCCCGAGAACACCGCCTCCAGCAGCGCCTTGGCCACCTCGGCGGACAGCGGTTCTCGCGGTGCCTGCTCGATCCGCGCAAATTGGTCGCCCACCCAACCACTGTACTCAACCCGTTGCCGCGGTACCGCCCAGATGTACCGGATGAGCGAACGTGTTGCGATGGCTGCCGTCGACCACGCAGCGCTTGGCCGCGTCCTGCCATCGGGCATAGTGCGGGGCGCCGCGATGCGCGACACGGAACGCATCCTCGTCGGCGTAGATCTCGTAAAGATAGAAACGCGTGGGGTTTTCCGCGTCGCGATGCACGTCGAAGGCCAGGCACCCTGGCTCGTCGCGCAGTGACGCGGTGGCATTGACGGTGATCGCGTCGAGGAACTCGTCGACGCGATCGGCGTGGACGTCGAGCATCACGAACAGCGTATACACGACTACTCCTCGGTCAGTCCCGGAACACCGGCCACGGCGGCCAGGGCGTTGAGTTCGGCAACAGTCGCGGGCGGCAACCCGACGACGCCGCCCGCCCGCTCGATCGCGCGGTTCTCCAACTCCCCGGGAACCAGGACCTCGGTGTCGGGCGCGGCGGGGCAGTTCTTGATGGATTCGATGTAGTCGTCCATCCGAGCACCGAACTCGTCGGGTGCCATGATCGCCCGGATGTCGATGGCCACCACCAGGTGTCCGCACCCGCTGCGATGGTCGGGCACGTACGGGCCGACGACGCCGGTGCCGTAACGGCTTCCGGTGAGGACACCGGAGAGCACATCCATCATGAACGAGATCGCGTAGCCCTTGTGGCCCGCCATCGGCAAGATCAGGCCGTCGAGCGCCGCCTGGGGGTCGGTGGTCGGCAGTCCGGACGCATCGACGGCCCAGCCTGGTGGGATCCCCGTGCCTCTTTCTTTGGCGGCGTAGATCTTGCCCCGGGCCACGCCCGTGTTGGCGATGTCGAGCACCACGGCCCCGTGAGATCCACCGGGCACCGCGATCGACCACGGATTGGCGCCGACCATCTTGCGCAGCCCGCCCCACGGCGCCATGGCGGGGCTGCCGTTGGTGGTGAGAATGCCGACGCAGCCGCGCTCGGCGAGGATCCGGGTCCAGTACGCGGCCGTGCCGAAGTGGTTGCTGTTGCGCACCGCCACCACGGCGACCCCGTGGGTTGCGGCATTGTCTGCCGCCAGCTCGACGGCGCGGGCCGTGACGATCTGGCCGACGCCGTCGCGGCCGTCGAGCACCGACACCGCGCCGAACGCGCTCACCACCTCGGGTTCGGTGACGGGGTTCATCGCGCCGGATTGCAGTCGTGCCACATACCAGGGCAGCCGCAGCATGCCGTGCGAGGGATGACCCCACAGGTCGGCGGTGACCAACGATGCGGCCACCGTGCACGCGTCGGCATCGGGCACCCGATGTGCTGTCAAAATTGCTGTGCCGCAATCTGTTACGGCATCAGCGGAGAATGTGTTCACCGGTATTTCTCCTCAAGTCGTCGGGCTTCGTCGTCGGGTACCGGTGCCACCGCACGCCCATGCAGCAACAGATACACCTTTGCGGTTTCCTCGATCTCTTCGAGCGCATCGGCAGCCTCGGCCAGGTCGGCGCCCGCGACGATCGGCCCGTGATTGGCCAGCAGCAACGCGTGGTGATCGGCGGCGACCAGTTCAGCGGTCGGGCCGAGTTCGGGATCACCGGGTGCGTAATACGGCAGCAGCGGCAACGCGCCGACGCGCATCGCGTAGTACGCCGTGAGAACCGGAAGCGCATTGCTGCGGTCGACGTCGCGCAGGCACGACACCGCTACCGAGTGCGTGCTGTGGGTGTGGACGACGGCGCGCGCCGTCGGCCGGGCCCGGTACAGCGCGAGATGCAGGAAGGCCTCCTTGGTGGGCGCGGGACCGTCCAGGTGGTCACCGCCAATGGTGATGCGCGACAACGCCTGCGGGCGCAGGCGGTCCAGTGCCACACCGGTGGGTGTGCACAGCACGGTACCGTCGGCGTCGACGGCGCTGATATTGCCCGTGCGACCGAACGTCAACCCGCGCCGAAAGAACGATGCGCCCAGTTCGGTGATCTCGGCGGCGATGCTCACGTGAGAACCTCTGCCGTCGCGGCCCGCACCAGCAGGTCGGGCGAACCGAAGTTCCCCGATTTCAGCAGCAGTGACACACCGTGATCGGTTGTGCTGCACCAGGGCACGCCGCGGTCGGCCTCGGCGTCCACCACCACCGAGCGGATGCCAAGCGCGTCGACCACCGCACCGGAGGTCTCCCCACCCGCGACGACGATGCGCCGAGCTCCCGCCTCGACCGCTGCCTGGGCCAGCGCGCCCATGGTCGCTTCGAGCTGGTCGGCGACCACAGGGTCGGCGGGGCCCCGTTCGTGGGCCGCCGCTGAGGAGTAGATCAGCACCGGCTCCGCACCGAGGTGTTCGCCGAGCCAGGCACGCGCGGGCGCCAGCAGATCCGCCGGGGACGCCACGGTGCGGGGATCGAGCCGGTGTGACGAAAAGCGTTCGCGCGCCTGCGCGACCTGGCCGAGCGTGGCCTTCGAGCAGCTTCCGGCGAGCACGACGGTCGGGCCCTCCGGGGCTCGCACGGTCGCGAACTCCACAGGCTCGCTGTCGTGTTCGTGTATCACCGCACCGAGCGCACCCGCCAAGCCGGCACCGCCGGTCACGACGCTCATCCCCTCGACCGCGCGGGCGATGACGTCGAGATCATCGTCGTCGATCGCGTCGACCACGACGTGCCTTGTGCCGTCTGCCCCGCGCACCGCATCGGCAACGGCCTCCGCACCGCGTCGGACATGGTGGCGGGACAGCAGTTTCACCGGGTGCGGCGTCTGCGCGGCCATCAGGCGCACCACATCGGATTCGGTCATAGGGGTCAGCGGGTGGTACCGCATCGACGATTCGGCAAGCAGTTGCTCACCGACGAACAGGTGGCCCTGATAGACGGTGCGGCCGTGTTCCGGTGTGGCAGGGCAGATCACCGTGGCCGGCGCGCCCGCCGCGTCGAGCAGTGCGTCGGTGACCGGACCGATGTTGCCTGCCGGGGTGGAGTCGAACGTCGAGCAGTACTTGAAGTAGACCGTCCGCACGTGCACGACGTCGACGAGCCAGCGCTGCGCGGCCAGCGACATCGCCACGGCGGTCCCGGCGTCCAACGCCCGGGTCTTGAGCGCCACCACGACCGCATCGCAGTCAGTCGCGCTGAAACCGTCGTCGGGCGGCCCGAAGAACAGCATCACCCGCAGCCCCCGCCGGCGAAGTGCCGCGGCGACGTCGGTGCCGCCGGTGTAGTCGTCGGCGATGCAGCCGAGCGCAGGGGCACTCATGCTCGCAGCCGTGCCGCGACCGCGCGCGCCGCCAAGCGGGTCGGGCTCACCACAGGCACACCGGTTTTCGTGGCCAGCTCGTCGGCTGCGGGGCTCAGCGAATACTGTGCGAGGCACAGCAGATCGAACTGGCACGTGCCGGCACCTGCGGCGAGTGCCCCGACCAGGCCGGTCAGGTCGCCCGAGGCTGCCGCCCGCGCGGCTCCCTCGCAGTACACCGGCACCACGTCCGCGTCCGGTAACACCGCTGCCACCCGGGCGGTGGTGTCGGAGGTCGCGGTGCGCAGCGATGCCAGCACCGCGACCCGGCGCGGTGCCTGCCGGACGATCTCGTCGAGCATGTCCGAGTCCGAGCTGAACACCGGTGTGGCGAAGACCTTCTCGGCAATCGCACGCACTTCGCCGTACATCGAGCACGCCATCACCACCGCGCTCGCACCACCGGTGACCGCGTGTCGGATCAGATTGAGCATGCGGTCCCGCAACTGCGGGCTCAGCTCGCCGAGGGCGTCGGCGTCGGGTCCGAGCCGGTCGTCGACCAGATTCCACAGCTTCGCATCCGGCAATTCGGTGGCGAACGCGGCGGTTATCGGTCCGATCGACGCCGGCGCCGAGTGCACGACCGCGATCAACGGACTTTCGGTCACGCCTGCCCCTTGATGGTGGCGGCGACCGCTTCACCGAACTCGCGCGTGCCGGTCGAACCACCCATGTCCGGTGTCATCGTCCCGGCCCGCACGGTCGCCTCGACACCACCTTCCACGAGCGCCGCGGCCTTGATGAGGCTCGCGTCGTCCCGCCGCGCGCCGAGCCACTGCAGCAGCATGCCCGACGACAGGATCATCGCGATGGGGTTGGCGATGTCGCGGCCGGCGATGTCGGGCGCCGAGCCGTGTGCGGCCTGTGCCATCGCCTTGTCCAGGGACGCGTTGATGGACGGCGCGATGCCAAGAGAGCCCGCGAGCTCGCCCGCGAGGTCCGAGAGGATGTCACCGAACATGTTCTCGGTGACGATGACGTCGAACTTGTCGGCGCTGCGCACGAGATGCACTGTCATGGCGTCGATGTGGTAGTCGTCGACCTCGACATCGGGATAGCCCGTGCCGATCTCGCGGCACACATCGCGGAACAGGCCGGTGGTCAGCCTGAGCACATTGGCCTTGTGCACGATGGTCAGCTTGCCGCGCCGCGCCTGCGCGAGATCGAACGCGACCTTGGCGATGCGTTCCACCGCCGAGCGCGTGATGATGCCCATCGCGATCGCGGTGTTCTCGTCAGGCATGTACTCGCCGGTCCCCGCGAACGTGTTGCGGTCGGCGTAGAACCCCTGGGTGTTCTCCCGCACGATCACCAGGTCGGCGCCGGGAACCACAGCCTTTGCCCCTTCGAAAGCCTTGGCCGGCCGGATGTTTGCGAACAAACCGAAGTGTTTGCGGATCGTGCCGCTCGGATTGAGCTGCGACTTGAACGGCTCGGGGTAGGCCGCACTGTCGTGCGGTCCGAGCAGCCAGGCGTCCATTCCGGCCAACGCATCCAGCGTCTCTGTGGGGATGTGGCTACCGTGCGTGTCGATCGCCGAGCGTCCCAGCGGCAGGGTCACCCACTCGGCGGCCGGCGCACCCGCCGCGGCGAGCGCTGCCTCGACCACCGCGACGGACGCAGGCACGATCTCCGGTCCGATGCCGTCGCCCTCCAGGAGGCCCAGGCGCAGTGTGCTGTCGGTCATGATTGTTCCCTTCTCTGAAAGCTCAGCTGATGTTGGTGCCGTGTTCTTCGTCGATGCGCGTGGTCACGCCGGTCGCGACGATGGTGCGGTTGGCGTCGACCGACGCGTAGGTCCAGAAGATGTGCAGTTCCTCGGTGTCGGAGGAGTTTCGGAAGAAATGCGGAATCCCCGCAGGGATGAACGACGTGTCGCCCATCCCCACCGGGTGCGTCTCGCCGTCGATGTGCGCGACAGCCGAGCCGCGCAGGATCAACACCGACTCGTCGCAGTTGTGGAAGTGCTCGGGTATGGCGGCGCCGGGCCCGAACATCGTGATGCCGTTGAGGAAATCCCTGGCACCCACGTGCCGGCTGACGAGCGGGATGGTGCGGGCCCCTCCGCCGCGCTGGCGCGGTTCGATCTCGGAGGGCCGCAGGATCGCTGCGGTGCGGGTGGTGTTGATCATGTCGTTCCTGTTCATTCGGACACCGGGGCGTGTGTCTGCGGTTCGGTCATGGCCCACCAGGTGCGGATGTTGACGAACTCCCGGATACCGGGAGCGGCCAGCTCGCGGCCGTAGCCACTTCGTTTGGTGCCGCCGAACGGCATCCGGGCGTCAGAGGCCACGAGTGCGTTCACGAAGCATGCGCCCGAGGTGATCCGCCGCCCAACCGCGACCGCGGCATCGACGTCGGCGCTCCATACACTCGCACCCAACCCGAACGGGGTGTCGTTGGCCACCTCGACCGCTTCGTCGGCATCGGCCACCGTGATGATGGAGGCGACCGGACCGAAGACCTCCTCGGCGTAGATCGACATGCCTGGCGTGACGTCGACGATGACGGTGGGCTGATAGAAGAACCCGTCGAGGTCGTCACGAATGTAACCGCCGCACAACACGGTTGCGCCCGCGTCGACGGCGGCCTGCACCTGCGCGGCCACGCCGTCCCGCAGGTCTTTACGCGCCATCGGCCCCACGTCCGTTCCCGGCGCTTCCGGGTCACCGACCGCCAGCGCCGCGGTGTGTTCGACGACGAGCCGCGTGAACTCCTCGGCCACAGCCGCTTCCACGATGAAGCGTTTGGGTGAGATGCAGCTCTGCCCGGCGTTGAGGAAGCGGCCCTTGACAGCAAGCGCCGCGACCCGCGGCAGGTCGGCATCGGCCAGCACGATGAATGGATCAGATCCGCCGAGTTCGAGTACCGACTTCTTGATCTCGCGACCGGCGATCGCGCCCACCGCGCTGCCTGCCCGCTCGCTGCCGGTGATCGTGACGGCCCCGACCCGCGGATCGGCGATCAGGCGTTCGGTTACGGCGGGCACATCGGGTTCGGCGACCAGCAATGTGGTGAACAGCCCGTCGGGCAGGCCCGCGTCGGTCAGGATCCGCTGACACACCAACGCTGCTCCGGTGGTGTTCGGAGAGTGCTTGAGCAGTGCGGCGTTTCCGGCCATCAGAGCCGGCGCGGCGAACCGGAACACCTGCCACAGCGGGAAGTTCCACGGCATCACCGCAAGCACGACGCCGACCGGTTCATACGACACCCAGGCGCGGTCGGCGTCGGTGTCGTAGTGCTCGTCGGCCAGGTAGGTAGCGGCGTTGTCGGCGTAATACTCCAACCCAGTGGCACACTTGTGCACCTCGGCGCGAGATTCGGCCAGCGGCTTGCCCATTTCCCGCGTGATCAGCACCGCGAGCTCCTCGTCGCGCTCGCGCAGCAATGCCGCCGCAGCGCGCAGTACCTCGCCGCGTACCTTCATATCCTCTGCGGCCCAGGCCGTTTGCGCGCTCGTCGCGGCTTCGAGTGCGGCGTCGATCTGAGCCGGGCTCATCGCGGGATAGGTGGCCAGCTCCGCGCCGGTCGCCGGATTGACGGTGACGATGTGGGTCACGAAGCACCCGCCATCTGCTTCTGCGGGTACAGGAAGATGTTCTCCGGATCGATGACCAGGTCGACCTCGCCCTGGTGCCCGGCCTTGAGGCAGTCGGCCGTGATGGTCGAATTGCCGACAGTCAAAAGGTATTCATACTTGCGGCCTACATAGAGCACGCTGCTGACCGAGGCCCGGACCACGTTGTGCCCCTCGGCGTGGGTGGTGCCCACGGCGGCGATGTTGACGCGTTCGGGTCGGACAGCGACGCTGACGGTGTCGCCGGTGTGAACATCCATCCGGCCCGTCGCGTGGACCACCTGCCCGGTGGCCTCCAACTGCACCCTGGCATCGGCGTCGCTGGCCTCGACGACCTTGCCCGCCAGAAAGTTACAGCTACCCACGAAGCCGGCGACCTCGCGCGCCGCGGGCTGTTCGTAGATCTCGGTGGGAGTGTCGATCTGGACCATCTCGCCTTTGGACATGACCGCGATCCGGTCGCTCATCGCGAGGGCTTCGTCCTGGTCGTGCGTGACGTAGATGGTCGTGATCCCGACCTCGGACTGTAGCGCCTTGAGCCAGGCCCGGGCCTGTTCACGCAGTTTGGCGTCCAGGTTGGACAGTGGCTCGTCGAGCAGCAGCAGCCGCGGCGAGTAGACCAGGGCGCGGGCCAGCGCGACACGCTGCTGTTGGCCGCCCGACATCTCATGCGGGTAGCGGTCCCGCAGGTGCAGCAGGTCGACCTTCTCCAGGGCGTCGTCGATGAGGCCGTTGCGCTTGGACTTGGTCACCTTGCGGAGTTTGAGTGGCAGGGCAAGGTTGTCGGCGATGGTCATGTGCGGCCACAGCGCGTAGGACTGGAACACCATGCCGAGGTTGCGTCCCTCGGGCGCGACGAAGGTGCCGTCGGCCCCGCTGAAGAACACTGTGTCATCGAGTTCGATGGTGCCCTCGTCGGGCCGCTCAAGGCCTGCAATGCAGGACAGCGTCGTCGACTTGCCGCATCCGCTGGGGCCGAGCAGTGTGAAGAACTCACCGTCGTGGACATCGAAGTTGATGTCTTGCAGCACTTTCGACCCGTTGAAGGTCTTGTTGACGTTGCGGACACGTAGATCAGGCATGTGAGGTCGAACCTTTCAGGAGGCGGGTGGCGACGGTGACGAAGACGAGGGTTATGGCGATCTGGATGGCCGCCAGCGCGGCCACCGATCCGGCGTTGCCCTCGGCCCAGAGCTGCAGCGCCGTGGTGCCGATGACACTGGTCTTGGAGTTGGCCGGGAACACAGCCGGGGAGTACTCCTTGATCATCGTGACGAACACCAGGACCAGGGCTCCCGCGAAGGCCGGCGCGATGAGCTTGCCCAGCACCCGCGTGAAGGTCCGGAACCAGTCGGCGCCGCTGACCCTGGCCGCGTTGTCGAGCTCGGCTCCGATCTGCATGAGCAGCGGCGATATGTTGCCGTACGCGGTCGGCAGCGCACGCAACCCGAAGGCGATCACCAGGATCCAGATGGTGCCGCTCAGCAGTCCCGAGATCCAGCCCGGCGAGTATGCCAGCGCCCAGAAGAAGCCGATGCCGACGATCAGCCCGGGCATGGCCTGCGGGGCGAGGGCCAGATACTCGACGAGCTTGCCCGCCTTCATGTTCGATCGCCGCGACACCAGCACGGCCAATGTGCCGAGCACGCTGATCACAACCGCACCCACCACGGCGATGACGATGCTGTTGACGATCGACATGTAGTAGGCGGTGTAGCTGAAGATCGGCTTGTAATTCTCGACCGTCATGGTGGAGAACGGTGATTTGAGCGGCGTGAGCACCAGGGTGAACGAGCGGAAGATGAGCGCGCCGATCGGGAGTACCGCACCGAAGATCAGGTAGACCGCGATGAAGAACACCGAAATCCATTTGATCCAGCCGAGATCGAACACCCGCGGCCGGGTCGCCTTCCCCCGCACCGAGACGAACCGCTGTGAGTCCTTGAGCAGCTTGGACTGGACGGCCACCAGCGCCACGGTCACCAGCAGGATGATCACCGAAGCCGCACCCAGCACGCCGTAGTCGGGGTCGATCGACTGCAGGCCGTTGGTGTAGAGGAACGTGGAGAACACCGTGATGTCGGCAGGCTGGCCGTACAGCAGTGGCACCGAGAGGGTTTCGATCGCCATGCTGACGATCAGCACCGAGCTGTAGACGATCGGGGGCCGCAGCATCGGCACCACGACCGACCAGATGATGCGGACAGGTCCGGCGCCGCACACCTGCGCGGCCGATTCCAGTGAGTTGTCGGACTGGTTGAGCGCGCCGACGCAGAACGTGAACGCGATCGGTGCGAGTGCGACCGCTTCGGTCAGCGCCATCCCCGGTATCGAGTACAGGTTCCACGGCACGAAGCCGAGCGCTTCCCGCAGTTGCACGCTGGCGAATCCGGCGGGACCGTACAGGATGATCCAGCCGAAGCCGAGCAACAGCGACGAGATGTAGAAGGGCCATCGCATGGATCCCGCGACCAGCCGGCCCAGCGGCAGTTTGGTGCGGGTGACGACGATCGCCATCGGTACCGCGAACAGCTGGGCCAGGATGACGGTCAGCCCCGCGAACAGGATGGTGTTCACGATGACCTGGCCGAAGCCGGCCTCGGTGAACAGCCGCCCGTAGTTGGCCAGGGTCAGAATGCCGCCTGCCTCGTACAGCGGCCGGTCGACGATCGACTGGTACAGCGTCGGGATCACCGGCGCCAGGACGAACACTGCCAGCACGATGAGCACGGCGTACTGGATGACGTTGTCCCGCCCCATGTTCCGGAAGCGTCGGTAGTGCGGGCTGCCGAGTTCGCCGGGTGCCGGGCGATCGGTGCTGAGGGTTTTCTCAATGGTGGTCATCGCGGGTCGCTATCTCGGCTCAGTCGGCTTGCAGGGACTTCCAGCGTTCGGAGAAGGCATCGATCTCCTCGTCGCCGGCTTTGGTGTAGGGCACGAAGATCAGGCTCTTGGGGCCGACGGAATCGACTACCTCCTGATAGGTGGCGACACCGTCCTCGGCGCGTTGCACACCGTCGCGGTACGCGGTCAAACCGCCTTCGGACACGGCCTTCTGGCCGGCTTCGGACAACACGAAGTCGAGGAACAGCTTCGCGGTCGCCTCATGCGGTGCCCCATGGGCGATCCCGATGCCACGACGCAGCAGCGGCGTGCCGTCGGTCGGGAAGACCGCCTTGATCAGGCCACCGGTGCGCTGCTCGGCGGTCAAAGCCGGTGAGCCCATGAAGAATCCGACCGAGTACTCACCCGAGGTGACCTTCTCGACCATGCCGCCCGTGGATGTCTCGTTCTTGCTGAACGGCAGGATCTTGGCGAAGTCCGCCCACGCGGCGTCGGGATCGTTGTTGACGAAGGCCGAGGTGACGGTGAATCCGAAGGCGCCGGCCGGGTTTCGCACCGCGATCATGCCGTTGAAATCGTCGGGGTGGGCGGTGACCTTGGCAGCGAGGTCGGCGATGCTCGTGGGCCGCTCATCCTGCGGGATCAGCGCAGTGTTGTACACCATCGAGATCGGATCCACCGACAGCGAGTACACGTTGGGCAGCGGTGATGCCCAATCCGGGAGATGGCGGAGTTCCGGCGACGCGTAGGACACGAGCGTGTCCGGGCGCTCGGCGAAGTCGGCCCACGCGTCGGCGGCGTTGCTCACCACGATGTCGGCGCTGTCCTGACCGGTCGCCTGCTCGGACAGCGCCCGCTGGAACACCTCGTCTGAGTCGAGGTTGGTGGCGTTGATACTGCCCACCCACGGGAACTTGTCCTGGAACGCGTCGATGATGGGCGCCCAGCTCTGCTGATCGGTGTTGGAGTAGATCGTCAGCTCGCCGCCCTCCTGCTTGGAAGCGTCGACCAACTGCGCGTAGCCGGCCGGGTAGTAATCCGGCAGTTCAGGCTTGACATCGGAGTAGTCCCCTCCGACACCACAGGCCGCGAGTGCGGCGACAAGTGCGGTTCCGCCCAGCATGGTCGCGATGCGGCGGCCAATCGGTGAGCGGTTCGCAATCTGGTGAGTGGACACGGTCCTGGGTGCCTCCTTGTTCTCCAACGCCCGTCTTTCGGTGTGTTGCGCATCACCTCGTGGGCGCGTCCTGAAGTCTGCGCCGAAATTGGTCGCCCTGTCAACCGGTTGACCACTCTGATGCGCCTGCGATGTTTGTACTGTTTTGCGGATTAGTACAATATGACGCACACCACATCGACCGTCAAGGCCCGAGGTAAACCGCGCTTCGCCCAGGCACAGCGGCACCCGTCCGCCTTGTACGATCACCACAGAAAGAACATCGTGGTCAGAGGAGCCCAGCGTGAGCGTCAACGGTGGCCCGCCGCCAGGCGGATTGCTGTCGACGCGCGTGTCCCCCAACTCGATGGCGATGCGCGTCGTCGATCTGATCCGTCGCCACGAACTCCAAGAGGGTGCCCACCTGACCGAGCAGTGGGTCGCTGACGCGCTGGACATCTCGCGCACGCCGGCGCGCCGCGCGCTGGCGTACCTCACGGAGATCGGACTCGTCGAGCGCACCCCGCGCCGCGGTTTCCACCTCGCGATGCCGGCCTCCGAACTGGCGCGCGTGGCGCTCGACGCCGACGACGACGAGGACGAGCAGCTCTATTTCCGCATCATCGACGACCACCTCGGCGGCCGGTTCACCGAAGACTTCACCACCACCGACCTGTGCCAGCGCTACGGCCTCACCACGCGGCAGGCCAATCTCGTGCTGTCCCGCATGGAGTCCGAGGATCTGATCCGCCGGCGCGCCGCACGCGGCTGGGAATTCGTGCGCACACTGTCGACCAAAGAGGCCCACGACCAGAGCTACCGCTTCCGGCTCATCGTCGAGCCTGCCGGGTTGCGCGAACCCGGTTATTCGGTCGATCCCGAAGCCTTCGCCCTGCATCGTCGGCAGCAGGAATCACTCCTGCACGGAAACATCGTATTGCTCTCGCGCAGTGAGCTTTTCCGCTACAACGCGACGTTTCACGAGATGCTGGCCGAATGTTCGGGCAATGCCTACCTGGCCGACGCCGTGCGGCGCGTCAACCGCATGCGGCGGATGATCGAGTACAACCACCAGGCCGACCGGTCGCGGCTCGTCACCCAGGCCCGCGAACACCTGCACCTGCTCGACCTATTGGAAGCGGGCGAGAACGACAAGGCCGCCGACTTCATGTACACGCACCTCGACGTCGTGCGCGAGCTCAAGACCGGCATCAAGTCCCGCGGCTGACTCACCCCTTCCGCACCACTTTCTCCCGCCGCACCACTTTCTCCCGCGAACAGACGTGGCGGTACCCGATTTTCACGCATATGGGGTACCTACACGTCTCAGTGTCATGGTGAGTGTGCCGGGTTTACGGCGTGTCTGCGTGACAGGCGTTGTAGCGCGGTGGTTGGTTGCGTTTCACCTGGTGTCTGGCTCGGTACGCGTCTGCCGCCCTTTGGAGTTGGCGTTGAGCAGTAGTGCCGGCACCAGGTGAGACGGACCGGCCGACCTGACTTGATAGGAGCGTGGCATCGCCCCGACTGAGATGTGTCGGCCGACCGGTCCAACCTCAACAACCTCTCCCACGCGTGAAGGAGGCATTCACCATGATTGTTGTTGGCGCCGATGTACACAAGCGCTCCCACACCTTTGTCGCCGTTGATCAGGTAGGCCGGCGCCTCGGTGAGAAGACCGTCAAGGCCACCACCGAGGGCCACCACGCGGCCCTGATGTGGGCGCGTGACCAGTTCGGCACCGAACTGGTGTGGGGTATCGAAGACTGCCGCAACATGTCCGCGCGGCTGGAACGCGACCTGCTCGGTGCCGGGCAGAAAGTGGTGCGGGTACCCACCAAACTGTCGGCCCAGACGCGCAAGTCCGCCCGCACCCGCGGCAAGTCCGACCCGATCGATGCCGAGTCGGTCGCACGGGCGGTGCTGCGCGAACCCGACCTGCCCATCGCTTCCCACGATGAGCAATCCCGGGAGCTCAAACTGCTCACCGACCGTCGCGATGTCCTTGTCCGGCAACGCACTCAGACGATCAACCAACTGCTGTGGCGTGTGCATGAACTCGACCCCGACCAGGCCCCGCCACCTCGCGCGTTGAAAACCCGCACCCATCAGCAGGCGTTGCAGACATGGCTGAACATCCAGCCGGGTCTGGTGGCTGAACTGGCCCGCGATGAGCTGGCCGACATCATCCGACTCACCGGCGAGATCGACAAGCTCGAGCAGCGTCTGGCCGCTCGGGCCCGCGAAGTGGCGCCCAGCCTGCTGGCCATCGACGGGTGCGCGGAGCTGACCGCGGCCAAGATTGTCGGCGAGGCCGCCGGCATCGACCGGTTCACCAGCGAGGCCGCCTTCGCCTGCCATTGCGGGGTCGCACCCATCCCGGCATGGTCGGGCGCCAACGCCGGCCAGATGCGGTTAAGCCGCTCAGGCAACCGCCAACTCAACGCCGCCATCCACCGCATCGCCGTCACCCAAGCCCGAATGAAAGGCAGCGACGGCCACGCCTACTACCACCGGCTCATCACCGCCGGGAAAACCAAAGCCAAAGCCCGCCGCTGCCTCAAACGCCGCATCTCCCGCCGCATTTACCAGGCCCTCCACTACGACAACCACACCCACAATCAACACCTAACCGCCGCGGCTTGACATAGGAGCTATTGCTCGCGCGGTGTGGCCGCGCCCCAATCCCACTTGTACTTTTACGCGAATTAGTACAAACTGGCCCGCATGAGTGCAGCGACCATCGCCGACGGCCGCCTCGTCGTTGCCGGGCAGACCTACCGCTATGTGCCGCTGTCGGAGGTACTGACCGAGGCCGAACTCACCACGACGCCGTACGCCCTTCGAGTGCTGATCGAGAACGTCGCCCGCCGCGCACCGGCCGCGCTGCCCGCCGTGCTCGCCCGGTTGCGCGGCGAACTCGACACGTGCGAGGTGCCGCTGCATCCGAACCGAATCATGTTGCACGACACCACATGTCTTCCGGCACTGGCGGACTTCGCCGGGATGCGCGACCGGGTGGCCGAACTCGGTGGTGATCCGGCGGCGTTGCAACCCGCGATCCCGGTCGACCTCACCGTGGACCACTCGGTGATCGCCGAACACTACGCGCGTCCGGACGCAGTCGAGGCCAATCTCGCGATCGACTTCCGGCGCAACGACGAGCGGTACCGCTTCATCAAGTGGGCTCAGAACACGCTCGACCATTTCGGCGTCATCCCGCCGGGCACCGGCATCATCCACCAGATCAACATGGAGTCGCTGGCCACTTCGGTGTGGGTCGACGCCGCGACGGAGCCGGCCACGATACACCCGGATACGTTGGTGGCCACCGACAGTCACACTCCGATGGTGAACTCGATCGGGGTGGTCGGCTGGGGCGTGGGCGGCTTGCAGGGCCAGGCCGCAATGCTCGGCGAGCCCGTCACCATCGCCTATCCGACGGTGGTCGGGGTGCGTCTGACCGGACGGCTGCAGCCGGGTGTGACGGGCACCGATCTGGCGCTCACACTGACCGCGATGCTGCGGGCGCACGGCGTCGTCGACAAGTTCGTCGAATTCCACGGCGACGGCGCCCGCAACCTGGCGTGGGCCGACCGCGCCGCGGTGTCGAACATGGCACCCGAGTACGGCGCGACCGTCGCACTCTTCCCGTCCGACGACGAAACACTGCGTTTCCTCGAGGTCACCGGCCGGCCATCCGCCCACATCGCCCTGGTCCGTGAGTATCTGGCTGCCAACCGCCTGTTGTGCACAGCCGACGCACCCGCGCCGCAGTACGACGAAAACCTGCCCCTGGCACTGGAATCCGTGCAGACCACGCTGGCCGGGCCGTCGCTGCCGCACGAGAAGGTCGCGCTGCGCGACGTGCCGGCATCGTTTCGCACCGCCGCGGGTTCGCCGAGCACTGTGACGGGCGAGACCGACCCCGTGTTCGGCGAAGTGGTGCCCGCCGGGCCCGTCGCGGTCGCGGCCATCACGAGCTGTACCAACACCGCCAATCCCGCGCTCATGCTGCAAGCCGGTCTGCTGGCGCGCAACGCGCTTCGCGCGGGTCTGACGGTCAAGCCGTGGGTCAAGACCACGCTGTCTCCGGGATCCCGGGTCACCACCGAATATCTCGACGCCGCAGGGCTTCTCGCCGACCTGGCCGAGCTGGGGTTCGCCACCGTCGGCTACGGGTGCATGACGTGCATCGGCAACTCCGGCCCGCTGCACCCGCGAATGGAGGAACTGGTCGCCCAAGGCACCGTCCCGGCCGCGGTGCTGTCCGGCAACCGGAACTTCGCGGGGCGCGTGCATCCCCGGCTGCGGTTCGGTTACCTCGCGTCACCGCCCCTGGTGATCGCCTACGCGCTGGCAGGCACGGTGCTGCACGACTTCGGCACCGAACCCCTCGGTGAAAGCCCCGACGGCACCCCGATCTATCTGCGTGACATCTGGCCCGCCGACGTCGACGTCGCAGTGATATCGGCAAAGGCGCTGCGCCCGAGCATGTTCGAGCGCAACACGGCAGCGATTCGGACCGGCACCGAAGCCTGGCGCCTGCTGGAGGGCCAGGACGGGATCCGCTTCGACTGGGATCCTGCCAGCACCTATATCCGCCGCCCGAGCTTCCTCGAGGACGTGCCCGCCGATCCGGAGCCGCTGCCTCCAGTGTTGGAGACCCGTGCACTGCTGGCGCTCGGCGACAACGTCACCACCGACCACATCTCGCCGGCAGGCGCGATTCCCGGCGACAGCGCCGCAGCCGCATACCTGCGCAGCGCCGGGGTGGCCGAGCGAGATTTCAATCAGTACTCGACGCGCCGCAGCAACTTCGAGGTCATGCTTCGAGGAGCGTTCACCAATCACGCAGTGCACAACAGGCTGCTACCCGACGGCGCGGGCGGCGACGGAGCCTGGGCGTACACCAAGGATCGCAGCCAGATCCTGCCCGTGTACGACGCCGCCGCGACCTACCGTGCCGACCGGACCCCGCTGGTCATCATCGCGGGCGCCAATTACGGTGCCGGTTCCAGCCGGGACTGGGCCGCGAAAGCGCCCGCGCTGCTGGGCGTCCGGGCCGTCATCGCCGAGAGCTTCGAGCGCATCCACCGGTCCAATCTGATCGGCATGGGCATCTTCCCGCTGGAGTTCGCGTGCGGAGAGCACGCGCCGGCCCTCGACGGCACCGAAACGCTGCGGCTGCACGGGCTGAACGACCTGACCCCGGGTACGACGAGCGTCGCGATGGAGATCGCGCGTGCCGACGGCACTACCGACCGCATGACGCTGCGGCTCCGGCTGGACACCGGCAACGAGGTCGCCTATCTGCGCCACGGCGGCACGCTGCCGTACGTCATCCGCAGGACGCTCGCGAACACCTGACAGAAGCCGGACGCTTTCTTGCTTATATTGTGAGCGTATGTTCATATAGTAAGCATGACGTGACTCGCGTCATACCCTGCCGACAATGCGGCCTGGGCCATACCCCGCACTCGGCGAGTGCGACCCGATGGAGAAAAGCGCATGTCAGACGTCGCCATCATGATCAACACCGCGGTGGCCATCCTTGCCGTCGTCGTGTTGATCGTGCGATTCAAGTTCAACCCCGTGGTCTCGCTGGTCCTCGGATCCCTGTACCTGGGGTTGGCCACCAAACTCGGGGTCGAGAAGACGGTCGAAACCGTCGCGGGCGGCTTCGGCGACATCATGGCCGAGGTAGGTCTGCTGATCGCGTTCGGCGTGCTGATGGGCGCCATGCTGCAGGAGATGGGCGCAATACAACGCCTCGTCGGCACCTTGCTGCGCATCTTCGGGCCCAACCGGATGCCGTACGCGATGTCGTTGACCATCGCCACGGCACTGCAGTCGATCTTCCTCGACGTGCTGCTGGTGATGTCGGCGCCGCTGGCCCGCAATCTCGCCGCGAAGATCGGCAAGAACGGCACCGCCCGGATGGCCACCGCGATGGCGATCGGCCTCGAGTGCGGCATCGTGCTCACGGTTCCCGGTGTCGGAGCCCTCGCGCTGGCCGGTCTACTCGAGGTGCCGCTCGGCAAGATGCTGCTGTGCGGCGTCGCGCTCGTCATCCCCACGGTCGCAATCTCCGTCGCCATCATGATCTTTCTGTTCAACCGCGGGTGGTGGAATCCTGAGCGCGACGAACAACCGTTCCTCGGCGCTGAACCGGATACCGGCGGCGCCGAGGTGACCGACGAATCCGACACGGCAGGCGGCGGTTCGGGTTCGGTCGCCGTCGCCACGAAGACCGTTCCGGTGCGCCAGCAGACACCGCTGATCGTCCTGCTCGGACCTCTGCTCGGCTCACTGCTGCTGATCGCCACCGGCGCCATCCTCGACGTCGCGGGCATCCACAACCCGATCATCGCCTTCATCTCCGAACCGATCGTCGCGTTGCTGCTCGGCCTGATCGGCACCAGCATGGTCGGTCGATATGCCTTCGGCGCCAAGCACGTCGAGCGTGCGATCGCGACCGGGTTCAAGGAAAGCGGTCAGATCCTCATCCTCACCGGCGTCGGCGGATCACTGGCGGCCACTATCAAGGCCACAGGTTTGGGCGACATCCTCGGCGAGTACTTCACCGCGAGCCACGCGGCCCCGCTGCTCATGGTGTGGGTGGTCGCGGCGATCCTGCACATCGCGGTCGGTTCGGTGACCATCTCGGCCATCACCTCAGCCGGCATCCTCGCGCCGGTCGCACCCGTGCTCGGCCTCGACCCGGTTCTGCTGGCGCTGGCCGCCGGTGCAGGCTCGCTGTTCGCAGTGCACGTCACCAGCAACACCTTCTGGCTGTTGCAGTCCCTGCTCGGACAGACCACCCGCGGAACACTCAAGACCTGCACGGTCGGCGTATCGGTCGCCTCTGTGGTGGCGATCCTGCTGATCCTGCCCGCAAGCGCGCTGTTCTGACCGATCTCGACCGCTTAGGAAAAACCATGACCGACAACGACATCCGCCCGCTCGACGGGGTCCGGGTTCTCGAGCTCGGCAACTACATCGCCGCCCCTACCGCCGGTCGCATGCTCGCCGACTTCGGCGCCGAGGTCATCAAAGTGGAACGACCGGGCACCGGTGACGAATTGCGCAACTGGCGGCTGTACGCGGGTGACACGTCGATGCTCTACCGCACGATCAACCGCAACAAGAAGTCGATCGTGCTGGACCTCAAGACGCCGGAGGGTCGCCGGCTCGTGCTGGACCTGGTGCGGCACTGCGACGTGCTGCTGGAGAACTTCCGGCCCGGAACCCTGGAGAAGTGGGGTTTGGGTCCGGAAGTCCTCAACGAGGCCAACCCCGATCTGGTGATCACGCGCATCTCGGCATTCGGGCAGACCGGCCCGCTTGCGGACCGGCCCGGATTCGCCGCGGTCGCCGAAGCCGTCGGCGGCATGCGGGAACTGGTCGGCGACCCTGACCGTGCCCCGGTGCGCGTCGGCGTCTCGATCGGTGACTCGATCGCAGGCATCTACGCCGCCTTCGGCACTGTGATGTCATTGTTCCAGCGCGAACACAACCGCACAGGCACGCCAGTTCCGTTGACACAGCGCATCATCGACGTCGCACTCAACGAATCGATCCTGTCGGTCATGGAGTCGCTGGTGCCCGATTACCTCGCCTACGGCGTGAAGCGCGAACGCGTGGGCGGCCGCATGGAGGGCATCGCGCCGAGCAATGCCTATCCGTGCAAGGACGGCACCAGCATCATCATCGCGGGCAACGGCGACGCCATCTACGGCCGCTACATGCAGACCATCGGCCGGCCCGATCTGGCCGACGACCCCGACCTGCAGACCAACGCCGGGCGCTGGCTGCGCCGCGACGAACTCGATGCCGCGATCGGTGAGTGGACCATGCAGCACACGCGCGACGAGGCACTCGCACTCCTCGATGAAGCCGGCGTGCCTTCTGGGCCCATCTACACGGCCGCCGACATCTGCGCCGACGCTCAGTATGCGGCGCGAAACATGATCCAGGACTTCACCGTCGACACCGGAGGGGACCGGCCGGCACAGGTGGGCTTCCCGGGCATCGTGCCCGTGATCGGTGGAACGTCACTGCCCATCCGCAATGTCGGCCCGGACCTCGGCGAGCACACCGAACAGGTGCTGTCCGAACTGCTCGGAGCCGACGCAGGAGACCCACGATGACCTACCCCTACGCCCCGCAACCGACCTTGCGCGACGTCACGCTGCGCGACGGCCTGCAACTGACCGGGAAGCTGCTGTCCACCGAACGCAAAGTCGAAATCGCCCGTCAACTCCTGGCATTCGGCGTCCCGGAACTGGAGATCGGGTCGATGGCCCGCGGTGACCTGGTGCCACCGATGGCCAACACGCTGGAGGTGATTGCCGAACTGACACCGGACGAGCTGCGGCGCTGCTGGGTGTGGGTGGCCACTCCCCGCCACGTCGAGAAGGCCGCGGCGGCCGGAGCCCGCAACTTCCAGTACTGCCTGTCGGCATCCGACAAGCACAACCAGGCCAACATCGGTCGAAGCACCGACGCGAGCCTGGCTGCATTTCCCGACGCCGAACAGATCAGCCGCGATGTCGGCGGCACGATCGAGCTGTGCATCGCGACGGCCTTCACGTGCCCGTTCGACGGCGAGGTTCCGATGGACCGGGTGATCTCGATCGCCGACGATCCGCGGACCGACGGCGCGGCCGACCTGGTCCTCTGCGACACGCTGGGGCAGGCGGTACCCGCGCAAGTGAGCCGACTGTTCCGCATTGCCCGAGAACGGACTCCGCAGCGGCGCATGGTGTTCCACGGCCATGACACGTGGGGCCTGGGTGTGGCCAACACCCTGGCCGCTGTGGATGCGGGGGCCGCCATGGTCGACGGGTCTCTCGGCGGGCTGGGCGGCTGCCCGTTCGCCCCTGGCGCCAGCGGTAACACGTCCACCGAGGATCTGCTGTTCGCCACTCAACCCGCCTGGTTCACGCCCGACGTGCTCGAAGCGATGATCGGCCTGACCGACAAGATGCTGGCCGAACTCGGCGAACCGAACCGGTCGAAGACCGCACAGGGCGCCCGGTCGGAGGCGCATGCGTTTCCGTGGGTGATCACCGCACCACCGAGCTGAACCGGCGCGAGAACGCCTCGGTCACACCGCTGTTCGGCCACCAAGGGTCCGCGTCACCTGCTCGGCATAGCCCACCAGCAGGTCAACCCACGCCTCACACTGCTCACGCGGCATCCGCAGGGTCGGGCCGCTGATCATCAGCGCGCCCACGATCTCGCCGGACGCGTCGAACACCGGGGCCGACAGACCCGAAGCCGAGTCCTCACGCTCGCCCGCACTGATCGCGTAGCCGTCGGCACGGGCCTGGTTGATCAAGGCCCGCAACTCGTCGGGGCTGGTGACCGTGCCGTCGGTCATGGGTTCCAACGGGCCGGCCAGGATCTCCTCGGCGAGCATCGGGTTCCAGGCCAGCAGAATGCGCCCGGCCGAGCCGGCGTGCAGGGGAATCAGTTTGCCTACGTACATGTTTCGTCGCAACGCGTGGTGCGTCTCGGCAATCGCTACACACACCCGGTAGTGCTGCTCGGCGCGAAAGAAGCACGCCGTCTCGCCGGTCTTGTCGCGCATCTCCGCGAGCACCGGCTTGAGCACCTGCAAGATGTCGATGTCTTTCATCGCCGACGACGCCCAGAACGCCATGCGGGTTCCGATGCGGATCTGATCGCCCACGCGGTCCAAGAAGCCCTGCGCCGCCATGTTGGTGACGAGCCTCTGCACCGTCGAGGTCGGCAGCCCGGTCGCCTGCTGCAACTCACCGAGGGTCATCGAGGGTTTGGCGAGCGAGAAGGCGTCCAGGATCTCGGTGATCTTGCCGAGAACCAGCAGCGGCTTGTGCTTGCTCGACCCGTTGTCGACATCTGCTGGCATCCCGACATTTTATCGTCCGCCGCCCCGGCATCCGTGCCGCAACGATCGGCCCTGGACGCATGACCGTGGTGATTGCCGGGTATCCCACCACCGAATGGAGTTACCGTCGAGTAGGGCCCGACATACGGAGGTCGGCGATGACCGTCACCAAAGAAGTCAACGAACGACAAGCCAGGCAGGTAGCCGAGGAGGCACGGGAGGCGCAGTGGCGCCAGCCCAGTTTCGGCAAAGAGCTGTTCCTGGGCCGACTACGACTGGAATTGGTGCATCCGCACCCTCGCGGCCCGGCTGCGGCAGCACAGCGCGGCGAGGCGTTCCTGGCCAAGCTCCGGGAGTTCTGTGAGACACAGATCGACGCCGCGGTGATCGAACGCGACGCGCAGATCCCCGACTCGGTGATCTTGGGCTTGAAGGAGCTCGGCGCGTTCGGCATGAAGATCTCGACCGAGTACGACGGGCTCGGGCTGTCGCAGGTGTACTACAACAAAGCGCTCGCGTTGGTCGGCTCCGTCCATCCCGCGCTCGGGGCCTTGCTGTCCGCACACCAGTCGATCGGCGTGCCGCAACCGATCTCGATGTTCGGCACCGCCGAACAGAAACGTACCTGGCTGCCGCGGTGCACCCGGGAGATCAGCGCGTTCCTGCTGACCGAGCCCGACGTCGGCAGTGACCCCGCCCGGCTGCACGCCACCGCGACCCCGGACGGTGACGACTATGTCCTCAACGGGGTCAAACTCTGGACCACCAATGGCGTCATCGCCGATCTGTTGGTGATCATGGCCCAGGTGCCTGCGAGCGAGGGACACCGGGGCGGCATCACTGCGTTCGTCGTCGAAGCGAACTCACCCGGCATCGTCGTGACCAACCGCAACGCCTTCATGGGGCTGCGCGGCATCGAGAACGGTTTGACCAAGCTGACCGATGTGCGGGTGCCGGCCGCGAACCGCATCGGCCGCGAAGGAGAAGGCCTACGGATCGCATTGACGACGCTCAACGTCGGACGGCTGTCTTTGCCTGCGGTGTGCACTGGAACGGCGAAGTGGTGCCTCAAGATCGCCAGAGAATGGTCGAAGGAGCGTGTGCAGTGGGGCCGGCCGGTCGGCGAGCACGATGCGGTGGCCGGCAAGGTGGCGTTCATCGCCGCCACCGCCTACGGCATCGAGGCGATGGTCGAACTGGCCGGCGAACTGGCCGACGCGGGCCGCACGGACATCCGGATCGAGGCCGCGCTCGCCAAGCTGTACGGCTCGGAGATGACGTGGCTGATCGCCGACGAGCTGGTGCAGATTCGGGGCGGCCGTGGCTTCGAGACGGCCGAGTCCCTGGCCGCCCGCGGTGAGCGAGGCGTGCCCGTCGAGCAGATCCTGCGCGACATGCGCATCAACCGAATCTTCGAGGGCTCCACCGAGATCATGCATCTGATGCTCGCCCGTGAGGCCGTGGACGCCCACCTGTCGGTGGCGGGCGACATCATCGACCCCGACGCCGACCTCAAGCACAAGGCCAAGGCGGCCGCGCAGGCCGGCAAGTTCTATGCCCGCTGGTTGCCCACGTTGGTCACCGGCAAAGGCCAGCTGCCGATGTCGTTCACCGAGTTCGGCCCGCTGGGCGAGCACCTGCGCTATGTCGAGCGCGCCAGCCGCAAGCTCGCGCGCAGCACCTTCTATGCGATGTCGCGGTGGCAGGGCAGGCTCGAACACAAGCAGCGTTTCCTGGGACGGATCGTCGACATCGGCGCGGAGCTCTTCGCGATCACCGCGGCCTGTGTCCGCGCGCAGCGCGACGCCCCGGAAGCCGCTGTCGAACTCGCGGACGCGTTCTGCCGTCAGGCCCGGTTGCGCGCCGACCGGCTGTTCGCCGAGCTTTGGGACAACAGCGACGATTCTGACCGTCTCCTGGCCCGTGGCGTGCTCGCGGGTCGCTACACCTGGATGGAGGACGGCATCATCGACCCGTCGATCGACGGCCCCTGGATCGCGCAGGAAGGCGGTGACGTCACCGGCGATGTGCATCGCGTCATCCGGTGACTGAAAGTTTGCTCGCGGCCTACCGGTGGCACCCGGGCCGAATTAAACTCAATGAGTTATGGCGCGTGCGAGCGCGCATCACGACGAGTGGGGATACTGGCCGCACCCGGCGTACATGCGCGATCATTGCCTCAGCCGCCGGCAAGCATGGTCCATGAGCCGGCGGTTCGCCGGTGTCGGCGTCGGTATCGGGGCGGCACGCCTTCGTGAGATCGCGAGCGGGTCGCCCGCCTCGGCCGCCGAACTGGCCGACGTCGATTTCGCTGTCGCGGCCTCAGAGTTCAAGCACCAGGAGCGGGTCGCGAAGTTCGAGCGGGGCAAGCGGCAGTGTGTGAACTGCCTCGTGATCGTACTGATGGCCCTCGTGCTGCTCGGCGCCCTGCTGTTCGTGGCGCTCACCGTACTGAGCTTGGCGTTGCACACCACACCGTTCAGCCTTTGAAGTACACCATCTGGTGCGTCGTCGCCAACAGCGTGCCGGCCCGGCCCCAGATCTGCGCCGACTGGTCGAAGTGGCCCGCCGAGAAGCGTTGTGCCCGTGCCGTGCCCAGCAGGTAGTCGTCGCCCTGCTCGGCCAGTTGAGCTTCGTCGGCGTGGAAGTACACCGTGAACGAGATGGTGCCGGCCGGGACGAATCCGCCACGGCGCAAGAACACGCGCGGGTAGAAGATGTCGCAGACCGCGGTGAGCGACGCGAAGTCCAGCGGCCAGGGCGGGTTCCCGCGAACCCACAGCGTCGTGGTCGAGGACTCGGATTCGCCGTCTCCGGGGACCGGCGCGGCACCGTCGACAAACCGTACGTCGTAGTTCTGCAACCACGTCACGTCCAGGAACCCGGGCCGCAGCGGGACATCTTCGGGTGCGGGCGCGGGCGGCGGCGCCGGTTCGGTGTCCGACCAACTGTCCCGCCGCACTCCGAATACCGCTGTGGCCGTGGCTTTCACGTCGCCGTCCTGAGCGAGCTCGACGGTCCAGTGCTGATTGGACCGGTTGGTGCGCACCACACGAGCGTCGACGTCGAACGCACCGTCGACGATCGGCGCGAGGTAGTTCACCGTGACCGCCACCGGCAGACCGAGCACGTCGGGCTGCAACTCGATCGCACGCACCATGGTCGCCGCGGTGATACCGCCGAACGGGCCGACCATGTTTGCCCATTCGGGCACCGTGCGGCCGCGCAGACGTCGGTCACCGGCGGATTCGAGCGCGATTCCGTTGTCAAAGACGTTCACAGCCCGGACTTTACCCAGGGCCGCCGGGCGGACCAGAGCCGGTCGCCCACCGTCAGGTGAAGCGGCCCGCAAAGGCCCGCAACGGAAGGTCGGCGCTCGTGAGCAGCCCCGGCGGCGCCTCGACCACCGACTTGATGGCGTTCAGCGCGGGCAGTCCGGTGACCGTCATCCCGATCGATGCGAAGCTGCTGGGGTCCGACAGGTCCACCCCGGGCTTCGGGAAGATCATGTGCTTGTTGTAGATGCACGGATCGCCCATGATCTGAGTGATATAGCAGCCCTTGATATCCCAGCTGGGATCGGTGTGCGGGGTCATCTGCCATTCCAGGTGTGTCTCGATCTTGGGCACCCCGTCCACCAGGCCCTGGTACTTGATGTAGTTGCCGCCGAGCGAGCCCTTGGGCAGGTGGTACCAGCCGAGGTCGACATCTTTGGTGCACGCCCCGAGCTCGTAGCTGAACTTCACCTCGTCGAGCCGCACATCGAAGCAGTCCGCCATCAATAGCACGCTGTCGGCGAACACCCGGGTGTACTTCTCCAGCATGCTCGGCAACCGCGGATCGTCGACCGGCAGCCCGTAGCCGACCTCCTTCCAGGTGTCGGCAGAATGGTGGCAGGACACGTCGACGGATTCGATGGTGGTGACGTTCTCGATCTCGGCCACGTCAGCCGAACACACCACGCCCAGAATCTGATTGAGGCCGGGGTTCATGCCGGTGCCATAGAACGTCGAACCGCCTTTTGCGCACGCGGCGGCGAGCACCTGGGACACCGGTTTGCCGGACGGGTGCGCGTGATTGGTGTCGCGGTGCCAGCCGGTGATCCAGTCGGCCGTGGTGACGATGTCGATACCCGCCTCAAGGACTTTCACGTACAAGTCCTCGTCGGGAAACACTCCGTGAAACGTCACGACGTCGGGCTTGGCCGCGATGATGTCGTCGACGGATCCCGTCGCGGTCACACCGTTCGGCTCGAGCCCGGCGATCTCGCCGGCATCCCGGCCGACCTTTTCCGGTGTGTAACAGTGCAACCCGATGAGCTCCAGATCGGGGTGGGCCGCAATGCGTTTGATCATCTCGGTGCCGACATTGCCGGTGGCGACCTGGAAGACGCGTATGGTCATGGGATCTCAGCCTCTCGTGGCAAGGTCTGCGGCAGAACCGCCCAGACCGTCAGGGTAAAACTGCATGGCCCACTTGCGAATTGCGGTGAAACCCTCGTACTCCGCGGTGGCCAGCGCGGGCGGGTCGGAATAGCGCTGGTGCGACCAGATGTGGATGTCCTGGGTGAACTGGCGGATCACCTCGTCACCGAACAGCCGCGCCCGGTCCGCGGTCTTCTGGTCGTCACGTCCGGGTGTGCGCCCGATGTACACCATGAACCGCACATCGGAGGTGCGGTCGTCGACCGGGGTGACCGCCGAGATCGTGCGGTTGTCGATCATGCCCCAGCTCTTGGTCACCGCGATGCCCAGACCGCCGTTGATGGCCTCGACACCGCTGTTGACGTCCTCGATCTTCTGGGCGTCGTCACCTTCGAAGGTGATCGTGAAATCGACGTAGGACCACGGTTCACCGAAGTCGTGCCGGGTGAACACGGGCACGATCGGCGTTTGGTGCACGAACTTGAAATGCGCGAAGTCCACACCGTTTTCGAGGACGTACTGGGGGTGCAGTTCGAGCTGTTCACGGAACAGGCGTTGCTGCGGGTAATAGTCGGCCGCGGTCTTGTCACCGAAATCGGCAAAGATGTCGGGTACGTCGAAGTGCGGTGCCCGCCCCTCGGCGTCGTGCCAGATGTAGACCGACGCATTGCGCTCGACCACGGGATACGTGCGCATGCGCCTGCCGCGGTTCGGCCTGTCCTGGTACGGGATGCACACGTTGCGGCCTTCGTGGTTCCACTGCCAGCCGTGGAAGGGGCACTGGATCACCTCGCCCACCACGTGGCCGCCGAAGCCCAGGTGCGCGCCGAGGTGCTCGCAGTAGGCGTCCATGACCGTCAACTGCCCGGATTGCGCACGCCACGCGATCATTTCGCGATCGAAGTACTTCATCCGGTGCACGTCGCCGACCGCGACCTCATCCGACCAGGCGACCTGAAACCAGCCTGTCGGTTTCATCGACAACGGCGGCTTTGCCATGACCCCTAGAATCACAGAGGGTTCTATCAAAGTCAATACTCGCGTAGCATCCCGGAGGTGACCGAGCGGCGCACCAACCGGCGGGGGCAGGCCAGCCGCGAGAGCATGCTGGACGCGGCGTTGCATGCGCTCGCCTCCGGCGCCCCCGGCTCGGTTTCGGGCAATCGCATCGCCAAAGATGCTGGGGCAACGTGGGGCACGGTCAAATACCAATTCGGCGACATCGACGGACTCTGGGCAGCCGTGCTGCGCTACACCGCCGAACGCCGGGGACAGATGCCGTCACACGCGGTGCCGCACGGAACCCTTCCGGAGCGTGTCGCCGGGATCCTCGACGCCATGTACCACGGGCTGACCGCTACGGATTCCCGCGCGATCGAGAACCTGCGCGCCGCGCTGCCCCGGGACAGGGCGGAATTGGAGCGCCTTTTCCCGCAGACTGCCGCGGAGCTCTCGTCGTGGCAACGGACGTGGATCGAGGCCTGCCAGAAGGCTTTTGCCGATCTCGACGTCGATCCCGACCGGGTGCGCGAGGTCGCGCTGTTCATCCCCGGCGCGATGCGCGGCATCACGTCGGAACGGCAGTTGGGCACCTACATCGACCTCGACGAGGCGAGACGCGCACTGTCCAATGCGATCGTCGCGTATCTGGAGAACTGACAGGCCCGGCGTGTCGCGCCCGGCCGGCGCCTATCGTTTCGCCCGCCTGTTAGCGACAAAGTCGCGGAGTTCGCCGCACGGGCACCATCGGCAACTGCCGTCACAGATGCGATCGACACTTGTGCCCCGTCCCGCCCTATTCGCCTCGTAGGCAACAGATTTCGGCGTGCCCGCCTACGCGCGACAAAGTCGCGGACAGCCGGGCCCGGGGCAGGTGAGCAACAACTCGATTCCTGAGGCTGGCCGGACTGGTGGGATGTTTCCCTTGGGACATAAGCGCTTCAAGTGCCTCAAGGGGCTGATTCTGCGACTTTGTCGCAAACAGGCGGGCACATCGGTAGTACGCCCGGATCTTGGGACGGGTGTGGCACCAACTACGTCGGCTCATCGAGCATTTGCTGCAACCGCTCGCCCACGCGATCCAACGGGTCGGTGCTGCGCTCGGCGCGGCACATGGCCACGGCTCCTTCCACCGCCGCGACGATCAAGGTGGCCGTCCCCGTGGCGTCGTCACGACCGGCGCCGTGGTCGCGCAACGCCGCCGCGAGGATCGAGACCCAGTTGCTGAACGCGAACACCGCCGCTTCACGTGGGGCACTGCCGTCGTCGGGCACGTCCTCGACACAGACCGCGAGCACGGGGCACCCGGCGCGGAACTCGCTGTCCACCAGGATTTCCCGCCACATCCCGAGAAACTGCCGCAAGCCTTCGCGGGGACCGGCGGCCATGGCGTCGGAAAGCGCTCGGGCCGTGAGGTCGTCGGCCCAGCGCACGGCCTCGGCAGCGAGTTGATACTTGCCGCCGGGAAAATAGTGATAGGTCGAGCCCAGCGGGGCGCCCGCATGCTTGGCCACTTCCCGCACACTGGCGGCATTCAGGCCCCGCCGCCGCAGCATGTCCGCGGTTCCCGCGACCAGGCGCCCGCGCGCGTCACCCGTGGCCTCCGGCATTCCGCCCTCCTCGCCTATAACAGTCGTCATAGTCTAGCCTGCCAGCCAGTTATGACGAGTGTTATAGAGGATGGTGCGCGAGTTGCATTTCGTCCGTAGCGGCGAGCCCGGCGTGCAGTCCGGGCTCAAGAATCGGACGTAGCTCAAGACTGAAGATTGCAGTCACTGGGTGACGGCAATCTTCAGCTCAAGCGCGTCACGCGAAATCGACGCTGAAGTACTGCGTTTCCTGGAACTCGTGCAGGCCTTCGCGGGCGCCCTCGCGGCCCAGTCCACTCTGCTTCATGCCGCCGAAGGGTGCCGAAGGATCGGACACGATGCCGCGGTTGATGCCGATCATGCCCGCGTCGAAGGACTCGGCGAGACGCAGCGCGTCCTGCAGCCGGCCTGCGTAAACATAAGCAGCCAAGCCGTATTCGGTGTCGTTGACCCAGCGCAGCAGCTCGTCCTCGGTCTCCCACACCACGACGGGCGCAACCGGGCCGAAGATCTCGTCGCTCAGGATGGCCGCATCGGGTGCAACCCCGGTCAGCAGTGTCGGCGGCACGAACCAGCCACCGGAGGGCGCGTCTGCAGAGGCGGCGACCACGGCTCCGGCCTCGACCGCGGCGGCGATCGCGGCACTCACCCGCTCGGCCGCGCGGGCGCTCACGAGCGGTCCGATCTCCGACGCGGGATCCGATGCCGGGCCGACGCGCAGCGCGGCAACCTCGGCACCGAAGGCCGCGACGAACTCGTCGACCACGGACGCGTGCACGTAGAACCGGTTGGCCGCGGTGCAGGCCTGCCCGCCGCCGCGGAACTTCGCGATCATCGCGCCCTGCACGGCCGCCGCGACATCGGCATCGGCGGTCACGACGAACGGCGCGTTGCCGCCGAGTTCCATGCTGGCGTTGACGATCCGGTCGGCGGCCTGCTTGAGCAACACCCGGCCGATCCCGGTGGACCCGGTGAACGAGATCTTGCGGACCCGCTCGTCGGCCAGCCACTCCGACACCACCGCGGCGGCATCGGTGGTGGGCACCACGTTGACCACACCGTCGGGCACCCCCGCGTCGGAGAGGATCCGGGCCACCGCCAGCGCGGTCAGCGGGGTCTCGGCGGCGGGTTTGAGCACCACGGTGCAGCCCGCGGCGAGCGCGGGAGCGATCTTGCGCGTCGCCATGGCAGCCGGGAAGTTCCACGGCGTCACCAGGGCCGCCACCCCTACCGGCTTGTGCGTCACCAGGGTTCGGGCCCCGCCCGCCGGGCTGACCCCGTAACCGCCGTCGGTACGCACCGCTTCCTCGCTGAACCAGCGGAAGAACTCGGCGGCGTACATCACCTCGGCGCGCGCGTCGGCCTGCGACTTGCCGTTCTCGGAGCAGATCAGCGCGACCAGCCGGTCGGCGTCGGCGACCATCAGATCGTATGCGCAGCGCAGGATTTCACTGCGCTTGCGCGGCGCCACCGCGGCCCAGCCGCGGAACGCCCGGTGTGCGGCGTCGACCGCCGAGCGGGCGTCGGACACGGTGCCGTCGGCGACCTCGACGATGACCTTGCCGGTGGCCGGGTCGTGGACATCGAAAGTCGAAGCGGCCCCGTGGGCCTGGCCGTCGATGAGGATGCCGTGCTTGGCGTCCAGTTCGGCGATCACGGTGTGGGTGTTCACGGTGTTCCTGTCTATCGAGATTACGGGTAGAGCCCGCGCAGCTGGGCGGCCTGCGCGACGCGTTCGACGGCCAGGCACGTGGCCGCGGTGCGCAGCGGCAGGTTCAGTTTCGCGGCGTGCGCGCTGACCTCGTCCCACGCGGTGAGCATGCGTTCGGCCAGTCGGGACTCGACCTCGTCGGCCCGCCACCAGTACGCCTGATTCGCTTGCACCCATTCGAAATACGACACGATGACGCCGCCGGCATTGGCCAGGATGTCCGGCACCACGAGTCGGCCCGCGTCGTTGAGCACCAGGTCGGCCTCCGGGGTGGTGGGGCCGTTGGCGCCCTCGACGATCACGCGAGCGCGGATGCGGTGGGCGTTGCCCTCGTGGATGACGCCTTCGATCGCGGCGGGCACCAGCAGATCGACGTCGCTCTCCAGCAGGTCGGCACCGGAGATCTCGACGCCGCCTGCGAAGCCGACCACGGATCCGGTTGCCGCGACGTGCTCTTCGAGCGCGGGCACGTCGAGACCCGCGGCGTTGGCGACCGCTCCGTACTGGTCGGAGACCGCGACGACGCGGACGCCGTTATCGAACAGGAAGCGCGCCGCGTGGCTGCCGACCTTGCCGAAACCCTGTACGGCGGCCGTGGATCCGTCGACCGTGATGCCACGCGAACGCAGCGCGGCCAGGGCCACGTGCACCACACCGCGCGACGTCGCGGTGGCACGGCCCAGTGAGCCGCCGAGGCTCACGGGCTTGCCTGTGGTGACGCCGAGGACCGTATGTCCCTTCTGCACCGAGTAGGTGTCCATGAGCCACGCCATGGTGTTCTCGTCGGTGCCGACGTCGGGCGCCGGGATGTCGTGCGCGGGCCCGATGATCGGGCTGATCTCACTGGTGTAGCGGCGCGTGACGCGTTCCAGTTCGGCGGCGCTGTACTGGCGCGGGTCGATCCGGACGCCGCCCTTGGCACCGCCGTAGGGCACGTCGAGCAGCGCACACTTCCAGGTCATCCACATCGCCAGGGCCCGCACCTCGTCGAGCGTGACGTCGGGCGAGTAGCGCAGACCGCCCTTGGCGGGGCCGCGGGACACGTTGTGCTGCACGCGATGTCCGATGAGCAACTCGATCTCACCGTTGTCCCGGCGCAGCGGGATCCCCACGGTGACCTCACGGCGCGGAGTGGCCAGCACGGTGTACACGCCATCGTCGTAGCCGAGGATCGTGGTCGCCTCGCGCAGCTGCGAGCGCGCGTCGTCGAGCGGGCTCAGCGCGACGGTCGCTTCAGACGCGACGGCCTGAGGCGCTCCGGTGGTGACGGTCATCGGATCTCTCCGAAGGTTTCGGCCAGGATGTCGAGGCCCTCGGCAAGCAGGTGGTCGGGCATCGACAGCGGCGGCAGGAAGCGCAGCACGTTGCCGTAGGTGCCACAGGTCAGCACCACGAGACCTTTCGCATGCGCGGCGGCCGCGATGCGCTTGGTCAGGTCGGCGTCGGGTTCGACGGTGCCCGGCTTGACCAGTTCGATCGCGATCATCGCACCGCGGCCACGGACGTCGCCGATACGCGGATCGTCAGCGGCCATCGCGGTGAGCCGGCCGATCATGGTCTCGCCGATCTGGGCCGCGCGGGCCACCAACTGCTCCCGCTCAATGGTGTCGATCACCGCGAGCGCCGCGGCGCACGCCAGCGGGTTGCCGCCGTACGTGCCGCCGAGCCCGCCGGCGTTCGGGGCGTCCATGATCTCGGCGCGGCCGGTGACGGCCGACAGCGGCAGACCACCGGCGATGCCCTTGGCGGTGACGATCAGATCGGGCACCACGTCCTCGTGCTCGCACGCGAACATCGCTCCGGTGCGGGCGAATCCGGTCTGCACCTCGTCGGCGACGAAGACCGCGCCGGCCTGGGTGCACCAGTTCTGCAGGTCACGCAGGAAGCCAGGGGCGGGGACGATGAAGCCACCCTCGCCGTGGATCGGCTCGATGACGACGGCGGCGACGTTGTCCGCGCCGACCTGCTTCTCGATCAGGTCGATGGCCCGCGCGGCCGCGGCTGCGCCGTCGATCTCACCGTCGCGCAACGGGAACGACGTCGGCACCCGGTACACCTCACCGGCGAACGGCCCGAAACCGTGCTTGTACGGCTGGTTCTTGGCGGTCATCGCCATGGTCAGGTTGGTGCGGCCGTGGTAGGCGTGGTCGAACACCACGACGGCCTGGCGACGGGTGTGCGCGCGGGCGATCTTGACCGCGTTCTCGACGGCCTCGGCGCCGGAGTTGAACAGCACGGTGCGCTTGTCGTGATCGCCGGGCGTGATCCGGTTGAGTTCCTCGGCCACGCGCAGGTACCCCTCGTAGGGCGTCACCATGAAGCACGTATGGGTGAACGCCGCGACCTGCTGCGTGACCGCGTCGACCACGGCAGGCGCACTGTTGCCGACGGTGGTGACGGCGATGCCGGAGCCGAAGTCGATCAGCTGGTTGCCGTCGACATCTGCCAGCACGCCGCCGGCTGCCGCGACGACGTACACAGGCAGCGTGGTTCCCACGCCGCGGGCGATCGCGGTGTCCTTGCGGGCCTGCATCTGCTGCGAGATCGGTCCGGGGATGGCGGTGACAAGTCGACGTTCCTGGGTGAGCGCCTCAAGCTCCGTGATGGTCACGTGCTCCTCCTACTGCTTGCGGTATTGCTGACCCACGCTAGGGACGACGTGACGGCAATCGCAGGGCAGGAATGCACAATCTCCATGTCGGAGACTGTGCGAAACTGTCATCGTGGTCACCATCGAGACAGTGCTTGCCGTCGAGCCCCTCGGCCTTCACGGTCTCCACACGTGCGACCCGAAAGCGGTGGTCAGGTGGGTCGCGACCAGCGAACTGCCAGATCCGGCGCCCTTTCTGGAAGGCGGCGAGATCCTGCTGACCACAGGTCTGGAGACCGGGCAGTGGGATGCCGAATGGGACGGCTACGTGCAGCGGCTGGCCGAGGCGAGGGTCTCGGCGATCGGCATGGCCGCGGGCTTGACACACGCCAAGACGCCCCCCGGCCTGGTCGCGGCCTGCCGTGCGCACGGGGTCAACGTGTTCGAGGTGCCGCGACAGACACCGTTCGTCGCGGTCAGTCGACACGTCGCGCAGTTGCTCGAAGAGCAGGAATCGACCGCCGCGCGCGAGACGCTCAAGACGCAGCGCCGCTTGATCTCGGCGGCGGCCCGGCCCGATCCCACCGCGGCCGTCATCACGGCGCTGGCTCAGGCCGTCAACGGCGCAGTGTGCCTCATGTCGCCCGATGGTCGCGTGCTCAGCGGACCCGTCGGCCCGCGCCGGGCCGACTTCCCGCTCGGCGAGGTCGCCGACGACGTCCGACGGCTGCAGGCCCACGGGTTGCGTTCGGCCGCAGTCCAGTCCCGCCCCGGTCTGTCAATTTCGGTGCACCCCATCGGCTTGCGGGGCAAGCCGTCGACCTACCTGGCGGCGATGGGCCCGATGCGGCTGTCCGACGGGCAGCGACACGCGGTCACCACGGCCGTCGCGGTACTCGGCCTGGTCGACGAGCAGCACCGCAGCCGGGCCAGGACGCGCAGGCACCTGCGCAGCCGCGCGGTCGAGCTGATCGCCGGAAACGACGCCAGGACAGCGGAGTTGGTGCTCGAGGTGGACTGGCCGAGCGCGGCACTGCCGGAGCGGATCAGGATCCTGCGGGCGGCGGGCAGCGAGTCCGAACGGGACGACGCGATCGCGGCGCTGGAGCACCGCGACATCCTGGTCGGCACACACGCCGACGAGGTGTGCGCGGTCGTCCAACCGCAACAGGCCGAAGCCATGGCCGCGGTGGCGGTCGACGCCGGGCTACAGGTTGGAGTGGGCGACGCCGTGGCGCTGAGCGACGCCGCTTCCAGTTACCGAACGGCCGGGCTGGCACTCGCGCAGGCCACGCCGACCGCAGCACTCGTCGTGTGGGACCGGGTGATCAGCGACGGCCCACTCGGCCTCATCGACCCTACGCGAGCTCGAACGTTCGCCGAATCCTGGCTTCGCGACCTGGATTCCGAACAGCTGGACACGCTGCGCTGCTTCCTGCGCCACCACGGATCCCGGCTCAAGGTCGCCGAGGAACTCGGCCTGCACCGCAACACCGTGCGCAACCGACTCGAAGCCATCGAGGCGGCGCTACCGGGTCAGCTCGACGATCCGCAGACCCGCGTCAGCGCCTGGATCGCCTTGCAGTCGCTCGACTGATTCACGAAAAGTCGTGCATCAGTTGGCCGCGCGGCAGTTCCGTGTCGGACGCTCCCAGCCGCGCCGCCGTGAGCCGGGCGACGGTCTCTTCGGTGAAGACCGACAGGCCCAGATCCGGGTTGTAACCGTGGATCTCTTTGACGTCGAGCTGAGCCAGGAAGTACAGGATCTGTTTCGAGATCACCTGGCCCGGCACCAGCACGGGGAAGCCGGGCGGATACGGCACCACGAACGTCGTCGACACCAGGGTCTTGCCCTCGGCGATCCGCCGGCCGGCCGCGCCAAGCGGGACGTACTCGCGGTCGGACTCCTCGTAGCCCGCGTAGAACGCCGACCGCATGTCCCCGAACGCGCTTGCGCCGTCGGGCCGGAACGCGATGTCGAATTCGCTGAAGTCGGGCAGCGGCGGCAGATCCTCGGTGATCTCCTCGATGCGCCGGGCCTGCAGCTCGCGGTCAGCCTTGCTGGCGGACTTGAACTTTCGGTCCAGATCGGTCGCGATGCGGCGCAACGCGTCGAGCAGATAGTGCACGCTCGACCAGGTGACGCCGATGGTGAAGATCAGCAGCACGCTGTTGATCGAGGTCTTGTTGATCTGGATGCCGAACCGCTCCATCAGCACCTTCTCGCGGAAGTCGTAGCCGTTCATGCCGGTCTTGCCGATGAACAACGTCACCCGCGTCGGGTCGAGCACGAACTCGTCGGTCTTCCACGCCTCGTTCCAGCCCTCCAAAGCACCTTGGCTGACCTGGCGGTACGACCGCACCTTGGAATCGCGGTACTCCTCGGGCACCAGGTCAGACTCGTCGAGGATCCGGAACCACTTGCTCACCAACGGGTCGATGCGCACGCGGTGGCGGAACACCAGCGACATGTTGTACGCGTAGCGGACCAGCTGGAAGCCCTCGAGGTCGACCTGGCGGCGGGCGAGGTCCAAAGACGCCAGCAACTGCTGGTTGGGCGAGGTCGAGGTGTGGGTCAAAAACGCCTCGCCGAACGCGTCGCGGTTCTTGGTGTTGAAGTCCTCGTCGCGAATGTGGATCATCGACGCCTGCCGCAGCGCCGAGAGCGACTTGTGGGTGGAATGCGTCGAGTACACCCGGATGCGGGCCTTGGCCGGGTCGGGCAGCAGCCGATGGTCGACCCACTGCTCGCGCGGCACATCCTTCATCGACTCGCGCCACGCGCGGTACTCAGCCGCGTACTCCCGCGACTCCAGCATGTTCTCCAGCCGTTCCGCGGAGATCATCGCGGTGCGCTGGCGCGACCACGGCACCGCGGTGGCGAACGCATACCACGCCTCGTCCCACAGGAAGCAGATGTCGGGCTTGATCGCGAGGATCTCCTCCATCACCCGCTGCGGGTTGTAGACCACGCCGTCGAATGTGCAGTTGGTCAACAACAGCATGCGCACCCGGTGCAGCTGCCCGGCCGCTTCGAGATCCAGCAACGCCTTCTTGATGGTGCGCAGCGACACCGCACCGTAGATCGCGAACGCTTCCAGGGGATAGGCGTCCAGATACAGCGGGCACGCCCCGGCCAGCACCAGGCCGTAATGGTGCGACTTGTGGCAGTTGCGGTCGATCAGCACGATGTCGCCGGGCCGCACGAGTGACTGCACGACGATCTTGTTCGCCGTCGACGTGCCGTTGGTGACGAAGTACGTCTGGTTCGAACCCCACGTCTTGGCGGCCTTGTCCATCGCCTTCTTCAGGTTGCCGTGCGGATCCAGCAGCGAATCCAAACCGCCCGAGGTCGACGACGTCTCGGCCATGAAGATGTTGCGGCCGTAGAACTCCCCCATGTCCTGCAACGACTTGGAGTTGAAGATGCTGGCGCCGCGGGCGACCGGCAACGCATGGAACTGCCCGACCGGCGACGCGGCATACAGCCGCAGCGCATCGAAGAACGGCGTCGCGAACCGGTTGCGCATCCCGGCCACCACCGTGCTGTACAGGTCGGTGGCGTCGTTGAGCCGGTAGAACGTGCGGTGATAGATGTCCGGTTCGTTCTCGCTCGGTGACGCGATCGACTCGTCGGTGACCAGATACCGGTCGATGTGGGGCCGCAGATCCCGGATCCACTCACCGCACTCCACCCAGTCGTGCGTGCGGTCGGTGGCCACGGTCAGGTCGTTGGCGCCCAGCAACCGCGCCATCACCGGCAGCCGGTCCTTGGCCCGCAACGGCAGATCGTGGCGGATGATCGCGGCCTGGATCTCACCGTTGAGCGCCACCGCGGTGATCGCGTCTTCGACGCTGGGCACCACCAAGAGTTCGAACTGCACGTCGTCGTCGGGACTGCGCAGCGCACGCAGGTTCTCGGCCAGGCTCTCAGGCCCCGATGACGGTGAGTCGTCGGCGAGCAGCACGGTGTAGTACTGCTGGCGCTTGGCCCGCACCTCCAGTTCCTGCTCGGGCAGCGAGGCCGACGTGTCGAACAGCGCGGCCTGGTCGCCGTACTCGGACAGCAAACGCACCGCGAGTGAGACCTCGTCGCTGAGCAGTTCGGTGGCCAGATCGGCCAGGTATCCGCGAAAGTCCTCGACCTTGTCCGCACCCGGGTAGAGCCAGTACCGCTCGTAGGCGCCGAGGCGGTCGAGCAATCGTTTCGCGCGGGTGGCCACATGCCTGGTGTCCAGGCCGGCCCGGTGGATCGCCAGCAGTTGTCTGCACGCGTCATCGAGAAGGTTCCAGGTGTCGATCCGCGAATACGACGGATTCGCGACGGCCGCCAATGAGGAGACCCGCAACCTTCTCTCACGTCCGCTTTCCCGCTCCATGTTGCGATCCTCGTCCAGCGTCCGGCTCTTGCCACCGTTTCGCGGAAAACCGATGCAATAACGTGGCCGCGCCGATGGGGGCTACCGGCGCGTACGAGGTGGCTCGTCAAGCCGGTCACGGCGCGGGTGCAGTCCGCGATCAGCGTGATACCTTGTTGAAAATCATTTTCATTAAGGTGGTGTCCATGCCCGGTTTGGTGAACCCCGGCGGCAGCACACGCTCAACCGCGCTGCCCAAGGCGACCCGCGAGCACATCGACAACCTCAAAACAGCCGTGCGGTCCGCTCTCGGAATCCCCGACCACACCACGGTGCTGGTCCAGCAGCTCGCGTGCACCGAACCGGGTTGCCCGCCGGTCGAAACGGTTGTCGCGGTCCTCTCCACCCCCAGAACAGTGTGGAAGCTGCCCAGCGCCACGCCCGACCTCACCATCGCCGCGCTGCGGCGGGCGATCGAAGAACACCCGGAAGGACACGATCATGCCGACCACGACTGACGAACGGGTACCTGTCACCGTCATCACCGGATTTCTCGGTGCAGGCAAGACCACCCTGGTCAACCGGATCCTCACCGAACAGCACGGTAGGCGGATCGCGGTGATAGAGAACGAGTTCGGGGAAGTCGGCATCGACGACGCGCTCGTACTCGACGCCGAAGAAGAGATCTTCGAGATGAACAACGGCTGCATCTGCTGCACGGTGCGCGGCGACCTCATCCGCATCCTCGGCGCACTGATGCGTCGCCGGGATCGCTTCGACCACATCCTCATCGAGACCACGGGCCTGGCCGACCCCGCACCCGTCGCCCAGACGTTCTTCGTCGACGACGAGATCCGCGGGCAGCTTCGCCTCGACGCGATCGTGACCGTCGTCGATGCGGCACACGTGCTCGACCACCTCGACGAAATCAAGCCCGACGACGTCGAGAACGAGGCCGTCGAGCAGGTGGCCTTCGCCGACCGGATGATCCTCAACAAGGTCGATCTCGTCAGCGCCGAGCGACTCGCCGCGGTCGAAACCCGCCTGCGCGGCATCAACTCCGGTGCCGACATCGTGCCTGCGCAGAACGCAAAGGTCGAGCTCGACCGCATCCTCGACGTCGGCGCATTCGATCTCCAGCGCGTGCTCACCGACGATCCCGCGTTCCTCGAGCAGCAGGACCACCAGCACGACCAGACCGTGACCTCGGTCGGAATCGAACTCGACGGCGATGTCGACGTCGAGAAACTCAACTCGTGGCTCGGAGAACTGTTGGCCACCAAGGGAATCGACATCTTCCGCAGCAAGGGCATCCTCGCCCTGGCCGACCAACCGCGGCAGTACGTCTTCCAGGGCGTGCACATGCTGTTCGACGGCACCGAGGGCAGGCCCTGGCGGGACGGGGAAGCGCGCACCAACCGACTCGTCTTCATCGGACGCCACCTGGACAGAGCCGAACTCGAATCCGGCTTCCGAGCCTGCCTGGTGAACCAGTGAGCCGATCGGTACTGGCCGGCGACACCTGGCGGCTCAGCGTCGACGATGCGGTGGCCGCGTTGGCCGCGTCACCGCAGGGCCGGATCGCCGTCGCGGGTGCGGAGGGTTCGGTCACGATTCTGGCGGCCGACGGCATCGTCGAGTCCCGGCAGGAACTCTCGCTCGGATGCCTCACCGTGGCATGGTCACCGGCAGGTGACCGGCTCGCAGTCGGATCGGTTCACGGAGTGGACGTGCTCGACGCCCACGGCAGCGTCATCGGCGGACGGCACGGAGGCTGGTGCTCGTCGGTCGCGTGGAGTTTCGACGGAGCGCGGCTGGCCGCCGCGGTGGGCCGCACCGCGATCGTCCTCGACTCGCACGGCACGGAGCTTCTCTCTGCCGAGCGGGCCAGCACTGTGACCGGCGTGGCGTGGGTCAACCGCCGGGTGGCCAGCGCCGCCTACGGTGGCGTGCGCGTCCACCCTGTCGCGCGTGATTCGGCACCGGATGTGTTGCCGTTCAAGGGATCACTGCTCGCACTCGCCGTCAGCACCGACCGAAAGTGGGCTGCCAGCGGCAATCAAGATGCGACACTGCACGTCTGGCGGATCGGCCGGCGCGGCGAGGAGCTCGGCATGTCCGGGTATCCGACGAAGATCACCGCACTGGCCTTCTCGCCCGACTCGGCGCTGCTGGCCTCGGGCGGCGGCGAGGACGTCACGGTGTGGGATTTCACCGGCCGAGGCCCGCGGGGCAGCACACCGCGGATACTGCGCGGTCATGACGACGCCGTCACCTCCATCGCGTGGTCGGCCCGCGGCGACCTGCTCGCTGCGACATCCGACGACGGCCGGGCAGCGGTGTGGTCGCCCCGCTCGGCAGTGCCGGGCCGGCCGCTCACCCCGACCGATTCGCTGAACCGGGACTCCCCGGCGACCGCCGTCACCTGGGACGCGGCGGGCCGACTGCTCGCGGGCTGGGCGGATGCCACGGTTGCGGCTCACGTGGTGGGCGGTGCCTGAGATGGCTCCGTCCGCAGACGCCGAAACCTGATCCGTCCGGGTGCGGCGGCGGTAGCGTTTGGCCATGTCCAAGGCCTGTAGCCGATCAGGATCGTTGCTCATGGGGCCGCTGTCATGACAACGGCTGCCGCGGAGGCGCCCGTCGAGCACGTTGTCGCCTTGCTCCGCGAACGCCTATACGGTGCCATCTCCTGCCTCGCGACGCTGGCGGTGCTCGCTCGGTACACCGACGAAAACACCAGTGCGTGGGCACGAATCCTCGACGTCGCGGTCGCCGCCGGCGGATTGTGGGCGGCCAGCCTACTGGCCGAGTTCGTCGCGCGACTGGGTGTCGAGGGCCGCGCCCCGCGGGGCCCCGCCGCATGGGGCATGTTGCGCTCGTCGGGCCAGATCCTCGAAGCGGCCGTCGGCCCCATCGTCATCCTGATCGTCAGCGCAATCGGTGTGCTCAAAACCCCCACGGCCGTCTGGCTTGCCATGTGGTTCCTGGTCATCGAGATGGCGCTGATCGCGTTCCTGGCGGTGCGCCGGACGAACCTGCGATGGTGGCAGCAGGCGCTGGCCGTGGTCGCCCTGTCAGCCCTCGGCGCCGCGGTGGTGGCGATCAAGATGATCGCGCACTAGTCAAGCTTGCTCAGCCAGGCACAAGGCTGAAGATCCCAGCCACCCAGTGACTGCAAACTTCAACGTAAGGGCGTGTCCCACACGGAATATCGGCGAAGCGGTCTGAACACTACTTAACTTGAAGATCCCAGCCACCCAGTGACTGCAAACTTCAACGTAAGCACCTCGAAGCCCAGCGGCGGGTCAGCTCGGCACCGGGATGGCCGCGGTGTCTTCGTCGTCATCGCGGCGTTGCGGTTGCGGTTTGCGGAACTGGTTGTCGCCGCGCGGATAGACGACCTGCGGCCACCAGAACCACCGGCCCAACAAGGTTGCGATCGACGGCATCAACAACGACCGCACGATGAGGGTGTCGAGCAACAACCCGATCGCGATGGTCGAGCCCATCTGGGCCAGCACCACCAGTTCGCTGCCCAGCATCGCCGCCATGGTCGCGGCGAACACCAAGCCCGCCGAGGTCACCACGCCGCCGGTCCCGGCCATCGACCGGACGATGCCGGTCTTGAGGCCCGCGTAGATCTCGTCCTTGAACCGGGACACCAGCAGCAGGTTGTAGTCCGATCCGACCGCCAGCAGGATGATCACCGACATCAGCATGACCAGCCAGTGCACATGGATGCCGAACAAGTCCTGCCACAACAACACCGAGATGCCGAAGGACGCGGCGATCGAGCTGGCCGCGGTGCCCACGATGACCAGCGCCGCCACCGCACTGCGGGTCAGGATGAGCATGATCATGAAGATCAGCGTGAGGGCCGACACCACGGCGATCATCAGGTCGTAGCGGGCCCCGTCGCTCATGTCCTTGTACGTGGCCGCGACGCCGCCGAGGTAGATCTTGGCGTCCGACAGCGACGACATCTTCAAGCCCTCCTGGGCCGCCGTACGCTCGGCGTTGACACGGGCGATGCCCTCGGGTGTCGCGGGATCGCTCTGGTGCGTGATGAACATGCGCGCGGATTTGCCGTCAGGTGACAGGAACATCTTCAGGCCGCGCTCGAAATCGGGATTCTGGAACGCCTCCGGCGGCAGGTAGAACAGATCGTCGTTCTTGGCTTCGTCGAAGCTCTGCCCCATGGCCAGCGCCGTGTCGTTCATCGCCTGCATCTGGTCGAGCAGGGCCTTCTGCGAGTTGTACGACGCGAGCGACAGATCCCGGCTGGTCTTCATCGAGGCGATCGTCTGTGGCAGCAGCGCGGTCAGTTTCGGTGCCAGGTCTGCCAGTTGGTCGGTGTTGACCTGTACAGAGGCCGTCTTGTCGGTCAGCTCGTCGATGCCGTCGAGCGAATCGAAGACCGACCGCGCCGCGGCGCACATGGGTATGTCGAAGCAGTGCGGTTCCCAGTAGAAATAGTTGCGCAGGGGCCGGAACTGGTCGTCGAAGTTCGCGATGCTGTCGCGCAGTTTCTTGGTGACGTCGAGGATCTCCTGCGACTTGGCGGCCGAGTCCTGGGTGAGCTTGGTCTGTTGGAGCGACAGTTGGTACTGCTCCTCCAGGATCGAGATCGAGACGTTCATCGCATCAACCATTTTCAGCTGGTTGGCCAGTTGATCGCGCTGGAACGGCAGGTTCAGGTTCTGCGTCTGCCCCTGGATGGCGGTCTGGAACGGAATCGAACTGTGCTGGATGGGGATACCCAGTGGCCGGGTGATGCTCTGCACCATCGCGATGCCCTCCGTCCGCAACACGTTCTTGGCCACGCGGTCCAGCACCAGCATGTCGGCGGGGTTGCGCATGTCGTGGTCGGCCTCGACCAGCAGGATGTCGGGGTTCATGCGGGCCTGCGTGAAATGCCGGTCGGCCGAGGCGAATCCGATGTTCACCGGGGCGTCGGCGGGCAGGTACCACCGATCGTTGTAGGCCGGCTTGTATCCCGGGACGGCCACCACGCCGATCAGCACGATGAACGAGCTGGCCACCAGGATCGGCGCGGGCCACCGCACCACCGCAGTGCCGACCTTGCGCCAGAACCGGCCTTTGGGCGGCTTTTTCGCCTCGTAGAGGCCCACCTTACTGCCGAGGAACAGCACAGCGGGGCCCATCGTCACCGACGATGCCACCACCACGATCATGCCGATCGCGACGGGCGCACCCATGGTGCTGAAGTACGGCAACCGGGCGAAGCTGAGGCAGTACGTGGCGCCGGCGATCGTCAGGCCCGAACCGATGATGACCGGCGCGACCGACTTGAACGTCGTGTAGTAGGCGTCCTCGCGTTCCTCGCCGGCGCCGCGGGCTTCGCGGTAGCGGCCGAACAGGAAGATGCCGTAGTCGGTGGCGGCCGCAATTGCCAGCATCGTGAGGATGTTCCCGGCGAAGGTGGTCAGTCCGAACACGTCGTGAGTGGCCAGGACCGAGATCAGACCGCGTGATGACAGCAGCCCGATCGCGGTGAGCAGCAACTGCACCAGGGTGGTGCGGATCGAGCGGTAGACGATCAGCAGCATCACCGCAATCGCCACGAGCGTGTAGAGCGTGATCTGGCCGAGGCTGGCGTTGCCGATGACGTGCATGTCGTCGGTGAGGGCAGCGGGTCCGGCGACGTATGCCTGCACACCCGGCGGCGCGGGCGTGTCCTTGATGATGTCGCGCACCTTCTGCACGCCTTCATTCGCCAGCGTCTGGCCTTGCTGCCCAGCCAGATTCAGCATCACGTACGAGGCTTTGCCGTCGGCGCTCTGGGCACCGGCAGCGGTCAGCGTATCGCCCCAGAAGTCCTGGATGTGCTGGATGTGCTCGGGGTCTTCGCGAAGTTTGCGGATGATCTCGTCGTAGTAGCGGTGGGCATCCGGGCCCAGGGCCTGCTGCCCCTCGACCACCACCATCACCGTGCTGTTGGAGTCGAATTCCTTGAAGTTGCCGCCCATCCGGTGCATTGCGATCATCGACGGCGCATCTTCGGGGGCCATCGGGGCGGAGTGCTCCTCGCCCACGATCTCGAGCTGCGGTGCGATGACGTTCACGACGACGGCGAACGCGACCCAGAACAGGATGACCGGGATGGCGAAGATGCGCAGGCTGTGCGCGACGAGCGGCCTGCGGGGATGTGCGTGAGTGTTCTTTGTCATGCGGACTTCACCAGGCAGTACGTCTGGGCGTTGATGCCATCGGCTGATTTCTCCTCGCGGACAATGCCGTTCACGGTGACCCGGCATCCGATTGCGTCCCCCTCTGCGCGCGCCATCAGGTTGGCGCTGACCGTGGGCAACGTGGTCTGCAGCGTGATCGACCACGGCAGGGTCGCGGTGATCTCGTGAACCTTGGCGTCGGGATCGAAATAGCTGATCTGGGCGGTTGCCCCGGCAGGACCGTATACGTCATAGACGAGGATTTTCGGGTTGAACTGGACGATCTCGATGCCGGCGCCCGCGTTCGCGTTGAGGTCTTCGGAACCGAACATCCGATGCAGTCGCGATACGACCAACCCAGAGATGGCCAGCACCACCACCAGCACCAGCGGAATCCACGCATGCTTGAACAGCCGTGCAACCGGCATGGCCTTCACCAACACCTCCCCGACATCACTCGACCACGCCCGTGGAACGCGATAACGACACTCGTTCATTTCCACGGCGAATTAGTTCGAATAACTATGTACAGCGGGGAGGAACTTTACACCGGTCGAAATGGAGACGCACCTTCAGGCAACTTCCTGTGAAGTCGCTGAAAAGTGGCTGGGCGCAGCGTCTTCAAGCTAGGCGAATGCCCAGCACCGCACCGACATTGACGATCGCCACCCCCACGCAGGCAAGCCGCAGCGGGGTAGCCCTTACGTCGGCTAACTAGCTGGGCTAGACTATATGTATAGTTTCTCTATATATAATTAGTGAGGGCGCCATGCATGACACCACATTCGATTGCAGCCGGTCGTATCCCGAGATCGATGCCCGCTTCGTGATCCAAGCGCTGCCGCACATCGACCAGATCTCCAGAGGCGCCCGTCGCCTGACCATCAACACCTACGACGCCGAGGATCTGGTGCAGGACACGTTTCTCAAGGCTTACAGCGGTTTTCGCACCTACCAGGACGGCACCAACATTCGGGCCTGGTTGTTCCGCATCATGTACAACACCTGGACCAACAACTACCGCATCCGACAACGACGGCCGCAAGAGGTGCTGTGCGAGCAGTTCACCGACTTTCAACTCTCGGCCGAGCAGAATCACACCTCAGCCGGCCTGCGATCGGCTGAGATCGAAGCCCTCGACGCACTGGGCGACGACGAAATCGCACACGCGCTCAGGGCGATACCGCCGGCCAACCGGCTCGCGGTATACCTTGCCGATGTCGAGGGCTACCAGTATCGCGAGATCGCCGCGCTCATGGGAATCCCCATCGGCACCGTGATGTCCCGACTTGCCCGGGGCCGCAGGCGATTGCGCGAACTGCTCGCCGATGTCGCCGCCGAACGCGGGATGGCACGGCGCAGTGACGGCTATGCAGCAGCGCCGTTCGCCGCACGCCGACCGAGATAGCCTCGTGCAGTGCCGAGTTCGGCGAGCAGATCACGCAGATTTCGCCGGCCACGATGCAGTCGCGACATCACCGTGCCCACGGGAATCTGCAGAATGTCGGCGATCTCCTTGTACTGGAAGCCTTCGACGTCGGCGTAGTAGACGACGATGCGCTGGAAGTCGGGCAGTTGCCCCAGGGCCTGCCGAACCTCGTCATCCCCCATGGCGTCGAGCGCGGCCAGTTCCGCGGACGCCAACTCGACCGAGGAACGTCGCGCGACAGCCGCGAGTTGGGCATCGTTGATCGCGTCGGCGAGCACCTCTTCGGGCCGCCGTTGCGCAGTGCGATACGCGTTGATCCACGTGTTGGTCAGGATGCGGAACAGCCAGGCCCGAATGTTGGTGCCGTCCCGATAGGTGTGAAAGCTCGCGTACGCCTTGACCATGGTCTCCTGCACCAGATCCTCGGCATCGGCGGCGCTGCGCGTGTACCGGCAGGCAGCCGAGTACAGCTGATCCAGCAGCGGCAACGCGTCGCGTTCGAAACGCTTTGTCAGATCGTCATTTTCGAGCACTTTTGCCCGACCGGTTGATGGCATGGCCCCGCTCCCGCCATTGGTCGTATGCCTGGTATCGGATACGTCGCTATCTGAAGCTATCTCGCACGGCCAACCGGCCCCAGGGGGTTTCCCTCCGGATTCGAGACGGTTTACCGCAGAAGTCATGTTCGGAGCATGGCACCTCAACTTAACTTGAGGTCAACTCCTCCCTCTCCCCGACGCGATAACGACCAAGAAACAAACACTCACTCCAACGCAACACGCGGAGCGCACGCTGCCTTTAGGGTCATCAGCTATGAATCGCCTCGATCGCTTCTTCGAGATCTCGGCCCGTGGCTCCACGGTCTCCTCCGAGGTCCGCGGCGGCCTGGTCACCTTCATCGCGATGGCCTACATCATCGTGCTGAATCCGGTGATCCTGTCGGGCTCTGCCGATGTCGACGGCAACAAGCTCGAATTCGCGCAGGTTTCGGCCACCACGTGCCTCGCGGCGGGCGTGATGACGATCCTGTTCGGCATCATCGCGCGCCTGCCGTTCGCGTTCGCCGCGGGTCTTGGCATCAACTCGTTCCTGGCCACCACCGTGGTGGGCTCGATCACCTGGCCCGAGGCGATGGGCCTCGTGGTCATCGACGGCCTGATCATCGTGGCATTGGCGGCCAGCGGGTTTCGCCGCCTGGTCTTCGACGCCGTCCCCATGCAGCTCAAACTGGCGATCACCGCGGGCATCGGGCTGTTCATCCTGTTCATCGGCCTTGTCGATGCCGGGTTCGTCGGCTCGACCGGGCTGCCATCTCCCCCGGTGGGGCTCGGCACCGGCGGCGTCGGCTCGATCAACACCGTGCCGACGGTGGTCTTCGTGTTCACCCTGCTGGTCACCGGAATCCTGGTGGCGCGAAAGGTGCGCGGCGGCATCCTGATCGGCCTGGTGACGGGCACCGTCGCGGCCGTCGTCGTCGAGGCGATCTGGCACCTCGGGTCAGCCCAGGAAAAGCCCGGCGGATGGGGTTTGTCGGTCCCGACACTGTCCGGCTCGCCGTTCGCGCTGCCCGATCTTTCGCTGGTCGGCGAGGTCAGCCTCGGCAGCTTCAGCCGGATCGGCGTCCTGGCCGCGATCATGCTGGTGTTCACCCTGGTGTTCGCGAACTTCTTCGACGCCATGGGAACCATGACGGGCCTGTCCCGCGAGGCCGGGCTGTCCGACGACAAGGGCAACTTTCCACGGCTCAAATCGGCACTGATCGTCGAAGGCGCCGGAGCCGTCGTCGGCGGATCCGCGTCGGCCTCGTCGAACACCGTCTTCATCGAATCCGGCGCGGGTATCGAGGAGGGTTCCCGCACCGGATTCGCCAACCTGATCACGGGCCTGCTGTTTCTGGCAGCCATGTTCGTCGCCCCACTGGCCTCGATCGTGCCCACCGAGGTGGCCGCGGCCGCCCTGGTGATCGTCGGCGCGATGATGGTGTCGCAGCTGCGCCACATCGACCTTTCCGAATTCTCGGTGGCATTGCCCGTGGTGCTCACCGTGGCGACCATGGCGTTCAGTTACTCGATCGCCAACGGCATCGGGGTCGGTTTCGTGGCATGGGCGGTGCTGCGCTCGGCCGCGGGAAAGGCCCGGGAAGTCAGCCCGTTGCTGTGGATCGTGGCCGCGGGCTTCGTGCTGTACTTCGCGCGCGGCTGGATCGAGTCCCTCATCGGGATGTAGGGCCCGGTTGCGCTCAGGCGACGTGCTCGTTGGCTTCCCACAGCCCATCGATTTCGGCGATCGCCCGCTGCAGGCTTTCCCTGGCCAGCGGTTTGAGGTCGGCCATGGCCGGATTGCTGTCGGCCATGGTGAGCTCGGCGATGATGAACCTCGGTTGCATGCCGGTAAGTGACACGGCGTGCGGCAACCACGTTTCGGCGTGATCCCACCCGTGTCGCGGGGTACCGGCCCCGTAACCGCCGCCGCGGCTTTCGATCACGACGAAGTCGGCATGCCCGAGCAGGCCCGTCCCGTCCTCGCCGATAGACAGTCCCGGGGCCACGAGGTGATCCACCCACGCCTTGACAGTGCTCGGCGGTCCGTAGTTGTACAGCGGCAGCCCGAGCAGGACCGTGTCGGCACGCTTGATCTCGTCGATGAGTTCCTCGCTCAGCGCGAACGACGCGTGCTGTGCCGGCGTGCGCTCTGCGGCAGGCACCAGACGCGCCATTCCGGTGCCGGCGTCCAGATGCGGAATCGGGTCGGCGGCCAGATCGCGGTAGGTCACCGCGCCCCCGGGATGCGTGTCGCGCCACCGCTCAACCGCATGCGCGGTCAACCGGCGGCTCACCGAGTTCGGCCCCTGAACTGACGAGTCGAGGTGCAGAAGGTGCGCCATGAGTCTCCCATCGTAGATAATGAATGCTACAACGATCATATATACACCATTGATTATTATTTCATTCCCGTATGCTGGCCGACGTGGCCAAGAGCAAGCACCGGACGCAGAACGTCCAGCTTGCGGGCCCACTCCTGGACTATCTGGCCCGCCGCATCCGCGCCGAAGCCGAGCTGGAGTTCCGCCAGTTCAACCTCCGCGCACGCCACGTCATCGCGCTGACTCTGTTGCGAGACTTCGGCGAACGCAGCCAGTCGGATCTCGCCGAGGCGTTGGGCGTCGAGCCCACCAACCTGGTCATCCTGCTCAACGAACTCGAAGCATCCGGGCTGGTGGAACGCCGACGCTCGACCGAGGACCGACGCCGCCACATCGTCCTGCTGACCGACGCCGGTGCGCGCAAGCTCTCAGACGTCGAGGACGTGGTGGCAGACATCGAGGATCGGATGTTCTCGGCGCTCGACACCGACGAGCGCGCCACCCTCTACACGTTGTTGCAGCGCGCAGCCGCGGCCGCATCAGGCGGGCCCGAGGTGCCTGCAGCCTGCTCGGGCTGAGCATGGCCGGTAATCTTCACAGGCATGGGGACGAGCCGCTTGCGCGATGAGAGAACGTACCGGTGAGCGCCGGTTTGTTCGGTTTGCTCGACGACATCGCCGCCCTGGCGCGACTCGCGGCCGCGTCGATCGATGACATCGGCGCGGCGACGGGCAAGGCGACCGCCAAGGCCGCAGGCGTGGTCATCGACGACACCGCGGTCACACCGCAATACGTGCACGGGATCACCGCCGACCGGGAACTGCCGATCATCAAGAAGATCGCGATCGGGTCGCTGCGCAACAAGATCCTCTTCATCTTGCCCGCAGCACTGCTGCTGAGTCAGTTCGTACCGTGGCTCCTGACGCCGATCCTGATGCTCGGCGCGACCTACCTCTGCTACGAGGGCGCCGAGAAGGTGCTGGGCTGGCTACCGGGACAGCACGGGCACGACGCACATGCGGCACCCACCGCGGCGGCCGGAGCCGACTCCGAGAAGTACATGGTGACCGGCGCGATCCGTACCGACTTCATCCTCTCAGCCGAGATCATGGTGATCGCGCTCAACGAAGTGGCCGACCAGTCCTTCCTGCCGCGGCTCATCATCCTGGTCATCGTCGCCCTGGTGATCACGGCCGCGGTCTACGGCGTCGTCGCGGGCATCGTGAAGATGGACGACATCGGACTGAGCCTCGCCCAGCGCACGTCGCGGATTGCGCAGACGATCGGGCGCGGGCTCGTCGCCGGAATGCCCAAGCTGCTGTCCGCGCTCTCGATCATCGGTACCGTGGCCATGTTGTGGGTCGGCGGCCACATCCTGCTCGTCGGGACGGACACCCTCGGTTGGCACACGCTCTACGGGCTCGTGCACCACGCCGAGGAGTGGGTGCACCACGCGGTTCCGGGTGTCGGCGCGGTGCTGGCGTGGCTCACGAACACGGCCGCCTCGGCCGTCATCGGGTTGATCGTCGGAGGCGTGGTGGTGGCGATCATGCATGTCCTGCCGTTCGGCAAGAAGTCCCACCGTTGAGTCCGCGCTGACGGCGTAACGCACTCGCACTTTCACGCCGTACCCGCAGAGTCAATGGGGTGCTAGCTCGCGTTCTGAACGATCCACCGCTGACCGGCTTCAGCGGCCCGTACCAGCGCGCCGAACTCGCCGAAATAGCCGGCGACGGCTCCGACCCACGGCAACATGCCGAGGTAGTGGAAAACCCCTCGCGGATGCGGTCGCTTGCCGAGTTCGTCGCCGATCGCGTTCAGAATGCCCGCAAGCTGCCAGAGCTTCCTGGGCAGCGACATCTCCGCCCAGTCGGCCGACCACTCCGGCGCGGGCACCGCACCGGGCTCATCGACCAACTCGCGCCCGCACAGCACCGAGGCCAGCAGGCGCACCTGTGTCGAGTGGTCGGTGACCCCGTATTCACGGGCCACCGCGCACAACACCAGGGCCTGGTTGGCGAATCCGAACAAGTCCTGCACAGGCAGCCGGCTCGCGAGTGCGCCGAATACCCCGGGAAAGGCCACGACCACGGTGTCCAACGCCCCCACCCGGCGAACCCACCAGTGGATGCGGGCTGCGCGGTCCTTGCGCTCCCATGCCTGTGTTCCCGGCACGTCAGCGCAGTTGAGCAGGCACGCCAGGAAATCCAGCGCCTTGCCGGTGACTCCGGTTCCAGCCCCGAGATCGTGCGAACGCCGGCGCAGTCCGAGCGGATCCACTTCGGCCAACACGTCGAGAATCACGTCGATCAGTCCCACGGCCCGCCCGAGGGCGTCGGCGACGTCGGCGTCCGTCAGGTCTGCTTTCGGCATCGGAATGACACTCACGGGCCCATCTTGGTGCACTTCGGCTCGGCGTGGGTGAAACCAAAACGCGTGGCGAGGCTCTCGTGGGCCGGTCTTGCGGCCACTTTCCGGGTGTCGCGATGGCTAACGTCGCGGCGTGACCTATCTGTCCGAGCATGCGTTTGCGAACCGCACGGTCGTCCTGATCGGAGGTGCGACCGGCATCGGCTTCAGCGTCGCACAGCTGGTCAGCCAGGCCGCCGGCACCGTGGTGCTCGGCGGGCGGACGGCTGCCAAGCTGGAGTCGGCGGCCGCCACGCTGGGCGCACGCACCAGCTGGCAGGTCGTCGACACAGCAGATCCAGCGAGCATCGACCGCTTCTTCGAGCCGGTCGACTCTGTTCACGGACTGTTCACCACTGCTGCGACGTACGTCACGGGATCTATTGCCGAATTGTCGGTCGAGGACGCCGCAACACCGTTCGAGTCGAAATTCTGGGGTCAGTACCGGGTGGTGAAGTCGGCATTGCCGAAGCTGGCCACCGACGCGTCGATCGTGCTGATGTCCGGTGCGGCCAGTGTTCGGCCGGCCGGCGACGCTCCCGCCTACGTCGCCGCCAATGCGGCGATCGAGGGCCTGGCGCGCGGCCTCGCGGTCGAACTCGCACCCGTGCGGGTCAATGCGATCGCCCCGGGCACCGTGAACGGGAACCTCTGGCACCAACGCGATTCCGACGTTCGCGCCGCAGCTTTCGAACACTTCTCAGGAGCGTCGGTGCTCGGCCGGCCGGTCTCCGAGGACGAGGTCGCCCTGGCCGCTGTGCACCTGCTGCTGAACGCCGCGACCACGGGTTCGACGGTCTTTCCTGACGGCGGATACAGCCTGCGCTAGCGATCTGCATGAAACTGCAACGAACACAATTATTTTCGGTAATCAGCGCATTCACTGCTACACTGCTGCACGGACGCTCTCTCGCGTCCACAGCACAATGAGAGAAGCAAGAAATATGGCACAGGGAACTGTGAAATGGTTTAACGGCGAAAAGGGCTTCGGCTTCATCGCTCCCGACGGTGGTGCGCCGGATGTATTCGTGCACTACTCCGAGATCACCGGAAGCGGATTTCGGTCACTCGATGAGAATCAGCGCGTCGAGTTCGAGGTCACGCAGGGAGCCAAGGGCCCCCAGGCGGTAGGCGTCACCGCCATCTGACCGACCCAAGACTCGCGAATGGGCTGGCGCGGATATATTCCGCACCAGCCCATTTCGGTATTTCACACCTCTGCCGCGCCCGTACTCGACACCGTCCCCAGCCATCTCGTGGACTCGACCTGCGCGACGCGCAGCACACCGTCGGCGGCTTCGAGCAGAGGACTGTACCGAACCTCGTCCGTGATGTGCATCGCCGCCGCACGGCGCATCACCAGCCCACCCAGGGACTGTGATGTCTTGCACGGCAATACAAGGAGTTTCACGCACTGGCTGCGCCCGGCCACCAGCATCAACCGCGGTCGCCGCGTTTGCGTTCCGATGGCCCAGCGGTTGCCGGTCGCGATCGTGTCCAGATCCAGTTGTGCATCGGCGTTAGACCAGTTGACGCGAATATCGACGATCTCGCCCAACGGTCGATGCAGGATCGACACCAGCTCAGGAAGTTCGTGAGCCAGTGAGTCCGAGTGCGGCCACCATGCACCGTCGATGCCTTCGCCGAGCCTTTCGGCGAGCGTCAGCCTGACCGGGCTCGCAAGCCGTCGCGTTCCACTCAGACCATTCACGAAGACCACGGCATATCAGCGCCTGGCTGCGAGTCCTCGCGGTCGGAGAATACTGGCATCGCCGGCAGCTGCGCCGTGCTCACGACATTCGCGGCGGGCTCCTGATGCTCGGAATGTGAAAAAAGATTGGACGAAACCATAAGTTTTCCTTGAGAATTGGCGGGACCAAACCGCACATGCAGTTTGATTGCCTGCGCTGATCGTCTGCAAGTTGAAGTAGCAGTCTGTCAACAAATCTACACCCATCCACCCGGACGGCAGCATCTGAACGGCGCAGGTCCGGATTCGCTTGCCCGAGGCGGGGTCACATTGACCGGTAGGGGATCCCTCCTGCTGCGGTTCGGCGTCGTTGTCCTACCACGGTCGTACTTCAAGATCGGACACCAGCGCGATGTGTGAAGGGCCGCCTGCTTCATAGCGTCGAGCCATGACACAAGCACAGCCCTTCCGGGCCAACCAGATGGTGGACGTGGCGCGTGCATGGCCACGAATCCCCGCCCAGACCTCACGTGCCCGTGCACGCCAACATCCGATCACGGGGCTGTGGCTCCGTACCCGGGCCGCGCTTCGCGGGATTGCGCGGGCCGCGGCGCCGCGGCCGCGTTCGGAACGGCCTTACTACCCGCCCCGACGCGAGAGTTTCATCGAAGACGCCGCGATGGCGCGTGAGATGCTGCGGCTCTGACCGCGCGATGGATTACGACCGTGGTAGGAGCCCCGACTACCGCCACGGCGGGATGCGCGCGGGCCTCAGATCCTTCTACCATGGCACGATGCGGGGTGCGATCGCGCGCTACGTGCGGGGCCAGATCCGACGGCGGGGCGAGATAATCCCGGTCGGCCACAACTGGGCGTCCGTGGTGGCGATCGATGCGACAGTGGTCGGCGCCTGCATCGTGGCGGGCCTGCAACGCCCCGCCGCGGATATTCCGGTTTCCTTCCTGGCACTCGTCATCGCCGTCGCACCGTTCGTCCAGTTCTTCGTGGCCGGTATCAAGTTCAAGGCGCCCGTGGTGTGGGCAACCTGGACTGCCGCGACCGCACTGCTACTGTTCGCGACGGCAACGCCGGTCGCCACCGATTTCGCGCCGCTGCTGCTGGTCCTGATGGTCGGTGAAGTCTCATCGAGCGCGGGCATGCTCGGCGGATTGCTGTCGACCATGTCGGCGATAGCCCTGTTGCTGGCGGCATCGAATCTGCACCGCCTCGACAACGTCGCGTTGTACCTGGGAATACTCGGAATGGGTTGGCTCGTGGGCTATCTCATGCGGATTCAGCAGCAGCTCATGGAACAGCAACAGCGGGCCCAGGCCGCCCTTGCCACCCACGCCGCCGCCGACGAACGCCGCCGCATCGCCCGCGAGGTGCACGACGTGATCGCCCACTCGCTCAGCGTGACGTTGCTGCACCTCACCGGGGCCCGCCGCGGCCTGCAGCAGGACCGCGACATCGATGATGCCGTCGAAGCCCTTGAGCAGGCCGAACGCCTTGGCAGACAGGCGATGACGGATATTCGGCGGACCGTCGGGTTGCTCGACGCGGCTCCGATGAACATGGCCCCCGAGCCGGGCATCGAGGACATTCCCGGTCTGGTGGACGACTTCGTCCAAGCCGGGCTGAACCTCACGTTCGAGGCATCCGGCAGCACCGAATCAGTCTCGGCCGGCGCGGGTCTGGCGCTGTACCGCATCGTGCAGGAGTCTCTGGCCAATGTCGCCAAACACGCGCCGGACGCCCAATCATCTGTGACACTACGGATTTCCCGCACATCGGCGACGCTGACGGTCGTGAACAAGCTTCCGGTGGCAGTAGTTGCGGCGTGCACCGAAGGCCGAGGTGTCCGTGGCATGCGCCAGCGCGTGGAGCGGCTCGGCGGGATCATCAGCATCGGTCCCTCAAGTGACGGCTGGGCCGTGCGGGCCAACATCCCGTTGAACGACTCCGGCCTGGGAGAGCGGGCATGTCCCTGGGCGCAGTGAACGACCATGCGGGCGACGTCGCCGTGCTCCTCGTCGACGATCAAGATCTCGTGCGCTCGGGCCTGCGCCGGATCCTTCGCCGCAAAGACGGCTTCGTCATCGTCGCGGAATGCGCCGACGGCGACGAGGTGCCCACGGCCGTGCATCAGCACAGCCCCGACGTGGTCGTGATGGATCTGCGGATGAAGAGAGTGGACGGGATCGAGGCGACCCGGCAGTTGGTCGCTGCCGGCGGGCCACCCGTGCTCGCATTGACCACGTTCAACGATGACGAACTGCTCTCGGGCGCCCTGCGGGCAGGCGCTGCCGGCTTCGTCCTCAAAGATTCGTCGGCCGAGGAGCTCATCCGGGCCGTGCGGGCGGTGTCGGCGGGCGACAGCTATCTCGATCCCGCCGTGACGTCACGGGTTCTCACCACCTACCGCAAGGCGGCCAAGCCACCTGATACCCATGCCGTCGGCGAACTCACCGCTCGCGAACTCGACGTCCTGGTGTTGATAGCCAGGGGGCGATCGAATTCCGAGATCGCCGAAGAGCTCAGCATTTCTGGCCTCACGGTGAAAAGTCACATCGGCCGGATCTTCCTCAAGCTCGACCTTCGCGACCGCGCGGCGGCGATCATCCACGCTTACGACCACGGCCTCGTCACGCCCAGGTGAGTTTCCGTTCAGTCGGATTCAAACCACTTCCAGCTCGTGAGCTGCGCGGCCGTCGTCCCCGGATCGGCCGGTCCGGGACTAACGCGCGCTGCGATGCGTTGATCTACACATGCGGTTGGACGTGGATGGGTGCTGCGCATGAAATTCCTGTTGCTGACGCTGATCGCCCATCAACCCGATCCCCTCACCGGCATCAAGAAAAGCCCGGCCGAGCGGCTGCGCGAGGTCGTCGACGCCGCGGTGACTGCCGAGGAGCTGGGCTTCGACGGGTTCGCGGTCGGCGAGCGGCACGAGGATCCGTTCATCTCGTCGTCCCCGCCGGTGGTGTTGAGCCACATCGCGGCGCGTACCTCCAGGATCGGGTTGTTCACCGCGGTGACGACGCTCAGCCTGCTCGATCCGGTGCGGGCGTTCGAGGACTACTCGACGCTGGACAACCTGTCGGGCGGCCGCCTCGAGCTGATCATCGGCAAAGGCAACGGCGCCGCCCAGGCCGAACTGTTCCGCGTGACCACCGAAGATCAGTGGGATCGGAACCGCGAAGGTTACGAGCTGTTCCGGGCCCTGTGGGACAGCGAGGACGTGACGTGGTCGGGCCGGTTCCGGCCGCCGTTGGCCCATGCCAAAGCCCTCCCCCGGCCCTTGCAGAAGCGCATCCGCATCTGGCACGGGAGCGCCACCAGTAGAGATTCGGTCGATCTGGCCGCGCGCCATGGCGACCCGGTTTTCTCCGCCAACGTGACCTACCCGATCGAGCCCTATGCCGAGCTGGTCCGGCACTACCGGCAACGGTGGGAGTTCTACGGCCACCGGCCCGAGGATGCCCTGGTGGGCGCGGGCACCGCCGGATTCCACGTCGCCCCGACCACGCAGCAGGCCATCGCCGAGTACCGGCTGACCTTCGACACCCGGTTGGCATTCGCACGGCGAACCGGGTTGCCCGTGGTGTTCGATTCGATCGAGGACTTCGTCCAACGCAGTTCGGCGCTGATCGGCAGCCCGCAACAGGTGATCGACAAGGTCGGCCGGTATCACGAGCAGCTGGGCCACGAGGTCATGCATCTCAGCGCCGACGCCGACGGTGTGACGGCCGTTCAGATGCGCCGCAGCCTGGAGTTGTTCTCGTCCGACGTCGCCCCGGTGCTGCGCGAAACGATTCCGAGCAGGCCGCTGGCTGCGGCCTAGCCGCAATGTCGAGAGGAGAAACCATGACAACCACCACATCGTTCGAAACCGCGTGGCAGGCCTGGCACGCGGAGCGCGAGCGCTACTACGGTGACCCGCTCGGTTGGGTGAGCATGACCGGTTTGTATTGGCTCACCGACGAATTCGAGTCGGTCGCCGATCTCCCCGGACGGTGGCGCGCGGATGCCGACGCCGTGTATGTCGAGGGCATCGACGGGACCGAGCGGCTCGAACCCGTCGAGGGCGCGCCGGGATTGCTCGTCGAAGACGGTGACCGGCGCATCGAGGTGATCCGCCGGACGGGGTCGGTGGCGCTGCGGGTCCACGATCCGAAATCGCCGACTCTTGCCCAGTACCACGGCATTCCGGTGTATCCGCCGAACGAGCGCTGGCACGTCAGGGGCATCTTCACGCCGTATCCGCAGCCGCAGACCGTGACCACGGGCGCCGTCGTCGCCGGTCTCGAGCACCATCACAACGCCGTGGGCACCATCGATTTCGAGCTGGACGGCGCGACGCATCGGCTGATCGCCTTCGGCCGCGCGACAGACGGCTTGCAGGTGCTGTTCACCGATGCCACGAGCGGAGTCACGACCTATCCCGCTGCCAGGTCTTTGGCGATTCCGGCACCGGAAGACGACGGTTCGGTCACCCTCGACTTCAACCGCGCGTCCAACCTGCCGTGCGCCTTCACCGACTACGCGACCTGCCCGGTCGCCCCTGCCGAGAACCGCCTGCCGGTCGCCGTCGAAGCGGGCGAGAAGAACCCGCGATGAAAGTCCTTGTCCCAGACGATCTCGGGGTCAAAATACTCGACGAATCGGCCGACATCGAGCCCGTCCGGTACGCGCCCGGCGACCCCTGGCCCAGCGATCATCTGGATGCCACGACCGTCGTGGTCGGTTACGAATCGGCCGCGGCGGTCGGTGCCAGGTTCGTCGAGTTGCCCAACCTACGCCTCGTACAGACCCTCAACGCCGGCTATGACCAGTGGTTGCCGCTGCTGCCCGATGGCGTCATGCTGTCCAACGGCCGCGGTGCCCACGGCGGCTCGTCAGCCGAGTGGGTCGTGGCGGTGCTGCTGGCCATCTACCGCGACCTGCAGTTGTTCAACGACCAACAGGACCAAGGTGTTTGGCGGGCGAAGTCCACTGAAACCCTGATCGGCAAGCGGGTGGTCGTGCTGGGCGCGGGCGACCTCGCGGTCAACCTCGCGTCGCGGCTTACGCCGTTCGACACCGAGGTCACGCTGGTGGGTCGGCGGGCGCGGCCCGGTGTCCACCCCGTGACCGATCTCGACGACCTGCTACCGACCGCCGATGTCGTGGTCGCCATGCTGCCCGCGCACGACTCGACCTACCACATCATCGACGCCGGTTTCCTGGCGAAACTCCGCGACGGTGCAGTGGTGGTCAACGTGGGCCGCGGTGGGGCGGTGGACACCGAAGCGCTGTTGGCGGAGCTGACGTCGGGTCGCCTGCGGGCCGCACTCGACGTCACCGAGCCCGAGCCGCTGCCAGCCGACCACCCGCTGTGGTCCGCGCCGGGCCTGGTGCTCACCCCGCATGTAGCGGGCAGCACGACGGGTGCCTGGGAACGCGCGTGGGCGATTGCCCGCGAGCAGATCGAGGTCTACGTCGCCGGCGACCGGCCCCCGAATCTCGTGGCCGGCCCTGGAGCGCCGCAAGATTGACGCCCGGTGACGTGACTACGTCACATCACCGGGGCCCACTGTCACGTGGAACCGCTTGGTTCCCCAGACATCGGACACCGCGAAGAACACGGTCTTGGGCCTGCCGAGCACCGTTGTCGCGACCACCGTGCCAGGCGTTCCCGCAGGCACCGGCGGCACATCCATCCCCTCGATCCGTCTTCGGGCGGTCACGGTATCGCCTTTTCGACAGCGCATCATCATCCCCCTTGGTAGTGAAACCGCTGGGCAGACCGCAGAATGGTTCGCGCACACAGCCATACCCGGCATTTCCGATGATGACGATTCGAAAGCCGGGGCCGCAACCGATTTTCGTGGCCGGGCGCCTCAGGCGCAGCTACTTGCGCCCTCGCAAACTCACCGCGGCCGCACGCACCGCGTCGGTGACCGCCGCGACCAGTGGGCTGTCGAGCTTCCAGCACTGCCAGAACAACGGCACATCGAGGTGGTGGCCCGTGATCGGCACGAACGACTCGTCGATGCTCTGCTCGGGATACATGCCCCATCCCAGCCCGGCCTGCACCGCGGCACCGAACCCCTCGGAAGTCGGGATGTAATGCGCCGGCCTCGCGATGTCTCTGCGGAACGCCTTGCGCACCAACTGGTCCTGCAGTGCGTCGTCGCGATTCCACGCCAATGACGGCGCCACCGCGACCGCCTCGCGGGTGAACCCGTCGGGAAAATAACGTTGCACGTACGCGGCGGTGGCCACCGGGATGTACCGCATCGCCCCGAGCGGATATACCCGGCAGCCCGGAACAGGTGCGCGCTCGGTGGTCACCGCGCCCATCACCACGCCCTCTCGCAGCAGGCGTGCCGACAGATCCTGGTCTTCGATCCGGATCTCGAAGAGCACCTCGGTCAACTCGCCGAACACCCGGGTGAACCACGTGGCCATCGAATCGGCGTTGACCGCCAAGGCAATCCGGGTCTGCTGTGAGGCGCCGCCACTCATCTCGGCGAGCGCTTCAGACTCCAACAGCGCGGTCTGCGCTGCCAGCCGAAGCAGTGGAACCCCGGCAGCCGTTGCCGTGCAGGGTTTTTCGCGCACCACCAGCACCTGGCCGACCCGCTGCTCGAGTGCCTTGATGCGCTGGCTGACCGCCGACGGTGTCACATGCAGCCGCTGCGCCGCGGCGTCGAAGCTGCCCAGCTCGATCACCGCGGCGAAGGCAGCCAGCTGCTGACCGTCGATCTGCACGTATCGAATGGTAGTGCTGCCCCCTTCTTCGCCGAGCAGACGCGTGGGTACCCGTACGCGGCCGTTCCGGGTACCTAGGTGTCTGCTCGGCGGGAGCCCGCGAGCAGGGCGGTCGTCCAGTTCCCTCAACCGATCGATTTGCAGGTGAACGACGCCGTAAAGGGCTTGAACACGGCCGGCTCGACATCCCAACTCTGCGCGACGCCTTCGATGGTGTAGCGGTCGCCATCGTGTGTCACCGACGCTTTTGTATTCGGCCGGTTATCGGCGGCGCTGTATTGCACCCCGTCAAGCTTGAACGAGAAGCTCTCAAGGGTGCGCGGTTCATCGACGGAGAGGGTCAACCCCAGCCCACCGTCTTTGACGTCGGGCCCGCTCAGAATGATTCGCTGTCCAGGCTTGTCCTGACAGGTGAACATCTTTGGGTCCAGCCCGGCCAACGGCGCGCCGTCGACCACGACTTGTGGTTCCGCATACGGGAGCCCGATCGGCTTCGGGCGGTCGTCGGCCCTACCGTCCCGTCCGCCGTCGGCGCCGCAGGCCGTAAGCAGCGTGCCCACTGCGGACAAGGTCGTGAAAGCTAGCAACGTACATCGGCGCATCAGTCTGAGACCCCCGAGTCGATGGAAAGATGCCGTCACGACGACATTACTTCAACCCCAACCCGCGGTCCGACACTTCCGCGCGAGCAGACGCGTGGGTACCCGGTACGCGGCCGTTCGGGTACCTAGGTGTCTGCTCGGCGGGGGAAGTTACCGGTACTTCTGGACGTAATCGGTCATGGTGGCCAACTGGTAGCGCGACACCTCCGCGGCGTTCTCGTTCTCCGCGAACACACTCGACACCATCACCGTGTCATCACGATCATAAAACCCCAACCCCGCCAAGCCGGCGAAGAACTCGTCCCAGTCGATGTCCCCATCACCGATCTTGAGATGCTGATGCACCCGCACCGGATTACCCGGCGGATTGGTGATGTAGCGCAACCCATGCGACGCACGATGATCCATCGTGTCGGCCACATGCACCAACCGCAGCCGCTCCCCCGCCGCGGCCATGATCTCGGCCATGTTCGCCCCCATGTGGAAAGCGTGGCACGCGACAAACACAAAGCCCACATTCGGCGAATTCAACCCCCGGATGATCCGCACGGCCTCCACACCGTCCTCGACGAAATCGTCGGGATGCGGATCGATACGCACATCGATGCCCTCACGCTCGAAGATCGGCAACAACTCCTCCATGGACCGGAAGAACGCCCGCTCAGACTCCTCGGCTTTCTCCGGACGCCCGGAGAACTCGGTGTTGATCACATTGACCCCGAGATCCACCGTGATCTCGATGACGCGCTTCCAGTACCGCACCGCCGCCTCCCGGGCATCGGGATCCGGGCTCGACCACCGCAACACCGGCAACACCGACGCGATCCCCACCCCCGCCTCGACACACGCCTTGCGGAATGACGCCACCAACGCGTCATCGGCGCGGGGATGGTTGAAGAACGGAATGAAATCCCGATGCGGCGTCAACTGCAACCACTCATACCCCAACTCCGCCACCACCCGCGGAAACTCCAACAACGAGTGCGAATGATGAAACGGCGTCGGATCCAACGCAATCCTCATGTCAAGCTCCTGGGATCGATTCGCGGGCAACGAGGTTGACATCGACCGGCAGGCCGGTCTGCAGGGATTCGACGCCGGCCGCGCATACCGCGGCGGCCGCATAGCCGTCCCACGCGGTCGGGCCGTCGACGTTCACACCGGCATGGACGGCGTCGACCCACCGCTGGATCTCGGTGTCGTAGGCGCGGCCGAACCGTTCCCGGAAGCTGGGCGTGATCTGTCCGCCCCAGATGCCGGGGCCAGTCCTGCGCACCAGTCCGACATCCAAACCGATCATCGCCGAACCCTTTTCACCGACGACCTCGGTGCGAACCTCGTACGCGACGCCGGTGTGGACGAACAGTTCCACGTCGACATGCCTGCCGCTCGCGGTGCGCAGGATCGCGATCTGGGGATCGGCGAGACCTTCGGGGCCGGACGGGTTGGGGGCCGGCTTGATGATCTGGATGGCGACGATCTCTTCGTCGAACAGGTAGCGGGTCACGTCGACCTCGTGCACAAGGGAATCCCGCACCACCATGGCACTGTCGAAACCGTGTGGCACGGCGGGATTGCGGTGCGCGCAGTGCAGCACGAGCGGCCGGCCCAGCCCGCCGTCGTCGATGAGGGCCTTCAACGCCATGTACTCGTCGTCGAAGCGGCGCATGAAACCGACCTGGATCAGGCGCTTACCGAGTTCGGCTTCGCGCCTCACGACCTCCAACGACGTCTCGACATCGGTGGTCAGCGGCTTCTCGCACATCACCGGCTTGCCGTGCTCCAGGCAGGCCAGCAGTTGCTTCTCGTGCGTTGCGCCCGGGGTTGCCAGCACGACAGCGTCGACATCGGTGTCGGCGATGGCGTCCAGCGGATCGGCGATGGCGCGGCAGCCCGGGATGCGGTCGGCGATCTCCTCTGCCTTGTCGGTCAGGTAGTCGTTGACCACCGAGACCCGGGCGCCGGAGATCCGGTCTCTGATCCGGACGACGTGGTCGGCACCCATCAGACCGACGCCGAGGACGGCTACGCGTAGATCGGACATGGTTTTTCAGATTCCTTTCGATGCGGTGGTGAGCGGCTGGGTGCCGTGGGCCTCGAAGCGCTCCTCGAGCTCCTCGAGCGTGGTGCCCTTGGTCTCGGGGACGAAGCGCCGAACGAACACCCACGATCCGATGTTGATGGCGACGAACAGGGCGAAGGTTCCGGTGGAGCCCAGTGCCGAGTTCAGCAGCGGGAACAGGAACGAGATGATCGCGTTGGTGCACCACAGCACGAAAACCGCCAGCCCCATGGCGAATCCGCGGATGCTGAGCGGAAAGATCTCCGCGAGCAGCAACCACACACACGTTCCGATGAACATCTGCACGAACGCGACGAAAGCCACCATGCAGGCCAGGATCACGTAGCTGCGGGTGGTCGACTCCGGCAGCAGGAAGACCATCGACAGTGCGGCCTGCGACCCGGCGACTCCGGCGAACCCGATCAGCAGCATGGTGCGCCGGCCGACATAGCCGAGCAGGACGATCCCGACGATCGTGGTGACCACGGACGTGACACCTACCGCGATGGTGGCGACCAGCGCCGCGCTGACGCCGAGCCCGCTCTGTTCGAGAATCGTTGGCGCGTAGTAGTTCACGGTGTTGATGCCGGTGGCCTGTTGCACGATCGCCAGGCCGCAGCCGATCAACACCACGCGGCGGATCCACGGTACGTCGCGGATCACCGACAACGACGGCGACGTGCTCTTGAGCATGTGCGCGGTGTGTTCGACGATAAGGTCGTACTCGGCGTCGGCTTCCGCAGGCGTCCGGCTCAGCCCCAACACCGACCGGGCCTCGACCATGCGCCCCTTCAACCCGTACCAGCGCGGCGAGTCCGGCAGCACCAGCATGCCCACCAGCAGTGCGACCGCCGGGATCGCCGCCACCGCCAGCATCGTGCGCCACACATGCGGGTCGTGGATGAGGCGGTCGAGCAGCGCGTTGGTGGCGAAGGCCAGCATCTGGCCCGTCACGATCATCAATTCGTTGATCGTCACCATGCGCCCACGGCGGTCGGCCGGTGCCATCTCGGCGAGGTAGAGCGGGCACGTCACCGCGGCCGCGCCCACACCGAGCCCGAGGACGATGCGCGCCGCAACCATGATCTGGACATTGGGTGCCACCGCACAACCGAGCGCGCCGGCCAGGAACAGCCCCGCGCACACCAGCAGCGTTCGCTTGCGTCCGATCCGGTCGGCGACCCGGCCGCCGAACAGCGCGCCGAACGCCGCGCCGGGAAACAGCAGGCAGCTGACCACGGTCGCCTCGCCGAACGCACTGAGCCCCAGGTCGTCCTTCATGTACAGCAGGGCGCCCGAGATGACGCCGGTGTCGTATCCGAACAACAGCCCGCCGAGGGTGGCGATAACCGTGAGTTGGGTCAGGAATCTGCCGTTCGAGCGGGCGTCCCCCGGTGTGCGAGACATGTGCGACCTCGTTTCTAGCCTCGAACTAACGCGCGTTAGTAACGCGCGTGAGGTCTACTATGGGCCTGTGGTCCAGATGTGTCAACCGTCACTTCCCGGGCGTGCGCCGTGACTCCGACGCCGCGCGCAGGACGCCGCAAACCGACCATGGCCGATGTCGCCACGGCAGCCGGGGTATCGCGCACGCTGGTGTCGTTCATCCTCGACGGCAAGCCCGGCGCCAGCGAGGAGACCCGCCAACGCGTGCTGGCGGTCGCCGAGGAGATCGGTTACCGACCCGATGCGGCAGCCCGACTCCTTGCGCAGGGGCGCAGCCGCACCATCGGCGTGCTCACCGATGTGCACCAGCTGTTCCAGGCCGAGTTGGTGACGAACATCTATCCGGCCGCCGAGCAGCGCGGCTACGACATGCTGTTGTCGGCCAACCTCCACGACCACGCCGAGGCCACATTCGTCGAATCACTACTGAGCCACCGCTGCGGCAGCCTGATCTTGTTGGGGCCCAGGTCAAGTCAAGACTATCTGCACCAACTGGCCGACCGCGTGCCGACCGTCGTGGTGGGCCGCAGGATGCCGAACATCCTTGAGGCATCCGGCACGCTCGCGACCGTCCGCACCAATGACGCCAAAGGCATGCGCCTGGCTGTCGACTACCTGGTCGGCCTCGGGCACCGCGACATCCACCATGTCGACGGCGGTGACGATCCCGGCTCGGCCGACCGCAGGCGTGCCTACCGCGCCGCGATGCGCAGCCACGGCCTGGCCGACCACATCGCCGTCATCCCCGGTGCCCACAACGAGCAGGCCGGGGCGTCGGCCGCGCGCACGATGCTCGACGCCGGGAAGCTGCCCACCGCAGTTCTGGCCGGCAACGATCGTTGCGCGCTCGGCCTGCTCGACGTGTTCACCCGCGCCGGGATCGCCATTCCCGGCGAACTGTCGCTGATGGGCTACGACGACAGCCACCTGTCGGACAACCCGCGCATCGACCTCACCACCATCCATCAGGACGCCCCCGAACTCGCCCACCATGCAGTGGATCTGGCGGTGGAAATGCTCGAGGGCCGACGCGCCGAACCGACGGACGTGGTGCTCGAGCCCAAGCTTGTCGTGCGTTCCACGACGGCTCCCGCCTGAACGCCGAAACTACGGTTTCTGGCGAGAATACGGCCGAAAGCCGTCAGAACCCGTAGTGTCGGCGAACTCGCACTTCAAAAGCACGATCTCACAATGGAACTGGGCGATCATCACATCGTGGCCGCCCGCGCCCTCCACAGCCGGGCCAGACACGTTCGACGCTCGCAGGTAGGCTTCGCTCAGGTTTTCATCGGAGGTCAACCACCGTGCTCGACGCCGACGACGTGCGCCGTATCGCACTGTCCTTTCCCGAGACCACGGAGAAGGTGCGCTGGCACCACCCCACGTTCGACGTGGCGGGCAAGATGTTCGTGACCGTCCCGGATGACGAAACCTCTTTCGCAGTCCGCTGCCCCAGGTTCGACCGCGAGGAGTTGATCGCGGCCGAGCCACACAAATTCTGGGTGCCACCTCACGAGGCGCCGTCGGCATGGGTGCGGGTTCGGTTGGCTGCGCTCGAGGATTCGCAAGAGCTGCGCGACATCCTGTATGACTCCTGGCAACAGGCCGCCCCCGGCCGGCTCACCGAGGCCGAGGATTCCTGACCCGTCGAACGCCCGTCCTCGACATTACATCGTTTGAAATGGTTGTAATGGTCTGGCACTGCCGCGCCAGCCCCCGCGCGCGGAGCCAGTAATGTGGCAGTCGACACAGTCGGGCGCGTGAGCACACAAAGGGGGGCAAATGGACGAGGTTCTGGCCCGGGCAGGCATCTTCCAAGGCGTACAACCAAGCGCTGTTGCCGCTCTCGCCAAACAGTTGGAACCCGTGTCGTTTTCCCGCGGGCAGGTTGTGTTCACCGAAGGAGAGCCCGGCGACACCCTGTTCATCATCACCACGGGCAAAGTGAAGATCGGGCGCAAGACGGCCGACGGCCGCGAGAGCCTGATCACGCTCATGGGACCGTCGGACATGTTCGGCGAACTGGCGATTTTCGATCCGGGTCCGCGCACCTCGACCGTGACGGCCCTGACCGACGTGCAGGCCGTGACGATGGATCGCAATGCGTTGCGCAGCTGGATCGCCGATGAACCCGAGATCGCCGAGCAGCTGTTGCGCGTGCTGGCGCGGCGGCTGCGCCGCACCAACGACAACCTGTCCGATCTCATCTTCACCGACGTGCCGGGCCGCGTCGCCAAGCAGTTGCTGCACCTCGCGCAGCGGTTCGGCACCCGTGAGGGCAATTCCCTGCGGGTCGACCATGAACTCACGCAGGAGGAGATCGCCCAACTGGTCGGCTCCTCGCGCGAAACGGTGAACAAGGCCCTGGCCGATTTCGCCCAGCGCGGGTGGATCCGGGTTCAGGGTAAGAGCATCCTGATCGACAACGCCGAACTGCTGGCACGCCGGGCCAAGCGCTGAACCCGACCGTCAGTCCGTTTCGGCGTCGAGCGCGCCCGCGGCCACGGCTGCCGCGTTGATCCGGGTCAGCACCTCGTGCAGGTGCTCGAGTTCGCCGAGCTCGACGCCGAGCCGTTCCACCACGGCGGGCGGGATCTTCAGCGCCTTGCGCCGCAACCTGCTCCCCTGCGCCGTCAGCGCGACATTGGTCGTGCGCTCGTCGGCCGCACTACGTGACCGGGTGATCAACCCGAGCGCCTCCAGCCGCTTGAGCATGGGAGACATGGTGGCCGAGTCCATTTGCAGCAGCGCAGCAATCTGCTTGACCGACAACGGTTCCTGACTCGATTTGGCGTTGTCCCACAAGGCCAGCATCACCAGATACTGCGGATGCGTCAGGCCGAGCGGCGCGAGCAACGGCCGGTACACCGACAGCACCGCCCGGTTGGCCACCGCGAGAGCGAAGCACACCTGCCGTTCCAGTGCGAGCGGATCGACGTCTTCGAAGACTGCGGTCATGCTCACAGCCTAACCCTTGGTTAGGGCACTAACCATATGGTCAGCGATATTGTTAGTACGCTAATGATTAGCGTACTATCTAATTATGGCCACCGACCGCCCCAGCCCGCTGCAGCACCTCGCCTACGCATACGGCAAGCGCCTGCCCGACACGATGCGCGCCTGGGTTGCCCAGGATCTCGCGGGCGACGGCGCGGTGCGCAGGCACATGATCCGCATGGCGATTCCGCCGCTGATCGTCCTCGCTCCGTTCTGGCTGTTGCCCGCGTCGCTGTACGTCCACCTCGAGATGACGGTGCCGATCTACATCTGGGCACTGCTCATGGCGCTCGCCCTCAACAAGATCTGGCGCAGGCACCGGCTGGCCCAACACAGCCTGGATCCGAATCTGGTCGACGTGATCCAGCGCCGGAAGGATGCGCAGATCCACGAGGACTACATCCGCCGGTTCGGTCCGCGTCCCGAATCCGCGGCCGCCCAGTCGAACAGCAGCCCGTTCTAAGCGGGGTGCAGCCAGGCCGCAATGTTGCGCACGTAGTCCTTGAAGACGTCGAGTCGCGCCGGATCGTCCTTGATCTGTGTGCCGGGCGCCTCCGTGACGAACGACGGTGCCCCACAGCCGAGATCCCAGTTGTAATCGGCGAAATGGTGGAACGTCGACGCAGCCAGCGCGCGGCCCATCGGCCTGCCGTCGGGCGCGAGCTCACCTTCGATCGCCACCGCGAGGTTGAACAACCGGCCGGTCGCGGTGCTGCGGCCCTGCGCCAGCACTGTGGCGAACGGTAGGTCCGCCGACACCGCGCCTTCATGCGGGTGCGCTGGGAACCATTCGATCCGTCCGCTCGCCGTCCGGCCGGTGGCGAGCAGTGCGTGCACCGGGGCACTTGCGAGCACGGGCTGGTAGTCACCGTTGGCACCCGAGTGGTAATTGGGCCACGAGATGTCGGGGTTGTCCTGGTCGTCGCACAGGGCTGCGGTGTCGACGCCCGGGTCGTGGAACTGGTTCACGGCACCGAGCGAGCCCAGCTGCAACAGGCAACACCCCAGATCCTGGTGGTCGCGCGCGGTGAGCACGCCGCCGCGGCTCTCGCGGAAACGCACGATGGCCGCAGACTCGGCGGCGGTCAGCCCGTCGCCCGTGTCGACCGCCATGAGCCACAGTTGGTCGAACTCCAACTCGTCGAGACGGCTCAGCACGGGGTCGTCGCCCGCCTTGAACAGCCGGTTTCGCGCCACCACGTCGTGGCCGGCCATGCGCAGCTCGTCAGCCAGCAGGGTGAACCGGTGGATGTCCCAATCCTCCGGATTGGCCACGATCGTCGTCTGCAGCAAGATCCTCGACACTTCACACTCCCGTTCACCCAGTCGATACCGACTTCAGATTGGCAGTGGCGCGGTCCGCGCGGACCCTTGGAAATGCGTGGTCGGATGTCCGTAGCGGCAGCTGGTTCGCCTACGTCAGCCCGTCGGCCGGGCAGGGGCCGATTGGGGAAGTCGTACCGGGACGAGATCCGGCGCACCGGACGGATTTCGCAACAACTACGCGGGCAACGGCGGCGCGGGCGGCGGGACGAGGTAGCAGTTGGTGCCGCCGAAACCGAGCACGTACACGGTGGTGCAGCGCTGGAAGCTCCCGTCGGGATAAAACGGCCCGTCGCACTGGCCGCCACCGTTGCCCCACACGACGACGTTGCCGCAGCCGTCAGCGTGCGCCGGCGGTGCCGCCGTCAACCCCGCGATTCCGAGTGTCGCCACCGCCGCGGAAGCCGCGATGGCCGCCAACGCCTTCATAGTTCATGCCAGTCCGCTCGTGAGAATTAATTAGCTCTACTAGCATTCTGGTCGCGCGCACGGGCACCGGCAAGGAAACGTCGGCCAGATCACCCTGCCGCGCAGGCTGTGTCGCAGCACAGGCTGGTGCGGTAGAACGAGACCAGTCGGCAGACGGCCACGTCGACGAATTCGGGTTTGTCGTAGAGATCGACATGGCTCGCACCGTCGATCCAGAACAACTCTTTCGGTCCGGTCACCGTCTGATAAGCCTCGACCGACATCCACGCGGTGACGGCTTCCCGGCCGGCGATCATGAGAAGCGGTCGCGGCCCGAGCATTTCGAGAGCACTGAAGGCGTCGAAGGTCGCTATCCGGTCAACGCTCGACCACGGCAGTGCCTTCGCTGAACGCGGATGGCCGGCCCGGTCGGTGCAGTAGTACTCGAAACCTTCGATACCGTGCCGCCCGCCTGCGGCCGCGGCCTCTTCGACGGTGTCGGGAAACAACCGGAAGCTCTGGACCCCCGCGCCGTGCGCCTCCCGGGTACGCGCGGCCGCCGCCGCGGACAGCATGTCCTGGAGAACCGCCGGATCCTGGGCACCGTCGGCACCGAATCGAAACTGGCGTGCGATATCGACTGCACAGACCGTGCCGATGGCCCGGATCCGCTGATCTGTGGCTGCAGCCGCCAGCCCGTATCCACCGGACGCGCAGATGCCAAGCACGGCGATCCGCTCGGGATCGACATCCTCCCGGGTGCCGAGGTAGGACACCGCCGCCTTGATGTCTTCGATCCGGTGCGCCGGATCTTCCAGACCGCGGGGCTCTCCCCCGCTCTCGCCCTGGAACGCGGCGTCGTACGCCAGCGTGACGAAGCCGTGCTCGCTGAGCCGACGGGCGTACAGGCCGGCGGCCTGTTCCTTGACACCGGTGCCGGGGTGGCCGACCACGATGGCCGGCGCCCGCGTGGCAGGCTCAGGCACATAGAGATGGCCTGCGACTGCGACGCCATCGCTGTCGAATGTGACGTCGAGTATGGTCATTTCGCCTTCACCGGACTTTCCTCTCATTTCATGCGGCTCACGTCGACGATCGCCGTGGCGAACTGGGTGGGCGCCTCCTGCGGCACGTTGTGTCCGATGCCGTCGAGGATGCGGTGTTCATATGGGCCGGTGTACTGGTTGCGGTACCCGCTGCCGTCCTTGGCCGGACCGTCGAAGTCGCTGGAGACGGTGATGGTCGGGACGGTGATCGCGGGCTTGCCGGCGAGCCTTTTCTCGTCGGCGTCGTAGCGGGCCTCGCCCGGGGCCAGGCTCTGCCGCCACCGGTAGTTGTGCAGCACGATGTCGGCATGGTCGGGGTTGTCGAACGCGGCTGCCGACAGGTCGTACGTGGAATCGTCGAAATGCCAGAGCGGCGACGCGTTCTGCCAGATGAGCCGGTTGAACTCCTTGGTGTTCTGGCGGTAGCCGAGCGCGCCGCGCGGCGTCGCGAAGTAGTACTGATACCACCACCCGTACTCGGCCTTCGGAGTCAGCGGCTGCAGGTTGGCGGCGAGGTTGACGATGATGTAACCGCTCACGGCGACGAGACCGGTGACCCGCTGCGGCCAGAGCGCGGCCACCACGTTGGCGGTCCGGCCACCCCAGTCATATCCGCCGAGAATCGCGTCGGGGATCTTCAACGCGTCCATCAGGTCGATCACGTCGTGTGCGAGGGCCGCCTGCTGGCCGTTGCGGAACGCGTCAGCGGCGAGAAATCGCGTGGAACCGAATCCGCGCGCGAACGGCACGATGACCCGGAAGCCCTGTGCGGCAAGATCAGCGGTGACGTCGGCGTAGCTGTGGATGTCGTACGGCCAGCCGTGCAGCAAGATGACAGGTTGCCCGTCGGACGGGCCGGCTTCTGCGTAACCCACGTTGAGCAGGCCGGCGTCGATCTGCTTGACGGGCCCCAGCTCGTGCTTCGGCTTGGCGGGCGGGGTGGCCGGTGGCGTTCCCGGACCAGATTCGGATGCGCATGCGGCCAGGGTCAGAGCTCCCGCGGCCACCGTGGTGATACGCCCGAAGTTTCGCCGGCTGATGTTCACAGTGCGTGCTCCGTTCTGATGAGATCGGCGGCCCGTTCGCCGATGACGACACAGGGCGCCATGGTATTGCCGGTCGTGACCCGGGGCATGATCGAACCGTCGGCGATCCGAAGCCCTTGCACTCCATAGACTTTGAGGTTCGCATCCACCACCGACATGGCGTCGCGGCCCATTTTCGCGGTGCAGGTCTGATGCCAGTAACTCGAAGCGGCATCCCGGACAAATCGTTCCAGCTCGGCACCGGTGAGGTTGCCCGGCATGACCTCTCGTTTGGCGAAAGGCCCCAGGGGCGAGGAGTTTCCGATCTCACGACACAGTTCGACCGCGGCCACCGCGGCCTTGACGTCGTCGGGATGCGACAACATGTTGGCGTGGATGTCGATCGGTTCGAGGGGGTCGGCCGAACGGAGCGTGAGGTGGCCGCGGCTCTTCGGCCGCACCACCCCGGCGAACAGTGTCCAGCCGAACTCCGGGAGGCCGAACCGGGCGATGTTCTCGGCGCTGGCCTTGGGTACCTCGGCCTGACAGGTCTGCAGGTCGGGTGCCGCCTGCCCGGCCGTGCTGCACGCGAAGAACGTGACCTCGGAACCGTTGTTGCGCGGCGCGAGTGGATCGCGGTACTCCCAGACGCAGTCGAAACCAGGGTGGTCCTGCAGGTTCTGCCCCACTCCGGGCAGGTGCACCCGCAGCGGAACACCGACGCGGCGAAGTTCGCCTTCCGGGCCGATACCGGAGTGCAGCAGCACTTTCGGAGTATTGATCGCGCCGAGCGACAAGATGACTTCCGCGCCTGCGGTGATGCGCTGCGTTCGGCCGCCGCACATGACCTCGACGCCGGTGACCCGGCTTGCGTCGAACGTCAGCCGGGCGACGAGAGCCGACCTCAGCACATCGAGATTCCGATGGTCGACGACGGGCCGCACATACGTACCGAACACGGATTGGCGTACTCCCGCGCGGGCTCTGATGTCGGTGATCGACACACCGGCCGCGACCTCCATCATCCGCCCGTTCTGGTTCTCGAACACCGGGATACCCGCAACGCGCGCGGCCTCGACGGTGGCCAGTGCGAGCGGGTTGGGATCGGGCGCGGGCTCCACGTGGACCAGCCCGCCGGTCCCGCGGTACTGCGGATCGGGCACGCCCCGGAAATCCTCGATCCGCCGATAGATCTCCAGTACCGATGCGTAGTTCCACGCCTCGTCGCCCGCTTCGAATGCGAAGTAATCCCAGTCGGCGCGGTGCCCGCGGGCCCACACCATGAGGTTGATACTCGACCCGCCACCTAACACCTTGCCCATCGACAGTGGCACCGAGCGGCCGTTGACATGGTGGGTGGGGGTGGCGGTGAAGGCCCAGTCGCGCTCACCGCCGAGGTTGGCCGGCCATTGGTCGGCGGCGGTGATGCTGGGTATCTGATCGTCTCCGCCCGCCTCGATGAGCAGCACCGAGGCAGCCGGGTTGTCCGCGATACGGCGCGCTACGACGGAACCGGACGAACCAGCGCCGCAGACGATGAAGTCATACGACGACTTCAGGTCGGAGCCGTGGATGAATGGCATGCGACCATCAGACCGCGATGAGGTCATCACGTCCAACGATTGCTTTTGATACCAGTAATCGATGATCTTGATAGGTTGAAGTGGTGGAGCTTCGTCAGATCGAACACTTCGTCGCGGTCGCCGCCGAGATGAGCTTCTCGCGCGCCGCGTCGCGCGCGCATGTCGTCCAGTCGGCGCTGTCGACGTCCATCGCGAAGCTCGAGCGCGAGCTCGGTGTGCAGTTGTTCGACCGGTCCCGTCAGCAGATCAGCCTCACCGCGGCGGGCGAGCGGTTCCGCTCCCACGCCTACGAGGTACTGCGGAGCGCCCGCGCCGCGACTGAGTCCATCTGCGAGTTCCGTGGAACACTCTCGGGCACAGTCGAATTCGGGTCACTCATCTCGTTCGGCCCACTGGACGTGGCAGCCGCCCTCGGCGACTTCCACCGCGCTCATCCGCATGTGCGGCTGCGCCTGCACCTCAGCCAGACCGGAGCGTCGACCTATCTGTCCAACCTGGTCGAAGGTTCGCTCGACCTGGCCCTGGTGTCGGTGCCCAACCGGTTTCCACCACAGCTCGACATGCGGTTGATGTTCGAAGAACCGATGGTTTACGTCTGCCCCGAGAGCCACCCGCTGGCCGCCAACACCCGCATCGAGCTGACCGACCTCGCCGACGAGGAGATCATCGGGTTCCCGCCGAACTTCGGTCTGCGCCACCTGATGGACGACGCGTTCCACGCCGCCGGTGTGCACTGCCAGACGCAGTACGAGGTACCGGCCGGATTCGCGACCATCGCCGAACTCGTCACCAACGGGCTCGGCACCGCGTTCATGCCCAGCTCGGAGGCCAGGCGCTTCCCGGACCTTCGTCCGGTGGAACTCACGAACCCGGTCACGTGGCAGGTGTACCTGGCTTCACCCCCGGTCAGCCAGATGACACCGGCGACGGCTCGACTTGCCGGCACGCTGCTCGACGCGGCCGCCCGCGTCCGCTCGGCCTGACTCCACGCACCTATTGAGCATCGCGACGTTCGACGGCCGGGTCGAGCGTGTCGGCGTGCTCCCTCAGGTTGTCGAGTTCCGCACGTGACTGCGATGCCTCACGTTGGCGGGCCGCCGCCTGTTGCTCGAGATTGGCGGCCTGCGCGGCCTTGACGTCGGCCTCGGCCTTGGCGGCACGCGCCTTGGCCGCGGTCTCGTCGGCGAGCGCCTCCCGCCGCAGCACGTCGTGCGAGTCCTGCTCTGCCTGTCCGCGAATCTGCTCGGCTTCTGCACTACGCCGTTGCCGCCGCTGCCTGCTGACCAGTGCCCACAGCAGCGCTATGAGGACCACTGCCGCGGCGACGGCGAAGCAGATGATCGCGATGGTCGTCCCTGTACTCATTTCGGGCTCCTTTGACCGGGGCGTTTCCCGTGCGAAATACCCGTGCCGAGACCGTGTGAAACCGTGCCGACGAGGCCGCTCCGACTCCAGGGACCATTGCCTTATCGTGACCTTACGTATCTCTTATTTTTCTTAATTCCGGTGTAGGGTGAGTCGCTATACCCGCCGAGACCGGCACCAACACGACCGACGGAAGGGCGCGATATGCCGTCATATGCAAGTCCGCGGATTGCCCTCGTGACCGGAGCGTCGCGTGGCATCGGCGCCGAGGTCGCCCGCCACCTCGCACATCCCGAGACCCACGTCATCGTGAACTACCGCGAGAAGACCGACCACGCCAACTCCGTCGCCGACGCCATCCGGGATGCCGGCGGAAGCGCGTCGACCGCGGCAGCCGACATCTGCGACGAAGCGGCGGTGGCCGCGATGATCGACGACATCGGTCAGCGCTTCGGCCGGCTCGACACCCTGGTGCTCAACGCGGCGGGCGGACTCGTGCACGGCGCGGACTCCGCCAGCGCGATGCGCGTCAACCGCGCCGCCCAGCGCCGCCTGGCCCAGTTGGCCCTCGAGCTCATGCCGACCGGCGGGCACATCGTGTTCGTCACGAGCCACCAGGCCCACTTCTACCCCAACAAGGCAGTCCCCAAGGGATGCGCGCCGCTGGCCGCCAGCAAGCGCGCCGGTGAAACCACCCTGCAGGCGATGCGGTCCGAATTCCACCGGCACGGAATCCACTTCACGGTGGTCTCGGGCGAGATGATCGACGAGACGTTCACTCCCCGGTGGGCCCAGCAGCGCGAGCCGGCCCACGCCCGGCACAGCTACGCGCCGCTGCCCACCATTTCCGAGTTCGCCGCCGCCGTCGCGACCGCGGCGACGGCTCCCAGCCCCGCCGGCATCGTCTACGTGGGTGGGCCCGACTGCTTGCACCGCACGTCCGCATAACCTGCGATTACCCAACCGGCGCGGCTCGCCGATTGCGACTCTCGCCGGCAGTACCGGCGCTATCCTCGGTGAGGTAGCAGCGGTGCTGCCATGACGCCACGGGAGTTCGAGGCGAACGATGGGCCGCAACGATCCGTTGCCTACGCAACGGGATCTGACCGCCGGTATCCCGGCGGAATTGGCGGCAGCCGGTTTTGAGGATCCCGAGGAGATCGGACGCGGCGGCTTCGGCGTCGTCTACCGCTGCAATCAAACCGCCCTCGGCCGCACGGTCGCGGTCAAGGTGCTGACCGCCGACCTCGAGCCCGACAACGTCGAGCGGTTCGTCCGTGAGCAGATCGCGATGGGCAAGCTGTCCGGACATCCCAACATCGTCAACATCTTTCAAGTCGGCGCCGTCGCCAGCGGGCGGCCCTACATCGTGATGCAGTACCACCCCCACGGCTCGCTCGATTCCAAGATCCTCGAGGACGGGCCCATCGGCTGGCAGGACGCGTTGCGCGTCGGCGTGAAGATGGCGGGCGCGCTCGAGACCGCACACCGCCGAGCCACGCTGCATCGGGACGTGAAGCCGGCCAACATCCTGCTCACCGAATACGGTGAACCGCAGCTGACCGACTTCGGCATCGCGCGCATCATCGGTGGATTCGAGACGTCCGACGGCGCGGTCACCGGCTCCCCCGCCTACACCGCGCCGGAAGTCCTGCTGGGCCAACCCCCGGGCGTCACCTCCGACATCTACAGCCTCGCGTCCACGCTGTTCAGTGCCGCGACCGGACACGCAGTCTTCGAGCGCCGCAAGGGTGAGCAGATGGTGGCCCAGTTCCTGCGGATCACCCGGCAACCGATGCCAAACCTCGGCGAATCGGGTTTGCCCGCCGACGTGTGCACGGCAATCGAGCAGGCCATGTCCCGCAACATCGAAGACCGTCCGGCCACGGCCGAGGAATTCGGCGAGCAGCTGCGGGAGCTGCAACGCAGGCACGGGCTGCCGGTCGACGACATGCCCGTGCCGATTCCGGCACCGGCCATCCGGATGGAACCGACGACGCCGCCAGGCACGCCGTCGAGCGGATCGCGGCTGCGAACCATGACACCACCCGCCCCCGCCACCCGCTTCCGGTTGCCGGTGTCAACCAGGTCACTGGTCGAACGCACCCGCTTGATCGACGTGCTGCGCACCCAGCAGCACAAGAAGCTCACCGTCATCCACGGCCCGACCGGGTTCGGCAAGAGCACGCTGGCCAGCCAGTGGGCCAAGGCACTGGTCGCCGACGGTGTCGTGGTGGCGTGGCTCACGGTCGACCATGACGACAACAACGTGGTCTGGTTCCTGTCCCACCTCATCGAGGCCATCCGCACCGTGACGCCCGCGCTCGCGTCCGATCTGTGCGACGTGCTCGAGGAGCACGGCGACGAAGCCGAACGTTACGTGCTGACCTCGCTGATCAACGAGATCCACCAGAACGACACCAGGATGACGCTGGTCATCGATGACTGGCACCGCGTCACCGACCCGGCCACCATCGCCGCACTGCGCTACCTCGTCGACAACGTCGCGTCGGGGCTGACCGTGGTGGTGACCAGCCGGAGCCAGAGCGGGCTTCCGATGAGCCGCATGCGAATGCAAGGCGAGCTCGTCGAAATCGACTCCACCGCTTTGCGTTTCGACGTCGCCGAATCCGAGCATTTCCTGGTGGACCTCAGCGGGCTGGACCTGGACCACACCGACGTCGAGGAACTCACCGCCAAGACCGACGGCTGGGTGGCCGCGCTCCAGCTGGCCTCGCTGTCGCTGCGCGATCGCGACGATCCTGTCGAGCTCATCGGGACGATGACGGGTCGCCACCACGCGATCAGCGAGTTCCTCGCCGAGAACGTGCTCGACACCCTCGAGCCGTCCATGCTCGACTTCCTGCTGGCCACGTCGATCACCGAACGGATCTGCGGCGGCTTGGCGGCCGCGTTGACCGGGGTGCCCGACGGGTTGGCGATGCTGGAGCGTGTCGAGGAGCGCGACCTGTTCCTGCGCAGGATCGACGAACAATGGTTCCGGTATCACCAACTGTTCCGTGACTTTCTCCGCCACCGGCTCAGTCGGGACACTCCCGAGCGCGTGACCCGCTTGCACCGGCTGGCCTCGGACTGGTGCGCCGAACACGGATTGATCAGTGAGGCAGTCGATCACGCGCTGGCGGCCGGAGACGAACAACGCGCGGTGACCATCGTCGAGAACGACGGCCTCACCATGGTGGCCAACTCCCAGATGGCCACGCTGATCGGACTGGCGGGCAAGCTGCCGCCCGCCGCCGTGCAGTCCCATCCCCGGCTGCAGCTCGCGCTGGCCTGGGCCAACATCGTGCTGCACCGCATCTCCTCCGCCGAGCAGGCTTTGGAGTTGGTGGACTCGACGTTGGACGGCTGCGGGTTGTCCGCCGACGAGATCGCCGACATCCGCGCCGAAGCCGGTGTCGTGCGCGGGGTTTCGGACCTGCGCTCCGACCGGCTCGCAGGCATCGACGGCCACATCGCCCTGTGCCTGCAACGCCGGGACCGCCTGCGGCCGTTCAGTGTTGCCTCTGCGGCCAACGTCGCCACGTTCGCCGCCGCCTACCGGTACGACCTCGACGAGGTCAACCGGATTCAGGCGTGGGCCGCACCGTTCTACGAACGCAGCGGTGACGCGTTCACAATCGTCAACGGATTGTGCTTCACCGGATTGGCATATCACCTGGTGCTCGACAACACCACGGCCGAGCAGTACTTCCGCAGGGCGCTGCGAATCGCCAAACGGTCCGGCGGCGTCCACTCCTACACCGCCCGGCTCGCGAGTTCGCTTCTGGGCGAATTGCTTTATGAACGGGGCGATCTCGACGAGGCCGAACGCCTGCTCGACGAGGGCTACAAGCTGGGCCCCGAAGGCGGCTCCGTCGACTTCAAGATCGCCCGGTACGTGATCAACGCCCGCATCAAGGCATTGCAGGGTGATCGGCTGGCGGCCGCGCAGCGACTCGACGAGGCCACCCGGGTCGCACGCAATCTGTCGTTGAACCGGCTGCGCGCATTGGCCGAGCACGAGCGCATCCGTCTCGGGCTGCCCCCGCACCCGGAATTCGGTCCGATGCCGGTGACGCCGTATGACGCGCGCAGGCAACCGGTCGACGCGATGGACGAGATCGCCGTGCAGTTCGAAGAGGCTTCGGCGATCCGCACGTTGATCAAAGCGGACGACCCGGCCAAACGCGATCTGGCCTGCCGGTGGGCGCGCGAGTGGGTGGATCGCCTGGCGCAGCAGAACCGGCCCCAGGCGATGCTGCGGGCGCGGCGGCTCCTGGGCGCGTGCTTGGCGGCCGACGGGCGGACCGCGGAGGCAAAAGCCCTGATCGCGGGCGTGGCGGCACAATGCGCACAGTTGCAGATGCTCCGTTACCTGGTTGACGGCGGCCCGCATGTCGTCGCGACCCTGTCGGCACTACGCGCCGCGCAACGGGCCGGTCGATGGGATCCGGAGTGGCCTGAGGTGCCCGCCGAGTTTCTCGACGAAGCGATCAACGCCGTGGTACCGCAACGGGTTTGAGCTCATCCCTCGCGCCGAGACTACGTGTTCTGGCGAGAAAATCGGTAATACCTGCCAATTTGCGTAGTCTCGGCGCAGACATTCACAGGATCGCCGTTGCATTGGCCGGAGACCCGGTGCCTCCGATCACGTTCAACGGTTTGACGATGAGCAGGGACTCCCAACGACCGAGTTCACGCATACGCCGGGCGAGCGGCCCGAGTTTCCAGAGTTCGCCGAGCGGGATGCCCAGCTTCGCAAGAAATTCCTGATGCATCATGCCCTTGTCGTGCGGCGCGGATTCGGCGAAGGGTGAATCGCTCAGCGGGGGAAGGCATTCGACGGCGAAATTGTCAGCCGCAAGGAGCGCCACGCCCGTGTCCCAAGCCCAGTCGAGAAGCTCCTCGCTCTGGGCCAGCCCGGACGCGCGCCCACTGGCCTGTTGGTCAAGCCGAGCACTGGGTGGAAGACCGAGAAACCACTCGCTCCACCCGGTATGGAACATTATGACGTCGCCGCGACGAGGCTCGACGGACTGCGCGGCGAGCGTCTCGCGGATCGTTTCGTAGCCGAGTGCCTGGCCCTCGCGGTGATCGACCCCCGTCCCTGTGGACTCCAGGTGGCCGGCAAGGTCAACGAGCAATCCACGTGTCACTATCGGATCGTCGGCCCACACCTGGATACCAAGGTCGGCGGTGTCTGCGGTGATGCGTTCGTCCGGCACCCCGCCGTAGAAACCCGCACCGTCTGCTCTGCGATGTCTCAGCCCATCGACCTGGGTGGAGGCCTGAAGGTAGTACCCGTCCAGATAGTCGTCGCGATGCGCGGGATGATTGGCGTATACGACATGCCTGGCCGGCTTTCTCGCCTTCGACATTCCCGGCATGAATGCGTCTATCGGGTAATCCAGACCGAACACCTCACCCCGCGTGACGGACCGGACCGCGTCGATGACGGTGTCGCTGTTGACGAACGAGGGGGCTCCCCGCCACGGATCGGGGAACAGTCCCCACGACGTGCCGCTCAACTGACCCGGCCGGCGCTTCAGTTCCTGCCGCCGGGGAAGAGAGTGCTTGGTCATCGCACCACGCCCTTTTCGTGCGCAACCGGCACTTCATGCTTCAGGTAGCCGAGCAGAAACGCGGCGATGGCGGCGACCGATCCCGCGATACACAAGATCGTCTTGGCGATTCCGTTGGGACCATCGACCAGGGCGGGTGCTCCAACGGCCAGGCCGATCGCTTGGCATCCCACGAATACGAGGCCACCGAGGAGCGCGAGCGCAGCGGAAATGACGAAGATGATTCTGGTGATCGAGTAGGCCATCGCCTGTCTCCTGTCAAACGGGAAGGATTCCGGATGCGACGAGTATTCCGATGCCGAGAAGCGGTAGGGCGTAATAGAGAAACATCGGCCGGAAGGTTCGAAGTGGGTCCACTCTGGCGATTCCGCACGCGACGTAAAGCGGTGCGCCGCCGGGAGGTACGGCCGCCTCACACGAGGAGAAGATCAGCACGGCGACTGCGGCTGTGGTCGCTGGTACCCCGGCCGCAGCGAGCGCAGCAACACCGATGGTGCCGACTGCCGCCATGGTCGCCGTGGACGACAGCGGCGCCGCGACAGCGATCACGATGATTCCGATGATCAGAGCAAGAAGCGCCACCGGGAGGTCGAGGCCGTCGAGCAGGCCGGCAAGTTCTTCGGGCAAACCGGTGGTCGCCAGACAATTGGCGCCGGCAAAAGCGAAGATCACCGTCATCCCCACCAGGCCGAACCGCGGCGCCGAATCGCACAGGAGGCCAACCCACTTCGCTGCTGTGGTGGGAAGCTGTCCACGGCCGAGCAACAGCCCCGTGGCGATCAGCAGCACGGGCATCCAGAAGATCAGGCTCACCGACTCAGTGATGTCGACGCCGACGTGGTCGCTGAGAACGCGCGCGACGGCGCCTGTGGTGAGGATGATGGGCACAGCGATGACCACGAACAACAGCAGCGTCGACCATCCGTTGCGGAACGCGTCGCCGAGGCGGACCCGCTCTGGTCGCTGCGAGTCGGCAGCCGAGGACCGCCGTACGAAGATCGTGGTCACGATCAGCCGGTGAAGCACGCACCAGAGCCCACCGGCCACCAGAGGCATGATGAGCGAGTTCAATTCGAGGGCCGCGCCACCGGCGGACGCACCCACGAGAACGAACATCGACGCGCTGAACGGGAAGGTGATGCCCATCCCGGCATTGCCGGCAACTATGGTCGCCGCCGTTGTGCGATCGACCTTCTCACGTTCCATCCAAGGGATCGTGACCGATCCGACTGTCGCGGCGATCGCTGCCTGGTTATGGACGATACTGCCGAGCCCCGCCGACGCGAGAGTCGAAACATATGCCGGCCCACCGCGACGTTGACCGATCAACGCATCCAACAGATTGATCATGCGGTAGGTCACGCCGCTGCGCTCAAGGAGGAATCCCATGAACACGAATATCACCGTGGCGTAAACGATCTCGTCGGTCAGCGCTTTGTACAAGGCCTGCCAGCCCGTGGTGAGCGCCGCGCTGCCGCCGAAGGCAGCCGCGACGATGAAGCCGAGCACCATCGCTTCGCCGACGTTTCGCCGGAGAATCGTCGTCCAGATCAGGATTGTGGCGAGATACACGCCGAGAGCCCAGAGCCCGATCATCGTCTCGCCTTTACGCCGTTCGATCCGACACGGGATGCTCCGCTGCGATACGACGCAGGGCCTGCTCGGTCGCTCGGGTCAGCTCGGCCGGTGACCCGAGTTCATCGAGATACTGCGCAGTTTCCCGCATCTCCTGCGCCCGCCGCTCGGCATGCTTGCGCGTGCCGGTCAGCAATCGATCGACGACGGCGTGTCCGTCGCCTGCAAGTTGTGCGGCGATCTGATCGCGGATCCACGTCTCGTAGCCGGCAGCTGCGCCGGCGGTCACCGCTTCGGTGACAACTCCGGCGAGACCTTTCATCAGCACACTACGCAACAGCTTGTGCGCCATCGCAGATCCCGCCGGCCCGTCGACGACCTCGAACGGAGCTTGCCAGCCCGTCGCCAACTCGGCGATGCGAGAGGCTCCGCTGCCGGCCAACATGAGGGGCGTTCGGGCACCGTGCCATGAGACCGGTCCGAGGATCGCAACGTCACAGAACTCGGCGCCGGTCTGCTCGACCAGGTCGGCGATGTCGCGCATCGCTGCCGGGGCGGAAGACGTGAAGTCGGCGTAACAGACGTCGGAGTCGAGCGCCGGTACGCAGGCTTCGGCGACGGGTCGAGCGGCCTTGGCTGCGGTCAGCACGAGTACGATCTTCGCACCGCGAACGGCGTCTGCGACATCTCCGCTGCGGTGCACACCCAACGGTGTCGGTACGGGGCTCGGGTCAAACCCGGTGACGGAGTACCCGTTGTCTACGAGCGCTGCGGCGTACTTCGCACCCGCCTCACCGAGGCCGATCACAGCGCACTGCATGGGAGAACTGTTGTGCGCGTTCATTTTCGTCCTGCCTTGATGTCGGCGCGTCGTGCGGTCTCGTCGGCGAACTTGGCTTCGGCACGAGTCAGCACCTCAGCCGCAACACCCTGTGGCACGACGACGACGCCGTCAGAGTCTCCGAGCACGATGTCACCGGGAATGACTGCCACACCGCCCACCGCGACTGTGCACGCCAGCCGCCCAGGGCCGTGCTTGTAGGGACCAGCGGGTGTGATGGCGCGAGCGAAGACCGGCACTTCGATCTCGCCGATCGTATCGGCGTCGCGGACGGCGCCGTCGATCACGAATCCGGCGATGCCTCTCGTTTTGGCGCGTTCAGCCATGAGTTCGCCGATGAGCGCGCGGGATTCGTCGGCTTCACCGTTGACGACAAGTACGTCACCGGGGGCGGCCAACCGCAGTGCCTCGTGCAAGAATTTGTTGTCCCCGGCGCGGGTCCACACGGTAAAGGCCGGGCCGACGATGGTAGCGCCTGCCCACACGGGTTTGATCCGGGAGTCCAGAGCGCCCAGGCGGTCCATGGCATCCGCAACGTTGGCCGTCGGCAACTTGGCGAAGCTCTCGAGCAGTTCGGCGGAGGGACGCCGAAAACGGTTGGCGGCGTTTTCAGTCGCAGAGATGGTCATCAGGCGCCTTCCTTGGTCACTGCGGGCATGAGGTTCTTGTAGGTGGTTTCCTGCTCTGTCCACAGGTCTTCGTACTTCTGGGAGTCGAGGTAGCGGGTTTCCAGGCCAAGGTCGGTCATTCTTCTTTTCACCGTTTCGTTCTCGATTGCCGCCTTGAGAGCGGTCTGCAGCTTGCCCGACACCGCCTCGGGCACCCCGGCGGGTGCGGAATAGCCACGCGCAGTGGCGGAGACGACGTCGAAGCCGGATTCCTGGAATGTCGGCACCTCGGGCAGAAAGGCGCTGCGCTGGGAATCCATCACACCCAGCACCCGGATCTTGTTCTGCTTCACCAGGTCGATCACATCGCTGGCACTTCCCACATAGACCGGCACATGGTTACCGAGAAAGGCGGCGACGGCTTGTGATTGACCTTCGGAGAAATGCACGGGCGCCAGTTCGGCGCCGGTCGCCTGTTTGATCTGGGCGATCGCGAAGTGTTCACCGGTTTGGATTCCGGTGGTGGTCGCGGTGATCTTGCCGGGCTGCGCCTTGGCTGCATCGATCAGTGCGGCGAGCGAGGTGTAGGGACTATCGGGTGCGACGCCGACGACGGCCGGGTCGACCACCTGCATACCCAGCGGCTGGAAGCTATCGCGCGTGAACTTTGCGCCGCGTGCTGGATCGAGCGGCGAGACGACGACTGACGGCGATCCGGTTGCCCCGATCGTGTAGCCGTCGGGCTTGGCACTCGTCAGCTCGGTGTAGCCGATCTGGCCGCCGGCCCCTGGCCGGTTGACCACCTCGACATTGGTACCGAGCTCCTTTTCCAGCTCAGGCGCGACCAGCCGCGCCGCGGTGTCGACGGCACCGCCGGGTGCGAACGCGACGACCAGCTCGATCGGCTTGTTGCCGGGCCAGCCATCGCCGGAGCTGGCGCCTTCGGTGGTGGGCCTGCCGCAACCGGCAAGCGTCAGCGACGCGATCACCGCGGTGACGGCGGCAACACGTAGTCGTCTGGGGGACATGACTTCTCCTTTGTCGATGAGTCGATGCGGACTGCTCAGGTTTCGGGGTCGTCCTGCAGCACACGAGGTTTGCGCAGTTTCAGCAGGGGGCTCAACACGATCAAGCCGGCAACCACAATGAAGACAGCACTGATCGGCCGGGTGATGAAGACCGTCGGGTCACCCTGCGACAGTTCCAACGACTCCCGCAGCGAACGCTCCATGAGGGGCCCGAGAACGAGGGTGAGAACCAGCGGCGCCAAAGGGATGTCGAGTTGGCGCATGACTAACCCGAGGACGCCTGCGCCGATCATGATGTACACGTCGAAGACCGTGAGGTTGATCGTGTACGAGCCGACGACGAGGAACAACAGGATGAAGGCGGCCAGGATCGGATAAGGCACCCGAAGAATCGACGTCCACACCTTCACGAGCGGAACGTTGAGCGCGAGCAGGATGACGTTGCCGATGAACAAGCTGGCGATAATCGCCCAGGCGACGGTGCTGTCCTCGGCGAACAACGTCGGTCCCGGTGTCAGTCCCTGCTGCAGGAATGCGCCCATGAGCACCGCAATGGTGGGCGAGGCCGGCAGACCGAGGGTGAACAGCGGTATCAGCGCGCCGTTGGCGTGCGCGTTGTTCGCTGTCTCCGGCCCCGCGACGCCTTCGATGGCGCCGTGGCCGAGTTGGTCGCGGTAGCGCGAGAACCGCTTCTCCGCACCATAGGACAGCAGCGACGACACCGATCCGGTCATGCCCGGGATCAGGCCGAGCGCCGAGCCGATGACCGTTCCGCGTCCGATCGCGGGCGCGCTGCGCCGAAAATCCTCACGCGTCGGCAGCAGCGAGCGAAAGCCGGGCGCCCTCGCCCCAGCGATCTTGGTTCGACCGGCCATCAGCAGTTCGGACAGTCCGAACAAGCCGACGACGATCGCCACGAAGCTGACGCCGTCGAGCAGGCGCTCGGAGCCGAACGTGAATCTCGGGGCGCCCGCGACGGGATCGATGCCGATCATCGCGATGATCAGGCCGAGCACCCCGGAGATCAATGCCCGCACCATGGACCGTCCGGACAACGCCACCAACAAGGACAGCCCCACCAGAACCAAGGCAAAGAACTCGGGCGGGCCGATCTTCAAGCCGAGTGAACCCAGCGGGCGGGCGGCCACCACGAGGAGGATCGTGGCGACTGTTCCCCCGACGAAGGATCCGACCGCGGCGATGGTCAACGCCGTGCCGGCGCGCCCCTGTTTGGTCATCTCGTAACCGTCGATCGTGGTGATCGCGGACGCCGCCTCACCCGGCGTGTTCAACAAGACGCTCGTGATCGTGCCGCCGTAAGTGGTTCCGTAGAAGATGGCGGCGAGCATGATGATCGCGCTGGCCGGGTCCAGGTTCATGGTCAGTGGGATCAGCAGCGCGACGCCCGCGACGGGCCCGATGCCGGGTAGCACGCCGATCAGCGTGCCCAGGAGACATCCGATCAGCGCATAGGCGAGGTTTTCCAGGGTCAGCGCTGTGGCGAAGCCGTTCGCCAGATCGAGCAGAACGTCCATGTCAGAGCCCCAAGCCGGACAGGAACGGCAGCGCGGACATGGGCAGTTGGAGTGCCAGGACTCGATCGAACAGCGCGAAGATGCCGAATCCGCCTACCGCGGCGACCCCGGCCGCAAGCCACCAGCGCTGCCGACCCAAGAACACGAGCTCGGCGAACAGGAACGCCGCCATCGAGATCTGGAAACCCAGCACCTCCATCAAGGCCGCGAGAAGGATCAGCCCGCCGACGACACCCAGGATGTACGGACGGTCGAGCCGTTCGGCCACTTCAGTGTGGTCATCACCGGCGCTGGCTGCGCGCCGCTCGGCCATCGATTGGACGGCCCACACCGCCGTGAGCCCGAAGAGGGCGACACCCAGTATCAGCGGCAACAACCCAGGGCCGGGACCGAGATTGGTCCACAAGCCGAGCGACGTTGCCTCGACAGCGACGTACGCGCCGAGTGCAGCCAGCGCGAGCTGACCAGCCGGTACGAGCACGCGCTGAGTCCGGCCAGGGTGCGGGAATCCCGCGGGTGGCGTATCGGGATCGTGGTGCGTCACCATCGGCTACTCTCTCACTCTATGATAGCTTCTATCAGTTAGTAGAGTAATGGTGGTCACACCGGGACGCTGATGTCAAGGGCGTTACAACTGAAGGCCGGCAGACCCGCGGTATCCGACCAGCCCAGAGCAGCGTGTGCGGTGATATGAAACCCGTTACTCTGCAACGAGTTTGGGTCAAAGGGCTGAGCCGCCCTGGTCTCAGATCAGCCGGCGTCAGGAATCCGCGCACCGAGCGCGGCCGCGGCGCGGCGAACCTCGGTGATCAGGCGTGCGACCTGCGAGTCACTGAGTTCGTCCGCGGGTCCGGTCACCCCAAGAACAGCAGCGAGTGCTCCGTCAGCCGAGCGCACCGGAGCCGTGATCGATGCGATGCCATAGTTGCGTTCACTGACAGAGACAGCGTGACCAGCCATTCGAATCTCCTCGAGCTGAACGAACAACTCGTCCTTGGTGATCGATTTGCCCGACGCCAGGTCGATACGTCCAGAGTCGGGGAGGATGGCCTCGATCTCTCCTCTGGCCATTTCTGCCAGAAAGATCTTTCCCGCACTCCCCAGATAGAGCGGCAGACGCTCGCCGACCGGGAGCACATAACTCAGCGGACTGCCGCTTTCCACACGTGCGACGAGTACGCGTGAATTCTCCACCCGCACATACAGAGAGGCGGTATAGCCCGTACTGGCGGCGAGTTGCTGGAGTGTGGTTTGCGCCAACAGGTTCAGCGGGCTGGTGACCATGAAGGCATGCGCCACCGCCAACGCTGCCGGCCCGGCCGTATACGCGTCGCCTGTGCGTGCCGCATATCCCCGATCGAGCAACACGTTGAGGATCCGCTGGACGGTAGCGATATGAAGACCGCACGCCCGCCCAACCTCGCTGAGCCGCAATGGCTGCTTTGCTTCCTGCAAGACGGCGAGAACATCGAAGGCACGCTCCAGCGAACGCATGTTGCTGGTCGGCTTACCGTCCGGCGTCGCCATCGCATCTCCAAAAGAGGCCTCTACGTACTGATCGGAAATATCATCCTACGAGACAGTGCCTGAGGGATGGGGACGCACGGCAACAGTGATGCCGCGGTGCGGAATACCAGATCCGGATCCCCTGCCCCGACGAATCAGGGATCCCGAACTTAATCGGCCTAGAGCCCAAACTTATTGGCAGTGAGGGGATTTCGCTCACACCGAGTTGCACGGTGGGTCGCCGGGTGGGTAACCTGGGCAACGACGAAGGGGAGTAGCCCCCGAATCGGGCAATCGACATACTGGCCGCGCGGCATCACGCCTGGCCCGGTTGCTCGAACCGGATCATCATCCGGTGGGCGAGACCTTCGGCCGAACAGACCGTATTCGGTTGCCGGCCGGAGGCTTTTCACGCCCCGAACGGCAGCCACCGAACAAGGAGTTGTGGTGTTCGCCGCCGTGCTGCTCAGCTTCGCTGTGATCTTCGTGGCCGAGCTGGGCGACAAGTCCCAGCTGATGGCCATGACGTTTGCCCTGCGTTATCGCTGGTGGGTGGTGCTCGGCGGGATCACCGCCGCGACCACCGCCGTCCACATCCTCTCCGTCGCCATCGGCCACTACCTCGGCGCGGCCCTGCCGACCCACCTCCTCGGTCTCATCGCCGGCGTCGCGTTCGTCTTCTTCGGGCTGTGGACGCTGCGCGGTGACCGGCTCACCGACGAGGAGGCCACCCGGGCTCAGCGGGCCACCGCTCCGGCGTTCTTCGTGGTCACATCCGCGTTCATGCTCGCCGAACTCGGTGACAAGACGATGCTCGCGACCATCACGCTAGCCGCGGACAACGACTGGGTGGGTGTGTGGATCGGGTCGACCGTGGGCATGGTGGCGGCCGACGCTCTCGCGATCCTGGTCGGAGCCATCGCCGGCAAGCACCTGCCCGAGCGGTTCATCCAGCTCGGCGCGGCCACGCTGTTCCTGCTGTTCGGCGCATACATGCTGCTGGAGAACATCTTCTCCGGGGCCCCGGACATACTGGTCGCCGTCGGTGCGCTGGTGGCCGTCCTGGCGTTCGGCGGCGTCCTCTACGCACTTCCGCAGCGGTGGCGTCCAGCGGTTCTCCGGCCGTCGTCGGCCGAATCCGCAGCACCCACGACAGGCCTCGAGCCGGTACCGGACCAGCGCAGCGCCTGATGGCGTGATGTCGCATTCTGTGGGATAGATGGCGCATCGGACAGGAGCAGTCGGACCGGCCGTCGCCGCAGACTGGCGGAGGTAGTCAGCCGGTCCGAATTCCGAAATGGAGCCCGCCATGTCCACCACATCCGCCGAAACCATCGCCGATATCGTCGTGCCCGACACCGAATTGGTGCGGGACGTCACCGCGTTCATCCGCGACGCGGAAGACGACCTGCTGTTCCACCACTCGCGCAGGGTGTTCCTGTTCGGCGCACTGCAGGGACGCCGGCTGGGGCTCGAACCCGACCTGGAGTTGCTCTACGCCGGAGCGATGTTCCACGACATCGGGCTCACCGAGGGCTACCGCGGATCGATGTTGCGCTTCGAGGTCGACGGCGCGAACGCCGCCCGCGACTTCCTGCGGGAGCGCGGCGTCGACGAGGAGTCCATCCGCAAGGTGTGGCTCGGCATCGCACTGCACACCACCCCGGGCGTGCCGGAGTTCCTCGATCCGGAGATCGCGCTGGTGACCGCGGGCGTCGAAACCGATGTCCTGGGCATCGGGCGTGACGCTCTCACGCCCGAAGCGCTGCAGGCCGTGACGGCCGCGCACCCGCGCCCCGATTTCAAGCGGCGCATCCTCAAGGCCTTCACCGACGGCAACGTGCACCGGCCCCGCAGCACCTTCGGCAATGTCAACGCCGACGTGTTGGAGCACTTCGACGACACGTTCGTCCGCGACGACTTCGTACAGATCATCCTCGACAACAGCTGGCCGGAATAACGTGACATTCCCGTGAATCCGCTCCCGGGCAGCCTCTGGTGGTGGCAACGTCGCTGCCAGTTCATCCGACCACAGGAGGCCAGACATGGGCATGCATCGTGCGGTACACGTCAACGCGGCTGACAGCCCGCTCGAGCTCGTCGATGTCGAGACCGCCCCGCCCCCACCCGGACATGTCCGCATCGCGGTGCGCGCGTGCGGTGTCTGCGGCACCGACCGCGAGTTCGTCCACGGCAACTTCCCCGGCATGACGTGGCCGCTGACCCTCGGCCACGAAATCGCGGGCACCATCGACGAACTCGGTGACGGCGTGGAAGGGTTCGCGGTGGGCGACCGGGTGGCGGTCGGCTGGTTCGGCGGCAATTGCAACCACTGCGAACAATGCCGCAAGGGCTGGCTCATCCATTGTGAGAACGGCCAGGTTCCCAGTTGGCATTACCCCGGCGGATACGCACAGTCGGTCACGGCCCCCGCAACGGCGCTCGCCCGGATCCCGGACGGGCTGTCGTTCACCGAGGCCGCGCCGATGGGATGCGCGGGTGTCACGACCTACCACGCGTTGCGGAGCACCGGCGCCGTCGCGGGTGACCGCGTGGCCGTTCTCGGCGTCGGCGGCCTCGGTCATCTCGGCATACAGTTCTCACGCGCCATGGGTTTCGAGACCATCGCCATCGCGCGCGGGCCCGAAAAGGCCGAAGACGCTTACCGGTTCGGAGCCCAGCACTATGTCGATTCGACCGCCGGCGACGTCAGTGCATCGTTGCGGAAGCTCAAGGGTGTCTCGGTCGTGCTTGCGACAGCGGCGAATTCGCAGGCCATCGCGCAGACCGTCGGCGGCCTGAATCCCCGTGGCGAACTGGTGGTGATCGGCGTGTCGGGCGAGCCGCTGCCGATCAGTCCCGTCCAGCTCATCACGCCGGCGCTCAGCGTGGTCGGCCACCCGAGCGGCACCGCGGCCGATGTCGAGGACACCATGAATTTCGCACTGCTCAACAACATCCGGGCGCAGATCCAGGAGTGCCCGTTGGAAGAGGCAGCCCGGGCCTACGCCGACATGGCGGAGGGCCGGGCTCGCTATCGGATGGTGCTCACGATGTAGTCCATGCCCGCCGAGACTACGGATTATTGTGGAAAATCCCTGATTTCGGGTCAAAAACCGTCCTCTCGGCGCAGTGGAGGGTGCACCACCGCGGCGCATTCGCCGAAGCCGATCGTGGCGAGACCCGGGCGGCGCGCATGTGCGGTCAGGGTGATCTCGTCACCGTCTTCGAGGAACGTGCGGGTTTCCCCGTTCGGCAGGGTGATCGAGTCTTTGCCACCGTGACTGAGCTCCATCAGGCTGCCCGCGGAGCCAGGCTCCGGCCCGGAGAGAGTGCCGCTCCCCAGCAGGTCGCCTGGCCGCAGGTCGCATCCGTTGCTGGTGTGATGGGTGATCATCTGTCCCACGCTCCAGTACATGTGCCGCGTGGAGGACCGCGCGATGATGTGCGGTGCGGCACCGGCCTGGCGCATCTGTGCGGTGCGCAGCAGCACTTCAAGTTCGAGGTCGAGTCCGCCGTGGGCACGGTGCGCCTCGCTGTCGAGATGGGCCAGCGGCTCCGGGTCGCCCGCCGGCCGCGTCACCGGGATCCGGAACGGCGCCAACGCCTCCGGGGTGATCACCCACGGTGAGACCGTGGTACCGAAGTTCTTCGAGAGAAACGGCCCCAGCGGTTGGTACTCCCAGGCTTGCACGTCGCGCGCGGACCAGTCGTTGAGCAGGCAGTAGCCGGCGACGTGGGATTCGGCCTGCGTAAGGGATATCGGCTCACCGGGCCGATTCCCCGGCCCGATCCAGACCCCCAGTTCCAGCTCGAAATCCAGCCGGCGCGTCGGCGCGAACGTGGGTGTCTCCGCGAGCTTGAGCTGGCCGTGCGGACGCATGATCGGCGTGCCGCTGACTCGAACACTCGAGGCCCTGCCGTGGTAGGCGATGGGCATCCACTTGTAGTTGGACAGCAGCGGGTCGTCGGGCCGGAACAGCGCTCCGATGTTGCGGGCATGATGAATTCCGACGTAGAAGTCGGTGTAGTCGCCGATCCGGGCAGGCAGCAGGACATCGACTTCCGATACCGGAGTGAGGAATTCAGCGACTGCACGTTGTCGTGGTGAACCTTCGATGAGCAGCGATTGGAGCGCTGCACGCAACGCGATGCGGGGTTCGGCGCCGAGTGCGAACAGCTCGTTGAGTGCGCCGCCGGCCGCGGCGTCGGCGGCAGACTGAGCCGGTTCGTCGAGCAGTCCCGAGGCCACGAGCCCCTGCAGGTGGACTACCTCGTCGCCGATGCGGACGACACCGTGCGGTTGGTCCCCCGCCCCGGCCACCACCCCGAACGGCAGGTTCTGCAAGGGGAAATCACTGCCGGGGGCCGCGGAGGCGACCCAGCTTCTCGGCAATGTCACGGCCGGCTCGGGTCGAATCGTTTGGTCAGGCCGCTCCAGCAGTCCGCATAATCGAGTTGTCGCTCCGGAACGTCGGCCGCGTAACGCGTAACCTTCTGCGGGAAGCGGGTTTCGAACATGAAAGCCAGGGTGTTCTCCTGTTTCACCGGCTTCAGCGCCACGGTGCTGGCGGCTTCGAAGGCCTGGGCATCGGGTCCGTGTGGCATCATGCCGTTGTGCAGGCTGAAGCCGCCCGGCACGAAGCCGTCGGGTTTGGCGTCGTAGACACCGCGAACGAGTCCCATGAACTCGCTCATCACGTTCATGTGGTACCAGGGGGGCCTGAAGGTGTCCTCGGCGACCATCCAGCGCTCCGGGAAGCAGACGAAGTCGATGTTGGCGGTTCCCGGGGTCTCACTCTGCGAGGTCAAGACCGTGAAGATGGACGGGTCGGCGTGATCGAACAGCACGGGCCCGACCGGTGAGAACCGTCGTAGATCGTATTTGTACGGCGCGTAATTCCCATGCCAGGCAACCACATCGAGTGGCGAATGGCCCAGTTCGGTCTGCCACAGGGTGCCGCCCCACTTGACGTAGAGGGTGGACGGGACATCGCGGTCCTCGTACGCCGCGACGGGGGTCAGGAAGTCTCGCGAATTCGCCAGACAGTTGGCACCGATCGGGCCACGCTCGGGAAGGGTGAATGCCCCGCCGTAGTTCTCGCACAGGTAGCCGCGCGCAGCACCGTCGGGCACCTCGACGCGCAATTTCACGCCTCGCGGGATGACGACGATCTCGCTGGGTTCCGCGTCGATGATGCCGAATTCGGTCCAGAACCGGACATTTCCGTGTTCCAGGACGAACAGCATCTCTGCGTCACCGTTGTAAAAGCAGCTGTCCACCATAGAGTTGGTGATGAGGTAGACGCTGCACGCGAATCCTGTGCGGGTTCCGGCGTCACCGCCGGTGGTGATGGTCCTGATCCCGGTGATGAAAGTGGCTTCGTCGGTGATCGGTAGTGCGTTCCACCGCATTTGGGCGATCGGCACGGGCGGAGCGTCGTCCGGCGCCGTACGCCAAAATGCGACCCGCTCGGTGTCCACGGCCGTGAATCGGCCCGAGTGGGCCACACTGGGGCGGATCCGATACAGCCACGACCGTTCGTTGTGAGCGCGCGGTGCGGTGAAGGGCGATCCGCTGAGCTGTTCGGCGTAGAGACCATACGCACAGCGCTGGGGCGAGTTTCGACCGACAGGAAGCGCTCCCGGCAAGGCCTCGGTTTCGAAACTGTTGCCGAAGCCGGACTGGTATTCGGTCATCAGAGGTTGCCGCGCTTTTCCTGCTCGCGCTCGATCGACTCGAACAGTGCCTTGAAGTTGCCCTTGCCGAAGCCCAGCGATCCGTGCCGCTCGATGAGCTCGAAGAAGACCGTCGGCCGGTCGCCCAGTGGTTTGGTGAAAATCTGCAGCAGGTACCCGTCGTCGTCCCGGTCGACCAGGATGCCCCGCTTGTGCAGTTCTTCCACCGGTACCCGAACTTCGCCGATACGGGCGCGCAGTTGCGGATCCTCGTAGTAGGCGTCGGGAGTGTCGAGGAATTGCACGCCCCGGCTGCGCAACTCATCGACGCTGCGCAGGATGTCGTCGGTGGCCAGCGCCAGATGCTGCGCTCCTGGGCCGCGATAGAACTCCAGGTACTCGTCGATCTGGGACTTACGTTTGGCGACGGCGGGTTCGTTGAGGGGGAACTTGACCCGGTGGTTGCCGTTGGCGACGACCTTCGACATCAGCGCCGAATAGTCGGTGGCGATGTCGTCGCCGATGAACTCCGCCATGTTCACGAACCCCATGACACGGCGGTAGAAGTCGACCCAATCGTCCATCTTGCCGAGTTCGACGTTGCCGACGATGTGATCCAGTGCCTGGAAGAGTCGCTTGGGCGCACCGGCGCGCTTGACGTAGGTGCTCGTCGTCGGCTGATAGCCCGGTAGATAGGGACCGTGGTACCGGACACCATTCACTTCGCGCTGGACGAGGGTGTGCCTCGTTTCGCCGTATGTCGCGATGGCCGCGACCCGCACGGCGCCATGTGCGTCGGACAGGTCGTGTGGTTCCTCAAGAACGGTCGCGCCGGTGCGCCGCGCATGGCGGATGCACTTGTCCACGTCAGGAACCTCTAGTGCGATGTCGACGACGCCGTCGCCGTGCTTGGCGTGGTGGGCCACGAGCGGGCTGCCGGGACTCACCGCGCCCTTCAGGACAAACCGGATCGAACCCGAGCGCAGGACGAACGCCTTGTGGTCACGGTTGCCGGTCTCCGGGCCCGAGTAGGCGACCAACTCCATGCCCCATATCGCCTGGTAGTAGCCGGCGGCCTGAGTGGCATTACCGACGACGAAAACGATGGCGTCCCAGCCGTTGACGGGAAAGGGATCGTGGCTCTGGTCGTAGTCGACCAGGCCGACAAGCTGTTTGAGCTGGTTGAGGTCGAGCTCAGCCTGCTTTTCCTGTTCGCTCAAATCGATCTGGTCGGTCATGATGCACTCCGCTCCAATCGCCATGGTAGTGCGGGATCACGTGTTGTGGGCGCAGGCTCGGCCGAGGCATGCCGACAGCGGGTTGGGTGGATGACATGAACCCGACCTAGGACTTCACAGGCCAGGTCGCGATGGTCACCGACGCCAGTTCCGGCATGGGCCTGGCCACGGCCAAAGCGATCTACTGGTCCGACCGCAATGTCAGCAGCGAGATGTCCGGTGGTGCGCCGATGCGGACCGGAGGCCCCCAGAAACCGGCACCCCGGGTGACGTAGAGCTGGGTGTGGTCCACTGTCGACAATCCGGCCAGCGTCGGCTGCGCGAGTCGGACGACGTAGTGGAATGGCCACATCTGACCACCGTGCGTGTGACCCGACAGTTGCAGGTCCACTCCCCGCGCCGCGGCTTCGTGGACCTGAACCGGTTGGTGGGCAAGCAGAATCGTCGGGCGGTCGGCGGCTACGCCGGACAGGGCGCGGTCGAAGTCCGGCGGATCAGACCGGTTCTTCCCCGCGACGTCGTTGACCCCGGCCAGGTCGAACGCCGCGGCGCCGCGCGATATCGCCGTGTTCTCGTTGCGCAGCGGCTGCAGACCGAGGCGCTCCAGCTCCCTTAGCCACGATGCCGTGTCGTCGACGAAGTACTCGTGGTTGCCGGTGACGAAGAACGTTCCTTCGCGGGAGTGCAAGTCGCGCAGAGGTTCCGCCGCCGCCCCGAGCTCCTCGACCGTGCCGTCCACCAGGTCACCGACGATCGCCACGAGGTCGGGCTCGGTCGCATTGATCATCTCGACGATGCGCTCGGTGTGCGCGCGACCGCTGAGCGGGCCCAGATGGATATCCGACACCACAGCGATCCGGAAGCCGTTGAATGCGGGGTCGAGTCGGCGCAGGTGCACGGGAACGCGCAGCAGATCAGGCGAACCGAGCGCGTTGGCCGCGCCGACCCCGACCAATCCGACCGACGCGGCACCCGCCACGACAGCGCCGGACCGCGCCAGGAACAGACGACGGTTCAGCTGCGCATCGGTGCTGTCCGACGCCGCCGGTGGTCTACCCCTCGCCCAGCGCCGCAACAGCAGCCGGACGGGCTCCAGTACAAGCAGAATCAAGAACAGGTACGAGGCCAGGCCGAACCAGACATATCCCGGCCACGCGACCCATGCGGACTCGCGCGGCCCGATCACGCGGGGCAGCACCAATGCGCCGATCAACATTGCCGCGGCCACCACCAGCGCGGCGGTAGAGAGCCAACGGGCACGTCCGGGCAGCGTCGTGTCCTTGACCAATCGCTTCCACAAGTAGGTATGGATCAACGCCAAGACCGCGCTCAGTATGACGATGAACATTCATATCCTTCGCGCGTCAGCCGACCTCGCCGCGAATTTCATCTCGCTTCCTCAGCCAGCATGGCCAGAAGCGGTGTCAGTCTGAAGTCGACCAGTTTGCGCATGACCAGCGAAGTGGTGGTCTGCTCGACACCGTCGATGTCGAGTATCCGGCCCGCCACTCGATAGAGGTCGTCGGCCTCACGCGCGACCACGTGTACCAGGAGATCGGTTGCGCCTGCGAGCCCCTGCACTTCCACCACCTCGGGAACCTGCTCCAGCGCTCGGGCGATGGCGGCGAGCTTGCGCTGCGTGACGCGGGTGAGGATGAACGCGGTCAACGGGTAGCCGAGGGTGGCTGGGTCGATGCGCCGCTCGAACGAGCGGAGTACGCCGAGCCGCTCCATCTTGTTGATCCGCGCCTGGACGGTGTTTCGCGAGAGCCGGGTCTTGTCGGCCAAGGCGATCACGGTGGCCCGAGGATCGTCGTTGAGTGCCGTGAGGATCCGAGCGTCCAAGGCGTCAACTCTCGTTTCTGTGGTCAAAATGACAACCTCCAACCGTCTGTTCGACCACCATCGTCAGCAGAATGCTCAGCCAACCGGATCGAACTTGTTCAAAGTGTAGTTCGATGGTCGACTTGACAGCGAGTTCTGCACCCCATGGAGCTCCATTGACCGTGTCACCCCGGTCAGCATCGGCTGCGCTCCCACCCGAGCCGGCTTGCCGCGACGCGTCGTCGCCGTGCTCACGACCTGAGCACGGCGAAGGCCGGTCGAACGATCTGGAACTCCCACGCAAGGAAGCCACTGATGGACCGTTTGCAATCAGCCGAGACCCGAGCCCGGGTCATCGACCCGTCAAGAGATGCTGCCCTCCGCGAAATCGAGGACCGCATTCTGTGGCTGTCGACGTCGATCATCCACCACGCCAACCGAGTTCGCCCCAACCTCACCGGGCTGAAGGTGGGCGGCCATCAGGCCTCGTGTGCCTCCATGACCTCGATCATGACATCGCTGTGGTTCGAACAGCTCCAACCAGGCGATCGGGTGTCGGTGAAGCCGCATGCCTCACCCGTGCTGCACAGCATCAACTATCTACTGGGCGAACTCGACCAGAAGTACCTGACCACCTTGCGTGAGTTCGGTGGTCTGCAATCCTATCCGAGTCGATCGAAAGACCCTGATCCCGTTGACTATTCGACCGGCTCGGTGGGAATAGGGGCGACCGCCCCGATATGGGGTGCGATCGCCCGCCGCTACGTCGACACTCAGATCGGCGCTGCGGGCAAAGGACGCCAGTACTCGCTGGTCGGCGATGCCGAACTCGACGAAGGGGCGGTGTGGGAAGCCATTCTGGACAACTCCGTCGCCGAGCTCGGAGAGATCGTCTGGATCGTCGACCTCAACCGCCAGTCCCTCGATCGCGTCGTACCGAACATCGCCGCCGGACGGTTGGAGGCGATGTTCACGGCCGCCGGCTGGCAAGTGATCAACGTGAAGTTCGGCGCCCAGCTTCAGTCATTGTTCGAACACCATGGGGGGACAGCGCTGCGCACTCGCATCCTCGAGATGCCCAACCCCGAATACCAACGCCTACTGCGCTGCTCAGCTGAGGAGCTACGGGACAGGCTGCCCGGCAAGGGAACAGGCGCCGAAGAGATTTCGGCGCTGATCCGCGACCTCGACGAGAACGCATTGCTGGCCGTGATCCGCAATCTGGGCGGCCACGATCTCGATGCATTGCGCGCGGCCTACGCCCAAATCGACGACACCCGTCCGACGGTGATCATCGCCTACACCATCAAAGGTCACCGGCTGCCGACCCAGGGCCATCCTCAGAACCATTCGTCACTGCTCACGGTCGAGCAGTATGAGCAGTTCGCCGCCGAACTCGGCATGGACCCGGCCAATCCCTGGCCGCGATTCGACATCGACAGCGCGCCCGGAGAACTCTGCACCCAGACTGCTCAGCGGCTGCAGCGCGAACCGCCGGCGCTGTCGGCTCCTCCGGCTGTTCCCGCCGACACCGGCCGCACGCCCTCGGGCACGTCGTCTACCCAGGCGGCCCTGGGCCGGGTTCTGCTCGACCTGAGCCGTCAAGCTCCTGACGCAGCCAAGCGGGTGGTGACTGTGAGCCCCGACGTCAGCTCGACGACGAACCTGGCGGGTTGGCTCAACAAGGTCGGTGTGTGGTCACCCAATGAACGCCGGAACTGGTTCGACGACGACCCGGAGACCATCATGCACTGGCGGGAAAGGCCGACGGGACAACACATGGAACTCGGCATCGCCGAGACCAACCTGGTCGGCCTGATCGGCGAACTCGGCGCGACCTGGAGTCGGTGGGGCCAGCCGCTGTTTCCTATCGGTGTGGTCTACGACCCGTTCGTGGAACGTGCCTTGGAGCCATGGTCCTACGGCATTTACGCCGGCGGACAATCGATCCTGGTCGGAACCCCCTCCGGGGTGTCACTCGCGGCCGAGGGCGGCGCGCACCAATCCATCAAGACCCCGTCGATCGGCCTGGAGCAGCCTGGCTGCATCAGCTACGAACCGGCATTTGCCATCGACGTCGAGTGGACATTGTTGTCATGCATCGGTCGATTGGGGCGGCCGGATGGCTCATCGTCGTATGTGCGGCTGTCCACACGGCCCGTCGATCAGACGCTGGCAGCGGTTCCCAGCGATCCTGCCGCCCGGGAACGCCGCAGGAAACAAGTGGTCGCCGGCGCGTACCTGCTGCGCCGCGCCGGTGGCGCACCCCAAGTCACTCTGGTCGCGATGGGAGCGATGATCACCGAATCTCTGCAGGCCACCCAACGACTAGCCGAGCAGGGCATCGATGCCGATGTCATCTGCGTGACCAGCCCCGGCCTGCTGTTCGACGCATTGCAGGCTCGCCGAGGGCTTTCCGACAGCCCCTCCTGGATCCTCGATCAGGTCTTCCCGGCCGACCGAGCCGCCCCCATGGTGACGGTGCTCGACGGACACCCGCACACATTGGCGTTCCTCACCAGTGTCAACAACGTGGCGGGAGCAGCACTCGGGGTCAGCCGCTTCGGCCAGGTCGGCTCGCTCGACGACGTCTACCGCTACCACGGAATCGACACCGACAGCATTGTCAGCGCAGCACTCGACGTTGCCGAAAAGGGCGTGAAATGACCACCAGCACAAGCATTACCAACGTGGAACTGCCTTCCCTTGGTGAGGCGGTCACCGAGGCCACCATCACCCGGTGGCTCAAAGCCGTAGGCGATGAAGTACAGCACGACGAGCCCCTGCTCGAGGTCGCCACCGACAAGGTCGACACCGAAGTCTGCTCCCCCGCAGCCGGGATCCTGACCCAGATCATCGAACCCGAGGACGCCGTCGTCGAGGTCGGCGCCATCATCGCCGTGATCAGCGCGTCCGACGCCACGCCCACTGAGGATGCAACCCCTGAGCCGGTGAGCGTTCCGCCGGTGGCCGAACCCGAGCCGGCATCCGAGCAGGCCGAAACACCAACAGGGCGAGTCGAAAAACTGCCGCGCATCCGGCGCACGATTGCCCAGCGCATGATGGCATCGCTGCAGACGTCGGCGCAGCTGACGACGGTGGTCGAAGTCGACCTGACCAATGTCGCGCTGGTGCGCAGCCGCAACAAGGCGGAATTCGAGGCACGCACCGGGCAGAAGTTGTCGTACCTGCCGTTCGTCGTCGGCGCAGCCGTGGAAGGCCTTGCTTCACACCCGATCATCAACTCCTCCGTGAACGCCGACTGCACCGAGGTCACCTATCACAATGCCGTCCATCTGGGGGTTGCTGTGGACAGCGAGAAGGGTCTGATGGTGCCGGTGATCCGCAACGCGGAGTCAATGACATTGGCCGGCTTGGCAGAAGCGATCGCGGCATCGGCCCTTGCGGTGCGATCGGGAACAGCACGACCTGACGATCTGTCCGGCGGAACTTTCACAATCACCAACACCGGTAGCCGCGGCGCGCTGTTCGACACCCCGATAATCAACCAACCGCAGTCGGCCATCCTGGGTGTCGGAACAGTGGTCGAACGACTCGTGCCCGGACGCGACGAACTCGGCAACCTCGTTGTGAAGACCAGTTCGATGGCGTATCTGTCGCTGTCCTACGACCACCGGATCATCGACGGTGCCGATGCGGCACGCTATCTCGGCACCGTGCGCCATCGCCTGGAGCGCGGCTTCGACGACGCGGACCTTCGATGATCAAGGAACCCTCAAACTCGAGGCAACCAGTGCAACGAGCTACAAACGTCAACTCGCATGCGCTTGCTGAATACGGCCGCATGCTCTCGTTCGTGGCTCGATGGGCGCCGTTCGATCACGGCGACGAGTACATCTTGCCGGAGTTCGGCATCGCACCGTCGACCTTCTATCGTCGAGTGCTGGCGTTCGTTCAAAAAGCACCACCCCAGGCGATGCGCGAATCCGATCGTGAACGTGTGCTCGGAATCTGTTCGGCGAAACTCGCCGAACTCGGCTTTTCCGATCAAACTCACGCGGCCAGTCACCCGCAGCGCTCTTGACCACCGAGGCCGAATGCCCTCTCATACGTAGGGCCGCATGGTGCTGAACACGATCGACCGCACCGGGAAGGTGCTCGATCTCTTCACGGCTGAGACACCTGAGTGGGGTGTGACAGCGGTATCCGCGAGGCTGCAACTGCCGAAGTCGACGACCTTCGACATCATGTCCAGTCTCGCGGCAATTGGTCTGTTGCAACAGACTTCAGACGACCGCTATCGACTCGGCTGGCGCGTTCTGCTCATCAGTCGCCGGCTCATGAGTTCCAGCTGTTTCGACGCCAATACAAATCGCCGGGTGGCAGCGCTCGCCCACCAGCTCTCGGCTGTGGTGACCGTAGGCGCTTGGGATGGTCGAGGCGTTGTCTGCATCACCAACGCGTCCACAGATCGGACAGACCCGATAGTTACTCGCGGAGTTCGCATTTCCGGTCACACTTCGGCACTCGGGAAGCTGCTCATGGCACACCTACCGTGGTCTACGGTTGAAGAACTCATCGACCGAAACGGATTGCCAAGGCTCACAGAGAACTCGGTGGTTGAAGTGAACATGTTGCGTGCGCAGCTCATCTCCGCACGACGCGACGACATCGCGATAGAGCACGGCGAAACCATCCAGGACCAGTCATGCATCGCCGTAGGCATCCATCAGCGTGACCACCGGGCGGTTGCGGCATTATCGATCAGCGCACCGACGGAACGCCTTCTGAACCGTAGAGAAGAGTACTGTCGCATCGCCCGCCGGACAGCGCGCAACCTCGTCCAGAACGCGGTTCCGCCGCACTGAAGCCCCAAAGTCGGCTGACCAATCCCGTTGTGCGGGAGTGAGCCGCAAGCCCGCTTGTCAGCAAGGCAAGGTGGCTCTCGCCGCACACGGTTGAGCGGTGTGGGTCGGTCGGGCGAACGAGGTTGCCAGCTCCTTCGGTGCCGTAGACCGAGTCACGGTGGCCGACGGCAGATCGTCGGTACGCGCCAAGCTGATCCCCGTGGCGTCACTTCCATGGGGGACACACATCGCACCCATCGTTACTGCTGCCGCCACACCCATCACCGCTGACAGCGCCTTGACTAGTCCAATATTGCTGGCTCCCATAGTGTTCTCCCGTCGAACGTGACCGCCGGCCGATATGCCGGAAGGCCGGTAACAGTGATGGGAGCCACACTGCACGTGAAACATGATGCATGTCATTGACCGTCCGACTATTTCGGATGAGCTTCTTCTCCGCGTATACCGGGGAATGCCTGGCCGGATTCCTCTGCACCCCAATATGTCTGACCACCAGCGTCGACGTGATCCGATGCCCGCGCAACAGCGAGACCCCCGTCTGGTCTGCTGGATTGACTGGTGTAGAGCCCTTCTCTGTCGCTAACCGTCACTCGGTGCTGCGGCACCGCCGCTCAGGGACCGCTGCAGGCGACGCATTCTCGCAATCCACCAGTCATAGTCCGCGCCCTTGCCGCGGAACATATCCAGAACCTCCGGGTGGGGTAGAACCATGAATCGCTCCGCGCGTACGGCGCCGATCGTCTCCGCCGCGACCTCTGCTGCGCTGATGACGCTGCCCGACTTGATGATCGACTGTGCGCCGATCCGGCGCGACAGGCCTGAGGAGGAGCACACTGCGGCGAGAAGGGGCGTGTCGACTCCGAGTGGACACACACAGCTCACTCCTATTCCCTCCTCGCCGTGGGTGATTGCAAGCCATTCAGCGAATCCGATCGCGGCGTGTTTGGTGACCGCGTACCCCGCCGCGCCCAGTTGCGTCAGCAGGCCGGCCGCGGATGCGACCGACACGAAGTAGCCGCTGCCGCGGCTGCGCCATCCCGGTAGCAGCAGCCCGGCGGCATTGACATGAGCGCGCAGGTTGATCGCAAGGATCTTGTCCCAGTCGGCGGAGTCACCGAGGCCCGCAGCTCCCACGATGCCGGCATTGGCGACGAAGATGTCAACGGGCCCGAAGTGCCGTTCGGCCTCGGCGATCAAGCTTGTGACGCCGTCAACGGTCGATGCATCCGCCCGGATGCTCGTCGCCGCGTCACCGATGCTCCTGACCGCTTCGGCAGCTACACGCTCGTCGAGGTCGCCGATGACGACCTGTGCGCCATTCCTGGCGAGTTCGACGGCCAGTGCCCGGCCGATTCCTGATCCACCGCCGGTGACGACAGCAACCTTGTTCTCGATCTGCATTCTGATCCCATCCCCGTCGGTTTGAGGTGCCCGCAGTGGCGATGTCGATTCAGCGGGGCAGCACGGTGACGGGAATCTCGCCGGAGTGGTATCGCCGCCGCATCAGCTTCTTGTCGTACTTGCCGACGCCGGTGCGCGCGATGTTGTCTACGATTGCCCACCGCTCGGGCAACCACCACCGCTGCACGCGTTCCTCAAGCCAGGCCTTCAGATCTTCGGCCCGCGCGGCAGAACCGGGGCGCAAGGTCACCAATGCCAATGGTCGCTCATCCCAACGGGTGTCGGGTACGCCGATCACCGCAGCTTCGACCACATCGGGATGGCTCACGAGAGTGGTTTCAAGGTGCACGGAGCTGATCCATTCGCCACCGGACTTGATCACGTCTTTGGCCCGGTCAGTGAGCGTGAGGTACCCGTCTGCGCTGATATGTCCGATGTCGCCGGTGTGGAGCCAGAGTTGCCCGTCGGGGTCGGCGGAGAAGCTCTCGGCGTCGATTCCGCCGTGATAGCTGCCGGTGATCCAGGGGCCACGCACCTGTAGTTCGCCAACTGATCGGCCGTCGCGGGGCAGAACAGTGCCTGCCTCGTCGACGACACGTCCTTTGGCGCCGAACAGGAATCGGCCCGTGCTGTTGCGCTTTCGCTGCTGATCGGTAGTGGTCGCATTGTCGGGAACATCGGCGATCGTCACGATGGGGCTGGTTTCGGTCATGCCCCACGCTTGCACCAAAGGAACTGCGAATTCGTCACGATACGCGGCGACAAGAGACGCCGGCACTGCGGCGCCGCCGCACAACACTCGACGCAACGAGTCGATGCGATGACCGGGGTTGTCGCGCAGCCATTGCAACATGTCGTTGAAAATCGTAGGGACACCCCCAGACAACGTCGCGCGGTGCTCGGCGATCATGTCCACGAGCGTGTCGGGCTTGAGGTGGCGGTCCGGCAGAATCAGTGTTGCGCCGGCCATCAGCGATGCGTACGGAATGCCCCACGCGTTGACGTGAAACATCGGGACTATGGGCAGCACCCGGTCATGGGATGAGATTCCCGCAACGTTGGCCGTGCAGACGGCAAGGGCGTGCAGATAGACCGACCGATGACTGTAGACCACGCCTTTGGGATCCCCGGTGGTTCCGCTGGTGTAGCACATCGCGGCTGCACTGCATTCGTCGAGCACGGGCCACGCGAAGCTGGTCGGCTGGCTGTTGACGAGTTGCTCATAGGCGATCGCGGTGGGTACCAGTCGTGATACGTCAGCAAGCTGAGCGTCGTCCGGGTCACCGGCGATCACCAGCGCTGCAAGTTCCGGCATGAGCGGCAACGCCGGACGCAACGTGTCGAGCAAGCTGGCGTCGACGATGATGATCTTGTCGCCGGCATGGGAGGCGACGTAGCCGAGTTGCTCCGGAGTGAGGCGAATGTTGAGTGTGTGCAGGATCGCGCCAGAACAGGGCGCGGCAAGGTATGCCTCGAGGTGCCGCTGGTTGTTCCACATGAAGGTTCCGACTCGGTCACCGGCTTCGATTCCGAGACCAGCCAGCCCGTTCGCCAGTTGAGCTGCGCGCGTGGCTATCTCGGAGAATGTGGCAGTATGTGCGCCGGTGTTCGGGCCTGTATAGGTGAGAACCTGTGAATCGCCGAAGGTGCCGTCGATTCCGTCCAGGATCGCGGTGAGCGTCAGCGGGACGTTCTGCATAGTGGCGCGGATGGCCATGGATGTGGTCTCTCCGATCGTCTATCGCGTTCAAGAAGCGTGTGGTATCAATGCGCGGCGGCGGAGAGCCTGCACGACGGGGAGGCCGCGGGAGGCCCCGAGACCACGAGGTCACACCTGGACGTCAGATACGCGTGCTGTCCGCGGTCGGCCAAAGTCACTGCCGTGTAACCGAGCTCGATCAGCATCGCGGTGACGGAACCTGCTAGCAGCTCCGTCTGCGGCGCCGAGAACCGCGGCGCTGACGTGATAGGCGGCCGCAGATACACGAGGATTCCGCCGTGTTCAGCGATACGGTCGTGACACCTCTGAAAATCGACTCTGCATTCGCAGCCAGAGGCGAGAAGGGGGTCGCCATGGACGCATTCCTTGAGGACATACACGGGTGGATCGATGTCCGGCACCGCGGCGCCAACGAACACCGTATGCCGAGCGCCCGTCAGCTGGTCTTCAAAGTCGACTGCTCTGAGCGGCCGGCCTCCCAGTTGGTCAAGCCGATTCTGAACCAGCACGACCCGTTTACGACGTCCGTCGCCATGAAAAAGCCGGTGGTGTACGACGGTGTCGATGTGCATCATCGGCAAGCGATGGTGCTGAGCGAATGCACTGACTGCGGGTTCCTGCAGCAGTTCGCCATCCTCCCCGAGTAGGGCAGCAGTCAGTCCTACCGGTGGGAGCCCTGCTATCTCACAGAGATCCACCGTCGCCTCTGCGCTCCCCGGGCGCTTGAGCACCCCGCAGCACGCAACCTTCACGGGGAGAACATGACCGGGCCGCACCAAATCACTGGGCCGGGAACTGTCGCTCGCCAGAACACGCGCAGTGCGGGCGCGGTCGGTCGCGCTGATCCCGGTGCCGATGCCGGATGCGGCGTCTACCGCGACCGCGAACGCGGGCGCTGCCACATCTGAGTCATCGTCATGGGGCATGGCCGGCAGATCCAGTTCGTCTGCTCGACGTGCGGGCATCGCAGCGCAAATCAGCCCGGACGTGAACCGCACCAGCCATGCGGTCCATTGCGGCGTGGCGCGAGCAGCCGCGATCACCACATCGGCGACCACCTGGTCATCGGCACCGCTGGCGATCACAACCGGAGTCCCGGCGCGCAGAGCCGCAACGGCGCGATCGATCGCGAGCCGAGACACACAGCTGTGCGCCGTCATGAGTCGTGTCCGACTGCGAGTGTTCGAAACCGGCTGTCGTGAAAGACAAGCGGCGACGCGTCGACGTCCGCCGCGGCGGCCTTCACTTCCAGAAGAACCACATCATGGTCACCGGCGGAAATGGACGTGGAAATCTCGCAATCGAGATGCGCCACCGCGTCCGATAACAGGACCGCGTCGGATTCAGTGGCGAACCAAGACACTCCGGCAAATCGATCCACGTTCTTTGCCGCAATCTGACGGCACGCGGCTTCATGCCGCGATGCCAAGACGGAGACGCCCAGGTGACGCCCGTCAGCCAGCTGCGGCCACGTCGTCGACGTGTGCTGCACGCAGATCGACACCAACGCCGGGTCGATGGAGACCGGCGTGAACGAGGTGGCGACAATCCCGACCGGTTGTCCATCACGCAGCGCGCACACCGCCGCGACCCCCGTCGGATAACGACCGTAAAGCCTGCGCAGTCTCGACACATCGCGGTCAGTGTTCCCAGAAGAAACGGGATCGAGGGTCATCATCGCTTGCACTCCGTTCTCGTGAAGGTCACGCGCCCCTGGCGCGGGCGTAGCCGGCAATAAGGGACGTGACCGCGTCGAGGCACGCCACCCCGATCGATTCCGAGGCACCTTCTGGGTCACCCAGAACGCCGTTGGGAGAGACTGCTCCGATTCCATCTCGAAATGCCCGATCGAGTAGCTGCTGGTCTACCTTTCCGGTGTAGCCGCGGGCGAACCGGTCGAAGCGGATTTTTTGTGGGTGAAGGGCCAGCATCACCGACGTTTCTGCGACGTCAGCGTGCCCACCTACGTTGGCGCCCAACGATGCCACGCTGTCTACCGCCCGCCGCCACGCGTTCAAGATGGCCTCGGTATCGGAGAAGACGATGACTGTCAGCGGTGCGAGTGCCGCCGCGAGTCGCGCCTCGAAGCCACGCATCACGGGATGGTTCCCGATATGCCCGGAGAACATGACGATTCGTTCGAAGCCATCCTTGGCGAGGTGCCGACAGTAGTCTTCGCACACCGATTCCAGCGTGGACGCACGAAGCGACAGGGTGCCGGTGAACCCGAGGTGGTGCGGTGAATACCCCACCCGTACGGTCGGTAGCACCAGCGCGCTCCCAAGAACGCGCGCGACCCGCACCGCGAGCTCGTCAGCATGATCGGCATCCATCGACAGCGGTAGGTGCCCACCGTGCTGTTCGACCGCGCCCAACGGCAGAACTGCTGTGCGTGCTCCGTCCGAGATCGCCGCGTTGATCTCGGCGCTTGTCATGAATTCGATCCGTACCTCGTTCATCCGATCACCTACTTCAGATCGCCGCCGGCGAACCGCGCCTGACGGGCAATCTCCCCCTGCTCACCGGCGTCGTACATTTCGTCGACAAGGTCTCTGAAAGACGCGAGAATCGCCGAGCGCCGTATGGTGCCCTTGAGTGTCAGCTCGCCGTCGGCGGCCGACAGCAGCCGTGGCAGTACCCGGAACTTCTTCAATTGCAACGGCCTTGAGAGCTCAGAGTTGACCTCGTTGATCCAGGTGGCAAGCGCGGCATCACGGTCAGCTGTGGGCATGGCCTGCGCTTCGGCACTCACGCTGACCAGCACTGTCAGATACTTGCGTCCCTCACCGACGACAATCGCCTCATCGATGAGTGGACTCGCCTTGAGGCGAAGCTCGATCGGCTGGGGGCTGACGGTTTTTCCGCCGCTGGTCTTGAGGACATCCTTGATCCTGCCGATGATCCGCACTTCCCCATCGCGATCCATCTCCACCAGATCGCCTGTGCGATACCAGCCGTGGTCCATCGCAGCGGTCGTCGCCTCAGGATCGTTGAGGTAACCCCCGAACAGGCAGGGGCTGCGCAGCTGCAGCTCACCCTCTGCTGATACGCGCGCCTCCCACCGTGGGTCGGGCATGGATTTACCGATCGTGCCGGGCGGCGGGAACGCACGATCCCACTGGGCAATAACCGACCCGCAGGTTTCCGTCGTTCCGAACAGCTCACGAAGGTCGAGTCCCCACATCTGCCACAACGCTGTTACCTCTGGCGACATGCTGCCCGAAGCGGTCCAGGCAACCCTGATGCGGTCCATGCCAACCTTTGCGCGCACCGGAATGAACACCCGACGGAGGCACGCGTTGTACAGATAGTTGAAATACCAAGGGACATTGCGATTTCTCCAGCGCATCTCGCTTACCCTGCGAGCGATCCGCATCGCTATGGCGTACCGCAACCGGAAGGCGGCGCCCGCCTCCGAGAGCTGCTGCAGCACCTCGCCGGCCAGTTTTTCGTGCATCCGCGGTGGCCACAGGACCGCTGTCGGTCGCACGCCGACGAGCGCGTCCAGACGTTGATCCATGGTGCAGTAGGTAATGACCAGTCGAGTCATGATCGGGGTGAATACGCCGATCAGCGCGGGCGCCACGTGTGAGAGGCCGAGAAACGCGACAAGGTCGTGCCTGATCTTGCCGACCTCCGGGTACGACATGGCGAAGGCGAGCACCGAGTACTGCAGCGTGCGGTGCGTGTGGATAACACCTTTGGGCGCACCGGTAGATCCAGACGTGTAGAACAGGGCCGCGGGCTGGTCAATGTCACCCGCCTCGACCAGCGCCGCAAACAGCTCAGGTTCGGTCACCCCGAGGGATCGACCACGACGACGCAGTTCTCCCCAGTGCACGGACTGCACAGATTCCGCCAGGCCCTGCGGTTGTGTGTCAAACCCGATCGTCGCACGCAGTCGTGGCAACTCGCCCGATACGGCGGCAACTTTCGCGACATCCGCCACGTTCTCCGCGAAAACAACTGTGGCCTCCGAACTCTCCAGCGCCTGTTTGACTTCGGCGACCGAACTCGTGGGGTACACGCCCACCGGGACGCCGCCGAGACTGAGTATCGCCAGGGCGGCCACAACCCACTCGTGGCGGGTTGCCGACACGATGGCGACCCGATCGCCTGGCACGGCACCGAGATCATGTAACCCGAGCGCGACCTCCCGCACCTGCCGGAGATATTCGCTCCATGTGGTCGGTCGCGCTGCGCCGCCGGCCCAGCTGCAATACGCGACGACGTCGGGTTCACGCTCAGCGCGGTCGCAGAGCATCTGAGCGAAAGTCCGATTCACTGCCTCGAACTCCGCCAGTGTTTCCAGCACTGGCACCTGATCAGGTCCGGTCGGCGAAGACGCCGGCGCACTTGAATTCTGCATCTTCATATTCAGCCCAATTCCTCAGCCAGGTCATAGAGTTCGGTGCCGGTATAGCGGCGGGTGACCTGCCACTTGCCGTCGATGACCTGGAAAACGCCATAATCGGGGGCCGCGGTGTTGGTCGAAGTGAAGTCCACCGGACCAGATGCGCCCTGGTAGTCGATTTTCTCGCCTTTGGCCAGTAATTGCAGCCCATCGTCCAGTGTGTAGACCGGCTTACCACCGGAATCAGTCACCTTGTGCAGGTTTTCGGCGATCGCGACTCCCGTTGCTTGTTCCCCGGCAGCCATCGCCAGAACAGCTGAGACGATTGCGTCGTACGTCAGGCCGGCCGTCGGCTGTTCAGCAATCTCGTTGCCTTCTTGCTCTCCGTACTCTTCGGTCAGCAGCTTCCGCATCCCTGGGTTGGCCGGGGAATCCGCGGCCATGGGCGTCTGACCGAACGCGCCTTCCAAGTATTGGGCACCCACCTCCTTGAGCAAGACCGGGTAGGTCAGCTCGGAGATGACAGACCAATTGCCGGGAAGGCGCAACCGTGCCCACTCACGCAAGATCGGCACGGCCGGCTCGACAGAGCCTGCGAGGAACACCATATCGGGCTTTGGCTCGAACGCGCTGCGGACCTCTGGGAGGTAAGAGCTTTGACCACCGTTGAACGCGACCTTCGCGACGACCTTGCCGCCGAGCTTTGTGTAGAAGTCTTCAACCCAATTAGAGGTACTACGCGCAGAGTCCACGTTCTCGTACAAGATCGACAGGGTCTTGAAACCCTGGTCCCACAGGTTCTTCGCCACGGTCAGACCGTCGAAGGTGTCCGGCCCGACGGTGCGGAAGGTGTATGGATTGGCTCGTGAGTCGAATTCGACCATGCCTGCATACGGTGACGCGATCACCACTTCGCTGCGCTCGGCCTGATCGAGGGTTGCCATGAAGGTCGCCGATGTCGGCCCGATGATGAATTGAGCGTTGTCACTGTTGATGAGCTTGGTGACGGCACGGACACCATCCTCCGCGTTGAATTTCTCGTCCTCGCTTACCACTTTGAGCTTCGTTCCGTTGATACCACCGAGCTCGTTGACATGGTTCACAACGGCGCGGGCTATCGAATCGACCGGGCCGCCCCATACCGCCGCTTCTCCGGACAGCGGTGCGGCGACACCGATCACTGCCGTCCCGTCTCCCCCGCCGCATCCGACGAGCGCCGTGCCCGTAGCCACAACCACGGCCATCGCCGACACCTTGCGCACTGCCGTAGCGAGTCTGTCCATCTGTCAAATCTCCTGTACCAGAACCAATTCAGGCGGTCGGAATTCGGGCGCCCAGGAAAATCTCGGCGAAGTTGGGGTCGGCCAGCAGTTCCGGCCCGCTCGCCTCGTGCCGTATCTGACCTGAGTCCATCAGGAACACGCTTTTGCACAAGGGCAGAATCTGGCTCGGATGCTCCTCGATAACCCAGAGGACACCAGTTCCCCCGCGCTCGATGCGACAGATCTGGTCGATGAGGGAATCGACAATCTGGGGAGCGAGCCCCGTCGTGGGTTCATCGAGAATCAATAGTTGTGGTCGCATCAATAAGGACGAGGCAATCGCGAGCTGCTGGCGCTGGCCACCCGAAAGCGTTCCCGCTCGTTGCTTGCGCCGCTCGGCAAGGATCGGAAAGGTGTCGAACGCCTCGTCGAGCCGCTCACGCGGCAATCTCATCGCGCGGGTGACAACCTCGAGGTTGTCCTCAACCGACAACGCCCCAAAGACATTGCGTAACTGAGGTGTATAGCCGAGACCGCGGCGTGCCCGCGCGCGCGCAGACATCCCTTCGAGGTTCTGCCCGTCGAGTGTCGCGGACCCGCCGCGAGCATCAACTACCCCGGCGATGGTCTGCACGAGCGTCGTCTTACCCGCCCCGTTGGGACCGATGATGGCTGTGATGGACCCGTGTTCGGCGCTGAGGGTGACGCCCCGGATGATGTTGTTGCGACCATACCCGCTGGTCAGATTCTCGACATCAAGCAGTGACATGACGCGCCCCCAGATAGGTCTCGACAACGACGGGATTGCTGATGACCTGGGCCGGCGGACCGTTCGCGATCACCCGGCCCTCGTACATGACGTACAGTGCATCGGAAATCGCGTTGAGAAACGACATGTTGTGCTCGATCACCAAAACCGTCATGTTCTCGTGGGTGCAGAGATCCCGCACAGTCATCGACAGCCGGTGCTGATCGTCGGGGTTGAGCCCAGACGACGGCTCATCGAGCATCAGCAACGACGGCGGCTCCATGAGCAGACGCCCGATCTGGAGCAGGCGTCCTTGCCCGATGGACAGGTCACCCGCGCGGGTGTTCGCCAGATGCGCCAGTCCCATCCGGTCCAGGAGTTCCCAGGCACGTTCGACCAGAGCACGTTCCCCGGCCACCACGTCCCGTGGCGACGTGAAGAGGCGCCAGAGGCGCTCGCCGGGCGCCGAGCGGGCTGACGTGAGCAGATTCTGCAGAACCGACATGTCGGTGAAATCGGCGGTGTTCTGGAATGTCCGTTTGAGACCCATCCGCGCGAGCCGATGCGGCGGCATACCCGTGATGTCACGGCCGTCGAACATCACCGCTCCCGCGTCAGGTCGGAGGAACCCGGAGATCGCGTTGAACAGCGTCGTTTTCCCGGATCCGTTTGGGCCGATCAGGCCGGTGACCACACCCGGGCTGATCTTCATCGCTACGCTGTCGAGAGCCCGCAACTGGCCGAAAGCCTTTACCAGCCCGACAACTTCGAGTGCAGGCTGCGGGGCCATCATCGGTCTCCTGCCGCGACCGTGGCCAACACAGGAGTGGAGGGGCTTGTCTGGTCGGGTCTCGGATAGCTGACCGATCGCGGCCGGAACAGACCACCTGGCCAGAACAGCAGTATCACGATCAAGACGAGCCCCTGCAGGGCATCCTGCAGACTGGCCATGATTTCAGAGGTGAGAAAGTCCGCTTCGATATAGGTAAGTCCTTCTCGTAGGCCGAGAAGCACCACCGCACCGAGCACCGCACCCGCATTGCTGCCGATCCCACCGATGATCAACGCGATGAAGACGGTGAAAGTGATGTTCACGTTGAAGAAGGACGGCGTCAATATCGACAGGTACCACACGTACATGACCCCAGCCAGGCCCATGAAAAACGACGCGAACACAAAGGCTTTGAGTTTGACCGCGTAGACGTTGATCCCGAGCGAGCGGGCAACGGCCTCGTTCTGGTTCACCGCAAGCAGACTTCGGCCGTACGCCGACCGCGTCACACGACGGAAGACCAGGAAACTGACTCCCAATACCGCCAACACAAGTGCCGCGACATACAGCGACTGGGCTCGGCCCGGGATGCTGTCAAGACCGGGCACAGGGGCGTCTAAGAGGCCGCGCGCGCCATTTGCGATCGCCGGCTGGTTGACGAAGAGCTGGCGCATCACCTCGGCCAACGCCAGCGCCACTACCGCGAGGTACTCGCCGCCGATCCTCAGCAGACCGCACCCCACCACGAGGGCGAGGAGTGCCGCGGTCAGGCCGCCTATGACGGTGCCGACCCACCACGGCAACCCCAGCCCGAGAATGTAGGTATACGAGCCGGACTGGGCGGGCATCACCGCGAGCGCGTAGGCGTACGCTCCGATTCCGAAGAACGCCGCCACGCCGAAATTGACCATGCCGCCAACACCGAACTGCAGGTTCAACGCCAGAGCCGCGACCGCGTAGATACCCATCAGGATGACCAGCCCGCCGACAATCAGCAAGGTGCTCACGCGACACGCTCCTTCGGACCGGTGAAAAGTCCCTCGGGCCGGACGAAGACGACCAGGGCGATGGCGGCAAAGACCACCATCTGGGTGTACTCCGAGGGGATTGCCAAGGTGGCCAAGCTCGACGTGAGACCGACCAGAACGGCGGCGAGCATCACACCGTAAATGCTCCCGAGCCCACCGATGATCGCAGCGGCGGAGATGACCAGCACCTGATCCCAGCCGAGTTCCGGATAGATGCGTGCCGTGAGCGCAATCAGAGTGCCCGCCAGCGCCGCCAGTGCGCTGGCGACTGCCCACGTGAGGTACTGCAGATATGTTGTGTTCACACCCCGAATCTGCGCAAGTGCCTGATTGTTCGCCATAGCCCGCAACGCCCTGCCGCTGTAGGACTTGGAAAGCCAAAAGTGCAGTGCCACAACGGCTACTGCGGCAGTGCCGATGACAGCGATCTGGTCGGCACCGGCCACCGCGACACCACCGACACTGATGGTCTTCTGCAGCGGCACATCGAGTGTCTTCACGCCGAAACCGGTGAAGAGCTCGATCATCGCATGTAGGAAGAACGCGAGCCCCACGGATGCGATCATCGGAATGTAGTGCGGGCGTTGGCGCATCGGCCAGAAGATCGCTCTTGCGGTCACCACGCCCACCAACGTCGTGACGATGATCGCCAGGACGCAGGACACGATCCAGTGCAACCCGACCAAGACGTTGAAGCCGTATGCGCTGAAGCCGCCGAGCACGATGAGCTGCGGATGCGCGATGTTCAGGAACCCCTCGACCCGGCGCAGTAGTTCGAAGCCCACTGTCGCGAGCAGCAGAACCGCACCGCTGACCAGTCCGGCGACCACGACGGTCAACACGACTGCACCTTGGCGGCGGGAGCCCTTCGGCCACTCCACCGTTGCCGCAGCTCTCGTGCGACCGGATCGTCGAAATAGGCGGCAGCGGCCCTCAGTGTGCGTTGGAGGGACGCCTCATCACGCACGTCGTCAGCGTCGTTGACGCTGCTCTTCAAGGCGCCGTAAAGCACCGGAGCCTTCGAACCGGCGGTGCGCGCCGTTGCGACGGCCACGGGGATCAGTTCCCCGGGATCGGTGACGAGTTCGTCGACGAGTCCGATGTCGAGAGCGTGCTGTGCGTCGAAAAGCTCTCCGGACAGGATGATTCGCCGGGTGACGCGCACACCGAGCACCTGGTTGGCTCGTTGGATTCCCTTGTCTGCAGGCAGCAGTCCGTGATTGATCTCCGGAAACCCGAACCGCGCCGAACTGACGGCCAACACACTGTCCGAAAAGACCGCGACCTCCATACCGCCGCCAACACAGTGCCCATTGATCGCGCTGACCACCGGACGCGGGTAGCGATCCATCGCCACGAGTAGTGCGTGGAATTCCCGCATGCGGATCTCGATCTCACCGGCGTGCGCACCCTCAAGCTCCTTGATGTCACCGCCGGCGCTGAAGAACCGCTCGCCCTGACCGGTCAACACGATCGGTGGTGCGTCTGGCCTGGCGCGGAGGTGCTCGAACAGGCCGGCAAGATCGTGGATGAGCTGGCGGTTCATCGCATTTGCCGGCGGCCTGTCCAGCGCCACCACCAGAACGCCGTCGTGGTCAGCGGTGGCGAGAGTGGCGGACTGGCCGGTCGCGAGTGGGCTCATAGGTCACCCGGCTACGTTCGCCGGTTGCGGTCCAAGGACAGAGCGCCCTTCGCCGCGTGCGGACGGATACTCCGGCGGACGGCCTTCGCGGAAGGCCTGCCGGGCCTCGAAGTAGTCTGCACCCGCGAAGCCGATGACCTCCAAAGCCGCGGAAAGCTCGTGCTGCGGCAGGGCGTTGGTGAGCCAGCCGGTGTTCAGGGACCGCTTTGTCCAGCGGATCGCCTGCTGCGAACCCTGCGCGAGTTCGTCGGCGACCTCGAGGGCGCGATCCAGCACGTTCTCCCTCGGTACGGCCAGACTCACCAAGCCGATGCGCTCGGCCTCGGCACCGGTCATGCTCGCCGAAGTCAACTGGTAGTACTTCGTTTTGGCCATCCCCACGAGCAATGGCCAGATGAGCGAGGAATGGTCGCCCGCGACCACGCCGACACGGGTGTGCCCGTCTCGAAGCAGTGCATCCTCGGCAGCGACGCTGATGTCGGCCAGAAGCGCCATCGACAGACCCCAGCCGACCGCGGGGCCGTTGATCGCCGAGATGAGCGGCTTGTCCATGTTGAGGATGGCCGTGATCCGCCTGCGCTCACTTTCCATGAGCGCCACCGCTTCGTCCAGCGTGGGCTCTGGCTGGCGTACGTCCATGCCCGTACAGAAGCCACGGCCTGCACCGGTGATGACGGCAACCCGGGTTTCCGGGTCTCGGTCGACGTCCACCCAGATGTCCGAGAGATGATCGAACATCGGCATCGTCAAGGCGTTGAGCCGGTCGGGCCTGTTGATCGTGATGAGCAGAACACCATTGGGCCTGCGCTCGATCAGGATCTCCTCGGGGTAGCGGCTGAAGATGTCATCAGCGGCCAATGTGCTCATCGCGTTTCTCCTACCTTGACTACACTTTTGTGCGAATTCGATTGGGACTTCGACTGTTCGAACGCTTCAAGCTCCGCATAGTGAGCGGGCCGTGCCGTGCGGATATCGGCCAGAATCGCGTCAGCGGGACGCACCACAGCCCGTGGGTTCTTGAACCTGGGGATGACGTATTTGCCGAAGAGTTCGATGGACTTCATCAGTTCCCGGTGCGGGAGTCCATCGATTCTCATGACGATGGCGTCCGCGCCAAGGTCGGCGAACCGCTGCACCTGTGCCGCACAGTCATCCGGGTCGCCCACGATGAATCCGGACGAGTCCTCGAACATGTACCGCTCATCGTCGAAGTCGACGTTCCGCACCGCACCCATGTACTGGTAGTCGGCCGACAACTTGGACAGGCGCTCATACGCGTCGGTCGAAAGAGCCACCGTCTCCTTGAGACTCCGTGCCCACTTGAGGGCTTCCGCACGCGTCTCGGCACAGTGCATCCCGCCTCCGACCGCGACGAGCTTCTGCGCTTGGAGCGGATAGGTATGCGTCGCGCTGTCGAGGGCCTCGTCGTAGATGCGCAACATGCTCTCGACAAAATCGAAGCCCAAGTAGAACCCACCCACGATCGCTCCGATACCTAGCTCGGCGGCTTTGCGGACCGACTCGGGACTTCCGGCCGCCATCGAGATGGGTGGATACGGATGTTGAATTGCCTTGGGCACCAAGCTTCGCGGCGGGATCTTGTAATGCTCGCCGACATACGAGAACACGTCATTGTGCAGGGCCCGGCGAATGACCTCCAGGCCTTCGATGAGCTGAGCCTTGTTCTCGCTCGGTTCAACTTCGAAGGCACGCAACGCAAGTGTCGTGTTCCCTCGGCCAACTCCGAGTTCCACTCGGCCGCTGGACAGGATGTCTTCTGTTGCCAACCGTTCGGCGACGCGAAGGGCATGGTTGATGCGCGTGGGCAAGAGGGTGACCAAGTGCATGAACCGGATGCGCTTGGTCAGCGCCATCAGGTAGGGATAGATGACCTCGGGTGCGGAGGTGGTCGCCGTACCGATCGCGACGTGCTGCTCGGATGTCCCGAACGCGTCGAACCCCACCTCCTCGGCAAGTAGGACTTCGTCCACGAGCTCGCGGTAGCGGTGCTCATGGGTATGCCCCGGGACCGTCTCGCCTTCGCTCATGAAAATGAACCGCATATTCACACCACTTTCCACTAGGTGAACGCTTATTAACGTAGGTCTGGGTCGTTCGATTGTCAACGCCGAACATCCACGCGGCCGTCAGCCCGCCTCGATATACCCCTTCACTACCTATGGACTGCTCATACACAGCCCGCAAGGGGTAGTCCTGTGGCGCCTTCAACCCACCGAGGACAGGAGTCTCTCCGTGCATGCATATTAATGATTATTAATATGATGAGTGCGCCACGTCCGGCCACCGAAGGTTCAGCGCGGTCCGGCCTCCCGACCGCTTCCCGGGCTCGGCACTGCCCAGCACCGCGGTTATCGTTGTTTGCCATGACCACTGACGCTGCAGCGCACGAGCCGTCTGCCGGCACCTCACGCCGAGATGTGTTGCTCAAGGTGGCCGCCGACCTGTTCCTGCGAAACTCCTACGACGGAGTGACCGTGGACATGATCTGCACCGCTGCCGGAATTTCCGGTCCGGGCCTGTACAACCACTTCGAAAACAAGCTGGCCCTCCTGGTCGCGGTCGTGGAGAGTCCCCTGGCAGCCCTGCACCAATTCGCCAGAGAAACCGCCGAGGCGGAGCCCGATCCACGGACCGCGCTGGAGATTCTCGTCGACTTCCACATCAGAAGCGTCATCGGCGCAGCTCCGACGACGCTGATCTTCATGAAGAACGAACATGCCTTGCCGGAGAAGGATCGGCGCCGCATCCGGCGTGAGATGAATCTCTATGCCGAGGAATGGATCTCGATCGTTTCCATACTGCGACCCGATCTCTCCGAACCGGAGGTTCGGCTACTCACCCATACGGTGTTCTCAATGCTCAATTCCGTGGCGACCCTCAACAAGGGCCTGGACCACGATTCCATCATCAAGACCATGTCGACCGCAGCAATCAAGGCGCTCACCTCGCCCAGCGGCGAATGACGTACCAGCCAGCGGAGTACTCGCGTAGATGGGCACTCTGCCCGAATCCGTTGTAGCGCTGATTTTTTCACCGTAGCGGCTGGTCGGCCGCCGCCGCTACGCGTCAATGCTGTTGCACGGCGATGAACATCCCGCCGGCAGCTGCGATCAGAACAGCATCGATGAGGTAGCCATAGGCGCGAGGGCGCAATCCCTGCACCATTCTTCGGATGATGAACGGGCCGATCATCAAGGCCGCACCGACGATCAGTCCGCGAGTGACGACGCTCATCGTCAAGGCTCCGAGTTGACCGAACGTGGCTAGTTTAGCGATGTACAGCAGCAGTGCACTGGCCGCTTCGGACCCGAGAAATGCACCACCGCTCAGGCCATATCCGGTGAAGACTGGAACACTCAGTGGCCCGGTCGACAGCACCAAGCCGGTCAGAAAGCCAACAGCCGCACCGGCGATGCCGAGGTGCCACAGTCGCACGTGCCACGCCCGAACTGCGGCGATCTTGCGAACCGGGATCATCGCCAGAAAGAACGCACCCAGGGCAGCGTCCACGACCCTAGGCGAGATGGTCAACAGCGTGTGCGCACCGAGAACGGCTGCCGGGACACCGGGCGCGGCATACGCAAACACGGGGCGCCAACGAACTTGTCGCCACCACACGACCACACGGCCTACGTTGGCCAAGACCGCCGCGATGCCCATCATCGGTACCGCTTCCCGCGGCCCATACAACAGCACCAGTACCGGCAGTAGTACCAATGACGAACCCGTTCCGACCAAGCCCCCGAGAACACCGGCCGCCACGGCGAGGGCGAAGACGCAACTGAGAGCGAGCATCCACGTCCTCCACACGCTTACTTGGTTGCCAGCGAATCCGCCGCAGCGATGGCTGCAGAGGCTCTCGCGGCCCGCGGTCGCGGTTCAGGCCGACGCTTTTGTGTAACCACCGTCGATGTTGTATGCGACGCCGGTGATCCAGGCGCCATGATCTGATGCAAGGAAGGCAGCCAACGCAGCCACTTCCGCAGGCCGACCGAATCTGGCCATCGGTACGTCACGTTTCGCGATAGCGTCCAACACGGCATCGATTGTCGGTGTCGCTGCGTCCACCAGCGGCTCGGCCATCCGCCGCCATAACGGGGTGTCGATGCGTGCTGGGCAGATGCTGTTCACCGTGATGGTAGGCGCCAGTTCGAGTGAGAGTGTCTTGGAGAACGCCAATACTGCGGCTTTTGCCGCGTTGTAGTCGACACGGCCCGCCGGCGGTTGGTGGCCGTTGACCGAGGAGATATTGATGATTCTGCCGTACTGGCTCTTGAGAAGGTACGGTATCGCAGCCCTTGAGCAGCGCACTGCACTCATGAGGGAGGTCTCTAGCATGGCCGCCCATTCAGCGTCCGATGTACGCCAGTCATGGCCCATGACCGAGTCGCCGACATTGTTGACGAGCATGTCGATCTTGCCGTAGCGACCGGCGACTGTCTCGGCCATCTTTTCGACCGTTGCCGTGACGCAAAGATCACCTTGAAAGACAAGCGGCGCCTCGCCTTCGACAGTGATTTCAGCCTCGGTCTCCTCCAGGGCTTCTCGACCACGTGCCCCGATCGCGACCCGCGCACCCAGCCGCGCAAACTCAAGCGCAACGGCGCGACCGATTCCTTTACTACCGCCGGCGACGAGAGCGACGCGACCGGTGAGATCGATGTTCAACTGGACTCCTGGCTGTCGATCGTCAAAGCTAAACTTTTCATCTTGACTAGTCAAGTAGTAGACAGCGGAAACACTCGGGGTCGATACATCAGCGCGGCTCGCAAGGTTCTCATCGTTTCATGCGATCGGCGGCATCCTGGCAGAAGTCGGCCCACCCGATATGCGATCCGAGGCCATGCGCTGTTCGATCGGGCCACCACCCGCCGCCGGTGCTGTGTTGCTAACGTCTCAGTTCGATCACCAGGTCGACCGCGTCTGGTCGCAGCCACGTCTCCCCGAACTCGATCACGCGACCCAGCCTGGGATCTTCGAGGAGCGCAGAAAGCCGATGCACCATGGGAGCACCGCGGAGCTCAAGTTGCATCGCGATATCCGCTGGAGCGGGACGCAATTCGACCTTTGCCCAGGCTCGAACCGGTTCGATTCCATAGTGCTCAGCCAGCACTTCATGTAGTGAGGCCTCGTTTGACAGGCGCGAGCGAAATCGGGGCAGTAGGTCACCTGGCATGTAACTCGTAGTGCACCCGGCGATGAGGCCGTCGACGAATCTCCGACGCACCACGACGAATACTCGCTGCCCTTTGTCGATCTTCAACTGGTCGGCAAGCCCCTGCGAGGCGGGACGCTCCCGAACGGAGACTGTGGCGATGCCCGGGGTTCCGCCGGCCGCGCGCACACTCATACTCCAACTCGGCGACGAATTCGAGCTGACCACATACGGCAGGCGACGCGCAACGAACGTCCCTTTGCCCTGACTTCGTCGCACCACGTACCGACGCTCGAGCTCCTCCAAGACTGCCTTGGCCGTAAGGCGGTTCATCCCGAACCGCTTCGCAAGTTCGTGTTCCGACGACACCTGCGTCCCCGGTTCCATCAACGCAAGCTCTTGCTGGAGCAGGTTGGCGATCGACTGATAACGCGGGCCCTCGTCAACCAAGAAGCATCCCGTCCTTTCCCAGCCGGCGCGGCGCTGCGCTCCAACGCTCGCACCGTGCTCGGAAAAACTTTACTGCACCAGCGCAGCCGGAGCCCTCGCCGACCCGCTCGCACTCCATCTGAGGCGAGGGACCACCACATCGCCACTCCTGCCGGGCCATAACCTGACTTGACTAGTCAAGTGTGCGATGTTTTAGTGGTCTGCAGCCCAGATCACAGAAAGGCCCACTGAGTTGTCCAGCCCTCACTTTTCCGTCGAAGACACCCTCGGCATCCTGCGACTCGCCGAGCAGAGCCCCTATGAGGACGAGGCGGTGAACCAGTTACAGCACGCGCTGCAAACTGCACAGCAGGCCCGAGACAATCACCGCGACGACGTCATGATCGCAGCAGCTCTTCTGCACGACATCGGCCGTGCACCAGCAGTTCTCGATTACTACGGGAGCGGTGCACATGAGGACATCGGTGCGAGGTTCTGCGCCGAACACATTTCGGAGCGGGCAGCATACTTGGTCGGCCAGCATGTTCCAGCCAAGCGCTATCTCGTCGCAACACAGCCGACGTATGCCGACACCCTTAGTCCCGCTTCTGTCAGATCGCTTGCACGCCAAGGTGGTCCGATGACGGCCGCGGAAGTTGCCGACTTCCGGGCGCACGAGTTTCATGAAGATGCAGCACAGCTGCGCTACTGGGACGATCGGGCGAAGGATTCCACCGTCACTACTGACGATCTGTCGTCCTATGCCGAAGTGTTGCAGCGGGTTTGGATACACGCGGCACGTCATGAGCGGTCGTGACACTCATGTCCGAATCAACACTCCTATACGAGCCGCCACCAGTAGATCTTGGCCCCGCACCGACTGCGGTAGTACAGCCTTCGAGCGGTACGTCGCTGCGAGCTGTCCACGGCGCATATGCCGCCGGCCTCATCGCACCTACCGTAATCGGTGACCGCCAAACAATCGTAAGGCTGGCCGCCAAGGACGAACTCACTGTTGATGGCTGGGTGTTCCACGAGGTAGACGGCGACGAGCCTGCCGCTGATCTGGCTGCCTCACTGGCAGCCGGTGGCGACGTGGCGATGATGGTCAAGGGAAACATCAAAACAGACGTCCTGATGCGAGCCGTGCTGCAGAACCGACGTGAATCAGGGGTCTCGTCCGGCCGTCTCAGCCACATTTTCGCCGTCTATCTGCCAGAAGAGATATACCACAAGCCCCTTTACGTCACTGACGGAGCCATCAACGTCGCACCGTCCCCGGATCTCAAGCAGGTCATCGCGAACAATGCAATTGATTTCGTGCAGTCGATGGGAATCCGCCGTCCCAAAGTGGTGGTGCTGTCGGCCACTGAAACGGTGAGCGCTGCCGTCCCGTCATCGATAGAAGCTGCGGACGTCGGTACACGAATCGCGGATCGGGCAGACGTATTGGGCCCCGTAGCGCTGGATATCGCACTCTCGGGCGCCGCCGCAGCCGTCAAAGGGATCACGTCGCCAGTCGCCGGTGACGCCGACGTGCTGATCTGCCCAAACATCGAAACGGCGAACGGCGTTGTGAAGATGGCGGCTCGCAATCCTCGAACGGTCATCGCTGGACTTGTGGTGGGTGGGAGCTACCCGATCGTGCTTCCGTCGCGCGGCGACTCTCATCAGTCACAGCTGGCTTCCTGCGGGCTGGGTCGCAAGTACCTCGCATGGATGCAACACAACCCGAAACCCCTCTGAGAAGCACTGCGTCAACACGTTCGTGCATTCAGTCACCTCTGTCGCCACTGATGACATACCCAGAATTGAAGGCTCCCATGGCATTGTCGCCTGATCTCCAGCACTCCAGTATCAAGCCCCTGGATCAACTTCGTCGTTGGCGCATCCAGATATTCGCCGTGACCTGGCTGGTCTACTTCGCTCTCTATTTCACTCGCCAAGCGTTCTCCACGGCGAAGGTGGGGATTCTCGATGATCCATCAATGTCAGCAATGACAGAACCGTTAATGGGCGTTCTCGATGCGACCTATCTGACGGCATACGCAGTCGGGCAGTTCGTGTGGGGCACGCTTGCCGACCGGTTCGGTCCCCGCCGTGTCCTGCTGGTCGGTCTGACCGTGTCCGCAGCTTCCGCAGCGCTGATGGGTTTCACGACCGCAATCATCGGGTTCGGGCTTCTCATGGTTGCGCAAGGTCTGGCACAGTCCTCGGGCTGGGCGCCATTGTGCAAGAACATGTCTGCGTTCTTCGCTGTCAGCGAGCGCGGACGGGTGTTCGGATGGTGGACAACCAACTACGCTCTGGGCGGGCTGGTAGCTGGACCGTTTGCAGGTTGGTGGGCATACAGCGTCTTCCATAACTGGCGGGCAGCATTCATATCAACGGCAGCTGTCGTCGCTCTTGTTCTGGTGATCACCGCTGTAGCACAACGGGATACACCGAAGGCAGTCGGTTTGGGTGATGTCGATATCGACGACTGGGCGTCCCGACGTAAGGGACAGCAGAAGTCGCAAGGCGTTGCAGATTCAGTTCAGGTTGTCGAGGGTCCTGACGAATCGGTCGTAGGCGATGCTAACCAGGCTGAGGTCGGAATCCTCCGAGGGATCCGTGACTCGTTCCTCGTCGCTGTCCGTGACCGGATGGTCCTGCGTCTCGGTCTCGCCTACTTCTTGCTGAAGCCGTCCCGCTACGCCATCCTCCTGTGGGGGCCGATAATCGTACTGAAACGCGCCCCACAGGTGACAGACCTTGAGGCAGTGATCGTCCCTGTCACATTCGGCGTTGGCGGTGTGTTGGGGCCGATTCTCATCGGGTGGGCCTCCGACCGCTTATTCCAGTCACGGCGTATTCCGGCCACCGTCATCAGCGTGGTCATCTTGGCCGTGGCGTCGGCCGCCTTCGTTCCACTCACCTCAACGGGCGACATCGCAATGATCGCAATCATTCTGGGTCTGATCGGCTTGAGCATGTACGCAGCAGATTCGGTCCTCTCCGCAACCGCGGCCGTCGATTTCGGGACGAAGGAGCATGCAGGGGCCGCCGTAGGATTCGTCAACGGCTCGGGATCCGTCGGTGCCATTCTGGGCGGACTCATCCCGGGGTTTGTCGGCCCCGAGGCACTGTTCTACTCCTTCGCTGCGCTGGCCCTGCTCACCGGTGTTCTGCTGCTCCCGTCATGGCGCTTACGTGCAGCAACGGCATAGGATCAAACGCAGGATGATGACGTCAGAAATCCCAACAGTTGCTCTGATCGGTCCGGGAGCAATCGGAACGACCATCGCGGCGGTACTTCATGAGGCCGGGCGCACGCCGACCATTTGCGGCCGCTCGATGCGCGACTATCTGGAGCTACGCGATGACGACCGTCGAGTGGTCGTTCCCGGACCCGTACGGATTGATCCCGCGGAAATCAACAACACGTTCGACCTGGTCTTCGTCGCAGTCAAATCGACGCAAGTGCAGTCGGCCGCACGTTGGCTTGCCGCACTGTGCGGTACCAAAACCGTAGTCTGCGTGCTGCAGAACGGCGTTGAGCAGAAATCGCTCTTCGCTCGGTACTCGTCCGGTGGCCCAGTCCTGCCCTCGGTGGTGTGGTTTCCCGCTCAACGCGAATCTGACGGTTCGGTGTGGCTACGCGGCGAACCACGGCTGACCTTGCCGGACGCACCCGGGGCCAGTGTGGTGCAGTCGGCTTTGCGCGGCACCCGATGCTCGGTCGATGTCGCGGTGGACTTCACGTCCCTCGCATGGCGAAAACTGCTACAGAATGCGGTCGCGGGGCTGATGGCTCTGGCAGGTCGCCGTGCGGGCATGTTCTCCCGAACTGACATCGCCAACCTGTCTCTGGCTTACTCGCAGGAGTGTCTTGAGGTTGCGCGTGCCGAGGGCGCGATATTGGACGACGGCGTACCCCAAGAGATCGTCGACAAGTTTCAGAGTTTCCCAGCCGACTTGAGCACCTCCATTCTCGCCGACCGACGGGCCGGCCTGCCCCTCGAATGGGACAGTAGGAACGGGGTCGTCCTGCGACGTGGACGTTGGCACGGTATCCCCACGCCGATCAGCGATCTGGTCGTGCCACTCTTGGCCGCCGCCAGCGACGGGCCCGGCTAGATCGTCGCGGCGGTTACTCTGGCGAAATGGAACGTCACGGCCGCTTCACTTTGCGGGCGAAGCGCGCCGCGGTCGACGGTGTGGCGATCTCGAACTGCTATGTCACGATCCACAACGGTGTAATCGAGGCGGTGAGTCAGAACGCACCGCCAGGGTCGTCGGTTATCGATCTCGGGCACGTCGATCTCATCCCGGGTCTCGTTGACCTTCACTCCGACGCGCTCAATCCTCGCAGTCAGCCGCGCCCTCGAACACGATTCCCGCTGGGCGCCACCCTTCTACAGGTCGACGCGGAAGCCGTGGCAAACGGAGTTACGACCCAATGCCTCTGCCTGACAGTCGATGACGACCTGCAAACTTCGAACGACATTGTCGATCCCACTGATTGGCTGACAACACTTCAGTTGCACAAAAAACACCTCCGCACCGACTCGATGCTCCACGTCAGATTCGAGCTGAGCGCCGAACGATGGCGTCTCAGCGAGCATTTGGCTGACCCGGCTTTAACCAAGCTCGTCTCCTACATGAACCACGCCCCTGGTGTCGGACAGTACAGCCGAGACAGTTCGGCGTGGGACGAGGCCTTTCTTCGCAGCCACGACGGAGGCCCCGAAGACCGCAAACGAATCAGCAACGCGCGGGCCCTTCGCGCGCGCGACGTGTCGTCACGACGACGAGAGACGGCCATGTTTGCAGCGGACGCCGGAATCCCGCTTGCTTCACATGACGACCTGACCCGCCAGGACGCGATGGAGGCGGCCCGAGTCGGCGCATCGATATGTGAGTTCCCGCTAACCCTCGAGGCAGCTGTCGAAGCCCGGCGCACCGGTATTCACGTTGTGATGGGTGCACCCAACGCGTGGCGCGGCAGCTCGCACCTGTCATGGCTGTCAGCCCGGGACGCAATATCGGAAGGTGTCGTCAGCGCCCTGGTGTCCGACTACCACCCAGCCTCACTGATTCACGCGGTCTACAGCCTCGCCGAGGCCGGCGATGTTCCGTGGGCGGCCGCCGTCAGGCTGGTCACCGAAGGACCCGCCGTGGTAGGTGGCTTTCACGATCGCGGCCGGATCGCGAAAGGGTTCGCTGCCGATCTCGCTGCCGTTGATTCATCTGCCGGCTTGCCGATCGTGAAGCAGACCTGGCGCTCCGGCCGACCCCTGATGGGCATTTGCACCGAATGAGTGGGCCTCGCCGGCCGCACCGCGCCGACGTCCACAAGTGGCTCCAGCTGCTCAAACAATCCGCGTCGCTCGTATTTCCACGGGCGACTCTTGCCGAGGCCAGAGGTTGACAGATCGACTATCCAGCCAGACCTAGGGCATCTGCGGTGGCGTTGCAATCCCTTGCAACGGTAGTGACCGCGCTCTCATCTCCATAGCATCTGTGACCGCGACCGGCGCCGACGAGAACCACTGCGCGGCGTCGGCATCGGGGCACCGACCAGAGCACCTCTGGTCGAATTGCGAAGGAGAGACATGGCGTTGACCAAGGCGGAGTTGCTACACGCGTATCGCAAGATGGCCGAGATCCGGGCATTCGAGGACCGGCTGCACGAAGAGAACGCAACGGGCGACATTCCGGGGTTCATCCACCTGTACTCGGGTCAAGAGGCGATCGCGGTCGGAGTATGCGAGAACCTCGGTGACCGCGACTACATCGGCTCTACGCATCGCGGGCACGGGCACTGCATTGCCAAGGGCTGCGACATCCGGGCGATGATGGCCGAGATCTTCGGCAAAGACGACGGCTTGTGTCACGGCAAGGGCGGCTCGATGCACATCGCCGACCTGTCCGTCGGCATGCTCGGCGCCAACGCGATCGTCGGCGGTGCCCCCTCGCTGGCGATCGGTGCGGCACTGACCGCCAAGACACTCGGGAACGGCGGTGTCGCAGCAAGTTTCACCGGTGACGGCGGGTCGAATCAGGGCACCGTGTTCGAGGCCATGAACATGGCGGTCGTCCTGGAGCTGCCGATCGTCTTCGTGATCGAGAACAACGGCTACGGCGAGGCCACCGGACGCGACTACGCCGTCGGGACGACCAGCATCGCCCAGCGATCGGCGTCCTTCGGCATGCCCGCGACCACCGTGGACGGGACCGACTTCTTCGCCGTGTACGACGCCACCAGCGAGGCCGTGCAGCGGGCCCGCAGCGGCGGAGGCCCCTCGACGATCGAGGCCGTCGCGCACCGATTCCACGGTCACTTCGAGGGCGACGCCCAGCTGTACCGGACGCCCGAGCAGGTCGCCGAACTGCGTACCACCGACGACCCACTGCAGAAGTTCCGCGCATCCGTCGCGAAGACCATAGGCGCTGACGAACTCGACGAGATCGACCGGGTAGCTCGTGAGCTTGTCGGCACAGCTGTGGCCGAGGCCCGCGCCGCAGCCTATCCGCCGGTATCCAGCCTGCTCACCGACGTCTACGTCGCGTACTGAGGGAGAAACACGATGAGCCTTTCGAAAATCACCTACCGCGAGGCGGTCAAGGACGCGCTGGCCCTGGAGATGCGGCGTGACCCGACGGTCGTCCAGATCGGCGAGGATCTGCGCGGCGGCCAGGGCGGCAGCAATCCGGCACTGGCCACCGAGAAGGTCGAAGCGTTCGGTGGCGTTCTCGGTGTCACCAAAGGCCTGTGGAGCGAGTTCGGGTCAGAACGCGTCATCGACACCCCCATCACCGAATCGGCCATCATCGGCATGGCGGCTGGAGCGGCGTTGACGGGTCTGCGGCCGGTCGCCGAACTGATGTTCATGGACTTCTTCGGTGTCTGCTACGACGCGCTCTACAACCAGGCCGCGAAGTTCCGATACATGTTCGGCGGTAAGGCCCGTACGCCGCTGGTGGTGCGCGGCATGATCGGTGCCGGGTTCTCCGCGGCCGCGCAGCACTCCCAGTCGCCCTACAACGTATTCGCCGCCGTGCCGGGCCTCAAAGTGGTGGCGCCGTCGAATCCGTATGACGCCAAAGGACTTCTGATTCAGTCGATTCGTGATGACGATCCGGTCGTCTTCTGCGAACACAAAACGCTGTACGACATGAAAGGTGAAGTGCCGCAGGAGTCCTACACCGTCCCCCTCGGGGTCGCCAACTACACCCGGGAGGGCAGTGACGTCACCGTGATCGCTCTCGCGGCGATGGTGAACGTGGCCAACGACGCTGCCGATGCCCTTGCCGCCGAAGGCATCTCCGTCGAGGTGGTCGACCCCCGTACGGTTTCCCCGCTCGATGAGGAGAGCATCCTGGAGTCGGTGGCGTCGACCGGTCGGGTGGTCATCGTCGACGAGTCGGCGGCGCGGTGCGGGTTCGGGCACGATGTCGCCGCGCTCATCACGACGAAGGCGTTCTGGTCGCTCAAGGCGCCGATCGAACTCGTCACGCCGCCGCACACCCCTGTGCCGTTCTCACCGGCGCTTGAGAAGGAGTGGCTACCCTCGGTCAGCCGCGTCGAGGACGCCATCCGCCGGGCGGTGTCGGCATGAGTGACCTGGCCGTCATCGAGATCCCGAAATGGGGCCTCTCGATGGAAGAAGGCACCGTCGTGGAGTGGCTCGTCACCGAGGGCACCACCTTCAACAAGGGCGATCTGCTGTGCGAGATCGAGACCAGCAAGATCACCAATCAACTCGAAGCCCCGTTCAGCGGCTTGCTGCGAAGGATCCTCGCCAAACCCGGTGACACTCTCCCGGTCAGCGCGCCCATCGCGATCTGTGCACCCCCGTCCGTCAGCGATGCCGAAGTTGACAGTTTCGCCGCCGATCTCGCAAGAACGACAGGCGTGGCGTCACCCGCACCATCGCAACCCGCGACCGCCCCAACCGCTACTTCCCCTGTCGTGCAGTCGATCCCGGCCGCAACCCCTGTGACGTCGTCGGCCACGCACGTCGCCGGCGCCACCGTCGTCCCCGACGTGCTGCGTGGCAAGACCGAGGCTGACGTGTTCGCCACCCGTCACGCCCTGCGGCTGGCCGACGAACTGTCGATCGACCTGGCACGCGTGACTCCCACTGGGCGGGGCGGCCGCATCTCGGTGACCGATGTCGAGCACGCCATCGTCGACGCGGGCGGGTCGGTCGCCGCCAAAAACCGGGCCGTCCGCAGCGGCATCCCCGGTAGGTCGACCCGCGACGATAGTGCAGTCGCGGCCACCCCCGTCGCGCGCCGGCTGGCCGGGATACTCGGAATCAATCTGCACGACTGCCGCGCAACAGGTTCGCGGGGCCGGGTCTGCGAAGCGGACGTACGGGACGCGGCACGCCGATTCAACCCGGAATCCGCTGCCGCGCCGAATGCGCCGTCAGCCACTGCCGCCGACCACGAGACGATTCCGCTGTCTGCCATGCGGAGGGCGATAGCGTCACGCTTGCAGGAGTCGAAACGCAACGCCCCTCATTTCCGGCTGACCGTGGATCTCAAGATCGACGACCTGTTGCGGCTGCGCGATGAGATTAACGCGACCGTCGCGGGGGTGAAACTGTCGGTCAACGACTTCATCGTCAAAGCCTGTGCCATGGCGCTGGTCAAGGTGCCCGATGTGAACATCCAGTATGACGAGCAGGCGCAGTCCGTGCTGCGCTGCGCATCCGCGGACGTCTCCGTCGCGGTCGCTCTCCCTACCGGGCTCATCACACCCATCGTGCGCGGTGCGGACGGCCGGTCGCTCGCCGAAATATCCGCCGAAATCGCCACATTGGTGACGAAGGCAAAAGCCGGCACGCTGCAACCCGACGAGTTCCAAGGGGGCACCTTTACCGTGTCGAACTTGGGCATGTTCGGTGTCAGGCAGTTCGATGCGATCATCAACCCGCCCCAGGGCGCGATCCTGGCCGTCGGAACCGCCACCAATCGGCCGGAGATCGCCGGCGGCGAACTTGTTTCGACAACCATTATGTCCGTGACCTTGTCGTGCGATCACCGGGTCATCGACGGCGCCACGGGAGCGAGGTTCCTCCAGCAGTTACGGGCTTACGTCGAATCCCCCGCCCTGATGTTGGTTTAGGAGATTCCGAAATGACCGACAACTTCGATGTCCTGGTGATCGGCGGCGGCCCCGGCGGCTACGTGGCCGCCATCCGGGCCGCCCAGCTGGGCCTCAACACCGCCCTCGTCGAACGTGACCGTCTCGGCGGAATCTGTCTGAACTGGGGCTGCATTCCCACCAAAGCATTGCTGCACGGCGCCGATGTCGCCCATGCCCTGGCCAATGCCCACGAGGTGGGATTCACCATCGGTGCAGTCGAATTCGACATCTCGAAGCTCGTGCAGTTCAGCCGCAACGTTTCGGCGCGACTCTCAGGCGGAGTCGAGTACCTGATGCGCAAGAACGCCGTCACTGTCATCGCCGGCACCGCGCGGTTGGCAGGCAAGGGACTCGTCGACGTCAGCACCGACGCAGGCATCCAGCGTTACCGCGCCGACCACGTGATCCTGGCAACGGGCGCCAGGCCGCGCACCGTCCCCGGACTCACTCCCGACGGTGAACGGATCTGGACGTACTTCGAAGCGTTGCAGCCGTCCACGTTGCCGCGTTCGCTTGTCGTGGTCGGCTCGGGAGCCATCGGGGTCGAGTTCGCCAGCCTCTACCGAGACCTCGGCACCGACGTGAGAATCGTGGAGATGGCGCCACGCATCATGCCCGCGGAGGATACGGCCGTATCCGAATTCGTCAGACGGCGCTTCGAGAAGCGCGGAATCGGTGTCTACACAGGATCTCGCGTGACGGCCGCGACAATCCACGACATCGGGGTCGATCTCACCGTCGACGGACCCGGCGGCCCGGAGGATGTGACTGCCGAGCGGGTTCTCGTGGCGGCGGGAATCCAGGGCAACATCGAAGGGCTGGGACTCGGGGATATCGGCGTCGAGACGTCAGGCGGCACGATCGTCACCGATGATTGGTGTCGCACAACGGCATTCGGCACGTACGCGATCGGCGACGTCGCGGGCGGCCCGTGCCTGGCCCACAAGGCGAGCCACGAAGCGGTGCTGTGCGTCGAGCACATCGCGGGCATGTCCCATACGAGACCGCTCGACACCAACCTGGTTCCCGCCTGCACGTATGCCCGCCCGCAGGTGGCGAGCCTGGGGATGACAGAAGAACAGGCAAGGTCAACCGGACGCCGCCTGCAGGTCGGCACCTTCGACCTGCAGGCTTCGGGGAAGGCCCTGGCCATCGCGGAAGCCGACGGTTTCGTCAAGACCATCTTCGATGCCGACAGCGGAGCCCTGCTCGGAGCCCACATGGTGGGCCCAGACGTCACCGAGCTGATCCAGGGTTTCGGGATCACCGCGTCGCTCGAAGCCACCGCCGATGACCTCGCGGACGTGATTTTCGCCCATCCGACGCTTTCGGAAGCCATGCACGAATCCGTGCTCGCCGCCCTCGGCAAACCGCTCAACAGCTGAGGGCGAGGCCTGCTGGAGGTTCCCGCTACTGTGAACACCATGACTCGCCCTGCAGTGACAGGAGCGTCCGTCGATCTGGTCCGGCACGCTCGATTGCTGAGTGAAATCCGCGAAGCGGTGCTGTCCGGCCAACAGCCACCCCGGCAGCCGCGCCCGCTGGTCGCCCGGTCCTGGGAGCGGCTCTGTACACACGGCATCTCTCCCGACGATTGCGGGCGGTCGACCTCGGTCACCCTGTCCGAGGTCGAGAACCGGCGCAGCCGCAGCGACTTGCGGAAGGTGCTGCCCGACCTGCGGGCAGTCCTCGGGTCCGCGGCCGCCTCTGCCGACTTCGTGGTGGTCATCGCGGACAACGACGGCGTCGTGCTCTGGCGCGACGGAGCACAGACCATCCGTCGCACCGCCGATCAACTCGGATTCGTGGAAGGCGCCAGCTGGGCAGAAAATGCCGTCGGTACCAACGCGATCGGCACCGCCCTCATCGAGAACACCGGAATCACGCTGTTCTCCGCCGAGCACTACGCCCGCCGCCAGCACAGCTGGTATTGCATCGGCGAACCTGTCCACGATCCGCGCTCGGGAGACATCCTCGGCGTGATCGACATCAGTGGGCCCGCGATGACACTGCACCCGTCGACGGCAGGGCTGGCGCAATCGGCCGCCCGGCTCGCCGAAGCCACCCTGTGGCGGCTGCATCGAGAAAGCCTCGACCGCCTGTGCGAACAGAGCGCCGCCCTGCTCGCCGGCGCGGCCCCGGCCCTGGTGGTCGACGAACACGGCTGGGTCGCCTGCGCGCGGGGTTTGGAAAATCCCGGGCGCATCGCAGCCCCGTCACCTGAGGCCGCCGTCTTCGTACCCGGGCTCGGCCTGACAGTCCCGGAACCGCTCGGCCACGGCTGGATCCTCCGCCCGCACCGGGTCGACGCGCACGTAGAACTCGAACTCGACCTCGGCGACACGCCTCGAGCGACCATTCGTGGCGACGTCACCTGGACGCGCGGACTCTCCCCCCGCCACGCCCAGATCCTGCGAATGCTCGCACAAAACACCGGGCATGGAGTCAACGCAACCGATCTCAGCATTGCGCTGTACGGCAACGCCGAACACACCGTAGCTGTTCGCTCGGAGATGTCCCGCCTGAGAAAGCGTCTCGGTGCCATCATCACCGGCCAGCCCTACCGATTCTCCGACCAAGTCGCAGTACGAGTCCTCACCGGCCTCGAGTCGGCCTGAGCCCGAGGCCAGGCGCTCATGTCGGCCGTCATCTCGGGGCGTCGGCGCTACCGGCTATCGCGATTCCGCTGGGTCACCGTGAGTAGCGCGATGTTTACGGACCGCCAATCGCAGCTCGGTGAAGTGCCGGAAGAATCCGAACGCATAACTTGGCTCTTCGAGGCACTGATACTCGAGAGGAATGGAATCGGGAACCTGGTAGTTGATGGCTAGTTGGTTCACAGGGATCCCTTCTGCTGTTGCGCACGAGCGGTCCGATACCGCTGGCTCGACGGCAGCGGACGGGGTGCGCGACTTTGACCCGCCACGTCCCATCGAGGAAGGATCTCGGCCCAGTCTGTGGCCTGCCGATAGGTGAGAATCCGCGAGACGAGGTTGTCGGAGGGGACCGCGGGTGCGGGACCATACCCAGCCCACAAGGTCTGATAAAGCGAGTCGTAATAGATGACGGAGTCGCGCAGATTCTCATGGTCGTCAGGCCGCAGAATGGTCATGGCCTCAGAAAAGGAGGCCAAGGATACCGCCAGGTGAAGCAGGTTCTCGTCGAGTCCTGGGTAGCTCTTGCCCTGGGCAAAAGCAATTCCGGCCTCGATGACCGTGGCCATCTGCTGCAGTTCCGGCGCACTGATCTCGTAGGCGTTCAGGATCTTTCGGAAGGTACTCCCCTGGTCGTCGTGCGGCCCGAGTTTGGCGCCGCTCAACGCGAAGGGCGTCGCGTCGGCCGGCACCGCCGTGTCGGCGTCCACGAATTCGAAGGTGGCCCCACAGTCGACGAACCTCCGGATCAGCCACGGTGACGCCACCCGGTCCAGATGGATGCGCCTACTGGTTACCCACAGCACGTCGTTTTCTCCTTACCGAAATCCATGTTGACGGGTGGACGCATCAAGAGTCGCTTGCCAAGGGAGGGGCGCCGGCGCGAGCGGAGAACGTGTGCCGCATCTCGCCGATCGACTCGGCATACGTCGTGAGCTCGTCACCGGGCTTTAACAGAATCTGCGGTGTGCGGGTGAAACCCACACCACTGGGAGTTCCCGTGAAGATGAGGTCACCGGGAAGTAATGAGACGGTGGCGGACAGGAATTCGATGATCGCGGGAACGGAGAAGATCATGCCGCTGGTCCGGCCCTTCTGCATCGGCATCCCATTGACGGCACACCCCAATTCAATGTCGTCAGGGTTATCGAACTCATCGGGCGTCGCCACCACTGGGCCTATCGGGGTGAATCCCGGGAAGGACTTTCCCAGGCTCATTTGTTGCGGAGCCGAACCTGCCCACTGCGTGTACCGCTCCGAGAGATCCTGCCCCACGGTGATACCGGCGACGTGCCGCCATGCCTCGTGAGCGGGAACCTGATCTGCGCGCGTGCCGATCACCACGACGAGTTCGGCCTCGAAGTCGACGGCACCCTGTGGCAGCGCGATGCAGTCGTAGGGTCCGGCGATCGACGATGGAAATTTCGCGAAGACCATGGGGATCGTCGGTGTATCAAGGCCCGATTCCTCCACATGGGACGAGTAGTTGATACCGATGGCAAAGATCTGGCGTGGACGAGGCACGGGACTGCCGATTGCCGCGTTGTCGCACATCGTTACCGGTTTCACACCACCGAGATAGTCTGCAGCCCAGAGTCGTAACTCATCCCATTGCTCATAGAGGTCTTGCGGATCTGACCCGAAGGCTCCCCCACTAGCCTGCTCGACGTCGACGGTCCCACCGTCGGTTTCGAGCGCAGCCCGCCCACCGATGTTGTATAAGCGCATCATTTTCCCTTCGAATGCCTTCGTTACCAGCGCTCGCTAGCGTCGTTCTGCCATCGCGAGAGACCATGAAACCGCCTGCCTCCATTGGAAACTGTGAGCGCCCTAGCGCTCATTTGCTCGGTTCCGTGCCGTGGAGCGCGCCCACGAATCGGCCAATCCCCTGCGCTCGTCATCTGTCGCCACGACCCCTTTCCCGTACAACGTTCCCGTCGGTTAGTGGGTTCGAGACTGGCGAGCACCAGGGAGGGGTGGGGAAGTTTCGGCCCTGACAGCGCCCGTGTTCGACTTGTCAGTTCGGCGACACTGGCTCCGTTGGCTGGTGCCTCGACCATTTTTCTCCGCGTCGAAATGTGGTCCCCAGGGGTCCGGTTCAAAGTCCGGTCCCTGGAGAGGTGCTGTGGCTTCCTCAGGGGTGGCGTAATTGTCGATCTGCAGTTCAACGAAGTTCCCATCGGGATCGCGGTAGTAGACGACGTCGTGACACCGTGTTGAACCGGCACCGTGGGCGGGCGAATTCCTACGCTGGCAAGGTGCTGGCATTGGTCCAGGAGTTCATCGAGCGTGCTGAAGGTGAAGGCCATGTGGTTCATTCCGGCAGCCTTCGGATTCTTCGGTTCCACTCCGTCGGGCAGCGCAGCGATGGTAGTGAGATGATGCTCCTCGTCCAGGTCAGGAACATCAGGCCGACGCCCGCGAGTACCACGTGCGCATTGAGGATTTCCGCGTAGAACTGCGCCAATGATTCGGGGAGACCGGTCTGCAACACGACATGCGCTAGTGTCCTGCGCCGGGAATTCGTTGAAGATATGAACCGAGTCGTTCGAAGATCTCGTCGGCGGTCTTGGTCCAGTTGAACGGGCGGGGGTTGTCGTTCCAGTCTGCGATCCACTCGCGAATGTCCTTCTCGAGGGCCTGAATTGAGCGGTGAACGCCGCGGCGCAGTTTCTGGTCGGTGAGTAACCCGAACCACCGCTCGACCTGGTTGAGCCACGACGAGTAGGTCGGGGTGAAGTGCATGTGGAATCGGGGATGGGCGGCAAGCCATTTGGTTACTGTCGGCGATTTGTGCGTCGAGTAGTTGTCGCAGATCAGATGGACGTCCAGGTCAGCGGGCACGGTGTTGTCCAACTTGGTCAAGAACTTCTTGAACTCGATCGCGCGGTGCCGGCGGTGAATCGAGCCGTAGACCTCGCCGGTGGCCACATCCAGGGCGGCGAACAAGGTGGTGATTCCGTGCCGCACGTAGTCATGGGTGCGGCGCTCGGGCATGCCGGGCATCATCGGCAGGACCGGCGCGCTGCGATCCAAGGCCTGGATCTGCGATTTTTCATCGACGCAGAGCACCAGTGCCTTCTCCGGCGGGTCCAGATACAACCCCACGACGTCACGGACCTTGTCGACGAACTGCGGGTCGTTGCTGATCTTGAAGGTGTCCACCTGATGCGGCTTGAGGCCGAACGACTTCCAGATCCGTCCGACCGTTGACTTCGACAACCCGGTCTCAGCCGCCATCGAAGACCGCGACCAGTGCGTGGCGCCTTTGGGTTGACGCTCCAACGTGGCCACGATCAGCTGCTCGACCGCCTCGTCGGTGATCTTGCGCGGCGCACCAGGACGCGGCTCATCGGCCAGACCCTCCAGTCGCGCCTCCAGGAACCGTCCACGCCATTTGCCGACCGTTTGCGGCCACACACCTTCATCAGCGGCGACTTCCTTGTTGGATTTCCCTGCCGCGCAACCCAACACGATCCGACAACGTTGGGCCAACGCCTGCGAGGACTTCGATCGACGGGCCCACCGCTGCAACGTCTCACGTTCGTCGTCGGTCAACACCAACTCGACTACCGGCCTACCCCTGGTTCCCACCCGCCAATTCTACAATTAATCAACTAATTTACGGCGCAGGACACTAGGCGCGGGCCTTGTGCGGACATATGTGGGCTCCTTCTATTCAAGCTTGACGACTCTGATACAGCAATCGGTGAGGCCGCGGGTGAAAACTGTTCCACTGCACGGCGAACGCGTTAAGCGTGTCGCGGAAACCGCGATTTCATACCAACCCCTATGAACAACATCTGTTGTCTATAGTGAAGCACAACACATGTTGTTGAGGCAAGCTCATGCTTGTCGACTGCGGCGGCCATGGAGTATCGAGGTTCCGGTGGACCTCAAGTCCGTTTGCAGACACTTTGGGTCGCAACGGTATTAATCCAGGAGCGCTTGTGCCGCACCATCTCCCGGTACGGGAGCCTCGCACGGTCCGGCTGTTACCGCGACAGATTCCGGCGGTTGTAGCTCTCTACGGCTAGAACCTACAGTCGGCCATGTGGCGCCGACAGAGCCGGGCCACCATCGGCGGACAAGTGTCCAGCCCTCAGCACTGCATCAGTAAGCGCTTGATCTGTGCAGTCAGGTGCTGCACATCGAAGGGCTTGTCGGAGTAGAGAAGTTGATCGATCAGCAGACCATCGATCATCGCGACGAGCCCCGGCGCATGATACTCAGGATCCGCGCATCCGACGGCAGTCAGAATCCGTGCGGCGGCTTTTACGAAACGTTGTCGCGCCTCAGCGATTTCGCGGCGCAACTGATGATCACGTGCCGATTGCAACAACACCTCGTGATGGGCTATGTAATGGTGGCGCATGTCGGGCAAAAAAGAACGCGTTAGGCGTTCGGCAAAAAAACTCGCGGTCCGATCTTTGCTCATCCGCCGGGCGGGAAGCTCCTCCAAGGACACGATGTCAAGTTCGAGCAGACGTTGAGTCACCGCGCGCAACAGCGCCGTGCGCGTGCTGAAATAATTCGCCGTCGACCCCAGCGGCAAGTCGAGTCGGCGATCAATGGCCCGATGCGTCAGCCCGCGCCCCCCCTCGGTCGCCAGGACTTCGATCGCGGCGTCGACGATCGCGGTGCGCCTCGCCGCTGGGGCGGGGGTGTCCACGTCCATGACGCCCAGGTTACGCAATGCCTGCTCGCCAGAACAACAGCGTTGCGATCTAATCCCGCACAACAGGTGTTGTGTTAGACATCACGCGCGTTCGGAGCTCTGTGAGGCGGCGTGCCCCGCATGGACTTCGTCCAGGAACCGGCCGATCTCACGTGCACACACCACAGGTGCGTCTGAGTTCATATGGTGTCCAGCGTGTTCGACGATGACGAGTTGGGCCGCAGGCATCGCGGCAACCATTTTCGGGCCCCAGAACGCGCGGGGATCTTCGTCTCCCCACATGATCAATGACGGGCAGGTGATCTGATTGAGCTGCGCTTCGATGCTGTTGGCGGTGCCGGGCACCTGAGCCACGAGTGGCACTGCCCTTCGATCATGCTGCAGTAACACCGACAGCTCCTGCTCCGCCGCTTGCGGATGCGCCTGAACCCAGCCCGATGCGTGGAACGCTGGCTGTATCCGGACTGCCGCCGCACGACGCCGCCCGTCATCGGCTTCCGCGAGGGCTCGGCCGAAGGCCGCCATCGCGTCCACCGCCTCTCGCGCCGGCCCATCAGGTCCGGCCCCTTGAGTCACCAAAGCACCCACGCGGGTGGGGTACTTGAGGGCGACCCGCATCGCGACCGCCCCGCCCTGTGATAGTCCGACCAGCGCGACTGGTCCTGCGTCGAACGTGGAGATCAGTGCGCCGACGCCCTCCACAACGTCCTCCAGAGTCCACCCCCCAGCATCGAAGCCGCTGCACCCGTGACCGGGCAGATCCACTGCAACACAACGGTATCGGTCGCGGAGCGTGAGTATGACATCCTGATACATCGCACCGCTGGCGAAAGTTCCGTGTAGAAACACCACCAGCGGACCCTTCCCCTGATCGGTATAGGCCCAACGGATTCCGCCGATCTCGACGGTGCTGTCCGAAGCATGGTCGTGAGCAGCGTTCACACTGACCCCTTGGTCGGGAGTGCACCCGCGCCTCGCACCGCGTCGAGCACCGCACCGACATCGGCGGGCAGGCAATCACCCCGCCACGCTATGTGCTGGTCGGGGCGAATGAGCACCAGTGCGGTTCCGTACGTTTCGCGAATCACCACTGTGCTGACAGCCAGGACATCAAGTGGCATTCCGCGGTCCTTCGCCGCGGTCTCGAATTCGGACGTATCAATGGGTTGGTCGCCGGTGACCAGGAGCGTGAATCCGACTCCGAACCGGTCATAGAGTGACGTCTGGTCGTCAATCCAGACGTGCGGGGCGCGGCACCCCGGGGTGGCACTCGGCTCGTAGATCCCCTGCGTCAGCGCCGGCGGCTCTGTGCCGTCCGAGACCACAATCGAAGACCCGTGGTAGTGCGACCCCAGTTGCGCTCCAAAGCTCTGGAATTCCGCTTGCTTAACAAGCCTGATTTCGTCGCCGATCGCTTCTCTCAGCGCCACACCCTCTGGGGTACTCGCCGAAATGTTGTCACGTGCGAACGACGCTGGGCTTCTCTCCGTGTTGACAAGGCAAGCGTCCTGGATCCAGGCGATGACCGGTCGGCGCTCCTCGGCATAGGAGTCCAGCAATGCCGGACCACCCCACCCTTGCAGCACGCCTGCCAGCTTCCAGCCGAGATCCGCCGCATCCCCAATGCCAAGGTTCATTCCGAATCCGCCCATGGGAGAGATGAGATGGGCGGCATCGCCGGCCAACAGGACTCTTCCATACCGGAAGTTCGGTGCGAGCAGGGAACGGATCGTCACAGCGCCGCCGGACACCGGGGCCGCGCCGAACTCGAACCCCACATTGCGGTAAAGGGCCTGTTGCGCGAGAGGCCAACTGTCCCCATCAGCATCCTCTACGGCGAAACCAAATTCGTAGTGATCATTGCCCTGTGGGATCAACATCGCGTAGTCGCGGTGCTCATTGACGAACAGGACGAACGAGGACTTCCCGACGTCGATCTGATCCTTGAGCTCGGGTGCATGGATGTTCCAGATGCTGAACTGAGCGAGGTCGGGGATGCCTTCCATTCGCACACCAAGTGCCTTACGGATTGTGCTACGGCTGCCGTCGGCCGCAATGAGGTAGTCCGCGAAAGCTGTCGCTGCTGCGCCGCTGCTGTCCTCATAGTTCACGCGAACGGTGTCCGCGTACTGCTCGAATCCCGTCATCGTACAACCGAATCGGATGTCGATCAGTGAGTTGCCAACGGCTGCGTCCTGGAACGTCTTCTCGATCGCATCGTTGGGCGCCCATACGGGGCGATCCGACGAGAACGGAACTCGAAAGTCGAAAGCGAGCATCTGCGTAAGGTCGAGCACGACGTGACCATTGAGTGCGGTCACGTAGGTGACACTGCGAGCGAACTCTTGTTCCACCGGATCATTGCTCCGCAGATCATCAGCGATACCCCACCGGCGGAAGTGTTCCATGGACCGCATGTTGGTCAGGTTCGTGCGGGCAAGGTTGTACTCACCCCGATTCCGGGCCTCGAGTATCACCGTGCGCACACCGTGGCGTGCCAATTCCAGTGCTGTGCCGATACCGACGGGCCCACCGCCGACGATGACCACCGGATCACTGCTCTTAGTCATAGGCGTACCTTTCGCTGCAACGTGCTGAGTCATTCTGGGAATGGAATCTGTCTTGAGTCACGCCGACCGACCGGCAGTACGAAACGCTCGACACGGCAACGGGTATCGGTCGAGGATCTCAGCGACTTTTGTCTCATCGGCAGCCTCGCCCAACTCGATGACCGAGTGGATGACGCCTCCGTCGGCGGTGGTGACGACGGACTCCACACCGGGTATGCCTGCGAGTGCGTCGACGAGTGCCCGTCGGACGGCATCTGCCCTCAGCGTGGGCTTATAGGGCTTGCCCACTGCGGTGAGCGGAAGCGCCTCCAGTACCGTCACAGACTTTGGCGCGGCAACTTGTTCTGGAACCCGGCCGGCCGCCCACGCCAGCAAGTCTTCTTCGTTGATCGACTCGCCCGCCGCCAACGTGACATAAGCAACCGGAACCTCACCGGCATGGGTGTCGGGGCGGCCGACAGCGGCAGCTGCGGTGACGCCCGGGTAGGTAGTCAAGGCTTCCTCGATGACGGCGGGGTCGATGTTGTGCCCGCCGCGAATGATCAGATCCTTCGCCCGGCCATGTAGATAGACGAATCCCTCAGCATCAAGATGTGCCAGGTCACCCGTGTTGAGCCATCCATCGATAAGAGTATTCAGGCCATCGAGCTGGTGAGCACCTGTGTCATCCTGACCCATCACGTATCCCGCGAACAGCGTTGGTCCGCTGAGCGCCAACACGCCTGTTGCGCCGGTCGGCAGATCGTGCCAGTGACCGTCTTCGTCGATCCTGACGATCTTGGTGTTCTGGTACGGAAACCGCTGACCGACCGAACCTTCCCGGACCATTCCGGGGAAGCTCAGCGCACTGGCGCACGTTGCTTCGGTGAGCCCGTAGCCTTCCACCAAGGTGACCCCGATACCGCGCTCGAACCGCTGCCGGACCGCACGAGGCAGTGGTGATGCCCCCACGATTCCATGGCGAAGGGAGCTGATATCGGCGTCTACCGGGTGCTCGGCCAGTGCCGCATATACCGTTGGAACTGCGCTCATCAGAGAGATCTGGTAGCACTCGACCAGCTTCCAAAATGACGGGTACAGCAACTGATCCCGGTAACCACGTGGGCCCGCCCATACTACGTTGTACCCCTTGAACATTGGCGCGAGAACGCTGACCACAAGCGCGTTCACATGGAAAAGCGGCAACGCCGAGAACAAGGCCGCGTATTCGCCCAAGAGCGGAGCCGCCGCGATCATCCACGCGTTCGTGACCTGACCTGAATGCCGTTGAGCCGCCAGCTTCGGGACACCGGTCGTTCCGCCGGTGTGAATCAAAGCAGCCAGATCCGATCCCACGGGCGGTTCCCCGACGAATGTGGACGGATCCTGCTCTGCTGCAAGCTCATACAGATACCCGAGGCGCACCCCCTCGATTACCGGCATCGAGTCGCACCCAGAGTTGCCCGGAGTGTGCCGCAGTGCCAGCACGGTATCCAGCAAGCCATCGCGGGCGAGCTCGATGGCGAGCTGCCACATCGAATCGGACAAGTCAGGTCCAGCCACAATGAGAACGCGAGCACCCGACCGACGTAGTAGCTCCTTGATGTGAGTCCGGGACAAACCCCCGTTGATCGGTGCCGCGATTCCGGCCACCTGAGCGGCAAGCGTTGCGGTGATCAGTTCAGCGCAGTTGGGCGCTATCAGCGCCACCGCATCGCGGCGTCGGACGCCCACCGAGTGCAAGAGATTGGCGCATCTGTGCACTTCAATGAGGAGCTGAGAGTAGCTGCACTGCATCGGTTCTCGCCACCGACTGGCATCAGGAATGACCGCCAGCGCATTCCCATGCGGCCAGAGCGCAGCAGCTCGCACCAGAAGCGAATATGTCGAATCAGGAAGACCCCGTTCGGCGAGCGGAACGGTCTCGATATCGGCGAGGTCGTCGGGACTTTCATACTTTGGCCATAACTTGTTTTCCTCAATCGCAGACGTGTCAATCGACGCGGTTGCCATCCCGCGGCCCTCGGCACTACTGGCCCTCTTGGTCATCGCTGGGCTCCTTTACCTGAGCGGGACACGGCCACCCCAAACAACGGCTGTTGTTCAACAGAAACACAACATCTGTTGTTTCCGCAAGCCTCTGCCCGCGGCCGCACGGCGATCGATCCCGCGGCGCAGGGGTGGGCCGAACGGACAGAGACTCAAGACTTCCCGCTACCCAAAGGCTTGCCTGAACAACACTTGTTGTGATTACATACAACAACAACTGTTGTTCAGTTGTTGTTGCACTGACTGAGCTGAGACATTTCCGTCTGCGTTCACAGACCAAGTGAGTCAAGAGAGATCAACTGCCACGATCGTTCTTAGGCACGGTCGGCAAAGGTTGAGGACCAGGAGTGGGACCACAATGGAACAACACGTAACGCCCGCCGCCGGCGAGCCCGCAGGCATCGCCAGTCCGGCACGCCTCGCCCACGTCGTACTCAGGACGACGCAATACGACGCAGTAGTCGCGTGGTACAAGCTCGTCTTAGGCGCCCGCGTGCAATTCGAGGCGTCGGGGAAGATTTCTTTCCTCACCTACGACGACGAACACCACCGAATTGCGGTCGTCAATGTTCCTACGTTGGCGGACCGCCCGCCGATGGCAATTGGCGTCGACCACATCGCCTTCACATACAACAGTATGTGCGACCTCGTCGACACCTACGAAAGGTTGAAAGCTGCCTCGGTGAGGCCGTATTGGACGATCAATCACGGACCTACTATCTCTTTCTACTACCGTGATCCGGACAACAACCAGATCGAGCTGCAGGTTGACAACTTCGCGACGAATGACGACGTCAACGAGTTTTTGGCGGCTGAGTTTCCAACGAACCCGATTGGTGTGGAATTTGATCCCGATGAGTTCGTGCGCATGTTTCGCGACGGTGTACCCGAAGCCGAACTCCGCAAGCGTCCCGATATCGGGCCGATCGATATTTTCGAGGCTAGTCGTACGTTGTGAATCGACAGTACGCAGCTGTACTTGCAGTGCACTGCCATCCGGCGATTGCTACGAATGGAAACGGGATCTGGCACTGTGAAACACAGTACTGTTAAGCAGATCTCACCGAGAGTATCAGTGGCCGGCCTGAAGAAGTCCGAGACGGTCGCGCGGAGGCCGGCCTGTGTCGCAGGCATTTCGCCCCGGGAGAGTGCACCGATGCGATCTGGGACGTAGCTGGAGCGGTGTTCATCTGCATCGCACCGCCGCTGTGCAGATCTAGGAAGTAGACGTGCCGTCTGCAGTGTTCCGGCCCACTCATTTCGTGAAGCCTTGATAAGGCGGAACACGTTGACAGTCAACATCTTCGAACCGCATCCTCGGTTACCGAACGAGAATGAGGAGTTGCGCGGCGAGATCCGCGGCCTACCCGTAGATAACAGCCGCCCCTTCAACGCAAGGCGTTCAAGCCCTGGTTGGTGCCATGCCATCGACAGCTGTTGCGGCGGAGCAGAAGACACGAGCACCGAGAACGCTGGCAACGCCAAAGCCTTGTGCCTGTACCTGCCTGAGGCGCGGCACGAGTGTGTTCAAAGGATCAGCACGATGCGAGAAACCCGAAACAGCGGCAGTGCGTCAAACACGCCTCCCTACAAAATGGCCGGCTTCGCTCTATGTCTTGTTGTTGCGCTGGTCGTCGCACTGGTGTGGATGCAGTTCCGTGGCGCCTTCGGCCACAACGTCGAACTGGTGGTCTACTCCGGCAGGGCAGGCCTCGCAATGGACCCCGGATCCAAAGCGACGTTCAACGGGGTGCCTATCGGCCGGCTCACCGCCGTGAACGTGGCAGACGTCGACGGCGACCAACAGGCCATGCTGACCCTGGAAGTCAAACCCAAGTACCTCAAGCTGATCCCGGCAAACGTGACCGCTGAACTGAAGGCCACCACGGTGTTCGGCAACAAGCACGTCTCGTTCCTGTCGCCGGATAACCCGTCGCCGCATCGGTTGACACCCGGTACGCCGATCCGCGCCCAGGGCGTGACGACGGAGTTCAATACGCTGTTCGAGACCATCACCGCAATTTCCCAGCAGATCGATCCGATCAAGCTCAACGAAACCCTGACCACCACCGCGCAGGCCCTCGACGGGCTGGGTGACAAGTTCGGCCAGTCGATCATCAACGGCAACGACATCCTGACCGATCTCAACCCACGTATGTCTCAGAGCCGTCGTGACATCGCCGGTCTGGCCGACCTCGGCGAGGTCTACGGCAACGCCGCCCCCGATCTGTTCGACGGTCTGACCAACGCCGTCACCACCACCCGCGCTCTCGACCAGCAGCGCGGCAACCTGGACCGGGCGCTGGTCGCCGCGGTCGGCTTCGGCAATACCGCTGGCGACATATTCGAGCGCGGCGGCCCCTACCTGGTCCGCGGCAACCAGGATCTGCTGCCGGTCAGCGCGACATTCGACCTCCAGAGCCCGGCCCTGTACTGCACCATCCGCAACTACCATAACGCCGCGCCGAAACTTGGCGACATGTTCGGCGGCAACGGCTATTCGGCCCAAACCAACTCACTGCTGCTCGGCGTGGGCAACCCCTACGTCTATCCAGATAACTTGCCTCGGGTCAACGCAAAAGGAGGGCCGGAAGGCCGACCGGGATGCTGGCAACCGATCACCCGTGACCTTTGGCCGGCGCCGTACCTGGTCATGGATACCGGTGCTTCGATCGCGCCCTACAACCACCTCGAACCCGGACAACCGATGCTGACCGAATACGTGTGGGGCCGGCAGGTCGGCGAACCGGCGATCAACCCATGAACGAAGGATCGCTCCTCTCTCACACTCCGCGGTGCCATCATCACCGGCCAGCCCTACCGGTCCTCGCCAGGTCGCAGAACGGATACTCACCGGCCTGGATGCCTCTTGAGGTCGTCTGCATCCCTGCGAAGTCGTTTCATGCGCCGCCGGGCCGGATCCGCAGCCTGACCGGTCCGGCTCGCACGAATACGGATGGAGACGTATCCATGCACGATCGACACTTCGGCAAGACAGTGGTGATTGCCCTCGGGATCGCGGCAGCTCCACTTGCTTCGGCCTGTTCCAACGGCGACGGCGGGAAAGAACCGCCCCTGTCCCCTACGTCCGAGATCTCGATTCCCACGTCACCGGTCGAGACGACCAGCCCACTGCCCGGCGGGGCCGACCCAAACCGAACAGAGCGGCAACAGCGTGAGCCCACCGGTGACACCGCCGACGACAACCCCGTCGGTCGATGAGGGGCCAGGAGATGAACCACCCGGCCTTCCGGGCAACGACAACGGCCCCGGCGGCAGCTAGCGGTTTCCATACCGCTTGGCGCGCAGCATTTTTCATATGCCGAGAAATAACGAAGAACCCGAATCCCGAGTATTCGTCTGACCGAGAGGGTGGTGTCGTACGCTCAGACACGTGGTTGACCTCGCCTACGTCATCGCCGGATCCGAAGCAACGGGCGGCGCCGGCCTGCAAGCGGACCTGCGCACCTTTCAACAGCTCGGCACATACGGCGTCGGCACCGTGACGTGCATCGTGTCGTTCGATCCGAAGGCGAACTGGGCGCACCGGTTCGTCCCCGTCGAACCACAGGTGGTCGCCGATCAGATCGAGGCGGCGACCTCGGCGTATGACCTCGACGTAGTCAAGATCGGCATGCTGGGCACCCCCGCGACCATCGACGTCGTCGCCCAGGCCCTTGCCCGCCAGTCGTGGCGGCACGTGGTCGTCGATCCCGTGTTGATCTGCAAGGGTCAGGAGCCCGGCGCCGCGCTCGACACCGACACCGCTCTGCGTCAGCAGATCCTGCCGTTGGCGACCGTCACCACCCCTAACCTGTTCGAGGCGCGCACCCTGGCCGGCATGGAGGAGATCTCGTCGGTCGACGATCTCGTCGAAGCGGCCGGGCGCATCGCCGAGCTGGGCCCGCGTTACGTCGTCGTCAAAGGTGGAGTCGAGTTTCCCGGTGATGACGCCGTCGACGTCGTCTTCGACGGCAACGACGCCGCGATCCTGCGTGCACCCAAAGTCGGCCACGCCCGTGTCGCCGGCGCGGGATGCACCCTGGCGGCAGCAATCACCGCCGCACTCGCCAAGGGAGCCGACGTCGCGGACGCCGTACGCCTGGCCAAAGAGTTCACCACCGCCGGCATCATCGATCGGGTCAGCGGCCACACGCCGTTCGACGCCGTGTGGCAGGGCGCGCAAGTCTCGTCAGTGGACACATAGCGTCAACGCGACGCTCGGTGCCGACAGCGTCGCAACGACGACGAGTGACATCAGCATCGCCTTTGGCTGCCAACGACTCTGATGCGGGGGCTGCATGAGGCGCAGCGCCCGATCCGCCACCGCAGTGCCGGCTGCCGCCAATGCGCCGTCGGGCAGGCCGTGCCGAGTGCCCAGGACGACCAGACTGGCCAACAGCGGCGCACGGCCGTGCGTGCGGATGGAGGCGTCGTCGGCACACATCTCCAGCAGCGCAGGCACCGACCGGATGGCGCCACGCATCAAGGGCAGTTGCGGTAGCGCGGCCGACAGCGCGGTGAGAACCGCCACGACGTGGTGATGGTGTCCGCGCAGGTGAGCCCGCTCGTGGGCCAGGACCGCTGCCAGCTCGGGCGGTTTCAGGAGGGCAAGTGCCGAGGTGGTGATGACGATGGCGCGTCGACGACCGCCGGAGACGCAGTAGGCCGTCGGCTGCTCGGCGGTCACGACGACGACATCGTCGTCGCCGGTCGGTCGGCCGATGATGCGGACCGCTTCTGTGTGCCGGCGATTGGCGCGCCGCACCTTGAGCATCGCGACGACCACGCGGTGTGCCGTGCGGACTGCGACCGCAGCGGTGACGGCAAGAAGCGCGCCGGTCAGAACCGTGGCAACCACCGGTGGAAACTCCACGGCCTCCGTGATGCCCAAAGTTTCCACGCAGAACGTCAGCGCGGTGTGGGTGATCAGACTGTGCGCAGCACCTACCACCAAGATCACCAACGCTGCACCCCATGCGAACAACGCCGTTGCAACTGTGGTCAGCCAGCCGGTGACCGCCAGCCGGGGGCTGACGCCGTCCGACGCCAAGCGCGAGAGCACTGTGGGTGCCAGCCAGCTCAGCGCCACCGCGTAGATGAGCAGATAGGTGACCGCGTTCATCGCGCCTCACCTTCGGTGAACCGCTGAAGTGCGTGTTTGAGCTTCGCGGAGTCATCGTCGGCGATCTGTTCCAGAAAGAAGTTGAGGATGAGCTCGCCGTCACCTCCGGTCTCGAAGACCGTGCGCATGAGCCTTGCCGAGTGTTCTTCGCGGCTCATGACGGGGCGGTAGTGGTAGGCCAGGCCGACCTTGTCTCGCAGCAGCCAGCCTTTGCGAAACAGGTTGTCCATGGTGGACAACACGGTGGTGTAGGCGATCTGGCGGCGTGCGATGAGCTCATCATGAACGCTGCGCACCGACGACGGCGCCGTGCGCAGCCACAACACATCCATCACGACGGCTTCGAGTTCGCCGAATGTTCTCAATCCCATACCGCCTGCGCGCCTCACACCCCTTAACCTACGGCCTAGGTACGTAGATTCGTTGTAGCACACGCGTCATGTCAGGTCTCGATGACGCGGGTCACGAACGGCGTCATCCCTGAGAGTCGCACCGGCGAAACCTTCACCGGCACACCGGTTTGCTGCGCCTCGATCATTCGGCCGTTGCCGAGGAAGATCGCTTCGTGTTGACTGCCGCCCGGTCCCCAGAACAAGAGGTCACCCCGCCGTGCCTGGGCCGGGGGAACATGCCTGCCCGCGGTGTACTGATCTCCGGACCACCGCGGCAGCAACACGCCGACACCGGCGAACGCATAGCGCGTCAACCCTGAACAGTCGAAGCCGACAGTGTCCGCACCAGAATCGATTCCCCGACTCGGGCCTGTCAGGCTGCCGCCTCCCCAGGAGTACGGCACACCCAATTGCGAACCCGCCCTTCGGATCACATATTCGATCGCCTGCGGGCCGTGGACCCGGCCGTTACGCACCGCGGTCACGCCTGATGGCGAAGCGTCGATGATGCCCAAACTGCCGAGAAACTGACGACCGAGGCCGAACGTGGTGTCGGCCGCGATCCGCGTTGCGTTGATTGATGCATTGGCGATCGCGACCGGATCGCCCGGTGCACCGGCACTTATACGTTGCGGCAACGTCGGATCCCACTGGGCCGGGTCCGCGCGAGCGACCCCTGCGACCAAAGGTGACAACGCCACAAGGCCGCCCAGCACGATTGCTTCCCTGCGACGCAAGGCGGCCTCCACTCGTCACGACTTATTTACGTATTTACTACGTACGTAAGTAGACAGTATTAATTGCCCGAAAGACCAGTCACGACTGCGTCTCGCTTTGATCGCCGGTTGGCCGCGGTCGCCAGTACAGTCGGGGGTGAGAGCGCAGAGTGGAGGCGGTGATGACGAGCGACCGGCGGCTGACGATCGTCAGTGCGTGCCTGAGCGGGGCACCGTGCCGATACGACGGCCGCTCACGGCCCGACCGCGGCGTGATGGACGCTGTGGCCTCCGGGCAAGCGCTGCCGCTGTGCGCCGAAGTGCTCGGTGGCCTGCCCACGCCGCGGCCCGCGGCCGAGATCGTCGGAGGGGACGGCTACGACGTGCTCGACGGACGTGCGCGAGTCGTCTCCGTCGACGGAGACGATCTCACCGCCGCGTTCATCGCCGGAGCCAAGGCGGTCGCCGATGCCGCCGTCGAATACGGGGCACACCACGCCATCCTGCAAGCCCGTAGTCCGTCATGCGGATGCGGATCGATATACGACGGAACACATTCGGGAACTCTTCAGGCCGGCGACGGTGTGGTCGCAGCAGAATTGCGCCGCCGCGGCATCCGCGTCGAAGAGCGGTCGGGCCGCAAGCCGACCGATGTCGGCGGGAATACCTGAGCCGGTCCGGCTTGCTCCCACCGCTCCGCTCCGGCGCCGCCGACGACCACGCCGTGGGTTCCGGGATGATGGAGATCATGACTGTGCGCCTGATTCGCATCATGCTCATGGCGACCGTGGTCGCGACGGTCCTGGTATGGGGTTCCGACCCCGGTCGCGCCCATGCAGCTGAGGCGTCGCCGGCCGGGGACGCTCTGTCCGTCGGCGATCCCGCGGCGCCGGGCCAGATCGAACTGTTCGTAGATCCGCTCTGCCCCTTCAGCGGGAAAATGGTGCGCGAGCAGGGCGCTGAAATCGGTCGGCGCCTCGAAGCGGGCAAGCTCCACATCGGCCTACGGTTCGTCGATTTCCTCGACAAGTACTCTGCGAGCGGCAACTACGACAGTCGCGCGATTTACTCGGCCTACACCGTCGCCGACCATTCGCGCTCGAGCGAGGTCACGTGGCGGTTCATCGAGCAGATCTATGCCGCCGACCAGCAACCGAAGGAACAGGGTTCGACGGATCTCAGCAACGATCAGCTCGCCGACCTGGCAGGCCGGGCCGGTGCGCCACCGTCGGCGCAGGACATGATCCGGCTCGGATTGCCCGTCCCGTACGACGGCCACACCGTCGCCGCGAACAACCTGCCACTGCTGAGGCAGTTCCCCGAGCCTGGGGTGCCCCTCGTGGTCATCGACGGCAAGGCGGTCGACGGAAACTCCGACTGGCTCGACCAGCTGCCGGCCTGACCGGCCGGGTTCAGGAGAGCGCGTCGAACAGCGTCGCCAGCTGACCTGGAGAGACCGACACGCCGCACTGACTGCGCAGCGATGTCAACGGACGCGCGATGGTCTGCAGATCCAGGAATTCGCCTGGGTGGGCAAGGAAGTACGCGCGGATGGCCGTCTCGGCATCGCCGGTCGACTGCGTGCCCGCCGCGGTCAGCACGTCGTTGGCCTGCGGGTGCGCGTCCAGGTACGCGCCGGCCTGGGCCAGCACCCCGCTGGCCGTGGTGGCCATCCCGCTGGCTGAGCAGGGCGGCGCAGCCGCAGCGGTCGGGACGGCGACGGTGAGAGAGGCGAACGCCCCGAGCGCGAGCATGGGAATCAGTTTCACACCCGTTATCCTCCGGCAAACACGGCGATATGGTGTGCGTTGCCCAAAACACGGGTTTCTTTTCTGACATCACGATCGCACCTCGGCGATCACCGGAACCCTGTCCTGCGGCTTGCCTGACCGCTACCGCAACAAATGCAGTTCGAGTAGCCGAGTACTCAAGCAATGCGGCCGCCTCAGCGCGACGATATGCGTTGAACCCGCCCGAATGGCGGCCCGACCGGAATGGAGGCTGCGCCATGACGACGTCACCGAAGGCCGCCTCACACTTCGACGAACGCTCTCTGGTGGGTATCAGCACGTCAGCGAGTGCCGCAGTAGCGGTCGGCTTGATATGCACCTATCTGGACAGTCCACCCGAAGTGACGGGCACTCTTGTCGCCGCCGCTGGTGGACTCCCCGCCGCAATCGAGTACAGCCTGCGAACAAGACAGAGAGATGTGGTTGACGACATCTCGTCAGTGAAGAAGGGCGAGTTGCAGCGCCCTGTAGGACTTTTGGTCGTCATGCATACCGCGACCGTGCTCCTGATTGAGGCTGCTTGTGCGTTGATGCCACTTCCACGGGGATTGAGTTTGGCCGGCATGGTGATGTTGAGCGCATCGATTTGTGCAGTGCTGGCATTCCTCGTCGCATCACGCGTTGCGCACTACCTCGGTGAGCACCCGTACCGCTGGACCGCTGTTGCTGTCACAGCGGCATATCTTATTGAGGCAATCATCTTCTTGGCGTTGAACGTCGCATTCGGTGATGGCAACAGTGGTATGCCATGGTCGGGATGGTGGCGCGACGTGTCATTCGGTTTCACGTACTACCTGCTCGCCCTCGTCGGCTCCCTCGCGGGAGCATGGTATGCCGGGCGCCGCCACGCCACATTCCTGCGGCGAAAACTACAGCGGATGGAACGCAGGGCGGGACACCGTGCTGATCAACAGATATCCGCGGTTCCGACACAATCATTCGCAGCATCCGGAGACGACCTCCTGAACCGACTCACGAAACTCGCCGAGATGCGAGATGACGGTGTACTGACCGAGGCCGAGTTCCAGGCAAAGAAGGCCGAAATCCTGGCTCGAATCTAAGCCGTTCGGAGCGTCTTCGGCGTACGACACATGACTGACGACTGAACCACCTGACGACGAATCCGCCGCGTCAGTATGCCCCGTTGTCGCGCAAGCGAATCCGGGCCGGCAGCAGTGCCCAGACGGCGCGGCCGGCTTGGAATCCGAGCGAGATCGACAGCATCGACACCAGCATCAGGATGATCGCGTTGGTGCTGTCGCCGTCGCCGCCGACGATCTCGGTGATGCCCACCAGACCGATCGAGCTCGGCACCATGAGCCAGAAGCCCGGCGCGAGCAGAACCCGTGACGACGGCGTCATGCGTAGCTCCCCCAGCGCCAACGTGCACAGCATGAGCGCCAAGCCGCCACCGAAACCGCTCGTGTACGCACCGAAAAGCTGCGCGGTCCCGAACTGGGCGGCGTAGCTGACGTAGAGGATGAGCAGCAGCCACGGCAGGAACCGGCGGGGCGGCCCGTGGTAGAGCATGATGCCCACGCCGTACACAGCGACTCCGACCCACGGCGCCCAGGCGCCGAACGTATTTCGCGGCACGTCGGTCAGTTCCCATTGGGTGATGCCGAGGGCCTGGATGGCCAGCACGATTCCCAGGGCGAGCTGAGCCAGGCGGGTGAACCCCTGAGTCAGACGAGCTGCGGCCGAGACGACTTCGCCGGTGGATGCCTCAAGTATCGCCAACGTGATTCCCACGCCCGGCAGAAACAAGGTCAACGGCGGGATGAGCACGCGCAGGCTGTCCTGGCCCATGTGCAGCCACCGCCCGATCGTGAACGCCGCGAACGTGACGATGAACGCGCAGAAGAACGGCAGGAGCCGGAGAAACGCGGCGTTGAAGCGGGCGACGATGTCGAGCGCCCCGACGAGCAGCCCGAAGCCCGTTGCCGCGACCAGCCCGGCGGGCGTCGGCTGCAAGATCAATCCGTATGCCGCACTCTGGACCGCGTACCCGATCATGTTGACCCACCAGGGAAGTGGGCGAGGTAGAGCCAGTATCCGGGTGAGTTCGGCAGTCCCGTCCGCCGGACTGATGGTGTTTCGATAGGTTCTGCGCACCAGCCCGCCGAGCTGGAACGCCTGGTCGTAGCGCAGCGCGGTGCCGACGTGCTCGATGCGGCTGTTGCAGGATTCGCCGACCTGGATGTAGTTCGGCAGGATCAGTAGGCGCGGTTCGAGGTGGTATCGGTCGCTGGCCCCGGCGAGAACCTTCCGCACGTAGTCGACCGAGTAGTCGGCCGCAAGCATCGCGGCGCCAAGACGCGCCAGGTAGTCGACGGCGGCCCAGGCTTCGTCGTCGACGTGCTCAACGGTCTCGGACACGATCGAAACTGTAGATCGTTTCCGGGTCGAGGATGCCGACATTGCGCACAGAACTTCCGGCCGGCAGCAACCCGCGATCCACCGAGCGCAGATGTGGCGGTCATCGCCGTTTGAGCTCACTGACCAGCTGGTACACCCGATCGCCGACACGTACGCAGCGATTCAATTGTCGCGAATAGCAATTTGTCGCAACGAAGACTTCGCGATGATGGGCGTCCACCGGAACACGGAATGGTGTCACGGGGTTTGAATTGTGGTGACATGGCCAATCCTGTGAGCGGTGGTGGCGCCGCGTGGGTTGCCGAGGAGCGCCGCCGCAAGGCGTATCCGGAAGGGCAACCCGGGCGTTGAGACCACAGCGTCGTTCCGGGTGTCGCCGCGGGGATGGGGATGGACCAGCAGCGGGAACTCACCATCGAAAGGTTCGAGGAGGTTCAAGCACATGAGCGTTCAACCCCACGGCCAATCCCGTCACGGCACCGACCACGCACACGACCATCACGCCGGCGGCAGTGTCAACGCCATGGCAGTCAGCGCAACGCTGCATTGCCTGACCGGCTGCGCCATCGGCGAAATCGTCGGGCTGATCATCGGCACCAGCCTCGGCCTGAGCAACGTGGCGACGATCCCCCTGGCGATCGCGTTGGCATTCGTGTTCGGCTACACCCTGTCGACGTTGCCCCTCCTGAGGGCAGGCCTGGCGATGGGCACCGCACTGAGCGTCGTGTTGGCCGCCGACACGCTGTCGATCCTGACGATGGAAATCGTCGACAACATCGTCATGGCTGTGCTGCCAGGGGCGATGAACGCGGGCTTGGTCAACTCCGTGTTCTGGATCGGCATGATCATCTCGCTGACCGCAGCGTTTTTTGCCGCCTATCCGGTGAACCGGTACCTGCTGCAGCGCGGCAAAGGACACGCCCTGACACACGAGTACCACCACGCTGCAAGCGAACCCAGCGGCGCGCGGCGGTTCATTCCCGCCTTCAGCACCGGGGCTCTGGTGGCAGCGATCACCGCATTCATGCTCGGCGGCTTGGTTGTGTCGGTGGCTGACGAGCTGGCTGCGCCCGCGGCCCCCGTCGAACACGTGCAGTGATCACGCCGCCACCAGAGGCAGACCCGTGGTGTGGATCGTTCGCCCTGGGGTGAAGCGAACTCTCCGACCGGTCGGGGACTCATCGTCTCGCAGCCGCGGGAAGTCCCAGACAAGCTGAGCCGTACCCGACATCTGCAGGCTCGTTGCGGCACGGAAGTCCAAGAAGAGCAGCGCGGCCGCAGGCTCCACGACGATGTTTCCCATGCTGTTGAACAGGTTGTTGCCGGGATAGTCCGGCCACCACAACTCGCCGTCTTCCACTCGCACGAATCCGCTGGGACCGCCACGGTGAGACGTGTCTGCGCCGCGGGACGGATGTGAGGTACCCAGGATGAATGTGTCGGCACGGGACACCTGCTCCAGGTGCACGGCCCCGACTCGGCAGTGAGTGCTGGCGACGGCGTGCGCCCCGTCAGGCACAACGGTGCGCTCAGCGGTCGGTTGCCGGATGTACTGCGGACAGTTGCCATATGCCTGGTCGGCGGCGACCTCGAACCCGTTGTCGTCGACGACACTCAAGGCTCCGTTGATACGCAGGCGCCTGCGCCGGTGAAAGTCGATGAACAGCAACCCGATCTGTGCGCCGCGCGACAACTCGTGCAGCGGGTCGCCCGGCAGGGGACGTCCCTTGACCCGCAACGTCGCGCGGTCGGCGCGGCAGAACCCGCGCTCGCCATAGACGGCCGAGGTCCAGAGCGTGCCGGCCGAATCACGAGACGTGATGAACGCGAGATCCCGATCGGCGACGAAACCGCTCATCGCATCGCTGAACTCACGAGCGCCGAGCATCCGGGTGAGACGCAGAGCTTCGTCGGCCAAGCCCGCCTGCCGCTGGACGAACAGTTCTCCTTCGTGGAAGACGCCGCTCGACGACACGCCCTGCCGCGCCCTAATCGAAGAAACCACAGGACGGCGCTGCACCCGCGATGGCGTCCTCCTTCGGAACACCGGCGGGCGCACACACCTCGAGGCGTACGCCGTCCGGGTCGACGAAGAAGATGCCCCCGGAGTCGAAGGCATCGCTGTGCGGCACGATCCGGCCGTCGTACAACAACTCGATGCCCAGACCGCGCACCCGGTCACGAACGCGTTCGACGTGGTCCACCGACTCGACGTGGAACGCCAGGTGGTGCAACCCGGGAACTCGCTCCGAGAAACGACCGTCACTCTGCTCCCACAGCGTGATGGCGAGCTTGTCGAGAAAGTCATCGGACGAGACATCGGGGTTGCCGAGGAATGCGAACCGCTGTCCCTCCTCCGTGGACTGGCCGAGTACTTCAAGGCCGAAAACGTCCTGATAGAAGGCACACGATCGGTCCAGGTCAGTGACGTTGAGTCCGATGTGACCGGTCCGCAATGCCATGATGACTCCACTCGTTCAAGTACGATAACTAACCGTCATTAAGGACTATTGCAGGTTAGCAATGGAACAGCAAGCATCGGATCCAGGCAGCGACGCGCACGCGCCGCCCCGATTCCTCTTCGTGGGCGGCGACGTCAGCATCGACTTCGTCAACACGCAGATGATCGAGAGCGGCCGGGAAGTCGACCGGATCTCCACTCCGCAGGAGCTGGCGGCGTGGGTCGCGGCGTCGAACCTCGGCACCGAGTTCGGTGTACCGACTGACATCGCGTCGACGATCTACACCCAGGCGATCCCCCTTCGGGGGGCGCTGAGAGCGTGCTACAACGCGCTGATCGACGAACAACCCATACCATCACCGGCATTGAAGTCGCTCAATGCGGTTCTCGCGTCCGCTCCGGGCACCGAAGTCCGCCGGCTGTCGACACAAGCGCTGCACCATGCACCTCGCGTAGATCTCGCGAAGGACGCGAGCCACCTGCCCTGGTTGCTGGCCGACGCCGGCGCGCAGCTGCTGTGTAGCGACAGAACCACATCGCTACGACGCTGCGCCAACCGCGAGCACTGCATGCTGATTTTCCTCGACACGTCACGCAGCCATACGCGGCGCTGGTGCAGCATGGACCTGTGTGGAAACCGCAGAAAAGTGGCGGCACACAACGCGCGGGCACGCCGGCGGCAAACCCGCTGAAATACGACTACAACTGCTGGTCAACCGATTTCGATCGGCCGGATCGGCAGAACATGACTACTGTCGCTGATATGCGAAATGTCATCGCAGTCGTGCTCGGCATCGTCGGCCTGTTCACCGCGCTGTCCGGCCTGCTGTTCGCCCTACAGGGCTTCGGCGTCGTCGGCGGTAGCCCGATGAGCAACACCACCACCTGGTCGATCCTCGGTCCGATCATCCTGCTGATCGGTGTCGGCATCGCCCTGGTTGGGTGGCGGGTGAATCGCTCACCGCGACCACGCGGCTGAGCAGGCAGCGGTGACCCCGAACGGCCACCGCTGCCGCTCGCGATCAGTAGATCTCGCGGTACAGCTCGATGATCTCGTCCTTGCTCGGAACGCGGGGGTTGTTGCCGGGTGACCCCGACGCCAGCGCCTGCTCGGCCATGATCTCCAACCGGGATTCCCAGTCGCCCTTGTCAATTCCATACGACTGCGGAGTGGGAACCTCAACGTCTTCACACAGCTGCTGGAGTTCGGCCACGAGCGCCGTGGCTGCCTGACCGCTTGCTACGGACTCTCCGACAACTCCCATCGCTTTCGCGCAGTCCGCATACCGGTCCACCGCGGACTCGATCGAGAACTTTGTCACGGCGGGTAACAGCATGGCATTCGAAAGGCCATGGGCAACATGGAAATGCCCGCCGATGGGCCGGCTCATCCCGTGAACGAGAGCGACGCTGGAGTTGGAGAACGCCATCCCGGCCTGGGTGGAGGCCAACATCATCGCCTCGCGGGCGCGCTGGTCGGCGCCGTCGGCATAGGCGCGGCGCAGGTGCTGCGATATGGATCGCATGGCTGCGAGCGCAAGCGCGTCGCTGAACGGGCTGGCGCGCCTGCTGACGTAAGCCTCGATGGCGTGGGTCAGCGCGTCGACCCCCGTGTCGGCGGTGAGACGGGCCGGCATCGAAACGGTCAGCTCGAAATCCACGACGATGGCGATCGGCAGGAACGACAAGCCGGGGCACAGCATCTTCTCATCGCTGTCGTCATCTGTGATCACTGTGAATTGCGTTGCTTCCGAACCACTTCCGGCGGTCGTCGGGACCGCGACAACGGGAAGCGCCGAACCGGTGTAGGTGTTCGGCGCTTTGTAGGACGCGATGCTGCCTCCGTTGGCGGACAACACCGCGAGCGCCTTTGCGGTGTCCATCGGGCTGCCACCGCCGAACCCGATGATGCCGTCGGCACGGTGGGCCTTGACGAGGTCGAGCCCACCCGACAGCGACGTGATCGTCGGGTCTGGCACGGTCTCGGAGAAGACCGCGGCCTCGGAGCCGGCCGCGTGCAGCGTCTTCACCAGCCGTTCGACCTGGCCGGTGTCGGTCAGGTACCGGTCGGTGACCAGCACGGGACGCCGGATGCCGAGCTGTGCGACAACCGTGCCGAGGTCGTCGACGGCGCCTGCGCCGATCTTGGCGAAGCGTGGCAGCGCGATGTTGGTGACCATGTCCCAGTCCTCAGTTGTTTTCGGGGAAGCCGAGGTTGATGCGGCCGTGGCTGGGGTCGAGTACCTGCGTGGTGTCGGTCATACTCCCATGCTCAATGGGCATTACTGCATCGGTCAACGGCCAATGCTGCACATTGCGGTGCAGATCTGCACGTGTAGGTTGGGCGTCATGCAAAGCGCGGACAACCTCCGTTTCTTTCTCGAAGTCGCCCGCACCGGTCGCCTCAACGAAGCCGCCCGCAATCTCGCGGTCGACCACACGACGGTCGGACGACGAATCACCGCGCTGGAGAAGGCATTCGGGGAACGGCTGTTCGACCGCTCCCCCGGCGGATGGCATCTGACCGAGGCCGGCGCGGATCTGCTGCCGCGTGCGGAGTCGGTGGAATCGGCGGTGATCGCGGCCTACGACGCCCGAGCCTCGGCGGCCGGGCCGCTCACCGGGACAGTGCGCATGGTGGCCACGGACGGCTTCGGGGCATTCGTGGTGGCGCCCCGACTTGTGGAACTGCGGCGCACTCATCCCCATCTCGACATCGAGCTGATCACCGCGACAGAGCACGGGTCGCTGTCGGCCCGTCAGTTCGACATCGCCGTGACACTCGAGGAGCCGCTGCCGCGCGCAGTGCAGGTGCAGCGGCTCGCCGGCTACGACCTGAGTCTTTATGCCACACCGGAATACCTAGCTTCGGCACCACCCATATCCGGACTGGCGGATCTGATCGACCACACGCTGATCTGGTACGTCGACGCGCTGCTCGACGTCGCGCCGCTGCGGATACTGGATTCGCTGCCCCACAAGCAGCGGGTGGCCGTGCAGACCAACAACATCACCGGCCACTGGACAGCGGCCCGCAGCGGATTGGGTGTCGCACCGCTCCCGCGGTACCTCGGCGAACCCGACCCGGCGTTGAAGGTGGTTCTGCCCGAATCATTCTCGGCGCGCCGCACCTACTGGCTGGTGATCCCACGCGAACTACAGCAGGTCGCGCGGGTACGGGCGGTCGCACAGTTTCTGCGCACGACTGTGACGACCAACCCGTACCTCACCCACCTGGGCTAGCGGTTCACAGATCGGGATGCTGCTTGTTCCACGGCGTGGCGGCCTGGAACGCGCCGACCACATCGACCAGTCGCCGCTCGTCGAATGCGCTGCCGACCATCTGCAGGCCGACCGGAAACGGGTTGCCGGCTTCGGTCGTGGTGAAGCCGCCGGGGAACGTGATGGTCGGCAGCTGCGACAACGTGAACGGCACGGTGAACCGGTGAACGCCCGCGGTGGTCTCGTCGTCCATCCGGATCATCTTCGCTACCGGAGGCGCGATGAACGACATCGCCGGGATCAGGACCGTGTCCACCTGCGCAAGGGCGGCCTCCATCTGGCCCTTGAAGATCAACCGTCGTAGCAGCAGCTCGTCATACTCGATGCCGGACATGGCAATTCCGCGATCGATGAGCTCGCTGAGCGCCGGGCCATAGCTGTCTTTGTGCTCCGGATACAGGCCGCGGTGCGCCCGCGCGGTCTGCACGGCACACACTCCGAACCAGTCGGTGATCGCCTCGGTGGGGTCGGGCAACGTGATGGGGGTGAGCTCGGCGCCGAGATCCCGCAGCACCTGCTCGGCTTCCCGATGTGCCTTCTCGACATCGATGCTGACGTCGCGGTAGCTCCATTCGGGGTCGATGCCGATCCGCACGCCGCTCAAGGATGCCGGTGTGGTGGCGGCGAACTCGGGAACGGGCCGCAGCGACGCCGTGGGATCCCGAGGGTCGGCGCCGGCGATCGCCCCCAGGATCAGCCCCGCGTCGCGGGCCGAACGGCAGATCGGGCCCACGTGGTCCAGCGTCGCGGCGAGCTCGACCACACCGGCCCGGCTGACCCGGCCCCATGTCGGTTTCAGGCCAGTGGCTCCGTTAGAGGCCGACGGCATGCGTATCGACCCGCCGGTATCGGAACCCAGTGCGCCATAACACAGTCCGGCCACGGGAGCGACGCCGCTGCCGCTCGACGACACGCCGACCCAGCGGTCCGCGTCCCAGGGATTCAGCGGAGCGCGGAACGGGGGTGTGTGCTCGGTGTATACGCCTTCGGTCGTGTGCACCTTGCCGACGATGACCGCACCCGCCGCGTCGAGCCGTTCGACGACTGTCGCGGTGCTGGTCGCGATCTGCCCCGACCGCACGGCCATCCCGGCCTCCGTGCGCCATCCACGCTTGTCGTAGATGTCCTTGATGGCCAGTGGAATTCCGTCGAGCGGGCCACGCGTCGCATCCGCTTTGCGGCGTTCGTCGGACTCGGCTGCCTGGGCCAGCGCCTCTTCCGGTGCGACGAACGCGTATGCGCCGAGCCGCTCGTCAACCGTGGCGATCCGGTCGAGGGTCGCCTCGGTCAGCTGCCGCGAAGTGACCTCTCCGCGGTCCAGCAGATCCACCAACTCGCAGATCTCGCGGTAATGCAGTGCGTCGCCAGGTGCATCGCTCATATCGTCAATCCTTCTGTACCGTAACTGTTTCGGTTTCACTCGAGCGCTTCGGCCACTTCGGTCCTGTTGTCGTCCGCTGTATCGTCAGCGTCCGCGGCCTGCGTGGTTGAACCATACTGTGACCCCTTGGTCAGGATCGCGAGGGGGATGTAGACGATCGGCCCCACCAGCATGGCCGCGAACGAGGCGAAGTGCATCGGGTAGGCGCCCGCAACGCCCAGCGCTCCCACGGCCAGCCCGGCCGCCAGTGCCGCCATTCCACACAGGTTCCAGTCTTTGACCCGGCCCTCGCGGTATTCGATCTGGCTGCTGGGAGCCAAGCCGAGCAGCTTGCGGCAGACGAAGTAGTCGCTGAGCAAGATGAAGATCCAGGTGTTCGTCATGATGCCGGTCACCGCGAGGAACTTGTCGGTGTACTGCAGCACGTTGATCGGATACAGCACCACGCCGAGGCCGACGAGCAGCACCATCCACCACTGCCTGCCGATCTTCTTGGGAGAAAGGACATCCCAGGCGTTGGAGAGCGCGAGCGAACCCGAATAGAGGTTCATCACATTGATCCGCACCTGTGTGAGGATCGCGAATATGACTCCGAGAACACCCATCACGACCGCAAAGATCAGCCCGGGGTCGGTGGCGGCGAGTTCCTGTTCCCCGCGCGTGCCGTCGAAGTGCGAGATCATCGTGAAACCGAGGAACACACCGAGCACCATCACGACGGAGATCATCAGCAGCTCGACGAGCATGACGCCGGCCGTCCCGGCGTAGGAAACCGATCTCTTGACGAACCGTCCGTAGTCGGTGGCGATGAGTGCCTGGAACACCACCTGGCCGTTGGCCAGGCTCAGCGCCTGCCACATCGCCGTGGCCGTCACGCCGTCCTGTACGGCCCACTCGCCCGGCCCGACCAGGACGTAGCCGTTGGCCAGCATGACCATGCCGATCACGAACAGGACCAGGAATATCGGCATGCCGAACCGCTGCAGGATGTTCATCGAGTGCATGCCCCGCCACGAGTAGTACAACGCGATGAGCGCGACGACCGCGAACACCACGCTGGCACCCGCCGAATCGATTGAGATTCCGGCGATCTCACTCAGGCCATGCGAGACGATGCTGCCTTCGAAGATGAAGTAGAAGACGTAGTTGACCGCGTAGACGAACGAAGCGATCGCCGAGCCGCGCGCCCCGAAACCCAACCCTCGCGACAGCAGGGGCAGCGACAATCCTTCCTGGCTGGCGATCCGCATGACCAACGCTCCGACCACCGTGGCGCCGATGACCATGTATGCGATCGGGATGAGCAACGCCGGCCAGCCCACCAGGAAGCCCATCTGGCCACCGAGGGCGAACCAGAACATCGCCGTCACGTTTCCCGTGAGCACGAGGAGAATGGCGGGCCGGCGCCACCGTTGGCTGTCGGGTACCCGCGTGGTCGCATAGCTCTCGATCTGGTCGTCGAGGCTCGTCGCCGGTCCATGGAAGTAACTGCTGAGGCTCAACGCGTGAGTCCTTTCCCGCCTCCGGTGCACGCGCCGATGCCTACGCACACGGGAGGTGATCGATCCGATGCAAGACCGCAGGAGCACTGGTGTCGCTGCCGGTATGTGGCCGCACATCCTTGCGATGTGAACTACATCTCAACGTGCGGGAAGATCGAAGTCAACGGACAGTGCTGCACACTGAAGTGCAAAAACGCACGCCTAACTCGCGCGATTGTGCAGACTATGAATATCCTTGGCGTCCAACAGTATCCAAGCGTGCAGCGCATCACGCCTTCAGTGCCGCCGTCCACGGCCAACATCGGCCACGGCGCCATCGGAGAACGGTGTGCCGGTTTTTCGCAATCGCCTGCATGAAATTTGGTAGCACCCTTATCGCGGGGTTTCTAGGCTACGTGCGCGCGGTCTCCGAATAGGCGGCGAGAACGCGCGAGGCCGCCCCGTCTCCGCTCCACCGGAGGCGGGGCGGCCGCTCCCGACGCTTACGGGTTACTGCCACAGATGACCGGCCGGAACGAGTTCAGCTCGGCCGGAAGTTATTTCACTCACCGCAGAGCTCAAATGCGCCGGGTCGGCACAGAGCACCCTGATTACGGCCTTCTGCCCGTACTCCACGCCGTCCACGGCGAACCTTCGCCCACGCAATTCCGCCTCGACCCAACCAGCTTCGGCATGGTCGACCGCGAGCGTGAACACCTGCAACCGCGCCCGCGGACGTAGAGTCGCGGTATCGATCGCAGCCGTGACCGTGCCGGCGTAAGCGCGGGTCAGCCCTCCGGCACCAAGTTTGATTCCCCCGTAGTAGCGCGACACCACCGCCACCACATTCACCAGTTCTCGCGCCCGCAAGGCACTCAGAATGGGTACGCCTGCTGTTCCGCTGGGTTCCCCGTCATCACTGCACCGCTCGATCCGACTCGCGACTTCGTCACCCACGATGTAGGCGTAGCAGTGGTGCCCGGCGCCGGCATCCAATTCGCGTGCCATCGAGATGAGCCCGTTTGCATCCTCTTCACTGTCGGCGCGGCGCATTCGGCCGACGAACCGCGACCTCTTGATCGTCTGCTCCGACTGAGGCCTGACCTCAGGATCCAGAGTGAACGACATACGTCGAATTGTAGGAGTTCGACTGGTCGCGGGTGCCGGTCTACGGCTGTCAGCTGCGCAGTATGAGCGCGGATCCTTGCCCACCACCGCCGCACAGGGCCGCCGCTCCCGTTCCGCCGCCGCGGCGCTGCAGTTCCAACGCGAGGTGTAGGACGATCCGTGCGCCGGACATACCCAGCGGATGGCCGATGGAGATGGCCCCTCCGTTGACGTTGACCTTCTCCGGGTCGAGACCAAGGGCGCGGGTCGATTCGATGCCCACGGCAGCGAACGCTTCGTTGATCTCCACGAGATCCAATGCCGCCGGTTCGATTCCGTCGATTGCACACGCAGCCGCGATCGCGTTGGCGGGTTGCAGCTGCAACGTCGAGTCCGGGCCCGCGACAACGCCGTGCGCGCCGATCTCGGCGATCCAGGTCAATCCGAGCTCGATGGCCTTGGCCTTGCTCATCACGACCACGGCCGCGGCACCGTCGTTCATGGTCGACGCATTGCCCGCGGTGACGGTCCCGACGGGAAGGAACGCCGGCCGCAGACGCGCGAGTGCGTCGGTGGTGGTGTCGGCACGGATTCCCTCGTCCTGCGTGACCTCGACCGGATCACCCTTGCGCTGCGGGATCGAGACAGGCACAACCTCGTCGTCGAAGATGCCGTTCTTCCAGGCCGCGGCAGCCCTCCGGTGCGACGCGGCGGCGAATTCGTCCTGCTCGGCGCGGGACAGCGTGTTCACGCTATCGGTGAGCGAGCCCATCGCCTGGTCGGTGAACACGTCCCGGAGTCCATCGACGGCAACATGGTCGCGCAGCGTCGCGTCGCCGTATTTTGTTCCGGTACGCGAGTTTTCGAGCAGATGCGGTGCCTGCGACATGGACTCTTGCCCGCCGGCGACGATGATGTCGAATGCGCCGGCGCGGATCAGCTGATCGGCCAGTGCAACGGCGTCCAATCCGGACAGGCACACCTTGTTGATCGTCAGGGCAGGCACCGTCATCGGGATTCCTCCTGCGACAGCTGCCTGCCGAGCGGGAATCTGGCCTGCGCCCGCGGTCAGTACCTGCCCCATGATCACGTACTGCACCTGCGATCCGGAAATCCCCGCCTTGGCAAGCGCCGCCGCGATGGCGACGCCGCCGAGCTCTGCACCGGAGAGGCTCGACAACGACCCCATGAATTTCCCGATCGGCGTACGCGCTCCGGCAATCAGAACGGAAGTGGTGTCCGCGGTCATCACAGCTGCACCTCCAACGCGGCGCCGGTCGCGGCGATGACGTCGTCGGCCGCAACCCCGGGAGCCAGCTCTCGCAGGACGAGGCTGCCGTCGCCCGGCACATCGATGACACCGAGATTGGTGATGATGCGGTCGACGACGCCCTGTCCGGTCAAGGGCAACGTGCATGCGTCGAGGATCTTGGGTGCGCCGCTGCGGTCGGTGTGCTCCATCACGACGATGACCCGCGCTGCGCCATGCACCAGATCCATTGCGCCGCCCATGCCTTTGACCATCTTGCCGGGCACCATCCAGTTCGCGAGGTCACCGTTGCGAGACACCTGCATGGCGCCGAGCACGGCGGTATCGATGTGGCCACCGCGGATCATCCCGAACGAGGTCGCGGAATCGAAGAACGCGGCACCGGGGTTGACGGTGACCGTCTCCTTGCCCGCGTTGATGAGGTCAGCGTCGACGGCATCGTCGTCCGGATATCCACCGGTGCCCAGAATTCCGTTCTCGGAGTGCAGGATCACCCGCACACCCGGGCTGAGGTAACTGGGGATGAGCGTGGGCAATCCGATGCCCAGGTTGACGTACTGCCCGTCGACCATCTCCGCGGCCGCGCGGGCAGCGATCTGGTCACGGGTCCAGCCGGTTGCGAGTGTCGCGGTCATCGTCAGGCTCCTTCAGCGGTACGGACAGTGCGCTTCTCGATGCGCTTGTTCTGCGGTCCGGTGTGCACGACACGTTGGACGAAGACACCCGGGAGATGCACCTGGCCGGGGTCGATCGCGCCGGGCTCGACGAGTTCCTCGACCTGCGCGATCGTGACGCGACCGGCCATCGCCGCAAGCGGGTTGAAGTTCATCGCGGTCTTCTCGAACACGAGGTTGCCGTCGGTGTCGCCGAGCCGGGCATGGACCAGAGCGAAGTCGGCGTTGATGGCCTCCTCGAGCACGTATCGCTTATCGCCGAACACACGAGTCTCCTTGGGAGGCGACGCGATTGCCACCGATCCGTCGGTCGCGTACCGCCACGGCATCCCGCCGTCGGCGACGGGGGTGCCGACTCCGGCGGGCGTAAAGAACGCCGGGATCCCGGTACCGCCCGCGCGAAGCCGCTCAGCGAGCGTGCCCTGCGGAGTCAGCTCGACTTCGAGTTCGCCGGCCAGGTACTGCCGGGCGAATTCCTTGTTCTCCCCGACGTAGGACGCGGTGACCCGACGGATCCGGCCCAGTGACAACAGGACTCCGAGCCCGTGGTCATCGACGCCACAGTTGTTGGAGAACACCTCGAGGTCGGTGGCCGACGAGTCGGCGATCGCCTCGATCAGGGCATCCGGGATCCCACACAAACCGAAGCCACCGACCGCGAGGGTCGCTCCCGTCGTTATGTCGGCAACCGCCGCCGCGGCGCTGTCGTAGACCTTCGATGGCATCGATGCACTTCCCTTCCGGCCATTCTGCAGACGCGTTCCACTGCGGTCCCGATAGTGCTTCTTCGCAGGTTGAACACGCAAGATAGTGCCGGTAGTTGGCCGAAATTGCTCGAATGATGACCACAAGTCCGTTATGCGTCCACTATGTGAACGCATAGAATCGGCTCGATGGAAGACAAGGGAACCCAGGTGCTGGCGCGTGCCGCGGCGCTGCTGCGCGCCATCGGTGGGGGTGAAGCCGCGGGGATGTCGACCACCGAGATCGCTCGCGTAGCTGCCCTACCCCGTCCCACCACGCACCGCCTGCTCACCGCACTCAATGCGGAAGGCTTGGTCGACCGCGACGCGGCGACCGGACGCTGGTCCCTCGGGCCGGAGCTCTATCTCCTGGGTGCGGGCGCCGCGCACAGGTACGACATCACCGAGCAGTCCCGAGATGTCATCGAGCGGCTGGCCCGCAACACCGGCGAGAGCGCATTCCTGTCGGCCCGCCGCGGCGACGAGACCGTGTGCATCCTCAGCAGGGAGGGCAGCTTCCCGCTGCGATCACACGTTCTCCACGAGGGCATCCGGTTTCCGCTCGGCGTCGCCTCTGCCGGGCTGGCGATCCTCAGCCACCTTCCCGACCGCGACATCGACGACTACTTCACCCGAGCTGACCTCGAACCCCGCTGGACCACAAGCCATTCCGAAGCTGCCATCCGTGAACGGATCGCCGCCACCCGGACCAACGGCTACGCGGTCAATCCTGGGCTTCTCGTCGAAGGCAGCTGGGGAATGGGCGCGGCCGTGTTCGACCGTGCGGGGCAGCCCGCCTGGGCGCTGAGCCTCACCGGTGTCGAAACCCGGTTCCGTGCCGAGCGACGAGCGGACATGGGTGCACTGCTCCTCGAACTGGCGCACGAGCTGACGCTGCGGCTTCGGTAGGTGATCTGCTGCCGATAAACGAATCAGGTGACTATGCCGTACGTCTTGACTTTCCGATACAGACTCGACCGTGACATCCCCAGATGAGCCGCTGCCGCAACACGATTCCCACCCATATCTCTCAGCGCGGCAACAATCGCATCGCGTTCAGCCGCTTCCAACGGCGTCAGCGCATGTCGCGACGCGGTCTGGCAGTACCCGGGCAGATCAGATTCTTGAATCTCACCCACCGGACGCCGCCGAAGCGCGTGAACCAGCGCCTCGCGTAGCTGAGAAATGTTGCGCGGCCACGAATACCGCGCGATCAGGCGCTGCGCCGCAGGGCTCAGTCTCACCTTTCGTTCAGGCGCGATCCCCCGCAGCAAAGCCGCGGTGAGCGCTGGAAGATCGTCGGTACGGCACCGCAGCGGCGGGATCGTTATCGACGCCTCGAAGTGGTGCAGCAGCTCGCGGAACGGCAGGTCGGTGGTCGCCGCGCAATCCGAACCCGTGGCCACCACCCACACCGGCCCATTCACCGCAGCAACCGCGGTCAGGTACGCATCCAGCCGTTCGACGCCATCAGTACTCGCCTGATCGATGTCGCGGATGATGTGCAGCGTCGGCTCGGCGGAATCACCTAGCAGCGAGCTGAGATCGGACGGCGCACCATCGACTCCCAACTGACCGGCATCCACCGAAATCGCTCGTCCCCCTGGGTACACCGAGTGGAACAACTCGGCCACCAAGGTGAACTTTCCTGACCCCGGCTCACCGACGACGAGCGCGGGCCGTCCTAGTTCGAGCGCTTGTCGCAGATCACCACATGCCCGTATCCAGGCCGGCGTAGTACCGCCGGCCAGGGAGTCACGCGAACGCCACAAGCCGCCCACGATCTGAGATGTCTGCGGCGTCGCGACCGCGACCTGAGGCAACTGCTGCTCGCTGAAATCATCCGGCGAGCCAGGCTGACTCGAGGTCACCAGATCCGCGATCACCACCATGCCGGCCACCTCGACACCTGCCAGAATCCGGGTTCCACGGACATGGACCAGACGATGCCCCGGCAGGGTGATCGTGTCGCTGACCCGATCCTTCCCCGCCATCAGAAACATCGCGTGCTCACGCATGATGCGCTGTTCTTCGGCGTCGAACATCTGCTGCGCGGCGGCGCTGGCCACGAAGACCGAGTCTCCGAACGCGAACACGGCCTGGCGCGCCGAGCGTGCGACGACCTTGAGATAAGTCTCGAAGATAGCTCGCTGTGCTTGACCGCGGTCGAGCAGAAAGTTTCGCCCGATGTCCTTCGCGGCACTCTTCACCAGCGTATGCATCAACGGACTCCACGAGGACGACAGCGTCGAGATGTCCAGCACTCCCTCGACACGTCCGGTCACAGGATCGATGACCGGGGCGCCGGTGCACGCGAACAGGTGCAGATTCTCACTGAAGTGCTCCGGGCCTACCACGCTGATCGGCTGTCCCGCTTCGAACACCGTGCCGATTCCGTTGGTGCCCATCGACGACTCGGCATAGCTGAATCCGGGGGCCAGATGTACCCGATCCAGCAGCCGGGCCACCGCCGGCGAGCTGTCGATGCGCTGTACGACCCTGGCTCGTTTGTCGGTCAGCGCGATCACCAGTGGCATGTCCGCGGTGTCGACCTGTAGCTGCTGCAACACCGGCTGCGCGCACCGCACTAGCAGCGAGGCTGCGTCGATCTCATCGGTGAACTGCGCGTTCGGGCGCGAAATGTCGACGCCTGCGGCTTGGCTGCGTTCCCACGATGCGACGACGACGTCTGAGACCCCAGCAGCACCGCTGCCGCCGTACTCCAGGAAATCCGCACGCGCGGCCGCCACCCGCAGCATGCGGGCGGAGCTGTCGGACATGGCTCACCTCCTGAGGTCATGTCCAGTCTGAACGAGACGCGCATCACAGCCAAGGCGATCGGTGTCCGATCTTGGGACACCTGCGGTGGCTGGGACATGGACGACGCTTTGTCGAGCGGTGTGGCGCACAGCACAACATGCCACCCCCACTCCACGCATTCACCTATGCGAATTTCCACGAACGGAGCGCCATGGGCACCCTCATAAACATCGACAACGGCGGCACGCTGACTGACATCTGCGTGTGGGACGGGAACGCGTTCACCTTCACCAAGACGCTGACGACCCCGCACGACCTGTCGGAATGCCTGTTCACTGGCATCGAGAAAGCGTCGAACGCGCTGTACGGCGAGGCTGACATCACCAAGCTGTTGCACGCCACCGAACACATCCGGTACTCCACGACGCAAGGCACCAACGCGCTGGTGGAACGTCGCGGCCCGATGATCGGCATTCTCACCACCATCGGCGGCCTCGCTACCGGCATGCAGCGCGATGACGCCGAGAAGAAGCTGTTCACCGGATTGGTCGGCGACCGCTTCCTGACCGTCGCCACCGAGGGCGATCTCGAGTTCGATGCCGTACAGAAGATCAACCGGCTCACCACCCTCGGCGCCGCCCGCGTCGTAGTCGCCGCGGCCACTCCCGAGGAGGAACGGCAACTGCGGCATGTGCTGCTGCGCAAGTTCCCCCGCCACCTACTCGGTTCGGTGCCGCTGATCTACAGCTGGGAACTAGCCGGCGACCGCAACGACGCCCGACGGGTGTGGTCCTGCGTGGTCAACGCATTCCTGCATCCCACGATGGAACGGTTTCTCTACAGCGCCGAACGACGGCTGCAGACCTACAAGGTGGTCAACCCGCTGCTGGTCTACCGCAACGACGGCGCTTCCTCCCGGGTCGCGAAATCGATCGCGCTCAAGACCTACTCGTCGGGTCCGCGCGGCGGACTGGAAGGTACCGCGGCGCTGGCGCAGGTCTACGGCCTTCCGCACGCGCTGATGATGGACATCGGTGGCACGACCACCGATGTCGGCGTGGTCGAAGGTGGTGCGGTCGCCGTCGCCGAACGCGGTGGCATCGAGGGCGTGTCCATCTCCTACCCGATGAGTGACGTGACCTCCTCGGGCGTCGGAGGATCGTCGGTGATCCAGGTAATCGATGGCAAGCTCACCGTCGGCCCGCAGTCAGTGGGCGCCGCGCCCGGTCCGGCCTGCTTCGGCTTCGGCGGCAAACGGGCCACCATCACAGACGTCAACCTGCTGCTGGGCATCCTCGACCCCGACACCTACCTCGACGGCACATTCACCCTCGATCCCAGTCGATCTCGTGCGGTGATCACCGAGACGATCGCGCAGCCCCTCGGAGTCTCGTTGGAAGAGGCCCTGATCCAGATGGAGCACGCGTACTTCCAGGCGCTGTCGGAATCGTTCGCCGCTCTGGTCAACGAGAACACCACGCTGCTCGCGTTCGGCGGCGCCGGACCGATGAGCGCCACCGGCGCGGCCCGGCTGGCAGGCGTCAAACAAGTTCTCGTCCCACGCACCGCGGCGGTGTTCTCGGCATTCGGCATCTCGTTTTCGGACATCGGCAAGACCTACGAGGTCATCGTCGCCGAACCCACCACCACGGCAGCTACCGAGACCCATGACTTGCTGCTGGCCCGCGCTGAACGTGACATGTTCCAGGAAGGCTACGCTCTGGCCGACTGCGAGACGTCCTGGCAGCTGCTGGTCGAGAACCTCGACGACGGCTCGGTATCGCGACTGCCGTACCAACCCGGCGACGACGTGGACTACCCCGGTGCCGTCGTGTCACTGCAGCTGAATGCCACTGCGCCACTCACGCATCCGCATCTCACTGCTGACGCCGCGGTGGCCGCCATCACAGCACCAGCTGCGGGCACCCGGCAGGTCCGGTCGTCGCCCGTCCGCGTCGACGACGTCGCCGTCTATGTGCTGGACGACCTGAGCCCCGGTGCCGCGGGCGAAGGGCCCGCAATCATCGAGGGCCCGTTCTTCACCGCCCGCGTGCTGCCCGGCTGGTCATTCCGCCGCACTGCCGCCGGTGACCTGCTCCTCAACGACAAGTCCTGATACCAGACCGCAAGAAAGGAGACTTGCCATGCGAGTCCCAATGACCGAATACCTAGTCATCGACCTCGACACCGAACGCTGGGTATGTCGGGTGTGCACGCACGACATGGGTTCGGCGCACGACACCTACAAGGCGGGAACCCTGGTGTACGACCGCGATCCGCGTGAGATCCATCAGCCGATCATCGATCCGGAGCGCTACGAGTACACCTTCAGCCCAGACCCGACGTACTGCCGGATTCTGGAGTATTACTGCCCGGGCTGCGGCACACAGATCGAATGTGAGTACCTGCCACCGGGACACCCACCGGCCGTGGACATGCTCATCGACGTCGCGGCGCTGCGCAAGCAGTGGGCGGACCGCGGCCAGGACGCCGAAGCCGTCTTCAACTACGGACCGGGCGAAGACGCCCAGAAGTACACCGCCGCCCTCAAGGCCGCCGGCCAGCTGCATTGATCTTTCAACTGACCTAACAGGAGAACACCAGACATGAAACGCATTTCGGTCGACATCGGTGGCACCTTCACCGACTGCTTCTTCGTGTGGGACGACATCTACGTCGATGCCAAAGCGCTGACTACGCACCACAATCTGGCCGTCGGGTTCAACGATGCTCTGGACCTCGCGTGCAAACGCGCCGGACTGGACCGCTCCACCGTTCTCTCGGAAGTGGACTCGGTCCGCTACGCCACCACTCTGGGCACCAACGCGCTCATCGAGCGCAACGGACCCAAGGTGGCGGCCATCGTCACCCATGGGTTCGAGGACACCATCCCGCTCTCTCGCGGCCGGGGGTACGGCGAGGGCTTGGATTACGGTATGCAGCAGAATCTTCCGGCTGCCGAGCGGCCCGAACCACTGGTGCCGCGCGCGATGATCCGCTCAGTCAAGGAGCGGATCAACTCCGCAGGCAAGATCGTGGCACGCCTGGATTCCGACGATGTCCGCACCGTGGTGCGCGAACTCGTGGACGCAGGCGCCGAGGCGATCGTGGTGTCGCTGGTCAACTCCACCGAGAATCCGGAGCACGAGCTGGCGATCCAGGAGATCATCCTCGACGAGTTCCCGCCGCACGAGCTGGGTGCCATCCCGGTGCTGCTCGGCCACCAGGTGTCAGGCCGCAAGGGCGAATACGTGCGTGCGACGTCGACGATCATCGACGGCTATCTGCACGAGATCATGTTCCATGCGCTGGCGCAGCTGTCGAGCAATCTGCGCGATTTCGGTTACGACAAACCGATGCTGGTGATCCACAACTCCGGTGGCATGGCGCAAATGAACTCCACCGATGCGCTGCAGACCATCCACTCCGGCCCAATCGCCGGTGTGGGTGCGGCCGAGCACCTTTCGAACGAAACAGGGATCGGTCACGTCATCGCCACCGACATGGGTGGCACCTCCTTCGACATCGGCCTGGTGCCAGAGGGCGGGGTCAAGCACTACGACTTCCTGCCCACGATCGACCGCTGGCTGGTGTCGGTGCCCATGGTGCATCTCGACACCCTCGGCGCCGGCGGCGGATCGATCGCCAGTTATGACCGCATCCACAACTCGGTCAAGATCGGCCCGAAATCGGCCGGTTCCAACCCTGGTCCGGCGTGCTATGACCGGGGTGGACTGAAACCCACCGTCACCGATGCTGACCTGCTGCTCGGCTACCTCGACCCGGACAACTATGCCAACGGCTACATCAAGCTCAACCCCAAGCGGTCGCTGTTCGCCATCGAAGAAGAGTTGAGCGACGCACTCGACATGGATCCGATCGACGTAGCCCGGGTGATCAAGGACGGCGTCGATGAGCAGATGGCCATCGGCATAGGCAAGGAGTTGCGCGTGCGCGGTTACCTGCCGGAGGACTTCACGATGCTGGCATACGGCGGCAACGGCCCGTTGCACGCCTGCGGCGTCGCCCGCCACGCCGGGATCAAACGTGTTCTGGCTCCGCCGTTCTCGTCAGTGTTCTCCGCGTGCGGCGCCGGCAACATGAAACAGCTGCACTTCCACGAACGCGGTGTGCACGTGACGATGTACAACGCCACCACACGGGCGCTGTTCGAGGACTACGACGAGTTCAACGCCGTGGTCTCGGAACTGGAGGCCCGCGGCTGCGAAGACCTCGTCCGGCAGGGCTTCTCAGCGGAGGACGTCAAGTTCCGGCTGGAACTGGACATGCGCTACGGCAATCAGCTGCTGACCCAGGCGGTGGCGCTCTCGGATATCAACCGCATCAATGGTGTTGGCGACGTGCTGGCGATCATCAAGACCTTCGGTGACGTGTACAGCCACCGGTTCGGTGCGTCCTCGGCCGCACCTGAGGCAGGGATCCGCTGTAACACCGTGCGGGTCGCGTCCTACGTAGACGGCGACGTGGTGAACTTCGAGTCGCTCGAGCACGGTGGGCTCCGCACCGCCGCTGCGCCCGTGGGCAGCCGCAAGGCCTACTTCATCGGAGTCGACGATCCCATCGAGACCCCCGTCTACGACGAGGAAGCCCTCACCCCCGACAGCGTCATCGCCGGTCCGGCGATCGTGACGACCGAGAACACCACATTTCTCGTCGAACCCGGCTGGCGCCTGGAACCGACCGCCCAGGGCGCCGTCTGGTTCCTGCAGGACTGACCCACACTCCAAGTAAGGACAAGACATGACCACAGTCAACGAACGCCCGTCCGGCAAGCTCACCGCAGAGGAACAGCGGTGGGTCGACCAGTTCATGGACGAAACCACGCTGTTCCTCGGACCTGACCCGGAAATCATGCGCAGTCACAGCATCTCGGAACGATCGCTGCACGAGGAGGTGGCGATCGCGGCCGGCGTGGACCGGCTGCAAGTGGAGCGCATCCGAAAGCGCATCGCAGGCGCGCTGGACGAAGGCTACGAGATGTGCGAGGCACAAGGTGCGGCACCCGGGGCCAAATGGGGTGACCTGACAACCGCCATCTACACGGCGTCCGGCGATGTCTCCTACCTGTCGTGCCACGGCGTGATCGCGTTCAGCGCGATCCTGCACCACCCGATCCGCTACATCATGAAGTACTGGAAGGACGAGCCGACGGTCGGGATCAACCCCGGCGATGGCTTCATCCACAACGACGCCCGATTCGGCAACGTGCACAACACCGACCAGTCGATGATCATGCCCATCATCCGCGACGACGAGATCATCGCGTGGGTGGCGGCGACCATCCACGAGGGCGAGAACGGGGCGTGCGAACCAGGCGGCATGCCCTCGGGTTCGGAGACGGCGTTCGATGACGGACTGCGGATGAGCCCGTTCAAGATCGTCGAGCGCGGTGAACTGCGCCGGGATCTCCTGACGTTCCTGCAGCATTCGGTCCGCGATCCGAAACTCCAGCTGGCCGACCTGAAGGTGAAGATCACCGCGGTGCGCAAGATCATGGAACGCATCGACAAGGTGATCGACGAGGTGGGGGTCGACACCTTCGTGGCCGCACTGCGCACCACGGTCGAGGACGTCGACGCCGAAGTCCGCCGCCGCATCGCTGAACTTCCCGACGGGACATACCGTTTCGACCAGTTCATGGACAGCACGCTCAAGGAGAACATCCTCATCAAGTTCGCGTGCAAGATCACCGTCAAGGGCGATCACATGACGGTGGATCTGCGCGGAACCGGACCCGAGATCCTCAACCGCGCCATCAATTCTCCGCTGTGTTCGGTGAAATCGATGATGATGCAGGCGATCCTGGCGTTTTGGTGGCCAGATCTGCCGCGGTGCACGGCCGCGATGAGCTGCATCGACATCATCTCCGATGAAGGCACCTGGGCCGATGCGTCCTACGACGCGCCGATGGGCCAATCACTGCAGGCCTCGTTCCGCGGCTTCTCCTGCATGCAGGCGCTCTACAGCCGGATGTCGTTCTCCACCCCACACAAGTACTCCAACGTGGTGGCCAACTGGTTCAACCAGATCAACACGTTCCTGTGGGGCGGCATCACCCAACATGGCGACATGGTGGGCAACCTGTGTGCCGACCTCAACGGGATGCCCGGCGGCGCAAAGCCGTTCCGGGACGGCGAAGACGCCGTCTCCCCGCTGTTCTGTGCGATGGCCGACACGGCCGAGCAGGAGGTGATGGAGGAGGAAGTGCCGTTCATGCAGCTGGTCGCCAAGCGACTGGTGCGCGACAACATGGGCTTCGGCAAGTTCACCGGAGGAATGGGCTACGAAATGATCGTGGCCGCCGAAGGCACACCGCAGTGGGGATTCATGACGGTTACCTCGGGCGCCAAGTTCTCGTCGATCTACGGCATGTACGGCGGATACGGCTGCGGCACGTACCCGTTGGCGATGGTCAAGGGCACCAATGTCTACGAGCATTTTCGGCGGGACAACAAGACATTCGACCTCTCGATCGAAAAGGTGATGAACGAGCGGCCCTTCCCCGACGGCCGCTACTCCACGTATCACATGGGATTGCAGTTCGACCTGGCCAAGGACGGCGAGCTGTACATGATCAGCCAGGGTGCCGGCGGGGGTTACGGCGATCCGTTGGAGCGCTCGCCGGAGTCGGTGGTCCGCGACGCCGAGCTCGGGCGGATCAGCCAGAAGGTCGCCGAAGACATCTTCGGAGTCCGCTATGAGCCCACGACGTTTCGTCTCGACGTAGCCGGGACCGAGGCGGCACGCGCTGCGGCCCGCAGGAACCGGCTGCAACGGGGCAAGCCGTTCGCCGAGTTCTGCAAGGAGTTCGTCACGCCCGAACCACCGAAAGACCTTCCTTACTACGGCTCGTGGGGCACCTGGACCGAGGACAACCAGGACATCACCGCGACCGTGTACTCGATCGACGGTCCCGAACGAGTGTGCGCACCGTTGACGGAACTTCCGATCGTGATGGTTCCGGACCGCCGGGAAGTCAAGATCGGCAAGCTCGAAGCCCGCATTGCCGAACTCGAGGCCAAGCACGGCGAACACGTCACCCGACTCACCTGAGATCGGTGGCGGCCCCGGGCAGCACCCCGGGGCCGCCACCACCCCAGAAAGGCAGTTCCATGAGTGTGAAATCGTTGATAGCCGCCACGCCGAGTGGGCGAAGCCGACCACTGCTGATCGACGACGCCGATTACTCCACCGCGGTCGTCCGCCAGGGCATGCCGATACCGTGGACCGACACCACGCTGGCGGCCGGGCACTTCGTCAAGGTCAGGGCATTACTCGATCCAGACGCGCTCTGGATCGACGTCGAACGGCTGCTCACCGCGCACACCGATGCACGCCCCGACCTCGTCACTGCGATGGGTGCACGCACCCGCACCGGCTACCCACTGCGTACCCTGCTGACGGATGCCGAAGTCCTGTCAGCCTCCCGCGAGACGCTCGAGACGGTCGCGAGGACGGCACAGCGCCAGTTGCTCCTCCATGTGCCCTCGCCGGCAGCCTGGCTCGCCTCAGCACATCGGCTTGCAGGCAATCCACTGGACGCGGTCGACGCCGACCGGGCCGACAGCGCGTCGATGTACATCGCCGAATGGCTGGGGCAGCTCGGATCGCTGCCGATCGCGCTGATACTGCTCGACGCTCGCGACGCCTTGTTCGCGGAGTCGCTGGCGCCCTACTCGGCAGTCGCCAACGTCGCGTCGCACTTCGACTGGACGTTGGCGATGTGGAATGCCGACGGAATCGGCACCGCCGCCTGCGATCTCACCATCGGGGTGCTCGGCCCCCAGTTCTGGACCGACGCTGCACAGAACGCCAACGCCGTTCCGGAATCCGATGTACTGGTCACCTCCATTCCCGCTTCGGCATCACCAGAACACGTCCTCGACCAACTGACGAAGCTCACCTGAACTGAGGAATACAACAATGAAAGCAATGGTGTACCACGGCGATGGAACGGCGTCATGGGACGACGTGCCTGACGCTGAGATCGTCGATCCGACCGACGCGATCGTCCGAGTCGACGCCGTCACGATCTGCGGGACCGACCTGCACATCCTGCGTGGCCACGTCCCCACCGTGGGTACAGGACGAATCCTGGGCCACGAGGCGGTGGGAACCGTAACCGCCGTAGGTTCGAACGTGCGTCGCCTCGCAATCGGCGACCGCGTCTTGATCTCCTGTGTCAGTTCCTGCGGAAGTTGCCGATACTGCCGTCGTGCGAGCTATGGCCAGTGCACCGGAGGGGGCGGGTGGATCCTGGGAAACCGCGTCGACGGCACCCAGGCCGAGTTCGTGCGAGTTCCGTTTGCGGACAACTCAACACACAGGGTTCCCGATGGCGTGAGCGATGACAACATGATCACCCTGGCTGACCTGCTTCCCACCGGGTATGAGGTCGGTGCCATCAACGGCAGGGTCCGGCCGGCGGACACCGTTGCCGTCGTGGGCGCCGGGCCGATTGGCCTCGCCGCGATCATGACCTCCCAGTTGTTCAGCCCGAGCCGCATCGTCGCCATCGACCTTGCCGATACTCGGCTGGAAGCTGCGCGCAAGTTCGGAGCGGACGTGGTCATCAACCCAAGCCGGCAAGACCCGCTCGCGGTGATCGCAGACTTGACCGGCGGTTTGGGTGCGGACGTGGCCATGGAAGCAGTCGGGACCGCCGCGACGTTCGAAACGGCTGTGCGACTGGTCCGCCCGGGCGGACACGTCGCCAATATCGGCGTGCACGGGGGCCCGGCAACACTGCATCTCGAGGAGATCTGGATCAAGAACCTCACCATCACCACAGGCCTGGTCGACACCTATTCGACGCCGGACCTCGTCGGGCTGGTCGCCGCAGGTCGGCTCGATACGTCCGCCATGGTGACGCATCGCTACCGCTTTGACGAATTCGAGACCGCCTACTCGGAATTCGCCAACGCCGGTGACACAGGAGCACTCAAAGTCCTACTCACCCCGAACTGACACTGTCACACCAGGTTGGCCCGGGCCCAGTCCTCGGCGGTCATGGTCGTAATGCCCCGAAGCACGTTGTACGACTGTGCTTTCGGCCAGGCCACGCCAGTGGGACGCGCAAAGACCGCACGGTACCTGCGCATCGTGTCCTCGGGTTTCTGCCGTAGCTGATCGCCGAGGTAGTCGGTGGTCCACTCGGTGCGGGTCACGGTGCTGTTGCGAACCCGGTCGACGATGTCGGCGAGTTCGCGGTAGCTGATGGTGTCGCCGGCGAGATAGACCACGGTGTTGCGGATGCGAGGTTCCGCGAAAATAATGTCGGCCGTGAGCACACCGATGTCTTCGGGCGTGGTGAGGGTGACTTCGGTGTCCCAGCTTCCCAATGCATGCACGGTGTTGGACGCCAGATCGACGACGCCGAAGGCGGGTTCGAACAGGAAGCTGGTGAACATCCCCGTGGAGACGATGACCCATTCGGTGGCCCGCTGGCGGCGCAACATGTCGCGCACGTCGAGCTGCTCGTCGAAGAGCGGTTGTGCGCTACCGCGACCGATCTCGTCGTAGTCGACACCGAACTGCCACGGGAAGTACCGCGGCACTCCGGCGGTGAGGGCGGCCTCGGCGAGTTTGCGCTGCGTACCGGGCCCGGCCGCGAAGCCGATACAGCTGACGACCGTGTCGTACCCCGTCATGATGGCTGCGAGGTCGGCTACCGACGCGGTCGCGACGTCCGCGCGCTCGACGGCAATACCCATCTTGGTCAGCTCCTCGGTGCGCGGGTCACTTTGCGCTCCGGCGTCCGGTGCTGACGGTCGCAACAACACACCCACGGTCGCGGCGCCGGGATGCTGGCCGACGTGCCGGGCGAGAGCGGCCAAGACACTGGCGCCGAGCTCGCCTGCACCGATGACGAGAATGCCTGGGCGGTCTGCCGATTGCGTCGATGAGGGCATGATCGCTTCAACTGACGGGTGGGCGATGGCCATTCCCGGCCATCCGGTTCCCGATCAACGAGCTCCCGGCCGGCGTGGGATCAGCCCGTCGTCGAGCATCTGCCGGAAGTGATCGGTCACGGTCTGCTCGACCGGCCGGTACACCAGCCCCAGCTCGTCTCGGCTGCGGTGATTGTCGAACACCAGCGGGTAACCCACGTTGCGGTCGACGAACTTCCGGGTCAGCCCGGCGACTGGAGCGATGGCCTTCACCACGATCTTCGGCGTTGTCGTCCACGGGAACGGGTACAGCGGGCCGAATTTGCGACGCAGGATCTTGCCGATCTGCAGCAGTGTCAGCGAGTCCGCGTTGACGATGTACCGACCGTGGGCCTCGGGGGTGAAGCCTGCACGCAGATGGGCGTCGGCAACCTCGCGGACGTCCACCACGCCCATGGTCAACGCCGGAGCGCCGGCCAGCAGGGTGCCGTCGGTGAACTGCTTCATCGTGCTCAGGCTGGCCGAGTCGCTGGCGCTGGTCAGCGAAGGGCCGAGCACCAGACCCGGGTGGATGGTGACCAGATCCCACCGGTCCTGTGCCTTCTGATACCGCCAGGCCTCCTGCTCGGCCACGGTCTTGGAGTACGAATATGGTTGGTGCTCCACACTGCTGGTGGTGTTCCAGTGCTCGTCGGTGAACACGCCGCCGGGGACATCGCGCGACTCGCAGGTGTCGCCGTAGATGGCGACCACGCTGCTGGTCAGTACCACGCGCTTGACGGTCTGCGTGCGGTTGACCGCGTCCAGCACGTTGCGGGTGCCTTCCAGTGCCGGGCGTACCAGCGCTTCCTGCGCATCGGTGTAGCCGGAGAGCAGGAACGGCGATGCGGTGTGCATGACGAGTTCGCATCCGGCCATCGCCTCGTCGAAGCTGCCGGGCTCGAGGAGGTCCGCTTTGAACAGCTTCAGTCGCCCGGGATGATCTGCCGAGAGCTTGTGCAGATGCTCGAGCCCCGTGGCCTTCTGCGGGTTGCGCACCGTGCCGTGCACGGTGTATCCCGCCTCGAGCAGGTACCGGACAATCCAACTGCCGATGTAGCCGCTGGCGCCCGTCACGAACACGGGTGCTGCGGGATCGATCGTGGTCATGAGTTGATCTTCTCCTGCGGGTCGGGGATGGCGGCGGCGAGGTAGGGAGCACTCACGCTGTCCGCGTGGGTCGACACCTCAGCCGGTGTTCCGGTCGTGACGACGCGACCGCCGTCGCCACCGGCACCCGGACCGAGGTCGACGACGTAATCGGCCTGAGCCACCACCCGCATGTCGAGTTCGACGACCACGACCGTGTTACCCGCGTCCACCAGCTTCTGTAGGTGCAGCATCAGCCGGTCGGTGTCGGCGGGATGCAGCCCCGCGCTCGGTTCGTCGAGCAGATAGAGCGCGTCTCCGCGGTGGGCCCGCTGCAGTTCGGTGGCCAGCTTCACGCGTTGGGCTTCGCCGCCGGACAGCTCGGTCGCCGGCTGCCCCAGCCGCAGGTAGCCCAGTCCGACGTCGCACAGCACGGTCAACGATCGCAGCACTTCTGCGTCGCCTTCGAAGAAGTCGCGCGCCTCCTCCACACCCATCTGCAGAATCTCGGCGATGTTGCGATCGCGCCAGGTGATCTCCAACGTGCTTGCCTTGTAACGCGTTCCGTGACAGTCCGGGCACGGGGTGTACACGCTGGGCAGGAACAGTAGCTCGACCATCACCCACCCTTCACCCTCGCAGGTCGGGCACCGTCCGGACGCGACGTTGAACGAGAACCGCCCGGCCTTGTAGCCGCGGCGGCGCGCTTCCGGTGTCTCGGCGAACCGACGGCGGATGTGGTCGAACATGCCGGTATAGGTGGCGACGTTCGACCGCGGCGTGCGGCCGATGGGCTTCTGGTCGATACACACCACGCGACGCAGGCCGCCGATGTCGCCGACGATCCTGCCGTCGACCGGCGCGGAATCGCCCGCCAGCAGCAGGTCGTCGTCAGACGCGTCGTCGGCCGACCCGCTCACCGGCGCGCCCAGATGCTCGGCGACCAGCGTCGGCAGGGCCTGGCTGACCAGGCTCGACTTTCCCGAGCCGGAGACCCCCGTCACCGCGGTCAGACATTTCAGCGGGAACGACACCGCCACATCGTGAAGATTGTTGCGGCTCACGTGTTCCAGGCGTAGCCAGCCGCTGGGCTCCCGCGGGGCGCGGACCACCGGCGGCGCCAGGCCGAACAGGTATCGGCGCGTGGCTGATTCGGCGATCTTCGCGAGGCCCTTCGGCGGGCCGCTGTAGAGAATCTGGCCGCCGTTCTCACCGGCGTCGGGTCCGATGTCGACCAACCAGTCGGCGGCGCCGATGATGTCGAGCGAATGCTCGACCACGAAGACGCTGTTTCCGCGTCGCTTCAGGCCGTCAAGAATGCCCAGCAGCGCGTCCCGATCGCGGGGGTGAAGCCCGGCCGAAGGTTCGTCGAGCACATACACCACCCCGAACAGCTGCGATGACAGCTGCGTCGCCAACCGCAGCCGCTGCAGTTCGCCCGGCGACAGCGTCGGGGTGCTGCGGTCCAACGACAGGTAGCCGAGACCCAGATCCATGATCGGTTGCAGCCGCTCAAGGAGTTCGCTCACCAAACGACCGGCGGCAGCGCGTTTTTCGACGGACATGTTCGGGGTGTGCCGAACATCGGGCGCCGCCTTGTGCGCTGACCCACCGGCCTCCACCCGATGTTGGACCGCCGCGCGCCGCGAGGACTCGTCGAGGATGCCGTCGGACCCTACATCGGTCGGTGTCCAGTTCTTGCCGACCACGGGTTCCAGCACCTGCGCCAGCCGGATCAGCGAGAGGCTGCACAGCTCACCGATGTCGAATCCCTCGAAGGTGACCGAAAGGGCTTCAGGTTTGAGCAGCTTGCCACGGCAGGTCGGACACACCGCGCTGCTGACGAACTGGGAAACCCGCTTCTTCACCAGCGCGCTCTTGGTGTTGGCGAACGTGTCCAGAACGTAGCGGCGCGCCCCGGTGAAGGTGCCTTGGTAACTGGGCTCCATGCCCTGCTTCAGGGCCCGACGGGTCTGCGCTGGCGTGAACCCCGCATACACCGGCACCGTCGGGTGCTCCTCGGTGTAGAGGATCCAGTCGCGGTCCTTCTTCGGCAGCTCCTGCCACGGCTTGTCGACGTCGTAACCCAGGGACACCAGGATGTCGCGCAGGTTCTGCCCGTGCCACGCGGGCGGCCACGACGCGATGGCCCGGTCCCGGATGGTCAACGACGGATCGGGCACCATGAGCGCTTCGGGCACCTCGTACACCCGGCCGATACCGTGGCACGTCGGACACGCACCCTGCACGGTGTTGGGCGAGAAATCCTCCGCGAACAGCATGGGCTGGTCGGCCGGATAGTTCCCGGCACGCGAATAGAGCATCCGGACCAGGCTCGACAACGTCGTCACACTGCCCACCGACGACCGCGCACTGCCCGCACCGCGCTGCTGCTGCAACGCGACCGCGGGCGGCATCCCCTCGATCGAGTCGACGTCGGGCACACCCACCTGCTCGATCAGTCGACGCGCGTACGGAGCCACCGACTCCAGATACCGGCGCTGCGACTCGGCGAACAACGTGCCGAACGCCAGCGACGACTTGCCCGATCCCGAGACGCCCGTGAACACCACGAGCGCATCCCGCGGCACGTCCACGTCGACGTTCTTGAGGTTGTGCTCCCGCGCGCCGCGCACCCGGACATCGGCCGGTATGTCCACCGGCCGCTCAGACGACCTCGATCCTGACGGCATAGCGCGACACTAGCCGGAGCAGCGCCCGACTCGGACACCGATGAACCCCACGCCATCCGTTCCCTATTCCGGGCTCTTGACAATTAGGGCTGGCCTGCCGAATCCCCTGGAGGAGGGACGTCGGGATTGCCGAGCTGGTCAAGCGGGGTGCGGTAGGTCTCTCGGGCAGAGAGCCCCGCCACCGCCGCGATCAGCGACATCACCGCGGACATGACTGCGACCGGCATCCAGTTGCTGTGCTCGTCACCCACCAGCATCTGCGCGATCGCCGGCGAGAAGCCCGACACGATCAAACCCACTTGGAGCCCGACTGCCATTCCGGTGGTACGCACCCGCAACGAGAACATCTCGGTGAAGAATGCGGGGTAGATCGCGTTGACAGCGCCATAGGTGACGCCGATCAGTGCGGATGCCACGAGGGTGACCAGAATGATGTTGCCACTGCTAATCGCGCTGAAATACGCAAAGATCAGCACCGCGGAACCTATGCAGCCGGTGACGAATATCGGTTTACGTCCGACCTTGTCGCACACCACGGCGATGAACGGCTGGAAAACCAGACCGACTGCATTGGCGATCACCGAAACCCACAGCATCGTCGATCCGCTGAAGCCACCGTCTTTCGCGTAGGCCAGGCCGAACACCCCGATCACGGTGCTGACCGCAAATGCCAGCGAGCACAGCGTGACTCGTAGGACGCTCGCCCAATGTGTCCGGAAGGTCTCTACGAGCGGCACTTTGGCCAGTTGTTGCTCGACGGAAGCCTCCCGGAAGGCACTCGGCTCGTCAAGGCGGCGGCGGATCACGTAGCCGATCGCCACCACGGCAATACTCGCCCAGAACGGTACCCGCCAACCCCAGCTCAGCAGTTGGTCTTCGGGGAGCATGGCGACGCCGACGAAGACGATGCTCGCCAACAGGAACCCGGCGACGATACCGTTGGGTGCCCACACCGTATACGTTGCGCGCTTGCCGAACGGCGCCACTTCAGCCGTCAACGAACTCGCGGTGGCCGTCTCGCCGCCCGCTGAGAGCCCCTGGCAGATCCGCAGGATCACCAACAATATCGGCGCTGCCACCCCTGCGGTCTCGTAGTCCGGAAGGAAGCCGATCAACACTGTCGACAGGCCCATGGCCAGCAGCGTGATCAACAGCGCGCGTTTGCGGCCGAAACGATCTGCCAAGTGGCCCAGGATGATTGCGCCCAGTGGACGTGCCACATACGCCACGGCGAACGTGGCCAGAGCTGCCAGTGTTCCGGCAGCGCCGATGGCTGGGAAGAAGATCTCTTTGAAGACCAACGCGGCGGCGGACGCGTAGATGTAGAGGTCGTAGTACTCCAGCGTGCCGCCGAAGAACGCCGCGGCAGCCGCTCGACGTGCTTCGGCGATGTCAGTGTGCGGCTGTGACGCCGTCACAGCGGTGGCGTGGGTAGACATTGTTTGCTCCTGGATTGCGGGGAATCACAGAGGTCACCGGGCACCGTAGGGCGCAAAGAATGCCTCTACCCGTGTAGCCGTGAACTCAGGGTCTGTGAAGAGGCCGATTTCTCCTGCGGCGCGCACAAGTTCGGCCAGGTGCAGGATGCTACGTCCCGTTTCGAAGCCACCGATCATCTTGAAATGATCCTGGTGGCCGTCTAGATAGGCCAGCCATGCCACGCCGACCTTGTAGTACTGCGTCGGCGCGGTGAACACCAGCCGGCTCAGCTTTACCGTGGGTTGCAGGATCTCACGGAATCCGGCCGGGTCACCTTCGTCGAGCCGGCCGAAGGCTGCCGAAGCGAACCGGGGAACGGCGGCGAACGCGCCGAGCAGAGCCTCACTGTGAGTGCTGCCGTCCCCGGCGATCATGTCGACGTAGTTGAAATCGTCGCCGGTGTAGACCCGGGCCGGTGCATCCGAGAGCATTTCGCGCAGTTGGATTTCAGCGCGGCGTCCAGAAGTGAGACCTTGATCCCCCGCACTTTGTTGCCATGGTCGGCGATCAGGCTCGCCACGGTGGGCATTGCTGCTTTGGGTTCGTCGAAACCCCAATAGCCGGAAAGCTGAGGATCGAACGCAGCTCCCAGCCAATGCAGGATCACCGGCCGGGTCGCATCACCGAGAACTGCGTCGTAGACGGTGCGGTAGTCGTCGACGCTGGTCGCGGTGCGTGCGAGGTGGCGGCTGGCCATCATCACCACGTCGCCTCCAGCGGATTCGACGGCGTCGATCTGTTCCCGGTAGGCGTCGATGATCTGGTCCAGAGTGGGTGCGGAAGCATCGAGTTGATCCGTGCTCACACCGACGACCACACGGCCACCGACAGTCGCGGCTTCGGCCAGGGTGCGCAACGCCAGTTCCCTGGCGTGGCCCCACGTCAGCCCCATACCTCGTTGGGCAGTGTCCATGGATTCGGCGACTCCGAGGCCGAGTGCCCACAGGTCATGGCGTAGCCGCAGCGTGGCGTCCCAGTCGATTTGGGGGACCGATAGATCCGCGCAGGCCCGTAGCGGGTCGGCGACCACGTGGACCGCAGCGTACACGTCGCGACTGCGCGGCGCATCGGACCGCACAGGTAACGCCGCTGGGCTGGCGAGCGTGACGGTGGTGGTCGCGTGGTGCGCGGCGGGCATGGTCACGGTTGTGGTCATCGCGCATCCAATCCACCATCGGCAAGGATGGTTTGTCCGGTAATGAAACTGGCCCCGTCACTGACCAGGAAGCAGAGCAGGGCAGCGATCTCTTCGGGCTGGGCGGCACGGCCGAGCAAGTTGGCAGACACTTCCTTGCGGACTTCGTCCGACCAGGTACCGGCCATGTCTGTCAGGACGAATCCCGGCGCGACGGCGTTGACAGTTATGGCAGGCGCCAACGCTTTTGCAAACGAAGCGGTGACGTTCTCCAGCGCAGCTTTTGCCGCAGAGTAGCCGGTCACTTCGGGGCTGGCCAGGTTGTCGCGGCCGCGGATGGACGACACCGTGGCGATACGGCCCTTGCCGTTGGCCAGCATTGAAGGCGCTACGGCACGGATGAAGTTCACCGGGCCCAGAACGTTGGCACGGTATTCTGCGACCCAGACTTCGGTGTCACCGGCCAATGCGTCGGTCGCGGTGACCGTGCCCAGCGTACAGATCAGCGCATCGATGGGATCTTCTTGGGTGACAACGCTGTTGACGAGCTCCTCGACAGCGTCGCGATCTTGCCCGTCGCAGTGGTAGGCGGGGGCAGCCAATTCGGCGGCGAGTTCTTTGAGCGCCGGGGAATCACTACGACCGTGCAAGATCACCCGTGACCCTGATTGCGATTCCATCCGTGCCGCCGCGGCACCGATGCCGCGCGAGGATCCGGCGATGAGCACGGTTCTGGTCACTGTGTCCTCCTCGTGGGAGTGGTCTCGCCGGACGCGGCCAGATAGGCGCCGGCGAGGGAATCGATGAGCTCCGCCGACACCACCGTGCTGGAAAGGGCTCGCTTGAGAACGGCCTGGGCGACGGGTGTGGTTCGCAAGATGTCGGCGACGAGTTCGGCTGTGGCATCAACGACGTCGTCGGCGACAATGTCGATGATCCCGAGTTCGTGGGCGTCATCGGCGCTGTAGCGGCGGCCGGTAAGTGCCAGCATGCGCGCCGCGCTCAGTCCTGCAATCCCGGCCACGCGCTCCACGCCTGACCACCCCGGAGCGGTGCCCAAGGTCGCTTCGGGTAACGCGACCTGGACGCCGCGTGCCGCCACCCTGAAGTCGCAATGCATGGCGAGCTCCAAGCCTCCGCCGAACGCACTTCCGCTCAGTACCGCGATCGTGGTTTGCGGCAGCTCGGCGAGTTCAGCAAAGACTCGCTGTCCCAGCCGCGTCCATGGCCCGAGGATGAGTTCAGGTGTGGTGTTACTGAATTCGCTTGTGTCGGCACCGGCACAGAACACCGGACCTTCGGATTCGATCGTGACCACCCGTACATCGGCGTCAGCTGCCGCGTCGTCAAGTCGCCTCCGGAGTTCGGTGAGCATGTGGGTGTTCAGCGCGTTGCGCTTGGCGGGCCGGTCCAACACGATTCGGGCGACTGGGCCGTCGCGGTCCAGTCGTATTTCCCCGCGTAGCTCTGGGGTCACGATGCGGACCGCCGCTGCAGGCTGGTCCAGCGGCGCTCGGTGAGCAGGTCGATATTGGACCGGCCCCCGAGATCGTCACCGAGACCGGACGCGGCGGTTCCACCGAAAGGCACCTGCGATTCGTGCAGGGCTGTGCCGTCGTTGACATGCACCATGCCCGTACGGATCCGGTCGGCGACAGTCCACGCAGTGTCGAGGTCACGGCCAAACACTGAAGTCGACAAACCGAACCGCGTGCCGTTGACGATCGCCACGGCATCATCGACCGAATCGACAACCGTAACAGGCGCGATGGGGGCGAACACCTCCTCGTCATGCAACGGCATTCCCGGGTGTACCCGATCGACGACAGTGGGCCGCAGGAAAACTCCATCAGCGGTGCCGCCTTCGACAAGACGTGCCCCCTGGGCAACACTGGTGTGCAGCATCCCCAACGCCTTGTCGACTTGTCTCGTCGAAACCATGGGGCCCAGGTCGACGTCGGACACGAACGGATCGCCTATCGTCAACGCGGCCGCATGCTCACTCACCTTGGCGACGTACTGTTCGGCCACATCGGCAAGGACGATGTGACGCCCCGTGGCAATGCACACCTGGCCCTGGTGGCCGAACGACGACGCGGCACCGCAGCTGGCAGCCAGGTCGACATCAGCGTCGGCGAGTACGATGGTGGCGTTGTTGCCGCCGAGTTCCAACGCGACCCGTTTGAGGAGTGGCGCCGCGGCGACGTTGATGCGTCGTCCGGTCTCCTCGGATCCCGTGAAGTGAATCATGTCGACCTGCGAATGCTCAACCAGCGCAGGCCCCGCCGGGCCGCCCGGGAGAACCTGCACCACGCCGCCGGGCACACCAGCCTCGGCCAGAACCTCGGCAAGCATCAAGCCGCCGGTGAACGGCGTTTCGGGCGCCGGCTTGAGCACGACCGCGTTGCCCAACGCGATCGCCGGTGCGAGAACGCGCATGGCGATGTGCACCGGGGCGTTCCATGCGGTGATGAGGCCGACGACGCCCACCGGCCGGCGCTCCACGAGGTTGACCCGGCCCCGCTGTCCGGACGGGATGACCTCACCTAGTGTCCTGCGCCGGGAATTCGTTGAAGATATGAACCGAGTCGTTCGAAGATCTCGTCGGCGGTCTTGGTCCAGTTGAACGGGCGGGGGTTGTCGTTCCAGTCTGCGATCCACTCGCGAATGTCCTTCTCGAGGGCCTGAATTGAGCGGTGAACGCCGCGGCGCAGTTTCTGGTCGGTGAGTAACCCGAACCACCGCTCGACCTGGTTGAGCCACGACGAGTAGGTCGGGGTGAAGTGCATGGAATCGGGGATGGGCGGCAAGCCATTTGGTTACTGTCGGCGATTTGTGCGTCGAGTAGTTGTCGCAGATCAGATGGACGTCCAGGTCAGCGGGCACGGTGTTGTCCAACTTGGTCAAGAACTTCTGAACTCGATCGCGCGGTGCCGGCGGTGAATCGAGCCGTAGACCTCGCCGGTTGACACATCCAGGGCGGCGAACAAGGTGGTGATTCCGTGCCGCACGTAGTCATGGGTGCGGCGCTCGGGCATGCCGGGCATCATCGGCAGGACCGGCGCGCTGCGATCAAGGCCTGGATCTGCGATTTTCATCGACGCAGAGCACCAGTGCCTTCTCCGGCGGGTCCAGATACAACCCCACGACGTCACGGACCTTGTCGACGAACTGCGGGTCGTTGCTGATCTTGAAGGTGTCCACCTGATGCGGCTTGAGGCCGAACGACTTCCAGATCCGTCCGACCGTTGACTTCGACAACCCGGTCTCAGCCGCCATCGAAGACCGCGACCAGTGCGTGGCGCCTTTGGGTTGACGCTCCAACGTGGCCACGATCAGCTGCTCGACCGCCTCGTCGGTGATCTTGCGCGGCGCACCAGGACGCGGCTCATCGGCCAGACCCTCCAGTCGCGCCTCCAGGAACCGTCCACGCCATTTGCCGACCGTTTGCGGCCACACCTTCATCAGCGGCGACTTCCTTGTTGGATTTCCCTGCCGCGCAACCCAACACGATCCGACAACGTTGGGCCAACGCCTGCGAGGACTTCGATCGACGGGCCCACCGCTGCAACGTCTCACGTTCGTCGTCGGTCAACACCAACTCGACTACCGGCCTACCCCTGGTTCCCACCCGCCAATTCTACAATTAATCAACTAATTTACGGCGCAGGACACTAGCGGCGTGGTCGCGAGCTCCGCCGCTTGATAGAACTCGATCACGCTGGCCGCGATCTCCCCTTCGGCTTTCGGGCCGGTAGCACCACCTTCACGCACCAACACGTCTTTGAAACGAGCGGCCTCGCGGGTCAGGATTTCACCGCCGCGACGCAGGATCGCGGCTCGCTCGGTAGCCGGGGTCCGATACCAATCCCGTTGTGCAGAAGCCGCACCCGTGACCGCACGGTCGATGTCGACGGAAGTGGCGATGGCCGCATGGCCGAGAACTTCTCCGGTGGCCTTGTCGGTGACCGGAAGTGGTGCACCGTCTGAAGGCTGAAAGCGGCCGTCGATGAACACTGCTCGCTGCAGAGATTCGGCCAGCGGCGCGAACGCATGGGAGAGAATCGTCATCAGGAACTCCTTTGGTGAAGGCGTGGTCGGCTAGGACCAGTCGGCACGTGCAGCCGCTCTACCGAGCATGAGTGCGTGAATTTCGCTTGTGCCATCTATGATTTGGGTGATCTTCGCGTCTCGCATCAAGCGCTGCACCGGATAGTGCAGATGGGCCCCGTAGCCGCCGTGCAGTTGCACGGCCTCTACCGCGTGGCGCATCGCCGCGTCGCTGGCCACCATCTTCGCGGCGGAGATCAGATGAGCATCCCCGCCGCCGCCCGCCGCGAAGCTGGCTACCCCCTCCCGTAGCAGACTGCGGGCGGCCAGATAGTCGGCGTGGAGGTGGCCAAGCTTCTCCTGCACGATCTGCAGGTCGGCCAGCGTCTTCCCGAAAGCCTGCCGATCACGGACATACGCACTGGTCTCACGCAGCGCTGCGCGCATGAAACCCACTCCGTAGCAGCCCGCGTCGAGGCGCGCGAGATTGAGACCTTCGAGCATGCCGCGGAAACCATCAACGTCGAGCCGCCAACTCGCGGGGATCCGGCAATCGTCGAAATGCACATTCGCCATGGGCATCCCGCGGAAGCCTGACATCGGTTCGTCGGCCCCGACGGTGACACCCTCGGTGTCGAGCGGCACAACGAACGCAGCCGTCTCCGCGTCACGATCGGGCGATCCCAGCTTGGTCAGCACGATGCAGAAGTGCGCAACAGGCGACTGGGTGATCCAGGCTTTCTCACCGGTGATGCTTACGGTCACGGGGTCGACAACGCGGGCCACTGTTCGGCCGGCCCTGATGTCGGTCCCCGAGTGCGGTTCACTCAGCGCGAAGCTGCCGCGCACGGTTCCGTCGATCAGACCTGGCAGCCAGCGGTCCCGCAAATGTGGCGGCGCGTATGCGGCCAGCAGGTAGCCGTGCAGGCGGGAGATCGAGATACCCAGTGCGACAGCGCCAGAATAGGACGCCACCAGTTCAGTGGTCTCGTGCGCCAATGCGAACATGGTCGGATCGATATTGCCGTCTTCGGTGAAAATGAGTCCCTGCAAACCTATTTCGGCAGCAGCAGCTAGCAGGTCGGGAAAGAACTCGCCCGTCAGGTCGATCTCTTGGGCCCGGGGTGCTACTTGGGAGACGCAGAAGTCGTTGACGACTCCCAGGAACTCCTCGGCGTCGGCGTCGAGCTGGGAGGTGAGTGTCATCAGTGATCGACCCCGTTGTCGGCCCACTCATAGCGGATCACCCCGCGCAGGTTCTTGCCGGCCAACAGATCGTCGTAGGCCTCGTTGATCTGTTCGATGCGGTACTCGCGGGTGACGAGGTCATCGAGGTTCAGTTGACCCGAGTCCCAGAGCTTGAGCATCTTGGGGATGTCGTTGCGGGGATTACAGCCACCGTTGAGTGATCCGGTGAGGGTCTTCTGCCACAGCACGAAGTCCGACGGGTTGATCGGAATCTCTGGTTGGTCATGACGGGTCAAGCCCACGACGGCGGCGACGCCACCCTTACGCACCGAGCGAACCGCCTGACCGATGGTCTCGGGCGTCGCAATTGCCTCGAAGGCCTTGTCCGCGCCCACTCCCCACGTCAATTCAGTGACGAATCCAACGGGGTCGGTGACGTTCGGGTTGACTGTGTGGGTAGCACCAAAGATCTTGGCTTGCTCCAACTTCCAGTCATTGGTGTCGCAGGCGATGATGCGTTTGGCGCCGGCGATCCTGGCCCCCTGCACGATGTTCATGCCGATGCCGCCCACGCCGTACACCATGACATCGTCACCAGGTTCGACACCACCGCGATAAATGGCGGTTCCGACGCCGGTGGTGACACCGCAGGCGACGAGGCAGGCACGTTCGAGCCGGTAGTGCGTGCCGACCTTGACGACCGATTGAGCGGGGACCACAGTCCACTCGCTGAACGTCGAGACGAGGCAGAACTGGCCCAGCTGTACGCCGTCGTCGTCGCGGAAACGATAGGTGCCATCAAGCTGCGGCCCCTGCACGGTGTACGCGCCCAGATCACACAGATTCGTCTGACCGTTGGTGCACCACCGGCACGTTCCACACGAGGGAAGGTAGGACATGACGACGTGGTCGCCCGGTGCCACGTGCGTGACATTGGCGCCGACCTGCTCGACAATGCCGGCACCTTCATGGCCGAAAATCATCGGCAGTTGGGCGATTTGATCGCCTGTGACATGGTGCATGTCGGAATGGCAGATCCCGGAGGCGACCAGGTGCACCATCACCTCGTTGGGTGCGGGCTCGCCCAGCTCGACCTCTTTGACGTCGAACGGTGTGTTGAGTCCGTATGTCACTGCGGCGCGGGTACGCATGTTAGTTCTCCTTCTTCGCGGCGGAATCGACGCAATCTCGATGTTGGACAAACAGACCCGGCGACATCACCTTGATTTCGTCGGCGAGCTTGGGCCGGAAGTCCATCAGCGCCACTATTTGGTCGGCAGTCCATCCCGGGGCGACCTCCACCAGCACCGGGCCGTCTTCACCCAGCACGAACACGGCGCGCTCGGTTACGTAGATGACTTCCTGCCCGCGTTCCCGGGCCAATTGGGCATTGAAAGTGATCTGGCGGACCCGGTCGATGAACTTGCAGTGCCGGCCCTCCGCGACAACTCGGGGGCGTCCCTCGGACAGGTCGATCCGCAGTCCACCGGCGGTCAGCGTTCCACAGAACACCACTTTTCGGGCGGCCTGGCTGATGTTGATGAACCCACCGGCACCGAAGATGCGACCGTCAACCAGGGACGAGTTAACGTTCCCGTCCTTGTCGACTTCGGCGAACCCGAGGCACGCGACGTCGAGGCCGCCGCCGTCGTAGAAATCGAACTGCGAGGCATGTTCGATGACCGCTTCGGGGTTCCACGAGACCCCGAAGATGACACCTCGCTCGGGCACGCCACCCACCAAGCCCTGCTCGACCGTCAGGGTGATGTCAGACAGGCGGCCTTCCTCCAAGGCCGTGGTGGCCACACCGTCGGCCATTCCGACGCCGAGATTGACCACCGAGGCAGGTTCGATTTCATCGAGTGCGCGGCGGGCCACCACTTTTCGTTCGCTCAGAGGCATCATGGGCGACTGCCCGAACGGCACGTACACCTCTCCGGAGAAGGCCGGATTGTATTGGGTGATCGCGGTTTGCCACTGGTCTTCCTGGACGACGACGATGTCGACCAGGTGCCCCGGAACCACCACGCTCTTCGGGTTGAGGGTGTGCGGGGCCGCGAGGCGCTTGACTTGTGCAATCACGATTCCACCGCTGTTGCGCGCGGCCGTCGCGGCCGCCAGGACACCGAGTTTGGCGGTCTCGTGTTCGAGCGTGAGGTTGCCGTGTTCGTCGGCGGTAGTGCCGCGGATGAACGCGACATCGAATGCGGGGCTGGGATAGAAGAGGTACTCCTCCCCACGTAACTCCAGGAGTTCGACCAGGTCGGCCGTGGTAGCGGCGTTGAGTTTGCCGCCACCCTGGCGCGGGTCGCAGAACGTGCCGAGACCAACTTTGGTGACAAGCCCTGGCCGTTTAGCCGCGCTTTCCCGAAGGAGCTGGGCGAGCACCCCTTGGGGCAGGTTGTAGCCTTCGATCTCGCCGTCGTGCGCCATCTTCGACAAGGTGGGCGTCATCGCCCAGTGCCCGGCGACTGCGCTGCGGATGAGGCCCGGGATGGCAAGGATGTCCATGCCGGCGCCGGCTCGATCTCCGATGCCGCTGCAGAAGTAGGCCGACAGTTCCGATGGTGTGGCGGTTGCTCGGTACCTGTCGGCGAGCGCATGCAGCAGTCCCGAAGGTTCGATGACGCCACCTCCGGAGGCCTCGATCAGCAGCCGGGCTCGATCCGGGATGCGATCAACGGCATCACGTGCGCTGAGGATCTCGGGCTTCGTTAACTGACTGACTCTCATGGCATTGCTCCTCCGCCATTCACATGGATCGTTTGGCCGGTCACGTACGAGGCTTCGTCGCCTACCAGCCAGGACACGGCCGACGCGACTTCGTCGGGAACTCCGAACCGGCCCATGACAAGTTGTCGCGTCTTCTGTGCGACCCATTCCGGCGTCGCGTGCTCAGCCGTCATCGGCGTGGTGATCGGTCCGGGTGCAACGCAATTGACGCGCACCTCTGGTCCGAGTTCCCGTGCCAGCGCACGCGTCAACCCTGAGACCCCGGCTTTGGACGCCGTGTAGGCAGCACAGTTGATACCGCCTGTGTAGCCGAGTTGGCTGCCGATGGTGACCACGGTGCCTGCCGCTTTCCGCAACTCCTCGGCGGCGGCCTTGATGCACAGAAAGGTGCCGGTCAGGTTGACAGCGAGCGTCTGATTCCACGTCGCCAGGTCCAATCCGTCGATCAGCGTCTGCTCCATCACTCCGGCCAGGGTGACCACGGCATCGATGCGCCCGAAACTTTCGACGGCTGTGGTGATGAGCTGAGCCACATCGTCTTCACGGGTCACATCGGTGGCAACGGCGATCTGCCGGTCGGCGCACCGGACCGGATCACTGCCCGGGTGATACCCGAGCGTCAGTGAGAATCCGTCCTTGCTCAACCGCTCGGCAACAGCTCTGCCAAGTCCACCGTCAGCGCCCGTCAGCACGGCTACCCGCTCAGTCATCGGACACCCCGCCCTGGAACGCCAACATCATCACGGCCTCTTCGCTGGCCTCAGCCCGAGTCAGCTCACCAACCGTTTTGCCGGCACGCATCACGACGACACGGTCCGACGCACCGAGCAGTTCAGGCAGCACTGAGGACACCATGATGATCGCCATGCCTTCGTCGGCGAGTTGGCGGATCAGCCGATGCACTTCAGCCTTTGCGCCCACGTCGATACCGCGGGTGGGTTCGTCGAGCAGCAGGATCCGTGGTTTGGTCGCGAGGACTTTGGCCAGCGCGACCTTCTGTTGGTTACCTCCCGAAAGTGCTCCGACCGGCATAGTGGGAGTTGCGGCTTTGATGCGTAGTTCGGAGAAGAAGCGCTCGACCATCTTGGCACCACGTTTCCGGCGGACCCACGGGCCCGAACTCATCGCGGCCAGGCTCGCCAGTTCGATGTTCGTGTTGATCGGAAGACGCAGATGCAGCCCTTGGTTCTTGCGGTCTTCGGGCACAAGAGCGACCCCGGCATCGAGTGCCTCACGGGGATGGGTTGGCCGGTATGGCTTTCCGTTCAACATCATCGAGCCTGCGTCGAGTTGGGTTGCGCCGAAGATCGCGGCGAGCGTCTCGGTGCGGCCGCTGCCTACCAGTCCGCCGATACCGAGGATTTCGCCGGGGCCGACCTGAAGTGATGCCGACACCACCCCCGGAGCGGTGATTCCGTCCACTGTCAGCACCGGTTGCACCGCGGATTCCGCGGGGTCACTGTGGCCGTGGTACAGGACGTCGAGTTTCCGTCCGATCATGTGTTTGATCAGCGATTCTTCGGTGAAGTCCGCGGCAGCGCCGGTAACGATGTGCGTGCCGTCACGCAGCACGGTCACTGTGTCGGCATATTCGAGCACCTCGGGCAAGTCGTGGCTGATCAGCACCACGGCGGTCCCCGCGTCCCGCAATTCACGCAGCAACCTCAACAATCGCAGCGAATCATCCTGCGGCAGAGATGAGGTCGGTTCGTCGAAGAACACGATACGCGCGTCCTGAGCAAGGATGCGCGCGATCTCGATCAGCTGTTGCTCGGCGATGGAGAAGTCGCCGGCAGGTCGGCGAGGATCGATGTCGAGACCGACGCGGGACAGGTAGGTTTCTGCGTTTTGCGCCAACACCTTTCGATCGATGACACCCCAACGGGAAGGTTCGGCCCCGACGAGAACGTTCTCGGCGACCGAGATCGTTTCGATCACCGACAGCTCTTGGTGGACCATTGCGATGCCCAGTGCCGCTGCATGCGCCGGGTTCTTGGGGTCGACCGGATCTCCGTCGAGGGACACCGTTCCAGAATCCGCAGACTCAAAGCCCGACAAGATCTTCGACAGCGTGGATTTACCCGCGCCGTTCTCGCCGACCAGGGCATGAATCTTGCCCTGCTCCAGGGTGATCGACACTCCATCGAGGGCCGCAACCCCTGCGTAGCGCTTGGAGATGTCACTCGCGTGCAGGGTGCGGGTGCGCGGGGGCGAGGACACGGTCATTCGCCCGGCTCCCCTCGGGTAACCCGGTCGAGCACCACCGCACCCACCACGACGGCCCCGGTGACGATCTGCTGCCAGTAGAACGGGACGTTCATCAATGTCAAGCCGTTGCCGAGCACAGCGATAATCAGTGCCCCCAGGAAGGTGCCGGTCAGTCGACCCCGCCCGCCGAAGAGGCTGGTGCCCCCGACCACAACGGCTGCGATGACATCCAGCTCGAATCCCACCGCGCCTGCGGGCTGCCCCGAGGACAGTTTGGCGGTCAGAATCACCGATGCCACACCGGCGCACAGACCGGCGAAGGTAAAGGCGAACAACAAGACCCTCGAAACGCGGATACCGGACAGGCGCGCTGCCTCACGGTTGCCGCCGACGGCATAGATTCGGCGCCCGATCTTGAGGCGGTGCAGAATCACATATCCGACAGCGAACGTGACGGCCATGATGATCACCGGTATGGGAACCGCCCCGATCTTGCCGATACCGATGTCGGTGAATGCGGGGTTCTTGATCGAGATCGGGTAGCTGTTGGTGACGAGCAGGGCGATCCCGCGCAACGCGGTCAGCGTAGCGAGGGTGGCAATGAACGCAGGCACCTTGGCCACGGTGACGAGAAGCCCGTTGAGAAACCCGCACGCGGTGCCGACCACCAGGCTGACGAGTACCGCGACCGCGGCTGAGGCGCCGGTGGACAGGATCGCGTGCTGAAGATAGAGCGCAGCGATGCTCCCCGTAAGAGCCACGATCGAGCCGACCGACAAGTCGATGCCGGCCACGAGAATGACAACAGTCGCTCCGACCGCAGCCACCGCCGTGATCGACACCTGCTGCAGCACGTTCGTGAGGTTGCTGCCGGTGGTGAAGTTGGGTGCCGCGATGGCGAAGAACACCGCGAGCGCCAGCAGCGCCACCACGGGTCCGAGCTGGGCGAGTTGACGAAGGTTGTAGCCACCGAGTGTGCGGCGCCGCGGAACAGGCGCCGCGGTGACATCCGGCTGCGGTTGCGTTGAGGTGGTGATCATTTCGTTCTCCGTGGTATCGGATGAGACGGCATGCGGTCAGAACGCTGGTTGCGCGCCGGCATCGACCGTCTCTTTGGTCACGAGATCCTCGGGAAGCACCTTGAATTCTGGCACCGGCTCGCCGCGCAGATAGTTCGCGATCTCCTCGACGACGATCCCGGCCGTCGGCTTGTGAATGACCGTCGCCAGCGCCTGGCCATTGCGGATCGCAGTGAACATGTCCGATTCGCCGTCCAATCCGACGACGTCGACACCTTTCCGGCCACTGGAACTCAACGCGGCGATACCGCCCAGTGCGGCTTCATCGTTGGCTCCGAACAGGAGATCGACCTTCGGGTTGGCCGCCAGCATGTTCTGCGCCGCCTTCTCAGAGTCACCGCGGCGATAGTTGCCCGGCTGGTTGGCCACGACGTTGAATGTGCAAGCCCGCAACAGCGGCAGCAGGAACGCGTTCACCCGCGCATCGCTCGACTGATCTCCTGGGATACCGGAAATCACTGCGACATTGATGTTCTCACGGCCCTGATAGTGCTGCACCACCCATTCGCCGAGCTGCTTTCCTTCGGTGGCATACGGTGCCAGCACCTGTGATACCGGGGAGATGCCGAGCATGCCTTTCTGGGTGAAGAAGTACGGAATCTGCTTGGTCTCGGCCTGCGCCAAGACTGCGTCCAACCCCTGAGTGGTGGCCGGCATCATCATCAACGCGTCCGTACCCCGGGCGATAGCGGTCTGAATATCGTTGAACTGTTGATTGACATCGTCATTGGCGCTGACCACGTTCAGTTCGATGTTGTGCTGACGTGCCGCCGCTTCGGCGAGTTCCTTCTGTTTGACCAGGAACGGATGGCTGAGCCCTTCGATCGAGAAGGTGACCCTGATCGGATCACCGGCTGGGGCCGGATTCGGGTTGGTCTTCGCGCCCTTGTCGGAGTTCTCCGCGGCGATACCGTACAGATTGTTGGCCAACTCTTGCTGAGTCTTGGCGATCTGATCGTGGTTCTTGGCGCAGCCACCGTCGTCGACCGCCACGCTGGACGCCGGCGCCGCTGAAGGATCGGCGTTGTTGTTCACGCTCGTACTGCACGACGAGATCGCCGCGGCACTCGTCACACACACCATCGCCGATATCCAGGCTCGGGTCTTCATCATTGATCTCCTCGGGGGAAGGCGACGACAGCGGTTCCGCGGATCAATGTGGTCCGAGTGGTGTCGTCGACGACAGTGACGCCGAACGTCGCTCTGCTCCGATCGGAATCGAGAGCAGTGCAGTCGACGTGGGCGGTGACTTTGGCGTCCGCAAATGCCGGCGCGATCAGATCGATCTCGTACCTCACGGAAACTCCGCCAGGTGCAACCAGTTTCGTCAGCGCGGACTGGACGAACGATGCAACCAGCAGGCCATGGGCGACGGGGCGTCCGAACCGAGTCCCCGACGCGTAATCGGCGTCTTCGTGGATCGGGTTGTGGTCGCCACTCAATGCCGCATACGCCGCGATCGTCTTCGCATCCAGGACCGCGCTGTACGACGTCGTCAGCCCGACTCGCATGTCAGTGAATTGTTTGACGGTGACTGATGTCATCGCGTCTTTCCCTCGCCAGTCGTATCAAGCGCCGCGGGCGTCACGGGATTGGACCGACGCAACAGCTCCGCGCTGATTGCCTGCGCGGTCTCACAGGTCAGCTCGGCGAACTTTCCGCGCAGATCGTCCTCGGTGACGCGGAAGATCGGACCGCCGACGCATACCGACGCCACGACGTTGCCCGACGGATCCAACACTGGCGCCGCGACGGACAGCACGCCCATTTCACGTTCCTGCAAGTTGAGCGCATAGCCGTCGCGACGGATGTCGAACATGGCCTCGTGCAGCTCGGCTGCGGTGGTGAGCGTTGCCGGCGTGTAGCGCGGCATCTCGAGCTGATCGATGATCCGGTCTCCGACGCCGCTCGGCAGGAACGCGAGTACGACCTTGCCTTGGCTGGTCGCGTGCAACGGAATGAGCTGGCCCACCTCGCCGTACATCTGCACCGAATGCGACGACGTCAACACAATCAGATAAGCCAGCTGCAACCCCTCCCGAACGGCGAGAAACACCGTTTCGGTGGTCTTGTCGCGCAGCTGTGCCAGCAGCGGCCGCCCGATCTCTTCGAGGGCCGCATGGTCGACCCGGTCGCCCACGAGCACTCGCATCTGCGGGCCAGGGATGTACTTGCCCGCCTCGTTCTGTACGGCGAATCCGCGGTCACAGAGGACTCGCAGCAGGCGGTGCGCGGTCGGGGTGGTCAGGTTCGTCGCAGCGGCGACCTCGCTCGCGGTCGCCCCAGGATTCAGCGATACCTCGGTCAGAACATCGAGCACACGGTAGGCGCTCTGCGCTCCCGAGACCTCCATAATATGGATCTCCAATTCATAATGTGGATGTGACGTAGACCATAATGGCCCCCGACACATGCGTCAAGACACAAAGGACGGGCACCCACGGCGGGTGCCCGTCCTTTTCTGGCGGTGACTCTGCGTCCAGGGCGTTGAAGTGCGGGTGGCACGCGCCGCTGCCGCAGGATGAATCGATCAATCAGTCAGGCAAATGCCTCGACTCCCCTTTTCAGCCCGGCCGTCCGGTTCCCAGCGGTGGCAACGCGGCGGTGAAGAAGTCGTGGCATGCCTCCACCGCCGGCTTCAGCTCAGGAATGCTGCTCGCGCTCACGTCGCCCCGCATCTTGGAGGTGTCGATGAGCGGATCAGTTGCGGTGGCCGGGTTGGGGAAGTCGGGCACGCCGTGCTCACGCACGCATTGCGCGAATTTGAGTGCCGCGTCCTGCTGCGCGGGAGTGCGTCCGGCGTCGGTTGACCAGCCCGACGGCTGCAGGTTCGCGCATGCGCCGACCGCGTTCTGCCACGTGGCTTTCGACACCGAGACGCCCCCGTAGGGGAATTGACCGTCCGCGTTGGGGTTTGGGAAGTCCGCAACGCCGTTGGCTCGCATGCACTCGGAGTACTTCACCGCCCGCTCTTGGCTGTCGGGTTCGGCGAGGGCCTGGGCGGCGATGGCCACACCGGCAGAGCCGATCAAGGCGGCCATGGCGAGCGTGACGAGCGGTCGGCGGGTATGTGCTGAGTTGTGGTTTGTCATGGCAGCCAGTCAAGGCCTGACGGTGTTGCCGGCGCGTATGCGATTTTCGATATGCCGACGATATGCGGCAGCTCGTAGCTTGGAGAGCATGCGTGTGTTGGTGGTCGAGGACGAGCCCTACATGGCGACGGCCATCCGCGATGGCTTGCGCCTGGAGGCGATCGCCGCCGACATCGCCGGTGACGGGGACACCGCGCTGGAGTTGTTGAGCATCAACACCTACGACATCGCCGTCCTCGACCGTGACATCCCCGGGCCCTCTGGCGACGAGATCGCCCAACGGATCGTCGCATCCGGCAGCGGGATGCCGATTCTGATGCTGACCGCCGCGGACCGGCTCGACGACAAGGCTTCGGGGTTCGAACTCGGCGCCGACGACTATCTGACCAAACCGTTCGAATTGCGCGAGCTCGTGCTGCGCCTACGGGCACTCGACCGCAGGCGCGTCCAGCGCAGGCCGCCGGTTCGAGAAGTCGCGGGGCTGCGGCTGGATCCGTTCCGCCGGGAGGTCTACCGCGACGGCCGATATGTGGCACTCACCCGCAAGCAGTTCGCGGTCCTCGAGGTTCTCGTCGCCGCCGAAGGTGGTGTCGTGAGCGCCGAAGAGCTCCTGGAGCGGGCGTGGGACGAGAACGCAGACCCGTTCACCAATGCCGTGCGCATCACGGTTTCCGCGTTGCGCAAACGCCTGGGCGAACCCTGGCTCATCACCACCGTGCCCGGTGTCGGCTACCGCATCGACACCGCCGCCGATTCCGGATGTGAGGGACGAAACCGTGGATAGAGCACCAGGATTGAGCCTTCGCCTCAAACTCACCCTGAGCTACGCCGGATTCCTCATGCTCGCCGGTGCCCTGCTGCTGGCAGCCGTCTGGGTGTTTCTGCTGCGCTATGTGCCGGACCGGATGATGATCATCCCGGGCAGCACCGACATCACCTTTCCCAATGATGTGTTTCCCATCCGGTCCAGGCTCCTACATGTTTTCGCGCCGAGAGCCGCCGTCGTGATGGCGTTCCTGCTGGTGTTCGGTCTGGTGGGCGGGTGGCTGCTGGCCGGCCGGATGCTCGCGCCCCTGACGCGCATCACGGCCGCCACCCGCATGGCGTCGAAAGGGTCACTGTCGCACCGGATCCGGTTGCCGGGCCGCCGAGATGAGCTGAGAGAACTCGCCGACGCCTTCGACACCATGCTCGAACGGCTCGAAGCACACGTCGCCGAACAACAGAGATTCGCCGCCAACGCCTCCCACGAGTTGCGCACCCCGCTGGCCATCACGCAGACGCTGCTCGACGTGGCCCGCAAGGACCGCAACCGCGACACCGGTGAACTGCTCGAACGCCTTCACGTCGTCAACACGCGCGCCATCGACCTCACCGAAGCCCTGCTACTGCTCAGCCGCGCGGATCAACGGTCCTTCGCTCATGAACGCGTCGACCTGTCCCTGGTCGCCGAAGAGGCAACGGAAACTCTTCTGCCGCTGGCAGAAAAACATGGTGTCGCCCTGGAGATCTCGGGCGACGTGGCGCCGACCACGGGCTCAGCCGCGCTGCTGCGCCAGATGACGACGAACCTGGTGCACAACGCGATCGTTCACAACCTGTCCGACGACGGCGCCGCATGGGTCAGCACCAGTGTTCGCCCCGACGGCGTGGTTCTCACGGTCGAGAACACCGGCGAAAAGCTCACGCCACAACTGGTTTCCACCCTTGTCGAGCCGTTTCAGCGCGGCTCGGAACGCGTCCGTACGCATCATGCGGGCGTGGGACTCGGCCTGGCGATCGTCGACAGCATCGTGCGGGCGCACGACGGAACGCTCGCCCTCGCGCCCCGTCCCGCGGGCGGGCTGTGCATCACGGTGCGATTGCCCGCGCACGCGGTTGGATGAGTCTTCACGACGGTGCGGCCGTCTCGATCGGCACGCCGGACCGCCGGGCACGCCAGATCCCGGCTCTGACAATGGCACCACCGAACACGCGCCACATCCATGGCGACTGGGCGCCACAGGCGCATGGCACCACCGTCACTCCCCAGGCGTGATCGCCACTGCGTGCGTGAACTTCACCGAGAGCATCGTTCTCGCATGCGGTCAGCACCGCTCTGCCCGATCGGTAACTGTGTTTGAAAACACCCTGCTCGGACCGGAATTTGGCCCAATCACCGAGTGGGATACCAACAGCTGTCGGCCCAGGCGCCTACCATTTCTCCGGCACGCCTTGTCGACGAGAGGACTCTTCGCGTTCGGTCCTTCCCGCAGTCGGGCCTGATGGAAAGGATCAGCAGTGAGCTACAACGCTGCAGACATCACCGAACTCGACGATGTCCAGCACACCCGCCTGCGCCCGGCGGTGAACCTGGGCCTCGACGTGCTCAACACCGCGCTGCGCGAGCTGGTGGACAACGCGATCGAAGAGGTCGCCGATCCCAGCCACGGCGGGTCCACCGTCACCATCACGCTGCACGCCGACGGCTCGGTCAGCGTGGCCGATGACGGTCGCGGCCTTCCCGTCGACTCCGACCCGGCGACCGGCAAGAACGGCATCGTCAAGACGCTCGGCACCGCGCGGGCCGGCGGCAAGTTCTCCGCTCATGCCGACGCGGCCAGCACCGGTGCCGGTCTGAACGGGATCGGCGCCGCGGCAGCGGTGTTCATCTCCGCGCGGACCGATGTGACGGTACGCCGGGCCGGCAAGACCTACGTGCAGAGTTTCGGCCGTGGCTACCCCGGGACGTTCGAGGGCAAGGAGTTCGATCCGGAGGCGCCGTTCACCCGAGCCGACACGCAGAAGCTGCGCGGTGCCGGCAATCGCAAGCCGGACGCGCACGGCACCACGGTGCGCATCCTGTTCGACGCGACCGTGGTGCCGGATTCCACCGTCGACGTCGGGGAGGTGCTGCTGCGGGCGCACGCCGCCGCGCGGATGTCCCCCGGCGTGCAGCTGGTCGTCGTCGACGAAGGTTGGCCCGGTGACCCCGTTCCAGCCGCGCTGCTCGAGCCGTTCAACGGCCCCTGGGGCACCGACACCTTGCTGGACCTGATGTGCACCGCCGCGGGCACTCCCCTTCCCGAGGTGCGGGCAGCCGTCGAAGGTCGTGGCGAATACACCACCGGCCGTGGGCCGACCCCGTTCCGCTGGTCGCTGACTGCGGGCCCGGCCGAACCGGCGACGGTTTCCGCGTTCTGCAACACCGTCCGCACCCCGGGCGGCGGATCTCACCTGACGGCCGCGATGAAGGGACTGTCCGAGGCGCTGGCCGACCGCGCGTCCCGGATCCGGGATCTGGGTCTGGCAAAGGGCGAGGACGGCCCGGAGCCACAGGATTTCGCCTCCGTCACCGCACTGGCCGTGGACACCCGCGCCCCCGACGTCGCATGGGATTCGCAGGCCAAGACCGCGGTGTCGTCGCGGTCGCTGAATGTGGCGATGGCCCCCGACGTTGCGCGCAGCGTCACCATCTGGGCGGCCAACCCCGCCAACGGCGACGCGGTGACCCTGTGGACCAAGCTGGCGCTGGAATCGGCCCGCGCGCGACGCAGCGCCGAGGGTGCCAAGGCCCGGTCCCGTGCCGCGTCGAAAGCCAAAGGGCTCGGGACGAATCTGTCTCTTCCGCCGAAGCTGCTGCCCAGCCGGGAGACCGGCCGCGGCTCGGGCGCCGAATTGTTCTTGTGCGAGGGTGATTCCGCGCTCGGCACGATCAAGGCGGCGCGCGACGCCACGTTCCAGGCGGCGTTCCCGCTGAAAGGCAAGCCGCCCAACGTCTACGGATTCACCGTGAGCAAGGCACGCGTCAAGGACGAGTTCGATGCGATCGAACGCATCCTGGGCTGCGGCGTGCGTGATCACTGCGACCCCGAGTTGTGCCGGTACGACCGCATCCTGTTCGCCTCCGACGCCGACCCCGACGGCGGCAACATCAACTCCAGCCTCATCTCGATGTTCCTGGACTTCTACCGCCCGCTCGTCGAGGCCGGCATGGTGTACGTGACACTGCCGCCGCTGTTCGTGGTCAAGGACGGCAACGAGCGGATCTACTGCCAGGACGAGTCCGAGCGCGACGCCGCGGTGGCCCAGTTGAAAGCAACCTCCAAACGCAAGGTCGAGGTGCAGCGCAACAAGGGCCTCGGCGAAATGGACGCCGACGACTTCTGGAACACCGTGCTGGATCCCCAGCGCCGCACGGTGATTCGGGTGAACCTCGACGACGGTGAAGCCAAGCTGCACCACACATTGTTCGGTGGGCCGCCGGAAGGCAGGCGCACGTGGATGGCCGATGTCGCATCCCGTGTCGATACCTCCGCGCTGGACCTGACCTAGGAAGAAGCACCGTGACCGCGACCTTGGACATTCCGGAACAGAACCCGGATCTGGTGCTCGACCAGAGTGCCGACGACTACTGGAACCACTACCAGCTGACCTTCGCGCTCTACAGCGTCAGCGACCGCGCCATCCCGTCGGCGTTCGACGGGCTCAAACCGGGTCAGCGTCGGTTGCTGTATCAAATGCACGAGTCCGGGCTCCAACCCGGGAACAAGCCGCAGAAGTCCTCGAAGATCTGCTCTGCCGTCACCGGCAATCTGCATCCGCACGGCGGTGCGTCTATGTACGGGGCGGCGGCGCTCATGGCGGCCGAGTTCCAGCGAGTGAAAGTCATTGACGGACAAGGTGCGTTCCCCCGCATCCAAGGTGACATCCCGGCCGCGGACCGCTACACCGAGATGCGGCTGTCGGCCCCCGGCGCCGCGCTGACCGCCGAACTCAACGACCACGCGGTCCCGATGGTGCAGACGTTCGACGGCGAATGGACCGAGCCGACCATGTTGCCTGCGCAATGGCCGGTGCTTCTGTGCAACGGTGCCGTCGGGATCGCCGAGGGCTGGGCCACCAAGGTGCCCGCGCACAATCCGCGTGAGGTCATGGCGGCCTGCCGGGCGCTGCTGAAAACCCCGAACATGACCGACGACCGGCTGGTGAAGCTCATTCCGGGCCCCGACTGGGGCTGCGGGGCCACCGTGGTCGGCACGGCCGGACTGCGCGAGTACATCACCACCGGCCGGGGTCAGCTCACCGTGCGCGGCACGGTCTCCGTCGACGGCAAGAACTGCATAATCACCGAGTTGCCACCCGGAGTCGCGAGCAACACTGTGCAGGACCGGATCCGGGCACTGGTCGAATCCGGCGAGCTGTCCGGTGTCGCGGACATGTCGGACCTGACCGACCGTCGCAACGGCCTGCGCATCGTGGTCACCGCCAAACGTGGGCACAGCGCCGAGACCATCCGCGAGCAACTGCTGGCGCTCACCCCGCTGGAGTCGACGTTCGCGGCGAGCCTGGTGGCACTCGATGAGGACCGGGTACCGCGCTGGTGGAACGTTCGTGAGCTGATCGGCGCATTCCTGCATCTGCGCGATTCCGTGGTGCTGCACCGCAGCGAGTACCGGCTCGAAAAAGTCACCGCACGCAGGCATCTGGTGGCCGGCCTGATGAAGATCCATCTCGACATCGATGCTGCCGTCGCGATCATCCGAGCGTCCGACACCGTCGACGACGCCCGCAGGGGCCTGCAGGAACGGTTCGAGATCGACGAAGAGCGGGCCAATTACGTTCTGGCACTCCAACTTCGAAGGCTCACCAAGCTCGACGTGATCGAGCTGCAGGCCGAAGCGGAGAAGTTGGACGCCGAGTTCGCGGAGCTCACCGAGCTGGTGACCAATCCCGATGCACGGCGGGTGGTGATCGACAAGGAGCTGGTGGAGACCGCAAAGCTGTTCAAAGGCCCCGAATTCGACCGCCGCACCGTGCTGGACTTCGAGGCCACACCCGTGTCGGCCGGCGCGGACGACGACGGGCCACGCGAGCGGAAGGTCAACGCCGCCTGGCGCCTCGACGACCGCGGTGTCTTCTCCGACAGCCACGGTGACCTGCTCACCTCAGGTTTGGGCTGGGCCGTGTGGACCGACGGCCGGGTCAAGTTCACCACCGGCAACGGTCTGCCGTTCAAGATCCGCGACATTCCGGTGGCACCCGACATCACCGGGCTGCTGCGCTCCGGCGTGCTGACCGAGGGCTACCACCTGGCGCTGGTGACGCGTCGCGGGAAGATCCTGCGGATCGACCCCGCCGCGGTGAACCCGCAAGGTGTCGCCGGTAACGGCGTGGCAGGCGTGAAGCTCGCCGCCGACGGCGATGAAGTGATTGCCGCGCTGCCGGTTTCATGCGCCAACGGCGAGGCGATCCTGTCGTTGTCAGAGAAGAGCTGGAAGGTCACCGAAGTCGCGGATATCCCCGTCAAGGGCCGCGGCGGCGCCGGCGTCGGATTTCATCCCTTCGTCAAGGGCGAGGATGCCCTCCTGGCGGCGTCGATCTCGGCGACGGGTTATGTGCGCGGCAGGAAGGCCGTGCGCGCCGAGAAGCGCGCGAAGGCCTCCGTGAAGGGATCGGGTAGCGACGTGTCAGCTGCGCCGGCGGACTAGTTCATCCATCAGGCGGCCGAAGCACCCTCCCACTCCGGTGTGCTGAAAGGCACTGTAGGACAGAGTCACATCCCGTACGGCAGCGATTAGTGCTGTCCACCGTCAGGCCGCGGTCACGGCGTTGTCCAGATCCGGCAACGGACGAGTGCAGATTTCGTGCGCTTCGTCGGCGGACAGTCCGAACAACCGGAGCACGTCCTCAGTCACTTTGTCGGCAGCTGCGGCGTCGTCGCGGTCTGGCTCGTCCTGCAACAGCTTGCCCAGACCCATCAGTGCGCCCCCGGCGACCGACAGCGCCAACCGCGCGTCATCGACTTCGAACCGTCCGGCCGCCGCGGCCGCGGTGATATCGCGCAATGCGCGGGGCGCGAGTCCACGATCCGATGACATCAAGGTGAGCGCATTGGCCAGCAGGATGCGGCTCTCCTGCGGACGGCGGCGAAACAGCCGGCCGGTGAGCCGGAAGCTGCAAGCGAAGGTTTCGGCCGGATCCTCGATCGACTCTGTGAGCTGATCCAGCAGCGCGCCATGCGCGTCGAGGACGTCCTCGACGGCGGCGTCGAAGAGCTCTTCTTTGGTCTTGAAGTGGTTGTAGAAGGATCCCATGCCGACATCGGCTGCCTGGGTGATCTCCAGCACCGGCACATTGAGCGTGCCCGCGGCGATGAAGCCTTGCGCGGCCCGGACCAACGCACTGCGGGTGCGCTGTTTGCGCCTTTCCAACCGGTTGACGGGCTCGTCGCTCACGCCACCACCGTAGCAGAACCAGTCAGTTCTGATGGAATCGTCATAAATAATTGACTGACGATTGGATCGTATGTGATGATTTCGTCAGTTAGAAAGGAGGTCGGCATGAACGACCTGATGGGAGCCCATAACGGGCTACACAGCGAACAGGGCGGCCGCAAGGGTGAGCATCCGGGCCGCTCCCGCAATCCGGTGATCAAGGTGCACGATCTCGCATGGCTGGAGTTCAGCAAGCCAGACCTGACGCGCGCGGAAGCCTTCGCCAGCACGTTCGGGTTCGCCACGGTGCTACGCACCGATCAAGAGCTGCATCTGCGCGGCACCGACGCCGGCACACCGTGTGTCATCATCCGCCGCGGCGCCCGCACGCGTTTCCTCGGCGCCGCCTTCAAGGCCGCCGATGAGGCCGACGTGCTGCGTCTGGCGAAGGCAACCGGCGCGCACACCCGGCCGTTACCCGAAACGATCGGAGGGGTGGCGGTCGACCTGGTCGACCCGAGCGGTACCCCGGTGCGTGTCGTCGCGGGCACCCATGAGCTCGCGGCGCTGCCGGCGCAGGCGACGCACGCCTTCAACTTCGGCCACGAACTGCATCGCGTCAATGCCCCTCAGTGCCCACCTCGTGAGCCCGCCAAGGTGCAGCGGCTCGGGCATGTGGTCCTGCAATCCACGAAGTACGTCGAGGCGCTGGACTGGTACCTCAACAACCTCGGCATGATCGTCAGCGACTTCCTGTACTTCCCCGGTCAGCGCAACCGCGGGCCGACGATGAGCTTCATCCGCTGCGACCGCGGCACGACACCGGCTGACCACCACACCCTGGCGATGGCCCTCGGCCCGGCGAACCGTTACGTTCACTCGGCCTACCAGGTCTGCGATCTCGACGCGCTGGCCGCCGGCGGCGAATACCTCAAGGCCCGCGGCTACAACCGGTCCTGGGGCATCGGCCGTCACATCCAGGGCAGCCAAATCTTCGACTATTGGCGCGACCCCGACGGTTTCCTGGTCGAGCACTTCGCCGACGGCGACATGTTCGACAACACCTTGGAGCCCGGCTGGGCCCCGTTCACCGCGTCCGGGCTGGCCCAGTGGGGGCCACCCGCGAGCGCGGATTTCCTCGGCACCAACCCCAGAGCGCTTCCCCACGAAGCGCGTTCGATGTTCGACGCGCTGCGCGCCGACAACGAATTCTCTATCAACCGCCTCATCGGCCTTCTGAAAGTAGCCAACTCATGACCACTTCTGTCCTGCGCACCACCGACGCCTGGTGGGTTCAAACCCCCACCGGCGCAGCCAAAATTGCCACTGCGGCAACCACCACCGGTGAGCTGTTGGCTGACCGGGCCGCCATCGATGCCGCCGCGCACAGCGGGGACGTCATCGCAGTCGACTCCCTCGAATTGCTCTCCCCGGTGACCGCGCCGTGCCGTGTGGTTGCGCAGATGACCAACTTCGCCTCCCATGTCAAGGACTCCGGCATGGATCCCAAGACCATCCCGCTGACTTTCTTCCGAAAGACCTCCGGGTCTATCAGCGGCCCCTTGGACGACATCGTCAAGCCGCAACACGTCAAGTTCTTGGACTACGAGGTGGAGATCGGCCTGGTGATCGCCCGAGAGATCCCGGTCGGCACCGAGATCACCGAGGCCAACTTGGCCGAGTACATTGCCGGACTCGTTGTCACCAACGATGTTTCGGCCCGCGACATCCAGTTGCCGCAGACCCAGTTCTACGAGGCCAAGTCCTATCCCACGTTCACCCCGGTCGGCCCGGCGCTGGTCCTGCTGGACGCCGACGAACTCAAGCGGTTCGGCGACCTGCGGCTGCAATTGCGCGTCAGCGGTGAGGTGCGCCAGAACGCGCTTGTCGACGGCGACATGATCTACCAGCCCGTGTATGCGTTGCAGTCGTTGACGCGGTTTCAGCGGTTGGACGCCGGCGACCTGGTCATGACGGGAACTCCGGTGGGCACCGCGCTGAGCGCCCCGCCGAAACCGATCGAGATCATCGGCTCGCTACTGCCACCGGCGCTCAAGTGGAAGGCCTTCTTCAACCGCCAGGCGAACAATCCGAAGTACCTGCAGCATGGCGATGTCGTGGAGGTGTCGGTGGCCACCGACGACGGTGCCATCGACCTCGGTATCCAGCGCACCGCGGTGAGGTTCGCATGAACGATCTGCTGTGGAACCGTTGTAGCGGCCCGGCCGACCTGGCCGTCATCGAGTCGATCCCGCTGGCTGAGCGTGGCCGTCCCGAATCGACGTACTGGGACATCAAAGGTGCGGCCATGACGGGCACATCGTCAACATTGCTCTCGGCCGCCGCCGACCGCAAGCCAGTTGTCGGTTGCCCCCTGTTGAGGACATCCCATGCCTGATCCTGATGTGGAATCCGTGCCGGTCATCGTCGTCGGCGCCGGTCCGACTGGCGTAACCGTCGCCACTTTGCTTGCCGACTATGGCATTTCGTGCCTGGTCCTGGACCGCTGGGAGGGCGTGTATCCGCAACCGCGCGCGGTGCACCTCGACGACGAGATCAACCGGATCGTCGCCCGGCTCGGCGTCGCCGAGGAGTTCGCGGCGATTTCGCGGCCGGCGCTGGGCTTGCAGTTGCTCGACCAGAATCTGCGCGTGCTGGCGCAGTTCGACCGCGACGTAACCGAGAGCAGGCACGGCTTCCCGCAAGCGAATATGTTCGACCAACCCGAGTTCGAAGCGCTGCTGCGCGCCAACCTGGAGAAGCGTTCGTGCGTGCATATCCGGGGCAACGCCGAGGTCACCGACATCACCCAGCACCCCGGTCGCGTCCGGTTGACCTTCACCGATCGTCTCACCGGTGAGGACCACATCATCGACACCACATATGTGCTCGGCTGCGACGGCGCCAACAGCGTGGTGCGAAGCTCGATCGGCGCCACGATGGACGACCTGCGGTTCGAGCAGCGCTGGCTGGTGGCCGACGTCATCACCGCCGCGGAACTGAACCAGTGGGACGGCGTGCATCAAGTGTGCAACCCCGTCCGGGCCGCCACCTACATGCGGATCGGACCGGCCCGTTACCGCTGGGAGTTTCGGCTGCTGCCTGGTGAAACCGCCGACGACTACAACACACTCGAAACCCTTCGCGGCCTGATTGCACCGTGGGTCAACGACATTCCCAACGATGAACTCGAGTTGGTGCGGGTGGCCGAGTACACCTTCCGCGCCCAGATCGCCAACCGGTGGCGTGATCGCAATGTGTTCCTTCTCGGGGACGCCGCGCATTTGACACCGCCGTTCATCGGTCAAGGTATGGGCGCGGGGATTCGCGACGCGATGAACCTGGCCTGGAAGCTGGCCGGCGTCCTTTCCGGAGACTTCCCGGCCAGCCTGTTGGATTCCTACGAGCAGGAGCGCAAACTTCACGCGCGCATCATGATTGGTCTCGCACTGGGCATGGGGTGGGCCATGACTGCGGGTGGGCGCGCCGGCAACCTGCTGCGGCGGGCCATCGCTCCGCGGTTGCACCTGATCCCCGGGATACGCGACAGGCTGGTCAACAGCAAGACACCGGCACTGCGCAGTTCCGCGTTGGTGATCAAGGGCCGCGGGCCTCGGCAGTTGGCAGGCACGTTGTGCCCCAATCCCATTCTGGCGGACGGCAGTCGTCTCGACTCCGAACTCGGGGACCGATTCGCCCTCATCACAACCGCGCGTCCGCCTGCCTTCCAACACGAATTGCTCGAGGAGCGAGGTGCCGTCGTGCACATCGCAGAACCCGGCAGCGAGCTTGCGCGCTGGCTACGTCGCGGACGCGCCACCGCTGCGATCGTCAGGCCCGATCGGACGGTGATGTGCGCCGGGCGAGAACTGAGCGCCCTGTGCGCTGTCGCGCCCCACTTCGTTCCGCGATCCCCGGCCGATCAGGAGACACAATGACCGAGCGCGCTCGCGACCTTCGGTTGCAGACGCTGACCGTAGAGCAGGACGGGCGCGTCCTCACGGTCCGCGTGGTCGCACCGCCCTACAACTTCATGACCGAGCAGATGCACCGCGACTTCGACGCACTGACCCGCGTCGTCGACGACGACGAAACCGTCGGCGCGGTCGTCGTCACAGGTGGCGTGGAGAAGCGCTACATCACCCACTTCGATATCGCGGACATTCTCGCGGCCGCGCGACGCAGCGAACGACCTCTGTCTGAGCGCACACTGCGAACGGTGGCACGCGGCGTCGACGTGCTGAGCACACTGCCGGGCGGTCAAGAGGCACTGGAACAGTCACCGTTGACCGGGCTCCTCGGTGTTAACAGGTTCGCCAATCTGGTGCTGCGGATCATGCGCTCACCCGCGGTCTACATCGCGGCAATCGGCGGGCCGTGCGGCGGTGGCGGATTGGAGATGTCGGTGGCCTTCGACGTGCGCCTTGCCGCCGATGACGACGCCGTCGGCTTCGTATTGCCTGAGCTGCTCATCGGGCTCACCACCACCGTCGGCGGACAGCGTCTGGCTCAGTTGATCGGACCTGACCGCGCATTGGAGATGCTGCTCGAAGGCAGAATGTACTCGCGGCAGGAAGCGTTGGAGATGGGACTGATTCGTCGCTTGGTGCCACCCGAAGAGCTACTCACCGAAGCCCAGTCACTCGGTGCGCGCTATGCGAAACGCAACCGCGACACCGTCGCGGTCCAGAAGCGCATCTTCAACGAGGACTATCTGCTGTCCCCGGCCGAAAGCCTGCGCCGCGAAAGCGCAGCCAACGTGGCGGGCATTCTGTCGGGATCCGCACCCCACGCCATGAGCGCGTGGGTAGACATGCAGCAGAAGGGAACTGGTGACTCGGTTTTCCTCACCGACCTCGAATGCTGGGTCCAAGGTGACGTCGTCGATCTCAACGCCTCCGGCGCCTGACACCAGTTCGGCAGCCATGATCAGGCCCGACCGGACCGTCATGTGCGCGGGCCGAGACCTAGGACGTCTGTGCGCAGTCCTGCCCACGGCCTCACCGGCCGTTCCGTCCCGCCGAGCGCAGCGTTACGCGTTCGTGGCGGACATCGATCCGAGAAGGCGCAGAGCCTCCTCCGACGGTGAGCCCGGTTCAGGCGTGTAGGTGACAAGCATCTGGTTCGGTGACGCCGGTGTTGTCCACGTGACGAACGTGAGATCGAGGTCTCCCACTTCAGGATGGCGAAGCAGCGTCAGGCCACAGGACTTCTCGTATACGTGGTGTTTTGCCCAGAAGTGCCGAAACGTCGCGCTGTGCATGGACAGTTCGCCGACCAAGGCGGCCAAACCAGCATCATCCGGCGCCTTACCCGCCGCCATCCGGAGCATGCCGACGGTATCGCGTGCAGAGCTCTCCCAATTCCGGTGCCGTGCCGCGACCTCCTCATCCCGGAACAGCAACCATGCGGTGTTGCGTTCCCGCGGGGGCCGCGCGTCGAAGTCGGTGAACAGCGCACACGCGAGGCTGTTCCATCCGAGAACTTGAGTGTCACTGGCCAAGACGAGCGCCGGCACCGTCAAGGTATCGAGGAACATGCGCGTCGGCTTCGCAATGCGTGGCCGTCGCGCGGCCGACCTCCGGTGCGGCGGATGTGCCAGGCGATACAAGTGCTCCCGTTGCGTAGCGTCGAGCAACAGCGCGGCTGCGATCGCATCCAACACCGATTCGGACGGACGACCACCACGCCCCTGCTCCAGCCGAACGTAGTAGTCGGTGGACAGGCCCACGAGCGCAGCGACCTCCTCACGCCGCAGCCCGGGAACTCGACGTCGCCCCGAAGCGGGTATTCCCACGGAGGCCGGCGTCACCGCAGCCCTGCGTGCCTGCAGGAACTCTCCCAGCTCCGATTTGCCCACACTTCCATCCTGCCGCACGGTGCCCATCGGCACCCTGGGTGTGTCAGTACCCCGGTAGCGCGGTACCCCCGTGAGTCCGACCCTGGACCGACTCCCCGGGCACAGCAACAGTGGGCTGATGACCACTGACATCCCGCCCATTCCCACCTACACCGAAGTGGAGAGCAATCCGGACACGCTACAGAGCTTCAACGGGCACATCATCGACGAGTTCCGCGGCAACGGCGGAACTGTCGGCGGACCCTTCCAAGGGGCAAATGTATTGCTGCTGACCGTGACCGGTGCCAAGTCGGGCCGGCCGCGGGTGACTCCGCTTGAGTACTTCACGGTCGACGGACGCCTCTATGTGATCGGCACCTTCGGCGGTGCACCGAAGAATCCGGCCTGGATCCACAATCTCCGCGCCAACCCACAAGCCCATCTCGAGGTCGGCACCCAGTCCTACGACGTCATCGCACACGAGCTACCTCGGCCTGAAGCGGCCGCGATGCTTGCCGACATTGCCTCACGTCACCCCCGCCTCGCGGGCTACCCCAAGCCCGAACGCGCGATACCAGTCTTCGAACTGCGCAGGGCGTGAACGCATTCCAGCTCAGCTCGGGATGCTCCCGATCACGGATGGATCACCGCTGCCGGCAACCGCCGCGCCGACCCCTATGCCGATTCGTCCAACAATGCCGCCACCTCGGCCGAGCGCGGCACAAACACGTCGAGCACTCCGACGGCCCGCAGCGCCGGGGCCAACGCCCGAAGTTGCGCCTCGATCGCCGCGCGGTTCGGGTCGGTAGCAGGCAGGTCCGCTAATTGCTTGGCGTTGAGAACAAATGCAGCGATCGTGCCCTTGCGCACATCTACCCCGCCGAATGTCGTCGCGCTGTCCGCGTCGGCCAGCACATCCTCCGGTCGGACCGGGAGCTTTTCACTCATGACTAACCCCACTCTCCATATGTGTGCAATTTACACGCATATGACGTTACCTCAGGTGCGTGCAAAAGTCACGTAAACTGGGTCGATGCCCGATACTCCCGGTGATCGCGTTGCCACCCAGCTCGGCCGACTGCTGCTGCGCAGTACCCGCCAACACCTCTACCGGCGCCTCACGGCCGACGTCGCGGGCGTCGATGCGACCACGTATCCGGTGCTGTCCGGAATCGCGCGCCTCGGCCCGACCACCGCCACCCGGCTCGCGCCCGCGATCGGCATCGACCGCTCTGCGACAACCCGATACGCCTCGAAACTGGAGGACTCCGGACTCCTCGCACGGCAACAGGATCCGAACGACGCTCGCGCGGCACAGCTGACACTGACCGCGGCAGGTGCCGCCGCCGTCAGTGCCATGCGCGCTGAGCTCGCCGCCACCGCGAGTGAAATCCTTTCGGAGTGGGAGCCTGCCGAAGCGGAAGCGTTTGCCGGCGCACTCGAACGCTTCACCGACCGGTTCGCAGACACACCCGACTGAGGGCTGTCAGGAATCATCGGACGTCTGCCCGCGTTGCCGGTGACGGACCGATGTAACCCGATGACAGCGGACGCGGAAGGTCGCCTCCGCGATTCGAGGAGGCACCACGTGACCTTGCGCATTGACCCCGAGATCGCATCGGCGATCCTTGCACTGAGCGGGCCCGAGCCTGCGCCGCGCCCGCCGGTAGGCGACATCGCGACCCGACGGACCAACATCGAGGCGATGTTCAGCGCGGTCTCGGCCACCTGGCCGCGGTCCGAACGGGTGGACGTCGAAGAACACACGCTGGTGACCGATGACAACACTGCGCTGCCATTGCGGTGGTACCGCCCCGCCGCGGGATCCCTGCCCGGCAGCGCCGTGCTGTACCTGCACGGTGGGGGAATGATTTTCGGGTTGAATGTGGTCGCCGAGTTCTACGACAAACTGGTACGCGCATACGTCGCTGCCTCGGGCGTCCCGGCGCTCATCGTGGACTACCGGGTCGCGCCCGAGAACCCCGACCCGACTCCGGTGCAGGACTGCTATGCCGCGCTCAACTGGCTGGCCGGCCACGCCAAAGAACTCGGAGTCGATCCGGGCCGCATCGGCGTCGTCGGCGACAGCGCCGGAGGCGGACTCGCGGCCGGGGTGGCCTTGATGGCTCGCGACCTCGGCGGTCCGGCCATCGCGTTGCAGCTGCTCATCTATCCCATGCTCGACGACCGCACCACTGATCCCGATCCGCAACTGCCGCAGGAGACGTTGGTCTGGGATTACAACGACAACGTCACCGGCTGGTCTGCCCTGCTCGGCGACAGCGCCGGCGGCGCGGAGGTCTCCCCGTATGCGGCAGCTGCCCGCGCGAGCGACGTCGCCGGCCTACCGCCCACCTACCTCGACACGGGTGACCTCGACATCTTCCGAGACGAAATCACGGTCTACGCGCGACGTCTCGCGCAGGCCGGCGTTCCGACCGAGCTGCACATCTACCCCGGGTGCCCCCACGGATTCGAGGTCGTCGCCCCACAGTCGACGCAGGCACAGCAAGCGATGGCGGCCCGGATCCGCCGCCTCCAGCAGCTGTAGTGGTTTGCTGCAGTGAGGCGCTGGTATCGGGGAACACACGGCTCACCAGCCGGGAGAACGAAGAGCACCCAAGCCATCACCGGAGCGACGACGATCATCGCCAGGCCCACCCCGGGCAGCGGCGACGGGATGGTGCATCGTGCAGGCGAATGCTCTTGCACCCGCACGACGATGCTCGGCTATGCGTCTGCTTGCGCAATCCAGATGGTGCGGAGGTTGGTGAACTCGCGGACTCCGGCGGCGCCGAGTTCGCGGCCGTAGCCGCTGCGTTTGATCCCACCGAACGGCACGCGTGGATCCGACATCACCAATGAGTTGACGAACAGGACACCCGATTCGATGCGGCTGCCCACGGACACCGCGTGCTCGATGTCTCGACTCCAAACACTCGCGGCCAGACCGTATTCAGTGGAGTTGGCCACTGTGACTGCCTGATCATCGTCGTCGACTCGGATGAGAGCGACCACGGGCCCGAACGTTTCTTCGGCGAGTACTGGCATGTCGTGCGTGACATCGGTGAGCACGGTTGGGGCATAGAAGTTCCCGTCACGGTCCAGCCGTCGGCCCCCGGTCAGGACGGTGGCGCCTTGAGCCACAGACTTTTCGACCTGCCGCTGCACCTGCTCGAGGATGTCGGGTCGCGCCAGCGGGCCGACGGTGGTGGCGGCGTCGGTGGGATCACCCACGGTCAAGGACTCGACGGCCTCGACGAGTTTCTTCTGGAATCGATCGGCTATATCCTTGTGCACCACAATCCGTTTGGCTGCAATGCAGGTTTGGCCGCTGCACATGAACCGAGATTTGACCGCGTGTACCGCCGCGGCGTCTATGTCAGCGTCGGCGAGCACTACGAAGGGATCGGACCCGCCCAGTTCGAGGACGCTCTTCTTCAGGGCCCGCCCGGCAGCAGAAGCGACATGCGCTCCCGCGCGAGTGGACCCGGTCAAGGTGACTGCGGCGACCCGGGAGTCGGAAATGAGGCGCTCGGCCACGGCGGCAACATCGGCCTCGTCCACGACCAGTGTCCGCAGCACGCCGCCGGGCAGAGCGGAGGCCTCGATCACTGCCTCGATCGCCAGTGCGCTACCTGTCACGTTGGATGCATGTTTGAGGAGCACCGTGTTGCCGGCAAGTAGCGCCGGTATGGCGAATCGGAAGACCTGCCACAGCGGGAAGTTCCAGGGCATCACGGCCAGAATCACACCGAGCGGCTCATAGACGAGTCGGCAGGATTGTGCGGGCACTGCAATGGATTCCGGCTGCAGGTAGCTGGCACCGTCTTCGGCGTACTGCCGGCATTGCCACACGCACTTGTCCACCTCGGCAGCCGCCTCCGCCACTGGTTTCCCCATCTCTGCGGTGACCAGCGCCGCCAACTCTAGCCGGCGCGCGTCGAGCGCGTCGGCGACAGTGCCGAGCAGGCGAGCCCGTTCCTCGACTGCAACACGGCGCCACATCAGGCCCGTCGCATGGGTTTCCGCGAGTGCCTGCTCGATATCGGCATCGGTGAGAACGGGATAGTGATGTAGGGGCTCGTCGGTCGCGGGGTTGATCGTGACGACGGTACGGGTATCCGTGGATGTCATGGCTCTCCTGGTAATCGAATGTCGTTGGGCAGCAGTCAGGCTTGGCGATATCGGGGGCCGCGTTCGACAACGCGCATCAGCAACTCCTCGTCGATGTCTCCGCCGATTTGAGCGGTGCGAGGCTGCTGCCCGGTGTAGCCGAGTCGCTTGATCACGTCGCGGTGCGTGTAATAGCCGCCCGCAACGATCAAACAAACTGCCTGATAGCGAACGGGATCAGTGGTGCGCAGACGGTCGAGGGCTACGGCAGGCGACAGTCCGCGGGTGGCTGACCACGCGAGCCGCAACTCGTCGATGAGATCGGGGCGGGCTTTGAGGACAACGTCGAGTTGACCGGTGCTCACGTCCGCATCACTTGCCGCAGGCATCGTTTCCGAGGCGGGGATGAGCAGGTTTGCGATGCCGCTGAGCCAGTGACGGCATTCGTCGGTGACGCCTGAATCACGGCTCTGAGCGGACGGGTGTGACGTTGCGATGAAGGGCATCGGAAGCTCCTGGACCGTGGGCGCGTTCATGCGGGAACCTTCTGGTCGCGGCGGTTGGCGATGAGGTGTTCGGTCGATCGCAGAGCCAGCGCGCTGATGGTGCTGGTCGGGTTAACTCCTCCCGAGGTGACGAAGACGCTGCCGTCGACGATGTAGAGATTGGGGATGTCATGTGAGCGCCCATACTGGTCGACGACCGAAGTTCGAGGGTCGTCACCCATGCGCGCGGTGCCGAGAAGATGCCAGCCCGAGTAGCGCATCAGCGATTCGACCGCGGTGTCGTACGCGCCGGCGGCCTGCATGGATTCCACGGCGCGAGCGATGTGGAAATCGAGCAGCTTGCGCGAGTTATCGCTCACCGCATAGGCGATCTTCGGTGCGGGAATGCCAGACGAATCCGTCAACGACCCGTCCACCGTCACACGGTTGTTCTCGTCAGGCAAGTCCTCGCCGAAAATGCCCCAGCTGATCGTGCGGCCGAGGTGTCGGCAGACGTGGTCATGATGCGCTTGCCCCCAGACGTCCTGCCCCGCGCGTGTCGGCATCGCTGCGTTCAGCGGTCCCCCGGTGGGTGCCAGACTCCATTTGGCTCCGCGCACGAAGTCGCGGTCGGGTGAGGTCTCATAGAATTCGTAACACGCAATCTTGGCTCCTACGTGGCCATTCCAGCTGGCCAGGTCTTCATCGAAGTAGCCCGTCACATTGGCGAACGGGTGGACCATCAGGCGACGTCCGAGCATTCCACTGGAGTTCGCCAGGCCGTCGGGGTGGCCCGAGGTTGCGGAGTTGAGCAGAATACGCGGAGTCCCAATGGCATTGGCGGCGAGGATGACAACGTCAGCGTGGACGGCATCCCATGACCCGTCAAGGCGCACGAACTCGGCCCCGGCAGCCAAACCGTTCGACGACATGAGAATTCGGGATACCCGTGCACCCGTCAGCAGGCGGACGCCGTTGGCAGTCGCATCGGGCCAGTGCGTCAGGTCGGTAGAGGCCTTGGCCCCTTCCGGGCACCCTTGCATGCACGCACCGAACTGCACGCAGGGACGCCGTCCCCGATACGGCGCGGACAGCACCGCCTGTGCGGCGGGCCACCAGTGCCAGCCGAGTTTGTCATGCGCTTGCGCCATCCGTGCCCCGATTGCGCCGATGGGAAGTGGGGGAAGCGGCGGACCCGCCCCGTCGGGATAAGCGGGATCGCCTTCGACACCGGACACCCCGAACGCCTCATCGGTGCGCTGATAAAACGGTTGCAGGTCGGAGTAGCGCAGCGGCCAATCGTCGGCGACACCATCGAGGGTGCGGACCCGAAAATCGGAGGGCAGCAGGCGGGGCCAATCTCCGGCGTAGAGGATCATGCTGCCGCCGACACCGGCGAACATCAACGGCGCAATGTCAGACGCGCTGTCGTCGATTGGATAGTCCGCGGGATTGCCCCGCACGTTGGGACTACCTGACCACTGCTTGCGCGCTTCCAATTCGTACGTGCTTCGTTGCGCCGGATAGTCAGCGCGTTGTGGCCAGTTCCCCTGTTCCAGACAGACCACGTCGAAGCCTGCGGCCGACAGTGCCCCAGCTGCGACACCGCCCGACGCGCCGGCGCCGATGATCAGGACGTCAGCGTGTTCCATCACGATCCTTTCCAGCGCTTGGAGGCTTTAACCGTAGGTAAGCGCTTTCCTCACGACCATAGGCGCTGAGGTCATCGTGTGGCAAGCGTCACGTGAGGACGGGTTGGCTGCGGCAGCGTCGACCGCAGCCGAATCGCGCGCTCCGGCCCGGTGGGTCTACCGGTGCCGAGCGGGGGCTGTGCTTGACCGAACCACCAGATCAGTCGATACGTGGATGTTCCGAGGCCGGCCGGTGCCGGCGTCATCAGCGCTGAGGATCATCTCCATCGCCTGCGCCCCCATCTCCTCCAACGGCAGACGCACCGTGGTCAACGGTGTGCGCAGATCTGCCGCGAACCACAGGTCGTCGAAGCCGACCACCGACACGTCGGTCGGCACCCGACGGCCGAGGTGTTCGGTCAAAGCGGCCAGGGCACCCGCCGCCATCAGGTCATTGAGTGCAAACACCGCGGTGATCTCGGGGTCGCGATCGAACAACTCCAGTGCCGCAGAAAACCCTCCGTCGCGGCTGAAGCCACCGCCTGCCACCGGAATCTGTTCGGCCGGAAGCCCAAATGCCGACCACGCATCCATGAATCCGGCCAAACGGTCACGCACCGAGAACAGAAATGAGGGGCCGGCGATGAGGCCTACCTTGCGGTGGCCGAGGTCATACAGATGTCGGGCCACCTGTGCGCCGCCACGCGTATTGGCAGGCAGCACAGTGGGATACGGCAAGCCATAGTCGCTCACAAGCGCGACTCGACCGCCGCTGCGTTCAAACCCCGCCAGTGCCTCGCCGAGCGCTTCTGTGTGTCCCTCGCGCATCACCCCGCTACCGGCGAGAAGCAGGGCGCGAACACGCTGAGCCCGAAGCCGCTTGACGTAGTCGATCTCCCGGTCCGGGTCGTGAAAGGTATTGGCCAGGGTGGTCAGCAATGCGTGGCGGGCAGCCACCGTCATGACGCCGCGAGCGATCGCCGCGAAGTAGGGGTCATCGACCTCGTGCACGATCAGGCCCACGACTGAGGTGGTCGAACGCGCAAGCGCCTGGGCGGGACCGTTGGAGACATAGCCGAGATCGTCGGCGGCACGACGAATCCGGGCAGCGGTCGCGTCACTGACGACGCGATTGCTGCCGTTGAGCACTCGCGACGCGGTGGCCAGCGACAACCCTGCCCGGTCTGCCACGTCCTGCAGAGTCACAACACTGCCGTCCACCACCATCCTCCGTCGTAGCCGCCTCATCAGGCACTCTAGTCGCCCTCGAGGGCTAACCGACCTGAGCCGGCTGTGTCCCAGAACCAAAAACCGCCCCATGGTTGCGCCGGTCACGCTGACCGTGCTTCGATGGAAAGCGCTTACCTTTTGAGTCCAAAAACGGAGGAACATATGCCGCCCGCACGCATCGGAATCATCATGAACGGGGCTTCTGGCCGCATGGGTTATCGCCAACACTTGACGCGGTCGATCCTGCCGATCCGCGATGCAGGCGGCGTGTTGCTCTCGGATAACCGGACGCGGGTGCAGGTCGAGCCGATCTTGGTCGGCCGCGACCTCAAGAAGCTGAACGAGATCGCCGATCGCCACGACATTTCGCACATCTCCACCGACCTCGACGCGTGTCTGGCCGATCCGCAATGGGACATCTACGCGGATTTCCTCGTCACGAAGGCACGAGTTCCCGCGCTGCGCAAGGCCATCGACGCCGGCAAGGCGATCTACACCGAGAAGCCCACCGCCGAGACTTTCGACGAAGCGCTCGACCTGGCCCGCCGCGCCCAGCGTGCCGGTGTGAAGAACGGAGTGGTGCACGACAAACTGTTCCTGCCCGGCCTGGTCAAGCTCAAACAGCTGATCGACTCCGGCTTCTTCGGACGAATCCTCTCGGTGCGCGGTGAGTTCGGGTACTGGGTCTTCGAAGGCGACTGGCAATCCGCGCAGCGGCCCAGCTGGAACTACCGCACCGAAGACGGCGGCGGAATCGTGGTCGACATGTTCCCCCACTGGAACTATGTACTCGAATACCTTTTCGGGACCGTGGAATCGGTCTACACCCAGACTGCCACCCATATCCCCGTCCGCGTCGACGAGGCCGGTAATCCTTATGCCGCAACGGCAGACGACGCGGCCTATGCGGTGTTCGAGTTGGCCGGTGGAATCATCGCGCAACTAAACTCGAGCTGGACGGTCCGCGTCAACCGTCGGGAACTCGTGGAGTTCCAAGTCGACGGCACTCACGGCAGCGCAGTTGCCGGGCTGTTCGACTGCAGAGTTCAGCACCGCAACACCACGCCCCGCCCGGTCTGGAACCCCGACCTACCCGACGCCCACGATTACCCAGCCGATTGGGTCGCAGTGCCCGACAACTGCCCCGTCGACAACGGCTTCAAGGCCCAGTGGGAGCAATTCATCCGCCATGTCGTCGAAGATGCACCACATCCCTACGACTTCTTGTCTGGCGCCAGGGGTGTACGCCTGGCCGAGGCCGGTTTGGAAAGCGCACGCACCGGCAACCGGATTCAGCTCACGCACCTGGCCGCCGACCACCCCGACGACCTGGCAGTGAGGCTGCGATGACCGAGATTTCGCTGATCGACGAGTCGGGCACGCTCACCACACACCAGCTCCGTGACAACGACCTCCGTCCACCGGCCTCGGTGCCACCGACGGCGCGGATCGCCTACGCCGCAGCCCACGTGATCCCCCGAGCGACAGGCAACAATGTGCCCGGTGCCCCAGCCGATATCGACTGGGACGCCACCATGGAGTTTCGCCACCACCTGTGGTCGTGGCATCTAGGCGTAGCCGACGCGATGGATACCGCCCAACGCAACATGGGTCTCGACGCTGTCGCGGTCCGTGAGCTGATCAGACGCAGCGCGACAGAGGCGCAGTCTGTCGGTGGAGCGCTGGTGGTCGGCATCAACACCGACCACGTCGCGACGACCTACATTTCACTCGACGAAGTAATCAGCGCGTATGTCGAGCAACTCCATCAGGCCGAAGACGTTGGAGCACAAGCTGTGATGATGGCCAGCCGCCATCTCGCACGGGTCGCCGACGGGCCCGCCGACTACAGCCGCGTATACGACGCTGTACTGTCTCGCGCGGGAAGGCCTGTCATCCTGCACTGGCTGGGAACACCATTCGATGCCGCGCTGGCAGGCTACTTCGGATCAGATGACCTCGCTTCGGCACGTCGCACAGTGCGTACCATCATCGAAGACAACATCGACCGGGTCGCCGGCATCAAAGTAAGCCTTCTCGACGGCACAACAGAGATTGCACTTCGACGCGAACTTCCAGACTCGGTACGTGTTTTCACCGGCGACGACTACAACTACGTCGACCTCATCGCCGGTGGCACCGAAGGCCACTGCGATGCCCTGCTCGGCGCTTTCGCCACCTGTGCGCCTATCGCATCAGCCGCACTGTCAGCGCTCGATGCCGGCGACATGTGCGGCTTTCGCGCGCTGCTGCAACCCACCCAGGCACTGGCACGTCACGTCTTCGCCAGTCCCACCGAGTATTACAAGACCGGCGTGACGTTTCTGTCGTGGCTCAACGGTCACCAACCGGCCTTCGCGATGGTCAACGGTCTGCATTCGGCACGAAGCCTGCCGCATCTGTCGCGACTGGTGCAGCTCGCCGACGCCGCGGGCGCGCTCGAACAACCCGAGCTGGCCGCACAACGCTGGACTGATCTGCTGACCGTCTACGGTGTCCGGTCGACCGTCCGATCCTTAATGACCACCGGAGACAGAACATGAAACCAGCACCGAAATATCAAGCCGCAATGACCCTCTATCACTTAGGGCATCAAGGAATCTGGGAACACCACCTGTTTTCGCTCATGCGTCAGCACTATCGCGACAGTGAATTGAGCGGTCTGCGGGAAGATCTCATCGGACTCAGCACCGTGGGATGGGTCGACGTTGTCGACCAACGCGAGCATCGCAGGCAGATACTGCGCCAATACCGCCTCGCCGCGTCGGCAAGGCCACTCATCGAATACCAGCTCAATCTGGACACCTACCTTCCCACCGACCTCGACGCCGTGGCGCTATCACGCAAGGACGCATCGCGATGACTCATCTGCAACCTGCAGCACCCACCGACCTTGCCGAACGGTCCCGGCTGGCCGACGGCAAGAAAACGCGGATGGGAATGATCTATGCCGTCCTCGCCGCACCAGCACTAGGACTCGCATTCGGCTTGCTTGGCTCGATCGTCGGCGCGCCTCCCTTCAACATCGAAGCCCCCACGGGGGCCTTCGCACTCGTTGCCGTACTCCAGGTGCCATTCGGCGTGCTGGGTGTGGCGGTGTTCCTCGCAGTCAGTGGGACGTGGCGCGACGTACTGCGAGTCCTGGGACATCGGGTCAGTTGGTGGAACCTGTTCGTCGCCGTCGGCGGATTCGTCGGCGACCTGTGTTTCGCAGCTGCATCGGGCCTCATCGGCGGCGCACTCGCAGGAGCCGTGGGCGGACTCGCCGGCGTCGTCGGCGCAATCGTCGGCGCCGCGCTCTACCGCGAACGCATCCTGCGGCCCTCGACGCTCCTCGGACTCGGTGCCCTGGCCATCGGTATCTGGCTGGCCGTCTCGGGCGGCCAGATCGGTGCTCCGACCCACGGACTGCACTTCGCGGTCGGCCTGCTGATCATCGTCGTCGCCGTATTGACCTGGGGTTTCGAAAGTTTCGCCATCGCAGCCGGAACAGACCTGATGCCCGCGGAGGGATTCCTCTGGTGGCGAGCCTTCCTCGAACTTGTCATCGCCAACGCGTTGTTGTTCCTGCTGTTTCCATCCGGACGCGAAATCGCCGAACTTGCCTGGGCAGACCCGCGTCTGATCGCGATGGGCGCTGTCATCGGCCTCGGCTGGGCCATCTGGATGATCATGGGCTACTACATCGGGATCTCCTATGCCGGCGCTGTGCGCGGTGGAGTACTGACCAACACCCTCGCCTTCTTCTTCATCGCGTTCTTCTCACTGACCGTCTACGGCGCCCCCTTCAGCGTGATCGTCATCATCGGCTCGATATGCACTGTCCTCGGTGCGATGTTCATCGTCACCGAACCCAAGTCCTACATCGCGCGGCAGCGCGGATAGACCGGCAAGGAGCACTCATGACCCAGCAGCCAATCCTCGATCCAGACACCGAATCCGCACTCATGGACATCTATCTCGCCGGTGCACGCACCGCCAAAATTCGACGCCTTTCGGCACTGATTGTCTTGTGCGCGTTGTTGCTCGGCGTTCTTGTCCTCATCTACATCAACGACTGGTACGCACAATCAGGCGGTGGCGGCGCAGGCTGGGTGTTCTGCGGCATCGTCGTGGCGCTGTGCGCGATTGGCGGGGTACTGATCGACATCTTCTACCGAAAGGATCTCTGACGTGGAGAGTAACCAACAACCCGAGGCGCAGTCGGCAGCGCTTCCTCTTCTCGACGCCCGAGCCTGGGCACTCGGTTTTCTCGTCTTCTCCGTCATCGTCGCGGTGATCTTCTCCCAGTACCTCATCGATTTCATCGCCAGCGCCCACTGAAGCGACCAGCACCGGTCCATCTCAGAAATCACGAAAACGGCGAAGCCAAGATCCTGGCGCCCAAGTAGACCCGCTCCCCCGTATGGCGTCACCGCACGATCGGTGTCACTTGGCGTCGGCGCTCGCGGGATTGGCGAAGGAAGTCGCCGGCCAGACCACGAGCGGTGCGTAGCGGACTGCGGCCACTGCGGTGTGCCGATTCGTCTGCGAGCAACCCATATTCACCGCGGGTGGAGCGATCGCGGCACCGTAGCTAGCTTCCCGAAAAGGGTGGGCTGTTTGGTCCCCTGGGGTTAGCTAGTGTCCGTCGGGGATGCCGACCTGGTTCATCACATAGTCGGCCAGCAGCTCGTTGGCGTGCGTGGTGAGGTGTTCGGCCGCGGCGAATACATAGGTGCGATCGGCGTCGGGAGACTTCCACGCGTCGGCACCGCAGAAGTCCTGGCCGGGCTGCGCGCAAGCGTCCTCGTTGGCCCCGTGAGTGAACCCGTACGTGTTCGCATTCTTCAGCAGGTCATCGATGAACGCGCCGGTGTCGAGTATTTGGACTTTCGGATCCTTGGGCAGCGAATCCACCAGGTGCGTGTTGTAGACGTCGGTCAGCTCGCTGACGTAGCGGCGCGACGCGTCGGACTCGAACCAGGGAAGAACCTTGAGGTCGGCGAGCTTGAATACGAGCAGGTGCTGGGCGCCCTTGTCGAGGATTGCCGCGGCAGTCTTCGCCTCGTCCTCCGCAGCCTTTTGCACCCGCGCTCGCTCGGTTGCCATCACTTCCGGCGTCGGACTGTGGTTGTCGCGGAGAGCTTGGGCCAACGCCTGGTCTTTCGTCAGATCATAGTTGTACGCAACGTCATTCGTACCGATGTACAGAGTGACCAGTTGGTCCGGTTTGAAGGAGCCGTGCTGGTTCAGGAAGTGCTGAAGTTGGACCGCGGTGGATATCGGGGTGCCCTCCGGATTTTGCGAGACCGTCGAATAGGCACTGTTGGCCCGGGCGCCGCCTTCGGCGTAGTTCAGCCCACCGGGGCCACTGAGTCCCGGCTTCCCTTGGTAGACATCGCTGTAGCTGACGACGTGCTCATTCGGTTCCGTCGATTGGCCGAGGCGTTCGGCGACATGTTGCGCCCAGGTCATGCCGGGATTGGTAGTGAATCGAATTCCGTAGGTGCCAGCATCGGTGAGGCTGTCACCGAAGAACACGGCTTCGCGGAGCTTCGTAGGCGCCGCGGTGGTGTCTGATGAGGTGCCAGAAGAACCGCACGCCGTGAGCGCGCTGACCGTGACCGCCGCGGCAACCGCTGCGCGGACATGGACTGACATCGGCATTGTGAATTCCTTTACGGTTGGCTAGTTTCCCCGACTGGTTGTGCTGGATGGCGGCGATCAGTGCACGATGGCCTTCTCGGCACCGACCCCGATCAGCGACCGCACCTCCATTCCGGCGTTGGAGAATCGAACCTAGATGCGATGTGGGTCACAAGCGAGGCGATGCGCCGAAGCCGGGCGCGCCTGCGCCGAGTGGTCGGTCGGACACGGTGAGCGGTGGTGGTCATTCCCGACATGAAGGCTTCGGAGAAGGCGAACCTGACCGTAGTAGTACCAATAACTACTCGATCTGGGCGCGCCCATGATGCATCATCAACTTCTCTAATGCATCTGAAGAATCATTAGCTGTACTGAATCGTTGAGACTCCCTAGCGTCGACCGCATGGCCTCCCCTGTCCTGATCGGTTTCCTGACCACGATGACGCTCATCGCCGCGATCGGCGCACAGAACGCGTTCGTGCTGCGTCAGGGCATCCGCGGTGAGCATGTGGTGCCGGTCATCGCCCTGTGCACGGTCTCGGATCTGATCCTGATCGCGGCGGGTATCGCGGGTGTCGGCGCGCTCATAACCGCCCATCCCGACGCGGTTATGGTCGCCAAGTTCGGCGGTGCGGCCTTCCTCATCGGGTACGCCGCGCTGGCGGCCAAGCGGGCGTTCACCCCGTCGGCGCTGAACCCGTCGGAGAAGGCGCCGGCCCGCCTGGCCGAGGTGCTCATCACGTGTGCCGCACTGACCTGGCTCAACCCACACGTGTACCTCGACACCGTGGTCCTGCTCGGTTCGCTGGCCAACGAACAACATGACCAGCGTTGGCTTTTCGGCGCAGGTGCGGTCGCAGCCAGCGCGGTGTGGTTCATCAGCCTGGGACTGGGCGCCCGACGCCTGGCCGGTCTCTTCGCCACCCCACTGACGTGGCGCGTCCTCGACGGCGTCATCGCGGTGACGATGGCCGCGCTAGGTGTGTGGATGGTGGTGTCCTGACCGATTCGGGGGGGCCGCGCCGACCCCACATCCCCTGTTGGGCAAGCTGAGTAGCAACCCAACCGAGGAGGAGCAGTGGACTTCACAACGATTCGGCACGACCTCGACGACGGGATCCTCACCGTCGTGCTCGATCGGCCGGACAACCTCAACGCCTTTACCGTCGAGATGGCTGACGAGCTGGAACGCACATTTGTGGCAGTCAACGATGACGACGCGGTGAGGGCCGTCATCGTCACGGGCGAGGGCCGGGCGTTCTGCGCCGGCATGGACTTGTCGAGCGAGGGCAACGTCTTCGGACTCGACGAGTCCAAGTCGCCGACCTTGGCCGACATGAGCGACCTCGACAACCCCGAACTTCAGCGGGTCCGCGACACGGGTGGTCGGGTGACGGTGGCGATCTACGCGTGCCGCAAGCCGGTGATCGCGGCCATCAACGGTGCCGCCGTCGGCATCGGCGCGACCATGACGCTGGCGATGGACGCCCGGCTCATGTCGACCAAGGCCCGGTTCGGTTTGGTGTTCGGAAAGCTCGGCATCACGCCGGAGGCGTGTTCGACGTGGTTCCTACCTCGGATCGTCAGCATGCCAACGGCTTTGGACCTGGTGTACCGCTCCGACATTCTGACCGCCTCCGCTGCCTATGAGATCGGGCTCGCGCAGGCGGTCCACGAGCCTGTCGCACTGATCGCCGAGGCTCGAACATTGGCCGACGCGTGGACGCGCAACCGCTCGCCCATCTCGGTCGCCCTCATGCGACAGATGCTGTACCGCAACGCGGCCCAACCCCACCCGGTCGACGCACACCGGGTGGACTCGCTGGCGATGTTCTACACCAGCATCGGCGACGGCAACGACGGCGTGCGAGCCTTCTTGGAGAAGCGCCCGCCAGAGTTTTCCGGCCGGGCATCAGACATGCCGCCGTTCTACGAAGAGTGGACTCAGGGCGGATAGTCGACGCACAAAAGGGACGGGCACCCGCTGCGGGTGCCCGTCCATTCAGTTGTGGGTCAGCGTCCGTTGCCGAACACCGGGGTGACGCTGCCGACGCTGGCGTGCTGCTGGATGTCGTGCACCCACTGGTGATGAACCACGTCGGCCTGGGCCGGGGCAGCCAGCCCGAAGACGGCGGCGGCGAATCCGGCGGCGATGGCGCTGGCAAACCCAAACTTCTTCATGTCGAAGCCCTTCTGTTTCGGAGTTCGAGCCGTGGCGGTGAGGTCGCGGTTCGGATGTTTGTCCACCGGTTCGGGGTTTCCTACCCGGTCTGACTGCGACAACGTCGAGGTCAGCGGCTTAATTCCGCTGGCAGAAATTGACCGCCAGATGGCAGCAATCAACCGTCTGAATGCCAGCGGCTGTGACCGCGGACACGCGGAGGGCGGGTACGTTTGGCAAACGGCTCGCGATTCATCCTGCCGTCACGGCGTGAGCCACTCGCACTTCCACGCCCAGTGCGCAGTACCAACGCAACCTGCACGGCCGCGAGCTTGACCATGCCGCTACGTCCGGGTGTTGCATCGAAGTCGTGACCTCTGCTGACTCGACGCTGACCGATTCGGACTACGCACGCGCCGAACAGATGCTGGCCCCATACCGTGCGCGCAAAGTGCCGGGCAGTTCGTTGGCCCCGCAGTGGTTCGCCGGCGGCAAGCGCTTCTGGTACCGGGTCGGGGCACGCTACATCGTGGTGACTCCCGGCAACCGCAGCCGCCGCGATGCATTCGACCACGACAGGCTGGCCGCGGCGCTGTCCGTGGCGACGGGGCACGCGGTGACGGCGCAGGATCTGCCGTTGAGCGCAATCGAGATCGGTGACGACGACACCGTGCGGTTCACCGCGTTCGACACACGGTGGGAGTGGTCGGATGCCTCCGGCACGTGCGCTCGTGCGGACGGCCACGCTGCACCCAAACCCGGCGAGGCGACGTCACCTGACGGTGCGTGGATCGCTTTCCGACGCGACGGCAACATCTGGGTCCGAACCCCAGACGGCGAGCAGGAATTCGCACTCACCGACGACGCCGAACCGCAGTTCGACTACGGCGGACTGCCTGAGACCACCGGAGGGCGCGCACTGATGCGAATCCTCGGCCTGCCGCCGTTGTCGCTCTTCCATTGGTCACCCGACTCCACCCGAATCCTGGTGCAGCGCATCGATCAACGCCACGTACCCGAGCTCGTGCTCATCGAATCTGCACCTGCCGACGGCGGTCGCCCCGTCGAACACCGCACTCGGTACACGATGCCCGGCGAAGAGCGGGTGGCGACGATGACGTGGAACGTCCTCGACGTCGCCGAGCGCCGCGTGATTCGACAGCAGGCCGAGGCCACGCCGATCATGCACAACACCGCGCTCGTGTACGCATGGTGGACAGACAAATCGGAAGAAAGCGCCGTGCACTTCCTGCAGCACTCCCGCGACGCGCGGAAGCTGGAGCTGTGCCGTCTCGACCCGGCCACCGGCGCGGTCACCACACTGATCACCGAGACCGGCGAAACCCGCGTCGACCCGGCGCCCCAGCTGGGTGAGCCGCACCTCGTGCACATCTTGGAATCCGGCGAGATCCTCTGGTGGTCACAGCGCGACGGGTGGGGACACCTCTACCTCTACTCGGCCGACCGGCAGCGGGTCACACAGGTCACGCGCGGGCCGTGGCTGGTGCGCCACCTGCTGTGGGTCGACGAGGACACCCGGCAGGTGTGGTTCGTCGCGGGTGGCCTGGTCGAACGCGATCCGTATGTGCGCCAGATCTGCCGGGTCGACCTGGACGGTACTGGGTTCACCCGGCTCACCGACGACGAACTCGACCACGACGCGATCAGCCCCGCCGAGGGCGGCTATCTCGTGGATCGGGCGTCGTCGTCCAGCGTGCCGCCACGCTCCGCTGTCCTCGACAGCGACGGACGGGTGCTCGTCGAGCTCGAGTCACCGAACACCGATGCGTTGGAGGCACTCGGTTGGAGTCCGCCGGAACGCTTCCGCACGACGGCTGCCGACGGCCACACACCGATCTACGGACTGCTGTGGCGCCCACACGATTTCGACCCGAACCGGCGCTACCCGATCATCGAGCACATCTACCCCGGTCCCCAGATCTACCGTGCCGGGCCGTCGTTCGATCCGCCGCACCAGGGCGAGCCGGAAGCGTTCGCTGCGCTGGGCTTTGCGGTGGTCGCGATCGACGGCCGTGGAACGGCCGGGCGCAGCAAGGCCTTTCACGATCATTCCTACGGCGACCTCGGCAACGCCGGCGCGTTAGACGACCACGTGGCCGCGATCCGCGAACTCGGGCACCGGTATGCGTGGCTCGACACCAGCCGCGTCGGGATCACCGGTCAGTCCGCCGGTGCGTTCGCCGCCGCCCGCGCGGTGCTGATGTACCCCGACTTGTACAAGGTCGCGGTCGCCACGTCGGGTAACCACGACAACGCCGTCAACCTGGCGATGTGGGCCGAGCATTACCACGGTGACATCAGTGCCGAAGGTATGCAGGCGATCTCCAACTCCCCGTTGGCCGCCAACTTGACGGGCAGGTTGCTGCTGATCCACGGCGAACTCGACGACAACGCCCACCCCTACATGACCTTGCGGTTGGCCGACGCTCTCATCAAGGAAGACAAAGACTTCGACCTGATCATGATTCCCGGGGCCGAACACGCCCTGATCGGCCGCCAGCACTACTTCCTGCGGCGCACCTGGGACTACTTCGTGCGGCACTTGCACGGCACCGAACCGCCGAGCTACCGGCTTTCGCCGTTGCCGCTGCCCGGCGTCTTCTCGGACTGAGACTGCAGGATCTCCCGAGCCCGGCGCAAGACGTCGAGTTGCGCGGGGTTGTACAGGTCTGCCATCGCGCCGCTGATCGTCTTGTCCGCGAACGATTTCCCACGCGGAGCATCCGATCGGGACTCGGCAAGCCCGGGATGCGCCTGGTTTACCGCCCGGATGTAGGGCGCAAGCCGTTTCGCGAGATCTTCCCGCGTCGCCTCATCGACGTCTGCCGGCAGATTGTCGAATTCTGTCGAAGCGGGGTCATCGGGCGCGTCCCGCATCATGTCGGTGTAGACCCGCATCCCACGAGGCCCCAGAACGCGGCTCAGCACGACGACAAAGGCGCGATCGGCGGCGGTCATCTTGGCCGCCGCGGCCGGAGGAACGAAGTCGTGCGGCAGGTCCGTCGGCGCCGCGTGCTCCAACAGCACGGCGAGTTCGGCACGGGCGCGCTGCAGCCGTTCGATCGTCGCGGCGAGTTCTGCATCAAGCTCTTGTAGCGCCTGCTCAGGGTGCTCGTCGGCATCACCCATCGCGGCTATCTGCGGGAGCGAAAACCCAAGCTCCGTCAGCCTTTTGATGCGCACCAACTTGACCAGATGCGCAACACCGTACTGTTTGTAGCCATTGGAGCGGCGTTCCGGCTCGGCCAGCAGCCCGACGGCATGATAGTGCCGCACCGCGCGCAGACTGACGCCCGCGAGATCGGCGATTTCACGTGTGCTCCAAGCCATCATCCCCAACCCTGCCACAGCTGCCGCTTGACTATGACGTTACGTCCGAGTGTGCGATGTAGGCGTGACGACTGAACCGACTGAGCAGCGGAACCCGACGCTCCTCGAGCGCATGGGCGGCGTGTCCGGGCTGGTGTACGCCAGTGTGCCCACGTTCACCTACGTAATCGTCAACGCGATCGCAGGACTGAACGCGGCGGTTGTGGTCGCCGTCGCAGCCAGTATCGGCCTGATCCTGCTCAGGCGCCTGCGAAAAGAGCCCATTCAACCGGCCGTGTCCGGGCTCCTCGGAGTCGTCGTCGCCGGGCTCATCGCGTACTACACCGGGTCCGCCGAAAGCTACTTTCTGCCGGGAATCTGGCTCAGCCTGGTAATGGCTGCGGCGTTCACCGCGTCGCTCCTGGTGCGCCGCCCGTTGGTCGGTGTGATCTGGAATCTGATGCGCAGCAGCGATCCCGACCCGGCGTGGCGCGCCGACAAGGTCGTGCTGCGCGGGTTCGATCTGGCGACACTGGTTTTCGTCGCCGTGTTCGCCTCACGATTCATTGTCCAGCAGTGGCTTTACGATGCCGGCTCCACCGGATGGTTGGCCGTCGCACGGATCGCAATGGGTTATCCGCTACTCGGCCTAGCGCTTGTGGTGGTGTCCTGGGCCGTCCGCCGCGCGAACCGGCGTCCCGGCGTGCAACTCGCGCCTACACACGAGCCAGCGCCTTCAGACCCGTCTCCGTCGCGACGGGTCTGAGCACCTACTCAGACCTCGCCGGAGCCTCGAATCCGACGCTGGTGTAGGCCTCAGCAGGAATCGCCGCGCGATCCTTGTATATCGACCACGTGCACACTGGCGCCGCCTGTCCACGGATCGGTGGGCTGATCACCCGCAGCGGAAAGCCCAGTCGTTGAATGGGGGCGCGTTGCTGCAGTTGGCAGCAGTGTGCGCAGTACAGGCACACGCCGGTGGTGTTCCACGCCCAGTCGTGGCGCCCGGAAGTGACCGCGAACTGCGGTGCGCCGGAACCGGATTCGTAGGTGCGCCCACCCGAACCGCACGGCGCGAAGGTGATGATCCAGCGGTCACACTCCTCGACGATAGAGAAGGAACCATCGCGACGCGAACCACTGAGGTGGCCGCGGGTCGCCTCGAAGATGTCGAGCAGCAGACGCTCTGTCGACTGACTCCACGTCATGGCGTCTGGGTGATAGATCCGCGCCGACCGCTCGTACATCTCCGACAGCAACGTGTCCCACAGCTCGCCGATGAACGCCTCACCGAATGCACTGGACGCGAGGTCGAACAGCTCGCAGATGGCTTCACACGCCGCATCGTGATGCTCCTGCCAGACCCCCCGCGCCCGGGACAGCAGGCGCAGCGCCGCGTCGGGTTCGGCCGACTGGCAGGCCTGCCCGAACTCGCCGATCAAGCCGAGATATTCGCGCCAGCCGTCGTCGAGTTCCGTCCCACCGGATTGACCACCATCCGCGGACGGCGCACCGCGGGCGGCCAGTACGCGTGGGATCTCGGTCAGCCACGCACCGAACAGGTCGTACGCCTCCTGCGCCTCCTGCACGGTGATGCGCCCGTACTCCTCAGCTGCGGCGAAATCGGCCTCGGAGAGCGCTTCCCGGGCTCGCGCGTAGCTGGACCGCCCCTGCTCCAGCCACTCATCGGCCCTCACCAGATGGCCGAGCAAGTCGCTGTGGACTACGGCGCGGCTCATGTCCGCTCGAAGTAGCGGTGGCGTTCCCAGTCGGTGACCGCCTGCGTGAGAAAGGCTTTCATCTCTCCGCGGCCGACCGTCAACAGATGTGCGTGCACCTCGGCGCCCAGCGACGACTTGGCCGTGTCACTGCCCGCGAACAGATCGATCGCCTCGGTCAGCGACGTCGGTAGTTGGGGCAGATCGGTGCGTGCGTAGCCGTCGCCGTCGATCAATTCAGGGGTCGGGAGGCGACGTTCGATCCCGTCGACACCGGCGGCGATGGCCGCGGCGATGGCGACGTAGGGGTTGACGTCAGCCCCGGGGATTCGATTCTCCACCCGGCGGTGGGAACCCTCGCCGACCACCCGGAACGACAATGTTCGATTGTCGTTACCACAGGCGACTGTGGTCGGGGCGAACGAGTTCGGCTGGAATCGTCTGTACGAGTTGAGGTTCGGCGCGTACAGCAGACACATCTCCCGGGCCGCGTCAACCAGTCCGGCGAGGAAGCCGTCGAACAGTGCGTCGTCACCGAGCGGGGTCGTGCCGTCAGCAGACCACAGGCTGGTATGGATGTGGCACGAGCTCCCGATGCCTGCGGCGTCCCACTTGGCCATGAACGTGGCGGATTTACCCATGCGCGTCGCGATCGCCTTGACCCCGAACTTGTAGATGAAGTGGCGGTCGGCCATCTCCAGGGCCTCGGTGTGGGTCAGGTTGATCTCTTGCTGGCCGAGCCCGTATTCGCACGACAGCGCCTCGATCGGCACGCCGGCCAACTCCATCTGTTCGACCACGGCGTCGATGAACGATTCGTTCGAGATGGCGACGAGCGGGTCGTAGGCCCCCTGGTACCGCGACGCCGGAGACAGCTCCTGGTAACGCGATTGCCAGCCGTCCTCGTAACTCTCCTCGAACAAAAAGAACTCCAGTTCGGAAGCGCACTGGACGGTGGCCCCGTGCTCGGCCAGCCGGGCCAGCTGACGCTTGAGGATCTGCCGCGGCGCGATTTCGAGCAACGCGCCGTCCGCCAGCACGGGGTCGCAGACCACGAACGCGGTATCGGTCATCCACGGCAAGACCCGCAGCGTGCTCAGATCAGGTTTCAGATAGCAGTCCGGGCCGCCGTTGCTGAGGCCACCGACGTGCTCGAGGTCGGGGTTCAGGTTCTGCTCGATGTCGAGCTGCCAGACCATCAGCGGGATGCGGAATGCCGTGTGGTCGCCCACGTGCTCCAAAAAGCGCCGCGCAGGCAGATGCTCACCGAGCGGTCGCCCAATATTGTCGGCTGCGGCCAGGAAAACCTTGGTTATCCGGCCCGCGTCGACGGCCTCCCGCAGCGCCTGCAGCGACCAGATACCTGCAGGATGCGAAACGCCGTTGGCGCTGAGGCCCGCGGGGGTGAGCGGCCGGTTGGCGTGAACTGTCATGGTGTTCTCCAAACTAAAGCGCTATTGGTCTACTTTATATTTCTTTTATGAGATGGGTCAAGCGTTCACGCGGTTGCAGGCGCCCGCGATATCGGCCTGTCATGTCCGCGAAATGGCGATCCGCCGTAACAATTTGGTGGCCAGGATGTAGGTGCTCGGGCTGGCCGGCCATTGTGAGATGACCTTTCCGGCGCGGTTGCTGCCGGCCCGGAAGTAGCTTTCGGTGACCGCCCACACAGTCTTGGCCAGGCGGCTCTGGACCCAGTCGTTGTAGATGTAGAAGGCCGATCGGCGGACCTCTACACGCCGCTTCCCTTCGCGGGCGGCCCGCGCGACCGCAGCTGCGGCGAAGTCGGCCTGCGCCTCGTAGAACGCTACCAGCGGAACGACGTTGGTGTTCGGCCCGAACATGATGAAGAAGTTCGGGAAACCGGGCACCATCATGCCCAGGAAGGCCTCGGCGCCATCCGTCCAGGCGTCGTGCAGATCGGCGCCGTTCTCTCCGATGACCTGGTAGGTACTCAGGTACTTGTGCGCCTGGAACCCGGTGGCCAGCACGATCATGTCAAGTTGGTGCTCCTCGCCGTTGGCATCGATGGCGCCGCGGGCGGACAGCCCCTTCACCGCATGCGGAACCAGCCTGACGGTGGAGCTCTTGAGCGCCTGGTAGTAGGTGTCGCTGATCACGGTCCGACGGCCTTCCATGGGAAAGTCGGGTGTCAGCACGTCGAGCAGATCTGGCCGGTCGGCCATCTCCTGATGCAGATAGGCCAGTGCCGCATTGCGGCGTTTTCCGTTGAGATGCCGGTCTTCCCGGGCATGACGAGCCTGGTGCTGGCGCAGGTCGTATTGCAGCCACAGCCGCAGGCGCCTATACGCATACACCGGCGCAAGCTTGTTGAGCCGGCGCTCGAGCGGAGTGAAATCCCTTGCCTGCTTGGGCAGCATCCAGTTGGGCTCGATCTGGAACACGGTGACCGCGGAGGCCACCTTCTCAGCCTCGGTGACCACCTGAACGGCAGACGAGCCGGTGCCCAAGATCCCGACCGATTTGCCGGCCATGTCCAGACCGTCCCGCCACTCCGAGGTGTGGCAGATCGGGCCGCCGAAGTCGTGGTTCTCCCGGACGAACGCCGGTTTCGCCGGGGTGTTCAGGAACCCGACGGCGCTGATGACGTAGTCGAATCGCCCGTGGTCAACCTGGGATCCAGTCGACACGGTGTAATCCTGCCGTTCGTCGGACCACTGCACATATCGGACCTCCTCGTTGAAGAGCATGTGCGGCACCAGGTTCCACTTGTTCGCCACATAGTGCAGGTAGCCGAGCAACTCGCTCCAGCCGGCGTGGGTACGGGTCCAGTCATACCGCTCGAACGAGAACGAGTAGATGTGGGATTCGAGGTCGACCTCGGCCCCGGGATAGGTGTTGTGCCGCCACGTCCCGCCCAGCCCTCGGGACCGTTCGAAGATGACGAAGTCGTCGATACCACGCTTCTTGAGCGCGACTGCCGCCGCGATCCCGCTGAAACCGGCACCGATGACTGCCACCCGGGGACGGAACTTCCGATTCACATTCATGCAGATCACCTGCCTTCGATAGTTGTTGTCGACTAAAGGATTCCGGACCGCCTTGTCCGATTCATCTGAGCTGGGCCGACCATCCGCCGTCGACGACGAGTTCGGTTGCGGTGATGAATCCCGCGTCGCCCGACAGCAGGAATGCCGTGGCGTTGGCGACATCAACGGGCATTCCCAAACGGCCCAACGGTGTTCGTTGCTCCATGCTTGATCGCCGCTCCGGCGAGCGCTCGTAGAGCGGGGATATCATCGGCGTCAGAACCGCTCCTGGGCACACCGTGTTGCACCGAATCCCCTCGGGCGCAAGCTGTACCGCCATCGACCGCACCAATGACACAACGGCGGCCTTGCTCGCCTGATAGGCATCCAGCGGCGAGTCCATGGTGCGCAGGCCTGCCAGGCTGGCGATGTTGACGATGCTCCTGCCCCGCCCGTTGCGCAGGTGCGGCAACGCAGCGACGGTGAGGCGGCGCAGCGCGTGCAGGTTGACACCCATGGTCATGTGCCATGCCTCTTCGTCATTGCTGTCGAATATCGATCCGTCGCGGTCGAAGAACGCCATGCCCGCGGCATTCACCAGATAATCGAGGCCGGTCTCGCCGAGCGGGGTGAACAGCGGGTCGAAGCCCGAGTCGGCGGCGAGCAAATCCAAACGCACATAGGTCACGTTGGCGGCAGGGGTGTGATCCGTATCCGAAGCGACGTCGGTCGCCACGACCCGAACGCCATCGGCCAACAGCCGAGCCACTATGGCGCTGCCGATGCCACCGTTCGCTCCAGTGACGAGAGCTGTCGGCCTCATGTCGGCGTCCCGAGGTGAGGCCGCAGGGCATGGGCGAGACGGTCCGCGGCGAACTGCATGGCTTCGGTTGCAAGCGGGAAGATCTCGTCGAGCCCAAAGAATCCGTGGATCATTCCCGCGTATTCCCGCGTCGTCGTCGGCACGTCCGCGGCACTTAGGGCCTCCGCGAGCAGCAGGCCTTGCGGCTTGATCGGATCGCACTCGGCGAGAATCACGGTTGCCTCGGGCAGGCCGGCCAGGTCGGCGTTCAGCAGTGTCATCCGCGGATCCGCATGATCCGCCTGGGCGGTGAGGTAATTGGCTTGGTGCCAGAGACATTCGTCGCGTTCCAGCATCACGCCCTGGTAGCGATCGTCGAATCCGATAGTGAGATCGGTCGTCGATGCCGGATACACCAGCAACTGGTGGCGCACGGCGGGGGCCAGCTCGGCATCCCTCGCATGGATTGCGACCGCACAGGCCAAGTTGCCGCCCGCGCTGTCCCCGGCCACAGCGACCCGCTGGGTATCGATGCCGAGGTCCGCGACGGTAGGTGTGTCAAGGGCCCACAGCAGCGCGTCAATCGCGTCGTCGACGGCGACCGGGAATCGGTGTTCGGGCCCGCGCCGATAATCCACCGACAGCACAGCCGAGCCTGCGGCATTGGCCAGCAGTCGCGTTGTGACGTCGTGGGAGTCGATGCTGCCCATCAACCAGCCGCCACCGTGGTAGTACACGGTCAGCGGGAGCTCTCCGGCGGAATCCGGCAGATACACCCGGCCACGGATCCGTGCACCGTCACGCGTCGGGATCGTCACGTCGACGTCGTGTGCAACGGTCGGCTTGGCCAGGCCCGCGAAGGCCGCTTCGAAGTTCTCCCGGGCGATGGCGACGGGCAGCAGGTGAGCATTGGGACGGCCGGACGCGCGAGCGTCGTCGAGCATCTTCTGCGCTGTCGGATCGATGGGCATCGGATGAGTCCTTTCTTTCGGGGCATGGTGTCGGCGTGGTGCGGCAACGATCAGGTGAGCGCCAATCCCCCGTCGACACACAGCTCCGAGCCGGTGAGATAGGCGGCTTGGTCGCTGAGCAGAAAGCCCACCGCGGAAGCGATCTCAGCGGGTTGAGCCCACCTGCCGGCGACCGTTCGGGCCGCCAACTGCGAGGGGAGCGTCGAGGTGTCGCCGTGTTCCGCGGCCATCGGGGTGGCGACGAATCCCGGTGCGACGCTGTTCACCCGGACGCGCGGACCCAACGCCCTGGCCGCGGTGCGGGTCAGCATCGCAAGCGCCGCCTTCGACGCCGCATAGTGCGGATTCGGGTCCGGGTTGGTGAGCGCAATAACCCGGTTCGCCTCCATCGAGGTGATGTTGACGACGGCGGCCGGATCGCTTGCGGCCAGCAGGTCGGTGCTCGCATCGATCACGTTGTAGGCACCGACAAGGTTGACCTCCAGAACCGACCGCCACTGATCGACGCCGACCCCGCGAAACCCGGTGTGCGCCGGAATGCCCGCGCAGTTGACCACATAGCTCAGCCGGCCGTCCGGAAAGGCGCGGTGCAGCGCCGCCCGCACCGCCGCGCGGTCACGCACGTCGACGGCTTCCCGGACCGTCAGTGGGTCCGCACCGGGAGAACGGTCGTCTCGCAGATCCAATGCGAGCGTGCGGATTCCGGCCTGCACGAGCAGGTCGACGGTCGCCGCTCCGATGCCGGACGCGGCCCCCGTCACCACCGCGTTGGTGCCGCCGTACGTCAATGTCGTCGATCGTGCGGTCATGATGCCCCGTATCGGCGCGTGTGTTCGGTCATGGCGTCGGTGAAGCATTCCTGGGGTGCGCGGATCACCCCGGCGCCGATCTGGCCGCCGTCGCGTCCGGCGAGGCCGACGTCCATGACGGGCAGGATGCCGGTGTCGAGGACTTTGCGGGCGTCGATGCCGGTGGGGGTGCCGCGGAATCCGAACAGCGGGATGCGGTAGGTGCTGTTCTCGCCGTGGGTGATGGCATACATCTCGCGGTTGCGTTCGATCATGATCTCCGGGGAACCGCCCTGGTATTCCTGCAGTGACAGTGCGCAGGCTTGGGCGAAGCCGCCGAGTCCGATGGTTTCGGTGATCGGGGATTCCCCGCCCATCCAGGTGATCTCGTCCTCGGTGTGCCCGGCGAACAGTTTGCCCTGGTGGATGGGTGGTGGTCCCTGGAACCAGGTGTCGCCGAGCCCGGCGAGTTTGATGGCAAAACCGCGGCAGGAGAACGCCATGGCCGAGACCAGGGTGGAGCCCGGCTCGACCATCGCATCGGCGCAGGCCTTGGCCGCGGCCATCGACAACCGCAGGAAGAAGTAGTCGTTGTCGGCCAGGTGCAGCAGTGTCTCGCGGACACCGGGCACCCGGGCTTCGACCATGTCCAGGATCGCGGGCAGGATCTCGCGGTTGAACAGGATCGAGGCGGCCGCGTTGCGGCTGTGCACCTCGTCGCCCATGCGCAGGGCGCGCGCGATCAACGGTTTGAGCGCGATGCCGCCGTGGCGGCGGATCGCCTCGCCCACCACCGGGGCCAGCACGGTGTTGACATGCAGCAGCCGCTCGCGCACGCCGTCGTCGTAGCAGCCGTAGTTGAGCCGGCGGGGTTCCTTGCCTTCGTAGAAGTTGCAGAACCCGAGGTTGCCGTGGGTGCGGTTCTCGACGACGAACACCGGCATCGACGCGGTGTAGATCCCGGCCAGCGAGCCCACCGCACTGTAGTCGTGGCAGCCCCCGACCGCGATCTCCCCGGACGCGAAACCCGCGATGGCGTCGTCGCGGGTGCCGGCCAGGCCCTCGAACAGGGCGCCGCCGATGAGGGCTTCGCGTTGCCCGCCGGTGTAGGCCGACCACGGCATCGGCGCCCCCGAGGTCAGCACCAGGTTGTCGCGAAACCCGGGCAGGACCTCGCGCGCCGGTGCCACGTCGATGACCCAGGGGTCGGCCGCGTCGAGGCGGGCGAACGCGGTCGCATTGGCGGCGTCGACGTCGAGTGCGGTGGTGTCGAGGTGGGTGCTCACCAGGCCACCACGCCGCCGTCGACGAGCAGGGTCTGGGCGGTGATGAACGACGCCCGCGGGGACAGCATGAACTCGACGGCCTCGGCGACCTCTTCGGGTTCGCCGATGCGTTTGAGCATGGCGTAGCTCGCGCTGATCTCCTCGCCGCCGGAGACCCGGGCCATCGACGGGCTCATCGGGGCGCGGATCACTCCCGGGGCGATGTTGTTGACCCGGATACCGCGCGGGGCCAGTTCCTCGGCCAGATACCGGGTGTAGGCCGCGATGCCGGCCTTGGTGGCGCCGTACACCGACGCACCCCGGAACCGGCCGAAGTGTCCGGTCAACGACCCGATGTTGACGATCGCGCTGCCCTCGCCCAACAACGGCGCCACCACATCGGTCACCCGCGCCATCCCGGCGATGTTCACCTGGAACATCAACTCCAGCTTCGCCTCATCCAACTCACCGAGAAACGAATCCCTAAGAATCCCAGCACAGTTCACCAACCCGGCCAGCGTCTCACCATCAGCCACCACCGAACCCACCGCACTTTGCACACTCTCCCGATCAGCCACGTCCATGGCGACGACATCCATATGGCCGTCACTGAAATCATTGGCTCGCAAGGCATCAGGAAGGTCCGCGGCGATCGGCCGGTAGCCACTGCCGACCAGTCGTCGACAGATGGCCTGGCCTATTACACCGGCTCCACCGGTGACAATGACCTTGTCTCCCATCGTCATCTCCTCTCGAATCGTGCTGCGGTGCGAATCAGTTTGCGCCCTAAACAGCTAAAGGTCAACTCTTTAACCCTTATCTGCTGCGATTCCGGACGGCTCCAGGCTTTCGACCATGTGGTCCATTGAGTGGTTCAAATGCGGTTTTGCCCGGCCCCGTCGGCTAAAGTCGAGGTAGGAGACAGAAAGCAGGTCTGAAAATGACAAGCTCGGCAGGCATAGAACTGACCCGTGTACGGCAGATTCCTGCCCACGAACTGGTGGTCGAACAGATACGCCGGGCCCTCGAACTCGGCAGGTTCAAGCCGGGCGACAAGCTTCCGACCGAACGGGAACTCTCGGAGATGCTCGACGTCTCCCGCACCGTGTTACGTGCGGCGATGACGATTCTCGACCGCGAAGGCCTGGTGTCGGTGCGCCGCGGGCGCAACGGCGGTGTCACGGCCCTGGCGCCGCGCCGGGACGACGCGGCCGCCCGGCAGGCACTGCGCGAGAACCGCGTCTCGCTGGGCAACGCCTTCGACTACCGCGTCGTCGTCGAATCAGGAGCGGCCAGGCTGGCTGCCCAGCGCCGACGCACTGCCGATGTCACCCAGTTGCGCAAGATGCTGGCCGCGATGGACGCTCACATCGCCCGGGCGCAAGAGGACGACCAGTCACCGCACCTGGTCACCGAGTGGCAGTCACTGGATTCGGCATTTCATCTCAAGATCGCCGAATCCTGCCGCAACGAGTACTTCTTCGATGCTGTCGCCCAAGCGCGCCGCGCGATGTGGTTACCAGTCGGTGCGATCTTTCATCACGTCGAACCGAACGCCAACGACTACCACGATTCGATCGTCGACGCGATCGAGGACCGGGACGAGGACCGCGCGGCCGCGATGATGACCGAACACATCAACTCGACCCGCCACACTCTCGAATCGTGGCTGCGCCGGCGGTAGTCACAGACGCCCGTCGGACTCCGTCGCGAAGGCTGTCGGCTGGTGCCTGGCTTCGGTGATCAGCTCATCCGTACCGTCACCACCGCGTTCGTCGAACACGGTCCTGCCGATGCGCTCGTACATCGTCGGCTTGACAGCGCGCAGGTACCAGGCGAGCGCCATGGAACCGAGCAGCAGTGTCGCCACGATCCATGGAATCGCCCTGAACAGTGGCGATTCGGCGGCAACGCCCGCCGCTGCGGCCATGTTGGTAGCCATCAGATAGATCACGAACATCATCCCGAGGCCACCGACGACCGGGCAGGCCAGGGTGCGCCACCATGTTGCCGTCTCCGGGTGCTGTCGCTTGACATGGAAATACGTGATGACCGCGATCGAGCACATCACCTGGACGACCAGCAGGCACAGCGTGGCCAGGATCGCCACCAGGGTGAACAGGATCAGATAGGGATCCGACCTCGTCGCGATCGTGATGGCCAGCAACAACACCGTGAAGCCCGATTGCACGAGGGAGGCGATCCACGGCGAGCCGTGACGCGGGTGTGCAGCACCGAGCCGGCGCCACAACAGACGATCACGGCCGAATGCGAACAGGTAGCGGCTGGCCGCATTGTGGATGGCCAACGCACACGCGAAGGTGCCACCTAGCACCAGAAGTTCGAAAACCGTTACGGCCCAACTACCAACGTACTCTCGCGCCGGTGCGTACAACAACTCGAACGGACTGTCGCCTGAGGCGAGCGCGATCGATCGCGCCCGCCCGTTGGCGCTGATCACCGCCCACGCAATGAAGGTGTAGAACACACCGATGCCGATCACGGCGATCAACGTGGCCCTCGGCACGACGCGCTTGGGGTCGGTGGACTCCTCACCGTAGATCGCGGAGGCCTCGAATCCCACCCAGGACCAGAACGCCATCAGCAGCCCCAGGCCGACGGATCCGCCCGTCACCCCGTTGGCATGCAGCGCCGCAGTGGGCATCAGCGACCCCCATTCGGGTCCGCCACCCCGCGCCAGCCCGCATACCGCCGTGAGCGTCAGGATGGCGATCTCGGCCACCAGCGCGACGCCAAGTACCTTGGCCGCCAGGGACACATCCTTGTGCGACAGCAATCCGATGGCCGCGACCGCGAAGAACCCGAACCACCACCATGGAATGTCTACCGCCAAAAACCCGGATGCCGCCTGGTGGGCGAATGCCGAGAACACACCGATGACGCCCGCCTCCATGATCATGTAGACGAACATCGACATGACCCCGGCCGCCAGGCCGGGGATGCGCGACCACCCGCGCGAGACGAACGTATAGAACGCGCCGGCAGCCGTGATGTGGCGGGCCAACGCCACGAAGCCAATGCTGAAGATGGTCAGAACCACTGTGGCGATGATGAAGCCCGCCGGGGCCCCCGCTCCGTTGCCGAAACCTACCGCGACCGGGAGGTTGGCCGTCATGGCGGAGATAGGCGCCGAGAAGGCGACCACCATGAACACCACCCCCACCACGCCCACCGCTCCCCGCTTCAAGGTATGGGGATTTCCATGCAGCGAAACCGTTGTCCTAGAACTTTTCTTGTCTCCGCTCACATCGACCCTCTCTTCATGTATCCATGTTTGGGTTAAAGAGATGCTCATTAGACCATAAAAGTGACGCGATGCACATGACCCCACAGACGCGACCGGCAGCACATCCCCTCGCCGAGCCCCACTCCTTAAAGTGCTATTGACTAGTCCTTTAATGGTTATCTATCGTGAAACATGTATCCGCGCTTCGCATCCGCGACGAGCGTCTGGCTGCCGCAAGGAAGGAACCGGAGTGATCGATTCTCCTCAGCCCGCCGTAGCAGTCACGATGGACTTCGAGGTGTTCCAGCACTACCACCATTGGCGGGCCATGCTGGGCGGAATCGTCGCCGCAGGCGCCACCCCGCTGACCATCGACTGCCGACAACCGCGAACCGACCTCGAGCAGCTCATCGGGATGGTCGACGGGTTGATCTTGCTCGGCGGCGCCGACGTCAATCCCGAACTGTACGGGGGCCCCAGTGCCGATCCGCTGATCTCACCCGGGCCGCGCGCATTGGACGACAACGAAGTCTCCGCGCTTGAGATCGCGCTGCGGCGGGGCATGCCGATACTGGGCGTGTGCCGCGGAGCGCAGCTTGCCAACGTCGCCCTCGGTGGGACACTGTTCGCCGACCTGGCCCGCGACCGCCCGGGCTCGGCGGTACACCGCACCACCGCAGCCGACCTCGACGGCGCCACGCATACCGTAGACGTCCGGCCCGACACCTTGTTGGCGTCCTGGATCGGCACGGCAGGCCGCATCCCGGTCAATAGCTATCACCATCAGGGCTTCGACACCCTCGCCCCGAGTGTCCGTGCGTCGGCGACAGCCGAGGACGGCCTCGTCGAGGCGTTCGAGATCGCCACCGCCCAACTGGTCGCGGTCCAGTGGCATCCTGAGATCCTCTGGCCCACCGATGAATACTCCGCCGGGCTGATGCGTGGTTTCGTCAGCAGCTGCGCTGACCGATCGCCCGCCGCGGGCGCACGCTGTTGATCCCGCGCAGAAAGGAACAACAATCATGACCGGACTCGATGTCGCTCTGAGCCCCCTGCGGTTCCTCGACCGCTCCGCTTCGGTGTTCCCCGACAAGGTCGCCGCGATCGACGGCGACCGACACGTCACCTACGCCGACCTTGCGGCACACGCGACCCGATTGGCGCACGCGGTGCGGGCTACCGGTGTGCAGCCAGGCGAACGGGTCGCCTACCTCGCCACCAACTCCGTCGAGATGCTCACCGCGCACTTCGCAATCCCCTTGGCCGGCGGTATCCTCGTTGCGATCAATACCCGCCTGGCACCACCGGAAATCCAGTACATCTGCGACCATTCCGGAGCCAAGATGCTCATCGCGGACGGCGCTCAACTACAACGAATCCACATGCACAAGAACGATTTCCAAAGTGTGAACGAAATCGTCGAACTGCCCGGCGCCGACGGCTCCGATACCGGCTGCTGGGCTGCCACACCGTACTCAGAGCTGCTCGACCGAGGCGCCGACGAGCCACTGCCCTGGCAGGTGACCGATGAAACCGCCACCATCGCCATCAACTACACGTCCGGAACGACCGGACGCCCCAAAGGGGTGATGTACACCCACCGCGGCGCCTACCTGAACGCACTCAACCAGGTCGTGCACAACGGCTTCACTGCGGACACCCACTATCTGTGGACGCTGCCGATGTTCCACTGCAACGGATGGTGCCACCCCTGGGCCGTCACGGCGTCGGCCGGAACCCACGTGAGTCTACGAGCGGTGCGTGCCGATGCGATGTGGCAGGCAATCGACAAGCATGGCGTCACCCACCTCAGCGGAGCGCCGATCGTGCTGAGCACGTTGACCAACGCATCCGAAGCACATCAATTGAACCGCGGACTCACCATCACCACGGCCGGGGCCCCGCCAAGCCCGGCCATCATCGAAGCCGTACGTGCCCTCGGCGCGACGGTGAAGCACGTCTATGGGCTCACCGAAACCTACGGCCCCTACACGATCTGCGAGATGCAATCCGACTGGGCGCAGTTGGGTTCGGCCGAGCTATCCGCGCGGCTGGCCCGCCAAGGCGTCGGCATGCTCTGTTCCGAGGATGTACGCGTAGTGCGCCCGACGTCCACCCCCGGAGAGCCGTTGGTCGACGTGTGCGCTGACGGAACCGAGATGGGCGAGATCGTCATGCGCGGCAACATCGTCATGAAGGGCTACTACTTGGAGCCTGAACTCACCGAGAAGGCCTTTGCTGGAGGTTGGTTCCATTCCGGTGACCTCGGTGTCCGACACCCCGACGGTTACGTCCAACTGTTCGACCGCGCAAAGGATGTCATCATTTCCGGCGGCGAAAACATCTCTTCGGTCGAGGTCGAGCAGGCATTGATGTCCCACCCCGCGGTGCTCGACGTCGCCGTCGTCGGTGTACCAGACCCGACGTGGGGCGAGCGACCCAAGGCGTTCGTCGTCACCGTTCCGCCCACCGAGGTCACCCCCACCGAACTGATCGAACACGTCAAGCGCCGGTTGGCCGCCTACAAGGCACCCCGCGAGATCCAGATCGTCGACGAGATCCCGAAGACCTCGACGGGCAAGACGCTCAAGACCGCACTGCGCGCCAACGAATGGGGCGAAGTCACCGCCAAGATCCGCGGCTAACCCGAACATCACTCCGAGAGAAGGACTCGCCATGACTCATACACAAAACCGCCGAATGTTGCTGACCAGCCGGCCGGTGTGGACCCTGAAGCAATCCGATTTCACCGTCGACACCACACCGGTGCCCGAACCCGGGCCATGCGAGGTCATCGTCAAAGTGCTGTGGTTGGCCTTCGACCCCGCCCAGCGCGGATGGATGAACGACGGGCCCTCGTACGCTCCTCCCGTCGCACTCGGCGACGTCATGCGCGCACACGCGGTCGGCGAGGTCGTCGAAAGCGCCGACGCCGAATTCCCGGTCGGCACACTGGTGCACGGAAACTTTGGCTGGCAGGACTACGCGGTGTGCGCCACCGCGGCAGGCACTATCGGAACCCTCGAGCACGTGAGCGGCAACACGGGCACGTTGCCCAGGGCACACAAAGTTCCCGAGGGCATCGCGCCGACGGCGGCGCTCGGCGTGCTGGGAACCACCGGCCTCACCGCCTACTTCGGAATGGTCGAGATCGGCCACGTCCGACCCGGCGATGTCGTACTCGTGTCCGGTGCAGCCGGCGCGACCGGATCGGTGGCGGGCCAGATCGCGCGGCTGGGCGGCGCCCACACCATCGGACTTGCCGGTGGACCCGACAAGGCCCGATGGCTCACCGAGACTGCGAGGTTCGATGCCGCGATCGACTACAAGGTCGAGGATGTCGTCGACCGCATCGCCGAGCTGGCCCCCCACGGTGTGAACCTGTTCTACGACAACGTCGCCGGCAAGATCCTGGAGGCCGGCATCCGAAACATCGCCCAGCGGGGCCGAGTCGTGTTGTGCGGCGGCATCTCCAGCGGCTATTCCGACGAGGCTACCGCGTACGGCCCGACAAACCTGTCGACCATCACAGTCCGCAGCGCCAGCATGGCGGGGTTCATCGTGACCGACTTCCTGGACCGTTTCGACGAGGCTGCGCACAGACTTGCCGAGTGGATCCGCAACGGCGACATCGTCTGGGCCGAAGATATCCAGAAGGGAACAGTCGACGACGCCGTCGACACCCTCAACCGCCTGTTCGCCGGTAAGAACTTCGGCAAGCAGCTCCTGCAGATCGCTGAGCCCACTGGCGGAAATTCCTGACACCGACACGCAGCCGCCTCCATCTCCGGTTCATCCTGCGGTGATGGCGCGGGCTACTCGCGCTTCTGCGCCGAGGATGCAGAGTCGACGCAAAAGGACGGGCACCCGATGTGGGTACCCGTCCTTTCAGTTGTGGGTCAGCGGCCGTTGCCGAACACCGGTGTGACGCTGCCGACGGTGGCCTGGTGCTGGATGTCATGCACCCACTGGTTGTGGGTGACGTCGGCCTGGGCCGGGGCAGCCAGCCCGAAAACGGCGGCGGCGAAACCTGCGGCGATGGCGCTGGCAAATCCAAACTTCTTCATGTCGAAGCCCTTCTGTTTCGGAGTTCGAGCCGTGGCGGCGAGGTCGCGGTTCGGATGTTTGTCCACCGGTTCGGGGGTTTCCTACCCGGTCTGACTGCCACAACACGCTGCTCAACGCACTTAATTCCGCTGGCAGAAATTGACCGCCCGATGGCAGCAATCAACCGCCTGAACGCCGCCGGCTGTGACCGCGAACACGCGCCACACACATACACCGGCAAATAGCTCGGCATTCATCCTGCGCAACGCCGCGCTGCTGCTCGTCGTGCTACACCCGCAACCGATCGACGCAACGTCATGAGCCGCCGACAGGGCTCTCCCGGCTGGAAGGTCGACGCGGTGCATGCTGGGATGTGCCGGCCACAACGAGAATGATGGGAGCGTCTATGCTGCGCCGCTATGTCACGGCCGATGTATTCGCCGACCGGCCCTTCGGCGGAAACCCCGTGGCCGTGGTGCTGGATGCCGACGGTCTGACCGACCCACAGATGCAGGCTTTGGCGGCCGAGTTCAACTACATCGAGACGACATTCGTCCTGCCTGCACGCAAACCGGACCACACCGCCCATGTCCGCATCTTCACTCCCGACCGTGAAGTGCCGTTCGCCGGTCATCCCAACATCGGCACGGCGTTCCTGTTGGCACGCCACCGAATTGCCGAGGGTGGTTCGGCACCGCGACGGTTCCAGTTCGAGGAAGCAGCAGGCCTCGTCGAGATTGAGCTGATGGTCGAAAACGACGAGGTCGTCGGCGCCGAGCTTCTCGCTCCCGAGGCTTTGTCGCGCGCAACGATCGTTGCACCCGATGCCGCGGCCGCGTGTATCGGCCTTGACGGTCAAGACGTCCGCACGGTCATCCATGGTCCGCAGGTCATCTCGGTGGGTCTGCCGTTTCTCACTGTCGAGCTGCATTCCCGGGACGCTTTGCGCCGCGCTCGTCCGGACCGACGAGCTTACGATGACCTGTTCCCCCTGGACGGCGCGAAGGCGGTGTACCTCTACACACGCGACGACGCAACTCGCAGTGCCACAACGGATATGGACTTGTCGGCGCGGATGTTCACATTCCGTTTGGTGGAGGATCCGGCCACCGGCAGCGCGGCAGCAGCCCTCGCAGCGCTGTTGTCAGACGTTCAGGGCACCGACGTTGCGCTGCGGATTCGGCAGGGCGAAGACATGGGCCGGCCGTCCACGGTGGTTTCGCGAAGTGTGCGAGACGGCAGCGCCGTCCGGGCAAAGATCCGGGGCCGCTGCGCCGAGATGTTCACCGGGACATTCGACTTGGATTGAACGGCAACAGATTCAGAGCACGGGGCCATAGCGCGGACTTCTGTTCCGACATCACGACCCCAGGTCAGTTATGGCCAAAAATGTGGGATACGTGTCGTTGACGCCACACGGTTGGCCGTGAAGGCTGGAAGCCATGAAGGCAGTCACCGTCGTAGGGTTCCGCGGCGTTCAGGCCCTGGATATCGTCGGCCCCTTCGAGACGTTCACCAGCGCCGCTCGGTTCGTCGACGACGAAGCTTGGCAAAGCACAGGATACGAGGTCGCCCTCGCCTCGGTTGGCGGTGAACCGGTAGCCGCCAGTACAGGATTGGTGCTGTCCGCACGCCCACTGCCAGAACCCGACCAGGTGGATACCGTGGTGATCCCGGGTGGAGTTGGTATATCGAGAAATTCAGACCCCGCACTCATCGAGTGGGTGAAGGAGACGGCCAGGCATGCACGCCGAATCGTCAGCGTCTGCACCGGAGCGTTTCTGCTCGCCGAGGCCGGTCTGTTGGACGGCCGTCAGGCGACCACCCATTGGGCATTCGCCGAGCGGCTGGCGCAACGCTATCCAGAAGTACGGGTCGATCCGAACCTCATGTTCGTCAGGAGTTCGCAGCAGGTGTGGACCGCTGCCGGAGTGAGTGCAGGCATCGACCTCTCCCTGGCTCTTGTGGAGCTCGACCACGGTACCGAGGTCGCCAAAGCGGTTGCGCGCTGGTTGGTTCTGTATCTTCGCCGACCCGGTGGCCAAGGCCAGTTCGCCGCGCCGGTCTGGACGCCCCGCGCCCGGCGGGACGAGATTCGGCACGTGCAAGAGGCCATCGAGGCAGACCCGGCGGCCCCGCACACCATGGGTACCCTCGCTGCGGCCGCAGCCATGAGCGTTCGCCACTTCACCCGCGTGTTCACCAGTGAAATCGGCGAGGGGCCAGGGGCATACGTCGACCGGGTCCGAACACAGGCAGCGCGTCGCCAGCTCGAGGAGACCGCCGACCCCGTGTCGGCCATTGCGGCTCGATGTGGTTTCGGCACCGCAGAGACCATGCGCAGAAACTTCATCCGGCAACTCGGCGTCTCGCCGGACGCATACCGCAAGGCGTTCACCTGACATCGCCATACCTGAACATTCAGAAGGACAACGCAAATGACTGATGCAAGCGCGCCCACCCGGATCGCTATGCTGATCTATCCCGGGTTCACCACGTTGGACCTCGTCGGTCCACAACAGGTGCTCTCGGCGCTGCCCGACACGACGGTCCACCTTGTGGCCAAGACCGCTGATCCGGTGACCACCGACTCCGGTATCACGATTGCGCCGGACCGCAGCTTCGCCGACTGCGAGCCGCAGTACGACCTACTGTTCATCCCCGGTGGGCGCGGCACCGAGATCATGGTTCGAGACGATGCCACACTGGCTTTCGTCCGGACAATCGCCACCAACGCCAGGTATCTCACCAGTGTGTGTACCGGGTCGCTGATCCTCGCCGCCGCCGGTCTGCTCGACGGCTACCGCGCGGCCTCACACTGGGCCTTTCGGGAGTTCCTCGCCGCGTACGGAGCCATTCCCGACGATCGACGCGTCGTGGTCGACCGCGACCGCATGACCGGTGGCGGCGTGACGGCCGGTATCGATTTCGCTCTGCAACTCGCCGCGGTGCTCACCGACGAGAAGTTCGCCAGGACACTGCAACTCGTGTTGGAATACGATCCAGCACCGCCGTTCGACTGCGGTACACCCGAGCGTGCCGACAAGGCCACCCTCGACGCTGCCATTGCCCGGTTGGAAGCCGGCGTAGGCGCCATGCGCCGGGTTGCCGGCGAGCGCGTCGCGATGCACTGACCCGCCCCGTTGGATGAACCGAAAAATGGAGTAGTCGTGTCCGACAAGAGACTCGCGGGGAAGACCGCACTGATCACCGGTGGAACCAGCGGCATCGGCCTGGCCACCGCACGCCTGTTCGCCGCCGAGGGTGCCAGGGTGGCGGTGACCGGCCGCGATGACGGCAAGATAGCGGCCACACAGGACGAACTCGGCGAAGGATCACTGGCCATGCAGTCCGACGTCACCTCAGCAGAAGACATGGCGGCAGTGGCCCGACGACTCAAAGACGCGTTCGGTGGCCTCGACATCTTCTTCGCCAATGCCGGGATCGCCTATGCGACACCGCTACCCGATACCGACGAAGAACGCTACGACACAATCATGGACATCAACGTCAAGGGCGTTTTCTTCTCCATGCAGGCGGTGGTTCCGATCATCCGCGATGGCGGATCGGTCATCCTGAACACTTCGTTCCTCAATCAGGTCGGCAGGCCCGGGCTTTCGCTGTTGTCTGCATCCAAAGCCGCGGTGCGCTCGTTCGCCCGCACCTGGTCGGCCGAACTACTGGACCGCCGGATCCGCGTCAACGCCATATCGCCCGGAGCCATCGACACCCCGCTGCAGCGCCGGGGACGCACACCCGAAGAGGCACAGGCAGTCTTGGCCGGTCTCGTGGCGCGCACCCCCGCCGGTCGTGCGGGCGCCGCCGACGACATCGCCCAAGCCGCGTTGTACTTGGCCGGCGACGAGTCGACCTTTATTCTCGGCTCCGAACTCGTGGTAGACGGCGGTATTTCGCAGTTGTGAGGTCCGGCGGCGCTTGGCGACCGCGTCGATGCGGACCATCCATTGGTAGACGCTCCGTTTTTCGGTTCACCCGCTCGAATGCGGGCGTGTTGTGCGGTGCCCATTCGACGGTGAACCCTTGCCCCATATCGCTACGATGAGTAGCGTAACTCGATGTGACGCGAAGCTTCCACGTCGGCCAACCGTTTACGGCGTCGACCGCAGACATCGTGGCGGCGCTGAAAGACGTCAGCATTCCGACGCTGCTGCTGTCGCTCGTGCACATCACGGGTGATCCGCGATTCATCCGCGAGTTCAAACAGGCCGGGCTGTTCCTCAACGAGGTCCAGGGCTTCATGAGCGAGGACGACAGGGCTCGGGCGCGCGAGGCGGCGCTGCCGGTGATCGCCGACTACCGCGACCGCGGTTGCCCGGTCCCCGACCCGCTGCCGGCAGACCTGGTCAAAGAAATGCTCGACTGGGCAGCGTGCGAACCGGTCGACGACGACAACCTGCCGCTGGTGCTGGAGGAGTTGGATCTCGCGGGTGTCGACCCGCGTCGGCCGAACAGGCTCGACGACGCACACGGCTTCCACGTGGTCGTGATCGGCTGCGGGGAATCCGGCGTGCTCGCCGGGGTGCGGCTCAAGCAGGCCGGGATCGACTTCACCATCGTCGAGAAGAACGCCGGACCGGGCGGAACGTGGTGGGAGAACAGCTATCCCGGCGCGCGGGTCGACGTGGCCAACCACTTCTACTGCTACAGCTTCGAACCCAGCAACCACTGGGACCACTTCTTCGCCGAACAACCCGAGCTGCGCCGGTACTTCCGGGGCGTGGTCGACCGCCACGGCCTGGAACCCCACATTCGGTGGAACACCGAAGTCGTCTCGGCCGCGTGGCAGAACGACAGGTGGAATGTCACGGTGCGAAACGCGAACGGCACCGCCATGATCGAGGCCAACGCCGTAATCACCGCGGTCGGCCAGCTCAACCGACCGCAGATCCCCGATTTCCCTGGCGCGGAAACCTTTGCGGGACCGGCGTTTCACTCCGCGGCGTGGGACCACGACGTCGACGTCACCGGCAAGCGGGTGGCCCTGATCGGTGCTGGCGCGAGCGGCTTCCAGATCGCCCCGGCCATCGCCGACAAGGTCGAACACCTGACGGTGTTCCAACGCACCGCGCAATGGATGTTCCCGAACCCGATGTACCACGAGCCCGTCGCGCCCGGGGTCCGGTGGGCGATGGAACATCTGCCGTTCTACGGCCGCTGGTACCGGTTCCTGCTCATGTGGCCAGGCGCCGACAAGGGCCTGGACGCTGCTCGCGTCGACCCGGACTACACCGACCAGACCAACGCCGTCAGCGAGATCAACGCCATCGCCCGGATCATGTTCACCGACTGGATCACCACCCAGGTCGGCGACGATCCGGAACTGCTGACGAAGGTGCTGCCCGATTACCCGGCCACCGGCAAGCGCACACTGCAGGACAACGGCAGCTGGCTCGGCACCCTCAAGCGCGACAACGTCGAGCTGATCCGCACCCCGATCGAGCGGATCACCCCGACGGGGATCGTCACGGCCGGCGGCGATACCCATGACGTCGACATCATCGTGTACGCCACCGGCTTTCGGGCGACCGACGTGCTGTTCCCGATGACCATCACGGGCCGCGACGGCGTCGATCTGCACACCGTCTGGGGTCAACGGCCGTATGCGTACCGCGGCATCACGGTGCCCGGCTTTCCCAACTTCTTCATGACCTACGGACCGGGAACGCACCTCGCGCACGGCGGCAGCCTGATCCTCAACTCGGAACTGCAGATGCGCTATATCAACCAATGCCTGGAGCATCTGATCACCAACGGCCTCAAGACAATGGAGCCGCGGCCGGAACCGACAGCGGCCTGGCACAGCCGGTCACAAGAACAGATCCGACAGACCGTGTGGGCACACCCCGCGATCAAGCACTCGTACTTCAAGAACGCCGACGGCGAGATCCACACCGTCAGTCCATGGCGGTTGAGCGAATACCGTTCCGCCATCGACGAACCCGTCTGGTCCGACTTTCAGGAGGCCTGAGCATGCGCGCAGTCGTCGTCGACAGCTCGAATCAGATTCGTGTCGACAGCCGCCCCGACCCGGCGCTCCCGGGGCCGGACGGCGCGATCGTCAAGGTTGAAGCCGCGTCGATCTGCGGCTCGGATCTGCACTTCCTGGAAGGCCACTACCCCATTGTCGACCCGATCTCCGTCGGCCATGAGGCCGTCGGCACCATCGTCGAAACCGGTTCGGAGGTAAGTGGATTCCGTAAAGGAGACCGGGTTCTGGTGTCCTCGGTGGCCGGTTGTGGCCGCTGCGCGGGGTGCGCGACGCATGACCCGATCCGGTGCGTACGTGGCCCGCAGATCTTCGGCGCCGGAGCCCTCGGCGGCGCACAGGCCGAGCTGCTCGCGGTACCGGCCGCCGACTTCCAGCTGCTGGCCATGCCCGAGGGCATCAGCACCGAGCAGGCCCTGCTGCTGACCGACAACCTGGCGACCGGGTGGGCCGCAGCCAAACGCGCCGACATCCCGATCGGCGGCACCGTCGCGGTGATCGGCCTGGGCGCGGTGGGGATGTGCGCGCTGCGTAGTGCGTTGACACTCGGTGCAGCACAGGTATTCGCGGTCGACCCCGTCGAGGCCCGACGCAAACGTGCCGAAGCGTGGGGCGCGGTCGGGCTCACTCCGCCATCAGCGCAACCGATCCGGGAGGCCACCGGCGGACTCGGGGTCGATGCGGTGATCGACGCAGTCGGCAGTGACGCGTCCATCAACGATGCGATCGACGCGGTCCGCACCGGAGGCACGGTGTCGATCGTCGGCGTACACGACCTGCAGCCCTATCCACTGCCCGCCCTGGCATGCCTGATCCGCAGCCTCACCATCCGACTCACCACGGCGCCGGTGCAGCAGACCTGGCCCGAGCTGATCCCGTTGCTGCAGGCCGGGCGGATGGACGTCGACGGAATCTTCACCACCACAATGGCATTGGACGACGCGGCAGCCGTCTATACCGCGGCATTATCACGCGACGGAGAGCATCTCAAGATTCAGCTGACACCGTAGTCACTGCGAATTCGCTGTGGGTTTCCTGAAAGGCCTTCGTAGGGTGGCATTTCCGTGACGGCTCCCACATGGCGGGAATAATTTTGTCGGACGTGGAATAAAGTCCGCGCCGGGGATGGTTCCACGGACACGTGCGCGAACCGAACCCAACAGTCGATTGCCCGATCCCGACGCGACATCACCAAGCGCCTTCCACCACCCTTGACGGGCGCATCTGATGCGCCAGGGCCCGCTCGCCGGACGGTATCCCGCGGTGGCCGCCATGGTCACGCTCGCCTTGATCCCGTACCTGGCGCTTTCCGCTGCGATCGACCCACTGGTGCCGATCATCTCCGAGCAGCTACACATGTCCGCGCAGGCCATGAGCCTGAGCTCGGGACTGGGCAACGCGGCCTATGCGGTGGGCACCGTGCTCGCGGTCCAGTTCGCCCAACACCTACCGCAGCGCCGGATGATGCTGGGCTACGCCGTGCTGCTGGTCGTCGGTTCGGTGATCGCTGCGTCGGCGCAGAACGGCGGCATGTTCGTCTGCGGCCATGTCCTGCAAGGTCTGGCCACCAGCATGCTGCTGATAGCCGCGGCTCCCCCGCTGACCATCGGGTTCCCGCGCCAGAAGCTGCGCCACACCGCCGTGATCATGAACATGTGCGTCTTCGGGGCCGTCGCCCTGGGCCCGTTCATCGGAGGTGTGCAGGCCGAGTCGAACGCCTGGCGGCCGCTGTTCTGGATCGTCGCGGCGATCGCGCTGGTCGCGCTGATCATGGCGGCGTTGACGTTCGAGGATGCACCGCCCGCAGACCTTGACGCACCGCGCGACCTGACCGCGATCGCGCTGGCGTCGGTCGGCTGCGCCGCGGCGTTCATAGGTGCCTCACAGCTGACCACACACGGTTTCACCGACGCGGCCGTGACCGTGCCCATGCTCGGCGGACTGGCGTTGATCGTGGTCCTCATCGTCTATCAGTTCCGGGCGCGCAGGCCGCTGCTGACCATCCGCACGATGCTCACCAGCTCGATCCCCGTCGCGGGCGTGGGTGTCGCGTTGTTCGCGGCGGCCGCATCCATCGCGGCGACCGCGCTGACCGCCGAGGTGTTCCTGCAGTCCCTCAGCCCCGTGCGGGTCGGACTGCTGTACCTCCCTGAACTCGGCGGCGCCGTCGTGATGGCATTCGTGTTCGGTGTCGTCATCACCCGGCGGGCTATGCACTACCTGCCCCTGGTCGGCATGGCCCTGCTCGCCGCAGGCATCGTGGTGTTCCGGCTCGCCCTGCCGGCCAATCAACCGCTGGCGCTGCTCGGCTCCGCACTGACGGGCCTCGCACTCGGCGCGACCGTGGCACCCGCATTGTTCGTCGCGGGCTTCTCCTTGCAGTCCAACAGCCTGCAGCGGGTCTTCGCGATCATCGAATTGTTGCGGGCGGTGGCCGCTTTCATGGTCGCGCCGATCTTCGCGCATTTCGCGGCGACGGCATCGGGTGGCCTGACCGCGGGCACCGGTGATGCGCTGTGGATCGGATTCGGTCTCGCAATCGGCGGCGCCGCGTTCGGCGTGGCCATCTACGCGCTCAGCGGGGCCAGGCCGCAGACACCCGACCTCGACCGGTTCCTCGACGGCGAATCCCCGGCCTGGTACTCGCCGCCCCTGCTCGCGCGACTCCGGCGTGACGTGGCGGTGCCGCCGCTCCCGGCTGACCGGGCCGCAGCCACCGTCGCACCCGAGCGCCACGACGCGTCGATGTCCGGCGGACCCGTACTGTTCGCCTACGACGGCTCCGAGCGCGCCGCGTTCGCGATCCGACAGGCCGCCGCGCAACTCTCCGCGCTGCGCGACGCCCTCGTGGTGTGCGTGTGGCAGCCGGCAGATGTCGGATTCACCCCCACCGGATCCAAGCGTTTCGATGCCGATCAGGCCACGGAGGTGCGCCACGCGGCCGAACAGACTGCGGCACACGGCGCCTCGCTGGCGACCGCGGCGGGATTCACCGCGCGCAGCGTGGCCGTCGAGGCCGCCCCGACGTGGAAGGGCATCGTGGAAACCGCCGACGCGTACGGCGCGAGCCTGATCGTGATCGGCCCGCACCGGCGCAGTGGTCTGCTGGGCCATCTGGAGGGCAGCGTGGCGACGGCGGTGATCACCCACGCGACCACACCGGTCCTGGTCATCCCCGAGGGCGCGCGTTCATCCTGCGTTGACGGCGTCGGTTACTCGGACTTTCACGCCGTGAACGCATAGTCAACAGGACGTCGAGGCAATCCAGGATTCATCCTGCGCTGAGGGCGTGCGTCACTCGAACTTTTACGCCGTAGACGCAGAGTCAGCGCCCACCTCAGCGCGCTCGCGGTCTAGGGATTCACCGCTCGGCCCCAATGCGAGTCTGTGGAATTCTTATGAGTTCGATCATCGACCGGCCTCCCCGCGGTCAGACTGGTTGCGTGGCTGCTTTGTTGCTGGAGGGGACCGTATTGCTTGACGAGGAGGGTGGGCGCGCACGCCGTAAGGCGATCGTCGGGAAGCTGCCGAAGATGACCAGACCCGACGGATCCCCGATCCGGGTCTTGCTGGTCGATGACGAACGCGCCCTGACGGGTCTGATCAGCCGTGCGCTCCAGTACGAGGGCTGGCAGATCGACGCTGCGCACGACGCAACCGACGCCGTTGAGCAATACCAGCGGCATGCCCCCGACGTGGTCGTGCTCGACATCATGATGCCCGGTGGGGACGGCTTCAGCGTGCTCGAGCAGATCCGCGCACCGAGTGAACTCGCGCGCTATACCCCGGTGCTGTTCCTGACCGCGCGCGATTCCGTCGTCGACCGCGTCGCCGGGCTCACGGCCGGCGGCGACGACTACCTGACCAAACCGTTCAGCCTCGAAGAGTTGGTTGCGCGGTTACGGGGATTGCTGCGTCGCATGGCCTACACGACTCCCGAGGCCGACGAGGTTCTGTTCGTCGGCGACCTCGAGTTACGGGCCGCGAGCCGCGAAGTGCTGCGCGACGGCAGCCTGCTGTCGTTGACGTCCACCGAGTTCGATCTGCTGCGCTACATGATGCGCAATCCGTACCGCGCGCTCAGTCGCGAGGAGTTGCTGCAGCGAGTGTGGGGGTATGACTTCGTGGCCCGCTCCAGCGTGGTCGAACTGTATGTGTCCTATCTCCGAAAGAAGATCGACGCCGGCCGCGCCCCGATGATCCAGACCGTACGCGGCGTCGGGTATCTGATCCGGCCGGCCCAATGAACCCCGTGACGCGCCGGTGGCGCACCTGGACGCTGCGCAGGCAACTCGTCGTCGCCGTCTCGACCATGGTGCTGTCGGTCGTCGCCGTGTTGGGCGTGCTGTCGACAGCGACCCTCAGCAGGTCCGTCGACGGCATGGTGGACAGCCAGCTCGACGCTGCCGCTGAGGGATTCGGCGCCTCGGTGGTCAAATTCCGGTCCAGTCCCACGCCTTCGGGGGAACTGCCCGCTCCCGGAACGATGAAACCGCTCACCCACCTGGTGGGTCAGGCCCCGGGCAACATCGTGGTGCTGATCCGCGACGGCGTCGTCATGGACTCTGCGCTGTTCGGTGACGGCGAGGCCCAACGCGCACCCTCCTCGGCGACCGACGTCATCCGCGACCGAACCCGCGACGCCGCGGGCAACAGCACCGTCCACCTGCCCGGGGTCGGCAATTACCGGATCCAGACGCGAAACGGTGGCCCCGGTGAATTGCTCGTCACCGGTGTATCGAATCGCGCCGCCGAGCATGCCGTCACCCAGCAGAACATCGTCGTCTCCTCGCTCACCGCGCTGACGCTTCTGGTCACCGGACTGGGCACGTTCCTCATCGTCCGACACGCTCTGCGCCCGCTGGGACGCGTCGCTGCTGCCGCGGCCGAGGTGGTGAAGCTGCCATTGGACCGCGACAACTACGCCATCACCGTGCGGGTACCTGAAGAGGCGGCCGACCGGCGCACCGAAGTCGGGCTGGTCGGCCATACGCTCAACACCCTGCTGGCCCACGTCGGGGGCGCGCTGGCGGAGGTCGCGGCATCGGACAGGCGGATGCGCCGATTCATCACCGACGCCAGTCATGAACTGCGCACACCGCTGGCCGCGGTTCTCGGCCATGCGGAACTGACCCGCCAGGACAGCGACGCGCTCCCCGAAACCACCGAGTACGCACTGGCGCGCATCGAATCCGAATCCAAGCGAATGAACGCCCTGGTATCCGACCTCCTGCTGCTCGCGCGCCTCGACGAAGGTCACGACATCGAAAACACCCTGGTCAACCTGGCCGACATCGTGCGCGACGCGGTCAACGATGCGGCCGTGATCGCCCCGTCACACCATTGGCGCTGCGAGACGCCCACCGGAGCCCTGTGGTGCCGCGGCGACCAGGCCCAACTGCATCAGACGGTCGCGAACCTGTTGTCCAACGCCCGTACGCACACACCACCGGGGACGACCGTTGCCGTCGTGGCCCGCGCGGTTGCCGACGCCAAGGGGCCGCACGTGGAGGTCACCATCGCCGATGACGGCCCCGGGATCGCGGCCGACCTGGTGCCTCATCTGTTCGAGCGGTTCGTGCGTGCCGACACCTCACGGTCGCGCCAAGCCGGCAGCACTGGGCTGGGCCTGGCCATCGTCGCCTCGATCGTCGAGGCTCACCACGGCACCGTAACCGCCGAATCCCGGCCCGGTCAGACCACATTCCGCATCCGCCTCCCGCAAGCGACCGTGCCACATGCGGCGGACACGCACGAGGCAAAGCAACCGCTCGCGGCTGTCTGATGCGCCCTCGGCGGGCTCACACAGCACACCGCCCCCGGCCGAGTCTATGAAATTCCTATCGAAGATATGGGTTGTCTATCGGTAAATACCCAAGGCGCACAACGGTTTCTAGCGTTGAAGGAGTAATCGACAACGCACTCAGGGAGCCGTCATCATGAAGTATCAACTCGCAGTCGGTGCCGCAGTCCTCGCAGCCCTCACCGTGGGCGGCGGGCAGGCCGGCGCCGCACCCTCCGGCCCGTCCTCAGTCGAACGAACGGTCAACGACCTCAAAGCTCAGGGGTACAACGTCATCGTCAACCGGGTCGGCGGCGCACCGCTCGAACAATGCGCGGTGCGCGGCGTGCGGGCCGGACAGCAGCACGTCACGCGCGACTCTCGCGGTGGAGGTTCGATCAACACCACGGTGATATCGCAGACCGTCTATGTCGACGTGACGTGCTGACGCAGGTTGTCGCGTAGCTTCGCGACGCCGCGCTGCATGGTCTTGAGTTCATCGATCGACAATCCGGTGGCCGCGAGAAGGTCCATCTCAAGCGCTTCTTCCCGAAGCTTGCGTCCGGCGTCGGTCAGGCTGACCACCACCTGACGTTCATCGTTCGGATCGCGTTGCCGGGTAACGTAACCGAGCGATTCGAGCTTCTTGAGGATCGGGGTCAGGGTGTTGGACTCCAGGAAGAGCTTTTCGCCGAGGCTGCTGACCGTCTGATGGTCCTGTTCCGACAACGCGACGATGGCGATGTACTGCGTGTAGGTGATGCCCTTCTTGTCCAGGATCGTCTTGTAGGCCTTGCCGTACGCGAGGTTGGCCGAGTAGATCGCGAAGCACATGAAGTCGGCGAGGCGTGGGCTCTTGCGGGGCATACGCACATTCTATCGGATCCGATTCAATCGGATGGGATTGATTTCCGCCATCGCCGTGTTAATCTCTAACGCATCCGATTGAATCGGATCCGATACATCATCGAAGGAGAACTTCAGTGTCCACTCAGACCGAGAACGTGCTGTACACCGCCAAGACCCACACCACGGGCGGACGCCAGGGCGAGTCCTACAGTGCGGACGGCAATCTCGACATCCAGCTGACCCCGCCGGGCGGCAACGGTGCAGGCACCAACCCTGAGCAGCTGTTCGCGGCGGGCTGGTCGGCGTGCTTCCTGAGCGCCATGGGCCTGACCGCGGGCAAGCACAACGTGAAGCTGCCCGCCGACACCGCGGTGGACGCCGAGGTGGACCTGGTCAACACCGATGGCGCGTTCTCGCTGCAGGCCCGGCTCAACGTCAGCATCCCGGGCGTCGATCGCGAGACCGCCCAGGCCATCGCCGACGACGCACACCAGGTGTGCCCCTACTCCAAGGCCACGCGCGGCAACATCCCCGTCACCATCGCCGTCGTGTGAGACCGGTGAGGGCGGCCGCTCACGGGCGGCCGCCCTTGCTCATTCCTTCATGTCCAAGGTCGGGGTGGGACGCGTGAAGAACCGCGTCACCCCGAGCAGCCAGACGAAACCGACTGCCAGCCATACCAACCCGATGATCAGGGCCGTTCCGGACAGGCTCGTCCACAACCAGATGGTCAACGCGAAACCGATGAGCGGCAGGATCAGGTTATTGACGAACGCCATCCCACCGCGTTCCTTGAGGTCACCGAAGTAGTGCTTGATCACCGACAGGTTCACCGCCGAGAACGCCACCAGCGCACCGAAACTGATCAGCGACGCGAGCGTCGCCAGGTCGATCACGGCGGCCAGCAGGGACACCGCCGAAACGACGAGAATCGCGTATGCCGGGGTGAGGAAGCGGCGGTGCAACTGCCCGAAGATCGGCCTTGGCAGGATGCCGTCACGCCCCATGGCATAGAGGATGCGGGCCACCGAGGCCTGCGATGTGATGGCCGAGCCGAGCGCGCCCGCGACGTAGGCCGCGGTGAAGAAAACCACCAGGAACTTGCCGCCCGCGGTCGTCATCACGTCCAGCGCACCGGAATCCACGTTGGCGAACACGTTCGACGGATAGACCAGCTGAGCCAGGTACGAGAGCACGATGAAGATCAAGCCTGACAGCACCGTGGCGATCATGATGGCCTGCGGGACAGTCCGTTTGGGGTCTTTGGCCTCTTCGGACAGGGTCGACACGGCGTCGAATCCCAGGAACGACAGGCACAGGATCGCGGCGCCGGCGAACACCGGGACGGCGCCCGGGGCCGTGTTGTCGCCATGGAACGGGGCCAGCAGATCCACCGACCCGCTGCCCGTGATGGACACAAAGCTCAACACCACGAAGACCACGATGAAGATCGCCTGGACCGCGACGATCACGATGTTGGCGCGGGCCACCGAAACGATGCCGATGATGTTGAGGAACGTCACGATCGCGATGGCCACCACCGCGAACACCCACGCGGGAACGGCCGGGATCGCCTCGTGCAGGTAGATCCCTATCACCAGGTAGTTGATCATCGGCAGGAACAGGTAATCGAGCAGCAGCGACCAGCCGCCGAGAAAACCGATCGGCGCACCGAAAGACTTCTGCGCGTACGTATATGCCGAGCCGGCGACCGGATAGGCCACCGACATCCGGGCATAGGACCGTGCGGTGAACACCATGGCCGCCAACGTCACCAGATACGCCAGCGGAACCCGGCCGCCGGTTTCCTGCGTGACGATGCCGTACGTGGTGAACACGGTCAGCGGCACCATGTACACCAGGCCGAACATCACCAGAGCGGGCAGCCCGAGGACTCGCCGTAGATGGCCGCTGTCGGTTGCGGTCTCGGTCGTGGTCATCGCGGTCCTTTCACCAACGTGGCCGAATACACCGGCCGGCCTTGCAGATAGGTGGCGCGGACCTCCAGCGCCGGCAGTTCGAGTGGCGGGACCAACCGCGGGTCGCGGTCCAGCCACACCAGATCCGCGCTCGCGCCGGGCGTGATGCGGCCCCAATCCGCTTCCGCGAACGCCTGATACGCCACCGCGCCGGTGTAGGACGCCAGGGCCGGTTCGATCGGCAGGATCTCCTCTGGTGTCCAGCCACCGGCCGGTTCGCCGTCGGAGGTGCACCGTGACACCGCGACCGCGATGCCGTCGAGCGGAGCGCCCGAGGACACCGGCCAGTCCGATCCGAATGCCAGCGCCGCGCCGGAGTTCTCCAGCGTGCGCATGCGGTACTGCTTGTCCGAACGCTCGTGCCCCAGCCGCGGGATGGTCAGCACCGTCATGAGGGCATCCATCTGCGCCCACAGCGGCTGCATGTTCGGGATGACGCCCAGTTCCGCGAACCGGCCGAGATCATCGTCGTCCACGAGCTGCGCGTGCGCGATGACGGGCCGCCGGTCCCGCGGACCGTTTTGCCGCGCAACGTATTCGATGGCGTCGAGGGCTTGACGCACCGCGGCGTCGCCGATCGCGTGGATGTGGATCTGCAGGCCCAGCTCGTCCACCCGGCGTGCGGCCTCGGCCAGCGAGTCTCCTTCCCACAGCTGCATACCGTGGTTGTGCAGGCCCGAACAGTACGGCTGTAGCAGCGCCCCGGTTTCGTTCTCCACCACGCCGTCGGCGAAAAACTTCACGGTCTGCGCGGTCAGCAGCGGCGACCCAACGGCCTCCACCCGTTCGCGCGCCGTGGCGTAGTGCGCGACCTGCGAGTCGAAGTGCCGGGGATCGGCGTAGAACGCCAGGTTGAACCGCATCCGCAAGGCGTCCTGCTTGGCTGCCCGAATGTAGGTTTCGACGTCGGCGGGCTCGACCCACGCGTCCTGCACCCAGGTCACGCCGCGCGCCAGGTAGTAGTCCGCCGCGGTGTCCAGGGCCGCGATCCGCACGGCCTCGTCGCGCGCAGGCATGACCGCGGCCATCAGATCGGTGGCGCCCCATTCCCGCAACGTCCCCAAGGGGGAACCGTCCTCGCGGCGGGGAATCTCACCGAGCACCGGCTCGGGCGTCTCCGCGGTGATACCGGCCCGCTCCAGCGCCACCGAGTTGACCCAGAACGTGTGATAGTCCCAGGCCCGCAGCACAACAGGACGGTCGGGCACAGCGGCGTCGAGCCAGCGCGCGTCGAACAGCCCACCATCGGCCAGGCTGCCGTCGTAGGACGCCCCGACGATCCACTCTTGATCGGGATTGTCGGCGGCAAACGCCTTGACGGCTGCGACGATCTCGTCCACCGAGCGGCAGGGCCGCACCGGCGGGCCGGCCGATTCGAGGCCACCGTACAGCGGATGGGCGTGCCCGTCGCCGAACGACGGCATCAGGAATCCGCCCTCCAGGTCGACCCGTTCATCGGACTGCTCAGCCCGGGCCTGCTCCCCGATGGCGCGCACCTTGCCGTCGACGACCAGCAACGCGTCGGTCGTCGTCATGCCGGTCCAGATCACGCCACCGTCGAAGAGCGTCGATGTCTCCTTGTCCGCAGACCCAGCCACGGACGGCACACTACGCGGGGACACCTACGTGCGCGGGGTTATCGGGGACGGCTGTTGCTGAGTGATGCAGTGGATGCCGCCGCCACGTTCGAAGAGCGGCCGCGCATCGACCGTGACGACGGTCCGGCCCGGGTACTGCTCGGCCAGGATCGCGACCGCGTCGGCATCGTGCGGGTCGTCGAAGCTGCACGCGATCACGCCGCCGTTGACGACGAGGTGGTTGATGTAGCTGTAGTCGACGTAGCCCTCGGCGTCGGTGAGGGTCGCGGGCGCGGGCAGCTCGACGATGTCGAAACGCCCGTCGAGAGCGGCCCGAATCTCCTTGCACACCACGTTGTCCGGATGAGACTCGGCGGCCTGCGTGTGCAGCAGCAGCCGGCCCGGGGACGTGAACGCAGCCACGATGTCGACGTGCCCCCGGGTGCCGAACCGCTCGCTGTCACGGACCAGCCCGCGGGGCAGCCACACCACGTCGGTCGCGCCGATGGTGCGCGCCAGCTCGGCTTCCACCTCGGCTTTCGCGATACCGGGATTGCGGCCGGGATCGAGTTGCACCGTCTCGGTCACCAGCACGGTGCCCTGCCCGTCGACCTGAATGCCGCCACCCTCGTTGACCAGTGCCGAATCCACCACCGGGACGCCGGCCAGCCGCGCCACCGTGGCGCCGATCTTCTCGTCGCGGTCCCAGCGGGCCCAGTCCTGGGCGCCCCAGCCGTTGAACGTCCAGTCCACGGCGGCCACCGAACCGTCGGCCGCGTGCACGAACGTCGGCCCGATGTCGCGCATCCAGGCGTCGTCGAGAGGTGCCTCGACGATCTCGATGTCCTGTGACACATACCTTTTCGCGATGGCGAGTTCGACAGGGTCGACGAGCATGGTCACGGGCTCGAATTGCGCGACAGCGTGCGCGACCGCAGCCCACGTCGAGCGGGCTTCATGGCGCGCGGCCTCGGTGTCGCCGAGGGAGTAGCCCTCGCACGGGAACGCCATCCACACCCGATCCTGGGCGACGCCCTCGGCGGGCATCAGGTACTGCATCCAGCACTCCTAAAACGAATAGATTTCGTTTATTGTGTGATACGGGCCACGATGTTGTAAAGAGTTCTGGAGAGAATTCGGAGCACGTTCCAGGGGGGTATGTATGGGGAGACCACCGGTCCCGATCCTGTCCATCGATCGGATCGCCAGTGCAGCAATGGATCTGGTCACCACAACAGGCGGATTCACCATCCCCGAGCTGGCGCGCAAGCTCAAGGTCAGCCCGTCGTCGCTGTACAACCATGTGTCCGGACGGGAACAGATCGTCGAACTCCTGCGCGAGCGCGCGATGTCCGAGGTCGCCCTGCCCGACACCGACACCGAGCGCCCGTGGGCCGAGGTCGTCGCCGACATCATGCGGTCCTACCGGCGTAGCTTCGCCCGCTACCCCCGGCTCATCCCCCTGTTGACCGCGTACGCCGTCAACAGCAGCCACGCCTTCAGGATGTACAACGCGCTGGCCGTCACCCTGGCCCGAGCCGGCTTCGACGCGGCCGACACGCTGCGGATCATCACGTTGTTCGACAACTACGTGCTCGGCTCGGCACTGGACCTCGCCGCCCCGGAAGAACCGTGGGAGTCGGGCACCGAAGTCGGCCAGGAACTGGCCGCTGCGCTGGCCACCGGCACCACACAGCCTGCGCGCGCCGACGACGCATTCGAATTCGGTTTGGCCGTGGTGCTGCGCGGGCTGGGCGAACCGGTTGCGTGAACCATATTCTGCTCCAGTGGATGACGACGCCCTGCTCGGCCAGCTTCAAACCGACCTGATCGCGATCCAATCGGTGGCACTGGCGGGCGGCCCCGACCTGTCCAGGCCCGTGCCGACCTGTCCCGGCTGGACCGTCGCAGACCTGCTCGCACACCTGTGGGTGATCCAGGGCTGGGTTCGGGAGATTCTGCGCACCCGCGAGGTTGCCGAGGAGCGCCGACCCGACGACGACCTGTCCCGGGCGGTCGCCGACTTCATCGACGGCATATCGAGCTACCTGATCGCGATGCGCGCCATCACCCCCGACGAGCCGTGCTGGAACTTCGGCCCGCCACCACGGCTGGCCGGATTCTGGATCCGCCGCCAGGCGCACGAACACGCCGTGCACCGCTTCGATCTCGAGTCCGTGTTCGGCGCCACACCGGCTTTCGCTCCGGCGTTCGCGGCCGACGGCGTCGATGAGCTCTTGACGGTGTTCTATCCGCGCCAAGTGAGGCTGGGCCGGACCGAACCGGTCGGCGACGCCATCCGGTTCGAATCCACCGACACGGGCGACGCATGGCACCTCGGCGACGGCGAACCAGCCGCCACCGTCACGGCTGACGCCAACACGCTGTACCTGGGCCTGTGGAAACGCGTTGACCTGATAGCGAATTCACGCATCGAGGGCGAGCCCGACGCGGTGCAGAGCGCGCTCAGCCTCGCCCTGACGCCTTAACCGCAGCGGTTACGGAAGTCGACCGACGGCTGGCGGATGCCCTGCAGTTCGTCCCGCACCTGAGGATTGCCGTCCAGATACGTCCGCACCTGATCACGGATCTGATCCTTGGGCTGCCCCTTGAGCGACGTGAAGAACGCATTCACGTCGGGGTGGGTGAACAGGTACGCCGACGTCGACGCACTGACCCCGGCCATGACGCCGGCCAGATCGGCGGCCGTGCAGTTCGGCTCGTCGGCGGCGGCAGTCGCAACGCTTCCGGCCAACAGCGACAAGCTGATTGCTCCGGTGGCGATCACACGGGAAAACATCGTGGCTCCTTGTTCGAAGTTGAGTCGAAGTTGAACTGTCTACCGGCCCGGGCGGCCCGGGCGACCCCAGTCGATGTCCCCGCCCCCGATGATGATGTCGAGACCACCTCCCTGGCAGTACCAGTCGTATTCGCAGGGATACGGCACATACGGTCCGGCGGTCGGCGGCTCCGGACCACCACCACGCACCGTGCCCTGAGCACACACCGTGGAGCCACCGGCATTGACGCACTCGGCCGCGGCGGGCGGGGCCGTGCTCACGGCGAACGGGATGGCCAGTCCCAGCAAGCCGAACAATGACAAGCGCCTGATCATGTGTAAAACGATATTCTCGGCCCCGCAAAATTATGCGTTAACGACAATAGTGGCACCGCAGACTTTGCATTCGCAGTGATCACAACCGTTCTCGGGGGACCGGCGGCTGGCTACCGTGGCGCGCGTGAACGAGGACTGGCTGGCCGTGATCGTCGGCCTGGCACTGCTGGCACTGGTACTGGTCGGCGCGATCCCCGGCAGCGTGATCCCGTGACCGAAACCGAGGAACAGCAACGGTCGTCGGGGGTCGGCTACGCCGTCGCCGGGGTCGTCGTCGTCATCGTCCTCGGCGCCGCGACGCGATTCCTGGAAGCCCAGGTACCGCAGTGGGCCGCAGGTACACCTTTCGCCAAAGTCGCGAAGTCGATCGAATTCCCGGTCTACGCAATCGCTCTGGGCCTGATCGGCAACGCCGTCCTGACCAAACTGGCCGTGCGCGACGCGCTGTCGAACGGCTTCCGCACCGAGTTCTTCATCAAAACCGGCCTGGTGCTGCTCGGCGCATCCATCAATCTCAAGGTGCTCGTGACCGCGGCGGGACCGGCAATCATCCAGGCCCTGCTGCTGATCTCGATCGTGTTCGGCTTCACGTGGTGGCTCGGCGGCAAACTGGGACTGGAGGACAAGCTACGCGCGCTGCTGGCGTCGGCCGTCTCGATCTGCGGAGTCAGCGCCGCGATCGCCGCGGCAGGCGCCGTGCAGGCCAAGAAGGAACAGCTGGCGTACGCGGCGTCACTGGTCATCGCGTTCGCACTGCCTTCGATCTTCCTGTTGCCGTGGCTGGCCGACGTGTTCGGGCTGTCCGACGCGGTGGCGGGCGCGTGGATCGGCGGCAACATCGACACCACCGCCGCGGTCGCGGCATCCGGCGCGATCGCAGGCGAGCAGGCCTTGCAGATCGCGACGATCGTCAAGACCACCCAGAACGCCCTCATCGGCATCGTCGCGATCGCGCTCACGGCTTACTTCGCACTGAAAGTCGAGCGCAAGAGCGCCGCCGACGCGCGCCCGTCCGTTCGCGAATTCTGGGACCGGTTCCCGAAATTCGTGCTCGGCTTCATCGCCGCGTCGATCATCGGGACGCTGTATCTGCAGTACGCCGGCAAAGCGGGCACCCCGGCCATCGCGACCGTCAACGACCTGCGCACCTGGTTCCTCATCTTCGCGTTCGTCTCGATCGGCCTGGAGTTCTCCCTGAAGGGCCTGCGCGAGGCGGGCTGGCGGCCGGTCGCGGTGTTCGCGTCGGCAACAGTGGTCAACATCGTGGTGGCGCTCGGACTCGCCGCCGTACTGTTCGGCAACTTCACCATCGGGTAACAGTTAACAGTTACCCTGGCTAAGTGCCGACAACCGTGTCCCGGCGTGGATTCCTGGCGATCACCGCCGGGATGGCGCTGGTCGCCGCATGCAGCTCGGAAAAGCCGGGAGAGGTCGCCAAGGACGGGTCGGTCACCATCCGGCACGTGTTCGGCGAGACCAAGATCCCCGGCCCACCACAACGCGTCGTGAGCGCGGGCTTCACCGAGCAGGACGATCTCCTGGCGCTCGGGGTCGTGCCGGTCGCGGTCACCGAATGGTTCGGTGGTGAACCGTTCGCGGTGTGGCCGTGGGCGCAGCCCAGACTCGCGGGGGCGCAGCCCGCGGTGCTGAGCCTGGCCGACGGCATCCAGATCGATCCGATCGCCGCACTCAAACCCGACCTCATCGTCGCCACCAACGCGGGCCTCGACGCCGACACCTACGCCAAGCTGTCGGAGATCGCGCCCACCGTGGCGCAATCCGGACAGGACGCCTTCTTCGAGCCCTGGCGCGATCAGGCCAGGGTCATCGGCCAGGCTGTGTTCAAGAACGACGAGATGACCGGTCTGATCACCGGTGTCGACGACAAGTTCAAGGCGGCCGCGACCAACAACCCGCAGTTCTCCGGGAGGAAAGCCCTGCTGCTGTCCGGCACGCTGTTCCGCGACAGCGTGCAGACCAGAACGGGGTGGCGCACCGAATTCCTGACACAACTCGGTTTCACCGTTCCCGATGCGCCCGCGCTGATCCCGCGCGATCAGATGGCGTCGGTGCTCGACGGCGCCGACGTGCTGATCTGGACCACCGAGAGCGACGAGGAACGCGACCGGCTGCTGGCCGACCCGGCCATCGCGCAACTGCGCGCGACCACGACCAACCGCAACGTGTTCACCACCAAGGAACTCGCAGGCGCCATCGCGTTCGCGTCGCCGCTGTCCTACCCGGTGGTCGCCGATCAACTGCCACCGCTGCTGGCCCGCGCACTCTCCTGACAAAATGACCGGGTGACAGACACCCAGGAGCACGAGCACCGCGGCACCGCGACGGTCGGCTCGGCCTACTATCCGATCCTGGTCGCGGTTTTCACGGCCTTGGTGATCATCTCGAACGTCACCGCGACCAAAGGGGTCGCCTTCGGCCCCATCATCACCGACGGCGGCTTCATCGTCTTCCCGCTCACGTACGTGATCGGTGATGTGCTCTCGGAGGTGTACGGGTTCAAGGCCGCACGCCGCGCGATCTTCCTCGGGTTTGCGATGAACATCTTGGCGGCGTTCATGTTCTGGGTGACCGTGTATCTGCCCGCCGCGGATTTCTACACCAATCAGGCTCACTTCGAGAACATCGTGCACGCCTACACGCAGTTGATCGTGGCCGGCCTGGCCGGGTTCATCGTCGGGCAGACCATCAACGCGTGGGTCGTGGTGGCGATCAAGGAACGCACCAAGGAGAAGCACCTGTGGGCGCGCCTGGTCGGCTCCACGTTCGCCGGTCAGTTGGGCGACACCCTGGTGTTCTGTGCCATCGCGGCCAGCGCGATCGGGATCAGCACGTTCCGCGATTTCGTCGTCTACACGGCGCTGGGCTGGTTCTACAAGACCGCGGTCGAGGTCGTCATGCTGCCGATCACTTACCGCGTCATCGCCATCATCAAGCGTCGCGAACCCACATATCAGCTCGCGGTTTGAGGCTTCGGTAAGGCAGCTCTGGCAAGGCTCATAAACCTCGGGCGTTCTTAGCTACTCGCGGGTAGTTTCGGGGCATGAGTGTGGCATCAGATGTCATGGACAGGAGCCTGGTACCGGGCGTGGTCCATGAATACGGAGATCAGGCGCTGCTGCTCGAATTCGACAGCACCGCCGAAGTTTTGGCATGGACAGAGACACTGCGCTCGGCCGATCTGCTCGGCGTGGTCGACATCGTCCCGGCGTCGCGTACGGTCCTGATCAAGCTCGCGGGGCCGCGCTATCAGGCACCCACCCGGCAACGGCTCGGCAAGCTGCGGGTGGCGCCTGAGGCGGTCCCGACCGAACCCGCAGGCGGCAGGGTCGACGTGACCATCGACGTGGTCTACGACGGTGCCGACCTGCACGAGGTCGCCGAGCGCACGGGGCTCAGCCCGGCGCAGGTCGTCGCGGCGCACACCGGCACCCCCTGGCGGGTCGGATTCGGTGGATTCGCACCGGGTTTCGCCTACCTGGTGGGCGGCGACGAACGCCTGCGGGTGCCGCGCCGGGCCGAACCGCGCACGAGTGTCCCCGCCGGGGCCGTGGCGCTGGCCGGTGAGTTCAGCGGCATCTATCCACGGCAGTCCCCGGGCGGCTGGCAGTTGATCGGGCACACCGACGCCGTGATGTTCGACGTCGAGCGCGAAAAACCCGCACTTCTCACCCCCGGCATGTGGGTGCAGTTCCGAGCGATCGGCTAGGAGGGCTCCGATGACCACCACTCTGGAAGTTCTGCGCACCGGCCCGTTGGCGCTGCTCGAGGATCTCGGCAGAGCCGGCATGGCGCATCTCGGTGTGACCCGCTCCGGCGCCGCCGACCGCCGGTCACACACCCTGGCCAACCGCCTGGTGGCCAATCCTGGCGAGCACGCCACCATCGAGGTGACGTTCGGTGGGTTCTCCGCGCGCGTGTGCGGCGGCGACGTCGCCATCGCCGTCACGGGCGCCGACACCGACCCGGCTGTCAACGGAATTCCATTCGGCACCAACAGCATCCATCACGTACGTGACGGTGAGGTGATATCGCTGGGCGCCCCGCACTCCGGGCTGCGCAGCTACCTGGCGGTCCGCGGCGGCATCGACGTCGAGCCGGTGCTGGGCTCCCGCAGCTACGACGTGATGTCGGCGATCGGCCCGACCCCGCTGCAACCGGGCGACATCCTGCCGGTCGGTGAGCACACCGACGAGTTCCCCGAACTCGAGCAGGCGCCGGTCGCGGCGATCACCGACGACATCGTGGAGCTGCAGGTGGTGCCCGGGCCACGGGATGACTGGTTCGTCGACCCAGACGTGCTGATCCGGACCAACTGGCTGGTGACCAACCGCAGCGACAGGGTCGGCATGCGCCTGGTGGGCATGCCGCTGGACTACCGCTGGCCGGACCGGCAACTGCCCAGTGAAGGCGCGACCCGCGGGGCAATCCAGATCCCGCCCAACGGTTTTCCGGTGATCCTCGGGCCTGACCATCCGGTCACCGGCGGATATCCGGTGATCGGCGTCGTCACCGACGAGGACATCGACAAACTGGGCCAGGTGCGCCCCGGACAGACCGTCCGGTTGCACTGGGCACATCCGCGCCGCCCGTTCGACTGAACCTGCCGCGGTCCGCGAATTCGACGAAACGGTCGTCCACCTGCGCCCGGGGCAGCCTTTTCGTCGAATTCGACGGTGCGATCGCCATCGGCGCACTGCGCTGGTAGAAACATGGTGTGTTAACGCAGGATCTCAGTGCTGCCCGCGTCCGGGAGATCCACACCGCACGACTGGTCCACACGTCCGATCTCGACCAGGAGACCCGTGAGGGCGCGCGGCGCATGGTCATCGAGGCGTTCGGTGGCGACTTCACCGATGCCGACTGGGAGCACGCACTCGGCGGCATGCACGCGTTGATCTGTCATCACGGAGCGCTCATCGCGCACGCCGCGGTGGTGCAGCGCCGGCTGCTCTACCGCGACACCGCGCTGCGCTGCGGGTACGTCGAAGGCGTGGCGGTCCGGGAGGATTGGCGCGGCCAGGGCCTGGGCACCGCGGTCATGGACGCCGTCGAACAGGTGCTGCGCGGTGCCTATCAGCTCGGTGCGCTCAGCGCGTCCGACGAGGGCAGGCACATGTACACCGCGCGGGGCTGGCTGGCCTGGCAGGGCCCGACGTCGGTGCTCAAGCCGGCCGGGGTGACGCGCACGCCCGACGACGACCGGTCGCTGTTCGTGCTGCCGATAGGCGTGGAACTGGACACCACGGCCGAGATCACGTGCGACTGGCGCGACGGAGACGTCTGGTAACCACCGTGGTAACGGAGGCTCACACGCCACCGGCCGAAGAGGTGAGCGGAATTTCACGGCCGGGTCATCGCGGGCAGCCTTTGGGCAATAAACGCTTTCTAGCGTTGCGCGCATGCCGAATCGCATCACGAACTGGGATCCCGAAGACACGGTGGCCTGGGAAGCCGGAAACAAGTTCATCGCGCGTCGCAACCTGATCTGGTCCGTGTTCGCCGAACACGTAGGCTTCTCCATCTGGTCGATCTGGTCGGTGATGGTGCTGTTCATGCCGGAGTCGGTGTACGGCTTCTCGGCCGGGGACAAGTTCCTGCTCGGCGCCACCGCCACCCTGGTCGGCGCCTGCCTGCGTATCCCGTACACGCTGGCCACGGCGACCTTCGGGGGCCGCAACTGGACCGTGTTCTCGGCCTTCGTGCTCCTGATCCCCACGATCGGCACCATGGTGCTGCTGGCCAATCCGGGCCTGCCGCTGTGGCCGTACCTGGTGTGTGCGGCGCTGGCCGGCTTCGGCGGCGGCAACTTCGCGTCGTCGATGACCAACATCAACGCGTTCTACCCACAGCGGCTCAAGGGCTGGGCCCTCGGCCTCAACGCGGGCGGTGGCAACATCGGCGTGCCGATGATCCAGTTGGTGGGTCTGCTGGTGATCGCCACGGCGGGCAACCGTGCGCCGTACTGGGTGTGTGCGATCTACCTGGTGGCGCTGGCCGTCGCAGGTATCGGCGCTGCGCTCTACATGGACAACCTCGAGCAGCACAAGATCGACCTCGGTGCCATGAAAGCGATTCTCGCCCAACGTGATACCTGGGTGATCTCGCTGCTCTACATCGGCACCTTCGGCTCGTTCATCGGCTTCGCGTTCGCATTCGGCCAGGTGCTGCAGATCAACTTCGCCGCGGGCGGGCAGAGCCCGGCGCAGGCCTCGCTGCACGCCGCGCAGATCGCCTTCATCGGACCGCTGCTCGGATCGCTGTCCCGCGTCTACGGCGGCAAGCTCGCCGACCGCATCGGCGGCGGACGTGTCACGCTCGCGGTGTTCGGCGGCATGATCTTGGCCGCGGGACTGTTGGTGGCGATCAGCGTCTTCGACGATCACAGCGCGGGCGCGGCGACCGGCCTGATGATGGGCGGCTACGTCGTCGGGTTCATCGCGCTGTTCCTGCTCAGCGGGCTCGGCAACGGCTCGGTGTACAAGATGATCCCGTCGATCTTCGAGGCGCGTAGCCACTCGCTGCAGGTCAGCGAGGAGGAGCGGCAGCGGTGGTCGCTGTCGATGTCAGGCGCCCTGATCGGATTCGCCGGCGCCGTCGGTGCGCTGGGCGGCGTGGGCATCAACCTGGCCCTGCGCCAGTCCTACCTGTCCAGCGGGTCTGCCACCACCGCGTTCTGGATCTTCCTGGCCTTCTACATCCTGGCTTCGGCCGTGACCTGGTTCCGCTACGTCAGGCGGCCGGCTGCGACCGGCGTCACAGTCGCACCCGCCGACCGACACGCCTCGGCAATGGCTGGGTAATCCAGTGGAAACACGCCCTGCGTTCACTGAGAACATGAGTGAGCCTGACTGGGCACCGCTCACCGGGTTCCGGGTGGCGGTGACCTCCTCCCGACGCGCCGATGAGCTCAGCGCGCTGCTGACCCGCCGCGGCGCCACGGTGACCAGCGCTGCCGCGATCACCATGGTGCCGCTGCCCGACGACGACGAGCTGCGGGCTCACACCGCGTCGCTGATCGACCTGCCGCCCGACATCGTGGTCGCCACCACCGGCATCGGCTTCCGCGGCTGGATCGCCGCCGCCGACGGCTGGGGTCTGGCAGCCGAGTTGACCAGCGCACTGGGCAGGGCCCGGGTGGTGTCGCGCGGCCCCAAGGCCACCGGGGCACTGCGCGCGGCAGGGTTACCCGAGGAATGGTCGCCCGAGTCCGAATCGTCGCGCGAGGTACTGCGCTATCTGGTCGAGGGCGGCGTGGCCGGCCGCCGCATCGCCGTTCAGCTGCACGGCGCCACCGACGAGTGGGATCCTTTCCCCGAGTTCCTCGATGAGCTGCGCGCGGCCGGGGCCGACGTGGTGCCCATCCGGGTGTACCGCTGGCATCCCGCGCCGCGCGACGGCGAGTTCGATCAGCTCGTCACCGGCATAGCCGAACGTCGTTTCGACGCAGTCAGTTTCACGTCCGCACCGGCCGTGGCATCGGTGCTCATGCGGGCCACCGAACTGGGGATCGCCGATGCGGTGTTGTCGGCGATGCGGACCGACGTGCACGCGATGTGCGTCGGCCCGGTCACGGCCCGTCCGCTCGTGCGGCTCGGCGTGCCGACGTCGTCGCCCGAACGTATGCGGTTGGGCGCGCTGGCCCGGCACATCACCGACGAGCTGCCGCTGCTGCAGGCCCGCACCGTTCGGGTGGCCGGCCACGTGCTGGAGATCCGCGGCACGTGTGTCATGGTCGACGGCGTCGTCAAGTCCCTGTCGCCTGCCGCGATGGCGACCATTCGCGCGTTGTCCAACCGGCCTGGCGCGGTGGTGTCCCGGTTCGATCTGCTCGGTGCGCTGCCGGGCAGCGGCACCGACACCCACGCCGTCGAGACCGCGGTACTGCGGCTGCGAACGGCGCTGGGCGACAAGAACATCGTGTCGACAGTGGTCAAACGGGGTTACCGGCTCGCGGTCGACGAGCCAATTGGCGCCGGCGGCGATTTGGCGCACGCGTTATGAGTCTCGTCCTCGTCGCGCACGGCACCCGCAAGCCCGGAGGCGTCGCCATGATCGGAGACCTCGCCGACCGGGTGTCGCACCTGCTCGGCCGCACTGTCCACGTGTCGTTCGTCGACGTCGTCGGGCCGACCCCCAGCGAGGTGATCGCGGGCCTGCCGACCGATGCGCCCGTCGTCGTGGTGCCCGCATTTCTCGCCAGCGGTTATCACGTTCGGGCCGACGTGCCTGCCCATGTGGCCGCGAGCGGACACCCGGCCGTCACGGTCACCGCACCGTTGGGACCGTGTCACGGCACCGTCCGGGTGCTGGCCGACCGGCTGCGCGAATCCGGCTGGCGACCAGGAGATTCCGTCATCCTCGCGGCAGCAGGGACGTCGGACCCCGGCGCCCAGTCCGACCTGCGCCGCACTGCGGCGCTGCTGTCAGCTGTGACCGGCGATCGCGTAGAACTGGCCTATGCCGCCACCGGCTCCCCCGGTGTTGCCGATGCCGTCGCCACGCAACGCCGCCGCGGCAACCGCCGCATAGCTGTGGCGTCCTACCTGCTTGCCGACGGACTCTTCCAGGATCGGCTGCGTGATTCCGGTGCCGACCTCGTCAGCGCCCCGCTGGGCACGCACAGCGGCATGGTGCGGCTGATAGCGAACCGCTTCCGCCGCGCCGGCGTGCTGAGCCTTCCTGCCGCGGCGTGAGGCCCGTACCGCCGACAGCCTGCGCGCCACGTGCGGCGCGCAGCACCCCGCCAGCACCAGCGCCACGCCCGCGCCGCCGACCGACGCCGCAACGGTGCGTCGCTCGGTGATCAGCGCCGTGCACTGCGCGGTGTAATCGCTCACCACGTACGCCGGCCCGGCCAGTGTGGCCTGGTCCAGATTGAGCTGGTCCTGCTTCGCCGCAACCTCATAACTCGGGCGAAGCCCGTTGCCACAGGGAATCGGTGCACCGGCACGGTCCACCGCATTCAGTCCCATCGGCATGGCAGCCGCGATCAGCGCGCCGAGCACGGCCGACGCGCCGAGCAGATTCACTATCGAACGCCCAAACATTGATGCAATCCCCTCCGAGAGGCTCACCCCGAAAGCGATACTAGCCGCGTCCAGCGAACTTTTCTAGTTAGCTGGGCACCTAGTGGGCTACCCCACCGCAGCAGTTCAACCACCGTTCACCTTTGCGGCGCGATGGATCAAAACGGTTTGTACGCTGGACGTTGACCTTGGTAAGCTCCCCCGCTGGCATTCCAGCAGGTCGCGATGAGCAGATTTGCCGATCTGTACTCAGCTATCGTTGGTGCATCGACAGATCGTGGTACGTGGGGAAGTACGGATAAATGGTAACGGCACAGGTAACGACGCTGCGCGACGCCGCATGTGCGAACGGTGACGGCCGTCGTGCCAGCAACTGACCCCACGCCGGCCGAGCGGTTACGGCAACGGTTGCTCGGTGCGCTGGAAGGTTGCCGAGGGTCGATGACCACCGCGCAACTCCGTGATCACGTCCACGAACGTTTCCGGGAACCCGTCGTCATCGAGGCGGTGTACCGCAATCTGACGGTGCTCGAACGCCGCGGCGACGTGCGCCGCTGCAAACAGCCCGGGCGCGACGCGCACTGGACGCTGGACAGCTGAGCAAGGGCAGGTCCGGTCAGCGCGAACCGGTGCACCGCGCGGTCGTGTCCGTTGGCGGGAGCGGCGCATCTGCCTGCCAATAACTGGCCGTACGTTCGGCTGTCTGGTTGTCTCGGCCGGTGTAGTCCTGTTCCAGACGCTGTGGCGAGCGTGCAGCTTTTCGGGTGAGATCCGTGAAAACCGGCCTGAAAAGCTGCACACTCGCCACAGTATTCAGAAGACATCATGCCGGAGCCTTCAGATAATGGTGTCGCCGATCACCACCAGGGACGACGCGACGTTGCGGCCATCGGAGCCGGCACGCCCAATCGATTCGCGCACGTAACGCTCGTTGCACTGCCTGGTGCTAGCCGGCGATCTGAACGAAACCGTCAGGCGTGAGCCGGGTCCGGTAGACGGGTACCGACACCGCGGGGTCGTCGAGGCAGCTGCCGTCGTCCAACGCGAACGCCTGCTTCTTGATCGGCGACTGGACGACCGCCCGGCCACCACGGTCACCGACGATGCCACGCGAGAGCACCGCCGCACCGGAAAACGGGTCGATGTTGCCGATCGCATGCAGCGAGCCGTCGTCGAGGCGGAAGAGCGCGGCCTGCGAACCGTCGGGCAGCAGGACGGCCGCCCCGCGGCACGGCATCAGAAAATCGAACCGGCATGCCGTGGTCCACTCGTGCGACGTCGGTGCGTCGATGCCTTGGTGATCGTCGAGCAGTGTCATTTCGCCTCCTGGACGACGGTGGGCATCCCCAGCGCGGTGACCGGCACCTTGCGCCCAGCCCGGTCGGTGAACGCCACGGTGGGATCGGCGACATCGGGTGCGTTGACGAACGACACGAACCGCGCGAGCTTGTCGGGATCCTCCAGGACGCCCTTCCATTCGCACGCGTAACCGTCGACGTGGCGTAGCATCGCTGCCTCGAATTCGGCTGCCAGACCCAAAGAGTCGTTGCACACCACGTCACGCAGGTGATCCAGCCCGCCGTCGAGGCTCTCCAGCCACGGCGCGGTGCGCTGCAACCGGTCGGCGGTACGGATGTAGAACATCAGGAACCGGTCGATGTAGCGGATCAGCGTCTCATCGTCGAGGTCACCGGCCAGCAGCTGGGCGTGCTTGGGCGTCATACCACCGTTGCCGCACACGTAGAGGTTCCAGCCGGTTTCGGTGGCGATGACGCCGACGTCCTTGCCGCGGGCCTCGGCGCATTCCCTGGCACAGCCCGAGACACCCATCTTGAGTTTGTGCGGCGAGCGCAGGCCGCGGTAGCGCAGCTCGAGGTTGATGGCCATCTGAACCGAGTCCTGCTGGCCGTACCGGCACCAGTCACTGCCCACGCAACTCTTCACGGTGCGCAGCGACTTCCCGTATGCCTGACCGGATTCCATGCCGCCCTCGACCAGCCTGCGCCAGATCTCGGGCAGCTGTTCCACCCGAGCACCGAACATGTCGATGCGCTGACCGCCGGTGATCTTGGTGTACAGGTCGAAGTCCCTGGCGATCTCGCCGATGAGGATCAGCTGCTCGGGCGTGATGTCGCCGCCGGGCACCCGGGGCACCACCGAGTAGCTGCCGTTGCGCTGAATGTTGGCCAGGAAGTGATCGTTGGAATCCTGCAGTGAGGCCTGCTCGCCCTCCAGGATGTGGTCCGAGCTGGTGGACGCCAAGATGGAGGCAACCGTGGGTTTGCAGATGTCGCAACCCTTTCCGGTGCCGAACTGCTCGATCAGACCGGAGAACGTGCGGATCTCGGTGGCGCTGATGATCTCGAACAGCTCAGCCCGCGACTGGCTGAAGTGCTCGCACAGTGCCTTGGACTGCTCGACGCCCTCGGCCTCGAGCAGCTGCTTGAGCAGCGGCACACACGACCCACACGAGGTGCCCGCCAGCGTGCACTTCTTCAGGCCGGGAACATCGGTGCAGCCTCCGCAGATCGCTTCCTTGAGATCACCTTTGGTGACGTTGTTGCACGAGCAGATCTGTGCGATGTCGGGTAGCGCGCCCACGCCCAGCCCGGACGACTCACCGTCGGTCGCGGGGGCGATCAACGCCAACGGGTCGCCGGGCAGTTCACTTGCCACCATGGGCCGCAGCACGCCGTAGGACGAGGCGTCGCCGACCAGAATGCCGCCGAGCAGGGTCTTGGCATCGTCGGACAGCACCAGTTTGGCGTAGGTCTGCTTGACCGGGTCGTTGACCACGACCTCCAGGCAGTTCGGCGTAAGCCCTTTCGCGTCACCGAAACTTGCGACGTCGACGCCGAGCAGCTTGAGCTTGGTCGACATGTCCGCGCCGGGGAACTCGGCCGCGCCGCCGAGCAGGCGGTCGGCCACCACCTCCGCGGTGGTGTATCCCGGAGCCACCAGGCCGTAGCAGCGGCCCTCGATGGCGGCCACCTCGCCGATCGCATAGATGTTGGGATCGCTTGTCACACAAGTCAGATCGGTGAGCACACCGCCACGCTGCGCCATGTCCAGACCGGCGTCACGGGCCAACTCATCGCGCGGACGCACGCCGGCGGCGAAGATCACCACTCCGGCGTCGATCGCGGTGCCGTCGTTGAGTGACACTCGCAGCGAGTCGTCGATCGCGGAGCGCCGCAGCGGCTTGTGCTTCTGCGCAGGCTGGATGCTCTCGGTGCTGACCGCGGTGTGCACCTCGATGCCGAGGCCCCGCATCATGCGGTTCAGCAGCACGCCGCCGGCCTCGTCGAGCTGAGCCGCCATCAGGTGCGGTGACATCTCCAGAACGTGTGTGCTCAACCCGAACTGCCGCAACGCGTTTGCCGCTTCCAGGCCGAGCAGACCACCACCGATCACCACGCCGACCGGCGACTTCGAGCCCAACGCGGTCTGGGCGCTCGCGCGGATGGCGTCAAGGTCGTCCAGTGTGCGGTAGACATGGCAGCCGGGCAGGTCGCGCCCCGGCACGGGCGGCACGAAGGCGTACGACCCGGTGGCGAGTACCAACGTGTCGTAGGCAAAGGTCTCGCCGGCCGCGGTGCGCACGGTACGTGCGTCCCGGTCGATCTCGACGACCGCGCTGCCCAGCCTCAGGTCGACCAGGTCATCGCCCGCGTAGTCGTTACCCGGCAGCGCCACCTGCGCGCGGTCCCAGTGCTCGGTGTACGCGGTGAGCCCGACGCGGTCGTAGGCCGCGTCGGCCTCCTCGGCGAGGATCGTGACCCGCCACTCGCCTGCGGTGTCCCTGGCCCGCAACGCCTCGACAAAGCGGTGCCCCACCATGCCGTGACCGACGACCACGACGCTTCGTGTTCCAGACATGCCCCGAGGTTAGGAAGCCGATATTGCCGAAATGTCGCACTGTGTGAAGCGCCCATCACGGTGTGCTCACGATCCCGCCGGACTGCATGTGAGGCGGCGGCTACGTCAACGTTCGGCCGATACCGACTGCAACGGCTGCGCGAGCGCCGAGTTCGCGGCGTCCACCGCGGCGCCGCTACGGACGAACTCGACGGTGGCCTCGACCTCCTGCGAAAGGAATCGGTCCTGGCCGGGCCCGGCGACCCGCTCGCGCAGCGCGGCCACGACGGCGCCCGTGGCAGGGCCCGGCAGCAGCGGCGCGCGCAGGTCGATGGCGCGGGCCGCGGTCAGCAGTTCGATCGCGAGCACCCGCGTGAGGCCGTCGATCGCCAGGCGCAGTTTGCGCGCGGCCGACCACCCCATCGACACGTGGTCCTCCTGCATCGCGCTCGACGGGATCGAGTCGACGCTGGCCGGGACGGCCAGCCGCTTGAGCTCCGACACGATCGCGGCCTGGGTGTACTGCGCGATCATGTGCCCCGAATCGACGCCGGCGTCGTGCGCGAGGAACGGCGGCAGACCACGCGACCGCGCCACGTCGAGCATGCGGTCGGTGCGGCGTTCGCTCATCGACGCCACATCGGCCACCGGAATGGCGAGGAAGTCCAGCACGTAGGCCACGGGTGCGCCGTGGAAGTTGCCGTTGGATTCGACGCGGCCGTCCAGCGTGACCACCGGGTTGTCGACCGCCGACGCCAGCTCGTAGCCCGCGATGGTCCGCGCGTGCGCGAGGGTGTCCCGGGCAGCGCCCGCGACCTGCGGCGCGCACCGCATCGAGTATGCGTCCTGAACGTAGGTGCAGTCTGGGCCGACATGGCTTGCGACGATCGGTGAATCCGCCAGCAGTGCACGCATATTCGCGGCCGCCACGGCCTGGCCCGGCTGGGGCCGCAGGGCCTGCAGATCGGCCGCGAACACCCGGTCCGTGCCGAGCATGGCCTCGACGCTCATCGAGGCGGTGATGTCGGCGCAGCGCAGCAGCATGTCGAGGTCGTGGCACGCCAGCAGCAGCATGCCGAGCATGCCGTCGGTGCCGTTGATCAGCGCCAGGCCGTCCTTCTCCGCGGGATGGATCGGCTCGATGCCGGCCGCCCGCATCGCCTCGGCCGACGGGCGCAGTTCGCCTGCGGCGTCGCGCACCTCGCCCTCGCCGAGCAATGACAGCGCGACGTGCGCCAGCGGAGCCAGATCCCCCGAACAGCCCAGCGAACCGTACTCGCGCACCACCGGGGTGATCCCGGAATCGAGCAGTGCGCACAGGGTTTTCGCGGTTTCCGTCCGCACCCCGGTGCGCCCGGTGGCCAGGGTGGACAGCCGCAGCAGCATCAATGCGCGGACGACCTCGCGCTCGACCTCGGGTCCGGAGCCCGCGGCGTGCGACCGGATCAGCGAGCGCTGCAGCTGCACGCGCTGCTCATTCGGGATGTGCACGCTGGCCAGCGCGCCGAATCCGGTCGAGACTCCATAATGCGGTTTGACGTCGTGCGCGAGTGCGTCGACGACCTCGCGGGCGGCCGCGATCGCGGCGAGCGCGTCGGCACCCAGTTCGACACCCGCGCCGTGCCGGGCAACGGCGACGACATCGGCTTCGGTGACCGGGCCCTGCCCGACGGTGACCCGAAGCTGCGTACTGGAGGTCGTCATGTGGTTCTTCTCCCTGCTTGTGGTGCGGACCACGGTACCGCTGCATGAATGAAATCATCAAGTAGTCATCTTCCGATTAGCATGACTATTCATTTGATATTGATGACGCGACTTGACAGATTTTCATTCAGGGAGCACATTCTGGGCTAACTCCGGCGAATCGAGGGCTGATGCCGACAGGGCAGACACCAGCAGCTGCCGCCAGCGTGCGACGTTGGCTGAACATGCTGCTCGAAGGCCGTCAACTGTCGCCGGCGCAACGGCGCGTGGCCGCGTTTCTGCTCGAACATCCCGACGAAGCGGTGTGGCTCAGCGCCGAGGAGCTGGGCAGGCGATCAGGGGTCAGTCAGCCGACCGTCAGCCGCTTCGCGACCGCGCTGGGCTTCGACGGCTACCCCGAACTGCGCGAACAGGCCAGGTCGCAGGTGCAGGAACAGCTGCGCGGCAGCGGTGCGGATCCCGACGCCGTCAGTGCCCTGCGCCGCCTGGTGGCCGCCGAAACCACGAACCTGACGGAGCTCGCATCCAGCCCGTGGGCCGGCGAACGGGTCGAAAGGATCGGCGGTTTCCTGGCCGAATCCCGGCCCCTGCCGGTGCTCGGGCTGCGGGTGTCCAAGCCGTTCGCCGACCTGTTCGTGCATTTCGCGGCGAAGGTCCATCCGGACGTGCGTTCGGTCCCGGAGGGATCCTCGGGTGACGACGCCCTGGTCAGCGCCCGCGTCGCAGGTGCCACGTGGCTTCTGGTCTTCGGCCTGCCGCGTTATCCCCGTGCGCTGCTGGATTCGATCCACTTCGCCCGCAGCCTCGGGTTGCGCGTCGCACTGGTCACCGACAGCCCGTTGTGCCCGCTGGCCAACGAGGTCGACGATCTGTTGGCCGCACCGGTGGCCTCGACCCTGACCTTCGATTCCGCCGTCGCGCCCATGGCCCTGACGATGAGCCTGCTGCATGCGCTCACCGAAGCCCTTCCCGAGCATGGCCAGCGCCGGCTCGAAGAGTTCGACCAGCGGGCTGCGGATCGCAACCTGTTTATCGATTAACCCATCCGCCAATCCTTTTCGATATTCAAGGGAGAGTTCCAATGGAAGGTGCCCGTCCGGTACGCGCTCCCCGCGGCACAACCCTGACCGCCCGCAGCTGGTACACCGAAGCGCCGCTGCGCATGTTGATGAACAACCTGGACCCGGAGAACGCCGAACGACCCGACGATCTCGTGGTCTACGGCGGCACCGGCCGGGCCGCGCGCAACTGGGCGAGCTTCGACGCCATGGTGCGCACGCTCGAAACCCTCGCGCCCGACGAGACCATGCTGGTGCAGTCCGGCAAACCGGTCGGCGTGTGGCAGACCCACGAGTGGGCGCCGCGGGTGCTGATCGCCAACTCGAATCTGGTCGGCGACTGGGCCACCTGGCCCGAGTTCCGGCGGCTCGAGCAGCTCGGGTTGACCATGTACGGCCAGATGACCGCGGGCTCCTGGATCTACATCGGCACCCAGGGCATCGTGCAGGGCACCTACGAAACCTTCGCTGCCGCAGCGGAAAAGCGGTTCGGCGGCACGCTGGCCGGCACCCTGACGCTCACCGGCGGCTGCGGCGGCATGGGCGGGGCGCAGCCGCTGGCCGTGACCCTCAACGGTGGCGCGTGCCTGATCGTGGACGTCGACGAGGCCCGGCTGCGTCGCCGCGTCGAGCATCGCTACCTCGACGAGGTCGCCGACGACCTCGAAGACGCCATCACCAAGGCCGTCGACGCCCGGACCAACAAGCGGGCCTGGTCGATCGGCGTCGTCGGCAACGCCGCCCAGGTATTCCCCGAGCTGCTGCGCCGCGGCGTGCCGATCGACCTGGTCACCGACCAGACCAGCGCGCACGACCCGCTGTCCTATCTGCCCGCGGACGTCGACATCGACGACTGGCACGACTACGCGGCCAAGAAGCCCGACGAATTCACCGACCGCGCACGGGAATCCATGGCCGAGCAGGTCAAGGCCATGGTCGAGTTCCAGGACGGCGGAGCCGAGGTGTTCGACTATGGCAACTCGATCCGCGACGAGGCCCGCCAGGGCGGCTACGAGCGCGCATTCGAATTCCCCGGTTTTGTGCCCGCCTACATTCGGCCACTGTTCTGCGAGGGCAAGGGGCCGTTCCGCTGGGCCGCGCTTTCGGGCGATCCCGAGGACATCTACACGACCGACCAGGCGATCATGGACCTGTTCCCCGACGACGATCGGTTACACAAGTGGATGCGCGGCGCGCGGGAGCGGATCGCGTTCCAGGGCCTGCCCGCCCGCATCTGTTGGCTGGGTTACGGCGAACGCGACAAGGCAGGCGTGCTGTTCAACGACCTGGTCGCGAGCGGCAAGGTCTCGGCACCGATCGTGATCGGCCGCGACCACCTGGACTGCGGTTCGGTGGCCAGCCCCTACCGCGAGACCGAGGCGATGGCCGACGGGTCCGACGCGATCGCCGACTGGCCGCTGCTCAACGCGTTGACCGCTACGTCGTCAGGCGCGGCATGGGTGTCGATCCACCACGGCGGCGGCGTCGGCATCGGCCGCTCGATCCACGCCGGCCAGGTCGGTGTCGCCGACGGCAGCGAACTTGCGGCCCAGAAGCTTTCGCGGTTGCTGACCAACGACCCTGGGATGGGCGTGATCCGCCACGTGGACGCCGGTTACGAGCGTGCCGAGGAAGTCGCCAAGGAACGCGGCGTCCGGATTCCGATGTGGGAGGGCCAGTGACCGGATCCCTCTCGGAGCGGTTCGTGTCGCTGTGGGCGTCGCTCACGCCGATCGGCCGCGACCCGGAGACCGGCGGTTACCGCCGGTTCGCCTGGAACGCGGCCGACCGCGAGGTGCGGGCCTGGTTCGTCGACCAGGCCGAGCAGCGTGGCCTGTCGTATCGCGAGGATCGCAACGGCAACCAGTGGGCGTGGTGGGGCGAGCCGGGACCGGATGCGGTGGTCACCGGCAGCCACCTCGACAGCGTGCCCGACGGCGGTGCCTACGACGGCCCGCTCGGTGTGGTCTCGGCCTTCCTGGCCGTCGACGAGCTTCGCGCACAAGGGATTGAGCCCGCGCGCCCGTTCGCGGTGACCAACTTCGCCGACGAGGAGGGCGCCCGGTTCGGTGTCGCCTGCATGGGCAGCCGGCTGCTGACCGGCGCGATCGAGCCAGACCGGGCTCGTGCGCTGCGCGATGCCGACGGCGTGACACTGGCCGACGCGATGCGTGCGGCGGGTGTGGACCCGGACGGGCTGGGCCGCGACGAGCAGGCGCTCGAACACATCGGAGTCTTCGTCGAACTGCATGTCGAACAGGGCCGGGCGCTCGTGGACATGGATGCCGCGGTGGGAGTCGCGACCGCCATCTGGCCGCACGGCCGCTGGCGATTCGAGTTCCGCGGCGAGGCGAACCACGCGGGCACCACGCGCGTGGACGACCGCGTCGACCCCATGCTGCCGTTCGCGGTCAGTGTGCTGGCCGCGCGGGAAACCGCCGCCGCCACCGGTGCCATGGCCACATTCGGGAAGGTCCTCGTGATCCCCAACGGCGTCAACGCGATTCCGTCGGCCGTCCACGGCTGGTTGGACGCTCGCGCGGCCGACGACACCGTGCTGGAGAAGCTGGTCTCGGAGGTCACGGCGGCCGGTGAGGCTGCGGCCGCCGAGCACGGCGCAACCCTGACCGTGACCCGCGAATCGTATTCACCCGTGGTCGGTTTCGACGACGAGCTACGGGACCGGATCAGCACGCTGCTCGACGACGCACCCCAGTTGCCGACCGGCGCGGGCCACGACGCCGGGATCCTGTCGGCGCACGTACCGACCGCGATGCTGTTCGTGCGCAATCCGACCGGCGTGAGCCACAGCCCGGTGGAATACGCTTCCGACGAGGACTGCGTCGCCGGGGTGGTGGCGCTGACCAGGGTCTTGCGGGAGTTGGTGTGTCAGTGACGCGGTACTTCGCCGACTACGCGTGGCTCGGCGGCGACCAGGTCAGCGATCGCGTGCTGATCGAGGTCGACGGCGAGCGGATCACCGCGGTGTCGGCCGGCCAGGACCGCCCGGCCGACGCGATCCACCTGGCCGGTGTCACAGTCCCCGGTCTGGCAAACGCGCACAGTCACGCGTTCCACCGCGCGCTGCGCGGCCGTACCCACCGCGGCGGCGGAACCTTCTGGACGTGGCGTGAGGACATGTACACCGTGGCGGGCCGGCTGGACCCGGACTCGTACCACGCACTGGCCCGGGCGACGTATGCCGAGATGGCCCTGGCCGGCATCACGTGTGTCGGCGAGTTCCACTACGTGCACCACACCCCGGACGGGACACCGTACCCGGAATCGAACGCCTTGGGCGAGGCGCTCATCGCCGCGGCCGCCGATGCCGGGATCCGGATCACCCTGCTCGACACGTGTTATCTGACAGGCGGTTTCGGTGTCGACCTGAAGGGCCCGCAGGTGCGGTTCACCGACGGATCCGCGGCCAACTGGGCCGAGCGCGTGGACCGGCTGACCGCGCCGGCACATGCCCGCATCGGCGCGGCGATCCACTCGGTCCGCGCCGTGCCTGCCGATCAGCTGAGCACGGTCGCCTCGTGGGCGCACGAACACGGGACGCCACTGCATTTCCACATGTCCGAACAACGAGCCGAGAATGAGGCCTGCCTGGCCGCCCACGGTTGCACGCCGACGCAGCTGCTGGCCGATCACGGTGCCCTCGGCGCGCTGTCGACTGCGGTGCACTCCACGCATCTCACCGACGGCGACGTCGCCGCGCTGGCCGGTTCCCACACCTACGTGTGCATGACCCCGACCACCGAGCGGGATCTCGCCGACGGCATCGGCCGGGCCCGGGATCTGGCCGATGCCGGTGGGCCGCTGACGCTGGGCAGCGACAGCAACGCCGTCATCGACCTCTTCGAAGAAGCCCGCGGCATGGAACTCGACGAGCGGCTGCGCACCGAGCGACGCGGGCACTGGCTCGCCTCGGATCTGATGCGCGCCGCGACCTCCGACGGACACGCTTCGCTGGGCTGGGCCGAGGCGGGCAGAATCCAGCCCGGTGCGCTGGCCGACTTCGTCACGGTCGGGCTCGACTCAGTCCGCATGGCCGGCTGGGATTCGGTAAGCCTGCTGGAGACCCTCGTGTTCGCCGCCAACGCACCCGACGTGACCCACGTCGTGGTCGGCGGACGGCGCGTCGTCGACGGTGGGCGGCACACCTCTGTGGCAGACGTCCCTGCGGCACTACATGATTCGATTAGGGCGGTGGTCTCGTGAGCAGTCTTCTGATCGACAACATCGGCGCGTTGGTGACCAACGACCCGGCGCAGCAGACCGGCCTGGCCGGATTGATCACCGACGCCGCACTGGTTTTCGACGACGGCGTGGTGGCGTGGGTAGGCCCTCGCGGCGCGGCACCCGATGCCGACGACCGCGTCGACGCCGACGGCCGGGCCGTCATCCCCGGATTCGTCGACAGCCACAGTCACCTGGTGTTCAGCGGTGACCGCTCGGCCGAGTTCGCCGCGCGGATGGCGGGAAAACCGTACAGCGCAGGCGGAATCAACACGACCGTGAACGCTACCCGCGCGGCAAGCAGCGACGAGCTGCGCGCCAACGCGGACCGCCTGATCGCGGAGTCACGGCGCTCGGGCACCACCACCAACGAATGCAAGTCCGGCTATGGGCTCACGGTCGAGACCGAGCTGGAGAGCCTTCGGCTGGCCGCCGAGTTCACCGACGAGGTCACGTTCCTCGGGGCACATCTGGTGCCGCCGGAGTACGCCGACCGGCCCGACGATTACGTCGATCTGGTGTGTACGGCCATGGTTGATGCGTGCGCGCCGGCCGCCAAATGGATCGACGTGTTCTGTGAGCGCGGCGCGTTCGACGGGGACCAGACCCGGAAGATCCTCACGGCCGGGGTTGAGCGGGGTCTGATCCCGCGCGTGCACGCCAACCAACTCGGGCCGGGCCCGGGCGTGCAGATCGCGGTCGAATTCGGTGCGGCGTCGGCCGATCACGCGACGTTCCTGGACGACGACGACATCGCGGCGCTCGCCTCGGGCAACACCGTGGCGACGCTGCTGCCCGCCACCGAATTTGCAACGCGCCAGCCCTATCCCGATGCGCGGCGGCTGCTCGACGCGGGTGCCACCGTGGCGCTGGCGAGCAATTGCAATCCCGGCTCGGGTTTCACCAACAACGTGCCGTTCTGCATCGCGCTGGCCGTGCGGGACATGAACATGACGGTGGACGAGGCGCTGTGGTCGGCGACCATGGGCGGGGCGCGCGCGCTGCGTCGCACCGATGTCGGGCATCTGAGCGTCGGGGCCCGCGCGGATGCCGTGCTGTTGGACGCGAATTCGCATGTGCACCTGGCGTATCGGCCAGGAGTTCCGCTGGTCGGAGCGGTCTGGCGGGGCGGCGAGCTGATCGCGGGCAATGCCGGGGCCCCTGCGTGACATTGCGCGTGCAGCGGTTCGCCACGCACCGACGGATGCCGTGGCGTAACGGCGGTGGGGTCACCTACGAGATCGCCCGCCGACCGGATCACGGCGAATTCGACTGGCGCATCAGCATTGCCGAGGTGGCCGCGTCGGGAGCGTTCTCGTCGTTCCCCGGCATCGACCGCGTCATCATGCTGGTCGACGGCACCGAGATGGTGCTGACCGTGAACGGTGACCGGCACCGGCTGCACCCGTTGGAACCGTTCGCGTTCGACGGGGGCGCAGACACCGTCGGCGAAGTCGCGGCACCGATGCGCGACCTCAACGTGATGACCCGCAGGGGCCGGGCCACGGCCGAATTCGGTGTGCTGCGGACGGCCGAGGACACACCCGTACAGATCGACCGTGCCGACCCGCTCGTGCTCGTGGGGCTGACCGGCACCGTCGCGGTGTCCGCGGTGCACGAACGCGCCGAGCTGACCCCGTTGGACGCCGTGTGCTGGTCTGATTCCCCGCTCACGGTGCGCGGAGCGGGGACGGTGGCCGTGGTACGGATCCGCCGCCAGGTCAGCCCCGCTGACGCGCCAGCGCCGCCGCGATGACCCGCGCTGCCTCGCCGAACCGGTCGGGGTCGGGACCGGAGTAGTTGAGCCGCAGGTACGGGCCCGCGGGCTCGGCGGGGAACCATTCGGTGCCCGCCGCGATCAGCACACCGTCGACCTCGCAGTCCCGTACCAGCCGGTCCAGGTTCGTCGCGTCGGGCAGCCGGACCCATACGTGGAGCCCGCCGCGGGGCACCAGTTCGAGGTGCGCCTCGGGCACATGCGTGGCGAGGCTCTCGATGAGCAGATCGCGGCGCACGCGGAGCTGCTGCCGCAGGCCGCGCAGGTGGGACTGCCACGCGGGCTGCGTCACCACGTCGAGGGCAGCGGCCTGCAGCAGCCCGCTCACATACATCGACTCGGCACCGCGGTCGGCGAGGATGCGGTCGTGTGCCGGGCCGCGGGCCACCACTGCGGCGACCCGCATCGACGGCGACACCGACTTGGTCAACGACCGCAGATAGATCACCTGCCCCGAATCATCGGCCGCGACAACCGGTCGCGACGTGGCGTCGATGCCGAAGTCGTGCGCCCAATCGTCCTCCACCAGGAACGCACCGTGATCGCGTACGACGGCGAGGATCCGGCGCGCGAGGTCGTCAGACCATTGGGCGCCAGTGGGATTGGCGAAGTTCGGTTGGGCGTAGAACACCCGGGCCCCGGATTCGGCGAAGGCGCGGGCCAGCTCATCGGGATCCGGACCGTCGGGTCCGCTCGGCACGGGCACCATCCGAACGCCGGCCTGCGCCGCGGCCAGCAGCGCGCCCCAGTAGCTCGGCGATTCGATCAGCAGCGGCTGTCCGAATCCGACGAGCGCCCGGAACACCGAACTCAGACCACTTTGGCTGCCGGGCAACACGATAACGTCACGCGCCGCCGGAACCGGGATACCTGCAGGCACTGCCTGGGCCAACTCCTGGGCGAACCAGGCCTGCAGCTCGGGCAGCCCCGCGGCAGGCGACCGGGTGAGCGCGGCATCCGTGCGCGCCGCGCGGGCCAACGCGGCGCGGACCAGCCGCTGCGGCAGCAGTTCCCGCTCGGGGTAGCCCGAATGCAAACCGATAGTGCCAGGCGCTCCACTGCGCATGGGCGTGGACAGTGTCGGGATGGGCGCCTGCGGGGACCGCAACGCCGCGGTCTGCCAACCGTAATCGGGCGGCCGGGCCGTGCGGACCGTCCGGACGAATGTGCCTACGCCGGGCCGGCTTTCGACCAGACCGAGGCCGCGTAGCGTACGCATGGCCTTCTGCACGGTGACCGGACTGGCGCTGTAGCGCGCGGTGAGCGCGCGGTTCGACGGCAGCTGCGCACCCGCGGGCGCGGTGGCGATCCAATCCCGCAGCCCGGCCACGATGCGCTCGGTGCTATCGTTATCCATGTCGGAACAGAGTAGCGCTACTGCAATTATGGCGCCTGCGTTATCGTCCTCCCGCACCGGGTTGTGGTGGGGACTGCTGGGCGTGGTCGCCTTCTCGTTCACCATGGTCTTCACCAGGGTCGCCGTCGGCGGGCTTTCTCCGCTGTTCATCGGCGCGGGCCGGGCAGTGGTCGCCGCGGCACTGGCCGCCACCGCACTGACCGTGACCCGCCAGGCCCTTCCCCGCGGCAGGCAATGGCTGCGGCTGGGCGTCGTCGCGGCGGGCGTCGTCGCGGGCTTCCCGCTGCTCACCTCGTACGCGCTGACCACGGTCGACGCGAGCCACGGTGCCGTCGTCATCGCACTACTGCCTGCCGCCACCGCGGTCATGGCCGTGCTCCGCGGACACGAACGTCCGCCCGCGACCTTCTGGGTGATGGCCGGAATCGGCGCCACGGCCGCGGTGATGTTCGCGATGCTGAACGGCGGCGGCCTCGGACACCTGCGCTGGCCCGACCTGCTGCTGTTCGCCGCCGTCATCGCGTGCGCGATCGGCTACGCCGAAGGCGGCCTGCTGGCCCGCGAACTCGGGGCCTGGCAGACCGTGTCCTGGGCGCTGGTCGTGGCCGCGCCCGTGATGGCGGGCCTCACGGTGTTCACCGTCGCCCAGCAGCCACCGCACGCGTCCGCGACACAGTGGGCCGCGTTCGGATATCTCGCTGTCGTGAGCATGTTTCTTGGGTTCTTCGCGTGGTACCGCGGGCTGGCCATCGGACCGATGGCTCAGGTCAGCCAGGTCCAGTTGGTGCAGCCGGTGCTGACCCTGGCCTGGGCCGCGGCATTGCTGCACGAGCACTTGACCTGGGTGACGCTGCTCGGCGGCGCCGCCGTCATCGGGTGTGCGGGCCTGGCGGTGCGAATCCGGCTGCAGTGAAACCACTTTCCCCGGCAGTTTCCCCCGCGAGTTCCCCCGCGAGCTGGGGACACCTCTCGCTTGCGGGGGACTGCTCGGCAGAAACGGGGCTAGCGCCAGCGGGCGAGGATCTCGTTCGCGGTCCCGCTCAGCGCGCGCTGCAGGAACGGCCCGAAGCTGATCCGGCCGACGCCGAGCGGCCCGAACGAGGCCGGATCGTCGGCCTCCGGCACCGCGATGGCGTTGATCGGCAGCGGAAGCTCAGATGCCAGCAGCCGCAAGGTATCCGGATCGTGGCGCCCCACCGGGTAGAGGCAGTCGGCGCCCTGGTCGGCCGCCAGCTTGAGCCGGGCGATCGCGCGCTGCACGCGGTCGGACTCGTCACCGTCCTGGCGCAGGAACAGATCCGTGCGCGCGTTGAGCACCACGTGCACGCCGCTGGCGTCGGCCGCCTTGCGCAGCGCGCCGACCAACTCGGCGTGCTCCTCGGCGCCACGCAGCCGCTTGCCCTCCCGGTGCACGGTGTCTTCGATGTTGAGACCCACTGCGCCCGCACCCAACAACCCGTCGATGATTCGTTGCGGCGGCTCGCCGTATCCCGACTCGATGTCGACCGAGACGGGCACGTCCACGGCCGCGGTGATCTGCGCGACGCGGGTGGTCACGTCGTCGTACGACATCCCCTCACCGTCGGCCTTGCCGACGGAATCCGCCATCGGGTGGCTGCCGACGGTCAGTGCGGCGAAGCCCGCATCGACGGCCAGTTTCGCCGACCAGGCGTCCCACACGGTGGGTAGCACCACGGGATTTCCCGGTTGATGCAACGCCAGCAGCGCGGCCGCCCGCTGCTGCAGAACCTCTTGCGACAAAGCCTGTTGCGACATGCTCAAACCTCCACACTCAACGTGATCCGCGTCACTCTCAACTCGTGATGTGGCTAGCATCGGTTGTCGTAATGTGATTCATGACACCCTTCAGCCCAAGGAGGTCACTTGTCCACCACCACCGAATTCGCCGAACTGCACAAACTGATCGGCGATATGCGTCGTTGCGTCACCACTCTCGCGGCGAAGTACGGGGATTCCCCGGCCACCCGCCGCATCGTCAATGATGCCGAACGCATCCTCAACGACATCGAACGCCTCGACATCGACGCCGAAGAACTCGAGATGCGACACGGTGTGACGCGGCAGAAGACCGACCGCGAGAAGATCGCCATCCCGGACACCCAGTACGACCGGGAGTTCTGGGGAGACATCGAAGACGGTGGCGTCAGCGGCTAGCGGCACGCGCCGCGGGCTGTGCGACGCCCTTGCAAAAACTGAACCGACGAAAGGGAACCGTGAGCGCACCCACCGCTGACCGCCGTGCGACCGGGGTCTTCTCCGCCACCCGCGCCGAGATCCCCGAGCGCACCCTCCGGACCGATCGGTGGTGGGAGTCGCCGCTGATCGTCGACCTGGGCTTCGCCGCGTTCGTCATCTACGCGACGGTGCGCGCGTTCCTGCAGAACAACTACTACGTGCCGCAGTACCACTATCTGACACCGTTCTATTCGCCGTGTGTCAGCAAGGGCTGCACACCTGAGGCCAGTCACTTCTGGCCGCAGATCTTCCCCGACGTGTGGTGGCTGCCGTACGCGGCGCTGTCGCTGCCGTTCCTGCTGCTGTTCCGGCTCACGTGCTACTACTACCGCGGCGCCTACTACCGCTCGGTCTGGCAGTCGCCCACCGCATGCGCGGTCGCCGAACCACACGCGCGCTACACCGGCGAGACCCGGCTACCGCTGATCATCCAGAACACCCACCGCTACTTCTTCTACATCGCCGGGCTCATCTCGATTATCAACACCTACGACGCGATCATCGCGTTCCACTCCGACAAGACCGCCAGCGGCTTCGGTTTCGGACTCGGCAACCTGATCCTGCTCGGCAACGTGATCATGCTGTGGGTCTACACGCTGTCCTGCCATTCCTGCCGGCACGTCGCGGGCGGGCGTCTCAAGCACTTCTCCAAACACCCTGTGCGGTATTGGATGTGGACGCAGATCAGCAAGCTCAACGTCCGACACAAGCTGTACGCGTGGATCACGCTCGGCACGCTCATGGTGACGGACTTCTACATCATGCTGGTCGCCAGCGGCACCATCTCCGACCTGAGATTCATCGGCTGACAACGTAATTCAACGATAGTGGGGCTTTTGCATGGCTGAACTCGAACGGCACTCCTACGACGTGGTCGTGATCGGTGCCGGTGGAGCTGGACTGCGCGCCGTGATCGAGGCACGCGAACGCGGCCTGCGTGTGGCGGTGGTGACCAAATCACTGTTCGGCAAGGCCCATACCGTGATGGCCGAAGGCGGCTGCGCCGCCGCCATGCGCAACGTCAACACCAAGGACTCGTGGCAGGTGCACTTCGGTGACACCATGCGCGGCGGCAAGTTCCTCAACAACTGGCGCATGGCCGAACTGCACGCGCAGGAAGCGCCCGACCGGGTGTGGGAACTGGAGACCTACGGCGCGCTGTTCGACCGCACCAAGGACGGCAAGATCAGCCAGCGCAACTTCGGCGGGCACACCTACCCGAGGCTCGCGCACGTCGGTGACCGCACGGGCCTGGAGATCATCCGCACCCTGCAGCAGAAGATCGTGTCGTTGCAGCAGGAGGACAAGAAGGAGCTCGGCGACTACGAGGCCCGCATCAAGGTCTTCCACGAAACGTCGATCACCGAGCTGATCAAAGACGGCGACCGGATCGCCGGCGCATTCGGCTATTACCGCGAGAGCGGCAATTTCGTGCTGTTCGAAGCCCCGGCGATCGTGTTGGCCACCGGCGGCATCGGCAAGTCGTTCAAGGTGTCGTCGAACTCGTGGGAGTACACGGGCGACGGGCACGCGCTGGCCCTGCGCGCAGGCTCCACGCTGATCAACATGGAGTTCATCCAGTTCCACCCGACCGGCATGGTCTGGCCGTTGTCGGTCAAGGGCATCCTGGTCACCGAGGGTGTGCGTGGCGACGGCGGTGTGCTCAAGAACTCCGAGGGCAAGCGGTTCATGTTCGACTACATCCCCGCGGTGTTCAAGGGTCAGTACGCCGAGACCGAGGAAGAAGCCGACCAGTGGCTCAAGGACAACGACTCCGCCCGCCGCACGCCTGACCTGCTCCCCCGCGACGAAGTGGCGCGCGCGATCAACTCCGAGGTCAAGGCCGGCCGCGGATCACCGCACGGCGGCGTCTACCTCGACATCGCGTCGCGCATGCCCACCGAGGAGATCAAACGCCGGCTGCCTTCGATGTACCACCAGTTCATGGAGCTGGCCGAGGTCGACATCACCAAGGACGAGATGGAGGTCGGGCCGACCTGCCACTACGTGATGGGCGGCATCGAGGTCGACCCGGACACCGGCGGCGCCATCACCCCCGGGCTGTTCGCGGCCGGTGAGTGTTCGGGCGGCATGCACGGATCCAACCGGCTGGGCGGCAACTCGCTCTCGGATCTGCTGGTGTTCGGCCGTCGCGCCGGGCTCGGTGCGGCCGACTATGTACGCGCCCTGGCCGACCGGCCCAAGGTCACCGACGCCGCGATCGAGGACGCCACTCGGATGGCGCTGTCGCCGTTCGACAAGCATGAGAACCCCGAGAACCCGTACACCCTGCATGCCGAACTGCAGCAGTCGATGAACGATCTCGTCGGCATCATCCGCAAGGAAGCCGAGATCGAGGAGGCGCTCGCCAAGCTCGCCGAACTGCGCGAGCGCGTGCACAACGTCAGCGTCGAGGGCGGCCGGATCTTCAACCCCGGCTGGCACCTCGCGATCGATCTGCGCAACATGCTGCTGGTCAGCGAATGCGTCGCGAAGGCCGCGCTACAGCGCACCGAGAGCCGGGGCGGCCACACCCGCGATGACTACCCGGACATGGACGCCAACTGGCGCAACACGCTGCTGGTGTGCCGCGCCGAAGGAGGCGACCCGGTGGTCCCGGATGTGTCGGTGGTCCCGGAGGCGCAGGCCCCGATGCGGGCCGATCTGCTGGCCACGTTCGAGCTGTCGGAACTGGAGAAGTACTACACCCAGCAGGAACTGGCCGAGCACCCCGATTGGAAGGGCTGAGATGGCGACCTACGAAGCGAACCTGCGGGTCTGGCGCGGTGACGAGTCTGGCGGCGATCTGCAGGACTACACCGTCGAGGTCAACGACGGCGAAGTGGTGCTCGACATCATCCACCGGCTGCAGGCCACCCAGACACCCGATCTCGCGGTGCGGTGGAACTGCAAGGCAGGCAAGTGCGGGTCGTGCTCGGCGGAGATCAACGGCCGCCCGCGGCTGATGTGCATGACGCGGATGTCGACGTTCGACCCGGCGGAGACGGTGACCGTGACGCCGCTGCGCACGTTCCCGGTGATGCGTGACCTGGTGACCGATGTGTCGTTCAACTACGAGAAGGCCCGCCAGATCCCGTCGTTCACGCCGCCCAAGGATCTGCAACCGGGCGAGTACCGGATGCAGCAGGAGGACGTGAACCGCAGCCAGGAATTCCGCAAGTGCATCGAATGCTTCCTGTGCCAGAACGTCTGCCACGTGATCCGTGACCACGAGGAGAACAAGAAGTCGTTCGCGGGCCCGCGGTTCCACATGAGGATCGCCGAGCTCGACATGCATCCGCTCGACACCGTCGACCGCCAGGAGATGGCGCAGGACGAGTTCGGCCTCGGCTACTGCAACATCACCAAGTGCTGCACCGAGGTGTGCCCCGAGAACATCAAGATCACCGACAACGCGCTGATCCCGATGAAGGAGCGCGTGGCCGACCGTAAGTACGACCCGATCGTGTGGCTGGGCAACAAACTGTTCAGGCGATAACGATCCTGCGTTGATTCTGCGGCGACGGTGCGAAAGTCCGAGTAGACCCCGCCCTCACCGCAGAATCAGCGCGTAGGCTCGTCGTAAGCAGCCAATCCGATAACCGAGGAAGGCAGCCGATGACAATGGGCCATACCCACAGCATCAACGACATTCGCACCGCGATCCGGGAACTGTCCGCCCGGGCCGAGTTGGCTCGCAAAGAAGGACGCCCGGCCGACGCCAGTGAGATCGAGCAGCGCATCGCGGGGTATCGCGAGGAGCTCGCCCAGCGGCCGTGACGCCGCCCGCTACTCAGCCGTCGAGGCGATGAAACGTGCTGCGGTGGAACACAATTGGTGCGACATCCGCATGCACGGTGATCTCGCTGACCCGCAGCACGACGATGGTGTGATCCCCGGCCGGTACCAACTGCTCGATGGCACTCTCCAGCCACACGCTGGTGCCGTGGATGAACACCGCCCCGTTCTCGCGTGACTCGGTCTGCAGGCCCGCGAAGCGGTCGCCGGTCTTGGCGGCCAGGGTGCGCGCGGCCTCGTCGTGCGACTCGCCGAGCACGCTGATCCCCAGATACGGCAGATCCTTGAGCTTGGGCCACGTGGTCGAGGTGTTCTGCACACAGAACGACACCAGCGGCGGGTCCAGTGACACGGGCACGAAGGTGCTGGCCGCCAGCCCGACCCGCGTCCCGTCGACCTCGGCCGCGATGGCGATGACACCGGACGGGAAGTGACCGAACGCTTCGCGCAGCGACGTGGGGCTCAGATCTGTTGCGCTCATAACAAATCCATCTTGACACGTCGTCGCGTCCAGCGGCCACGTCAGGGCGCCGCGCCCGCCAGTGGCCAGGTCGGCGGTGTGCGGCGCCAGAATCATCGTGAACGCAACTCACGGGCCGGCGCTCCGGCCGGTAGCGTGGCTCGGCATGTGGATCCCGCTCCTGGTGATGGCTGCTGCCGTCAGCCTGGAGCCGTTCCGAATCGGCATGACGGTGCTCATGCTCAACCGGCCCAGGCCACTGCTGCAGCTGATGGCATTCCTGGCGGGTGGTTTCGCGATGGGCACCGCGGTCGGCGTCGTCGTGCTGTTCATCTTGCGACCGGCGTTGGGGTCGGCCCATTTCACGCTGCCCAGGGTTCAGGTCGGGGTGGGCGTGCTGGTCCTGGTGGCCGCGGCCATCCTCGCGGCGAGCAAGGTGAAGCCGCCGGACTGGTCAGCCGACGGGCCACCCGGTGCGCTGGCGACGCGCGTCCGGCAACTGGTGCGCGGGCAGTCGCTGTGGACCGCGGGCGTCGCGGGTCTCGGCATCGCACTGCCGTCCATCGACTACCTCGCCGCGCTCACGCTCATCGTCGCGTCCGGCGCGGCGGTGACCCACCAGGTGGGCGCGCTGCTGCTGTTCAACATCGTGGCGTTCGCGCTCGTGGAGATCCCGCTGATCTCCTACCTGGTGGCCCCCGACCGCACGCGCGCGATACTCACGAAACTGCACGACTGGCTGCGGGCCCGTGGCCGCCTCGGCGTCGCCGCGATGCTGGCCGTGGTCGGCTGCGTGCTCCTCGGCGCGGGCGCCGTCGGCCTGTAGCGCACCAAATCAACGCGAAGGAATCAGGCGTCCAACCGGACGAACTCGTCCTGCCGGTACTGCTCGGCACACGCCGCGCGCCGAATCTTGCCGCTCGTCGTGGTGGGGATCGACCCGGGCGGCACCAGCACCAGATCCCCCACGTTCAAGCCGTGCGCGTTGGAGATCGCCGACGTGACGTCACTCTTGACCGCACTGAGCCAGCGGCCCGCGTCGACCGCCGACCCGCCGCGCTTCTTCACCTCGACGACGGTGACCAGCTTCTCGGTGCTGTTCACCGGCACCGCGATGGCCGCGACCCGGCCACCGGTGATCTGCTGGACCGTGGCCTCGATGTCCTCGGGATAGTGGTTGCGCCCGCGGATGATCAGCAGATCCTTGATTCGGCCGACGATGAACAGATCGCCGTCGGAGACGAAGCCGAGATCGCCGGTCTTGAGCCACGGCCCGGTCGCGGTGCCTGGCGTCGGGTCGGCCAGCGTCGCGCCGAAGCACTGCTGTTCCTCGGGCGACCTGCTCCAGTAGCCGACCGACACGTTGTCGCCGTGCACCCAGATCTCTCCCACCACGTCCGGTGGGCATTCCCGGTTGGTGTCGACGTCGACGATGCGGACCGACGGTGATTGCGGCAGCCGGTATCTGACGAGCGCCGAACCGGACCGGGACCGCCGCACAAGGCCCTGCGCCAGTGCGTCGACCTCGAAGCGGTCGAGCTCGGACGCTTCACTCCACACGCCGGTGGCGACGAACACGGTCGCCTCGGCCAGGCCGTACGACGGCCGCAGCATGTGATCGCGAAAATTGAAGTGCGCGAAGCGGTCTGCAAAGCGTTCCAGAGTTGCCGGTTCGACACGCTCGGCGCCGTTGATGATGCCTTGCACCCCGCCGAGATCAAGTCCGGCGAGGTCCGCGTCCTTGGTCTTGCGGGCCGCCAGGTCGAATGCGAAGTTGGGTGCCGCGGAGAAGGCCACCGGGTTCTCGGCGAGCGCCCGGACCCACCTGGCCGGCTTCTCCAGGAACGCCACCGGGCTGGTCAACGCCGCGGGGAAGCCGCCCAGGATGGGTGCGCAGACACCCAGCACCAAACCCATGTCGTGGTAGAAGGGCAGCCACGACACGATGGTCTTCTCGGCCGAGGACTTGACACCCGAATCCGCGAACAGGCCGCGCATGAGCTGCTCGAAATTCGCCTGGAGATTGCGGTGCGAGATCATGACCCCGGTCGGCAGGCGCGTCGAACCCGAGCTGTACTGCAGATACGCCGTGCTGGGGAACTCGGCGGTGACGAGCTCGGGGCCGCCTTGAGCCTCCAGGTTCAACACGTCGACCGCGACGATCTTCGGCGCCGTCTCCATCTCCGACTGATCGACGTAGTCACCGACATCCTGGGCGACCGCCGACGTCGTGAGGACGACCGCGGGCTTCGTATCCGCGACGACCGCGCTCACGCGGTCATGGCTCGAGCCGCGATGCGGCAACGGCAGCGGAACCGCGATGAGCCCCGCCTGCATGGCACCCAGGAAGGCCAGGATGTAATCCAGGCCTTGCGGGGCCAAGATCACCGCCCGGTCCCCGACCTCGCCGTGCAGCCGGATCTCCCGCGCCACGTTCATGGTCTGGCGGGACAGCTGCGACCACGTCAGTGTCTCGGCGATGCCCGCCGGGTCACGGTCGTAATCGGTGAACGTGAAGGCCACGTCGTCGGGACGCATGCTGGCACGGCCGTGCAGCATCGAGAGAATGGATGATTGGGAAGACATCACATCAGGTTCCGTAACTAGTCGAATCCGTCGGATCGGTGTCGCAGTCAGCCTGCGCCCTTGGGGTTCAGCACGGACATCGCGGCGTTGACGATCTCCGACATGGGATCGGCGCCGCCACCGAACGTCGCCTCGTTGGCCGGTGCCGTGACTTCCGCGGGATCGAAACCGTGCACCGGATCCACCGTGACCGGAGCGGTCGCCGGGTCGTCGTTGCGCGAGTAACCCGCATCGACCATGGGCTGCAGAACCCGGTCCAGCTCGTTGAGCGTGTGCTGGTCGTATCCGAGGTACTTGAACGGCAACACCAAGGGCAGGTGTTCCTCGGGAACCAGGTACGTCGTCGTCGTCGCGCCCTTGGAGTTGACCGTCGTCCTGATGTTCTGCGGCGGAACATTGCTCGGATTGGTGAACGCGATCGCCGTGTGGCCGGTGGCCAACCCCGCGATGGCGTTGATGACGCTCATCCAGTTGTCCGGCCGGTCCGGCCAGTCGGCGATGCTGTCGTACGCCGAGATGAACTGGTCGGTGTGGTACTGGCTCTCCACCGGAGCCGGGATGCGGTAGTCCATGAACGGCACGACGCTGCCGACGGGAAAGTTCTGGGTCAGGAAGCTCTCGCCGAACGGGTGCTTGGCGATCGGGTCGCCGAACGTCGCGAAGGTCAGCTGGTCGGGCGCGGGAGCGGTCGGATCGTTGGCCAGCCGCGCCTTCACCGCATTGAGCACGAGCGCTCCCTCGGAAAGCCCCATCGCTGTGCCCTTGCCGCCTTTGCGGATGGCGGCGTCGAGGTTTCCTTCACCCTCGTCGACAGACTCCCCGATGCTCGGCCCGTCGAGCCCGATACCCGGATAGATCTGCTCCCCGAGCGCGCCGATCCCGGGGATGAAGCGTTCCAGCGTGTGCCCCTGGACCTGGCCTGCCGGGTAGTCGACCTTGACCCGCTTCATGCCGGGGAACCACTGCTCGCCCGTCATCCGGATGTACTCGTCGTACGGAATACCGAGAACGTGAGCCCCGCCAAGGGCGTACGCGGTACCGCGGTCCGGGTTGCCGGGTGCGGGCGGTCTGGGCGCGGGCGGTTCGTCGGCCCGCGCGCTGCCGACGATGCCGAAGGATCCGGTGACACTGGTGGTCACCAGCAATGCAAGTCCAGCAAGGAGTTTCTTCATCTCCACTCCCATCGCCCCGCCTCGGTTCGTAGTTTCACATACATCACGTGTGCGCGCTTGTCCCGCCGCGCCCGGAAATTTGCTCGTCATGTGCGCAGCAACTTCGACTTGATCACGCGCGAAGGCCAGAAGTTCGCCTGCCCGACCAATGTTGCAATGGCGGGCACCGTGACGGTGCGCACCACGAAGGTGTCCAGCAGGATTCCCACACCGATCACGAAGCCACCCTGGACCACGATGCCGATGCTGGAGAACAGCAGGCCCGCCATCGAGGCCGCGAAGATCAGGCCCGCCGCGGTGATCACGCCGCCCGTCGAACTCAAGGTGCGGATGACCCCGTAGCGCATGCTGTGCAGGGACTCGTCGCGCATTCGCGACACCAGGAGCATGTTGTAGTCGGCGCCCACCGCGACCAGCACCACGAACGCCAATGGCGGCACACTCCAGTGCAATGGCTGGTGGAGTATGTGCTGGAAGAACAGGACACTGATGCCCATCGCCGCGAAGTACGACACCACGACGGAGCCGACGAGGTAGAGCGGCGCGACGATCGACCGCAACAGCAACATCAGGGTCAGCAGCACGACGATGATGGTCGCGACGATGATGTAGCGGATGTCCTGCTGGTAGTAGTCACGCGTGTCCCGCAGTGCGGCCGGGAAACCGCCCATCGAGATCGTGGCGTCGGCCAGCGCGGTGTTCGGCTGGGCGCCCCTGGCCACGTCCTGGATCTCGTTGACCTGGTCCATCGCCTCCGAGCTGAACGGGTTCAGCTTGGTCTGCACGAGGTAGCGCACCGAGCGCCCGTCCGGTGAGACGTACGCCGCGGATGCCTTCTTGAAGTCGGGCAGGCCCAGCACTTCGGCCGGGATGTTGAACCCGGCCTGCGACGCGTCCGCGGCATTGCTCCGCATGGTCAGCAGGAATGCCGAAGCCTGGTTCAGCCCGTCGGCGATCACCTTGACCTGTTTGACGAGTTCGTCGACGCCGCCTGCCACTTCCCGGCTTCCGCCGGCCAGCCGGTCGGCGCCTTGCTGCAGCTGCCGCATGCCCGCCTGCGGTCCCCCGGGTTTGTCCAGACCCATGGCCTTGACGGCCTTGGATACGCCTGCGAGCGCGGAGTTCAGCTTGTTCACCGTCGCGGTGAGGGTCTGCTTGTCGTCGACGCCCTGGAGCTGGTGCGCGAGATCGTTGATCTGGTCCAGGTTTCCGTCGCCGCGCGCGTCGACGAGCTTCTGGAACTGCGCCCGGGTCTCGCTGCAGGACGGGTTGGAGTCGCAGACCGCGTTGTTCTGCAGCGCCGCCAGGACCGGATCGATCCAGGCGAAGATGTTCTTGACCGCGGACAGGTTGTAGCCCATCGAGTTGGCGAGCGCGTTGATGCTCTGGACGAGCTTGGCCGCGGTTTCGACGTCCTTCACCAGCTTGTCGCCGCCGTATTCGGTGCGCACCGACGTCATCGTGTCGACCAGGCCCTGGATGCTGGGCGCCACCTGACGGATCTGGGCGCGCACGTCGGCGAGGCTGTCGGCCAATGTGTTGGCGCCGTCGGCCAGCCGGTTCAGGTCGCCGCTGCGCTGGCCGATCTGGTCGGAGCCGTTCGCCAGCCGGTCGCCGACGAGGCCCGCCTGGTAGGTGGCCCGGAACTCGGGCGGCACTTCGCCGAGCGGCCGGGTGATGCCGCTGACCATGCCGACATCCGGCAACTGGGCGACCCGCGAGGCCATCTGTTCCAGGTCCGCCAGGCCCCGTGCGGTGCGCAGGTCGTGCGGCGACTGGATGAGGATGTATTCGGGGATGGACTGGGCGATGGGGAAATGCCGCTCCAGCGCGGCATAGCCGATCGAACTCGGCGCCGACGCCGCCACCACCTTGCGATCGTCGTAGTTGTAGTTCGCGAAGATCGCGCAGCCGGCCAGCAGCGCCAGCACCAGCAGGCTCGCGACCAGGTGCGGCACGGGCCTGCGCACGATCCGGATGCCGGAGCGCCGCCAGAATCGCGCGGTCAGCTCACGCCGCGGCTTCACCCAACCGCGCGGCCCGGCCAGTACCAGGATCGCGGGCAACAGCGTCAGCCCGGCAAGGAACGCGACGGCGATACCGATCGCCGACGACACTCCGACCGTCTTGAACACCCCCATCTTGGAGAAGCTCAGCAACAGGAACGTGAGGCCCACCGTGGTGGCCGACGCCGTGATCACCTTCCCGATCGAGATCATGGCCTTCTTGACGGCCTGGTCCGAATCGGCGCCCGTGCGCAGATAGTCGTGATAGCGGCTGATCAGGAAGACCGCGTAGTCAGTTCCGGCCCCGGCCATGATCGCGCTGAGGAACACGATGGACTGGTTCGACACCCCCGAACCGGTCAGCTCCGAGAAACCGGCCACCAGCGACTGCGCGATCAGCAGCGACGATCCGATGGTCACGAGCGGCAGCAGCATCGTGACCGCACTGCGGTACACCAGCAACAGCACGAGCAGAACCAGCACGGCGATCGCGATCTCGATCGGCAGGCGATCGCGTTCACCCGCGACCGTGAGGTCGGCCGCGGTCGCCGCGGGGCCGGTGAGATGAACCTCCAGCGGGCTGCCCGCGACGTTGGTCTTGATCACCTCGGAGACGCGGTTGAACGAATCGAAGGCGCGCGGCGTGCCCAGCTCACCCGCGAGGCCCACCGGGAGCACCCAGGTGGTCTTGTCCTCACTGGTGAGGAACTGTCGCAGCGGTGGCGTGCTGATGAAATCCTGCACGCTCACGACATCGGCCTGATCGTCGTGCAGTGCGTCGACGAGTTTGCGGTACGTCGCCTCGTCGGCCGGGCCCAGGCCCTTCTCGTTGATCAACGCCACGATCAGCAAGTCGTCGTTGCCCGATTCGTGGAACGCCTCGGTCATCTTCTTCGCGGTGACGCTCGACGGGGCGTCGTCGGGCAGGATCGCCAGCGGATGCTTTGCGGCCATTTCCCCCAGCGACGGGAACGTCAGCGGTAGCGCGATCAACATCGCGACCCAGACGCCGATCACCGCCCACGGCCATCGCACCACGAGATCGGCTAACCGTCGCATGTCGTCCTCACCTTCGCCCCGGCATCAGGGCCCAGCGGAAAATCAATGGCCATTCCACCCCTGCTCCTCGCTAGGCGACTCGGCCCCAGTGCCCGCTGTCAGCAACCCGCCCCGACACCGACTTCATGGCGTCCATGTAACGCGTCACCGATTTCTTGGCCACCGGATTGTCGGGGTGCATGATCGCCATGACCGTGCCCTCGCCGTACCGGAATATGTAGATGGTCAATTGGTAGGAAAACCGATTGTCCGGATACATTCCGATATTGTTCGCAAGGCCGAGATCGCCCGCGGCGAGGATGGCGTTGAGCGGGGCCGCGCCGCCGTGAAGGAAGTTCGACACCGGGAAGTTCGGGCGTGGCCAGTTCAACCACGGCGCCAACTCCAGCACGCGGTAATAAGGAACTCGCGCCATGTCAAGGCCAGAATCGAAAGACTGCTGCGCGGCCCATGCGGCGTCGCTGAAAGACGTCGCGGCGACCGGCACGGTGATCGGGATCAGGCCCGTGAACCAGCCTTGCGTCATGAAATTGTCGCTCGCGGTGCGCGAATCCCTCGGGGTGAGCCCGTAATAGGTCAGTGCACCGGTGAACTCGTGCTCCACCAGGGCCAGACAGGCAAACAAGCCACCGACGAACCGCGCGCCCGCGCCCGTGCACGCCGCTTCGAAGCGTTCGGTCTGCGCCGGATCCATCAGCACCTGAGAGCTCCAGGCACTGCTCAACGACTCATCCGGGTTGCCCAGCGGCAGCGGGAATTCCGGGAAGCCGTCACTGTTGTTCGCGGCGAAGTCGATCCACGCGCGCACCCCGGGCGAGTCCTGGGTCAACGCCGACGTGTACTCCCCTTCGCGGACACAGAAGTCGTCGAAGCTACCGGCCTCGGGCAGCGCGAGAGCCTGACCGCTCCCACTCATCGCCGAATACATGCCGTTGGCTTCCATCATGGTCGTGCCGATCAGCGTCGCGTCCCCGTGAACGTGGTCCATGGCCGCGAAGAACGTGAAGTGGCTTTCGTTCTGAACGATGCCGAAAGTGAAGCAACCCCATTCCAGCGGATTCGGAATGTCGACGACATGCGCACGAATTTCGTCGGCCGTCATGTGGCCGTGGTCCACCGGCACGAATTCGATGTCGGCCGGATCGGTGAGGGCATGCCGGATGAACTCGCCTTCACCCGTTTCTTCGAACCAGCTGCGGAATGTGTCGTGCCGGCGCAGGTAGGTGTTGACGGCGTGGTCCATGGCCGAGATATCGCATTGACCGGCCACGTCGCAGCTCGCGATGATCTGCCGCGAGAAGTTCAACCCCGCACCTGTGCGTTGGCTGTAGTTACGAAGATGTTGGCGCTGCATGTAGCTAACCGGAACCGGACTCACCGGAGCTTGACGCGCCTTTTCCTGCGCCGCGGCAGTCGGGTGCCACGAGGTGACCGAGCCCTGGCTCAACGACCATTCATCAAGTGCGCCAACAGTTATCTTCCCGATGCGCAAACCTCGTCCCCTCTCAGGACTCCCCGTTGAAGCCGACTCACAGGCCGGCGGAACTCATGGCGGCATCAACATACTCAAGTCGCGACCGCGGCCGTCCCGCACAGGTTCGTGCGAGGACAGCGAAGCACGCACGCCAGGGTACGCACGCATATAGTGTGCGTCGAAGTTGATCTTCTGGCGCTTTTGGGGGGGCGCAGAGGTGTAAATCTGCACGCCGATGCAAGGAGGCCAACGGCCATGGGATCCGTTGAACATCCGATCGAACCGGCCCGATTTGCCATAGTCGGCTACGCGGCGCGTTTTCCCGGGGCACCGGACGCCGAAGCGTTCTGGGACGTGTTGGCCGAGGGCCGCGACGCGATCTCGGAGGTGCCCAAGGACCGCTGGGACGCCGACGAGTTCTTCGACCCCGAGCCCGGTGCGGCCGGCAAGGTGGTGACCCGCCGCGCGGGTTTCGTCGACGACGTGACGGGATTCGACGCACCGTTCTTCGGCATGTCGACACGCGAGGTCCGGTTGATGGATCCGCAGCATCGGCTCCTGCTGGAAACGGCGTGGCGTGCGATCGAGCATGCGGGCATCGCGCCGACCGAACTGGCCGAGACCAACACGGGCGTGTTCGTCGGCCTGGCCACGCACGACTACCTCGGCATGGCGTCCGACGAGCTGACCTATCCCGAGATCGAGGCCTATATGGCCATCGGGACGTCCAACGCCGCGGCGGCGGGTCGGATCAGCTTCCGCTTGGGCCTGCAGGGCCCCTCGGTCGCGGTCGACACGGCGTGCAGCTCGTCGCTGGTGGCCATCCATCAGGCGTGCCAGGCACTTCGCTTGGGAGAATGCGACCTCGCGTTGGCGGGCGGGGCGAACGTGCTGCTCACGCCCGCAACCATGATCACGTTCTCCAACGCGCACATGCTCGCGCCGGACGGCCGGTGCAAGACGTTCGACGCGGCCGCCGACGGCTATGTGCGCGGCGAGGGGTGCGGCGTCATCGCCATCAAACGCCTCGAGGACGCCATTCGCGACGGTGACCGGATCCGGGCTGTCATCCGCGGGAGCGCGATCAACCAGGACGGCGCGTCGGGTGGTCTGACGGTGCCCAACGGCGTCGCCCAGCAGCGCGTCATCTCCGACGCGCTCAAGCGCGCGAACCTCGAACCCCGCGATGTCGGGTACCTGGAAGCGCACGGCACCGGAACCTCGCTGGGCGACCCGATCGAGGCGCAGGCAGCGGGTGCCGTGTACGGCACCGGGCGCGCGCCTGACGACCCGCTGCTGATCGGCTCGGCCAAGACCAACATCGGCCACCTCGAGGCCGCAGCGGGGATCGCAGGCGTCATCAAGGTCGTGCTGGCACTGGAGAACGAGGCGCTGCCCAAACACCTCCACTTCGAGAACCCGTCGCCGCACATTCCGTGGGACCGGCTTGCCGTGGAGGTCGTGAAGGAGACCATCCCGTGGGAGCGCACTGACCGCCCCCGGATCGCCGGGGTCAGCTCGTTCGGGTTCGCCGGCACCAACGCACACGTCATCCTCGAAGAGGCGCCGGTCGTCGAGCCGGCACCTGCTGCGATCGAACAGCCCGGCGACCGCCGGTTCAGCATCCTTCCGCTGTCGGCCAAGACACCGGCCGCACTGGCACAGCTCGCCGACCGGTACCGCAACTGGTTGAGCGTGCACCCCGAGGCCACCCTGGCCGACGTCTGCTTCACGGCAGGGGCGGGCCGCGCGCACCTGGAGCACCGGGCCGCGCTGGTGGTCAACTCGCGCGCAGCCGCCGTCGAGTTGCTCGGCGCGCTCGCCGACGACCGTCCGGCACCCGGCCTGGTTCGCGGCGAATCCCATGACACCCCCAAGACCGCGTGGCTGTTCACGGGGCAGGGCAGCCAGTACCCAGGCATGGCCCGCGAGTTGTACGACACCGAACCCGTGTTCGCCGAGACCCTCGACGAGTGCGCGGCAGCAGTCGCCGATGCGCTCGAAAAGCCGTTGCTGGACGTGATTTTCGATCTCGACAGCCCTGCTGCCGAAGAGACGCTGCGACAGACCTCCTACGCACAGCCCGCCCTGTTCGCGCTCGAGATGGGCTTGGCACGGCTCTGGCAGTCCTGGGGCTTCGAGCCCGACGTGGTGTTGGGCCACAGTGTGGGCCAGTACTCGGCGGCATGCGTCGCGGGCGTGTTCAGCCTCACCGACGGCGCCCAGCTCATGGCCGAGCGCGGCCGCCTGTTCGGCAGCCTGCCCGCCGGCGGCCGGATGGTCGCGGTGTTCGCCCCCGCCGAGCGGGTCGAGCGGCTGACCGACGAGTTCCCCACCCTCTCGGTCGCGGCCTACAACGGTGCCAACACCGTATTGTCCGGGCCCGCAACGGATCTGGAGCAGGCTGTGGCCGGGCTGACGGCTGACGGCGTCCGGTGCGACTGGCTCGACACCAGCCACGCGTTTCACTCGGCACTGCTCGAACCGATCCTCGACGAGTTCGAGGCGTACGCGAATCGGTTCACCTTCAAGGCACCGCAACGGATCCTGATCGACAACCGTACGGGCGCGGCGCTGGGCCGCAGCGTCAAGATGGACGGCGCCTACTGGCGCAGGCACGCACGCCAACCCGTCGAGTTCGCCAAGAGTGTGCGCACCCTCGCCGACATGAACTGCAAGGTGTTGCTCGAGATCGGCCCGCGCCCGGTGCTCACCGCGACAGCGCTCGGAGCCTGGCCCGACCCGGCCACGACACCGCGGGTGATCACGTCGCTGCGGCGCAACATCGCCGACCACCGGCAGATCACCGAAGCGGTCGCCGACGCCTACGTGCTGGGCCACCAGCCCGATTTCAAGGCCTTCCGGCGCGCACACGCACGCAAGCTCGACCTGCCCACCTATCCGTTCGAGCATCGCGAGTACTGGTACCGCGACAACCGGGACCAGCCCAATCAGCAGCAGCACGTCGCCGCGCGCACCCAGGCGGTCCAGCTGCTGGAGGACGGCCGGATCGAAGAACTCGCGGCGCTGCTCGACGGTACAGGTGGCGACCAACAGACGCTGGCGGTGTTGACCAAGCTTGCGGCACAACACAATCAACAACGCACCACGCAGTCCATCGCCGACGACCGCTACGAATTCCGCTGGGAGAAATCCCCAGCACCACTCGGCGGCGCCGACGCCGGCGAGAACGCCACGTGGATTCTCATCGGTGACGAGACGTCGTCGGTACAACCGCTGGTCGACTCGCTGACCGCGCGCGGGCAGCAGTACCGATTCCTGGCCCTGCCGGCCTCCGACGCCGACGAGGCTCAACTCGCCGACGCGTTGCGCACCGCGGCCGCAGGCGATTCGACGCTGCGGATACTGCACGTCGCGGCCCTCGACACCGAGGGTGCACCCTCGATGCGGTCACTGCTGCGGATGCAACACCATGTCCTGGCCGGAACGCGGCGACTCTTCCGTGCCACGGCCGCCGCCGAGCTGAGGGCGCCCACCTGGCTGATCACCCGCGGCGCCCAGCACGTCACCGATGCGGACACCGTGGCGCCCGAGCAGAGTGCCCTGTGGGGATTCGGACGCGCTGCGGCGCTGGAGCTGCCCCAGGTGTGGGGCGGACTCGCCGATCTGACAGATGCCGGTGCGGACGCATGGGCTGGGCTGCTCGACCGCGTCGCCGCGGCCGCTGCCACCCGGGAAGACCAGATCGCGCTGCGCGGTCACGAGGTCTACGTGCCGCGGTTGGTCCGGCGCGAGGAACTGCCGAGCGGTGCGTCGCTCGAACTACGCGATGACGCAACCTATCTGGTGACCGGCGGGCTCGGTTCCATCGGGCTGGAGATCGCCGCGTACCTGGCCGCCCACGGCGCCAAGCATGTGGTGCTGACCAGCAGGCGCGAGCCCAGCGATGCGGCCGCACAGCGGATCGAAGCGCTGCGCGAACAGCACGGCACTGACATCCGGGCTGTCACCGCCGATGTCGCCGACGCGCACGATGTCGCGCGGCTGCTGGCCGGCGTGCGGGCCGACATGCCGCCGCTGGCGGGCATCGTCCACGCCGCCGGCGAGATCGGCACCACGCCGCTGGGCGAGCTCGACTCTGCCGAAGTTGATCGCGTCTTCGCCGGAAAGGTTTGGGGCGCTTGGAATTTGAGCGAAGCAGCGGCTGATCTCAAGCTCGACTTCTTCATCAACACCTCGTCGATCGCCTCGGTGTGGGGCGGATTCGGCCAGACCGCATACAGCGCGGCCAACGCGTTCCTGGACGGGCTGGCCTGGCACCTACGGGAACAGGGCGTGGCCGGCGTCAGCGTCAACTTCGGCCCTTGGTCGACGGGCATGGCCGACGCCGAATCCCGCAGGCGCCTGGAACAGCGCGGGATCCGGACTCTTTCGCCGGCCGATGCGCTTGCGGGCCTGGCCGATGTGGTTACGGCGTCGCGTGCGCAGGGTGTCGTAGCCCGCATCGACTGGGCCCGTTTCCTGCCGCTCTACCAGCAGGCCGGCCGCCGCGGATTCCTCACGGAGCTGGAGCGCGAGGTTCCCCAGTCGGCGGCTGCAGCGCCGGTCGTGACGGCATCGGGGAAGACCGAACTGGTCGAGCGACTCACCAATGCGCCCGTGCAGCAACGCAAGAAGCTCCTGACCACGTACCTGCGCGACGCCGTGGCCGACGTGACCCGCGTGGACTCCTCGGAGATTCGCGAGGATGCCGGATTCTTCGACCTGGGCATGGATTCGCTCATGGCCGTCGAGCTGCGACGCCGCCTCGAGCAAGGCGTGGGCCACGAGATTCCGGTGACCCTCGTGATGGATCACCCTCGGCTGTCCGATGCGGCCGACTATCTGCTCGGCGACGTGCTCGGGCTGAGCGAGCAGGCCAAGCCCGACACGCAGGCGTCGGTACGGGCATCGGACGCGGACGAGCCGATCGCGATCGTCGCGGTGTCGTGCCGCTTCCCCGGCGCACCCGATCCGGAGGCCTTCTGGGAGCTGCTGTCCGGCGGTGTCGATGCGATCCGGGAAGTCCCGGAGGACCGCTTCGACATCGACGAGTTCTACGACCCGGATCCGGAGACGGCGGGAAAGACCTACACGCGCTTCGGCGGATTCCTCGACGGAATCGACGGATTCGATCCCGAGTTCTTCGGCATCTCGCCGCGTGAGGCGGTGTGGATCGAGCCGCAGCAGCGCCTGATGCTCGAAACGGTCTGGGAGGGCCTGGAAAGAGCGGGCTATTCGCCGGCCGCGTTGCGCGGCAGCCGCACCGGCATCTTCGCGGGCGTTGCCGCCAACGAGTACGCACATCTGCTGTCGTCGGAGTCGGTCGACAAGATCGAGCCCTACTTCATCACCGGCAATGCGCTCAACGCCATTTCGGGTCGAGTCGCCTTCGCGCTGGGCCTCGAAGGCCCGGCGATGGCGGTCGACACCGCCTGCAGCTCGGCGCTGGTGGCGGTCCATCAAGCCTGCCAGGCATTGCACTCGGGTGACTGCGATCTCGCGGTGGCCGGCGGTGTGAACGTACTGCTGAGCCCCGTGACGGTGATCGCCGCATCCCGCGCCCGCATGCTCTCCCCCGTCGGCCGGTGCAAGACGTTCGACGCCTCGGCCGACGGCTACGTGCGCAGCGAGGGTTGCGGCGTCCTAGTGCTCAAGCGGCTGAGCGACGCGCAGCGTGACGGCGACCGGATCTGCGCGGTCATCAGCAGCAGCGCCGTGAACCAGGACGGCGCGTCGAGCGGTCTCACGGTGCCCAATGGTGGTGCCCAGCAGCGGCTCATCGGTACGGCGCTGGCACGTGCCGGGTGGAGCGGCGGCGACGTCGACTATCTCGAGGCGCACGGGACTGGTACGCCGCTGGGCGATCCGATCGAGGTCCAGGCGGCCGCGGCCGCCTACGGCGAGTCCCGCGACGCGGCCCGGCCGTTGCTGATGGGATCGGTGAAGACCAACATCGGCCACACCGAATCTGCCTCGGGCGCGGCCGGCCTGATCAAGGTCGTGCTGTCACTGCTGCACGAAACACTGCCGCAGAGCCTGCATTTCGAGCAGCCGTCACCGCACATCCCGTGGGATTCGCTGCCGGTACAGGTCGTCGACAAGCCCACGCCGTGGCACGCCAACGGCAGGCCTCGACGCGCAGGCGTGAGCTCGTTCGGGTTCACCGGCACCAACGCGCACGTGCTGATCGAAGAAGCACCGGCAGCACCCGTTGTGGATTCAGCGGAGCCGACGCCGGAGAGCCCGGCCGAGAAGCCCGGTACGAACGTGCTGACGCTGTCCGCGCGGTCGCCGGAGGCCCTGGTGGCGTTGGCGCAGCGCTACGCGACGTGGTTGGACGCCCACCCCGACGCCGACCTCACCGACGTATGCCTGACGGCAGGCACGGGCCGTTCGCACTTCGAGCATCGCGCCGCGCTGGTCGTGGATTCGATCGCCGACGCACGCATGGGCCTTGCCGATCTGGCCGAGAACCGCACGCGCCCCGGCGTGCTCCGCGGCGAGCACATCAACCACCCGACGACGGCCTGGCTGTTCACCGGGCAGGGCAGCCAGTACCCGGGGATGGCACGCGAATTGTTCGACGCCGAACCGGTTTTCGCCGATACCGTGAAGCGCTGCGCGGACGCGGTCGACGACATCCTGCCGCATCCGTTGCTCGAGGTCATGTTCGCGACAGACGGTGAGGCCGCATCGCGGTTGCGGAACACCGCGTTTGCGCAACCGGCGCTCTTCGCCGTCGAGATGGGCCTGGCGCGGCTCTGGCAGTCGTGGGGCATCGAGCCCGACGTGGTGCTGGGGCACAGCGTCGGTCAGTACGCGGCGGCGTGTGTTGCCGGAGTGTTCAGCCTCGAAGACGGTGCGCGGCTGATCGCTCACCGCGGCCGGCTGTTCGGCAGCCTGCCCACGGGCGGGCGGATGGTGGCGGTGTTCACCGACCCCAAACACGTCGAGCAGGTCGCGAGTGAGTTCCCGCGCGTGTCGGTCGGCGCGTACAACGGCCCCAACACCGTGCTTTCGGGCCCGGGCAAGGATCTCGAGCAGATCGTCGCCCGATTCGAGGACGACGGCATCCGCTGCACGTGGCTGGAGACCAGCCACGCGTTCCATTCGGAACTGCTCGATCCCGTGCTCGACGAGTTCGAATCGTTCGCTGCGCAGGTGCAATTCGCTGCGCCGACGTTGCCGCTGGTGTGCAACCGCACCGGTGCGGTGCTCACGGCTCAGACTCCGCTCGACGCGCAGTACTGGCGGCGGCATTCGCGCCAGCCGGTGCAGTTCTCCGAGAGCGTGCGCACGGTGGCGGCCCTGGGTTGCTCGGTGTTGATGGAGATCGGTCCGCAGCCGGTACTGACCGGCGCTGCGGTGCAGGTCTGGCCGGAGCACCTGGCCGCGCCGCGGGCCATCGTCTCGTTGCGCAAGGGGGTCGGCGACCGGCGCCAGATCGCTGACGCGCTGGCCGCGGCCTACGTCGGTGGCCACCGGCCGAATTTCGCTGCGCTCAACGCTCAGCCGCACCGCAAGGTGGAACTGCCCACCTATCCGTTCCAGCACCGCCGCTTCTGGCCCAAGACCTCGGCGATCACGGTCGACGGTCCCGTCGGCTCCGGAATCCTGGGCAGCGCCAAGGAACTCGCGTCCGGCGACTCGGTCTACACCAGCAGGCTGTCCGTCAAGTCGCAGCCGTGGCTGGCCGATCACGTCATCTACGGCACCGTCGTCGTCCCCGGTGCGACGTACGCCGCGATGGCACTGGCCGCGGTCGGCACCCCGGCGCATGCGAAAGACGTGTTCTTCTACGAGCCGATCATTCTGCCCGAGAAGAGTTCTCGCGAAGTGCAGCTGACCTTGCATCCCGCGGGAGGCGGCGGTGAGTGGAAGTTCCAGGTGCACAGCCGCCCGTTCGGGGTCAGCGACACCGAATGGTCGTTGAATGCCGAGGGCACCGTGGTGAGCGGCGCGTCCGAGGAGCCGGTATCCGAGGACGATCCGGTCGACGAGGCCATCGAGCGCATGAACCGCATGCGTCCGCAGGAGTTGTTCGAGACCTTCGCCGACCTGGAGCTGTCGTGGGGGCCGAACTGGTCCGGATCCCTGAAGTCGTTGTGGCTCGGCGAGGGTGAGGCGATCGGCGACGTCCTGGTCGGTGAAGAACTCGCCGAACAACTCGGAACAGAACCGATGCACCCGGTACTGATGGACCTGTGCACGGGTGTCGCCTTCCCTGCGTTCCCGGCGCTGCTTGCGGCCGAACAGGGTGTCAACGACTTGTTCCTGCCCTTGCGGTACGGCCAGGTGACGCTCAAGGAGAAGATGCCTCGCCGCTTCTACTGCCGCGCCAAGTGGCACGAGAGCGCCCTCGACAGCGAAACCCAGGTCTTCGATCTGGAGTATCTCGATCGAGATGGCCGTCACCTCGGCGGAATTCGCGAGTTCACGGTCAAGCGGGCACCACGTGAAGCACTGCTGCGCGGCCTCGGCGGCGACGCCACCCGGCTGCTGTACACGCTCGGCTGGCATGAGGTTCCGACACCGCCGTCCGACGACGAAGCCGCCCAGATCAGCGGAACCTGGCTGATCGCCGGGTTCGACGAGTTGGCGGCCAAGGTGCCGGGCTGCATCCCGTTCGACCGGAACACCGATCCGGAACTCCTGGGGCAGCTGCTGGTTCAGGCCCACGAGCGGGGCATGGGGTTCTCAGGCGTGGTGTGGCGCAGCAGCGGCGCGGCCTCGTCGACCGATGCCGAGGCTCGGCTCGAAGACGAGATCGCCAACCTGCTCAGCGCCGTGCACACGGTCCAGGGCGGCCAGGTCAAGCTGCCCGGCGGACTGTGGATCGTCACCGAACGGGCTGTCGCCACCGAGTCCGGCGAGCCGGTCGATCCGGTACAGGCCGCGCTGTGGGGCTTCGGGCGCACCACCATCAACGAAGAACCGGCGTTGCGCGCCAAGCTGATCGACTGCGACGGGTCGGACGAGGCCGTGCAGGCCCTGGCCAACCTGTTGGCCGCGCCGGTGGACGAACCGGAACTCGCTCTGCGGCAAGGAAAGTTGCTGGCATCGCGCTTGTTGCCGTGGGCCCGCAGCGGTCATCTGACGGTGCCGCGCGGCGGCGATTTCGTCCTGGCGCCGACCGAACGCGGCGCGATCGACAACCTGCGGCTGACCGAGAAGGACGTGCCGCCGCCCGACGAGGGTTACGTGCAGGTGCGGGTCGAGGCCGCGGGCCTCAACTTCCGCGATGTGCTCAACGTCCTCGGGCTCTACCCGGGCGACCCGGGACCGATCGGTGGTGACTTCGCAGGCGTCGTCACGCAACTGGGTGAGGGCGTCACGGGAGTCGAGGTCGGGCAGCGGGTCTACGGCTCGATGCAGGGCGCGTTCGCGAGCCGGTTCAACGTGCCCGCGCAGTTCCTCGCGCCGATCCCGGACGGGGTGAGCGCGGTGGAGGCCGCGACGATTCCCGCTGCGGCACTCACCGTGCGGCTGTCGTTCGACTGGGCGCAGCTCAAGCCGGGCGACAAGGTGCTCATCCACGCCGCCAGCGGTGGCGTGGGGCTGGCCGCGGTTCAGATGGCCCAGCAGTGCGGTGCGGAGGTGTTCGCCACGGCCAGCACGTTCAAGCGCGCGACCCTGCGCAAGCTCGGCGTGAAGTACGTCTACGACTCGCGGACAACGGATTTCGCCGATCAGATCCTGGCGGACACCGACGGCCAGGGGGTGGACGTGGTGCTCAACAGCCTGACGAGCGAGGGCTTCATCGAGGCGACGCTCAAGGCCACCGCCAAGAACGGCCGCTTCGCCGAGATCGCCAAGCGCGACATCTGGTCACCGGAGCGGATGGCCGAGGCCCGGCCCGACATCGCCTACGAGATCGTCGCGTTGGACACGGTGATGTTCACCGAACCCGATCGCATTCGCGACCTGCTCATTGAAATTTCGGAGGGACTCGCCGAAGGCGACTGGAAGCCACTGCCCGCCGAGATCTACCCGCTGACCGAGGCCCGGGCCGCGTTCCGCCGCATGCAGCAGGCGCGCCACATCGGCAAGATCGTGGTGCAGATCCCGAACCCGCTGCAGCCCAAGGCTGATCGCACGTACCTGATCACCGGCGGTCTCGGCGCGATCGGCCTGCACACCGCGGCGTACCTGGCCCAGCTCGGCGCCGGCGATCTCGTGTTGACCAGCCGGCGCGCGCCCGACGCGGACACGCAGAAGGCGATCGACGAGATCACCGAGCGGTACAAGACCCGTGTCCACGTCTTCGCGGCCGATGTCGGCGACGAAGCCGAGGTCGCGAAACTCTTGGAACGGATCCGCGCGGAACTGCCCCCGCTGGCAGGCGTGGCGCACCTGGCCGGTGTGCTCGACGACGCGCTGCTGGGCCAGCAGAGCGTCGAACGGTTCCGGACCACGTTGGCGCCCAAAGCCTTCGGCGCCTGCCACCTGGACCGTTTGACGAAGGACGACGATCTCGACTTCTTCATCGTGTCCTCGTCGGTGTCCGCTCTGTTCGGGTCACCCGGGCAGTCGAACTATGCGACCGCCAACGCGTTGCTCGACGGTCTCGTCGCGCAACGGAGGTCGCGGGGCCTGCCCGCCACCGGTGTCAACTTCGGCCCCTGGGCCGAGGGCGGCATGGCGTCGTCGGAGGCGGCGACCGCCAACATCAGCGCGCAGGGCCTGATTCCGCTGCCACCGTCGGCCGCGCTCGCGGCCCTCGCCGAGGTCATCGCCAACGGCACCGGCCAGGCCACGATCCTCAAGGCCAACTGGCAGCGGGCCGCGAAGGTGCTGGGGAGTTCACGTCCTCCGATCCTCGATCTGGTGTTGCCGAGTGCCGCCGGAGAGGTGACCGGGGACAGCGAATTGCTCAAGCAGCTGATGGAGATCCCGGTGCCGCAGCGCGCCGGGTTCGTGACCGAGTTCCTTCAGCGCGAGGTGCAGAACTTCCTGCGCCTGGCACAGCCGCCGGCCGCGACCAGCCGGTTCCTGGACCTCGGCACGGATTCGCTGATGGCGATCGAGCTCCGCAACCGGCTGCACAGCCAGTTCGGCGGCAAGTTCACCATCAACGCGACCGCGGTGTTCGACTATCCGACGATCGGCGGGCTGGCCGAGTATCTCGTGGGTCAGCTGCCCGACGCCGAAGGCTCGGAATCGGCGGAGGCACCGGCCGAATCGCAGGAGGCGGCGGAGTAAGTCCCGCGAACAGTCCCCCGCAAGCGGGGGACTGTTCGGCGGGAAAACTCAGGCCCAGCGAGTCGCCTCGACCTCGGCGGGCCGGCTGGTCTGCAGCGGCACGTCGAGGCCGTCGTAGATGCCGGGCTTCTGGGTGGCCAGCCAGTCGATCGCGCCGAGCAGCCGGTTGGCCGCGGTGGTGTTGCCGCCGTCGGCGCGGGTGCCGCCCGGTACGTCGGCGCGCACCACGATGCTCAGCTGCGGATCGCCGTCGATGATCACGCGGTGGTCGCCGACGCCCTCGTCGGGTTGCGGCCACTCCGGAGCGCATGACGGGTCGATGCGGGTGATGTGCTCGATGACGACGCGCTCGACACCACCCGACCATCCGATGACCTGGAGCCGGAACGCGCCCTGGGTGCCCGCCTCGAAGCGGCCCATGACGTTGTCGACGTCCTGGGTGAGCGGCAGCCGTTCCACCTTCTCGGTGATGTCGTCGATTTCCAGCCCGAGTCCGCGGCCGATCAACCGGACGTTGCCGCCCCACACCATGGTCGGGATGGACGGCAGCAGCATCATCGGCACCTCGTCCATCGAGCCGCCGAAACCGCACAGCACCCGGACCGAATGCGGTTGGTTGTAGGTCGAGTAGTCGAAGATCTCCTGGCAGCGGATGGTCTTGATGCGCGTGCACAGGCCCGCGGCGATCACCGCGAGCGCGTCGTTGCCCCAGCCGGGGTCGACGCCGGACACCAGCAGGCCTGCGCTGCCCTCCTCGGCGGCCGCGCGCAACCGGTCGACCCATTCCGTCGGGGCCGAGGCCGGGTCGTACAAGGAGTACAGCGACGGCGTCACCACATGTTTGCCGGCGCGCAGGCACCGCTCGATGTCGGCGAGGGCCTCTTCCGGACGGATGTCCCCAGACGCCATGTACGCGACGGCATCGCTGGCCTCGAGTGCCGCATCGACGTCGGTGGTCGCGGTGACACCCGACTGAGCATCGAGTTTGGCGAACTCGGCGGCGTCGCGACCAGCCTTGTCCGGCGACGATGTGATGACTGCCGACAGTTTCAGTCCGGGAAACCCCACCGCCGATCGGATCGCCGTCGACCCCATGTTGCCTGTGCCCCACACCGCGATTCGCTGCATCGGAACACCCTAGCGGGCAGTTTCGTGACGATCCTCACATCGCCACAAAGCCGCAGCTAAACGCCATTTTCGTGGTGCTGTTGGCACTTCGATCAACTACTGGGTTGGTTAGACCGGGGAAATTGCTCGCGATCGCTTTGCGTTGAAGTTACTGGACGGTATAGTTGGCCACAGTTACTGGTGGGTAACTTATCCGGAGTACCCAACCTCAAGTGGCATTCTCATCGAGGAGGAAATGTGAGCCACTACAAGAGCAATGTCCGTGACCAGGCTTTTAACCTGTTCGACATCTTCGGTTTGGACAAGGCACTGGGTGCAGGCTCCTACAGCGACCTGGACGCCGACACTGCCCGCGAGATGCTCAACGAGATGGCTCGCCTGGCCGAGGGCCCGATCGCCGATTCGTTCGCCGACGGTGACCGCAACCCGCCGGTGTTCGATCCCAAGACCCACACCGTGACGCTGCCCGAGTCCTTCAAGAAGTCGGTGCGCGCTGCGATCGAAGGCGGCTGGGACAAGGTCGGCCTCGACGAGGAGCTGGGCGGCGTGCCCGCCCCCAAGGCGCTGCTGTGGGCGCTCAACGAGCACATCCTCGGCGCCAACCCGGCCGTGTGGATGTACGCCGGCGGTGCCGCGTTCGCGCAGATCTTCTACAACAACGCCACTGAAGAACAGAAGAAGTGGGCCGTGCTCGCTTCCGAGCGTGGCTGGGGCGCCACCATGGTGCTCACCGAGCCCGACGCCGGTTCGGACGTCGGCGCCGGCCGCACCAAGGCCACCCAGCAGGAAGACGGCTCGTGGCACATCGACGGCGTGAAGCGGTTCATCACCTCCGCCGACTCCGATGACCTGTTCGAGAACATCTTCCACCTGGTGCTGGCCCGCCCCGAGGGCGCAGGCCCGGGCACCAAGGGTCTCTCGCTGTTCTTCGTGCCGAAGTTCCTGTTCGACTTCGAGACCGGCGAGCTGGGCGAGCGCAACGGCGTGTACGTCACCAACGTCGAGCACAAGATGGGCCTGAAGGTTTCGGCCACCTGTGAGCTGACCTTCGGCCAGCACGACAAGCCTGCCAAGGGCTGGCTGGTCGGCGAGGTGCACAACGGCATCGCGCAGATGTTCGACGTCATCGAGCAGGCCCGAATGATGGTGGGCACCAAGGCCATCGCGACGCTGTCGACCGGTTACCTCAACGCGCTCGAGTACGCCAAGGAGCGTGTCCAGGGCGCGGACCTGACCCAGATGATGGACAAGACCGCCCCGCGCGTCACCATCACGCACCACCCCGACGTGCGTCGCAGCCTCATGACCCAGAAGGCCTACGCCGAGGGCATGCGTGCGCTGTACCTGTACACCGCGACGTTCCAGGACGTCGAGGTCGCCAAGGCCGTCCACGGCATCGAGGGCGAGCTGGCCCACAAGGTCAACGACCTGCTGCTGCCGGTCGTCAAGGGCTTCGGCTCCGAGCAGGCCTACGCCAAGCTCACCGAGAGCCTGCAGACGCTGGGTGGTTCGGGCTTCCTGCAGGATTACCCGATCGAGCAGTACATCCGCGACGCCAAGATCGACTCGCTGTACGAGGGCACCACCGCCATCCAGGCGCAGGACTTCTTCTTCCGCAAGATCGTCCGCGACAAGGGTCAGGCGCTGGCCTTCGTCGCCGGTGAGATCGAGCAGTTCATCAAGAACGAGTCGGGCAACGGCCGGCTGAAGACCGAGCGCGCTCTGCTCGCCACCGCGCTGGAGGACGTCCAGGGCATGGCCGCCACCCTGACCGGCTACCTGATGGCCGCGCAGGAGGATGCCGCGAGCATCTACAAGGTCGGTCTCGGTTCGGTGCGCTTCCTGCTCTCGGTCGGTGACCTGCTGCTCGGCTGGCTGCTGCTGCGCCAGGCCGCGGTGGCGATCGAGAAGCTCGACGCCGGCGCCTCGGGTGACGATCGCGCGTTCCTCGACGGCAAGATCGCGGCCGGGTCGTTCTTCGCCAAGAACTACCTGCCGCTGCTGACCAGCACCCGCCAGGTGCTCGAGACCATCGACAACGACGTGATGGAGCTCGACGAGGCGGCGTTCTAAAAGACCGCACAATGAGATCGCCCCCGGGGAGTCTTCCCCGGGGGCGATCTTGCTCACGGCCCAATGTCAACTCGATTACGAGTTTCGGTCAACTACCGCAAATGGAATTCACGTTCGGCCACCCAAACCACTTCCCGGTATGGAATCGACCAGTAGCGCTGTGTATGGGTGTTGTGGTCGGGTGAAAAGGTCGCTGCTGGTGCCCTGTTCGACGATTCGGCCGCGGTACATGACCGCGGCCCGTTCGGTCATGTAGCGGACGACAGCCAGATCATGGCTTATGAGCAGTAGCGACAAGCCGCGCTCCTCCTGCAACGTACGCATCAGATTGAGAATCTGTGCCTGCACCGAAACGTCCAGTGACGAGGTCGGTTCGTCGGCCACGAGAAGGTCGGGGCCGCAGGCCAGGGCCCGGGCGATGCCGACGCGTTGGCATTGGCCACCACTGAGTCGTGCTGTTCGCGATTGCAACGCTCGCGTCGGCATCCCCACTTCATCGAGCAGGCGGCGGGCTTGCTCGAGTGCACTGCGGCGTGAGCCCCGATTCCAGCGATGAAACGAGTCGGCGACGACTTCCTCAGCGGTGAGCTTGGGATTCAGCGATCCGTACGGATCCTGAAAGACCATCTGTACCCTTCGCCGCATCGGATCGCGGGCGGGCCGCTTACCCCATTCTCGATCGCAGATCCGCATGGAACCCGAGCGGAGGGCCACCAAACCCATGATGACTTTCGCCAATGTCGTTTTCCCACTGCCGCTTTCCCCGACGAGGCCGACCGACTCGCCCACTCCGATGGTCAAGGAAACACCATGAAGAGTGAGCTCGTGCGGCCCGTATCCGGCGCTCACTTCGGACACTTCAACGAGTTGCTCAGGCATCGATACCCTCCTCGTAGTGAAGGACGCAGCGAACATGATGTCCAGGTTCGACCTCGACGATGGCGGGCGGTTCGCCTGTGCATTGGTCGGTGGAAAACTGGCAACGGCCGGCGAACCGACAACCTGGTGGCCAGGCGCCGACGGCCGGCGGGCGCCCGGGCAGCCCTCTCAACCGGAAGTCCGCTGCGTCGGCCATTGACGGGCGGGCCTGCACCAGCGCGGCGGTGTAGGGATGCCGCGACCTGCCGAATAGTGATTCGGTGGAGCCGGTTTCCATGGCTTGACCGGCGTACATGACCAGAACGCTGTCGCACACATCGCTGACCACGCCAAGGTCGTGAGTCACGAGTATCAGGGCCATACCCGTGGACTCGCACAGGCCGGTGAGCAGTTCCAACAGCCGACGCTGGACCGTCACGTCCAAGGCCGTGGTGGGCTCGTCGGCCACGAGCAGACGCGGCTCGCCTGCGATGCCCAGTGCGATCATGACGCGCTGCCGCATCCCTCCAGACAACTCGTGTGGGTACTTGGCGAGTACGCCTTTGGGGTCCGGCATTTGGACCGCGGCCATCAACTCCTCAGCACGCTGGGGAGCGTCGTTCTTGGCGACGCCGAAGAGTCGCACGGTCTCGATCAGCTGTTGGCCCACCCGCATGACCGGGTTGAGTGAGTTCAGCGAGCTTTGCGGGATGAAGCCGATTTCACGGCCACGGATCTGCCGCCATTGCCGATCGTCGAGTGCCAGAAGGTTCTTGTCCCGGTAGTGAAGTTCGCCGGACGCCGTCATCCCCTTGCGCCGCAACGCGCCAAGAACCGCTCGGCACGTGATCGACTTGCCCGATCCCGTCTCGCCGACGATGCCCAGTCGCTCCCCCTGTGCGACGGTGAAACTCACAGAGTCCACGATGGGCAGACTTCCAGCGCGGATCACTAGTTCACGGGCCGACAGCAGTACGTCGCTGCCCGCATCGATGGGAACGTTGGGCATTGAATTCTCCAGAGTGGCCGACGCACGAATGGTCATTTCGCGTCCTCGGAAAGGACACGGGATCCCTGGCCCATCAACCGAACCGCGATACCGGTCAGCACTATGAAGGCGCCCGGCCCCAAACATACCCACGGCGCGTCGCTGAGCACTGAGCGGCCGTCGTAGATGATGCTGCCCCATTCCGGTGTGGGTGGCTGTACACCTGCCCCGAGGAATGGCAGGGCGGCAATAACGCCGATCACAAGGACGGCATCGGACAGCGCATAGGTCAAAGTGGCGGGCAGAACGTTGGGATAGATGTGACGACGCACGATAGTCCACCAACTCAGTCCGCTCACCTGAGCGGCCACCAAGAAGTCACGTTGGCGGATGGACAACGTCTCGCCACGTGCGATGCGCGCGTACACACTCCAACTGGTCAAGAACAGCGCGACGAGGATCCCGGGCACCCCCGCGGGCAGGAACCAGAAGGTGGTCGACTGGCCCATTACCACCGCCAGCGCCAGGATCAGGATGTTGAACGGGAACGCGAGGATCGCATCGACCGTGCGCATGATGGCCCGGTCCAACAGTGACCCGGCGACCAGTCCTGACGCGATCCCGATCAGTGTGCCAACCAATAGCGGCACGACCACACCCACGAAGGCCACGCCCAGGTCGAGCCTGCCGCCGGCCAAAGTGCGGATGAAGACGTCGCGTCCGAACGCGTCGGTGCCGAACGGGTGCACGGTACTCGGGCTTGACAGCGGCACCCCGACGAAATCCGTGGTCGACGTGGCGATCAGCAGCGGGCCGACCACACATATCGCGACGATGACGCCCAGTAAGACGGCGCCGGCCAGGAACAGGTGATTGACGCGTGTCGAAATGCGCCGTATGCGACTGGTTTTGGCGGACTGTGCGAGGTCTGTCATGAGCGTGCCCTTGGGTCGACAACAGCGTGTAAGAGATCTGCGATGAGGTTGCCGAACAAGACGATGAGTGCGGTGATGACCGCGGCGCCTTGAATGGTCGGATAGTCGCGCTGCGACACCGCGTTGACCAACTGTGTCCCGATGCCGGGGAGGTCGAAGACAGCCTCGATCACGGCCGCTCCGCCGATCAGCGTGCCGATGTTCATGCCGACCACCGAAATAGTGGGCATCAGACTGTTCGGCAGCACGTGACGCAGAGCTACGCGAAGGGGACTGTGTCCACGCAGGACGGCGGCTTCGATGAAATCCTCGTTGATCACGTGCCGGGCGCTGGTCCACACGGCGCGATGCACGAGAGCGCCAAGATAGGCACTGAGCGCCAGTGCCGGCAGCCAGGCGAATTGCGCGTTGGCGGGCCAACTTCCGGCCCATCCGCCGGCAGGCGCGAGGCCCCAGCGCACCGCGACGAATACCAGCATCACAAGCCCGAGCAGGAACGGTGGCGTTGCCAACGACGCGGTCGACACAACTTCGAGGCTGTTGCGGAGCAGCGCTGACCTCGACAGCGCCGCGACAAGTCCACTGAACGATCCGACGACCAGGGAGATGACAACGGTGATCGCGATGACCGACAGGGTGACTCCCAACGGCGGTAACAGCAAGCTCTCCACCGACTGCCCGGGATGTGCGACGGACTCTCCGAAATTCCCCCGAACGACATCACCGATGTATCTCAGGAACTGAACGAACAAGGGTTGGTCGAGTCCGAGGGACTTGTGCAGTGCCACGACTTTGTCAGGTGATGCGTGGAATCCCAGAATTGTTCTGGCCGGATCGCCCGGGACGAGGTGTACCAGCAGAAAGCTCAGGATCACCACGATCATGGTCACGATGATCGAGTCGAAGAGCCGTTTACCCGCGGCGATCGCGATACTCCTGGCGCGACGCGCGCGCCTGGACGATCCGCCTTCGGAGCCGCCTGATTGGCCGTCCGGAGCCTCCACTTCCACTGTCACGCTCACAGGCCCGGACCCCGCTGGCTGGTACCAACCCGGTAGACGCCACTGGGCGTCAAGGCCACCAGGCGCGGCGAGATTCGAGATGCCCAGGTGGTGGCGAAGTCGGTCAACGGCACGTAGGGCAGATCCTGCTGAAAGGTCATGTTGATCTGATCGAGGAGCGCTTTGCGCTGACCCGGGTCGGAGGTGGCGGACAAGTCGTCGATCAAACTCGTCATCGTCGGCGAATCGTAGCCAGACCACAGCGAATTGATGCCGCCCTTAGGGGTCAGCCCGTACCGCAGCATGACCAACTCCGGCGAGTTGACGACATCCCACAGATCGTTGGACTGCAACTGGAAGTTGCCGTTCTGCTCGTTGGCAGCCAGGGTCGATGCATCGATCGTGTTGATGTTCACCTTGATTCCAACAGCCGCCAGATTCTGTTGGATGACCTGGGCGACGGCGTCATACGGAGGAAACCCGGCCTTTTGCATGATCTCCAATGTGCAGCCATCCTCACATTCCGTGCCCCGAAGCAGTTCCTTCGCTCGTGGAAGGTCTTGTGCGGTAGGCGCATTCGGATCATGCCCTTCCATGCTGGAGGGCAGGAACCCGCCGAGTGGCTTGTTTCGCCCCAGGTAAGCAATGTCGTTGATCTGGTCCCGATTGATGGCCGCCGAAATTGCCTTTCGCACCTTGACGTCTCGCAGCGGCCCAGACTTGTTGTTCATTTCCAGAAAGACGCTGCCGTAGCGGCTCGCGACATACGCCTCGGCGGGTCGAGTCACCTGAGCAGCCAGGTTCGCAGGCAGTTGGTGAGCGATGTCGAGCTGCCCGGTCTGCAGCTGCATCAGCCGTGTGTTGGCATCGACAACGACCCGGAACATGATCCTGCCGATCACCGGAGCCGATTCACTCGGGTACTCGGCGTTCTTGGTGAACGTGATCTCCGAGTTCCCCGCGCGGTCGAGACGGTATGCACCCGCGGATACGGGATTGACGAAGAAGCCGGGCGTGTCCATCCGCCCTGCCGGGTAGATGCCGAGCAGCGGTTCGGACAAGGCCAGCGGAAAGCTGGCCGCAGGGTATTTGAGGTGAAACACGACCGCGGACTCGCCTGCCGTCGTCACACGTGACAGCGGGGCGATGAGTCCCGCGTTGGCGTTCGCCTCATCGGCGAGGGCCCTGCTGAACGTCGCGACAACGTCGGCGCCTGTCAGTGGGCTACCGTCGGAGAACTTCAAGCCCGGCCGCAGCTCGCATGCGTAGGACAGCCCGTCGCCTGCGAGGGTGCACTCCTTGGCCAGCGATGGCCGTACCCCACCCTCCGGGGATTGCTCGACGAGCGTGCCGGCGATCAACGACAGCGCCATGACGTCTACGTCGGCGACAGCACGGTTAGGGTCAAGGGTGCCCAACGGCGCCCCGACACCTATCGACACTGCAGAGGGTACGTCTGCCGGTAGGGCGCCGTCGACACTGGCCGTGCTGGACGCCGAATCCTGGCTTGGCGCACCGCCTCCGCACGCGGCAACCAGCGCCGCCGCGCACACGACAATCGGCCAGTCCACGATCCGTGTACCACGACGCCGTCGGCCGTCAGTCATATAAATATCCTGTCATCAACTGATACTATCTCTAGTAGTGAACTACAGCACACCCGAAGTGTCAACGAAAATGTTTGGCGCACTTCACAAGCCGCCGAGAGCGCACATCGCCCTCGCACCCTCGCTCTCAGCACGTGACGCCGGTGGTGATGGTGGGCGAACGCGGCGCTGGAACCTATTGCCCGGGACCGGTTTTGGCAGTGCCGACCTGATACACCCCGGCCGGGGTGAACGCCACAATCCGCGGCGACAGGGACGACGCCCAGATGTTGGCCTGGTCGACGAGCGGGACGAACGGCAGATCCCGAGCGAACAGCTCGTTCACCTTCGCGAGAACCTCGGCACGCGCAGCCGGGTCCGCGGCCGCCGACAGCTGACCAACCAACGTGTTCATCTCCGGTGACGCGTAGGACGAGTACAACGAGTTGATACCACCCTCACGGGTCAAACCGATTGGCAGCATCACCAATTCAGGCGCATTCACGAGGTCGAAGAGGTTGCCTACCTCCATCTGGAAATTGCCGTTCTGTTCGTTCGTGTCGGCCGTTGCCTGATCTACCAATTGCGTCGACACCTTGATGCCGACTTCGGCCAGGTTCTGTTGAACGACGGTGGCGATGGCGTCATAGGGCGCGAAGCCCGATCGGACCATGATGCTGAGGTTGCAACCACTTTCGCAGGCTGTCCCGGCCAGCAACGCGCTGGCCTTCTCGACGTCGCGACCGGTCGGCGCACCCGCGTCATGTCCCTCCATTGACGAGGGCAGGAAGCTGCCGAGCACCTTGTTCTGCCCGAGATAGGCGATATCGTTGATCTGGTTGCGATCGATGGCAGCCGAAATAGCCTGGCGAACTTTGGGATCGTCGAGCGGCTTGCTCAGGTTGTTGAGGTACAGGTAGACGCCACCGTACTGGGGTGTCGCGTAGGCCTTCGCGGGTGGTTTCACCTGTTTGGCCAACGACGCCGACAGCTGATTCGCGATGTCGATTTGGCCTGTGTTCAGCTGCGCCAGGCGGGTATTGGTGTCGACGATGACCTTGAATTCGACGTTGGACACCACGGGCTGCAGCTCCATGGGATAGTTGCCGTTCTTCGCGAACACCACTTCGTTGGAGTTGTTCGACACCATCACGTAGGGCCCGGCCGATACTGGGCCGTTCCAGAAGCGCGGATTCGTCGCGGCTGCGGCAGGGAATATCCCGACCGGAGCTTCTGTCAGTGCCAGGGGAAAGCTCGCGGTCGGCTGCCGCAGGGTGAAAATGGCCTTGGCGGGGTTTGGCGCCGCCACCGATTCGAGGGAGTCGATGATGCCGGCGTTCGCGTTGGCGGGGTCATGGAGTGCACGCTCGAAGGACGCGACGACATCCGCACTCGTGAGCGGGCTTCCATCGGAGAACTTCAGCCCGTCTCGCAATGTGCAGGTGTAGTTGAGCTGCGACTTGTCGAATTCGCACCCACTCGCCAAGCCGGGCACCGCTTTTCCGCCGCTCTGAATCAGCAGCGTGCCGGAGATCATCGCGAGTGCCATCACGTCGACTTCCTGCGTGGCGCGATTGGGGTCGATCGACACGGTCGACGCTCCCACACCGATGCGGATGGTGTCCGGTATGTCCGTCGGCAGAGCACCGGTGGTTTCGGCGGTGCCGGCGTTCGACGCGCCCTGCTGGTCCCCGGCGCCACAGCCGGAGAGCGCTGCACAACTCGCTGCCACGATCGCGACAAACCGCGCGGAAGCACGTCTTATTTGCATGATCTCATCCTGTCATCCACTCGATCTGTTGATTGCGAAGCTGACCGGGCGGTCAACATCGTCCCGTTCGACCCTGTTGTCCGTAAATCTCTTTGGACAACAACGTCATCGACTGCACTTTCGGCGGATTTCCAGAGGTGAGGGTCACCGCGCAGCGCAACTCGCCGCGACGTCCGCGTACTGTCCACTCCAAGTTTGCCGGCGACGTACTGGTGGGCTCGCAAAGCGGAAGGTGGCGATGTCTGTGATCATCGTCGAACCCGATATCCGTTGCCGCGCGGATGACCTCGGAACGGCGCTGCGGTCTCGGCATGTCCATGTCGACGTTGTCGGTGAACAGCCGATCGGCTATGGCGTCGTCCCACCGGGCCAACAGCCTTTCGACCTCGTCGCGGGCCGCGATCGTGGCGGGCCAGATTTCGGGCCGGGTCGGCACCCCCTCGGCGGCCAGCACGTGCCGCAGTGCCGTGACGGCCGGTGTCCGCGCATATGATGCGTTCTCGAGGATGACGATTCCGAGTTGCGTCTGCGGGTGCCAAGCCATTTGGGCGCTGAAGCCCGGATAACCACCGCGGTGCGACACCACGACTCCGCAGTCGTGAAGTTCGACCTCTAGTCCGTAGCCATAGCCGCCCGGGACGACTTGATCTTGTGCGCGTGCCGCGTCATGTTGGTGCAGCCGCTGCATTTCCCGCCGGCTGCGCGCGGCCAGGACGTCATCACCGGTCGCGCCCCACGGGTGGCCGGCCGCCAGCCAGCCACACCACGTCGCTAGCTCGTTGGCGGTCATGTACAGGCCACCGATCGACGAGAACGCGCCGGGCGTGCTGACAGCGGCCTGCCGCCACTGGTTGCCGACCCGGTGAAAACCGACGGCGACGCCTCCCGCAGCCCTGCACTGCGTCGCGTCGAATACGGTGTGCGACAACCCGAGCGGCCGGAGCAGGTTGTCGGTGACGTACTCCCGGTAACCTATCCCGCTGGCCTGGCTGATGACTCGACCGAGCATTGCGTAGCCCAGGTTCGAGTATTCAAAGCGGGTTCCTGGAGCGCTGGTGAGTGTGAAACCGCGCCGGCACAATGCGGTGAATTCATCTTCCGGCATCGACTCCTGGCGGTCCGCCCAAGGGTTGTCGCTGGCGAAACCGCCTGACATGCTCAGTAGCGCACCGAGAGTCGCCGCCTGAGGCGCCGTCTGCGTCCCGGGCAGTTCGCAGGGCCCGATGTCGATGAACTTGGCAACCGGGTCGTCGAGCGAAAGCACTCCAGCATCACGGAGCTGCAGAACCGCTGCCGCGGTAAAGCTCTTGGTGCACGACGCGATACGAAAAGCAGTGTCGAGGCCCGGAAGACGACCATCGTCCCCGGCGACACCGGCCGAACCGCTGAACGCGGGGCCATCCGCGGTGAACACCACATACACCGCGCCAGGCACTGTCTCCGACGTCACCCGACCGCTGACCAGGCTGTGTACTGCCGACTGCGCGTCCGCCAGCATATTGGCCCCCGGCGCTATCGTTGCGCCTCAGGCGGCAACAGGTCGAGAGGCAGATTCTGAAAAGTGATCGGCCGCAGGAAACGCATGATCGCGTCGGGCCCAACGGAAGTGACAAATGGGTTGGAGGTGGCGGGCACAGGCCCGCCGTGGTGTTGCCCTGTCGCGACCGCGACCCCGGTGGGCCACGAATTCCAGACAACGCGCCCCGAAAGCCGGGACGCCTCACGGATCACCTCGCGCAAGAAGGTGGAATCGGTACCGGCGTGGATCGACGAGACAAGGCAGCCTTTCAAACCCGCGCACAGTGCCAGTAACTCGTCGGCGTCCTCGTACTCGACGACCACACCGGCGGGGCCGAAGACTTCCTGTTCGAGCAGCGCACGGTCGTGCGTGGCCGTATGCCTGCCGGCAGTGAGGACAACCGGGCGAACGTGGAATCCGGCCGCGGGAACGGGTGCCTGCGACTCATGAACGGTAACACCCGGGATGGTCCGCAATTGATCGACCTTCGCTGTGAACGCGGCCTGGATGCCGGCGTGCAGCAGCGCCGCAGCGGGCCGCTGCGTGATCTGCCGCGCAATTTCCGGCAGCAGATCAAGCTGTCGGGGTACGATGAGCAGGCCCGGATTGGTGCAGAATTGGCCGCCACCGAGAGTCAGCGAATCAAGGTAGTCGGTGACGAATCCAGGAACGTCCGCGACTGCTTCAGGTAGCACGAAAACCGGGTTGACACTGCCGAATTCGCCATAGAACGGAATCGGATCAGGTCTGGCTGCGGCAAGGTCGGCAAGCGAGCGACCTCCCTCGGAAGAGCCAGTGAATGCGGCTGCGCGGATCACCGGATCCTGTACCAACCGTGTTCCTTCTTCCATACCGGAGACCAGTGCGAAGACGCCGGGGTCAACCCCCGCCGTCGACACTGCGTCGTCGATGATGCGCGCGGTGCGCAATGAGAGCTCTGGATGCGCAGGGTGAGCCTTGACCACGACCGGGCAGCCCGCGGCCAATGCCGACGCGGTGTCGCCTCCAGCGACACTGAATGCGAACGGGAAGTTGCTGGCGGCATATACAGCGACGGGCCCCACGGGCAGGTGACAGCGGCGGAGTTCTGGCCCGGTCGGTTCGCCGTCTGTATGGCCGGGGACGGTCACGCCAGGTTGAACGACATGAGCGCCGTGCTCGATCACTTCAGCGAACATCCGCAGCTGCGCCGTGGTCCTGACGACCTCGCCAGTCAGTCGTGTTGTCCCTAGCCAGGTTTCGACATCCGCGATCTCGACCAGGTGCGCCTTCTCACGGTCGAGGGCTTCGGCGATGCCACGGAGCACGTTGGCGCGGCGGTAACCCGGTGTGGCAGCCCAGCTATGGCTGGCCTGCACCGCCCGCTCCATGAGCTCACCATGCTCGATTGGTGAAGTATCGACGAGCCCGCCCACGTGCGTCGTTCGCGGCCCTTGGCCCTCAGGGTCTGATGTCATAGATATGCCCTCTCATCGTGACGGTTTGCAACTCGCAGTGCCCTAGCCTGCGAACCGGTGCGGCACGATGCCGCGACCGGCTCCTGGCGAGGCCAGCACATGGCCCGCGCAGGGTTCGCCGACGTCGCCACGCGCCGTGGTGACGTACAACGTTCGGAGGTCGCCACCCCCGAATGCCGGACACGTGGGACGGCTGACCGGAACGTCGATTACATCGCGCAACTGCCCGTCCGGCGCGTACCTGTGCAACCGACCGCCATCCCAGATGGCCACCCACACGTTGCCGGCCTCATCGACTGTCAGGCCGTCGAGGTATCCGAGCTCGGGGTCGATCCTCGCGAACTCCTTGCATTCTCCGAGACGGCCACTGCCTACGTCATAGTCGAAGACATACATCACGGGACGTCCGGAATCGACGAAGTACATGCTCCGGCCGTCGGGCGACCATCCAATGCCGTTGGCCTCGGTGAGATCTCCGAGCAGACGGCACACCCTGCCGTCGGCGTCGACAGAGAACAACTCTCCCAATCCGTCGACATTGCCTCCGGTCGTGCCCACGAGTAGCCGCCCGACGGGATCGCAAGAGCCGTCGTTGAACCTGACAGCCGCGGTGTCGATCGGCAGCTCGATCGGGGCGCGGTCGGCCCGGCCATCGTTGTCGAGCAACACGACGTGCGCGCGTGTGGCGATCGCAAGCCCGCCACACGCGCGCAGCAGCGCTACCCCGACGGGCGCACCGTCCGGCGCGGACCAGACGACGGTGTCATGGGACAGATCGGTGCAATGCACTGTGCCTGCCGCGCAGTCGGTCCAGAAGAGTCGTTGTCGCCGAACGTCCCACAGCGGGTGCTCCCCCAACTCCACCGCGGCCGGCACCGCAACATGCCACGGTGAATTGGCCTGCGGGGTGCAGTGTTTGACCGACACGGTCATCGCACGGGAATGCCAAGGTCGGCGGCAGCACCGACGGTCTGCGTGAAACCACCACTACAACGGTCCGCCCACTCCAGCGCCACAGCGGCTCGGCGCACTTTCTCACGGGCGATGGCGGATGCCTGGTCGACGATGTGTAAGCCACTCGGGTACAGCCCAACCGAATTCCGGAGGCCGAATTTCGCGTACAAGGGCCTGCTGACGCGCACCAGGTCGGCGAGTTGTTCACCCCGCACGATTCCGCCCATCGAGTCGGGAGCCTCCACATAAAGATCGAGCGGGGCTGTCGTGACGGCACGCATCTCGGCGAGTTCGTGGATAGACATGTCCGTCGGGAGGTTGACCGTGGTGGCGCCAAGGCGCTCCAGCAGTGCCAGGGACGCCGGATTGGACGGCGCGCACAGGACCGAACCCTTCCACACCACATCACCGGGGATCGCGCCGGCTCGCTGCGCGCCGACAAGGACGTCGAGCAGTCCGAGATCCGCGATCAAGAAGCTCCGAATGCCGCATTCGATCGAACGGAACACATCCTCGACGGCGTAGCGCAGCTGCCTCAAACCACGAACCGATCCGTGCATGGCGCCTCCGTCGTCGGCGCGCGCCATCGCCGCTATCCCCCATTCCTCGCGGGGACCGACGAACAGGCACACCTCTATCGCCCGATCTGCCCCGATATGGGCCATCTCGGTCTGCTCGGCGACGCTCAAGGTCATCGCCCCGCTGCCCTGTGAGACTCGGTTGACAGTCACGCCGCGCAGGTCCGCCTCGTCGAGCAGGGCTCGCAACACCTGCGGCCCCTCGACAGATGGAATTTCGACGCGGAAATCGGCGCCGTCGCTGAAACGTCGAATGCTCTGCGCAGGCATCAGTTCGGCAGGTATGCCCGATTCGCTCAGAATCGCGTCTGCGCGCAATGTCGTCTCAATGCCGGCTTGCGAGACACTTTGGTTCACAGGTCAACTCAGCCTTCCTGGTGAACGGGGTTGAGGTCAGACTCGCCACGCAGACTGATTCCGCCGTCGACAGAGATCAGCTGGCCGGTGATCCACGATGCGTCGGGGGAAAGCAGCATGCGCACGGCTGCCCCGATATCAGAGGGATAACCGATGCGGCCGAGCGGCGTACGCCGGACGATCTCCCGCATCTCGTCCTCGTCTTCGAGCGCCTCATGGGTCATCGGAGTGTCGGTCTCGCCGGGAGCCACGACATTGACGCGGATTTGGTGCTCGCCGAGTTCGGACGCTGCAGTCTTTCCCAGCATCGTCACGGCCGCCTTCGACGCGCAGTATTGACTGATACTGCGGCACGGCCAGAATGCGTTGTTCGATGCGATCAGAATGGCCGCTCCGCCGCCGCCTGCAGCAACGCGGTTACGGGCGAAGGCCCGCAGCACGCGCACCGAACCCATCAGGTTGATGTCCATGACCGTGTTCCAGTCCTCATCGGTGGAATCGATGAGGTATTCACCGGCGCAGATTCCCGCAGAGTTGACCAGGGCGACGGCACCCTGGTGTGAATTCGCCCAAGCGTCAACGGAAGCGGTGTCCCGTACGTCGAGGACCGTCCCCACCGCACCCATTTCCGAGGCGACGTGTTCCACGGCGGGATCGCGGTCGGCCAAGGCCACCTGCCACCCTGCCTCGACGAGGGCCTGCACACTGGCGCGGCCAATCCCGGAGGCGGCGCCGGTGACGAGGGCAAGTCGGTCGGCCATGTATGTGAACTCCTTCGGCTAAGCTTGTTGGACAAAGAGATACTATATGATGATGATAATGAAAGCTACTGTGACTACTAAACGAAGCTGAGGGAGCCTTGACAGCACAACCATCGAGCGATGCCGACATCGCCAACGTCGGCGCCGACATGCTGTACAAAGGACTGCCCGACAACGCTTCTCACCTCAATGCCGCGCCAGTGAGCGCGCTGGCCAGCGGGTTCATGTGGCCCGTCGCAGTGATTCACGATTCCGCGTTGCGCGCCAACGCCGAGCTTATGGCCGAGGTCTGCAAGCGCTTCGGGATCGAGCATGCACCGCACCTGAAGACCGCGATGTCACCGGAGCTCGCGCAGCTGCAAGCGTCCCATGGGGCATGGGGATTCACGGTCGGGTCACCATCGCAGGTGCGCCACGCGCGGGCCTGGGGCACTCGCCGGCTCGTTTTGGCCACGGAGTCACTGGACAGCGAGTTCCTGCGGTGGATATGCGGCCAGCTCCAGGACGATCCGCAGTTCGAGTTCTATCTGTTCATCGACTCCGTCGCGGGAGCCGAGGTGGCCGGACGACATCTGGCCGGAGTCGGAAGCCAAGTCGGAATGCTCATCGAGATCGGCCATCTCGGCGGCCGAGCGGGCGTGCGGGACGCGGAGTCGGCACACACGGTCGCGCGCGCTGCGGTCGACGCGGGACTGTCCGTTGCCGGCGTCGCGGGATATGAAGGGACAGTCGGCGCGCAGCGGACGACTGAAGTCGAAACCGCGGTGACGGCCTATCTGCGCCGATTACGCGCAACCGCCGAAGAACTGGATGCAGCCGGCATGCTTGATTGCGACCGTGATTCCTTTGTCGTCAGCTGTGGCGGGAGCACGTTCTTCGATCTTGTGGCCGAAGAACTCAGCCACGGCTGGGCGTTGACGCGACCGGTCACGACCGTGCTGCGCAGTGGTTGTTACCTGCTGCACGATCACGAGTTCTACGCCTCGAGTTCGCCCAGCTTCTCGTGGAGTACAGGCCTGCGGCCTGCGTTGGAGGTTTGGGCGCAGGTGATTTCGCGTCCCGAAGCCCAGCTGGCCATCCTCAATGCTGGACGCCGTGACATCGGGTTCGATCTGGGACTGCCGATCCCATTACGCATCATCGACCCCCATTCAGGTACCGAGCGCACCGCGTCGGGCACCATAACAGAACTCAACGATCAACACGCCTACCTGGAGATACGCCCCGACTTTCGCCTTTCGGTCGGGGATGTTGTCGCACTGGGCCTTTCACATCCCTGTACCACCATGGACAAATGGCGGGCCCTGCCCGTCATCGACGCCGAGAACCGCGTCGTCAGGTACGTCCACACGTACTTCTAACCCCACCGAAAGGATCATCGATGGACATCATCAGCACCCCGCTCGCACCCCGCCCAGCTGGCGCATATGGACAGGCCGTCGTCGCGTCAGGTTTCGTCTTCACCGCTGGCATGGCTCCCGTCGACCCGCAGACTGGCGATGTCATCGGCACCGGTATCGGTGAGCAGACACGACGCACCCTGGACAACTTGCATGCCGTGCTCCAAGCCGCCGGTTCGGACCTCGACAAAGTCGTCAAGGTCACGGTCCACCTCGAAGACGTCGAACGGGATTGGGCGGAATTCGATTCCGTTTTCGGCGAGCGCTTCGGCGCTCATCGCCCCGCGCGTACGACGGTGGGCTCGCGCCTCGGCGACATCCTGGTCGAGATCGACGCCATCGCTCTGGCCCCGTAGCGACTCTGCGCTTCACCGCCCCCGGCAACGGTCTCCTTGAGCTACCGTTGCCGGGGCTTTTTGGTCGTCCGCCAATCCGGCCGCCAGCGGTCGTCTACCGTTTCGAGTTGCTCCGCGCTCAGTGCGCGACGCAGCGTTGTCCCGATCGACCAATCCAGATGCCGTGCCATTTCGCGGCGAGCCGCCGCCACGTCCCTGTTACGCAACGCCTTGGCGATGGTCAGGTGCGCGTCGTGCACATCGCGGACCTCACTCAGGTCCAGTTGGTCCACAGCCCAAGTGGGGACCAGTTCGCGTCGGATGTCCGCGACAAGCCGTGCCAGGACCAAGTTGCCCGAACCGTCAGCGATGGCTCCGTGGAACTCAAGATCCTCAGCGACCCTGCGACGGAGGTCGAGAGGCCCGTCTTCGTCGTCAGCCTCGTCATGCATGCGCTGCGCGAGGCCCACGATGTGGTCGAGCTGTTCGTCGCTAGCGCGCGCCGCGCACATCTCGGTGGCCGCGATCTCGACCAGGCGGCGCACCTCGTAAAGGTCGGCGGCCAACGAGCCTGCCAATTGCTCGCGTGAGATGGCCTGCTGCACAAGGTCTTCCAGAAAGCGCCATTCTTTGGCGGGCGCGACCGTCGACTTGCGTCCGTGTTTGACGTCGATCAGGCCCGCGGCGGACAACGCTTGCAAAACTTCGCGGCCGACAGTGCGTGACACCGCGAACTTCTGCGCGATCACTTCAGCAGGAGGCACGATGTCGCCCTCTTGCATCCGGCCAGACACGATGTCGCGAGCCATCCTGCGGGCCACCCGCTCGTGCAATCGTTCCTGCTCTATAGCTTCATCGTCCCAGGAAATCGACATTTGCCCCTCCGGACCGGTCAGTCCCAGTCCAGTCCACAGATATTATGAGTGTATGTTCTGCAGTGATTATTCTAACCTAACCTCCGACGTCGCCCTCGTCACGGGATCCAGCGGCGGAATCGGCTCCGCCATCGTCACAGAGCTCAAGGGCCTCGGAATGACGGTCGTCGGCGTTGACAACACCAGCACTGAGTTGGGCGCCGAAGACCATCTGATCACCGCAGACCTCGTCGCGGCAGACATGGATCAGCTGGTGAACGAAGCCGAGGCGGCGTGCGGCAAGCCATTCGGCGTGCTCGTCAACTGCGCCGGAGTGAGCGTCGATACCCCTGCAGAGAACCTGAGACGTCCCGAAATCGAGCGAGTGCTCGCGGTCAACCTCGTGGCGCCCCTCGAACTCTCAATTGCTGTGGGGCGGCGCATGCTTGAGCGCGGATACGGCCGCATCGTGAACATCACATCAATACACGGGCGCGCCGGCGCAATCGGCTGCCTGCCCTACGACGCGTCAAAGGCCGGTCTCGACAACGCGACTCGCACCATGGCCGCGGAATGGTCGCGGCGCGGCGTACTCGTCAACGCCGTAGCGCCCGGTTTCGTCCGCACGGCCATGTGCACCGACGAGCGCCTGGCGCAACCATGGTTCACCGACGGGTACGTTTCCAGCGGCCGTCTGCCGCTGGGCCGGGCCGCCACTCCGGATGAGATCGCGCGGCCCGTCGCCTGGCTCGCCAGCCGCCAGAACACCTACATCACGGGTCAAGTTGTCTACGCCGACGGAGGCCTGTACAGCACCTTTTGAGCCTGTTACCTCTTCCGGGCGCCCAATGTCCGCGGACGGTGCTGCTGATCAATTCCAATCAACCAGCGGACACCAGACACCAGCACCTCACGGCGTGATCACGGGTAGGGCGCCGGCCGTGCTCACACACCCGGCAAACTGGACGGCATGACCGAAGCTCGGGGGATTCTGCTGATCGTCTCGCTGATGGCGACGACCGCGTTGACACTCGCACTCGGGATCACCGATCCCGCCGCACCGATGTCCTATCCGACCAAGTTCCTGGTGTGGAATCTGTTCCTCGCCTGGGTCCCGATGTTCTTCGCCGTGGGATTCGACCTGGTCGAACGGCGCTGGTTGCTGCTGCCACTGGGTCTGGGTTGGCTGGCGTTTCTGCCGAACTCGCCGTACCTGGTGACCGACCTGGTCCATCTCGGCGAAGGCTACGAGCTGTGGCGGCACGTGCTGCAGTACGGATTCGCCGCGTGGACCGGCATCCTGCTGGGCGTCGTGTCACTTCTGCTCGTCCACAGCCGGATCGAGCGCACGTTCGGCATCGTCTGGGGCTGGCTGGTGGTCATAATGTCGGTGGGACTGTGTGCGGTCGGCGTGGTGATCGGCCGGTTCCAGCGGTGGAATTCATGGGATCTGGTGACCCGGCCCGACGCCGTCGTCGCGGCCACGTTCGAATGGGTGCGCTCTCCACTGTCCTACGTGCAGTCGACCGGAGTGGCGTTGGCCGTCGCGGCGTTCTTCGGGCTGGCCTACTTGACGGTGTGGTCGTTGCGTGGGCTCGCGCTCTAGGCCTCTGCGCGAGTCCTTCTTGCCTTATCGGCAAATCTCCTTGCCAGTCTGCTGACGCGTCGCCAGCATCGGTGACATCGAGTCAGACGACAGTGGGGAGACACCGCCGTGAATCCGTTCACCGATGCGAATTCCGTTGCAACATATGCCGACCGACCACCCCGAGTTGTTCCCGGATACGACGCGATGCAACGCATGACGGCGATCCTGTTGGCCGAGCACGTACCGGACGACGGAAGAGTACTGGTACTCGGTGCCGGCGGCGGCCTGGAACTCAAAACGTTCGCGCAGGCTCATCCCGCATGGTCATTCGACGGCGTCGACCCGGCGCGCGAGATGCTGCAACTGGCAGAGGAGACGCTGGGCCCGCTGTTGTCGCGGGTCCGACTCCACCAGGGCTACATCGACGACGCACCCACCACCCCATTCGACGGGGCGACCAGCCTCCTGACACTGCACTTTCTCGATGCCGACGAGCGGAGGCGAACTGTCGAGCAAGTACGCCGGCGGCTGCGGCCAGGAGCCCCGTTTGTCGTCGCGCACTTCAGCATTCCCCACCGCAACGAAGACGACCGCGCGGTGTGGCTGTCCAGATATATGGCCTTTGCACGGGCAGGCGGGATCGATGCTTCGACCATCGCGTCCGCCCGCGCAGCGATCGACACGCAACTGCACATCCTCACACCCGACGAAGACATGCAGGTGCTACGGGACGCGGGATTCACCGACATCAGCCAGTTCTATGCCGGATTCACCTTTCGCGGTTGGGTTGGGTACGCGGCGCGCTAACACGTTGCGCGAGCAGACGTGGACGACGGCGAGCCCGGGCAGCTATCCGGCGGATGCGGATAGCTGCCCGCAGGCTAAGCGGCCGAAGCCTTTTCAGAAGACCGTATAGATCTTCAGCACGGTCTCATGGATGTCCCACGTGCCGGTCCAGCCTTTGGGGAAAACTGCGTTGTCGCCGATTTTCACTTCGTGTGGCTCGCCGCCTTCCTCGGTGACGGTCATCCGGCCACCCAGCATGGTGATGGTTTCGTTGGTTTCGAACACCCAGCGCGAGGGACCGGGGGCACACTGCCATATCCCGACCTCGCGGATGCCCTCGCCGGTCCACAGTTTCTTGCCGGCAGTCGCCATCGGCTCGCCGGTCGCCTCGGGCAGCGGGCCCCAGTCCTCGAGCTCCACTGAGCTGACGTCACCGAGGATCACCGCGGTCTCCGATGCAGTGCTTGACGTGGTCATTGATACCTTCCTTGTTGATGTGAATCCGCTACGGGTGCAGACGAAGTGGCAATGTGTGGTAGTGCCGTGACGCGTCGGTGTTCTTGATGACGGGCGGCGCGGCAAGTTCGATACGGGAGTAGCGCGCAGCGATGCGTTCCCACACCACGCGGACCTCGGCTTCGGCCAGCAGCCGTCCCTGGCAGCTGTGGCTGCCGAAGCTGAACGTCAGATTGCGCGATTGCTCTGGCGGACGCCTGAAGTCGAATTCGTGCGGATTGTCGAACACATCCGGGTCGCGGTTCGCCGCGCCCATCACCAAACGCAGAACGCTGCCGGCGGGGATAAGGACACCCCGGATGACCAAGTCTTCGGTCGTCGTTCGGGTGATCACCGGTTCCGGCGCATCGAAGCGGACGAGCTCGGTGACGATGGCCTGCCGCACGTCAGGTTCGGCGCGGAACGCGTCGAAGATGTCCTGCCTGCGGGTGAAGAGATGCAGGCCGGACGAGATCAGATAGCTGGCGTCCATGTGCCCGACGAAGTAGAAGAACAGTGTCGTGGCAAAGACTTCGGCCTCGGTCATCTCGCCGCGATCCTGCAGATCCAGCAGATAGTCGAGCAGCCCGGTCCCCGGATTCGCCCGGCTGTGCTCGATCAGGAAGGCCGTGCGCGCCCGCAGGTATTCGTGCGCCCGTTCACAAGCTGCGAAGTCGTCGGCGTCGGGAACGGCACTGAGCACGGGCATGGCGTTGCGCATCTCTCGGCGGACCGAGTCGATCTCGTCTTCGGGAACCTGCAGTAACCGGCACACCGTGACATGGGTGGCCTCGACGGCGAGGTCGGATCCGTCGACGAGACCGTCTTCGCCGATGCGATCGAGGATCTCGTCGGTGACCGACGCTGTGATCTTGACCCAGTCCTGGATCCGCTTGGGGGTCAACCACTTACTGGTCAATCGACGTAGCCGGGTGTGATCGGGTTCGTCATGCCCAAGGGCCATGTCCTTGAGAATGCGCCAGGCCCCCGCCTTCTCCCACTCCGGTGCGATGATCACCGACGGGAGACGACCGTAGTGCATGAGATCTTCGAACTTGGTGAGGACGAAGGTGCCGTCTTCATCCCTGGAAACCGGTGCCTCGGCCTGCGCTCGGGCGTAGAAGGGGTAGGGGTCGATGCGAAGCGCCGGATCCTTCCACGGGAGATAGTCCCGGGTCGCCGGACAGTCGCTCGCCGGTCGCGTCTCGGTCACTGTCATGCCGAAATCCTTTCGAATATTGTGAATACCTTGATGTTTCGTGATCACATGCGAGTGGGGACGACGGCGTCGAGGTGCTCGGCCTCACCGGTGTCGGCCCGCCCCAGACGGGCGAACACCTGCGGTTTGGCGGACCGGAAGTACAGGGCGAGGCCCGCACCTATCACCAGCGAGGCGGCGAGCACCAACAGGAGCCCGAGGTTCTGGCCCGGAGCGCCACCCACGACCAGATCGAAGTGCAGTACCGCGAGCACGACCGTCGGGCCGAGCGCGGCGATCGCCAGGGCCGGTGCAACGAAACACTTGAACCGGTTGGCGCCCGGCGGGACTCCCTTACGGGTGAACCATGCGATCACGGCTGCGCTGACGAGGGTCATCAGCACCAAGACGCCTACGGTGCCCAATCCGAACAGTTGGGCGTCCAACCCTTCGCCCGCACGGTTGGCCAATCCGAGCGGCACGACCAGCACCGCGACGATCACCGCGACAGCGACCGCCGCGCGCGCGGGTGAGCCGTGCCGTGGGTGGACCCGCGCGAAGGCGGCGGGCAGAGCTCGGTCGACACCGAGGTTGTAGATGTAGCGTGCGGTGACGTTATGCACCGAGATGGCGGCGGCAAGTTCGGAGGTGATGATGAACGCGAACGTCAGCTGGGTGAATACGGGCGCGGCGAAATGACCTATCGCGCTCGGGAACATCGTCTTGGGGTCGTCGGTGGCGGCCTGCACGGCGCCCGTTCCATAGGCCGTCGTCAATAGGTAGCACGACACCGTGTACAGCGCGCCCACGAAAAGCACAGCACCGTATGTCGCTCGCGGAATCGTCTTATCGGGGGTTCGCACCTCGTCCCGGAACAACGCCGTGGCCTCGAACCCGAGGAAGATCATGATCGCGAACAGCAGCGCGATTCCGAAGTCACCGTGTGACAGGTTGGCCGGGTTGATCGGCGCGGCCGAGTATCCGGTGGCGCCACCGCCACGAAGCACCACGGCCACGTTGAACACCATCACGATCGCCACCTCCAAAACCATGGCGACACTGAGGATCTTGGCGGACACCTCGATATGGAAGTAACACAGTGTGCTGACGATGAGCCAGGAGATGATCGCCCACAGCCACCACGGACTCGCGGTTCCCCCCGTGCTGGATACCAGCTCCGTCACGGTCAGACCGATGAACACAAAACAGCCACTGAGTATCAACAGGTAGGACACGACCGCCAGGAATGCGCCTCCCAGTCCGGTCACCTTTCCGATACCCGCGCTGATGAATGCGTAGAACGATCCGGGCTTGGGCAGCCATCGTGTCATCGTCACGTAGCCGACCGCGAACAACAGCATGCTGATGGTCGCGATGGCGAACACGAGAGTCGCGCCCTCGCCGCCGAACATGATGGCGAACGGGATGAAGCCGGCGACGGCGGCGATGGGGGCAGAGAACGCCAGAACGGTGAGCATCAGCGAGCTCACCCCCATGTTTCCTGAGAGGCCGGTTTCAGAAGTGCCGCCGCCGGCCGGCGCCACGGGCGGATCGGCCGCCATCTGGTTTTCGGTCATGTCCTTGTCTTTCATGTGAAGTGTTGACGGGATGCGGAATCGGAGGGATTGGGGTCAGGCTCAGGCAGTCGCGAAGAGGTCGTTGGCCCAGAGGACGGCGACGTCAGATGCGTCGAGTCCGCTGTCGGCGTCGTGTCGGCCCGTCTCTCCGACTTGCGTTGCACCCAGATCGATGAATGCAGAGACGAGGGTCGCGATACCGCGGTTGTAGGTGTCATAGGTGCTGTCACCGAGCCCGAATGCGGCGAACCGGGTCGACGACAAATCGGGCTTGACGTCGTTGAGTGCGTTGAAGAACGGCAGCGCAGTTTGGGGCAGATCCCCTTCGCCGTACGTTGACGAGACGATGATGACCATGCTCTGCGTACCGAGATCGCCGACGTCGTAGCCCTCCATGTCGAAGACTTCGTTCTTGATCCCATTGTCTTCCAGAGACTTCGAGATGTCATCGGCCACCATCTCCGAGTTCCCAGATTCCGTGCCGAAGAGAATCGTCACCGTGTCCATGCGTTGGCCTTCCTGTCGGATTGTTCGTGTTCGAGGATTGTGGGGTTTGTCGTCGCCGCGATCTCGATCATCTGCTCGAGGTCAACGACCTTGCGGCGACAACGACCGGCGTGTGCAGACCGACGCTCGTAGGCCTCGATGCGTTGCCAGCCGGTAAAGCTGATCGCACGGCCGCTGACGGCCGGTTTGATCGCTCGAAATCCGATACTCCCCAAACGGATTCGTCGCGATTCGACATCCTTGACGATTTCGGCGACGAGCCGCTGCGCGTCCTTGCGGTTTTCCGGAATGGTCCCTCGCGCGCCGCGGCTCAGCCAGCCGACGCGATAGACGTTCGCACCTGTCCAGGTCTCCGATGGGCAGCATTGATCATCGGGGCGGCCGCCCGTGAATCCGACTGCAGTGATCACCGTGTCGACAGCGAAGCCCACCGGTTGGCGGTCCCCGTATCGGCGCCGGGCATGCAATAGCGTGCAGCCGTGGCTGTTCTCGATGCGTTCGGGCGTGACGCCGAAATGCAGGCGCAACCGCGTGCGCCCGGGATCGACACCCGGCTGCGCCGCACATCCCGTATACCTGTACGGACGCAACAAATCTGCCACGGCGCCACCGTCGTCGTCGCGGAGCCCGCTCACACCGATGTCGACGTTGCTCAACGACACCACTTCGCGCAGCATCGCGAGGTCACATTTGGCCTCGGTCACCGGCGATCGGCTGATGACGTCGATGGTTTCGGGCGGCGTCGGGCGCAGTTGCCTCAGCATCTCGTCGTCGATGTCAGACCCGACGAAGCCGTCATGACCTTTCGACAGCAACCGCACGACATCGACGGCTACGTTGCCCATGCCGACGACCGCCAGCCGGCGCCCCAGCGAGACATGAGCGCCCGTCTCGTCCCGAGGCAGCTGCCGGACCGGAAAACCGTTGAGTGCGCGCAGAAGTGCGCCTGCGCCGACTACGCGAATCCCCGACGCTTGAGGGATGTCCAACGTCTTGTCCTCCGGGAGACCGGTTGCCAGGACAACGATGTCGAAGTTGCGCGTCAACTGCTCGAACTCGATGTCACGTCCAACCGACACGTTGCCGACGAACCGCACCCCGCCCTTGGTGAACATCCGATCAAACTGGCGCGCTACCCCTTTCGCGCCCTGGTGGTCAGCTGCGACGCCGTAGCGGATGAGGCCATACGGGGCGGGCAGCGATTCGAAGATCGTGATCTCGGAATGCGGCCACTGTTTGGCCATGAACTGAGCGACGTAGCAGCCAGAAGGCCCGCTGCCGACGACAGCGATTGCCGGACGTGGCGGGTCCGGTGGCAACGCTCGGGCGGCGACAAGGGTGGCGTCATACATTGGTTCACCTCGGAAGGGAGGGCGAATGCCGGAGATATGAAACTTGAACTAGAGACGCGACTCCAGTCGCGTATGTCACAAATATAGTTCCGTCAATGGCACATGTCCATAGGTGGAAACCTCATTTACACACCGGTTACGCGCGAACAGATGCAAACCGTGAGACCCTGTCAACTGACCGGTAACACGACTGGGATCGCGACCTGGTTACACTCGCGTTACCGACGCCACATGGGCGCAGAGAGAGCGATGAACTGGGGGCACAGGTGACACAGTCCGTGAGTCCGACGGTCAGCACCGCCTGGCATCACGAACTTGCCGGCGGATTACGAAAGCGGCCGCTTCAAGAACGGTCCAGGGCGATGATTCAGCGGATCCTCGACACGGCGGCGGAGCTTGTCGAAGAGGTCGGCTACGAAGCGGTCGTCGGATCCCCGACGCTGTTGCTGGACAAGTCGGGAGTCAGCCGCGGTTCGTTCTACGCCTTCTTCGAGACGCCGGAACGGGTGCTCGACGAACTCTCATACCAGCGCATCCAACAGTCGGCCGTCGCTTTCGAGGAGGCGCTTCGCAACCGGCCCGGTGACAGGTGGATCGAGATCGTCGATGCCGTCATCGACTTCTACACTGCCGAGCACCGGATTCCGTTGATCCGGGAGCTGTGGGTGCGCCAGAACCTCACGCATCGGGTCAGACATCTCGACCACCTGGCGATAGACGACTTCGCGAACATCGTGCTGGCCGAATTCAGAAGGCACACACCACTGTTCGACTCGCTTACCGCGTTGCAGTGCAGGGTTGCCATGCACGCCGTCGAAAGGCTGTTCCAGTTGGCATTCACCGACCACCCCGAAGGTGATCCCGCCACCATCGCCGAGGCCAGGAGAATGCTCGTCGACTACTTTGCCGGCTACTCCGGAGAGTGACACAGAGCGCGTCATCACTGCACCGAAGATTCGGTGTGCCGATCCTTGAGCGTCGCGAGCAGCTTTTGCACACTCCACATGCTGCGTTGGACGTGGGCGCTCATCGCGCGCTCGGCGTCATCGGGTTTTCGCGCATGCACAGCCTCCAACACCTCTTGGTGCTCGACGATGGTGGCCTCATGGAACGTGCCGCCTTCGGGCAACAGCGCCAACGCGGGATGGCAACACTGCCGGGATTCTTCGATGCCGCGTATCAGGAACGGGTTCGCGGTGATATGAGCCAGGGTGAGGTGGAAGACCGCGTCACTTCTCATGAATGACGCATCGTCAGACGCCTCCTGCAGCAACGAATGCGCGGCCTCCAACTCGTTGAGTTCGGTCGCCGTGCGACGTTCACTCGCGAGCCGTGACACCGCAGGTTCGACCAGGCACCGATATTCCATTGCCAGACGGATCTCGTCGCGGTTCTTGATGGCTTCCATGATGACGTCGTGGAAACGCGACTCGTCCTCGCCGGCGCCGCGAACAAACGCCCCGCCATTGCGTCCGCGGCGCCGCTCGATGAGACCTTCCGCGTGCAGCTGACGGAAGGCGAGTTGAACAGGAGTTCTGCCTACGCCGAGCATCTCGGCAAAATCACGTTCTGACGGCAACGCCGAGCCGGGGGGCAGCAGTCCGAGGCGGATCTCCCGGCGGACGAGATCGGCCACGTACCGGTTGACGTCGACGTGGCTGGGCGGCAGTGAAACCGTCCCGCTCGATATCCCGCTGATCACGAGACTCATGTGCTCAGCCGATCCATTCGGCTGCGATGGCTCATCGCACAATGCTACCCAGCCGCCACTGCTCGACATGTCCGCTGGGCTCCTCAGTCGGCCTCGGCCGGGTCCAGCAATTTCATGTGCGTCGCCTTCCGCGGCCGGAGGTAGCAGGCGTAGTACAGCAGCGATACCACGACGATGACGGCCGCGGTGAGCTGGTCTTTTCGGGTCTGCTCGACGAGTACGACGATAGCCAGCGCGATCGCCGACACCGGCGCGACCGGCCACAGCGGCATGCGATACGGACGGACCAGTTCAGGAAAGCGAACCCTGCTGACGGTCGCCGACAGCGCAACGAGAATCATCTCAAGGGCGATCACGGTCCCGATCACAGTCGCCATGGCCTCGACATCCATCGTCAAGATCAGGATGACGCCGGCGACTCCGATGACAAGCGTTGCCACCCAGGGTGTCTCGAACCGCGGGTGCACTCTTGCCAGCGCCCGGCTGACAGGCGCCGGCCACATCATGTCGCGCCCCGAGCTGTAGATCACCCGAGCGAAGTACGGGGTCAGCGCCATGACTCCGTTGACCACGGCCAGTGCGATACCGAGGCTGACGATCGTGTTGAACAGCTCGCCTCCGGTATCGGTGAGGAACTGCTGCCACGGTGTCGGTGACGTGGTGAATTCTGCGAGCGACCGGGCGCCCAGAAGGCCGCCGAGAACCGGGATGACACCGAACGATACGGCCACGGCCAGCGAGATGAACACCGAGCGGGCAATGTTGCGTCCGCCGCCGGATGTCTCCTCGGAGAACAGAAGTGCGCCTTGAAAACCGTTGTAAGTGAATGCCGCGACGGCCACCGCCGCCAGAAGTGCGCCCACGGCCAAGGACTGAGGTCCGTCGGGGCCGAACACGGTGGGCGTCAGTACCTCGGCCAGTGAATGCTGCGTCCTCGCGAAGCCCAGGGCGGTCACGAAGACTACGACCAGCAGTTCGACCGCGAGCAGCAGACCGACGAGCCGCGCACTCAACCGGACTCCGAGAATGGCGATCACGGTTCCGACGGCGATCACCGCCGCGCCGACCCAGCGTGCGTCCAGCGGTACGACGACGTTGAGATAGGTGGCGATGGTCAACGCGACCACCGCGGGTATCAAGAACGCGCACACCGGTCCGGTAAAGATCAGGGACACAAAGCCTGCCGCGTTCCCGAGTGTCCGGGACACGACGGAATAGTCTCCACCGGCGATCGGATAGGCGCTGCCAAGCTCCCCGTAACACGCTGCCATCGACAGGCCGAGAAAGCCCGCGACAACCAGGGCCCATACCGCACCGGTTCCTGCCATGTTCAGCAGGATCGGGGCGATCGCGAAGACGCCGACCGCCGGTGTGATCGCCGCGACGCACAACGCCACGTTCCCCCACAGGCCGAGGCTGCGGCTCAGTTCCTGTTCATAGCGTTCGGCTTTGGCTGCGGCCTCAGTTGTCGTCTTCGACGAGCGATCAGGCATAGCGCTGCCTCTCCCATTCCGTGACGGAGTTCTGCCATGCGTGCAGTTCCCATTCCCGGGTGTGCAGGTAGTGCGTGCAGAACTCGGTTCCGAGAACCTGGTCCAAACGCCCATCCCGCCTGCGGAATTCAATGATCGCGCCCTCGAGGCTCGTGGGCAGGACGCCGTCGTGCCGGTCGAGTTGGCCACGGTCAGGCACAGACCGGTCCAGCAAGCCGAGATGCACCGACGCTGCGATGGCTGCCAGGGTCAGGTACGGGTTGCAGTCTGCGCCGGGGCGCCTGAGTTCGAATCGGCTCGCTGCCGGACTCTTCAAGAGCGCGCGGAGCGCAAACGAACGGTCGTCGGGTCCGCAGGCCGCACTGACAGGTGCGAAGTAACCTGGGACGAGCCGCTTGTAGGAATTGATCGTGGGGTTGTAGATCAGGCTGAGCGCGGGCAGATGGACGAGCATTCCCCAGGCTGCGCGCCGGTAGAACTCGTCGTCCGGATCCTGCGCGGCCGAACTCAGCGCGTTGCCTCCGACTTCGTCCCACATCGAGAAGTGCACATGTGCACTCGAACCTTCCTCGTGGGCAACTGGTTTCGCCATGAAGTTGGCGGACAGCCCGTGACGGCGAGCGGCCTCCGTTGCGGCCAGCCGCAGCAGCGCCGCGGTGTCTGCGGCAGCCAGACCGTCCTGTGGGTCGACGTTGACCTCGATCAGCCCCGGTGCACCCTCGCTGTGCACCACGGACAGGCCAAGCTGCAGGTCGCCGGCATACCGCCGGAGCGTGCCGATGAACTCGGCAACGTGCGACAGTGTCAGTGGGCTGTAACTCAGGCCGGCGGTGGCCGGCTCCCACGTACCTTCTCGGAACAGCCTGAACTCGAATTCGAAGGCGGCCTTCAGTTTCAGTCCATGACTCGCGAGCGCGTCAAGGGCGTTGCGGAGAACCTGGCGCGGACTGGCGGCGCACGGCGCCCCGCTGGTCTCGTGGAGATCTCCCAGCAGGAGATACGCGGCCGGGAACCACGGCAACGGCCGAAGCGTGGTGAGATCGGGGCGCAGAAGCAGGTCTTTCGCACCGGCTTTGAGCCCCATGGTGGCGAGCGTGGTGATCGGCTCGTCAAGCGGATCGACCGCCAGCAGCAGGTCCGTTGTCGGAATACCCTTGGTGAGCGCCTGGCCAGAACTGATAATCCTGGGATCCACGAGCTTCCCACGAAGGTTGCCGTGAATGTCCGGGAACAGGGGCACTACTGAATGTGCGTCGGCTGGAAGGCCGTTCACGACGTCGGCACTCGCCGAGTCGGCATAGGTTGTGGACAAACTGTTTTCCTCCAGGTCGACGGGTTCAGGGCCGATCAAGCAATCGGCGGGGGTTTTCGACCATCATTTGGGTGATCGTGTCGTCACTGACGCCGTGTTCGTCACGCAGTAGCGGCAAGATGCGGCGGTGCAGATGGTCGTAGCCGTATCCGCCGTAGTTCTTGAGATTTGCCTTCGTCCACACATCACAGGCCAGCACGAGCTGGCCGGCGTGGCCTTCGTACAGCAGGGGTAGGAGGTGTTCGATTCGTTCGAGATCGGTGGGATCCTTGAACAATCCGCTGTAATAGAAGTCTGATCCGAATGTGTCGAATGCCATGGCCACTCCGGATTGCGCAACATCGGCGTGATAGCCCTTGTCGAGGTGTTCATCGAGATGCCCCATGATCACGCGGTCGGTCGACATACCTTGAGCAAGAAGTATTTTCAGGACATTGAGCGCTTCGGCGCCACGCGGCTCAAGATGGATGCTCACTGCTGCTCCGGTCTCCACCGCGGCAGTTCCCGCCGCGGCGATCACCTTCTTCTCCCGCTCGGTGACCGGCGAACTGGTGCCGATCTCACCGATGAGGGCTGCTTTGATGCCGGTCCCGTCCACGCCTTCGCGAAGCTCCGCGATCAACAGTTCGGCCAATTGATCCACGCTCCACTGTTCGACGTAGTCGGGGTGAGAATCATGGATGTAGAAGCCACATCCGCTCATGACGTGTACACCGGCGCGTTTGGAGATGGTCACGAGGTCTTCGATCCGGCGGCCGAGGCCGATGTTGGTGAGATCAACCAGCCCCGCATTCGGCACGGTCGCCAGATGATCGAGTTCTCGCACAGCCAAATCGACATCGTCGATCAGCAGATTGTCCTCGAGGCTGACTAGGTTCCAGTGCACGAAACCCAAGCTTTCGAGGCTGACCTCCGGCGGCTCCGGCACAGGTTCGCGTGCTGGTTCGTACCAGACACGGCCGTCGATCAGCAGGTGCTCGTGCATGCTTGTCTCGCCCAGTTCGGACGGTTTGATCGGCCCAAGGACTGTGTGGATCGGCATCGCAACATCCTTAAATGGAGTTTGGTGAGCGCCTTTTTATCAGACCGTTCGCAGCTTGGCAATACCCGGGCCTCCGCGGTGTGCCCATGCAGGGACGAAACATCCTGGCAATGAACGCGTTTTGAGCGAGCAGCGCCACATCTTGACGAGCCGCCGGCGCCAGGGTAGAAAATGGATCGTGTCGCAATCCAATCAATCCAACTCGTCACCACTCGCGGTCGGTACCGCGCGGGTGAAGCGCGGGATGGCTGAGATGCTCAAGGGCGGCGTGATCATGGACGTCGTCACGCCTGAGCAGGCCCGCATCGCCGAAGGGGCGGGTGCGGTGGCGGTGATGGCCCTGGAGCGGGTTCCTGCCGACATCCGCGCCCAGGGCGGGGTGTCGCGCATGAGCGATCCCGACATGATCGAGGGCATCATCGATGCGGTGACCATCCCGGTGATGGCCAAGGCCCGAATCGGGCATTTCGTCGAGGCGCAGATCCTGCAGAGCCTGGGCGTGGACTACATCGACGAGTCGGAGGTGCTGACCCCGGCCGACTACACCAACCACATCGACAAGTGGCGCTTCACGGTGCCGTTCGTGTGCGGCGCGACCAACCTGGGGGAGGCGCTGCGCCGGATCACCGAAGGCGCGGCGATGATCCGTTCCAAGGGTGAGGCCGGCACCGGCGACGTCTCCAATGCGACCACCCACATGCGCAAGATCGGTGGCGAGATCCGCCGGTTGACCTCGATGAGCGAGGACGAGCTCTACGTGGCGGCCAAGGAACTGCAGGCCCCGTATGACCTGGTGGTGGAGGTGGCGCGGGCCGGAAAGCTGCCCGTCACGCTGTTCACCGCCGGTGGTATCGCGACGCCCGCCGACGCGGCGATGATGATGCAGCTCGGCGCCGAGGGCGTGTTCGTCGGATCCGGGATCTTCAAGTCGGGCAACCCGGCCGAGCGGGCGGCAGCGATCGTCAAGGCCACCACGTTCTACGACGACGCCGACGTGCTGGCCAAGGTGTCCCGCGGCCTCGGCGAAGCCATGGTCGGCATTAACGTCGACGACATCCCCATCCCCCACCGACTCGCCCAACGCGGCTGGTAATGGGACTGAAACCCCAAGGAAAGGAACAGATTATGACGTTGGTCCAGAATCGGCACCCGCTCGAATCCGCCGCGCTCGACCACCTTTGGCTGCACAGCAATGACCTGGAATGGGATGAACTGATCCAGGGCGGACTGCGGGTGTTCGTCGAAGGCCGCGGCGCGACGTTGATCGACGTGCACGGCAAGGAATACATCGACGGTCTGGCCGGACTCTTCGTGGTCGCGGCCGGTCATGGCCGCACCGAGATCGGCGAAGCCATGGCCGAGCAGGCCCGCAAGATCGCCTACACCGCAGCGTCCAACGCAGCGAATCCGGCGGCAATCGCGCTGGCTGACAAGATCGCCTCCCTCACCCCCGGCGACCTCGACCGGGTGTTCCTGTGCTCGGGTGGGTCCGAAGCCGTGGAAAGTGCGATGAAGATCGCCAAGCAGGTGCAAGTGATGCGAGGATTCGGCAAGCGCTACAAGATCATTGCGCGTCGCGGCTCGTACCACGGCACCACGTTCGGTGCCGCGAGCCTCACCGGCAGCGCCAGTGAGAAGTACTTCGGACCGTTCATGGCCGGAGTAAGCAAAGTGCCGAACCCCAACCACTATCGCAACGATTTCGGGCTCGAGGGCGAGGCCGGCGACATCATGTGCGCACGTTACGTCGAGCAGGAGATCCTGATCCAAGGCCCCGAACATGTGGCCGCGGTGATCGGCGAACCGATCTCCGTCGCCAACGGCACTCATCTGCCCAGCCCCGTGTACTGGCAGATGCTGCGCGAAATCTGCGACCGCTACGGCGTTTTGCTCATCATGGACGAGGTCATCACCGGGTGGGGACGCACCGGCAAGGTGTTCGCCGCCGAGCACTATGGCGTGGTTCCCGACATCATGACGATGGCCAAAGGCCTTTCCAGTGGCTACGCACCTGTCGCAGCGGTGGCGGTGCGGTCGTCGATCTTCGACGATTTCCGCCCCGACGGCAACGCGCTGGGCCATCTGATCACGTTCGGCGGCCACGCTGTGGCAGCTGCCGCCGCGCTGAAGAACATCGAGATCCTAGAGCGCGAAAACCTGGTCGACCGTTCGGCGGAAATGGGCGACTACTTGTTCGAGTTGGCCCAGCAGTTGCGCAGCCATCCCACCGTCGGTGATGTCAGGGGCGGCAAGGGGCTGCTGTGCGCAATCGACTTCGTCAAGAGCAAGTCGACGCGAGAGGCGTGGGGCACGTCGCATCGCTTCATCAAGCATCTGGCCCTGCGGACCCAGGAAGAGGGGCTCGTGACGCGGGTATGGGACGTTCTGCACCTCGCGCCACCGTTCGTTCTGACCCGTGCCGAAGCCGAGCGCGCCATCGAGATCGTCGACCGCTGCCTCACCGAAGCAGAGGCCAAGTTCGCCGATGAGATCGGCTGATGTGACATGACGGCACCTGTCATCGGCGTCTGCACGGCGTTCGAAAACGCCAGCTGGGGCTTCTGGAGCCAGCAGGCGGTGATCATTCCCGCGACATACCTCGCCAAGATCCATGCCGCAGGCGGGATCCCACTCGGCCTGGTACCCGACACCCGGGCGATCGAGAAGCCCGGGACGATCGTCGACCGCATCGACGGCCTGCTGTTGATCGGTGGCGTCGATGTCGAGCCGTCCTCGTATGGCGCGACGGACACCGGCCGCACCGAGGCAACCGAACCATTGCGTGACGAATTCGAACTGGTGCTGGCACGGGAGGCGATGCGACGTGACATGCCGGTATTGGGCGTGTGCCGTGGCATGCAAATTCTCAACGTCGCGGCAGGCGGAACCTTGCATCAACACCTACTCGACGCCGGGTACGCCGAACACCGGCCGAGCCCGGGACGGCTCGATCACCAGACCTTCCACGAAGTAGAGGTGGATTGCGACACCCACGCGGCCAAGTTGTGCGGCAGCGGCATTCAGACCGTGAACTCACACCATCACCAGGGCGTGGACCGGCTCGGGCACGGTGCCGTGGTCACCGCACGATCGCTACCCGACCAGCTACCCGAAGCAATCGAATGGCCGGGCCATCGGTACGCGCTTGGCGTGCAATGGCATCCAGAGGTCGACGAATTGCAACACGCTCTCACCGATTTCATCAGCACCGCAGCACATGCCCTCGGAGGAAACCACTGACATGGCCGTCATCGACGTAATCGAGCCCGCGACCGAGAACGTTCTGGAATCGCTCGAGCAGATCACGCCCGCCGAGTTGGACGACGTGATCGCCCGCGCCGCCGTCGCACAGCGGCAATGGGCCGCGCAGGCACCGCAATTCCGTGCCGAGGTGCTGCTGTCCATCGCCGCCGCGATCGACCACAACCAGGAAGACCTGGCCCGACTCGAAGCGCGGAACGTGGGCATGCCGATCAGCGACGCGCGTGGCGCGGTGGCGGGGGTCGCGGCGACGTTCCGCTATTACGCGGCCGCCCCGGAACGCCTACTGGGACACACCATCCCGGTGGCGGGCGGCGTGGATATGACGTTCCGCGAGCCCATCGGTGTGGTCGGCCTCATCACTCCGTGGAACTACCCGCTGTCGATCGCCTCCTGGAAAGTGGCGCCCGCACTGGCCGCAGGCAATGCAGTCGTGCTGAAGCCCGCTGAGCTCACGCCCTTGACTTCGCTGAGGCTCGGCGAGCTCGCCGTCGAGGCGGGGCTGCCGGCGAACCTGCTCAATGTCGTCGTCGGACCGGGCCGCACCATAGGGAGCCAACTGGTCGAGCATCCCGGCGTCGGCAAGATCGCGTTCACCGGATCTACCAGTGTCGGCAAGGACATCGCACGGCGGGCCGCCGACGGCATCAAGCGCGTCACGCTCGAATTAGGTGGTAAGTCAGCGGCACTCGTCTTCGCCGACGCCGATCTCGACGCGGCGGCCGAGGGCCTCACCGGCGCCGTTTTCGGCAACTCGGGCCAGGACTGCTGCGCCAGATCCCGCGTGTTCGTCGAACGGCCTGCTCTGGAACTGTTCTTGGAGAAACTCGAGAAGGTTGTCGCCAACATCGTGGTCGGTGATCCTCTCGCGGACAGCACTCAGATGGGGCCGCTGATCTCCGCGGGACATGCGTTGAGTGTCCAGAGTTATGTCGATGACGCGCCTGTGCTGTTCCGCGGTTCGACTCCTCCCGGACCTGGCTACTGGTTTGCGCCCACTGTGCTCCACCCGATCGATGACGGTCATCGCTCCGCGCGTGAGGAAATCTTCGGACCGGTCGTCTCGGTACTTGTCTTCGACAGCGAGGACGAGGTGGTTGCCCGGGCCAATGACACCATCTACGGGTTGGCCGGCTCCATCTGGACCTCGAACGGCGCGCGGTCGTTGCGCGTTGCTCGCGCGGTGGCCGCGGGCGCACTGGCAGTGAATTCCTATACGTCCGTGCGGATCACCACACCGTTCGGCGGGTTCAAGCAGTCGGGTATGGGGCGTGAGCTCGGACCCGATGCGCTCGACGCCTACACCGAGGTCAAGAACGTCTTCTTCAACACCACGCCGTAGAACGGCAGCCAGCGATGGCAAACAGGTCGCCCTTCGATGAATTCGATTGGGAAATCCTCCGATACGTGGTCGATTGGGCGCCGTACGGTGGACCTCACGAGGAAGACATCCTGCCGCGATTCGGGATGGATGCGCAGCGGCTCAATACTCGATTCGTCGAACTGGTCACGGCGCTGTCCCACCACCACAGCATCGTGCTCACCGAGCGACAACAGCGCCTACTCGCCCGCGCCCGGGAGCTTGTCCCGTCCACAAGCTCGCGGACCCGCTCGCACACCAGAGGTATCGCCGGTTCGGCACGCAACGCAGGTGTCGCTTTCGGACTGTCACCGGACGACGGGCGATGGACCATGCGCCACGGGCTCTGGTTCTGGAAACAACAAGCGAAGCATCGAAGCTAGAAGAAAGGACTCGCCATGCCGCAGACGGTGCGTGGTGTGATTTCGCGGAGTAAGAAGCAGCCGGTCGAGTTGGTCGACATCGTCATTCCCGATCCGGGGCCCGGTGAAGTGGTGGTCGAGGTGATCGCGTGTGGGGTGTGCCATACCGATCTGACCTACCGCGAGGGTGGCATCAACGACGAGTTCCCGTTCCTGCTCGGGCATGAAGCCGCCGGCACGGTCGAATCGGTCGGCGAGGGCGTAACCCACGTCGAACCCGGTGATTTCGTGATCCTGAACTGGCGCGCGGTGTGCGGCGAATGCCGATCCTGCAAGCGCGGTCGCCCGCACCTGTGCTTCGACACGCACAACGCCAAGCAGAAGATGACGTTGACCGACGGCACCGAGCTGACCCCCGCGCTGGGGATCGGCGCGTTCGCCGACAAGACCCTGGTGCACGAAGGTCAATGCACCAAGGTCGACCCCGAGGCCGACCCGGCCGTCGCCGGACTGCTGGGCTGCGGCGTGATGGCAGGCATCGGGGCGGCGATCAACACCGGTGCGGTCGGCCGCGACGACACCGTCGCGGTCATCGGCTGCGGCGGCGTGGGTGACGCCGCCATCGCCGGCGCCGCGCTGGTGGGCGCCAAGAAGATCATCGCCGTCGATCTCAATGAGCGGAAATTGCTGCAGGCTCGTGAGTTTGGCGCCACCCACACGGTGAATGCGGCTGAGGCCGATGTGGTGAAGTCCATCCAGGATCTCACCGACGGCAACGGCGCCGATGTCGTGATCGACGCGGTGGGGCGGCCGGTGACCTACGAGCAGGCCTTCTACGCGCGTGATCTGGCCGGCACCGTGGTGCTCGTCGGTGTGCCCACCCCGGACATGACATTGGAGATGCCGCTCATCGACTTCTTCTCCCGCGGTGGATCGTTGAAGTCCTCGTGGTACGGCGACTGCCTGCCCGAACGTGACTTCCCCACCCTCATTTCGCTGTATCTGCAAGGCCGCCTACCCCTGGAGAAGTTCGTCTCCGAACGCATCGGCCTCGACCAGATCGAAGCGGCCTTCAAAAAGATGCACGGCGGCGAGGTGCTGCGCTCGGTGGCGGTCCTCAAGTGAGCTCGGCATCGAACATCGAACGGGCGGTAGCCCGCGGACACCGACGCGCACCGATGCCGAAAATTCGTCGCGCCCCTTAGGAGCCCCCATGTCGGTCAAACAGCCCTCGACGCCCGACGAACGCCGCGAAAACCACACAGCTTGGCCGTCGGCACCCACCGGTGACGCTCCGACTCTGAAGAAGAGTGCGATCGGGCTCAGAGAAAGCACAATCATCAGCATGGCCGGAGCGGCGCCCGGCCAGGTGGTCGCGGTCTCACTGGCACCGTTGATCGTGGCCAGCAGCTACGGTTTCATCCCATCCATCATCGTGGCCTCGATTGCGATGCTCTGCATCGCTGTGGCATTTCAGCGAATGAACCTGTGGGACCAGGACTGTGGTGGACCGTATTCATGGGTGGGACGCGCGGTCAGCCCGGGCGCCGGGTTCGGGGTCGGATGGATCTTGGTGGTGACCTTCGCCGTCTCGCTGATCATCAACTTCGTCAGCATCGGTCCCGCCGTGCTGGCGCTGCTCGGCCTCGACCCGTCCAGCCAGTGGGGAACAGTCGTCGCCGCAACTGTCCTCGGTGCATTCCTGACTGCCTTTGCGGTCATCGGCGTGCAGCTCACCGGAAGGCTCCAGCTCTCCCTGGCGATCGCCGAGTACGCGGTGTTGCTCCTGTTCGCGGCGATCGCCTTCTGGGCGCTGTTCGTCAACCACCGTCCCAATTCTGTTGAGCCGACCTGGGAGTGGCTCAGCCCGCAGGGCGTGGGCGGCGCCGGAGGCTTCGTGGCGACGATGCTTCTGGTGATCTTCATGATCGCGCAGTGGGACACGTCGATCTACCTGAGTGAGGAGACCGAACGAGCCGAGACCAACCCAGGTAAGGCCGTGATCATCGCGGTCATCGTGTTGGGGGTCATGTACACGCTTATCTGCTTTGCCTTCGCCACGGTTGCACCACCTGAGGCGATGGAGCAGCATTCGACCAATGCCGCAGTGTTCGTCGCTGAAGAGTTGACCGGCACCGGTTGGGCCAAGGCGATGGCGCTGGCGGTCGTGGCCTCGGTCCTGGCGGCAACCCAGGCCACGATCGTCGGCCTGGCCCGCATCATGCTGGCAATGGGACGCGACAGGGTCTTGCCATCGGTTTTCGGCAAGGTGCACCGTAGATTCCAGACGCCGGCCACCAGCACGCTGCTGATCGGCGGTCTGGGCATCGTGGCGACCTGGGTGTACATCCTCGCCTCCAGCGTTTCGCACACGCTGGATCTCCTGATCGCCACGATCGGGTTCCTGTTCGCCTGCTATTACGCGCTGACCGCGTTGGCGGCGGCTTGGGCCCTGCGCGATCGGGTCGTATCGAACTGGCGCGACGCGATTCTCGGCGGTCTCCTGCCGGTCATCGGCGCAGGCCTGCTCGGGTGGGTCGCCGTCACGTGCGCCATCGATTTCGACGGTGCGGAGTGGGCTGCGCTGGCGGTACTGGCTGCCCTCGGTGTGGTGATGTACCTGGTCGCCAAATACCGCTACCGCGCACCGATCCTGACGCAATGACGAGACTCGACGAGCGCGATTCATACCGCGCTCTATCCCGCGAGCAGACGTGGCGGTGCCCCGGCAAGCGCATTCCCGGGTACCGGCGCGTCTGCTCGCGCTGAAAAATCTCGTGCTCAGGAGTTGAGGTACGTCACGACGGCGAGCACGCGGCGATGGTGGGCCGCGGACGGCGGCAGGTCGAGCTTGGTGAAGATGCTGCCGACGTGTTTCTCGACGGCCCGTTCGGAGATCGAAAGATGTTCGGCCAGTGCGCTGTTGGAGTGTCCTTCGGCCATGAGCCCGAGCACCTCGCGCTCGCGGGCGGTCAGTCTGTCGAGCGTGCTCACACCGCGCCGGCTGCCCATGAGCTGACGTACGACCTCGGGATCGAGCGCGGTGCCACCCTCCGCGACGCGCCGCACTGCCGCGTCGAACTCGCCGATGTCGGCCACCCGATCCTTGAGCAGGTAGCCGACACCGGCCGGGTTTCCGGCCAATAGTTCTGCGGCGTAACGCGTCTCGACCCACTGTGAGAACACAAGCACGCCGACGTCGGGATGTGACCGCCGCAGGGACACGGCCGCGACGAGCCCTTCGTCGGTGAACGTCGGTGGCATGCGGATGTCGACGACGATCACCTCGGGCCGCAGCGTCTCGGCAATCTCCCGCAACTCCTCTGCGGTACCGACCTTGGCCACCACCTCGTGGCCACGTTCGACGAGCAGCTGCGTCAGCCCGTCGCGCAGGATTGCGTTGTCCTCGGCGATGGCCAGCCGAGTCATCGGTCGGCGCCCGACGGGACGACGACAGTCACCGTGGTGGGACCACCGGCCGGACTGACGATGTCGATGCTGCCGTCGACCATGCGCAGCCGGTCGGCCAGCCCGGTCAGGCCCGAGCCGTTGGCGGGATCGACACCCCCGGAACCGTTGTCCGACACGATGATCTGTAGCTCGTCGGTATCGCTGCGCAGCCGGACCGTGGCCTTGGTCGCCCCGGAGTGCCGGGACACATTGGCCAGCAACTCCGCGACACAGAAGTACGCGAGCGTCTCGACCCCGAGCGACGGGCGCACCGCAATGTCGTCGACCAGCTCGACAGGAATCGGGTTACGCGCCGCGAGCGTCTGCACCGCTGGGCCCAGGCCGAGATCCAAAGCGGGAGGCCGGATTCCGCGGACCAGGTCACGCAGCTCGGCCAGCGTCTCCCTGGTGTTGGCCAAAGCGTCGGAGACCAGAACGCGGGCCCCGTCGGTCTTGTCGGCGTCGGCCAGCTGCTCCTCGGCGCGTGCCAGCGTCATGGCCACGGTGATGAGCCGGGCCTGGGTGCCGTCGTGCAGATCGCGTTCCACCCGGCGCAGCGTCGCGGCCGAGTCGTCGACCACGTCGGCACGCGCCTTCTCGAGCTCGGCGACCCTGCGCTCCCGCGCGGGCGGGGCGAGCAGGGCCCGGGCCAGCCACACGTGTCCACGCCCGATCGCGATCATCAGCCAGCCCAGCAGGTACAACGCGACCACTCCCGCGACCGACAACAGCAGATAGGCGCCGAGAGAATCGACGGGCTCGCCGATGCTGACGACGGATTCGCCGGTGATCGCCCAGATCGCGGGTGACGCCACCAGGCTCACCGACATCACGACCCCGACCAGCACGAGGTATCCGACAGGCGTCATCACGACGCTCTGCAAGAGGAGAAACCCCAGGCTGCGCCAGCCGACTGCGTCGGTCAGCGCGGCCGCCACGATCTGTGGCAGGCCACGCGGCCGGATGAACGGCGCGGGCGCCTCGATGGTGACGCCGACGAGCCGCGCCAGCGATCGGTACAGCTTGTTCCACTGGCGGCCCGTCATCACCACGAGTGCCAGCAGCGGTATGCCGATCAGTGTCACGAGCAGCACACCCGACGCGAAGCCGGTCGCGAACAGGTAGGCGACGCCGACCACGGCGAGAACGCTGATCAGCAAGAAGTACAGATATGCGCGCCAGGCCAGCGCGGTCACTGGAGTACGCAGGGTCTGGCGCCAGTCATCGGAGGTCGAGGTCGGGGCGATCGCGGTCGTGGTCACGTCACCATGGTCGCCGGACGCGGCGGTGTCGTGCGATGGTGGTGCCCGGCCAATCCGGGGTGTGGCTGGCCACACCGGCACTCACGGGCAGGGTTCAGTCGTCGAGCTCGCGCAGCAACGCCCGGGTGCGGGCCCTGGTCTCGGCGGATGCGTCGAACACCACGCCGACGTACTCGTCGACCCCGACCTTGCCGAGTGCGCGGATACGTTCGGCCACCTCGGCTTCGTCGCCGATGATCGCGGCGTCCTCGGGCCCTGCGTAGCCTTCACGGTCGAGCATGGCCCGATACGACGGCAGGTGGCCGTACATCGCGAACTGCTTGGCGGCCTGCGCGCGGGCACCGTCGACGTCGTCGGTGACGCTGACCGGGAGCGCGGCGACGACGCGAACCGGCCGGCCCTCGGCAGCCCCGCGCAGCGTCGGGACCACGTGTTCGGCAAGCGTGGTGGGGCCGGTCATCCAGGTGACGGTCCCGGAGGAGCGGCGCCCCGCCAGCTTCAGCAACTGTGGGCCCAACGCGGCGATGTAGATGTCGGGTGCCGGCGCGCCGGGAATCTGGAGGGATCCGCGCGTCGTGACGGTCTCCCCCGACGCGTCGGCCGGCTCACCGGCCAGCAGCGGCTGCAGGCCGTCAAGGTATTCACGCAGCCGTCGTACGGGCTTGTCCCACGGAATGCCCCACATGCCCTCGGTGACCGCCGCATGGGTCATGCCGAGGCCGAGGATGAACCGGCCGTTGCCGATCAAGTTGAGGGTCAGCGCACGCTGCGCCAGCAGCATGGGGTGCTGATTCTGGATCGGGATCACGCCGGTGCCGACCTCGATACCGTCGACTTCGCGGAAGGCGACCGCCAGCACTGTCAGCAGGTCCGGCTCGTACGGCATCTGGGTCATCCACACGCGCCGGAAACCCTCGTCACGCAGCTGCGCGAGGTTCTCCACGGTGGCATCGACGGGCGAACGACCGCCGGTGTCGCTGAGGGAGCCGAGGACGCTGATCTGCATGCGTCAAAGCTAGGCGCTTCGGCACAAAAAAGGGCGGGTTCGGGAGGACATTGGGGGCGTCTCCATTAATCTCGCGCCGCCGGTTTTTCACCCCTTAAACCGACTCTTCGGATCAGTCACTCCCGAACCCGTCGTACGGTCGACTGTACGCCTCGAGTACCCCTCAGACCAGAGGAAATTCGACCGAAATTCACCCGAAATTTGAAGGTGGCCCCGTGTTGCCGTCGGGTCGGGGGGTCAGACGGCAACACGGAGCTACCCGTGTATCGACGCCTTGGGACCAGCCGTTACAACTTGCCGAAAAAAACTTTTCGGATGTTTTTTCAGGCCTCGAGAATCGCCGCTACGCCCTGCCCGCCAGCTGCGCAGATGGAGATCAGACCGCGCACGGGCCGGCCGGTCTCCTTCTTCTTCTGCGCCAGCTGCTTGGCGAGCTGCGCCACGATCCGGCCGCCGGTGGCCGCGAACGGGTGACCCGCCGCGAGCGACGATCCGTTGACGTTGAGCTTGGCGCGGTCGATGCTGCCGAGCGCGGAGTCCAGGCCCAGGCGCTCCTTGCAGTACTCGTCGGACTCCCAGGCCGCCAGCGTGGCCAGCACCACCGACGCGAACGCCTCGTGGATCTCGTAGAAGTCGAAGTCCTGCAGCGTCAGGTCATTGCGGGCGAGCAGCCGCGGCACCGCATAGGTGGGCGCCATCAGCAGGCCGTCGGGGCCGTTGACGTAGTCGACCGCAGCGGTCTCACCGTCGACGAAGTACGCCAGCGGTTCGTGTCCGTGGGCCTGCGCCCAGTCCTCACTGGCCAGCAGCGCCACCGAGGCGCCGTCGGTCAGCGGGGTCGAGTTGCCCGCGGTCATGGTCGCGTCACCGGCCTTGACGCCGAACACCGGCTTGAGCTTGGCCAGCTTCTCCGGCGTCGAATCCGCACGCAGGTTGTTGTCCCGGTAGAGGCCGAGGAACGGCGTGACCAGATCGTCGAAGAAGCCGCTGTCGTAGGCCGCGGCCATGTTGCGGTGGCTCGCGGCGGCCAGTTCGTCCTGGTCGACGCGCTTGATGCCCATTTCCTTGGCGGTGACCGCGGCGTGTTCGCCCATCGACTTGCCGGTCCGCGGCTCGCTGTTGACGGGGATCTCGACGCCGACGGCAGCCGGCAGCTTGCCGACGAGCTTGAGCCGGTCGAGGTTGGACTTGGCGCGGCGCAGGCCGAGCAGCACGTGGCGCAGGTCGTCACCGAACGCGATCGGCGCGTCCGACGCGGTGTCCACACCACCGGTTGCGGCCGACTCGTACTGGCCCAGCGCGATGCTGTTGGCGCCCGCGATGGTGGCCTGCAGGCCCGTGCCGCACGCCTGCTGGATGTCGAAGGCAGGCGTGTACGGCGACAACGCGCTGCCCAGCACGCATTCGCGCATGAGGTTGAAGTCCCGGCTGTGCTTGAGCACCGCCCCGCCGATCACCGCGCCGAGTCGCTCCCCGGCCAGGCCGAACCGGTCGATCAGACCGTCCAGGGCTGCGGTGAACATGTCCTGGTTGGAGGCGTTGGCGTAGGCACCGTCAGACCGTGCGAACGGAATCCTGTTGCCGCCCAATACGGCAACGCGCCGCCGAGTTGTGTTGTTGGCCATCTGTTTGCCTCCCACTGTCGGGTTGTCCGGGGCCATATTACCCACTGTTCTTACTCTGGAGTAAGTTCGGTGTAGACAACGCAGTACTGCGAAGCGAAAGGCAGCTGAAGTGGCCGACCTGTTATCCCAAGTGGTCAATTCCGGGCCGGGCTCGTTCCTGGCGAAACAGCTCGGTGTGCCGCAGCCCGAGACGCTGCGTCGCTACCGTCCGGGCGATCCGCCGCTGGCCGGATCCCTGCTGATCGGAGGCTCCGGACGCGTCGTCGAGCCCCTGCGCGCCGCGCTGGCCGACGACTACGACGTGGTCTCCAACAACATCGGCGGCCGGTGGGCCGACTCGTTCGGCGGCGTGGTGCTCGACGCCACCGGTATCACCGAACCCACGGGCCTCAAAGAGCTGTACAAGTTCTTCACGCCGCTGCTGCGCAATCTCGCGCCGTGCGCCCGCGTCGTGGTGGTCGGCACCACGCCGGACCAGGCGGCCGGCGTGCACGAGCAGATCGTGCAACGCTCGCTTGAAGGCTTCACCCGGTCGCTGGGCAAGGAGCTGCGCCGCGGGGCCACCGTCTCCCTGGTGTACCTGGCTGCCGACGCCAAGCCCGGCGCGACCGGCCTGGAGTCCACCATGCGGTTCATCCTGTCGGCCAAGTCCGCGTATGTGGACGGTCAGGTGTACCGGGTGGGCGCGGCCGATTCCACCCCGCCTGCCGACTGGGACAAGCCGCTCGCAGGCAAGGTCGCCGTGGTGACCGGTGCGGCTCGCGGCATCGGCGCGACCATCGCCGAGGTGTTCGCGCGGGACGGCGCGGCCGTCGTGGCCGTCGACGTCGAACAGGCCGCGGAGGATCTGCAGAAGGTGGCCGAGAAGGTCGGTGGGACCGCGCTGACGCTCGACGTCACGGCCGACGACGCGGTCGACAAGATCACCGCGCACGTCGCCGAGCACCATGGCGGCAAGGTCGACGTGCTGGTCAACAACGCAGGCATCACGCGCGACAAGCTGTTGGCCAACATGGACGAGGCCCGCTGGGATTCCGTCATCGCAGTCAATCTGCTGGCCCCGCAGCGCCTCACCGAGGGGTTGGTGGCCAACGGCACCATCGGTGAAGGCGGCCGGGTGATCGGCCTTTCGTCGATGGCGGGTATCGCGGGCAACCGCGGCCAGACCAACTACGCCACCACCAAGGCCGGAATGATCGGGCTCACCGAGGCGCTGGCCCCGGTGCTGGCCGAGAAGGGCATCACCATCAACGCCGTGGCGCCCGGCTTCATCGAGACCAAGATGACCGAGGCGATCCCGCTGGCGACCCGCGAGGTGGGCCGCCGGCTCAACTCGCTGTTCCAGGGCGGGCAACCGGTCGACGTGGCCGAGCTCATCGCCTACTTCGCCAGCCCGGCGTCGAATGCCGTGACCGGCAACACGATCCGCGTCTGCGGCCAGGCCATGTTGGGGGCGTGACGGCGTGAACAACATGCTGCGGGCCGTCGTGGGGGCCTTGCCGTTCATCCCGCGCGACGACACCCTGCCTGCTCGCACCATCACGGTCGACGACGTCAAGATCGACCCGACCAACGTCGCCGAGTACGCACAGGTGACCGGGTTGCGGTTCGGTGACACGTTGCCGCTGACCTATCCGTTCGCGCTGACGTTCCCGACCGTGATGTCGCTGGTGACGGGATTCGACTTCCCGTTCGCGGCAATGGGTTCGGTGCACATCGAGAACCACATCACGCAGTACCGGCCGATCGCGGTGACCGACACGGTCGGTGTGGCGGTGCATGCCGAGAACCTTCGTGAGCATCGCCGCGGTCTCCTCGTGGACATCGTGACCGACGTGAAGGTCGGCAACGAGCCGGCCTGGCACCAGGTGACCACGTTTTTGCACCAGCAGCGCACGAGCCTGTCCGGCGAGCCGAAACCCGAGCCGCAGAAGCAGCCCAAGCTTCCGCCGCCCAACGCGGTGCTGAGCATCTCGGCAGGGCAGATCCGGCGTTACGCGTCGGTGGGCGGCGACCTCAACCCCATCCACACCAATCCGATCGCCGCCAAGCTGTTCGGCTTCCCGACCGTGATCGCGCACGGAATGTTCAGTGCCGCAGCGGTCCTGGCCAACATCGAAGGGCAGCTGCCGGACGCGGTGAGGTACTCGGTGCGGTTCGCCAAGCCGGTGGTGCTGCCGGCCAAGGCCGGGCTGTACGTCGAACGCGACGCCGACGGCTGGGAGCTGACGCTGCGTCACCTGTCCAAGGGCTACCCGCACCTGACCGCTGAGATTCGGCCGCCAAAGTGAACAAGATGGCGAGATTCGTCGAGAATCTCGCCATCTTCTTCACATTCGGCGGCGTACGCTCAAGGTGGCAGCAGCTGGATCGAGGGCCGGCCAGGGCCCGCACCACCGGCGATGACGCGGGCCTGCACGCCGTAGACAGTCGAGATCAGTTCGGGCGTCAACACTTCCGCGGGCGAGCCCGCGGCGATAACGCGCCCGCCGGCGAGCACGACGAGCCGGTCGCAGAACAGCGCGGCGAGGGTCAGGTCGTGCAGCGTCACCACCGATGTCACGGGCAGCTCACGAATCAGCGCGAGCAGCTCGAACTGGTGCCGGATGTCGAGGTGGTTGGTGGGCTCGTCGAGCAGCAACTCACGCGGCTCCTGGGCGAGCGCGCGGGCGATCTGGACGCGCTGCTGCTCGCCACCGGAGAGCGTCCGCCAATCCCGGTGCCGCATGGTCGCTGTGCCGGTCTGGTCGAGCGCACGCTCGACCGCCCGGTCATCGGCCTCGGTGACGCCGGACCAGACGCCGCGGTGCGGGATCCTGCCGAGCCGCACGATCTGCTCGACCGTGAGCTCGATGTCGGTGCTGACCTGTTGCTCGACCACCGCGATGCGTTGCGCGACGTCGCGGCGGCGGTGCTGGGCCAGCGATCTCCCGTTGAGCAGCACGGCCCCACCGGTCGGACGCCGCAACCCCGCCAGCAGTCGCAGCAGCGATGACTTGCCCGCGCCGTTGGGGCCGAGCAACCCCAGGGTCTCCCCCTCGTGCACCAGCAGCGAAACCCCGTCGACGACAAGGGCTCCGCCTACCGACCAACTGACCGTGTCGGCGGCGATCGGGCCCGGTTGCCGTTCCAGCATCAGGTGTACCGCTTCCGCCGCGCGAGAATCAGCACGAATATCGGAACGCCGACGAGCGCGGTGACCACGCCGACCGGCAGTTCCTGGGGCGCAAACAGTGTGCGCGCCACGGTGTCGACCCAGACCAGGAAGATCGCACCTGTCAACGCGGTGACGAGCAGAAGCCTGCGGTGGGTCGGGCCCACGATGAGGCGCGCGGCGTGCGGCAACACGAGGCCGACGAATCCGATTGCGCCCGCGGCACTCACCAGCACCGCGGTCAGCAACGCCGTCGTCACCATCAGCAAAACCCGCACCCTCGTGACAGCGACACCGAGCGAGGCCGCGGCGTCATGACCGAATGCGAATGCGTCCAAGGCATCCGACTGCATCCAGCAGATCACCAAGCCGGCCGCGCAGACCACGCCACACAGCGCCACCTGATTCCAGTTCGCGCCGCCCAGGGAGCCGAGCAACCAGAACAGCACCCCCCGCGTCTGCTGGGCGTCGGCCGACGAGAACACCACGAAAGCCGTCATCGCCGAAAACAGTTGCGTGCCTGCGACTCCCGCCAGCACCACACGATCCTGGCCGCCGCCCGACGCGGTCGCGAGGATCAGCACCAGGACGAACGCGATCAGTGCTCCCACGAAGGCACCGGCCGACAGGCTCAGCGCGCCACCGACTCCGGTCACCACGACCAGCACGGCACCCGTGGAGGCACCCGACGAGATGCCGAGCATGAACGGGTCGGCGAGCGGATTGCGCATCAACGACTGCAGAATGGCGCCGCAGATCGCGAGGCCCGCACCGCAGATCGCGGCCAGCACGGCACGGGGCAACCGCAGTTCCCAGACAATGCCGTCGTCGATGGGCGTGACGATGGTGCCGCCGCCCCACATGCGCTGGGCGATCACGGCGTACACGTCACCGACACCCAGGTCCGCGGGCCCGATGATGATCGCCGCCGCGATCGACACCAGCAGGGCCCCAAGGCCGACGGGGATGAGCAGTGTCATCCCGGTGTTCTGCAGTGTTCGCGGTGCGGTCACTTCACGCCGAGCACGACGTAGTCGTCGAGCAGCTGCCACACCGTGCCGACTCCGGTGAAGCCGGCCTGCGCGAGGGCCGCGAGGTGAAAGTCCACCGCGGTGGGCGGTGGAGCGGGCCGGTCGGCGAACCGGGCGTCACGAAGCGCAGCCAGGGAGGCCGCACCGGGTTGTGCCCGCGCCGTGTCCCACCACGCTTCCCAGGTCGGCGCACCGGCCGTGTGGGCGCGCCGCTGCGTTTCGTCGTCATGCGCGGCCGCCAGGCGCCGTAGTACCGGGTTTCGGCCGTCGAAGCGGAAATGGTCACCGTTGAGCAGGATTCCGCCCTCACCGAGCAGTGCGGCTGCCCCGGCGTATACCCGCACCAGTGCATCGGGCGTGAGCCAGTGCAGGGCCGTGGTCGAGATGAACGCGTCGGGTGTGCGGCCCCCGAGCGCGTCGGCCACGAGTTCGGGCCAGCTCTCGTCGGCGAGATCGGCGTCCAGGGTCGTGAACCGGTCCCCGTGCACGGGTCGCAGTGCTCGAGTCGCGATGTCGAGCAGCAGCGGGTCGTGATCGACGGCGAGCACTGTGGCCTGCGGCAGGGCGTCGAGCGCGCGTGTGCTCAAAGAGCCTGGCCCACAAGCGAGGTCGACTACGAGCGGCGCATCACCGCACGCCAACCGCAACACCTCGACCATGATGCGGAACCGCGCTTCGCGGTCGGCGATGTATGCGGCCTGTTGGCCGTCCCAGGACGTGAGCAGCGTGGCGGGATCGACGGCGCTCATTTGTCCGCCAGCCCGAAGGAGCGCAGGCCGGATGCGACGGTCTCGACCGCGTCGACGTTACGCAGTGACGGGTCCATCGCGGTGCCCGGTAGCACGATCCACCGGCGTTCCCGCACCGCCGTCAACCGTTGTGCGGCCGGGTCGGATTCGAGGAAGCGGATCTTGGCGGCCACGCTGTCCCCGTCGTCGCCACGTGTCAGATCGGCCAGGACCAGCACATCGGGGTCGCGTTCCAGGATGGCCTCCCACGAGATCTCGGGCCACAGTTGCCGACTGTCGGCGAACGCGTTGCGGGCCCCGACCGCGTTGGTGATGATGCCGGGCGCACCGCAGCAGCCCGCGATGTAGGGCGCCTTGGTGCCCGCATACCACCACATCAACGTGACGTCGTCGGCCTTGAGACCGTCGGCCGCGGTGGACATCCGCGTCCGCAGCGACGAGACCAGCTGCTCCCCGCGGTCTTCGACGCCGAATATCTTGGCGACATCCCCGATCTCGGCGTACATGTCGTCGAGGGTGAGGGGACGCTGCTGGGCGGCGTCCTGGCCACCGCATTCGCTCGAGGATTGGTAGGTCGGCACGCCCAGGCGCTCGAACCGGTCCCGCGGAGCGACGCCCTCGTCGGTGAACGACCAGTCGAACGTCGCGTACACGAAGTCGGGCTTTTCCTTGAGCACCCGTTCGAAGGACGGAAAATCCCGGCTCAGCACGGGCACCTTGGCGTTCTCGGCGGCGAGCTCGGGCCTGACTTCGTCGCTCCAGGACGCGCTGCCGACCATCCGGTCGGCCAGCCCTAGGGTCAGCAACAGTTCGGTGGCCGGCTGATTGATCGACACCGCGCGTTGCGGTGGTGATTTCACGGTCACCGCACGCCCGCAGTTCTCCAAGGTGACGGGATACCCGGGAGGTCCGGCAGTGGTGGCCGTGTCGGCCGGCGAACTGCACCCGGTGATCAGCGACACAGTAAGTGCGACAAGGGTTATGGTGCGGGTTCCGTTATGCAGGGCGACGCCTTTCGATCCTGGACCCAATCGCGGAGTCCGTCCGATGGTCGGACCTCACGCCACACGGCGGCAGCGAGGCCCGAGCCAGCAGGTCTTCGGACTCGGGATCATCCAGCCGGAGCGCCTTCCCAGCCCCGTGATGGGACCAGTGGCCGTTGCTCCGCCTGTCCTCCACACCGCTGCGCGTCAGCTCCGGATTCGCACCGGATTCCCTGACCCAACCTGATTGGGTTCGACTGGCTCGAACGGACCATACCAGCGCGGCAGGCAGCAATGGCGTCATCACCCGCTTAATGATAATGGTTTTCATTAAGCACCTTGTCGGCGCCCCTGCTCACTCTGCCCCTAGAGTCATTCGATGACTACCGCCAAGGTGCCCCCGGTCCGAGCAGCCCGCGCCGCCGAACGTCTGCGCCATCTGCTGCGCCGGCTGCATCAGCGCAGCGCACCACCCGCCGCGGTGATGCTGGAGATGATCCTCAATGCCTGGGTGGCGCAAGGGATTACCGTCGCAGCCCAACTCGGTGTGGCCGACGCGCTCGCGGGCGGCCCGCTGCGGGCCGAAGAACTTGCCCGCCGCGTGAACGCCGACGCCGACGCGACCGACAGGTTGATGCGGGCCCTGGTGAGCGAGGGGATCTTCCGCCGGACCCGCGACGGGCGGTATGCCCTCAATCCGCTGGGCGACGCGCTGCGTTCCGATGCACCGGTATCGGTGGCCGGGATGGCCCGCTTCGTCGGATCCCCGCAGCACCGCGAACACTGGAGCCACCTGGGCGATGCGGTCCGCAGCGGCGAGGCCGTTATCCCCCGATTGCGCGGCATGGGGGCGTTCGAGTACATCGCATCCGAGCCGGACCTGGGCGAGATCTTCAACGACGCGATGACGAGCGTGTCGGAGCTGGCGATCGCGCCCGTCGTGGCGGCGTACGACTTCACACCGTTCGCCACGATCGCCGATGTCGGTGGTGGCCACGGCCGGCTGCTGTCCGCCATCCTCGATGCCGCGCCTGCGGCCCGCGGGGTGCTCTACGACCTGCAGCAGGTCGTCGACGGGGCACCAGAGTTGTTGGGCAAGTACGGAACCGCCGACCGCGTCGAGATCGTCGCCGGATCGTTCTTCGACCGAGTGCCCGCCGGCGCCGATGCGTACGTGCTGAAGAACATCATCCACGACTGGCCGGATGAGCAGGCCTTGACCATCCTGCGCAACATCCGAACGGCCGCGACGCCCGGGACCACGCTGCTGCTGATCGAGGCCGTCATCCCCGATCACAATCGGGAGTTCCTGGGCAAGTGGACCGATCTCGAGATGCTCGTCGGCATCGCGGCCCGCGAGCGCACCGAAGCCGAGTACCGCTCGCTTTACGAGCAGGCCGGGTTCCGGCTCACGCGCGTGGTGCCGACCGCGTCACCGTTCAGCCTCGTGGAGGGCCGCGCCGTCTAGCGCGTCACTCGGCCTTCTGCGCCGTCAGCGCGGACTCACCGTGTGCCGCATCCGACGGCTTGCCCCGCAGCCCGCGCCAGAACAGGTTGATCATCAGCTCGGTCGCCTCGTCCACATCGGCGTCGCCCGAGCTGACCCGGGTGGCGATCGCCTCACCTGCCCCCACGAGCGCAACCGCCATCATCTCGAAGTCACTGTCCGGCGCGGGGTTACGCGTGCCGGTGCTCAGCAGCCGGGCCACCAGGTCGATGATCTTCTCCCGGCCTTCCCGCACGGTGTGCGCGAACGCCTGCGAACTCGTGGCCTGGGTGTAGAGCACCATCCACGACGCGCGGTTGGCGTCGATGTAGGTGAGGAACGCCAGCACCGCGTTGCGCAGCAGATCCTTGGGGCTCTGGGTGAAATCGATCTGCCCGCGGACGACGTCGACGAACCGCGTCAGTTCGCGGTTGAGGCACGCGCCGAACAGTTCCTCTTTGGACCCGTAATAGAGGTACAGCATCGGCTTGGAGATCTCGGCTTCGGCCGCGATGGCGTCCATCGACGTCTCGTGATAGCCGTTGACCGAGAAGATCTGCACCGCGGCGTCGAGCATCTGTTGTTCGCGGACGGCACGCGGCAGCCGCTTGGTTCCACCTGCCATCCGACCAGGGTAACTGTCATGGCAGAAGCTCAGCGCGCCGTTGCTCCTCCCACAACGCCATGCGGGTCCGTGCCGGCTCTCCGATCGCGTCCATGACCAACGGGATGAGCAGTTCGGTCAGCAGAAATCCGGCCGCCATGCTCTGGTACGTGGTACCGACCGTGCTCGAGGCGGCCAGCACGACTTCGGCGTCCGGTGCCACCGGGCAGCTCAGATCGTCGGTGATGAGCAGGACGGTCGCGCCCGCGCGGTGCACGCGTTGCGCCAGCTCGGCTGCGCTGCGCTGATACCTGTGATAGTCGAACAGCACCACGACGTCATGGCGTGACAGTTCGAGCAGCGCACCTAAATCCCCGCCCGTCGGGTCGCCCAGCACCCGGGTGCCCGGGCGCAGTTGTTCCAGGTGGGCGGCCAGGTGCATCGCCAGCAGGTGCGAGAAGCGACCACCGTGCAGATACACCGTGCGACCGACGTCCGCCAACAGCGCCACCGCGGCTTCCAGCGCGGGTTCCGTAAGCAGCGCCAACGTCTGCGCCGCGCGCTCGTTCTGCGCGCGCGCCTGCTGCAACAACCGGTCGAGCAGACTGCCTGCCGCCGGCGCATCGGGCAACCTGGTGATCGGCCCACTCGATCGCGCGGACAACTCGGCGCGCAACGCGACCTGCAGATCGGCGAATCCGTCGTAGCCGAGGGACTGCGCGAACCGTAGCACGGTCGGGGGGCTCACCTCGGCACGTTCGGCGAGCCTGGCGGCGCTGGCCAACCCGGCGCTCGGATAGTCGCCGAGCAACGCTCGCCCTACCCGCCGCTCAGCCTTGCTGAGCGTGGGCAGTGCGGCGGTGGCCCTGGCCTCCACCGTCGAGATCTTCGCCACCGGCTCGTCCTCTGACACGGTTCTCAATCTGCCATGACAGGCACCGAATTCATCGACAGGTCGGCCATCGAGATCGCGGTGACGCTCTCGGGCGGCAACGCCTGCCAGTCCAGATCACCGAATCCGGTGGAGCCGATCACCACTGCGCTGTCACTGGGCCGGGCCCACCGCAGCGCAAAGTAGTCCTCGAGATGCTCGGTGGGCAGATCGGCGGCGGTGATCTCCTCGATGTCCTCGGCGGGCAGTTGACTGCGCGCGTGCGCGTGTACGGCGATCAGTTGGCCTTCGCCGAGCACCAGTGCATTGAGGCACGCCTCCGGATACAGGGCCCGTAGCTGGGCCACCGCCCGACGGACCGCCTCGGCCAGATCAGGTGCGGTCCGGCGATGTTGCCGGATCACGCCGAAGTAGCGCTCGCTGTCGGTGGTCCCACGCAGGGCGGCGGCAGTCGCCGGTTCGATGAGCTCGTCGAGCGGGCCGGTCGGTTTGATGGATCCGTTGTGCGCCATGGCAACACCGTCGGCGACGAATGGGTGCGAGTTCTGCGGTTGCACGGCCAGGCCGTTGGTTGCCCAGCGCAAGTGGACCATACCGGCGGTCAACGGCCGGCTCTCGACTGCCGCCGCGAAGGCCGGGTCGTCGAGTGCGCTGCCCGCCGAGACCTCAACCCGTGGGGCGCCACCGGTCTCGTCGACATGAGCCATGCCCCAACCGTCGCCGTGCACCTTGGTGAGCGCCACGAAATCCTTCAACACGTGCCCACCGACGGCGTCCGAGACCGAGATCGGCGCAGTCGACACGACTCCCAGCAAGCGACACATGGCTCCAACCCCTCCGAAGCAAAATTTAATGAATCGAACCTCTAGCGGTCATATTAAAGAATATGAAACATTTATGACATAGCGTGCTCGCAGACTTGGGAAGCCAGGAGGAGCCATGACGCTGGAGATCGACGACCTACGCGCTGCCGGCGTGGAGATCGTGGCCGGATCGCTGACCGACCTGGCGGGTGTGACCCGCGCCAAGTACGTGCCGCTACGTCGCCTCCCGTCGTTTCACAGCGCCGGAATGGGCGTCTCGCCCTCGTGGAGCGTGTTCTGTGTCGACAGCGGGATCGCCTTCACGCCGGACATCGGGGTGGTCGGCGACCTGCGGATCCGCATCGACCCGGCCGATCTTCAGGTGGTCGAAGACGGCGTGGCGTGGGCACCTGCCAGCCTGTACGACCAGTACGGCGAACCCGCTCCGCTGTGTACTCGCACACTGCTGGCCCACGCCGAGCAGGCCGCGGCCTCGTCCGGGCTGACCGCCTTGATCGGTGCGGAGCTCGAGTGCACGATGCTGGCGCCCGACACCCAGCATGCATCCACCGAACCGTGGTCGCCCTACGGCATGCGCACATCCCTGGACCGCTCGGCGTTCCTGGTCGACCTCATGGGCGCGGCAGAACGCGCGGGGCTGGTCATCGACCAACTCCACACCGAGTACGGGCACGACCAACTCGAAGTGGCGCTGGCCCCCACGACGCCGGTCGCCGCGGCCGACGCGGTCATCCTGGCGCGGATCGTGATCGGCCGGGCCGCGGCCCGGCACGGCCTGAAGATCTCGTTCTCCCCTGTGCCGTTCGCCGGCGAGGCGGGCAACGGCGCGCACCTGCACCTGTCCCTTGCGGACGACGACGGCCCGGTGCTGTCAGGTGGCGGCGGCCCACACGGGATGCGGCCGGCCGGCCAATCGGCCATTGCCGGAGTGCTCGCGACCCTGCCGGACCTCCTCGGTCTCTACGCGGGCTCAGCCCTTTCCGCCGAGCGGCTCAAACCTGGCAACTGGGCAGGCGCAGCCCAATGCTGGGGCCTGGAAAACCGGGAGGCGGCCGTCAGGTTCATCGCGGCCACACCGGGAAACCCACACGGCGCCAACGTCGAACTGAAACTCATCGACCCCAGCGCCAACCCTTACCTCGCGGCGGCAGCATTCCTGCGCAGCGCGCTGCGTGGCATCGAACTCGGCATGCAACTGCCCGCCGAGGTCTCGGGCGATCCCGCGCAGACCGCCAACCTGCAACCGCTGCCGACCGATCAACGCACGGTACTCAAGACCCTGCAAACCTCGGCGGTCGCCGCTGAACTGCTGACGCCGGCGGTCATCGAAGGTGTGGCCGCCGTGCGCCATCACGAACTCGTCACCTACGGCGACCTGCCGACCGACGAGATCTGCCGGGCCCTGCGCCTGGCGTGGAGCTGCTGACCCGATCCTCGCGATGAGCACAGATATCCAAAGGAGACATCGATGACCACCAGCGCCCCCACCGATACCGACCAATTACCGCACCGGCGCCTGCCGTTCTGGGTGGCGCTGGCACTGTCGGTGGCGACGGTCGGCCCGACCCTCGCCATGTCCGGTAACGGCCAAGGTCTCATCGGCACCGTGGGCAAGGCCATACCCCTGGTGTTCCTGATCGGCCTCGTCGGCGTCGCACTGGTCGGCTACAGCTTCGTGCGGCTGACGCGTCACCTCAACCACGCCGGCTCGGCTTATGCACTGGTCGGCGGTACCGTCGGCCCCAGGGCCGGGTTCTTCTCCGGCTTCGCGATGCTCGGCGCCTACGTCGGATTCTCCATCGGCACACTCGCTTTGACCGCGGCGTTCACGAATGCGTTCATCGCACAACTGCAACCGGGCAGCGATCAGCCGTATCAGCTGCCGTGGCTGGCGGTCGTGGTGGTGGGCGCGGTCATTTCGTTCGCTTTGGCCGGTCGTGACATCAGACTCCTGGCGAAGATCCTGCTCGGCATCGAAGGTATCGGCATCGTGGCGATGATCGTGCTCGTCATCGCGATATTCGCCCGTGGCGGGGCCGCATCCACGGGATTCGACCTCAGCGTCTTCTCGTTCTCCGGAGGCGTCTCGGCATCCGCGGTGCTCAGCGGCGTGGTGGCAGCGTTTCTGTCCTGGGCGGGTTTCGAAGCCTGCGCATCGATGGGCGAGGAGACCGACAATCCGGGCCGCAACATTCCCCGGGCCCTGGGCGGAACGCTGATCCTCACCGGTGTGCTGTTCGTCGTGGTGATGTTCGCGCAGGTCATCGGGTTCGGCACCGACGAGGCCGGGCTCGCGGCATTCCAAGGTTCGGGAAACACCCTGGGCGACTTGGGGAACCAATACATCGGTCAGTGGTTCTCGCTGATCATCATCTTCACCGCGACCGTCGCGGCGTTCGGTTGTCACATGGCCACCGCGGCGACGTCGGGCCGCATGCTCTACGCGTTTGGCCGGGACGGGTTCGGGCCGAAAGCGCTGGCACACGTCCACGAGGCCACCGGCGGCCCGCGCCGGGCTACCTGGCTGGTGGTGGCCCTGGCCCTGGTGGTCGACCTGATCTGCGGTGCCACCGGCTGGCCGGTGATGGGCACCGGCAACGCGGCCATCGACACGTATTTCCTGTTCGCCGTGGCCGGTTCGGTGTGCCTCATGGTGTGCTACCTGTTGGTCGAGGTGGCCGCGGCGTGGTTCGTCGGCGCACCCAAGTTCATCGGCGTGCACGGCGGCCACGGCAAGGTGCCGGGCCTGGCGCTGCCGTTGCTCGGCGCCGTGGTGATCCTGGTGGTGCTGTGGTTCAACGTCAAGGACGCCGAAACCTGGCTGGCTGCCCCACTTTTGGGGTTGTACTGGTGTGCCGTCGGCCTGGTCATCGCACTCGCGGCATCGGGTATCGCCAAACGCGTCGGCGAATCGCTCACGCGAGAACTGGATCTCACGCCACCGGTGCAGGCGGAGGCCAAATGAGCACGCTCTACGAACGCGACGAAGCGGTCATCGCCGGAATCGAGAAACTGCGGTTCTTCCCGCTTGAGGTGGTCTCCGGCCACGGCTGCACCCTGGTCACGCCGGACGGCCGTGAGCTACTGGACCTTTCGGCCACCTGGACCGCATGTGGGCTCGGGCACGGGCATCCGGCGATCGCCGATGCGGTCAGCCGGGCAGTGCGTACCGCGCCAGGGGCAGGCGGCCTCTCGGCCGTGCATCCCGATTCGGTGGGCCTGGCCGAAGACCTGCTGGCGCTGGTTCCCGGCGGCGGCGAGCGGCGCGTGTACCTGGGGCATGCCGGTTCGGACGCCAACGACGTCGCGCTGCGCGCGTGCCGGCACGCCACCGGGCGACGCACGGTGATGGCATTCGAGCACAGTTACCACGGTGGTGTCGGGGTCGCCATGGGCGTGTCCGGGGTACATGTCGACGCGGGTGCCGCACCCGACCCCGACGCGGTATTCCTGCCCTACCCCAATCCTTTTCGGCCGACGAGCGCCGGTATCGAGGGCGACGTCAGCGCGTGCCTTGCCCTCGCCGAACGGCATCTGGCCACCGGCTCCATCGCCTGCCTGATCGTCGAACCCATTCTGTCCGACGGCGGTCTGGTGGTCCCGCCCGACGGCTTCCTGGGCCGGTTGCACGAGGTGTGTCACCGGCACGGCGTGCCGATGATCTGCGACGAGGTCAAGATGGGGCTGGGCAGGCCTGGCACCCTGCACGCGTTCGAACACGACGGCGTGGTGCCCGAGATCGTCACCTTCGGCAAGGTGCTCGGTGGCGGCCTGCCGTTGTCCGCGGCGGTCGGACCTGCCGAGTTGCTCGACAACCCGCCTGGCGCGGCGCTGCTGACGACCGCGGGCAATCCCGTGTGTACGGCGGCCGGCCGCGCGGTGCTGGCCACCATCGTCGGCGACGGTCTACCCGAGCGGGCCGCAAAAGTCGGTGCGGTGCTGCAGGATGCGTTACGCGCACTGGATTCGGATGTGATCGGCGAGGTGCGCGGACGCGGACTGGCCATCGGTCTGGAACTGGTCGACCCGGCCACCGGCGATCGCGATCCCCGACTCGCCGCGCAGGTCGTGTACCGCGCCTGGGAACTGGGCGCGGTGGTGTACTACGTCGGTGGCAACGTTCTGGAGATCACGCCGCCGCTGATCTTGAGCGAGGCCGAAGCGGTCCGGGCCGCCGAGATCCTCGGCGCGGCAATCGCCGACGCCGCCGCAGGACGGGTCGACGCCGAGGAGGTCGCACGCTATGCCGGATGGTGAACTCGCTGACGTGTTCGACGGTGTGGATGCCGAGGTACCCGACGGACTCGCCGAGCACCTGCGCACGGTCCGGTTGATCGACCATCATGTGCACGGCACCTTCGACAAACCTGTCGACCGCGCCGGATTCGAAGCGTCGATCAACGAGGGATCCACCGATCCCATACCGGATTTCATGACGCAATTCGATTCGCCGCTCGGCCTGTCCATCCGGCGTTGGTGTGCGCCGGTGCTCGGGCTGCCCGCGCACGCGGACGCCGACGAGTACTGGAAGCGGCGCAGCGAATTCACGCCCGATGAACTGGCTTCGCTCATGTTGCCGCCGGCACGTGTCGAACGCTGGGTCGTCGACACCGGTTTCCAGGGGGATCTCATCACGACGCCCGAGCGGCTCACCGAACTCAGCGGGAGCCCGTCGTCGTCGATCTTGCGCCTGGAGCGCCTGGCCGAGGATCTCCTCGAATCCGGCACGGCGCCCGAGGACTTTCCGGATGCGTTCCGGACCGCGCTGCAGGGCGCTGCCGCTGCCCCGGACACCGTGGGCACCAAGACGATCGCGGCCTACCGGACCGGGTTCGTCATCGACTGGTCCCGGCCGGACGATGCCCAGGTGATCGAGCATGCGCGGACGCTGGCCGCCCGGCCGTCGCAGCGCGTGGACAGCCCCGTGTTGATCGCCTTCGGCGTGCACGAGGCCGCGGCCCACGGGCTGCCCATCCAGGTACACGTCGGCTTCGGCGACCGTGATCTGGATCTGCACCGCACCGACCCGATGCTGCTGCTGCCGCTACTGCGGACAATGACCCCGGTTCCCGTGTTGCTGCTGCACTGTTACCCGTTCCACCGGCAGTCCGGTTATCTGGCGCAGGCCTTCGACCATGTGAATTTCGATGTGGGCCTTGGCATCAACTATCTGGGGGTGCGGTCGACCGGTCTGGTCGCCGAAGCGATGGAGACCGCACCGTTCGCCAAGCAACTGTTCTCGTCGGACGCGTTCGGGCCACCCGAGTTGCATCTGCTCGGTTCAGTGCTGTGGCGGCGGGCGATGGGACTGGTTCTCGGCCGATGGATCCGGTCCGGCGACTGCAGCGAGGCCGACGCGATCAGGATCGTCGACATGATCGGGGTGCACAACGCCACCCGGGTCTACTCGCTGTGAGGCTCAGCCGCCGCAGCGCACCGGGCCCTTGGCCGCCGAGTTCCGCTGCAGCGCGGCATCGACGCTGCCCATCGACAGCTCGCCGTCTTCGACGGCCTTCACCAGGCCGTCGAGCACCGCGGGCACCTCGTCGGTGGTGATCCACAGCGCGTTGTCGGCGCCGGCCTGCAAGGCCTTGAGCACGGCCGCGGACACGCCGTAGCGCTGGTTGATCGCGGCCATGCTGGACAGGTCGTCGGTGTAGACCAGACCGTTGAATCCGGGACCGCCGTATCCGCCGGACCGCAGCAGGCCATAGGCCGCAGGGCTGAGGCTCGCGGGATCTGAACCGGTCAGCCCGGGCACCTCCAGATGGCCGACCATCACGGCGACCGGCGCCTCGGTGGTCAACGTCCGGTACGGCACCAGGTCGTTGGTCTGCAGGTCGGCCAGCGGCGGGCTGGTGACGGAATTGGTGTGCGAATCACCCGAGCCGTGGCCGTGGCCCGGGAAGTGCTTGAGCACGGGCAGCACCCCGGCGTCGCGCAGACCGCGCGCGTAGGCACCCGCGTACTCGGTGACCTTGGCGGGGTCTGCGCTGAACGACCGGTCGCCGATGACGGTGTCGTCGGGTTGGTCGCTGACATCGACGACGGGCGCGAAGTCGACGGTGATGCCCAGGCCACGCATCTTGTGGCCCCGGTCGAGCGCGATCCCGTACACCTCGTCGGCGGTGTGGTTCTGGGCGAGCTCGCGCGCGGAGGGCTGCGCGCCGATCAACGACGACAGCCGCGACACCCGGCCGCCTTCTTCGTCGACGGTCACGGCGAGCGGCAGCGGTCCGGCAGATGCCGCGATATCGGTGAGCGAGCCGTCGGTGAGCATCGACAGATCCGTCCAGCTGCCGATCATGATGCCGCCGACGTGCTGGTTGGCGACGACCGCACGGGCGTCGTCGGCGCCGGTGACCCCGACAGTGAGCAGCTGGGCGAGCTTGTCCCGCGTCGGCCAGCTGAGGGGATCGCAACTCTGCGGAGCGGGGGCGGCGGGCAGCGGACTGCTTGTGCTCATGGGTTGCATCGACGACGACGATTTCGATTCCGACGGTGTCGTCGACGTCGAACAGGCCAGCAACAGTCCAGAGGCCGCAACCAGCACGCTCAAAACCCGGGGCATGTGCATGTGTTCTGAGAGTAGTCATAGGCCTGACCGGCACGTCGGTGGCCACGTCCACCAATGTTGCCGTGCTAGGTTGGCCGGGTGAATCGGTTCGTCGTACCCTCTGCCGCCAGCATCGTGGTCGGCCTGCTGCTGGGCGCGGCCGCCGTCTTCGGAGTGACGCTCATGGTGCAGCAGGACACAAAGCCTCCGCTGCAGGCGGGTGATCCGGCGTCATCGGTGCTCAACCGGGTCGAGTACGGCGACCGTACGTGATCCACTCCGGTCCTGCCTGCTATTTCTGACACGCGCGCCGCTTCGCTCCTGCCCGCCGAGCGTGACCCCGCTGCGCCGCTCTCCCGGCGCTGGTTGTGGGTCGTCGCCGCGGTGTCACTGGTTCTGACGTTCGCGCAGTCACCCGGACAGATCTCACCTGACACCAAGCTCGACCTCACCGCCAATCCGCTGCGGTTCCTGACCCGCGCCTTCAACCTGTGGAACAGCGATCTGCCGTTCGGGCAGGCACAGAACCAGGCCTACGGCTACCTGTTCCCGCACGGCACGTTCTTCCTGCTCGGCGACGTCCTCGGACTCCCCGGCTGGATCACGCAGCGATTGTGGTGGGCAATCCTGCTCACGATCGGTTTCTGGGGCGTGCTGCGGGTCGCCGAGGCGCTGGGCATCGGCAGCACGGGGTCGCGGGTGCTCGGGGCGCTGGCGTTCGCGCTGTGTCCGCGGGTGCTGACGACGCTGGGCGCGATCTCGTCGGAGACGTTGCCGATGATGCTCGCGCCGTGGGTGCTGCTGCCGGTCATCCTCGCGTTGCGCGGCAGGCATTCCGTGCGGCTCATGGCCGCGCGTTCGGCCGGCGCCATCGCGCTCATGGGTGCGGTCAACGCGGTCGCGACGCTGACCGGCTGCCTGGCCGCGGTGATCTGGTGGGCCTGTCATCGACCGAACCGGCTGTGGTGGCGATTCACCGCGTGGTGGTTCGCGTGCGCGGCCCTCGCTGTCACGTGGTGGGTGGTTGCCCTGCTCATGCTGGGCCGGATCAGCCCGCCCTTCCTGGACTACATCGAATCCTCGGGCGTCACGACGCAGTGGACATCGCTGACGGAGATGCTGCGCGGCACCGACAGCTGGACCCCGTTCGTCGCGCCCAACGCCACCGCGGCGGCCTCGCTCGTGACGAGCACGGTCGCGGTACTGGCCACCACGCTCATCGCGGCGGCCGGGCTGGCGGGCCTGGCGCTGCGGTCGATGCCCGCACGCGGCCGGTTGATCACGATGCTGCTCGTCGGCGTGGTGCTGTTGGGCCTCGGCTACTCGGGTGGCCTGGGTTCCCCGATCGCCCTGCAGGTGCAGGCGTTCCTCGACGGCGCGGGCACGCCGCTGCGCAATCTGCACAAGCTCGAACCCGTCATCCGGCTGCCGCTCGCGCTGGGTCTCGCGCACCTGCTGGGGCGGATCCCGTTGCCCGGCAGCGCGCCGCGCCCGGTATGGCTCAGCGCGTTCGCGCACCCCGAACGCGACAAACGTGTCGCCGTGGCGATCGTGGTGCTGTCCGCACTGGCCGCGGGCACCGCGATCGCGTGGACGGGCCGGCTGGCCCCGCCCGGCACGTTCAGCGCCATCCCGCAGTACTGGCACCAGACGGCCGATTGGCTCGATGAGCACAACACCTCGCGTGGCCGCGTTCTGGTGGCGCCCGGGGCACCGTTCGCGACACAGGTCTGGGGCAACAGCCATGACGAACCCCTTCAGGTGCTCGGCAACAGTCCGTGGGGCGTGCGGGATTCGATTCCCCTGACGCCGCCCGAGACCATCCGTGCCCTCGACTCGGTGCAACGGCTCTTCGCGGCGGGCCGGCCCTCCCCTGGGCTCGCCGACACCCTTGCCCGGCAAGGAATCTCGTATGTGGTGGTCCGGAACGACCTGGACCCGGACACGTCCCGCTCGGCCCGTCCGGTGCTGGTGCACCGCTCGATCGAGGGTTCGCCGGGGCTGACGAAGGTCGCCGAGTTCGGTGACCCGGTGGGCCCGGGCACGTTGGAAGGTTTCATCGCCGACAGCGGCTTGCGGCCGCGCTATCCCGCCGTGCAGATCTACCGCGTCGACGGCGCCGCCGAGGCCGGCAATCCGTACCTGGTGGACACCGACAGCATGGCGCGCGTGGCGGGCGCACCAGAATCCCTGCTTCGCCTCGACGAACGCCGTCACCTGACCGGCAAGCCGCCGCTCGGCCCGATGCTGCTGACGTCGGACGCCCAGCGCGCCGGGCTGCCGGTGCACGACGTGATCGTCACCGACACCCCGCAGGCCCGCGAGATCGACTACGGCCGCGTCGACGATCACGCATCGTCGGTCCGCACACCCGACGATCCGCGCCACACCTACAACCGGGTGCCCGACTATCCGGCGGGCGGCGCCGATCCCGTGCACGGCAAATGGACCGGAGGCCGGTTGTCGGTGTCGAGTTCGGCAGCCGATTCCACCGCGCTGCCCAACGTGGCCCCCGCGACCGGTCCCGCGGCCGCGATCGACGCCGACTCGTCGACGGCGTGGGTGTCCAACGCGCTGCAGGCCGCGGTGGGTCAGTGGCTGCAGGTCGACTTCGATCACCCGGTCACCAACGCGACGCTGACCATCACACCGAGCGCCACCGCGGTCGGAGCCCAGGTCCGCCGGATCGAGATCGCCACCGCGACCGGCACCAGCAGCCTGCGGTTCGACACCGCGGGCAAACCGCTGACCGTGCCCCTACCGGTCGGTGAGACGCCGTGGGTGCGGATCACCGCAACCGCCACCGACGACGGCTCCGCAGGCGTGCAGTTCGGCATCACCGATCTGGCCGTCACACAGTACGACGCGTCGGGTTTCGCCCACCCGGTCACGCTGCGCCACACCCTCGAAGTGCCCGGACCGCCGCCGGGATCGGTTGTCTCGCAATGGGATCTGGGCACAGAACTGCTGGGCCGGACCGGTTGCGCGGAGAGCCCGGTGGGCGTGCGCTGCGCCGCGGCCATGGCGCTGGCCTCCGAGGAACCCGTCAATCTGAGCCGCACGCTCACGGTGCCGCAACCGATCGAGGTGCAGCCCACCGTGTGGGTGCGGCCGCGGCAGGGGCCCAAGCTGGCCGACCTGCTCGCTCAACCAGGGACCACGCGGGCGTCGGGTGATGCCGATCCGATCGACGTGCTTGGATCGTCGTTCGCGGCGACCGACGGCGACCCCCGGACGTCGTGGACCGCTCCACAACGCGTCGTGCAGCACCAGACCCCACCAACCCTGACGCTCAAGTTGCCGAAGCCCGCCGAGGTGGCGGCGCTGCGGCTGACCCCGGGTTCGACTGAGCCGCCCGCACATCCGACGCTGGTCGCGATCGACCTCGGTGACGGCCCGCAGATGCACAGGCTGCCCGGCAACGCCAAGGCGCAGACCCTGCGCCTCAAACCACGCGTGACCGACACCGTGACGGTGTCGCTGCTGAGCTGGAACGACATCATCGACCGCACGTCGCTGGGCTTCGATCAGCTCAAACCGCCGGGCCTGGCCGAACTCGCGGTGCTCGACAAGTTCAACAACCCGATCGCCGCGGCCGACGCCGCGGTCAATCGTGCTCGCACGGTGTCGATTCCGTGCGGACAGGGCCCGATCATCGGTGTCGCGGGCCAGTTCATCCAGACGTCGGTGAAGACCACGGTCGGCGCGCTGCTCGACGGCAATCCGGTGCCCGCCAGCCCGTGCCGGACGGACCCGGTCACGCTGCCGGCCGGCCAACAGGAGCTGCTGGTGAGCCCCGGTGCCGCGTTCGTCGTCGACGGCGTGGTGCTGTCCGGTCCTGATGCACGCCAGATACCCACCGCCACAACATCTCCCGCCGAGATAACGCAATGGGGACCGGATCACCGCGAACTCGCCGTGACGGCCGCCCCGCAACAGCGCATCGTCGTCGTGCCCGAGAGCATCAACCCCGGGTGGACCGCGCGCGACGCCGAAGGCACCCGGTTGACGCCCGTGACCGTCAACGGATGGCAGCAGGGCTGGGTCGTCCCGCCCGGCACAGAAGGCACCATCACGCTGTCGTTCGCGTCGAACACGCCGTATCGCGTCGGGCTGATCGGCGGCCTGACGCTGCTGCCTCTGCTGGCCTTGCTGGCGCTGTGGCCGGCCCGCCGGGTGCCACGCTCGCCTGCGGCACGCCCATGGCAGCCGGGGCCGGTTCTCGTCGGCGCCGCCGTGCTGGCCGTCGGCGCGGCCCTGTCCGGGCTCGTCGGGGCACTGGTCGTCGGCGCGGCACTCGGCCTGCGTTATGCGTTGCGCAACCACGAATCGTGGCGTGACAAGACCACTCTCGTCGGCGCATCCGGCGGGCTCATCCTCGCGGGGGCCGCGCTGAGCCAATATCCGTGGCGCTCGGTCGACGGCTATGTCGGGCATTCCCCGTGGATTCAGTTGCTGGCGCTGACGTCGGTGGCGTTTGTCGCGGCGTCGGTGGTGAACTCCGCCGAGGCTACGGGTTTTGACGCACTTCGCGGTGAAACCCGCCAAGAACCGTAGTTTGGACGCGAGGGGTTCAGGCCGACGCCAAGGCCCGCGAATCCTCGTCGGCGAAGCTGTCTTCCAGCGTCAACGGTGAGTAGTCGAGGTCGATCTCGCCGAGCGGGCGTCCGCGTGCACTGCTGATGGTGCCGAACCGGCGCATACCCTTGTCGGTCGAGTACTGCAGGAACTCGTCCTCGGCGAGCCCGAACGGGATGTTCGGCGCGTACAGGGCGAACCCTTCTTCGGTGAGCCGAAGGGCCTGTGGGATCAGCTCGTTCATCTTCGATTCGAACACGGCCCAGTTGGCGTCGTCTGCGGCGACGTGGCGCCGGCAGGTGAACGTGCCCCAGGCCATGTGGCGGCGCTCGTCGTCCCCGATGTGCCGTACGAGTGCCTGCATGCCGGGCAGGATGCCGCGGGCCACGCAGATCTTATGCCACGCAAAGTATCCCGTGAGCGCCAGCATGCCTTCGACGACGTGGTTGTACACCACCGAGGCACGCACTTGAGCCGCCGGTGACGGATCCGAGGTCAACGCGTTGAGTGATTCCGGCAGTTCATCGCAGAAGATGTGCCGGTAGGCCGGGAGCTCGTCGAGATAGTTGTGCAGATCCTCCGTCATCCCAACGGCATCAAGCCACATCCGGAAAACCTGAGTGTGTTTGGCCTCTTCGAAAGCGAACTGCGTCAGGTACATCTCGTCGCCGAGCCGGCCTTCTGCCCGCATCGCGCTCATGAACGGCTGGATGTCCTTGGTCACCGCCTCCTCGCCGGCGATGAACTGCGCACACAACCGGGTGGCGTACTCGCGTTCGCGTTCCGTCAGCGATTCCCAGTCTTCCCTGTCGCGGGAGAAGTCGATGTCGGCCGGATTCCAGAATTTTGCGTTGCCACCGGCAAACAGCTTGAGCGGCAGGCTGTCCCAGTTGAGACCACCCGCGTTGAGCGAGCTGAATGGTGTTCGTGTCATGTGAGGAGCCTCCTCAGATTTGGGCTGTGTTGACGGCCGGATGCCCGGCCGACGAAAAGGCCGCCGCGAGGACGGCGACGAGCCGGCGCACCGCCAGCGCCGGCTGCTCGGGGGTGGGCTCGTCGAGCCCGAGCACCGGATCCATCCCGCGGACGTAGGGCGCGAGCGCCAGGTGCGGGAAGATCATCAGGAACAGCGAAAGCATGGCGTCGACGTCGCAGTCGGGGCGTAGGTCGCCGCGCTCCTGCGCGTCGCGAACGAGGGGACGCAGCACTTCGAGATAGTGGCGGTGGACCACGGCCCGAACACTCACGCGGGCGTCGGCGTCGACCTCGAAGCTGGCGGCGGCGTGCAGCGAGCGTTCCTGGGGATGTTCGGCGAAGTAGGCCACCCAGTCGTCGAGCAGATCGGTGAGAAACTCGAAGAAGGGCCGGCTCGGGTCGAGCTCACGGATCCGGTCCTCCATGTAGGCCCGCACGCGTTGGCTGGCTTCGTCGGCGATGAAGGCATAGAGGTCGCGTTTGTCGGCGAAGTATTGGAACAGACTGCCTTTCGCCACGCCGGCCCGGCGCGCGATCACGTTGAGACTGCCACGCGAGTAACCGTGCGCACCGAATTCCGCCTCGGCAGCCGCTATCACCGCGGCCCGGCGAGCAGGGTCGACGCGACCCCAGGTGACCGTTGGCATCTGGCTCTCCAAACTCCGATGACCACTGGTCATACTACTGTGAGGCGCCTCACAGTCAAGGCCTGTGCACGGCGATCAGATGCTGTGAGACCGGTTCGCCCTGCACGTACTGCTCGACAGCCTGCTCGATCAGCAGATCCTGCCCGGTGAGGCGGGTCTGGTGCTGGCGCACATGCTCACCCCACGACCGCACGACGAACGCCTCGACGAATGTCGCCTGCTGCTCGCCACTGCGGAACAGCTGCCACTGCGACGCCCCGGTGCGTTGGCGCGAACGGCCGAGAACGGCCATGGCCGCGAGGAATTCGGCCTCGTCTTCCGGCTTCACGTGATACGACGTCAACACCACGACCGGGCCGTCCGGCGGTTCTGGTTCGAAGACCAGCACCGGTTCCGGCCAGTGCGCCGACGGTGTCAGATCGAGATCGCCCGTCCGCGCATAAAGTGGCCACCACACGACCGACATCGCGCAGGTCACCAGGACACCGGCACTGATCACCAGCGCCGTGACCGTGCTCGTGGCGCCCGCGACCAGGCCCCAGATCAGCGATCCGACAGCCTGCCCGCCCATGAACGCCAGTTGATAAACCGACAGGCCGCGGGCCCGCACCCAGCCGGGCAAGCTCAGCTGCATCGACGCGTTGAGCGTCGACAACGCAAGCAGCCACGCCACGCCACCGACGACCAACCCGGCCAGCACCGCACCGAGATGCGGCACCAGCGCGGAAACAGCTGTGGCCCCGGCGAACCCGAGCGCGGCGACGATCAGCAGCATGTTCTGCCCGAACACCGCCCGGACGGCCGACAGCGACAATGCACCCACCACCGCGCCCACCCCGAGCGCACCGAGCAGCAGCCCATACCCCGACGAGGTCAGCCCCAGCCTGTCCTTGGCCACCACCGGCAGCAGACCCCACAGCGCACTGCCGGGCAGGATGAACAACACCGACCGCAGCAGGATCCGCCGGACGATCGGCGAACTGCGGATGAATCGCCCACCGGCCGTCAACGCGGCCAGCGGCCGCTCGGCGGGCAGCACCGATTCGGTCACCGGCCGCCGCCACCACACCAGCACCACCACGATACCGATGAAGGACACCGCGTTGAGCGCGAACACCAGCGTGGGACCGGACACCGCGACCAGCGCACCGGCCACGGCAGGACCGATCGCGCGCGCCCCGTTCATGCTCATGCTCGTCAGGGCCGCGGCCGCCGGGATCTGTTCACGCGGGACAAGCTCAGGCTGGATGGCCTGCCAGGCCGGCGTGGTCAGCGCCTGACCGCAGCCGATCACGAACAACAGCATCAACAGGACCGTCGGCGTGGTGAGCCCGGCCCCGGTCAACACCGCAAGCGCCGACACGGCCGCGGCCATCGCGGACTGCGTCGCGATCAGCAATCTGCGCCGGTCCATGAGATCGGCCACCACACCCGACGGCAGAGCCAGCAGCATCACGGGCAGCGTCGTCGCGGTCTGCACGAGCGGCACCAACACCGCCGCGCCGGGATCGGAGACCAGCATCCACTGGGCACCCACGGTCTGCATCCAGGTGCCGAGGTTCGAGACGAACTGCGCGATCCACAGCGCCCGGTACACCGGCGAGGCGAACGGAGCCCACGTCGAGATCCTGTCGTGCGTCGTGGTCATGTGCGCCCTCCGCTCCTCGCCGCAAAAGCGTATCGAGGTGCATAGTGGGGGCCATGCCAGAAACTCCCGACGGAACCAATGTCCGCCACGTTGCCGAGGCCAACCACTACGAGATCACCGTCGCCGGCGAGCATGCGGGACTCGAGGCCTACGTCGACGCGGGCGACCAGCGGATCTTCTACCACACCGAGATCGACGACAAGTTCGGTGGACGCGGGCTGGCCGGAGTGCTGGTGTCGGCGGCGCTCACCGACGCCAGGGCCGCGGGCAAGCGCATCGTCCCGGTGTGCCCGTACGTCGCCAAGTACGTCAAGACCCACCACGACTTCGACGACATCCTCGATCCGGTCACCCCGGACGCGCTCGCTGCGGTCGAAGCCCAGCAGAAGTAGGCGCCGAAAGCCCCACGGAGAACCGAGATCCCACCCGGGGCCCTCGTGATATCAGGCGTTGAACGCCTCGTCACCGGGAACGGCCGGTGTGGTGTCCGCGAGAAGCGTCGCGCGGTAGTCGGTGGGACTGACCCCGCGGGCACGTTTGAAGGCCGTACTGAATCCGAAGGCGTCGGCATAGCCGACGCGGCGTGCCGCACGCGCAACGGTCATGGACGGCTCGGCCAACAAGTCCGCCGCGACATCCATGCGCCACTGCGTCAGGTACGACAAGGGTGGCTCGCCGATCAGGTCCGTGAAACGGGTCGCGAAGGTTGTGCGTGACACGCCGGCTTCCGCGGCCAACGACGCAACTGTCCACTGCGCGGCGGGCGCCGCATGCATCGCGCGCAACGCCGAGCCCACGATGTCGTCGGCGAGCGCGTGGTACCACGCAGGAGGGGTGGCCTGCGGCTGGTCGAACCAGTCGCGCAGAGTGCAGACAAGAAGCCAGTCGAGCAGGCGATCCATGACGATCTGTCTGCCCGGGCGTTGCCGGCTGAGCTGGGCATCGAGATAGTCACGCATCGCCGCGCAATCGTGATCGTCGGGAACTGTGAGCACCGGCGGCAGCACCTGCAGCAGTCGATTGGGCACTTCGCCGTCGACCTGATAGGTGCCGACCAGCAAGACGGTTGGGCCGCTGGCGTCACGTTCGTGCGCCGCGCCGTCGACACCTGTGTGCGGCTCCCCGCAGCCGCGCGCGCCGGCACGTTCGCCGGCGAACACAGCCCGGCGAGGACCACGCACGATCGCCGCGGCACCGGTGGGGAGCCGGTGGGGAACGTCGCCCACCGGACAGATCCAGCCGTCGTTGCGTAACGGTATGCACAACGTCAACGCCGCTTCACCGGGAAGGTCGATCGCGCTGTCGGGGCCGAATTCGGAGCGCGTCAGCACTGCCCCGTGTGCCCGCACGCGTCGAAGCAGGTCATCGAACACGTCCACGGAGTCATGGTAGGCCCCCGGACGATGACGCATGCCCCGCGAACGACCAGCCATGGCTCGGCAGCCTGGGGCTGCGGTTGAGTGAATCCGTCGATGACAGACGGTCATCCGCGAACTCTCGGAGGGAATGTTCTCCCATGCTCACCACGCACCGACTGCCGGCCCGGACGTTTTTGCTTGCTGCCTGTGCTGTCGCAGTGACGGTGCAGTTCGCATTTTCCGCACACGCTGAGCCATCTTCGGCCGACCGCACAACCGGCACAGCCGACGAGTCGGTGCTCGACGTGCTGCAGAGATACAACTCGGCCGAGGTGGAGTATCTCGAGAACGGGAACTTCGCACCGGTCCGAGCGGTGTTCGCACCCGACGCCGTGGTGTACCAGGCGGCCGGGCTTCCCTATGGCGGCGAGCACCGCGGACACGCCGAGTTGGAGGCGGCGCTCGCGGGAGTTCGCGAAACCTGGTCGGAAATCGAAGTCTTGGAAGCGAATTCGGTCGAGGACGGACCTGTCGCGGCGGTGTGGGAACGCGTGCGGTTCGTCTCGCGGCATACCGGGCGCGAGCTCACCACCGAAGTGTTCGCCCGCGTCACGGTCAAAGACGGCCTGATCGTGGAAAGCCGCCCGTTCTACCTCGACACCGCGGCAGTGCAGCGGGCGATCACGCCCTAGACCGAGCGCCAGAGGATGATTCGCACCAACGAACGAACGGAGGACACTGTGCCCACGATGTCGGAATCGGAACGGCAGAAGTACCTGGCGGCACTGCATGTCGGGGTGATCGCGATCGAACGCCCCGACCGCGCGCCCTTGGCGGTGCCGATCTGGTACGGATACGAGCCCGGCGGCGATGTCCTGGTGTGGACCGAGGCCGGGTCAGTGAAGGAGAAGCTGATCCGCACCGCCGGCCGGTTCTCGATCACCGTACAAGACGAGCAACCGCCCTACCGCTACGTCACGGCAGAGGGAGACGTAACGGCCATCGCACCCGCCCAGGACTCCGAAGTTCGAGCCATCGCGATCCGCTATCTCGGTGAGACCGAAGGCAATACGTTCACCGACGAGAACTTCACGGACACGTCGGTGGTCATCCGGATGCGTCCCGCGCGGTGGTTGAGCACCGACTATTCCAAGTGAGCTCGCGGCGAGAGCAGAAGGACGATGACGACCGCGAGTGCGTGCGAAACCGCGCCGCACCGTTGCACATCGTCATCCCATCCGGAACGGATCCTGGGAGGCACCCGAGGTTTCGATCCACACCGACTTGGTTTCGGTGAATTCATGAAGTGAGTCGAGGCCTAGTTCGCGGCCGATCCCACTGCCCTTGAAACCACCGAAAGGTGCCGCCCAGGACAATGTTCGGTACGCGTTGACCCAGACGGTGCCGGCCCGCAGTGCCCGCGCCATCCGGTGCGCTCGTTGCACATTGAGAGTCCACACCCCCGCACCGAGCCCGAACGGTGTGGCATTGGCGATGCGGACGGCATCCTCTTCTGTGTCGAACGGGATCATGCACAGCACTGGGCCGAAGATCTCTTCCTGAGCGATCCTCATCGTGTTGTCGACGCCGGTGAAGATCGTCGGGCTGACGAACAGTCCGTTGCCGAGTTCCGGTGCCGTGGGCCGATCTCCTCCTGTCGCGAGTACCGCACCCTCGGCCTGGCCGACGCGCACGTACTCGAGGATCTTGTCCAATTGGGCCCGAAACGCCACGGGGCCCATCTCGCTGGCTGGGTCGAGGGGGTCACCGAGGCGAATATCCTTGGCCCGCTCCACCAGTCGCCGTGCCAGGCCGTCGTAGATGTCGCGCTGCACCAGGAGGCGGGATCCTGCGACACAGGTCTGGCCGGTCGCGGCGAAGATTCCGGCCAGCACGCCGTTGGTCACAGCGTCGAGATCGGCGTCCGCGAACACGATGTTGGGAGACTTCCCGCCCAGCTCAAGTGTCACGCGGGTGATGTTGTCGGCCGCGTTTTTCATCACCTGGATGCCGGTCGCGTTGGATCCCGTGAAGCAGATCCGGTCCACCTCGGGATGACTGACCAACGCCGCTCCGGTGGTGGGGCCGTCACCGGTGACCACGTTGAAGACACCAGGGGGAAAGCCCGCTTCTTCGAACAGTGCTCCGAATCTCAACACGGACGCCGGTGTTTGATCAGCGGCCTTGGCGACCACCGTGCACCCGGCGGCCAGCGCAGGGGCCAACTTCCACGTGAGGAGAAGCAGCGGTGAGTTCCACGGCAGGATGGCACCGACTACCCCCAGCGGCTCGCGGGTTGTGTACGTGAAGAAGTTCGGTTTCTCAGTCGGTATCGTCTCGCCGTGGATCTTGTCGGCATAACCCGCGAAGTACCGGTAGTAACCGGGTAGCGCCTTCATCTGGGCGCCCATCTCGCGAATCAGCTTGCCGTTGTCGGTCGATTCGATCACTGCGAGTTCTTCGGCCCGCCGCTCCAGTAGATCGGCGAAGCGCAGCAGCATTTTCGCCCGATCGGCGCCTGTCATCGAACCCCACGGGCCGTCAAACGCCGAACGTGCTGCCCGCACCGCGGCATCAACGTCGGCGGCGCCGGCGAACGGGGCGGTCGCCCAAACCTCTCCGGTGAAAGGATTGACGCTGTCGGTACGCCGCTCGTCCTTTGCGTCAACCCATGATCCGCCGATCAGCATTCGCAGGGTTTCGACTGCGGATGCTTCGGACAGTGTTGTCATCGAACAGTTTCCATTCTCTCGTCGGCCAGTTGCGGCCGGTCACCGCCGAGAAGACAGTTGCCTTCCCGGACCAGGAAGTCGGCGAGGCGAACCGCCATCGCGCCGATGGTCGGAGTGGGGTTCACACCCGCGCTCGTCGGCATCGAACTGCCGTCGCAGACAAACAGATTGGGAATGTCCCAGGCTTGATGCCAGCGATTGGTCACCGAGTCAGCAGGGTCGGTTCCCATCCGCGCGGTACCGAGCAGGTGGTATCCCGGTGGGGGGTCGAGGAGTCCGGAATCCGTGACGTCATACGCCCCGGCCGCCGTCATGACCTCGCGGCAGCGTGCGATACCGAACTCGACCAGTTTTCGGTCGTTGGGATGGACGCGATACTCGACTCTTGGCGCGGGCATACCCGTTGAATCTGTCAGTACAGGGTCGAGTGTCACGCGGTTGGTGGGTGACGGCAGTTCTTCGGCCATCACGATGATCCAGGCATGATGGCCGAACAACCTGGCGAACTCCTTGTGATGGTCGCTGCCCCACGGCACCGGCTGGCGAGTCCAATATCCGTTTGCGGCAACACCCGCGCCAGGAGCTCGCACCACCAATGCCGTGAAGCCGTTCACGAACCCGCGGCTGGCGTCTGTCTCGTAGAACTGCTGGCTGAACAGAGGCGCACCACGCGCCCCTTTGTAGCCGTCCAGGAACTCTTCGAAGATGCCTTCGACAAAGGCCTGCGGGTGATACATCAGGTTACGCCCGACCTGTCCGCTGCTGTTGGCCAAGCCGTCGGGATGGTCGGAGTTGGCCGACACCAGTAGCAGCCGCGGCGTGCCGATACCGTTGCCGGCGATGATGACAGCTTTGGCATCTTGCCGATGCCGTTGTCCCGTCTCGATATCCACGTAGATGACGCCTCGAGCCGTATCGCCATCGACGATGATCTGTTCGACGCGGCATCCCGTCCGCAGTTGAGCTCCGTTGGCAAGCGCCCGGGGCAGATACCCGGTGGCAGAGGTGGAGATCGAGGACCGCGGACAGCCGAGGATGCACTGCCCGCAATGGTTGCACGGAAGCCGTCCGTCAAGCGGCTTGGTGATGATGGCATTATCCATCCACCACCAGTGCCATCCGAGCTTCTCGAAGCCACGAGCCATCGTCCGGCCGAAGGTTCCCAGAGGAATCGGCGGAGTCGTGTGCGTCGTGCGCGGCGGGTAGGCAGGATCCCCGGCTCGACCCGAGATACCCATCTCTCGATCGTTGATGTCGTAATACGGCTCGAGATCCTCGTAGGTGATGGGCCAGTCGGGAGCCAAACCGTGTTCGGTGCCCTTTCGGAAATCCACCGGTTTGAACCTGGGCCAGTGCGCCGACCAGTGGTTGAGGCTGCCGCCTACATCGTTCCTGTTACGGATGCTGTGCGGCTCTCCTCCGATCGGATAGTCCTGGGGCAGCCTGCGGACATTCGGGTGCACGTTCCATTCCCGTTGCTTGTCCCACTCCCACGTGTCCGAGAAGTGTCGAAGCTCTGCGGGGTGCAGCGGTTTCCCCTGTTCAAGGCAGACGACGCGGAGGCCACCGTCGCTGAGCCGCTTGGCCAGCGCTCCTCCGGCCATTCCGGATCCGACGATCACGACGTCCACGTCGCCGGTAGGAGTCTTCGAGGACGTTACGAGCATCATGATGCGGTCTCCCGGTGCACGCTGCGAACTTGGCTGGTAGGGGTGTAGTGACCGATCCGGGGCGGGACGATGACCTCGTCCAGATCCATCACATAGCCCTGCGGTTGGGGTGGGCTGTGATAGTCGCAGTCCAGTTCGCTCCGCAGAACTCGGACCACCTCTGGCTGGGCGTAATAGCCGAGGTAACAGATCTGCCGGAACAGTGCGAAAGCTGAGGGGATCATTCGTTCCACCCCGCGCGCTGCTTCGATCGGACTGCCGAGCGAGCTTTTCACCCAGGCCACATGCAGCGTTTCCAGTTCCAGCTGATCCTCGGGGATTCTGACGGCCTCGACCAGATAGTCGACGAGCGCAGTCGATGAAGGTGCCGGCCACGGCTCCTGCCCGGGTATCAGGACGTCAGCGAGCGACATCAATCCCTCGGCCACCGATCTGTTCAGCCGGTTGTCGTTGATCATGGTAGGTGCTCCTTTAACTCTTCGGCGGGCTGCCGACAGCTCTCGATGGCAGAGATCTGTGCGAATGATGGCTGACCACTATGGATTCCGGGCCTGATCGACAGATTCGACGCCACGGAATCCGTGGTCATCCCGATAGGTTTCACGAGTGGAAGCCGCTGCCAACAAGGTGACGGCCGCAGTCGCGATGACGTAAACACATACGGGCCACGGCGATCCGCCTGCTGCGGCCATCAGTGCGGTGGCGATCAGCGGTGTCGGGCCACCTGCGAAAGTCGAAGCAAGTTGACTGCCCAGAGACATCCCACTGTAGCGGTGCCGCGCGCTGAACATCTCCGCGAAGAAACCTGCCTGCGGACCGTACATGGCGGCCCACGGCGCAGCCATGAGCACCGCAGCGAGACAAAGCAGGCCGCTGTTTCCGGTCTGGACCAGCCAGAAGAACGGGAAGATGACCACGGCGACCCCGATCGCACCGGACATGTAGACCGCGCGGCGGCCCACCCGATCCGAGAGAGCCGCGAAGAAGGGGATGACAAAGATGCCGAACGCACCGGCGACGGTGACAGCCACCAGCGCAGAGGTACGTGAGAATCCGACTTCCTTTGTCGCGAAACTGATCAGGAGCGTCGCGAAGATGTAGAACGAGATGTTCTCGGCCCAACGCATGCCCAATGCCTGCAGCACTTCTTTCTTCTGGGTGCGAAGCACCTCCAGAATCGGCATGCGCGCCACCTGATCCTCGTGCTTGACGCGCTGGAACGAAGGCGTTTCTGCGATACGCGTCCGGATCACAAGACCCACGACGATCAACACGACACTGAACAGAAATGGCACTCGCCAACCCCAGGCGGCGAACTGTTCTTCGGGCAGGAAACCGAGGATCGCGAATGTTCCGGTGGCCAGTAGCAGCCCAATGGGCGCCCCGACCTGCGGGAAGCTCCCGTTGAGGCCGCGCCGGCCGGACGGGGCATGCTCGACCGCGAGCAGTACCGCGCCACCCCATTCACCCCCGAGACCGAGTCCCTGGATGAACCGCAACACCACCAGCAGCGCTGGTGCCCACATTCCGATGCTCTCGTACGTCGGCAGCATGCCGATGAGAAACGTCGCGCCACCCATCATCGACAAGGTGATGACCAAGGTCTTCTTGCGGCCGATCCGATCCCCGAAGTGGCCGAAGACCACGCCACCGATCGGGCGGGCGAGGTAACCCACGGCAAAAGTCGCGAATGACGCCATCAATCCCGCGGTCGGACTGGCCTGCGGGAAAAAGAGATGGCCGAAGACGAGCGCCGCGGCTGTCGAGTAGATGAAGAAGTCGTACCACTCGACAACGGTGCCGACGAGGCTCGCCAGCGCTGCGTGCGCCGGCGTCTTCCGGTTGATCTGGTGGGCCTGCCCCACCAACGTTCCGTCCATTACCTGCGCGCTCCTTCTGTGATGTGTGCCACTCGGGCCGGACGTGAGAATGTCATCAGATGGTCTGATGTTTGTCAACCGGATTACTTTAGAAAAATGACGCCAAACCTGTTCTGCTGCAATCTATTTAAATGAACATGCGAAGCCTTGCCGGCGGTCTCTCCCAATTCGACGGCAAGGCTTCGGCACCGCCCTACTGTCGTTCAGAGGGCGAGAATGTCACTGTCCACGGACAGGTGACAGCATTGTTCACACGACAGCCGCCGCATGGACTTCACCGAGTGCTGCTGCAGCCGCGGCGAATCCCGCCGCGCGGCCCGTGATCGACCCACACACAAGACCCGACCCCGCCGGATAGCTGTGGTAAAAGAAGCCGCCGGTCATCTCACCGATCGCGTACAGGCCGGGTATCGGATTTCCCGTGCCGGCATCGAGCACGCGGGATCCCCGGTCGATACGCAAACCACCAAACGTGAAGGTGATGCCGCCGGTGAACGGATAAAGCCGGTACGGCGGTGCATCGATTCTCTGAGCCCAGTTGCTCTTCGGCGGCTCAATTCCCCTCGTTGCCTTACCGTCCTTGGTAGTGCTGTCGAACGGCGTGGTGTCATCGACAGCCTTGTTGTACGAGTCGACCGTGCGCGCAAGCTTCGCCGGGTCGAGGCCGGCCATACGCGCCAACTCCTCAAGAGTATCGGCCTGATACACCGTTGCGTCGTCGTAGCGGGGGTCCAGAAGTTGGGCAACCTTGGCGTCGAACAGCTGGAACCCAACACCATTGGGTTGTTTGAGAACAGTCTTCCCGACTGCGACGTAGTTCTGCGGAGCCCAGTCTCGGCCCTCGTCTATGAACCGTTCGGCGTTTTCGTTGACGGCGATCCCGAAGAGAAAACTCGTTCGGTTCGTCCGTTCCCCCGTGTCGAGACTGCCCTGCTTCGGTGAATTCGCATCGATCGGGGCGGCGTGACAGTCAGCCCAGTGGCCGTAGGTTGCGGCTCCGACCCGCAAGGCGGCGTCGAGCAGCTCACCGGTGTTGTACGGGACGCCACGCACTTTCACCAGATTCCACTCGGGCCCTAAGTAGCGTGTCCGCATCTCCGGATTCGCCTCGAATCCCCCACAGCCCAGGATCACTTCGCCCAACAGATCTTCTGTGCGCCCCGCCTCATCCCTGACGCGTACCCCGGCCACACCGCCCAGATCGTCTGTGATCAGATCCACTGCTGCAGTGCCATATCGAATTTCGCATCCGGCCCGCTCGACAGCAGCGAACTCCATGGCGGTCAGCCCCTCTCCGCCGCCGGCGGTCTGCAGCACCAACCCGTTGCGGTAGACGGTCTTGCCGCCTTCGGCCGTGGTCAGATACTGGGCGAACTCGAAGTCGATTCCGTGTTCCTTCATCCAGCGCAGCACGTCCTGGCTCTCCGATACCAGCCACTCGGTGAGGTCAGGATCGGCCTCACCCCGAGATGTCGACATGAGTGCGTTGGTAAACGTCTGAGCCGTGTACGGCTCTACGGTCGCGGCACCGCTGGTGGCGGCATCATTGCCGAGGAGTTCGTCGACGGTGGTCAGCTCGTCGAATGCAAATCTGACGAGACCCGCTGTGTAGCGGGTGTTTCCGCCACGTTGATCACGCGGAGCCTTCTCCAAAATCGTGACTCGGGCACCGGCATCCGACGCCGCAAGCGCAGCGACCAGCGCGGCGTTGCCCGCACCGACAACGATGACATGTTTTGTCATCCCACATCCTTTCTATCCAGCAGATCAGCAGACGTCTGATCATTGCTGTGCGCCGTGCCACTGTCAACCCCCGACCCGCAACCGGTGGTGCTGTATCGTGCAGTTGAAACGTCAGACCATCACCTCATTCGCGGGGAGGCGCTCTCGTGGCAATTAGTGCCGGCCAAGGCACCGGCAAGGCCAGCAAGGCCGACTCGGTTCTCCCCAGCGTCAACCGCGTGAGCCGACAGCGCCTGGCCGACCAGATCATCAGCGAACTCCAAACCGCGATCACCAGCGGGGAACTCAAAGTCGGAGATAAACTCCCACCCGAACCGGTCCTGATGGAACGGTTTGGCGTGGGCCGATCCACTGTGCGTGAAGCCGTACGAGCGCTGGTCCACAGTGGTGTGCTGCGCGTCCAGGTCGGCGACGGCACGTACGTATCCGCGACGCCCAGCGCCGGCGACACGTTGACGGACAAGATCGGCCGCGCAAGCGTTGCCGAACTGTTCGATGTACGACGCGCCTTCGAAATGTCCGTTGCCAGCTTGGCCGCCCGCAACCGATCCGACAAGGATATGAAACGCCTCCGTGAAGCCGCTTCAGCCTGCGAGGACGCCGCCGAGCACGACGACCCGGAGGCGTTTGTGGAGGCCGATTATCGCTTCCACATGGAGGTGGCCGCCGCCACGAAGAACACCCTGCTGGTCGACCTCTACGGCGAGTTACGCGGCGCCGTCCGAACGATGATGCGCGAACAGCCCGATGTCACCGACGTCATCTCCCATCACGCTCTCGCTCTGCACACCAAGCTCTTGAAAGCCCTGCAGGACAAGGACAGTCGCGCCGCCGAACGTATCTGGGCAGCGACGCCCAACCCGTACACAGTCAACCGCTGACGCACAAGCCACACCGTCATCGCCAGCCTGTCACCGCAAAACGTCGAACAGCCGGAAGATCCACAACACCTGATAGAGGATGGTCAGCGTCACGAAGGTGAGCTGGTAGCGCTTGTCGGCCACGAACACCGCGATCAACGAGCAGACGATGAGCACGACCTGCTTGACCACGTATTCGGCGCCCAGCGCGTGGAAGTAGTCCGCGCCCTTGATCGCGGTGTCGATCAGATCGATCGAGAACATGACCGCCAGCAGGCTGTAGAACCACTTCCGCCTGGATTCGAAATAGTCCTGGAATCCGTCGTAGTCATCCATCTTGTCGGGATAGAGCAGTGATGCGATCGCGACGAAGAGCGTGGCGTAGAGCAGGACGAAGAAGTACATCTCGAACGTCCAGACCTGGATCCGCGACAGCCCGAACTCGTACCACCAGAAGTGGACGATCGCCGACAGCATGAACACCGTCCAGCCGATGTGGACGGAGTAGATCTGGTCGCGCTTGGGGTGCTGGATGAACCGGGTCATGCCGTTGACCAGTCGTGCGAGGCTCAGTCCGAGCACCATCCCGACGATGATGCGGATATGGATGAACACGTCGGCCGCCGCCGAACTCGGCACGCCGGCAAGCCTAATCACCGAACCACGCGCGAGAGTCCTTTACCACCGGCGTGTTTGGTTGACGTCAGCGTGAAATAGGTTCGGGCTCGGGGTCGGGAGTGATCGCGCTGTCCAGCGGCGGCACGGGCTTCTCGTTGCGGTACTCCCAGCGGCGCAGCGCCTCCCGGCACGGAGATTCCACGAGCGCGTAGCTGACCGCCGCAAGCGCGAAGCCGAACACGAGCGTCAGAACCAGCACGGCCGGCATGCCGCCGTTGAACAGGAACTCACCGATCATCGGGAACACCATGGCCAGCGCGGCCAGGTGCCACACGAACAACCCGTAGGACCACCGGCCCAGCGTCACCATCACGCGGCTGCCCAGGATGCGGTGCGGCGTGTCGGGGTGGTCGAGCACGAGCGGGGCCAGCAGAGCTCCCGCGACGACGGCGCCCATCGCGGTCTTGAGAGTGACCTGGCCGACCGAACCCGGGTGCAGGCCTTCCAGCCCGGCCAGCGGTGACGCCGCGATGCCGAACGCCGCGACGGCGACGACAGCCATCAGGACACGGTTGCGGCCCAGCCGGTGCACCCAGCCGAACGGACTCACGGTGAGTTCGGCGAGCACCATGCCCGCGGCGAACCACGAGAAGAACGCAGGCGGCCAGTTCCACTGGTTGAGCCCACTGCTGCCGTCGAACGGGATGCGCACCCACAGCAGGCTCAGCGCGGCGACGGCGACGATGACACCGATGCGGGCCCGCACCGGCAGGCGGCGCGCCAGCAGCGCCAGCACCGGCAGCACGAGATAGAAGGTCACCTCGACCGAAAGGCTCCACATCTGGGTCAGGCCCGGGCTCAGCGTCAAGGGCACGTAAATCTGGGTGAGGCTCAGATTCGCCAGCCACACCGTCAGGTCCGCGTTCGCCTCGGGCAACAGCAGCAGGATCACGACCACCGCGACCACGTAGCCGGGCATGATGCGCACGACGCGGGACCGCAGGTAGTGCCCGGTCCGGGGGCGCGGTCGCAATCCACGAGCGGCCGCGGCATGGCCGCGCCACAGCAGGAAGCCCGACAGCGCGAAGAACACCGCGACTGCCAGGTCGAATCGGCCGAAGATACGGCCCATGACCCCGCCGGTGTGCCCGGTCTGGAATGCGACGTGGGTCAGCACCACGCCCATGGCCGCGCAGGCACGCATGCCTTCGACGGCCGGGAGAAAACTCCGTGTTCCCCCGACCGGCTCCGGACCGGTCTCCGGGTCCGACGCTGCGCTGGCCACGCCGACCAGTGTGCCGGGACGACCGGGACAGGCCAAACGGCGGGTGAACTGCCCGGCCAGGATGCCGCCGTAGTAAGTAATGGCCTTAGATAGTGCTGTTAGGGTCGAACGGGTTTGCCTGGAGGACGAGTTGGCCCACACCGAAGGAGGCCCGGTTTGAACCGCGCTGTGGCGCTGCGTATCGCGGCGTGCGGACTCATGGGGCTCGGCGCTGCCCTGTTGATCGCCGCACTGTTGCTGACGACGTACACCAAAGGCAAGATCGCCAAAGTTCCGCTGGACTTGGACACCACCCTGGTCAGCGACGGCACCGCCACCGCGTTCGACCCGGCGTCGCTGACCGCGGAGAAGTTCGCCGTCGACCGCAACGTCCCGGTGGCGCTGCAGCAGCAGATCAGCGTGGAATCGCCGTCGAACGCCGAGGTGGTGACGTTGCAGGTGGGGACGTCCCTGCGGCGCACCGACCGCCAGCAGGACAACGGCCTGCTGCTCGCGATGGTCGACACCGTGACGATGAACCGCAGCTCGGCGCTCGCGGTGTCCAGCGAGAGCAACCCGGGTGGCGCGGTGCAGAAGCCCCGAGCGATCGAGGACGACAAACCGCCGACCAACATCGCGCTGCCGCACGAGGGCCTGACCTACCGGTTCCCGTTCGACACCGAGAAGAAGACCTACCCGTTCTTCGACCCGATCGCGCAGAAGGCGTTCGACGCCAACTACGACGGTGAGGAAGACATCAACGGGCTGACCACCTACCGGTTCACCCAGAACGTGGGCTACGACGCGGACGGGAAGCTGGTCGAGCCGGTCAAGTACTCGTCGCTGTACGAGGACGACGCGGACAGCTCGGTCACCGCGAGTGCGGCCATGTGGGGCGTGCCCGGCGAACCCGACGAGCGGATCACGATGGACCGCTACTACGCCGCGCAGCGCACCTTCTGGGTCGACCCGGTGTCCGGCACGATCGTCAAGGCCCAGGACCACGGCTACCAGTACTACGCGCGTGACGCCCTCAAGCCCGAGGTGACCTACGTCGACTACAAGGTCACCTACAACGAGGAGACCGTCGAAGCCCAGGTCGCAACCGCCCAGGACGAACGGGACCGGATCGGGCTGTGGTCGAACATCCTGCCGATCACGTTCACCGCTCTCGGCCTGATCACGCTGGTCGGCGGCGCGGTGTTGGCGTCGTTCGCGCTGCGGGCCGAGTCGACGCTGATCGACCCGGGCCTCGACGAGGCAGACCACGGCTTCTTCGACACCCAGGGCTTCCAGGTGCCCGGGGCCGAGGCCAAGACCGAGAAGCTGCCCGCACAACGGCCCACCGACCTCCCACCGGACCGAGGGGTCTGATCCTCCGGAGGTTCTGGACGCCGGCGTATGCGCTGGCGCTGTCCTTGCTGGTGACGGCGCCGCTGCTGGCGCCTGGGTATGTGCTGCTGCGCGATGCCGTGTCGACTCCGCGGTCGTATCTGACCGACGCGGCGCTGGGGCTGTCGCAAGCGGCCCCACGCGCATTGCCGCAGGATTTCTTTCTCGCGGTGACGTCGAGCGTGCTCGACGGCGGCGTGGTGGTGAAGATCCTGCTGATCGCCGGACTGTGGCTGGCCGGCTGGGGTGCCGCGGTGCTGGTCGGCGAGGTGCTGGCTTCCGAGGCGGGCCTACCTGGTCAGTTCGTCGCCACGACGCTGGCCATCTGGAATCCCTACGTGGCCGAACGCCTGCTGCAGGGCCACTGGAGCCTGCTGGTCGGTTACGGCTGCCTGCCGTGGGTGGCCGCCGGTGTGCTGCGGTTACGGACGAATTCCGGTTCAGTGTGGGCGCTGCTGTTCTGGATCGCGCTGGCGGGGCTGACCCCGACGGGCCTCATGCTGGCCACCGTGGTCGCGCTGGTGTGTGTCGCGGCACCCGGCGACGGATGGCCGCGGTGGCGGGTCGCGGGCGTCGGGTTGGGCGCCGCAGTGCTCGCCGCGGCGCCGTGGCTGGTGGCTGCGGCGGTCGGCGGTTCGGTGTCCGCGACCGCCGCGGAGGGTGTGCCCGCGTTTGCTGCCCGCGCCGAACCCGGATTGGGCACGCTCGGCAGCCTGGCCGCTCTCGGCGGTATCTGGAACGGGGATGCGGTGCCGGCCTCTCGGACCACACTTTTCGCGGTCGTGGCGACCGTGGTGCTGCTCGGCGTGGTGGTGGCGGGGTTGCCGGTCGTGGCCCGCAGGCCCGCCGCGGTTCCGCTGCTGGTGCTTGCGGCCGTCGCGGTGATCGCGCCGGCAGTGACTGCGACGGGACCAGGGATGGCCGCGGTCGAGGCGATGATCCGGACTGTGCCGGGCCTCGGGGTGCTGCGGGACGGGCAGAAATGGGTCGCCTTGGCCATGCCCGGATACGTCCTCGCGGCGGCCGCTGCGCCGGCGGCCCTCCAGCGGCTGCGTGTTCCGGCCCCCGCTGCCGCGGCGGTGTGCTGTGCCGCGCTGATCGCGGTGCTGCCCGATCTCGCCTGGGGCGTCGGGGGGCAGCTGCGGTCCGTGCAGTACCCGCACTCCTGGGCGTCGGCGGCCGCGACCATCAATGCCGATCCCCGACCCGTGGCGGTACTACCGCCCGACAGCATGCGTGAGTTCTCTTGGGCGGCACCGGTTCTCGATCCGTTGCCGCGTTGGCTGCGAGCCGAGGTGCTGACCACCGGAGACCTGTCGATCGGGGGACGGACGGTTCCCGGTGAGGGTGAACACGCCCGCGCAGTGCAGAACCTGCTGCTCTCCGGCGCATCCCCGCAACAGCTCGCCGAAGCCGGCGTGGGTTGGGTGGTGCACGAGTCCGACGACGACGTCACGGTGCAACGGATCGGCGGCACCGCGCCGGCGTCGCCGCATCGGGGGCTGTTGATCGCCGCTCATCTGGTGTGGCTTGGCCTGCTGGTCGGGGCCGGTGTGGGCCTGGCGGTACGACTGCTCCGGCGCCGCTCGGCCGACTAGATGCCCGCATCCACCTCGAGCAGGATCTTGCCCCGGACGTGGCCGGCCGCGACGCGGCGGTGCGCTTCAGCGGCCTGATCGAGCGGCAGGATCTCCAGCTGCGGCGCGCGGATCTTCCCGGCGCCGAGCGCGGCAACCAACGCGTTGAGCTGGCGTTCTTGATTGGCGTAGTTGGACATGGTGGGGACGACCGATACGCCGAGTTCGGCGGCACGTGCCGGGTCGGGCATCGGCTCGTCGGCGATCAGCGTGGCGATCGGCGTCACGGTGCCGCCACGCCGGACCAGCTCGATCGAGTCCAGCAGGGTGCCCTGGCCGACGGTGTCCACCACGAGATCGACCCCGTCGGGTGCCCACCGCCGCACCGCGTCAGCGACACCGCCCGCACGGTAGTCGATCGCCAGATCGGCACCGAGGGCCCGCACATAGTCGAGATTGGCCGGGCCGCACGTCGCCGCCACCTTGGCACCGGCCATGCGCGCGAGCTGGATCGCGTAGCTGCCCATGCCGCCGGCACCGCCGTTGATCAGCACCGTGGACCCGGCGCCCGTGCCGCCGACGTCGAAGAGCGCCTCCCAACAGGTGACCCCGGCGGTCGGCAGGGCCGCGGCGTCGGGGAACGGCACGGTGTCGGGCAACTTGACGACGCGCCCGCGGTCGGAGGCCACGTACTGCGCGTACGTGCCGCGCTCGCCGCGCCCCATGTTGGACGCCGTGACGACGCGGTCGCCCACCGCAAGATCCGTCACCTGCTCACCGACCTCGGCGACCACGCCGGCCGCGTCGAATCCGAGCACGAACGGGAACCGGTACTCGAAGAACGGCGCCAGCCATCCTTCGCGCGTCTTCCAGTCGGCCGGGTTGACCCCGGCATATGCCACGCGCACGATCACACCGCAGGCCGCGGCCTGGGGGCGCTCGATGTCGGCCACGTGCAGCACCTCGGGGCCACCGAACTCGTCGAGCACCATCGCGCGCATCATCGCCTGCGGATTCATGAGCCGACGGTATGGCCGACCCGCAGTCGCTCGGGCCGGAGGTTCCGCTCACCGGGACAGCGAGCTAAACCAAGCCGCTCACATAGCGGCCGTCGCGCACCGATTCCAGCACGCTGCGCATGGCGTCGGCGCTTTGCGCCCAAGAGAATTCGTCGCTGCGGGCCTGCGCCTTGCTGCCCAGTTGCACGCGCAGCACGGGATCCGCCAACAGCTGCCGCAGCCCCGATACCAGGCCGTCGCAGTCGTCGACCAGCAGGCCGGTCACGCCGTCGACGATCGAATCCGTGAGCCCGCCCGAGGAGCGGTAGCCGATCGTGGGCACGCCGTGCTGCGCGGCCTCGGTCACGGCCAAACCCCAGCCTTCTTTGCGCGACGGCAGCACATGCACCCAGCTCTGCTGCAGCACACGGTGTTTGGTCACATCGTCGACGTGGCCGTGGAATGTCACCAGGTCGGAGATGCCCAGCAGTTCGGCATGGTCGACCAGCCGCTGCTGCCACCAGCCGCCGCCGAGGATGTCCAAATGCAGATCGGGTACCTCGTCGCGCAGGGCGGCAACGGCTTCCAGTGCGTCCTCGATCTGCTTGTGCGGCACCAGGCGCGAAAGCACCACGAGACGCGGGGTCTGCGAGCGCGCGAGCTCCAACGTCTCCGCGGGCGCCTGGTCAAGGCCGTTGCGCACCACGGCGATTCGTCCCGAGTCCACCCCGAGCTCGTTGAGGTCGCGTGCCGAGGGCAGTGACACCGTGACGTATTGATTGCGCCGGTGCAGCCGTGGCGAGAGCCTCGACTCCACGAACCACCCGACGCGGCCCATCACCGGCCCGGCCACGGGCCAGAGCTCGCGGTGACAGTGATGCACCAGCACCGCGACCCGCTTGCCGAACGCCAGGCGGGCCAGGAACGGCAGACCGTTCTGGGTGTCGATCACGACGTCGGGCCGGACCCGCCGCAGCGGACCGAGGCCGATCCTGGCCGCGACCATCGCCAGCCCGGCCCAGATGTACACCGAGTAGGGGCCACCGCCGCGGCTGATGCGCACGCCGTCGACGACCTCGTCGCGTGCCGCACCGGGATAGCGCGCGGTGCGCAGCGTGACGTCGATGCCTTCCTTTGCCCACTGCGCGCCGATGCGCTGCACGTAGGCCTCGCTGCCGCCGCCTTGCGGATGCCCGGTATCCCGCCAGCACAGCAGCAGGATCGAGCTCACGGGACGGGCAGACATCGTGTTGAGCGTACCGGTGAGTAGTTTGGGCGGGTGAATCCGACCGACCGCTTTGCCCGCCGGGCCACGCTGAGCCGGTCGGTGCGGCTGCTGAGCGAGTTCCGGTTCGAGCAGACCGATCCGGCCCGGTTCTACGGCGCGCTGGCCGACGACACCGTCGCGATGGTCACCGACCTGTGGACCGGCACCACGGGTCGCTCGGCCTCCGGACACACGGTGCTGGACGTCGGCGGCGGCCCCGGTTACTTCGCGTCCGCATTCGAAGCCACGGGAATGCCCTACATCGGCGTCGAGCCCGACCCGCGCGAGATGCACGCGGGCCCAGCCGGCGGCACGTCGGCAGGCACGTTCGTCCGGGCGTCGGGCATGGCGCTGCCGTTCGCCGACGACAGTGTGGACATCTGCCTGTCATCGAACGTCGCCGAGCACGTGCGCCACCCGTGGCGGATGGGCAACGAGATGCTGCGGGTGACCCGTCCCGGGGGCCTCGTGGTGCTGTCGTACACCGTGTGGCTCGGGCCGTTCGGCGGCCACGAGATGGGGCTCACGCACTATCTGGGCGGGGTCCGCGCGGCCGAGCGGTACACGCGCAAACACGGCCACCGACCCAAGAACGACTACGGCTCGTCGTTGTTCGCCGTGTCAGCGGCCGACGGCCTGCAGTGGGCGGCGAGCACCGGCGCGCTCGTTCAAGCTTTTCCCCGCTACCACCCACGATGGGCGTGGTGGATGACGTCGGTGCCGGGGTTTCGGGAAGTCGCGGTGAGCAATCTGGTGCTGGTCCTGCAGCCGCGGTAAATCCGTCAACTGGAACAGGTTCTCGTTTTACCGAATTCTGGGTAGTGTGACGCTCATGACACAGAGCGTTCAGGCGGCCAAGACCGATTACGACAAGTTGTTCATCGGTGGCCACTGGGTCGAACCGTCGACCGCAGAGGTGATCGAGGTCTTCTCCCCCGCGACCGGCGAGAAGGTCGGTCAGGTTCCGTTGGCGGCGGAGGCTGACGTCAACGCCGCGTGCGCCGCGGCCCGCAAGGCGTTCGACGACGGCCCGTGGCCGCGCATGTCGCCACACGAGCGGCAGGCCGTGCTGGCCAAGGCCGTCGAACTGGTCAACGCGCGGGCCGACGAGTTCAAGCACCTGCTCAAGCTGGAGACGGGCCAGCCGCCGACCATCGTCGACATGATGCAGTTCGGCGCGGGGGTGTCAGGCCTGCAGTACTACGCGGGTGCGGCCGACAAGTTCGCCTGGAAGGACATCCGCGACGGCATCTACGGCCAGACCCTGGTGGTCAAGGAGCCCATCGGCGTCGTCGGCGCCGTCATCGCATGGAACGTGCCGTTCTTCCTGGCGTGTAACAAGCTGGGCCCGGCCCTGCTGGCCGGATGCACCGTGGTGCTCAAGCCCGCCGCCGAGACCCCGCTGACCACCAACCTGTTCGCCGAGGTGTTCGCCGAGGCCGGCCTGCCCGAGGGCGTGCTGTCGGTGGTCCCGGGCGGCCCCGAGACCGGCCGTGCGCTGACCAACAATCCCGAGCTGGACAAGTTCACGTTCACCGGGTCGAGTGCGGTCGGCAAGGAGATCGGCAAGCTCGCCGCCGAGAAGCTCAAGCCGTGCACGCTCGAGCTGGGCGGCAAGTCCGCGGCCATCATCCTGGAGGACGCGGACCTGGACTCGACGCTGCCCATGCTCGTGTTCTCGGGCCTGATGAACTGCGGGCAGGCGTGCGTCGGGCAGACCCGCATCCTGGCGCCGCGGTCGCGCTACGACGAGGTTGTGGAAAAACTCGCGGGCGCCGTCGCAGCGATGCAGGTCGGCCTGCCCGACGACCCCGCGGCGATGATCGGGCCGTTGATCAGCGAGAAGCAGCGCGAGCGCGTCGAGGGATACATCCGCAAGGGTGTCGAGGAAGGAGCCCGGCTCGTGACCGGCGGCGGCCGCCCCGAGGGCCTGGATTCCGGGTGGTTCGTGCAGCCGACCGTGTTCGCCGACGTCGACAACTCGATGACCATCGCGCAGGAGGAGATATTCGGACCGGTGCTCGCGGTGATCCCGTACGACACCGAGGACGACGCCGTGCGCATCGCCAACGACTCGCCGTACGGCCTTGCAGGCAGCGTCTACACGACCGATTTCCCCAAGGCCATCGAGATCGCGTCGAAGATCCGCACCGGCACCTACGCGGTGAACATGTACGCGTTCGATCCCGGCGCACCGTTCGGTGGCTACAAGAATTCGGGCATCGGTCGGGAGAACGGGCCCGAGGGCATCGAGGCCTACACACAGGCCAAGAGTGTGCTGCTGCCCTTTGGATACACGCCCGAGTAGAACTCGCGCGAATATCGCAAAACGGCCCCTTTTCCTGGGAAAAGGGGCCGTCTTGCGTCGTGTCTGCCAAGGAAGTGGACAGCTCCCGTACAACTTCGCCAGCTAGGGTGGGCACCCCATCCATGCCCAACAATGAGGGAGGCACTGTGGCAGTTTCGGTCGATCTGGCAAAGTCGCTCGACAAGGCTTACGAGGACAAGTCGCTCAAGGAGATCCTGGATGCGTCTCCGGCCGCACTGGCCGGCGTCAGCGACTCCGACGCCGAGCATCTCGCAGCGGCGTTCAACATCAAGACCGTCCGACAGCTGGGCTCCAACAAGTTCTTCGCGGTGGCCGCCGGCCTGGTCGCGCTGGAGAACGCGGGCTAGTTTCTTACGCCGAGCAGACGCGCAGGTACCCCATTTCGCATGATTTGGGGTACCTACGTGTCTGTTGGGCGAAAGACGTCACCGGCCCTGGAACACCGCGTCCCGGCGTTCGACGAACGACTGCACGCCCTCGGCGGCGTCCGCGGTCGCGAACAGTTCGGTGACGGTGGGCCGCAGCCGGGCGATGGCCGCGGCGTCGCCCTGCGAATGTGCGGTGTGTGCCGAGGCCAGTGTGGCCTTGACTCCGAGCGGTGCGGCCCGGTCGGCGATCGTGTGCGCGATCGCGCGGGCCCTGGCGATCGCATTCTCACCGTCCGGCGCGATTTCCTGCACCAACCCGATCCGGTTGGCCTCGGCCGCGTCGAACTCGTCACCGGTGAGCAGCCAGCGCATCGCGTTGCCCCACCCCGTCAGCCGCGGCAGCCGCAGCGTCGCCCCGCCGAACGGGTAGATCCCCCGCAAAACCTCGATCTGGGCGAACCGAGTGTCCTGTGCGGCCACCCTGATGTCGGCGGCAAGCAACAACTCGATGCCCAGAGTCAGACACCGGCCCTGTGCCGCGGCCACGACGGGTTTGGTCCAGTCGCCGTCCAGGCGCCAGGGATCGCGGCCATCGGCGGGTACCGGCAGTTCGCCGGACGCGATCCGCGGTGCGACGTCCGCCAGGTCAAGGCCCGCCGTGAAATGGTCGCCGTGTGCGAACAGCACTCCGGCACGCAGGCTTTCGTCGGACTCCAGCAGCCCGTACGCGCGGGAGAGGTCGGTCAGCATCGCCATGTTGAAGGCGTTGCGCTTGTGCGGCCGGTTCAGGCCGATCATGAGTACGTACCCGTCCCGCTCCACCGAAACGGTTTCGAGGGTCAACCCGGTTGTGCTGGTCATACCCGGCAGTCAACTCCGGTTCACGCAATTATGCAACCCATCATAATTTGCTGCGGAGCGAAATTTATTTAGCAAACTAGTCACACTGGTGTTCACCTGCTATTATTGGAACCGCCAGCACACTGGTCGGCAATCCGTCACCAGGAGACGGTTGCCTCGGTTTTATGATCGATCGCATAGAAGGGCGGTGCACGATGTGGGTCATTGAACTCAACGTCGCCGGTCACCGATTCACGCACCGGGTTCGAACTCCGCACAGCCACGTACTGCCCATCAGCCCGCGCAGCCTGCTGCGTCGGCCGTCGCAGCTGCTGGAGCGCGTGGCATAACCCTTCGCTACGCTCGCCCCACCATGTCCAACCCCGTCAAGCCCCGCAACAAACGCGGCTCGACCCGCACCCGCATGCTGGTCAGCGCGGTCGAAGTGTTGCGTGAGCGCGGCGCCGCCGGTGTCACGATCGACGAGGTTCTGACCCGAAGCGGCGCTCCGCGCGGTTCGGTGTACCACCACTTCCCCGGTGGCCGTCATCAGATCCTGACCGAGGCACTGCTGTTCGCCGGGGACTCGATCGGCAGCCTGATCGACGAGAGCGCACAGGACGGCGGCCTGGCGCTGGTTCGCAGGTTCGTCACGTTCTGGGAGAACCTGCTGGCAGATAGCGACTACACCGCAGGCTGCCCCGTGGTCGCCGCGGCGATCGGTGCCGCCGACGAACCTCAGCTCAGCAGCATCGCCGGCGACATCTTCGGGCGCTGGCGCGAATCCCTGGGCCGGGCATTCGCCGCCGACGGCTTCGAGGAATCCGACGCGCAGTCCCTCGCCGTCATGTGCATCTCCGCGCTCGAAGGTGCGGTCGTGTTGTGCCGGTCCTCGCGCAGCACCAACGCTTTGCGCGAAGTCGCGCTGCAGCTCGAATTCCTCATCAAGTCACGTGAATTCGTGCTGCGCAACGGTGTACCGCGAGTCGGGCGCCGGCCCTAGGCGGCCGGTTTGGTCCAACGGGCACACACGAAATCGCCGTTGACCGCGGATTCGGTCAGCGCCCACTCCGAGCGCAACGGCAGCACCGGTGCGCCTCCGCCCAGTGTGCACGGCGCATAGCTCACGATCATCTCGTCGATCAGGCCTTCCGTCACGAATTGTGCGGCCACCTCACCACCGCCCACGATCCAGACGTCCTTACCCGCTGCCGCCGCGACGAGTTGGCGATGCAATTCCGGTACGGCTCCGGCGAAGACCTGGACGGGATGTTCGGGCAGCACGATGCCCGGCCGATGGGTGAGCACCCACGTCGGCTGGTCGTACATCCACTCACCTGGGTGATTCTTGACGATCCACTCATAGGTGGCCGCGCCCATCGCAAGCGCCCCAATGGTTTTGATGAACTCGTCATACCCGAACGGGCCGTCGGCGTCGATGGCACGCGTGATCAGCCAGTCGAGGCTTCCCTCGGTGTCGACGATGAAGCCGTCGAGGCTCGATGCGGTGTAGTAGACGGTTGACACTGCTCAGTCCCTCCTCATCCATTCCAGGGGATCTCCCTGATCGGTTTCGATGCCATGGCGCGCCAACATGGCGCGGACCAGTCCCCTGCGGTGCGCCGAGTACGTGAGAACATGCGCGACGATGCCGTACAGCTGAAAGGACTCCGGTGGATCACAGAGCGCGTCGATCACCGTGTCGGCGAGCCTGCCCGCGGCCGAGTACTCGGAAATCACCGTGGTCCAACGCTTTCCGATCTCATCGTGGTGCGCCGCCAGTTCCGCGGCGGTGGCCGCGAGCTCGCGCTCCGGGAAATCCCGGCCTTCGATGGTGGCCAGCCACACCTGTTTGGTCCACACGATCGCGCTGAGCACCGCAGCCACGCTGGGTTCCGGACCATCCCAGGACAACACCACCTGGCCGGGTGAAACCTCCTGGGACCATTGGCTTTGCGTGAGCTGCCGGGCCTGCTCGATGAGATAGGCGGTGTCGGCGACGTCGTGCACAAGCATGAACTGTGCGATATCGGGGCCACCGCCGGAACTCGACCCGTCGACCCACAAGGAGTGCGGCGGGTGGAAATGCACGCCGTTCGGCGCGGGCAGCCGGAATGCGACGTCACCCGCACGAGACGGTGGCACGCCGAACCCGCGCCGGAAAGCCCGGGAAAACACTTCGGCGGACGACCACCCCTCGGCAGCAGCCACCTCGGCGACGCCCTCACCGTGCTGTAACCGCCAGGCCGCCCGTTCGAGCATGACGCGTCGCCGCAACGCCGCGGGCGGCTCGCCGGTCAACCGGCGTACCTCGCGCGAGAAGTGGAATTCCGATGCGTAACTGCTGCGGGCCATTTCGCCGACACCGTTGTTGTCCTCGTCGACGACGGCGTCGAGCAGCTCCCGTAGTCGGTCCCGGCCGTTCGGTTGGTCGCTCACATCCACCGAGTATGGTCGGCGACCGCGCGCAGGCACATGACTTTTCTTGCTGCGCTCAGGTGTCGAGCACCGCGGCGACGCGCGCTTCGACGTCGACGTCGGCGAGGTCTGCCAGGTTGATGCCGAACCTTTCGGTCAGCGCGTCGAGCACCTGCGCCGCGGTGTCGAAGCGAACCCGTTCGGTCCCACCCCGGCGGTGGATCGCCAGGTTGCGGCCTCGCAGATTGAAGCGGGCCTCGTCGGTGATCAGGGCCGCGGTCAGCCCGGTCACGAATATCCCGCCGGGATGCGTTGACACATACCAACTTCCGACTTCGAGGTCGATGCGGGGTTGCGGACGCGTGCTGAATCGGTACAACGGCAGCCACTGGTCGCGAATCTGAGCCTGCAGCACCAACCCGTCCTCGTGATCGAGGAGCCGGTACGGCTCGTGCCGCGTCTCCTGCACAGGGCCGGCCTCCAGCCGGATCGGCGACGACAGCGTCTGCCCACCGAAACCGACGTCCACCAGATACCGCCCGTCGACGCCGGGAATCGTCACGCCGAGCACGTTGTGCGTCTGCGCCGGCAACGGGGCACCGGGCTCCTGCATCCACACCACGCGCCCGGCGAACCGCTCGACCCCGAAACCGACCTGCTCGAGCACATACCCGAGCAGCCCGTTGTGCTCGTAGCAATACCCGCCACGCCGCCGGGCAACGAGCTTGTCGGACAGTGCGGCGGCACCGAGATCGGCGACCGGGATGCCCAGCAGCGGATCCAGGTTCTCGAACGGGATCGACCGGCCGTGCGCTGTCACGATGCCCTGCAGAGTGGCCAGGTCCGGTTGTGCCGGACCCTGATAGCCGATCCGGTTGAAGTATGCCGCGAGGTCGAGTGCGCCCATGACTGCCAATGATGCTTCCTCAACAGCGGTTCAGGTCAAACCGGAGGACACTGGCGTCATGGCAGCGCATCTCACCGAGCGACTGCGGGAGGATCTGCTCGCCCGCTGGTCGGAATCTCACCGCAAGCACCACAACGTCGCGCATCTGCACGAGATGTTGGATGCGATCCAGGCGCTGGCCGACGACGGTCTGCACTTCGACCGCGAGGCCGTCGAGTTGGCCGCCTGGTTCCACGACGCCATCTACGACATCGGCCGCGACGACAACGAGGACCGTTCGGCCGAGCTGGCGCGCGAGCTCCTGTCCACTTCCCCGGTGCGTGACGAGGTGGCCCGGCTCGTGCTGGCCACCAAGACCCACAAGGTCTCGGCGGGCGACATCAACGGGGCCGTGCTCAGCGATGCCGACCTTTCGGTGCTCGGCGCACCCGCGGCCCGCTACCAGCGCTACGCGGCCGCGGTGCGCGAGGAGTACCACGCGATCCCCGACGACGTGTTCAAACCGGCCCGGGCGCGTGTGCTCGCCGAGCTGCTCGACGGGGCGATGTTCCACACCGGGCCCGGGCGCGACCGTTGGGAGGATCAGGCGCGCCGCAACGTCGCAACCGAGATCGAGGCGCTGACCAGCTGAGCCGCACGCGCTCGATATGGCCTGACCTGCAGTTTTGGCCTGGCGAAGGCTGGTTACCCAAAGGGACAGGTGCCGGATCCGGAAGCGAATGGGTTTTTACCCCGCGACCTGGGTACCATATTGAAACTAGAACACGTTCCAATTTACTCCAGGGGGAACCCGTGGCCTCGACCGACATCGACCCGTCCGAAATCACCAAGTGGGATCCGGGCCTGACCGAGAAGGTCATGGGCTGGCTGCGGCCGCTCACCAAGGGCTACCACCGCTCGGAGGTCCGCGGCCTGGAGAACTTCCCGCACGGCGGCGCGCTGGTGGTGTCGAACCACTCGGGCGGGCTGTTCGCGATGGACGTGCCGGTGTTCGCGACGGGGTTCTACGAGAAGTTCGGCTACGAGCGGCCCGTGTACACCCTCAGCCACGACATGCTGATGACCGGACCGACCGCGGCGTTCTTCAAGAAGACCGGCTTCATCCGGGCCAACCACGAGAACGCCGACGAGGCGCTGCGCTCGGGCGGTGTCGTGGTGGTGTTCCCCGGCGGTGACTACGACGTGTACCGGCCTACCTTCAGTGCCAACAAGATCGACTTCGGCGGGCGGACCGGCTATGTGAAGGCCGCGATCAACGCCGGCGTGCCGATCGTTCCGATGGTCGGCATCGGTGGCCAGGAGGCTCAGCTGTTCCTGTCCCGCGGCACGGGTGTCGCCAAGGCGCTGGGACCGATCGCACGCCTGGCCCGCACCAAGATCGTGCCCGTGTCGTTCGGCTTCCCGTTCGGACTGTCGGCCGTGCTGCCGCTCAACGTGCCACTGCCGACCAAGATCGTGATGGAGACGCTGCCGCCGATCGACATCGCTGCGGAGTTCGGTGAGGATCCCGACATCGACGAGGTCGACACGCACGTCCGCCGCGTCATGCAGCGGGCCATCGACAAGCTCGCCGAGGAACGCCGCTTCCCGGTGATCGGCTGATCCGGGGTGGGGCCGCTCGACCGCCTGGCCGGTGCCGCCGGCCTGGTCAACACCATGCGCCGGTCCGGGTTGATCACCGTGTTACGCCCGGACAAGTACGTGCGGATCGCCGCCGCGATGGCCCGCGAGAACATGAGCGTCACATCGGGTTTCGCGAGCGCGGCTCAGCGCTGCCCGGACCGCGCGGGGCTCGTCGACGAGCGGGGCACCCTGACGTGGCGGCAGCTCGACGAGCGGGCAGACGCGCTGGCCGCGGCCCTGCAGGCGTTGCCGTCGGGTGCACCGCAGGTCGTGGGCATCATGGCCCGCAATCACCGGGGCTTCGTGCTGTCGCTGATCGCGGCCAACCGCATCGGCGCCGATGTGCTGCTGCTGAACACGTCGTTCGCTGGGCCGGCCCTGGCCGAGGTGGTCACCCGCGAAGAGGTCGACGCCGTCATCTACGACGAGGAGTTCAGCGAGACGGTGGACCGCGCATTGGTCGACCGACCCGGCGCCGCAAGGATTCTGGCCTGGACCAACTCGAACGTGCACGAGACCACGGTCGACCGGCTCGTCGACGAGTTCGAGCGCAAGCAGCCGCGGCGCGCCGGCGGCAAGAGCCGGGTGATCCTGCTGACGTCGGGCACCACGGGAACTCCCAAGGGCGCCAAGCACTCCGGTGGCGGACCTGACGTGCTCAAGTCGATCCTCGACCGCACCCCGTGGCGTGCAGAAGAACCCGTGGTGATCGTGGCACCCATGTTCCATGCCTGGGGCTTCTCGCAACTGGCGTTCGCCGCGTCGATGGCGTGCACGATCATCACGCGACGCAAGTTCGACCCCGAGGCCACGCTCGAACTCATCGACCGGCACCGGGCCACGGGCCTGTGCGTGGTGCCGGTGATGTTCGACCGCATCATGGATCTGCCCGACAACGTGCTGCGGCGCTATGACGGGCGCTCGTTGCGGTTCGCCGCGGCGTCCGGCTCACGGATGCGGCCCGACGTGGTGATCAAGTTCATGGACCGGTTCGGCGATGTCATCTACAACAACTACAACGCGACCGAGGCAGGCATGATCGCCACCGCCACCCCGGCCGACCTGCGCGCCGCGCCGGACACCGCGGGTAAACCCGCCGAGGGCACCGATATTCGGATTCTCGACAACGACTTCAACGAGCTTCCGACCGGCGAGGTCGGCACCATCTACGTGCGCAACTCGACGCAGTTCGACGGGTACACCTCGGGCACCACCAAAGACTTTCACGACGGCTACATGTGTTCGGGCGACGTGGGTTATCTCGATGCGGCCGGCCGGCTGTTCGTGGTCGGCCGAGACGACGAGATGATCGTGTCGGGCGGTGAAAACGTGTACCCCATCGAGGTGGAGAAGGTACTCGCCGGCCATCCCGATGTCGCAGAGGCCGCGGTGCTCGGCGTGGACGACGAACAGTTCGGCCAGCGGCTGGCCGGTTTCGTGGTGCTCGCCAATCCCGTGACGCCCGACGAGCTCAAGGCCTATGTCCGCGAAAACCTCGCCAATTACAAAGTGCCACGGGAGATCACAGTGCTCGATGAGCTACCCCGCAACAGCACGGGCAAGATCGCCCGCCGCGACCTGCAGGATCTTGCCAATGGGTAAGCGCGAACCGCTCCTGGCCGCGCTCGCCGAGCTGGCCAACGCAGCCAACGCGGTCAGGCCTCTCGTCCGTAAAGGAAACGCGACGGTGCTCGCGTTCGCCTACGGCTGGCCCACGTCCGAGAACGCGCCGCTGGTGACGACCGTTTCCGTGCTCGATGCGCTGAGGCGTGCGGTGCGCGGCGACTACCGGACCGCCGGAGGACGAATCTCCCTGTTGGTCAAGATGTTCTCGTGGGCCCTGCTGGTGCTGGTGCACCGGCGCGGCGTGCAGTCCCGGCCGTATTTCGAGGAACCGCTGCGTGAGGCACTCGGCCCGGACTACCGCGACGTGGCCCGGGCCGGCAGGCCGAGAGGGGTGTTCGCCACGTCGCAGATCCGCCGCCGCTACGTCGAGAAAACCGTGCGCTACGGCCCGCACGCGGCCAATCTCGCGGACATCTGGCGACGCGCCGACCTGCCCCGGGACGGCAAGGCCCCGGTGTTGCTTCAGGTTCCCGGCGGGGCGTGGATGATCGGGATGCGCAGGCCACAGGGATATCCGCTGATGAGCCAGCTCGCCGAAAAGGGCTGGATCTGTGTGTCGATCGGCTACCGCGTCAGTCCGAAGCACCCGTGGCCGGATCACATCGTCGACGTCAAGCAGGCCCTGGCATGGGTGAAGGCCAACATCGCCGAGTACGGCGGCGACCCGGACACCGTGTGCATCACCGGCGGATCGGCAGGCGGACACCTCGCCGCCCTGGCGGCATTGACGCCCAACGACCCGAAATGGCAGCCCGGATTCGAAGACGCGGATACGTCGGTGGTTGCGGCCGTGCCGGTCTACGGACGCTACGACTGGTTCAGCCGAACCGGCAACGGCCGCAGCCAGTTCGTCGATGCCCTGCAACGGATCATCGTCAAGCTACCGTTCACCGGCAACGAGCAGCTGTACCACGACGCTTCGCCGATCTCGCTCGTGCATCCCGACGCGCCACCGTTCTTCGTGCTGCACGGCACCAACGACTCGCTGATCCCGGTGCAGGAAGGCCGCGACTTCGTGGCGGCGCTTCGCGAGGTCGCGACGGCACCGGTGGTCTACGCCGAGATCCCGCACGCCCAGCACGCATTCGACGTCTTCGGCTCACCACACGGGCATTACACCGCCGACGCGGTCGAGAAGTTCTTGGACTGGGTACGCGCGAAACAGCTGACGTTGACGAGCGTCGGGTCAGGCGCCGACGGTCAGTCCGGCGTAATCGGGTAGCTCGATTCCGTTGATCACCTTGAACATTCCGCGCAGCATGAGCTTCTTGCCGGGCAGGTAGGGCAGCGCGCGGAGTATCTGGTTCTGCAGCCACAGCTCGAACCGGTTGTCGGCCGCGAACCGTTTGATGTTGTCGCGGCCCATCTTCTGGTTGGCCGCAACCCAGGGCCGCATGCGGCGCTCGTACGCGGTGAACGCCGCGCGATGGTCACCCCTGGCGGCCGCCAGCTCGCCGGCCAGGATGTAGGCGCCGACGACCGCGAGGCTCGTGCCCTGGCCCGAGCTCGGTGACGAGCAGAACGCTGCGTCACCGAGCAGCACCACCCGGCCACGGGACCAGGTGTCCATCTCGACCTGACTCGACGAGTCGAAGTAGAAGTCGTCGGCACCGTCCAGCTTTTCCAGCAGCCAGGGCACCTCCCACCCCACGTGGGAAAGCTCTTGTCGCAGCATGGCTTTCTGACCGGCTGTGTCGCGATAGTCGTAGTCGGCCCTGGTTCCAGGAATCGACACGGTGGCCATGGCGGCCTGGTTGTCTCGGACACTGCGCAAGGTCGCGCTGCACTTGGGCTCGCTGTAGACGAGCATCCAGTTGTCCAGGTCGAGCCGGTTGGGCACCGTGAAGAAGGCGCCGAGCCGGCCGAGATCGCGCAGGAACTCCGACTCCGGCCCGAACACGAGGGCCCGGACGCCGGAGTGCAATCCGTCGGCGCCGACGACGATGTCGAATGTCCTTACGGCACCGGAGGCAAACGTCACTTCGACGCACTCGCCGGTCTCGTGAATCGCAGTGATCTGGTCGCCGAAGAGATATTCGACCTCGCCCTCAGTTGCCCGGTAGAACACCTCGGAGATGTCGCCACGCAGAATCTCGATCTCGGCGATCAGACCGTCCCCGCCGAGCATGTCCGCACGCATCTCACCGATCCGCTTGTTGTTGCGGTCGACGATCGACATCCCTCTGGTGTTGGTCCGCGCCGCGCGCACCTGCGCCTCGAGGCCCATCCTGCGCACCGCCTCTTTGGAGACGCCCCTCAGGTCAACAGCCTGGCCGCCGGGCCGCAGCGCGGGTGCCCGTTCGACGACGGTCACCGCGAATCCGTAGCGGCGCAGGCAATGCGCCAGCGCCGGCCCGGCGATGCTTGCCCCGGAGATCAGCACGTTGGTGACCATGGCGGTAACGGTACAGACGTGTAAGACAATTGTGCAAGACATTTGTGTCAGGAACTGCGCTAGCTTGTGACCATGGGAAATCGCGAAGCGTTGCTGGCCGGGGCGTTGGCGTGCATCTACGAAAAGGGCTATGCCCGCACGACGGCGCGTGACGTCGCCACCGCGGCCGGCACGAGCCTCGCGGCCATCGGCTACCACTTCGGCACCACGCAGGAACTGCTCAACCAGGCGGTGTACGCCACAGTGGAGCGTTGGGGCGACGAAATGCAGGAGCGGATCAAGGCCGGCGCAAGCCCGGATCGCGGTTACCTGGACCGGCTCACGGCCATCATCGACGACACCATCGGCTCGATCCGCGACGACCGGCCGGTGTGGGAGTCGACTCTCGACATGCTGGCCCAGATCAAGCACGTGCCCGAGATCCACGCGATGCTGCGCACCGGAATACACCAGGCCCGCACCGGCAATGTCGCGATGTTCGACGCCGTCGACGAGGACACCGTCGACGCCCACCAGGAGCGCACGCTCGGCGCGTTCTATTACTGCCTGATCATCGGACTCGTCGTGCAATGGCTCATCGATCCCGACACCGCGCCGCGCGGGGAGGACATCGCCGAGGCGCTGCGCACGATCGCAGCGAAGGTCGACCGGTAACTCGCCGGCAACCTACAGTTGGTGATCATGGTCCACCTGGATCGACTTGACGCGGATCTGATCGGTCTGCTGGAACGCAACGGGCGCATGGGCGTCGCCGAGTTGGCGTCGTCGCTCGGCGTCGCGCGCAACACGATTCAATCCCGGTTGCGCCGGCTGGAGGAATCAGGCCTGCTACGCGGCTTCCGTCCCGACATCGACCTGGATGCCGCCGGCGTCGCAGTGCAGGCGTTCATCGCGCTGGAGGTCGAGCAGGGCCGCCTGCTGAAGATCGCCGAACTGCTCACGGCCATGCCCGAGATCCTGGAGATCCACGTCACCACGGGCCGCGAGGATCTCCTTGCGCGGGTGGCGACGGAATCGCAGGCCGGGCTGCAACAACTCATCGAGCACATCGTCAGCATTCCCGGCGTCGTGCATTCGGCCACCACGCTGACCCTCACCACGCCCTTGCTCTACCGCATAGAACCGTTGTTGGACAAGCTGACTCGCAGCCGAGGCTGGGGCAGGTCGACACCCGCGCCGAAGGATTGACGGTCCCGATGCGCGACGCTCTGGAATCGCTGGCCGCAAAGCTGCCCGCCGGCGCAGTGATCACCGACCCCGACGTGGTCGAGGCATATCGGCACGATGCGGCGGCGCATCCGGGCGCCGGATCGCCGCTGGCGGTGGTGCGCGCCACGAGCACCGCCGACGTCCAGCAGGTGCTGCGCTGGGCCGGCGCGCACAGGGTCGCGGTGGTGCCACGCGGTGCGGGTTCCGGACTTTCCGGCGGTGCCGACGCGATCGACGACGCCGTGGTGCTCTCGACCGAACGGATGCGCGACATCCGGATCGACGTCGAAACCCGCACCGCGGTGGTGCAGCCCGGGCTGACCAACTCCGAAGTGAAGGCCGCCGCGGCCGAACACGACCTGTGGTACCCGCCTGATCCGGCGTCGATCGACATCTCCTCGATCGGCGGCAACGCCGCCACCAACGCAGGTGGCCTGTGCTGCGTGAAATACGGTGTCACAGGCGATTACGTGCTCGGCTTGGAGGTGGTGCTGGCCGACGGAACGGCCGTGCGCCTCGGCGGGCCCCGACTCAAGGACGTCGCCGGGCTGTCGTTGACCAAGCTGTTCATCGGTTCGGAAGGCATCCTCGGCGTCATCACCGAGCTCACCCTGCGCCTCATCCCGGCCCAGCCAGCGGCCTCCACAGTGGTGGCGGTGTTCGACTCGGTCGAGGACGCCGCGAACGCGGTCGTGGCCATCACCGGGACCATCCGGCCGGCGATGCTGGAGTTCATGGACCACGCGAGCATCAACGCGGTGGAAGATCATGTGCGCATGGGTCTGAACCGCTCGGCTCGCGCCATGCTGCTCGCGCAGTCCGACGCGCCGGGCGCCGCGGCCGCCGAAGTGGCGACCATGATCGCCGAATGCGAGAAATGCGGTGCGACAGAGGTGTTCGCTACCGACGATCCGGCGGAAGGCCAGGCGTTCACGGCCGCACGGCGCGCGGTGTTCCCGGCCGTGGAACGCCTCGGCAGCCTGCTGCTGGAAGACGTCGGGGTGCCGATTCCGCAGCTGCCCGCGATGATCACCGGCGTCGAGGCCATCGCCGCGGACTGCGACGTGCTGATCTGCGTGGTGGCCCACGCCGGCGACGGCAACACCCATCCCGTCATCGTGTTCGACCCGCACGATCCCGACGCCGCCGAGCGCGCCCACGTGGCGTTCGCCCGCATCATGGAGCTCGCGATCGCGCTCGGCGGCACCATCACCGGCGAGCACGGCGTGGGCCGGCTCAAGCGCGACTGGCTGCCCGATCAGCTGGGTGACGACGTGATGGCGCTGACCCGCCGCATCAAGGATGCGCTCGACCCGCTCGGCATCCTCAATCCTGGAGCGGTGCTGCGCTGAGCAAAACGGTCAACTGCGGGGTGTGACGGGGCGCACAGATTGACCATATCGCTCAGTTGCGAGCCTTCATATTGACCATAATGTTGCGCTGCATAATCGTTGTGACGTGACCCAACTCGATGATCGCCCAAGGGTTTCGGTAAATCTGGCCGCCCGGTACCGCGTGGACTCCGGCCCGATCGTGATGACCGGTGTCCAGGCCGTCGCACGCCAGATCGTCGAACAACACGAACGTGATCGACGCGCGGGCCACCGTGTGGCGACGTTCATCTCCGGGTATCCGGGCAGCCCGCTGGCCGGGCTGGACAAGCTGCTGGCGGGGATCGACTCGCTGGCCTCCGAGCACGAGGTCCGGCTGGTTCCCGGCATGAACGAGGAGCTCGCGGCCACGTCCGTGTGGGGCAGCCAGCTCGACGTGCCGGGCACCACACGCACACACGACGGCGTCGTGGGCATGTGGTACGGCAAGGGCCCCGGCCTGGACCGGGCCACCGACGCGCTGCGCCACTTGACGGTCTACGGCGTGCATCCCGACGGCGGCGTGCTGGTCCTGGTGGGTGACGACCCGGCGGCGAAGTCGTCGACCGTGCCCGCCGCCAGCGAGCGGTCCCTGGCCGCGATGAACATGCCGATCCTGTTCCCGCGCAACGCCGAAGAGATCATCGCGTTCGGCCTGTACGGCGTAGCGCTGTCCCGGGCCTCCGGATGCCCGGTGTCGATGAAGCTCAATGCCGATGTGGCAGATGGGGTCTGGACCCTCGACCGGAATTTCACCGACCTCGCGATCACGGTTCCCGAACTCGACTGGCAGGGCAGGCGCTGGAGCTACCGGCAGCGGGCGATGGCTTCTCCGCCCGAGAGCGTGCTGGCCGAGGCCGACCTGTACGGCCCACGCTGGGCCATGGTGCAGGCCTTCAACGCCGCCAATCCGCTCGACCGCATCGAGGTCAACCCGCAGCAAGCCTGGCTCGGCATCGTCGCAGTCGGTACGGCCTACGACTCCGTCCGTCAAGCACTGACCGAACTCGGCCTGTCCGACGACGACCTCCTTCGGCACGGCATCCGCATCCTGCGCGTCGGTATGCCGTACCCCGTCGACACCGACCGGATCCGGACGCTGGCCCACGGCACCGAGACCGTGCTGGTGGTCGAGGACAAGACCCCGTTCGTGGAAACGCAAGTGGTGCAGGCACTGTACGGCGGTGACCAGCGACCGGACGTGCTCGGGAAGTACGACGGCTCACGCCCGCTCATCCCCGCCGACGGAGAGTTGACCGCGGCGCGTCTGCTCACACCGCTCTACCGTGTGCTGCGGTCGCGGGTTCCGGTGCAGTCGCCCCCTCCGCCGCGGCTCGAGTTGACGCCGCTGAGCACGCCGCGTACCCCGTTCTTCTGCTCGGGTTGCCCGCACAACCGCTCGACCGTGGTGCCCGAGGGCTCGCTGGCGGCTGGCGGCATCGGCTGCCACACCCTGGTGACGATGTCGCCGCGCGCCGAATCCGCGGTCACCGGGCTGACGCAGATGGGTGGCGAAGGCGCACAGTGGATCGGCCAGGCCCCGTTCACCGACGTCAAGCACATCTTCCAGAACGTCGGTGACGGAACCTATTTCCACTCCGGGCAATTGGCGATCCAGGCCTGCGTGGCCGCCGGGGTCAACATCACCTACAAGCTGCTGTACAACTCCGCGGTCGCGATGACCGGTGCCCAGGACGCCCAGGGCGCGTTGAGCGTTCCCGAGCTCACCCACAAGCTGGCCACCGAGGGCGTCCGCCAGATCGTGGTGTGCTCCGACGACCCGACGCGCCACACCGTGGACAGCCTGGCCGCGGGAACCCTGCTGTGGCACCGTGATCGGCTCGACGAGGCCCAGCGCATGCTGCGCGACGTCGAAGGCGTCACGGTGTTGATCTACGACCAGCAGTGCGCGGCCGACGCGCGCCGTCAGCGCAAACGCGGCCAGCTCCCGGTGCGCCGCACCCGCGTCATCATCAACGAGGCCGTGTGTGAGGGCTGCGGTGACTGCGGCGTCAAGAGCAACTGCCTGTCGGTGCAGCCCGTACAGACCGAGTTCGGCCGCAAGACCCGCATCGACCAGACCAGCTGCAACACCGACTACAGCTGCCTCGACGGCGACTGCCCGTCGTTCGTCACGGTCGAACTGGCCGACGACGCCACGGATTCGGCTCGGCCCGTGCCGGCTCCACCGGCCGTGCCTGCCCCTGTGGTAGGTGCGCCGTCGACGTGCAACGTGTTCCTCGCCGGGATCGGTGGCACGGGCATCGTGACGGTCAACCAGGTGCTCGGCGTGGCCGGGCTGCGGGCGGGGCTGTACGTCCAGGGCCTCGACCAGATCGGCCTGAGCCAGAAGGCCGGCCCCGTCACGTCACATCTGCGGCTGAGCCGCGAAGCCGCAGACTCGTCCAACCGGGTGAGCCCGGGCACCGCAGACTGCCTGCTCGCGTTCGACCTGTTGACCGCGGCCGACACCAAGAACCTCGGCTACGCGCACGCGGACCGCACGGTCGCGGTGGCGTCCACCAGCCGCACCGCCACGGGCGCGATGGTGTGCGGTACCGATGTCGAATATCCCGAGGATCGCGAACTGCTCGACCGGCTGGAGCCAATGACGCGGCAGCTCATGAGCTTCGACGCGCTCGCGACTTCCGAGGCGCTGTTCGGCACGACCGCGCCCGCGAACTTCATGCTGGTCGGCGCCGCCTACCAGCTCGGTGCGCTGCCGATCCCCGCCGACGCGATCGAGGCGGCCATCGAGCTCAACGGTGTTGCGGTGGAGGCGAATCTGGCCGCATTCGGCTGGGGCCGGGTCGCGGTCGCGGCGCCGGACCGCTTCGCCGAGGCGCTGGGTCCGACAGCCGGCCCGACCGCGCGGACCATCCCCGACCTTCCCGACGACCTCGCGGCTTCAATCACGTTAGGCGAACCGGTGCGAGCTGTGGCCATGCGCCGGGCCGCTGAGCTGATCGGCTATCAGGGCCGCAGCGCCGCGACCAGCTATCTCGAAGTGGTTCAGGCGGTTTGGGAGGCCGAGCGTAGGCTCGGCGACCGCACCGAGTTCAGCCAGGCCGTCGCCGAAGGCCTGTTCAAGCTCATGGCCTACAAGGACGAGTACGAGGTGGCGCGCCTGCTGACCGATCCGGCCTTCGCGGCTTCGGTGCAGTCGACCTTCGCAGGTTCGACCGGGATGAGCTACAACCTGCACCCGCCCGCACTGCGGTCCCTGGGCCGCACCAAGAAGCTGCGTTTCGGACCCCGCAGTCATACCGTGTTGCGCGGGCTCGCCAAGGCGAAGTTCTTGCGCGGCACGGTATTCGATCCGTTCGGCCACACCGCGCTGCGCAAGGCCGAGCGTGCGCTCGTCGCGCACTATCGGACCATGGTGCTCACCGCGGCAAGCCGGCTCACCACTGAGCACTACGAAACCGCGACGCAGGCCGCCGCGGCGCCGGACCTGGTCCGGGGCTACGAGTCGGTCAAGATCGGCAATATCGCCCGGTACCAGGATCGCTTGCGGGAGCTGGGTTTCGAACCTCCGGAACTGGATCTCTGACCAACCACCGCGAGCGAGCGCGTCTGTTGGTGCGCTCAACTTTGCGGTCGGTCGGACGGTCGGTCCTGGCGTGGTTGGGCACTCCTAGGACGACAATGTCACCACAAAGACGGCCTGAACTTTCACCAATGTCCTGAGGCATCGCACTTGCGAGAGGCCGTTACGTCGCGTAAGATCGAACATATGTTCGAATAGAAGCTCTCCCCCGGAAGGCACGCGAGAGCTTCGCCCGCGCCACGTTACTGCTGGCTCGATGGTTCTGGGGATGCTCGGGACTGTCGGCGCCGTGTGTTTGTCGTACCGCACGCTGATGTGTGCGACTGTTGTTGAAAGCCTGGGTATCTGTGATGGACGCTCGGTATCTGGACACCGTCATCAATGAGCTGATTGATGAGCTCACCCCGTCGCCTGAACCTGAGGATGGCGCGGATCGCCGGCTGTGTCATCTGTTGGACAGTCCGCGTCGGGTGGTGGATGACGGGCCGTTGTTGGCGGTGTTGGCGGCCGCGGTGACGTTGGGCAACCTGTGTGACTATGTGATCGCCCAGGCGGTCGCGGCCGCTGAGCGTGCCGGGATTCCGACGCGTAAGCGGTTGCGGTCGGGGGCGCAGGTGTTGACCGCGCTGGGGGTGGCGCCCGCGGCGGCGTATCGGGCTGTGCGGGTGGGGCGCGCTGCGCAGGGTCTGCCCGCGTTGACCCGGCAGCAGCGTCTCGGGGCAGTGGGGATCGAGTTCGCTGATGCGGTCGGTAAAGGCGTCGCACACGTGGGTGCCCGGGTGGCGTTGTCCGATGAGGAACGGGCACAGGTGGTGCGCACGCTGATGATTCAGACCACGCCGGCAGGGGTGGATACGAAGGCCCGCGAGATCGCGATCGCCCACACCGCAGCCCAAGGCGAGGGGGCAGAGCCGGGGGTGGCGGTCGCGGAAAACACTGACCTCAACGAGATGACCCTGACCCAGAACGACGAAGGACGAGTCAACGCCACCCTGGATCTGGATGCACTCACCGGGGAAGAACTGTTCGCCGCACTGGACCCGTTGTGCCGACCGGTCCCACTGCCCGACGGGTCACCCGATCCCCGCTCGACGCAGCAGCGTCGCGCCGATGCGTTCGGACAACTGGTCCGTACCTACCTGTCCGGTTCGCGGCGCCCCACCTCCGGCGGAGTCCTCCCGCACGTCACCCTGATCCGGCCCGCGACCGCCGCAATGACGCCCACGGACGTAGGGGTGTTCGGTGCCGGGCACGTGGTGGACATGCTGGGGTTCACCGGGCCGATCAGCACCTCCACCGCCGACCTCGCCTCGTGCGACAGCACCACGGGAACCGTGCTGGTTGATCCCGACGGTGCACCGCTGGATGTGGGGCGCAGTGAGCGGTTATTCCCGCCGCACATTCGCAAAGCGTTGGCGATCCGTGACCAGGGATGTGCCTTCCCCGGCTGCGGCAGACCCGTGTCCTGGTGCGATGCCCACCACATAAACCCATGGGGCACAGGAGGAGCCACCTGTGTCGACAACGGCGTGCTGTTCTGCCGGTGTCACCACACCATGATCCACCACAGCGACTGGCAGGTCTATCTCGGCGCTGATCGCCACCCCTGGTTCATCCCACCGTATGACCGGGCTGGGCCCGAACCGCCACACCTGCGGTCACACGCCCGACGCACCCTGACCTCGATGCCCACCGCCGCATAACCACCAACCCACTAACGCACCTTGACAACTCCACAGCGAAAAGCCGCCGCACACGTGGCGGGTCCGGCGGACACCGCGCCGCCGAACCCGCCACGGTCGAACGGGTGCGGCACACTAGTCGGCCAGCGCAGCATCCACGGCGGCCGGGCCCAGCACGTGGTCGAGTGCGGTGGTCGCGCAACCGACCATGCTGGAGCGCTCCTGATGGATCGACGGCACGATCTGCAACGTGCGGGTGGCCAGGGCGGTGGCGTTGCCGTACAAGCTCTCTCGCAGACCCGCGACGAACACGTCATAAGCGCCGACCATGTCGCCGGCGACCACGAGCACCGCCGGGTTGAGCAGGTTGACGGCAGCCGCGAGGACTTCGCCGATGTGGCGTCCACTGTCCCGGATCATGCGCCGCGCCTCGGCATCTCCACTGTGCGCGAGCGCGACGACGTCACGCAGGTGGCTCACCGGGCGGCCGGCTTGCTGCAGATCGCGGACCAGTGCCCAGCCGCCGGCGACCGCTTCCAAGCAACCCGTGTCGCCGCACCGGCACGGCACTCCGGCCGCGGCGGGAGTCTTGCTGTGACCGAATTCGCCTGCCGCCTGAACGGCGCCGCGCTGCAATTGACCACCCATGACGATCCCGGCGCCCAGACCGGTCGATGCCTTGACCACCAGCATGTCGTCGAATTCGCCTAAGCCACCGCGCCTTTCGGCCAGCGCGATGACATTGGCGTCGTTGTCCATGAGCACGGGCGCGTCGGTGAGGCTCCGGAAGTACGGCGTCAGCGGCACGCCGTCCCAGCCACTCATGTTCGGTGAGTCCAGGCTGGCACCGGCCTGCTGATCGACCGTGCCGGGCAGGCTCAGCCCCACGCCGAAGATTCGGGCGCCACGGCGGCCGGCATCGTCGAGCAGAGCGTCGAGCCGCTTGACGAGGTCGGGCATGAGCTCGCCGGGACCGATGCCGGGCTCTTGGTCGACGTCCGTGGTGGCCAGGATGTCGCCGCCGAGGTTGCACAACGCGAGCTGCGTGCGGCTGCGTCCGATGGCGGCCGCGAACACCACGCCCGCGTCGACGTTGAACATCAATTGCGCGGCCGGGCGCCCGCCCGTCGACGCGGCCTGCTCGGGCTCGATGACGAGTCCGAGCGCTTCGAGCGCGGCCACCCGAGCGGTCACAGCGGTCCGCGACAGGCCGGTAATCCGACCGATCTCGGCGCGGGTCACGGCGTGACGATCCCTGATCACCGCAAAGACTTCGCCGGCGGTAGGAGGTACCGCGGGAAGTGCCATGACCTCCATTGAAGCAACACGACCGATTGCAGAGCAAACGTAAGCCTCGCCTCATTAGGTACTCCAAATGCTTAAGTCGGTTTGCGAAAGCCCTAAGCCGTGGGTACGTTGCTTACTGAACCGATCAAGCTCCATTGAGGAGGATCAGTGATGCGAACACCGCGACCCGTTGACCCGTGCGACTTCGTGATCTTCGGCGGCACCGGCGACCTGGCGGTCCGCAAGCTGCTGCCAGCCCTGTACCTACGTGACCGTGACGGCCAGTTGACCGAGGGCACCCGAATCATCGGGGTGGCCAAAGCGGGGCTCGACGAGCCCGGCTATCGCGACAAGATCCAGGCCGAGCTGGCCAGATTCGTCCCCGCCGAGCTGCTCGACGCCGAAATCGTCGAGCGCTTTCTGGCCCGGCTGCGATTCGTCAGCATCGACCTGACCGAACCGTCCGACTACGCGGCCGTCGCCGACCTGCTGGCGTCCTCGACCGTCGAGATCCGGGTCTTCTACCTGGCGTGCGCTCCCGCACTCTTCGGCCCGATCTGCGCCGCGCTCGGTGCGCACAATCTGGCGACCGAAACCTCGCGGGTCGTGCTGGAAAAGCCGATCGGCCGCGACCTGGCCTCGGCGCGCGAGATCAACGACGCCGTTGGCTCCGTCTTCGACGAGCACCAGATCTTCCGGATCGACCACTACCTCGGCAAGGAAAGCGTGCAGAACCTGCTCGTCACGAGGTTCGCCAACACCTTGCTCGAACCGCTGTGGAACTCCAGCCGCATCGACCACGTCCAGATCACCGCGGCCGAATCGCTCGGCGTCGGCAGCCGCGGCGACTACTACGACCGCTCCGGTGCGCTGCGGGACATGCTGCAGAACCACCTGCTGCAGGTGCTGTGCCTGGTGGCGATGGAACCCCCGACGCACGTCAACCGCGAGTCGGTGCGCGACGAGAAGCGCAAGGTTTTGCAGGCCCTGGCCCCACTGTCGGCCGACGACATCAAGCGCGACACCGTGACGGGCCAGTACGGTCCCGGCCTGGTCAACGGCGAAGTCGTCGGCAGCTATTGCCAGGACTGCGAGAACCCGGACAGCCGCACCGAGACCTTCGTCGCGGTCAAGGCGGAGGTCAGGAACTGGCGCTGGGCCGGGGTTCCGTTCTATCTGCGCACCGGAAAGCGCATGTCGCAACGGTTCTCGGAGATCGTCGTCCAGTTCAAACCCGTTCCGTTGCCGATGTTCCCGGGCATCGAGGGGGCCTCCGAACCGAACCGGCTGATCATCTCACTGCAACCCGACGAGGAGATCCGCCTCGAGATGACGGCGAAAGAGCCGGGCTCGGGCGGGCGGCTGCGGCCGGTTTCCCTCGCGCTCAACTACACCGAGGCCTTCCAGGACCGCTCCCCCGACGCCTACGAACGGCTGCTCATGGACGTCGTGCGCGGAGATCCGACGCTGTTCATGCGCCGTGACGAGGTCGAGGCGGCGTGGGCCTGGGCCGAGCCGATCCTGCACCACTGGCACGACTCCGGCCGCGTGCCGCGTACCTACCCCGCAGGCACCGATGGACCCGTTGATGCGGCCACGCTCATCGAGCGCGACGGCCGCCGCTGGCACGAAGGAGCGGCATGACCACCCTCAATTCCGTTGTCGCGCAAGTGACGCACCGGATCATCGACCGCAGTGCCACAACCCGCGGCGCATACCGGGACCGCATGGCCGCTGAGACACAACGCGGCCCGGCCCGCGGCCGGCTCGCCTGCGCCAACCTGGCCCACGGCTTTGCCGCCGCGGAGGCACCCGACAAGGAAGCCCTGCGCCGAATCGTCAAACCCAACATCGCGATCGTGTCGTCGTATAACGACATGCTCTCGGCGCACAAGCCTTTCGAGGACTACCCGGCCCAGCTCAAGGCGGCGGCACTGGGCGCCGGCGCCATCGCACAGTTCGCCGGCGGCGTGCCCGCGATGTGCGACGGCATCACGCAGGGGCGGGCGGGAATGCAGCTGTCGCTGTTCTCGCGCGACGTCATCGCCATGTCGACGGCAATCGCCTTGTCCCACGACATGTTCGACGCTGCCCTGCTGCTCGGGGTGTGCGACAAGATCGTGCCCGGCATGTTGATCGGGGCCCTGAGCTTCGGGCATCTGCCCGCCATCTTCGTGCCCGCCGGCCCGATGACGTCCGGCCTGCCCAACGGTGAAAAGGCCAGGGTCCGACAGCTTTACGCCGAGGGCAAGGTGGACCGCGAGGCGCTGCTCGACGCCGAGGCCGCGTCGTACCACGGCAGGGGGACGTGCACGTTCTACGGCACCGCGAACTCAAACCAGTTGTTGATGGAGGCCATGGGTCTGCATCTGCCCGGCTCCAGCCTGGTCAGTCCCGACACCCCGCTGCGCGACGCGCTGACCGCCGCGGCGGGCAAGCGGGTCGGCGCGCTGACGGCGCTTGGCGACGAGTACACGCCGATCGGTGAAGTGGTCGACGAGCGTGCCGTCGTCAACGGGGCCGTCGCGCTGCTGGCCACCGGCGGCTCCACCAACCACACCATGCACCTGGTCGCGATTGCCCGCGCCGCAGGAATCATCTTGACCTGGAACGACATTGCCGAGCTGTCGGCCGTCGTTCCGCTGCTGGCCCGGATCTACCCCAACGGCAAGGCCGACGTCAACCACTTCCAGGCAGCGGGTGGCATGGGTTTCCTGATCGGCTCCCTGCTCGATGCCGGTCTGATGCACGACGATGTCCGCACGGTCGCCGGATACGGATTGCGGCTGTACACCAACGAACCTCGCCTGACCGACGGATCGCTGCACTGGACCCGAGGCGTGCGCGAGAGCCTCGACACATCCGTGCTGCGCGGTGTGAAAGACCCGTTCGCCCCCGATGGCGGGCTCAAGACACTGACCGGCAATCTCGGCACGAGCGTCATCAAGACGTCGGCGGTCGACGCCCCGCATCGCACCGTGACCGCACCGGCTCTGGTGTTCGACAGCCAGGAGGAGTTCCTGGAGGCGTTCGGCTCGGGTGCGCTCGACCGCGATTTCATCGGCGTGGTGCGCTATCAGGGCCCGCAAGGTCTCGGCATGCCCGAGTTGCACAAGCTGACGCCCGCGATGGGCGTGCTGCAGGACCGCGGGTACAAGGTCGCGCTGGTGACCGACGGCCGCATGTCCGGTGCGTCGGGCAAGGTTCCGGCCGCCATTCACCTGACTCCGGAGGCGGCCGCCGGAGGCCCCATCGGCCGACTGCGCGACGGCGACGTGATCACGCTCGACGCCACGACCGGCACACTTTCGGTGGATGTTGTCGCCGAGGAATTCGACTCCCGCCCGCACACCGGGCAGGCCCCGTCCGCCGACGAATGGATCGGTACCGGCCGGGAACTCTTTGCGAGCATGCGTGCCGGCGTCGGTCCCGCCGACGAGGGCGCCACGATCTTCAGGAGCGCTGTATGAATCTGCTCGACGTAGTTCCCGTCATCCCGGTGGTCGTGGTGCACAACGCCGCTGACGCGGTGCCGATCGCCAAGGCGCTCGTCGACGGCGGCCTGCCGGTGATCGAGTTGACGCTGCGTACACCCGCCGCGCTCGAGGCCATCAAACGCATCGCCAACGAGGTACCCGAGATCTTCGTCGGCGCAGGCACAGTCGTCGACACGCATCAACCGCAGCAGGCCGTGGCCAACGGAGCACAGTTCCTGGTGTCGCCGGGCAGTACGCCCGCGCTGCGAGGAGCCATGCGCGACAGTGGATTACCGCATCTGCCTGGCGTCTCCACGGTGTCGGAGGTGCTCAAGCTCCTGGAGTACGGCTACTCCGAGATGAAGTTCTTCCCGGCCGAACCGGCTGGGGGCGCGCCGTTCCTGCGCGCCATCCACTCACCCGTTCCGGCCGCCCGCTTCTGCCCCACCGGTGGCATCACACCGGCCAACATGGGCGACTACCTCGCGAGCCCCAACGTGGGATGCGTCGGCGGCAGCTGGCTGACACCGGCCGACGTCGTGGCCCGCCAGGACTGGGCCACCATCACGCACCTGGCGCGTACGGCGCGTGAGCTCGCGAACGTGACCGACTGAGGTATCGCAACGCACCGGCTATTGCGGCATGGCACTCTCGACGACGGTCAGCTTTTCCGAAAGTCCCGCGGCCCGGCGGATGTCGCGGAATTCCTCGACCATCGCGTCGGTGACCTCGTGCGGATCGTCGACCGTGGCGGTATCGGAGATGACCGAGATGTTGAGCTGGTCGACGTAGCTCCACACCGTGATGTTCAAACCGCTGGCCGCCGTCAGCGGGCCCACGGAGTAGATCTCGGTAACGGTCGCCCCGCCGACCTTGCCCCGCTCCCGAGGGCCCGGCACGTTCGAGATGTTCAGATTGAGCACCTTGTTCTGGCCGTCCTTGTCGGACAGCCGTTTGAACGCGGCCTCCACCGGCGCGGGCGGCATGTAGGCCGCCCACCGGGCGACCAGTTCCGGACCGATCAGGTTGTGGCTCTCCTTGGCCGCCGTGGCGGCCGCACTCGACTGCCGCACGCGCTCGAGCGTGTCGTCCACATCGACCGGTAGCGCCACCAGCACGCCGCTGAACCGGTTGCCCGAGATCCGGTCAGGTGAGAAGTCGAAGCTCATCGGCACCGAGGCCAGCAGCGGATGGTCGGCCTTGCCGTCGTAGTGCAGCGCGAGCTTGCGCAACGCACCGGCCGACATCGCAAGCACCATGTCGTTGATGGTCGCGCCCAGTTGTTTGCCGGTCTGCTTGACGTCGGCAAGGGCCAGCGTGGCAGTGGCGAACCGGCGTTCCGGGGTGAGCCTGTGGTTCATGAAGCTCAGCGGCGGGGTGAACGGCCGCGTGAGTTCGGGACCGAACTTGCGGCTGCTGCGCCGCACGCGGCCCACGCCTTGTGCCGTGTACCGCACGAGGCCCGGCACCCGGCCGATCTGGCGCAGGTGGTCGCGGAACGCCGACCGCACCAGTTCGCTGCGGGACGGTGCCGGGTCGGTGGCATAGGAATCGCGGTCACGCTGCGGCCCCTCCTGCAGATCCATGCCCCGCGCCAGCAGGTTGGCCGACGCGACCCCATCGGCGAGCGCGTGGTGGATCTTGCCGACGACGGCGATCCGGCCGTTGGCGAGACCTTCGACGAAGTACATCTCCCACAGCGGCCTGCTGCGGTCGAGCGGGGTGCTGGCGATCTCACCGATGGCCTCGTCCAGTTCGCGCCGGCCTCCGGGGGCGCGCACGCGCCACGGCCTGACGTGGTACTCGAGATCGACATCGCAGTTCTCGCGCCACATCGGGTGATGGAATTTGAACGGTATGTCGACCAGCTGGTACCGGAAGGGCTCCAGCTTGTACAGCCGGCCGTGCAGCACTTGACGGAATTCCTCGACACCGAACGTGCGGTCGCCGAGATCGTCCAGCGCGATGACCGCGATCTTCAACGTGTGCATGTGCACGTTGGGTGTTTCGGAATACAGCAGGAACGCGTCCCACCCGCTCAACCGCTTCACGTCAGACCTCCCGTGTGGAGGCGTCTATATAACCGCTTTAGCCTGCTCAAGCGTCCGGTTTCGGTGGATGTGGTTGAGGAACAAACCAATTGCGGTGGCCATCGAGCCGGTCCGGGCACCGTCGGTCATGTCGAAGGCGTGCCCGGCGCCGGGCAGTTCGAGATAGCTGACCGGTGCACGCGACACGGCCTTGAGCCGGTCGACGAAACTGCGGGCCTGCTCGACCGGGATGACGGTGTCGCCCGTGCCGTGGATGACCAGGAACGGCGGTGCGTCGCGATGGATCTGCGCGATGGGCGAGGCCAGCCGGTAGATCTCGGGATGACGGTCGATGCGTCGGCCCACCACAACCCGCTCGAGGAAGTCGACGAACCGGACCCGCTCCTCGGTCGAACGGTCCTCCCAGTCGTAGCGGCCGTAGATGCCGACCACCGCGTCGACCGAGGTGTCCGAGCCGTCGGGGAGGTCGCCCTGCAGGTCCGGATGATTCGGGGTGAGGCCGGCGAGGGCGGCCAGGTGGCCCCCGGCTGAGCAACCGGCGATCGCGACGAAGTTGCGGTCACCTCCGAACTTGTCGACGTTGGCGCGGGCCCAGGCGATGGCTGCTTTGACGTCGGTGATGTGCCGCGGCCAGCGATGGTGCGGCGCCACCCGGTAATCGATCGACAGGCACACCCAACCGCGTTCGGCGAGGTGCGACATCAACGCGTACCCCTGCAGCATGCGGCTGCCGTGCACCCACGCGCCACCCGGCACGAACAGCAGTACCGGGGCGGGTTCGACGGGCAACTCCTTGGGCCGCCACACGTCGAGCAGTTGCGACGGGTGATCGCCGTAGCGCACCGAACTGCGGTACACGTTGCGCCGGTATTCAAGCGTGTTCCACAGCGGGGGCACGTTCTGCGGAGCAGGCCAGTCGATGGCCAGGTTCGCTGCGGGCACGACGCCGCGCAGCGCGTCCTTGGCGACCGAATGCGTCAATTCCCGCTCGGCCTTGCGGACCTGGGCGTTCCCGGGCGTGATCCAGGATTTCGCGGATGCGGTGAAGAAGTCGGGTATGTGCCGGAAGCCCCATACGCCCATCGCGGCCATGGCGCCCAACGGTTCCAGGTGCTTGCCGACGACTGGCAGCGAAGCCGATGCCACGCTCAATGCCAGCATATGGTCAGCAGGCGTGGCGCGCAGCAACCATCGCGCCCGGCTGGCGAGGCTCGGGGCGGGGTGCCGGGCATCCGGTCGTGCCGTCATTGCGCGAGCGTACCCCGAGCCCGTCACCACCAGACGACAACTTCGCCAACTTGTTCACTTCGCGTCACGTTTGCATCTTCAGTGTGACTTGGATCACCTATACGGACGCGGGTGATTCCCGTTAGCTTCGCTAACCATGAGCAAGTCAGCGCTGGCCATCACCGAAGAACACCAAGACCTCGCCGATGCGGCGTTCGGGCAGCTGAACCGGCTCGGCAGCCGCGCGGCAGCCCGCGCAACCCTGGACAAACCCGGCAGCTACCCGGCCGAAATCTGGTCGGCGGGAGCCGATCTCGGCTGGCATGGGCTCGCGATTCCCGAGGAGCACGGAGGTTCCGGATTCGGCCTGCCGGAGCTCGCCGTGGTGGCCGAAGCTACCGGACGCGAACTGTGCCCCGGTCCGTTCCTGCCCAGCGTGGCGGCGGCCGTGATCATTGATCGGTGCGCACCGGAATCGGTTCGGGCAGAACTCCTTCCAGGCCTCGCGGGTGGGGCGTCGGTCGGCGCTGTCGGGCTCAGTGGATCGTTGGCGATCGGCACCGACGGGCTCGGCGGAGAGGTGTCCGCGGTGCTCGGCGCACCCGATGCCGACGTGCTGGTGCTGACCGCGGGCGATGACGTCGTGGTGGTCGACGCGACCGCCGATGGCCTGACCGTGACGGCCGGCGAGGGTTTGGATCCCACCCGCAGTATCGGCACGGTGACGCTGCGCGCTGTCGCGCTCCCCGACGACCGGGTTTTGCGTGGCGCGGCCCGGCAGGCGCGCACCGTGTTCCGCATCCTGGCTTCGGCAGAGGCCGTCGGGGTGGCGTGGGCCGCGCTCGACATGGCGGTCGAATACGCCAAAGTCCGTGAACAATTCGGCCGCACCATCGGCACGTTCCAGGCCGTCAAGCATCACGCGGCGAACATGCTCGTCGCGGTCGAGCAGGCCACCGCCGCGGTGTGGGATGCCGCGAGGGCCGACGATCTCGACGGTGCGTGGTTCGCGGCGTCCGTCGCGGCAACGCATGCGATTCACGCCGTGGTGTTCAACGCGGAGAACAACATTCAGCTGCACGGCGGTATCGGGTTCACGTGGGAGCACGACGCCCACCTGTACCTGCGCCGCGCCCGGACGCTGGCGGCGCTGCTCTCCGACGGCGCCGATCCGCTGCTCGACGTCGTCGAGGCGCAGCGCGCCGGGCAGGCCCACGGCGCATCGTTCACACTGCCCGCCGAAGCCGAGGCCTACCGGGAAGCCGCGCGGGACGCCGTCGAAGCCGTGCGGGCGCTGCCGGCCGAGCAGCGCCGCGACTACCTCGTCGACTCGGGATATCTGGTACCGCATTGGCCCAAACCGTGGGGACGCGGCGCGGATGTGCTGGAGCAGTTGGTGATCGAAGAAGAGTTCCGCGACATCGAGCGGGCCGACATGGGCATCACCGGCTGGGTGACCCTGACCATCGCGCAGGCCGGAACCGACGATCAGCGCGAACGCTGGGTCGAGCCGGTGCTGCGCGGTGAGGTGATGTGGTGCCAGCTGTTCTCCGAACCGGGTGCGGGTTCGGATGCGGCGGCGGTCCGAACGTCGGCCAAGAAGGTCGACGGCGGATGGCGCGTCACGGGCCAGAAGGTGTGGACCAGCCTGGCGCAACTGTGCGACTGGGGGCTGGCGACCGTGCGCACCGATCCCGACGCATCCAAACACGCCGGGGTCACCATGATGGCCATCGACATGAAAGCGCCTGGCGTGACGGTCAATCCGCTGAAGGGTTTGACCGGCGACGCGCATTTCAATGAGGTTTTCTTCGATGACGTGTTCGTGCCGGACGCCGATGTGGTGGGCGACGTGAACAAGGGCTGGCTGGTGGCGCGGGCCACGCTGGGCAACGAGCGGATCTCGATCGGCGGCGGGTCCGCGGCGCCCACAGGGTTCACGGTCGACGGCCTGGTGAAGCTGCTCGACGCACATCCCGACGGCGGCCGGTACGTGCGGCGCGCCGGTGAGGTCATCGCGGCCGGCCATACGCTGCGTCTGCTCAACCTGCGCCGGGTGTCACGCGCCATCGCCGGCACCGAACCCGGACCGGAAGGCAACGTGACCAAGCTGCTGGTGGCCGAGCACTCACAGTGGCTGACCGAGTTGGGCATGGATCTCGCAGGGGCAGCAGCCGTCTCGGGCGGCACACCTAAACTCACGCGCGCCTACCTGGGCAACCGCGCCATGACCATCGCCGGCGGCACCTCCGAGATCACCCGCAATACGATCGCCGAACGGATCCTCGGCCTGCCCCGTGACCCGCTGTTGAAGTAGCGCCGTGTAGGTGCTGCACCGCGGCACCGCGAGAGTGCGGGTCTGCTGACCGACACGCAGTGCAGCGCAACGGTTTCGTCGGCATTTCACGCGCGCTCGTCGGCCGTGACCGTCGCGATAAGGGCGTCGATGAGTTCGTCGGCAGTGGTGTGCCACTTGTCGGTGTGCAGAAGGCCGCTCGTTTCGAGGCCGGCCGCCCCGTGCGCGCCGGTCAGCAGGATGGCGCTGCAACTCTGAGCGCGCTGCTCGCCGACGACGACGGCGACGATCGCCGAGAACTCGTCACAACCGCGTTGCGCGGCCCGGACCACCGCGGTCGGATCCCCTTCCGGTGCACTGAACATCAGTCGGTATAGGTGTGGCTGCTCGCGGCTGACGGTGATGAGGACGAGGAGCGCCGCACGCAACGTGTCGACGGGTGATGCCGCTGAATCCGTTCGCAGCGTGTGCATTTGGTCGCCAATGCGCTCCCAGCCTTCGGCCGCGACGGCGGTGAGCAGGCTCTCTTTGTTGATGAAGTGCCGATAGGGCGCGCCGCGGCTGACCCCGGACCGGGCGCCGACCTCACGCAGCGTGACCGCATCGGGCCCGCCGGCGTCGAGCAGGGCGGCGGCGTCGTCGAGCAGGGCGCGCCGTGTGGCGGCGGCGGATTCGATGCGGCTCATGATCCGCCCATCATATGTTGACATCGTCAACTGAAGAGGTAGCGTTGCTCAGATGACAGCGTCATCTGAAACGCGGGAACTGGTCGTCGTCACCGGTACGTCCAGCGGCATGGGCGCGGCGACCGCACGCGAACTGGCCCGGCGCGGATTCCACGTCCTCGCCGGGGTCCGACGCGACCACGATGCCGACGCGATCCGCGGGCCGGGTATCGAACCCGTGATCATCGACATCACCCGGTCGGACCACATCCAGGCGCTGACCACCCGGCTGCACGACGACCCACGGCCCCTGCGGGCGCTGGTGAACAACGCGGCCATTCAAGCCAATGCGCCGGTCGAGGCCTTTTCCCTCGAGGAGTGGCGAAACATGTTCGAGGTCAACCTCTTCGGCCAGATTGCCGTCACCCAGGCGCTGCTGCCCGCGCTGATCGACAGCTCGGGTCGCGTGGTGAACATCAGTTCCGTGGGCGGCAAGGTCGCCATGGCTGCGTACGGCCCGTACGCGGGAACCAAATTCGCGCTCGAGGCGGTCAGCGATTCGTTGCGACGCGAACTCGCCCCGTTGTGCGTGGATGTGGTGGTGGTCGAACCGGGCGCTGTGCGAACGGAAATGCTCAGCCGCGCCGGCACCGCTCGCGTGCTCACGTCCGAACAAGCCGGGCGCTATGGCGGACTGGTCCACGCCGTGACCGCGCAGGCCGCAGCATCCACGAAGGTGGGGCTGTCTGCTGACGACGCGGCCACCGTGATCGCCAAGGCAGTGACTGCACGCAAGCCGCGCACGCGATACACGATCGGCCACGACGCAGCTTTGATCACCCGCTTGGTGCGCGTCGTCGGCGACCGGACACTCGACCGCATCCTCGCCGCGGCCCTACGTCGCCACTTTCCGCAACCGAGCACTTGACAAACGACACGCCGGTTCGCCCGCGTCTCAGGCGCGCTCACCGCGCTTACCCTCGTCTGATGGCGGTCAGTCGAACCCGCAGGGCCCGTGCCGCCCGCAAGCGCAAGCGCCGCATGGACAGCGTCGTCAACGATCTGACCGACGAGCAGTGGGCCGCGATCAAGGACGCGTGGGACGGCTGCGCGTACTGCGGTGCGACGGGTACTGCGCTGCAGCGCGACTGCGTGATGGCGATATCGCGAGGCGGCCGCTACACGATCGACAACGTGGTGCCCGCATGCGCGTCGTGCAACGCCAGCAAGTGCAACGACGAGGTCACCGGCTGGATGCGACGCAAGCGACTCGATGAGCGTCGCTTCCTCGAGCGCTATGTGGAAATCCGGGCTGTGCTGGTGGCTTCCGCACCCTGACGACGCCGCGAACGTGCGCAAAATGCCCACCCGAGCTTGCGCTTCGCTGCGTGTCGCGCCAGCAGACACGCACGCTCGCGGTGCCAGCCAAGTCTCAACGCAACGCCGCGCGGCCCCGGATGCGGCCCAGCGCGATGAGCGCGAGCAGGGTGACGAGCAGCAGCACCGTCGTACACGCCGCCGCCTGGAACGCCTGGCCGCGGTCAGTCAGCCCGAAGATGGTCACGGGCAGGGTTTTCCACATCGCGGGGTACACCATGACGGTCGCGCCGAGCTCACCCATCGACAGTGCGACGGCCAGACCGGACGCGGCCCCCAGCGCAGGCATCAGCAGCGGCAGCGTCACCCGGGTCAGCACCCGCACCGGGCCGGCTCCCAGCGATTCCGCGGCCTGCCGGTAGGCCGGGTCGAGCCGGTCCAGCGCCGCCGACACCGCACTGAACGCGAACGCGAGCACCAGCACGGTGTGCGCGAGGATCACCATCCACCGGGTGCCGCCGAGCAACAGCGGCTGCGAGTTGAACGCGATGAGCAGCCCGAGGCCGATGGCCACCGACGGCACGGCGATGGGCAAGTGGAACACCGCGTCGGTGACTTTTCTCAGCCACGACGGGCATTCGCGGGCCGCCAGGGCCGCCCACGTTCCGAGCACCAGCGCGATGGCCCCCGCGACGAACGCGGTCTGCAGGCTCACCGACAGGCTGGCCAGGTTCTCGCCCGAGAGCGCCGCGTCGAAATGCGTGAGGCCGAGATTCGACGGCAGCGCCGACGTCCACGATCCCGCGAGCCCCGCCAGGAGCACGGTACCCAGCGGCGCCACGAACACGATCAGCACCACCGCGGCGAACACCGCAAGGACGATGGCTTTACTTCGCCGGTCCCACAACAGCATCCGCGGACTCCTTTCCGGACATCATGCGCGCGAAGATCATTCGGTACGCGACGTACAGCGCGAGCGACAACACGACCTGGACGGTCGCGATCACCGCGGCGCCCGGCAGATCGAACGTGACGATGCCGCGCGTGTAGATCAGCACCGGCAGCGTGATGACGCCTTTGGCCCCGGTGAACAAGACGATGCCGAACTCGTTGAGCGTCAACAGCAATACCAGGCTGCCGCCTGCCATGAGGGCCGGCCAGGCTTCGGGCATGATCACCGAACGCAGCACCCGCAGCGGCGATGCGCCGAGGCTGGCCGCCACATCGAGCTGGGCGCGCGGCATCAACGCGAACGCCGCGAGCAGCGGCCGCACCACGAACGGCGTGAAGAACGTGATCTCGGCGGCGATCACCCCGGCCGGCGTATAGAGGAAGTTGAGCACCGGCGAGTCACCACCGGTGATGCTCATGATCGCGGCGTTGACCGCGCCTGCCGTGCCGTACAGGAACGTGAAGGCCAGCGTGATGAGGAACGACGGCAGCGACAGCACGGTGTCGATCAGCCGGCCGACCACGTGCGAACCCGGGAACGGCACAAACGCGAGCACGATGGCCAGGAACGTGCCGAGGATCAGGCAGCCGACCGTCGAGGTTGCCGCGATGGCGACGGTGCGCCACAGCGCATCCCGGAAGGCTTCCGAACCGAGCACCTCGGCCCACGTGTCGGTGTCGGCGGATTCCCCGAACACCCGAAGCAGCGGGTACAGCGCAATCAGCACGACCAGCAGGAGGGGCGGCAGAACCCAGAGCGCGGCCCGCGACCGTGGCGGTGCCGGGCGAGCGGGCGCGTCGCCGACCGGCTGTTCCAGCAGCGCGGTCACCGCGGCGCCTGCACAAGGACTCCGGCCGGCTCGGGGATGCGGATGCCGACCTCGCTGCCGACCTCGAATTGTGCGTGGCCGGGCACGTCGACCTCGACGAGCTGATCGGGCAGACCGTTGACCGAGACCACCAGGCGCGTGGTCGCACCCCGCCACACGGCCGCGTTGACATTGGCGCGCATGGCATCCCGGTTGCCCAGCGACACCACCTGCACGGCGTGCGGGCGGATGCACAACAGCGCGTCGGAGCCCGGCGCCCAGTCGATCTTGCCGACCGCGGGTTGCGGGGCCTCGGCGCTGACCGTCTTGTTGGCGACCGTCACGAGTGCCGAGGTGCCGATCACCCGGCCGACCGTGCACGGGATCAGGTTGGCGCCGCCCAGGAACGCCGCGGTGAAGCTGGTCGGCGGCCGCTTCCACAGGTTCTCGGCGGTGTCGACGTCCATGAGCCTGGCGTTGTTCATCACGACGATGCGGTCGGCCAACGCCAGCGCCTCGGCCTGGTCGTGGGTGACGTAGAGCATCGCGGTGTCGGGCAGTGACTCCTTGAGCTGCTGCAGCTCCGCCAGCATCGACTGCCGCAGCTGGGCGTCGAGCGCGGCGAGCGGCTCATCGAGGAGCAGCACCTTGGGCCGGATCGCCAGGGCCCGCGCGATCGCGACGCGCTGCTGTTGGCCACCGGAAAGCTCACGGGGCAGGCGCTTTCCAAACGCGGCCATGCCGACCATGTCGAGCGCCTCGGTAACGCGGGATCCGATCTCGGACCGGGGGACGCGCTGCGCCTTGAGCCCGAACGCCACGTTGTCGGCGACCCGCATGTGCGGGAACAACGCGTATGACTGCAACACCACACCGATGCCGCGCTTGGCCGGCGGCAGGTCCGTGATGTCGCGGCCCGCCAGCCGGACGGTGCCCGACGTCGGCCGCACGAAACCGGCGAGCGCATTGAGCGCCGTGGACTTGCCCGAGCCGCTGGGCCCCAGCAGCGCAACGGTTTCACCTGCGGCCACCCGCAGGTTGAAGTCCACCAGAGCCTGGGTCACGCGCTTGCCGCGTCCGTAGGACACCCCGACGCGGTCGAACGTGATCGCCGGTGTCTGAGATTCCTGCTTTTCGTCCCGCTTCGACGCAGTGGCCGGTTGTGCCCGACCCACTCCGATCTCGGTCATGTCAGTTACCGGTGGCCTTCTGATAGGCCGCGACGTCGGCGTCGAGATCGGCCAACACCGCGTTCCAATCGGGCGCCCACAGCTCGACCCCGTTGAGCACACCGGCCGGTGTGTTCGGTTGCGGCTCAGCGGAAGACACCAGGTTCTCGCGCACCGGGATGCCCAACGCGTCGGACGCCACGGTCTTCTGCACATCCTCGGACAGCAGGTAGGTCAACAGCTTCTTGGCGTCGTCGGCGTGCGGTGCGCCCTTGGTCACACCCGCGACGTAGGGCAGCGACACCGTGGTCCGCTTGCCGTCGTGGGCCGGGATGAAGATCGTGAACTTGGATCCGTCATCCTTGATGGAGCCCAGGTTCATCTGCACGTCGCCGTTGGCCACCAACAGCTCGCCGTTGCTCACCTTGGGTTGCAGCTTGCCGGTCGACGACGACGGCCCGACATTGTTGGCCTGCAACTTCGTCAGGTATTCCAGCGCACCGTCCTTGCCCCGCAGGTGCTGCAGCAGCACCAGCACCGCTGTGCCGTCACCGGCCTGCCCGGGCGTCGAGTACTGCAGCTTGCCCTTGAACCGCGGGTCGAGAAGGTCGTCCCAGCTGGCCGGGGCCGGTTGCGCGCTCGGGTTGGCGATGAAACTCAACGCATTGTCGACGATCGGGATGTAACGCCCGTCCGGGCCGACCTGACCCTCGGCAATCCCGGCGGTATCGGCGCCGCTGGCCACCAAAAGGCCTGACTCGTCGGCCTTCTGGATGAACGGCGGCAGCGTCACCAGCAGATCGGCCTGCGGGTTGGACTGCTCCTTCTCGACACGGGAGACCACCTCGCCCGAACCTGCCTCGACCAGATTGACCGCGATTCCGGTGTCCTGCGTGAACTTGTCGAACGTGGTCTTGTACCACGAGCCCAGGCCGTCTGCGCTGTACACCGTGATGGTGTTCGCGCCGGCGGAACCGGTCGACCCGGTGCCACCGCACGCCGCAGTCAGGGCCGTGGTCAGCGCGGTGACCACGATCGCGGTGGTACGCAGGAATTTACGGGGTTTCATGGGTTCCCTTCTCTGTTCAGCCATGTAGCAGAAGATCGGCGAAGTCGGTGATGGAGCCGACGACGTGGGTGGCACCGGCGCCGCGGAGTTGCTCCTCGTCGTGCGCTCCGGTGAGTGTTCCGGCGGCGATGGCAACCCCGGCGCGCCGGGCACTTTCGACGTCGCTGGTGGTATCGCCAAGTGCGGCGACGTTGGCCACACCGTCGGCCTGCAACCGGATCAGCGCGGCCAGGATCAGATCGGGGTAGGGCCTGCCCCGAACCCCGTCGCCGGGAGCCAGCACCAGATCTGCCAGGCCGTGCCAGCCCAGCGCCGCCAGCAGCTTGTCCTGCGTTGCCCCGCTGAACCCGGTGGTCAGCGCGACCCTGATGCCCGCGTCGCGCAGTTCGGTGATCGAATCGGCCGCACCGTCGATCGGTGCGGCCTGGCCGTTGGCGATCAGGTCGGCGTAAGCGCGCTCGAACTCGGTGTTGGCCCGTTGCGCCAGTTCCTCGGTGCCGAACAGGGCCCGGAACACCACGATCTTGGACTGCCCCATGGTGTCGAGCACGTACTGGCGGGCCTGCTCTCGGTCGGGGCCATCCTCGGGCAGGCCCGCAGCGGTCGCGGCCGCATCGAATGCGCTGACCACCAGCCCGTCGTCGGCGACCGTGGTGCCGGCCATGTCGATGACCGCGAGTTGAATCTTGGGTTTCCGCATGGTTTTTCCTTGTTCTACAGGGCGATGAGATCGGCGGTCTGCTCGGCGATGGCGGGCCCCAGGGTCATGCCGCGGCCGCCGGGTCCGGTGACCACCCAGACGTCGTCCTCGGGCTGGGCCCGGCACACGAGTTGGTGCGGGTCGAGACACTGGCTGTAGACGCCGGCCCACCGTTGCCGCACCGGGGGCAGCGCGCGGCCGAGGAATTCCTCGACCACGTCGACCAGGTACGCGTACGGGGCCTCGTGGACGTCGAATCCGAACGGTTCGTCGTACTCGTGGGTGTCGCCGATGGTCAGGCCGCCGTGCAGGCGTTGCACGCAAAGCAGCTGCATGTGCTCTCGCTCGGCGACCGGGTGCTGAGATTCGTTGCTGCGCAACGTCTCCAGCGCGGGGCCTGCGAAGCCCGGGTAGTAGCGGAAGCTGTCGGCGTCGGCGATCGCGGTGGTCAGCGGTTCGTCGAGCGGTTCGGTCTGCATCATCTGCAGCCGTACGCGGCGCACGGGCAGTTCACCGGCCAGGTCGCGCACGAGCCCGCCGTGGGCCGCACCGGCGCACACGAGCACCAGGTCTGCCTCGTAGCGGTTGCCGTGATCGTCGCGCACCGTGCGGTTCTCCACCGAGCGGGCCTCTGCGCCCGCGACGAACTGGTACCTACCGGTGGCGGCGAGGTACTCGCGGATCGCAGGCAACGCCTGGCGGGATTCCACGGCGGCGTCGAGCGCGCAGTGCAGGCCGCCGACGAAGCGCCCCCGCAGCGCCGGGTTGAGCTCGCGGACCTGATCAGGTTCCAGCAGTGTGAACCCACGGTGCCCCGCGTCGGCGCGGGCCGCCGCTTCTTCGGCCACCGCGAGTTCGCCTGGCGTGCGCAGCAGTGTGATCGATCCGGCCGCGCGGAAGCCGACGCCGGGGACGTCGGCCCCGAGCTTCTCCCACAGCTCGCGGGACCGCAGCGCGGCATCGAGTTCGGCCGTCGACCGGCCCGAAACCCACACCAGGCCGAAGTTCCGCACGGTGGCACCACGTGCCTCGAGTTCGCGTTCCAGCTGCACGACGTGGTGCCCGCGCCGGACGGCTTCGACGGCATGCGAGGTGCCCAGGATTCCGCCACCGACAATCGTCACCCGCATGATGCTCGACCTTGTCGACCGATCGCGAAGGCCTCCCGACCTGCGGGTGTTGCTGCGCCGAACATCAGGTTAAGAAATGGTATAGACCAAACGGAGGTACGCTGTCGGCATGCATGAGGTGGAAGACGTCGAACGCTTGTTGCGGTCGCTGCGCGGGGTATGGGACGAGGAAGCGGTCGACGAGTTGGATCACGCACTGCAATCGGCGGCCCGGGCCCGTGAGGACGGCGCCGACGACGAGCTGATACTCGCCGCGGCCCTCCACGACCTGGCGCACAGCCCGTTGATCGGCGGGCCGGGAACTCACCGGCACGACGAGGTGGCGCGGGACTGGCTCACGCCGCGCTTCGGTGACCGGGTGGGCTGGCTGGCCGGCGCGCACGTGGCAGCCAAGCGCTATCTGGCCGCGACCGATCCGGCCTACGCGCTCTCGGAGGTCTCAGAGGAGTCGCTGCGCAGGCAGGGCGGGCCCGCGGTCGACCCCGAGTTCGTGGACCACCCGTGGTGGCCGGATGCCCTGCGGCTGCGCCGCTACGACGATGCCGCGAAAGATCCGCAGGCCACCGGCGCCACGGTCGGCGACGTGCTCGCTGTCGCTGAACGGGTTGCGCGGCAAGGGCATTAACGTGGCATCCGCCGAGCCCGGCGCCAAACCGCTGCCGAAACCGTATCTGATCCGCACCGCGCTGGACGCCATGCTGGCCGACCTCGCCGAGGGCGATCCGGTGCCCGCCGAGCGCGAACTCGCGGTGCGCTTCGGCGTGGCCCGCGAGACCGTCCGCCAAGCGCTGCACGAACTGCTGGTGGCCGGGCGCATAGAGCGACGCGGCCGCGGGACCGTGGTGTCGCGCCCCAAGCTCACGCAGCCGCTGAGCCTGAAGTCCTACACAGAAGGCGCGGTGGCGATGGGCCGCACGCCTGGCCGACTGCTGGTGACGTGGGAGACCATTGGTGCCACCACGGAACTGGCTTCAGCCCTTGATGTTTCGATCGGTGACGCCGTCATGCATCTGGAACGCGTGCTGCTGGCCGACGATCAGCGCATCGGCCTGGAGAGCACCTACCTGCCCTCGGCGCGGTTCGGTGGGCTGAAGACCACGTTCGATCCGGTGACGTCGCTGTATGCGGCGATCCGCGCCGGCGGCGTCGAATTCGGCTCGGCCACCGAACGCATCGAGACCGCGCTGGCCTCACCGCGCGAAGCCGCGCTGCTCGAATCGACGACGGCAATGCCGATGCTGCTGCTCAACCGGCGGTCACTGGACACCGAAGGGGTGCCGATCGAGGTGGTCCGCGCGTTGTACCGCGGCGACCGGGTGGCGTTCGAGACGCTCTTGACGTGAGCATCCACCCACGGTGCGCACCGTCCGCGATACCCTTGCCCAGGGCACTGTCGGGTGGAACACCGTGGAGGCCGGATGAGTACACGTCCTTCGCCATTGGAGTTCGTCGCCGACATCGCCAGCATCTGCGCCGAGCCGGCGCCCGCCGCGGCATGCGCCACTGCCGTGCTCGACCAGCTGGCACAGTACATTCCGCTCGAGGCAGCTGCCCTTTCGATGTTCGATCCTGTCGAGGGCCGCCATGTCACCGTCGCCCAGCGGGGCTACCCATCGACCGTGTTGGAATACCTCAACACCGGCTTCGCCGCCGACGACCCGGCGTTCCACACCATGCGGTTTCGCAACCCCACCCCGTTGCGCTGGTGTGACGTCCCGAATTACCGGGGCATGTTCAGCGCACACGAGGTGTTCATCCCCGGTGGCTTCCACGAAGGCGTCACCAGCTGTCTGTTCACCAGGGACGGCCGTTACACCGGAGCGCTGCACCTGAGTTCCGACGCGCCCCTGCCGATCAGCGACAGTGCTGTCGACACGTTGACCGCGCTACAGCGAGTCATCGCACCACTCGTCGATGCCATGCGGACGCCCGCCGGCCACGGTGTAACCGAACTGCTCGGCAACGCAGACGAAGCGGCGATGATGACCACCGACGGCCGTCTGGCCGCGGTGGCCGGTGTTCGCCGGGACCGCTGGCTGACGGACGGCTCGCCGCTGACCGCCGAACTGGCTTCGCGCCCAGCCGAACACGTCCCGCAACGGTTCACCTGGGTGTGCCCCGATGGCCGATGTCACGCGATCCGCACCACGAAACTGATGTCGGGCACCCTCGTGACCGTCAGAGAATCCCCTGCGCCCTATCGCCTTTCGCCGCGCGAAGTCGAAGTGCTCACCCTTTTGGCCCGCGGCCTCGCCAACCCCGGAATCGGCGCTGCGCTCACGTTGAGCCCGCGGACCGTGGCAACTCACGTCGAACACATCTTGGCCAAACTGGGCTGCGCCACCCGCGTCGCGGCGGCAGGCAAGGCCGTGGCCGAGGGCATCGTCCCGGCCGCGGCTCCCACCGGCTAGACGCTCACCGGCGTCCCAATGGTCCAGCCTCCGTCGACCAGGACGTTCTCGCCACAGATGTGGTCGGCCAGCGACGAGCTGAGAAACAGCACGGCATTGGCCACATCCTGCGGTGACGCCCATGTGCCGCGTGGGGTTTGGCCGGCCAGCGCGTCGTGGGTGGCTCGGTCATAGAGAGCGGTCATCTGGGTGGTGACGAACCCCGGCGCCACCGCATTCACGTTGATGCCCTGCGCGGCATAGTCGAGCGCGACCTGGCGGGTGAAGTTCACGATCGCCCCCTTGCTCGCGCAGTAGGCCGCGAACCCGGGATTGCCCCGGAAACCGCTGATCGAGCTGATGTTGACGATCTTGCCGGGGCGGCGCGCTCGCAACAACGCCCGCACCATCTCCCGAGTGCAATGGAACGTGCCGTCGACATTCACCGAGAACTGAACCCGCCATGTCTCGTCGTCGGTGTCTGCGACACTGCCCTCTCGCAGCACGCCGGCGTTGTTGACCAGGATGTCGACGCCGCCGAGGCGCTCGTCGAGCTCACTGAACACTGCAGCGACATGCGCGGATTCGGTCACGTCCAACGTCACGAACTCCGCCGAACCGCCGTGTGCGGCGATGCGGGCCGCCGTCGGTTCTCCGCCCTCCCTTGCCGCTTCGGTGATGTCGGCGACGCAAACGTGAGCGCCCGCTCTTGCCAGCGTCTCGGCGATCGCACGTCCGATACCCGATGAGCCACCGGTGACAAGGGCCTTCTTGCCCGCAAGATCGATCATGATGTCTTTTCCCTTCTCCCCGTGGAAATCTCAGTCGCCGGCCGCAACACCGCACCAGTCCAGGGCCAGTGACGCGTAGGTGCGGGCGGCGATCCGGACTTCTTCGATGAGGCAGTACTCGTCGTCGGCGTGGGCCACTCTCAGATCACCCGGTCCGTAGCTGATCGACGGAATCCCCGCGGCTGTGAGGAAACTGCTGTCTTCCACCGCGCAGAAACCGGCGACCGTCGGCGGCCCCTGGTAAGGCGTCGCACCGGCGACTCGTTCGTGCGCGGCGGAGATCGCCGCGGTGATGTCGGCCGCAGCCGGGCCTGGGTCGTTGGCCGGCCAATTGAGCTTCCATTCCACGGCGGGCGGGTTCTCGCGCAGCCAGCCGTCGGTTTGTGCGATCGCCTGGATCTGCGCTTCGACCTCGGCTTTCACAGCCTCGGGATCGTCCTGCGGCGGATACCAGATGCAGTATTCGATCGTCATGTACTCCGAGAGGATGAACGGCACGAGCACACCGTGCGGGCCGCCCTGAACGACACCGGGATGGATGGTGAAATGCCCGGGCGCGAACAGCGGGTGTTTCTTGGTGAACGCCCACTCGTCCTCCAGTCTCCGCATCGCCTCGAAGACCAACATGCCTTTGTCGATGGCGTTGACCCCGACGGCTGAGCCACCGCCACCGGCGCGGATCGTCTGCCCGCGCATCGACGAGTGCGTGGCCTTGCCGCGCACTGTGACCGAGAACCACAGGAGCCCGGGTGTGACCGGGATGACGCCGAGATTGGTCGGGCCGCTCGGCTCGGCGACCACGGCCGCGTCGGCGCGGTAACCGTGCTCGACCGTCGAGCTGACACCACATTCATGGTCCATGACCTCCTCACCGACGACTGCCTGGATGATGAGGTCGCCCCGCAGCGAAATACCGGCCCGGCGAAGCGCTTTGACGGCGAACGCCTGCGCCACGAGCCCCGCCTTCATGTCGCTGGCACCGCGGCCCCACACTCGGTCGTCATCGATGCGCCCGGAGAACGGGTCGGCAGTCCACCGGTCCGGGTTTCCCGGCGGGACGACGTCGACGTGGCCGTTGAAGATCAGCGACCTCCCGCCGCCGCTGCCCTTTATGGTGCCGACGGCGTTGTCCCGCCCGGGTTCGACGGCCCACGTCTCGACGTCGGCACCCGCGTCGACGTACACCTCCGCCATCATCGACGACACTCGGCCTTCCAAGCCGACCACGTCGTCGTACACCTGCCCGGGATATTTTGGGTTGACGCTGGGAACCGCGATCACTTCCGACAGCGTGGAGATCATCTCGTCGGCGAGCGCGTCCACGGCCGTCATGGCCCTGGTGTGCGTGTCGGTGCTCGTACTGGTCATCGTTTCTCCTTCACTTGGCGCGCGGAACGTAGCGTGAGAATGCCGCCGGGCCCATCTGAGAACGAGGGCTCACCTGCGCGGATGCGCCAAATCTAGGTGACGGCGGTCACGTTGGGCATCGGGCGCGATACCGAATTCAGCGGCCCGGTCAGGGCACCGCCATCCGTCAGTTGACGGATGCGCGCGTTCGACGGAGTCGTGCGCGCGGTAGAACAGTTGTTGTGACTGCGACCACAGACGGCAGGCCTGCGTTCCATCCCGATCTGGCACGGCTGGCCCGGTTCATCCCGCGCGAGCTCGTGACAAGCCGCTCGCTGCCGCTGTTGCAGCGTCTGACCAGCTGGCAGAACCGGCGCGCACCCAAGGACGTGGAGGTGCTGACCCTGACGTCGGGCTCCGGGGTACGGCTCTTCCGTCCCAGCGGCGTCACCGAACCCACGCCCGCGCTGCTGTGGATCCACGGCGGTGGCTACGTACTCGGCAGCCCCGCACAGGACGACGCCCTGTGCCGCCGCTTCGCCGCCGAACTCGGCGCCACAGTCGCCGCGGTGAAATACCGCCTGGCCCCGCAGCATCCGTACCCAGCCGGGCTCGAAGACTGCTACGCGGCCCTGCAATGGCTCGCGGCGCTGCCCGCGGTGGATCCGGCCCGGGTCGCCGTTGCCGGCGCGAGCGCGGGCGGCGGATTGACCGCGGCGCTTGCCCTACTGGCGCGTGATCGCGGCGAAATACCGCTTGCCGCCCAGATTCTCGTCTACCCCATGCTCGACGACCGTTCCGTCGGTGAGCATCTCGACGACGCGGGCCACCGGTTGTGGACGCAGGGCAGCAACCGGTTCGGCTGGTCGGCCTACCTGCGCGACGCCGACCCTGCCGCCGCGGTCCCGGCCCGCCGGGAAGATCTGTCGGGCCTGCCACCCGCTTGGGTGGGCGTCGGAACCCTCGACCTGTTCCATGACGAGGATGTCGCTTACGCCGAGCGCCTGCGCGCCGCCGGGGTGCCGTGCGACGTGGAGATCGTCGACGGGGCGTTTCACGGATTCGATCAGCTCGCGCCCAAGACCGCAGTGGCACGGTCGTTCTTCGCCAGCCAGATCGCCACGCTGCGAAAGGCTTTCAGCCCCGAGCACTGAGTGCACGCTGCCTGCGCAGCTGCACACAGGCCCGTTCCAAGAGGCTGCGGTCCGGCGACGGCAGGGCGCGGACGCGCGGCACCAGGTCGGCGACGATGCCGGCGAACCGGACGGCCAGCTGCTCGGCCGTCATGCCGAACTGCAACCAGACATCGTCCTCGCGTGGGCCACCGTACGGCGCCCACGCGAGGACGAACTGCAGGATGAGACGATCGAACGAGTCCATCGCCCGCGCGGCCTTTCAGTCGCGTTCGACGGTGTCTTCGTACACGATCCGGCCGATCAGCTCATATCGGCGTGGATCCCGCAGCTTGAAGTAGGTCGCCAAGGCCGCACCGAAGATGAACAGCCCCACCACGATCCACGGGGTCAGCGTGAACAGCAGCGTGCCCGATGCAGTACCCGCAGCCGCGTCTTTGTGCTCCCACAGCAGGTAGACCACGTAGAGCATGCCGATACCGCCGAGACCGGGAGCGATCAGGGTCTTGAACCAGTGCTTGGACACCGGGTGGTTCTTGCGGATGTGGAAGTAGCTGATCACCGAGAACGCGCAGAGCGACTGCACGATCAGGATCGCCATGGTGCCGAGGATGGCCAGCAGCGTGTACATGTGCACGTACGGATCCATGCCGGCGAACAGGAACGCCAAGATGATCACCAACGTGATACCGCTCTGCACGAACGATGCGATGTGCGGCGAGCCGTGTGTGGGATGCGTTGCGCCCAGGGTCTTCTGCAGCCCCTTGGACAGCCCTTCGCGGCCCAGTGCATAGAGGTACCGCGAGGCACAGTTATGGAAGGCCATGCCGCACGCGAACGAGCCGGTCACCAGCAGGATGTTGAAAACCGTGATGGCCCACTCGCCATAGGTGTTGCGCACCGGGCCGAAGAAGATCTCCGAGGACGTCGAGGCGTCCTGCGCGAGTTCGACTGAATGCTGCGGGCCGGTCCCTGCGATCGCCATCCAGGACACGAAGACGTAGAACAGGCCGACGCCGATCACGCTGAGCATGGTCGCCCGCGGGATGATGCGCTTGGGATCGCGGGATTCCTCGCCGTACATCGCGGTGGATTCGAATCCGACCCACGACCAGAATGCGAAGAACAGGCCCAGACCTGCACTGGCACCGGCGATTCCGGCCGCAGGCGAGAACGCACCCAACGGGTTGAGCGTCTCGGCCACCGCGAAGCCGTCCGGTCCGCCGCCCTTGAACAGCACCGCCAGCGCACCGAGCGCCAGCATCACGATCTCGGTCACCAGGAACACCCCGAGCACCTTGGCCGTGAGGTTGACGTCGAAGTACGTCAGGATCGCATTGGCGGTCAGCATGAGCAGGGCCGGGATGATCCAGTGGATGTGGATGCCCAGCTGTGAGGACAGCAGGTTCTGGAAGAAGAACGAGAAGATGCCGATCAGCGAAGCCTCGAACACCACATACGCCATGGTGATCAGGGCGCCGCTGGCCATGCCGACGATGCGGCCCAGACCGTGCGAGATGTAGCCGTAGAAGGCCCCGGTCGCGGTGATGTGCTTGGCCATCGTGGCGTAGCCGACGGCAAACAGACCCAGCACGACCGTGGCCACGATGTAACCGGCCGGAGCGTGCGAACCATTTCCAAAGCCGACAGCGATGGGAACATTGCCGACCATTGCCGTGATCGGCGCGGCCGTTGCGACCGCCATGAAGATGACGCCGATGGTGCCGACGGCGTTTCGTTTTAGTCGCTGTACGTCATGAGCTGTGTTTTCGCTACCAGCGACAGCTTGTTCGGTCATGTACTGGTGTACCTTCCGGGCTTACAGTAGGGGTCCGGCTGTGGCCTGGGCCACATCACGAACGCTACGTATATTGGCACTACCAAAAGCCATTGGCAAGGGGCAACCGCAACCATTGACAGAAATGGTTGCAACCGTTTACGGTGAGGGCCATCACAGCTACCGGGTAGCTCAAGAGGGAGCCGCATGTACGACTACGGCACGTTCACGTTCGAGTCCAAGGCCGAGGTGCTTGACCGGGCGAAAACGTTCTGGAATCCAGACAAGACGCAATTCTGGACGGACACCGGTGTCGATCTGGTGATCGACCGCCGCGAGGGATATTTCCTGTGGGACATGAGCGGACGCCGCCTGATCGACCTGCATCTCAACGGTGGCACCTACAACATCGGTCACCGCAATCCCGAAGTGATGCAGGCGATTACCGAAGGAATGCAGCACTTCGACGTCGGAAACCACCACTTCCCTTCGGTGGCACGCACCGCCCTCGCACAGCGCCTCGTCGAGACCGCGCCGGCGTCGATCAAGAAGGTGGCATACGGGTCCGGAGGCGGTGAGGCCATCGACATCGCCCTCAAGAGCGCCCGGCACGCCACCAAGCGCCGAAAGATCGTCTCGATCGTCAAGGCCTACCACGGCCACACGGGCCTGGCCGTGGCCACCGGGGACGACCGATTCGCCAAGTTCTTCCTGGCCGACCAGCCCGACGAGTTCCTGCAGGTGCCGTTCAACGACCTCGAAGCGATGGAACGGGTGCTGGCCCCAGGCGACGTCGCCGCGGTGATCATGGAGACCATTCCGGCCACGTACGGGTTCCCGCTTCCCGCACCGGGTTACCTCGAAGCCGTCAAGGCTCTCACCGAGAAGCACGGAACGCTCTACATCGCCGACGAGGTGCAGACCGGCCTGATGCGCACGGGTGAACTGTGGTGCATCACCAAACACGGCATCGAGCCCGACATCCTCGTCACCGGTAAGGGCCTGTCCGGCGGCATGTACCCGATCACCGCTGCGCTGCTCAGCGATCGGGCCGCGCAGTGGCTCGACGAGGACGGCTTCGGCCACATCTCCACGTTCGGCGGCGCCGAGCTGGGCTGCGTGGCCGCCCTCAAGACGCTGGAGATCTGCACGCGTCCCGAGGTGCGCTCGATGGTGCACTACATCGCGGACCTCTTCGATCACGGGCTGCGCCGGATCCAGGCCGACCATCCCGACTGGTTCGTCGGCATCCGGCAGAACGGCGTGGTGATCGGGCTCGAGTTCGACCATCCCGAAGGCGCCAAGTTCGTCATGCGAGAGCTCTACGAGAACGGGGTGTGGGCGATCTTCTCGACGCTGGATCCCCGTGTGCTGCAGTTCAAACCGGGTCTTCTGCTCTCGCGTGAGCTGTGCGAGGACGTCCTGGACCGCCTCGCTGTCGCGGTGTCCAGGGCCGAGACCGTCGTGAGAGGACGTAAAGCGTCATGACCAATACCGCACAGGCCGGTCACATGCTCGAGCGCGCCCGCTGGGCCGCGGCGGCATACGCCGACTACGACGCATCCGCGGTGACCACAATCGTCAACGCCGTTGCCGAGGCCGGCTACGCCGAGGCCGAACGGTTCGCCACCGAGGCGGTCGCCGAGACCGGCATGGGCGTCGCGGCCGACAAGGTGACCAAGAACCGCGCCTGCTCACGCGGCATCGTCGACTTCTATCGCGGAGAAGACTATGTCTCCCCGCGGATCGATGAAGCCCGCAAGATCGTGGAGCTGCCGCGGCCCGCAGGCGTCGTGCTGGCCCTGACCCCGACCACCAATCCCGTTGCCACGGTGTACTTCAAGGTGATCTTGGCACTCATGACGCGCAACGCCGTTGTGGTCGCGCCACACCCGCGGGCCAAGCGGTGCTCGGCCGACGCGGCCCGCGTGCTGGCCGAGGCCGCCGTCGCCGCGGGCGCACCGGACGGCATCGTGCAGGTGGTCGACGAGCCGTCCATCCCGCTCGTGCAGGCGCTGATGGCCGACGAACGCACCGACGTCATCGTCGCGACGGGCGGCACCGGCGTCGTCCGGGCCGCGTACTCGTCGGGCAATCCGGCGCTCGGCGTCGGCCCGGGCAACGTGCCGGTGTTCGTCGACGCCAGTGCGGACATCAATGCCGCGGCCAAGCGCATCGTCGACAGCAAGGCTTTCGACAATTCGGTGCTGTGCACCAATGAGTCGGTGCTCATCGTGGAGGAAGTCGTCGCCGACAAGCTGCGTGCGGCCCTGACCCGCGCGGGTGCACACATCCTCGACGAGGACGGCGCCCGCCGGTTGCGGGACTACATGTTCACCGACGGACACCTCAATACCGACGTGGTCGGGCGCGACGCCGCGTGGATCGCGGGGCAGGCCGGGCTTCGGGTGACCCCCAAGACGCGGGTGCTCATCGCGCCGTTCAGCGACGTGATCACCGAAGAGATGCTGGCCCACGAGAAACTGTCGCCGGTGCTCGGCATGACGACCGTGGCCGACGCCGCGCGTGGCATCCGGGCCGCCCGGGCGGTGGTGCGGATCGGTGGTGCGGGACATTCCGCCGCCATCCACAGCGAGAACCCCGCCGTGATCACCGATTTCGCGGCTCAGGTACCCGTGCTGCGGGTCTCGGTCAACGTCGGGAACTCGACCGGCAGCTCCGGGCTGGACACCAACCTGGCACCGTCGATGACCATCGGCACGGGATTCGTCGGGCGCAGCTCGATCGGTGAGAACCTGCAGCCGCAGAACCTCATCAACTGGGCCCGCGTCGCCTACAACAGCGAACCCGGCGTGGTCATGGGCAATTTCGCGGGCATCAACCCATGGCGCTCACCGGCCGCGCCGGTGCCCGAGTATCCCCGCGCGTCCAACGACCGTGACGGTGTCCCGGTTGCGCCGCGCCGCTCGTACCCAGCCGTCAGCCGGTCGTCCGATCCGGGACTGGACGCGCTGCGGGCCGAACTGCGCGCACTGGTCGTCGAAGAACTCGCACAACTGATCAAGAGGTAGGGCTGTGGCTGAACTGCGTTCGTTCATCTTCATCGACCGGCTGCAACCGCAGACCATGTCGTATCTGGGCACCTGGATCAAGGGGGCCCTGCCCCGGGCCAATCAGGCGGCCCAGATCATCGAGGTAGCCCCCGGTCTCGACATCGAGGGCGTCACCGACGTCGCTCTCAAGCACGCCGAGGTCAAGGCCGGAATCCTGGTGGTCGAACGGCAATTCGGCTACCTGGAGTTCCACGGCGAGACCGGCGCGGTCAAGGCCGCGGCCGACGCGGCCCTCGATTCGCTGGGCGGCGACGACAGCGCGGCCGTGCGGCCCAACGTGCTGGCGTCACGCATCATCTCCAGCGTCGACCACCAGCACGCGTTCCTGATCAACCGCAACAAGATCGGGTCGATGGTGCTGCCCGGCGAATCGCTGTTCGTCCTCGAGGTCCAGCCCGCGTCGTACGCGATCCTGGCCACCAACGAGGCCGAGAAGGCCGCCGACATCAAGGTCGTCGACTTCCGGATGATCGGTGCGACCGGTCGGGTGTACCTGTCGGGCGCCGAGGCCGACGTCCGCCAGGCCGCCGACGCCGCAAGGGATGCGTTGGCGCGAGCATGAACGTCGACCGTAACGAGTTGCGCGCCCTGGTCCGAGAGGTTGTGCGCGAAGCGGTTTCCGGTCTGCGACCGGCCGCACCCCAGACTCCGGAGCCGGTGGCTGTCCCTTCGCCCCCGGCTCCGGCATCCAGCATCGCCGACCAGATGGGCCTCACCCCCACCGGCCCGCTTGCCGCCAACGAGAAGTCCCGGGTCGAGACCGTTCGGCTCGGCAGCGACGCAGACCTCGACGGATTCGTGCGAAAGCTGCTGCGGCTGTTCGAGAACCCCAAGAACCGCGCTGATCTCAAGGCCGGCAGGCTCAGCTTCCGGCTGGCCGGTGGTGCCGGACCGCGCGGCGCCGGCGCCATCCACCGCATCGACAGTGGCGCGGTCACCGAACGGCACATCGCCGACATGGCAGGCGGCACCCTGGTGCTCGGCCGCCGGGCGGTGCTCACGCCGCTGGCCCGGGAGAAGGCCCGGGCCCTCGGGGTCACGATTCAGAAGGAGCGCAGATGATCGCCAGAGCGACGAAGGAGCGCAAATGATTTCAGCGACTGTGACCGGCAACGTGTGGTCGAGCAGGCGCATCGAAGGCATTCCGGCCGGCGCCTTCCTCGAAGTCGAGATCGACGGCACCGGATCCCGGATGATCGCGTTCGACGTGCTCGGCAGCGGAGTCGGTGAGCACGTCCTCATCGCGCAGGGTTCGGTCGCCGCGAGCTGGTTCACCGGAACCCCGCCCCCGGTCGACGCACTCATCATCGGATCCATCGATTCCAACCCCAACAAATAAGGAGAAACACCCATGTCCAGCAACGCAATCGGACTGATCGAGACCAAGGGCTTCGTGGCTGCGCTGGCCGCCGCCGACGCCATGGTGAAAGCCGCCAACGTCACCATCACCGACCGTCAGCAGGTCGGCGACGGCCTGGTGGCCGTCATCGTCACGGGCGAGGTCGGTGCCGTGAAGGCCGCCACCGAGGCCGGCGCCGAAACCGCCTCGCAGGTCGGCGAGCTGGTGAGCGTGCACGTGATCCCGCGGCCGCACAACGAGCTCGGCGCCCACTTCTCGGTGTCCAGCAAGTAGCCATGCAGGCCACCGAAACGGACACCGAAGCAGGCACGGGGATCAAAACCCAGATCCGCGTGTACCTGCTGGTGGAGGATCTGCAACGGCAGTTCGCCGCCTACCTCGGCACCCCGACCCGCGCCCGCGGCTACCCGCCGTACGAAGGCGAGCACGCCCTGATCGTCGAGGTTTCGCCCGCCTTGGCGATCGAGCGCGTAATCGATCTGGCGTTACGTGAGGTTCCCGGCATCCAGCCGGGAATTCTGTACGTGGAACGGCAGTTCGGGGTTCTGGAGATCCACTCGGCCAATCTGTCCGACGTGCAGCGAGCCGGCGAGGCGATCCTCGCGGGCACCGGCAACCGTCCGGAGGACCAGCTCCGGCCGCGCGTGCTCTACCACGACATCATCGAAGACATCACCGATCAGCACGCGGTGATCCTCAACCGCAACCGGCAGGCTTCGATGATCCTGCCCGGGCAGTCGCTGCTGGTCTACGAGATGACGCCGGCTCTGTTCGCGGCGGTCGCGGCCAACGAAGCCGAACGGGCCGCGCCTGGGCTTACGGTGGTCGACGTGCAGATGATCGGAGCAGCCGGAAGACTGTACATCGGTGGCAGCGTCGAGGACGTCACGGTGGCGCGCGACCGGATCACGGAGGTGCTGGCAGGTATCGACGGCAGGGAGCACTAGATGGTCGTCGTGGACGATATTGCGGTCGCCCGGGCGGCGCTGGACCAGTACGACATCAGCGCCGAGGCCACCCTGCGGCTGCTGAACCTGTCGGAGAACGCCACCTATCTGGTGGAAGACCGCGGAACCCAGTCGATCCTGCGGGTGCATCGGGAGAACTACCACCGCCCGCACGAGATCGAGTCCGAACTGGACTGGCTGGCCGCGCTGCGGGCCGACAGTGACGTCACGGTCCCGACGGTGCTGCCTGCCCGGGACGGCAGCCGTCTGGTCACGGTCGAGGTCAACGGAAATCCACGGCACATCGTGCATTTCGACATGGTCGCGGGTTCCGAGCCGGACGAGAATGCGCTCACGCTCGACGACTTTCATCTGCTGGGCCGGATCACCGCTGCGCTGCACGAACATTCGCAACGCTGGACTCGGCCCGCAGGTTTCGGCCGGTTCTCGTGGGATTGGGAGCACAGCCTGGGTGACCAGCCCCGGTGGGGCCGCTGGCTCGACGCGGAAGGTGTCGGCGACTCCGAACGCCAGGTTCTCGAGCGGGCGCAGGATCTGCTGCACCGCCGCCTCGTCGAATACGGCACCGGGCCGGAGCGGTTCGGTCTCATCCACGCCGATCTGCGACTGGCCAACCTGCTGGTCGACCCGGTGAGCTCGGGGATCACCGTCATCGATTTCGACGACTGCGGGTTCGGTTGGTATTTCTACGATTTCGGAACCGCGGTGTCCTTCATCGAGGATGACCCGAAGCTGCCCGAATGGCAGGAATCCTGGGTGTCCGGCTACCGCAGTCGCCGGGAGCTGCCCACCGAGGACGAGGACATGCTGGCCTCGTTCGTGCTGCTACGCCGGCTGTTGCTGCTGGCCTGGATGGGCAGCCACAGCCACTCCAAGGAATCGGCCACCAAGGCGATCAGCTACGCCGCAGGCAGCTGCGCGCTGGCCGACCGCTATCTCAGTTCGAACGGCCGTTCCCTGACCTAACCCTCAAACCAGAAGGACACCTATGTTCACCTCGCTCTCAGGTCGCTCAGCCATCGTCACCGGTGGTAGCAAGGGCATCGGCCGCGGCATCGCCGCAACCCTGGCCGGGGCCGGTATCAACGTCGTGATCACCGGCCGCAATCAGGCCGACCTGGACCAGGCCGTCGAGGCCCTGGCAGGCGCACCCGGCAAGGTCAGCGCCGTGAGCGCCGACGTGTCCAACCCCGAAGACTCCCGCCGCGCGGTAGCCGAGGCGGTCGCCCGGCACGGCGGCCTGGACATCGTGTGTGCCAATGCCGGCATCTTCCCCTCGGGCCGGCTGGCGGATCTGACGCCGGACGACCTCGAGCAGGTGCTCGCGGTCAACTTCAAGGGCACGGTGTTCATCGTGCAGGCCGCTCTCGACGCGCTGACCGAGAGTGGACACGGCCGCGTCGTGATCACGTCCTCGATCACCGGGCCGATCACGGGTTACCCGGGATGGTCGCACTACGGCGCCAGCAAGGCGGCTCAGCTCGGCTTCTTGCGTACTGCCGCAATGGAACTCGCGCCCAAGAAGATCACCATCAACGCGGTTCTGCCCGGCAACATCATCACCGAGGGCCTCGAAGAAATGGGCCAGGAATACCTCGACCAAATGTCGTCGGCGGTGCCGGCCGGCCGGCTCGGTTCGGTTGCCGACATCGGCAACGCCGCGCTGTTCTTCGCGACCGACGAGGCCGCCTACATCACCGGCCAGTCCCTGGTGGTGGACGGTGGACAGATCCTTCCGGAATCTCATTTGGCTATCGCCGAACTGTGAATCCGGTCCGGCTAGAATTGGCTGGACCAATAAGCGGTGAGGGGGACCGGATGGCGGCGCAGAGCGAAGAGTTGAGGCGGCGGATCGTCGCCGACATCAACGCGGGCGCTCCGGGTGCCAAGCTTGGCAGCGAACGCGATCTTGCCGAACGCTACGGAACCAGCCGGTCCAGCCTCCGCCAGGTGCTGTCGGCGTTGGAGGAGGCCGGCCTGGTCCATCGGGTGATCGGCCGTTCCGGCGGCATCTTCATCAGCCACGGCCAGGTCGAGCGCAACCTCTCCGATGTCGTCGGGGTGCCCGCGTTTCTGGCCAATCAGGGCTATGTCGCAGGCACCCGGGTCTTGTCGACCCGCATCACCACACCGGACCAGGCCACCCAGACCGCGCTGCGGCTCGGGCCGGGCGACTATGTGGTGGAGATCCACCGGGTCCGACTGGCCGACGGCTCCCCCATCTCGCTCGAACACGCGCAGTTCCCGGCCGAACGGTTCCCCGGACTGCTCGAACAACAGCTCGGCGGCTCGCTGTACGAGGTTCTGCAGTCCAAATACGGGCTGGAGACCATGCGTGCCGACGAGCGGATCGAGGCAGTCACCGCCACCAGCAACGAGGCAACCCTGCTCGGCATCAAGCCGAAATCCGCGCTGCTGATGATCACCCGCGTCGCCTACGACCAGGACGGGTCGCCGTGCGAGTTCTCCCGCGACCTGTTCCGCGGTGACCGCACCGCGCTCGCGGTCACCGCGCAGGGCCGCGGCATCGCCGCGCAGTCCGACACCAACACCGCATCGGTCACCTTGCAGCGGCAGGCGGGCTGATCACCGTACGACGGGGAACAGCGAGTCACCGTCGTCGGGCTCGTCCCGGGTGTCGTCGGGGTGCACGACTTCCACATCCTCGGCTTCGGCCACCCTCTCGTCGACGTCGCGCCGCGGCGGCTCGTCGCTGGTCACGTCGGGTTCTTCCGCATCGAGCTTGCGGTCGAGTGATTCCGACGGCCCTGGCGGCTCGTCGGCCGCCTGCCAGTCCTCGGGCGGATCCACGACCTCGTCGCCGTCGACATTGGCTACCTCGTCGGAATCCGTCGCCTCACTCGGCGGCAACGTGTCCGACGGGCCGGTTTCGTCGTTGCTGCTCTCGGTCATCTTCGTTGAATGCCCCAGGGAAGACGGTCGAAAACACGTCAGGCCGGGACCGCGTCGGTCTCGCGGTCCCACACGCGATGCTGCGCCAGCGCCGCCACGAAGGACTCGATGAACTCGGCGGGCAGCTCCTCGGCTGCGGTGGTCACCACGCCACGCTCGGCAGCCACCTCGGCGCTGTCGGACAGCCGCTCGAACACCCCGGCGGCACGCAACAATTCGCGGCCGCCACCTTGCGCCGCAACCGGTTTGAGGTGTTTGTAGGCCTCCGTGACGAAGTGCACCGCGTAACCGTCGGCGGCAAGGCTCTGCACCGACTCGGTGCCGCCGGGCACGACCACCGCGTCGTAGAGAACCGACGACATCGTCGTCATGCCCCGGTCGACCGGAAGCTCGCCGCCATCGGCTCCGCGCAACGTACCGCCTCCGATGGGCGCCAGCACCTCGACGATCGCACCGCGGTCGCGCATCGCCGCGACGAACTGTTCTACCGCCGCGACGTCGACCCCGTTGTCGGCAAGCAGCGCGATCTTGCGCGACTCGATGGTGTCGGTGGCCGTGTTGAGTTGCGACAACGCCGGTGACGCAGGGAGATCGAGCTCGACCGGCACCTCGGCGGGGGCCGGCAGGCCGAGCTTGGCCGCGACCCGGGCGGCAAGGTCGTTGTCCACGATGTTGAGTTGTTCGACCACCCGCTCGCGGATACCGGCCGTGGCGTCGACCTTTCCGAGCTCGAATGCGAACGCCGCGACGATGTGGCGGGCTTCCACCTCGGACATGCTCTTCCAGAACAGGCGCGCCTGGCTGTAGTGATCCTTGAAGCTCTCCGCGCGCTGCCGCATGGCCTGACCGTCGATGCGTTGCGTGTAGTGCCGAAAGACGTCCTCGTCGGCCAGCGCGGGACAACCCCCGCCGAGGCTGTTCTTGAAATAGCTGGTCTTGCCTTTGGGAATGGTCTGCTGGCCATAGCCGTCGCGCTGGTTGTTGTGCACCTCGGCCACCGGACGGTTCACCGCCAGCTGCGCGAAGTTCGGCCCGCCCAACCTGATCAGCTGGGTGTCCAGATACGAGAAGTTGCGGAACTGCAGCAGCGGATCGTTGGTGAAATCGATTCCGGGCACCACGTTGGCCGTGTGGAACGCGACCTGTTCGGTTTCGGCGAAGAAGTTGTCCGGGTTGCGGTTGAGCACCATCCGCCCGACCGGCCGCACGGGAACCGTCTCCTCGGGAATGATCTTGGTGGCGTCGAGCAGATCGAAGGGGTAGGCGAACTCGTCGGACTCGGGCACCAACTGCACGCCGAGTTCCCATTCCGGATACTGCCCGGATTCGATGCTGTCCCAGAGATCTCGGCGGTTGAAGTCGGGATCCTTGCCTGCGATCGTCTGGCACTCCTCCCAGAGCAGGGAATGCACTCCGAGGCGCGGCTTCCAGTGGAACTTCACGAAAGTTCCTTCGCCAGAAGCGTTCACCAGCCGGAAGGTGTGCACACCGAACCCCTGCATCATGCGGTAACTGCGGGGCAACGCCCGATCCGACATCAACCACATGATGGTGTGCAGGGTTTCGGGCTGCAGGCCCACGAAATCCCACAAGGTGTCGTGGGCCGACGCGGCTTGCGGGATCTCGTTGTGCGGCTCGGGTTTGACCGCGTGCACGAAGTCGGGGAACTTGATGCCGTCCTGGATGAAGAACACCGGGAAGTTGTTGCCGACCAGATCGTAATTGCCTTGTGCGGTATAGAACTTGGTTGCGAAGCCACGCACGTCGCGCACTGTGTCGGCCGATCCACGCGAGCCGGCCACGGTCGAGAATCGCACGAACACCGGCGTCTGGGTGCCCGGCGTGGTGAGGAACTTGGCGGCGGTGTACTCCGCCAGCCAGCTGTCGTATGGCTCGAAGTAGCCGTAGGCGCCCGCGCCGCGAGCATGGACCACGCGCTCCGGGATCCGCTCATGGTCGAAGTGCGTGATCTTTTCCCGGGCGTGGAAATCTTCCAAGAGGGTGGGTCCGCGGTCACCCGCGGACAGCGCGTCGTCGGTGTGGTCGACCCGGACGCCCTGCTGCGTGGTCAGGTATCCGGTGGCTGCGTCGACCCGGACGTCATCGAGTTGCTGTTGCTTGGGATTTGCTTCGTCGTCCACAGTGTCTCCTCGTCAGGTCAGAGCATCAGGCCGGATACCCCGCACTGACGGGCGATAAACGACGGCGACCGCTGGTCACCTCCTTGACGAAGTCACCCAGATTCCGGATCGCGCTGCGGCCTTCCGGGAGGACGTCGGCCGCCAATGGGAAATCATGGATCTGCCCTTGCCACACATGCAGGTCGCACCGTGTTTGCGCGGCGCCGAGCCGGGCTGCCATCAACTCCGAATCAGCCAGCAGCGACTCGTCGGCACTGACGTGGATCGCCACCGGCGGCATGTTCGACAAATCGGCCACCGCGGGGTCGACCACGGGACGTTCGCCGCGGCGATCGGTCTGCCGCAGATATCGCGCGAACGACGAGAGCGCCGCCCCGGTGAACATCGAGCACCGCCGCGCGTTGCGGTGCGCCAGCTTACGGGCCGGGTCCAGGTCGATCAGCGGCGAGATCGCCGCGAGTCCGGCAGCCGGAGTCAGGCCTCGGGCGATCAACTTCAGGGCCGCCGCGAAGGCCAGGTAGCCGCCGGCCGAATCACCGGCGATGACAACCCGATCCGGGCCATAGCCGCTCGCCCGCAACCAGTGCAGACCCGCGAGCGCGTCGTCGAGGGCATCGGACAGACCGGAGGCCGGCAACAGGCGATATCCCACGTTGAGCACCACCGCGTCCGCCGCCCGCGAAAGCCGGGCGACAAGCGAGCGGTGAGTGTTGAGCCCGCACGTCATGAACGCGCCGCCGTGCAGATAGAGGATCGCGTTGCGGGCCGAAGCGCCTGTTGCACGCACCAATTCGGCCGGGCAGGTGGGCAACTCGACCGTTTGCACCGACGCAGGGGTACGACGCGGAAGATATCCGACGACGCGGTCGATCGAGCCCAGCGGCCACGCCAAATTGGGCTGTAGCGCCCATACCCGGACTGCATTCTTCACAGCGACCCGGCAGCCGGTTCCCAGAGCAACCGCTTCGAGGCTGCGGCGGCGATGCAGGATGCGGTTGCTGGCCGATGGCCGAAACCCGTAATCTGCTGAGCGCGCAGCGCTGGTCATGTCATCATCTCCTGTTGCTGTCCGACGGGTACCCGGACCATGCGCGGCCAAACCGCAAAGTGGGTATCCCCTTGTCATGCCCGGAGCAGAGGAGTTTGTGCCACCCACACACGAACTGGCCGAGCTCGCGACCGCAGCCCGCACGTGCGAAGGTTGCGCGCTCTACCGCGACGCCAGTCAAACCGTGTTCGGCGCGGGCCGGTCGAGCGCCCGAATGATGTTGGTAGGTGAGCAACCCGGCGACCAGGAGGATCGCGCGGGCGCACCGTTCGTCGGGCCCGCGGGCCGGGTGCTCGACAAGGCCCTGCTCGAAGCCCACATCGAGCGCGAGCGCGTTTACCTGACCAACGCGGTCAAGCACTTCAAGTTCAGCCGTGCGGCAGGCAGCAAGCGCCGTATCCACAAGACACCGAGCCGTACCGAGGTGGTCGCGTGCCGCCCGTGGCTGCTCGCCGAGTTGGACGCCGTCGAACCGGAAGTCGTGGTGCTGCTCGGTGCGACCGCGGCGAAATCCCTGTTGGGCGACGACTTCCGCGTGACGCAGCATCGCGGCGAGATGCTGCACCTGCCCGCCGAACTGGCGCCGCACGATCCCGCGACCTTCGCAACCGTGCATCCGTCGTCACTGCTGCGCGGCCCGAAAGAGGATCGCGACAACGCTTTCGCCGCGCTGGTCGACGACTTGCGCGTGGCCGGGGAACAGCTCGGCTAGTCGCCGACCTGGCCGATCTTGCGCTTGCCGAGTTTGTGGTCGAGCCCGTCGAGCAAGCGGCGCAGCAGCTGCGCAAGCTGTTGCTGCTCAACGGCATCGAGGTGGCCGACGAGTTCGGCTTCGCGTCCCAGCACCCGATCGACGAGTTCTTCGACGAGCGCGTGGCCCGCGGGCGTGAGTTCCACGTCGACCCGGCGAGAGCCGTCGTCACGCGCGGTGCGGACGACCAGCCCGTCACGTTCGGCACGGGCGACGCGCTGAGAGATCGCCCCCGCCGTGACCATGGTCGCGTCAGCGAGTTCCCGCGTGGTCAGCCGGTACGGTGCGCCGCTGCGGCGCAACACCGACAGCAGATCGAGAACTGCCGTGTCGGCGCCGGCCGCGGCCAACGTCCGTCGCCGGTCCTCGCCGAGGAGTTTCGCGGCATGCCAGACGCGCGTGACGATGCCGATCGACCCGACTTCGGTCCCTGGACGCTCCTCGGCCCACGCCAGTGCGATCGCATCGACGGGGTCTTGCGGATCAAGCGACATCGCCACCTCGTTTAGATCTAAACAGTCTGCTATGTTTAGGCCTAAATAACATACCTCGCGATTCGATCAAGGAGGGACAATGGGACGCCTCGTCGTTGTCACCGGCGGTGGGACCGGAATCGGTACGGCAATCGCACGACGCTTCGCAGCGGCCGGGGATGCGGTCGTCATCACCGGCCGCCGCCGCGATGCGCTCGAGCGAACGGCGGGCGACCTGCCGGGGGACGTCACCCCCGCGTGTTTCGACGCCACCGACCTGGAAGCCGTCGAAACCTTCGCCGCATCTCTCGACCACGTCGACGTGCTGGTCAACAACGCCGGCGGCAACCGCGACTTCGACGCAGATGCCCAGCAGTCCCTGCGTGCGGTAGCCGACGCGTGGCTGTCGAACTTCACCGCCAACGTGCTGTCGGCAGTCGTGATGACCACCGCACTGCACGCCAAGTTCACCGACGGCGGCGCGGTCGTCACGATCGGTTCGATTGCCGCCGACCAGGGTTCGGGTTCCTACGGCGCGGCGAAGGCCGCGGTCGCCTCGTGGAACGTGGACCTGTCACGACAACTCGGATCGCGTGGTGTCACCGCCAACGTGGTCTCACCCGGGTACATCGCCGACACCGAGTTCTTTCGAGACCGACTGTCCGGTGCGCGACGGGCGGACCTGATCGCGGCCACCGCGACCGGACGTGCCGGTACACCTGGCGATATCGCGGAGACTGTGGCATTCCTGGCGTCGGCGGGCGCGCGGCACATCACCGGCCAGGTCATCGCGGTCAACGGCGGCGCCAGGACGACGCGGTGAGCCGCTACGCCGTGACCCGCACTGTACGGAGTTGTGGATCAGCCGCGTCCGGCACATTCATCCCGGCCTCGACTCCCGTGCGCAGGTAATCCAGCACGGCCTCGTTGATCAGTTCACCGGGCACCACCGCGGGGATCCCCGGCGGGTACGGCGTGAGTTGCTCGGCCGAGATCCGGCCCGCGGCCTGCTCGGCGGGCACCTTCTCGACGGGACCGAAGAATGCGTCGCGTGGCGAGGCCACCGTCTCCAGTTCCAGTTCGGCAGGCGTCGGAAGCTCGACCCGGGGCGGCCGCTCGAAATCGGCTGCCGCCTTGCGCCACAGCGACAGCGCATGGAGCAGGCGACCCGCGGTATCCGCGCCGTCGGCGAACGACATGGTCGCCAGAATCCTGCGATGATCGGTCATCCCCATGTCGACCTGGCAGTACTCGCGCAACCAATCCCCAGCCTGATAACCCGACGTGCCGGTCGCCGAAACGTCCATCATGATCTGCAACCGGTCCAGGTCGTGTGAGGCCTGCACGCCGAGAAGTTCGTCGTCGAGCACCTCGATACCGTCGATCTGCTGCTCGATGTCGCGCCTGGTGCGGTCGGCCAATTCGAGTGCGGCACCCATCAATTCGTGGCCGTGCTGCACCATCTGCCGGCGCCAACCGTCAATCGCGGTGTATACCAACACGTTCGGACTGGTCGTCATCAACAGATCGGCGCATGCGGAGAGCCGGTCCTGGTCCACCAGGTCGCCTTGGAGGTGGAAGACCGAACCCAGTCGTTATCAGGCGTTAAATTCTCAAAACACGCCTTAAAGGTGTGTTGAAGTGCAGTTTTATCCACGCATACATGTAACCTATTAGGTATGAGCAGCCAAAATTTTGCCGACCGGCAGCGGCGTGGCGCGAGGTTGAGTGTGGGATACCGGGGTAAATGTTTACCCCATGGAACTACACGACGATCCTCAGCAGTTGGTGGAGGAACTCGTCCGGCAGCATGCTCAGGTTTTGGGCGAGGCGCATGGGGATCTGGCTGCGCGGCATCCGGAAGTCCCAGATCGTTTTGTCGATCAGGGCAGCAATGTGCGACCGATCACGGTGTCGTGCTCGGTGTTGGAAACGTTTCTGCTATCGCGGTTACGGCGGGAGACTCCCGATTCGACTCTAAAAGTCAAGGCGGGCAACGGGATGGGAGTTCTTCTGCTCGACGGGAAGGGCTCGCGGATTTATGTGCGCAAGCATCCGCGCAATCGGCGGACTGGTCAGCTGATCGAGACTGTGCCGTTTGTGCCGGGTGGGGAGCAGTACAGCATCGAGGAGGTGCTGGGTCACCCGATCGGTGGCGAAGAGGGTATTCCCGAGCCGCAGAAGTATCGGGAATACCTGTTGTGGTGGCCGGACGGTCGCGGGTTTTTCGGCGGCGCGGTCCTCGCGGCGGGACTACTCCTCGACAATGTGGAGGTTCTTTACGGTCGGACACCGTTGCCGCCGCCGATCATGGAGGACCGCTCATTCAATGTTGGTCTCGGCGGGAGCCGTCGGGAGGGCGCGGGACCGGGGACTTTCGGGACACGGCGCCGCGACGACGACTTCGCCGAGGTCGACGAGGACGCTGCGAGCGATCAGGACGAGGAGGACGGTCCGCCGAAATCGTCGTAGCCATCGTGCACAGTGTTGGGTGCATGTGGGTTTCCCAACCCGGTGACGTTGAATTGAGCGCACGATGATTGAGGTTTTTGGTGCACGGGTCCGGCAGGCCCGGTTGTTGAGGCGGATGACGGCACGGTCGGTGGTGGAAGCCACAGGCTGGAGTACGTCACGGCAGTCCCAGATTGAGAAGTCGCTGACGGTGCGGCTCGACGACGGCGATGTTGCGTTGCTGGCGGGGTTGTTCCGGTTTCCTGCAGCGTTTTTCAGCTCGGAGCCGCGGACACGGATCACCGCGAACGAGTTGCTGTTTCGGGCGCCGAAGTCAATGACGTTGGGTGAGCAGGAGTTTCTGGCGACGTTCGCGTCGTTGGCAGGCGATTTTCTCGGTGAGCTCGATGGCCGGTCGAAGCTGCCTCCGGTGAAGGTTCCGACGGTCAGTCCCGATGAGCTGGCACACAGTTCGATCACGGTGGCCGCAGCACGTCTGCGTGAGGCGATGGGACTGGAACCCGATGAGCCGCTTGACGATTTGATGTATGAGGCCGAGCGGCTGGGTGCTCCGGTGATTGTCCGGCGCCGGGTCGCCGGTGAATGGGAAAGCGAATTCGCCGCTACCGGTGGGCGTTCTCGTGATGAGCGGCATTTGGGGTATTCGAGTTGGGTGGGCCGGTTACGGGACCGGCCGCTGCTGGTGTTGAGGGATAGCGACTCGTGGGAGCGGACCCGGTTCACGGTCGCCCATGAGCTCGGTCATTTGGTGTTGCACAGTCACGCCTATTGCTCGGTCAGTGCCGCCGACGAGTTGGAGGCAAACCGGTTCGCGACCGAGTTGTTGGCCCCGGCAGGGGTCATCGCCGGTGAGTTGCCGCGGGTGATGTCGCTGTTGAATCTGCGTCCGCTCAAAGCCAAGTGGGGTCTGTCGTTGGGGTCGTTGATCATGCATCTGCGGGATTCGGGGCTGATCGCGCCGGATCGGGCGAAAATGTTGACCACCCAGCTGCATTCACGGATCAACCCGGATACCGGGCACACGTGGGGTATGACGGAACCGGGGTGGGCTGACCGCGTCCCGGAGCGGCCCCGGCTGCTGCGTAAGTGGGTGGAGCGCTGCTACGGCGGCGCGTCGGTGCGGATGCTGAGCGCCCGGGATTCGATGATCTATCCCGCTGATGTGCTGGATTGGTTTTTGGCCACGCAGCGGCCGGCGCCGGCGGCCGAGCATAATCCGGTCGCGGCCAGTGTCGGCCATGGCCGCACCGCGGCCCCACCGGCCGATGGCGGCTCCCAGGTGATCCGGTTGGACGATTTCCGTAAGGGCAGGCCATCGTGAATGTGGTGGGGTGCGGCTGACGGTGGCACAGGTGCAGCGGGTGCGCTTTGAGGACCGGCCACCCACCTACACGGTGGTCGGCGTCGACAAGCTGCCCGTGGCCCCGGCGCGCGAGTACCTGACGTTTCTGCGCAACCAAGGGGGCTCACCGAACACGCTGCGCGCCTATGCCTATGGGCTGGCGGCGTGGTGGACGGTGCTGGAGGGTACCGGTACCGCGTGGGATGACTTCCCCACCAGTCTGTTTGGCCAGTTCCTGGCTTATCTGCGCACCGGGGATCTGCCTGGGGTGGCCCGTATCGGTGAACCGGAGCAGAGATTGGCCGAATCCTCGCTGCTGCCGCGCAGTGCGGCGGTGTTGTCGATGTACCGGTATTTCGCCAATGCCCATGACCTGGTGCGCCCCTACCGGCGGTTGTACGCCAGTCATGCTCGTACGTCCCGGCGGGGCCGCTATGCACCGTTTCTGGCCGGGGTCGGCCCGAAACGCGAGCAGGACGGGCCGATTCACCGGCTCCGCGGCCTGCAGCGCGCCGAAACACCGGTGCTGCTGCCGGTGCAGGTCAACGCCATCTTGGATGCGTGCAGTGTCCAGACGGTCTCGGGTGAATGGTCGGGCGGCGGGGCGGGGCTGCGTGACCGGTTGTTCTTCGCGGTGTTGGCCGAAACCGGGATGCGGCTCGGTGAGGCGTTGTCGTTGCGCCACAGTGATTTTGATATTGCCGGTGGCGGTACCCCATCGGTGATGGTGGCGGGCCGTGATGATCATCCGCACGGGGTGCGCGCGAAATCGGGCCCGCGCCGGATTTACATCGGCGACGATCTGGTCGCCCTCTACACCGAGTACGTGTGGCAGTTGGTGGCCGCCGGCGCGGATGTCACGGTCGGCGATCTGGCGTCGTGTTTCGTGTTTGTCAACCTGGTGCGAGGCGTGCGCTATGCCCCGCTGCGACCGGAAACCATCTACGACAAGGTGGATCTGATCACCGCGCGCCGAACCGGCGTGCTGCCTGAGCAGTGGACGCCGCACTGGCTGCGCCACACCCACGCCACCGCGTTGTTGCTGGCTGGGGTGGATGTGCATGTGGTGATGCGTCGTCTCGGTCACGCCGACGTGCAGACCACGTTGTCGACCTACGGGTGGGTGACCGCCGACGCCGAGATGCGCACGCTGGCCGAATGGAAGAACTATGTCGCTGGGTGGAAGGTGAACCGTGACGGGCAATGACAGTCCTGCACCAGCGCATACCCCACCGACGCGCGGTGCCGCCGGGGATCGGTGGACACAGCAGTGGCAACAAGTGCCGCCGCAGTGGCGCAGGCTGGTCTATCACCTGGATACCGGCCCGGCCAACACGGTCTTTCAGCGCAACCCGCGCTACCGGCCCACCCCGGACGGCCACGACTTCACCCCGCAGGGTGTGCCGCAACGGTTGTGCGAGGAGCTCGCGTGGTGGGTGTGGCTGTGTGGACACGAAGAACGTCGCAAGATCGAACCGTCGCTGCTGAAATGGACCAGCGGTGCACTGAGCATCGCCGCCGCCGACTACCACCAACGGCACCGGCGTTACCCGGTCAGTGTCGCTGATCTGAGCGCCGAGGCCATCGTGCGTCACGGGGTACGCGAGTTCGAGCGCCGCACCGGTCGGCTGCCCTCGGCCGGGTTTCGGCGCAACGTGGCCAGTTTCATCGAGCACCTGCACCTGTACGTGTCGGTCCGCTGCACCGACCGGCCATGGTGGGCTCATGACATCTGGGATCTGGACGCTGATCCCCGCATCCCGCAGCGTGAGCACGAACCCTGCCATGACCAGGTTGCCCGCCTCGGAGGGATCGAACCGGTCTGGCTGCGTGAAGGGGTGCGGTTCTGGCTGCGCACCTGTTTGACGGCTGAACTGCTGCGCTGGTCGTCGGTGATCGGCCGCACCCGCGGCATCACCCGCCATCTGGGTCCATTCTTGGTCGAACGCGGGATCGATGATCCGGTGATCAGCACCGACCGGGCGGCGCTGCGGCTGGTGTTCACCGAGTTCACCGAATACCTCAAATCACCTGCCGCGCGGGCCAAACCGGAGCGTCCGCTGTCGGCGGCGACGATCGCGGTCGTCCAGTCCAAGATTCAGATGTTCTACACGTTCATGGTGGACCATGCCGAGGAAGCCGCGGCAGCGACCGGAGATCCTCGCTGGAGCCGGTTGACCGACACCCATACCCGGTTGTGGGGTGCGGCGTTTCGCAGCCGACGCCCTACCGGCGGCCGGGAGCTGACCTGGTTTTCGACCGCCGAGCTGCAGCGGATGCTGTGCTATCTCGACGTGCTGGCCGCCGATGCGGGCAAACCGGTGGTCATCACCCATCCCGATTCCACCATCTCGGTCGTGGCTGGTCTCGGCGATCCGCAAGCGGCCCGGATCTGGCTGCTGCAAGCGTTGACCGGGCGCCGGGCCTCGGAGATTCTGATGCTCGATTTCGACCCGCTGCAGCCGATCCCGGGGCATGACCGCCCCGCGGGAGCCACCGACGTTCCCGATGGGTTCGTGGCCAAACTGCGTTACCAGCAGACCAAAGTCGACGGGGTGGTGCCCACCATTCTGGTCGAGCAGGCCGTGGTCAACGTGATCAGCGAACAGCAAGACTGGATCCGGCGGCGTTACCCGGATTTGGAGACGAAGTACCTGTTCCTCGGGGTGCGCTACCAGCACCAGGGCCAACGACCACGCAGCTATGACTCCTACAGCCGGATCCTCAATCGGCTCGACAACATCCACGGTCTCACCGACACCGCCGGCCACCCGCTGCGGTTCTCCCAGACCCACCGGCTGCGCCACACCCGGGCCACCGAGCTGCTCAACGACGGCGTCCCGATCCATGTGGTGCAGCGCTATCTCGGACACGCCTCCCCGGCGATGACCCTGCGCTATGCCGCCACCCTGCAAGCGACCGCCGAAGCGGAGTTCCTGCGGCACAAAAAGATCGGCGCCCATGGCACCGATATCACCATCAGCCCGTCCGACATCTACGACATGACCCAGCTCTCGGCCCGCACCGACCGGGTGCTGCCCAACGGGGTATGCCTGCTGCCACCGGTAGCCACCTGCGACAAAGGCAACGCCTGCTTGTCATGCGGGCATTTCGCCACCGACGCCACCCACCTCGACGAACTGGTCGACCAACGCGCCAGGACCCTGAAACTGATCGACGTCCGCCGCGAACAGTACCGTGCCCGCACCGGGCGCGAGCTCACCGACGACAACGTGTGGATCCATGAGCGTCGACGCGAAATCGCCTCCCTGGACGCCATCCTCGACCGGCTCCACCGCGACGACGTGACCGATGACGGCGCAAACAGCGTCGCCGGTGCGGGTACCGCCAACCGGGCACCCACGATGCAGACTGCTGCCCGCGGAAGCCACGAATCAGTGTTGCGCAAGGCTGACCCGGACACGCCGCGATGAGTCGCCCCAAGCCGCCGCCACCCACCCAGAAAGCACTGAATGCGCTGGCCGAATACCGCGACGGCCGCAGCGATGAGAAGCGGCGTGCCGTCGAAAAAGCGATCGCCTACCTGCGCAAGACCAACGCCGACATCAACTTCTCCACCGTGTCCCGCCGCGCCAAGGTGTCCCGCAAGACCATCTACAAACACGACGACCTGGTGGCCCTCATCAAGCAGTACCGCGACCGCCCCGCCGCCCGCCAGCCAGCACCGGCCGGCCGCGAAACCAGCATCGACGCTGCGCTGCGCCACCGGCTCGCCGCCAAAGACAAAGAGATCGCCGCACTCAAAGCCACCGTGGCAGAACAACAATCAACGATCGAGCTGCTCTACGGCCAACTCGACACCCTTCACGAACAGATCACCTGATCATCTCACCGTGGGGCGGTCATTCCGGAGCATCCCAGCTGACCCGCGCGCGCGGCGACGGTGTCCAGCTCACCTGTCGGCTAAGTGCAGCAGTCGGGGTCGAGCACCACGCAGAGTGCTTGGAGCGCTTCGGGTTTGACGCGGTGAAAGACGTTCATGCCGCGACGGTCGGAGATCACCAGCCCGGCTTTGCGGAGTTGGCCCAGGTGGTGGCTGACGGTGGATTCGCTCAAGTCGAGCGCCCCGGCCAGTTCCCCGCTGGTCTCCTCGCCGGGGCGCGAACTGAACAGTAGAGACATGATTTTGACCCGCATCGGGTCGGCGAGCGCCTTCAGGCGCATCGCCACCGCCAGGGCGTCGTCGTCGCTGATCGGGCCCGCGGCTACCGGGGCGCAGCATACCGGCGCGGACATGTCGATCACGGGCAGCGCTTTGGGCATGACCCCATCCTGCCACCAATCTTGACATATATCAAAAAGGTGGCATCCTGAGGTCGACGCGTCAATTCGATATATGCCTCAGCCCTAGAGGAGGCGGATTATGTCCCGTGTTCAACTCGCCCTCAATGTTGATGATCTCGATGAGGCGATCACGTTCTACTCCAAGCTGTTCAACACCACTCCGGCGAAGGTGAAGCCGGGCTATGCCAACTTCGCCGTCACCGAGCCGCCGCTGAAGCTGGTGCTGCTGGAAAACCCCGGTAAGGGCGGCACCATCAACCACCTCGGCGTCGAGGTGGAGTCCAGGGAAGCCGTCCATGCCGAGATCGCCCGGCTGACCGGCGAGGGGCTGTTCACCGACGAGGAGATCGGCACCACCTGTTGCTTCGCCACCCAGGACAAGGTCTGGGTGACCGGCCCGGCCGGGGAGAAATGGGAGGTCTACACCGTGCTGGCCGACTCCGACACATTCGGCGCCAGCCCACAGCACCTCGACGAATCCAGTGAGGGTGACGGTGATGTGTGCTGCGGCGGCGCATCCAAGGAGTCAGATCAAGCCGCAGCATCCTGCTGCTAGCCGACCGTTCGCGACCTGCCGCGGCCGTGGCCACACGGGCCGCGGTAGGCGCATGATCGGGGCATGGACCGCGACGCCATCGCTGCCGATCTGGAGCGCGCGCGTGTCACGTTTCACCAGCTACTGGCGGCCGCCGGTCCCGACGACTGGGGCGCCCCGACGCGCGGAACCCGTTGGACCAACGAGCAATTGCTGTTCCACATGGTGTTCGGCTACATGGTCGTGCAGCGACTGCTGCCCCTGGTGCGGGTGATGGGCCGACTGCCTGACCGCGTCAGCGTCACCTACGCCCGGGTGCTCAACGCCGCGACCACGCCGTTTCATCACGTCAACTACTACGGATCGTGTGCCGCCGCCCTGGTTTACAACCGGGTCAGGATGGGCGCCAAACTCGACCGGGTCATCGCCGCGCTGCAACAACGACTCGCCCGAGAAACCGACGACTCCCTGCGCCGCGGCATGCACTTCCCGCCGGGATGGGATCCGTTCTTCTCCGATTACATGACGCTCGAAGACGTCTACCGCTACCCAGGGCGCCATTTCGACTTCCACGCGGCCCAGCTCATCTTCACCTGACGTTCATTTGCCATCTGATTCGATAGCTGTCAATATCGATGTATGTCGAAGTCCCGGGAGATGTTGGCCGATCAAGTGTGTTGCCCTCCGGGCGCCCTGCTGCACGAACCCATATCGGCGGCGGTGGCGGCGGATATGGCGGTCAAGCTCAAGGCGCTGGCCGATCCGGTGCGGCTGCAGCTGTTCTCGGCGATCGCCAGCCACGCCGGCAGCGAGGCCTGCGTCTGTGACATCTCACCCGGGCTGGAAGTCTCCCAGCCGACCATCAGCCATCACCTCAAAGTGCTGCGGGACGCTGGATTGCTGACCTCGCAGCGCCGGGCGTCGTGGGTGTATTACGCCGTGGTGCCCGAAGCGCTGGCCAGCCTGGCCGTGCTCCTCGGCGCGACCACCGCCCACACCGTGGCGGGAGTATCGGCATGACCGACACCACCACATCCCCTCCAGCGGTCGTCGGCAAGCTCTCCACCCTCGACCGGTTCCTGCCCTTATGGATCGGCGCGGCCATGGTCGCAGGGCTGCTGCTGGGCCGCTGGATCCCCGGCCTGAACACCGCTCTGGAAAAGGTTCAGATCGACGGGATTTCGCTGCCGATCGCCCTGGGCCTGTTGATCATGATGTATCCGGTGCTGGCGAAAGTCCGCTACGACCGCCTCGACACCGTCACCGGCGACCGCAAACTCCTGCTCTCCTCACTGGTCCTGAACTGGGTGCTCGGACCCGCGCTGATGTTCGCACTCGCCTGGCTGCTACTGCCCGACCTGCCCGAATACCGCACCGGCCTGATCATCGTCGGACTGGCCCGCTGCATCGCCATGGTCATCATCTGGAACGACCTGGCCTGCGGAGACCGCGAAGCCGCCGCCGTCCTCGTCGCGCTCAACTCGATCTTCCAAGTCATCATGTTCGCCGTGCTGGGCTGGTTCTACTTGTCGGTGTTGCCCGGCTGGCTCGGCCTGGAACAAACCACCATCGACACCTCACCGTGGCAGATCGCCAAATCCGTACTCATCTTCCTCGGCATCCCGCTATTGGCCGGCTACCTGTCCCGCCGCATCGGCGAGAAAACCAAGGGCCGCGACTGGTATGAGGCCAAGTTCCTACCGACGATCGGCCCATGGGCCCTCTACGGTCTGCTGTTCACCATCGTGATTCTCTTTGCCCTGCAAGGCGATCAGATCACCCACCAACCCTGGGACGTCGCCCGCATCGCCCTACCTCTGTTGGCGTACTTCGCCGTCATGTGGGGCGGGGGCTACCTGCTCGGCACGCTGTTGGATCTGGGTTATGAGCGCACCACCACCCTGGCGTTCACCGCCGCCGGCAACAACTTCGAACTGGCCATCGCCGTGGCGATCGCCACCTACGGCGCCACCTCCGGCCAAGCGCTGGCCGGGGTCGTCGGCCCGCTCATCGAAGTCCCGGTCCTGGTCGGATTGGTCTACGTCTCGCTGGCGCTACGTAATCGGTTCAGCCACCACACCTCCCAACACCTGCCCACCGGCTCGACGACGAGAACGGAACCAGCCGATGACTGACAGCCCCGTCACCCACCAACTGCGCCACGACCTCTCCATCGACCAACAACTCGCCCTGAAAACCGCGGCGAGCCGTCTGCACGGCGAGTTCGACGGCACCTTCGGCACCGAAACCATCGAACGGTTCCTCTGCTCGTCCTACGACCAGTTCGCCGGCCGCGCCACCATTCCCAACTTCCTGCCGCTGCTGGCCGAACGGTTCGCCCGCCAGCGCCTCCACGCCCTGGCCCGGGTGGAAGGCAAGATCAGCGACGGCAAACCGACCGTCCTGTTCCTATGCACCCACAACGCCGGCCGCTCCCAGATGGCCCTCGGCTTCTTCACCCACCTGGCCGGCGACAACGCGATCGCCTGGTCCGGAGGGTCAGAACCCGGCAACGAGATCAACCCCGCCGCCATCGAGGCCATGCACGAAGTCGGGATCGACATCACCGGCGAATACCCCAAACCCTGGACCGACGAAATCGTGCAAGCCGCCGACGTCGTCATCACCATGGGCTGCGGCGACGCCTGCCCCATCTTCCCCGGAAAACGCTACGAAAACTGGGAACTCCCCGACCCCGCCGGCCAAGGCCTCGACGCGGTCCGCCCGATCCGCGACGACATCGAAGAACGCATCCACCGACTCCTGACCGATCTGAACGTGCCCATCACCCGCTAATCGCGAAAACCCAAGGAAAACACCGATATGGCCGACAGATCCGTGTTGTTCGTCTGCGTCAGTAACGCCGGCAAGTCGGTAATGGCCGCCGGGCTCATGCGGCAGATCGCCGGCCCGCACATCCGCGTGACCTCGGCGGGCACCCACGCCAAGGGTGCAGTCAACCAACAATCGGTGCAGGCATTGGCCGAAGTCGGCGTCGACATCAGCGACCATCAGCCCACCCAACTCACCGAGCAGATGCTCGACGAGGCCGATCTGGTCGTCATCGTCGGCACCCAAGCCCAACTCGAGGACCATCCCGGCACCACCATCCAACGGTGGGACACCGACGAACCCTCCCTGCGCGGCATCGACGGCATCGACCGCATGCGAATCATCCGCGACGACATCACCACGCGCGTCCAGGCCCTGGCCGCCAACTTGTCCACCGCGGCCGCACCACCCGCCGGCCAGTCAACACAATCCGACCGCCGAGACGGTTGAGGGCCACCCCGCTGCCGTTCGCCACCGATTGAGGGTTGCATTCCGTACCTAGGTACGGGTTTATCGTCGACGTATGGCCAGCGAGGAAACTACGGGTTGGGTGCCCGATTCGTGCTCGTTACCCACGGTTGATCGGCCGTTGCGGGTGGCCGAGTTCGACGGGCTATTCGGTCAATCGGTGCTGCGGTCGGTACGGGTGAGTGCCACACGGTTGGATCTTGTGCTGGCCGCCGACGCCGAGGCCGCTGCCCGCGACCTGGCGGCACGCGAAGTCGGCTGCTGCTCGTTTTTCCGCTTCGACTTCGACACGGCCGGTTCGGATGTGGTGATAAGCATCGGCGTTCCCCCGTCGCACACCGACGTGCTCGACGCCCTCGCACAGCGGATCGGTGACATGACGACGGGGCAGACGCGGTGAGCGACAGCGGATTGCGCAGCGGGCAGGTCGCGGCCGCAGCCGGGGTCAACACCGAGACGCTGCGCTACTACGAGCGACGCGGCCTGCTGCGCCAGCCGCAGCGATCACTGGGTGGACACCGCCTATACCCACCGGAAACCGTGACCATGATGCGGGTGATCAAGGCCGCGCAACGGTTGGGCTTCACCCTCGACGAAGTCGCCGACCTGTTGGCCGCCACCCGACTCGGTAGCCGCTCCGAGGCCGGACTACACACCCGGGCGGCCACCAAACTGGCCGAGGTCGACCAGAAGCTCGCCGAACTTACCGCCGTGCGCGACACGCTGCGTGCTGCGCTCGCCGCGGGCTGTGACGACCTCCTCGCCTGCGCCGAAAGCCCCTGCTGCCCACTACCATTCACCGCAGAACCCGACAACGAGACGAAAGGCGGCACCGGTGGCTGCTGCTGACGACCGCGCCCGCAAGGCGTGGTGGGCATCGATCGGCGTCGGGGCGCTGGCATGTGTGGGCTGCTGTGTGGTCGTGCCACTGCTGGCCGCGGCCGGCATCGCCGGCGGTGGCATGCTGCTCGTCGGTTCCCGGTGGCTAGAGCCACTCGGATTCGCGCTCATCGCCGTCGGAGTCGTCGGGGTGGTCGTGTCACAGATCCGCGCCTACCGCCGACGCGGAGCCGACACCTGCCAGTGCACTCGTCCGAACACGAACACCAGTTGCCGGTGCCGACGATCACAGCCGGCAGCGGCCCCAGTGCCCGGCCAGGTCTCCTAGGGTCATCACCATGGTGATCCGTTCAATCCTGTTGTTCGTGTTGGCCGCGGTCGCCGAAATCGGAGGCGCGTGGCTGATCTGGCAAGGTGTGCGCGAGCAACGCGGCTGGCTATGGGCCGGGCTCGGCGTCATCGCACTCGGAATCTACGGGTTTGTCGCCACCCTGCAGCCGGATGCGCATTTCGGCCGGATCCTGGCCGCCTACGGCGGCGTGTTCGTCGCCGGCTCACTGGCCTGGGGCATGGCGCTGGACGGGTTTCGACCCGACCGCTGGGACATCATCGGCGCCCTGGTCTGCCTGGCCGGCGTCGCCGTGATCATGTACGGCCCACGCGCGCACTGACACTTCCCCAGGAGGGGCATGCTGTGATCGAGTTCCTGTCCTGCAGCACCGGCAATGTCGTCGGAATCCGGTTCAGCGGCAAGCTGAACCGGCAAACCTACCGCGACGTGCTCGGCCCACGAATCGACTCCCTTCTGGAGCAGTACACCACGTTGCGGGTGCTGATCCTGATCGACGAATCCTTTGAAGGCTGGACCCTTCCCGCGGCCTGGGCCAACACGATCTTCGACCTCAAACATCGACGTCACTTCGACAAGATCGCCATGCTGGGCGCCCCGAAATGGGAAGAATGGTGCGTCAAAATACCCGCGGCACTGCTCATCCGCGGTCAACTGAAGACGTTTCCACGCGATCAACTCGAACCCGCATGGGACTGGCTTCGCGCATAGCGCCCGCTGAGCGGTCAGGCCAGCGTCAGCCAGCAGCGCCACCACTGGTGGTGGGCCTATGTGTGCGTTGCAGCCGCCGTCGGCGCTTCGGTCGTGGCACCAGCGGCCAGTGGTGTGGTGCGTCCGGCGCGCACACCGTTGGCGATGACGACGATTTCGTGCACCGTGCCTATGTCAACCTAAATTGGCTCCGCCTGGGCGGTGTCAGTTGGCCCCGCCTGGAGGCGTGCAGAACTCGCGCGGGTTGAGCGAAGCTGGATGTATGCGTGTGGAGCTTCTCACGAGCCCGGGGTGTCCGAATGCGGCGGCGGCTCGGCGCTTGCTCGCCGAGTGTCTGTCTGAGGTGGGTATCGCTGACGATGTGGTGGTGGAAAGGGTCGGTGCATATCCATCGCCGACGGTGCTCGTTGATGGTGTGGATATCATGAAGCCGGGCACTGAGTTGGCAGCTGATGCATGCCGATTGGACCTTCCGACCAGGGATCGCGTGCTGGCGGCGCTGCGGAGTGCGACACCGTTGACCTGATCGATCCGGGGTTTCACCCCGTTGCTCGGCCGACCCCTCTTGGCTGTGACGTGATCCTGTTGCGCCCCGAGTTCAACTGGCTGTCGTGGTTTCCTGGGTGCGGGTGTGTGCCAGCCGGTGGGAGTCGGTTCCGGTTTCGATGATGGCGCCCCGGAGGGGTTTGGTGCGTCCGGCGCGGACCCCGTTGGCGATGACGACGATTTCGGCGAGTTCGTGCACGGCGACGACCGCGGCCAACCCCAGCATCCCGGTGAGGGCGAGCGGAATGAGTACCGTGATCAGGCCCAGTGAGAGGCCGACGTTTTGCAGCATGATGCGCCGGGCACGGCGGGCGTGGGCGAAGGCTTGGGTGAGGTGGCGCAGGTCTTCACCCATGAGGGCGACGTCGGCGGTTTCGATCGCCACGTCGGTGCCCATTGCGCCCATGGCGATGCCGAGGTCTGCGGTGGCCAGGGCGGGGGCGTCGTTGACGCCGTCACCGACCATGGCCGTCGAGGAATGTTGGCGCAGTTGACTAATCAGCGCGGCCTTGTCTTCGGGCCGCAGATCAGCATGCACCGTATCGATCCCCACCTGCTTGGCCAGGGCGGTCGCGGTCGCTTGGTTGTCACCGGTCAGCATCGCCACCTGATAACCCCCACGGCGTAACGCCTCGACGACCCGGGCGGCTTCGGGCCGTAGTTCGTCACGCACCGCGACCGCCCCAATGACCTGACCGTTGTCTTCGACCAGCACCGCGGTCGCCCCGGCGGCCTGCATCTTGGCGACCTGTTCGGCCAGCGGGCCGGGATCGAGCCAGCCGGGCCGACCGAGCCGCAACCGGCGGCCGTCGCGATACCCGGTGAGGCCGGCGCCGGTGACCGCCTCCACCTCCTCGGCGGGTCGGACCGGGCCCTCGGCGGCGGCGAGGATCGCTGCAGCCAGGGGGTGTTCGCTGCGGGCCTCCAACGCCGCCGCGACCTCCAGCACATGCTCGCGGGTGGCGCCGTTGGTGGTGGCGACGTCGATGACGGTGGGCTTGTTGGCAGTCAATGTGCCGGTCTTATCCAGCGCCACGGTGCGGACCGCGCCCAGGGCTTCCAGCGCCGCGCCGCCCTTGACCAGGACGCCGAGCTTGCTGGCCGCGCCGATCGCGGCGACCACGGTGACCGGCACCGAGATCGCCAGCGCGCATGGGGAGGCCGCCACCAGCACCACCAGGGCGCGTTCGATCCACACCAGCGGATCACCCAACACGCTGCCGATGGCCGCGATGAGGACGCCGGCGATCATGATCGTCGGGACCAGGGGTTTGGCGATGCGGTCGGCCAGGCGCTGGGCTTCGCCCTTGCGGGACTGCTCGGCCTCCACGATGGCCACAATGCGGGCCAGCGAGTTGTCGGCGGCGCTGCTGGTGACCTCGACCTCGAGCACCCCGGTGCCGTTGATCGACCCGGCGAACACCTCATCACCGGGCCCGGCCTCCACCGGCACGGATTCGCCGGTGATCGCCGAAACATCCAGCGCGGTACGGCCTGAGACGATGACCCCGTCGGTGGCGACGCGTTCACCGGGTTTGACCAGCATCCGGTCACCCACCCGCAATTCGCTTGGCGGGATGATGGTTTCGGCGCCGTCGCGCAGGACGGTGGCCTCATCGGGCACCAGCGACAACAGGGCGCGCAGGCCGCGGCGGGTGCGGGCCAGCGAGTATTCTTCGAGACCTTCGCTGATGGAGAACAGGAACGCCAGCATGGCGGCCTCGCCGACCTCGCCGAGGATCACTGCGCCGACCGCGGCGATCGTCATCAGCGTGCCGACCCCGATCTTGCCTTGGGTCAGCCGGCGCAGCGTCGAGGGCACGAACGTGTAGGCCCCGATCGCCAACGCCAGCGCATACAACCCGATTTCGACCGGGCGGGGCCCGCCGGCCCCGCCGACCACATACCCGGCCAGCAGCACCACACCCGCCACCGCGGCGGCGCGCAGTTCGGTGATCTCCCAGAGCCGTTCGGGTTCGTGCTCGTCGTCGCTACGTTCGTCGCTGCCGCAGCCACACGCCTCACTCATCGAGCAACCTTCTTCCGCTGATCGGGGAGGCCGTAGTTGGGGCACAACGCCACCGCGTTGCCGGTGGCCTCCAGCACCGCCTCGGCCGCGCGCAACATCTCCAGCAGCTCCGGGCGGGCCAGCCGATACACCGAGGCGCGGCCCTGCGGCCGGAAATCCACCAACCCGCAGTCACGCAGGCAGGCCAGATGCGCCGACACCGTCGACTGCGCCAACCCCAACTCGCCCGTCAGATCCACCACCCGGGCCTCACCACCCGCCAGGCGGCGCAGGATCGCCAACCGGGTCGCATCCGAGAGGCTGTGAAACAACGCCGTCGCCGCATCCACATTCCCGCACACCGCGGGATCGACCGAACCACTTTTCATCGCCACATAACGATGATAGCGTCCAATGCTATTGATCGGTCAACCTCGCCAACATCGATGCCATGCGATATAGCCGCCGATCCCACGAAAGAGGTATCTGAATGGCGCGCGCCAGCCGCATGTTGCTCACCGCGTTCGTCATCGCCGCGATGGCGATCGGTGCGCTGGTCTACCTGTCGGTGCGCGACCGTGACTCGACCGCCCCAGCGCAGTCCGATACCAGCGAGATCGGGCAGGTGGTGCGGGAGAACAGTCACCGGCTCAACTCGGTGCCTGAGAGCAAGGTGACGTTCGTGGAGTTTCTCGACTTCGAATGTGAGGGTTGCCGCGCGGTTTACCCGGAGATCGAAAAGTTGCGGGCTGAATACGGGGACCGGGTGAATTTCGTGATCCGCCACTTCCCGCTGCCAGCGCACGTCAACGCCGAGCGGGCCGCCCGGGCCGTGGAAGCCGCCGCCCAGCAGGGCCAGCTGGAGGCGGTGTATCGCAAAATGTATGACACCCAGGCTCAGTGGGGTGAAAAGCAAACCCCGGCCGATGACGTATTCCGTGGATTCGCAGCAGAACTCGGCCTGGATATGGCCGCTTTCGACGCGGCCTACGCCGATCCCGCCACGCTGGAGCGCATCCGGCTCGACATGGCCGACGGCCGGGCCTTGGGGGTGCAGGGCACGCCGACGTTTTTCCTCAACGGCACCCGCATCCAACCGCACAGCTATGAAGACCTCGCCAAGGCCCTTGATCAAGCGCTCGCCGAGAACTAACCGCGCCGTCCCACGTCCATCGGCTTTAACGCCCATCTCCACATCGGCACCTATCCCAGTCCCGGCCAGGAGGTTTCACCCATGCCCGCCACCGCGCTCATCTTCTACGTGATCTTTGCCGTCTTAGGGTTCGGCTGGCGCAGTTGGACCCAATACCGCCACACCGGATCCACCGGATTCCGCGGCATCCACGGTCGGCCCGGGTCGCTGCAATGGTTGGCCGGTGTCGGATTCATCGCCGCCATCCTCGCCGGGGCGGCCGCGCCCCTGCTGCAACTGCTCGACATCCTCACCCCGATGGCCGTGCTTGATGCGCCGTGGATCCAGACCACCGGCATAGTGCTGGCCGTCGCCGGGATCGCCGCCACCGTCCACGCCCAACGCGACATGGGCCCATCGTGGCGCATCGGAGTGGACCCCAGCGAAACAACCACATTGGTGCGCCACGGCGTGTTCGCGCTGGTACGCAACCCCATCTTCACCGCCATGCTGATCTTCGCCGCCGGCATCACCCTGATCACCCCAAACCCGCTTGCCCTGGCCGCCTTCGCCGTCTTGTGGGCCACGATCGAACTGCAGGTACGAGTGGTCGAAGAGCCCTACCTCAACACCATCCACGGCCAGGCCTACCGGGACTACTGTGGGGCTGTCGGCCGGTTCGTTCCCTACATCGGACGCCGCCTGACCGTCTGACCGCCGACGCGAGGTGAACCATGCCCACCGATGATCGCACCGCCCGCTGGAACCGGTACTGGGACAAGAAATCTCGCACCTATGACCGTGAGATCGGGTTCTTCGACCGCCACCTGTTCGGCGACTCCCGCCAATGGGTCTGCAGCCAAGCCACCGGCGACGTCCTGGAGGTCGCGATCGGCACCGGACTCAACCTTGCCTTCTACCCCGAGAACGTCACCCTGACCGGGATCGACTGGAGCCAGCAGATGCTCGACATCGCCCGCCAACGCGCCGCCGACCTCGGTCACCCCGCCACCCTGCAACAAGCCGACGCGCATCACCTGCCGTTCGACGATGCCAGCTTCGACACCGTCGTCTGCACCTTCGGGCTCTGCGCCATCCCCGACCACACCCAAGCCCTCACCGAAATGACCCGAGTCCTGCGCCCCGGCGGAAAACTCATCCTCGTCGACCACATCCGCAGCAGCACCGCCCCAGTCCGAGCCGTGCAGCGGGGCCTCGAACTATTCACCATTCCCCTCGGCGGCGAACACTTCCTACGTCGCCCCCTAGAGCACCTGCGGGCCGCGACCGACCTCGCGATCGACCATCGTGAGCGGTTCACACTCGGCCTCGTCGAACGCGTCGTCGCCCACAAAACCCCTGCCACCTGACCTGCCCTGCAGCCAAGGGGTCCGAGCGGGACACCATCACGAAAGCAGCCGCACATGACCGAATTCACCAGACGCGCCGCACTTGCCCTACTCAGTGGGGCAGGGGCGATCGCCGCACTGGGATACCTGTTGCGCACCAACAGTATTCGCATGCCCACCGGGAACGCCAACGGTCCCGGCATGATGGGCGGAGTCTCCGGCACCGACATGGATCGCTACATGACCATGTTCGCCCGCCACACCGAACTGCGCCGCACCGTGGAAAACATCCCCGGAGGCATCCGTACCACCACCGAATCCGACGCCCCCGATCTCGTCGCGCAACTGCACGCCCACGTCTCCTCGATGTATCAGCATCTCGACCAAGGCGCCGAAGTGAGCTGCATGAGTCAAAGCCTGCCCACCCTGTTCCGCCATGCAACCGACTACCAGCGGCGAATCACACTGACACCTAACGGAGTTATCGCCACCGAGACCTCCTCCGACCCCGAGCTCACCAACACCATCCGCGCCCACGCACACGAAGTCACCGGCTTCGTCACCGACGGCATGCCCGCCATGATGGGCCCGATGATGGGCGGCCGCGGAATGATGGGCTCCTGAATCGTCGCGTCAACCAGAACGCACCAACCAACCCCTAACCGGAAACACCAACAGCCTAACCTGTTTCCGATCAGGCCCGACTAGATCAGATCGCCTCAGCGGGAACAACAGTAAACATCAGAATCTGACCCCAGATAACTGCTCGAACCCTGCGCCCATCTTGTGAACACTGACCACGCACACATCTGCGCCCGCGTTCATCGCCCACGTCGGCAGATCTTCGTGGAACGGCAGGTGCGCGCCCCACGCCTCGTCGACGATCAACGGCTTACCGCGGGCGTGGCAGATCTCCGCGATGCGCTCCAGATCGGCACACGTGCCATACGGGCTGGGGCTCACCACAAGAGCACCCGCAGCGTCGGGATAACGCTGCCAGGCCTCTTCGACCTGCTCGGGCGACGGCGGATGCGAAAGGTGCCGCTCGGCGTCCCAACGCGGCGTGATCCAGCGTGGCACCACACCCGAGAAGATCAACCCGGCCACCACCGACTTGTGGCTGTCGCGGCTCAGCAGCAGGCTGCCGTCACCACCGGCGACCGCCATCATCGCGGCCTTGACCGACAGCGAGCTGCCGCACGTGGAGAACCACGCCACCTCCGCACCGACGGCCTCGGCCATGAGATCCTCCGCGCGTTTGAGGTACCCGCCTCTGCTGCGCCGGTCGTCGAGGCCACCGTTGGCGAGGACATCACTGCGGAACGGATCCCGGCCGAGCACGCGCAACACTCGTTCGTCGACGCCACGCCCCTGTCGGTGCCCCGGTGGAGTGAACCCGTACCGGTGGGACAGATGGTGGTCGTGCAGTGCGTCCAGCAGCGGCGCCTCGGATTGATCCATGGCCTTCATGGCTTGGGCATACCCGGCCGCAGGCGCTTCTATGCCGTTACCTGCCGCGGGTAAAAGGCCAGGCCAGACCGACGAGTGCGCACCCGACCGCCATCACCACGAACGCAGCTGGGAACGAGGCGCCCGCGGCGAGGGCACCGACCGCGAACGACCCGAGGCTCGTGCCCGCGTCGAAGCCGACGTTCCACACCACGCTCACCGCGCCGTGGGCACGTGTATCCGTGACTGCGTACGCCTCGACGAGCGTCAAGCTCTGCAGGGCCCCGTACGCGGTGCCGATCAGCAGCGCACCCGCGATGACGGCCGCACCGCTGTGCGGGATCCCGAATGCGATCAAGCCCAGGCCGCCCGCGGCCACGTACAGCATCGGCGCGATGAAGCGGCCCGCACCGTGCCGGTCGGCGATACCGCCGATCCGCCAGCGACTCAACGCCGACATCCCCGTCATGACCAACAACGCCGCGAAGCCCGTCGCCGGACCCGAGAACTGCGGCGTGAACGTGAGAATCGCGCCGCCGGACGCGGTCACGACCACCAAGGCACCGATCGTGATGACCAGGCCGCGGGTCGCGACGACGTGATCGCGAGGCCGGGTGGCGGGACGCGGGATCGGGCTCCCGAACATCAGCACGAGCGGCACCCCCAACAGCGGCGCACCCGCGAGCAGGAATACCAGGTCGAAGCTGACCTGCTCTGCGAGCCAGGGCGCCACTGGAACCAGCACGAACTGGGGTCCGGCGATCGCGAGACCGTACGCGCCGACCGCACGGCCGCGGTGCTCCTGCGGAACCAGGCCCGCGATGCCGTCGACACCGCACACCGTGAGAATGCCGAACCCGAACCCGCGCAACGCCGCCAGCAACAACACGGCCCACAAGGTTTCGGCGAACATGTGCACGAGAGCGGGCGCGCCCAGCAGCACGAGACCGATCGCCAACGTGACCGCCCAGCCGACGCGCCGCATCAGCCGGCCCACCAAGAGCTGCGCCACCACCGTGCACGCCATCAGGACCGCGTTGACCAGACCCGCTCCGAACGAATCGGTGCCCAGGCGCACGGCCCACATCGGCGCGGTCGGCAGCAGCAGCGCAAAGCCCGTGAAACCGAGGGCCGCCGACGCCAAGAGTGCGGGCATACCCGCGGTGCGCCACACATTCATCGGCGGAACACCACGCCCCCGCCGACGATGGTGGCCGCGACCAGCCCGGCGTCCAGTTCTGCCAGGACCGTGCCCGGCGGCGCCGACAGCACGCACAGGTCTCCCGGCTGTCCCGGCGCGATCCGCCGGGGCCGGGCTGGATGCACGGCGCCGCCGAGGAACAGCGTCAACGCGGTTCTCGGCAGGATCCGTTCAGCCGGCCCGAGCACGACACCCGACGGCGTGCGGCGGTGCACGGCCGCGCGCATCGCCGCCCAGGGGTCGCTGCGGCCGAACGGCGCGTCGGTCGACAACGCCACGGGCACGCCGGCTCGCAACAGCGACGCGACGCGCCACAACTGATCGTGTTCGTCGGCGGGCACATCGGTGCGGTACTCGTCGCCGCGTTCGGCGACGAAGTTCGGCTGGGTCACCACGGTCACGCCGAGGCCCACGAGGTCGGACAGGCAGTCGCCGGGAGCCATGGCCGCGTGCTCGATGCGGTCGCCGGGCGCGGTGCCCGCCGCGCGCAGCGCGGCCATGGTGACGACGAGCTGCGCGGTGGTCACACAGTGCACGGCGACGGAGCGCCCGGCGTGATGCCGGTCGGCGATCCATCTGGTGAGCGCATCGAGGTCGAGATCGTCGTCGTGCAGGATCTTCTTGCCGGACCCCAGCACATGCACGCGCTGACGCAGCCCGGTGATCGGGACGTCGCCGCCCGGAGTGGCGTCTGTGACACCGGTGACGCCGTAGCCACACAACAGGTCGCTGAAGGCGGCGAGCCGGGTTTGCCTGCGCGGCAACGTTTTCTGCCACAAAGGGTCCGCACTGCGCAACCGGCCGTCTGGGTGCTCCGGCCGGCCGATCGCCGCCAGCCCTGCTGAGTTGAGGGTCCACAGCACGCCGCTGCGGTCCTGCACGCGCACCGGGTGCGGTGGTGTCACGGCATCGAGCGTTTCGCGGTCGAGTGGGCCCGCCACGCTCTCGTGGTAACCGACCGCTCGGATCCACCCGTCGGCACCGGGCACCGCCGCGGTCAGGATGCGCGCCAGCTCTTCGCGGCCGTGGACCTCGGTTGCATGGATCCGCACCGAATCCTTCTCCGCTGCAGCGGAGTACAAATGCATATGGTGGTCATGCAGGCCCGGGATGACGGTGCCGAGCCCCGCGTCGAGCACATCTTCCCCGGGCTGCGCCGCGAGCGTGTCGGCGATCTGCTCGATGCGGTCTCCCACCCGGATGTCGACGACCGCGCCGTCCAGCATGGCTGCATGTTGGATCAGCATGTCGCTCTTCCGGATACCATGCGCCGCACGGTCTCGTTGTCGGCACCCAGCGCGGCGGCGGCCAGCGACGGGGAGACTGCAGTTGCCGTAATCGGTTCTCCGCCAGGGCTTCCAGCGTACGTGGCGGCGACCGAGGCCATCACACATTCGATCAGTTCGGCGCCACCGCCCGCCAGGGATGCGGTGACCGCTCGGGCGGCCTCGAGGCCCGTGAGCGGGTCGGCGATCGCGTCACCGACGAAAACCGGTGCACCGTCGTGATATCCGACCAATCCCCCGGACACCGCCGCATCGTCGCCGAACGCCACCCAGTCGGCATGCTGGTCGGCACCGTGGCCGGTGATGCGCAGCCACACGCGGCCGGGCCGCGTCGCTGTTTCGGGTCCGAGCCCGCGGCGGGCCAGGGCGCCCGGCCGTGACGACTCGATCACCACGTCGGCCACGGACAGCAGCTGTGCGAGCCCGGCATCATCGAAAGTCACCGCATACGACAGCTTTCCGCTGTTCATCCAGTCGAAGAATGCGCGCGGGCCGGCCCGGGTGCCGTCGGGCCTGGCCGGGTGTTCGACCTTCACCACGGTGGCACCGGCCTGCGCCAGCAGCTGAGCGCACAGCGGACCGGCCCACATCGAGGACAGATCCGCGACGAGCAGGTCCGCGATCGGCCGGGCCCGGCGGCCCCCGGCCAGTGGGCGGATACGCGGCGGCGCCGCGGGTGTTTCGGCCAAGATCGCGGCAGGCATGCCCAGCAGTCGCGCGCGCTCGACCAGTTCTGCGACGCTGTGCTCGCGGGTCCACGCCTCGACGGCCGGCCAGGGGTCAGGCGTCACGGTGTCGCTGTGCAACAAGGCCGGCACCGCGGCGATGTCGTCGGGCCGCGACAACGTCAGGGCGCCCCAGCCGTCGTCTCCCGCCAGCAGTCGCGTCGCACCGCCCGCGGACACCCGCCGCCGCGGCGCGATGCCGAGCAGCGCGGCGCGGCCGGTGAGTATCTCGGCGGCGTCGACCCTGACCCCGGTGTGTGCGGTGAATCCGTCGGCCACCTGTTGCGCGCGCGTGAGTACGCCCGCGGTGATCCCCAACGAACCCATCGGTTCATTGTGCTGTGCGGCCAGGGCGGTCAGAACTGCAGGGCACTGAACCGCCAGTCGAGCACCTGGCGATCCGCGCCGCCATCGGGCCCGCCCGCGGCATAGACCGACGATCGCAGGTTGAGCACGCCGCCGTCGGCCCGCGGCTCGACCGATTCGATGTGCAGTTCGCTGTAGACCGTGTCGTTCTCGTGCACCGGGCCGGTGTGGTCACACGATTCCCAGCGCAACACCGTGATCAGGTTGGGCAGCAGGCGGCTCGCCTGCGCGAGGGCCAGGCCGATGGTGTGCCCGCCATACACCAGACGCTGGCCACCGGAGCGCCAGTCATGGTGCGTGGCCGCGATGTTCAGGGTGAGTCGGGCCAGCTCGGGCGCACCGCTGACCACATCGGCCGTACTGCGCAGCACCGTGCCGGTCACACCGGGGTCGAAGTACGGCCCGGGTACGCGGGCTCGGAATGCGCCGGCGTTCCAGCCCGTGGTGGGGTCCGGCGCGGGGGCGGCGCCGATCGCAGACAGGTCGTCGGCGTGCCCGGTCTCGATGTCACCCGACAGCGGGAGCATCGCACAGCGGTAGAAATCGAGCACCGGACGGTCCCGCTGGTCAACGGTTGTCATGCGCAATGCCGCGAGCCCGGTCGGGGCCCTCCCGGGCCTGGTTGAATTCTGTTTCAATCCAACGACTTCGGTACGGGTGTACAGGGTGTCGCCGATCACCGGATAGCGGTGGAAGGCCAGCCCACGGTAGAACAGGTTGGCCTTGACCCGCTGGGTCACCAACGTGCTCTGCCCGATCGCCACATCGCACACCAACCCCGGATGGGCCAGGGCGCCCGGAGCACCGGTGACCGCGCTCGCGAGCTCGGCGTCCAGTGCCAGCCGGAGCCGATCGCCCAGGATCGACTGATGAACCGCCGCGGCGCCGTCGGTCAGCGTCATCGACGGGGCGGAATCGAAGACCTGTCCGACCTGCAGGTCGTCGAAGAATGGGCCACCAGACACACTTGGCACTGTAAACCGGTCGGCTAGATCGTGGTCGTCTCGTCGACCAGGCCCCAGGCCAGTGCCGTCGCCGCATCGATCGGCTGCCCCGAGAGCACCAGGTAGGCCGTGCGCCACCGGCCGATGCGGCGCGTGACGCTCACGGTGCCGCCCGCACCGGGGATCAAGCCCAAAGCCAACTCCGGGAGTCCGAGGGTGGCGTGCGGATCGCACCGGATGCGCCCGCAGTAGGCGGCCATCTCCAACCCGCTGCCGAGCACCTGGCCGTGTACGTCGGCCCGGCACCGCAGGCCCAGCCGAGCGGTCAGCTCGTCGAGCATCAAGGCCGGGCTGTGCCGGGTGCGGGCCAGGTGTGCACTGGCCGGGTCGTCGAATGTGCCGAACTCGGCGAGATCGCCTCCGCTGCAGAAAGATCTGCCGTTGCCGCTCAGCACCACCTCGTCGACCGACGGGTCCAACCGGGCCACCTCGAGGGCTTCCAGCAGTGCCGCACGGGCGTCGGTGGAGAACGCGTTGTGCCGTTGGGGGCGGTTAAACCGGACGTAGAGCGTGTTGCCGTCGCGTTCGGCCTGAACGGGTTCGGGAAGGCGCGGCGCGACGGCGGGCCCGCGTTCGGCGAGCCACCGCGCGAATTCGGGACCGGCCTGCAGCGTGGAGTACGCGAGGGATTCGGTGATGACTCCCGGCCTGGTCGGTCCTGCCGGATCGACGCTGCGCAGCACGTCGTCACACACCGCGGCGGCCTGCGGCCAACTGGTGCAGCGCGCGGTGAGGTCTGCGAGGGCTGTGGAGATCGAAGGCACCGTGACCTTGCGGCGGTCGCCGGTGGGGGCTTCGGTCAGGGTGAACGTCGCGTCGTCATCGGCGTTTTCGACGGCGACGCGGATGCCGGCCGGTAACTCGTGAACCGTCACGAGTACTTGTTTATCAGCTCCTGCTTGAACAGCTTGCCGGTATCGGTGCGGGGCAGCTGGGCCTCGAACGAGATCGACCGGGGGCACTTGTAGTGCGACAGCCGGTCGCGCAACCATGCCAGCAGTTCCTCGGCGAACTCCGGCGTGGCGTCGGCTGGGTCGACGGTCTGCACCACACCTTTGACGGCCTGACCCATCTCGTCGTCGGGGACACCGAACACCGCGGCGTCCATGACCTTCGGATGGACCACGAGCATGTTCTCGGCTTCCTGCGGATAGATGTTCACCCCACCCGAGATGATCATGTGGTGGCGCCGGTCGGTGAGGTACAGGTAGCCGTCGTCGTCGAGATAGCCGATGTCCCCCACCGTTTTCCAGCCGTGTGAATCGCGGGACGACTTGGTTTTCTCGGCATCGTTGAGGTATTCGAAATCGGCACCGCCCTCGAAGAAGATCTCCCCGGCCCGGCCTGCGGGCAGCTCGTTGCCGTCCTCGTCGAGGATGTGCACGATGCCGGTCATCGCCCGGCCGACCGAACCGGGGTGCGTGAGCCATTCTTCGGCGGTGATCAGGGTCGCGCCGATGGCCTCGGACGACGCGTAGTACTCGTCGACGATCGGCCCCCACCAGTCGATCATCTGCTTCTTGATCTCCACGGGACAGGGTGCGGCGGCGTGCATGACCCGCTGCAGGCTCGACACGTCGTACGAAATGCGCACGTCCTCAGGGAGTTTGAGCAAGCGCGTGAACATCACCGGGACGAACTGGCCGTGGGTCACCTTGTGCTTCTGGATCGCTTCGAGGCAGCCTTCTGCGTCGAACTTCTCCAGCACCACGGTCGTGATGCCCGCGGCCTGCGTCTGCATCGACCACACCGACGGCGCCGTGTGGTAGAGCGGTGCGGGGCTGAGATAGACCGAGTCGGGCTGCATCCAGAAGCCGACCAGGGCAGCCATCAGGCCGGGGTGCTCGGCCGGAGGAACGTGTGGGAGTTCGCGTTTGATGCCCTTGGGCCGGCCCGTGGTACCCGACGAATACTGCAGCAGATCGCCCTCGATCTCGTCGTCGATGGGGGTATCCGGTTGCTCCGCAACGACTTCCGGGTACCGCAGCCAGCCGTCCAGCTCGCCGTCGGCGATCAGCAGGATATCGGGTAGTCCATTGGGCAGTTCCTTGTCGAGCCCGGTCAAGACATCCTTGAGCGCGGCCGAGCCGACGATCGCCTTGGCGCCGCTGTTGTCGACGATGTAGGCGGCTTCGGCGGCGGTGAGGTGCGTGTTGATCGGCACGTAGTAGAGGCCGCTGCGGCGCGCGGCCCACATCACGGCATGGATGTGCTCGTTGTTCTCCATGAGGATCGCGACGACATCGCCCTCGCGCAGCCCGCGATCACGGAAGTAATGCGCCAGCCGGTTCGCCCGCGCCTCGAGCTCGTCGAACGTCACGACGGTGCCCGACGGGTGGAGGATGATCGCCGGCTTGGTCCCATTGTTCTCGGGGCCGACGTGCTCGCGGATCTGCATGAAGGCACTGTAACCGGCGCCACTTGACAGGTGTCAAGTGGCGCCGGTTTCTCGCCGCCCACGCACCCGGAGTCAGTCTGCGCCGACACCGCGCAGCAGCAACATCAGGCCTGCGCTGGCATCGTCGAGCGGCTGCAGCGAACGCGCGCTCCGGCATTGGATGATGGCGCCTTCGAGCGAGCTGACGATGAAGCTGCCGAGCGTGCTGGCCGTCGCGGGATCTACGCCCTTCGATGTGATCGATTCCGCGATCACTCGTGCCCAGTCAGCAAACACTTGCGCCGACGCGTCACGCACCGCGAGCGCGTCCGGTCCGGCTTGCGCGGCCGCCATGATGGGGCATCCGGCAGCGAATGAGCTCTCGGTGAGGCTCTGTTTCCACCCGGCCACGAACGCCTGTATCACGTCTTCCGCAGGCAGCGAGCGGGTCAACTCCTCGATCTTGGCGGTGATCATGCGCCCTGCGTCGAGTGTCGCCTGTGCCATCAGCTCAGTCTTTCCGGCGGGAAAATGCTGGTAGATGGATCCGCGAGCGGTGCGGCTGTGCTCGAGCAACTCGGTGAGGCCCGTGGCGTGCACGCCCTGCTCACGCATGAGTTGAATGGCGCTGCGAATCAGCCGTTCTCGCGGGCCTGCCATCTCCACCCACACTCCACATCACCACATAGACCGGTTGGTCCATCCTACTCGAGCTCCCATAGACTGATTGGTCTATGCTGCCGGAATGCATGATCTTGCGATCTTCGGCAAACTCGCGCGCACCTGTGCGAAACATGCGTGGTGGGTGCTCGGGCTGTGGCTGGTGCTCGCCGGCGCGCTCAACCTGGCAGTTCCGCAACTCGAACGCACGGTGGCCGAGCACTCGGCGCCCTTCACCCCCGAGAGTCCGACCACCGAAACCCTGCGGCAGATGTCGCGCGACTTCGGTGTCCCCGACACCACCGCGATCGGCAGCATCGTGGTGTCGAGCGACCGTGAACTCGGGCCTGCCGATTCGGCGTACTACCGCGATCTGGTAGCCCGCCTGGTGGCCGACCACGACGACGTCGCCTACGTGCTCGACACCTATGGCACACCGGGGTTGGAAAGCCTCGGCATGAGCCCGGACGGCAAGGCCATCCACCTCATCGTGGCGACCACGGGAGATGTCGGATCGACCCGTGCACACCGGTCGACCGAGAACGTGCGCGCCGCCGTCGAGGCACTGCCGCGCCCGCCGGGCGTGGACGTCCACTTCACCGGTGCCGCGCCGACGCTGTCGGATCTGTTCTCCGCGATCGACACCTCACTGGCCATCATCACCGTGGTCTCGGTCGTGCTGATCACGCTTTTGCTGCTGGCCGTGTACCGCTCGTTGCTGACCGCGATGATCCCGCTGCTCACCGTCGGCATCTCACTGGGTGTCGCACGTCCGGTCGTCTCGTGGCTGGGCGGTCACGAGCTGCTGTCGGTCTCGAACTTCACGATCGCCCTGGTGACCGCCATGGTGCTCGGCGCGGGCACCGACTACGGCATCTTCCTGCTCGCGAACTACCACGAGGGCCGGCGCCGCGGAAAGTCCGTCGACGACTCGGTCACGCGGTCCGGCGCGCACACTGCGGGAATCGTGATCGCGTCGGCGTTGACCATCGCCGGAGCGGGAATGGCCATGGTATTCACCAAGATCGGGATGTTCCGTACCGCTGGCCCACCGATCGCACTGGCGATCGGGATCACCATGGCGGTGAGTCTCACGCTCACGCCCGCGATCATGGCACTGTGGGGCCGGCGTGGCTATGCCGAGCCACGTCCGCTCGACGAGCGGCGGTGGCGCAGGCGCGGTGCGGCCATCGTGCGCCGCGCTCCCGCACTCGTCGCGGCATCGCTGGCATTCCTGCTGGCGACCAGCGCGGTGCTGTTCACGTTCCAACCGAACATCGACGAAAACGCCATGCAACTGCGGGCCACCGACAGCAAGCAGGGTTACGACGCCGTCTACCGGCACTGGGGCGTCAACGAGGCTGCGCCCGAATTCGTCACGATCCGAGCCGATCACGACATGCGCAACACCAACGACCTGGCCGCGCTGGATCTCATCGCGATGGCCATAGGCAACCTGCCGCAGGTCGCTTATGTCCGCTCGATCACCCGGCCCGACGGGAAACCGTTGCCCGAGACGGCAATCGGCTCACAGACCGCTCAGGTCGGCGCCGGCCTGGCCGATGCGCACGAGCGCGTCGAGCAGGCCATCCCACAACTCAGGCAACTCGCGGCCGGCGTCAACCAGCTTCACGACGGATCCGCGAACGCGTCCACCCGGCTGCCCGAGCTGGCCAGGGGCGCGCGTGAGCTCGTCGACCTCACCCGCAACCTGCTCGACACCCTGGAATCCGCGGACCGCGTCGCCAACACGCTGTCAGACGGCTCCCTCGACGTCGCGACCGTGGTCCGCACGATGTCGAGCACAACTGACGCGCTCACCCGGGCCGTCGACGAAATCAGCGCCACCCGCGACAAATTGGCTGCCCCGACTGCCGCGGTGCATGCGGTATTCGACCCGCTCACCGCTGCCGAACCCGGGCCGGGCTGTGCCGCGGACTGCATGCGGGCCAGGCAGGCGTTCGCCGACCTCGATGCGGCCACCGGTGGACGCGCATTGCTCGCGATCAACGGGCTCACGCTCGCAGCGCCGCTGGTTCCCGAACGCCCCGTCGCCACCGCGCTGGACGCCCTGCCGGATCTGCGGGCCGGCATCAAAGGGCTGCGAGCTATGCTCGACCAGCTCGGCACCCGCACCCCGGAACAGACGCGGCGGCAGCTCACCCGGCTGACGGCCGGAATCACCGAACTGACAACGGGTCTCGCTCAGCTCACCACAGGTCTGGGCCAGGTCAAGACCGGCACCGACACCATGGTGGCGCTGACCACCGAGCTCAGCGCGGGGCTCGACCGGGCCCAGGACTTCCTGCGCCGGCTGTCGGCCGACACCTCGGGCGGCGCGGGCCGGGGGTTCTATCTGCCCGAGGAGGGGCGCACCGACCCCAGGTTCACTGCCGGTCAGCGGCTGCTCATCTCACCGGACGGCCGCAGCGCGCGCATGATGGTGGTGTGGGCGGTGAACCCGTACGGTGCCGAGGCGATGGGCGCGGTGCCCGACGTCATCGCCGCCGCTGACAATGCCGCGACCGGGACCGTGTTGGAACACGCCACCATCTCCTCGACCGGCCTGGCCTCACTGTCCCAGCGTCATCTCGACCAAACCTGGCACGATTTCGCGCTTTTCGGTGTCGTGGCGGTGGTGGCCGTGCTGCTCGTGCTGATCGTGATGCTGCGCAGCCTGGTCGCGCCCGTGCTGATGATCGCCGCCGTGGTGTTGTCGTTCGGTGCCGCGGCGGGCATGTCCACCCTGATCTGGCAGCACATCATCGGCATCAGTCTGGATTGGTCGGTGTTCCCGGTGTCGTTCATGGCGCTGGTCGCGGTCGGCGCCGACTACAGCATGCTGTTCGCGGCGCGCATCCGGGAGGAGTCGCACAGCGGGGTGATCAGCGGCATCATCCGGGGGTTCGGCAGTACCGGCAGCGTGATCACCACGGCGGGTGTCGTTTTCGCGATCACGATGTTCGCGCTCACCAGTGGGACGGTGCTCAACCTCGTGCAGATCGGTTCCACGATCGGCATCGGCCTGCTGCTCGACATCACCGTGGTGCGTACCTATCTGGTGCCTGCCGCGATGAGCCTGCTGGGGAACCGGATGTGGTGGCCGGCCCACTGACCCGCGCCGAGCGGGAGAAGACAGGGACGGCACACGGCCGGGGGCAAATGCGGTCCAATTGAGTGATGACCGAGTACGCGACCATCCGCGAAGTCGCCGACCATTTCGACCTACCACTGTCGACGCTGCACTATTGGGAGCGATGCGGCCTCGTGGTGCCCGGTCGGCGGGCCGGACAGCGGATCTACGACGTCGAACAGGTGTACCGCGTCGCACTGATCTGCCTGTGGCGCCACGACGGACGGCTGTCGATCGAGGACATCGCCGAACTTCTGGCACACCGGCAACATTGGCAGCACACCGTCATTCGCCGGATCGGTGATATCGAGAACCGTATCGACGAGCTCACGCGGGCCCGCGACTACCTGAGCCGCCTGCGCGACTGCAGACACGGCCCCGACTTGGTGCGATGCCCCGATTTCCGGGGCGGTGTCAGCGTGCCGCGTTCGTTGCAGCGATCTGCGCGACCGCATCGTACTGTGCCATGAGGTTCTGCGTTCCCGCGTTGACGACCACGTGCGAGACCCCGGCCTCGGCGTAACTCCCCAGCCGGTCTTCGAATTCGCGTGCTGAACCGATCATCATCCGGTCCGCGACCTCCCGCGGAACGAGCAGGCTCTCCAGCCAGCGCACGGCCCGCGCTCGGTCAGCACCCAGTGCGGTGAACAGCGTGGTGCCGATCCGCGGGATCGCGGCGCTGCCGGCCATCTCGGCCAGCCGGGTGCGTAGCCGGTCGATCTGCTCGGGAGTCAACAGCGAAGCAAGCCAACCGGTCCCGTGCCGGACCGCGCGGCGCAGCGCGGCGTCCGACGCACCACCGATCCACACCGGCGGCGTCGGCACGGCGGGTTCCAGGGTGAGCGTCGGCTCCCCGGTTTCTGTCCGTAGCGCAGTTGTCTTGCCGGCCAAAAGGTCTGGTAACGCCTGCAGCATCAGGTCGGTGCGTCGGCCCCGTTCGTGAAGCAGTGCTCCCGCTGCGGCCCACTCGGCGGCAGGTGCACCGCCCACTCCGACACCGAGCAGCACACGCCCACCCGAGAGCAATTGCAGCGAGGCGATCTGCTTGGCAATCCAGGCCTCTGATCGCAAGCCCAGCAGTAGAACACCGAACCCGAGCTGCAGCCGTTCGGTCACCGCAGCCGCTGCGCTGAGGGCGACGACGCTTTCCAGAAACGGCGCACCGGTGCTCAAATGGTCGCCGGCCCATGCCCCGTCGAACCCGAGCGCCTCGGCATGCCGGGCTGTCGAAACGACGTCGGGGATCGGGGTATCGGGGGCGCTGAACGTCGGAAGCGCGATGCTGATCTCCATGGCCGCGAGTGTTGCGGCTCAAGTGCGGTTGAACGCAACCCGCGCAGAACATTCACCAAGACAACTGAAAGGCCGGTTGTCGCACGCAAACCGGAAAAAAAGCGTGCAACAACCGGCCAGTCGGCAGTGCTGGGTGAGGGTTTATCCCTCTTCGTCCAAGCGGTGCTTGAGGGCGTCGAACTCGTCCTTGATGCCGGTCGGCAGCTTCTCACCGACGAACTCGAACCACTCCTCGATCAGCGGCAGCTCGGCCCGCCACTCGTCGACGTTTACGGCGAGGGCCTCGTCGACGTCGGCCGGGTCGACGTCCAGACCGGACAGGTCGAGGTCGGCCGCGGTCGGCACGATACCGATCGGGGTCGAGCGGCCGTCGGCCTTGTGCTCGATGCGCTCGATGGCCCACTTCAGCACGCGGCTGTTCTCACCGAATCCGGGCCACAGGAACCGGCCGTCGGCGCCGCGGCGGAACCAGTTGACGAAGAACACCTTCGGCATCTTCGACTCGTCGGCGTTCTTGCCGATGTTGATCCAGTGCTGGAAGTAGTCACCCACGTTGTAGCCGAGGAACGGCAGCATCGCCATCGGATCGCGGCGGACGGTGCCGACCTTGCCCTCGGCGGCCGCGGTCTGCTCGGAGCCGAGCGTGGCGCCGATGAAGACGCCGTGCTGCCAGTCGCGGGCCTCGGTGATCAGCGGCACCGTGGTCTTGCGGCGGCCACCGAACAGGATCGCCGAGATCGGCACGCCCTGCGGGTCGTCCCACTCGGGCGCCAGCGTCGGGCACTGCGAGATCGGGGTGCAGTAACGCGAGTTCGGGTGCGCGGCCTTGGACTCCGTCTCGCGGAGGATCCAGTCGTTGCCCTTCCAGTCGATGAGATGGTCGGGCTCGCCTTCCAGACCCTCCCACCACACGGTGTTGTCGTCGGTCAGGGCCACGTTGGTGAAGACGGTGTTGCCCGCCTCGATGGTCTTCATGGCGTTGGGGTTCGACGACCAATTGGTGCCCGGCGCGACGCCGAAGAACCCGAACTCGGGGTTGACGGCGTAGAGCCGGCCGTCCTTGCCGAAGCGCATCCACGCGATGTCGTCGCCGACGGTCTCGGCGCGCCAGCCCGGGATGGTGGGCTGGATCATCGCGAGGTTGGTCTTGCCGCATGCCGACGGGAACGCGGCCGCGATGAAGTACGCCTTGTTCTCCGGGGAGATCAGCTTGACGATCAGCATGTGCTCGGCGAGCCAGCCCTCGTCGTGCGCCATGGCCGACGCGATACGCAGCGAATAGCACTTCTTACCCAGCAGCGCGTTGCCGCCGTAGCCCGAACCGAAGCTCCAGATCTCGCGGGTCTCGGGAAAGTGCGTGATGTATTTGGTGTCGTTGCACGGCCACGGGACGTCAGCCTGGCCGGGCTCAAGCGGCGCACCGATCGAGTGCAGCGCCTTGACGAAGAAGCCGTCGTCGCCGAGCTTGTCGAGCGCGGCCTGGCCCATGCGGGTCATGGTGCGCATCGAGACGACGACGTACTCCGAGTCGGTGATCTCGACGCCGAGCTTGGGATCCTCCGCACCCAGCGGCCCCATGCAGAACGGCACCACGTACATGGTGCGGCCGCGCATCGAGCCGCGGTAGAGGTCGGTCATGATGCCGCGCATCTCGGCCGGGTCCATCCAGTTGTTGGTCGGACCGGCGTCGATTTCACGCTCGGTGCAGATGAAGGTGCGGGACTCGACACGGGCGACGTCGGACGGGTCCGACAGGGCCAGGTAGGAGTTGGGCAGCTTCGCGTCGTCGAGCCGTTTGAAGGTTCCCGCCTCGACCAGGTGCGCCGAGAGGCGGTTGAACTCCTCCTCCGAACCGTCGGCGAAAACCACCCGTTCCGGCTGAGTCAGTTCCGCGACCTCCTGAACCCAGGCCAGGAGGCCCTGATGCTTGGTCGGTGCGGTATCCAGCCCCGGAATGGTCGCTGAGGTCATCAATATCTCCTGCGTCGAATTTTTTGGAACTCAAGCCGCATCACAACGCGGTCACGGTCGCTCCTTTGGTAGAGGTTAACGCGGGTGACATACCCGCGGTTAACCAGTGCTATGTCCGATGACTCACAAGAACGATTCAGATTTGCGTTCTTGATCGATTACTCGCCAGTAGGGCCTGAGCTGGCATAAAGATCGTCCCGAACGGCGTCCAGTGCGCGCTGCAGTACCGGTATCCGGCGGTCGCGTTGTGCGGCTGCGCGCGCGGTCGCGATCGCGTGTTCGCGGAGCTCTGCGTCGATGGCCGCGACGCGTTCCGCGGCGGCCGCGCCCTCGGCTTCGTCCCGTGCGGCGAGCTCGGAGGTCAACGCGGTTTCCACGGCCAGCACCCGGGTGGCGACGAGTTCCTCGACCGTCGAGCGCAGCGTCGTCGTGGCATCGACGACCCAGCGGTCGAGCACCACGCGGTCGTGCAGCAGCCCGCGGGTACTGACCACCCAGACCGTCAGCAGCAGGCCCACGACCGCGCCGACCACCAGGCCCGCGACCGCGAGCTTGGGCGCCGCCCCGGCCAGCAGCCGGCTGACCGTCACCGCCACCCCGAGCCCGAAGCCGATACCCAGCACCACCATGAGGCGGCTCTCCAGGGTCCGGGATTTCAGGGCGGGCCTGCCGATGTCGGGCAGCGGCGGCGGCCCGGGGCTCGGTGGGGCCGTGAACCCGAGTTCGGCCGCGACGTCGCCGAGATGTTTGGTGACGCCCTCGTCGACCTCGTCGACCACGTCGGCGGCGCGTCGCGCGGCGTAGGACTCGAACGCCGCGATCCGGCGTCTGCCGATGCCCGCGACGTCCTCCTGCAGTTCGGTGCGAACGGAGTTACAGCGGTTACGCGCGAAATAGCCGAGCTGGACGCGGGCCTGCTGCAGCTGGCTGCGCAGCGCGATACTGCGCTCAGTCTTGGCGAGCCTGCGGGCTCGCGTGGTCTCGTCGCGGCGTTCCCGCAAGGCAGCCACGCGGGCCTTGCGGTCGGCGCCGGAACCGTCGGCCTCATATCTGCCGATGACCGATTCCAGCCGGGTCTCCCACGCCCGCAACCGGTTTCGACGTGGCACGTCCGGATCGCCCAAGCGCTCCGTGAGCAGGTCGACGAGCTCACCGAGCTGCGGTTCGCCCAGGTCGGGTGCGGCCGCGACGCCCACCCACGGCATGCGTTCGTAACGGGTGGCGCGCTCGGCCAGGATCGCCGCGTCGGCGTCGCGCACCTCACGCCAGTTGCGGTGCGCATCGATCTTGGACAGCACCCCCACCACGAGGTCGGTGTGCGCCGCCGCCAAATCGATGAGCGCACAATCTGATTCGGTCACCGGGGCGGCCGCCGAGACGACGAACACGACGGCGGCAGGCGCCTCGCCGGCACGCAGATCCGTCGACTCGATGAACGTGTGCCCCGGCATCAGTTCGCGCAGCGCCGCGAGCACGCTGGTCGCGCCCGCGAGCCACGGGCCGACCACGAGCACCGCGTCGCGGACCTCGATCCCCGGCGCGGTCAACCGGGGATCGACCGCGGCCACCACGGCGTCGGCTTCGGCGATGGAATCGCGCATCGACCCGGCGATCGGATCTGTCATCGGCTCAACCCGTGCAGCCGCAGCGAGCCGCGCGCGATGTCGGCGCCGCAGCTGCGGTGCAGCGCGTTGACGGGTCCACGGCTGTAATGCCGCCAATGCCGGGCCCGGCGCAGGTGCGCATCGCCGTCGCGACCGCGGTCCACCTCGAGACCGGCCGCCTCGACGACGTCGACCGCGGCGGCCATCACCGCGATCACGGTGTCGTCGGCAGCCAGGAACCGGCCGACGCGGTCGTCGGCCATCGCGCGCAACTGCGTCAAGGCCCGCCGAGCCCTTCGGTAACGCACGGGCGCAGCCACCGCGTCGAGCGCCGCCACCACCCGATCGAGCTCGCTGAGCTCCCGCAGCCGGGCCGTGACCGTGGCAGCGTCGGCGCCGCGGCTCGATGCGAGCACCGCGTGCGCGATGCCGAACCGGTCGAACGTCACCAGCAGTTCCGCGCGCGCCGCGACGGACAGCGGGTGCTGCGCGGAGAGGAACGCATCCGGTGACGTCAGCTCGCAGGGTTCGGCGGCCAGCACCCGGAAGGCGTCCAGGTCATGCGCCGAGGGCGCGGCGTCGGCGAGCAGCGCGACCATCGGGGCCACGGGCACGCCCGTCAGCGCGCGCAGTTCGCCTGCGCGCCGACGCGCGGTGGCCACCGGACCGCCCGGCCCGGATCCCGCCAGGTCCGCCTTGTTGAGGACCATGAGCACCGGCTGGTCCGCGGCCTGCAAACGGGCGATCTCCGCCCGGTCCTCGGGCTTGGCGACCTCGGTCACCACGAGCACCGCGACGTCGGCGCGACCGTCGACCACCCGCATGCCGCAGCCCGTCAACGCGTGCGCGACGGTGCGCGCCCCCACCCCGCGACGTCCCTGCACGGCAACACTCAATGGCTGCGACACCTGTGCGCTGATCTGCCGCAGCTGTGACCGGCCATCACGGTCAGCGAACCGCTTCAGCTCGTCTGCGAAAATCGGGTGGCCTTTCCTACCTCGGTCCGGGCCACACGTCGGGCCCCCACCGAAATCGTGGCACGCCCCGGACAGGCCCGCGAACGGTTGTTTGTGCGGCACCTAACAGCTGAAGGCAACTGTTGGGTATCAATCTGTACCACGATGCGGGCACTTCGCCGTCGATGCGCCACCATGGACAAATGCACGCGCGCAGGTCCGATGTCGCCGGCGGACCGGCTCCGGTGTCAGACACTGCCGGCGATCCGGCCCCCGAGCCCCACCGCCTGCCCCGGGTGACCAGCTTCCGCACCCGGCGCTCGACGCTGTCCGCAGGACAACAGGAGACCTGGGACCGCCGTTGGCCCGAGCTGGGCATGCAGGCCCGCGACGACGACTCCAAACCCGTCGTGAACCTCGACACCACGGCGTGGTTCGGCCGGTCGGCGCCCGTGGTGCTCGAGATCGGCTCAGGAACCGGGACTTCGACGCTGGCGATGGCGATGGCCGAACCAGATGTCGACGTCGTGGCCGTCGAGGTCTACCGCAAGGGCCTGGCTCAACTGCTCAGCGCCATCGACCGCGCCGGTGTCACCAACATCCGCTTGGTCCGAGGTGACGGGGTCGACGTGCTCGAGCACATGTTCGGCAGCGAGTCGTTGACCGGCGTGCGGGTGTTCTTCCCCGACCCGTGGCCCAAGGCCCGCCACCACAAGCGCCGACTGCTGCAACCGGCGACCGTCGCGCTCATCGCCGACCGGCTCCGGCCCGGCGGCATCCTGCACGCCGCCACCGACCACGCCGGCTACGCCGAACACATCGCCGAGGTCGGTGACGCCGAACCGCTGCTGCGCCGCGTCACACAAGACACCGACGGGCTGCCGATCTCGTTGCAGCGGCCCGTCACCAAATACGAGCAGAAGGCGCTCGCCGGACCCGACGTCACCGAATTGATCTGGGAGAAACGGGCGTGAGTGTGACCGAGGCGATCCAACACGACGAACAGGCCGACGAGATCGGTGTGTCCGCGGCCAGCCCGCACCGCGTGCTGCTGGTCTGGGACGCCCCCAACCTGGACATGGGTCTCGGATCCATCCTCGGCGGCAGGCCGACCGCGGCGCACCGGCCCCGGTTCGACGCGCTGGGCCGCTGGCTGCTGTCCTACACCGCCGAGCTGTCCGCCCATCAACCCGACGTGTCGCTCGAGCCCGAAGCCACCGTCTTCACCAACATCGCCCCAGGTAGCGCCGATGTCGTTCGACCGTGGGTGGAGGCGTTGCGTAACGTGGGGTTCGCCGTCTTCGCAAAACCGAAGATCGATGACGACAGCGACGTCGACAGCGACATGCTCGACCACATTGCCCTGCGCAGAAGCGAAGGACTCGCGGCGGTGTTGGTCGCGTCGGCCGACGGACAGGCCTTCCGGCAACCGCTGGAGGACATCGCCCGCGAAGGCACGCCCGTGCAGGTGCTCGGATTTCGCGAACATGCAAGCTGGGCGCTAGCGTCGGATACCTTGGAGTTTGTCGATCTGGAGGATATTCCTGGTGTTTTCCGGGAACCGCTGCCACGGATCGGCCTGGACTCGCTACCCGAGCAGGGGGCATGGCTGCAGCCGTTCCGGCCGCTGTCATCGCTGCTGACCTCGCGTGTGTAACAACTGCAGAAGGCCGTAAAGCTCGCCTGATAACGCGAAGTGCGGGTCATCACAAGTTTTTCAGTTAGGAGCGTAAGTGTTCGCCTGGTGGGGTCGAACGGTGTACCGGTTCAGGTACATCGTCATCGGTGTCATGGTGGCGCTTTGCCTCGGTGGCGGCATCTACGGGGCCGACCTGGGTAAGCACGTCACGCAAAGCGGCTTTTACGACGAGGGCAGCCAGTCGGTGCAGGCGTCGCTGATCGGCGACGAGGTGTACGGCCGCGACAGAACCAGCCACATCGTGGCGATCCTGACGCCGCCCGATGACAAGAAGGTCACCGACAAGGCGTGGCAGAAGGACGTCACGGCGGAGCTCGACAAGGTGGTCAAGGATCACCCGGACCAGATCGAGGGCTGGGTCGGCTGGCTGAAGGCTCCTGACGTCGCATCGCTCGCCGCGATGAAGACCGAGGACGGCCGCCACACCTTCATCAGCGTCCCGCTCAAGGGCGACGACGACGACGCGATCCTGAAGAACTACCAGACCATCGAACCCGATCTGCAGCAGGTCAACGGCGGCGACATCAAGCTGGCCGGCCTCAACCCGCTGGCCAGTGAGCTGACCGGCACGATCGGCACCGACCAGAAGCGCGCCGAGTTGGCGATCGTCCCGCTGGTCGCCGTCGTGCTGTTCTTCGTGTTCGGCGGTGCGGTCGCGGCCGCGCTGCCGGCCATCATCGGCGGCCTGACCATCGCGGGCGCGTTGGGCATCCTACGGTTCACCGCCGAGTTCGGGCCCGTGCACTTCTTCGCCCAGCCCGTCGTGACCATGATGGGCTTCGGTATCGCGATCGACTACGGCCTGTTCATCGTGAGCCGGTTCCGAGAAGAACTCGCCGAGGGCTACGACACCGAAGCCGCGGTCCGAAGATCGGTGATGACATCGGGCCGCACCGTGGCCTTCTCCGCCGTCATCATCGTGGCGTCGTCGCTGCCACTGCTGCTGATCCCGCTCGGCTTCCTGAAATCGATCACGTACGCGATCATCGCGTCGGTCATGTTGGCGGCGTTCCTGTCCATCACGGTCCTGCCGGCAACTCTGGGCATCTTGGGCGCCAACGTCGACGCGCTCGGCGTACGCACACTGCTGCGGGTGCCGTTCCTGGCCAACTGGCCTTTCTCGCGCCGGATCATCGACTGGTTCGCCGAGAAGACGCAGAAGACCAAGACCCGCGAAGAAGTCGAGCAGGGCTTCTGGGGCCGGCTGGTCAACGTCGTGATGAAGCGGCCGATCGCGTTCGCGGCGCCGATCCTCATCGTGATGACGCTGCTGGTGCTGCCCATCGGCTCGCTCGCGCTTGCCGGCATCAGTGAGAAGTACCTGCCGCCCGACAACCCGGTCCGGCAGTCTCAGGAGGAGTTCGACAGGCTCTTCCCCGGCTTCCGCACCGAGCAGATCACCCTGGTGATGAAGCGCGATGACGGCGAGAAGATCACCGATTCGCAGATCGCCGACATGCGCGCCAAGGCGCTGACGGTTTCGGGCTTCACCGATCCGGACAACAATCCGGACGCCATGTGGAAGGAACGCCCGGCCACCGACAGCGGGTCGAAGGATCCAGCGGTGCGGGTGATCCAGAACGGTCTGATCAGCCGGGGTGATGCCGCGCAGAAGGTCGACGAGCTGCGCGCGCTGCAGCCGCCACGCGGTATCTCGGTGTACGTGGGTGGTACGCCCGCGCTCGAACAGGACTCGATCCACAGCCTGTTCTCTCGGCTGCCGCTCATGGTGACGATCCTGGTCATCACCACCACGGTGCTGATGTTCCTGGCGTTCGGATCGATCGTGCTGCCGGTCAAGGCCGCGTTGATGAGCGCGCTCACCCTTGGCTCGACCATGGGCATCTTGACGTGGATGTTCATCGACGGGCACGGGTCGGGCGTGCTGAACTACACGCCGCAGCCGCTGATGGCACCGATGATCGGCCTGATCATCGCGGTGATCTGGGGCTTGTCGACCGACTACGAGGTGTTCCTGGTCTCCCGCATGGTCGAGGCCCGGGAGCGCGGCATGTCGACCGCGGAGTCCATCCGCATCGGCACCGCCACCACGGGCCGCCTGATCACCGGTGCGGCCCTGGTGCTTGCCGTCGTCGCGGGCGCGTTCGCGTTCTCCGACCTGGTGATGATGAAGTACCTGGCCTTCGGTCTGCTCATCGCGTTGCTGCTGGACGCCACGGTCATCCGAATGTTCCTGGTGCCCGCCATCATGAAGCTGCTCGGCGACGACTGCTGGTGGGCGCCGCGCTGGATGAAGCGCGTGCAGGAGGCCATCGGCCTCGGCGAGACCGAGCTGCCCGACGAGCGCAAGCGTCCCACCGTGCGGGAACCCGCCGAGGACGAGCGCGCGCTGGTCGGCGTCGGCTCACCGCCGCCCCGGCCGCTGCCGCCGCACGACCCGACCCATCCCGCGGTCGATACCCGCAACCAGCCGCCGCCACCGCGCACCAACGCGCCGTCGGCCGCAGGCACCACGCGCATGGCGCCGCCACCGCCGCCGCCCCCACCGGGGCAGCCGCCGCAGGCGCAGGACGAAGAGCCTGCCACCACGCGATTGGCCATGGCGCGCAACGCCGTTCGCAACGCGGTGAGCAATGCCGTGAACAGCGCGACGGGCAACGCCAACGCGGCCACCCAGCGCACGCCGATGCCGACCGCGCAGCCGCAGAAGCAGCCGCCGCCACCGCCGCCCACGCCTCCGCAGCGCGAGGAACGCGAGATCGAGTCGTGGCTCGGCGCGCTGCGCGGCGGCCCGTCGGGCTCGGGTGGCGCCACTGGGCCCAAGCCCCGGCTGTCATCTGAGCCGACGACCGCGATGCCGCAGGCCCGCCCCGAGGAGAACCTGCCGACGACGGCGTTCAGCGCCCAGCGGGATCCCAACGCCCCGGATCCCACGACGGCCATCCCGAAGCCGCCCCGTCAGCGCGACGCGGACCCCTCGACCGAGAAGCTCAACACCCGCGACGAAGAGCCCAAGCGCCGTGGTGGCGGAATGAGCGCTCAGGATCTGCTGCGCCGCGAGGGCCGGCTGTAGTTCGCTCCGCCCAGCGTTGGCTCGTGTTCGACGATTTGTCGAAATGTCGAACACGAGCCGACATTCGGCGGGTTACTCCTCGGGTTCGTCCGGTTCGGCGTCGATGATCACGCCCGCGCCGGCCTGAGCCTCCTGCCGGGCCTCCTCGGCGGACGGGTTCTCGGCCAGGAGCACGCGCACCGCGCTGTTGATCACGGCCACGGCGGGCACCGCCAACAGCGCGCCCACGATGCCTGCCAACACACCACCACCGGCGATCGCGAGCACCACGGCCAGCGGATGGATCGACACCGCGCGGCCCATCACGAGCGGCTGCAGCACATGGCCCTCCAGCTGCTGCACGGCGATGATCAGGCCCAGCGTGATCAAGGCGTAGATGAAGCCCTTGGCCAGCAGCGCCACCACGACCGCCAGGAAGCCCGCGATGACGGCACCGACCAGCGGGATGAACGCACCCATGAAGACCAGGGAGGCCAGCGGCAGGGCCAGGGGAATGCCCATGATCGCCAGGCCCGTGCCGATGCCGACGGCGTCGACGAGGGCCACCAGGAACGTGGCCCGCACGTAGCCGACGAGGGAGTGGAACCCGGCCCGGCCCGCGTCGCGCACCCGTTCCCGCACGTCGACCGGGAACACCTTGGACACGAACCCGAAGATGTTCCGGCCGCCGTGCAGCAGGAAGATCAGCGTGAACAGCATCAGCAGGGCGCCGGTGACCAGCTCGGTGAGCGTGCCCGCGGTGGACAGCGCCCCGGTGGTCAGCTTTTCCTGGTTGTTGCGCAGCGCATCGATCGCGGTGTTGCCCGCCTGGTCGATCTGTTCCTTGCTGAGGTGCGGCGGGCCGTTGATCAGCCAGTGCCGGACGCCGTCGATGCTGCGGGTCATCTGCTCGACCAGGGCCGGCGCGCCCTCGATGAACTGGCTGACCACGAAGGTCAGGATGCCGCCGACGACCGCGATCCCGGCGAGCAGCACGAGCGCCACGGCCGCGCCGCGCGGAAATCCGTACCGGTCCATGAAGTCCACGGCGGGCAACAGCAACGCGGTGACCATGGTGGCCAGCGCCACGGGAACCACGAGCACTTCCAACCGTTTGATCAACCACAGCACGGCGATTACGGCGGCCAGGATGATCAGCAACCGCCACGACCACGCGGCGGCCTTACGGACAAGGGGCGTTACCGATTCATAAGCAACAGAATCCGATGGCATGCCGGTAGCGTAGCCGCGGCGCGCCGCAACAAGGCTGATCTGAGCGCGACCTGCGCGGTTACCCTGTAGGGCGTGTCACACGACGCGCCGGCACAAGCCGCCCGCGACCGGGCAGGCTCCACGCGCGGCAAGTACTGGTGGCTGCGCTGGCTGATCATCGGCATCGCGGTCACCGTGCTGGCGGTCGAGTTGGCCCTGGTGTGGGACCAGCTGGCCAAGGCCTGGAAGAGCCTGCTGTCAGCCAACTGGTGGTGGGTTTTCGCCGCGGTGCTGGCCGCGATGGCCTCGATGCACAGCTTCGCCCAGATTCAGCGCACGCTGTTGAAGTCGGCCGGTGTCCCCGTCAGGCAGTGGCGCTCGGAGGCCGCGTTCTACGCAGGCAACGCGCTGTCCACCACGATGCCGGGCGGCCCGGTGCTCTCGGCCACCTTCGTCTACCGCCAGCAGCGGATCTGGGGCGCGTCGCCGTTGGTCGCGTCGTGGCAGCTGGTGATGTCCGGCGTGCTCCAGGTGGTCGGCCTGGCCCTGCTCGGTCTCGGCGGCGCCCTGATGCTCGGCGCCAGCAAAAACCCACTGTCCCTTATCTTTTCGCTGGGCGGCCTGCTCGCCATCATCCTGCTGGCGCAGGCCGTGGCCACCAGGCCCGAGCTGATCGACGGGATCGGCGCGAAAGTGCTGTCGTGGGCCAACTCCGTGCGCGGCAAACCCGCCGAAACCGGGCTGGGCAAGTGGCGCGAGATCCTGCAGCAACTCGAGTCGGTCAACCTGGGCCGCCGCGACCTCGGGGTGGCGTTCAGTTGGTCCTTGTTCAACTGGATCGCCGACGTGGGCTGCCTGGCCTTCGCGTGCTACGCGGCCGGCGGGCACCCGTCGCTGGCCGGTGTCACGGTCGCGTACGCCGCCGCGCGCGCCGTCGGATCGATCCCGTTGATGCCGGGCGGCCTGCTCGTGGTCGAGGCCGTGCTGGTGCCGGGCCTGGTGTCCAGCGGTATGACGTTGGCCTCGGCGATCTCGGCGATGCTCATCTACCGCCTGGTGAGCTGGATCTTCATCTCCGCGATCGGATGGGTGGTGTTCTTCTTCATGTTCCGCACCGAGAAGGACATCGACCCGGACGCAAGCGAACCAACAGACGACACCCCACCCGAGCCCTAGGGAGCGCCATGCGGTCACCGATCCTCGTCGCGGCGCTCGCGGTCGTCCTGACGGCCTGCTCGTCGGCACGCACCCCCGAGTCGGAGTCGACCACCGCGACCTCGCCGCCACCGGCGCCGACGCCCGTGATCGCGTCGGTGGTCGCGGATCCGGTCCCGGTGCCCGCCACCGACGGCCGCACTCACCTGGCCTACGAACTCATGCTCACCAACACGATGTCGGGCAACGTCACCGTCAACTCGGTCAGCGCCATGGACGGGGACCGGGCGTTGCTGCGGCTGTCCGGGGACAGCCTCAAGTACTGGACCCGCCAGTTGGGCAACCCGGCCACCGGCACCAACGTGCTCGGGCCCGGGCAGAGCGCGTTCGTCTGGCTCGACGTCGTGGCGGCCGATCCGGAACAGCTACCCACCGGGCTGACGCACTCCGTCGACGTCACGGTCGCCAAACCGATGCCGCCGCTGATCCCGGCCAACCTCACGGAATCGGTGGGCCCGGTGTCGGTGCAGACCCGTAAGCCGGTGTCGATCTCGCCACCGCTGGCCGGTGAGGACTGGCTCGACGCCAACAGCTGCTGCGACATGACCGCGCACCGCATGGCCCTCAATCCCATCAACGGAAAGATCTGGGCCGCAGAGCGGTTCGCGATCGATTATGTGCAGCTCGACGCCCAGAACCGGCTGTTCACCGGCGAGGCGGCCAAGGTCGAGAGCTACCCGTACTTCGGCGCCGAGATCCACGCGGTCGCCGACGGACCGGTCGTCGCCGTGGTCGACGGGCTGCCCGAGCAGACCCCCGGCGTCACGCCCAGCGGGCTGACGCTGGAGCAGTACGGCGGCAATCACATCGTGCAGGATCTCGGCGACGGCAACTACGCGTTCTACGCACACCTGCAGCCGCAGAGCCTCAAGGTCAAGGTGGGCGATCAGCTCAAGACCGGCCAGGTCATCGCCGCGCTGGGCAACTCCGGCAACTCCGATGCGCCGCACCTGCACTTCCACGTGATGGACGGGCCGGATCCGTTGGCGTCCAACGGGTTACCATTCGTCCTGAAAACCTTCCGACTGGACACCCGGTTGGCCTCGGACACCGCTGTCGAAGCCGCGCTGAACGGCAAGCCGGCAGCGTTGCAGCCCGGCTTCGCCGCGCGGGACCAAACCGAGGTCAGCCCACTGGTATTGGACGTGATGACATATGCGACGAGCTAGCGCCCTGGCGCTGCTGACCGACCTGGTCTGCGTGGTGGTGTTCTGCACCATCGGGCGACGCAGCCACGCCGAGGGGCTGACCGTGAGCGGGATCGCCGAGACGGCCTGGCCGTTCTTGACCGGCACGCTGGTCGGCTGGCTCGTGTCCCGCGGCTGGCGCAAACCGACGTCGTTGGCGCCCACGGGGATTGCGGTGTGGGTCGCGACCGTCGCGGTCGGCATGCTGTTGCGCAAGGCCACGTCGGCCACCGTGGCGGGCAGTTTCATCGTGGTCGCGTCGTTGGTCACCGCGGCGCTGCTGCTGGGCTGGCGGGCGGCGTTCGCCCGCGTGGGCCGGCGCTCTCAGGCGAACTGATCCGACTCCTCGACCGGGTCGGGCATCGTCCGCACGGTCAGCGTCGCCCGTAACCCGCCGAGCGGACCGTCGGACAGTTTGATGTCGCCGCCGTGCAGTTCGGCCTGCTGCACCACGAGCGCCAACCCGAGCCCGGATCCGCCCGCTCCTGCGGTGCTGCCGCGCCGGAACCGGCCGAGCACGGTTTCGTGTTCCTCGGCGGGCAACCCGCGCCCGTTGTCGTCGACGACGATGGTCAGCACCCGGCCACGGCGCTGTGCGGTCAACACGATTCGGCTGGCCTCGCCGTGGGTGATCGCGTTGCGGACGAGGTTGTCCACGGCCAGCCGCAGCCCGGCGGGCCAGCCGAGCACTGTGCCCACGTCACCGCCGGCCTGCACGTCGATCTCGACCGCCCCGCCCGGGCGCATGTTCTCCCGCGCGACGCGGTAGAGCATCTCGGTGACGTCGATCAGTTCGCGGTCCTCATCCTGCGCGAGCTGGCCCGAGGCGAGCTGACCGAGTGCGGTGATGATGGCCTCCACCCGCCGCTGCGTGCGGGACAGGTCGGCCACCACCTCGTCGCGTTCGGCCTCGGGCAGATTGTGAATGCGCAGCGTGTCGAGGTCGGCCCGCATCGCGGTCAGCGGTGTACGCAGCTCGTGCGCGGCGTTGGCCGCGAAATCCTGTGCGGCCTGAAGCGAATTCGTGGTCGCCCGCTGCGCGGCCGCGAGCCGGATCAGCATCTCCCCCATGGCCTCGGAGAGGTCTTCGGCTTCGCGGACACCGCGCACCTCGGGCATCGGCTCCGTGCCGGAGCCGAGCTTCGAGGTGTGTTCGGTCAGCTTGCGCAGCGGCCGCACCGCCGGGCCCGCCAGCAGCCACCCGAGCCCGCCCGCGATCAGCACCGTGACCACCCCGATCACGACATACAGCGGAATCCGGTTGGAGCTCAACAGGATACTGTCGGCGCGGATACCGATCGACATGAGCAGCCCGCCGTCCTGCTCCAATTCGATGGTGCGGACCCGGTATTCGGCACCGTTGACCTCCACGGTCGACGTGCCGGGCGGCAATTCCGGCAACTGGGCGCCGCGCTGGAACACCAACTCGCCGGTCGCGCGGGCCCGTCCCGTGGTGAGCACGCCGCGGCGGGGATCCTGGAACTGCTCGGGATTGAAGCTGGCGTCGATGATCGAATCGAGCCTGCGGTCGAGCTGTGCCGCATCGTTGTTGGCCAGCACCACCGAGGTCAGGATCGCGAACACCGCCACCACGGCCGAGGCCGCGATCGCGCTGGCGATCGCCACCCTGGTCCGCAGCGACGTCGACCGGAACAGCCGGGATGACCGCATCCGCAGCCTAGGATTCGTCGCGCAGCACGTATCCGATGCCACGCACGGTGTGGATGACCCGGGGGATGTCGTCGCGCTCCAACTTGCGCCGCAGGTACGAGATGAAGACGTCGGCCACGTTGGTGTCGACGTCGAAGTCGTAGCCCCACACCAGCTCCAGCAGGCGCTGCCGGGACAGCACCACGCCGGCATTCTCGGCGAGCACCGCCAGCAGATCGAACTCGCGTTTGGTCAGATCCACCCGGTCGCCCGCCACGAACACCAGCCTGCGCGCGGTGTCGATGGTCAGCGGCCCGACGGTCATGCTGTCGGACTGCCGGTCCGTGTGGCTGACCCGACGCAGCAGCGCGTTCAACCGCGCGACCAGCTCACCGAGATCGAAAGGTTTGGTCAGGTAGTCGTCCGCGCCCGCCTCGAGACCGGCGATACGGTCGTTGACGGTGTCGCGCGCGGACAACACACAGATCGGAATGTCATTGCCCAAGGCCCGCAACGCAGTGACCACAGCGACACCGTCGAGTTCGGGCATCTGGACGTCCAGCACCAACGCGTCGTGCGTTTCGCTGGACAGCAGCCGCAGTGCTTCCTTGCCGCTGGCCGCGACCCGGACGTCGAAGCCCGAGTGCCGCAATCCGCGGGCCACCGAGGTTCGAACGTCCGGGTCGTCGTCGACCATCAGCACGGTACGGTTCACGCCTTCCGGCGCGAGTGGTCCTTCGCCGCTGGCGGGGGTTGCTCCCTCCCGCACGCGGTTACGGGATGGCCGGAGCAGGTGCCGATCCGCAGCGGTTCTTCAGGTCGACCAACGGCTGGCGAATGCCGGTCAGCTCGGCCTTGGTCTGCGGGTTCTGCTCCAGGTAGTCGTTGACCTTGGTGCGCACCTGTTCCCGTGGCAGGCCCTCGAGGCTCGTGAAGAACCAGTTCACGTCGGGATGCGTGAACAGGTAGGCCGAGGTCGATGCCGAGACGCCCGAGGCCACACCGGCCAGGTCGGCTGCGGTGCAGTTGGGCGGATTCTGTGCCGGATCCTCATCGGCAAGCGCCGACGGGACCGCGCCGAACAAAATCGCACCGGCTACTGCGCCGGCGCCGGCGACGCCAGCTACCACGCGCCGCGCGTTACGGGCCGAGAGCAACATGGTCAAGCTCCTTCATCGGATGAGGGGTTGCCGCAACCTGAACGGTTGTCGGCTTAGGAAAGCTAAGCAGAATCTGTGGACAGTTTCTTGCCTTGCGCCCAACCAATCACGAGAACCTGAGAAACCGCAGCTCACCGCCGATGTTGGCGACCCGCCCGAACTATCGTGCAGTGGTCGACGCAGGGCCGGGCAGTGGTCCCGTACCCCCGGTCACCGACGACGCCGGCGTGGACTGGGCCGGCACCGCCGCACTCGGCACCCCGACTTGCTGCGCGGTCGACTGCGCACCTGGCAAACCGCCGGGCAGCGCGGCGCCCTGCTGCTGCGCGGCCTGCATCAACCCCATCAACTGCGGCAAGGTGACCGGCAGCTTGCACGTCGACCCGAGGCTCTGCAACGGCTGCTGCAGCTGCTGCAGATCCTTGGCGACCTGAGGGTTGGCGTCCAGATAGGTCTTGATCGCGGCAAGCGACTGCGGCCCGGGCTGCTGTTGGCTGATGGTGGTCAGCGCCTGGTTGGTCTGCGGGTGGGCGTCGAGGTAGTTGCCGGTGTTGGTGGCAACCCGGCCGACCGTGCGCGCGACCTCACTGGCCGCGCAGGGATCGGTTGCGGCGGTCGCCGAGGGCCCCATGAGAAGGGTCGCAGCCGCGCCTCCGGCAGCGGTGGCCACCAAGGCGGCGGCAAGGCCGCGACGCAGCCGATGGGCGGTCAGGCCGGTTTCGGCGCAGGTCATGGCAACTCCTTACGGTTTGCGAACGTCCAGCTGCCTCGCAAACGCTGCGATCGGCGGCATGCGCAACCCCCGACGCATATGGATCGGGGGTCATCTTGCCACCTGTATCGCCAGGCCGGCCAAATCCGTTAGCCGATCCACAGTGTGGTCCCGACCACCGACCCCAACATCTCGGACCGATCTCAGTAGGATCTGAGCGGCGGGTCACTCTACTTCAGTGGAGGTACGCTCACGCTGGCGCAACGCCGAGTCACGCCCGGGGGAGAAAGAAGGGGCCTCGCATCCAGCAGTTCATGATGCGCTTGAGCAGCAATCTGCGCAGATTCCGCTGGGCGGTGTTCGCGGCATGGTTGCTCCTTCTGGTGCCTTCGATCTACCTCGCCCTCAACCAGTCGTCGAACCTGACCGGCGGCGGTTTCGAGGTCGAGGGCTCCCAGTCCCTGCACGTGCAGCGCCAGCTCGAAGAGCATTTCCCTGACCAGGGCGCTTCTCCGCTGGCACTGGTCGCCGCGCCGCGCGCGGACGCCTCGTTCGCCGACATGAACGCGGCGGTCGTGCGACTCGAGAAGATCGCGGCCGAGGTGCCCAGCGTCAAGATCGTCCCCAACCCTCAGCAGCCCGCACCTCAGCCGGACCGGCCCTACGTCATCACACTGCAACTCGACTTCAACAACTCCGGCGCGGTCGACGTGGCCAAGCAGCTGCGTCAGAAGGTCGGCATCCACGGTGAGGATCCCGGCCAGACCGAGGACGGCAAGGTCAAGTTCTACGTGATCGGCCAGGGAGCGCTCGGTGCGGCGGCCACGCAGGCCACCAAGCACGACATCGCCGCGGCCGAGAAGTGGAATCTGCCGATCGTCCTGATCGTGCTCCTCGCGGTGTTCGGATCGCTGGCCGCTGCGGCGTTGCCGCTGGTCCTCGGCATCTGCACGGTCGTGGTGACCATGGGGCTGGTCTACGCGTTGTCGATGGTCACCACGATGAGCGTGTTCGTGACGTCGACGGTGTCGATGTTCGGTATCGCGCTGGCCATCGACTACTCGCTGTTCATCCTCATGCGGTTCCGCGAGGAGCTGCGGGCCGGTCGCGAGGCGCCCGAGGCCGCCGACGCCGCCATGGCCACGTCGGGTCTCGCGGTCGCGCTGTCGGGTGCGACCGTCATCGCGTCGGTGACGGGCATCTACCTGATCGGCACGCCAGTGCTGCGGTCGATGGCCACCGGCGCGATCCTCGCGGTCGCCGTCGCGGTGCTGACGTCGACGACGCTGACGCCCGCGGTGCTCGCGACGTTCGGCCACGCCGCCGCCAAACGATCGTCGTATCTGCACTGGTCCCGCCGGGTGGAGGCGTCGCAATCGAAGTTCTGGACGCGCTGGACGGGCGCCGTGATGGCCCGCCCGTGGGCGTCGGCCCTGGCCGCCGCCGTGCTGCTGCTGACCCTGGCGGCGCCCGCGTTCGGCATGGTGCTCGGCAACAGCATGCAGCGCCAGTTCGAGCCGACGCACGAGATCCGCGGCGGCGTGAACGCGGCCGCCGATGCGCTCGGCCCTGGGGCACTCGGTCCGGTGCGCGTGCTCGTGACGTTCCCCAAGGGTGACGCGTCGGGTCCGGCAGGCACCGCGACGCTCGACGCGGTGCGCCAGGAAATGGCCAAGGCGCCCAACGTCGTGATGGTGCAGCCGCCGGTGTTCGCCGACGACGGCAACAGTGCTCTGCTGTCGGCGATCCTGTCCGTCGATCCCGAGGACATGGCCGCGCGTGAGGCCGTCGACTGGATGCGCGAGAAGCTGCCGCCGCAGGCCGGTTCCGAAGCCCGCATCGACGTCGGCGGCCCGACCGCGCTGATTAAGGACTTCGACGACCAGGTCTCGGCCACCCAGCCCTACGTCTTCCTGTTCGTCGCGACCATCGCATTCGTGATGCTGCTGGTGTCCATCCGGTCGCTGTTCCTGGCGCTCAAGGGCGTGCTGATGACGGTGCTGTCGGTCGCGGCGGCCTACGGCAGCCTGGTCGCGGTGTTCCAGTGGGGCTGGTTCGAGAAGCTGGGCTTCGAGAAGATCTCGTCGCTCGACAGCACCATCCCGCCGCTCGTACTGGCCATGACGTTCGGTCTGTCGATGGACTACGAGATCTTCCTGCTGACCCGGATCAGGGAACGGTTCCTGCAGACCAACAACACGCGTGACGCCGTGGCCTACGGCGTCAGCACGAGCGCGCGCACCATCACCAGCGCCGCGCTCATCATGATCGCGGTGTTCATCGGGTTCGCGTTCGCGGGCATGCCGCTGGTCGCCCAGCTCGGGGTCGCGTGCGCGGTGGCCATCGCGGTCGACGCGACGGTGGTCCGGCTGGTGCTGGTGCCCGCGTTGATGGCCATGTTCGACGAGTGGAACTGGTGGCTGCCGCGCTGGCTCGACCGTCTGCTCCCCGAGGTCGATTTCGAGAAGCCGCTGCCCCAGGTCGAGCTCAGCGATCTGGTGATCATCCCCGACGACATCTCCGCGCTGGGCCCCACAGGCGCAGACCTGCGCATGATGGTCCGCTCCGCGGCCCGCATGAAGAGCCTGGCCCCGCAGACGATCTCGGTGGCCGATCCGTTGGCGTTCAGCGGCTGCAGGCAGGCCGCCACGAGGCTGGCCGCGCAGCGCCCCGGCCGCACGCCACCCTGCCCGCCCGGCGTACACCCGGTCACGATGTGGCGCGGCAGGCTGTCGGTCGCGGTGGACGCGCTGGAGACCGAGGCCGGCACCGAGCGGCCGCCCGTCGAGCGCCGCGGCCCGGTCGAGACCACCAACGTGCAACTGCCGACCGGTGACCGGCTGCAGATCCCCACCGGAGCCGAGACGTTGCGGTTGAAGGGCTATCTGATCATGTGCCGGAACAGCACCAAGGACTACGCCGATTTCGCCGACCTTGTGGATTCGATGGAAACTCTAACCGCAGCACAGGTGTTGTCCGGAATGGATCGGTACTACTGTGGGCAGCGCCCGAGGAATCGGGGGGTGGCCACTGCACTGGTGCGCCGCCTCGCCGACCCGCAGCCGTCCGACGAACACGACATCAGGATGTCGGGGCCCGAGGCAGCTGCGGAATGGGAGAAAGTCAGGCAGCGCTGCCTGTCGGTAGCTGTGGCCATGCTCGAGGAGGCGAAGTGACGTTGGCCCCTGATGTTCGGGACACGCGCAATGCACGGCGCGACAACGTCCCGCAACGTCAACGCCCCCAGGCTCCCCGGCAGCGGCCCGCGCCGTCCGCGGCGCAGCGCCGGCCGGCCTTCGACGACCGGCCGGTCGAATACTGGCCGACCGCGGCGATCCGGGCCGCACTCGAGACCGACGACCTCACGGTGTGGCAGCGCATCGTTGCCGCCATCAAGCGCGATCCCTACGGCCGGACCGCGCGCCAGGTCGAGGAAGTGCTGGAAACCGCGCGCCCGTACGGGGTTTCGAAGGCCCTCGCCGAGGTGCTGACCCGCACGCGCGAACACCTGGAAGCCACCGAGCGGGCCGAGGTGGCCCGCCAGGTGCAAGGGCTGCTGCGCCGGTCCGGTCTGGAGCCGCAGGAGTTCGCGTCGCGCATCGGTGCGTCCAACGAGGCCCTCGCGACCTATCTGGAAGGCACGGACAGCCCTCCGGCCTCGCTGCTGCTGCGCATGCAGCGCCTCTCGGACCGCTTCGCCAAGATCGCCGCGCAGCGCTCCGCCAAACCCTCCAAGTAGTAGCTCCGCCTTAAAATCTGGCCGCGGCTATGGCTTCCCGGCCGGCTCGCGGACTGGTATCGATGGATACCCGTGACTGACCGCACCTTCGGCCTGGCCACCCGTGCCATCCATGCGGGCCAACGGCCCGACGCCGCGACCGGCGCCCGCGTGACCCCGATCTACGCCAACGCCGGTTTCGTGTTCACCGATACCGACGACGCCGCCAACCTGTTCGCGCTACAGAAGTACGGCAACATCTACAGCCGGATCGCCAACCCCACTGTCGCGGCGTTCGAGGAGTGCATCGCCAGCCTGGAGGGCGGACTCGGTGCGGTGGCCACCGCGAGCGGACTGGCCGCACAGTTCGCGGTGTTCGCGGCGCTGACCGGGGCGGGCGACCACATCGTGTCGGCCGCAAGCCTCTACGGCGGCACTGTCACCCAACTCGACGTGTCGCTGCGCCGGTTCGGCGTGGACACCACATTCGTCGCGGGCACCGATCGTGCCGATTACGCGGCGGCCATCACCGAGCGCACCCGACTGGTGTACGCAGAGGTGATCGCCAACCCGTCCGGCGAGATCGCCGACCTGGCGGGGCTCGCCGCCGTCGCGCACGACGCGGGGCTGCCGCTCGTGGTCGACGCCACGGTCGCCACACCGGCGCTGTGCCGGCCCATCGAACACGGCGCCGACATCGTGGTCCATTCCGCCACGAAGTTTCTCGGCGGCCACGGCACCACGTTGGGCGGCGTGGTGGTCGATGCCGGTCGATTCGATTGGGGCTCAGGCAAATTCCCTCAGCTGACCGAGCCGGTCGCGTCGTACGGCGGGTTGAGCTGGTGGGGCAACTTCGGCGAGTACGGTTTTCTCACCAAGCTGCGCAGTGAACAACTGCGCGATCTCGGTGCCACGCTGGCACCGCAGTCGGCGTTCCAGCTGTTGCAGGGCGTGCAGACACTGCCGCAGCGGATGGCCGCGCACATCGCCAACACCCGGGCCGTCGCGCAGTGGCTGGAGGCCGATCCTCGCGTGAGCTACGTGCGCTGGGCAGGCCTGCCGTCGCACCCGCATCACGACCGCGCCGCGCGCTACCTGCCCGACGGGCCGGGTGCGGTGTTCGCTTTCGGCGTCGAGGGTGGCCGCGCCGCGGACGAGCGGTTCATCAACTCGGTACAACTGGCGAGCCACCTGGCCAACATCGGCGACGTCCGCACCCTGGTGATCCACCCGGCCAGCACCACGCACCGGCAGCTCACCGACGGCCAGTTGCACACCGCGGGCGTCGGCCCGGAGCTGGTGCGGATCAGCGTGGGCATCGAGGATGCCGACGACATCATCTGGGATCTGGACCAGGCCCTCGGAGGCAGCGAATGACTGACGCCCTGACCCGCCAGCGCATCCTGCGCGAGACCCGCTCGGTCGCGATCGTGGGGGCCTCGGCCAACCCGTCACGAGCCAGCTACTTCGTCTGGACGTACCTCAAGTCGACCACCGACTACGACATCTATCTGGTGAACCCGACCATCAGCGCCATCGAGGGCACCGCGGTCTATCCGAGCCTGGCCGAGCTGCCCGTGGTGCCGGACCTGGTCGACGTGTTCCGCCGCCATGACGATCTGCCCGGGGTGCTCGACGAGACCCTCGCGGTCGGGGCCAAGACGCTGTGGTTGCAGCTGGGCCTGCGCCACGACCAAGTGGTGCGCGACGGCCAATCGGCGGGCCTGCAGGTGGTGGCCGACCGCTGCCTCAAGATCGAGCACGCACGTTTCGCCGGCGGCCTGCACCTGGCCGGCTTCAACACCGGGGTGATCGACTCGCGTCGGCCCTGACCGCGACCCGCGCGTCAGGCGTCGGCGAGCCTTACCGCGAATGCAGCGGGCTCACGTTGTCGACCAGCCAGCGGCCGTCGGTCTTGCTCAGCGTGACCCGCAGTGCCAGCACGGCGTTGTCGGTCGGCTTGCCCGGGACGCTCTGGGTGCCGCGCAACACCACCGCGACACTGGCGGCCTGCGGCCCGAGCGCCTCCACGCCCGCCGAGATCGTGGTGGCCTGGGCGGAGACGTTCTTGGCCGTCAGATCCTTTGCCACACCGGCGAATTCGTTCTTGAACGCATCCGCCCGTTCGGGGGTCATCTGGCTGGTGGCCCGGTCGATCGAAGCCGTCGGGCTCTGCGGCGTGAACGTCGCGGTCGCCTCCGACACGCTGCTGGCGATTCGCACGACCTCGGCGCTGTCCTTGTTGAAGGCCCGGTCGGGCAGGGTCCATCGCAGGTAGCCCACGACCACCGCAGCCACCAACGCGACCGCGGCCACACCCACCACCGCCAGCCGCAGGCCGGGCCCGTCGTCGTCGGTGCCGACGGTCACGCCGTCGCGCCGGGCCAGCACCACGTTGACGATCACACCCTGCACGATCAGCAGGCACAGCACCGAGCACACCGAGACCCACCACAGCGGCCAGTCCAGCGCCAGGCCGATGAACACCAGCGCGAGGATCGCCGCGACCGGCGCGGCGATGTCGAACGCGGCGACCCGCAGCCGGTTCCTCATCGGATGGGCTCCAGCCGCGAGATCATCAGTTGGCCGTCGACGTCGGAGACGTCGAGCCGCAGCGTCCACCGCACGGTCTGCGGCTTGTCGGTGCCCGCGTTCTGGCTGATGGACGTGGCGACCACGAGCACGGTGTCGATGCGCGACACCATCCCGGACAGTTCGGGTTGTTCACGTTTGACCGGATTGCCGTTCGGCCCGGGCGGCGGGTGGTACAGCGACTCGATGGACACCGAGTCGATCTGGCCGGTCGTGCTGGACTGCAGGCGTTGCACCAGGTCGCGGTACGGCTGCACGGCCGAGTCGAAGTCGGCGTTGAGCTGGCCGACGGTCCCTTCGTGCAGCTTCTGCATGCCGGCCGTCACGGTGTCCTTGTTCATGTTGATCAGGACGTTGGTCCAATCGGCAGCGGTTTGCAGTACGCGGGTCTGATACGCGCGTTCGGAGACCTCGCCGCGGTGTCCGGACCAGATCATCGCGCCCAGCACCACCGCGGCCACGGCGATCACCCCGAGAACGGCCGACGCGATGCCGTAGCTGGTGAGGCCGCCCGATGACTCGTCGGCGCTGTCGTCGGTGCTGTCCTTGTCGGCCTTGCTGTCCTTGCTGTCCTTGCTGGGCGCATCGGGCATGGCCGTGAGGGTACCGGTGCGCCGCAAGCCCCAGAGCACCGCCGAGGCGTCTGGAAGAATGTCGGGGTGACGGTAGAAGCTCTCCGCTCGGGCATTGACCTGAGCCATGTCGACTCCCACGCCCGCCCCCAGGACGACCTGTTCGGCCACGTGAACGGCCGTTGGTTGACCGACTACGAGATCCCCGCCGACCGCGCGACCGACGGCGCCTTCCGGTCTCTCTACGACCGCGCCGAAGAGCAGATCCGCGACCTGATCACCCAGGCCGCTGCCGCGGGCGCCGCCAAGGGCACCGACGAGCAGCGCATCGGCGACCTGTACGCCAGCTTCATGGACGAGGCCACGGTTGCCGCGCGGGGCCTGCAACCCCTGCTCGACGAGTTGAGTCTCATCGATGCGGCCGAGACGCCGGATGCGCTGGCCGCGGTGCTCGGCGGCCTGCAGCGCACCGGTGTGGGCGGCGGGGCCGGTGTCTACGTCGACACCGATTCCAAGAACTCGTCGCGCTACCTGCTGCACGTCGGCCAGTCCGGCATCGGGCTGCCCGACGAGTCGTACTACCGCGACGAGCAGCACGCAGAGATCCTCGCCGAGTACCCCAAGCACATCGCGCGGATGTTCGCGCTCGTCTACGGCGGGGACCAGGCCGAGACCGCGGAACGGATCGTGGCGCTGGAGGCCAAGCTGGCCGCCGCGCACTGGGACGTCGTGAAGCGGCGCGACGCCGACCTGACCTACAACCTGCGCACGTTCGCCGACCTGCCCGCCGACGCCCCCGGCTTCGACTGGACCGGATGGGTGCACGCGCTGGGCACGACGCCCGAGACCGTGGCCGAACTCGTGGTCCGCCAACCCGACTACCTGAGCGCGTTCGCGGCCCTGTGGTCGAGCGAGGATCTCGAGGACTGGAAGGCCTGGGCCAGGTGGCGCGTCATCCACTCCCGCGCCGGCCTGCTCACCGACGACCTGGTCGCCGAGGATTTCGCGTTCTACGGCCGCACGCTGTCGGGCACCGAGCAGATCCGCGACCGCTGGAAGCGCGCGGTGTCGGTCGTCGAGAACCTCATGGGCGATGCGCTGGGCAAACTCTATGTCGCACAGTATTTCCCGCCCGAGGCCAAGGCCCGCATGGACGAGCTGGTCGCCAACCTGCGCGAGGCCTACCGGGTCAGCATCAACAAGCTCGACTGGATGACCCCGGAGACCCGGGCCAAGGCGCTGGCCAAGCTGGACAAGTTCACGCCGAAGATCGGCTATCCGGCACGCTGGCGTGATTACTCGGCGTTGGAGATCGAGCGCGACGATCTGTACGGCAACTACCGCCGCGGTCATGTCGTGAGCTCTGACCGCGAGCTGGACAAGCTCGGCGGCCCCGTCGACCGCGACGAATGGTTCATGACGCCGCAGACCGTCAACGCCTACTACAACCCGGGGATGAACGAAATCGTGTTCCCCGCAGCTATTCTGCAGCCGCCATTCTTCGACGCGAACGCCGACGACGCTGCCAACTACGGCGGCATCGGCGCGGTGATCGGCCATGAGATCGGGCACGGTTTCGATGATCAGGGCGCAAAGTACGATGGCGACGGCAACCTGGTGGATTGGTGGACCGACGCCGACCGGGCCGAATTCGGGCTGCGCACAAAGGCTCTCATCGACCAGTATGAGAAGTTCACGCCGCGTGGGCTCGACCCGTCACACCACGTGAACGGCGCCTTCACGGTGGGTGAGAACATCGGCGATCTCGGTGGGTTGTCCATCGCACTGCTGGCCTATGAGCTCTCACTCAAGGGCGAGGAAGCGCCGGTGATCGACGGGCTGACCGGCGTGCAGCGGGTCTACTTCGGCTGGGCTCAGGTGTGGCGCACCAAATCCCGCGAGGCAGAGGCGATCCGGCGACTGGCCGTCGATCCGCATTCGCCGCCGGAGTTCCGGTGCAACGGCGTGATCCGCAACATCGACTCCTTCTACGAGGCGTTCGACGTGTCGGAGTCCGACGAGCTGTACCTGGAACCCGAGCAACGCGTGCGCATCTGGAACTGACGATCTCCCGCGAGCAGACACTTAGGTACCCGGTTTGGCGCGTTTTCGGGTACCTATGTGTCTGCTGGGCAGGGGAAGCTAGCGGTACTTCGTCACGTAATCGGTCATGGTGGCCAACTGGTAACGCGACACCTCCGCGGCGTTCTCGTTCTCCGCGAACACACTCGACACCATCACCGTGTCATCACGATCATAAAACCCCAACCCCGCCAAGCCGGCGAAGAACTCGTCCCAGTCGATGTCCCCATCACCGATCTTGAGATGCTGATGCACCCGCACCGGATTACCCGGCGGATTGGTGATGTAGCGCAACCCATGCGACGCACGATGATCCATCGTGTCGGCCACATGCACCAACCGCAACCGCTCCCCCGCCGCGGCCATGATCTCGGCCATGTTCGCCCCCATGTGGAAAGCGTGGCACGCGACAAACACAAAGCCCACATTCGGCGAATTCAACCCCCGGATGATCCGCACGGCCTCCACACCGTCCTCGACGAAATCGTCGGGATGCGGATCGATACGCACATCGATGCCCTCACGCTCGAAGATCGGCAACAACTCCTCCATGGACCGGAAGAACGCCCGCTCAGACTCCTCGGCCTGCTCCGGGCGCCCCGAGAACTCGGTGTTGATCACATTGACCCCGAGATCCACCGTAATCTCGATGACGCGCTTCCAGTAACGCACCGCCGCCTCCCGGGCATCCGGATCCGGACTCGACCACCGCAACACCGGCAACACCGACGCGATCCCCACCCCCGCCTCGACACACGCCTTACGGAACGCCGCCACCAGAGCATCATCGGCGCGGGGATGGTTGAAGAACGGAATGAAATCCCGATGCGGCGTCAACTGCAACCACTCATACCCCAACTCCGCCACCACCCGCGGAAACTCCAACAACGAATGCGAATGATGAAACGGCGTCGGATCCAACGCAATCTTCATCGTGTCCCTCTCTTTGCGTAGTCGGCAACAGCGTCGATGTTGGTCACGTCGATGAATGCGGGCCCGGTGAGCGTGGGCTCGCCGCCACCGATCACGTTGCCGTTGTTGAGGTAGAGCCAGAGTGCGTCGATGGCGAGATATCCCTGCAGGAACGGTTGTTGGTCGATGGCCCATTGCACCTTGCCGCCCTTGATGGCGTCGACCAATGCGGCATTGGTGTCGAACGTGGCGACTTTCGCGGTGCTGCCCGCGGTCGCGATGGCATCCGTGGCGGTGATCGCGATCGGCGCGCCCAACGTGACGACGTAGTCGACGGACGGATCCTGCCGCAGCTTGGCGGTGATCGTCGATTGCACCGACGGCATGTCGGTTCCGTTGACGTTGAGCGTCTCGATGTGCCCTCCGTAGCCGGAAGCCACACCCGCACACCGGGATTCGAGAGCGATGTTGCCCTGGTCCTGGATGACGCAGACGACGTTCTTGGCGCCGTCCGCCGCGAGTCGCTTACCTGCCGCGATCCCGGAGACCTTCTCGTCCTGACCGAAGAAGGCCCTGGCGCCGGCAGCCTTCCAAGCGTCGATGCCGGCGTTCAAGGCAACCACCGGGATGCCGTCGGCGACCGCTCGCTGTACCGCCCCGGTCAAGGCCTCAGGCCGTGCGAGCGTCACCGCGATCGCGTCGACCTTACTGTCGACCGCGTTCTGCACGAGGTTTGCTTGATCGGGGCCCTGCAGTTCGGCCGAGTACTTGAGCTCGATGTTGTCCTTGGCGGCCGCGGTTTCGGCGCCCTTGCGCACGAGATCCCAGAACGTGTCGCCGGGCGGGCCGTGCGTGACCATGGCGACGGTGAACCGCGGGGTGTCGGCTTGTCCCGCGGACATACCGTCGCCGGAGGTGCGGGGTTTGCCGCCGGTCGACGAGCAAGCGCTCAGCACGATGACGACGGCGGCCAGAGCAGCTGCGAACCTTGGAGCTTTCATGATCTCAGCCGACGATCGTGGAGTTGGCGGCCTTGAGGGTTTCGGCGGCGACCTGCAACCCCTCCAGAGGGCCGAACCCGACGTCTTCGTGCTCGATGTTGACCCACATGTCGGGGTCCACCCGCTCCAGCGCCTGCAGGAACCGCGCCCAGAAGTCAGTGTCGTGGCCGCGCCCGACAGCCACGAAGTCCCATGCCGAGTCTTCAGGCCACTTGTTGACCACGTGCTTGCCGCCGAGCCCAGTAGGGTTTTGGTCCAACGGAATTCGCGCGAACCGCTCATCGAGGACACCGTAGATCCTGCAGTTGTCGTTGATCCGGGTGTCCTTGGCCGCCGCGTGGAACACCAGCGGACCGAGCCAGTCGATTGCGGCGATCGGGTCGATGCCCTGCCAGAACAGGTGCGATGGATCCATCTCGGCACCTACGTTGGTGGCGCCGGTGCGCTCGACGAGACGCTTGAGCGTCGGCGGATTGAACACCAGGTTCTGCGGGTGCATCTCGATGGCGACCTTGACACCGTTCTCCCGGGCGAGCGCGTCGATCTCGGTCCAGAACGGGACCGCGACTTCATCCCACTGGTAGTCCAGCGAGTCGAGGTAGCCGGAGTCCCATGTGTTGACGTGCCACGCGGGCCACTGACCACCCGGATGCGCTTGGGGCAGACCGGACATCGTGACCACGCGGTCCACCCCGAGCAGCCCCGCGACCCGGATGGCGTTGCGCAGGTCTTTGGCGTCCTCGGGTCCGACCTCAGGGTCAGGGTGCAACGGGTTGCCGTTGCAGTTCAGCCCGGCGATCGAGACACCGGTGCCGTCGAACTCGGACAGGTACCGCTGAGGGGTCACCGCACCGGACAGCAGGTCGGCCACGGGCAGGTGCGGCGCAGGCAGGAAGCCGCCCGCGTTGATCTCGGCCCCGGTCAGCCCGAGCGATGCGATGGTCTCCAACGTTTCACGCAGAGGCAGGGCATGCAGGATGGCAGTATAGACACCCAGTTTCATGGTGAATTCCTTTCTGATCAAACGACTTTGACAGTGTTGCCGCCCGAACGGGCAGATTCGGCGACGGCGGAGACGACGCGCAACCCGTGCAGGCCTGCGTCGAAGCCGGGCAGTGGACCAAGGTCGCCGATCCCGGCGATCTGGTCCAAGAAGGCGCGAGTCTGGTACGCGAACAGGTCGGCGACTCCGTGCCCGACACCACCGGCGTCCATCGGCAGACCGCCGCGGATATACGGGTGGCCGGGTCCGACGATGATCCGTCGCGGCCCGGCCAGTTCGGCACGACTTTCGGCGGTCGAGATGCCGAATTCGCCGGGGCGGTGCAGGTTCCACGACGCCGACCCCGCCGAGGCGAACAGTTCGAAGCCCAGCCCGTCGGGCAGGTCGTGCGCGACACGCGAGGCCGAGAAGGTACCGACCGCGCCGTTGGCGAACGTGGCCGTGAAGGTGGCGACGTCCTCGTTCTCCACCCGAGCCATCTCGTCGGTCACGACGGCCTTGGTGTGCCCGTAGGTGACCCCGATCGGCACAGGACGTTCCGTGACCAGTGTGGCGAACACAGCACCAGCAACCTCGACGACTGGCCCGCACAGGAATTCGCTCAAGTCGATCAGGTGGCTGCCCACGTCGGCGAGCGCTCCACTGCCAGGCCCGCCGCGGTACCGCCAGGTGATCGGGGCAGTCGGGTCCAGCGCGTAGTCGCACCAGTAGTGGCCGTTGAAATGCACGAGCTCGCCCAGAGTTCCCGCGGCAAGCTCGCGGCGGATCTGCTCGACCGCAGGCGAGCGGCGGTAGGTGTAACCGACCGCGGTGACCCGGTCCGACCGTTCGGCCGCCGCGACCATGGCCTCTGCATCGGCAAGGCTTCCCGCCAAAGGCTTTTCGCACAGCACATGCTTGCCCGCAGCCAGGAGACCTTCGACGATCTCGCGGTGCAGGTGGTTGGCGACCACCACGCTCACCGCATCGATGTCGGGCGCCTCGGCGATCGCGCGCCAGTCGTACTCGGCCCGGTCATAGCCGAAGCGCTTCGCGGTGTCGTCGGCCACCGCGATGTTGGTGTCAGCGATCGCCACCAGCCGCACCTCCGGCCGGTCGGTTCCGAACAGCGTTGACGCGGTGCGATACCCGGCGGCGTGCGCCCGCCCGGCCATACCGCCACCGATCACGGCGACACCGATCGGCTGATAGGTCACAGTCACATTCACACCCCTTGGCTCGAACTCCTTAAACCGATCTATTTGACCGGTCTAAGTCAGCTACTATGATCGTCATCACACGGCGCTGTCAAGCCCCGAAAGGAGTCGCATGCCCACCAACCGCGACCGGCCGACCATGCAGGACGTCGCCGACCGGGTCGGCGTCTCGAAAGCGTTGGTGTCGCTGGTGTTCCGCAACGCACAGGGGCCCAGCGCCGAGACGCGGCAGCGCGTGCTGGCCGCGGCCGACGAGCTGGGCTATCAGGTCAACCGGGCGGCCGCGCTCATGACGGCGAAGCGCACACACCTCATCGGCGTCGTCGCCAATATCCGCAGCCCATTTCATACTGAGCTGGTCGAGGACATCGTCGCCGAGGCCGACGCCGCCGGCTACGAAGTCGTGCTCGGGGCGGTCACGCCGACCCACCCGGAATCGGCCGTCCTGGAAACGCTGCTCAGTTTCCGGTGTGAGGCGTTGATCCTGCTCGGGCCCGAACTCGGCGAGACCAAGCTCGCTGATCTGGCCGAGCGAGTGCCCGTTGTGGTGGTGGGCCGGCGTACCTCATGCCCCGCGGTGGACGTGGTCCGCACCGCCGACGCCCGCGGCATCGGCAAGGTGGTGGATCATCTGGTGACACTAGGGCACCGCCGCATCAGTCACCTGGGCGGCGGGTCGGGCACCATCCCCGCCGACCGCAAAGCCGGGTACCTGCGGGCCATGAAACGGCACGGGCTAACCGACGAGAGCGACGTCATCGACGGGGATCTCACCGAGAACTCCGGTATTGCAGCGGCGCGCCTGCTGCTGGAGCGCGCGCGACGACCCACAGCAGTCGTCGCGGCCAACGACCAGAGCGCCATCGGACTACTCGACCAGTTGCTGCGCGCCGGAATTCAGGTGCCCCGCGACATCTCGGTCGCCGGCTACGACGACAGCGTGCTGGCCCGGCTGGCCCACATCGACATGACAACCGTCAGCCAGGAACCCAGACAGCAGGCTGAAAGCGCCGTCAAAGCTGTTGTGGGACGGCTCGACAACGGCCGCACCGAGCGGCTCGACGTGGTGCTCGAACCACGGCTGGTGCTGCGCCGCACCACCGGATAACGCGAGACACAAAGAGACAGAAAGGTGCCCCCCTTCCGTGGAAGAGGGGCACCTTGCCGACGAGTAGAACGGCTTAGAACATCTGCCAGTCCGACGCGCCGTCCGGCGCGTTGTAGAGACCGACGGAGTTCTTGATCACCACGGGATCGCCGCTGCCGAAGTTGTCGTAGAACCACTGGGCGTTGGCGGGACTGAGGTTGATACAGCCGTGGCTGACGTTCCGTTTGCCTTGATCACCCACCGACCACGGCGCGCTGTGGACGAAGATGCCGCTGTTGTCGATCCGGACGGCGTCCTGAACCTTGAGCTTGTAGCCCTCGGGCGACGTGTTGGGCACGCCGTAGGTCGCCGAATCCATGATGATGTCCGGGAACTTCTCCAGCACGTAGTACGTGCCGTTCTTGGTCTCGTGCTTGCCGTCGGGCTTACCCATCGACACCGGGAAGGTCTTCTCCAGCTTCCCGTTACGCATGATCTCCATCTGGTGGGTCTTGTCATCGACCGTGGCCACCAGGTAGTCGCCCACCCGGAAGCTGGACTTAGTGCCCGCGGCGTCGATGTTCACCACGGTGTTGGACGGCCAGAAGTCCTGCGGGCGCCAGCGCACCTGGGTGTCGGTGACCCAGTAGAACCGGCCCGGAACCGGCGGGTTGGACGAAATGTGGATCGCGTCCTCGGCCATTTTGCGGTTGGCGATGGGCCGCTGGAACTCGATGTAGATGGGCTTGGCGACGCCGACCATCGACCCGTTGACCGGGTTGATGAATTTCGGCGGCAGGAACGGCGGTTCGCCCGTGAACGGGGTCGGGTTCTGCCCCGCCGGGGTGCCCTCGGGGATGACTGCGGGCGCGCCATAGTTGACGACGGGCGCCGGCGTGGCAGGATCCGCGGCGGGCGGAGCGAGTGGGTCAGCCACCGGCGGCAGGGCCACCGGATCCTGTGGCATCGGGGGTGCCAGTGGATCGGGGGCGGCCGGGTCGACGGGCACCGGTGGCGGCGGCACGTCAGGGTCCGCGAAGGCGGACGGGCTGGTCAGCACCATTCCGCCGAGCAATCCGGCCGTCATCAAGACGGTGATCAGCCTGCGTTTTGCCGGTTTCGGCATGCGTTACCTCCAGACAACACAACTCGGTCCAGTGTCGCACAGCGCGGAGACCAGCTACTCCCGTGAGAGGCCGCCACACCCCGACTTCGGCCGCGTCCACGGCGCTGAACTGCACTGTTAGTCGGTGCGCGGGTGTCAAGCGTTACTTCTCGCTGGTTGCCCAGGGAACGGCGAACAGCCCCCGACTGGACAACACTCCGCTCAAGGCCGCGACGATCAGTCCGGCTGCGGCCGCGATCATGGCAGCAATGCCCCAGTTGTCATAGATCCCGCCACCGATGAGTGCGCCTGCCATGATCCCGATCTGAAACGCCGCGACGTACAGCCCGGATGCGCCGTCGGGGTCGGCGGGCGACGTGCGCATGGCTGTCGCCTGCAGCATCGGCGGCAACGCGGTCGACGCGGCTCCCCACGCCACCACCGCGGCCACCCCCACGACCACGGTGACCAACCCGGCTCCCGCGTATGCCAGCACCGCGAGCGTCGTCAATGCCGCCGCCAGCACCACCAGACACCCCGCGACCGACGCCTTGGGCCAGTGGTCCAGCGGACGCGCCATCGCCGCCATCGCGGCGAGCCCGGCGATGCCGTATCCGGCAAGCAGCCACGCCAGGTGCGGGCCGTGCACACCGACCACGTCGCGGATGATCGCCACGATGAACGTGTAGGCCATGAAGTGGCCGGTCACCCCGATGAGTGTCAGCACCGACAGCGTCACCAACCGCGAGTTGCTCCGGTGCCGGCGCGGCGGCGCGTCGGGTTCGGACGTCACCGGCATGGCCGGCAACATGAGCCATGCGGCCACCGAAACGGCCGCGGCGGCCACGGCTACCGCCGTCACCGCCATGCGCCAGCCCCACAGCTCGCTCAGCGCGGCCGTCAGGGGGTTTCCCACCACCAGCGCAAGACCGGTGCCGACGTACACCGCGGCGGTCGCGCGCCCGGCGTAGTTGGGCGGGACCAACCGCGCGCCGATCGGCGCGATCACCGACCACATCAACCCGTGCGTCAACGCGCACAGCACGCGGCCGCCGGCCAGCACCGCGAAGTTCGGTGCGGCTGCCGAAATGACTTGGGAGACAGTCAAAGACACCAACGTGACGAGCAGGGTCGTGCGGCGCGGCCACCGCGCGGTGAGCCGCACGAGGGCGACCGTGGTCACGGCGGCCACCAGCGCGTAGCTCGCCATGAGCGTGCCCACCAGCCCCTCGCTGACGTCGAGGTCGTCGGCGATCACGGCCAGCGCGCCGACCGGGAGCACTTCGGCGGTGACGTAGACGAAGGCCGCCGACGCCAGCACGGTGAGCTGCACCCAGACCCGCAGGGTCCAGGGACGTGCCTGCAGCGGTTTCACGGTCATGCTGGGATGACACGGTAGTGCGTGGAAGTTGCAGTTCTGGATAACCGAACCGAAAGGATGCGTGATGGTTGCTGTTCCGGATGGCTTTGAAGACCTGCTCGACCGGCCGCTGTTCGGCCACTTGGCCACGACCCGGCCCGATGGCACGCCGCAGGTCAACCCGATGTGGTTCGACTGGGACGGCAAGCACCTGCGCTTCACGCACACCACCAAGCGGCAGAAGTACCGCAACGTGACCGCACATCCCGAGGTCGCGATGTCCATCCACGACCCGGACAACCCGTATCGCTACCTGGAGGTGCGCGGCGTGGTGGACGAGATCGTGCCCGACCCGACTGCCGCGTTCTTCCTTCACCTCAACGACCGCTACAGCGGGTCGCTGAACGAGGTGCCCGCCGACGCGGCCGACCGTGTGATCCTCGTGGTCCGCCCGACGTACTACGGCAAGCACTGACATGCTCGTCGCATTCAGTGTCAGCCCGTCCGGTGGCGACGAGACCGGCGGCGTGAGCGAAGCCGTCGCCGCGGCGGTGCGGGTGGTGCGCGAGTCGGGCCTGCCCAACGAGACCAACGCGATGTTCACCAACATCGAAGGCGAATGGGACGAGGTGATGGCCGTGGTCAAGAAAGCCGTAGAAGCGGTGGCCGCAGCATCGCCGCGCGTCAGCCTGGTCCTCAAGGCCGACATCCGCCCCGGCTACACGGGGCAGCTCACCGCGAAGGTGGAACGGATCGAGCGCGAACTCGGCGGCGGTTAGAAAAGACCGCGCGTCAGGATCGCACCAGGCGCGCGATCGCGGCCGACGCCTCGGCCAGTTTGGCGTCGGCCTGCTCGCCGCCCTCGGCGACCGCTTGCGTGACGCAGTGCCCGAGGTGTTCGTCGAGCAGTCCCAGCGCGACCGATTGCAGCGCACTGTTGACGGCACTGATCTGGGTGAGGACGTCGATGCAGTACTTGTCCTCGTCGATCATCTTCGCGATGCCACGGACCTGCCCCTCGATCCGGCGCAGCCGCTTGGCGTAGTTCTCCTTCTGCGGTGAGTAGCCGTGCACCGCCGTCTCGTCAACCACTTCCCACCATCCGCATCGTCCGTCGCTGCCGTTACCACACCAGCATACCGGTACCCCACCGGGGTATGCATATCGGTTTGGCCGGGAGAAACACCGCGGGCATACTTGCAGCCATGCCCTCAGACTCCCCTGACATCAAACCCCGCAGCCGCGACGTCACAGACGGCCTGGAGAAGGCCGCAGCCCGGGGAATGCTTCGGGCGGTAGGCATGGGCGATGACGACTGGGTGAAGCCGCAGATCGGCGTCGGGTCGTCGTGGAACGAGATCACGCCGTGCAACATGTCGCTGCAACGGCTGGCGCAGGCGGTCAAGAACGGTGTGCACGAAGCCGGCGGGTACCCGCTGGAGTTCGGCACCATCTCGGTGTCCGACGGTATCTCGATGGGCCACGAGGGCATGCACTTCTCGCTGGTGTCGCGTGAGGTGATCGCCGACAGCGTCGAGACCGTCGTGCAGGCCGAGCGCCTCGACGGCACCGTGCTGCTGGCGGGTTGCGACAAGTCGATTCCCGGCATGCTCATGGCCGCAGCCCGCTTGGACCTCGCGAGCGTCTTCTTCTACAACGGCTCGATCATGCCGGGTGTCGCGAAGCTGACCGACGGCACCGAGAAGGAAGTCACCATCATCGACGCCTTCGAGGCAGTCGGCGCATGCGCGCGCGGGCTGATGTCTCGCGAGGACGTCGACATCATCGAGCGCGCGATCTGTCCGGGCGAGGGCGCGTGCGGCGGCATGTACACCGCCAACACCATGGCGTCGGCCGCCGAGGCGCTGGGCATGTCGCTGCCCGGCAGCGCATCGCCGGTGGCCATCGACAAGCGTCGCGACGAGTACGCCCGCAAGTCCGGTGAGGCCGTCGTCGAGTTGCTGCGCCGCGGCATCACCGCGCGCGACATCCTCACCAAGGAAGCATTCGAGAACGCCATCGCGGTGGTCATGGCCTTCGGCGGATCCACCAACGCGGTGCTGCACCTGCTGGCCATCGCGCGCGAGGCCGAGGTCGAGTTGACGCTGGACGATTTCACCCGCATCGGCAGCAAGGTGCCGCACCTGGCCGACGTGAAGCCGTTCGGTCGTCACGTGATGAAGGACGTCGACGAGATCGGCGGTGTGCCGGTCGTGATGCGCGCGCTGTTGGATGCCGGTCTGCTGCACGGCGATTGCCTGACCATCACGGGCAAGACCATGGCCGAGAACCTCGCCCACATCGCCCCGCCCGACCCGGACGGCAAGGTGCTGCGCGCCATGAACAACCCGATCCACCCCACGGGCGGCATCACGATCCTGCACGGCTCGCTGGCCCCCGAGGGTGCCGTGGTGAAGTCGGCCGGCTTCGATTCCGATGTGTTCGAAGGCACCGCAAGGGTTTTCGAGCGCGAGCGGGCCGCCCTCGATGCGCTGGAGGACGGCACCATCACGCACGGCGACGTCGTCGTCATCCGCTATGAGGGCCCCAAGGGCGGCCCCGGTATGCGCGAGATGCTGGCCATCACGGGCGCCATCAAGGGTGCCGGGCTGGGCAAGGACGTGCTGCTGATGACCGACGGCCGGTTCTCCGGCGGGACGACGGGCCTGTGCGTCGGCCACATCGCCCCCGAGGCCGTCGACGGCGGGCCCATCGCGTTCGTGCGCGACGGGGACCGGATCCGGCTCGACGTCGCCAACGGCACGCTCGACGTGCTGGTCGACGAAGCCGAGTTCGAGGCCCGCAAAGCCGGGTTCGAGCCACTGCCGCCGCGCTACAAGACCGGTGTGCTGGCCAAGTACACCAAGCTGGTGCAGTCGGCGGCCGTCGGAGCTATCTGCACGTAGGCGTCTGCGCGGTAGAGTGACGTCGGGCGCGCAGGATCGCCCGACGTCCGCTCGAAGAGGCTCAGCCTCCCTGCTGGTTAGTTGCCATGTGACCGACCTCTTCTCGGCCCGATTCGCGGACGCGGGCATGTGAGAGGAGGCCGTCATGGCCAGCTGTCTGCCCAACAACCCTTCGCTCGACCGGCTGCGCGCGGATGCCCGCAAGCTGCAACGCGCCGTCACCGCATACGATCCGGAGGCCGAGGATCTCGTCCGTCGGCATCACCCGCAGCCCGACATCGCGCTCGCACGGGACCGGTTCGCGCTGCACGACGCACAACTGACCGTGGCCCGCGGCTACGGGTTCACCGGCTGGCCCGCGCTGGTGCACTACCTCGAGTTGGCGGCCGGCCTCAGCGTCGACCCGGGTGCGCTCGACGAGACCGCCCTGAGCACCGCCGACCGGTTCTGCTCGTTGGCGTCGTTGCGCTACAACGAAACCGACGCACCACCACGTCGGCAGGCCGCCGCGGACCTGCTGGCCAACCGGCCCAACCTGGTGGCCGAGAGCATCTGGGCCGCCGCGTCCGCCGCGGACCCGCACGCGGTGTCCCGCCACCTCACCGATCGGCCCGCACTGGCGACGCGCGCGGGTGGACCGTTCGGCTGGGCACCGCTGATGTATCTGTGCTACTCACGGGTTCCGTTGCGCCGCAACGTCGATGACGTGCTCACGTCGGCAACCCTGCTGCTCGACGCCGGCGCCGACGCCAACGCGGGCTACCTGTGGTGTGGGCTGTCGACACCGTTCACGGCTCTGACCGGGGTGTTCGGCGAGGGCGAGCAGGGCCCGCGGCGTCAGCCCCGGCATCCGTTCGCGACCGAGCTGGCCACCCTCCTGCTGACGCGCGGTGCACATCCGGTCGACCAGCAGACGCTCTACAACCGCATGTTCCGGCCCGACGATTCGCATCTGGATCTATTGTTCGCGCACGGCCTGGCCGACGCCGGACCCAGCCCGTGGGAGCAGCGGCTGGGTGAGGCGATGGAGACCCGTGAGCAGATGTGGCGCCGCCAGGTGGCGTGGGCCGCCGAGCACGGGTTCACCGATCGGCTCGAACTGTTGGCACGCAACGGAATCGATGTCACCGGAGTGGCCGTGGCAATGCCCGGTTTTCCCGACGACCCGAATGCCAGGGATGACGACGGCGCCACGCCGCTGCACCAGGCCGCCTGGGACGGTGACGTCGCGATGATCGACCGGCTGCTCACCGCGGGCGCCGATCCGACCCTCACCGATACGCGATTCGGCTCGACCCCGCTGGACTGGGCCGAGCACGCGTACCAGACCGAGGCCGCCGAGCTCCTGCGCAGGCACACCCCGGAGTGAGGTCAGCCCAACGCTTTCGGGCCGGCCCGCAGGATCGCCGCGAGCTCTTCGCGCGTGCTGGCGCCGACCCGTTGGCAGGCCCGATACAGGTGACCTTCGACGCTGCGCACCGACACCACGAGGCGGTCGGCGATCTGCCGGTTGGACAGTCCCGCGACGACGAGTTCGGCGATCTCCCGTTGCCTGCGGGTCAGCGGCTGGCCGGCCGGGTTCCGCAGCGCGGGGGTGCACAGCCCGCCGCACTCCTCTGCGATCTCCTGCGCGACGGCCGCGGCATACGTGCTGCGTTTGCGCTGCCCGCTCGCGCTGAACGCGACGGCGGCCTGGGCCGTGGCATCGGCGGCAGTGGCCCGATCGCCGATGGCGCCGTAGCCCGCAGCGGCCGCGAGCAGGCCGTCGCCGTCGCCGGCGGCCAGCGCCTCGAGATGACGAGCCACGGTTTCTGCCAAGGGAAAGTGCAGCTGCTCAGCCAGTTCTTTGGCGCGCGCGACGCGCGACGTGTCGCCCCACTGCGCCGCGGCCTGCAGGCACGCCAGTTCGTGCGTCGGCTGATCGCGCTCGGCGGCGTCGCGGGCCGCGGCGAGGACTACGTCAACCGCTTCAGTCAGCGCGCCCCCGGCGGCCAGCACCCATCCGGTGACCAGCGACAGGTTGGTCTGCATGTAGATGTAATCATCGGGTACCCGAACCTGGGCGAGCGCGAGCGCCTCCTCGGCCTCGGCCGTCTGGCCCAGTTTGGCATGCGCCTCGGCCAGCGAGAAGCAGCTCGCCGCACGCAAACCTGTTGTCACTGCGTGACTTTCCGCACCCGCCAACGCCTCGTGCAGGTGCTTGACCGCGTCGGTGACCGCCGCCCTGGTGAGTTCTGCGTGCCCCAGCAGATAAGCCAGGTTGGCGTAGGCCAGCCCTGGCACGTCACGGGACGACACGTCCAGTCGCGCTGCCGTTTTCACACATTCGTCGATGCGTCCGGTCAGCCGGCAGGCCCTGCCGTGCACGGCCCCGAACCAGAAGCGGATCGGCGACGATTCGAACGATGTGGTGGCGCGTTGGATGGCCTGTTCGGCCACGGTCGTGATGTCGTCGACATTGCCCAGTGCGCCCAGCGCCATCATCAGCGCCAGGGAGGCCATCATGGCGTGAAAGTCCGGCAGCGCACCGGAGTTCAGTGCCTCCCTAGCTTTGGCTGCCGCGGCGCGGCATCGGCCGAGCACCGCGTCGGCACACGCCTCGACAGCCATGCGCTCCATGCGTTGCGCATCGGATTCGGGTGCGGCAGCGAGGTTCTCGAGAATGTCCACCGCATCACGCGGCCTGCCGAGCATGAAGATCAGATTGAGCGCGCGCACCGTCGCCCAGTGGTGGCTGTCGGGTCTGCTGCCGGTGCTGATCTCCCGCAGGACCGCTTCGGCGTCGTCCCCGCGGCTCAACAGCACCAGGGTCATCGCACGCATCGGGGCCGCCTCGGGCGCACCGCATTCCGCGGCCGCCGCGGCGAACCGGTCCGCGGCGTCGGGATCGAGCAGCGCGGTCGCACATCGAGCCGCGGTCAGGTACAACTCCGGGTCGGGCGGCAGATTCGAATTCAGGGCGAGCAGGGCCCGGCGCACCGTCGCGCGCATGTCGCCGTCGGGCACCCGCGCGAGCCGTTGGGCCAGGCTGCCCCGGATCCGCGACAGATACATCTCGCCCGCGGTGGCGCGGCGCAGCTCACCGTAGAGCGGATGCGCCAACCGCGCGACGAGCTCCCGGCCCGCGCGTTCGACCGAGATGAGATGCATCTGTTCGGCGGCCTCGAGATCGGGCGGATGCACCAGGTCACTCAGCACATCGACGCTGAGCGGCTCGCACTGCGACAGCGTGTCGAGCACGAGCGCCAGGCCGGGCGTGAGCTGGCCGAGCCGCTCCTCGACCATGTCGGTGATGCTCTGGGACACCGCGACGTCACCGTCCCAGATCCACACCCCGGCAGACTGCCGCAGGCGGCCCGCGGCCAGCTGGTCCTTCACGAGCTGCAGCAGGTACAGCGCGTTGCCGCCGGTGAGCTTCCAGAACCGTTTCGCGCTGCGGCTGTCCACCGGACCCGCGACCGTGGACTCGATCAGCGTCGTCGCCGCGCCCACAGACAACGGTTCGAGGTCGATGCGGTCGAGCAGGCTGTCCTTCCACAGCGCGGTCACCGCGTCGGGCTCAGCGCCGCCGGCCCTGGCGGTGACGACGAGGCGCACGCCCTGGGTCTGGGCAAGTTGATGCACGACGTGCGCGGACAGCCCGTCGAGCAGGTGGGCGTCATCGACGCCGATGACCACCCGGCCTTGCCGCTGCTGCGCCACGAACGAGTCGATGACGCGACGCACGTTGGGCAGCGGATCGCACATGTTCTCGGTGATGGATCCCGTGAACGCGCCGAGCGGGATCTCCCGCGCGGATTCGGTGGCGACGAACCAGTTGGTGCGGTGCCCGGCGGCCGCGGCATGGTCGAGCGCCTCTCGGGCCAGCCGCGTCTTGCCGACCCCGGCGCTGCCGACGATCAGCACACCATGGCGGCTTCCCGGCCCGCCCAAGGCGCGGCGGATCGCCGCCAGCTCTGCTTCTCGTCCCGCCAGCTTCATCTCAGCAGTTCGTACCCGTCATCGCCTGTCCTGCCGATTGCTCAGGATATGGCGCAGATGCCCGCCTGGGACCGGAATTGACGCAACATTGCCCTTCCGGGCGACGGACAGTGGTCCGGCGCCCGGTGCGGGTTTGCTGCCGGCCGGCGTTCGCGGCCGGCCGGTCAGCGTCGGCGCGTCAGCAGATCACGCGTGCTTGGCTTCGGAATTGCGTAGGCGCATCCCGAAGTACGCGGCATCGAGACCCAGCACCGTCACGATCACACCGCTCACGACGTGCGACCAGATCATGCCTGCGGTCGGCCCGCTGACGAACAGCCACGGCGAGATGATGAGCCACAGCCCGAAGATCGGCAGGGTCCAGGTCATCCCGTGGGTGCGGTCCAGCGCGAAGCTGAAACACATTGCCAGGAGCGTGATCATGCCACCGATGAGCAGATCGTTGACGGTCAGTCGGGTGAACGCGTCGTAGTTGACGATCCATGGCGACAACGCGACATAGACGCCCGCGAGCAACGTCAGCCCGAAACTGAGATGCGCGCCCATCGACTCCGCGATGCGGTCATAGCCTGCCCGCAGCGCCATGATGTCGGGGTGCTGATCGATTGATGAATGGACCGATGTCATTTCTTATCCTTTCCGTTACGCGGCAAGGATTTTGGGCCTTACCGCACCCATCCATCACTTGTCAGATTACGCCGCTCCGACTGCCCTCGTAGTGGCCAAGTACAGTGCTGTCAATGCAGTGGCGCGGCAACGCCCGGATGGGCGAAACGACCGGCGCGCGTCGACAACTCGGCTGGTTCGGCACGCTCTTCGCGATGGCGTTGGCGTTCCACTACTCCGACAGCCAACCCCTCGAGGTCGCGCCCGTCCTGCTGGCCGGCCTGCCGATTCTGCTGTTTCCCGGCTCGGCCGCGGCCGCAGGCCTGGTCGTGGTCGCCGGTGCGGTGGTGGCCGTGCAGAATCTGCCCGCCGCATCCAACCACTTGGTGACGAGTCTGTTGATCGCTCTCGCGCTCGGGACCGCGGCCGCGTGGGCACTCGCCGTCCGGAATCGGGAGGGCGATTTCGTCGAGCGCTGGTTGGATGCCGCGCGCACGCCCGTCGGCCTCGTGCTGCTGGTGATCTATCTCTTCACGGTCTTCGACAAACTCAACGGTGCCTATTTCTCGCCCACAACCTCGTGTGGCGGCGAACTGTTCAGCCAACTGATCTGGCTCAATGGATTCGATGATGTGGTGCCCGGCCCCGTGGTCGGGCAATTCGTCGCCGTCGCCGCGGTGGTGACGGAGGCCGCCATCCTCGGGCTGCTGGCGGTGCCGCGGCTGCGGTATTGGGGCGTGCTGCTCGGTGTGTGCTTCCACTCGGTTCTGGCGCTGGCCTCGTTCTACGACTTCGCCACGATCGTCTTCGCGGTGTACGTGCTGCTCGTGCCCACCGAGGTGTTCGACAACTTGCCGCCGCGCACGGTGCTGTTGCGCCGGCTCGCGCTCGCCGGTTTCGCGGCGCATGTGCTGCTAAGTGTCGTTTCGAATTCCGCCGATTCACCGCGCAGCCCGATCGGTGTGCCGTGGCATACCCTGCTCGTGGCCACGTGGTTCGTCGCGGTCGCGCCGCTCATGTTCGCCATGCTTCGCGGCTACCGCGCCGTGCGTGAGATGCCCGCCCCGGGCTGGCGCCTGCGGCCCGTGGTGCTGCTCGTGGTTCCGTTGTTGGCATTCGTCAACGGCGCGACGTCTTACGTGGGGCTCAAGACCGTCGCGAACTATTCGATGTTCAGCAACCTACGGACCGAGGAAGGCACCACCAACCACCTGCTGCCGGGCATCACCGCGGTCCAGCTGGCGGACTTCCAGCACGACACCGTCACGGTGTTCGGCCTGGAGTTCCCCGGCCGTCCGGGCGACAGCCGTCAGTCCCGCTGGATGGCCGAAGACCCGCCGGTGCGCATCCCCTGGCTCGAACTACGGCGCACGGTGCTGCTCTGGCAGGACGCAGGCCTCACCGGCGTCCGGATCGCGTATCTGCGCGACGGCCTGCCCCATGTGGTCGACGACGCGACGGCAGATCCCGTTCTCGCAGCACCGCTGCCGTGGTGGCAGCGGCACCTGCTCGCGTTCCGCGCCGTCGACTCGGGCTGGGGTGCCGACGCCTGCCGGTGGTAGTCACCCAGGCACCGCTCACCCAGGCACCGCGAGCGCGCGTGTCTGTCCCCAGACACACCGCGTCGCGCCGGCTGTATGCGCACACCCACGTCGGCTCGAATGACGCAGAATCGCGGAATGGACGTCGCGGATCGGCTGAAGATCGATGTGCCGGTATGTCAGGCCGGCATGGGCGGCGGCATCGCGGGCGCCCCGCTGGCCGCCGCGGTCTCAGCAGCGGGCGGCCTTGGCACGGTGGGACTCCAACCGCCGCGTCAGCTGAAGTCGGCGATCACCGCGGTCCGCGAACAGGTGCCCGGGCGAGCGGTGGCGGTGAACCTGCTGATGCCGTTCACCCGCCGCCCGCATGTCGACGTATGCCTCGAAGCCAAGATCGACATCGCAGTGATGGCCTTCGCGATCGACCGCGCGTTGATCCAACGACTCTCGGAGAGCGGTGTTTTCGTGCTGGTGATGGTTGGCACGGAAGCTCAGGCCGTCGAGGCAGTCGCCTGCGGCGCCGACGGGTTGATCGCTCAGGGCCGTGAAGCGGGCGGGCATCTCGTCGGCACCGTGGCGCAGGCGGATTTTCTCCCGAAGGCTTTGGTGCTGGCCGGTTCTCGCCCTGTATTCGCCGCGGGTGGCATCGCCACGGCGAGCGATACGCGTGCGGCGCTTGCCACGGGCGCGGCCGGTGTCGTGGCGGGCACGCGTTTCCTGCTCACCCACGAGTCCGGCGCCCACCGGGTCTACCGGCAGCGGATCATCGATGCGGACAGAACCATTGAGACGACGCTGTTCGGTCTGTCGTGGCCGTTGCGCCACCGGGTCGTCCCGAACTCCGCGACCCGCAGGTGGTGCCACCCCGACGGGAGCGCACGCTGGGTGCCGGCAGCGATCAACAGGTTCAGTGCACCACTGTCGCGGATTCCCGACCGTGGCGACGGCGCGCTGCTGCGCCTGCAACGACCGGCGCTGCCGTTCCTCACACCCATAGCCCTCACCGCAGACATGCCCGCCGAGTGGGCAGACCGGGCCGCGCTCTACGCCGGTGAAACGGCGCTGCGGCTCAACGCGGTCACGTCGGCGGCCCAAGCCGTCGCGGACCTCACGCCATGACGCCACAGTGCACCGAGACTCACACCAGGGACAAATGAGCGTCGAATCTTGTCCCTGACGTCAGTCTCGATGTAGGGACCGTTGCGAAGACCTCGACCCGTAACTGCACGCACCGTCGCGCGCCGCGAGCGCGCACAAGATGCCGACGAGTTACGGCGTGTCGGCCAGCAGACCCGCACGTTCGCGGGGCAAGGTTGCGAGCCGGTCAGGCGAGCGGTAACGCTGCGCGTCCGCGGCGATCACGTCGGGTGTCGGCAGCGGTTCGGCGCTGTCGACGTAGACGCCACCGGCGCGCAGGGTGTCGTCGACCAGCAACCAGATCCAGCGCACGAGGTCGGCGACGAGTCGGTCCTGCTCGGTCGAGCCGGGCTGATCGAGCCACCGCCCGGTCGTCGACTCGACCAGTCCCACGATCGCGAACGCCAGCGGCTGCGGATCCGTGGCAACGCCAAAGGCGTCGAGATACACCGCGAACAGCGCACCCAGCTGGGTGCCGATGGTGAGCCGGATGTCGGTGATCGCGTCGGGTGCGGCGCTGTCTTCGCCGAGTGAACACCGCGCCAGGTAGCGATACAGGTTGCGGTGGTCGACGAGGAATCTGACGTGGGCGCCGACGCTCGCCTCGATGATCTGGGCCATCGAGCCGTGCGGTGTCCACAGCGGCGCGAGTTCGGCGTTGAGCATCTCGGCCGCCCGCTGCGCGATCGCGCGCTGCAGGTCGGCCGCGCCTGCGAAATGCCGGTACAGCTTGGTGCGCGTCACGCCGACGTACGCGGCGATCTGCTCGGTCGACGTCTGCGGGCCGTGTTCGGCGATCGCCGCCAGCGCCGCGTCGACGAATTCAGCGCGGCGACGCTCGCGCTGACCGGCCCACCTGGTACTCACGCACTCACCCTAGCCAATCAACTGGTACATGACGTACCATACGTCAACTGGTACAGCTCGTACCACTTGATTTCGAAGGGAACGACGCAGATGGATGCGGTTATCGCGCTTCGCAAGGCCGCGGGGCTCCCGGCACTCTCCGAGCCGCTCGCACCCGCGGAGGACTACGGGTTCTTCGGCCCGGGTTCGGTGACCTGGAAGGTGTGGAGTTACCCCACCTCGATGCTGCTGGGCTTCTCCCGCGCCGTGACCATCGAGCACCTCGACCCGTTCCTGGCCGCCGCGGTCGACGCGACCGGGCAGGTCTACGCCCGCACCCGGCTGCGGTACGACCGCACCATGCAGTACTTCGCGCTGGTCGCGTTCGGCGACGCCAAGTCGGTGCTCGACGCGTCGGAGATCCTGGTCAAGATCCACTCGAAGGCCGTCGGGACCGAACCCATCACCAAGCGCCCGTTCGACGCCAACGATCCGCATTCGCAGCTGTGGATCCACCTCACCGCGTGGCACTCGATCCTCTACACGTACGAGATGTTCGGCCCGGGCAAGCTGTCGGAGGCCGAGGAGAACCAGTACTGGGAGGAATGCGCACGCGCCGCGGAATTCCAGACCATCAACCCCGACGACGTGCCGCGCAGCCGCGAGGGCATCCGGGAGTACTTCGAGAACACCCGGGCCGACCTGGTGGGCTCCGAGGTCGCGCAGCGGATGATGGACTACCTGGTCGACCTGGGCTATCACATCCTGCCCGAGCGCATGCCGCACTGGTTGCGCAAGGCCATCAACATCCCGATGCGCCGCGCCATCATCGCCACCATGCCGCAGTGGATGCGGCTGCTCGGTGGCATCCCGCAGCACCGGTTCGTCGACGTCGCTGCCCGCGCCGTGGTGCGCCCGTTCCTCAGGGCGATCGCCGCAAACCCGCGCCTGGAGCTCGCGATCCTGGACTTCACCACGCCGCACACCACACCGATCGTGGGTCCGACACTGCTGAGCATTCCGGCCAAGAACACCGTGACGTATACGCCTGCCGAAGCTCGCGCGAAGTGGGGCAAGCAGACGCCGTTCGAGCAGTACGCTGCGATCGTGGCCAAACGCGAGATCGGCGAGGGGCCGACGCCGTATGCCCACAATCATCACGACGCACTGCTGGAATTCGACAAGAGCGCGAGCTGACATGACCGAATCGCAGATCGACGAAGCCCTCGAGCAACTCGTCGAGGGTGAAAAGACTTGGGCCTCATTGTCGTTGGCGGCCAGACGCGGCCTGCTCGACGAGGTCCGCAGCCTTACGGTGCGCCACGCCGCCGAGTGGGTCGACGCGGCCGTCGGGATCAAGCAGCTCGACCCGGCGTCGCCACTGGTCGGCGAGGAGTGGATGTCCGGTCCGTACTCGCTGGCCGCGGGCCTGGGTGCGCTGTCGGACAGCCTCGCGAAGCTCGAAGCTGGTAAGAGCCCACTGGACGGCGCCGAGTTCGGTTACGCCCCCGGCGGCCGCACCACCGTGAAAGCGCTGCCGCTCAACACTTTCGATCAGCTGTTGCTGTCCGGCTTCAGCGCCGAGGTGTGGCTGCAGCCGGGCATCGAGCGCGCGGAGGCCAAAGAGCACGCCGGCCTGGCGCAACGCGATCCGAGCCGCACGCACGGCGTGGGCGCGGTCCTCGGTGCGGGCAACATCTTCTCGATCGCGCCGCTGGACACCATCTACGAGCTGTACGCCAACAACCGCGTGGTGGCGCTCAAGCTCAACCCGATCACCGATCCCCTGCTGCCGGTCTTCACCAAGGTGCTGGCCCCGTTCATCGCGATCGGCGCGGTGCGGATCCTGACGGGCGGCGCCGAGGCGGGCACGTATCTGGTGCGCCACAAGCTCGTTGACCACGTCCACATGACGGGCAGTGCGCTGACGTACGACGCGATCGTGTTCGGCACCGGCGAGGACGGTGCCCGACGCAAGGCCGCCGACGAACCGGTGTTGGACAAGGAGATGACCGCCGAACTCGGCGGGGTGTCCCCGACCATCGTGCTGCCCGGCAAGTGGAGCAAGTCCGACATCGAGTTCCAGGCCAATCACGTTGCCACGCAACGCCTGCACAACAACGGCTACAACTGTGTGGCCGCGCAGGTGGTCGTGCTGTCCAAGCACTGGCCGCAACGCGACGAGTTCATCGCGGCGCTGCGCAAGGCCGTCAACGACGCGCCGGCCCGCCCGGCCTACTATCCCGGGTCCGATGCCCGGGTCGCCGGCGCGGACGCGTCGTATCCGGACGCACAGCACCTGGGCGCCGGCGGTTCCCGGGTTCTGGTGGTCGCCCCGGCCGACCGGCAAGCCTTGCTGCGCACCGAGTACTTCGGCCCTGTGCTCGGGATCATCGAACTCGACTCCAGCGGTGAGCAATTCGCCGCCGAGGCGGTTCGCGTCGCCAACGACGAGTTCGTCGGCACGCTCGGCGTCAACATCATCGCCCACCCGGATTCCATCTCGGGGCTCGGCGCGAAGTTCGACCTCCTGGTGGAGCAGTTGCGCTACGGCACCATTGCGATCAACGCGTGGACCGGTGTCGGCTACCTCACGCCGACCGCCACCTGGGGTGCGTTCCCCGGGCACAAGCGCAACGACATCCAGAGCGGAATCGGCGTGGTGCACAACGCCTTCCTGCTCGACCGCCCGGAGCGCACCGTGGTCCGAGGGCCGTTCCGGCCCGCACCCCGCTCGGTGCTGAAAGGCGAGTGGTCGTTGTCGCCCAAGCCGCCGTGGTTCGTCAACAACCGCACCGCGGCGACGACGGGCCGGCTGCTGGTCGACTTCGCCGGGGCACCGGGCTGGAACAAGCTGCCGGCGATCTTCGCGTCCGCGCTGCGGGGTTAGTACACGACGGGCGTGATCGGCGCCCGCAACAAGCGCTGCGTGCAGTCCAACAGCACGCGGTGCAGATCCTCGTCGGAGACGTCGTTGAGCTCGGGGTCGGTGGCACTGCCGTAGACGCCCGAGGCCAGCATCGAGATGACGATCCGGTTGGCGACGTCGGGCTCGGGGCCGAGCAGGATCGCGGTGAGCCGCTCGATCGTGGCCTCCAGCTCGGCGCGCGAGTGGACGATCGTGTCGATGACGGGATCGCCGTGGAAGACCGCGGTCACCCGGCGGTGCCGCACCGCGAGCTCGACCATGCCGCTGATGGCGGCTTCCCGCCGGGCTTCCGGCGTCGACATGGCCTCGGCGATGCGGACCAGCCGCAACATGTCGTCGAACACCGGCTGGATGACGGCCAGCACGATGTCGTCCTTGGAATGGAACTGGTAGTAGACGGCGGCCTTGCTCACCCCGAGCCGGTCGGCGATCATCTGCAACGACGTGCCCTTGACCCCGTGTTCGGCAAAGAGGCTCAGCGCCGCCTCAAGCACCCGCTCGCGCGCAAAACCGCGCGGCGACACCGCCTTCGCCACAGCCGTCCCTTCGTCGCGCCGAGCTTATCCGAGCGCGGGCTAGATCACACTGTCAATTGGCCAACTGACTTGATTGAGGTTAGCCGACTGTATAGGTTTCATTTGACATACGGCAAGGACACCTGCGGGGAGGAGCGTCACCGAATGCTCGTTAGCGCGTCGTCGTACGCCCCGGCCCGCATCGCCGATCGACTGTTCGACACGTTTCTCTCCGATGCCGCAGCGAGCGGTGTCCGCCAGGCGGTGTTTCTGGCCTCCGACCTCGATCCCCGCCCGTATCAACTGCCCTGGCCCGCCGACATGACCGTGTATGTGGTCGACACTCCGGAGATCCTCGCCGTCAAGACCTCGGCCCTCACCGGTGTCACACCCAGCGCCGCCGTGCGACCCGTGGCTGCCGAGCTCGGCGAGGACTGGCCGACCGCACTCGTCGACGCGGGGTTCGACCCCGACCGCCCCGCGGTCTGGAGTGTGGAAGGGGCACTGCCGTTCCTGCCGCTACCCGACCAGCGGCAGCTGGTCAGCGCCATCACCGCACTGAGCACCGTCGGCAGTAGGCTCATCTCCGAGGTTCATTCGGAAGTGTGGGTCAACCCGTTCGACGACGCCGACATTCTCGACAGCCATATCCGTTGGCGAGAATCCGCCACTCCCGCAATGATCATGCATTGGCACTGGCGTATCGCCGGCGGACGGTACGTGACTGCTCACCTCTCATCCGAAAGGCCGACGGGCGAATATGAGGTTCTTGAAACGGTTCTGGATCCCGGTGCTGATCCTGGCAGTCGTCGGCGTTGCGACGTTCACCGTCATGCGGGTACGGACCTTCTTCGGGGCCGGCGACGGTTCGGGCATCGCCAGCGCCAAGGTCGATGACACCAAACCGTTCGACCCGAAAGTCGTGGTCTACGAGATCTACGGCGAACCCGGCGCCTACGCCGACGTGAACTACCTCGACCTCGACGCCCAACCCCAGCGCATCGACGGCGTCACCCTGCCCTGGACCCTGCGCCTGGAATCCACCGCCCCCTCGGTCTTCCCCAACATCGTCGCCCAGGGCAACGGCGACACCATCACCTGCCGCATCACCGTCGATGACGAACTCAAAGACGAACGCACCTCCACCGGCGTCAACGCCCAGACCTTCTGCTTGGTGAAATCTGCATGAGCACCCCCAGCCACGACGCCCCGACCGACGCGTTCCCCGCAACGCCGGCTCCGCGCCATTCCGATCACAGCGGTCTCGCCAAATGGATCCGCCGCCTGGCCCTGCCGATCATCATCGGCTGGATCGCGATCATCGCCGTGCTGAATGTGATCGTGCCCCAGCTCGAAGAGGTGGGGAAGATGCGGTCGGTGTCGATGAGCCCCGACGACGCCCCGTCGATGATCGCGATGAAGCGCGTCGGCGAGGTGTTCCAGGAGTTCGACTCCAACAGCTCGGTGATGATCGTCATCGAGGGTGACCAGCCGCTGGGCGACGACGCGCACAAGTACTACGACCAGATCGTCGACAAGCTCGAAGCCGACAAGAAACACATCGAGCACGTCCAGGACTTCTGGGGCGACCCGCTGACCGCCTCGGGCGCACAGAGTTCCGACGGCAAGGCCGCGTACGTGCAGGTCTACACATCGGGCAACCAGGGCGAGGCACTGGCCAACGAATCGGTGGAAGCCGCCCAGAGCATCGTCGACAGCGTGCAGGCACCGCCGGGTGTCAAGGCCTACGTGACGGGCCCGGCGGCCATGTCGGCCGATCAGGAGATCGCCGGTAACCGCAGCCTGGAGATGATCACCGCGCTGACGTTCGTGGTCATCGTCATCATGCTGCTGATGGTCTACCGCTCGATCATCACCGTGGTGCTGACCCTGCTGCTGGTGGTGTTGTCGCTCTCGGCATCCCGCGGCCTGGTGGCATTCCTGGGCTACTACAACATCATCGGGCTCTCGACCTTCGCCACCAACCTGCTGGTCATGTTGGCCATCGCGGCGTCGACCGACTACGCGATCTTCCTCATAGGCCGATACCAAGAGGCCCGCAGCGTCGGTGAGGACAAGGAACAGGCCTATTACACGATGTTCCACGGCACCGCCCACGTGGTGCTGGGCTCGGGTCTGACCATCGCCGGTGCGACGTTCTGTCTGCATTTCACCCGGCTGCCGTACTTTCAGTCGCTCGGCATCCCACTGGCCATCGGCATGGTGACGGTGGTGGTCGCGGCACTCACGCTGGGGCCCGCGATCATCTCGGTGGTCACCAGGTTCGGCAAGATCTTGGAGCCCAAGCGCGCCATGCGGACCCGCGGCTGGCGCAAAATCGGTGCGGCCGTAGTGCGGTGGCCCGGCCCGATCCTCATCGCGACGATCGCGCTCGCGCTGGTCGGGCTACTGACCCTGCCCGGCTACCGGACCAACTACAACGACCGCAAGTACCTGCCCCAGGATCTCCCGGCCAACACCGGTTACGCCGCGGCCGACCGGCACTTCTCGCAGGCCCGGATGAACCCCGAGCTGCTGCTCATCGAAAGCGACCACGACCTGCGCAACTCGGCCGACTTCCTGGTGATCGAGCGGATCGCCAAGCGGGTCGTGGGAGTTCCCGGTGTCTCTCGCGTGCAGGCCATCACGCGTCCGCAGGGCACGCCGATCGAGCACACCTCGATCCCGTTCAACATCAGCATGCAGGGCACCACGCAGACGATGAATCAGAAGTACATGCAGGACCGCATGGCTGACATGTTGAAGCAGGCCGACGACATGCAGATCACGGTCGACCAGATGACCAAGATGATCGCGCTGATGGAGCAGATGCGCGACATCATGAACAGCATGGTCGGCAAGATGCACGGCATGGTCGACGACATCAAGGAATTGCGCGACCACATCTCGGATTTCGACGATTTCTTCCGGCCCATCCGCAACTACCTGTACTGGGAACCGCACTGCTTCGACATCCCCTTGTGCTGGTCGATGCGGTCGGTGTTCGACGCGCTCGACGGAGTCGACACGATGACAGCGGATTTCGAGCAGATCGTGCCCGATATGGACCGCATGAACGCGTTGATCCCGCAGATGGTCGCCACCATGGTCCCGATGATCGAAACCATGAAGTCGATGAAGACCATGATGCTGACCATGCAGGCCACACAGGGCGGCATGCAGGATCAGATGGCGGCCATGCAGGACAACTCCACCGCCATGGGTGAAGCGTTCGACAAGGCCAAGAACGACGACTCGTTCTATCTGCCGCCGGAGACGTTCGACAACCCGGACTTCAAACGCGGCATGAAGATGTTCCTGTCCCCCGACGGGCACGCCGTACGGTTCATCATCAGCCACGAAGGCGATCCGATGAGCCCCGAAGGGGTTTCGCATGTCGAACCGATCAAGCAGGCCGCCAAGGAAGCCATCAAGGGCACACCGTTGGAAGGATCGAAGATCTACCTCGGCGGCACCGCAGCCATGTTCAAGGACATGCAGGAAGGCGCCAACTACGACCTGCTGATCGCCGGAATCGCCTCGCTCTGCCTGATTTTCATCATCATGCTGATCATCACCCGCAGTGTCGTGGCGGCCGCGGTCATCGTCGGCACGGTGGTGATCTCGCTGGGTGCGTCGTTCGGTCTGTCGGTGCTCATCTGGCAGCACCTGATCGGCCTGGAGCTGCACTGGATGGTGCTCGCGATGTCGGTGATCATCCTGTTGGCCGTCGGCGCCGACTACAACCTGCTGTTGGTGTCCCGGTTCAAAGAGGAGATCCATGCCGGGCTCAACACCGGCATCATCCGTGCCATGGGCGGCACCGGATCGGTGGTCACCTCGGCAGGTCTGGTGTTCGCGTTCACCATGATGTCAATGGCCGTCAGCGAACTGGCCGTGATCGGTCAGGTCGGCACCACCATCGGCCTTGGCCTGCTGTTCGACACCATCGTGGTGCGCTCGTTCATGACGCCGTCGATCGCCGCCCTGCTCGGAAAGTGGTTCTGGTGGCCACAATTGGTGCGCCAACGGCCCAAGCCCGAGCCGTGGCCCAAGCCGGTCCAGAAGCAGCCCGAGGACGCCCTCACCTAGCACCGCGCGCGACGTCACACGACGCGCGCGACCGCGAATCCGTCCCAGCCCTTGGTGCCGACCGTCTGGATCGCGGCGGCGTCCAGCCGGGGATCATCGCCCATCATCTCCAGCATGTCGCGCACCGCGCGCGCCTGAAGATCGTCGGCGGCGGGGTTCAGCACGCGGCCCATCCGGGTTACGTTGTCCACCACGATGACCGACCCCGGATGGCCCAGTTTGATCGCCCATTCGACATAGGCGACGTTGTTCTCCTTGTCGGCGTCGATGAACACCAGGTCGAACACGTCGCCACGCTCGGCGAGCTTGGGCAGGGTGTCGAGGGCCGCGCCGACGAGGATCTCGACGCGGCCGGCCACGCCGGCACGCTCGAGGTTGGCGCGCGCCACCTCGGCATGCCGGGGCTCGTATTCGCACGTGACGACGCTGCCGTCGGCGCCGACGCCGCGCGCCAGGTTGATCGTGCTGTACCCGGCCAGCGTGCCGATCTCGAGCACGCGACGCGCCCCGGAGATGCCGGCCAACAGCGACAACAGCTTTCCGTGCTGCGCCGACACCTCGATCGCGGGCATGTCTGCGGCCTGCGCCGAGGCCCGCGCCTCCCGCAGCGCGTCGTCCTCGGTGTGCAGAACGTCGGTGAACATTGCGTCGACATCACGGGGTTCCGTCATATGCGCCAGGCTAACCGCCTCTGCCGATTAGCCGCTGCTCGACGAGGTCGGCCCCGCGCGATACCCCACCGGTCGCGACAAACCCGTCGGCGACCCGGCGCGCGCCGTCGACCATGCCCATGGCCTCCTGCACCTTGTCCCTCAGCCGGCCCGGGGTCAGGCGCCGCGCGGGCAACCGGGTTCCGCAACGGGCCACCTCGACCCGGCGCGCCACCTCGAGCTGATCGCGACCGTACGGCACGACGCACACCGGGATGCCGCGGGCCAGCGCCTTCTGCGTCGCACCCATGCCGCCATGCGTCACGGCGCATACGGCTCGATCCAATACGGCGCCGTGTGGAACGAACTGGCACACAGTGGCATTCGTGGTCGAGGTGATGCCGGGCTGCGGTCCGGCCGGCATGGTGGCCACCACGTGCACCGGTTCGTCGGCGAGGGCCTGCAGCGCGGCTGTCACCAGATTGGAGTCGGCCTGACGCTCCGATGACGTCGTCACCAGGACAATGGGCCGGTCGATCGCGTCCAGCCAGTCCGGCACGTCGCCAATCCCGGGTTCCAGCACGCACGGACCGATCATCTGCACGGCATCGCCCCAGTCACTGACCGGATACTGGAACGGTTTACCGCTGGCCAGCAACATCAACGGAGCTCGGCGCAGAAACTCGTCCATCGAATCCACCTGTGGCACTTGCACTTGCGCGCGCACCCGGTTGATCGGTGGCAGCATGATCCGCTCCAGCTGACGGATCACGGCAAACCGCACCGCACCGTCCCGCGCGCGGCCCAACGGTCCGGTCCACGGTGGCAAACCCAAACCGAACGGCGGCACCCCGTCGGCCCGCAGCGGCGGCGTGTACGGCGAAAAGCACACCCAGGGCACGTCACCCGCATCGGCCACCGACTGTGCGCCCCAACAGTTCACGTCGACGACCAGGACATCGGGGCGGACCTGCGCGACCGCGCCGGTCAGGTCGGCGATCTCGTAGCCTGCGCGGTCTCCGAAGGCGACCACACCCAGCCTGAGCGCCTCGCGTGGGTTGGTGGCCCGCCAGTCGTCGATCTCGACCTGTTCGATCCGGGCGTCGATGGGTTCGGTGTCGAATCCGAGTCGCACACCCAGGTCTACGCCGCCGGCCAGCGTGCGCAGGTGCACGGCGTGCCCGCGCCGCGACAGCTCCGAGAGCAGGGCGGCGATCGGTAACAGATGGCCCAGTGCCGGGGACGTGTACGCCAGGATCGTCGCCATCGCTAAACCATCGCCCGGGCGCCGTCGAGTCTGCCCCGCGCATCGAGCTTTTCGCACAGCGCGAGGTATTCGGCCGACAACTCGGCATATCCGACCTCATCGCCCGACGCCCGCGCCAGCAGCGCGCGCGACCGATACCACCACAGATCCAGCCCGGGGATGCCGGGGCGCACCTGCTGCCAGTGCGCGATGACCTGCCGCGCCTCTGCGAGACCCTCGGCGGATCCCTGTTCGACGAGTATCTCGACCAGCGCCTCACCCAGGCATCCGGCGAAAACCCGTGAGCCGCGGCGCATGCACTCGGCATAGTTCGCGCGGAGATCATTCATCGCCTTGTCGCGATGCCCGGTGCGGACCTCTTCAGCACCGAGGATCGCGATGACGGTCGGCAACACGAATGCCATCGAATTCTGCGAACAGATGTCCGGCAGCAACGGTCGCAGGATCTCGGTGGCCTGCGCGCGCAGGTCAGGTCCGGAGTGCGCCAGCGCCATGCCGTAGGTCCACCGGGTGCAGAGGACACTGCTGACGTCACCCAGGGCCTCTGCCGTGCGCAGCGCGGCACGCGCATCGTCGACGAATTCTTCAGACTCGCAGATACCGAGCGCCACAACGGTTCCCGCATACATCACCAGGTGGGTGATGACCAGCGATGTCGATGCGCGCGACAGTTCGATCCCGTCCCTCAGGTGACGACGGCCCTCCACACCGCGGCCCAGGCACAGCTCGATGACTCCGCGCAGTGCGAGGGCGGGTGCCAGTTCGTCGGCGGGCGCCTGGTCGGCTGAAAGCAGATCGATGGCTCGCAGCGCCGCGTCGAACTCACAGTTGGCGAATTTCACGAACGCCACTGCATTGACGACGATGCCGAGCGTCTCGGCGTCCCAGTCTGCGCGGGCAGCCATGTCGTGCAGTTCTGATGCGAGCACCGCGGCTTCTCGGACATGTTGATCGTTGACCGACATCGCCCACAGTTGCCCGGCCATGCCGATCCCGAGCGACCGGGTATCACCGGTCTGTGTTGCAAGGACGCGGAATTCGCGGTAGCGGCGATCCGTGTCGGCGTCATTGCCGACGTACAGCGACGTCGACACCAGCAGGGTGCGGGGCGCGACACGCATCGCCGTCACATCGGGCCGGTCCTCGGGCAGTTGATCGGCGATGTCGCGGGCGCGCTCCCACTGCTCACGAGCGGCGGGAATATCGCGGTTCCGAAGCCATTTCGCCGCCCGCATATGCCAGCGGTAGGCGTCGATGCTCGCTCCGGCCGCCGCGAAATGCGTGGCGATCAGCGCCGCGTTCTCGTCGGCGCTCTCAGGATCACCGCGCTCGATGGCCGTCGCGAGCCTGCGGTGGGCTCGTGCCCGGTCGTGGCTCAGTTGCGACTCGTAGGCGACGGTGCGTACCAACGGATGGTGAAAGCAATAGCGTTGCCGTGGAACGAATTCCGTCTGGTCGATCAGCTCGGCAGACACCAGCTCGGAGAGCCCGGCCGTTTCGGCATCCGGCTGCAGCACGCGCAGGGACTCGGTGTCGAATTGGGCACCGATGACCGCGGCCGCGTTCAGGACCGACTTGGCCCCGGCCGGCAACCGGTCGATACGCGCCGCCAACACCGCCTGAATCGTGGCAGGGACGGCGATGCGGTCGAAATCGCCTGACCTCCGGTAGCTTCCCCGACTCCCCGTGAGCACACCGCGGCCCGCGAGGTCGCGGACGATCTCCTCCGCGAAGTACGGGTTTCCCACTGCCACAGCGGTGATCTCGCCGGCAAGTCCTGTCAGCGACGCATCCTCACCGAGTAGTTGACCGACCAGCCGCATCGATTCGGCATCGGTCAATGGCTGCAGCCTGATCATCTGGGGCGCCCCGCGGTGCAGCGCGCCGACGAACTCCGGCCGGTAGGTGACGACGATGGTGGCGGCCCCGACATCGGCGATCGCTGCCGCGAAATCGGCCAGAATCTCGTCACTCGGTGCGTCGATCCAATGCGCGTCCTCGAGCACGAAGACCGTCCGCGCATGGTATGCCCGGACCGCGGTGGCCATGAGTTCGACCAGCCTGCGCCTGCGACCGTCGGCTGCGACCTGAACCGCAGGCTCATCCGCATCGCCGATTCCCATGGCCTCGAACAGCACGTGGGCGTCGGGGGATCCCGCCGCCACGCGGCCGTCGAATTGGGTCAGGACGTGCGCCCGCGCGTCGGCCGGGTTGCGCTCATCGATGTCGAACATCGCCCGCAGCAACGATGCCAGCATCCGGAAGGCCAGCGCGGTCGCGTGTGCCTCACCGCGCGCCACCACCACCCGGGCGCCTTGCCGTTCGGCCCGCGCGGCGAACTCGCTGACCAACCGGCTCTTGCCCAGGCCCGGCTCCCCGACCACACCGATCAGCTCGCATCGATCCGCGGCGAAGGCCTCTTGCAGCGTTTTCAGATCCGCTTCGCGGCCCAGCAGGACACCTTCGCTGCGGCCCAGGATCACACCGCGGGTCTCGACCGAGAGCAGTTGCCGCGCGGACACGGGCTTGTCGAATCCCTTGATGGCGACGTGTTCGACGGGGCCCAGCCGCGCGGCGCCCTCGACCAGCCGCGCCGTTTGCAGTGAGCACATGACGCCGCCTGCCGGCGCCGCCGACTCCATGCGCTGCGCCATCCCGACCGGATGCCCCACGGCGGTGTATCTGCCCACACCCGAGCCGATCTCCCCGGCGATGACATCACCGGAATTGAGCCCAACCCGCAGGCTCAGGCCAACCCCGTCGCGGCGGGCCACCTCGGCGGCCAGCACCTTGGTCACCGCCTGGATCTCCAGCGCGGCGATGCAGGCCCGCAGCGCGTGGTCTTCGAGCGCCACCGGCGCGCCGAACAGTGCCATCAGGCCGTCGCCGGTGAACTTGTCGACGGTGCCGCGGTAGCGCTGGACCACGGCAGCGGCGCGGTTGAACAACTCGTTCATGATTTCCCGGAGTCGTTCGGTGTCCAGCGCCGCGGCGAGTTTCATCGAACCGACGACGTCGACGAACAGCACGGTCACCTGCTTGTGCTCGCCGGTCACCGCCCGCGGTGTGATCGCGGCGCCGCACATGTCGCAGAAGCGGGCCCGCGGCCTCAGGTCGTTGCCGCACGACGGACACCGACCGGCCCGACCATTTGCCATTCCTTCTAGACCGTCAATATGGCAATGATGGCGCACTCCGGGTTAGCCGACACCTTCTTTCGCATACACCATCCGCAACACCAGGCCTACCTCCGGACCCATGACCGTCTCGCACAGTTCGCAGTAGGTCGAGACGAAGCCCGGGCCGTGCGCCGGCCCGTCTTGGCACAGGTGATGGGCCAGCTCGTGCAGCACGACCAGCTCGCGCAACGCCCAGGTGCCCGACCCCTCGGGCACCGCGATCACGGCGGCACCGGCAACGTTCTCATAGTGTGCTGCGGCCGCACCGCGGCGCGCCCGCACGGTGACCGGTGCGGCCCCCACGCGGGCGAGCACATCGTCGACGTATCGCTGAACCGACTCCACCGAACCGAACTTGGCCTCGGGCGGCAGGGTCAGTTGGGTGCCGAAGAAATCGATGGCCCGGGAGCTGTGCTGGGCCGCCCGGTCGAACATGGTGCGCACGAACTGTTCCGCGGCGTACACCCGGGCACGCTGGGTGTCGCGGGCCGTCATTTCTCCAATGCGCCGCGCGCGCCGGACAGTTCGGGGTTGGGTCCGAGCCGGGCCCGTTTGCCCGCGCGGTCGCCGGCGCGACGGGCGGCCGACGAGTAGCCCGCCGACGCGCTGGTCGCGCGCCAGGTACCGCGCGCCTGCGACGCCTGCCGGTAGAAGCTCTTGAGTTCGATGTCCTTGTCCCGCAGGGCGATAGCTGTCCCCGGGCGGTCGTTGCGGTCGGCTTCCTGCTGCGCTTCCTCCTTGGCCTCGGCAAGCCGCTGCCCGATACGGGCCCCGAACGCCAACTGGAAGTTGAGCCGCGCGGTGATGGTCGGGGTCGGCCGGTGCGCGCCGGAGGCGATGTAGCTCTCGGAGGCCTTCACCATCTGCAACACCAGGCTCGTGTAGAGCGCGTGGGTGGCGTCGATGTCCTCGGCGAAGCCGTAGGCGTAGACGAACGTCGAGTTCGACGCGACATCGCATTTCACGTCGTTGGCCATGCCGATCACCACGAACAACTGGACGTACGTGCGCAGCCCCTTGGTACCCGCCTCACCGATGGTGATGGTGCGCTGCACGGGCATCTGGGCCTTGGTGCGTTCGGCCGAGTGCGATCGGGCCAGCGCCAGGTCGATCGAGGTGGCCGTGGCCAGGCGCTGCGCGGCCGCCATGAACGCCTCGGCCTCGTGGGCGTTGTCGGTGCCCTCGGCCTGACGGAGCAGCGCCGCGATGCGGGCCAGCATCTTGTCGTCAGTCACGGCACAAACCTAGCCACCCGCACTGACAAACTTGGTCAACGCGTCGAGCAGCTGCGGTGACAGCGGACCGGGCTTGCCGTAATTGGCGATGCTGTCGGTGGGGTCGTCACGCAGGACGTGGTTGACGCCCTTGAGGTCGACGACCGTCAGCGCGGTGTGCCTGAGCGCGTCGATCAGCGGCTGTTCGGCCGCGCAGGTGGCCTGCTTGTCGGCGTCGGAACACGTCAACAGCACCGGCATGCCTGCGGGCAGGGCCGCGGCGAGCTTCACCGGGTCGATCGCGTCGGCCTCGATGATGGCCTTCAGATTGGCCGGGTTGACCATGGCGCTCAGCCCCTCGGGGAGCTTGGCGGGCAGGGTTCCCGTGGTCCGGATCTGCTCGACGGCGGCCTGCCATTGCGCGAGCACGTCGGGTGTGGCGGAGGCCTGCACCCGGCTGGTGATGAGGTCGAGGTAGCGGTTGGGCAGCGGTTGCAGCAACGCGAGGGAGTGGACCTTCGGCTCACCCGCACCGGCCAGGGTCATCGCCCGCACGGCGCCCTCGCCGACCGCGTAGATCGAGAGCCGATTGTCGTCGGTGGCGGGCTGATCGGCCAGGAATCGCAGCGCCGCGGTCGCTTCGGTGGTGTACACCGTGCCCGTGACGTCGGTCGGCTTCTGCTGGTAATGCCCCAACCCGGTCTTTCCGGTGCCCACCTTGTCATAGCGCAGGCTCGCGACACCGTTGTCCGACAAAGCGTCTGCGAGGTGCCGCATGTTTCCGACGGGCCCCACGACGGTGTTGTCGCCGTTGCGGTCGTTTGGGCCGCTCTCGGTGAGCAACAGCGCGGCCGGACCGGGCTGCCCGTTGGTGCGATAACTCGCCTGCACGGTCAGCCCGTTGGCGTCGAAGCTGACGTCGGTGTCCTTCCAGGTCGGCGCCTGGGCCGCTTCCTTCGGCGCTTCCTTCGAGCCGCAACCCGCCAGGAGGACCACGGAAAGCAATACCGCCGCAACCCGTTTCACAGGTGCGCCTCGATCCACGAGGTCACGTCGTCGAGAACCAGTGCCTGCTCGGGCTCGTTGAACACCTCGTGGAACAAGCCCGGGTAGACCTTGAGGTGAACGTCCTCGGACGCCACGCATTCGACGAGCCTGCGGCTGCCGTCGACGTTGACCAGGCGGTCCTTCTCGCCGTGGACCACCAGCAGCGGCGCGGTCAGGGCCGACGCGCGCTGCGGCATGGTCTCCCCCACGCCGATCAGCGCCCTGGCGATACCCGCAGGCACCTTGCCGTGCCACACCAGCGGGTCGGCCTTGTAAGCCGCGACGACCTCGGGGTCACGCGACACCGCGTCGGCGTCGAGTTCCTCGACCCCCAGCCCCGGCGCGATCTTGCCGAGCAGCTTCGCGGCGACCACGAGCACCGGCGACAGCCCGGTTTGAGCCGATACCGCGGGGCCGGACAGCACCATCGCGGCGTATTCGTCGGGGTACTCGACGCCGTAGCTGAACACGATGCCGCCGCCCATGCTGTGGCCGAGCACGATCCGGGTGAGGTCGGGATGCTCGGCCGCGGCGATGGCGACCAGGGTGTGGAAGTCGCCCACGTACTCCGACATGTCCCGCAGGTACACCCGCTTGCCGCCGGAGCGCCCGTGCCCGCGGTGGTCGAGCGCGTACACCAGGAGTCCGGCGTCGCCGAACCGCTGCGCGACGTGGTGGTAACGCCCCGCGTGTTCGCCCAGACCATGTGAGAGCACGACGACGCCGCGCGGCGCCACGTCGGGCGTCCACACGTCATAGACGATCCGAACGCCACCGACTCCGTCGAAGGTCTGTTCGCTGCGGGTACTGGTCATTCTGGCGAGCGTAGTGGCGTGCCCTTGATGCAGCATCGCGTCGCCCCGCCCCACTTGTCGGTGGCGCTGCGTAAGCTCGCGAATGTGACCGTCCTCGCACCCGCCCTAGACGACGACAGTCCGGCCGATGCCTTCCTGGCCGACGCCCAGCGGTACCGGCGTGAGCTGCTCGCCCACTGCTACCGAATGACCGGCTCGTTGCACGACGCCGAGGATCTCGTGCAGGAGACCTACCTGCGCGCCTGGAAGTCCTATCAGGGCTTTCAGGGCAAATCCTCGGTGCGCACGTGGCTGTACCGGATCGCCACCAATACGTGCCTGACCGCGCTCGAAGGCCGCCAGCGCAGACCGTTGCCGTCGGGGCTGGGGACGCCGAGTTCCGCGGGCACCGACGAGATCGCCGAGCACCACGAGGTGCCGTGGCTGGAACCGCTGCCGGACGAGTCGGCAGATCCCGGCAACATCGTCGGCTCGCGCGAATCCGTGCGCCTCGCGTTCGTCGCCGCGCTGCAGCACCTGTCACCACGGCAACGCGCGGTGCTCGTGTTGCGTGAGGTGCTGCAGTGGAAAGCCGCCGAGGTCGGTGAGGCCATCGGTTCGTCGACCGCCGCGGTGAACAGCCTGCTGCAGCGGGCCCGGGCACAACTCGACGCGGTCGGCCCGAGTGAGGACGACAACGTCGTCCCGCCCGAGTCACCCGAGGCGCAGGATCTGCTGAGCCGCTACATCGCGGCCTTCGAGGCGTACGACATCGACAAACTCGTCGAGTTGTTCACCGCCGAGGCCATCTGGGAAATGCCGCCGTTCGACAGCTGGTACCAGGGTCCGCACGCCATCGGCGAGCTGTCCCGGCACAAGTGCCCCGCAGAAGGCCCGGGCGACATGCGTTTCATCCCGACGACCGCCAACGGCCAACCCGCTGCGGCGCTCTACATGCGCAATCCCGAGACAGGTGTGCACGAGGCGTTCCAGCTGCAGGTGCTCGACATCGGCAAGAACGGCATCTTCCACGTGGTGGCGTTCATGGAGCAGTCGCTGTTCGAGAAGTTCGGGCTGCCTGCGACGCTGTAGGCAGGCAACCGCCACTGCGTCAGTGTCATGACAGGGAACAGCCGCGTCGCTCGCCCTGATCGGTGCCAAATTAGGATCGGATTCATGGGCACCCTCGATGACGTGGCGCGAGCTGCGGGCGTGTCGAAGTCAGTCGCCTCTCGGGCTCTGACGGGTGACGTCAGGGCGCGCATGAGCGAAGCCACTCGGGCGCGGGTGCTCGCGGCGGCAGCCGAACTCGATTACGTGCCGAATGCGCGCGCCCGCGCCTTGCGCCAGTCCCGCTCGGGCGCAATCGGATTGATCGTGCCTGACGTCAACAACGCGGTGTTCGCAGACATGCTGGCAGGAGTGCAGCAGGCGACCGCCCGCCACGGCACCGATGTACTGCTCGGCCAGGTCGATCCGCCACCGCAAGGGGCCCAACAGTTATCCCGCCTGGTGCGGGAGGGCCGGGTCGACGGATTGCTGATCCAGCGGCGCGAGGATTTCGACGACGCCATGCTGGCCGCGGTACTGCACTCGGGGGTGCCGGCGATCACCGTCAACTCGCGGCTCCCCGGCAGGGCCGGATCGGTGATCCTGGAGGATGAGCGCGGGGCGGGGCTGGCCACCGGACACCTGATCGCGTTGGGTCACCAGCGAATTGCGTTCATCTCCGGTACCCGTACGCACGACACCGCGGGCCGGCGTAAGAGCGGCTATCTGCGGGCAATGACCGATGCCGGCCTGACACCCGACCCGGCCTGGGTGATCGACGCCGGCTGGGAGTCCGACGCGGGGGCGCGGGCGCTGACCACGCTGCATCACGATGTCGGATTGGGAAAACCGAACGGCCCCAGCGCCGTCGTGGTCGCGAGCGTCAACGCTGCCGTGGGCGCCCTGTTCGCCGCGCTACGGCTCGGCGTGCGGGTTCCGGACGAGCTGTCGATCGTCGGCATCAACACGACATGGGTCGCTCACACGGTGTATCCGGCGATCACCACGGTGAAGCTGCCGCTGCACCGGCTCGGAGACGTCGCCGCCACGATGCTGCTGGAGCACCTGGGCGGAGCCGAGCTCACCGATGTGGTGGTCGACGATCCGGCACCCGAATTGGTGGCGAAGGAGACCACAGCCGCCCCCAATTCGTGATGCAGTACGTTCTCAGCGCCTGAAGTCGGCGGGGCGCTTCTGTACAAAGGCCGCGACCCCTGCCACGCCGTCCTCGGAGGTGAACAACTCCATCAGCACGGCACGTTCATCGCTGTAGGCCAACGCGCGCTCGGCACCCGACACCAGATCCTTGGTGGCGGCCAGCGCCGAGGCCGACGAGCCGGTCAGAACCGCAGCCAACTCGAGTGCACGGTCCCGGCTGGCTCCCGCCGCAACCACCTCGTTCACCAGGCCGAGTCCGTGGGCTTCGGCCGCTGAAAGCCGTTGCCCGAACATGATGAGCTGCTTGGCTTTACGGCCACCCACCTGTGCCGTCAAACGCTGCGTCCCACCCCAGCCCGGGATCAGTCCGAGGGACGCCTCGGGAAGCCCGAACTCGGCGGTGTCGCCCGCTACCACGAGGTCGGCGGCCAGCGCGACCTCGAATCCGCCTCCGAGGGCCATCCCTTCGACCGCCGCAACGACCGGGACTGGCACTGTGGCGATGGTTTCGACCAAAACACCCGCAGCGCGCGTGAGTTCGCCGATCTCACCCAGATCGCCACGCCCGTACACCGAGATATCCGCTCCGGCACAGAAAAAGGAGCCGCCGCTGAGCACGATCACCCGGGTGTCAGCCGGGCGCGCATCGATCGCCTTGGTCAGCGACCGCACCATGTCTAGATCGAAAGCGTTGCGTTTTCTCGGACGGTTCAGCACGACGTGTAACACGCCTGCCGCGGCCTCTGCATCGACGCTCACCGACTCGCCGATCACCAGCGTCTCAGCCATCATTTACCCACCTTTGCTTGAAGTCGATCGATATCTTTTGTGTCGTAGCCCAATTCAGCAAGAACAGCGCAGTTGGAGCTGCCCAGCCCGGGTGGCAGGCTGCGCACCCCCGGGCGCTGCCCGTCGTAGAGCACCGGGTGCCCGAGGAGTTTGACGGCGCCCGCCGTCGGATGGTCGATCTCGATCACCGACCTGTTGTGCTGCACTTGCGGATCCTCGATGATGTCGGCGTAGGTGTTCACCGGCGCGAACCAGACTCTGGCTGCCGCGAACACCGCACTCCATTCGTCAGTGCTGCGTTGCCCCATGTGCTTGGCAATCCGCTCATTGACGTCTTCACGCCTTTCGTAAGAAGCGTCTTCACCGACACCGAGGAACCAGTCGTCCTCGAAGACGGCAGCCAGCACCGTCAGCGCATTGAGTGAAAGCGTGAGATGACCGTCCGCGGTGGCGAAAACACCATATGGCGCTTTGTAATACGGTGACGACACGCCGCTGCTGCTGCGCTGACCGGTGTACCCGTTCAAGAAGTACGACAGCGGTTCGATCTGGAGATCGAGTGCGGCACTGAGCAGATTGCTCTCCACCCGGACGCCACGTCCGGTGCGTTCGCGCCCATGCAAGGCCGCCAGAATCCCGAACGCTCCCAACACCGCGCCATGCTGGTCGACAATCGAAGCGCCGACCGGCGTCGGCGGGCCATCGGCCGTACCGGTCGCTGCAGCAATTCCCGACAGGGACTGCAGTAGCACGTCCTGCCCCGGCCGGTCCTTGTACGGTCCGTCGCTGCCGTAACCCGACAGCGAGCAGTACACCAACCGGGCATTGCGGTGGTGCAGCCGCTCCCACCCCAGGCCGAGCCGCTCCATCACGCCGGGCCGGAAACTCTCGATCAGTACGTCCGCCTCGTCGATAAGGCGGAGTACGACGTCCACCCACTCCGGATCCTTGAGATCCACCACGAGGCTGCTGACGTTCCGGTTGCCCAGCAGGAAGAAGACACTCTCCCCGTTGAGATAGGCGTCGGGGCCTGACCACGATCGCTCGAACGCACCCGCCGGTGGCTCGACCTTCACCACGTGTGCACCCAGATCGGCGAGCAACTGCGTGGCCGACGGGCCTTGCAGGAAATGCGTGAAACTCACGACGCGAATCCCGTCGAGCATGGACATCGGTGCCTCCTTGAGCGATTCCCAGGCGGGTTGGCGCGCTTCGCCACCGGATCATTCAACCAAGAAGAACAATCGATTGTCCAGATTTCACGGGATTTTGCGCAATCGGTTGCTTACTGCACATTTGCCGTGATTCACTGTGGCAGCCGTGACCTGGGACACGGGTGGCGGTTGCCCCATTCGATGCGTGCCGACAGGAGCCGCCATGGTCAACTCATCGCCCCAGCAATCTCGCGCCGCCACTCCGCACACCGCCGGCCCTCCGACAAGCGGGCTACGGAGAGTCGTCGCGGCGTCGATGGCCGGCACCGTCATCGAGTGGTACGAGTTCCTGCTGTACTCGGCGGCCTCGGCCCTCGTCTTCGGCACACTGTTCTTCCCGAACACCGACAACGCACTCGACGGAGTCGTCAACGCTCTGCTCGTCTATGCCGTCGGCTTCCTCGCCCGCCCACTCGGCGGACTGGTCTTCGGTTACTTCGGTGACCGCGTGGGACGCAAGAAGCTGCTCCAGGTGAGCCTGCTACTGGTCGGAGCCTCGACATTCGCGATCGGCTGCATCCCGGGGTACGCCACCATCGGGATGGCTGCTCCACTGCTACTGGTCCTGATGCGCTTCATCCAGGGTGTCGGTGTCGGCGGCGAGTGGGGCGGCGCGGTGCTGCTGATCGCCGAACACAGCCCGAACAAGAGCCGCGCCTTCTGGACCAGTTGGCCGCAGGCCGCGCTTCCGCTCGGCAATTTCGTTGCGACACTTGTCCTCACCGGCCTGGCGTTCGCGATGACCGAGGACGCCTTCCTGGCCTACGGCTGGCGCATCGCGTTCTGGTTGTCGGCCGTGATCGTGATCGTCGGCTACTACATCCGGGCCCGCGTCGATGAGGCGCCGCTGTTTCTGGAAGCGCGCGAGGCGGCCGAGAAGGCCAATGATCCGACCCCCTCCGCACTGCAGGTCATCAGGGCCTACCCCCGTCAGGTGCTGATCGCCATGGGCGCCCGGGTCGCCGAGAACATCATGTACCAGATGGTCGTCACGTTCTCGATCACCTATCTGGCGTTCACGATCGGAGCCACCACCACCGAGATCTTGCTCCTCATCCTCGGTGCGCATGCGATCCACTTCCTCGTGGTGCCGTACTACGGCCGAATCGCCGATACTTGGGGTCGCAAACCGGTCTTCCTGCTGGGATCCGTGCTGGCCATCGGTTGGGGTTTTGTCGGTTATCCGTTGCTGTCCACCGGAAACGATGTCCTCATCTTCCTCGGCATCACCCTCGGTCTCCTGGTCCACGGTCTGATGTACGCCCCGCAACCGGCCTTGATGGCCGAGATGTTCCCCACCCGCATGCGCTACACCGGTGTCTCACTCGGCTACCAGGTGACCTCGATCTTCGCTGGATCGCTGGCCCCCTTCATCAGCACCTCGCTGCTGCGCTCATATGAATCCTGGGTGCCGATCGCCTGCTACCTCGCAGTGGCAGCGATCATCTCGACGGTGGCGGTGAGTTTCCTGACGGAGACCAAGGGCATCGACCTGGCCGACCTCGACACCGCCGCCCCCGCACCTCGGGCCACCTCATGGCAATAGCCGGCCCGGGCGAACCGTGGGCCGCATGGCTGGGGCTCAACTTCGTGAACCATGCAAGAACAATCCATTGTTCAATGCTCCGCGGATATTGCACAATCGGTTGCTCAACGCATGAGTGTGTGCTTCGCTATGTGCACCACCGGGCGTGACCGCCCGACTTTCCTTCAACCACTCACGAATTTCGAGAATGGGATCAGTCACTACATGGGCGATATATCAGTTATTGATCGGTTCACCGGCTCGAAACCGGCGCGGGGCGTACACCGATGACCCGCCGACTGGAAGTCATCGGGATCGACAAGGAGTATGCGACGTCCCACGGCGTGACTCGGGTTCTGCAGCGGCTGACCCTGCACGCCGACCGCGGCGAGTTCGTCTCCATCGTCGGCCCGAGCGGATGCGGCAAGTCGACCCTGTTCAACATCATCACCGGCCTGGTGGCGCCCACCGCAGGGTCGATCGTGGTGAACGGCGTCGATGTCACCGGCAGCACCTCGGAACACATCGGCTATGTCCTGCAGAAAGACCTGCTGTTCCCGTGGCGGACGGTTCTTGAGAACGTCATCCTCGGACTGGAAGTCCGCGGCACGCGCAGGAAAGAAGCCCGCGAACGCGCCCGCCACCTGTTCGCGGCCTACAAGCTCGAGGGCTACGAGGACAACTACCCCGCCGATCTCTCTGGAGGCATGCGGCAGCGGGCGGCACTCATGCGCACCATGGTGACAGATCCGGACATCATCCTGATGGACGAGGCGTATAAGGCACTCGACTATCCCCTCAAGATCGCGCTGGAGGGCGAGCTGCTCGAAACCGCCAGAGCCACAGGGAAAACCGTTGTCGCTGTCACGCACGACATCGAGGAAGCGGTCACGATGTCCGACCGCGTGTACATCCTCAAAGCCCACCCCGGAGAGATCGTCGACGAACTCGACGTCGATCTCGGCACCACGAGCACCGATATCAACGAGCGGCGACTCGCGCCCCGATTCAACGAGTTCTACGAAAAGATCTGGCGCGGAATCGGACAGTCGGCGGACGTCGCATGAACCCCACCGGCCGCCCATTTCCTCACCTCACCCAGGAGGACAGATGACCACCGTGCTGACCGAGCCGTCGGCCGCCCCCACACGACCGGTCCGGCGGCGGACGGCGACCGCATCGCCGCGCAGCCGGCGGATCATCCTGCACACCATGCAAGTACTGATCGTCGTAACCGCGTTGTCCGCATGGGAGTTCGGCGCCCGTAGCGGTGCCATCAGTTCATTCCTCTTCGGCAGCCCCAGTGCGGTGTGGAACGTACTACAGACCCGCGCGGTCTCCGGTGAGCTGTGGTCCGACATCGGCATCACCAGCACGGAGGTCATCCTCGGATTCCTGATCGGCGCCGTCGGTGGATCCGTCCTCGGCCTGCTGCTGTGGTACTCGCAATTCGTCGCGGATCTGACGTCACCGTTCATCGCGGCCGTCGGGTCGATCCCGGTTCTGGCGGTCGCGCCATTGACAATCATCTGGTTCGGCACCGAGATGACATCCAAGGTCGTGATCGTCGCGTTCTCGTGTGTGGTCGTGTCATTGACCACCTCCTACCGCGGCGCCCGACGCACCGATCCCGACCTGATCAACCTGATGAAGTCGTTCGGCGCCTCCCGCTCCCAGATCTTCCGCAAACTCGTTGTGCCGTCAGCGATGACATGGGTGGTATCGGGTTTGAAGCTCAACATCGGCTTCGCACTGGTCGGCGCAATCGTCGGCGAATACATCAGTTCCGACGCCGGTGTTGGTCACATGATCCTGCTCGGCAGCTCCAATTTCACCATCAGCCTCGTCATCGCCGGCATCGCCATCGTCATGGTCATGGTGCTGGTCTTCAACCTCCTCGTCAGCGCTGTGGAGCGCTTTCTTGGTCATTGGGAAAGGTCATGATCATGAACACTCGAAAGTTGCTCCGACAGTTCGCCGTTACCGCCACATCGGCGACAGTCCTGCTGGCCGCGGCCTGCGGAAGCGAGCCCGCGCAGGCCACGGACGGTACCACCACGGTGCGAATCAGCCAGGCCTTCCAGTCGCTGCTCTATCTCCCGCTCTACGTCGCGCACGAGAACGGCTACTTCCAGGAACAGGGGGTCACGGTCGACATCGCCACCGGCGGCGGTGGCACCCAGTCCTGGACCGCGGTGCTCAGCGGATCCGCCGACTTCTCCATCCAGGATCCGGTTTTCGTGCCGAAGTCACACGAGAACGGCGGTCCCGGTGTGGTGGTGGCGGCCATCCAGAACGCTCCCTCGGTGTTCGTCATCGGGCGCAATGGCGGCAACGCCACCCTGAACGACCCCTCGGTGTTCGAAGGCAAGAAGGTCGTGGTGAGCCCGGAGCCGGACACCAGTTGGGCCTTCATGAAATATCTGATCGACCAGAAGGGGCTGAAGGACGTCACGATGGTCAACGTCGCGCTCGGCAGTGAACTCGCCGCCGTGGCAGGTGGACAGGCCGACCTGGCACTGTCCTTCGAGCCGACCGTCAGCCAGGCAGTGGTGGACCAGGGCCTTGCGGTCGTCTATTCCTTCCCCGCCAATCCGGACTGGTACCCCTTCGCCTTCTCCAGTCTCACCACCACGGAGAAGTACCTGCAAGACAACCCCGAACCCGCCCAAGGGGTCGTCACCGCCATCGCAAAGGCATCGAAGTTCATCTACGCCGACCCGGAGGCCACCATCGACATCGCCGCAAAGTACTTCCCGGATCTGCCCCGCGAGGTCGTCGCGGCCGCCGTCGAACGGGAGATCGACGCCAAGGGTTACGCAGAGGACATCACAGTGACCAAGGAGTCATGGGACCGCAACATGGAGATCTCGTTGTTCACCAAGAACATCGCGGCCTACCCCTCGGATGCCACGTCGTATGAGAACAACGTCAATACCGAACTGACCACCCGGGCCCGCGACGCACTCGAGGCAGGATGAACATGACCGTGCATCCTCCAGAACCCGCAAATCTCGAACAAGCCTCTGCTGCATACGATCTCGGTCTGTCCACACGCGAATTGGCTGAGTTCGCCCCGCACGTCGAAGACATGCTGGCCTCCTGGGATGTGGTCGCCGAATTGCACAGGGAGATCGAGCCACCCACCGTCACACGTGCCTGGGCGAAGCCGGCGCACAACCCTTTTGGCGCCTGGTACGTCACATGCGACATCACCTCGACCGGCGCGGGCCTGTTGGCGGGCCGGACGGTGGCTATCAAGGACAACATCGCCGTGGCCGGTGTGCCGATGATGAACGGCTCAGCGTTGGTCGAAGGCTACCTCCCTAACCAGGATGCCACCGTGGTGACCCGGCTGCTGGCCGCCGGCGCAACCATCACCGGCAAGGCCGTCTGCGAGGATCTCTGCTTCTCCGGTGCGTCGCACACCGCCGCCACCGGTCCGGTTCGCAATCCCTGGGACCACACCCGGACAACGGGTGGATCCTCCAGCGGCAGTGCCGCTCTGGTCGCGGCCGGGGTGGTCGATCTCGCGATCGGCGGTGACCAGGGCGGCTCGGTTCGACTGCCTGCCGCGTTCACCGGGATCGTCGGGCACAAGCCGACACACGGGCTGGTCCCCTACACCGGCGCGTTCCCCATCGAGCAGACCCTCGACCACCTCGGTCCGATGACCCGCACCGTCGCCGACGCGGCGCTGGTTCTCGACGTGATCGCCGGACCTGATGGCCTGGATCCCCGACAGCGCGATGGGCGCGACGGGCCCACGTTCACCGACGAGCTGACCCGGCCCACAGCAGGGCTGCGGGTGGGTGTGCTGACCGAGGGCTTCGGGCACCCGGAGTCGGCGCCGGGCGTCGACGCCGCCGTCCGCGGCGCCGTCGACGTCCTACGCGCCGAAGGGTTGCTCTGCGAGGAGGTTTCGATACCCTGGCACCACCACGGCAAGCGGATCTGGGATGTGATCGCGGTCGAGGGTGGTACCGCCCAGATGGTCGACGGCAACGCCTACGGCAGAAACTGGCAGGGTCGGTACGACCCCGCGCTCATCGAGCACTACGGAAGCCGACGCCGCGCCGATGGCTCCTCCTTCCCGGACACCGTGAAGCTCGTGCTGCTGGCCGGCCGCCACACCCTCGATCGGCACCACGGCGTGCACTATGCGATGGCCCGCAACCTCGTTCCGCGCCTGCGAGCCGCCTACGACGAGGCCTTGTCGCGCTTCGACCTCCTCGTCATGCCCACCACGCCCATCCTTGCCAGCCCGATACCGGGAAGCGATGCGCCACTGGAGGAATACCTGGCGCGGGCATTGGAGATGATGGCCAATACCGCCACTTTCGACGTGACGGGCCATCCTGCGTGCAGCGTCCCGGCCGGCTTGGTCGACGGACTGCCGGTCGGGATGATGATCGTGGGCCGCCACCTCGACGATGCCACGGTCCTGCGGGTTGCGCACACCTTCGAGCACGCCTGCGGGGGCTTTCCCACTGCGCCGGATGGGGCATCATGAGCGACGTGCACGAGATCGAACTGGACCTCACCAAATCACTGGTGGACGACCCGCGGGCGGGTCACAACCGCTGGCATCCAGACATTCCCGCGGTGCTGCGATGCGCGCCGGGCGACACGGTGGCGATGCGTGCGCGCGACGGTTACGACGGTCAGATCACCCGGGATTCGACCGCGGCGGACGTGTTGGCCATGGATACCGCCCGCATCCACCCGTTGACCGGACCCGTGTACGTCGAGGACGCCGAACCCGGTGATCTCCTGGTGGTCGATGTGTTATCGGTGGAGACCGGCGACTTCGGTGCCACCCTGAACATTCCCGGATTCGGTTTCCTGCGTGACGAATTCACCGAACCACACGTCGTGCGCTGGGAGATCGCCGACGGGTTCGCCCGGTCGGCGGACCTGCCAGGCGTACGGTTGCCTGCGGCCCCCTTCATGGGGGTGATGGGGGTAGCGCCGTCACGAGAGTTGTTCGAGCGCAGCAGATCCGCCGAACAACAGGTCGCCCGGGAGGGCGGTCTGGTCGAACTTCCGAATCCCGCCTCGGCGGTGCCACCGGACCTCCCGGGGGATCCGGGGCGGCGCACCATCTGCCCCACCGAGGCCGGCGGCAACATCGACATCAAACACCTGACCGCGGGTAGCCGGGTGTACCTGCCGGTGTGGGTCACGGGCGCATTGTTCTCCGTCGGCGACGGTCATTTCGCCCAGGGCGACGGCGAGTCCTGCGGTGCCGCAGTGGAAACCACCACCAGAGTGGTGCTGCGATTCGACCTGCGCAAGCGGGCAGCGACGTCGGGCGGCGTCCGCTACCTGCGCTTCGAGCGCCTCACCGGCGAGCCACCGGAGGTGGCCGCCCGTCCGCACTTCGCGGTCACCGGTGTACCGGTAGACGACGGCCGGATCCACCCGGAGAATCTCAACCTGGCCACACGAAACGCACTGCGCCTGATGGTCGATCACCTGGCCGATGAGCGCGGGTTCACCCGTCAGCAGGCGTATGCGCTGTGCAGCGTCGCCGTCGACCTGCGCATCAGCCAGATCGTCGACGTGCCCAACGTGTTGGTGTCGGCCATGGTGCCCACCGACATCTTCGAGTGAGCCTCCGGCGCGTGACTTTTCGGGCCGCCCACGGTCACCTCGGCCACGGGTCGACGTACGGGCCTGGGATGTCCGGCGTTGCGCTCTCTTCTGCATGGCTCCTTTCTCTCCGACGACGCTTGAGCAGCGAACGGCTCAATCCAGCACGACGACGGTGCGGCTGCGGGAACCGCAGCATGCCTTAACAGCGTTGAGGAGCCAACTCCGTCCAGGCGTCACCCGGGATGGATCGCCACAACAGCAAGCGGGACTCTGAAGTCACCGAACTGCATTGATCCGAGTCACTGCTGATGATCGGATCGCTGTGATCGGATGCCGGCAAGCACAACGTCGACGATTCTCTCCGCGTCCGCAGGGGTGAACATACGCATTCCCCGGTTGACGATGAGATGCACTGGGCCGGAGATCATCTCGCCCAGGAAAGAGCTGTCGACCGGGGGAAGTTCGCCTCGGTCGACCGCGGTGTCCACCCGCTGTCGCATGGCGGCCACCCGGGCGTCGAGCACCCTGGTCAGCGCGCGCAAGGTAGCGTCGTTACGAGTGGGTTGGATGGCCCTTTCGAGGGTGCGCCCAAACGGTGTTTCGAGCCCGGCCGCAAGGGCCACCAGAAAATCCACCAAATCTCGGCGTATGTCGCCGGTGTCTGCAATCGAGGCGAGGCCTTCGGCATACCGCAACAACGCCTCGGCGACCAGCTCCTCGCGATCAGGCCAGTTACGGTAAACGCTGGCCTTGTGCACGCCTGCCGCCGCGGCAACATCCTCATACCGGAACCCGGCGATGCCATCACGCGCCACGAGTTCTGCGGTGGCGGCGAGGATTTGCGCCTTGACCCGCGCACTACGGCCGCCGGGACGCCGCGCTGGCGGAGGGTCGGTAGTCCCCTTCCTCATCACCACCCTCACCTTCTGCCTTGTTGACGATTGTTGCCAAGTGGAGCGTTGCGGTGCAACCCGGATGCATATACGCTCGCTAAAGCGACAAATTATCGCTTTAAGTAGGACGGCCGCAGCCGGCGGCCGTTCACCCGTCGCCCACCACCCCTTCGTGATCCATGGAGCGCTGTTGAAAATTCTTGTGTCTGGCGGCGGCATAGCCGGATTGGCGTGTGCGCTGGAATTCGGCCGCCGCGGCCACGATGTCACGGTGATCGAACGCGCTCCCCACCTCCGGCTCACAGGCACCCCGATCGACATCCGCGGGGATGCCATCGAAGCCGTGGAAAAGATGGGACTGCTCACGCGAATTCAGGCACGCCGCGTCCGGATGTCTGAGCAAACACAGTTTCTCGACATACACGGCGAACCGATCGCCCGGATGCCCATCGCAGAGATCGGCGACTCCGATGACGACATCGAGATCCTGCGCGAGGATCTCGTAGGCATCCTGGCCGATGCTGTTTCGGACGCAGCGACCATCCGCTTCGATGACTCCATCAAGGTCTTGGCCCACAGCGACGACCACGTCGACGCACAATTCGCATCGGGCCGGACCGCGCGGTACGACCTCGTTGTCGGCGCCGACGGCCAGTACTCCGCGGTCCGCCGACTGGTGTTCGGGCCCGACGAGCACTGCCTGAGACACCTCGGCGTGTACTTCGCCCTCGCCCATCTTCCCGATGAGCCTCACACTGAGGGCGCGAACTCGATATACAACGTTCCCGGCCGAATGGCAGGTGTGTTCCGATACGGGGGTAAGACGGTCGCAGTTTTCGAGTTCCGCTCGGAATCAGTCGATTATGATCCCGACGACGTGGACGGCAAGAAGCAGATCCTGTTCGACGCTTTTGCCGACTACCGGTCGTGGCGTATCCCAGAGCTGCTCGAGGCAGCACGCGTCGATCCTGCCTTCTACTTCTCTGCCGCGAGTCAAGTTCACCTGACCTCTTGGCACCGTGGTCGCGTCGTGCTCGTCGGGGACGCCGGCTACTGCGCGGCGTTCCTGTCCGGCCGGGGCACTTCGCTGGCCCTCACCGGTGCGCGGTTCCTCGCCGAAGAACTGGATCGAGATCGCGACCACACCACGGCATTCGCGCGGTACGAAGCCCGGCAACGCCCGTATGTGACGTTCGCTCAGGGCCGAGTGGCCAGTGGCCGCGATCGCGTCCTTCCTGCAACCTGGGCCGACATTGCCGCCCGCAATCAAGCCCTGAAAGCGGCCAGCACCCGAATACTTTGACTGCGAACTGTTTTCAATACCCGACCACCGGAACGGATCGGCCGACCGTCTCACGCCGCTTACCCAAACAACGTAATTCCCAGTTCATTTGAACGAAAGTACATGGTGAAACAGCTTCAAGATGATTCAGTCGGAGGCGACCAAGCGCACAGCTGGAGCGCCAGGCTCGTCCTCTGGGCAGCGGTTCTGACTCTCGCCAACGTTCTGGCTGATCTGGTCATCGGATCGCCCATGATGGTCTTGCCGCAGTTGATGGAGCATTTCGACACCGATCAGGCGGCCTGGCTCAACGCCGGGGGGATGCTGGCCGGGGCCATCTGGTCACCGCTGCTGGCCAAGAGTTCCGACATCTTCGGTAAGCGCCGGCTACTTCTCATCACCCTTCTCCTTGCCTGCGCAGGGGCCGTGATCTGCCTGCTGGCCACTACCCTGTGGATCTTTCTGGTAGGACGTTTTTTCCAAGGAGCTGCATTCGCCGCGGTCTTCCTCACGGTGGCGCTCACACAGCAGATCTGCAAGCCGACAGTGGCCATGACACTGGTCGGCATTCTGACGTCGGGTTCGTCCATTGTCGGGATCATCGAGCCATTTGTGATGCAGCCTGTCATCGAGTCATTCGGGTTTCGGGGCGTGTTCGTCGCCGCGGCCTTGCTCGCTGCAACCGCCGCGGTCTGTGTGCGCTTGTTCATCCCCGAGTCGCCGATCCGCACCGGCGGCAGGATCGATGTGGCCGGGGCGCTACTTCTCGGTTGCGGCCTCGGCGCGACCCTTGCCTACATCAGCCTCGGCAGTGACGCCGGCTGGTTGTCCGGGGGCATGGTTGCGCTGTTGACTGCCGGTGTCACGGCATTGGCAGGCTGGGTGTTCCTCGCGCTGCGAATCGATGAACCCATCATCGACATCCGGGCATTGTCCCGTCCTGTTCTGCTCACACTGTTGGCACTGGTGTTGGCTGCGGGCTCCTTTCGCAGCATGCTGCAACTGACCGGTATCACCGCCCAGGTCTCCCCTGCACTCGGTCTCGGTTACGGGCTGGGCGGCAGTCAAGCGCTCGCCGCGCTGCTCGGTACGGCCAATCTCGGCATCGTTGTCGGCGGAGTCGGCGCCGGATGGATCGCGGGCCGAGTCGGCTCGGCGCTCCCGCTTCTGGGCGGTATCTCCGTGGGCACCGCTGCGACCTTCGGGATGCTGGCAGGGGTAGCACTGCTGCCGCTGGCGATGGCCTGCGCCGCCATGCTCGGTGTTGCCGCCGGTGCAATAGGCGCCTCGGGCTACAACTTGGCCACCAGCCTCGAAGACCCCGAACGGCAAGGCATGACAGCCGGCCTGGTGTCGGTTGTGCTCGCCCTCGGCTCGGTCGTGGTCAATATCGCCGGCGGGGAGGTACTCAAAGCCACCCAGCTACCGGGCCTCAGCGCAGGTGGAGCCGCGGTCAGCACCGCGTCCGGCGTTTATCTGTACATCACGTTGGCGGGAGTGCTCTTTGCATTGGCAGCGGTGCCGGTCATCGCGGTGTTACGCACCACCTTTCGACAAAGCTTGGAGAATCTGTCCGAATAGCGACGCCCGCAGCTCAGCTTCCTGGTCCTGCGTCATTCCCTCGGCGATCAGCGGAACGCATCGAGCCGCTCGCTGGCCCACTGCCGGAACGTGCGTCCGGGCCGTCCGGTGATGCGCTCGACCGATCGCCGCGCCTCGTGGTCGTGCCGCGGCAGCTGCGACCAGTAGTCCAGGATAGCGTCGACCAGAGGTAGCGGAGCGTGCCGCGAAAGGTGTTGCACGGCTTGTTCTCTGTTCGGCTCGCGCCAGTCCAGTTCTCGTGAGAGCAGGCTCGCCAGAGTGTCGCGTTGCTGATGGAAGCTGAGCACCTCAGGGCCGCCGAGGGGCAGGACGAGGCCCTCCAGATCGTCGTCGGTGAGCGCGCGCTCGGCCACGTCGGCGATGTCCTCGGGATGGATGACGTCGAGACAGGCTCCCCAGAAGGGCTGCTCGACCGGGACTCCGGCGCGGATGAAGGATGCCCAATCGAGCGTCATGGTGGCGAACGTTCCCGGCCGCAGCACCGTGGTGCTGAAAGACGCACCACCAAGGGACTTTTCGACGTGGGCATGATGTCGCGCCAACGCGTTGTGTTCCGCGTTGCCCATTTCCACCGAGTCCGAGGAGAGCAGGACGACCCGCCGCACACCTGCGCGCTCTGCACAGTCGACGAAGTCCTCGATGGCAGCGGGTTCCGCGTAGAGGAAGATGCGGTCGACACCCGCCAATGCCTCGTCGAAGGTTTTCGGCGCGGCGAGATCCAGTTCGACGATGTCGGCGCCCAGCCCTGCCGCCTTGCGGGGATCGCGACTGCCCGCTCTGACGGCATGGTCGGCCGAAGCCAACCGTCTGACCAGGCTCGCTCCGATTGCACCCGTGGCGCCGGTGATGAGTGTGGTCACCGTTGAAACCCTACGAGCGAATTCGCGACGAAGCAAGACTTGAGTCCGGCTTCATGACATAGCAGCAGGTAGAGCAACTATGTGAGTGCGCCCGGCTGAGCGCCCGACAGCACCAGGTCCAGCAAAGCGCTCAGTTCGGCTCCCAGATCGATCACCGGCGGTTCCTCCTGGACCCACCGCGCCATCGCAGAGACGTAGCCCAACGCGAGCAGCCGCCCGACCTGTTCGGGTCGCACGGACGGTCGAAGAACAGCCTCGGTTTCCACGATCAGGGCGGAGAGATCCACCCCGACTGGATGGTCGACCAGCATCGTCGTGTGCAGGAGCGCGGGCGGGACCAACGCGCGCATCTCCGCACGGGCAGCGGAGTTCGCGGTGGCCAGGGTGTCCAAGTAGGCGCCGAGCACGTCCCGAAGTGGCCGACCCGCCACCCCGTCAGTTCGCGCCGACTTCCTGGCCTCGTCCCGTCGTCGCCGCATCCATTCCTCCAGGAAAAGCGTCTTGCGGGGAAAGTGTGTGAAGACGGTGCTGCGCGACAGCCCCGACCGGTCGGCGATCTCGTCCATCGAAGACGCCTCGAATCCACGCTCCACGAACAACGCGATAGCGGCTTCGTAGACCCGGTCGTGCCGTTCCACTCGCTTCAGCGTCCGCCGGGTCGGCCCCTGCCGCACACCCCGCCCGCGCGTTCGCCCGGTCACTGTCTCAGAGCGCTCTGGATCCATCGCCCCAGTGAAGCACGGCGGGGCGCACCCAGAACCGGATGATGATCGGGATGCTTTTGATTCCAGCGCTTGTCGTCAGACTTCTACGAGAGCCAGACTGTCGACGCGCTGCTGGTGCCGGCCTCGGCGCCGACCGGTATCCCGAGAAAGCCTCAGAGTCGGGCTCTCTCGGACGACGCGCGGTCGTGCACGGGTGTGCCCAGAGTTCGCAGCAGCGCCAGCGCCCGTTCCGAGGGTGACCCCGCGACGGTGGTGACCACGATCAGACTCTGACCAGGCGAGCGCGCAATGGCCAGCGTCTGCTGGGTGACAGTCAGCGCACCGACCACGGGATGGTGCAGGTCGTAGGACGCGGCGTCGCAGGGAGTGATCCGATGATCGCCCCAAATCGTGACGAACTCCGGGCTGTTCATCGTCAGCTCACCGATGAGAGCGGCAAGATCACGGTCGTCCGGATACCGCCCCACGGCGATGCGCAGATTGCCCACCACTGCCCTGGCCTTGCGCCGCCAGTCCGCATAGAGCTCGCGCTTGTGTCCGTCCAGGAACACCATTTTGCTCATGTTGGGCCGGTTCACCACATCGTCCACGGCGGCCCGGTCCACGTGTCCGGCCAGCAGGGCGTGCCCCAGCTGATTCCACGCCAGCACATCGGTGCGCCGGCCCAGCACCAGCGCCGGCACCCCGTCGAGGGCACGCAGCAGATCCCGCGTCTCGGCGCTCACCTTTTCCGGCCGCGGGCGCCGCGGCCGAGGTGCCCGCCGCGCAGCCCCGGCCAACCGTTCGAGGTGTTCACGCTCGTGCGTATCGAGTTGTAGCGCACCGGCAATCGCTTCCAGAACCTCGGCTGACGCGCCACGGGAGATGCCCTGCTCGAGCCGCGTGTAGTAAGACACGCTGACTCCCGCCAGGTGCGCGACCTCGTCGCGACGCAGACCCTGCACCCGTCGGCGCCCACCGAAGTCCGGCACACCGATGTCCTCGGGCCGGGTACGTGCACGCCGCGCCTGTAGAAATTCTCCCAGCGGCCCAGGTCCGTCCATCTCCTCAGTATCCGTGCGCGGTGGGATCCCAGCCACCCCCTGCCAGGGTTAGGACCGACAAGGTGTGGTTGCCCACCGCGCACCTCGACAGGCTCGTGTGAGAACCGCCGATGGCCGAGGGAGTCACATGGATCAGATCGAGTTGGGCGACGTCACCGTCACCCGCGTCAAGGAGTACTACGGCTCCGTGCAAATGGGGCCCGCCGACTTCTTCCCGGACAGCACCAATCACGATTGGGAAGCAAACAAACACTGGCTGGCCCCTGATTTCTGGGATCCCGGCACCGATCAGTGCATTTCGGCGATCCAGACCTGGGTGCTGCGCAGCGAGGGACGCACCATCCTGGTCGACACCGGTGTCGGCAACCACAAGGAACGGCCCTATGTCCCGGTGTGGAACCACCTCGACACCGCGTTCCTCGACAACCTGGCCGCCGCAGGCGTTTCTCCCGATGACGTCGACCTGGTGATCAACACCCATCTGCACATCGACCACGTCGGCTGGAACACCCGCCTGGACGGTTCGACGTGGGTGCCCACCTTCCCGAACGCGACCTACCTGATGCCACAACGCGATTTCGACTTCTGGAACCCGGCCAATGGCCACAAACCAGCCGCCAGCCGCGGAAGTCTGAATGTGTTCGAGGACAGCGTCGCCCCGGTCCACCAAGCCGGGTTGACCCATCTGTGGGACGAGACCTACCAGATCGACAAGAACCTGCGGCTGGACCTCGCGCCCGGACATACCCCCGGCTCGTCGGTCCTGACATTGGAATCCGGCGGAGACCGTGCAGTGTTCGTCGGCGATCTCATCCACACCCCGCTGCAGATCGTCACGCCTAACACCAACAGTTGCTTCTGCGAAGACCCCGCGGAATCACGCAACACCAGGCACAAGCTGCTGGGTCGGGTCAGCGACGACAATGCGCTGCTGTTCCCGGCACACCTCGGTGGACACGGCGCTGTCGAAGTGGTCCGCGACGGCTCCCGTTTCGCCATCAAGGGCTGGGCCGGCTTCGCCCGTATCAGCTGATACCAATCACTACAGGAGAACCCTTGTCTCAGAACAACACAACCGTCGTCCGAACCCCGTACGGAGCGGTGTGCGGTATCCGCGACCAGAGCGGCGAGCGTTACCTCGCCATCCCCTATGCCGCCACCCCGACGGGAGCCGCCCGCTTCGCTCCACCGGCACCGCACCCGGGTTGGGACGGCGTCCGGGACGCGACACGTCACGGGGCGACGGCGCCGCAGCCGGTCCGCGACTTCGGCGCACTGGACATGCGGCCGTATTTCGGCCCCGGGTGGGTGCGCGGCGCGGACTACCTGACGCTCGATGTGCACACTCCCGGCGCCGACGATGCGGCGCGACCGGTGATGGTGTTCGTCCACGGCGGCGGATTCGTCACCGGGTCGTCGCAGGCCGCGCTGTACGACAGCGGGGCCTTCACCCGTGACGGCGTCGTGCTCGTTACCCTCAACTATCGCTTGGGGATCGCCGGATTTCTCGATGTCTCCGGAGCGCCCCGCAACCGCGGACTGCTCGACGTGCTGGCCGCGCTGCGCTGGGTCCGCGACACGATCAGTACCTTCGGCGGAGACCCCGGAAACATAACGCTGTTCGGCCAGTCCGCCGGCGCCACTTTGGTGGGAGCCCTGCTCGCCACATCCGAGGCCACCGGCTTGTTCCACCGGGCTGTCATGCAGAGCGGTAGCGGCACAGGTGCGTTCACACCTGAGCAGGCGGCCCGAGTCACGCGGGCTGCAGCAGCCGAGCTGGGCGTGCAACCCACCGCGGACGGGTTCGCAGACGTTCCCGATGAACAGTTCGTGGCCGTGCTGCCCGCGCTGGCAGGACTTGACCTGCGAACCGCTACCGCCACCGACCCACTCGTGGGCCTGAGTCCGTTCAGCCTCGTCCTGGACAGGCAGCCCGCCGATGCATTGGCGGACAGTCCGGCGGCCGACGTCGCTCTGCTCATCGGCACCAACACCGAAGAGGGCAACCTCTATCTCGTCCCCCAGGGCACCTTCGATACGTCACAGCACGCTGATGTCGTGGCCGTTGCAGCCCAGACACATTCGGACCCGCACGCCGCGGCGGCGGCTGTGGCCGCCGACCGTCCACATGCCACTCACGGCGAACTACGCTCGACCCTGCTCGGCGAGGCGCTTTTCGGTGTCGGCTCCGCTCGGATGGCGCAGGCCCACTCGTCGATTTCACAGCGCGGAACCTACGTCTATCGTTTCGGATTCCGATCGACAGCGCTTGGCGGCAAGCTCGGTGCGGCACACACCGTGGAGCTTCCCTTTGTCTTCGACATTGCCGATTCCCCGTGGCTGCACGGGGATACGGGCCTGCTGGGGCCCGATCCGGTTCCGGACGGTCTGGCCCGGCGGATGCACGCCTCGTGGGTGGCGTTCGCCCGTAACGGTTCTCCTGGCTGGAACGGCTATCGCAGCGATGACGTTGCAGTGCAGCACTTCGAGTAGCCGCCGGGCCCGCGATGGTCGGGACTCGACTGCGAAGCCGCCAGCCCGTCAAGCTGTCGTGGTTGCCTGTGGTTGCGGCGCCTTCGCCGCGCCGGCCTGGATGATCTCCCTGCGGCTGGTCTCCGGGCCGTAAGCCAGTGCGACAAGCGTCAGGGCGGTCAAGAGGCCGAGGTAAACCACGATCACCCACCAGTGGCCGAACGCAGCGATCAACGCGGTGGCGATGAGCGGCAGAAAACCACCGGCCAGCACCGACCCGATCTCCCGGGCGAATGCGAAACCGGACAGCCTGGTCCGGGTATCGAAAAGCTCGGCGAAGTAAGCCGCCTGCGGCGCAAGCATCGCTGGATACAGAATTCCCAGTCCCACAACGAAACCCAGGATCAGCAGCGGGGAACTCAGGGTCTGGAGCAGCATGAAGAACGGCACCAACCACAGTACGGACAGCAGCGCGCCGCCCGCGTACACCGGCCGACGACCGATCCGGTCGCTCAGGTGCGCCCAGATCGGGATGAACACCACCTGGATCGCGGACGCGATCACCACCGCCAGCAGGGTGGTGCTGCGCTCCACTCCGAGGTTGTTGACGGCGAATCCCACCGCGAAGACCGGGAACAGATACGCAAACCCGTTCTCCGCCATGCGGGCTCCGACCACGACGAGGAAGTTGCGCGGGCTGCGGCGAATGGACTCCAGGACCGGGATCTTGGTCTCCTGCGCAATCCCGGCCGCCTCGGCCTGCACTGCATTCTCGTACGCTTCGGTCTCGTCGATGCTGCGACGGATGAAGTAACCGACGGCCAGCAGAACAGCGCCCAGCAGGAACGGCACCCGCCAACCCCAACTCTGGAACGCGTCCTCCGGCAGCAGCGTGGCGAGTTGGTACACCCCGGTCGAGAGCAAGGTGGCCAGCGCGAAGCCGGTCGGCGCCCAGGCACCGGCCAGGCCGCGGCGCTGCTGATCTCCGTGCTCGACGGAAAGCACTACGGCGCCGGCATACTCGCCGCCGGCCCCGAAACCCTGCAACAGCCGAAGCAGGATCAGCAGGAGCGGCGCCCATACACCGATGGCGCCGTAGTTGGGCAGCACACCGATAAATGTGGTGGCCAGACCCATCAACACGATGGTGAAGATCAACATCTTCTTGCGACCCAGTTTGTCGCCCATGTTGCCCAGCACGATGCCGCCGAGCGGACGCGCCAGGAACCCCACGGCGTAGGTGGCGAAGGCCGCGAGCGTGCCGACGGTGGGGTCGGCGTTGGGGAAGAAGTGGCTGTTGAGCACCAGCGCCGCCGCGGTGCCGTAGATGAGGAAGTCGTACCACTCCAGGGTGGTGCCGACCAGGGCGGCGATGCCCGCCTTGCGGGCCTGGTTGGGTGCGGCGGTTGCCATACTACGTGTCCTTTGTGAGGTGAAAGGTGTTGTGTCAGCGAGTGGGTCGGCGCAACACGGCGCCACCTTGAATGGGGCCGACCAGTGCGGCGTACTGGCCGAGCCATCCGCGTTCGGGAACTTCCCCCGCCGCACGCACCGGCCCGCCGTCACGCACCGGGTGCGTGTCGACCCGGCGGGCGTCGAGGTCGATTCTGATGATGTCACCGTCCTGCAGTCCCGCCAGCGGGCCGCCGTCGGCCGCCTCGGGCATCACCTGACCGACGACGAGACCGTGGTTGAGTCCGGACAGCTCACCGTCGGTGACCACCGCAACCTCCCCGCCCAGTCCGGCACCGTTGAGTGCGGCGACGAAGCTGGCCGCGAACACGGTGCCCGGCCCGCCGCGCGGACCCATACCGCGGAGCACGATCACGTCACCGCGCTGAATCCTGTTGTTTCCCAGTGCCGTAATGGCGGCGTCCTCGCCCACGAACACCTTGGCCGGCCCGGCGAACTGGCGGCGAGTGGCCTTGCCCACGCCGGCGACCTTGACGATGGATCCGTCCGGAGCCAGTGAACCGCGCAGGATGATCAGGCCTGGCTCGTCGTTGATCGGATCGTCGAGGTCATGCAGGACGTCACCGTCGGCGGGGCGGGCGTGCACGGCCCGTTGGGCGACGCTGCGGCCGTCGACGGTCATCGCGTCACCGTGTAACCGTGGCAGCAGTGTTCTCATCACCGTCTGAACGCCACCGATCCCATCGAGATCCCACACCTGGTGGCTGCCGTTGGGCCGGATCGCGGCCAGCTGCACCGCGTCTCGTCCGAGCTTCTCGAACAGTCCCACCACGTCGATGTCCAGATCGGCCTCGGCGGCGATGGCCGTCAGGTGCCGGATGCAGTTCACCGAACCACCCAGTGCCAGCGCCACTTCGATGGCGTTCTCAATCGAGTCTGCCGTGATGACCTGGCGGGCGGTCAGATTCTCCTCGACCATCGTCACAATCCGCCGGCCCGCGGCGGCGGCGCTGTCCAGCATGGCTGCCGAGTTGGCGCGGGTCGGCGCAGAACCGGCCACCGTCATACCCAGCGCCTCGGCCATACAGTGCATGGTGTTCGCCGTCGCCAGACCGGCGCACACCCCCGGCCCCTCGATCGCCTCGTCGGCGAGCTCGCCCAGCTGATCGATGGTCATGGTGCCGGCGGCGAGGGCGCCCACCGATTCGTAGACCGTGTCGATGTCGACCGAGCAGCCGCTGTACCGGCCGCCCTTCTGATAGCCGCCGATCACCACGATCGAGGGCAGGTCCAGGCGGGCCGCCGCCATCAGGTGCGCCGGGGTGGTCTTGTCGCACGACGACAGGAACACGATGCCGTCCAGGACCGCGCCCTCGACCGCGGCCTCCACGTCGTTGACGATCAGATCCCGGGTGGGCATGAGATACCGCGCCTTGCGGCCGGCGCTGGTGACGAAATCGCTGGGGGCCGTGGTGCGTATCTCAAATGGCAGCCCGCCGGCCTCGCGGATGGCGTCGGCCACCCGCAGCGCCACATCGTCGAGATGGGCGAAGCACACTGACAGTTTGGACGACGTGTTGACGATCGCGATCTTCGGTTTCTGTTGATCCTCAACGCTGATGCCCATCGCGCTCCACTGAGCGCGGCGGACCGCCCACCTGGTGCTGCCCGGGGTGAAGTTGCTGCGCAAACCGCCGCCGGGGGCACGCTCGAAGTTGTCGGTCACAGTTCCTGCCTTTCCGAGTATGCCGCGGCAGCGGTCACGGGTTCGAGTGCACTGCCGTTGGCGATCATCCGGGTCTGGATGTCGCGCACGTCGAGATCGCGGTACGCGGCACCGGACTCCAGCGACACGATGGTGGCCACCGCCGCCGCGTGGCCGTATTCGAAGCACTGCGCCGTGACGCGGGCCGAGGCCAGCGCCTGGTGTTCGGCACTCAGGCACCGGCCCGCGACGATGACGTCCTCACCGCGTTCAGGCACCAGCGCACCGAACGGCACGTCGTAGTAGTCGTCCAACAACCAGTGCAGCCGCGGCTTTTCGCCGTCGTGCAGTTCGATCGGCCAGGGGGAACGGCAGATCGAGTCCGCCCGTTTGGTTCCGTCCACCACGTCGCTGTCGCGCAAGGTCTGGACCCCGGCCACCGTCCGGGTCTGCCGAATTCCGGCTTCCACGCCGGTGTCGACGACAAACGCGTCAGCACATCCGGGCACAGTTCCGCAGAGAAAGCGGGCATAGTCGCGAACCTGTCGGCGGCCGCCGATCTCGGCAAGAGTGAAGTCGGCGGGGTCGATGACGTTGAGCATCCGGCCGTCAGGCGCCGTCAGCCTGGTGGCGTTGACCAGCAACTCCCTCGGCCGGCTGGTCGCGAAGATCCAGATCTTGTTGCGCGGCAGGTCAACACCGCCGGCACGGGCGTCGTCGATCGCCTCAGTCACCCACGCCGGACTGATGGTGTCATCGCCCCACGCCGCCCAGAATCTCTCCGTGTCGACGTTGCCCAGCCGGAAGAACATGGTCGGATTCTGGATACGTCCGTCGGCACCGAAGCGGTAGTCGCCGCCGCCGCGCGCCACGACCGCGCCGTCGCCGGACGCGTCGATGATTCGAGCGGCCCGTATCACGCCGACTCCGGCGTTGGATGCCACCAGCAGACCGCGGTAGTAGCCGTCCTCGACCAGGACATCGATTACCTGGGTGTGGAACAGGATGCGCGCGCCGGCGCCGGTCAGCAGCCCGTCGGCGGACTCGCGCCACATCAGGGGGTCGTGTGCCGCGGTGAAGGTTTTGCCGTATCGCTGTGGTTCGGTGAGACCACCGCGCGAGGTGAGCTCTGCAGCAAAACGCTCGGTGAAACCGTGGACCACCTGCTCAGGACGACGGGCGTCCTCGGACGCCAGGTACATCCCGCAGATCGTCCCCGACAACCCGGCCACTGCCGCCCCGCCGGCGAACCCGTACTTCTCGATCACCAGCACGTGCGCGCCCGCTTCGGCGGCGATCGTAGCTGCGGCAACTCCCGCCGCCCCGGCGCCGACCACCGCGACATCCACCTCGTCGAGCAGCGGAAAACGTCTGATCGCAGCCCCGCCGAGACCGAGATTCAACCGCCATTCAACCGATATATCAGTCATGGATGGACCGTACATTGGTGGTCGCGATATTGTCTACCCCGTGACAGTGGGCACCCAACGATGACCGGCACCATGCCCAACAAGGCCGACCAGGCGTTCCTTCAGATAGAGCGCTTGATCGTGCTGCAGGAGCTTGCGCCTGGCACGTTGGTGTCGGAGAAACAACTCATGGAGCTCACCGGGCTCGGGCGTACGCCGGTCCGCGAGGCGCTGCAACGCCTGGCGCGCGAGCGGCTCGTCGAGATACATGCGAATCGGGGCGTGCTGGTGTCCGCAGCCTCGATCGAGGCACAACTCAAACTGCTCGAACTGCGCCGGACATTGGAGCCGTTCGCCGTCCGGCTCGCGGCGCAGCGGGCCAACGCACAGCAGCGTCGCAGTGCGGCCGCACTCGCCGAGCAGGTTCTCGCCGCCACCACGTCGGTGGACGATTTCGCAACGTTCCTGCGGGACGCGCACGCGCTGGTGGTCAGCGCGACGCACAACGAATTCGTCGAGGTGGCGATGGCGCCACTGCAGGGATTGTCCAGGCGGTTCTGGTTCGCCAATCTCACCGACCCGCAACAAGATCTAACCGAAGCCGGCAAATTGCACACCGCGATCCTCGCCGCCATCGCGGCCGGAGACGCCGAAGCCGCTGAAGCGGCGTCGCTCGCGCTCAGCGACTACCTGTTGGCCTTCGCCTATGCCACACTGCCGCCCCGCGAACAGAGCTGACCAACAGCGCCCACCCGGTAACCCTGGTGAGCGCTGATCAACTCCAGGACTACCGAGAGAGCCGGGTCTCGGTCGGCCGCGAACACCGAAGCCCCGGCCTTCTAAGTGACGACTCGGAAGACTTGGAATTCGACGACGGGTCCGGGTTGGATGCGTCCTTGTCCGACGAAGATGGTTTGGTTGACCCAGGTGTATCGGGGGTCGCCGGATTCCAGGCGTGGGGTGGTGACGAAGTAGTGCTCGCCGAAGTCGGTGCCGGTGGCAGCGCCGCCGAGCGCGGCTGCGGCGGCGTCGTTGACCTCGACGAGGCCTTGGTAGCTCATGTAGATGACGGCGCCGTCGTCGGTGTAGAACTGGGCGCGCACGTCGAGTCGGCCGTAGCCGTCGTCGCCGGCCAGTAGCCAGTCGCCGCCGCCGGGGGCGGCGGTGCCGCTGAATCGGTTTCCGGTGACTTTGCCTCCGGTGACGGCGAGCACCTGGCGTAGTCCGTAGGGGCCCGGGCCGACGATCTGCGGTTCGGCCAGTTCGGCGGTGTAGGAGAACTCCGGCTCCAACTTCACTGGGCCACCCCCACTCCGGCGGCCGCCATCACAGCCGACATACCCTCTGCGATCACATCGCGCCCAAAGGCCTCGACCACAACGTTGGGGTTGAAGTACTCGCGGATCAGCACAACCTTGCCGTCCCGGATCCGCATGTGGGTGCAATAGGTGTTGGCGTAGATCTTGCCGGTTTGCGTGACCGTCGCCTTTCCGTGCAATTCCAGAACGAAGAGTTCGGGGTCGGTCGTGTCGTGCACGGTCAGCGAATCGATCCGAAGGTCCGGCACGGAGTAGAAAAACCAGTCGATGAAATGACCGATCAGGTGCCGGCCGGGGACGGTATCGGCGAGTGGCTCTGGTGCGAAAGGCATTTCCCAGACGGCATCCTCGGCGAAGATGTCCTTCCAAGCCTCTAACGCCTCGCCGCGAGGTGGACCGTCATCAAGGGCTGACCAGAATCGCTCAACCGTCGCGCGGTTGTCCGCTTGTACGCTCATGCGCCGCCTCCATCGTTTGGGTCGGCTGCTGTCTCAGCCGAGTGACCAAATCGACATTGCACGATCTGTCGTGAATAGTCAACAGTGTGTCGATGCTGTTTTCGACGGAGCGTTGATTACCACCGACTCCTCGTCTACTCTCGCTGGTGGACCTGCCGCCGTTCCGCGGCACTCGCGTACCCCACAAAAGAGGAATCGCCATGAAACCCACCAACAATCGCCTCTTCCGCCTGCAGCGGCGGCCGCAAGGTCAGGTCACCGAGAACGATCTCGAGTGGGTTGAGGAGTCCATCGGTGAACTTGCCGCAGGGCAGGCGCTGATCCGCACTCTGTACCTGTCGCTCGACCCCACGAACCGGGTTTGGATGAGCCAGTTACGTTCCTACATACCGCCGGTCGAGTTGGGCGCGGTGATGCGCGGCCTCGGTGTCGGGCAGGTTGTCGAAAGCCGGCGAGACGATCTCCCGGTCGGCGCATTCGTGCTCGGCTTCACCGGGTGGCAAGAGTATTGTGTCGCAGACGATTCCATCCTGGAGTTCCCGTTCACCGTTCTTCCCGACCCGCTGCCTGCGCCGCTGCCCGCATTCCTCGGGGTGCTTGGCCACACCGGCATTTCCGCGTTCATCGGTATCGAACTGGGCGATCCTGCACCGGACGAAACGGTTGTTGTCTCAGCAGCAGCGGGCGCCGTCGGTTCTATCGCCGGTCAGCTCGCAAAGCAGCGTGGTGCTCGGGTCGTCGGTATCGCCGGCGGCGCCGACAAGTGCCGACATCTGGTGGAAGAACTGGGCTTTGACGCATGCGTCGACCGGCACTCGGACGACTGGCGCGAGCAACTCGACGCCGCGACGCCCGACGGCGTCGACGTCGACTTCGAGAACGTCGGCGGCCCGATCATGGATCACGTCTTGGGGCGGCTGAACATCGGCGCGCGCGTGACACTGTGTGGTCTGATCTCGGAGTACGACACCTACAGCGAAAACGGCGAAGTACCGGGTCTGCGCAACGCCAACCAGTTGCTCATGCAGCGAGCCACGTTGCGGGGCTTCATCGTCACCGACCACATCGACCGCTACGCCGAAATCATCGGAAAGCTGGCCGCGGCACTGGGCGAAGGCTCGTTGACATACGACGAGACCATTGTCGAAGGCCTGGAAAACGCACGAGAAACCCTCAACGACGCACTGTCCGGCGGCACCCGAGGGAAAGCGGTTATCCAGGTCGCATCGCCCGTCGGCTGACGACGCGGCGCGTCATAGCACCAACACCCCAGCGCTGCGGGCCACCGCAGCACTGGGGTGAAAGCCGTTGCAAATCAGCCGATCTCGGTCTATTGAGGTGGCCGCACCTCACGCCGGAGGATCTTGCCGGTCGGGCCTTTGGGCACAGCCTCGACGAACCAGATTTCACGCGGGTATTTGTACGCGGCGATTCGGCCTCGAACAAAGGTCTTCAGTTCGTCGGCTTCGACATGCGCGCCACGTTTGAGTGCCACGGCCGCGCCGATCTCCTCCCCGAGTTCTGCGTGCTTGATGCCGATCACCGCTGCTTCCGCGACAGCAGGATGCTCGTAGAGCACTTCCTCGACTTCGCGCGGGTAGACGTTGTACCCACCGCGGATGATCAGATCCTTCTTCCGATCGACGATGGTGTAGTACCCGTCACCGTCGCGCGTGGCGATGTCCCCGGTTCGGAACCACCCGTCGGGGATGGCCTCGGCTGTTGCGTCAGGGCGGTTCCAGTATCCCTTCATCAGATTCTCGCCCTGAATGGCGATCTCGCCAGGTACGCCATCGGGAACGTCTGCGCCGTCATCACCGACGATCCGCAGCGCGCAACCCCGTACGGGTATTCCGATGGTGCCGGGTTTGCGCGGGTGCCCGGGTTGGTTGAAACAGGCGATCGGCGCCGTCTCGGAGAGTCCATATCCTTCGTAGACCTCGCAGTCGAACTTCCGCTCGAACGCTTTGAGAATTTCGACGGGCATGGGTGCGCCACCGGTGATACACGTGCGGAGCGAGGACATGTCGGTGCCGTCTGCATCAGGGCAGTGCATCATCGCGGCGTACATGGTGGGCACGCCCTCGAGGACCGTCACTCGATCGCGGGCCACCACCTTCAGGGCCTTCGCCGCGTCGAAGCGGGGTACCAGGGTGAGGAGGGCAGCGGCTTTGACCGCCGCGTTGAGTCCGCACGTGAGACCGAAGACGTGGAACAAGGGCAGGCAGCCGAGGATCACGTCTTCGGGCCCCACGTTGATCAAGGTGTCCACTGTCGTCGCGGCGTTGGTCGACATGTTCCGGTGAGTGAGTTCTGCGCCCTTGGGCCTTCCGGTGGTCCCGGAGGTGTAGAGAATGACAGCGGTATCGTCGTCAGCTCGATCAGTGGCTTCATGGATTGGGCTGCCGGACACGTCCATTGCACCGGTCGCGGGAACCAGTACCGAGCGAATCCCGACCTTCGCCGCCGCGGCTGACACGACGGCATCATTGCCATCCAAGCCGTACACCACCGTCATCCCCGAGTCGGTGAGGTAGTACTCGACCTCACGCGCGCTGAGCAACGGATTCATGGGTACGACCACCGCGCCGGCCAGCAGGGCCCCGTAGAACAACACCGGGTATGCGGGGACGTTCGGAAGTACCAGCCCGACCCGATCGCCTGGGAGGACGCCGTTGGCCCGCAGGTCGCCGGCGACAGCCGCGGCGCGGTGATACAGCTCTCGATAGGACAGGACGCACTCGTCCAGCTTCACGACGGGCCTGTCCCCGTGTTCGTGGGCTGTTGCGACCAGATTGCAGGCGAGATTGGACACGGTTGACTCCTGCTTCGACTAGAGAGCATGTCATTGCGCGGCCGGCGCGCGAAACCTGTTTGGGCCCAAGCACAGCACCGGACTTCACAGGTCAGGCCGACACCACCTTCACAGTATGTACGATATGTGCAGTATTATCAACACTGTGTTGATAATCTGGGGTGCCTCTCGGCCGTATGCCCGTCCTGCTGCGCTCGGTCTCCGCCCCGCGGGTTGTGCTGACTTATCATGTTGCGTATGGCGTCCACTTCACCTTTCAGCCTGAGCGCAGCGGAAACACGGGTGGGCCGACGAAACATCAAGGGCGACAGGCGCGAACAAGCCATTCTCGAAGGCGCTTACGACCTGTTACGCACCGTCCCACTGCGCAACATCTCGATCGATGACCTCACCAAGCGCGCGGGGCTGTCTCGGTCATCGTTCTACTTCTACTTCGAGTCCAAATGGCAGGTGCTCTCCGCGCTGCTCTCGCGGGTCACAGCCGATGTGTTCCAAGCGTCGCAGCTGATTTTTGAGCGCCCGGCAGGCATGCCGCCGGAGGCGGCCATCGCGCATGCCGTCAACGAGGTCATCCAGGTGTGGGAGCGGCACGGTCACGTTCTTCGTGAGGTGGGTGACGCCGCAGCGGCCGAGCCGGACCTGCAGACGCAATGGGACGCGATCCTCGGTCGCTTCATCGACGCGTCGGCTGCCAGCATCGAACGAGACAGAGCTGCCGGCGTGGCCATCGACGGGCCACCTGCCAGATCGTTGGCTGCCGCGTTGATGTGGATGGGCGAACGCAATCTTTCGTTGATGAGTCTGCGCAGCGAGAACGCAATTCCGTTGGAGAGCATGGCCGAAACGGTGACCACCATTTGGCTCCGGACGGTCTATGGCCTCGACTGGAAGCCTGCTGAAAAATCCACCAAACGGCGCAAGCCCTCCGCGAAGGCGTGATCGACGCCTTTCGCAGAGGGCTCACTCGTCTGACGCTATTGGTTGTCCAGGGCCATTTTTGTCATGTTCAGCCCAGGCAAGAGCATGTGGCCGCCCTCGACCAGCATCTCGAGGCCTGTCGTCCATCGTGATTCGTCGGAGGCCAGCCACAGCACCGCCTCGCTCATGGCCTGCGGCGGCAGCAGGCCCACGTCCCGCAGAACCGCCCAGTACTTCGCGCCCTGTAGATCCTCTTTGACGCCGTTTCCGGGGCCCTTGCCCGCGCAAAGATCATAACCGCCTTGCCAATCCAGGGCGGGCGTATCGGTGGGCCCGGGCAGCAGCGAGTTGACGCGGATGCCGTACTGGCCGAATTCGAGTGCTGCGCTCTTGGCCAATCCGAGTACGCCGTGCTTCGACGCAACGTAGTGCACGTAGTGGGGAGAGCCTTCGACGCCATTGCCCGACGAGGTGATGATCACCGAGCCACCTCCGCGTGCCTTCATGGCGGGAGTTACCGCCTTGAGGGTGCGCCAGGGGCCCATGATGTTGATATTGAGCACGTCCAGGAACTCGTCCTCGGGAATGTCCGCGAACGGGTGCACCGTCCAGATGCCCGCGTTGGCCACGGCGACGTCGAGTCCGCCGAAGGCCTGCACGCCCTCGGCGACCAACCGGTCCAGCGGGGCCTGCTCACGGACATCGCCCTGGTGTGCGATGATTCGCCGGCCCAGCGCCTCGACTTCCTTGACCGTGATCTCGAGATCGGCAGCCGTGGCGACGGGATAGGGAACCCTTCCGTCGGCCGGGCAGTCGAAGGCGAGGATGTCTGCGCCTTCCTGGGCGAGGCGGATGGCGTGTGCCCGTCCCTGACCTCGGGCCGCACCGGTGACCAGCGCGACCTTTCCTTCCATGCGTCCCATGTTCACTCCTTAGTTGGTGATTTGTTTACGGCCGGCCTGCCGGTGAGACCGCGTGTGGTGCAACGGGTATAGATCGAGGCCTCACCCGGCCGGCCTGATCAACTGGAGCAGGACATCGATTCCGGGCGGCTCGGTCCAGACATGTGTGGCGTCTCCCATCAGAATCGGTTCTGCGATCGGATCCGCGCGCCCGGGCCCCCGGATCGCGCAACCGACGAGTTCGGGGCCATCGGCGCGGTGTAGCCGTAGGGCCACGTGGTCAAGCTTTGCCGGTGCTCCGCCGAGAGCTGCATCAAGCGCGTCCTCGTCGTGGACCGTGTACAACTCGACCTCCGCCCCGGAAACGTTGAGGAACGCCGCGCTGAGGCTCATGGCCGGAACATCAACCGTGCGAGCAACTTCGACGCCAAACCGGTCACACCAATGTGTTCGGGCCGAATCCAGATCGCGCACGAGGATTCCGACGTGGTCGAGTCGAACAGGGCCAGCCGCCAGTGGCGAGGTCACTGACGGCCCGCCGCGACAAAGTGCGGAGCAAGGCCCGGCGTCGGCTCAGTCCAGCGCTGCGTGACGACCTTGGACCTCGTGTAGAAGCGGTAGCCGTCGTAGTTGAGCCCGTCATCTCCGAAGCGGGAGTCTCCCCATCCACCGAAGCCGAACCACGAAATCGGCACGGGGATAGGCACGTTGATCCCGACGCTGCCTGCCAACACGCCCCGGCTGAACCGACGTGCCGCCGTGCCACTGCCGGTGAAGATGATGGCACCATTCCCGTAGGGGTTGTCGTTGACGATCTGCAGGGCCTGCTCGAGATCGTCGGCCCGCACGACACTGAGGACCGGTCCGAACACCTCGTCGCGGTACAGGTCGCTCTCGACGCTGACGCGGTCGACCAGGCTCGGGCCGATGAAGTAGCCGTCACCTGCCGCAGGCCGGTCACGGCCGTCGACGATCAGTCGACCACCCTGCTCGACAGATCGTTCCAGTGCCGCACGGACCCGATCGAGGGCACCCGCTGAGATCAACGGCCCCATGTCGATACCCGACGCCGCGCCGTCGCCCACCCTGAACGCCCTTGCGCGGTCGGCAATCTTGTCCACCAGCGCGTCGGCCGCCGAGCCGACGGCGACCGCGACCGTCACGGCCATGCATCGCTGACCCGCGGCACCGTACGCCGCCGACACCAGTGCATCGGCGGCGGCGTCGAGGTCAGCGTCGGGCATCACCACAAGGTGGTTCTTGGCGCCCCCGAGAGCCTGCACCTTCTTGCCTGCCTCGGCCGAGCGCCGGTAAATCGCACGAGCTACCGGGGTGGACCCGACGAACGACACTGCCGCGACATCGGGGTGGTCGATGAGCGCCTCGGCTGCCTCTACGCCGCCGTGCACCACGTTGAGCACACCGTCGGGCAGTCCTGCCTGGCTCATGATCTGCGCCAACCGCACCGATGCCGAGGGCACCTGTTCACTCGGCTTGAGCACGAACGCGTTCCCGCAGGCAATCGCAGCCGCAAACATCGACACCGGCACCATGACCGGAAAGTTGAACGGTGTGATGCCGGCGCACACCCCGAGAGGTTGCCGGAAGGAATACGTGTCAACCCCGTTGGCAACCTGCTCGGCGTACTCGCCCTTGAGTTGCTGCACAACCGAAAGCGATACGTCGACGGCTTCGATCGAGCGCGCCAATTCTCCCCGGGCGTCCGCGAGGGTCTTGCCCTGTTCGGCCGTGATGATCGACGCCAAGTCGTCGATCTGCTCATGTAGCAGCACCCTGAAGCGGTGCAGCACCGATGCACGGACGGGGCCGGGAGTGTCGGCCCATGCCGCAGCGGCATTTCGCGCACTGACGACAGCTTCGTCGACGGCGTCGGCACCGCCCAATACGACCGTGCCGATCACGCGCCCCGTCGCGGGATCATGGATCTCGGCGCGTGGCCCCTCCACCGAGGCCACGGCGGCGCCGCCTATCCAATGCGGCACGGTGTCAAGAGATATATCGATGGTCACAGCAACTCCAATGCTCGGTGAGGCCAAATATCTGAAACGAGAACCAGACTCAGGCCTTCTGCTCGCGCGGATGCGGCAGGTCGGGGAACATCTCCAGGCCGTAGTTGACCTTCAGGTTCTCCACCTCTGCCTGCAGCTGCTCTGGCGTGCGAAGTTCACGGTTGCGTGCCTCGTAGAAGTACTTGTCGATGCCGCCGTTGGGCTCAAAACCGCTGCTGTCGGGCCCGGGCACAAACACCACGAGAATCCGGGCTTCGTCACCGACCACCTCATAGGTGTGCCGTTGATCCTTGCGCCCCCACACGAATTGGCCTTTCTTGGCACTGTACGAACCGGCCTCGGTGTGGATCTTGATCTCGCCGTCCATCACGAAGAACCCCTCCTCTTCGCGGTGGTGGATGTGCCACACCGGTTCGGTACCGCGCACCCAGTTGGTCTCGATGACAATCAGCTGGCCGCTGGTGGTCTCACCGGTCGCGTGGATCCAGAAGTCCACGCCCGTCATGAAGTCACCGGTCATCTTGAAGTGGATGTCTTCGCGGTGCGAGACATAGCTCTCGTCGCGTGTATTTGACGGTTGGATCTGGTCGACGTCCGACGTGGTGGCCATGTCAATCCCTCTTTTTCGGTGTGACGCCGTGCGCCGGTGTTCGGCGTCACGGCCTAGCGAGGTTGAGACTAGACTCACAGTCGAAGCTAGTCAACACACTGTCGATTTTGTAGCGACCACGTCGGCCAGCCGTGGTCAATCGATTACTCGACAATGTGTTGACTATCACCGACTCATGGTGCACTCTCAGATCCACCGCGGAGCTGAAGGCAGCTCTGCCCGAAAAAGGAGTGCAGTCAATGAAATTGGAGCTGGAGTTCTCTTACACCGCCGAACTGGCCGAACCGCAGATCGTCGGCCCGGGCCCCTACGGACTACGCCAGGTGCTCGCCGTCACCGGAGGCAAAGTCACCGGAAACCGATTCAGCGGCACCGCCGCCCCCGGCGGCGGCGACTGGCTACTGGCCGGCGACGACGGCTACGGCCGACTCGACGTGCGCGCCCAGTTCTACACCGACGACGGCGCCGTCATCTACATGAGCTACCAAGGCCTCGTCGAGGTCAACGACGCCGCCGCAGCCGCGCTCGGCGGCGCTGCCACCGGCACCGACTTCGGCGAGCACTACTTCGTCACCACCCCACGCCTGGAATCCGGCGACCCCCGATACACCTGGGTCAACCAAACCATCTTCGTCGGACAAGGACGCATCCAACCCGGACCCGTCGTCGAATTCCAAGTCTTCCGAGTCGTCGCGTGAATGTCCTGCATCCGCAGGTCCAGCAGCTTTTGCAGTCCCTTTCCGGGCGCCCTGCTCCGCAGCCGTGGGAGATACCGATCACGGCGTACCGGGAGGCCGGCGAGAAGTTGATCGCATTGGCCGGTGACATTGACAAGCGGTGCACGGTAAATGATTTCACGATCCCCGTCCGCCAGGGTTCGGTCACGGCGCGCAGCTACCGCCCGCCCGTGGCCGGCCCGGTGCTGCCGGGCGTTGTCTATCTTCATGGCGGGGCATTCGTCCGCGGAAGCCTAGACACTCACGATCGGCTCTGCCGAAAACTCTGCGTGCGGGGCGGGTTCGTCGTGATTTCCGTTGCCTACCGCCTGGCTCCGGAAGCCCGGTTTCCCGCTGCTCACCACGACGCCGCCGACGCCACAGCCTGGGTGAGTGAGCATGCCGACGAACTGGGCATCGACGCCGAAGCTCTTGCAGTCGCGGGCGATTCATCGGGGGGCGCATTAGCGGCAAGCGTTGCGCTCGCCTCGCGAGAACAGGGCCCTCCAGTCAGGGCCCAGGGCCTGCTGTGTCCCGCACTCGATGCCACCATGAGCAGTGACTCCGTTCAGAAATACAAGGACGGCCCGTTGCTGACCCGGGCAGCACTTGAATGGGCCTACGGCATGTACATACCTGAGTTCGACGACCGTGATTCGAGCCTCGCATCACCGCTGCTGACGCAGAACCTCAAGGGCGCCCCGCCTGCCGTGATCGTCAGCGCCCAAGTGGATCCCGTCGCCGACGACGCCCAACGCTACGGTGAAAAGCTCACTGCGGCGGGGGTAAACGCAGAATTCCATGAGTACGAGGGCATGCCCCATAGCTTCCCGTTACTGGCAGGCGTACTCGACGATGGCGATCACGCCATCACGGTATTCGCGACGGAACTCGCCGCGCTGCTCAGATAGATGTCCGGCGCGACCCTCTGGAAGCACGCGCTCTATCAAATATCCATCGGCACAACATATTACCGACGCACCGGGACGCCAACGCAGCGATTCATCGTCGGATGCCAACTGCCCCTTAAACCGTGGCTGATTGCGATCCGGTGTGAAATCCGTGCTCTGCTACCAACTTTTGCCCTGAGGCGCGTAACCCATCGGTCCATCCAGTCCAACCAGAGGAAACCAACGATGATTCCCTTTCCGGGTGACGAGTTTGCGCACCTGCCAAAACGCCGACATCTCGTCCGCTCGACCGGAATCTGGGTCCGCGCGATGATCGTCACCATGTGTGTCGCTGCGGCAGCATTGATTTCGTCCACCGCGCCGATTGCTCGAGCTGACGAATCCCGGTACCTGGCGTTCTATACGCCACCGAGTCCACTGCCGCCGGGCGCGCCGGGCGACATCATTCGCACGGAGCCTTCCAGGCTGGTGCTGGAGCCTTCGGGGCAACTTGGCTCATTCGTGGGGACCGGAACGCGAATCATGTATCGCAGCACCGATGCTCAAGGGCATGCCGTGGCGGTGACCGGGACGTACATCGAACCTCACGTCCCATGGCCCGGCAGCGGACCCCGCCCGTTGCTCGCCTACGCAACCGCCCCGTACGGGATGGGAGAGCAGTGCGCTCCGTCTCGCCTGTTCAACCAAGGCATCCATGCCTCTTTGGACACGGGTTTCGACCTGATGTTCAATGTCGAGGAGGGATTCATCGCTACCCTGTTGGCGCGGGGCTTCGCGATAGTGGTGACCGACGGTGTCGGACTGGGAGTTCACGGTCAGATGGCGCCACAGTTTCTGAACCGGGTAGCCGGCGGGGCTGCACTCAACGACGCCGCGCGGGCAGCGATGAAATTGCCCGACACCTCGTTGAAGGCCGGTGGGCCCGTAGCCTTCTGGGGCTGGCTGGCGGGCGGCGGGCATTCGGCGTTGGCAGCGGCCGAGTTGGCCGGCACGTATGCACCCGAACTCAACGTTGTCGGAACCTACGCCAATGGAGCGACGACCGACCTGCCCAGCATGTTGCCGCCGCTTGACGGGAACCAGCTCGCCGGGTCGCTCGGTTGGGTGCTGCGAGGTATCCAAGAGGCGTATCCCGATATGACACAACCTATTGCGGATTCCCTTACGCCGCGCGGTGCGGAAATGCTGGCCAACACCAGTCGGCAGTGCATGATCCAAACCGGCATCGACTACGCATTCCGGCATCTCCAGCCATGGTTCAAGAAGGATCTCTACCAATCGGTGCGGGAGGAGCCGCTCGCCTCGATCCTGGCGATGCAGCGGATCGGGAACGTGAAACCCGCCGGACCGGTTTACCTTTCACACAATCGGTGGGACTCCTTCGCACCGTATGAGTCGGTCGTGGCCACCGCGCGAGATTGGTGCGCGCTCGGAGCCGACGTCACGTTGTGGACAAATGAACAACCACCGTTTCTCAACAAAATGAACACCAATGCACTGCTGACGGCCTTCGTCGACGGCGAGCGGAGCATGGCGTGGATCGCCGACCGCTTCAACGGGGTGTCCACCACACCCACCTGCGACCAACTGTTGCGGTGACCGCCCAAGCCACCGGAGCCGGTCAGGTTGGTGCCGGCGATGTAGGGCGGCCACCGAGTTGCCGGTGTGCGCGGCTTACCGATCTCGGCACAGCGTTCTTACGGGCGAAGGCCATCGACCAGAATCCGCACCAACCGACCCCGCTGATCCTCATCCCGATCCGGCTGCTCCCCTATCCACGCGATGGCCGCGGCCATATCGAGCACATCATCGATGTCGGCATCATCCCGCACCGCGCCCGTATCCACCGCCCTGGCAAGCAACGCAGCGCCGGCCGCCCGCGACGCCCGGCAGGCATCCTTGCCGTCGTCATCATCGTCTGGTGGGGCCACCAAGCTCCGCGCCAACCCGTCGAACACACCGGCCTGCCCGATGTAGACCGTCAACCACTGCGCAAGAGCGGCAACCGGATCGGGGTGGTCGGTCAATTTGACGCCCAGCGCGGCGATTTCGCGCAGCCCGTCTTCGATGACCGCGAGAACCAGCCGATCCCGGGTGGGGAAATGGCGGTACAGAGTTCCGGGCCCGACTCCGGCGCTGCGGGCGATGTCGTCCAAGGACGTCGCGACACCAGAGCGCAGGAACGCCGCATACGCCGCGTCGAGCACCTTGCGTCGGTTGCGCGCCGCATCGGCCCGCATGGGAACCCCCTCTCGACAAGCGGAGACTGTCTCCATATAGTGAGTGGAGACTGTCTCCGGATAATACTCATCCCCAAGGAAACCATGCGAATCACCGGCACCGCCTTAACCGAACCCGGTCACCTTTCCAGTCTGCTCACCGCCGTCAGCGATGCCGAACAGGCTGGATTCAGCCGGGCCTGGTTACCGCAGATGCCCACACTCGCCGGTACCGCACCGTGGGATGCACTCACCACGTTGGCACTGGCCGGCCAGCGGGCCACCCGGATCGAGTTGGGCACCGGCGTCGCGATCGCCTACCACCAGCACCCGCTGACGCTGGCGCGTCAGGCATTGACGACCAACGCCGCCGTCGGTGGCCGATTGACGCTCGGTCTCGGCGTGAGTCATCCCTCGATGATCGAAGCTCTCGGGTACTCCTATGAGCGCCCTGCGCAATATCTGCGGGAGTACCTCGAGATCTTGATCCCTGCGCTGGCCGGAGAACCCGTCGACTACCACGGCACCCGGCTCACCGCTGTCGGCCAGGTGGATCTGCCCACGGCGCCGGCACCCACCGTCGTGCTCGCGGCGCTCGGACCACGGATGCTCGACCTCGCAGGCTCGATGAGCGACGGCACGATAACCACCTGGACCGGCCCTAAGACCTTGGAACACAGCATCGTTCCCCGCATCACCGCGGCGGCTGCCGCAGCTGGGCGTCCGGCACCACAGGTGGTCGCAGGCCTGCCGGTGATGGTGACACCCGATCCAGAGGCGGGCCGGGCCTCCATCGCGACTGCCTTCGCGATCGCCGGGCAAGTGCCTGCCTACCGGACGGTGCTGGACGCCGAGGGCGTCAGCGGCGTCGCAGACGTCAGCATCGTGGGCGACGAGGAACACGTTGTCGCGCAATTGCGTCGGTTCGCCGAAGCCGGCGTGACCGAATTCGCCGCCATGCCCTACGGCAACCCTGACACCGTCAAGCGCACCACCGCACTGCTGGCCGGAACGCGGTTGTGACGCACCATATGCACCGCCAAGGAAGGTTGACTGAACCATGACTGATCCGACCCTGGGCACCTTCGGCGTTTTCGGACTCTTCGAGCAGTGGAAACAACTCACCGCTGCGCAATTGAGGGATATCGAGGCGCTCGGCTATGGCGCGATCTGGGGAGGCGGCTCGCCGCCTGCCGACCTCGGCTGGGCCCAGTCAGTCCTGGAGGTGACCGAAAATCTGAAGGTGGCAACGGGAATCGTCAACATCTGGTCGTCCGCCGCCGGCCCCGTCGCCGAATCGTTCCACCGCGTCGAGGCAGCCCACCCTGGACGGTTCCTGCTCGGGATCGGGGCCGGGCACCCCGAGCTGATCGCCGAATACAAGAAGCCCTACGACGCGCTCAACGAGTACCTCGACAAGCTCGACGAGTACGGCGTGCCCAGGCATCAGCGCGTCGTCGCCGCGTTAGGCCCACAGGTGCTCAAACTGGCAGCACGCCGCAGCGCGGGGGCCCATCCCTACCTGACCACCCCGGAGCACACCGCCCGGGCGCGTGCCTTGATCGGACCCGATGCGTTCATCGCTCCCGAACACAAGGTGGTGCTGACCACCGACGCTGCGCAGGCGCGCGCTGTCGGGCGCGACCATCTCGGCGCGTACCTCAAAGGGACCAACTACGTGAACAACTGGAAGCGGTTGGGGTTCACCGACTCCGACGTCGCCGCGCCCGGTAGCGACGCCCTGATCGACGCCCTCGTCGCGTACGGCAGCACCGATGCAATCGCGGGCAGGCTCAAGGAGCACCTGGCCGCCGGTGCGAACCATATACCTGTGCAGATCCTCACCGATCCTGACGAGCTGGTGCCTGCGCTCGCCGAGCTGGCCGGACCACTGGGCGTCAGCTGATCCCGATCCGCTACGCCCCGCGGTAAGCGGCCTGCAACTCGGCGATGTCGAACTTGCCCATGGCGGCCATCACGGCAGCCATCAGCCGCCTTCGCCCCCGACACTGTAGGCCGCGCGGTCTACTCCGCGTCGTAGTCGGCGGTGCGGTCGTAGACCACCTCGAAGTCGACGTGGACGCCGCACAGCGCACCGTCGGTGTTGCGCGTCGCGAAGACCGTGTAGCGCCCGTCGCCCCAGCCGGACCAGCAGGTCACATAGTTCTCACCGGCGGCTTCGAACAACGGAATGTCGTACGGCGCAACATGGTCTTCGGCGGTCTCGTAGGCATGCTCGGCGAAGACCACTTCGTCGAACCACCCCGAGGTCTGCTCGTACGGCAGTGCGTGGATGCGTTTCGTCTCGGCCGCGTCGGCCACGCCCACGGTGGCGCAGTCGACGGGCACGCAATACATCCGGCCGGGTTCCGGGGCGGGTTTGCCGGTGGGTACGACGCCCTCGATGCTCGCCGGTGGATCGTCGCGCACACTCACGCTGAGGTAAGCCACCCGCAGGTGACTACGGTCGAGTCGTTCCGACACGTCGGCAATGGTGAGCCGTACCGGATGTACCCCGACGGGGAATTCGGTGACGAAACCCTGCCCGAAGTTGATCGGGTCGGCGATCTCGATCTGGCCGGACGTCACCGTGAGCATCCCGGCATCGCGGATGGACAGTATGCACGCCCGTTCAGCGAGCGGCGCCACGCCGGTACGCAGCGCGTAGAAATCACGCAGCCGCATCAGCGCACCAGTTTGCTCGCAGTGCGGCCGAACTCGATGAGCCGCACCATCTGCTCAGACCCGCCGTCGCCCTCCGACTTGGTGAAGGTGAGCTGCTCCGGATAGAGCTCGGTCTTCTTGGATCCGCGAATTCGCTTGGCGTAGTCGTTGATACCGACGTAAAGCCGCAACTCGACGCTGTGCAGGACTCGTCGCCCTGCCTCGGTGCGGTAGCGCTCGTCGAGCGAGACGTCGTAGAGCCAGGACAACGGGATCACGCGTAGCTCCGACTCGAAGAGCGGCAGCCCGGTTTCTTGCGCCCGCACGTCGTCACCCATCCACAGGATCAGCCGATCGCCGTCGATCACGGCGACCTCCTGGTAGAGCGCGCGGCCCCAGTTCCGCTGTCTGACAAAGCGTTCGACCGTGAATGCCTGCACCGCTTCGAATTCGACGACGCCGCGCAGCACCTCGAGGGCAACCGCAGCATCACGCAGGTGCGCAGGGAGCGCCCCTTCGAGAGTGCGGAACGGGGCCCAGTCCCCGTACGGTTCCAGGTCGGTGATCAATTGCGTCACCACCGATTGCACCTCGGGCTCACACCCGGACTCGGCCCACAGCTGGGCCCATTCCGAGTCCGGCCGGGCCACTTCACGCAACGCGGCGACCGCCAGGATGCGTAGGTCTTCGGAAACCTCGAATTCCTGGTCGTTCTCAAGTGATTCGGGCCCCATGCTGGTATCGATGACCGGCCCGCCCGGCATCAACGCGGCAACGACCGCGGCTGCGGCGACGACCTCTTCGCATTCGCGGTTGTCGAGGACGTCAGCGCCACGCACCTGCTCAAAGGTTCGTTCGAGGAATGCCAGACGTGCGCCCGGGGCGATGTCGTCGAAGTCGTTGGCCCAGTCGCCTGCCGTGTCGTTGTCGAACGGTCCGGTGCCCCATGCTCCCACTTTGCGAAATCCCTTATCTGTGTCGAGGATTGCGTCGTCCACCGAACGCATGTCGTCGCGCACCCACACGCTCGGCGGGTGATCGGCGACCGGAAGCCACATGAGAGGTTGCCGGTCGGCGAAGTACGCATCGAAACCCGGTTCACCCGGATAGCGGCCGGCGCCGTCGGGCCATACCACTTGCAGGAAATCCACCGTGTTGACGCCGTTGAAGAACAACGAAATGCCGAACTGGCTCTGGTGCCAGCTCGGGTGGATGGGCATGAGCTTCACCCAGTAGTCGTCGGCGTCGACATCGCGCAGTCCCATGGCCCCGGAGAACCGGTCATGGGGAGCCAGCCGATGGCCGCAGGCCTGCGCACGGTCCACGATCTGATTGAGCACGGCGGCCATCAGATCGAATTCGCCGACACCGTAGATCGCGAGTTCGGGTTGCCGGTGGGTATGCCACAGCCCCGCGGTGAACGCGTGAGGCGGAGGTTCGTCGGGTGTGGTGGGCCCGATCCCGACACAGTGGTGGCCGTGCCGGTGCACGTCGGCGATCAGCTTGCGGTCGGAGTCGTCGTACCTGTCGCGGTTCCCGTAGTCGACGCAGACGATGCAGAGGCATTCGTTACGCGACACCGCAGCCACCAGCGATCACATCGTCGCGGCATCCACGTTTGCCATACATGACATCAATGCATATCACACAGCGCTTAGCGCAGTCACCGCGATTTGCCTCACGCGCAGCATGGCAAACTTCTACACGCTAGCCGGCGTTGTTGTAGGCAGCCTCCAACTTGGCGATGTCGAACTTGCCCATGGTGGCCATCACGGCAGCCATCAGCCGCTCTTCGCCTTTCGAGTCCCCCTTGGCGAGCAGGTCGTAGTACTCGGTCGGGGTGATCTGCCACGCCAGCCCGTACTTGTCCTTGAGCCAGCCGCAGGGCAGCTCTTCACCACCCTCGCTCAGTGCGGCCCAGATTCGGTCCAACTCGTCCTGACCGGTCACCCGGACCTCCAGGGAGATGGCTTCGGTGAACTTGAACTGCGGCCCACCGTTGATACCGACGAATCGCTGCCCGTCGAGTTCGAACTCGACAACCAGCGGCACGTCCTGTGCCGGCTGCGAGGCGATGGTGCCGACGATCCTGCCGTTGCCGCCGAAGGCCGCGATGTAGTGTTCGGCGGCCTCTTCGGCCTCACGGTCGAACCAGAGGTTGGGAATGATGCTCGCGCTGATTGAGGTCATGCCGGGTAGACCCGTGGCGGGTGAGGAACTCATCGCCGAGTGGCCAATTATGCCCGCAAACCTGCCTGAACGTGTGTCATAAGTGGCCGCTCGACGACGAAGACAAGCCAACAAACTCCCATTTCACAGACCGCACCTGGACAAATTTGCAACGTGTTCTATTATCGCAATTCATGAAGACCAAGGGCGCCCTGCTGTGGGAACTCAATTCGCCGTTCAAGGTCGACGAGATCGATCTCGGTGACCCCGTCGCCGACGAGGTGCAGATCCGGATGCACGCGGCCGGCATGTGCCACTCCGACTACCACATCACCACGGGTGCGACGCCGATCGGCCTGCCCGCACTCGGCGGCCATGAGGGCGCCGGCGTGGTCACCAAGGTCGGCAAGAACGTCACCGGCATCGAGGAGGGCGATCACGTCATCCTCGCCTTCATCCCGGCGTGCGGCACCTGTCCGCCGTGCCTGAAGGGTTTCCGCTCGCTGTGCGACCGCGGTGCCGTGCTGCTGGGCGGCAAGGCCATCGCCGACGGCACCAGCCGCATCCACGCCGGCGACCGCGAGGTGTCGCCGATGAACCTGCTCGGCACCTTCGCCCCGTACATGACGGTGCACAAGGATTCGGTCGTCAAGATCGACAAGGACATCCCGTTCGAGACCGCGGCCATCATGGGCTGCGCGGTGCCGACCGGTTTCGGCTCGGCCACCAACGTCGCCGAGGTCAAGCCCGGCGAGACCGTCATCATCGTCGGGGTCGGCGGGATCGGCATGAGCGCGCTGCAGGGCGCGGTGATCTCGGGCGCCAAGCACGTCATCGCGATCGACCCCAACGAGTGGAAGCGTGAGCAGGCCATCAAGTTCGGCGCCACGCACGTCTACCCGTCGATGGCCGAGGCCATCGCGCCGATCATCGACGTGACCTACGGCCTGATGGGCGACAAGGTGATCATCGCGGTCGGCGAGATGAAGGGCGAGTACATCGAAGAGGCCCTGATCCTCACCGCCAAGACCGGCACGTGTGTGGTGACGGGCATGGGCTCGATGATGGACGCCGACGTCAAGCTCAACCTGTTCCTGTTCACCATGTTGCAGAAGACGTTGAAGGGCAACATCTTCGGTGGTGGCAGCTCGCATGTGGAGACCCCGCGGCTGGTGGCGCTGTACAAGTCGGGCCTGCTCAACATCGACGACATGATCACCCGCACCTACAAGCTCGAGGACATCAACCAGGGCTACCAGGACATGTTGGACGGCAACAACATTCGCGGCGTCATCAAGTTCGACGAGTCGGACTGGTAACTTTTCCGCCCAACTTTGCCTGCCCAGCAGACGTGAAAGTCCCCCGGAAATCGCTTTCCGGGGGACTTTGGCGTCTGCTCGGCAGAGAGGTTACTTGGGTGGCATCCGGATGCCGCCGTCGACGCGGACCACTTCGGCGTTCATGTAGGAGTTGGTGATCAGCTCGATCACCATCGAGGCAAGTTCTTCGGGCTTGCCCAGGCGGTGCGGGAACAGCACCGACTCACCGAGCTTGGCCTTGAACGCCTCCGACGCCTCGCCCTCGCCATAGATCGGGGTGTCGATCAGGCCTGGCGCCACGGTGTTGACGCGGATACCGACGGCCGACAGGTCACGCGCGACGGGCAGGGTCAGGCCCACGACGCCGCCCTTCGACGACGAGTACGCGGCCTGGCCGATCTGACCGTCGAAGGCCGCGACGCTGGTCATGTTGACGATCGCGCCGCGCTCGCCGGTGTCGGTGAGCTCGTTGCGGCTCATCGCGGTGGCGGCCAGGCGGATGGCGTCGAAGGTGCCCACCAGGTTGATCGCGAGCACCTTCTTGTAGGCGTCGAGGTTGTGCGCCGACGCGAACTCGCCGTCCTTGCCGATGGTGCGTTGGGCCCAGCCGATGCCGGCCGAGTTCACCAGGGCGCGCAGCGGGCCGAGCTCGACGGCCTTGTTGACCGCGGCCTCGATCTGGGCGGTGTCGGTGACGTCGACGCTGACGAACGCGCCGCCGATCTCTTTGGCGAGGGCCTCGCCCTTCTCAGCCTGCAGGTCAGCGACGACGACGCGTGCTCCCTTGGCAGCCAACTGGCGGGCTGTTGCCGCGCCGATACCTGATGCGCCACCGGTGACGATTGCGCTAGCTCCGTTGATATCCACGATCGACAGACTAAGCCCCTGGCCAGTGCCTCGATCCACCGGTCGGTTGGCCACCGGTCGCTAGGCTGGGCCCATGTCCCCGATCGTCGACATCCGCCGCGCCGACGACCGTGGCGCTTCCACGACCGACTGGCTGCAGTCGCGGCATTCGTTCTCGTTCGGCGATTACTACGATCCGTCCAACACCCATCACGGGCTACTGCTGGTCAACAACGACGACATCGTCGCGCCGGCTGCCGGATTTGACACCCACCCCCACCGAGACATGGAGATCGTCACGTGGGTGCTGGAGGGCGAACTGGCCCACAAGGATTCGATGGGCAATTCCGGTGTCATCTATCCGGGCCTGGCACAACGCATGTCGGCGGGCACCGGGGTGCAGCACTCCGAGAAGAACGGATCCGACTCCGCGCCGGTGCATTTCGTGCAGATGTGGGTGCTGCCCGACGAGACCGGGGTGACTCCGGGCTATGAGCAGCAGGAGCTCCAACTCGGCAGCGCCCTGACGCCCATCGCGTCAGGCGCCGTCGATGCGGCCGTCTCTCTGCATAACCGCAACGCCACGTTGTTCGGTGCGCACCTGCGCCCCGGGGACACCGTCCAACTGCCTCAGGCCAAGTATGTGCACCTGTTCGTGGCGCGGGGCGCGCTGACGCTCGAAGACGCCGGCGAGTTGACGACGGGCGACGCGGCCCGACTGACCGACAGCGGAGGACAACGGGTGACGGCGGCGACGGACGCTGAAATCCTGGTGTGGGAGATGCATGCGGGCCTGGGCGGCGCGTAGCGCAATCGCAGCGGTCATGGTCGCGGCGGCGGCCTGCAGCCCCCAACCCGAAGAATCCAGCCCGGCCCAGCCGCTACAGCCCACCCGGTCCGACTCACCCGCCGGAACGAACACGATCACGCTGCGGGTGCCCGCCGACTTGGCGCAGGCACCGTTCGACCGGCCGCGGCAGGTCGAGATCCCCGCAGGCTGGACCATGGAGGTAGTCGCCCGGATCCCGCGGGCCCGGATGGCCGCGTGGGCCCCGGACGGCCGGCTGCTCATCTCACTGCCCGGCTCGGGTCAGGTGGTGCAGGTGCTGCCCACCCGGGAGGTGCTGCTCGACGGCCTCGACCAACCGCACGGGCTCGCGTTCGTCGGCTCCACGCTCTACGTGGCCGAGAGCGACCAGATCGACGTCTACGACTATGCCGATGGTCGCGCCGGCAATCCTCGGACGGTCGCCGGTGATCTCCCCGACGCCAAGAGCCCCGACTTGCACGGCGCCTACGCCCACGCACTCAAGAGTGTCGCGGTGGGGCGCGACGGCGCGGTGTACTTCTCGATCGGGTCGACAGGCAACATCTCGGCCGAGGATCGTACGGCCGATCCGCCGCGAGCCACCATCATGCGCGTGCCGCCCGGGGGCGGCCCGGCCGAACCGTTCGCGACGGGTGTGCGCAACGGCACGGGGCTGGCATTCGCACCCGACGGGACGTTGTGGACCGCGGTGAACAACCGGGACAACGTCGCCGATCCGGACGGCCGGGTGAACCAGGACTACGTCGACGACCATCCGCCCGAGTCGGTGGCCAAACTGACACCGGGGCGCGAATTGGGTTGGCCCTACTGCAATCCCGACGGTCCCGCGCCCGCGGCGTTCATCCGTGACGTGCAGACCAACGCGGACGGGAGCAAGCTGGACTGTGCGGCCCTGCCACCGGTGGAACAGACGCTGGCTGCGCACGCCGCCCCGCTCGGCATGAGCTTCACCGAGCTCCCGCGGTTCGGGCCCGGCGCCCTGGTGGGCGTGCACGGGTCGTGGAACCGCGAGCGGCCACAGCCACCGGAGGTATCGTTCTTCGCTTGGCGCGACGGCACATTGGGCCCGCAACAGACCTTGGTCGGCGGATTCCAGAGTGACAACGGCACAAGGTGGGGCAGACCGGTCGCCGCCGTCTTGGGGCCCGACGACGCGGTGTACATCACCGACGACTACGCCGACGCGGTGTATCGGTTGGTACCCGCGCCGGGCTCATGACACTCCGAAGCTCACTGGCGCTGCTGTACCGGCTCCACACGCTGTGACGAGCGTGCAGGCTTTCGAGGCGCAACGGCCGAGATCACCACGAAAACCTACACATTCGTCACAGTGTTCCGGAAGGGACATATGCCACGAGCCGACTACCCGCAGAGCCGTCACAGCTAACTGCAGTCTGCGGCACCGGTCAGCCCGCTGCGGCCACACTCACCACCGGGAAACAACCAGGTTCCACCGCAAAGTCGCACGTCCGGTACCCAATCGTGACCCTGTTGTGACGAATGTTGACAGAGTTACCTGTGTGGTTATTGTGTATTCGTGCCTGAGCTGGCAAAACTGATACGGCGCGTGGTAGCGGGTGCAGCCACCTTCGCGCTGTGCGCTGCCATCGGCACGACCGGGACACCGACGGCAACGGCCGAAGACGCGAAAGCCCTTCTGCTGGGTGCGATTGCCAATACCAAAGGCTCGTACCTGGTGTACAACTTCGGCGGGCAGTTCGCCGCCCCGTTCCAGAGCGCCGACGGCAACCAGTACACGATGAACAACGGTGGTCATCTGATGACCATCAAGAGCGCGTCGAGCCGGCTGAATCCCCGCTTGCTCGTCGACACCCATCAGGGCTATCAGTCCCGCTGTGAACGCACTCCGGGCGCACGCACCAACGAGGGCCTCATGCAGGCGTCGGAAACCTATGCGCCCCTGCAGGCTTGGCAGGCCCTCGGAGCACCCACCATCGCCATCAACGCCAACTTCTTCGACGTCCGGGGTCAGAAGGGTGGCTCCTGGCGCAACACCGGGTGCAGTTCACCGTTGGGCGCCTACGTCGACAACACGCGCGGGCAGGGCCGGGCCAACGCCGCGGTCACCGGGACGCTGGCCTATGCGGGCAAGCAAGCGCTGTCGGGCGGCGACGAAGTCTGGTCGGCGCTGGCGACCATGATCCTCCCGGTGGGCGGTGCGCCGTACGTCGTGATGCCCAAGGGGCCCGATGATTACGACTCGGCGAGCCCGGTGATCCAGCGGCTGCTCGACCAGAACGCCCGATTCGTCGCGGTCGCCGGAATCGGCCTGCTCGCGCCGGGCGACACCGGCCAGCTCAACGACAACGGTCCCAGCGCGGCCCGCACCGCGATCGGCTACAACCGGGCCAGCGACCAGCTCTACGTCTTCCAGGGCGGCAGCTACACGCCGGACAACATGCAGGATCTGTTCCGCGCGTTGGGCGCCGACAACGCAGTGCTGCTCGACGGCGGCGGCTCCTCGGCCATCGTGTTGCGCCGCGACACCGGCGGTATGTGGAGCGGTGCCGGTTCACCGCGAGGCAGCTGCGATACGCGTCAGGTGCTGTGCGACTCCCGCGAACGCGCCCTGCCCAGCTGGCTCGCGTTCAACTGAGCCTAGTTCGAAAGATGATGGGCACCAACGACACTGGGTGCTCGCAGCAGCTCGACGTGATTGCGCAGGCCGGGGTGGCCGAGTTGGAACAGCGGCTCGTGCCACTGCCGGTCGCCCAGCGGGTGGCTGCCCAGCGGCTTGAGCGTCGCGTAGGCAGGCAGGCGGTTGGCGGCCAGCGCCGCCGTGGTACCCGAGACCAGCGTCTGACCGCCGTGGGCCAGGTCGCGGAGCCGCGCGGCACCGTCCGTGCCGGCGAGGTCGGTGTACTCGACGGTGTGCAGCCCGATGCACAACGCGAAGGGCTCCAGCGGCGCCAGCTGGAGATCCAGCGCGCACGCCACCGCGTCCGACGCACGGCCGAACGTGGCCACGAAGCTGTCGCAGGCATCGTGACCGGCCCGCAACGCGCCGTCGTTGAGCGCGGTCAGATGAGTCATCGACGCGCGCAACCACGGGAGCGCGGCAGCCGTTTCGTCAGGTTCGGTTTGCCACAGCCGTTCCGAGCCTTCGACGCGCGCCATGAGCAACGTCACCGTTCCGGTTGGCAACTTCTCGGTCACGCGTCGCTCCAGTCAATGTCGTAAAGTCCGTCGGGTCAGGCAGCATGCTGCAGAATCCCAGCGTAACCACTTGCAAAACGACGTGCGGCCGATGCATCACCTGGCGGCTCATCCGTCACCCACCGTGCAAATAAGTCTGTTGCTGGCTTGGCCGTACCGCGAACTTGGCCGCGTGGACGCGCATCAGCTGGCGCGCCCGCGATTTGCCGGCTCTCAGCCGCCCGCTCAGGCCTCGAGCCAGAGGTCGACGCGCTCGCGGGCGAAGATGAACAGCACCGTGCTCCAGGTGTCCTCCCCGAGCGCGGCTTTCACGTGCTTGTAGTCGGTCAGCACGAACCGGAAGCTGCCGTTGTCAGGAGTGCCGTAGCCGCCGCGCAGGCAGTCGGCCAGGGCGTCGAGGTTCGACCCGAAGTAGCCGCCGTCGCCGTTGACCGCCCGGCCGATCTCGGTGAAGAAGTCCGCCTTCGACCCGACCTTCGAGCCGTCGATCCGATAAGTCTTCACAACCCTCCGATCAAGCAGAACGATTCGTAGTGATTGCCGGTGTAGAAGAACTCGGGCGGATCGTTCAATGGTTTCCCGCCGGTGACGATGCGTCGCGCACCGCGGTTCTTCGCACCCGGCGTAGGCACGGTGTACTCGTGGTAATAACCGCGCTCGTGTTTGGGCAGGCGGCCCTCGAAGTTGCCGAACACGACGCCGTCGTTGCGCGGATACGGGAATGGGCCACCCGATTCGATCAGGTCAACGGTGTCGGACACTTCCGGTGGCAGGCTGTCGAGTGCGCAGGTGCCCTCGGCCTGGGTCGAGCTCGATACCGGAGCGGAGGCGGGCTGCGGCTTGGTCGCCGTGCCGCAGCCGGCCAGCAGACCGCACAGCAGTGCCGCCACGGCAAGGCGCGTTCGTCCCACCGGCACGACGCTAGCAACAAATCCCCGGGAACCGCGGGATCCCGTGGGACGATCGGTACTCGAGTGAACAGTGTGACCCCGCCCGAGCAGTCCCCCACCCGCCGCGTCTCCCCCGCGAGTGATCGGCAAGCTGTGTCCCGCAAGCAGTTTCGTCCCGACATCGAGGGCCTGCGCGCGGTTGCCGTGCTCGCGGTGGTGCTGTACCACGCCGGGGTGCCCGGGCTGGGCGGCGGGTTCATCGGTGTCGACGTGTTTTTCGTCGTGTCGGGCTTCCTGATCACCGGGATGCTCTGGCGCGAAGCCGCACACACCGGCACCGTGCGGATGGCCTCGTTCTATGCGGGACGGGCCCGGCGGTTGTTGCCGGCCGCGGCGGTGGTGCTCGTCGCGACGTCCGCGGCGGCCGCAGCGCTCCTGCCGCCGCTGCAGGCCCGAAATGTGTTGGGCGACGCGATCGCCAGTGCGCTCTACCTCGGCAACTACCGGTTCGCGGTCGAGGGCACCGACTATCTGGCGGCCGACACGCCGCCGTCACCGCTGCAGCACTACTGGTCGCTGGGCGTCGAGGAACAGTTCTACCTGCTGTGGCCCGCGCTGATCCTGGGCATCGTATGGGCGCTGACGCGGTGGGGTCGAGGCACGAAATCGGCGGTCCCGTATGCCGTCGTCCTCGCCGTGGTGGCGGGCGCGTCGCTGGCACTGTCGGTGACCTGGACCCGCACGCTGCCCTCGTGGGCGTTCTTCTCGCTACCGACTCGGGCCTGGGAACTGGCGGTGGGCGGCCTGATCGCGTTGACCGCGTCGCAGTGGCACAAGCTGCCCGGTGTGAGTGCCGCAGTGGTCGGCTGGGGCGGGTTGGCCCTCGTGGTCGCGACGTGCACGCAGATCGGCGGAACCACACCGTATCCGGGAACGGCGGCGCTACTGCCCGTGCTGGGCACCGCGCTGGTGATCGGCGCAGGCTGTTCGATACCGGACCTCGGGGTGGGACGCTTCCTGTCGAAGCCGCTGATGCGGGCCACCGGGCGCGTCTCGTATTCGTGGTACCTGTGGCACTGGCCGGCGCTGTTACTCGCACCCGCACTCTTCGGTGGCCCGCTGGGACTGGGCGGACGGCTGGCGATGGTGGCGATGTCGCTGGGCTTGGCGATCCTCACGCTGCACCTCATCGAGAACCCCGCACGGTTCGCCGAAGCACTGCGATCGTCGGCCTGGCGCAGCCTTGCGGTCGGCGCGACCGCGACCGGTGTCGCCGTATGTGCGGGCCTCGCGCTGCTGGCAGTTCGCCCGGTGCCGACGGGCTCCGGTCCTGCCGCCGTTCCGGTGGCGGCCATCGAGGCACCGCCGACGACCACGAAACCGCGCGCGCTCACGCCGCAGGAACAGCTCACGGCGGCGGTCGCCGCGTCTGCCGATCTCCGGGCGGTGCCGTCGAATCTGTCGCCGGCGCTCGACAACATCGCCAAACCAGAGGTGTTCGTCAACGGCTGCGTGCTGTCCTGGAAGGACGTCACACAGCCCGAATGCGCGTCGGGCGCCCCCGATTCGGACACCACGGTGGCGCTGATCGGCGACTCCCATGCGGCGATGTGGGAGCCCGCGCTGGAACCGGTTGCCCAACAGCGCGGTTGGCGGCTCGAGACCATGGCCAAGGTCACCTGCCCGCTGCTGAAGCTCCCGATCGTCAGCCCGTACCTGGGTCGCGAGTTCACCGAGTGCAAGCAGTGGCGCGCGGACGTGCTCACCCGCGTGGCCAAGGAACGCCCCGCGCTTATCGTGCTGGACATGGTGCGCCGGTACGGCGCCGATTTCGGGTTCGTCAGCTATGACCAGACCTGGCTGGACAGCCTGACACGACTGGTTGGTCAATTGCGTGGTACCGGTGCCAGAGTCGTGGTCTTGGGGCCCGTACCCGATCCGCACACCACTGTGCCGACGTGCCTGTCGGGCCACATGAACGATGTCGGCGCCTGCACCCCGCAACGGTCAGTGGCGTTGAACGACAACGGGATAGCCGCAGAGGCCGCAGCAGTCCGAGCCGCCGGCGGGCAGTACGCCAACCTCGACGAGTTTTTCTGCACAGATCAGCGGTGCCCCGTGATCATCGGCAACACGCTGGTGTTCCGCGATGACAACCACATCACCGGCGAGTACGCCCAGTTGATGGCACCGGTGCTCGGCGGATTGGCCGAAAGCGCGTTGGCGCGGAACTGATCCTTGACCTTGCCCTCAAGGGCAAGGTTTAGCGTGGTCGCATGAGTGACATGACGATCGGCGAACTGGCCCGCCACACCGGCGTCACCATCAAGGCTGTTCGTTACTACGAATCCCTGGGTCTGATCACGCCCGGCCGATTGCCCAACGGCTACCGCCGCTACGACGTCGACGACGTCCGCCTGGTCCAGGAGATCAAGTCGCTGCACCGGCTGGGAATCCCCGTCGAGCGGACCCGGCCGTTCCTGGAGTGTCTGTCGGCGGGGCGGCTGCACTCCGACGAGTGCCCCTCGTCGTTGGCGAGCTACCGCGACGTCATCGACGATCTCACCGAGCGTATCGAGGAGCTGTCCTCGAAACGCTCGGCGCTGATCTCAGCGCTTCATGCAGCGGCATCGCGCGGCGGCCAATCATCGAGTGCAGCTGACGAATCCGACTACTTGACGTTGCCTGCCGACTTACCGATCCCCCATGACGACCACGCGGCCGACCATCTCACCGGTAGCACCGTGCCGCAGATCGCTCTGGAAAGCACCTCCGGCAGGACGATCCGCCTGGACCTGCTGGGCGACCGCCGCACGGTGATCTACATCTATCCCCTGACAGGCAGGCCGGGAACCGACATCCCGGACGGATGGGATGCGATTCCCGGCGCACGCGGCTGCACACCCGAATCGTGCGGCTTCCGTGACCACTTCCGAGATCTGCTGGAAGCGGGCGCGGGACGGGTCTTCGGGTTGTCCAGTCAGGACACCGACTATCAGAGCGAAGTCGTCGAGCGGCTCTCACTGCCGTTCGACATACTTTCTGATCCCGGCTTTCTCGTGGCCGACGCGCTCCGCCTGCCGACATTCGAAGCCGGCGGCGCCCGGCTGTACAAGCGGCTGACGATGGTCGTGCGCGGCGGCGTCATCGAGCATGTCTTCTATCCGATCTTTCCTCCGAACGAGCACGCCGGGCAGGTGCTGACTTGGCTGCGTGAACATCCGCAGTAGCGTCAGCGCTAGTACAGATACACGCGCGCGTTCTTGCCACCCGTGCAGGTGATCCAACCGTCGCGGCCCAGCACGGCGCAGTGCATCACGAACTTGTCGCCCGCGCATTCGCCCTCGGTGGTGGTGCACGGAACCGAGCCGGCGGCCTGGACCGTCCGGCTCTCCGTGCTCGGCGAGGGGTATTCAGCCCAGTAGGCCTCCAGCACACTGCGGGCGAAGAAGCAGGACGTTTCCGCGCTGCCGCGACCGGCTCGGCTGGCCCACCCGCTGGTGCCGGGCAGTTGGATTCCGTCGGCGCAGTTCTCGTTGCGCGGATCCGCGCCGACGATCACCGGCGGTTTCGCGGTTGCCGTCGGGGTGCGCACCGTGGTGGTCGTGGTGGTGTCGGATTCTGATTCCGACGTGACCGGCGTGAGCGCCTCGGATGTGACGACCGACGGCGCATCCCCGCCAGTGATGTTGACGGCCAGCACCACCGCGACGACGATCACCGCCAACGCGACCGCCGAGAACAACCACAGCAGTCGGCTGCGCGACGATTTCTCCTGGGGCGCAGCGGCTGTGAGCGGTGGTGGTCTGTCGTCGCCGGGGACGCGCGGCGTCGTCCAGCCCGACACCATCACCGGCGGTGGCGCAACATTGCGCGGCACAGGCGGCGGTCCCGGCATGCGCGCAGCGACCGGGACCGTGGGCGGTTCACGCTCCGGAACGTCAGGGTGCGCCGCGCGCGTCGCGAACGCTTCGGCGAACTCCGAACACGAATTGAACCGGCCCCGCGGATCTCTCGCCATACCTCGGGCCATGACGGCGTCCAATCCGCGCAGGCGTGGGTGAGTCTCGGACATGACCGGCGGCGGGCTGCTCAGCCGTTTGGCGATCACCACGGCAGGATTGGTGTGCGCGAACGGTGGTGCCCCGGTCAACAGGTGATAGGCGGTGGCCGCCAACGCGTACTGGTCCGCGCGGGCATCGAGTGGTGCGCTCGTGAGCTGTTCCGGAGCGATGTAGGCCACCGAGCCGACCGCGGTGTTGGTGGTGGTCAATCCGCTGTCGTCGGTGGTGAGGCGGGCAACACCGAAGTCGGCCAGCATGATTCGTCGCGGGCCGCGCTCCGGCTGGGTCAGCAGGATGTTGGATGGTTTGACGTCGCGGTGCAGCAGGTGGCTGCTGTGCGCGTAATCCAGCGCGGACGCGACGGCGTTGAGGATCGGGACGACCTCGGCCGGTGGCATGCCCGACGGATACCGCTCGCGTTGCATCCGGGCCGCGTCGGTGCCGTCGACGTAATCCATCGCGATCCACAACCGGCCTTCGGATTCGCCCCGGTCGTGCACGCCGACGATGTGCGGGTGCCACAGCCCGGCGGCCACATCCGCCTCGCGGGTGAACCGGGCGCGGTACCCCTCGTCGGAGCTCATCTCAGCCGGCAGCACCTTCAGCGCGTCCTGCCGCGGCAACCGGGGATGGCTCACGAGATAGACCTCGCCCATGCCGCCGGAACCCAGAAGCCGCAGGACGGTATATCCCGCGAACTTCTCACCGGTCCCCAACGGCATGTCTATGAGACTATTCGCCGACGCAAGTATCTAGCTGCCGGTTACCTGCTCCGACACGTCACCTGGGTGGAACCTCAAGCTTCAAGAAATGTTCGCCCGTTGGTCGGACGTCGACGGTGTCTGCCGAGCAGCGGCAATCCTATTCTGAGACCACGATGACCACCGCAGACCAGGCGTCCGACTCGCTTCTCGCGGCGCTGTCGAAGGCAGGGATTCCGGCCGAGAACCACGAGTTCGTCCGGCGATTGGTCATGGCCGTCGGCATCCGCGAGTACCGCGCGGTGACCCAGTCAGGCAAGCCGTACATCATCGCCAGCAGAGCTGACGGGCTCCCCGATCTGCACATCTATTACGGCTACACAACAGGATTCACCACCGAGGACGAGATCATCCGGGTCGCGGGAGCCGGGGCAGGGCGCGCTCCCAGTTCGCGGAAGGGCACCTGGTACGTGAAACACCCCCTCAACCAGGTGCACACCCGTGGCCAACGTTCACGCGACGTCCGGCGCGAAGCGGCATTCTGTTCGTGCGGTCTGCAGCTGTCATTGACCGGGATATGTAGCAGTTGCGACTGATGACCGGCCATGATCCGGGTCCGCGACGATCGGATAATCACGATAGGTTCTGCAATGCCGCGTTCTCTACGCGGATCCGGGTGCGCAGCAGTGCCGCGTTGGCCACCGAGAACACCAATGCCGTGATCCAGGCACCCCCGGCCAAGGGTAGCGCCGCACCCTCGAGTACCACTGCCACGTAATTCGGGTGGCGCACATAGCGATACGGCCCGCCGATGACACGCGCAGCGCCGGGCACGACAACTACCCGGGTGTTCCACTGGCGCCCCAGTGTGGTGATACACCACCAGCGCAATCCCTGGGCGACCGCCACAAACACGAGCATCGGCCAGAACCGGCGCCTGCGCACCGATGCCTCGCACACCGCGCCGATCAGCAGCCCGGTGTGCAGCGCCACCATCACCGGATAGTGGCCGGCGCCAAATTCCTTGCCGCCGTCGGCCTTACTCCACTCCAAGTTGCGGCTGGACACCACCAGTTCGGCGATCCGCTCGGCGGCGACCAACAAGATCAACGCAAGAAATGCCTTCATATCGATCAGCGCCAGCGCAGCAGGACGAGTTCGGAGCAGAAGCCCGGACCCATCGCCATCAGGACGCCCGGCGTGCCGGGGGTAGGCCGTTGACTGATGGTGTCGCGCAACACATGCAGCACCGAGGAGGACGACAGGTTGCCGACCTCGGCCAGCGACTGCCAAGTCACGTCGAGCGCGTCCGGCGCCAAACCGAGGGTGTCGACGATCGCCTCGATGACCTTGGGCCCGCCGGGGTGGCTCACCCAGGTGCCGACCTCCTCGACGGTGAGGTCGTGTGTGCGGAGAAATCCCGTGACGTCGTCGCCGAGGTAGCGCTCGACGAACCCGGGAACCTCTGCGCTGAGCACGATTTCGAAGCCGTCGGTGCCGATGTCCCAGCCCATGGCATGCAGGGAATCTGGATACAGGTGGCTGCGCGAGTCGAGCACGTCGGGACCGGTGGCGTCGAGATGCTCGGCCCGGTCTCGCCCCACGGCGACCACGGCCGCGGCGCCGTCACCGAACAGCGCACCGGCAACCAGGGTCGGGACGGACGGATTGCGCTTCTGCGCAAGGGAGCACACTTCCACCGATACCAGGACCGCGACCTTGTCCGGGGCGCCCCGCAGAAAGTCGTTGAGCCGCGCGATCCCAGCGGCACCTGCCACACAACCCAACCCGAAGATCGGAACACGGCGCACATCCGGACGCAGGCCAAGCTTGCCAGGCGATCCGTGCCTCCAGGGACGGCACCATCGCACCTGTCACGGTGGTGGACACGATCAGATCCACGTCTTGAGGCAGCAACCCCGCCTCATCGAGCGCACCGGATACCGCCGCACATCCAAGTTCGGTTGCGTGCTCGATAAAGGCGTTATTCGTGTCACTGAAATCGTTGAGATGTACATAGTCTTCGATTGGGCGCACCAAGTGCCTAGTGTGCACTTTCGCGCTTTTGTGCAGTGCGCGGACAGTATCCTCGACACCTTCGTAACCCGGCAGACGGAGCAGCGTTTCGGTCATTTCGTCTTGGGTGTAACGGTGTGGCGGTAGCACTCCGTGGACACTGGCAATGGTGCTGTAACTGGACACTTCAGCAAGATTAGATTCCGTCCAACGTCGCGTCCAATCGGGCGCATCGGCAGTCAAAACCAAATATCCGGCGCGGACACATGGTTGACCGTATTTAGCGCATAAACAGCTCCGCATCATCGAAATCGCCACTGGCGATCCCACCTCACCCGGCGCCATCCTGACCGGCGGCGACCACAAAAACCCCAGGTCAACGCAGATATTCTCGACACACTCAGCTCCGCTGGGCGAAGTCAAATATCGCTAGAATCCGTCAAAAACATTTGTTGGTTTCTCACTTCCTCAGCGAATCGCCGTGAAGCCGAGTCACGGCGGACCGGCCGAATTAAACCCAATCGGCCAATCTTGATTGCCACACGTTTCAGTCGGCCGATGCAATTTTCGGAGGTCGTGAAAAGGAATTCACAATCATGAAGGCATCGCTGATTCGAGACATGGCGACTGCAATTTCTATCCCCCTAGAACGGTCCGCCGTGTCCGCGCGAGGCCGGCACGCGTAGGCCACATTGCACAGCAACTTCATCAGCAGGACGCACGACTCGAATATCCGAAACTTCTCTCGGCGGCATCGCATGCGGGCAAATCAAGCTGCTCGTTCGGCAGAGCTTCCCGAATGAAACGCGCTGTCCCTGCCGTGACACCCGCCTCTACCTCAACGAGTTTCCCGGCCAAGGCAAGCTCGACGTAGGGGCTAACCCGAGATGGGACGCATTAATGGGCGTAGTTGGACTGCCTGTCGGAGAGCCCTCTATCCGTTGTTGAAGATGATGAACAGTCCGGCGATCCGGTCCCCGTCAAGCACCAGGTAGTTGGTCAGGACGAGCTCGTCGGGCAGGTTGGTCTTGTCGTAGTCGCCGTCATAGCGGGCGCGCAGAACCGTGAGCCCCGGCCGGTCGACGGTCTCGGTGACCTCCATGGTCACGCGGTCTCCGACGATCTCGGTCGCCACCCACGCGCGAATCGATTCCGGGTCGGCGAATTCGCGGTGATTGTCGTTGACCACGGCGTCGGAGGTGAAGGTCGCCATGATGGCGTCGGTGTCGAAGGCGTTGACCGCGTCGACATAGCGCTGGACGGCAGGAAGCAGTGTTTGAGTCATGCGCCCACCGTGGAGCCTCGGGTTGCTGGAGGGTCAAGTCCCAGTGCCGACCTTGACTCTCCGGTGACGGGAGACTTCAGACTGAGCGGGTGAGTACGACATTGTCGATCGGCGACTTTTCCCGGATGACGCAGTTGTCGGTCAAGACGCTGCGCCACTACCACGACGTGCGCTTGCTCGAGCCGCATCACGTCGATCCCAGCACCGGCTACCGCTACTACACGGTCGATCAAGTGCCGACCGTGCAGGTCGTCCGACGGCTCCGTGACCTGGGTATGCCGGTGGCCGACGTGCGCGCGGTGCTGACCTGTGCGCCGGGCGAGCGCAACGAGTTGATCAGTGAACATCTCAAACGGCTGGAAGACCAGCTTGACGCGACCCGCAGTGCGGTCGAATCGCTGCGGGCGATCCTCGCACCGCCTGCCGAGTCCTCCAGAATCGAACATCGCACTGTCGCAGCGACTCCGGCCGCCGCGATCAGCGCGACCGTCGATCGCGACGACCTGTTGCCCTGGTGGCAGGGCGCGGTGGGAGAACTGCAGGCAATCGTCGCCGCCGACCGGCTCACCGTGACCGGCGCGCCCGCCGCGTTGTTCGGGTTCGGTATCTTCGCCGACGACCGCGGTGACGCCACGGTTTTCATCCCGGTTTCCGGCGACGTCCGCCCCGTCGGCCGGGTCCGGCCCGCCGTGATTCCGGCGGCTGAGTTGGCCGTGATCGTCCACCAGGGCCCGCATGACCACGTCGACGTCGACTACAGCGCGCTCGGCGCGTACGCGACCAGTCACGAGATCAGCGTCGAGGGTCCGCTGCGCGAATACTACGACAGATTCTCCTGGGACACAACCGATTCCACGCAGTGGCGCACTCAGCTGTGCTGGCCGATCTTCCGGGCAGTCGCATGAAGTCGCTGCAGGGCCGGCGCGCCGTTGTCACGGGCGGCACCAAGGGGACCGGCGCCGCGATCGTGGCCCTACTCCGATCCCGGGGTGCCTATGTGACGGCCGTGGCGCGTCATCGCCCCGATCTCGAGGACTTCGCCGACGACTTCATCTCGGCCGACATCACCACACCGGCCGGTGTGGACACGGTTGCCGATCATGTGCGCAGGAACGGCGGGCTCGAGATTCTCGTGCATGTGGCGGGCGGGTCCGGTGCACCGGCGGGCGGGTTTGCCGCGCTTACGGACGATGATTGGGCCGACGAACTCAACCTCAACCTACTGGCCGCGGTACGACTGGACCGGGCCTTGCTGCCCATGGCGATCGAGGCAGCCACAGGAGCCGTCGTGCACGTCGGCTCCATCCAGAGCCGGATGCCGCTGTACGACGGAACCCTCGGATACGCCGCCGCGAAGGCCGCTCTGCGCGCGTACAGCAAGGGACTGGCCAATGAACTGGCTCCCAAAGGCATTCGCGTCAACACCGTATCGCCGGGGTTCATCCAGACCGATGCCGCTGAAGCACTCATCGACCGGATCGCGCAGGCCGGCGACGGAGACCGGCACACGGCACTGCGATCGTTGATGGCCGCGCTGGGTGGGATCCCGCTCGGCAGACCGGCCCGGCCGGCGGAGATCGCCGCCACAGTCGGGTTCCTGGTGTCCGACGATGCAGCGTCGGTGGTCGGCGCCGACCTGATCGTCGACGGAGGCACGGTGCCGACGATCTGACGACTGGCGGTCAGTGATGACAGATTTCGTACTGAGCGATCAGCGCCTGCTCGGCGGGCGGCGGCCGATAGAGGGCGTTGTCGCGGTCGGTGCAGCCGCCGGTGGTGATGGCGACGGGGCCGGTGGCCCGCCCGTCGCCGTTGATGTAGCCCTGGATCTGGTCGCTCGCGGTGTAGAGCACCGGCGCCGGTAACCGGGTGACGATCGGCAGATGCCGTTGCGCCAGTTGGACCGCGACGCCGGGATCGTGGGACCGAACCTCCTCGGCCGGCCACACCGGGGCTTTGACCCGGCCGTTGATCGTCATCTTGTCGACGTGCGCGATGGCCTGATCGGCGTTGAGGGCGTTCCAGACATCCAGTTCCGCGGCACTCGGAAATCGCAGCGATGTCTTGATGTCGGCCGGGTGCTGCTTACCCGCGCTGACGGTCCACGTGAGGCGCGCCAGCTGCGGAAACTTGGTGCTCAACGTGGTGAACACCGCGGACACGTCTGAGTGGTTCGCGGGGTCCGCCAGCCGGATGCCGGCGACGTTGGAGCGGCCCCATTCCTGGATCGGCGCCTGACCACCCGGATGAGTGATCGTGGCCCGTAAACGTATTGTCGCCGTGGGAAATTCGTGGCGCAGGGTCACCCAGTCGCCGGCCTGGCGGACGACCTCCGGGCCGTTGGTGATGGGTAGGTTGCCGCTGTCGACCGCAAAAGTGCTCCAGCCTTGGCCCGCGTCGAGCTCCGCCCGGTATCCGGCGAAGGCACCCGTGGCGAGGGCCTGAAGGTAGCGCGAGGTGATGTCAGAGAGCTGGGCGCTGGTGATGCCGGGCGCCGTGTCGACGCGAATGACGAAGTAGACCAGATCCCTGGCCGTGCTGTTGACTGTCCTGCTGCTGGCGGCCAGCACCCCTGGCAGCTCGCGGATCATGTCGGTGAGCTCGTCGACGTTCGAGCTCCGATCCGGCGTCTTCACCTGACAGGCCGTCAAGGCGACCGCCACCGCCATGATCAGCGCGCCGACCGGCCAGCGGAGGCCGGCGACGACTCCCATCGCCACGGTGAGGAACGCAACCAAGCGGGTGCTTCCGCAGCTCAGGCGTCGTCGCAACCGCACATCAGCTGAGCTCGGCACGTTCTATTTCCTCCAACGCTCCGTGGACGACAGACATGATGGCACGGCATCCTGGGAGGCTCGTTTGGGCACGAACACGCGGTCGGGGCGACCATGGAGGCACATGTGTCACAGCTGCCACTGCTGTCACTGCTCCGGCTCGGGGTGTCGGTCTGCCCGGCTGTTTGCGACAAAGTCGCAGAATCCGCCACTTGGAGCACTTGAATCGCTTTGGTCCCACGGGAAACATCCCACCCGCCCGATCAGCCTCACAAGCTGAACTGTTGCTCACCTGTCCCGTGCCCGACTGTTAGCGACTCTGTCGCGCTAAGCCGGGCATGGTGCTGATGAGGCCAAAGGTGCGCAGATGGCCAAGTGTGTCAGAAGTGCCTGTTACCAATAGGGTTGGTGAGCTTGGAGAGACCAGCGTGGCGATTTGCGCGACTTTGTCGCAAACAGCCGGGCAGAACGACACCACCGCCGGAATCTGTGACTGGTGTGACGAATCGGACTAGGCGGCGTCCTTGCTCTCCGACTTGGCGTCGCTGTCCTTGCTGTCGGCCTTTTTCTTAGGGGTGGTCGCGTTCTTCACCTTGTCCGTAGTGTCCTTGACCGCCTTCTCGACGCCCTTCACCGCGTTCTCGACCTGCTTGCGGCCGTTCTCAGCGACCTTGTTCACCCGATCCTGGGCGTCCTTGATCGCCTTCTCGGTCTGCGCGCGGGCCTTCTCCGCCGAGGACTTGACCCGAGTGGTCGCGTCGGTCACCGACTTCTCAACCTGACCGCGGGCCTCATCGGCGGCTTCCTTGATCGTCTTGGTGCTGCCCTGCGGTGTCGAATCCGATTCATTCTCAGTGCTACTCAGCTGCTTGGCCGTGTCGCCGGCGTCCTTTGTCGAACCGGTGAGATCCGGCAAGTTGTCGGTGACGGCGTTGAGGTTCACCGTAGGTGTTGACGTGTTGTCCTCCGCGGCAAGCGTGGTGGCAGCGGGTTCAACCTCTGGGGTATTGGCATTGGGCAGGTTGTACGACAGGTTCGCGATGAACGCCGTCAACTGCTCGGTGGCATCCGCGAGTCCGTTCGCCCACGATCCCCAGTTTTCGTTGAGGTAGTTGGTGATCTGGGCACCGATGGGTGCCGCAGTCGCGTTGAACAACGGAGTCAAAATCGTCGACGAAAGCTCCCCGCCTACATCCGGGAGACCGAGCAAAGACGCGAGATTGGTGGTCTGCGTCGGAAGATTCAGGAAGGTATTCGGAACAGCCGCAGGGATGAGACCGTCGTCAGACTCCTGGACTGGCGCCGTGCCGACCTGGAAGGACGGCAACAGGCCGACTGTGAACAGTGACGGGAGAGTGAAACCGAACCCCGTGGAGCCCGCATTTACGGAGCCCAGCGAGTAGACGATTGGCAGAGCCCCCAGCGGCGTGGTCAGAATTCCGATCGTCTGACCGCTGTTGAAGTTGAATCCGTTGGTTCCGACGTAGCTCGCCTGCAACGTATTCAGGCTCGTATAACTCACACCGATCAGCGGAATGGCAAACGTCTGCAGATTGGTGCCGAGGATCGTGGAAACGCCTGTGGCAGTGGGCAGAACGAGACCAGGAGTCGCGACCGTACCGAACGATGCAAGGCCGAGCGGCAATACGGCACCGCCCGCGAAGATCGGGATCGCGACCACCGTTTCACTGGCTGGCACGGATACGCCACCGACATCGATGGTGCCGACAGCCAGCGTCGGCATGGTCGCCAACCATCCAACAGCACCACCAAGCGGCAGAGTGTAGTTGCCCGAACCTGATGGCGCCCAAACTGTCACGGACGGCGTGTTGATGATGTTCAACGGCGAGAGGATCGTGTTGACGGTGCCTTGAATCAAGGGGAAGTCACTCAGGGGTTTCTTGTCGGGCCCCACCGTTAGTCCGCCAAGAATACCGCTAACGAGTGTTGAGGCCGTCAGCCCAGGTATCTGCGCGAAGAGATTGCTGACATTTGTTTGTCCGCTGAGACCGAGTAGCGACCAATCGTATTCAGAGTGGAAGACGGTGTCTGTCACCTGCAGACCTGGTATCAAGTCGCCAAGTCCTGGCACTCCGTTGAGCAACGGCACCGCGTCAAGCCCACTTAGGACGGTATCGACGAGCGCGACGGCCCCGCCACCCAAAGCCAGGGCTGGCGCAGTGAGCACCGCTGCCGGCGCAAGCACAAGGCCCAGCGCCGCATTGATCGCCGTCAGCTCAGTCGGCGAGAGTCCCGACAGTCCGGGAATCGTCGTCAGGTCGGGTGATTCAAAGCTCTCCAAAGTCGTGGTCAGCGCACCGAGCAGACCATCAAGCGTCAGAAGATCGAACTGCTCGGTCTCCGCGTCAAACGTCGGCAGCAGCCCAGCTGGCAACGCGCCCGCGATCGGGTTCCAGAAGTCCGCCGCAGCTCCACCGAAGTTCCCGGCTGCGAAGAGGATGTTGTTGAGACTGTTCGACGAACTGGTGATGAGGTCGGTGTAGTTCGGCCCGGATGCGGCGCTGAGCGCCACGTCCCGCTTCACCGCTGCCGCATTTGCCACCGGAAGAGGGGCAACCCCGGCGGTGAGTGCGGTGACTGTCGCAGTTGCCGCGCCGAGGGTTGCGATCTTCTTTGCGCGCGCACGCGTCTTCCGGTGTTTGACGGCCATCTGACCAGTCCTTTCAGTCACCATCTCAGGTTGCTCTCAGGCAACCTAGCACCTCCGTGATCTAGATCACTAGATTGCTGAAAAATTTCTTTCGGCGTCAGATTTTCGAGCGTGCAAATTCCTGGCAACGCTTCTTTTAGTTGGGTTGCGCTGGGAAGACGCCGCACTTACCCGATCAAGGACCAACTGGCAGACACTGACAGATCTACTGCAGCGTAAGTTGCTGCGTTCGATCACGAAGCGATATCGCAAATTTCGTTGCCTATGCGTGTGCAAACATCGCCTGCCACGGATTCCGTCCCGCCCGCATGGCGCCACTGACCTGGGTTTATGGCACACATCGGCCCGCTGTTGTAACCGCATTGGCCAATGGCATTTACTTACGGCAACGTCATCCGGGATTAGCTGGACAACCGTAGCGCAGACGTTGCCGCAGCCTCGGTCTCACCGACATACCCGCCGCCGAACAGCACCACATGGGCCAGCAGGGGATAGAGCTGGTGCAGCGCGATGCGATCCTGCCAACCGTCCCGCAGTGGTCGCACCGACTGGTAGCCGCGCACGATCTCCTGCAGGTACGGGCAACCGAACAACGCCAGCATCGCCAAATCGGTCTCGCGATGCCCGCCATGGGCGGCAGGATCGATCAACACCACACCGTCAGGCGTCCACATCACGTTGCCGCTCCACAAATCACCGTGTAGCCGGGCCGGCACGTCGTCGTCATCGAACTGCCCCGACCGGCACAGCGCGATCACCTCATCGACCGATGCCCGCCCGGCACCGCTGAGCCGATCTGCCGCGAGGACCGCCATCGGCCCCAACCGTTCGTCGGCGTAGAACTCGCCCCAGGAGGCGTGTGACTTCAGTGACATCGGCAGCGGCTGGGTGAGCGGCCCGAAAAACCCTGGGCCGCTGTGCCCGTCGGGCCCAGACCCGAAGGCCGTAGCTCCGGCGGCGTGCGTGACGGCCAGCCGTTCGCCGAATTCGCGCGCTGCGCCGGCCGAGGGGCCAGCGGACGTCAGCCGCTGCAGCGTCAGCGACGACGCGTCGTGCGCGATCACCGGGACGCACCGCACCCCGCCGGCCGCGGCAAGCCACCGCAGCCCGGCGGCCTCGGCCGCGAAGAATCCGGGCGGCGCATGCGGGTGACGTTTGACGAACTCTCCCGTCACGGCCGGCGCGGCACCCCGACGACCTTCGCCAGAATCCGATCCCGAACGGCGGCAGGGGTGTTCGTCATCAGTGCGACCTGCGCCCGGTTGCCCAGCCCGACCAGGTAGCGCGCCTTGGGTCGACGCGCGGTGAGTGCTTCGACGACGACGGCGACCACCTTGGACGTCGGCACCGCCATCTTTCGCGCCACCGGGACGAACCTCTTCATGCCCGCAACGTGTTTGGCGTACAGGGCGCGATGCTCGGCGGACAACCCGGACTCCACGTCGGCCACCATGTCGTCGGCGGTCCGCCACATGTCGGTGTCGGTCTGTGACGGCTCCACCACCACAACGCGAATCCCCCACGGCCGCAGTTCGATCCGCAACGCGTCCGCGCCGGCCTCGAGCGCGAACTTCGACGCCGCATAGGCGCCCAGCAGCGGCACCGACAGCTGCCCGTTGACGCTGGAGATGAACACCACTCGGCCGCCGGACTCCCGCAGCTTTGGCAGCACCGCGCGTGTCACAGCGAATTGTCCAAAGACGTTGACATCGAACTGCTTACGCCAGTCCTCGGTGTCGAGTGTTTCGACGGGCCCGGCGACGGCGATGCCCGCGTTGTTCACCACCGCGTCCAACCGCGTCGGCAACGCGTCGGGCAACGCTGCGACGTGGTCGGCGTTGGTGACGTCGAGGATCACCGACGAGATGCGGTCTGGGTGCACCGCCGTCACGGCATCGGCGTCGGCTTGCGACCGCACCCCCGCGATCACATCCCACCCGGTCGCCGCGAGGTGCTCGGCAACGGCCCTGCCGATCCCCCGAGCGGCTCCGGTGACAAGAACTGAGGGCATAGGCGTGAGCGTACTTGGCACCGATGTGGGCCTCATCCGTTCACAGCGATGTGAGAATCGACTGATGTCGTGGGGGCAAGGAGCGTGGGGGTACGCGAAACGGCTCGGTCCCGTGCTGTCGGCTGTCTGCGCGGGGCTGGCTGCGGTGCTGCTGGTGTGGTCGATGGGCCTTGCGTTGTGGAGTTGGCTGCTGGCGGCGCCCTCACCTGCGCTGGGAGCGTGGGAGAGGTACCACTACAGCCCCTGGGGTTCGGATTCCCTCGGCGGGCAGACACCCCAGATGATCGCGGTGACCGTATGTGCCATCTCGGCGGTGCTGCTGATGTGTGTCCTGGTCGCATGGCGGTTGCGCCGCACTGAACTGGCCGTGTGGGCGCTGCCGGCACTCGTGGCCGTGGTGGCGCTCGGTCTGATGTATCTGCGCAGCCGCGGGCTGGCCGAATTCGTCGGCTGGCTGCAGGGCTACCCGCACACCGCCCAGATGCCCGCGGCGCTGGCCGCGTGGCGGCTGGAGGCGCTTGCAGTCATCGCGCTGATCGTCGGCTGTCCGGCCTACGTGCGGCTCGCGCGACGTTCCTGGCGGCGGCGGGCGGTCGCGGGCACCGTGCTCGGGCTGGTGCTCGGGATCTCCGCGACGACGCTGGCGTTGTATGCCGGTGACGACCGGCGGTTCGTCGACGCGTCGGTGACCACCGCGCCGGTCCCGGAGCTCGCGGTGCCGCCCGCACTGGGGACGAAACACTTCACGGTGCAGATCGCCGCGGTCAGTGAACATCACCGGCGCTGGTTCGTCCAACCGGTCGTCGGTGGCTTCGTCACGCTCGGGGACGGCCGCATAACGGCCTTCGACGGCAAGGGCAACGAGCGGTGGCACTACCGCCGGTACGGGCCGGGCGAATCACAGGTCTCCTCGGTGCAGGTTTTCGACGACGGGCGCACGGTCGTCGCAGGCCTCGGCTCCCACCCGTCAGTGCTGATCGGGTTCGACGCCGCGTCAGGCAGGCAGCTGTGGTGGTCCTCGGACCAGGCGTTGATCGGCACCTATCGCGCGGTATCCGACCGAACCGTCGTCGTACCACGCCCTTATCTGCTCGACTACAACGTCAAGGCACAGACCTGGACGCGGTTCGACACCCGCACCGGCAGGCCCATGTGGACGTCTCCGGTGCCGGAACCGCAGTGCCAGTACCGTTTCGACGCGGCAGGACGCTCGCCGCAGGCGCTGCTGTGGTGCCCCGACGGCGGACACGACACCGTCCGGTTCACCTCGGTCAACCCCGATACCGGCGAAACCGCCTGGGAGACCACGTTCTCCCCCGAACCGCCGTTCAAAGGTGTCAGCGCGGCGCTGGCCGGGCGCGAAGGCAACGTGGTGTGGGTCTACCGAGGCAACGAGCAGAGCACGAGCTTCTACATCAACGCGGCGACCAAGCAGGCCCATCAGCTGGCGTCCGCGGTGCGTCCAATTGTCACGGTGGACGACGCCGACGATTTTCTTGCGCTCGTCGGCAACCGGCTGTCCCTGCGCGGCGCCGACGGCATCGAACAGTGCGCATTCTCCGATGGCCCACCGCTACTTCATGTCGACGGCAAGGCGATCATCCTCAAGGAGCAGACCGTCTTCGGGATGAGCCCGGGCCTGCAGACCTACTATCCCAACACGTGTGCGCCGCTCAGTTCCATCACCCTGCCGTCGATACCGGAGGCTCTCGTGGCAGCACCCGGCGTGGTGTTGGTGGTCCGGACCGACGCCACCGGAACCTGGATCGATGGCTACGCCTGAGGGCAGGATGGATGCCGTGCCTCAGTGGGATCCGGATGTCGCAGGTGTCGTGGTCTTTCCCGGCGGCCACCGGGTGCGAGGCCGAGGACTGCGCGCGGGACCGCCGCCTGAGCCCGCCGATTTCGGCGTGTATCTCACCGGAACCGAGCATCTGGAGAACGCCTGGGAATCCCGGTGGGTGCGGTGGCCGGACTTCTGGCTGCCGCATTCCACCAGTGAGGCGGTGTCCGCGGTGCGGGAGGCCTTCGCGCGAGCGGGTTCCGAGCGGGTCGAAATCGCCTGCAAGGGCGGGACCGGACGCACCGGCACCGCATTGGCTTTGATGGCATGTATGAGCGGTGTGCCGCCGCGCGAGGCCGTGACATGGGTCCGGCAGCACTATCGACCGCGGGCTGTCGAAACACCGTGGCAGCGCCGGTGGATCATCAAGACCGCGCCGACCGCTGTGAATCACGACCACTACGGCGGATAGGGCAACACCGCCTGGCTTTCGGCGATGTCGGGGTCGCGCCGGCCGCGGTACTGCGCCCCGGGCCCGGCGCCGATCACCAGCAGCACCCCGAGCGCCTGGAGAATTGTCGGCTTCTGGTGCAGGACAAGCAGTCCGATCACCACACCGAACGCAGGCTCGAGGGCCATCAAGGTACCGAAGGCCGTGTGGGTCATACGGCGCAGTGACAACATCTCCAGCGCGAACGGAAGGATGGGGAAGAGCACTGCCAACCCGATCGACGCCGCGATCACGGTGAGGGTCAGATGTCCTGCCGCTTGCGGGATCCCGACGACGGCGGTGGTCGCCGCGGCGATGGGCACGGTCAGCGCCAGACCTTTGATGCCGCTGAACCGGTCCCCGATGCGCTGCGTCAGCATGATGTAGACACCCCAGCCCACGGCGGCAGTGGCCGCGAACCCGATCCCGGCGAGATTGATTGTGCCGTGCCAGGGTTCGGTGAGCAGCACGACGCCGGCCAGCGCCAGCACCGGCCAGGTGAGTGCCTTCTTGTCGTGGCCGCGCAACGCCGCGACGGTGAGCGGACCGAGGAACTCGATTGCCACGGCGGTGCCGAGGGGAATACGTTCGATGGCTGCCAGGAACATCACGCTCATGAGCCCGCTCGCGACGCCCAGCCCCAGCAGGGCAGGCAGATCCGCGCGGCGGATCTCACGCAACGGCGGCCGGGTCAACGCGAGGAAAACCAGGGCGCCCGCGGTGAGCCTGAGCCAGGCCGTACCCGCGGCCCCGACTGCGGCGATCACGTCGACCGACAACGCCGCACCCAGCTGCACCGACAACATCGCTGCGACGGCCAGGCTCCACGGCGGCACGGCGGTGACGCGGGAAGTGGATGTAGTTGTCACGATCGGTTTCTGAAGGACTTCCAGTCACCGATCGCGGCCAGGCGGCGACGCTGCTGCGCGGCGGCGCCGGCATCCAACGCGTGGTTGCGCTCTTCGAGATTGCCGATGACACGGCGACGGTGATCGACCGGATTGTGGTCGTCGTACTTGAATTTCGCGTCGACGCGGTGCACCGCGAGGCGCAAACCGCGGATGCCGGGGAGCATGCGCGCGTACGGGCCGTCGTCGACCGCGACAGCGGCGTATCCGCCCTCGGGCTGGAAGTCACCCAGTTGCGCGGTCAGGATCTCGACCTTGCCTTCGGCGTCGTCGATCACCGTCGGCCGGCAGACGAACTGCAGAGCGGTGTAGTAACTCGTCGGCACACCGTCCTCGTCGGGTCCGCCCGCCTTGGCCCGCCAATACGTCGGGATGTAGGCATAGTCCCCGATCACCGCGAGCCGCACCTCGGTGGCGGCTTCCAGGTGGGGCCAAACCGGGTTCGGCCGTGCCAGATGGACCAAGAGCTCCTCACCCGCGACGGTGAAGTGGGTGGGCACCACGCTCGGGGCGTGTGCGGGGTCGACATTGTTGACCACGAGCATCCCGAAGTGGTCGGTATGGGCAAGCCACTCTTGCCATTCGGTGGTGCTCAACGCGGAATCCCACGGGTGGATCAGCATGTTCGGTCTCCATTGCTCAGGATGCGGCGCGCGACACGGACATCCGGGCCCAGACGGCGCAGCTCAGTCGTCAGCTCCTCGGCCGCCGCGGCGAGTTGCTCGTCGGTCATCGCGCCGAGCACGTCGAGGATGAACAGCGCGCTGGTGGTGTCGTCACGCAGCTGGGTGCGACGCGCCTGTCGCCAGTTCCACCGGCGACAGGTCACGCCGGCGTCGTCGCACCAGACCACCTCCCCGGGCTCGGGGTGTTCGACGACCGACTCCCCAGCGGCGGTGGTGTCGAACTGCTCGGTGCCGGTGGCGCGGATCAACTGTGGCGCACCGCGATACCGGGAAAGATCCTCGCCACCGACGGGCAGCTGATGCAGCACCGAGATGGCGTTGTAGATGTCGGTGAGCCGGTTGACCCGGGGCAGACCGGATTCAGCGCGGCGGGTCAGTGCCTCCACACTGTTGCGGGTGCGCTGAGGCTTGGCGCCGAACGCGCGGTACGCCTCACGCCACGCCGCCACGTGCGGCAGTTGATCCACCGGCTGTACGGAAAGGGCTTGGCGGGCGGAGGATTCGGCGCGTTGCAGCAGCGCATCGCTGGCCTCGTCGCTGGGGCCGGGCACCAGGCCGTCGACCGCTAGCAGCAGGGCCCGGTAGTCGGGGCGCAGGTCGTAGACCGCGGAGTCGACGCGGGCGCCGTCGAGGAACACGTCCAGAGTCTCAGCCATGGTGACCTTCCGATGGCGCCGGAGCACTGCCGACGCCTGGTTCGAACACCGCGAGCGCGAAACGAGCGGGCTTCTTGTGGGAGTTTGTATAGGAGTGGTCGACGTCGCCGGGGAACGCGACGGCATCCCCGATGCCGAGCTCGATCTTCTGGCCGTCGACGTCGACCGTGATCGCGCCGTCGAGCACATGCACCAGTTCTTTGGTGCCCGCGGCGTGCGCTTCACTGGCGTGCTGGTCCCCCGGCCCCAAGGACCAGTCCCACAACTCGACGACGTTCGGCGGCGTGGTGCCGGCCACCAGCACACCGCGCCCGCCGGCCGCACCGCTCCACAACTCGGCGCCGCCGCCGCTGCGGGTAACCTTGACGGCCTTCGGTTCCGGCGGCTCCACCAGTGCGGGCAATCCGACACCGAGCGCATCACTGAGCCGAAGAAGCGTCCCCACACTGGGATTGACCGCACCCTGTTCGACACTGACCACCATGCGCCGGCTCACCGACGCCGCGTCGGCGAGCTGGTCCAATGTCCAGCCCCGCGCCTGGCGCTCCTGCTTGACCCGTGCGCCGATCGCGCTCGCGAGCTTGGCAGCCTCGATGTCCACGTAGTGCACTATAACGCACTATTGGTGCACTGCATACCTCGCTTCCGACACAGTGATCTCGCGGCGGGGAGCGTCTGCGCAGTACGGTGGTGTCGTGACCCGTTTTGCCGATCATGCAGTGAGATGGTCGCCGCGGGAGGCCGAACTGCTGGCGGTGACGCTGCAACTGCTGCAAGAGCACGGCTACGACGGCTTGACACTGGATGCCGTGGCCGCAACGGCGCGCGCCAGCAAGGCAACGGTGTACCGCCGCTGGCCCACCAAGGCCGAACTGGTGTTGGCCGCGTTCATCGAAGGCATCCGCCAGGTCGCGGTGGCGCCCGAGACCGGCACCCTGCGCGGAGATCTCCTGCAGATCGGCGCCGTCATCTGCGAGCAGGCACAGACTCATGCCGGCACCATCCGCGCTGTGCTGGTTGAGGTTTCACGCAATCCGGCGCTCAACGAGGTCATGCAGCACCAGTTCCTGGATCAGCGCAGGGCCGTGATCCAGCACATCCTGGGACAGGCGGTCGACCGCGGCGAGATCGAGGCCACCGCGGTTAGCGAAGACCTGTGGGATCTGTTCCCCGGCTATCTGATCTTCCGGACGATCTTGTCGAATCGCGCTCCGAGCGAACACACTGTGCGCGCCCTCGTCGATGACGTGATGATCCCGAGCCTCACTCGACCCATGGGCTAGCGGATGACCATCAATCAGATCCCGAATCGTTTCTATGTTCCTCTTCTGGATCCGCCGGACTCCTCGAATACATCGGGCATGCCGTCGCGATTGTGATCGAGCGCTTCCTGCGCACATACCTTGCGATAGTGCCGGTTTCGCATCATCAATACGATTGAGGCGAGTAACGTCGAAACCACCGAACCGGTCAGTACGCCGACCTTGACGTGCGCATCGCGCTCGGTCCCGGCACCGAAGGCAAGATCGCCAATCAGCAGGGACACGGTGAATCCGATCCCTGCCAGCAAGGCCATGCCGAACACGTCGATCCAGCGCAAGTCACTGTCCAGCCTTGCTCGAGTCACAGCGGACAGCACCCAGGTGGTGCCGAACACCCCAACGGCCTTACCCACCACAAGGCCTACCACTATGCCCATCGCAACCGAATCACTTAGTGCGGTGGAGAAACCGGTAAAGCCGCCGACCGTCACTCCGGCGGCAAACAACGCGAAAACTGGTACGGCGACCCCAGCCGAGATCGGGCGGATACGGCGCTCGAAATACTCTGCCAGTCCCGGGCCCGCGTCGGGGCCGCCCGCGGCTTGGCTGCGCAAAACCGGCACGGTGAATCCCAACAGCACCCCCGCGACGGTGGCATGGATACCGGACTCGTGAACGAACGCCCACGTCGTGACCGCGAGCGGCAGCAGTATCCACCAGGACCGGACCCTCCGTTGGACACAGACTGCGAACAACGCCAACGGGATAAGTGCGAACCCCAATGCGGCGAGATCCACGGTGTCGGTGTAGAACACAGCGATCACAGTGATTGCCAACAGGTCATCGACAACAGCCAAGGTCAACAGGAACGTCCGCAGCGCGGCAGGCAAGTGCGTCGAGATCACCGCCAATACCGCGACCGCGAAGGCAATGTCGGTGGCGGTTGGGATCGCCCATCCACGTGTCGCCCCTTCACCGGCGGCCGCATTGAACGCTAGAAAGATCATAGCGGGCACGACCATTCCACCGAGCGCGGCGGCGACAGGAAGCGCTGCGCGAGCGGGGTCGCGCAGGTCTCCCGCGACGAACTCGCGTTTCAGTTCCAGACCGACGACGAAGAAGAAGATCGCCAGCAATCCGTCTGCAGACCAGGTCGCCAACGTGAGGTCAAGATGCAGCCCGAGCCGGTCGGTCCCGAGCCGTAGCTGTCCCAGTTTGTCGTAGTACTCTGCCCACGGCGAATTGGCCCATATCAAGGCTATAGCGGTAGCCAGCAGCAGCAATGCCCCGCCGACAGTTTCTTTGCGCAGGATGTCAGAAATGCGCGAAGTTTCCGACCACGATCCACGAGCGAACAACGCACGCTTCGTCGCAAACTGTGATCGGTTGTCGGACAAGCAAACACCTCGTCTGGTCAATTCCTACGAAGCACACGCGTTCTATGCTGACGCCCGTGCTGCCGACCAGACTTCCCGGCACACCTGTAGGACAACCCTACCGCGCTCGCGAGCAGGTCGCGACCGTCGTGTGCACGCATACTGCACACAACAGCCTGCGCTCAGAGCCGTGCATGCCGGTCGGGTCATGGGCGATCTATCGAGTACATCCTGCCGCACCAATGCCGACCACCGCCGCATGTGTCGACATTTGAGACCGCGACGGCAACGCGGCACCTCGGCAAGACAGGACAACGCAAGTACACCCTGGTCGTTAACTTGCGATCGGGACACCGGGCCCGTTTTTACGGAATCTTGACGGGCACACGATCCGCGCCGAAATCCACATGACCCAACCGAGTGGGGCATGCTCGAGATTCTGGTGCGCAATCGTGGGAGGCTCGTCGGACGCGAAGAGTTGTTGCGCGAGCTGTGGGGTACAGCCGCCCGACCGAACCAGATCCATCACCTTCGGGTGTACCTTGCACAGCTACGACGCAAACTCGAGGACGACCCGTCACGCCCTGTTCACCTGCTCACCGAATCCGGTATGGGCTATCGATTCGAGGTGTAACCCTCTTCGCCGTTCGCGTCAGGTGTTCTTCGCAATGAACCGGCGAAACAGTGGCCACGCGATCACCAGGTTGTAGATGAGGCCGCCGAGCAGATACGGCCACCACACACCATGGTCAGACGCCACCCAGAATGCCTTGGCTGCCCAATAAGGAGGCAGGACACCGAAGGCCAGGTTCCACGCCGAATCGATGAACCACGGCAGACAGGGCAGGCCGGCGATCAGCATGCCCAAGGCCCGCACCATCGCGATGCCTTGAATCTTGTTGCCCGCCACCGCGACGATCGCCAACAGGGTGACCACGGCGGACAATCCTGCGACCAGGCCGATCGGCAGCAGGGCCGGAATCAGCCCTGGTTCGAGGATGCCGCTGAGCGACATGGTGGCGACCACGTAGGCTGTGGTGACGAGCATGACCGTGCCGGCGCGGTAGCCGAAGAAGACCGAGAGCGGCACCGGGGTGACACGCAACGCGCTCAGCGTGCCCGCGTCGACCTCGTCGAGCACCAGAAAAGCCGCGAGTGCGCCCGCGATGATGATGCTGGTCAGTAGGAGGAACGCGGTGAGCACCAACGGGTAGTACGGCACCAGGTCGAAGTCGTAGCGCCGGGATAAGAGGTCGGTCACCCGTGGGGTGAGCACCGCGACGCCGGTTGTCCAAATCACCGGCGCCACAACGAGCATCACCAACAGCGGGTCGCGATACGCTCCCCGGAGGTCGTTGAGGCCGAACGCGGCGACCGCTTTGCCGACACGGACGGGAAGGACGCTGGTCACAGCACACCTGACCTTTCGATGACGTACCGGTCGAACATCACGCGGGCCACCCGGCCCAGCACCCCCAGACACACCAGCGGATAGACCAAGGCGTAGGTGATCTGACCGGTGGTCAGATTCACCTGGTCGAACGCGGCGCCCAGCAGCAGAAGTGGTCCCTGCGTGGGAATCACATAGAGCATCGGGTTCGGCCACAGGCCTGAGTAGAAGATCAACGGCGGGACGAGCATGATCGCCAAGGGGATGGTTGCCGTGAGAAACCAGTCGGTCACCGAGCTGAACGGCAGCGAGCTGAGGAATCCGACCACCAGCATCAGCAGGGTTCCCAAGATCACCCCGAGAACCAACGGCGCCGGACGGTAGTTCAGTCCGTCGGCGATGGTCGTCACCGCGACGGCCACGAACAGCGAAATGGCAACCAGCACAATAAGTTTGGCGGCCAGGTATTCCCAGAACCGCAACGGCGTGCAGATGACGGCCCCGAGCGTGCGTTCCTGTTTCTCGAAGAACACCGTGGCGCCCACAAAAAAGAACCCGATGATCGCGATGTCGCCGACAAGCACATAGGGCTCGGCAACCGGACGCAGGTTGTGCGGCATCGGCAACAGCACGGCCAGCCAGATCAACCCCGAGAAGATCCCGGCGTGCAGGAATTTCTGCCGGAACTGCAGCGTCAACTCCAACCGCAGCGCGGTAGCCAGCCTGGTCATGTGAGCCGCCGTCCCGTCACCTCGACGAAGACGTCGTCGAGGCTGGCTTCGCAACTGTGCATGGTCTCGATGTGATGCCGGCGCAGGACAGCGCGGAACTCTGGGTCATCGGCGAGCCCATCCATCGCGAACTCGACGGTGTCGAGCCTGCCCTCATCGTCGCGGTATTGCACCCGTACACGGCGCTTGCTGCGCGCGATCTTCAACTCGGCGGGGGTGTCGAGGGCGACGATGGCACCGTCGACGACAAACGCCACCCGGTCACAGAGCTCCTCGGCGGTGGACATGTCGTGTGTGGTGAGGAATATGGTGCGCCCCTGGGCTTTCAGATCCAAGACGATGTCTTTGACGTTGCGGGCGTTGACCGGGTCCAGGCCTGATGTGGGCTCGTCGAGAAACAGCAGTTCCGGGTTGTTGATCAGCGACCGCGCAAACGTCAGCCGCATCTGCATACCTTTGGAGTACTTGCCGACTCGCGTGTGCGCGGCATCGGTCAAGCCGACCGAATCGAGTAGCGCCATAGGGTCCGCGGTAGGCCCGTCATAGAGCGCGGCAAAGAACTGTAGATTCTCCAGCCCGGTCAGCTTTTGGTAGTGGTTGGGCAGTTCGAAGGACACGCCGACACGCTGGTAGTAGTCCGGCCCCCAGTCCAATGGGTCACGGCCCCACACGGTGGCCTGACCACCGTGCCCACGTAGCAGTCCTATCAGCAGCTTCTGCGTGGTGGATTTCCCGGCGCCGCTCGGCCCCAGGAAACCGAAGATCTCCCCGCGCCCAACGGTGAAGTCCATGCCCCTGATCGCGGGTTCGGTCCCCTTTGGATACGTGAAGGTCAGGTCGCGTACGCAGATGACTTCGGTTGCGGTCTCTGAACGGACCACTGTCGGCACAATTGCCATGGGTGCCTCGGTCGCCTTTCGGTCAGCGCGGGCCGCCGACAATGCGACGGGCACCGCGAACAGCGGTTTACACCTTTTCCGACCAGGCTTCCCGGAACACCACATACGACCGTACTAAACTTTCAGTAATTTGTGAAGATAATTGGCATGGAGGAAATCCCGGTGTCGAAACCATCAGACGCGCAGCACGCCGCCGAACAACTCGCCTTGGTGCTCTCCAACAACGGATTACAGCGCATGACCGCCCGTGTACTGGCCACGTTGCTGTTCGCCGACCAACCCAGCGTGACCATGGGCGAGCTCACCGAAACGCTCACCGCCAGCGCCGGGGCGGTGTCAGGTGCTCTCAAGGTGCTGACCTCCGTGGGGCTCGCCGAACGGGTGCCCGTGCCGGGCAGCCGTCGTGATCACTTCCGGCTGCGCGACAACGCCTGGGCGCTGCTGTTCACGAACCAGAACGACACCATCGCGGCCATGCAGGCTGCCGCCGACGCCGGGATCGCCGCCACCAACCGTGACGGTCCCGCCCGCCAACGGCTGACCCAGATGCGCGACTTCTATGCCTTCCTGATGGCTGAGATTCCGGCGATCTTGGACCGCTGGTACCAACACGGCAGCGATACCGAGCAGGGCCGCTGATCCGACGCGCTGGGTGTTAGGTTAGACGACGGTGCGCCGGGAAGCCTGGTCGGCAACGTCGTCATTCCTACGAAACCCGGAGCTTTCCGTATGAACCGACCCGCCGCTCAGACCGCCATCGGGCCCATGGTGATTGTCGCCGCCGACCAGTACGAGCCTTCACCGTTGATCCGCGACCCGTGGGCCCGGCGCATGCTGCCCACCGGTGCACGGATGGCGGCAGGCGCCGCGCGGTTGTCCGTGGTGCGCCGTTCACTCATGGCGGCCACCGACAAGAAGTTCCACGGCGGCTGGGCCGGCTTCCTGTGTCGAAAGCGCTTCATCGACGACTGCCTCCGAGCTGCCGTCGGCGAAGGAATATCTGCTGTCGTCATCCTCGGCGCCGGTTATGACACACGCGCCTACCGCATGCCGGAACTGGCCGACATGCCCGTGTGCGAGGTCGATCTCCCGGACAACATCGCCGCCAAAACGGCCGCCGTGCAACGCTGTTTCGGTCGCGTGCCGACCACCGTCACGCTGCTGCCCATGGACTTCGAAACCGCCGATCTGACCGCGCGGTTATCGAACACCGGCTTCAGCCGGGCCCAACCCATCTTCTATGTCTGGGAGGCTGTCACGCAGTACCTCACCGAGTCTGCGGTGCGTACCATCATGGACCACCTTGCCGGAGCGGCACCGGGCAGCGCTCTGGCGTTCACCTACGTGCGCAGGGACTTTCTCGACGGTCGCACGATGTACGGCGCCGAGAACGGCTATCACGACTTCGTGGTGAAACAGCAGTTGTGGAAGTTCGGCCTGGATCCCGACGACGTTGCGGAGTTTCTGGCCGAATACGGATGGCACCAACGCGAACAAGCCGGTTCGGACGAGTACACGGACCGCTATCTGGCCCCGGCCGGAAGGAATCTGCCTGTGTCTCCGATCGAACGGGCGGTCTACGCCCTGTGCTGACACGCAGACCCGTACCCCTTACCGCTCTCGGCGAGAAGCCTTGTGGGAGTATTTTTTCAGCTGACGGCGCGTCGGCTTCCCGCACGAACTACATCTCGAGGTGTGCCCGACAAACTGCCGCGACGGCTTCGGAGTGTCCTGAGAGGTGGACCTGCGCGGCGGCTTGGCGCCCGAACAAGTACAGCAACAACTCACCAGGGGTGCCACTGAGCCGCGCAATGGGTTCGCCCGGGTGGACGTAGATCGATTCGTCTGTTCCGGCCCAGTCAATTTCAAGTCCGACCCCACTCAACCGGCGACACAAATAGCGGCTGCCGTGGCGGATGTTGCGCCACAGGGCGGCTTCGAACTCGGGCGACAGAACGCGCGGGCCCAACCCGTTGGCTCTGCGCACATCCTCGTGGTGAACGAAGAACTCGTTGAGGTTCGCTGTGCGACGGACGATCCCGAGGCGAAAGAACCCGGGCGGCGGGCCCGACCGGATCAGAGCGACAAGATCCTCGAACGTGTGCGACGTCGCCACTTCGATCCGGCGTCGCTCGGCAAAACGTTGGAACCGACCGGGAAGCACCAAACAAGGGCCGCCGATGCGGTCTCGTTCCCGCAGGACCAGATGGGCAGCAAGGCCGCACGCGGTCCAGCCTTTGATCAGCGTGGGCGCGTCTGCGCCCACTGCCTCGAACAGATCGCAGAGTTGGCGTCGTTCATGTATGTCGAACATAGGATCAGCCACGTCACCGTCCTGCCAACGAGCCCGCGATGCGAGAACATTCCGCGCTAGGTCATGCCTACGAAACGGTCGATGTCGTTGACGCGGCCGGTCACCAAAATAGTGTCGTCGTAGGCTAATTCGGTGTCGGCGGCGGCGTAAGTGAAGGGTTCGTCTCCGCTTTTCACCGCAACCACGGTGATACCGAACTTCGACCGTATCTTCGTTTGGCCGAGCGGGAGGCCGACAACGTAATGCGGCGGATGGATCTTGGCGATGGCAAAGTCGTCGTCGACCTGGAGATAATCCAGTAACTGCCCTGAGACGAGGTGAGCCACCCGCTCCCCGGCTTCGCGCTCGGGAAACACCACATGCGTGGCTCCTACGCGTTCGAGGATGCGGCCGTGGTGGGAGGTGATCGCTTTCGCCCAGACGTCCTCGACTTCGAGTTCAACGCGCGATGAGGTGATGAGGATGCTCGCCTCGATATCGGTGCCCACCGCCACCACGGCCCGATAGAACTCGTCGACCCCGAGCTCGCGAAGCGTGGCGATATCGGTGCAGTCGGCCGCCACCACCTGGGTGAGGTGCCCTGAGAGTCCCTGCACGACCTTGACGGATTCATCGATGGCCAGCACCTCCGTCCCGCGGCGGGTCAACTCCGACGCGATGGCGGTGCCGAATCGGCCGAGTCCGATGACAACTACCGGCTCGTTTCGCTGATCAGCCAACGACGGTCCTTTCCATCGGTCGTTCGTAGCGGCGCTCGCGTTGCCGCAGCGCCAACGCCGAGGCCAACGTGAGTGGGCCCAGACGCCCGACGTACATCAACACGATAATGAGCCACTTGCCGGTATCAGGAAGATCCGCGGTGATGCCTGTCGAGAGCCCCACCGTGCTCAAGGCCGATACCGCCTCGAACAGCACCTGGTCGAGAGGAAAGTCGGTCAGGGTCAACAGCGTGAACGATGCAGCGGTGCTCAGCACAACAAACAGAACAGCCACGGCCAACGCTTGCCGTTGATTGTCGGCGGGCACCTGCCGCACTCCGACATTGACGCGGCTCTCACCGCGCATCTCCGCCCACAATACTACGGCCAACAAACCAAACGTCGTCACCTTGATCCCCCCTGCGGTGCTGGCGCTCCCGCCGCCGATGAACATCAGCAGATCGGTGAACAACAGCCCTTCTGAGCTCATGGCACCGATGTCGATCGCGTTGAATCCCGCGGTGCGCGGCATGGTTGCGGTGAACACGGCCGCCAACAGCCGGGTGCCGACAGGCATCGAACCCAGCGTGTCGGGATTGTGCCGCTCGACGGCCGCGATCACCACCGTGCCGACGATCAACAGCGTCACAGTGACGCTGACCGTCAACTTGGTGGTCACCGACCATGCCCGGAGGTGCCGCCAAGCACGCGCCAACTCGAACACCACTGGGAAACCCAACCCGCCGACGATCACTGCCGCGCTGACCGGCAGCATGACCCACGCGTCGGCAACATAGCCGACCAGACTGTCCGCATTGAGTGAGAAGCCGGCGTTGTTGAACGCCGATACCGAGTGAAACACTCCGTGCCACAAGGCTCCCCGCACCGTGAACTGCCCGATGACGATGAAGCGAGCCACCAGTATGGCCGCTACGACCGCTTCACAGGCCAGGCTGAAGAGGATCACGTTGCGTACGACGCGGCCCACATCACGCGGTGTCAACGTCCGGGTCTGGGCTTGGGCGACCAACCGGGCCCGCAACCCCAACCGCCGCGACAACAGAACCACCATCAACGAAGCAACCGTCATTATGCCCAAACCACCGAGTTGGATGAGCACCAGAATCACGACTTCTCCGAAGGTCGACCAATACGTCGCGGTGTCGACGGTGATCAGCTCGGTCACACGCACACCGCCGAGGTTGCGGTGAACACCGCATCGAGCACACTCGCGCCGACGCCGGATTCCGTGGCCGCTGGCAGCGCCAACTATGCACTGCCGATTGCGATCGCCGCGGCGAACGAGGCCATGATGACCCGGCCCGGATGGAATCGTTCCGCGTTGCCGGCCACGCGGCGATGCTACGTCGTGCGGATTGGCTGTGGTAGCTGGCCCTGGCCTGCGGGCCCTATCCTCCTCCACTCCGCTGTGCATCCAGCGCACTCTCCAGACGCTCCAACACCTCCCGCAAATCCTCAATGGCCGCTTGGATTTCATCGACGCTCAGGGTTGGCGGCTCGGTGATCGTAGGCGCGGCTGGGAGCCCAGGCGGGTGGGTGGTCGCCGGTGCCTGCGCTGGTGGGGCGGGTGCCGCTGCCCCACCGCCGGGTGCAGTGGCGATTGCTCCGGTGCCGGGCCCGAACACCTGGTCGAGGGCTTCGGCCAGGGTGGGTGCGTAGCCGACCCGCACACCGCCGTCGACGCGAGGTTCGCGCAGGCTGACCAACACCCGCGACAGCTGTGGGAACGTCGAACTATTGGATGTGGTGGGGATGCGTTCGGTGTAGAGCGGCTCGACGTAGAGAATGCCGCCGTCGGCGATCGGCAACGTCAGCAGGTTGCCGTACTGGATCCTGTTGGATCTTTCGAGCAGTGTCCGCTCGGACGCGACCCGGGTGTCGGAGATCATGGAGTTCTGAATCTGTTGGGGACCTTGCGTCAATGTGTCGGTAGGCAATCGCAGCACTGTGATCTTGCCGTAGGTGGCCGGATCTGAGTCGACCGAGATGTGCGCGGCCAAGAACTCGCGGTTGTACCCCACCATCGCGCTGGCAAGTCGGAACGACGGTTGCGCCGTGTCGGGATCACCGATGAGCACGTAGAACGGCGGCTGGGCGGGATTGGCGTCGTTGGTGGAATCCGAGGGCACCGACCAGAATGCGTTGGTGGTAAAGAATTCTCGTGGATCGTTGACGTGGTACTTGGCCAGCATCTCCCGTTGCAGGCCGAACAGATCCTCCGGGTAGCGGAAATGGCTGTGAAGTTCCTCGGACACCTGCTCTTCGCCGGTGACCGTGCCCGGGAAGACCCGCATCCACGCCGCGAGCACTGGATCATCGCGATCGACCTGATACAAGGTCACCGTGCCGTCGTACGCATCGACAGTGGCCTTGACCGAATTGCGGACGTACGACACCCGATTGGGCTGCACCAGCGAACCGCTCTGACCAGCAGACTGGGCCGACAGCCTGCCGGGCTGTGCATACGGGTAATTGTCGAGCGTGGTGTAGGCATCGACGATCCATACGATCCGCCCGGACACCACGGCCGGGTAGGCGTTGGAGTCCACGGTCAGCCATGGCGCGACGCGCTGCACCCGTTCTTTGGGGTCGCGATGGAAGATGACCTTCGATTCGGAGCCGATCGCACGCGAGAACAGAATGCGGTGCTGGCCGAATCGGAACGCAAACGCCGTGCGGGTGAACCAGTTCCCGATCGACACACCCCCGAAGCCGGTGTATGTGTAGCGTGAACTGTCAGTGTCGTATTCGCCTGGCGGCTGGTCGGGGCCGGCGCCGACGATGGCGTAATCGGGGTCTGCCTGTGCGATGATCTCGCCGAAGTAGATCCGCGGTTGTTCGACGGGGATGAGCTGCTTACCCGTGGCCTGAGAAGCCAGATCACTGATGGCGTAGATTGGGTAGCCACTGTTGCTGTCGGAGCTGTTGGCCGCATCACGGACTGCGGCGTTGACCCGGTTGGCCGGGGCGGCGACGAACCCGTTGCCGTGGGTATACACCGTGTGGCGATTGATCCAGTCCCGTTGGTTTCCGGTCAAACTGTCCGGTGACAGCTCGCGCACGCCAACTACGTAGTCGCGCAGCTGGCCCTCGATTCGGTAGCGGTCCAGGTCAAGTGGATCGGGGAAGCTGTAGAAGTTCTTGAGTTGCTGTTGCTGGGTGAAGGTGCGTGACAACACACTCGGATCGAGCAACCGAACATTGGAAATCGTGGTCCGGTCCGCGGCGACTTCGCGTGGAGGGGCCGTGCCGATTCCCGGGTAGTCGCGATATTCGACCCAGTCACCGTCGAGGCGATACGCATGGCGCGTTGCGGCGATGTTGCGTTCGATGTAGTCGCGTTCCATCTCTGCGGCATTGGGCCGCACCGAAAACTGTTCCATCAGCAGTGGCCACGCCCCGCCCACCAGAACTGAGGAGAGCACCAGCAGTGCGGTGGCCATCGCAGGGATCCTCAGATCCCGCACCACCACGACGGCGAAGAAGGCCACCGCGCACAACACCGCGATAGCCAGCAGCAGGAGCTTGGCGGGCATGGTGGCGTGAACATCGGTGTAACTCGCGCCGGTGAACATCGGCTCTTTGCGGCTTCCCGACAGCAGCAGATACCGATCTAACCAGTACGCGACGGCTTTGAGAAGAACGACTAATCCGGCGATCACTGCAAGCTGAATGCGAGCGGGCCTGGTCACCACCCGCTGAGTCGTGGTCACCCGAACGCCGCTGAAGATGACATGGGTTGCGGCACTGGTGATCAACGCGAAAACCGCAGCCACGAACAACCAGCTCAGCACCCACCGATAGAACGGCAGCTCGAACGCGAAAAACCCGATGTCGAGGCCGAATTCGGGATCGGTGACGCCAAATAGGCCACGGTGCAAAAACAGCTGCACCATGGGCCATCTCGATTCACCCGTCGTACCGGCGTGACCGGGTCGTTCGCGGTCGCGGGTACGACAGCGGGCCGGGATGCGTACGCCAATCGCATGGCCGCTCCCACGCTGGCACTCACCAGCAGGGCCAGCACGACAAACAACGCGACGCGTGTCGCCAGGACCGTGACCCAGGCGCGACGAAAACCCAACTCGCCGAACCACAACCAATCGACATACGCATCCAATAATGGCGCGACGACGAACAACACCGTCACCAGGCCGACCAACGCCGTCACCAGCGTGATACGAGCACGACGCGAAAGCATAGGGACGCTACCCGACTCGGGTTTGGCCATCATGCGCTCCGCACTCATCAGGTGGCGGGCGCAAGTACTGTCCAACGATCAGCGGTGAACCCGCCTCATGATCGATACGCTGAATTCTACGGCAGTCGGCCCGTTCAGAAGGTGTTTCCGGACCACCGGTTCCGCGGTCCAGTCCCCCGCACGTCTCGCGGGTCTGATGCTGCATCCGATCTCGAACCATCCCGGGCGAATGGTCTGCCGGCGTTAAGGATGCGTAAGGATTGGTGCGGTTGGCCGCTGTGGAGTGGGTCGATGTGGTTGGCATCACCGTGGTGCTCTCACACGTCAGCGGTCCATGGACGGCGCTGACCCTCGCCACGGTGGTGTTTCTCGGCACCGGAATCGCCGTCTACGTCGCCGCCGGGGACACAGCTCGCACAGCCCGCACGGTGTCAGCGGTGTGGCTGGCCGCGCATGAAACGGTCCCATCCGAGCTTCACCGCACGCTGCAGCACCTCGCACACACGCTGTCTGACGCTGAGGGACGCCACCGCGACGGGCTGATGTCCAAGGCGGAGTACGAGCACACCTGCTGGCAGGTCTATGACGAGTTGGCAGGCGAACGGTTCGTGCCTGCAAATGACCCCAGCAGTCGTCAAGCCAGAACCTGGGCATCCGCCGCGACGCTCGCTGACTCGTACCACCGCTAACTCCGCGAGGCCGTTCTGCGCACCGTGCAAGCCGACAGCCATGATCCGATTGGGAGCCGCAACTAGCCCGGCATCGGTTGGTTGAAGGGTGTGCCACGTACATTCTTGCGGGCTGTCACCGTGAGCACCGCGCACGGACGAGTCAGTCGTCATCGTCAGCGATTCGGATGTACAGCAGGCGGTCGCCTGGCCGCAGTTCGGCCCAATGCCCGTCAAATCTTTCGGCGGTCGCCCTTCTTCAAACGATCGGACCTCGCGTTCGGCGATCGCAAACCCGACATCAGGCGTCAGCAGGTCTTCCATCATCTCCACCACGCTGGGCGTCTGCGTCGCGATGCCCAGCAGACGGCCCGCGGTCTCCGAGGACACCACGGTCGAATCCGCACCCGACTGCCGCAGCAGGTGCTGGTTCTCGGCTTCCCGGGCGGCCGCGATGATCTTCGCCTTGTTCAGTTTCCCGCCAGCCGGTTTCAACGAGCAGATCCGCAACTCCACGCGGGTCTATCCCGAATTTCCACAGTCCTTTACGGACGACGAATCGCTGATAGGAATCCCGCGCACCGTACAGGCACTGCCCGTCGACAAAGTCTTTGCGGAAGTACGTAAACCCCAAGCGGCTGCGCACGGCGCATGCGGCCATCGACTGCAAGGTGCGCCGCACCGCCACCTCGCGCAGGTACATCGTGACCGATTCCAGCACGAAGAATGTCCGCATGTTGGCATCAAATCCACTGTTGGCCAACCATTCTGCAAGATCGTCGGTATCCAGGTCCATTGCCAGCAAAGTGACGGTGGGCGGGATGCGGCCGAAACAGCGGCGCAACGCGGCCGACTTCGCTTCGATGTTGGCCGGCAGATCCACTTCCCAGATTGCTGCCCCCGCCAGCTCATCCACCCGGTAGGCGCGGGTGTCCAAGCCCGCGCCAACAATCACCACCGCATCAAGCCCGTTCCCAGCCGCTTCGCGCAGCAGGTCGTCGATATAGCGCTTGCGGCACAGCAGACTGGTCCACGCACCAGGGGCCGACTTGTCACTCACGGCGCGCAACATGCGCCGCACCGCGCCAAACCGGCACAGTGCCAACGGTACTCGCCACGAAGGTGGAAGAATCCGGGCCGCCCACGGGTCGCGCACCAGCGGGGGTGACTCAAACTGGTCGACTGCCACCAGCAACATCGGACCGATCGCGGTCCGCTCGACATCCATACCCACGGTGCACACCCCATTGTCGCAGAATCATCACTTCTGCCGACTAGGCTTCCCGGCACACCATGTCCGACGCTAGCAGCACCCGCGCCGCCCGACCAGTCCTGACTCACGGCCCGCCTAGCGCGACACCGTGAGACGCAGCGCCTGGTGGGCTCAGGGCAGCAGCCCAACTTGGCGATACAGTGCACACAGGTGGTGCCGCATCTATCCATCATCGGGTGGAACAGGCTGCAAGACATGATGAATCACGCCAGCCACCAATCACGGCCTGCCGCATCGCTGGATGTCCCCGCCGGGCGGGGCGCTCGATCAATCACACGAATCGACAATCCGCACAGTCTCAAACCCACACGCCGGCGTCAACCTGGTATGTCCGGCCCCTGGCACGACGACGTCCACGTCAGCGCACCGTGCCACACGCTCAACCAGCACTGCCTCAACCTCCGACTATATGTTGATATTGGAAACTATATCTCTATATTGTTGTCGTCGTGGAACGTCCCTACGGTGCTCAGGATCGTGGCCCCGACGACCTGACGGCTCGCGCACGCATCCGCGACGCTGCGTTGATCCAGTTCGGCGAACGCGGCGTCAAAGGCGCAACCATCACCGGGATCGCCGAACTGGCAGGTGTATCACCGGGTTTGGTACAACATCACTTCGGCACGAAGGACAATCTGCGTCAGGCCTGTGATGCAGAGGTCATCGAGGTATTCCGCCGCCGCACCACCCGAGGCGTGGAAACCGGAGCGATCACCCAGCCCGGTTTCATCGCTGACCTCTATCAGCTGAGCACGCCGATCATGCGCTATCTCGCCAGAACCGCGGTAGAAGGTGGCCCAGCGGCGGCAGCCATCCTCGACGAACTCACCGCGGGTGCCGAGGAGTTCCTCATCAGCACCTGGCCGCAACGATTCACCCGCGGATCTTCACGTGCTCGCGATGCTGCGGCAGTGATGTGTGCGATGCACACCGGAGTGATCATGCTCCACGACCATTTGGCCCGACAGATGGGCTCAGATCTCACGGGCGGTGAAGCGGCCCGGGTCGGCCTGGCGATGGCCGACCTCTATTCGGTCATCGGCGAATTCATGAACTCCGACACCGGTCGCGGCATCACCGACGCCGTGACCCAATACCGCGACGACACGAAAGGCGCACCATGACAGTCACCTTCGACGGCCTCACCCCGATCGAGAAGACCCTGCTGGTAACCCTCAGCGGCCGCGCCCTCGATATCCAACAGAAACGGCCGCTGCTGGGCGATCGGTCGGCGGAAACCGTGAGCAACCGCCTCGACCACGACATCCCCAAACTTTCAAGCACGGTCCGACTCGCCGTCGCCGTACGCAGTCGGATGCTCGACCGGCTCGTCGATCAATTCATCGCCGACCATCCTGATGCCGTCGTGGTGGAACTGGGGTGCGGTCTGGAAACCCGCATGCACCGCCTGGCACCGCCGGTCACCGTCGACTGGTACGACATCGACCTCCCCGACGTCATCGCCCTACGCCGGCAGCTCATTCCAGAACTGGATCGTGGCCACCCTATCGCAGCTTCGCTGACCGAACCCGGATGGCTCACAGAGATCCCCTGCGAACAGCCGGCAATCATCGTCGCCGACGGCGTGTTGGGCTTTCTCACCGAAGCCGACAACAAACAGATCCTTCGCACCATCACCGACCACTTCACGGCAGGCGGTGAACTCATATTCAACGCCTACACACCCTTGGTCGCACGCATGATGGGCGCACTCCGCGTGCTCCGCGACGTCGGGATCCCGAAAAACTATCGTGGTTACGGTATAGCGAACCCACATGCCATCGAAGAACTCAACCCGAACCTGACGTTCATCGAAGAACAACTCGGCGCACAAGCACCCGAAGCCGACCAATTCCCCTGGGCCACACGCCTGATCGCCAAAATCTTCGCCCGCTGGCGCGCACAGGCGCGCCGCGGTGTCTGGATCGTGCTCTACCACTTCTAATACCAGGAACCAGCTACAGCAGGTGTGGCTACGCTTCGGCGACACTGACAGATTTCTGATGACCAGCGCCTAGAACGCGTGCTTAGGATGCTGAAACATGCCCTGCGCGACCACAAGCCACATGTCTATATGTTGTTCAGATTGATTTGCAACCGGTTTCATCAGCGATTATTCCAGTCTGCTCGGGATCCATTGTGCGGGCCACGATGGAGTGAGCCTGGCTCAGCCTCATTCCGAGGACGATCAAACGCATCCACAACACCCCGTCGCTGTCGTGGCCGGCGACCCGTTTCCCAAATTGCGCACCGTTGAGCGCAAATGGGAGTCGTCCAGCGCCGGCGTCGGTGGTCACCGTCATCGATGCGGGCCCCGGATGTACCTGGTAGGTGCCGGCAATCTCCTGCTGACGACCCGAGCCTGCCGCACTCGTGCCGGCGACTGCGTACCCGCATGCGACCAGCTCACCGACGACCCCTGGAAGAGCGATCCTCGACAGCTGCTCGAGCGAAAGGTTCGACTCTGGGAGAAGCACGAATGTCAACTCGATCATCATCGCCACCGAACGGAAAGAGCGACCGAGCTATCGCAGCATCTCCCGGTGACCGACCTGCCCGCGTGTTGCAGGTGGTTCTCGCCCGGCTGGCCATAGTGCTGGTATACCGGGTGCAGGTGCGGTCGAGAGGGTGTAGTGGTGGCGGTGCGGGGCAAGGTGTCGGTCGATGAGTCGGCAGATGTGATCACGGATGCGTTGGTGACCGCGTCGCGGTTGTTGGTGGCGATTTCTGCTCGTTCGATTGCCGAGGTTGACGAGTCGATCACCATTCCGCAGTTCCGCGCCCTGGTGATCCTGTCCTCCCGCGGTCCGTCCAACCTGGCGACGTTGGCGGGATTACTCGATGTCCAGCCATCGACGATCGGCCGGATGGCCGAGCGGTTGGTCTCTGCCGGTTTGATCGACCGGCGACCGCACCCGAATTCACGCCGCGAGCTCATGGTCGAGTTGAGTGCGCGTGGACGAGACGTCGTAGATACGGTCACGGCTCGCCGCCGGCGTGAGATCGCCCGCGTGGTGAAGGCGATGCCGGAGCGTGAACGTCGCGGTCTGGTCACTGCGTTGACCGCGTTCACCGCTGCCGGGGGTGAGCCGCCCGCCCACAGCGTGATTTGACCGTGGGTTACTGAATGGCATGGGTTACGACGTCCTCGTAGGCACGTTTCTGGTCAGCATTGACCGTAGGATTGAACACCATCACGACGTTGAAGAGCTGAAAGCTGTGGTCTGTCAAGCCCGCGTGGAGTTCCGCCACACCGCTGCTGCGGAACGTCATGACCGACACCGTGTCGGACTCGATCTTGTCGGTACATCGAATGACTGGACAGTCTCGTCGACTCACATCGTGTGCGTGCGGTAGCGGCAAGCCCGACTCGGTGATCATGGCTGCGAGATCGCCTGCGCTATAGCGATTCATCACGAAGACCGGATTCGGTGGCGAAGCCACGTCCGTCGAAGGCTCTGCGGGCGTTCCTGAGGTACATCCAGTCACAGCCAATGTAGCTGCCACGGCGAGCACGGAGCCGATCCGAACTGCCCCTGTCGAGCCTGGCGAGCGCCCTCTGATGGTCATCGATTGATCGACGCAATCTGCACCGCCATCGCCAGGGCATGGTAGACGGTACGCGGGTCTTTCCAGCTGACGCCGTCCTCCTCATTCACGAGTGCGGACAAACGCCGTTGCAGTGGTTCGGCCGGTTCATCGTGATTGAGCACGTCCACAGCGATCGCGGCAGCAAGGTAGTGAGCGTCGGTATGGTGCAACGTCGCGAACGCCGAGTGCTTGTCCATGGCGATCGCGAACTCACGTAGCGATTGGGTCAGCCTGCCAGGGCCTGCTACTCGAAGTATCCACTCGACCGCCGACAGTCGATACCGATGTCCTGAATCGCGGTAACGATCGACCACTGTGGCTGCACCTGCCCTGCGTGTTTCGACCGCCGCTTTGAGGATTTGGGTGGACATCGCGTCCCTCCCGGTTCCGGGTCGCCCGGATCGTAGTAATGGATGCGCTCGCTCCCGGGAGCCGCGGGCGACCGTTGGGCGATGCGAGGGGTGCGGCCGCCCGCGGCAGCCTGACGGGTAAGCGGCGCTGACCACAGTGGCCGATCGTAGCACCATGCAATAGTAGCTGCGAGCATTTGTCCGCCGCAGCGCCCTGCGCTGAACATGGAGCCATTTCACGTTTGCCATCTCGACACGAAATCGACGCGGTGTCACGGTCCAGGCTCCATCCTGGTGACCACCGTTTCATAAGTGACCCAACCGATCAGCGTCGATCCGTCAGATGAGGTGACCGGTAGTCCGGTGCTCCCGTATCCGGACAGCATCGCCAGGATTTCGCTGAGTTTCACCCCCGCGCTGACGGTGGGCACGTGGTGCAGCAGGTCGGCGACGGTCGCCGGTGGGTACCGTGCAGTCAGAGCCTTATTGACGTCGCGGGCCGTGACACAGCCTCGGTAGCTGCCGTCGTTACCGACCACGGGATGCAGTTCGTGCGACGAGTTGGCCATGGCGACGGCCGCGTAGCTGACAGAAGCCTTGGCGGGCAGCGGTTGTGGCGGGGGCTGTGCGATGTGCTCGGCGGTCAACGGTAACCGACTCGGCGCATCCAGATCGATGCCGCGGCGCCACAACTTGGCGGTGTAGATAGTGTCGCGAGAGAGCAGGCGCCCGGTGCCGGCGGCGATGGCCACCGACGCCATGAGCGGGAGAATGATCGAGTACTGACCAGTCAGTTCGAACAGGATGATGACCGCCGTGATCGGGGCCCGCGTCGCGCCGCCGAGGGCGGCGCCCATGCCGATCAACCCATATGCACCCGGGTTTTCCGTGATGCCGGGAAACATGTCGTGCACGATCGTGCCGAAGGCGGTGCCGGCCATGGCGCCAATGAACAAGGTGGGCGCGAACACTCCGCCGGAGCCGCCGATTCCGATGGTCACACTGGTGGCCACCATCTTGCCGACCATCAGGATGACCAGCATCCCGATCAGATACTGACCGTGTACAGCGTTCTGTAGCACGGGATATCCGACGCCGTACATCTGCGGCAGGGCGATGAGCAGTCCGCCGAGCAGCAGACCGCCCGCGGCGGGCCGCGCCCACTCCGGGCCCCGCCACACCCAGTCGCAGGCGTCTTCAACAAGGTAGAGCAGTTTGGAGAAGGCGACGCCGATGATGCCGACCGCGACCCCGAGTGCGAGATACAACGAGTACTCCGCCGGACTACGCACACCGAACGTCGGCAGGGCGAGGAAGGGTTCATCACCGAGCAACGTTCGACCCACCACGGCGGCAGTGACACTCGACAGCACGACAGCACCGAAAGATTCAGCGGCGAAGTCGCGCAGGATCAGCTCCATCGCAAAGAACGGTCCCGCCAACGGTGTATTGAAGGTAGCCGAAATCCCGCCTGCGGCACCGCATGCGACCAACAATCTGATTCGCGAGATATCGAGGCGCAGCACCTGGGCAATCGTGGACCCAGCCGCTGCACCTATCTGCACGATTGGACCTTCGCGGCCGACGGATCCGCCACCTCCGATACACAGTGCCGACGCCAGCGCCTTGACCAAGGTCACGCGCGGCGCGATACGCCCGCCGCGGTGACTCACGGCGTACATGACCTCAGGGACACCGTGGCCTCGCGCTTCCGGCGCGAACCGGTACACGATCGGCCCATAGATCGCACCTGCAATCGCCGGCGCCAGCAGGAGGAACCAGAATCCCAGCCACGGCCAGTGAGTGCTCGCAACGCGACCGACGCCAGAATAATCGTCATAGCCGGTGAACATCCGCGTGAACGTGGTGATCAACCAGCGAAATCCGACCGCACCGAACCCGGTGACCGCCCCGACTGTCACCGCGAGCGGAACAAGTGCCGACGAACCTGCGCGGAGCCAGTTCCCGATCGACCAACTGCCCGGCCATGCCCAAGCGCTCACCGAACCGAGCGAAGCCCTTCCAACCATAGCACTATGCAATCATTGCATTGGCAGTGAATCCAACCGACAGCTCAAACTCGGGAAGGAGTCTGTGGTGAGCGCGAAGGCCCAGCGCCTGGGTCCGGTTGTCGCGATATTCGCGATCTTGCTGACAGCGTGCCAAACCACGCCACCGGACCGCAGATCCGACGTCGCCCGACTGGCACAACTGATCCGGGAAATACCGGGTGTCCTGACGGTGACGAGCGACGTCGTCAACAACCCCGCACGAGGATTGATGTCCTTCACCATCCACGTCGAGACTGCGGAGGACATCAGCGCCGGTCAATTGGGTGCAGTCACCGCTCGCTACTTGCAGGCACTGAGCATGGTGGACTACACGGGCTACCAGACCGAGCTCGAAGCGCACTACGGCTCGAATCACTTCGCGATCGACGGCGGTGCATTGCCGATCGTGAACGACCAGCAAATCATCAGTCAGGCACGCGGCTGGGTTGCGCTGCGCCACCAGTTTCCCAGCTCAACAATCAACCTGCGCGCTACGATCGTCCACCCAGAAGGTCAGTCGCAAGCCCGGGACCGGGGTCATTCGAACATCGGTACGATCCACCTCGGTGACGGGTCGAACTTCACTGACGTCGCCGCCGTTATCACGGTGCTGGCCGACCGGTTCGCCGAATTGGCTAGCCTCACTTGGACTGTGAACGCAGGAACCCCACATCCCGCCGAGATCAAGACATCGGGCCGGTACCCCAGCCCACAGGAACTTGACGTGTGGCGCCTGGTCAATGCCGACCAGAGCATCACGCATATCGACAAGATGACGGTTGGCGGCCGAGTCGGCGCACCAGTTTGGATAGCCGAAGCGACGCGCTCTCACCACCCCGATGCCGCAGCCGCACTCGCACAACGGCACCTACCCTTAATGCGTCGGATACCCGCCCCAGTGCTTTACACCAGTAGCGATCAAATCCAAGGGAATATCGCCAACGACGGCCGAGCGGCCGGTCCCATCGCTATCACTGTGGGCGGCTGCACCGACCGCCAGGAGTACCAGCTATCACCTGTCGAACGAGATCTGATGAACATCTACGAAACCTGCGGTCATCCCTGACCGGTGCGCTTGCCGCGGTTCAAGCTCGCGGCCACGCCCATGCGTCGCTGAGGTGGTCTCGCGGATACGTGCGGAGTTCACCGAGCAACAGCCATCGATAATGGTTTGTGAATTGCGTCGGCGTTAGCGAACGGCAATGGGCACCTGGAACTTTCGATACAAGCAATGAGGTCGTTGCGGCCGGCGTCAAGGTCAGCGCGCAAAGTGCCGCGCACTGCGGTGATTTCCCCGAGATTCTGGTCGGCTTCGACGAGCTTGGTCCATACCGGTTGGCGCATCCCGTCGTCGCGTGAACCACTCAGCTGCATCGCGGGCAGCAAGACCGCGGCTTCAGCGAGGATGAATCGTACTCGTCGCACAGCTCTTACGGCCCGCATCAAGGTCACTGCCTCGGACGGACACAGCTGATGCCCGCCCAACGCGCGCGGTCGTTCTGGCAGCAGACCGCAACGCTCGTAAACAGCGAAGGGTCTCGACGTTCGCACCGGAAGCTAAAGGCGGAAAACGCGCAGCAGTTCGCCTCCCGAGCGGCGAGATCTCACGCCTGGAAGCTATGTTGTAGCGGCCATACGTCGACGATAGACCCGTACCGCGGTACGGGATGCAAGCCCGGCCGCGACCCCCTATGCCGCTCGGGGAACGAATTTGATGAAAGGCATGTGTCGGCCGACCGCCCGGAAGTCAGACTCGGACCCGTCGACGGCGAATCCCATCAGCCGAGGCAATAGGTACTTGGCGGCAATCCGGTGTTTCGCCGCGTACCTTGCGAAGATGTCGGCACCCCGTTCTTCTGGTAACGGTACCGCTGTCACCGGGATCGCCCTGCGACCGACCTGGATACTGACATCCGGGGTGTGGATGACGTTCTGATACCACGCGGCAGTGGATCCCCAGCCGGAGGCAACGACAAAACTGTCGTCCGCGGGATCATGCTCGACCACTTCCAACACCGTCTGACGCGGCTTGCCGGTGATGCGTCCACGATGGTTGAGCAGCAGCACTCGCCCGCCGAACAACCAGCCGACGCCGAACCGATAGCCGTAGATCGGTAGGCGAAACAGCAGCCGACCCAACCCCGTGGGCGGCTTCACATTCTTGATGATCTCCACCATCACATCCCTTCACATCGGATACTCGGGCAGCGCGATGTCATCGCGCAGGGTACGAGCCACCAGACGATCCCCCAACGGAACGACATTCAGAGCACGCATGACCAATTGACCCAGTCGGATACCGAGCTCTGTCTTCGGCGCGAACACGGGGATGAGCTTCTCCGCGCTGCGCTGTTTGGCTTCGACCAGTGGGCGCATGAGCTTCTCATAGGCTCCGAACGCTCGGCGGTAATCGCCACGGGCACAGAGCAATTCACCAGCCAATACATACGCTGCGGTGATAGCCAGACCGGTGCCTTCCCCGGCAAGTAACGATACGCATCCGGCGGCATCGCCGATCAACGCGACACGCCCCTGGCTCCAACGGTCCAAGCGAACCTGGCTGACGACGTCGAAGTAAAGGTCATCGGCGTCATCGACCGCGGCCAGCATGGGTTTGCATTCCCAGCCTTCATCGGCGAACTCGCGCCACAGCAGTGCCTTATGCGCGTCGAGACCCCCTGGATGGCGGTCGCGCCCTGAGCGGAACACGAACAGGAACAGGGTGCGGTCGTCGCGCAAGGCGAACCGCGCGGCGGATCGCCCAGGCCGGCTGTAGGTGACATACACCAGTTCATCGCGCGGTCGATAGCCCTCGACCACACAGGCCGCGACCCAACAGCCCAAATAGTGTTCGGCGCCCGGCCCGAAGGCCAGCCGGCGAACCGTGGAGTGCAGCCCGTCGGCGCCGATGACGAGGTCGAAATCACGATCCTGCATCCGCTCGAAGCTCACCCGCGCACCGTCGGTGTGTTCGTCGATCGCCGTGATGCTGTCGTCGAAAATCGTCTCCACATCGTCCGCGATGGTGGAGTAGATGATGGCGGCGAGATCACCGCGAGCCAGGCTGGTGAGCTTGCCGTCGGTGGCGTGGCGGAAGCCGTCGACACTCAGGCTGGACCGGGCCCGACCGTCGGGACCGACCGAGCGCAGCGTCTGCACCTGGTAACCCGCGCTGCGGATCGCGGCTTCCAAGCCCATGCGCTGCGCGACCCGGTAGCCGACACCCCAGAAGTCGATCACGTAGCCGCCGGTGCGAAACTGCGGCGCCCGCTCGATCAACGTCGGCTCGTGCCCGGTTCGGTGCAGCCAATACGCCAGTGCCGGCCCGGCCACGCCGGCTCCGCTGATCGCGACCTTCATATCGCACATCCCTTCGCGCAGCCACCAGTGTAGTGAGCAATAGTTGCACTAAGCAATAGTAGCCGCGCCCAGGGTGAGTGTCCCCGAGAGCGTTCCCCAGAGGGTTGCTCGCCAGAACTTCGAAGCAAGGAGTTTCACCCATGGGCGGTCAGCTTTTCGGCGCGTTGACCCCGCCATCTGGATCAGATGGGTGATGATGCGTATGTGTCTTATGAGGCAGATGTGGCGAACGTGCAACCGCCCGATGACGCGTTGCCCGAGCAACCAGCTGCACGTACGGCAGCCCAACCCGAGCCACCGGTCGAACAGCCTCCGGAGTCCGCTCAGCCGGATCAGCAGGACGCGTTGTCCATGCCGAAGCCTTCGCTCGGTCGCAGGAAGGCCGACGACATCGGCCGGGCTTCGTTCAAGGCCATATCTGGCATCGCCCGTTTCATGGCGAGCGCCGCTCGGTATGGCGCGGTCGCTGCCACGAAGGCATGGCGTGGACTCGAAACGGTGCCTACCGCGGGCAAGCTCTTCTCCTCGGCGATCCTCGCGTTCCTCCTCGGAATCTTCGGCGCCGTCGCGCTCGACAGCGTTTTGGGCTTGCTGTGCACGGTCGTCGTGGTACCGGCGAGCGCCGGCGTTCTCGGTGCGTTGGGATGCCGCTGGTACGGCAGGCTCAGCGTGGAGACGGCCCCACGTACCTATGCTCACCAGGCTGAGCGCACCGACTCAGAACTACAGCGGTCGGTCCAGTACGTGGACCGAAAACTCACGTTGGCGATCACCTCCCTGGGGACCGAACATCACCATCAAGCGGTCATAGCGCTCTTCCAAGCGAAGACCGCTGCCGAACTCACACTCGGCACCGAACAAGACCTCGCTAGCTATGGCGACATCTCGCTTCGCCCGGAGGACTACGGCCTACGGCCGAAGATCCGGAGCGGGGCGAGCTCGGCGGCGCGGGAGAGCACCTCACTGGCATCATGACCCGGCGCAATCTCTGAACCGTTCGGCTAACCGGTTTCACGATGGACTCAGGCGACACATGCAGGGCGGCCCGTGACCCGAACCCAGATCCGTGCGAAGGTCGTCAGCGTCGTCGCGTTCAGGTCACTGCTCGTCTTGGGCGTGTTGGACTTCCATTTCACGACCCGCAACCGGAGACTGCCAGCGCAGCTTCGGCGCCGGCAATGCCGATACGCACGCGCGAAACTCTGCGAGTCAGCCTCGAACCAAAGAAGACTCTCCTCCTCGAAATTTGCGCTTCATCGGAGAACTCGCGGAACCTGAGCCGCGATCGCCAACGCCTGATACACCGCGTGCGCATCATCCCACGCCACCCCGTCCTCACCGGACAGTAACGCCCGCATCCGTTGCCGAAGCGAATCGGCTGGATCCTCGTGATGGATCAGGTCGACCGCGATCGCGGTGGCGACCAAGGCAGCGTCGGACTGGCCGAGCCCGCTGAACGCGGAGTGTTTGTCCAGTGCAAGCGCAAAGTCCCGGATGCCCGCCGTGAAGCCGTCAGCGCCTGTCACCCGCAGCAGCCATTCGACCGCCGACAGCCGGTACGGGCTCTTCACGTCCCCACCGTCTGCCGCCATCATCGCCTCAGTCCTTGACCATCGCCAACGATGTCGGCAGCAATGTCGAACTCTCGCCGGGGCCGACGAAATATGCGATCGGCCCGTGGCGAGCGAACGCGCCTTGACGAATTACTGCCTCGTTCGCTAATTCGGAGCGCTTGCACCATCAATGGTGAACAGAAGGGGCTGCCTGGCAACGAACCACCTCACCTGGTCGAGACCACACCAAGCACAAGCGGCAGGTCGCCACCTCATGCTGCCGACCAGACTTCCCGGCACACCGTGGTCGAACCCTATCGTGTCGAACCTCGATACGCATCGATAACCCGTTATCACCGTGTCATTAGCTCCGAGACGGAATGTCCGGGTTCATCCCGCGTTCACGGGAGAAGCGCTCGGCTTGGGGCGAGGGGCACTCACGGCAACTGACCGGCCGGTCCGGGTTCAGTCTCAGGCTGGACCAGGCGGAAATGCGAGTTGGCCCGCTGCAGGAAACGGCGTTCGAAATGCCCTTCGATCTGCTTGCCGTCGACCGTACCCGTGAGCACAAGCCGATCCGGATCGTCTTGGCGGTAGAACAGGACGATGGGCTGCGATCGGTCAGGGCGGCTCAGCTCGAGGCGACCGTCTTCGACGTCGAGTTCATACGCCGTGATGTAGCCCGCCGGGTTCTGCGTGACGGCGCTCATGTAGTCGCTGGGCCGGTGTGTGATCGCGACGTTGACCCATGGCTCCGGGCCGGTCTGCTGCAGGGTGGCCTCCCGACCGTCGATGGTGAACGACGTTGCCCGCCAAACCCCGTCGATCGTGGACAAGCGGTTGTGCATCAAGTGAAGGCTCACGGCACTCAGCACGGCCGTGAACACCACACATGCCACGGCAAGACTCCACTTGACGCCTGAGCCGGTGCGCCGCAGCCATCGCGTGTCCGCACCGGGTACGGGCCACAGCGTGACGGGCTCAGTTGCCCCACGCTGCAATACGACCCGCGCCAAGGGCCGCCAGTACGGTGCGGTGATCGCGACCGCGATGAGCAGCAATTGACCGGAGACCTGTTTGACCGGAACGTCATAGCACAGGTTCAGGAGGAACACCTGCCCCATGGCGACGATCGCGATCAAGGCGCCCAGCAACCAGGTGCGCCGCCACAAAAGCAGTGCGCCCGCGACAAATTCGACCATCCCGGCAGCGATCGAATACGGGGCCGATGCGCCCATGAATCCCCACAGCGTGTTCATCAGGCTGACGTCGCCGACCAATTGGATCTGATAGCTCGGCAACGCCATGTAGCCCATCTGTGACGGGATCAGCTTGGCCAGGCCGTACAGCAGCATCGACAATGCCAGCGCCAGCCGCGCCACCACGAGCAGCAACGCCGCCAGACCGCGATAGTTCGGCCGCCTGCCGTCGAGAACTGTCCAGAGAGCGGTGATCACCACGGCGACCAGAAGCCAGCCCAGGTGAAAGCACCACGTGGCCAGGGAATCCCCCGATGTGGACAGGGCCAGGTGCACACCTTCCCCGCGCGCCACATAGCTGCCCAGCTGAGCAAGCGCCTGCAGCAGCGGCCACATCACCACCGCCAAGCCGAGATTGCCGTAGACCGAGAGCACGATGATGCCTCCACCGATCGTGAACAACAATCGGAATGCGAGCTTCTGCGCCGGGCTCCAGACCGCGGCAGGCTTATCCGGCTCGGCAACCGGATCGTCGGACAGATCAGCGGTGGTCGTCACACCAAAACGCTAATCCAACGGCAACCGCCCCGTCGCGGGGGAAAACCTCCAATGCCGCGGCGCCCGATCGTCACGAAATACGCTGAGCTTCTCCAGTCTCGGCGTCGAAGAAGTACGTCCGCTCGGGCGGCATCGCGAGGCCGATCTTCGCACCGGACGCGAATTCGGTATCGGCGGGGGCTTGCGCGATGACACGGGTCTGCCTACCGGCTCCGCTGTCCACCACGGCGGTGATCAGAACGTGGCTGCCGAGCGGCTCGACGAAGTCGACGCGGGCGGGCACCATGCCGTCCACACACGAGTTGTGCACCCGCAAATGCTCGGGACGCACGCCGACGGTCACGGGGCGATCGGGAGAAGACATCGGCCTGACCTCTGCGGCACCGACGTGCAGAGCGCCATGGCGGATCTCGGCCGGGATCAGGTTCATCGGCGGGCTTCCCATGAACGCCGCGACGAACGTGTTCGCGGGCCGGTTGTAAATGTCATCGGTGGTGCCGATCTGTTGGACCTCACCGGCCGACATCACACACAGCCGATCTCCCAGCGTCATGGCCTCGACCTGGTCGTGCGTGACATAGATGGACGTGACGGGCACTTCGCGATGCAGACGCTTGAGGTCACCACGTACTTGGTTGCGCAGTTTGGCGTCGAGGTTGGACAGCGGCTCGTCGAGCAGGAACGCCCGCGGATCACGCACGAGCGCCCGGCCCATGGCCACCCGCTGCCGCTGGCCACCCGACAACTGTCCCGGCTTGCGGTCCAAAAGCTCGGTGATCTGCAGCAATTCGGCCGTCTCACGCACGCGCCGCTCGATCTCCGCTTTGGGCGTGCGCCGCTGCCGCAGCCCGTAGGCCAGATTGCGATGCACCGACATGTGCGGATAGAGCGCGTAGTTCTGGAACACCATAGCGATGTCCCGCTGCCCCGGCGCGAGATCGTTGACCACCTTGCCCCCGATTCTGATCTCGCCGGATGTCGGCTTGTCGAGACCGGCCAGCATGCGCAGCGCGGTGCTCTTGCCGCAACCGGACGGGCCGACGAGGATGAGGAACTCGCCATCGGCCACGGTCAGGTCGAGGCCCTTCAATGCGAGCACGCCACCCGGGTATCGGCGTGTGACGCCACGAAACTCTACTTCCGCCAAGGCATTACTCCCGTCTCGCAGATCTTCACCATGGCTATCCCTTCAGGCCGGTGCTGGCCACGGATTGGACGAAGTACCGTTGCGCGCCGATGAACACCAACAGCATCGGCAGCAGGCTCATCACGTTGGCGGCCATGAGCAGCGGCCACTTGACCCGGTGTGCGCCCTGGAAGTAGCTGAGCCCCAGGGGGATCGTCATCTGATCCTGCGACGTGATGACGATCAGCGGCCACAGGAAGTCATTCCAGGACGTGAGCACCGTCAACGCCGCCAGGGTCGACAATGCCGGCAGTGACAGGGGCAGCACGATCTTGAACAGCACACCCAGCCGCGACGTTCCGTCGACCCTGGCCGCCTCCTCGAGCTCCACCGGAACCGTCTGAAAGAACTGACGCAGGAAGAAGATCCCGAACGCGGTGGCCAGGTTGGGCAACATCAGGGCGCCGATGTGATCGATGCCCAGGCCCGCCCACACGTTGTCGCCGAACCACTTGACGATGAGGAACACCGGGATCATCGTGACCTGGAAGGGCACCATGAGCGTGGCCATCAGCGTCACGAAAAGCGCTCCGCGCCCGAGGAAACGGATGCGGGCGAACGCGTAGCCGGCCAAGCTGCACACGATGAGGTTGCTGGCCAGCACCACCAACGTCACCAGGGCGCTGTTGAGGAAGAAGTGGCCGAACGGTGCGGTGGCCCAGGCCTCGGAGTAGTTCTCGAACCGGGGATGCTCGGGTATCAGCACCGGCGGGAACCGGTTGGCCTCGCCTTCGGTCTCCAGCGAGGTGATCAGCATCCACAGCAGCGGAACGATCAGGATGAAGGTCATCGGAATGAGGACCAGATGCCAAGGGCTGAACGGCAGGCGCCAATGGCGCCGGGTGCCGGTGTCGGGTTCGATCACCGACGGCGCAGGTGCGGGGAGAAGTTTCGTCATGGGGTGTGCACATGCTTTCGGGCGAGACGGAACTGCACGGCGGTGATCAGCAGGATGACCACGAACAGGGCGTAGGCCATCGCCGCGGCGTACCCGGCGTCGAACTGCACGAACGCACGGTCCCACAGGTAGTACACGATGACCGTGGTGGCCCGCAGCGGCCCGCCCCGCGTGGTCGCGTAGACCTCGTCGAACAGCTGCAACGCGTTGATGGTCAGCCAGACCACCAGAAACAGGTTCGCGGGGCCGAGCAGCGGGACCGTGATGGTGCGGAACCGCGTGAACGGGCTGGCGCCGTCGATCGCGGCGGCCTCGTGCAGTTCGGCGGGAACACCTTGCAGTGCCGCGAGATACACGATGACCGAGAAACCGGTCCAGCCCCAGATCGTCATCGCCACAATCACATACAGCGCTTGTGACGGCGAGGCCAGGAACGGCTGCGACGGTGCCCCGACGGCGTTGAGGGCCGCGTTGACCAACCCGTAGTCGCGGTCGGTCAACCACAGGAAGATGATGCCCTGCGAGATGGTCGACACGGCCATCGTGATGTAGGCGGCCGTCCGATACAGCGAGATGAACCGAACAGAGCGGTTCAGCGCCGTGGCGACCACCAGACCGACCACCATCGTGCCGGGCACGAACAATGCCGTGTAGATGATGGTGTGCTTGATCGCCTCGACGAACACCGGATCGTCGGCCAGCTTGCGGTAATTGTCCAGCCCCACCCACGGGGTTTCGGGCGTGAGCAGATCCGACTGCTGAAAGGACAGCATGAGCGACATGAGCACCGGCAGCAGACCGAACACACCGATCAGTGCTGCTGCCGGGCTCACCAAGGCCCATCCTGCCGCGGTTTCGGATTGACCGACACGGCTGAGCCGGAACCGGTTCCGCTTCTTGGGGACTTCCTCAAGCATGTCCGTGAACCCCGGGTCGCCTATTTCCCGGCCAGGGTGGCGTCGGTGGCGTCGGCCGCATTCTTCAGCGCGGTCGCGGGCTCGTCTTTGCCCAGCATCACGGCGACGACGGCCTGCCCGAGCGCCTCGGAGATCGCGGGATACTGCTCGACCGCCGGCCGCACCTTCTTGACGTTGGTCAGGTTCTCGACGAATGTCGCACTGCCGGGCAGTTTTTCGTTGAGTTGGTCGCGGAAGGCCGGATCCTGCCCGACCGACAACCGCGTCGGCAGGTCACCGGTGCCAAGGGAGAATGTCCTGACCTGATCGGGTGCGGTCAGCCACTTGACGAAATCGATCGCGGCCTGCTTCTTCTTGTCGCCGTTGTCGAACACCACCCAGTTATCGGGGCCCGAGATGGTCTGGTGGGCACCGTCGGTGCCGGAGAAGGTCGGCATCACCTGCACGCCGTAGTCGATGTCGGAAAGCTGGCTCAGATCCCATGGTCCGGTGACCAGCATCGCCACCTTGCCGCTGTTCATCAGCTTGGGGCCGTTCTCGTTGGTGGTGTCGAGGTAGAGCGACTTGTCGGTGACCGCCATGTCGCGCAGCGCCGTCAACGCCCTGACCCCGGCCTCTGAGTTGAACGCGGCGTGCGTGTTGTCGGGAGTCAGCACGTCACCACCGGCTTCCCACAGCATCGGGATGTAGTGCCACACCGTGTCCTCGCTGCCGTCGGCGGGAATCAGCCAGCCGTACTGGCCCTTCGACGGGTCGGTGAGCTTGGCGGCCGCGGCGCGGAAGTCGTCCCACGTCCAGCTCGCAGTCGGCGCCGCAACGCCGGCGTCGGCGAACAATTTCTTGTTGTAGACGATGGCCAGGTTGTCGACCAGGGCCGGGACGCCGATGATCTTCTCGCCGACGGTCGCGGCCTGGCGTTCGGCGGGATAGAAGTCATCCCAGCTCCAGTCGCCCTGGTTCACCACGTCGGACATGTCGACGACCTGACGGATCTTGGCGATGTTCGGAGACCACGATCCGAACATGTACGCGACGTCGGGGGCGCTCCCGCCCCGCACGGCCGTCAGAACCTTCTGCAGCACAAGGTCGTTGCTGGAGTAGAGCTCGGTGACTTTGACGTCGGGGTGCTCCTTGTTGTACTGGTCGATGAGGTTCTTGAAGACTTTGCCTTCGGTGTCCTGATAGCCGTGCCAGACGGCGATCTCGGTCGGGCCGGACGACGAGTCTGCGCCCCCGCAGGCGGTGAGCAGACAGACGAGCGCGGTAACCAGTGCGATGCAGAGCCGGCGTCGGATCACGGTGGACACTCCTTGGTTGGCGACTTCTGAACGGGGGATACGACTTTCACGGTCTGAGAGTCTGGCGCAGCGACTCGGGTAGCAGGTTCCCGTGCGCGGTGGTCAATTCGTCGCACAGTTCCCAGATCTGGTCCACCGTGAGCGTCGCGGCGGTGTTGGGATCGACCATGGCCGCCGCTCGGACCAGGCGCGGATCGCCGTCGGTGTATGCCCGGACCGCGAGGTCCACCGGCCCGAGGAAACTGCGGTTGAGCGCGGCGCACTGCGGGGGCAGTTCGCCAACTCGCATGGGGTGCGCCCCCAATGCGTCGAGCGTGGTCGGAACTTCGACCGCGACCCCGTTCGGCAGGTTCGTGATCAGGTCTTCGTTCGCGACGTTCGCCGAGATCACCCTCGTGGTCCCCGTCTCCAGAGAGTGGATCACCTGGGGTGCGTACTCCGTCGAGCTCGTATCGATCGGGAGTTCTTCGGTCCCGGCCAGCTCCGTGCGGACCCGGCGGTACTCGGCGAGGTTCGCCTCGCTGATGGAGACATACTCACCGATGTTGATCCGCAGGCGCTCGACCTCGGCCGGATGCCGGACGTACCAGGGCACGTATTCGCTGGAATGCTCGCTGGTCTCCGTGGGGTAGTAGCCCAACCGGCGGTACATGTCGACCCGCACGCGCCTGCGCAGTTCGGGATCTGCCGCGATGCGCTCGTCCAACGTCGGATAGAGACTCTGACCGTTGCGTTCCCACCGCAAAACCCACGCCTGGTGGTTGACCCCCGCCGACCAGTACGACACCTCGTCATACGGCACGTCGACGAGTTCGCACAGGCCCACCATCGTCCAGTACACCGAATGGCACAGACCGAGCACCTTCAGCTTGGGAGCGACGCGGTGCAACAAAGTGACGTTCATGGCCATCGGGTTGGTGTAGTTGAGCAGCCACGCGTCGGGGCATACCTCCGCCATGTCCCGGGCGATGCCGGCGAGGACGGGAAATGTCCTGAGCCCACGGAAGATCCCGCCGATTCCGATGGTGTCACCGATGGTCTGGTTCAGCCCGTACCTGGCCGGTATCTCGAAGTCGCGCAGCGTCGCCTCGTGCATGCCGACCTGGATGACGTTGATGACGTAGTCGGCGCCGTCGAGGGCGCGCCGGCGGTCGGTGCTGGCGATGACCTCCGGATCGGCACCCGCGGCACGGGCGGTGGCCCTGGCAATGGCCTCGGCGGTTTCGAGCCGCTCGGCATCGATGTCGTGCAGGACGATTCGGACCGATGCCAGCTCGTCGAAGGACAGGATGTCGCCGAGCAGTTCGCGGGTGAACTCGACACTGCCCGCACCGATGATGACAATTGTGGGTTTCACGTATGGCTCCTCAACTGGGTGCTTTCGAAGGCCGCTGCGGTTGGAGTCGGTGCGGCACCACGTTTTTCGTCGCTGTAGACCATCAACGTGGATCCCACCAGGGCCAGCAGGATTCCGACCGCACCATAGGGCGTGGGCAGGGTGTGATAAGCGGCGAGCGACACCACGATCGTGAGCGCCGGCGCAAGCGCGTTGGTGGTCGGCGCCACGATCGTGGCCTTGCCGCGGCTGAGTGCCATCACCAGGAAGAGCGCGCCGACGGCGTTGAGCAACTGCGTCGCCGCGGTGAGAACTGGTGCTTGCCAAGGAAATCCGGTCGGTATGCCGCCCATCGAGAGCACTGCGACCGGGATCAGGATGACCGCGCTGATCGCCATCCAGCCGAAGGTGGTGACTTCGTTGACGCCGATGGTCGCCGTCTTGCGCATGAAGTAGGCTTGCACACCCCACGCCACGCAGATCAGCACCGCCAGCGGCAGCCACGGACCGGACGAACCGTCAGAGTCGCCACCGGTGATGCTGAACAGCACGATCGCGGCGAGCGCGGCAACGAGTCCGACGACCGCGAGCGGGCTGATGCGCTCGCGCAGCAGCGCAATCGCCATCAGCACTGTGACAGCCGGTGAGATCGACACGATCGGAAAGATGAGATATGCCGGCCCCATCGTAAGGGCCTGGAACAACAGCAATTGGCCGCCTGCGCCGGTGAGCCCGATGAGCAGGCCGTATACCGCGGCCCGCGGTCGCCGGTCGAAACGCTGTCTCCGCAACGCGAAGGCCGCCGGGATGATCATGGCGAGCGCCCAGATGCTGTAGATCATTTCGTCGGGATATCCGTATTTCGTTGCGGGAAGGGCGGACAGCGCGCCCCAGACACCCCAGAACAGAATGAGAAGCGCGGCGTAGAAGATCCAGCTGCGCGACGGTTGTCCGGTCATGGTGGTCACTTCTTCAGATCGAGTAGCAAGGTGGGGTTCAGCGGATGTCCGCTGTTTTTGGCGGCATAGAGCGCCGCTCCGATCGCCGGATCGAGCAGCGGGCGCCTCAGGTCGTACCGGGCGTCGGTGGCGCGTAATGCATCGACGAACAACCCCAGAAAGCCGTCGTCGGAAAACATTCCGCCCGAGTAGGAGACCGGCACGGTTTCGTCGTCGGCGAATCCGAGACGCACCCGTGTGGTGTCGACCAGCGCCACGAGCTCGTCGGCACCGGCAACCAGGATCCGGTGGGCCGCCTTGTCGCCGGCGCTCGCCGCTTGACACACCGTGGTCGCCAGCGCGGCAATGGAACTGCGGCTGCCCGACCACTTGTCGATGACGAGGCTTACGGCGTCGAGATCAGCGGTGAGCTGCAGCCGCTCCTTGATGAGTGCGAAAAGCGGTCCGCGTGCCAGCCTGCCGTCGCTCATCCTGCTGAAGGTGTTCAGCCCCTGTGTCGCCACCCAGTACGCCGAACCTTCGTCGCCGAAAAGCTCTCCCCATCCGCCGACCCGTTGGCCCACACCCTGGCGCTCGCCGTAGGTCATCGACCCCGTGCCGCTGATGACGTTGATGCCGTCCTCGCAAGCCAGTGAACCTGCCCAGCCGCACACCATGTCGTTGCCACAGTGGTAGCGGTCATGGCCGAGTACGCGTCCGGGCACGGCGTCCAGACGTTCGAGATCCTCGCTCGCCTCGCCATAGCCGGGCAATCCGAAGAACGCCGAGTCGATGTCGGCGGGTGTGATGCCGGCCTGCGCGCAGATGTCGGTAACACCTTGAGCCAGCACGCGTTCGACCACGTCGAAGCCGTCGCTGAAGTAGTACGAGGTCGGGGCGGCCGACCGTGCCAGCAGCCGGCCCGCCGCGTCGATCAGAGCGAACGCGGTTTTCGAGCCGCCGCCGTCGACACCCAGATAACGAGCCATCGCGTTCACCGCACCAACGACCGGTCGGCGGTGCCCAGCGGATAGATGGTCACGCCTTTGACCACGCGGCTGACTTCACCGGACGGGAACGGATTGTCCGGGGTCTTGGCGTGCTCCAGCGATGTGAACAGCGCCAGATACTGGGCGAACACCAGGTACGGCAACGCGATCTGGGCATCGTCGAGGCTCCCCAGGCCTGGCAGCACAATGGCGGGCCCCAGCTCGTCCGGGATCGGTTCGGTGCTGATCACGGTCACGGCATCCGGTCCGAGTTGCGCACGGATCTCGGCGATGATGTCGAGGTCGTACCGGCGGGTGTAGGGGTCCGTCGACACGTACACCACGACCATGGTGTCACCGTCGAGCACGGATTTCGGGCCGTGCCGGAACCCCAGCGGCGAATCGAAGTAGGTGACGACCTCGCCTGCCGTGAGTTCCAGGAGTTTGAGCGCTGATTCCCGCGCCAGCCCCTCGAGTGGACCACTCCCCAGATAGACGAACCGTTGCTTGCCGGTCCGCGCCAGGGCCCGGACGTCGGGCTGCAGGCCGATCACATGTTCGGCCGCGGACGCCAGGGACTCGGCATCGGCCGGCCGGCTCGCGCCCAGCATGGTCAGGCACGCCAACAACATCGACGTCAAGCTCGACGTCATCGCGAACCCGGTGTCGTTGGTGCGCTCGGGCATCAACACGACCTTTGAATTCGACCGGCTGCTGTGGGCGCGAGCCAGCTCACCGCCGCTGTCACAGGTGTACACGAGGTGCCAGACGTCGTCGACGAGTTGGTCGGCCAGGGTCGTGGTGGCGAGGCTTTCGGGGCTGTTGCCCGAGCGTCCGAACGAGACGACCAGCGTGGGCGTCTCACGTTCCAGGTGATCGAACGGGTTGGCGACGATGCTCGTCGTCGGGATCGCCTCGACGCGCCGGTTGAGGTGACGGCGGAGTGCGGGGGCCGCGATGTCGCCCAGGAACGCCGAACTGCCCGCGCCGGTGAGGATGACCCGCAGGCCTTCACGGTCGGTGACGCCACGGAGGAATTCGGCGATGCCGTCGTCGGGACGGCTCGCGACCTCGCGCCAGGCGTCCGGTTGCTGACCGATCTCGAGAATGGTTGCCCCACCCTCCACTTGGGCGGGGATGTCGCGGTTGATCTGAGAGCTAGTCATCGGCCCCTCCGGTCGTGAGCACACGGTCTGTGGTCTGGCAAGCGCGGGCATAGGGGCGCAATGCGTCGCGAATGCGGTCGAGCATCAGGGACTGCGGGTCGGGCGCCAAGACACCCGCTCGCACCCGCTCGTACTGTGCGGGTAGGAACTGGCTGATCAACGGCAACGGCACCGTCGCGCGGTCAAGGTTGGTCAGCAGGGTCCGGCGAGCCGTCTCAACCTCCTCGTCCGCCCAGTAGTAACGCAGTCGATCGCTGTAGCTGTACCGGCGGGCCGTGCGCTGGGTGATCGGATCGCCTTCGTAGTAGTTCTGCCAGTATCCGGGTTCGGCCAGCATCCTGCGCTCGACCACCTCGATGAGATTGGACCGCGATGGCGACGCGACGATCTCGTTCTCGATGTGCGCCAATCCGAACAGCGCCTCTCGCATCGCAAAGGTCAGGGCGGGACCGACTTTGAGGATGGCCCAATGGTCTTGCACGAGAGCGCGGAGATGTTCGGGCCGCTGGTAGTCCGTGGAGTGCGCCTCGAACACCAGGTGATCCTCGGTGTCGAGGACATGGCGCAGTTCCGCGGTGGCGTCGTGGCGGTACTCGATGACGTTGACGTGATCGAACTCGACGCCGGGCTGTACCACCAGCGCGATGATCCGCGGCCAGACGTGCTCAAGACCGACCGCGGAGAACGCGGCGCGGTGCGCGGAGATGGTGCGCCGGGCCCGGTCGGCAGGCGTCGGCGTGAGCTCGCCCAACGTTTCGTGCGCACCGCCGGGAACCGGGACTTCGGTGCCGATGACGTACACGGGACCGGCCACACCAGCGCGATGGGCAGCGTCTTCGGCGACCTGCAACAACCGCGCGGTACGGCTCGCCACCACGTCGTCGGACAGCACGGCGGGGTCGTCGCCACACGACATGCTGCAGTCGAGATGGATCTTGGTGTATCCGGCTTCTACGTACGCCGACACGAGCACCTCGGCGTTACGCATTGCGGCATCGGCGGATTCACGCTGCCATCGGTTGGGCCCGAGGTGGTCGCCACCGAGCACGACCCGGTCCCGCGGGAACCCGTACTCGTCGGCGACGCCGAACACGAGGTCACGGAAATCTGCCGGGCGCAGGCCCGTGTATCCACCGAACTGGTCGACCTGGTTGGACGTGGCCTCGATGAGCACATAACTGCCGTCGGCGGCGGCCTGCTCGATCGCGGCCGCGACCACGGTCGGGTGTGCCGAGCACACCGAATAGGTGCCCACCGCCGCACCGGCCTTGTGCCTGGCGATGGTCTCGGCGATCCAGTGTGCTGAATCCGAACGGGATTCGCTGTCCAGCAATATGTTCGAACGCGTCTTGGTCATCGCTCTGGATGTTCTCCTATGGTTGCGGTCGGCGTGAGCGCGCGACACAGGGCGACGACGGTGTCGCTGATCGCTTGGCGCGCGGTGGCCAGGAACGGCCGGGGATCGGAGACCGACGGATTAGCACTGAGCGAATCGCGGACAGCCTCCGTGTAAGCCAGGTTGAGTGCGGTGCCGACGTTGACCTTGCGGATGCCCGCGCGCACCGCGGAGCGGAGCTGAGGGTCGGAAACGCCCGACGAGCCGTGCAGGACAAGGGGTATCGCGACGCGTGATGCGATGTCACCGATCAGGTCGAGGTCGAGGCGGGCATCGCGTGTCGTCATCGCGTGGGTGCTCCCTACGGCCACGGCCAGCCCGTCGACACCTGTCGTCTCCGCGAACGCCGCGGCCTCGTCCGGGTCGGTGCGGGCTCCCTGCGCGTGCGCGGTGAGTTTGCCTCCGATCTCGCCCAATTCGGCTTCGACCCACAGGCCGACGCGATGCGCGCGTTGCACGTATGCCCGCGTCCGGTCGATGTTGTCCTGGAATGGCAGGTGGGCGGCGTCGACCATGATCGAGGTGACATCGAGATCGGCCGCGGTGTCGATCACCTCGGTGAGCAAGGCGACGTCTTGGAAGTGGTCGAGGTGGATTGCCAGCGGTGCCGCGCACCGCTCGGCAATGCGTGCGCAGGCCGAGACCAGCGGCGCGAGGTGGCCGCCGTGGAACCGGACGGTGTTCTCGCTCACCTGCATGAGCGCGGCGGCCCCTGCGCGTTCGACCCCCTCGGCGATGCCCTCGGCATGCTCGAGAGTTACGACGTTGAACGCGAGCACAGCGGTGCCGTCCGCCGTCGCGGCAGCCACGAGATCGGCTGTGGCTGAGAGGGTCACGGTGTGACCGTGGTCGTATCGGGCATTCGTCGATAATGGGAAGATCGCTCAAAGCGTGCAATAGTTGACGGTGAAGCGATCAGGAAAAATGATCGTTTCGCTCATATTGGAGGATTCAAGCAATGTCGACCAAGCGCACGGACCGGATGCGGGAAGTGCTCTCCCTGTTGCGTGACCGGGGCGAAGTGGAGTCTCAGGTGCTGTGCGCCGAGTTGTCCGTGTCGGCCGCCACGCTGCGCCGCGACCTCAGCGAACTCGAAGACCAGGGCCTCCTGGTGCGCACGCACGGTGGAGCCCGCGCACTCGATCCGAGCGACAGCGAGATCCCGGTCCGGCTGCGTGACCACCGGACCGTCGCCGCAAAGCGGCGGATCGCTCAGCACGCCGCGGCACTCGTGCCGGCGGGCCCGCAGGCGGTGGCCCTCACCGGCGGTGTCACCACCGGCGAGGTGGCGCGCGCCTTGAAGGGCCGGCCCCAGATGACCATCGTCACCAACTCGCTGACCATCGCGGCCGACTGCGCGATCGACGCTCACATGAAGGTGATCATGACCGGCGGCCTGGTTCGGTCGAATTCCCTTGAAGCCGTTGGCCCGATGTCCGAACATGCGTTTCAGGTGATCACGGTCGGCACCGCGATCCTCGGTGCCGACGGCATGTCGGCCGAGGTCGGGGCGACCACCTTCGACGAAGCCGAGGCCCGCACCGCGATCGCGATGGCCACCAACGCGCAATGCGTCATAGTCGCAGTCGACGGCTCGAAGATCGGCAAGGTCACGCTGGCAAAGATGGCGCCGCTCAACGAGATCGACCACCTGGTGACGGACTCCACGGCCGATGCCGAGCAACTCGAGCGCATCACCGCGGCGGGTGTGCGCGTCCACGTCGTCGAGGTGAGCTACGACTGATCACGTCGCATCATCCGGCGCAGCCACTTCTGGTCGTTGGTGGCGGCGTACGCGCTGACCAGCATCACGACCGCTCCCGTCAACTGCAGAACTGTCGGCCGCTCGCCCAGCACGACGGCCCCGAGCACGAGCGCCCCGACCGGGGTGAGCATGAGCAACGCGGCTCCGACGTCACTGGACAGGCGCGGCGTCGCACGGGCCACGAGGAGCCACCCGAGCACCTGGCCGAACAACGCCGTCAGCGCGAGCCAGCCCAGTGCGGCCATGCTCGGAGTGAGATCGACACCGTGCCAAGCGGTTCCGGCGATCAACGATGCCACCGCCGCTGTGGCGACCACGAGGCTGTAGGACTGCACGACATGACCGTGACGCCCGGAGCGCCGCAGCAGGTAAAGGAATCCCGAGTAGCACACCGCGGCGCCGATCGCGTGCACGGTGCCCCACACCGGGTCCGAACCTGACACGCCGTGTTCGAGTACTCCGCCGGTCAGGACCACTCCCACGATCAACCAGGGAAGACAGAACAGGTAACGGCGGTGCACGGGCTCGCGGTCGATGATCAGTGCCAGCAGCGGCACGATCACCACCTGGGCGTTGACCAGAACGGTCGACAGGCCCGCACCCACTTCCGCGATCGCCTGCGTCCACAGCAACATGTCCCCGGCGAAGAAGACCCCGGCAGCCGCGGCCGGCAGAAGCCACCGCGACGGTCGGCGAGTTTCCCGTCGGCGCTCGCGCACTGCGAGCCCCGCCAACGCGGGTAACGCGAGCGCACAGCGGTAGAACGAGGCAGTTCCCGGCGACACCCGGGACAGGTCGATGAAGATGGCCGATGCGGACACCGACAGGGCACCGGCCGACATCGCCAGCTCGGGCGTCCTCAGCGCAGCCAATCGTGCGTTCATGCACAGCGCATACCCTGGCGAGGTGACATCTCCACGTGGCGGATGCGTATGATCACGAATCTGCAGCTCAGCGGCACCTAACCAAGACGGCCAGGTGAGCCTGGATCGAACCTTCTCGTTCTCAGCAGCGGATACCTTCAAGCGGCGCGGTCGCTGCTGCCAGCGCCTCACCGACCGTCGTCGCGAAGCCCATCGTGGAGGCCGACCCGCCTAGATCCCGGGTACGAACCCCCGACACGGTCAGCGTGTGGTCGACCGCCGATTCGATCGCCTTGGACGCGTTCAGATAGGCGGGTTGGTTCATGCGAGTGCCCCACCAGTCCAGCAACAGCGCGGCGGACACAATCAAGCCCGTCGGGTTTGCGATTCCCTGTCCGGCGATATCAGGGGCCGAGCCGTGACCGGCGTTTGCGGCGGCATGGTGATCACCGACATTTAGCGCTCCGGCCAGCCCCAGGCCGCCCGCCAACGCCGACGCTTCGTTCGACAGAATGTCACCGAACATGTTGGTGGTGAGCAGAACATCGAACCGCTCCGGCCGAAGATAGAGATCGGCCGCCATCGCATCGATATCCATCTCCCGCAACTCGACATCCGGATAGTCGGCGGCGACCTCTTCCACGGTCGCCACAAACAGTCCGTCGGTCACCTGCATGACGTGACGCTTGCCGATGACAGTGACGTGTCCACGTCGCGCACGTGCGTGCTCGAAGGCGACCTTGGCGATGCGACGGGAGGCTTTCTCTGTGATCAATCGCAGCGAAAGTGCGGTGTCCGGTGTGGGCCGGAACTCGCCGTATCCTTCGAACAGGCTGCGGTCGGCATAGAACCCCTCGGTGTTCTCACGCACAACCAACACGTCAAGACCGTTGCGGCTCAGCGGAATACCAGCCCTGGCACGCGATGGCCGCAGGTTTGCATATAGATCGAGGCGTTTACGGATGGTACCTGGAATGTTGACGCCGCCGTCGCTGACCGGCGGGTACAACGTCATACCCCCGGGCCCGAGGATCACGCCGTCGGCGGCAACACAGGCTTCGACGACCGCCGGCGGCAGAGTCGTGCCGGTGCGGTCGTAGCAGGCCATCCCGACTTCGTGAGTTTCGAATTGCAGGCCCAGGCCGAACCTATTGTCGGCGATGTCGAGGATATGACGCGTCGCGGCACTGATTTCAGGCCCGATGTCGTCTCCTGGCAGCATGGCGATCTTCATCTTTTCTCCAATCATCTTGGGATAAACGGGGTTTTGATGTGCACTAGATCGGATAGGCCGACAGGGCACCTACGGCCAGCATGACGATGCCGACGACACAGGCGCGCCAGATCGCCTTGCGATGGTGGTCGCCCAGTTCGACTTTGGCCAACCCCACCAGGAGCAGAAATGAAGCGACCAGCGGGCTGGAGGTGTGCAGCGGCTGGCCCACGATCGAGGCCCGCGCCATCTCTTCAGCACTGATCCCGTAGTGAGAAGCCGCCTCTGTCAGGACAGGGAGCACACCGAAATAGAAGGCGTCGTTACTCATGAAGAAAGTCAGGGGAAGCGACAGCACACCGGCGACGACGGTGAGGTGCGGCCCGAAGCCGGCGGGGATGATCTCGACCAACCACGCCGCCATCGCATCGACCATTCCCGTTCCGTTGAGAACTCCGGTCAACATCGATGCGGCGAAGACCATCGCGACGACGGACACCACGCTCGCGGCGTGTGCCTTCAGTTGTTCGGCTTGCTCGATCACTCGAGGGAAATTGATGATCAGCGCAATGGCGACACCTGCCATCAAGACCACGGGAGGTTCGACAATGCCCCACACCAGCAAGGTCATCACCGCGGCGGTGAGTGCGAAATTGACCCAGACGAGTTTGGGGCGAGCATGGGGCCGATGCAGGTGGCCGGCGGCCTCGGGCGGCAGGTCGGCAAAATCTGAGGCGGACGCTCCCGGCTCATGAATGTGATTGCGCGGACCGTCTTTTGCGTGGTCCGTCGGCGTCGCCGAGATGGTGTGCCCGACCGTCGCCAGCTGCTCGGAAGCCACTGAGATCGGTTCGGTCTCAGCCTGTTCGGCGCCACCACTGCCTACTGCCAGGCGGCCGACGCGCTTGCGCTCACGACGCCCGAGGAAGTACGCCAGCACGTGCACTGCCACGACGCCCGCCACGATGGCCGGAATCATCGGGACAAAGATGTCGATCGGCGACACGTTTAGTGCCGCGGCCGCACGTGAGGTCGAACCGCCCCACGGCACGGTGTTGAGGACACCGTTGGCGGTCGCCGCTACGACCGTCAGAACAACCGGGCTCATTCTGAGCCTCAGATAGATCGGCAGAAGCGCCGACGTCACGATGATGAAGGTGGTCGAGCCGTCGCCGTCGAGTGACACGATCGACGTGAGCATCGCGGTACCAACCACCAGTCGCATCGGGTCGTTCTTGACGAAGCGCAGGATCACCCGGATCAACGGATCGAAGAGCCCGACGTCGATCATGATCCCGAAGAACGTGATCGCGAAGAACAACAGGGCCGCAGTGGGAGCCAGCTTGAGCAGGGCCTCCATGATCATGTCGGACAGGCCCAGGCCTGCGCCCGCGAAGAGCCCAAAAATGGTCGGCACCACGATGAGTGCCGCAACCGGAGTAACGCGCTTGGTCAAGATCAGGTACATGAAGGCCGTGATCATTGAGAAGCCAAGTATGACGAGCATCGTCTTCCCTTCAACGTGTGACGTGCCTCATGGTATACCTTAGCGCATTCCATTTGGAACACCATGTGGCGAGTTACTATGCATACGTGGCACGCGACAGCAAGGCCGACCAGGTGTACAGCACCCTGCGCGACGAGATCCTCAACGGCCGACTCAGGCCCGGGGATTCGCTCAGCGTGCTCAAGGTCGCCGAACGTTTCGGCGCATCGCGCACGCCGGTTCGCGAAGCGTTCGTGCGCTTGGAAACAGACGGCCTGGTATCGCTCATCGACCGGCAAGGAGCACGGGTCTCCTCAATCTCGATCGGAAGCGTTCGCGACCTCTTCGAGATGCGAATCATGTTGGAGAGCCGGGCAACTCATCAAGTAGCCCAGGCCGCAGCGAGCAATGACGAGGTTCAGCGGACCTTCGGTGAGCTGATCGAGCAGCTCACCGAAGTCGTCAACGACGAGGCCGCCGTGCGACACCGCGACCGCTTCTACCAACTGGCCGAGGCGTACGACCAGGCCATCATCACCTATGCCCGCAATCAACAACTCTCGCGGGTACTTGCCGAGATGCGACCCCACATCGCACGCCTTCGCATCGTTGCGCACTCACCCGAGCGGCTCACCCAGTCGGTGCAGGAACATCTCGCCATGTGCCGTGCCATCGTCGACGCGGATCCCGACGCCGCCGCTGACGCGTGCACCCAACATCTCCTCAACACCGAAAAAACAATCCTCGACGCCGTGCTTCACTCGGCCGGACTCGCAGTGCCCGTCGAGCTTGTCACCACGATGTAGTCATTCGCCGGCCCCAGGGCCTCGAGAGGCTGGTGAAGGATCAGTTTTCCACCCTTGTGCGGTGCGGTCCCGTACCGTACTGTCAACAAAGTTGATATACCTGGCCGTGCACCGAGGCCGGGTGGCTGAGTCTGTTGCCGCATCGTCGAGGGGCTAAGAGGTGCAAGGGATTTCGTCGCGTCGCCTGCTCTCACGGGGGTGGATGCCGCTGGTCGCGGTTGCGGTGATCGCGGTCGCGGGATTCGCCGTATACCGGCTCAACGGAGTCTTCGGCGCCAACCACAGCACGGCAACGCCTGGCGCCCTGTCGGATGAGATCGTGCCGTTCAATCCCAAGCACGTGGTCCTTGAGGTGTTCGGCCCGCCAGGCACCGTCGCGACGATCAACTACGTCGACGTCGAGGCACAACCGCAGCGCGTCGACAACGCGACCCTGCCGTGGTCGTACGACACCACCACAACCGACCCCGCGGTCTTCGTCAACGTCATGGCGCAAGGGGACAGCCACTCGATCGGCTGCCGGATCACCATCGACGACGTGGTCAAAGACGAGAGAACGGTCAACACGTTGAACGCGTACACGTACTGCTTGGACAAGTCCGGATGAGCGAGGACGTCGAGGTCCGAGAACCCCGTAAGCAGCGCGTCGCCAGCACGATCCGATGGCTGTCGGTACCGATCGTGTTGTTCTGGTTGGTGGTCGCCGCGATCACGAACGTTCTCGTGCCACAACTGGAAGTGGTCGGCGAAGCTCACAACGTGGCCTTGAGTTCGCCCGACGCCCCGTCCCTGCAGGCGTTCAAACGCATCGGCGCGGTGTTCGACGAGTTCGATTCCGACAGCGCGGCGATGGTCGTCCTGGAGGGCGACAAACCGCTCGGGCCCGAGGCGCACGCCTACTACGACACTCTGATCCAGCGAATCTCGCAGGACCACAAGCACGTTCAGCACGTCCAGGACTTCTGGGGCGATCCGCTCACCGCGGCCGGTTCGCAGAGTCCGGACGCCAAGGCCGCCTATGTGCAGGTGTTTCTCGCGGGCAATCAGGGCGAGGCGCTCTCACTGGAATCCGTCGACGCGGTTCGCGACATCGTCGAGCGCACACCCGCGCCACCGGGCGTCAAGGCGTACGTCACGGGCGCTGCCCCGCAGATCGCCGACCAGTTCGAGGTCGGCAACGAGGGCACCACCAAGGTCACGCTGCTGACCATCGGCGTGATCGCCGTGATGCTGCTGCTCGTCTACCGCTCGATCGTCACCATGATCCTGGTGCTGATCACGGTGCTGATCGAAATGGCCGCTGCGCGTGGGATTGTGGCGTTCCTGGCCAACTCCGGGATCATCGGGCTCTCGACGTATTCCACCAACCTGCTGACCCTGTTGGTCATCGCGGCAGGCACCGACTACGCGATCTTCGTCCTGGGCCGGTATCACGAAGGACGCAACAACGGCGAGGACCGCGAAACCGCGTACTACAACATGTACAGCGGCACGGCCCATGTCGTCCTCGGCTCCGGGCTGACCATCGTCGGTGCCGTGTTCTGCCTGACGTTCACGCGCCTGCCGTATTTCCAGAGCCTGGGCATACCGGCCGCGATCGGCGTCCTCGTCGCGCTCGTCGCCGCCCTGACCCTGGCACCCGCGGTCCTGACCCTCGGCAGCCAGGTGGGCCTGTTCGAACCGAAGCGCCGCGCCAACACCCGCAGATGGCGGCGCATCGGGACCGCTATCGTGCGCTGGCCCGGCCCGATTCTCGTGGTGACCGCCGCGATAGCCCTCGTGGGTCTGCTGGCTCTGCCCGCCTACAAGACCAGTTACGACGTCGGCGCTTACATGCCGGCGAGTGCGCCGTCGAACGTCGGCTACACCGCCGCCGAGCGTCACTTCTCGAAAGCCCGGCTCAACCCCGAGCTGCTGATGATCGAATCGGACCACGATCTGCGCAACCCGGCCAACATGATCCTGCTCGAGCGGGTGGCCAAGGCGGTGTTCCACACACCCGGTGTCGCCCAGGTGCAATCCATCACCCGCCCACTGGGCACTCCCCTGGAGCACAGTTCGATCCCGTTCCAGATCAGCGCGCAGAGCACGGGCCAGATCGAGAATCTCTCCTATCAGCAGGCCCGCGCTCAGGATCTGCTCAGGCAGGTGGCCGAGATCGACAAGACCATCGGCATCCTGCGCCAGCAGTACACCCTGCAGCAGCAGAGCGCGTCGGCGACCCACGACCAGGTCGAGGCGTTCCACCAGACGGTCGAGGTGGCCAAGGATCTCCGGGACAAGATCGCCAACTTCGACGACTTCTTCCGCCCGCTGCGCAATTACTTCTATTGGGAGCCACACTGTTTCGACATCCCCATCTGCGCGGCGCTGCGATCCATCTTTGACGCGCTCGACGGGATCGACGCGCTGACCGAGCAACTGGGCAATGTCACCGCAAGCCTCGACAAGCTCGACCAACTGCAACCCAAGCTGCTGGCCCTGATCCCGCCACAGATCGCCAGCCAGCAGACCAACCGCGACCTGACCATGACGAATTACGCGACGCAGTCCGGAATCTATGACCAGACCGCCGCGGCCCTGGAGAACGCCACCGCACTCGGAAAAGCCTTCGACGACGCCAAGACCGACGATTCGTTCTACCTTCCGCCGGAGGCCTTCGAGAACTCCGAGTTCCAGCGCGGCCTCAAGCTGTTCCTCTCGCCGGACGGCAAAGCGGCACGCATGATCATCACCCACGACGTCGATCCGGCTACGCCCGAAGGGATTTCACATATCGACGCGATCCGGCACTCGGCCGAGGAAGCCGTGAAGGGCACACCCCTGGCCGGTTCTCACATCTACATCGGCGGCACGGCCGCAACCTACAAAGACATCCAGGGCATGGCCAAGTACGACCTGATGATCGCAGGCATCTCGGCACTGAGCCTGATCTTGCTCATCATGATGTTCATCACCCGCAGCCTGGTCGCGGCGTTGGTGATCGTCGGTACGGTCGCGTTGTCGCTCGGCGCGTCGTTCGGCCTGTCGGTGCTGCTGTGGCAACACCTCCTGGGCATCCCGCTGTACTGGGTGGTGTTGGCGCTGGCCGTGATCCTGCTGCTGGCGGTGGGTTCGGACTACAACCTGTTGCTCATCTCCCGGTTCAAGGAAGAGATCGGCGCCGGGCTCAACACCGGAATCGTCCGCGCCATGGCAGGCACGGGCGGCGTCGTCACCGCCGCCGGACTGGTATTCGCCTTCACCATGGCCTCTTTCGCGTTCAGCGACCTGCGGGTGCTCGGCCAGATCGGCACCACCATCGGCCTTGGCCTGTTGTTCGACACATTGATCGTGCGCTCGTTCATGACGCCGTCCATCGCCGCCCTGCTCGGGCGCTGGTTCTGGTGGCCGCAGCGGGTCCGGCCGCGCCCGGCCAGTCAGATGCTGCAGCCGTACGGATCCCGGCCCGCGGTGCGCCAACTGCTGTTGTGGGACGACTGATGACCGCGCCGCTGACCACCTGGCTCCTGGACTCCGACCCGGCACTGCGCTGGCAGGTCGAGCGCGACCTGCTGATCGAACCGCCCGACGTGTGGGAGTCGACGCGGTCACGGATCACGACTGAAGGATTCGGCGCACAGCTGCTGGCCAAACAGGATGTGGACGGTCAGTGGGCAGGCGGCGCGTTCTTCCCCGCCGACTTCGACATGGACGGACCCGAAGCCGCGGGTGGCGGGCAACCCTGGACCGCGACCACATGGACGCTGAACACGTTGCGGGAGTGGGGGCTTGACCCGGCAGTGCTGCAGGAGCGCCAGACTGCTGAGTTGTTGGAGAAGAACAGTCGCTGGGAGTACAACGACGAGCCGTACTGGCGCGGTGAAGTGGACTGCTGCATCAACGCCTGGACGGTGGCCAACGGTGTCTGGCTCGGCGCCGATGTCACGAGCGTCGTCGACTGGTTCGTCGAGCACCAACTCCCCGACGGCGGCTGGAACTGCGACTGGGTCGAAGGTTCCCGCCGCTCGTCGTACCATTCGACGCTCAATTCGCTCAAGGGGCTGCTCGCCTACGACACCGCCACCGGAGGGACCGAGGCGACGCGTGCCGCCCGCCGCCGCGGCGAAGAGTATCTGTTGCAGCGCGGGCTTTTTCGGCGGCTGTCCACGGGCACGCCGGTGGAAACGTGGGTCAGTACGTTCGCCTACCCGTTCCGGTGGACGTACAACGTGCTCAACGCGGCCGATTACTTCCGGCAGTCGACCGAATTGGACGGCCTGTGGCCGGACCCGCGGATGGCCGACGCGATCGAGATGATCCGGGGTGCCCGCCAACCCGACGGCACCTGGCTCCAGGCCGGGCGCCAGCCCGGGCGGGTGTGGTTCGAGGTCGACGTACCCGCAGGCGAACCGTCCAAGTGGCTAACGTTTTTCGGCGCTCGGGTGCTCGCCTGGTGGGACTCCGTACCGGAAGATCAAGCCGGCGGCCGTGACAGCTGACGCCGCCAGTGCGATCACCGGTGCGACGGTGAACAAGGTCATGGTGGCGCCGACGACGGCCCCGCACAACATGGTGGCGACCACGCCGTAACGCAGCTTCTCCCGGTCGCCCGCACCGCCGGCGAGCCTGCTGTCGAAGCCGATCCCGACGATCGTCTGGGTGAGCACCGTGGTGCTGAGTTCCTGAATGCCGAACTGGCGCGCGGTGGCATTCTGGATGCCGAACGCCACGGCCAGCCCAGCGATCAGGATCAATTTCGTGTTGTTGTGGTAGTCGAGCACACCCGTGCCCGCAAGTATCGAAAGCGTCACCAGAACAACGACTTCCACGCTGAGCGCGACGGTCAGCCAGGTGCGGACATCGTGGTCGAGATGGCGTGCGAGCCGGCCACCGACCACCGTGCCGGACACGAACCCGGCGAACGCCACCACGGCCGCCATGAGATCGACGCCGGAATGCGGCACGAACCAGAAGCCCAGGAAGATGACGTTGCCCGTCATGTTCGCGACGAACACGTGGCCCAGCACCAGGACGCTGACCGCGTCGACCAAGCCCGTCGCGAACGTCAGGAGCAGCAGAGCGGCCACGGTCGACCGTTCGGACACCGGCGATGCGACGGGCATGACGACCTTTCTACCGCTTCATTCGCTGTCTGGGCCGCACAGTAGTGGTAAGCCGACGCTGTGACGAGCGTGCAGCTTTCCGTGGTGTTTTCGCGAAAACACGTCGATAACCTGCACGCTCGTCACAGCGTCTGCAACCGAACACCGGAGCCAGACCTGCCCACTGGACTACAGCTGCGGTGACAGGTCCAGTTGGGTGAGCGCCGGCATCTTGGTGATCCGCCAGCCACTGCCGTCACGTACCAGGCTGACGCGATAGGACAGATACCGCAACGACGGAACGTTCTTGGTCACCGGGCTCGTCGACACCGAGTTGGTGTAGACGATCGCGGTGGCCTCCGTGGGGCTGATCGACTCGACCGCGGTACCCATCACCTGGGTGTTGTTCGAGATCTGGGCCTGCTTGTTGGTGGGGGCGATCGAATCGATGAATGTGCGGTACTGGTTGGAGAAGTCGTTGGACAGGAACCGCTGGGCGCGGTCGGGCAGTGTGTCGATGTTGTCCGGCGTGTAGGTCCACAACGTCGTGATGGCATCGGCAGACGTTTGCGCCACTTGCAGTTTGGTGTCAACGAGGGCCCGGTCCGCGAGATACGGCTGCGCCATCGCACCGGCGAACGCTCCCGCCCCGACGAAGAGCACCGCCGCACCCACGGCCGCATACGTCAGCCGCTTACCTGCCGGACGGAACGGCACCAGGACCGGGGCCTTTGCCTCTTCTTCCGGAGCTTCTTCCTCCGAAGCCTCGCCTTCGGTGACCGCCTCGTCGCCGGTCTCCTCGGCGGCAGCTTCGACTACCGAGTCGTCAGCGGCCGGTTCTTCGGGCTCATCCGTCGATTCGCCGGTGTCCTCGAGCTTTTCATCGTCAGCCGGCTCATCCTCGGCCGCCTCGTCAGCGGCTGGCGCGTCAGCGGCTGGCTCGTCAGCGGCTTCGGAAACCGCACCGCGGCGCCCCTTGCCGACGGGCCGCGGCTTCGGGCGGGCCTCGGGTGACGGTCCGGTGGTGGCCGCAGCGTCGACCGGATCCGCCTCGGGCTCCGCATCGACGGGTTCCGCTTTGCGGCCCCGCCCGAACAAGCGCCAACCACGACGCGGCTTCTCGGCCGCCACGGTGGCTTCGGGCTCGACCGCCGTGGTCTCGGTTTCCTCGGGCTGCTCCGACATGGTCAGATCACCTGGATCAGCTGGCTGATCTTCCACTGCTGTCCCTCCCGAATCGTGGTTGCGACCCAACGGTTTCCACTCTCGATCGTGGATTTGCCGTCGGGGGCCCGGGTGCTGATCTTGGTGGCCACCAGGATGTCGGCACTGCCGTTGTCGTTCCACCGTTGAATGCCTGCGCTGAGCACCGCCCCCTCGGTCGGCTCGGCGCGGGCCACCTGAATCACGATCTCGTTCTGCTTCTCTTTGAACATCTTGGCGAAGTCGCCCGTGGCCTGCGCTTGGATGCGGTCCGCGTAGTCGTTGGCGTGGTAGGGATCCAACGTCGTGTAACCCTTCATGAACGCCGTGACGTACGCCAGCGCATCGGCGTCCTTGGCCTCGACCCGGTCACCGATCTCGTGGCGCACCAACATAAATGTGCTGCCGGCTATCGCGGCGGCAACCAACAGTGCCGACAGCACCGCCACGATCGGCAGCCCCCAGCGGACCGGTGGCTTTGGCTCGACCGCGAAGTAGTCGCGTTCGTCGGCGTCGACCTTGCGGCGCGGACTCATTGTCCCGCCCCGTTCATCACGGGCTTCTTGAGCACCGTCAGGTTGTCGACCTGCCACTGCCCGTCGATCTTGCGGAAGTCGACCTGCACCGTCGCGGTGATGAACTTGAGATCGTTGGGATCGATGCCCCGCTGTCCCTGCATCGCCAACAGCATGGTGGCGTGGGTCTGGGTCGCTCCGGGCAGCAGTGCACTGCTCACCGCCCAGTAGTCGTTGTTGGTCGGATTGTTCTTCTTCACCGCGTCCTGCTGCGCAACCAGCTGGGGACGATAGTTCTCGGTGGCCAGCGACTGTGCGTGGGCGAAATCCTTGTCGATGGAGTCGACGCTGTAGCTCAGCAATTGTTCGACGATTCGCGGTCCGTCGTTGGTGATCTGCTCGCGGGCCTGGTGCACCGCCTGGTCCTGCCGGTACACCGCGAAGTAGCCCAACCCGGCCGCCGCCGAACTCAGCACCGCGGCCGCCACCAGCACGATCGCGGCACGGCGGCGCACGTTGTTGTCCGGTGGCTCGACCTGGTGCACCTCGGTGCGGGTCAGCAGATCGGCGAAGGTGCGGTTACGGGAGTCCCACAACGGCCACAACCAGCCGATGAACAGCGCAGCGGTATCCAGCAGATGCGCGAGTTCACGCAGCAGCAGACGCACCACGCCGGCGTCTCCGGCCGACGAAACCACCCGGATACCGAATACCGCTCGGCCGACCGACCAACCCGTGACCGTCCACACCCGGTTGATCAGCATGGCCAGGAGCACCACGAGCGCAGTCGCCGCGTACACCCACCACAGCCAGCCGTACAGGGGAGCCGTCCATGCCAGCAGGGCCAGCGTGACGATCACCGCGACCCCGGGCAGCACGTCGATCGAGAACGCGCCCGCCCGCGCGGGCCACGACGCCAGCCGCACCGAGGACTCCGCGCTCTCCTCGGTGGTCTGCAGGTCAGTCGAGTCCAACACAGCCGTCACGACGTGACCTGATCGAGCCTGGCCACCTTGAAGTTGCCGGTTTCGTCGCGGGCCATCTTCACCCGCAGCCGATAACCCTGTTCCTCATCGACCTTCTCGGAGTTGGTCACCAACGTCCGCACCGCGACGAGCAGATCCATCGACCCGTCGTCATTGTGCTTCTCCACCGCCGCCCGCAGATCCGAAACCTTCACCGTGACATTGGCCGCCTGGTAGGCGTCCAGCAGCATGCCGCTGTACAGCCCGGCCTGAGCACCGAAGTCACCGGTCGAACACTCGATGATCTTGATCTGGGCCGCGTTCATGGCCGCAGTGTCAGGCGCCTGCGTCGCCGTCACACAGTCCTTGGCAGCCTGCAGCGCCGCGGCCTCGTCACTGGCGATGCGCTCACTGTCCTGATGCGACCGCAGCGCCCAATAGCCGCCGGCGCCCGCACCCGCTGTCAGTACGAGCAGCCCCGCACAGACGGCAGCCATCGAGCCCCGACCCAGTCGGGACGGCCGCCGGCCATCATCGACGTGCTCTACGGTCTCCTCGGCTTGAGGTTCTTCGGTTGGTTCTGGTGCTGGCTGGTCGGTGGGGTTCAGCTGGCTGGCGCCAGCATCTCCTTCCATCCGTCATCTCCTGGGTTATTCGAGTTGGTGACGGAGTACTTCACACCGCCGGGACCGACCACCTCGCCACTGGACGGGCTATAGGTAGCGGTCGAGCCTGCTGCCGGAGTGTAGATGCAGGGGTTGGGTTGTTGTCCACTGCACGTCACACTGCCACCGCGAGGTGCGGTCAGCGGATCGCTGGTCGGCGCCGAACCGCCCACCTCCGGAGGAGGCAGCATGCTCGCCGGCAACGGGTTCAATCCAGTATTCACCGACGGCGCCGGAATCACCCGGCCCGGATCGACAGGCTGATCGCAACGGGCGCCGGGAGCCGGGCAGTTGACGATCTGGTTCGGGTCGCCGTACCACGGGTTGGTGCCCAGCGGCTGATACGGCTCGTTCCCGCGGCACTCGATCGGCGTCGCGGCACGCTTGCCCGGCACGTCGGCACACGGGTAGTTACGCGCGCCACGGACCGCGTTCTGCGCATCCTTGGGGATCTTGCAGTACAGGCCCGACGGCAGCGGAGCCGTCGTGGTGTCGGCGGGTGCCCGCCACTCCGAGGCCGGCAGGAAGCCCGTCAGACACGGCGGCGGCATGTTGATGCCGAGACCGAAGTGCAGCAGGCCTTCGGGCGCGAAGATCGTCGCGGTCTGGGCGATCGACGCCCCCTGCGGGAGCACCACCAGAACCTGCTCGACGTTCTTGTTGTACCGCTTGAGCATGTCGATGACGATCTCGAGGTTCGCCAGCGTCTGCGGCAACGATTCCCTCACATCGCTGAATACGGCGTTGAGCTGATCGGCGGTCGGCGCGGCCTGCTGGATGCCGCTGCGCAGCGCCGAATCGTTCTGTGCGCTCTGTGCCGCGAGCGTGTTCAGGTTGGCCGCCCACCGCGAGATCGCGTCACCCGAATTCACCTGGCTGTCGATGATCGGGCCCGAGTTCTCGATGATGTCGTTGACCGGATCGAGGTTGTCCTTGAAGTCGCTCGCGATCGCCTGAGTCGAATCGACCAGGCGCTGCAATGACGGCCCCAGCCCACCGAAGGCCTTGGCGGCCTCGTCGAGCAGAGTGCCGATCTTCTCCTTCGGCAACACCGACAGACCGTTCTCCGCGGCGTCGAGCGCGGGACCGACCTCAGCCGGGACCGAGCCCTTGCGGATCGTCTCCCCCGGCTTGAAGTACGTCTTCGCGTCTCCCTCGGAGATCAGGTCGATGAACTGCTCACCGACCGCCGACACCGAGTGCACGTTGGCGGTCGCGTCGGTCGGCACCTTGTACCGGTTGTAGATGTCCATCTCGATCCGGGCGCCGTTCTCGGTCGGCTCGACCGACGTCACCTTGCCGACGGTGGTACCGCGGTAGGTGACGTTGGCCGTCTTGTACAGACCCGCCGAGTTGGGCAACTCGGCATTGAGGTTGTACATGCCGATGCCTGCCCAGGTGGGCAGCCGCAGGTAGAGCAGACCGAGCACCACCAGTGCGATCAGCGTCAGCACCGTGAAGATCACGAGCTGCATCTTGATGAATCGGGTCAGAAGCATTTCTCACTCCCCCCTTTCCACCAGCGGGCCACCAGGAACGTCGTGCGGGTTCGGCGTGAACCGGACGTCCGGGATCATCGTGTTCGGATCGCGGCCCCAGGCCTGTTCCAGCGCCCGCAGCATGCCCGACACACCGGTTCCCGACAACAGCGCGTTGTCGACCGAGCTCAGCGTGAGGTCCAGGTTCAACGACACGTTGATGTAGTCGCCGCGGATGGCCTTCGGGATGTTGTCGATGTTGAACGGCACCGTCAGCAGCAGCTTGAGCGCGCCCACCAGGTACGGGGCCGCCCGGCTCAGCTGCTTGAGCGGCCGCTGCAGGTTCTGCAGGTTGGTGTGCAGATTCGCGTTGGTGCCCGACAGCGTCTCGTCGGCAGCCGCCGACAACCGGCCCAAGGCCGTCACCGCATCGGCGAACAGATCCCGCGTGTCCGCGAAATGCTGGATCAGCGGCGGGAATTCGGTCAGCACGCGGTCCAGCGTGTCATTGCGCTGCGCCACGATGTTGAGCAACCGGTCCGTCGAATCGATCGCACGGGAGATGTCGTCGCGCTGCTGGTTGAGCTCATCGGTGAACGTGTCGAGCCGGCCCAGGAACTCGCGGATCTGATCGCCACGACCGTTGAGGATGTTGAACACCTCGGTCTGGATGACCTCGATGTTCGGGATACCGCCACCGGTCAGGATGCCCGAGATACCCGCCAGCGTGCGCTCGATGGTCGGGTAGGCCGACGACTGCGCGAGCGGGATGGTGTCGCCGCTGCGCAGCATCTCCTTGGACGGGCCTTCGTCCGGCGGATTCAGCTCGATGTGCTGCGAACCCAGCAAGCTGGTCTGCCCGATCTTGGCCAGGGTGTTCTTCGGCAGCTCGACACCGGGCTCCAGGTCCAGCGTCAGCGTCGGCACCCAGTTGACCAATTCGATCTTGCGGACGCGGCCGACGAACACGTCGCGCACGCGCACCCGGCTGTTGGCGTTGAGCGCCAACGTCTCCGGCATCTGCACGTACAGCGTCGTATGACCGGACTCCGTGCCAGGACCGCCGGGCAGCGGCACGTTCGCGACGCCCCGCCACTGACCACACGAGGTCAGTACGAGCGCGGCAACGGACAGCACGCCGATGCGGCGTCCGATGCGACTCCACTTACTCATCCGACCTGTCTTCTCTTCACGCAAGCGGCTCATCAACCGGCTCCTGCTTCTGCGGGCAGCGGAGGTCCGGCCGGCGCCGGGGCGGCAGGCGCAGCCGGGGCCGCCGGAGCGATGGCCGACAACGGGTCACCGGGGATCACACCGGGCGCGGGCCCTGGCGGCGGGCCGGGCTGCGGATACCACGGCGGCGGCAGCGGATTGTTCTCGTCGTACGCGTTCGGCGGGGCCCCACCGCGGATACCGGGCACCGGCGGCGCGATGTCGGGGCCACCCATCAACTCGGACAACGACTCCGGGGTCAGCATGGCCTCGGTGCCGGGCGACACCTGGACGCCCTGCATGCCGGGCGCGACGGTCCAGCCCGGCTCGTGGTTGCCGTGCGAGAACAACGTGTCACGCGCCCAGATACCCGGGACGGTGGTGTCCTTGAACCCCGGCGGCGGCTGCAGCCGCGGATCCGAGTAGGCGATCTGCTTGGGCAGCGTCATCGCCGTGCTGGCCAGGTTCATGCCGAACGGCAGGTAGTTGAACTTGATCGCGTCGAGGATCGGCGCGAGGTACTGCGCGCACAACTCGGCCGAATCCTGGTAGCCCAGGCGGCTTCCCGCCTGGATCGAGCTGCAGATGAACTGCAGCGGGTTCGAGAAGTTGGTCAGGCCCGGCAGCACCGGCAGACCGATGATGCCGCCCTGGTTCGGCGCCACGATGTTGACCACGTTGGCCGCGAGGTTCGGATAGGCGTGCAGGCCCGTCTCCAGACCGTTGCGCGGCTCGGGCTGCAGGATGGCCGTCGTCGCCTGCTCGAGGTTGTTGACGTCGTGGGTCAGCACGCCGCCGTTCTTGTCCAGGAAGTCCCGCGTGGTCTTGAGCACCCGGTTGAGATCCTGCAGCGCCGTCGCCAACTCCTGATCGGTGTTGGTGAACGAGTTGGTGAACTGCGCCAGATCGTTGTTGAGCGCCACGAACTGCTGATCGCTCTTGTGCAGCGCGTTGACGAACAGCGCCAGGCTCCTGACGACGGTGAAGAAGTCACCGCGGCCCTCGTTGAGCGTCGTCAACGCCTCCGACAGCCCGTTGAGCGTCCGGTTGACCTGCTCGCCCTTGCCCGCGAAGCCGTCGGCGAACGACTCGATGATGTCGCCGAACGGGCCCTTGGGCTGTTCCTTGGTCGGCCCCAGTTCGGCGAGCAGCCGCGTCACCTGGTTGCGCAGCTCGTCGTACTCGATGGGGATCTGGGTCTTCTCGATCGGGATGACCGCGTCGTCCTGCATCGTCGGCCCACCGGTGTACGGCGGGGACAGCTGGATCACACGCGAGGCCACCAGGCTCGGGTTGAGCACCGAGGCCGTCGCGTCCTTGGGCACCTTGTACTTGTTGTTGAAGTGGAAGACCACCTTCATCTTGTCGCCTGCGGTCTCGATCGAATCGATCGCGCCGACGCGCACGCCCATGATGAGCACCTTGTCGCCGGGGTACAGCGCAAGCACCTCGGGGAAGTACGCGGTGACCGTCGTGTTGGTGAGCTTCTTGTACAGGTAGATGCCCGCGTAGCCCGCCACCAGAGCGGCCACCACGGCCAGCGCACCGATGATCACCACAGCCTTGGACAGGTGCGGCAACTTGAGGTTTCGGATGTTGAAAATCGTCGACATGGTGCGGCCCTATCCCTGCGATCCGGGCGGAAGGAACGGCGGATTACCCGGCAGCGGCGGTGTTCCCGCCGGTGCCAGTTCCGGACCCGGTCCCGGCGGCGCCGGGGGTGCGTTCAACGGCAACGGATGTGGCGCGAAGCCCGGAGTGAAGTCCGGCGGCCCGGGCTGCGGGGCAACCGGGACCGTGCGGGCACCGGGCGGGCCGGGGGCCAGCTCACCGGGTGAGGCACCCGGCTGATCCGGCGGCATCTGGCCGGGGATCGCGGCGCTGGGCACACCGGGCGAATGCGGCACACCTTCCGGATTCGGCTGCGAGGTCACCACGTCGGGCGGCCCGTAGTTCGGTCCGTACGGGTTGTCGCCGAACGGTCCGACGGTCGCCGCCGCGCACGGCAGCGGGTTGCCCGGTGACGGAATGCCTTCGGCGGTCGGTGTATACGAGCACGGCGATCCCGGCGGGACGGCTGGCCCTGGGTGCTCGGGCGTGCCTTCCAACGGCGTCGGGGCAGGCGGCGGTGCACCGTTCTCGAACCGCGGGCCGTTGGGATCCGGGAAACGGAAGGCAGGCAGGCCCGCGTTGCGCCAGAACTCTTCAGGGTCGATACCGCGCTTCTTGAACGCTGCGTCGACGAACGGCTGCAGGATCTGCGGCGGCAACAGGTTGACGAGCATGACCTTGAAGTACGGGCCGGACGCCAGTGCCTCGGCGAGCGAGGTGATGAACTTGCCCGCGATGCTCAGGGTGTCGGCCAGATCCTGCTTGCGGTCGACGAGGATGTCGCTGACCGTGCGCAGTTGCTCGAGCACATGATTGAGGTTTGGGTTGTCGTTGATCAGGCCTTCGACCTGATGAGACACCGAGGACACCCGCTCCAGCAACATGCTGACCGCCTGGCTGCGCTGGTTCACCGCCGACAGCAGGGTCTGCGCGTTCACCAGCAGCGCGTTGACCTGAGTACTGCGGTCGCCCAGCACCGTGGCGATCTTGTTGGCGTTGGCCAGCAGCTTCTTGACGTCGTCGTCGCGCTTACCGATGGTCTCGGAGAACTTGGCGACGCCATCGAGCGCCGCGCTCAGGTGTGGCGAGGTCTGATCAACGGTCTCCGACAACACATTCAGCGATTCACGAACCGACTTGGTGTCCCAGCCCGACGCGTTGCGCGTGACATCGAAGATGGCGTCGTAGATCTGGTACGGCGTGGTCGTCTGCCCCACGGGCAGCGTTCCGCGTGGCGCCAGCGTCTTGTTGCCGCGCGGCTGGATCTCGATGTTCTTGCGGCCCAGGATCGTGTCGGTCCGGATCGCGGCCCGGCTCTCGGTGCCGATGGTCTGGCCACCGAGCGTGAAGCCGATCTCCACCTTGTCGCCGTTGATGTCCATGCTCTTGACATCACCGACGTCCATGCCCGCGATCCGCACGCGGTCACCGACATTGAGCCCACCGGTGTCGGAGAACTGCGCGTAGTACGTCGGTACCGCGAACAACATCGGAACGCTGGTCAGTGTCGATCCGACGGCAATGATGATCGCCACGACGGCGACACCCATCAGGCCCTTACGGAACCGGTCGGAACCCTGCAGTGTCCTCATTTCGGCGTGCACCTACCCGACGGCTGCGAAGTGATTCTGACGGTGCGGACCGGGCCGCCTGGTTGCAACCCGTTGAGCTTCAACGAGAGGTCACATGCGTAGAAGTTGAAGAAGTCACCGTAGATGCCACCGGCGCGGCCGATGATCTTCAGCGCGGCGGGAATCTGGATCAACGTGTCGTTGACCTGCTGCTTCTGGTCGATCAACGGCTGCTGGATGACCTCGAGGTAGCTGACAGTGTCCTTGAGCAGCGGGCGGTTGTCGCTCAGCAGGTCGGCCAGCGAACCGGCCGCGTTGCTGATGTTGGCCACCGAAGCGCCGATCGGATCGGCCCGGTTCTTCAGGCCCGTGATCAGTGTTTCGAAGTTCTTCAACGTGTCGTCGAACTGCTGCTGATGCTTGACCGTCGTGTCGAGCACGGTGTTGAGGTTCTTGATGACCTCACCGATGGCCTGGTCGCGGTCGGCGATGGTCGCGGTCAGCGACGCCGTCTGGTCCAGGATGTCGTTGATGGTGCCGCCCTGGCCCTGGAACACCGTGATGAGCGACGTCGCAATGGTGTTGACCTTGTCCGGCTTGAGCGAGTTGAACAGCGGCCGGAAGCCACCCACGAGGGCATCGAGATCCAGGGCAGGCTCGGTGCGTTCGAGCGGGATGGTGCTGCCGGGCGGCAGGATCTTGTTGCTCTGCCCCCGCTTGAGCTCCAGGTAGCGGTTACCGATCAGATCCTGGTACCGCACTGCGGCCGTGGTCTCGTCGAACAGTGGCAGCGAGCGCTCCACGTTGAACGTGACCTCGGCCTGCTCACCGCCGTTGACCAGCTTGACCTTCGAGACCTTGCCGACCTCCACACCGGCGGCGCGCACGAACTGTCCACTGCGCAGGCCGCTGACGTTCTTGAAGATCGCCGAATACTCGTTGGTCCGGTTGAACCGGATCTGCCCGAACACCACGAAGATGATCGCCGTGAACGTGAGCAGCACCAGCGAGAAGATGCCGAGTTTGACGAGCGTGCCCTTGATACTCATGGGTTGATCGACTGCTCCCCTACTTGGCGGCCCCAGACGTACTCGGCCATGATCGGCTGACCCAATTCGAAGTGGTTGTACGGCGCGATGGATGCACCGGTGTCCATGACCAGGTACGGCATGGGCCACAGATCGCGCGTGATCGGCTGCCAGCAACCCGGCCGGCCTTCGGGCCCGCCCTTGGCGTTGACGCGCGGCAGGTTGTCCGGATATTTGTAGGCGTTGCCGACGCCGACGACCAGTGAGTGCGTCAGCAGCGAGTAACCGTTACCACCAAGCGCGTCAGCCAGTTTCGGCGCCGCGTCGTGGAAGTTGCGGATGGTGCAGAACAGCGCGGGGCTGTACTTGTCCAGCAGCGCCGAGGTGGGCAGCAGATCCTGCGCGCCCCGCACCAGATACGGCCCGCCACGCTCGAAGATGTCACCGCCGGTGTTGCCGAACCCGACCGCAGCCATCAACGCCTGATCGATGTTGCCGCGCTGATCGTTGAGCGTGCGCGCGGTGGTCACCGCGTTGGTCAGCCCGTCCCACAGATCGGGCGACGCGTCGGCGTAGACCTCACTGAGATCGGCCAGGCCCCTGGTGTCCCGGCGGATCTGCGGCATCCGCGGGTTCAGGTCGGCCAGGATCGTGTTGCCGTTGACCACCGACTGACCGAACTTGTCACCCAGCCCGTCAAGGGCCTGCGCCGTCGCGGTCAACGTCTCGTTGAGCTTGATCGGATCGACCTGTTCGGAAATCTTGGTGATGGTCTCGAACAACGTGTTGAACTCCGTCGTCACGCCCTTGGCCTGAATCGGCGTCGACTCCGAAACCCGCGCCGGCGACGGATCTTTCGGCGACGCGAAGTAGATGTACTTGTTGCCGAACACCGTGGTGGCACGCAACTCGACGTCCACGTTCTCCGGAATCAACCGCAGGTACTTCGGATCGACATCCAGCGTCAGCTTGGCTTCCGGGTTGTCCCCGACGGTCACCACGTCAACCGACTTGAGCCGGCCGATCGGCACCCCGTTGTAGGTCACCTTCGACCCCGGATCCATCGACAGACCCGCCCGGCCCGACATGACCGTCAGCTCGGTCTTCGGCTCGAAGACGCCACGGAACTGCAACCAGGTCAGCCCGAACACCAACGCAGCGATCAACGCCAGCACGAGCCCCGCCAACTTGTACGGCGGGGTCTTCGGCTTGTTCAGGGGAGCGTGTGGGGCGGTCATCGCGCTACACCGTGAGGTTGAAGTTCGGGTCGGTGCCGTACAGCGCCAACGATGCCAGCAGGACCACAACCACGATCGCGATCAACGAAGTACGCATCGACCTCCCCACTGCCTCACCCACACCGACAGCACCGCCACTGGCGTAATAGCCGAAGTAGCAGTGGTTCAACATCACGACGACCGACATGATGATCACTTCGAGGAACGACCACATGACGTCGTCCACGCGCAGGAACGTATGGAAGTAATGCTCGTACGTACCGACCGACTGGGCATAGAAGATGGTCGTCACCAACTGTGCCGACATGAACGACAGCAGGATCGCCATCGCGTACAGCGGGATGATGACGACGGTGCCCGCCATGATGCGGGTGGATACCAGGTACGAGATCGACTTGATGCCCATGACTTCGAGCGCGTCGACCTCTTCGCTGATGCGCATGGCGCCCAGTTCGGCGGTCGCACCGGCGCCGACCGTCGAGGCCAGCGCCTGGCCGGTGACGACGGGCGCAACGACGCGGATGTTGGCAAGGGCCGCGAAGAAGCCCGTGAACGCCTCGACACCGATGTTGCCCAGCGATGCGAAACCCTGGATGGCGATCAGTGAACCGGCGGACAGCGTGACGAAGCCGATGATGGCGACAGTGCCGCCGATGACGGCCATGGCACCGGTGCCCATGCCGATCTCGGCGACCAGCCGCAGCGCTTCCCGGCGGTAGTGCCGGAAGGCATGCGGGATATGACCGATCACGGTGACCACGAACCACGCGACGTGGCCCATGCTGTCGAGCATCCGGGCCGGGGCGCCCGCGATCTCGTTGGTACGCGCGAACGCCCGGGGGAACCGGGACCGGAGAACTGTCGATGTACTCATATCAGGTCTTAGTTCCGAACCGCACACCGATCGTGGTGAGCACGACGTTGACAGCGAACAGAGCGATCACGCACAGCACCAGGGTCTCGTTGACCGCGGTACCGACACCCTTGGAGCCGCCGGCCGTCGTCAGGCCGCGGTAGCAACCGACCAATCCGGCGATCAGGCCGAACACCGTTGCCTTGATGACGGAGATCAGCACCTCGGGGAAGCCGGTCAACAGTGTCAACGTGGACACGTACGCACCGGCGGAGACGTTCTGGATGTAGACGCCGAAGAAGAAGCCACCGACGAGGCCGATGGTGATCACCGTGCCGTTGAGCATGAAGGCGACGAACGTCGCGGCGACCACGCGGGGCACGACGAGCCGTTCGATCGGGTCGATGCCGAGCACCTCCATGGCGTCGATCTCTTCACGCACCGTCCGGGCGCCGAGGTCGGCGCAGATGGCGGTCGAGCCGGCACCGGCGACGACGAGCACCGTCACCAACGGACCGAGCTGCGTGACGGCGGCCAGCCCGGCGCCTGCCCCGGAGATGTCTGCCGCGCCGAACTCGGCCAGCAGGATGTTGAGCGTGAAGATGATGAGCACCGTGAGCGGGATAGACACCGCCAGGGTGGGCAGGAACGCGACCCGGATCAGGAACCAGCTCTGAAGGATGAATTCCTTCCACTGGAACGGCCGGGTGAGAAATGCCTTGCCGGTGAGTACCGTCATCTTGAAGAAGCCGCCGACCATGGCCATCGGCTTCTCGAGCTGACCACGGACGTAACCGACGAGTCCGTCGGTAGACGCCGTCACCGGTGCACCCCCTGGACGTGTCGCACGTCCCCTCCTCGTCTCAACCCGGTATATGTGATGCCTATCTCCCTACTCGCGAGTAGTAAGTGAGACCACAGGACTGTACCCGATCCAATCCGGGCCGTGCAGCGCATCGGCTGGATTATGCCTTGAACCGTTAGCAAACGTGCCGCCTCTCCCGGAAAAAGTTCGTCAGCCTGCTGAAACCGTTGGAGCAGAGGTACTTTCGTCAGCGTCAATCCGAGTTTGCTCGCCGAAGCGCTGTCTCAGTTCCGTCTTCAGAACCTTTCCTGAGGGGTTTCTTGGCAACGCGTCGACAATCTCGAGCGCTTTCGGATGCTTGTAGCGTGCCAGCCGCTCGGAGAGGAAGCTGTCGAGGTCGGCGAGTTCGAGTTTTGCCTCGCCCGCGGACCCCAGCGCCACGACCGCGACCGGCACCTCACCCCACTTCTCGTGCGGCCTGCCGATGACCGCGACCTCGGCGATCGCCGGGTGGGCCGCCAGGACGTTCTCGACCTCGGCGCAGTAGATGTTCTCGCCGCCCGAGATGATCATGTCCTTCTTGCGGTCGACGACCCAGATGTAGCCCTCCTCGTCCTGGCGCACGAGGTCTCCGGAGTGGAACCAACCGCCTGCGAACGCCTCCGCGGTGGCTTTGGGGTTGTTCCAGTAGCCGGCCATCAACGTGGGCGCGCGGTAGACGATCTCACCGACGTCTCCGATCGCGACGTCGTTCATGTCTTCGTCGACGATGCGCGCGGCCACCGTCGGGATCACCCGACCGACCGAGCCGAGCTTCCGAATGGCGTCCTCTGCCAACAACATGCAGGTCACCGGCGACATCTCCGTCTGACCGAAGGCCGCCAGGATCTGACTGCCCGGGAAGGTCTCGGCCATTGCGTGCAGCAAGGTGTCCGACGCAGGCGCGGCGCCCCACGACAACACCCGTAGCCGCACGTCACGCGGATGCGCCTGCTGCTCGGCACATACCGCCTGCCACTGTGCGGGGACCAGGAAGATAGCGGTGACCTTCTCGGCAGCCAGCACGTCGAGCAACGCCCCGGGATCGAACGCGCCGAGGGGATAGAGCACTGTCGGCAGGCCAAGCAGCAGGCCGGTGACGACGTTGCCCGCGATGCCCGCGATGTGGAACAGCGGAACCCCGATGAACCCGACGTCGTGGTTGATGTCGACCCCGGTGGTGAACATGTTGGTCATGGCCTGCCCGGCCAGGTTCGTGTGCGTGAGGACCGCCCCCTTGGGACGCCCCGTGGTGCCCGACGTGTACATGATGAGCGCCGGGGCGTTCTCCGGGATGTCGACCAGCGGTGCGGGCTCGCCGTCCTCGGCGAGCAGATCGTCGTAGCCGAGGACGCCCTCGTCGGACGGCGCGCCCGCGACGACGACGGTCTCCAGGGTCGGGTCCAGATCCCGCACGGCGGTGGCCACACCGGCCAGTACCGACTCGGTGATCACGACGCGCGCCTGGCAATCGCTGACCAGGAAGGCGATCTCGGGCGGGGTCATCCGGAAGTTCACCGGAACCGCAATGGCGCCAAGCTTGTTGGTGGCCAACACCGATTCGATGAACTCTGTGCGGTTGAGCATCAGGATCAGCACGCGGTCACCGAAGGCGACTCCGCGACGGCTCAGTGCGCCGGCGAGCCGGCTGACCCGGTCGTCGAGTTCGCGCCACGTGGTGGTGTGACCGAGGAAGCGCAGGGCGGTCTGGTCGGGCTGCATCATGGCGTGCCGTGCCAAGTGGTTGGTCCAGTTCTGGCGACGGGCCAGATAGGGCTGCTCAGTGGGGGACGGCTCGACGGTCAACGGTTCACTACTCCACTGGTCGGGTTGCGCGTAGTTTTACATTTGATCAAACTTGAGGTTGCCCCGGTCACACTATGGCCTCGGCAGCTCAGGGACAAGCCCGCGCCCAGACGCACCGAACGACGACCGGAGACTCGTGAACGCACCCGCCCGACCAGCAACGCAGCGCCGCCGCGGGGTGCGCCGCGAACAGTTGTCCGACGAGGTGGCGGCACATCTGAGGGCCGAGATCATGACGGGCGTGCTGCGGCCCGGAACCTTCATCCGGCTCGACGAGACCGCCGCGACGCTCGGCGTCAGCATCACCCCGGTGCGCGAAGCGCTGCGGACGTTGCGCGGCGAAGGCATGGTGCAGCTCGAACCGCACCGCGGGCATGTCGTGGTGCCGCTCAGCCGCACCGATGTCGAAGACATCTTCTGGCTGCAGGCGACGATCGCCCGCGAACTCGCCGCGACCGTCGCCGAACGCATCACCGACGAACAGATCGACGAACTCGAGCGGCTCAACGGCGAACTGGCCGATGCCGTCGGCCAGCAGGATCACGAGCTGATCTCGTCGGCCGAGTTCGCGTTCCACCGGGCGTTCAACCATGCCAGTGGCCGCATCAAGCTGGCCTGGTTCCTGCTCCACGTGGCCCGCTATCTGCCCGCCCTGATCTACTCGAGCGATCCGGGGTGGGGTGCCGAGGCGGTGCAGGGCCACCGTGAGCTGATCGCCGCGTTGCGCCGGCGCGACGTCGATACGACAGTGCGCCTCAACGGCGCTCAGTTCACCGACGGCGCAGCGCGATTGATCTCCCGGCTCGACCAGATCGGGATGTGGAATCACGAAAACGCGTCCGATTCGGCGTCGAACATGTAACGATCCGTTGCGTGGGGGTCTTCCGTAACTGGATTGTGTCGTTGTTCGCTGCCGTTTCCCTGCTCGCCGGATTCGCTGCGCCAGCCGCTGCCGAACCCGTCACCGGGAACTGCGGATTTGCGCCAGATGACATCTACGCCAAGGAATTTCAGTGCAATCGGTACGGCGAGTTCTATACGCCGCCCGATCCCCTTCCGGCGGGCGATCCGGGTGATCTCATCCGCACCGAGCCCATGCGGCTGGTCTACGAACCGTCCGGGCAACTCGGCAGCTGGGTGGCCACCGGAACGCGGATCATGTACCGCAGCACCGATTCCCGCGGCAATCCGACCGCCGTAACCGGCACCTACTTCGAACCCGACCGGCCGTGGCCCGGTGCGGGGCCGCGCCCGTTGATCGCCTTCGCACCGGGCACGCAGGGGCAGGGTGACCAGTGCGCACCGTCCCGCGTGTTCGAGCAGAGCATCCACTTCTCCAGCGGCCTCGACATCACCATGGGCTACGAGGAACTGTTCGTCGCCACTATGGTGGCGCGCGGATTCGCCGTCGTGGTAACCGATTACGAGGGGCTCGGCACGCCCGGAGTACACACCTACGTCAATCGCCTGGCCGAAGCCCAGGCCGTGCTCGACGCGGCTCGCGCGGCCAAGAAGCTTCCGGGCACGTCGTTGACCCCGGACGGACCCGTCGCGCTGTGGGGCTATTCGCAGGGCGGGGGTGCCAGCGCCGCGGCGGCCGAACTGGCGCCGGGATACGCACCCGAACTCGATCTGGTCGGCGCGTATTCCGGTGCGCCGCCGGCCAATCTGCCCGACCTGCTGCCGTACGTCGACGGCAACGTGTTGGTCGGCGCGGTCGGCTATCTCATCAACGGGGCGATCGCCGCCTATCCCGAGGCCGCCGACGCCATCCACGACAAGCTCACCATCTATGGCGAAGACCTCCTCAACAAGACCAAGGACCAGTGCGTCGTCGAAACCGGGCTGACGTTCGCGTTCCACCACCTGCAGGAGTACTTCAACGGCGACCCGTACGAGGTGATCGCCAACGAACCGTTCAAGAGCCTGCTCGATCTGCAGCGCATCGGCAGGCTCAAGCCGGAAACCCCGGTGTTCATCGACAGCAACCACTTCGACCCGCTGGTGCCGTGGACAGGTGCCAACCAACTCGGCCGCGACTGGTGTGCGCAGGGCGCCGACGTCCAATTCTGGACCAACGACCAGCCGCCGTTCCTCAACAAGCTGTCCGTCAACCACGCTCTGGCGTATTTCATGGACGGCGAGCGCGGCATGCAGTGGATCGCCGACCGGTTCAACGGTGTCCCGACCACGCCCAACTGCGGACAGTTCTGAGTGTTTTCACCTTCGCACCACCGGCATCACCGGTACCGCTCCGGAGGCAGGTGTCGCGCGGCCCGCCTATACGCGACAAAGTCGCAGAAATCGCCACACCAGCACCTGGACTTCCATTTGCCCCACCGGTCACGACCACATAGGTCTCACGGACCTATCCGCACCACTGCAGCCTCAGGGGTCACGCGTCCGCCTATACGCGACAAAGTCGCTCACAGGCGAGCATGGGGCAGATGAGCAAATTCGAAACCGATGAGGCTGGCTGGGCTGGTGGGATGTTTTCTGTGGGGTAAAAGCGATTCAAGTGTCCTGAGGGACTTGTTCTGCGACTTTGTCGCAAACAGCCGGGCAGAACGACACCCCGCCCCGGGCGGTGACGGCTGTGACAGGTGTGACACTGTCGGACCTCGGTGGCACTGTGACGCCATGTCGGACAAAATCCTGTTGCGCGGCACCGCACTTCGCTACGTGCTCACGCTGCACCTGTTCCGCACCGGCCCGCAGAGCGTCGCCGATCTCGTCGACGCGCTGAGCGACCAAGGCTTCACCGTGAAAGGGCGACCATCAAAGGCCGTTTCGGACGCCTTACGCGCCGAGATCACCCACGGTCGCGTGTTCCGCGTACGGCACGGCTGCTACCGGCCCGCGTCGATGCCGCGCGGAACCGAATACCGGATCCGAGAACGCGTGGCCGCCCTGCGTGCGGCCGCCGCCGACCTCAGGCCAGCTGCTGAACCCTGGCGATGAGGGCGTTGGCAAGGTGGTCCAGCGTGTCGCCGATCAGCTTCTTGACCATCAGCGCGGGGATCGGCAGCTTGGTGTCGACCTCGACGTCGAGATCGACTTGGAGCAGCGTGGTCGTCTCCCCGAGCGGCACGACCGAGAACCGCTGCTCCTGCTTGGCGAAATGGTCGCCCTGCTGCAGCACTGTGTAGACCTGGTTCTCGGCGGGGTAGTAAACCGCGTTGATGAAGACGCCCGACTGGCCCTGGATCTCGACGTCCAGCCGCAGCTGGCTGGGACGCCCGTCGTCGTAGCGGGCCAGGATCCAGCACCCTTTGATCTCGGGATTCCACTGCGGATAGGCCTCGAAGTCGGCGACGATCGCCATGATCTTCTCGGCGGGGGCTTCAACCTCTACGGTCTTGCTCACGAGCGGCATCGGGCGAGCATATCGAGCCCAGCAGCGTGCGGATCGCGGCGGGAATCGGGATGGGTCGTCGCGTGGCCCGGTCGACGTACACGTGCACCCAGTGCCCGACGGCCGCAACCGGGCCGTCGGCCTCGAAAAGCCCGAGCTGGTAGGTGACGCTGCTGTTGCCCAACCGGGTCACCGACAGCCCGACCACCAGCGGGTCCGGGAACTTCAGCTCGGAGAAATACCGGCACCCGGATTCGGCGACCACGCCCAGCCACGGCGCGGTCATCGGGTCGATGTCGCAAGTGGTGTCGATCCACGCATTGATCGCGGTGTCGAACAACTCGTAGTACACCGCGTTGTTGAGGTGGCCGAACATGTCGTTGTCGGTCCACCGGGTCAGCACCGGCCAGTGCACGGGGAAATCTGCGCTCGACAGCGACGGATCCATGGCCGACAGTCTGACAGGCTGGTGGATGTGAGAATCCGCGGAGCTGTCCTGGAAAGCATCGGCGCGCCACGCCCCTACACCGGATCCCGGCCGCTGACGGTGTCCGAACTCGACCTCGCCGAGCCCGGACCGGGTGAGCTGCTGGTCCGCATCGAAGCCGCCGGCCTGTGTCATTCGGACCTGTCGGTAGTCGACGGCAACCGGGTACGACCGGTCCCGATGTTGTTGGGCCACGAGGCGGCCGGCGTCGTGGAGTCCGGGGACTCTGACCTGCCGGTCGGGCAGCGCGTGGTGATGACGTTCCTGCCGCGCTGCGGCCAGTGTGCGGCCTGCGCGACCGACGGGCTGACACCGTGCGCCCCGGGCAGTGCCGCCAACGGTGCGGGCACGTTGATGAACGGCGACATCCGGCTCAGCCGCGACGGCGAACCGGTGTTCCACCATCTCGGAGTGTCGGGGTTCGCGACCCACGCCGTGGTGGACCGCCGGTCGGTGGTCCCGGTGCCCGCCGACGTCCCGGCCACGGTCGCGTCGTTGCTGGGTTGCGCGGTGCTGACCGGCGGCGGCGCGGTGCTCAACGTCGGCAAGCCGCAGCCGGGCGACACCGTGATCGTGGTCGGCCTCGGCGGCGTCGGCATGGCGGCCGCGCTCACCGCACTCGCGCATGACGATGTCCGGATCATCGGCGTCGATCAGTTGTCCGACAAGTTGGACCGGGCCCGCGCCTTGGGCGTGCACGAGGCCTACACACCCGACGAGGCTGCCGACCTCAAGGCCACCGTGGTGATCGAAGCGGCAGGCCACCCCGCGGCCCTCGAAACAGCCATTGCGCTGACCGGCGCGGGCGGGCGCACCATCACGGTGGGTCTACCCCGCCCGGATGCCCGGATCTCGGTGTCTCCCTTGGGTTTCGTCGCCGAGGGCCGGTCGCTGATCGGCAGCTATCTCGGCTCGGCGGTGCCGGCCCGCGACATCCCCCGGTTCGTCGAGCTGTGGCGCGCGGGCCGACTGCCGGTCGAGGAACTGGTGTCGTCGACCATCCCGCTCGACGAGATCAACGCGGGCATGGACGAACTCGCCGAGGGCCGCGCGGTGCGGCAGATCATTCGGTTCAACTGACCACTTCCCAACTTATATGACAAGTTCTACACTTGTCATATGACTGATCGCATCCGCCGTCTCACGCTGTCCCACGTCATCCTGCCGCTGCCCAACCCCGTCAGCGACGCCAAGGTGCTGACGGGCAGGCAGAAACCGCTCACCGAAACCGTGCTGCTGTTCGTCGAGGTCGCCACCGAACAGGGCTTCGAAGGCATGGGGTTCAGCTACTCCAAGCGCGCCGGTGGCCCGGCGCAGTACACACACCTCGCCGAGATCGCCGAGGTGGCGATCGGTCAGGATCCGTCCGACATCGACCGCATCTACCAGTCGCTGCTGTGGGCGGGCGCGTCCGTCGGGCGCTCGGGTGTCGCGACGCAGGCCATCGCGGCGCTCGACGTCGCACTGTGGGATCTCAAGGCGCGCCGCGCGGGGCTGCCGCTGGCGAAATTGATTGGTGCGCACCGGGATTCCTGCCGTGTCTACAACACGTCCGGCGGCTTCCTGCAGGCCTCGGTCGATGAGATCAAGGAAAAGGCCAGCGCATCCCTGGAATCCGGCATCGGCGGCATCAAAATCAAGGTCGGACAACCCGACTGGAAGACCGACCTGGAGCGCGTGGCCGCGCTGCGGGAGCACCTCGGCGAAACCCCGCTCATGGTCGACGCCAACCAGCAGTGGGATCGGGCCAGGGCACGCCGGATGTGCCGAGAGCTTGAGCGGTACGACCTGATCTGGATCGAGGAGCCGCTCGATGCGTGGGATGCCGTCGGGCATGCCGACCTCAGCCGCACGTTCGACACCCCGATCGCCACGGGAGAGATGCTGACGTCGGTGCCCGAGCACATGGCGCTGATCGACGCGGGCTACCGCGGCATCGTGCAGCCCGACGCGCCCCGCATCGGCGGCATCACGCCGTTTCTGCGGTTCGCGACGTTGGCCGCGCACGCCGGGCTCGCGCTGGCTCCGCACTACGCGATGGAGATTCACCTGCATCTCGCCGCGACGTACCCGACCGAGCCGTGGGTCGAGCACTTCGAGTGGCTCAACCCGCTGTTCAACGAGCGCATCGACATTCACGACGGCCGCATGTGGCTGCCGGAGCGGGCCGGCCTCGGTTTCACATTGAGCGATCAGATGCGGGCGTTGACGAAGGAGCGGGCAGAATTCCGCCTGTGAGCGTATCGCAAAGGGTGGTCGCCGGCCTCAAGGACAAGATCTTGGCCGGCGACCTTCCGCCTGGGCACAAACTGCCCTCGGAGGCCGAGCTGATCGACGAGTTCGGCGTGTCCCGCACCGTGGTTCGTGAGGCCGTGACCCGGTTGCGGGCCGAGGGCCTTGTCGAAACCTTCCAGGGCCGTGGCTCTTTCGTGCTCGCCGTGCCGGAGCCGACGTCATTCACGGTCGAGTCGGCCGCGATCCGGACCCACCGCGATGTGCTCGACATGGTCGACTTCCGCCTCGGCGTCGAATGCGAGGCCGCTGCGCTGGCTGCCGCCCGTATCGACGCCGCAGGAGCCGACGCGGTGCGGGCCGCGCTCGCGGCCTTCGGCACGGCCACGCCCGACGACGCCGTGGAAGCCGACTTCCGGTTCCACCGGGCCGTCGCGGCGGCCAGCGGCAATCGCTTCTACGTCGACCTTGTCGACTCTCTGGGCCCCATGATGATCATGCTGACGCGCACCCGCCTTGGCGCCGAGCATTCGATCACCGATGCGGCGCACGCGGAACGTGTCCGCCGCGAGCATGAGGAGATCGCGACCGCGGTGATCGCGGGTGAGCCTGACCTCGCGAGGGCCGCCATGCGCCTGCATCTGGGCAACACCCGCCGGCGCCTCGACGCGGGGCGCTGACAGCGCTGCCCAACGGTTAACGCGCCGGCACCTCGTCGACCGTCTCGACTTCCTTCTTGTGCGCCACGCGCCGCCTGAACAGCAGTCGCGCCGCGGGCAGCAAGATCACGATCGCGAACGCCGCGAAGATCATTCCCGACAGCGGCCGGGTGACGAAGCCCGTGGGATCGCCGTCGAAGATCAGCATCGAACGGCGGATGTTCGACTCGACCAGTGAGCCCAGCACGAAGGCCAGCACCAGCGGGCCGGGGTCGAAGCCGGTCTTCTTCATGAGGTAGCCGACCACGCCGAACGCGATCATCACGAAGATGTCGAACGTCGAATTGTTGATGGTGTAGACGCCCAACAACGTGATGAGCGCGGTGATCGGAGCCAGAATGGCCGGACGCACCCGCAGGATCCGGACGAACAGCCCGACCAAAGGGATGCTCAGGATCAGCAGCGCGAGGTTGCCGATGTACATCGAGTTGATGACGCCCCAGAACAGGTCCGGATGCTCGTCGACGAGCTGCGGCCCGGGTGAGACACCGAGGATCAGCAACGCGCCGAACAACATTGCCATCGACGCGTTGGCCGGGATGCCGATGGTGAGCAGCGGGATGAACGACGACGTGGCCGCCGCGTTGTTGGCGGTCTCGGGCGCCGCGACCCCTTCGACCGCACCCCGTCCGAAGCGCTCCGGGTTCTTGGACCGCTTCTTCTCGGTGGCGTAGGCGACCAGCGAGGCCAGCACCGCGCCTCCGCCGGGCAGCACGCCGAGGATGAAGCCGATCACCGATCCCCGCCCGATCGCCCCCGAAGACTGGCGCAGGTCTTTGCGTGACGGCCACGCATTGCCCACCGTGGCAGGCACATGCGGCTTGCCGTGTCGCTGTTCGAGGTTGTAGAGGATCTCCCCCACGCCGAAGAGACCCATTGCCACGACGACGAAGTCGATGCCGTCGGCCAGCTGCAGGCTCTCGAACGTGAACCGCGACGCGCCGCTGAAGTTGTCGCGGCCGACGGTCGCCAGCAGCAGACCGATGGCCGCGGCGATCAGCGACTTGAGCATGTTGCCACTGCCGATGGTCGCCACGAGCAGCACACCGAACAGCGCGAGCGCGGCGTACTCCGGCGGCCCGAAGTCGAGCGCGACCTTGGCGATCACCGGCGCGAGCAGCGAGAGCCCGATGATCGAGATCGTGGCTCCGACAAAGGATCCGATCGCCGCGATACCGAGCGCGGTACCGGCCTTGCCCTTTTTGGCGAGCGCGAATCCGTCGAACACCGTCACGACCGACGATGCCTCGCCGGGTAGCCGCAGCAGCACCGACGTGATGGTGCCGCCGTACTGGGCGCCGTAGTAGATGCCCGCGAGCATGATGATCGCCGACAGCGGATTGATGGTGTAGGTGATCGGCAGCAGGATCGCGATGGTGGCGGCAGGCCCGAGCCCGGGCAGCACCCCGATGACCATGCCGATGAGCACGCCGATCAGGCAGTACAGCAGGTTCTTCGGTTCGACGACAAGCGCGAACCCGTCAAGAAAAGCGTTGATGTCCATGGTTTTTGGGCCGGTTTCTCAGAAGGCGATCAGGTGCGGCAGCGGGATGCGCAGCCCGTAGAGGAACAGGAGGTAGAAGACGATGGTGGTGACCACGCTGATGACCGCTGTGCTGCGCCAGCTTTCGCCGCCGAGGAACCGCAACCAGATCACGCACAGCGCCAGACCGGGGAGCTCGAATCCGATGAGCGGCATGAGCGCACCGAACGCGATGAACGTGACGGCACCGACGGCCGCGAGCACGCTGGCCCGCGTGAACTTCTCGGCATCGGTGAGACCGCGCCCGATCACGAGCAGCAGCACCGACAGCACCGTGATGACGACGCCGACCACGAATGGCCACAGCCCGGGCCCGGGCTCCCGCAGGCTGCCCAGACCGTACCCGTGGGCCAGCACCGCGGCGCCCAGGCCGACCACGATGCCGACGACCGCGGCCACGGTCTGGTAGGCCGGGCCACCCGCGGGCGGGCGTTCCTCTTCCAGCTCGTGTGCGACCTCGGCCTCGATCTCGGCGAGAATGTCACCGCCGCTGACGTGTTCGCTGCCGGCCATGGCTCAGCTGGCTCGCAGGTCGATGCCGAACTGCTTGACCAGATCGGCGTAGCGCTGCTTGTCCTGAGTGAGCTGCTTGAGCACCTCGTCGCCCGGCTCTTCCATGGGTGTGAGGCTGTTCTGCTCGTTGAAGGCCTTGTAGTCGTCGGTCGCGAAAGTCGCCTTGAGGCCTTCGACCAGTCGGTCCGACACGTCTTGCGGCGTGCCCTTTGGCACCGTCATGAACCGGTACTGCGTGACCTCGACGTCGAAGCCCTGCTCCTTGGCCGTCGGCACGTCGGGCAGATACTCGATGCGCTCTGGACCGAACACCGAAAGCGGAACCAGCTTGTTGGACTTGATGTTCTCGATCGCCTCACCGACCTGGAGCACCGCGACGTCGATCTGGTTGCCCAGCAGTGCGGTGAGCGCGGGGGCACCGCCGTCGAAGGGCACCGCGGTGGCGGGCTTGTCGAGAGATTTGAACAGCAGGGCCGCGGCGAGCTGGGCCCCGGTACCGACGCCGGTGGTGCCGTACCTGATCATCTTGGCCGCGTTGTCCAGATCCTTGACGCTCTTGTAGCCGCTGGCCGGGTTGGTCACCAGCACGTAGTCGTCGCGGGATACGCCGTAGACGACATCGAACTTGTTGAGGTCGGTGGCCTCGTCGGGGCTGACGGCCAGGGGCGTGATGGTGTACAGCGAGGCATTCTGGATGGCGATCTTGGAACCGTCGGCGGGCGCGTTGGCGATCTCGGCAGCGGCCAAGGCCCCGTTGGCCCCTTCACGGTTGATCACCGGGAACGACGCGCCGAGGCTGTCGCTCAGGCCTTTGGACACCGCGCGACTGATCAGGTCGCTCGACCCGCCTGCGGACGCGCCGACGTACATCTCGACGGTGCCCGACGGGTATTTGTCACCGGTCCCGCTGCCGGTACTGGTCTGCACGCCGCTGCACGCGCTGAGCACCAGGCCGGTCGCGGCGGCCGCCGCGAACAGGAGGTGACGACGTGGTCGGGCGGTTGAGATCGCCATGGCATTCGCTCCTACAAGTGTGTGAAATGGCCCGCAACGGGGTGGCACTGTGGCGGCCATCACTACAAAATAGGGAGCACGGCGATACCTGTCCAAGCCTTAATTGGTATCGCTTGATGCCGGTATTGAATAACTGTCAGAACCAGGCGTCACGCATGTCCAGCGTGGTCCGATCCAGGCTTTCCAGCAGGTCCAATTGTGGTGCGGTCCTGGGCAGTTCGTAACGGTAGAAGTACCGTGCGGCCTGCCGTTTGCCCCGGTAGAAGTCATCGGAGAAATCTCCGTCTGCCTTCTCGGCGGCCAGCAATTGCTCAAGCCAGATCCACGCCACCACGATGTGGCCGAACGCCTCCAGGTACACCGCGCTGTTGGCCATCGCGGCCTCGACATCGCCGGAGGCGAACATCGCCCCGGTGACCGCGACCAGCCGCCGCCAGGCGGTGTCCAGCTGGTCGGCCAACTCAGCGGCCGAACCTCCACGTGCCGGATCCTCATTGCTCCTCGCGTGCGCAGTCGTCACCGTGGCGGCGATCCGCTCCCCCAGCGCGACGAGGCTCGCACCGCCGTTCTGCGTCACCTTGCGGCCCAGCAGATCGAGGCTCTGGATGCCGTGCGTGCCCTCGTGGATCGGGTTCAGCCGGTTGTCGCGGTAGTGCTGTTCGACGTCGTATTCGCGCGTGTAGCCGTATCCGCCGTGTACCTGGATCGCCAGGCTGTTGGCCTCCAGGCACCACTGCGACGGCCAGCTCTTGGCGATCGGTGTGAGGATGTCGAGCACCGCGTTGTCGCCCTCGTCGACGAGCTTGGCGCAATACAGCAGCAGCGCGAGGCCGCCTTCGACATAGGCCTTCTGCGCCAGCAGCATTCGCTTGACGTCGGCGTGCTCGATGATCGGCACCTGCGGGGTCGACGGATCCTTGACGCCCAGCGGCCGGCCTTGCGGGCGTCCGCGCGCATACTCGACCGACTTGAGATATCCCGTGTAGCCGAGCGCGACGGCCCCCATCCCGACGCCGAGCCGCGCCTCGTTCATCATGTGGAACATGTAGACGATGCCGCGGTGCGGCTCGCCCACGAGGTAGCCGACGGCACCGTCGAAGTTCAGCACGGTGTTGGTGATACCGCGTTGCCCCATCTTGTGATTGAGGCCCGAGATGGCGACGTCGTTGCGAGTGCCGTCGGCCAGGTATTTGGGCACGATGAACAGCGATATGCCCTTGGTGCCGGCCGGTCCACCCGGAATCTTGGCCAGCACGAGGTTGACGATGTTCTCGGTGAGCTCGTGCTCGGCGCCCGAGATCCACATCTTGGAGCCGAACAGCCGGTAGGTACCGTCCGACTGCGGCTCGGCGCGCGTGGTGATGTCGGCCAGCGACGATCCGGCCTGCGTCTCCGACAGCGCCATGGTGCCCGAGAACCGGCCCGCCAGCATGGGTTTGACGAATGCCTCGATCTGCTCGGGGGTGCCGAAGTGGGCCAGCAGGTTGGCGTTGGCGATGGTGAGCATGAGGTAGCCCGACGTCGAAACGTTGGCCGCGGCGATCCACGCGAAGGCAGCCTGTGCGACGGTGGCAGGCAGTTGCGCTCCGCCGATCTCTGCGTCGAGCCCCATTCCGATCAGGTCGGCCGAGGCGAACGCGTCCCACGCCTCCTTGACCTCGGGGATCAGCGTGACGGTCTGCCCGTCGAACGTCGGCTCGTCGGCATCGCTGCGCTTGTTGTGCGGCGCGAAGTAGCGGGTCGCGAGCTGCTCGCACAGGTCCAGCACGCCGTCGAACGTCTCCCGGGAGTGCTCCGCGAATCGCTCCAGGGCCGTGAGCTTTTCGACGTCCAGCCACTCGTAGAGCAGGAAGTCGAGGTCGCGCCGGGACAGGATCGTGGACTTCATCGGATGGTGCTCACGCCGCCGTCGACCGGGATGACCGCGCCCGTGATGTAGGAGCTCGCGCGGCTCGCCAGGAACACCGAGATGCCCGCGATGTCGTCGGGCTGCCCGATCCGGCCCAAGGGCAGACCCGAACCCACCGCGTCGGATCCGGCCCGCAGCATCTCCTTGGTCATGCGGGATTCGAACAAACCCGGCGCGATGGCGTTCACGAGAATCTTGGGGGCAAGCTCACCCGCGAGATGCTGCGTCAGCATGTGCACGGCGGCCTTGCTGGCGCTGTAGGAGAAGTTGTCCCGGCCCTTGCCCGGCGCGACGATGCCGTCGATGCTTCCGGTGTTGATGACGCGGGCCGGATCATCCTCGGTCGCAGCGGAATTCAGCAACGGCGTGAGCGCGCGCGTCAGCAGGAACACACCCTTGACGTTGACGTTGTAGACCTTGTCGAAGCCGGACTCCGGGAACTCGTCATAGGGCGCGCCCCAGGCCGCGCCGGCGTTGTTGAACAACGCGTGGATCGCGTCCTCGCGCCCGGTGAGCGCGGCGGTGAGCGCGGCCACGCCCTCGGCGGTCCCGAGATCCGCGGGCACCGCCGCGACCCGGCCGAGCGGGGACAGCGCCTCGACCGCGGCGTCCAACTCGGCCTCCTTGCGGCTCGACAGGTACACGCTTGCCCCGGCCTGCAGCAGGCCGCGCGCCATCATCAGGCCGATGCCTCGGCCGCCTCCCGTGACGACGGCGACCTTGCCGTCCAATCGGAACAAATCGGTCATGCCGACCAGTCTGCTGCGTGGGGGTTGACGCGGGCGGCCCGACCCGACGTATAGTTCGTTCAGTTCGTACTGAACGATAAGGACCGGAGGTGACTGTGACGCCGGAGGAGGGCGAGTTCGTCGATCGCATGGGCCTGTTCATGGAGCTGCTCGGCGCGTCGCGCACGATGGGCAGGCTCTACGGCTGGCTGATGATCTGCGATCCGCCGCAACAGTCGCTGACCGCGCTGGCGAAGTCGCTGGCGGTCAGCAAGGCGTCGGTCAGCACAGTCGCGCGCCAGCTGCAGGAGGGCGGCCTGATCGAGCGGCTGCCCAGTGCGACGCGCCAGCATGTCTACCGCGTCCGGCCCGGAGGCTTCACGAGCGTGATGGACGCGCAGCTGTCACGCATGAAGCTCGGCATCGACGCTGCGGAGTTCGGCCTGTCCCTGGTCCGTGACGACCGGGCCGAGCAGCGCGAGCGGCTCGAGGACTTCCGGGACTTCTGCGAATTCTCCACCCAGGCCTACCACGACGAACTCATCCGGCTCTGGACCGACTACCGGAACAGCAGGAGGCAGTCATGACGACGACGAAGATCGACTTCAGCTCGGTGAAATGGCGTTCGGTCGAATGGACCAACGTGTGCACGCTCTACCTACGCGCGTGCGAAAGCCGGTTACCCCAGCCCGTTCTGGGCGATCACGCGGCTGCCGAAGCCGTCGACCGCATCGACTACGACTTCAAACGCATGCACCGGGCCGCGCAACCGTGGGCCAACCAGTTCCTGGTGGCCTTACGCGCCAAGCAACTCGACGATTGGACCGTCAGCTTTCTCGACAAGCACCCCGACGCGGTCGTGCTGCATCTCGGCTGCGGCTTGGACACGCGCGCGTTCCGCATCGGCAGGCCGGCAGGCGTCGACTGGTTCGACGTCGACCAGCCCGGCGTGATCGAGCTGCGGCGCAAGCTCTACGACGACGGCCCGGGCTACCGGATGATCGGATCGTCGGTCGCCGACGCCGGCTGGCTCGACGAGATCCCCACGGGGCGCCCGACCCTTGTGATCGCCGAAGGCCTGCTCATGTACCTGGACGAGGCCGATGTCCGCGCCCTTTTGCAGCGACTCACCGACCGTTTCGACACCGGGGAGATCGCGTTCGACACGATCGCTCCGAGCGGCCCCAAGCTGTCCCGGCTGTTCAGCAACGGCATCGTCAAATGGGGCATCGGCGACGTACACGAGCTCGAGCGGTGGAATCCGCGGCTGCGTCTCCTCGAGCGGGTGCCGGCGTACGCCAACTATCGGACGATCCCGTTGACGGCCCAGCGGCTGCTGTTCAGCGTGCTCAACGCGACCCTCGGGAGCCGCTACGACGTGCTGAACCGGTTCGCGTTCTAGGGCGTTTCGCCGACGTCGATGCCCAGCGGGTCGCCCGTGCGCACGGCTTCGTCTCGGATCAGGCCGCGCAGCAGTGCGGTGCTGAACTCGACGGCGATCTCCTGGGCCGTGCGCCGGCCGTGCGGCCGCAGCCACCGGTAGGAGCCGAGCGTCATCCCGATGTAGCCGAGGGCCAGGACGTGCGAGTCGCAGTCGTAGAACTCGCCGCTCGCGATGCCCCGGTCGATCACGTCGCGCACGTGCTCATAGACCTGCGTCTCGGCCCGGCGGATGTAGGCCACCTGCTCCTCGGTGAACCACTCGGTGATGTAGGGCCCCTCCTGGAAGTAGACCGCGGCCTTCTCCAGGTCGTTGGCGATGCCGGTGAGCAGTCGCCGGGTGAAGTGGTAGATGGTTTCGCGGGCCGACGCGGTCGGATCGTCGTGCAGCGCCTCGACCGTGAAGTCGGCCGTGCTCTTGTAAAGGTCGTAGAGGATGAGCGACTTGCTGGAGTAGTAGTGGTACACCGTGGCCTTGTTGAGGCCGACGGCCTCGGCGACGTCGTCCATCCTGGTGCCGTGGTAACCGCGCGCAGCGAACAGCTTGGCCGCGACGGTCAACAACTCGTCACGGCGGGACGTGCCGTTGGCGGACGCGGCGGCGCGACCGCGGCCGGCCTCTGTATCGGATGGCATAAACATCTCCGGGGTAACTCAATCAACTGGATGGTTGAACAGTGTAGGCAATCCCTGTCCGAGTCTTGCGCTATCGGTCTAGACTGCCGGAATGGATCCGAATCCGGACTATGACGCCAGTGACGAGATCGAATACTTCTTCAACTGGGTTCCGTGGGGATTGCGCGGGGTGTACCCGCCGCCGGCGTATCCCCCGGTCTAGACCCCGCTCTCACTCCGTCGCCTTCGCGCGCTGGTAATGCCTGCGCGCCTTCATTCGGTTCCCGCAGATGGCCATCGAACACCAGCGTGCGGTGTTGGGCTTGCTGCGATCGATCAGGAACAGCCGGCAGTCCGGGTTCGCACACGCACGTAGGCGCCCGGGACTGCTGATCCGCAGGGCGTCCCACGCCAAGACCGCCCGTACCGCGCCGCGCATCGCGTCGTCGGTGTCCAGTTCCCAGCTCAACCCGTCGACTGTCGCAGTCGGGCGTAATGCCACGGCCTCGAGGAACGGGTCGAGCTTGTCCGCCGACTCGCTTCCGCGCACCACGGCCTGAAGCACATTCCGGGCCGCGACCAGATCCGCCAACTCGCCTTCGGCCGCCCCATGCTCCCGCAGCCAGGCCCGCGCGGCCCCCTCCGCGAGCAGGTCGTGTTGCACCCCGTCCATCACCGGCGTGGTGTTGAGCAGATCGAGCAGCAGCGCCTCGTCGCGCAGGCCCACTTCCACCAGCTCCATACCTAACCTCCAAATAGCTATTGACAGGTTACTCTCGTCGGCGTTGAATGTCGCTAACCGGTAACGCTACTTAAAGGAGTTAGTCACATGACCGTTCACCACCGCTACGCCACCGTCGACGGGCAGCGCCTCTTCTACCGCGAGGCCGGCTCGCCCGACGCCCCGACGATCGTGCTGCTGCACGGCTTCCCCACGAGCTCATACATGTTCCGCGACCTCATCCCCCGGTTGGCCGACAGCTACCACGTCATCGCGCCTGATCACCTCGGTTACGGACACTCCGACGCACCTGCGGCCACCGAGTTCGACTACAGCTTCGACGCGCTCGCGGACCTGACCGAGGGCCTGCTCGCCCAGCTCGGGGTGTCCCGTTACGCGATCTATGTCCAGGACTACGGCGCTCCGATCGGCTGGCGGCTGGCACTGCGACACCCGGAGGCCATCACCGCGATCGTGACCCAGAACGGCAACGGCTACGACGAAGGCTTCGTCGAGAGCTTCTGGACCGTCGTCTGGGATTACCAGCGTGAGCAGACCCCCGAAACCGAAGCCGGCGTGCGGACCGCGTTGGACGTCGAAGGCATCAAATGGCAATACCTGACCGGGGTTTCCGACGAGAGCCTGGTCAACCCGGACACCTGGGTCCACGACGCCGCGATCGTGTCGCGGCCCGGCAACGACGAGATCCAGCTCAAGCTGTTCCGCGACTACGCGACCAACGCGCCGCTCTACCCCGCCCTGCACGAATACTTGCGCACCAGTGGGGTTCCCGTGCTCGCGGTGTGGGGCGAAGGTGATCCCATCTTCGGACCCGACGGTGCTCGCGCGTTCGCCAAGGACTCCGTCGACCCCGAGATCCACCTGCTCGACGGTGGGCACTTCCTGCTCGAAACCCACGTCGACGAGGTCGCCGGCCTGATCGACGGTTTCCTGCAGCGTCGGGTTCGTTGATGAGGCCCGAGCTGTTGGTGTTCGACGTCAACGAGACGCTCATCGACATCGATTCCCTGCAGCCGCATTTCGTGCGGATGTTCGGCGATCGGTCGGTGCTACGGGAGTGGTTCGGCCAGCTCGTGATGTACTCGATGGCCGTCACCCTGGCCGGGCGCTACACCGACTTCTTCACACTCGGACAATCGGTGTTGCGCATGACCGCCGACGTCCACGGAGTCGACATCACCGATGCCGACCTGGCCGCGCTCGCCGATGCCATGCGCACGATGCCGGCCCACCCAGATGCCGCAGAAGGCTTGCAGCGTCTCCGGGCCAACGGATTCCGCCTTGTCACCCTTACCAATTCACCACACCGGCACGGCCCGACGCCGTTGGAGCGGGCCGGGTTGACCGGGTACTTCGAGCACCAGTTCAGCGTCGACGAGCACCAGGCGTTCAAGCCAGCACCGGCGGTATACGCGGGCGTTGCCGAACACCTGAACGTTGCGCCGGCCGCGTGCATGATGGTCGCGGCCCACATGTGGGACACCATCGGCGCCCAGGCTGCCGGGTTCCGCGGCGCATTCATCGCGCGGCCCGGCAACGCGATCCTCGCCGCTCCCGGTGTTCCCCAGCCTGATGTCGTCGCCTCAGATCTTCTACAGCTCAACGAAATACTGGAGAAACAGTCATGACCACACACATGCGCGCCATCGTCCTCGACGGCTTCGGCGGCCTGGACCGCCTCGTCTACACCGACATCCCCAAACCTGAGCCAAAGGCCGGCGAAGTCGTCATCCAGATCAAGGCCTTCGGCATCAACCATGCCGAGATGCACATGCGGCGCGGGGAATGGGCCGAGGCTGCCGAGGTCAGCGGTATCGAATGCGTCGGCATCGTCGACTCGTGTCCCGGCGGCGAATTCCCGGTCGGCGCCAGGGTAGCCGCGCTCATGGGCGGGCTCGGCCGAACGGTCAACGGCAGCTACGCCGAGTACACCCGGGTGCGAGCCGCCAACGTCGCACTGATCGAATCCGATCTGCCCTGGGACCAACTTGCGGCGCTGCCGGAAACGTATGCGACGGCGTGGACCTGCCTGTTCCGCAACATCGACCTGCAGGCCGGTCAGACCCTCGTGATTCGCGGCGCGACATCCTCTTTCGGTCAGGCAGCCGTCAAGCTCGCGGTCAACGCGGGTGCACACGTCATCGCAACCACACGGAACCCGGACCGCTTCGCGCTGCTGGAAGGCCTCGGTGCCCGCGCCGAGAAAGAGGTACCAGACCTGAGTGCACACATCGCCGAGTCCGGCCACATCGACGCCGTGCTCGACCTCGTCGGCAACAGCACAATCCTCGACTCTCTGGATATGCTGCGCCGCGGTGGAACCGCATGCCTGGCAGGCTGGTTGGGTGGGCTCGACCCCATTCCCGATTTCAACCCGCTGTTGCGTATGGCCAGCGGCGTGAACCTCAGCTTCTTCGGCAGCTTCGTGTTCGGCTCACCCGGCTTCCCGCTGTCCGACGTGCCGTTGAGCGACATCGCAGGCCAGGTCGAACGCGGTGAACTGGACGCGAAGCCGTCGCGGGTGTTCGCATTCGACGAGATCCGTGAGGCACACCGCGTGATGGAAGCCGGTGAGGCCGGCGGAAAGATGGTGGTCGTGGTCTAGCGGCGCGACCAGCGACCGCCAATTCGACGAAAATGTCTTTGCCTGACCGGATTTACAACATTTTCGTCGAACTCGACGCGGGAACTAGGCCGCAGCGGCCTTGACGGCCTCGCCGACCTCGGTCCGCAGTTTGAGGTACTCCGGCGAGCGACGCAGCTCGTGCGGGTCGACGCCGGTACGTGGCAGGTCGACCGGCAGATCGAGCGCCACCTTGCCGGGCCGACGCGTCAGCACCACGATCCGCGATCCCAGGAACGCGGCCTCGTCCGCGCTGTGGGTCACGAAAACCGTTGTGCGGCCGGACTCCGCGCTGACCTGGCGGACATCTTCCTGAAGACGTTCGCGGGTCAGCGCGTCGAGCGCGGCGAACGGCTCGTCGAGCAGGAACAGCGGGGTCTCGGCGGCCAATGCCCGAGCGATCGCGACGCGCTGCTGCTGGCCGCCGCTGATCTCCCAGATCTTGCGTTTTGCCGTGCCTTCGAGGCCTACCCGCTCGAGCAGTTGTTCACGCCGTTCGGCGCGGCGCTCGCGCGGCACCTTGGCATACTTGAGCGCGAGTTCGACGTTGCCGCCGACCGTTCGCCACGGGAACAGCCGCGGCTGCTGGAACACCACGCCGGAGGTCACCCCGGGCGTCGGCGGTGCACCGGCCACGTGCACCTCACCCTCGGAAGGGGTTTCGAAGCCCGCGATCAACCGCAGCAGCGTGCTCTTGCCGCACCCCGAGGCGCCCACCAGAACCAGGAAGGCGCCAGGCTCGACGTCGAGATCCACCGGTCCCAACGCCGTCACCTTGTTGTCGCCCTGCCCGTAGCGGTGCGCCACGTTGGCGATGCGCAGACCGCCCTTGGGGTCACTGCTGTTTGGAGAGGACACCTGGCAATCCCTTCGTATAGATCGCATCCTGGAAGGTCTTCAACGGCGCGGCCTGCGGAATCTGCTTCTGGTCGGCCAGGAACTGCGATGCGCTCTGCAGGTTGGCCGCGATGTTGCCCGGCTGGCCGTCGGTGCCCAGCCACTGCGGCGACGCCACCTCGGCCGGCGTCAGGTACACGCCCTGCTTGAGTTGTCCCGCAACATCATCCGGGCTCAACCCGATCTCTGCCGAGATCGCCTTGGCGGCCGCGCTCGGATCGTCCTTGATGACGCCGAGCGCGCGTGCCTCCTGCTGGCGCCACACGTCGACCACGTCGGGATGCGCGGCGGCGAACTCGTCGGACACCGCACCGAGGTCAAGCGTCGGCTTGCCGTCCTTGGCCAGCTGCCGGCTCGTGATCAGATCCTTGCCGGTCTTGCGTAGCTGATCCAGCGTGGGCAACCACGTGTAGGCAGCCGCGATGTCGCCACGGTCCCATGCCGCCAGGATGGCCTGCGGTTGCAGGTCGATCAGCTGAACGTCACTGGCCGACAAGCCGTTCTGGGCCAGCGCGGCCAGCAGGCTGTAGTGCGCCGTGGAAGCGAACGGCGTGGCGATCCGCTTGCCCTTCAGATCGGCGATCGAGTTGACGCCGGTGCCGTCGCGCGCCACCAGCGCCTCGTTGTCACCTGCGACGTCGAGCACGAACGCGACCTTGTACGGGATGTTGAGCGGTGCGGACAGCCCGCGCGCCACGGGGCTGGACCCCAGCGCGGCGAAGTCCAGCTCCTTGGCGATGAACGCCGTGTTGACGTCGGCGCCCGAGTCGAACTTGGTCCACTTGATGTTGTAGTCGGGCAGCGCCTGTTCCAGCCACTTGTTGTTCTTGACGATCAGGTCGCCGCTCGGAAAGGACTGGTAGCCAATGCGAATCGTCGGCTTCTCGGCATCCTGCCCGGAGTGGTCGACCGCGCAGCCGGCCAGCGCAACCGTGGCTGCGGCCAGCACCGTGAGCAGTTTGTTGAATCTCATATTTTCCCTCTCCATGGCACGGCCCGCCGTTCGACAGCCCGCAGCACACCGTCGATCACCAGGCCCGAGATCCCGATGGCGAAGATCCCGACCAGCACGACCGGCGTGTTGTTGTAATTGCTTGCGTCCTTGACCAATCCGCCGATCCCGGGGATGCCGTTGAACAGTTCGGCGGCCACGACCGACGAGTACGCCATGCCGACGGCCAGCCGGATCCCGGTGAACGTCTCCGGCAGGGCCGAGGGCACCACGACGTCACGGATCACCTGGGTCCGGGTTGCGCCGAGCGCGCGCGCCGCCTCCTGCAGCCCGACGGGTGCGGCGACGACGGCCGCGGTGGTGGCCACGGCGGCGGGTGGCAGGGCGGCCAGCGCCAGCAGCGTGATCTTCGGCGCCTCGTCGATGCCCAGCCAGATCACCAACAGGAAGAAGTACGCGAGTGGCGGCAGCGCCCGCAGGAACGTCAGCCACGGTTCGAGCACGCTGCGCAACCAGCCCACCGAACCCATGACCAAGCCCAGAAGCACGCCGACCACCACACCGATCACGACGCCCGCGAACACCCGGCGCAGCGTCATGTACAGGTGCTCGATCAGGGTGTAGCCCGCATAGCCGCGGGCACCGTCATGCGTCGTGGAGACGTCGATGAACGCGCGCCACACCGTGCTCGGGTACGGCACGAACGTCTGGTTCCAGATGCCGGCCAGCGCGACGATCTGCCACACCGCGAAGAACACGACGACCGACAGCAGCGGCAGGGCGGCCTTGGTCAGCAGGGCGCGCCATCGGTTCGACGGCGCGACGGGACGTGGCGAGTCGGTTTCGGACTCGCTCGGAACAATGTCGACGAAGACAGACACGATGGCAGACTTTCTGTTGGCTGAAGCGGTGTGCGAACTGGCTTCAGCGACAGCAGGCAGACGGCGTCGTGTTCACCCGCGTATTGCTACCCGCGGCGCCGTCGGTGGTGAAGGTCTGGAATCGCGGTGAGTTTTTGTACCGTCAGGCCGCGACGCGGGGCAGCGCGCGAATTGCGTACCGGACGGTGAGCAGGATCAGAGACGTGGTCACCAGGAACAGCGGCCATCCCATGGCGATGCGCGCGACCGCGAGCAGGCTGTCCTGGTCGGTGCCGTACAGATAGTTCTGCACCAGGAAGCGCGACCACGACACCACCGCCATGACCGCGGTCACGAGGTCGAACGCCAAGAGCACCCGGGGAACTCGACGCCACGCGCCGTCGCGGCCGGTCGCCCAGGCCCACACCACCCCGACCAGCGGGCGCCGGATCACGATCGACAGCGTGAAGAGCACAGCCATCACCAGCGCCGCCCAGATGCCGGGCAGATAGAAGTCCTTGGCCTTGCCGGTCACCAGCGCAAGCCCCGCGCACGCCGCCACCCCGGCGAACCCCCACAGCGCCGGACGGATGGATTCCCGCCGCAGCAGCTGCCAGCCCAGTACGAGCGCGGCCGCCGTGAGGGCCGCGACCGTGGCCGGGATACGTCCGAAGGCTGCCGAGGTCACCGCGAAGGTGGTCACGGGCAACGACGAATAGACGAGGCCGCGGATCCCGCCGGTGCGCGCGAGCAGTCCTTCGAGCGGGGAATCGGTCATGCGCGTGGGGGCCTCGTGTTCAAGATCGGAACGGTCCCCACCGAGCGTACCGAGCTCAGCAAAGCAGCCCGGCGGCCTCGGTGCGCCGGCTCCCCAGATGTGCCGGGAGCTTGAGGTATCCGTGCAGGTTGACCAGCCCACGCGGGCGTGGAGCCTCGGTCAGTTGCAAGTCGGGGTAGGCCTCGAACAGCACGCGCAGAGCCGTCGCGCCCTCGATCCTCGCCAGCGCGGCGCCGAGACAGACGTGGATGCCCGACGCGAACGCCAGATGCTCGCGCGCGTTGGGACGGGTGATGTCGAACCGCGTCGGCTCGGGAAAAACCCGCGGGTCGCGGTTGGCGCCGCCGAGCAGTACCGCGACCATACTGCCGGCACTGAGCTGTTGCCCGGCGATCTCGACATCGCACTGCGCGGTCCGCGCGGTCATCTGCACGGGGCTGTCGATGCGCAGGATCTCGTCGACGGCGGCGGGCCACAGCTCGGGGTTGTCCCGGAGCCGGGCTAGCTGGTCTGGGTGACGCAGCAGCATGACGATGCCGTTGCCGATGAGGTTGACCGTGGTCTCGAAGCCCGCTCCGATGAGAAGCGCTGCATTGGCGGTGAGCTCGTGGTCGGTGAGCGTGTGGTCGGCGGCCATCCGGCTGAACGGATTGTCGTCGGCCCCGCCGCTGCGCACCCGGGCGAAATGCGCGGCGAGGAAGCCGTCGAGACCGCGGAGCCCCTCGATGCCGCGCCGGTATGTCCGCCACGGGATTCCGATGTCCAGCAGCGGTGCACCGTGGTGACCCCAATCCAGCAGTTGCGCATGGGTTTCCGTGGGCAGTCCGAGAATCTCGGCGATCATCGCGACCGGAAGCGCCGCGGCGAAGTCGGCGATCAGATCGGGCCGGGGCGTACTTTCCAGTCGGTCGATGAGTTCGGCGGTCACCTCGGCGACCCGGGTGTCGAGCTTGTCGATGGCGCGCGGCGTGAAGCTCTGCGCCACCAACTGCCGGTACCGCGTGTGGTCGGGCGGGTCGACGATGACCATCGCGGGCGGCTCGACCGGGTTGGCCACGCGGGGATCGGTCCGGTCGAGCAGCATGCGGAGTGGGCGCGGCATCTCCATACCGCTGGGCGGTGTGACACCGAAGCGCTTGTCACGCAGGATCTCCCGGCTGACCGCATGATCGACGGTGGCCCACACGAATGGTGTCCGGACGAGCCGGCCCCGCCGCCTGATCTCCTCCATCAGGGGATAGGGATCGATGCCCCTCCCGTGGCTGGAGATCAGCGCACCCAGCGGATTTCCCGTGCGGCCCTGAACCGTCATGAAGGCCTTCGGCACCGCGTGCATGGCCAGCCAGCGTGTCCACAATCCGACGCTCATTACGCCCTCCCTCGTGGGGCCGAGTCAGTATGATGAGACGATCGAGACACTTAGACGCTCATCGTCTCGCTCGTCTCGGTCGCTCCGCTACGACGATCGGGACGCAGTGGCAAGGAGGGATTGCGTGACATCGACGCGAACGGCGGACTTCGTGCGCAAGCTCGCCGAACCCGACCCGACCGTGCTGGCCCGGGTGCGTGAGCCCGACGAGATCACCACGCGGATCCTGAGCGCGACGCTCGAGCAGGCAGAGCTCGTCGGCATCCGGCGCACCACGATGGAAGATGTCGCACGACGCAGCGGCGTCGGCCGGGCCACGCTCTATCGGCGTTTTCCCACCAAGGACGTCCTCATCGATGCTCTCGTGCTCTCCGAAGCGCGGCGCTACCTCGAGGGGAGCGCACAGGCGCGCGCCCACGGCGACAACCTCGAGGATCGCCTGGTCTACGACACCGTTTTCACAGTGACGTTCCTGCGCGACCATGCTCTGCTCAAGAAGCTCCTGCGCACCGAACCGGAGACCATCCTGCCCAGCCTGACTGTCGACGCCGGCGCCATCATCGACTTCGCGACCGACTACTCGGTGGCCGAACTACGCACCGACCTCTACGGCACGAAGAAGACCACACCCGAACAGGAGCGGCACATCCGCACGGTCGCCGAGCTGCACACCCGGCTCACGTTGTCGTTCATCGTGACCCCCCACACGAGCATCAAACTCGCGACACTCGACGACACCCGCGAATATGTGCGCACCTACCTGCTGCCGATGATGACGGCGGGGCCCGCGTGACGCAGGTGCGGGGCCGGGTGTGGCGGGATGGGCAGCCCGATGACAGCTTCACGTTCGAGTCGATCTCCGATTGTCTCGCCGACAAAGACGCGCTGTTGTGGGCCGACATCTACGACCCCGATCACGAGACGCTGCGCGGCCTGGCAGACGAACTCGGGCTCAACATCTGGGCGGTCGAGGATTCGATCGCCCCGATGGAGCGCACGAAAGCCTCGGTGTACCACACTCATACGTTTTTCACGGTGTACGCGATCGACATCAGGACGCCGGAAGACGACATGGCCTCGACTTTGATCAAGCACCGCATATCGGCCTTCGTTCTGCCGCGCGGCCTCATCACGGTCCGGCTGCCGTCGGTCGACCACGCGGAGGACGAGTTCGATGTCGAAGAGGTGTCGCAGCGCTTCGACGAGCTCGGCGGGCAGGAGTACGGTGTCGGCGCACTCGTGCACGGCCTGCTCGATGTGGTGGTCGACGGACATTTCGAGGCCGTGCAAGACCTCGACGACGCGATCGAGGGTCTCGAGGACGAGCTGTTCGACGACCGCGGGCCCCGACGTGGGCTGCAGCGGCGCACTTTCCGGTTACGCAAGGATCTCGTCGAGCTGCGGCGTGTGGTGCTTCCGATGCGCGAGGTGGTCAGCACCATCCAGCACCGCAGGCTCGACGCGAAGATCTCGCCCGAGCTCGATCCACTTTATGCCGATCTCTACGACCACGTGCTGCGGGCCTCGGAGTGGACCGAGTCGCTGCGCGACATGGTCACGACGGTGTTCGAGACCAACCTGTCGCTGCAGGACGCGCGGCTCAACACGGTCATAAAGAAGCTGACCGGCTGGGCCGCCATCATCGCGGTGCCGACCGCGATCACGGGTTTCTACGGCCAGAACGTCACCTACCCGGGCATCAACACGGTCGTCGGGTTCATCGCGAGCTCCGCGTTGATCGTGGTGCTCGTCGTCCTGCTGTACGTGATGTTCAAACGCCGCGACTGGCTGTGAGCGTCACCGCGGAATACCTGCGGCGTCAGCGATTTCGCAGGCCTTGTCGACGATCGAGTCGATCCGCTCCACGGTGGGTGTGCCCGCCGCGGCCCTGTTCTCCGGCTCGTCCCGGGCGCGCCGCATGACGCCCTCGGCGATGATCGCGAGCTTCCACATCCCGAGCACATGCCAGTACCGCAGCGCGGCCGGGTCACGCCCGGTCACGTCCAGGTAGCGGTCGGCCATCTCGGCGCGGCTGGGAAACCCCTCCAGCGTCGACGGTGCGAAGTCCGCGCCGGTGGATTCACCGGGCTCGGGCCAATAGGTGAGCAGCGTACCCATGTCGGCCATCGGGTCGCCCAACGTGGACAGCTCCCAGTCCAGCGTGGCCACCACCGCACCCGTGTCGGGGGCGGTGATCAGGTTCCGCAGATGAAAATCGCCGTGCACCAAGCTGATTTCGCGTTGCTCGGGGATCGCCGCGGCGAGCCGACGCGTGAGGTCGTCCAGTGCCGGTAGCTCCCGGGTCTTGGACTGCGCCCATTGCGCCGACCAGCGTTTGAGTTGACGCTGGGCATACGGCTTGTGACTGGCCAGATCTGCCAGCCCGGCCCGTTCGAGGTCCACCGCATGGATCCTGGCCAAAGTGCTCGGCATGGATTCGGCGATCTTGCGGCGGTGCTGCGGGGTCAGCGCCTCGGCGGCCGCCATGGTGTCGACGACCAGGCCGTCGACGAACTCCATCAGCACCACCGCCACACCGGAGATCGATTCGGTTGAGACACCGAGGATCCGGGGCACCGGGACGTCGGTGTCGGCCAACGCGGCGATGATTCGCGCCTCCCGCACGACGTCGTGTGCCGAGGCCAGCAGGTTCCCCAGCGGCGGTCGGCGCAAGACCCAGGACCGGTCACGCGCATCGGTGACGCGGTAGGTGAGGTTCGACTGTCCCAGTCCGATCCGCTGATACCGCAGTGGGGGTTCGTGTTCGACGCCCAGGTCGGTGAGCCAGCGCTGCACCGCTGCGGCGTCGATGCCGACCGGCGTCACCGGAACTGCCGAACATCGCCCAGGCGTTGCCCGCCGTCGATCACGAACGTCTCCCCCGTCACCCAGCTCGCCGCATCGGAAACCAAGAAAGCGATGGCAGAACCGACGTCGTCGGGCTCACCGATCCGGCCCAGCGCTGTCGCCGAATTCAGTTGGTTCTCATGCTCTTTCCACAATGCTTCGGCGAGCTTTGTGCGCACCACCCCGGGCGCCACGGCATTGACCCGCACGTTCGGTGACAGTTCCAGCGCCAGCTGTTTGGTGAGGTGGATCAGCGCGGCCTTGGAGGCGTTGTACAGCCCCAGGTTGGCCTCGAACCCGAAGCCGCCGATCGATGCGGTGTTGACCACCGCACCGCCGTGTTCGCCCATCCACGCGCGGGTCGCCAGCGAGGTCCACAGGATCGGCGCCCACAGGTTGACGTCGAGGGTCTTGGCGAATCGCGCGTGATCCTGGTCGATCACGGGGCCGAACGCCGGATTGGTGCCCGCGTTGTTGACCAGGATGTCGACGCTGCCGAACCGGTCCAGCGTCAGGTCGATGCAGCGTTTCGCGGCGTCCTCGTCGACGGCGTGCGCAGCGACACCGAGCGCGGAGCCACCGACCTCGACGGCCGCCGCATCGGCGGATTCCTGCTGCCGCGAGGTCAGCACCACGTTGCCACCGGCCGCCGCAATCGCCTGCGCCGCAGCCAAACCGATACCGCGGGAGGCGCCGGTGATTATCGCGGTGCGCCCGCTGAGGTCGAGCCCTGTCATGCCGGTGTCCCCTTCCGGTACTTGCCCAGCTCCTGGCGGGCGATGGCGCGCTTGTGCACCTCGTCCGGCCCGTCGGCGAGCCGCAGCGTGCGCAGGTGGGCCCAGGCCATGGCAAGCGGAAAGTCATCGGTGACCCCGCCCCCGCCGTGCACCTGGATGGCCCGGTCGACGATCTTCAACGCGATGTTGGGTGCGGCCACCTTGATGGCCGCGATCTCGGTGCGGGCCGCCTTGTTGCCGACGGTGTCCATCAGATGCGCCGCCTTGAGGGTGAGCAATCTGATCATCTCGATGTCGATGCGGGACTCGGCGATCCAGTCCTGGATGTTGGCGTTCTCGCTGATCGGCTTTCCGAACGTGACACGGGACTGTGCTCGCGTGCACAGCAATTCCAGGGCCCGCTCAGCCATCCCGATGGCCCGCATGCAGTGGTGGATACGTCCCGGACCCAGCCTGGCCTGGCTGATCGCGAAGCCCTCGCCTTCGCCCTTGAGCACGTCCTTGGCCGGCACCCGAACATCGTCGAAGTCGATCTCGGCGTGCCCTTCGCGATCCTGATAGCCGAAGACGCCGAGGTTGCGACGGACGGTGATACCCGGCGCGTCGATCGGCACGACCATCATCGACTGCTGGCGGTGCACCGCGGCGTCCGGATCGGTCTTGCCCATCACGATCAGCACCTTGCAGTTGCGGTGCATACCGTTGGAGGCAAACCACTTTCGTCCGTTGAGCACGTATTCGTCACCGTCGCGGACCATCGACATCTGCACGTTGGTCGCATCCGAGCTGGCCACCGCGGGCTCGGTCATCGCGAAGGCCGAGCGGATCGTGCCGTCCAGCAGCGGCTTGAGGTAGCGCTCCTTGTGCTCGTCGGTGCCGAACAGCGTGAGCACCTCCATGTTGCCGGTGTCCGGGGCACTGCAGTTGCACGCCTCGGATGCGATGTGGCTGCGGCCCATGATCTCGGCGAGCGGCGCGTATTCCAGGTTGCTCAGGCCCGGGCCCCAATCGGGGTGCGGGTGAAACAGGTTCCACAGGCCACGCTTTCGCGCCTCGGCCTTGAGCTCTTCGAGAATCGGCGGATGGAAATGCGGGTCACCGGCTGCGGCCATCTGCTCGGCGTAGATCGGCTCGGCCGGATAGACCCGAGCGTCCATGAACTCGAGCAGGTCCGACTGGTACCGCTGAGCACGTTCGGACACATCGAACAAAGACATGTACACACCTCTGAATGCGTTGGACTGATGACGTTTCCCACCCCATGTTGCGGCCGGAGCAACCGCGCTTCAGGCGATTTGTCGATTTCGCTGCGGGTGTCCGGCAGTCTGAACGTGACCGGCCAGCGCGCGATAGCCGTAGTAGTAGACGATCAGCTGCAGCCCCCACGTCGTCAACGCCGCGGTGTAGAACATTGTCCGGTTCACGTCGTCGCCCGGCACCTGATAGAAGTCATATGTCGCCGCGATGACGGCTCCCATGACGGTGACGGTCGCGACGCGCACCGCGTGACCTCGCTCGCCGACACGCCACAACCGGGCCGCGAAATACATGAGGAAAATGCTGGTGAGCACATTCACCACGACCAGGAACACGGCACCGGCGAGCCCGATGTGGTGGGTCTCGGGGTCCGCCGTGCGGAAGGCGTAGAACGTCAGACCGAGTCCGACCACGCCGGCGAGCACGAAGACCCCGATGTCGACTGTGCGTGACGGGTGGTAACCGTGGGTGACGGCCATCAATCCCAGCACCAGGATCAGAGTGATGCCCACCGACCTGGAGAACGCATCGAAGAAGACCGCGACGTGAAAGCTCGCGCTGTCCTGGCTCAGCCGCAGCAACCCGTAGATCAGGAAGTTGACCCCGGAAGTAGCGACGATGATCCATTCGAGTCCGAGCAGGTAGTTCTTGTGGTTCCGGATGAACTTCCACCCGTAGGTGAACCCGGCGAAGATCATGAGGAGATCCGCGAGGGCGAACAATCCGCCGATGACGTCCATGTCTGCTCCCTGGTGATGGTTGTTATGCGCGGGCGAGGCGGTCGAGGGCCCGGTCGGCGAACCAACCGAGGTTCAGGGCGGGCTGGCTGACGAAGCTGGGCCAGAATCTGCCGGTGTGCCAGATGGTCTTGAGATCCTCGGGCATGGATTCACCGGAGAGTCGGCCCGCGAGCAGGTGACCGACATACTGCGCCTGGGCGAAGCCATGTCCGTTGCACGCCAACGAATACAACACTTTGGGCGAGGCCTCTCCGGCCACGGGCAACCACGTGGAGCTCATACCGATCCAGCCGCCCCAGGCCCGTTGTGGAGCGACGTCGTGCAACCCGGGGAAGCGCTCCCGGAAGCCGCGGACGAGGTCGTCGACCACGGGAGTCGACGGGGTCCGCGCGGACAGCGGTCCCGTGGTCGTCTCGAGGCGGCGGGTTCCGAAGACGATCGTGTTCCGAGGGGTCACCCGGTAGCTCTCCAGGATCATGTGCGCGGTCACCAGCGGCGCGCGACTGGTCCAGCCGACGGCGTCGAGACGCTCGGGGGCAACCGGCTCGGTCTCCACCAACGACGTCCAGACCGGCGAGACCAGTCGGCGCGGCGTGATCGACAGATCCCTCCCGTAGGCATTCGCTGTGAGCAACGCCTGCCTGGCGTGTACCCGGCCGCCGGGGGTCTCGATGGTCACCCCTGACGCGTGGTCGACGACGTTCTGCACCCGGGTGTGCTCGAATACCCTTGCCCGAGAACTCAACACGGCATCGCGGAGGCCGAGGACATACTTGCCCGGGTTCAGCGTGCCGCCGATACCTTCGCGCATGCCACCGAGGAAGCCGTCCGGCAATCCGGCTGCCGGCCCTTCGACGAACTCGGCCGACGATCCCGCTGCCGCCATGATCTTCGCATTCCGGCGGGCCTTCCGCAGTTGCCCCTTCGATACTGCGGCCTGCACGATGCCGACCTTCTCGAAGTCGCAGTCGATGCCCCGGCCCGCGATGGCATCCTGCGTGAATTCGACCGCGGCCTCGGCGTACCGGAACAACGCACGAACCTTGCTGCGGGAGAACAGCAGTGCCAGCAATCCGGGATCCGCCGCAACCGAGTTGGTGACGTATCCGGCGTTACGTGAGCTCGCGCCCCACCCGCAGGTCTGAGCCTCGAGAAGCACGACGTCGGCACCGGATTCGGCCAGCCGCAGCGCCGCGGTCATCCCGCCGACACCGCCTCCGATGACGGCGACATCGCACGTCACTCCCTCGGCAACTGACGGCTGCACGTCGGCGGGCAGAGGAGCCCAGCCCGTTTCAGTGAGCAGCTGCATCAGACGCGACCTTTCGGGATGTCACTGCGGTGCTCGGAGTGACCACTGCTTCGACAACCTGGTGCAGCGGAGCCCCGCCCGTTGCTGCCAACGCGTGGTAGAAGGTTTCCGGGTCTACCCAGTCCTCGGGCGCCAGAACCCCCGACCGCTGTCCCAGTTGATCGATCGCCACGAGCATGAACGCAGCGGTGGCCGACCCGGTGAGCGACGCCATGGTGGTCCACGGAGTACCGGGCCCGCTCACCGGCGCTCGCCGTACCGAAACCACCGGCTGCCCATCGCGTTTGCCCGTCACCCGCACGTAGTTCGTACCCCGGAACGGGGGATGCTTCTTGGCCGCCGATGTCGCCATGAACTTCAGTACCTCGACCGGGCCGATCTCACGGCGACGAATGGTGCCCCAGAGTCCCGACAGTGCGTACCGCCACACCTTGAGTGACCCGGTCTTGTCGGTCAGGAGGTCGTTGATGAAGTCGATGGCCTCGTCCATCGAGATCTTCTTGTCCTGCACGGCCACTGCGACGCCGCGCATGATGCCGTTGGTCGGTGGCGGATCGAGGGCACCCAGCACCCGAATGCGATCGGCTCCCGGCCAGCGCCGAGGCAGCGTCACCGCCTCTGGATGCGCGCACTCGTAGAACCGGTAGGCGCCGCCGAGGGAGTTGCCGACGTCGAATACGTCGGTCTCCAGGAACGTTTGATGGGTCACCGCGCGGCCGTGCTCCCAGGTGTGGCACGGCCCGGCGAATCCCCGGATCGCGTGGTCGAGCACCGCGCGCCCGAACGGCACCGGCCCCTCATCACCGGTCACCCAGCAGATGTCGATGCGTTCGACAACATCCATGTCGCGTGCCGCGTCAGCAGTCATCACATTGGTGTATCCCGGAGATGCCCCACAGCAGATGAGGATCGGGACGCCCGCGGCCTTGGCTTTCGCGTCGAGTGCCAGCGCCGCCCGGGTACTGGCCTCGTCATCGTCGAGATCCAGGTAGGGCACCTTCTTTTCGATGCACGCCGCCATCACCGGTTCTGCGGTGCGGTTGTACGGGCCCGCGCCCAGCACGACGAGATCCGCGCCGTCGATGGCCTCGCGCAACGCGGCACCGTCGAAGAGGTCGAAGGACCCGACCGTCGTCGAGCCGGCGGGCAGCGTCTTGACGAAATCCCGCAGGGTTTCGGGCCGGATGTCGTACAGCTCCAACTTCCAGTCCCCGGCACCGGCGGCCTTTGCGAAACGTTCGATCGCGACGCGGCACATCTCACCGGCGGCGCCGATGAAGACGATCCGCTTCGTGGACTCAGTGTGCTGCATCGAGGATCTCCTCTCGCGGGGTGCCGACACGTTCGAGCCCCTTGTAGAACTTCTCCGGCTCGACCCATTCCTCAGGTGTGAATACTCCTGCACGAGTTCCGGTTTCCTCGTCGAGCGCCACCAACATGAACGCGGCGCAGGCCGTCCCCGTCGCCGCCGCCATATCGGTGAACAGGTAGGTGCCCGGACCGCACACCGGGGTGCGCCGGCTCGCCACAGCGGGCAGGCCGTTCCGGAGACCCGTCACTTCGACCTTCAATCCCGACTTGTACGGGAAGGTATGCCCCACCGCCGCGAGAGCGAGGAACTTGACCAGCTCGGTGCGTGACGCCTCTCCGGTACGCACGAGATCCCATAAGCCGGATATCGCGTGTCGCCAGCCCTTCAGGCTGCCGAACTTGTTGGTCAGCAAGGCCTCCAGGAAGTCGATCGCTTCCTCGACGGGCATCTTGCCCTTCTGCACGGCCAGGCCCACGCCGCGGACGAGGCCGTTGTAGGGTGCCGGGTCCAGTCCACCGAAACACCGGATGTTCTTGGCATTCGGGTACTTCCGCGGCAATGTCACGGGTTCGGGGTGCGCGGTCTCGTGCACCATGGTCAGCCCCAGCCCGCCGCCCAGCTCCGTCCACCGAGTCTCCAGCCAGGACTGGTGCATGACCGGTCCACCGTTCTGCCAGGTCATACAGGGCCCTGCGGCGACGCGCAGCATGTGGTCGAGAACTGCACGACCGATCGATCCGCGCTCATCGCCGACGACCCAATACACATCGATGTTCTCTACGGTGTCCAGTTCGCCTGCCGCGTCGGCAACCATCACGTTGGTGAACCCTGGTGAGGCACCACAGCCGATGTACATCGGCACCCCGGCCGCTCGGGCGTCGTCGTTGAGCGACAGCCCGTGCAGGGTGCTCTCGATGTCGTCATCGAAGTCCAGATAGGGCACCTTGGCCGCCAGACACGCTTCCATCACGGGTCCGGCCGTGCGGTTGTAGGGACCGGCGCCGAGCACGACGAGCGCGGCGCCCTCGATGGCGTTGCGCAGGCCCTCGCGGTCATACAGGTCGAGCCGCGCGGCGGTGGCGAGACCGGCAGGCAGTCGCTGCACCAGCTGATCGAGGAGCTCGGGACGAATGTCGTAGAGCGCGAGCTCCCAGTCACCCTCCGCGATTGCGAACCGTTCGATGGCGAGACGGCACATCTCGCCGGCGGCGCCGATGAAGACGACCCGTCGTCGGCTGTTGGCCATGACTTTCTCCCTCTACTGGCGCCCGTACCTGGCGGCGAGCTCTGAATCAAACTCGATTCGACTTCGACTTTAAGAGCCACCCCGTCGAACTGTCAATACCCCCGAGTCAGGCGCGTACGTGGCGAGATACGCCGTGAGCATGCGACGCGCTTCGTCGATGGTGGCGTCGTCGCCCGTCGGACACCGCTGGAACGCGATGTCGAACGGGCGGTGCCCCATCTCGAACACGAATCGGACGATGAACTGTGGTGTGTCGCCGCAGAGCAGCTCCCGTTCGACGAGGAAGCGCCACAGCCGCTCCGCCCACATCGCATGGAACTCGTCGGCCATGTCGGCGAGGGCCGGAGAGCGGCCGACGAACCACAGCTGGACGAACGCGGGGTGCGCCCGGAAGTACGCGAGGAACAGATCGATCAGGGCATCGACACTGCCGCGCAAGCTGTCCGGACCTGGATTCTCCAGCACCGCCCCGAAGTGCGCGTCGATGGTGCAGATGTGCCTGCGGGCAAGCTCGGCGTCGACCTGCTCACGGTCCGCGAAGTAGTGGTAGAGCGACGCGGTCGGAATGCCGGCATGCTCACCGATGGCCTTGAGGGTGGCGGCGGCGTAGCCCTGATCGGCAAGCAACGTTTCGGCGACGTCGAGGATGGTCCGCATCCGTTCGACCCCGCGACGCTGCAGGGCCGTGGGACGCATCACGGAACGGTCCGATTCTTTTTCGAACACGATTCGAGATCGTACCGTTGACGAGCGGATCGTCGCGAGCTAAATTCGATCACGAATCGACTTTGATTTTGTCGCCACTGCCAGGAGAGACCCATGACCACAACGAAGACCACGGACTTCGACGTCTTGGTTGTCGGCGCAGGGATTTCCGGGATCGGCGCCGCCTATCACCTGAAGACATTCCGACCAGCCACGACGTTCGCCGTCCTGGAGGGCCGTGATTCGATCGGCGGCACGTGGAACCTGCACCAGTACCCTGGCATCCGTTCCGACTCGGACATGCCCACGTTCGGCTACGGCTTCAAGCCGTGGACCCACCGCAAGGCGATCGCCGACGGCCACATCATCCTGGACTACCTGCAGCAGACCCTCGACGAGTTCGATCTCGGTCAACACATCCGTTTCGGATACAAGGTGCAGTCCGCGAATTTCGATACGACGCAGGGGCGCTGGACGCTGACCGCCACAGATCCGGCGACGAGTGAGACCACGACCTTCACCTCGCGGTTTTTGTTTCTGGGGACGGGATACTACGACTACGACGAGCCCTTCACCCCGGAGTTCGCCGGCCGGGAAGACTTCGCGGGCTCCGTCGTCCACCCGCAGCACTGGCCCGTCGACCTCGACTACACGGGCAAGCGTGTCGTCGTGATCGGCAGTGGCGCAACGGCTGTCACACTGATCCCGTCGATGGCCGACAAGACCGCCCACATCACGATGCTGCAGCGCTCACCCAGCTACGTGTTCTCGATCCCCGCCTCCGATCCGATCGCCAACGTGCTGAACAGGGCACTCGGCCACAAGCGCGCATCGAAGGTGATCCGCAGGAAGAACGTGGCTCTCGGCCGCGGGGTCTTCAAGGCCTGCGAGCGCTGGCCCAAACTCATGCGCAAGCTGCTGATCGGCTGTGTGCGTATGCAGGTACCCAAGCACTTCGACGTCGACACCCACTTCACGCCGCGATACAACCCGTGGGAGCAACGGCTCGCCATGGTGCCCAACGGGGATCTGTTCAAGGCGATTTCGGCCGGGAAGGCGTCGGTGGTCACTGACCGGATCGACCGGTTCACCAGGACCGGCATCCTGCTGGAATCCGGTCAGGAGCTCACCGCCGACATCATCGTCACCGCGACCGGACTGAACATGTCGCCCTTCGGCAAGATCCAGCTCAATGTCGACGGCAGGGCCGTCAATCTTCCCGACACGACTGCGTACAAAGCGATGATGCTGTCCGGTGTACCCAACTTCGCGTATGCCGTCGGGTACACCAACATCGCCTGGACCCTCAAGGTGGACCTGGTCTGCGAGCACTTCTGCCGCCTGCTGGACTACATGGACGCACACGGTCATGACACCGTCGTCCCCGTGTTGGACGACCCGACCATGGATCGCGTGCCGATGATGGACATGACCTCGGGTTATGTGCAGCGGGCGATCGCGAAGTTCCCACGGGCCGGCACCAACGGCCCGTGGACGCTCAAGCACGCCTACGAATTCGACGTTGCGCGACTGCGTCACGGGCCGGTGGAAGACGACGCCCTGCGGTTCACTCCGAAACAGCCTGCCCTCGTGGTGTCCTGAGCGGAAAGCGATCACGATGACCAAGAACCTGTACTTTCCGAGCCATGGCGTCCGGTGTGCGGCCACCCACGTTCCCGCGTGGAGTGACGCGCTGACAGGGCCGGCCGGCCGGCCATGTGTGGTCATGGCGCACGGATTCGGCGGCACCCGTGACTCCGGCCTGCTGCCCTACGCAGAGGCATTCGCCGCGGCCGGTATCGATGCGCTGGTGTTCGACTACCGCGGGTTCGGCGACTCCGACGGCCATCCGCGCCAGGACATCGCAGTCCGCCGTCAGCGCGAGGACTACCATGCGGCGCTTGCCGCCGCTCGGCACCTGCCCGGAGTCGACGCGGACCGAATCGCGTTGTGGGGCTATTCGTATGCCGGCGGTCACGTCATCGCAGTGGCCGCACAGAACCCACAGGTTGCCGCGATCGTTTCGCTCAATCCAGCCGCCGACGGCCGCGCCACGCTCGCGCACATCGCGCGTCAGCGCCGTGGCGCCGCGCAACTCGCTCGGCTGACGGCACACGGACTGTTGGACACTGCGCTCAGCCGGCTCGGCCGCGATCCGCACTACCTGCCCGCGGTCGGAGAACCAGGAACCACAGCCTTGGTCACCAGCCCCGGCGCCGCACGGGCATTTGCCCGCGTGGCCGGGCCGACCTGGCGCAACGAAGTCGCCGCCCGCACCGCACTCGAAGTCGGGTTCAACCGGCCCACCACGTTCGCGGGCCGCCTGGCCTGCCCGATGCTGATGCAGGTGGGCACACACGACGACGTCGCACCGCCGGCAGCCGCGCGTCGCGCCGCCAAGAAGGCCGGCTATCTGGCGCAACTGTGCGAGTACCCCATCGGCCACGTCGAGGCGTTCGACGGAGGCGCATGGCAACAGCGGGTGCGCGACGACCAGCTTGTGTTCCTGGCACGCGTGCTCGATCCGTCACGCGCAGCCGACGCCCACCTGCGCGCCACGTCCGAGGCCTCGCGCCGCGGCCCTCTGGTGGTGAAGCTGCCGTGGTAACTCAGGCTGCGGTGGCCGGCCGCGGGTAGTACCTGCGCAGCCGGCGCGGACCGCGGAACGGTGCCCACTCTCCTGCCGGCAACGCAAGCCGATCCAGCACGACCCACAATGCGAGCGGGTTGAAGCCTAGACCGTTGTGGCTGCCGATGACTTCGACGTTCTCCCACCGCGGTCCGGCCGGGAGCAGACAACTCTCCCAGCGGGAGATGCCGTCGGAGCGGCTGTAGATCGAGGTGGTCGGCAGGGTTTCCGGCACGGGCTGGCTCTTCCAGGTGTCGAATGCGTACTCCGGCAGATGAAAACGCGAACACCAGTCGTATACGAGGCCGGCCCGGGTCTGCCGATGGTGGGTGATCCCCAGCGGGGTGCCCATCGTGATCAGCCGGCACACGGCGTCGGGATGGCGGACGGCCAGGTCGCGTCCGAGCAGGCCGCCGAGGCTCCAGCCGACAACGCTGACCAGGCGTCCATGCTCGTTGACCACCCGGTCCAGCAAGGCGTCCAGGCCGCCGATGATCCGCTGCGTCGGACCCACGTTGGCACCCAATTCCCATGAGTATGGGGCATACCCGTGCTTGGCGAGCAGCCGGCGCAGTGGCACCGTCGTGATGTCACCAACCGCCAAGCCCGGCAACACGAGCACCGGCGCACCATCCCCGTTGGGCAGCGCATCCAGGCATCGCCTCGCCGGGTACAGGCTCACAAGCTCCGCGACCGCACGCCACCCTTCTGTGGCCGTCCACAGGGCAGGCGGCGGTTTGAGCGGGGGCACAACATTATCGGGTGCCATGGGAGTCCCCTTGTCGGTCACGTGAGGGTGGTGCGGACGTACTGACCGGGCGCGTCGTCGACCGGTGGATGAGTGGGGCTGCCGAGCACGGTGGGTGCGGTTCTGGTGACCGGGGTTCGGTTCGCGATCCAGCGCTCCCAATGCTCCCACCACGTGCCGGTGTTATCGGTCGCCTCGGCCTGCCAGACCTGCGCGTCGGTCGAGGTCGACTCGGATGTGCGGTAACTGGCGCGGGACGACCCCGGCGCTTTTGCGATCACTGCGGCATGCCCGCCCTTCGCGAGCACGAATGTGCTCTGGCCACCCAGCAGCGCCCGGGTGCGGTAGCAGTCCTGCCACGGGCAGATGTGATCCGTGGATGCACCCAGGATGTAAGTGTCGACAGTGATCTGGCCCGGGTCCAGCGACTCGCCGAGGATCCGGACTCCGCCCGGCTTCGCCCACCCGTTGGTCAGCGTGATGTCGACGAGTTGCGTTCCGAATGCCAGCGCAAGGTTGGTCTGATCTGTCGCCCAGTAGACGAGATCGAAGGTCGTCAAGGGGAGGCCGAGCAGGTAGTTGTTGACGACGTTGACCCAGATCCCGTCGTTCGGCCGGATCCACGCGAACATCTCTGCGGTGTCCCGGCCGTCGAAGTAGCCCCGCCGGGCGGCGATGGCGATCGATCGGTCCGCCAACCGCCGGTCGAGTATCGCGCCGATGGTCCCGCCACGTTCGAAGTCGATGACGGCGATCGCGACGGTGAGCGACGCGAGCAGATCCTGGCGCCCGGTCGCGGCGAGATAGCCGGCGGTCGTGAACGCCAACTGGCCGCCACCGCAGAATCCCAACAGATGAACCTGATCGGTGCCGCACACCTCGGCAACGGTCTCGAGTATCTCGACGACCGCTGCGACATAGTCGTCGAGGCCGACATCCTGATGTGACTCGTCCGGGTTGCCCCACGAGACGGTGAAGGGCCTGCGGCCGCGCTCGAGCAGCACCCGCGTGACCGATTCCTTCTGGCCCAGATCGAGCAGGTAGTACTTGTTGACCGGGGACGCGAGGCACAGCATCGGCACGGCGTCGACGGATTCGGACATCGGCGCATACTGGATGAGCTCGTACAGTCGCCCGCGCCGGATCACTTTTCCAGGTGTCGCTGCGATATTCTCACCCAGCCGGTATCCCGAACCGTCAACGGCCCTGGGGATTCGGGGCCGGCTCGCCATGTCGCCGGCGAAGCTCCGCAGTCCCCGGATCCAACTGGTGCCCGCGGTGTCGATGGCACGCTTGAGCGACGCCGGGTTGAGCAGCGGGTTGTTGGACGGCGCTGCGGCCGCCAGCACGTTGTCGACGAACACCCGGACCCGTTCCTTGGTGCGCCAGTCCACGACGGCGTCGGCCACGATGTCTTCGACCGCGGCAGATCCCGCCAAGTACCCCAGGGCGATTCGCTGGAGCAGCGCATTTTCCTGCCAGGCCACGTCGGAGAACCGGCGGTCGAGAGCACCGGGCCGGTCGTCGACCCCCTGTGCGATCGAGCCGATTTCACGGGCCGCCCGCGCGACCCGGTCAAGCGCGGGACGGGGATGACGCGCAAGCGCGGCCGCGATCTGGCCGAGTTCCCCCGCAGGAACCCGGCCCCGCAGCGTGTTCATCGCTCCGGCCGTCAAGACCGACTCGAATCCGCCTGCAAGGGCCCGGTCTTCCCGCCGAGACGCAGGATCTGCCTGAGTCATGGTGAATCTCCTTGCATCGCTAGCGCAGCGGCTCGCCCCACTGCACCTGGCGGCGCAGTTGGTTCTTGAGCAGCTTGCCGCTGGGATTCCGTGGCAGAGGTTCGCTGAGCACCGCAGCGTACTGCGGGATCTTGAAGTCCGCGAGGTGTTTCCGACAATGGGCGAGCACCTCGTCGATGTCGATCGCGGCCCCACCGGCGAACAGGACAGCGCCGACCTTCTCGCCCATCACGGCGTCGGGGACCGCCACGACCGCCGCCTCGGCCACGCCCGGAGCCGCCGACAGTACTGCCTCGACCTCGACGCTGGAGATCTTCTCGCCGCCGCGGTTGATCAGATCCTTCATCCGGTCGACGACGTGCACCCGCCCGGCGTCGTCGATTCTGACGACGTCACCGGTGTGCAACCATCCGTCAATGATGGTCTCCGCGTTCGCGGTTGGCCGGTTCCAGTAGCCGTTGGTCACGTTCGCGCCCCGGACCACGAGTTCGCCTTCGTGGGGATCGTCACCGCTCGACACGATCCCGAGGTCTACGGACGGCACCGCGTATCCGACGGAGTCCGCATGCGCCACTGCGTCCTGGTCGGGCAGGACGGTGATCAGGGACGCGGTCTCGGTCATGCCGTAACCGTTCATCAACTTCGCCGACGGGAACGCCGCATGCAGTTCTTCGACGAGTGACGGCGCGATCGGGGCCCCACCGTAGGCGAGCCGGCTCACCGTGGATATGTCGCACGCGGCGAAGTCCGGGTGACGCAGCAGCAGGGAGTACACGGCAGGCACGGTCACCAGAAAGGAGATCTGCTCTGCCGAAAGGGTTTCGATCAGCGTAGGCACCTTTAGTGCGGGCATGATCACGGCGGTGCCCCCGACATAGGCGGCCACCAGGAACTGTGAATTGCACCCCGTGACATGGAACAGTGGCACACAGATCAGCGTGCGGAACTGCGAACCCAGGTCGCGGGGCACACCGAGACAACGGATCATGTTCTCGGCGTTGGTGATAAATGCCCCATGAGTCGTCGGCACACCCTTCGGGTGCCCGGTGGTTCCCGAGGTGTAGAAGAAGGCAGCGACGTCGGCAGCGGCGATTCCGTCGGCAACGTACGGCTCGCCGTTGGGCAGCGGAACATCCGGGGCCAGATCGACTTTCACGCCCGCATCGGCGAGAACGAAATCGACCTCCGGTTGCGCTGACCGCGTGTTGACCGCCACCGCGATTGCGCCGGCCAACACCGTGCCCCAGAAGGCCAGGGCCCAGTCCACGCCCGCCGGGTAGCGCACGGCCACCCGATCCCCGTGTTCGACGCCCTGAGCTCGCAGTCCGCCGGCCACGCGCGAAGCCCGCTCCCACAATTGCGCATAGGTCAGCCGGTCACCGCGCACTTCGACGACGGCCTCGGAGTCCGGTCGCGCGGCGACGTGTGCGCGCAGCACTGCACCCAGCGTGGCGGGCACATGTGCGTAGTACGGCACTCCGGCGTCGTCGCGCACGACGCCCGTGCGCGGGAACGGATCGGATCCACGCGGGATTTCGACGGGTGTAACGGTCACGAGTGGCCTCCCTTGGTATCTGGCGAAAGCGGTTCAGTGAACGATGATTCCGCGAATGTTCTTGCCGTCACGCAGATCCTGGTAGCCCTGGTTGACGTCCTCCAGGCGGTACCTGGTGGTGACGAGCTCGTCGAGCTTGAGCTGCCCCGCGTCGTAGAGCCTGAGCAGTCGCACGATGTCGTATTGCGGGTTGGCGGAACCGAACAGTGATCCCTTGATGGTTTTCTCCCCCAGGGTCAGGTCGAGCCCGGATACGTGGACGGTCAGCTTGTCCGGGGCCGCCATGCCCGTGACGACCAGTGTCCCGCCCTTGCCTATTACGGCGAACGCTGCCGAGACCACCTCTTCGTCAACCGTGCCGACCGTGACGATGGCCTGGTCCGCACCTTGGCCCCACGACAGTTCGGTCACCTTCTCGGCGGCCTCGGCCGCGTCGCCGAACGCATGTGTCGCACCGAATTTCAGCGCGGCGTCGCGCTTGAACTCGACGGGATCGACCGCGACCACATACTTGGCGCCGGCGTGCACCGCGCCCTGGACGGCATTGATGCCGATCCCGCCGATGCCGTACACCACAGCGATGTCGCCCGGTCGCACACCGCCCGCATAGTTCGCACTGCCCCAGCCTGTCGGCACGCCGCAGCCGACCAGGACCGCGGATTCCAGCGGAAGCCAGTCATCGACCTTGACCACGGAGTTCTGCGATACCGTCGCTCGCTCCGAAAACGTCCCGAGCATGCACATGGCACCGAATTCCTCACCGCCACTGTGGAAGCGGAAAGAACCGTCGGGCATACAGCCGTCCAGGATGGTCGCGCCCATGTCGCACAGGCTCTGCCGCCCGGTCGAGCAGTAGCGGCAGTGACCGCAACTCGGGATGAAGCTGCACACCACGTGGTCGCCCGGTTTGACCTTGGTGACGCCCGGACCGACCTCTTCGATGATGCCGGCACCCTCGTGACCGCCCACGATCGGAAAGCGCGGCGGCAGATCACCGTCGGTGAGGTGCAGGTCGGAATGGCACAGCCCGGCAGCGACGTACCTGATCAGCACTTCACCGTCGCGCGGACCGTCGAGATCCAACTCGACGATCTCGAACGGCCTGCCCGCTTCGAACAGAACTGCGGCGGTTGTCTTCACGGGAGTCCTCCATCGATGTCGATTCGACGTCGAGTTTGGAGGAGCGTACGCAGCGCACGGATCGAGTGTCAACGGTCGATCAGGAGAACGCCGGAATCACCGACGCAACAACGGGACCGAGGGCAGCTCGGGCCCTACTACTTGACCTTGGCCCGCTGCGCAGTCTTCGGCGCGTAGCTCTGCAAATATGCGGTGAGCATCCGCCTGGCTTCGTCGAGCGTCGCGTCGTCACCGGCCGGAGACCGCTGGAACGCGACGTCGAAAAGCCGGTCGCCCGCTTCGAAAACCAACTGGACCGCGAGCAGCGGGGTATTGGCACGGATGAGCTTGCGCTCGATGAGACTTTGCCGCAGGCGTTCCGCCCACGACAGGTGGATGGTCTCGGCGATGTCGGTGAGGGTCGAGTTGCGCCCGACGAACCACAACTGGACGAAGCTCGGATTGTCCCGGAAATAGTCCGCGATATGCGCGACCACCACATCGATGACGCCGGCCAAGGTCTTGGCCTTGGTGTCGTTCACGCCCGCGGTGAATTGCTCGTCGAGCGCGGCCGCGTGCCGCTTCACCAGTTCGGTGTCGACCTGTCCGCGATCGGCGAAGTAGTGGTAGAGCGACGCGGTCGGAATGCCCGCGTGCTCACCGATGGCCTTCAGGGTGGCGGCCGCGTAACCCTGCTCGGCAAGCAGCGTCTCGGCCGAATCAAGGATGGCCTGCACGCGCTCGACACCTCGGCGCTGCACCACCGTCGCACGACCGGTTCCGCGACGCGAAGGCTTGGTGTCGAACACGATTCCACATCGTATCAGTCTGCAAGCCCCCTCACGCGCGATCCGGCGGCCGTTGACGGCCACCCGCGACGCCACCTAGACTCGATACAGAATCGAGTTCGACTTCATTATTGCGGCGGGAGAAATCATGTCCACCACCAGCTACGACGTCGTCGTCATCGGCGCCGGATTCGCCGGAATCATCGCGGCACGCGACCTGAGCGTGCAGGGCAACTCGGTACTGCTCCTCGAAGCGCGCGACCGGGTCGGCGGGCGCACCTGGACCGCCGACGGGCTGGGCCGTCAACTGGAATACGGCGGTACCTATGTGCACTGGACGCAGCCGAACATGTGGCAGGAACTCCAGCGACACAACATCCCGCTGCAGATTCCGACCGTGCCGACGACGATGTACTGGATTGCGCAGGGCACCACCCATTCCGGCTCACCCGAGGAGTACGGCGCAGCCCTCGAACCCCTCATGAGCCGGTTCTTCGCCGACGCACGTGCGGTGTTCCCGCAGCCCTTCGACATCACCCTCGTCGACACCAGTGCCGTCGAGACCGAAACCATCGCCGACCGGTTCGCGGCGCTGGACCTGCCCCCGTACGAGCACGACCTGCTCGACGGCGCGATGGCCGGCCTGGTCACCGACTACCGGGAACACGGTGTCGCACAGTTCCTGTCGTGCGTGGCCACCTACTTCGGGAGCTGGGCGGCGTTCTTCGAGACCGCGGGAACGTGGCCGATCGAGGGCGGCACCAAGCGACTGGTCGACGCCATCATGGCCGAGTCGAAGGCCGAGGTGCGACTGTCGACCCCGGTTGCCGCCGTCGAGGACGACGGCGTCGGCGTCACTGTGACGACCCGCGCCGGGGAGCAGATCCGGGCCCGCGCCGCCGTCGTTGCGCTGCCCCTGAACACGTTGGGCGACATCGCCTTCACACCCGACGTCCCGGCGGCGGCGCGCATCATGATCGACGAGAAGAACCCGATCATGGGATCCAAGATCTGGGTTCGGGCCAAGGGCGAACTCGAGCCGTTCCAGGCCGTGGCGCCGCTCGGCCAGAATCCGATCAACGCCGCACGGGTGGAATACCACGCAGACGGAGACACCTTCATCATGTGCCTGTGCGCCAACAGCGCCGACATCGATGCCACCGACGTTGCCGCCGTGCAGCGGGCCCTGCGGGACTTCGTTCCCGATCTCGAAGTGCTGGAAACCGCGTGCCACGACTGGGTCAGCGACGAGTTCGCCAAAGGCGGGTTCATGCTGCACCGGCCAGGGCACTTCACCAACGGGGCCGCGCAGCTGCGTGAGGCCCACGGGCGGATCCACTTCGCGGGAAGCGACATCGCCGGGGTCGAGGCCGGAGCGATCGAAGGTGCGATGGACACCGGCGCGCACGCTGCGCGCACGATCACCGCGCACCTTCGATGCGATCATGCCGCGCCCGTCGGCGTAGCCGCAGGTCAGCGCCCGGCCAGCGGTTAAGCGCACTGCTCACAGGCGGAGGGTGGCTGCATGAATCGGGGGTTCGAATGCGAGACTCTTCGATGTCCACCCAACTAGATCGGACCGAAAATCGATGATCATCGGGATACCGCGCGAGTCTCTGCCTGGTGAGACGCGTGTCGCCGCCACACCGCAGACCGTCGGGCAGATTATCAAGCTCGGCTACACAGTAGTCGTAGAGTCCGGCGCAGGCGCCGCCTCCAGCTTCGCCGACAGTGCCTACGTCGAGGCGGGCGCCGAGATCGGTGACGCCTGGTCGGCCGATGTGGTGCTGAAGGTCAACGCGCCCGACGATGCCGAGATCGCGGCCCTCAAGGACGGCGCGACGCTGGTCAGCCTGATCTCACCCGCGCTCAAGCCCGAACTGGTGGAGAAGCTGTCTACGCGCCCCATCACGGTGCTGGCGATGGACGCGGTACCGCGGATCTCGCGGGCCCAGTCGCTTGACGTGCTGTCGTCGATGGCCAACATCGCGGGCTACCGCGCGGTGATCGAGGCCGCTCACGAGTTCGGCCGGTTCTTCACCGGTCAGGTGACCGCGGCCGGCAAGGTGCCCCCGGCCAAGGTGCTCGTGGTGGGTGCCGGCGTGGCCGGCCTCGCCGCGATCGGTGCGGCGGGCAGCCTCGGCGCGATCGTGCGGGCCACCGACCCGCGGCCCGAGGTCGCCGACCAGGTCGCGTCGCTGGGCGGGGAATACCTCTCCGTCGACCCGGCGGCGGCCGAAGTGTCGGCCACCGGCTACGCCAAGGAGATGGACGACGACTACAAGGCCCGCGAGGCCGCGCTGTATGCCGAGCAGTGCAAAGACGTCGACATCATCATCACGACCGCGCTGATTCCCGGCCGCCCGGCGCCGCGCATCATCACCGCCGACATGGTCGCGTCGATGAAGCCCGGCAGCGTGATCGTCGACATGGCCGCGGCCAACGGCGGCAACGTCGAGGGCACCGTCAAGGATCAGGCGATCGTCACCGACAACGGCGTGACCATCATCGGCTACACCGACCTGGCCGGCCGCCTGCCCGCCCAGGCCTCGCAGCTCTATGGCACCAACCTGGTGAACCTGCTCAAACTGCTGACCCCGGAGAAGGACGGCACGCTCGTCCTGGACTTCGACGACGTGGTGCAGCGGTCGATGACGGTGGTGCGCGACGGTGAGACCACGTGGCCGCCGCCACCGGTGCAGGTGTCCGCCGCGCCGGTCGCCGCCGCGGCCGCCGCCACTCCTGCCGTGGCGTCGCAGGCCAAGAAGCCGATGACCACCGGACGCCGGCTGGGCGTGACCTTCGCGGTCGCCGCCGTGCTGTTCGCCCTGGTCGCGATCTCGCCGCCGGCACTGCAGGTCCACCTCGTGGTGTTCGCGCTGGCGATCGTGATCGGCTACTACGTGATCGGCAACGTGCACCATGCGCTGCACACCCCGCTGATGTCGGTGACCAACGCGATCTCGGGAATCATCGTGGTGGGCGCCTTGCTGCAGATCGGCCACCACGACGTCGCCGTCACCGCGCTGGCGTGTGCCGCGATCCTGCTGGCCAGCATCAACGTCTTCGGCGGCTTCGCGGTGACGCGCCGCATGCTCGCCATGTTCTCCCGCAGCTAGAGCCTGCGTCCTGAAGAAACTTTGGAACGGATTCCATGTTCAAGATAGAAACTGCCGCCACGGCGGCCTACATCATCGCGGCTCTGCTGTTCATCCTGGCGCTGGCCGGGCTTTCCAAGCATGAGACCTCCAAGGCCGGCAACACGTTCGGCATCGCCGGGATGGCCGTCGCGCTGATCGCGACCATCGCGCTGGCCGTCAACCGGTCCATCTCACCGCTGGGCCTGGGGCTGCTCGTCGGCGCCATGATCATCGGCGCCGCGATCGGCCTGTGGCGTGCCCGCGTGGTCGAGATGACCGGCATGCCCGAGCTGATCGCGCTGCTGCACAGCTTCGTCGGTCTGGCCGCCGTGCTGGTCGGCTGGAACGGCTACCTCGACGTCGAGAACGCCCCGAACAGCCCAGAAGCGCTGAAGCTTGCCGCCGAGGGCATGACCGGCATCCACTCGGCCGAGGTGTTCGTCGGCGTCTTCATCGGCGCGGTGACATTCACCGGCTCGATCGTGGCCAACCTCAAGCTGTCGGCCCGCATCAAGTCCGCGCCGCTGATGCTGCCCGGCAAGAACTTCCTCAACATCGGCGCGCTCGTGGTGTTCTTCGTGCTCACCGTGTGGTTTGTGATCGACCCGCAGCTGTGGCTGCTCGTGGTCGTCACCGTGCTCGCCCTGCTGCTCGGCTGGCACCTGGTCGCCTCGATCGGCGGCGGCGACATGCCCGTCGTGGTGTCGATGCTCAACAGCTACTCCGGCTGGGCCGCGGCCGCGTCGGGCTTCCTGCTCGGCAACGACCTGCTGATCATCACCGGCGCACTCGTCGGCAGCTCCGGTGCCTACCTGTCCTACATCATGTGCAAGGCCATGAACCGCTCGTTCATCTCGGTCATCGCCGGCGGCTTCGGGCTGGAAGCCGGCCCGTCCGAGGACAAGGACTACGGCGAGCACCGCGAGATCACCGCCGAGGGCGCGGCCGAACTGCTCGGCTCGGCCGACACCGTGATCATCACGCCCGGTTACGGCATGGCCGTCGCCCAAGCCCAATACGGCGTCGCCGACCTGACCCGCAAGCTGCGCGACCGCGGCGTCAACGTCCGCTTCGGCATCCACCCCGTCGCCGGGCGCCTGCCCGGCCACATGAACGTGCTGCTCGCCGAGGCCAAGGTGCCCTACGACATCGTGCTGGAAATGGACGAGATCAACGATGACTTCGACGAGACCTCCGTCGTGCTCGTCATCGGCGCCAATGACACCGTCAACCCCGCCGCGGCCGAAGACCCCGGCAGCCCCATCGCGGGCATGCCCGTGCTCACGGTCTGGAACGCCGACAACGTCATCGTGTTCAAGCGCTCCATGGCCTCGGGCTACGCAGGCGTGCAGAACCCACTGTTCTTCCGCGAGAACACCCAGATGCTGTTCGGCGACGCCCGAGACCGCGTCAACGACATCCTCGCCGCGCTGTAGCTTCCTGCCACCCGCGTGCGGTGGCCTGCCCGCGGGAAAACTAGGATGTGCAAGTATGTCGGTCGACCGCCTGCTGCCCTCTGACGAAGCCCGTGAACTCATCGCGCTGACCCGCGACATCGCCGACAAGGTGCTCGATCCGATCGTCGACGAACACGAGAAGGCCGAGACCTACCCGGAGGGCGTCTTCGCCCAACTCGGCGCGGCGGGACTGCTGAGCCTGCCGCAGCCCGAGGAATGGGGCGGCGGCGGCCAGCCCTACGAGGTGTACCTGCAGGTGCTCGAGGAGATCGCGGCGCGCTGGGCCGCGATCGGGGTCGCGGTCAGCGTCCACAGCCTGTCCTCGCACCCGCTGCTGGCCTACGGCAGCGAAGAGCAGAAACAGCGCTGGCTGCCGGGCATGCTGTCAGGGGAGCAGATCGGTGCCTACAGCCTGTCCGAACCGCAGGCCGGGTCCGACGCCGCCGCACTGAGCTGCAAGGCCACCCGCGACGGCGATGCCTACGTGCTCAACGGCTCCAAGGCGTGGATCACCCACGGCGGTCGCGCTGACTTCTACACGTTGTTCGCCCGCACGGGCGAAGGCTCCAAAGGCATCTCGTGCTTCCTGGTGCCGGGCGACCTCGACGGGCTGAGCTTCGGCAAGCCCGAGGAGAAGATGGGCCTGCACGCCGTCCCGACCACCTCGGCGTTCTACGACAACGCTCGCCTCGACGCCGACCGGCTGATCGGTGCGGAAGGCCAGGGATTGTCGATTGCGTTCTCGGCGTTGGATTCCGGCCGGCTCGGCATCGCCGCGGTCGCGGTCGGCATCGCCCAGGCGGCGCTCGACGAAGCCGTCCGGTACGCCAATGAGCGAACCACGTTCGGCCGCAAGATCATCGACCACCAAGGCCTCGGATTCCTGCTGGCCGACATGGCTGCCGCGGTGGTCAGCGCCCGCGCCACCTATCTCGATGCCGCCCGGCGCCACGATCTGGGCCTGCCGTATTCGACGCAGGCCTCGGTGGCCAAGCTGATCGCGACCGACGCCGCGATGAAGGTCACCACCGATGCCGTGCAGGTGTTCGGCGGCGTCGGCTACACCCGGGACTTCCGGGTCGAGCGGTTCATGCGCGAAGCCAAGATCACGCAGATCTTCGAGGGCACCAACCAGATTCAGCGGCTGGTGATCGCACGCGGGTTCGGTTCCTGATTCAGCGACACTCGTCGGCCCGTCTCGGCTGACTCGAGAATGGCCAGGCAGACACGCAGGGCGTTCACGGCGTCCCGGCCGTCGACGACGGGGCGGCCGTCGCCGTGAACGGCCCGCGTGAAGTGGTCGAGAGTGATGTCGTACGGATGCCTGCGGTCGGGCACGTCGATCTCTCGCTCGCCGCCACTGTCGCGTAAGAAGACGCTGCCGATGGGTTCAGGCGTCATGACCTCGGGCGCGTGAATGCTGCCAAGTTCGCCGTGCACCTCCAGATAGCTCGGCGTGTACGGCGTGGTGAAGGCGTCGTGGAACCGCACCAGCACGTCGTCCTCGTACAGCAGCACCGATGCGGCCGCATCGTCGGCAGCGCTCTCCCACCGGCCCTGCCGCACCGTGATGGCCGTCGCCTCGAGTGCACGGGTGCCCAGCAGCGGATTGACCACCGACGCGTCGTGACCGGTGAGGTCCATCACCACACCGGCGCCCGGGGCGGCACTCAGCCGCCAACCACGCAGCCGTTCCGGCAACAGCGACGTGTGCCGCACGTTGACCGACAGGACGCGCCCGATTGCGCCGTCGTGCACCAGTTTCCGGATGGCCCGGTGGGTACCGGCCGCCGGCAGGTGGTGGTTCACCGCCAGCACCACACCGTGATCGGCGCATGCCGCGACGATCTTCTGGGCGCTGTCGAGGTCGGTCGAAACGGGCTTTTCGCACAGGACGTGCTTGCCTGCCGCGGCAGCGGCAGCCGCGTGGGCCAGATGCTGCTCGTTGGTGCTGGAGATGTACACGGCGTCGACCGCCGGATCCTCCAGTAGCGTCTCAAGGCTGAAATCGGATTCGGTGGGCGGGATTTCGTTACGGACCGAGAATTCCCGGGCGTGATCGGCACTGCGGCTGGCGACCCGGAGGATGCGATGCCCCTCCCGCCGAAGCGCGGGGATCATGCGCGTTTCGGCGATGTCACTGGCTCCGATCAGGCCCCAGGCCAGGCTCGGGTGGTCGGCCATGTGCACACCTCAGCTCTTCGGTTGCGGGCGATTGACACTCGTGGTCAACGTACCGCGCCCTCGGCGTATGCGTCCCGATGACAGGCGGATCATGATGGGCACGAATGCAATTCGCCCTTCGATGAGCAAAGTCGGCACCGATTCCACGCCCTTCCTCCTGCCTGTTGACCGTTGATGAATCGTATCATCGCAGGTAGATGGCGTCTAGGACTGTCGGACTGGCCAACGTGGTGATACGATTCACCAACCCGATCGAAGAGGAGCTCGCCATGGGAAAACTTGACGGAAAAGTCGCGTTCATCACCGGTATCGCCCGAGGACAGGGCCGCTCGCACGCGCTGACACTGGCGCGCGAGGGGGCTGACATCATCGGGCTGGATCTGTGCGCGAAGCCGTCGACCACCGCCTATCCCGGCACCACCGAGGACGACCTGCAGGAGACCATCCGGCTGGTCAAGGAGGCCGGCCGCCAGATCGTCGCCGAGGTCGCGGACACCCGCGACTTCGAGCAGGTGAAAACCGTATTCGACCACGGTATAGAGCAATTCGGTCGCGTGGACATCGTCATTCCGAACGCGGGTATCTGCTCGGGCGCCAAAACGTGGGAGATCAGCCCACAGGACTGGCGAGAGATGGTCGACATCAACCTCAACGGGGTCTTCCACACTGTCAAAGCCGCGATTCCCACCATGATCGCCCAGAACGAGGGCGGATCGATCGTCTTCATCGGTTCCACGGAGGCCATCAAGGGCGCTGAGAACATCTCGTCGTATGCCGCGGCCAAACACGGCGTGACGGGCCTGATGACCTCATTGGCCCGTGAACTCGGCCGCTACCGCATCCGGGTCAACTCGGTGAATCCGACGTGCGTCGACACCCACATGATCAACAACGACTTCGTCTACGGCCTGTTCCGTCCCGACCTCGACAAACCCACGCGCGACGATGTCATCGACACCTTCAGCGGCACCCACATCCTTCCGGTGCCGTGGATCCAGCCGCAGGACGTCAGCAACGCGATCCTTTACCTGGTGACCGAGCCGGGTCGCTACATCACGGCCACGCCCCTGGTCATCGACGCCGGTTTCATCGTGAAGTCATGATGAGCGGGGCCACAGCCCCGTCAGAAGGCCCTCCCGCAGGCGTTGCCAGAACCCGCGGGAGGGCTACTCTTTGCCAAATGGTCACCATGAAAGACGTCGCCAAAGCGGCAGGCGTTTCTCAGGCCGCGGTGTCCTACGCCTACAGCGGCTCCGGCCGCGTATCGGCCAGGCAACGCGAGCAGATCTTCGCGGTGGCCGCAGAATTGGGATACACGGGCCCCAACATCGCCGGAAGCAGCCTGCGGCTGGGCCGGATCGGAACCGTCGGAGTACTGGTGCCCGGTTCGCTGGCCACCGCGGTGGAGGATCCATCCACCGCGTTGCTGCTCAAAGGCATCGTCGAGGTCGGTGAGCTCGCCGACGTAGCCCTGACCCTGCTGCCCGTCAACCGTTCCGCCGACCAGTCCAACCCCGTGCAATCGGCCGCCCTGCGGGGCCTGGTCGACGGCGTCGTCATGCACTGCCTACCCAACGAACATCCCGTGGTCGAGGCGATCCTTGCCCGCCGCATACCCGCGGTGGCCATCGATTCGCCACGCCTGCCCAACATCCCGTATGTCACCGTCGACCATCGCCAGGCCGGCGCCGACCAGCTGAATCATGTACTGGGCCTGGGGCATCGGCGCATCGGCATCGTCTCCGATCGGCTCGGGCCGGGTGCGCTACCGGGCCTGCGCGAGCTTTCCGACATCGAGGACGTCAGCGAAACCTACCTGCAGCAACGCCTGGCCGGGTACCGCGATGCCGTCGCCGCAGCCGGACGGCGCGGTATCAAAGCCACGCTCATAGAAGCCGCCGACATCGACATGCAAAGCGGCATGCACGCCGTCGAACAGTTGACGGAAGATCCCGAGCCGCCGACGGCGATCGTGGCGACATCCGACGTGCACGCCGTGGCAGCCATGAAAGTGCTTGAACGCAAACAGATCTCCGTCCCCCAGCAGGTGTCGGTGATCGGATTCGACGACGCGCCGATCGCCGATCTGGTGGGATTGACCACGATTCACCAACCACTGTGCGAGAAGGGCAAGACGGCGGCAACCATCCTGCTGGACCTGCTCGACGGCCGAGCCCGGCGCCGCTCGGTCAAACCGACCGAACTCGTGGTGCGCTCGAGCACAGGCCCCGCCGAGAATTGATTCCCGGCGGGGCCTCTGGGGCATCTCCTATTCGGAGGCGTTGACCGCCTCCCGGTCCTTCCGATGGTGCGGCTGCGCGACGGGCGGGGTCGGCTCCGCGAGCGGCACGTCCTCGGCGACCTCGGCCATGTCGTCCGCGGCCCGGTGCTCCCGCAGCAGATTGGCGATCTCGATGGCATCGCCTTCCGGCGCGGTCGAGTGCCGGTAAGGCTTGGCGACCACCATGTAGATCAGGCCGACGGCAACCACCACCACGAACCCGGTGAGAGCGATCCAGCGATCGAAGAAGTGCAGGCTGGGGTCGCCGTTCGGGCGGGCCAGCACGATCATCGACAGCACGCCGTAAGTCAGGGCACCGATGCTGACCGGCCAGCCCCACTTGCCCAGCGTCCACTGACCACCTGGCTTCCAGCCCTCGGCACGGGCCCTGATGGACGCCACCACGACCATCTGGAAGGCGAAGTATCCGGCGAGCATCTGGAAGGCGGCGACACGGAACAGCGCGTCGGGCAGGAAGTACAGCAGCAGGAACAGGCAGAAGCACAGCGACGCAACCAGAATGGTCGAGTTCAGCGGGATCTTGCGGCTGGAGATCTTCTTGAAGATCTGTGCCCCGGGGAACATGTCGTCGCGGGCGAACGAGAAGATCAAGCGCCCGCCTGCCGCCTGCTGCCCCATGACACAGGCCAGGAACGAGGTCAGTGCCACCACCAGGAAGATCTTGGTGCCGATCTCGCCGAAGTTGTCGGTGAGGATCGCGGTGATCGGATTGGCGACATCACCGGCCACGATGGCTTGCAGGTTCGGTGCCGCCAGAATGTAACCGATGAAGGCGAACATCGCTGCCGCGCCGCCGAGCACGACGGTCAGCATCATGGACCGCGGAATCGACCGACTCGGGTTGGGCGTCTCTTCCGCGACCTCACCGCAGGCTTCGAAGCCGTAGTACAGCACCAGGCCGATGATGGCCGCGGTCACGAAGGCGCTCATGTAGTCGCCGTCGCCGCCCGTGCCAAAGGTGTTGAACAGCACTGAGAAATCGTTCTTGCGGGCGAAGACGAGCAGGTACAGCCCGACTACGATGATGCCCGCCAACTCGGCGGCCAGGCCGATCTTGGCGATGGTGGCCAGTGTCTTGGAACCGGTGGAGTTCAGCAGCACACAGATCACCACGACGACGGTGGCGATGATCAGCTTCTGCAACGGGGTGGAGGAGATGTTGGAATCCGGGTTGAACAGTGCCAGAACGAAATCAGCGCTGAACATCGCTGTGGTGGTGCAACCCACCACGACGCCCGCGATGTAGATCCACGACATGATCCAGGCATACTGGCCGTTCCACAGCCGCCGCGCCCACTGGTAGAGACCACCGGCGATCGGGAACTGCGACACGATCTCGCCGAACACCATCGCGACGAGCAGCTGGCCGAACGCAGCGATGACCAACCACAGAATCGACGGCGGGCCGGCCGTCGTGAGGGCCTGGGTGAACATCGAGAGCACACCCACCAACGGCGACAGATACAGGAAGCCGAGCGCGAAGTTCGACCACATGCCGATCTTCCGGTCGAATTTCTCTTCGTATCCGAGTACCCGTAAGTGGGCGTCGTCGCCGCTGAGCGACCCACCCTTTGTCACTGTCATTGCGATCTCCTCGACTCAGGTTCATGCGATTGGCTGAATTGGTCAACTAGCCGTTGGATCCGAGGCCATGTGACTGCTACCACATATGAAGTCTGATGCGGACACCCTGGCGCAGGCAGACCCAATTCGTGCAAGGAACAGCGGTTGAATTTCTCACTACGGATACCGATTCCGGATGGCAATGCGGCTGCAACACGGGTTAAACATGCAGGTCAAACGCTTACCGGCGGGGATGCGCAAGGTTCCGAGCGGTCTTTTCACATGCTGGGCATATCCGCGCGACCACGCCGACCCTACCGTCGGGTGTCATGACTGATTCCACGTTCGATTGGCCCGCACAATACGCAGCCGTCGTCGCCGAAGAGAACGCGCTGGGATTTGCCCGATTCACCTATCCGGACGCGTGGGCGCTCGGCGGCGCCATGGTCACGGCGGCGACCGCCCGAGCACACCCCGTGGCGATCGCGATCAACTTCGGCGAGCAACGCGTCTTCCACGCGGCCCTGGCGGGATCGTCTGCCACCAACGACGATTGGCTCACGCGCAAGTTTCGCGCGGTCGCCAAACACAACTGCTCGTCGTGGGCGCTGGCGTGCCTGGTGCGCGCCGAGGGTTCGGACTACTTCACCGAAGGCGGGTATAGCCGGGAATCGATCGCGTTGGCCGGCGGTGCGGTGCCGCTGCGGGTGCATGGCTCGTTGATCGGCGCGGTCGGGGTGTCAGGTCTGGCCGAAGAGGACGATCACCGGTTTGTCATCGACGCGCTGCGGGCGTTTCACGGCTGACGCTCGGCTTCAGCCGCGCAGTCGGCAACATCCTGTTGCGCTCCACCCCAATGTCGGGATGACAGCGCAGAATTCGGTGACGTGGTGGCACCAGGCCGGGTCAGAAGGGGGGTGGTTCGGCGTGGTCGGTGAGCCATTGTTGGTGTTGGCGTTGGGTTTCGGCGAGTTGTTCGTTGAGTGCGTGGCGGAGCCGGCGTTCGGCGGCGATGCGTTGGGCGGTGTCCTGATCACGAGCTTGGCGGCGTCTGGGCATCATGACGGCCTTGTGCGGGCCGGGTTCCTGCGGGGCGGGCAGGTCGAGCGCCCCTGTCGGCCGCCCCAGGACCGGGAATAGGACCGCGCCGTGGGCGTCGGTGCTGTAGACATGCCCGGTGGGGGTGGTGAATTCCACGGTGCCGTCCGGGTGTTGCCGATCCCACCAACCCTGGCAGAACGTCTTCACCAGGTGATGAAGAGTGCAGTAGAGCTTGGTGTTCGACGGATGCGTCGGCCCCACCGGATACGGCGTGGTGTGATCAATCTCGGAATTGACCGCGGGTTGGTCGCAGCCCGGAAACCGGCACGTGACGTCCCGCCACGTGATGAAGGTGGTCAGCGTGGCCGAGGGCCGGTACCGCGGCTCGGGGGCATCTTCGGGAATGACCACCGGGGTGATCTTCGCGATCTTGGCGAGGTCGCGGACGGTCTCGGCGGGCTGGATGCCGAATCCCGGTAGGTAGCCGGGGTCGTCACTGGTGCCGTCGAGGGTGGACTGGTTGGCCAACACATGGATCACCACATCGGCGGTGCGGTGCTGTTCCGCCGCCGCGGGGCAGTCGTCGAGCCCGCACTGGCAGTCCAGCCAGGGGCGGCCACGGCTCAGCGCGCCGATGGCGTCGGTGCGGCGCTGCATCCCGGTGCGGGGATCCTGATCGCAGACGGTGGCGGCGAGGGTGATCAGGCGTTGTTCGAACGCGGCGGCATCCAGGGCATCCAGCCGGGCCCAGATCCCGGCCATGCCGGGTTCGGTGGGGGCGATCTCCACATACCGGCCGTCCTCGACCTCCGGCGGTACCCGCACGGCGTCGGGGTCGTGTTTGGCGATCCACTGATCCACCCGATCCCGCAGCTTGGGTTCCGACAGGCGCATCCATTTGTCGCAGTGCCGGGCCATCGCCGCGTCCAACCCGGGCCAGGCCTCGTCGGTGACGTTGGGGGTGCGCTGGATGATCATCTCCATCACCCGCCAGTCGATGTCGCCGGCGGCGAAGCGGGCCGCCACCGCCGGCATCTTGCGCAACGCGCGGGCATGACGGATCTGGGTGCCCGCCCGGGCGCGGCTGATGCGCAACGCCGCCGACACTTCGGCGGCGACTTCTTCGAACGGGTCGACCCGCCAGAACACCGTTTCGGCCAGTTCCACGGTGCGCCGGGCGTCGAGGCGGCCGATGTGGTCCAGGCGGGTAGCGATCGCGGCGGATTCGGCCCGCCAGGCCGCGCTCATCCCGTCGATGAACTCCGCACCCGACCGATCGAACATACGTGCGATTCTACCGATCCACCCCGACAATCCCGCAGGTCACAACCCCAATTGTGGACGAAAACCAATCTGGGGATAACCCGCGCCTCGCCCTACCGGCGAACAGCCCAGGCGATTCCCTGCTTGGTCAGCCGGCGGACGTCGTCGCCTGCAAGATCCTGGGGAGCGTGACCGATCGAGTGGTAGAAAACCCGCCCTTGACCCCACTGCCGCACCCAGGCAACCGGGCTCTTCAAGCCGTCGAGCCACGCGAAATGCTCGCCGTTGAAGGTGGTTTCGGCCAAGACGTGGTTGTTGAGGTCCACGCTCATGTAGTACTGCTCAGAGGCCACGGGGAAGTCGCCGACGCCCTGGGTCACTTCGTGTCCACGGTCGACGATGGTCACCTGGTACGGATGTGGGTAGCCCTCGCCCGCGGGGTGGGCGAGGAAGTCGCCGCCCAGCATCAGGTGGTACCGCAGGCTCGAGCGGAACGCGGCCGCAGCGCCGTGCCACGCCGCGACGCCAGTGCCGGACTCGACGGCGGCCAGCAGGTGGTCCTCCTGCGAATCCGTGAGATCCTCGGTGGTCAAGGCGTTGTTCCAGCCGATGATGATCAGGTCGTAGCCCGTCAGATCGCGGTCGAGCGTGAAGATGTCCTGGGACTCTTCGAGATTGAAGCCCAGCTCGCCTACCACCAGTTCGCGGGTCCACTCGGCGATGTTGTAGGGGCTGTGGCCGGGCCACCCGCCGTACAGGTAGAGGACATTCGTCATGTGCAGAGCCCTTCCTCGCTCACGTGTTCACAGTCCGGCCAAAGACTCGGGCGCCAGCAGTTCGGCGACCCGGTCAGCGCTCAACAGCCCTTCGGCCACCACGATTTCGGGTACCGGCTTTCCGGTTTCCAACGCGGACTTCGCTATTCGCGCCGCGGTGGCGTAGCCGATGTAGGGGTTCAGCGCGGTGATGACCCCGATCGAATTGGTCACCGACTCGTACAGCCATTCACGGTTGGCGGTGATTCCGAGCACGCAGCGGTCGCGCAGGGTCCGGCACGCCGCATCCAGGTGTGCCAGCGACTGGAACAGGCAGTGGGCGATGATCGGCTCGAATGCGTTGAGCTGCAACTGCCCGGCTTCGGCGGCCATGCTGATGGTGACGTCGTTGCCCACCACTTCGAAGGCCACCTGGTTGACGACTTCAGGGATGACGGGGTTGACCTTGCCGGGCATGATGCTGGAACCTGCCTGCACCGCAGGGAGATTGATCTCGTTGAAGCCCGCACGGGGCCCTGAGGACAACAAGCGCAGGTCGTTGCAGATCTTCGACAGTTTCAACGCGGTGCGCTTGAGCACGCCCGACACTTGCACGAAGGCCCCGACATCTTGCGTGGCCTCGACCAGATTACCGGCCGTGGAAAGCTGGAATCCGGTGATGGCGCTGAGCTTTTCACATACGAGGGCCGCATAGCGCGGATGCGCGTTGAGCCCCGTGCCGATCGCGGTGCCACCGAGATTGATCTCCGTGACAAGCCGAGCGGCCTCCTGCAGCCGTTCAGCATCCTCCGCGAGCATCACGGCATAGGTGCTGAACTCCTGCCCGAGCGTCATGGGCACGGCGTCCTGTAACTGCGTGCGCCCCATCTTCAGCACCGTCGCGAACTCCGCTGCTTTCGTCCCGAAGGCCGCGGCGAGATCGGTCATCGTGGCGTGCAGCGCGGCGATCTGCACCTGCAGCGCGACCTTGATCGCGGTGGGATACACGTCGTTGGTGCTCTGGCTGCGGTTGACGTGTTCGAGCGGATGCAGCCGCTCGTAATCACCCCGGCCCGCCCCGAGCAGTTCCAGCGCACGATTGGCGATCACCTCGTTGGCGTTCATGTTCGTCGACGTTCCCGCACCGCCCTGGACCACGTCGACGACGAACTGATCGTGCAACGCGCCCGCGGCTATTTCCCGGCAGGTGGCCGTAATCGCTTCGGCCCGTTCGTCATCGAGCAGGCCGAGATCGCGATTGGCCTCGGCGGCTGCCTGTTTCACCGCGGCGAGCGCGTTGACGAACAGCGGATACACCGACAGCGCAATCCCCGAGATCGGGAAGTTGGCGAGGGCCCGCGCGGTGTGCACCCCGTAGTACGCGGACGCGGGCACCTCGAGGGTGCCCAGGGAATCCTGCTCGGCGCGAGCCGTCATCGCCATGTCGGACTCGGGCCGGCCATCGCCGCCCCGGGCAGGCCGTCATAGAACCCGCCCGACGCGCAACTGGTGAGTTCCAACTGCATGCCCCACGGGGTCTGGAAGTAGAACCATCGCTGCCCGGCGACCGGTGCCGACGGGTCGACCCCGTTCGGTCCCTGCTGCACGACCACGCCCGGGATGGCACGTACGTACTCATACGCGGCGTCGATGTCGTCGACGTAGAACGCGAGGTGATGGCCGCCGACATCGCTGTTGCGCGGCAACGCCGTCCGCTGATCGGGTGCTTGATACTCGAACAGTTCGACGTTGTGGTGCTTGCCGATACGCAGCATCGCGATGGTGCACTTCGCGGACGGGTCGACGTTGAGCCTGCGGTGCATACCATCGGACTCGGCGTCGGCGAACGGCCCGTCGAAGAAGATCAGCTCGGCGCCGAAATGGTCGACGAAGAACCGGACGGCTTCGTCGAGATCGGGCACCGTGTAGGCGACATGGTCCACCGCACGCAGGCTGGGCACTTTGGGTGCAGACATATGCGTCCTCCCGTCAGCTCGGTACGGTAGCCGAGTCCTCGGCGAACCGGTGTTCGGTCCAGTCGAGCACATCTCCACCGTATTTCGCGGCCCGCACGTCGGCCGAGCGGGCGTGGCCCTCGAAGTTCTCCAGCCGTGCCGCGCGACCGCAGATGCGCGCGAGCTCTGCGCTGGACTCCGCGTTGTCGATCTCCTGATACGTCACGGTCTTGAGGAACTTACCCACCCACAGACCGCCGGTGTAGCGCGCGGCGCCCAGGGTTGGCAGCACGTGATTGGTGCCGATCGCCTTGTCGCCGTAAGACACACAGGTCTTTTCGCCGAGGAACAGCGCACCATAGTCGTGCATCTCGGTGAGCGCACGGCGCGGTTCGGCGGTGAGGATCTGTACGTGCTCGCTCGCGTAACGGTCTCCGAGCGCGAAGGCCTCGGTGAGGGTTTCGACCAGGTGCACTTCGCCGTAGTTCTCCCACGACACCGCGGCCACCTGCTTGGTGGGCAGGTTCTCCAGCTGACGTGCCACCTCGGCGATGGTCTCGCGGCCCACGCGCTCCGATGTGGTGACCAGGACACAGGGGGAATCCGGGCCGTGCTCGGCCTGGCTGAGCAGATCTGCCGCGACGATGAACGGGTCGGCGGTGTCGTCGGCGATGATCAGCACTTCCGTCGGGCCCGCGAACAGGTCGATCCCGACCTCGCCGAACAACTGCCGCTTGGCCTCCGCCACGTAGGCATTGCCGGGACCGGTCAGCAAGTTGACCGGCTGGACGGTCTCGGTGCCCAGGGCCAGCGCGCCGATCGCCTGCACCCCGCCCAGCACATAGATCTCGTCGGCGCCGGCGAGATGCATCGCGGCGACGCTGATGGCCGGCGGCGTGGCCTCGTTGGGCGGTGTGGTTGCGGCGACCCGCTCGACGCCGGCGACCTTGGCCGTGACCACCGTCATGTGCGCCGACGCGGTGAGTGGGTAGCGGCCGCCCGGGACGTAGGCGCCCGATGCTGTGACGGGAACGTGCTTGTGGCCCAGCCGGATTCCCGGGAGGGTCTCGATCTCGATGTCGAGCATCGCGTCGCGCTGCGCCTGGGCGAAATTGCGCACCTGCCGCTGCACGAAAGAGAGATCCTCGATCACGGTGCCGGGCAGATCCGCGATGATCTTGGCGACTTGTTCCTCACCGAGCAGGAACGATTCCGGCGTCCAGCTGTCGAAGCGTTCGGAGTACCTGCGCACGGCCGAATCACCGTTGGCCCGGATGTCGTCGAGGACGGCGGCGACGGTGTCGACCACCTGCGGATTGCTCTTGTGCGGTGTGCCGACCTGCGCGGCCGGCGCCTTGAGGATGATCGACACCGATTCTCTCCTTGACGCTGTGACGGGGATGCTGCCGGCGGTATCCGCTCTGGCGTGATTCCAGTCTCAGGCCCGCGTGGTGACCGTGGCAGACCCAAGGTGTGCAGTAGATCGCCGAAGCGCTGCACCAGTTGGTCAGCTAGCGACCAGAGGATTTGTTGGGCGCAACGGTCGATGCGGTGGCGACGCAGGCCAGTACCGCGAAGAACGGGATCGCGAATGCGGCATTGAGCGACGTGACCTCGCCCAGCCAGCCGATGACGGCGGGCCCGGCAAGGATCGCCAGATAGCCCACCCCGACGACGCGCGACAGCGCGCGCCCGGACGCACCGCCGAGATTGCCGGCCGCGGTGAAGACCTGTGGCACACCGCCGGACAGTCCCAGGCCGAACAGGATCCATCCGACCACGCCGACCGCGAGGTTGGGCGCGACAATCACCACCGCGATACCGACGGCCGCCACGACGCAGCCGTACCGGATCACCGCCACCGGGCCGATGCGTTGCGCGATGCGGTCCACCGTGAACCGACTGACCGTCATCGCCGTGACGAACGCACCAAATGCCATGGTGCCCAGCGCCGGCGACGCGCCGAAGTGGTGCTGCGCGTGCACGCTGGCCCAGTCCATGGCCGAGCCCTCTGACAGCAACAGCAGGAACGCCAGCAGACCCAGGACCAGGATCTTGCGGGGTCTGCCCGCCGGACCGCTCTCGACCGCGTCCGCCGCAACGGGTTCCTGCGGCGTATCGGCCCAGGCGTGCAGCGCGAACCAGGCCCACCCGACGAGCACCACACAGCCGCCCCCGACGGCTGCAGCGGCCACCGGGGTCGGCGCGCCGAGCGCATAACCTGCCGCGCCGAGCAGCGATCCGATCACCGTGCCGATCGAGAACACCGCGTGGAACGACGCCATGATGGCCCGGCCGTAGCCGCGTTCGACGTGGACAGCCGCGGCGTTCATCGCCACGTCGGCGCTGCCGGTCGCGAACCCGAAGACGAAAGCCCCGACGCCCACCAAGATCGGCTGGGCCATCGCGAGGGGAACCGTCACGGTCGCGGCCATCGCCGCACCGGCCACCGTGGCTATGGTCGCGGTCCCGAAGCGGTCGGTCAGCGGCCCGCACAGCTGCATGCCGGCCAACGCCCCGACCCCGACGACGAACAGCACCGTGCCAAGAGACGAGGTCGACAAACCGGCTGCCCGCTGCAGGGCCGGTAGGTGCACGGCCCAGGTCGCGAGGATGATGCCGAAGGACACGAACAGCGCGAACACCGCCCCGCGCGCACGCGCGAGACGGTGTTCGTCGGTCTGGCATCGCGTCAAACGGTGACGCCTATCCGCCGCGCGGCGCGTTCTCCTTCATGCACGGCCTCCATCATGGTCCGGCTTGCCACCGCATCGCCAATACGCTCGACGGGCACGCCGCGGTTCTTGAGCGCGAAGTACAGCCCCGTGACAGGGCGGTGCCAGCCGGCCAGGATCACGGTGTCGATGCCGCGCAGGGTGTCCGCAAAACCCTTTTCGACGATGTCAACGGTCGCACCGTCGATCGCCGTCACCGTCGTGAACGGGTGTGTGCGCATGCCTGACCGGTGGATGCGCGGCACCGCGAGGTTGGCGCTGAACGGCCCGAGCTTGGCACCCACGTATGGCAGCGGCGTGACGAAATCGACCTCGTGGCCGGCCTCGGTCAGCTGCAGGGCCAGCCCGATCCCTTTCCAGCCACCCTCGCCGTCGTCGACGATCGCCACGTGCCGGCCGACGGGCTTGTCCTCGTCGAGTACGTCCCACACCGACAGGACGTGGTCCTGGTCGAGACCAGGCGTGAACGTGATGCCCTGCGCAAGGTTTCCGACGATGTCGTGACCCGGAGCCGAGCCGGTCGCCACGATGACGTGGTCGGGTTGCAGCGCGAGCACCTCGTCGGCCGTAGGTGCCCACCCCAGCCGCACGTCGACGCCGTACTTGGCGACCATGACGTCGAGATGGTCGATGACGCCGCCGATCTCCGCGCGCCCCTTGATCTTCGCGGCGATCCGAAGCTGGCCGCCGGTGCGGTTGCGGCGCTCGATGAGGATGACCTCGTTGCCCTGGCGGGCCGCGGTCTCTGCGGCCTTCATTCCGGCGGGTCCGGCCCCGATCACCACGACGCGGCGCCGGATGGTCACCTGAAGCAGCGTGCCGATGCCGAGTTCACGCTCGTAGCCGGCGGCCGGGTTGTGCACACACGACGAATGCGTGACCGCGAACAGCCGGTCGATACACCCCTGGTTGCATCCGATGCACCGGCGGATCTCGTCGAGCCGGCCCTCTTGCATCTTGTTCACAGTCTCGGGATCGGCGATCTGCTGACGCGTCATCGCGACCATGTCGGCGTGACCGAGGTGCAGGATGTCGGCGGCGTCCATGGGATCGTTGATCCGGCCGACCGCGATGACCGGGATGTCGACGACCGATTTGACCGCAGCGGCAAGGCTTTCCCAGATGCGCTTCGGGTGTTGCATGTCCGGCACGTTCTGGTGTGCCTCGTTGTACGTCGCGGCCTTGACACAGATGTAGTCGATCTTGCCGGGCGCCGCGATCGCCTGGGCGATCTGCTGTGCGTCGCCGACTTCGAGGCCTCCGGGGCTGAAATCGTGGCCCTGCAGGTTGATTCCGACCAGGAAGTCGGGGCCCACCTCGTCACGCACCGCGTCGATGACGCGCATGACGATGCGCATGCGGTTCTCCAGGGTGCCGCCATAGTCGTCGTCGCGATGATTGGAGAACGGCGACAGGAACGACGCCAGCAGGTAACCGCCATAGCCGGAGTGGATTTCGACACCGTCCATGCCGCCCTGCTTGGCATGCCGGGCCCCGATGGCGTGGGCTTCGACGATCTCATCGATGTCCTCGACCTCCATGGCCTTGGGCATCTCCAGGTTGAACGGGCACGGAGTGTTGGACGGGCCCCACAGGGCTCGTTCGGTGAACGTCGAATGTCCTTGCCGGCCACCGTGTCCGAGCTGCATGACGATGCGAGCTCCGTATTCGTGCACGGCGTCGGAGATCTTGCGCAAACCCGGCACGATCTCGGGCAGCCAGGCCCGCGGCTCACCCGGGACGTCCTGTGAGGTCGGGTGGATCTGAGGGAAGGCCATGCCGATCAGGCCCGCGCCGCCGATCGCCCGTTCGCGGTAGTACGCGACGTGCTGGTCGGTGGGCAGGTAATCCTTGGCCATGCCCGTGCCGTGGCCGGTCATCACCACGCGGTTGCGGATCTCGACGTTGCCGAGCGTGATCGGTTCGAACAGGGGCGCGAGCACGGGGTCGGTGCCGACGGTAGCGGTCATCGCTGGACGTCCTTAGCTGAATGAGAAGTAGTGGCAGACGATTACGCGGTCAGCGCACCGGAGTGCCCGAGCCGCAGCGACAGCGCGGCGGCGGTGATCGCCGGATTGACGGCGGCCGACGACGGGAATGTCGAGGTGTCGGCGATCCACAGGTTGTCGAGATCGTGGGCCCGCAGGTCCGCGTCGACGACGCTGGCGCCGGGATCGACACCCATGACCGCGGTGCCGCACTGGTGCGACGTGGCCTCGACGCCGAGGCTGCGGGTGAGCACGACCGGGAAGCCGGCCCTGCGCACCACTTTCTTCATGTTCGCGATCAGTTCGTGGTGCGCCGCGAGATTGGTTTCCCGGCGGAACAGTGAGATCTGCCCCTTGGCGTTGAGCGTGACCCGGTTCTCGGGCAGCGGCAGGTCTTCGGTCTGGATGAACAGGTCGAGCGTGTACTTGGTGACCTCGTCGAGGATCGGCAGCGGCACCCAGGGCTTGCCCATCTTGGCTTGGGGCCCACGGAGTTTGCCGAGGCCCTGCACATTGCCGAGCGGGTACTTGTTGGTCGGCCCGGCGGTGTACCAGTCGTTGATGCCGATGGTCTTCTGGTAGACGGCCTCGTTCTTGCGACGCGGATCGATCGCGAGAAAGAACGTCGTGATGTGCGCCATGTAGTTGCGGCCCACCTGGTCCGACGAGTTCGCCAGGCCGCGCGGATGCTGCTCGGAGGCCGAGCGCAGCAGCAGCGCCGCGGTGTTGACCGCACCGCATGCGACCACGAAACGGTTGGCCCGCACCTGGATCGACCGACCGTGATGGCGGATCCTTGCCGCGGTCACGCGGCGGCCACTGGTGTCGGTGTCGAGGCGGGTCACTTCGGCGTTGGTCAGCAGCTGAACGTTGCCCGCCTGCAGCGCGGGGCGCACCGCGGCGACGTCGGCGTCCCCTTTGGCGTCGACCATGCACGCGAACGAGTCACAGGTGTAGCACAGGACGCAGCCGCCGCCGGGCCGCCGGTCGAGCGCCTGTGGCGCCGAGAATGGATGCAGTCCTTGCTTTTTCGCACTTTCCACGAGCCGGGCCATGGCGCCTTCGTGCGGGACGCCGGGGAACGGATAATCGGTGGACCGCCACGGATCGGTGGGATCCTCCCCTTTGTTGCTGTGCACCCAGAACATGTGCTCGGCCTCGCCGTAGAACGGCTCGAGATCGGCATAGTCGATGGGCCACGCCGGCGAGACGCCGTCGACGTGTTCGATCGCGCCGAAGTCGCACTCGCGGAATCGCGGCAGCGTCGCCCCGTAGAGCTTCGTGCTGCCGCCGACGTAGTGATAGTTGCCCGGGACGAAATCGCCGCCGGTGGTCTCGTCGTGCCACGCCGCGGAGTTCTTGTAGCGCCCCTGGGTGTGGACCGCCTCGAACGACCAGTTCTCGCGCTCGACCGGTAGGAAATCGCCTTGTTCGACGATCAGGACGCGGGCACCGGAATTGCGCAGCGCATACGCCAGGGTGCCGCCACCCATCCCGGATCCGATGATCGCGATGTCGGTCTCGAGGATTTCGGGTGGGTCGACGACGACCTGTGACTGCACAGCTGCCGCGGGAATAGCCATGGGATAGAGCTCCTCTGGGCTGAGAGGATGTATTGAGTGTCGCCTGGCGACACCGTCAAAGCTAGTGACGGCCGCCGACGGGCACGAGCCCCAGACTGCGAAGAGCGACGACGCATGGGTGCACAGGGTGTGCAGGGGCTTGGTGTCTCAAGGCTGGTTCTGCCGTTGCAGCAGGTCATGTCCGCGCACCGCGAAGATCAGGGCCTGGCGCGTGTCGGGGTCGTCGAGTGAGCGCCCGAGCAGGCTCGTGATGCGCTCCAGGCGGTAGTACAGCGTGCGTCGTTGCACGAACAACGCCTGGGCCGCTTGAGATTTGTTGCCGTCACAGGACAGGTAGGTCCGCAGCGTCGGCAGCAACGGGTTGGTCGCCTTGGCGTCGTGTTTGAGGATCGGCCCCAGCTCGTCCTCGATGTAGCGGGCGAGCTCGGGGCCGCCCGCCAGCGAGGCCAGCAGCCGCAGCACACCGAGATCGTCGAACCGGTGTACGGCCTTGTCGGGGCGCGCGGCCGCGACCGACGCCGCGCTGCGCGCCTGTTCGACCGCAGTCGGCAGCTGGCCGGCAGTGACCGGCCTGCTGAGGCCCGCCCGCACGTTCGCCGCGGTCAATCGCTCCACCACCTGCTTTTCCGAGCTCGTCCGTGGCAGGCCCATCACGGCCAGGGTGTGCTCACCCAGATCGGCGACCACTGCAGGCAGATGCAGTGCCCAGCACATCTCCTCGATGGCCTCGTCACTGGTGTTGCCTGCCGGGGTTTCCCGGCACACGAACACCGCGAGCAGGGCCCGGTCGCGCAGATCCCGCCCGATGCGCAGTGCCCTGGCGACGAACGCGTCGCCCGAGATGTCGCCCAGCAGCAGGCGGCTGACCAGCGCGTTCTGGCGTTGCGCTGACCGGGCGCCGCTCTCACGCGCGCCCAGCAGCGCGATCGCGATGCCGTCGGTGGCCCGGTCGACCGCGTAGGACGCGGTGCCTGCCACCGTCGCGCCGCCGTGCAGCACGTGCAGCCAGCCCCACCGTTCGCCCCGCAGCACGACGGCGCGTCGGGTGCAGTTGCGCGCCTCGTTGACGTTGCCGTCGGTGGACATCGAATCGTGGTCGATGCGGGAATGGTGTTCCCATTCGGTGAGCACCTCGTCGCCTGCCGGCGTGCCACCGGAGTAGGCGACGATCTGGCGCGTCGCGTCTTCGAGGACTGCGGGGTGCCCCACCTCGGCGCTGAGTGCATCGGTGAAGGCACCCGGGTCGCCGCCGGCCAGCAGCAGCTGCATGAAGCTCGCGTTGAGCCGCTCGTAGGCACTCAGGTCGAGCACGCGCTGGTCGACGATCGACTCGTGCACCTGGGCCGAGACCTCGACGAACGGCAGCTCGCCGTCGAGTCCGACGACCGGAAAGTTGCGCTCGTTCGCCGCGTCGATCAACGCCTGCGGCATGGTGTCGAACGCGCGCCCGCTGAGCTCGATGATGAGCACCGCGGCTTCGGAATCGGCGATCTGCGTGATGTACTCGCGTTGGCGTTCCGGCGTGGATCCGATGCCGAGACCGGCGGTCAGCAACATCTCGCCGCCGGTGAGAAACTTTGCGATGTCCGGGATTTCGGTGGGGTGCACCCATCGCACAGTGCGCCCGAGGCCCTCGACCCCGGCGTAGATTTTCATCGGGACACGCGTGAACACCTCGAGTTCGAGTGCTGCACGAACGGTCATCGCCATGATCGCCACCACCTTCCGGCGGACACATTGTGCAGCAATTTCTTGATGCACTGCTCAAATTGAGTCTAACGAGATGCCGGCCACCGTGGGCAGACTGGTCGCAAGATCGCCGCTCTGTCGCTCAAGACGCAACACCGAAAGGATCCTCAATGCCCAGGCTCAACGGCGGGCAGGTCATCGCCCGAATCCTCAAGGAGTACGGAGTCCCCTATGTGGCAGGTATTCCCGGCCACGGCATCTGGGGGCTGATGGACGCGTTCAACGAGGACGAGTCCAAGATTCCGTTCATCCAGACCTATCACGAGCAGAGCGCGGTACACCTCGCCGACGGGTTCTACCGGGTATCCGGCACCCCGATGTACGCTGTCACGTCGATCGGCGCGGGCGCCTCCAACACCGTGCTGGGTCTCGCCACTGCCTACAGCGACTCGACGAGCGTGCTGGTGATCACCGGTGGGCCGCCGCGCCACATGCGGGGCCGCGGCGTGCTCCAGGAGCTGGAACGCCAGAAGGACAACGGTTTTCCGCAGGTCGCCGAGGCGGTGTCCAAGCGCAGCTGGGTCGCCAACAGCATCGAGGATCTGCCGTTCATCATGCACCGGGCGTTCTCGACGATGCTCACGGGCCGCCGGGGCCCTGCGCACATCGAGGTGCCGTGGGATCTGCACGCCGAGACGGCCGAGGTCAACTTCCACGACCTGGCGCGACGTCTTCCGGTCGGCCTGCAGTACCCGGATCCCGAGGCCATCGAGCGTGCCGTCAGCCTGCTGGGCACCGCCAAACGGCCCGTGATCGTCGTGGGCGGAGGTGCGATCAGCGCGAACGCGACCGACGAGGTCCGCGCCCTTGCCGAGGGTTTGAACATCCCGGTCGTCACCACGTGGAACGGCAAGAGCGCCTTCCCCGAGGACCACGAGCTCTTCGTCGGCAGTGTCGGCCAGACCGGAACCATCCACGGCAACTACCTGGCCGCCAACGCCGACGTGGTGGTGTCCATCGGCTGTCGGTTCACCGACTGGTCCTCATCGAGTTACGCCAAGGGACAGTCGTTTTCGTTCCCGCCGGCCAAGCTCATCCACATCGACATCGACCCGCACGAGATCGGCAAGATCTACCCGGCCGAGGTCGGCATCCTGGCCGATGCCAAGCCCGCGGTGGCCGCGATCGTGGCCTCACTGCCGGCCAAGCCCGACCGCACCGACTACCTTGCCGAGGTCGCGCAGCGCAAGGCCGACTGGGAGAACGAACTCTCCACTCGCCGCGACACCGACCGCTTCCCGTTCACGCTGCAGCGCCCACTGGCCGCGTTGCGCAACGTGATGGACCGCAGCGGCATCGTGCTGGCCGGTTCCGGCAACACGCAGGGCGCGGTCAAGCAGACCTTCCCGGTCTATGAACCCCGCACGCACCTCACCACCGGCGGCTTCTCGTCGATGGGCTGGCCCGTGCCCGCCGCACTCGGCGCCAAACTGGCTGCGCCCGAACGTCAGGTCGCGACCATCACGGGCGACGGCGACTTCCTGATGACCGCCCAGGAGATCGGCGTGGCCATCCAGCACGACATCCCGGTGGTGTTCATCGTGCAGGACAACTCCGGGTACATCTCGATCCGCGGTGGCCAGCGCAACGCGACCGACCGCATCATCGGCACCGAGTTCAACCGGCCCGACGGCACGCCGTACAGCCCGAGCTTCAAGGCCCTGGGCGAGTCGTTCGGCCTCGAGTCCTTCCGGGTGGACTCCGCCGCGGATCTGGAGCCGACGTTCAAGCGGGCATTCGACGCGAAGGCGCCGGTCCTGGTGGAGGTTCCCACCGACCGCGACCTGGCGAGCCCGTTCGTGCCCGGCTGGCTGGACTTCCCGCCGCTGCCGCACATCACCGACGAGCGTGCCGACGAGTACCGCGCGAACCGCGCCGGCGAACAGCACCAGTAGACCCAAGGCCACGGCCAGATCACGAGGAGGACTCATGGCCCGTCTGGCCGGAAAAGTCGCATTGATCACGGGAGCGGCCCGCGGGCAGGGCCGCTCGCATGCGCTGCGGCTGGCTGAGGAAGGCGCCGACATCATCGCGCTCGACATCTGCGGGCAGATCGACACCGTCCCGTACCCGATGGCCGACTCCGACGATCTGGTGACCACGGCCGACCTCGTCAAGAGCCGCGGCAGGCGCGTCGTCGCGGCCGAGGTCGACGTCCGGGATCTGGCAGGACTGAAAGCCGCTGTCGACCACGGCGTTTCGGAGCTCGGCAGGCTCGACGTCGTGGTCGCGAATGCCGGGACGCTCAACGACACCGCACCGCTGTGGGAGCTGTCCGAACAACAGTTCACCGATCAGATCGACGTGAACCTGACCGGCGTGTGGAAGACCATCAAGGCCACCGTGCCAACCCTGTTGCGGCAGAACGAGGGTGGCGCCGTCATCCTCATCAGTTCGATCTCCGGCCTCACGGTCGAACTCAACGTGGGCCACTACGCGGCGTCCAAACACGGCGTGAACGGGCTCATGCGCACCCTGTCCGGCGAACTGGCGCCCTACGGGATTCGGGTCAACTCGATCAATCCGACCAACGTGAACACCCTGATGATCAACAACCCCCGCTACAACCGGTTGTTCGCCGGCGGTAAAGACGGTGCGTCGCAGGAGGATGCGTTGCCGGCGCTGACCGCGATGCACGCGTTGCCCGTTCCGTTCCTCGACCCTGTCGACGTGAGCAATGCCGTGGTCTATCTGGCCAGTGCAGACGGTCGCTACATCACCGGTACGGCACACACGATCGATGCGGGTGCCCTGAACCCGTTCAAGGCACCGCACCTGAGCACCACCGGTTAGGAACCGGGCGTCGGCGCATCGTCACGGATGAGATGCGCCGACCGCAGGTCGTCCCACAGCTGTTGGGGCACAGCGGAATCGAACAGGTCGGCATTGCGCTGCTGCTGATCGGCGTTGCGTGCGCCAATACATATGCTGGCCACCGCCGGGTGTGCATAGGCGAACTGCAGCGCCACCGCGGGCAGCGCGACGCGGTGGCGGCGGCAGATCTCCTCGATGCGCGCCGCCTTCTCCAGCACGGCCCGGGGCGCAGGCCCGTAGTTGAAGCGTGCCCCCGGTACCGGTCCCGTCGCGAGCACCCCGCTGTTGTACACACCACCGAGGATCAGGCCGATACCGCGCTCTTCGCAGATCGGCAGCAGCGCGTCGAGTGGCTCCTGCTCCAGCAGCGTGTACCGGCCGGCGAGCAGACACAGGTCGGAATCTGTGGCCTTGACGGCCTCGGCCATGACGTCTGTTTCGTTGACGCCGAAGCCGATTGCCTTCACCACACCCTGGTCGCGTAGGGATTCCAGGGCGGGGAACGCGCTGACGATCGCCTGCCGGAAGAGGTCGGGCTGGGCCGCACCGTGGGTGTAGCGGTCGCAATCGTGGACGAACAGCACGTCGAACCGGTCGGTCAGCATGCGTTGCATGCTCTGTTCGACCGCGCGCATCACACCGTCGTAGCTGTAGTCGTAGTCCGCGACAAACGGTGGGATGTCGCGGTATTGACCGTTGTCCCGCGGCGCGCCGAGCGTCGGGGTGAGCACCCGCCCAACCTTGGTCGACAACACCAACTGGGCGCGGTCGTACCCGCGGAGCGCGTGACCGAGGCGGTACTCGCTGAGCCCGTTGCCGTAACCCGGCGCGGTGTCGAAGTACCGGACTCCCTGGCCCCAGGCCTGGGCGACCATGTCGTGTGCCGCGGCATCGGTGAACGTTCCGTTGAAGTTCCCGATCGGGGCGCCACCGTAGCCGACCGCCGTGAATGCCAGCCCCGACCGTTCATGCACCCGGACCTCGGCCACGTTCATGCCCGTCACCCACCTTTGCCCTCGAAAAGCACTCAACAGCACTGTTTTTGATGAGCGTAGTGCCGGTACGACGTCCTTGACCTGCACAAACCGGGCAGCATCCGTCGCCCGGATTGCACAGTGTGCGCCCAGCGGCAGAACGAGTGATGTGCGTCACCTACACTCGCCGGCCAACTTCATCAAACCGTGACGATGGGGTCTGAGCAGGGTTTACCCGCTCACAGCAAATTTCGGTGAGGATCGAGGGCATGACGACCGCCGAACAAGGCGGATAATGACGGGATTGCCATGTCAACGCCGCCTCCGCCCGCCCACACCCAGCGCCAACCCCGGCACCGGCTCCCGCACCGCCGCGCCCGCCGGGGCCTGCGGATTGCCCGCAGGGCGCTCGTCGGGCTGACCGCGCTGTCGGTGCTGGCAGGCACCGGGATGGGCTGGGTGACCTATCACGGCGTGCTCGAAGGCATCACCACATCCAACGCGTTGGCCGGTGAGTCGGGGTCCACGGGCGACACAGAGAACATCCTGATCATGGGCCTCGACAGCCGGCTCGACCAGCACGGCAACCCGCTGCCCGAGGAGATCTACCAGGCGCTGCACGCGGGTGACGAGACCGTGGGCGGCTACAACGCCAACGTGCTGATCGTCGTGCACCTGCCCGGGGACGGCAGGCCCGCCACCGCATTCTCGATCCCTCGCGACGATTACGTCGACCTGGCGGGCTGCGACACCAAACCGTGCAAGGGCAAGGTCAAGCAGGCATACGGCTTCGCCTACCAGCGCGAGATGGAGTCGCTCGAATCCGAGTCCGGGACCAAGGCCGAGCACGAACAGCAGGCGCGCGAGGCGGGACGCAAAGCCGAGATCGCCACGGTGCGCAATCTGCTCGGCATTCCCATCGACCACTTCGTCGAGGTGACCCTGGGTGCGTTCTTCCAGATCGCCACGGCCGTCGCACCCATCACGGTGTGCCTGAATGCCGACACCGCAGATCCCTACTCGGGGGCCGATTTTCACAAAGGTGTCCAGCAGATCGATGCCGCGCAGGCGATGGCGTTCGTGCGGCAGCGGCGTGACATCAACGACGAGAACTTCACCGACCTCGACCGCACGCGGCGGCAACAGGCGTTCATCGCGGCGTTGGTCGCGCGCCTCGGTGAGAGCGGTGCGCTCAACAATGCCGGCACCCTGCGCAACCTGCTCAACGTGGTCAAGCAGAACGTGGCACTGGATGCCGGGTTCGACCTCGCCAGTTTCGCGAGCCGAGCGACCGCGCTGACCGACAAGCCGCCGTCGCTGTACACGTTGCCCATCAAGGAATTCGGGCAGAACTCGCTCGGCGAGGACGTGAACATCGTCGACGTCAAGACCATCCGTACGATCGTCGCCGACCTCGTGAAGGATCCCAGCGCTTCGACGTCCACCACGACGACCAAGGCCGCCCCGGCGCTCGAAGGGCACGGCGCGATCCTGGACGTCGTCAACGCGTCCACTTACAGCGGCCTGGCCGCTCAGCTCGAAACCACGTTCACCGCAAAAGGTTTCACCGAAGGTCAGATCGGTGACGCCGAAACACTGTCCGCCAGCACCACCATCGACTACGGGCAGGGCGCGCAGACCGCGGCCCAGGCGCTCGCGACTCACCTCGGCGTCACCGCCACGGCGTCGGACTACGTTGCGGCCGACACCGTGCAATTGACCATCGGCACCGACTTTCCCGGCGAGGACTACCTCAACGGCGAGGCCACCACGACGGACGCCACCGAGAGCACCGATTCACTCGGCTCGACGGAAACCAGCGAGTCGACGACGCCGGACACCCCGGTCACCACCGTGGCCGCGACTGCCACCGGCACCTACAGCCCGGCACCTACCGACCTGACCCAGATGACCGCATCAGGCGTGCCCTGCGTGAAATAGGTTGGGCTACAAGGTCACCGTGATCTGCGTGCCCGCACCGGGTTTCGACGATATGGCCATCGTGCCGCCGGTGGCCTCGATGCGAACCTGGAGCGACGCCAGCCCGATGTGACCCTCCGCGACCGAGCGGGCAACGGTCGACGGATCGAATCCGGCGCCGTCGTCGGCCACCGTCAGGACGGTGCGCTCACCCTTGCGGTGCAGACCGACCGTGACGGTCGTCGCCTTGGCGTGCTTGCTCACGTTGGCCAGCAGTTCCCTCGCGGCCCGGTACAGCAGGCTCTGCGATGGCGGATGCCCGACGTCGTCGAGGTCGGCGACCACCGGGATGTGGTTCCGGCTCTCGAACTGACGCACCAACTCCTGCACGGCCGGGGTGAGGCCGAGCTGCGCGAGTACCTGCGGGTGCAGCGCGGTCACAGTCGAGCGCAACCCCGTCGCGGTCTCCTGCAGGGCGGCGCGCACGCGGTCCAGCGCCGGATCGGGGTTGCGCTCGCGGATCTCGTCGAGGTCGAGGCGCGCGGCGAGCAGGGTCTGCAACGGGCCGTCGTGCAGATGTTCGGCGAGTTCGGCGTTGCGCAGATCATCGGCCCTGGTGGACTCCGAGACGAGCCGTCGACGCACCTCGAGCAGGGCCTGCACGCGCGCCGAGCGCCGCACCAGCACGAACGACAAGGCCGTGGTGGCGACCGCGAGCCACGCGAGGAAACCGACGTGCATGTAGACGATGTTGGGCAGGCCCACGCGATCGTCGCGTTTGGAGTAGAGGATCCACACGCCCAGGTAGCCGAGCGCGGTGCCGCTGGCCAGGAGTGCGGTCAGGATCGGACGGTCTTGGAACGCAATGGATATGGGCAGCAGGAAGAACACCGGCAGCAACGCCGCGGTGGCCCCACCCGACACCGCGCACAGCGCCACGAGCACCAGCACATCGACTGCCGTCGAGGCCCACTCGACCCACCGGGGCATGGGCCCGCGGAGCACGACCACGAGCCACACCACCGCCGCTGCGGCGTACACGCTCAGGATCACCGCGTAGACGGCGGGTAGCCAATGGTCGACTTCCCACACCGACACCAGCACGATGATCAGCCCGATGAGCGGCAGCCGGAGCACAGCCGACACCCGGACCGGTTGTGTCGCAAAGAAATCGACGAGGCGGCTCGACGCCATGTCAGTCCAGCAGCCGGCGTCGCATCGCCTCGGCCACCGCGGCGGCACGGTCACCCACACCGAGCTTCTCGTAGAGCCGCTGCACGTGTGTCTTGACCGTCGACGGGGCCAGGTACAGCTCCTTGGCCATGGCAGGAATGCTGCGGCCTTGCGCGATCAGGTTCAGCACCTCGCGTTCGCGCGGGCTCAGCGTCGGGGCGTCGGGTTCGTTGCGCCTGCGGATCTCCCCCGCGAGCCCCGCGGTCAGGCTCGGGTCGATCACGTCGCGGCCCTTCGCACACGCAAGCACCGCGTTGACGAGCTCGCTGCGCGTGGATTCCTTGGACAGGAACCCCGCCGCCCCCTGCTGCAGTGCGGTGTAGACGATGGCCGATTCGTCGTGCGCTGATACCAGCAGGACGCGGGTGGGCAATTCGTCGCGCACGACGGCCGCCGCCACCTGGGCCCCGTCGAGTTGCGGCATGCGGTAGTCGAGCAGCGCGACCTGGGGCTTGTGGGTCTTGATGAGCTCAAGCGCGTCGGCGCCGTTGTCGGCCTCGGCGACGACGTCGATCTCACCGCTGGACGTCAAGGCCCGCACCACGCCCTCGCGGAACATCGGGTGGTCATCGCCCACCACGACCCGCACTTTGTCGGCCATGCGGCACAGCATCGCACAACCGTGGGGCCACGTTCCGCCGATTGGGGGACAAGGGATTCAGCCGCCATACCCGCCGGTCGGGCGACAGATCTTGCGCGCCGCGGGCGGCACAGTGGATACATCGCCGGCAACACCCGGCAGACAACCGAAAGAACCACTCACACAGGAGAATTCAGATGAATACCAACCGTTTCACCCGATTCGTCGCCGCGCCCGCCCTCGCCGCGGGAGCGATCGGTATCGCCGCGCTCAGCCTGGCGGGCACCGCGTCCGCCAGCAGCTACACGCCGCCGACGCCGCGGCCCGGGATCGTCGCAGTGCCGCACACCTACGCGAGCCCCGCGGCGTCGGCCTACCCCGGCGCGTGGTGGCACCGCCATCACCCGTCGCTGTTCAGCCCGTACGGCCGGTAGAGCCACGACCGGTCTCCCGCTTGCCGGGAGGCCGGCCGGCAGGGAAAGTGGCCACCATGCATCTGGACGAGCTGCAATGGTTCGTCGTCCTGGCCGAGACCGAGCACGTCACCGACGCCGCGGCCGAGCTCGGCGTCAGCCAGCCGACGCTGTCCCGGGCGCTGGCCCGCCTCGAAGACCAGTTGGGCGCACCGCTGTTCGACCGCGTGAACCGGCGGCTGCACCTCAACGCCTACGGCCAGATCCTGCTCGAACACGCGCGCCGCAGCATCGCCGAAATCCGTTCGGCCACCGAGCGGATCGCCGCATTGCGCGATCCCGACACCGGCACCGTCCGGTTGGCGTTCCTGCACTCGCAGGCCAGCTGGTTCGTACCGGATCTGCTCCGCCGGTTTCGCGCCGAAGCCCCGCGCGTGCAGTTCGACCTCGTGCAGGGCGCCGCGCACGTGATCGTCGAGCAACTCGCCAACGGCCAGGCCGACCTGGCGATCACGTCCCCCCGCCCCGACGGGTACCGGTGGCGTGGCCTTTACCTCGAACGGCTGTGCCTGGCCGTGCCGCGCGACCACCGGTTGGCGAGCCGCGCCCGGATCCGCCTGGCCGATGCCGCCGGCGAACCCTTCGTGGCGCTGGCACCCGGTTTCGGGTTGCGTCAGCTGACCGACGAACTGTGCGCCGAGGCCGGCATCGCGCCGCAGGTGGTGTTCGAGGCCATGGAGATCCCGACCATGGAAGGTCTGGTGGCAGCCGGGTTCGGCGTGGCCGTGGTACCGGTCCCCCGACCGGAGCGGGCCGAGCCGGGCGCGGTGTACGTCCCGCTGGCCGCGGCGTCGGCCAAACGTCAACTCGGCCTGGCCTGGTCCGCCGAACGACAGCTGCCGCCCGCCGCGCAGCGGTTCGCCGACTTTGTCATACGGCAGACGTATGAAGACAAGTAACTCTATGCATTGGACACATCTGGAGTAGCTGCCTAGCCTCGACCGGGTGACTGCTTCGCCGACTTCCGTTGAGTGGCACGGTCATGCACACGGGTCGACCGATTATCGCCGTCTGCTGGCCGCGTTGTTCTGTGCGGGGGTGGCGACGTTCGCGCAGCTGTACTCCCCGCAATCAGTGCTGCCGCTGCTCGCCCGAGACCTCAAGATCGGCGCGGCCGACGCCGCGTTGGCGATATCGGCGGCCACCATCGGCCTTGCCGTCGGCGTGATCCCGTGGGCCGCGCTGGCCGACCGGATCGGCCGCGTTCAGGTCATGACGGTATCCGTCTCGGCTGCAACGGTTCTCGGGCTGCTGGTGCCGTTCGCCCCGACCTACCACCTGTTGCTGACCGGACGGGTGCTGGAGGGCCTGGTGCTGGCGGGCGTGCCCGCGGTCGCGGTCGCCTACCTCACCGAGGAGATCAACGCCGGGCATGCCGCGAGGGCCGCGGGCACCTATGTCGCGGGAACCACGATCGGCGGCCTGGCGGGCCGTCTGGTCACCGGACCGGTCGCCGAGGTCACCAGCTGGCGCGTCGGCGTGCTGACCGTCGCGGTGCTGTGCGCGCTGGCCGCGGTCGCGTTCATCAAACTCGCACCGCCCGCGCAGGGCTTCACGCCGACCCGCAGCCAGCGCGATCTGGTCCCCCGGTTGCTGGCCAACCTGCGTTCGCCACGCCAGCTCGTGCTCTACAGCCAGGCGTTCCTGCTCATGGGCGGCTTCGTGGCGCTCTACAACTTCCTGGGTTTCCGGCTGCTGGGCGCACCGTTCCACCTGCCACAGACCGTGGTGAGCCTGGTGTTCCTGGCCTACCTGGCCGGGACATGGGCGTCGGCACGCGCCGGAGCCGAGGCCACCCGGTTCGGCCGCAAACCCGTACTGCTGGCGTCGATCGCCACGATGATCCTCGGTGTCGCGGTCACGCTGAGTACCAACGTCGTGGCCGTGCTGGCCGGCCTGGTGATCGCGACGGCCGGATTCTTCGGCGCCCACGCGATCGCCTCGGGTTGGGTGGGCAGCGCCGCGCCGGTCGGCAAGGCGCAGGCGTCAGCGTTGTACAACCTCTTCTATTACGGCGGATCCAGCGCGGTCGGCTGGTTCGGCGGCGTCGCGTTCGACGCCGCAGGCTGGCCCGCCGTGGCGGCCGTGGTGATGGGCCTTGCCGCGGTGGCGGCGCTGCTGGCCCTCACGCTCAGCTCACGTCACCACAGCGGCGAGCCGCTCGATCACCAGAGCTCGATGTCCCGCCCGTACTCCGACTCCGGACGCGGACCGAAATAGCGTCGCTGCGATTCGTCGATCTCGACGTCGTTGATGCTGGCCTCGCGTCGGGCCATCAGACCCTCGGGCGTGAACTGCCACAGCTCGTTGCCGTAACTGCGGTACCACTGTCCCGCGGCGTCGTGCCACTCGTACTGGAACCGCACCGCCATCCGGTTCTCGCGGAATCCCCACAGACTCTTGCGAAGGACGTAGTCGAGTTCGCGCTCCCACTTACGGGTCAGGAACGCCACGATCTCGTCGCGTCCCACGATGTGTTCGGAGCGATTGCGCCACACCGAATCGGGTGTGTAGGCGAGGCTGACTCGCTGCGGGTCACGGGTGTTCCACGCGTCCTCGGCGGCCTGCACCTTCTGAACGGCGGTTTCCATGGTGAACGGCGGGAATGGCGGCCGGCTCTCGGTCATCCCTCAGTTCTACATGTCTAACCATGTGACATATCGTGGCGGGCATGGACTTCGCGATGTCAGCCAAGGCGGCGGACTACCACAGCCGGCTCACCGACTTCATGACCGAGCAGGTGTTCCCCGCAGAGGCAGCGTACGACGCCTATCGCGAAGAGAAAGGCGCGGCGGACCACACCGTCCCGCCGGTGGTCGAGGAGCTCAAGGCCAAGGCGAAGGCCGCGGGGCTGTGGAACCTGTTCCTGCCTTCGGAGTCGGGGCTGACCAACCTGGAGTACGCGCCGCTGGCCGAGATCTCGGGGTGGAGCATGGAGATCGCTCCCGAGGCCATCAACTGTCAGGCGCCGGACACCGGGAACATGGAGACGCTGCACCTGTTCGCCAACGAGGCACAGCGCAAGGAGTGGCTCGAGCCACTGCTGGCCGGTGAGATCCGCAGCGCGTTCGCGATGACCGAACCCGCGGTGGCCTCGTCCGACGCGCGCAACATCGAGACGACCATGCTGCGCGACGGATCCGACTACGTGATCAACGGCCGCAAGTGGTGGATCTCGGGAGCCGCGGATCCGCGCTGCAAGATCCTCATCGTGATGGGCCGCACCAATCCCGATGCGGCATCGCACGCCCAGCAGTCGATGATCCTGGTGCCGGTCGACACCCCCGGCGTGGACATTCAGCGTTCGCTTGCGGTGTTCGGCTGGCAGGACCAGCACGGCCACTGCGAGATCGTGTTCGACAACGTGCGCGTGCCCGCCGAGAACCTGCTGCACGAGGAAGGCAGTGGTTTCGCGATCGCGCAGGCCCGGCTGGGGCCCGGCCGCATCCACCACTGCATGCGCGCACTGGGCGCCGCCGAGCGGGCGCTGGCGTTGATGGTCGACCGTGTCCAGAAGCGCGTCGCGTTCGGCAAGCCGCTCGCCGAGCAGGGCGTGGTGCGTGAGTCGATTGCCAAGTCCCGCAACGAGATCGATCAGGCCAGGTTGCTGTGCGAGAAGGCCGCGTGGACCATCGACCAAGAGGGCAACAAGGCCGCCCACGTGCAGGTCTCCCAGATCAAGTCGGTTGCCCCGCAGGTCGCGTGCAACGTGATCGACCGGGCCATCCAGGTGCACGGCGCGGCAGGCATCAGCGACGACTTCCCGCTGGCCCGGCTGTATTCCTGGCACCGTGCCATGCGGTTGTTCGACGGCCCCGACGAGGTCCACATGCGCACCATCGCGCGTGCCGAACTCGGCCGGGAGAAGTCACCGCTCGCCCGCGCTGTGACCGGCGGGTGACCGCGATGCTGTCCGGAGCGTGGAATTTTCGCGACGTCGCAGAGACGGCAGGCATCCGGCCCGGCCTGCTGTACCGCTCCAGCGAGCTGAGCCGGCTCACCGACGACGGCCGCGAGGAGTTCCGGGAACTCGGCATCACCGATGTCGCCGACCTGCGTTCGCATCAGGAGGTCGAGCGTCGTGGCCCGGGCCAGGTGCCGTACGGCGTCACCGTGCACCTGCTGCCGTTCCATCCCGACGACGACTCCAACCAGGATGCCCCGCACGAGAGCACCTTTCAGCGCGTGATGGCCGAATCGCAGGGCGACGACGACGTCTCGGTCTCGGCACGCCGCTACATGACCGAGGTGTACGAGGAGTTCCCCGGCCTGCCCGGCGCGCACAACGCTGTGCGGCAGGTGATCTCGCTGCTCGGCGCGAAGCGGCCGGTGATCGCGCACTGCTTCGCGGGCAAGGACCGGACCGGGTTCACGGTCGCGACCGTGCTGTCCGCGGTCGGCGTGGAACGCGACGCCGTGATCACCGATTTCCTGCGCAGCAACGACGCGATCGTCGCGCTGCGCGAACGCATCATGGAGTCGGTGCGAGCCCGCGCCGACTCGGCTGAGGTGATCACCTTCGCGGAAGCCCGGCTGTCCGATGAGGTACTGGGTGTGCGCGAGGAGTATCTGGACGCCGCGTGGCGCAAGCTCGAGGACGCCTACGGCTCGGTCGACGGATTCGTCAAGGCCGCCGGAGTCACGCCCGAGGAGCTCACGGCCGTGCGGGACGCGCTACTCGGGTAACCGCTCCGCGGCACCATTCCGGGATCACGTTCGCCACACAGGCCACGTGATCCCCACCCGTCGCCGGGCGGAGACTGATGTCGCTGTGCCTGCCTGTGCGCGACAATGTCGCTGTGGGCGCCACATACGCCACACATTGCCCACTGACACCACAAAAGTGCAGACGCGATCGGCTCATTTGTCTCAATAACCCAGGGAAACAACATGTTTCACATGCCCGCCTTGGCGCGACAAAGTCGCGCGTAGTCGGGCAACCGAATTTTCGTAACGGCTGTGGTTCAGGTGGCCGCTGCGTTCAGAGTGATCTTCGGCGCGGGGCGCATGAGACCGACGGGTCTGATGTTGCGATTTCTGCGACTTTGTCGCAGACAGCCGGGCACATCGGTACTGCCTCCGGAATTTGGGACTGGTGTGACGACAGAGGACAACCGTCACGCCTCCTCTAGCGCCTCGCCCACCTCCTGCGCAATGCGGTTGTGCTCGTTGTGCATGAGCACGTGGCCGGCACCGAGCACGAGTGCCACCGGCCAGTCGATGATCTCGACAGCGGCGAGGATGCCGAGTGCGCCGTAGTAGGCCAACTGTTCGGGATGAGGCACGCGAACCCGGCCGATCGCGGGCAGGGTGACCGTGAAGCCCCTGGCCTCGCGCACCCGGTGCACGGCCTCGCGGTGGGTGACGGGATCTTTGGGCATTCGTCGCCTTTCGGTCATGTCGCCGTCGACTTCTCGAGGCCCGGCCTTCGCAGCCTGATAGGCGTGACGACCTCAGTTGTGCGTGGCCCGGATCCGTTGACCGACGTCGTGGCCCGAGTCCTGACCATTCCGTTGCGCGAGTTGTACGCGGTGTTGTGGCGCTGCGGAGTCGTCGAGATCGAGGACTGACCGGACCATCTCGACACCAGCCGGGGTGCGACGGCCGCGACGCCCGTGGCGATTCCAGCCGCACCGAGTGCGTTGGCCCAGCCGATGGGCCCGAGCGGTGTGCAGCCGAGCAGCTGGCTGACGCCCGGTGTGCTGATCAGTGCACCCAACGACGCCAGGGAACCCACAGCGGTGGCCACCACCAGCGGGCTGTGCGAGTCGATCAGGGTCTGTCCCAGCTGAGTCGAGACGAGGGCCACGAGTGCCACCGTGGACGCCCGCCGCGGCGCCAGCATGAACCCGGCCGACAACCACGCGCCGGTTGCGGCACCCGCGGTCGTCGCGCCGCGGATCGCCACGGTCCGCCACAGTTCGGCGCGATCCGGACCGTGCCCACGACCATCCGTGCGGCGCGAGGCCGGGCTCACCGCGAGCGCGGCCGCGGGCAGCGCGTCGGTCATCATGTTGACCAGCAACAGCTGCCGCGTGTTCAGCGGTGACCGTCCCGTCAGAGCACTGCCCACGATCGAGAACGTCACCTCACCGGCGTTGCCGCCCAACAGCACCGCCACCGCGGCCTGGACCCGGCGCCACAGCTGCCTGCCCTCGTCGAGCGCGTCGACCAGGGATCCGATCCTGCCGTCGAGCAGCAGAACGTCGGCCGAACTCCGAGCCGGGTCACTGCCGCGCGAGGCCACCCCGATACCCACAGTGGCAGCCCGGATCGCCGCGGCATCGTTCGCGCCGTCACCCACCATGGCGCACACCTGGCCCGTGCGCTCCAGCGTCTGCACGATCTGAACCTTGTGCTCGGGCGACATCCGGGCGAACACCCGGCGCTCTGCCACTGCCCGCTCCTGATTGCGGCGGGGCATCGCGACCCACTCCTCAGCGCTCATCACCTCGTCGGCGCTCACGGGCATACCCAGTTCGGCGGCGATCGCCCGCGCGGTGACGGGGTGGTCGCCCGTGATCAGGCGGACGCCGATGCCCTGCTCCTGCAGCGACTTCAGCAACGCCGCCGACTCGGGACGAGGAGTGTCGGACAACCCCATCAGACCGAGGAGCTGCAGCCGCTCGGCACACAGTTCGGTGAACTGGTCGGCATCGGCCTTGGCGCGCTCGACCTGTTCCGGGGTCAACGTGCGGCGGGCCACGGCGATGACCCGCAACCCGCTGCGGGCCATCTTCTCTACGGTCCGTTCGGCGGCACCGTGCTCACCGCATGCGGCCAACACGACCTCGGGTGCGCCCTTGATCGACAATTCGTGACCGATGACCGCCGCGGAGAACTTGCGGCCCGAGCGGAACGGCAGATACGCGACGGGCTCGCCCGGCCCGGCCTGCGCCGCGGCTTCGGCGACAGCCGCGTCTGTCGCGTGTTCGTAGTGGTCGCCGTTCTTGGGTGGCGTCGCCTGCCCGGCGCAGTCGAGCACCTGCCTGCGGGATGCAGCGCCGATGGTCTGCACCTCCGACACCCGCAACCGGTTCTCGCTGAGAGTGCCGGTCTTGTCGAAACACACGACGTCCACGCGGCCGAGTGCCTCGACCGAACGGGGTGTCCGGACGAGCGCGCCCGTGCGGGTCAGCCGTCGGGCCGACGCCTGTTGCGCGAGGGTCGCCACGAGCGGCAGACCTTCCGGCACCGCGGCCACGGCGACCGCGACCCCGTCGGCCACGGCGCTGTGCAGCGGCAACTTTCGCAAGAGGCCAAGCCCACTGACGAGTGCGCCACCGGCCAGGGTGAACGGCAATGCGCGGGTGGTCAACTCCCGCAACTGGGTCTGCAACCCCACCGCAGAGCTTCCGTTGCGGCCCACCTCGGCAGCACGACGCGCCTGAGTGGCGCCGCCGACCTCGGTCACGACGGCGACTGCGGTGCCTGCGACGAGCGTCGTGGTGGCGTGCAGCATGCAGTGCCGTTCGGCGAGCGGAGCACCGGGGGTGGCCGAAACCTGTTTGGGCACTGGCAGTGACTCACCCGTGAGGGAGGCCTCGTCGGCCTCGGCGTCGACGGCTTCGATGATCCGCGCGTCGGCAGGCACGACTTCACCGGGCCGCACTTCGATCACGTCACCCGGACGCAGACGCCCCGCGGGCACGTTCTCGCAGCCGTCACCGACGACCCGGCGGGCCGGCGGATCTTGCACCGCGAGCAACCGGCGCAGCAGCCGCTCGGCCCGAACCTGTTGTGTCGCAGCCAACATGGCGTTACCCGCCAACACCGATCCGACCAACACCGCATCGACCGGCGAACCCAGAAGCGCACTGGCGGCCGAGCCGACCGCGAGCACCGGGGTCAGCGGATCGGACAGTTCGACGCGCAACGCGGCGAACAGTTCGCCGACCTGGCGCCGCACGGTGTTTCCTCCGCGCCACAGGACGGCGACGTGCTGGCCGCTCGGCGGGGCCTCGGATTCTCGCGTGGAGAGGCGGTCGCGGACCTGCTCGGGCGTCATGGCGTGCCAGTCCTCGACGGGCGCGGCCGCGGGCGTCGCATCCGCGAGTACCCCACGGGCGAGCCAGAATCCGGTGATCAACCCGACCGCGGCGCTCGCAGTCACCGGGCCGGGGCCGCGTCCGCGCACACCGGGCACCATCAGCAGCGCGCCGAGCGCAGAACCACCGGTGGCGAGTTCGACGCCCCGCTCGCTGGCCCGGCGAGCCACGGGCAGCGCGTGCAGAATCCGCCATACTGCCGCGAGATCCTGGACCAGGAGATCGGCCTGCCAGGGCACGTGCCCCTGCGGGTTCACCAGTCCGACCGCGAAATCGGCCGCCCGCAGCGCATGCGCGGCGTCCACCGAGAGCACCGCGACCGTCCGGCCGTCCCGTTGCAGGCTTTCCACGGCCGCCGCCAACGCCGCATCGAGGTCACGCCCGGCCGGGTGGAGATCGTCGAACGACGAACGCAGATCGCCGAGTTCGTCGAGTTCCAGTGAGACCGCGTCGGCGCCGGCCCGGCGGATCTCACCGAGCACGCTGTGCGCGCGCGGATCATGGGCGTTGCGCACGAGCACCCGGCCGCCCGACGGGACACGATGCCAGCCGTTGCGGAGCCCGCCCTCGTCAAGCCTCTCCTGAGCCCACTGCCACACCGCGGCACGGTCGGCGTCGGCGACGTCGCGAAACTCTCCGACGCGCAGGTCGTCGGCGAGCAGCACACGCGGGTCGACCACCACGGCGTCGACGCGGTCGAGCATGCGTAACGCATTGGGCCGCAACGGCACCACCCCATACCGGTCGGCCAGGCCGCGGCCGAGTGTGCTCGCGAACGCCTCGCGGGTATTCCGGCTCGCCTTGGGCGCCGCCACGACCGCGGCGGTCGCGGCAGCATTCACGTCCCGGGCAAGCGCACCCACGGACGCCGCGGCGAGGCCCTGCGCACGGGCACACCGGTCGGCATGCCGTTCCACCGCACCCGCGGGCAGTGGTCGTGGTCGCTCGGCCGGGGGTGTGGCGTCGAGGTTCTCGGCAGCTGCGGCAAGCCGGGGTTCGTGCTCGTTCCACGCGCGCGCGGCGGCTTCGAGCTCTCCCAGCTGCGCCAGGTGCCGGACGAACTCGACCGCGATAGCCGCGGGAGCCTGTGTGAGTGAGTAGACGGTGGCCGCGCCGAGGGCCAGCAGGGCATCGGCGCCAGGCGGGCCGAGTCTGGCCTCGAGCATCGCGCGAAGCCTGGGTTGGTAATCGATCACGGTGACGGCGGCATTGAGGCCAGCGGGCAGCCGCGGCCACATGACCCGGCCCACCGTGGCCACGCCGATCCCGATGCCGTTGGCCGCGGTCGCGATGGCCTTCGCCGCCAGCACGATCCCGTCACCCGGTAACTCGGTGGGCTGCTGCGCTCCAGGCTCGGTGACCGCTTGGGCCTCGGCGGCAGCCACGACTGCGCACAGCCGCTGCAGCCCCGGCGCGTCGGGCCCGTCGGCCACCTCGACCACGATGCGCGACAGCGGATAGTTGAGCTGCGTCGCGCGCACCCCCGGCTGGGCATCGACGGCCCGCGTCACGTCGGCACCGATCCGCCGCCCGTCCGCTCCCCGCAGGCCACGCACCTCGATCCAGCACCGCTCGGCGCCGCGCCAGCAGCGTCTGCGGGGTGGCCTGCCGATGAGCTCAGCCGTCGCCGCGAGGGCAAGTGCTGCCGGGCGCGTGCCGACCCGCACGCCTGCCTCGACCGCCGACACCGTGGTGAGCGCGACGGGGGCCGCCGCGACCGTGGCCGCGCGCAGAACCACCCGCCCGAGGGCGGCGATCACTTAGCGGTGCGCCGGGTGGTGGATTTCCGGGCCGGCGCCTTGGTTGCCTTCGGACCCGGCGAACGCCGGGGAGCAGTACTGCGCTGCTCGGTGTTCCCGGCACGGGTTCGCGAGCTGAGTTCGTGCGCCACGAGCGCTGCACCGCCCGCGGTCAACAAAATGGGCCACTCGACCAGGCCGGCCGCACCGACCGCGGCGAGGGTGAGGGCGGCCGCGGCCGACGACCCGCTGCCCTGGCTCAACCCGTCACGGATTCCGGCGCTCGTACCTTTGATCCCTCCGACGACTCCGTTGATCGTCGCGCCCCCGATCGCTCCCGCGGTAGCGGTGGTGGCGTCGGCAGCGCGGGTGACGGCATGCGCGACGCCTGAGACGATGTTCATCATTGGACTCCTCACGTTCAACTCCTGGGCAGTACCCGGTCACGCCGGGTTCTACACCTGAGCGGCGAGGAACGTGGAAATCGTTGCGGCGGAGGCTTATTCGGCATCCGGCCGGGCGAGCGTGAGAGTCACGCGCACGTCGTCGGCGACCTTCATCGCGCCCATGAGCATCGAATACTGTTTGATGCCGAAATCGGTGTGGCGCACGACGGCCGCCCCCGAGATTTCCTTGTCGCCGACCCGGACCTCGACGGTCTGGTCGCCGGTCTTGCCGCCAAGCTCGAGAGTTCCGGTGAGCCTCAGAGAATCGGCCTCGCGATCGATCGCGGTCGACCGGAACCGCGCCTCGGGAAAACGTTTCACCCGCAGGGTCTTCGACGCGTTGGTCCGCACCAGCGTCTTCTCGGTGCCCGACAGCGGCGTCATGCCGCCCTCGCCGCGCAGCACGTCGAGCGAGTCGAGGTCGACGGTCACCTCGATCGCGGCCGGGTCGTCTCCGTCCCATTCCACGGTCGCGTGCCAGGACCGGACCGCGATGGTGAGCCGGTGGCCCATCCGCGCGGCCGTCCCGGTGACACCGGTGTGCAGCAGCAACTCACCATCCGAGGCATCGAAGGTCCACGCGCTCAATTGCTGACCACCAAACCCGTCACCCACGCCACCGTCGCCAGCAGCGCACCCGTAAACTCGATCCCTACCGACAATGCAACCCCCTTGAGCGCGTGCACAGTTGATGCCCAGGCACGGCGGGCGTCGTGGCGCGACACAAACTCGGCGAGGTACACCCCGCCCACGAAACCGATCACCAGCCCGATCACCGGGATCACGAAGAATCCGATGATGCCGAGCACGCCGCCGGTGACCAGGCTCCACGTCCCGACCTCGGCCGCCCGCATGCGGCGCACGGGCACCAGATACTTGATCACCTCGGTGGCGATGAACAGCGCGGCAGCCACGCCCAGCGTCACCCACGACACCGCGGTGTGCTCGACGATGGCCCACACCGCGATCGCCGCGAAGACCAGCAGCCCGCCCGGCAGGACAGGCACCACGATGCCGATGAGACCGACGGCGATCGCCAACGCGACGAGGACGACGCCCAGCGTGCTCACGGCTTGGACCCGCGCACCCACTGGATGAAGCCGAGGGTCTTGGTCCGGACACCGACGAGTCCAAGCCCCTCGAACATGTCTCCCAGCTCGTCCTCGCCGAACAACCGGGCGCCCCCTCTCGACAGGAACTGCATCGCGTCGGCATGCCCGACGGTCGGCACCATGACGGCGATGCGCCGGCCCGGCCGCAGCACCCGCGCCATCTCCGACACCGCGGCATCGGCATCGGGGATCAGCTGCAGCACCGCGAGCGAGATCACGGCGTCGAAGCTCTCGTCCCGGAACGGCAGGCGCTGCGCGTCGGCCCGCAGGAAGCCGACCTGACGGCCTGCCTCCGCTTTCACCGCGCGGTCCAGCATCGCCTCGGAGATGTCGACACCGAGCGCGATGCCGTCCAGGCCGGCCGCGCGGGCCAGCGCCGCCGTGATGTTGCCGGGGCCGCTGCCGACGTCGAGGGCGATACCGCCCGCGGGGATGTTCAGCCAGTCGATCGGCGGCCGGGACGCCGAGAGCAACCGCCGGTTGAGCACCTGAGCGCGGTCGTAGAGCATCGACCCCACCGGGGACGCCCAGGCTTTCTGGATGAACCCGGAGTTCTTCGGGGCGTCGCTGCTGCCCGTGCCGAGCAGATCGAGATACCCCTTGCCGACGTCGGGGTCGGCCGGCGGATCGACGAGGAGATCCAACGCCTTGGTCAGTGCGGTGTCCACAACGTCTACGCTACGCACCCAACTGGGCCGCGAGGTCGACAAAATCCGCGGCCACGACGTCGAACTCCCCGTCGGACACGGCATGCGGCGCGCGGCCCGGACCGAACTCGAGCGGCCGCGGCACGTAGGCCGCGCCGAGTCCGGCGCCGCGGGCCGCCCGCAGATCGGACGGGTGCGCCGCCACCAGGGTGAGCTCACCCGGCGCGACGCCGAGCAGGTCGGCGCACCCCAGATAGGCCTCGCGGTCGGGTTTGTAATGCCGGAACAGCTCCGCGGAGATCACGCAATCCCAGGGCAGCCCAGCGTGTTTGGCCATGTTGGTCAGCAGTGACACGTTGCCGTTGGACAGCGTGGTGATGACGAAGCGCTCCTTGAGCCGGGTCAGCCCGGCCACCGAATCCGGCCACGGATCCAACCGGTGCCACGCCCGTTGAGCTCGTCGACCTCGTCGGCGCCGACACGGATGTCCGCGGCGCCGAGCAGCTCGACCAGGATCGCGCGGTGCAGATCGTCGATCCTGGTCCACGGCAGCTCACCACGACGCACGCGGTCCATCGCAGGCGCATACCCGGCCCGCCAATCGTCGGCGAAAGCCCGCCAATCCCGCTGCAACCCATGCCGTTCGCCGAAGGCCTCGAGCTCGGCGACGATGGACGACCGCCAGTCGACGACCGTGCCGAAGACATCGAACGCAAGGGCCTTTGTCACGGTCATCGGTTCCTCGCGCAAGCGCTCGTCACGGCTCCAGCACCAACTTCCCTCGCACCTCACCGTTGGCCAGCGCGTCGAGCGCGGCCACACCGTCGGCCAGCGGGTAACGCACGGGCGGCGGCGGCCGCAGACCGCCCGCCACCAGCTTGTTCAGCTCCGCTCCCACCTGGGCCTGGGCGGCGGGGTGGCGGCGCACGAACTCGCCCCAACCGACCCCCACGACGCTGACGTTGCGCAGCAACAGCCGGTTGACCTTGACGGTCGGGATGCCGCCACCCGCGGCGAATCCGATGACCAAGAGCCTGCCCTCGGTCGCGAGCACGCGGATGGCATCGTCGAACGCGTCCCCGCCGATCGGGTCGACCACGATGTCGACGCCCTGGCCCCCGGTGGCGTCCAGCACGGCATCGCGCCAACCGTCGGTCAGCGGCAGCACCACGTCGGCGCCGAGCGACGACACGAACTCCTCGGCCCCGGCCCGGTGCACCATCGCGACGACCCTGGCGCCCATGGCCTTGGCGAGCTGGATCGACGCCACACCGATGCCGCCGGCCGAGCCGAGCACCAGCACGGTTTCACCCGGCTGCAGGGCGCCGCGGCGGCCCAGCGCGAACTGCATCGTGTAGTAGTTGCCCAGCAGCGACGCGGCTTCCCCGTCATCGAGCCCGTCGGGGGTGGGGATCACGTTGTCCGGGGCGACAGCGACCTGTTCGGCGTACCCGCCGAGCATCGTGAAGGCCGACACCCGCTGGCCCGGCGTGAAACCGGACCCCTCGGGCGCCGACCGCACGGTGCCCGCGACCTCCATGCCCGGCGTGAACGGCGGCTCCAGCCGTAGCTGGTACTCGCCGCGCAACAGCAGCAGATCGGGAAAGCAGACACCGGCGGCCCCGACGTCCACGATCACCGCGCTGTTGGGCTCGAGATCGGGAACCTCGGTGTACGCCAGCCCGGCGGTACCGGTGAGGGCCTGCGCGACAAGCGCTTTCATCAGAGCTTGAAGCTGGCCTGCTGTGCGGCGGACAGGTCCGTGATCTCGCCCCACTTGGCGGCGATGTCGTCGACCGTCGGCACGCCGTCGGAGAACGTCACGCCGTCGTTCTGGAACAGCGCGGTGCGCTGGACCTTGCCGCCTCCGACGATGAAGACCGCGTCGGTGTCCTGCAGTTCCTCGGTCATCAGGTAAGCCACCACGGGGGCCACGTACTCGGGCGTGAGCTTCTCGAACACCTCGGGCGGCAGGATGTCCTGCGTCATACGGGTTGCGGCGATCGGGGCGACCGCGTTGGTCTTGATGTTGTACTTGGCGCCTTCCTGGGCCAGCGTGTTGATCAGGCCCACCAGGCCGAGCTTGGCGGCACCGTAGTTGGCCTGACCGAAGTTGCCGAACAGGCCGCTGGTGGAGGTGGCGACGACGACGCGGCCGAAGCTCTGCTCGCGGAAGTGCGGCCAGGCCGCGCGGATGACGTTGTAGCCGCCGTAGAGATGAACCTTGAGCACGGCGTCCCAGTTCTCGAACGTCATCTTGTGGAACGTGCCGTCCCGCAGGATGCCCGCATTGGACACCACGCCGTCGACCTTGCCGAACTCGTCGATGGCGGTCTTGATGATGTTCTCGGCGCCCTCGGGTTCGGCCACCGAGTCGTAGTTGGCGACGGCGCGGCCGCCCGCCTCTTTGATCTCGGTGACCACCTGGTCGGCCATGTTGTGGCCGGCGCCGGTGCCGTCGCGTGCGCCACCGAGGTCGTTGACGACGACGCTGGCGCCTTCGCGGGCGAGCGTCAGGGCGTACTCGCGGCCAAGGCCGCCGCCCGCTCCGGTGACGACGACGACGCGGTCCTGCACTCCTGCCATGGGTGTTCCTCTCGATAAACGGGGCTCAGCTCGGGCCGATCAGCGAATACAGCTGTCGGGCGTCCTTCTCTGTATACGGCGGCTACTTCACCGGCCATGCACCGGGTCGGAAGTTGCGTGACGACTGTCACGAAAGGCCGAGGGGTTTAACAGGAATGAACCCTGCGGAGCTTCTGTTGAACCAGTCAAGAAAAGAAGAAAAGAGGGTATGAGATGAAGAAGCTCGGATTCACCGCGATCGTCGCCAGCGGACTGGCCGCCGCCGTCGTAGGACTTGCCGCCCCGGCATCCGCCGGAGTTGACCACCACACCTGGCTCAACCAGGTCGGTCAGCACGCGACGGCTCCCCAGGTCGACACCACCGTGCACCAGAGCCGCTGACACCAGAGACCAAGCGGGGCACCCCGAACATGGGTGCCCCGCTTTTCTTGTGTCTAGAGCCGCTCGGCCGTGACGAACGTCGAGAACGCGTTGTCGTCATGGTGATGCTCGAGCTCGACGTATCGGTTGAGCCTGCGCATCTCGGCCAGCGAGTGCTGCCCCTCGGCGCGCCAGCCGTGCGCGTTGAGCCACTCGGTGACATCAGCGCGGTCGGGATCCTCGTAGATCAGCTCCTGGATGTCGAGCGCCTGCTCCAGGTTGAACTGCGCCGCGAACCGTGCGAACCGCTCCCGCATCTCCTCACGGCGCTCATCGGCCGTCACTCCCGCGGTCTCCGCGGCGATCCGGCTGCCCGGTGCCGACAGCTCCGTAACCAGTTCGAACAAGCGGTCCTGCGCGTCGGCCGGCAGATACATCAGCAAGCCCTCGGCCAGCCACGCGGTCGGCTGCCCCGCATCAAAACCGGCCTCTCGCAACGCCTTCGGCCAGTCGAACCGCAGATCGACCGGAACCTCGCGGCGCAGCGCGGCCGGCTGCGCGCCATGGTCGGCCAGCGTCGCGGCCTTGTATTCGAGCACCTTGGGCTGGTCGATCTCGTACACCGTGGTGCCCGCGGGCCAGTCCAGTCGGTACGCGCGCGAATCGAGGCCCGCGGCGAGGATGACGATCTGGCGGATCCCGGCCGCCGAGGCCTTCGCGAAGTACTCGTCGAAGAAGTGCGTGCGGACAGCCTGATAGCTGCCCATGTGCTCGAGGATCGCGGCCGCCTCGGCATCGACCTCGGCCGCCCTCTCCGCAAAGCTGTTGTCCAGCAAGGACTCCCAGATCCCCGTGCCGGCTCCCGACACGAGCAGGCGGGCGTACGGATCACGGATCAGTGGGTTCTCCCGCTCGGTTTCGCCGGCGCGGGCCGCGGCCACCATCACCGCCGTCGCGCCGACACTGGTCGCGATGTCCCACGTGTCGTCATGGCTGCGCAATGAGCTCATCGAAGTTCTCCATCCGGTCGGGCAAACACTCGTCACCCACCAATGTAGACAACTTAGCCAAGCTATCTGAGTGCGGCCTGTGACCGGCCGAACGCGCGCGTCAGTCGCGCAACTGCCAGAGCTTGTTGGCCATCAGCAACTCGAACTTGTCGACGATGACGCCGAGCTCGTCGTGGCCACCGACGTATCCGGCGTAGAAACCCATGCCCCACATCACGGCCACGAGCATCTCCACGATGGCCGGGATGTCGGTGTCGGTGCTGAGCTCGCCGTGCTCGATGGCGTCGTTGACCGCCCATGACACGAAATCGCGCGAGTTGCGCAGGGCATCGTGTTCCTCGGTCACCAGATCGGGATGGCGCTGCGCCTCCAGGACCGAGGTGACCAGGAACGCCGCCGCGGAACGATCGGTGGACTCGGCATCCATGGCCGCGGCAAAGAATGCCGAAATGCGGCCGAGCAGGGTGCTGGCCTCCTGGGCCTTGGCCATGCCCGCACCGATCACCGTCGCGTTCGTCATTTCGACAACCTCGCGGTACAGCACACGCTTATTGCCAAAGTAATGATTGATGGCCGGTCGGGTCAGGTCAGCGCGGATCGCTATCGCCTGGAAAGTGGCAGCGTCGTACCCAAGTTCGCTGAACACCTCCCGAGCCGCATGCAAAATGCGCTCTCGGGTTTCCGCCGCCTTAGCTGCGGGCGGCCGTCCCGGACCTCGGCTTGCGATATGCGCCACGGGTCAAATTGTGCCACACATCACGTCAGGCTCCGCGGCATCTGTTTGCAGAAGATGCTCAGCAAATTTTGACGCGGCGGCGCTTGACTCGCGAACTAGGGTGACCTGGATGGCAAGCGTCGTTTCTCGGGAGTCGTATTTCGACACCGGTTTGGACGTGTTGTCGGACCTCGGATACGGCGGGCTCAAGCTCGCCGAGGTGTGCAATCGCCTCGGAGTCACCACGGGGTCGTTCTACCACTACTTTCCAAATTGGTCGTCCTACACCCGTGAACTGGTGGCCCATTGGCGCCAGGCACGCACGCTCCGGGTGGTCGAGGCCGTGCGCGACGATCCCGACCCGCATCGGCGGATCGACACGATCATCGCCGAAGCCCTCGCCCTGCCGCACGGCGCCGAGGCCGCCATCCGGGTGTGGAGTTCGCTCGACCCGCAGGTGGCCGAAGTCCAGGCGGTCGTCGACCAACTGCGATTCGACATCCTCTATGAGGCGGCTCGCGACATCATCGGCGACGAGCGCAATGCACGGTACTTCGCCGCATGGGGCGTTTACCTCGTGGTCGGATTCGAGCAGAGCACGCTGCCGCGCGATACCAATGCGCTGCAATGGATCTCACTGCAGATGCGCGACGCACTGGAATCCGGACGGTACGCGCCGACACCCGACGACCACTGATCGCGGCTACCATCGGCTCTCATGCTGACCCCGGCCGAGTTGTGGCACCGGGCGGCAGATCGGCTCCGTGATCGCGACCCTGAGCACGACGCCCTGCGGCGCGCGGCCCGCGCAGGCATCGTCCTTCCCATCGCGGCAGCCGTCGGATTCCTCCTCGGCGGCGGATCGCAGACCCCGCTGTTCGCGATCTTCGGCGCGGTTTCGCTCCTGATCACCGCCGACTTCCCCGGCAACCGCGCGGCCCGGGCCGTCGCGTACGGCGGGCTGGCGGTCAACGGCGCGGTGCTCATCGTGCTCGGCACCGTGGTCGCCCCGCACACCGGGCTGAGCGTCGCGACGATGTTCGTGATCGGCGTCGTGGTGTCGTTCTCCGGGGTGCTCAGCGAGATCGTGGCCGCCGGGCAGCGCGCCACGCTGCTGCTGTTCGTGCTGCCGGCGTGTACCCCGGTCGGCCCGATCCCGGAACGGTTGCTCGGCTGGGCGATCGCCCTCGTGGTCTGTGTGCCCGCGGCGCTGTTCGTGTTCCCGCCGCGCCATCACGACGAATTGCGTTACAACGCCGCGCAGGTGTGCCGGAAACTCGCCGACCGCCTGGAAGGTTCGGCGTCGGCCCGCGACGTGACCCGTGCGATGAACGCCCTGTACGCGAGCTTTCTCGGCGCCGACTACCGACCCGTCGCGCTCACGGCGGGCAGCCGGGCCCTGGTGCGTGTGGTCGACGACCTGGGCTGGTTGTCCGACCGGATCGACGACGACACCGGCGAACGGCTCGGCGCCATGCGGGATCCGGCGATCCGTGTGCTGCGGGACAGCGCGGCGGTTCTGCGCATCCGCGACGTCGCCAAACGGGCCGCGCGGGGCGACGATCTGCGGGCCGCGCTGGCCGAGCAGCGCACCGTCGCGCAGGGCACCTACCGCGAGGACATCGTCACGTTGCTCGGCGAGGAGGACGACGCCGCGGCGGTCGCGGTCGGCCGCACGCTGCTGACCCGGCGCACCATATCGGCCACCATCGCGGTGACGGGCCGCGTGATCGGTAACGCCGCGCTGGCCGACGCCCGCCCGGTGTGGGCGCGCGTGCTCGGCCGCGGACTGCCCAAGACCGGCGCAGCGGACTGGGTGATGCCCGAGACCGTCGCACTCGCGGCCATCACCAAGGGATTTCTGGCGACGCGCGCGGTGGTACTGCGCAACAGCCTGCGCACCGGCCTCGGCCTGGCGCTGGCCGTCGCGGTCACCCACGTGTTCCCGGTCGAGCACGGCTTCTGGGTGGTGCTGGGCGCGATGTCGGTGCTGCGCAGCAGCGCGCTGACGACGGGCACGCGCGTGCTGCGGGCGGTGGCGGGCACGACCATCGGGTTTGTGCTGGGCGCCGTGCTCATCGAGATCGTCGGTGTCGAACCCGTGGTGATGTGGGCGCTACTGCCCATCGTCGCGTTCGGATCCGCGTACGTACCGGAAGTGGCGTCGTTCATCGCGGGTCAGGCCGCGTTCACCATGATGGTGCTGATCAACTTCAACCTGATCGTGCCGACTGGTTGGCGCGTCGGCCTGATCCGGGTCGAGGACGTCGTGGTGGGTGCGCTGGTCGGCATCGTGGTGTCGGTGCTGCTGTGGCCGCGCGGCGCCAAGGCCTCGGTGGCCAAGGCGCTCGACGATGCACGGTGGGCCGGGTCGAAGTTCCTGCGCGCCGCCGTGCTGCGGGTGACGCGAGGCGCGTCCGAGGACGCCACCAACCGGGTGACGGCATTGGGCCACGACGCCCTCGAGGCCACGAGGGTGCTCGACGACGCTGTGCGGCAATACCTTTCGGAGAACGGTGGCCCGACAGATCTGCGCGCCCCGACCGTGCAGGCCGCGAACCGCGCGATCCGCGTGCGGTCGGCGGCCGAGCTGATCACCGACGTCGTCCCGCCGCCGCTCGGGGTGTATCAACAGACGCGGCAGGTTCTGGAGACCCACTCGCAAGCGATCTGCACCCGCCTGGTCGGCGGCGTCATGCTGCCGGAGCCCGCGCCCATCACCGACAGTTTCACGTTGGCGTTGCGTGCCGAGTCGACCGGTGACGACCTGGCGATCTCGGCGGCCCTGCCGCTGGTGACCGTGGCCGCCAATCTCGGCGAGCTGGAGTTGTTGTACTCGCAGCCCGCCGAGCGTTAAGCGCCCGAGGCCTCAGCGCGGGGCTAGTTCAGCGGCCGGTGCGGCATGAGCGCGCCGGGCGGGATCTGCCCGAACTTGCCCGCCTGGTAATCCTCCAGCGCCTGGATCAACTCGGACTTGGAGTTCATCACGAACGGCCCGTAGTGGAAGACCGGCTCACGAATCGGCTGGCCGCCCAGGATCAGAACCTCAAGTGCGGGCCGGTTCGAATCCTGCGTGTCCTCGGCGGCGACGGTGATCCGGTCGCCCGGGCCGAACACCGCGAGCTGACCCTGGTGGATCGGGTGCGCTACCGGCCCCACGCTGCCGCGGCCGCTCAGCACGTACACCAGGGCGTTGAAGTCCCGGTTCCACGGGAGGTTCAGCTCTGCACCGGGCTGAATAGTGGCGTGCGCCAATGTGATCGGCGTGTGCGTCGAGCCGGGACCAGTGCCGGGTCCGTCGGTGCTCTGGACATCACCGGCGATGATGCGGAGCAGTGCGCCACCGTCGGACGAGGACAGCAGCTTGACCTGCCGGCCCTCGATCGCCTGGTAACGCGGCGTCGCGAACTTGTCCTTCTTCGGCAGGTTGACCCACAGCTGGATGCCGTGGAACGTGCCGCCGCTCTCGACGAGCTCGGCCGGCGGGGTTTCGATGTGCAGGATGCCCGATCCCGCGGTCATCCACTGCGTGGCGCCGTCGGTGATCAGGCCGCCGCCGCCATGCGAGTCCTGGTGCGCGAACCGGCCGTCGATCATGTAGGTCACGGTCTCGAAGCCGCGGTGCGGGTGCCAATCGGTGCCGCGCGGTTCACCGGGCAGGTATTCCACCTCGCCCATCTGGTCCATGTGGACGAACGGGTCGAGGTCGGCGGCGCTGACGCCCGCGAATGCCCGGACGACGGGGAAGCCCTCACCCTCGTAGCCACGCGGGCCCGTGGTGATGGACCGCACCGGACGCTCGGTGTCGGCGGGTTGGGGTGCCGCGACGCGCGGCAGGGTCAAGGTGTCGGCTGTGATGGCTGGCATCGGTACCTCCTGGGGTATCTGAAGCTGATACCCATATAACCGGACCGCGGTCCGATTATTCCAGCGGGGCGTTTCCCCTCGTCAGGACAGGAGTGCCTGAGCTGCGGCGCGCGCCTCGGCGGCCGTCGCAGTCGCCAACACGGCATCCGCCGCGTCTCGGCATTGCTGCAGCGTGACCTGCGCGAGCTTCGCACCGACGCCCGGGATGGCCGCCGACGCCGACGACAACGACGTCACACCCAGACCCACCAGCACGCATGCGAGCAGCGGATCCGCGGCGGCCTCGCCGCACACGCCGACCGGCTTGCCCACCGCGACTCCGGCGCGCACCGCCATGGCCACGAGTGCCAGCACCGCGGGCTGCCACGGGTCGGTCAGAGTCGCCAGGTCGGCCGACATGCGGTCGGCGGCCATGGTGTACTGCGCGAGGTCATTGGTGCCGATCGACAGGAAGTCGACGTGCTCGAGGATCTTGTCGGCCAACAGTGCCGCAGCGGGCACCTCGATCATCACCCCGGGCGTCAGGCCGTAGGCCCTGGCCCGCGTCGCGAAGTTGGCGGCCTCTGCGGCGGTCGCGATCATCGGCGCCATGACCCACGGTTGATTGCCCGTCGCCTGCGCCGCACCGGCGATCGCCTCCAACTGCCGCTCCAGCAGTTCCGGGTTGCCCTCGGCGATCCGGATGCCACGCACGCCCAGCGCCGGGTTGGCCTCATCCGGGTGGCCGACGAACTTCAGCGGCTTGTCCGATCCGGCGTCGAGCGTGCGGATCACGACCTTGTGGCCGGCGAACGCGTCGAGCACCTCGCCGTAGATGCTCGCCTGCTCGTCGACTGTCGGCTCGGTGTCGCGGTTGAGGAAGCACAGTTCGGTACGGAAGAGCCCGACACCTTCGGCCGGAGTCTCTCGCGCGGCCCGGGCGGCCGCGCCATCCTGCACGTTGGCCAGGACTGCGACCGTATGGCCGTCGGCCGTGGCTCCCGGCCCGGTCCACTGCCGGGCCAGCGCCGCCTCACGTTCGGCTGCGGCCACAACCGCGGCCGCGACGTCCGGGTCGGGATCCACGGTCAGGGTGCCGCTCGTGCCGTCGAGCAGCACGGTGGTGCCCGCGGGGACGTCGTCGAGCCCGTCGATGGCGACGACGCACGGGATGCCGAGCTGGCGCGCGATGATCGCGGTGTGGCTGGTGGGCCCGCCGAGCGTGGTGGCCAGCCCGACCACCAGCGCGGGATCCAAGCCTGCGGTGTCGGCAGGCGCGAGATCCTCGGCGCACAGGATGGACGGCACGTCGGGCAGCGGCACACCGGGCTCGGGCAGGCCGGACAGTTCGGCAACCACGCGATCGCGGATATCCCGCAGATCGGTGACCCGCTCGGCCATCAGACCACCCAGCTGGGTGAACAGGTCGACGAACTGGTCGACGGCTTCACACACCGCGCGGACCGCGGGTGCGCCCGCGTTGATGCGCTTCTCTGCCGCGCCGAGCCAGGCGCGGTCTTGCGCCAGGCCCGCGGTTGCGGCCAGCACCTCCGATGCGGCGCCGGTCGCGTGGGCCGCGCGCTCGCGCAGCCGGGTGGCGACCGTTGCCGCCGCCGCAGTGAACCGGGAGGCCTCGGCGGGGCGCTGCGATTCCTCGATATCAGGCCCTGAGACATCGGGAACGGGCAGCCGACCAGGCCGAATGACCGGCGCGCACTGAACGCCGGGGACCACGGGGACACCGTGCAGAACCGTGAGTGACGTGACCGGAGATGTGGTGCTCATGTGAGACAGATTACTAGAAACCATTGACAAGTCAACACAGCCAAGCGTAAAACAACACATAACAACATTTCGATCCAACATAAACGGAGGGTCATGTACGCCGAAGAACGCCAGCAGGCCATCGCCACGCTGGTGATGAGCAGGGGACGAGCCTCCGTCGCCGAACTCGCCCAGACCTACGACGTGACCACCGAGACCGTGCGCCGCGACCTTGCGGTGCTCGACAAGGCCGGGGTGCTACGCCGCGTGCACGGCGGCGCCGTGCCGGCCCGGACCCTGCACCTCGTCGAATCGGGTGTCGGCGAACGTGACACCACCCGATCAGAGCAGAAGGACGCGATCGCCGCCGCCGCGGTCGAGTTCTTTCCGCTGAGCGGGGCCAGCGTGCTGCTGGACGCCGGAACCACCACCGCGCGCATCGCCGCCCAGCTGCCGACGGATCGGGAGCTCACCGTGGTCACCAACTCCGTACCGATCGCCGCTCGCCTGGCCACCATCCCGTCGGTCACGCTGCAGCTGCTCGGCGGCCGGGTGCGCGGCTTGACCCAGGCCGCTGTCGGCGAGCAGGCGCTACGGGTGCTGGACACCCTGCGCGTCGACGTCGCGTTCATCGGCACCAACGGCATCAGCGTGCGACACGGCCTGTCCACCCCCGACGCCGACGAAGCCGCCGTCAAGCGGGCCATGGTGCAGGCCGCGAACTATGTTGTGGTCACCGCTGATTCATCGAAGGTCGGCCGCGAGGATCTGGTCAGCTTCGCGCCGATCGACAGTGTCGACACCTTGATCACCGACTGCGAGTTGGCGGCCGCCGACCGGCAGAACCTCTCCGACCACGGCATCGAGGTGGTCGTCGCATGATCGTCACCGTCACACCCAACCCGAGCCTGGACCGCACCGTCACGCTCGGCGCACAGCTGACCCGCGGTGCCGTGCAGCGCGTCGACTCCGTCACCATGGAGCCCGGAGGCAAGGGCATCAACGTGGCACGTGCGCTCACGCTGGCCGCCGTCGACGCGTTGGCCGTCCTGCCGTGCGCGTACGGCGATCCAATCCTCGGCGCACTGCGCAGCCGCGGCGTACCGTGCACCACCGTGCCGATCACCGAACCCGTGCGCACCAATCTCGCGATCACCGAGTCCGACGGCACCACAACAAAACTCAACGAGCGCGGCGCGGCATTGGATCCGGCCGCACTCACGGCGCTGACCGACTGCGTGCTGGCCAAGGCCGAGTACGCGGACTGGGTCGTGCTGTGCGGATCCCTTCCACCCGGCGTGCCCGACGACTGGTATGCCCGATTGGTGACGCGGTTGGCGCCCTTGGGCTGCCGCGTTGCGGTCGACACGTCGGAAGCACCGCTGGCCGCGCTGGCCGCCGGATTCGACATCGCGGCACCGGATCTCATCAAGCCCAACGCCGAGGAGCTCGCCGGCCTGGCCGGAGTGTCAGCTGCAGAGCTCGAAGACGCCGCGGCCCAAGGCGATCCGGCCCCGGTGGTCGCTGCCGCGTCGCAGCTCGTGGACCGCGGTGTCGGCAGCGTGCTCGCGACCCTCGGCGCAGCAGGCGCGGTGCTGGTCGATGCCGCCGGCGCGTGGCTCGCCAGCCCACCACCGATCGTGCCGCGCAGCACCGTCGGAGCCGGCGACGCCTCACTGGCAGGCTATCTGCGCGCCGCGGTCAGCGGTGCCCCACCGCCGCAGCGCCTCCGGATGGCCGTCGGATACGGCAGCGCCGCGGCCGCTCTACCCGGATCAGCCCTACCGTCCCCCGCCCAACTCAACCTCGACGCCGTACGCATCAACGCCACGAAGGTACCGCTATGAACCAGCCAATCATCACCACCGAACTCGTCCTGCTCGACGTCAACGTCGACGGTGACAAGGAAGCCGTCATCGGCCGGCTCGCCGGAGCGCTCGCGTCAGCGGGCCGGTCATCCGACGCCGCCGGTCTGATCGGCGCAGCCATGACGCGGGAAGGCCAGTCCGCCACCGGTTTACCCGGTGGGATCGCCATCCCGCACTGCCGTTCACCCTATGTCGACGCGCCGACCATCGGTTTCGCGCGCCTGGCACCCGGCGTGGACTTCGGTGCCCCCGACGGACCCGCCGACCTGGTGTTCCTCATCGCCGCACCGGAATCCGGCGGCGCCGAACACATGAAGCTGCTGTCGAGCCTGGCCCGCGCGCTCGTGCGCAAAGAGTTCGTCGCGTCACTGCGCGATGCCTCGTCGGCCGACGAGGTGGTGGAACTGGTGGAAGGAGTGGTGAACCCGGCACCCGCAGCCGCTCCTACCACCCCGGCGGAAGCACCAGCCAAGGCCACGTCGATCGTGGCGATCACGGCCTGCCCCACCGGAATTGCCCACACCTACATGGCGGCCGATTCCCTCAAGCTGGCCGCCGAACGTGCCGGCGTGACGTTCACCGTCGAGACCCAGGGATCGTCGGGCAGCACCCCACTCGCGGCTCAGACGATCGCCGATGCCGATGCCGTCATCTTCGCCACCGACGTCGGTGTCAAGGACAAGCAGCGCTTCGCCGGCAAGCCCGTCATCGAATCCGGTGTCAAACGCGCCATCAACGAACCCGACAAGATGATCGCCGAAGCCGTCTCCGCGGCGAAGGATCCCGCCGCCGCGCGGGTCACCGGAGACGCGGCCGCCGCGGCCGCGCCGTCCTCGGCCGGTGGTCTCGGCTGGGGCACCCGGCTGCGGCAGATCCTGCTCACGGGCGTCAGCTACATGATCCCGTTCGTCGCGGCCGGTGGCCTGCTCATCGCGCTCGGCTTCCTGCTGGCCGGGTACGACATCGGCAATTCGCCCGAGGGACAGACTGATCCGCTCGGCTACATCATCGCGACATCCAACTCACTGACCAACCTGCCCGACGGCGGACTCCTCCAGTACCTCGGTGCGGTGTTGTTTACCATCGGCAAGCTCGCGTTCAGTTTCCTCGTGCCCGCCCTCGCCGGCTACATAGCCTTCGCAATCGCCGACAGGCCCGGTATCGCACCAGGTTTCACGGCGGGCGCGGTCGCGGTGTTCGTCGGGGCCGGCTTCATCGGCGGTATCGTCGGTGGCCTGGTGGCCGGGTTTGCGGCGCTGTGGATCGCCTCGATCAAGGTGCCGCAGTGGGCGCGTGGACTCATGCCCGTCGTCGTGATCCCGCTGTGCGCCTCACTGATCGTCGGCCTCGCGATGTTCCTGCTGCTCGGCCGCCCGCTCGCGAGCCTCACCACGGCGCTGACCAACTGGCTCGGTGGGATGAGCGGCAGCTCGGTCATCCTGCTCGGAATCATCTTGGGCCTGATGATGTGCTTCGACCTCGGCGGGCCGGTCAACAAGGCCGCCTACGCATTCGCGGCCGCAGGCCTCAACGTCTCCGACCCCGCGTCGCTGCGAATCATGGCCGCGGTCATGGCCGCCGGCATGGTGCCGCCGCTGGCCATGGCGCTCGCATCCGCGGTCCGACCCGGCCTGTTCACCGAGCCCGAGCGGGAAAACGGCCGCGCCGCATGGCTGCTCGGGGCGTCGTTCATCTCCGAAGGCGCCATCCCGTTCGCCGCGGCCGACCCGCTGCGCGTGATTCCCTCGATGATGTGCGGCGGCGCCGTGACCGGAGCGCTGATCATGGCTTTCGACGTCACCCTCAAAGCACCCCACGGCGGCATCTTCGTCTTCTTCGCCATCGGCAACCTGCTGTGGTTCCTGGTCGCCCTGGTCGCAGGGACCGTCGTCGGAGCCGTCGCCGTCGTCGCGGCCAAGCAGTTCGCCAAGCCTGCCGTATCCACCCGGGACGCCCCGGAACTGGTCACCACGTAGTTCAATCGCAAGTCAAACCCGCCAAATAGGTTCCCACCCAAAGGAGAAAAGAAATGCCCAGCAAGACCGTCATCGTCGGCTCCGCCATCGGCCTGCACGCCCGCCCCGCCGCCGTCATCGCCGAGGCCGTCGTCAACGCCGGCGTCCCCGTGACCCTCTCGGTCGACGGCGGCGAACCCGTCGACGCCGGCTCCGCCCTGATGATCATGACCCTCGGCGCAGGCAACGGAGCAGAAGTCACCGTCACCTCCGACGACGACACCGCTCTTGCCACCGTTGCGGGGCTGGTGGAGCAGGATTTGGACGCGTAGGTCGTCAACTCGACTCGCACTTGTTCACGCGTGGGCAAGTGCGAGTTGGTGTTTGGTGTCAGTCGGGGATTAGTTTCGATGGTTTCCTGCGGCAATCGCCTCGAGATTTCGAGCAAAAGATCAACGACCGCACGCGGGAACTCGCGCTACGGCCAGCCCAAGGAGTCACATGGCCGCCCGGAACCGTTCGCGCTATTTTCCTCGCTACCAAGAAACGGCTACGAGGATCCCGCCTTAACAACCAGCTTCGTCACCAGCCCTGTCCGAAGGCAAACCCCGAGATCACTTGTTGCGCTACTTCGACGACCCAGCAGCTTTCAAGCGCCTGTGGAATCTAGACGTCGAGATCACAGCGCAATACACCCGCGGCGAAGCACCAACTGAGCGGCAACTACGGGTTCTGGCTTGGCCATCCAGGCTCAGCTGGCTCTGCCGGTGGCGGCGAGTCGACCACACTAGTGAGGATCTTTGCTCGCTCGGTGACGTTGTGCGGCATCGTGTCCCTGCACTGCTGCAACCGTTGGACATAGTCTGGGTCTTGCGGCGAGTGGGTGACATTGGACAAAGACCCCCAGTAGTTGTCGGATGAAGCACCCTCTATCCGCCAGGATCCGAAGACATCGCCGACTGGTGCAGGATTCGCCCCTACTTGTGGTTGCTTACTTCCGGTCGCACTGTCGCTGTTTTTGAACTCAATTCGCCAGAGTTTGACTGTGTACCGTTCGCGCCGTTCGACATCCGAACCTCCACTGACGAGATAGTCCGCGACGGATGAGTACTTGCCCGGTTGGCCTATCGCGGGATGAAAGACATTGTAGATCCCATCGCATACATAGGTTAGGTAGCCGTCCTCCAGTGGTGACAGCTCGATGACATGAAAATATTCGTTTCCGAAAAAAGGCCCGTCGCCGAAATTGATGGAGTCGTCAATAGCGGGCCGGATCCATTTCAATTGGAAAGGGAGTTTCTCCCAATCGAGATATCCGTTAACGCGGTCTTGACGATCAGGTATTGCCGGAATAGCGCGCTCGAATCCAGGGTAAGTATTGTTGATCGATTTTGTCATTAGTCCAACGCGGTATGACTCAAGATACGCGCGTACTGGGATCGCCGGGCCTGTGAGTAGGTCGATGCCTGGTTCGGCTGTCCATCGAAAACGAAACCCATTCAGCTCAGGCGGCCAGTTCGGGAACATCGTCGTCGGTACCGCGCGCTCGGAAGGTGGATCTTCGCGATCGATACAAGCAGTCAATGCGCAGAAAACTGCCATGATTGCAAGGCAAGCCTTTATTGTCATCTTATTCACCGATCGTATCCTGTCACGAATCACCGAATTTCGGTGGATCATGCGGAAGGGTCGACTGGTATGCCTGGTATGCGGTGTTCAAGTTTCCTACAACCTTTTCACCGAGGTAGGTATTGATGGAATTTCGTATCTCCGGATTGTCCTTGAAATCACCGTAAGATGGGAATCCGTTCGGAAACAAATTAGTGTTACCGTACTCTTTAGCGAAAAGCTGTTGGACGATACTGTACGAAGTGGCGTCGGAGCTAATGACTGGAATATGCTGTTCAATACCTGGTGTCGGTTCCTCTCCAACGAACATATCTTTGAGCAGCTCGCTACCACCCGGAACCTGACCGAATCCGTTGAGTATCTCGTCTACGCCCGGAACTATAGAGCCAGCCTCGCTTATTGCATCAAACGCTGCGCCTTTTTCGTCCCAAATTTCCTTAGCCTGAGCGTAGTCAAGAGCGCCTTGTTGCGAGTGGGCCATTGCCGAGGCGACGGCATCGAGTCCTTGAAGCTTGCTCGCCGCCTTTAGAGCTTCGACAGTCGATGCCAGCGTCACCAAGTGATAGCGGGAGGTTCCGAAACACAGCGGTGTAAGGAGAGGCGTTCCGGATATAGGAGCCGTCATAGCCGTCGGCATATTCCGCGGGCTCTCCCATGCCGACCCCAGTAGCTGTTAGCCCCCACATCAACACTCGACAACCCGTCCTGTAGGCGTTGCCCAGCATCGTGTAGACGTGCAGCAGCCGAATGCAATTCCAACACTCGAACTTCTACTGAATCGCCCAACCGATGCCCCCGCTCGCAGCGCACGTGATCGAGTGACCACTGGTCATGTTTCCCGATGAGAAATGTGATGCGCAGCGGCTTTGCATTCTTTAAGTTCGCTGAACTGCGATCGAACCGCCGCCAGCCTGGTCTTATCGACAACTCACACTTCCGGCCACCCCGGGATCGGATCGCCGTGCGCAGGCGGGTTGTCCTGAAATCCGCTATACATCGATTTTCGAACCGCTGCGTCGTCTGGCATGTGATCAAAACACTGCTGCTGCAGATCGGGAGTTGCGATTGGCACAGCATCGCCCAGCGGCCCCCATAAATTGGTGCTAGCAGCGGTGACGAGCCACGAACCAAAGACGTCGACAGACGGCGCGGGGAGGGAACCCCGTTGCGAACCCAATTTTGGTTCCGAACGACTGTCTTGATCGGTGAGTTCCACCCTTCGGACAGTCACACTTTCCCTATCTCCATACTGAACGTGGCCTGTCGCCGGAACCGTTATTATTGAACGATATTTCCCAGGTGGCGTGTCATCTCGGCGAAACGTTGCGTATTCTCCTTCACAGACGATCGCGCTATACGTTCGCCCGCTCCGCTTCAGACTCAGCAGGTAAGAAGGCTGGTACCCGAAGAAGTCGGGAGCGCTATCGTCTCCGTGATTCGAATCATAGTCCGATGGAATCGGATTCGGCCGAATGTTGGAATGCTGGACCAACACACCGGGGCCCTCGGGGACATTTTCAGGCGTAGCATGCAGGAACCCAGGATAAGCGGCATCGATGTTTCTGGACAGAAAGCCGAGACGAAAGGATTCGACATAAGCGCGAATCGCAACCGCGGGACTACTGGTGAGATCGATTCCTGGGGCGGCATACCAGTGGAACCTGAAACTATCAAACTCCCGCGGCCAGTTCGGAAACTCTAAAGAACTTCCCCGAGGGGCGTCCTGCGGACTGCACGAGCAGACAGCCAGACAAACCACAAGGGCCAACTTGCGAGCACATTCTTTCCAGTTCACCATTGCTACTTGTCCGCTGTCGGCGCTAGCGCGTCTCGGTATGCGGTATTGTAGGCACCGATCGGACCGGTAACTGGATCTCCGAATTTTCCGAGATAGTTCTCCAGGGCGGCCTTATAATTGTTATACTCGGTAGACCCCACGTTTTGAGGAATATCTAAGCCGTTTCGATGGTCGACATCGAAAGCTGCGAGGTAGGCCATCCCTTCCGGCGGACCCAAGCCAGCTCTCATGAACGTATCAGCCAGCATTGTCTGCATAGCTATCGAACTCCGCGTTGGAACGTTCTCCGGAGGCTGGTTAAACTCAAAACTAGAAATAAACTCTTTAAACGCAGGTGACGCCATCCCGATAACATTCCCCGGTGCGCCCGGTAGCGAACCGAGCGAATCGAGCGTCCCATTAATTATCGACGACACGCGCTCACTGGCTGCTACCTTATCGTGGATCACGTCGTTGCTAGCAGAGACGAGAGCGTTCTCGGTCATTCCTTTCAGCTTTCCCGCGCTCTCGAGTGCAGTGCGATGCTCAGGATATTCTGGATTTTCGACCAAAGAGCTCGCGTATTCATTTATATATGAGTTCTGCAGTTCCATTGATTTTCCATTTATGATCCGCGCAGCACTGTCATCGGTGTCCAATATGGTTAGAATATTGACAGTTTTGGGCGACTTTGCGTCGCCACGCTCGAAGTCATCGCCAAATCCAGTCGTAGGATTCAGCCCCAGACCGCGGGCCTCATCTAATGGGTAGCCAGTCATCTCATCCAAATATGGCGACATGGCCCTCGCTAAACTCTGGGTTAATTCCGGATTGACTTTCCCGAGCGGCTGATCTCCGCCGTTCATGTCGAGCAGCGGAGTCTTACTATCCCCCATATAGTTCGCGATAGCTCTGGCTGTCTCACCAGCACGTGAATTCGCCAGTGGATCAGCAGAATTGGCATCCTCTTTTATCCAGTCCGTCAGCGTTGATGCAGCTTTACCGTCGTCTTGCCAGGGATGCGTCAAAACATCCTCGATAAATCCTGGGTTTTTCGTGAACATGTCATGGTCAACAACCTTATCGCGTCCGGCAGTCTCGAATATCCGCTCCGCGACCGCGTCGCCACGGGTAGCCCCGTCTGTAGCCTCTAGAATTTCCTGCCCGCGCGCCATTAGGCCTCGATCGATTTCGGAACCTTGCTGAAATTTCCGGTCGCCGTCTCCAACTATTGTCGACAGATCGACCAAGTCTTTCGCGCCCTGCGTATCTCCGAATGGAGTTGGGTGTCCTCTGGCAATTTCCATCCCTGACGGTGCATCTAAGTCGAGCTTCGCATTCAGGGCGCTCTGCACGCTGTCGGGAAGAGCACCCCTATCACCCGGAAGAACGCCGTCATTGTGTATGACGCCTGGTGTAATCACCTCTGGCCCATCGCCATCATGCCTCGGGTAAGTCACGTCGGGATCACTCATGATCTGCATGGCATCGCCCAGGATGCCTTTGTGCGGTCCCAACTTGTCTCGGGCCTTATTCAAGTCCTCCATCGACATTGGTTTCATTTGAGCCTGCAGCTGGCCGACCAGTTCAGCCTGCAGCGGGCTTAGCGGGTGCGAAACACTTTTCGGGCCTAACTGGTCTTCATCGATGTTGTCCAGAAGATTGTCAACCTTCGCTGCGGCTTCTTGGTTGCCGTTGAGCGCGTCGTGGACTAGTCCCTCCATGTCTTCTGGCACGAGTTCGCTGTCGCTCTTGCGGTCCTGCCACGCTCCGAGCATGTCCGGTTTCTCACCAGGTTTCTCACCAGGCGTGTTTTCGCCTGGGTCGGGTTTCCCGTTGGCGATGGCGTCGTATCGGCCTTTCAGGCCCTGAACGCTTTGGCTGATCTCGGTCATCTTGTTGGTGGCCTCGGTGACTATGTTGCTCACCTGGCCGATGCCCTGATTAGCGATTGACAAGAGTTTGCTGTTCCGATCCGTGGCGCTAGTGCCCGTTGGAATGGAATTGGCTGCGCTGTCGACCCAACTCTTGGTGTTCTCAAGGCTCTGCCGACCCTGCTTGACCACGTTCGAGGCGTTGGTGACCTCCGTGGCCATCTTCGTATCGAGTTCGGCCAGCTTGCCGTACACCCCGGCATGGTCTTTGTTCTTCGCCGCATATGCCTCCGATGCCGGCCCCTGCCACCGCCCATCCGGCGCCGCGGCCTCGACCCCGGCCTTCATCTGCATCAACTTCGAGCTGTTATCCAGGTTCGACCCGTCCTGAGGAGTGCCCTGCCCGAACGTTTCCCGCGCGTCCGACCACGTCGAATAGAACGCATCCAACGCACCCACAGACCAACCTCCCCAACACCAACAGTTGCCTCTGAGTATCTCAGCAGCACCAGTACCCACCACGCACGAAATCCAGGACGGCCGGTCAGTCGACAACATTCCGAGGCCTTCAGCGGTAGTGCATAACGTTTCGATAACTGTTCACCCACGACTAGTCTCCGCTGGCTATCCCGTCGGAGCTTGACTCAGGTCAGCGGACCTCTGGCGCCCCGTGAGCCCGCTGTTGCACCAGGAAAGTGTCACCGCCGTCAGCGCCGCGCCCTTATGATTCACTGCGTGCAAACAGCCGGTCAGGCTGACACGAGTAGTCATGGTTCGGGACAGGCAGCGCGTCGTTTGCTGAGTGTGCATCCACACACCGCAGCGCGACCGTGTGCCGAGGGGGGTGTGTAGGGCGTGCAGCGTGTAGCCGTGATGGCTCTGGCGGTGTTGTTGACACTGCTCAGCGCCCCGCCCGCGTGGGCTATCGATCCGCCGACGATCGACGCCGCCGCCGTACCGCCCGATGAAACCGGTCCGGATTCGCCGACAGAGCAACGCGGCATCTGCGCCGCGCCGACCGTGCTGCCCAACGCCAACTTCGCTGACAAGCCCTGGCCCAACGAATATCTGCGGATCGCGGAGGCACAAAAGTTCGCGACGGGCGCGGGTATCACCGTGGCCGTGATCGACACGGGAGTGAACGGCTCCCCCCGGGTGCCGGCCGAGCCGGGGGGTGATTTCGTCGACCCGGCCGGAAACGGCATGTCCGACTGCGACGCCCACGGCACCCTCACCGCGTCGATCATCGCGGGCAGGCCGGCACCGACCGACGGGTTCATCGGCGTGGCGCCCGACGCCCGGTTGCTGTCGCTGCGCCAGACCTCAGAGGCGTTCCAGCCCAAGGGCGCCCGCCAAGATCCGAACAATCCCAACACGACCCCGACGGCCGGCTCGATCCGCAGCCTGGCCCGCGCCGTCGTGCACGCCGCCAACCTCGGCGCCCAGGTGATCAACATCAGCGAGGCCGCCTGCTACAAGGTGACCCGCCGGATCGACGAGAACAGCCTGGGAGCGGCGATCAACTACGCCGTCAACGTCAAGGGTGTGGTGATCGTCGTCGCCGCCGGGAACACCGGCCAGGACTGCCAGCAGAATCCGCCGCCGGATCCGTCGGTGCCCTCGGACCCGCGGGGCTGGCGCGAAGTGCAGATGATCGTCAGCCCGGCCTGGTACGACCCGCTGGTGCTGACCGTGGGATCCATCGGCGAGACCGGCCAACCCAGCAACTTCTCGATGTCCGGGCCGTGGGTCGGGGCGGCCGCGCCGGGCGAGAACCTCGTCGCGCTGGGGTACGACGGGCAACCGGTCAACGGCTTGAACGGCCAGGACGGCCCCATCCCGATCAACGGCACCTCGTTCTCCGCGGCGTACGTCTCGGGGCTGGCCGCGCTGTTGAAGCAACGGTTCCCTGACCTGACGCCGGCGCAGATCATCAACCGAATCACCGCGACCGCGCGGCATCCCGGTGGCGGCGTGGACAACTACGTCGGGGCGGGCGTCATCGATCCCGTGGCCGCACTGACCTGGGAGGTGCCCGACGGTCCAGAGAAGGCGCCGTTCCGGGTCAAGGAAGTGCCACCGCCGGTGTACATCCCGCCGCCAGACCGCGGTCCGATCACGATCGTCGTCGTCATCGGTGCCTCGCTGGCGCTGATCCTCGGGATCGGTGCGATGGCCCGCCGTGCGCTGAGGCGGAGACGATGAACTTTTTGCGCCAGTTCGGTTTTCGCTTCACCACCGGACATGGCATCTGGGCGGCGACCCTCATCCCGGCGTGTGTCGCGCTGTGCATGCACTTCAACCTGCTGTGGCTGGGCATCACACTCGGCGCGGTCATCGCGATCTTCTCGGTGCTGACCATCCGCGGCCGACGGCTCACCGGCTGGGTCAAGGCGATTTTCTCCTGGCGCCGCCGCCACCGCAGCACCCCGGACGTGGCGTCCGAGCCCGCAGTGGGCGCGACGGTGATGCCGGGCGATCACGTCGCGGTGCGCTGGCAGGGCGACTACCTGATCTCGGTGATTGAGTTGGTGCCACGGCCGTTCACCCCGTCGGTAATCGTCAACGGCAGCGCGGTCACCGACGACACCATCAGCACCAAACTGGTCGAAGAACTCCTCGAAGCGCACTGCCCCGACCTGGAAGCCGACGTGGTGTCCTCCGGGCATCGAGTCGGCCGGACCGCACCAGCCAGCCTCGTGGCTCTCTACGAACAAGTCATCGGGCCCTACCCGGCGCCGGCCAACCGCCGGACGTGGGTCGTGTTGCGGGCCAACCCCGATCAGACCCGGCGATCGGCGCAGCGCCGCGATTCCGGGGTGTCCGGACTGGCTCGATACCTGGTGGCGTCGACGACGCGGATCGCAGATCAGTTGGCCAGCAACGGTATCGACGCGCGCTGCTGTCGCGCGTTCGACGACTACGACAAGGCCACCGAGATCAGCTTCGAACGCGAAACCTGGTCGGTGATCAAGGGCCGCAGCACCTTTACCGCCGCGTACAGTGCCCCCGGTGGTCCCGATGTGTGGTGGTCGGCCCGCGCCGATCACACCACCACGCAGGTGCGGATCATCCCCGGCATGGCGCCGACGAGCACCGTACTGCTGACGACGCTGGCGAATCCAACCACACCGCGCGGGTTTTCGCGCCTGTTCGGTGGGCAGCGTGCCGCACTGCAAGGCATCAACCCGGTCAGCGACAGGCACTACGACCTCCCGATCGGATCGGCCGGGGTGCTGATCGGGGAGACCGCGGATCGCTACCCGGTGTACATGCCGTTCGACAACGTCGACGCCAGCATCAACCTGGGTGACGCGCGGCTGTTCACCCAGTTCGTCATCCGCTCGGCGGCCGCCGGTGCGGTCATCACGTTGAGCCCGCAGTTCCGCGAGTTCGCGACGCTCATCAACGGCCGCGTCGGGCGGGTGCCTCGAGTGGCTTGGCCCAATGCCACCACCTACCTCGGCCCGCATCAGGGCGTCGGTCGAGTCATCCTGCGACCCAACTTCATCGACACTCCGCGGCACCGGCAGCTGCCGATCAGTCTGATCAATCCGCGTGAGGAAAGCCGCTACCAGATGGCTCTGGAACAATGAGAATGGATTTGCTGGGCGAGGGGGCCCGGCTGGGTCGGGAGGACCACATGGAAAACAAGTCACTGGTAGCACCACATGAGCGGTGAAATCCACCCACAGGTAGCGGCGGTCCTCCGCAAGGCTCAGCGACTGCAATCAGCCATGGATGACCAGCTGCACAAGATGGACACCGCGTCTTTCACCGCCTCGGACGAGGCCCAAACCGTGGAAGTCACGGTCAATGGCCATCACCAGCTGAAGTCGGTCTACATCGAAGATGGGCTCCTCCGACTGGGGGCTCAAACCGTCGGCCAACGCCTCAACGAGGCACTACAGAAGGCAAGTGCTGCGGCGACGGCTTCGATCGAACTCGACCGAGAGAAGCTCGATGAATTGGCAGCAGAGATCACTGCCGACGATAGGTACTGACTTTCCACCGCTCTCGATCACGAGGTGACCTTCTCGTCGATCGATACTTGACGCGCAGGTGCAGTTGAGCCTGCATGGATCTGCGCAGAGGCCGAACGGTTGGGTTCCGGGGACCGGTGCTGGTCTGGGAGCGGTCGTAGCGCGGGTTGGAGCCATTGCCAATTCAACTCCTCGCGCATGACCGCGTTGAGAGACGGGTTGTCCTCGGTGTATCGGACCCTGCAGATCCCCGATGTCGGCCACCCGTGCAAGTTCCTCGGCTCGGTCGGCGTCGAGGTGGCGTTCTTCGCCAGATCGAGATGGGTGATTGTGTGCACAGGTTTGCCGCACTTTGGGCGGTGGCGCTGCTGAGATACTGGATGGCAAGTGTTGAGGGCGTTGGGGAGGTCGGTCTGTGGGTGCGTTGGATGCGTTCTATTCGACGTGGTCGGAAGCGCGGGAGACGTTTGGGCAAAGCACTCCTCAGGACGGCGCGCTGCTGGACAACAGCTCCAAGCTGACACAGATGAAAACCGGCGTCGAGGCGGCCGCGCCGGATGCACGGTGGCAGGGTCCGGCCTCGGAGGCGTATGCGGCCAAGAACAAGGAGCACGCCGGCGTTTACGGCAAGCTTGCTGAGTTAGATCAGAAGATGGCTGCCGAGGTCACAAAGGCTGCCAACGTCGTCACGACCGGTCGCCAAAATCTGGACACCGTGAAGAGCTGGGTTGACAGCGCGGCAAACTCGATTCCTCCTGGCACCAGTGCCGCGGACCGGGACAATAAATTGCTGTCGATCGCCACCCAGGGCATCAGCAAGATCAGCGATGTGATCACAACGTCCAACGCGGCGATGAGCGCAATCGGTGGACGCGTCGCCACTATTAAAGGCGCTTGGCACGGGATCGGAGGAAATCTTCCGGGTGGACCTAAGGAAGGGCCCATTGATCCCAATACGCCCGGCGACGAGAAAAAGAAGGACGGCGAGAGTAAGGACGGAAAGGACGAGGGCAAAGACGAGAAGAAGGGCAGCCCTGACGATCCTGCGATCAAGGAGCAGGCTCGCAAGGATGTGGACGCTGCGCTAAAGGGCGATAAAGATGCGCAGCAACGTGTGAGGTTAACCCTCGATTCCATTAGCGATGCGAAACTTGCTGGCAAGGAGAAACTCGACCCCACGCAAGCGGCCTATCTCAGCCAGATGCAGGCTCAGCAGAAGCTCAGATCTGTTGAACAGCTCGACGAGGCGGCCAAGAAGGGAGCCGGCGATATCATGGCCAACTCCTGGAACTTGATGAGTAACCCGAACATCGAGTTCCCGAAGACGGAATCCGTCGACGGTGCGCTTCAGTCGAATGAGATGGTGAAGGGCGGCTTCGACAAACTTCCGGACGGGGTTAGGTCGACACTCGAATCACCAGGTATTCAGCAGTCTGAGAATCTGCAAAAGATCGCGGACATTGCGAACAGTGGTAACGGCGAGAAGTTCGCGACGAATACCGACTTTAACCGTGGCATGATGCACAAGGTCGCGGACATGATGGAGTCGCCAGAGTGGCGGGCTGACGATCCGGGATTCAATCTTCCTGGATCGTGGCCTTGGGATTACAAGGACGATGCTCGGCCGCCTCACGCTGATCTCGAGCGCGCCGCATCTGCTGCGATGAATGCTGTTCACTACGACCACCAGGTGGTCCACGACGCGGTGACCGGCAACGTGGAGCCGGGTAACGAATTCCGCGAGAAATTCAAGATTAATAGCGACCATTTCATGTACAACCTCACGCATGAGGCTTGGGACGACAAGGGTGTCGCGGCTGGATCGCTATTCGACTGGATGGATAATTCCGCGGAGGGGCCGGAATCCAAGATCGCGGGTGAAACCGCAAGAACGCTCAGCGAATACCTCGGGAGTAATCCAGAGTTGAATTCTCTCAACGCTGACAACACCGTTGGTTTGTACGGAACCCATTCGCTTGGGGAGGTAAATCCGAACCTTGTGCGAGGCATGGCCGAGGGGCTTACACCGTACGTGAACAATATCGCCGGCACCGACGGTGGTCTACCGAGCTTTGGCGGCATGCTCGACGATCCGAACCCAGTTCGCGATGGGACACTGCCCGAGGCCAAGAATCTGTTCTCGGTGCTCAACACTGACTCGGAGGCCGGCAAAATCATCAATGGCGCGGCACTGGGGCAAGCTCTTCTACACGACACCGCGTATGCTCAGCATCCCGACTCGAGCGAGAGACCGAACACGCTATACGACAGCGCGACTTTGCGGGCATTGGTAGACGTTGGACTTGAGAACAATATCGACACTACAAATAAGAACCAGGCTGCGATTGAGCAAGAGCTTTATAAGGCCAAGAGCGCAGCATACGACTTCGGGTTGGAGGGGTTGACGGCGGGGGCTGGCGCTGCTATTCCCGGGGCGGGAGGGGAGATCAGCAGTGAGATCCTGTCCCAACTCGGCCCCGCCGCTAAGGACAGCATTATTGGTCCGGAGCCGCCTGAGGCGGGCCAGCCAGAGCCTATTGCTCGGTTCGCGCCGGAGCGAGCCGAAGCAGAAATGCTCAACACGCTCAACTCTATCGGCACGCCAATTATGGATCTCCCGCCAGAGTACCGGGGTGAGAACGGCCGAATTCTTAGCTTCGACGAGATGTATGCGAAAGACTCAACTCTTACGCCGGGCGAGTATGGTCGGGCAGTCAATGTCGCGATCAACCACACACTTGGGTTCGATTTCCAGGACACTCATTACAAGGACCGTTACGACGCTGTCACCGCAGACAAGACTCCGGACCCAAAGAAGAAATGACGAAAATACTCACTGGCGCTGTTGCTGTCATATTGTCGATCGTCCTCGGCGCTGGCTGCGCTCCGCGCACGGAACCCTCTCCGGCGGGATGGCCCCAGGATTACAAGAACTTCACAATCGTGTGGACTGGTGAGAAGGGTCTCGATCTCGTTACCGGCCCTGCAGTCGCCGTCCGAGCCTACATTGAGTCGTTCTTTCTAGTCGAATTGACTGGTGATGACAAGTATCTATACCCGGGTTTTGCCACCGCTGTCGCTGACGAGTGGCGCCCCGGTACCGCCGATCCCGCCGATGATCCGTGGGTCGGTACGTTGACCAATCGCCTTCTATCCTTGACGCGCAATGATTCTACGGTGACCGCGATCGGTTGTATGTATACGTATGGAGCAGCCTCTCCAGATGGAAAGGGCGAGTACGCGTCGCGCGGAGTTCCGATCGGATCACCTGAAGGCGGGATCAATGCGTTCAAGGTAACGCTTTCTGTGAACTCCGGTTCGGGGGAATCGGGCAAACCCCAGGAAGGGCCCGAGCGGACTCCCTTTGATGATGTGTTTGGCGGGTACCAGATCGATGGATACTGGGGCGGCTACATCTCGGCTAAGAATAAGGACGGCTGGGATTGGCCGGAGCGTCAAGAAGCGACCGACGAGTGCGTGGCAAAAGCACCAGATCCGTTCGAGCGGCGGAAGTACCTGCTCGAAAATTTTCTGCCGCAGAGCGAGTTCTACCCGGTTCCTGTCAAGCCGGGATGGCCAGCCAGGCCGGAAAACGCTGGCTGACTCACACGGCCCGCGATAACTACGCGTCCAAATCCTGCTCGACCAGCCCTGCGACGGTGGCCAGCGCGGTGTCGTCGTCGGATGAAACTACTCCCTTAGTGCCCTAGACGGGGCACTAAGGACAGACAACGCGCAGGTCAACGGATCAACGGATCAACCATGTCGCGAAATCTGGCGTGCGAGTCGAAGGGAGCCCTCGCTGAGGACAATCCGATGACCAATAGCCAGTGTGACTGGAAAAGCAGTCGTTTCGACACTTGACGGACACAGGCCAGTCGTACTTGGAGATTGGCGGAAGCACCGTGCAGCGAAACCACTTTCGAATCGGACGCGCAGGTGCGCCCCGAGCAATCCGAGATGACACACACGGGACGCAACGACATCTACTGAGTCTTCTTGTCCGACACCGGCTTCCGTGGGCGGTGACCAACAACGCCCTCGGTGTACGCCCGGTCCTCGACGTAAAGATCCTCATCGGCGGACAGGTTGGGATCGCGGCGCTTTTCTTTGCCCTGGTTGCCTTGACCGCCGGCGCCGTGGCCCATGCCACCCATACCGCCGCCCATCCCGCCCGAACCGCCCGAACCGCCTCCTCCTGCCGCACCCGCCGGGCCGGCGCCACCGGGACGTGCAGGCGCGTTGTTGGCAGCAACTGTCTCGGCAGTCACCGGAGGCCCCAGCGGTGCGGACGGCATTCCGCCGCCACCGCCGCCGGCACCGCCTCCGCCCGAACCGCCCCCACCAGCGCTGGCCGGTTTAAGGCTCGGCTCGGCCAGTTTTGGCATGTCGCCCGGCATGCCCCCAGGCATACCCCCTCCTGGAGCTCCACCACCCGCTGGCGCCCCGCCGCCCCCCGATGGTGAACCACCGCCGGACGGCGATCCACCGCCGGAAGGAGCCCCTCCACCTGCCGGCGAACCGGATTTAGGCTGCTGGCCTGCCGAAGGATCCGCACTGGCCGGCGACATCGTGGGCTCACCCCCAGGCTGCTGCGCACCAGAGGGATCCGTACCAGACGGACCCTGGCCAGACGGCTGCGCGCTTGATGTACTCGCCGTCTGGCTCGTTCCAAATGGAGGGTCAGCAATCGGCTCCATGCGCACATTTGCTCGGTCCGCGTATGTTTCGCGAACGCCCCGAGAGTCTTCCTCCAACTCCTCGATTTGGCGTAGATATCTATCAACCCTAGCCTCATTGTAATTTGCGCGATTCAGCTCGGTTTCCATCGCCGCGTTGAGCTCAGCCCACCTATTGAAGATCGGACTATGCTTCGCCTGCGCGTCTCTGTAACCGGTATACAGGTCGCTAATCGCCTGCCCGAGCACGGTCCAGGAATGCGCTAGATCATCGATCCAGTTCCTGAACTTTATGAATTTCTCATTTGCGGCATCGGCGGCGTCGCCCTCCCAGTTCTCGACGCGCGGTCGGGGAGCCCCTTGTGCAAATCCGTTATTCGCCCGGCGTACTGCCTCCAGTGCCGTGGTCATCGAGTCGGTAGTGCCCGGATTATGAAGCGCCACCTCTGTCTCTTTCACGTCCAACGACGTGTCAGGACTGACCGGAGTCGCCTGTGGTGCCTGTGGCGGCAATGAGGGCTCGGGGTCGCTGGATACCGGTACCGGAACTTTCTGCGCCTTCTGTAATCGTTCGATGTCCTGCGCCGCCGTAGTGTCTACCTCGTGATACAAGCGAGCGACTTCACGTACAAGCTTCGCTAAACGGCGGTTCTCATCTCGACCAGCATTCGTAAACTGTTCCACCGATTCGGCATAGGCGTTAATGTTGTCAACCGCCGCCTTCGTAGCCGACAGCGCATCCGGAGCTTCGATCCGCGGAGCGGATTCCGGCCAGATGACCTGGTTTTCCATCCAATTGGCATAACTCTCCAGGGTCTCAGCCGCGACCTTGATTTGATCAGCCATTGCCACTCCCCTTCAGCGCACCGAGACCATGAATCGAAACACGGCAACGGGATTTCCAACATTCAGCCACGGTTACACGCCTCCGAGCAACGGCGAACTCTTGTCCTAGCAGTAGCCCCGACTGCGCTCGACGCAAATCGGAACGACAGCCCTCTCCGAGCGGGGTCATGATGGATCCTCCGCGACGGCATCAGAGTTCAAAACACCAAGGTGCTGCCAGTAGAGCGCTTCGGTGATCGAATCCCGCAGTACGCCGGGATCACTTGCGGTGTACGCACGATGCAACGCTGCTTCGTACATATAGTCCGCATATGCGATCATTGCCTTCAATTGCTTGGAGATGCGGGCTGGATCCTTAATCAACAGCGGTCGGAAAACCTCCATTAGGAGTTTCACCCGACGGTCCTCTGGCGGCTGCGGATCCACCGGCGCAGGCGGCAACAAATCCAGTAACCCAGAGTCCGGGATCTTCGCCAATCGCTCTGACACGTCTGGAGCGATTACGGCCAATCGCGAGCGCCCCTGCATCGATCCGTCCTCGGGAAGATCGTCAGGTTGCAACACAATCGATGCTGCGCCTGAGTCGAATCCCTTGAGTTGCTCCTCCAGCCCGATTACCACACGCAATGTCGTGTCGCGAGCCTGCGCCCACCCATGCAGCGCCAGCATCGGATAGGTTGCCCACGTTCCGCGCTGCTGCGGGGAAATTGACTCGTCCGCGCTAGCGAACTTCACCTGCTCAGGCAGCTTGACATTTTCTGGGATGTAGGCCAAGCCATAATTATTTGCCACGACGATCGAGCCGTCTTTAGTCAATGCTGTCAGCCACATGAATCGAGGATCCTTAGGACCGACATTCAGTGCGGCGGCAATTCGCCTCGCCACCTCGATTGGATCATGGTCTGACCTTCGCAGTGCACGCGCAGCCGCATCTCGCTCCGCACGCGCCGCCGAAACGGGTATGGGTGCGGGAGCAGCAACAGCGCTGGACGCCGCTCCTGACGCTGTCGGTGGTGGCCCAACCGGAGCACCACCCCCGGTTGAAGTCGCCGGCGCTGCGGGTGCTGGCGTTGGCGGCGCCCCTAACGGCATCCCGGTTCCAGGTGCACCGCTCATTCCTGGTGTACCCACTGGCGCTGGGCCAGCACTCGACAAGCCTCCGGTGGCCGCAGCCGGGACTGCTGAAGGAGACGATGGTGCTGTGGGCGCCGGCGAGGCGACGGGAGCCCCCGGAGACTGCGCAGGTGCGGGCGGGCCAAGCGGCTGATGCTGGGACGGCGCCGCAGTGGTCTGTGGAGGTAGAGGCGCTTGGGCGCCGGCCGCCTTAGACGCATCCTCGAACGCCTTCTGAAACTGTTCCAACGGCGTCGGCGGTGGACCAGCCAAGCCTGCGGGATGCGTTGGGGCACTCGGCGTCGACGGACTACTAGGAGAGGGGCCCGACATCGAGGGAGATGGTGCCCGCCCACCTGGAGATGGCGGACCGCCGCCAGGAGTGCCTAAGCCTGAGGCCGGAGGGCCGGAGGACGCCGGGCTGTCCACTCGCACCGGCGTTGCGGGTGCGGGCGTCGGTGGGGCGGCCTCCAACTGATCACTACCCGAACCTCCCTTTGGGGTTCTCGGATTCGACAAAGGAGTCGCAGGAGCATGCGCTGGCGGCGCAGCCTCCAACTGATCACTACCTGGACCACCCTTTGGGATCTTCGGATTGGGCGTCGGAGCAGGCGGTGGCGGCGCAGCCTCCAACTGATCACTACCAGGACCACTCCTGGGAGCCTTGCCGTCTGCTGGAGGATGTGCATCTGGCGGCGGAGCCGTGGGCATCTTGCCATCGGCGCCTGGCGTGCCTTCCGGAACCTTCAAGTTGCCAGCCAGTTCCACCGTATTGGTGGAGACGTCTTGAGTATTTGTCTTAAGGCCGGCCTCAATCTGTTCGTTCTTCCGCTTTTCCCGGGTGTCCGTTTCCCCACTCTCCCGAGATGGCGGAGATTCATTCAGTATATCCTCGCAAGCCTGTTGAACGCTTTTCGGCGAATCGCCACCCCCTTGGCTTCGCCTTGGGAATTCACCATTCGCTGTGTAATTAACAGAGTTTTTTGTTTTGACGATCGACGCCTCGATAGCATTCAGACGCTCACCGACAGCCTGCACGGCCGTCGCATTAGCCTCATGTTCGCTTATAATACTGCTAGCCTCGTCAAAAGCCGCCTGCGAACCCGTGCCCTCCCATTGGTCCATAAGGCGCCACATCTGACTGCGCGATTCCGGAACGATTACGTCCCGAATATGATTCGCGAGATTCAAAAACTCTGTCGCCGCATTACGGATGCTGTCTTCATTCAGATCGACCCAACCGGCACCTTTTACCGACTGTCCCCCGTACTCGCTACCATCAGGTTCAATAGCCATGTGCCACCCCCGCGAATGTTATTCGACAACGTCGAACCCAATCGCACACCATTAATTTTCAACCGCGTCGCATGCCGATGTCACCAGATTTCCCAATTTGGTCGACACCGTCGAAAGGTAATTGTCCGCAGGGACATAGCTTGGAATGGCTGCTACGTACCCTCGCGAATATTGAGCTGAAAGCTCTGCGAAATCACGAAATGTGAAGTTGTCGCTTAGTGCACCGAAACTTTGTTGCTGATCGGCGAGTCGCATCATCGACGTTGCTGCCGCCTCAACAATCATTTTCTGCTCAGGCGACCAGTCAGTTGCAGGAATGTCTGATGAAATGCCAAGCCATGCAGCTGTTTCAGTGTCAAATTGCGTAAGAGCTGGTTGCCAATCAGCGCACGCTGTATTCTGCTCCCTGAGAAACCGTTGAGGGTTCGATGGATCTCTAACCGGTGCAACTTTGGCGGGCGCAGAAAGCGGCGGTACCAGCGGGGCACGCGCAGCCGCTGATCCATACTCTATAGCGGAACAAATATATCCGATAGTTTCAGCCGAGGCATTAGCGACTCGCACGAGATGATTATTCTTTTGCACATAAGTTGAGATGCTGTCGGTATACGCGCGGGAATACGCGATGTGTTGCTCATATAGCTCGCGCACGACTCGGTGTGGCGTCAACTTTACTAACGGTTCCAACTGGTCGACGGCACTCCTCATCGCTTTTGCCGCCGCCTCGTATTGGGCCCGCATTTCTGGGGTCCACTCCGTAGCCGGTATAGACGGATCTCGCTTTTCCCAACCATTCTTTGTTTGCGCCGCAAGCGTGGTGAAGATAGGGCTCTGCGCAGCACATGTCGGGTCTTCGGTAATGATCGCAACCGGCCCAGTGTCGTTGGCGCTAGCGATATCTGAGTTCGACTTGTTGCCGCCGTTGTCCTTCACCGGCGCTGCACTCGGCGGTGAACCATCAGCCTCTTTGTCCCCGCGACCCAGCACGGTCACGGTGACGGCAACGGTCACTCCGATCACCACCAGCAATGCCAGTGCACCGAGAACCCATTTCCACTTGTTACTGCGCTTGGGCGGCACCGGCGCAGGCATCGGGTGCGGTTGTTGCCACGGCATTGGAGCTTCAGGCTGCGGCGCATAACCACTCTGGTGGCCCGCATAGCCCGTCGGTGCGTTCACATACGGCGGTTGGCCTGACTGCGGAGACTGGAACGGATCCCCCGACGGCGGCGGCGAGGGCCGCGGCCCATTCCCCGGCGCCGGCGGTCTCGGCCCATTTCCCGGTGGGGGCGGAGGCGGGGGAAGACTCATCGACGCGCCTCCACTTTCAGATCGCTGGAATCACCAGGCCTATCAATGTATTTGGCGCTCACAGTGCGATCTCCGGCGACTGGACGGCCTGTGTCCTGCCTGCCCCACCATCGCTCGGTCGATCGCTATGGACGGTAGTCGGTGCCCTCTCAGCTCCACCGCCCGTAGCGCCCTCCTCAGCGGCATCACGGTCGCGCTCAGGGCGTTCCGCCCTGCCCTTGTCGTCTTTGTCGGAACCATGGCCTTGCTCAGCGGATCCACCGGGCGCGCTGCCTGATTCGCCCGGCTTCTCTGCATCGGTCGCACCCGCGCCGGAAAGCCGGCCGACCTGCTGCACCATGCCCTCGGCTCCCTGCACGACGCCCTGCGGAAGCTGCCCGACCGCTCCCGCCACCTGAGTCGGGACTTGCATGGCCTGCTGTGCTACCTGCATGGGCAAGCCCATCAACTGAGCCAGCTGACTGCCCTCGCCCCCCGCGGCAACAGCGGCCGGGTTCGCCCCTCCACCCCCGCCTGCGGTCGTGCCCGCAACACCGGTCGCGGCGCCCGCAGCCTGGATTTGTTGCTGCGCGCCAGCATCAGTGTTCTGATACCTGGTTCGGGCAGCTTCGAGATTGGCAGCAAACTGCTGTTCCCGAGCGCGCGTTGCGGCCACCTGAGCTATAACGTCGCTGGCAATCGTTGGCATGACATGCGAGACCATCACACTCATTGGATCTCCGCTCGCCTTGACATCAGGCACGTCAGGCACCGTTACCTCCGCGGGCGTCCATGTCAGCGCCGCCTCGTTGACTCGCAGATCAGGACTACTCATTAAGGCAGCACCCTCCATCTCATCGGCCCGCGAGTGTTGTCTGACTCAACGCTTCTAGCACCGCACTGAGCAACAGACCGCCACGCAGCGATAACGAGCGACCCCACAACTAGTGACAACGCGGCGATGTTGCGTCTCATAGCCACCCCTCGACAATTCTTCAGCGAATGCTACCGGAGCACCGCAGCCCTCGACCGCACCAGTTTCAAAACCCAGCGCACATCCAATCAAGGCGCCTCACGCCTCCGATACCAGCACTAACGCCGTGCGAACCCCCGGCAGGATGCGCGAACAGAAGCAGACGTCCTGCATGCGGCTACCCGTTCAAGAGGCGCATCAATTCGGAGTCAGGCCTCGTGTTGCCACGCACATCAGGGCGAAGGCAGCCGACCGGGTGGCAGATCGACGACGCGCTGCATCAGAAAGCAGTCGCCGGTGATGTTGAGGGACGCGACTTTGGCTTGGCCGAGGTTGAATTGGTAGCCGTTGCCGCTGACTTCGTAGTCGCGTCGGGCCGGATCGTCGAACAGAGACGAGCCCTTGCCCGCGCCATACTGCGTGGCCTCCTGGCGCACGATGTCGGCGGCCGTCGCGAACTCTTCGGCACTGAACGTCCGGCCGAAGACGACCGGGTCGGCCATCGGCCGGCGCGCCACATCGCCCGCGAGCTCCTCGCACGGCAGCCCCTGCCTCTTGATGTCCAGACCGTGGGCATCGTCGCTGAACGCCCAGGTTTGGCCGGCAACGGCGGAGACAATGTGCTCGGCGATGATTTCGGCGGTGTCGTTGAGCCGAGCTCGGGCCGCCTCGTACGAGCCTTTGGCCCGCATGCTGTCGATCAGCTTGACCGCCTCGTCGCCCTCCAATGTCTTTGACTCATAGACATTCTCAGTCATGGCGCAGCCACCCGTCATCATCAAAGTGAACACCAATACCATCCGCCGAATCACCATGTCAGCGGGGTCTCCTTCACCGTGAGATCCGGACGGTTCAGCAGGATCGCGGCGAGGTTGTAGCCAGCCATGCGTCGCCCGGCATCTTGGTGGTATTCGGAGTGCCCGGATGCCCCGGTCTTGGATTCGTACCCGGGAAGCGGGGTCTCGCCGGCCTCGGTTTCCAAGTGCTGGAAGCGGAACCGGAGGTGCCCGTCTTCGTTGATGATTTCGTTCGGGTCGGAGCCCCAGCCGTGGAACGGCGCCAAGGCGGCGATCGGGTTGATCGGATCGTCGATGGTCGCCATCACGAAGAAGTTGTTGTCGTTCATGCCGAGTTCGGCCGGGGTGTCGGCCTGAAACCCCGGCGAGCCGTACATCACCACGTTGTCCACGTACCTGCTGGCCCCGTCGTGCAGCGCGATACCCGACGTCAACGAGCCGTAGGAATGCCCGAACAGGGCGGTGGTATGGCTCGGATTCTTCGACGCGGCATCGAGATCGTGCAGGAAGGAGGTCAGCTCAGGTGCTCCAGCCTGGGCAAGATCGTCGTTGTACGACGATCCCACACCAAGGTTGGGCGGCGGCTGGTACCCGACCCACGCCACCGTCGCGATGTTCTGGCTTTCACCCGCACGTTCGGCGACATCCCGCGCTTCGTTGCGCAGCACGGCCGCTTCACTGGTCATACCTGCGATGGCCGCACGGGTCGTACCCGACACGCCTGGCACGGCGACGGATACGTGGTCGGCGGTGAATGGGTCGCCCACCGCGGTGGCCGCCGGAATCATCTGCGACGGATCAGCCGGTCTCTCCAGATACACCAGATGCGATCCGGGCGTTTCCAGGGCCCTTTCGATCGCCGTGATATCGGCCAGCCGATCGGTCTTGGCCTGCCCGTCGGGAAGCCGCTCGTACTCGGCGCGCATCTCCTGCAACAACTTACGGTTCGCGTCATCGATCTCGACGATGCTTCCCGAGGACATGTCCGTCCCGGTACCGGTCGAACCCTCGGGCTGCAGAGGTAGAAACTCGTTGCGCCCCAATGCGCTCAGCGCTTCGTAGTCCGCCCGGATGCCGCTCACGCGTCTACCGATCTCCGACATGTCGGCGGTCGACTTCTCAAGGATGCCGCCGATGTCGGCAGTCCCACGGCGGACTATGCCGGCCAACATCGTCTGGCCGGCCAGGCTGTTCGGTACGTAGGCGACCGCGCTGACCACCCAGTCGCGGCTCACATCGAGGCGCCGACGCCCGGCCGTGACGACGTCCGCGGCGTGGCTCACCTCGATGACCATCCGCGTGTCCAACTCTGCGAGCGTGCCGTAGGCCGCCGCGTGCGCCTGGTTGGTCGCGGCGTAGGCCTGCGACGCGCCACCCTGCCAACGGGCATCGGGCGCGGCGGCCTCGACGTTGCCCTTCATCCGCTGCAACCGGGAACTCGCGTCCAATCGGGATCCGTCGTCGGGCACACCGTCACCGAAGGTTTCCCGCGCCTTCGACCACGTCGACATGTACGCGTCCAGCAGTCCCATCGAGCCTCCCCCAAGACCGTTGCTTGGAGTATCGCAGTGGTTGGGGCGGCACGAACGCACAGAATTGCCGTCTGGATCTCGGCCGGGCGAGATTTAGGATTGGTTCGCTACTCAGTGATCGAAAGGGCGCCTGATGACCGAACTGCGGACCAATGGCAGCGTCGTTAATGGATTAGGCCAGCAGCACATCGACAACATCAGTGGCTTCGTCACCGACGCGCCCGACCTGAGTGGTCTGCTGAACAGCCACGGCGTGATCGGCAACCCGACCGACTTCGGCGGCGCCTACGAGGCCCGCGCCAACGCGATGAAGGCCACCAAGGCGGCGTCGGAGAAAATGTCCGACCTGCTCAGCCAGGCCGCTGCGGCCTACGACCGCGGAGACGTCGAGGCGGCGCGCAAGCTGAGGGCCCAGGCGGATCAGATCGAGGGCAAGGGCGGCCCCGGCTCGCCGTCCGCGGGCGGGCCCGGTGGGCAGGACGGCGGATCGCAGGCCGCCGGTCAGATCATGGGCCAGTTCAGCCAATTGGCGGGCCAGGTGGTGCAAGGTGTCACGCAACCCGTCCAAGGCATCATGCAGGGTGTCTCACAGATGCCCCAGCAGGTCTTCCAAGGGGTCCAGGGCATCGTCCAGACGGCCACGCAAGCTGGTTCCGGCGCAACGGATGCCGCGGCCAAGGCCGCGGCATCGGGTCCGAGCGCCCCGGCCGGCGCAGGAGCTCCGGCAGGCCCGGGTGCCCCGGCGGGGCAGGGTGCCCAGCCCGGCGCAGGCGCACCGAGCGGCGGTGAGAAGGCACCCGCAGGCATCATGAGTGAGGAACGGATGCGCGAAATCCAAGGCCTCCCGATCCACCCCGAGGGGACGGATCGCATGACCGACAACAGCAAGTCCGAGCGGGATCTCTGAGCGGACTATCAGCCCGGGTGAACCGAGGCGATCTCGCTGGCAGACGCTTGGTCGCGGCCCACGTAATTGGTAGCGGCGCTGGTGATTCCACCCGCATAATCGTTGACCGTCGTCGCCATCTGGGACTTCTGATCGGCGAGGGTTGCCGACGCGGATCGGCATGCGTCGGCCGACTTCAGCTGGCCCACTGATCCACCGGCGGAGGCGAGCGGTGCCTCAACGGCCAGCGCCGAGATGCTGGAGCCGGCCGAAGTCAGCTGCGCGCCCGCCCCTTTCAGCTGTTCCGGGTCGACCCGCAGCTCACCCATGACAGCCCCTCTCCGAGAGCTCAGTGCAACCGCAGATTACGCAGCAGGTCGTACACGCCGGCGATCCACAGCAGCAATGGAATGACCGCCGCGATCGCAGCACCATCCAGCAGCTCGAGGATGCGCTTGGACACCGGCGACATCCGACGCACGCCATCGCTGGCGCCCACGATGATCAATGCGACCACGGCAAGACCGAAGTAGATGGCCAGAATCAGCCAGGCGGTGTTCGGGTACCACAGGCACAACCGGATCATCACCCCGGTGGGTACAGCCACGGTTGCCGCGAGCAAGGCCCAGGCGCACCACCTCTCGGCATAGAGCCGGGAGCGGAACCCGCAGATGACCGTGACCAACCCGGCCACGATCATGCTGTGGACGAAGAAGTGTCCTTGCACCACGACGGCGATGGCGCCGATGGCGAGCACCAGTGCTCCCGCCGACAGGAAACCGACCAGCAGCTGACGCGTCAGCTGACTGCGTTCCTGCAGCCGGGCCGCGGACTCGGGCACCGAGGCGATGATCGCCTGCCAGGTGGAGGTCTCCTCTTCGGCAGCTTCCGGCGTGATCACCGGGTCCAGCAGCTCGTCGTTGGAGACCACCTCGCCGGGAGCCGGGATCGGGGGCAGGGCGATACGGGCAACGGCCACAGTGAGTTTCGCGGCATTCGTGACCACGATCAGGCCGAACGCGATGGCGCCAGCGGGCACCCAACTGCTCGAACCATAGCCGTAGGCGATGGCGGCACCGGTGACGGCGATCGAGAGAACCGCCAGGAACGACGCCACTTCGGCCCGCTTGCGCGGGCCACCACGGGTGGCGAGCGTGAGCATCAGGACGACCGCGCCGGCAGCCGCGAGTTGTGGCGCCCCCAGTGAGTCGACGCCGCGAGGCAACGGGATCGCGAGGGCGGCCGCCCCGGCCAACGTCGGCACGGTGGCAATGAGCAGGCTCTCGGCGAGATCGAGGGTTGCGTACCGGCCCTCGGCCATCATGCTGCCGCCCAACAGGCCGAACCCGATCACGGCCAGCGCCACGGACCACCACCAGCCGTGGCCGGAATGAGTCCACGACAGCAGCGCCATCACCGTGACGGCAAGCGCCACCACCGGAATAGCCACGGCCACAAAGCGGTTCAGCGAGCTGCGGTCGAACACCGGAGATTCGTCGAGCACCGCGATCGCGTCGATCACGTCCTCGACCAGCGGCCGGTAGCGCTCGGTGCGGCTGACCGACACCAGGGTGAGCAGCGATCCGTCGACCACACCGGCGTCATCGAGTGATTCGTCGGCCTTCAGCGGCGGAGCGCCCGGACGGGCGAACACCCACGACCCTTGCGCGGTGAAGTCGAAGCCCGCGAGGACGTCCTTGGGGGTGTCGTCGAGCAGATCCGCGAGCACGCTCACGGTTTCGTCGATGTAGGTCTCGATCGGCGCGGCAGCCGGCAGCACCAGATCGGTCATCCGCTTACCGGTGAGAACCGTGACCCGGGTGGTCGCCGGCCGGCCCGGCGTCACACTTGAGGTATCGGATGTGGCGGCGGCGGTGGCGGTCAACGGCGTTCGAGCCTGTCGAAGTCGTCGGACAGCGCGGCGGCCAGCTCGGTGATGCGGCGCTGGAACGTGTCGCTCAGCAGGTCGAGCTGGATCTCGGTGCCCGCGGCGATGTGCTTGTCCCACGGCAACACGATCACGCGGCCGGGCGGGACGTGGCGCTCGAACTGCTGCACCAGATCCTCGACGTCGACGTTGGGTTTGCCGGGGTTGACGTGGTTGATCACCACGCAGGACCGGCCGAGCAGATCCTGGTAGCCGTTCTGGCGCAACCAGTCCATGGTGATGGCGGCCTGCCGGGCACCGTCGATGGAGGCGCTGGCGACGATCACCATGCCCGACACGGTGGAAAGCACACCGCGGGAAGCCTTTTGGAACAACCCGGCGCCGCAGTCGGCCAGCACCAGGTTGTAGTACCTGGACACGATCGAGGTCGCGCCCTTCCAGTCGTCATCGTTGAATTCGCGCGGGGCACCGCTGTACTCCTCGGAGGACAACACCTCGAGGTTGGCGGCGTTCATGCTGGTGTACGCGCGAATGTCGTTGTAGCGCGACAATTCCTGGTCGGCGAGCAGATCGGAGATGGTGGCCGCCGACTGCCGCCCTGCGCGGTCGGCGAGGTTGCCACCGTCGGGATCGGCATCGATCGCCAGAATGCGGTCACCGCGGATCTTGGCCATCGCAGATCCCAGCGCCACGGTGACAGCGGTCTTGCCGACGCCGCCCTTGAGCCCGAAAACACCGATCTGGTACGAGTCGCGTGCGTTGCGGCGGATACGGCTGTGCAGTTCGAGTTCGTACACCTCGTCCGGCGACAGACCCAGGTTGATGCGGGTCATCAAGTACAGCCAATGCCGCCAGCCGCGCTGCGACGGCATCTTCACACCGGTCTTCACCCCGACGTGCGAGAGCGCATCGATGGCGCGGTGGTTGCCCATGCTCGCCGCGGACGACTGCGTCGGCTGGCTGGGCACCGGGATCGCCTGGCCCGCGCGCCACGCCCCGCTGATCTCGGGATCGAACTCCTGGAACTGCGACGGCGGCGGACCGGGCGCGACGCGCTGAGGCGGCCCGGGCAGCGTGCGGGGCTGCTGCTGATCGAAGTACGCGCCAGGCGGCATCTGCTGCTGCGGCGCCCGCAGCATGGAATTCTGCTGCCACTGCGGCGTGGCCGGCGGTGGCGGCGGCATCTGCGGCGGAGGCGGTGGGGTGGGTTGCTCGGCCTGACGGTGCGCGCCCTGGGTGGCGGACTGCGTAGGCGGCGGCGTCACCGGCATGGGCGACGACGGAGCGTCGGTAGGCGGCTGATCCCCAATCGGCCCTGTCGGCATGGGCGGCGGCGAGGCGGTGGCCTTCAGAATGGCATCTCTGTCCACGGTGATGGTCGCGTCGTCAAGCGGTTTGCCCGGTTCGGACGACGAGTGGAAGAGCCGGTCATAGTCGGCCGACATGGGGTCCCCTCAAATAGTCAAATCAGATATTCAGATCTTTGCACCCGAACGCACGTAGTGGGCGGGATCGGCTGTGGCCTAATCGGCTAGCCTACCCGCCCACTTTCGCGTAGCACGGTCGTAGTACTAGGCGAACATGCCCTGGACGCCGGCCTCGGTCTGCGCCATGGTCGAGCTGGCCTCGCTGATGGTCTGCGCGAGGTTCTGCAGTGCGGCGTTCAGCTCGGCAGAGGTGTTGTCCCAGCGCGTCTGAACGGCCTGGTAGGCCTCCGAGCCACCGCCGCCCCACACCGCGGCGAGCGCGGCGAGCGAGCCCTTGCCCTCGTCGAGCAGGCCGTTGGTCTGTCCGACGTTGCCCTGGATCTCGCTGACGCCGGCCTCGATCTGGCCGAAATTCCATACCTGTTCGGTCATGTCTTGTTCTCCGTTTCTCGATTGTCAGTGGATAGGTCAGAGGTTCATCTGCGACGACAGCGATGCGGCCTGGTCGTCATCGGTCGAGGTGTACTGCGCACCCGACTGGTGGATGTTGGCCGAGATGTCGTCGAGCTCCTGGATCTGCTTCTGCGCGGCCTCGTGGAAGCGCAGCAGCGCGGCCTGCGTGGCATCGCCGGCAGCACCGCGCAGAGACGTGGCCAGCTGACCACCGGTGGACTCGACCTGGCTGATCACACCCTTGAGCTCACCCGAGATGCGCTCGAAGTTGGCGGCCTCCTTGGCGAGGACGGCAACATCAGTATTCATTGATGATGTCATGTTGGATAACCCCTTATTTTCCTTTTGTCCCCACCATGCCTATGGCGAGTCCTCCGGCCGGGTGACCGGAAAGTCTTTGTTACGCATGACGACTCACCAGTCGTCGTCATCATCCTCAGCGTCGTTGTAGGTCAAGGGCGTCGGCGCCGTGAGCCCTTCCTTGGACTCCGCCTCGCCCTTGTCCTTCTTGCCCGCGTGACCCATCGATCCCATGCCGCCGCCGCTCACCGGCGCCGTGGGGCCCGCCCCGCCCATCGCACTACCCGGGACCGGTGCCTTGGCCTCACCGGTGATACCGAGCAGGTTCGACAGCACAGGCGTGCGCGGCGAGGTACCGCCGAGGCCCGGCAGCGACGCGGCGCGCACCAGGCCTGAACCCGAGCTGGGCCCGGTCCCGCCGGCCAGCGGATGGTTCGAGAACGGGCTTGCGTTCAACAACCCCATCTGGATGCCCTTGTCGTTGCCACCCATGCTGGTGAACTGGCTGACCATCTGGGTCACCTGCTGCAGCGGCTGAGTGATCTGCTGCATCGGGCTCTGGATCATCTGCGCGAACTGCTGCGGAAGTTGCGCCGCCTGCGACCCCATCTGGGTGGCGAACTGCATGCCCTGTTGCAGGGCTTGCTGCGCGGGTTGCTGCTGCTGTTGCTGCTGCCCCTGCTGCGCGGCGTTCTCCCCCTTCTGCACCGCGCCGACCGCGCGCTGTTCGGCGTGGTTGATCTGGGCTGCCGCACGGCCGGCGTGCAGGCCGAGGGTCTCGATGGTCGCGGTGGCGCTGACCTGCTCGATGATCAGGTTGCGGAGTGCGCCCTCGGCCACGCGCGGGGCGGTCTGCGCCAATGCGGCGGCAGCCGTCGACTCCCCGACCCCCGGAATCACGATCGGCGTCATCGGGAAGATGGGCTCGAACAGCAGGTTCGCGGCGGTTTCGGCCTGATAGGCGTGCATCGCCCCAGCGGCCTGCTGCCACATGCGAACGAGATAATCGGTCTCGTTGAGCGCGATGGGCACGGTGTTGATGCCGAGGAAGTTGGTCGCGTTCAGGACAGCATTGGTGACGTGGTTCTCTTCGATCTCCGGAATGGGCGGAGTCGTCGCCAATGCGACCGAATATGCGCTCGCCTGCGCCGACGCCTGCAGGGCCCGCTTCTGGGCCTGAGCAGCCGTGGTGCGCAACCACACCACCATCGGCATGGTCGCCTGGACGGCACGCTCGCTGGCCGCCCCGCTCCACACCGCCGTCAGGTTGGCCAGCGCACCCGCCAACTCGTCGGCCTGCGTCTCCAGCAGGATCGCCATGGCCTCCCAGCCGGCCGCCGCCTGAAGCATCGGCGCCGGACCGGCACCGACCATCAGCCGTCCGGTGTTCACCTCAGGAGGGAACGCCTCCCACGTCGGCAAACCAGGCGGTAACGCGACCATCGTTGACGAAACCCAATCCCCTCGAAGACGAACTGACCGCTAGCCGCTACAGCGTGGTGGCCTGGGCGGCATCGACGGCGTTGTAGATGCCGGCGATCTCCGCGAACGATGCACCAGCGCGCGTCAGTTCTTCCTGCGCAAACGAGTTCGCCGCGAGCGCCTCGACGCCCTCGGACGCAAAGGACATCGCGGCAGCAGCCGAGACCTCGTCGGCGCCTGCGGGGAACAGTGCAGTCACCGCGGCGCTGGCAGTGGTGCCACCCGCGAGACCTCGAGCCGCGTTTGCGATGACCTGCGCGGCGATGGCCTCGGCGCCCGGATTGTGCATCAACGGTTGCATTTGCGTGTTCTCCTCAATTCGATATGAATTTCAAGGACAAGCACTCACGAACGACACGGCAGCAATTTGCCGTCCCGATAAGGAATCTGTCCCCCGATCCCTTTGCTGGCGGGCCGCCGCCAGCGTTGCTGAGCGCGATGAATAAATACTAACCGCCCTGAACAGGTGGTGCGAACACTTCTTCTTCCGGCGGATCGATGTATGCCGCCTGGATGACTTCCTTTCCATCCGGGGTAACGAAGAACGCCTGACCAGGCGGTCTTTTCTTGACCGTGATCTCGCGCGACGGGAAGTCGTTCTTCTCGCCCGACAAGAACAGCGTGGGCGATCCGGCGCCGTACGCGGCGCCGACGAACCTGTCCATGGTCGATTTGTGTGCCTGACTCATCTGACACGTCACGATGATGTGCAGGCCGATGTCCGCGGCCGCCGGCAGCAACGGCGCCAGCGGGGCCATCGGCGGCACCATGCCCGACGCCGCCACGATCATGTGCCAGTCATCCACCAACAGCACGACATCGGGACCGCTCCACCACGACCGGGCCCGCAACTGCGCAGTGGTCAGATCGGGCGGCGGCAACCGCTTCTGCAGGTTGAATGCCAGCGCCTTGATGGACTCCTCGAGCGCCCCGTGGTTGCGGTTGATGGCGCCCGCGTCGAGCAGGTGGCTGTCCGGCACCGCGTCGAGCAGGCCGGACCGGTAGTCGGCGAGCATGAACCGCACCTGCTGGGGGCTGTTGCGCCGGCAGATCGCCTGGGCGACGGCGTGCGCGATCCGGGTCTTGCCGGACTTGGGTGCCCCGAAGATCAGCAGGTGCGGCGTCACGTTCATGTGGTTGTACGCGACCGTGAGATCCGACTCGCGCACGCCGACCGGAACCGTCCACCTGGTCCGGTAGTCCGAGTCGGGCCCCGGCGGGTTGGGATCGAGCTGATCGAGGTGGATGCGGTCCGGCAGCACCCGCACCTGGGGCGCCTGCTCGGTGTAGCGGGCCGAAATCTGTTGCACGGCATCCGAGATGGCGCCCACGATGTTGTCGGCACTGTGGACGCCGTCGAGCCGCGGCACGCCCATCATCAGATGGTGCTTCTCCAAGGACACCGCACGCCCCGGCCGGTTGGCCGGGATCTCGCGCGTGATCCGGTCGATCTGGGTCTCGTTCACGTCACCGAGCCGGAATTCGACCTTGGTGCCCAGGTAGTCACGCACGCGGGACTTGAGCTCCGTCCACCGCGGCGTCGAGATGATGACGTGCACGCCGAAGGCCAGGCCCTGACCGGCGAGATCCTGCACGACGGGTTCGAGGTCCGGGAACTCGGCCACGAACGCTGGCCAGCCGTCGATCACCAGGAACACGTCACCGAACGGATCCTGCGCCGCAGGGTTGTTCGGATCCTGACGCATCTCGCGGTACGCGGCGATCGAGCCGACGCGGTATTGCTTGAACACATGCTCACGCGCGCGCAGCACGGCCTTGACCTCGGCCACGACGCGGTTGACCCGGTCCGGCTCGGCACGGGTGGCCACACCGCCGACGTGCGGCAGATCCTCCAGGTACATCAAGCCGCCACCGCCGAGATCGACGCAGTAGAACTGCACCTCTCGCGGTGAGTGCGTGGCCCCGGCCGAGAGCATCAGCGTCTGCAGGAACGTCGACTTCCCCGTCTGCGGGGCACCGCCGACGGCGATGTTGCCGCCCGCCGCGGACACATCGACGCCCCAGACCTCCTGACGATGGCGCCGCGGCTCGTCCATGATGCCGAGCCCGAAGCGCAGCGGGCGGCGCTGATGGTCACGTTCGACGAGCTCGTTGACCGGCGTCGGATCGGTCAGCGGCGGCAGCCACATCTTGTACGCGCGGGATTCCTTGGTGGCCAGCTGCCCGAGCACGACCTCACGCAACACCCTCGGTTCGGCTTCGGCACTCATGCGCGCTCGCCCTCCTTCTGCCCGCCGGCCGTCATCGGGTCACCGGCGTCGCGTCGAGGATCGGGGCCGCGGTGAACTGATGTATCCGCAGCTTCTCGCGACGTTGCGCGCGCGGCTTGGCCTCGCCGTTGGTGCTCTCGACAGCGGCGGGCACATAGTTGCCACCGGTGTAGACCGTGCGGAACTTGACCGGATCCTCCATACCCACCCGCAGAAAGCCGACACCACTTTCCTTGTTGGTGATGTACTGTGCCTCCGGCGTGCCGATCACGGCCTTGGACTCGGCAGAACTGGTGGTACGCAAAGCGATTCGGTAGGTCAGGTTCGGCTCGAGCTTGTCGATGCGGACTCCGCCGGTGTTCAGCGACTGGGTTGCCAGCAGCAGGTGCACGCGCAGCGACCGGCCCACGCGGCAGATCCGGTCGAACAGCTGGATGAAGTCGGGGTGGTTCTGCAGCAGCTCGGCGAACTCGTCGACCACCACGAACAGCGTCGGCAACGGGGGCAGGTCCGCGCCGCGCTCGCGGTGCTTCTCGTACTCCGCGACACCGGACAGCGCGCCCGCCGCGCCCACCTGCATGCCGGCCTGCCGCAAGATCGACTGGCGCCGGTCGAGCTCGCCCGTGAGCACCTCGCCCATGCGGCTCACCAGTTCGGCTTCCTCTTCCATGTTGGTGACGACGGCCGCGGTGTGCGGCAGCTTCTCCATGCCGAGGAACGTCGACCCGCCCTTGAAGTCGGTCAGCAGCAGGTTGATCTGGTCGGGATGGTGGCTGGCCACGAGCGAAAGGATCAGGGTCCGAAGGAATTCCGACTTGCCCGAGCCCGTGGTGCCGATCAGCATGCCGTGCGGACCGGCACCGAACTCCGCGCCCTCCTTGATGTCGAGCGACATGATCTCGCCGGTCTTGAGCTCGTGACCGAACGGGATCTTGAGCCGGTCGCGGTCGGTGTCGGCGAACATCCGCCAGCGCGCCGGGGTGATCTCCTCGATCGACTTGGCCCCGACCAGGGTGTGCCACTCGGTGGAGACCTTCTTCTGCACCCGCACGTTCTTGTCGATGATGGTGCCGGTGATGGACCAGCCGGCCAGCTTGCGGGCGAGACGGTTGGCCTCGACCGGCGTCATGCGGTCCGCCACGCGGGTCACCTCGCGCCACCGCATGCCGGGAAGCTTGTCCTCGGCCGTCCCGTCGGCCTTGACCTGCAGCTTGTAAGCCGAGGCGCGATGGTTGCCCAGCGTGAGCACCGTGACACCGGCCCGTCCGTCGGGCGGGAATCCCGCCTTGCCGCCCGTGAGGTCGACCACGACGACGTACGGCCCGCCCGGCGCGGCGTCGGGTGTGTGCGGACCGCGTGCGGTCAGGTCGCTCAGGCCGTCCGGCCGCGTGTAGATCAAACGCGTCGGGCCCGCGGCGTCGGTATCGGTCTGGTGCTGCACATGCGGCAACCACTTGAGCCACGACCAGTTGGGATCCTCGGGATCCTCGGTCAGCACCCGGATCTGCAGCAGGTCCGGCGGGTGGAACGTCGCGAGGTGACACACCATCGCGGTCAGCAGCCCCGCGGCGCGCGCCTCGTCGCCACCCACCGCGACAGTCGGAAAGGTGCGCAGCTGAACGAGTTTGGGGCAATCGTTGACCAGGCCGTGGGTACGCAGGAACTTGGTCACCCACATGTGGCTGACCGGCTCCAGGTGCGCCTGGGGCGCGCCCTGCGGACCCGCGAGCTCGCCGCTGGTGTTGGGCTTGAGCAGCCGGTCGACGGCCTGCTCGGCACCGATGCCGATGCGGGTTGCCGCGAAAAAGTCTGCGTTGGAGTTCATCTGGCGCGACCACTGCCTGCTGGTGCCGACGATCGACAACAGATCGTCGGGATGCGGCGCGTGATAGCTGAAGTACGCCACCTGTGCGGTCGCCGACGACGTCACGCGGGTGCGCAGGCCGGCCAGGTAGCGCAGGTATTCCTTACGGTCGGCGTTGATCTCGGGAACCCGTTTGCCGCCGGGCCCGCCGCTGGCCATGAAACCGACGGTGCCCATGACCATCATCAACGGCATCATCAGCATGTACGGGGACAGTTGCCGGACGCCCGTGAAGATCATGATCGCGATCATGCCGAGCATGCAGCCGCCCATCACATAGGGCATCGCCTTCTGGATTCCCGACGGCGGGATCTCGATCCCGAGGTCGTCGGGCGGGGCCACGTTGATCTCACCCGGCGTCAGCCGCGGGCCCTTCTTGATGTTCGGGGTGAACTTCCGCGTCGTCATGAGCCCTTACCGTCCTCGACCTTGCGGGGATTCGGGTCCGCGGGCAGGGTGTCGTGCTCCAACAATGCCGATTCCTTCGACAACACCGGGCCTTCCACGAGCAGACCCACCACGGGCCACGGCGCGTTCACCGCACCGCTGAGCCCCAGGCTCTTGGCCGCGTCGTCGTTGGCCACGCCGTACCGCACACCCTGTGGGTCGATGTAGTACAGGCTCTCCCCGACCCGCGGGTCCGGTGACTGCAACCGCACGAACTGGCCGCCGTCGATGTATACCGTTGCGTCGCCGCCGATCTGGTCGATCCCGGTGCCGATGGCCGACGACGGGATAGGCAGCCTGCGGCCCGCGATCACGGTGACCTTCGGCGATTGATCGCCCGGTTCACGCTGCCACGACCAGCACAGCACGGGCGCGTCCTGGCGCAGCAGGATGTTGAGCGCCTTGTCCGGCAACGGTGAGACGTACACCTGTTCCGGAATGCTCGCCACGCGACTGGCTTCCACCGACGGCGGCTGGAGCAGGCCGTATGAGTTGGTGGCCCGCAACGCGGCAGCCGTGGTGTTGTTGACGCGGGCGACGCCGTCGGGCAATACGACGTAATGCTGTGGTTCCGATTCCGTCGCGGTCTGGAAGACCGACCCGATCACCAATTCGGCAGGCAGCCCAACGGTGTTCGGCGCCCCGGCGGCCGGAATCTGGGGCAGTTGCCACGGCCCGATATTCGGCAGCGCGTTGAACAGGCCTTCCGAGATCGGCGTGGCCTTCGCCGTGACAGGGATGCCCACAGCCGATGTCACGGCACGGTCGGCCAGATCGATCGTGTGCCTGCCGCCCTCGGTGACCAGCCAGTTGGCGCCCTTGAAGGACACCAGCATGCCCTCGTCGGCCTTCATCGGGCCGACCGAGAGATCCGTCGCGAGCGAACGGATCAGAATCGACGACTCGACTTGCGGCGCTGCGCTTTCCGGTTTGGCGACCGTGTCGCACAGGCTCCAGCGCGACGCCGGGGTGCCGACCGGTGTCGCGTACGGCGCCCCGGGGATGCCGATCGGCTGGCCCTTCGGCAGCCGGTTCAGTTCCTCGGACTTGACCACCACGGGCTCCGAGCTGGTGCCCAACGCCAATCGCGCCGACGTCAGGTTGTACACCGGGCGCAGCTGCGGGCTGCCTGGCAGCATCACGTAGAGCTGATTGGTCGCGCGGTCGACGACAAGGGTGTCGCTGCCCTGCTTGCCCAGTGGCTTGAAATACGCCAGCAGCGCTGCGCCGAGGCAGATCAGGACGGACAGCACGATCCCGGCGGACACGGCCCGGCTGTAGAACTGCAGCGGGTCGTCGAACATCCGGGTGTCCCGGCGGACAATCGCATGCTCGACGCGGCGGAGCAGGAAGCGCCAACCGCTGACCTGCACCTTGGTGGTGAGCCGGAAACCTGCCATCGTCTAGTCGCCGATGTTCAGGCGGCCGTGCACGGACGAGATCGCGGTGGCCATGTCCTCACCGTTGATCTCGCTGAGCTGTTCCACATCGAGGCTCTCGAAGTCCATGGAGCGGGCCAGCCGCATGTCGCGGTTCTGCTCTCCGGCCTCCACCAGTTGCCGCGCGTAGCGTCCGTTGCCCGCGATGTCCAGGGCCGGCTTGCCGTTGAGCCTGCGCTGACTCAGCAGCGTCGCGGCCTCATACACGCCCTTGGCGGCACCGTCGTCCAGCCACGAATCATTCGACTTGGCAATGACTTTGGCGATCTCGACGATGTCTTCTGGCGCATACGAGTCGAATTCGATCCGGGTGGCGAAGCGCGAGCGCAGACCGTCGTTGGCCTCCAGCAGGCGGTCGATGTCGTTGCTGTACCCGGCGATGATCACCACAAGGCGGTCGCGGTCGTTCTCCATGCGAGCCAGCAGCGTGTCCAGGGCCTCCGTGCCGAACGGGTCGGCGCGGCCGTCACGCTCCTGCACCAGGGTGTAGGCCTCGTCGATGAACAGCACGCCACCCAGCGCGCGGTCGATGGTCTTGGACGTCTTGACCGCGGATTGGCCCTCGTACTCGGCCACGAAATCCTTGCGGGAGGTCTCGACCAGCTTCGGTTCGGCGATCACCCCGAGGCCGGCCAGGATGTTGGCGACCACACGCGCGATGGTGGTCTTACCCGTTCCGGGCGGACCCGCGAAGATCATGTGCTTGGACGTCTGGGCGACCTTCATGCCGCGGGCCGCGCGAATCCTGGCCATCTGGGTGGCGGCGCGGTAGGCCTCGATCTGTTCCTTGACGCGGCTCAGGCCGATCTGCCGGTCGAGTTCGGCCTGCGCCTCGGCCAGCAGCTTCTCACGGCCCGAGGTATCGGCCACCACGCTCTTCGGATCCCACGGATCCTTACGGGCGGCGATCTGCTCGGCAGTGGTGGTCTCCAGTCGGTAGTTCGGATCCCGCAGCGCGGCAGTGACTTTCGGCTCCGGATAGTTTGCCTGCAGCCATTCCAGCAGCACCTGGGCCGACTCGTCGTTGCCCTGCGCGCGGCGGGCCATGGCCAGGTACCACGCGATAGCCGGTGCGCACGCCTGGGCCACCGGGGTGTCGTTGGCGGCGTGCAGCCGCCGGTCGGCCTCGGTGAACAGACCGAGGTTGGCCGCCGCGACACCGTGTGCCACACCGGCTGCCGCGGCCAGGAATTTGTCCTGCCACGCCTCGGCACCGCGGACCTGATCGATCACGTCGGTCCAGCGCTGCGCCTCGGCGTAGATGACGGCCTTGATCCAGGACACCAGGTACTCCGAGCCACCGGTCGGGGCGTCTTCGAGCGCCTCCATGGCATCGGCGTAATTGCCTTCTTTGGCCTCCTGGACCGCGAAGCCCATCGTGATGGCCAGCGGCGAGTTGATCGGATAGCTGATGTCACGGCCGAACATGCCGCCGATGGGAATCCGCGCGTTGAGGCTGATCATCGGAACCTCAGCGGCGCCCGCGAGCTGGCCGAAGTTCGACCGCGAGTACCAGGCACGGAACATCGTCACCCGATCGGTGTCGCCGCACCGGATCCGGCCGACCCAGGCGTCGCACGCAGACTCGTCGTAATTCGTTATCTCGGTGAACAATTCGAGTGCGCGGGCCGGCGAACCGGCGAGCATGCCGACCGCGCTGCCGAACATCCCTGCGAGATGATCAACCATTGTTCACTCCGTAACGGGTTGCGAAGACCTGTGCGCGAGCCGAATCCGCCTGCTCCGGCGAAGGCAGCTTCAGCTCGCGGTTGAGAAATTCCCGGGTGTCGACGTCGTCGTGTCCGTGGGTGCGCATGCCTTCGAGCATCACGGCGTACTGCGCTGATCTGGCGTCCTGAGCGGCCAAGTCGGCGATCACCAGGATCTCGTCGGCCAGCTCGGCCTCGGACATGTTGACCGCCTTCGGCGACAGTTCGATGTGCTGTACGCGGCCGTCCAGGTACGTCGTCACCGTGACGGTCCCCGGCGGGTTCGTGACCGTGAAGACCGGGACGGCCGGCTCCTCGTCGTCTTCCGGCTCGTGGAACGCGTCGAGCCCGGAGTCGACCTCATCGGCAGCGTCGGGCACCGGCCCGCTGACCGCGTCCAGCGCGCTCAACCCCGAGTCGTCGTCGGAATCCTCAGCCGGGTACCCGTAGTCCAGCGCTGAAAGGCCGTCGTAACCGTCGTTTTCGTCGTCCTCGTCGTAGGGCGGAAAGTCACCCACGTGGCGGCCTCTTTCAGTGCAGATAGGAACTGTCGGTGTCGGTCTTGTCGAACCACGATCCGGACGGCAGGAACTCCACCAGTCCGTCGAGGGCGCGTTGCAGGTTTTCCGGGGTACCGGACAGGAAGCTGCCGTACAGCTCGCCGTTGACCCGCCGCGGGATCGACACGATCCGCCCTTGCTTGGAGTCCAGCACGCCGGCGGCGACATCGACCTGCGACGTGGTTCCGCCCGGATGGCGTTCGGTCGCGACGAGTTCCACCCAGCCCTCGGGTTCGGAGATGATGTTCGCGTAGACCCGCGCCGACGTCGGCGGAATGCCATACCCGGTCAGCTGCTCGGCGGTGGTGCACTTGGCCAAGGTGGCCGCGACGCCGGTCAGCGGCTCCACGCTGGCCGGATTGCCAGGACCGAGCACGGTCATCACCATGCCGGCCAGCCCAACCTGCGGCGCCACCCGCTGCAACACCAGCATCTCGTTGTCTCGTGCGCACACGACATGTCGGTCCCCCTTACGACACACCACGAACCGGATCATCTTGCCACCCAGATCACGGCGCCACCAGCGGCCCTCGATGATTCGGTCAGGCCTGCTGAGGGTGTCGAGCATGGCGGCCACCTCGGGATGCGGTTCGCCGAACACGGTCAGCACACCCTGCGCAGTGAGATCCCGCTCGACCTGCTCCCACACCACCTTGCGCAGATCGGGCTGTGGGATGTTCAGCCGGATGCCGAGTGACGGCGGAAAGTCGAGCAACCCAAGCTTGTCGGCGACCACCAGGACGCCATCGATGGTCAGCTCGACGCCGACGACATCGTCGTAATGCACTGCGTCAGTGTGAGTGCTGAATCCAGAAGTCATCGGTGCCTACCTCGAACGATGTCGGAAACAATCGGCCATCCGGGCGGCGTGGGCCGCGTCGGTCTGGTCGTAGGTGGCCGCGGCGGCGGTCAGGCGCCGGCTCAAGCCGTGCGATACCCGCGCGACGCTGTCACCGGCAGCCCGGCGAGCGCACACGGCGGCTGCCACCGCACCTGCCGTCGACCACGAGATCGGCCCGTGCGTCCGGTGCACCGACGTGTCGACGTCTGCGACCGCGGCTGTTGCCGTCGTCAACTCGGCGCACGCCTGCCCCTGTTTGGCCGACAGCTCGCGCAAATGGGCAGTTGTCACCCGCAAATCACCCGACACGAAGATCCCCTCGATCCCTATCCTGCTCTAATTTAACCGCGACGGGAACGCGCGGCTGACCCTGTTCCGAAATCCTCGAGCATTTGCCCCGGTGACCACCCGGCACCGGCAATGCTGCCCGCGGACAAATCCGGCGGCAACGTCTTCGCTGGATCGTCCGGTACGCGCGCAGTTTCGTCGGTCGGCGCATTCGCTCCACCCGCGTCGCCGCCATTTCCGGCGGGTTTTTCGGGATTCTCCGGCGCCGTCTCCTCGCCGTGCGGTTTGTCCTCGTCAGGTGCCTTGTGCGGTTCTTCGCGCGCGGCCCGCTCGCGCTTTTCTTCGGCGCCGGCATCGAGCGCGGCGGGGTCCGGGGTCAGACCGCCGGATTCGGTGGCGCCCTGGACTGCCTGGGTCGCGGCCTGCGTGGCCATCTGCAGTGCCTGCGCGGCGCCCTGCGTGATGCCGCCGAGGATTCCGCCGATCGGCGCGAGGATCGCGCCGATCAGCCCTGAGACCATGCCCGCCACTTCGGCGCCACCGCCGGCCGGGCTCGCGGGTGCGGCCTCCGACGGCATGGCAGACGGCGGGACGGGAGCACCTTGTCCCTGGCGCGGCACGGAACCCGGGGCCGGACCGGCAGCAGGCGGCGCCGCCGGCTCACCGGCACGCGGGGCGCCGACCTCGTCGTCTGGATCCTCATCTGGCTCGCCGAATTCGTCGGCGACCGCGAGATACTGCCGCACCGCCGTCTGCAGTTCGGTGGCGTTCGCGTCGGCGTTGCCCTGCATGGTCAAGAGATGGTCGGTCGAGTTCCCGAGCGCCTTGGTCACCATCGCGATCTCTGCCGCGGTCTTCGCGCTCCCGCCGTCAGGGATCCCGGCCAGCGACGTGGTGACCACGCCCATGTCAGTGAGCCAGTCCGCCTGGCCGTCCAAATCCCTTCGGGTGGCGGCGATTTGACCCGATTCGCGGGCCAACACGGACGCCACGATGCGGTCCGCGGCGATGATCGCCCGGGTTCTGCCCAACTGGCCGTGGTTGCGGTCGGCGTACGTGCCGGAGGCACCGCCGTCCCAGTCGGCCGCGGGGAACGCGTCGCTCAAGATCGCGCCGGCGGCATCGAGCCGATCGGCACCGGCACCGAACCCTTCACCGGTCTCAGGATCGCCGAGACCGGTCGTGAGTCGCATGTTTTCGATGACGTGCAGGCCCGCGGCAACGATGGGACTCTCGGCCGACGGCGCCGTATGCCCCGTAACACTCCCGGTGACACCTTTGCCACCGCCGGCAATTTCCCCCGCCAAAACCATGCCTCAGTCCCTTCGCCGGATCCGACGTTACCAGCGCTGAGCAGGCCTTCTGTGCACCAATTCACCCGTCCCGCACGCCCTGGAAACGCGGCGGTATTCGGCTGGCCACGGCGTCATGAGCTGTAGGTATGCGGCCGGACGTAACCGTGCACCGAGCCGGTGGAGCCGGAGCACGCAGCGCGCAGCCACCGCGCGTCGCGGACGGGCGCATCCGTCGTGAGCTCCGGCGCGGGCGGCCTCGCGGATTATTTGCCACCGCGCAAGGCACGCACCGCGGCTGCCGAGATGTGATGGTGTAGTCGATACTTGAGGACGGTCGAGATTCCCAGCTACATGACTTCGTCTGACTTTCTGAGGAGATTTTGCCGTGAGCGACCGCGACGACAACCTGCGCAGAGAGCTCGGCTGGACGGAATCGGAGGAAACGGACTTCGAACCGGACACCGGGCCGACCAGGGCACCGCGCCGGGCTCCCGAACCGCCCCCGCCGCCCATCCCCGGGCGGCCGCCGGTCGACTTCGTGCCGTCGAAATCTGCGACCGACACGGACAACCACGACCCCGACGGCCCCGAGGCGCAACCGACGTCGTTCCGCGACGGCGATCGGGGCCGCACCACCTTTCGTGAGCCTGCTCAACATCCGCAGCCGCCGCTACCGCCGGTGCCGGAGCCTGCGCGTCCGGACGACCACCAGTGGGAACAGCAGGCGAACTGGCCGATGCCGCAGCAGCGGCCACCGGCCCCGCCACCGCAACCGTACCACCCGGCGCCCGGATCCCCTTGGCCCGCAGAAGGTTTCGCGCCGCAAGCCGGCGGTCAAGCCCCGCCCGCACCCCCTGGCCCACCGACGTCGTATGCCGACCGCATCAGGGTCAACGACCTGGTCCCGCCCAAGCGCCAGCCCCCGGCCGGTGGCTGGCGGCTGCTGGTCTACAAGGCGAGCTTCGGCCTGATCAACCCCGGTCCGTCGGCCGACGACATCCGGCAGGCCGAACTGGAAGCCAAGATCAAGGGCGTGCTGCGCGGCCACTACAAGATCGGTGTGATGGGCAAGGGCGGCGTCGGCAAGACGACGGTCTCGGCGAGTATCGGGTCGGTGTTCGCCGAGCTGCGTCAGGACGACCGCGTGGTGGCGATCGACGCCGACACGGCGTTCGGCAAGCTGGGCAGCCGTGTCGACCCGCGCGCCCAGGGGTCGTACTGGGAGCTCGCCACCGACAAGCACCTCGACACGTTCGCCGACGTCCGCAGCCGCGTCGGCAACAACGCGGCCGGCCTGTTCGTCCTCGCGGGCGAGGGCACTCCGGCCCGCCGCCGGGTGCTCGACGCGGCGATCTACCGCGAGGCCACCACCCGGCTGGACCGCCACTTCTCGATCTCGGTGGTGGACTGCAGCTCGACGATGGATTCGCCGGTCACACAAGAGGTGCTGCGGGATCTCGACGCGCTGATCGTGGTGTCGTCACCGTGGGTCGACGGCGCCGCAGCCGCGGGCCAGACACTGGACTGGCTTGCCGCGCGCGGGATGACGGGCCTGCTGCAACGGACCATCGTGGTGCTCAACGACTCCGACGGCCACGCCGACAAGCGCACGCGATCGATCCTGGCGCAGCAGTTCGCCGGGCAGGGGCAGGTCGTCGTCGAGGTTCCGTTCGACGGTCACCTGCGGCCGGGCGGCGTCATCGACGGCACGCGTGAGATGACACCCGCCGCCAGGAGGCGCTTCCTGGAAATCGCGGCGGCCCTGGCCGACCACTTTCCGTCGCAGGACGATCGCAGCCGCGACCGGCACTGACGCCGTGCTCAGCGCATCGCGCTGAGCAACGCCTCGATCGCGAAGACGGCCGCGGCGTCGACGGGGTATTCCGCCTCGGCGGCGGCGACCGCATCCTCGGGAACGCCTGCGGCCTGCGCCATCTCACCGATCGTCAGATTGGCGCGCCTGCGCGCGGCGTACAACCGCTGGCCTATCGTGGCCCCCGGCGCCTCGGCAGCCTTCATGGTCAGTTCGTCGATCTGATGGCGCACCGCACTCAACGCCTTGATCAACGCCGGCGTGACCTGGCTGAGCCGGGCCGCCCTCGACGCGACCGCCTCGAGTTGACGCAGATCGCCGAGGATGGCCGTCACGCGTGAGGTGTAGTCCGGGTCGGTGGCGGGCGGCATCACGTCGATGGTCGAACTGAGCGTGTTGGCCGCGGTCAGCACCGCTTGGGCGATCAACGGCACCTCGGCCTCTGTCGGAACGTCGGAGGTGTCCTCGGGTTCGACAGGCGGCGGGGTCGCGGCGGGCGGCACCGCGGCCGGCGGCGGAACGGGCGGGCCGGGTGCCGGCACGGGGACGGGCGCCCCTTGCCTGAGCCGGGCGATGGTGCCGGGCGGCCAGCGCAGTACCTCTTCGAGCTTCAGCCGCGTGCGCTCACGTGGCCAGCTGCGGCCCTTTTCGAACGCGATCAGAGCGCCCGCGTTGATGATGCCGTCGGCGGCAAGACTGCGTTGGCTGATGTCGAGTTCACGACGCCGAGCGGCTGCTGCGGCCCCCGCCCGGAGCAGGCCTACGTCGAACTCACCGGTCGCGAGATCGTATTCCGCGTCGGTCATCTGGGGATGGTCCTCGCTGACGTTGACTCTGCGTTCGACCGCCCGGGAGCGGCGATCAGGATTGTATTAAGTCTAATCCTAACCGCAGCACCGCTACGCCTGTGGCACGTAGTTTTCTCGCCGGTAACGGCATCGCTACGGCTGTTCCGTAGCGCGTAACCGAACCATCGCTACGGATGTGACGCGTGTCGCGAGCCCGCGTTCACGAGCTGTTTACCCAGGTAGGAACGCATGAGTAGTTCTACGCTTGCACTGGCCAGCCAACCGTTACGTAGCGCCGCAACAGTTTTTCTTTCACCAAACTGTTGCACTGCTACGGTTCTTGCTATAGCGTTCCCCTCAACGCGGTACACACCGCAACCGTCCTTCAAAGGAGCGACCCATGACTGCAGCACTGATGGCTAACGGAATCCCGGTCGGCGTGTGCGTCGCGGACCCGGAACGCTGGACCGGCACGCCCGACGAGCAGGCCAAGGTCATCTGCCGCGAATGCCCTCGCCGCTGGCTGTGCGCCCGCGAGGCCTGTGAACTGCCCAAGGCTGAAGGCCTGTGGGCCGGGATCATGGTTCCCGAGGGCGGCCGTGGCCGCACCTTCGCGCTCAAGCAGCTGCGCTCGCTGGCCGAGCGCAACGGCTACCCGGTCCGCGAAACCCGCCGGATCTTCCCGGACGCAGCCTGATCTTCCGCCCTCTCACTGCCGCATACGAGGGGACGGCGGCGGGAGGGCACGCTCCAAACGGGGGAGGAATAGGGGCCCGGGGTGTGCTGTTAGAACACTCGACGGTGCCGGGCATTGCCCCGGGCCCCACACCAGAACCGTCGCTTCGAGCGACCACTCGCCGCGAGGCGCACTGACGGCACCGTCCCCAAACTTCTCCTACAGCTCGAGCGCGGCGGCCACCGCGTCGAGCAGACCGTCCACTTCGTCCTCGTCGTAGCCACGCTGGAACACCGGTGGTTTCGGGAACGCGATGTTGCGGACGTCAGCGGCACTGAGGTGCCCACGGCCTTCGAGCCGGCGCACCACCAGCTGCAGAAAATCGTCGACGGATTTCTTGTCGTAGCCCCGCTTTCCGATCGGCGGCTTCGAGAATTCTGCGTTGCGCACGTCATCGGCAGTCACGGCCCCGGTCATGTCGGCCATGCTAACGCCGCCACGCTCACCGCCAGGGCGCACTACCGTGAACCCATGAGCAACACCGACACGGCGCCCGCCGAGGTGACCTGCGGCGCTTCGACGTTCAGTGGCGTGCTGCACGCGCGCGAGGTACCGCTCGGCGGGCCCCGGGCGATCCTGGTCCGGCGCACGCTGCCCCAGCGGGAACGCTCGCTCATCGGGGCGTGGTGCTTCGCCGACCACTACGGGCCGCAGGATGTGCGGTCCGGCGTCGGAATGGACGTACCTCCGCACCCGCACACCGGATTACAAACGGTGAGTTGGCTTTTCAGTGGTGAGGTGGAACACCGGGACAGCGCCGGAGTCCATGCGATGGTGCGCCCAGGCGAACTCAACCTGATGACCGCAGGCGCCGGGATCTGCCACTCCGAGGTGTCGACCCCGGCGACCAGCATCCTGCACGGCGTGCAGCTGTGGGTCGCGCTGCCCGACGCCGCGCGCGACACCGGCCGCGATTTCGCGCACTTCGTGCCCACGCCCCGCACGATCGGCGGCGCGACCCTGCGGGTGTTCCTCGGCGACCTCGCAGACTGCCGCTCGCCGGTGCACACGTTCACGCCGCTGCTCGGCGCGCAGCTCGACCTCGACCCCGGATCCGCGTTGACCCTCGACGTCGACCCCGCGTTCGAACACGGCGTGCTGCTCGACCAAGGCGCGATCGAGGTCGGCGGCACCGCCATCGACATCGCGGATCTGGCGTATCAGGGGCCGGGCCGCTCGGAGTTGAACATCGTCAACCGGGGCGACGGTCCGGCCCGCGCCATCCTGCTCGGCGGTCCGCCGTTCGGCGAGCAGCTGGTGATGTGGTGGAACTTCGTGGGCCGCAGCCACGAGGACATCGTGGCCTACCGGAAGCTCTGGCAGGCCAACGACGCCCGGTTCGGCGACGTCAAGGGTTACCAGGGCAAGATCGCCCGGCTGCCCGCCCCGCCACTGCCGAACGGGAGACTGCAGCCGCGGGGCTGAGGAGTCAGTCGCCCAAATACTTCGCGGTGCTTCCGCCGACCGGCATCGCGGGCATGCCGAGCTTGCGGTGATCCCAGCTGCGCAGCCGTCCCGGCACGACCCGGACGGCGATGCGGTTGTTCATCATCTGGTCGACGAACGGGCGCATCTCGTCGGTATAGGGCCCGGTGTAGCGCTCCCACACGCTGATACCCACGCGCAGAAGCGTTTCCGGGTCGTCGACGATCTCGGCCCGCCCGTCGATCGACACCCCGCGCAGGGTGTCGTACGTCAGCCCGTCCTCGATCATCACCGTGATGGTCGGGTCACGGCGCAGGTTCACGGCCTTCTGGGATTTGGCCTTGGTCTCGAACCAGACCTCGCCGTCGATCACGGCGTACCACATGGCCACCAGGTGCGGCCGGCCGTCGGGCAGCACCGTGGCCATCGTCGCGGTCCGGCTGCGGTCGATGAACTCGCTGATCTCGTCATCGGTCATCACGATCTTGCTGCGCTCGTTCTTACCCACGCACCAGCACCTCTCTGCTCGGAATTGAGTGCTCTGGCGGCCACCCGTCCCTCCATATAATCCTGAGGGTGCGTCGCTCGACGCAGAGGGGCCTCTTCACCGCCTGAACACTCAGCCGGGGATCCGGCCGAGGATGGCCGATGCGATCGCTTGCGGACCGTCACCGACGTCGTAACCGAAGAGGCCGATCTCCACCACGATGTTGGCCTTGGCCGACACCACGCGGTAGTTGACGAATCCCGGCGCCGAACCCTGAAAAGTGGAGCGCAGCACGTACATCTGCGGCGCCTGTCCGGCCGTGGTCACCTGCCCGAGGTCGTAGCGGTTGGGTTCACCGTTGTCGATGACGAGCGTGACGGTCCGGCCCGCACAACCCCGCCACGTCCCGACGATCTGCTGGACCTGCCCGGTCGCCGCCAATCCGTTGTCGAACATCACCACCCGCTCGACCATCCCGACGATCCCGGAGCGCACGGTGGTGTTCAATTCCCGTGCCGCGGTTGCCCTTGCGGTCGTGGACCGATACACCGACTCCAAGCCGCTGAACACCGCGGACAGACATTCCGGTGGGGTCGCGACGATGCCTTCAGAGCCGTCGATGGTGTCGCGGTCGGCCACGGTGAACTGGTTGGGCGCGTTGGCGATCTGCTTGATCTCGTCGACCGACAGCAGCAGGCCGGTCAGCTGCGACTGCTGCACCGGGCCAGGCCCGGCTTTCGTCGTGGTGGTCGTCGTCGTGGTCGTGGTGGTCGAGGTAGCCGAGGTGGCAGCCGTCGACGACGAGTCGTCGGGAATGGCCAGCACCACGACGAGCGCCAGCACGGCCAGCGCGATGAACACGTACGACAGGATCATGCCGATCAGCGCGCGTTCCCGGCCGCGCTCGCCGGTGCGCTTGATCTGGGCCAAGCCCAGGTGACCGAGCACCGCACCGGCCGGGGCGAACACGAACGCGAACACCAGCGACAGCGTGGCCAGGGTGTTGACCTTGCCTGCCGACGGTGGCTGCTGAGGTGCCGACACGATGGGCGGGCCGCCGTAGGACGGTTGATACGGCTGCTGCCCGCCCGGATGTTGCCCGAACGGCGCGGCGCCGAACGGGTCGCCGGGGCCACCCGGGAAACTCATGCCGCCCCGAACATGTTCATGATGAAAACGTTAACCCGGGATTCGCGCCAGGATCGCGGCAGTGATGTCTTCGGCACTGCTACCGGGGTTCTGGCTGAACACCACCAGATCGATCAACACGTTCGACTTGGCCGCGATGGCGCGAACGTTGCGAATACCGTCGAGCCCCCGCGGGCCTTCGATCATCGTGGCTTTCAACATCACGATCGACGGGTCGCCCGGAGCGCGGCTGACCGGGTCGACCTGGTAACGAACCGTCCCGCGCCCGTAGTCGAGCGTCTGGGTGAGGGCGCCGACGCAGCCCTGCCACAGCTTCTCGAGCGCGTCCGCCTGTGCCTGCGCGGCGGCCGCATTCGGGTACAGCATGACGCGTTCCTCGACCCCACCCGACTTCAGCAGCGTGTCCACGTCCGGGCTGGTGACCGAACGGGAGAACGTCGCCATGCCTGCGCTGTTCGCGTACACCTCGCTGGCACCGGCGAAGAGCGCAGGCCGGCAGCTCTCCGGCACGGTCGCCACCCCCGGTGAGCCGTTCAGTTCATCCGATGTGTCGGTCGCGGTGTACGTTTCGTCGAGGTTCGGCATGAGCCGCTTGACGTCGTCCAGGCTCAGCGGCAGGTTCGGGAGCTGGGCCCTGGTGACGAGCGGTGGTGGCGGCGCGGCGGGGGACGATGCCGATGTGGGCGGCGTGGCAACAGAAGTTCCGGACTCGGCTGCGGTTTCCGACGGTGCCGGTCGGACCGCCCAGACCACCAGCGCGACAACGGCTGCGACGATGAACACGTACGACAGCACCACGCCGATCAACGCGCGATCGCGGCCCCGCTGGCCCGTCCGTTTGATCTGGGCCAAGCCCAGGTGACCGAGAACCGCTCCGGCCGGGGCGAACACGAACGCGAATATCAGCGACAGCGTCGCAAGCGTGTTCATCTCGGCCGGTGGCGGCGGCTCCGTCACGATCGGCGGACCGCCGTACGGCTGCTGCGGACCACCCGGGAACTGTCCGAACGGCGCACCGCCGAACGGGTCGCCGTGAGGTCCGAACGTCACCGCTACAGGACTCCGAAGCTCGACGTCACCCAGCGGATCGGGTCGGCACACCGGAACGGGGCGATCCCCCTGGAGTGCAGCCGGTTTCCGCTGGGCGGCTGTCCGAGCGCGGACACCACGAAATAGCGGTGCTGCAAGCGGATTCCCGTCGACGGGTTCTCGACCGCCGCGACGATCGAGCCGCCGTGCAGCCGGGTCAGCAGGCTGCGCACCTCCTCGTGCATGAGCTGACCACCGACCTCGTCGTACTGCTGACCGTCGGACGTGTCACGCGAGTAGGCAGCACCGGCATTCGACATGATCAGGCTCCACTCGGAACCCTCGACGTCACGCAGCACCCGCAGGGCATCGAACTTCGACAGGATCACCGCGAGTTTCGGCTGCCCCGGCGCGACGGCCATCATCACGTTGTTGAGCACCGACCGCGGGTCGCCGCCGCTGAACAGCTGCGCGGGCAGCAGATCCTGTAGCTGGTCGCGGATCGCCTTGACCCGCAACGGATCGAACATGAAGAACACGGCATCGGCGTTGGCGAAGAACCGGAACGGCGGGGTGTGCAGGTCACCCGATTCCATGTCCTCACCCGCGACGTCGCGCAGCACCAGGAACCGCCGCACGCCGTGCCACGAGCCGATCGAGAACATCAGTGGCTCACGTTGGTTGGAGGCCTGGGTGTGCACGGTCGGCGTGGGCGGGATCAAACCGCGCTGCTCATACAGCGGTTTCTCGTAGTTGGTTTCGTACGCCTGCGCGGTGGCCCGGGTGACCGGTTCCATCGACACCCCGAGCCGCTCGCACAGCAGCTCCAACTGTTTGACCAGAACGCCGATGTACAAGCTCTTTCCGGTCGCCCGGGCCCCGGCCATCGCGATGCAGATGGCGTGCCCCTGCCGCCAGCCCTCGGGCAACGTGTAGTGGCACACCGGGCAGATCTCGATCGCGGGCCCCTGCAGCGCCCGGCTGGCCTCCGCGGTCGGCGGTGGCGGACCGTTGTAGCCGGGGGTTCGGGTCCAGGTGTACAGCGGCCCACAGTCCGCGGGCGCACCGAGGTACGCCGAGGCGACCTCGTCGCGGTAGCGGGTTCCGTTGGCCTGCGGCGACAGTGTCCACAGGTGCTGATTGGGGTTGAGCGCCGTGAAGCAGCGCGGGCACTTGCTCATGCGCGATCCACCAGTTCCTCGCTGAAGCTCATACGCGATCCACCAGTTCCTCGCTGAAGCTCATGCGAGCGCCCGCACCAACGTCGACGTGATCCGGTCCAGGACAGGCGGATGTGCCAGCAGCTCGGCCGTCGCGTCGTTGCCCGGGCGCGGTGACGGCAGCCTGGCTCCGACCGTGTCGAGGCGCCGGTCATCGGACAGCACGATCACGGGAAATCGTTGCAGCACAGCGCTGGTCGGATAGTCCGCGCACACCACGGTGCGGCCCGGCGCCAGCCGTGCCCAGCGCGCGCCCGCCGACCACCGCGGTTGGGCGGTGCGGACGGCCTCGGCCAGACCTGCAGCCCCGGGAGAACTGACCTTCGTCACGTCGGCACCGACCAGCACGGCCGACACGTCGCGCAGCCCCACCGCATCGGCCACACCGACCACGATGTCGGCCGCCGCAGCCGCGCTGCCGTCGGTGAACCAGCTCCGCATCGACGCGGACGTGTCGAACGCGACCACCACTGAACCACCGGACTCCACCGGGCCCCTGCCCGTCACCTTGCGGGCCGACGTGCGGGCCGCGGTGGCCAAGGGGCTCAACGGCGTATCCGCCACCGCGCTGACCGCGATGTCGATCTGCACGCCGTTCGGAGACAGCGCCGCGAACGTCACCCCGGTGTCACCGCTGACGTCGACGGGATCGAACATCACCTGCACCGGGTCGACGTCACCCGGGTTGTCGTGCGCGATCGCCAGGTGGATCACGGAATCCGGGCCGAACCGGTCGGTGCCGACGGGCCGGATCGCGACCGTGACGCGGCCGGCTAGGCTCGGCAACAGCACCTGGTGCGCCGACGAACGGACCACAGGTTGATCGGGGCCGCCGTGCACCTCAAGCGCGGCACCACCCACCGCGCCGGTGATCGACACGGCCAGGGCCTGGTTCGGAATCTGGACACGCTGGTTACGTGCACCCACGACATAGATCGGCATCAGCGACTCCCCCGTAGTCGGGCTGCCAACGACGGTTGGGTATCGGCCCGGCGGGCCAGCAGCCTGCTCACCATCTTGCGATACCGGCGCTGCGTGGCGTCCGAACCGTCACCCGACATCTGGATCATCAACCCGATGATGCCGTCGACCGTGGCATCGTCGTCGGTCAGGGTCGCACCGACACGCTCGGCCAACTGCTGCACCAACACATCGACCGGCGTGAGCGGCTGCCCGACGTCCTCGGCCGCCACCGCATTGAGCGAGCTGATCGCCAGCACCACATGCGGGGCGATCTCGTAACCGTCGACCAGCTGGTGAACCCGCACGAGCGCGTCACCGCCGACGCCCGCGTCCTCGGCGAGCACGTTGCACACCGGCGGATAGGGCTGGCCCGCAATGACTCCCAGCACCCCGAAAGTCAGCACGCGCACCTCGAAATCGCGGTGAACCACGCCGGGTTCGACGCTGAGCATGGCTTGCTCCCACAGCGGCCCGTACGCGCTCTGGTGCGTCTCGACGTACCGCTGCTGCATCCAGGCGCGCGGCTCGATCGCGCGGACGGCCGCGCAGGCGACCACGAGGCTGTCGCCGTTGTCGTCGATGACCTTGTTCGCCAGGTCACCGAGGGCCTGCGAGTCGGGCGCCCCGAGCAACGTGCGGACCGCCGCGGTGCCCGGGACGGGATCACCGCCGAGGGCCAGCAGCAGATCGGCCGGATCCCACACTGACCCCGCGATCGTCTGCTCCAGCTGCGGCGAGCTGGTCGCCCGCAGCCACCACAGCCAGGCGCCCTGATCGCCCCGCCCGCCGCGACCGGCGCGGATACCGCGCAGCGCGGCCCGGATCCAGGTGCGGTCCCACGGCTGCGCATACGCGAGCTCGCCCGCGGCAGGCATCGGTGTCGCGTCGGCGAACCAGTCCAGCAGGCCGTCGCTGATCGCGCTGGCCTCGACGTCGCCGCCGCTCTGCAGCGCTGCGGTGGCGAGCGCGAGCCTGCCGTCGACATCGACCCGCTGACGCAGCCGGGCGCCACGGTCCGGGTCGTCGAGAACAGGCAGCACGTCGTCGAGCAACGCCGTGTTCAACCGTGCGTCGGTGATACCGGCCCGCAGCAACAGCTCGACCACGCGCAGCACCCGCTCACTGCCGTGCTCGCGCGCCGTCTCCAGCGCGGGCCCGATCGCGGACAGCAACTGCGGCGGGATTGGTTTCCCGTGAAACAATCTCGGTCCCAACGGAATTGGACCGATCTGACCGAGCCAGACGTCGTCGGCGATCGCACGGCTGAGATAGGTCGCATCGGCGAACTCCGCGGCCGGGCCGTCGGGCAGTTCCTGCACCGCGCGCCAGGCGTCGGCAGTGCTCGTGCCCACCGCGGCCGAAAGCACCGCCGAAATGGTCGCTGCGGCCGCGGAATCCGTCGGCACGTCCGGCGGTGAATGGGCCGCGATCACGTCGTGGGCCTCTTCCTCCGCATCGGCGAACTCACGACGGCCGGCGACCGCCATGGCCATGGGCCACGCCGGGTGCAACCCTCTGTCCACGACCTGCTCGGAGATCCGATCGATGTCGTCGAGCAACCGTCGTGCCGAATGCGGGTCGAGCAATGTCACCTGCGCCATGGCCGACCACGGCGTGACATCGATGCGGTGGCCACCCGCAGTGCGATGCGGCTCGGCACCGAGCTCGCCCAGCCACACCGACTCCGTCTCGCTGATCACCGCCACCCCGGCCGGGACGGCGTCGAGGTCGGCGAGGGGGACCGCGGTGAGCAGCTGACCGCCGTGCAGCGCCAGCATCACCTGATCGGCTCGGTCGAACGTCGAAAACGTCAGTTGCGCAGCAGTTCCCGCGGACATCAGGAAACTCACCAAGCCGATCCACTGGGCGGCCGAATCCGGCGACTCCACCCCGAGCACCACCGGTGGTCCGCCGTCCAGGGCCGCGGCGACCGCATCGAGCAGCGCGAACAGCGTCGCGAGGCGCCAGGTGCGGGTATCCAGCGCGAATGCCACCACACTGTCCTTGGTGACCACGTCACCCGGAGCAGGGGGGCTGTCGGCGATGGTCGCGCGCCCCACCGCAGCGGCACCGAACGGGCGCACCCACTGCGGTGATCGCCACCATTCGATCGGCCGCCGTTGCGGGGCGGCGAACGGCGTGCGGTCCAGCACCACGTGCGCGAACACGTTGCCTGGCCGTCCGGTGCTGTCCGACCCCGCGGGCACCGTGTGCCACAGCGCCACGGCCTCGCCCTCGAGCCGGCCGTAGGCCAACCGGCGCGGCCCCTGCTCGAGCTGTTCGGGCGTCGGATAGGCCGGCATCGGTTCGAGCGGGCGGAACACCGTCCGCACGCCGGCGATGAGTTGCTGGATCTCGTCGGGAGTCGGCGCCCCGGTGGTCTGCTTGACCTGCCAGCCGCCAGCCGAACCGACCGCGTCGAACGACGTGTAGGCCAATTGGCCATAGCGGGCGGTCACTGCGCCGGCACCGTGAGGCGCAGGCTGTCGACGGGCGGATCCAGCAGCGCGATCACCCGTAGCCGTTCGGCCGACGGAGTGTTGACGAACAACCGGATCCAGCCCTGCAGGCCACGCACGTTGGCGGCCCAGAGTTCCCCGGTGCCCGTGGTGGTCAGCTGCGACCACCGCAGTTCCTTGGACGGCCGATCGGAGAGCTGGCCCTGCGCATCGAGCGGTGCGACGTCGACGGCCTGGCCGTCGTGCACGCTTAGCGGAATGCGTTGCGGGTTGTTCACCAGGACGAACGCGGGCGAACCTGGCAGGTCGTGCTCCGAGCGCATCGCGATGGTCGCGGTGGCCGGGTATCCGTGCGGGTCACGGCCGATGCGCACGGCGTACTGCAGGCGCAGCAGACCGTGGTACTCGACGCTGACGACCGCACCCGTGACGCGCCTGCCACCCGAGAACGCCACGGGAGCCAGGTGCAGCGAGCACCCGCCGACCGGCAGCTGCCCGGTCAGCTGCATGCCGCCGTACTTCTCGTACTCCTCCAGCGAGATCTCGAACGACTTGCCCGTCAGGCCGTTCCGCGGGTCATAGCCCTTGGGCGCCAGGTACATCACGACACCCGCGGCGCCGTCGGGCCAGTCGAACGTCAGAACCTGCCTGTTGCAGTACTCCGCCAACTCGATGTCGCGGATGGTCCCGGTGCGCACCGACGACAGCGTGCGGCCGAGCAACGCGCGCCCCGACAGGATGGTGACCGGGGTCAAGTACGCGCGGCTCCACCCCGCGGGCCAGGACACCCCGGCCATCAACGCCCGGACCCGGCCGTCCGGCCCGGTCTGATTGACGACGGGCTGAGTCAGCCGCAGCTCTGGCCCCAACCCGACCTGCTCGAGCGCGTCCTCGGGCAGTTCGCCCGCGTCGGAACCCGCACTCGGGCCGTTCTCGCTGCGATAGATGACGACGCGGCCCGCCGCGGGCGGCGTCCAGGTCAGGTCGAACGCGTCGCCGTCGATGCCGGTGGCCACCGCGAGGTCGGCAACGGGGGCCAGCACCGCCGACACCTCGACGTCGGTTTCGACGGCCTCCGACAGCCGCAGCACTCCGTCGACCGTCGCCGCGCAGCGGGCCCGGTACACGTACCGCTCGCCCCGCTTGGTGTCGGCGTCGACGAAGCCCGTCAGGTTGTCGTGGCCGGCCAGGATGCGGTACTGCGGCCCGTCGCGCCCGGCTTCGGCCACGGGCACCCGGTAGACGTAGACCGCGCTGACACCGGGCGGCACGGACCACTGGCCGATGACGCGGCCCGCATCCTCGCGGATCACGAAATCGACTATGGGACTGACGAGTACCCCCGCGGCATGCAGCAGCGGCTGCGCGGCCAGCGCCTCCTCGCGCGACGCCCCGACGTTGATCCAGACCTGGTAGTGGCGCACCGCGGCGGCCGGCGCGCGGTCGTCGGTGACGGCGGTTTCCGTGGTCGCGCCGACCAGGTGCGCGCGATCGGGTGCATACGGCGGATTGTCCTCGCTGCTGACGGCGCGATAGATCACGACGCCACCGGGAGCCTGGTACGGCGGCCAGCTCAACGTCAACCCCGCGCGGTCGCGACGCAGCGCCACGCTGTGCATCGGCGGGCGTTGCGCGGCGAAGGTGAATGGCGCGAAATCAGTTGCTGCCAAAGGCTTTTCGGCGGCCGCCGGTTCGGCGGGCGGAGCCGGTTCGACGGGCACAGCAGCCGGCGGAGGCAGGCTCGGTGCAGCGACGTCGGGGGCAGCGGGGGGCGGGTTCGACACCCGGTGCCTGCCCGTCACGGCGATCTGTTCGGTGGCCGAGATCGCGAGTTCGGAGAGCACCCTGGCCATTTCGTCGGCATGCTCGGCCACCGAGCCGGGCAGCATGGCCCTGATCTGCTCGGCGTCGGTGCGGCCAGACCGCAGCACCAGACGCAGATGTGCTTCCTTGAAACTGCGCGCCGCCACTGCGCCGGAGTCGATGAGCTGCTGGCGCCACGCCAGCAGCGGCGCCAGCCGCGGGTCGGCGTCGTCGGGATCCTCGCCCACGTGAGAATCCGGCCTGGAATCGGGATTGGTATCTGGCATGTCAGAACACCATGTCCTCCCCTGGCGGCACATCGGTCTCGGTGCGGCGCACCATCTTCGTCGGCTCGTCCTCACCGCCCGGCGCGACGGTCACCGGCATCTCGAACAGGGCAAAATCGTACGGCGGAAGCCCGTCGCTCGCCTGCACCACGACGGCTCGGTATCCCAGTCCCTGCCGCACCACCGCGGCGGTGTCGATGGCCACCCCGGACCGCCCGGCGGTCACCGCGGCGTTGGTGAACAGCGATGCGTCGAACGGCGCGCCGCGCCCCGGCCGGTGATCGACGACCCCCGCACTGAACTGCTGCGCGGGGATCTCCCGGCCGAACGTCGGCACCAGCACCGTTCCGGTGAGCGTGTCGGCGAGGCTGCCCGGTGCGGCGCCGCCGCCCGACTCGTCCGCGAACATCTGCTCGACCCGAGCCCACAGGGCATCCGCACCGGTCGGCCGGACCCGCCCCGACATCACCGCCGACGACCATTGATCAAGCCCCGACGACGTGCCCACACCGGGCTGGCGGAACAGCGCGATGGGCTCCTCGCGCAGTCGGCTCGCGGCCTCGGCGAGCATGTCTTCCCACGGCTTGGTCAGCCAGCCCAGCGAATACAGCCTCCGCTGGATGCCGTGGGTCGCGTTGTCGGCCTGATCCGACGACGGTGTCGCGATACCGATCTGCGTGGACCGCGGCAGCCCGTCGGCGAGCTGCCCGACGGCCGGGCGGCTCGGCGGTGGCGCGCCGAACGGTGCCCGCAGCACCGTGCCCAACGTGCGGCACCAGGCCAGCAACTGACCGTAGGCCGACGTGAGCCGGCTCAGATCCTGAAGGGCCGTGCGCAGATTGGCCTGCATGGTCTCCAGCTGGTTCTGCTGCGATCTTCGCAGGTTCATCTCGGCGAACAGGTCGCGTTGACTCAGCAGGAACAGCGCCAGCGAGACGACGACGTACAGCACGATCAACGCGCCCGCGGTGGACAGCGCGAACACCCAGCCCACCCAGTCGAGTGCCGCGATACCGACGAGCACCAGCAGCACCACGAACAGCGCGACCGTGAACGTCTTGAGGATCGTGCTGATGGCGGCCTGGCGTTCCCGCAGCCGCTCGTCGATGCCTGCCCGGTCGGACATCGACTGGATCTGCGACACCAGCCCGGCGACCTCACCGCGGGCCCGCTGCATGAAGTCGACCAGGATCGTGCTGACCTGCCAGGCATAACTGCGGGTGGCGGCCGCCTGCCAGCGGTCCAATTCGGTGCCGGTGTTGCGGGCCTCGACGCCCGCGGCGGGGTCGGAGTAGGCGTGCTGCAGCCGCTCGCGCAGGTTGGCCGCGCCGAGTACGTCGGCGCCCTCGACCCCGTTGATGCCGACCACCGCGGCCAGCGAGGTCGGGACGCCGCGGAACGAGTCGGCCGGGCTCGGCACCACATCGGCGGCGTTGAACACGACCCCGACGGCCGAACCGACCGCCACGGGCTCGAGCCCGGCGGCCCGGCGCCCGCCGTCGGCCAGGGTCAGCGCGCCGTTGACGAAGTCGGTCCACAGCCCGCTGAGATCCTGCTGCACGAGGTGCGGGCCCTGCCCGCCCAGCGCGTTCTGCAGGGTCTCGGCGCTGCGGTTGAGATCCTGCCAGTCGGCCTTGGCGGTGTCGGCGACCACCGCGAACGCCGAGTCGGTGCGGCCGAACACCGTGCCCTGCACAGTGCTGGCCACCACCGAGGTGACCGAGCCCATCACCGCCGACAGCCATGCGGCAGGCGCACTGCGCAGCGCGGCGCCCATGAACTTGAAGAACATCTTGAGCGCGGCGCCGATACCGATGTTCTCGGTGGGATGCGCATCCGCGGGCAACCGGGGTCCGCGCAACACGTCGCGATGTTTGGTCCACAACGCGCGCGCCATCGACTGCGTCGCGGTCGGGACGTCTTCTATGTAGACCACGGGCACCTGCCCGCCGCGCGGCAACGGCAGCCGCCCCGTCGGATCGAACAACTGGGTGCGCAGACTGTCCTCGACGGATGCGCTGTCGAGGCGACGGTAGAACGCGCGCACGGCCCGGACGGTCTGCCCGGGCAGGATCTCCAGGTTGTCGAACGGGCTCTGCTCGACTCCGGCCCACAGCCCGCAGATCCCCGCCACCACGGGCGCGGTCCGCTGCGCCACGTCGAGCGAATCGGTCAGCCGCCCCCACGGCACCGCGCCGAGACCCGGCGCGGCAGAGTCCTCCGGCGCGATCAGCAGGTTGTGCCAGCCTTCCAGCACCAACGCGAGGTCCGGCGCGGTCGGGACGGAATTGCCCGGCGTTATCAGCAGGCGCAGCAGGCTGATCGGCGCACCCATCGAACTGCTGCGCACGCTCTGCTCGACGGCCTGCTCGGCGGCCAGCGGGACGCGCTCGTCGGCCGGTGCCTCGATCGGCACCAGCACCGCGATCCGGATCCGGTCGTAGCGCTCGCCGGTCAGGAGTTGCTGCAGCACAACAGGACTCGCATGGCCGTTGCGCACCAGGGTGGCAGGGGTCGACGCACCACCCACATCGCCTGCGGCGACCCAAGCGAACGGGTCCACCAGCCCGACGGCCGAGTAGTCGGCCAGCACCGCGAGAATCTCCTCGGTGTGCTTGGGTGGGGCGAGCAGCACGGTCAGCGATGGCATTGCTAGAACGTCCCCCCGTCGGGGATCACGACCGAGCTGCCGCCATCATCCAAAAACGCTGCCGCGCCTGCCACTTCACCGCGGGCCAGCGCCTCGGCCTCACGCTGCAGCAGCCTGATCAAGGTGTCGGTGGCCCAGTACACATCGGGCGCCAGATCCCGGAAGATCGGGGTCTTGGCCGCCTTCGAGCGCGTCGCGATCGTGGTGAACGCCCCCTCGGGCATGGCACCCGGAGCGTCGGCAGGCAGGTACTGCGCGGCCACGTCGCGCACACTGCCGAGCCAGGTTTCCGCGGCGGCCTGGCGCTCGTCGGGCGTCTGCGCCGCGGCGATCGGCCCGACCCGCGAGGTGACGCCCTGCCCGGCTGTGCCGGTGCGCAGGAAGTCACGCAGCAGCCCGGCGGCCGAGAGTTCGACGATGCCGCTGGCGGGATCCTGGCTATGCGAGTCGTACAGCTCGCGCAGCACCTGATACGGCCGCAGCGACCTCATCACAGGGGGTTCGTGCGATGTGGCGATGGCCAGCAGGATGCCTTCGAGGACCGCGGGCAGCCAGTCGTAGGACGCCGTGAACGCCGACGGCGGCGTGAGCAACGGGTTCGGGAAGTTCACCCACTGGTTGTCGTTGCCGTCGTAGATGCGCACGGGTTCGGTGTAGGGCGAGGCCGGGATCTGGATGCGGCCGATGATCTGGCCGATGAACCAGCCCGCCGTCATGGTGCGCCGCTCGTCGTCGGTCATCGGCAACGAGGCGGGCAGCGGCCGCGACCGCCGGTAACGCCAGAACTGGCCCCGGCCCGGCCCGGCGGTCTGAGCCCACTGCTGGGCCGCCGGCTTGAGCACCGAGTCGAACGCGAGCGGCGAATAGTTCGGATACGAACCGAAGATGTCGATGCGCGTGACACTGTCCTCGTCGGACAGCGACCGGCCGTAGTTGTCCTTGGTGGCCTGGTCGATGCGCGGGTTGGCGCGCAGCACCTCGGCCAACGCATCGGCCACCGGTTGCCCGGCGAACGGGATCTCGGAGAACTTGTACCGGTACTCGACCTGCTGACCGGGATGAACGCGTTGCAGCGCTTGGTCGTTCACACTCGCCAGCGGGCGCGCCAACGACAACGCCTCGTTGAACTTGGTGGCGATGTCGCGACGGCGGTTGCTCAGCTCGGATTCCGACGCCCCCACGCCCTGCACGTAGTCGCGCAGCGACACCTTGCAGAACTCTTCGAAGGCCTCACCCGGGCGCCCGACATACAGCCGCGCCCGGGCCAGCAGCTCGGCGGGCCTGGTGTGAATGTCGAACTGCGCCATGGACGGAACCCGCGGCCTGCCCGTCTCCGGGTCGGTCCCCAGCGCACGCGTCACCCAGCTCGCGGTGAGGCCCGTGAGGCCACCCGGTGCCGATACGCCGCCCGTGGTCTGCCACTCCCCCAGGATCACGCGCGTGGTGGCGTCGTCGACCGCGTTGCGCAGCGGGATCATCGCGTGCGCGCCGCCGACCGCCTTCGGCAGATCCGTCTCGTAGCGCTGCTTGAACGCCGCCGAGCTGATCAGCAGCACCTCGTTGTTGGCCTCGGCGAACCGGGCGGGCACGAGCTCGTCGGCGTCGGAGGGCCAGGCCACGTACTGGTCGGTGGCCAACCGCGCCAGGCCGATGTCCGACGGCGGTTCGGCCCGCGCCTTCTCCAGCAGGATCATCGCCTCACCGAGCGAATCACGCAGCGGCGCAAGCAGTTCAGCACCCATCACGCGCATCACGTCGGCGATCCGGGCGGCCGCGTCGGCGAACAGCTGGCGACGCACGTTGGACCGGAAGCCGTCGAGCGCGACACCCAGCACCTGATCGGCGTTGGTCATCGTGCCGTGCAATGACCGCAACGCGGCGTCGACCTGCGGGGGCACCGCGACGATGTCGGGCGGGCCCATGGCGCCGAGTTGCGCGACGCCGGGCGCCAGCACGTCGTCGATGTGGCGGCGCAACCGGTCGACGAGCTCGCGGGCGTACGGCAGGCCCAGCGTCGCCGCGGCCCGGCCGATCATCTGCTGCAGGTGCTCGGAGAATTCGAGGTGCCAGCTGTAGGCCATCGCATAGCCGATCTCGGCGCACGCACGGGCCAGGTCGGCGCGGCGGTTGTGCACGGCCTGCCGGAAGATCGGCACCCACTGGTCGGCCGACATGCCTTGCGGATTGGGCAGATACCCGCGCAGCTGGCGTTCCACCAGACCGTTGACGGCGCCCGCCACCGCTTCCGGCGCGAACGCACCCGTGGCGATCCAGTTGCCGAGGATTCCCACCCTGGTCTGCTCATCGCCGGCCTGGTCGGGGATCCGCAGCTGCGCGCAGTGGCCCTGCCACTGACTGCTGAGCAAGGTGTCGAGCTGCTCGTTGCTCGATGCCGGGTTGCCGGGCTGGATGTGGCCGAACAGCAGCTTGTCGGCGGCACTGCGCGCCAACCGCTGCGCGGCGTACTCGGCGTAGCGGTCACGCCCCATCGACAGGCTGGAGAAACCGTAAGTGCCCCATGGCAATACATCCCAGGCCGAGATGCCCCAGCCGAGCACGTCGCGGTCGCCGACGGGCGATGCGGTGTTGCCGAGGTCGTACGACACGAACTGGTCGCTGGCCTTACCGCTCATCATGAGCCCGGCCAGGCCGCGGGCCAGACCGCGGTATACGGCGTTCTGCGAACCATCGCCGAACAACGTGCGGTCGGCTCCGATGTACCGGCCGACCGGGAACACGCGCGCGAACGGGATCGGTTCACCGTCGCCGTGATGCTGACCGAGCGCGCGCAGGATCCGGACATCGTGCTCGCGCGCCGCACCGGCCTGGCTGGCCACGATCTCACCGAGCATCGCCAGGGCGTTGGCCCGCACACCCGTACGCGCACTCTCCGGCAACGAGTCGAAGATGTCGGGCGTCACCATGAAGACGCCCATCAGCTTGGGATCGAGCCCGGTCACGAGCGTCAGCAGGCGGCACACGTCCAGCGCCATCGAGGCACCCGCGCCGCCCGCCATCGACGACACCACGAGCACGAGCGGCGGCTCGTTGGGGTCGAACCGGCCCATGCCCGGCACGCTGGCAGTGGCCATCTCCGAGATGGTCTCGACCCGGAACAGCGTGTCCCACGCCGACTGCAGCCGGGCGTGGATCTCGCTGGCCTTGCTCAGCGTGATCATGCGGCCGATCGCGCGGTACTGGCCGGCACCCGCAGAGATCGGGTTGGTGACCTCCTGCGGGTTACGGGGCGCCCAGGTCGCGATGGTGTCCAGGGCGCCGCCCGCGGCCAGGCGTTGCGACAGCGCGCCGTCGAGGATCGCGTAACTGCTGCCCTGCGGCCCACAACCGATGTAGCTGCCGCCCTGTGCCGGGACATTGGCCAGGCCCTCCGGTCCGGACTCCGCCGCACTTGGCACGTCGATATGGACGAACTGCCAACCCGCGAGGAGTTTTCCGATGCCCGCCGCGTGCAGCTCGGATCGCAGCTGGTCCATCATGAACGCCAAGGTGGCACCGCCTGACCCACCGCATCCGACAACCAGGAAACGTCGCATCAGGCTCCTCCACCAAACGGGTCGAACGGATCAGAGTCGTACCGCTGGGGCGGTGGACCCTGGGGCGCCGGCGGTAGCTGCTGCCCCCGTCGAGTATCACCGGGCGGCCCAGGACGCTGTGGTGGCGGGGGCTGATGCGCACCGGGGTTGTAGGTGACGGGCGCGTGCTGGGTGACCTCGTGCGGGTCCGGCGGCTGTACCCGGGCGCCGGGGTTGTAGGTCGGCATCGCATGCTGGGTCGCCTCGTGCGGATCGACCGCCGGGGCCGCGTGCGGTGCGGCAGGCGCACCGCCCCCGAACGGATCGGCCGGTCCGGCCGGTACCGGCACCCCCGGACCGCCCATCGGTGCCTGCGGGCCACCGAACGGGTCGTACCCGGGCGCCGCACCGCCGCCGCCGCCGACGGTTCCGCCGAACGGCGACGCATCGTGCGCCTGGTCGTACGGCGAGGCCATACCGGCCTGCACGGACCGCAGCCGCAAGCCGTTGAGCAGTTCGGGAAGCCGACGCGCGACCTCTTCGAAGATCTTCTCCCTGGCCGCGGTGTCGGTGTTGCCGCTGACCAGTAGCAGCACCTCGGCCTGCGTCGCCGGGCCGCGCGGGTCATGCAACACCACGAACGTGTTGTGCACGGCCAGGGGCAGCACCGCGTGCAACCCGGTGTCGTCGCTGCCGGGCAGTTCAGACCCGACACTGACCAGGTTGCCCGCGTCGACCACGACCCGGCCCGCGCCGAACGGGCTGCGGCCCATCACCGCATTGAGCGTCACGCCGAGCACCGAAAGCCGGCGGGTGCCCTCGGTCAAACCGGTCACCGGCTGGATCAGATCCGAGTCGGCCATCGCGAACGGTTCGCCGTCGCGCAGGGTCATGTCCTGATTGACCTCGACGCGAATGCGCTCGGCGAGCAACGGGATGTTCGGGATCTTGGTGACCCACCGCTTGGACAGGTACAGCAGCCCCAGCGGGATGCCGGGCCCCAGCAGCAGTGCGGCGATCAGCACGATCACGAAATTGGTGGTGTTCAACGGCTTGATCAGCGACGCCGCGACAGGCACCTCGACCACCTGACCGTCGTCCGGGTTCTCGACCGACGCCACGTGCAGCGGCACCGTGCCGTTGAGGCCGCCGTGGCCGTCGTGCTCGGTGCGCAGCGTGACCTGCAGCTGCGAGGTCTGGCCCTCGTCCACCTTCAGGCAGTTGTCCGCGGAGTTCGACGACGAGCTCACCGTGACGTTTCCGATGCCCTCGGGGCTGGCGGTCGACGTGACCGTCGCACCGTCTTCGATCCATGCGCAGCCGGGCCCGGTGATGGCAAGGTCCGCGGTCGCGCCCTTGGTCGCCTGCACGGTGCCGAAGTCGATGCGCTCGCCGGGCGTGGGCAGACCCTCCTTCGGCAGGATCTGGACCGGCAGATCCTGCGTCTGGGGCGACAGTTTGGTGCCAGGCGCGATCTGAACACCGGCGGGATCCATCGCGGGTGCCGTGGTGATCACGAGCGACATCTTGAGCGTGGCGTGCCCGGGATCGACCTTCGACAGATCGGCGGTGACCGGCTTGCCGATGTCCTCCTTGGCTGCGGCCTCCATGAGCGGGATGGGCTCTTTGCCGTCGGGCACCAATTGCACCGTCATCTCGGCGGTACCGGCCAGGCTGACGGGATCCACCGGCTTCTTCTTGCCGTCGACAAGACCGAATTTCAGATCTTCAAGCGTGGCACCGCTGTGCCATTCGAGGCCGTCGGAGCCTGACAGCGCCGGGAAGATGTCGGTGGTGATGTGGATGTTGACCTTCGACACCGCGTCCGGGTGCTCGCCGTTGGGATCGACATACGTGATGGCCCACTGGCCGGCCCAGTCGCCGCCGCCCTTGTTGGTCAGCGCGATCGACTGCGCAGTGTCGGACTGCCATTCGTAGCTCACCGGCGTTCCGGCGATCTCGACGTCGACCTTGCCGTCCTTCTTCGGCAGTTCGACCTGGGCACCCGATGGTGACACGAGATAGGGCACCACACCCGGGAAGCCACCCGAGCCGAGAATCGTCACGGACTTGATCGAGCGGTCCAGCACGAAATTGTGTCGCGCTTCCTCGCACACCTGCACCTGGCACACCGGTCCCTGCGTGTTGATGCCCGGGTCCGGGTTGAGTGAATCGAACGCGAACAGCATGTCGTCGATGTTCGCCACCGGGTAGAAGTCGCCGGGTACGGGATCGGTGATGTTCCCGCACTTCATCCCGTTGAGTCCCGTGCCCGTGCTGATCGCGCTCATCACGTCGAAATCGGCGGGAGACTCCTTGGCGCCCAAGCCGATTCCCAGCATCACGATTTCCGACGACCGCACCTGATCGGCCAGCCCACCGGGCCGGCAGATCTGCTCGATGGAGCGCTGCCGGGCCTCTTCGACGCCGGCCTGGGTCTCGAGGTTGACGCCTTCGGCGTAGGGCTTGGCCACCTGCCTTGGCGTGAAGTCGATCTTGCCGTCGGAGAACCACGCGACGGCCTGGCAACGCTGCGGGCCGTTGGCGCCCGCACTGCGCGCACCCAGCGCCTGCCGCGCGCCGTCGAGCGCCATCCAGTAGTCCGTGTCCAGGCCGGTGTTCTTGTCCTTGAAGCTGTTGAGCTGCTCGGCGGCCGAGTCGGCAGTCGCGGCGGTCAGCGGCGCCCAGTCGTGCTCAGGTGAATAGGTGTCGGAGAACCCGGCCGACGCGACCTCGAGCTTGGCGTCCACCCGATCGGCGAAGTTGCCCAACGTGCGCAAAAGGTAGCGGGCTGCGTCGACGCGAGCGCCGCCCGGGTCGGATTCCTTGAGGCTGCCGGATTCGTCGAACAGCAGCAGCAGGTCGCCCGCCTTCTGCGCGGCCACGCACGCACCGAACCGATTGGCCCCTCCGGTGGACGATTCAGCCGACGCGGTCGGCGCGGTCCAGCCCATCAACACGACCGCGGTGGCCAAGGCCACCGCAGTGATCAGTTTGCTCCTGGTGTCCGCAGAAAACACCCGTGCGATCCCCCGAACCATCGCCTACCACCTACCCGCCCACAGGGCGATCTGCCAAGCACCGATCGCGATACCCACCAGGCACGCCGCCAGCACCACCCAATACAACGTCGAGGTCCATTCCGGCGCCGAGTAGATGGCCTCGGTGCGCCTGCGCGTGTCGACGCGCGTGTAGACCGCCAACGCCCCGATCGCGATCGGCCCGGCCAGCAGCCATCCGGCGATCGCCGTCGGCCACCAGGGCCCGAGCACCGCGCCGACGAGGGCGAGCGCCGCACCGAGCACGGCGAGGCCGAGCGCGACCGCGAACCAGATCAGTGGCGGGCCTGCGGTCTGCAACCCCGCGGCCGCGCCGGGGGACGCCACCGGCTGACCGAATGCGTCCTGCGCCGGGTAACCGCCCGGCGCCGACCCGAAAGCGTCCTGGGGCTGATACGGCTGCTGCCCTTGTGGGGGCTGGCCGGCCCACGGGTCGAACCCGGACGATGCCGGCGCACCCGGAACCGGTCCCGGCCCGCCTGGGCCCATGGGTGCGTCGGAGCGCTTCGGTGGACCGAAGTCGCTGAAGTCGAACGGGTTGCTCATGGAACCACCGATCCTCCCGTCTGCGCCCCGGCAGGCCATCGTGGTGCGGATTCAGGCACGCTGCCCACGACCTCGGGCCGGTCGACCGCGACCAGGCGAGACAAGGCCGCGTTGCACTGCACGACTCTAGCGAAGACCACCGCAGCCCGGCCCCGTCCACGAACATTTGCCGGGACGCAGCCTCGCGGGTGCGTCGACGATGCCCGGTGCACGTCAGCCCCGGTACGGGGAAACGCAGACAAACGTCGTCTTCTCGGTGTTGAACAGGGTGTCCCCGGGACACGTTCCTTCCGTCGCGGTCACCCGGTCGACGTGATAGATGCCGGGAATCTGCAGGCACATCGACATGGTGATCGAGATGCTCTTGGCGTTCGGGTCGGTCGGATCGGCGCCGTGCTCCTCGATCTGCACGCAGTCGCCGACCTTGAGCTGATCGACCGTGACCTGCTGCGGTCGCGGTGGTGGTGGCGGGGCCGTGCTCCGCGGCGTCGACCGCTTGGTCGTCGTCCTGGTCGTGGTGGTCTTCTTGGTGGTGGTCTTCGACGTCGTCGTGTCGTTCGACGGAGTCGAGTCCGAACTGTTGGACAGCACCAGCCAGACCACGAGAGCGACGATCCCGACGAAGATCATCAGGTACGACAGCGTGAGCCCGATGAGCGCGCGTTCGCGGCCAGGCTGCCCGGTCCGCTTGACCTGCGACAGCCCCATATGCCCGAGCACGGCGCCCAGCGGGGGCAGGATGATGCCGAACGGGATGGACAGCGTCGCGAGGGTGTTGGTCTGACCGGTCGGTGGTCCCGGAGGTCCGGGCTGCGGTCCGAATCCCGGCGGATAGCCAGGAGGCCCACCGGGCGGTCCTGGCGGAAAGCCCGGCGGGCCGCCCTGCGGTGGAAAGCCGCCCTGACCACCGAATGGGTCATTGCCGAACGGACCTGTCGGGCCACCCCCGTACCCGCCGTATGTCATTTGCTTGCCCCGCCGTCGAATAAGCGTGTTACCCCGTCAGATTTCACCAGCATTGCCCGCGGAATTCCCGCCAATGGCAGTGCAGTGACTCGATCGTAATCGGCACATGTTTGCCATGCGCGCCGCCGCATGCTGAGATGCGCCACCGATTTCCTCCAGTTATCCCAGGTGCAACGGGCCACGTCGAGCCTAACCCGCGCGGCGGACCGACTCTCGCACCAAATAGGTTCGCAGCACGTCAAACCAGCGAAGCCGCCGAAGAGGGTCAGGCCGACGCCGAGCGGCGCCGCCTGGAACTGCTAACCGCGGTGTCAGCGAAAGCTTGGCAGCTCCGGGACGTGGTGTTGTGGACGGGCGTCCCGAAACATCCGCGAGAGCGTGTGTTCGAGGGTCGGGTCGAGTCACCTCAGTCTGGTCGGCCGGCTTCGGTGGTCAGGAGAAGATCTCGGATCGAGAATGGGCGTTACCGAACACTGTTGATTCATTGTGGGCCGCGGCTGGGGTGTGGATGTCCGATAAGTCGGGTTTTCGTAGCGCGGAATCACGAGATCGCTATCTGGCTGTCTATGACCGGGTGCGGTCACTGAGCCCTGTGCGAGACGCTGCCCACGACGTTGCGACTGAGTTCGGGATCGTACGGGTGTACCAGCATGGACCTGCCGGGGGGATTCCGCTGGTCTTGCTGCATTGCTTTTGGGCGACCTCGGCGATGTGGGCCGAGCACATACCGGCCCTGGTAGGTGAATTCACTGTGTACACGGTCGATTTGCTCGGTCAACCTGGTGCGAGTTTGCAGACCAAATCGATGACGACGGCGGATCATTGTGCTCGCTGCATCAACGAGACACTCGACGGGTTGGGCGTGAATGGCGTGCACCTCGTCGGGCACTCGTATGGAGGCTGGACGGCTGCCCAGACTGCAGGGCGGATGCCCGAGCGGTTGGCGTCCGTGACGCTCATCGAACCGTGCAACACCGTGGCCCGATTGTCCGCGAATTTCTGGCGAACCGGGGTTCTGCTACTGCTTCCAGGGGCTGAACGTAAGGAACGCACCATAGCGGAGCTACTCGGTCGTCCGGCGTCAGGCAGCCTTCTCGACAGCGTGATGCAGCTGGTGATGGCTGCCGGCTCAGCTTTCGTTTCTTTCGGCACGCCATTTCCACGTTTCATCCCCGATTCTCTGCTGCGATCGGTCGATGTGCCGGTACAGGTTCTATTGGCCGGAAACACCATTCATGACTCCGCGAAAGGAATCGAGCGGATGCGTCGCGTTGTGCCGTCCTGGAATCATCGTCTGTGGCCGCATTCGTCACAAATGTTGCCCTGTGAGGAAGTCGCTGAGGTCAGTGCCGGTATACGAAACTTCGCCCGACAGCACACCGCGAGATAGCGGGCCAGACTGTCAGCTTGCAGCTGTGTTTTCTGTTGAGCCACAGCCCTTACGGTCTGCGCGTGCGAGATCCGTTGACCCGCGTGGCATTCAGAGCTGATCCAGCAGCGAGCGGGCGGTGTCGAGGATGGTGTCTTCGACCGGTCGTGGTGACCAGCCGAGCAGCGCTTTGGCTTTCGCGTTGCTGATTCGGGGCCGCTTGCCCAACTGTGTCAGCGACTCGCGGAAAGAAGGCTCGGTTTGAGCGAGCCGCCGTACCTCGTCTTCGGAGTATTCACTCACCGGAACCTTGCTGGCGGCATCTCCCAGTCCGGCTCGCAGGACGGAGGCAAGGCGCAGGAAGCTCTGCGGCGGGCCGTCGGCGACGACGAGTATGCGTTCGCCGGCGGCATTTTCAGAAGTCATGGCGCGGATATGTGCATCGGCGACATCGCGTACGTCGACGACGCCGAAGTATTGCGGCACGACCCGTTGCATTTGGCCGGTGAGCATCGCATGTATGAACTGGACCGACGTGGACAGGTGCGTACCGATGGTCGGACCGAAGATACCGACCGGAATGACGGCCGTCAGCTCGGGCTTCGCCCCGTCGTCGGCGACGAAATCCCAGGCGGCTCGCTCAGCGATGGCTTTGGAACGTATGTAGGCGGTGTTGTCGTCGGCGGGATCGGTCCAGTCCTCTTCGGTCCAGTCGTCGGCGCCTTTGGATGAATATCCGACCGCAGCGAATGACGAGGTGAGCACCACGCGCGCGCATTCGGCGTCACGCGCCGCGCGCAGCACACGCAGGGTGCCGTCTCTGGCGGGGGTAATGATCTCGTCATCATTGCGCGGATTCTGCGCCGGGAACGGTGAGGCGATGTGCAACACGTAGCGTGCGCCGCTGACCGCGTCGGCCCACCCGTCGTCGGCAGCCAGATCGGCGACGGCGAACTCGACCGTGCTGGGATCAAGACCTTGGGAGGCGACGTTGTGACGCACTTCGTCGGCGCGCGCTTCACTGCGCACCGCCGCGCGTACTCGGTAATCCTGCCTGAGCAACTGGTTCACAACGTGGCTGCCGACGTAGCCCGCCGCCCCGGTCACCAGCACTAACGACTTCTTTGCCATGATGTTCCCCACTCCTACCGAAAACTGTTGTAACGCAGTATATTTCGCTTATAGTCTGGCGACGCAGTTGCTCATCGGCCAGCGAGATAGTCGGCCAACCGGGTGGAAGCGATGATCGCGTCGGGATCATCGTCGCCGGTGACCAGGCTGTACTGATTCACCGGCGTGCCGAAGTAGGTTGCTGCCGGGTCGACCACGACCGCGGCCTGATGGCCACGCTGGGTCGTCACTGCCTCAGCCAGCTCGGCGAAGGTCATCTTTTCCGGTCCACCGATATCGATCACAGCGTTGCTGGGCTCGCGCTGGGCCACCGCCGCGAGCTCGGCGGCGACGTCGGCCCCCGCGATGGGCTGGATACGCGCGTCTGGAGCGTGGATCTCGTCCCCGACCAGCATGGAGCCGACGATCATGTCGGCGAACTCGTGGAACTGCGTGGCCCGCACGATGGTGTAGGGCACCCCGGAATCGGTGATGGTGCGTTCCTGCACCACTTTGGCCCGCATGTATCCACTGTCGGACAATGCGTCGGCACCCACGATCGACAATGCCACGTAATGGCTCACACCCGCGGCCTTGGCAGCCGCGGTGAGATTCGCCGATGACGCGGTGAAGAAGGCCATCGCCGGTCCGTCGTCGAACGACGGAGAGTTCGTCACGTCGACGAGAACCTGCGCTGCGGCCACCGCCTCCCGCAGTCCCGCGCCGGTCAGCACGTCAACGCCGGTTCGGCGCGCTGCACCGACGACGTCATGCCCAGCCGCGATGAGCAGATCAACCACCTTCGACCCGATCTGACCGGTGGCCCCGACAACGGTGACTCTCATTTCTGGAACGCTTTCCGCAGAGTGTGAATTGCCAATTCGACCGCCGCAGTCGCCGCCGCGGTCTCGCGAACCGAGTTGAGCATCATGAAGTCGTGAATGATGCCGTTGAACCGGATGCTGGTCGCGCGCACACCGGCCGCGGTGAGCTTGCGGGCGTAGGCCTCGCCCTCGTCGCGCAGCACGTCGTTCTCGTCGACGATCACCAGCGCCGACGGTAGACCCCGCAAGTCGTCGATGGTGGCGCGCAGCGGTGAGGCGGTGATCTCCGAGCGCATCGCGACCTCGGGCAGATAACAGTCCCAGAACCACGCCATCGCCTTGGCGGTCAGAAACGGCCCCTCGGCGAACTCGCGATAGCTACCCGTGTCCTGACCGGCGTCGGTCACCGGGTAGTACAGCGATTGATGGACAAGTGTGACGTCGCCGCGCTGCTTGGCCATGATCGCGACCGCCGCAGCCATATCACCGCCGACCGAATCACCGGCCACAGCCAGCCTCGCCGCGTCCAACCCTTCGGTGGCGCCGTGCTGAGTGATCCACTGCGCGGTGGCATAAGCCTGTTCGATCGCAACGGGATACTGCGCCTCCGGTGAGCGGTCGTACTCCACGAACGCCACCGCTGCGTGCGCACCCACGGCCAACTCACGCACCAGCCGGTCATGGGTGGCAGCATTGCCCAGCACCCAGCCCCCGCCGTGGATGTAGAGGACCACCGGCAGCGTGCCCTGCGCCTCCGGTGGCGTTACGATCCGCACCCCTACATCACCGTGATCACAGGCCACCGTGACCCAGCGTTCCGCGACATCGAGCTTGTCGATCGGCGCGGCCTGTAGATCGTCGAGCACCTTGCGAGCACCGTCAGGGCCCAGTTCGTAAAGGGACGGGGCGTTCGCGGCCGCATCGGCGAACTCCCGGGCCGCCGGTTCGAGCACGTGATCAGTCATACCGCCAGCCTGCCAACGTGGCACGGCGCCAGACACCACGGAAACCCCGTAGTTCTGCTGCCCAGGCAGCGTGCCGCACCTCACGTCGGCTGCCACCCGCGATGCCGTGCGAGGCGCCCTCGCCTGTGCCAACATCGACACAGTCGGAGACGTGGCCGGGGGTCGGCCGCAACCCACCAGGGTGGGCCCATCCCACCGCGACGAAGGGCAGCGAAGAACGGCATGGCCCCCGAATCAGCTACAGCTCTGCGCGGGCGAGAAGCAGAAGAGGGATGCCTGCGCGAACTGCTCACCCAGATCCGATCAGGGAGCAGCCGGGCTGTCGTCTTGTGCGGTGAAGCCGGCATCGGCAAGACGGCGCTGATGACCTGGTTGCGCGAAACAGCTGATGGCTTCCACGTCCTCAGCGCCCGCGGCGTCGAATCCGACGTCGAACTGGCCTATGCCGGACTGCACGAGCTGTGCGGGCCGCTTCTCGACCACCGCGCCGCTTTACCGCCGCCGCAGCGCCGCGCGGTGGAAACCGCCTTCGGCCTCCGAGATGGCGCCGCGCCGCAGCGCTTCCTCGTCGGCTTGGCAGTGCTGGGTTTGCTGGCCGCTGCCAGCCGGCAACGCCCCGTGCTGTGTCTCGTCGATGACGTGCACTGGCTCGACAGCGCCTCACAAGACACGCTGTTCTTCATCGCCCGCCGCCTGAGCGCCGAGCCGGTCGGGATGATGTTCGCGTTGCGCGACCCGATCGACAACATGAACGGGATCCCCACCATGAGCGTGACCGGACTGTCTGACAACGCCGCGAAACAACTCCTGATCGACACCTTTCCCGGGCGATTCGACCAAGCCGTCGCCGACCGCATCGTCGCCGAGACGCGTGGAAATCCGCTGGCATTGCTGGAGATCCCCAAAGGCCTGACCGTGGCCGATCTGGCCGGCGGCTACCACCACCCCGATGCCCATCCCACTGCGACAACGATCGAACGCCATTACAGCCGCACCCTGCACGACCTTCCCCGCGACACTTGTCACCTCCTCTTGCTCGCCGCCGCCGAACCCGTAGGTGATCCCGCTCTTCTCTACCGCGCCATGGCACACCTCGGACTCAAACACAGCGCACTAGATGCCGCCGTGGCAGCCAAACTCATTCGGATCGCCGCACGCGTCGAGTTCCGCCACCCGCTGCTGCGTGCAGCCGCCTACCGTGCAGCCACCCCCGAAGCACGCCGCGAAGTCCACGCTGCGTTGGCTGCCACCACCGACGCGGACCTGGATCCTGACCGGCGAGCATGGCATCGCGCCGCCGCCGCCGATGCCCCCGACGAGGACGTCGCCCGCGAACTGGAATCCGCAGCGGGCCGAGCACGCCAACGCGGCGGAACCGCCGCGACCGCCGCCTTCCTCACCCGCGCCGTCGAACTCACGCCCGACGCCGCCTCCCGTGGCCGACGAGCCCTCGACGCCGCAGAAGCGCACCGCCACATCGCATCATTCGATGCAGCAGGCCGCCTCCTCGCCGCCGCGGCACTGACCCCACTGACCAACCATCAACGCGCACGACTGACCCAACTCCAGACCCGCTTGGCCTTCTCGACCGCGCGAACCAGCCGAAGCGCCGATGCGCTCGCCGACACCGTGGTCCAATTCGCCCAAACCGCACAGCACGCCGCGGCGCTGGATCCCACATTGGCGACCGAAACATCGCTCGACGCGCTCAGTGCGGCAATGTACGTCGGCCGCCACGACACCACCGGAGCCATGGGCGCCATTGCCCGCACCCTCACCTCTCCCACATCACACCGACGTGCCACCACACCAGCCCATCACCTCACCTTCGCGCTGGCCACCCGGATCACCGAAGGGCCCGCCGCCGCGATGTCGGCGATGCAAAACGCAATCGCAACCGTCAGCAACCACCTACGCGGCGACGACCACACCACAATGGACTGGCTCTGGCGCGCCTACCCCATCGCGCACGAAGCCCTCGTCCATGAAACGTGGGACGACCACGGTTGGGCCGAGCTGGCCGATCACGCGATACGGAACGCAACCATCAATGGCGCCCTCACCATGCTGCCCGCCGCATTGATCTCACGCGCCGGCGCGCACATCGACGCCGGGCAATACACCGCCGCCAACAACCTCATCGTCGAAGCCGAAAGCATCTACGCCGCAATCAACTACACCCCTCCGAAATACCACAGGCTCACCCTCGCGGTCTGGAGCGGCGACGAAGCATCGGCCACGCAACTGGTCAACGCCGCGCATCGCGATGCCGCCCTACGCGGGGAAGGCCGGCTTTCCGGCTTGGCCCACTACGCCACCGCAGTCCTCAACAACGGCCTCGGCCGCTACCAAGTTGCGCTGCAAGCCGCGGTCACCGCCCACCAGTACGACGACCTCGGCATCCACGGACGCGTTCTGCTCGAACTGATCGAAGCCGCGACCCGCGCCGACGACCACCCGACAGCGACCGAAGCGCTGGCACACCTCACCGAACGCACCACCGCCAGCGGCACCGAATGGGCCCTCGGAGCACTGGCCCGCTCACGCGCCCTGCTCGCCACCGGCCCGGCCGTCGAAGACCTCTACCTCGAAGCTATTCACCGCCTACAACAAACACCACTCGCCACCCATCTGGCCCGTGCTCGCCTGCTCTACGGAGAATGGCTGCGTCGCAGACGCCGCCCGACCCAAGCCCGCGAACCACTGCGCACCGCCCACGAACAGTTCACCCAGATCGGCGCGACCGCCTTTGCCGAGCGGGCCCGGCGAGAACTGCTCGCCGCCGGCGACAAGCCCCGCAGCACCCGACCAACCGCCGGTAGCGACCTCAGCCCGCAGGAACGTCAAATCGCCCAACTCGCCGGCACCGGACTGACCAACCAAGAGATCGCCGCGCAGATGTTCATCAGCGCCCACACCGTCGAATGGCACCTGCGAAAAGTATTCGCCAAACTTCAGATCCGCTCGCGCCGAGAACTGCGCAACTCACCTATCAACTGACGCGCATCGGATCGGCCGTTCGACAAATCGGATCAGCTCGACCGCTCACCCGGGAACTACGAACTTTCCGTGGTCCTTCACCACCTCAACCCGTGCCATCGTCAATTGCTGCGAGCGCGTTGCCGAACGGCGGACTGACCGAGGAGAACATATGACAACCACCACCCGCGTCGTGGTCATCGGCGGCGGCTACGCCGGCGTGCTGGCCGCCAACCGACTGAGCCGGCGCACCGACATCGACATCACTGTCGTGAATCCGCGGCCGACTTTCGTCGAACGAATCCGCCTGCATCAGTTGGTGGCCGGAAACGACGACGCCGTAGCGGATTACCCGACGATCCTGAGCGACCGCGCAAAGCTGGTGGTCGACAGCGCCGAACGCATCGACAGCGCCGCCCACCAAGTGCGATTGGCCTCGGGCGCCACGCTGGGCTACGACTACCTGATCTACGCCGTCGGCAGCACCGCCCCAACGCCCGCAGACGTGCCAGGAGCCAGCGAGTTCGCCTATCCGCTCGGAGAATTGGAGGCAGCACAGCGACTGGCGGCTCGAATGGCTGACATTCCGCTGAACGCTCCGGTCGTTGTCGTCGGCGGCGGCCTGACCGGCATCGAAGCCGCTGCCGAATTCGCTGAAGCGGGCCGCAACGTCACCCTTGTCACGAGCGCTCTGGGGCCAACGTTGGCCAAAGGTGGCCGCCGCTCGGTGGCCAAGCGGCTGAAGAAACTGGGTGTCACCGTCCTCGACAACACCACAGTCGCCCAGATCGACGCTGACCGAATCCTGTTGCGCGACGGGCACGAGCTGCCCAGTGCGGTCACTGTGTGGACCGCCGGATTCGGTGTTCCAAAGCTGGCCGCCGACAGCAATCTACGCACCGACCGACTCGGCCGGCTACTCACGGATGAAACCCTCACCAGCATCGACGATCCCAAGATCGTCGCCGCCGGCGACGCCGCATCCCCGTCGGGACAGCCGTTGCGGATGAGCTGTCAACTCGCCATGCCGCTGGCCTCACAGGCCGCCGACACCGTGCTGGCCCGCATGGCCGGTACCGAGCCCGGAACCCTGAATCCCGCCTCGGTGGGGCAGTGCATCAGCCTTGGCCGCCACGGCGGCATCATCCAGATGTCGCACCTCAACGACCAGGCCATGCACATGCACATCGGCGGTCACCTCGCGGCGCGCATCAAAGAGGCAGTGTGTAAGGGCACACTTTCGTTTCTGGCAAAAGAAGCCCGCAAACCAGGCAGTTACTTCTGGCCGCGCGGCGGCAACCGAGCGAAGACACTGACGAAACACACTGCTTGACAACGCAATAGGCAACAACGGACTGGCCGCCGCCTGCGGTCAGTGCGCTACCAAAACCAAGACGTTGTCGACGTGCAGGTCTTCCTGTCTGCCCACGTGGGCATCGATTTCGCGGGCCCTTATTTCGACACCGCGTTGTCCTCGACGGCTGCCGCGCTGCCATCACTGTTGGCGTTCGCGAAACCCGCGCACATCACGTTCGGGTCTGATCGACCGCACTACTGCGCTGACGTTGTTCCCTCGCGCCGAAACTACGGTTTCTGCTGCAGTTGGCCCGGAATCTCGGCACAAACCGTAGTTTCGGCGGTGGGAGTTTGTCAGAGCCCGCGCGTAGCGTGCGGTCATGACCTACTGGATCAACACCGTCAGCCGCGGTCACGTGGCGCGCGGCGTGGCCGGTGGCTTCACGCAGGCCAACCACGGCAAGCCGCACATGCTGCGCAAAATGGAACGCGGCGACTGGATCATCTTCTACTCGCCCAAGACCGACTATCCGGACGGTGCGCCGCTGCAGGCCTTCACCGCGATCGGCCAGGTCACCGACGACGAGCCCTACCGGGCCCAGATGACGCCCGACTTCCAGCCGTGGCGCCGCGCGGTGGAGTTCCTGCCGTGCACCGAGGCACCGATCCGGCCCCAGCTCGACGACCTGGACTTCATCGAGGACAAGGCGCGGTGGGGCTACCGGTTCCGGTTCGGGGTCTTCCAGATCGACGAGCACGATTTCGACGTGATCCGCGCGGCGATGACGTAGCCGCGCGAATACCCTCGGAACCATGACAGCGCTCATGCCCGCGGCGTTCATCGGCCACGGCAGCCCGATGAACGCCATCGAGACCAACCGGTACACCGAGGCCTGGCGGTCCTTCGGTGCGGCCGCGCCGCGACCCCGGGCGATCCTGGTGGTCAGCGCGCACTGGTACATCAACGCCACCGCCGTCACCGCCATGCCGCGACCTCGCACCATCCACGACTTCTACGGGTTTCCCCGGGAACTGTTCGACGTGCAGTACCCCGCGCCGGGGCTGCCCGAGCTCGCCGAGGAGATCAGCGACACCGTGCACCCGACCTGGGTCGGCGCCGACGTGGACAGCTGGGGCATCGACCACGGCACCTGGTCAGTGCTGGTGCACGCGTTTCCCGACGCGTCGATCCCGGTGGTGCAACTCGCGATCAACGCCAACGAGCCGGCCGACTATCACCTGGCGCTCGGCGCCAAGCTCGCCCCGCTGCGCGCCGCCGGGGTGTTGATCGTGACGAGTGGCAACATCGTGCACAACCTGCGCGCCATGGACGGTGCCCAGCCCGACGGCGGTTACGACTGGGCGCAGCGGTTCGACGGCGCCGCACGTGCCCAGCTGACCGACTCCCCGGGCGACATCCTCACTGTCGACGCGCACTCGGACTATCACCGTGCCGTGCCCACGCCCGACCATTTCCTGCCGATGGTCTACTTCGCGGGGCTGGCGGCCGCAGCCGAGACCCCTGTCGACACGCTGGTCAGTGGGTACACGTTCGGATCGTTGTCGATGACGTCCTACACCCTGCAGTAGTCGGGCTCACACCGGCTCAGGCACCTTGACCTCGGCCAAACCCTTTCGCAGCGCGGTGAAGTCGCTGATGGTCTTGGAAGCCACCGATGCGACGGGGCGCGCGTTGCGACCGGTGGCCTCGGTCTTGGACACCATCACGACGCTGTCGATGTAGGGCTGGATGGTGGTCGCGTTCTGCACCGTCGCCACGATGATCAGCTGGAAGCCGAACTTGCGGAACGCCTGCAGCGCTTGCGAGGCGAACTGCGGGTCGGACTTGGAGAACGCCTCGTCGAGCATGAGCTGCGCGAAAACCGGGGTGTTGTCCCGGCTTTCGGGGTTGGCGAGGTTGAAGCTCAGCGCGCCCGCCAGGCAGAAGGCCATGAGCTTCTCCTGCTCACCACCCGAATTGTCACCGGCGTTGCTGTGCGTCCGGATGAGCTCGTCGCTGCGCACATCCCATTCCGCACAGTCGAATGTGAACCGGTTACGCACGTCTAGCGCGTCACGGGTCCAGGCGCGGTCTTCAGGTGCGGTGCTGGCCAACCGGTTTCGCAACCGCAGGATGTCGGCGTACTGCTCGAGGATGGCCTTCTTGTCGCCCAGGCCCACCTCGGCTATGCGCCGCGAGATGGCCTTGACGATGTCGGTGAGCTCGGCGACCGCGGCCAGATGCCGGGGGGTCGCGCGCAGCGTCAGGCGCGTGCCGGTGTTGAACTCGACGGCCCCCAAACCCGTGTTGACGCGGTCGATCTGCTCGCTGATGCGGCGGGTCTCCTGCTCGGCCACGCGGTGCAGCGTCAGGATCGCGTCGGGGGCCTGCTCGGTGATGAGCCGCATCATGCGGTCGTACGCGTCGGGCAGTTCACGCTCGTCGATGTGCCGGCACACCGCGACGTAATCGTGCACGCGTTCGTCGAAATCGTCCGAGTCGTTGGGGATCGCGTCGGGGAACGACGTGTCGAACGTCGAGATGATCCGCGCGAGCTCGTCGTATGAGCGCCTGCGGCTTTCGGTCAGCTGATCGCGTTCGCGCCGGATCGCGGTGAACAGCGCGTCACGGTGCGGCTCCGGGTTGAGCAGTTCCAGGTCGACCGGAATCTCGGCGGCATAGCGGCGCAACAGCTCGGTCACCGGTTCGGAGACCGCGGGCGGGCTCAGCCGTTCCTGAAGCTCCAGCAGCCGGGTGCGCCGCCCGTCGAGGTCGTCGCGGCGGGTCTGGATCGCGCCGCGCCGCGTCATGAGCGTCTGGATGTCGGTCCAGCACTGCTCGGCCCGGGCACTGAGCGCCTCGATGTCGGGATTGTCGGCCAGCAGCAACTCGTACTGTTCGCGCAGCCGCTCGGCGTGCCCATCGGCGGTCTCGGTGTCGATGTGGCTCCACTGCGGGAACTGCTCGTAGATCGCCTTGCACGCCGACGCGCGGTCCCGCCACTGCTGCCGCTGCGCCGCGATCTCGTCGGCCGCGCGGCGGGCCTGCTCGAACGCCTCCTCGGCTTCGGCCAGTTCGACGTTCAAAGCGTCCAGCTTGGCGGTGATGTCGCCCTGATAGATGTACTCGGACGGTTTGAGCGGGCGCCGGTCGTCCTTGATGGCCAGCCGGTCCGAGTCCTTGTACAGGCCCGTGTCGGTGACCGCGCGGCGGAACCGCGAGAACACGTCAGGGGTGTCGACGCACAGGTGATCACCCGCCGCGGCGATCACGTCCAAAGCCTCGGCCGCGCACGGGTGTTCGGGACGGACCACGAAGAGCTTGCCCGCCAATGTGTTCGGCTCGGGTTCACGACCGCTCGCGGTGCTGCGCACGTGATGCAGCGCCAGCCGGCCGCGCATGTTGGTCTCGTTGACGAACCGCAAAACCTTGGCGTAGTGCCGATCCGGCACCAGGAGCCGCAGGCCCACGGACCGCAACACTTTCTCGACCGCGACGCGCCAGCGGGTCTGGTCCGGCTGCAGATCCAGCAGTTCGGCCACGTACGGCAGCTCGTCGGAATCCACACCGATTGCCGCACAGATGTGTTCCCGCATCGCGACCGCGGACTCGGGCAGCGCCGACCCGACGTGTTCGACGCGCTTGAGTTCTTTCATGGCGTGGTCGCGGGCGATGCGGGCCGACTTCTGGGCGTACTCGGCGTCCGTCGATGCTTCGCGGCCGAGGTCCAGATTGGTCAGCATCTCGGCGGCCTGCCGGGTGAACTCTTCCCGCAGGTTCCAGAATTCGTCGGCGTTGTCCGGCGCCGCCACGCCCTGCGCCGTCACGAGCTCCTCGTAGGCCGCGCGGCGCCGTGACACTTCCTCGGCCTGCGCCTCGGCAGCGGTCACCTGGGCCTGCAGTGGCGCGACGTTGGCGCTGGCCCCGTTGATCTGGGCGTTGATCGAATCGCCTTCGACCTTGGCGAGATTCAGCTGACGGGTCAGGTCGGCGTATTCGTTGTCCAGCTGGTTGACTTCCGTGTCCAGCGACTCGATCTGGGCCGGGCACTGCTGCAGCCGCACATGGTCGGTGTAGGCCCGCACGATCGGCATGTCGATCAGGTCGATGATGCCCAGATCGGTGGACTCCGACGCATACCGCTGCTGGATGGCCTCGATATCACCCAGGATCTTGCGCTTGCGCTGCGCGACGGCCAGCAGTTCGCGGGCCTCGACCAGCGGATCGATCTGCTTGAGCGCCTCGGGCAGCCGGGCCAGGCTGTCGGGTTCGTCGAGCATGAAGTCACGCACGAACTGTTCCAGTCCGCCAACGCTTTTCAGGGACTTGGCCTTACCCAGCAGCTGCTGGGCCGCGTCGGACGCCCGGATGCCGATGCTGGCGTACAACTGCGCCAGGTACTGCGATTCCACCTTGGTGGAGAACCGCCAGCCGTCACCCTTGAACACGTTGCCGTCGAATCGCCCTGCGGCCCAACGGTTGCACACGTCCTCGATGTCGAGGTCACCGTCGCCGATCACGAAGCGGCTCGACGAGTCCGAGCGTGATTCCCCGGTCAGCCACTTCAACACCAGGCCCGTGATGGTGCGCCCGCTGTTGCTCCGGTACGTGACGGCCACGGCCGACCACGTGGTCCCGTCGCCGCGCAGGTACATCACCTGGCTGCTGCCCGCATCGCTGCGTTGGCCCCACGCACCGCGCACGTACTTGTCGACCGTGCGGCGCCCCGCGCTGGAACCGGCGGCGGTGTTGTCGCCCGAGGCGTTGAAGTTGCGCCGGTTGAACGGCAGGAAGCCCAGTGAGATGGCGTCCAGCAGTGAGGATTTCCCGCTGCCGGAGGCGCCGGCGATCAGCGACCCGCCCGCGCTGAACGGAATCGAGTGGTAGCCGTCGAACACGCCCCAGTTGATGATCTGCAGGCGCGACAGGTGGAACTGTTCACTCGTCATCGGAGCCGCCCTTCATCAGTGCCTCGAACTGCTGCTGCAGCTCGGTGATCACCGACGCCGTCATGATGGCGCTGATCACGGGGCTCACGGTGTAGCTGTCCTCGTCGTCGCGGGTCTTGCGGAGGATGTCCAGTCCGGCGAGCCGGGCGATGGCGCCGTCGATGCGTGCGGTGAACGTCACGGCGTCGCGGTCGGTGTCGTTGAGCACGCCCGCGAACAGCCCGTGGATCTCGTCGCGCGTGATCATGAAGCTCTGGTCCCCCGCGGCGCGCATCATCTGGGCCAGGTGCAAGGCCAGGATCGAATCGTAGGTGCCGAGCGGTTCGCGCCGCAAAAGCTTGATGCCCCTGGCGGATTCGTAGCGGGCCTGCTCGACGTAGGCGATGTCGACATTTTCGGCGATCCGCAGCTGCAGATCCAACTCGGACAGCCGGACCGCGAGGTCCGAGCGGTACTCCAGGATCCAGCTGTACACGTCACGGTCGGACTCGCTGCTGATGTAGCGGCGCGTCAGCAGGTGCTGCAGCGCCCAGCAGGCCCGGTCCGGCATGGCACTCACGTCGCCGTCGAACCGGGGCCGGCGCTGTTGTGGCGCCCGGCCGTTGCGGTCGACCTCGGGCAACGACGCGAAATCGATTGCCGCGTCCTGTGGTTCTGCGGTGTTCTCCGTCGTCACGACGCTCCTCCCAGCACGGGCTCGGTGAACATCAGGTTGGGCACCTCGATCTCGCGGTCACGGCCGTCGAGCGACCGGAACCGCACCGTGGCCGGCTCGGCATGCTGGGCGCCCGGTTGTTTGAGCGCCCACGACCACAGCACGATCACGTGACCGAGATACGCCGAGTCGAGCTTGGCGACCGCGTCCGGCAGCGACAGCGGCGCGTCGCGCAGCGCGGTGTTGATCATCTCCGACATCGCGGGCGCGTCGACCTGCGTGGTCAGCGCCGCGAACGTCGACAGATCGACCTCGCCTTCGGCGATCTGCGCCGGTTTGGGTGCCGAGAGGTCGTTGATCTTGAAGCTCAGCGCGCCGACCGAGCTGATGGCGTGGCGCGCGAGCGGGACGTCGATGGGCAGCCGCGAATCGGTCAGCGAGACCTTGAGCAGGGCCCTCGCTGCACCGATGGCGTCGTTGAGCTGGCGGGCCACGCCGCGAGTCTGTTCGAGCGTGCCGAACGCCGTGAACCGCTTGATGCGCTGCGCGCAGCGCTGCTGAATGCGTTCGACCTCGTCGATCTGGTGGCCGACCAGCTCGAAGAACCCGGCCATGACCTTGCGCAGCTCGGGATCCAGCTCCGGCAGCGTCGCGGCGACCGTGGCGATGTCGGCCTCGAACTCGGCGCGCTGCTGAGGGTCGTTGATCATCCGCAGGAACGCGCGGTGCGAGTCGCGGCCCGCCGAGTCCCACGCGGCCTGGTAGTCGGCGTACATCTGGCGCTGGCGGTCGCGGTACTCGATGTTGCTGTCGATCGGGTCGTCCAGCGCGTGGGTGGCCTGCTCGATCATGGTGCCGTACAGCCCGATGTCGGTGATCAGGCGTTCCATCTGCATGGCGATGGCGCGGGCCTCGTCGTACATGGCCGTCACGTCGGGCTCGGGCCGCAGCCCGGCATCGAGTTCGTCGAGCTCGGCGTGCAGGGCTGCGATCTCGGCTTCGATGCCTGCGCGGATGCGGTCCGGATCGTTGCCGACGCGCACGGCGACCTGCTTGAGGCGGGACGCGATCCCGTTGATCGAGCCGCCGGTCGCGATCGTGTCGTTACGGCGCAGGCCGCGCACGAAGTCCAGCGCCCGGCGCGCGTCCTGCGTCAGGTAGCAGATGTTGCGCTCGTGCTCGGCGCGGTGATCCACCACACGGTGCAGCCAACCCTGGCTCGCCCATGTCTTGATCAGCGCCAGGCCGGATTGCTCGCCCGATTCGCCCAGTGCCTCCAGATCCCGCTCCAGGCGCACCACGAGCTCGGTCTCGGCGATCATCCCGCCGGCCAGGTGACGCTCCATCAGCGTCGCGTACACGCCCAGGTTGAGGGTGGCCAGCAGCCGGACCGCACGCGAGCCCTGAACATCGCGGTTGAGTTCGAGTAACTCGGCGGCCGACATCACCGCGTTGTCGTCCACTGCACTCCCCCGTTTGCTGTTCGCCAGACGGTCCAAGATAGGCCACGCCACCGACATCGCGCAGCTTCGGGTTGGCGCCGCGCAGACCATAGGCTGCGCAGGATGAGGCTTCTCTGCGTGGTCCTGGCTTCGCTCGTCGTCCTGACCGGCTGCACGTCGGCGATCGCAGGCACCCCGACCGCGGCACCGGTCGACGACGAATGGCGCAACGCCGTCAGAGGCGCGGTGGGCGGCCTCGGAACCGCGCTCGGCCCGGTCGGCGACGCGATGGGCAACAACGACTACCAGGCCCTGCGCCCGGCGTGCGACGCGCTCGGCTCCTATCTCGACACCATGCAGCGCAACGTGCTGCCGGGGCCCGACGTCAACGTGAACGCGGCACTGCAGGACGGCATCGACGAATTTCACGGCGTGGCCACGCAGTGCGCGGCCCTGACCCCGGCCAGCACCCCGGCCGACCTGCAGCGGCTCAGCAAGTCGATCGACAGGGCCCACAAGCGGATCGACGACGCACTCAAGCTCCTCGGGATCGAGATCCCGAAGCCGTAGGCTGCACAAAATGAGTGACAAGGACGTCCGGATGATCGTGCTGTCGACCGACAACCTCGACGAATCGATCAAGTTCTACAGCGAGACACTCGGCATGCCGCTCAAGTTCCGCGACGGAGCCCACTTCGCGGCCCTCGACGGCGGATCCATCACGCTGGCGCTCGCGACCGCTGTCGACCACCCGATCCCCGGCCAGGTCGTGGTCGGCATCAAGACGGCCGATGTCGACGGCGCGGCCAAGGCCATCGAGGAGAGCGGCGGCGGCATCGTGAAAGCGCCGTACGACGACGCACACGAGCGCCGCGCCGTGGTCTACGACAACAAGGGCAACGGGCTGGTCTTCTACAGCCCGCTCAACCGCTAGCGGCGGTACGCGGGAAGGTTCTCGGCGAGTTCGTCGAACAGCCGCTGGTTGAGGCGGAAGGCGATCTTGACCTCGTCGACCGCGCGCGCGATGCCTTCGGCATCGAACTGCAGCCCATCGAGGGCAGACCGGTACGCGTCCTTGTACGGCTTGGTGCGCACGCCGAACGTGTAGAACGACAGGCCCGCGCCACCCAACTCGAAGGTGCGGTCGAGCATCCGGCCGATCACCTGCCCGCCGGAGAGGTCGCCGAGGTAGCGCGTGTAGTGGTGCGCCACGAGGGCCCCACCCCACGAGGCCTCCGCGATCCGCTCGCGGTAGGCCGCAGCGGCCGGGGAGGCGGCCTCGCGGGAAGCGCCGGGCGCCCAGTGCTCCAGGTCGGCGTCGATCGCGGCGAGACGCTCGAGCGCGGGGTCGTACACGGCCGCCACCAGCGGGTCGTCGCGCCGCGCCCGCACGGCGTCCTCCAATGTGGCGTAGACGCCCCTCAGCCGCAGCAGATAGTCGACATAGCCCTGTTCGTTGACCCGCCCGGACATCAGCTCGGAGACGAACGACGACCCCTCGGCGGCATCGTGCTCGGCAGCCGACCCCTCTTTCAGGGCAACGGACAGGGTCCGGTCGTCCTCGGTTCGTACGGGTGCGCTCACCGGCATGCTTAGACTCCCCATCGCTGACAAGTTGTCAAAACGATTATGACAACTTGTCAGGAAATTAGCACGGCGGAGCGAGCTACGGTGCGCTCCCCAAGGCCCGCAGCACAAAACGCTCGATCGCCGCGGGCGGCAGGTGCCGCGGGCCCAGGCACGCGTGGATCAACGAGATGGTCGACGCCTCGTCCTCGATCACGAAGCGTCCGGCGGCCACGCCGTCGGCCAGGATCTCGCGCAACACGTCCTCCACCGCGACCACGTGCTCGCGGATCGCCCGCATGGTGTCGGTCGACAGCGCCCCATAGAGCTGCGTGCCCAGGCCCATGTGGAACTGCTGGCCGGCCTCGAGTTGGTGGCGGATGTAGATGCCCAGCCGGTCGACGGGATCGTCGACTCCCGTCAGCGCGGACCGCAACCCGTCGATGTAGCGGCTGGTCTCGTGCGACGCGAACGCCACCACAACGGCTTCCTTATCCGCGAAGTGGTGATAGATCGCGGTGCGCCCGATGCCTGCCGTGGCGGCCAGCTTGGCCATGGTGATCGCGTCGAAACTCTGCTCGGCCATCAGCGCGGCGAACGCCTCGAACACGCGGCGTTGCACCTGCTCGCGGTGTTCCTCCACCGACGCGGCGCTGATCCTTGGCACGCCCGACTCTAACGCCGCACCGATGAACTTCGAATCAACTACGGCTCGATTCGGACGTGCCCGGGGCTCCACAACCCGCTGCGGGTGGCCGTTCCGAGCGTGATGTCGGCGGGTTCGGCGTCCACGACGGTGTCGAATCGCCGCAGCGAACCCCAATCCCGGCCCCAGTCGTGGGACAGATACGTCGCCATGACGTGGGCCCGCAACAGGACATCGCTGATGCCGAGCAGCCCGCCGTTGCGGCCCTCCTGCCAGGTGTCCGGATTCTGCAGCTTGGCCGGATAGTCCGGCGAGATCCGGTATCTGGGCACTTCCATCACGCCGTTGGCGTGCAGCATCGGGTGCTGGCACGGGAACACCAGACCCACCATCCAGTCGAGCAGGATCGGCTGGGTGGACCCGAGATATTCCTGCAACGAGCGCAGCTCGGGAACCCGCGGCGGCGTGACCGCGACCCAGTCACCGGGGTTCAGCGAACGGTCATCGGCCACCACACGCACGTACGTTGCGTCGGCGGGGATCTCCGCCCGCGGGAATCGTAAAGTGCGCCAAGCGGGTTGGGGCCCGATGTCGTACGGGGTCACGCTGCCCACGTCCTGCGGCGCCCCGCCTGGGCCGGGTCTGCCGTATTCGAGGACGACCGTCTGGGCGTCGGTGTGCCCATACAGCACGCTGTTTCCCGTGATGGTGCCCGCGGCGGTGACGACCACGAGCGGGTGCGCGTCGTCGGCCGGTGGCAACCGATACCACGCGGAGGTCAGTGTGCTGGTCTGTTGCGGTCCGGCCGTGAAGCTGCCCAACACCGGGACGCGCGCCGGGTCGAGTCCGTATGGCAGCGGCACACTGGAGCCGTTGATCCCCGGCGCGTCCAGGGCCGTGGGCGCGTCCCAGTCGTAGTCGGTGCCGGGCTGCGGGTTGATCTGCCAGATCGCCTCTGCGAGCGTGTGTTCGGGAACTCCGTTGGGGCTGAAGCCGACCGGATTCTTCCCGGCCAGGCCACCCTGCGCGGGAAGCGGGGTAAGGAAGCCGGCGTTGGTGTCGGGTTCGACGAGAACGTCATCGGCCAAGCCGCAACCGCCCGACAGCTCGCGCAGGTTCGCCCAGCCGTTGGAATAGGTCGGGTACTCCCGGGCCACACCGATCAGCATCGACCCCACGAAGACCACGACCATCAATCCGGCCGCGCACGGCACGGGCGCGGTTGTCAGCGTTCGCACGAAACGGGGTTCGCGCGCGGTGGGCCTGACGTGCAGCCAGCCCGCATATGCCCCGGTGGCCAGGCACGCGGCGAACAGCACACCGCTGACGGTGACCGGCCCGATGTGCGGCGTGCTGTCGTTGAACGGCGCACCGTAACTCGACACGTACCACCAGCCGTTGGTGGCGGCAAAGCACATCGCCAGGACGAACAGCACCGCGGTGAGGAATGCCAACCGGTTTCGCGCCGAGCGCAGCACCGTGGGCCCCATCAACACGGTCGCAAGGGCCGCCATGGCCGCCCCGACCGCGGCGAACAACCCGAAGTGGTGGATCCACTTGGTGGGCGTGAAGGTCAGGAAGAAGATCGTGCCGAGGATTATGCCGATCAGCCGCCATGCCGGCCCCCGGGCTACCCCGGCAATCCGCTTGCGGCGCACCAGCATCAGCATCGACGGGAACAGGCACGCCATGGTCACGAGGATCCCGAACCGCCGCGACAGCGCGCCGTCGGTGGTCGGCAGGACCAGATAGTAGTACCGCAAATTCTCGGTGTACCAGGGCTGGCTCGGGCCGATCGCGGTTCTGACCTTCGTCGCTTCGAGCACCGACGCGAAGGTCTGGTCGGCGAACACGACTGTCAGCACCACGAATCCGGCGGCCAGCAGGGGTGCCAGCAGCGGCCAGGTGCCGACCCGGCGGTGCCGCGCCACGACGATGCGCAACAGAGGCCGGCCACCTGCGACGAGGGCGGCCACCGCGATCAGGCCGGTCGGCTGGATGCCGAGCGTGAACGCGGCCGTGACGATGGCCAGCGCCGCGGGAGTGAGCCGGCTGGAGATGATCGCGCGCTCGATCAACACGTACGTGACGAGCGCGCCTGCGGCGATCTGCCCTTCGGGGCGCAGGCCGTTGTTGAACGGCATCCAGGCGGCCATGAGGACCAACGCCGCAGCCCACATCGCGGCCTTGTTGCCGGCAACGGCAGGCCCGAGCCGGGGCAGCACCTCGCGCGACAACAGCAGCCAGCACAGCAGCACACAGATCAAGTCGGGCAACCGGATCCACAGGCTGATGTCGCTGACGTGCGTCATGAGTGCCAGCAGGTTGTAGTACCAGCCGAACGGATCCTCGGGACTGCCGAACCAGCGGAAGTAGTTCGACATGTAGCCCGCGTGGTCGGCGACCCTGGCCATCTGCATCTGATAGCCGTCGTCGGACGAGCCGGCGCCCGCGACGTACCAGACCACTGAGACGACGACGACCGTGACATCGATCGCGGTGAAGGTGCGCCACCGGGTGGGGATCCAGCGCCGCATGCGCCGGCCGTCGAGCCGGTCCAGCCGCCACAGCGCCAGCAGCGCGATGACGGTCGCGACGACGCCGACCACCATCGCGGCGAGTTTCACCGGCGTCGGCGACGACGTGTACCGGGTGTCGATCGTTGCCGACAAAGCCAGCCCCGGTGGGGCCGGACCCGCGAGATCGGTGAACACTCCGAGGATTTGGGGGCGCAGGTTCGGATCCGGATATCCGGTGCGTTGGTCGGTGCCGTCGGGCTTCGGCAGCCCCACGAAAGTTGCGTAGGTACCCGCGGCCGACGATGTGATGTCGATGCGTTCACACCGCGGATCGACGACGCGGTCGCGGGGCACGCTCGCGACCACCACGTTGCGCACGATGACGTCGACGCGGTCGGCGCCGGCGGTGACGAAAAGTCCGTTCAGCGTGGCCTGCTTGCCCTCGTAAGGCGCGGTGCCCAGCACGACACCACCCGACGCGGGCAGCGATCCGATGACCGAGCACGGCACGGTGGCGGTCAACTCGACCGGCGTCAGGGTGATCAGCGGTGCCGTCACGCTGTCGAGCACGCCATGCTGCGGCCAGGTCAGCGTCGCTGTCGTCTGCACGACCGGCAGCACCGGCGTCAACGCGCTCAGCACAAAGCCGAGCAGGCCCGCCACCGTGGCCACCCACCGCGTAACACGCACGGACCGGGCCGATCGCACGGCCCGCGCGTGGGTGATTTCAGGCAGCGGGGACTGCTCAATTGTCGTCCCGCCCACCACACCACCAGTAACCGAAACAACTGTTACAGTCAAGCGCATGGCCCGGCCGTTCGACCATGCCAAGCGCGAACGCTTGGTTCAGCAGGCCACCGAGGTGCTGGCGCGCACCGGCGTGATCGACACGTCGCTGCGCGCACTGGCCGCCGAGATGGGCACGAGCGCGCGGATGCTGATCTACTACTTCGGCAGCAAGGAGAACCTGATCCTGGCGGTGATGAACAGCCTGCAGGATCAGAACGTCCCGGAACCCGAGCTGTACGGCACGGCAGCGGAACTACGGCAGTGGTGCCTCGACGACTGGCAGCGGATCACCCGCGGCGACCAGCGGGCCCGGCTACGGATTCTGGAGCAGGTGTTCGGTGCCGCGTGCGGCCAGAACAGCCCGTACGCGCGCTACACCTCCGAGACACTGGCCCAGTTGACCCGCAACGCGCAGCTGCGCATGGAGGCCATCGGGATGCCGCGGCCTGTCGCCGAGACTCGAGCGCGGTTGGCGCTGGCGGCAATTCAGGGCCTGGTGATCGACTTCTTCACATGTGACGACCCGGACCGGGTCGACGACACCTACCGGCGCATGATCGATGATCTGATCCTCGCGCCGTTCGAACCCGAACCCCCACGCACCCGACGCCGCGGCCGGTCCCGCCGCGCAGTTCCGGCCCACTGAGAGCCCTACCCGCCGGTGCGCTCCCGGTGCTTGCAGCCGGGCCAGCAGCACGGCCTGCGCTTGCCCTCCTCGAGTTCCTCCTGCGTCCGCCGGATGCGGCGTTGGCGGGTCGCGTCCTGTTTGGCGTCCTCGACCCAGCAGATGAACTCGTTGCGCGCGAGCGGCGTGATGTCGTGCCACGCGGCCAGTGCCGTGGCGTTGCCGCTCAGCGCCGCGCGCAGATCGGCCGGGAGCCGGTGCACCACGCCTCCCGGAATTCGCTGTCCAGCCACCCCGCCAGAATATCGCCGCGGCGGCGCCGACGTGTCGAGCCCGGATGTCGGTGCCCGCCCGTAGGCTGACGGCATGCTGGACAACAGCAATGGACCGTCCGTCGTCGCACCGTGCAAGCACTGCGATGAAGAGACTGTGTGGCTGCGCACCGCATACGGGGGCTGGCACTTGTTCGACGTGTCGATGCGGCTCACCGATACGTCGTTCGCGGGCAACCGATTCGCGGTGGACCGCCGTTCCCGGCTGGTCATCGACCTCGACTGTGTTCTCGAATCACGCTGGCCGGCACAATGTCTCACGCTGCACAAGTACAGCTGCCCGGAGAGCTACGACGACAGCAGGCACTACCGGAACCGGCCGCGCCAAGCCAACGAGATCGACCTGACCGATCTGTGGCGCAGGCTTGCCGCATCCGAGGCCGAGCAGCGGACATCCTCGCGCTCGGCCTGATCCAGCTCAGATCAATTTTTCAGATGAATTGGATCGAATATATGCGCTGTACAGATACAGCGGGCGGCTGAATCATAGATCCCAACGAGCGATTCTGCGCGAACAGTGGAGGTTGGGATGTCGAGCCAAGAGACCGAGGTTCTCGTCGTCGGCGCGGGTCAAGCCGGTATTGCGATGAGCGAACACCTCGGCTTGCAGGGCATACCGCACCTCGTCCTCGAGCGCGACCGGATCGCCGAACGCTGGCGGTCATGGCGGTGGGACTCCCTGGTGGCCAACGGGCCCGCCTGGCACGACCGGTTTCCGGGCCAGGAGTTCACCATCGATCCCGATGCGTTCGCCGGAAAGGAACAGGTTGCCGACTACCTCGTCTCGTACGCGGAGAAGGTCGACGCGCCGATCCGCACCGGCGTCGAGGTGAAGTCGGTCCGAAAGCACCACGGCCGGCCGGGATTCCACGTCGAGACCTCCGACGGCTCCATCGAGGCGCGCTACGTCGTGGCGGCCACCGGGGCGTTCCAGAAGCCCGTCATCCCGCCGGTCGTACCGGAGACCGCAGGAATCCACCAGATCCACTCCAGTGCCTATCACAACCCCCGGCAGTTGCCGCAGGGCTCGGTCCTGGTGATCGGCGCAGGGTCGTCGGGCGTGCAGATCGCCGATGAACTCCAGCAGTCGGGACGTCAGGTCTATCTCGCGGTCGGCCCACACGACCGACCGCCGCGCAGCTACCGCGGCCGTGATTTCTGTTGGTGGCTGGGGGTGCTCGGCAAATGGGACATGGCGGCACCGCCGCGCGGCGCCGAGCATGTGACCATCGCGGTCAGCGGGGCCCACGGCGGGCACACGGTCGACTTCCGGTCGCTCGCCGCGAGCGGCATCACGCTGCTGGGCATGGCGGGCGCGTTCTCCGACGGCGTCATGCGGTTCGCGCCCGATCTGCGCGCCAACATCGAAGCCGGCGATGCGAACTACCTGTCGATGCTCGACGAGGCCGACGCCTACGTCGCCCGCAACGGACTCGACCTGCCCGAGGAACCACAGGCCCGCGTCCTCGGCCCCGACCCGGACTGCATGACCAACCCGGTTCGCGAGTTGGACTTCGCGGCCGCCGGGATCACCTCGATCATCTGGGCGGTCGGCTTCGCGTTCGATTACGGCTGGTTGCAGGTCGACGCGTTCGACGAGAGCGGAAAGCCCCGCCACCAGCGCGGCGTGTCGTCGGAGCCCGGGGTGTACTTCCTGGGTCTGCCGTGGCAGTCCCGGCGCGGGTCGAGCTTCATCTGGGGCGTGTGGCACGACGCCAAGTACCTCGCCGACCAGATCGCGATCCAGCGCAGTTACCTCGCCTACACACCCGCCGACTAGGAAGGACAGCTGATGGCACCGACCCACACCCGCATCCGGCCCTTCAACACCAAAGACACCTATCCCGAACAGAACCTCGACAACGACCTGTGTCAGGCGGTCGTCGCGGGCGGCGTGGTCTACCTGCGCGGCCAGATCGGCCAGGATCTCGACACACGCGAGTCGGTGGGCATCGGCGACGTCGCCGCACAGACCGAGAAGGCCATGAGCAACATCGCGATGCTGCTCGAGGAGGCCGGGAGCTCACTGCGAGACATCGTCAAGGTCACGGTGTATCTGACCGACATCCGGTACCGCGAAACCGTCTACCGGATCATGGGCCGCTGGCTCAAAGGGGTGTTCCCGGTGTCAACCGGCCTCGTCGTCGAGGCGCTCGCGCGGCCCGAATGGCTCGTCGAGATCGACGCGACCGCCGTGATCTCCGGGGAGACCGAATGACGTTCTCGCTCGTCGCCCGGGATGCCGCGACCGGCGCCTTCGGCATCGTGATCTCCTCCTCGAGTCCCGCGGTCGCGTCACGCTGTGCCCACGCCCGGGCCGGCGTCGGCGTGGTTGCGTCGCAGAATGTCACCAACCCGGCCCTCGGCACGCTTGTGCTCGACGCGCTGGCCGCCGGCTCCGATGCCGACGCGGCGCTCAAAGCCGCTCTGGCGCAAGAACAATTCCCGGCGTACCGACAGGTGACCGTCGTCGATGCCAACGGCACCACCGCGGTGCACTCCGGACCCAAAAGCCTCGGCATCCACACGCATGTCGAAGGCGATCAGGCCGTGGCCGCGGGCAATCTGCTCGCCGACGCGGCTGTCATCTCCGAGCTGCTGGCCGGCTACGCGAACAGCACCGCCGAGGCGTTCGAGGCCCGGCTGCTCGACGGTATGCGCGCCGCCCTGGCCGCAGGCGGCGAAGCAGGCCCGGTGCACTCCGCCGGAATGCTTGTGGTGGAGGATGTTCCATGGCCCGTGACCGATCTGCGGGTCGATCACTCCGATGATCCGATCGGGGATCTCGCCGAGCTGTGGCAGCTGTGGCAGCCGCAGAAGAACGACTACCGGACCCGCGGCCTCGACCCGACCCAGGCGCCGTCCTACGGAGTTCCGGGTGACCAGTAGCGACACCGCAATCGCCGCGGGCGTCGCCGCGGCGCACCCGCAGCTGATCGCGCTGTCCCGCGATCTCTACGACCACCCCGAGATCGCGTGGGAAGAGGTGCGTTCGGCCCGCCGGGTCGCCGAGCAGCTCTCCGATGGCGGGTTCGCGGTTACCGAACGATTCTGCGGTCTGGGCACCGCGTTCGCCGCCAGGGTCGGCAGCGGTGACCTGCACATCACCCTGTGCGCCGAGTACGACGCGCTGCCCGGCCTCGGTCATGCGTGCGGCCACAACCTGATCTCGGCCATCACCGTCGGCGCGGCGCTGGCCCTGGCACCTGTCGTCGACGATCTCGGCCTGACCCTTTCGGTGATCGGCACCCCGGCCGAGGAAGGCGGTGGCGGAAAGATCGAACTGCTCGAACGTGACGGTTTCGCCGGGCAGCACGCCGCCGCGATGGTGCATCCCGGACCCGTCGACGTGGCCCGTGCACAGCCGTTTGCGGTGTCGCACAGCCACATCGAATTCCACGGCAAGTCGGCCCACGCGGCCGCCTACCCGGAGCGTGGGGTCAACGCGGCCGACGCGTTCACCATCGCCCAGGTCGCGATCGGACTGTTGCGGCAACAGCTGCCGTCGTCGGTGCGCGTGCACGGCATGATGACGCGCGGCGGCGAGGCACCCAACGCGATCGCCGAACGCACCGAGGGCCGCTGGTACGTGCGGGCCGAGACGCTAGCGCAGTTGGCCGAGGTCGAACCGAAGGTGATGCGCTGCTTCGAGGCCGGCGCGCTGGCGTCCGGCGCGACCCTCACGGTGACCCCGGAATCCAAGCCGTACGCCGAATTCCGCACGGACGACGAACTGCTCGCGTGTTACGAACGACGGGCTGCCGCGGCCGGCAGGCACTTCGCGACCGGCCCCGACACCATGATGGCGCGCGCGTCGACCGACATGGGCAACGTGTCGCAGACCCTGCCCGCCATCCATCCCTACATCGGCATCGACTCGCTGCCCGCGGTCAACCACCAGCCCGAATTCGCCGCGGCCACCGTCACTCCCGCGGCCGAAACGGCCATCGCGCAGGGCGCGCTCGCGCTGGCAGGCACCGTTGCCGACGCCTGCACCGAAACCCACATCCGCCGGCGTCTGCTGGAGTCTCCTCATGGCCGGTAGCACCCGCACCGAGCACGACCTGCTCGGCGATCACGAGGTGCCCGCCGACGTCTACTACGGCGTGCACACCGTGCGGGCGTGCGAGAACTTCCCGATCAGCGGCGTACCCATATCGCGGCACCGCGATCTCGTCATCGCCCTCGCGTCGGTGAAACAGGCCGCCGCGGAAGCCAACCGGGAGCTCGGGCTGCTCGACGGCGAGATCGCCGCGGCGATCGTCGCGGCGTGCACCGAGATCCGTGGCGGAGCGTTGCACGACCAGTTCGTCGTCGACGAGATCCAGGGCGGCGCGGGCACGTCGACCAACATGAACGCCAACGAGGTGATCGCCAACCGCGCGCTCGAACTCCTCGGCCACGATCGCGGCACCTACCGCGTCGTGCATCCGCTTGAGCACGTGAACCTCGGGCAGAGCACCAACGACGTCTACCCGACCGCCGTGAAAGTCGCGCTCGGAATGGCCTGCCGGTCCCTCGAACACGCCTTGCGCGGACTCGTCGAGCACTGCAGCGCCAAGGCCGTCGAGTTCGCCGACATGCTCAAGCTCGGCCGGACGCAGCTGCAGGACGCCGTGCCGATGACGCTCGGTCAGGAATTCGGTGCGTTCGCCGTCACCATCGGTGAGGACGCCGACCGACTCGGCGAGGCGATGGCGCTGATCGCCGAGATCAATCTGGGCGGCACCGCGATCGGCACCGGGCTCAACACCCATCCCGAATACGCGGCACTCGTGTGTTCACGGCTACGCGCCATCACGGGCCTGCCGCTGACCACGGCAGGCAACCTGGTCGAGGCGACCTCCGACGTCGGAGCATTCGTGCAGCTGTCGGGCGTCACCAAACGCACCGCGGTGAAACTCTCCAAGATCTGCAACGACCTGCGGCTGCTGTCGTCTGGCCCGCGGGCCGGGTTCGGCGAGATCAATCTTCCTGCCGTGCAGGCCGGTTCGAGCATCATGCCGGGCAAGGTCAACCCCGTCATCCCCGAAATGGTCAACCAGGTCGCGTTCGAGGTGATCGGCAACGACCTCACCGTCACCATGGCAGCCGAGGCGGGCCAGTTGCAGCTCAACGCCTTTGAGCCGATCATCGCGAGGGCGTTGCTGTCCTCACTCACCCACCTCACCGCCGCGGTGAACGTCTTGGGCAGGCGCTGCGTCGAAGGCATCACCGCGAACGCCGAGCGCATGCACAACGCCGTGCTGCAATCGGCGAGCATCGCCACCGCACTCAACCCGGTGCTCGGCTACGAGGCCGCGACCGCACTGGTCGCCGAGGCCATCGCCACGGGCGCCTCCATCCCTGAGCTGGTGCGGCGCTCGGCCCTGGTCGACGAGGCGGTCCTGGCGCGCATGCTGAGCCCGGAAAACCTCTGCCGGCCAAACGATTTCCCGGCCTGAGTCAATCGGCACGCGTCGTGAAGATGCCCCGCGCGGCATCGGCGACCGCCCGCGCGCGTGCGGTGCTGCGCACCGACTGCAGCCGCGCCAGCACGATCGGTAGGCCCGGCAGGTCGTCACGGATCGGGACCACGCTCACCTCACCGCCGTCGTACGTGCCCCGATGGGCCGGAATCTGGTTGAGGATCGAGAACCCGTGCCCGCGCGCGACCAATCCGCGGACCGCCTCGTAACTGGCCGAACGATACCGAATCGTTGGTGTCACACCGGCTTTCGCGAGGATCGACTCGAAGTAGTCGCGGCTGTCTGGCAGGTCGAGCAACACCATCGGCTCGTCGGACAATTCGGTCAACCGGATGGATTTCCGGGTGGCCAGCCGATGTTCGGGCGGCAGCGCCACATACGGCGCCGCGACCCCGAGCGGCTCGGCGTCGATGCCCGCGCCGAGCCCCAGGTCATAGGTCAGGGCCAGCTCCGCTGTGCCGTTGCGCAGCACCGTACGGATCGCGTCGGCCGAAGTCTCGATGACCTCGACCTCGAGGTCGGGGTGGCGCGCCGCGAGATCGGACAGCAGCCGCGGCAGCACAAAGGGCGTCAGCGTGACGAAGCATGCCAACCGCACCGTGCCGTGCACCTGATCGACGCTGCCGCTGGCGCTGTCGAGCACTTCGTCGAGGTGTGCGAGCAGGGCCCGGGTATCGCGCAGCATGTCCTCACCCGCAGCGGTGAGCGCAAGGCCGCGGGCCCGGTGCCGGATGAACAGCTGCGTGCCGATCTGCTGTTCGAGCTGGCTGATGGCGGCCGAGACCGCCGACTGTGCGATGTGCAACTCGTCGGCGGCCTTGGTCATGGACAGATAGGTCGCGGCCTTCACGAAGTACCGCAGCTGCGTGAGCGTGACGTCGGGACGTCGGCGCATGCTGGCACTCCGTTCTGGCTTCGGAGCTACCAGCATTACAGCTGCGCAGCTTCCTTACCAGGAAGGGTGCCTTCCAACGGGGCGCTCACCGGGCGTTCGGCCCGCACCGGCCGGGCGCGTAGGTAGCCGACCGCGCCGAGCAGGCCAAGCACCACCAGCGTGCCCAACGTGAAGACCTCGAAGGTCAGCTGGCTGACGCCCCAGGTGTCGACGAAGTCGTAGTCGAGCCCGAACAGGCGCTCCAGGGTGCCGGGGAACACCGCGACCCATGAGCCCAGCGCGACCCACGCGAAGCACAGCGCGCCGAGGGCCCGGAAGCCGGCGTTGCCCGTCGGCACCCGGAACGGCCGCGGCACATCGGGAAAGCGTGTGCGCAACCGCACGGCCGCGGGGATCGCGATGACGTAGCTGAGCAGGAACGTGGAGATCGAGATGCTCAGCACCACACCGAAGATCGCCGCGGACGACCCGGTGACCTGCATGGCGACCAGGCAGAACACGGTCGCCACCACACCGGAGAGCAGGTTGACGCGAACGGGCGTGCCCAGTTGCGGGTGAAAGCGGCCGAAGAAGCCGCCGAAGAACGCGCCGTCGGCCGCGGCCATGGCCTGCATGCGGTCGCTGATGATCATCCAGGCCGAGCCCTGCGTCATGAGCACGATCGCGAAGATGATGCCCGTGACGGTCAGCATCGCCGGAGCGGCCGAGCCGTACACACTGAACACGGTCGACACGGCCTCCATGAGCCCGCCGATACCGGTGATCTGGTCCGCGGGCAGCACGATGAGGATCGCGAAGATCGGCAGCAGGTAGGCTGCGGCGGCGATACCGGCCGACCGCGCGATCGCGAACGGCACGTCACGGGCCGGGTTCTTCATCTCACCCGCGGCACTGTTGCCCGATTCGAACCCGAGGTAGGAGAAGAGCAGCAGCGGGGTCACACCGAGCAGGCCGCCCATGGTCGGCGCGAAGTCGCTGGCGGACAGTCCGGCGACACCGTTGCGGACCGCGTAGATCACCGTGGTCACGAGAAACATGAGCAGGAATGCGATCTTGAGGATCGCGCCGATGTTCGGGATCCATTTGCCGTGGCGCAGGCTGATTATGGCGGCCAGCACAGTCAGCCAGATGAAGACGAGCTTGAACCCGTAGTCGGCGGCCGACCCGTGCTCGAAGTGCATGACGTAGGTGCTCCACGCCTCCGAGGCGATGAAGGCCATCGATCCGCCGACCCACACCGGTTGCGTGACCCAGGTCAGCAGCGACGCGATGGCCGCGGCGGGGCGACCGAAAGCCTTGCGGCACCATACGTATACGCCGCCCTCGCCGGTGAACGCCGCGCCGGTCTCGGCGAAGATCAGGCCGTACGGCACCAGGAAGAACACCGCGAGCACGAGCGCCCACGTGAAGGTCTCGGCACCGAATCCCGAGACCTGTCCCAGCGCCTCGATCGAGACCACGGCCGCGACGATGAGGAACACGATGTCGAGCCGGCCCAACGTCTTCTTGAGGTGCTTGACCTCGCGATCAGCCTGCGCAGTCTGTGATTCCACTTGTGGTTCCACGGTGGACCCTCTGTTCTGGAGCGTGAATGTGATGGCCCCCACAGTGACCCCTCGGGCCTGCAGCTGTAAAACATTGTTTTCTGTCAATTCGCATCGGAAATTCCGATGCCGTGCGGGCTGGAGCTCGACGCAGTCCTTTCAGCGGCGCTGTAGCGACTGTGCAGCTTGTCGTGCCGAAAGTGCCGATCCGTCTAGCCAAGCTGCACGGTCGTCACAGCGCTTGGAAAAGGACCCCTGCGTCACGAACGGCGTGAGCCCGGACGCTCGTGGCGTCCGGGCTCTGGCCGTCGGGTCTTACTTGGCGTGGTTGTTCTGGTGGTGGTGATGCACCGAGGTGCCGGGCTGCGGGAAGTTGTGCTGGTTCGGGAAGGCCGGGTGGCTGACCGAGGGGCCCGCGTTGGTCTGCGAGGCCTCGGCGTGGGCCGTGGTGGCCCCGAGGAATATGACGGCGGGGGCGGCGGCGAGGGCGAAACCGGCGGCGATGCGGCGGGTGATGGTCATGTCGACTCCTTTGTCGGGTAAGGCTTTTGGAGGTTTCTTCCGGTGTGTTCCGGCGTTGATATAAGAATGCCGCCCACCGCCCCCGCCAACCATCGGCTGACCGGCCCATCCACCGGACCAAACCCGTGTCCCCCGATCGGGGGAACCGTGGCCACCTACATCGCCAAAACAGATGCAAAACCGCTGAAACCACTAGTTGACCGAGGTTTTGGGGCGCACGACGATAGCTGTTAGCCCAGGCGTGAGCCACGTCACGAACTTTAGGAATGACTCGATGCGAGACCCCCGGTACGACATCCTCTTCGAACCCGTACAGATCGGCCCGGTCACCGCGCGCAACCGCTTCTACCAGGTGCCGCACTGCAATGGCATGGGATACCGCGACCCGTCGGGTGAGGCCTACATGCGCCGGATCAAGGCCGAGGGCGGGTGGGCCGTGGTGTGCACCGAGCAGGTCGAGATCCACCCCACCTCGGACATCGGGCCGTTCATCGAACTGCGGCTGTGGGACGACCAGGATCTGCCCGCCGTGGCCCGCATCGCGGAGAAGATCCACGAGGGCGGCGCCCTGGCCGGCATCGAACTGGCCCACAACGGCTTGAACTCGCCGAACCTGATCAGCCGGGAGGCCCCGCTGGGCCCGCAGAACCTGCCGGTCGTGTCGTGGAACTACGACCCGGTGCAGGCCCGCGAGATGACCAAGGCCGACATCGCCGACATGCGCTTCTGGCACCGCGAGGCCGTCCGCCGGTCCCTGCAGGCCGAATACGACATCATTTACGTCTACGCGGGGCACGCCATCGGCGGTCTGCACCACTTCCTGTCGCGGCGCTACAACAACCGCACCGACGAATACGGCGGCAGCATCGAGAACCGGGCGAGGCTGCTGCGCGAGATTCTCGAGGACACCCGCGAGATGTGTGCCGGCAAGGCCGCGGTGGCGTGCCGCATCTCGGTCGACGAGCTGCTCGGCGACGACGGCATCACGCGGGCCGAGATCGAGGACGTCATCGGCATGCTCGGCGAGCACCCCGACCTGTGGGACTTCGTGCTGGGCAGCTGGGAGGACGATTCGGTCACGTCCAGGTTCGGCCCCGAGGCCGAACAGGAGCCCTACGTGCGCGGGCTCAAGGCACTCACCACCAAACCTGTTGTGGGCGTTGGTCGTTTCACCTCGCCCGACACGATGGTGCACCAGGTCAAGACCGGTGTGCTCGACCTCATCGGCGCAGCCCGGCCGTCTATCGCCGACCCCTTCCTGCCCAGCAAGATCGAGAGCGGCCACCTCGAGGACATCCGGGAATGCATCGGGTGCAACATCTGCGTGTCAGGTGATTTCACCATGTCTCCCATCCGCTGCACCCAGAACCCGACCATGGGTGAGGAGTTCCGCCGCGGCTGGCATCCCGAGAAGATCCGCGCCAAGGCCAGCGACTCCTCGGTGCTGGTCGTCGGCGCCGGACCGGCCGGGCTGGAAGCGGCCCGCTCACTGGGCAACCGGGGCTACACCGTGAGCCTCGCGGAGGCCACGCGCACGCTGGGCGGCCGTGTTGCGCGCGAGTCGAAACTGCCGAGCCTCTCGGCGTGGATCCGCGTCGTGGACTACCGCGAGCAGCAGCTGGCCAAGCTCGACAACGTCGAGGTCTTCATGCAGAGCGAGATGACTGCCGATGACATCATCGAGAACGACTTCAACCACGTCGTGATCGCCACCGGCGCAGGCTGGCGCACCGACGGCGTCGGCCGCTGGCACACCAAGCCTCTCGAAATCGCCGAGGGCGCAGACATTCTGAGCCCCGATGACATCATGGCGGGCACGCGCCCGCGCGGTCAGCGCGTCGTGGTGTTCGACGACGACCACTACTACATGGGTGGTGTGATCGCCGAGCTGCTCGCCAAAGAGGGCATGGACGTCACCCTGATCACGCCCGCCGCGCACGTGTCGCAATGGACCACCAACACCTTGGAGGTCGCCCGGATCCGCAAGCGCGTGATCCGGGCCGGCATCGATGTGCGGACCAACACCGCGGTCACCGCCGTCACTGCCGACGGCGTGCGGACCGCATGCGTCTACACCGGTGACGAGGGCACCATGAACGCGGATTCGGTCGTCATGGTGACCGCGCGGCTCCCCCACGACGGCCTCTACCAAGAGCTGCTGAGCCGCGAAAGCGAATGGGCCGACGCGGACCTGCTGAGCGTGCGGGCCATCGGCGACGTGTGGGCGCCCGCCACCATCGCCGCCGCCGTGTGGTCGGGTCACCGCTACGCCGAAGAGCTCGACGAACCGCAGACGCTGGGCCCGGTGCCGTATCTGCGTGAAACCGCAGAACTCGCACCTGAAAATCCGGGCACCTGTGCCTTCTTACCCATCACGCCGGTCCAGCCGGCCACCGTCTGAGGAGAATCCATGCCTGCACTCATCCCCGCCGGCCCCGACGCCGTCGCGGCCATGACCCCCAGCAGCTACGTCACCGCCGAGACCCTGCGCGAGGGTGACCCGGCAGAGACCGAGGCCGTGCACCTCGCCAGCGCCGACGAGAAGTTCACGGTCGGATCGTGGCGCGCCGAACCCTACGCCGAGTTCATCGAGAGCTACCCGGGCGACGAGTACACCCGGGTGCTGCAAGGATCGATAACCCTGACCGGCGACGACGGCGTCGCCCACACCTTCGGCCCCGGCGACTCGTTCACCCTGACAAAGGGCTGGCGCGGCGAGTACCGCGTCACCGAGCCGCTGGTCAAGCAGTTCGCGATCTACGTCCCCTGAGAGGCAGGCACATGACCACGCTCGACGACTGGACCCGGCTGGCCGGCGAAATCACGCCGCGCACCGAGGTTTTCATCGACGGCAAGTATCGGGCCGCGTTGTCCGGCGCGACGTTCGACTCGGTGAACCCCGCCACGGGTGAGCTGATCGCGCCGGTGGCGTCGGCCGATGCCGACGACGTCGACGCGGCAGTGGCGTCGGCACGCACCGCGTTCGAATCGGGCGCCTGGTCGAAGGCCTCGGCGTCGCACCGCAAGCGTGTGCTGCGCCAACTCTCGGAACTGATCCTGGCGCACAGCGAGGAGCTGGCGCTGCTGGACTCGATGGACATGGGCAAGCTCGTCGCCGAAGCACACACCGTCGACGTGCCCTCGGCCGCCGAGCTTTTCGCGTTCTACGGCGAGGCCATCGACAAGCAGTCGGGCGAGATCGCACCCACCGAGCCCGGCAATCTCGCGCTGGTGACCCGCGAGCCGCTCGGTGTCGTCGGCGCGGTGACGCCGTGGAACTTCCCGCTCGACCTCGCGGTGTGGAAGGTCGCTCCCGCGCTCGCGGCGGGCAACTCTGTCGTCCTCAAGCCCGCCGAGCAGGCGCCGCTGTCCTCGATCCGGCTCGCCGAGCTCGCCGTGGAAGCCGGACTGCCCGAGGGCGTGCTCAACGTGGTTCCAGGCCTCGGCCCGACGGCCGGTGAGGCGCTGGGACGCCACCCCGGAGTCGACGTCATCGCGTTCACCGGCTCGACCGAAACCGGCAAGCGGTTCCTGCGCTACGCCGCGGACTCCAACGCCAAGCAGGTCTGGTTGGAGTGCGGCGGCAAGAGCCCGAACCTGGTGTTCGCCGATGCGGACCTGGATGCCGCGGTGGACAAGGCAATCTTCGGGGCGTTCTACAACCAGGGCGCGGTGTGCTCGTCGAATTCCCGGCTGCTGCTGCACGAGTCGATCGCCGAAGAGTTCCTCGCCGAGCTGGTCAAGCGCACTGCCGACGTGCGGCCGGGCAATCCGCTGGATCCGGCGTCCACCCTGGGCGCCCTCGTCGACGAACAGCACACCGAGCGGGTCGTCGGGTTCATCGAGCGGGCCCGTGCCGACGGCGAGGTCATCACCGGCGGGACACGTGAAACGGTCGACGGCCGCGGCTGTTTCGTGTCCCCCACGATCGTCGCGAACCTGCCCTCGACCGCCGAGCTGGTGACCGAAGAGGTTTTCGGGCCGGTGCTGGCCGTGCAGACGTTCGCCGACGAAGCACAGGCGATCGCGATGGCCAACGACACCGTCTACGGTCTGGCTGCCTCGGTGTGGACCCGTGACCTGTCCCGCGCGCACCGCGTCTCGGGGGCACTGCGCGCAGGCACGGTGTCGGTGAACACCGTCGACGCACTGAGCCCTCAGACCCCGTTCGGCGGATTCAAGCAGTCCGGATTCGGCCGCGATCTGTCCCTGCACGCGCTCGACAAATACACCGGCCTGAAAACCACCTGGATCGCACTCTGACGAATACCGTTGTGCACCAATCTGTTATGAGGCCAGAGAAACGAGGTGGAAACAATTCTCTAATGATCTGGTCATCATAAAAAGTGATGAATTACGTCGGAATAATGCGTTTTATATTTGGAACGACATCGCGAATACTGCGTGATGTCGGGATCCCACATTCCGGCACACCGCCGCAGGGCCCGCAAAGAGAGCAGCCGTCAGATGAACGATAAAGTTCCGGTGTCCGCCGCACCCGTAGAACAACGGACCATCGACCACGTCCCGGTCGACGAACGGCACGGCCGCGCCCGTGACCTCTTCACCGTCTGGTTCGGGTCCAACATCATGTTGCTGACCATCATCACCGGCGCACTCGCCACCACGGTGTTCGGCCTGCCGCTGTGGGCCGGCGCAGCCGCGATCATCCTCGGCAATGTCATCGGCGGTGTGGTGATGGCGTTGCACGCCGCCCAGGGCCCGCAGATGGGTGTGCCCCAGATGCTGCAGACCCGGGCCCAGTTCGGTTCGTACGGCAGCCTTCTCGTGGTGGTCCTGGTGGTCTTCATGTACCTGGGCTTCTTCGCGTCCAACGCGGTCCTCGGCGGTCAGGCGCTGGCCAAGGTGACCGGCCTGCCCACCAACTGGTCCATCATGATCATCGGGCTGATCAGCGTCGTCGCGACAATCGTGGGTTACCGGCTCATCCACCGCGTGACCGCGTTTCTGTCCGTGGTCGCCGGCGGGGCGCTGGTCGTGGCATTCGCCTGGATGATCGGGGTCAACGGTGTTCCCGCCGACACCTGGCACACCAGCGGGTTCAGCTGGGCCGGGTTCATGGCCACCCTGTCGGTCGCGGCCCTGTGGCAGATCGCCTATGCACCTTATGTTTCCGACTACACGCGGTATATGCCCAAGGACACCGGCCAGCGCGCCGCCTTCTGGGGCACCTATGCGGGCTGCGTGCTGGGCTCGGTGTTGCCGATGCTGCTCGGTGTGCTGGTGGGTGCCGCGTTGCCGACCGACGAGACCCTCGAAGGCCTGTCGACGCTCACGCGCGGGGTGAGCACGGGCGTGTTCGCGATCTTCGCGATCGGCATCACGGCCACCAATGCCATGAATTTGTACTGCGGTGCGCTGTCCACGATCACGGTGGGCCAGAACCTGTTTCCGCGGTGGCGTCCCGCCGCGGGCAGCCGCGCGGTGACGGCCATCGTGCTGTTTGTCATCGCGATCATCCCCGCGCTGGTCAGCGCGGAAGACTTCCTGGCCAACTACGCGAACTTCTTGGCCTTGCTGCTGTGTGTCCTGATCCCCTGGACCGCAGTCAATCTCGTCGACTACTACCTGCTGCGTCACGGCGTCTACGACATCGACTCACTGTTCGAGCGTGACGGTGGCCGGTACGGGAGGTTCAACTGGACCGCGATCGCGTGCTACTTCATCGGCATCCTGATCCAGATCCCCTTCCTGTCGACCACGCTGTTCACCGGATTCGCGGCCGCGGCGATGGGCGGCGTCGACATCTCGTGGATCGTCGGCCTGGCCGTCATCTGCCCGCTGTACTACGCGCTCATGCGCTCCAAGGTGGTCGCACCCGTGACGCAGCCCGCGGTGGCGTGAGCATGGCCGACTATCTGATCGTCGGTGGCGGCACCGCCGGATGCATTGTGGCATCGCGACTTTCCGAGGATCCGGACGTCACGGTCACGGTGCTCGAAGCAGGCCCCTCCGACAAGGACGAGCCCCGCGCCCGCGACATCCGCCGGTGGGCACAGATGCTGGAGAGCGAATACGACCTCGACTACCGCAGTGTGCCGCAGGAGCGCGGCAACTCCGGCATTCGCCAGGCCCGCATGCAGATCCTCGGGGGCTGTTCGACGGCCAACACCATGATCACGTGGCGGCCACTCGCGGCCGACCTCGACGAGTGGGCCGCGCTGGGCGTCACAGGCTGGGACGCCGCCGCGGTACACGACGCGTTCGACCGGATCCTCGCGCCGGTCGAGCCCGTCGCCGACAAGGACCGAAACCCGTACGTCGGCGACGTGGTGGACTCCGCCCGGCGGGCGCTGGATCTGCCTGCCCGGCGGGCCTGGAACTCCGACCCCGACTTCGCCGCCACGGGCGTCGGAGCCGGATTCTTCGAGATCGGCTACACCCCGCAGAGCCACCTGCGGTCCTCGACGTCGGTGCATTACCTGCACGACGCGATCGTCGAGCGCGACAATCTCGTAATCGAGCACGGACAGCACGCCGAGCGGCTCCTCGTCGAAGACGGTCGAGCCGTCGGCGTGATCACCCGCGACGATGCGGGTAACCGCCACGAGTTCCGGGCCGACCGGGAGGTCATCGTGTGCTGCGGGGCCATCGATTCGCCAAAGCTGCTGCAGCTGTCCGGGATCGGCCCGGCCGATGTGCTGGCCGCGGCGGGCGTTGTGCAGGTGGTCGACGCTCCTGGGGTGGGCGAGAACCTCATGGACCACGCCGAAGGTCTCATCGTCTGGGAAGCCGCCGCCGACGTGCCCGGCACGTGCGCGACCGGGTGGGATGCCGGGGCCGCGGTGCGCCTGTCGGAGGACAGCCCCGCTCGGCCCGAGGTGCTGATGCACTTCCCCGTCGAAGCCGTCGCCGACCACGCCATCGCGCGCGGTGTCGAGATGCCCGAGCGCATCGTGTCGATAGCGCCGAACGTCGCCAAGCCCAGCAGCCGTGGGCGGGTCTGGATCACGTCGTCCGATCCCGCCGAGCGTCCCTCGATCGACTACCGGTATTTCACCGATGCTGACGGGCATGACGAGGCGGTCCTGATCGCCGGGATCCGGCTGGCCCGCCGGATCGCCGAGGCCGAACCGATGGCCAAGTGGCTTGTCCGCGAGGTCTTCCCGGGGCCGGACGCGCAGTCCGACGACGAGCTGTCCGAGGCGCTGCGGGCCACCCACCAGACCGTCTACCACGTGTCCGGAACCTGTCGGATGGGTTCCGATGACGATCCGATGGCGGTGTGCGATTCACGGCTGAGGGTCCGCGGCGTGGACGGCCTGCGCGTGGTCGACGCGTCGGTGTTCCCCACCATCCCTTCGGTCAACCCGGTGGGCACCATCATGGCGGTCGCCGAGCACGCCAGCGCACTGGTGCTCGCCGACCGTCAGACCGTCACGGCCTGAAAGACACCATGATTGCCGACCGCATCTTCACCAACGCCGCCGTGTTCGACGCGGCCGGAGCCGACACCGTGACCGTCCACGGCAACTCGATCGTCGGCGTGGGCCGCGGCGTCGACCGTGACATGATCGGAAAGCACACGGAGATCACCGATCTGGGTGGTGCGAGTCTGCTGCCCGGATTCGTCGACGCGCATGCGCATCCGGTCGCCGCGGGCATGTCGGCGCTGCGGTGCGACCTGTCCGGCCTGGCCCACGACCGCCAGAGCTATCTCGCCGCGATCGCCGAGTACGCCGCCGCCAATCCCGACGAGGCCGTGATCGCCGGGGCGGGCTGGTACGGCGACGCGTTCCCGGGCGGCTTTCCGACCCGCCAGGACATCGACTCCGTCGCCGCCGACCGGCCCGTGATCCTGACGAGCCACGACTACCACGGCGCCTGGGTCAACACGCGCGCCCTCGAGCTGGCCGGGATCACGTCGGACACCGCCGATCCCGCGGGCGGCCGGATCATCCGCGATCACGACGGCGAACCCACCGGGGTTTTGCTGGATCGCGGTGGCGACGCCGTCAACGCCCTCATCCCCGAAGTGACGCCGGAGTTCATGCGGCGCGCCCTGCTTGAAGCACAGCGACGGCTGCACTCCGTCGGTGTGACCGGTTGGCAGGACGCCGCGGTCGGTGCCGAATTCTTCGGGCTCAAGGACAATTTCGCGACCTACGTCGACGCCGACGAGGCCGGCGAACTGACCGCACGGGTGGTCGGCGCCCTGTGGTGGGAGGCCGAGCGCGGCGCCGAGCAACTCGGCGAGCTGTGCGCGCGCCGTGATCGCACCGGCCATTCCCGGTTCACCGCAACCATGGTCAAGGTCATGCAGGACGGCATCTGTGAGAACTGCACGGCCGCGATGCTTGCGCCGTATCGGGCCGTCGCAGGCCACGACACGGGCGAGTCGTTCATCGACCCCGAGGATCTGCACAAGGTCACGGCCCTGCTCGCGGGCGAGCGGTTCGGCGTCCACATGCACGCCGTCGGTGACCGTGCGGTCCGCGAATGCCTCGACGCGCTCGGGCACGCGATCGCCCAGCACCCGCAGTTCGACGGCCGACATCAGATCGCCCACCTGGATGTGGTCGACCCGCAGGATATTCCGCGATTCGGCCGGCTCGGCGTGATCGCCAACATCCAGGCCCTGTGGGCTCGCCGTGACAAGGAGATCGTCGAGCGCAAGCTGCCGCTGCTCGGACCGGACCGTGAGCTCTGGCACTTCCCGTTCGGCTCGATCCAACGCCACGGTGGCACGCTGGCGATGGGCAGCGACTGGCCGGTGACTGATCCGAATCCGTTGTGGGCCATCCACACCGCGGTACACCGCACCGGCACGCATGCCGATCCGCACGCGATCGGCGACGGCGTCTTCGACACCCCTCTGCAGGCACAGGAGGGCATCTCCCTGCAGTCGGCGATCCACGCCTACACCGCGGGCTCCGCGTACGCCAACGGTCAGGACCGGACCGGGCGGATCGCGGCGGGCATGTTGGCCGACCTCGTGGTGCTCGACCAGGACATCACGACCGCGACGGACGTCGGCATGGTGCAGGTGGTGCAGACGATCGTCGGCGGTGACACGGTGTTCGTCAGGGATTGATGGTGGGGGCGCCGACCTGGCGGCCCCAGACGTACTCGGCCATGATCGGGTGGCCTAGTTCGAAGTGGTTGTACGGCGCCAGTGACACACCGGTGTCCATGACCAGGTACGGCATGGGCCACAGATCGCGCGTGATCGGCTGCCAGCAACCCGGCCGGCCTTCCGGCCCGCCCTTGGCGTTGACGCGCGGCAGGTTCTCCGGATACACGTACGGGTTGCCGACGCCGACTATGGAGGTGTGGGTCCGGACCGAGTAGCCGTTGCCGCTGAACGCGTCCGCCATCTTCGGGGCCGCGTCGTGGAAGTTGCGGATCGTGCACAAGAGCTCGGGGCTGTACTTGTCCAGCAGCGCCGAGGTGGGCAACAGATCCTGCGCGCCCCGCACCAGATACGGCCCGCCACGCTCGAAGATGTCACCGCCGGTGTTGCCGAACCCGACCGCGGCCATCAACGCCTGATCCAGATTGCCACGCTGCGCGTTGACGCTTCGTGCGGTGGTGACAGCGTTCGTCAGCCCGTCCCACAGATCCGGCGATGCCTCGGAGTAGACCGCGGTCAAGTCCGCGACCCCGGAGAGGTCGCGACGGATCTGCGGCATCCGCGGGTTCAGGTCGGCCAGGATCGTGTTGCCGTTGACTACCGACTGACCGAACTTGTCGCCCAACCCGTCAAGGGCCTGCGCCGTCGCGGTCAACGTCTCGTTGAGCTTGATCGGATCGACCTGTTCGGAGATCTTGGTGATGGTCTCGAACAACGTGTTGAACTCCGTCGTCACGCCCGTGGCCTGAATCGGCGTCGACTCCGAAACCCGAGCCGAGGACGGCTCCTGAGGTGATGCGAAGTAGATGTACTTGTTGCCGAACACCGTGGTGGCACGCAACTCGACATCGACGTTCTCGGGAATCAACCGCAGGTACTTCGGGTCCACGTCCAGCAACAACCTGGCCGCGGGATTGCCATCGACCGTGACCACGTCGACCGCCTTGAGCCGGCCGATCGGCACCCCGTTGTAGGTCACCTTGGACCCGGGATCCATCGACAGCCCCGCCCGCCCGGAAAGCACCGTGATCTGGGTTTTCGGCTGGAAGAACCCGCGAAACTGCAGCCAGATCAACCCGAACACCAAGGCGATCACCAACGCGGTGACGAGGCCCGCCAGCACATAGGGCGGCTTCCTCGGCTTGTTCAACGGTGCCCGGGCAACGGTCATCGTTCGACACGGTAGCTCGTGACAACGTACGTTGTCACGAATTTGGCGAGCCTCGCGCTGCCACGATGTCTGCGTGACCGATCGCATCCTGGTTCTGGGTTCGGGGTTCGCGGGACTGTGGGCCGCACTCGGCGCGGCCCGGCGACGCGAGGAGCTCGGGGTAGCCGAGGGCGCGCTGACCGTGACGGTGATCAGCTCGCAGCCGTTCCATGACATCCGGGTCCGCAACTACGAAGCAGACCTGACCAGGTGCCGGATATCGCTGAGCGACGTTCTCGACCCGGTGGGCGTCGGGCACGTCACGGGCGAGGTCACGGCGATCGACACGGCGCAGCGCACCGTGACCGTCGGCCCCGAGGACCATCACCGGTACGACCGCGTGGTCGTGGCGTTGGGCAGTCAGGTGGTCAAGCCCGACCTCCCCGGCTTGCGAGAGTTCGGATTCGACGTGGACACCTACGACGGAGCCATGAGACTCCACCGCCACCTCGCACAGCTCGCGGACGAGCGCGCCACCCCCGAGGCAGCCACGGCCGTCGTGGTCGGCGCCGGACTCACGGGCATCGAGACGGCGTGCGAACTTCCCGGAATGCTGGCCAAGACTTTCGCAGGATCCTCCGTAGCGCCGCGGGTGGTGTTGATCGACCGCAACCCCCACGTCGGATCCGACATGGGGATGTCGGCGCGCCCGGTGATCGAAGCTGCGCTCGCCGAGAACGGGGTCGAGACTCTCACCGGCGTCGGTGTCGCCGCGGTGGACGCACACGGTGTGACGCTGTCGTCGGGCGACGTGCTGGCCTCGCGCACCGTGGTCTGGTGTGCCGGCATGCGGGCCAATCCCCTTGTGGCGCAACTGGGCGTCGACCGCGACCGGCTGGGCCGGGTCGCTGTCGACGACTACCTGAGGGTGATCGGCTCGCCGGGCGTGTTCGCGGCCGGCGACGTCGCCGCCGCGCGCATGGACGACGACCACCTCTCGGTGATGTCATGCCAGCACGGCAGGCCCATGGGCCGCTACGCGGGTTACAACGTCGTGAGCGACGTCCTCGGCGAGCCCATGTTGCGGCTCCGAATCCCCTGGTATGTGACAGTTCTCGACCTCGGGCCTGCGGGGGCGGTGTACACCGAAGGGTGGGACCGCCAGGTGGTGTCGCGTGGCGCACAGGCCAAGGCCACCAAGGTCGTGATCAACACGCAGCGCATCTACCCGCCGTTGAACAGGGAGCGCGACGCGCTACTTGCCGCCGCCGCACCCGAACTGCAGGCGCGGCCCGCACTCAGGCAATCCCGAGCCCCGTGAGCACCTGCCAGATTCCCACCAGGAAGAACAGCACGATCAGCACTTGCGTGCGGTGCACCAATGCCCATCCGTGCACAGAATCCAGCACGGCCTGGGTCTTGGCCGGCACGAGCATGTAGCTGATCAGCGTGATCTCGAAAACCGCGAACATCACCGCGACGAACACCAGGACTGCGACGATCTGTGTTCCGATCGATGTTCCCGATCCGACGATCACGGTGTCGATCAACAGGATCAACGGCGGTGGCAACACATAGATCAGCGCCAGAACCATCGACACCCACAGGGCGCCGTTGTCCCATTCGTCGCGGGCCCGCCCCAGCAGCCGCCGGATGCGGCCGGGCGGCCGCGAATCAGCTTCGGACTCATCCGAATCCAGCACCAGGACCGACGAATCACCGCCGCTCGCGGACCGCGCAGGCACCCGCTGCCGGACCCGGCTGCGCACCAGGATCAGCACCGCGAGGCACAGTGCGAGCACTCCCGTGCCCAGCTGCAGGGGCTGGATCCCCGAGGTGGGGTCAGGTGTCGCGAGTTCCTGTGCGAGAGCTGCGAATGACGGCACGGAGTGCAGCGCCACCAACGGGATCAGCAGCGCAGGCACGTTCACGATCACGCAGCCCACCCAGAACGCGAGCAGGTTCTGCACCGGCCGCGGCCGGGAGATCACGAGCACGATGGCTCCCAGCAGCATCGGGTTGAGGGACACCAGAAGTGCCCATCCCAGAATTTCGGTCCACATAGGCTCAGAGCAAGCCGAGTCGTTGCAAATCAGTGACGTACTTGACGATCACCGGTGCAGAGACATGCGGAATGTCGCCCGCCGGACCGATTTCCGCCTCACGTACCGCAGCGTGGAACCGGTCGGCCGGCGCGTACGACCCCAGCGTCGGCTCGGGCGGCTGCAGATCCCCGTGCTGTCGCAACACCATGAGCATCTGCAGCACCGAGTTCTGTCGCTGCCGATCCGGCAGGGCCCGCAGACCGATTTCGAAACGCCGCAACCATTCCTGGAAATCGCCGATGCGCTCGATCGGATAGCCGGCCTCGATCAGCCAGTCGATGTACTGGTCGATACCGATGCCGTCGTCGTGCGGGTTCATCACGTGATAGGTCTCGAACTCAGGCCACGCGGAGCGGGCCACCCGCCACCCCAGCGTCGTGATCGCCTCGGCGACGAAATCGACGGGCAGACCGTCGAAGTGGGCACGCTGCCGCTCGCCGTCCGGACCGAGCCGGTAGAACGACTCCGGCGCGACACCCGTGGCCACGATGCTCAACACCATCCGGGTCACCGTGTCGGCCACGTTCAACTGTCCCGCGTAGTTGGGCTCGGCCATGATCATGCCGGAACGGAACACCGCGACCGGCAGCCCGCACAGATCGTGTGCCTCGCGAAGCAGTACCTCACCGGCCCACTTGCTGTTGCCGTAACCGTTGGCATAGCTGGCGTCGACCGTACGCGTAGCGCTGATCAACCGGATGTCAGCGCTTTCGGTGAACCGCGAGGGCTCGATCTGCCTACCGACGTCGGACGTCGAGACGAACGTGTAGGGCTTGAGCTTCGTGGTGATCGCGAACCTGATCAGCTCGGCTGTGCCGACGACGTTGGGGCCGAACAGCTCCCAGTAGGGCAGCACGCTGTTGACGAACGCCGCGGAATCGACGATCAGGTCGACGTCGCGGGCCAGCTGTTGCCACGTCTGCTCGTCCAGGCCGAGATTCGGCTCGCCCTTGTCGCCTGCGATGACCTTGAGGCGTTCGCCTGCCAACTCCTTGAAGTGCCTGCTCAGCACCGGGTCGGTGGCAAACGTCGCCTCGAGGCGGCGACGCGCCTCATCGTCAGACTTGCCCCGCACCAGGCAGATCACGGTGTCGTCGACGCGTCGCAGCCGCCGCAGCCAGTCCAGCAGCAGGTAGCGGCCGAGGAATCCGGTCGCACCCGTCAGCAGGACCGTCTGAGTCTGCCCGTTGGGGCGTGGCAGGCTCGGCGCCGTCCGCAAGGTCGCGGCATCGATGAACTTGTCCAGGGTGAGATCGCTCGCCCGGATCTCATCCGAATCGGGATCGTGCACCGAGGCGAAGCTGGGCCCGTGGGTGTCAGGATGCGCTGTGACGGAGCTGGTGTCACCGTCGAGATGCAAGCTGAGGCTTCTCACCGACGGCGCCTCGAACAAGGTGCGCACCGCAAGATTCGCATCGAGGGCGGTGTTGATCGCGGCGACGACGCGCATCGCCGAGATGGAATCCCCGCCGAGGTCGAAGAACGAATCGTCGGTTCCCACCCGTTCGACACCGAGCACGTGGGAGTAGATGCCGACGATCATCTCTTCGACCGGGCTGGCCGGCGCGCGGTACCGCGCGGCGTCGTGATAGTCGGGCGCCGGGAGTGCCCGCCGGTCGAGCTTGCCGTTGACGGTCAGCGGCAACGCGTCGAGCACGACCACCGCGGCCGGAACCATGTAGGCCGGAAGCCGTTGCCCCAGCGCGCTGCGCAACTCGGCCGGGTCCGCCGTTCCCGTCACGTACCCCACGAGACGCTTGTCACCCGGACGGTCTTCGCGCGCGATCACCGCGGCCTGCGTCACGCCGTCCTGCGCTGCCAGCACGGCCTGGATCTCGCCGAGTTCGATGCGATAGCCGCGAATCTTGACCTGCTCGTCGGCCCGGCCCAGGTACTGCAACTGCCCATCGGGGCCCCACTGCACCAGGTCGCCCGTGCGGTACATGCGCGAACCCGGTTCACCGAACGGGCACGCCACGAACCGCGTGGTGGTCAAACCCGACCGGTGGAGGTAACCGATGCCCACCCCGCGGCCCGCCAGATACAGCTCGCCGACCACACCGGGCGGCACCGGACGCAGCCATTCGTCGAGGACGAAGGTCGCACCGACGGGAACCGGCGACCCGATGGGCACCGAACCCGTACCGGCCTGCAGCGGCGCACTCATGGCCGCATAGATCGTGGCCTCGGTCGGACCGTACGCGTTGATCATCACGCGGCCAGGTGCCCAGCGATCCACGACCTCGGTCGGGCACGCTTCACCCGCCACCACCAGGGCCGTGTTCTCCAGGCCTTCCGGCGACAACATGCCCACCGCCGAAGGGGTTTGGTAGAGAACGCTGACCTGTTCGGCGACCAGGAGATCATGCAGTTCGTCCGGGGAACCCGCGACCGACTCGGGTACGACGACGAGCCGGCTGCCGTGCAGCAGCGCGCCCCAGATCTCCCACACCGACACGTCGAACACCAGCGAGTGCCACTGCGACCACACCTGGCCCGGGCCCGACGGCAGCTCGGCCGGCAGGGACTTGACCACCTGCGTCACGTTCTGATGCGTGACCGCAACACCTTTCGGGACACCGGTGGTGCCGGACGTGTAGATCATGTACGCGATATCGTCGGGCGACGGCGGCAGCAACTTGGTGCTGGGGTAGATCGCGACGGCGGGATCATCGGGTTCGTCGACCTCAAGCACCTCGACATCGAAACCGTCCAGCCGTACCCGCAGCTCCGACGTGGTGACTGCGACGATCGGCGCCGCATCGGTCAGCATGAACTCCAGCCGGGTATCCGGGACCGCCGGGTCGATCGGCACATAGGCCGCACCCGTCTTCAGCACCGCAAGGATCGCCACGATGGCCTCGTCGGAACGCGGAATCAGCAGAGCCACCGACTCTCCCGGGCCCGCGCCGTACATGGCCAACATGTTCGCCAGCCGGTTCGCATCTTCGTCGAGCTCACCGTAGGTCAGCGAGCGGTCTTCGAAGGTCAGGGCCAACGCGCACGGGTCGCGTTCCACCTGAGCGGCGAACGCGGCCGGAATCGACTCCGGCGCGGTCACCGGTTGCGTCAGCACCGCGCGGTTGGCCCAGTCGTCGAGCCGGTCGTGCTCATGGTCCTCGAGCACGTCCATCGACGACAGCCGACGCGACGGATCGCTGGTCATCGAGGCCAGCAGGCGCTGGAACCGGTCGATCATGCCCTCGATGTCGGCTACGTCGTACACACCGGTGTCGTACTCGACCCGCAGGCCGAGCTCATGCCCGGGGATCACCATCACCGACAGCGGATAGTGGTTGTACTCGCGGTTCTTGAACTCGGTGATGGTCAGCTCGTGCACGCCCATGAACCCGCTCGTGTCGATCGGGTAGCTCTCGTAGAGGAACAGCGTGTCGAACAGTTGATCGTGGCCCGCGAGGTGATGAATCTCGTTGAGCGCCAGGTGTTCGTGCTCGAGCGTGTCGTTGTGGGCATGCTGCAGCTGTTCCAGCAGGCCGGCCACCGTGGTGTCGGCGCTCGTGCGCGCCCGCACCGGAACGGTGTTGATCAGCAGGCCCACGATCGATTCGGACCCGGCCAGTTCGGCAGGACGTCCCGACACCGCGGTGCCGAATGCGACATCGTGCTGACCGGTCAGCGTCATCAGCAACTGCGCCCAGGCGGCCTGCAGCACTGTGTTGACCGTGGTGTGCTGCGAGCGCGCGAGTTCACCGAGAGCCTGGGTGAGCTCGTTCGAAACCCGGTAGGACTCGACCCCGCGGGGCCCGGGCGGTGCCGGTGGTGCGACCAGGGTCGGCGTGTGGAACCCGTCCAATGCCTTGCGCCAAGCCGCTTTTGCGGCATCGCGATCCTGCTCCGAGAGCCAGTTGACGAAGCTCCGGTAGGACGCGGGCGCCGGCAGGCGCTGTCCGAAGTAACTGGCGAAGATCTCCTGCAGCAGGATCGGCAGGGACCAGCCGTCCACGACGATGTGGTGGAAGGTCAGCACGAATCGGTGCTGATTGCCCGCGGTTCGGATCAACGCGGCCCGGAACGTCGGCCGGTCGATCAAGTCGCACACCGCGGCCCGCTCGGCCGCGCACAACTGATCGATCTCACCGTCGGGGTTGCGGTCGTCTCCGCGCAGATCGAGGTACCGCCACGCCATCACCGGGTTGGCGGTGAGCACCTGCACGGCCTCCCCGAACCGGTCGGTGAACCGCGCGGCGAGGTTGGGATGGCGGGCGACCACGGTGTGCACGGCGTCGCGCAGCCGATGCTGGTCGAGCACGCCTGCCACCGTGATGTCCAGCTGCACCGCGTAGAGGTCGTCGGCGCCACCCGCGAACGTCGAGTGGAACAGCAGCCCTTGCTGCACCGGGGTGAGCGGCAGCACATCGGCGACGGTGTACTGCTCCTGCAGTTCGTCGATCTGCTGCTGGCTCAACCGGGCCGGGGCCAGGTCCGACGGGGTCAACCCACCGCCGCCGTTCTTCACATGCGCGCAGATCCCCTTCAGGGCCTCGAACCACAGCGTGCCGAGCCGGTTGATCTGAGCCTCGTCGATCACCGACGGCGCCCACGTCCAGTTGGCCTGCAGGCGCGGACCGCCATCACCGTCCAACGTGCCCGCATTGAGCTCCACGGTGTGCATGAGCGGCATCGCGACCGCCGAGGCGGCCTCCGCGGCCGTCAGATCCTCGGCGTCGATGCGCCACATGTCGTCGGTGAGGTCGCCCGTACCGAGCCGGCCCAGATAGTTGAAGCCGATGGTCGGCTCCGAACCGGCAAGGTCCACATCGGGATTCAAGTACCGAAGCAGTCCGTAGGTGAGGCCATCCGGCAAGGTGCGGAGCTGCTCCTTGACGTGCTTGATCGCCGCGCCGAGGGCGGGATCACCCGACGTGACGTGCTCCCACCGCAATGGCCCTGCCGCGAGTGCGACGGGGTACTTGGTGGTGAACCAGCCCACGGTGCGGGACAGATCCACGTCGCGAGCGAGTTCCTCGGCTCGGCCGTGGCCCTCGACGTCGATGCCGATGGCAGGCTTACCCGTGAACTCGGCCCAGGCCAACCCGAACGCGATCAACAGGATGTCTTGCACGCCTGCGTGAAACGCCGAAGGTACCTCACCGAGCAGCCGACGGGTGGTGTCTGCGTCCAGCGACAACGACAACTGCCCGGCGTCCACGTAGGTGTCGTCGGTCGGTGGCAACACCGGAGGCGTCTCGAGAACGTGGCGCCACGTGTCGGCGAGCTCGACCACCTCGGCGCTGCTCGCGTGCTCTTCCAGCAGGTGCGACCACCGCGCGAACGACGTGCCTCCGGCCGGCAGCTCGACCGCTTGCCCGGCGTGATGCTGGACCCACGCGATGTTCAAGTCTTCCAAAAGGATTCGCCACGACACGCCGTCGACGGCCAGGTGGTGCACGATCAGCACCAACTGGCGGGTGTCGGGAACCCACAGCGCGGAGACCATGTCGCCGGCGGCGGGGTTGAGCCGCGATCGCGCGGCATGGATCGCCTCGTCGGTCAACGAATCAACCGAATGCAGGTGCAGCTGTGCCGAACCCACCTCCGGAACCTCTGCCGACAGGCCGTCGACCCGCATGCGCAACGTGGCGTGCCGATCCAGCAACGCCCGCAGCACGACCTTGACGTCCGCCTCGGTCACCCCGGCCGGAGCCTGGACCACCAAGGTCTGGTTGAACTCGCCGACCGGGCCGTCAACAGTGTCGAGCCACCGCATGATCGGCGTCGGTATGACAGGTCCGATGCCCTCGTCGACCACTGCGGCCTCGCCACCGGCAACGGCGGCCACGGCAGCGAGACGGGCCACGGTCTGCTCGACGAAGATGTCCCGCGGCCGGCATTGCACGCCCTGCGCGCGGGCGCGGGCCACGACCTGCATCGACAGGATGCTGTCGCCGCCGAGATCGAAGAACGAATCGTCCACGCCGACCCGCTCGACGCCGAGCACCTGGGCGTAGATGCCGGCCAAAATTTCCTCGACCGGCGTGGCGGGAGCACGGTATTCCCCACCGGCGCCGCGGTATTCGGGTGCGGGCAGGGCACGCCGGTCGAGCTTGCCGTTGACGGTCAGTGGGAGCGCGTCGAGCACCACGACCGCGGCCGGGACCATGTAGGCCGGAAGCCGTTGCCCCAGCGCACTGCGGAGTTCGGCCGGATCCGCGGATCCGGTGATGTACCCGACGAGACGCTTGTCGCCCGGGCGATCCTCGCGCGCGATGACCACTGCCTGGTCGACGCCGTCAAGGCGCGCGAGCGTGGCCTGGATCTCGCCGAGTTCGATGCGGTAGCCGCGGATCTTGACCTGCTCGTCGGCGCGGCCCAGGTACTCGAGCTGCCCGTCGGCGCCCCACCGCACGAGATCCCCCGTGCGATACATGCGGTCGCCCGGCTTGCCGAACGGGCACGCCACGAACCGCGAAGCTGTCAGACCGGCACGGCGGGCATACCCGGGAACAACGCCCCCGCCAGCCACATACAGCTCGCCGACGACGCCTTCGGGAGTCGGTCGCAGCCACTTGTCGAGGACGAACAGCGCACCCCCGGGCACCGGCGATCCGATCGGTGCGACGCCCGTCCCGGCGGTCAGCGGGGTGCTCATGGCGGCGTAGATGGTCGCCTCGGTCGGACCGTAGGCGTTGATCATCACGCGTCCGGCCGTCGCCCACCGGTCCATCAACTCGGTCGGGCAGGCCTCACCCGCCACCACCAGAGTGGTCGACTCCAACCGCTCCGGCGACAACATGCCTGCCGCCGAAGGGGTTTGGCACAGCACGGTGACTTTCTCGGTGATCAGCAGGTTGTGCAGATCGTCGGGTGAGCTCGCCACGGTCTCCGGCACGACGACAAGTCGGCCGCCGTGCAGCAAGGCACCCCAGATCTCCCACACCGACACGTCGAACACCAGCGAGTGCCACTGTGACCACACCTGCCCCGGACCCGCGGGCAGGTCGGGGTGCAGTGTCCCCAGTAGCCGAGTGACGTTGCGATGCGCCACTGCAACGGCTTTCGGGACGCCAGTGGTGCCCGACGTGTACGTCAGGTATGCGAGGTCGTCAGGTGTCGGCCCGGGCAACGCGGTGCTGGGGCGGTCGCCGATGCCCGCATCGTCGACGTCGAGCACCACCAGATCGGTCCCGTCGAGCCGCGCACGCAGATCCGCGGTGGTGAGCGCCGCGATCGGCATCGCGTCGGACACCATGAAATGGATCCGCGCATCGGGATGCGCCGGATCGATCGGCAGATACGCGGCCCCGGATTTGAGCACCGCGAGAATCGCGATGATGGCCTCGGCAGAGCGGGGGATCAGCATCGCCACGGTCTGGCCCGGGCCTGCACCATGTTCGGTCAGCAGATGCGCCAGCCGGTTGGTGGCCTCGTCGAGTTCGCGGTAGGTCCACGACCGGTCCCCGAACACCAGCGCGACCGTCTCTGGCACGCGCGCCGCCTGCTCGGCGAACATCGCCGGAATCGAGACCGGCGTCGGGCCGGGCTCGGTCAGGACAGCGCGGTGACCCCATTCGTCGAGGCGGTCGTTCTCATCGTCGTCGTCGAGGTCCAATGACAACAGCGTCCGGGTGGTATCGACACTCATGACTGCTCCCTCGTGTCTGCGGTCATGGCCTCTAGTACCCGCCGCAACCGGTCAACCAACTTCCGGATGCGGGCAGAGTCGAAGACGTCAGTGTCAAATTCGACGCGGAGACCCAGTTCATGGCCTGGAACGGCTTGCACCGACAAGGGGTAATGGTTGTACTCCCGGTTGGTGAAGCCAGTGATGGCGAGCTCTTGCACGCCCAGCAGCGCTGCTGTGTCGATCGGATAGTTCTCGTAGACGAACATGGTGTCGAACAATTGGTCGTGGCCGGTCGCGCGGTGAATCTCGTTCAACGCCAGGTGTTGATGCTCCAAGGTTTCGGTGTAAGCCCCCTGCAGCTGCCCGACCAGGCTGGCAACGGTGGTGGCCGGCGTGATGGTCGCACGCACCGGAACGGTGTTGATCAACAGTCCCACCATCGATTCGGCACCCACCAGGTCGGTCGGCCGCCCCGACACCGCGGTCCCGAACACGACGTCGTGCTGGCCCGTCAACCACATCAGCACCTGGGCCCACGCGGCCTGCAACACGGTGCTGACGGTGGTGTGGCACGAGCGCGCGAGGTCGCCGAGGGCCTTCGTGGTCTCGGCCGACAGCTGGAACGATTCGACGCTCCGCGGCCCGAGCGCCATGCGGCCGGGTGGGCCGACGAGCGTCGGCGTTTCGAAACCGTCCAGTACGCGGCCCCACGCTGCGCGTGCCGCGGCGTTGTCCTGCTCGGCCAGCCAAGAGACGAAGCGCCGGTACGGCACGGGCGCCGGTAGGCGCGCACCGAAGTAGCTCGCGAAAATCTCCTGCAGCAGAAGCGGTTTCGACCACCCGTCGAGAACGATGTGGTGGTTGGTCAGGATGAACCGGTACTGCTGTTCGGCCGTCTTGACCAGGGCCGCCCGGAAGGCCGGTTGCCCGTCCAGGTCGCACACCGCAACCCGCTCAGCCGTCGACAGTTGTTCGATCCGCTGTTCGACGTCATCGGCACCGTCGAATTCGAGGTACTGCCAACCGAATACCGGCTCGGCAGGCAGCACCTGTACCGGAATACCGAACTGCTCGGTGAAGCGGGCCACCACATTCGGCCGGCGCTTGGCCACGGTGTACACCGCGTCGTACAGCCGTTTGGGATCGAGCGCGCCCGTGACCGCGATGTCCAGCTGGACGGCGTACAGATCGTCGTTGCCCAGCGCGGCACCCGTGTGGAACAGCAGACCCTGCTGCAGCGGTGTCAGCGGCAACACATCGGCGACCGGATACTGCTGCTGCAGCTCGTCGATCTCCTGCTGGCTCAACTGGGCCGGGGCGATGTCCGACGGGGTCAGCCCGCCACCGCCGTGCCGTACATGCGCGCAGATTCCGGACAACGCGTCGAACCACAGCTGGCTGAGCCGGCTGACCTGGTCGTGGCCCAAGACCGAAAGCGCCCACGTCCACGTGGCATGCAGCCGCGTGTCGTCGTCGGTGGCGATCGTTCCCGCGTTGAGTTCGACGGTGTGGCCGAGCGGGGTGGGTACCGCGGTGGCAGCCGCGGTGACCGACACCCCGTCGGAGTCGATGCGCCACAGGTCGTCGCCGAGCTCGGCCGCGCCGAGCCGCCCGAGGTAGTTGAACCCGATCGCCGGATCCGGCCCGGACAGGCCGGATTCGGGATTCAGGTAGCGCAGCAGCCCGTACGTCAGGCCGTCGGGAAGCGCGCGCAGCGCTTCCTTGGCGGCCTTGATCAGCGGCCCCAACGCCGGCTCGCCCGCGGTCACCTGCGCCCACGACACGCCCCCGACCGGCACGGCCACGGGGTACTTGGTGGTGAACCAGCCGACCGTGCGCGACAGGTCGACGTCACGCGCGAGCTCTTCCTGCCTGCCGTGCCCTTCGACGTCGATACCGATCTGCTCGGCCGGCTCCGAGCCGGTGAATTCAGCCACGGCCAAGCCGAGCGCGATCAGCAGAATGTCCTGCACCCCGGCATGGAACGCGGCGGGCACATCGGTCATCAACTGGCGCGTGGTCTCGGCATCCAGTTCGAGTGACAGCCGTCCCGCGTTGGCGTAGGTGTCCAACTCCGGTTGCAGCGCAGGCAGCGCGGCAGGCGTCGCCATGATCTCTCGCCAGGCGTCGGCGGTCTCCACGACGGACTCGGAGAGCGCGCGCTCGGCCAGCAGCGCCGACCACCTGGCGAAGGACATTCCGCCGGACGGCAGTTGTACCGGCTGACCACCGTGGTGCTGCGCCCACGCGATGTTCAAGTCCTCCAACAGGATTCGCCAGGACACCGCATCCACTGCCAGATGGTGGATCATCAACGCCAGCTGGCGTGTCTCGGCCACCCACAACGCGCTGACCATCTCACCCGCGGCCGGGTCCAGCTCGGACCGTGCGATGTCGAGCGCGGCGTCGGACAGCGCGTCCACCGGGTGGATACGCGCCCGGACCGTGCCCTTCTCAGGGACTTCCGCGGACCCGTCGCCAACCCGCACGCGCAACATTGCATGCCGGTCCAGCAGCGTCTGGAGCAACACTTCCACGTCGGATTCGGTGACACCCGCGGGTGCCTGGACGACGACGGTCTGGTTGAACTGATCGGTCGGGCCGTCGAGGCTGCGCAGCCACCGCATGATCGGCGTCAACGTCACCGGGCCAGTGCCTTCGTCGACCGTGCCCGGTTCACCGTCTGCCGACGACACCACCTGGGCCAGCCTGGCCACCGTCTGCTCGACGAAGATGTCCCGCGGCCGGCACACCAAGCCCGCGGCCCGCGCCCTGGCCACCACCTGCATCGACGAAATGCTGTCTCCGCCGAGGTCGAAGAACGAGTCGTCGACGCCGACGCGTTCGACACCGAGCACCTGGGCGTAGATACCTGCCAGGATGTCCTCGACCGCGTCTGCCGGTGCGCGGTAGGAATCGGCGTCGCGGTACTCCGGTGCCGGCAGTGCGCGCGTGTCGAGCTTGCCGTTGACCGTCAGCGGCAACGTGTCGAGCACCACCACCGCGGCCGGAACCATGTACGCCGGAAGGCGTTCGGTGAGCACGGTCCGCGCGGCCACCGGGTCGACCGTGCCGGTGACGTAACCGACCAGGCGCTTGTCGCCGGGGCGGTCCTCCCGCGCGATCACCGCGGCCTGCTCGACACCGTCCAGATTGGCAAGCGCGGCATGGACCTCGCCCAGTTCGATGCGGTAGCCGCGGATCTTGACCTGCTTGTCGGCGCGTCCCACGTACCGCAACTGACCGTCGGCACCCCAGCGCACGAGGTCACCCGTGCGGTACATGCGGGCACCTTCACCGCCGAACGGGCACGCCACGAATCGCGTCGACGACAGGTCGGGCCTGCCCACATAGCCTGCGGCAAGTCCGGATCCGGCCACGTACAGCTCGCCCACCACACCGACGGGCACCTGCCGCAGCCAGCCGTCCAGCACGAAGAACGCCAGGTGCTCCAGCGGCACACCGATGGGGCTGACGTTGCTGTCGACGTCGGCCCCGAGGATCTCCCGGAACGACGCGTGCACGGTCGTCTCGGTGATGCCGTACATGTTGATCATGCGCGGCAGCCCGGGGTGGCTGCGCATCCAGCCCGAAAGCCGTTGCGGTTCCAGCGCTTCGCCGCCGAACACCACGGTCTGCAGCTTGAGTTGCTGGCCCAGCTCGGGCTGCAGCGCGTCGGCGGTCTGCAACGCATAGAACGCCGAGGGGGTCTGGCTCAGCATGCTCACCTGTTCGGTGACCAGCAGCGCGTGCAGATCCTCCGGCGAGCGGACGACGGCGTCCGGCACGATGAGCAGCCGGCCGCCGTAGAGCAGCGCGCCCCAGATCTCCCACACCGAATAGTCGAACGCGAGCGAATGGCATTGCGTCCACACCTGTCCGAGCGCGAGCTCGGCGTCCAGGGATTCCAGCAGCTGCGTCACGTTGCGATGGGTGACCGCGACGCCCTTGGGTTTTCCGGTGGTGCCCGACGTGTAGATGATGTAGGCGATGTTGTCGGGCGCCGGGATCGGCAGCGCGGCAACAGGTTGCGTGTCGAACGCCGGATCGTCGATCTCGACGATCGGCACGTCCGACGACGCCAGGCGCGGCCGCAGGTCACCCGTGGTCACCGCGGCGACCGGTGCCGCGTCGGCGAGCATGAACTCGATCCGGGTGTCGGGATGCGCGGGGTCGATCGGCAGGTACGCCGCGCCCGTCTTCAGCACGGCCAGGATCGCCGCGATCGCCTCTGCCGAGCGGGGCAGCAGCAACGCGATCCGCTCACCCGGGCCTGCACCGCGACTGGTCAGCAAGTGGGCCAGCCGGTTTGACGCCTCGTCCAGCTCGCGGTAGGTCCACGACCGGCCATCGCAACTGAGCGCGACGGCCTGCGGGTCACGGGCCACCTGGTCGGCAAAGGCTGCCGGGATCGACGGTGTGTGCGTCACCGGCCGGTCCAGCACCGCCCGGTTGCCCCAGGCGTCGAGGCGGTCGTGCTCGGCGGCATCGAGCAGATCGATCGACGCCAGCCGACGGGCGGGATCGGCGACCATGGCCGCCAGCAGCTGCTGCATCCGGTCGACGAGATCCTCCACCTCGGACGCGCCGAACACCTCGGTGTCGAACTCGACGCGCAGGACCAGCTCGTGGCCAGGTGTCACGACCATCGACAGCGGGTAGTGGTTGAACTCGCGGCTGGTGAAATCGGTAACCGCCAAGTCCTCGACGCCGAGCAGCGCACCGGTGTCGATCGGATAGTTCTCGTAGACGAACAGGGTGTCGAACAGGCGGTCATGCCCTGCGGCGCGGTGGATCTCGGCCAGCGAGAGGTGCTCGTGCTCGACCGTGTCGTTGTGTGTGCGCTGCAGCTGGTCCAGCAGATCCGCGACGGTCGTCGTCGCGTTGATCGTCCCGCGCACCGGCACGGTGTTGATCAAAAGGCCCACAATCGATTCCGCGCCGGGCAGGTCGGCGGGCCGGCCCGACACCGCGGCGCCGAATGCGACGTCGGGATGTCCGGTCAGCCACGCAAGCAACTGCGCCCACGCGGCCTGCAGCACGGTGTTGACCGTGGTGCGATGAGTGCGTGCGAGCTCGCCGAGCGCCTGCGTGGTCTCGGCGGACACCCGATGGGACTGGACGCCGCGCGCTCCGGCCTGGGCAGGCGGAGCGACCAGCGTCGGGGTGTCGAATCCGGCGAACACATCGCGCCACGTGGCTCGGGCGACGTCGTGATCCTGGCCGGCCAGCCAACTGACGAAGTTCCGGTACGGCGTCGCGGCGGGCAGGCGGTGCCCGAAGTACCCGGCGAAAATCTCGCGCAGCATGACCGGAAGCGACCAACCGTCGATCACGATGTGATGCAGGCTCAGCACGAGCCGATGAGTGTCGTCGCCGGTGCGGATCAGCGCGGCCCGGAACACCGACTCGCCTGCCAGGTCGCACACCGCGGTGCGCTCGGCCGCGCACAACTGCTCGATCTGTTCGTCGGTGTCGAGTTCGGCGTACTGCCAGGCGATTACCGGATCGGTCGAGATGACCTGGACCGGCTCGCCGAACTGCTCGCAGAATCGGGGTGCGAGGTTCGGGTGACGTTTGACGACGGTGTGCACGGCGTCGCGCAAGCGCTGCGGGTCGAGCGGACCGGCGACGGTCACCGCGAGCTGCACGGCGTAAACCGTGTCGTCGGAATTGCCGTCGGCGAAGCTCGTCTGGAACAGCAGTCCCTGCTGCAGCGGTGTCAGCGGCAGCACGTCGGCGACCGCGTACTGCCGCTGCAGTTCGTCGATCTGCTGCTGGCTCAACCGGGCCGGGGCCAGGTCCGACGGGGTCAGCCCGCCGCCGCCGTTCTTCACATGTGCGCAGATCCCCTTCAGGGCCTCGAACCACAGCCGGCTCAGCCGGCTGATCTGGTCCTGATCGACCTCGGACGGTGCCCACGTCCAGTTGGCCTGCAGGCGCGGCCCGCCATCACCGTCCAAGGTGCCCGCATTGAGTTCTACGGTGTGCGCCAACGGCGTCGGGATCGCGGCGGCCACGTCCGTCATCGAGAGGCTCTCGGAGTCGATGCGCCACAGGTCATCCGTGAGCTCGGCGGCTCCTGCGCCCAGCCGTCCGAGATAGTTGAAACCGATGGTCGGCTCCGAACCCGCAAGGTCCACATCGGGATTCAGGTACCGCAGCAGGCCGTACGTCAGCCCGTCGGGCAGCGCCCGCAGTTGCTCCTTGACGTCTTTGATCACCGATCCCAGGGCGGCAGCCCCGGCTGTCACCTGCTGCCACGGCAGCGTGCCCGCAGCAAGCGCGACGGGATACTTGGTGGTGAACCAGCCGACCGTGCGCGACAGATCGATTTCTCGATCGACAATTCCGCTCAGTTCTTCTGTGCGGCCGTGGCCCTCGACGTCGATACCGATCGGCGCGTTGCCACTGCCGAGGAGTTCCGCCCAGGCCAGCCCGAACGCGATGAGCAGGACATCCTGCACGCCCGCGTGAAACGCCGCGGGTACCTCACCGAGCAGCAGGCGCGTGGTGTCGGCGTCCAACTCGACCGACAGACGGCCGGCATCGGCATAGGTGTCACGGGTGGTAGGCAGCGCGGCGGGTGTCGCCAGGGCTTGCCGCCACGCGTCCGCCTGTGCCTCGACGTCCGCGGTGCGCGCATGTTCCTCGAGCAGCGCAGACCACCGCGCGAAGGACGTCCCTGCGGCCGGCAGCTCGACCGGTTGCCCGGCGTGATGCTGCGCCCAGGCGATGTTCAAGTCTTCCAAAAGGATCCGCCACGACACGCCGTCGACGGCCAGGTGGTGCACGATCAACGCCAGCTGGCGCGTCTCGGGAACCCACAGCGCGGAGACCATCGTCCCGGCCGCGGGGTTCAGCCGGGACCGGGCCGTGCGGATCGCATCGTCGGACAGGACGTCGACCGAGTGCAGGCACAGCTCCGCCTTGTCCGGCACGGCCAGCGACCACTCGCCGTTCCTGTGCGCCACCATCCGCAACGTGGCATGCCGATCGAGCAGCGCCTGCAGCACGACTGCGACGTCCGCCTCGGTCACCCCGGCGGGTGCCTGCACCACCAAGGTCTGGTTGAACTCGTCCACCGGACCGTCGACGGCGTTGAGCCACTGCATGATCGGTGTGGCCACGACCGGGCCGGTGCCGTCGTCGACCACCGCGGCTTCACCGCCGGTGACCTTGGCCACCGAGGCCAGGCGGGCCACGCTCTGTTCGACGAAGATGTCGCGCGGGCGGCAGAACACGCCGGCCGCCCGAGCGCGTGCCACCACCTGCATCGACAGGATGCTGTCACCGCCCAGATCGAAGAACGAGTCGTCGACACCGACCCGCTCCTGTCCGAGCACCTCGGCGTAGATGCCGGCCAGCACCTCCTCGACGGCAGTGGCGGGAGCCCGGTAATCCGTTCCGGCGCCCTGGTATTCGGGTGCGGGCAGGGCGCGGACGTCGAGCTTGTTGTTGGCCGTCAACGGCAGCGTGTCCAGCATGACGACCGCGACCGGGACCATGTACGGCGGCAACCGGTCAGCCAGCCGGGCCCGGGCTTCCGCCGGATCGACTGTCCCGGTGACATATCCGACGAGGCGCTTGTCGCCGGGGCGATCCTCGCGGGCGATGACAACGGCGTTCTCGACGCCGTCGAGGGCTGCCAGTGCCGCCTGGACTTCGCCGAGCTCGATGCGGTAACCGCGGATCTTGACCTGCTCGTCGGCGCGGCCGAGGTATTCGAGCTGCCCGTCGTCACCCCACCGGACCAGATCGCCGGTGCGGTACATCCGCGTGCCCGGCTCACCGAACGGGCTGGCCACGAAGCGCGAGGCGGTCAGGCCCGAGCGGCCGAGGTACCCGCAGGTCACACCGTCGCCTGCCACGTACAGTTCGCCGATGACACCGGTCGGGACCGGCCGCATCCAGGTGTCCAGCACGAACAACGCGGCCCCGGGCAACGGCTTGCCGATGGGCACTGCCGCCCCGGGCTTGAGCGGCGCGCTCACGGTCACGCAGATCGTGGTCTCGGTGGGGCCATAGCCGTTGACCATCACGCGCGTGGCTTTCGACCACCGCTCGACGACCGAGGCCGGGCAGGCCTCGCCGACGACGACGAGCGCGGCCGATTCGAGTCCGTCGGTCGGCAGCATCGCCACGGCGGACGGCGTCTGGGTGAACGCGTCGACCTTCTCGGAGACCAACAGCGCATGGAAGTCCTCTGGCGAGCCGGCCACCGCCTCGGGCACCACCACAAGCCTGCCGCCGCGCAGCAGCGCGTTTCCGATCTCCCACACGGAAGCATCGAAGGCCAGCGAATGGCACAGCGGCCACACGCCCGGGTGCGGCAGCCCGGATTCCAGCGCTGCCATCAGCCGCGTGACGTTGTGATGAGTGACCGCAACGCCTTTGGGAGTCCCGGTGGTACCCGACGTGTAGATGATGTAGGCGATGTCGTCGGGAGCCGGCCCCGACGGCGCGGTGCTGGGCTGATCGCCTGCGGCCGCGTCGTCGATGTCGATCACCGTGAGGTCGTGTGCATCCAATCGCGACCGCGCACCGGCCGAGGCGATCACCGCGATGGGCGCCGCGTCGGAAAGGATGAAGTCGATTCGGGCCGGCGGGACCACGGGGTCGATCGGCACGTACGCCGCGCCCGTCTTGAGCACCGCCAGGATCGCGACAACGGCCTGAGCCGAGCGTTCCGACAGCAGCGCAACCCGTTCGCCGGGACCAGCACCCTGCGCTGCGAGCAGGTGCGCCATCCGATTGGAGGCCTCGTCCAGTTCGCGGTAGGTCAGTGTGTGCCCGTCGCACGTCAGCGCGGGCGCGTCAGGGGCGTTGTTGACGTGCCGGGCGAACAGGTCTGGAATCGAGATGTGCGGCAGGTGCTCGTTGAGCGCCGCCTGGTGACCGATCTCCGCCAACACGGAGTGGTCCTCGGGGCCCAGGAGATCCAGTGACGACAGTGGGCGGTCCGGGTCGGCCGCCATCGCGGTCACGACCTGCTGGATGCGCTGTGCAAGTCCGGCGACACCGAAGTCAGCGAAAGGCTGTCCCGACCCCGCGGTGCTGAGGAACAGCTGATCGCTGGAGCCGATGAAGAAAAGTCCGAAGTGACCCATCGGACCGTGATTGGTGTACGACACCGAAACGGGCGCGCCCGCGAGGTCCAGGGTGAGGCGGGCGGGGATGAAGTTCACGGCCACGCGGTTCGAGGCGTGCCGCGGGCCACCGCCCTGGCCCTCGAGCAGGTGCACCGGATAGCGCTGGTGCTGCAGCAGTTCCCGGATCCGCACGTCGACGTGGCGGCAGAACTCGCCGACCGTCCAATCGGGCGGGGTGTTCAGCACCAGTGGCGCAACCCCGGCCATCATCGCGGGCAGGGTCTTCGATTCCGGGGTGACCCGCCGGCTGACCGGGAAGTCGAGTGCCACTTCAGAACTGTTGGCCGACCACGCCCGCGCCAGGAGTGCCACCGCGGCGGTCGACACCGAGTAGCGCCGGATCCGCAAACTCTTCGACAGCGCTTTGATATGCCCGACGACGGTCTGATCCACTTCCACCGACGCGGACGGCGTATACGCATCTCGTTCGTCGGCGCCCTTCGGGGGCCCGTAATCCAGCCCGCTCGCCGGTGGCAGGTTCTGGCTCCAATAGGCCTCGTCGTCCTGGTAATCCGGAGATGCGAGGTAATCGTTCTCGCAATCGACAAGATCCTTCAAAGAACCGAAGTAGGCAGGCGGAACAGGTTCGCCCGCAACCATTGCCGAGTAGATCGTGGCGATCCGGCGGCTCACAAATGCCATACCGAGGCCATCGACCGCGATATGGTGGCCCAATCCGAACAAGTAATACTCATCCGGACGGGTACGGAACAACGCAAACTTCACCACTCCGTCGCTTAGCGGCAACGGGGTGTGCTGAATGGCCGACGCAGTTTCGCGCACTTTTTGCACGGGGTCGTCGGCGTCCCTGAAATCGTAAAAAGGCAATTCCAGGTTGGAACAATCGATGGGTTTCTGGAACACCTGGCCGTCGACTTCGAAGAAGGCGGCCCGCGCGGGTTCGGCTTCGTTCATGGCCATGCGGATCGCCTGCTCGAGCAGATCGTGCCGGACGGTACCGTCGATGCGGCCCAAAAGCCCCAGCTGCCAAGCAGTGCCAGCGAATCCGCTTTCCTGCGACAGCCAGATGTCGAGCTGGCCGCGAGAAAGCGGTAACGCCCCGTCGTCAGGTTCCATTATTGACTTCCCCACCAAGACGGTTCAGCGCTCAAGAGCCCCGCCCTGCGCCAACCTCTCGCGCAGGCTCTTCGGCCGTATATCAGTCCAATTCTGCTCGATGAACTCCAAACACGCAGCTCGGTCCGCTTCGCCGTAAACCACCCGCCAGCCGGCCGGTACGTCGGCAAAGCTCGGCCAGAGGCTGTGCTGCTCCTCGTCGTTGATCAAGACGAGAAAGCTGCCGGTGTCGTCGTCGAATGGATTGATGCTCACGTTTCTCCAGGTTGCTGCGCGGACATCGCAAACATATCGCAAAGATACGGCGGCCCGCATCGCAGCGTCTGAGCTTTTCACGAAGTTACGCTGGTAGCAACTTTGGAGAATCCTGGTTAGCGAAAGTGATTTGTTAACCATACTCCTATTATTGTAATGTTTCAGCAGGTAGAGACTGGTTTTCGGGCACAGGCAACATTGCGAGAATTGCTAGTTTGTGAAAGTTCTGTGGGTTGGCGCGATCGCGCGTGACCACTGCTCTGACATCGGTCATTGTCCGCAATTCCAGCAAACTCAGCAAGATCTGAATTCAAATTATTTACGTCGAAGTCAGAGGCTGGCTGAACATCCCTTAGGGCGCATATCGGAGTTGCTGGAAGCGCCGGTTTGCGTAGTTTTTCCGAGGTAACCCGCCTGCCGCGGGCGGCACAGACCTTGCGAATCTTGCAGGCGGGCGCGCATGTAGTGACAGCAGCACGATCCGCGATCGCCGATGCCCCGAAATCTGCACCGTCAGAACGGTTCTAGCAACAAGGTGCGCGCAGCGCCGGACGCCTCCGCCGCAGCCTGCCGGGAGACCGCCGGAAGTACTTGCGCCGCTTTCCGTTTAGCGATCGCCCTTGGCGCCCGCGGGATCCTGTTTTTCGACGTCGTGATCAGACCGTGCGTGCGAGCCCTCCACGGGGGACGAGCCGGCAGGCAGCACGGTCATGAACACCGGAAGCTTCAGCACCACCCCGCCTGCCACCGGCATGCGGATGGTGAGGGACACGACCTCCAGTTCAAGACGCCGTCCCCGTTGGGTTTCCATCTCCAGACGACCTGGCAGACGCTTGGGCGCCGACAGCCAATCCAGACCACGTTCGATCGACTCGACCAGGTTCATGCGGCCGACTATACCGCGGAAATGGCAAACCTCCTCGTCAGAGGCCATTTGTATGTCGCGAATTCATATGCGGTAGAGGACTTCTCGTCCCGCATATCCGATCTGCATCGAGTCCACGGCGAACAACCTTGCGACAGTGTGCGAACCAGCGATAATGACCGGACAATCCGGCGATCGCCGACGCGCACGTCAGCTGAAAGGCTGGTACCTGATGAGGTTTGCCCTGGCATGTTACGGAACTCGCGGCGACGTCGAGCCGTCCGTCAGCATCGGCCGCGAACTCCAGCGCAGAGGTCACGACGTTCAGCTGGCCGTCCCACCTGAGTTGGTCGGCTTCGCCGACGGCGCCGGACTTTCGGCGGTCGAATACGGGCCCGAGCTCCATGCGTTCCTGCGGGAGGACTTCCTGCGGAACTTCTGGACGCAAATCTTCCGCAACCCGATCGGTTCGCTGCGCGAACTGTGGCAACCGATCAACGCGTACTGGAACGAGACGAGCGCGACGCTCATGAAGGTCGCCGACGGCGCCGATCTTCTCTCCACGGGCTTGAACTTCGAACAGCCCGCCGCCAATATCGCGGAGTACTACGGTATCCCGCTGATCGGCCTGCACCACTTCCCCATGCGCCCCAACGGACAGCTCGTGCCGATGCTGCCGGCTCAATTGATCCGTTCCGGCGGCACGGCGACCGAGTGGCTGCTCTGGCGTTTCACCAAAGACGTCGATGATGCCCAGCGAAAGGAACTGGGTTTGCCTTCGGCAACCGGTCCTTCGCCGCGGCGGATCGCCGAGCGAGGTTGGCTCGAAATTCAGGCGTACGACGAGGTGAGCGTGCCTGGCCTTGCCGCGGAGTGGGCCAGGTGGAACGGGCAGCGCCCGTTCGTGGGTGCCTTGACCATGGGTTTGACCACCGACTCCGACGACGAGGTGATGTCATGGATCGCCGCGGGGGCGCCGCCGATCTGCTTTGCCACCGGCAGCATTCCGGTGGAATCTCCTGTCGAGACCCTGGACATGATCAGCGCGGCGTGCGCGCAGCTCGGCGAGCGGGCATTGGTGTGCGCGGGCGGCACCGACTTCAGCGGCGTACGCATCCCCGATCACGTCAAGGTGGTCGGGGTGGTGAACTATGCGAAGGTCTTCTCCGCGTCGCGTGTCATCGTGCACCACGGTGGCTCTGGCACCACGGCCGCGAGCCTGCGCGCCGGGGTTCCCACCCTGATCCTTTGGAGTTCTGCCGACCAGCCGTACTGGGGAAACCAGCTCAAGCGGCTGAAAGTCGGTACTGCGCGCCGTGTTTCGAAGACGACCCCGCAGACCCTGACCACCGACCTACGCCGGATCCTGGCACCGGACTACCGCACCAGGGCCCGCGCGCTCGCCACTCGGATGACCGACCCCGCCGAGAGTGTGGCCAGGGCGGCCGACCTGTTCGAAGACGCTGTCCGCCGAAACGCCCGGTGACATGACTCGCGTTCAGCCCGAAAGGCTTTGCTCGGCGAGCGCACGTATGAACTTTTCCGAGCCTCGCAATGCCGGGGTAGCCGATGTCAGATTTGCGGCCTGCCGAGTCGAGCGATTCCGGCCATCCGGCGAGCTCGCAGCGACATTCAAATGCGGTCGACGAAACCGGTTTACGACACCAATGAAGGTCTAGGCTCACCATGTCGAACAAACCGGCAGGCACACCGTGCGAGACAGGGGGACAGCATTGACCGACCACAGATGTCGCATTTGCGGCGGCGAGCTTCATGAAGTGTTCGACCTTGGCCGTCAACCTGTCTCGAATGCATTCGCCAAGCCGGAAGATGCCGCCAAGGTGCCATTCTTTCGATTGGCAGTCGGTGCGTGCACGAAATGCACGATGGTGCAACAACTCGACACCGTGCCACCGAATGAGATGTATCGCGCCGATTACCCGTATCGCGCATCGGGTTCCCTGTTGATTCGCCGGCATTTCGAAGAAGTCGCCCGCCATATTCTCGATACCTGCCCCGGGGGTCGTGATGGCTTCGTGGTCGAAATCGGGAGCAACGACGGCGTCATGCTGAAGACGCTCAGCGAGGCCGGCATGCGGCACCTGGGCGTGGACCCCGCGGCGAGCGCGGGCGAGGTGGCCCGGTCGCACGGCGTCAATGTGCGCACCGACTTCTTCGACGCGGCCACGGCGGCCGACATCTACGCCGAGCACGGCCATGCGAATCTGATCTTCTCGGCCAACACCTTCAGCCACATCTCGTACCTGGACTCGATCTTCGAAGGCGTCGACACGCTGCTCGCCCCTGACGGCTTGTTCGTGTTCGAAGATCGTTCGCTCGCCGACATCCTCAGGCACAACTACTTCGACCAGATCTACGACGAGCACATCTACCTCTTCTCGGTCAGCTCGGTACAGGCCATGGCAGATCATTTCGGCTTCGAACTCGTCGATGCCGAGCACCTGCCGCTGCACGGCGGCTCCATTCGCTACACCGTGGCGCGGCGGGGCAGCCGCGCACCGAGTCCTGCCGTCGCGGCATTCGTCGCGCAAGAGAAGGCAGATGGGCTCGCGGAAAAGGAAGAGGCGGCGTTCGTCCGGTTCTCCGACGACGTCAGCCGCATCAAGACCGAGCTTGTCGCACTGCTTCGCGACATCCGTTCGCAGGGCCGCACCGTGGTGGGCTATGGCGCGACGTCACGCAGCGCCACGGTGCTCAACTATTGCGGGATCGGTGCGGACCTGCTGCCGTTCGTGTGCGATTCGACGCCCGAGAAACAGGGACGCGTCACGCCAGGCTCGATGATCCCGGTGTGCCCGCCCGACGCCTTCTCCGATCCCTACCCTGACTACGCACTGCTGTTCGCCTGGAACCACGCAGAAGAGATCATGGCCAAGGAGCGGCTGTTCCAAGAGAAGGGCGGACGGTGGATCCTGTACGTGCCAGAGGTCCACACCGTCTGATCAGGAAGCCGGCTTGATCAGCAGGCCCTGACCCGTGGGCAGCGTGCAGATGGGCACACCCAGCTCCTTCGACACCTCGTCCATCGCGTCGCGCTGCTCCTCGCGGCCCCGGTTCGCGTAGTCGTCCAGAAGCACGTACGCACCCGGAGTCAACCGCGGCCAGAAGTGCCGCAGGGCGGCGACTTCCGGTGGAGCACAATTCATGTCGATGTGGAGGTAGGCCACCTTCTCCGCGTCGACCTGGTCGAGGGTCTCCGGGACCGCGCCGACGACGATGCGATGGTTGCGCCACTGCGCGAAGTTGGCCCGCACGCTGTCCACCGAGTCGACGTAGAGCCCGTCACGCAGGTGCGCCTGGCTGGTCTCGAGTGCGCCCGACTCACGTTCACCGGCCGTGATGAAACGCGGGTCGAGTCCGGTGAAGGTGTCGAGCAGGTAGAAGGTCTTGCCGAGCCGGTCCCAGTCGAGGTACTCCATGATCGCACTGCTCAAAAATCCGTAGCTGACCCCGCATTCGACGAAGTCGCCGTCGAGCCGGCTCGCGTTCGCGGCGGCCCACAGGCCCACGTGCACGCGCCAGTGCCACTGGTACCAGTCCTGATCGTCGCCGAGGGCACGCGCACCGCGCCGATAGGCGCGCTGGAAATCCGGGTCGTCCATGAACCCGTGCGTATTGAACGTGATCAGTGCGTCATTCGAATACACGTCGGGCAGAAGCTTGCGCGCGAGCCAGTACTCGGCGCGAACCCACCGCATCGTAAGACGGGCCTTGGTCGACAATCCGGTTGCCACGGCGGCGACCATAACATAGCGGTGGACTCCGGCGTCGATCAAACCGACGCGGTTGCTGCAGTGCAACTTTCGTGCATTCCGCGGTGCGGATGGCCGAGCGGATGAGCCACGCGGCGCGCCACCCCGAACGCTACGCCGTGATGCAGATCAGGCGAATCCCGCCACGGTCGCGCCGCTGCCGACCATATGCCGCTATGGCCGCAAACCGGCACGGCGGCAAACTTATTGCTACCCGGCCTGGGGTTCGGGAGCCTGCGGTTCTCGCGCCTTGGGTTCTGGCGCGACGGTCTTCGCCGCCCTGGCCTCGACTCTTCGCTTGTACCGGGCCTTCAGCGCCATCGCACGTTTCTCGACCAGGAACCAGCTCATCGCCGCGAACGGCAGGGTGGCCAGTGTCGAAAGGACAAAGAACAGAATGGGACTGAGGAAGACCAGCCCGAATATGGCGAGCAGCTGCTGCATCGGGAACGCGTAGATGTAAACGCCGTACGACAGGTCGGTCCGCAATGTCATGCGCTTGTTGCGGATCAGCGCGCCCGACACGATGACCGCGTACGCCAGCGGCAGGCCGGCAACCACCCGGTAGTCGGGCAGCAGACCTGCCGCGAAGACGATCACCACACACACCGCGACGATCGACCACCGCGCGGGTATGACGTCGCGCCAGTGGTACATCAGGGCACCGGCCGCGAACATGATTCCGGTACGCATGATCAGCTGCGGAATGGTCCAGACGCCGGGATAGGTCAGCGGCGGGAACAACATCGCCCCGGCCGTCGCGAGCACCAGGAACACCGGAGAGACCCACCGCCGGCTCGCCAGGCCGACCACGCCGATCAGGGCGACGATGAGGTAGCACGCGACCTCCCAGATGAGAGACCACAGCGACGCGTTCCACCCCGCGGCCGCGTCGGGGATCCCGTGCGGCGTTCCGCCGATGTCACGCTGGAGCGGGATCAGCCCGATGTTCTTCACGATGTACTCGATCGGTGCGCTCGAGGTGAGGAGCTTCGACACCGAACCGCCCTGGACCGCCACCGCGATCGGCGCGATGACAAACGCCGTGACCGCGAGGCACACGTAGAACCCGGGCAGGATGCGCAGGGCTCGCGCCATGAGGTACTCGCGGATGTTGGGATTCGTCAGCCAGCTTCTGGTGATGAGGAATCCCGAGATCGCGAAGAAGCCGTCGACGCCCACCGAGAAGAGCACCTGCAGAATCGCCTCCGGGGGCATCCGTCCGGTGACCGGGAACGAATGCCACAGGATCACCTCGGCCGCCAGCGCCAGCCGGAAAGCGTTCAGCGCATTGTTCCGTGGATCAAATGCCTGCGCTAATTTCATCTACTCCGCCCCGTCGTCCCCGCCTGGCGCTGCGCTGCAATCGTATCGTTGCCTCGGCAACGACCGGGTGCCTTTACGCCGTCCCGAATGGGTTGGATCTTAGCTTCGCCGAATGCAATTGGCGGCGCTACCGATGCGTAACAGGGCATTCACAAATGTATTGCGCGACTACGCAAGCCATTTGGTGCACAACTGGCAATACCTTGTCAGGCGCTTGCGGGATGACCCGCCTGCGCATTGCGACGATAAACGCATCGCTGGCAAAGCCGCGGCCGGCTTCGCCGCCACGGTAAATGTCAGTGCCGAAAGCGATTTCGGGCGCCGGTTGCGCGTTGATCTGACGTCGGCGTCAGCGTGCCCGGCCCACCCCGACCTGGTCGAGTTGCGCGGCGTGATCGACTGGCCCCGACTCGGACTGCGACCCGATCCAGTCGAGCAGCGAGCGCAGTCCGTCGTCGAGGTTCCACTTCGGTCGCCAGTCGAGTTCACGCTGGGCCAAGCCGATGTCGCAGCTCGCCGCGCGCACGTCACCGTCGCGGAATTTCCCGACGACCACCGGCTCAGGTGCATCGAACACGGCGGCGATCTTCTGCGCCAACTCATGCACCGTGATGCCGTGACCCGAGCCGATATCCACGCACCGCGACTCGGCCGCAGGCTTGACCACGGCCGCGAACAACGCGTCGATCACATCGTCGATGTAGACCAGATCGCGGACGATCCGCCCGTCCTCGTAGACTTCGGACGCCCGCAGCTCGCGGGACAACCGCGCGAAGAACGGGACCACACCCGTGTACGGGTTGCTCAACGACTGGCCCGGCCCGTAGGCGTTCTGCAGCCGCAGGATGCTCAGGCCCGTGTCGTGCGCGGAGGTCCACGCTGTCAACAGGTTCTCCTGCGCAAGCTTCGTGGCCCCGTACACGTTTGTGGGCCGCGCCTCCGTCTGGTCCGCGCGGCTCGGTAGCGGCACCGCTGGGTCACCCGTCGGCCCCTGTGGATCCCAGATCCCGGCCACCAGCTGCGCGTGGCTGCGCGGCCGTGGATAGAACGTCTGGGAACCGCTCTGCCAGGCCCCTTCGCCGTAGACGGCCCTCGACGACGCCACCACGATCTGTTCGGGAACCAGGCCCGCTCGGCTGAGCGCATCGAGCAGCTGCGTCGTGCCGACCACGTTGACCGCGCCGTGGCGCGTCGCCTGGGACAACGACTGGGCGGTACCTGTCTCGGCGGCCAGATGGATGACCTGGTCAGGGCGGAACAGCCCGAGTACCGCGTCCCAGTCGGGTGCGTGCGTCACGTCTCCGGTGAACAACCGCACTGCCGGTGAAAGCTTGAACATCTGCCCGCCCGCGTGCACCTGCGGGAGGAAGACGTCCATGACCGCGACGTCGTAGCCGGCCTCCACCAGGCGGCGTGAGAGCGCGGCACCGATGAATCCCGCTCCACCGGAGATGAGTACGGATCTGGACAAGAGCTGACGCCTTCCGTTCGGCAGTGATTGGTCTCGAGGATGTACCGGAATTACCTGGCCCGCATGACGAACCCGGCCTGGTCGCCGCGCCCCTGCCGGTTGAGCGCCACCGAGCGCCGTTCCCAGCTCAACATCTTCCGCAATCCGAAGTTCTTGAAAATGGCGCCCAGCCCGGCCAGTTCAGGAAGGGGTATCCCCCGTCGATAGGCTTCGCTGCCGAAGAACTGCGACGAGTTGGAGTCGTCGATCGTCTTCTCCACCCGCAGCCCGACCGCTTCGGCTGCGAGCTCCATACCGCGCCGGGACGGGATGACGGTGTGCCGCGGTGCGTCGATCAGGCACCAGTCCTTGCCGTAGGTAGTCCAGGCCTCCGACGACGTCGTCGGTAGCCGCGCCAGGATGACCCCACCGGGCGCGAGCCGCTCCTGTGCGGCCTTGAGGGTCTCCACCGGATCGGGTACATGCTCGAGAGAATGGTTGAACATGATGACGTCGTATTCGCCGCTGACCTCGTTCATGAACCGCTTCACCAGCGGGACGCCCAGCGGCGTCACACCGTCCTCCTCGATGAACGGATCAGCACCGGCGAGTTGTGTGAATCCGGCCCGCGCCAACCGATCCAGCAGCATCCCACCACCGCAGCCGACGTCGAGTATGCGTGCATCGCGTCGGAGATTGAGGTCACCGAGCATCTTGACGACATCTCCGCTGGCATCTGGCGTGCCGATCAACGAACGAACACCCGGCGGCAGTGCCGAGATGAGTGCACCGATGAACTGGCGACCCTCGTGAAGCTCGAATCGGTCTCGCTGCGTCGTCATCCATTGGAAGAAGCCGGGCTGCGCCGCGACGGTGTACGAGTAGTACTTGCGCGGGTAGTGCCGCGCAAGTTCCTCCCCCTCAAGAACATTCACGATCTGCAACGTCCCGCATTCTGCGCAGACGTAGTAATCGAACAGCTCACGGGTGCCGTAATACATCTCGCGAACCGTGATGGTCTCGTGAGGACCAGTCGAGCCGCACACGCGGCACTCTTTGGTGACCTCGCTCATCTTCCCCTCCTGGTGAAGCTTTCGTTTTGAACAGCGCCGATCAAGCCATGCTCCGCAACCGGGCGAAGTCCTCGACGACATCCGCTGCGCGGTGGTTGCTTTCGGCGGGCCTGGTCATCTTGGTAGCCAGGCTACGTGCCCGCGCGACATAGTCCGGCGCGAGAATCTGCCGCAGATCGGCCACCAGCGAGTCTTGCGTGGTTGCCGAAAAGCGGCGTGTGGTACCGATTTTCAACCGTTTGAGCTGTGCGCCCCACAGCGTCTGGTTGGCGTCCATGGACAGGATCAGAGTCGGCACCCCGGCACGCATACTCGCCGCGGTCGTACCCGATCCGCCGTGGTGCACGACTGCGCGGCAGGCCGGGAAGATCGCCGCGTAGTTGACTGCGCCGACCACCTTGACGTGATCGAACCGGGGCACGTCGCTGAAGTCGCTGTAGCCGGCACAGACCAGTGCCCGTTCGCCCAGTGCGGCGCTGGCCGCGGCGATCATCCTGATGGTGTCGGCGGGGGACTCCACCGGCATGCTGCCGAAGCCGAAGCAGATCGGCGGTGTGCCCGCGGCAATCCACGACGCGACCTCGTCATCGACGTTGGTCGGAAGCTCCATCGTGAGCGTGCCCACGAACGGCCGCTGCCCGTCCCACTTCGCCCATTCCGCGGCCAGCCCGGGGAAGCACACGTCGTCGTAGGCCTGAACCTCCAGTGATCCGCGGCGAGCGATCCGCTGCGCTGCGGGGCTGGTGGCCTTCGGCAACCCGAGTTCGCGACGTTGGGTGTCGTCGACCTTCTTGTTGAGCAGCCACGTGAACCAGTCGAAAAGGGTCATCGCCGCACGGCCCAGCGCCGGGGGCAGGATCGTCACGAGCCTGCCGTTGGGCCGGACCGGGACATGGTGCAACGTGATCAGCGGAATGCCGTAATACTCAGCGACATTGGCCGCAGGCTCTTGATAGGCCTGTCCGGCGATCAACACGTCGGCATCCTCGGCCGCCGACCGCAGCGTGGCGTTGATGTGGGCCCAGCACTGATCGCTCAGCGTCCACATCTCACGCCACAGCTGCCGCAGCTCCCGGATCCTCCAGAACGACCGGAACAACGTCGTCCAGAAGTTGCGATAGACGTCGAGCCAGGTGCGGGTGTCGAGCCCGAACGCAACCGCCGGAAGACCGGCGGCCTCGACGAAACCGACCGAATCGGGCGCGACGGCCAAGCACACGTCGTGCCCCCTGCGGGCCAGCTCACGTGCCACCACGAGGGATGGCTCGATGTCGCCGCGGGTTCCGTAACTCGCCAACACAAATTTCATCGCAGTTCGAAGCCTCTCAATAATCCCCGTGACGGCCCGTCGCAGCCGGGCCCGCCGGAGCGGGCGCGGCACGGACGGACAGTGTGCGAGCGGCCGTCACTGCTTGCGCCAGAGCACCCCGGTGCCGTCGATCTCGACGATCTCCTCGGTGATCCCATGCTTCGTGCGGTAGTCCGTGACAGCCTTCCGGCAGCCCTCGATCGCGTGATAGTCGTCGATGATGCAGAAGCCGCCCGGCGACAGCCGCGAGTACAGGCCGTCCAGCGCTTGGATCGTGGATTCGTACAGGTCTCCGTCGAGCCTGAGCACCGCGATCTTCTCGATCGGCGCATCGGCCAGCGTGTCCTTGAACCACCCGGGCAGGAACCGCACCCTGTCGTCCAAGAGCCCGTAACGCTCGAAATTCGCCCTGACGTCCTTTTCCTTCACCGCCAGAATCGGGGCCGCGAGATGCAGTTTGTCCCCCTTGTCGGCCGCATAGTTCGCGGCGTCCGGCGGCGGCACGCCCGCGAAGGAGTCGGCGAGCCAGACCTGTCGGGTCTCGTCTCCGTACGCGCCGAGGACGGCACGCATGAGAATCGAAGCACCGCCACGCCACACCCCACACTCGACGAGATCGCCGGGAACGTCGTCCGTGAGCACGGTCTCGACGCATTCCTGCAAACTCGTGAGCCGCTTCATGCCGATCATCGTCAGTGCATCGGCAGGCCAGTCCAACCCCAGGTCGCGCTTGCGCCGATCGAACGGTCGCTTACGGACGAGCATGAGGTTGCCAATCTTGAGAATGGGTCGGTGCAGTAAGCCCCACCCCACGGGCACCAACTCATCGACCCCATACCTGGTGAGATCCTGCCGGAGCAGGTCCAGATAAGCGGATCGAGTGCCACGGTCGGTCACGGTCAAAAAAGTGCCCCTATCTCCTCAATCGGTGCTGCTGGTGATGAGCCTAACCTGGCGGACAGGCAGTCAGAACATTTCTGTGGCGACTGTAGATCCTTGCGCCCGAGAGGTTTTCGGGGAAATTCGGTGATCTTGACGCCGAGTTGCAAAACAGGCGAACGCCGTTGGCTTGCGCGGCGAATCGACGATGTGGGTCAATGCCAGATCTGCGCGGTCATGGCAAACAATCGCCGATCATTGCCAGACCATCGGTGGCTCACCGGAAAGCCGCGCGGGCCAGGCGCTTCGGCTCTTCGGCTTTGTGCACCACAACCACCGAGTCGAACACTTCGATGCGGTCGATGATGGTTGCCGCGAGCGGCACCTCCATCTCCCGTCGGCGCTTCGGATGGCCCTCCTGGAACTCGAACACCGAGGACATCTGCATGTAGGGCGCATGCATCGCATCCATCAGCCACTTGGTGAAATCGATGAACGACTCGGATCGATCCCGGTAGCCCGTCCAGTAGTTGGCGCAAACATCCTCGACCGCATACACCCCGCCGGGTGCCAGCCGCGGAAACAGATACTGGAACGATCCGATCATCTGGCTGGGTTGATGTCCGCCGTCGTCGAGGATGGTGTCGAACGGACCGAACTCGTCGAGGACGCGGCCGAGGAACGCGACGTCGGTCTGATCACCGATGCGCACATGGATGTCGTCGTCCGGCGCGTCATACTGGGCGGCCTTCGGATTGAAGTCGATCCCGACGATCTTCGCCTCGGGGAGGTACTTCCGCCACATCCGCAACGAGCCGCCTCGGTCCACGCCGATCTCGAGCATGCGCTCGGTGCCCTGCAATACGGACTCGTAGATCGGCAGATAGTGGCGGAGTTTGTGAATGTTGTCGGAGCCGTTAAATATTCGCCCCATCGGGGTGTCTGCGGGCGGGCGGTCGTCGGCGCCCATCACCACGGGCCGCGCCAGGTCCGGCCCAAGCGCGGCGAGCATGCGTCCACGCGCCTTGTACGGATAGCGACGAAAAATGAAAGGAGGCTTGGGCAGCAATGCCAGCCTGAACATGGCCATAGTCACGAGATCCTATGGACACTCGATACGGCAACGGCACATATCGCGAGAATGCTTGTAAAACACAGAGATAGCTTATCGTCGCAGCAGCACCACAAATCACCGTGAGCCGATGCCGGCGCGACCCGCGGCGTGCCCGGCAAACTCATTGCCGGTCCGCTTCGGGGCCCGGGACAGGCACACGCGGCCGGAACATCGGATGGAGCAACATGCGGTGACGGACAAACCAGTTGCGGTAGGAAAGATTTGAGGCGGGCAGTTCAGAAGCTGCCTATCCCCCTGAGAACGGCCGACACCCCGATCACCAGGAAGATGACGGCGACGATCTGCTGACGTCGTGCCAGGGCCCAGCCGCGCAGGCGGCGCAGCACGGCTTCGGTGCGCTCCGGAGCGACGATATGGCTGATGAGCACGATCTCGACGACGCCGAGCACCCCGACGATGTAGAGGACAGCCGTGGTCAGCTGCGTGGTGATCGCTGCCCCCGAGGTCAGGATCGTGGCGAGCACCAACAGCACGATCTCGGGCGCCGGGCCCATCGCGAGACCGATGACGAAAGCCACCCACAGCGATCCGTTGTCCCAGGCATTGCGGGCACGCGTGATGAGCCGCCGGACAGCGGATCCTAGCCTCGAGACGTCGTCACGAGAGGCGCCGTCCCCGGATGCATTCGGATCGAGGACCATGATCAACTTGCTTCCCGACGCGGGAACGTCCGCGTTCTGCCTCAGCCGTAACCGCGCAGTGAGTGCAGCCGCGATCACCAGGGCGAACACACCGATACCGATCTGAATCTGCGCTGAGTTGGAACCCGTTGTCGGAGTGGCCAAATCATCTGTCCACGGCCGAAGCGCCGGCGTGAAGTGCAGCACGATCAGGGGCGCCAGGATGGATACCGCGCTCGCCAGCAGGCAACCGGCCCAGAAGATGAGGATGTTCTGGGCAGGCCGCTGGCGAGATATCAGCAGCAGGGTCACACCAAGCCGCACCGGGTTGAGCGCACCCATGAGCGCCAGCCCCAGCACCGAGCTCCACACCGCCGTCACGCTACCGCGTCGGTTCGCCGCGTTGGCATTTTTCAATGCGCTCAGCAATGGACTCTCGCGAGCTGTCGCGCGCAGGTTACGCGAACTGTCGCGCGAATTTTATTGATGGCGCGCCGCTCGTTACATTCGTCGCCTATTCTGTCGATGCCGGTTTCGCCGGTGCACCAACGACATTCATGACGACAGGTGCATTTTTGGTGAAGTGCCCCTGTCGCCGAGTTCGAAGGGTTACCACCACTTTCCGCTTGAACCGTAATTGCTGGCAAATCGAGCCCCGATTGTCGGGGCCGTCATGGAATCGGGGAGACGATGATTCGCAGCGCGCGCTCGTCCAGGTGCCGCCTGGCCACCTGCCACGCTCATGTTCCGCACACCGCGACCGATGACAGGGGGATGCGCGCATGAGCACGCCTACCCCGCACGACCAGACGTCGAAGCGCCCGACCATCCTGTTCGTCCTCGGCATGGGGCGATCCGGAACATCTGCGCTCACCCGGGTGCTTTCCCTGTGCGGCGCAGCCCTGCCGACCGGGATGATGGGCGCCGACAACGGCAATCCGCGGGGCTATTGGGAGCCGCGTGCTGCGCTCTTCATCAACAGAGCGATCCTGGACCGCCATGACAGCGCCTGGTGGGATCCCTCGTTGCGACTGCTGGAGGACGGCGAGTTCACGCCCGAGGAGACTGCCGCGGGCATTGCCCAGATCGGCGCGTTCCTCAACCGGCTGCCCGCGGCACCCGTCGTCGTCATCAAGGAACTGACCATCGGTGTCCTCGCCGACATGTGGTTCGAAGCCGCGCGCCGCGCAGGTTACGACATCTCGGCAGTGATCGCCGTCCGGCACCCACAGGAAGTCGTGGCCTCGCTGGCAGCGGCCGTCAAGGCTTCCCCGGAACTCACCACCGCCCTGTGGCTCAAAGGCAATCTGCTGGCGGAGCGGCAGACTCGGGGGCTGCCCCGCGCCGTCGTCGAATACGCCAATCTGCTGGAAGACTGGCGACGCGAAATGGCCCGCATCTCCGCGGCGCTGTCGATCGAACTGACACCGACGGATGAAGGCGCGATCGACGAGTTCCTGGCACCGGAGCTGCACCGACAGCGCAACAACACCGCGGTCCCGGATCACTTCGGCTCCGACTGGGTTTCGAGTGTCTACCGCGTGATGCACGAGGCCGCACGCGCCGACACGGTCGACACCTCGGCCCTGGATCGCGTCTTCGACGCGTACCAGGCCAGTGAACACGACTTCCGCACGGCGTTCGAGAATTCCCGTACCTACCAGGACGGCGTCCTCAACAAGCTCATCCGGCCGTCGATCGCGAAGCCGTTCCTCGAACTTCGTGCGATAGCCCACCGGCGTAAGGGAACCTGGGTCTAGAGCGGCAGGTGGTGCGCATGAGCTGAAATCTGAAGATGTTTCACCGCAGCCTGATTCACCCTGGTCCAGGTTGTGCGCGACACCGCGCAGGATAGGGTGGCAGTATGTTGCGCCGCGATGGCCTCGAAATCGCGTTGGCCGGCGCCGAACTCGACATCAATAAGGGAAAACATGCGTGGCATCATTCTCGCCGGCGGCTCTGGCACCCGACTGCATCCGATCACGATGGGTATGAGCAAGCAGTTGCTGCCGGTGTACGACAAACCGCTCATCTACTACCCCTTGTCGACGCTGATCATGGCCGGCATCCGCGACATCCTGGTGATCACCACACCGCCCGACGCACCGGCATTCGAGCGGCTGCTCGGCGACGGCTCGGCATTCGGCGTCAACCTGCGTTACGCGGTACAGCCAGAGCCGGAAGGGCTCGCGCAGGCCTTCGTGATCGGCGCCGACCACATCGGGACCGACAGCGTCGCACTTGCGTTGGGTGACAACATCTTCTACGGCCCGGGCCTCGGCACGGGATTGCGCCGATTCGAAACAGTCAGCGGCGGGGCTATTTTCGCGTACTGGGTGGCCAACCCGTCGGCGTACGGCGTGGTGGAGTTCAGCGCCGACGGCACGGCGTTGTCGCTGGAGGAGAAACCGCAGACGCCGAAATCCCACTACGCGGTTCCCGGTTTGTACTTCTACGACAACAACGTCATCGAGATCGCCAAGTCGCTGCGGAAATCGGCTCGCGGCGAATACGAGATCACGGAGGTGAACCAGATCTACCTGAACCGCGGGCAGCTGTCGGTCGAAGTGCTCGCCCGCGGTACCGCGTGGCTCGACACCGGTACGTTCGACTCGCTGCTGGACGCGAGCGACTTCGTGCGCACCATCGAACGCCGTCAGGGGCTCAAAGTCAGCGTGCCCGAAGAGATCGCCTGGCGCGCGGGATTCATCGACGACGCCCAGCTCGCGGCCCGCGGCCGGGAGCTGCGCAAGTCGGGTTATGGCGACTACCTGCTGAGCCTGCTGGACCAGTAGCCACAGGCGCCCCGCTCGCGGCGCGGCAACCTTGGCAATGACTCGGCCCGGGCTGCGTTCGGCGGTAGTTCAGGAAAAAGCGCGTTATTGTGCCCGTTCAGCAAATTCGCATTAATTCAATTCAGCACACCCGTGAAGTTACCGAGTAACAGAATGAAACTGCGGGTAGATATAGCCGATAGTGATGTAGTCCGAGCCCAAGTTCCGCGATCGCCATTACAGTTGGAGCAGACAGAGCAAGGAGGGGATTCATGATCAAATTGTCGTTGGCAAAAATTTCTGTCGCACTCGGAGGTGCGGCCCTGTGCTTGACCGCCGGAGCCGGTCTGGCCTCGGCAGAGCCGGATATCGGTCCGATGGTGAACACGACCTGTACGTATGAGCAGGCCATGGCCGCGGTTCATGCCGAGAATCCGATGGCTGCGCAGTATCTCGACCAGTCGCCGCCCAACCTGCAATTCCTGCGCGTCTTCCTCAGTTCATCACCGGACCAACGCGTAAATCTGCTCAACCAGATCAAGAACAACCCCGGCGCCAATCAGGCGCTGCCGGTTTTCCAGCAGATGATGACGAGCTGCACCAAGTACTGAACAGCAAACTCGATCACATCACCAATATTGCGTACAGCGCACTGATCGCGCGCAGCGCCAGGTGTGAGTGAACACCGCGCGACATGCGAACGAAACGGGCTCCGGTTTTCCGGAGCCCGTTCTGTTTCGCTCGGCGAATGCCGGCGGGTCAGCCGGCCGGCGGCCGCGGTATCGGTGCCGTGGCCGCGTCGTCGGGGCCGCGTTGTACGTCGCCGTCCAGCAGCGCCCGCACGAGCGGGCGCGGGCCGTAGGGCCTGAGCAGGACACTCGCGGGGCGGGGCCGCACCCGCTGCGGCCACCAGAACCAGCGGCCGAGGAGTGCCGCGATCGCCGGTGTCAGGAACGCCCGCACGATCAAGGTGTCGAACATCAGACCCAGGCCGATGGTGGTGCCGATCTGGCCGATGATGCGCAGGTCGCTGACCACCATCGAGGCCATCGTCGCCGCGAACACCAGCCCCGCCGTCGTGACGACCTTGCCGGTGCCGCCCATGGCCCGGATGATGCCCGTGTTGATGCCTGCGCCTATCTCCTCTTTCATGCGCGATACGAGCAGCAGGTTGTAGTCGGATCCCACGGCCAGCAGGATGATCACCGACATCGCCAGCACCATCCAGTGCAACTGAATCCCCAGTACGTATTGCCAGAGCAATACCGACATCCCAAACGACGCCCCCAGTGACAGGGCGACCGTGCCCACGATCACCAGCGCCGCGATGAAGCTCCGCGTGATGATGAGCATGATGATGAAGATCAGGCACAGCGCCGCGATGCCCGCGATCAACAGGTCGTAGGTCGACCCGTCCTTCCAGTCCTTGGCCGTCGCCGCGGTACCGGCCAGGGAGATCTGGCTGTTGACCAGTGGGGTGCCCTTGAGGGATTCCTCGGCCGCCGTCTTGATCTGCTCGGTGCGGGCAATACCTTCCTCGGTCGCGGGATCTCCGTTGTGAGAAATGATGAACCGAACGGCTTTCCCGTCCGGGGACAGGAACGAATTCATCGCACGCTGGAAGTCCGGATTCTGAAAGACCTCGGGCGGGAGGAAGAAGGAGTCGTCGCTCTTGGCCGCATCGAAGGCCTGCCCCATGACGGCCGCGTCCTTGCTGGTCTCGTCCATCTGACCGAGCAGACCGGACATCGTGGTGTGCATCGTCAGGGACATGGTCCGCATGGTCTCCATGATGGAGATCATCTGGGGGAACTGCACGAGCATCTCGGGCATGATCGCGTCCAGGTGATCCAGGTTGTCTACCATGACCGCAAGCTTGTCGTCGATCTCGTCAACGGTGTCCAGAGCGTCGAACACCGACCGCAGCGACCAACAGATCGGGATGTCGAAACAGTGCGGCTCCCAGTAGAAGTAGCTGCGGATGGGCCGCAGGAAGTCGTCGAAGAGCGCGAGACTGCCTCGCAGTTCGAACGCGATGTCTTTCAGCTCATGCGTTTTGCCGACCATGCTGTGCGTCGTTTCCTGCATCTGCTTCATGAGCTCGTACATGCGCTTCATCACGGCGATCATGGTGGCCATGTCGTCGGCTTGCTTGAGCATGTCGTCGACGCGCTGCCGCTGAAAGTGCAGGGCCTGCGTCTGGCCGGCGTTCTGCAGGCTGAGCAGGAACGGTATCGACGTGTGCTCGATCGGGGTGCCCTCGGGTCGGGTGATGCCCTGGACCCGCGAGACACCGCGAACCTTGAAGACTGCCTTGGCCACCCGGTTCAGCACCAGGAAGTCCGCGGGATTGCGCAGATCGTGGTCGGACTCGATCAGCAGCACCTCGGGCTGCATCCGCGCCTGGGAGAAATGGCGCTCGGCGGCCGCGAAGCCCATGTTGGCGGGGATGTCACCGGAGATGTAGGCCCGGTCGTTGTAGCTGGTCTTGTAGCCCGGCAGCGCCAACAGGCCGACCAGCGCCGCGGCCAGGGAGGCCGCCAGCACCGGACCCGGCCAGCGCACGATCGCGGTACCGATCCCACGCCAACGACGTACGCGCATCTTGCGTTTCGGGTCCAGCAGCCCGAATCGGCTGGCCAACGCGATTCCCGCGGGCACCAACGTGACCGCAACCGCAACCGCGGCGAGCATGCCGATGGCACAGGGGATGCCCATGGTGTGGAAATAGGGCAGCCGCGTGAAACTCAGGCAGAAGATGGCGCCCGCGATCGTCATGCCGGATGCCAGGACCACGGGCGTCACGCCGCGATACATGCTGTAGTACGCGGTTTCCCGGTCCTCACCCGCCTGCCGCGCCTCTTGATAGCGGCCGAAGAAGAAGATGCCGTAGTCGGTTCCGGCCGCGATGCTGAGGAAGACCAGCATGTTGACGGCAAACGTCGATAGCACGAACACTTCGTGATGGCCAAGAAACGCGACAATGCCTCGGGCAGCTGCCAATTCGATGCCGACCATGGTCAGCAGCAGAATCACCGTCACGATCGAGCGGTACACCATGAGCAGCAGCGAAAAGATGATCACGACCGTCACCGCTGTGATCTTCAGGATCGACTTGTTGCCGCTGTGCTGCATGTCCGAAGCCAGCGGCGCCGCACCGGTCACGTAGACGTGCACGCCCTCGGGGGGCGCATTCTCATCCACGAGTTTGCGTACCGCCGCGACAGATTCGTCACCCAGAGGCGTGCCCTGGTTGCCCGCCAGGTTCAGCTGGACATAGGTCGCCTTGCCGTCGGGACTCTGCACGCTCGACGACGTGAGCCGGTCGCCCCACAGATCCTGCACGTGCTCAACGTGTTTCGGATCGGCCCGCAGATCGCTGATGAGTCTGGAGTAGTACTCACGCGTGTCGTCGCCGAGCGGTTCCTGGCCCTCGATCACGATCATCGCGGAGCTGTCCGAATCGGACTCCTGGAACACCTGGCCCATGCGCTTCATGGCCTGGGCCGACGGCGCATCCTTGGGCATCAGCGACACTGAGTTCTTCTCGCCGACCTTCTCCAGCGCGGGAATGGCCGACTTCCAGTCGCCGTCAACGGATCCCAGCGTCGTCACCAGGATCACCGCGATCCACGCCAAGATCACCAGGGGCGACAGGTTGCGGATCGCGCGTGCGACGAACGGCCGCCGCTTCTGCTCGGTTTGGTTACTGCTCATGCGGACTTCGCTAGTCCCTCAACAGCAGTGAACGCACCAGCGGACGGGGCCCGACCGGCCGGAGCATGGTGCTCGCCGGACGTGGCCGCACTCGCTGCGGCCACCAGAACCAGCGTCCCAGCAGCGCGGCGATGGACGGCGTCATGAAGGCGCGCACCACCAACGTGTCGAACAACAAACCGAGACCGATCGTGGTTCCCACCTGGCCGATGGTCAGCAGGTCGCTGACTATCATCGAGCCCATGGTCGCCGCGAACACCAAACCGGCGGCCGTCACGACCTTTCCGGTGCCGCCCATGGCCCTGATGAGGCCCGTGTTGAGGCCCGCGTGGATCTCTTCCTTCATCCGCGACACGAGCAGCAGGTTGTAGTCGGAGCCGACGGCCAGCAGGACGATGACCGACATCGCCAGCACGACCCAGTTGATCTGGATCCCGAGAATGTGTTGCCAGACAAGGACGGACAACCCGAACGAGGCGCCCAGCGACATCGCCACCGTTCCGACGATGACCAGAGCCGCGACCAGGCTCCGCGTCATGATCACCATGATGATGAAGATGAGGCACAGCGCGGCGACGCCTGCGATCAAGAGGTCGATCTTGGATCCGTCGACCAGATCTTTCACGCCGGCGGCCGTACCCGCCAGATAGATCCGGGAGTTCTCCAGCGGTGTGCCCTTGAGTGCCTCCTCGGCCGCGGTCTGGATCGGCTCCACCCGCGAGATGCCTTCGGGTGTCGCGGGATCACTGCGCTGGTTGATGAGCAGGCGCGCGGCCTTCCCGTCCGGGGACAGGAAGATGTCCATGACCCGCTTGAAGTCCTCGTTCTCCAGCACCTCGGGAGGCAGATAGAACGAGTCGTCGTTGTTCGCGGCGTCGAAGGCCTTGCCCATGGCCGTCGCATTCTCGGCCGAATCGTCCATCTGATCGAAAATGCCCGACATCGTGCTGTGCATCGTCAGCATCATCGTGCGGGTGCTTTCCATGGTGGCGATCATCTGCGGGAACTGCAGGAGCAGCTGCGGCATGAGCGCATCCATCTGGTCGAGATCTTTGACCAGCCCCTGCATCTTGTCCGTCATCCGATCGACGCCGTCAAGCGCATCGAATATGGATCTGACCGACCAGCAGAGCGGAATGTCGAAACAGTGCGGTTCCCAGTAGAGATAGTTTCGGATGGGCCGCCAGAAGTCGTCGAAATCCGCGACGTGGTCGCGCAATTCTTTCAGGCTGTCTTCCAATTCGTGTGTGGTGCCGACCGTACGGTGCATCGTGGCCACGAGATCTTGCATGATCTCGTACATGCGCTGCATGAGATTGATCGTGGTCGTCATCTCGTCTGCCTGCTTCAGCAGGTCTTCCATGCGCGCTTTCTGAAATGGCAGACTCAATTGTTGGCTGGCATTGGACATGCTCAGCATGAATGGGATCGACGTATGGTCGATCTGAGTTCCCTCGGGCCGGGTAACCGACTGCACGCTCGCAATTCCGGGAACTGCGAACACCGCCTTGGCCAGCTTGTTGAGCACCAGCAGATCAGCCGGATTTCGCATGTCATGATCCGCCTCGACCAACAACAGGTCAGGCGTCGTCATCTTCGACTCAGGGAAATGCCGTGCCGCAGCCGCGAAACCCTGATTGGCGGGGATGTCCTGCGGAATGTATTTCTGATCGCTGTAGCTGGGGCTGTAGCCGGGCAATGTCAGAAGACCGATGAGGGCGATGGCGATCGTCGCCACCAGGATCGGCGCGGGCCATCTGACGATCGCGGTACCGACCCGCCGCCACCGGCGCGTGATGACCATGCGCTTGGGATCGAAGATCCCGAACCGACTGCCTGCCGCGATGGCCGCGGGCACCAGCGTGAGCGCGACCGCGACCGCAACCAGGATGCCCACCGCGCCGGGGATGCCCAGCGGCTGGAAGTAGGGCAACCGGGTGAAGCTCAGACACGCGATCGCACCGGCGATCGTGACGCCTGACGCCAGAACCACCTTGGCGACGCTGCGGTAAGCCGTGTAGTACGCCGATTCGCGGTCCTCGCCGGACTGCCGGGCCTCCTGATATCGCCCGGTGAAGAAGATTCCGTAGTCGGTTCCGGCCGCGATACCGACAGAGACCAGCAAGTTGACGACGAAGGTCGTGAGGCCGACGAGCCCGTGCATGCCGAGGAATGCCACCAGCCCACGCGCCACCTGCAATTCGATGGCGACGGTGAACAACAGGATGATCACGACGAGCAGCGAGCGGTACAGCAGGAGCAGCATCACGAAGATCACCCCTACGGTGACCAGCGTGATCAACAGGATGGTCCGGTTGCCGCTCTCCCCCATGTCGGCGACGATGGCCGCCGGGCCGGTGACATAGACCTGGACCCCCGGAGGCGCCGGCGTGCCGTTGACCACATCCTGGACGGCCTTGACCGACTCGTTCGACAGTGCCTGGCCGAATTTGCCGACGAGATTCAACTGGACGTAAGCGGCTTTACCGTCGCCGCTTTGTGCGGCGCCGGCCGTGAGCGGATCGCCCCAGAAATCCTGGACGTGCTGCACGTGCGCCGGATCGTTCTTGAGTTGGCTGACGATTGTGTCGTAATACCGGTGGGCGTCGTCACCGAGAGGCTCTTGGCCCTCGAGAACGATGACCGCGACGCTCTCGGAGTTGGATTCCTGGAATAGCTCGCCCATGCGGGTCATGGCTTTGACAGACGGCGCATCGGGCGGGCTCAGCGAAACCGAATGGTCTCTTTCGACGACCTCGAGCGGTGGCACGGCGACCGTCAAGAGAACGGTGATGGCCACCCACACCAAGATGATCGGCACCGAGAACTTGCGGATCACCCACGCCACGCGCGACCGGTGCGGTTGGGCTTCGGCGGTGGTCTTGTTGTCGGTCATGCGGCCTTCAGAAGGCAGGAGGCGAAGGCGTTCACCTGATTGGAGACCTTTTCGGCCTTGACTTCGTTGTCCACTGTGATTCGGCAGCCGATATTGTCGCTGTCACCCTGCGCCATGATGCTTCCCACTGCGGTGGCCTTGCTGATCTCGAATTGCAATGTCCACGGCAGGCTGACTTTCTGAATGAATTGCGGTTCGGCGTCGACGTCGAAATAGCTGATATCCGCTACCGTGCCGGCCGGACCAAAAACTTCATAAGTCAATTTCTTGGGGTCGAATGGCTTGCTTTCATTTACCTTGGTGTCGGCATAGGTAGGGCGCTTTTCGGAGCCGAATATGGTGTGCAGACGCGACACGGTAAATCCCCCGGCACCGACCACTGCCAGCACAAGTAGCGGAATCCATAGCCGCCGCAAAAGCCCGAAAATGGTAGGTCTCCTCCCTTATCTCCACACCGGCACCATGCTGCGATATCCCCGACACGATCGCAAACGCACGGAGCCTCGGAGGGGCCCAACTTGGTCGATGAAGAGTAAACCATGGCGCCTCGCGCCAGATACGCCCGTTCCCAACGCGATACGCGATCGGAACGCCCGCTCCATGCATTTGTTCCGGCGACCGGATTCCGCTCCAGAATTCAGCAAATTCCAGCTTTCGCGCAGAAATAGCCCTGTCCCTGCAACAAATCACGCGAGCATGCGATGGTGGCGAAAGTCCACGCGATAGCTCGGCGGGCGCCTGTGGAAGCGCTGAGGAAATCGTTTCGAGACCCGGTTCTGCCCAGGTGCGCAACAGGTTTGGAGGTACGCGGCTCCTGCTGTCAGCAACGTCAATTTGATAGCTGGTGCTCCCCCGCCGGCGAACAGGATCCGCTGAGCGGGAGGCATCCATCGCAACACATGTCCGCAGCGGCGGCAGCGAGGCGCGCTGGGAGAGAATTCGTGGAAAGCCGGGATACGACACAGGGCCCCGGAAGACCGGGGCCCTGTGATCACCATGGTGGGCGAAGGGGGACTTGAACCCCCACGTCCCGAAGGACACTGGCACCTGAAGCCAGCGCGTCTGCCATTCCGCCACTCGCCCGAATGACCGAGGCAGCGTATCACTGCGCGCGCGTGGTTCCCAAACCGCGCCGTTCAGCGCCGTGAACGGCCTCAAGCCATGCTTAACGTCATCAAGATCAGGTCACTGACCAGCAGCGTTCTGATTCTCAGAGTTCTGTTGCTCCCGCAGGACCAGTCTCGGCCGATACCATCCATGTGAGCAGTGTGGCCAGAGCGACACGCGGGAGCTTCAACTGCCGGTGCACGACCACGGACAACTACGAGACAAGGCGGGCGGTGACATGGGTCTGGCAGACCGCATCGAACGCAAGCTCGAGTCGACCGTGGGCGACGCGTTCGCGCGAGTGTTCGGCGGCTCGATCGTTCCGCAGGAGGTCGAGGCCATGCTGCGGCGCGAGGCCGAAGCCGGTGCCCGCACTGTCGGCGGCGGCCAAGTTTTGGCACCGAACGACTACGTAATTACCCTCAGTGGGACCGACTACCAGAAGGTAAGCGCCGACACAGACCTGACCTCGACCGCCTTCGCCAAGCATCTGGGGGGATTTATCCATGATCAGGGGTGGCAAACGTATGGTGATGTGGTCGTCAGATTCGAGCATTCACCGAACTTGCACACCGGGCAGTTCCGTGCGCACGGCGCGGTCAACCCAGATTCCATCGCTGGCGAATCCGCGCGAGCCCATAGCGACCATGCGTTCACCGCAGGAGGAGAACCACCTATGACCGATAATCCGAATTACCGCGGCGGCCAGGGACAAGGTCGACCGGGCGACGACTATTACGACGACCGCTACGGCCGTCAGCAGGACGATCAGCGCGGCGGCCAGTACCCGCCGGACCAGGGCGGCTACCCGCCCCAGGATCAGGGCGGTTACCCGCCGCGCGGCGGCGGTTACCCCGACCAGGGTGGCTATCCCGATCAAGGCGGCTACCCGGACCAGGGTGGCTATCCCGACCAGGGTGGCTACGGCGGCGGCCAGCAATACGACCAGCGCCAGCCGCCCGGCTACGGGCAGCAGGGCGGCGGTTACGACCGGGGCTACGGCCAGCAGCAAGGCGGTTACGGCCCTCCGCCGGGGGGCCCGGGCGGCTATGGCGGTCCCGGCGGCCCTGGCGGGCCTGGCGGTGACTACGACTACGGCCGTCAGCAGCCCGGCGGGCCGGCCCGGCACGACGACTACGGCCGGCCGGACCAGCGCCAGGGCGGCGGCTACCCCGAGCAGGGTGGCTACGGCGGCGGCCAGCAGTACGGACGCCAGGACTACGGCCAGCAGGATTACGGCCAGCCGCAGGACTATGGCCGCGGCTACGCCGAACCGCAACAGGCCGGTGGTGGCTATCCCGACGCGGGCTACGGCGACCAGGGCGGCCGTGATTTCGATTACGGCGGTCAGGGTGGCTACGGCGGCGGCGGTTACGGCGGCGGCGATTACCAGGCCGGCGGCGCGACCGTCACGCTGCAGCTCGACGACGGCAGCGGCCGCACGTACCAACTGCGGGAAGGCGCCAATGTGGTCGGCCGCGGCCAGGACGCGCAGTTCCGACTGCCCGACACCGGGGTGTCCCGCCGCCACCTGGAGATCCGGTGGGACGGCCAGGTCGCGCTGCTGTCGGACCTGAATTCGACCAATGGCACCACAGTCAACAACGCGCCGGTGCAGGAGTGGCAGCTGGCCGACGGGGATGTGATCCGGCTGGGTCACTCCGAGATCATCGTGCGCGTGCACTGAGCGTCTCGGAGCGGACACACCGGGGTGACAAGCAACCCGCTTCACCCTCACGCCAATCGCCGTCCAAGTATCGTGACGTTGCCGACGGTCGCTGACCGGCACCGACGGAACGAGCACGGAGAGGACGCCAGATGCAGGGGTTAGTGCTGCAACTGACGCGTGTCGGGTTCCTTTTACTGCTGTGGCTCTTCATCTGGTCCGTGCTGCGGATTCTGCGCACCGACATCTACGCACCGACGGGTGCCGTGATGGTGCGCCGGGGGCTCGCGCTGCGTGGATCGCTGCTGCCCAATCGGCAGCGGCGGCATATCGCAAGACAGCTGGTGGTCACCGACGGTGCCTTGGCGGGCACGCGCATCACGCTGGGCGCCCAACCGGTGCTGATCGGCCGGGCCGACGACTCGACACTGGTGCTCACGGACGATTACGCGTCGACTCGCCACGCCCGGCTCTCCCCACGAGGTTCGGAGTGGTACGTCGAAGACCTAGGATCGACCAACGGCACATACCTTGACAGGGCGAAGGTGACTACAGCGGTAAGGGTTCCTATTGGCACGCCGGTGCGAATCGGCAAGACGGTGATCGAGTTGCGACCGTGACGCCGCGCACGCGAGGAGCGAAATGACGCCGCGCACGCGAGGAGCAAAATGACCCTCGTTCTCCGATATGCCGCCCGAAGCGATCGCGGACTGGTCCGCGCCAACAACGAGGACTCGGTGTACGCCGGTGCCCGGTTACTGGCCCTCGCCGACGGCATGGGCGGGCATGCGGCCGGTGAGGTGGCGTCCCAACTGGTCATCGCCGCGCTCGCCCACCTGGACGACGACGAACCTGGCGGGGATCTGCTCGGCAAGCTCAATGCCGCGGTCGCCGAGGGTAACTCGGCGATCGCCGCGCACGTCGAGGCCGACCCCGAACTCGACGGCATGGGAACGACGCTGACCGCGATCCTGTTCGCAGGCAGCAGGCTCGGCCTCGTGCACATCGGCGATTCGCGCGGCTACCTGCTGCGCGACGGCGAACTCACCCAGATCACCAAGGACGACACGTTCGTCCAGACCCTGGTCGACGAAGGCCGCATCACGGCCGAGGAGGCGCACAGCCACCCGCAACGTTCGCTCATCATGCGGGCCCTGACCGGCCACGAGGTCGAGCCGACGCTCACGATGCGCGAGGCCAGGGCCGGCGACCGCTATCTGCTGTGCTCGGACGGACTGTCCGACCCGGTCAGCCAGGAGACCATCCACGAGGCGCTGCAGATCGAGGACGTGACCGAAAGCGCCGACCGACTCATCGAATTGGCCTTGCGCGGGGGCGGCCCCGACAACGTCACCGTCGTCGTCGCCGATGTCGTCGACTACGACTACGGCCAGACGCAGCCGATCCTGGCGGGCGCGGTGTCCGGCGACGACGACCAGAGCGCCCCGCCCAACACCGCCGCGGGACGGGCGTCGGCGTTCAACCCGCGCCGCAACGAACCCAAGCGCGTGGTGCCGCAGCCCGCCGAGCCGCCACGCAAACCGCGCTCGCGGCGCCGCATCATCATCGCCGCGGTCCTCGTCGTGCTGGTGGTGCTGGCCGGTCTGGCGATCGGCCGCGAGATCATCCGCAACAACTATTATGTCGGCGAGCACAACGGCACTGTCTCGATCATGCGTGGCGTGCAGGGGTCTTTTCTCGGCCTGTCGTTGACCGAGCCCTACCGGTTGGGCTGCCTGAACGCGCGTAACGAACTCTCGCTCATCAGCGCCGACGAAGAGCGCGCGGATCTGGGTTGCCGGTTGATGGCCGTCAACGACATGCGTCCCTCCGAGCGGGCCCAGGTGGTCGCCGGGCTGCCGGGCGGAAGCCTCGACGACGCGTTCCGCCAGATCGGCGAACTGGCGCGCAGCTCGGTCCTGCCGGTGTGTGCGGCACCGCGCCCGGCCACGAGCACGTCGTCCACACCGCCACCACCGGCCACCACGACGGCGCCGTCGCCGACACCGTCCGGTGAGGCCGCACCCGAGCCGAGCGCGCGGTCCACGGCTGCCTCGCCCCCGGCGTCCGAGGCGCCACCGACAAGCGGTGCCGCTCCTCCGCCCGCCTCGTCGCCGTCGCCGTCGCCCACCGTGACAGCCACCGCGCTGCCGCCCCCGCCACAGGAACCGGGTACGAACTGCAGGGCGGTGTCATGACCACCCAACCCCAGTCGCCGGTTACCGTCATGCCGCCGCTACCGAATCGGCGCAATGCGGAACTGCTTCTGCTGGGGTTCGCGGCGTTCATCACCGCCGTGGCGCTACTCATCGTCGAGGCCAACCAGGAACAGGGCCTGACCTGGGATCTGGCCCGCTACATCGTCGGCTACCTGGCGTTGTTCGCCGCGGCCCACCTCGCGGTGCGGCGGTTCGCGCCGTACGCCGACCCGCTGCTGCTGCCCGTGGTGGCCCTGCTCAACGGGCTCGGCCTGGTGATGATCCACCGCCTCGATCTCGCCGAGGCCGGCCCGACTGCCGAGGGGCTCGGCGGCAGCGCCAACCAGCAGATGCTGTGGACACTGGTGGGTGTAGTGGCCTTCTCGTTGGTCGTGATCTTCCTGCGCGATCACCGCATGCTGGCCCGCTACGGCTACATCTGCGGGCTGACCGGCCTTGTGCTGCTTGTGATTCCGGCGCTGCTACCGACCCGGTACTCCGAGCAGTACGGCGCCAAGATCTGGATTCAGTTCCCGGGCTTTTCGATTCAGCCCGCGGAGTTCTCCAAGATTCTGCTGCTGATCTTCTTCGCCGCGGTCCTGGTGGCCAAGCGCGACTTGTTCACCAGTGCGGGAAAGCATTTCCTCGGCATGGATCTGCCCCGCCCGCGCGACCTCGCTCCCCTGCTGTTGGCGTGGATCGCCTCGGTGGGCGTGATGATCTTCGAAAAAGACCTCGGCACTTCGCTTTTGCTGTACGCGTCGTTCTTGGTGTTGCTCTACATCGCCACCGAACGACTCAGCTGGGTGATCATCGGCCTGGCCCTGTTCGCCGTGGGAAGCCTTGTGGCGTACCAGATCTTCGGCCACGTCCGGGTGCGGGTGCAGAACTGGCTGGATCCGTTCGCCGATCCGGACGGCGCGGGTTACCAGATGGTCCAGTCCTTGTTCAGCTTCGCCACCGGCGGCATCTTCGGCACCGGGCTGGGCAACGGACAACCCGGCACCGTGCCTGCCGCGTCCACCGACTTCATCATCGCCGCGATCGGTGAGGAACTCGGATTGGTCGGCCTGGCAGGCGTTCTCATGCTGTACACCATCGTGATCATCCGGGGCCTGCGCACGGCTATCGCGGTGCGCGACAGCTTCGGGAAGCTGTTGGCGGCCGGGCTGGCCTCCACGCTGGCGATCCAGTTGTTCATCGTCGTCGGCGGTGTCACCAAGCTGATCCCGCTGACCGGCCTGACCACGCCGTGGATGTCCTACGGCGGCTCGTCGCTGTTGGCCAACTATGTGCTGCTGGCCATCCTGGTCCGCATCTCGCATGCCGCGCGCCGACCCATCACCCCCGCGCGACCGCAGAACCCGACGCCGATCGCGACGGCCAGCACCGAGGTGATCGAGAAGGTATGAACACTTCTCTACGCCGAGTCGCCGTCACGATCATGGTCTTGATCGTGCTGCTGTTGGCCAACGCGACCCTGACCCAGGTGTTCACGGCCGACGGTCTGCGCGCCGACCCGCGCAATCAGCGCGTGCTGCTCGACGAGTACTCACGCCAGCGCGGCCAGATCACCGCGGGCGGCCAACTGCTCGCGTACTCGGTGCCCACCGACGGCCGGTTCCGCTTCCTGCGCGTGTATCCCGATCCACCGGCCTTCGCACCGGTCACGGGGTTCTACTCGCTGGGGTACTCCAGCACCGGGCTGGAGCGCGCCGAAGACACGGTCCTCAACGGTTCCGACGAACGGCTGTTCGGCCGCAGGCTGGCCGACTTCTTCACAGGCCGCGACCCGCGTGGCGGCAATGTCGACACCACGATCAAGCCGCAGGTGCAGCAGGCCGCGTGGCAGGCGATGCAAGAGGGCTGCGACGGGCCGTGCAAGGGTTCGGTCGTCGCCCTCGAGCCGTCCACCGGCAAGATCCTGGCCATGGTCTCGGCACCGTCCTACGACCCCAACCTACTGGCGACCCACGACCTGAACGCGCAGGCACAGGCGTGGCAGCAGCTACGGGACTCCGCCGGCTCGCCGCTGCTGAACCGTGCCATCGCCGAGACCTATCCCCCAGGCTCGACGTTCAAGGTGATCACCACCGCGGCCGCGTTGCAGGCCGGCGCCACCCCGGACACCCAGCTCACCGCGGCACCCAACATCGCGCTGCCGGACAGCACCGCGACGTTGGAGAACTTCGGCGGCGCGGCGTGCGGGCCCGGGCCAACGGCGTCGCTGCGGGAGGCGTTCGCGAAGTCGTGCAACACAGCGTTCGTACAGCTCGGCATCGACACCGGCGTGGACAAGCTCAAGAGCACGGCCCAGGCCTTCGGGCTGGACTCCGCGCCGCCTGCGATCCCGCTGCAGGTTGCCGAGTCGACCACCGGCCCGATCGACGACGGCGCAGCGCTGGGCATGTCGAGCATCGGGCAACGCGATGTCGCGCTGACCCCGTTGCAGAATGCCGTCGTGGCGGCGACGATCGCCAACGACGGCGTCGCGATGCGTCCCTACCTGGTCGACACCCTCAAGGGCCCCGACCTGGCCACCATCAGCACCACTACGCCCGTCCAAGAGCGCAGGGCGGTGTCACCCCAGGTCGCGGCTACACTAACGGACTTGATGGTCGCCGCCGAGCAGGTGACGCAGCAGAAGGGAGCCATCGCCGGCGTGCAGATCGCTTCGAAGACCGGTACGGCAGAGCACGGGACGGACCCCCGTAACACTCCGCCGCACGCCTGGTACATCGCCTTTGCACCGGCCCAGCACCCCAAGGTTGCGGTCGCGGTGCTGGTCGAGGATGGCGGCGACCGGTTGTCGGCAACCGGCGGCGCACTCGCCGCCCCAATCGGACGCGCCACGATTGCGGCGGCGCTGCGGGAGGGTTCATGAGTCCCCGGGTCGGAGTGACGCTATCCGGTCGGTACCGGCTGCAGCGGCTCATCGCCACCGGCGGTATGGGCCAGGTGTGGGAGGCCGTCGACTCGCGGCTGGGCCGCCGCGTCGCGGTGAAGGTGCTCAAGGCCGAGTTCTCGACCGACGCCGAGTTCGTCGAACGGTTCCGCGCCGAGGCGCGTACGGTCGCGATGCTCAACCACCCCGGCATCGCCAGCGTGTACGACTATGGCGAGACCGAACTGGACGGCGAGGGCCGCACCGCGTATCTGGTCATGGAACTCATCAACGGGGAGCCGCTGAACTCGGTGCTCAAACGCACCGGCCGGCTGTCGCTGCGCCATGCCCTGGACATGCTCGAGCAGACCGGGCGCGCCCTGCAGGTGGCCCACACCGCGGGCCTGGTGCACCGTGATGTCAAACCCGGCAACATCCTCATCACGCCGACGGGCCAGGTGAAGCTCACCGACTTCGGCATCGCCAAAGCGGTCGACGCGGCTCCTGTGACCCAGACCGGCATGGTCATGGGCACCGCGCAGTACATCGCCCCCGAGCAGGCCCTTGGTCACGACGCCACCGCGGCCAGCGATGTCTACTCGCTGGGAGTCGTTGGCTACGAATCGGTTTCGGGCAAGCGCCCGTTCACCGGAGACGGCGCGCTGACCGTCGCCATGAAGCACATCAAGGAGACCCCGCCGCCGCTGCCCGCCGATCTGCCGCCCAACGTCCGCGAACTGATCGAGATCACCCTCGTGAAGAACCCGGGCATGCGCTACAAGTCGGGCGGACCGTTCGCCGACGCGGTCGCTGCCGTGCGGTCCGGCCGTAGGCCCCCGCGCCCCAACCAGGCGCCCACCCTGGGCCGGGCCGCCCCGGCCGCGGTGCCGTCCGCGGCCCAGGCCCGCGCCGCCGCCGACCTCGGTGGCCGCACCCCGGTGACCGCTGCGCGGGCCAGGCCGACCACCACCGGCCACCGTCCGCCGCCACCGCCGCGGCGCACGTTCTCGTCGGGCCAGCGCGCACTGTTGTGGGCGGCCGGCGTGCTAGGGGCGCTGGCCATCGTCATCGCGATCTTGATCGTGCTGAACGCTCAGGACCGCAAGGAGAACAACCCCGCGCCGCCGACCGTTACGGATACGGTGACGGAGACGACGCCCTACGAGTCGCCTGCCGCGCACGCGAGGAGCGAAACTGGCCCAGCGCTGCCCGCGCTCGGTTTCCACGAGATCGTGCCGCGGAGCCCCGCCGCACCGGAACAGATACTGCGATGACGACCCCTCAGCACCTCTCCGACCGATACGAACTCGGTGAAATTCTCGGCTTCGGCGGCATGTCCGAAGTCCATCTGGCACGCGATCAGCGGCTGCATCGTGATGTCGCGGTGAAGGTGCTGCGCGCCGACCTGGCGCGCGACCCCAGCTTTTATCTCCGGTTTCGCCGCGAGGCGCAGAACGCTGCGGCGCTGAACCACCCGGCGATCGTCGCGGTGTACGACACCGGGGAAGCCGAGACGCCCAACGGTCCGCTGCCCTACATCGTCATGGAGTACGTCGACGGCGTGACGCTGCGCGACATCGTGCACAACGACGGCCCGATCCCGCCGCGGCGAGCCATCGAGATCATCGCCGACGCGTGCCAGGCGCTGAACTTCAGCCACCAGCACGGCATCATCCACCGTGACGTCAAACCGGCCAACATCATGATCAGCAAAAACAACGCTGTGAAGGTGATGGACTTCGGGATCGCCCGCGCGCTGGCCGACGTCAACAGTGTCACCCAGACGGCCGCCGTGATCGGCACAGCGCAGTATCTGTCACCCGAGCAGGCGCGCGGGGAGTCCGTCGACGCCCGCTCCGATGTGTACTCGCTGGGCTGCGTGCTCTACGAAATCCTCACGGGGGAGCCACCTTTCATCGGTGATTCGCCCGTCGCGGTGGCGTATCAGCATGTCCGTGAGGATCCGGTGCCGCCGTCGAAGCGCCACGAGGGCATCTCGCCCGAACTCGACGCGGTGGTGCTCAAGGCGCTGGCCAAGAATCCCGACAACCGGTACCAGTCCGCGGCCGAGATGCGTGCCGACCTGGTGCGGGTGCACAGCGGTCAGTCGCCGGACGCGCCGAAGATCATGACCGACGCCGACCGGACGTCGATGCTGACGGCGCCGCAACCGTTCGACCGCGGCATGCCCACCGAACACATGCCGACCCAGCCGCCGGCGATCGTGCCGCGCGAGCGCAGCGCCTCGGTGGGGAAGTGGCTCATCGCCGTCGCGGCGCTCGCGGTGCTGACAGTCGTCGTGACGGTCGCGATCAACATGATCGGCAGCAGCCCGCGCGACGTGCAGGTGCCCGACGTCAAGGGCCAGACATCCGACGACGCGATCGCCGCGCTGCAGAACCGTGGCTTCAAGACCACCATCGACCGCCAACCGAACAACTCCGTCGCGCCGGAGTTTGTGATCGGCACCGACCCGGCCGCCAACTCCGAGGTCAGCGCGGGCGCCGAGATCACGATCAACGTCTCCACCGGTCCAGAGCAGAAGCCCATACCCGACGTGGCGGGGCTGACGCCGGCGCAGGCCAGGCAGAAGCTCAAAGATGCCGGGTTCCAGAAGACCAAGGAGACCAAGGCGTCCTCGACTCCCGAGTTCAAGGATCGCGTGGTCGCCACCGTCCCGCCGGCCAACCAGCTCTCGGCCATCACCAACGAGATCACGATCGCGGTGGGCTCGGGCCCGGAGAGTCTGCCGATACCCGACTGTGTCGGCCAGAGCGCCGACGTCTGCAAGCAGATCCTGACCGCGTCGGGTTTCCTGACCACCGTCGTCGTCGAGGTCGACAACACCGCGCCTGCGGGTCAGGTGGTCGGTACCGAGCCGCCAGCGGGTCAGTCGGTGCCGAAGGACACGCTGATCCAGATCAAGGTGTCGCGCGGCAACCAGTTCGTGATGCCCGACTTGCGCGGTCAGTTCTGGGACGACGCATACCCGCGGCTGACCGCACTCGGGTGGACCGGAGTCCTCGACAAGGGCCCGAACGTCGACAACAGCGGCCAGCGGACCAATGCCGTCGTCACGCAGAGCCCTCAGGCAGGCACCCCGGTGAACCGGGATGCCCGGATCACGCTGAGTTTCGCGTCGTAGCGGCGGCTACGGCGCGGGCCACCTCGTCCTCGAGCTGCTTGACGAGCTTCTCGTCGGGCGCCTGCCCGCAGAATCCGAGCCAGTTCGCGAGCATGCGGTGCCCACCCTCGGTCAGGATCGACTCCGGGTGGAACTGCACGCCGTGGATCGGCAACTCGGAGTGACGCACGGCCATGATGACGCCGCCGTCGGTCCTCGCGATCACCTCGAGCTCGGCAGGCACGGTGTCCGGCAGGATGGTCAGCGAGTGATAGCGCGTCGCGGTGAACGGGTCCGGAAGGCCTTGCAGCACACCGGCATCGGCGTGATGAACCACGCTGGTCTTGCCGTGCAACAGCTCGGGCGCCCGGTCCACCGTGCCGCCGAAGGCGACACCGATCGCCTGATGGCCGAGGCACACGCCGAGTAGGGGAGTGGCGTTCGCGGCGCAGGCCCGGACCAGTGGAATGGACGCACCGGCGCGTTCCGGCGTGCCGGGGCCGGGGCTGAGCAGCACACCGTCGAACTCGGCGACAGCATGTGCGATGTCGGCCTCGGAGCCGAGGCGGGCGTCGTCGTTACGCCAGACCTGTGCGTCCACCCCGAGCTGGCCCAGATACTGCACCAGGTTGAACACGAAGCTGTCGTAATTGTCGACCACCAGAACCTGCATCGGCCCAGGTTACCGGGTTAGTAGCCGATCGGTCCTGCGGGTTTCGCGTACCGCATCCGCACGGGTTCGGTGTGCCCGACCAGATCCACCTGCGCGCGGGGCTCTTCGAGATAGCCCAGCCCGAACCGCACCACATACTGCTTGTAGAGGGTCACCAGCGGCGCGGCGGCCAGCGCGGCCTGCATGGCGGCCGGGTCACCGATGGCCGTGATGACGTAGGGCGGGCTGTACGTGCGGCCGTTGAGCAGCAGGGTGTTGCCGACACAGCGCGGCGCCGACGTGGCGATGATGCGCTGATCCTGCATCTGGATGCCTTCCGCGCCTGCGCTCCAGAGCGCGTTGAGCACGGCCTGGATGTCCTGCTGATGCACTACGAGGTCGTCGGGTGCGGCGTCACGCGGGAACCGGCCCTGGGCGTCGCGCTGAGCGTCGTTGAGGGTGACGACTAGGCCCGGACCGCGAATGGGCTCGAGATTCGCGTCGGCCGCCAGTTGGGCGGTGCGTTCGACGATCGCGTTCAGCGCGGCGTGCGAGCTGGGGGAGCCGCCGTGGTGGCTGTCTATCTCGGTGGCCAAAGTGTCCCGTTGCGTGGTGAGCCGGTCGACCGACTGCTGGGCCTCGCGCACCAGATCGACCAGGCGCGGCGCGTCACTGCGGCGAATCTCGCCCCCGCCGGACACCCCGTGCGTCGCGGCCAGCAGGAGACCCGCGAGCAGGCACACGACGGGCACGCCGAACCGCCATCGCGAACGATCCGGTCGGTCCATCGGTTTCTCTCCTGAACGTGCAGCTACGTTAGGCTCGTGAAGCCCATTCCATATCGTCCGCTTCATCGTCGCACCATGTGACGCCGACTGTCCGAAGGTACCCATGCCCAAGTCCAAAGTCCGCAAAAAGAATGACTTCACCATCAAGCCGGTGAGCCGGACACCGGTCAAGGTCAAGGCCGGGCCGTCCAGCGTCTGGTTCGTCGCGCTGTTCATCGGTCTGATGCTGTTCGGCCTGGCCTGGCTGCTGGTGTTCCAGCTCGCCGCCACCAATCCGATCGACACGCCTTCGTTCCTTCAGTGGATGTCCGATCTCGGTCCGTGGAACTACGCGGTCGCCTTTGCTTTCATGATCACCGGTCTGTTGCTCACGATGCGCTGGCGCTGACCCCAGCGGGGACGATAATAAATTCATCTTACGTTCCGAGCTTTACCTGTTTAGCAACGTCGGCCCCGCCCAATCACACCGTTGTGATTCATCCCCATTGTGGATAGCACCTGTGGATAACTTCATTAGCAGCGGTAAGAGGGTGTGAATACTCCGTGCAGCAAACACAATGGAGTCCCCCGACCTTCGGAATCGCAGCTTGCGGCATAGCCGGACTTATGATGGCTATCGCGGCTGTGACCGTGATCACAGACCCTCCGGGACGTGTTCTTGCCAGCATTGCCGCGGTGGGATTGCTCACGTTTGCAAGCTTCTCGTGGCGCGCACGGCCAAAGCTGGCAATCACCGGAGACGGTCTCACCATCGGCGGCTGGGTGCGGCCTCGGGTGATTCGTCGCAATGACATCCGAGGGATCCGCATCACCGAGTTCCGCAGACTCGCGCGGAAGGTGCGCCTTTTGGAGATCGAAACCGTGGATGACCGGCTCACGGTGTTCAGTCGGTGGGATCTGGGCACCGACCCGCTGACGGTGCTCGACGCGCTCACCGCGGCCGGGTACTGAGAAGGCCCCCACACAGACGCGACGCCCCCGTGACCGGGGGCGTCGCCTCGTGTTGAAGGACCGGGTGGACGGGTTACGCCACGGTGACCGACTCGATCACGACGGGCTCGGTCGGGCGGTCAGAGCGATCCGTCGCGGTGGACGCGATCGCGTCGACGACCTTCTGCGACTCCGGATCCACGACCTCACCGAAGATGGTGTGCCGCCGGTTCAGGTGCGGGGTCTTGCCGACCGTGATGAAGAACTGCGACCCATTGGTGCCCGGGCCGGCATTCGCCATCGCCAGCAGGTAGGGCTTGTCGAACTGCAACTCGGGGTGGAACTCGTCGGCGAACTGGTAGCCCGGGCCACCGCGGCCGGTGCCCGTGGGATCGCCACCCTGGATCATGAAGCCGTCGATCACGCGGTGGAAGACCGCGCCGTCGTAGAACGGGCCGGACGTGCCCCCAGAGGCGTTCTCGGTGCTGTAGTCCTTGGTGCCTTGCGCCAGACCAACGAAGTTGGCCACCGTCTTCGGAGCGTGGTTTCCGAACAGTGCGATCTTGATGTCGCCGCGGTTGGTGTGCAGGGTCGCGGTCGCGGTCTGAATGGGGCTCGTCACGGAATGTCAGTGTGCCATCCCGGTCGCACCGCGCGACCGGCACCCGCCACTTTGCCCCTCAACTCGCCCGGAGATGGCAGGCTGGGTTGAGCGCTTTCCATGACGTGCGACCCGCAGGCCCAGAAAGGTACGAGATGACCGCGAACACCGATGCCCGGTTGGCCCCCAGTCAACGACTGTCCCGCGGATTGAAGTACACCGCGGTCGGGCCCGTGGACATCACCCGCGGCGTCATCGGGATCGGCGCAGGGACCGTTCAGGCCACGGCGTCAGAGCTGCACAGGCGCTATGAGTCGGGCAAGCTGCGCCGCCAGCTCGCCGCGGCAGCCCAAGCCGTCGCAGCCCTGCCCGAAATCGTCCAGGCCGAGATCGCCCAGGAAACCGCACCCGCCAAGCGGCGTCGTCGTCCGCTGCTCATCGCAGCCGTCGCCGCGGCCGTGCTGGCCGGGGGAGCGGTGGCGTTCTCGATCGTCCGGCGGTCGATGCGCCCCGAGCCGTCACCGCTACCGCCGAGTGTCGAGGTCACACCCAAGCCGTAGCCCGCCGGCGCGACGGATCGCCCAGTTCGACGGAACTGTCGTCACCCGACGGGATTCACGACATTTTCGTCGAATCGAGGTCGTCATCCCCGCTCGACGACCGCCTTGATGGCCGCGAGGGTCACGGGGATTCCGGACAGCGCGGCGGCACTGCGCGCCGCGATCTGGGCATCGGCCTCTTCGCCGTACCGTTCGCGGAAGCCCGCGAGTCCCGCGTCGAGGAAGTGCCACGACTCAGTGAGTCGCGTGCCCTCGCCCTCGGGGGCCAGCGTGAAACCCCAGCGCACCCAGCCGCTGTTGACCTCCCACGCGAATTCGCGCCCCGGCTCCGCGGCGACCACCTGACTGCGGGTCTGCCACTCGCGCTCAGGGTGACGTTGCGGCCCGTGAACCAGGCACCGACTTCTGGGCCGCCGCCCTCGTCCCACCAGCATTCCTTGCACACCGGACTCCACTCGCCCGTGCGGGTCACGTCGGAAACGGTGGCGTAGACGGTCTCGGGCGACGCTGCTACGTGGATTGAATCGGTGAACTCCAAAGGCGGCACGCCCTGATTATCCGTTGCCGTCATCACCCGCGCCGTGATTGGGGTTGGTGCAGATCGTGCCCTCGCACGGCACGTCCGATCCGTCCCCGTTCGGGTTCGGCATCACCGCGCCGCCGTTCTCCTCCGGATTGTCACCGGCACCATGATTCGGGTTGGTGCAGATCGTGCCCTCACACGGCACGTCCGATCCGTCCCCGTTCGGGTTCGGCATCACCGCGCCGCCGTTCTCCTCCGGATTGTCACCGGCACCATGATTCGGATTGGTGCAGATCGTGCCCTCACACGGCACCATCGACCCGTCGCCGTTCGGATTGGGCATCATCGGCACCGATGACGTCGCCGGGGCGCCCGGTGTCGCGGGTGCGGCCGGAGCGTGCGTCGCCGAGCTGGTCGGCGTCGGCGCGCCCGAGGTGGTCGGGGCTTTTTCGCTGGTGTCGGTACCGCAGGCAGCGCTACACAGGACGAGTGCCGCCGCGACAGGAATTATCTTGTGCAAACACTTCATGTGGTCCGACGCTATCAAGCAATCGCGAGAAGGGGTGGGCGTTGGAGTCGCTATTTCGAGCGAATTTCGAAAGTCTGCAACGGAATTCGATAGCGACGGAACGCCGGCGGCCGGGCCCGCCGCTAATTCGATTGAAGTGAACGATACCGTTTCGTACACTTTGACTCGTGGTACGAGGGCAACAACGCGTCGACGCGATCCTGGCCGCCACCCTGGACCTGGTGGCCGAACACGGCTATCCCGCGCTGACCATGGACGCCGTGGCCGCGCGCGCGAACGCGAGCAAGGCGACCATCTATCGTCGTTGGCGCAACAAGGCCGAACTGGTCAAGGCCGCGCTCGACGCGTACGACGCCCGGCAGAACTCCGTGATCCCCGATACCGGGAGCCTGCGCGGCGATCTGATGGCGGTTCTGGATATGTTGCGGGACAAGTCATCTGAACACTTCACCGCGATCATCGGCTCACTCGTCGCGGCGAGCAGACATGACCGGGAACTGGCCGCGGCACTGCGCGAGCACGTCGACAACGAGGAGTTGTCCCCGTTTCACGATGCCCTGCACCGCGCGATCGGTCGCGGCGATCTGCCACCCGACACCGACGCCGTCCTGATCCACGACGTCGCCGAAGCAATGATCCTGCGCCAGTTGCAGATTGGCGCAGCCCTCGATGATGCGTTCGCAGCCCGCCTCGTCGACGACATTCTGCTGCGCCTGCTGCACCGGGAAGGAAATTCATGACCGTGCTGATCGTCGGGGCCGGACCGACCGGCCTCACACTCGCGTGCGATCTGGCCCGTAACGGCGTGCCGTTCCGGATCGTCGACAAAGCGGGCGGTGTGTTCAACGGATCGCGCGCCAAAGGCCTGCAACCGCGCACGCTCGAGGTTTTCGACGATCTCGGTGTGATCGACGCGGTGCTCGCGGGTGGGGAGCCTTTCCCGCAGTTCCGCCTGTACCGTGGCCAGGACGTGGTGTGGGAACGCTCGGTGTCGGAAATGCTCGGCGCACCGGCCCTCACGGCGTCGGACGCGGTGCCGTATCCGGATCCGTGGCTCATTCCCCAGTGGCGCACCGAAGAGATCCTCTGCGCCCGGCTCGCCGAGCTCGGCGGCCGGGTCGAATGGGACACCGAAATCCGCACGCTCACACAGGATCTCACCGGAGTGTCGGCACACACCGACGACGGTGTGATCCGGGCCGACTACGTCATCGCCTGCGACGGCGGGCGCAGCACCGTCCGCAAGACACTCGGCGTCGGGTTCGAGGGCAACACGTTGCAGACTGAAAGCACCCTGATCGGTGACGTCCGCGCGGCGGGCCTCGACGGTCGTTTCTGCCACATGCTGACCGGCGGAGGTGATGTGGGCCAACGGTTCTCGCTATGGAACCTGCCGGACAGCGACCATTACCAGTTCGTCGTGTCGATGGCGCCCGACGAACTGCCCGCCCTGACCCTCGAGGCGGTACAGCAACTTTGCGTGCAGCGTTCGGGACGCACCGACATCCGGCTGCACGATCTGCGCTGGATCTCCCTGTACCGCGTGAACACCCGCATGGTGGACCGTTATCAGGTGGGCCGGGTCATCCTGGCGGGCGACGCAGCACACGTGCACTCGTCGGCGGGCGGCCAGGGCCTCAACACCGGCGTCCAAGACGCCTACAACCTCGGCTGGAAGCTCGCCGCGGTGTACGCGGGCGCGGACCCGAGCCTGCTGGAAACCTTTGCCTCCGAACGGATGCCCGTCGCCGCCCAGGTGCTCGGCCTGAGCACGCTGCTGCATGAACAGAACTTTCGCGGCGGGAACGGCACGCCGGCCATCCATCAGCTCGACATCACCTACCGCGACGGCCCGTTGGCGCAGGACGACCGCCGTCAGCGGGGCCGGTTACGCGCGGGTGACCGAGCGCCGGACGGTTTCTCGGCGGCCGGCGACCGGCTGTTCGACGTCTTCCGGGGCACGCACCACACTCTGCTTGCCTTTGACGCGCCCGTGCCGCAACTCGACATCCCCGCGGTCACGGTGTCGCCCGGTGCCGGCTACGACGTGGCTCCCGGCACCTACGTCCTGGTGCGGCCCGACGGTTACATCGGTGCGATCAGCGAGTCCGCCGACACCGTGGTCAGGTACTTGGGAGGCGCCCGGCATGCAGCGGTGTGAGGAGTGCGGGTACACCTACGACCTGGAGGCCGCGCCGCAGGCCCCTGAAGCCATCCGGGCGGGCACAGCGCAGCTCGCCGGGCTGCTGACCACGACCGAACACTACGCGTTGGTACGCAGGCCGGCGCCCGGCGTGTGGGCGCCGCTTGAGTACGCGTGCCATCTACGCGACATGCTGCTGACCCAACGTGAGCGCGTGCTGCTGGCGCGTCGCGTGGACACCCCGCAGTGCGTCCCGATGGGCCGCGACGAGCGCGTGGGGCACGAGGGATACGTCGAGCAGGATCCCGTCGAGGTGGCCGCCGAACTCACGATGGCCGCGCGGCTGCTGGGCAATGTGTTCGCCCGGCTCGACACCACGGACTGGGAGCTGCGGCTCGTCTACAACTGGCCCGAGCGGCACGTCCGGACGCTGCGCTGGGTGGCCGCGCACACGCTGCACGAGGTGCAGCACCATCTGCTGGACGTGCGCCGTCAGCTCGAAGCGGAGTGATGACGGCGTGCGACGAAAAGAATTGTGGAGCCTAGGAGATTCGAACTCCTGACATCTGCCTTGCAAAGGCAGCGCTCTACCAACTGAGCTAAGGCCCCGTATTCGGCTGCGACGGTGGGGTTTCCGCCTCGTGCCAAACTTCTGCACCGTGTCGTGACCGCCACACGATCACCGCGACGGCTGCGATGACAGCCAGAACCACGAACCGCATGGCGGACCCTCTCGGTGATCACCGGCGATGCCGGTTGTCGTGGGCCTAGGAGGACTCGAACCTCCGACCTCTTCGTTATCAGCGAAGCGCTCTAACCGCCTGAGCTATAGGCCCGGATAAGGGGACGACCGAGCGACGAGATTACCTCACGAGGCCCGTTCTGCCCAAACCGGTTCAGTCCCGATCGGCCAACGTCACTTCCACACCGCCGACGAGGTCGGTCGTGAGGTTGTAGATGAAGGCCCCGATGGTCGCCAACGCCGTCAACACCACGATGTTGACGAGGCCGATCAGTGCGGCGCCCCCGAAGATGGTGCCGCTCGAGACCAGCTCGCCGCCGCTGCTTCCACTGGCGCTCGTCAGCAGGTCGCCGACGTTGCTGTTGAGCTTGCTCCAGACGCCCATGCCGCCCAGTACGAGGTACAGGAACGCCACGGCGATCATCCACACGAAAAACAGTGCCACCGACAGCACGAGGGACACCTTGAGCACCGTCCACGGATCCACCCGCCGGATCTGCATGCTGGCCCGGACGGGACCGTTCTGCGTCTGCGGCCGGCTCGCCACCTGGACCCGCGCCGCGGGCCCCGACCGTGGCGCCGGGCCGTCCGAGGTGGGCTTCCGCTGCGTGGAACGCGGGACCGGCCCGGACAGGTCCGGGAGCTCGCTCGCGTACGCCTCGGGCCGCACCGGCTCGTTGCGGGGCGCGGGCTCGTTGCGGGGCGCGGTCCGGGGCTGTTCCGCCTCGGCCGTCTCACCACCGCTGATGAACCGTTGCACCCTGGCGTCGACCCCGGAGGAGGACCGCGATCCGTCGCCCCGTGCGTCGGCGGGCGGCTGCTGCGCGGTACGTGACGACCCGCGCTGCCACGGCGGCACCTCACCGGTCTCGGTGATCTGTCCGCGGGGCACAGCCGCGCCTTCGCCCCCGGCTGCCGAACCGTTGGTGCTGCCGGGCCGGTCGCCCGTGCGCGGGTATCCCGGCTCGTTCGGTGAACTCACCTAACAGCTCCTTAGTTCAGGCCGAGGGCCAGGCAGCGCCTCGGCGGACGCGTCACGCCTCGTCGGGCTCGGCAGCTTCGGCTTCCGGGCCCTCCTCGGCGTTGCGCGCAATCGCAATCAGTGTGTCGCCCTCGCCCAGGTTCATCAAGCGGACCCCCTTGGTTTGCCGCCCGGCCTTGCGAACCTGACGGGCAGCGGTCCGAATGACACCCCCACCGGAGGTGATCGCGTACAACTCGGTCTCGTCGTCCACGATCAGTGCTCCGACCAGACTGCCACGTTTGCGGTCGTACTGGATCGTCAGGATCCCCTTGCCGCCGCGGCCCTGGACCGAGTACTCGTCGATCGCGGTCCGCTTTGCATAGCCGCCGGCGGTCGCCACCAGCAGATATGTGTCCGGCCGCACGACGTTGAGCGACAGCAGCCGGTCGTCCTCGTTGAACCGCATGCCCTGCACACCCGACGTGGCCCGGCCCATCGGACGCAGTGCCTCGTCGGTTGCCGAGAAGCGGATCGACTGGCCGTTGGCGCTCACCAGCAGCAGGTCGTCCTCGGCCGAGCACAGCACCGCGCCGACCAGTTCGTCGCCGTCACGCAGGTTCACCGCGACGATGCCGCCCGAGCGGTTCGAGTCGAAGTCCGTCAGCTTGGACTTCTTCACCAGACCGTTGCGGGTAGCCAGCACCAGGTACGGCGCGTCCTCGTAGCTCTTGAGCTGGATGACCTGCGCGATGCGCTCCTCCGGCTGGAACGCGAGCAGGTTGGCGACATGCTGGCCGCGCGCGGTGCGGGAGGCCTCCGGCAGCTCGTAGGCCTTGGCCCGGTACACCCGGCCCTGCGTGGTGAAGAACAGGATCCAGTCGTGCGTCGAGCACACGAAGAAGTGGTTGACGATGTCGTCCTGCTTGAGCCCGGCACCCTGCACGCCCTTGCCGCCGCGCTTCTGGCTGCGGTACAGGTCGGTCTTGGTGCGCTTGGCGTAGCCGGTCTCGGTGATCGTCACGACCACGTCCTCGCGGGCGATCAGATCTTCGTCGCTCACCTCGCCGTCGGCGGGGACGATCCGGGTCCGACGGTCGTCGCCGTGCTTCTCGACGATCTCGGCGAGCTCGTCACGCACGATGGCCCGCTGGCGCTCCGGCTTGGCCAGGATGTCCTCGAGGTCGGCAATCTCGGCCTCGATCTTGGCCAGGTCGTCGACGATCTTCTGCCGCTCGAGGGCAGCCAGCCTGCGCAGCTGCATGTCGAGGATGGCCTGGGCCTGGATCTCGTCGATGTCGAGCAACTCGATCAGGCCGGCCCGGGCGATGTCGACGGTCTGCGACGCCCGGATCAACGCGATCACCTCGTCGAGGGCGTCGAGCGCCTTGACCAGACCGCGCAGGATGTGGGCCCGCTCGTTGGCCTTGCGCAACCGGTAGCGCGTGCGGCGGACGATGACATCGAGTTGGTGGTCGACGTAAAGCCGGATCAGCTGGTCCAGGCGCAGGGTGCGCGGCACGCCGTCGACGATCGACAGCATGTTGGCCCCGAAGCTGGTCTGCAGCTGGGTGTGCTTGTAGAGGTTGTTCAGCACGACCTTCGCGACGGCATCACGCTTGAGCTCCACCACGATTCGCAAGCCCACGCGGTCGCTGGACTGGTCTTCGATGTTGGAGATGCCGGCCAGCTTGCCGTCGCGGACCTGCTCGGCGATCGAGGTGATGAAGTTGTCGTGGTTGACCTGGTAGGGCAGCTCGGTGATGACGATGCCCGTGCGGCCACGGCTGTCCTCTTCGATCTCGACGACGCCACGCATCTTGATCGAGCCACGACCGGTCTTGTACGTGTCCTCGATGCCCTGGCTGCCCACGATCAGGCCGTGGGTGGGGAAGTCGGGCCCCTTGACCCGCTCACACACCGCAGCCAACGTGGCTTCCTCGTCGGCGTCGTAGTTCTCCAGGCACCAGTACACGGCCTCGGCCAGCTCCCGCAGATTGTGCGGCGGGATGTTGGTGGCCATGCCGACGGCGATGCCGCCCGAACCGTTGGCCAGCAGGTTGGGGAACCGGCTGGGCAGCACGGTCGGCTCTTGCACCCGGCCGTCGTAGTTCGGAATGAAATCGACTGTCTCCTCGTCGATTTCACGCAGCATCTCCATGGCCAGCGGTGTCAGCCGGGCTTCTGTGTTGTGGCTGACGAAGCCGTTGGTGATGAATGCGTGATCGTCGGTGTCAACCCGCAGGCTGTACACGGGCTGCACACCAGCTTCGGTCACCGATGAGACACGTGCGTAGTAGAACCGTCCATCGGTCAGCTCGCTGGCGATCGCTCGCACGTCCGGGTCCGCGATGTGGCTCAGGATCTCCGCACCGTTGCGACGCCAGCGGTCGAGACGGTCGATGTTGTGCTTGCGCAGCCACTCCTTGTCCGCCCATCGGCCACCACCGTGGGCGCGGATGAACTCGGCGAGGCCGGGCACGTGATCGCCGTCGAGACCCGCGGCCTTCTCCGGTAGCGCGGCGACGATCGCGTCGAGCTTGGCGCGCTTGGCACCGCCGAATCCCACCTGGGAGACAAACAGCTCGGCCTGCGCCCGGTTCGTGATGACGACCTTGTGTTCACCCGTCGCATGACGGTACCGACGCGAGACAACACCGAATTCCAGCAGCATCTGCTGGACGTCCTTGGCGAGCCGCTCGCTGCGCGTCGAGTACGACACCTGAATCGTGTTGCGCGGCAACGCCGAGCACGATCCATCGCCTTCGAACAGGGCTTGCAGGAACACGCGTTTGACGGCCGCCGGCGCGTGCCAAAGCCATTCCGGCACGGCCTTGTCCGCCGACCGCTGCCCGATCATGTCGGCGAGACGCGACTTCCGCAATGCCTCGAGGTTGTGGATGTCCAACTCGAACAGCTCGGAACCCGAGGCGATCGTCCGCGCTGACGTGTACCGGGGCCCACCGACCACTGCGTCGTAGGCGGCGACCACCATCGTGAAGAAGTCGCGGTCCAGGTTGTTGAATCCGGCCCGCTTCTCCGAGACAAAACCCTCGCTGACAAACGCACCCACGAGCAGGGCTTCGAGTGCGTCGTGCCAGTCCGCGGGCCCGAATTCCATCGGCGGGGTCCGTTGGATCGCCACCCGGTCGTCCGGGCGGATCTCCTCGATCAGCTTCCACAGCAGCGTCGGCACGCCGGCCACATCCACCAGGCACAGCACCGGGTGGTTGGCGGTTCCCGTGACCTCGTATCCCTCGTCGGTGCGCACCGTGTAGGTCTGGTGCTCGCCGGAGTGGAACAAGCGGTCCGCCGACACCGGGTTGCCGTGACGGTCGACAACTTTGAGATCGATCACGTTGTCGGTGTTGGGCCGTGCGCCGGGGACGACGTCCGCGATGCGCACCGACTGTCCCATCGGCAGACGCACCAACGCATCGCCGGTGATGCAGTACCTCATCGCCGCCGGCGGGTCGTTACCCGGCGAACCGAAGTTGCCCTGCCCGTCGACGAGGGGGTAGCGCAGCGACCACGGCTGCGCCATCCGGACCAGGGTGTCGTAGATCGAGGCGTCACCGTGCGGGTGGTAGTTACCCATGGTCTCGGCGACCGAACGTGCGGATTTCGCGTGGCTGCGATCAGGACGGAACCCCGAGTCGTACATCGCGTAGAGCACCCGGCGGTGCACGGGCTTCAGACCGTCGCGCACCTCCGGCAGCGCACGGCCGACGATCACGCTCATGGCGTAGTCGATGTAGCTGCGCTGCATCTCCTGCTGGATGTCGACCGGTTCGATCCGGTCGCCCGCTTCGCCTCCCGGTGGGAGGGTGGTGTCAGTCATCTAGTCCTCGTTCGTCAGGTTCGCCCGGGCGTACAGCAACCACGGGCAACCCTGAAAGTCTAGTTGGTCTGCGGCGCGGCGCCCTGCGGCGTGTCGTCGGGTGTCGGGGGAACGTCCCGCGTCGGGCGCGGCACCGAGCGAACCCGTAATTGTCGACGGCGTCATCGCCGCCGCCCCGGTCAGGCGTCAACGCAGCCGTGGCACGCGGCGATTGCGGTTGAACCCCTCGGCCACCGACGCGGTGAGATCCAGAAAGGCTTGCCGCGTCTTGCGATTCAGCAGATCCATCGATATCTCGGCGCCTTCGGCGAGGTGATCGTCGAACGGGATCACCACCACGTCGCGCACGCGGGCCTTGAAGTGCATGGTCAGCTGATCGATGTCGACGGGCACGGCGCCGGGCCGCGCCGAGCTGAGCACCACCGTGGCGTCGGGCACGAGATGGGCGTGGCCGTGATGCTGCAGCCAGTCCAGTGTCGCCAGGGCGCTGCGGGCCGAATCGATCGCCGGCGAGGCCACCAGGACCAGGGCATCGGCCGCGTCGAGCACGCCGTTCATGGCCGAGTGGGTCAAGCCGGTGCCGCAGTCGGTGAGGATGATGTTGTAGAAGCGATCCAGGATGTCGTGCACGGCCCGGTAGTCGGCCTCGGAGAACGCTTCCGACACTGCGGGATCGCGCTCAGAGGCCAGGATCTCCAGCCGGCTCGGGCTCTGTGAGGTGTGCCTGCGCACGTCGGAGTAACGGAAGATCTCCTGGTCGGCCAGCAGGTCGCGGACCGTGGAGCGAGTCTCGCTCGGGCCGCGCTGGGCCAGCGTCCCGAAGTCCGGGTTGGCGTCCACCGCGATCACGCGGTCGCCCCGGTTCGCGGCGAACGTCGAGCCGAGGCACACCGTCGTCGTTGTCTTCCCGACGCCGCCCTTGAGGGACAGCACGGCGATGCTGTACGCGCCGCGGACCGGCTGGTTCACCCGGTCCAGAGCGCTCTGCAGACGCGGATCTGCTTGCGGCTCAGGGAGATTCATCGTCCCGCCGGTCATGCGGTTCATGACCTTGCGCCAGCCGTTCTGGTGCGCCTGCTTGCGCGGGCGCAGCCCGAGCTCCTCGGCCGTCGTCCGCCGCGTGTAGATGACGGTCGGCTCATCCGGCACCGCGGCCGTGAAGTTCGTCGAAATCGGCGTCAGGCCGTGCGGCTGCGGCCGAGGATCCTGCGGGGGCGGTGGCGGTGGGGGCAGATATGGCTGCGGCTGGGGCGGAGGTGGCGGCGGGACAGCTTGGCCGTTCGAAGGCGGAGCCGGCTGACCGGAGGGCGCGCCGGGCACACGGATCGGCGTGGTCGCCTCATCCGGCTGCTGGTGGCCGTCAGGATCGGTCGGGGTCAAGAGTCCAGATTCAGGGTTTGCAGGATGTTGCTGATCGCGGCCTTCATGTCGACGGCCTCGATCCGCATGAGGGCATCCTCGTCGAGGGATTCCAGTTCGGCGCCATGGCTTTCGCTGAGTCGGTACTCGCGCTCCTCCTCGGCCGACTCGATGACGTTTCGGATGAAACGGCCGTTGCCGGCGAGGTCGATATTGCGCCGGACCTTACCGTCGTGATCGGTCGACTCCTGGGCGCACAACCGGGTGCACACCGCGACGAGCTCGTCGTGGGCCTCCGAACTCAGCTCGGAGTCACGCGCCTTCGCGGTGATCCGGCCGATGTCACCGAGCTCGGCCGGGGTGTACGACGCGAACCGGATCCGCTTGGTGAAACGCGAGGACAGGCCTTCGTTCGAGGCCAGGAACCGGTCGATCTCGGCGTCATACCCGGCGATGATGACCACGAGCCGGTCGCGATCGTTCTCCATGCGCGCCAGCAGCGTGTCGACGGCTTCGCGGCCGAACGCGTCGCCACCGGACAGGCCGGTCTGAATCAGGGTGTAGGCCTCGTCGATGAACAGCACACCGTCCATCGCACTGTCGATCAGCGCCGACGTCTTGATCGCGGTGCTGCCCAGGTGCTGCCCCACGAAATCCTGGCGCTTGGCCTCGATCACCGCCGGTGTCTTCAAAAGCCCCAGGCCGCAATAGGTTTGAGCGACGACGCGGGCGATGGTGGTCTTGCCGGTTCCGGGCGGGCCGGTGAAGGCCAGGTGCAGGCTGCGGGCCGCGGTGGTCAGCCCCTTGTCCTCGCGCACCTTCGCCAGGCGGGCCGCCGAACGCAGCTTGGCCACCTGCAGTTTCACGTCGCTCAGGCCGACCTGCCGGTCCAGCTCGTCCTGGGCCGCCCGCAGATACTCGTTGCCTCGCTCGGTCAGGCTCTCGGCGTCGAACTCCGCCGCGCTGCGTGCGGACGCCGGATCCCACTTGTCGCTGCGGGAGTCGATGATCTCCTTGGTCGTGACGATCAGCCGGTACTTCGGATCGTTGAGTGCGGCGGAGTTCGCCTCGAAACCGGGTTCCTCGCTGTAGATCCGCTCGAAGATCTTCCTGGCTTCCGGCTCGTTGCCCATCTCGCGCAGGGTGAGGCCTTTGCAGAATTCGGCGGCGCGGCTTGCTGCGGGGATCGGCCCTTCGATCGCCTGGTCGAGCCTGCGCAGGCCCTCGCCGAACAATCCCATCTGCGCGCACGCCGAACCGACCATGAGGTGTGAGCCCGCGGAGATGTATTCGTCGGTGAACTGTGCGGACGCCGCCAACGCCGTGAGCACGTCGGGCCACCGTTGCGTGGTGAAGTGCAGGACGCCGCGGATGTACGCGCAGATTTCGTCGGACCCCGAGTCGTCGGGCATGGTCGCCCGCAGCTTCGCGAGCTCGTCGAGGGCCATCTCGGCCTCGTCGTAATCCTTGCCCTGAATCATGCTGGCGGCGTATGCCAGGTGCACCTCGGTGAGAGAGCTCAGCGTGTAGTCCAGGTAGAGCCCCGTCTGGAACCGTCCGCCGAGAGTGCGCGGCGGCAGACCGAGCCGCCGCTGTTCACGACCCAGGTTCTTGCTCGAGCGATGAAGATGGTGGATCACCTCGGGCGTCGACTCGCCGGCCGCCGCCCGGCCCAGCCAGGCATCGCACATGTCGGGGTCGTACTCGGTGGCGCGTTTGAAAGCCAAGGCGGCGTACTGCACGTCGGGCTCGGTCTCCAAGCCGTCGATGGGTATCCCGAGGGACAGCACGCCCGCATCGAACACCCGCTGCGCGTCCCTGGTGCCACCACTCATCCGTGGATCCCTATCTTTCGTCCGAACAACGTGGGGTTTCGCGGATTCGTCGACGCAGGCAACGCAGCCCCCAGCGGACAAATTACTGCAGCCCGGCCTCCTGCGATTGTACTAAGTTGACACCTAGACGGCGTCCGAGTGTTTGGGGAGGTGCCGATGGAGGTCCGGCCGGTGCGGTCGTCGGGTGGCGACATCCAGGTACTGACGACCGAACGGGGTCTGCCGATCCGGCTCAAACTCAGCCAGCGCGCGCTTGCGCAGGCTCCGCAGGATCTGGCGCAGGAGCTCCTGACGCTGTGCCAGCTCTCGGCCAAGCGGGCCCAGGTGGCACACCGGCGGGAATTGGCGCAGCGGGGGTTCAGCTCTGAGCTGGTTCGCAATTTCAACCTCGCGACCGAGGACGAGCTCGCGGCGGCCGAGGCCGCGTTCCGCGGCGACGACGACGAGGACGGTCCGCCCGATACGTGGATGAGGTCGGTATGAACGGCGGCCTGGCGGATTCGTTGATCGCGCGAATCATCAAGCAGCGCGATCTGATGCAGGCGATGGACGAGCACCTCAAGTCCATCTCCGCGCGGGTCACCAGCCGGGATCAGTCGGTCAGCGTCGAGGTCGACGGCATCGGGACTCTCAAGGGCATCTGGCTCGGCGAGAACGCGTACCGACATGGGCCGGACGGGCTGGCCCGGTTGATCATCGAGACCGGGCAGGCCGCTGCCAAGACCGCGCTGGACCGGCAGAACTACCTGATGAAGGAGTTCAACAGCCGGCTCGCGGCACTTCAGCAAACCCCGCTGACGAAGTGGGACGGAACGACGGTGACACCGTCGTGATGGAACCGGTTATCTGTTTGCCGGCAGGTCAACCAGCGTTTGCTTGGCCTTGATGCGACTACAAGTGGGACAAAAATATGTGTTAGCTGCCCCTTGTGGCGCGGGTTATAGTTCCGAAAGGGACTAAAACCACAGCTACTTGGCAGTAACCGGGGAGGGGTAACGATGTCCGACACCATGAAGGTTGTTCCTGGTGTGCTGGAGGCGTTCAACGCGGCCAACAGTGCAGCTGGTGCGACGATCTCGGCGGCGGGCTCCGCAGATGCCGCTGCCATGAGCAGCGCGGTGGCCACCGCCATCGGGCCGATCGGGTTGATCTACCTGAACGGATTCCTTCCGGCGATGTTCACCAACCTCACGCAGACCGTTGACGTCGGCCTGAACCACACCTTGATCGGTGCCGCGACCGAAGTTACGAAGGTGTCCACGGTCGCCACGGACGCTTCGTTCACCTGACCCATGCCGGCCACTCCAGCGCCGCCGGGCAATCCGACGCCGGTAGCCCCGTCGGTTCCGATCAGCCCAAGCCACCCCGGGAGCAGTGCACCTGCCCCGGTGTTCGATCCCACGCCGTACATCAACGCGCAGGAACAGAACCTCGCGGATTATCTGAATCAACCGGTCCAGGACATCCTCGCCAAGCTCGGGCTCCCGCCGCTGCCCAACGGTGCACCGCCGCCAGGTGAACCGCCGCCGGAGGGACAGCCGGGGCCCGCGAATCCCATGGATCCCAGCGCGATGATCCAGCCTGTGCTCGACGCACTCGGCACGTTGGGAACCGGGATCTTCGACAGCGTCGACCCGACCAAGATGTTCGAGGGCATCTCGAAGGCATTCGAGTCCGCATCCAGCTCGGTGCAAGAAGCACTCGGCTCGATGGAGGGCATGTGGTCGGGGGCTTCGGGCACCTCGGCCGCCGCCAAGACCGGCGAGACGCTGGCCAACGGTGCCCAGGTGGCATCCCAGTCCGCGGGGTTGGGTGCCAACCTGTCGACGTCGGTGGCCGATGTTCAGCAGGCCCAGATTCGGTTGTTGCAGATCATCGACGAGTACAACGCCAAGATCGCGGCCATCGGGCCCAACATCATCTTCCCGTGGGGCCAGGCCCAGGCCGTCGAGGCGGCGACCCAAGCCATCACCATGACCACCGAGGTCATCACCGAGCTGCAGACCACGCTGGCCGCGCAGGGCGGCGAAGCCGCCGCGATCGGTGCGCCGACGGCACTGGCACAGGCGCCGACGGCCGCTTCTTCCATGATCAGCCCGATGATCCAGATGGCGACGGGCCTGGCGTCACCGCTGATGCAGGTTGCGACCGAAGGGCTGTCGACCGGCATGCAGACCATCACCGGTGCGGTGCAGAGCGGCGTGGAAACCGCGACGGGGCTTGCCTCGAGCCTCAGCGGCGCCGCGGGGAAGGGTGCCGACACCGCCGCGTCCACGGCCAGTGGCACCGGTGGCGCCGGGATGGCTCCGCTGAGCAAGGCCGGCGGAGGCGGCGGAGGAGGAGTACACGGTGGCGGAGGTGGCGGCGGCTCGTCGTCGGTGGCCCCGTCACGCATGATGACGCCGATGTCGATGCCCACCACCGAATCGACCAACGCCGTCCAGGGTGCCGTCAAACCCGCGTCCGTGTCCGGCGCGAGCATGGGCGGCGGCGGCATGGGCGGCGCCGGGATGATGGGCGCCGGCCACGGCGCGGGCAAGGCCGGAGTCGACGGCAGCGGACACAATGCCGCGGCGTTCCTGCACACCTCCGATCAGGGCGACGAGATCGTCGGGGATCTCGGCAATGTGGCCCCGCCGGTGATCGGTGAGATCGACCCCAACGACAGTCCAGACATCGAACTGAGAATCTGAGTCAGGAGTTTTGACATGGCCAACACCAACGACTTTGCGATGCAGCCCACCGAGGTCGCCGATGCGACCAAGCAGCTCGACGATCTCGCGAGCCGCGTCGAGAAGGTCATGCAGACCGAGGCGCCCAACCTGACCGTGACCGCGTCCGGCCGTGACGAGGTGTCGCAGCGGGTCGCGTCGACCCTCAATGAGGTGCATGCCGCCTTCACGCGCTCGTCCGACCAGGGCATCAACGAGGTTCGCGAGGTTGCTGCGACGCTGCGCAAGCACACCGGCGACGTCGTCGCGATCGATCAGGACTTTGCTGTCTAGTTAGCTGGCAATCGAATCCGCGGGTTGTTTCGACCGGAGGGGGGTTAGACCATGGGTTTCACCAATGTCGCGTGGGAGTCGCGCAGCACGGAGCAGCTCGCCCGTGACCTGACCGACGGTCCGGGGCCCACGTCCGTCGGGCAGGCGGGTGCCGCATGGGTGCGCGTCGCCAATGAATTGGCAAGTGTGTCGGCCGATTTCGACAAGATCGTGGAGCGCATCAAGGCCTCGTTCGCCAGCCAGGGATCCGAAGCCGCCACCCGCAAGCTCGAAGAGTTCGGCAAGTGGCTGCAGGCCATCAGCCTGAGCGCCGCGGCCAACGGCCAACGCGCCGAGGAAGCCGCCGTCGCGAACACCGTCGCGATCATGGCCATGCCGAGTGTTTCCGAGGCCATCGAGGCCAAGGCGTCGCAGGACATGATGGCCTCGCTGGCGGCATACAACGGCGCCATCCTCACCGGTCGGTTCGCCGAGTTCGACGAAGCCGCCACCGCTGATCAGGCCAACGCTGCCGCCGTCATGCAGCAGTACGAAGAAGCGTGCAACGCCCTGGCCCAGCCATGGGACCAGCCGCTGCCGCCCGATGTCGCCAAGGGCGACGCGCTGAAGGCCGAGCAGGACGCCAAGGCCGGCGAAGGCTCGGGTGGCGGCGCAGGCGGCGGCGGGGCCGGGGGCGCCGGTGTGGCGCCTGCCCCGTTAGCTCCGTTCCGGGCCAACACCACCGCTTCGACCGGCGAGGCCAAGCCATTGCAGAAAGTCGCGGCCACGGGCGCTGGTGGTGGCAGCGGCATGGGCGGCGGCTATGGCCCGATGGCCGGTGCCCACGGCCGCGGCGACAACAACCGGGAGCACGAATCCTCGCTTCCCGCAGCCACATTGGCCGGTGGCGGCGAACCCGGTGCGGGCTTGTCGGACACCGGAGGCTCGTGGCTGCCCGCAGCGCAACAGAGCGATGCGCCGTTCACCGTGTCCAACGTCAGCTGGGGCCCCAACACGTCGGTGTTCGATGAGTTGGTGGTACCGGAGGGGCCTGAGGCTCCCGGGTTCGCCGACGAGCCGGAGCGCACTCTCGAGCAGGTGTCAGATCGCTGGGTGGCACCGCCTGTGATCGGCGTGGACAAGGGGCTGTCGATATGACGGCGTCTCTGCAGCCCCAGTTCGTGCTCACCGACGATGAGTTGCAGGTGGCAGCCGCTCGCGTCGGGGTGCAGAGCTTCCCGACGGTGCTCGCGGTACGGCCACGGCATGCCACCCTCGACAAGCTTCACGCGGCATTCGACAACGCGACCCGGGCTCTGACTTCGCGCGAGGTGATCATCGACGGGGTCGTGGAGCCCGACCTCGTGCCGATCCTGCAGGCGCTGCAACGGCCCGACCGTGAACTGGCGCTGCGATTGGTGACGCCGGAAGGCACGGCGCGCATCTGCGCGGTGCGCCGCGGCGGGCTGGGCGTCCTCGCCCGGCGTATCGGTCACGAGATCACACTGCGCGTCATCGGTCACGGCACCGAATTACGCGACGTGGTGTCCGCGTTGTTGGCCGAGCTGCCACGTGCCGCCGCCGCGGACGTGACCCCGGTCGGCGCGCCGCTCGATGTGGTGGCCGAAAAGCTCTCCGGCACACACGATCCCGCCGTGCTGGCCGACCGCATCCGGGCGCTGGGAACCGAGCCTCGGGCCGCGATGCTGCTCGGCTCGGCGCTGGCGTCGCGTCAGGCATTCGGCGAGATCGTCTACTACGCGCTCAACACCGAAGAAGACCGGATCGTCCGCAGCCCGGCCGCCGTCGGCATCTTCTACACGAAGCGCGGTCGAATTGTGGGCGCGCCCAGCGCATCTCCCGCCGGGCAACTGTGGACCACACTGAAAGCCGGCTCCGATCACGCCATCACGCAGGCGATCGCGCAGCTGGTAGAGCTTTCCGACGAGGGATGGGGGGTTCCTTAGGGGGAATGGCACTTGGCCCAAAGGCAGAAATCATGAGCAACAACAGATCACGACCAGAAAGTGAGAAGTAGCGAAATGACAGTTTCCCTCACACCGGCCGAGGCCGAGGCGAAGATCGATCAGATCAACTCCGCCCGCGACCAGGCCGTGCAGAAGCTCAACCAGATCGAGGACGCACAGCAGCAGATGCTCTCGGCGTCCTGGCAGGGCACGTCCGCGGGCAACTACGGGCGCGTCTCGCAGGCGCAGCGCGAGGAGTTCGACCAGCTGATCTCCACGCTGAACAACATCGTCGACAAGGGCTCCGAGCACATCCGCGCGGTGGCCAACCTGGACCAGGGCTAAGGGAGGTAGGAAACAATGGCTGCAGACGGCATTCTTTACAACTTCGGCGCCAACGCCGGGCACCTCGAGGACATCACCGGAATGGCCAACGCCATTCAGGAAGTCCGCGGCGACATCCAGAGCATCTTCCAGGCTCTGTCCACGGTGTACGAAGGTGACGGCGCCACGGCGCTGAACCAGGCGCACCAGGAAGTCAACAACATGCTCGACGAAGCGCTCAACACGGTGGTCAACACCCAGAAGCAGGCGCAGGATCAGCAGGACGCCATGCAGGCGATGGACAAGGCGAACGCAGCTGCGTTCTGACCGGTAGCCGTGAGGCCCGGGCTTGCATGACCGCAAGCCCGGGCTTCGCGGCTTGAATCAGGATCTAGCTTCAGGAAGGCAGTTTCGTGGGTAAGGACAAACCCCAACTCGAAACACTGACAGATCAAATGAAGGGTTGGCAGGCAAAAGATGCCGACCTGAAAATCTCCGAAGCAGGCAAGACCAAGTACACAAACGCCATCAAGGCGCTCCGCGCCGAGCTGGTATCCGCACAAACCAAGCTCGCCGAGTTGAAGCAGATCGGGGATTCCGGTGCGTACCCCTCGGCAACAGCCACCAAAGCCGGGCTCGAGCAGAATGCCAAGACCCTGGACGAAACCCTTACGGCGTACATCGCATACCTGGACGCGTACAACCAGACCGTGATCGACGCGTGTAACCGCATGGTGCAGTCCGGGTAGTTTTGAAAATCGCCACAGTTGTGTCAGAACGGAGCAGTCATGTGCTTTGACGACATCGGAGACGCCATCGAGTCCGGCGCCGAATGGCTGGACAACTGGGGCGAGGAGAATCTGGGTCTGCCCGGGATGTTCACGGACTGGACCACGTACGACGGCGAGTACAAGGACGGCAGCGGCAAGGTCGACCTCAGCGAAGTACCCGGCGGCTACCCGGTGGACGCCCTCAATGTCGCGCCCGGCTCATACACCACGGTCGCATTCACCGATGTGTACGACAACATGAAGAACGCCGGCGAGAACGTCACGAACGGGCACGCTGCGATATGGGAACAGATCTCGAACACCATGTCGCAAGCCGTCATGACGTACAAGACCTTCCTGGAAGGCATCCGGGACTCCGACGATAACTGGGTAGGTAAGGCGGCGGATTCCGCCAACCAGAACATCACCACGTCGTTCGCTCAATTGGATGGCGCATCCAAATCGTCCACCGCGATGGTCCATCTGGCGCCAGCCTTCGCCACGACCATCGGCAATGTGGTCAAGGAAGTCGTCCACCGCAAGAGTGACTACGACGACGACATGAGTTCCTGGCCCGATCACCGGGACCAGATCAAGCGGGAGTACGACACGCTCGCGCAGTCCGTCATGTCGGACTACGCCTCGAACATCGGCCAGATCGCGACGAAGAATCCAGACTTGACGGGTGGCAAGGAGAATCCCGAGAAGCCGGGACCGGCCGCCCCCACCAACACTCCGACGAACTACGGTGGGCCGTCCAACAGCGGTGGCGGATCACCCAGTAAGGGTTCGGGCGCGGGCAAGCCGGACCTCTCCGGACTCAAGAAGACCACGGCCAAACCGAATTTCGATCCCACGAAGCTGCAGCAGCAGACCACGCCGCAAAAGACCACGCCGCAGACGAGCACACCCAGCTTGCCGACCCAAGGGTTGACCGATGCGGCCAAGGCCGCACAGGATGCTGCCAGTCAGGGGCTCGACGCGGCGAAACAAGCCATGGATCAGGCGCTCGGCAACAATCAGAATCCGTCTGGTCTGCCTGAAGGCGTTCTTGGGCTCGGCCCGAAGGGGCTGAGCGGTGCGGGCAAGGGCACCGGAGGTGGCGGCGGCCGTGCAGGCGGTGGCAGCGGCAGCGGTTCGGGGGCACGCACGTCGCCGCTGGCCCGCAACGCCGGTACCGCAACGGCGGCTACCACGAAAAGCACCGGCGCGACGACCACGGCCGCGCGATCCGGTATCAGTGCCGGTTCGGGTGCACCGGGCGCAGGGGCACCGGCTGCCGGGCATCGCGGCAACGGGGCCGACGGTTCGGTTCACAAGGCGAACAAGGCGTTGCGCCGCAAGAAGAACGGCGAGAACGTGATGGGCGACGCCGAGGCAGTGGTGGCGGTTGTCGGCGATGACACACAAGAACCGCGGATGGTTGTTCCGGCAGCTGCTGAGAAGTGACGTTTCTGTCGTCGGCGGCCCTGCTCTTGCCACCTGCCACGCCCCTTACGGATCCAACCCTGGATATCAGCGGTAGATGGCGCGGAGTGTCCGCATCCCCCGGCCGCTCCCCGGTGGACATGGCGGTACAAGCCGGGCGGGCGGCAATCTCCGCCTCCGCGGTGTCGTCCACCGACGTCCGGTGGACCCTGCATGCGGGTTCGGGATATCAAGGCCCGATGGGTTGGCCCATCCACCACGGGATCCAACACGGCATCGTCGGCAACGTAGGCAATGCGCTCGAGGTCAAGCAATACTGTGCCGCGGGCCTCACCACGTGGATCATGGCGTCCAGCATGCTCTCTGGCGATGACGGCGCAGTCGTGTGCACAGGTGCCGACAACTGGTCGTGGGGCGACCGTTACGCGACCTCCCGCTCCGCGGGCGGGGAGCCGTTTTCAGATGTGGCGCACGCAGTCGTGCTCACCGGCGGCGACGGGTTCGCGGATATCCTCGGATACGGGACCGCAAGCTGTCCCGGTCAGGCCCGAGTGTGGCAGACCCGAGAGAGTTTCTGGGAGAACGCGTCACTCGACGATTACCGCGCTGCCTATGAGCGTGCCGTTGCTGCGCACCGCCCAGAGGACGCCCGTGATTCCCTGCGGATGCTGGTTCGAGCGGTGAGGTCGGCACTTTCCGCGGCGGCGTTGAGTCCGCAGTACATCACTCATTTCATTCCGCATGGAACAGGCAGTGGCGAACCGTACCGAACCTTGGCCGACAAGATCGGGCTGCCGTGGTCGGAGGCCCTGTACGACTACCAGGTCGCCCAGGGATACCTCGCCGTCAGCACTCAGGTCGCCGGGCTGATTCATTGTGCCGAAACGGGTTTGAAGGCGGATTCCATCGTGCTTCTGGTGGCCGCGGAGTACCAGCTGAGCGCCACGGCCGTGGTCCTCAGAATCCTGCGGACCCCGCAAGTATCAGGAGACGGCGACGTTAGGGTGATGGCGTGAGCAGGATCCCGATGAATCACGTCGGCTCGATCGACGTGGTCGATCTCACCGTCGTGAGCCGCGATCATGGTCGGGATTTCATCCCGTTCCCATTCATGCAGACGCGTGCGTCCACAGTCGATCCCGAGGCTTTCGAGATGCACGCCCGCAAGGTGATCGAGAGGTTCTACAACGGTGACCTGAGTGTTCTCCAGAACTGGGCAGGCACCTACGTGCGGGCGGACATCCGCGTCGAAGCCCACGTCCAGTTCATCCCAGCGGACAAGACCAGCGTTCGTGTCGTCGCCCACCGAATGGGTGAGAAAGGCTACTTCGCGAGGCAGACAGACGCTGACGTGATCGAGATCTTCTCGTTGTCGCCTTACGATCTCGGTGAAGCAGTTGCGGAATCGATGGGCACGGTCACTCCCGGCAACCGCCCCGCGATCGTTGTCCCCGAGTACCAGGCACCCCCGTCGCCCGTCGAGGAAAGCGATGGGATTTCCGTCCGATCTCATCGCGACTCCGACGAGATCGCCAAGATCGCTCGTGGCGAGATCAGTGCACTGGCGACTGTGCAAAGCCATTGGCGGCCCACCCGCAGGTGGGGAGTCGACCGCGGGAAGAATGCGGTCGTGTGGGTGCGGGTACAAGATGACGGCGATTACCTGTATGCACCGGATTACACTGTGGCACAACCGATGTCAAAACCGCAGCTGGCTGCTCGGATCAACCGGCTGATTGCCGATGACGTCGCCGTGCTGCGCAGGTTCCGCGACGGCGCATAACAGGGTCTCACCCGGCCCGCAGTTCGGTGAGTTCGTAGCGCGTACGCTGCACGAGGCCGGTTCCAACTTTCCACAAGCGCAACCATTCTCCGGTTTCCTGCTCCGTGAGTTCCCAGGCGATCGCGCAGGTCGAGGGATCCACGGCGCGCACAGTGTTCGACTCCAACCCGCCGCCGACGATCACGATCGAACCGTCGGATCCGACGTAATCGTGGCTCAGCCCAAGTTGACAGACAGGTCCGGATTCGCCGGTCGACAGATCCCATTGCTGCCAACGGTCGTCGGTTCCGCCCTGGTCCAGGTAGATCTTGTCGCCGATCACCCTGAAGTAGATGCCCGGTGTGGGCGCCGGGATCGAGGTGACCAGATCACCGGCCGCCGAGAATACTTGCCATTTGGCGGGTTTGGACCGCAGCCGAGCCATCGGCATCACCTGGTTCTCCACCGGAGTCAAATCGTAGTTCTCGTCCAGATAGCGTGTTGACCGTCTCTCGGGATGACGACCACGAGGTACTCATCCGTCATTGAGCTTGCCGATGTGACCGTTGGCGTGGTCGCCAGGTTGATCTTGGTCGTGTGCACCATCAGTGTGACGAGGAACTGATGGGTCGCGCGGCACCCCGCTGAAGTCTTGGTGGGCTCGCAGGGTGCCGCGCTGTAGTGCACGGAGGCACCGATGGTGACGGTAGAGGCTGATCTGGTCTGCGTCGAGTCCCGGCTGGCGGCCGGCCAGATCCGCTGCCCGGCGTGCCCGCAGGGCGTGCTGGCTGGATGGGGATTCGCCCGCACTCGCCGCGTGGTGGGCCTGGGTCTGGCCGGTGCGGTTCGGCCACGGCGGGCGCGATGCCGATCGTGTCTGGTGACCCATGTGTTGTTGCCGGTCACGGTGCTGCTGCGCAGAGCGTATGCAGCCGAACAGATTTGGATGGCATTGGCTGCTCGCGCACAGGGGGTGGGGCACCGCCGGATCGCCGCTGGACTCAACGTTCCGGCGACCACGGTGCGGGCTGGCTGCGCCGGGCCAGCGGCCGACTGGAGGCGATCCGGGCGCGGTTCATTCAGATGGCGGTGCTCATCGGGATCGACGTGACGATCCCCGACGAACAGAGCTATCCCTGGGGTGACGTGGTGGCCGCGGTCGATGCCGCGGCGGCGGCGATCGGGCAGCGGTTCGGGCCGGCCGGGTTGGTGGGCGCGGTGACGCCGGCGCAGGTGATGGTCGCGGTCAGCGGCGGCCGACTGCTGGCATCGGACTGGCCGGTGGCGTTACCGGCGCCGTTCACAACACCAGTTGCCCCTGATGCGCCACGTGGGAATCGGTGATCCTCGCGAAGGCACCTGCCCGACAAACAGTTTCGGGCCGGGCCATTGACTGTGTGAGGAGAGACGGTGTCGTTGGAAGAGCACAAGCGTCGGGAGCGGGCCCAGGCGATCGGCTTGTTCCGCTATCAGCTGATCTGCCCCGCCCTGGAGGCGGGGTTGTCGACCAAACAGCGGGGCCGGCTGGTCCGCGAGATCGCGCAGCGCACCCATGTGGACCCGTTCGGCACCCGGGTGCAGATCGCACGACCGACCCTGGACCGCTGGATCCGCCGCTACCGGGCCGGCGGGTTCGAAGCGCTGGTGCCCGAACCGCGGCGACTGGCCACCCGCACCGACGTCCAGGTGCTGGAGTTGGCCGCGTCGTTGAAGCGGGAGAACCCCTCGCGCACCGCGGCGCAGGTGGCCCGTATCCTGCGCACCGCCACTGGCTGGGCGCCCTCGGAATCCACGTTGTTGCGCCATTTCCACCGCTGCGAACTGATGGGCCCAGCCGCCGGGACCAGCGGTGAGGTGTTCGGCCGGTTCGAAGCCACCGACCCCAACGAGCTGTGGGTCGGCGACGCCCTGCACGGCCCGCGGGTCGGAGACCGCAAAACCTACCTCTTCGCCTTCCTGGATGATCACAGTCGACTGGTGGTCGGGCACCGGTTCGGGTTCGCCGAGGACACCGTGCGCCTGGCCGCCGCGTTGAAACCCGCGCTGGCCGCCCGCGGCGTGCCCGCCTCGGTCTACGTCGACAACGGCTCGGCCTTTGTTGATGCGTGGCTGCTGCGGGCGTGCGCGAAACTCGGAATCCGGCTGGTGCATTCGGCACCCGGCCGGCCGCAAGGACGCGGGAAAATCGAACGGTTCTTCCGGACGGTGCGCGAACAGTTCCTCGTCGAGGTCACCGACACCACCGTCGAGGACCTTGCCGCCGCCGGGGTCGACCATGCTGGCGCCCTGTTGGAGCTCAACCGGCTGTTCATGGCGTGGGTGGAAACCGAATACCACCGCCGGGTGCACTCGGAGACCGGGCAATCCCCGCTGGCCCGGTGGGAGACCGGCTGGGAACGCGTCGGGCGCACCCCGGCATTACCGACGGCAGCGGATCTGACCGAGGCGTTCCTGTGGTCGGAATTCCGGGTGGTGACCAAGACCGCCACCGTCTCCCTGCACGCCAACACCTACCGGGTTGACCCCGCCCTGGCCGGCCGCCGCGTCGAGCTGGTGTTCTCCCCGTTCGACCTCGAGATGATCGAGGTCCGCCACGGCGGCCAGAGTTTCGGTGCCGCGGTGCCTCACACCATCACCCGCCACGCCCACCCGAAAGCCCGACCCGAGACCGTCGAGACCCCGCCGGCAACGACGGGGATCGACTACCTGGCGTTGACCGCCGCCGCCCATCACGAGCAGCTACGCGACGATGAACGTATCGGCTATCACGCCCTCTACGGTGATCATCATCTGCCCGGTCAGCTCTCGCTCACCGACATTGACAACATCGATGGCGAGTTCGAGGACGGGGTGTCGGCGTGAGTATTCAACGGCTGCAATCACATTGGGGATTCACCCGGATGCCGTTCGGCCGGGATCTGGCCCCGTCGATGCTGCACCGCCACCCCGGCCACAGCGAAGCGATCGCCCGGATCGGCTGGTGTGTGGACCAATGCGCCATCGGGGTCATCACCGGCGAAGTCGGCGCCGGCAAAACCGTCGCGATCCGCGCGGCGGCCACCTCCTTGGATCCGGCGCGGCACGTCATCATCTACCTCGCCAACCCCACCATCGGAGTCCGCGGCATGCTTACCCACATCGTGGCCACCCTCGGGCACACCCCGGCGTTTCACACCGCCCGGCTGGCTCCCCAGGCCGCCGACGCCTTGGCCGCCGAGCACGCCGAACGGGGCCGCAACCCCGTCCTCGTCGTCGATGAAGCCCACCTGCTCGACAATCATCAACTCGAAGCGATCCGGCTGCTCACCAACCACGACATGGACAGTGGTTCCCCGTTCGCCGTCGTCCTGGTCGGGCAACCCACCCTGCGGCACCGACTGCGCCTGGGGGTGCTGGCCGCGTTAGATCAGCGCGTCGCCGTGCGCTACACCCTGCCCGGCATGACCGCGGCCGACACCGCCGACTACATCGGGCATCACACCAAGATCGCCGGCCGCTCCGATGCGCTGTTCGCCGATGACGCGATGACGCTGATCCACAACGCCTCCCGTGGACATCCGCGCGCGGTCAACAACCTCGCCCTACACGCGCTCACGGCCGCGTTCGCCGCCGGGCATTCCATCGTCGGGGAGAAAGCCGCCCGCATCGCCATCAGCGAAACAGCAACCGACTGAACCTAATCCGCGTCACCACGGCGACGACCACGTCACCGCGACGAGGATCCCGTCACCGAGATCACCAACGCCCCGCTCGCCACAAGCGAGCGGGGCGTTCTCATCACTACATCGTCATCAACACCGATGACGCCGACATCGTCATCTTCAGCGACGGCCAACAATAGCGTGCGACGAGTTGGCCGGCGGTGTCATAGAAGAGTAGCCCGTCGCCCTTGCCCGACTCCTGGAAGGAGTAGGCGAATCCGCCGTTGTACACCAACGCTTTGCGGATGATTGTGCCCTCGGGTGGCGTGGGCGTAAGGTCCGCTCCATCGAGGGCCGAGAACATCCGGTAAGGCGCCTCGGGATCGCTGGGCAGCGGGTTCTGCATCGCGACAGTCTGTGCCGGAATGTCGGACACTTGCAGATAGCCGGGGTTGAAGATGCTGCCCCCACCGGGGACAAACCAAGTTCGTTCGCCGTTCGGCCCCAGGCCGTAGACGCCTTCGCCCTCGCGTCTGGCGACCAGGCGCGTCTCACCCAGGTAATTGCCGATCGCTGCGACCACGTACTTGTCGCTTGCACTCTCGCCTTGTGGGAAGAGGTCGGTGGGGCCGGTGAACGTCACCTTGCCCTGTTCGAGATCGATGATCCAGATCAACTGCGCCAGACCTACTTCAGGGTCGCCCTCGGCGAGGCATACGGCAGTCCCCGGGCCGTTGCCGTAGCAGTCGCCGAGCGGATTGCCGCGAAACCCGGTCAATTCGATCGGCTGGAACAACAATTTGCCCGAATGGATGTCGACACCGTAGACCCAGCCCGCCGGTGACAGGCCCTGCGAATCCGTTCTGTCGGTGATGAAGTACGCCTTGTCTTTGGTGCTGGCGAAAAGTGACCCCACCCCGACTTCAGGTGGGAGGCCGATGTCCGCGGCACTGACCTTCCAACCAGGCACCGGCTTCTTTTCCAGCGAGAACGCGATAAGCAGATCTTTGGGGGTGCCGATTGTGGCGTCGATGTGCGCGTTGGTTCCACGGACGGAGCGCCACACCACCACACCGCCGACGATAAGTCCGACCACTACTGCGATCACCAGCACTGGCATCCACCAACGACGTCGCGGCTTGGCGGTGCGGGTTGACGCGGCGACTGGCGGGCCCCCACTGGGGGAGTCCACCCAGCGGAATCCCTCTTGTGGCCAGTTGGATCCCGAATCCGTCACCGCTACCCCTTATCTCGTCAATCGGTCGGAACCGGCACAGGGCCCATGGCACAGACCCGCAACCGGCCGTCATCGATCTTCAGCGTGAACATGCCCCCGTGATCGCGACCCAGACCATTGAGGGTCCATGTCGATCCCGCCCTGGCGAATCCCGTCAGGGCGACGATGTCCCATTCCGGCGGCGTGCCGCCCTCTTGGATACCGATCAGTTGCCGACTAACCCAGCTGTCCGGTGGGTCGGGACAGGTCATCTCCCTCAGGTTCACCGGGTTTCCGGCATTCCGTTCGCGCGCCCACACCAGCAGCGTCTTCTCGGCCACCTCACGTGCCTGGTCATCGGTCATCGACTGGTCCGCCGGGATCGCGCGTATTGAAGGGCCGTCGTACCGGCCGACCACGGCCACCACCAGCAGAACGATTGCGACAACTGCCAGTGTCCACAGCCACAAGGGAATTCGCGTACGGTCACTCACTGCCGCAGACCTTCATCTCGCCGCCGTCATCAACCAACACGATCCAGCGGTGGGTCAGGCCCTCGCCTTCACGTTGATGTTGTTCGACGATCTCCTTCTCCCGCTCGGTAAGAGGCTTGGTGCGCAGCAGCACCTTGGCCGCCACTTGTGCACCGTCGTCCCGGAAATCGACGATGGCCTCCGCGTGGTCGATGCCGCCAAGGTAGTCGCCGTGCAACGCTTCGATGTCGTTCAGGATGGTCCCTGATGGATTGGCGCAGCTCAGCGCTTGAGCTCGCGCTGTGTCGTGTACGGCCAACACGCGAAACCACTCGCTGATGACGTCAAAGGCCTGTTGTTGACGGGGCGGCGGTGGAGCCAGACGTTCGATGTCGGCCTCCGGCGGCGGTGACCAGCGCCAGCCGATCGTGAACACCACGGCGGCGGCGATCAAGCAGATCGCCGTAACTGCGATCAGCAGACGCTTCGGCCAAGCTGCCGGCTGGGCACCGGCCACCTTCTGCGTGGCGCCGGCTGACGATGCCGGTACCGGCTCGGTCCGAGCCGACAGGCGCCCGTCGGGGAAGCAGTCCACCACGAGCCGCTGCGCGCCGGGACTTCCTGTCGTGGACCTGACCAGGTACTGAACCAAAGCGTTCGCGGCCTCAGGTGGCACCGTCAGCCAGTGGCTGGTCGTTCCCACAAGGCCCACGTACGCGCTCGCAGCGCCCGACGGCAGGCACTCGACGTGCAGCTGCGACCAGCCTTGTGGCACCGAACCCAGCAGGATCTTGATTGCATCTTCGACTAGTGTCCTGCGCCGGGAATTCGTTGAAGATATGAACCGAGTCGTTCGAAGATCTCGTCGGCGGTCTTGGTCCAGTTGAACGGGCGGGGGTTGTCGTTCCAGTCTGCGATCCACTCGCGAATGTCCTTCTCGAGGGCCTGAATTGAGCGGTGAACGCCGCGGCGCAGTTTCTGGTCGGTGAGTAACCCGAACCACCGCTCGACCTGGTTGAGCCACGACGAGTAGGTCGGGGTGAAGTGCATGTGGAATCGGGGATGGGCGGCAAGCCATTTGGTTACTGTCGGCGATTTGTGCGTCGAGTAGTTGTCGCAGATCAGATGGACGTCCAGGTCAGCGGGCACGGTGTTGTCCAACTTGGTCAAGAACTTCTTGAACTCGATCGCGCGGTGCCGGCGGTGAATCGAGCCGTAGACCTCGCCGGTGGCCACATCCAGGGCGGCGAACAAGGTGGTGATTCCGTGCCGCACGTAGTCATGGGTGCGGCGCTCGGGCATGCCGGGCATCATCGGCAGGACCGGCGCGCTGCGATCCAAGGCCTGGATCTGCGATTTTTCATCGACGCAGAGCACCAGTGCCTTCTCCGGCGGGTCCAGATACAACCCACGACGTCACGGACCTTGTCGACGAACTGCGGGTCGTTGCTGATCTTGAAGGTGTCCACCTGATGCGGCTTGAGGCCGAACGACTTCCAGATCCGTCCGACCGTTGACTTCGACAACCCGGTCTCAGCCGCCATCGAAGACCGCGACCAGTGCGTGGCGCCTTTGGGTTGACGCTCCAACGTGGCCACGATCAGCTGCTCGACCGCCTCGTCGGTGATCTTGCGCGGCGCACCAGGACGCGGCTCATCGGCCAGACCCTCCAGTCGCGCCTCCAGGAACCGTCCACGCCATTTGCCGACCGTTTGCGGCCACACACCTTCATCAGCGGCGACTTCCTTGTTGGATTTCCCTGCCGCGCAACCCAACACGATCCGACAACGTTGGGCCAACGCCTGCGAGGACTTCGATCGACGGGCCCACCGCTGCAACGTCTCACGTTCGTCGTCGGTCAACACCAACTCGACTACCGGCCTACCCCTGGTTCCCACCCGCCAATTCTACAATTAATCAACTAATTTACGGCGCAGGACACTAGACCGCGGCTTCCGTCACCACCATCTGCTGGGCTCACAGACACGCGTTCAGCCTAAACAGCACTCGTGTTCGAATTGACACCTGCGGCAACCGCCCGGCGCCCCCACCGTGAAGTCATGCCCGGAGTCAAACATGCCCTGCGGAGTGCGATCAAGGCGAGATTGCTGCTGGCGAGGCTCTGCGACGTCTGCGAGAATCGAACACGATGTCGCACCTGACGGGGTGGAGGCGCGCTTCCGGGGAGGGTAGCTGTGAGCAACGACGCGGCTCGGCATGAGCTCGCCGAGGTGCTGGCGCTCGCCCAGGAACAAATGGCCGATCTGGCCGCCGTCCAGAAGAAGCGTGCCGCGCTCACCGCGAGCGCCACAGTCGCCGACGGGACGGTCGAGGTGACGGTGAACGCGCAGGGCATCGTCACCCGCACGGTGATCGACGAGACATACCTGGACGAATTCGAGTTCGCCGATCTCGGTGACTACATCACCACCGCGGCCCAGGCCGCGGCGCGTGACGTGGGGAAGCGGTCGGCGGAACTGCTGGTCCCGATGACTGAACGCCGCAAGAAATTCCCGGCGTTGTCCGACATCGTCGAAGGCGCGCCAGACTTCCGCGAGTGGATGCCGGACCTGACGCCACTTCGCCCCGAATCCGCCGCTGCCGCAGGCCCCGGAGATGACGACGGTGATGACGACACTTCCTACACCCCCACTGTGAGGAGATAGCGATGAGCCAACCGCTGGGTGTGACACCCGAAGGCTTGCGGGCCACCTCCGACCATTTGGCCGACGTGAGTTCGCGGATGAAGGGCGTGCTGTCCACGCTCCAGAACAACCTCAGCAGTGAGGGCGCAGCCTGGGGCGACGACAAGATCGGCAGCCAGTTCGCCGACGGTGGCGATGGCTACCTCGCCCAGGTGGATTGGGTCGACGGCTCGATCGATGCCAAGACCGGACTGTTGGACAACTATTCAGAGGGCTTGCGAACTGCTGCTGACACGCTCGAGCAGCAGGACCAGGCGTAGTTCTGACTGAATCGTGTTGATCGGCAAGGGGATCTCACGTGGGCATTGAGATCCCCCCCGGTTTGCAATGGGTTTCGTACCTCACCGGCTCGGAATGGCCGCAGGGCGACGAAACGGCCATGCGCCGCATTGGCGACTACTGGCGCGACGCGGCCAGTGACCTGTCCGACCTGATACCCGACCTGAACCGGGTGCGCTCGGAAACCATGTCGGTGCTGATGGGCGAAACCGCCGACGCGGCCGAAGAGCAATTCGCCATGCTGTTCGACGGTGACTATTCGGTCGACAAACTCTCACAGGCGATGTCCGCCCTGGGTGATCTGGCCGACGGGGCCGGCACGGAGATCGAATACACCAAGCTGCAGATCATCACGTCGTTGGCCATCGCCGCGGCGGAGATCGCCTGGGCGCTCGCCGCGGCGCCGGAGACTTTCGGCGGCTCACTGAGCCTCATACCGCCGGCCGAGGCCGCGACCATCATGACGGTGCGCCAGCTGGTGATGATGCTGTTGCGCCAACTGCTCCGAAAACTCGGCGAGGCCATGACCAAAACCATGGTCCGCCGACTACTCAGGGAGGCCGCGCAGGAAATCGCCATCGGCCTCGGCCAGGAGCTGGCGATCCAAGGCTTCCAGGTCGCGCAGGGCAACCGAGACGGAATCGACTGGAAGCAAGCTGGAATCGTCATCGCCGCTTCCGGAATCGGTGGGGCGGTCGGGTCGCCCGTGGGCGAGGGCCTGACCCGCGCCATGGGCCGGTCGGACAACCCAGTGACCAATGCTCTCAAGGGTGCCTTGAGTGGCTACGGGGCGGGTATTGCCGGCAACGTCGCCGGAACGCTCGGAACGGGCGGCGATCTGGATGCCGTCTCCATCTTCGGCGGTGCGGCCAGCAGCGCAGCGACCGGCGGTGTGCACGGCGCCAAGAGTGGCTCCCACGGTAATTCAAACAATGGCAACGGCAGACCGGACACGGGCTCGCCGGGGCGTCCTGACATCAACGGCGCCAACGGTTCCCGCCCGAACGGCGAAACGGGCAACAACGGGCAACAGACCCACAACGGCAACGACCATCAATCGTCAAGCAACACTTCGACTTCTACCTCGCATTCCTCGTCGGACACCAACAGTCATGCCGGAGTGTCGCAGTCGCAAGACACCTCCGCCGGCTCGCCCGCCACGAGCACCTCACAGGATCCGGTATCGCACACCGCTCCCTCCTCTTCGACGTCCACCAACGGGGACGGTGGCTCGCACAGTGCGTCCGCCACGCACAGTGGTGACAGCGGACCTTCCGGGCCGTCGGAGACCAGCCACGCCCCGGCCGGACAGGACGGCAGCTCGGCCCAGCACGAGGCCGGGCCGACCAAAGAGCCGTCCGGCACTCAGGAGACAACGAGCCAGAACGGAACGCCGACAACCGATTCCGGGCAGCAGGCCCACCACTCCGGCGAGCCGAAGCTCGGCGGTGACCCCACAGAGTCCTCCGGCACCCGCCCGGACACCACGTCTCCCAGCCACCCGACTGACACCAACACCACCGACACCGCAAGTCATACGACGCCCTCGACCCCTACGGACCACACAACCAGCGAGCCACAACCGTCTGCGCCCGTCGCTCAACCGGGCGCATCGACTCCGTCCGCCCCGAGCACACCGTCGATGCCCGGGCCGACGTCACCCAGCAATACCCCGACTCCGACCACACCCGCCAACAATCCGTCGACACCTCAATCAGCCCCTGCCAAGACCAGCCCCACCGATACACCGGCACCTACCGCGCGGCCATCGCTGTCAGACCCCTCGACTGCACATACCTCGACCGAACCCGCGGGAACCCCCGCTGCACGAAGCGCGGAAACCTCTGCCGCACAGGATCGTTCAGGTCAAGAGATCACCGACCAGCAGGACGGACAGCACCACCAGGATCCGGGTTCGAAACCCGAATCGACCATCCCGCCCATCGCCGTGACACCCGTGCTGCCCCACGCCGGTGGCGACAGCACGTCGACACGGACGGGGGGCAACGGCCGACCCGATACGGCGCGTCCCGGGCAGCGGCCCGTCAACGGCGCCGATCGCATCGGTGCCCCGCGTGATCCGGCCGACAATCCGCCGCCGCGCAACGGCGAGCCGCCCGATCGCGATGGCGGCCGCGCACGCCCCAGCGAGGATCCCGACCACTCGAACCACAGCCCGGCCAACCGCGAAACACGCAACCCGGCACAGATTGTCGATGAGCTCGGCCAGCACCGCACCGATCAGGACAACGGCCAGACCGCCGACGTGCATGACGCGGCGCAACGGGTCCGCGATCAGTGGAGCGACCTGACCCAAGCCGAACGCGACGCGGTGATCGCCCAGGAGACCCGGGAAGGACACCGCACGGATCTCGGTGATCTCGACGGCTTGCCGGCCTCGGTGCGCGATGTGCTCAATCGGCACAACCTGGTCGAGGACATGGTTGCCGTCCATCCGCAGCACGCCGATGCGATCCGTGAGTTCGCGCACGCGATGAACGCGCACCTGGCCGATCCCGAGAACGTCGCGCGGCCCGCCCCGGTGCGCAGCGATCAGTTCAACCCGTCCGGCCGGTTGAAACGGCTCGCCTCGTTGTTCTCCGATAGTTCCGAAATTCGCCAATTGGCGCGAAATGCCGACGCGGCGTGGAACGCGGTGTACGGCCATCCCGAGAATGCCTCGCCACGCCAGCTGTACACATACGACCCAACGGCTTTCAACGGCGACGGTCGGATCGCGGTTGCCGTCGGCAATCTCGATACGGCTGCCGCGGTGGCCGTTCACACGCCGGGTATCACCACAACGATCCGCAGCATCGAACTCAATGTCGACAACGCTGAGAACCATCACATCCGAGCACACCAGGAACAGGGTGACTTGGAGACCGCGGTGGTGTCCTGGATCGGCTACGACGCGCCGTCCGGTCATCCGATCAAGCTAGGACGAGAAACCGCGACCCAGCAGTTCGCCGAAGCAGGCGGGCACCGGTTGGCGCACGACGTGGCCGGCATCGTGGGCTCCCGCTCGGACAGTCCGAGTGTCCATCTGTTCGGCCACTCGTACGGTTCGACGACCACTGCGCACGCCGGCGTCGGTGGCCGGCTTGCCGACTACATCAGTACTGTGACGCTGCTCGGCTCCCCTGGCGCCGGACCGCTCACGCACGCACGCGATTTCGGGATCGGTCCGGAGAACGTCTATGTTGCGTCCGCGAGCCGGGATGTCGTCACCTGGACGGGCGCGCACATGGACGGCACGCCGAACAGGGCCAGTACTTACCTGCAGAACCTGAGTACTTCGACCTTCGTAGGCGCTGTGGAGGGCCGCTACGGATCGCTCACGAACCTGGCGCTGGGCGTCTCAAGCCTCGCTGACCGGCTGAGCGGTCGGCTGTCCGGGCTTGGTCAAGGTTTCGATCCGGCGATGTCAGAGTTCGGCGCGAACCGGCTTGCCGCGCAGTACAGTTCGCCCGAACATCTCGGCGGGATCAAACCACACACTCGCTACTTTGCCTCCGAAGAGTTCAACGGCAAAGATCCGATTCTGTTGCGCGACAACCCGAATGCCCGGGTAACCGAATCGCTGGACAACTTCAGCCACATCCTCACCGGCAACACCGACCAGATCAGCCTGGAGACGAATCACCGAGATCCGTCAGCGATGTTCGGCGATCCGGCGCGCACCCGCACGGCCGAACCGGCGTTGGGCTATCCGGCGAACGACTGCGTGCCACGAACCATCGACGGTTTCACCGAACGTCACCCCGGCACCACGGTCCGGCAGGTCGAGGGCGAGTACGGGGATCGTGGTGTCCCGCGGTCGGATTACGAACGGGCCCTTGGCACTCAATTGCGGGACGCAACGCTCGACGACATCATCGCGGCAACCCGCAGAGGCGAGAGCGTCATCGTCGTCGACACCTATCACGCCGACGGGTTGCCCGATGGGCATCCCGGTTCGCACACCTACTCCGTAGAGCCCAATCCCGACGACCCAAGTCGGCCGCTCGTTTACGAGGGCGACGAGCGGACTCCGCGTCCGTGGCCGCCGCAGGGGATCGACCACGTCTCGCACACACAGATCGCGACGTTCCATCCCGACGGCACGCCGACCCATCCGAACACCGACACCACCCACACCCCCCGGGCGGGCGACGGCCAGCGCATCGCCGCGGAACACCGCGATCCGACCGACCTTCCCGCCCACGACCGGACCGACGGCCACGAGTACCCGCCCGATCACATCTCGGACCTGCTCGGCCTGCCTGCCTACCACCCCGGCTCGCTTTCCGATTACGAGGTGCGGTCGGTGTACCTCAACGGCGAGCAGCGGATGCATGCGCTGCACGAGAACCTGGTGCAGCGCGGTGTCGACCCGGAGACACGCGCGCGGGCAATGTTCGAGGCGCGCAACGAACTTCGGTCCTGGGCACGCGAACTGATGAGCGACCGCGCCGGTGCCGAGCGGCTCACGCGGGAGAATCCCAATCACAGCTGGGATGACATCGTCGCCAAATACCGTGAGCGCGGACTGGACGGCGATGACCTGTACAACACCATCGCCGAACGCTCGATGGCGAGCCGGCCGAGCGTCAACGAGAGCCTCGGCCTCGACCCGAACCGGCCACCTCCGCTCCCCGAAGTCCGTGGTGCACCGGATGATCGAATCGGCGCCGAACACCCGGAGTCCGACCACACCCCAACGGGCGAGACGCGGCCACAGTCCGACGAGTCCGGCCACGATACGCACCGGCCGCTCCAAAACACCGATCTGCCGTCGCAATTGCCCACCGACCCGGTGCTACGCGATCAAGTGATCGCAGAGGCCGTCGCCCGCGCCCAAGAGCAGCATCAAGCCAGAGTGGACGAGGTCCAGCGGCTCCGAGATGAGCTCGCAGATCTCGACGCCCGCAGGAGAGCCGCTGATGGTGACGAAGCGGTGCTGAAGCAGGAACTCGATGCCAAGAAGAAGGAGCTGACCCAGGCGCAGTACCGGGCTGACGAATCGCGCGAACTCATTCGCGCGGTCAGTCACGCCGACCATCTGCAAGAGTCGATACAGAGGGAACTGCGTACACCGGCCTCCGACGACACAGCTTTGCGTGAGGTCCGGCAGCGTATCGATGAGGTCCGGCCGGACTCGGATACCCGCCAGGCCGAGATACGCAGGTTGGCATATGAGGCAGCCAGGGTTGAAGCAGAACGCAAAGAGGCTGCCCAAGCTGGCGACGACGCGCGTGCGCGAGAGCTTTCAGATCGTCGCAAAGATCTCAAGGCGGATCTCAAGGCGGCCCGAGCCGAGCTCCGTTACTCCGATGAAAACCTATTGCGGCTCGGTGATGATGAACGCCAGGCGGCTTGGGATCACCAGTCCCCAGAAATGAGGGGACGGCTGCTGGCCGAGCAGATGACAGAGGCAGAGCGACGGTTGGCAAGCCGCTACGCGGAGTTTGTCTCCGGTGATAACGCGCGCAGCGCGGTCGACCTCGCTCGCTCGCAGAACACCGATGTCGCGGTCGCATTGAAACATCTGCGGGAGGTGCAGGATGCGGCCGCTCAAGCCCGTCACATCGATCTAGACGCCGAGATTCGTGCGCGAGTCGATGAAGTAGCCCGGCAGTACATCGAGTCTCGGATACGGACCAACGGTATCGACGACCCGTGGGTGGCCCGTGAGCTGATGTCCAATGACCAGCGGGCACAGCATTGGCCGACCTTGGATCTGCAGCACATCCGGCAAGATATTGCAGACCGACTGGGCCCGGGCTTGGAGTGGCAGTTCGAGCGTCAGATGCGGGGTCTGACCCGCTGCACCGCGGAAGAGGTGGCAGACGCTCTGTCCGTCTTCCACGATGACAAGGTTCATCCGTCGCGTGATGGGAACCTCCCCGCGCGCGAGTCGTTCCAAGCGTCGTTACGCGAACAGCTGCGCGCGGAAGCAGAACGACTTGTGGAAGAAGGCCGCTTAGCCGATCCTGAGCAGTTCCTCAACGAACAAGTCGCATTCGTCATGTCACGGCTGGCGGCGCTGCACGAGCAGGACTGCGCCGGAGGAGGCGCCGACCACATCCCGACCTACGTCGGCCTGCCGGTGCTCGGCGATTCGTCGATCAACTCGTCACTAGGGTCGATCTGGACGCAACAGATTGTCGACCCCGACGGCAACCGAAACAAGCTGTACAAAGCAATTCAAGCGATTGCTCAAGCGCAGATCGATGCTGGGCGTGGTGACGAGCCGCTTGATATCTGGTACACCGATGTCCGGTAGCGATTCCCGCACCGTTAAAAGATCCGCGTGCGTGGGGCTTTCAGGGATCGCAGCCGCGTGAGTTCGGTGGCGGCATCCGCAATCTTGGCGTATTCGACACGGATGTCACCGCCTTCCTGAACACTGGGGTCGAAGGTGTAGATGGTGTCGTGGGTGGTGCGGCCTAACCGCTCGACGATGCGGGGGAACAGATCTTCTTGCAGGTCGTCTCCCTCATCCGGCGGATCGGCGTCTAGAAGAAACTGATTGGCCGGATATTTGAGAATGCTGCTGATATCCATATCGATCCATTTTTGGCCCGCAACGGGTTCCGGTCGGAAAAGAGCGATCATGGACAAAGCGGGATTGATCGTGAGTTTCTGCCCAAGTCCTGGCTTGAAGCACTTCGTCTCCCCGTAGGCCGTGCGGAAGATGGGAATCTGTTCGCCCCGGTAGTCGCCGGGCAGCTCTACGCCGTCGAGCCAGGTGTCGACGATCGGTTGCCAGGCGTGCGGGTCACATACCCAGAGCAGTCCGTTGCCGAACCCGGCGAATCCGATCTCGCGCCACAGGTCAACCATCAACTCGGGCAGTTGATCGCCGTACTCGTCGAAGTAGCTCTGCGGCACCTCGACGGGGTCGATCGGCTCGCCCCATCGGGATATGAAGTTGAGCAGCTCCAGACGCACAGTCGTGTCCCTTCACCTGTTGCGGTCATGCAGGGTCGAACCCCAGCGTAGCCATGCCGCCTGACATGGCCATACATTGAAGTTGTCGACAGAGGTGCCAGCGTCGGCAAGATCAGCTGCAATTGGGGTGTTGCGGCGTACGCGCTGTCAGGTAAGGGTGGGGGAGTGACACGTAGGTGAACTCGTCGACGGGGAGCGAGAGGCCGCATCAGGTCGCGGCACTACAGACATATGCTGAGGAAATGGTGGCTGACGGACACGATGAAACGCCGCGGTGGCAGGTGATCCGACTGGACCAGACGGGCCTGACTGGCACCACCGCACGATTGCTCACCGCCGACCCAACTGACGACGCGGGATGGCCCGCCGACTTGCCGCCCGGGACAACAGAAGTGGTGATCGCCGACGATACGCCCGGGCCACTGCTGACCTTACGCGTGCACCCGGTCGGAGACCCGTCGAAGGTGTCGTACGTCCGGTTCGATCAACTCGCCGTTCGGAGCTGAAGGGAAGACACCGGTGACTGACCCGCAGGAGTTCGATCCCACCCGATATGCGGCGGAGTCGTTGGCCAAGGCGAACATTGGCGGCGTCTCGGCAGAACCGGCCACAGATCCCCAGGCCCTGGTCGACCAGGCAGCCGCGATCGTCGCTCAGGCGGCTCCCGAGGGATGGCGCTCGCTGCACGGTGTCTTCAGCCTCGCCGGGGGAGAAGAGATCGCGAAGGCTGTTGCGGTGTTGGGCGACCGCATTGTCGGTGTACCCGTCGCCCCCGCCGCTGTCGACTTGGTCCGCCGGCAGCGAGAGTCGACCATCGGTGCGCAGGGTCCATGGCTGCGGCTGTTGTTCGATCTCGACAACTCCGGTGAGCTGAAGGTCGCGTTCGACTACGGCGACGTCGAGATTCCGGAAGATCAGCTGCTGTCGGCAGAGGCATACTTGCGGGATTTCGAGACCTATCCTCGCCCGGATGCCCCCGTGTGGCTGTTGGCGCACATGGGAAATGAGGGCCAGCAGACGCGAACACCCGCGCAGGCCTGGGCAGAGGCCGGCACCGAGGGCGTCGGCGTACGGCAATCCGATGATGAGCTGCCGGCGTTCCCAGCGTTGTGGGCTCGAACCGCGGTACTTGCCGCCGTATGCCGTGGCTCCGACGCGCCCGTCGGACCACGCACTGATCCAGCGTTCGCGGTGTACCGCGGTGAAAACGGCGGGTGCACCATCGCCCGGCTGCCCGGAAACCGCGCAGTCGTCTCCGGCGGTCGCGACGACTCGCCGCTGCTCTCGGCCGCCTACAAGGGACTCATCGAGTGGCCCGACCTTTATCGCGGCGCGCCACCCTGGCTACAGAACCTGTACCTGGATCCGCGCGCCGGTCGTGGGCTCCTCTCGTTCTGCTACTGGTGGGCTGGCGAGAACTGGTTTCGGTCCGACCTTCCCCAAGCCGCCACGCTGAGCCCCGACGACCAGAACTGGCAGCCGACGGACGAGATCACTGCCGGAATGCCTGGTCTGTGGACGGCAGAAACCACCGCTGACCTCGTGGCGAACGTTCTCAAGCGCATCGGTGTCGAGTTGACCGACCGCAATGCGTACGCCGCGCTCAACCTGGTGCGTGCCGCGGAGGTCGGCGTCGCGTCCGAGCGGTACCTCAACCGGCTGTTCATCGACGGCGTGCCAGCGAATTTCGATGTGGCCGAGGCGATTTCCCAACTCGACGCCGCAGGTGTCTTGCTGCCGGCATACCCGCCGATCGATGAGGTGACCGCAAAGAACCTCGTCGTGGATTACTGCCTGACGAACCGTATCGACCCAGCTTCCTACCCACTGGATCAACTGGTCGCCGCGCGGATGGACGCCGGTTGGCAGGTGTTCGCCCCGGTCGAGCCGGGCGAAATCGCCATCGGACGTGCGTACTTTCTGGTCGCTGACGACGGGGTCGTTGAGAAAGCGTCGACGTCGACATTGCCGGATGAGGTGGCGCTGACGTTTGCGAGTCGATTCGCCGCCCGCGTCCGTGGCACGAACGGCGGCTAGACGTGGGGCGGCCGTGGGCAGATCGCTCCGTTACCGAGTGGATGTGGGTGCAGCTCCGCACGGGTTTTCGGCAACAGCACGCATATGTGATCCCCGATGTGGCGCAACCGGGTTGCCGAGCCGGGATGGTCTCCACCCGGCATTGGTTGGACTGGCGACAAGCCAACTCGGTGATCGTGTTCGGAATCGAGTTCATGCGCGAGGTGGCCAGAGTCCTCGCCGAAGGTGGTACAACACCCGCCGACGCATGGATAGAGCAGTCGTGGCACACGAGAGCGGGTAGCCCCACCCGGCATCAGTCCGTCATGGATCCCTACGGCGAGGCCAACTGCGCCGCGCTGGTCAACAAGCTCACCTACCCAGTGAACAGTCTGACGTTCCACCAACTTCTCAACGATGTGGTGCCCCAGGTTCTCAAGACCCTGCCGATGGATCTGAGTAAGACCGTCGGCAAGCCGGGCGAGCACATCATCGCTCCGTACATGTGGACGATTGACCTTAAAAAACCCCAAATACCAAGCACTTTCAAGTACCGTGACGATCTCCGTGAAATCGTCTTCACCAGTCCCCACTACTACTGCGGATACACCGCGGCCAGCACAGGACCGGCATCGTTCAGTTCACGAAGTTGGCCTCTGAACCCCGCCGATGAGCGGCGACCTATCGTCTATGACGCCAATCCGGCGTCATTGCCAAAGCGATCCGATGTCCCTGCGCAGGCCGATCGCATAGTGGACACCATCCGCAATTGGGGGCACACGCTGGGCTTCACGGTCGGCCCGACTGAAACCGGATCGTGGAATGCGCCCACCGGTGGCAAAAGTGTGAAGTACATCGTCGACGCCCCTGTCAACGTCGATGTATCCCTCGTCGAGTTCCTCCAGAGGGCACAAAAGCTTGCAGACATAGTTCACCCGCTCATAAGCGAGCAAGCGGCCAGGGACAAACCCGAGAAGTACGGCTATGACCACGTCCGTTTCAGCACGCCACCAGGGTTCTTCGCGAAATTCACCGCACCGGACAAGAATGGCCAACCAAGACTGCGTGTTGAGACACGGATATACGAGTAAAGACGCCACGCAGCACCCGTCACGATCGAGCGGCAGCTGCGTTAGAGGCCGGACCACGTCGCGAAGACGCCAGAGCAGATCGACAATCAGCCAACTTGGAGAGCGCGCTATCGCCCGTCGTACGACACCCGCAGCCTGGAGAACTTCTCGGACACCGCACCGGCCAACTCGATGTAGGCCTGCATCGTGGCCGGCTTGAGCAGTCCAAAGTCGATGTCTGCGCCTTCTGCGAGATGCTCGTCGAACGGAATCAAATGTATTGACCGGCAACGTGCTTCGAAATGCTCGTACACCTTGTCCAACTTCAGGGCCGCCGAGCCGGGCCGGGACGCGCTGAGGACAACGTGGGCTTCCCGCACCAGCCCGGCATGGCCGTGCTGCATGAGCCAGTCAAGGGTGGCCGACGCGCTGCGGGCGGCGTCGATGGCCGGTGAGCTCACCAACACGATGGCGTGCGCGAGATCGAGCACGCCCGCCATCGCGGAGTGCATGATGCCCGTACCGCAATCGGTGAGGATGACGTTGTAGTAGTGCCGCAGGATGTCCATGGTGTGGCGGTAGTCGGTCTCGCCGAACACCTCGGCCACGGCCGGATCCTGTTCGCTCGCCAGCACTTCCAGCCGGCTCGAGGCCATCCGAGTGTGGGCACGCACGTCGGCGTAACGCCGGATGTTCTGATCGCGCAGCAGGTCACGCACGGTCGACCTGGTCGAGAAGTCTCGCACGCGTTCGGCGAGGGTGCCACGGTCGGGGTTGGCATCGAGCGCGATCACCCGGTCGGTTCGCACCATCGCCAGTGCTGAGCCCAAGCCCAAAGTGGTCGTGGTCTTTCCGACTCCACCTTTGATCGACAGCACCGCGATGCGGAAGTCGCCGACTATCGGCTGGCGGATCTGAGCGAGCAGCTCTTCCATCGCGCGGTTCTTACGGGAATCACCGGGATTGATCCGGCCGCCGGTGGCCCTGTGCACGGTGCGCCGCCAACCAGACTGCGGCGCATGGCGGCTCCGGTTGAACACCTCGGCCTCGTCGAGCGAGGGTGGCACCCGGAAGGCTTGCGGCTGCTGGTAATTCGGTGGGGGCGGGGACGCCGACGGTGGTCGCACCCATCCTTCCGGCTGCGCGTGCCGGGGTGGCTCGGTCTGCGGTGGCGGCGGTGCTGCGTGACGCGCCTGCTCCGCGTGCCGCGGCGGCGGCGGTTCGTACCCGGGCGGCGCGGGCGGAGGTGGCAACCAGCCTGGCGGTGGCAGGGGCATGGTCATCCACGGCGGCGGGTTTCTCCAGCCGGGTGGCGGGGGTGGCGGCGGAAGCGGGCCCCACCCCGGCGGCGGGCCCTGGAAACCCGGCGGTGGCTGCGGCGGCTGATCCTGCGCAGGAGGCGGCGGTTCCCGGTCTGCCGGTGGAGGCGGCGCCTGCGCGATCGGCTCCTCCATCTTGGGCTCGACGGGGTGGCGCACGGCCTGACGCCCAGTCGCATCGAGCGTGGGATCGAACTCGCGGCTCATCGCCGCACTGGGAACCTGCCACGGCGGCAACGCCATCCGCTTGTCAGACCGCTGCCGAGTGGGGCGCTCTGGGGCACCGTCGGCGTGATGTTGATCAGGTTCAGGCTCGGCCACCGCGAACGGATCGGCGGGCGCATCGTGCGCACCAAGTGGCTGCTGCACCGCGGGCTCGTCAACCCGATCTTCCGACGACTCGATCTGCTCAGCGTTGGGTTCAACGTCGGCTGGTGGTGGTGTCTCGGGGGCAGCCGGTTCTTCGACATCCGCGACATCCTCCACAGCTGCCGAAGCAGGTGCTTCGACAACTTCCGGCTCGGCCGGCGGCTCCGGCTCTACCGGCGCACGCTGCCCACGCCGTGCTTCCATCTGCGCGAGTAGGCGCGCCGCACGAGCTTCGATCTCGTCGACCTCAGGTTCCGCGGGCGCTTCGGGAGCCGGTTCGGAGTCGAAAGCCGTTGGTGGGGTGCTGTCGTCGAGTTCGAGCTCGACACCAGGTGGGGCCGATTCCGGTTCAGACGATGCGTCATCGAAGGATTCGCCGACGGTTTCGTCGAACGCATCGCCGGTGCCATCTACGCCGGTATCCCCAGCCTCGTCGACAATGTCTTCTTCGGAGGGCGTCTGTCGTCGCGCGAGCAACCGGTCAGCGCGAGCCTCGATGTCGTCGAACTCAAAAGAAGCCGCCGGCGTTTCGGGTTGCGGTTCGGCCGGCGAGGATTCTTCAATCGCCGCCTGTTGCCGCGCGAGTAACCGATCAGCACGCGCGGCAATGTCGTCAAACTCGAAAGCATCCGATGGCGGTTCCGGCGATGCCTCACCATCGGCATCATCAGCTACGTTGTCCGCGCCGGGACTCTCGGAGGTCTCTTCGCGCCCAACGTGAACAAGATCGCGAGATTCCGGGGAAATGTCACCATCTTCTTCACGCTCGTGATTTGGCGAGGGTTCGTCGACATCGTCTGCGTCGTGAGAACGCTCGTCGAAGGCTGCCGGCGCGGTCTCGGCATCCTCGGTCAACGAGAAGTCGGTGTCATCGACCGCGTCGCCGGGCTCATCGTCGTATTTCTGGGCGGCTTCATCGAACCAGGACGAACCGGCATCGGAATCGACGTCCTCACCGCGTGCGTGACGCGGCGCCTGGCCAACATCGACAGCGGGATCCGCCGGCGTTGCCGCCCGCCATTGCGGCACACCTGCCTCTGGGTTCTCAGGGCGGTCGTCCGACGGATTGAGGGCTTGCTCGGCCCGGAGCTGAGCAATTCGATGTTCGACGCTTGGCGGAGGGCTGGCCAGGCGTACACGCTTGATCACGCCGTCGGGCAGAACCTCTGGCGGCTCATCGACGCGCGGCGGTTCCGCCGCTGGCTGAGGCGGCGGTGGCAGCAGAGTGTCATCCGCTGTCATTTGTTTGCTGCGGCGTGAACGGCGGCGCCCCTCGCGCGGTTCCTCCTGCTCAGGTGTCCGTGACAGCCAGGGAGGATGCGCAGGCCCGCTCCGCTCCGCCGGCGGCGGTTCGTGATCGGCCAAGTCCCCTCGCTCCTCTGTAACACTGAACTCGTAAATTCTACGGGGATTCTGTGAACAAGGTGGCACCGGTTTGTCAGAGGGAGCCGCCTGAGGAGGGGGCATGACACAGCCGATCGATTACAGCCGACCGGTCGAACTGACCTGTGCACTCAACGCGGACAAGACCGTCACCAGGTTGATACCGGTTTTGCTGGTGCAGGCGTTCGCGATCTGGTTGCTGGTCGCGCTGGCGCTCGGACTGATGTTCCCGCACGTCGCGGCGGTATCGCTGGTGGGCGGAATCATCGTCGCGGCGGCGGTGTGTGTGCCCCGCTACTTCCGGAAACGTGACGAGCTGCGCCGCACGTATGGTCAGCTGCAGCGCCTGATCCTGCATCCGGGCGGGTTACGAAAGTCCGACGATTCCGTGGTCATCGACATGCCGTGGGCGCAGATCACCCGGTTCGAGTACCGGAACTCGGCGCTGCCGCCGATGCGCAATCCCACCCTCGCCGGAAATGCGATGCGGCCGGCAGCGTCGGCAGCGTTGCGGCACGCCCACACCGTGATGGGCTGGGGAATCGTCGGCTACGGGCTGGTCACTCCGCTACCCGGCGCATCTGCGCGCAAGCTCAAGTTTCTCGATGAGCTGGGCCGGTCAAACCTCCGCAACGGCCAGCCCCACCAATCACCGGACTGCCTGATCTTCCCTGCTGAATTCGAGCCGAACTGGCCGTCGGGCGTGGTCGGCGCATGGTTGCGGCACTACCGCCCGGATCTGGTGCTGCCGGCGCTCGAACGCTGACGCGCCGGCCGTTTGATGACGGCCAGGGCGATTGCCGCCGCGGCGATGCTCAACCCGACCACGCCCAACACGATGTTGCGCGCCATCATGCTGGCCGGATCGGGCGCCGGCGGCCCGTCGATCGGTCGTCCGGTCTGCGGATCCGGCAGTTGGTCTGCGGGTGGCAGCTGATAGGTGAGGGCGGCGACGGGATCGACGATGCCGTAGCCCGTGGCCAGGTTGGGGCCGGCTTCCGGTGTCCGCGCGGTGCGTTTGATCCGCTCCATCACCTCACCGGCCGACATCCACGGAAAGCGGGCGCGCACCAGTGCGACGACACCTGAGACGAACGGGGTGGCGAAGCTGGTTCCGTTGATCGGCGTCAGACCCTTGTCTCCCTGAAAGGCGTTGATCAGGCCGGGGCCGTTGGGGCTGAGTGAGGTGATCTTCTCGCCTGGCGCCGCCAGATCGACCCACGGCCCGCGCAAGCTGAACTCGGCGGGCTCGGCTTCGGGTGTCAATGCGCCGACAGCCAGCACGTAGTCCTGGAACCACGCGGGGCTGGCGATCGTCTTCACGGATTTCCAGGCGTCGGCCAGGGGCAGGTTCGGATCCCGGATCTCGTTCTGGGTGTTGCACCAGCCCTGCTTGTTGAAGTTGCCTGCTGCGGCGACCACCACCACATTGCGTTCAAAGGCGTACCGGACGGCCTGACCCAGTTCGGCGTCGTTCATGCCCGCGCCGACCGGTGCGCAGGCCACCTCGGACAGGTTGATCACGGTCGCACCCATATCGACAGCGCGGACGATGGCGCGGGCGAGCGTCTGGGTGCTGCCATACCCCTGCGACACCGAGTTCGGATCGTTCTGGGCGCTCGCGCCCTTCAGTTCGAACACGCTGCTGTTCTGCCGGATCGACAAGATCGCGGCCTCGGGCGCCACTCCGGCGAACGCGTCGTCGGGGCTGGGCGTTGCGGCGATCAGCCCGGCCACCAGGGTGCCGTGGGCATCGCAGTCCGAGAGCCCGTCCGACGACGACACGAAGTCGCCACCGCCCTCCAAGAGAGGCAGCCGCGGGTGCGGCGACACCCCGGTGTCGATCACCGCGACCTTCTGGCCTGCGCCACGGGAGAACTTCCAGGCGTCGGAGAAGTTGAGCATCGCGTCGGCGCTGGGCTGCAGGCTGAAATCAGAGTTGGGGAACACCGCCCCGACACCGCAGAGCGACTTCTGCTCGGTGGCATCCGGCGCGCCTCCGGCTCCACTCGGTACGGGCCCGGGCGGAACCACCGGCGGATCGATGGCATGCGCGCTCGGTGCGCCCCCGATGGTGACGACGACCATGGTCGTGGCCAGGGCCGCCGCGAATCGTTTCATCAGATCTCCAGCCGGCTGTAGATCCCGGTGACCCAGAGGGCCAGCGGAATCAACGCCGCCGAAGCCAGATACTCGAGGTAGGCCAGCACGGTGGCGAACCGGTCATCGGTGGTTCGGACCATGGCCACGACTGCGCACACCACTGCTGCGACCAGGAGCAGGCCGAAGGCCACGAGCGGGATGGGCTGGCTGCCGTTCTGTGCCGCCCAGCCGGTGTACACGGCGAGAGCGAGGGCAGGCACAGCCAGCGACGCGCGTTCGACGGGAGTACCTGGACGGCGGGTGTAGAGGCTCAACGCCACGGTGCATATCACGGCGAAGGTCAGGCCCGACCAGTGCACGCGTTCCTCCGAGCTCAACACCACCGCCGCGCCGACGGCTGCCGCGGCGGCCAGACCCGTGTAGAGCGCCGACCGCGTCAGCATCGCTGAACGCACGCGGTCCCACACGCCCTCGGCGGTGGGTGTCGAATCGGCGGCCTCTTCGCCATCCGCCCGGATCGCGCGCGGCGGCGTGTCGAACGGGTTCTGGAACAGGGTGTCTTCGCGGTCGGGCTCGTCCGCCGCGGTCGGGGCCTTGAACCTCTCGAGAGGAGCAGTCATCCGCGGAACGGTGAGGCACGTGAGGATGCCGACGACGGCCAGCCCGCTGCCCACGAAGTCCGTTCGGACACCGACCTGGTGAACCAGCAGGGCCAGGCCCGCGAGTCCGAAGAACACCCCGCCGGCGAGGTAACCCCAGTGGCCGGTGCCGATGGCGCGGTAGAACCCGAGCAGGATCACGATCAACCCCGCGCAGCCGGCAGCCAGGGCATATCCGCCCCAACCGGACGACAGCGCCCACACGACACCCGACGCGATGGGAATAGCGGCCCATCCGAGCACCGCGCCCCCCGCCGGCTCCCGATAAGAGCGGTGTGCCAGGGCTCCCACGCCCACGAGCGTCAGCGCCGCCACGATCGACACTCCGACCAGCGCGGGCCGGTGCGCCTCGAACGCGTCGGCGACCAGGAAGTACAGGAGGGCCAGTGACGTCAGCAAGACCCCGGTGAACGCCATCCATTTGGCGGCGACCGCGTCCCAGCCCGCGTACGAGGCCCTGTTGAGCCGCGCCGCAGCGTCGACCACGTCGTCGTACAGGGTGGGTGCCGACAGCGCACGTTCGGCGGTGAGTCGCAGCAAGGCCCCGTTTTCGACGCCCGCGCTGCGCAAGGTCGCGTCGGGTGACAGGGGCTCGGCGTCGTCGGCGCGGCTGAGCACCCAGAAGTTGCGTTTGGCTTCCTTCGCCGAGGTGTCCTCGGATCGGTCTGCCACGTCGCGTGATTCGACGAGCTTCACGAGTTCGGGCATCAGACTGGCGATCGGCGCGTCGAGCGGCAGCGACACGTCGAGTTGCGTGCGGCCGCCCACGACCGAGAGCCGCACGTGTTCAGGCGCGGCAGGTACCACCCGAACCTGGACGAGTTCGCGGGCGCCGGTCACAGGTCCGGCATCCGGGACAGCTGGATGACGTCGGACTTGATGCTCCGGGAGACCAGCATGCCGCGGCCCGGCGGCATCGGTTGCGGCTTGTACCCGAACAAGGCGCCCTCATCCTTGGTCCCGTTCATCACCAGACCATTGCACGACAGATCTTTGAGCCTGCCGATGATCGGGTCCATGATGGCGCGCCCGGCGCCGCCGATCCGCCGGGCGATGACGACCCGTAGGCCGATGTCGCGGGCCTGCGGGAGGTATTCGACCAGCGGGCCGAGCGGGTGGTTCAGCGAGCCACCCGGGATGAGGTCGTAATCGTCGATCAGCACGTACAGGTCCGGGCCACTCCACCACGACCGTTCCTTGAGCTGCTGCTGCGTGACGTCGCTGGGAGGCAACCGATCCTTGAGGGATTCGGCCAGTGCCTTCATCAGGTCGGCGCAGGACTGTGCGGCAGTGGCGTAGCCGCCCAGGTAATCGTTGTCGACGACGCCGAGCATGGTGCGGCGGAAATCGACCAGAATGATCTTGGCCTCGTCCGACGACGCGTTCTCCATCAAACCGGTCGCGATGTTGCGCAGCAGGCCCGTCTTGCCGCATTCGGTGTCCCCGAACGCGACCATGTGCGGCTGGGCATCGAAATCCAGGACCACGGGCGCCAATTCGGATTCGCTGATCCCGATCGCTACCTTGGCCTTGCCCAGCAGACCACCTCGCCGCGCAGCCTCGACCACCTTGGCGCGGTCGAGCTCGTGAGGCAGCATCCGCAGGCGAGGTGCCTGCCGGTCGCCGTAGAACTGCCGGACGGCTTCACAGGAATTGGCGACACCCGTGGGCAGATCCTCGACATCGGAGCTGGAATCCAGCCGGGGCAGGCCGATCAGGATGTGCAGCCGGTCGGGGCTCATGCCGCGACCGGGCCGGCCCATCGGCACCAGCTCGGCGAATTTACGGCCCACGTCGCTGTCGATCGGGTCGCCCATCCGCAGCTCGATGCGCGTGCCGAGCATGTCCTTGACGGCGGGCCTGATCTCCATCCACCGCGTGGCGCTGATGGCGAGGTGAATGCCGTAGGACAGGCCCTGGATCGCGATGGCCTGCAGCGCAGGCTCCAGGATGTCGAAATCAGCCTTGATGGTCGCCCACCCGTCGACCACCAGCACCACGTCGCCGAACCGGTCTCGGCTCAACGGATCACGAGCCGCGGCTTCCGGAGGCAGCGCGGCCAGTGCCGCCTTGCGCTGCCGGAAGTCCCGCATCGATTCGATGCCCAGATCCCGGAATCTCAGTTCGCGTTCCCGCAGCAGCCCAGTCACCTCGGCGACTGTGCGGCGGATGCGATCGGTGTCCATGCGGCCCGCGACACTGCTGACGTGCGGCAGGTTCGACAGGCTGCCGAGCGTGCCGCCGCCGAAATCGAGGCAGAAGAACTGCAACTGCTCGGGAGTGTGCGTGGCTGCGGCCGACATCATGATGGTGCGCAGCGCCGTCGATTTGCCCGACTGCGGACCACCGACGACGGCGACGTTGCCTTGCGCGCCCGACAAGTCGATGGTCAGCACGTCGCGCCGCTGGTCGTACGGGCGGTCGACCACGCCGATGGGCAGCCAGAGCCGGCCATTGACGTTCTGCGGGTCGTTCCACGTCGAGTCCGGCAGCAGATTGTTGACGGCCGGGCTTTCCTCGAGCGGCGGCAACCAGACCTCGTGCGCGGGCCTCCCGTGGCCGCGCAACCGGCTGACCACCATGTCGAGCAGGGTGATCTTGGTCGGCGAGGTCGACACCGGATCCTTCGGCGCCTCCGCCTCGACGGGCTCGACCGGAGCCACCGGCACGGGATCCTTCTTGACCGGCGTCGCGGTGAACAGTTTCGGTGCCAACACCCCGAGCTGCGACGTCCGCCCGGTCCGGGCCGACACCCGCGGCTTGACGTATTCACCGGACACGTAACAGGTGTTGAACCGGATCGGTTCGTCGGCGTCGCATTTCAAGAACGCCGAGCCCGGGACGCTGGGCAGGTGATAGGCATCCGGGACACCCAGCACGCTGCGGGACTCACCGGCCGAGAACGTCTTGAGGCCGATCCGGTACGACAGATGCGAGTCCAGGCCACGCAGCTTGCCCTCCTCCAGCCGCTGGCTGGCCAGCAGCAGGTGGATGTGCAGCGAGCGGCCCAACCGGCCGATCATCACGAAAAGCTCTGCGAAATCCGGCTTTTGGGACAGCAGTTCGGAGAACTCGTCCACCACGATGAACAGCGCCGGCAACGGATCCAGCTTGGCGCCGTTGGCGCGGGCCCGTTCGTATTCGGTGACGTTGGGGAAGTTGCCTGCGGACCGGAGCAGTTCCTGACGACGGTTCATCTCGCCGGCCAGCGCGTCGCGCATGCGGTCGACCATCGTCAACTCGTCTTCGAGGTTGGTGATGATGGCCGCGATGTGAGGTGCGCCGTCGAGGCCCAGGAACGTCGCGCCGCCCTTGAAGTCCACCAGCACGAGGTTGAGCGCCTCAGGTGAGTGCGACGTGATCATGGCAAGCACCAGGGTGCGCAGAAACTCGGACTTACCCGAACCGGTCGCACCGATGCACAGACCGTGTGGCCCCATGCCGTTCTCAGCCGACTCCTTGATGTCCAGCTCGAGGGGCTGGCCCGACGGCGTGTAGCCGATCGGCACGCGCAGGCGTTCCCGCGGTGTCCGTTGCCGCCACACGTCCTCGGGCACGATGTCGGCCGCATCCGGGATCTTCAGCAAGGCCATCAGGCCCGGGTCGGTGGCCCGGGTCTCGGATTCCAAGCTGACGATGTGGGCCGCGTTGCCGGGGCGGTAGCGCCCGAAGCGCCGCGCGGTGACCTGGGCTTCGGCCAGGGTCAGCCGGTCCGGAGTCGCGAAACGTTCAGTGCCCGCGGCGGTCTTGGCACCGATGTCGTCGTCTTCGACCACGAGGTGCAGGCCGCGCCGCGCGGCGGTCCCGTCAGCGGGGCCGTTGAGGTCGAGCACGGTGACGCTGTCCAGGCCGGCGTCGGTGATCAGCCGCTCGTCGCCGGTGACGTAGCCGTCGTCGATCACGATCACCAACTGCTTGAGGCCCTGCGGCAATTGCGAGTTGCGGTTGAAGCGGCCCCGCTCGGCGAGATCGGTCGCAAGCGAGTTCTCCAACAGCTCCAGCGACGGGTACAGCATCCGCATGGTGCCGCAACCGTCGCGCGTGGTCGGATGCTGCGCCTGCGGCAGCCACTTGACCCAGCTCCAGTTCTCGTTGTCCGGATTGGCCGCGACGATCGCGACCATGAGGTGGTCTGGCCCGTGGAACGCGCACAACTCCAGGATCATCGACCGGACCAATTGCTGGGCGAGCTTGCGATCCCCCTCGAACGTGATGGTCGGGAACGCCCGCAGTGACACCGCCGTTGGCAGGGCGTGCACCACCGAATGGGTCTTGACGAAACGACGCAGCGCGACCGTGGACACCGGCTCGAGGTCTTCCGGGGGCCCGGTCTCGGGTGCCAGCAGCCGCGTGGCCAGACGGTGCGTGCCCACACCGACACGCACGTGACAGAAATCCTGGTCGGTGGGCCTGCGCTCCCACATCCTGCGGGTGCCCGCCACATCGCTGAGCGTGCGGGGATCGGGATGGCTCCACTCGAGGGCCTTGCGCTGCGACTCGCCGGTGTCGTCGGCGTCGTCGCGCAGGTTCGCGAGATAGCTGAAGTAGTCCTTGCGTTCCTCGTTGAGCTCCGCGGCCGCTTTGCCGGTGCGGCCACCGCCGCCCATGAACATGCCGGCCATCGACATGATCATCATCATCGGGAAGATCAGGAACATCGGGTTGCGGGTCAGGTCACGCCCGCCCACGGTGACCATCAGCGCGATCATGCCGATGACCGCGACGATCATCACGAACGGCATGAGCTTCATCAGCAGATTGCCCGGGATGACCCGTGGCACTTCCGGCGGCGCCTGGAGGTTGACCTCTCCACCAGGCATCCGCGGTGGTGACACCCGCAGACGACGAACAAACCCCTGCGTGGCCAAGCTACCTCCCCGCCCCGATAGTCGCCCGACCAGGCTACGAGCGATCGTGGGTATTGTCACACCGTCAGGATCGCGAGGTGGGAGGCACTATCCGATGACGTTGCCGCCGTCGCTGTCAGAGTTGGATTCCGAGTCCGAATCCGAGCTCGAGCTAAGTCGCATCGCCGTGCTGGTGGGCGACATGCTGCTGGACGTGGGGTTGCCGACCCACACCAGCATCGCGGCCGTCATCAACGACGTCATCGAACTCGCCAACGATCAGATCCCGGTCCACAGCGACATCGACGACGTCGAGTTCGACAACACCGAGGGCAAATGGACGTTCGCCCGACTCGGCGGCGCTCCCATCGATCCGAACCGATCACTGGCCGAGGCCGGCATCTATGACGGCGAGCTCCTGGTGGTGCAGGAGATCGGGGTGCCTGCCGCACCGCTGTTGTTCGACGATGTCGAAACGGTGTCGCCGGAGGTCGACAGCCGAAAGCAATGGCTGATCGACAACGCTTGGCCCGCAACGTGGTTCGGTTTGAGCATCTTGCTGGGCGTTGCCGTCGCGGCGGTGCTGCCCAGGCAATCGGTGGTTTCGCTGGTACCCGGGGTGCCCATCGCGGCCATCGCGACCCTGCTCGCGGGCGTCGTCTGTGCGATCGTCGCCTGCGTGCTGCCGTACCGGACCGGCGACGATGCACGGTCGGCGTGGCTCGGCGGGGTGGCACTGCCCCTGGTGTTCGGTGGCGCGCTCTACGTGATCCCGGGCGGCCACGGCGTGACGGCGCTTCCGATGGCACTGGGGCTCACCGCGGTCATCGCGCTTCTGGTGCTGCTGATCTCCGGGCGGGGACGTGCGCTGTACACCGCGGTGATCGCTGTGTCGGTCCTGTGCGCGCCCGCCGCGGTGGCCGAGATGTTGTTGAACCCCAATCCACGTTCCATCGGGGCGATCCTGACGACGGTCGCGGTGATCGTCGTCTATCTGGCGCCACGCACCACCATCATGCTGTCCAAATTGCCTGTGCCGCGGGTGCCGACCGCAGGCGAGCCACTCGACGACATCGAGACCCAGGGCGGCACCACGGTGGAGGGCGTCAACGCGATCGGCAAACAGATCATCCCCACTGAGGAGGGGATGACCGAACGGGTCAGGCGCGCCAACGAATACCTGACCGGGATCATCGCCGCGGCGGCCATCGCGGCGGCCATCGGCTGCTACCTGGCGGTGGACGTCAGCAACGGGTTCTTCTGGCAGGGAACGGCTTTCTCGATAGCAGTGGCGACAGTGCTGTGCCTGCGGGGGCGCAGCCACCACGATCTGGTGCAATCCGCCATGTTGATCGGCGGCGGCCTGGTCATCGCTGTCGCGATGATCGTGAAAACCGCCACGTCACTTGACGGTTGGCAGGTCAACGGGGCGGTGGCGCTCGTGGCCTTGATGGCCCTGGTCGTGGCGACCGGCCTGGTCGCGCCGCGACTCGAGTTCTCACCCGTCGCACGGCGGCGCGTGGAGATCCTCGAGTACATCGCGATCGGCCTGGTATTTCCGCTGGCCTGCTGGATCATTCGGCTGTACGCGTTCTTCCGCGAGCTGCGGATCTAACTGCGTCGGCAGGGCACCGCTCAGCCCTTGGGCGGGTTCACCTTGAAACCGTCGGGATCGGCGGCCATGCCGTCATGCGCGATCAGCGCAGCCTCCTGGGACAGCTCCGGGCCGGGCGGCAGCAGGCTGATCACGGGCCACGGTGCGGACTGCGGCACATCGTTGGGGCTGTCAGGATCCTTGACGCCGACAACACCCAGCGCGGCCGACGTGGGCAGATCCTTGATGTGGTACCGCACGCCTGTGTCGGCGACATAGAACAGCTGACCCATTGCGCGGCTGTCCGGTTCACCGCCCGTCGCCTGCACATACTCCCCGGTGCCGGGCTTGAGGTACGCGTAGTCCAGGCCCGGGCCGTTGCCGTCGGCGGTGGCGAGCCGCACCGGCAGCGCGTCCTTGGGCAGCGGCAGCCGATGGCCGACCAGCAGCTTGGTGGTGGCCTCGGCCGCGGTGTTGCCGCGTTGCCAGGACATACACACCACGCGGTCCGGTTCGGTGCTGATGAACTCCGGCGGAGCCGTCGGATAGTGGTCGACGTGTAGCGGGTGCACGATGGGCACGTCGCTCACCACCGCGGGGGAGATGTTGCCCGGCTCGGCCACGGTCGGTGACGTGTGGTCGCCATACCGGATGATGTCCGCGGTGGCCTCCGAAATCGGTTGCAGGCCTTCACGAAGCACGACATACAGGTGGTCGCCGCGAGAGTCGACGGTCTTGACGATCGAGCCGATGCGATACTTCGAGTCCAGGTAGTTCGTGGACTGGCCAACACCGTCGATCGTGACCGGCACGATCGGGTCGACAAGCGGAAACGCGTTGAGCAGGCCGGGGGAGACCTCCCGAATCTCGGCGCCCTCGAGCCGCAGCGCACTGTGTAGCACAGGATCCATCGGGTCGATCGGTGCGCGGACGCCGTTGTAGATCAGGAACGTGGTGTTGCCGGCCTGCGTCAACAGCATCTGCGACGGGTTCGCCGCCCGGATGTCGTCGGTGAGGACCGGATTGTTGGCCAACACCGACGTCTCGACGGCGAACGAGCCGACGGTCTCGGTCACCTTCGGGGTCTGGGTGGTGTCACAGACGGTCCACGACGACATGCCCATGTCGTCGCCCTGGTGGATGGCCGCCGGGGCGCCGACCACGCCGACCATGGGCCCCAACGGGACCGTGTTGAGAAACTTGTCGTCCACCTGTTTGGGGGGATCCGCTTTACCGGCGATGAGACGCGCCGAGGCCAGGTTCAGCGTGGGGTGCAGCCGGTCACCGATGCGGACGAAGATCGTGCCGTTCGATTTGCTGAGCATCACGGTCGAATTACCGAAGTTGGGCATGGGCTTGAAGAACGCCAGCACTCCCGCTGCGCCCGCGATCAGCACGGCGATCACCGCGCCCACCAGCAGCGCCCGCATCTGACCGCGCATGGGGTCGTGGATCATGCGGGAATCACCGCGGATCAGCGCATGTTCCAAGCGTCGGATGAGGAACCGATACCCGTTGACCTGTGCACGCGTGGTAACTTGCGCTGGCATAGCTGCCCCCCGTCAGCCTCTGAAGAACGCTGCTCCTGCGCACGTGAGGAGCAGATAGCCCAAGGGCACGACCAGGGTACAGCACGATCGCGGGGGTAGCTGGGCGCCGAAAGAATCGCTCATCGAACGAGGGACCGGGGGCGTGAAGGGTCGTCGTAAGGCTCGAAAGAGTTCGGCGGAGGTGGCCGAGCCGGGGGAGCTGACCGCTGCCGCCGACATCGTGCCGCAGCGGGTGGTGCCGCTGCTCGACCTGTTGCTGGTCCAGTTGTTCATCGCGATCGGCCTCACCGTCGCGCTGTTGCTCGAACAGCCCGGGTGGTACGGCGCCGCCGCCGGACTCGGGGTCGCCCTCATCTTCGTGGTGCGCGTGCGCGGCCACACGCTGCCGCGGTGGATCGCGGCGCGGTGGAGCTTCTCCCGCGAGCGCAAGCGCCGCGCCGGCCGCAAGGAACGCCTGGAACCGTTCGACGCCGAGCTCGGCGACGGCACCCAGATCGGATTCCATTGGGACGGAAAGACACTGCTGTCACTGGTGCGGATCCAGGAGAACCCGCAGGCCATGACGGTCATGGAACCCGGTGTCACGGTGTCGGGGGACATGGTGTCGATCCAGATGGTGGCGGATTGCCTGCGACAGTTCGACATCACGCTGGATTCCATCGACGTGATCAGCCAGGGCGCCCGCTCGCAGGGACATGGCCACATCGCCGCGATCTACGACGCCGTCCTCGGCCCGCTGCCCGCAATCGCGCAGCGCAGCGTGTGGGTGGCCGTTCGGTTCGACCCGACCCTGTGCCCCGATGCGGTGCGTAACCGGGGCGGCGGCCGGGAGGGCATCATCCGCACCGCGGCCACCGCGACCCGGCGTGTCGCGAACCGTTTGGCCGAGGCCGGTCTGCGGCCACAGATCATGACCGCGAGCGACATCGCGTTGGCGACCAACCAGCTCGCCGACGGCGTAGCGCTGCACAGCGTCGAGGAAACCTGGTTTACGTGCCAGGAAGGCCGGTTCCAACTCCGCAGCTTCTCGGTGAAACCGTCCATGTTCACCACCGCGGGTCTCGGTCTGCTCTGGACGATCCCGAGTTACTCCACCACCGTGTGCATTTCGTTGCGCCAAGACGATCGCAAAGACACCATCAAGATCCGGGGGCTGGCTCGGTTCGACAGTCACGGCCGCACCCGCGTGCGGTTGCGGGGTGTGAGCCCGCTGCGCGGCTACCAGTATTCGGCGCTGGTCTCCAGTCTGCCGCTGCCCCCGCCGCGACGGCAGATCGACGACCGATGGGCGTACGGGAACAGCGGGGACGTGCTCACGGATCTCGCCATCCCCGCATCCGGTTGTGGGCAGGTCATCGGTGCCGACGATCACGGACGCGCGGTGGCGCTGCCACTGTTCGGCCCGCAGATCGAGCGAGTCGAGATCTGCGGAACCCTGCACCTCGCGCAACAGGCGGTGCTGCGGTCTTTGGCGCTGGGCGCGCGGGTGCGCGTGCACACACGCCGGCCCGCCGCCTGGCGCGACATGGTCGAGGAGGTCGGCGACCAGAACCTGCTGCGGGTCACCGACTTCAACCGCAGCTCGATGCAGGCCGGGTCCGACCGCAACTACTCGGTGGAGATGTTCGACGGTGTCACCGAACAAGGGGTGCGGGTCGGTGTCACCGCGATCGTGGTGAAACCGCCGCAAGCCAGGCCATCCGGTGATGCGGACGTGACGCTCCAGCTGATCGACCCCGACAACGACGTCGTCCGGGTCGGCACCCGCTCCGGTGCTGCTGTGGTCACCATGGTCGCGACCGATGACGAGATGCGATACATCAAATCCTCGTTCGATTCCGCCGAGTGACCGATTAGGTTTGGTGCTGAGGAACTGTCGACAGCGTTCAACTGGACGAACAGGGGGCGGCCATGACGAACTCGCCGGGCTACTACTCGGGCTACAGCGCCGGATACGGCAACGACGGGCCCTATTCCGGCTACCAGTTCGGCGCGGCGGAATCGCCCGGCGCCAATGAACAGCGCAGCAGGATGCTGCGAATGGTCGTGGCCGCACTGGGTTTGGTGAGCTTCGGGGTTAGTTTTGGCTCGCCGGTGTCCCTCGGCTGGAGCGTCTGGCTGCCGGTCCTGGCAGGTGCGATCGCCGCCGTCAGCCTCATCCCCAACGAAAGCAAACGGGATTGGCTCGTCGTCGCACTCGCCCTCACCGGGCTCCTGGTGTCCGTCGAATCGTGGGTGAGGGCCGACGAAGCCGGCTGGGCCGTCGTGGTGGTCGTCGTGCTCAACGCGCTGCAGACGCTCGCGGCGGTCACCGCGCTCATCCTGCAACCCCGCACCGAGGCCGGCGCAGACAGCATGTCCGATTACGCGGCGTATGCGCAGTACGCGCAGGCGTACCAGGCCTATGCGATGCAGTACCAACAGGGCCCGCCACCTCAGGTCGACGCGTCCGGGCAGGCGACCGCGCAGGCCCAGAGTGCCGCGACAGCGCAATCCCGCGGCGTCGCGGGTGCGCGCGGTCAGGCAGCGGACCGGGCGCAGGAGTCCTACGAGGCACTGCAGGACCGGTATACGCAATACGGCGGATATCCGCAGGCCCCGCAGCAGCGCGGATCGGCCGCGGCGCCCGCGGCCGCCGCCGGGCCCGACCCCGGCATCCCGAACTACGAGCGCGGCGGCGCCGCCGCCGCGCAGCATCCTGGCGCGCGGACGGAGAACCCGGGGGAAGCGTCGTCGAACTGATCTGACCAACAGGGGGAATCACTGATGCGGATCATCGCCATGCCGGCTGCCATCGCACTGGCGGGGCTTATCTTGTCCGGGTGTTCAGGCTCGGGCGGTGAAGACCGGAAGCCGGAACCGTCCGGCTACGTCGGGACCGCATCTGGCACGAGCACCGCGGACGTGCCCGAATACCGCCTCGAACCCGGTGGCACACCCGCCACCCTGACGGTCTCGGTCGACAAGGCGTATTCCAAGAGTGAAATGACCGCGATCCTGGACGATCTCAAACGCCGGCACGACGGCCAGGACGACGGCTTCTTCGTGCACATCAACTGCGCGCAGGGTCAGCCCAGCCGACTTGCGATGGGCAAGTTCGCGGTGGGCCCGGCCGGGGCGCAACGCACGGGCCTGGCCGTGGGTGAAGCCAGCGTCGACATGGTCGAGGGAACGAAGTGCCCGGGCGAGGCGCCCCTCAACGCGCCGGCCGATCCGAAAGCCGTTACCGCACAACAGGTTGCTGATGCAATCTTCGACTCTGGATTGCCCGGCACCGATGTTCGCGACAACTCGCAACAGATGTGCGATTACTTGACATGCGTTCAGTTCGTCAAGACCGAAGAATATTCCGTGTACCAATTCCCCGATGTGCAGACAGCTCAGGCCCGCGGTGAAATGTTGGGCAAAGGCACGGTCAGCGGCGCGATCCTGACCGTGTTCGACGGGGTCGACCCAGCCCGCGTCGCCGAATACGAGGCAGCGGCCGACGCGGCCATCGCGGGCCGGTAGGCAACGCACCACGATTGGTGTCGCTGAAAGTCGCACGGAGGAACCGATGACCGGTAGCCGCGTAAATGCGCCGCTGGTCCCCGAAATTGGTGAACAGCAGCTGACCAGCAGCAAATAGAATTGGTCGTTGAGCACAATCGACGACGTCCACGGGGGGTCAAATGGCAGAGCCAATCCAGCAGTCCGCTGCAGACAATCAGCTTTGGAGAAGTGCTCTGGCATCAACCCAGCAGCAGTACCCTGCGCCGCCCGTTGAACCGATCTTTCAGGTCTCGACGATGACGCACATTGGCGCATTGATTCTGTGGTTCAACCAGCGTCGCGTCGTTACTGGAACCTACGCCCAATGTGACGCCGCATTGCGTAGCGCACAGACCCAGAATCTTTTGGTGGGGTGGTGGAGTTTCCTGTCCATCTTGATCATGAATTGGGTCGCGCTGGTCCACAACGTGAATTCGCGCAAGAAGCTGAACCGAGACTTGCAACAGGCGCAGGCGTACGCCCAGTGGTGGCACCAGTATCACGCACATACACAACGGCACGTCCCCCCGCAACCGCATGTGTAGGCGCAACCTTCACTCCCACGAGTTGCGGGTCATCAGATGGCACAACGCCTTGGATCGGCGCCACGCTCGGACCATTCGGACCGACCAGTGACCAACTCCACCAACCATCCCGGGAAGGAACGATCATGCGTGTGGCGAAAGCGGTGATATGGGTCGGCGCCGTGGTGCTCGTCGCCGCGGGTTGTGGGGAGCCTAGTAATACCGGTGGCACGGCCAGCCCCACCAACGCCTATCCGACTCCCGGTGATAAGCCGCTAGCCGGGGTGAATGTCGGCGAGTGCATATCGTCAAGCCACGTCGCGCAGGATCTTCCTGGCAATGTGTTGTCAGTGACATGCCCCAGCCCCGCAGCCCCGTACGAATTGGCGCACAAGGGTCTTGCCGAGAAGGGTTGTCCGGACGCGAAAGCCGGCGACCAAGGATCGGCGTATGCGCGGGTAACCACCACTGATCGAAAGACCCCGACGAACCCCCGCCCGAAAAGTTGGGTGATGTGTTTCGCACTGAATATGATTCCCGGACAGTGCTATTCGGAAGCCAACAGTTACTTCAACTCAGCTCCAGATTGCGTCTCGATCGGCACCGTGTTCCGTGCGGTCAGTCAGGTCGCCGATGCCAACGGTACCTGTGAACCGACGCAGGAACTTTACTCGTGGCCAGTGCCACAGCGCACCATCTGCCTCGAACGCGTCAGCTAACACTAGCGAAAGCAAGTTACCAGGTCGACTGTGTCCGCTCCTCTTGCTCAGCCATGAGCGCCGTGCAAACAGTCATCCACCGACCTGCTCAAAAATTGAGTTTGGGCCTATCTTCGGGTGGCAATAATGGATAACGCGAGAACCGTTGGATCCAACCATCCACGTCCGTTAATTCACCATAAAAGTTCCAAGATGCACCGACTGGCGTCGTCAAGATCGCATCATCGTTTACCACGGCGAGTCCAAGATAGCCTGGTGTAACCATTTCGCCCTGAGTGTCGCAAATAAGCTCTGTAAAACCGGCGATATTTGTTTGCACGAATCCAGTCGCGTAACTCTTCAACGTCGCTTTTTCAAACGTCAGCGAAGAAGTAATTCCCAGTCGATTGTCGATGTAGAAGTGCGAATCATCAATCGCTGGATCGACCCATCCTGTTATCAGCGTCTTACCAACGCGATCCAGCCAGCTCACGCTGTTCGTGTCCCAAGGTTCTACGCTCAAGACGTTGGCCGGTGGTTCGAAATGACGAGCAGTCGCGCGATCCGGTATTGGCGCAAGTGTCGACAGGTCGAACGATGGGCGGTGCATACTTAAAGCGGACCAAGGGAGGCCCGAACCTTCGATCGCTGAATCTAAATCAGGAGTCGACGCCCAAATATCATCTGGTACCCAGGAATTCCCATCATACCAATACCAAACTAGTGGCCGTCCAGCACCGAAATCTCTAATAGCTGAGACCAATCGCCGAACTATAATGGCGTGGAGATCGAAATTAAACTGGTTGCCAAAGTCTGTTTGCGAAAGCTCGTTCGCAATTATGAACTGACTGAATTCCGTAAATAGTTTTGAGTTCTTATCCATTTTAGCGCCAGTTCAAAATTTAGGCTAGTCCGAAAAGTCGTCGTAGAGTGTCCCTAAAATTATCGATTGCGATTGGTACGCTTGTTTGGGAAAGAAGATTCAGACATCGTCACTTGATGTGTCCTGAGGTCAAATTGGTGCCGGGATGTGCAGCACGGAGGTGAACAAGCGATGAGCGGCGCGCTGACCGGGATTGCCTGCAACACCAGGTGTCAGGCGTGGGTGCTAAGAAAATCTAGGAACCCACCGCTGACTGTCTCGCCAGTGTATTCGCTAGGAAGAAGCGGAACTATGACCACTCGATCGACGCACCTTCCATTTTCCACTGGAAAGCAGTACGCATTCCCAAACCCGTCGTCAGAAAATGCAACAAACTTACCCAGCGTTTCCTCGGGTTGCCGTTTACCAATGTAACTTCGGTCATTGGATTGCAATGTGTATAGGTCAACAGAACCGAACATCCCCGTCCAGTACCTGGCGAGGAACCATTTATAATCCTCAGGTAAGCCCGCCTGTAATTCGTCTTCGACGATGGCTATGTTGGCTTCATCCAATCCGCTTGTATTGCGAATTCCATAGGGATCGCCTTCGCTTACCAGCTCTTCAAATTTCTGCTCGAAAGACCCTCTATCCATCTCGTCTCCATCCCATCTCCGAGGCCCTCATCATCCAATGAAGTTTACGGTCGGCTTCCCGCATCTCTGACGAGACACCTTGGTTGAATTTATTCGGGTGTAGATCAGGCCGGCGGTGAATATCTTGAGGCACCTCGTGGATTGCTGATCCTGGCATTTGATCCGCGTGGTGAAGATGCGGGAACCCATAACTTCTCGGTGGAGCTCCATTCATCATTCTTGCCAGATCCTCTTGAGTCCATGGACCGTACAACCGTACGGGCGGATCGTTAACACCGTATCCATGCGACGAAGGCGGAAACTCGATCTGATCGGCCGACTCCGGTCTTGCGTTGTACGGCGCCAGCCCCCACGGATCAGCCCACGTAGTCGGATTCTCCGGATACCCATACGGATTCGGGGCCGGCGCCAGCCCGAGTGGATCGGGTGACAGGTAGCGCCCGGTGCGAGGCTGGTAGTAGCGGTGGTGGTTGTAGTGCAGGCCGGTTTCGGGGTCGTGGTACTGACCGGGATAGCGCCACGGGGTATCGACGCCGGTCCAGGTGGTCTGCCCCCACATGGTGGCGTGCGCCCGCCCTGCCAGCGCTCCGCTCGCGGGATCCAACAGCGCCACCGGAGTCTCGATATGGTCCGTGACCAGCGCATAGAACTGCCGGTCGATCTCCTGCTGCGGGGCAACGGCGGCGGGGCCGTCGAGGGACAGCTCCCCGGCACGCAATCCGGCCCCGTCGGATTCACCACCGCTGGAATGGATCTGGCTGTGCGGCGTGAACCGCCCCGGGAAATACGACCACGACATCACGTCAGCCTCAGCACCAGCGGCGCTGGAGGTTTGTTCAACCAGCTGGGTACCGTTCCAGGAAAACAGGATTCGGCTGCGTTCGCTCGTCTTGCTCAGCCGCCGCCCGGCCGGGTCATACGTGTAGCTGAACTGCTGGCCGTCGGGCGTGGTCACCGCACGAAGCCGATCCCACGCGTCCCACTGGTAATGCCACACATCGGGTTTGCGACCCAGGCGCTTGGTGACGGTCTGGATCAACCGGCCCGCAGCATCGTAGTGATACCGGGATCGGCCGTCATCGATCAGCCGCACTCCGTCGTACCGCCACCGCGACGACGGAGCCGGCCCTTCACCGACCGTGGGGTTCTGCGCAGCGTCGAAGACCGTCGATTCGATGATCGACCCGGCTGCCTGCCGCGACACCAGCCGGCCCATGACGTCGGTGCCGTAGGTTGCGGCGGTGCCGAGCGTGGGCGCGGTGGGATCGGCCGCGGCCACCGCCGCGAGCGTGTCATCGGAGCGGTATGAGTACGCCGCACCGGCCAGCAGCCGTTCGGTCGAACCCGCGCCGGTGCCCAGATTGAGCACCGACAGATCCCGCAGCCCCGCCAGCACCAGGCGTTCCCTCAGCCGGCCATCGGCGTCGAAGGCGGAGTCGATCGCGGTTGTGCCGAATTGCAGACGTGTCGCCCGACCCAGTTCATCGCTGGTGATCTCGCAGCGTTGCCCGGCCGCGGTCAACATGTCGACCAGCCCGCGGCGGTCGTAGGACAACGAGGTACGCAGGCCCGACGGTGTGAGCACCTCAGTCAGGTCGCCGGCAGAGTTGTACACCGACTGCACGGCGCGCCCGTCAACAGATTCCGACACCACACGCCCGGACAGGTCGTAACCGAATTCGACCTGTGCCCAGGGCATTACAGCAGTGAGCATGCGCCCCGCCGCGTCATATGCGTATTCGATGCGCTCGCCGCTGAAATCGTCGCCACTGCTCGACTCCGAAACCAGCCGACCAGTGGCATCGTAGGAGTAGGTCAGCGTCTGCCCCGCGGCGTTGGTTCGTGACGCCAATCGTCCCGCCGCGTCGTAGGTGTACGTGGTGGTCGCACCGTTGAAATCGGTTTGTGCGGCAAGCATTCCGTCCGGGTTGTACCGGTAGCTCCACGTCAAGCCGGCCGGGTTCGTGACGGCGATCAGCCGCCGCGCTTTGTCGTAGTTGAAATGAGTGCGCGACCCGTCGGCATCGACCCGCGCGATCGGCATGTCGTAGAAACCGTATTCCCAGCGGGTGGTGGCACCGACCGCGTTGGTGTAGGAGGTGCGGTTGCCCTCACCGTCATAGGTCCAGGTTTCCGACGAGCCGTCGGGACTCGTGCGGGACGTCAACCGACCTGCGCGGTCGTAGCTCAGCCGGGTGGTCCCGCCGTCCGGGCTGACGATCTCGGTCAGATTCCCGAAATCGTCGTAGGTGCACACTGTTTCGGCGCCGGACGGATCGATGACCCGAACGGGTAGACCAGCACTGTTCGTGTGGTAATCGGTGCGACGACCGAGCGGATCGATGCGGGCTGCGACCGAACCCGACGCAGTGTAGATCCAGCGCCACACGCCACCGGCGGGTTCACGCATGTGCACCCGGTTGCCGGACTCGTCATAACCGAACGACGTGACGGCCCCGTCCGGTGCGGTCACCTCTGCTGGGCGCGGCCCGGCCGGCGTGTCGACGTACCGGATGGTCGTGACCTGTCCGAGCGGGTCGGTGATCTGCGCCGGCATGCCGTCGGGGGTGTACCGCAGCGTCGTAGTCGCGCCAGTGGGGTCGGTGATCTGCAGCGGGTCGCGGTCGGCGTTGAAATCCGTCCGGACGATGCGACCGGCGGGATCGGCGACGGCTCGAGGCCGCAGGTCGTTGTCGAACCCGTAAACCCTGTGAGCGCCAACGGCATCGGTATGCACGGTGGTGGTGCCGGTGCCGTCGGGGTTCTCTTGGTAGTTGAAGCTGCTGGCCCAGACTCCGTCGTGGCCGCCCTGGTAGATGACGCGTCCGGTGTCGTCGTATTCGTTGACGTAATGCGCGCCGTTGGAATCGGTCCAGGCGACCATCCGGTGGTCGTCGTCATATTCGAACTGTGTGGTGGCCCCGGTGGCGTCGGTGACCGACGTGAGATCGCCACGGGTGTAACCGAACCGGCTCAGGGGTGTCGTCTCGGTATCGGTGGCCAGGGTGTAGCCGCGGATACGTCGGCCGTCACAGTCCACACCGATGCGGTAACCACCGGAGTGGACGACACCTGACGGTGCACCGGAATCGTCGTAGGTGAACAGGATTCGGTTTTGGTGCGCGTCGGTGATGGCCGAGATGTAGATGACTCCGGCTGCGGTGTCGGCGCCACCCAGATGTGGTTTCGGCGCAAAGTGATAGGCCACGCCACCGTGCGGCGGCTCGAGGCGATACCCGCCGGTCGGAGTGGACCACAGCCGCCAGGGCCGGCCGCGTCGAGCCACGCTCGGCTCGTCTCCGGTCGGGGGTTCGAACGAGAACATCGTCCCGTCGGCGTCGATCGTGGTGACGGAATGCTCGGTGACGACGACGCGGGCGTCGAAGCTGCAGGACCACGACGGGCCGAGCCAGACGCCGGCGCGGTAACCGGACTTGTGCGTGCGGGTGAGCCGCAGCCCGAGGACCGCCGGCAGGTCGACGTCGACGGCGGGCAGGTAGTACTCGCCAGTGGCGATGTCGACGGGATCGGTGTCCTTACTCGACTTCTGGTCAGGCTCGGTCGAGGCGTTCGGATCATGCTCGGACTTGTTGGCGATGTCCTGATTGTCGAGCGTGTCTCCGTCGATCGGATCCTCTCCGTCGGTGCCGTCGCGGCCGTTCCCGTCTCGCCCGTTGCCGCCACGATCGCCGGGACCGTCGGTCTTGTTCGGGCTCATCCTCTCACCGCCACCGGGATGACCCGGTCCGCGATCCATCACGGCGATGGGTTCGACAGGTTTCGCGCCCTCAGGCTTGGCGACGTCCTTGGCCGCCGCGGCGGCGGGCCTCGGAGCGTTGTCCGCGGCCGCGGCCGGGCTGGGTTTGGCGCGTTCAGGAATATCCGGTTTCGGTGCAGGCTCCTTGGCGGCCGGAACCTCGCGTGGTGGGGGAGGGCCGGCATCCTTCGGCGCGTGATGCGGCGTGTTCGGCTCGACCCGTGCCGGATTCACCGGCGAATGCGGACTGGGTGAATTCGTGTGTGGTGCAACGCTTCCGGTGTTCGGTGGGGAGTCAGACCGGGCTGGCTGTGGGGATTCGTCGCGAACCGCTGGGTTCTCCGTTTTGTGCGGTGCATCGTGCGGGGTGCTCGCCGGCTCGGTCCTGTCGACGGGCGCACGATCGGTGGGCTTGTCGGACGGTGCGTCGGTGCGGTTCGGTTCGTGCTCGGTGGTGCGGTCGTGTGGGGGGCTGTCATGATCTGCCGGCCGCTGCGGCGAATCACCCTGGTGGTCCCGGACATTCGGACTCTCGTCAGGCACGCGTTCTTGCCGCGGCTCGGGGTCCGGACCGTTGTCCGGGTCGCGGCGGGGAGATTCGGGCCCGTCGCCGTGCTGATTGGGCGAGTCGGGCGTCCGGTCGTGGCCGCTGGGGGTATTGGAGTCGGGGGTTCGGTCTCCGGCGGGGGTCTCGGGACGGTGCTCCCCACCCGGCGAATGATCGGTGACGGTCGGCTGGTCGGCGGGATCCTGCCTCTCGGCAGGGGTGCTGTCATGTGGACGCGGATTCTCGGCAGCGGGCGGATCGAGGGGCCGGGGTTGCTCGGCCGGCGGGCTTGAATCGTGCGGGCCCGAGTCCGGCCAGGGCGACTCGGATGGCGGATCCGTGTGTGGGGCGGGCTGTTCCGTGCGCGGATGATCCGCGGCGGGAGTATGGGATTCGGTCGGTGTGGCCGTAGTGTCCCGAGTACTGGTCGCAGGCGCGCCGTCATGGGGCGTGGTGTGCGTGGTCGGGGTGGCCTGTCCCGGCGACGTGTGCGGAGACGTGTGTACCGGGGGCGACGGAGCATGCGCCGCCGCGTTCGCGGCAGTGCGGCCGGCATCTCTCGAGCCGCCCGACACCGCGTCCTTGAGCACCGACTTGAAAACGCCAGTCCCCTTGGGGCCCATAGGAATAAAGTTCGACATGAGCGTGCCGAACGCCTGACCGGGATCCTTACCCCACCCGTCGCCGATGAATCCCTTGATCAGCTTGTCGGGGTGGGCGGCCATTTCCGTCAGGCCGGCCCCCACGGCGGTCGCGTTCTTGGCGTAATCCGCAGGGTGCGCGATGTTATACGGGTTGGTGGGATCGACGGTGCGGATGAGCTTTCCGAGGTCGGTGACCGCACCGACCAATCCGACCACGGCATGGCCTGTGAACATGTCCGCGGTGTTCTTGAAGTCTTCGAAGTTGGCTGCCAGCCGCTGTGATGGCGGCGGCATCGGCGGGGCTTCGTTGGCGGCGTTGTTGAATGCCGATGCGGCAGTGGACGCTCCCTCGTTTCGGGATTTGCGGGCGTCGTTGAGGATCTGGACCGCCTCGTCGCACAGCTTCTTCCCGGGATCCTCGTCGGGAGGCTGGGGCGGCAGCGGGTCGGCGTTGTTGGCGACGGCATCGTCGTACGCATTGCACGCCTTCACCCACTGATCGTGCTGCCGGAGGCCTTCCTTCCACTTCGCGATGGCCTCCGCGGCTCGCTGCTGGGCCGCTTCCACGATGGGCGCAAACGCATTCAGCGCACTGGCCGCAGACTTGGTCGCCGACGCCGCGTCGCGCCACTTCGGGATTTCCTGGCCAATCTTCTGGTGGTAGGCGTCGGCGGCCTCGCCTTGAAATTCACCGACGTTGATTCCGCTGAGCCCATCGGCCGCGGTGGTGAAGTTGGTGGACAGGCCGTCGAGTTTGCCTGCGCGGTCGCGCATGACGCCGGGCTCACCGTGGATGAGTTCCTTCGGATCCTCGGTTTCGCCGAGCTTCTTCTCATCCGGAGTGGCGCCCAGTTGATCGGCGACACTGTCGCCCCAGTCGCGGACGTTATCGGCGACTCCCTCCGCACCGATGGCGTCGAGTCCGTCGGCGACGAGCTCAGATCCTCCGTCCACCACTTCGCCGACGAGGCGTTTGCCGTCCTCGAGGAGATCCTCGCCCTCCTGCAGGAGGTCATCCCAGAATCCCATGCGCCGTCTACCTGAAAAGTTGTGTTACACAGCGGGATCAGGTGCGGGTTGCGGCGAGGTACGCGATGGCGCCGCCGGCTCGTCACCGTGTATGAACCCGTCGACGGTCACGCGGGCCGCCTCACCGGGAATCACAGCGTTCTTGCCGGCCTGCACGGCGTTGTCTTTGATCGAGTCCCAGTTCTCGTTGATCTGCGGAAGCGCTTCCTGGAACGACTTCGCGGACCAGTCCGGATGGGTCAGACGGTTGACGTTGTAATCGACCATGTCGCCCCACGACATGTCGTCGGTGCCGCGGACAATGATGTTGCCGTGCTCGTCCTTGACGGATTCTTTTTGCAGCGACGGGTCACCCACGAGGTCGTTGACCATGTCCTTGGCGGCGTCGTTGTAGTACTTCTCCTGCAATTCGTAACGCCCCGCGCCGAGGTCGAGCGCTTGGCCGATGTCGTTGGCGGCGACGATGAGCGCCCTGGTGCCCCACTCCCACCGCTCGGTGAAGTTGTCGAACCCAGACTTGGCGTCGGGGTGACTGAGTTCCAGGCCCGTCATCGACAGCTCGTCGAACCCCCGGCCGAGTTGACCCTGGTAGCTGCCGAAGGCGCCACCCGAGATACCGCTGATGACCCCGTTGATTCCGTCGGCTGCCTGCTTGAGTGTCGTCGGGTCGACACCGAGTACCTTTACGCCGCCCATGTGCGGACCGCCTCTCCGGTTTCTTCGTCGATGTAGCAGTGCGGGGTGATGGCCCTGGCCGGGGGAAACACCATGACGTCGGTGGATGCGGGATCCACCACCAGTCCAGTCGGCTCCGGTGCACGGTCCATCCCCTCGATCACCGCTGCGCCGCGGACTGTGCACACCTCGATCGCCTCGAGGTCTCGACCGGCAGCCTTGGCAAACGTCGCACACCGCTCAACCGTCGTGAACGCTACGAGCCACGGCAATCCGCGCCAGACCCACGTGAAGACAGAACCCTCGACGTCAAGGGGCATCACGAGGTTCGTCGCGCGCAGGCTTTCGAGCAGTGCGGATCCGTCTCCGAACCCGCCGAAGAACGCCGATCGCTCCACATCGAACGGAAACACAGTCCCCCCAGCAAACATGTACCTTTTCCGCATCCTACCGACTGTGGCAGGGTGCCGCTTCACTCAAATTTGAGTTGCACGGTCTCGACCTTTGACGGTTGCGACGATTTGATTGGCGTCAGGTATCGCTTGCTGTGGATTCTGCTGATAATTTCGCTGAAGTGGGGCTCGAGCTCGGCAACGTCTCGACCAACGAAACGGGGAGAAGATCTAGTGCGAATTTCAAAAGTGACCGCTGCCATTGCAGCGGCAGTCGCGGCTGCCGGCACCATGGGTTCGGCGACAGCGTTCGCCGATGAAGCAGGAGTGACGACCACGTCGAGCCAGATCGGCGGTCAGGCCAAGCTCGTCGACGGCAACGTTGTCCAAGCCTGGACGATCAGTGACCTGAAACCCAGCACGGACACCATCCCTTACGACGTGCAGGGCACGTTGTGGGAAGCCACCGCCACGGATGAAGCCATTCAGGGCTCGGTGACACCAATAATCTCGAACCTGAACGCCCGGGCCGCCGACGGCCAGAACTACCGGGTGTTGTTCCAGGTCGCGACTCCGCAGGGCGTCAATCCCGCAACGCTGGCGCAGGGCGAAAAGACCTCAGGAAAGGTCTATTTCGACGTCACGGGCGAGAAGCCGACCAGTGTTGTCTACAGCACCGGTGGGCATGACGTGGCCACGTGGACCGCGTCCGCACCGACACAGCAGCCTCGGACCGCACCCGCACCCGCGCGTACGCAGCCTGCTCCGGCGGTGGCGGCACCTGCGTCACCAGCGCCTGCTGCTCCCGCCCCGACTCCGGCTCCGGCGGCGGCAACTCCGGCCCCGGTCGCCAACGCACCGGCTCCGGTCGGCGCAGGCAATCGTGCTTCGGATCTTCCGGTGCCGGCCGGGACACAAGGAACACCGCTGCCGGAGGGCAGCCAAGGAACGCCGCTCCCGCCAGGAAGCCAAGGCACACCCCTTCAACCCGGGACCGAAAGTGCTCCGCTACCGCAAGGCAGCCAAGGAACGCCTGTTCCTGCCGGTACCGAGGGCCAGCCTCCGCTGCCCGGAAGCCAAGGAACGCCACTGGCACCGGGGAGCCAAGGAACGCCACTGCCGGAGGGCAGCCAGGGCACCCCGCTTCCTCCGGGAAGCCAGGGCACCCCGTTGCCCGAAGGCGCCGCGCCGACGACCACTACCGTTCCGACGACGGTTCCGGCCGCAAATCAGGGCACTCCGCAGCCCTGAGTGCGTGCGGCCGACGGGCTACCGGTTCCTGACGGCCGGTAGCCCGTGCCGTTTCCGGGCAATCAGGAATGCGATGACCACCACGAATACAGTTGAGGCAGCGTCGGTTGGCGTGCGTCGGCGCGCACGACGCTGAGCAGTAATCGCGCGTCGTCCGTCCACGCCACCACCGGCTGGCCCTGCATGCCGCAGAACAAGGTGCCGCTCACCTGTTGCGGCGTCGCGTTACGCCGCCACGGCCCCGGCGTTCACTCGCCCAGTCGACAGTTGTCGATGAGCCCAGCATGATTGCCTGTCATGTGGGACAGGAAACGAGACAACGTGATCTCTAGGTGGCGAGTGCCTGGCATTGACGACCACGACGGTGTCGGTTCGTCGGGTTGCCACTTCGTCGTGGAAGGGGTTATCTGTCGGAAGTTGTCGACGAAAGCGGCCGTCCTGCGGTCGAGTGCCGTGCGATTTCGACGAACGGCCGGCTACCGCGTGGCGTTGTCGCCCTTCAACAGACTGGCGAGCAGCGAGGCGAGAAGCTCGACGCCGCAGGAGATGTCTCCGAACGGGCGATCGGCGAGATTCTCGGTCGCCAGCAGGGTCGCGTAGCCGTGAGACATTGACAAACCGGCATTGACGCGGCTCGCAACGTTGGCCCTCTGTGACAGCATCGGGGTCGCCAGCACCGATCAGGCTTCGTCGCGCGCTTCCGTAGAGGATTTCGAAGGCCTCCGTGCGAGACCTCTTGAAGTCGGGTCGTCTTGGTGGCTGGGGTAGGCCGGATCAACACCTCATCGAACCCGGGTTCTTCGAGTGCGAACCTCATGTACTCCGTACCCCTGGGAGAGGAACCCTCGATCATCGATGCAGCTGGTCCGATCGTCGCCATCGTTCTAAACCCTTCTGCGGCAACGGCGGTGAATAGGCCGGTCTCGTCGGCGAAGTGACAAGCAAGGGCTGCATGGGTGACGCCTCCTCGGCGGGCGATTCCCGACAGTGTTGACGCAGACTCGGTCCCTGTTGACCGGGCCTATCGGCATACGCGCTACGCCGAACCGTGCGGCGCCGGCCTCCATTCAAACGGCCGCGCGGAAAGGTTTGTGAGCCAGCACCGCTCTTGAGGGAGCCGTTGGCATCGAGCAGACCCCTGCCGGGCGACACCATTTCAACCACCGCGGTTAGAAACTGCTCCGCGGATTCATTGGCCGCGTGTGAGGTCACGTGGTTCGGCCCACGCCGGTTATGTGTGGTTGTGCCAAGCGGATTGAGCCACGCGATGAAAGTTGCCGCCGAGCACAGCGGCGATGTCGGTGGTCGTCCATCCGTGCTGGGTGAGGTGTTCGCCGAGCCTGAGCAGTGTTTCGGGTGGCATCCATTGGATGGTTCCCCATCGCGTGTAGCTCTCATCGAACAGGTGCGGGTTGCGGGTGATTTCGTCGACGAAGTCGGCGTAGTCGAAGCAGAAGTCGGTGCTGATGCCGACGTGGTCGATGCCGACCAGGTCCACGGCGTACTCCAGGTGCTGTGTCATGGCGTCAAGGGTGGGGGTGTTGGGGCCCAGGAAGATCCCGACGCCGGTAATGCCGACAACACCACCGGTGGCCGCGCAGGCCCGGGCTTGGTCGTCGGTGATGTTGCGGGGATGCTCCCAGACCGCCCGCATGCACGAATGGCTGTAGATGACCGGGCCGGCGGAGACCTCGCACATGTCCAGGCCCGTGCGGACACTGCAGTGCGACCCGTCGGGAACGATGCCGACCGTATTCATCTGGGCCACGATCGAACGCCCCCACCCGGTCAGGCCGCCGTCGGCGGGGTCCAGGCAGCCGCTGCCGGCACGGTTGGCGTGGTTGTAGGTGGGCAGCAGCGTGCGCACGCCCATGTCGGCCAGGGTCGCTAGATTGTCGAGGTCGTCATCGAGGGGACGGGAGTCCTCGAGGTCGAACACCACCGCGACACGACCCGCACGAGTAATGGCCTCGACGTCGTCGGCGCCGCCCGCCAACTGCAGGTCCGGGTGGGCCTCGACCCCGGCGTGGTAGTGGCCCAGCAGCGCCATGGTGTCGTCGAAGCTGTGCGGCGAATACCCCGCGTTGACCGACACGAACGCGCCCCCGCGGCGCCGGTAGCGAGCCAGCGGTTCGACGTCGGCGTCGGTCCGCAACGGCAAGCAGGTGTGCTGATCCCACAGCAGTGACGTCATGGATAACGATCCTGCACCATCGCGCCCCAAGCCTGGTTGCCGCTGCGCACCGAGCACCGGCACCGTTTACCCGTGACGAGTCCGACCGATTGCGTTGCACGAGGGCATACCCGCGTCCACTGTCATGTGTAAGGCGATGCCGAGCTCCTTTCGGCGGGCGCCAGTGGCGCCGCATTTGATTGGCGCATCAGGGTACGGTGCGGCCGCTTGTCGTTTACTCAGTGCTCGTGGCCGGGCGTGCCTGGTTGAGGGTGTCGAGGTGGCGGGTGGCGAGTTCGCCGAGTCGGATGACGCCTTCGGCGATCTGGCGGGCCAGCTGGGTTGGGTCGTCGCTGATCCGGCCGTGCAGGTTGCCGGTGCGCCAGAGGGCGGCTAACCCGTGCGACAGCGACCATCCGGCCACGACGACGCCGGTGATGTCATGTTCGGGCGGTGCGGCCAGGCTGGTGCGCGCGCTGCCGTAGAGAATGGCGAAAGCCGCGTTGCGGGCCTCGATGAGGTCCGGGTCGTCGTCGCTGTAGAGGTCGGGTCGAAACATCACCTCGTAGTGCCCCGGATGGGTCAGGGCGAAGGTGACGTAGGCGATACCGCCGGTCAGGAAGCCCTCGGGCCCGGTCGCGGCCGGCCCGATGGCGGCGGCGGCCAGACGGAATCCTTCGGTGGCGACCGCGGTGAACAAACCCGACTTATCGCCGAACTGGTAGGCAAGCGCCGCGTGCGTCACCCCGGCGCGGCGCGCAATCTCGCGCATGCTCACTACGGCGGCGCCGACGCGCTCCACCTCCGCGACGGCGGCCTCGATCGCCGCTTCGCGCAGGTGACCGTGGTGATAGGACCCAGCACTGCCCGACATGAAGTGATCCTAGCCCACCATCTAACCATTGATAAGTTCCAAATCGTGAGGCAGACTATCCACTGGTAAGTTTCCTCCAGGCTGGGAACGATGTGATGCAGACCTTCGACGTGGTCATTGTCGGCGCGAGGTGCGCGGGTTCGCCCTTGGCCGTGATGCTCGCGCGTCGGGGCTTGAACGTGTGTGTGGTGGACAAAGCGCGGTTTCCCTCGGAGACGCCGTCCACCCACGTCATCCAGCCGTGCGGGGTGAGCATCCTCGAAGGCATTGGCGCGCTGGACGCGGTCTTGAGTGCTGGCGCCGTGCCGATCGATCACTTCACCCTCGTCAACGAGGACGTGCGTATCGACGCCGAGATCGATCCCGCGGTGCTCCCGCGCCCAGGGCTATGCGTGCGCAGACTGACGCTGGACGCACTACTGGTCGAGACGGCAGCAGCGGCGGGCGCCGACGTGCGGACCGGGGTGAAGGCGACCGGTGTGCTCACCGCCGGTGATCGGGTCGTCGGTGTGCAGACCGAGCAGGGACCGATCCGAGCAAGTCTGGTGATCGGCGCCGACGGCCGGCACTCCCGCGTGGCCACGGCTGTGGGGGCACGGGAGTACCTGGTGACTCCGGGGGGCCGCATACCGGCCTGGGCCTACTTCGAGGGAGTCGCCGACCGGGAGGGTCGACTGCGGCTCGCACGCCTCGGCAAGGACGCCTATCTGGCCTGCCCAACCGATTCCGGTCTGTACATGGCCTGCATCGCCACCGGTGCCGGTCTACCCGCGAACCGCGACGCGGCGTTCAGCGCCGCCATCGCCGGCTGGCCCGAACTCGCCGACCTGATCGCCGGTGCGCGACGAGTCGGCCCAATCCGAGTAATGACCAAATGGCACGGCTACTTTCGCCAGGCCGCTGGACCCGGCTGGGTCCTCATCGGCGATGGCGGGCACTTCAAGGACTTCACCCCCGCCCAGGGCATCGCCGACGCGCTGCGCCAAGCGCAGCGTCTCGCCGAGACGCTACCCAGTGACCTCGCCAACCACCAGGCCGTCGACGCGACGACCCAGCGGTGGTGGCGCTGGCGCGACCACGACGCGCATCCGATGTACTGGTTCGCCACCGACATGGGCGGGCCCGGACCGTCGACCCCGCTGATCACCCAAGTGCTACGCGACATCGCCACCGACTCTGACGCGACCCAGACGCTGCTGCAGGTCCTCAACCACGACGTCGCGCCGGCACGTCTGCTGACCCCCCGACGGCTGGCCGTCGCCGCCGCGCGGACGCTTCGCGATCACCCCGACCTATTCGGCGCGACGAGCAAGGAAATCGCGGTCGCGCTCCGCGACCAGATCCGCCGCGCACGCCTGAGCCGCAAGCCGCCGTCGGGCATGACCCGCGGCCGACACACACGGCGCGCGCAACACAAAGGCTTCGCAGCGAATACGTGAGGACGGACAGCGCCCGGCCTCGGCTGCCGTATGGTTGCGAGCGCCATAAAACCGAGGATGTATTTGCCGCGTTGACCGGAGGGTTCCTTGTTGGGCTTGGCTGACGGTGGGTTCAGGAGCGCAGCTACACGACGGCGCTATTTGGCAATGTATGACGAGTTGCGCGCATTGAGTCCGCGGCCGGATGTCGTGCACGATGTTCCAACGAAGTTCGGCACAGTTCGGGTCTATCAGCACGGGCCAGACCGCGGAGTACCCGTCGTACTGATACACGGCTTTTTCCTCACCTCGGCCATGTGGTGGGACCAAGTCGCAGACTTGACAAGCGACTTCACCGTATATGCGATGGATATGCTGGGCCAGCCCGGAGCAAGCATTCAGACGAAAACGATGTTTGCCCCCGCAGATTGCGCACGCAGCATCGACGCGGTTCTGGCGGGGCTGAAGCTGCGAGATGTGCATCTGGTCGGGCATTCCTATGGGGGTTGGCTTGCCACCCACACCGCGGCGCGGGCGCCCCATCGGCTGGCGACGCTAACACTGGTTGACCCGGCCAGCACGGTGGCTCGAACCTCTGCAAAGTTCTGGCGAAGCCTTGCGCTCATAATGTCGCGCCCGCGTTCCGCGCGAGCTGAACACGCCGCGGCGTGGATAGCGGGTCACCCCGCACCGGGCAGCTCCGTCGACATGCTCGCAGGGCTGTTTGTGGCCGGATTCGCTGCCTTCGCGCCACCCGTACGCACCGCGCCACTACGTTTCCCTAGTGATCGTCTGCTGCGTTCAGTGCGCATTCCGGTCCAAGTTCTTTTGGCGAGCAACACTGTTCACGACTCAGAGAAGGGGCTTCAGCGGATACAATCGGTAGTGCCCGGATGGCGATATCACCTTTGGCCCAACGCCTCACACGCTTTGCCGACCGAGGTCCCTGACGAGGTGAATACGTGTATCCGTCAGTTCGTGATGGAACATCGTAGCGATGCCTAGTCGTTGTAACGCTGCTCGCGAGAGTGTGGTCGCCGATGACCAGATACTTTCGCCGGCACCGCAATCAGTCGTCGCCCGCGCGGTTGCGCCGGCAGCAGCGGCCGCCACATGCGCCCCGCCCGCCTGGAGGTCGCGATCCAGCACCAACGACGTACAACACCTGCAGCACCGCGAGTAAACCGGTGGATCGCCTCCTGGCGGATTCGGCCACCGTTCTGGCAGCGAGGACGACGATGTAGCTGAGAACGAGAAGCGGTAGGTGACCTGTTCTCTACCTTCAGCGATTCCGCCCCGCGTGTTTTCGTGGCATCGGAACAATGACGTTGGCTCCGGAGGTTTCGTGCGTGAGTTCGGTGATCACCGCGGAGAGCGTTCTGTTTTTTCTTCGCAGTTGAGCATTTTCGGCAGCTAGTTCCTGGTTGTGATCACGGGCCTGTGCAAGTCGTCGTTGCAGAGCCTCGGCATTTGGAAAGACGGGTCCGCACCCGACCGATGCCTTGAACTCGTTCAGCAGGTCGCTGTGATGTTCGTAGAGTCTCTGCCGTGGTATTCCGGATTCGTCAGCCAGGGCCACGACAGTGTGGGCACCGTTGCTCCGCTCGGCTTTGTTCTCGCGGAGGCGAAGCATGGCGGCCTGGACCAGAAGTCGTTCCTCCTCGTTGCGGTTGGCTTCGCGCCCCAGGGTCATTCGTTCTCTCCGCACTGTTGTGGGATTGTCGCCGGTCGGCTGGATTCGTGTTCTGCGAGGGCCTTTCGGTGCTCGGTCAGGCGGGCGTGAATTCGTTGTCGCAGTGGTTCGGGGAGTCCGAGGGTCGAGAGGTCTTGTTGGAATGCGTTGACATGCTGGCGCAGGTTGTCCGCGTCGCGGTCGGTCCGGGCGGCGTTGACGCAGCCCAAACGGCATCGACTCCAGAAGGGTTCCGTTGAGCTGTCGGTGGGTTCCAGGCAGGCTGCGGTTTCGCGCCGGAACACGCAGGTCACGACGGCGCCGTGGTGGATCTGTAAGTCGGGGTTCGATAGCGCCTGGTTGATCTGGCCTTTGGTGGTTACCGTCAAACCCGCGAATGCGCTTGCCCTGGCGACTCGGGCCCGGTATTCATCGGCAGCCGGACCGGAGACGTGCTCGCCGCGCTCGAGTCGTTGGGAATCGTCGTGGATGATCTCAGCACGGTGGAGGAAGTCTTCGAAGGTGATGTCGTCGAGGAATCCTGCATCAGCTCCGCCGGCATAGCCTTGGATCATTTGTGTGTGCAGGTGGCCGTATTGCGTTGCGCCGGCGATCGTTCCGCCGGGCCGCCGGACGATATGCCAAGCCAGTGTGCGTCGCAAGCGCGGTACCTGGATTGCGCCGTGCGAGTCGGTGCCGATCAGCGGATGGCTGACTGCTGGAGCGACATCATGGTTGAACCATTCGATGAAGCTGGCGATGTCAGTGTTGATGGAGCCGGGTGTTCTCGTCCGGGTAGCGCCGAAGCGAAATTGGTCCTCGGAGAACAACTTGAAACCCGGAAAGAGTAGATCGCTCACCGTGATCTGCTCAAGAACGCTGACGGCATGGGCGGTTTCGTCGGTCACGACCCATGGGATCGTGGCCGGCGAGCGGTCCCTGCGCGTCCCTTCGGCCTTCAACTGGTGGCCGGACATGAGAGTCAACGCCAACTTGGAGTCCCGGCTGATGCATCCGCGTCGCAGGTTGAGCGCCTCGCCGGTACGGACACCCGACAGGTAGGCGATCACGACGAAACAGGCAGTCGTGACGTGGCGCAGCAGTTCGACGAGTTCACCCGCATCGACGGGGGTTTCACGCCAGCAATGCGGACCGATGGCGCTGAATGTAGTGGCGCGCAACATGTCCACGTCGATCGGCAACCCAGACCTGGCTAGCAGGACAGGGGTCTCTTTCATGCGTTTCAGTTCGGTGTGGTGCAGCCATCCACCCACCGCCAGACCCGCCAGGTCGACAGCGGCCGTGTCGCCCGTCCGGATACCTGGCAGTGCGGCGTCATTGCGGCCCAGTGCCGCAAGCAGGCATTCGAGTTGGGCCTTGGTGGTCTCGAACACCGACACGGTGCGAGTGCGAGCCCGACGAATGTCCGGGGCGATCTGATGGGCCAGATTGCGCATTGCGAGAAGGTTGCGTGCTGCAGGAAGTAGATCGGCGGCGACCGTGTGGCTGACCACCAACGCCGCCGAGAGCAGCGGCTCCATGACATCGGGATGAATTCGTGGTGTCGTGTTCGGTTTGCCCCAGGATGACTCGTAGTTGGCCAGGCCGCGTGCACTCGCACCGCCCCACAAAGGACCCACGGGGAGCCGGCAATACGCGGGCAGTGCATCCCGGTACAGGTGTAGACGCTTGATAGCCTGCAGCGCTGAGCGTTTGGACCCGGCGCTGACACCGCTGGTCTCGGTGACGTGGCGCAGATAGTCGTCGAGGTGTTCGGCGCTGACCCAGCCAAACGATGTGACACCTCGCTCCACCAACCACGACGTGAACCTCCGCAACGGCACCAGCTCGCCCAAGATCGTCTTGACGTGCGGATAGAGCGATCGAGCACTGTCAAGCCGGGGTGCGTCGTCAACAACGTTGAGAAGGGCGAACAAGTAGAGCTTGCAGGCATGACGAAATGGCATCGGAAATCCCTCCCAGTGCACGGCCTGTCCAGCGCTGTGTCGGTCTTCGATCGCCGCGGACAGATCCCACACCGGGTCACCGAATCGGCAGCAGATCCCGTCGATGTGAAGAGTGCGGTTGATCACGACCTCTGTTGCGGGACCGACGTGGATGCCTGCCACGACGTCGATAGCTTCAGCCGGTTCCGTCATGATGCTTCGAGGTTTCCTGTCAGCAGAAGGTTGACCGTCCGGTGATCGCTGTCGGTGATCTCGGCGCGCGCGGCGCTCAGCTGGGCCTGCTCGAACTCGGCGAAGATGGCGTCCAGTTGCGCGAGAGGGCCCGCGTGCTCGGCGATCCACTGCCCGATGGGCATCTCTTGGCGCAGGCCACGAAGCCGGTCGGCCACGACCAATTGAACGGGTAGGTGGCGCGGGAAGGCGCGAGCGTTGCTGCAGTCAAGGCATGCCATGAACGACTGGCGGCACCGTTGACCGTCGATCGGCGAGTGCTCGAAATCAGCGCACGTACCCAACACGGCGTCCTGACCGGACCCGATGTCGTCGGTTTCCGGCTGCACCGTCATCGAGCGTCGGGCCAGTGCTCGTGCGACCTGCTCATCGAGAGCTTCAGCCACGATCTGGAATCCCTCGTTCCTGATAGGGTCCATGCGACTCAGATAGCGAGCCAACGTGGCCGGGCTGTGGGATGTGGGTTTTCGGACCTGTTCCAGGTAGGTCTTGCGCAGCCGATCCATGCTGATCCCGAGGAGCAAGCCATCCTGGTCGGGATCACCGTTGAGCCATGGTGCCATCCACCGCCGTCGAGCGTTCACTCCGGACGCTGTGCTGCTGATTCCGTATCCGAAGGGTTTCTGTTCGACGTAGTCGGGCTGGCCGCTGTAGTAGATGAAAGCGCGCTGGGACCCGGTCAGCGCGCGGGCCGGTTCGGTCAGTTCCAGCAGCAACATGAAGGCCCCGTACGCGGTTGTCAGCGATGTGTTGGCCACTGCTGCGCGCCGATTCTCCCCGCCAAGCGGAAGCAGTTCGGGGCGCAGCGCGGTCACCGGCACCGTCATGACCGACTGTTTCCCACGACGGGGCTTGTTGGTGTTGACGAACACGATGCCGGGTTCATCGGGGCTGCTGGCGTGTCGGTGTGGGGCCGGCAGCGAGTCCAGCGTCGACAGGTTCAGGCCGGTCAGTCCGGCGAGGAGAACACCAAATGCCCATACCTCGCCCGGGCTGAGATGCAGGAACGACTGAAGATGGTATCCACCGGCTGCGGCGGCTACCCGCCGCGTCACGTAAGCCCTTGCACCCGAAACAGTACGAGGGAAGTCTCCCTCACGGGCGCAGTGATCGAGCACTTCGGCCAGACTACGACCGGGGTCTGCGCGGGGGAGGTGATCGAACCGTCCCGCACGATAGTGGTCGACCATCTGCCAATGAGTCTGCAATCGGGCACGTGCCCGTCGAACCATTCCCCGTGCGACGACTGTGATGCGGCGCATCTCCTCGGTGGAATAGGGCTGGCGCGCCGTGTTCGTCTTCGGGTGACGCACGCGCGTAAACGCCTGGCGTGCGTCGTCGGAAACGACAGGACTAGAACGCAGCAGCGTCTTCAGGCTATGCAACGGGCCAGGACCGCTGGGTACCCGACACGATAGGGCGAGGAGCCGGGCATCCGCGGCGGACAACTCAGCCAGTCCCTGCATTTCTGGCCGGTTTTCGGCGAGCCAGCAGCAGGCATGCCGGGCAGACTGCCACAGCGCGCCAGCACCCCTCAACCGCTTGGATACGCCCAGGACACCGGTGACATCCTCGAACGCGATCGAGAAATCGCGGCGGATTCCGTCAGCACCCGGCAGTGAACCGAAGTCGAAGTCCTTCGACTGCGTGCCATCCTCGCTAACGAACGTGACGATCAGCCCGCGTCGCCGCAAAACCGGTCGCCAGGCCGGACCCGGCTGCGCCGCACGGTGACCCGTCACATTGGCACTGTCAGTACACGAGGCTCGCCCACGCCGACCGTTGCGACGAGACGTTCCAGGGATTGCCGATCGTCGGTATCCATCAGCGCGATGAGCTCCTCCACCTGCAACGCTTGAAACGGCTCCAGATAGACGCTGCGTGTCACCTCGGCACTGCGATGTCCGAGAAGTGTCGCCAGCAGAAACCAGACATCGCCAAGCTGATTGCGGAAGTCGCGCTGCTCCTGCTTCGTCAACGTATCGGTACGGCGCCACGCGACGAATGTGGCGATGCAAAACCACCGCAGCGCAAAGGAATGCCTCAGCATGTGGGGACGGCACCACAACGACGTACCCCCTGATGGTGCAAGCACTTTCGCGACCCTGGTGTTCGCGCGGTCGAATGTCTTGTACCAGGAATGTTTGGGGCGAGGTGTCCCGTCGTGATTCAGCCACAGCCACATCGGTTCCAGGCCATCGCGTCCCCGGCGGAACAACATCATTCGTGTCGAGGGCCCGAGTGCTTCCAGCCGAACCGTACGATGCGATCCCGTCGCATCAATGACCTCCAGCTGCCCACCCCGGCGAACATGTTCAACGATCCAACGATCCGCAACCTGCTCATAGCGACCAGCACGTTGCGCACGCGCTACAGCAGCAGTGCGACTACCTTCCCGCAGATAGAAGTGGACTTGTTGGGCGACGCGGCGCCGCATCCAGAACGCTCGCCCGCTACCGCCCTTCGCGCAACGAGATGCGACGCGCGAACGCAGGAGCCCCTCAGAGCCCGGCTCGGGCACCTCGATGGTCAACATGCTGGCCCACTCGCCGATTCGTAAACCCGTCCCGAACAACCCCTCCACGAAGGCGACGTCTCGATCCTCAGTCGCTCCCCGCCAATCGTCTCGCGGCACGCCCTCCATCGTGAAACCGCGCAACCCCAGGTTCCGCCACAACCGAAATGCCTGTGGGGTAAGCCATTTCACGTCGGCCCTGCGCATCCCCGACGGAGTGCTCTCCAACGCGACGTGGCCCCCGCCCATCCAAGATGTGGCAATCGCACGGGCTCGGACGGGGTTGTCGATTCCGTGCTGCTCAGCCGCCCACGAGTAGAAAGTACGGATCGCCGCGCGATCAACACAGAAACTGTTGGGACTCACGTGCTGAGGATTCTCCTCAGCCGACAAACGCCACTCCTTGAACGCAGCCAACTCCGATCGCGACGCCTGATCCCAGCGAACGCCCATCGCGTGCAGAAAATCCAGCCACACCTTCAACGACAAGGCGTAACGACGCAACGTCCCCGTTGCTCGTCCCCGCACCAGCGGATCACGCCAATAGGCGTTCACCAAAGCATCGGCCCGGCCCCACGGATCAAGAAAGAACGGAGTGCCATCACACGCACCGTTTCGCTTAGCCCAGGCCTCGACATCACCCAACCCTGAGACCACGTCGTCCACCGGTACGAACCGCTGGCGGAAATCATAGAAGTACAGGGTCCAACCATCAGCCGAAGCGTCAGTCATCCCCAGACCCCTCCTACCTCACGACCACTGCCCCCATCATCACTGACGCAGTTCCCGAAGCGGCTTCGACACGCCTGTCGGGCAGAGAACGGGCGACTGGATCCGCCCCGGGCATTCCACCGTGACCGATTTCTTCACGATCTCGTTGAACGCTGCCGACAGATCCTGCCTGCTTCGGGCCAGGGTGTAGGTAGCGGTGACCGGGCCACCGGGATCGGAGTTCTTTTCACACGTCATGGCGGCGACGGCGAAGCTCGGCGCCGGTGTCGGTTTACAGCTGCCGGCCGGGTAACCCGCGGGAATCAGTTCCGACAACCGAGCCTGCGCCTCCTTGACGGCTGGATCCTGTACCGCCGGGCTGGCTTCCGAAGACGTTGAGCCAGAAGCGGATTCAGCTCCCCGGTCCGACGGGACCAACCAGACCACCAGTGCGATGACCACGATCAACGCGATCGCGGCCAGTGCCGCGAGCACCCACTTGGGGTCCGGTTTCCGACGTTGGGGCTGAGGCCGGGCGGTCGGGCGACGGATGTCGTCGAGTTCGAAGAGCTGGTCCCAGCTCGGAGCGGGAGGTGGCGGCGAGATACTCGGCTCACCGAATCGTGGCTCGTTATCCCCGGATTCCGGCGGTGGCGGCCACGAGCCGGGTGGCGGGGGTACGGTCACGTCGAGACCTCCGTCGGACGGCTCAGGGCGTACTTGGCGTGGCGGGTCCGGCCGACATGAGCCGGCCGAACCCTCACAGTCTACGCAAACCGCTAAACATCCAAGAAGCGAACGTCTTTCGCGTTGCGGGTGATGAAGCTGCGGCGCGCCTCGACGTCTTCGCCCATCAGGATCGAGAAGAGTTCGTCGGCCGCGGCGGCGTCGTCGAGGGTCACCATACGCAACACCCGCACGGTGGGATCCATCGTGGTCTCCCACAGCTCCTTGGCGTCCATCTCACCCAGACCCTTGTACCGCTGGATGCCGTCATCGACATTGATCCGCTTACCGGCGGCCTTACCCGCCTCCAGCAACGCATCCCGCTCCCGGTCGGAATAGGCGAACTCCGGCTCCTGACGCTGCCACTTGAGCTTGTACAACGGCGGCTGCGCCAAAAACACGTGACCGTTCTCGATCAACGGCTTCATGAACCGGAACAACAACGTCAACAGCAGCGTCGAGATGTGCTGACCGTCCACGTCGGCGTCGGCCATCAACACGATCTTGTGATACCGCAGCTTGTCGATGTCGAACTCGTCGTGAATACCGGTGCCCAGCGCCGTGATGATCGCCTGGACTTCGGTGTTCTTCAAAACCCGATCGATGCGGGCCTTTTCGACGTTGATGATCTTGCCGCGCAACGGCAGGATCGCCTGAAACATCGAATCCCGGCCGCTCTTGGCCGAGCCACCCGCCGAATCACCCTCCACCACATACAGTTCGGACTTACGCGGATCCGTCGACCGGCAATCGGCCAACTTGCCCGGCAACCCACCGATGTCGGTCGCGCTCTTACGCCGCACCAACTCCCGGGCCTTACGCGCCGCGATACGCGCCTGAGCGGAGGAAACCGCCTTGTTCACAACGGTTTTGGCCTCAGCGGGGTTGGCCTCGAACCAGTGTGTCAGCTGCTCGTTGCAGATCTTCTGCACGAACGACTTGACTTCGGTGTTACCGAGTTTGGTTTTGGTCTGCCCCTCGAACTGTGGTTGTGACACCTTCACCGAGATCACGGCCGCCAGACCTTCGCGGATGTCGTCGCCGGTGAGGTTGGGATCCTTGTCCTTGAGGAGCTTCTTCTCCTTGGCATACCGGTTCACCACGCTCGTGAGCGCCGACCGGAACCCCTCCTCGTGGGTACCGCCCTCATGGGTGTTGATGGTGTTGGCGAACGTGTGCACCGACTCCGAGTAACCGGCATTCCACTGCATCGCGATCTCGACCTCGTGACCGGGGCCTTTACCGTCGAAATCGATCACGCTCGGCTGAATCGGGCTCTTGGTGCGGTTGATGTGCTTGACGAAGTCGACCAGACCGCCCGGGTAATGGAACGTCCGGTGCTTGACCTTGTGCGGTCCGGCGGCCTCGGCAGCCTTCTCGTCGGCGGTCTTGGGTGCCTCGGCGGTGTCCCGGACGACCTCGTCGACGACGTCTTCGGCGGCAACCCGCTCGTCGGTGAGTTCGATGGTCAGCCCCTTGTTGAGGAACGCCATCTCCTGCAACCGGCGGGCAATGGTCTCGAAGTCGTAGTCGGTGGTCTCGAAGATGTCCGGGTCGGCCCAGAACCGGATGGTGGTACCGGTCTCCTTGGTCTTGTCGCCCTGCTTGAGGGTTCCCGGCACCGACCGGTCATACGTTTGGAACCACTCGTAGCCGTCCGTACGAATATCGGCCTCAAGCCTGGTGGACAGGGCGTTGACGACCGAGACGCCCACGCCGTGCAGACCGCCCGAGACCTGGTAGGCACCTTCTTCGAACTTTCCGCCCGCGTGCAGCACGGTCATGACGACGTCGACTGTGGGAATGCCGGTGGCGTGCATGGCCACCGGGATGCCACGCCCGTCGTCGGTGACCTGAACGCCGCCGTCCTCGAGAATGCGGACGTCGACCTTGGTGGCGAAGCCGGCCATGGCCTCGTCGACGGCGTTGTCCACAACCTCCCAGATCAGGTGGTGCAGACCGCGCTCACCGGTGGAACCGATGTACATGCCGGGGCGTTTCCGGACGGCTTCCAGACCTTCGAGAACCTTGATCGAATCGGCACCGTATTCCTGGGGCGCATTGTTCTTCTGGGCAGCCACGTTGGACGCGTCTCCTTGGGGTTCGCGGGAGGCGGTCGACGTACCGCCCTGAGATCCGTCAGCCAGTCTACCGCCATATACCGGTAGGACCGATGCTGCGGCGGCGTTTCTGCCCATCTGTCAGCGCCGTGCACGGAATTTCTCGGCCGTCGGTGCGTGAGGACGCTTCAGCGGCGAATTCGTCACCGCATCGGCGCGACTAGCCGTATGTGTCGCGCGGGCCTCGGCCCGGGATGTGCCGCGGTCCCTTCCGCCACGACGGGCCTACCGGACCGATGATTTTCAGCGACGTGACGACACCATCGCCCACAGCCGCGGCGATCTTGGCGAGCAACTGCGCCTGCACCATCCGCAGCTGGGTGGCCCACGCTGTCGACTCGGCCGACACTGTGAGTATGCCGTCGGTCAACCCGGTCGGGGTGGCGTGCTCGGCGATCTGGTCACCCACCACGGCGCGCCAGCGACCGAACACCGAGCCTTCCGCGACCCGGTCCGACCAGCCTCGCAATCTTGCGAGATCCTGCGTGGCCGCGCCGAACAACTGTGGATCCCGGCGGTCCGGGCCAGGCCCCGACCAGCTCCTGCGGCGTCCTGTCGGCGCGGCCTTGCGGATCGGCGCGCGTCGGCCCCGTCCCACATCCTTACCTTGACTACGGGCCGCGCCCCGGGCCTCCTCGAGCGTCCGGCGGACCAGATCCATGCCGCGCAGCCCGGCCAGATGCTCGGGCAGCGGCGGAATCCCTTCGCCGCTCGGGTCGTCCGTCATGACGACGCCTCCGGCACCACCGAGACCCGCCCCTGGTCCTCGTCGACCATCCGAACTTCGATCCGCCGGGCATCCCAGTCCGCCGGAATGTCATCACCCACCGCCGCCGTCACCAACACCTGCTCGGCCGCGCCGGCCACCGTCGCCAGCGACCGGCGCCGCGAGGTGTCCAACTCGGCGAAGACATCGTCGAGCAGAAGCACCGGGTCGGTGCCTTCTGACCGCAACAACTCGTAGGCGCCGAGCCGCAGCGACAGTGCCATGGACCACGACTCACCGTGGCTGGCAAAACCTTTCGCAGGCTGGTCACCCAATCGCAGCTCGAGGTCGTCACGGTGTGGACCCACCAGGCACACGCCGCGCTCGAGTTCGGCGTCCCGGCGCCGGGCCAACGCATCAAGCAGTGCTGCTTCGTAGAACTCGACGCTCTGCGCCCCGGGGGCCTGCTCGATGGCCTCGACGGCGCTGCGATACCGGATGGCAGCAGGACGCGACGCCGGCGCGAGAAGCTGGTAGGCCTTTTCCACCTCGGGGTGCAGTTGCTCGACCAGATTGACGCGGGCCGCGATCAACGCCGCGCCGTGTGCCGCGAGGTGACCGTCCCACACGTCGAGCGTGTCCAGCACGCTGCGGTCACCGCGATAGCGTGCTCCCGCAGCGGTTTTCAGCAGCGCTGTGCGTTGCCGCACGACCTTGTCGTAGTCGGCGCGGACACCCGCGATCGCCGGGCGACGGGTGGTCGCCAGCTCGTCGAGATACCGCCTCCGGTCACCCGGATCCCCGCGGACCAGGGCAAGGTCCTCCGGGCTGAACAACACCGCACGCAGCACCCCGAGGATCTCCCTGGCGCTGCGCACCGGCGACCGGTTCAACCGCGCCTTGTTCGCCCGCCCGCTGGTCACCTCCAGGTCGACGGCGAGTTCACGACCGTCGTTCACCACGATCGTGGACACGATCGCACGTTCGGCCCCGGCCCGGATCAACGGCGCGTCCGACGCCACCCGATGTGATCCCAACGTCGCCGAATACCACAGGGCTTCAACGAGATTGGTCTTACCGAAGCCGTTGGGACCGACGAATACGGTGCGCCCGGGCTCGAGGTCGAGCTCGACATGCGCCCAGGATCGGAAGTCCGTCAGGCCCAAATGACGGACATGCACCGTACTCCTCCTCGTGTCCGACGGTTCGTGTGCTCCTCGAGACCGCGGTACCTATTGTGCTCCGCGTCCCCGACGAAGCTAACCGGACTCGCTGATGCGCTGGACTGCGTGACCGCCGAACTGGTTGCGCAACGCCGACACGGCTTTCATGGTGGGCGAGTCCTCCTGCCTCGACGCGAACCGCGCGAACAGCGACGCCGCAATCACAGGCATGGGCACGCGGTGGTTGATCGCCTCTTCGACCGTCCACCGGCCTTCACCGGAATCCTCTGTGTAACCGGTGATCTCGTCGAATCCCGGATCTTCCTTGAGGGCCTTGGCCAGCAACTGCTGCAGCCATGACCGCACCACCGTGCCGTTGGTCCAGGCCTGGATGACCGCCTGGACATCGGTGATCAGGGGCTCGGCGGCCAACAGCTCGTAGCCCTCGGCATAGGCGGTCATCAGGCCGTACTCGATGCCGTTGTGCACCATCTTGGCGTAGTGACCGGCACCGACCGGGCCGGCGTGGACGAATCCGTCGGACAGCTCACCGGGTGGGCGCAGCGTGTCGAAGATCGGCATGGCTCGAGCAACGTCGGCATCGCTGCCGCCCACCATCAGCCCGTAGCCTTCGGTCAAGCCCCAGACACCGCCGGACACGCCCGCGTCGATGTAGGAAATTCCTTTGTCGCCCAACAACTTTGCGTGCGGCCCGTCCTCGGTGTAGCGCGAGTTGCCGCCGTCGATCACCAAGTCACCGGGGCTGAGCACCTCGGACAGCGTCACGATGGTGTCATGCGTGATGGAACCCGACGGCACCATCACCCACACCACCCGCGGGGCCTCGAGCGCAGCCGCGAGATCCGCCAGGCTCGCCACATCGCTCACCTCGGGGCGCGGGTCGTAACCGACGACTTCGTGGCCACCCCCCCGGAGCCGCTCGCGCATGTTGAAGCCCATCTTGCCCAGGCCGACCAACCCCAGTTGCATGTGCGCCCCTTCTCTCGCCGAGCCGATCAGCCTGGTAGGCGCACCGGCATTAACAGGTAGACGTAATCCGTTTGTGCCGCGGGGAACGGCCCCGCACCGGCACTGCCATCATCTTCACCCGCGGGCCGCAACACCGCGGGACGACTGGGTGTCGTGAAGCCGAATGTCACACGTTCGGAGTGCAAAGATCCCAGACCGTCCGTCAGGTACGTCGGGTTGAACGCGATGGTCAGCGGTTCCCCGGCAAAGACCACCGGCAGATCTTCCTCGGCCCGGCCGACGTCGTCGGCGCCCGCCGAGAGCCGCAGCACGTCGTCGCTGAACTCCATGCGGATCTGCGCGCCTCGGTCGGCGACGAGGGCCACACGCTTGATGGCCTCGGTCAGTTCGGCGACCCCGATGGTGGCGACCGCCGTGTGCTCGTTGGGCAGGAGCTGACGGAACTTCGGGAATTCGGCGTCGAGCAGTCGCGTGGTGCTGCGCTTGCCGTCACTGCGAATGCCGAGCAGCCCGTCCTTGCCGACCGACTGCCCCGCACCCAGCGACAGATGCACCTCGGTGCCGTCGGTGCCGGCCTTGGCCGCCTCGGCGAGAGTCTTCGCGGGCACCAGCACCGCGGCCTCGACATCCTGGGCACTGGTGGCCCAGGTCAGTTCACGCACCGCGAGGCGGAACCGGTCCGTCGCCGCCAAAACCACTGATTCGCCGGAGATCTCGACCCGGATGCCGGTCAGCATGGGCAGCGTGTCGTCACGGCCGGCAGCCACGGCCACCTGCCCGATGGCCTCGGCGAACAGATCGGACGCCACCACGCCGGTCTCCTCGGGCAGCGCGGGCAGCGCCGGGTAGTCCTCGACCGCGAGTGTCGGCAGGGAGAAGCGCGCACTACCGCAGGTCAGCGACACCCGGCTGCCCTCGACGCTCACCTCGACGGGCTTGGCCGGCAGCGCCTTGGTGATGTCGGAGAGGAGTCGGCCGGAGACCAAAATGCTTCCGGGAGAAGCGATCTCAGCGCTGACCTGAACTTCGGCCGACACTTCGTAGTCGAACCCGGAGATGGTCAGGCCAGAGTCCGTGCCGGTCAGCAGGACGCCGGCCAGCACCGGGATCGTGGGTCGGGTCGGCAGGTTACGGGCCACCCATGCCACTGCGTCGGCGAAGTCTTCGCGCACCACGCGAAACTTCAAGTCGCTCAGCCCAGCCGTCGTCGTCGCCACGTCTTATGTGCCCCTTCGATGATCCCCACAACAAGCTCTAGCCAGCGATTATCCGCGTGCGTCACGACAGCCGAAGGTTACGGGACGCAGCGCCGGGAAGCGCCGTCGAAGAACCACCGTAGAGCTTTCCGCATGAACTTGAAAGCTAATCGATCGGGGTGAGCTCGTGTGCGTCGGGCGCCGACAGGCCCGATGCGGACGAGCTGTCCCCAACAGGCTTCTTCTGAAAAGAATCTCTGGGAGATATTCAAGTAACAGTATTAGGTGCTGTGGATTCTGGGGATGAACCGGGATTTGCGCAGGACTGTCGGTGTGTCGCGATGTGCATGGTGTGTGGAGATCAGTAAAACAGTGTGATTCGGGGTGTGGACAGCTGCGGTGGTGTGGATGGCGGCGGCAGTTGTCCTGTGGTTTGCCCTCAAGTTGTGCACAGCGGTATCCACAGCGGTGAGCTGTGACTTCTGTAGCCCGAAGTGACAGAAGTTTTTCGCAGATTTTTCGCCGGACGGCCGACGGACACCGCGCCGTAACACGGGTGTGAGGGTGCGTGGAACGCTCAGCGCTTGGCGCGCTGGCGGATCCGCGTCGTGAGTTCCTTGACGTGGTCGAAGACTTCACGCCGCTCCGCCATCTCGCCCCGGATCTTCTTCTCGGCATACATGACCGTGGTGTGATCGCGGCCGAACGCCTGACCGATCTTCGGGAGCGAGAGATCGGTCAGCTCGCGGCACAGGTACATCGCGATCTGACGGGACTGGGCCAGGGCCCTGGTCTTGCCGGGGCCCCGCAACTCCTCGACCGTGGTCTCGAAGTACTCGGCGGTGGCGGCCATGATGGCCGCGGTGCTGATCTGCATCGTGGTGGCGTCGGCGATGAGATCGCGCAGCACCACCTCCGCCAACGATTTGTCGATGCGCGTCTTGTTGAGCGATGCGAATGCGGTGACGCGGATCAGCGCGCCCTCGAGCTCGCGGATGTTGCGCTCGATGCTGCTGGCGATGAGCTCGAGCACGTCGTCCGGCACGTCGAGCCGGTCCATCTGGGCCTTCTTGCGCAGAATCGCGATGCGTGTCTCCAGCTCGGGGGGCTGCACGTCGGTGATCAGGCCCCATTCGAACCGCGTCCGCAGCCGGTCCTCGAGCGTTGCGAGCTGTTTGGGCGGCCGGTCGGACGAGATGACGATCTGCTTGTTGGCATTGTGCAGCGTGTTGAAGGTGTGGAAGAACTCTTCCTGGATACCTTCCTTGCCTTCGATGAACTGGATGTCGTCGACCAGCAGGATGTCGATGTCGCGGTAACTGCGCTTGAACGAGGCCTTGCGGTCGTCGCGCAGCGAGTTGATGAAGTCGTTGGTGAATTCCTCGGTGGAGACGTATTTCACGCGCATGCCGGGGAAGAGACGTTGGGCATAGTTGCCCGCGGCGTGCAACAGGTGGGTCTTCCCGAGGCCGGACTCACCCCAGATGAACAACGGGTTGTAGGCCCGGGCGGGTGCCTCGGCGATCGCCAGCGTCGCGGCGTGCGCGAACCGGTTGGACGCACCTATGACGAACGTGTCGAACGTGTAGCGCCGGTTCAGGTTGACCGCGTTGGCGTCACTGGCCGACGTGTCCTGCGCCGGGCTGCTGAAGTACGTGGGCCAGCTTTCCTCGGCGTTGTTCTGCGCGTCGCGGTCGTCGTCGACTTCATCGGCGTGGTCGGGAACCACGGCGTCGAAGAGGGTTTCCGGTTCGGGTTCGGCAGGCGGATCCTCGATGCGGACCCCGAGCTGAACCCGCTGGCCGAGTCGACGGCTCAGCGCGGCGATGATCGGCTCGCGCAGATGACGTTCGATCTCGTTCTGCACGAAGGGGGTCGGGACCGACAGCAGAGCAAAGCCCTCGGTGATCACGAGAGGTTTGACGAGCTTGAGCCAGGCCCTTTGCTGAGGAGTCAGCGTGGGCACCGTGGGGTCGGCGTGGCCGGCACCCGGGATGTCGGTGTCGCCGTTGAGCTCGGCGACGACCGTGTTCCAGACCGCGACGAACGGTGGATCGGGGTCAGCGGTCAATGACGGTTACCCCCTCTGAGGTCCTGGACGTCTGCATCCAGGGACGACCAAAAGAACGATGACGAACTGTCCACATATTTATCCACAGCTTGTGGAGAAAGGACAGTCGCCGTCGTTCTGTTGTGTGGAGCGAGTGCGTCGTGGCCGGGGTTCGTCACATGGGTGGGTGGGTCAAGCTCCCGGGTCGAACGACGATCGCGATTCGTTGTTCGGGTCCGATCCGGCGCGGAACGGCATTGCCAGAAGCTAACAGTTTTCAGTCGAAGTGCCAACAGTTCCGCAACATTGGACATCCGTGCAGGAGGTGCGCAAGTGCGAGGTTTGACCCAGCGAAATCTCGTCAGTACCCTCGAGCAGTCGCCCGCACGTGGCGATACGGCTGCGCCCGGGTCCGCCCGGAGACCGCGCTGGTTAGTAAAGCACGACGGACGAGCTTAACCGAGCTTAAAAGCGGCTACCGCGTCCCACTCTGCACCGAACGGTGGGGGTGAGGCGCGGGTGCCATATGGAACAAGGAGAGATTGCCGTGGCCAAGGGCAAGCGGACCTACCAGCCCAACAACCGGCGCCGTGCGCGGGTGCATGGGTTCCGGCTGCGCATGCGGACCCGTGCGGGTCGCGCCATCGTCTCCAACCGGCGTAGCAAGGGCCGTCGCGCGCTCACTGCGTGATTCGACGCAGGATCTAGCGCGGTGCTTCCGGCTCGTTACCGGATGAGGCGATCCGCGGAGTTCTCTGCCACTGTCAGCCGTGGTGTGCGTGCGGTACAACCAGATGTAGTGGTACACGCATTGCGCGCCGAGGCTGACCCGAGTGGTCCGCGGGTCGGGCTCGTTGTCTCCAAATCCGTCGGGAACGCGGTGGAACGGCACCGGGTGTCCCGGCGATTGCGGCACGCCGCCCGCACTGTACTTCCTCGACTGGACCCTGCTGATCTGGTCGTCATTCGTGCCCGGCCCACGTGTCGGGACGCCCTCTCGCCGCGGTTGGAGCAACAGCTGCACGCGGCTCTCGACCGCGTGGATGCGCGCCGCGGGACGACGTCCCGATGACCACCCCGATCATTCGTCGATTGGGTGCCCGCGCTGCCCGCGGTGTGATCTTTCTGATCCAGCTCTACCGGCACACGATCTCCCCGCTGCGGTTGCCGACATGTCGGTTCACCCCGACGTGCAGCCAGTACGCAGTGGATGCACTCACCGAGTACGGCCTGCTGTACGGCGGGTGGCTGGCCACGGTCCGGCTGTTGAAATGCGGTCCGTGGCATCGGGGAGGATGGGATCCAATCCCGGTCCGCCGAGACCACGCTCAACCCGCTGATGCCGTCTCAGACGGCAGAAACGAGTCCTATGTTTAATTGGTTCAGTCTCGACATCATCTACTACCCGGTGTCGGCCATAATGTGGGTCTGGTACAAGGCGTTCGCCTTCATTCTGGGGCCTTCCAACTTCTTCGCGTGGGCACTGTCGGTGATGTTCCTGGTGTTCACCCTGCGCGCGATCCTGTACAAGCCGTTCGTCCGCCAGATCCGGACCACGCGCCAGATGCAGGAGTTGCAGCCCCAGATCAAGGCTCTGCAGAAAAAGTACGGCAAGGATCGTCAGCGCATGGCGCTGGAGATGCAGAAGCTGCAGCGCGAACACGGGTTCAACCCGATCCTCGGTTGCCTGCCGATGCTCGCGCAGATCCCGGTGTTCCTCGGCTTGTTCCACGTGTTGCGGTCGTTCAACCGGACCCAGGGTGGCTTCGGGCAGATCCAGTTGACTGTCGAGCAGAACCGCGCGACCGGCAACTACGTCTTCAGCCCCACCGATGTCGCGCACTTCCTGGACGCGAACCTGTTCGGTGCACCGTTGGGCGCCACGATGATCCAGAAGACCGGTCTGGACGCCTTCACCGAATTCAACCGGATGTCGGTGATCCTGGTCGGTGTGCCGATCATGATCCTGGCCGGCATCGCGACGTACTTCAACAGCCGTGCGTCGGTGGCCCGGCAGAGTCCAGAGGCCGCCGCCAATCCGCAGACCGCGATGATGAACAAACTCGCGCTTTACGTGTTCCCGCTCGGCGTCGTCGTCGGTGGTCCGTTCCTGCCGTTGGCGATCATCCTGTACTGGTTCTCCAACAACATCTGGACGTTCGGTCAGCAGCACTATGTGTTCGGGATGATCGAGAAGGAAGAAGAAGCCAAGAAGCAAGAGGCATTGGAGCGGCGGGCGGCCAACGCCCCGGCGCCGGGAGCGAAACCGAACCGGGCGCGCAAGACGCAGACCGAGGAGCCGGTCGCGACAGCCGACGCGGGCGATGCCGGGCAGGACGAGCAGACCACGGGTTCGACGGGTTCGACGGGTGCCAAGGACGGTTCTGACGGCGCCGTCGGCCGGACACCCAAGCCAGGAGCTCGACCCAAGAAGCGGAAGCGTTGACCAGTTTCGGACTGGCGAAAGTAGGGAGAAGACGAACATGACAGACGCGCAGACGACGGATCCGGCCGCGGACCCTGAGGTGACCCCGGACGTGGAGGCCGAGGAGACCAAGCCCGCGGCGACAGCCGACGACGATCTGGAAGAGCGTTTGGTTGCCGAGGGAGAGATCGCCGGCGACTATCTCGAGGAACTGCTCGATCTGCTCGACTTCGATGGCGACATCGATCTCGATGTCGAGGGGGACCGGGCAGTGGTGAGCATCGACGGCGGCAGCGACCTGAGCAAGTTGGTCGGCCGCAAGGGCGAGGTGCTCGACGCGCTCCAGGAGTTGACGCGGTTGGCCGTGCACCAGAAGACCGGTGAGCGGAGCCGGCTGATGCTGGACATCGCGCGCTGGCGTCGGCGTCGGCGGGACGAGCTCGCGGCGCTGGGCGACAAGGTGGCCCGGCGCGTTCTGGAGTCGGGGGAGCGTGAAGAGCTCGCGCCGATGACGCCGTTCGAACGAAAGATCGTCCACGACGCGGTCGCTGCCGTCGACGGTGTGCGTAGCGAGAGCGAGGGCGTCGAGCCGTCGCGTCGCGTCGTGGTTCTGCTCGGCTGATTGTTAGTTACACGGGTGTAGTTTGTCGCGGCAATCCCACGGGAGTACGGGAGGATGTTTCACGTGAAACATGGCCCGATTGCCGCGACACCCCAAGCGGCCATCGATGTGTTCGGCGAGCGCGTCGAACTGGCTGTCCGCTATACGGAGATCCTCGCAGGGGCCGGGGTTGAGCGCGGTCTCATCGGCCCGCGAGAAGTAGACCGACTATGGGAACGTCACGTTCTCAACAGTGCGGTGCTGGGCGAATTGATTGAGGCAGGGGAGCGAGTGGCCGACGTCGGCAGCGGCGCCGGCCTTCCCGGCATCCCGCTCCATCTCGCCCGGCCAGATATAGATGTGACTTTGATCGAGCCGCTGTTGCGCCGCAGCGAATTCCTCAACGAAGTGATCGCCGAACTGGATCTCGACGTGCGAGTGGTCCGGGGTCGAGCGGAGGATCGCAGTGTGCGTGAAGAAGTCGGTGCGATGGATGTGGTGACGTCGCGTGCGGTGGCCGCGATGGACAAGCTGTGTCGCTGGAGTATGCCGCTGCTGCGACCGGGTGGTCGGATGTTGGCCATCAAGGGTGAGCGTGCGGAGGCGGAGATCAGCGAGCACCGGCGTGTGATGGCATCGCTGGGTGCGGTGGATGCCAGGGTAGTGAGATGTGGCGCGAACTATTTGAACCCTCCCGTAACCGTCGTCGACGCGCGGCGCGGGACGTCCAGATCGGAACGCGGACGACCGATCGGGAGAACCCCGGGATCACGGGGGAAGGCGGGCAGGAGATGAAGATGCGTTCGGGTCAGACCAAGGCGGCCGAGACGGCTCCCAATGGCAATGTTTCACGTGAAACCTGGAACGGCGGGACAGACCCGTCGTGGACCTCCGATGCCAGTATGGACACGCCCATCGCGGTGGAGGCCGAGCGGGCGACGCGTGTGCTGCACGCCCCGCACGGACAGCTTCCGCGTCCGTCGCGCCAGCGCGTCTTCACGATCGCGAACCAAAAGGGCGGTGTCGGCAAGACCACGACAGCGGTGAACGTCGCGGCCGCGCTGGCGCTCCAAGGTCTGCGCACGCTGGTCATCGATCTCGACCCGCAGGGCAACGCCAGCACCGCACTGAGTATCGAGCACCGCCCGGGCACACCGTCGTCGTACGAGGTGCTGATCGGTGAGATCCCGGTCCAGGAGGCCCTCCAGAAGAGCCCGCACAGTGACCGCCTCTTCTGCATTCCGGCAACGATCGATCTGGCCGGCGCCGAGATCGAATTGGTGAGCATGGTGGCGCGCGAAGGTAGGCTGCGCACCGCGCTGGCAGAACTCCAACACCACAACTTCGACTACGTTTTCATCGACTGCCCGCCGTCGCTCGGGCTGCTCACCATCAACGCGCTCGTCGCCGCTCCGGAGGTGCTCATCCCGATCCAGTGCGAGTACTACGCACTGGAAGGTGTGGGGCAGCTGCTTCGGAACATCGAGATGGTCAAGGCGCACCTCAATCCGGAGCTGTCGGTGTCCACAGTGATACTGACGATGTACGACGGCCGGACGAAGCTGGCAGATCAGGTTGCGGAGGATGTACGTGAGCACTTCGGAGACAAGGTGCTCCGGACCGTCATCCCACGCAGCGTGAAGGTGTCAGAAGCGCCCGGTTACGGGATGACCATCCTCGACTATGACCCGGGTTCACGTGGAGCGATGAGTTATCTGGACGCCAGCCGGGAGATCGCCGAGCGCGGCGCCCCGCCCCGTGCCGACCAGTAGACAGCGATGAGCAGGAGACGATCATGAATCAGCAGGCACGGAAGCGCAGCGGGCTCGGCAGGGGCCTGGCCTCTCTGATTCCCACCGGACCTGCCGAAGACGGTTCGGATGCCTTGAGCCCGCGGATCGGCGACACCGCGGCCGACGTTCTGCTCGGCCCGCCCGCGAGCGCTCCACCGGTGACCGCTGACGAGGCCGGCGCGACATACCGCGAGATCGACCCGGCACGGATCCAGCCCAATCCGCGCCAGCCCCGCCAGGTTTTCGACGAGGAGGCACTCGCCGAGCTGGTGCACTCGATCCGCGAGTTCGGGCTCATGCAACCGATCGTGGTCCGGGCGATCGAGTCCGACATCGACGGCGATACCGGACCTCACTATCAGATCGTCATGGGGGAGCGGCGGTGGCGTGCCGCGCAGGAAGCCGGGCTGTCGGCGATTCCTGCGATCGTCCGCGAGACCGGTGACGACAACATGTTGCGCGACGCGCTGCTGGAGAACATTCACCGCGTGCAGCTGAACCCATTGGAAGAGGCCGCCGCGTACCAGCAGCTGCTCGACGAGTTCGGAGTCACCCACGACGAACTGGCCGCGCGGATCGGCCGGTCGCGGCCGTTGATCTCGAACATGATCCGCCTCCTACGCCTGCCGATCGCGGTGCAGCGCCGGGTCGCGGCAGGCGTGTTGTCGGCCGGTCATGCGCGTGCGCTGCTGTCACTCGAGGGCGGGCCGGAGGCGCAGGAAGAGCTCGCGGCCCGGATCGTCGCCGAGGGGTTGTCGGTCCGTGCCACCGAGGAGGCCGTGACCCTCGCCAACCGTGACGGCAAGACGCAGCCCGCACCGCGCCGCAAGCCGATCCAGATGCCGGGACTTCAGGACGTTGCCGAACGACTGTCGACGACGTTCGACACCCGGGTCACCGTGAGCCTGGGCAAACGCAAGGGCAAGATCGTGGTCGAATTCGGGTCGGTGGATGATCTGCAGCGAATTGTCGATCTGATGAGCGCATCAGAGGACTGAAAACGGACGACCAAGGACACGCGGTTATTCCGTCACTGTGACACATCGGTGGACAGCAGCGGACACCGCAACTGCTCTGCAAAGGAAAGTTGCTGTGCACCATAATGTTTCGGCTGTGGAGCGATCATTCATGAGAGATTCACCGGGGGCTGGGCTGGATCTGCCCGGCTCTCCTATCCTTGAGGGGCAGCCACGTACGGCAGCGCCGTGTGAAACCCGGGGAGTCTAGTGTCAGCACGTATTACGCCGCTCCGGCTCGAGGGATTCGAGCAGTTGCCGAAGCATGCGCGGCGCTGCGTGTACTGGGAGGTCGACCCGTCGACTCTCGCGGGTGAAGACCACCTGACAGACCCCGAGTTCGAGAAGGAAGCTTGGCTGTCGATGGTGATGCTCGAGTGGGGCTCGTGCGGTCAGCTGGCAGTCGCGGCCCCGCCCGACGACGGCGGAGAATTCGCACCACCGATCACGGGTGACGAGCCGTGTTTGGGCTACGCGTTCTACGCGCCGCCGCGCGCAGTACCGCGGGCCCGGCTGTTCCCGACGGGGCCGGTGAGCGCCGATGCGATCTTGTTGACCGCGGTCGGCGTCGAATGCGGTGACGGGATCGCCGACGGACTGCCGCAGAGCCTGCTCGCCGCAGTGGTGGGGGATCTGGTTCGACGTGGCGTACGGGCGCTCGAGGCGTTCGGCCGCACTGATGCGGTCGCCGAACTCTGCGCGTGCTCCTCTCCGCCGGATGATCTCGCCGCGGTGATCGAAGTACTGGGAGATTGCTCGGTCGACCAGTGCGTGATCGACGCCGAGTTTCTGCAAGACGTCGGGTTCGTCGTCGTCTCGCCGCACCGGTACTTCCCGAGGCTTCGGCTCGAGCTCGACAAGGGCCTCGGCTGGAAGGCCGAAGTCGAAGCGGCCCTCGAACGGCTGCTCGAGAACGCCAGAATCGAGCTACCGGTCGGCGCGGGATCCAGCCTGACCTGAAATGGAAAGGACGCGAAGGGATTTGACCTATCCACAGGTGAAGTTCCCAGCGTCCCAATTGATGTCGAGCGCGGTCAACAATGCCTAAGCTCTGCGCATGACCTCTTCCGCGCCGATGGGGGAGCCGGCCGTGACACCTGCCGGCCGACGTACGACGCCTGACCTGTCGACCGGCACCGTGGTGCTACTTGCGTGCTGTCTCGTGGTCTTCAGTTTCCTGCCCTGGTGGACGCTCGAGAATTTCGGCGCTTCGCTGACCTTCACCGGAATCGGGCAACCACTCGGGCCGGAGCAGTACGCGTCGGTGCTGGGCCGGGCGGCTGGGCGCCCAGGCGTGACGACCGCGATCGCCGGGATTGTCGTGCTTGGCTGCGCCGTCCTGCAGCGTGGCCGATGCGGTGGCCGCGCCACCAGGATCACGGCGAGTGCTACGGCTACCGCGGCGACGCTCGTGTGCCTGGCCTTCGCGGCGCGGCCCGAATACGCGAGCAGAGAGGTTCTCTTTCAACTCGGTGCCCCGACGACGGACCTCGGGCCGCTCGTATTCAGTTCAGACCCAACGGGAATCGGTGCCTGCTACGGACTTGTCGGCGCCGCGATCACGGCGGCGGTGCTGCTGGCCGTCACCGCGACCACACTCGTCCGCGGCCGCGCGAAAGACGTTGCGTGGGCGGTCGGCATCGGTGTTGCCGTGGCCGCCTGCGTGGTCGTCGGTTGGGTCTCAGGCGCGGTGGCATTCCATCCGCAGTAGGTACTGCGCACGTTCGTGGCCACATTAGTTGAGGCAGCGCCGAAGGGCTGACCTGCAGTGTTTCAACTACGATGACGAATTGTGGCAGTTCACTTTGCCACGGCATCTGAGATGACGCGATTCGCGGAGTTCATGACCCCGTTTAGTGAAGCAGCGTATTGCCGTTGCGGGGTACCCAGCGTGATCGACGAGCTGGCGTGTGGCGGTCTGCGAAGTCGCGGTGCGTTCGCATTCCGTAAGTTTCACTGACAGTGAGCTGCCGAGGGATACTTTTAAGTGCGGATCATGATTTCGCGGCCTGGGGTGCCGGGTTCTCCGGGGCGGACGATAACCGTTGTGGGGGTGGGTTGCAACGCTCGAATGGTTGGTTCGATTGCCTGCCAGAGGATTTCGGCGTCGGGACCGTAGAGATAGATAATGGCGGTGCCGCTGCCGACTTCGTTGCCGTCAACTTCGCCGAGACCCGGGTGTGCGTTGATGACTTGTCGGAGTTGGTCTTCTACGGCAAAAATAAATTCCAGCGGCGGTTGGCCATCGGCCCATTCCAGGAACACCGCGTGCTCGGGTGGCGAATGATCGGTCGACGCCGACATGTCTTCTCCTTCTTGACGGCTATGTGGTCAGTCCGGGCTGGGAGCCGGTGTGGTGGTACATGGCAGCCCGGTAGTAGATGTAGGTGTTGTTCCAGGTGTATTTCTGGTGCACGTCAGCGGGGATGAGGGCGTGCAGCTGCTCGCAGAGGGCGTCGGTATGGCAGGCGACCGTCAGTGAGGTGAGTTTTGGGTGGCCGACCAGTGGGGTGACCGATTGTGCGGTGGTGGCTTTCGAGTCGATCCAGGCCCACGTCAGATTAGGTGCAGCGGCCAACCCGGCCAAATCGACGAGGGTTTTCATGTTCTGCAGGCTGACGACGCGCAGTTTGGTCAAGCGCGACATATCCGGCAGGGTCGTGATGTTGGGGACTGAATCTATTTCCAGCACACGCAGATTCACACAGTCGGCGATCGGCGCGAGATCGGCGTCGCCGAGTTTGCGCCACCGGTCGAATTGGAGGAGTTCCAGTTCGGGCAGCGTCGCCAGGGCACTCAGGTCGGGGGGTTTTCCACTGCCCATGCTGACCCGGCGCAGATGCGGCAGTCCGGTGACCATCGACAGATCAGCCAGGCCAGTGTTATCCATGCTCAACCAGCACAGTTCGCGCAGGTCGGCCACGACCTCGAAGTCTTTGGCGGGCCCGACCGCCAGCACCCGCAGGTGCGGGAAACGCCGCAGAACCTCTAGGGAGAATTTGCGGTTGGCGCCCCACCCGATCCAGGTCATCTTGTCGGTGAGACAGTGCAGGCCGTCGACATTGGTGATCGTCTCGCCGAAGTTCAGCGCGGTGAGAAAGTCGAAATGCTGCAAAAAGTCCAGATCGGTGTCCGGAGAGCTGAACACATCCAGGGTGTCGAGGTCGTGTTCGCGCATGAACACTGCGATCTGTTGCCACTGGGCAGCGGTGATCTCCTGGAACGTGGAGTTGATGTGGACCCCACGCACCACACCGCCGGTGACGTTGATCGACACTTTGGCCGAGCAGCCAAAGGCCAGACCGAGTTGTTCGAACGCGGAGTTGACCGCGATGCTTTCGGCCCTGATCTGATCGCGGAGGGCTTGTTGAGCCTGTGAGGTGGCCCGGTACCAGTCCATGACTGACTCGGGATCGTCGATGACGGCGTCGAGTGCGGGATCTACCGGTGTGAGCACGAATCCGAACCTACCTACCGTGTCGTTCTAGTTCTTGCCGCTCTTGCGCTTGTTCTTCTTGTGCCGGCGGTTGTCATCGAATGCGCGAGCCTCAAATAGCATGGCAAAGACACGCCGATACCTCAGATAGCGTGGCAAAACCTCAGATGACGTGACAACGGACAGCGCACACCATTCAGCCGTCGGCCTGGGCCGAAGTGACTGTGCACGAACATGTTCGAATCGCCGCCGGTGACGAAAAACCGGCGTGCGAGCGGATCAGGCGCCGCGGCTGGCCTGTTCGACCGACAGCTCGTGAGCCAGAAGCTCTGCGAACGTGAAAGTCCCTGTCGGGCGGTCATTCTTGCCGAGCAGGTACAGGCGTTTGACCGCGGCGAGGATGCCTTCGGCGATCGCGTCGCGCGTCTGGGTGGAGACCAGCAGCCCACGATCACGCGGGTTGGTGATGTAGCCGATGTCGACCTGCACGGTCGGCATGCGGGTCAGCCGGAGCAGATCCCAGGTGCGGCCATGGGTACGGCAATCGCGTAATCCGGTGCGGGCCACAACTTCCCGCTGAATGAAGTCTGCGAGATTGCGCCCGATGGTCGACACCGAGCCGTGCGAATTACCGAAGTGGAACGACGCCACACCGTTGGCCGCGGGGCTCGACTGTGTCGCGCACCGCAGGCTGATCATCAGGTCGGCCCCAACGGTATTCGCGGTGCCGGCCCGCTCCGCATCCGATGGGCTGCGGTTGGGCGGGCGGGACGTGAAGGTGTCCATCCCGATGGCCGTCATGCGGCCTTCCAGGCGACTTGCCAAGTCCCACAGGATGTCCGCTTCGCTGATGGGGCCGTCCGGGCCGTGCATGATCAGTCCGTGATCGGAGCCGCCGCGGCCCGGATCGATGATCACGCGCTTGCCCGACAGTCTCGGACCGGACCGGCGAACGAGTTCTTCCTCACGGATCGCGTGCGGTGAGCCGCCGGTCACGCGTGAACCCAGGAAGTACAGCGAGCGCAGGGTTTCCGGGCCGCAGATGCCGTCCGGATACAACCCGTACTCGCGCTGGTAGGAGGACAACGCGTTGTGGGTCTGCAGACCGAAATGGCCGTCCACCATTCCGGTGTAGAAACCGAGATCCTGCAGCCGGGCCTGCAGCGTCGCGACGTCGTCGCCGTACATCGGTGCGCCGAACTGATGGTTGAGCGTCCGGGCCCCGAGCCGGTAGGACGCCTCTCGCAACGCGCGGTACGTCGCTTCGCCGACTATGCCGTCGACCAAAAGTCCTCGGTGCTGCTGAAATGCGCGGACAGCGTGGTCAAGCTCGTCGTCGAACGCATCGAGCGCGACGTGCTTGCCCGTGGTCAGATCGGCATCCGGACTGTCGATCAGTCCGAGTGCCGCCAATGCTGCCCGGATCTCGGTGACCGCACCGCCACGGTCACCGCGACGCAGACTCGACATACGGGGCCCCTCCAGGCTGACTTCCGGCGGTTTGCCGGACTGGCTAGCCAGCATTGTCTCAGATTTTGACCCGATTCTGGAAAACGCCAGGCGGATCCGCCGCCGATCTAACGGTGCTCTAACGTGCGCTAACGCCTACGTTTGAGTGGATCAGAGCGCGTCAGCAAGCTCGCGCAGCAGCGCGGCCTTGCCTTTTGCCCCGACGATGCGCTTGACCGGTGCGCCGTCCTTGAACAGGATCATGGTCGGGATCGACACGACCTGGAAATCCCGTGCGGTGGCAGGGTTGGCGTCCACGTCGAGCTTCGCGACGGTCAGCTCGCCGGCCTTCTCGGTTGCGATCTCCTCGAGCACCGGGGCGACCATCTTGCACGGTCCGCACCACGTCGCCCAAAAGTCCACCAGCACAGGGGTGCTGCTGGTCAGGACGTCGGCCGAGAACGAGTCGTCGGTGACGGCTACGGTTGCGCTGTTCTCACTCATGGCTGCCTCTCTGCTTGATTCGAAAACTGTTGGGGCTCATTCGTTGTCAGCGAGCCAACGTTCGGTGTCGATAGCCGCCGCGCAGCCGCTGCCTGCTGCGGTGATGGCCTGCCGGTAAGTGTGGTCGACCAGGTCGCCCGCGGCGAACACGCCCTCGATCGACGTGGCGGTGGTCCGGCCGACCACCTGTACGTAGCCCTCATCGTCGAGGTCGACCTGACCGCGCACCAGATCCGAGCGCGGATCGTGGCCGATCGCGACGAACACGCCCGTGACCGCGAGCTTGGACTCCTCGCCCGTGACGGTGTCGCGCAACCGGACACCGGTGACCTTGGGATCGCCTTCGATCTCGGTGATCTCGGTGTTGGTCAGGAACGTGATCTTCTCGTTGGCCTGGGCCCGCTCAAGCATGATCTTGGAGGCGCGGAACTCGTCGCGGCGATGCACCAGGGTCACGCTGCGGGCGAACCGCGTGAGGAAAGTCGCCTCCTCCATTGCAGAGTCGCCGCCACCCACCACCACGATGTCCTCGTCGCGGAAGAAGAACCCGTCGCACGTCGCGCACGTGCTCACACCCATACCCGTCAGGGCCTCCTCGCCGGGCACACCGAGATGGCGGGCCGCGGCACCCATCGCCAGGATCACCGAGCGGGCCTGGAATGTCTCGTCTCCGACAGTGACGGATTTCACGGGACCGTCCAGCGATACCGCGTCGACATCCTCCATGCGCAGGTCGGCGCCGAAGCGCAGGGCCTGCTCACGCATCTCGTCCATGAGCTCGGGGCCCGTGATGCCGTTACGGAAGCCCGGGTAGTTCTCCACCTCGGTGGTGGTCATCAACGCGCCGCCGAACTGCGTGCCCTCGAAGACCAGGGGCTTGAGCTGGGCGCGGGCCACGTACACGGCTGCGGTGTATCCGGCCGGGCCGGAACCGATGATGATGACGTCATGGACCGTCGATGGGGTGGTCATGTGGGCCTTTCTGCCGGTGCTGCCTTCGCGGTCGCGGTCGCGGGGACAGAATGTGCGGCGCGGACGCGAGGAGCAAAATCAGCATGGGTTCTAACGCAAGCCTAGGCCGGGCTGTTCCCAATGGAGCCCGTGGGACGGGCTAGCCCCGAGCTAAGGCCGTTTCACCACGGTATGGGACAGCAACCCGGTGTGTGCGGCCGTGCAATCGGGCGCCACGACCAGTGCGACGATCGAGTTGGGTGTGTCGTCGGGCAGAAGGATCAGAATCCCGGGTTTGCCTGCGAACTGCTGTGGCTGTGCGCCCAGGACCTTGACCCCGGCGGGGTAGCCGAGGCCGGTCAGGCAGTCAGCCCGGCGCTTCGGGTCGCTGAGCATCCCGAAGTCGGGCCGGCCCGACAACAGCGCGAGAATCCGCTGGTCGGTCAGCTGGAGATCAGCCGCGGGCGCGGGCTGGGTGAGATCCTTGATGCTCGCGCTGCTGGACCTGACCGGATCCGGCGTCCTGAGCAGCATCGCGGTGCCGACACCGATCGCGAGAACCGCGGCGCACACGCTGGCCACCAGGCCGGTCTTTCGTAACCTGTGCTGCGGCGTGCGGTCGAGATGGCGCAGGGTCACAGCAACCCGCCGGGCTGATTCGGGCGGTAACGGTGGTGCCGAGTCGTTGTCGGTGCCCAGCGCGGACAACTCCCGCCGCACCCGGTCGAGCGCGGCGAGCGTCGCGGCGGCCTCCGGGTCGGTGCGCACGCGGTGGCGCAGCCGCGCCGCGGTGTCGTCGTCGAGCAACCCGGCCTGCAGGTCGGCGAGCAGATCAGGGGTGATCGGTTCGTCGGCCGCTGGGTGCGGGCTGCCGTTCATCGCGATCAAAGTACTGCAGCGAGTGCGCGAGCTTGGCCCTGGCACGCGCACAGCGGCTCTTCACGGTGCCTTCCGCGATGCCAAGCAGCCGCGCGGTCTCGGCCACCGAGTAGCCCTGCATGTCCACCGCGACCACGGCGGCGCGCTGGTCGACCGGAAGCTGCAGCAGCGCGCGTTCGATCATGATCGCGGTGTCGACGTGCAGGGCCGGATCGCCACGGGGATCCCGTAGGTGTCCGATCCGGCCGAGCTCGTCGTACGGCGCGGACGCCGGTTGACTCTTGGCGCGCCGCAGCCGGTCCAGGCACGCGTTGACCACGATGCGGTACAGCCAGCTGCTGACCGCCGAGTCGTAGCGGAAGGACGCCGCGGTGCGGTGCGCCGACAGCAACGCGTCCTGAAAGGCGTCTTCCGCGTCGTCGTGATGACGGCTCGTGAGGTACGCGAGCCGGCGCAACTGGCGCTCGTGGCGGTGCACCAGCTCGGCGAAAGCCTGATGGTCGCCCTCGACATGGGCAGCGAGCAGCTCCGCGTCGGAGCGTGCGTCATCCGGTGGTGTTGCCTGCTGTGTCACGTGAGATGACCCCCCGATCCTGCCCACAGCCGAACACTAAGCGTTGCCGGGGACCACCTGTGACACTTGTTTGCCGCGAAGCGCGTAGCGCCTGGTCAGGACCGGTGCCGGGGTGGGGATAGTTCGGTCAGGCCGCGGCTTTGACCGTGATCTCCGAGATGTCGCTGCGGCTCTTGCCGTCGACCGTGCCGAGTGTCGAGATCCACACCAGTACGTACTGCGTGGACGCGGCCTTGTTCACCGAGATGGTGTTGGACCCCGGTTTCAGCGCGGTCGGCGGGGACAGTTCCGTGGTGTCCGAAAGCGATGACGGCGAAGCCGACTGCGCTGACCGGATCTGCACCGACGTGCCGGTGCTGGAGACGTTGAGGGTCACCGAGCCGACGACGGTGGACTGCGGCAACTGCAGCATCAAGCCCACACCGTTCTTGAAGCCCGGGAACGGGACGGGGTCGGAGTACGTGTCCGTCGACCAACTGGTGCCGGGATTTCCGTCGATCGCATTCGACGCCGTACCGGGCGAATCGGCCTCACCTTCCGGCGAGAACACCGTCACCTGCGTGGGTTTCACGGTGCTGCCCGTGGCGGTGGTGTCGCCGCCTTCGGATTCGGTCGCGCTCGTCGGGGCGTTCAGGCCGAGCTCGTCTTTGTTCAGCCCGCCTCCGACGTCACCGAAGATGCTGCTGAGGACCGACGCCAGCACCACGAGCGCGACGACGATGATCGCGCCCGCGACGCTCAGCCCGATCCACAGCGCCTTGCGCCGGCGGGCCTTCTCCTCGACCTCGTCGGTCTCACGGGCAGCCTCGCCGCGTCGAGCCGGCGCGACGTGGTCGGGTTCGTCCACGGACTCCAGCAGCTCGGTGCGGTCGGCGATCGCGGTCGCCTGGTGCAGCAGGTTCAGCAGGGTGGGTGCACTGCGGATACCGCCGCCCGGCTGCACCGCGCGGGCCGCCGCGGCGGAGATCTGGAACGGGATGTCGCGGTCGATGGCGCGGGGTTCGACCGGCTGACCCGCCGAGTCCAGCGCTGCGGGTTCCAGACCGGAGCGGGTTCCGGATTCCGGCAGCGGCCAGCGATCGACCAGCAGCGCGTACAGCGCGGCACCGATCCCGCGGATGTCGTCGTCGGGTGTCGCGTCGGGCAGCGTCGCGGGGAACGCCAGCGCGACATCGCCTTCGATGCTGACGCGCACCCGGCTGGGGTGGTCGATGGACAGGCAGACCCCGGCGCGGTGCGCGGCCTCGGCCGCCGCGGCCAGCGATTGGATGGCGCGCGCCCCGCCGATGGGGGACGGCGAGGTGTCGGCGACTTCGGCGAGCGAGCCGCCGCGGATCCACTCCGACACGATCAACCCGCCGGAACCGCTGTGGGCCACATCGAGCACCCGGGCGATGCCCGGCGTGTCGAGCCGGCTGAGTTTCAGTGTGCGCGAAAGGATTTCCTGCACCTGGTCATCGGGCATGGCCGCGTCCGGATCGACGAACGTCAGCGCGACCTGACGGTCCAGCGCGGTGTCGAGCGCCTGCCAGAACTGCAGGTTCGGCGGCCCACCGTGGAAGACCAGCAGCCGGTAGCGACCGTCGGCGATGGTGGCCCCCGGAATGAGATGGACGTCGTCCTCACCTGTGGCCGACTCGACCGCGGGCTCGTGCGGAGGTGCGAACGAGATCGGTTCGCGCGTCGGATCGCCGCCGTAGTCGGCAGGGGGCCGTCCCGAGGTGGCGCCGTTGGCTGTCGTGGGTGCGGGTGTGGCGGTGGTCGGGCTCTCGGGCGCGGCGACCTCTTCGGTCACATCCGGTTGGAAGTCGTCGGCCGTCGCGCGAGGCAGCTTTGTCGTGGCCGTGCCCTCAGGGCCGGTCGCCGGGCCGCCCGCGGGTTCGTCGGTCACCGGTGGTCCTTTCCGCATCCCCGCCCCGGCAACGGATACCGGAGCCGTACCCCAGGTGGCTGCCGGGTTCGGCGGCCACCGATTTGGAGAAGAATTCCTCTGATCAGCGTACGTGACGGGGCCAGGCGGCCGTGGCTGGACGGGCGCACCGCTAGTTTGCACGGCTACCTTTTTCGGCGGCCCGGCCTGGGTGGCACCCCGCACGCCGAGCCGGCGACGGACCGCCGCCACGGCGGCCAGCGCCTCGGGGACGCGAGCCGCGACCAGCACTCCGACGATGATCGGGACCATGATCAATCCGAGGGCGACCAGGCGCAGCAGCGATCCCGCGGCGCCGGCCTTCGTGGTCAACGATTCGAGCCCGAGCAGCGCGTCCGCCACGTGTGCGATGAGCCCCGCCAAAAGCGATGCTGTGATGGTCACGAGGATCGTGCGCACCACGGTCATGTCGAGCAGTCGCCCGTCGCGCGGGCGCAGGTTGGCGCGCAACAGCACGTGGCCGACCGTGGCACCCGCGACCCAGCCCAGACCGTTGGCCAACCCCAGGTAGCCCGCCACAAGATCGGGATTGTCGGTGAGATGCGGCGCCGCCAGTGACGCGGCGATCTTCACGACGGTGATGACGACGATGATGATGATCGGCGTCCACGGCTGTTCCCTGGCGTAGAACACCCGCAGCTGCAGCAGCACCAGCGCGTAGGGGATGAGCGTGAAGGCCGAAAGCGTGATGGCCATGCCGAGATAGCCAGCGTCGGTTTCGCCGAAGTTGCCGTACGCGAAGAGCGCGCTGCCGATCGCGGGCCCGCCGACCGTCATCATCGCGACGATCGGGATGAGCGTGATCATGGTCAGCCGGGTCGCCAGGGACAGGTCGGCGAGGATCGCGGGCAGGTTGTCGGCGGCCGCGTTGCGGCTGAGCCGCGGCATCACGACCGTGAGCACCGTGACGCCGATCATGCCGAACGGCAGCTGCAACACGAGCCATGTGTAGTTGTAGATCGCGGGCCCCGATGCGGCCGCGGTGCTGGCGATCTGGTTGCCGACGACGAAGCCGACCTGACTGATCAGCACGTACAGCACCATTGCGGTGGCCATCGCACCGAACTTCTTGAGCCGCTCGTCGATACCCCACAGCGGGCGCAGGCTGATGCGCTCGCGGCGGATCGCGACCAGCAGCACGACCGTCTGGACGACCACACCGAGTGTGGTCCCGATGCCGAGCACCAGCAGTTTGGCGTTGCCCATCTGCACCGGGTCGATGGACAACTCGCCGGGCACCAGCACGTACAGCCCGAGCGTGAGGATGGCCACCACGTTGTTGAGCACCGGCGCCCAGGCAGGCGGGCCGAACACGTTGCGGGTGTTGAGGATCGCCCCGAACACCGACGTCAGCCCGTAGAACAGCACCTGGGGCAGCAACAGGTAGGCGAACGCGACGGTCAGCGGATTGTTGACCTGTGGATCGTTGCCCAGCATGACCCGAACCAGCCACGGCGCACACGCCACCGAGAGCACGGTGGCGACCAGCAGCAGTGTCGTCGCCAATGTCACGAGACGGCGCACGAACGCCGTGCCGCCGTCGGCGTCGTCGCGTTCTGCGCGTGCGAGCACCGGCACGAAGATCGCGGTGAAGGTGGCCTCGAGCACCAATGCCGCGACCATGTTCGGCAGCTGGTTGGCCACCGAGAACGCACTGGACAGCGCGGCGCCGAGAATCGCGGCGAGCAGCACGATGCGGAAGAAGCCCGTGATCCGGGAGATCAGCGTCGCGAACGCCATGCCCCACGACCGCGACACGACGGCGGCGTCCGAGAGTTCGGGGCGGCCTGCGGGTCGACGGGTGGTTGAGGAGTGGGGGATACGAGCCGGTCCGGGTGGGCGGGCGGGCAGGTGATCCGGTGGGCGGGCGGGCAGGTGATCCGGTGGGCGGGCGGGCGGGCTCGCCGCGGGCTCGACGGGAGGACGCGTAGGCGGCCCCGGGGTGGTCATGATTTTCCGTCCGCGGGTGGTGCGGTGTCATCGGCGGGAAAGGCCATGGCCACTTCGAGTGGGTCGGGCCGGTCGAGGTCTGCGCGGTCGGGCTGACCGCGGAACCGGTGCCACAGCCTGCGGCCCGCGAGCAACACCAGCACGGCGCCCGCCGAGAGCGTGATGAAGAACAGCACCTTGCCGTAGGCATTGGAGTGCACAGAGAGCCGCACCGGTTCACCCAGCGGCATGCCGTCCGCGGTGCGCAGCGCGACGTCGACCGCGACGCGCTGCGTGAAGTGCACCTCGATCGGCACACGCAGCGGCAGGTAGCCCGGCGGCAGTTCGATCTCGCCCATGTCGGTGACGGTCATCCCGGGCGGGGCGTCGACCTGTAACCGCACCCGGATCGGTACCGGCAGATCGTTGCGCAGCGCCATCGGCAGGGGACTGCGTTCGGTCGCCAGCGTGTAGGAGCCGCCGGGGTTGACGATCGTGACGGCCCGGAACATGTCGTTGACACTCGTGGTGACGCGGTTGAGCCGTTCCTGCGCCAGGCCGTTGCGGGATTCGGGCGGTACCGACTGGCTGAGCGCCCGCAGCATGTCTTCCCGCAGCGGGGCCGTGTACTGCGTGCCCGTCAGACCGGTCCGCTCGTCGGTGGTCAGCGCCGCGGTCAGGCCCCACAGCCGGCCGGTGACGCCCGCGATGCCCGAGGTGATGCCGTCGTCGATGCGGCTGTGCGGATTGCCGAGGCTGTCGGCGGGCGGTGGCTCGACGGGCGTCGCGGGCATGGCGTTGCCCTCGGCGATCACCGCGGTCAAGGGTCGGGGATTGGCCAGGCCGGCATGGATTGTCGTGGCCACCGACGTGAGGATCGCTTGGGCGTCGTCGGGATGCAGGTTCCAGACCAGCGGCGGCATCAGGATCTGGGTGCGCGGGGTCTCGTCGGTGGCGAGCCCGCGCCAGAGCAGCGCGCCGAGCGCATCCTGACGGCGTGCGGTCGCCGAATCGTGGCGTACCGGGATCTCCAGCGACGGATCGAGATAGGACGGGCTGACGGGATCGCTGCCCGCGCCGGCCAGCGCGGCGCCCAAGGCGGGGTCGAATCCCGCGGCCACGAGGTCGGGACGGTAGCGCACAGGTGTCACGTCGGCGGTTTCTGGCGCCCCGGTGGCCGAGTCTTGCGCGGTGGTGTGGGCGGCCGCGATCGCCACGGTCTGGCCCTGGGCCGCGAGCAGGTCGACTGCGGGGCCGGTCAACGGCCCGTCGCCGACGATGCTCGCGCCGCGGATCGTGGCGGTGCCGAGGATCTGGTCGACGATGTCGCCGGCGCCGTTGGTGGCGATCGCGCTCAGCCCCGGATCGCCGACCCGGTGCAGCGCGTCGAGATCGGCTTGCGCGTAGGTGGTCGGGGTGACGCACATGCGCTGTGCGAGGGCGCGCAACCGGTTGAGCCACGCGATCGCGGCGTCCTGCCCGGCGCCGGGATGGGTAGGGGTGGCGAGGCCCGCCTCGGGGCCGTCGTTGACGACGTAGCCGGCCGTCATGGCGTTGACGGTCACCAGCAGGTCGGGATCGACCGCCAGGCATAACGCAGAGCGGACCTGACCGGCCGGGTCGACCGTGGGGCCCGTCGCGAAATCGACTGCGGACAGCAGGGTGTCCAACCGGCCGCCCGAGGCCAGCGAGTTCGCCAGCTCGTCATCGACCAGCCGGACGGGCGTCGTGCCACCCGGCGCGCCCGGGGCCAGCCGGGGCCGGTCGGCCAGCGGCCACAGCATCGTGAGCTGCACGGGTTTGGAGGTGTCGGGCGGGACCACGGCGCCGAGCGTCTCGGCGGGCGAACTCGGCGCGGTGTGGTCCTCGTCGGGTTGTCCGGAGGCAGGTGGCACGCCGAGTACCGGGAGCAGGAAGCGCGCGTCGTCGAGGCGTGCTGGCGCGCCATAGTCCGGGGTTCCGTTGACGTTGACCATGACTGGGTACACGCCGGGCTGTTCGATGTGCAGGGACGGCCCGTCGGCCGCACGCAGCGGGAAGGACAGCGAGAACGGGACGGCTTGGCCGCGCTGCATCTCCGGGGACACGGTGGTGAAGTCGGCGACTGGTTCGAACTGATCGAGATTGCCGGTCAGGTCGGTGCGCAGCGTTGTCGACGATGTCACCGCGCGGGCGTGCTCGAGCCGGATCACGACGTCGCGGACCGGGCGGTCACCGACGTTGAGCACGACCCCGGTGACCGTCAGGACCGATTCACTGGTCGTGGTCACCACCTCGGGTGAGACGCGGTCGATGCGGATCTGCAGGAACGGCACGGCACCCGGTTCACCCGCGGCGGCGCGCGGCATCACCAGTGCGGGCATGGCGGTGAGGATCACGATCGCCACAACCAGCACTGCGCGCGTCACGATCGACGGCCAGCGCTGCGCCGCCGAGAGCGCGGTCACGGTCCCTGTCCGCATCCGTTCGTGCGCCGGCGGGGCTGGGGCTGAGCGGAATCGTCGCGGCGGTGATTGCGGGCGTGCGAATGGGTCTGGGGGCGGCGCCGCGGTGCGCTGCGGGGGAGTGGGGGCAGCGCGCCAGGCCCATCGGCGTGCAGTTTGTCGATCAGCTCGTCGGCGACCTCGGCCAGGCGGCGTTCGTCGGCGTAGGCCAGGCGGGACGGCAGTTCGTGCAGCGGAACCCACGCGACTTCGGTGACCTCGACGTCGTCGTCGGACAGCTCACCACCGAGGAATCGCATCAGATAATGGTGCACCGTCTTGTGCACGCGTCGGCCCTCGGTGACAAACCAGTAGTCGATGCTGCCCAGCGCAGCCAGCACGCTGCCCTGGATGCCGGTCTCCTCGGCGACTTCCCGGATCGCGGTCTGCTCGGCCGTCTCGCCGAGTTCGATGTGCCCCTTGGGCAGTGACCACAACATACGGCCGCGCCGGTCGACGCGGCCGATGAGCGCCGCCAGCTGGGTGTCCTTGGGGCCGTCGATACCGTCGATCACGAGGCCCCCCGCTGAGGTCTCGTGCACCGTGCGAAGCCGATCGGGAGCCCGTCGGGGGCGGGGCTTGTGCTGCTTGGGCTGGGCTTTGGGTGTCGGAGTCGGCTTGTCATCAGGAGTGCCGTTCGCGGCGGGTTCGCCGGTCTCGGCGGTGGTGTGCTCGCTGTTGTCGACGGGTGGACCGGCCGCGCGCTGCGCACGACGACGGCCCCGGCGCCGGCCTCGGCGTCGTCTTGGTTTGGCCTGTTCGCCGTCCGACACCCAAGCGATAGTAGCTGCCACGAGGTTTCGTTCCCGCCACACTCGCCGGTAGTGGGCGCGCTGGGAGCATTAGGCTGTCCGAACGTGCCTGATGCTGCTGCTGCTGATGCCGAACTGCTGGCCGGTGCGCTCGTCGCGTTGAACCGGCATGCCGCGGTGCTGCGTGACCTGGGCGCGGCGTTCGCCGCCGAGGGTCACGCGCTGTATCTGGTGGGTGGCAGCGTCCGCGACGCGCTGCTGGGCCGGCTCACCGACACCAGTGATCTCGATTTCACCACCGATGCCCGGCCCGAGCAGATGCGCAAGCTCCTGCGCAGCTGGGGCGACGGGCTGTGGGAGGCGGGCATCGAGTTCGGCACCATCGGCGTCGTCAAGGGCGGCCACCGCATCGAGATCACGACGTTCCGCGCCGACAGCTACGACCAGGTGTCCCGGAACCCGACGGTCGAATTCGGGGACAACCTCGATGACGATCTGGCGCGCCGCGACTTCACCGCCAACGCCATGGCGATCCGCGTGACGGGCGACGGGCCGGCCGAATTCCACGATCCCCTGGGCGGTTTGGCCGCGTTGCGCGACAAGATCCTCGACACGCCGTCGGCGCCCGAGGTGTCGTTCGGTGACGATCCGCTGCGCATGCTGCGCGCCGCGCGGTTCGTGTCACAGTTGGGCTTCGGGGTGGCGCCGCGGGTTCTGGAGGCGCTGCTGGAGATGGCGCCGCAGCTGTCCCGGATCACGGTCGAGCGCGTCGCCGCCGAACTGGACAAGCTGCTGCTCGGTGCCGATCCGGTCGCAGGCATCGATCTGATGGTCCAGACCGGGCTGGGCGCGGTCGTGCTGCCCGAGGTCGGTGACATGCGGATGGCCATCGACGAACACCACCAGCACAAAGACGTCTACTGGCATTCGCTCACGGTGTTGCGGCAGGCGATCGACCTCGAGGACGAGGGCCCTGATCTGGTGCTGCGGTGGGCCGCGCTGCTGCATGACATCGGCAAGCCCGCGACCCGACGCCACGAGCCCGACGGCGGCGTGAGCTTCCACCACCACGAAGTGGTCGGCGCGAAGATGACCCGCAAGCGCATGCGGGCGCTCAAGTACTCCAAGCAGATGGTCGACGACGTGTCCCAGCTGGTGTATCTGCACCTGCGGTTCCACGGCTACGCCGACGACAAGGGCACCGGCAAGTGGACCGATTCGGCCGTGCGCCGGTATGTCACCGATGCCGGGCCGCTGCTGAGCCGGCTGCACAAACTCGTCCGTGCCGACTGCACGACGCGCAACAAGCGACGCGCCGCGCGGCTGCAGGCCAACTACGACGATCTCGAGGCCCGCATCGCCGAGCTCGCCGCGAAAGAGGATCTGCAGCGCGTACGGCCCGACCTCGACGGCAACGAGATCATGGAACTGCTGGGCATCCCCGCGGGTCCGCAGATCGGCGAGGCCTGGCGCCATCTCAAAGAGCTGCGGCTGGAACGCGGCCCGCTGACGCGTGAGGAAGCGACCGAAGAACTTCTGAAATGGTGGAACGCGAGGGGCTGACCGTGCGTCTGATCAGTCATGGAGTACTGCCTGGGTGATCCCGACGGGTCGGCGACCATGTGGACTGCGGAGCCTGCGGTCGACACCGATGGTGACGGCAGGCCCGACGGCGTCGGGCTGGATCTCGACGGCGACGGACGCGTCGACGACGTGCTGGCGGACCTCGACGGCGACGGTCTGGCCGAGCACGCGCTGCTCGACTCCGACGACGACGGGCGCGCCGAGAGCTATTTCACCGATGACGGCGCGGGCACTTGGTCGGTGCGGGTGGACCGCACGGGTCAGGTGCGCTGGTTCGGCCTGGACGGGGTCGAAGTCGGCCCGGGTGGGCCGCTCGTGGATTTCGATGCCGACGGTGCGGTCGACGACCAACTGCTCGATATCGACGAGAACGGCCTCGCCGACCGGGTGCTCGGGCCCGGCGTGGCGTATGTCGACACCGACGGCGACGGGAAGTGGGATGTGAAGCTCACCGACGCTGACGGCGATGGTGCGGCTGACACCGCAGCCGACGTCGCCCCGCCGAGCTGATCCTGCGCTGAGGGCGCGGGCCACTCGAACTTTCGCGCCGTGGCCGCAGAGCCGAAATCGGCAAGCAGACCGCTCAGCCCCGGCCTGCGCCGGGCGGGCCCGCGAACGCCTGCGCGATGGTCAGCCACTTCTGTGCGTCGGGCCCCACGGCGGACACGTCGAGATCGGCCGGTGCCCGCCGCTGCGTGACCAGCATGCAGAAGTCCTCGGCCGAGCCCGTGACGCGTTGCGCGGCATCCTCGGGCCCCCAGGTCCAGAGCGCACCGTCCGGGGCGACGAGCTCGACCCGGAACTCGTCGACGGGCACGGGTAGTCCGTGCACGGTGAACGCGAAGTTGCGGGTCCGCACCCCGATGTGGGCGATCGAGCGCAGCCGCGGGGTCGCGAGCCTGCGGACGCCGAGCGTGTCGGCCACGTCCAGGCCGTGCGCCCAGGTCTCCATCATCCGGGCCGTCGCCATCGACGCCGCGCTCATCGGTGGTCCGAACCAGGGCAGCTTGCGCCCGTCGGCGACGCCGAGCAGCTCGTCGTGCAGACGGGTCCGTGTCGTGCGCCATTCCGACAGCAGTTGGCCGGGCGGCGTGAGCGCCACTTCCTCGGCCGCGGCGTCGACGAAGCCCGTCGGGTTCTGCATGGCCTCGGACAGCACCTGCTGGAAGCCGGGCTCGTCGGTCACGGCGATCAGCGACACGCGATCCGTCCACAGCAGGTGGGCGATCTGGTGGGCGATGGTCCATCCCGGTGCCGGGGTCGGCGTCGCCCACTGCTCGGCAGGCAGGTCGGCGACGAGCGCGTCGAGGTCATCACTTTCGGCACGGAGATCGGCCACGATCGCTGCCGCTGTGGTCATGCCGGTCACCCTAGACCCCGCGTTGTGCGGGCCTCGCCACCACCGCGTGGGTGGCCAGTCCGGCGAGGTAGATCACCGAGCCCGCCACGACAAGACCGGGCGCGTGCCCGTCGGCCGGGATCACGGCGGCCGAGGCCGTGATGGCCGCGATGAACGACATCCAGAACAACGCGTCCTGCACCGTGAACACGTGCCCGCGCAGCGCGTCGTCGACGTCGAGCTGCATCGCGGAGTCGGCGCACAGCTTCACCAACTGTCCGGACGCGCCGAGCAGGAAGCCGCACACGAGCATGACCGGCAGGTGCAGCGTCACCCCGGCGAGCTGTACGACCGCGGCGAACCCCAGCGCCCAGTTGGCGGTCGCGTATCGGCCGACGCGGGCGATCACGGCCGGGGTGACCACCGTGGCGAGGAACGAACCGGCGCCCGCGGCGGCGAGGAACACCACTGCGGTGCCGAGGCCGAGGCCCGCGACCTGATTCGGGGTGTCTGTGTGTCGCACGATCACCAGCACCAGCAAGGTGTTGATGCCGAACGCCATGCGGTGCGCTGCCAGGCCCGCGAGCGTCGCACCCACGGGCCGCACCGCCATGACCGTCTTGACGCCGTGCACCCAGCCCGTGGACACCGCGTAGGCCACCGAACCGTGGATGGCCCGCCTGCTCTCGTGCGGGCCCAGCACATGTGGGCCGAACCGCACCGACAGCCACAACGCGAGCGCCACGGGCGCGAGCACGATGAAGATGATGACCGCGGCGCCTGCGTCGTCGGCACCGAACACCCACCGCGGCAACAGCATGAAGTTGGCCCCGAGGAACGCCGCGACCGCGCCGGTCGCGGTGGCCACGGAGTTCATCGTGACGACCTGGTCGGCAGGCACGACGTCCGGCAGTGCGGCCGACAGGCCCGATGACACGAACCGCGTGAAACCGTTGACGATCAGCGCGCCGCACAGGATCGGTAAATCCGCGACGCCGAACGCCAGCAGGACGCCGACGAGCAGCACCAGCACGAGCCGCCCGAGGTTCGCGCCGATCATGACCAACCGGCGGTCCCAGCGGTCCAACAGGGCGCCCGCGGCCGGACCGAGCGCCGAGTACGGCAGGAACAGCACCGCGAAGGCCCCCGCGATGGCCCACGGCCCCGCGGCGCGTTCCGGGTTGAACAGGATCGCACCCGCCAGCCCGGCCTGGAACAGACCGTCGCCGAACTGGCTGACGACCCGCAGCTCGAGCAGCCGACGGAACTCGGTCATGCCGCGCAGCGATCGCCAGAGAGCGATGGGCGCGCGAGCGTCAACCACGGAGATCACGTCCTGTTCGGAGGCCGGCCTGACAGCGAAGGGCAACCCGATCCACAGTACAAAGTGTGCGCGCGCAGGCGGCGAGCAAACGGGTGCGGTGGCGTTCGGGACGGGCCGCCGGAGCACACCGCGGCAAAAATCGCCGCGACGCCTGCCCTTGTTCGCCACGACAGCGCGAGGCTGGTGCCATGATGGACGCGTGGCTGCGTCAGAGGATCCGGAGGACTTCGTCGCGCCCGCGGCACACCGGGTGCGGCCGGGCACGCTGCTGCTCGCCAACACCGATCTGCTCGAGCCGACGTTTCGGCGCAGCGTCATCTACATCGTCGAGCACAACGCCGGCGGGACACTGGGTGTGGTGCTGAACCGGGCCAGCGAGACCGCGGTCTACAACGTGCTGCCGCAGTGGGCGAAACTGACCGCCAAACCCAAGACCATGTTCATCGGCGGTCCGGTCAAACGTGATTCGGCCCTGTGTCTCGCGACGCTGCGGGTCGGCATGCAGGCTGACGGCGTGCCGGGCCTGCGCCATGTGCAGGGCCGCATCGTGATGGTCGATCTCGATGCCGACCCCGACGTGCTCGCACCGATGATCGAAGGGGTCCGCATCTTCGCCGGCTACTCGGGCTGGACCATCGGTCAGCTCGACGGCGAGATCGAGCGCGACGACTGGATCGTGCTGTCGGCGTTGCCATCCGATGTGTTGATCGAGCCGCGCGTGGATCTCTGGGGTCGCGTGTTGCGCAGGCAGCCGCTGCCCATGTCGCTGCTCGCGACGCATCCGATCGACGTCAGCCGCAATTAGCGGACTGTCACTGACACGACAGCGTGCAGCCGGCGCACGACCCGGCGCAGCCTGCCTTCTCGGTCGCGGCCTCACTGAGCGCAACGGCTTTCGCGCTCTGCCAGCAGCCGGCCGCAACGGTGGCGACCGCGCCGATGATGCACACCACGACGACCATCAGGCCGGTCTGCGGTTGCGCGGCGAGCGCGGCCGCCCCGCCGGCCGCGAGCATGACCGCGGCGGCCAGTTGGGTCGGGGCGACCGCCCGAAGCACAGCGCGCACGGGATCGCCGGTGCGCGGCCGGGTCAACAACCACAGACCCAGGACTCCGACGATGACGGCGGCGCTCAGACACAGCAGCGCGGCGATCAGCATGGGCCACACAATACGAGCCCGATGCGCCTTCTGTCGTGCGGATCCCGGCTGGTGGGACGCTAGCCCGTGAGCCCCAAAAGCTGTGGCAAACCCGCTGCCGGAGCTGCTCCGGGCGGTGCGGGTGCGGGCGCAGCCGGTGCCGCGGGCGGTGCGGCAGGGCCCGGTGCACTCACCTTGAAGCCCGACACGATCGCGTCGGCGGCATCGGCGGCAGCTGATACGCCCTGGTTGGCCGCCGCGTAGTTGACGGACATCGACACCAGATAGCGGTCGGTACCCGAGGTCGCGATCACATGGCGCCGCGACGTGTTGAGCATCTGGCCGTCGGCCTGGTAGCTACCTTCGATGAAGGCCGACGGGAATCCGCCGAAATCGGTCATGGACATGTCGGTGGTCCGCCAGCCCAGCTGCTGCTGGCTGTCGATGTAGCCGTGGCTGATGGCTTCCTTGGGGTCGAAGTTGCCCACCAGCTTGTACACGACCACCTGGGCGTTGGGCGTGTAGAGGTCGGTGCTGGCGCGGTCGGCGATGACCGCGAACGCGTCGGGCACGTTGGGGTCGGGCACCGTGCTCCAGCCGGTCGGCATCGGCAGCACGATGGTGAGCGCCTTGAAGTCGTGGCTGACCTGGGGCTGCATCGCCACGCCCTTGCTCTTGAAGTAGTCGGCGATGGTGCCGGACGACGCGGGCACGATCTGCTGCGGCGCGGCGACCGCGGGTGCGAGGACCGGGCCCGGTGCGATGCCTTGCGCGACACCTGGGGCTGCGGGAGCTGCGGCGACCGGGGCCGGTACGACCGGTGCCGGGGCGGGGATGGGAAACACGGGTTCGGCGGAAGCGGTTTGGCCGGCGAAGCCAACAACCCCCGCCATGCCTGCTGCCACTCCTGCTGCCAGAACCCGCCAGCGGCGGGCCATGTCGATCATCTGCGCGGTCCTTCTCGAACGGGTCGGGGAGACTGTCTGCCCCTCGTCAGGCGCCGACTGTATCCACGCTGACCAGGCCGCCACCAGCACCTCAACCGAGCTGGAACCAAGCCCTGACTCAGCCGCGACGGAACTGATACCAACCCGTGCCCTCGGGGTGCGGGCCGGGGGCGGTGAGCTGGCATTTCGATCCTGCTGAGCCGCCTTATACCCTGTTGGGCGTGACCGACTCCGCGACCACGCAGCCAGCCTCCGACGTGGGGGACACCCCGCAGCACCGCTACAACGCGGAGCTCGCGGGGGAGATCGAGCGTGCCTGGCAGGAACGGTGGCAGGTGCTGGGTACGTTCAACGTCGCCAATCCGGTGGGCACGCTGGCACCGCAGGACGGTGCCGAGATCCCGGCCGACAAGATGTTCGTCCAGGACATGTTCCCGTACCCGTCCGGCGAGGGCCTGCATGTCGGCCATCCGCTCGGCTACATCGCGACGGATGTGTACGCCCGCTTCTACCGGATGACGGGCCGCAACGTGCTGCACGCGCTGGGCTTCGACGCGTTCGGGCTGCCCGCCGAGCAGTACGCGGTGCAGACGGGCACGCATCCGCGGACCCGCACCGAGGCCAACATCGTCAACTTCCGCCGTCAGCTGGGCCGGCTCGGGCTGGGCCACGACGCGCGGCGCAGCTTCTCCACGACCGATGTCGACTTCTACAAGTGGACGCAGTGGATCTTCCTGCAGATCTACAACGCCTGGTTCGACCCGGCGCTGGGCCGTGCGCGCCGCATCTCCGAGCTGGTGGCCGAGTTCGACTCGGGTACCCGGGTTCTCGACGACGGCCGGGATTGGGCGAAGCTCGACGCCGGTGAGCGGGCCGATGTGATCGACTCCTACCGGCTGGTGTACCGCGCGGACTCGATGGTGAACTGGTGCCCAGGCTTGGGCACGGTGCTGGCCAACGAGGAGGTCACCTCGGACGGCCGCAGCGACCGCGGCAACTTCCCGGTGTTCCGGAAGCGGTTGCGGCAGTGGATGATGCGCATCACGGCCTATTCGGACCGGCTGCTCGAGGATCTCGACGTGCTGGACTGGCCGGAAAAGGTCAAGACCATGCAGCGCAACTGGATCGGGCGCTCGACGGGTGCCCAGGTGCGCTTCGCGACCGACGCAGGTGATGTCGAGGTGTTCACCACCCGCCCAGACACGCTGTTCGGTGCCACGTATCTGGTGCTGGCGCCCGAGCATCCGCTGGTGGAGCAGCTCGCGGCCGCGTCGTGGCCCGAGGGCGTGGACTCGCGGTGGACCTACGGTGCGAATTCGCCTGCCGAGGCGGTCAGCGCCTATCGAGCCGCGATCGCCGCGAAGTCCGACCTGGAGCGCCAGGAGAACAAGACCAAGACCGGTGTGTTCCTCGGCGCCTACGCCGTCAACCCGGTCAACGATCAACGCATTCCGATCTTCATCGCCGACTATGTGCTGAGCGGGTACGGCACGGGCGCGATCATGGCGGTGCCGGGCGGCGACCAGCGGGACTGGGACTTCGCCACGGAGTTCGGCCTGCCGATCATCGAAGTCGTTGCGGGCGGTGATATTTCGGAATGTGCCTACAACGGTGACGGCACCATGGTCAACTCCGGCTTCCTCGACGGGTTGTCGGTGGAGGACGCGAAGGTCGCGATCGTCAACCGCCTCGAGGTCGACGGCCGCGGGCAGGCGCGCATCGAATACAAGCTGCGCGACTGGCTGTTCGCGCGCCAGCGGTACTGGGGCGAGCCGTTCCCGATCGTCTACGACGCCGACGGACGCGCCCACCCGCTGCCGGAATCGGCTCTGCCCGTTGAGCTTCCGGATGTGCCCGACTATTCGCCGGTGCTGTTCGACCCCGACGACGCCGACAGTGAGCCCTCGCCGCCGCTGAACAAGGCGACCGAATGGGTGCACGTCGAGCTGGACCTGGGCGACGGCCTCAAGCCCTATACGCGCGACACCAACGTCATGCCGCAGTGGGCGGGCAGCTCGTGGTACGAGCTGCGCTACACCGACCCGCACAACCCGGACGAGCTGTGCGCCAAGGAGAACGAGGCCTACTGGATGGGTCCGCGGCCCGACGAGCACGGCCCCGACGACCCGGGCGGCGTCGACCTCTACGTCGGTGGCGTCGAACATGCGGTGCTGCACCTGCTGTACTCGCGGTTCTGGCACAAGGTGCTCTACGACCTCGGCCACGTGTCGTCGCGCGAGCCCTATCGGCGCCTGGTCAACCAGGGCTACATCCAGGCGTTCGCCTACACCGACGCGCGGGGCTCGTACGTGCCCGCCGCGGAGGTCGTCGAACGTGACGGCAAGTTCTACTGGACCGGCCCCGACGGTGAGATCGAGGTCAACCAGGAGTTCGGCAAGATCGGCAAGAGCCTGAAGAACTCGGTGTCGCCCGACGAGATCTGTGACAACTACGGCGCGGACACGCTGCGGGTCTACGAGATGTCGATGGGTCCGCTCGAGGCGTCGCGGCCGTGGGCGACCAAGGACGTCGTCGGCGCACACCGGTTCCTGCAGCGCGTGTGGCGCCTGGTGGTGTCCGAGGAGACAGGTGCCACCGATGTCGCCGAACACGAGGCGATCGACGACGACACCGCCAAGATCCTGCACCGCACGATCGCCGGTGTCACCGAAGACTATGTGGCACTGCGCAACAACACCGCGGCGGCCAAGCTGATCGAGTACACCAACCACCTCACCAAGGAAGGGGTGCGGGCCCGCGCGGCGCTCGAGCCGCTGGTGTTGATGGTCGCGCCGCTCGCGCCGCACCTGGCCGAGGAACTGTGGCACCGGCTGGGCCACGAGAAGTCGCTGGCGCACGGGCCGTTCCCGGTCGCCGACGAGCGCTACCTGGTCGACGACACCGTCGAACTGCCGGTTCAGGTCAACGGCAAGGTCCGCAGCAAGATCACCGTGGCGGCCGATGCGGACAAGGCCGCGGTCGAGGCGGCGGCCTTGGCGGACGACAAGGTGCAGGGCTTTCTGGCCGGTGCGGCGCCGAAGAAGATCATCGTGGTGCCGGGCCGGCTGATCAACCTCGTCGTCTGAGGGATTTGTGTGCGTTCACCGGCGCTCACCGCCGCTGAACGCACGCAAATCACCCGGGGCGGACCACGATTTCGTGCACGTGGCCGTCGGGCGGGGTGGTGACGGCCGTGGCGACCAGGCCCGCGACGGTCTCGGGGCGCAGGAAACGCTCGGGGTCGTAGTCGCGCTCCTCGTAGGCGACCAACGCGCGCTGCATCTCGGAGTCGGTGCGGCCCGGGAAGATCGACGTCACGCGTAGCGACGGCTCGTCGGCCCGCAGGGAGTCGGCGAATGCTCGCAGCGCGAACTTGCTCGCCGAATACGACGCCATGCCGGGCGAAACCGTCCGTCCGGCACCGGAATTGATGAACACGACGTGACCGCGGGCGGCCCGCAGGGCGGGCAGCAGCGCCAGCGTGAGCGCGACGGCGCCGGTTACGTTGACCTCAAAGCTGGCCCGCCACTCGTCGGCGCTCGACTCGGCGACCCGGCCCGGGAAGAGCACGCCCGCGTTGTGCACCAGGACGTCGAGTTCGGCGAGCACCTCGGTGCTCGCCTCGATCGAGTCCGGGTCGGTGAGGTCCAGTGGCCAGGTCGGGGCGCCGAGCCGCTCGGCGACCTCGTCGAGATGCGCCGACGGGCGCCCGGCCAGCAGCAGGGTGTGGGTGGGGGCGAGGGCGGCGGCGATCGCCGAACCGATACCGCCACCGGCTCCCGTGATCAGCGCGGTTGGCACGCCGCAAACCCTACCGACCTGCGCGCAGGCCGTCGACGTCGCATCATGGTACGGATGCCACCTGATCCCAGCTTCGCGCCAACGCAGCTCGCCGCCCGGGCTGCCTATCTGCTGCGCGGCAACGACCTCGGCGTGATGACCACCGCGGCGCCCCTGCTGTACCCGCACATGTGGAGCTGGGACGCGGCGTTCGTGTCGATCGGCTTGGCGCCGTTGAGCGTCGAGCGGGCGGTCGTGGAACTCGACACCCTGCTCTCGGCGCAGTGGCGCAACGGCATGATCCCGCACATCGTGTTCGCCAACGGTGTCGACGGCTACTTCCCCGGCCCGGCGCGCTGGGCCACGTCGGCCCTGGCCGCCAACGCACCGCGCAACAGGCACACGTCCGGCATCACGCAGCCGCCCGTGCACGCGATCGCGGTGCAGCGCATCCTCGATCACGCCAAGACCAGGGGGCGGTCCACGCGCGCGGTGGCCGCGGCGTTCCTGGACCGGCGCTGGGCGGATCTGGTGCGGTGGCATCGGTGGCTGGCCGAATGTCGCGATCAGGACGAGCAGGGCCGGATAACGCTGTATCACGGCTGGGAGTCCGGCATGGACAACTCCCCGCGCTGGGACAGCGCCTATGCCAACGTGATTCCCGGCGCGGTGCCCGAGTATCAGCGCGAGGACAACACCATCGTCACCGACGCCAGCCAGCGCCCGTCCGACCTCGAGTACGACCGGTACCTGTGGCTGCTGGAGGAGATGAAATCGGTCCGCTACGAGGACGGTCTGCTGCCCAAGGTGATGAGCTTCGCGGTGCAGGACGTGTTCGTCTCGGCGGTGTTCTCGGTGGCCTGCCAGGTGCTCGCCGAGATCGGTGAAGACCACAAGCGCCCGCACGCGGATGTCCGCGACCTGTATTCGTGGGCCGAGCGGTTCCGCGCCGGGGTCGTCGAAACCAGTGACGAACGGACCGGCGCAGCAAAGGATTTCGACGTCAAGGCCAAGCGCTGGGTGGCGACCGAGACCGTCGCGCAGTTCGCCCCGCTGCTGTGCGGCGGGCTGCCGCACGACCGGGAACGCGCGTTGCTGCGGCTGCTGGAGGGCCCGCGGTTCTGCGGGCATCCCGACCTGAGATACGCGTTGATTCCGTCGACGTCGCCGGTGTCGCGGGATTTCCGGCCGCGCGAATACTGGCGCGGGCCGGTGTGGCCCGTGATGACGTGGCTGTTCTCGTGGTGTTTCGCGCGGCGCGGCTGGGCAGAGCGGGCGCTGACGCTGCGACGCGAAGGGCTGCGCCAGGCCAGCGACGGCACCTTCGCCGAGTACTACGAACCGTTCACGGGTGAGCCGCTTGGCAGCATGCAGCAGTCGTGGACCGCGGCGGCCGTGCTGGACTGGCTGGGCTAGGAGTTATCCGCAGCCGGGTGGTTCCGGCGCGCCCTTCTGGTCCTCTTGCTCGCCACCGGCCAGCCGCTCCAGCGGCGCCAAGGCCTTGGACAGGGTCTCGAGATCCTCGGCGCTGAGCTTGGCCAGCCGCGCGGCCAGGTCGGCGCGCCGGGCCGCGAGCGATTCGCGGTGCTGGACCAGCCCGCGCGGCGTCACGTCGACGAGCACGGCTCGCAGGTCAGAGGGGTCACGGGAGCGTTTGACCAGGCCGAGCTTCTCCAGCCGGCGGATCGCCACGGTGGTGGTGGGCGTACGGACCCGCTCACGGGCGGCCAGCTCGGTCATCCGGATCGGACCCTGATCGAGCAAGGTCAGCAAAATCGACAGCTGAGCAAGCGTGAGGTCACCCGCGGTGCCCTTGTTGGTGTCGCCGCGGCGCAGCACGGAGAAAACCTTGGAGAGCACCCGCTGCAATTCCCCAGCCAGCTCGGTGACTTGGGATTCGGTCTCCACCATAATTCGCTAGTCTAACCTGTCTGGGCCTGCCAGGATGTCAGCTTGGCCAGCTAACTCAGAGCACCTGGGAGAGGAACCGGCGGAGCCGGTCTGTTTCGGCCGATTCGAACAATTGCGCCGGGGGCCCGGACTCGACGACCTTGCCGTGGTCCATGAACACCACGGTGTCGGCGGTCGAGCGCGCGAACCCCATCTCGTGGGTGACGGCCACGATGGTCATGCCGTCGGCCGCCAGTTCGGCGATGAGCTCCAGGATCCCTTTGACCAGCTCGGGGTCGAGCGCCGAGGTGGCCTCGTCGAAGAACATCACCTGGGGTGCCATCGCGAGCGCACGGGCGATCGCGACGCGCTGCTGCTGGCCGCCGGACAGCGTGGCGGGACGCACATCGGCCTTGTGCCGCAGGCCGACCCGGTCGAGCTGCGCCAGCCCGAGCTCGCGCGCCGCGTCGGCACCGAGACCCTTGAGCTTGCGCGGGCCCAGGGTGACGTTGTCCAGCACGGTGCGGTGCGGAAAGAGGTTGAACTGCTGGAACACCATGCCGATGCGCTGACGCAGCTGGTCGGGATTGTCGGCCAGCACGGACCGGCCGTCGAGCAGGATGTCGCCGCTGTCGGGTTCGTAGAGCCGGTTGAGGGTCCGCAGCAGCGTCGACTTGCCCGACCCGGACGGCCCGATGACCGCCGTGGTGGTGCCCGCGGGCACATCGAGATCGACGCCGCGCAACACCGCGTTCGGCCCGAACGACAGGTGAATGCCCGTGGCGGCCAACGAGACTGCTTCTGGGCCCGGCATCAGATCATCTCCTGGGTGGTCGCGGCGGGCGGCAGTTCCTCTTCCACGGGCGCTCGGCCGCGGCGCAGCCGGTTGTCGACGTAGTTCACGAGGTGGGTCAGCGGGATGGTCAGCAGCAGGTAGAACAGGCCCGCGGCGACCAGCGGCGACAGATTGCCGGTCTGCGCGTTGAGATCCCGGCCGACCTGGAAAAGTTCGCGCTGACTGGCGACCAGCCCGAGGAAGTACACCAGCGACGAAGCCTTCAGCAGTGAGATGAACTGGTTCATGAGCGCGGGAAGCACCCGGCGCACGCCCTGCGGGACGACGACGAGCCGCATCGACGCGCCGTAGCTGAAGCCCAGCGCGCGCGATGCCTCGAGCTGCCCGGCCTCGACGCTCTGGATGCCCGACCGGAAGATCTCGCCGATGTAGGCCGCGGCCATCAGCCCGAGCGCCGCGATGCCGAGCGGGTAGGGGCTGTTGCCGGTCAGTGACCCGACGACGGGCCCGACGCCCAGCCCGATCAGCAGGATGATCACGACTTCGGGCAGGCCGCGGAAGATGTCGGTGTAGACCCGTGCGGGCCAGCGCAGCCAGCGGGAGCGCGAGATGCCTGCCACCGCGAGGCCCATGCCGAGGACCAGGCCGATGATGCTCGCCGACACCGTGAGGATCAGCGTGTTCGGTAGACCGGTCTTGAACAGGTCGGGAATCGCCTGGCGGTACAGATCCCAGTCCAGGAAAGAGTCGGCCAGTTGGGACAGCGTCGATTTCGCCGCGACCGGGCCCGTGGCGGCGGGCTGTTGGTGACTCGCCGCGATCGCGTTGAAGTCCGGCAGCTGCGGCGCCGGCGCGGCTTTGGAGCCGGGCTTCCAGCCCGGCGGCAGCGCCCGCGGCACCCAGTCGGAGTACAGCCGCGCCCAGGTGCCGTCGGCGATCACCGCGTCGAGCCCGGAGTTGAGCGCGTCGATCAGGGGCTTGTTCTCCTTGGCCACCGCCCAGGCCACGAAATTGTCCAAGCTGAAGGTGTTTTCGATGATCTGCGCCGGGTCACCCGGCTGCACCGTGCCCGACGCCTGTTGTGACGGTGCCACCCACGCGTCGATCTGCCGGGACTTGAGGCTCGCGTAGACCGTGTTGTAGTCGGGGAACTTCACGGGCTGCAGGTGCAGCGTGTCGATGACGTAGGCCTCCTGCACGGTGCCCTGCACGACGCCGATGCGCTGCCCGGGGGCCAGTTGCGAGAAGCCCGTGATGGGTGAACCGGTCGGCACCACCAACGAGAAGTAGCCGAAGTCGTAGCCGTTGGTGAAGCCCACGGTGCGCCGCCGCGCGTCGGTCGTGGTGATCGACGACGACGCCACGTCGAAGCGGCGCGACGCGGTCTGCGCCAGCAGGCCCGAGAACTCGGTGCCGACGAAGTTGATCTTGAGGCCCAGCTTGTCGGCGATCGCACGCAGCACCTCGTTGTCGAACCCGGTGAACTGGCCCGCGGAGTTGATGCAGATGCTCGGCGGCGCGTCCGACAGGGTTCCGACCGTGAGCACGCCCGGGGTGCCGAGCCCCAGGGTGTCCAACCGGACCGCGTCGAGCGGCTCGACATCGGGCGTGGTGTATTTGTCCGCCCCGGGTCCGGTCGCCGCGGCTGCGAGGTTGGTCGGCAGCGCACTGGCGCTCTCGACGCCGGGCGGGGCGCACTGGTCGGCATCTGCTGCGGCCGGCCCTGCCAGCACCAGCCCCATCACCATCAGGATCGATGCCACCAGCGCCGCGAATCGTCTGACGCTCATCTGATGCAACCTAGTGGTCGGACGCGGTGAGGAGAGCTGTTCGGCTCAAGGCGACCGCAATTCGCCGAACACCCCGCGCCGGGTGAGCTCGGAGATCATGATGCGAGCCATCAGTTGTGAACGCTCCAGGCACACGCGTCGGGCAGTTTCGGGATCCCGGTTGTGGATCGCGGCGGTCTCCTCCTCGTAGCCGGCCAGGAAATCGGCCTTTGCCTTCGGGTAGGTCAGCCAGAATTCCGATGGGGCAAAGCTCTTCCCGGCCCGGATGGTGGCCTGCAGGCGCGGGCCCGCGTACTCGTTGTTGATCGCGTCGCGAAAGACCCAGCACGCCTCTTGGAACGATTTGGTGTCCTTGGCCGCCCGCAGGCTGCGCAGCGTGTCGTCGAGATCGGCGAGGATGCGCGGGGTGGGGTTGGCGGCGCAGCGGGCCGATGCGATGCCGTTGAGCATGCCGTACAGCTCGTGGTGTTCGGCGACGGTGGCCTCGTCGAACCGGGCCACGAACGCGCCCCGGTGATAGCGGGTCGACAGGATCCCGTCGTGCTCAAGCTGCACGACGGCCTCCTGGATGGGCACCCGGCTCAACCCGAGATCCCGCACGATCTCGTTCCGGTCGATCCGGTCTCCCGTGCGCAGCTTGCCCGTCATCACCAGGTTGATGATGTGCGTGACAACCAGGTCTTTCTCTTTGACCCCGTACTTCTTCGGCAACCTAGGCGCCCCCTGTGCGTGACAGCAATGCGCCGAGTGTCTCACGCGGTAACCGCGGCAGCGATATTTGTCGTACGTATGGAGGACCGGCGGCGAAGATCAGCCCGCGGCGGTGCGCCCGTCGCGCCAACGGCACAGTGCCGCAGCGGCGCTGAGGTCGTAGTCCGGGCCGTTGACCCCGACGGTCAGGATCGTCACACCGAGATCGGCCAGCGCGTCGGCTTCCGCGAGCATGGCGTCCACCCCGCCGCTCTCCTGGACCCCGGCGGAGCGTTCGACGGTGCCCGGTTCCCGACCGACGGCCGCGCAGTGTTCGGACAGCACCGTGGCCTTGCCCGGGTAGGTGTTGCGGTCGACGAACGCGTGCCAGATGTCGGCGTGTTCGGCCACCAGCCGCAGTGTCTTGCGTTCGCCTTGGCCGCCGACCAGGATCGGGATGTCGCGGGTCGGCGCCGGGTTGAGCTTGGCCAGTCGAGACCTGATGCGGGGCAGGGCCTCGGCCAGGTCGTCGAGCCGGCTGCCCGCGGTGCCGAACTCATAGCCGTACTCGTCGTAATCCTTTTGCTTCCAACCAGATCCGATGCCGAGGATGAGGCGCCCGGCCGAAATGTGGTCGACCGTACGGGCCATGTCGGCCAGCAGCTCGGGGTTCCGGTAGGAGTTGCAGCTGACCAGCGCGCCGATCTCGATGCGCGAGGTCTGCTCGGCCCACGCGCCCAGCATGGTCCAGCACTCGTAGTGGGCGCTGTCGGGATCGCCGTAGAGCGGAAAGAAGTGGTCCCAGTTGAACGCGATGTCGACACCGAGGTCTTCACAGCGCCGGACCGCGTCGCGGATGTGGCTGTAGGTCGGCGAGTGTTGCGGCTGAATCTGAACACCGATGCGGATTGGGAAGGTCACTCCTGCGAGCGTACTCACCGGTGACCTGCCCGCGCAGTCTTAAACGCCGATCCCACCTTCGGACCGCCACACCGCGACCACCGCGGGCCGCGCAGGTGTGTTGCCGCCGCCGGGCCAGTGCGACATGGGTTTGTCGAGCGTGTAGTCGTCGCCTTCTCCGGGATGCTGCACGCACACTGTCACCAGACCGTCGGTGATCACGGGGCCACAGGTCTCGGCGCCCGCGGGCACGGTCAGGAACTGTTTGGTCTCACCACGATTCGGGCCGTCGAGCGCGACCGCGAACAGTCCGTCGTTGGAGTCGAGCGCGTTGCCGTCGGTGGAGATCCACAGGTTGCCGTGGCTGTCGAAGGCCAGGTTGTCGGGGCACGAGATCGGGCTGACCTTGGTCTTGTCGAAGCCGGCGTAGTAGGTGTCCGCGGCCTTCGGATCGCCGCACACGAGCAGCAGATCCCACGTGAAGCTGGTGCCTGCGTGGTCGTCGGTGATCTCCAGGATCTGGCCGTTCTTGTTCTCGTTGCGCGGGTTCGCGGCGTCGACGGGCGCCTTGCCCTCGGTCCCGCGCTTGTCGTTGTTGGTCAGCGCCACATAGACCTTGCCGTTGTGCGGGTTGGCCTCGAAGTCCTCCGGCCGGTCCATCTTGGTGGCGCCGGCCTTGTCGGCGGCGAACCGCGTGAACACCGCGACCTCCTGCGGCGTGATGCCGTCCACGAGCGATTCGGCGGAACCGTTCGGACCGGACTTCAGCAGCGGAATCCACGTTCCCGCACCGGAGAACGAGCCCTTCGACGGCAGCTTGCCGGAGCCGTCGATCTCATCGCCAGGGATGTCGCTGGTCAGCTTCGCCACGTACAGCGTGCCCTCGTCGAGGATGGTCATGTTGTGCGCCATGGCTTCCGGACCGGTTCCGGGTTGGATCTTCTTGGCAGACACGAACTTGTACATGTAGTCGAAGCGCTCGTCGTCGCCCGTGTAGGCCACCACGGTGCCGTCGTCGGTCACGTAGATGTTGGCCGACTCGTGCTTGAAGCGGCCCAGCGCACTGTGTTTGACCGGCGTCGACGCGGCGTCCCACGGATTGACCTCGACGACGTAGCCGAAGCGGTTGACCTCGTTGGGCGTCTTGCTCAGGTCGAAGCGGGGATCGAAGTTCTCCCACTTGGTCTCCGAGGGCTCCAGCGCGATGCCGTACCGGTCGAAGCGATCGGCGTCCACCGGCTTGGGTGCGGGGCTGCCCTCGGCGGCACCGAAATAGCTGTTGAAGTTCTCTTCTCCGGAAAGCACTGTGCCCCAAGGCGTTACCCCGCCCGAGCAGTTGGCGAACGTGCCTGCGACGGTGCGTCCGGTGGGGTCGGCCGCGGTCTTGACGAAGTCGGTTCCAGCCGCGGGACCGGTCAGCGCGAACGGCGTGTCGGCGGTGATCCGCCGGTTGTACCGGCCCATGACCGGTTTCAGCGTGCCGTCGCCGGCCCGCTCCACCTCGACCACACCCATGCCGATGGCCGCGATCTCGATGTCGAACTGTTCGCGCGTCGGGGCGTCGGCGTTGTAGCCGGGGAACATGAACTGCGGCGTGACGTACTCGAAGTTGGTCACCAGCAGGAAGCGGTTGTTCTGCCCGGGCACGGGCATCAACGCCGCGAAGTCGTTGTTGAAGCCGAACTGTTTGCGCTGTGCATCGGCGGTTTGCTTGGTGACGTCGAACGCGGGCGTGTCGGGCAGCACCGGATCGCCCCAGGCGATCACCACCTGCTGCCGGTAGCCCTGCGGAACCACCACGGCGTCTTCGGTATTGGGTGCGACGGCGGCGAACTTCATGCCCGGCGGGGTCTCACCGGGCGCGGCCGATGTGGTCGAGGTCGCCGCGGGCTGCCCTTCGGTACCGCACGCGGCCAGCGCGGAACCCGCGCCCACCGCCAGTACCGTCACCCCGGCGGCCTGCAGCACCGAGCGCCGCGACATCCGCTTGACGACGTCGCCGAAGTACTCGTTGTCGCTGGTGTTGGGGACCGGCTTGGAACATGCGTCGCCGCAGCGGTACCGGCAGGTGATGTGCTGACGCGACGACGTCCCACGGTGGGTGACAAACAGATTCAACGGCACAAGCGCCATGGCGCGCAGATCCCTTCCCTCGACATCGGCCGTGGGCTGGACGACCGATCGGGCGAAACCTACGGGAGCAGAACGATCAGCTGGTTAACAGCAGCTGACCAGTCAATTACCAAGAATGTCGCGCAGGATCGCCACCAGCGCGGCCGGTTGGTCGCCCTGTACCGAATGTCCGGCGTCGGTGACCACGTGCGTGCGCAGGAAGCCGGGCGCGGTCTCGGCGAACTGTTCGGCGTCCTCGTCGTTGACGAAGAACGAGTTGGCACCGCGGATCAGCGTCGTCGGCATGGTGACGGCCGGTACGTCGTCCCAGAGCCCGTCGAAACCGTCGCCCTTGCGGAAGGAGTCGTAGCGCCACGTCCACGTGCCGTCGTCGAGCTGTTTGGAGTTGTGGAAGACGCCACGCCGCAACGAGTTCCGGTCGCGGTGCGGTGCCGCGGCGATCGTCACGTCGAGCATGGCCTGAAAGGACGGGAAGGTGCGGTTCTCCCGCACCAGCGCGACGGTGCCCATCTGGGCCTTGGTCATCTCGTTGTGGCGTTCGGGGGCCGACGGAGTGACGTCGACGAGGGCCAGTTCGGGGACCAGCGCGGGCTCGGTGGCCGCGATCCGCAGCGCGGTCAGGCCACCCAAGGACATGCCGACCACGAGGCGCGGTTCCGGTGCGTGCTCACGCAGGACCGGAATCAGGGTTTCGGCATTGAGTTTCGGGCCGTAGTCGCCGTCTTCGCGCCATGCGCTGCGGCCGTGCCCGGGCAGGTCCACCGCGAGCGCAGGCTCGCCGAGCCCGAGGATCACGGTGTCCCAGGTGTGGGCGTTCTGCCCGCCGCCGTGCAGGAACACCACGCGCGGCGGTTCGGCGCCGAACCTGAGTGCGCTGATCGGGCCGGCTTCGATGCGCTCGACCGGCGGGATCGTGGCCGCGCCGATCTGCTGGGCGTTCTCGTGCAGGAGCCCGAACTCGTCGAGACCGAGCAATGCGTCGTCGGAGATGCCGGGATTCACCACGGTTCGACCCTACAAAACGCGAGTGTCAGTCCGACCAGGAAATCGTGCGCAGTTGCCGTCGCGACGTGATGTCGAGCTTGACGAACACCTTGCGCAGATGCCATTCGACGGTGTGTGTGCTGATGAACAGCTGAGCACCGATCTCCTGATTGGTCAGGCCTTCTCCGGCCAGTTTGGCGATCTGGGCTTCCTGCGCCGTGAGTTCGGTGCCGGCACCGATCGGCTGCTTGCGGGTCTTCTCCCCGGAGGCGACGAGCTCACGTCGCGCCCGTTCGGCGAAGCCCTGCGCTCCCGTTCTGATGAACGTCTCGTAGGCGCCGTTGAGCTCCCTGCGGGCGTCGAGTTTGCGGTGCACCCGGCGGAGCCATTCGCCGTACGACAACCGAGCCCGCGCACCGTGAAGAGCGATCTGCGCGCGCTCAAGCCGCTCGATCGCCTCGACGAACAACGCTTCGGCGTCCTCGTCGGTGGCCAGCAAGGCTCGGGCGGCCGCCAGCAGACCCAGTCCCCAGTCGGTCCCGCTGGCGCCTGCGCGTTGCTCGAAAAGCAGCAGGGCCGAGGTGGCCGTCTTCCGGTCGCGTACATGGGCCGCGGCCTCGATCAGTTCGAAAAGGCACCAGCTGTAGAACCCCAGATCCTCGTATTCACAGCACTCGCGCGCCGCGGCGAGGGCTTCCTGGTAGCGGCCGAGGCCGTTGAACATGAGAGCCGTCAGGAATTTGGTCAGACCCACGAGTCGGCCTTCGCCGGCCGCGGCCCCGTCGGCCGCGGCGGATGCGATCAGATCGGCGGCCTCGCCGTGAGCGCCCTGCCATGCTGCCAGGTTCAGCGTGTGGTATTTCCGCGGCGCATGACCCGTCGCCGCGGCGATCGCTGCGCTCTCTTCGAGAAGCCCTGCTGCCGAGCTGAATTCGCCCTTGTACACGTGGACGCCGGCCCGGTAGGCCAGCGCCGGGGGGAGTGTGGCGAGTGCGCCGGCCTCGCGTGCGCGCCGGACGGTGTCCGTGGCGATCCGCTGTAACACCGCGTCGTCCCACAGTTCATGTGCGGCGGATTCCTGAGCGATCGGAAACGGCCAGTGCCGGTCTTGCCCGGTGGTCTGCTCGGTCGGGGCGTTCCACAGTTCCAGCGCGGCGCGCAGCTGCTCGGATCCGGCACCGGGTCCGTCGAGGATCCGACTTGTCAGGCCACTCAACAGATAGTCGACGGGGCGGCGAAGTTCTGTCACTCGACCGACTGCGGCCCGTCCTGCTTCCGCGACCGCTGCCAACTGGCCGGGCTTGCCGAGCCGGCCTGCGTACATCGCGGCAGTGAGCGCCTCCAGGTGGGTTTCCCGGGCCAACTCGTCATCGAGACCTTCGAGTCCCTCGGCGGCGCCGAGCAACAACGCAGCTGCTTCGGCCGACGTGACGGCACCTGCCACGCCGCTTCGGCTGCGAGCGAACTCCATCTGTGCCCGCATGCGCACGATGTGCGCGCGCTGTAGAGGGGACAGGGGAGCCAGTTCGGCCATCGCGAGAAGGTCGTAGGCGGCCTCGGGTGCCGCCGCGTCGCGTTTTGCCTGGGCGGCGGCGATCGCTCTGGCACCGCGGAGCGCGGGGTCCGCCGTGAGGATGGTTGCGCGCTCCAAGAAGGACGCCGCCGCCGCAACCCCGCCCCTGCTCTGCGCCCGGCCTGCCGAGGCCTCGAGCATCGACGCCACGGTTTCGTCCGGCCCCCCGGCGGCGTTCGCGGCGTGCCAGGCGCGACGGTCGGGATCCGATTCGGCGTCGGCCACCGCGGCCAGTGCGCGATGGACCGTGCGGCGGTCACTGAGTTCGGCGGCGCGGTACGCGGCCGAGCGCATCAAGGGGTGGCCGAAGCGAAGGCGAGGACCGAACTCGATCAGCCCCGCCGCCTCGGCCGGTGCGATCGCGTCGACAGGAATGCTCAACTCGGCTGCGGCACGGAGAAACAGGGCCGTGTCGCCGACCGGTTCGGCCGCCGCGAGCAGCAGCAGTCGCTGGGTCGGCCCGGGTAGCGATCTGATGCGACGGAGAAACTCTTCCTCGATCGTCGCCGTGGACGTCTGCTTGCCGGAAATCCAGTATCCACCGGCAAGTTCGGTCGCGGGGACGCTGCGGGGCACCTCGAGGATCGCCAGCGGTATGCCGCGCGTCTCCGCGATGACGCGATCGCGCACCCGCGGGTCGATGGCGCCAAGCAACACCGAGTCCAGGAGATCGCGGGCGTCGCGGTAGGACAGTCCTCCGATCGCCATTTCCGGTAGGCCTGCCAAGTCCCCGGCTGCGCTGGGACGGGCGGCGAAGATCAACGCGACCGGTTCGGCCAGCAGGCGCCGGGCGACGAAGGCAAGGGTCTGAATCGACACCTGGTCGAGCCATTGCGCGTCGTCGACGATGCACAGCAGGGGCTTGTCGTCAGCGGCGGCGGCCATCAGGCTCAGCACGGCCAGCCCGACCAGGAATCGGTCCGGGGCCGGACCGCCGGCCCGTCCGAACGCGACGTTCAGCGCCTCGCGCTGAGGTTGCGGCAGCTCGTCGAGGTGCGTCAGCAGCGGTGCACACAACTGTTGCAGGCCGGCGAACGCGAGTTCCATGTCGGACTCGACGCCCGCGACCTGGACGCACCGAAATCCCGCTGCGTGGCCTGAGACGTATTGCAGGAGAACGGTTTTGCCCACCCCGGCTTCGCCGCGCAGCACGAGCACGCGCGAGTTCGACGAGCGGACCGTGGATATCAGGTTCCGAAGTGTCTCGCATTCGCTGTCGCGACCGTGCAGACTCATCCTTCGACCTGGCTCGACATGGGCACCACCGCGTCCATCTTGCAGTGGCCATCCCCACTTGACCAACTACGACTCTGCGCCTAGAGCGTAGATGTGCGAGCAGCACACGCCCTAGGCGCAGAATCAACGAGATATTCAGCCCTCGATGAAGCTCTCCAGCTGCGCGCGGGCGACGTCGTCCGGCAGCTGCTTCGGCGGGCTCTTCATGAGGTAGGCCGAGGCAGCCTCGACCGGGCCACCGACGCCACGGTCCTTGGCGATCTTGGCGGCGCGCACCGCGTCGATGATGACGCCTGCCGAGTTGGGGGAATCCCACACCTCGAGCTTGTACTCAAGGTTCAGCGGCACGTCACCGAAGGCGCGGCCTTCCAGGCGCACGTAGGCCCACTTGCGGTCGTCGAGCCAGCCGACGTGGTCGGACGGGCCGATGTGCACGTCCTTGGTCTTGAACTCGCGCTGCAGGTTGCTGGTCACGGCCTGGGTCTTGGAGATCTTCTTCGACTCCAGGCGCTCACGCTCGAGCATGTTGAGGAAGTCCATGTTGCCGCCCACGTTGAGCTGCATGGTGCGGTCGAGCTGCACGCCGCGGTCCTCGAACAGCTTGGCCATCACGCGGTGGGTGATGGTCGCGCCGACCTGGCTCTTGATGTCGTCACCGACGATCGGCACGCCGGCATCGGCGAACTTCTTGGCCCACACGGGATCCGAGGCGATGAAGACGGGCAGCGCGTTGACGAACGCGACGCCCGCGTCGATCGCGCACTGCGCGTAGAACTTGTCGGCCTCTTCGGAGCCCACCGGCAGGTAGGACACCAGCACGTCGACCTTGGCATCCTTGAGCGCCTTGACGACGTCGACCGGATCGGTGTCGGACACCTCGATGGTGTCGGCGTAGTACTTGCCGATGCCGTCGAGGGTCGGGCCGCGCTGCACGATGACGTCGCTCGGCGGCACGTCGGCGATCTTGATGGTGTTGTTCTCGGAGGCGAAGATGGCCTCGGACAGGTCGAAGCCGACCTTCTTGGCGTCCACGTCGAACGCGGCCACGAACTTCACGTCGCGGACGTGGTACGGGCCGAACTTCACGTGCATCAGGCCGGGCACGGTGGTGTTCTCGTCGGCGTTCTGGTAGTACTGCACGCCCTGTACCAGGGACGACGCGCAGTTACCGACGCCGACAATGGCGACCCGGATCTCTCCTGCGTGCTCAGACATGGACGGTCTCCTTACTCAATTCGGTACTGCTGGGCTTTGGGCTGCGCCTATTTGGTCTCTGGCCGGCCTTGGCCCAGGCGTTCAGCCGCGATCAACTCGTTGAGCCAGTTCACTTCGCGCTCGCTGGACTCCAGCCCCAGCTGGTGAAGCTGGCGGGTGTAGCGGTCGAACGAGCTGCTGGCCCGCGCCACGGCTTCACGCAGACCTTCCCGTCGTTCCTCTACCTGACGACGACGCCCCTCCAGGATCCGCATCCGGGCCTCGGCCGGGGTGCGGTTGAAGAAGGCGAGGTGTACACCGAACCCGTCGTCGGAGTAGTTCTGCGGGCCGGTGTCGGCCACCAGTTCGGCGAACCGCTGCTTGCCGGCATCCGTGAGCTGGTAGACGCGACGTGCGCGGCGCACTTTGGTCGATCCCAGCGGTGCGGCGTCCTCGACGATCAACCCGTCGGCCTGCATGCGGCGCAGCGCCGGGTAGAGCGAACCGTACGAGAAAGCCCGGAACGCGCCAAGCAACCCTGTCAAACGTTTGCGCAGCTCATAGCCGTGCATTGGCGATTCGAGCAGAAGACCCAAGATGGCGAGCTCCAGCACCGAAACACCCCCTCGACAGGACATGTGCTGATCGCTACGACGGATCAACACCTCGACCAACTGTATCGCGCCGATATATTGCGTGCCAACTGGAGTTGCCAAAGTGCTTCATTTGTCTGCTCTACTGGCAGTGATGTGGGGCGGGGCGCTCCCGCGTCACGGGTTGACGGGCCAGATCGCCTTGGTGGTGCCGTCGGGGTACAGCTCGATGCGGCCGAGGCCGAAGTCGCTGTTGACGATGATCTCGATGTTCACCGTCTCCGCGGTCGACGGATCCTCCGATGCCGTGATGCGCAGCCAGGTGTCGGTGACGTCGGCGCGCTTCATGCCGACGGTCTCCGGGGCGCCACGCATGATCCCGAGCGTCTTCTCGTAGTCGAACTTGGCCAGGTCGACCAACTTGTCGTCGCTGTCCACGGTGCTCGGAGATCCGTCGATGTCACCCCAGCCGCCGCGGTAGTCGTAGTCGACCTTGCGGCGGTTGTCCTGCGGGTCGGGCCGGTACAGCGACGCCCAGTCCTCGCGGATGTCCAACTCGTAGCCGAGCGTGTTGCCGAACTTCTTGCGCATTTGCTCGAACAGCCCGGTGAACCCGCCCAGCGACTGCAGCTGCCGGGGCGGCGTCAGCACCTCGGGTGCGATCCCGTCGGATTTCGCGCCGGGATCGCTCTGGAAGTTCAGCGGCGACGGGGTGTTGCCGTAGAGCCCCCAGCCGATCGCGATGCCGAGCACCACGAGCACCGCGGCCGTCGCCAGCCGCAGACCCCAACCCGGGCCGCGGGACAGCCGCGGGCTCTTGAGTGTGGGCAATTGCACAGGGGCATTTGAGTTCTGCAGGTCATCGACCAATCGCGCGAGCTCGCCCAGAGTGGTGGCGTTGGTGGCGGCGCTGACCCGTTGCCGGTGCTCCTCCATGGACAGCTGGCCCTCGCCGAGCGCGCTGTCGAGGATCTTGCAGGTGTCAGCGCGATCGCTGTCCTTGGCGCGGGTCGTGGAAGTCTGCCGGTTCGCCACGGACAAGATCGTATGAGGTCGGGGTGCGGTCGCGCCTCCGCGGCTGAGGCGCCGACGTACTCTGGTCAACGTGCGATTGCAGAGACAGGTGGTGGACTACGCGCTTCGGCGACGGTCCCTGCTGGCAGAGGTCTATTCGGGGCGCACCGGCGTCTCGGAGGTCTGCGATGCCAATCCGTACCTGCTGCGCGCCGCCAAATTCCATGGCAAGCCGAGTTCGGTGATGTGCCCGATCTGCCGGAAAGAGCAGCTCACGCTGGTGTCATGGGTATTCGGCGAGCATCTGGGCCCGGTTTCGGGTTCGGCGCGCACAGCAGAAGAGCTGGTCTTGTTGGCGACCCGCTACGAAGAATTCGCAGTACATGTGGTGGAGGTATGCCGGACCTGCAGTTGGAATCACCTGGTGAAGTCGTACGTGCTCGGCGCGCCCCGCTCTCCGGAGGCGCGCAGGCCGAAGCGGGCCCCGACCACGCGCAAGTCCGCGCGTACGGCCAGTGAATAGCGAAGGGCGCCAAGACCGGTCAGCCAACGACGTCCGTGACGCGGCTGGCCGCTTAGGTGCGCGCAATCCCCGACCCCCGCAACCGCAGGCCAAGCCACCGGTGCCACCACCGCCGCAGCAGCGGTCCCGCCCCGGCGTGCCGCCGGACGATCGGTTGACCACGGTGCTGCCGCCGGTGCGCGACGAGCACCGGCCGCCGCTGGACGTCGTGAAGGCCGCCCTGGACGGCACGCCTCCGCCACCGCGGCCGCCAGGGCCGCCGCCCGGTGGGGGTGGACCGTCAGGGCCGTCCGGGCCTCCTGGTCCGAAGCCGTCGCGCCAGTTCCGGATCAACTGGAAGTGGGTCCGCCGGGGCGCCGTGGCCGCCGTAGTGGCCATGGTGCTGTTGCCGCTCGTGACGTTCGGGATGGCGTACATGATCGTCGACGTGCCGCAGCCCGGAGACATCCGCACGGCACAGGTCTCGACGATCCTGGCCAGTGACGGCAGCGAGCTGGCGCGGATCGTCCCACCTGAGGGCAACCGGGTCGACGTCAAGATCGACCAGATCCCGGAGCATGTCCGCGATGCGGTGATGGCGGCCGAGGACCGCGACTTCTATACCAATCCCGGGTTCTCGTTCACCGGTTTCCTCCGGGCCATCAAGAACAACCTGTTCGGCGGTGACCTGCAGGGTGGCTCGACCATCACGCAGCAGTACGTCAAGAACGCCCTGGTGGGCGACGAACGCTCGGGCGTCGGCGGTCTGATCCGCAAGGCCAAGGAGCTCGTCATCTCGACCAAAATGGCCAGTGAGTGGTCCAAAGACGACGTCATGCAGGCCTACCTGAACATCATCTATTTCGGCCGGGGCGCCTACGGCGTCGCGGCGGCGTCGAAGGCCTACTTCGGCAAGCCGGTCGAGCAGCTCAACGTTGCCGAGGGCGCACTGCTCGCGGCGTTGATCCAGCGGCCGTCGACGCTCGACCCCGCGGTCGACCCGGACGGCGCCGCCGAGCGCTGGAACTGGGTGCTCGACGGCATGGTCGACATCGGCGCGCTGTCGGCGAGTGACCGGGCCTCGCAGGTGTTCCCGCCGACCGTGTCGCCCGATCAGGCCAGCCAGGAGAACCAGACCACGGGCCCCAACGGGTTGATCGAACGCCAGGTGATCAAGGAACTGCTCGACCTGTTCGACATCAGCGAGCAGGCGCTGAACACCGAGGGTCTGCAGATCACCACGACCATCGACCCGCAGGCCCAGCAGGCCGCGGAGAAGGCCGTGTCGAAGTATCTCGACGGGCAGGATCCGGACATGCGGTCGGCGGTGGTGTCGATCGACCCGCACGACGGCGCGATCAAGGCCTACTACGGCGGATCCGACGCCAACGGATTCGACTTCGCGCAGGCGGGCCTGCCGACCGGATCGTCGTTCAAGGTGTTCGCGCTCGTCGCGGCGCTGCAGCAGGGCATTGGTCTCGGCTATCAGATCGACAGTTCACCCGTGACCGTCAACGGCATCAAGATCAGCAACGTCGAGGGCGAAGGCTGCGGCACCTGCTCGATCGCGGAGGCGCTCAAGCGCTCGCTCAACACGAGCTACTACCGGTTGATGCTCAAGCTGCAGAACGGGCCCGAAGACGTCGCCAAGGCCGCGCACGACGCCGGTGTCGCCGAGAGCTTCCCCGGCGTCGAGCACACCCTCTCAGAAGACGGCAAGGGCGGGCCGCCGAACAACGGCATCGTGCTCGGCCAGTACCAGTCGCGCGTGCTGGACATGGCGTCGGCGTACGCGACCCTGGCCGCGTCGGGTGTGTACCACAAGCCGCACTTCGTGCAGAAGGTCGTCAACTCGTCGGGCCAGGTGCTGTTCGACGCGTCCAAGCAGGACAACGGCGAACAGCGGATCGACAAGGCCGTGGCCGACAACGTCACGTCGGCCATGCAGCCGATCGCCGGGTGGTCGCGCGGGCACAACCTGGCAGGCGGCCGGCCCTCGGCGGCCAAGACCGGCACCAACCAGCTGGGCGACACCGGTGACAACCGCGACGCCTGGATGGTCGGTTACACCCCGTCGCTGTCGACCGCGGTGTGGGTGGGCACCACCGAAGGCGTCAAACCCCTGGTGAACCAGTGGGGTTCACCGATCTACGGTTCCGGTCTGCCCTCCGACATCTGGAAGGCGACGATGGACGGCGCCCTCGAGGGCACCGACAACGAGACGTTCCCCAAGCCGACCGAGATCGGTGGCTATGCCGGTGTGCCGCAGGCCCCGGCCGTGCCCGTCGGGCCGCCGACGCAGCCGGGCCAGACCGCTCCGATCACACCGCCGTCCGAGACGGTGATCCAGCCGACCATCGAGGTGGCGCCGGGTATCACGATCCCGATCGGACCGCCGACGACCGTACCCATCGGCCCACCGCCGCCGGCTGAACCTGCCGTGCCGGTGGTGCCGGGGGGACCGCCGCCGCCTCCGTGACCGAACGGGTAACGCCTGAGTCGCCGACGGAGACCGCTCCGCCGGTCCGGCAGGTCTCGCCGGCTCCGCTCGCGGACGATCGTCGCTCGGCCGACGATCGCGATCTGCCCAGCCGCAACGACGCGTTGGGTTCGGCGCTGTCCCAACCGATCGGCGGCCCCGTCGGGCGGCACGCGCTGATCGGCCGGTCGCGGTTCATGACGCCACTGCGGGTGATGCTCGTGATCGCGGTGGTGTTCTTGGCCCTCGGCTATACGACCAAGGCCGCGTGCCTGCAGACCACCGGAACCGGGACAGCCGGTCAGCGCGTCGCCAACTGGCAGAACAACCGCGCGTACTACGAGCTCTGCTATTCCGACACGGTCCCGCTCTACACCGCGGAGTTGTTGAACCAGGGCAAGTTTCCGTACAAATCCAGCTGGGTCGAGAACGACGGGGCCGGTAAGCCGCGTGTGCAGTACGACGGCAGTCCCGCGATCCGCTACATGGAATATCCGGTACTGACCGGCATCTACCAGTACGTGTCGATGTCGCTCGCCAAGACGTACACCGCGCTCACCAAGCTGGTGTCGGTCCCGATCGTGGCCGAGGTGGTGATGTTCTTCAACATCGCCGCGTTCGGCCTGGCGCTGGCCTGGCTGGCGACGGTGTGGGCGACGTCGCGCCTGGCCGGCCGGCGCGTGTGGGACGCCGCGCTGGTGGCCGGTTCACCGATCGTGATCTTCCAGATCTTCACCAACTTCGACGCCCTGGCGACCGCGACCGCGGCGGGCGCGATGCTGGCCTGGGCGCGCCGAAAACCGGTGGTGGCGGGCGCACTGATCGGTGTCGGGGTGGCCGTGAAACTGTATCCACTGCTGTTGCTGGTGCCGTTGGTGCTGTTGGCGCTGCGCACCGGACGCATGCGCGAGGTGGGCCAGACCGCCGTCGCCGCGGTGCTGACCTGGTTCGTGGTGAACCTGCCGATCATGGTGCTGTTCCCGCGCGGCTGGTCAGAGTTCTTCCGGCTCAACACCCGTCGCGGTGACGACATGGATTCGCTGTACAACGTCGTGAAGTCGTTCACCGGGTGGCGCGGATTCGATCCCGATCTCGGGTTCTGGGAGCCACCGACCGTGCTCAACACCGTGACGGCTCTGCTGTTCGCGGCGTGCTGCATCGCGATCGGGTACATCGCGTTGACGGCGGCCCGCAGGCCCCGGTTCGCGCAGCTCGCGTTTCTGGTCGTGGCGGCGTTCCTGCTGACCAACAAGGTGTGGAGCCCGCAGTTCTCGCTGTGGCTCGTGCCGCTGGCCGTGCTGGCCTTGCCGCACCGTCGAATCCTGTTGGCGTGGATGACGATCGACGCGCTGGTGTGGGTGCCGCGCATGCTCTACCTCTATGGCGAGCAGAACCGCGGACTGCCCGAGCAGTGGTTCACCACCACGGTGCTGCTGCGTGACATCGCGGTCATGGCGTTGTGCGCGCTGGTGATTCGCCAGATCTACCGCCCCGAGCTCGACCTGGTCCGCATGCGTGGCATCGACGACCCGACCGGCGGGGTGTTCGACAACGCACCCGATGACCCGCCGCGCCGGTTGCCGGACTGGCTGCGGCCGGATGCGGGCCGGGTGCGGGTCGAGCCTGCCGAGCCGCAGATGTCGCAGGCCGGGGCTCAAGCCCCGTAGTTGTGTGGATACCCCGGATACTGCGGCGGATACCCGAACTGCGGCGGATTCTCCTGGGGCGCAATCGGGCTCGGCTTGGATCGGATCCACCGGCCCGTCGCGGGCAGTGCCGTCAGCACGACCGTCGCAAGCGTCGACATGAGAACAAGGATCCAGGCCACGAAGGGGATGGGGTGGCCATCGCGGGTCGCGTCGGTGTAGGTCGCGGCAACGCCGACTGTGGCGATCACGATGGCCAGTATGGAACCGATCATCACCAGCCATCGGCCGGCCCGCTTGCGCTTGAACAACATGATCGCCCCGCCCAGCAGCAGCAGTCCGTAAGCGCAGAAGACCAGCACGAAGATCACGAAGCCGAAATCGAGGTCGTACCTCCGGTTCAAGAGCGTGTCGATCATCCCGAACAACATGAAACCGAGAACCACCACACCCCACAGCGCTGAGAGGGTCGCGGCGGTCTTCGCGATGGCGCCATTGGACGGCGGTTCCGGGGTCGCCGGTTGCGTAGGCGGTGGCGCGGGATGACCGAGTTGCGACGTCAGAACCGGAGGATGGCCGGCCGGCTGCTGCGGGAAGCCGGGCTGGGCACCGAACCCCTGGCTGTACGGATGGTTCACAACGCTCAGCCGTGGAACGGCGAATTATATTGGGGTGCGGTCGGATTCGGCTTGGCAAGGATCCACGCGGTGGTCGACGGCATCATGGCCAGCACGAGCGTCGTGATGGGGAAGATAAGGCCGAGGAACGTGAATACGCCGCCACCGCCGTAGGTTCCGTAGCCGGCTGTCATGGCCGCGCTCACGCCGAAGCTGAGCAGGCTGCTCACGATGGCCAGCGCACAGCCTCCGACGACGAGCCACCGGCCGATCATCTTGCGCTGAAACAGCAGCACCGCGCCGGTGAGGAGCACCAGCCCGAAGATGAATCCGATGCCGATCCCGATGACCAGCATGGCGTACACCCCGCCCGACACTTCGGACGAGATGCTCGACTCGCTGTTAATCGCGGCCAGACCGATGATCGCGAGCAGGCCGCCGCCGATGCCCGCCAAACCGCCGAGGGCCGCAAGGACGGCCGCGATGATCCCGGTTGCGCCGCTCGGACCTCCGGGCGGCAGCGGCTGGTATCCGCCGCCGGGGTAACCGCCCTGCTGCGGATATCCCGGTTGGGAGTAGCCGCCGGGGGGTGGATAGCCCGGCTGTTGCGGGTAGCCGGGTTGCTGGGCATAGCCGGGTTGCTGGGGGTTGCCAGGCTGCTGCCCCGGAAACCCTTGCCCGTAGGGCCCGTACGGATAGTTCACGCATCCCCCTCGACGACAGGATCAAGGAGCTCAGCCTATCGATCCGGCGGCCGTGGTGCGCGCAGAACTTTTCAGACGGATTTCGCAGCTCGGGTCAGGTTCGGGTAGCCTGGGCCGGTTGCCGACGCAGGCGACCCTCCTGCCACGGAACACGCCGTGGCCGCAACGACCATAGGAGGTGATGAGGTTCTAATGCGTCCATACGAAATCATGGTCATTCTCGACCCCACACTTGACGAGCGCACCGTAGCTCCGTCCCTGGAGACGTTCCTGAACGTCGTCCGCAAGGATGGCGGGACTGTCGACAAGGTCGACATCTGGGGCCGTCGCCGGCTGGCTTACGAGATCGCCAAACACGCCGAGGGTATCTACGCCGTCGTCGATGTGAAGGCGGAGCCCGCCACCGTGTCCGAGCTCGACCGTCAGCTCAACCTGAATGAGTCGGTGCTGCGGACCAAGGTGATGCGGACCGACAAGCACTAGGCGATAAGCGCTGCCGTCTGTCGTGCGCGTTGCGTAGGCTCGCGCGCAACAGGCTTGTCCCCATGAGCGCTTGCGCGATGAGCGCCAACACCGTTCCAGGAGGATCTCGTGGCTGGTGACACCACCATCACAGTTGTCGGAAACCTGACCGCCGACCCGGAACTGCGCTTCACCCCGTCCGGAGCGGCCGTCGCCAACTTCACCGTTGCGTCGACGCCGCGCATCTACGACCGCCAGAGCGGTGAGTGGAAGGACGGCGAGGCACTGTTCCTGCGTTGCAACATCTGGCGGGAGGCCGCCGAGAACGTGGCGGAGAGCCTCACCCGGGGTTCGCGGGTGATCGTCACCGGGCGGCTCAAGCAGCGGTCCTTCGAAACCCGCGAGGGTGAGAAGCGCACTGTTGTCGAGGTCGAGGTCGACGAGATCGGTCCGTCCCTGCGCTACGCGACGGCCAAGGTCAACAAGGCCAGCCGTAGTGGCGGTGGCGGCGGCGGTGGCTTCGGTGGGGGCGGCGGCGGTGGATCCCGCCAGTCCGAGCCCAAGGACGACCCGTGGGGCAGCGCTCCCGCGTCGGGCTCGTTCAGCGGGGCCGACGACGAGCCGCCCTTCTGATCAACAACGAAATTTTGCAAGGAAGAGATAACCAATGGCCAAGTCCACAAAGCGACGGCCGGCACCGGAAAAGCCGGTCAAGACCCGTAAGTGCGTGTTCTGCTCCAAGAAGGGCAAGGGGCAGATCATCGACTACAAGGACACCGCGCTGCTGCGCACCTACATCAGCGAGCGCGGCAAGATCCGTGCCCGCCGGGTGACCGGCAACTGCGTCCAGCACCAGCGCGACGTTGCTGTCGCCGTCAAGAACGCCCGCGAGGTGGCTCTGCTGCCGTTCGGCTCGTCGACGCGGTAGGGGATAGATCAATGAAGCTGATTCTCACTGCTGAAGTCGATCACCTCGGCATCGCCGGCGACACCGTCGAGGTCAAGGACGGCTACGGCCGCAACTACCTGCTGCCGCGCGGGCTGGCCATCGTGGCCTCCCGTGGCGCCGAGCGCCAGGCCGACGAGATCCGTCGGGCGCGCGAGACCAAGGAGATCCGCGGTGTCGAGCACGCCAACGAGCTCAAGACCGCGCTCGAGAACCTGGGCGAGGTTTCGCTGCCGGTGCACGCCGCAGCCGACACCGGCAAGCTCTTCGGTTCGGTCACCGCGGCCGACGTCGTCTCGGTGATCAAGAAGGCCGGTGGGCCGAACCTGGACAAGCGCACGGTGCAGTTGCCCAAGGCGCACATCAAGTCCGTCGGCAGCCACGAGGTCACCATCCGGCTGCACGCCGGGGTGGAGGCCAAGGTCTCGCTCAACGTCGTCGCGGAGTGATCGTCACGCGCTGACACCAGCATTACCCGCCCGGGTCGGGAGCCCTGCCAGGCTCCCACCCGGGCGTTGCTGTATCTGGCTGGCGAACATATTGAGCGAAAAGCTGGACAGCGAATCTAACCGGGCGTTAACCTAGGCGGCCCTTGCGGGCAACACAACACGCCCGAGGTGGCAACCCGGCACGACACGCCGAGAAACTTCCCATCCACAGTTTTTCAACCACCGGTCAGTGCGCTGAGCTGGGGGTATGGAAACTGACTTCGTAGTAATCCACAGGTTCTCCCCAACGCGTCAACATCACTGCACACAGATATCCCCATGCCATCCACAGGTTCATCAACAGCCCGGCTTTCGGGGGCCGCCAGCAACGTCTACCGTAAGCTGCCGCGAGGCGTTCCAACGATCTGTCGGAACCTTGTTTTACAGTTGCAGTGCCGTTTCGAATAGACGTTCGAGCTATGTCGCAGGCATGTCTCGAAAGGGGGTGGGGAGTCCGTGGCTGTCGTGGACGACCTGGGGCATCCGGATGGATCGCCCGATATGGACGGCCCGCCGCCGAGCGAGGACTTCGGCAGGCAACCCCCGCAGGACATGGCTGCCGAGCAGTCCGTGCTGGGCGGCATGCTGCTCTCCAAGGACGCCATCGCCGACGTGCTGGAGCGGCTGCGGCCCGGCGACTTCTACCGCCCCGCGCACCAGAACATCTACGACGCGATCCTGGATCTCTACGGCCGCGGTGAACCCGCCGACGCCGTTACCGTCGCGGCAGAACTCGACCGGCGCGGTCTGCTGCGCCGCATCGGCGGCGCGCCCTACCTGCACACCCTGATCTCGACGGTGCCCACGGCGGCCAACGCGGGTTTCTACGCGGGCATCGTGGCCGAGAAGGCACTGCTGCGCAGGCTCGTGGAGGCCGGCACCCGCGTCGTGCAGTACGGCTACGCCGGGGCCGACGGCGCCGACGTGAGCGACGTCGTTGACCGCGCGCAGGCCGAGATCTACGACGTCACCGAACGCCGCGCCTCAGAGGACTTCGTGCCGCTCGAGGATCTGCTGCAGCCCACCATGGACGAGATCGATGCGATCGCGTCGCAGGGGGGCATCTCGCGTGGTGTGCCGACCGGTTTCACCGAGCTCGACGAGATCACCAACGGCCTGCACGCCGGCCAGATGATCATCATCGCGGCGCGCCCCGGTGTGGGGAAATCGACTCTGGGGCTTGACTTTATGCGGTCCTGCTCCATCAAGCACCGAATGGCCAGCGTCATCTTCTCGCTGGAAATGAGCAAGTCCGAGATCGTCATGCGGCTGCTCTCGGCCGAGGCGAAGATCAAGCTGGGCGACATGCGTTCGGGTCGGATGAGCGACGACGACTGGACCAAGCTCGCCCGCCGGATGAGCGAGATCAGCGAGGCCCCGCTGTACATCGATGATTCGCCGAACCTGACCATGATGGAGATCCGAGCCAAAGGGCGGCGGCTGGCCCAAAAGGCGGATCTGCGCCTCGTCGTGGTCGACTACATGCAGCTGATGAGTTCTGGAAAGAAGTATGAATCTCGTCAGCAAGAAGTGTCGGACTTTTCGCGTAGCCTCAAATTGATGGCAAAAGAATTGGACGTCCCCGTGGTGGCAATTAGCCAGCTTAACCGTGGACCTGAACAACGCACAGATAAGCGCCCGCAAGTCTCTGACCTGCGCGAATCCGGATCACTTGAACAAGATGCGGATATGGTAATGCTTTTACATCGGCCCGATGCATTTGACCGAGAAGACCCGCGCGGCGGCGAAGCGGACATTATTCTCGGCAAACATAGAAATGGCCCTACTGCGACAATTACGGTCGCACACCAATTGCATTTGTCACGATTTACGAATATGGCGCGATAGCGTGAGCGGACTGTAGGTTCTCAAGTTTGACTGCACTTTCTCAAGTTCGGCTGCACTAGGACTGCACTTGTGCAGTGAACGTGAGACACACCGGGGACGGATCGGTGGATTCCGCCCGTGAGATGAGATGGTCGAGGTGTGTCCGGTGGTGGACGGGCCGCCGACGCGACGGTTTCCGTCCGAAACAAGGAGACCCTGGCCGAGTATTCGACCGACTGGGGTCTCGTGACCACCGATCTGCTCAGCGCGGCGATGCCCTGGAGAACGTTTAGGTGGTATCGCGGGCAGAAGCACTACTCGGGCACCTACTGGTCGTCGACCGAACGGTCTCACGTCATCTACGAGTCTCGCCTGGAATTGGCCCGGCTGCAGTACGCGGATTTCGATGTCGCAGTGCGACGTATCGTCGCGCAGCCGTTTCTCTTGAAGACGAGAGTCGATCGGCGAGTGCGTCGGCATGTGCCGGACTTCTTGCTCATCGATGAGCAAGGGATCCATCGTTGGAGACGTCAAACCCCTTGCACGGCTGGGTAAACCAAAGGTCTCTTTCACACTTGACTGGACCAGGAAGATCGTGGAGGGACATGGCTGGCGTTACGAAGTCTGGAGCGAACCGTCGGCGACGGAACTCGAGAATGTCCGCTTCCTCGCGGGCTTCCGTAATCCAAGGTGTTTCAACGACGAGCTAGTGGAATCGATCCGGCAGCACGAACTCGCCGGCCGCACTTTGGGCGAGGCTTTGAGTATCGACTTCGGCGCACCACCTGCCCTGGTGCGCTCTGCTGTCTTCCACGCGATCTGGAACCAGTACTTCACCGTCGATATGGTGGAGCCACTGACGAGATCAGCGATCCTGACGAAAGGGCCGGGAGCATGAGCAATTCCGCTGTGCGAGTGGGAGTGGGCACGCGGGTGGTCTTCGACGGCGAGCTCCTGGAGGTCGCCGAACTACATGCGGGACAGTTGGGCACCGAGACCGTGCTGCGATCATGCCGAGGGCAGAGCGGATTCGTGCGAATAGCACTGCACGAATTGCTGATGAGCCGGCGAGCGAGCCTTGTCGCGGACACACACGGCGGAGGCGGCCCGGATGATGCCGGGGAGCCCGCTGACGTTGTGCTGTCGGCGATATCCGAATCGGACAGAGCGATCATCGCCGAACGAGCGGCGCACGTGCGTGAGGTCTTGACCGGGTACCGATCAGGGGCAGCGGAGCTGGCGGCGCCCGACGAACCGCGGCCGTCCTACGACGTGCGGCTCGCGCTCACCGAACGATATAAGGCGAAAGCGGCTGAGCTCGAAGTGAGTCTGCGCACTATCAAGCAGTGGGTCGCAGACTTTCGTCAACACGGAGAAGCAGGTCTCGCCCGCAGTGCTGTCAGCCGCCAAAAGCCGCTGGGGCTCGTCGATGAGCGCTGGGTGGAAACCGCACTCGAAGTCATGGTCGAACACACCGAACAATCACGGCCCTCGCGACTCATGGTGATCGACCGGACCAACGCCCGGGTCGTTGCGCGCTACGGGCCGGACGCAGTCAAGCAGCCCAGCCGCGCCACTGCGTATCGAATTCTCGAGCAGTTGGAGAACCGGCATCCAACCTTCCGGTTGAGTACGAAGAGGAACCGCGACATCGCTGATCGGCCGGATGACCCGTACGGGAAGCTGCGCCCGACCCGGCCAGGCGAATACCTACTGATGGACACCACGCGGCTGGACGTGTTCGCGCTGGACCCGATCACTCTGCGGTGGGTGCAGGCCGAACTCACGATCGGGATGGGTTGGTACACGCGCTGTGTAACCGGGATCCGGGTAACGCCGGTGTCTACGAAGTCGGTGGACGCTGGATCTGTGTTGTATCAGGTTTATAGGCCGCGTCCCGCGGGAAAGGACTGGCCAGCTCATGCGGTATGGCCTGAGCAGGGCGTCCCGCGATCGGTCCTGATCGATGTCGATGCGGTGGAAGAACCTCAGCGAAGAGGCCTACGACGACTACAATCGTCAACGCCGCGAATGGCACGCCAATCTCGGCCCGATCAAGACACCGCAGCTGGCTGCCCTGCATGAAGACTTGTGGGACATCGTTGACAGCAACGCCCAGGACGGCGACAAGGCCAAAGGCGCGGTGCCGATCGACGCATTTCCCGGACTAGGGAAGACGTGCTCCCGAGTCGATTCTGATCGTCGAGAACCGCAAACTCGGTCACACCCTGGACATCCTCGCACCCGGCCTGGCCGTGCTCTATGGGTTGGGATCCGGCGTCACCTCACTGGCGGATCTGCGGTGGACCGCCCGCGAAGACGCTCATGTACTGGGGAGACATCGACCGTGCCGGCCTGGCCATACTCGCCTCGCTGCGCCGCGGCGGAATGAACGTGAAGTCTGTCCTGATGGATGAACAAACCTGGGACCGCTACCCCAACCAGCAGCACGACAGCGCGCGCGACCAAGGCCTCAGCGACGCCGACGTGCCAGTGGGCCTGCATGATTCCGAGCGGAGGATCTACGAGCGACTCAATGAGGAGCACCGCTACCGCGGCAAGGACCGTCAATTGGAACAGGAACACATCCCCATCGCGGATGTAATCACGGCCCTCAGGGCGTTTGTTGTTTGCAGACCTCAACGCACGTGATTCTATTCGGAAGTGACCCTAACGCTTGTGCAAGCATTGAGCGTCCAATCGAGCGAGATCTTGCAAAGATCCAGGGGGCACTGTGACGGTTAGTGATGACACGACGGGCAACGCCGACGCCTTTGGATTCGGACTTCACGGCATCCGAATCGGAGGGGGTGAGATGCTGCCACTTCCGGGGCCGGGGAGTGTCACGGCGGTGGTCGGTGCGAACAACGTCGGCAAAACGACGCTCCTCAACAACATCGTCCAGATTTTGCGGTCTCAATCGCTAGCGAGGTCGGACGCGCCATGCGTTGTCACCGAGATGCTGAGCCCTTGGGGAGGCACCCCGGAGGACATGATGGCCTGGCTCAGGGCCAACGCGCGATTTGAGGAGCGCGACGGGCGCACCCAGATCAATCGCAAGCAGCAGGCTTACCAAGCGAATATCGTGGCCGCATGGCGTCGGGACAGTCCGACCCCGATGAGCCTCACGCCGTGGTTCGTGTCTCACCAACGGCCCGCCGAGCGCATCGAAGTCTGTCAAGGGACGGGCCAGTTGGCCACGATTGGGGATGCGCCGACACATCCGATGCACGTCATACGCACCGATGAGAAAGCCCGCCGTCAAGTGCATGAAGTGGCCGAAAAGATCTTCGGCATCAACCTGTACCTCGATGTACTTGCTTCAAATCTTTACTACCGCATCGGAGACCCCGGTCTTCCAACCCCTAGTGTCAATGAAGTAACTGCCGACTACGCCCACGCGGTTGCCGAGTTGCCGATGTTGAATGATCAAGGCGACGGTATCCGCTCGACTCTTGGCCTACTCATTCCCCTGATCACAGACAACATGCCGTTGACTTTGATTGATGAGCCCGAGGCGTTTCTACATCCCCCGCAGGCCAGGATCGTCGGCAGCGAGATCGGAAAAACTGTACAGGAGAACCAATCTCAGGTGATTCTGGCAACGCACGACAAGAACATATTGCTTGGTTTGATTGAAAGTGGTGCACCAGTCACGATTATTCACCTGACACGCACCGACGAAGGTGCCGAAGCCAAGCAACTCAAGGTCGATGATGTTAAGGCGCTATGGGAAGACATCACGCTCCGGTACGGGGACGCACTGGATGGGCTGTTTCACTCAGCTGTAATCATTACCGAAGGCGACCGTGACTCACACTTCTATGCGGCCGCGATCGACACAGTGCACACCGATAGCTCCCCAGATTCGCCAGCCCACAACCTGATGTTCGTTGGCAGCAACGGCAAACAGAATCTGGCGAAATATGTTGCACGACTTGATGCTCTCGGAGTGCGCACCGTCACCTGTCCTGATCTCGACATCCTTAACGATGCCAAGAAGTTGCGAGCTCTCGTCGAAGCCCACGGAGGAGATTGGAGCCAGATTGAGTCGGACTACAAAAAGGCGACAGCAGAGTTCCTCGGTGTGCCGAAGCCCCCGACAGTCGAGAGCGTGGCGACTGCCATCGAGGCAATATTCGACCAGAATGTTGATGAGGTACTGACCGAAGGCCTCGCTAGAAGGATTGCTGATGCTGTAAAGCTTCCCGCTACTGGCTGGGGAGGGCTTAAGTCGTACGGCACCTTGGCATTCAAAGCAGACAAGGCGGCGGCGGCCAGGCTTCTGGATGCTTTGGATCTCATGGGCATTGTCACTGTCCGAGTCGGCGTACTTGAGAATTTTCTGACAACCAAGAGTGCCCCCAAAGGTCCTGGGTGGTTGCCAATTGCTTTCGCCGAGAACGCTCACACGACCGCCGCTGCACGAGAACAGGCGCGCCGATTGCTGACGGCGGCGGGCGTTCCCTAGCGGGAATTTCACTGCGCGCTACGTGAGCTTCGCCAAGGTCGGCTTGGCGGCGTAGCGCCTGTAGGAAATGCAGCGTTTCGTGAGATAAACGTCGGTGCAGCGCCCGTGAGACACGATGTAATTGCCCAGTTCAGGGCCGTGTGCCGGTGCAGTCAAACGTGAGAACCTACAGGACAGGCTCTTCTTTTTCGTCGTTGCTACTGCAGGTGACAAAGAAGCGGCGCCGGACACCGGGCTTAACGCCGCGTCAATACCGGTCTTCTTAGCTGGCAAGCACCCTATTCTTGACGCAGCGGGGAGTCGGTACCCCGGATTGGCGGTGCTCGCATGACGGCTGCTGACGTGACGTGTGTGACATGCGGCACCGGACTGCGTGAGAACGCGAAGTTCTGTGACGAGTGTGGAACCGCCGTTTCGGCCGCGGCGGAACCGGCCGAGTACAAGCAGGTGACGGTGCTGTTCGCCGATGTGGTTCGGTCAATGGATATCGCGGCTTCTGTGGGTGCGGAGCGGCTCCGCGAGGTGATGACCGAGCTGGTCAACCGATCCACGTCTGTGATCCAACGCTACGGCGGCACGCTGAACAATTTCACCGGCGATGGAATCATGGCGTTATTTGGTGCGCCAGTAGCGTTGGAGGACCACGCTTTTCGCGCCTGCCTCGCGGCGTTGGAGATCCAGGACGAGACCCAACGCCTAGCCGCCGAGCTTCAGCACCGCGACGGGATCGCGCTGCAGCTGCGGGTCGGCCTCAACTCGGGCGAAGTCATCGCAGGTGAAATCGGTTCACACCCAATGAGCTACACGGCAGTGGGCGAACAGGTCGGAATGGCCCAGCGAATGGAATCGATCGCGCCGCCGGGCGGAGTGATGATCAGCGAGACGACGGCCCGATTGGTTCGCGAACACGCGACGCTGGGTGACCCGGAGATGGTGCGCATCAAGGGCAGCGAAACCCCTGTGCCCGCGCGTCGCCTCTACGGAACCGCTCACGCGCCTCCCGGAGTAGGCCGGCGCGAATCGCCCCTGATCGGGCGGGCGTGGGAAGCGGATGCGTTAGCCCGCATCTCAGAGCGAGCATTCGGTGGAGTTGGAGTTGTTGCCGGACTGGTGGGTCCAGCAGGCATCGGCAAGAGTCGGCTCGCCCGGGAAGCGGCATCGGCGGCAAGAGGCCGTGGCATCGAGGTCTTTTCGACCTACTGCGAATCCCACACGCGCGACATCCCGTTTCTTGTCGTCGCACGGCTGCTGCGGGCCGCCTTCGGTGTAGGCGCTATGCCACCCGACGACGCCCGGTCACATATCCGCAACCAACTCCCACACGCGGACGACGAAGATCAATTACTCCTCGGCGATCTCCTCGGCATCAATGACACCGGTGGCGCACTACCCGATATCAGTCCCGACGCCCGGCGCCGGCGACTTACTGCTCTGCTCAACACGGCCACACTCGAACGCCGTACCCCGGCAATGTACGTGGTCGAGGACGTCCACTGGATCGACGAGGCTAGTGAGTCCATGCTCGCCGAATTCACATCCATCGTTTCCCAGACCCCATCACTGGTCGTTATCACCTACCGCCCGGATTACCACGGCCAGCTGTCGCGCGGCGGCGGGTCTCAGATCATCACCCTTGCACCATTGGATGGTTCGCACACCGCAGAATTGGCTCGAGAGCTACTCGGCGGGGATCCATCGGTGGCAGATTTGGCGGCCGTGGTCGCCGAGCGATCTGCCGGCAACCCGTTCTTCGCCGAAGAAATAGTGCGCGACTTAGCCGAACGCAACCTACTCCAGGGTGAACGGGGCCGTTACACATGCGCTGGAAACGTCATCGACGTCAGTGTCCCGGCCACGCTCCAGGCGACAATCGGTGCCCGCATTGACCGGTTAGCCCCACCCGCCAAGAGAACCCTGCACGCTGCAGCGGTAATCGGTGCGCGATTCGGTTCCCAGCTACTGGCCGGCCTTCATGAGGGAGCCGAGGTGTCCCCTCTGGTCGAGGCAGAACTCGTCGACCAGGTTACGTTCACACCCCGTCCTGAGTACGCCTTCCGACATCCGCTGATTCAAAAAGTTGCCTACGAATCGCAATTGAAGTCGGCGCGCGCGGATCTGCACCGCCGGTTAGCGACCATCATCGAACAAGGCGACCCTGAGTCTGTGGACGAGAACGCCGCGATGATCGCCATTCAATGGGAGGCAGCTGGTGAACTCCGGCCGGCCTTTGCCTGGCACATGCGAGCTGGCAACTGGTTCAACTACCGCGACGTGCGAGCGGCACGGACGAGCTGGCAGCGAGCAAGAGATGTGGCCGACCAACTACCGACCGACGACCCGGAGCGGCCAGCGATGCGCATAGCACCGCGAACGCTGCTGTGCGGCACGACCTTCCGCGTCGGCGGTGGTCCTGAAGACACCGGATTTGACCAGCTGCGAGAGTTAGCCGTGGCCGCAAATGACAACGTGTCCTTGGCGATCGGCATGGCCGGCCACCTCACGACGCTCGCATTCAACTCGCACTATCGGGACGCATTGCAGTTGGCCTCGGAACTCGACGCACATGTGGAGGCGATCGGCGATCCGGCACTGACCGTCGCGCTGCTGTACGCGGCCGCCCACGCGAAGTACGAGGCTGGGGAAGCGTCCGAATGCATCGGGCTGGCACAACGTGTCATCGACCTGGCCGACGGTGATCCGATCAAGGGCAATGTGATGCTTGCGTCACCGTTGGCGTGGGCGTTGGCGGTGCGGGGCGTGGCCAAGTTGTGCCTGGGGATCAGTGGATGGAACGGCGACATCGAACAAGGCATGGTGCACGCGCAGCCTTTCGACGCGACCGCCCGCATTGTGCCCGCCCTGTACCGATATTCCTGCGGCATCCCAAACGGTGCGCTGCTGCCCGATGCGGCGGCCGTACTGCACACCGCTGAGCTGCTGAAAATCGCAGAGCAGTCCGGTGACGACACGGCCGTCGCGCTCGCCCAACTCAATCGAGCTGTTGTGCTTGCCCATCAAGACGGCTCCGAGAACAAGGCCGCTTTTGACTTGCTCGGCCAGGCCCGCAATGCACTGCGTCGCATCTCCGGAGGGCTCAGACGGATCGCCGACATCGAAATGGCGCGCCTGAAGGCGCGTTCCGGTGATACTGAGGGTGCCATCGAGCTCGCGAACGTGGTCTTCGATGAGCAGTTCGACACCGGCGAGATGATCTCACGCGGTCCAGCGGCCACCGTGCTGGTCGAGTCGCTACTCACCGAGCCAAGCCCCTCTGATCGCAAGACTGCGATGGATGTCATCGAACGATTGGCTGCCGTGCCGATCGACCCGGGTTTCGTGCTTCACGAGATTCCACTACTCAGACTGCGAGCAATGTTGGCCCGCATTGACGACGACCAACTTGCCTACCGCACCTATGTCGATCGCTATCGGTCGAAGGCATCGGCGGTGGGCTTCGAAGGACACATCGCGATCGCCAACACCATGTAGTCGACGTATTCATGTATTCGGGATGGTCGTACAGGTAGGGAAGAAGCGTCCGGGTACGGGTGAACGTCTTAGGCGTAGGAATCGCCGACGTTCGTGAGGCAAACCTACACCGACGACGAATCGCTTGGCGTTCGCAGACGCTCGGCTCAAAGAAGTGAGCAACCGCCCCGTGGGCCCCAGGTACGGTCAACCTAGGCCAGCGTTTTGCTGGCGGCTTCTCTCGAATCGGTCGTCCTGCGGAACGCAGGGCGATCTCAGAACGACGCCAGAGTGACGGGGAGGATCGACCGTGAAGGGTTGGACGATGGCGGGCAGTCATCCCGCTGACTATGAGTACAAACCCACGGGGGAGACCGTCGACAACAACGTTGTGGTGCGTCTGCGCGCCGTAAACGACACGGCGGACGGATTCGGCACCATGATGCAGGTGATCGCTCCGACAAAGTATCTCGGAACCCGTGTCCGGCTGTCTGGTTCGTTGAAGGGCAACGATATTGACGGTTGGGCGGGCCTCTGGCTGCGGGTCGACGGTCAACGGGGCGCTCCGTCGGCCTTCGACAATATGCAGGACCGCCCAGTCCGGGGTTCGACCGATTGGTCCCGTGCAGAAGTCGTCCTCGATGTCGACGAGCACGCGACCGCAATCGCTTTTGGGGTGCTGCTCTCTGGAACGGGGTCCGTGGACATCTCGAGCCTTCGTTTTGAAGAAGTCGACTCGGGCGTTCCAGTGACTGGGGTGCCGCAGGTGACCGAACCGGTGAATCTCGACTTCGCGGACGAATGACCGCTGACGCGGCGGTCCCGGGGTTCGAGTTAGGCGCTGGCGTGTCCAATCGGAAGTTGCGTCGACCGGTCATGTGACGGCCAGGTCGCGATGCCCGGGGGCCGCTCCATCGGGGTAGGACTGGCGGACTTCACCCACCAGGGCCTATTGCGCCACCGAACCGGCGGAGTGCGGACCGAACTCGTTGGCTATCACCGCCACATTGTCGGCGGGGAAGCCGCCGCAACGTGCGTGCTCGCGGATCGCTTCCTCGCTCGGCGCCTCGTGAAGGCAGTAGATCTTGTCGCCTGCGACGTAGCTGGTGATCCACCGGTACGGCACGCCCAGGCTGTCGACGACACTGTTGGACTTCGCCGCGATCTCGGCCAGTTCCGCCTCGGTCAGCTCGCTGGCGCCCGCGATCTCCCGCTCGATGATGTATCGCTTCATGGGTCTCTCCTTGGCTGGTTCAGGTTCCACGACGGTCGTCGCGGTCGTACTGAACAGTGCCTCCAGCGGATCGCGCGATCCTGACGGGATCCTGAAATTGGCAGGTCAGAGACTTGTGATTGTCACTCGTAGCCAGGGCGCGCGGTAACGGCGGCACGATGGGCAATCATTGCGGCGATTGCCGGGCGCGGGACCGAAACTTGGGGAACGCTGTACGTCGATGGCGGTGGAGTTTCGGATCCTCGGCGAGGTCGAGGTACTGGTTGACGGCCGGGGCCTCGACGTCGGTCATGCGCGCCAACGGTGTGTGTTGGTGTCGCTGCTCGTCGACGTCAATCGCCCGGTTTCGCCCGACCAGCTCACGGACCGGGTATGGGCCGATGAGCCGCCTCATAAGGCGCGCAATGCGTTGGCGGCCTACATCTCTCGGCTGCGACAGCTCATCGCCGGCAATGACGGGGTGCGGATAGTCCGCGGCCCGGGCGGTTACATGCTGCAAGCCGATGCACAGACGGTGGACCTCTACCTGTTTCGTGACAGGGTGTCCCGTGCTCGGATGGTATCGGTCTCGGCGGACGCCGCAGGATTGTTCGACGCTGCGCTCCAGTTGTGGCGCGGTGAGCCGTTCCCCTCGCTCGATACCCCTTGGGCGAACGAGGTGCGGGCCTCGCTTGAGGCCGAGCGGTTTTCGGCGGTGCTGGATCGCAATGACGCGGCGCTCGACGCAGGCCGCCACGGTGAGTTGCTCAACGACCTCGCAGCGACCGGGCAGTTGTATCCCCTCGACGAGCGGGTGGCTGGTCAGCTGATGCTGGCGCAGTACCGGTGTGGAAGGCAAGCGGCTGCCCTGGAGACGTACCGTGCGATGCGCGAACGGCTTGTCCAGGAGTTGGGTGTCGACCCGAGCCCCGCTTTGCAGGCGGTGCACCAGCAGATCCTCGCCGGCGATCCGCAGCGGCCTGCCGCGCGGGTTCCTGCGTTTCCGGTCACGCAACTCGCCGTCGCGAAACTCGCCGAGGCCCCGGCGGTCATAACCGTGGCAGAGTCTGCGATTCCTCGGCGGCCAACCCGGCTCATCGGCCGCGAGGAGGCCGTTCAACGCGTACTTGACGCGTTCGGCGACGGTCCCGTTGTCACGCTGACGGGTGTAGGGGGTGTCGGCAAGACCCGGCTGGCGCTCGAGGTCGCGGCCAAATACAACGTCAGTGATGCCGACGGCGCGTGGGTCTGTGAGCTGGCGCCGCTCAGCGATGGTTCCGCAATCGGGCGGACTGTGGCGGCCGCGTTGAGGGTGCAGGCCAGTTTCGGGCAGACCTTCGACCAGGCGGTGGTCGAACATCTGCGCCCGCTGGAACTGCTCCTCGTCGTCGACAACTGCGAGCACGTGCTGGACGAGGCGGCGGCGCTCATCGACCGGATCGCCGCAGAGTGTCCGGGTGTGAAGGTGCTGGCTACCAGCAGAGAACCGCTCGGGCTGGATGGCGAGCGCATCGTTCCGGTGCCGCCTCTGGCGGAGCACCACGCCGCCGAACTCTTCGCCGAACGGGCAAGGGCCAGCCGGCCGGATTTCGACCCGGGCCGTGAGCCCGTGGGCGCGGTCGCAGAGATCTGTCGCCGCCTCGACGGTGTGCCGTTGGCGATCGAGCTGGCTGCGGCACGGATGCGTGCGATGAGCAGTCTGGACGTTGCGCGCCGGCTGGATCGACTGCGCCTCCTCAGCGGCGGCAAGCGGGGCGCCCATCCGCGACAGCAGAGCGTGACGGCGACGATCGACTGGTCGTACCGATTGTTGTCCGAATCCGAACAGCGGTTGTTCGTGCGCCTTTCGGCCTTTGCAGGCGGGTTCGATCTGGAAGCGGTTCACCGGGTATGCGCCGATGACGGCACCACCGATGACGACACGTTCGACATCCTGCTGAGTTTGGTCGACAAGTCGATGGTCGTGGTCCGGACCGGCCCCGCGGGCACCCGATACGACCTGCTGGAAACTCTGCGCGCATACGGACGGGAACGCTTGCAGGACAGCGGACTTGTCGACGCTGTGGCGTCGCGGCATGCGCGCTACTTCATCGAGCTCATCGAGCGCGCCTCGGTTGGTCTGCGCGGACCTGATGAAGCGGCATGGGTGCAGCGCATCTTGCCCAAGGCCGGTACGACCTATGCCGCACCGGATTACGACAACCTCCGCACTGCGTTCGAGTGGGCCATGGCTCGCCAGGACGTCGACCTGGCGCTTCGGCTGGCGACGTCACTGCCGGAGCTACACCTGCGCATCGGCTACCACCCCATGGACTGGGTGGAGCGGGCAGTTCAGGCTGCCGTCTCCGATCATCCGCTCTTTCCGGCGGCCGTAGGCACCGTGGCCCGCGGCTATCAGGTTCTCGGCGAATTCGCGCATGCCCGAGCGGTGTTGGGCCTGGCCGAAGCGCGCGAGCCCGCACCTGGCGTCTCGTTTCTCGCCCATCCGGCGGATGTGCTCGCCGACATCGTGATGAACGAAGGCGACGCGGTCACGAGCACGGCCTACTTCGAGGACCTGTTCCAGAAATCGGCAGAGGACACCGATCCAATGAGATTGGTATTGGCAGCAGAACGAATCACGCTCGGCCATCAGGCGATGGGGACATTGGGTTCTGCGTTGCAGTCCGCCGAGCAGGCGATGCGGATCGCAGAGGCCACGCGAAATCCGACGGTGCGGTCCTTGGCCGGATCCGCGCTGGGCCGCGCCCTGTCCGAGACCGAGCCGGAGCGGGCGCTGAAGATCTTGGCTGAAGCCGGAGAATTGGCCACCTCGGTCGAGAACAACTGGCTGATCGCAATGGCCATAATGGAATCGGCCACGATCAATACGGTGCGCGGCGACTTGGCCACGGCGGCGCGATATTTCGTGAGCGCGCTGGATCTGTTCGTGGTTGGTGGGCCCGGCCGGGTGATACCCCTGCAGTGGGACAACCTGAGACGTGTGACGAGGTTCCTTTTCCGTGCAGGTGCCGCCGAGGCGGCGGCGCTGCACCACGCGATCGTTGCGTCTGGCCGAGTGCCGCCGCTGAGCGCCGCCGAGGTCGCCGACCTCGACGGCGCAGACAGCGTGATGCTGACCGATGAGGACATCATCGAATACACACGAACGGCCTTGACCCGATACTGCTGACTACGAGCAGCATCCGTCGCAGATGCCGGGCGCCGTGAAATCCTTGACGATCTGCTGGCTGATCTGGGTTCTGGCCCCGCCGTCCGCGTCGACGAAAGTCGCGGCGGCGTAGATCTCATCGAGGTCTTCACCCGTAACCCGGTCGGGGTCGTACCACTTGGTGCCGTCGGCGTTGAGATCGTATCCTGGGACTGACAGCTCGCGTTGGTACTCCAACCCGCCGGGGCCCGACCTGAGAAAGCCGCCACCGTCCGAATGCCGGTGCGGCACTTGCAGGTAGGCGATGCTGATATCGCCTTCGTGGCCGTTGCCGTCGTCGTCCTGCAGGTAGTACTTCATGTGGCCGGGCCTGGCCGGATTGTCGTCGATGTGGATGAGATATCCCTCGGCGTCGGCCTGCGTCATCGGGAACACACCCCTGATCGTCACGCGGTAGTAGCCCGGCCGCCCGAAATCGGGGCACATGAAAAGAGTTGCGCCGCTTGGTTTGGGGGCCGCGCCGGCCGGTAGCACACCTGAGACAACCGTCGCGAGAACGACCACACCGAGGGTCGCCAGCGTCTTGCATGCGTTCATTGCGGAGCTCCTGTCCTGGTGGGTTCGAACGGTCATTGGCAGCAGCCGTCGCAGATACCCGAGACCTCGAAGTTGCGTGTGATCACCTGAGTGACGGCGGACCGTTCGCCGCCGTCGCCGTCACGGAACGTCGCGACGGCATAGACCTCGTCGACGTCGTCGTCGGAGCCGGGCTGCTTGTAGTCCTCGTTGAAGTTCGGTCGGGGTACGACCATTTCGCGGCGGTACTCGAGGCCGGCGGGTCCGGCCTGCAGATACCCCTCACTGGTGGTCTGCGTCGTCGGGTAGAAGCCGTAGCCGATGTCGTAATCGGAATTGTTGCCGGGGTTGTCGGCCTTGAGTTGCACCCGCAACCCACCGGGGCCCGGGCCGCCTGGATGATTTCCGTCGTTCATATGGATGAGGTAGCCGGCCGCATCGGGCTGCTGCATCGGATAGGCGCCCTTGACCGTGATTCGGTAGCTGCTGGGATTCCCGACATCCTGGCAGATGTAGAGCATCGCGCCGTCGGTCTGCGATGGGGCTGCCGTTGCGGCACTTGCGGTGAGACCGACGACCGTCGCGAACGCGGCCGCGCTGCCCACCACCGATGCCAGCTGTTTGATTCCGTTCATTGCTGATCTCCTGAAACTGAGGGCCTGCGCCCCGTAGTTGATGACGGCATGACCGTGCCCGGTCGGCGTTGCCGGGTACTGAAGCAGTCATGAAAGCCGCACGTCCAGGCGGAGTGGAATCGCGGCAACCTCGTCATTTCATCGTCGTGCAACTTTTCGCGAAGGACTGGGGGTCACTGTCAGGGGCATCCGAAAGCCCCATATCGAGAGGAAGCCCCATGAGCGCCAAACCGCCGGCGAATGCAGTTGCCGGCCCAAAGATCGGCAGCTGCCCGGTTCTTCATGACACCGCAGGAAGCGGTCACACCGATCGAGAGACACTGAAGGTCGCCGCGCTGCTGTACGGCGCGGCCAGCTACGCAGTGTTTCTCGGGGTATTCCTGTACGCAATCGGGTTCGTCGCAGACGTCGTTGTGCCCCGCAGCGTCGACCGCGCGAACCACGCGCCGGTGTGGCAAGCGATGATCATCGATCTCGGCTTGTTGACCGTGTTCGCGGTGCAGCACAGTGTGATGGCCCGGCCCTCCTTTAAGCGTTGGTGGACCCGTTTCGTTCCGGCCACCATCGAACGCAGCACCTACGTGCTCTTCGCGTCGTCGGCACTGGCACTGGTGTTCTGGCAGTGGCGTTCGATCGGCACAACGGTTTGGCAGGTGGATCCCACGCCCGCCCGGGTGGCGGTATACGCATTGGCGGCCATCGGTTGGTTCACCGTGCTCGCATCGACATTCATGATCGACCATTTCGAGCTGTTCGGCGTTCGTCAAGTGGTGCTCGCATGGCAGTCAAAAGGCAATGCGGAGAAAGGGTTCCGTACGGTCCTGCTCTACCGGCTGGTGCGTCACCCGCTGATGCTGGGGTTCCTGATCGCGTTCTGGGCAACGCCAACCATGACGGCTGGGCATCTTTTGTTCGCCGTCGGCACCACCGCATACATTCTGGTCGCGCTGCAATTCGAGGAGAGAGATCTGATCGGCGCACTGGGCGAGCCCTATCGCGAGTATCGCGAGCGTGTGCCCATGCTTCTTCCGCAGCCGTGGCGATCACGATAGCCACCGAGGAGTCGGCGATGCGTGAAACAGAACCATTCCGGGCGTTTGTCGACGGTGACGACCGCCAGCTCAAGGCCGCGCACCGGGCGCTGTGGGCGTCGGGTGACTATCCGGCGGTCGCCGCTGACCTCATCTCCGAGCTGGGGCCGGAGCTCGTTCGAGCTTGCGGTGTCCGTCCGGGCCTTCGCGTTCTCGACGTGGCTGCGGGCTCGGGCAACGCGGCAATTCCGGCTGCCGCAGCCGGAGGCATCGTCACCGCGAGCGATCTGACGCCGGAGCTGTTCGAGGCCGGTCAGGCGATCGCGGCAAGGCACAACGTCGAGCTGGAGTGGGTCGAGGCGGATGCCGAGGCAATGCCGTTCGCGAACAACAGCTTTGACGTCGTCATGTCATGTGTGGGTGCGATGTTCGCACCGCACCACGAGGCGGTGACCGACGAGCTGTTCCGGGTATGCATCCCTGGCGGAACGATCGGAATGATCAACTGGACTCCGGACGGGTTCATCGGCACCATGATCGCGACGTTCAGGCCTTATGCGCCGCCGCATGCACCGACCGCGCCCACGATGTGGGGCAACGAACATCACGTGCGAAAGTTGTTCGGAGACAAGGTCACCAACTTGCAGATGCGCCGGCAGTTGCTCCTGATGGACCATCGCGTGACCCCGCCGGCCTTCCGTGAGTATTGGAAGCTCAACTACGGACCGATCATCGCGGCATATCAGTTCAACCGCGACAAACCGGAACGCGTAGCCGAATTGGACGCGCAGTTCCTGGACTACCTCGAACGCTGGAATCAAAGCCGCGTGCCGGGGCGGACCTCCTACTCGGCGGAATACCTATTGATCACCGCAGTCAAGCGGTAAGGCAGAAGGAATACGATCATGTCCGGCTCGAACGAAGACAACGGATCCGAGAATCGAAACAGTGGCGGCCGCTGGCTGGGGTTGACGCCCTACCAGCAGATTTTGCTGCTCCCGCCAATCCTTTACCTTGGCGGGACGCTGGCCATTCCGGGCGTCCGTCCAGAGCTCTCCGTCGCGGGAGGAGCACTGGTGTTGGTACTGGTGCTTGTTGGTTTGTTCTGGCCGGGTGCCGCCGGGAGGCGTAGCAAGCGCGGCGGGCACGATGGCGACGAATCGCAGGATCCGGATTCACGTTGAGCGATCCGCGCAGAGCTTGCGACCTCGAAACAGCACCAGGATTACCGGACGTTTTCGCAACCGCCGCCGCACCGCGCGACGTAGGCTGGGTTCCCGACACCTACGCAGGCGCCGGGCCACGACGAAAGGTGTTCGCACAGTGAAGGTCACAGTGATGGGGGCCAGCGGCCTCATCGGGACTCTGCTCGTCGATCTGCTGACCCGGGAGGGTGAGGACGTGGTCGCCGCGTCCCGGCGCACCGGTGCTGATGTGCGCAGTGGCTTGGGGCTCGCCAAGGCCATGGCGGGTGCCGACACCCTCGTCGACGTCACCAATTCGCCGTCTTTCGACGACGAGGAGGTGATGGACTTCTTCGTGGGGTCGACCACGCATCTGGTGGCCGCGGCGCGGCAGGCCGGAGTGGGCCACTATGTCGCACTGTCGATCGTCGGCGCCGATGAACTCCCGGACAGCGGCTACATGCGGGCCAAGGTCGCCCAGGAGCAGATCGTCGCGTCGTCGGGGCTGCCGTACACCATCGTGCGGGCCACGCAGTTCCGGGAGTTCGCGTCGGCCATCGTCGAGTCGATGGTTGTCGAGACCGATGCGGATGTGAACGACGAGCATGACGTCCGGGTGCCGGATGCGCTGATTCAGCCGATTGCGGCCGACGAGGTCGCGGCCTTCCTGGCCGAGGTCGCGATATCGCCACCGCGCAATCACGTGATCGACATCGGTGGGCCCGAGAAGATCCCGTTCTCCCGGCTGGCCCGGGAGGTGCTGGCGATCCGCCACGACGATCAACGAGTGGTGGTCGATCAGGAGGCGACCTACTTCGGTACGAAGCTGAAGAAGGACAGCCTGGTGACCGGGGCCGGGGCGATGATCGCGTCGATCCCGTTCTGCTGAGCCTTAGATGTGCCCGCCGGGGAACATCGTCTTGACGGCCTGAGTGATGGTGTTGCGGGCGGCGGCTTCGCTCACGGGTTGCAGTGAGCTGATCGCCATGACGTACCGACGGTCCGGTCCGATCGCTCCGGTGGACACGTGCAGCTGGTTGGCCCCGTTCCAGCAGCAGAACCAGCCCTGCTTGACCGCGACCGGCTCGGCGTACAGGCCGTCCGGGATACCGAAGCGCTGCGGATATCCGTCGTTGCCCGTCGGGGTGAACTGCGCCAGGTTGGTCATGATCACGTTTGCTTGTTCGGGGGGCAGCCCGCCGCTGCCGTCCAACAGCTTGTCGTAGTACCGGACAAGGTCGCTCGCGGTGCTCTGCGTGACGTCCCAGTGCCCGTTGTAGGGCGCCGTGGTGCCGGTCAACCCGTACCGCGCCACGATGCGCGAGATGATGGCGTTTCCGCCACTGCGATCCCAGAAGGTCTGCGCCGCGCCGTCGTCGGAGGAACGCAACATCACGTCGAGCGACTTGCGGTCGGCAGCAGTCAGTTTCGTCTCGCCCTTCGATTCCTGCAGCAGCAGGTCGTCGGCGATGAACAGCTTCACCACGGAAGCGATCGGGAACGGTTGGTTGGCGCCGTTGGAAATGATCTGGCCGGTGTTGCGGTCCAGCACGACGACCTCGATGTCGGCCCCGGACTTGGCCGCCTCGGAGGTGGCTTGCAGGACGCGGCCGTCGAGACCGTCGAGCGTGGGCGGAGGAGCTTCGGCCAGTACCGGGGCCTGGGGGGCAACAGTGGCCTGGGGAACGGGCTCAGCGTCTGGCGGCATGCCCCAGACCTGCGCCTCGCAGCCCGTGACGAGCATCGCCACGCCGAGGACTGCCATGCTCGTCATCGCCCACTTCGACAGCTGCCGCCGCACAGATCCTCCGAAGATTCTCAGCCGGGTGACGTCGGGAACGGATTCCGCGCACTCCGGTCGTCTGAGCCTAACTGGACACTCCGACCGTCACAGAGGTGAACCGGGCTCGAGCCGGATGGAACGACGGGTGGACATCGCCCAGGCCAGTTCGTAGCCTGTCCAAGACATCGACAGCCGGGCCAGGATCGGTCCTTGCAGCGAAGGATCGTGACAGTCCGCATGACCCGGGTGCGCCATTCCCTTCGGCGAACGGTGTGCGGCGCGGCGGCCGCGGTCCTGGTGCTGGCCGTATCGGTGTTCGACGTGAACGCAGACCCGGCGGCTGACGCGCTGGCCAAGCTCAACGAGTTGTCTCGGCAGGCGGTGCAGAGCCGCGAGGCCGTCACAGCCGCCCAACGCGATGTCGACGCCAAACTGGCTGAGCAGACGGCGGCCGCGGACCGACACCGCGCCGACTTGGAGGCCCTCGCGGTCGCGAACACTCAGCTTCAACCCCATCAGGCCGCCGCCAACCGCGTGGCGGCAATGACCTACATGAGTGGCGGCGCGGGGCAGTGGACGGCGGTGCTGACCGCGGCTTCCCCGCAGCAGCTGATCGATCAACTGTCGCTGCGGCGGACGGTCGCCGCCGTGACGGCCGACCAGTTGAAGGCCTTCCAATCAGCACGCGAGCGCGCGGCGACCGCCGCGCAGGCCTCGGAGAAATCGGCCACCGACGCTCGTGTCGCGGCCGAGAAGGCGGCCCAGGTGCGGGCAGACCTGCAGGCCAAGTGGAAAGAACTGCTGCGCCAGATCGCCGCGGCGGAGGCTCAATACGCAGCGCTGACGCCGCAGCAGCAAGCGGTGATCGACAATGCGCCGCCGCAAAGTGTCCCGTCGGATCCGGCGATTGCCGCGATGCCCCCCGGTGACCTGGCTCCGGACGCATTGCCGGTCGGCGTCGCAAACGAGGCCGGGTTACAACCCAACACCGTCCTGGCTGCCCGGGCTGTCAGCGCGCAGTTTCCCCAGATCTCCGACATCGACGGCGTTCGGCCCGACTCGAAGCCGTGGCATCCCAGCGGTCTGGCGATCGACATCATGATTCCCAACCCAGAGAGCCCCGAAGGCATCGCGCTCGGAGACCAGATTCTCGCGTTCGCCATGAGTAACGCCGCGCGATTCGGGCTGCAGGATGTGATCTGGCGCGGCACGTATTACACACCGGCCGGTCCGCAAGCGTCGGGTTACGGCCACTACGACCACGTGCACATCACGACGACGCCGCGGCGCTGATCCCGCACGCAGAGTTCCCGTGAACATAATGTGCGCAATCTAGTGGGCGACACCGTAGCGACCGGACGATGGACGCGACATCGTCGACTGAGAGGCTGCGCGCGTGGTTTCACCCCAGGTTGCCGAACGCATCCGTAAACCGCACTGGTCACTGGCCCGGACGTGGCTGTTGCAGCCCGGCGTTCCGGATAGCTGCGAGGCGTTCGACGACGCAGCATCGGGCAGCGCCGACGCGGTTGTCCTCGACATCGAGGACGGGTTGCCCGATTTTCAGAAGGCTGCCGGCCGGCACGCGGTCGCCGAGTGGCTGACCGCGGGAGGGCGCGCGTGGGTGCGGATCAACACCGCGGGCACGCCGATATGGTCCGCTGACCTGGACGCCTTGGCCGGGGTTCCCGGGCTGGTCGGTGTGATGCTGGCCAAGACGGAATCCGTCGACGACATTGCGGAAACCACGACGCGGTTACCCGCCGGGACACCGGTGGTCGCGCTGATCGAATCGGCACTCGGCATCGAGTCGGCCCTCGCCATCGCGCGCGGTCCCGGGTGCGGCCGAATCGCCTTCGGTGTCGGGGACTTTCGCCGTGACACCGGTATGAGTGATGACCCCGCCGTGTTGGCTTACCCGCGGGCCAGGATGGTGATCGCGAGCCGTGCCGCCGGCCTGCCTGCTCCGATCGACGGCCCGACCCTGCGTTCTGCGTCCAACCACTTGGCACGCGACACGGCAGTGGCCAAATCCGCCGGGATGACGGGACGGCTGTGCCTGGATGCCGCGCACGCCGAGACGATCAACACTCTCTTGAGCCCGTCGCCGCTGGAGATCGATGAGGCGCGCCGCACGCTCGCGCGCCTGGACGCTCCTTCTGGTCCGTACGACGGAAGCGTCGGTCCCACCCGGGCCCGAGCGGAAGCAGTGCTCGATCTTGCGGCCAAACTCGGTGTCGACTGATTCAGATCTCAACCATGGTCGCCGACGTCCTTGAAACCCCGGTTCTTGACCCCATGCAGGTGGTTGATCATCGCTTGCCGTGCCTTCTCCGGCGACTGATCCCGGAACGCAGCCAGAATGGCGGTGTGCTCTTTGATGGCGTACTCCGCGTCTGTGACCCCCAGGCCGGTAAAAAGCCTGAACCTTTGCACCGATCCGCCGAGACAGTTGTAGGCCATCAGTAGGAAGCGGTTGCCGGCGCCTTCGGCTATGAGTTCGTGGAATCGCATGTCGGCTTGCCAGTAATCCCGGTACCCGGCGAATTCAGGCCCGCGCGGTGCGGTGCGCAGATCGGAGATCGACCGATCAAGTGCCTCGATCAGTTCGGGAGTGACTCGCTCGCAGGCACGGGCGGCATTGACCGGTTCGATGGTCAGCCGGGCGTCCATCAATTCACCGAGTTCGGCGGTGGTCGGCAGCGGCGCAACGCGGTAGCCACGCAGCGCGGCCCGGACCACCAGGCCAGTCACTTCGAGGCGGGCGAGAGCCTCGCGCACCGGCGTCGCTGAAACGTCCAGTTCACGAGCGAGGCCGTCGATGCTCAGGGACTCGCTCGGTCGGTACCGCCCGTCCATGAGCATTTCCAGCAGCGTGTCGTAGACATGGTCGGTCAGAACCTGTCGTACGGGTCGGGAGGCGACGCCTTCGGGAGCCACAAAAAAGATCCTATAGGAAATTCTTGACACTGGATCATCGATCCTAGATCCTATAGGAACTGATGTGACTCACATCTCAACCACATTCCATGTGGGCCGTGCGTCTCCTTATGACGGCGCATCCAAACGATCCAGTGAAGAGGGACCGTGACTTCGATCTACGACGACCCCACCGCGTTCGCGGAGGAGTCGATCGATGGCTTTGTAGCCGCCAACCGCAACTATGTCGGGCGGCTTGATGGCGGGGTAATCCGCTCCGCCGCAATGTCTCCTGGACAGGTTGCGGTGGTAATCGGTGGGGGCTCGGGGCACTATCCCGCCTTCGCCGGACTGGTAGGTGTAGGCCTTGCGGCCGCATCGGCCTGCGGCAACATGTTCGCGTCGCCGTCGGCAGGTCAGATCTATCGCGTGGCGAAGGCCGCGGACATGGGCGGTGGCGTCCTCTTCACCTACGGCAACTACGCGGGCGACGTCATGCACTTCGACCAGGCCGCAGTGCGACTCCGAAACGAGGGTATCGACGTCCGTACGGTGCGCGTCACCGACGACATCGCCAGCGCACCACGGGATCAGCGGTACAAGCGCCGCGGTGTGGCGGGTGATCTGCCCGTCTTCAAGATTGCCGGCGCGGCAGCGGAATCGGGCGAGGACATCGACGAAGTCGAACGGTTGGCCCGGAAGGCCAACGACCGGACCCGTTCTCTGGGTGTGGCATTCGGCGGCTGCACGCTGCCGGGTGCCGCGCAGCCGTTCTTCTCCGTTCCGCCCGGCAGGATGTCGGTGGGGCTCGGAATTCACGGCGAGCCCGGTATCTCCGAGTCGGACATGCCCACGGCGAGCGAGTTGGCCGCACTGTTGGTCGGACGCCTGCTGGACGAGAGGCCCGACGATTCGGAGAGCACTGTGGTGCCCATTCTCAACGGCTTGGGCACCGTGAAATACGACGAGTTGTTCGTGCTGTACGGCAAGGTCGAAACGCTTCTGACCGCAGCCGGGCTGCGAGTGCTCGAACCGGAGTGCGGAGAACTCGTGACCAGCCTCGACATGCCGGGGCTGTCTCTGACCCTGTTCTGGCCCGACGAGGAACTTGCCGGCTACTGGTCGGCGCCGGCCGACACGCCCGCCTACCGCAAGGGCATCCTCGACCGCCACGTCCAGCGAGATATCACCCGACTCCGCGAAGCTGCCAGTGCCACCGCCGAACCAGGCAGCCCAGCGGCGACGCGGCTGGGAGCCCTTGCCGTCAGTGTCTTCGAAACGGTCAGCGCAGTGGTAGCTGCGCACGAAGATGATTGGGGCGTACTGGATTCCGTCGCAGGCGACGGTGACCACGGCATAGGTATGCGACGCGGCGCCGACGCGGCGGCTGCGGCAGCGCGTGCCGCGGCGGGTACCGGCGTGAGCAACGTCCTCACCACTGCCGGTGAAGCGTGGAGTGAAAAAGCCGGCGGTACGTCCGGTGCGCTGTGGGGTACCGCGCTGATTCAGATGGGTCGAGTCGTGGGCAATAACGACGCCTATACGGCGGCGGATGCGGCTGTTGCGGCCCGCGCCTTCTGCTCGGCCGTCATCGAGTTGGGCAGTGCGGAAGTGGGTGACAAGACCATGGTGGACGCGGTCGTCCCTTTCGCCGACGTGTTCGGCGACGAACTCGATCGCGGCAGCCCGGTGAGACGCGCCCTGATCGCGGCTGCCGCGGCAGCGAAGCATGCGGCGGAGGCGACTGCCGCCCTGCGACCGAAGTTGGGCCGGGCCCGGCCACTGGCGGAAAAGAGTCTCGGACACCCTGACCCGGGTGCGGTCTCGTTTGCCGTGATCGCCGAGGGGCTCGCCGAAATGCTTTCCGCCGAGGAGATTCCCGCTCCAGAAACTGTTCTGACCGCCACCGCCAGTGAGAGTGAACGATAACCACATGATGAGAGAGATCGCAGTAGTCGGGTCCGGATATATGGGAGGCGGCATTGCCCAGGTGTTCGGCCTCGCCGGCGCCCGGGTCGCCCTTGCCGACGTCAGTGCGGAGATCGCCAGAGACAACTACCACCGGTTGATCGCCGAATCGAAGGAGTTCGTCGCTGAGGGCCTGTTCCCCGAAGGGGCGACCGAGACCCTCGAGACCAACCTCTGGCCCGCGGTCTCGCTGGCCGAGGCGGTCTCGCAGGCGGATTTCATCGAAGAGGCCGTCCCCGAGATCCTGTCGGTCAAGCAGGACACGTTGCGCCAAATCAGCGGCGCCGCCCGGCCTGACGCGATCATCGGTTCGAACACCTCCACCATCTCCATCGGCGACATGGCGGGGGCCGTCGCCAATCCCGGCCGGTTCCTCGGAATACACTTCAGCAACCCGTCGCCGTTCATACCCGGAGTCGAGATCATCCCGCACGCCGGTACCGACGAGAGTGTCGTCGCGCGGGCACGACAAGTGATCCACGAGGCCGGAAAGTCGACCGCACAAGTCAAGGACGTCACGGGGTTTGTGCTGAACCGGTTGCAGTACGCCCTTTTCCACGAAGCAACCCAGCTGGTCGAGGACGGCACGGCGACCGCCGATGACATCGACACCCTGGTGCGCACAACGTTCGGCTTCCGCCTGCCCTTCTTCGGACCGTTCGCCATCGCCGACATGGCCGGCCTGGACGTGTACGAGTTCTGTTACCGATCTCTGCAGACGGACTTTCCCGACCGGTTCGCAACACCCCGCGTCCTGGCCGAACTGGTCGCGGCGGGCAAGCTCGGAACCAAGACCGGCGCGGGCTTCCTTGACGTCCCCGCTGAACGCATCCCCGAATTGATTGCGTACCGCAACAAGGCCTATGTGCTGATGCAGAAATTGCTCGATGAGCTCGGACCCGCGCCGCTCAAGTAGCCAGGCGATCGGCCTGATCATCTGTGCCGTCGGAGTGGTCCTGATTCTCACGTCACGGTAGTGCGAATCGCCACCTCGCTGAACCCATTGTGTTGCACCACCATTCGACAGGAGCAGTGATGTCAACGATCGACCTGACCGCAAGTAAGGAATTGTTGCGCGACCCGGTCCTGGCATCGGCGATATCCAAGGCGTCTCGCCGGCTGATGCCGATGCTCGTCATTCTCTACATCATCGCGTTTCTCGACCGCACCAACGTCGGGTTCGCGGCCGAAGCGCTCGAGGTGGACCGCGGGGTCTCCGCGGGCGCCTACGCACTCGGCGCGGGAATCTTCTTCATCGGCTACGCATTGTTCGAGATCCCCAGCAATCTGATGCTCAACCGGGTCGGTGCGAAGTACTGGCTGGCCCGGATCGCCATCACCTGGGGAATCGTGTCGGCGTGCTTCGCATTCGTGCAAGGCCCAAACTCGTTCATCGTGCTTCGGTTCCTGCTCGGTGTGACCGAGGCAGGCCTGTTCCCTGGCGTCATCATGTTCCTGGCCGCCTGGTTCCCAAACAAAGTGCGGGTCAAGATGTTCGCCATCTTCTACCTGGCACAGCCGGTGTCGCAGATGGTGGGTGCGCCGTTGTCCGGTTGGTTGCTCAACATCGGTGACCAGATTCCCGGGGCGCACGGTTGGCAGGTCATGTTCGCGGTCGAAGGACTGTTGGCAGTCGTCGCAGGCGTGGCCGCTCTCATCTTCCTGATCGACGGACCCGAGCAAGCGAAGTTCCTCTCGGCCGCCGAGAAGAACGCACTCAAGCAGGTCATGGAGCAGGAGGACACCGTCAAGGAGGAGTCCGGCCCGAGTGGTGTGTGGAACGCCATGAAGAACGGAAAGGTGTGGTACTTCACCACCATCTACTTCTGCATGCAGGTCGCCGTCTACGGCGTCACCTTCTACCTGCCCGCGCAGGTGTCTGAACTCACCGGAACCAAGGTCGGGCTGAAAGTCGGCGTGCTGGTGGGAATCCCGTGGCTGTTCGGCATCTTCGCGTGCTACTTGATCGGGCGCGCGGCGACCACCGTGCAGCGGCGACGGACTTGGGCAACGTTGCTGTTCATCTCTACGGGCGTGTGCATCTTCGGGTCCGCCTGGGCGGGAACCTATCACCAACCGGTGCTGGGTCTGATGTTCATCACGTTGGCGGTCTGCAGCTTCCTCGGCGTCGGACCCATCGTCTGGTCGTACCCCGCAGCGTTCCTGACCGGCGCGGCGGCCGCAGCGGGGATCGGACTGATCAACTCCCTGGGCAACCTCGGCGGATTCGTGGCGCCGATCCTTCGCACAAAGGTCAACGAGGTCGTCAATGACACCGCGGGTTCGGCCGGCATCTATGCGCTCGGGGTACTGCCGCTGGTCGCCGCCGTGATGATGTTCGGTACGCGCAGGTTTCGTGTCAAGGCGGACGAGTTGCTCGACTGACAGCGTCACCACAGTCGAGAACCACTGCACCAGAACATCATTCATGTAAGCATGAGGAGACACCGGATGACGATCGCCGACATCGAACCGTTGACCAGAGACAACTGGCCGATCGCCGCGGCGATGATCAACTTTCCGTCAGTGTTGGCGGACGGAACGACGACGCAGGATCAAGACGCCGAGGGTTGGGCTGCCACTCTCGAGCAGATTGCCGACGCCGGATTCACCGAATTCGATCCGACGGATTCCTGGCTGCGGGTCGCAGACCTCAGCCCATCGCGGCTCCAGGAATTCCTCGATGTCGTGAAGAGTGTCGGCTTGACGATCCCGGCGATCTCCACGGCGCGGCGCAGCGTTGTCGACCCGGATTTCGGCGATGACTATCTGGAGTATGGGCATCGCGTGATCGACACCGCTGCGGCCATCGGCGCGGCCATCGTGTCCTTCGGATTCTTCCGTGCCCTGACTCCCGCCCAACGGAATGCCCTGTGGTTCTGGACTGTTCAAGGGCCCGTCGACTCCTTTGACCCCGTCGACTGGGATCGCGCCGTCCGGCGCACCCGTGAACTGGGCGAGCATGCCGCGCAAGCCGGGATTGCCATATCGCTGGAAATGTATGAAGACACCTACCTCGGGTCGGCGGACAGCTCGGTCAAATTCGTTCGTGACGTGGATCATCCGGCTGTCGGCCTCAATCCTGACCTGGGCAATCTTCAGCGCCTGCACAGACCGGTGGAACGGTGGGAAGTGATGGCGGAGAAGACCCTCCCGTACGTGAACTACTGGCACGTCAAGAACTACTTCCGCACCGAAGACGGCACCACCGGTGCCATCGTGACGGCGCCTGCCCCACTGGAATTGGGTGTCATCAACTACCGCAAGGCAGTACAGATGGCCATCGAAAAAGGTTTCAGGGGGGCCTTCTGCACAGAACATTACGGCGGCGACGGACTCAGCGTCAGCGCAACCAACCGGGAGTACCTACGACGAATCCTGCCCAAGAGCTGCTGAATGCCTGCCGCAGCCACCATCGGAATCAGCCTGAAGATGTACATGGGCTACGAAGAGACGGCGCGCTGGTGTCGACGAATCGCTGATATCGCCGGCGAGCACCCGGCTGTGGCGGATGGCCTGACCGAGCTGTTCGTGCTCCCCAGCCTTCCGGCGATCGCCCGCTGTGTCGATATCTGCGCCGGCAGTGGTGTCCGGGTGGGCGCTCAGAACGTGTTCTGGGAGGACGCCGGAGCTTTCACGGGAGAAGTGAGCGGAGCGATGCTCGCGGAAATGGGGTGTTCTTACGTCGAAGTCGGGCATGCGGAACGTCGCCGAATTTTCGGCGAGTCCGACGACATGATCGCATCGAAGGCGAGGGCTGCGTTACGCAATGGGCTCACGCCGGTGGTGTGCGTCGGCGAACTCGAGCGGATGGCACCCGAGCAGGCCGCGCGGTTGTGTATCAGCGATGTGGCAGCGGTGCTGGAGGCGGCTCGCGCTCACGTAATCCCTGCGCCTCTGATCGTGGCATACGAACCGCAGTGGGCGATTGGGGCCGCGGAGCCCGCGCCGGTCGAGTACATCCAGGAAGTGTGCCGGGCAGTAAGACGGTGGCTGTCCGGGCAGCCCACAGCACAGGGCAGCCGAATTGTGTACGGCGGAAGCGCCGGACCTGGACTCTTGAGCCGGTTGGGCGGCGCAGTCGATGGCTTGTTTCTTGGTCGTCGAGCACATGATCCCGCTGCAGTTGTGTCCATCCTCGACGAGGTTTCCGCGGCGGTGAGGGCCTCGTAGGCTGCGCGGCGCTGCGACCACGGATCAACGGCGGCCTCGGCACGATCCTGGGGTTGGCACCGTTCATCGGCTTTCAGCCCGGACCTGCTCGGCGATGTCTGCGAGTGCCTCGCTGCGTGTTTCCGGCGCCCAGGCCCAGCAGATGAGTCCGCCGACGGCCAGCACAACAACGCAGGCGATGAGCGCGACGTTGACGTCGAACGTCGAGACCACGATCGGCAGCAGGAAGGTACTCATGGCGGAGCCGATGCGGCTGGCGGCAGTGGCGATCCCGACGCCTGAGGCCCGCAGATCGGTGGGGAATAGTTCTGGTGGGTAGGCGAATTCGAGGTTGACCGCCGCGGCAAGTACGAGCGCGAAGGCTGCGAACAAGATGACGGCGACGACCGGGCTCGTCCCCGCAAACGCGACAAGGGCGGCCAGCAGCGCGGCACCGATGAAGAACGAGCCGATGAGGAATGCGCGTCGGGAGATGCGGTCGATGATGAGCAACCCGATTACCGCACCGACGAGAAGGAACGCGTTGTAGGTGGCGCCGGCTCCCAACTTGCTGTGAACACCAAGGGCTTCCATGATCTGCGGCGAGAATGTCCCGAGCGCAAAGAACGGAATGACCTGGCAGACATAGAACAGGGCACCGACGGCAGTGCGCTTGCGGAACTTCGGGGTGAACAGCACGCGTACGCCTCGCCGCTGGGTGACGGCGGTCTCTGGGGACGGGGGGAGGACATCGGGGCCGAGGTGGGTGCGCACGACGCGGGCCGCTTCTTCGGGGCGGCCGTGCTGGGTCAGCCATAACGGCGACTCAGGCACACCGAGGCGGAACCCGAAGATGAGCAGCGCAGGCACCGCGCTGACTGCCAACATGTAACGCCAGGATTCACCATCGATCAGGGTCAACAGATAGCCGACCAGGTAAGCCGCGACGTATCCGGTCGCCCATGCCACCGCCAGCAGGCTCATCAACCGGCCACGGAAGTTGCGCGGCGCATGTTCGGTCACCAGCGACTTGCTGACCACGTAGTCGGCGCCGAGCACTATTCCGATGAGGAGCCGTAAAACCAGTAATTGCCAGGCAGTTTCGATGAAGAACTGCAGCGCGGACAGGACTGCGAACACCAGCATGTCCCAGCCGAATATGGTGCGCCGGCCGATCCGGTCGGCGATCGGTCCGGTGACGATGGCACCGACAAACAGGCCGGCGAGGGTCGCGGCACCGAGCAGACCGATCCACAGTGGGGTGAGGCCGAGTGCCGATGTGGAGGCCGTGATGACGATACCGATGATGCCGAGGATGAATCCGTCGCTGAACTGCCCACCGGTGCCTGCGATGGTGACGCGGATCTGAAACTTGGTGAGGGGCGCGTCTTCGTACGCGACGGGTGTACTGGGGCGAGTGGTGACGTCAGGCATGGCTGGATCCGTTCGACCCGTTCGACCCGTTCGACATGGTCTGTGCCTGCGCGTGGAACTGGGTAGTGGTGGCTTCGTAGCCGGACGCGGCAGACTGGGTGACCCAGGAATCGAGGGCGCCCTGCAGATTGAGCTCCCGACGGGGACCGTCCCAGGTGATGCCAGAGACGCAACGTTGCGCGAAGACCGTTGCCGCGGCCGTGATGTCGTCGAATATGGTGATGATCGAGTCGACGATCACCGGTTCCATGACGTTGAGTTCGAGTTCTCCTGCTGACAAGGCACATTCGACGGTATGCGCTGCGCCGCGGACCCGATAGCTCAGCTGCATCACATATTCGGGGATGGCGGGGTTGACCTTGGCGGGCATGATCGACGATCCGGCTTGTACCGCCGGGATCGTCAGATCGCCGAATCCGCCGGCGGGCCCGGATGACAGCAGCCGGATGTCGGCGGCGATCTTGGCCATCGTGATCGCGACGCGCGCGCCGGCGTCTGCGATCGTGCCGTAGGGATCGAGGTTCGACAGCGCGTCGAAAAGGTCGGCAGCGGGCACCAGATCATGCCCGGAGAGGGCGGCGAGTTCGCGGACCGCGATCTCCCGGTAGCCCTGCGGTGCACCGAGCCCTGTACCCACGGCCGTGGCACCGAGGGGAACCGACCGCAGTTCCACGACCGCTGCGTGTAGGGCTGCGGCTGTGCGTCGGACGGCGGCAGCTTGCGCGCGGTGGGTCTGCCCGGCGGTGATCGACACCGCATCCCGTAGACAGGTTCGGCCCAGACGAGGTGTGTCGTCGAACTCCTCGGCTTTGGCGTCTAGAGCGGCGGCCAGGTTGGTGAGGGCCTGCAGCGGTGTGGTCGCGAGGTCCAGCATTGTCATCGCCATTGCCGTCGGATAGGTGTCGTTCGTGGACTGCGAGGCGTTCACATGGTCGTTGGGATGGACCGGGGTGCCAGCGAGCTCTGTGGCTCGCGTGGCGATGACCTCATTGACGTTCATGTTGGTCGTTGTGCCGCCCCCACCGAGCAGCAAGGCGGAGGGGAACTGGGAAGTGTGTGTGCCGCCGGCGATTTCAACGCATGCCGTCGCGATTGCCTCGGCGCGCGCACCGTCGAGCGCCCCGAGTTGACGGTTGGCGCGCGCGGCGGCCAGTTTCACCAGCGCGTAGTTGCGGACGAAGTCCGGCACGTCGCCGAACGCGCGCCCTGGCCCAGGGAAGTTCGCGAGAGCCAGCGAGGTCTGCTGCCCGTACAGGACGCCCGTCGCGGCGCCGGCGGTCTGTGTCGTGACCAAGTGATTCAGCCTTTCCTGTGATGAGTACCACTGGAGGAAGACTGTAAGAAGCCACATCACCGGGGCCAACCATCGATGCTGATACAACAACACTTTTTTCGCCTGGCTGGGCTTTTTCGTGGCGGAGGCAGAATACTGTTGCTGTGACAGCAACAATGTCGAAAGGCGGAGATGGCGACGGACTCCACAGCTGAACGGGTCGCGGCTCTGATCCGGGCCTTCGGCCGCGGCGGGAACGCCGACGGCGAACACGCGGTTAGTGACTTGGCGCGCGCGGTGGGGCGCGAACGCAGTCAGGTGTCCCGCATGCTGAAATCCCTGGAACGCGGTGGTCTGGTCGAGCAGGTGCCCGACACCAAGCGTTACCGCCTCGGGTGGCCGTTGTTGGTGCTGGCATCAAGCGCGGGCAACACGCCGTTGTTGCGGGCCGCGCGCCCGGTGTTGCAGACACTCGTTGCGCGCGTTGGAGAGGTGGCGCTGCTGTCTGTGCAGCAGGGTGACCGTTCCCTCACCGTGCTCCGCGAGGAGTCGCACCAATCTCTGCGAGCCGGTGGATGGGTGGGGCGAAGTTCACCCATGCATTGCACGGCGTCGGGTCGCGCATTGCTGTTCGACAGCGACGATGAGCTCATCGAAGCACTCACCGCAGAGGCGCTCCGTACTCCCATCTCGACGCTGGCCGCGCCGAAGGACATCGACGAACTCTTGGCCAGGATCCGAGAAGAGCGGCGGCAGGGATACGCGGTCGCCAGCGAAGAGATCGAGATCGGCCTGACCTCTGTCAGCGCCCCGGTAAGGGATCGCAACAACACGTTGATCGCCGTCGTCAACGTATCCGGGCCGACCTCTCGGTTGATCACGCGCGTCGAGGACATCGCGAAGCTGCTCCTCACGGCCGGCGGCGCAATCGAGCGCAGTCTCGCCGTCCCCACCCAACCGGCACGCGCGCGCCGCTGATCCGACGACTTTTTCGCGAAAGCGCATGCGCAAGCGCTTGCGCGGCCTCTAAGCTCCTGCAGAGCACGTGGCGTGACCGGCGTCACATCGGGACAGAGGAGTCCGTATGTTCGGAAAGCGCAACAGAAGCACGCTTGCGGTCGGGGCGGTTCTCACGGCAGGCTCGCTCGTTCTCGGTCTGACCGCCTGCAGTGGATCGGGTTCGGACAGCGTCAAGATCGGTCTGATCACCAAGACCGATTCGAACCCGTTCTTCGTGAAGATCCGTGAGGCCGCCAAGGCGCAGGCCGACAAGGACGGCGCTGAGTTGATCGCGCTCGCGGGCGCCTTCGACGGCGACAACGAGGGCCAGGTGGCGGCCATCGAGAACATGGTCGGCCAGGGTGTGAAGGGGATCCTGATCACGCCGAACTCGTCCACGGGCGTGCTCGACGCGATCAAGAAGGCGCGTGACGCCGGTGTCATCGTCATCGCACTCGACACCGCGACCGATCCCGAAGACGCCGTCGACGCCACCTTCGCCACCGACAACAAGGCCGCAGGCGTCAGCCAGGGCAAGTGGGTGCGGGCCGCCCTCGCCGGCAAGGCCCCCCAGGTGGTGATGCTGGACGGAACCCCGGGCGGCACCGTCGACACGTTCCGCCATGACGGATTCCTCGAAGGTTTCGGGATCACCAACAACTCGCCGGAGATCGTCGGCCGGGAGAACACCAACGGCGATCAGACCAAGGCGCAGACCGCCATGGAGAACATCCTCCAGCGCGCGCCGGGTATCAACGCGCTCTACACCATCAACGAGCCCGCAGCCGCCGGCGCATACCAGGCGATCCAGTCCGCCAACCGCACGGGCCAGATCACCATCGGGTCCATCGACGGAAGCTGCACGGGCATCGCGGACGTGAAGTCCGGAAAGATCGGCGCGACGGTGCTGCAGTTCCCGGCGAAGATGGCCGAGCAGGGCGTGCAGGCCGTGGTGCAGTTCGCGAAGGACGGTACCAAGCCCAGCGGATTCCACGACACCGGTTCGCAATTGGTCACGGACAAGCCGTTCCCGGGCCTCGAGTCGCAGGACACCGCCTGGGGCGAGAAGAACTGCTGGGGCTGAGCGGGTACATGACCACCGGGGCTCCTGCGACAGCGACGCCATCGGTGTCGAGCCGGCTCCACGTCGGAAACCTCCTGCGTGAACCGTTGCTCGGCCCGCTGGTGGCGCTCGTCATCGCCATCGTCATCTTCAGTTCGGTCTCGAACTCGTTCCTCAACCCGCAGAACGTGTCGCTGATCCTGCAACAGTCGGTGGTCGTCGGCATCCTGGCCGTCGGCCAGACGCTGATCATCCTCACCGCAGGCATTGATCTCTCGATCGGCGCGGTCGCGGTGTTCGGGACCATCGTGCTGGCCCAGAGCGCGGGCGCCAGCGGCCCGGTCGTGGCGCTCGCGTTGACGCTTCTGGTATGCGTGGTGTTCGGCGCGATCAACGGCGGGCTCGTCACGATCCTGCGGTTGCCGCCGTTCATCGTCACGCTGGGTACGTTCACCGCGATCCTGGCGGGCACTCGCCTGCTCGCGGGTTCCGAGACCTACCGGGTGGAGCAAGGTCCACTCACGTTCCTGGGCACGTCCTTTCGCATCGGGTCGTTCTCCACGACGTTCGGTGTGGTCGCGATGCTCCTGGTCTACCTCGTGACGTGGTACGCATTATCCCAAACCTCTTGGGGCAAACACATTTACGCGGTCGGTGGCAACCCACAGGCATCGAATCTGTCCGGTATCAAGTCCGGGCGCGTGCTGTTCTCCGTCTATCTCACGACGGGTGTGATCGCCGCCATCGCGGCGTGGGCGGCTCTCGGTCGAATCCCCAACGCCGACCCGAACGCTTACCAGAACGCCAATCTGGAGACCATCACCGCGGTGGTCATCGGCGGGACCAGCTTGTTCGGCGGGCGTGGCGGTGTCGTCGGAACCCTGGTGGGCACGCTCATCGTCGGCGTTCTTCGCAACGGCCTGACCCAGGCCGGCGTCGACAACCTCTACCAGAACATCGCGACCGGCATCCTCGTGATCGTCGCGGTGGCCGTGGATCAATTCGCCCGCAGGAGAACACAATGAGCGACGCACCAGTGCTCGAGGCGCGCGGACTCGTCAAGAAGTACGGTCACGTGACCGCGATCAACGGAGCGGACTTCGAGCTCCGTGCGGGCGAGGTGCTCGCGGTCATCGGGGACAACGGCGCCGGAAAGTCGAGCCTGATCAAGGCTTTGGCAGGCGCGGTGATCCCGGACTCGGGTGAGATCCTGATGAACGGCACACCTGTGTCGTTCAAGAACACGCGGGACGCCAGGGCGGCCGGAATCGAAACGGTGTACCAGGATCTCGCGGTGGTGCCGGCCCTCGACATCGCGTCGAACCTGTACCTCGGGCGTGAGGTGCGCCGTAAAGGCATCGCGGGCAGCCTGTTTCGCAGACTCGACATGCCGAAGATGCGGCAGGAGGCGTCGCAACACCTCGCGGACCTCAAGATCGGCATCAAATCCGTGACCCAGTCTGTGGAGACGTTGTCCGGTGGCCAGCGGCAGGGCGTCGCGGTCGCGCGCGCCGCCGCCTTCGGGCGCGGTGTCATCATCATGGACGAACCGACTGCCGCCCTGGGCGTCCGGGAGTCGGGACAGGTCATCGACCTGATCAAGTCGATCCGCGACCGCGGCATCCCGGTGGTGCTCATCAGCCACGACATGCCGCACGTGTTCGAGGTGGCCGACCGGATCCACATCCACCGGCTCGGGCAGCGGGCCGGTGTCGTCGACCCGAAGAAGCGCACGATGTCCGAAGTCGTCGCGCTCATGACCGGTGCGGAGGAACCGACGGATGAGGAACGCGCCGGTCTCTGAGAAGGCTCCGGTCGGAGTCTTCGTCGGGTTGGCGACGCTCGACGTGATCCACCGCATCGCGAAACCGCCTGCAGCCAACCAGAAGATCACGTCGAACGCGCAGTTCGTCGCGGCAGGCGGGCCGGCCGCGAATGCGGCCGTCACCTTCGCCGCGTTGGGCGGGCAGGCCATCCTCGTGACGGCCCTCGGCGTCGATCCGGTCGCCGAGCTGATCCGGGCCGATCTCGCCGCCTACGGCGTCACCGTCGTCGACGCGGCGACGGGAACCTCCCGGGCCGTGCCGGTCTCCGCGGTGTCGGTCGTCGAATCGACAGGTGATCGGTCGGTGGTCTCGCTGGATGCCGTGAACTCCGACGCGACGCCTCCGGGCGGCCTCGCCGATCTCGTGGCGGATGCCGACGTGGTGCTCGTCGACGGGCACCACCCGCTGATGGCCGAGGCCGCGGCTCACCACGCGACGGCCCGGGGCACCCCGCTCGTCGTCGATGCCGGCCGATGGAAGCCGGTGATGCCCAAGGTCATCCCGCACGCAACCGACATGGTGTGCTCCAATGACTTCCGAACGCCGGGCGCCGACAGCTCACAGGCCGCAGCCGCGGCACTGGTCCGGGACGGTGTTCCGACCGTCGTCATCACTCACGGCGGCGATCCCGTCGAGTGGTGGTCGGGCGGGAGGTCCGGTTGCGTGCCGGTGGACCAGGTGGAGGTGGTCGACACGCTGGGTGCCGGCGATGCCTTCCACGGCGCGTACGCGTATTTCACGACCCAGCCCGGCGGTGTTGCCGAGCGCATCGAGCGCTCCGCTCGCGTGGCAGCACTACGGTGTTCGGTGGTCGGGCCGCGGGCCTGGCTCAGCGAACTCCCCGGTGTGCAGACACGAAAGCGAGAACGGTGATCGTCGAACAGGATGTGCAGGATGTCACCCTGCACGAGTTGGTCGAGTGGGCCAAAGCACTCGTCGTGCCCGGCGAACGCCGCATCCTCGGTCTCACCGGAGCGCCGGGAGCCGGGAAATCCACCGTCGCAGAACAACTCGTCACCGCGCTCGGGCCGGATACCGCCGTGCTCGTCCCGATGGACGGTTTTCATCTCGCCAACGAAGTGCTGATCGACCTGGGCCGGCTGGAGCGCAAGGGCGCGCACGACACATTCGACGACGGCGGCTATGCACGGCTGATCGCGCAGCTGCGGGCACAGCGCGCAGGCGACCCGGTCGTATATGCGCCCCGATTCCGGCGCGAGATCGAAGAGTCGATCGGCTCGTCCATACCCGTCCCGGCGTCGGTCCCATTGGTCGTCACCGAGGGCAATTACCTTCTGCTGGAGCGCGATGCCTGGCCTGCCGCGCGGTCCTGCATCGACGAGGTCTGGTTCCTGGCCCCCGACACGGCCGTTCGTCACGCTCGGCTGATCCGCAGGCACGAGGCTCACGGCAAGTCCCCCGAGGACGCGGCGTTGTGGGCTCTCGGGTCCGACGAGCGCAACGCCCGACTGATCGAGTCGACCGCAGGTCGCGCGGACCGCATAGTGCGTCTCCGATGATCACCATGGGCGACGTGGCCCGCATCGCCGGCGTCTCGGCGTCCACGGTCTCGCACGTGCTCAACGGCACGCGCAAGGTCGACACCGTCACGCGACAGCGCGTCGAAGCGGCGATCGAGGAGACCGGGTACCGGCGCAACGTCGTCGCACGATCGCTCGCGGCCGGACGTACCCACACGGTCGGCTTGTCGATCTCGGCACTGACGAATCCGTACTTCGGGAGCCTCGTGCACGCCGTGGAACAGGCGCTGTCGGACGCCGGTTACGTGCTGATCGTCGGAGATTCGCACGACCACGTGGAGTCGGAGAAGCGCGTCACCGACTCGCTGCTCGACCGTCAGGTCGACGGGATGATCGTGGCGCCTGCGGCGGGTTCGGAACGGCTCACCCTTCCCGAGATCACCCGCACCGGAACTCCTCTGGTGCTGATCGACCGAGGCGTCGACATCGGGTGCGATCAGGTCGGTCCGGAGAACTTCTCGTCGGCGCGGGCGCTGACCAAACACCTGCTCGATCGCGGTCATCGCCGGATCGGCGTCGTCCGCGGGTTAGCCGGGATCTCCTCCACCACTGAGCGATTCGACGGCTATTGCGCTGCGCTCACCGGCCGCGGTATCGCGGTCGAGGACACCCTGGTGCTCGACGGCGAGTCCAGCACGGACGTGGCCGAGCGCGAGGTGCACGCGCTCATGTCAGGTGAGAACCGACCCACCGCGCTGGTGTCCCTGAACAACGCGATGACCATCGGAACCCTCAAAGCGGTGCGCGGCCTCGGCTTGTCGATACCGTCGGACGTGGCGTTCGTCTGCTACGACGACTTCGAGTGGGCGGATCTCTTCGAACCCAGGCTCACCGCGGCGGCGCAGGACGTCGAGACGATCGGCACCACCGCGGTCGAGCTGCTTCTGCGTCGCATGCGCGGGGACGACGGCGCCCCGCACCAGATTCGGGTGCCGACGACGTTCCACCACCGTAATTCGTGCGGGTGCACGTAGTGCTCGCGACCGCGGGTTCAGTGGCCTGCGGGTTTGCGGGCACCCGCGCGGCGGGAAGGTCTGGATGTCTTCAGTGGCTCGGCGGTCCTCTCGGGAAGCCTTGTCAGGCTTTCGATGTGGGCCAGCGCCATGTCGAGTGCGGTGGCCATCGGAGCGACATCATGATTCGCCTGCGCCAGTAGGTAGCCGCCCTGGAGTGCGGCCATCAACCCGGTGGCCAATGCGTCCGGATCGGCCCCGGCAGGAAGGATCCCGCCGTCTTGCATGCGCCGAAAGCCGGCTGCCAGCAGGCCCTCCCACGTCCCGAAGTGCGCTGACAGCGACGCGCGTGCCTGTTCGTCTTGATCGGAAAGCTCGATCACCATGCTGCCCAGCGCGCAGCCGTGGGCACCGCCCTGCAGGGCAGCGCCTTGCACCAGGGCGTCCCGCCAGCGCCGGAGACCGCTCATGGACTTTATGCGGGCCAGGCGCTGCTCCTCGCGCGCGAGAACCTGTTCGGCCCGCAGTGCCACCACCGCACGCACCAGTTCAGGCTTGCCGGTGGGAAAATGTTTGTAGAGTTGGGACTTGCTCGTGCCGGTCGCAGCGCGCACGTCGTCGAGAGTGACGGCGTTGACGCCACGGACATACATCAGATCAGCGGCCGACGAGACTATCCGGGCACGGGTCGCCTCCCCGCGCGCGGTCGTCCGCCGGGGAACCGGACGTTCATCGCTGGTCACCGGCGCGACACTACCGGGTGTGCCAGGCGGGCTGGACTAGAAGTTGATCATCTTTCCGGTCAGGCCGTGGAACGTCTCCTGCAGAGCCTCGGACAACGTCGGATGGGTATGCACGTTGCGGACCAGTTCCTCGACGGTCAGATCCCAGCGCTGGGCCAGGGTGAGCTCGGGCAGGAGTTCGGCGACGTCGGCGCCGACCAGATGTGCACCCAGCAGTTCCCCGTGTGCGCGATCGGCGATGACCTTCGCAAATCCGGTGGGATCTCCGTAGCCATGGGCTTTTCCGTTCGCGCGGAATGGGAACTTGGCCACGGAGATGTCGCTGCCACGTGCAGCGGCATCCTCGCGGGCCTGCTCCTCGGTCAGGCCGAAACTTGCCACCTGCGGTTGGCAGAAGGTCACGCGTGGCATCATCGCGTAATCGGTCACCCCCAGCGTCGGTGCGCCTGCCACGCTTTCGGCCGCGATTATGCCCTGGGCCTCGGCGACATGGGCGAGCATCAGCTTGGCGGTGACATCACCGACGGCGTACACGCCGGGCACAGTCGTCTGCATGACGTCGTCGATAACGATGCCGCCGGTGCGAGGGTCGACCGCCACGCCGAGTCTCTCCAGGCCGTAGCCCGCGGTATTGGGAGCGAACCCGATGGCCTGCAAGACGACATCGACGCTGAGTGTTTCCGCGTCGGCAGCGCCGGGCCTGCGATATGTCAGGTGGACGGCGTCAGGGGTTTCGATCATGCCCTCGATATGCGTACCGACCAGGATCGCGACGCCGAGTCTGCGGTAGGCCTTGGCGATTTCTCGGGAGACATCGACATCCTCGTTGGGCAGCACTCGTTGCAGGCTTTCCACCACAGTCACGGAAACGCCGTAATTCGCAAGCACATACGCGAATTCGATGCCGATCGGGCCCGCGCCGATGATCGCGATGGACTCCGGTAGCTCGCGGGACATGATCTGTTCCTCGTACGTGCGCACCCGGGGTCCGCGCCGGGTGCCGGGCAGCAGCCGAGGGCTCGCGCCCGCGGCGATGATCGCCGCGTCGAAGCTGATCCGGGTGTCGATGTCCCCGCTCTTGATATGCATGGTGTGGCGGTCGAGAAAAGACCCCTGACCTTCGTACTCGTCGATGTTGTTCTTGCGCATGAGAAACCGCAGACCGCGCACTCGCTCCACGGCGACCCGGCGGGAGCGGTCGAACGCCGTGGGATAGCGCATGGTGGTCGCGCCTTCGATACCGAACGTCCCGGCGTCCACGCGCAGCAGGTGCGCGATCTCGGCGTTGCGCAGCAGCGCCTTGGACGGGATGCAGCCGACGTTCAGACACACGCCGCCCCAGTAGTGGGCTTCGACGACGGCCACTGACAAGCCCAGCTGCGCGGCGCGGATGGCAGCCACGTACCCGCCCGAACCCGCTCCGAGCACTACGACGTCATACCGCATGGACCGGCCCTTCCTTTGTTACGTACGTCGGGGTGACGGCAGGTCCACCGCGGGGCGTCGGGTAGCTGCCTGGTGATGGACTCCCGTACGAATAACACGGAGTGGCAACATATTACAGCGATATCCCGTTGACCGTACCTTCGGAAGCCCTGAATCACCCGGCAATGCCGTTGCACTCACCCGGGTGAATTTCTCGGCAGGGTGATGACGGCTCACCCCGGGGCGGTGGAGGCTGCTCTACAGATGGCGAACGGAGGGTAAGTGCAGCCGACGATGTACGAGATCTGCGTTCGAGGGCGCGTGACCGAGCGGCTCGGATCCGCAATAGAAGGGATGCGCCTTGAATCCCGCGCGACAGAAACTGCGTTCATCGGTGAAATCCGGGACCAGTCACAACTTTACGGACTGTTGGACCGGGTCCGTGACCTAGGTCTTGAACTCATCAGCGTACAACCGTGGCTCGCGGTTGATCCGTCAAGGCATTCCAATGGGAAGGCAGCCAGAAAATGACCCCGAAAGCACTACTCACCGTCCTGCTCGCCGGTGCCATGGTCGCGCCCGCGGCGCACGCTGACCCGTCATCGCAAAATGGTCAAAACCCCATCGTCCGACCGGTTTTCGACCAACCAGCCAATATTCCCGGTAAGTCGCTACAAGCAGTGGCCGTCACCTATCCACCCGGAGCCCGGAGCGCCGCTCACCACCACGCGAAATCGGCGTTCATCATGGCCTACGTGGTCTCGGGGTCGATCCGCAGTCAGCTCGAAGGCGAGCCCGCGCGGGTCTACCACGCGGGCGAGACGTGGAGCGAAAGCCCGGGCGCACACCACACCATCAGCGAGAACGCCAGCACGACCGAGCCCGCTGAGCTTCTCGCGGTCTTCCTGGTCGACACCGGAGACGGCCCGCTCACCGTCGACGACGCCGGGGTCGATGAGCCGCCGGGCCGGTGATGAGAAGGGGACATGGTCATGCAGGTAGTTGAACCGATCCGGATTGTGCGGACCGCGCTGCGGCTGTCGCTCGCGGCAGCCTTTCTATCCGCTGTTGCCGACCGATTCGGTTGGTGGGCGCCTTTGGGTCAGGGTAGCTGGGGGAGCATGAGCGCATTCGCCGGCTATCTGCACCAGCTGGTGCCGTTTGCTTCTGGCTGGTTCCTGACGGCCATCGCATGGGTGGCCACGGCTACCGAAACAACTCTGGGAGTCTTGCTCGTGACCGGCTGGCGGCCGAAGCTCGTCGGCGCTGCGGCGTGCCTGGTGATCATAGTGTTCGGCACGGCGATGGCGGTATCCCTCGGTGTGCAGTCACCGCTCAGTTACAGCGTCTTCACCGCAGCAAGCGCGGCTGCGGCCTACGCGGTTCTCGGTACCACGTGGCCGCGACCCATGGCCGGTCCCGCGCCCTCGTCAACCGCAACCCTGGGAGGTTCATCGTGAAGATTGTGATCATCGGCGGCCGTGGACTGATCGGCGGCAAGGTGGCGGCTCAGCTCAGCACACAGGGACACGATGTGCTCGTCGCCTCACGCCGATCAGGTGTCGATTCGCTCACCGGCGAGGGTCTCGCCGCCGCTGTTGCCGGCGCGGATGTCGTTGTCGACGTCGCCGATTCGCCGTTGTTCGACGATGAGCCGGTGATGCACTTCTTCACGACCGCGACCACGAATCTTCTTTCTGCCGAACGCGAAGCGGGGGTCGGTCATCACGTCGCGTTGTCGGTGGTGGGCGCGGAGAAGATGCCGGACAGCGGGTACAACACCGCGAAAGCAGTTCAGGAACGGCTGATCGCAGGTTCGGATCGGCCGTATTCGATAGTGCGGGCAACTCCGTTCTTCGAATTCGCACTCGCCTTGGCTGATTCCGCGACCGACGGGGACATCGTCAGGCTGCCACCCGCGCTGTTCCGTCCGATCGCCGCCGACGATGTGGCGACGGCCGTGGCCCGCGCGGCGGTTGCGCCGCCTACCAACGCGATCACGGAGATCGCCGGGCCTGAGGCCATGGGGATGGACGACTTTGTGCGCATGGGCCTAGCCGCCAACAGTGATCGGCGTCAGGTCGTGACCGAACCACGAGCACCGTACTTCGGTGCGGTGATCGATGATCGCACCCTCGCACCCGACGACAACGCCACGATCTTCACCACTCGGTACTCCGAATGGATCGACGCCGCCTCCGACCGCCGCCAGGGAACGTGAAGGGAGAGACGGTCGATGATCGACTCAGAATCAGAATCGACAATGACCGTGCTGCAGGAAGTGCGGTCACCGTCGATTCCCGCGAACGCCCACGTGCTGACCGTCCTCGTCAGCCATCCACCTGGTGCCGCGGGTTACCCGCCGCATCGGCTGCCCGGCGGCCCCGGATTCGGCTACATGATCGACGGCGAGATGTTGTTCGAGATCGAGGGAGAAGCGCCACGTGTTCTCCGCGCCGGTGACGCGTTCTGGGGATCCGGTGGCGATGTGATCCACTATCGGGACGCCAACAACCGCGCCGACATTCCCTGCAGCTTCGTCCTCACCTTGCTGTGTGCACCCGGACGTCCGGTGCTGGAACCGGTTACGGACGAGGATCTGCAGCATCGAAAGCCCCAGCGCGTCAGCGCAATCAGCGCGAGCGCCAGCTCTGATGACGAGCGCAAACGTCAATGGCGCGAGGTCACGCGTGAGCTGGTGTTGACCGGGGCCACTGCGACGGTCGCAGTACCCGCCCCGCAAGCGCACGCCTCGATGTCGATCAGCGTGAAAGGCAAGGCGCTGTCGGAAGACCTGTTGCTCGCCACCACCGGGAACGTCGCCATGCCCTCCGTCGACGACAACACAGACACCTACACCCGCTCCATGAGCGTGGTACCGATGCGACTCGACGTACTCAGCCAGGTGCCCGAGATCTCCGTTCTGGCACACGGCATGACCGAGCCGGCCGAACTTCGGTTGGTGGTCGAATTGGCTGCGCGAAACCCGCAGAACCACACCGCCTCCGTGCTGAGGTGCGAATTCGACTCCGTGCGCCTCGATCCGCAGGCTCCGCTCGCACGCCTAGAGTTCGAGCCGCAACATGTCGAATCGCGCCGGTAGCGCCCGCGCTGCGGCAAATCACCCAGAGCCGAGGAGAGGACCGAGTATGCACTTTGACGCCAAGAAGGTGATCGTGGTCGGCGGAAGCGCCGGTATAGGGCGGCAAGTCGCCGTGGACGTCGTCGAAGGCGGCGGTAGCGCTGTGATCGTCGGGAACTCGAAAACGCGGGTCGACGACACCGTCGCCGAGCTCACGAGCCGGGGTGGCCGAGCCTGGGGAATCGCCGCCGAGTTGACTGACCGCGCGGCTGTCACTGATGTGGGGCGCACGCTATCCGAGCAGCACACCGACGCGACCCTGCTGGTCAATTCGGCCGGATTCTTCATCCCCAAGGCGTTTCTGGAGTACGACGCGCGGGATTACGACTCGTACATGGAGCTCAACTACGCGCTGTTCTTCCTGACACAGACGGTCGTCGAGGGCATGGTCGGCCGTGGGGAGGGCGGCTCGATCGTCAACATCGGCAGCATGTGGGGCCATCAGGCACTGGGCGTGACCCCATCGTCGGGTCACTCGATGCAGAAGGCGGGGCTTCATGCGTTGACCCATAACCTGGCGATAGAGCTTGCCGAGTACAGGATCCGCGTGAACGCGGTGGCTCCGGCCGCCGTCAAGACACCAGCTGTCGAGCGGTGGATCCCGAAGGACGAGATCGACGCCACGCTCGATACGTTCGCACCGCTTCACCCACTGGGACGAGTCGGCACCCCCACCGATGTCGCGAATGCCATCACCTTTCTGCTGTCCGAGCGAGCAAGTTGGATCACCGGCGCAATCCTCAACGTCGACGGTGGGGTGATGGCCGGCCGCAACTGACGGGTTGTGGCAACAGGGACGAGAGGTTCAGGAGGACAGAGCAGTGACCAGCGACATCTTGAGGCCAGGCGGCCCGGCGGCCCGGTATGTCGGCCGAACCGAAGGCAAGTCGGTGTTCCTCGGGACGGTCGGCGTCCGGCACATCGTCAACAGGGTTGAGGCACAGGGACGGTTCTCGGTCCTCGAGCATCCGATGTCACCGCGCGCGCTCGCCGCAGCACTTCACCGCCACCACGACGAAGACGAGTACAGCTGGATAATCGAGGGACGCGTAGGAGCCCTGCTCGGTGACGAGGTGATCTACGGCGGGCCCGGCGACTTCATCTTCAAACCGCGAGGCCAATGGCACACCTTCTGGAATGCCGGCGATGAACCCGCCCGCGTCCTTGAGATCATCTCCCCCGCAGGGTTTGAGGAGTTCTTCGATGAGCTTGCTGCCCTCGGCGGGGTCGACGGGATACCGGCAGAAGCCCTGGACGCCCTCTGTGCGAAGTACGCACTCGACATGGATGTCGACAGTATTCCCGAGCTGTGCAAGCGCTTTGACGTGAAGTTCCCCGGTGAACCCATTTGATCCGGACGAAGAACCCACCGTAGTGAGTCGGAGGGAGACTTCGATGTGCGACAGCGCCCACGTTCAGATGGTCGCGGGAACCGACGAGTTGATCACCAGGCGGCTGCGGCTGCGCCCATGGACGCGTGGCGATGCCGAAGCGGCGCTGGCCATCTTCGGCCGTCGGGAAGTCGCGCGATGGCTGGTCCCGGCCATGCCTCGCGTGGACGAGGTCGGCGATATGCGCCGCCTGCTGGACCAGTGGATCACCGAACACGATGAGTCCGAGCAGGCATCGGGTCATTGGGCGATCGAGATCCGCGACAGCGACTGCGTCGTTGGGGCGGTTTCCCTGCTCCCGCTGCCACCCGGCAGGACTGATCTCGAAATCGGCTGGCAAGTTGCTCCCGCGGCATGGGGGCACGGTTACGGTGCCGAGGCCGGCCACGCGGTGGCGCACCAGGCCTTCGCCAATGGGGTATCGGAGGTGTTTGCGGTGGTGCGTCCGGGCAATGTCCGAGGTGTGGCAACCGCACGCCGCGTCGGAATGGAGTGGGTCGGCGAGACCGACAAGTACTACGGCCTCACACTGCAGGTTTACCGACTCACCGCGCCCGATCTGGATTATCCCGAACCCGCCGCACCTCGATGACATCGAGCGTGGACACCTGTTGCGCGAAGCAAAGGAGATCGAGCACATGTCGACCGGAGTCGTGTTGTTTGCCGACCCACACGCAACCAATCGCGTCGATGACATGGTGGCGCAGGCCGGCCGCGCGTACGAGCTCGGCGTCCGCCAAGTTTGGCTGAGCCAGAACAACGATCATGATGCGATCGCGCTCGCGGCATTGATCGGCGCGGCCGTACCGGGGCTCGGTGTGGGCACGGCAGTGGTACCGATCAACCCGCGTCATCCGTTGATCGTCGCGCCGCTGGCGCAGACAGCGCAGGCTGCGACGCACGGTAATTTCAGTCTCGGTCTTGGATTGGGTGGTCACGAGCCCGAGCGGCGGGCCTTCGGAGCGTCGTGGTCCAATTCGATTGCCCGCCTTCGCGAGCACTTGACGGTGCTGAGGTCCATTTTTGATACCGGCGCAGTCGACTTCTGCGGCACCGAGATCAGCGCGCAGCCCGGATGGCCCGTCCGAGTCCCCGGGGGTGCGCCGGTGCCGGTGTACGTGGCCGCCATGGGCCCAAAAGCGCTGCAGGTCACCGGCGAACTGGCCGACGGTACGCTGCCCTATCTCGCGGGGCCGCGGACCATTGCCGAGTTCATCGAACCGACCATCGCGAAGTCCGCGGCCGAGGCTGGGCGGCCGAAGCCCAGGATCATCGCGCAAGTGCCCGCGCTCCTGTCCGACGACACCGATGCCGCGCGAAACTTCGCGGCTGAGCAGTTGAGTTTCTATGAGCCCATTCCGTCGTATCGGAAAGTGATTGCGCGAGAAGGTGTCACCGGTGCAGCAGAACTTGCCGCAGTGGGTTCGCCGGAATCGGTGCGGCGTCAACTTCAGCGGTATCTGGACGCCGGTGCGACGGATCTCGTGCTCAGCGGACTGGCCTGGACGGACGCGCGCGCAGCCGAGGAACTCTGGGCTTTCACAGGATCGCTCTGAGCCGGCCCGAGGCGTCGGCATCAGCCTAGGCGCGGACTATATAGTCCATTAATTCCGTCGGCAGGCGCCGTGGAAGTGCGCCAAATGGGCGTTGCTGTCCGGGTGATGGCCGTCCGGCGTCCGTTGCGCCAATTCGGTAGCCAGCTTAGTGCGGACCAAATCGTCCATTATGATGGTGCCGTCCGGTGCCGAACGAGCGACGCCGGGGCTTAGCCGTGATGGACTCCAGCGAAAGGACGGCGCAAGGTGGCAACTGTCGCTATCGTGGCGCACTCGCGAGCGGGAAACACCTGGCGCCTGGCCGAGGCGGTCGGCGAGGGCGCCCGCGCCATGGGTGCGCGCATTCAACTGGTCCGCATCGACGACGATGGTGCCGTCGAGGAGGCCGGGTGGGGCACGCTGGCCGCTGCTGACGGCATCATCTTCGGCTGCCCCACCCACATGGGCGGCCCGTCGTGGCAGTTCAAACGGTTTGCCGACTCTACTATTCGCGCGTGGCGGTCCACCCAGTGGCGCGACAAACTCGCAGGCGGGTTCACCAACTCGACCGGGATGAGCGGCGACAAGTTCTCCACCCTGACGTACCTGTGGACGCTCGCGATGCAACAGGGCATGGTGTGGATCGGCTCGGGTATGAAGCCGGCCATCGCCTACGACAAGTCCGCCTCCCGCGAAAGCCTGAACTACGTAGGCGGTTACGGCGGGGCGATGGCCACCAACCCGTTCGATGATCCACAGGCGATGTCGCGCGCGGACCTGGCGACCGCAGCGGCCTTCGGGGAGCGCTTCGCCACCTTTCTGGCGACCGGAAAAACGCCGAACACGCCGTACGTCGACTTCGCGAAAAACTGACTCCGCCAACGATCTGCTGGCTATCTACGTTGGCGTAGCCTTAGTATCGCTTTTGGGAGACATGACGCCATGGACGCGATCGCCTATGCACACCGAGACCGGGTCACCTAACCCGGTTGCCGGGTTGGATCTCCACCTGGATCGCCCCGGCGGCAAGGTGCGCGACGGTGTGATGGAAGCGATTCGCGATGCGATCCGCTCGGGGCGATTGGCGCCTGGCCTCCAGCTGCCGTCGAGTCGTGCGTTGGCCGCCGACCTTGGTGTCGCGAGAAACACCGTGGCCAGTGCCTACGCCGAACTCATTGCCGAGGGCTGGCTGACATCGCAGCATGGCTCATGCACCTTGGTCGCTCAACGCACTACCGAAGTCGTCCGGTCCGTTGCTCCACCCCCTTACCGACGACCGCTGCGCCGGCTGGACCACGACTTCCGACCAGGGCATCCGGACCTGGCGTCATTCCCGCGGACCGAGTGGAGCCGTGCGGTCAAGCGCGCGTTGAACGCTGCGCCGTTCGAGGCGTTCGGCTACTCCGACCCACAGGGGCGGCTGGAGCTTCGTGACGCCCTCGCGCAGTATCTTGCGCGCGCCAGGGGAGTCCGGGCTCATCCACGAAACATCGTCATCTGTAGTGGCGCGGCCGAAGGATTGAGCCTCGTGGCTCGCGCGCTGGCGGAGGCCGGAGTCGTTGCCCTTGCGGTTGAGGAATTCGGCCTCTACACACAGTGGGATTTGCTCACCAAAGCCGGATTACGGTGTCCGCCTTTGGCACTCGACTCAGACGGCGCCGACGTGACGGCACTCGGCGACATGGCAGAGGTGGGCGGCGTGCTGCTCACGCCGTCGCACCAGTTTCCCACCGGGGTGTCGTTGCATCCCGACCGCCGCGCCGCAGTCGTCGATTGGGCGCGACGAACGGGTGGCGTGATCGTCGAAGACGACTATGACGGCGAATTCCGATACGACCGCAGCCCTGTCGGGGCGCTACACGGCGTCGATCCCGACCATGTCGTCTATCTGGGTACAGCGAGCAAATCACTGGCGCCGGGACTTCGACTCGGCTGGCTGGTGTTGCCGGACCGCCTTGTCGAAGCGGTGGTGCGGCAGATCGGTGAATACGGCGAGACGTCTGGGTTCGTGGACCAGTTGACGATGGCCGAGTTCATCGTTTCGGGTTCGTACGACAGGCACATTCGGACGATGCGCGTGCAGTACCGCCGCCGCCGCGAGGAACTGGTCAACGCCGTGGCCCGGTCGTCCCCGACCAGCACCGTGACGGGGATGCCCGCGGGTCTGCAGGTGATGATCGAGCTCGCCGACGGCGCCGAGAGTGCATTGTCTCGTCAGCTCGCATGGCGGCGGCTCGGCGTGGAGGGCCTTGATCGGTACCGCCATCCTGAAGCCGACACCGAGCGCGACGGTTTGGTGATCGGGTATGCCTCGCCCGCGCCGAGCGCATGGTCAGGGGCTTTGGACGCCCTGATCGGACTGCTGCCCTGAAGGCGTGACTGGCCCAACCTCACGGCACCCAAGTGGCCCATGTTCGGCGCGGTACCACGATTAGCGTTCAGAGCATGATCGTCGCCGGCAGCACCAGGGTCACCGATCAGCCATCTCCCGGGCCCCGCCTTTTCGAGGTCGATGGTGATCGACCCGCTGACGCCGGCGAACCCGCGGTTCTGCTTGCCGCCAAGTCGGCGCCACCGGCGATTCGGGCCCAGGTGATCGAGCGGGCGGAGCTGATCGAGATCCTGTCCGCGGAACCCTCTCGCAAGCTCACGTTGCTGAGCGCGCCGGCGGGCTGGGGCAAGACGACACTTCTCGCGCAGTGGGTGAGCGAGGCCGACGAGCGGCGTCGACGCGGCTGGCTGTCCCTGGATGCGTCCGACAACGACCCGGCGCGGTTTTGGGCCTGTGCGATCTCGGCGCTCGGCAAGGCCAGCCCCGGGGTGGCCCCGCGCGCTCTAGAGCTCATTCGGATGGGCGCGGACACCGGACGGGTGGTCTTGCCCACCCTGCTCGACGAGTTGGCCGGTGTCGATTACCAGATCGCCCTGGTCCTCGACGACTATCACCTTGTCGAGAACCGGACCGTGCACGAACAAGTGGGGTATGTCGTCGAACGGTTGCCGCCGACCTTCCGCCTGGTCATAGCCACCCGCTCGGATCCCGCATTGCCTTTGGCACGGCTCAGGGCGCGCGGTGAGCTGCTGGAACTGCGCGCGGAGGAACTGCGCTTCCACGCCGGCGAAGCCGCGGACCTGCTCGACGGCGTCCTCGATTTCAAGTTGACCGATGCGCAGGTTCAGCTGTTGTTCCACCGCACGGAGGGGTGGGCGGCCGGGCTGTATCTCGCCGGGCTGTCGTTGGCCGGTAGGACCGACGCTGCCGAATTCATCCACGATTTCGCGGGCGACAACCGACACATCGTCGATTATTTGATCGCCGAGGTGCTCGACGGTCAGCCTGCGCACATCCGTACCTTTCTGCTCCGCACCTCGCTGCTGGACCGGTTGAACGGAGCACTGTGCGACGCGGTGTTGCACACGAACGGCTCGGCGTCGGTGCTCGAGACCATCGAACGCGACAATCTGTTCTTGCTGCCCTTGGATGTCTCGCGGCGGTGGTACCGATATCATCAGCTGTTCGCGGACCTGCTTCGCACTGAATTACGCTGTAGCGAACCAGATCTGGTTCCGCTGCTACATCAACGGGCCGCGGCGTGGTTTGCCGGCGAGGGCCTGACGGATGAAGCCATCCACCATCTGGTGGCCGCCGGGGACATGCAGGGGGCGGCCGAGTTGATCGCGACCAGTTGGGCCGCCGCCTTCAACCTCGGCCGGTTGTCGACCGTCTCGGGATGGCTGGATGTGCTGCCATCCGAGATCGTGGCACACAACGCCCGGTTGAGCCTGGCGCGTGCGTGGGTCGCTCTGGACTCCGGCCATCTCGACGTCGCCGGCCGCTGGATCGAAGCTGCGGTGCCTGCGGCGCGCACCGGTGGCTGCGCAGGCATCGACAACATCGGCGAGAAAGTCGTCGTGCTGCGGGCGGTGCATCGTTTCAGGTCCGGCGACCTGCCTTCGGCCCTTGACACCGCGCGGCGTGCGGTCGGTCTCGACCTCGGCAGCGCGCCGGTGGGCAGGCCGATCGCGTTCTGTGTCTACGGCGCTGCGCTGTACTTCTCGGGTGACACCTGCGCCGCACAACGCGCTTTCCGGACGGCCGTGTCGCTCGCCGAGAACGCCGGCAACCTTCTCGCACACCGCTACGCGTTGGGCTACTTGGCGGTCATCTCGGCCCGCCAAGGAGAGCTCATCGTCGCCGAGGAACTGATCCGTCGGGCCACCGGCAGCAGCAGAGACCTGGCCGACGGGGAACATTTCGTGGACATGATGGTCTCGCTTGCCACGGCAATCATCCTCGACCGGCGCCGCGATGTGGCAGCTGCCGCGGAAGCTGCCGAGATGGCGGTCGGATTGGCACGTCGCGGCGCAGGAATCCTCGAGGTGGCCAACGCCTTGCTGGCCAGGGCCGAGATTCTCCGCCACCTCGGCGAAAATCCCGAATGCCAGGCCTGCCGCACCGAGGCGGCCATGCTGCTACGGCAGTGCCGGGATACCGGCATCGTGGCGAAGCCGCTCACCTCGGCCCCGCGGGCGCTGGGCGCTCGGCCGGGCACCCGCATGCAGGAGAGCCCGGTGGTCGAAGAGCTCACTGCCAAAGAACACGAGGTTCTTCGATTGCTGGCCACCAAACTGTCGCGGCGGGAGATCGGTGAGCGCCTCTACGTGTCACTGAACACCGTGAAAACTCACCAACGCGCGGTGTACCGCAAGCTGGGTGTCGAGAACCGCAGCGCGGCGGTCACACGCGCTCGCGAACTCGGCCTGCGCTGACGCAGCGAACGACTCCGCCGTATCCCGAGCTGTTCCCTAATTCGGTTGTGGACAACAACTCTCACCGGGATCACCCGGGTGAGCTGTCGGGCAGGGTGGCGACCGTTCACCCCGACTGGCGGAAGGCTGTACCGATCACCGGGAAGTGAGGGGATACATGACTGGCCAAGACTTCGACGTCGTCATCCTGGGCGGTGGGGTGGGCGGCGTGGCCGCTGCGCGGAGGTTTGCGTCAGCAGGCCTCGCGGCCGCACTGGTCGAGGATCGCCTGGTCGGTGGGGAATGCCACTACTTCGGCTGCAACCCGAGCAAGACACTGCTTCGCCCGATCGAGGTGTTCAATCTCGCCAAGGCAGTTCCCGGTGTGCGAGAAGCCATCTCGGGTGAAGAACTCGACCTTGCCGCCGTCTTCGCGAAGCGCGACTCGATTATCGAGCATCTCTCGGACCGAGACCGGACAGCATCACTGGTGCAGGCCGGCGTCGCCGTGTTCCACGGCGTAGGCCGGTTGAGCGGCCCACGGGCGGTGCGCGTGACTCACGCCGACAACACCGAGGTCGTCCTCAGGGCACGCCACGCGGTCGTCGTGGCGACTGGGACTCGTCCGAACGTGCCTGCAGTACCTGGGCTGGCGCAAGCCCGCGCGTGGAGCAACCGGGATTTGACGACCATGACGCACGTGCCACGCCGCGCCGTGGTGGTGGGCGGCGGTCCGGTCAGCGTCGAGTTCGCCACCCTCCTCAACGGATTGGGCTCTGAGGTGACGCTGCTGGTGCGTGGGAACACGCTGCTTCGCGACTGTGAACCCGAAGCCCGCTCTGGTCGAGGAGTCGCTGCGAAACAAGAGCGTCAAGATCCACTTCGAGACCGAATTGTGCGCGGTGGCCCGGCCCGTGGCGGGCGGCCCCGTCACCGCAACGTTCGGCCGCCAGACCGTCGAGGCGGACGAGATCGTGTTGGCGGCCGGTCGGCGCGTCAACACCGACGACATCGGATTGGAAACCGTTGGCCTACCGGCCGGCACGTTCATCACGGTAAACGATCGCCTCCAGGCGACCGGCATCACCGGCGGATGGCTCTATGCCCTGGGAGATACCACCGGGCGTGCCCGGCTGTCCCATATCTCGACGTACCACGGCCATCTCGTCGCCGACATCATCGCAGCGCTCGCCGCCGGGCGAGAACTGTTCGAAGATGAACTGACCGCCCACGATGCCGGCAGCATCGCGCAGGTGATCTTCACCGATCCGCAGGTGGTCAGGGTCGGGCGCACGGAAAGACAAGCCCGCGCAGAAGGATTCGCGGTGAGAACGCGAAGTGCTGACTACCCGGACGCAGTGACGCATCTGGCCCTCCTGCGGGACGGCTTCCGAGGTTGGGCGAAGTTGGTCATCGACGCCGCAACCAACACGCTGCTCGGAGCGACCTTCGTCGGGCCTGAATTCTCTGAGCTCGCTCAAGCAGCCACCCTCGCAGTGGTGGCGAAGCTCCCCACCGGGCTCCTGCGCCATGCCGTCGCGCCGCATCCGACAGTCAACCAGGTCTGGGATCCGCTGCTCGCCCATGAGACCGAGTTCGCCTACTACTAAGAGCCGGAGAGGACCATGAGCATGCTCGTTGCGGGAGTTCGCACGCCGGGCGCAAGAGTGGAGTTGTTCGAGGTGGACGACCCGCGTCCGTTGGCGGCCGACGAGGTTCTCGTCGATGTGCGGAGCGCGGGTGTGGGCAACTGGGACAACATCGTTCGTGCCGGAGAGTGGGACGTCGGCACGAGGCCGCCGATGGCGCTTGGAGTCGAGGCCGCCGGGATCATCAAGGCCGTCGGACAACACGCGAGCGAATTCAAGGTGGGCGATCCGGTGCTGTGCCACCCCGTGCCGCTGCGGGACCAGGGCACCTGGGCGCCGCTTCTGATCGCGCCTGTGGCGTCTCTCGCGCACAAGCCACCCGAGGTTCCGTGGGAGGCCGCGGCGATCTTGCCAGTGCCGGCTTTGACAGCCGAGCAGCTGGTCACCGAGGCGCTGGCGCTTCGCGGTGGAGAAACGTTGCTCGTTCACGGTGCAGGCGGGCTCACCGGGGGCCTTGTTGTCCAGTTGGCCGTCCTGCGCGGGGTCGATGTGCTCGCCACCGCCGGTCCTCGCAGCGCCGACCGGATCCGTGCCTACGGAGCCCGCGAAGTCATCGACTACCGGGATCCGATGTGGCTGCAGCGCGCAAAAACGTTGGCGCAGCGAGATATCGACGCGGCGGCCAACGCTGTCGTCGGCGGTGCCGCAACGGCGATGACAGCTCTTGCCGATGGTGGCCGGCTGGCGACCATTACCCCCGGCCCGCCATTGCCGACCCGGGGCATCAGCGTAACCGCGGTATATGTCCGTTCGGACGGCGCTCAACTCGGCCGGCTGGCCGCGCTGCTCGGTGCTCGCAGATTGACCATGCCGGTCCCGTGTGCCTACAGCTTGGACCAGGCCGCATTCGCTCTCGACCAAGTTGTCGCAGGCCGCCGATCAGGCGGCGTGGCCATCACTCACCCCGGGTGAACGAGGTGAGCGGGTGATGACGGCTCACCCCATCTGGCGGCAATCTCATAACCGACGAACCGTCTGCGGCGAAAGCCGAATTATAGTGAGGGAGTGGTAAATTGAGCGACACCAAGCAGTCGGCGGAAGATCTGGCGATCCTCGATCAGCTGAACAAGGACTACGTCCACTCCGATCAGTTCAACGACGTCAAGCGCTTCAGCGAGTTCCTGGCCGAAGACTTCATCGTGCAGACCCCGGGTGTTACGCGGAACCGGGAAGAGTACCTGGAGTACATCGCCAAGCCGCGTCCGTTCAAAGATCTTGCCGTGCACGATGTCAACATCCGCATCCTCAGCGACGTGGCCCTGATCCATGCCCGGGCCACATACACCATGCTCGCGGACGGAATGACCCAAGAGGCGCTCTACACGGACACATATCAGAAGCGTGAAGGCACGTGGGTCTGTGTCGCAGCCTGCGCGATCGCTCCAGGCGCTTAGCCGGGAGTCCTGTCGCACGGCAGGGGTTTGGCGGTGAAAATCCGCAATGCCGCCCCGACCAGCCGCGTAATGGTGGTGGCAGTGATGGTGTCGATGGTCGCGTTCCTCGACAGCACTGTGGTGAACCTTGCGCTGCCGGCCACCATACGCGACCTCGGCGGGGGAATGGGCCTGCAACAGTGGGTCGTTGACGGCTATCTGCTGGCGCTCGGCGCCATGATCCTGCCCGGTGGGTCGATCTCCGATCTGCTCGGCCGAGTGCGCGTCATGCGCTTTGGGCTCGTGGCGTTCGGAGTCGGATCGGTGTTGGCCGCGACAGCGCCTTCGCCGGTGGTCTTGATTGTCGCGCGCGTTGTGCAAGGTCTGGGCGCGGCGTTTCTTGTTCCGGGCTCGCTGGCGATGATCAACGCCGCGTTCGACGGAGCCGGCCGGTCGGCTGCGATCGGCGCGTGGACCGCCTGGACCAGGATCGCATTCGCGTTCGGCCCGCTGCTCGGCGGGCTCGCCGTGGATCTACTGACCTGGCGGTGGATCTATGTCCTCTCGGCGGTCCCGATGGTCGTCGGTTTCGCGCTGACTTTCTGGATGTGCCCGATGCCGGAGCCGGCCGGGCACGCCCACGTTGACCTGGCTGGTGGGCTGTTGTCCGCGACAGGGCTCGCGGCGACCGTATACGCGCTCATCGAATCCCAGGGACGGGGCTGGGCTGACCCCGTCGTCAGCGCATCCTTCGTCGTCGGCGTGACGGCCCTGGTCGGTTTCATCGAATGGCAGCGCCGCGCAGCGCATCCGATGCTGCCCCTGCACCTGTTCACGAGCCGGAACTTCGCCGGGGGCAATCTCGCCACCGCCTTCGTGTATGGAGGACTGGCGTTGGGCACGCTGGTCATTGCGCTGTACCTGCAAGAGGTCATCGGCTCTTCGGCGACATCTGCGGGATTGGTAACGCTGCCGATCCCCATCCTGTCGTTTCTGTTCGCCCGTCGTGTCGGCGCCGCCGCCACCCGCATCGGACCGCGGATGTTCGTGATCGGCGGGCCGATAATCGCGGCAATCGGGTTGCTGATGATCCGGCCGGTGGCCGGCGATTTCCACGTTCTCTCACAGGTGATGCCCGGGATGACGTTGTTCGCAACGGGTTTGGTCATCACGGTGACACCGTTGACGGCCGTCTGCTTGTCGGCGGTGGATCCGATGCGCGGCGGCATCGCCTCGGCGATCAACAATGCCGCCTCGAGGCTTGCGGGTTTGATCGCAGTGGCGTGTATGGGCCTGATAGCCGCCGGAACGTTGACCGACGCCAGCTTTCCACGGCTCCTTCAGGCCAGCGCGATGTTGTTCGTCACCGGTGCGGTGGTATGCGCAGTCACGATCACCCACCCGGAGATCCCGGCCAATTCGGTGCCGTGCGAAATCGCGGCGATGTGCCGGGACCGCCCCGGCGCGCAACCGGTTCTCGCCGACAGAGATTGGAGACCGCACCATGGAGAGTCCTGAATTCGACGACGTGGCAGCCCATCTGCTCGAACCTGAAGAAAGCCTGGACTCAGAGCAGACCGGTATCGACCTCGACGAAGGTTATTCACCCCCGGAGAGCCCACAAGAGCTGGGGTACTGGGGGCTGACGGCGTGTGAAGCGCGCACCCATGAAAGCTTGGCCCGCCGGTTGGCCCATGAGCTCCCTGACGTCACCGACGAGTGGGATGGCGATGGGATAGGTGACAGTCCCGACAGCGACGGCGAGCCGATCGACGACCAGGTCGGAGTCGCGCGTGCGGGCCGCCTCGTGGCCTTCGGCGTCGACCCCACAGACCCCACCACCGATTACCGTGCCCACGACGTCGGGATCGACGGCGGTGGTGCGTCGGCCGAGGAGGCCGCCATGCACGTCATCGCGGACGAGGACACCATCGCGGGCGAACGATGGCGGTTGCAGTGATCTGGCCGTCCCCTCACCCGGGTGGTTGACGCTGCGGGGTGACGACGGCTCACCCCGTAGTGGGACAGGCTTCAACCCTGTTCGGCACAGCACGACAGATGAAGAAACTCGGCAAAGGGGAACAGGCAGTGGGCACAGAGTTCGACGGCAAGAAGATCGTTGTGGTCGGCGGCAGTGCCGGCATGGGACGCCAAGTCGCACTGGACGTCATCGATGGTGGCGGCAGTGCGGTGATCATCGGCCGTTCGGAACAGCGGGTCGATGACACCGTGGCCGAGCTCACCGCTCGGAGCGGCCGGGCCTGGGGCATCGTTGCCGAGCTGACCGACCGGTCCGCGGTGACCGACGTCCAGGGCGCGCTGTCCGAGTACCACGCCGATGCAACACTGATGGTCAACGCAGCGGGATTCTTCATCCCAAAACCGTTCTTGCACTACGACACCCAGTCCTACGATTCGTATCTCGATCTGAACTACGCACTGTTCTTCCTCACCCAGACCGTGGTTGCCGGGATTGCATCCGGAGGCACGGGAGGCTCGATCGTCAACATCGGTTCCATGTGGGCCCACCAGGCCATCGGCGCGACACCTTCGTCGGCCTACTCCATGCAGAAGGCCGGGCTACATGCCCTCACCCACAATCTGGCCATCGAACTGGCGGGGCATCAGATCCGCGTCAATGCCGTCGCGCCGGCGGTCGTCAAAACGCCGCTCTACGAAGGCTTCATCCCCAAGGACGAGATCGATGCCACGCTGAGCACGTTCGCGCCCCTGCACCCGCTGGGCCGCGTCGGTACACCGGTCGACATCGCTGACGCAGTCACGTTTCTGCTCTCCGAACGAGCGAGCTGGATCACCGGCGCCATCCTCAACGTTGACGGCGGAATCATGGCAGGCCGCAACTAGCCCCGCCGCGCAACAACATTGGCACGCAATGATTGGACACCACCGCATGTCGGAATCCGAACGGAAAATGCTGGCAGTGGCGTACGCACCGGTTGTCGTGTTCGCCACCGTGCTGACCGTCGCACGGATCTTGGCCGAATGCCGTCCTCACCCGGGTGAAAATCGCGGGTGGATGAGGACAATTCACCCTTTCGCCACGAACACTGGTTGCTCGTCAGGGCACAGCGGCTCACTGAGATACGAACGGAGACGGCATGTCACAGGATCTGGTCGCAGGCATGAAGGATGACCTGAGGAACGCCCGAAGTACCGCTGCCGCGGCGCTGGTAGCCCGCTATGCCCTGGTCATCGTCATCGCGTGGTTCGGCGCCATGAAGTTCACCTACTACGAATCCCACGGCATCTCACCACTCGTTGCCAACAGCCCATTCATGAGTTGGATCTATCAGCTCATCTCCATCAGCACGTTCGGCCGTATCCTCGGAGTCGTCGAGCTGGTGACAGCAGCGCTGATCGCCGTCAAGCCGTGGTTCCCCAGGGTAGCTGTGGTCGGAGGCGCACTCGCATCGCTGTTCTTCTTGAACACCCTGAGCTTCATGGTCACCACGCCCGGCGTCGGTGAAGCATCGGCCGGCGGATTTCCGGTGCTGTCCGCCAACGGACAGTTTTTGATGAAGGACATCGCGCTGTTCGGCCTGTCGGTATGGCTGCTCGCCGACGCGATCGACGCAACCCGCAGCCGAGCAACAGAAACCGCGTCGAATCACCTTGATTAGCAACATGGCCCCCGTTGGGAAAGGATCTGCAATGCAAGCTGTCACTGTTTCCGATCAAGAGGCCGGGGTGGCCGGAATGTCGCTGACGGAGCTGCCCTATCCTCAACCGGACACCAACGATGTCGTCGTGCAGGTGCATGCCGCCGGCTTCACGCCCGGAGAGCTCGAATGGCCCGGTACCTGGGTTGATCGCGGTGGGCGGGATCGCACACCGAGCGTGCCGGGGCACGAGCTGGCGGGCGTTGTGGTCGAGTTGGGCGACGGAACCACTGGATTGACCGTGGGGCAGCGGGTGTTCGGCCTGGCCGACTGGACCCGCAACGGCTCGCTCGCGCAGTACATCGCGGTGGAAGCCCGCAATCTGGCACCGTTGCCCATCGACATCGACTACGCGGTGGCTGCCGCGCTGCCGATCTCCGGACTGGTGGCCTGGCAGGGCCTGTTCGATCACGGTCGCCTCGAGGCCGGACAAACGGTGCTGATCCACGGTGCCGCAGGCGGTGTCGGTTCGCTCGCGGTACAGCTCGCCGTCGAAGTCGGCGCGCATGTCATCGGTACCGGGCGGATGGCGGATCGCGAGCGGGCGGTCGCGCTCGGCGTCCATGACTTCCTCGACTTGGAGACCGAAAAGCTGGAGGACATCGGAGAGGCCGACGTGGTGTTCGATGTGATCGGGGGAGAGATCCTGGCGCGCTCGGCGGCGGTGGTGCGCGCCGGTGGAACCCTCGTGACGATCGCAGAACCGCCCAAGGTTCAGCCACAGGACGGGCGAGCACTGTACTTTGTCGTCGAAGCTGACCGAGCGCAGCTTGCGGGGCTCGCTGCTCGGGTTCGCGATGGACGCCTCAAGCCCGTCGTGGGTGCTGTACTGCCACTGGCCGATGCCGCCGCGGCGTTCGCACCCAAGAAGCGGATCCCCGGCAAGACGATCCTGCACGTCGCGCACGACTGACCAGGATCTGCGGGGGCAAAGAACGCATGCGAATCTCGTTTGTGGTCAGGCCAGTCCGACGAATCGCGCCGGCGGTGGTGCCCCTTACCTCGTGGCCGATCGGGCTACTGGTTGCGGCGTGGCTCGTTCCGGGAGTGTCGTTGTCGGCGTTCGGCTTCACCCTCGCCACGGTGGCGTTCCTGGTTGCGCAGACCGTCTTGTCCTTGGCGGCCTTACGATTGCCGCATCAGTATGCGTCGCTGTTCCTTGGCGGCACTGGCCTCGCATTGACGATCGTCGCGTTGATCCTCGCGTCCATTCCGACGCGAGGAATCATCATTGACGGCACGGCCGCGTGGTTGGCCACGACGGTGTTGGCGTGGCTCGTGACAACGATAGGGGCCATCGCGCTACCCGGCTTGCTCATCGGCGATGGCGTACAGGAGTCGGAAGATCCTGGTCCGTATCAAGATTCGACACCGCGACAGAGCCGACTCTGATGGGCGATACGCACCAGGATCCGACCGATCATTCCAGAACCACGCAACCCCACGCCGGCATTGCGATGAAGGACAACTTCATCTGGCCCGGTTTGATTCTCCTGGCCGTCGCGATTTGCGGGCTGATCGGCACTGCGGTGGCCGCGTCGTATCGCCATTACGAATGGCTGTACGCCACGGTGCTGATCGCCGGCCTGGCCACGAGTGCCGGTGTGTTGTGGCTGGTGGTGGAGAATCGTCGCGTCAACCGCGTCGACGCACAGTGGGACGCCGCGCACCTGCGCGTGCCACCCGATCGACGCTGATGTGCCTCGCCCGTGCGTCGGATCCGGCAATCGGGAGGCGCTGGGGGAGAAGAAGATTCAGTGGCGTTGTGACGGTCGGTATCACCCGGGTGGATCGGTGCTCCGGGCGATGACAACTCATCCCCGCCGTCGCCAGCATGTGGTCATGGAACCAATCGATCCCCCTGCAGACAGCGGTTCATCCCAGGCATCGCGCGATCCAGAGCTGGCCGCCCGATTCGTCAACGGCGCGCTGCCGTATCTGAACCAGCTCCATCAACGTGCTCGCAGAATTACGGGCAATGCCATGGATGCCGAAGACCTCGTACAAGAGACGATGTTGAAGGCTTACGCCGGGTACAACACGTTCACCGAAGGAACCAACCTTCGCGCGTGGCTGTTCTGCATCATGGCCAACACCCATATCAACCATCTGCGGCGGGCGCGACACCGCCCGATCGAGTACCTCAGCGACCACATCACCGACCAACAACTGGCCGCCGAGGATCGACACGCCTCGCGCGGATCACGCTCCGCGGAACTCGAAGCGCTGGACGCGCTGCCGGACGGCGATCTCGCCGACGCGATGGCGACACTGCCCGTGCAGTTCCGGCTGGCTGTTTACTATCGCGATGTCGTCGGACTCCGAGGCCGCGAGATCGCCGAGGTGATGGCGTGCTGCGAAGGCACCGTCATGTCACGTGTGCACCGGGGCCGCGAACGGTTACGAACGCTTTTGCGACCTGCCCACGAAGGGGCATGAGCACTCGAGGCGGATCGACCCGGGCGTCGCGATGACTTTCGCTCTTTGGTGCAGTCTGATCTGCATGGGCAAGCTCATCTATGGCCTCAACGTGTCGGTGGACGGGTACATCGCCGATGCACAAGGCAACATCGACTGGTCCGATCCGAGCGATGAACTGCATCAGTACTGGAACGACTTCGAGCGGGAGACCGCGCTGTCGTTCTATGGCCGGCGGCTCTACGAACTGATGGCCGAGTACTGGCCGACGGCCGACCAGGATCCGGACGCCACGCCGTTGATCGTCGACTTCGCCCGCATCTGGCGCGCCATGCCGAAGGTCGTGTTCTCGGGCACTCTCGAGTCCGTCGACTGGAACTCGCGCCTGGAACGTGGCGACCCGGTCGAGGTGGTGAGGAAGCTCAAAGCCGAAACCGACGGCAGGCTCGAGGTGGCCGGCGCGACCCTGGCCGCACCGATCGTGCAGGCGGGACTGGTGGACGAATTCCGGATCGTGATCGCGCCGACCGCGGTGGGCGGCGGCACCCCGTTCTTCCCGACCCTGCCGTCGTGGATCTCGCTGCGACTGCTGGAGAACCGCACCTTCCCCGGCGGCACGGTTCTGCTGCGCTATGAGGCGAAACACGAGTGATCGACGTTGCACAGCCGGCTAACGCCGATCCGGTGGATACCGATAACAAGGGCATGACTGCGTACCGCACTGCCGGCGTGCTTGCCGCGGCGTTGGCTGCGCCCTGGTTGTGGGCGACGACGGCCCACGCCGAGGGGTCTGCGCAACTCGACCGTGTCCCGGTGGTGGCGTCACCGACGTGTGGCGGGAGCGTCAGCGCCGAGGCGCAGGTGACGCCGGTTCAGGTCGGGGACCGGGTCGAGGACGGCGTGCGCGTTGCGATCCACTACGACGCGGGTGTCTACGACGGCTCGTGCTCGCTGACCGTGGCGGCTAATTGGGTGAACCTCGATACCGGCGCCTCGGGACGAGGGGATATCACCGCGGTGTCAACGATTGACGGGCACTACGGCTTCATCGGCTACGCCAACACCACGTTCGAAACGGGTAGCGGCACAGTGGTCGTCACCCTGAGTTCGCACCCGGGGGCCGAGCTGCGGATCACGACGTGACCTCACGGGTGTAGGTTCCACTGGCCGCAATCCTGGGCCAGGACGTCGTTGACGTCGACTTCGAGTCCACCGACCACCGGGCCGGGATTGGACGCCGTGCTCACGATGCGTTGGTAGAGAACCGCGGCAGGGTGGATCTGCCCGCCCGACCACGATCGCGTCTGCCATGCCCACGCCCGGCCCGGTGTGCTCGACCTCCCGATGACACCGTCGGCAATGGCCCACTGGCACGGTCGGATACCCGCGTATATGCCGGTGCGCTGCACCCCGATCACCGAGTTGATTCCGCGAAACCACGGCAGCGCCACGTTGTTCCACGTGTTGTGGTCGATGTCGTCGTCGACGCTGAAGAAGATCGGGGCGCTGCGGCCACCGCCTGCCGCGGTGTGGAGCTGCCACGCGGTGCGAGCGTCGGCCACCCCGCCGGCATATCCACGCGTGAAGTCCGACGGCGCAGTACCGCCCGGCTTGCCGTACTGGTAGTTGCTGACGATCACGAGTCCGGCGGCCGTCAGCGACTGGGCGTAGGGCAAGGTGATCGGCTTGGCGCCAAAAGACGAGCCGGGACGCGATGTCGAGACGTAGTTGATCACGCCGGAGTGTCCCGCGGCCCGGATGTCCCGAGCCGGAATCTGACGCATGGCGAAGTCGATCAGAGTGGGCGCGGCAGCCGACGCCGGGGGAGCTCCGATGCCCGCTGCTACCGCACCCAGCCCGGCCAGCGCCGACACCGCGGTGGCGTAGCGCAGGACGTCACGCCGGGAAACCTGCACGTCGCGATGTTAACAAAGTGATTGGTGTTAACAGTGTGACCACGCTGGTTGATGCCAGCTCGTATTCGATCGGTTACTTGTCGATCACGACCCCGCACCGATACCGCGCGTCGTCAGTTGAGTGGTGGCGGTTGTGGTTGGTAGGGGGTGTACCACCACCAGTCGGCGTGTTCGCCGGTGGGCCCGGGGTAGGGCGGGACGTCGGGTGGGGGTGTGGTGGGTGGGCGGGCCACCGAGGCGCTGGTCAACGCCCGCCCGGTGGTGTCGGTGACGACGAGGCGGTGGGCGGGTCCGGTGATGGTGAGGCCGCCGCGATGATGCAGCCGGTGATGGTAGGGGCAGAGCAGGACGAGGTTGTCCAGTTCGGTGAGTCCGCCGTCCTCCCAATGGATGAGGTGGTGGGCGTGCAGTCCGCGGGTGGCGCCGCAGCCGGGCACGACACAGCAGGTGTCGCGGTGTTCGAGGGCTCGGCGCAGGCGCCGGTTGACGGTGCGGGTGGCGCGTCCGGTGCCGATGAGCTGGCCGTGGCGTTCGAACCAGGCCTCGCAGGTCGCATCACAGGTCAGGTAGCGGCGCTCGGCGTCGGTCAGCAGCGGACCGAGGTGCAGGGACGCGACGGGTGTCTCGACGTCGACGTGCACCACCACGGTGGTGTGCTGGCCGTGCGGGCGACGCGCCACGTCGGTGTCCCAGCCGGCGCAGATGAGGCTCATGAACGCATCTACGGTGTGCGGGAACGGTGGCGCCTGCCCGGCCGCCGGCTCGTCGGTGTGGTGGTCGCGGCGCCAGTCGGCGATCAGGGCGTCGAGATGGGATTGCAGCGCGGCGTCGAAGGTGGCGGCGTCGACCCTTGGCAGGGTGAGGTGGTAGGTGGTGTAGCCGTCGTGGACGTCTTTGGTGAATTCCCGGTGCGGCTCCGGCTCCGGCTCAGACTCAGGCTCGGGTTCCGGTTCCGGTTCCGGCTCGGGTTGGGGGTGGGGTTCGAGTTTGGTGGCGGTGCGTAACTGTTCGACGGTGGCCACCGCGGCCAGTTCGGCGTAGTGCGCATCGGAGCCGTCGGCGGCGCGTGCGGCGATCACCCCGACCTGATCCAACGACAACCGACCCTCGCTCAACGCCCGGGTGCATTGCGGGAACTCCTCGACGCGTCGGGCGACGGCGAGCATGGTGTCGGCGTTGTGTGGGGTGATGCCGGTTTTCCAAGCCACCAACGCTGTCATCGACCGCGCGCCGGTAGCACCCCAGAGTTCGTCGCGGTCGATCTCGGCGACGATCTGCACCAACCGACCATCGATGGCGTTGCGCTGCCCGCACAATTCGGCCATCTCCTCGAACAACACCTCCAACCGCTGCACCGGGCTCGGGCCCGGAGCCACAGGAACTGCCGCCGAAGACATACCCCAATCCTCGCAAAAGGGACCGACAAAACCGGACGCCCGGGCGCCCGCCTAATTGCCGTACAGATGCAGCGCCCGTGCAGTCATGGTGGCGATGTCTCCGCTCAGCGACGCGATGGGTGGGCCGCCGCGTTGATGGATCACATTCGCGAGGACGACGACGTACGTGTCTGATCCCGGATCCAGCCACAGCGTCACCCCCGTGAAGCCGGTGTGGCCGAAGCTGCCGACGGGAAAGACCATGCCGCGCGGCCGGGAGTGGGCGGTGTCGATGTCCCAGCCGAGACCGCGGAGGTCGTGCCCGTCGATGGCCGGATAGTGCGGTGCGAGCAGGGGATCCGTTGTGTTGGGCGATGTTTCGATCGCCACGCGGGTGGCCTCGTTGGCGGCAGCGAGTTGGTCCGCGGTGTGCCCGGGCTGTTGCGGCGTCGTCATCAACTCCGCGGTCGCTTGTGTCAACGGGAACGGGCTCGGGCGGCCGGCGAGCCGATCGAGTAACGCCTGCGCGAACAGGCCGACATCGTGCACGGTCGAGAACACGCCCGCGCTGCCGGCGACTCCGCCCATCCGTCGCGCCGTCGGGTCGTGCACGGTTCCGCGCAGCGGATGGCCATAGTCCGGGTTGACACCCGGGGTGTCCTCGTCGAGCGCGGTCGGGGCGACGCGGGTCAGGAGTTCCGTGCTCCACATGCCCTGCGGACATTCGCCGGTGGCAGGCGCGGTGGGATCGAGAGCGATCGCCGCACCTCGGATCTGGTGTGGGCCGCATGCTTTGGCGGCAGGAAAGTAGTGGGTATCTGACATGCCAAGGGGTGCAAAGACATTGCTTTGCACATAGCTGTCGAGGGACTGGCCGGTGATTCTCTCGACGATCGCGCCCACGAGAATGAAGCCGATGTCGGAGTAGTGGAAGCGTTCTCCGGGATTGAACACCACCCACGCGCCCAGCGCCCGGCGAATCCCTTCGGCCTTGTCAGCCTTTTCCAGTCCCCATGGCCCGTCGAGGCTCAGATCACCCGCTATGCCCGACGTATGGGTGAGCACCATGCGCAGCGTGACTTGTGCACGGCGCGGATCGTTCGCCGGGTTGAACTCGGGCAGATACGTCTGCACGGGTTCGTCGAGCCCCACCTTGCCTTGCTCGTAGAGCTGCAGGAAGGCAGTCGTGGTCGCGACGCTCTTGGTCAGTGACGCCAGGTCGAAGATCGTGTCCTCGGTCATCGGCTCGGCGGGCGCAGGCGACCCGTCCAGTCCCGGTTCCCCGTCGAGTTTCCGATCACCGAAGGCCTGCCGGAAGACAATGTTGCCGGCGTGTCCCGCCTGGACGACCGCTCCGGGGAGTCGATGCGCCGCAATGGCTTCGGTGACGCGCTCGGCGACCGGTGTGAAATCGCCGGCAGGAACCACGGCTGCGGTCGTAGTGGTCGTTGTTGTGGTTATTGCAGGCTCGCTGGTATGGAGAGCCGGCTGCGAGGGTTGTCCACACGACGACGTCACGACGAGGACCATCGCCACCGCGCAGGCCCGGGTGAGGCGTGCTCCGGAGATCACGTGATAACGCTAACCGGGCTGGCTGCCAGCGTCATGGAACCCGTCGCTGTGGAATGCAGAGCTGATGGCCGTGACCGCTGCTCGACGGTTTCGGAGGACTGTCACGGAACGCTTTGGTGGAGCAGCCAAGGTCTGCGATCGAACTCATGGCGGACGCCCCTGCGTCGCGGTGTCCAACCATGGTGGTCGGGTTCAGATGTCACTCATCATGGTGGTGATCGCCGTGCGAATCATGTGATGGCTCTGCGGCAGGGATCTTGACTTCGGTGGGTGCCGGTGGCCTCGACCCACCCTTCTCGACAACGGGCGGCGGGGCGGCTGGCACTGGAGGGTGACCGTGATCGCCGTCTGCGTGTTCGACGCTCGTGCCATGGTGGCCGGGTTCTGCGCCCGCAGGCGCATGGTGCCCGTGCCGTAGTCCCGAAGCCACGCCTGCAGTGGATGCGAGCGTGACGATCCCCGCCGCGCCCAGAAGGATCATCGCGTTCGCGTACGCCGGTATCGGCTCTCCTTGCAGGCCGCGGTACCAAACCCAGCCGGCTCCCATCACAACGTAGATTTGCAGCAACAGGGCACAGAGGTCCGCGGCCTGCACCAGTTCGCCCTCCCCGGCGTGCGGTCCGAACGGGGCTCCGGCGGTCCGCGAGAGTGCCCAGAGCGCAATGGCTCCCAGATTCAGCAGGATCCCGGTGGCCAGCACCGGATTGGTCGTTCGGACGAGTACGGCGCGAGCCCAGATCAGTTGGAACAGCGCGATCGAGACGAAGAACAAGCCTGATGGTATCCACTCGCGCCAGTGCGCAGGTGCGACGGAGAAGTGGATGACGGCGGCGCCGAGCGAGGCGAGCGCGGCCAGGCGAGCCGCCAGCCTACTGTCCGTCTTCTTCGCCGTCCGCGGTGACACTTGTCCGATGATGACAGCATTGCCGCGTTCGGTGACCAGGCGACATCACATCTCAACCTGAACGAGATTGCTCTGTCACGCGCTGTGCCCATTTGCCGACGACATGGAGGCCTGCGAGGCCGTCAGCACGGGTCATGGGAGAAGCACGGGTCATGGGAGAAGGAAGCACCCCGGCCCTCCCCACGGCCCGTCCCGGATGACACCGAGCACGGTGTCGGGCGTCAGGTCATGCGGATGCTCGAAATCGGTTGCCCACCATGTCGCTCCGGCCGCGGCGTACGGGGATACGTCGGTTCCTGGCGGCACGGGGACCACGACATCGTACGGTTCCGTGTGGTTCTGCCGCAGCCGCATCACCGAGTCGATGGCTTCCGCGAGCTGATCCGGATGCTCGAGGTTGACCGGAAAGAACCCGTCGTAACGCGCGGCGCGCCGCAACGGCTTCGTGTTTCCGGGAAACCCGGCGATCCAGACGGGAATGCTCGACTGCTGAGGGCGAGGCAGGAAGGTGACGTCGTCGACGCGGAAATGCTCGCCGCGGTGGTGCACAGGCGCACCCGCCCAGGCTTGTTCGAGGATCGCCAGCGATTCGTCGAGCATCGCCGCACGCACGCGATCGTCGGTCTCCTCGCCGAAACGGCTGTATTCGGCCCCGAAGGCATCGCTACCCACTCCGGCGCCCAGCACCAGGCGACCGCCACTGAGGATGTCGAGCGCCGCGGTCTCGCGCGCGACCTTGGCGGGACGCCGGCGTGCAAGTGGGGTGACCATCGGGCCGATGCGGATGGTCTGCGTGAGCGCGGCAACGGCCGCGAGCGTCACCCACGGGTCGGCCACGGAACGCACAGGCGGACGCCAGCACAGGTGATCCCACACGAACAGTCCGTCCCATCCCGCCTCCTCAGCGGCGACGGCGAGGCGTGCGACCACGCGCGGATCGGCGAGCTCGTCGAACAGCGGCAGCCAGACAGCGGATTTCATGATGCGGTATGCCTGACCAAGGCCGGGACGAACTGGTCCCACGCGGGCCTCAGCACGTCGTGTCCGGATCCGCGCAGGACGACGAGCTGAGACCCTGCAATCGCCTCGTGCAGGGCCTGGCCGTGGGGGACGCCGAAGACAGGATCGCATTCCCCTTGCACGACGAGGGTGGGCACGCGCACGTCGCGATAAGAACCACCCTGTGGGGCAACGAATTCCATGCGAAAGTGGTTGACCATTGCAGCCCTCAGGTCGACGCTGCGCGCGACGTCCTGGGCCGCGAGTGCCCGAACCTCCGCTTCATCGAAGTGCGGTGAGCGCCCGGCGTATGCCCGGATCGCGGCGACGATGTAGTCCACGGCCTCGTCGTCGTTCGCCATTTCGGGCATGCCGGGTGCCTCGACATGCCCGAACGGCAGATCCCCGGTGCTGGTGCTGACGAGGGTCAGGGTCGACACGCGGTCGGCGTGGTCGAGCGCAGCACCCAACGCGATCGCGCCCGACATGGACCGGCCGACGACGTGCGCCCGTTGCACGCGCAATGCGTCGAGCAGTCCGATGGCGTCGAGTGTCAAATCGGTTGACGTGTAACCGGGTTCACCGACGGGGTACGTGACGGAGCGGCCGGTGTCGCGTTGGTCGTACCGGATGACGTAGCGTCCCGCCGCGGCGATTCGCCGACAGAGCTCGGCCTCCCACCACACCATCGACGCGGACGCGCCGTGAATCAGCAGTATTGCGGGATCCTCTGGCGATCCGAAGGTTTGTGCGCAGATCCGGACACCGTTGATGGTGTGGAGCGTCTCGGGGGTCATAGTTCAGACGCTATTCTCGACGCTTTATTCAGAAAAGCGATTCTCTCTGATAATTATGATCGGTATGTACGATCATCAGGTGATCGATTTTCGCCACCTCGCCGCTCTGCAGGCCATCGCGGAGGAGGGCACGTTCGGTCGGGCGGCGGCGCGGCTGGGCTATACGCAGTCCACCTTGAGCCAGCAGATTCGCGCGCTCGAACGAAAGGTCGGCGGTGTACTTTTCGACCGCCCACGCGGTCCGAAGCCACCACAGCTGACACCTTTGGGGCGGCTCGTGTTGAGCGAAGGGGGCCAACTGTTGGCGCGGTATGACGGACTGGTGAGCTCGATCGAGCGGTTCAAGGCCGGTGATGGCCGCGTCGACATCGGCACGTTCCAAACCGTCACCAACGTACTCCTGCCTCCCGTGATGCGTCAGCTTCGAAAAGAGCACCCGCACTGCGACATCCGGCTGTACGAGGAGGAGACCGCCCGGCCCGCCCTCGGCGAACTCGACCTCATGTTCTTCGACGGGCCCGGTGGCGACGATGTGGACAGCAGGCTGCTGCTCGAAGATGACCACGTGCTCATCGCGCGCCGAGGCGACCTGCCGGCGGGACCGGTGCGGTTGCAGAGCCTCGATGCCGTGCCGATGGTGGCACTGCCGGCAATATGTGACCAGGCCCGGGTCGAAGCGGCATTCGCCGCGGCGCACGTCGTACCGCGGATAGTCTTTCGTACCGCGGACAACCAGGCGGTGGTGTCCACGGTCCGCGCGGGACTCGGCTGGGCGGTGATGCCGGTGCTGGCCTGCGATGTCCGTCCCGATGACTCCGAGCTCTCGCTGCACCCGCTGACCCCGCGGCTGCCGAGGAGACCCATCTACGTATTGACTGCCGGGGCGCTTTCCCCGTTGGCCACTCGTGTTGTCGAATTGGCGCGCAGGGCGGCCGCCGACCTCGTGGCGAGCCGCCCACGCGGTCCGGGCGAGCGCGTGCTCATCCCCAGGGCGTCAGCGCGGCGGTAGGGATATCCCTACACTCAAACGCGGGCGGACGGGATGGGAGTGACGCCAGTTGATGCCTAGCGTCGAGGATATGACCAAGACGGCGCAGCCTGAGCGAGTAGGCGTGATCCGCCAGCTCGGTGTCGACACCGCTTACCTCGTGCTCGGATTCCCGCTCGCCCTTGTCAGTTTCATCGTGATCGTGACCGGGCTGTCGGTCGGCCTCGGCACGGTGGTCATCGCTGTCGGCGTGCCCTTGTTGGCATGCGTACTGCTGGTTGCCCGCTTCTTCGCCGACATCGAACGGTTGCGGTTCCCCGCGGTGCTGCGCCGGCCGCGGATGCGGCCGACGTATCGGACCGCTCCCCGCGGTGCGGGCATCTGGCGGCGGTTCGTCACGCCGCTCACGCAGGGCCAGTGCTGGCTCGACGCGATGCACGCGATCGTGCACTTCCCGATCTCGGTGATCACGTTCAGCGTCGTGATCAGCTGGTGGGTCGCGGCGGTCGCGGGCACGCTGACCATCGCGTGGGACTGGAGCATTCCGCGGGGACCGGACAACACATCTCTCGCGCAACTGGTCGGGCTCGGTGACAGTGCCTTCGCGCGCATCGCCTTCCAGACGGCGATCGGCCTGGTCTGCTTGATCACCCTGCCGATCGTGGTCCGAGGGTGTGCCCTGCTCTCGGCCGGATTCAGCCGGATCCTGCTGACCGGAATGGCCGAAATGCGCCAGACCATCACGGTGCTGACCGAACAGAAGGCGGCGGCGGCATCGGCCGAGGCGATAGCGCTGCGCCGGCTGGAACGAGACATCCACGACGGGCCGCAACAGCGACTCGTGCGGCTCGCGATGGATCTGGGCCGCGCCCGTCAACAACTGGACAGCAACCCCCAGGCGCTACGGGACACCCTCGACGAGGCGATCAGCCAGACCCAGGAGTCCCTGAACGAACTACGCGCGTTGTCCCGTGGCATCGCCCCGCCGATCCTCACCGACCGTGGTCTGCCGAGTGCGCTTGCCGCACTTGCCGTTCGGTGCACCGTGCCGGTCGAGCTCGTGGTCGACCCCGAGCTCGGCACGACCGGCGGGCGGCTGGATCCGGCCGTGGAGACGGCCGTCTACTTCACGGTCGCCGAAGCTCTGACCAATGTGGCGAAGCACAGTGCCGCGGCCAACTGCTGGGTCACGGTGGCGCACGGTCCGGCCCGCGTCGGCGTCGAGATCGTCGACGACGGGGACGGCGGTGCCCACGTGGCGAAGGGACATGGTCTGGCCGGCCTCGTCGACCGGGTCCGGGCCAGCGGTGGCACTCTCACCGTGGTGAGCCCGGCCGGCGGGCCGACGACGATCGGAGTGGAGCTGCCGTGTTGAGAGTTGCGGTGGCCGATGATTCGGTTCTCCTGCGCGAGGGCCTGATTCGGCTGCTCACCGAGAACGGTCACGATGTGGTCGCTGCTGTCGGTGACGGGCCGTCACTTGTGCAGGCGATCGAAGACCACCGGCCGGACGTCTCCGTGGTGGACGTCCGGATGCCGCCGTCGCACACCGACGAGGGGCTCCGGGCCGCGGTCGAGGCACGTCGGCGGGTGTCCCGCTCCCCGGTGTTGGTCCTGTCCCAGTACGTCGAGGTCTCCTACGCCGACGACCTGCTCGCCGACGGTGTCGGCGCGGTGGGCTACCTGCTCAAGGACCGAGTGTCCGCCGTCACCGATTTCCTCGATGCGGTGAATCGGGTGGCTTCTGGTGGCACGGTGCTCGATCCGGATGTCGTCGCACAGTTGTTGGTGCGGCGTCGCCGGGACGATCCTCTGCGGCAGATGACCCTACGTGAGCAAGAGGTGCTCAGGCTGATGGCCGAGGGCCGGTCCAACACCAGCATCGCCCGCAGCCTGGTGGTCAGCAATGGTGCGGTCGAGAAATACATCGGCAGCATCTTCACCAAGCTCATGCTGCCGCCCGACAGTGAGCACAATCGGCGCGTGCTCGCGGTGCTGAGGTATCTCAGCGGCTGATCACGCAGTAGCGCCGGTTCGGTACGGAAATCGATTGATCAGCACACGAGGTGCTGACACAGCTGGTCGTAGGACCACGAAGTCAACCGGAACTGCCCGTCCCGAATGACTGCGACTGCAACGTCGTTCGCGTCCAGGCCGGAATGGTTGGCGGGCGAGAAGTGGTATTCGCCCTCAGGCGTGAGGCATCTCAACGAGTCCATCGCGCGCTGGACCGCGCGGGCGTCGTCGTCGCCTGCCGACTCGACGGCCGCGGCGATCAGTTGTACGGCGGTGTATCCGTCCACCGCGAACTGAGAGGGCGGTCGACCATGCCGGCGCTCAAAGGGGTCGCTGAGCGCGGAGATGGCGGTGCGGATCGGCGACGGCGGCAAGTCGGACCTGACACTGACCAAGGATGTCGCGACGATGATGCCGTCGGCGCCCGGACCGACTGCATCGACAAACGCCGGGCTCGCGGCACCGAGGCCGGCAACCATGGGAATGTTCAGGCGCGCAGCGCGGTACGCCAGCGCCAAGCCGATGGCCGGCGGACCCGTGACCCACGCCATCAAGGCTTGCGCACCGCTCTGGGCGATCGAGGTGACTGTAGGTGTGAAATCCTCGGTGTCCACCTCGAACGACTCGACCGCTACCGCGTCGATTCCGAACTGGCTCAACATGGATTCCTGTTGCGCCCACGCGACGCGGTTGAACACGCTGTCGGAGTCGAAGGCCACACCAATCCTGGTGAGGCCCTGATCACGCAGATACCTGAGCAATTGTACCGCCACCAAGCGACCTGTCGGCGGAGTCATGAAGACATATGGCCGCACCGGGTCGACCTGTGTGTGCGCAGCTCCCGTCGACACGTACACGACTTTGCGCTCGTCGGTGTAGGGCAGTACGGCCAAGCTTGCGTTGGAGAAAGACGTGCCGACGACGGCGGTGACCCCGTTGTCGGTCAGCCCGAGGTAGGCGTCGACGGCCCCCTGGGGCAGGCTGCGATCATCTACGGTCTTCAGCTCGACTCGCCGCCCGGTGAGCAGTCCGCCGGCGTCGTTGAGTTGCTGAACCGCCAGCTCCGCGCCGTCCCGATTCTCGGCGCCCATGTAGTTCGAGCCCGTCAACGACGCGACCAGGCCTATGACGATCGCGGCGGTATCGGACTGCGGCACGTTGTGGGACACCAACCACCTTCTGCCTCGGGCCTCGCGAAACGACTGCGGGAACGATATCGCGCGACTTGCGGCACGGATCGAGGTGCCGCTTCTGGACCGGTACCGGCCGCCGCGGATACGCTTCACGCCGTGACGCGATCCGCTTCACGGCGTGAAGTCCTCAGATCTGCCGCGGTGTTCGCGCCGGCATTGGCCGTCCCGGGCGCGCTGGCCGCGGCGCTCAGTACTCCGCGGGCCGTTGCCGAGGGTCTGCAGCTCATCGACTTCGCCGACCGGTTGGTGCAGCCCGAGCAGATCAAATCCGCAGGCTTCGGTGGCGCACTGGTGTACGTGTCCGAACTGCGGCCGGGAGCCACCTTCGACTTCAAGCCGGTCACCCGTGACTACGCCGACCGTCTCCGGTCAGCGGGGTTGCAGATCGTCAGTTGCTACCAGTTCGGCAAACCCGGCTGGCCGACCCCATCGGACTTCACCCGTGGTTACAACGGGGGTGTGGCCGACGCCCAGACCGCGGTGGGGCTGCACACCGCGGCCGGTGGCCCCGCGTCGGCGCCGATCTTCTTCAGCGTCGACGAGGACATCGATGCCACAACGTGGAAAACCTTGGCAGCCCAGTGGTTTCGGGGAATCAACTCCGTCTTGGGAGTGGCGCGCACCGGAATCTATGGCGGCAGGCGCCAGTGCGGCTGGGCCATCGCCGACGGTGTCGTCGGTTCCTCGACCAGCCCGGGTTACCGCTGGGCGTGGCAGACCAAGGCATGGTCGCGGGGCGAGCGCGAGCCGGCCGCGGTGCTGTTCCAGCGCGAAGTCGTCACGGCATCCGACCCGGGTTTCGTGATCGACGGCGTACACGTCGACGTGAATGACGTTCTCGCAGCCGATTTCGGCCAGTGGGACTTACCCCGATAGCGCCGGTCAGCCCGTGCGCACCGACAGTTCGTTACCGCGGCGCGGTTCGAACGGCAGCGGCATGGATCGGTACCCGTTGCCGGGATTGCGGACATAGGTGAGGTAGTCACCCGTCTCGTCGACAGCGTTCTCTGCGATGACCAGAGCGCCTGGCGCCAACCGGGTTTCGAGAAGTCGCAGCACCGGGAGATACAGGCTCCATGCCCCGTCGAGCAGGACCAGATCGACCTGGCCACCGACGTCGTCGCGAAGTGTTTCAAGGGCGTCGCCGACGCGGATCTCCACGACGTCGGCCAAGCCGGCGGCGGCCAGATTGTCTTGCGCGCGACCGGCTTTGGTCGGCTCCAGTTCGGTGCTGATGAGATGACCTCCGCCGCCATCGCGGACGGCCGCCGCGAGATGGATCGTCGAGATGCCGAATGACGTCCCGAACTCCACGATGTTCTTCGCCTGGCGGGCGCGTGCACAGATGTAGAGGAAGCGGCCGAGCTCGGCCGACACGTTCAGGTAATTGTCGGCGAACTCGCGGTAGACAGCCTTGTAGTCTGCGGCTTCGCGCGCCAGCAGTTTCGCGATCTCCTCGCCGTTGTCGGCCAGTGCGTCGGCCCATTGCGCCTCCAGTGACCCGTCGGCGGCTTGCGCCTCGGCGAACAGCCGGTTCAGCACGTCGGCGACAGGCGGTGAGGTGAGGGTGTCCATGGATAGCTCCCTTGGTCGGTTCCGGGTGTCAGATGACGAACTAAGGGTTACCTAACAAAAGTGGTTGCACCACCGCTAATGTGACGGTCGATGCCGGAAACCCGCCAACCTGTCGTCCCGCCGACCTACCCGGCGGGCGCGCCGCACAGCACTGGGTGGCTCACCGACGGCGTCCACATCGGCGTGCACCGCCACACCGAAGGTCAGCTGGTATATCCGGCGTTCGGCGCCCTGGCCACCACGACCGAGCGCGGAACGTGGGTGGCGCCCGCGAACCGCGTGACCTGGACCCCGCCCGGATTTGCGCATTCGCATCGCTTCTACGGCAGGACGGATGTCCGCATAGTCGTCGTCCCTGTCGAACTGTGCTGCGAACTGGCGCGACAGCCCAGTGTGTTCGCGGTGAGTTCGCTACTGCGCGAGGCGATCTTGGCGCTCACCGATCGGCGCGAGACCCGTCGCGGCGCCTACGAACGGTTGCGGGCGGTGGTGCTCGACGAGCTTGTCGAAGCCCCCGAGCAGCCGCTGCACCTGCCCGAACCACGCGACGACCGGCTGCGTGCCGTTACGGATCTGCTGTATGCCGACCCGGCCCGGCCCGCGACCTTGGGCGAACTCGGCCGGACCGTCGGAGCGAGTGAACGTACCTTGAGCCGGCTGTTCCACACCGAGTTCGGGATGAGTTTTCACCGTTGGCGCACCATATTGCGGGTCCATCACGCCTTGCTTCATCTCACCAACGGCTGGTCGGTCACCGCCACCGCCGTGGAGTGCGGGTGGTCGAACCCGACGAGTTTCATCGACGCCTTCACGTCGGTTGTCGGTCAGACCCCGGGCCGCTACCAGGCCGAGCTGGACCGGCCGTGAACTCGCCGGCTCAGCGGAAGCGCACGTGCATGGTCGCCAGGCCGAAGATCTTCCGGTCACCGGACTTCGCCGCGACAATGACGATGCCCGAGCGGGTTTCGGGATCCAGCGACTTGACTCGCCCGCTGAACTCGATGTCGGCACCTTCGGCGGCAGACACGATCGCCGGCTGTGACAGCCGCACGGCGTAGCGGGTGACCGCACCCGGGTCGCCCGTCCACGCGGAGGCGAATCCGGCGCCCAGCCCCATGGTGAGCATTCCGTGGGCGATCACGTCGGGCAGGCCTGCCAGTTTGGCGATGTCCTCGTCCCAGTGAATCGGGTTGGCATCGCCGGCCACGCCGGCATAGTTGACGAGGTCGCCGCGGGACAGCCGGGTGTGATGCACCGGCAGCGCGTCGCCCACCTTGACGTCGTCGAAGGACGGTGTCCCCGGTACGCGGGTCGTGCCGGCCTCGGCGATGTGGATGTCGCCCTCGGGACGCACCGTCTTCTCGTAAGGAGCCTCGGATTCCCCGACTCCGAGGATGTTCACGTCGTGCATCATCGCCTTCTGCACGGCGGCCTTGATCGTGGGATCGACATCCTCGGCGGTGAGGCCGACGACGGTGGTGTGCAGGGTGTGCACCCGCTCGCCCGCGGTGTCGGTGAAGGTGTTGGTGACGGTGATGAGGTCTCGGCCCGCGATGCGGCGGACCGACGACAGTTCGACGTCGACCGACAGGTCGTCGCCCGAGACGATCGGGCGGTGCTGCTCGAAGACCTCTTCGGTCTGCAGGTAGGTGTCGTAGCCGACAACCACCGACTCGAAGAGATGGCGGTTGGCTGCCATGGCCGGGGTCGAGGTGAACGTCAGCGGCGCGACCAGGCCCGAATAGCCCAGCTTGGCGGCGGCGTCGAGATCCCAGTGTGCCGGGTGGTAGTCCTGCACGGCTCGGGCGTACTCACGTACCTTTTCGCGGCCGACCAGGTAGGTGTCATCCACCTGGTAGTAGTGGCCGACGCGGGATTCGAGTGTCGACGTATCTGCTGCGGTCATGGCTTTGCTCAACTTTCCGGTCGGCATATTCGCTGAAGCCGACCTGAGCACACTAACGCGCGCACAGTGCTGCGATACAAGTCGAGGCGCCGCCGCTACGGCACGATCAGTGTCCCCGCGTCCGACGCCGCCTTCTGCAGCTCCGGAATCGTCATGTCGGCGTAGGCGGCGTTGACCGCGCCCATCGGGCTGCCCAGCCAGGGCACGACACCGGGATCCGGCGTGACGCCAAGGTGGTAGGCCTGCACGCCGGGCAGGTGGTACTGGAAGAAGTTGCCGAGGATATCGACGATGAAGATCGCGCTGCCGATGGGGCTGGTGCCCCACAGCGCCGAGGCGTTCGTGAGTGGTATCGCGGCGGCGGGGTCGCCGATCATCACGATCGAGCCGTAGTGCGGCTTGCTACCGCCCCCGGGCACATACTCCGGCATGAACGGCTGCAGGCCGGGCAGGTCGGTCGAGAAGTAGGCCGCGGTGTCGCCGTAGGTGAGGATGTTGACGAATCCGGAGTTGGCGCCGTTGCCAGGGACCGTGGAGTTGAGGCCGGGGCTTTCGAAACCGATGCCGCCCAACCCGGTTTGCTGAGCGACGTAGGCCGCCTCCCACCCGCCGAGCGAGTGGCCGGTGACGAAGATGTCTTCCCTTCGGTAACCCTGTGCGATCGCGGCCGCCTCCACCTCCTGCTCGAAGGCCAGCGAGTCGGTGAACGCCTGAGGTGTGGTGTCGGTGAAGATCACCTGGGCGTCGGTGATCACCTGGGAGACCGCGATGAACGGGTTGGCCAACAGGTTCGTGCCGCCCGTGGTGCCCTGGTAGGCGATGATGATCTGGCCGTCGGGCGTCACCCATGCCTTGCCCGACGAGCCCGACAGCACGTTCGTGGATTCCATCTGCTTGCCGTCGACCGTGAACGGCTTCAAATCACCCGGTTGCCCGCCGAGCACGTACTCGGCAGTCGCGGCGTTGAGGAACTGTTCCACCGTCGGGGTCTTGCCCGTGGTGGGGCCCGTGTAGACGAGCTTGGGCGGCTCTTGTTGTCCGGCTGGGGCTTTGGTCAGGCCGAGCTTCTCTTCGACGCCGCGGAACGCCGCCCACAGCGCTTCGTCGATGGGATCGAAGTTGATCGGGCTCTTCGGCCCGTTGGCCGACGTGGTGATGTCCAGCGTTTCCAGGACGGCGTTCACGACGCGGCCCGGAATCGCGGCGATCTGCTCGATCGGTGACAGCGGCTCTGGCTCGCTCGGCGCAGTGGGCGAGGTGGGGGAGGGCGCCACCGCGGCGACTCTGGCGATCTGGCGGGTCGGTTCCGCGGTGAGCTTGGGCGTGACCGCGGTGACGGCCTCGGTCACCTTGTCCACCACGGTGGTCACCTGTGCCACGGCGGTATCTCTCGCCGGCGCCGGCGGGGTATCTGTCGCCGTCAGGCGTTTCGTCGCGGTGCGGGGTAGCGAAATCGGGGATTTGCGGGTCGGGCGATCTGCGGCGCCGGGGACATCGATCCGGATCGGAGCCTCAGGCTTCGTGCCGTGGAATATTCCGCCGAGGGTTTCGGCAATCGAGTCAGCCTGCTCGGCAAGAGTTTTCGGCTTGTCGCTGCTCCGCTTGCGGGGCGGTGCTTCGGTATCCGAGTCCGTAACCGAATCCGCATCGGACGACGCTTCGCCGCTGGTCCCCGCGTCATCGGTCTTTGTCTTCGGCTGCGGCCGGTTCTGCCGCTGCCCGTGACCGAACGCGGGCTTCTTGGGCCCCTTGTTGGTGTGCGTGCTCGACTGGCTCGATGTCTTGTCCGCGGCCTTGTCCGACGAATCCGGTGCACTCGATGTGCCAGCGGCGTCAGGTTCCGCCCACGCCACCGCGTGTCCGCTCGCGCCGGCGATGCCGATGCCGATCCCGACCACCGCGACGGAAAGTCCGTACCGGATCGGTCTACGGTTCTTCGGGCAGCGTGGATCTTGCACCATTATCGATGTCCCCCTTGACATTCCACCGTGATGTCCGTTGCTCCGGTCGCGATTGGACCGGCCGCGGCGAACACGAGTCGGCTCAATATATGACATCGCGTGATGTCATTCTTGGCTTTTGACAGAGGAATGCCGATCCAGGCGATTGGGCGGCGCAGGCCCGTCCACGTCAAAGCTGCGAGCCATCGTCCGTTGGAGTGCAGCTGTTGCCTTCACTGCTCGCCAGATACCAATAATTGGTATCTTGGCGGCGTGGGTAAGAACACGTCATTCAGCCTCGACGAGCATTTCAGCTCTTTCATCGAGGAGGAGGTCGCATCGGGCCGGTACCGCTCGGCCAGCGATGTCGTTCGTACAGCACTGCGACTGCTGGAGGACCGTGAGACCCGCCTGCGGGCATTGCGTCGGGAACTCATCGCCGGTGAACGAAGCGGCGAATCAACACCGTTCGACTTCGATCAATTCATCGCGGGCAAGCGAACTGAAGAACCCCGCGCGCGGTGAGTCGTTATGTCCTTTCACCCGCTGCGCGGGCGGACCTGGAATCAATCTGGGATTACACGTGTGAACGATGGGACATCAAGCAGGCGGAGGAATACGTCCGTGAAATCCAGCTCGCGGTCGAACGTATCGTCGCGAATCCCATGATCGGACGGGCGTGCGACGACGTCCGCCCCGGATACCGCAAGCACGCTGTCGGATCCCATACGCTGTACTACCGGATCGGCGGTGGCGACATGGTTGACGTTGTGCGCATCCTCCACCAACGAATGGACGTGGACCGGTACTTCGACTGAACGCTGCCGGCTAATGTCCCGCGTTGCGCGCCAGGTCGATGGCGTACTGGCTCACGAAGCGGCCCGCCTGCGGCTCGCCGCGGTCGCATGTTCCGTCGGATTCGCCGGGACGCTTGACCCACAGGTAAGCATCGGCGTGCGGTCCGGCGGTGGCCGTCGTGGGCGGCGTGCCGAGTGCGCGGCCCGTGGGGTTGCACCAATAGAGCGCGTCGTCGGTCGGGCCCGCGCCGTTGCGTGACGTGTCGATCACGTAGTGCGCCCCGTTGGTCTGCGCCGAAATCGCCTCGCCGTAACCGATCTCCTCATCGGTGGTGAAGAAGTTCGCGGTGTTGAGACTGAATCCCCGCGCCTTGGCGACGCCGACCTGGTTCAGCCGCGCGGCCATGTCGTCGGCGCTGAGCCAGCGCGAGTGCCCGGCGTCGATGTACACGGCCGTGCCGGGGTTGCGGGTAAGCGTGTCGACGGCGTAGCCCATCAGGTCGAAGCGTTCCTGGCGCTGATCGGCCGACAGGCAGTCGGCCATGGCGAGCGCGTCGGGTTCGAGGATGACCGCTGCCGGCCCACCGCCGATGGCTGCGGCAACGCCGTCGATCCACCCACGGTATGCCGCGCCCGACGAGAAACCGCCGGCGGCGAAGCTGCCGCAGTCGCGGTGCGGGATGCCGTAGAGCGCCAGCACCGGCCGGGTGCCCGCGGCCTGCGCCGCGGCGATGTACTTCGCGTCGACCGCCGGAGTCGAGGCCTGGTCCATCCAGTACGCCTGCGGAGTGTTGGCGATCGCGGCCAGTTGGGGGCTCGCGGGATCCGCCTGCGCGGCGCGCATCGCCGCGGATTTGGGGTTGACGTAGAACGGCATGCCGTCCAGCGGGTTGGCCTCATCGACCAGGCGGATCGCCGGGGCGGGATCGACCGGAGCCGGGGCGGCGGCGAGACCCACGCCTACCACTGTGGCAACTGTCAGGAAAGGAGCGATACACCGCGCGACTGCACCAGCAGCTGAGGACATCACCCCAGAAAAATAATGGGGCGACGTGGCGATCGCCAATCCGGGTGACACTTGGGGCTGGGCTTACCGATGCCGTCCCGTCGTGACGACGGGGCGTTCCTCGGATTCACCGTCGTTGGCGCTGGGGTCGGGTGCCAACATGACGGCGGTGATCGGGACGACGAGCGCGAGCAGGCCGATCACGAAGACCGGGAACAGGAACGAGAACACCTCGGGACCGGCAGGCACGGGCATCGTGCGGTCGACGGTCACCCGGACCGCGGCCATGCCGGTGAAGTGCATGCCGACGACGGCGACACCCATCACGAGGCCCGCGATGAACCGCAGCCCGCGTGACTTGAGGACGAGCGTGAACCACAGGGCGGCGGTTGCCGCGACGACGGCGATCAGGAACGACAGCGCCACGAGGAACTTGTCGTAGGAGATCGTGCCCTGGATCTGCACCGCCCACATGCCGGTGTAGTGCATGACCGCCACCGCCAGGCCCGTGATCACGCCGCCGGCGATGAGCCGGCGCAGATCGAACGTGCGGCCGCTGGTGATCAGCCCGATGAACACCGCCGAGATGGCCAGCACGGCCGACGCGATGGTCCAGCCGAGGTGGTAGCGGACAACGGTGTTCGGGACCGCGAAGCCCAGCATCGCGATGAAGTGCATGAGCCAGATGCCGACACCGCCGATCGCGATCGACGCCATGAGCAGCCAGCGCAGCCGGTCGCGTTCGTTGTCCGCGCGGGCGCTGCAGCGGGTACATGCCAGGCCGACGACCGAGCCGGTCACGGAGACGATGTACGCCAGGAACAGCAGCCAGAGGCCCATGTCGAAGTGGTGTACGTGGTGGTTCATTTTCGGTTCCTAGCGATGTGGATCAGGGCGCTGTGGCCGCGAGGCGGTCCAGCGCATACGAGGTGATGGCGATCAGTGCGTTCTTCGCCGAATCGCGTTGCCGTGCATCGACGTTGATGATGGGAACGCCCGGCGACACGGCGAGCGCCTCACGTAGGTCGTCGGCATCGTGTACGGGGGCGTCGTCGAACTGGTTGACGGCGATCAGGAACGGCAGGCTGCGCGCCTCGAAGAAGTCGACGGCGGCGAAGCTGTCCTCGAGCCTGCGGGTGTCGACCAGCACCACGGCACCGATCGCGCCGTGGACCAGGTCGTCCCACATGAACCAGAACCGGCGCTGGCCGGGCGTGCCGAACAGATACAGCACCAGGTCGTCCGCGATCGTGATGCGGCCGAAATCCATGGCGACCGTGGTGGTTTCCTTGCCGGGGATCGCTTCGAGATCGTCGTGACCCTGCGACGCGTTCGTGACGAGGGCTTCGGTGCGCAGCGGCGCGATCTCCGACACGGCGCCGACGAACGTGGTCTTGCCGACGCCGAAGCCGCCTGCGATCACGATCTTTGTCGACGACACCGCGGCGTCAGAGTCAGAGGGCGCGTAAGCCACTGAGTGTCCTTTCGATGAGTCGGCGCCGCTCCGTTGCGGTCGAACGGTCGGTCAGCGTGGCGTGCACGCGAAGGTGTCCGCTCTCCACGAGATCGCCGACCAGCACCCGCGTGACGCCGATCGGCAGACCGGCGTACGCGGAGATCTCGGCGATGGACGGCCGCCGGCCGCACAACCGGACGATGACGGCGTGGACGTCGCCGGGCGCCACGTCGAGTTCGTCGCTCGACACCAGGGCCTCCACGGGAGCCTCGATCGGCATCTCGATGCGGGCCCGGGTGCGCCCGCCCGTCAACGTGTACGGCCGGGCACGGCTCGCCGACTGCTTCTGCTCAGGCCTGTTCATGCTGAGCGTCATCAAACTCCCTGCGCGGCACGCGGAGTCGCCTGGATGGTCTTGCCGACCCGGTCGACGAGCAACGCCATCTCGTACCCGACCTGCCCGATGTCGCATGACACGGACGCCAGCGTCGCGAGATACGAACCGTTCCCGACACCCATCAACAGCAGGAAGCCGTCGTCCATCTCGACGATCGACTGGCGCACGTTGCCCGCCTCGAACAGCCGGGCGGCACCGGTCGACAGGCTCGCCAGACCCGATGTCACCGCGGCCAACTGCTCGGCGCGATCGGCGGGCAGATGCGAATTCGACGCCATCAGCAGGCCGTCGGCCGACACCAGGATCGCGTGCGACACGCCCGGCACGTCGCGGACGAAGTTCGACACGAACCAGTCGAGGGTTCGCTTGGTGGCAGCAGCAGATCCGGCCGTCCGATCGTCTGGTTGCGTGCCGGTGTTCATCGGTCTCCTTCGGTTCGGCGATCTGCTGCATCGGTTTCGGCTCGGCCCCTACGGACACCGGCCAGCTGCCGGCTCAGGATGTCCCGGATCGCTCCGGGATCCTTCCCCACGTCTGCTCTCGCGCCGGACCCGGGTAGGGCGTCGTCCGGCACCAGGCGGGCGCCCCGCTCGCGGATCGGCAATCCGGAGGCGGTGTGCCGCTTGGGCTCCTGTTCGGCGGCGTTCGCGGCGGCGGCCCAGCCCGCGTCGGTGGCGCTGACCCAGGCGCGCGCGCGTGACTCGGGCGCGGTCGGGTCCATGAGCCATTCGGACGTCATGCGCTCGAAGATCGGCGCGCTCTCGGACTCGACGTCGAGCCGCGCCGTCGGCGCCGACGCACGTTCGGCGGGTGCCGGGGACTGCGTCGACGCGGTAGCGGTCGCCGCAGTAAAGAAGGAAAGCGCGTTCGGCCGGGCCTGGGGTGCCGGCTCCTCGGCGGGCGCAGGCTCGGGTGCGGTCATGCCGTTCGCGGCGCCGACCGCGCCGTTGACACCGCTGGCACCAGGAGACCGCTTGGGCAGCGTGCTGCCGTTGCGGGCCGTGTGGACCGCACCGTTCGATCCACCCGCCGGGCTCGCCGTGGGAGCACCGTTGGGCTGCGGCGCGTGATCCGGCGCGGGCCCGGATCCGGTCATCCGAGGCGTGTCGGAGAACAGGCTGGTACGCGCGTCGTCGGCGGGATCCACGAACCCGGCAGGCGGGGCGATCAGTGTGCCGGGCAGGTGCACGCTCGCGGTCACACCGGGCCGATCGGTCAACCCGGCGGTGGTGCGCAGGCGCACGGTCGCGTCGTGCCGGCGCGCCAGCCGCCCGACGACGAACAGGCCCATTCGCTTGGCGGTCTCGGAGGTGACCTCGCCACCGAGCGCGAGGCGTTCGTTGGCCGCGGACAGATCTTCCTTCGGCATGCCGAGGCCGCGATCGGCGACCTCGACCAGCACGCCGCCGTCGACCGCGCGTCCGACCGTCACCACGACCGGTGCCTCGGGCGGTGAGTACCGCAGTGCGTTGTCGAGCAGCTCGGCGATCAGGTGGCCGATGTCTCCGGCGGCCGGCCCGACGATCGAGACGTCGACCATCTGGCCGACCTGGACACGGCGGTACTCCTCGACCTCGGACATCGCGGCGCGCAGCACGTCCGGCAACGTGACCGGGCCCGAGGTGCGGTGGCGTTCCGCGGTGTCGGCGAGCACCAGCAGGTTGTCGCCGTTGCGTCGCATACGGGTCGCGAGGTGATCGAGCCGGAAGAGATGCTCGAGGCGCGCGGGATCTTCCTCGTCGAGTTCCAGTGCCTCGATCAGGGCCAGCTGCTCTTCGACCAGCGACCTGCTGCGCCGGGAGAGGGTTTCGAACATGTCGCCGATCTGCAGGCGTACACCGTGCTCGCTCGCGAGGCGCACAGCCTGCGAGTGGATGTCGTCGATCGCGCGTGCCAGCTGCCCGACCTCTTCGTTGGTGCGGACCGGCAGCGCGGTGATCTCGGGAAGACCGCCGCCCTTGCTGAGCCGTTCGATCTCCTCGGGCAGCTCGACCTGGGCGACGTGCAGGGCACCGCGACGCAGACGTCCGATGGAGCGGATCAGGGACCGGCCGACGGCCAGCGCGAAGACCAGGGCGGCCAACACCGCGCCGAGGATGATCGCGGTGTCGCGCAGCGCGTCGGACCGCAGCGCGTTGGCGCGGGTGCGCAGCGTGTCATCGAGATCGGACGCCAGCTGCTGCGTCATCGTGCGGTACTGGTCGACGCTCGCCTGCATAGCGCCGGTGAACTCGGCGGTGTCCACGGGCTCGCCGAGCGGGCGGGTGTAGGTGGCGCGGCGAACGTCGGAGGCTCCGCGCAGCGTCGCGTCCTCATCGGACAGGGCCAGCTGGTCGAGGCGATCGATCGCCGCGGCTTCCGCGCCTGCGGCGTCCGCGGCCGCGGTCCGCAACTCGACCGAGTCGGCGAAACCGGGCGTGGTGGTCAGCACCCGCTGGGTGGTCAGCGCGCGTTGCGCCGCGAGGGCGGACACGAGCTGCTCCGCCAGCGGCCGGACCGTGGCGTCGTCGACCGACGAAGTGGTGGTCGCGATGGCCGAGATGACCCCGGTCGTGGCACTGCGCGCACGGTCGGCGAGCTGTGGCTGCGGGACGGCGCCCGCCCCGATCTCGTCGCGCAGCGTCTTGGCCGTCGAGGACGCGGTGGTCAGCTCGGCCGCGACTGTCGGGTCGAGTTCAGCCGATGCGGTCAGCGATGCGAGCGCAGCCGCGCTCGTGTCGAACTGTTCGAGCGGCTCGTCGAGCGGGGCGCCCGAGGCCGCCGCGTAGGCGAGGCCGTCGAGCCGGTCGACCAGCTCGACGGCAGGTACGACGATCGCGGCGCTGTCGGACGCGACCTTCAACTCCGACGCCGCAGAGAGCTCGTTGTAGATCCGGACCGCGCCGAATGTCGCCGCCAGCAGAATGGGCAGGATCAGCGTCGCCGCGACCTTCCAGCGCAGCGGCCATCCTTCTATAGATGCTCGTGACACCGTCGATTGCGCATGTTCACCGACGTTCGGAGCATGTGCATCCACGGCCGTACCACCCTTCGACCGAGCTAATTGACGTTCAGGTAGCTGAACTCGGCCACCGCACAGGCTAGATGAGGGGTAACGATTCTGCATCGACGGGGCTAACCGCGGCGGGTTCGCTGGCGCATCCGCGTCAATTGTGCAGTGCGCCTACATGGGCGTTCTCCCGAAAGTAAGAAAACCCTACGATTGTCGGTTTGACGGCCGACGGCCTCATCCGCCCTGCGGCCGAACAGGCTTCGGCAGCCGCCGTTTCAACCGTGCGCTCCGGAGAATCTGGATCGCCATGTTGGTCGACGTGAGCATCGGGAACACACCGAGGAACGTCCGCTCGGAGGGAGTGCGCCCGTGCAACTGCTCGAGGCTGCCGAAGACGTAGAAGCAGCCGAGGCAGAACAGGGTCGCGGGAACGGCGAGCGCCAAGACGCTGCCTCGGTCGGCGAGCACCTGCCGCGCGAGGCCCAGTTCGTCGTCGGAAAGGGGTTCGCGTCTGCGGACCTTGCGCAGCGTCGCCGCCAGCACACCGATGCCCAGCTCGGCCGTGACGTGCGCGCGGCCCGTCATCCGCCTCGCGAACACGAACGCGACGACGGCGAACACCCAGATCAGGGCGAACGAGATGATCGCCAGGATGCCGTAGAGGCTCGACGTCGTCATGTGGTCACGCCTCCTGCAGCTGCCGGGTCCGGTGCCGGCGTAACGGCCGCTGGCGGATGAAGGTGGGCCACCAGAACCACGGGCCGAGCAACCGCAGCAGGCACGGCACGATGAACGACCGCACGATCAGGGTGTCGAGCAGCAGGCCGATGCACACCGTCGAGCCGACCTGCCCGATGGTGCGCAGATCACTGATGAGCATTGCCAGCATCGTGAACGCGAACACCAGGCCGGCGGACGTCACGACGCCACCCGTACTCCCGAGCGCGCGGATCAGCCCGGTGTTCAGCCCGGCGCCGGTCTCCTCCTTGACACGCGAGATCAGCAGCAGGTTGTAGTCCGAGCCGACCGCGACCAGGATGATGAAGGTCAGCGGCAGCACAAGCCAGTGCAGATGCAGGCCGATCAGGTGCTGCCACACCAGGATTGACAGGCCGAACGCACCCGCGTAGGAGAATGCCACCGTGCCTGGGATGACCAGCGCCGCGACCAGGCTTCGGGTCAGGTAGAGCATGATCAGGAAGATCAACACGATCGCGGCGATCGCCACGATCAGCAGATCGGACGCGGCATAGGCTTTGATGTCCTTGTTGTTCGAGCCCGCTCCGCCGATGTAGATCTTGGCGCCCGCCAGCGAGGTCTCCTTGAGCGCGGCCTGGATCGCGTCGGGGAACTGGTTGACGTGATCGATGCCCTCCGGGCCCATGGCGTTGCCCTCGTGGGTGACGATGAACCGGGCGGCCTTGCCGTCGGGGGACATCATCAGCTGCATACCGGTCTTGACGTCCTCGTTGTCGAAGGCCTCACGGGGGATGTAGAAGAAGTCGTCACTGCGGGACTGGTCGAAGTCGTTGCCCACGTTGATGAGGTCGTAGTACGTCTGATCCGTCTGCGTGGACTGCAGATGCGCGGGTCCGTAGTTGTTGGTGATGACACCGAGCAACGACCGGCTGTCCGACATCATCCGCTCCAGCTGCGAGATCATCTGCGGCAGCAGGCGATCGATGGCCTCGAACGATGTCACGGCGTCGGCGATCTGCGCGTCAAGACTGTCGATGCCGTCGAGCGAGTCGAACAGCGAGCGCATCGCCCAGCACCCCGGGATGTCGAAACAATGGGGTTCCCAATAGAAGTAGTTCTTCAACGGCCGCAGGAAGTCGTCGAGATTGGATATCCCTGCGTTCATGTCGTCGGTGACCTGCTTGAGGTTCTCCAGCGTGAGCACCGTCGAATGCAGTTCGTCGGCCATCTGCTGGGTCAGCCCGATCACCTTCTGCAGCACCTCGACCGAACGCGCCTGGATCGCGGCCTGCCGGTCGGTGTTTTCGTTCTGTTGTTCGGTGAACGGCAGTTGCTGACCGCTTCCGCTGCCCTGTGTGGTGAACAGGTACGGAATCGTGGCGTGCTCGAGCGGCCGGCCCAGCGGGCGCGTGATGCTCTGCACCATCGCGACACCCGGGAGCCGGATGAGGCTCTTGGCGACGCGGTCCAGCGAGATGAAGTCCGCAGAGTTGCGCATGTCGTGGTCGCTTTCGACCATCAGCATCTCGCTGAACAGCTTGCTCTGCGAGAAGTGCCGGTCCGCCGCTTCGAAACCGACGTTGGCCGGACCATCGGCAGGTTGGTAGGCCCGGTCGTCGTAGCTGACCCGGTACGTCGGGACGAACACCGCTCCGATCATCACGACGGCGCAGCTTGCGACGAACACGGGTTTCGGCCATCGCACCACGCTCGTCGCGATTCTCCGGTACAGCACGCCTTTGGTGGCCTTACGCGGGTCGAACAGGCCGAACAGGCTGCCGAGTGTGAGGATCGCCGGCGCGAGTGACAGGGCGGCGGCGATGGTGAACAACATGCTGATGGCCACCGCGGGGCCCATGGTGTGGAAGTAGTCCAGCCGGGCCAGACTGAGGCAGTAGCAGGCGCCTGCAATGGTCAGGCCCGAGCCGATGATCACGGGGGCGACGCTGCGGTAGGCGGTGTAGAACGCGTCTTCGCGGCTCTCGCCGTGCTGCCTGGCCTCCTGATACCGGCCCAGCAGGAAGATGCCGTAATCCGTTCCCGCGCCAAGGGTCAGCGCGACGACGATGTTCACCGCAAACGAAGACAACGGGATGACGCCGAAATGCCCCAGCGTGGCGATGACGCCTTTGGCGACAAGCATTTCGATCAAGACGCTGACCAGCGGCACCAGCAGGTTGGGCAACGAGCGGTAGACCACGAGCAGCATGATGACGATGAGGATGATCGTCAGGATCGTGATGTTGTTGAGGCTGGAGTTGGCGATCGTCAGGGTGTCCGACGCCAGCGGCGCGGCCCCGCTGACGTAGACCTTGAGGCCCGGTGGCGGGGTGTCGTGGGCGATGATGTCCCGGACGGCGTCGACGGACTCGTTCGCCTGGAGTTGGCCGATGTTGCCCGCGAGCCGCAACAACACGAAAGTCGCCTTGCCGTCGACACTTTGGGCGCCGGCAGCGGTGATCGGCTTGCCCCACAGGTCCATGACGTACTGAACATGCTCGCGATCCTGCTTGAGCCGGTTCATCAGGTCGTCGTAGTACCTGTGGTCGCCGTCGTCGAGCGGGCGGTCGGCTTCAAGAACCACCATGGTCAGGCTCGTGGAGGTGGATTCCTGGAACTTCTCGCCGATGCGCAGCATCGCGACCTGTGACGGCGCGTAGCTGGGAATCATCGATCCGGCGAGTTGCTCGGCGACCCGTTCGACCTGAGGGATGAAGGTGTTGGTGGTGACGGCCAGCAGCCCCCAGAACACGATGATCGGTACGGCCAGCACCCGCACGGTGCTCGCGACCAGCGGCCTGCCTGCCCGGTGTGCGCTCACGCGGACTTCACCCGGCAGGTCACATCGGCTTCGGAGTGGGTCGACGATTGTTCGTCGCGCACAACGCCGTTGACCAACATCCGGCAGCCGACCTCACCGCCGTTGACCTGTGCCGACATACTGCCGGACACGACGGTCAAGGTGGTCGTCTCGGTGTGCGACCACGGCAGCTCGGTGAGATCCACCTTGTGCGGATGCCCGTCGATGTCGACGTAACTCAAGATTCCGCCGTCGCCGATGGAGCCGAACAGCTCGTACGTGAGCTCTTTCGGCGTGAACTGCTCGGGCGCCTGCGCGGCGAGGACCGTCGGCACCGGCACCGGCTCGGACATCTGGTGCACCTTCCAGACGCCGAGCCCGCCCACGCCGAGGGCGACGACGGTCACCAGAGCGAGCCATCCCTGCTGCAGGAAGGTGCGGCGTGGCGAGCGTCGGAGCACGCGATCATTCGCGGGCTTGTCCACGATCATGATGGCAACTTATATCGCATATAGGAACCAATGCTCAAGACGTACGTCGCGCCTACGCGATGTTCACAGCAACCTGACAGGAGGCGCGGTTAGGCAGATATCGAGAAAATCGCAAGTATTGACCGGAGTTACCGGACGCGGACAACAGAAGCGAGACGCGCCCGGATATTCATACGGGCCGCAATGTACTTCCTACTGATGATATAAATAGCGCGTGGGCACCGAATCCTTCGACAACAGCGTGGAAGCCGTTTCGGCGATGCTCGTGGCGAGCGCAGACCTGATGTGGCGGCACCTCGCCGATCGCGACAGTTTGAGTGCGAGCGCGACGCTGGTGCTGGTCCGCCTGAACCGGGAGGGCCCGATGCGGGTGACGGCGCTCGCCGAGGCGGAGGGCGCGAGTCAATCGGGCATGACGCAGCTGGTACAGCGGCTGGAAAACCAAGGGCTGGTGGAGCGTTGCAGCGATCCGGCCGACGGGCGGGCGTGTCTGGTCAAGGTCAGCGAAGGTGGCCGTCGCCTGTGGGAGGAGCGAGCCGTCGTCCGCAAGCAACGCATCGCCGCGCTGTTGGCCGGGTTGTCGGAAGACGATCGGACGTCGCTGTGGCTCGCCGCGCAGGTCTCCGCACGGCTCGTCGATCAGATGCGCGAGATCGCCGATACGCGGGCAGGCGCCCACGCCCACGGTGCCGCCTGACCGGCGTCGTCAGCTGCTGGTCTGCCATTCGAGTGCGTCCGCACCGTACGGGCCGGGCGGAGCTGAATAGCCGATGCGGTCGCCACCGGAAAACGCCGGCGGGGCCGCGAAAGACAGTCGGCCGAACACGGATTCGGCCTCAGCGCGCGGTACTGGCAGTTCCCGGCCCTCACGTCGGGTAGCAGGCAGGTCGAGGAGCAGATGCGCGGTCCTCGCCAGGCACAGATGGGCCGAGCCGGCACCGGCGGTGGACCGTCGGGCGAGTAGCGCCAGCGTGGCGGCCGCGACGCCGTAACCGCTGGCGTGGTCGAGCGCCTGAACGGGTAGCGCGCCGGGCCGCCACCCGCCGTCGGAATCCGTGCGGCCGTACAGCCGGCCGATGCCGGTGGCACATTGCACCAGCGAATCGAATCCGCGACGACCTCCCCACGGGCCCTGATCTCCCCACGCGTCCAGCGTGACCACCAGCAGACCCGGGAACCGCTCGCGCAACGCCACGGGGTCCAGGCCGAACTCGGCCAGCGTCCCCGGCCGGTATCCCATGATGACTGCATCGGCGTGCCGGAGCAGGGCAGTGAGCTTCTCGCATTGCACGCGATCGGCGAAGTCGGCTGTAGCGCTGCGCTTCCCGAATCCGCTGTCGATGTACTGATCGATGAGTTCGGGAATCGCGGGCGGGTCGACGCGCAGCACGTCGGCACCGAGGAGCGCGAGGAACCTGGTGGCGACGGGGCCCGCGATCACGCGGGTGAGGTCGAGGATCCGTACGCCCGCGAGCCGGCGGCCGGATTCGAGGGCGGGCCCGAGCACATCCGTCAGGTCGAACCGGATCCATGGTTGCGTGTCGACGTAGCGGCCTTGCGGGCCGGCACGCCAGTCCTGGGGGGCCCGAAGGGTGACGGCGAGACCGCCTGCGACCGTGACGCGTTCGGCAATCTCGTCCGCAGGCAGCGACGCGATCGTCGCGGTGAGTTCCTCCTTGGTGCTGACACCCAGGGCATCCGACAGCGCGCGGGCGTGATGCGGATAGTTCGCGTGCAGCCGCACCCAGCCGTCGCGAGCCTGGAAGTAACCGGACATCGGGGCGAATCCCTCGGGCGCGCGCCCGGCGACGCGAAGATGATCGAGAGACGCGAAAGCAGCTGCCACAGAGGCGCTGTCGGTGTGGAAACGCTCGGTGCGGCCGAACGCGAGCTGAGCCGCGGTCAGCGCGGTTCGGACACTGCCGAGGGCGAGGCCTTCGACATCGAGCGGTCCGCCCCACCAGGACCGTGGGCCTGACACTCGCGCCGCGTCGGCATCGTCGATCGGCCCGATCGCCGGGGCCAGCCACCGGTACAGGTCAGGGATCTCCGGCGTGGCGGTCTGCATAGAGGCACCGTATCGCGGTCGGCGCGACCGTTCCCCGCCGCCTCCCGGCCCTCGGGACACAAACCCGCGCCGTGGCCGAACCGTGACGAACACTTGACCGAATCGTCAACGCGCGCCGTCACGTTCGGCGGGCAGGGCGCCTCTACCATGACAACGTCAAAGGCCGGGGTGGTCGTCATAGAGGGATCGGATTGATGCGGGCGGTTGTTCAGGGTGTTCTCGCGTTGGTCGTGGTCTCCATGGCCGTTTTCGGTGGTACCGCAGGCGTTGACCCGACAGCGGTCAGCCTCCCGATCGGCAAAGCCGTCGAGTCGATCGCGCCGGCGCAAGGTGCAGTGGTCGGGGTGGGACACCCGGTTGTGGTCACCTTCGCGCGGCCGGTCGCCAACCGCACTGCTGCCGAGCGGTCGCTAGCGGTGAAGTCCGATCCCGCCAGGACAGGCAAGTATGAGTGGCTCGAAAGCAATGTCGTGCAATGGGTTCCAGATCAGTACTGGCCAGCGCACAGCACCGTGAGCCTTTCGGTCAGCAACAGGCCGACGCAGTTCCAAACCGGCCCGGCCGTGGTCGGGGTTGCCGACATCTCGGATCACACGTTCACCGTGACGATCGACGGGGTCGCCGAGGGGGCACCGATACCGTTGCCCGCGCCGCACCACCTGCCGCACCTGGGTGAGGACGGGGTACTGCTGGCGTCCATGGGCAGGCCCGAATATCCCACCCCCGTCGGCAATTACACCGTTCTGGAGAAAGACCGTTCGGTGATCATGGATTCCAGCAGCGTCGGTGTGCCCGTCGATGCCGACGACGGATACCGTCTCGAGGTGGATTACGCCGTGCGGATCACGCGCCGCGGAATCTACGTGCACTCGGCGCCGTGGGCAGTCGCATCGATGGGGCTGGAGAACACCAGCCATGGCTGCATCAGTCTGATCCCGGCAGCCGCAGAGTGGTACTTCAACACCGTCAACGTCGGCGATCCCGTCATCGTCCAGGAGTGACCGGCATCGGCGCCGGGCAGGTACAGCCGCTTGTGGCCTGACAGCGGGTCAACCCGAATGTGATTGTGTGACAAGCGAGAACACGAATGCCGTGCCGGTGTGGGACCGGCACGGCATTCGGAGACTGTCAGGCAGTGGCTGCTATCCCTGAGGCCCGGGCTGAGTCGGCACACCCGGCGTGGGCCCGTCGGCTCCGGCCGGCCTACTCGTGGGCACGCCCTTACCGGTTCCGCCCATTTCCATCAGGGGAGCACCGCCTGCCACGGGGGCGGCGGCCACCGGTGCCCCGGCGGCCACGGGTGGCACGACGGGCACAGGTGGCGCGGCGGGCACCGGTGGGACACCCGCGGGCGGTACGACGGGCACCGGCGGCACGCCTGCCGGCGGTACCACGGGCACCGGTGGGACGCCCGCGGGCGGAACGACGGGGGGAGCCAACGGGGCGGCCACCACCCCTGCCGCTTCTACCGCAGCCGCACTGCACGGAGCTGCGGCCGCCCCGGGTGCTGCGGCGCCGGCGGCACCGTCGACGCACTTGTACCCACCCGCCTTGAGCGGGGCGGCCGTCGCATGCGGGCCCAACAATGCTGCGGCAACGCACATTCCCGTGCCGGCAACGGCCACCACAGCGACTCGATTAAAGCTGACCATCACCAGCGTCTCCCTCGACCCGTGCTCCAAAATTACTGCGGTGAAATTACCGCGACGAAAATTAGTGCAGCTGAACCGTAGAGCGGCTCAGAGTCGGTGTCCAGGCAACTGCCGAATTGGATGCCGGGTTGACACAGGACCGAATCGCGGCCGTGATCGCACCGTGTCCGAACTGTCACGTCCAGCGCACGCGTCAGACGGCCCGACAGCCCAACTCGGGCTACGGGCAAACCAATTCAGCAAATCCGGCGGGCGACGGGTCGATCGATCTCAGCTGCCCGGCCACTCCCCGGTGGCCCGCTGGAACAACCGGGCACCCTGGCGATCGATCACGGCCTTGACAACCGAGAAGATCGCGCCCTGGACCGCGGCGGCGATCAGAATCTCTTTGAACGGATACTCCGTCTGCAAAGGCTCCGGTGGATCGGGCTTGTCGCCGGGCGCCGCGCGCCGCCACACCTGCTTGAAGATGGCGCCCGCCAGCAGTCCGCCGACGACCGAACTCAGCAGGCCCACGGGCCGGTACAAGATCTTCGCCGTCGTGCTCGGATGGTTCGTCATCGGATCGTCCCTTTCGCATCGGTGAGGTCGGTCAACGGCGGCGGCGCCACACCACGACGCCGACGACGAGGGCCACCGCGATCACCGCCGCGACGGGAATCGACTTCTTGACCGCCCCGGTGTCGTCGGTGAGCGCCTCGCGCGTGTGCACGGCCGTCTCGGTGATGCGGTCCTTGGTGTCGGCCGCCTTCTGCTGCGCGCGGCCTTTGACGTCGGCCTTCGCCGCGAGCGCGTCGACGGTGTGGCCGAGCTCCTGCCGGGTCTTGTCGATGTCTGCCTGGATCTCGTCGATTCCTGCGTCGGGCCCGGGCTCAGGCGTGGCACCCGACGGTGTGTCAGCGGTCATGACGGACCCCCTTCACTTCATCGAGATCCTGTTTGACGCTGGCCACGGTCATCTCTGGCGTGGGCGACGCCTGAGTGAGCTGCTTTCGGCTGGTCAACGCCGCGATCCCGGCAATCGCGAACAGGATCACCGCGACGATCAGCGCGGCGGCCCACACGGGCAGCACCAACGCGAGCGCCGCGACCGCTGCGGTGACCACCGCGGCCACTCCGAATACGGCGGCCAGACCCGCGGCGCTCAGGAAACCGGCGCCCATGCCCGCGTGTTTTGCAGAGTTCGCGAATTCCTTTTGCGCCAACCGCATCTCGTCACGCACGAGCCGTGACGTCTGCGCTGACAACTGGCTCACCAGCTCGCCGATCGGCACGTCGGACCCGACTCTCGGTTCCGTTTGCATATCCTGTCTCCTCCTTCGGCACATGCAGCCGAGCACACACTGCATTGCACGGGAGGTTTCCCAGTCGACAGCACGCCAAACCCACTACTCGACCGGAAACTGCGCCGGGGTGGCGGACGCGTCCCGCCGGTCAATCCCACCCCGGAACGTCTGTTGCCCGGAAGGTGGCGAAACCGCCGGCGTCGTCCACGATCACGACGCGGCGCAGGCCGTCGATGTCGAACCCGGCCACGCCTTCGGGTTTCATGGATGACTCGAACTCGACCCGCAGTACTTCTGCCGCTGCGCCGTTCCCGCTCCACGTGCACAGCTCGAACGGCACCCGGTCGCCACCCGCGGATCGTCCGAGGACGACGAGGAATTCTCCGCGGGCCGTGTCATAACTGATGTCGCGGACGCCCTGCGCCGGGACCGTGCCGCTCCGGATGTGGGTGATCGGCCCCGCCTGCAGCGCAGCCACCGTCCACGGCGCCGCGAGGTCGAGGTGGATCCGGATGACCGAGGCCTGGCCGTCGCGGGTCGGCGAGCGGACCCCGAGCAGCAGGTCGCAACGCACGGGATCCCAGGCCAGGCCTTCGATGTTGAGGCCGCCGCGGTCCGGAAGCTGTTGCGCTGCCGCGGCAAGGCTCGGGTAACGCGAAAGCAGCCAGCGCCGGAAACCGGTCATGGCCTCACCGCGCAGCTCGCCCTCGGGTGTGTAGCGGATGCGCACCAGCCCGTCGCGCGTGGGGAATCGTCCCGGCCGCGCGCTGAGCGACGACGCGACGACGAGCTGGCGCAGGCCGTCGGTCTCGATCTGCGCGAGGCCCTCGGGATCGGTCAGCGAGCCGTCGGGGAGGCCGCGCAACGGCCGCCGCGAGACTGGGCGGCGTTGCGTTCCATCGGCTTTCAAGGAGAACTCGTACAGCGCATGCGGATCACGGTTGTTGATGAAGGCAAGGCGCCGCTTGCCGACCCGCACCACGCCTGAGGCGTCGAGCGGCAGGGCTGCCCGCGACACGAACGGCGTCCGTGACACCACGAGTGATCCGGCCATTGGTCCTCCCACCGCAGATCTTTTCCCGCGCAGGGGTTGTTTGGCGTGAGTAGCCGCCTACCTCAAATCCGGCTGGCGAAGGCCTTGACAACATACAACCATTTGGTTGTATGTTGGGAGCGTGACCGAGGATGACGAGGACCGGGCGGACGCCCTGTTCCACGCGCTGTCCGACCGCACCAGGCGCGACATCATGCGCCGGGTGCTGGCCGGGGAGCATTCGGTCTCGGCACTTGCGGCCAAGTACGACATGAGCTTTGCCGCGGTGCAGAAGCACGTCGCCGTGCTGGAAAAGGCCGGCCTGCTGATCAAGCGACGCAACGGTCGCGAACAGTTGGCCAGCGGCGATGTGGCAGCGGTGCGGTCGGTCGCGTCCATGCTCACCGAGTTGGAACAGGTGTGGCGCGGACGCATCGCCCGGATCGACGAACTCATCTCATTCGACACCGAGGAGCGCTGAACCATGCCCGTGACCGACGTCCAACACGATCTCGACAAACTGACGCTGACCATCACGGCGGATTTCGCCGCACCGGTGGCGCGGATCTGGCAGGTCTACGCCGATCCGCGACAGCTGGAAAAGGTCTGGGGGCCGCCGACTTACCCGGCGACCGTGGTCGACCACGACCTCAAGCCCGGCGGCCGCGTCACGTATTTCATGACCGGCCCGGAAGGCGACAAACACGCCGGGTACTGGGAGGTCACCGCTGTCGACGAGCCGGCGAGCTTCTCGTTCGTCGACGGGTTCGCCGACCTCGACTTCAACCCGAATCCCGACCTGCCGGTCTCGACCAACGTCTACACCTTCTCCGAGCGCGACGGCGGCACCCGCGCGGTCTACGTGAGCACCTTCGCGTCCGCCGAGGCGCTGCAGCAGATACTGGACATGGGCGTGGTCGAGGGTGCTTCGTCGGCGATCAACCAGATCGACGAGCTCGTCGCCTCCTGAGAGGCTGCGACGTATGGCGCGCGGCGCGGCGTGATAGCTCACCGCGCGGCGCCGGCGCGGTATACGTTCGTGCCATGGACTTCGACGAATACCGCAGTTACGACGCCACGGGTCTGGCGAAACTGGTTGCCGACAAACAGGTTTCGGCAGCCCAGTTGCTCGCTACGGCTCGAGCGCGAGCCGCTGCGGTGAACCCGAAGATCAACGCCATCGTGCGGGACATCCCCGCCGAACCGGCAGACGGCCTCACCGGCCCGTTCGCCGGCGTGCCGTTCCTCATCAAAGACCTGGCGCAGGACTACAAGGGTCAGCCGACTTCAGCAGGATCCCGCGCACTGAAGTCCCTGCCTGCCACCGAGCACGCCACCATCGTGCAGCGCTGGCTCGATGCGGGCCTGGTCATCTTCGGCAAGACCAACACTCCGGAGTTCGGATCGAAGGGCATCACCGAGCCGGTCGCCTGGGGTCCGGCACGTAACCCGTGGGACGTGACGCGCACTCCGGGTGGGTCGTCGGGCGGATCTGCGGCGGCGGTGGCCGCAGGCATCGTGCCGTGCGCGGGCGCCAACGACGGTGGCGGATCGATCCGCATCCCCGCGGCCTGCTGTGGGCTCGTCGGACTCAAAGCCGGCCGAGGTTTGACGCCCCTTGGCCCCGCGACCGGAGAATCCATGCACGGTGCGGCCGTTCAGGGCGTGGTGTCACGCACGGTGCGCGACACCGCGGCGATGCTCGACGTCATCAGCGGCGCGGAGCCGTGGGGGCCGTTCGTCCCGGGCCTGCCCGCCGAGCCGTTCGCGTCGTGCGTGGGGGCGGATCCCGGCAAGCTGCGGATCGGCGTTCGGGTGCCGTCCGCGATCAACCCGGCGCCACATGCCGAGGCGGTCAAGGCCGTCGAGGCAACCGTCAAAGCCCTGAGCGAGCTCGGCCACCATGTCGAGGAACTGCCGCAGGCGCCGTTCGACGACGCCGCGCTGGCCCGCGACTTCCTGCTCACCTGGTTCGTCTACACCGCGTGGGAACTCGCGGAGGCCAAGCGGCTCACGAGTGCCGGTGACGAGTCGTTCGAACGCGACACGCTCATCATGGCGGCGCTCGGCCGCGCGACCAGCAGCGTCGACTACGTGGACGCAGTGCAGCGGCGGCACGAACACACGCGGCGGTTGACAACGTTCTTCGAGTCGTACGACCTGCTGCTGACACCCACGTTGGCGACCCCGCCGCCGACTATCGGTGAGTTCGAGTTGCCGGTGGCGGTGCAGCGCGCGTCCGACGCGTTGATCAAGACCCGCACCGCAAGCCTTTTGCGTTACACCAAGGTCGTCGACGACATGGTGGACAAGAACCTCGGCTGGGTGCCGTACACCCAGCTGGCGAATCTCACCGGCCGGCCCGCGATCTCGTTGCCCTTGCACTGGACGGCAGACGGCGTGCCGCTCGGCGTGCAGTTCGTCGGGCCGCTGGCAGGCGAGTCACTGCTGATCAAACTGGCGGCCCAGCTCGAGCAGCGGCTGCCGTGGGCCGATCGCTTCGCGCCGGTCTAAGTGTGCCGGTTGGCCCAGCCGTCGTCGTTGTGGGCCAACAACTGCAGTTCGCGTTCCCACGCGTGGGCGCGGAGCCGATCGAGTCCTTTGCGCAGCGCGAACGCCACGAGCGCGCTGAGCACGACCAGGACGGTCCATACCATCCCCGCCGCCGCAATTGCCGTGACCTTGGCGTCGGCCGGGGTCTGGGGCGCCGCCACGGGCTTACCGGTCTTGTCGTCGAGCCAGACGGTGAGCGGATCGCCGGCGGTGACCACGCCGCGCTTGACGACTTGCGCGGTACGCATCTGGCCGCCCTCGTGCCACTGCGCAGTGACATAGGCCGCACCGTCGAAGTCGGTCATCAGGCTGGTGCCGTCGATGGCCACGGCCTCGACGGGGTGACGCGTGTTTGTCTGCTCGTGTGCGGTGCGCACAGTCGAGGAGTAGACCAGGTCGCCGGACTGCATTGCGAAGGGTATGGCGATCAGGGCGGTGAGCAGAACAGCGAGGGCTGCGAGTGCCTCGACGCGGTCGGTGAACCGGATGAGGGGATTGAAGCCGAGTGCGCGCATATGCCAACGGAACGGTCCAGCAAACGTTGTGATGGTCATCACTGGTTTCGGACCGCGGTGTTCTCCGTTTCTCGCAAACATCACACCCTATGGTGGCACCGTGGCAACGGCGCCACCAGTCAGGTCAGCTCATCGGGACCGATCTCACAGCCTGCTGAGCGGGGTCGCAGACGCCTTCCCGGGGCCGCGCGGGGCGGGGATCGCGTCGCCGTACGGTGCCGTGCTGCGGTCGTGCAGCGGGTGGATCACCATGTACACCAAGCCGATTCCCACGACCACAGCCGCCGACAGGGCCACGATCCAGTTGTCGTACCACGGCGCGTCGGGCGTGCGCGGCCACGCCATGTTGATCATCGCGGTGACGCCGTAGACCAGGGCCGCGATGTTGACGGCCAGCCCCCAGCTGCCGAGCTGGTACTTGCCGCTGGGCACCCAGCCCTTGAGGCGGGCCCGCAGCGCCGCGAGCACCACCATCTGGAAACCGAGGTAGATGCCGAACGCCGCGAAGCTGATGATCTTGGTGATGGCGTCGGTGGAGACCTTCGACCCGATGACGATCACGGCAGGCACGATCGCGGCCAGCACCAGCGCGTAGGGCGGCACGTGGCGCGTGGCGGAGAACTTCTTGAGCAGTGCGCTGCCCATGATCATGCCGTCGCGCCCGTAGGAGTAGGCCAGCCGGCTCGCGGCGGCCTGCAGGCTCATGGCGCACGACAGGAACGAGATCAGCACCACGAGCAGGATCACCTTGGCGCCGATCGGGCCGAATGCCTCGCCCAGCACGGTGCTCACGGGATCGGTGTCATCGCCTGCGATGACGGCCGGGATGTCGGCGACCGACAGGACGAGCGCCAGGCACACGAATGTGGCTGCGGCACCACCGATGTAGATCGTGCGGCGCATGGCCTTGGGGATCAGGCGGCCCGGGTCGGGCACTTCCTCGGCGACGTCGCCGCACGCCTCGAAGCCGTAGTACTGGTAGACGCCGATGAGGGCGGCCGCGGCGAACGCCCACATGTAGTTGCCGTCGCCGCCTGCGCCGAAGCTGTCGAACAGCACGCCGAGGTTGTGGTGGCGGTGCGCGACGAGCAGCCAGACGCCGACCACGAGGGCACCGATGATCTCTGCGGTGAATCCGATGATCGCCGCTTTCGCAAGGACTTTCGTGCCCATGAAGTTGATGGCGGTGGCCAGCGCGAGCAGCGCGAGCGCGAAGGCGATGGTGTTGTTGACCGTCGCGTCGAAGCCGAATGCCGCCGCGATGAACGGGCCTGCGCCGTAGACGACCGACGCGATCGTCACCAGCAGGGCCACCAGGTAGACCCAGCCGGTCATCCACGCGTACCGGCGGCCCCACAGCCGCCGCGCCCACGGATACACGCCGCCCGCGACAGGGAACTGCGCGACGATCTCGCTGAAGGTCAGCGCCACCAGCAGTTGGCCGACGCCGACGATGAGAAAACTCCAGATCATCGGTGGTCCGCCGGTCGCGAGCGCGTACGCGAACAGGGTGTAGACACCGACGACGGGCGACAGATACGTGAAGCCGAGGGAGAAGTTCGCCCACGGGCTCATGTCGCGCTTGAACTCGGACTGGTAGCCGAGCGCTTGTAGATGCTGGACGTCGTCTCCAGGGCTGGAAGTTGACATGGCCGTACTTTCTTGGGTAGGCGCAGGAAGTGAAGTAGTGCGAAAAACTACAGTCCTATTGTTTATTCGGCAAGGGAATCGGCGGAATTCGTCCGAAGTCCGGTAGATTGCCGACGTCGGACCTCGCGGGAGGGCGTTCGCGGAGGAGGAGACGCAGGTGTCGTCGTTGTCGCCGCTGGTCGCGTCGGAAGCGCCGGTCGGGCGCGCGGACGAGATCGTGCAACGGATCACCGAGGCGATCCACCTGGGGTTGCTCGACGACGGCGAGCGGCTACCCGTCGAAATCGACCTCGCGGCCCAGTTCGGAGTGGCTCCGATGACCGTGCGGGAGGCGCTGGCGACGCTCCGCGAGCAGGAGCTGGTCGAAACCCGCCGTGGGCGCAGCGGCGGGTCGTTCGTCCGCAGGCCCGCGGGTCCGCCGATCGACCAGCTGACTGCGAGGCTGGCCGCCATGAGCGCCTCTGACCTGCGGGATCTGTTCGATGAGCACACCGCGATCGCCGGCCAGGCCGCACGCCTGGCGGCCGAGCGCGCCGCGCCGTACACCGTGCGCAGGCTGTTCGCCCTGACCGATCAGCTCGATGCGGCCACGACGCTGGGGGACCGGATCCGTGCCGACAGCCGGTTCCAGATCCAGGTCGCCATCGCGTCGCAGTCGGCTCGGCTGGCGCGCCGGGAGGCGAACATTCAGGCCGAGGTGGCCGGGCTGATCTGGCTCCCGTTGGGGCCGGCGCTCGACGTCGCCGCCTACGTTGAAGAGCAGCACGCCATCGCTGCGGCGGTCGCCTCGGAGAACGCCGGTGAAGCGCGGCGGCTCGCGGAAGCGCACGTCATGGGACAGCTTGCGCGCCTGACCACCGTCAACTTGGACCTCACGACCCAGGAATCCGGCTCATGACCGATGACACACTGGCTCGCCGCCTCGCCGAGCGGGCGTCGCAACCGCTCGAACCGATCTACGACCTGCTCGGCCGGATCGCGGCCGAGGTGCTGCGCAGCCGCCCGCCACGCGCCGCGCTGACCGAGGGGCACTTCAGCGGGCTGCAACGGATGCTCGCCGATCTGCTGCGCGACGAGCGCGGGGTGTGGGGCATGGGTTTCATCGCCGCGCCGTTCGTGGTCGAAGGCCGGGAGCGCTATCTCGCCTGGTGGCAGCGCCACGATGACCGCGTGGCCCGGCTGCGGCTCAACTTCGACCCAACCAGCATCGACGTCTACGACTACCTGCAGATGGACTGGTACCAGCTGGCACTGCACGGCCAGCAGCGCGTGGCCTACGGGCCATATGTCGACTACAGCGGCTCCGACATGTACACCATCACGGCCACGATCCCGATCGTCGGTGCGGACGGCACCTTCCTGGGCATCGCGGGCGCCGACCTGGTGGTCGGGGAGGTCGAGCGCAAACTGCTCGAGGTGCTGCGGGAGACCGGTGACGACGCCCTGATCGTCAGTACCGAACGCCGCGTCATCGCGGCGAACACGCCGCGGTGGTTCGTCGGCTCGCGCCTGCCCGCGATGCCCGCGGTCGGCCCGGCCGCCGATCCCTCGGCATTTCGTGAGGTCGCGGACATGCCCCTGGGCATCGGCTGGGTGCTCGCGATCGCCTGGCCCGCCCGCGACTGACCGACCAGCGGTAAACCCGCCGTAATCAGCATCTTGCGATCAACTTGCGATCGGCTATTGACTTTAAGAACCTAGTTCTAGAGTATTTAGTGATCGTTCGGTCCCCGAGCTCTCGGAGGAAGCACTGATGTCATCCGCAACAATCGGCCAGGCCCCGGTTTTCGACGTCGCCGACCCGGCGTTCTCCATCACGTCGGCTGAGGTGCACGACGCCAGGGAGCGCAGCTGGTATGCGACGACGCCGTATGGCATCGCCGTGCTGCGGTACGAGCAGGTCAGCCGGCTGCTCAAGCACCCGAAACTGCGCCAGGGCAGCGTCGCCTGGCCCGCGCACAACGGCGTGACCGAGGGCCCGTTCGCGGACTGGTTCGCCAGCTGGATCCTCAACAAGGAGGGCGAGGAGCACCACCGCCTGCGGCGGCTCATGAACCCGGCCTTCTCGCCCAAGCTCATCGGCGGGCTCGTGCCGAGGTTCCAGGCTCTGGCCAATGAACTCATCGACAGCTTCGCCGAACCCGACCGCTGCGAGTTCGTCAGCGAGTTCGCCGAACCGTACGCCGCCCGCGTCATCGCGATCATGCTCGGTATCCCCGAAACCGAGTGGCGGATCATCGCTTCCGAGTCGGTGACCATCGGCCTGGCGATGGGCGTGACGTTGCGCGAGGATCTGCCCAAGATCGAAGCCGCGCTGCAGCGGCTCTACGACTACTGCGATGAGCTGATCGCCGACCGCCGCGCCAACCCACGCGACGATTTCGTCACCGCACTGGTCAACGCGTCGCGCCCAGAGGACGGCAGGCTGTCGGACACCGAACTTCGGGATGCCATGGTGCTCTTGATCTTCGGCGGCTTCGACACCACGCGCAACCAGCTCGGCCTCGCGATGCAGACGTTCATGGCCAACCTCGGCCAGTGGCGCCTGCTCGCGGACAACCCCGACCTCGGTGGCAAGGCCGTCGAAGAGGTCATGCGCGTCAACCCCACCGTGCGCTGGGTGACCCGCGAGGTGCTCGAGGATTTCGAGTACGAAGGCGTCGAGCTCACGGCAGGCACCACGGTGCATCTCTACAGTGAGTCGGCAGGCACCGATCCCAGGGTGTTCGAGCCGGGTTTCGACATCACCGCACAACGCAAGCCGCACTTCGGTTTCGGCGGCGGCGCCCACCATTGCCTCGGCCACTTCGTGGCGCGCTCGGACATGAGCGAGGCACTGCCGCTGCTGGCCCGGCGATTGCGCGAACCGCACGAACTGCCCGGCGCGGACTGGCTTCCCGACTCGGGCAACACCGGCCCGATCCGGTTGCCCATCGGCTTCACGCCGGCTCCCTGAATCCCTACGACACCGAGGAACCATCATGCGCGTCACCGTCGACCTCACGCTCTGCCAGGACCACGGCCAGTGCGCCATCGCCGCACCCAACGTCTTCACGATGAACGACGACGGGAAGCTCGAATATGTCGGCAACCCCGACGATGCCGAACGTGACTACGTCGAAGAGGCCGCAGACGTGTGCCCGGCCCAAGCCATCTTCATCGAGGACTGATGTCGCGCCACATCGTCGTCGTCGGCGGCTCGCTGGCCGGCCTACGGTCGGCAGAGCAACTCCGCGCACAGGGACACACCGGGCCGGTCACGGTGTTCTCCGCCGAACGGCACTTCCCGTACAACCGGCCGCCACTGTCCAAAGAGGCGCTTTCCCAGCTTGATTCGGACGGACCGGATGAACTGGCCGCGCGCCTCGCGTTCCGCAGGCGACCAAGTGTGGCCGACGTCGAATTCCGTTACGGCACAACCGTGGTCGCTGCCGACCTCGCCGCGCACACCGTCACCGCCGAATCCGGGGCCGTGGTGGGCTACGACGGCCTGGTCATCGCCACCGGCCTGCGGCCGCGACGCCTCACCGTACCGGGCCCCGAACGGGGCAGGCACGTGCTGCGCACCGTCGAGGACTGCCTCGCGCTGCGCCATGCGCTGCGGCCGGACAGCCGCATCGTCGTCGTGGGCGCCGGCTTCATCGGCTGCGAGGCAGCCGGAACACTGCACGCGCTGGGCCACCGGGTCACGGTCGTCGAACCCGCCGGAGCGCCGATGCAACGCGTGCTCGGAACCGACCTGGCCACCGCGATCCAACGCCACCATGCCGCGGGCAGCATCGAATTCGTGATCGGCACCGGTGTCGCGGCGTTCACCGGCGACGACCGCGTCACCGGCGTGGTGCTCGACACCGGAGAGATCCTGCCCGCCGATCTCGTGGTCGAAGCCGTCGGATCGGTCTGCAACGTCGAGTGGCTCGACGGCAACGGGCTCGACCTGAGCGACGGCGTGCTCACCGGCAACGACCTCGCGGTGGCCGGCGCCACCGATGCCGTTGCGGTGGGCGATGTCGCCCGTTTCCCCAACCCGCTTTTCGACCACGTGGCCCGCCGCGTCGAGCACTGGTCGATTCCCACCGACACCGCCAAGCGGGCCGCGGCGACCCTGACCGGTGCGCTCGACACCACGCCGTTCGCACCCGTCCCGGCGTTCTGGAGCGACCAACGCGACCTGCGCCTGCAGAGTTACGGCTCACCGGCCCTTGCCGACGAGATCCGCGTCGAGGACGGCAGCCTCGCCGACCTGACCGCGGGCGTCGTCGTGACATACCACCGCGACGACCGCCACGTGGGCACTGTCGCGGTCAACCTCAGCCCCGCTCGCTGCCGCGTCCTGCGCGAAGCCTTCACCGCCGTCGACGTGACGGCATGACCACATCCCTTCTCACCCCGAGGTGATCCGATGACCACGACACCACTGGATCTGCATCGCCAGACCAACGCCACCAGCCCCGAGCTCGCCGCCGCACTCTCCACGATCGCCGATCGCGGCGTTGAACTCGTCTACTTCCAGGCCGTCACCATCACCGGCCGGGTCGTCGGAAAGGTGGTGCCCGCGCGTCACTTCGAGCGGTTGGCCGTCAAGGGCGTGCAGCAGCACCAGACGGCGATCGCCAACCTGCAGGGCACCCGCGCGGGTGTGCTGATGGCAGGCGGCGTCAACGCGCCCGAGTACACCGCGGTGCCGGATCTCGACACGTTCGCGGTCCTGCCATGGGACACCAGCTTCGCGCGCGTGTTCTGCAGGCTCTACGAACCCGACCATCTCGCCGAGGGCGGCGGCGCCGAGTTCGCATGTGACACCCGCGGTCTGCTGCGCCGGTTGCACGCCGGGTTCACCGACCGCACGGGCCTTGAGCTGCGCACGGGCTGCGAACCCGAGATGACCTGGCAGGGTGAGGGACTCGAGGCGCACTTCCGGCCGGGCTCGAGCCCCGCGTACCACATCGAACACCTCGAACGGAATCGTCCGATCGTCAAGAAGGTCGTCGAATACGCGCAGGCGCTCGGACTGGACATGATCGAAGGCGACTACGAGGACGAGTTCCAGGTCGAGCTCAACTTCATGTACGACCGCGCGGACCTCACGGCCGACCGGCTGACCACTTACCGCCAGATCTGCAAGCAGGTCGCGCGCGAACTCGGCATCCAGGCCAGCTTCATGCCCAAACCCGCCACCGGCATGATGGGCAACGGCTGCCACCACAACTTCAGCCTGTGGCGCGACGACGTCAACGTGCTGGAAGACCCGGACGTCACCGAGCTGCACCTGTCCGACGTCGGAAAGCACGCGCTGGGCGGGCTGCTCGCCCACAGCGCAGGCGCGATGCTGGTCAATGGTTCGACGGTGAACTCCTACAAGCGGTATTGGGACGCAGGGCAGTTCGCGCCGTCCCGCATCAACTGGGGCCTGGACAACAAGACGTGCACGGTGCGGTTGTCGGCCAATGGGCGCCTCGAATACAAGCTGCCCGACGCGAGCGTGAACCCGTACCTGTCCCACGCCGTCATCCTGGCCGCGGTGGAGGACGGCATGAAGAACTCGATCGACCCGGGGCAGCCGACCAAGGGCTCGTCGTACGACACGCCGCAGGACGTGCGGTTCCCCGCATTGCCGCTGACCCTCGGCGAGGCCATCGACGCGTTCCGCGCCGACGATGTGCTCGCCCAGGCGTGCGGCCCGAAGTTGTCCGAACTGCTCATCGACTTCCACGCCGACGAGTGGGCTCGGTTCTGTGGATACGTCACCGATTGGGAGCGCGACATGTACTGGGATGACACGCCGTGACCGGCGCATCGAAGCCACTGCGGCTGGCCTGCCTCGACGCAGAGGCGCCGCCCCTGTTCTCGCTGTGGACACCCGAAAACGGCCGCACGGGTTACGAACCCGCGGTCGCCGAGGCCCTGGGCGACGAGCTGGGCCGGCCCGTCGAATGGGTCCGGGTGCCATGGGTCGACATGATCCCCGCGGTGCGCCGCGGCGATGCCGACGCCGTGCTGTGCGGCCAGGGCATCACTGCCGAGCGGCTGGCCCAGGTCGATTTCACGCGGCCGTATGCGATCTTTCACGAGGGTGTCCTGGTCCGGCGCGGCGCCGGCATCCACACCGCGGACGACCTCGTGGGCCGCAAGGTCGCGGCCATCGAGAACAGCACCAACATGGCCCTGGTCGAAACCTTCACCGGCGCAGTGCCCGTGGCGTTCGGTCCGGGCTCCGACGACGTGTATGCCGACATGCTGGCGGCGCTGTCGAACAACGAAGTGGACGCGGTGGTCGACGACGACGTCGTGTTCGTCCCGCTCGGCACCACGCACCCCGACTACGAACTCGCGTTCACGGTGCGGACCGCCAACAAGTGGGGCATCGCGGTGTCGAAGAACCGGCCTGACACCTTGGCCGAGATCGACGGCGCGCTGGGCCGTCTCATCGACTCGGGCCGCCTGCGCGACGTGTGGAAGGAGTGGCTGCCGACCCTCGACTACCCGTTCGGTGACGCATGATCCGGCCGCTGGTGGCGGTCATCGGCCGGCGGGCCGCGCACGTGCCGATCCTGCGCTTCTCAGCGACCCTTGCCGCCGAGGCGATCTGTGAAGCGGTGTGGTCCGCGGGCGGCGAACCGGTGATCCTGCACGGGCCTGCGTGCGATCCGATCCTCGAATTGCCAGATCGCCTGGCGCAATTCGACGGCGTGCTGCTGCCCGGCGGCGCCGATGTCGAACCGTGCCGCTACGGTGCCGTGCCGGCGCCCGAGACCACCGGCACGATGGCGTTCCAGGACGATCTCGATATCGGTGTCACGCGTGCGGTGCTCGATCACGAGCTGCCCACCTTGGCCATCTGCCGCGGTATGCAGGTGCTCAACGTGGCGCTCGGCGGCAGTCTCACCCAACATGTGGTGGAGGAAGACACCCCACACCACAACGGAATTCACTCGGTCGACGTGACAGCGGGCTCACGGTTGCACGCGATCGTGGCTGCGGAGACCGTCGATGTCTCGTCGTACCACCACCAGGCGATCGACCGGCTCGGTGCGGGCCTGAGCGTCACCGCTGTCGCGGCCGACGGGGTGGTGGAGGCCGTCGAGCACTCCCGCGCCGACGTCATCGCCGTGCAATGGCATCCCGAAGACCGCCACGCGACGTCGGCGACCGACGCGGCCTTGTTCGCCGATCTCGTCGACCGCGCCCGCAAACGGAAGGAAACCAGATGACCGACCGGGTCCACGTGTCGGATGTGACTCCGCAGCTGCCTCCCCCCGAGACGCCCCGCGCGCAGGTGTGCGTGCTGGCGTCGCTCAACTTCCCCGGCATCAGTGCCGAGGACGTGGGACTGATCCGCCGGTTCACCCGTCTGGCATTGACGACACTGCTCGAGCTCGGGGCCGGCTATGAGCTGTGGGACACCACCGAACCGCTCGACAATCCTTCGGGTGCAGGGGAGTTCGACGGCCTGCTGCTGCTCGGTGGCGGCGACATCGACGGCAGCTGCTACGGCATGAGTGCACCGAACCCAGCCGCGTACGGCGTCGACGCCCGTGCCGACCGCGACGCGTTCGCGGCCATCGAGGCCGCCGCCGCGGCCGATCGCCCGATCTTCGGCATCTGCCGGGGCTCGCAGCTGCTCAACGTCGCCCGCGGCGGGACGATCGTCGGTGACATCGTCGACTACAAGCTGCACCACGGCGCACCTGGCGAGCCGACGTTCGTCGACGAGCCGATCGACGTCGTGACCGGCACCCGATTGGCCGCGATCCTCGGCACCGACCGGATCACGGGTCGGTCCGGGCACCATCAGGCGGTCGACCGGGTCGGCGACGGATTGGTCGTCGCGGCCTGCGCGCTCGACGGCGTCGTCGAAGGCATCGAGGATCCGGACCGCTTCTACCTCGGCGTGCAGTGGCACCCCGAGGACGAGGACGGGCCTGCGGCAGACCGGCAGCGGCTGTTCAGCGCGTTCGTAGACGCGGCCGAGCTGTCCCGCAAGGCCAGTGCGGCCCCGGTCGCGGCCTGCGACTGAGCCTCAGCGGATCGCCAGACCCGTCACAGCACGAGAGATGACCAGCCGCTGGATCTCGCTGGTGCCTTCGAAGATCGTGAAGATCTTGGCGTCGCGGTGCATGCGCTCGACGGGATAGTCCCGCGTGTAACCGTTGCCGCCAAGGATCTGGATGGCCTCGTCGGTGACGTACACCGCGGTCTCGCTGGCCACGAGCTTGGCCATCGAGCCCTCCGCGGCCTCGAACGGCACGTTGTTGCGGGCCATCCAGCCGGCCCGCCACACCAGCAGCCGGGCCGCGTCGATCCGGCTCTTCATATCCGCGAGCTTGAACGCCACAGCTTGGAACTCGCCGATCTTGCGCCCGAACTGCTCACGCTGGCAGGCGTATTCGAGGGCGTACTCGTAGGCCGCGCGGGCCACGCCGACCGCCATCGCGCCCACGGTCGGCCGCGTACGTTCGAAGGTCTTCATGGCTGCCTGCCCGCGGGCCGATGCACCCGATTTGACCCGTGCGATACGGTCCTCGAACTTCTCGCGCCCACCCAGGATCATGTCCTCGGGGAGACGGACGTTGTCGAGCACGACCTCGGCCGTGTGCGACGCGCGGATGCCGTGCTTCTTGAACTTCTGCCCCTGCGTCAGGCCGTGCGTGTCCGGCGGGATGATGAACGTGGCCTGACCGCGGGAGCCGAGTTCGGGATAGACCGAGGCGACGACGATGTGCACGTTGGCGATACCGCCGTTGGTGGCCCAGGTCTTGGTGCCGTTGAGCACCCATTCGCGGGTCGCCTCGTCGAACCGGGCCCGCGCACGGATCGCGCCGACGTCGGAACCGGCATCCGGCTCGGACGAGCAGAACGCGCCGAGCTTGGGATCGCCCGGCGTCCCGAACATCTCGGGCAGCCAGCGGCCGAGCTGCTCGGGAGTTCCGTTGCCGGCCAACGCCGCCGCGGCCAGGCCGGTGCCCAGGATGGACAGCGCGATGCCTGCGTCACCCCAGAACAGTTCCTCGAACACCGTGAGCATGCCCAGTCCTGAGGGCTCGGCGGCCTGCTGCGCGAACAGCTCGGGTGAGTACAGGCCCACCTTGGCCGCCTCCTGGATGATGGGCCAGGGGGTTTCCTCCCGCTCGTCCCATTCGGCGGCTGCCGGCCGGATGATCTCGGCCGCGAACTGATGCACCCAGTCCCGCACCTCGATCACATCGTCGCTCGGCTGCAGTGAGAACGTCATTGATACTCCTCGAAAAGGATTGATGGTCAGCGCTTCTTCTTGATCGTGTGCCGCTCCAGCACACTGGTGGTTTGGTCGACCCACGCCTCGAAGAAGCGTCGGTCGTCGACGTTGCCTGGGCTGCGCGCGGTGAGCGCCCGCAGCGACGCGTAGTACGACAGCGACGCGATGGCCACCGCGGCGGTCGCGGCGGGGTCGGGGATCCGGGTGCGGCCCGCGTTGTTGGACGCCGTGAGTTCGTCGGCGAACCGTTGATAGGCGTTGTCGGTGATCACCTGCCATGACTGTTCGTCGAGCTCGCCCAGCTCGTCGGGCTCACGCAGCATGACGCGCAGCAGCTCCTCGCTTTCGGTGAGGTTGCGCCAGATGAGCTCGCCCGCGGCACGGACGGCTTCTTCGACCGAGCGCGGTGTGCCCGCGTCGTACTGCTCGCGCGCGGTCACGATGCCCTCGAGACGGCTGGTCACCGCGGCCTCGAGGAGTGCGCGCTTGGACGAGAAATGTTTGTAGAGCGCTCCGGATCCGGGTGCCAGGCCGCAGGCCTGCTGGATGTCGGCAACCGACGTCGCGGCATAGCCCTTGGCCGCGAACAGCTCGAGGGCTGCCGCGAGGAGCTGGTCACGTGTCGAGCCGGACATGGTGAGAGAGTACTCACTCACCACCGCGACAGCAAAGAATTGTCAAATTTTGGGAGTGTGAAATACGTCTCTGTCTAGGAACTTTCGGTGTGCGAGAGCCCTGCAGCAGGGATCCTTAGCTTGTTCACGGCCAACTCGACGGCATCGCCTCAGTTTGGCCGAGCACGCTGGGCACGTAGTCGAAGTGTCGTGAAGCTCTTCTGGAGGGCAATGATGATGACGACAAATGCTGCCAACGCGACGGTCATCGAGTTGGCAACCCATCCTGTCTGGCGCGCGTCGCGGCGGTACTCGCGCGAGCTCGCCGAGGCCATGCGTCGTCATCCGTCGTCGTATCGGCCCGAGCCGGAAGGTGAAACGCTCGACGCCCAGGCCCTGCCCCGGGTTCCCCAACTCGCGTGTGTGCGGGCCCCTCGACTGACACTGGCCGAGCGGGACTGACGCGTCAGGCCCGCGTCGCCTTCTGGCCGTAACTCGCCAACCGTCGTCCGACCTCGGCGATCTCGTCGTCGCCGAGCACCCGCACGGGTGCCCCGGTGGCCATGGCCCGCAACTGGACGTCACAGATGTACTCCAGGTAGGGCACCAGGTTGAGCACCTTCGGCAGCGCCTGGCCGGCCAGGACCGCGCCGTGGTTGCCCATGAGCGCCGCGGTCCGATCGCGAAGTGCCTCAGTCACGTTGTCCGCCAACTGCTGTGTGCCGAACGTGGCGTACGGCGCGACGCGCACCGCGCCGCCGAACATCGCCGAGTAGTAGTGCGACGCCGGCACGACATCGGTGACGGTCGACAGTGCGGTCGACGCCGGTGCGTGCGTGTGCACGATAGCCGTGTGGTCGGTCTGCCGATAGACCGCAAGGTGCAGGGCCAGTTCACTCGACGGTGCCAGGACCGCGTCGACAGGGTTGCCGTCGAGGTCGTGAATTCCGACGTCCCGCGCTGACATCGCCTCGTAGTCAACGCCGCTGGGCGAGATCACCACCAGGTCGCCGACCCGGATCGACACGTTGCCCGCGGTGCCCACCACAAGCCCTGACCGGCTGAGGAACTGGCACGCGTCGACCACCTGCTGCCGCTCGTCGCCGAGCCGAAGTTCGGTGCTCATGGCTCGAGGATGTATTTCGATCCGCGGCCCGCGGCCATGTCTTCGAGGCTCGGCACCAGCGCGTCGAGTGGCCGGCGCTCGGTCACCAGCATCGAGCCGTCGACCTTGCGGCTGGCGAGCAGCTCCACCGCGACGCGGACGTAGTCAGGCGTGTGGTGGAAAACCCCCTTGAGCGTGTACTCCTCGTAGTGCATGGCGCTGGAGTCCACGGAAAACGGTGCACCCTTGGGTGTTCCGCCGAACAGCACGGCCGTGGCGCCGGGGCGCAACGTGCGCACGGTCTGCTCCCAGACCTGCGGCAGGCCCACGGCCTCGATGCCGACGTCCGCGCCCCGGCCGTGCGGTGTGCGGCTCTTGATCAGTGCGACCCGGTCCTCGAAGTCCGCAACGCCGGACAGGTCGACGGTCTCCACGGCGCCTGCCAGTTTGGCCTGATCCAGCCGCCACGGCGACTGGTCGACCGAGATCACGTTGGCTCCGCGCAGCGTCGACAGCCGCACGAACATCAACCCGATCGGTCCGGCGCCGTGCACCACCACGGTGTCGCCCAACTGGATGCCCGTCTCGGCCATGCCGTGCACCACGGTGGCCAGCGGCTCGAGCGGCGCCGCATCGGCGAAGTCCAGGTCGTCGGGCAGCCGGTAGGTGTTCCGCGCGACGATCGCGGCCGGGATGATCACCTCTTCGGCAAACGCGCCGTTGAGGAATTCCAGGTTCTCGCACAGGCTTTGGCGTCCGCGGATGCACGCCCAGCAGTACCCGCACGGCACGGTGTTGGCGGCTGTCACGCGATCGCCGACGGCAAACGTGTCGACACCGTCGCCGACTGCCGTGACGACGCCGGCGAACTCGTGACCGAAACGCGAAGGCAGCGTGGGGAAGAGCTTGGGATGCCCGCGCCGATAGGACTTGAGGTCGGTGCCGCACGTCGCGGCGGCCTTCACCTCGACGAGGATCTCGCCGGGTGCCGGCTGGGCCGACGGCACGTCCTCCAGCTGTAGCTCGCCGGGCCCGTAGAACATGGCCGCTCTCATCGTTGCTCTCCTCGTGTGTCGTCGTGCCGGCCCAGATCGTGCAGGCTGTGCAGCAGGTCGTGCGTTTCGGTGTAGAGGCGTTGGTACAGCGCGCGCAGCCGGGCGTATTCGGCTGCCTCGGCCACGCGGGGCTCGACCACGGTGTCGGTGCGGGCCAGCGCGGCGGCGGCCTCGGGGATCGAGCCGAAATGGCCGATCGCCGTGAGGGCGATCGCGGCCGCGCCGAGCGCGCTGACCTCGCCGGAGGCGCACACCTCCAACGGGCGGTCGAACACGTCGGCCAGGATCTGGGTCCACAGCGGGCTGCGTGCGCCGCCGCCCATCGCCCGGATCACGTCGACCCGGCCGCCGCGGGCCGCCTCGAGCCCGTCGAGCTGCATGCGCAGTTCGAAGGCGATGCCTTCGAGCAGCGAGCGGTAGAAATGCGCCTTGGTGTGGCAGCCCTGCCAGCCGAGCGTGATCCCGGATGCCTGGCTGTTCCAGTGCGGGGTCTGCGCGCCGTTCCAGTAGGGCAGCGTCAGCAGGCGCTCACTGCCCACGGGAAGCGCCGCGGCGTCCCGTTCGAGGCGCGGATCGGGCGCACCTGCGAGCTCGGGGTCGCCGAACTCGGTGCGGAACCACGTCGGCAGGTAGGTGCCGGACGAGCTGAACGTCTCGGCCGTGGTCTGGCCGGGCATCGCCGAGATCATCGACCGGTAGGCGCGTGACGGCAGGTATGACGTTGTCTCGCTGCCGATCACCACCGCGGTGCCGAGCACGAGGTACGCCGCGCCCGGGTCGGTCACGGCCAGGCCCAGCCCGGCGGCCTGGCCGTCGCCGGTGCCCGCCACCACCACCGTGTCGGGGCGCAGTCCCCACCGGTCGGAGACGTCGGGCCGCAACGGTCCCAACGAAGCACCCGCGGGCACGAGATCCGGCAGCTGTGCACGGTGCAACCCTGCGAGCGCGAGCAGTTCGTCGCTGTAATCACCGGTGGCCTGGTCGATCAACGCGAGCGGATCCACCGACGCGGTGCTCGACACCCATCGGCCCGTCATGGCGTGCGTGAGGTAGGTGTGGACATCGGTGACCCGGTGACAGCGCGCCATGGTGTCGGGTTCGTGATCGCGCAGCCACAGCAGCTTGTAGAGGCCCGGGGTGATGTCGGCGGGCTTGCCGGACAGCAGCTCGACGCGTTGCGTGCCATAGCGCCGGGCTTCGGCGTCGGCGCGGCCGTCCATCCACAGGATCGCAGGCCGGATCGGCTGCTCGTCGGCGTCGAGGCACACGAATGTCTCGCGTTGGTGCGTCACGCAGATGGCGGTGACCGCGCTCCTGTCGTCAATCTCGCCGAGTGCCTGCTGCACGGCCCCGTCGGTGGCGGCCCACCAGTCCGGCGCGTGTTGTTCGAACCAGTGCGGCGCCGGGGTCTGGGTGTCCAGGGCTTGCGCGCCTGTGCCCACCAGGGCGCCCGTGGCGTCCACGACGATGGCCTTGGCCGCGGTCGTCGAGCAGTCGACCGCGATCACGAGCGGGGACGCCATCGTCACACGGTCCCGGGTTCGGTCGGGGTATCGAGCTGGGCGACAACGATGTTGGCTTCGCCCGCGGTCAGCTGATCCAAGTCCTCGCCGCTCACGCCCTCGTCGATCACGACCGCGTCGAAATCTTCGAGTGCGCAGATGCGGTGAATCGCGCGCCGGGTCAGCTTGGTGTGATCGACCAGCAGTACTCGCAACTCGGCGCTCTCCATGAAGGCGCGCTTGAGATCGGCCGCGGTGCTCGACGGGTGGAAGCACATGCCGCGGGAGACCGCGGGCACCGACATGAACAGCACGTCATAGTGCATGTCGCGCAGTGCCCGCACGGCCTGCGATCCCACGAACGACGAGAACTCGGGGACGTAATCTCCGCCGATCGCGTTGAGCCGCACGCGCGGTTCGGTGGACAGTTCGTTGATCGCGGGCAGGAAGTTGGTGACGACCGTGAGCGGCAGGCGATCGGCCAACAGCGGCAGCACGTGTAGCGCCGTCGTGCTGTCATCCATTGCCACAGCTTGCATTTCGACATGTTTGGCGGCCCACTCGAACCCGGCCTTGGCCACGGCCTGCTTCTCGGCGAGGTTGAGCGCCTTGCGCAACTCGATGTTGCGCTCGACGGCCTCGCTCGGCGGCGCCTCGGCTCCCGACCGCACCTTGCGCAGCATGCCCTGCGCGTGCAGATGGTCGAGATCGCGATGGATCGTCATGGTGCTCACGCTGAACTGATCGGCCAGCTCGTCGATGCGCGCCCAGCCGCGGGCCCGGACGAACTCGACGATCTCCGAACGCCGGTGGGAGTGACTGCTGCTACGGCGAGTCGATGCGGGCACGGCGACCTCCTGTAACCCACGTCATAGTGCGCCAGACGGTATCACACGAAAAATCACAAACACAACATCAACTGTGTGATTTATAACAGGCCAGCCTCGCCGCAACCGGCCTCTCGGCGGTCGGGTACAGCCGTTCTGCAGGTCTCAGTGCCCGAGCTGGGCCTGCAGGCCGTGCGCGCGAAGTTGCTCGAAGTCGTAGATGAACTCACCCCGCCGGCCCACCGAGATGATGTAGCGGTCCTGGCCTTCGGTGATGGGGAAGCGGAACGAGAACGTGCACTTGCCGGTGTCGCCCTTGCCCTGCCCCAGTGTGGTGTTGGCGAGGATTTCGCCTTTGCCGTTCTTGACGGTGACCGGCGTGCCGCCGTTGACATCGGCATATCCGCTCGACCCCTCGCACGCCGTCCCGTCGGATGCGATCGCGCCGAGGCCGAGGCTGTCGATCAGCACGAAAGTCCCTGAGACGGTGGCTGTTTCGAGCACCCGGAAACCGTCGGAGAAATGCGGGCAGAACGCGTCGACGGCGAACTTGTCGGCGGGCAGACCCTGTTGCGGCCCACCGTCTTCGAGCTGACGGCAGACCTGCCTGCCGTGCGCCACGGCGTTGGCGTCGGAGTTGAACTGCCTGTTCAGCCCCGCCTCCTTCAGCGCCGAGAGATACCCGGTCTCCGGCGGCGGGGCCGGTCTGCGGCTCTCCACCAGCAGCACCCACACCACCGCGGCCACCATGACGATGACCGCGGTCGCCATGCCGGTGCCCAGCCACGTCGCCCTGATACCAGTCCGGGCGGCGGGCAACTCGACATAGTCGGGCAGCATCTGGCCACCGATCGGGTCGACCGACTTGGCCTTGCCGTCGCGCACGCGGTTGGTCGGGCGGCCCGCGGTGTAGTAGCGACCCTCGTGCCGCGCCGTGGGATCCGGGCGCCAGCCTGACAGTTTGGCCGGCCCGTCCACATGTCCGCAGCGTTTGCAGTTGCCGCTGCCGTCGACGTCGGAACCGCAGTACGGACAGGTCACGGGCGTACGCCCCTGACCGGCTGTCCACAACGGCGGTGACTCATCACCACCGTTATACGTCGGCGCGCCCCGGTTATCGCACGTCGGGGCCGTCACCCGGCCGGACTAGTACTTCCGGTCGCCCTCGCTGTCGTCGAAGAAAGCCCAATCACCGTCGGCCGAAAGCACTTCCATCCGCCAGCCCAGCTCGGGCTTGGCCTTCTGGTCGACGAACCAGGCATGCGCGTCGTCGGCGCTCTCGATGTCCTTGGTGTCGACGACGTCGCCCTTGGGGTTGAGAACTCGATATGTGGCCATGTTCTGCGCGTTCCTCCGTTCACGATGGTGACTCGGGCGGTGACCAGTGCACCACCTTTGTCGCGGTCATCTCGTCGAGCAGTTCGGGCCCGAACCCGAACCCGCTGCCGCTGGCCCGCCGGGGCTCGGCGGCACCGCCCGGGGCGCCGCCGAAGACGTCGTTGATCTTCACGGTGCCGACAGGCAGCCGGCGCCAAGCCTGCTGTGCATGTGCCATGTCGCCGGTCAGCACCGTGGCGGCCAACCCGTACCGGTCGTCGGCCGCCTCGGCCAGCGCGGTGGCGAAGTCGGGTACCACCCGCACCGGCGCGATCGGGCCGAACGTCTCCTCCCGCATGACCGCCATCTCCGGCGTGCAGTCTGTCAGCACGGTCGGGGGATAGAACGTGCTCGCACCCGGTTGCGGGCGCCCACCGGCCAGAACGCGTGCGCCGCGCGTCACGGCGTCGCTGACCTGAGCGTGTACCTGCTCGCGGTGGCGTTCGTCGACCAGCGGCCCGATGCGGCCTGCCCACATGCCGGCCTGCTCGACCAGCGCGGATACGAATGGCACGGCGACGGCGTCGACGACGTAGATGCGTTCGACGGACACGCAGATCTGGCCGGCGTTCGCGAACGCTCCGAGCGCGGCCTGCTCGGCCGCCCAGCGTGGATCGACGTCGCCATCCACGATCAGCGCATCGTTGCCGCCGTTCTCCAAGAGTGCCTTGGCACCACGTTCGGCGCATGCGCGTGCGATGGCCCGTCCAGCGGCGCTGCTGCCGACGTGCGCGACGATCTCGACATCGTCTGCCGCGGCGAGCCGGGCACCGACAGAACCCTCACCGTCGACGATCTGCAGCACACCCTCGGGCAGGTGCGCGGCGAGGATCTCCGCGAATCGCCTGCCCGTACGCGGGCAACGTTCACTTGGCTTGTGCACCACGGTGTTTCCCGTCACCAGCGCCGCTCCGAGCAGGCCGGCCGCCACGGCCACCGGATCGTTCCACGGCGTCAGGACCGCGACGACGCCCCGCGGCTGCGGAACCATCAGGTCGGTGGCCGACCAGGCGCCCTGCAGGCTCGCCCCGCGATGCAGCGGCCCCAGTTCGGCGTACTGCTGCAGCGTCGCCGCACCGGCCTGCACGCCGCCGAGCGCATCGTCGTACACCTTGCCGGTTTCGTGCTCGTTGAGCTCGGCAAGCTCGTCGGCCGCGGCGCGCACGTCGGCGGCCGCCGCGGCTACCGCGGCCGCCCGCTCGGCCGGCGCGGTGGCGGCCCAGGCCGGGAATGCTGTACGCGCCCGCGCGACCGCGTCGTCGCACGCGACCGGCGTGGCGACGGGTACTCGACTCACCACCTCGCACGTGCGGGGATCCAGGACGGTGATGGTGTCGCCGAAGGTCGAAGTCACGATGTGCGGCGTACCCGGTTGCCGGGTTTCCAATCACCTGGGGCCGCCTGTGGCCCGGGCCACATCGGGTTTCAGCGGCGCCAGCGGTGGTATGCCTGCGGGACGGAGGACACAAGAGGACCACGAGGCCGAACGGAGGGGACTGAGATGGCCGACAACGGCAAGGCGAGCGAGGCCCGCAAAGGCCTGATCGATTCGGTCAAGGGCAAGGCGAAAGAAGTCGCCGGTGCGTTGACCGACAACGATTCACTGGCTGCCGAAGGCCAGCTCGAGCAAACCGCCGCCAAACATCGCCGGGCCGCCAACAGCGCGGACGCCGTCGGCGAGGCAGAGGCACAGGAGGCGCGGGCCGACGCGATCGACACGAGCCTGGCGGGTACCGAGGCCCGGGATGCGGTCGACGCGCGTACCGATGCTGTCGAGGACGCGGTATCCGCCGAGCAGGCGGCGCGGAAGCAGGCGGCCGAGCACGCCGGGCAACAGGTCAAGGCAGGCGCGCGCACGCGGGCCGAACTCGATGCGCAGGGCGAGATCGAGAAGGCGAAGTCGGACGAGGACGCCGAGGTGGGCGCCGCGGTCGCGGACGTCGCCGACGCGGTGGCCGACCATCAGAGCGCCGTGCGCGAAGCCGCGGGCGCGAAGGCCGAAGCCGATCAGCTACGGCGACAGGCCGAGGCCATGACCGAAGATCCAGAACGCTCCTGAGCGTCCAGATACGGGAGGCACCACATGCGAGTCACCGAAATCCCATCTGCTGTACTGCGATTGCAATACCGCATTGCCCGGTTCCCACTGCAACTCATCGACGCTCACGTGGTGTCGCGACTGGATTCCGAAGCCCCGGCGCGGCTGCTCTACGAGAACTCGCTGGGGACGCTCGATGCCAAGATCGGTGGCGTACTGGGAGACGCCGAGCTCGAACAGCGTGGCACCGCGCTCAGCGAACGCAGCAAGGCGCTCGCCCGGGCGGCGCAACTCGACGCCATGGGCACCGAAGAGATCGAGCACGCCGACGCCGACCTTGAGGCCGTTCGCGACGACGCGATCGTGGATGTCCGGGAGGCGCGCGAGGCCAAGAACCGGCGGGTCGCGGACGCCAGGGCCACCGCAGAAGAGCGCAAAAAGACTGCAACACAGCGTGTTCAGAACCAGACCGAGGCCGCCAAGCGGCAGGCCGACCAGACCGCCGCCCACCGAAAGGCTTCGGCAGAGGCCGCCCGCCGTGACGAACGCGCCGGCATCGAGGCTGCCGAAGAGCGCTCGATTGCCGAAGACGAGGCCAAGCTCGACGACGCCGCGCAGGCCCGCAGCAGCGCCGCGGGCTATCGAGCTCAGGCCGATCGGCTCGAGGAGCTGGCCGATGCCAAGAAGCGGCAGCGGCGCGCCGAGCGTGCCGACGATGCCTGAGGCCAGCGTCAGCCGGTAAAATCGTCGGATAGCAAAGGAATTCGCATTGTTTCGGCAGTCGAAGCACGCTACGCACGACGGTTCCACGGTGGCACGCCGCACCGCGCTCAAGCTGTCCCTCCTGGCCGGGCCTGCCGCGGCGGCGTTCGCCCATGCACCCCATGCCGACGCCGGTCCCGGTCAGTGGCCGGTCGACCGGGCGCAGCACTGGTATCAATCTCAAGGCTGGCTTGTCGGCACCAACTACGTCGTGTCCAACGCGGTCAACCAGCTTGAGATGTTCCAGGCCGACACGTACGACCCTCAGCGCATCGACGCCGAACTGCGGATGGCCAGGTCGATCGGGTTCAACACGGTCCGCGTCTTCCTGCACGACCAGCTGTGGCCCCAGGACGGCTTTCAGGACCGCCTGGCACAGTTCGTCGACATCGCGGCAAGCCGCGGTGTCAAGCCACTTTTCGTCTTGTTCGATTCGTGCTGGGATCCGTTGCCCAAGGCCGGGCCGCAACGCGCGCCGCGCGCGGGCGTGCACAACTCCGGTTGGGTGCAGAGCCCCGGTGCCGTGGAACTCGACGAACCCCGACACCGGTCACTGCACGACTACGTCGTGGGTGTGCTGAGCCAGTTCCGGGACGACCCACGGGTTTTGGGTTGGGATCTGTGGAACGAGCCCGACAACCCTTCGCGCATGTACCGCGCAGTGGAGCGGCCCAACAAGCAGGAGGTGGTCGCGAGCCTGCTGCCCGAGGTGTTCCGATGGGCCCGGTCGGTCGACCCGATTCAGCCGTTGACCAGTGGCGTGTGGCAGGGGGTGTGGGGCGACCCGGACCGGCGCAGTGCGATCAGCAGCATCCAGCTCGACAACTCCGACGTCATCACGTTCCACAGCTACGCCAAGCCAGCGGACTTCGAGGCGCGGATCGACGAACTTTCCCACTTCGGCAGGCCCGTGATGTGCACGGAGTATCTGGCCCGGAGTATGGGCAGCACGGTCGAGGACATCCTGCCGATCGCCAGACGGCGCGGCGTCGGTGCCTACAGCTGGGGGCTCGTCGCGGGAAAGACCCAGACTTACCTGCCGTGGAACTCCTGGCAGCATCCCTACGCACAGCCTCCGCGGCTGTGGTTCAGCGATCTGCTCCGTGCCGACGGCAAGCCCTACCGCGACGATGAGGCCCGCACGATCCGGCAGCTGACGGGAGCCGCACGCTGAGCACACACATGACACCTATGGTGTGATGTGTAACGCCGGGCGTTGTACGGTCCTGGGTATGAGTCGAGTCTCGGTGATCACGGGTGGCGCGGGTGGAATGGGTCTGGCGACTGCACGGGTGGTCGGACGGGACCACGCGCTGGTGCTGTGTGACGTCCGGCGGGAGCGGCTGGACTCCGCGGTGGCGGCATTGACCGCCGAGGGAGTCGCCGTGACGGGGATCGACTGCGACGTGACCGACGAACCGGCCGTCACCGCATTGTTCGACACCGCGGCCGGGCTCGGGACCATCGCGTCGGTGATCCACACCGCGGGTGTCAGCCCGAGCATGGGCGCCGCCGACTACGTCATGAAGACCAACGCCATCGGCACGGTCAACGTCAACGAGGCGTTCCACCGCGTTGCCGCCGATGCAGCGGCGATCGTCAACGTCGCGTCGATGGCCGCGCACATGTTGCCCGACGAGATCGTCCCGACGGATCGGTTCCCCCTCGCACTCACCGACCCGGACCAGTTCATGGCGGAGATGACCGCGACGTGCAGCATGGCGCCCGAAGAGGCGCGGTCCGGCTTCGCCTACACCGTCAGCAAGAGCTTCGTCAAGTGGTACAGCTCGTCGCAGGCGGAACGATTCAACGGCCGCGGCATCAGGATCGTCTCGGTCTCACCCGGCTCGATCGACACCGAGATGGGCCGCCTCGAAGAGCAGGCCGGTGCCGGCGCGTTGGTGGCCGACGCCGCGGTTCCGCGGTGGGGCAGGCCCGAGGAGATGGCCGAGCTGCTGGCGTTCTGCGCAGGCGACAAGGCCGGTTATCTGACCGGCACCGACATCCTCAACGACGGAGGTGTCATCGCGTCGATCCGGGAACGCGCCCGGCGCGCCGCGGCCACCGCCTGAACTCGGTAGAAAATTTCTCCCGGCGGATGTCGAGAACGCCGTGACGGTTCCGTCCCAGATGTGAGCGACCAACTAGGGTCGCGAATCTGAAGGGAGAAACTCATGGCCAAGTACCTGATGCTCAAGCACTACCGGGGTGCGCCTGCGGCGGTCAACGACGTTCCGATGGACCGGTGGACCCCCGCCGAGATCGAGGCCCACATCCAGTACATGAACGACTTCGCGGACCGGCTCAAGGGCAGCGGCGAGTATGTCGACAGCCAGGCGCTTGCCCCCGAGGGCGCGTGGGTCCGCCATGACGGAGAGGGCAAGCCACCGGTCACCGACGGTCCGTTCGCGGAGACCAAGGATCTGATCGCGGGCTGGATGATCATCGACGTCGACTCCTACGAGCGGGCCGTCGAACTCGCCGGGGAACTGTCCGCGGCACCCGGCGCGGGCGGCAAGCCCATCCACGAGTGGCTCGAGCTGCGCCCGTTCCTGAACCACGAGCCCTGCGTCACCGAGTGATCGACGACGCCCGGCTGCGGGATCTGATCCCCGGCGTCCTGGCGGCCCTCGTCCACCGCGGCGCGGACTTCGCGACCGCGGAGGACGCCGTGCAGGACGCCCTGCTCAAAGCTTTCGAGGTCTGGGGGAACCAGCCGCCCGACGATCCCAAGGGCTGGCTGATCACCACGGCGTGGCGGCGCTTCCTCGACCTCACGCGGTCGGACGTCGCCAGGCGCAACCGAGAGCTGCGGGTGTCCGACGAACCTGCGGCCGGACCGGCCCTGGCAGTGGACGACACACTGCAGCTCTATTTCCTGTGTGCGCATCCGAGCCTGAGCCCGTCGTCTGCCGTCGCCCTGACGCTCCGCGCGGTCGGTGGCCTCACCACCCGCCAGATCGCACAGGCCTACCTGGTGCCCGAAGCCACCATGGCGCAACGGATCAGCCGCGCCAAGCGCACCGTGAGCAACGTGCGACTGGACCGGCCGGGGGATCTGCGCACTGTGCTACGGGTGCTGTACCTGGTGTTCAACGAGGGCTACAGCGGCGATGTCGACCTCGCCGCGGAGGCGATCCGGCTGGCCAGGCAGCTGTTCGCGACGACCAACGATCCGGAGGTCGCGGGCCTGCTCGCGTTGTTCCTGCTGCACCATGCGCGCAGGCCGGCGCGCACGCGTGCCGACGGCAGCCTCGTACCGCTGGCCGAGCAGGACCGTCGGCTGTGGCGGCGCGACCTCATCGTCGAGGGCATCGCCGTGCTGCAGGCCGCCTTGGCGCGGGACCGCCTGGGCGAATTCCAGGCACAGGCGGCGATCGCGGCCCTGCACGCCGACGCGCAGACCGCGGACGAGACCGACTGGACCCAGATCGTCGAGTGGTACGACGAACTCGTCGCGCTCACCGACAGCCCGGTCGTGCGCCTCAACCGCGCCGTGGCGGTCGGCGAGGCCGACGGGCCCCACGCGGGGCTCGCCGCGCTGGCGGAACTCGACCCGACGCTGCCGCGGTATTGCGCGGCAGCGGCCTACCTGCACGAGCGAGCCGGGGATATCGCCACCGCGGTGGATCTTTACGTCGAGGCCGCCGCGCACGCGCACAACGTCGCCGAACGCAACCACCTCACGCTGAAGGCGGCCGAGTTGCGGCAACGGCTCCCGGCCGGGTGAGCCGTCAGCTCACCAGATCGCAGATCACCACCGGGATGTCACGAGTCGTACGCTTCTGGTAGTTCGCGTACCCCTTGTACGCCGCGACGATCTTCGGCCACAGCTCGGCCTTCTCGTCGGCATTCGCGGTGCGGGCGTGCACCTTTCGCCGCTCGCCGTCGATCACCAGCTCGGCGTCGGGGTACGCCTGCAGGTTTCGGTACCAGTCGGGATGGCGGTCGTCGCCACCCTTCGACGCCACGAGCACCACCCGGTCGGCGTCGTGCAAAGGCGCGGTCAGGAAACACGACCGGGGCAGTCCGGACTTGCGCCCGGTGGTGTGAAGCTCGACCAGGGGCATGCCAAAAGGCTTCGCCAACAATCTCTTACCGCTGATCGTGAGGATCGCGCGATGCCCGATGTTCATCAGCTTGGCGCCGCCGTCTTTGAGCGCGTCGGTGTTCACGGGTTGTGATCCCTTCAGTCTTCTGCGGTGCTCAACTTGTGTAAGCAGTGCTTACACTAGGCACCGATGTAAGCACTGTCAACACTTGTTAGGTTGAGGTCATGTCGCCGCGTTACCACCATGGTGATCTGCCCAGTGCGCTCGTGCGTGCCGCCATCGAACTCCTCGAGGACGAAGGCGCGACCGAGTTGTCACTGCGCGCCGTGGCGCGACGGGCCGGTGTCTCCACCGCGGCGCCATACCGTCATTTCTCCGACCGCAATGCGCTCCTGTCGTCCGTCGCGGCCGTGGGTTACCGCGAGTTGGCCGCCGACCTGGCCGCGGTGCACCACGAATCGGTCAGCGCCGACGATCTCGGGAGCATCGCTGTCGCCTACGTCCAGTTCGCCCTGAAGCGCCCGGGCCTGTTCCGGGTGATGTTCGCCGAGCAGTGCGATTCCAGCAGCGCCGAACGCGTGGCCGCGGTCGAGGCCATCCAGGCGTACCTGAACTCGATTGTGCGGCAGGTATTTCCGACGGCCGATCAGGATGCCACCGCGACGGCGGTCTGGGGCATGGTGCACGGGCTGGCATTTCTGCACCTCGACGGCAAGCTCGACACGTCGTCTGACGAGGTCGTCGCCGAGTGCGTCCGCTCGGCGGTGCGTGCAGTGCTCGCGGCACCGGCTCACATCGCGGGTTCGCGCTGAACACACGTTGCGGCACGCCAGTGGACGTTGCCGACCGGATCCGCCGGAACCGGGAGCAGCCCTTCGGCGTGACCTGCATCGTTCAACCGATTGGTGGACAACCGGTTCAGTCGGGTGGTCGTCGCGCTGGGCATCCGTCACCGCCACGATGGGGTCATGTCCTGGGCCCGGGTGTGCCGCGCTGCCGTCGTCGTAGCCACCGCGCTGGCGTTCGCGCCGAACGCCGCGGCGTCGGAAGCTTTTGTCCCCCTGAGCCTGATGTACCGCGCGTGCGATCACACCAAGATCGGCTACCTGGGTGGGCGGGGTTCCGCTTCGGTCAACGCGTTGATGCGCTGGGACGCGGCCACGGTGTCCGCGGATGTCGAGATCGCGGTCGGCAAGCCGGACACCGTCTACCGGCTCCGGCTGATCCAGGTGCCGAGGCCCGCGGTGGGGACGTGCAATCCCGGCGACCCGGCAACGGTGGCAGGCACGCTGCGCACCGACGGCAACGGCACGGGCGCCGCGTCGGTCCAGGGCACCCGGTCACCGGGGGCGACGGGCTTCTGGGTGTGGGTCGACGGGCCGCGCGACGTGTCCGGCGTCCCGGAGTTCTACACGTCCGATTACGTGACTCGATTCGGGTAGCGGAATCATGCCGTCCTATCGTCGAACGGATGATCATCAGCTACGACGAGACGCTGCGGGACCGGATCCAGACCCATCTGGCGGCCCATGACCGCCGCGTCGTCACCGACCCGTCGAAACGGCACGCGGCAGTCGCGGTGGTGCTGGTGGATTCCGAGGTCGGCGAGGACCGCGTCGACCCGGCACCCGTGGATGACTGGATAGCCGGCCGCCCGATGCCGGAGGCCGGCCTCGACGGGCGCATGGTCGACGTGTCCGGCGGCGCGGCCTTCTTTTTGTGCCGCAGGGCGTCTCGTCTGAGTTCTCACGCCGCGCAATGGGCGCTGCCGGGAGGACGTCTCGACCCCGGCGAGAGTGTGGTCGACGCGGCGTTACGCGAGCTCGACGAGGAAGTCGGGATCAGCCTCCCGGGCTCGACCGTCCTGGGGCTCCTCGACGACTACCCGACCCGATCGGGTTACGTCATCACCCCGGTGGTGATCTGGGGCGGCGGGCGGCTCGACCCGCAACCTGCGCCCGACGAGGTGGTGGCCGTCTATCGCGTCGGTCTGCACCAACTGCTGCGCGAGGATTCACCGCGGTTCATCGACATCCCGGAGAGCCCGCGCCCGGTCGTGCAGATCCCGCTGGGCCACGATCTCATCCACGCACCGACCGGCGCTGTGCTGCTGCAACTGCGATGGTGGGGTCTGGAAGGTCGGCACGATCCGGTCGACGAACTCGAACAACCGGTGTTCGCCTGGCGGTAGCAAGCGCACCCTGACTGGAGTAGTGCACTACTCGCGACACCTCCCGGCGCCGGTTGAACACTGTGATTGATAGCGCACGTATCGCCGCAGCCATACGGAGATCAGACGATGTTGACACCGCAGCCACTCGACGGCCAGGCTCCTGAACATCTACTGCTGCGGCGAGGTTCGACGCTCGCGGGCAACGGCAGAACCACGCAGCCGCCCGCGCGCGAACGGGTCGAGCAGTTGCTGCGTTCGCACGGCCCCGAGGACGTCCCGGCCGTCACCCGGCAACTGGGACCGGATGATCGTCTGGCGTTGCGCGTCGTCGCCGCCGGCATCGGGTCGGCGGCAACCGAGCCGGGGCTGCGCCGGAATGCCATCGCGGCGCTCGGCCGGCTGCGCGGTGTCGAGGATCTCAACATGCTCTTTGCGCTGGCCCGAACGGATCCCGATCCTGTGATGCGCTCGTCGGCGTTGCTGAGCCTGGCCGACACCGCGCTCGCGATGGTCGCCCCCGTGTTGCGCGACGCATTGGCGAGCCGTGACGCCATGGAGCGCGCCGCCGCTGAAAAGGGCATCGCCAAACTGGCGCGGGACGTCGGCACGCGGGCCGTGCTCGACGCGATCAGGCCTCCCGTCGGCGTCGGCCGATTGGTCAGGAGCGCAGAGTCGCTGCTGCTGCGGGAACGGCAGAAGGCCGCGGTGCGGACCAAGCCACGCCGGGCCCGTACCGACCCGATGTGAGGGCGTGTGTCACCGTAGTCCCATGCGCCGCACCGTACTGGCCCTTGGCGTCCTCGTCGCCGTGGTGTTCGCCGCGGGTTGTGATTCCCCGCCGCAGACACCCCCGCAACCGACCGCCGCGTCCGGCGGACTGTCGCAGATCCGCGAGCGCGGCACGATACGCGTATGCAGTACCGGCGACTACCGTCCGTTCACTTACCGTGACGCGCAAGGGAACTGGAGTGGCCTGGACATCGACATGGCGGGCGACATGGCGAAACGACTCGGGGTCGGGCTCGAACTGGTCCCGACCACGTGGGCCACCCTGGTCGACGACCTCAGCGCCAAATGCGATGTCGCCATGGGCGGTATCTCGATCACGCTCAAACGTGCCGAGCGGGCGAGCTACAGCGCCCCCTACGTGCGCGACGGCAAGGCGGCCATCGTGCGGTGCGCCGACGCGGCGAGGTTCCGGACCCTGGCCGACATCGACCGCCCCGGTGTCCGGGTCGTGGTCAACCCGGGCGGCACCAACGAAGAGTTCGCCAAGGGGCAACTCCACCAGGCGCAGGTGATCGACTATCCGGACAACAACACGATCTTCGGTCAGATCATCGACGGCAAGGCCGACGTCATGGTCACCGACACGAGTGAGATCCGCTGGCAGACCAAGCAGAACCCGCAACTGTGCGGCGTGAGCACCGACCAGCCGTTCACGTTCTCGCAGAAGGCCTACCTGATGTCGCTGACCGCGCCCGATCTACAGCAGTGGGTCGATCAGTGGCTCAACATCGCGCAGCACGACGGCACGTATCCGGCCTTGAGCGAGAAGTACTTCGGCGTCGTCCTCGGGCCCTGAGCTACCAGACCCTGATCCAGTCGACCAGCATGTCCGCCGGATAGGTTCCGCCGCGGGGGTCGCCGCCACCCGAGCCCGCAACCGCGAGGTTGACGATGGGAAACAGCTGGTAGCCAGGTTGGTTGAACTGCCAGTCCGGCAGCGTGCGCGCCGGGACGTTGAAGTACGGCTGCGCGCCGTCGACGTAGTCCTTCCAGAAGCGCATGCCCGCGTCGTCCCACTGCACCCGCCAGGTGTGCCACGCGTTGTCGACCGTGATGCCCTGGCTGACGTGCTCGCCGCCGTTGAGCTTGGCGTGCACCGTGGTGCCCGCGGCCCAGTGGCCGTTGCCGTACCACTCCATGATGTCGACCTCGCCGCCGTTGACCGGGCTGTTGTTGGCCAGGTACCACGCGGGCCAGCAGCCGGGTGTGAGGCAGTTCAGCTTGATCCGGGCTTCCCACGTGGTGCCGATGCCGCCGCGCCACTTGCCGAACAGTTTCCCGCTGTAGTACGTGTTGCCGTCCTTGGCGGCGTGGAAGACCAGGTTGGACTTGCCGTCGAGGTACACGTTGCGGCGGTCGTCGCGGTACTGGCCGACGTTCTCAGGCAACTCCCAGTAAGTCGGGTCTTCCATGGATTCGCGCTCGGTGGCGATCTCCCACTTCGAGGTGTCGGGAGCGGACCCTGCGGGGCCGTCGAAATCGTCCACGAACAGGTACTTTCCGGGCGGCGCAGCAGGTGGCGGCACCCGGTCCAACGGGGCGGCGGTCGCGGACGGAGTGGGGAGAGCGGCCGCCAGCGCGGCGATTCCGGCGAGCGAGATTGCGTCGCGACGGTTGAAGTCAGCCATCGCCCCAGCAAACCGGGTCACCCGGGGGATTGCAAACGGGCGCGGCCAGACGCGCGAAAGTGAAGAAGATCGCGAGATTTTCGAGAATCCTCGCGATCTTGTTCACTTTCGTGGCGCGGTAGCCCGGTTTCAGTCCATCCGGCCCGCATCGACCAGCCGGATCACCGCCGCGCCTTCCTCGTCGGAGGCCGCCAGGTCGACCTCGGCATCGAAGCCCCAGTCGTGGTCGCCTGCCGGATCGTCGAGGATCTGTCTGACGTGCCACACCCCGGGCCTGCGGTCGACGATCAGCAGCGCGGGCCCGCGCGCGTCGGCATCGATGCCCACGTCGGAGTGCTCGTCGAAGTATGCGTGCCCCACCTCGGCCCAGCGGTCGGCGGTCCAGCCGGACCCGGAGTCCAAGGCGCCCAGCTCATCCCATCGGCGTCGCGCAAACAGCTCGACCCGGCGGAACAAGGCGTTGCGGACCATCGCGGTGAACGCGCGATCGTTGCCGGTGAGCGGGCGTGGCCGGGCCGGGACCGCCACCGGCGCGTCATGCGGCTGATCGGGGCTCGTGAGCTGCTCCCACTCGTCGAGCAAACTCGAATCAACTTGGCGCACAAGCTCTCCGAGCCATTCGACGATGTCGGTGACCTCTTCGGTGCGTGCGGTCGCGGGCACCCCGAACCGTAGCGCCTTGAAGGCGTCGGACAGATAGCGCAGCACTGCGCCCTCCGAGCGGGTCAGGCCGTAGCCGCTGACGAACTCCCGGAACGTCATTGCGCGTTCCCACATCTCGCGGACCACGGACTTCGGCGACAGGTGTCCGTCGGCCGCCCACGGGTTGGTCTGCAGATACACCTCGTAGGTATGCTCGAGGAGTTCCTGCAGTGGCTTCGGATAGCTGACGTCGTCGAGCAGCTCGATGCGCTCTTCGTACTCGATCCCCTCGGCCTTCATCGCGGCGACCGCCTCGCCGCGGGCCTTGTTCAGTTGCGCACCCAGGATCTGCCGCGGATCTTCCAGCGTGGCCTCGATCACCGAAACCACGTCCAGTGCATAGGTTTCCGAGTTCGGATCGAGCACGTCGACGGCCGCGAGCGCGAACGTCGACAGCGGTTGGTTGAGCGCGAAGTCGTCGGGCAGGTCGACCGTCAGCCGGTAGCGACGGCCGTCGGGCTCGGGTTCTTCGAGTCTCTCGATGACACCGGCCTGCAGCAGAGACCGCGCGATACCGACCGCCTCCCGGATGAGGCGCAGCTGGCGTTTGCGCGGTTCGTGGTTGTCGGTGAGCAGCCGGCGCATGGCCTCGAACGGATCGCCCGGGCGGTCGACGACATCCAGGATCATGGCGGTCGAAACCCGCATGTTGCTCGTCAGCGCTTCGGGTGCGGCCGCGACGAGCCGGTTCATGGTGGCCTCGCCCCACGGCACCATGCCTTCGGGCGCCTTGCGGCGGACCAGCTTTCGGCGCTTCTTCGGATCGTCGGCGACCTTCGCGAACTGTTTGAGGTTCTCCACCTCGTGGTCGGGTGCCTGCACCACCACGGTGCCCACGGTGTCGAAGCCCGCCCGGCCGGCCCGCCCGGCGATCTGGTGGAACTCGCGCGCATTGAGCAGCCGCATGCGGGTGCCGTCGTACTTCGACAGCGCCGAGAACACCACCGTGCGGATCGGCACGTTGATACCGACACCGAGCGTGTCGGTGCCGCAGATCACCTTGAGCAGACCGGCCTGCGCGAGCTGCTCGACCAGCCGCCGGTACTTGGGCAGCATGCCCGCGTGGTGCACGCCGATGCCGTGCCGGACCAGCCGGGACAGCGTCGCGCCGAAGGCCGATGAAAAACGGAACGCGCCGATGTGTTCGGCGATCGCGGCCTTCTCCTCCTTGGTGCTGACGTTGACGCTCATGAGGGCCTGCGCGCGCTCGAGCGCCGAAGCCTGTGTGAAGTGCACGACGTAGATCGGCGCCTGCCTCGTCTCGAGCAGATCGCCGATCGTCTCGTGCATGGGCGTGGTCGCGTACGAGTAGAACAGTGGCACGGGGCGCTCGGCGCCTGCGACCAGAGCTGTCGGCCTGCCGGTACGACGGGTCAGATCCTCCCGCAGGAACGTCACATCGCCGAGCGTCGCCGACATCAGCAGGAACTGCGCGCGCGGCAGCTCCAGCAGCGGCACCTGCCACGCCCAGCCGCGGTCCGGGTCGCCGTAGAAGTGGAACTCGTCCATGACCACCAGCCCGATGTCGGCATCGGCACCTTCGCGCAGCGCGATGTTCGCCAGGATCTCGGCGGTGCACGCGATGATCGGTGCGTCCGAATTGACTGCGGCGTCCCCGGTGAGCATGCCGACGTTGGCCGCGCCGAACACGTCGCACAGCGCGAAGAACTTTTCGCTGACCAGGGCCTTGATCGGCGCGGTGTAGTAACTGCGCCGGCCCGCGGCCAATGCCGCGTACTGTGCGCCGGTCGCCACCAGCGACTTACCGGAACCGGTCGGGGTCGCCAGCACCACGTTGGCGCCGCTGACCAGTTCGATCAGCGCCTCTTCCTGCGCGGGGTACAGCGTCGTGCCGTTCGCCTCGGCCCACGCGGCGAAGTCGGTGAACAACTCGTCCGGATCGGTGGCTTTCGCGTGCAGCGTGGACAGGTCGGCCGGGTCGGCGAGCAGGGGAGCGGCGGTCATCGTGCGCTCCAGCCTGCCCTAGCGGGTGCCGGGTTTCTAATCGCGCGGCTTGATGAATCGCGTGGTCCACTGCGCCGCGAGCTTCACCAGGCCCGATTGCGGATAGCGCACGTGCGCGTCGAAATCCCGGCCGAGGGAGCAGACCGGGTCGTTGGTGTTGCACAGGTCCGCGGTGCGCGAGCCGAAGACGGGGCTCATGCGGGTCAGGGGCTGGCCGATGCGGGCCGACGGGTTGCCGAACACCACGACCGACGCGATCCGCGGGACGACCGAGGCCGGTAACGGCGCCGTGTAGCCGAGGCCCGCGATCGGCGATGTGGCGACGACGTCCACGACCGCGGCGCCCTGCGAATAGCCGCCGAGCACGATCTGGGTCTTGGGGCAGCGCGCCGCGGTGGCCTGGGCGCGCTTGCTCATGTCGGTGGCCCCGGCGGCGGCCTTGATGAAGTCCCACGACGCGGGGTACTGCACGGCGTAGCTGCCCACCGTCGCGCCCTTCACCATGGGCTTGAGAGTTTCGACGAACGCCTGGCCGACCGAGCCGATGCCCGCGGGTTCGTCGGTGCCGCGCGCGAAGATGACCTCGATGTCGGTGCATTTCGGTGCGGCCGCGGCGGGAGGGGCTGTGAGCGCGCCGAGGGCGGTGGCAGCGCAGACGGCCGCGACGACCGCTCGCTTGCCGGCAGGCATGACTCTCCTCGACGTGGCTAATTCCCAATAGCCACTTTTACCACTGTTTTAACAGCGGCGTCGAATACGGCGGGCTACGCCTCGTCGGCGATGACCTCGCGGAGAAAGTCGCGACCATGGATTGCGGCGAGCAGTGAACTCTCCGATGACCGGTTCGCGACGAACAGGATCTCGTCGCCTGCCTCGAGGACGTCGTCAGGCTGCGGCCGGATCACGGTATGGCCGCGGACCACGGTGACCAGGGCCGTGTCCGCAGGCAGGTTCAGCCGGTCGACGCGCTGGCCGACGACGGGGTTGTCTTGCGGGAGCGTGAGTTTGGTCAGCTCGGCCCGACCCTCGCGCAGGCCCATGAGTCGCACCAGGTGTCCCACGTCGATGGCGCCCTCGACACCGGCCACCAGTGCGCCCGGAGTCGACACCGCGACGTCGATGCCCCAGGACTGACCGAACAGCCACTGGTTGCGGATGTCGTTGATGCGGGCAACCACGCGGGGCACGCCGAATTCCGACTTGGCCAGCAAGCCCACCACGAGGTTGGCCTTGTCGTCGCCCGTCGCGGCGATCAGCACATCGCAGGTCTGCACGCCGGCTTCCTCCAGCGCGACCAACTCGCACGCGTCGGCGAGCAGCCAGTCCGCGGCCGCGACGGTGTGCGGTTCGAACCGGCGGCGTTCGCGCTCGATGAGCAGAATCTTGTGGCCGTAGTCGAGGAGCTCCCGCGCGACAGAGCGGCCGACGTTGCCTGCGCCGGCGATCCCGATCCGCATCTTTCGCTCGGTCACTTCGACATTTTCGCTCATCTACAGCCGACGCCGGACCGTGTCGTCCTGATTTACTGACTGCACAATGACCCTGAACCAGCTGTACCTGGCCCTGTTGGTCGGTGGCCTCGTGCTGCTGGCCAGCATCGTCGGCACGCGGGTGGCGAGCCGCGTCGGCTTCCCGAGCCTGTTGTTCTTCCTGCTCGTCGGGGTGGTGCTGGGCGAGGACGGGATCGGGCTCAACTTCGACAACGTCGAACTGGCCCGCAACGTGTGTACGGCGGCGCTGGCCGTCATCCTCGTCGAAGGTGGTCTCACCACCCGCTTCTCCGACATCCGCAAGGTGCTGGCGCCTGCGGGTTCGATGGCAACGGTCGGCGTGGTGGTCAGCACCGCGGTCACCGCGGTGGGTGCGCACCTGCTCCTCCAGATGGATTGGCAGCTCGCGCTGTTGCTCGGGGCGATCGTGTCGTCCACCGATGCGGCGGCGGTGTTCTCGGTGCTGCGCGTACTGCCGCTGCCAAAGCGCTTGGCCGGGCTGCTTGAGGCTGAGTCCGGATTCAACGACGCGCCCGCCGTGATCCTGGTCCTGACGTTCAGCGTGGTGCCGTTCGTGTTCGAACCCGAGGGTGCGGTCACGGATCTGCTCTACGAGTTGCTCGCCGGTGCGGTGCTCGGCCTCGGGATCGGTTTTGCCGGCGCAGTTGCGCTGCGCCGCATCGCGTTACCCGCATCCGGGCTGTACCCGATCGCGACATTCGGGCTCGGCATGGTCGCATTCGCGGCCTCCGGCAGTGCGCACGCGAGCGGTTTCATCGCGGCATACCTATCGGCGGTGGTCCTGGCCAATTCCGGGCTGCCGCACCGGTCGACGACGCGGTCGTTCGCGGAGGGGCTCGGCTGGCTCGCGCAGATCGGACTGTTCGTGTTGCTCGGGTTGCTGGTGGATCCCAGCGAGCTGACCGCAGACGTGGTCCCGGCGATCGTGGTGGGACTCGTGCTGCTGTTGGTAGCGCGGCCGGCTTCGGTGCTCGTGTCGCTCATCGGGTTTGGCATCTCGTTTCGCGAACAGCTTTTTCTGTCCTGGGCGGGGCTGCGCGGCGCGGTTCCGATCGTGCTCGCGACGTTTCCGATCGTCGCGGGCGTGTCGGGCAGTACGCGGCTGCTCAACATCGTGTTCGTGCTCGTGGTGATCTTCACCCTGGTGCAGGCACCGAGCCTGCGGTTCGTCGCACACGCACTGGGTTTGGTCAACCGGGAATCGACGCGCGAGATCCAGGTCGAGGCAGCGCCGCTCGACGTGCTCGACGCCGAACTGCTGACCATGAAGGTGCGACCCATGTCGCGCCTGCACAACGTGACGATCCTCGAGCTGCGGCTGCCCGACCCCGCGGTGATCACCCTGATCATCCGCAACGGCCATACGTTCGTGCCGCTGCCCGACACCCGGCTCGCCATCGGTGACGAGCTGCTGATCGTCACCACGACGAAGATGCGGGCCGCGGCCGAAGCGCGGCTGCGCGCGGTGAGCCGGCGCGGCAAGCTCGCCTACTGGTTCGACGAATACGGCGATCCGGACTGAGCGGAGGAAGGCGTGAGATGAGCTTCGAGAACTATCGGCAGTTGACGTTGAGCCGCCGGGCCAACGGCGTACTGCTGATCACGATCGACCGGCCGGAGAAATACAACGCGGCCGACGAGCAGATGCACGCCGAGCTCGCGAACATCTGGAAGGACGTGTCAGCGGACCGGGACACCCGCGTCGCCGTCATCACCGGTGCGGGCAAGGCCTTCAGCGCCGGGGGCGACCTCGCGATGGTCGAGCGGATGGCGGGCGACTACCACCGGGTGTCGCACATGCTCAGTGAGATGAGCGACCTGGTCTACAACATGATCAACTGCGAGAAGCCCATCGTGTCGGCGATCAACGGGGTCGCGGTCGGTGCCGGCGCGGTGGCCGCGCTGATGGCCGACATCGCCGTGATGGCCGAGGATGCCCGGATCGGCGACGGTCACGTCAAACTCGGGGTCGCCGCCGGGGACCACGCCGCGATCATCTGGCCGCTGCTGGCAGGCATGGCGAAGGCGCGGTACTACCTGATGACCGGAGACATGGTGACCGGGACCGAGGCCGAGCGGATCGGGCTTGTCGCCAAAGCGCTTCCCCGCGAGCAGGTTCTGGATGAGGCGCTGCGCATCGCCGATGGCCTCGCGACCGGCGCGCAACAGGCGATCCGACTGACCAAACGCGCGCTCAACAACTGGGTCCGCGGCGCGGGCCCGATCTTCGACCAGTCCGCAGCCTACGAGATGCTGACGTTCCTGGGCCCGGACGTCGTCGAGGGCTACACCGCGCTGCGGGAGAAGCGTCCGCCACGATTCCCGTCCGCCCAGTCCTGACCGCCGATCGAGCTGACAGCACCGATCACGTCACGAGCCGACGTCGACCAGACCGGAGAGCGCAGGCGGCAGCGGATCGACGTGCAGCACACCGAGGCGCTGCGTGGCGCGGGTGAGGGCCACGTAGAGTTCGGCCGCGCCGCGCGGGCCGTCGGCCAGGATCCGTTCGGGTTCGACCACGAGCACCGCGTCGAATTCGAGCCCCTTGGTCTCCGAAGGCGGCACCGTGCCCGGCACGCCCGGCGGCCCGATCACCACACTGGTGCCGTCGCGGGCCGCCTCGTCACGCTCGAATTCTGCGATGGCACCGGCAATCTCGTCAGCGGACACGTGCCGGGACCACGGCTGCACGCCGGACGCGCGGACCGACTCGGGCGGTTGCACCGACGGCGCGAACTCGGCGAGCAAGGCCGCGGCGACGGCCATGATCTCCGCGGGAGTGCGGTAGTTCACCGAAAGGGTCCGGTAGAGCCAGCGGCCACCCCTGTTCGTGCTCCTCGCGTCCGCGGGCACATACGGCGCCAGCACCGTGTCCCATGACGTCGCGCCGGCCGACGAACGCCGTTGGGCCAGATCTCCGACGACCGTGAAGGACCGGCGCGGGCACCGGCGCATCAGCACCCGCCACGCCATTTCGGACAGTTCCTGCGCCTCGTCGACCACGACATGGCCGTAGGTCCACTCGCGGTCCGCGGCAGCCCGCTCACTCAGTTCGCGATTGTCGCGCTCCTCGAACCGTTCGGCGAGTTCTTCGGCGTCGAGCAGGTCGCGGGCCAGCAGCCGGTCCTCGTCGTCCATCAGGTCTTCGCGAGCGATCATCAGGTCGAGCACGCCCGCCGCGTACGCGGCTTCCTCGCGGCGTTCCCGCTCGGCGGCTTCGTCGGCCGCCTTGTCCCGGCCCAGCAGGTCGACCAGCTCGTCGAGCAGCGGCACATCCGCGACGGTCCAGGCGGCGCCGTCGGCCCGCCACAACGTCTCGTCGACGCCGGCCGCACGCAACCGCTCCGGTGACGAATACAGCGGGGCCAGAAGCGTTTCCGGCGTCAGGACGGGCCAGAGTTCGTCGAGGGCGGCGGTGAACGCCTCGTTCTCGTCGAGCTCGCTGACCAGGCTTGCCCGCAGCTCTTCCCACGCCGCGCGGTCTTCCCGGGTCAGCCAGCCTTTGCCGATCCGGGCGACGGCCCGTTCGGTGAGCACGTAGGTGACGATGTCGCGGAACACCGCGCGGGCTTCGTTGTGGGGCAGCTTGCTGTCGCGCGCCTCCTGACGGGCCCATTCGGCGGTCTCGGCGTCGATGCGCACCGTGACGTCGGCCAGGTCGATCAGCAGCGGCTCGGCCGGCACCTGCTGGCGGTCGGCGATCGCTGCCGCGAGCACGTCGAGCATCCGCAGCGAACCCTTGACCCGGGTCGCCTCCGGGGTGTCCTCGGCAGTGACATGCAGGCCCGGATACAGATCGCCGACGGTCATGAACACGGCGTCGGTCTCGCCGAGTGACGGCAGCACCCGCCCGATGTAGTCCAGGAACGCGGGGTTGGGGCCGACCACCAGCACACCGTGGCGCTGCATGCGCTCGCGGTGCGTGTAGAGCAGATATGCCACGCGATGCAGTGCCACCACGGTCTTGCCGGTGCCCGGCCCACCCTCGATCACCACCACACCCATGTGGTCGAGCCGGATGATCTCGTCCTGCTCGGCCTGGATGGTGGCGACGATGTCGCGCATGCCCGCGCCACGCGGTGCGTTGACCGCCGCGAGCAGGGCCGCGTCACCGCGGTCACCGGCGGTTGGGCGCCCGAGGATCTCGTCGGTGAATCCGGTCAGCCGGCGGCCCAGCGTGTGGAACTGGCGCCTGCGCCGCATGTTCTCCGGGCTGGCCGCCGTTGCGACGTAGAAGGCCCGCGCGAGCGGCGCCCGCCAATCCAGCAGAAGGGGCTCGTAGTCGTTGTCCCGGTCGAGGATCCCGATCCGGCCGATGTAGAGGCGTTCATCCTCGATGGTGTCCAGCCGGCCGAAACACAATCCGTTGTCCGACACGTCGAGCCGGTGGATCTCCTTGGCAAGGGCGCGCACCGCGGCATCCCGCTCCACCAGCGTCCCACCGTTCTGGGGATCGACCGGGTCACCCAGGGTCGCCCGGTAGCGGTCCTTGGCGCGCGAACGCTCGGCATCGAGCCGGGTGTACAAGCCCGCCACATAGGCGCGCTCGGCACGCAGCTCATCCTCGTAATCGTGGTCTGTCACACATCTCCCAAGTCCGCGAATCCCGCCTTCGGCCTGCCATTTTGGGGCACAACCGGGGCCTTGCCGCAAGTCCGGGGGTGCGCGATATGGTGGAAGGGGCAGGGCCGAACCGGTGCAGACCCAATCTACGCCTCGTAGGAGACCCTGACCGTCCCGCGGACTTTGTACACGAGTTCGCCGTCGACCGAGATCGTGAACGGTTCCGTGAACTGTTCGTCCACGTCGCCGGGAGCCCACGGCGGCCCCTGCCGGGCCAAACCGATCGTGATCTCGTCGCCGGCGTGCTCCATGCAGCCGTCCGCACTCCAGCTGTCCTTCCAGGACTGCCCGTCGTGCGGTGGCCCGTGACCGACGATGCAGTCGAACACCATGATCTCGAATGCGTCGGTGTCGTCGTCGTAACCACCCACACCGATCCGAATGTCGTTCGGCGCGTTGATGAATCCTGCGGCGACGTCGATGGGGTACGTCGCGCCGCTGCCCATACCGGTCTTGTTGTCCTGACTGCCGTACCGGATCGGCTCCAGATCTGCCACGCCGAAGTAGAAGAAGCAGTCACAGTCGCCGTCGAGTGGCCCGTCACTGTCCTCGATCATCTGGATCTCGTCGAAATGCACGTTCACGCGCCGTTTCAACGTCGTGAAACTGCCGGTCTTCACCTGCTCGTGGTTGCCCACCTGGGCGCGCACGACGTAGTGGTACTTGGTGTTCGGCGTCAGGCCGGCCAACGGCGGCGCGTAGTGGTCGGTGGGGACGACGGTCCCCGCGAACGCCGTAACCGCGTTGGGGTCGCTCCACTTGCCGCTGCTGTCAGGCGGTGTCGTGCTCGCCTCGACCGTGATCACTGCCGTCTTGTTCATCGCGATCGTGAACTGGGCCCAGCCTCCGTGTGGTTGCACGTCGACGCTCTTGATGCACCGCTGAGCGCAACTCATTTCGACGTGGGGTTTGTCGGTCGTGATGACGAGTGGGGCGCCCAGGTCGCCGAAGACGTTCTTGAGTTGCGCCGTGTAGGTCTTGTCATAGGCGACCTCCAGCGGGACGGTTCCTTCACCCGTGCCGGAACCCACCGTCTGCGTGAGCACCTGTGTGCCGCTCTCGGTCACGGTGAGCGTCGCCAGCTGGAACGGATCCAGGCGCCACGTGAGGTCGATGGTCTTCTTGACGAAGTGCGGGTAGGCGATGAGGACCGGGTTCTCGCTCGCGGTGACTTCGGGCGCCGCGGCCTGTGCGACCGGCAGTCCCGGCGTGGGCAGCCACACCGCAAGGACCACCGCCGCGAGGGCGGCCGCCCCGCGACGTATTCGCATCGTGAACCCGGTTGAAGCACACTGTTTTTCAGACTTCCCCGCTCGATTCGGTACCACCGCAGCCCCCTGGATCTCCGCGCGCCTACGCGCTGTTTCTCGTGCAGCGATATCGTGGGCCGGCCTGTGCGCGGGTGTATGGGGTAATGGACTACTCCACTTTGGGCTGGGCGTCTCTCGAGGCGTCGGCGCGAGTCCGGAGCCGTTGGTCGAGCAGCGCGAGGGTGCGCTGCGACCACCGAACGTTCTCTTCTTCGAACGCAATTCCGCGCAGCAGCGTGAGGTAGGGACCGACCCGGTCGCCGTGTGCGAGATAGTCGTCCTCGGTCTGCCCGTCGAGCAGCCGGGTTCGCATGCGTTCGTAGCGCGCGAGTTTGGTGGTGGACCACTCGAGTTGTTCGGCGACCAGGTCACGGACGGCCTCGGCGTTGCCGCCGTCGACCGCGTTGACCTTGATGAGCAACTCGTCGCGGATGGTCAGGGGCTTGGGCGGGCGCGCGGTGAACGCGTGGATGGCCTCCCGCCCGGCGTCGGTCAGGGAGAACATGCGCTTGTTGGGCCTGCGCTCCTGCTGTACGACGCGTGCGGCGATCAGGCCGTCGGCGGCCAGCCGGTCGAGTTCGCGGTAGAGCTGCTGCGGGGTCGCGGTCCAGAAGTTGGCGACCGACGCGTCGAAGCGTTTGGCCAGGTCGTAGCCTGAGGACTCACCGTCCAGCAGGGCGGCCAACACCGCGTCTCGAAGCGCCACGGCGGCAGCGTACAACCGTTCTGGATAGTCAACAAAGTGATTAATCCCATCTGGACATGGCGGGCAAGGCCGCATAGCCTCATCCACACCTATTCAACAAAGTGACTAAGTGAGGTGCCGATGCATCCCTTCCGGCAGGCCGTCGAGGCCCGCGACGAGGACGCGATGGCTGCGCTCCTGGCCGACGACGTCGTGTTCACCAGCCCCGTGGCGTTCAAGCCCTATCCGGGTAAGTCCATCACCGCGGCCATCCTGCGCGGCGTGCTGCGCGTCTTCGAAGACTTCCACTACATCCGTGAGATCGCCGACGCCAACGGCCACGACCACGCCCTGGTCTTCGAGGCCACGGTGTCGGGCAAGCGGATCACCGGGTGCGACTTCATCCACACCAACGACGACGGACTGATTGACGACTTCATGGTGATGGTGCGCCCGTTGTCGGGCGCGCAGGCACTCTCCGAGGCCATGGGTGCCCAGTTCGAGCGGATCCAGCAGGAAGCATTGGCGGGGCAGTGACCATGCGCATCGGACTCGGTATCAACTACGCGGGCGGTTTCAAAGAGGTGGCCGCCGAGGTCGCCGACCTCGAACGCGCGGGGCTCGACATCGTCTTCGTGCCCGAGGCGTATTCGTTCGACGCGGTGAGCGCACTGGGCTACCTGGCGGCGAGCACCGAACGCGTGCAATTGGCGTCGGGGATCATGCAGCTCTACACGCGCACCCCGACCTTGACCGCGATGACGGCCGCCGGGCTCGACTACGTGTCCGACGGCCGGTTCGTCCTGGGGCTCGGAGCCTCCGGCCCGCAGGTGATCGAGGGCTTCCACGGCGTGCCCTACGACGCTCCGATCGGCCGCACCCGCGAGGTCGTCGAGATCTGCCGCGCGGTGTGGCGCCGTGAGCGGCTGCAGTATGCCGGCAAGTACTACACGGTCCCGCTGCCCGCCGACCAGGGCACCGGGCTGGGCAAGTCCCTCAAGCTCATCAACGAGCCTGTCCGGGAACGCATTCCGGTGTTGCTCGCGGCGCTTGGCCCCAAGAACGTCGAGCTGGCCGCCGAGATCGCCGAGGGCTGGCAGCCGATCTTCTTCCTGCCGGAAAAGGCGCAGGACGTGTGGGGTGACGCCCTGCGGGCCGGCAAGGCCAACCGCGACCCCGCACTCGGCGAACTCGACGTCTACGCGGGCCCGGTGCTGGCCATCGGCGACGACGTCGAACCGCTGCGCGAGTTCGTCAAGCCGCACCTGGCCCTGTACATCGGCGGCATGGGCGCCAAGGGCAAGAACTTCTACCACGCGCTGGCCACCAGCTACGGCTACGGCGCCGAGGCCGACCGCATCCAGGAGCTCTACCTGGCCGGTGACAAAGAGGCCGCGGCGAAGGTCGTTCCCGACGACCTGGTGCGTGACGTATCCCTCATCGGTTCAGCGGGATTCGTCAAGGAACGGATCGCGGCGTTCCGCGAGGCCGGCGTCACCACACTCAACGTGGTGCCGATTGCGGCGACGCCGGCAGAACGCGTCAAGCTCATCGAGCAGCTGCGGAACCTGGTGTAGCCCGCGGCTACCCGAACTGGCCGGGCTGGTAGTCGCCGGCCGGCTGGCGGGTGATGACGTTGAGGCGGTTGACCGTGCCCATGAACGAGATCAGGCAGACCAGTGCGGCGAGCTGATCCTCGTCGTAGTGTTTGGCCGCGTTGGCCCACACCTCGTCGGATACCCCGCCCGCCGCGTCGGCGATGCGCGTGCCCTCCTCGGCCAGCTCCAGGGCCGCGCGTTCGGCCTCCGTGAACACCGTGGCCTCGCGCCACGCGGCGACCAGGTTGAGCCTGGTCTGACTCTCGCCGGCCGCGATGGCGTCCTTGGTGTGCATGTCGGTGCAGAACCCGCAGCCGTTGATCTGGCTGGCGCGCAGCGCCACCAGCTCGCGCGTGGCCTGGGGCAGCGGCGAATCCTTGATCACCTTGCCCGCGGCCGTCACGTACTTCAGCATCTTCATGGCTGTCGCGTTCTCGAACATGTTCAGTCGAGCATCCATGGGGTGCACTCCTTGTCGATGTGTCGTTATCGGGTTCCCCCTCTAGACACCTCGACTGCGCGGAATGTGACAGCTTTCGAGAAATTGGTCGCGGAATTGGATTGGAGTAGCGGCCTACTCTAGGGCGCGGTCTCGCCCCAGCCGGACAATCCGAGCATGGAAATGCGCGGTGAGCACGCAATCGTCCTCGGCGCCAGCATGAGCGGCCTGCTGGCCGCCAGGGTGCTGGCCGACTTCTACCGCACCGTGACGATCGTCGAGCGTGACGAACTGCCGAGCGACCCGGCCAACCGGCGTGGGGTGCCGCAGGGCCGCATGATTCATGCGCTGTCAGCCCGGGGATCGCAGATCCTCGACGAACTGTTCCCGGGTTTCCTCGACGAGCTGACCGCTGACGGGGTCGCCAGCTGGAATGACGGCGACTTCTCGAAGATGTGCATATCGGTCGGCGGCCACTTCTTGGTGCGGTCCGGGAAGTCCGCCAGACACGAGCCGATGACCATGCAGTTCCCCAGCCGGCCGCTGCTGGAACACCATGTCCGCGAACGTGTTCGGCGCATATCCAATGTTTCGGTCCAGGACGGCCGCGATGTGCTCGGGCTCACCGCGACGCCGCGGCGCGACCGGGTCACCGGGGTACGGGTGGCACGTCACGCAACGGGCGAGGTCGCCACGCTTTCGGCCGATGTGATCGTCGACGCCACCGGCCGCGGTTCCCGGACGCCGGTATTCCTCGACGAACTCGGTTACGCCAGGCCCTTCGAGGACGATCTGGTGGTCCGGCTCGTCTACGCCGGCCAGCTGCTGCGGCTGCCGGCCGGGGCCGTGGACGAGCACTTCGTCGCGGTCATGCCGGTCGCGGGGCGGCCCCGGATGCTGGGTTTGGTCGGATACGAGAACGGTATGTGGATGTTCGCGGTCGGCGCGATGGCCGGACTCGAGCCACCGACGGAGTTTCCCGAGATGCTGGAATTCGTCACCGATTTCGCGCCCGCGCATGTGCTGGCGGCGCTGCGAACCGCCGAGCCCGTCGGCGAGGTGCAGCATCATCGGGTGCCGTCCAACCGCTGGCGCCGCTACGACGCCATGCGCAGCATGCCCGACGGATTGCTGGTGTGCGGTGACGCGGTGTGCAGCTTCAATCCGATCTATGGCCAGGGTATGACGATTGCGGCTGCCGAGGCGCTCGAGCTGCGCGACTGCCTCCGCCGTGGCACTCACGGGCTGTCCCGGCGCTTCCATCGCGCGAGCGCAAAGAAGGTCCGGGTGGCGTGGCAGACCGCCGCGGGATCGGATCTGGCGCTACCCGAGGTGGTGGGCCCGCGCCCGCTGTCCATGCGCATCAGCAACGCCTATCTGGACAAGGTCATCATCGCTGCGGAAACCGATCCCGATGTCGCGCAACAGTTTCTGCGGGTCATCGGGATGATCGACTCACCCGTGAACCTGCTGCGGCCCAGGTTCCTGACCCGGGTGGCACAGTGCAACCGCCGCAGCGCCCAGGTCGGCAGGCGGCACCCGCCCGTCATGGCAGGCAGCGGGCAGGCATGAGTTCGGCAAACCCTGGGTACTCCGGTCAGACATCTCCGACCGGAAGGCCCCATGACGACGTCGCAGGAACAGCTCGACCAGCGTGACGTGGCGCTCGCGCAACAGGTGGCCGGCGCCGTGGCCTCGTCATTCGCGGCGAAGGTCGTCGGGCAGCAGCACCTGCGCGAGTCGATGCTCGTCGCGCTGCTCGCCGGCGGGCATCTGCTGCTCGAAAGTGTTCCCGGCCTCGCCAAGACCACGGCCGCGCGCGTCGTGGCGGAATCCATCGACGGCACGTTCCACCGCATCCAGTGCACGCCCGACCTGTTGCCCAGCGACATCCTCGGCACGCAGGTGTACGAGGCCGCCACGCACTCGTTCGCGACCCAGCTCGGGCCCGTGCACGCCAACATCGTGCTGCTCGACGAGATCAACCGGTCGAGCGCCAAGACGCAGAGCGCGATGCTTGAGGCGATGGAGGAGCGCCAGACCACGATCGCCGGCGTCGTGTACCCCATCCCCGACCCGTTTCTGGTCGTCGCGACGCAGAACCCGGTGGACCAGGAAGGCACCTATCCGCTGTCGGAAGCCCAGACCGATCGCTTCATGCTCAAAGAACTGCTGCACTATCCGTCGGTCGACAACGAGGTCGAGATCATCGCGCGGATGGACGCCGGGTTGTACGACCGGAACCATCGCACCGCACCGGTGGTGAGCGTCGAGGACGTGCGGCGCGTTCAGGCGATCACCGGGGCCGTGCATCTGGACCGCGCACTCGTCGAATACGCGAGCCGCCTGGTGGGGGTCACCCGGGAACCGCACGAGTACCTGCCGGCCAACCTGGCCAGGCTCGTCGAATACGGTGCCAGCCCCCGCGCCACCATAGCGTTCTGCCGAACGGCCCGAGCCTTGGCCATCCTGCGCGGACGCGACCACGTGGTGCCCGACGACATCGCCAGACTTGCCCATCGTGTCCTGCGGCACCGGCTGATCCTGGGCTTCGAGGCCGCAAGCGCACGAGTCACCCCCGACGTGATCGTCGACGCGGTGCTGCGCGTGGTCCCGGTTCCATAGGCGGGCAACCATGGGTAGACGCCTCGACGCCGCCAAGGTGCATTTCGGCCGGGACACCAGCGGTCTGCTGACCGGAGGCCACCACGCCCTGATCCACACGCGCAGCCTGGAATTCGACGAACTGCGGCCGTACGTGGCGGGCGACGACGTGCGTGACATCGACTGGAAGGCCACGGCGCGGTCCGGCCACACCTTGATCAAGCGGTTCGTGTCGGAGAAACACCACAAGGTCGTGGTGGTCGCCGACGCCGGGCGCAACTCCGCGGGGCTGGCCCCTTCGGGCGAACTGAAACGTGACGTGGCCGAGCACATCATCGGTGCCATCGGGTTGATCACCCTGCCCCGGTCCGACGAGATCGGCATGGTGTTCGGAGACGCTCGCGGCTGCCTCGACATCAGGTTGCGGCGCGGTGAGACTCACATCGAGTATCTGCTGCACCGGTTCCATCAGCACACCACGACCAATCCCGGCGCGAGCGACGTTCTGGTGCAACTCGACTGGACCGCCCGGCACTACCGGCACCGGTCCGTGGTCGTGGTGGTCTCCGACGAGCCAGACGTCACCGACCGGTTGCGCGATGTGCTGCGCGCGCTCACCGCGCGTCACGACGTGTTGTGGGCGATGGTGCCCGACGTGCCTGCCGTGGCGTCGGCCGACGACGACCGCCCCGGAGCCGACGTGCTCGACGGCCGGTTCATCCTGGCCGGTGACGTCCTGGGTCCCGATGTGGTTGCGGCTTATCGGGACTCTGAACGCCAACGCCGCGAGCAACTTTCGGACACTCTCACCCAGCACGGGGTGTCACACGCGATGGTGCCGGGGAGCGACCGCATCCGGGCGGCCCTGACCACGATGACCGGGACGTACGCGCGTGCCGGTTGATCTGCTTCGCCACGTGATGGGGCCCACGCCCTACTCGGGTGTGTGGCTGTGGGTCGCGGTGGTCGCTGCTGCGGCGCTGATCGTGTGGTACACCGGGGTTTTCATGCTGACCAGGCCCGGCCGTCGACCGCTGCCGCTGGTCGGAGCCGCACGTGCCGAACTGGTCAAGCGGCGGTTCGCGCGCGCCGTGCGGCGCATCGGAATCCGTTATCGCGAACGCGACCTCGCGTCCGCGGCGGCCGGGGCAGCGCTGAGCCGTGAAGTCCGCGCCTTCCTGCACGCCATGACGGGTGCCCGCGCACAGTACATGCAGGTCGACGACATCGCCGCGCAGAGCACGCTGGCCCCCGCTGCGCCGCTGCTGGCAGATCTCACCGACGCGCAGTTCAACATGCTTTCGACAGTGGACGTCGCCGCGGCCAGTGATCACGCCGAGGAGTTGATCCGCACGTGGACCTGATCTGGTGGATCGTCGCCATCGCGGGATGTCTGGCCTTGGCCGGTTGCGTGGTGGTCGCACTGATGTGGCCGCGGCGCCAAGCGATCTCGCCGCGCCCGATGGCCAACACCCGTCGGCTCACCGGTCTGCCCGCGTACGTCCGGGCCGTCCGGCGTCACACCATCGCATCCTGTGTCGCGGGTGTGCTGTTGGTCGTCGCATTCGCCGCGGCGGTGCTCGCCGCGGCCCGGCCCACCGGCCTGCCGTCTTCCGCGCACCGATCGGCGGCCCCGCAGCCCGAGGACATCATGGTGTGCGTCGGCAGTCCGGTGACCGACTCGGCAGTGAGTGCCACGCTGCGCTATTTCGCGGGTGAAACCCCCACATTCGGCACCGAGCGCATCGGCCTGACCTCGGCGAACCGCCGCGTGGTGCCGATGACGCGCGACTATCAGTACGCCGCGGCACAATTCGCCCGGTATGCGCGGGCCGTCGAGACGCCCAGCGATGTCGCCGGATTCGTGGCGCCGGTGAGCTACAGCGACTACAGTCGCGCTGCCACAGACGTCCTGGCGATGTGCTTGACCGGTTTCCCGGCGTTCCAGGAGAAGGTGGCCCAGCGTCGATCGCTGATCTACGTCGGACCGGACATCGCGGCGGGCTCGGGGTCGCCACTGTTCACCGGCGAGCAGGTGCGAAAGCTCGCGGTCGACGCGGATATTCAGGTCAATGCGATGGTGACCGGTGGGCCGGGCGAGGTGCTGACCGCGCTCGCGCGAGACACCGGCGGCCGCGCCTATGCGGCCGGTGCCGACGCGACCGCGCACGTCGAGGAGATCCGGGACCACCGGCCTGCCGCCACGGCGGCAGGCACTGCGATGCTGAAATCCGCCGAGGCTCCGGATGTTCCGTTGACCGTCGCCCTGATCGCAGTGGCCGCGGCGCTCGCGTGGGGGGTGGTGATCCAGCGATGAGATTCGAACCCGTCGCGCCTGCGGTGGTGCTCGTCGTGCTCGCAATGGCTGTCGCCTGGGCATCGGTGGCGGCGGTGCGTTCGCATGGGCGGCGTGCGGTCGGACCGGTGGTGGCCGCGGTGTTGTTGTTGATCGCCGCCGCGAGGCCCGTGATCGGTGGTGCCGCGCAACCCGGTGTGACCATTGCCGGCGACCACGAGCCGAGCATCTTCGTGGTGGTCGACCGGTCGGCGGACATGGCCGAGCGCGGCGCGGACGGTCGACCGAGAATCACAGCAGCACAAAACGATCTGGCATCGCTGATCGATCGCTACCCTCGCGCGCGGTTCGCGGTGATCGGCTTCGCGGCCCGCCCGGCACTGGATTGGCCACTGTCCGACGATCAGTGGAGCCTGCGGCCGGTGGTGTCGACGCTGAACCCTGAACCCGCCGCCGCGCAGGACCAGACCAACGTGGGTGCGGCCGCGACCCTGCTGCGGTATCAACTGATCAGCGCGGTACAGCAGTATCCGAGGGCGCAGAACCTGGTGTTCTACCTCGGCGCCGGGGCGCCCGGATCACAGGCCGTGCCGAGGGATTTCGACCTGCCTGCCGACTCGGTCGACGGTGGCGCGGTGTTCGGCTACGGCACCGGTTCCGGTACGGACACCCTGCGCGCGGTCGCGGACCAGATCGGCGTGCCGTACCTGCCGCGCGCGGCCGGGGGATTGCCCGACGACGCCTTTCCGCACATCAGCGCCGCCGAAACCGGCCCGTCGGCGCGGACCCGGGACGGCATCGAGACGTACTGGATCTTCGCGCTCGGCGCCGCAGCACTGATCGTCACCGAACTGTTCCGCGTGCTGACCGATTTTCGTCGCACCCGGTTCGGCAGCAGGAGCGTGTTGACATGACGGACCGCCCGACGCTTCGGCGTCGACTCCTGCTGTACTCGACGCCCGTCGCAGTCATGTTGGTCGTGGTGATCCTCAAGTGTGTCTCGGTGGTCCTGGCAGGCACTGCGGCGCAATCAGACTTCGCCGCGCGGGACACCACTGCGCTGGGGCGCGACGTCGCGATCCTGAACGTGCTCAACGTGATCGAACCGGCCAAGACCCGGTTCGCGGCAGGCGCTCTCGCGGTTCTCGAAGGTCGGCTCGACGACGCCGACCGTGAATTCGCGCTCAGCTTGGCCGTCACCGGCCCAGACTCCGGATGTCCGGCGCGGGTCAATCTCGAACTGGTCCGGGAGACGCTCGGCGACCGCGCCGCGGCCGGCTTCGACGCCCCGGGGGCACTGGCCCGCTACCTGAGTGCCCGGGAACTGGTCGAGCAGGCACCGGTCGGTTGCTTCGCGGGCAACTCCGATCCCGACCCGGAGCGTCGCAAGGTCCGCGATGAGACTGCGCCGCGTCTGGACGCCAAGATCGCGGCGCTGCGGACCGCGCCACCGTTGCCACCCCCTGCCGCTGTTCTGCCACCGCCACCGCCACCGGCGGCCGCGGACTCCGGCGCGGCCCGGCCCGATGCGCCGCTGCAGCTCGATCCCCGCGGCGGGGATCCTTTTGCGCGGTTGCAGCAGATCTTGCGTGATGCCGCGGCACGGCCGTAGCGCGATACTGTCGAGCCGGTACGGCTACGACGAAGGAACGAGCATGGCGGTGGCGGACGGGTTGTCGGCGCGGGAAGCCAAGCGACTGCAGACGCGGGAGCGGCTGATGGGCGCTGCGATCGCGGAATTCAAGCGTGCGGGCATGGCCGAGGCCGACGTCGGAGCGATCGTGGCCGCGGCCGGAGTTGCCCACGGCACGTTCTTCTTTCACTTTCCGACCAAGGAGCACGTGTTGCTGGAGCTGGAGCAGCGCGAAGAAGAGCGGATAGCCAAGCAGTTCGCGCAGTACCTCAAGAAGCCACACGACCTGGCGGGCGCGCTGCGGGAGGCGATGCGGCTCGTGGCGGGCCTGGAGCGCAGGCTCGGTGTTCTGCTGTTCAAAGACTTTCTCGCGCTGCATTTCTCGCAGACACGTCCTCAGACCGAAGGCGGCCAGGACCACCCGGTGATCGTGGGGGTGGCCGGCGAGATCGAACTGGCCCAGCAGCGGGGTGAGGTCGGTGCCGACGTCAACCCGATGAACAGCGCGGTGTTCTTCCTGCTGGGCTTCTATGCACTGTTGGTCACCACCACCGACTGGCCGACTCGCGACGACCTCCTGGAGGACTTCGTGCGCAGGACGCTGCGCAGCATCCGGCCCTAGCGGCGGGCTGGGATCCACCCTCTGTCGGTGTGCTGTTTCATTGACTATAGTCAGTCAACATCGCACACGCGCAGGAGGGGACTTGAAGCTGTCGACGACCGACGTCGGGACATCTGCAGGCGATCACGAGGAGCGGTCCCGGCGCGCGCAACGTGAGGCCGACAGATGGCTGATCTCGGGATCCCTGCTGATCGGCAGCGCCGCCCTCGGGATCTTCGGGCTGCCGCTGTTCCTGCGCGGGGTCTGGCTGCTCCGCCGCGCGCACCGCGACGGGCTCTCGGTGCGGCCCATGATCGTGACCCTGCTCGGCTACCTGGTCATCATCGATGCCGCGATCAATGCCGTGGGATGGTCGCTCGACCTCGTCGGACACCACACCCTGCTGGCTCGCGTGCTACTCAACGGCTGGGGCAACATGTTTGACGCCGGCTACTTCTGGCACTTCAACGAGTTGTGGATCGGCGGTGCCGCGGGCCCGGGCGAGAAGGGCTGGGAAGTGGGCCTGATCCTCACGGTCTTCACCATGCGGATCGCCGCGGCCATCGGGTTCCTGCAGATGAAGCGGTGGGGCCACCAGTGGATGATCGTGACCTGCTGGATGGGCGTCGTGATCTGGGTCGGCTATGTGTTCAACATGACGATGTTCGCCGACGTCCGCTACGCCGGTGTGGTGTTCCCGGTGATCGGCTGGTGGCTCTACGACATCTTCTACATCACGCCGTTCCTGGCCATCCCGTACCTGCACTCGGTGAACCGGGAGATCTTTTCAGACTGACTGTAGTCAGTATCTTTCGAAATGGAGGTTTCGACATGCTGTGGGAGATCTGCCGGTACATCGGTGCGTGGGGCGGCACAGCCCTGATCATCTGGTTCTGGTACTGGATGTTCTCGAACATCGGCACGTTCTGAGCGATGACCGAGTACACCGGTTGGCACCCGAGCATGATCGAACGCAGCTGCGCGTTGACGGCCGTGGCGCTGAGCGGAAACCGCCGAGAAGGCGTCCGCCTGGTGACGGGCGCGCAGCGCGGTTTCGGGCTGAACTCGGCCATGACCTACGTCCAGGTGCCCTATCCGGTTACCGCGTGGACGCGTAGGGCATTGACTTGTGGTGTGGCCCTGCAATGTTCACCGTCCAAAGACCGGCTCGCGGCCTACCGGCTGCATGAGCTGTCGGCCCGCGAACTGCGGGCGCTGACGCTGATCGAAGGGGGTGTCGCACTCGGCTGGATCGCGTCCAGTTGGCCGGGCTTACTGCCCGATCTCACCGGCCTGATCCCGGGCCTGCCAGTCGGCGCGGCCGAGACCGATGCCACTGAAATGCTGAATCAGGCTGTGGCACTGGCCCGTACGAACGGCCCCATCGGGCTCCATCCGCTGCTGGGCAGCCTGCCCGCAACCCACGTCGCGCCGATCGGGCTGACCGACACGCTGCGCCGGCGGTTCGGCCGCATGCCGTGGACCAGTACCCAGAAACGTTTGCCGAGACCGTATTCGGTACCCGTGGGCGGCGACGGCGGGGTGCGCAACCCGAACCTGCCGCCGCCGAGTCGCCCGCAGGACGACGACCTCGACGTCACGCCCGAAAATCGCCCCGGGATCCCGTACCCCGAGTGGAACGCGTGGACCGAGAGCTTCTTGCGCGACCACGTCGCGGTCGTCGAGCGGGCCGCACCGGTACGCCGGACTGGCCCCGCGCCGGCATCGACCGACCTGCGCAGGTGGTTCCGGGAGCACACGCACCGCGCGATGACCGGCCGACTCGATGACGGATCCGATCTCGACGTCGACTCGTACGTAAGGCATTACATCGACCTCGCCACGGGTGAGGCCTCCGAACCAAAGGTTTTCCGTGACCTGTTGCCCGCATGTCGGGACGTCGCCACAGCGCTGCTGCTCGACGGCAGCTCGTCGCTCGGCATCCACGGCGGACGTATCTTCCGGCTGGAGCTCGCGTGTGCGGACGCGCTGTCACGGGCCATGGCGCAGACCCGCGAACGGCATGGCATCTTCGTGTTCACGGGCAACACCCGCCACCACGTCGAAGTGCAGTGCCTCAAGGACTTCGCCGATCCACGCTTCGTGCCGCCGAGCGGATCGGGTCTGGCGGCCGGTGGCTATACGCGGCTCGGGGCACCGCTGCGCCACCTCACCCGGCGGTTGCTGGGCCAACCTGCCGAGCGGCGCCTGCTGATCGTCATCGGCGACGGGCTGATCTCGGACGAAGGCTACGAGGGGCGCTATGCGTGGGCAGACGCAGCGCACGCGGTGCAGGAGGCCGACGACGCCGGGGTCTCTCTCTACTACGTCGGGGTCGGCCCGACTCGGGTGGATCCGTTGCCCGAAGTGTTCGGACCTCGCCGCTCGCAACGCATCCGGCGCGTGGAGGAACTGCCTCGCGTGCTGGCCCACGTACACCGCGAGCTGGTCGCGGCCTGACGGTGAGGATCCTATGAGCACGTACTACGCGAACGGCAACGAGGTCCGGCTGTTCGAGCAGGCCTATCGGCAAGGCATGCCCGTGATGCTCACGGGGCCGACCGGATGCGGCAAGACCCGGTTCGTCGAACACATGGGTTTACTGCTGCAGCGCCCGGTCGTGACCATCAGTTGCCACGACGACCTTACGAGCTCCGACCTGGTGGGCCGGTTCATGGTCACCGGAGGCGATGTGGTGTGGACGGACGGTCCGCTGACCCGGGCGGTCAAGGCGGGCGCGATCTGCTACCTCGACGAGGTCGTGGAAGCCCGCCACGACTCGTTGGCCGTCCTGCACTCGTTGACAGACCACCGGCGGACGCTCTACCTCGACCGGGCCGGTGAAGTGGTGCAGGCGCCGTCTTCCTTCATGCTGGTGTGCTCCTACAACCCCGCGTACCGCAGCTCGTTGAAAGAGCTCAAACCGTCGTTCCGCCAACGCTTTGTCACCCTGAGCATGGACTACCTGCCGCCCGATGGGGAGGCCGAGGTGATCGTCGCAGAAACGGGCGTCGCGCTCGACACCGCGCAACGCCTGGTCCGATGCGCACACGCCATCCGCACCGCCGACGCGGCGTTTCACTACGAACCGCCGTCCACGCGCGTTCTGGTCACCGCGGCCGCGCTGATCGCCGCCGGTGCCACCGAACTGGAAGCCGCGGACGCCTGCGTCCTGGCTCCACTGAGCACCGACGGGGCGATCACCGACGGCCTGCGGGAGGTCGCGGCCGCGAGTCTGCAACACGCCGTGAACGAAAGGAGTTGAGCCCGTGAACGAACAGGAGCGCAAGCGTAAGCGCGCGTTGATCGTGCTGCAGGTGGTCATCTACGGCTACCTGTTCGCGATGTTCTGCATCCAGCTGTACATGTCGTTCGCCCGCGGTTGGTGGGATCTGTGAGTGTGCCGCTGGCCCAATCGGATTCGGTCGGCCTGGAAGAGCATCACGCCGAGTCCCGGCGAGCCCAGCGCCGGGCCGACAAGTGGATGATCGCGGGTGCGCTGCTGATGGGCATGTGGATTCCCGGGCTCATCGGATTCCCCATCTTCATGCGGGGCGTCTGGCTGCAGCGGCAGGCCCAGCGCGCAGGTCTGTCCGTCCGGCCCATGATCGTGACGCTGATCGGCTACCTGGTCCTGATCGACGGCGCGCTCAACAGCCTCGGTTGGGCGCTCGACCTGGTGGCCAACCACACCCTGATCAACCGCGTGCTGATGGTCGGGTGGGGCAACATGTTCGACGCCGGCTACTTCTGGCACTACAACGAACTGTGGGTCGGTGGTTCGTCGGCGCCGGGCGAGAAGTCGATGGTGTTCGGAATGATCGTCACGGTCTTTGCCATGCGCTGCGCCGCCGCGATCGGCTTCCTGCAGATGAAGCGCTGGGGCCACCAGTGGATGATCGTGACCTGCTGGATGGGCGTGCTGATCTGGTGCGTCTACGTGTTCAACATGACCATGTTCGCCGACGTCCGCTATGCCGGCGTGATCTTCCCGGTGATCGGCTGGTGGCTCTACGACATCTTCTACATCACGCCGTTCCTGGCCATCCCGTACCTGCACACGGTCAACCGCGAAATCTTCACGGACTGAAGGAGCATCACAGTGACGGAAGCACCGACAGACCTGCCGCCGGGCACCACACCGTACTACGCGCGCATGCACAAGTGGATCAAGCGAGCCGTGCTGGTGTGCCTGGTCGCCCTCGTCATCGAGGGCGCCTTCACGCTGCCGTTCATGGCGGTCTACTACGGCTACCCGACGTTGAGCCTCACGCAGATCTGCAGCGAGCTGCTCAAGGTCCGCTACTCAGACGACACCCTGGAATGCCAGCACCCCTACCCGATGCTCGGCCCGCCCGAGGGCGCCGCGGGCAAGGACACCGCGCGCGACGAGTGGGGCATCCAGCCGGTGCCGAAGTACGACCGGCTGGGCTTCCGGGAGTTGGTGCGACGCTACGAGGAACGCCAGGCCCGGCAGGCTGCCGAACATCAGCCCTGACGTGACTGGTCTCGAGGGCCTAACGATTCAGTAGTTTCTCGGCGTCGACGCCAGCGTAAGCAGCAAACCCGTGGTGTCGTGGATGTCGATGTTCTCACTCAGCTTTTCACCCGGTACCGCGGCGCCCCGCCTGACTGTCGCGGCGGCCGCGGGTCTGGCGCTGCTCGCGCTCGGAGCCCCGGCGGTGTCGGCGGCCCCGAGCACAGACGCACAGGGCTACGTCGACTCGACTGCCCGGTGCGCCACCGCCGCGGACACGGTGCTGTACGCCAGTACCGAGGGTTCGCGGCTCGCGATCTGCAGCGTGTCGGGCGGCAAGTACGAATACCGCGGCGTGCGGCTGCGGGACGGTGCCCGGCTGATCGTGCCCGCGACCCGGTCCGACGACGGTGCATTCATCGTCGAGAACGCCGGGGTCACGTATCTGATCACGTCGAAATCGCTGGCCATCAGCGTCGGCGAACGGGTGATCCGTGAAGAGCCGATGGTCGACTTCAACCGGCCGGGCACTGCCTCGCCCGCGCAGACGCCGACGTCGTCCACGCCGCTACCGCCGCCGCTGGCGGCAGAGGTGGGTGGCAGCAGCCGGTAGCGCGCGTGCCATCCTGAGTTGAAAATGATATTCAGTAAGGATGACGTTCCTCCAGTTCGAGTGCCCTGAGCTCGAGGAACTTGCCGTCGGCGCGATCCGGCTGACTGTTCCACTGCACGACGACGTCATCCAGGTGGGCATCGGGGGCCGCTACCCGACGGGCGTGATCGAGGTATGCAAGACGCGCGACGCCGTGAGGGTGCGGCGTATCGACGGCCGCCCGGTACAGGCCCACATCGTTCGTGACTGGCAGGGTCCGAACAGCCCAGGAACTCGCAGCGCGGTGCTCCGCCATGGGGTGGCCGTGCTGACCTTCCGCCGGAGGTCTCCACGGGGCTGGGCGGCAGACGGGCTCCCGATCCGCAGGCCCGCGGACCTCGAGGCCTTCGTCAGCACTATCGCCAGATTCGCGCTGGCCAAACAGCGCCGGCCGGGTCAGCTCACCGCGTAGGTCTGCAGATAGGTGGTCAGCGCCCGCTCGCCTTCGGTGAGCACGGCCCGATCACCGGTCGGCCCGGCGTGGTACGCCAATTCCAGTACGCGATCGCCCATTTCGACGGCGACCGCGGTGACCAGCGGGTCGGTGTCCGGATGGAGCAGACCCCAGCCGAGCAACGCGGTGTGCAAGGCGTGGGCGAACTGCGCGCGCCGCAACCGCGGGTCGTCGAGCAGGCCGCGGGCGACGCTCGTGTAGTGCAGGGTCACCAGGTGCGGGTGCCGGTGCAGGTGCGTGTAGTGGAATTCGAAGATGCCGTGCACGACTTCGCCGAGGCTGGTCGGGGCCAGTTCGTGCAGCAATGCCGCGCCCTCGGCGTCCCGCCGGTCGAGGTGGTCGAGCACGATCTCGAGCAGGATCGCGTCACGGTTGGGGAAGAACTGATAGACCGTCGCGACGGGAACGTCGGCATGGTCGGCGATCGCGCGGGTGGTGACGGCGTCGGGCCCATCCGATTCCAGCAGCGTCATCGCTGCCGCTCGGATTCGTTCGACCCGCCGTCTGCTGCGCTCCTGCACCGGCTCGCGCCGACGGAGGGCGTTGTGGCTGACCACGTAGGGAATGGTCTCACACGGCTAACGTGAAACCGATTCATGTTACTGTGCTGCGCGACTGGTTTGTCAGCTGGCCAGAGGGGTGGCCGGATGACCAACCCCAGGCCGCGATCACCATGGCGACGTGGCCGGCGGATTCGGGGGCCGCCGTCGCGTTGATGCCGGACTCCGTGCCGGCCCATGGTGGTCGCCCCGACCATCATCCGTACTCCCGAGTGGGGCGTGCGGGCCTGATCGTTCGGTAGCGTGGGGAAACTGTGTCCATCCTCTCGAAGCCGCTCGTAGCCGACATGCTCGCGCGACTGTTCTCCGCCACCGTCAACCCCGCCCCGAAGCCGGGCGTCCGGTTCCCGGAAATACCAGGCGACACAACCGAAGTGGTGATCCCGACGCGGCACGGCGATACCGCAGCGACGGTGTACCGGCCGAAACCGGGCAAGGCCACGCCTGCCGTCTACGTCAACGTCCACGGTGGCGGCTTCGTCGTCGGGCACCGGGATCAGGACGACCCGTGGTGCCGGTATCTCGCCGCGCACGCGAATGTCGTTGTGGTCAACACCGATTACGTACTGGCACCGCGGCACCGCTTCCCGGCTCCCGTCGAGCAGATCTACGACGTTCTCGGCTGGGCGGCCGCGGCGGACCGTGACTGGGATCCAACCAGGCTTTGCGTCGGTGGTCAGAGTGCCGGCGGCAGCCTCTCCGCAGCGGCGGCCCGGCTGGCGCTGGAACTCGGCGGGCCGGACATCAAACTGCAGGTCTTGCACTATCCGCCACTGGATCTGGTGACCGCGACCAAGGACAAGAGGTCCGCGCTCGGCGCCAAGGCCGTGATGCGGCCGTGGATGGGCGAGGTGTTCGACACCGCTTACGTGCCCGATGTCGCGAGACGCACCGACCGGCTCGTCTCGCCGGCGTGGGGCACCAATGCCGATTACATCGACGGCATCGCACCTGCGCTCGTGGTCACCGCCGAGTACGACCGGCTGCGTGACGAGGCATGGCGTTACGCCCAGAAGCTCGATGCCGTCGGTGCTCTGGCCGAGTACCACGAGGTGCGCGGCGTCGACCACGGCTACAACATCATGAGCGATGCCGGGGACGTCACGCGGCGTGTGTACGACGTGATCGCCGGACACGTGAGCCGCGCCATCGCGGCCTAACCGAGGGCTGCGTGCAACTCGAGGGTGGCCGCGACGGCGGTGGCCGCCTCGGCGCCCTTCTTGACGAAGTGCTTGGTGAAGTAGCCGACGTGCTCGTCGTGTTCGTGGAAGTGGTGCGGCGTGAGCACCACGGAGAACACCGGCACATCGGTGTCGAGTTGCACCCGCATGAGCCCGTCGATCACCGCGGTGGCGACGAAATCGTGGCGGTAGATGCCGCCGTCTACCACCAGGCCCGCGGCCACGATGGCCCGGTAGCGCCCGCTGAGCGCGAGACGTTTTGCCGTCAGCGGGATCTCGAACGCACCCGGCACCTCGAAGAACTCGAGGGCGTCGGCGGTGAATCCGAGGGTACGGATCTGATCGGTGAAACCTTCGCGCGCCTGGTCGACGATGTTGCGGTGCCAGGTGGCCTGCACGAACGCGATCTGGGTGGCTGCGGCAGTCATGGGAGAACGCTATCGCAGGGCACTCGGCGAACGTGATGCGAATCTCGTGCGGAGGCCTTGCGAGCGCTGAATTGATATTTAGGCTTGCCTTACCTAATACGTGAGGCGGTTATGAGGCAGATCCAGATTGCGGTCATCGGCGCAGGTCCAGCGGGAATCTATGCCGCTGACATCCTGACCAAGGAATACGAGCACGCGCGCGTCGACGTGTTCGACCGCTTACCCGCGCCCTACGGCCTGGTGCGTTACGGCGTTGCGCCCGACCATCCGCGGATCAAGGAGATCATCAAGGCGCTACGCCGGGTGCTCTCGCGTGACGAGATTCGCTTCATCGGCAACGTGCACTACGGGACCGACCTCACCCTGCCCGAACTGCGCCGCCACTACGACGCGGTGATCTTCTCCACCGGTGCACGCGCCGACCGCGCGCTCGACATCCCCGGCATCGACCTGCCCGGCAGCCATGGCGCGGCCGACTTCGTGTCGTGGTACGACGGACATCCCGACGTGCCGCGCACCTGGCCGTTGACCGCGAAAAACGTTGCAGTGCTCGGCGCGGGCAACGTCGCGCTGGACATCGCGAGAATGCTCGCCAAGCCCGCCGACGAGCAACTCACCACCGAGATTCCCGGCAACGTGTACCAAGGGCTGGCGGCCAACGTCGCCACCGACGTGCACGTGTTCGCCCGGCGCGGTCCTGCGCAGATCAAGTTCAGCCCCATGGAGTTTCGCGAGCTGTCGCACTCTCCGAGCGTCGATGTGATCGTGCACCCAGAGGGTTTCGAGATCGACGCGGCCAGCCAGCGGGCCATCAACACCAGCAAGTCGACCAAGCTCGTCGTCGACACCATGATGAAGTACCTGGAGCGCGAACCCACCGGCGCACCGCACCGCATCCACATCCATCTTTGCCAGGCGCCGGTCGCGGTGCTCGGCACCGACCGGGTCGAGGGATTGCGCACCGAGCGCACCGAGCTCGTCGGCGACGGGACCGTGCGTGGCACAGGCGAATTCACTGACTGGCCGGTCGAGGCCGTGTATCGCGCGGTGGGCTATCTGTCGACCCACCTGGCGGGCCTGCCGTTCGATCACCATGCCGGCGTGATCCCGCACGACGCCGGTCGCGTGCTCGACATCGACGGTGGTCTGGTCGACGCAACATATGTGACCGGCTGGATCAAGCGCGGTCCTGTCGGGCTCATCGGACACACCAAGTCCGACGCCGCCGAAACCGTCAACAGTCTGCTGAGCGATCTGCCGGGGTTGCGCGTACCCGAGGTCACCGACCCCGACGCGATCCTCACGCATCTGGCCGCCAAGGACGTCGACTACACCACCTGGGCAGAGTGGGAACGCCTTGATGCACATGAGATCTCCCGCGGCGAGGTGCAGGGCCGCGAGCGCGTAAAGGTGGTGGCCCGCGAGGACATGATCCGCGCCGGACGTGAAGCGCTGGTGCGCGACTAGGCGCAGGGTTCTGGGCCACGTCACTCCAGTCATAGATTCCGACGGTGGTGTCGTTGTGCCCGGCCGTTTGCGATAAGTCGCGTAAATCGCCGCACAGCACGTGCAGTGCCACCAACCCCGTTGGTCACAGTCTTGATGCAAACGGATGGGGTACTTCTGATTGCCCGGTTACAGCGCGGTAGGCGGCGAGTGCCGCAGTGGCACGGACGATGTCACGCGGGTTGGTCAGATCCAGCCCGGTCAGCATGGTGGCCTTGCGCAGGCGGTACCCAACTGTGTTCGTGTGCACGTTCAGCTGTTGCGCCGCTACCGAACGGTCGCAGCCGCAATCAAGGTAGGCCGCAAAGGTCTCCATGGTGCGCTCATGATCGAAAAGTGGTCTCAGTATCTCGACCAGAACGGTGTGAGCAGCGCTGGGCCGGGACAACTGGAACTCAACGGCGATGTCTTCGAGGGTGACCACGCCGCACTGGCGGCCATGATTGCGTGCCACGGCGAGCAGTTCGCGGGCCTGAGCGAGTGTGGTAGGCACGTCGGTGGGTGTACTCGGGGCGAGTGCGGCAAGTAGCGGTGCGCCGACGGCCCGTTCGATCGCCAGGAGTTGTTCACGTACCCGGTCGACCGGGATATCCGGCGATGACGGTATGAGTGAGATGCCGCCATCGGCCATGACATCACACAATGCTCGTCCTAGTGCCAACCGGTTGAGTTCACGTTGTAGTCGCCGGGCCTTGCGGCACCGGACGACGTCCTGATCGACCTCGGGTAGGTTCTCGTCGGGATGTCGGGCGATGGACATCACCACCACCCAGTAGGACGAGGCGATCGGCAGCCCCACTTGTGCCGCAGTCGAATTCGGGTCCGTGCCCGAAATGAGGGCGGTCAGCAATGCTTGTTTGGCGACAAGGTCGTCGTACGTCGGCGCTTGTTCGGCACCATATCCGGCGAGCACCGCGGCCGTTGCGGCGCGCAGATGGGCTTGCAATGTCCCCGCGGCGTACGCGAGCAGGTCGATGTCCTCAACGTGTGTACTGATCGCGACCCACAAATGCTCTGCGCCGATGTGATAGGCCAGCAGGATATCTGAGAGCGGGATGTGTTCATCGGCTCGGCGGGCGGCAGAGGCGGTGAGATCGGCCAGCGCATCCGCGTCCGATTCGCGCCCGGTACGCAGGCTTAACCAGATCAGCTCAAGGTTGCGTCGGATGATGGCCGTCACCTCGCCTCGAACAGCCTCATCGGGCAGTGCTCGGTAGGCGGGAATGCGGGCACACAAAGCCTGCACTGCTTCGACCGTGAGCAATTGCGTGCGCTGAGCCAATCGGTCGGCCAGTTGTTGCTGTGTGGTTATCGGTGTGTTGGTCGCAGGCACAAATATCTTCCAAATCTCAAACGCTGCCGACAATGCGCAATGGTCAGCCGCAGCACAACATTGATTTGCACGGTCACCGTAACCACGGTGATGTCCCTGCGATCATGTCGAGGAGCGGTGTCCCATGCCGAAGATTAGCGTCGTTCGCGCGGCGCTCGCCGTGGCGCTGGCGGGCGTGGTCTTCGCGACCGCTTCGCTGGCCTGTGCTGCGCCCGCCGCAGAAGGCGGGACAATCCGCGAGTGGGGATACTTGTCGCTGCCGGACGGCAACCGAATGCGGTATTCCGTGCTGTTGCCTCCCGAGCCGGGTCCGCATCCGGTTCTCATCGAATACGACGGATACTCAGCCGGTTCCGATCCCGACATCGGTCGACGCTGGACGTCCAGGGGCTACGCCATCGTCGGCGTCAATGTTCCCGGGACAGGGTGCTCGACCGGTGACAACAGGGTCTTCGACGACACGGTCGGAGTGGCCGGTGCCACAGCGGTGGAATGGGCTGCAAACCAGCCGTGGTCGACGGGACGAGTGGGCATGATCGGGTATTCGTATTCGGGATACAGCCAGCTGTGGACCGCCGCCCAGCGGCCCAAGGGCCTTGTGGCCATCACCCCCAGCAAGAACGTTGCAGACCCGTACCGTGACGTCGGCTACCCGGGAGGCATTCAGAATGTCGGCTTCCCGACGGGATGGTGGAACGGGTTCCCAGCGATCTGGAACCGAGCCGGCGAGATGGCAGCTGCGCTCGACGGGGACTCCGAATGCGCCGCGATCGTGGAGCAGAACATCGCCAAGGCAAGGCGCGCAGACATCGACCTCGAACGGTGGCTCGACACCGATCACTTCTTCGGGCAGCGCTACGCCGACAAGAGTGCCTACTTTCGGGTGCCGGCCATCGACGTGCCGGCCTTCGGCACGCAGTCCTGGCAGGACGAGCAAGTCGGCACCCGCGCAGGCTATTACGAAGAGCTGATCCCCCCTGACAAGATGTGGCTGGCGAGTTCCAACGGCGACCACCACACCGACATCACCTCCTCCGAGATCGACTCCATGTTGCAGCGGTTCCTCGCCCATTTCGTCAAAGGCGAGGACAACGGGTTCGAGCGTGAGCCGCACGTACGCCTGCTGCAGGAGATGCGAACAGTTCGCCCTGGCGACCCGGAGTCGCCGATCGAGCCGACCGTGATCGCGTCTCTTGACCGGCTGCCCGTGGCAACTACACCCATGCGCCTATGGCTACGTGAAGGAGCCACGCTCAGCGACGCACCGCCAAGCGAACGGGCCAGTGGCACAGCCGAGTATCGATATCCGGTCGACGGGCCTACGGTCAATGATCCGGACGCCGAAGGCTGGCAGCCGAGCGGACCCGACGGGCATTTGACTTTCACCACGGCCGCGTTGCCCGCTGATTTGAGTTTTTACGGTGCCGGTTCGGCGGATCTGTGGGTGAGTTCGACCGCCCAGGACACCGACCTACAGGTGACTGTGTCGGAGGTACGCCCAGATGGCATGGAGATGTTCGTGCAGCGCGGGTGGCTGCGGGCTTCGCGGCGCAGCCTCGACAGCTCCCGCACGACTGAACTACGCCCGTGGGGCGATTTCACCGAGCCCTCGGTGCAACCGCTCAGCGTCGGCCGACCGGCGCTGCTGCGAATTGAGATCAACAAGTTCGCTCACGTATTTCGTGCCCGGTCGAGTATCCGCATCACCATCGACGCGCCATCAAAGACGGGCTATTGGGTGTTCGAGAAGTTGGATACGCCCGCAACGAACACGGTGTGGACAAGTGCGCGCTGGCCGTCCAGCGTCGTTCTCGGGTACGTGCCCTATACCCACGCGCAAGCCCTACCCGACTGTGCGACGACGTCGCGTCAGCCCTGCCGGGCGGACCAGCACCCAGTCCCGCCGGGCATCGGACCGCGTCCGCCGACGTGACGCGCCGTGCTCCGTCCCTATGCGCGCCTCGCCCTGGCGAGTGACACAAATGATGATCACGATGAGCGTCCGTGCCGCTCGAAGCGCGGTGCGGGAAAAGAGATGGAGAAATTTCATGAGGTTGCGATGGATAGCGCTCTCGCTTCCCATCGTTACGGTGGTGGCCGCTGCGGCCATCCTGCGTGGGGGAGGCGCGGGCACCGAATCGGCGCCGGCAGAGTCGGTGACCGAACGGCAAATCTGGCAGTCGGACGGGTATGGCTACACCTTTGAAATATCTGGTGATTCCGTAGATATGTACAGCTCGACCAGGGATAGCTTGGTGCTTTTCGGCAAAGGTCATATCGACAGCGATGGAAGCATGTATGTAGATGAGATTCTTGCAGCAACCCATGGTGCACAAAGGTTCTGGCTCGGGCGGTTCGTCGACGGTGTCATGACAGACCATTTGGGCTATGCGAAGAACTTTCATCGGCTCGACCGTCTTCCCGTCGCAAAGTATGACGGGTTCACCGAGGATCCCGTCCAGAATTTCGAAGTTTTTTGGCAGACCTACGAGGAGAACTTCAGCTTCTTCCCAGTCATAAATGTCGATTGGCGCAGTGTTTACCGCGAGTACCGCCCGAAAGTGAGCACTGGCACGACAGGCCGAGAACTGCAGGAGATCTTTCGGGCGATGATACGTCGTCTGAATGACGGCCACAGCAATTTATTCAGTGGAGACGACGTATTCTCATCGCATTCTGAGGGGCCGCGCGAGGCCTTCTTTCAAACCAGCCGGGATGCCATCGCGGGCAATGTCGTCGATCGCTACATCGAAGGTGGTTTGACGACCAAGCTTGACGGCCGAGTGCAATACGGGCGGACGATAAGCGGTGAAGGCTACATCCGGCTGCTGGAGTTTGACGTTTCCGATCCAGAGGAAGTGGACCAGGCGCTCGCCGACATGGTGCGCGATCTCGAACGCTGCCAGACCTTCATCGTCGACCTGCGCTTCAACCGTGGCGGCGAGGACTTCTTCGGAACGAAGGTGGCTGGCCTCTTCACAGATGAACGAAGGATCGCGTATCGGAAGCAGGTCAGGACCGGAAGTTACGACGAATTCTCCGAACCTGTCTCGATCTACATGGAACCTGCCGCGAAGAGATTCATCACGGACAGAGTAGTGATCCTGACGAGTCCGCTGACAGTCAGCGCGGGTGAGACCGCGACGTTGGCGCTGAAGGAACTCGATCAGGCAGTGACCATCGGTGAGACGACCGCCGGCTACTTCTCCGATATGTTGCTGAAATCGCTGCCGAACCGGCAGCTGTTTTCTTTGAGCAACGAACGCTACACGTCTGTGGGCGGCGTGAATTTCGAGCACCTTGGTTTGCCGCCCGATGAGCAGATCACAATCACGCAGGCCGACGTGGGTGCGTTGCGGGATCCGGTGATGGATAGGGCTTTGGAGCTGTCGAAGCAGATGCCGTGACGGCTCACACCACAGAGGCGAGCCGACGAACCCCTTCCGTGATGTGCTCGATGTCGCTGCATCCGTAGCTGAGCCGGAGGTGCGGGCCGTCGGGTTCGGCGGGATACCACGGCACACCCGAAGACACGAGGACGCCGGCGGCCAATGCGCGGGCGCCGACCGCGTCGGGATCCGCGCCGGCGGGCAGCCTGGTCCACAGGTGCATGCCTCCGCGAGGAATGCACACGGGTTGTGTATTGGGCAGTCTGGCGGCGAGCTCGCGGATCAGAGTGTCGCGGCGGCGGCCCAATTCTCGTGCGATGGTCCGTAGGTGCCGCGGATACGCCGTCGAGGTGAGGAAGTCGAGGGCCGCAGCCTGGACGGGTCCGGCGACACAAAGGTCATCGAGGGTCTTGGCGGCACGGAGCCTCAGGTAGACGGGACCATGGGCACACAGAGCGCCGACGCGCATGCCGGGGGTGATGCCTTTGGTCAGCGAACAAATGTGGATGATGTTGCCGGACTTGTCTTCTGACATGAGTGTCGGGGGTGTTGGTCCGTCGATCGACAGATGCCGGGCCACGTCATCTTCGATGGCGAATGCGGAATGCCGCTCCAATGCGTCGAACAACTCGGCACGACGTGCAGCACTCAGCGTGGTGCCGGTGGGGTTGGCGAACAGCGGTTGAACGACCACCACTCGTGCCCCTGTTCGTAGTAGGGCGTCGTCTAGCAGATCGGTACGGAGGCCGTGCTCGTCGACGGGCACGGGGACGATCTGCAGACCATGGGTACGTGCGATCGAGATTGCCGCAAGATACCCCGGACTTTCTATGAGGATCGGTTGCCCGGGAGACGTCAGGGTGCGTATCGCGATGGACAGGGCGCTCTGGCCTCCGTTCGTGATGAGCACCTCGTCGTGCGCGACGCCGCCGATGGCGCGTGCGAACCATTCGCGCAGCGCGACGTCACCGTCAACCGGTGGTCTTCCCCAAGCTCCCGGGCGCCGCGCTGCGCGTTCGAACGAGGCGCTGAGGGCTCTAATGGGCATGATCGGTTCATCGAGATACCCGCCGGACAGACGGATCGTGTCGGTGGGTGGATCGGACACGAGATCCAGTGCGCGCACGGCGGCGTCCGGCGGAGGTCCGCCGAGCGCAAGGTGTTGCCACCCGACGTCACGGGACCGTTCGATGCGACGCTGAGCCACGAATGTTCCTGCCCCAGGGCGTACTTCGACGAGCCCAGCGGCGGCGAGCTCGCGGGTGACGGCCTGCACGGTGGCTGGGGATACTCGGTGCTGGCGCTGAAGGGTTCGGACGGTCGGGAGACGAACCCCGGGCTGCTCTCGGACGATGAGCGCACGCAGTGCTGCTAGTAACGCTGCACGACTGCTATCGTTCTCCATGAGAGACAATAGTAACGGTACCGCGATATATGGGTATCGCAGTAACAATTTTTCGGCGCCTTCCGTAGCCTGGCTTCTGGGCGGGGCGGGCGTCTTGGCGTTCAGCCTCTCGCTCACCGCGAACAAGGTTGCCGTCGCCGGTATCGATGCGGTTGGAATCACGGTGTGGCGTGCTGTTTTCGCAGGTGCGTTGGCCGCGGTCTATCTTGTCGCCGTGCGCGCGCCGCTACCGGGTCTTTCCTCCGCGGGACGCCTGCTGGTCTCCGGTCTGGGGGTGATCGTGGGATTTCCGTTGCTGTCATCGTTGGCGCTGCAATCTATCGATGCTGGCCGCGCTGCAATCATCTTGGGTTTGTTGCCGGCTTTCACTGCGATGTTCGGCCAGGTGATCGGTGGGGAGCGATTGCCATGGGGGTTCTGGGCAGCTGCACTCGCCGGGATCGCGGTGTTGACAATCTTCTTGCTTGAGACCACTGCCGCAGCCGCGCCGCAACGGCTCGGGTGGGGAGATCTTCAGATGCTGGGTGCAACCCTCTGCTCTGCGTTGGGCTACGCGCTCGGCGCGCGGGAAGCTCGCGAGCTGGGGGGTGCCCGCAGCATTTCCTGGTCGCTGGTGCTGCTGCTGCCAGCGACAGTTGTCGCGGCGTTGCTGACGCTGCCACATGCGCACTACGAGTTGTCGGTCCCGGTACTGACCGCGATGGCCTACATCGCGGTGGTGTCTCAGCTTCTCGGCTTCTTCGCGTGGTATGGCGGGCTCGCGCGGGGCGGCATCGCCCGTGTGGGCCAACTCCAGCAACTCCAGCCCATGCTTACCATCACAGCTTCGGCACTCCTACTCCACGAGCCGCTCACGATTGCGACTTTGTTCGTCGGAGCAGTCATCGCCGTGCTTGTCTGGATCGCGCAGCGAACCCGGGCTCAGTCGCCGACATGCCGCTTGCAAGCCCCAGCGAATGCAAGCAACTGAACCACGCAGACCGAAGGTGCTAGGCACCGACTTCGCATGGCGTCCAGTGCATCTGGATAATTCATGGCTCATCGACGCCCTCGCCGCATATGAAGTTGGCAGGCTAAATGCAGCTGAGCACATCGAGGACCGCGATGCGGTTGTGCAGCAGTTGGTGATAGGCCAGGTCGTGTTCGGCCAGCTGCTACTCACCCTGCGCCCGATTGAGCATGAATACCACTGTGCCCTCATACTCCTCGACGAACCTTCGGTGAGCACACAGGACCGACTGACGCAACGAGCCGCGCATGCTGGGGGAGTCTGCTCAGAATCCAAAGGAAGTGCAGCGTTTCCTGAGACGACAATTCTCGTGCTGGCTCCTTTTCCGGGATTTGGTCAGTAGTTCCATGTTCGTGATCACTCGTGTGGCCGCACGGATTCCCGGGCTGACCGGCATTACGACGAACTCGTGCCACGCCGGGTTCTGCTGATCAAGAACGGGACGACCCCCATCCCGGCGCTCGCAAGGAACACAAGGATCGCCATCGTGGTGACGCGGACCGGGTAACCGGATTCGTCGGGCAGAGAGGGCAGGGGGTACTCGAGGTACTTGGCGGCGGTTTCTGCAACACGTCGGCCGTCGGTACGGGCGACATCGGCAAGGATCGGATCGAAGCTGGTGTTTCCCGGGCTCGCGGCGGCGGGAAGGAAGACGGGCGTCGGATGGGTCGCGTCCGGCAGTCGCGAGGACGTCACACCCGGGATGATCAGTCGGTCGAATCGCCCAGCGTCGGCGATCGGCGTGGCGCGGAGCCTCATCCCGTGCTTGGTGACGATCTCGTCGGTCTCGGCGACCGGGATCACCTGCGCGGTGAACGCGACGCCGCCGTATACCTCGGCTGCAGCCGCGATGTCGATTTCGTCGACGCCGGGCGTCAGTCCAAGGCCGTAGCGCGGCTGACCCCAAGGGATGGTGGCCCCGAGAACATACGGGTAGTCGGACAGCGAGATTGTGCGGATCGGAATATCCATGGTGCCGTTCGGGATCCAGTGCGGGTATCTCACGGTGTCGGCGATACGGATCGCTTCGTCGGGCCCGGCCAGTTTATGCACGACATGCAGGCTTGCGGCGATACCGGAGCTCACCCCGGCGGTCGTGACAACATTCGCATCCTCGACCCCAACGCGTCCCGCCGACCCAGATGGTCTCCGGGTGGGTGGCCTTCATTCCGTCGAGGTCGGACCAGAACGACGTCGCCTTCTTGCCGTACAGCACGCCGGTCTCCACCAGTACTCGGGCGCCTGCGCACACGCCCATCACCATGCGCCCTGCCGCGTGCACCGACTCGATGAAGGCCCGGAGCTCGGCTTCGTCGCTACCGGCGGGTTCGGTGATCGCCGGCACCACCACCAGATCTGGAAGCGGCAGCCGTCCGGACTGATAGTCGTCGTAGGTGGCTTCGGGCATGACCGTGAGGCCGCCGGACAGGGCCACTGGCGACCGCGCCGACGACACGGTGCGCACGTCGAACTTCGGCGAGCCGGCGAACACACTGTAGGGGCCCATCACATCGGTGGCGACGGAGCCGTTGCGTCCCAGCAGGATTGCCGTCTGGATCCGGCCAGGTCGCGGCGCCCTGGCTGGGCTATCTCCCACGACGGAATGCTGCGCATTGACCTTGGCGAAGTCCCGCGCCATGGTGGTGTTGAAGCCCACGAGGGCGAAGCCGGCTAGCGTCGCCATGCCGAGGACCGCTCCGGTGGCAGCGAGTAGGACACAGCGGACGAGACTTTTCATCGGGTACTCCTGGTGCGAAGAGATAAGCGGGACAACGCCTTCAGCGGCGTATCGCGACGCGGTAGTCGCGTGGCGTGATTCCCTGAGATTGCGTGAAGGCGCGCCGGAGTTGCCGTGCGTCGCCATAACCACAGGCGGCGGAGATATCCTCGACCGACAAATCGGTCGATGCGAGAAGGGTTTTCGCGTGGCCGATCCGGAGCGTCTGCTGGTACTGCAACGGTGTCATGCCGATCGCCTGGACGAAGTGCGCGGTCAAGGTGCGCGGCGCCACGTGTACCGCGGCGGCCAACTCGGCCAAGGTGTACCGACGCGCGAAATCATCGGACAGCATCTGCTGGACGGCCTGTACCGCCGGAACGACATGGTCCCGGAATTCCACGAAAGGACTCAAGGGCGCGGCCGTCCCGTTACGCCGTAGATACACGACAAGTTCGCGGGCCACCCGCGCGGCAAGAGTGGGACCGTGGTCTCGTTCGACGATCGCCAACGCCAGATCGATGCCGGACGCGATGCCCGCGCTGGTGAAGATCGGTTCGTCCATGATGTACAGAAGGTCGTCGGCGACTCGCGCACGCGGATAACGCCTACGCATCTCCCGGATGACGCTCCAATGGGCCGTGCACCGGCGCCCGTCGAGTAGGCCCGCCTCGCCGAGCAGGAACGCACCGGTGCACACGGATGCGATCGTTGCGCCGGCCCGCGCCGCGCCCTGAATCCAGTCGACGACCGCCGGACTGATTTCCAGCGATCGGCTGAGATCCGGCCCGGGCACCAGAACCAAGTCGTCGGCCGCCACCTCGGGGAGCTCCTCGATCGATGCCAGCTCCAGCCCCTGAGCCGAACGCACAGTGGGCCGCGGCGACACATAGGTCACCCGGTAACCGGCGCCAAGGTAGGTCGCCGTGGTGAAGACCTGGACGGGACCGGACAGATCCAGCAGATTCACCCAAGGGAGAACCAGGACGACAATTCGTTGCTGCACACAACGAAATTACAAACGCCGAACCGAGCAAACCAGGCCGACCATGGAGCGATCACCGGACGTTTCTGGCAACCGCCGAGGTGTCGGCACGTGCCCGCGCCGCGGTTCGTCAGAGGCGGGTTACACCAGCGCGGCAACCGTGTCGTAGTAGACACCCTTGGGAGCGCCTGAGCTGTCCTTGATCCCGTAGCCGCCGCCGTCGCCTGCGGTGTCTTGGTAGCAGAAGAACCACGTGAGAGGGAAGTTGGGATCCTGGTTGGCCAGTTGCCATGTCAGCCAGTCGGACGCGTCGGCCAGGCTTACTTTGTCCGGCGTGATGTATCCGACCTCCGTGAAGGCCATTGGTCGGGTATCGCCCTTTGACGCCTGCACCGCCTTCAGCGCATCGATCTGCGCGATCCCGAACGGGGTCGTACGGGGATCCACGAAGGTGGCATTCTGGTCGTCTTTGATGCTGTACGGGTGGTAGCCGAGCAGGTCGTAGTCGCCGCTCTCGCCGCCTGCGTACATGCCGTTGAGCCAGTCCACCGGAGACTTGTTCGACCCGAAGGTCGGGTAGGCCGCCATTCCCCCCGAGATGACCTGCGATCCAACTGCTCTGATCTTTGGCGCTGCAGCCTTGAGGTAGGTGACGTAGGTGGCCGGGCTACCGATGTTGAACGCGATGAGATTGGGCTCGTTCCACACCTCGTAGTAGGGGATGCTGCCGAAGATCTGCGTGCACCTGTTCACGAAGTTGCCGAACCCCGTGGCACTGTGATTGAACGGATAGTGGATGCCCAGGCATGGCATCGGGGTCAGGCCGCGAGCGGTCAGTGCATTGTTCACAGCCGTCACAGGAGCGTAATTGGTCTGGCCGAAAGCATTGCTCAGGTAGCCCCAGTCGACCGCGAATCGCACTGTGGTGAACCCCATTCCAGCGATGCCGTCGAGTGTGGCGGCCAGACTGCCTGACGATAACTGGCACAGGTTGCTCTGGTTGATGCCGATGCTCATCAGTTCCCCTCGTTCGAGTGTGGCGCCCCGCAAGTTGGGCGAATCATGCAGTGGGACAGACCCACCGCGTTGGGGGCCTCACTCGTTACTACCAGCTCCACGGACTGTGGGTACAACGGATCGTGCAGGTAGTGTCAGCCAGGTCGACAGGCCGATATGGTTGCCTCCGAAGGGAATGCGTGGCTGATCGCGAGTCTCGGGCGGACACCGGCAACAGGATTTGCATGCTTTAGCGCGACATAGCCGGGCGCATCGGCCCAGCGCTCCCGAGTCGTGGCGGCTGCGAACCCGCTCAGTGCTCGCCGAGATAAGCGTCGGCCCACGCACCGATGATGCGCCCCGCCCGGCGGGCCTGACCGGGGCCCGTGAGCAAGTGTTCGGAGCCTTCGAGAGAGACGAAGCTGCGCGGATGCCGGGCCGTCCAGAAGATGTCGCTGGCGTTCTTGATGCCGACGGTGTTGTCGGTGGGCGAATGCAGGATCAACAGTGGCATCTTGAGTGCCTTGATCTTGTCCTGCAGATCGGCAGCCCGGACGTCCTCGACGAACGCGCGCTTGAGGGTGAGGGTCTTGCCGCCGACCATCCATTCGCCGGTTCCCTCGGCGAGCACACATTCGATCACGGCCTCGTACTGGTGCTCGACGTGCGTGGGGTCGAACGGTGCTCCGACCGTCACGACTGCGCGCACCCCGGGCGCTTGCCGCGCGGCCGCGATGACCGCGGCTCCGCCGAACGAGTGCCCGATGAGAATGTCGGCGGGCGTGCCACGCTCGGCCATGAACGTGCAGGCCGCGATGATGTCGTTGACCTTGACGGTGAAGGATCCGTCGCCCCAGTCACCCTCGGAACCGCCGAGCCCGAGTGCGTCGAAGCGCAGCATCCCGATGCCGTCGCTCGCGAGCTGTTTGCAGATGCGCGAAGCGGCGGGCGAATCTTTGCCGAGCGTGAACCCGTGGGAGAAGACGCCCCACCCTCGGATCGGGCCGTCGGGCACTTCGATCGACCCGGCCAGCATCGGGCCGGTCGAGCTGGGAAACATGACGCGCTCAGCCATGGGGGAGGTTTATCACGGCGGCCGCGATGATGTGGATTACTGAGCCACAGTTCGGAGTCGTAGGGTGGAGTGTCCGCCGGATGTGGTCAGTGTCGCTCACGACGCCGTGCGGAACGGAATCAGATGTGGAGCAAGCAGGTGCCGCTGAACACCATCGCGTTGGAACTCGTGCCGCCGAACATCGAGCGGGGACCGCACTATCCGGTCGAAGAGGCCCAGAAGGTGCTCGCGCTGGCCGCCCAGGCCGGCATCGAGGGCCGGATCAAGCACGTCATGATCCCTGGGATGATCGACGAGGACGACGACCGTCCGATCGAGATGAAGCCGCGGATGGACGTCCTGGAGTACTGGTCGATCCTCCAGCCTGAGCTCCCGGGCATGCGTGGCCTGTGCACGCAGGTGACCTCGTTCCTGGACCAGACGGCGCTGCAGCAGCGGCTCACCGACCTCAGCGGCGCCGGCTTCGACGGCATCGCGTTCGTCGGGGTGCCCCGCACCATGAAGGACGGCGAGGGTGAAGGTGTCGCGCCGACCGATGCGCTGACGATCTATGCCGACCTGGTGCCCAACCGCGGCGCGATCCTGATCCCGACCCGCGAGGGCGAGCAGGGCCGGTTCGCCTTCAAATGTGGCCAGGGCGCGACGTACGGCATGACCCAGCTGCTGTATTCGGACGCCATCGTCGGCTTCCTGACCGAGTTTGCCAAAACCACCGACCACCGCCCGGAAATCCTGCTGTCGTTCGGATTCGTGCCCAAGCTCGAGTCCAACGTCGGCCTGATCAACTGGCTCATCCAGGATCCCGGCAACGAGGCCGTCGCCGCGGAGCAGGAGTTCGTCAGCCGGCTCGCCGAGATCGACCCGGCCGAGAAGCGCAAGCTCATGCTCGATCTGTACAAGCGCGTGATCGACGGGGTCGCCGACCTCGGCTTCCCGCTGAGCATCCACTTCGAGGCGGCTTACGGCGTGTCCAAGCCCGCCTTCGACACGTTCGCCGAGATGCTCGCGTACTGGTCGCCCGACCAGGCCTGACCCGGGGCGCGATCACCGAGACGCGCCGACCGCAACTTGTCGGTGGTCGAATGTATGTTCGAATCATGCAGGTAAGTGCTGTGGAGGCGGTGGCGGCGTTGCGGGCCGCCCTCGACGCCTTCGCGGCATGCGAGTTCGAATCACTGACCCGCGACGAACTGTTGGCGGTGCTCGACGAGTACGAGACCCTGACGTGTCAGCTGCCAGCCCCGCTGCACCGGATGCTCGCTCAGCTCCAGGCCGACACCACACCACGCGCGTTGGGCGCCAAGTCGTGGAACGCCGTGCTGCGGATCCGCTGGAGGTTGTCCACCGCCGAAGCCGGCCGACGCCTCGGCCAAGCCGCCGACCTCGGGCCACGGCGTGCGCTGACCGGCGAGCCGCTGCCCCCGGTGCTCCCGGCGGTCGCTGCCGCTCAGGCCGCCGGCCTGATCAACCCCGACCACGTCACAGTCCTGCGCGACGCGATCGACAGTCTGCCCGGGTTCGTCGACCAGTCGACTCGTGAGCAGTTCGAGCTCGACCTGGTCCGGGTCGCTGTCGGCGTCGGTCCCAAGGAGCTCAAGGACGTCGCCGAGCTGCGGCTGTTCCTGCTCGATCAGGACGGCCCCGAACCCGACGACGCCGAACGCGCCCGGAAGCGCGGGGTGTCGGTGGCAAAGCAGGGCCGCGATGCGATGACGGCGATGACGGCCAACCTGACCCCGGAAGCCGCGGCGGTGTGGGAGGTGCTGTTCGCCAAGTTCGCCGCGCCCGGCATGTGCAATCCCGACGACGAGGAACCCTGCACCAGTGGCACGCCCACCAAAGCCCAGATCGAGAACGACAACCGCACCGTGGCTCAACGTCAGCACGACGCCATGCTCGTCGTAGGCCGCATCGCGTTGATGACCGGTGATCTGGGCCAACTCAATGGGTTACCCGTCTCGGTGATCATCCGGACCACGCTGCGGGATCTGGAATCGCGCGCCGGGATCGGCACGACTGGGGGTGGCACGAAGATCCCCATCGAAGACGTCATCCGGATGGCGTCGCACGCCAACCATCATCTGGCGGTGTTCGACCATGCCACCGGCGCCGCCCTCAACTATTTCCGGGCCCGCCGCATCGCCAGCCCGGCGCAACGCATCATGCTGATCGCCCGCGACGGCGGCTGCTCCAAACCGTGCTGCACCGTCGGCGCCTACGGCTGCCAGGTCCATCACGCCTCCGCGGATTGGGCCCACGGCGGCAACACCAACGTCGACGAGATGACCTTGGCCTGCGAGCCCGACAATCTCATGGTCGACACCGACGGCGGCTACACCACCACCGTCAATGCAAACGGCGATGTCGAATGGCGCCCGCCGGCGGGTCTGGACCACGGCCAAAATCGCATCAACTACTACCACCGACCCGAACTCCTGCTCACGCAGGCGGAGCGTGAACCACAACGTGAGCAGGATCCGGAGCCCGAGCGAGAACCCGAACCGGATCCGGACTGGGATATGCAGTGGGGCAACGACTTCGACCAGTCGACATTGATCGCACCCAACGTCGAACACCTCTGGGATCGCGAGCCGCTCAGCGCAGAACCATTCGACCCGGGACTCCCACCCGGCTGGATTCTGCTCGACAACAACCCATCGCCGACCGGAACCGACGCGTGCCGACCCATCGATCCCCATGCTTTGGAAGGCAAGGGAGTACGCGGGCCCTAGACCTCACCCATCGCGGTAGCGGGTCAAGCGGGTCGCCGATCGGGCGGGCCGACCGTGAACGTGAACTCCGCGACACCGGTGACGCCGCCGGACACGACGTCACCGGGCTGCATGGGGCCGACGCCCGCGGGTGTGCCGCTGAAGATCAAGTCGCCGGGCGCGAGATCGACGGCGGTGGAAATCGCGCTGATGACTTCCGGCACCGACCAGATCAGCTCCGTGAGGTCGCCGCGCTGCTTGAGATCGCCGTTGACGCGCAGCCAGATCTCGCCGCTGTCCGGGTGGCCGACGTCGGCTACCGGGTGGATCGGCGTACACGGCGCCGACGCGTCGAAACCCTTGGACCAGTCCCACGGTCGGCTGAGCTTCTTGGCCTCGTCCTGCAGATCGCGCCGGGTCAGATCGACGCCGACGCCGTAACCCCACACCAGGTTCAGCGCATCGGCAGGCGCGACGTTGCGGCCGCCGGACCCCAGCGCCACCACGAGTTCGATCTCGTGGTGGAACGCCGACGTCAGCGACGGGTAAGGCACCGTGCCCGTCGCGTCGACGACTGCGTCGGCCGGCTTCATGAAGAAGAACGGCGGCTCGCGGTCGGGATCCTTGCCCATCTCGCGGGCATGGGCCGCGTAGTTGCGGCCGACGCAGAACACCCGCCGAACCGGAAAGCGTTCCGGCCCGGTGCTGACGGGAAGCGACGGCTGCGGTGGAGGAGGGATCACGTAGTCGGCCATGGATCCATCCTCGCGCAGGGCCGCGTCAGAACGCCTCGTTGTCCAGTTGCATGACGTCGCCGTCGACCGACTCGACGATCTCGCGAACCGCCGTCAGCAGCGGCAACATGTTGTGTGCGAAGAACTTCGCCACCGCGATCTTGCCTTCGTAGAACGGGCGGTCGCGGTCTGTTGCCGTGGCCAAGGCGGTCTGGGCGGCCTGTGCGCCGACCAGCAGCCGCCAGCCGATCAGCAGATCACCGACCGCCAGCAGGAACCGCACCGAACCGAGCCCGACCTTGTAGAGCTGCTCGGGCTGTTCCTGGGCGGCCATCAGGTATCCGGTGAGGGTGGCCGCCATCGACTGCACATCGGCCAGCGCCGTGGTCAGCCGCGCGATCTCGGGTTTGAATTCGTCGTCACCCGCTTCCAAGGTCGCGGAGATCTGGGCCGCGACGTGGGCCAGCGCACCACCCTGATCGCGGACGATCTTGCGGAAGAAGAAGTCCAGCGCCTGGATCGCGGTGGTGCCCTCGTACAACGAATCGATCTTGGCGTCGCGGATGTACTGCTCGATCGGATAGTCCTGCAGGTAGCCGGATCCGCCGAGGGTCTGCAGCGATTCGGTCAGGATCTCGTAGGCCTTCTCGGAACCGACACCCTTGACGATCGGCAGCAACAGGTCGTTGACGCGGTGCGCCAGCCCGGCGTCGGCGCCCGAGACATGTTGTGCCACCACGGAATCCTGATGCGCGGCGGTGTAGAGGTACACAGCCCGCAGGCCCTCGGCATACGCCTTCTGCGTGAGCAGGCTGCGTCGCACGTCCGGGTGTTCGATGATCGCGACGCGCGGTGCGGTCTTGTCGGCCATCTTGAGCATGTCCGAGCCCTGGATGCGCTCCTTGGCGTACGCGAGCGCGTTGAGGTAGCCGGTCGACAGCGTGCCCGCCGACTTGACGCCCACGGTCATGCGGGCGTTCTCGATCACCCGGAACATCTGCGCGATGCCGTTGTGCACGTCGCCGACGAGGTACCCGACGGCCGGCGTGCCGTGCGCGCCGAACGTGAGTTCGCATGTGGGGGACGATTTGATGCCCATCTTGTGCTCGACGCCGGTGACGAACACACCGTTGCGCTCGCCGAGTTCGAGCGTCTCCGGGTCGAAGTGGAACTTCGGGACGTAGAACAGGCTCAACCCCTTGGTGCCGGGTCCGGCACCCTCGGGACGCGCCAGCACGAGGTGGAAGACGTTCTCGGCGGTATCGCCCACGTCGCCACCGGAGATGAAGCGCTTCACGCCTTCGATGTGCCAGGTGCCGTCAGGCTGCGCGATGGCCTTGGTACGCCCGGCGCCGACGTCCGAACCCGCATCGGGCTCGGTCAGCACCATGGTTCCGGACCAGCCCTTGTCCATACTCATGCGCGCCCAGCGCTGTTGCTCTTCGGTGCCGACCTCGGCCAGGGTGTGCGCCATCGCCGGGCCGAGCCCGTAGAAGAACATCGCCGACGGGTTGGCGCACATGATCATTTCCTGGATGGCCCACACCAGCGACGCGGGAGCTGGTGTGCCACCGGCATTCTCGGCGATCCCGATGCGCCACCACTCGGCGTCCTTGACGGCCTGCACGGTCTTGGCGAGCGGACCGGGCACCGTGATCTCGTGCGTGGCCGGATCGAACTCGGGCGGGTTGCGGTCACCGTCGGCGAACGACTCGGCGACGACGCCCTCGGCAAACCGCGCGACCTCGTCGAGCATGGTCCGTGCGGTGTCGCTGTCGAGGTCACCGAACGTGCCCTCGTCCAGGATCGGTCCCAGCTGCAGAACCTCGAAAAGATTGAACTCGATATCGCGAACATTGGCGATGTAGTGACCCACGATCCGCAAGCGTCGCCGACGTCCGGCGGGATACGCAACCGTAGGTTCGGGCAACCTACGGCTACGGAACCGGAGGTTGCCAGTTCAGTGCGGGCTATGACCTGCATCACACCTGGTCGAGCACCTATCCTTGACCAAATGTCCGAACCGTCAGTCGCCGAGCTCCGCTCCCGCCTCGACGCACTGACCATCCGTGACGCCGACCGGCTGCGCCGCCGCCTGCGGAACCTGAGCGGTGGGGACACCACCAAGATCGCCGAACAGGTCGCCGCGGCAGAAGGACTCGTCCTCACCAGGCAGGCCGCCGTCCCGGCGATCACCTACCCCGACCTGCCCGTCAGTGAGCACCGCGATGAGCTGGCCAAGGCCATCAACGAGAACCAGGTGGTGGTGGTCGCGGGCGCGACGGGCTCGGGCAAGACCACTCAGCTGCCGAAGATCTGCCTGGACCTCGGCCGCGGCATCCGCGGGACCATCGGACACACGCAGCCCCGGCGGCTGGCGGCGCGCACCGTTGCGCAGCGCATCGCCGACGAGCTCGGCACCCCGCTCGGCGACACCGTCGGCTACACCGTGCGCTTCACCGATCAGGCGAGCGACCGCACGCTGATCAAGTTGATGACGGACGGCATTCTGCTCGCCGAGATCCAAAGGGACCGGCGGCTGCTGCGTTACGACACGCTGATCCTCGACGAGGCGCACGAGCGCAGCCTCAACATCGACTTCCTGCTCGGCTACCTGCGTGAGCTCCTTCCGCGCAGACCCGACCTCAAGGTCATCGTGACGTCGGCGACCATTGAGCCCGAACGCTTTTCGAGGCACTTCTCCGATGCGCCGATCGTCGAGGTGTCGGGCCGCACCTACCCCGTCGAGATCCGGTACCGGCCGCTCGAGGTGCCCGTTGCGGCAGACGACGCCGATGATCCCGACGATCCCGACCACGAGGTCGTGCGCACCGAGATGCGTGATCCGACCGAAGCGATCATCGACGCGGTCGCCGAGCTGGAAGCCGAACCGCCCGGCGACGTTCTGGTGTTCCTGTCCGGGGAACGGGAAATCCGGGACACCAGTGAAGCACTGCGGGCCGTGGTCGGCCAGAACACCGAGGTGCTACCGCTGTATGCACGGCTGCCGACCGCAGATCAGCAGAAGGTCTTCCAGCCCAGCCACGCGACGAGGCGAATCGTGTTGGCCACCAACGTCGCCGAAACCTCGCTGACGGTGCCGGGTATCCGCTACGTCGTCGACCCCGGCACCGCGCGGATCTCGCGCTACAGCCGTCGCACCAAGGTGCAGCGCCTGCCGATCGAACCGATCTCGCAGGCTTCGGCCGCGCAGCGGGCAGGCCGGTCGGGCCGCACCGCGCCCGGCGTGTGCATCCGGTTGTATTCGGAGGAGGATTTCGAATCCAGGCCCCGCTACACCGATCCGGAGATCCTGCGGACCAACCTCGCGGCGGTCATCCTGCAGATGGCCGCCTTGCAACTCGGGGATATCGCGGAGTTCCCGTTCCTGGATCCGCCCGACGCGCGCAGCGTCCGCGACGGCGTGCAGCTGCTGCAGGAACTCGGTGCTTTCGATGCCGCAGGGGCACTGACCGATGTCGGGCGCCGGCTGGCCCGGCTGCCGTTGGATCCGCGCATCGGCCGCATGATCCTGGCCGCCGACGCCGAGGGTTGCGTGCGTGAGGTGCTGATCATCGCCGCGGCGCTGTCCATCCCCGACCCGCGGGAACGGCCGGTCGACCGTGAGGAGGCAGCGCGGCAGAAGCATGCGCGGTTCGCGGATGAGCACTCGGATTTCGTCTCGTACCTCAACCTGTGGAGCTACCTGAGTGAGCAGCGAAAGGAGAGGTCGGGCAACGCGTTCCGCCGGATGTGCCGCGAGGAGTTCCTGCACTATCTGCGGATCCGGGAGTGGCAGGATCTGGTCGGGCAGTTGCGGAGCATCGCGCGGGACATCGGCATTACCGAGTCCGACGAGCCGGCCGACCCGGCGCGCATCCACGCCGCGCTGACCGCGGGCCTGCTGTCCCACGTCGGGCTGCGCGAGGGTGACGGCCGCGACTATGCCGGCGCCCGCAACAGCAAGTTCGTGCTGGCTCCCGGTTCGGTGCTGACCAAGAAGCCGCCGCGCTGGATCGTGGTCGCCGACCTGGTGGAGACCAGCAGGCTGTTCGGCCGGATCGCGGCGCGGATCGAGCCGGAAGCCATCGAACGGGTCGCGGGACACCTGGTCCAGCGCACCTACAGTGAGCCGCATTGGGATGCCAGGCGCGGTGCGGTGATGGCGTTCGAGCGCGTCACGCTCTACGGATTGCCGCTCGTGCCGCGGCGGCGGGTCGGCTACGCGCAGATCGACCCGCCGGTCGCCAGGGAGCTGTTCATCCGCCATGCCCTCGTCGAAGGCGACTGGCAGACCCGCCACCATTTCTTCCGGGACAACGCCCGCTTGCGGGCCGAGCTCGAGGAGATGGAAGAGCGGGCTCGCCGGCGCGATCTCCTGGTGGGTGACGACGACATCTACGCGCTCTACGACGCGCGGATCCCCGCCGACATCGTCTCGGCCCGGCACTTCGACGCGTGGTGGAAGAAGCAGCGGCACAAGACACCCGACCTGCTCACCTTCACCCGCGACGACCTGCTGCGGTCCGACGATTCGGCCGAGCATCCCGACACCTGGCAGGCCGACGACCTGAACCTGCCGCTGACCTACAGGTTCGAACCGGGGGCGGCCGACGACGGCGTGACCGTGCATGTGCCAGTCGGAGTGCTGGCGCGGTTGGGTGGCGATGGATTCGCCTGGCAGGTGCCTGCACTGCGGGAAGAACTGGTGACAGCGCTGATCAAGTCGTTGCCGAAAGACCTGCGGCGCAACTTCGTTCCCGCGCCGGACACCGCGAGGGCCATCCTCGGTGACCTGGATCCCACGGCCGGCTCGCTGCTCGACGAGGTCCAGCGCGAACTACGCAGGCGCAGCGGCATTCTGGTGCCGATCGACGCGTTCGACCTGGACAAGATCCCCAACCACCTCCGGATGACGTTCGCGGTGGAGGCGGCCGACGGTAGAGAAGTCGCACGCGGCAAGGACATCGACGCGCTGCGCGAGCAGCTGTCGGTACCGGTCGCGCAGGCCGTCGCCGCCGCGGTGGCGGGCGAGCTGGAGCGTACGGGGTTGCGGTCCTGGCCAGACGATCTCGACGAACTGCCCCGCACGGTCGAGAACGTCAGCGGTGGGCACACCGTGCGCGGCTATCCCGCGTTCGTCGACACCGGAAAAGCCGTGGACATCAAGGTGTTCGCGAATCCCGCCGAACAGGCCGCGGCGATGCGACCGGGCCTGCGGCGGCTGCTGCGGCTCACGGTGCCCTCGCCCGTCAAGGCCATCGAGCGAGGCCTGGGTACGCGAACCCGGTTGGCCCTCAACGCCAATCCCGACGGCACCCTTGCCGCGCTGCTCGACGACTGTGCCGACGCCGCGGCCGACCTGATGGTCCCGAAACCGGTGTGGACCAGGGCCGCGTTCGCTGATTTGGTGCAGCGGGCCGGAAAGGAACTAGGGCCCACCACACAGGCCGCGGTGAGCCGGGTCGAGAAGGTGCTGGCGGCTTCGCACGAAGTGCGGGTCGCGCTGCCAGACAAGCCGTCGCCCGCGCAGGCCGACGCGGTGGCCGACATCCGTTCGCAGCTGGATCGGTTGCTGCCCAAGGGGTTTGTCACGGCTACCGGAGTCGGCAGGCTCAACGACCTGACGCGCTACCTCACCGCGATCGCCCGCCGGTTGGACCGGCTGCCGCACGCCCTTGGCGCCGACCGGGATCGGATGTCGCGCATACACGCCGTCGAAGACGCCTATGACGAACTGGTGCAGGCGCTTTCGCCGGTGCGGGCCTCGGCCGACGACGTCCGTGACATCGCGTGGCAGATCGAGGAACTCCGGGTGAGCCTGTGGGCCCAGCAGCTGGGAACCCCTCGACCGGTCAGTGAGCAACGCATCTACAAGGCGATTGACGCCGTCGGGCGCTGATCACCATATGATATTGCGAACCGAGGAGAGGCCGATGGGCGAGATGACCGTGGGAAGGCAGTTTCAGTCCCTGCGTGATCTCGTCTGCAATGACCTGCGCACCCGCATCATCGAAGGCCTGCTGCTGCCGGGCGAGCGTCTGGTCGAGCGCGATCTCGCCGAAGAGCTCGAAGTGTCACGCATCGTGGTGCGGGAGGCCATTCAGCAGCTGGTGGCCGAGAAACTCGTGGTGGTGCTGCCGCGGCGCGGCGCGCAAGTGGCTTCGATGGACGAGCGGGACATCGCCGAGCTGTTCCAGGTGCGGTTGAATCGCTCGGTGCGCTGCGGAGAACCGCACCGATGCCGACCTCGCCAGGCTCAAGGACGTGTTCGATGCGGCCACGTCCGCTGCCCAGGCAGGCGACGTGAGCGAGGCGACGCGGCTCAACGTCGAGTTCCACTTCGCGATCGTCGACGCCTGCGGCAACGATCTGCTCGCTTCGATCATGCGCTCGCTCAAGGGGCCGGTGCGGCGCGTGTTCCGGATGACGCAGGACAGTGTGGCCGTGGACCCGGGAGCCGACCACGCGGCCTTGCTGAAGGCCATCACCGACCACGATGCCGAGACCGCGGGCCGGCTCGCGTACGACCACATCGAGGCGACCCGGCTGCCCACCTTGGAGCACGTCGCCAAGCTCGCGGCCGACGCGCAGTAGCCCGGCGATCGTGGACCGCAAGCGCGTGGTGATCGCCGGCCTCGGCGACACCGGCGTGCTCACCGCGATTCGGCTGGCCCGCCGGTTCGACGTCGTCGGTGTCTCGGTGAACCCCGGTCTGGTGAGCGGTCAGGAGGTCGGTGTGCGGCTGGCTCGGCCGGACGTGTGGGCCCGCGACTATTGGATCGGGTTCGACCGGTTCCACGGGCTCGACGATGTCCGCACGGTGCACGGGACGATCACGGGCGTAGACCTGCCGGGGCGGACCGTGAGCGTGCGACACGCCGCGGGCAACACCGTGCGCGAACCCTATGACGCGCTGGTCATTTCGACCGGTGTGGCCAACGGGTTCTGGCGCAGACCGGTCGTGCGGTCGGCCGACGAGATCGGCGCGAGCCTGCGTGAAGCGCACGACACGCTGGGCGCCGCGGGTTCGGTGGCCGTGATCGGTGGCGGTGCGGCCGCGGTGGCAAGCGCGGTCAACATCGCCGTGCGATGGCCGGATACCCATGTCGCGCTGTACTTTCCGGGTGGTCAACCGTTACCTCACCATCATCGGCGCGCCCGCGCCCGCATCGTGCAGCGCCTTGCCGAAGCCGGGGTGACGACGCATCCGGGACACCGCGCCGTGGTCGCCGACGGTTTCGAGTGCGACGCCATCACGAATGCGCCGGTGCACTGGAGCACAGGGCAGGAGCCTGTGCAGGCGGATGCCGTGCTGTGGGCGATCGGGCGCGTGCGTCCGAACACGGGCTGGTTGCCGCCCGAGGTGCTCGACGCGCGTGGCTTCGTCCGGGTGACACCGCAATTGCAGGTTCCGGGCTACCCCGGTGTGTTCGCGGTGGGTGACGTCGCCGCGACCGACCCGTTGCGATCCTCGGCGCGCAACCGGGCCGACGGCCTGCTGGCCCACAACATCGCCGCCCATTTCACCGGGCAGCGCATGCGGGCGTACCGGCCACCCGCGTACCGGTGGGGTTCGGTGCTGGGCGCACAACCCGACGGGCTGGAGGTGTTCGCGCCCAACGGGTTCGCGTTCCGGTTTCCCTCCTGGACCATCGACCGGGTACTGCAGCCCTGGATCGTCCGGCGCGGCATCTACCGCGGCGTGCGCGGCGGTGCGCACGCTCAGGGCGCCATGACCGAGGGCTGATCGACGGGCGCCTACCGCGGCAGCGTTACCGGAACCGTTTGCAGGCCAGGCGCCGCCGGTGCCACGGGCGCACCCGCAACACCGGGTACTCCGGCCACGACGGGTGCTCCGGCGACGCCGGGTACCGCTGGGGTCGCGGGCGCGACCGGCGCCGGCGCGACCTGGCCCGGCACGGCGCCCGGCGCCGGGGCCACCTGCGCAGGCACCGGCGCGGGTTGACCGACGCCGAGCACGCGCAGCATGTCGGGCTTCATCTCCTGCAGCTGTGCGCCCCAGTAGTTCCAGTTGTGCGTGCCGTTGGACGGGAAGTTGAACTTCGCGTTGCGGCCCCCGGCGGCCTGGTACTTCTGCTGGAAATCCTTGTTCGAGGTGACGGTGATGTTCTCCAGGAACTGCGCGCTGTACATCGTGCCGAAGTTGCCGTCCGAGCCGTCGAGGTCCGACGGGGCACCGTTACCGCAGTACACCCACACGGCTGTGTTGTTGGCCACCAGCCGGTTGATGTTGACGGTGGGATCGTTGCGCCGCCACGCCGGGTCGTTGCTGATGCCCCACATGTCGGCTGCGTTGTAGCCGCCCGCGTCTTTCATCGCGAAGCCGATGAGCGTGGGCCACAAGCCACTTGAGGGGTTGAGGAAGCCCGACAGCGCGCCGGCGAAGATGAACTGCGTGGGATGCCAGATCGCCAGGGTCAGCGCTGCACCGCCCGACATCGAGAGCCCCACGACGGCGTTGCCGGTCGGTGAGACGTTGCGGTTGGTGGCCAACCAGGCAGGCAGTTCCTGAGTCAGGAACGTCTCCCATTTGTACGTGGTCGTGCCCGCACTGCCCCGGGCGGGCTGGTACCAGTCGGAATAGAAGCTGGACTGACCGCCGACGGGCATCACGACCGCGATGCCGGAGTCGTGGAACCACTCGAACGCCGCGGTGTTGATGTCCCAGCCGTTGGCATCGTCCTGCGCGCGCAGCCCGTCGAGCAGGTACAGCGCCCGGGCGCCACCCGTGCTGGGAGTCGGCCCGCTGGCGCGCTGGAACTCGACCTTGATGTCACGGCCCATCGACGGGGACGGCACCTGCAGGTATTCGACCGGCAGGCCGTCGCGGGAATAGGCCGCCGCCTCCGGGGCCGGTCCGGTCACGCTCATCGAGGCCGTCAGCATCAGTGTGGCCGCCGCGGTCGCCGCCACGCGACGCCACATCCTGTTGAGGAACGTCCGCTTCACACCAGGCAAGCTAACAACGTGCGTACGCCGCGCCGAACCCGCGCGCCGAGCGTAACCCCTCTGTTATCAATGTGATTCGCTTCCGAAAGCTTGGCGCCACTGCCGGGGTGACAAGTCGTGCGCCCGGCGGAACTGCCTGGTGAAGTAGCCGGGGTCGAGTATCCCGACGTGCCGGGCGACGTCCGAGATCGGTAGATCGGTCTCGCTCAGCAGTTCCCGAGCCCGGGTCATGCGCCGCTCGGTGATCCACTCGCCGACCGTGCGGCCGGTGCGGCGCTTGACCAGCGTGGTGAGATGACCGGCCGTCATCCCGACGGTCTCGGCGACGTCACGCAGTGAGAGCGGCCCGGCCAACCGGCGTTCGATCACCGCGAAGACCTCGGCCAGCAGCGGTTCGCCACTGCGCCGCAGGTCACCGACCACATCGTCGGCGAGCCTCGCCAGGTCGATCAGCAGCAGCGTGAGGTACGCGAGCGCCGCCTGCCGATAGCCGTCTTCGCGGCCGGTCAGCTCGTCCTCGATGGATCGGATCATGCTGTCCCACACCGCTTGTCGCTCCGCAGGGATGGCGAGCCGCAGCAGCCCGCCCGGCCGGCCGTGGAGGAACGGGAACAGCAGCGGATGCGCCTGCCACGCCGGCCACGGCGAGCCGGCGTCGTGCCCCAGCGCCGCGGGATCGAAGAACACGCCGACGCCGTCGGTACCGGTGACCAGAGCCCTCGGGTCGATCACCGCGCCCGCGGCGACGACGTAGACGACGCCTTCGGTGTGCGCGTACCAGAGCACCGGGAAGTCGTGGATGTGCGGTCCGTGTTCGAGCAGGTCTTCGCGACGGCCACGGATCACCGAGACCGGAGGTGCCTCGCGGGCCGTCCAGTACCGGTACACCGGGACACCGTCACGGTGCCGCACGAGCCGGGCCGAGTCGGGCATGACACCGAAAATAATCCAGATATTGCCGATCTTCACCCAACTACTGCCATATCAGCAGTTGGACCATGGAAACCATGACCGAACATCGTCCACATCTATTGGCCAACAAACACGACTATCTGCCTGCCGCCGGACACGACGCGCTGCTTCCCGGCTACGACCTGCTGACCCGAGTGCTCGGTATGCGCCGGGTGTACGACACCCTGGTCAGGCAGGCTGGTTTGGCGGCAGGTCAGCGAATACTCGAAATCGGCTGCGGCACCGGGAACCTGACGACACGGGTGAAACGCGCGAACCCCGAGGGCGACGTGACCGCGACCGACCCGGACCCACGCGCGTTGGCGCGGGCACAGCGGAAAGCCAAGCGAATGGGCGGCATCCGGTTCGAGCGGGCCTATGCGCAGGAGCTGCCGTTCGCCGACCAGGCCTTCGACCGCGCACTGTCGTCGATGATGCTGCACCATCTTGACGACGCCACCAAGGCCGCTGCCGTCGGCGAACTGTTCCGTGTCCTCAAACCCGGCGGAGAGCTCCACATCGTCGACATCGGCGGCGACATGACCGGTGACCACGACGTGATGTCGCGGCTGATGAAGCGCAACCACCACGCCGCAGGGAACCTGGGCGACGCGATCCCACGCCTGCTGACATCCGCCGGATTCGATTGTGCGGTGGTCAGATCCGAACCGCACCGGATGATCGGCCGGCTCACCTACTATCGCGCGACGCGGCCGCGGTGAACGCTGTGGGGTCGGTCATCGGGATCAGCAGGCTCGACGCCGTCGTGCCGCCCTGGCGCACCTGATAGACCCCGCCGGCCAAGGCCTCCCGCGCGGGCTTGGTGGGCACCAGGTGAGGGAAGTCGTACGTGGTCAGGGTGAGCCGCAGGCGATGCCCCGGCTCGATGAGCGCTGCGGTGGGAAAGATCTCGATGTCGTAGCGCGTCAACTCGCCCGGTGTCACGGGCTCGACCGCGGCCCGCGTGCTGATGTGCTGGGGACGCAGCACGGTGCCGTCGGGCAGGTACCACGTCGACTCGGGATCCAGTGCCCGGTGCGAGCCCAGCAACGCGCCCTGCGTCAGCGGTCGGCTGACCCCGTCCGGCGAAACGTCGTCCAGATGCGCGACCCACAGCGTGTCGGTGGTGTCGGCCGTTGCGTACACCGTCAAGGTGACCGGGCCGGCCACCAATTGGGTGGTCTCGTACGACGGCGTCGTGTACGTCAGGGCTTCGCGCTGCAGCCGGCTGTTGTCGAGGTCGTAGCGGATGCGGCGACCCGTCTGCGACACCACGAAACTGCCCATGCCCAGACTCCACTGCTCTAGGCTGCGTCCCGAGATGGGGCCGCGGACGGCATAACGCAGCGTTGCCTCGGTGTGTGCGTCCGCGGGTTCGTCCTCCAGCCGTCCCCCGTCGGCGAGGTACAGCCGTCGCGGCGTGGCCTGGGGGAACGGGTACTCGCTGGTGTGGAACCACTGTGTGCTGCCGATGGGCTGGAACCGCAGCGGCGGCCCGGTCACCGCGGCATCGTCGGTGTCCTTGAGCCACCTGTCGAACCAGCGCAACTGGATTGCGTTGAGGTGCAGCCCGTCCAGGTCCGACACGTGGTACCACGGACCCATCATCAGCTGGATCCGGTCCGACACCGGCTGGCCCGGCTCCATGGGTGCATGCGGTGGACGGTGCGCGAACGCGTTCTGCAGGGTCGCGTAGTTGAGCGGCGCGCCGCGCTGGAACGCGTCGTGCCAGCCGCCGATCAGGAAGACCGCGACCCCGTTCTCGATGATCTTGGGCAGGACGTCACTGGCCCGCATGGTGTCCCAGAACGGCCCGTCGAACGCGGTGTCCCCGCCCTTGGCGGCGTCGGCCGTCATCGACTTGAAGTACTGCCGTTGGTCGCGTCCGCGTTGGCGCACGGTGGCGAGGCCGCCCGCGCGAGGGCGGTCGTGGGCGCCGCGCTTGGCGAATTCCAGCGCCGGGTTGACGACGTTGAGCAGCGAGTAGACGGCGCCGTACGCCCGCACGGTACGCATGTGCGGCACGCCGCCCATCGTGACCACATCGCGATAGAAGTCGTTGGCCGCCATGACCGGGAAGATCGCCTTGAGCGGCGAATCGGGGCCGACCGCGGCCGCGGTCAGCAGCTGATTGATCGCCAGGTACGAGATGCCGAACATGCCGACGCGGCCATTGGAGTTCGGTAGCTTCGCGGCCCAGTTGACCAGATCCACGCCGTCGGTGACCTGTTCGGTGCCCAACATCTCGAACGACCCGCCGGACACCCCGGTGCCGCGGACGTCGGCCATCACCTCGATGTAGCCGCGCCGGATCAGGTACCGCGTGGCGCCCCCGCCGATCTGGGCTGCAGGCGGCGGAGCCTTCTTGCCGTACGGAGTGATGGACAGCAATACCGGAAACGGCCCGTCGGCGGGCCGGCCGGTCTCGGGGTCGGTCGGGTAATGCACGTCGGCACGGAGAACCGTGCCATCGGACATGGGCACCGCGATGTTGTGGTGCACGCCCACGCCGTACCGGGCCGGTGGTGGCGTCCACTCCGGTTCCAGCGGTGAGGGACTGGTCTTACGAGTGCGTGCCGCGGCCCACCCGGCGATGGCCCTCTCGCGGATCGCCTGCAACCTGTTCGCCATTCGTCTCCCTTGACGTCGTGCCGACACGCTCAACGGTAGGACGTGCCGGGCCGGGTTTCCGCAGGGCCTCGTGACCTGGCGGAAGGCCGGTCTCGACCGCACGCACCGCCGCCCGGACCACGTCGCGAAGCCATTGGTGGCGCGCATCGTCGTCAAAGGCGGGATGCCAGACCATCCGGTAGGGCATGGTGGCGATCTCGGTAGGCGCGCGGACCACGCACAGCGTGTCGGGCGCCGAGAATGCGTTGACACTCTTGCTCGGAAGGGTCGCGACGAGCTCGGTGCCGGGTAGCAGTTCGGCCGCCACGGCGTGGTACGGCACGGTCACGGCAGCCTGTCGGGCGCTGCCGAGTTCGGCCAGCGGGAGATCGATGTCCGGCTGGATACCGTCGTGAACATCGACGACCACGTGGCGCGAGCGCTCGTAATCGGCCAGGGTGATGGCGCCCTGCCCGGCCAGCGGATGGTCGGCCGCGACCACGCAGACGAACCGTTCGACCAGGAGTTCCTCGGAGTGAAGGTCCGAAGTGCTGTAGCCGCCGTACAGGCCCAGATCGATGCGGGAGGCCCGGATCTGTTCGGCGACGCCGTCGTGACGCCAGCTGTGGAAGCGGACCGGGGCAGCTGCCGACTGGCGGACCAGCTCACGACAGATCGCAGGCCCGAACGTCTGCACGCCGTAGTCGGTGGCTGCCACATGGACGGGCTGAGCGGTTGTGTGTGGGTCGAAACGGCCAGGGGCAAAGACGGTTTCGAGCTGTGGGAGGAGCGAGCTCAGCTGTGCCCTGAGGGTTTCGGCGCGTGCGGTCAGCCGGTACCCCGTCGAATCGCGGATCAGCAGCGGATCGTCGAGCAGCCGCCGTAGCCGCTGCAGCGCGCGGCTCATGGCCGGCTGGCTCAGCCCGACGCGCTCGGCTGCGCGCGACACGTGCTGCTCCTCCAGGAGCGCCACGAGCGGCGGGACCAAGTTGAGATCGACCCGCCCGATATGCGTGGTACGCATAGCCATGATCATAACCATGCATGTGACTTATGCATGGAGCGGTGCCACGCTGGTCGTCATGAGCGCAGAGGTTGTCCTGATCACCGGTGCCTCCAGCGGTTTCGGCCGCTTGACCGCCGAAGCCTTGGCGAGGGCAGGCCACGTCGTGTACGCGTCGATGCGAGACGCCGGAGGCCGCAACGCAGCCACCGCGGCGGGTTTTGCGGAGCTGTCACAGCGCGAGAACATCGAGCTGCGGGCGCTTGATCTCGACGTGCAGTCCGAACAGTCGGTGAGCGACGCGGTGGCACGCGTGGTCGCGGACAACGGACGCCTCGACGTGGTGGTTCACAACGCCGGACACATGGTGTTCGGCCCGGCCGAGGCGTTCACGCCAGAACAGTACGCAAGCCTGTTCGACGTCAATGTCATTGGCACACAACGGGTCAACCGCGCAGCCCTGCCGCACCTGCGGCACCAGGGACGAGGGCTGCTGGTGTGGGTGTCCAGCAGCAGTTCGGCCGGGGGCACACCGCCGTATCTCGCGCCGTACTTCGCGGTGAAGGCGGCGATGGACTCGCTGGCGGTGTCCTACGCGCGTGAACTGAGCCGGTGGGGCATCGAAACCTCGATCATCGTTCCCGGCGCATTCACCGCGGGCACCAACCACTTCGCACACGCCGGCGCACCTGCCGACCAAGCGGTGGCCGCCGAGTACCAGAGCGGGCCGTACCGCGATTTCGGTGCTGAAGTGCAGACCGCCTTCAACGCGATCGTGCCGGCCGACGCCGACGTCTCGGACGTCGCGCGCGCCATCGTCCGGGTGGTCGACACCCCGTTCGGCCGGCGGCCGTTTCGCGTCCATATCGACCCGTCTGGTGACGGCGCCGACGTCGGGTTCGCGGTTCTCGACCGGTTGCGTGCCGAGATGTTGCACAGGGTCGGCCTGGCCGACCTGTTGAGCCCCACTACCGCCAGCAGGTAGTCGCATTTACCGCCAGCGGCAGCGACGCCGCGGGCCTGAGACGGCAAAAATTCTTCTCGACAGAGAGAAAGGCATCAGCATGAAGATCTCCGGCAACACCATCTTCATCCCGGGCTCCACGAGCGGCATCGGCCTCGAGCTCGCGCTTGCGTTGCAGGACAAGGGCAACACCGTGATCATCGGTGGCAGGCGCACTGAGTTGCTCGACGAAATCTCGGCGGCGCATCCGGGGCTCGACACCGTTCACGTCGACATCGCCGACGCAGGCAGCATCCGTGCCGCGGCAGCTCAGGTGCTCGACCGGCATCCCGATCTCAACGTCGTCATCGCGATGGCGGGCATCATGGCCGTCGAGAACTGGCACTCGCCCGAGTCGTTCCTCCATTCCGCGGAATCGGTGGTGATCACCAATGTGCTCGGGCCCATTCGGCTTATCGCCGAGTTCATCGAGCACCTGCAAGCACAGGAAGACGCGACGTTCGTCACCGTGTCCTCCGGACTGGGATTCGCGCCGCTCAAAGCCACCCCGAGCTACAACGCGTCGAAGGCAGCCGTTCACATGCTCACCGAGTCCGTGCGGTTGCAACTGGCGGATACCAGCGTCAAGTTCGTCGAGCTGATCCCGCCGTCGGTGGCAACGGATCTCATTCCGGGACAGCGGGAGAGCAGTTTCGCGATGCCGCTCGACGAGTTCGTGAGCGAGGTCGTCGAACTGCTGGAGAGCCGGCCCGATGCCAAGGAGATTCAGGTCGAGCGGGTCAAGTTCCTGCGCTACGGCGAGGCCCGCGGCGATTACGACCAGGTGGTCGCCACCCTCAATGCCGCTGATCCGCACGGGCATTGAGGGTGGCTGCCAACTGCTATCCGGCCATGAACTCCTCATAGGCCGATGCCAGCTCCGGCGACAGCGCGGTCACGTTGCAGGTGCGCTGCGCTTCGCCGATCGGCGCGAGGATGCCGCGCAGGTCGTAGTACTCCTGCGGATTTGCCGTGAAGTAGCCGCGCAGGGTGGCCGAAGCCTGGTCGCGCGGCTGCGTCATCGCGGTGCTGACCGCCTGGTTGGCGCCCGGGTGGGTGTCGAGGTACGAACGCGCCGCACCCGTGGCCGAGCTGACGGTGTTGGCCAGGCCGCTGGCGCTGCAGTCGGGTGCCGCGCTTGCGGTAGGCGCCCCGATCATTGCTGCGGCCACGCCGCCGAGCAGGCCGGACGCGCAGATTCCGGCGATTCCCCGACGCGCGGTGATACCAGTGGATTTCATGATCATTTCCTTTTGGGTCGCGATTTGAGTCGCTGAATTCCCCGCCCGAATCGAACGTAACCGTCTCTCGCGCGAGCAAACGCGGCGTGCCCCGCGGACCTGCTACCAGCGGAGAAGCGTTACAGCGTGCGGAAGTGAATTAGGCCTCAATCGCAAGCTCTTTCGACTCGAGATCTTGAAGATTCTCAGAGTTGCCGAGGCGCCCTTAATTGATCGTGATCTGCACGGTGACCGAATTGTTATCGGTCGGAGGTGCCAGCTAATCGCGCGCCATCACCGTTTGGCACTTAGCTCGGCCAACGAGTTGCGCAGCCCGCCGTCCCGGCGGATCTGCACCGCGGCCACCGCGTACATCACCGCGGCGGTAACCAGGTGCACGATCGCGTCGGTCGTGTTGTTGGGGAAGGCAAAGATGTAGGCGACCTGGTTGGAGAAGAACGCCCAGATTCCCGGTAGCGCGCCTGCGGTCGCGGCCAGCAGCAGGTACAGCACCGCCCAGGATTTTCGCCGGCACAGCACCAGGCCCGGGCCGAACAGGGCGAGGCCCGCGACGGCGTGCCAGCCGTTGTAGTCCATGCCGAGAAGCTGGACGGTCGGAGCGTCGGGGCCGGTCGCGAAGCTCGGTTCGAGGATGAACCCGACGATCGCCTGGACCACGTGAACCACCGAGATGATCAAAAGCCCCCACTGGGCGAAACTCCATCGCCGCATGTTTCGGACGCTACGTCTACTACAGCGTGTAGTCAACGGTTCATCAGGTGTCGACGCCGTCGGGCCGGGCGGCGTCCTGCGTCAGCGCGCGCCTGCGCAGCAGTTCGGCGCGGTCGTCGCGCAGTGGAATAGGGGCGTGCGGCCGTGAGTTGCCCATCCATGTGACCGCCACCACGTTCGATCCACGTGTTCTGCTCGCCGAGGCCCGGTTGGGCGTGCTCGCCACCATTAAAGCCAACGGAATGCCGCAGCTGTCGCCGGTCACCCCGTATTACGACCGTGACGCGGACGTGGTCTACGTGTCGATCAGGGCGGGGCTGGCCAAGACCGCCAACCTGCGCCGTGATCCGCGGGCCGCCGTCGAGGTGACCCGCGACGACCGGTGGGCCTGGGCGACCGCGGAAGGCTCGGTGACCCTGATCGGCCCAGGCTCGGATCCACACGGCCCCGAGGTCGAGGCGCTGGTCGACTACTACCGCGCCGCCGCCGGTGAACACCCCGACTGGGACGAGTACCGGGCGGCCATGGTCTCGGATCAGCGTGTGTTGATGGTGCTGACGGTGGAGAAGGTGTACGGCCAGCAGCTGCGCTGAGTCAGCGCTGCGGAATCTCGGCCGCGATGCGGTCCAGCACCGCGGGGTAGCGGTTGGCCTCGCGGTGTGCACCCGGCTTGCCACTGCTGACGATCGCCGCGGACAAGGCGCGGGCCGGGTCGGCCCACACCGCGATGTCGACCAGGCCGGTGTGGCCGAACGCCGATGCGGTGTTGCGGCCGAATGGACCCCACCGCTTGCCGCCCAGCATGTAGCCCGTGCCCCAGCGCATAGGCTTGAGGCCGGTGGCGACGTCTGGGCGCATCCGGCGGGCCGGTTGGATTGCGGCGTAAAGGGTTTCGGGCTTCATGATGCGGATGCCGTCGAGTTCGCCTCCGCGGCGCAGGATCTCGGCGAACCGCGAGAGCTCGTCGGCGTTGGACACCGTGCTGGACGACGGCACGACGCTGGTGAGGAACAGCGGCGTGTTGCTCAGCGGGATGATCCGGTCGAGCGTTCCGCCGACCGCGGCGCGGAACGCCGCGGCGATCGGTGGCGGCAGCGGCTTCCCGGTGGGATGGCTCGGGGCGACCAGCGGAACCTCGTCGGGGGTGACGCCGTAGTTCGTCCACCGGAACCCGAGCGGGTCGAGGATCTCCTCGGCCAGGATGTCGCGGATGTTGCGGCCGGTGGCCGCCGAGACGATCTCGCGGATCAGTGGGCCCCACGTCAGGCCGTGGTAGATGTGCACCAGCCCGGGACGGTAGACGGGCTTGAGGGCGCCCAGCTGTTCGCGCGTGTACTCGCTGTCGTTGACGCGTGTGACGTCCGGGCGGGGACCGGTATGGATGGGCACGCCCGCGCTGTGCGTGACGACGTGCCGGATGGTGGTGCGGTCCTTGCCGTGGCTCGTGTAGCCCGGCAGGTAGTCGCACACCCGGTCGTCGAGTGAGAAGTGCCCGCGTTCGACGAGCATGTGCACGACGGTCGTGCTGACGGCCTTGGCGGCCGAATAGACGCAGAACGGCGTTTGCGTTGTGACGTTTATCTTTTCGGCGTCGGGTGCGTCGTCGGGGCCGTTGCCCCAGCCATGCCCGATCGCGCGGTTCAGCACGACTTTGCCGTTGCGCCGCAGGCACACCTGGATCGCGGGATGCATGCCCGCCCGGTACCAGTACCGCACCGACTCCCAGATGCGGTCGATGGCCGCCGGGTCGATGTCGGAGTGGTCCTCGTCGCCGATGTCGGTGACCGCGTCGAGGTCAGCGGGTACTGCGATCCTGCCGTCTGTCGTCATGCCTGCTTCCTGCGTAGCGTTGCGGCCAGGTGGTGTTGCAGCGGTTGCCCGACGGCCCCCATGCGCAGCGTATAGGTCAGTTCGTCACCGGCGACGCGGACCGAACGGCTCAGCGCCGTAACGCTTTTTGCGGATGCCGTGAGCCCGATCGCCGTCGCGGTCAGTTCCATCTCGATGGTGCCGCCGTCGACGACGAGGGTGCCCTCCTGGACCTCGGTGATGCCCGTGGGGTGGGCCAGCACCCATTCCACCCGGCCCGGTGACGGTGCCCTGAGGTAGCCGGTTTCCGCGTGCAGCGGCCGTCCGTCATCGCGCGCCCTGGTCCGCTGGCTGTACGCCAGGAACAGCTTGCCGACGTGGCCGAACGTGATCTCCTCGGCGTAGCCGAAGCCTTCGATCGTCGGGTATTCACCGTCGCCCGGACCTGCCCACGTGCCCAGCAGGGGAGCGAGCACGGCGATGCCGGGATGCAGATCGGGGCTGTCGATCACATGGCCAGGGTACTTGCCGGGTGATCGGTCGGGTCAGCCCGCGGTGTAGGCCGCCCGGGTGCGGTCTGCCGCGGCGCGGGCCTGCGCGGGATCCTCACCTGCGGCCAGTGCGGCCTCATACCAGCGTTCGCCGGCAGTCGACATGAACGTGCGGCCCTCTGCACTGGCGGCCCACGCCGCGCCCTCTTCGGGCGTGATGCGGGCGCCGCCGCCGAGATAGCCGGCGAGGCCGAGAAGTGCGGAGTCCCAACCGACTCCGACCGCCCCGGGGCCGAACTGCAGCCAGAACTCGTCATGGTCGTCGGCGTGCATGATGTGGTCGAGCGTGAACGTGGCACGGTCGTCGGATTCCGGCGTGATGCTGACCTCGACCCAGCTGGTGGCACCCATGGCTTCCCAGGTCGTGGTGAACGTGCGGGGTGGGTCGCAGCTCAGCACCTCGCCCGAGGCGTTTCCCTCCAGCTGGAACCGGCCGCCCACCCGCAGGTCGCCCGTGATGGGCAGGAACCAGCGCGGGATCCGCTCGACGTTGGTGCATGCGTCCCACAGATCGACGGCATCGGTGTCGTAGGTCTGGCTGACCGTCACGACGCGCGCCTCGCGGGCCTCGAACGTCTTGCGGCCCACGCTGCGGCGTACGTCGTTGAGCTGGCGTTGGATGTCGATCACGGGGAGGCCTCCTTGTTCGTGTTTTTTCGGCGTTCTCGTTTGCCGCGCGCGATCTCGGTCGCCAGGGCATCCAGGCGGGGCGTCCAGGTGCGCCTGAACCGCTCCAGCCATTCGTCGACCTCACGCATGGGTGTGGTGTCGACGCTGTACAGGCGACGGGTGCCTTCTGCTCGAACGCTCGCAAAGCCGTTGTCCCGCAAAACCTTGAGGTGCTGCGAAACCGCCGGCTGGCTGATCGCGAACTCCGCTCGGATCACCTCGGTGATGGCGCCGGACGACTTCTCGCCCGACTGCAGGAGCTCCAGGATCCGCCTGCGCACCGGATCGCCGAGGATGTCGAACGCGTGCACCGGATGATACTAAAAGGAATGACTTATATAAGTCAAGGCTGTTACTTGCCCGTCGTGCGTGACTGTGAGCCTGCCGGGAGGCGCTGAGGGCTGGCGGCGAGTAATTCGAGTTCGCGTCAATAGCGGCGTTTCGTGCTGGTGAGAGCTCTATTGTTGGGCGGTCGGGGCAGTCCTGCCCCGAGGAGGGTGGCGTGCCATGGCGCCCGCTCTGGCGTGCACGACGTGCGGCGCTGAATTGCGGTCGGGCGCGAAATTCTGTGATGAGTGCGGTGCGCCTATCGCGATGCGAGCTGTTACGCCGGCCGAGTACAAGCAGGTGACGGTGCTGTTCGCCGATGTCGTGCGTTCGATGGATATCGCGGCGGCAGTGGGCGCGGAGCGGTTGCGCGAGATCATGTCCGAACTCGTCACCCGGTCCTCGGCGGTGGTGCGGCGCTACGGCGGAACAGTCGGAAGCTTCACCGGCGACGGGATCATGGCGGTCTTCGGAGCGCCAATAGCGTTGGAAGACCACGCACTTCGCGCCTGTTTGACCGCACTGGGCATCCAGGACGAAGTGGCAAGACTGGCGGTCGACATTCAACGTCACGACGGTGTGGACCTTCGACTGCGCATCGGCCTCAACTCCGGACAGGTGGTAGCTGGTGAGATCGGTTCGGGCGCTTGGAGATACACCACTATTGGTCAACAGGTCGGGCTGGCGCAGCGGATGGAGTCGGTTGCCCCGCCCGGCGGGGTGATACTCAATGAGTCCACCGGCCGGCTCGTTGAGGGCGCCGCGGTGCTTGCCGAACCGGTAATGGTGCACATCAAGGGCTCCGATCAACCCGTCTGCACCCGCCGGTTGTTGGGCGTGTTGGAACGACCTCGCGGTGGGGCGCGCACTGAGTCGCAGCTTGTCGGTCGGCGCCGGGAGATGGCCGCGGTCGAGGGCCTGCTGGAGCGTGCCGTCGACGGGCATGGCGCGGTCGTCGCCGTGGTGGGGACAGCTGGGATAGGCAAGAGCCGACTGGTGCGCGAGGTCTCGACGATGGCAGCCGTCCGCGATGTCGACGTGTTTTCCGCGTTCTGTGAGTCGCATGCCGCCGATGTTCCGTTCCGTGTGGTGGCGCGGCTGTTGCGGGCGACCACAGGGGTGGGCGAGTTGGAGAGGCCGGCTGCTCGCGCGCAGGTGCGAGCTCAAATCCCCGGCGCCGACCCCGAGGACATGTTGCTGTTCGACGACCTGTTGGGTATCGCCGATCCCGACGTGGTGCCGGCGAAGATCGATCCGGATGCGCGACGTCGGAGATTGACCGCACTGGTCAATGCCGCGTCGCTGGCCCGCGGGGCCCCGGCTGTCTACATCATCGAGGATGCGCACTGGATTGACGAGGCCAGCGAGTCGATGCTGGCCGAGTTCCTCACGGTGATCCCGCAGACGCCCTCGCTGGTGCTGATCACCTACCGCCCCGAGTACCGGGGAGCGCTGAGCCGAGTCGCCAATGCTCAGACCATCGCCCTTGCGCCGCTGACTGGTCCGGAGACCACCGCACTGATCGCGCAGCTGCTCGGCGCGGACCCATCGGTCGGCGAGTTGGCCGCCATGGTCACCGCAAGGGCCGCCGGTAACCCGTTCTTCGCTGAGGAGATGGTGCGCGACCTGGCCGAGCGCGGGGTGCTGCACGGCAACCGCGGCGCCTATCTGTCGACGGCAGATGTTGGTGATGTGACTGTGCCGGCCACGCTGCAGGCGACCATCGCCGCGCGCATTGACCGCCTTGACCCGTTAGCCAAGCGCACGCTGAACGCGGCGGCAATCGTCGGCTCTCAGTTTGGCCTGCAGTTGCTCACCGCAGTCGGAGTGGAACCTGTCGTCGGTGACTTGGTGGCGGCCCAGCTCATCGACCAGGTCAGTCCTTCCGTGCAAGCCGAGTATGTGTTCCTCCACCCGCTGATTCGATCGGTGGCCTATGAGTCACAGCTCAAATCGGATCGTGCCGAGTTGCACATGCGCGTCGCCGCTGCGATCGAATCGGGCGACCCATCGGCGGCCGAGGAGAATGCCGCGCTGATCGCCCAACATCTCGAGGCCGCAGGCGATCTCCGCGCAGCCTATGGCTGGCACATGCGCGCGGCAGCGTGGGCGACCAGCCGCGACATCGTCGCGGCGCGGCGCAGTTGGGAGTGGGCCAGAACGATCGCGGACTCATTGCCCACCGATGATCCGAACCGGGCAGCCATGCGCATCGCCCCTCGCACGATGTTGTGCGGGACCGCCTATCGGGTCCGCGTCAACGTCGGCGACGCCCACTTCGACGAATTGCGGCAGTTGTGCACCGCCGCCGGCGACAAGGCGTCGCTGGCCATCGCCATGGCAGGCCTGGTGATCGACCACGCGTATCAGGGCCGGGTCCGTGAGGCGTCGGGCCTGGCATCGGAAACCATGGTCCTCATCGAGTCGCTCGGCGATCCGACCTTGACGGTGGGGTTGTCCTACCCGGCGATCTACGCCAAGTTCGAGTGTGGGCACTGGCCTGATGTGCTGCGGTGGTCACAACGGGTAATCGAGCTGGCCGAGGGTGATCCGTTCAAGGGCAACTTCATCTTCGGATCCCCGCTGGCGCTGGCCTTGACGTCGCGAGCGATGGCCCGCTATTACCTGGGACTACCCGGATGGCGCGAGGATCTGCGCCACGGCCTGGCCGTGGCCCGCAGCGCCGACCCCGTGACGTTCGCCGCGGTCGGCGTCTTGAGTTACTGCTCAGGAATCTCCAATGGCGTGTTGGCTGCCGACGATCGCGCGGTGCATGAGATCGAGGATGCCCTGCGGATTGCCGAACGATCCGGAAACGACTATGCGCTGGGCTTCGCCCGGATGTCGTTGGGCGTCGCGCTGGTGCACCGTCGAACGGCTGTGGAGCATGACAGCGGCCGGACGCTGCTGGCCGAGGTCAGCGACGTGTTCGCGCGTGATGCACATAACCTCGGAGATCGACCGCTCGTCGACGTGTACGAAGCGCGGGAAAGGGCTCGGCGTGGAGACGCCGACGAGGCGGTTCCACTTATGCGCGCCGCGGTCGACCAACTGGTGCGCGAGGGGCAGCTGCTGGCGTGGGGCGTTTCTGCAACGGGTGTTCTGGTCGAGACACTGCTGGACCGCGGAACCGAGAGTGACATGCTCGAAGCCGAGGCTGCGATCGACCGCCTGAGTGCCACGCCGGCAGATCAGGGCTTGGTGCTGCGTGATGTCTGGCTGCTGCGGATGAGGGCATTACTCGCGCGGGCTCATGGCGACGAGGTCACCTACCTGGACTTGGTGAATCGCTACGGCGCCTTGGCGAGATCGCTTGGGTTCGAGGGGCATATCGCGTGGGCCGAGGCGATGTCACCCAGCCTGAACGGGTGATCGCCGCGCGATCACAAAGGCCTGGTCGGCAGTCTCGGCGAGGCCGGGCAGGCGGCTGCGGGTGGCCGTCGTGTACACCGTGAAGCCGGCCGCGCGCAGTGCGTCGTGCACATCGGCGACATCGTGCCGCAGGAATTCCATCGACACCTTGCGGCCGAAGGCTTCGTCGAAAGTCAGTGTGGGAGCGCCGGTCTGAAAGCCCAAGAGCAGCCAGCCGGGATCGGCGAGCACGCGGGAAAACTCCTCGAACAGCGCGGGCAACACGTCGACGGGGGTGTGGATGATCGAATACCAGGCACTGACGGCGGCGAAGGACGCGGCGGGGTGCGGCAATTCCCGCATGTCGGCGACGCGGAAGGACAGGTGCGGGTACCGGTCCCGGGCGATCGCGACCATGGCAGGAGAGCCGTCGACGCCCTCGGCCGAAAGCCCGCAGCGCGCGAGCGCCGCGGCGGCCTGCCCGGGCCCGCACCCGGCATCGAGCGCGCGGTCGCCGCCCGACCGCAACACGAGTTCGGCGAACGATGCCACGAAATGCTGGTCGAAAGGCCTGGCCTCGAAGTCGTCGGGGAACATCTCGGCGTACTCGGTGGCGATCAGCTCGTACTGGTCGTACACGGTGAGCCACAGTAGCCAGGGAGACTGCACACATGACCGCAATCCTGATCACCGGCATGTCGGGCGTGGGCAAGTCCACCGTCCTGACCGAGCTCGCCAGACGTGGCCATGAAACGGTCGACACCGACTACGGCGACTGGATCCATGTGGTCGGTGGTGAACCGTTGTGGCGGGAGGAGCTCATCGACAACCTGCTGGACCGGCCCCGTGCCGGCCCGCTTTTCGTGCAGGGCACCGTTGCGAACCAGGTGCGGTTCTATCCGCGGTTCGATGCCGTGGTGCTGCTGACCGCACCGCGCGACGTGATCTTTCACCGGCTGCGCACCCGGACCGGCAACGACTTCGGAAAAACCGCTGATCAACTGGCCAGGATCGGTCGCGACCTCGAGGAGACCGAACCACTGCTGCGGGCCGCCGCGACGCACGAACTGGACACCTCCGGTCCGCTGGAAACGGTCGGCGCTGCGCTCATGAAGATCGCCGAACTCGCCGGGCGGTAAGGTTCCGCAGGTGAGCACCCCTGCCGACCACGCCGCGCACCTGCGTGGCGCGCTGGTGGGGGCGTGCTCGGCCTTGACCGCGACGGTGGCGCACACCGCGGCCGGCGGCGCTGCGCCGTCGAGCAGCCCGCTGGTGGTGCTGGTGATGCTGTGCGCGACCGTCGGCGCAGCTGTCGGCGGCTTCACTCCTGAGGCCAGGCACACCCGCACGGCGCTGCTCATCGGGGCGCTCGGCGCGGGGCAGGCCCTCGGGCACGTGGCACTCACGATGGCAAGCGGTCACCACCACGCCGCCACGCTCAGCGCGCCCATGCTGGGCCTGCACATCGCCGCGGCGGTCGGGTTGAGCCTGCTGATCGGTCTCGCCGAGTACCTCTATGTCGTCGTCGCCTCGGTGCTGTGCTGGCTGCGGATCTTCAGCGCAGGCCGGATCCGGCCACCGGCCCGCGAGGTGTGGTGGCCGTCGAATGTGGTTGTGGCGCGGCCAGTTCTGCTGCGCGCCGGGCTGGGAATGCGGGCACCGCCAGTGGTGTCCACTGCGGGCGACTAGCACCCGCAATCGCTTCATGTGAGCCCGTCGGTCACCGGCGGGCTGCTGCCCGTTGCGCGCCAAGGCGCGCTCCCCTCAAGCGAAAGCATTCTCATGACCACGACCCCTGACGATCAACTACGCACAGAATCCCCACCCGTCAAACCTCACACCATCCGCCCGCTGCTGGTCCGGCTGCATTTCTACGCCGGCGTGTTCGTGGGCCCGTTCATCCTGATCGCAGCCGTCACCGGGCTGCTGTATGCGCTCATCCCGCAGATCGACAACATGGTGTACCGCCACGAGCTGACGGTCGACCACGTCGGGCAGCAGCGGTTGCCGCTCGCCGACCAGCTCGCCGCGGCCCGCGCAGCACATCCCGAAGGCGCTGTCGAGAGCATCCGGCCACCGGTCGAACCCGACGACACCACGCAGGTACGCCTGACCGTCGATGATGTACCGCCCGACTACTCGCGCACCGTGTTCGTCGATCCATACACGGGTGAGGTGCGCGGAGCGTTGACCACGTACGGGCAGTGGATGCCGCTGCGCGCGTGGTTCGACGAACTGCATCGCAACCTGCACCTCGGCGCCGTCGGGCGCAACTACAGCGAGCTGGCTGCCAGCTGGATGTGGGTGATCGCGTTGGCCGGCCTCGCGCTGTGGCTCATGCAGCGCCGCTCGTCGGCCAAGAGTGTCGTGGTGCCGGATCGGTCGGCGATCGGTCGTCGCCGGACACTGTCGTGGCACGCCGCGGTGGGGGTGTGGACGGTCGTGGTGCTGCTGGCCCTTTCGGTGTCCGGCATCACGTGGTCGCGGTACGCGGGCCAGACCGTCAACAGCATCCAGGCGCAGCTGAACACCACGGCGCCCAGCGTGGACACGGCGTTGGGCGGCGGTACCGCCGCAGCCACGTCGCATCACGGGCACGGCGGCGGCGAGACCAAGCTGCACGGCGTGGACACCGTCTTGCGCACCGCCGAGTCGGCTGGGCTGCAAGGCCCCATGTGGCTGTACCCGCCGACGGAATCGGGCCAGGCCTGGCAGGTTGCCGAGCGAAAGCGCGATTGGCCGACCCGGTATGACGCCATCGCGGTCAATCCGGAGTCGGGCGCGGTCACCGACCGGGTGGACTTCGCGCAGTGGCCGCTGCTCGCCAAGCTCACCGAGTGGACGATCGAGGCTCACATGGGCCTGCTCTTCGGCATCCCCAATCAGATCGTCTTGGCACTCACCATGATCGGGCTGATCACCGTCATCGTCCGCGGCTACCGCATGTGGTGGCAGCGTCGCCCCACCCGCGGGTCGGACTGGGCTGTCGGCCGTCCGCCGGTGCGCGGCGCGATCCGCCGGCTGCCCCCGCTGGGCATCGCGGCGCTGACCGTTGTCGCGATCGCCATCGGGTGGTGCCTGCCGTTGTTCGGGCTGAGCCTCGCGGCGTTTCTGGTGGTCGACGTGATCGTGGCGGTTCGGAAGCGAGGCGCAGATGCGTAGGGCAGCAGTGCTTCTCATTGCGCTCGCGGTGGCCGGATGTACGCGGAGCCATCAAGAGGAGAAGATGGCGGAGGCCGTGTCGGTCAGGGATCAGTGGGCCAGCGCCGCGGAATCGGGCATGACGGCAGTGTTCGGCATGTTCGAGAACTCGGGTCACCACGACGCGCACGTTGTGTCGGCGACGTCGCAGGCCGCGGGCATGGTCGAACTGCACGAGGTGGTTCCCGACAGCACTGGCGCAAAGACCATGCGGCCCAAGGACGGTGGCTTCACCATCCCGGCCGGTGGCTCGCATGAACTGGTTCCCGGCGGCGACCATCTGATGTTGATGGATCTCAAGGCGCCGTTGCAGCCGGGTGCCGATGTCACGGTTACCGTGGTGTTCGAGGACGGTTCGACGCTCCCCGTGACGGCACAGGTTCGCGACTTCGCCGGTGGCAACGAGAACTATCAACCCGCCGCACCGCACGACCATGGTTGACCGGTCGTCTCTGAAGGTCAACCGGCGGCGCCTCCTCACCGGGGGTGCCGCCGCGTTGGCCGCAGGTGCCGTCCTCGCCGAATCCGGGGCGGCTCATTCCGCAACGCTGCAACAGGGTTTCGGCGTCGACGTCGAACCGTTCCACGGGCCGCACCAGAGCGGGATCGCCACCGCACCGCAGGCCCACGCGTCGTTCATCGCGTTCGACGTCAAGGCCGGCGGTGGGCGCAGCGAGCGCGATACCGTCGCCGCGATCCTGCGGTTGTGGACCGCCGATGCGTCCCGGCTGACCCGGGGAGCGCCGGCACTGGCCGACACCGAGCCCGAACTTGCCACGCGCCCAGCAAGATTGACCGTGACAGTCGGTCTGGGCGTGGGTCTGTTCGACCGGATCGGACTGGCGTCGGCACGCCCTCGATCAGCCCGAGAGCTGCCGGTGTTCGCGGTGGACCGGATCGAGGACCGGTGGTCGGGTGGTGATCTCATGTTGCAGATCTGCGCCGACGATCCGGTAGTCGTGGCGCATGCCATCCGCGTGCTGACCAAGAACGTGCGATCGATGACGGTGCAGCGCTGGCGACAGACGGGGTTCCGCAACGCGCGCGGCGCCGATCCGCGCGGCACCACGATGCGCAACCTGATGGGGCAGGTCGACGGCACGGTGAACCTCGCGGCCGGCGAGTTGGACGAGCTGGTGTGGCTGGACGACGCCGATGCGGGCCTGGCCGGCGGCACGCTGATGGTGCTCCGGCGCATCGCGATGCAACTCGACACCTGGGACGAACTGGACCGGCAGAGCAAGGAATTCACAGTCGGGCGCACGCTGGACACCGGCGCCCCGCTGACGGGGCACCGCGAAACGGACGAGCCGGATTTCGCGGTGACCCGCAACGGTATTCCGGTGATACCGCAGAATTCGCACATCGCGCTGGCCCATCACCGGGACAGTCGGGAGCGGTTCCTGCGCCGGCCGTACAACTACGACGATCCACCCGCCGCGGGCCAGACGTCCGACACCGGGCTGATCTTCGTGACGTACCAGCGCGACATCGACACGCAATTCCTGCCGGTGCAGCGGCGGCTCGCCGAATTCGACGCGCTCAACCAGTGGACCACCGCGATCGGTTCAGCCGTGTTCGTCGTGTTGCCCGGTGTCACCACGCCCGACGGATACCTGGGTCAGCGACTGCTGGAAGGGGCTAGCCCAACCGGAACAGGTTGAGCTTGTAGCTGTTCACAGCCGGGCCTGCGATACGTGCCAGCGCGGGCAAGCCGTACCGGTAGCGCGCCGGCCAACCGCGACCGACTTCGGGTTGCGGGGTTGCGAAGGTGCGGCTGTCGAGCAGCTGCATGCCCCAGCTCTCGAGCCGCTTCGGTTCTTCGCAAACCCACTGCATGCGGGCCGTCACGGCTTTCATGGACCCGTTGCGCTCCTGGTTGCGCATCATCACGGCGCCGCCGGTGTCGAACGCGAGCAGTGCACCCGGGAAGCGTTCGGCGAGTTGGGTTACCACCGTTCGCGCCTGGTCTTCGGTGAAGTAGACCAGCACGGCCTCGATCACGAACAGATATGGCTCGGGTGCCTCGGCTGCGGTGTCGAACCAGTCGGTTTCCAGGACCGACCCGGACACCATCGTGCAGCGGTCCCGGTCGGTGAAGAAGCGCCTGCGCAGCGCGATGGTGTCGGGCAGGTCGACGTCGAACCAGCGGACGCTGCCGTTGTCCAGCCGGTCGAATCGCGTGTTGAGGCCCGTGCCGATGTCGACGACGGTCCCCGCGGGATGCTCACGCAGGAACTGCCGCACCCAGCCGTCGAAGATCGCCGAACGCAGCACCGAACCTGACAGCGACGGTCCCTTGAAGCCGCTGAAGTCGTAGTCGATCCCGTCGACGAGCTCGACGGCCCGGCGGTCGTTGAGCACCGAGCGGCGAGCACGTGCATCGCGGGCCCGGCCGTAGAGCGGGATCAGCAGAGTTTCCTGAATTTCGCCCAGTCCGGGCTCAACCCTCGTCACAAAGAATTAGGGTACCCTAACTAGCTTACGAGCGGGGGGTTGCTGCTCTACGCTCACTGGCATGACCGATCACGACAAAGCCGCGGCGCGGCGCGAAATCGCCGATGCTCTGCTCAATGCGCTGAACCGCCGCCACGAGGTGCTCGACGTGATCGTGGAGGCCGACGATCGCAAAGCCGCCGTAGACGCCGTCGCGCAACTGCTCGGCACATCGCATGCCGCTGCGGACGCCGTCGTCGGGCTGTCCTTCGACCGCATCACCAAGGAATCTCGCCGCAAGATCGCCGCGGAACTCGACGATCTGAACAGTCAGCTCAGCTTCACCGTGCAGGAGCGGCCGGCAAGTTCCGGTGAAACCCTGGTGCTGCGGGCGTTTTCCGCGGAGGCCGACCGGGACATCTTTGCCGCGCGCACCGCTGATGTCGGCGCATCGGGCGACGGCTCGGGCGCCCCGGCCGCCGAGGTCGACGACGAGATCCGCGCCGCGCTGAACCGCGTGGACGCCGACGAGGCCGCGTGGTTCGTGGCCCTCGAAGGCGACCAGAAGGTCGGCATGGTGTTCGGTGAACTCGCAGGCGGCGAGGTGAACGTCCGGATCTGGATTCACCCCGATTTTCGCAAGCGCGGGTACGGCACCGCGGCGCTGCGCAAGTGCCGCTCGGAGATGGCGTCCTACTTCCCGGCGGTCCCGATGGTGGTGCGTGCACCTGGAGCGGTGCCGCCGGCCTGAACCGGGTGTAATCGACATGCGGTCGGTAACCTCCTGACCACCGCATTCATCGAAAAGTGGTGTCAGCGCTCACAAATTACTTGGCAGCAGACTCACAGCGGAGGATTATGGAGTCATGCTAACCATACGAAAACTAGCGGGGTCAGTATTCGTAGCGGGAGCCGCAGCGGCCATTGCAGCCGCACCGACAGCCATGCTGCTCGCTGACGCACCTTCATCGATCACTGACATGTCCGGAACCAGCCAGGTGGTCCTGGCCGATCCCGTCGGCGGCGGCGACGCCGGTGGCGGCGGTGGCTGCGACAGCGGTCCCGGCTGGAACGGCTGTGGTGGCTGGAACCCGGTCCAGGGTGGCTGGGGACACGGCTGCTGGAACGGTATCTGCGGTGGCTGGGACGGCCAGCGCGGATGGGGTAACTGACCTTTCAGTGTTGATTCTGCGTTGAGGGCGGAAATTTGCGAGTAACCGCCGCCCTCACTGCAGAGTGATCTACGGGTTCTGCAGTGCCTGCACCGCAGGGCCGAACATGACCTGCTTGATGGCGCCGAGCGTGCCGGAATCCTTGCCGCCCAACGGGCGCAGCAGATCGGTGGCCGCGGCCGTGACCCCGCCTTCGGCCGCGGTCTGATCGACGATCCCGTGAGCCGCGGCGTCGGGCCCGCCGAATCGCCGGCCCGTCGTCATCGAAGCCACCGCGGCCTGCGGCGTGAGCTTGGCCTGGATGAGCGCCGCCATGCCGGGTGTGAACGGGATCCGGATGTCGACCTCGGGAAAGCAGAAGTAGCCACGGTCGGCCCGCATCACCCGGAAGTCGTGCGCGATCGCCAGCATCGCCCCGGCGCCGAACGCGTGTCCGACGACCGCGGCCGCGGTCGGGATGGGCAGCGTCAGGAAGCGGGCCAGCAGGCCCTGCACCCGGCCGACATACCACGGGCCCTGATCACTGTGCGCGCCAAGCCAATCCAGATCGAGGCCGTTGGAATAGAACTTGCTGTCGGCCGTAGTGACCAATCCGTGTGCGCCGCGCTCGAGGACGGCGTCCAGTTGCGCGTCGACCTCGTCGAGGAACTCGGGGGAGAAGCGGTTCTCGTCGTCGCCGAGATCGAGGATGGCGATGTCGCCGTCGTAATCCAGTGAGGTGGTGGCGGTCATGAGCTTCCTTTCGGTGGTGGGCCGACGGCGAGCACGGCGCGTACCGCGGCGTTCAGGTGGTCTTGCGCGGTTGTGCTGGCAATCCTGTTGCGCTGCAGCAGGATTGCGGTGGGAAGATCCACGATGCACGTCGTGACGGTGTCGACGGCGGCGCGGTCGCGGCGATCCCATGCGGTGATGGACAGCTGAATCATCAAGTCCACCAATTGCTTCTCCAGGTCGACAAGCTCGGCGGCCAGCGGTGCGGGCAGATCGTCGGACAGAGTGTCCTCCCGCCGGATCTGCAGCACCAACCGGGCCGACGCCGGGTGCCGTTCGGCGAAGACGGCAGGCGCTCGCGCCGCGGCCACGATGCCGTCGGCGCCGGATCCTGCTGCGTCGACCATCTCGCGCTGCAGCGCCAGGAACCGGCGCCCGGCGCGCACCCAGGTCTGCCCAAGCAGCGCGGCGCGGGAGCCGAACGAGTGGTACAGCGCGCCGTTGGACAGTCCGACCGCCTCACTGATCGCCCGGATGGTCGCCGCGGCCGGACCCGACGTCACGACGAGCGTCTCGACGGCGTCGAGCACGGCGTCGGGATCGTAGACGCGCGGCCGGGGCATGGGCTCACCGTAACAGAGCAATTGCTCTTTTATCCGCTGGGAGCGGTTGACGTTCGGTAAGGCAACCCTTAGTTTGTGGGTATAACTTTCCGGGAGGGTGACGTGGCAATCCACGATGTCGCAACGCGGGTCGGCGGCCGGCCGCCGCTCATTGCGGTGCCCGACATCGTGCGGGCCGGCCGCGAACTGGGTATGCACGGCCTCAGTGTGAACGCCGTCGCGGCCCGGCTCGGGGTATCCGCCACGGCGCTGTACCGCCACATCGACGGCCGGTGGGAACTGGAACGGCTCGTCGGCGAAAGCCTGCTGGCCGACCTCGAACTCATCGACGATCCCAGCCAAAGCGTCGAAGAACATCTGCTGGCCTTCGGGGTGCAGCTGCACCGGTACGCACTCGACCATCCGGGGTTGGCCGCCTATCTGCAGCTGCTGTTCCCGCGTGGCGAGGCCGGTGCGCGGCTGCTCGCCGAAGAGGTCGCGATCCTCGCCGGGCGGGGTTACCCCGCCGAATCCGCCGCGCTGCTCAGCAGCTCGGTCGCCGTGCTGGCCATCGGTCTGGCAGCCCAGCACGAGATCAAGGCGGAGGCCGGCGACGGGTTCACCCGCGAACGCGATGCCGCCGCGCAGCGGCTGGCCGCGGACTCCGCGCTCGGTCCGGTCCACACCGCGGGCCGGCAGCTGGCACCCACGCAGTATCTGAAGTTTCTTCTCAACGCCCTGATCCGGGGACTGCTCACGGCAGTGACGCCCGGCCGACCTGTAGACGAGATCGTGGCGGACCTGACCGCCGCGGGAGAGGACCGCTGATGGCACGCGGATTCCAGGGAGTGATGATGCGCGGGTTCGGCGCCCGCGATCACCAGGCCACTGTGGTCAGTACCGAGCAGGTGACGCCGAATCTGCTTCGTATCCGGATGGTTTCGCCCACCCTGTTCGAGGACCACGTGGCGGCACCGACGTCCTACCTGCGGTTCTGGGTGCCGGACCCCGAAGGATCCAAGACCGAGTATCAGCGTGCGTACACGATGACCGAACCCGACGTGGACACCGGCCATTTCACGATCGACGTGGTGCTGCACGAACCGTCCGGTCCGGCGTCGAAATGGGCCAGGACCGCCGAACCCGGCGCCACCGTGCCGGTGATGACGCTCGGGTCACCGGGCTTCAGCGTGCCCGAAGATCCGCCGGCCGGTTACCTGCTGATCGGCGACGCCGCCGCGACGCCGGCCATCAACGGCATCATCGGCGCTGTCCCGCACGACATTCCGATCGAGGTCTATCTCGAGCAGCACGACGAGAGCGACCTGCTCATCCCGATCGCCGAACACCCGCGGCTGAACCTGCACTGGGTGCCCCGTGCCGACGCCACGTCGCTGGCGCACGCGATCGAGGCGAGGGACTGGTCGGACTGGTACTGCTGGGTCACCCCGGAAGCTGGATCGCTCAAACACCTGCGCACCCGGCTGCGCGACGAGTTCGGTTTCCCCAAGACCGAACTGCACGCCCAGGCGTACTGGACCGAGGGCCGCGCCATGGGCACCAAGCGCGACGACGAAACCGCCGCGCAGAGCACGGCGCCCAAACCCGTTGTGGCGGAGCACCCCGACACGAAGCCGGTCGCCACGCGCGGCAACTGGCGGGCTCAGGCCGCAGGGCGGCTGCTCGCGCCGCTGCGCAATCAGCTGATCGTCTCCGGGGTCTTGCAGGCGTTGATCACCTTGGTGCAGCTCGCGCCGTTCGTACTGCTGGTCGAGCTGGCCCGGCTGTTGCTGTCGGACGCAGGCGCCGACCGGCTGTGGACACTGGGCCTCACGGCCGTCGGCTTGCTGGGTACCGGGACGTTCCTGGCCGCGGCCCTGACGCTGTGGCTGCACTGGGTCGACGCGCGGTTCGCCCGCGAGCTGCGGACCCGGCTGCTGACCAAGATGTCGCGACTGCCGCTGGGCTGGTTCATCGCACGCGGCTCGGGATCGATCAAACAACTCGTGCAGGACGACACGCTGTCGCTGCATTACCTTGTCACGCACGCGATCCCGGACGCGGTCGCCGCGGTGGTCGCGCCGGTCGCGGTGCTGATCTACCTGTTCGTCGTGGACTGGCGGCTGGCCCTGGTGATGTTCGTGCCGGTGCTCACCTACGTCGTGCTGATGTCGGTCATGATGATCCAGTCCGGGCCGCGTATCGCGCAGGCGCAGCGCTGGGCCGAACGGATGAGCGGTGAAGCCGGGGCCTACCTCGAAGGCCAGCCGGTCGTGCGGGTGTTCGGCGGTGCCGCGTCGTCGAGCTTCCGGCGCCGCCTCGACGAATACATCGGCTTCCTGGTGGCCTGGCAGCGGCCGTTCACCGGCAAGAAGTCGCTCATGGATCTCGTCACCCGGCCGGGCACGTTCCTGTGGCTGATCGCCGTCGTCGGGACGCCGCTGATCATCAGCGACGCGATGAACCCTGTCGACCTGCTGCCGTTCCTGTTGCTGGGCACCACATTCGGGGTGCGCCTGCTGGGCGTGGGCTACGGGCTGGGCGGGATCCGCGGTGGCATGCTGGCGGCACGCCGAATCCAGACCGCACTCGACGAGGCCGAGCTGGCGGTCACGCCGGCGGACGCCGTCGATTCGGCCGGAGCCGTGGTGTTCGACGACGTGACCTTTGCGTACCGCCCAGGTGTCCCGGTCATCGAGGGCGTGTCGCTGACCCTCAGGCCGGGCACGGTCACGGCGCTGGTCGGGCCGTCCGGCTCGGGCAAGTCCACGCTGGCCGCGCTGCTGGCCCGGTTCCACGATGTCGGCGAGGGTGCAATCCGGGTGGGCGGCAAAGACATCCGGTCACTGCCGGCCGACGAACTGTACCGCCAGGTCGGATTCGTCCTGCAGGAAACCCAATTGGTGCACGGCACGGTGGCCGAGAACATCGCGCTCGCCGACCCAGACGCCGACCTCGAGCGCATCCAGCAGGCCGCCCGCGACGCGCAGATCCACGACCGGATCCTGCGGCTGCCCGACGGGTACGACACCATGCTGGGCGCCGCGGCCAACCTGTCCGGCGGCGAGCGGCAACGGCTCACGATCGCCAGGGCGATCCTCGCCGACACTCCTGTGCTGATCCTCGACGAGGCCACGGCATTCGCCGATCCCGAATCGGAATACCTCGTGCAGCAGGCCATCAACCGGCTGACCGAGGACCGCACGGTGCTGGTGATCGCGCACCGCCTGCACACCATCACGCACGCCGATCAGATCGTGGTGCTCGACCACGGCCGCATCGCCGAAACCGGAACCCACGACGAGCTTCTCGCGGCAGGCGGGCGCTATCGCCAACTCTGGGAGACCGGACAACGCCACACCGTCAGCGCCGGAGAGGCCGCACGATGATCCGTACGATGTTCGCTCTGATCCCCGCCGACCGCCGCGGCAAGGTCGGCCTGTACGCGGTGCTCACGCTGCTGTCGGTGGTGGTCCGTGCGGCCGGCACGGTGTTGCTCGTGCCGCTGGTGGCCGCGCTGTTCAGCGACGCCCCACAGCAGGCGCTGCCGTGGCTGGGATGGCTCACGGCCGCGACCGTCGCGGGCTGGATCGTCGACACCGCAACCTCACGGCTCGGTTTCGACCTGGGTTTCGCGCTGTTGGACAACACGCAGCACGACGTCGCCGACCGCCTGCCCAACGTCCGGCTCGACTGGCTGACCGGTGCGGACGGTGCGAACACCGCCAACGCGCGACAGGCGATCGCCGCGACCGGCCCGGAACTGGTGGGCCTCGTGGTCAACCTGCTGACTCCGCTCATCGGCGCGATCCTGCTGCCGGCCGCCATCGCCGTTGCGCTGCTTGCGGTGTCGGTGCCGCTCGGGCTCGCGGCGCTGGCGGGCGTCGTGGTGCTGTTGGGTGCTATGTGGGCGTCGGGCCGGCTCACCCGCAAGGCCGACGCCGTCGCAGACCAAACCAACAGCGCTTTCACCGAACGCCTCATCGAATTCGCCCGCACGCAACAGGCATTGCGGGCCGCGCGCCGCGTCGAACCGGCCCGCAGCCTGGTCGGCGGTGCCCTGGCAGCGCAGCACGGCGCGAGCGTGCGACTGCTCGGTATGCAGATCCCGGGGCAGCTGCTGTTCAGCCTCGCCAGCCAACTTGCGCTGATCCTGTTGGCGGGCATCGCAACTGTGCTCACGGTGCGCGGCGAGCTTGGAGTGCCCGAGGCGATCGCGCTGATCGTCGTCATCGCCCGCTACCTGGAGCCGTTCACCGCGCTGAGCGAGCTGGCACCCGCGATCGAGTCGACCCGCGCAACGCTTGACCGCATCGGCGGCGTGCTCGACGCCCCCGTGCTGGATTCGGGAACCGAGACGTTGGCGGATCCGCACACTGCGCCGCGCATCGAATTCGACGGCGTGAGTTTCCGTTACGGCGACACCCCGGTGCTCGACGACGTCAACTTCGTACTGGAGCCCGGCGGCACCACCGCCGTCGTCGGACCGTCCGGCTCGGGCAAGAGCACGATCCTGGCCCTCATCGCGGGCCTGTACCACCCGACGGCCGGGCGCGTGCTGATCAACGGTGTGGACGCGGCCACGCTGGACGCCGAAAGCCGCCGTGCGGCAACGAGTGTGGTGTTCCAGCAGCCCTATCTGTTCGACGGGTCGATCCGGGACAACATCCTGGTCGGCGATCCCGGTGCGGACGAAGAGCGCCTCGCCGGTGCGGTGCGGCTGGCCAGGGTCGACGAATTGACGAACCGGTTGCCCGACGGCGACGCATCGAAGGTCGGCGAGGCAGGCACGGCGCTGTCCGGTGGCGAACGGCAGCGCGTGAGCATCGCGCGGGCCCTGGTGAAACCGGCACCCGTGCTGCTGGTCGACGAGGCCACCAGTGCGCTCGACACCGAGAACGAGGCCGCGGTCGTCGACGCGTTGACCGCCGACCTGCAGCCACGCACCCGCGTGATCGTCGCGCACCGGCTCGCGAGCATCCGCCACGCCGACCGGGTTTTGTTCCTCGACGGCGGCCGGATCGTCGAGGACGGCAGCATCGACGAACTGCTGGGCGCGGGCGGAAGGTTCGGCGAGTTCTGGCGCCAGCAACACGAGGCCGCCGATTGGCAGATCACGCATCAGCCGGGGTGATCAGGTCGCGTTGTTAGGGTCGGGTGCGTGACAGGGTCGGGTACTGAAGTCCGCGAGAGCTTCCGCCGCATGAAATGGTGGCACTGGGTGCTCACCGTGCTCATGGCCGTCGGTGTGTTCTTCGGAATCCAGTGGATCCTGAAGTCCTCCGACGACGACACCCACCCACTGTCGGCCGTGGCTTACCAGGGCCAGGTCGGTGTGCCGGGCCAGGTGCTGCTGCCGCCCATGCAGCGCCAACCGGTACCGGGCTGGCGGGTCGACCTCCGACAGCTCTTCCCCGATGTGGTCAGGCCGACCATCGAGCACGTCGGCGACAACGGCAACCGCGCATTCTTCAGCGTGAGCTACAACGTGCGCGCCACCGGCCAGCCGAAATCCTGGCTGCTGGGCATCGACGCGACCACGGGCGCAACGCTGTTCGCGCCGGTCGAGATCGAGAAGCCCGTCGTGGTCAACTGTCTGCCGAACGGTCCGCAGCGGGTGCTGTGCCTCAACGAGGCCGGCGGGCCCGGTGCCGTGACCGCGTGGGTGATCGACACCGACGCGGGCACCGTGATATCGCATGCCGCGAGCAATCTGCGGACCACGGGCATCGATCCGGCCGCGGCGGTGGTGCGCAGCGCCGGTGACCGCGTGATCGCATTCCAGCCGGGCACCGGTTGGCGCGGTGTGGACGATCAGGGGCAGCTGACCTGGACCGTGAAGGCTGCGGGCGACTCGATCAAGGTGCTCGACCGGCGGCCTGGTGACCCCGTCACCGACATCGCCGTCACCGCGATCAACGACAAGGAGTCAGTGGCGTTCTCGACCGTCGACGGCACGGTGCTGAGGAAGTCCGGCGGCACCCTGACGCCCGTGGTCGGCGGCTTCGTGGAGCTCGAGCGGCAGAGCGCGGCGGTCAGCCGTAGCCCTGAGGAGTTCGCGTTCTTCGATGCGCGGGGGACCAGGGTGGGGCGCTACACCGATCAGACCGGCGGCCCGAGTCTTTTCGAGGGCAGCGAGCTTCCGGTGCTGACACTGTCGTTGACCGACCAGCTCGTGGTTCTCGATCCCAAGGGCACCCCCATGACCGTGGTGCCGGCAGACTCGCCGTGGTCAGTCCGCATCGTCGGTGAATCCGTGTACACGCGTGGCACTTTCACCGACATCGACAATGCGAACGCGGTGTGGGAGAAGTTCGCCCTCAAGACCGGCGACCACGTGTCGTCGTGCACGGGAGCGCCACTGGAGGACGGCGCGTTCGTCGGGTCCGACGGCACCCTCGCGGTCGGTCGCCTGGACGACAAGGCGCCGATCATCGCGGTCGACACCAACACCTGCGAAGTGGTGTGGCAGATCGAATCACCGGCGCCCACCTGGATGATCGGGTCGACGCTCGTGCAGGCCAAGCGGGACACCTACGAGATCGCCTCGCTCGTCCCGCCCGCGGCATAACCGTTCCCGAGAGTAGCCGCGCGGCAACTTGAGCTCTACTACTGTAACTATTACAGTTAGGCGTCCGGAAAAGGCGTCAGGACGACGCGGGGGTTCCGGCGGGAGGTCATGTGACGACATCGCAGCTGGTGTTCGACCCGTTCTCGGCGGACTTCTTCAACGGCCCGTACGAGACCTATCGCCGCATGCGTGACGAAGCACCGGTCTACTACAGCTCCGAGTACGACTTCTATGCGCTGACCAGGCATGCGGACGTCGCGGCGGCATTCAAGGACTTCGAGACCTACTCGTCGGCCTATGGCGTCGACCTCGCGATGGTGCGCACCGGGCAGAAGCTCCCGGCCAAGATGATCATCTCGATGGATCCGCCCGAACACCGGCACATGCGGAGCCTCGTCAACAAGGCGTTCACACCGCGTGCGATCACGGCACTGCAGGCCATGGTCACCGAACTGATCGACCGCCAGTTGAGCGCGGTCGATCCGGATCGCTTCGACGTCGTCTCGGACTTCGCGGCACTCTTTCCGGTCGAGGTCATCACGCGCATGCTCGGCGTGCCCGCGGGCCTGCGCCAGCAGGTGCGACTGTGGATCGACGAACAACTGCACCGCGAGCCCGGCCAGATCGAGGTGTCCGAAGCCGGGATCGAGGCGATGGCACAGACCTGGTTGATGTACTACGACCTGATCGGAAAGCGTCGGGCCGAGCCGCGCGACGACATGATCAGCCGCCTGGTGGCCGCCGAGATCGAGCGCGAACACGGCCGGCTCACGGGCCTGCGCAACTCCGAGATCGCCGGATTCGCAACCCTTCTCGGCGGTGCGGGCGCCGAGACCGTGACCAAGCTGATGGGCAGCGCCGCCGTCGTGTTCGCGCGGCATCCCGAGCAGTGGCGGATGCTGCACGAGGATCGAAGCAAGATCCCGGCCGCGATCGAAGAGCTGCTGCGTTACGAGGCGCCCGCGCAGTACAACGTGCGTCGTTCCCAGCGCGACGTCGAACTGCACGGTGTGACGATCCCTCCGGGTAAACCGGTGTTCCTCGTCGGCGGTTCGGCCAACCGGGATCCCGAGGCGTGGACCGACGCGGACACCTTCGACATCGACCGCAACCGGACCGAGGCGCAGAATCTCGGTTTCGGTTACGGCATTCACAGCTGTCTGGGCGCAGCGTTGGCCCGGCTGGAATGCACTGTCGCGCTGAACAAATTACTCGACTTCATGCCGCGATACGACGTGCTGTGGGACGGATGCGAACGCGTCAGCATGCAGAACGTCGCGGGCTGGTCTCACGTTCCTGTGCAGGTGCTCCGATGAGAGACCGGGGCCCGACGACCTATCGGCTGTACGTCATGGCGCCCGACGTGACCGATGTTGTCACGCACGCCGCGGGTTTGATCGTCGACCGCGTGATGGCGGGTTGGCGGGTGTCCGTCGCACTTGTCGACGCGCACGACGCCTGGGCCCTGCGGATACTCGGTGCCGACACCGTCGATCTCGGCCCCGAACTCGACAGCGAGTGCTGTGCGCTTGCCGTCGCGTCCGAACTGTATGCGGAAGAAAGGCTGCCGGTGACCGGCGGCACCGACGTGCTGGTGTGGGGCGAGTCGTCAGATCCCGGTGTGCGCCATGCGCTCAGCGCGGCGGCCCGGGCGTTCAAGGCGCACGCCCTCGCGGCGGTGGGCGCGCCGGCGTCGAGTGTCGACGGATTCGAGGACTTCTGCGCCGCGGCAGGCGTTCAGTACCGGGCGCGCGTCGCCAGATAGTCGTGCAGGCGCTGAGCCGCAGGCGTCAGTGGTGTCGGCGTCCGGGCCAGCGCGATGCCGCGGGAGTAGTCACCGCCGGTGAGCGCGATACCCGTCACGTCGGAACGCGGCACCTCCGGGTCCGGCAGGACGGCGATCCCGAGATCGTGTGCGACGAGCGCGAGCAGGGTGTCGAACTCGGTGATCTCGTAGGCCACCCGCGGCGTGAAACCGGCTTCGGTGCACCAGCTCTGCAACAGCTTGCGCAGATTGTAACTGGGCGGGTTGGCGATGAACGTCTCCTCGGCCAGTTCGCCGAGCGCAACGCGCTTGCGGTGGGCGAGTCGGTGGCCGCGGGCCACGTACAGCCGGAGGGCTTGGCGGCCCAGCGGCACGGTCGGCAGATCGACCGGCGGGGGTATCACGACGGCGACGTCGAGCTCGCCCTCGTGTAGACCGCGAACGAGCTCGGCGCCGTGCGCCTGCCGCAACGTCAGCCGGATACCCGGCGCCGAATCGTGAAAGGACGCCAGTAGCCGCGGCACGCTCACTGGGCCGAGGGTGAGCGGAAAGCCGAATCGCACCAAGCCGGTTCGGCCGTCAGCGTCGCGCGTCACCGCACCGATCGCTCCGTCGAGCGCATGCAGTGGGCCCCGGATCCGCGCCATCAGATCGCGCCCCTGCGCCGTCAGCACAACGCGGCGCCCCGCGGGCGCGAACAACGCGACGCCGAGCGTGTGCTCGAGGGCGCGCAGACGGCGGCTGACCGAGGACTGCGGGACACCCAGCAGATCCGCGCCCTGCGTGACATGTCCGGTGGAAGCCACTGCTTCGAATGCTGCCAAGAGCGGCAACAGGGCTCCGGTTTCGTCAGAAACCAATCCATCCATATCTGGATGATAAAGCGTCAAACATACATTGGACGGATTGGATGCCACGGACGCACCATGGCCACATGACCACTTCGACTCAGATCGAAACCGTGGATGCCGTGCTCATCGGCGGCGGCATCATGTCGGCCACCCTCGGGGCCCTGCTTACGACGGTGCAGCCCGACTGGTCGATCGTGCTGCTCGAGCGTCGCGACGAGTTGGCCACCGAGAGCTCGGCCTCGTGGAACAACGCGGGCACCGGGCACTCGGGATACTGCGAGCTCAACTACATGCCGGATCCCGATGACGGGGCGAAGGCCGTCGACGCGGCACGGCAGTTCCGGCTCACCCGGCAGTGGTGGGCCGAGCTCGCCGAAACCGGCGTGCTAACAGACACTTTCGTTCACTCCACCCCGCATCTCGACATCGTGTTCGGCGAGCGCGACGTCGATTACCTGCGACGCAGGTATGCCACGCTGCAATCGTCCCCGTTGTTCGCCGACATGGAGTACACCGAGGATCCCGCCGTGATCGAGCAGTGGGCGCCACTGCTGATGGAAGGCCGAGCGGTGGACGGCCCGATCGCCGCCACGCGGTACCGTGACGCGACCGATGTCGACTTCGGCGCGCTGACACAGGGTTTGGCCCAGACGGTGGCCGATATCCGCACCGGACACGAGGTCACGCGTCTGCGCAGGCAGGCCGACGGCTTGTGGCATGTGCGGGGCCGCACCCACAGCGGCAAGTTCGCGGTGCGCGCCCGGTTCGTGTTCGTCGGGGCAGGCGGCTATGCGCTGAAGCTCTTGCAGAAAGCCAAGGTTCGTGAAGTGCGCGGCTACGGTGTGCTGCCCGCAGGAGCGGCGTTCCTGCGCTGCGACAACCCCGACGTCGTGCGCAGGCATGCGGTCAAGGTGTACGGGCAGGCCGAGATCGGCGCGCCACCCATGTCGGTGCCGCACCTCGACAAGCGCTTCGTCGGGGACACCGAGTCCCTGCTGTTCGGGCCGTATGCGACCTTCAGCACCCGGCTGCTCAAGCACGGTCGGCTCACCGACCTGTTCACCACCATCCGATGGCACAATGTGCTGCCGCTGGCCGCGGCGTGCGCGCAGAACCTGCCGCTCCTGCGGTACCTGCTCCGGCAGCTGATGGCCGGGCGGCGCACCAAATTCGCTCAGCTGCAACGCTTCTATCCGAACGCCGACCCCGCGGACTGGACGCTGTACCAAGCCGGGCAACGGGCCCAGCTGGTGGTTCCCGACGGGCGCAGGATCGGTGAGCTGCGGATGGGCACCGAACTCGTGGTCAGCCCGGACACGGGCATCGCCGGTCTGCTCGGCGCGTCGCCGGGCGCTTCGACCGCGCTGCCGATCATGCTCGAACTGTTGCGGCGGTTCTCGTGGTCAGGCGTGGAAATCTCCACCTAATCTCCATCTGTTCTCCAAGCATCGGTGCCCGCTCGAGGCGCAACCTCAGTGCATGAAGATCAAAGGCCCCATCGCCACCCTGGGCGCGGTCGCCGCCCTCGGTACCGGCATCTGGCTGGTGAACGTCAACAGCCAACCTGAGCCGCGACCCGCCGCCACAGCCACCGCCACCGCCACGTCGGCCCCGGCCGCCGCGCCCGTGGCGCCACCCGCACCATCCACACCGACGGCGGCGCCGTTCGGGGCGCGGGAAGACTTCGTCGCGACGATCCCCACCAAGAACGGTGACCTGGGTCTGGAGATCCGCGTCACCGGCACCACGGCGCGGGCCTACGCCTGCGACAACAAGGGCATCGAGACCTGGTTGTCGGGCAGTGCGCTCAACGGCCTGCTGAAACTCGACAGCGCGGACAAGACCAGTCACCTGGAGGGTCGCCACGTAGGCAACACCGTCGTGGGCAATCTGCGGATCGGAGAGAAGAACTGGGATTTCACGGCCACGCCGGGTGAGACCAATGCGCTCTGAACCCGAGCCGAACGCCGACACCGAGTCGGTCGCCGCGCTGTCGTCGGCACCGACGCGGCCCGCACCTGCCGTCACAACGGGCGGCGTCGCGGCCGTGCTGGTGCCCGTCCTGATCGGGGCCGCCGTGGCCGTCGCGCTCGGGGCGTTCGGCAGACTGCATGAGCCGCAGTTCTTCTCGGTGAGTGTGGCAGGCTTCTCCAGCGGCACCGCGGTGAAGTCCTGGCTCGCGACGCTGGCGGTCACGCTCGCGATCTTCCAGCTGGTGTCCGCGTTCATCATGTACCGGCTGACCCCGCGGGGACGCGCGCCGAAGTGGATCGGCACGGCCCACGTGTGGTCCGGGCGGTTGGCCGTGCTGGCGAGCGTGCCCGTCGCCGTGCACTGCCTCTACGCGCTCGGGTTCCAGTCGGGCGACACCCGGGTGCTGTTCCATTCGCTGTTCGGCTGCTTCTTCTACGGCGTCTTCGTCACCAAGATGATGCTGCTCACCCGCAAGAACCTTCGGCCCTGGGTGATCCCGATCGCCGGGGGACTGCTGTTCTTCGTGCTCGTGTATGTCTGGCTGACCTCGGCGCTGTGGTTCTTCGACACCACCGGCGTCACGTTCTGAAAGCAGGTTTCGATGTTCATCTCCCGCCGCCACGTGCTGGTCAGCACCGGGGTCACCGTGGCCGCCGGCGCGGTCGCCGGCTGCGCGACCTACGGGAAGCCGCCTGCCGAGCCCGCGCAGGCCCCTGCTCCCGCTCCCGGGACCACCGGGGCGGTGGCGAGCGCGCTCGCCGCGACCGCCGACGTGCCCGTCGGCTCCGGCGTGATCGTGGGCGATACGGTGCTGACCCAGCCGAGCCAGGGACAGTTCAAGGCGTTCTCCACGGTGTGCACACACGCCGGATGCAATGTCGCCGAGATCGTCGGCGCGGCTATCAACTGCCCATGCCACGGCAGCAGTTTCAACCTGGACGGCACCGTCGCCAAAGGACCGGCCAAGAAACCGCTTGAGGCCAAACCGATTGCCGTGAAAGGAGACTCGATCACGCTGGCGTAGCCCGGCGAGCAGACGTCAGAGTACCCAGGAAAGCGCATTCCCGGGTACCTGCGCGTCTGCTCGCGGGAATAGGGTGAGCCCGCGGGAACGGGTGAGCTCAGGCCTTGGCGAGCTGCTTCTGCTCGTAGAGCCGAGCCCACTCGGCGCGGGGCCGGATGGACACGTCGACGTCGGCGCCCTTGGCGCGCAGCGCCTTTACCGTGGCCTCCGAGCGCGAGATGCGGGCGAACGGATCCCAGCCGAAGAACCGGCAGGAGTTCTGCCAGGTGATCTTGTCGATGTCGGAATCGCTTGCGCCTGCGGCATTCAGCTCGGCCAGTACCTGCTCGGGCGCGTCGGGCCAGAAGCAGTCGGAGTGCGGGTAGTCACACTCCCACGCGATGATGTCGATGCCGATCTCGTGGCGCAGTTTCAGCGACGTCTTGTCGGTGACGTAGCAGGCCAGGGAGTGCTCGCGGAAGACATCGGACGGCAGCTTGTCGCCGAAGTCGCGGCGCAACCACTTCTGGTTGGTGTAGTGCCGGTCGCTGCGATCGAGATAGAAAGGTATCCAACCGATTCCGCCCTCGGAGAAGGCGAACTTGAGGTCGGGGTAGTTGCGCATCGCCGGGCCCCACAGCAGATCCTGCGCGCACATCGCCGAGACCTGGGTGGCCAGGATGATGAGATTGTCGATCGGGGCGTTGGGCGCCATGCTGATCGCGCCGAACCCGGTGCCGATGTGCAGGCACATCACGACGTTCTCCTCGGACAGGGTCCGGAACACCGGGCCCCAGTAGTCCTCGTCGTGGTAGCTCGGAAGCCCTTCCAGGTGCGGCAGTTCCGGCATGGTCACCGCGCGGCAGCCCTTGGCGGCGACGCGGCGGATCTCGGCGCACATGGCCTCTGGGTTCCAGGTCGGCATGATCGCGATCGGGATGAACCGGTCGGGGTACGAGCCGGCCCACTCGTCGATGTGCCAGTCGTTGTAGGCCGACACCATCACCAGCGTGGCTTCTTCCCGGTGCATGTTGAGGTGGCGCGCCGAGAACCCCGTGAAGGTCGGGAAGCACATCGACGCGAGGATCCCGTTGCGGTTCATGTCGCGCACGCGCTCGTGCACGTCATACACACCGGGACGCATCTCGGCGAAGCCGGCCGGGTCGCGGCCCCATTCCTCGGCCGGCCAGGACACGACGGCGTTGAGCCCGCTGACGCCCTGCGGCCGGCCCTGATACATCCACTGGTCGACGCCCTTGTCGTCGGTCACCACGATCGGCGCCTCGTCCTTGTACTTGGCCGGGACGTGGCGCAGGAACATGTCGGGCGGTTCGACGACGTGGTCGTCGATGCTCACCAGGATCAGGTCGTCGGTTTTCATATACAACGTAGTACCGTCTAGCAGCGTGACCGTCTCTGCGCTTTCGGACAGAGGTTTAGCCGAATCGGCCAACCTGTCGCGCCCGGTCATCGAGCTGCGCCGTGGTGGTCGCGCGCTCGCCGGAAGCTACCTCTACCAGGGCGAAGGCCTCATCACGGGCTGGCACTCGCACGAGGTCCACCAGATCGAGTACGCACTGCACGGTGTGGTCGAGGTCGAGACCGACGCCGCGCACTACCTGCTGCCGCCGCAGCAGGCCGCGTGGATTCCGGCCGGGCTCGAACACCAGGCCGTGATGAACCCCGACGTGAAGACCGTCGCGGTGATGTTCGACCGGCAGCTGATCGATGCCGGCGGCGACCGCGCCCGCATCATCGCGGTGTCCCCGTTGATCAGGGAGATGATGATCTACGGGCTGCGCTGGCCGATCGACCGGGCGCACGGCGACGACACGTCCGACACGTTCTTCCGGACCCTGGCCGACCTCGTCGTCGAGGCACTCGATCACGAGGCGCCGCTGAGCCTGCCGACCACCGAGCATCCGATCGTCGCGGCCGCGCTTGCCTACACCAAGGAACACCTCGACTCGGTCACGGCCGACGACGTCAGCCGTGCCGTCGCGGTGTCCGAGCGCACGCTGCGCAGGCTGTTCGCCGACACGATCGGAATCTCTTGGCGGACATACCTTCTGCACGCGCGCATGCTGCGGGCGATGGCGCTGCTGGCAGGGCCGGATCAGTCGGTGCAGGCGACCGCGACGGCCGTGGGGTTCGAGAGCCTGAGTTCGTTCACCCGGTGCTTCACGCAGTTCTGTGGCCAGACGCCGTCGGGGTATCGCCGTCGCTCGGCCCAGGACCATCAGGAGCCGCCAGCCCGGCCCGTTCGACGCTGAGCAGGCTCTCGGTGTGGTGCTCGGCGCGATAGGCCGCACCACCGCCGTTGAGGCCGAAAAGCCGCTTGCTCCAGAGCAACCAGACGACCGCGGCGAGGTTGATCAACAGCGCGCCGAGGCGCAGCACCGTCACCTTCTCGGTCAACTCGTAGATCTCCAGCGGCAGGAAGATGCTCGTCGCGACGACCGCGAAGTACTCACCCCACCGCCGCATGAACCACAGGCCGAACGCCTCGATGAACTCGATCAGCGCGTAGACCGCGAGGCCCACCGCGATCCACAGCAGTGTCGTCGCCGACAGTGAGAAGGCCTCGTCGATATGCCGGACGATCTTGGATTCGTCGATGTTCCAACCGATCTGGTCGGCGAGCGGCCGCATCAGCGGGATGTCCTTGTCGAACGCGTCGCGCAGCTCACTGCGCGACGCGCGCACCTTGAGCACCCCTGCGGCGAGCAGCAGCAACACGACGCCGCGGATGGCCCGCTCGACGGCCAGCAGCCGCATCAGGGTGCGGTCGCGCAGCAGGCGCCCGCGCGGGATCTCGGGTGCGGTGTCGGCGGGTCCGCTGCCCCGCGGCGGGCCCACCACGAACGTCTCGCAGCGCAGGCAGCGCCAGGCTTCGCCGACCGGGGTGTCTACGCGCAACCGCTCACGCAGCTCGGGTTCGTCGGGTGCGAACGTCGCATGCCCGCGCAGGCCGCACGACCGCAGGGCGAAATCCACCATGTCAGCACCGTAGCGGCGATGCGCCGGTCAGGTCCGGCAGCTGAGCTCCATGCTGTCGCTGTCGCGCGCCAGGAAGTTGACGCTCACGTACCCGTTTGCGCTGTCCCGCACGTGGTCCAGGTACGGCCGGGTGTCGTCCATCGAGGTGTTGTCGGCCACCAGCAGTGCGCCCGTGACGAGCTGGGGCTCGATGAGCTTGAGAACCGGCAGATACAGCTCCTTCCACCCGTCGAGCAACACGAACCCGATGTCGCCGCGCACGGTCTTGAGTGTCTCCAGCGCGTCGCCCTCGAGCACCGTGATGACGTCGTCCAGACCGGTCTCGGCGAAGGTCTGCTTGGCCGCGGCGATCTTGGCGGCGCTGAGTTCGGTGGTGTAGACATGCCCGGTTCCGTTGTCGCGCACGGCCGATGCGAGATGCAGTGCCGACAGCCCGAACGACATGCCGAACTCGACCACGATCGCGGGCTTGGTGGCACGCACCAGGGAATACAGCAGCCGGCCTGCCTCTGGCGTCACCGGCATGTAGATGTCGCTGAGCGCGTCCGCGCGCTCCTGAGACGTGGCGTTGGACAGATCGGCGAACCGGCGGGTTCCGTCTGCACGCAGTTTGGCGAACTGTTCGGAGGATGCGGTGTACATCCGGTCAAGGGCCCGTGCGACCCTGTCATCGTCAAGCGTAGTCATGCTAACGAAACTACGCGGAGAGGCTGAGAATGGGTCGGCTACAAATCCTGTGCGCGGTGGTCCTGCTGGTCGCCGCGACATTGCTGGCGCCGACGGCCGCGGCCGGTGGCTATCGGACGATCACCCTGACCTTCGTTCGCCATGCCCAGTCGGCGGGCAACGCGTCGGGGCTGATCGACACCTCGACACCCGGGCCCGACCTCACCGATCTGGGCAGGCAGCAGGCCGCGGCGAGCGCCGCGCGGCTGGAGGGCAATCACTACGACGGCATCTTCGCGTCCACCATGATCCGCACGCAGCAGACCGCCCAGCCCATGTCCGAGGCCCTGCAGGAACCGATCACGGTGCTGCCCGGGCTGCGGGAACTGGAGGCCGGCCAGTACGAAGGCCAGCCCGAGGCCAGCGTTGCCGACACGTACTTCGCCGCGCCGCAGCAGTGGCTGAGCGGCGACCGCACGGCCCGGATCCCCGGATCGCTGGACGGCAACGAGTTCGACGCCCGGTTCGACGAAGCCGTGCAACAGATCTACGACAGCGGCGACGACGAACCCGTCGCGTACTCGCACGGTGGTGCGATCATGCTGTGGGTCATGATGAACGTCCGCAACCCGGATCCGGGTCTGTTGCGGTCACATCCGCTGGACAACACCGACTACGTCGTCGTCACCGGCAACCCGACCGACGGCTGGACGCTCACGGATTGGGACGGCCTGCGCCCCAGGTGATTCAGCCCAGCGGCACGATCCGCTGAATGCCGGTCAGCGTGCCCTGGTAGATCGCACCACCCGGCGCGGTGGTGCCTGCGGTCTGGATCGGGTCGAAAGCCGTCGTCGCGCCGATGAACTGTTCGGTCAGCAGCGCGCCCGTCGACGCGTCAACGGCGGCGTACGAGTACTTGTCGGCCGGTGTGGTGCCGAACTGGTCGCCGAGCGGGTTGTGCCGCGTCACGGTCGCGATCATGCCGTCGGCGATCGACAGCTTCGGCAGTGCGGCTGAGCGCACCGTGTTGTTCCACTTGACGTCGCAACCGGATTCGTCGGGCCGCACGTCCACGCGCGTCATACCGCCGACGAACGGCGCGGTCGGTGGCACCGATGGTCCGGCGCCGTCGGGAACCGCCGGATACGGATAGCCGTACGTGCTCGCGGCGATCACGGTGCGGCCTGCGCCGATCGGTGAGTTCTCGGAACCCGGTCCGCCCGAAGCGAATACGGGCGTGGTGCACAGCAACGTGCCCGAGGCCACCTTGACCACGAGAACGTGGACCTGGTTGTCGGCGTTGTCGACGAGAGTCAGATACTCGCCGCCCGTTGCGGGGCCGAAGAACGTCGGTGTCGACCCGCTGCCCCAGCTCAGCTGGCCGGGCTTGCGGGCCGACCCGCGGTCGTAGGGGACGCGGAACTTCACCACCGGGTTGCCCGCGGGATCCTCGGCCATCAGGTACAGCGCATGGCTGGTCACCACCGCGGTGCCCTGCGGCGCGGTCGCGATGCTGTTGTCGACGCGTTCGCCGGCGGGCAGCGCCACCGACGTCACGGTGCGGGTCGCGGTGTCGACGATGCCGACGGTGCCGGTCGCCGTCGCGTACCAGACCTTGCCGTTGTAGGCGGGAGAAAGGCTCGTGACGGTGTCCCCGGACGGCAAACCCGCGCCCAGTGGCGTGGATTCGGTGATCGACAGGTTCCACAGACCCAGCTTGTTGCGCATGTGCGCAACCCGGATCAGGTTGTTGTTGCCGTCGACGAGCACGAGCCGGTCGGCGTGGTCGAGGTAGGCGTACACGCCGCCGAGCAGGCTGCCCGGCGCGATGGCCATGCTCGCCAGCGGCACACCCGAGGTCCGGTCGAGCAGATAGACCCGTGGGCTGCGGCCGAGGATCTGGGTGCACAACGCCACGGGCAGGCCGTCGGAGCCGATCAGGTTCGTCGGACAGGCCGCCGCGAGCGGGATCGGCTGGGCCACGACCGGACGAGTTCCGGGTCCGGGCAGCGGCGTGGTGTCGGAAGCACCGCTGTCCCCGTGCATCGCCGCGCTGCCGACCGGGCCGTCGAAGGGGTTGTCGGGCAGTTGTGGACTGTACGGGTTCGCGGCCACCGCGTTCGGTGCGGACGCCAGCGCCAGGGTCGTGGTCAGGAGCCCTGCCAGCGCCCGCGTCAGCGAGCGGATTACCGACATCGTCACTCCTGCTGCCTGCGGACCCGTACGGTCCACGAACGCTACGGCCGCACTGTCACGAAACGGCATCCGAGCGAATGCGGTTGCGCCAAGAACGCGGCGCGTCTCAAGAGCGCGGCACCCCATGCCGATGCGGTGTGATCCGCGCGCGACTCCCGGGCGCAGTGCGGTGCCCATCACGTCTGGCTCCCGACCGGCGCTTTGCGGCGCTACTGTGAGCCATGACGCACGTGAGGATCCGGCATCGGAGATGGGAGCGGGGCAGATGAGATTTCGGCTGTTGCCATACGTCACCGTCGAGGTCGACGACCGGTTGCGGCAACGCGTGCGCAATGCCGGCGAGCGGTTGCGGATCAACGTGCGCGGCTATCTGCGCAGTGCTGCCGACGACGTCGAGATCGCCAGCGGCCGGGTGCGGGATCTGTGCGACAACGCGGTCAACCGCGTCGATTCGGCGGTGGCCACCGTGAACGACAAGATCGCACCGGAGCCCGCACAGCAGACCGAACCCGAGAATCGCGAACCCAAACCGGACACGGAGCGCCTCGAAGTCGTCTAGCCCGTTCGGCATGTCGGCCTCGCGCCCTCTACGGTTGGGTTGACTGACGTTCAGGGGCCGGATCGGCCCGAAAGGGGTTGACGAGGCTTGCTCGGCAACGGTCTTGCGGTGCTGTTCGCCCTGTGCGCAGCGATCTTCGCGGCGATCGGCATCGTGGTCCGCCAGCGCGCGACCATGGACGTCCCGGCGGAGAAGGGTGTCAGCACCGTCATGCTGCGCACGTTGCTGCGCAGGCGGCTGTGGTGGCTGGGCACCGCGTCGGCCGTCGCGGGATACGGGTTCCAGGCGGTCGCGCTGGCGTTCGGATCCCTACTTCTCGTCCAGCCCGTACTGGTGTCCGCGCTGCTGTTCGCCCTGCCGCTCAGCGCCCACCTGGCGCACCGGCGGGTGAGCCGAGCCGAATGGCTGTGGGCGTTGCTGCTGACGACCGCGCTCACGGTGTTCGTGGTGCTCGCGCGGGCCAGCACAGGCTCCTACCAGGTTTCGGTGGTCACCACGGTGACCGTTGCGGTCGTGTGTGCGATCGCCGTGGGCCTTTGCGTGCTGGCCGCCACGCGCAGCGCGAACTGGCGCCGGGCGGTGCTGCTGGCGCTCGCGGTCGGCGTGATGTTCGGTGTCGTCGCGGTGCTGACCAAGATCGTCATGCACACGGTCACCGAGGGCACGCTGTACCAGACGCTCACCACGCCCGCGCTGTACCTGGTGATCCTGCTCGGTGTGGTGGCGACGCTCTTGCAGCAGTCCGCGTTCCATGCCGGATCACTGCAGACCTCGGTGCCCACGATGCTGGTGCTCGAACCGGTGGTCGCGGTGGTGCTGGGTTCGATCGTGCTGGGCGAACACCTCGCGATCACCGGCTGGGAACCGATCGCACTGACCCTGGCCATCGGCGCGATGATCGCGGCCACCGTCGCACTGGGCCGAGACGAAGGCGCATACGAAGAGCGGCTCGAAGCCGAGATGGCCGGCCGGACGACTACGGGTTGATGGTGTTCTCGCCGACCTGGCGGCCCCAGACGTATTCGGCCATCAGCGGCTGCCCCAGCTCGAGGTGGTTGTAGGGCGCGATCGACGCACCGGTGTCGAAAACCAGGTACGGCGCGGGCCACAGATCCCGGGTGATGGGCTGCCAGCAGCCGGGCCTGCCCTCGGGACCGCCGCTCGCGTTCACGCGCGGCAGGTTGTCGGGGTACTTCCAGGCATTCGGGGCGCCGACCAGGAAGTCGTGCAGCAGGAACGAGTAGCCGTTGCGGGTCTGCTGGGCGAACGCCGGTGCGGCGTCGTGGTAGTTGCGGATCATGCAGAACAACGACGGGCTGTTGCGGTCGAGCATCGCGCCGACCGGCAGCAGATCCTGCGCGCCCCGCACCAGGTACGGCCCGCCGCGCTCGAAGATGTCGCCGCCGGTGTTGCCGAACCCGACCGCGGCCATCAGGGCCTGGTCGAGGTTGCCGCGCTGATCGTTGAGCGTGCGAGCGGTGGTGACCGCGTTGGTCAGCCCGTCCCACAGATCGGGCGACGCGTCGGCGTAGACCTCGCTGAGATCGGCCAGACCCGAGATGTCGCGGCGGATCTGGGGCATCCGCGGGTTGAGGTCGGCCAGGATCGTGTTGCCGTTGACCACCGACTGACCGAATCTGTCGCCCAGCCCGTCGAGCGCCTGGGCCGCGGCGGTCAGCGTTTCGTTGAGCTTGATCGGATCGACCTGCTGTGAGATCGCGGTGATGGTCTCGAACAAGGTGTTGAATTCGGTGGTCACCCCGGTGGCCTGCAGTTCGGCGCCCGGCGCCAGCCTGGCAGGCAAAGGATTTTCCGGCGCGATGAACGAGATGTATTTGTTGCCGAACACCGTGGTGGCCCGCAACTGAACATCCACATTCGCCGGAATCAACCGCAAATATTTCGGATCGACATTCAGCGTCAGCGCGGCTTGCGGTTCGCCGCCGCGCTCTTGTACCGCGATGGATTGCAATCGGCCGATCGGGACACCGTTGTAGGTCACCTTCGAACCCGGGTCCATCGACAGGCCCGCGCGCCCGGACATGACCGTCAGCTGCGCCTTCGGCTCGAAGTAGCCGCGGAATTGCATCCAGGTCAGGGCGAAGATCATCGCGATGACGGTGGCCATGACGAAAAAGGCGGTCTTGAGCGGCGGGTCATACCGCCAGTGCCGGTACCGCTGTTCGAAGCGATCCCGCAGTCCCGACCCGGGTGTGGCCACGCAAGCCCTCCGATTATTGACGCAGCCAGAAGTTAAGCTCATCAAACTTTCTCAAACAACATGAAGTCTGCGCAACTAATTCGGGTCGAATGCGGCGAAAGTCAAGTCACCGGCATCGGGAGATGGACGTCACAATCAGACGGCACTGCGCATGCGGGCCGCGGCGGATTCCGGCATGGGCTCGTAGCGGCAGAACGATCTGCTGAACGAGCCCGCCCCGTGCGACAGCGAGCGCAGGTCGATCGCGTACCGCGTGAGTTCCACCTCGGGGATCTCGGCTTTGACCGCGGTGCGGTCATCACCGGCCTGGTCGGTGCCGAGCACGCGGCCGCGACGGCTGGACAGATCACTCATGATCGGGCCGACCAGGTCGTCGGGCACGATGACGGTCACCTCGTCGACCGGCTCGAGCAGGTTGATCCGGGTCGCGGCGGCGGCCTCGCGCAACGCGAGCCCACCGGCCATCTGGAACGCGTAGTCCGACGAGTCGACGCTGTGCGCCTTGCCGTCGAACAGCGTGACCCGGATGTCGACGACCGGATAGCCGGACTCGCCGGTGAGGCCCTTCTCCATCTGGGCCCGCACCCCCTTCTCGACGCTCGGGATGAACTGGCGCGGTACCGCGCCACCGACCACCTTGTCGACGAACTCGAATCCCGAACCCTGGGGCAGCGGTTCCACCTCGATGTCGCACACCGCGTACTGCCCGTGTCCACCGGACTGCTTGACGTGCCGCCCGTGCCCCTTGGCCTTGCCGCCGAACGTCTCCCGCAACGGCACCCGCAGTTCGACGGTGTCGACCGAAACGCCGTAGCGTCGTGCCAGCGCGTCGAGCACGACACCGGCGTGCGCCTCACCCATGCACCACAGCACGATCTGGTGGGTCTCACGGTTCTGCTCGATGCGCAGCGTCGGATCCTCGGCGGCCAGCCGGCCCAACCCGACCGCGAGCTTGTCCTCGTCGGTCTTGGCGTGCGGCGCCACCGCGATGGGCAGCAACGGGTCGGGCATGGTCCAGGGCCGCAGCACCAGTGGATCGGCCTTGTCGCTCAACGTGTCCCCGGTCTCGGCGCGGCTGAGCCTGCCGATCGCGCAGATGTCGCCCGCCACCACGGCAGGCGCGGGGCGTTGCTGCTTGCCGAGCGGGAACGACAGCGCGCCGATGCGCTCGTCCTCGTCGTGATCGACGTGGCTGTTGCCCGCGGCGCCTGGGGAATTCGGGTCCGAGTCGGTGAAGGCAGAAAAATGGCCCGACACATGCACGGTGGCGTCGGGCCTGATGGTGCCCGAGAACACCCGGGCCAGGCTCACCCTGCCGACGTAGGGGTCCGACGTCGTCTTCACCACCTCGGCCAGCAGCGGTCCGTCCGGGTCGCATGCCAGTGCGGGCCGCGGTGCGCCCTGCGGCGTGAACACCTCCGGCAGCCGGTGTTCGGGTGGTGACGGGAACCCGCGCGTGGCGACCTCGAGGAGTTCCAGGGTGCCGATGCCGCTGCCGCTGCACACGGGGATCACCGGGAAGAACGAACCCCGCGCCACGGCCTTCTCCAGATCGCCGATGAGCACGGACTGGTCGATCTCCTCACCGCCCAGATAGCGTTCCATGAGCGACTCGTCCTCGGACTCTTCGATGATTCCCTCGATCAGCGATCCGCGGAGCTCGTCGATCTGGTCGGCATAGGAGTCGGCGGGCTCGCGCGACGTGTGCTTGCCGTCGGCGTATTCGTAATGAGTCCGCGTGAGCAGACCGATCACCCCGTCCCCCGCGGGGAAGTACAGCGGCAGCACCTTGTCCCCGAACGCGTTCTGGGCACCGGTCAGCGTGTTCTGGTAGTTGGCCCTGGCGTGGTCGAGTTTGGTGATCACGACGGCGCGCGGCATGCCCACCTCGTCGCATTCCTGCCACAGCGCCTTGGTCGGTTCGTCGACGTCCTCGTTGGCGGCGATCACGAACAGCGCGCAGTCCGCGGCGCGCAACCCGGCCCGGAGTTCCCCGACGAAGTCGGCGTACCCGGGAGTGTCGATGAGGTTCACCTTGATCCCGTTGTGCTGCAAAGGCGCCAGCGCGAGACCCACGGAACGCTGCTGTGAGATCTCCGCGTCGTCGAAGTCGCACACCGTCGAGCCGTCGACGACGGAACCGGCACGGTTCAGCACCCCGGCTGCGACCAGCAGGGCATCGACCAGGGTCGTCTTGCCTGCGCCGGACGGACCGACCAGAACCACGTTGCGAATGGCCGACGGGTCGTCCGCGGTGGGGACCGGTCCGTGCGAAGAGTTGTTCTTGTCCGCCATGGCGTTGCCTCCTGCGGTCCCCGGGTCGCCGCGCTGCGGCCCGCCGGACCTGCCCTCCACCATTCCCCGATGTGACCTGCAACACAAGTCCCGGGCGCTCAGGCCTCCCAGGACGACCAGCGCGTCACGGCCACCGTGACCACCGGACCGTCTAGCGCAATACGTTGGTATTGAGGGTATTTCGCACGCAGCAAGCCGTATCCGGTGGCCATCTGCTCGCCGCTGTAGTGCACGGTGGCCAGGCCATCGGCCCGGACCCACCACAGTTGGGTCCAGTCGTCGGCGTAATGGTCTGCCAGCAGGCTGACCCGAGCATCGCCCTCGATGTTGGCCAGCCGGCGCAACCGGTGTGTCGACTTCCGCTTCGCGTCGACCGCGGTGTACACGGTGTCGCCGTCGGCCGCACAGCGGACCGCGAACACCACGGGCACCAGATGCGGCGCGCCGTCGGCCCCCAGCGTCGCCAGCACCGCCGTGGGTGCCTGGCCGAATCTGGTTGCGGCGTCGACGTCGGCCACGGGACTCAGTTCCTCGGATGCCTCGGTTGCGGCGCGACGCTGATCGGTGAGCGCGTTACGGGCGTGCGGGTCACGCCGATCTCGGGCTTCTTGGTGGGCCGCTGTTGCTGCGGCGGCCGATACACCGGGCTGCGGGGCGCCTCCTGGGCGGGCGGCGGCGGTGGCGGGGGAGGCGGCGCCGCGGGTACCCCGACCCGCAGCGAAGGTGACGGGACGACCGTGCTCGAGGGTTCCGGTGTGGGGGCCGGTGGCGCGTCGTCGGTGGTGTCGCGCAACAGCAGCAGCACGGCCGACACCACGATCGCGGCCGCGGCCAAACCCGCTGCGACGAGCGCGATCACCGCACGGCGGGTGCGGTACCAGGGCGTCGGCGCCGGTTTGAAGACCCACGTGCTCGGCTCGAACGCGTCGAAACCGTCCGGGTCTGGGCCGGGTTCCTCCCACAGGTAGTCGAAGCTTCCCGGGGCTTCGCGTTCGGACACCTCCTGATGCTATCGGCACGACCTGGGGAGATGTGCGGTCAATGACGTTCCTGCCGATCGGATCGCGTTCTGGCCCCCGGTCGCGAAAGGTCACGATAGGGTGCCAGCAGTCCCGGTCGGTCGCACCTGACGTGCGATTGGGGGAGCCTGTTCACCCTGGCGACCGGCGCGTGATCGGCCACGGTTACCTCGGCGCCACTACGGCGCCTCCTGACCATCGGAAGGTTTAGGCCTATGACCATCTCCCGGAACACCTCACGCATCTTCACCCACGCGACTGCGGTCGCCGCCGCGGCCATGCTCGCCGTGGGACTTGCGGCCTGCGCGCCGCCGGAGAAGAAGTCCCAGGGCGGTGAGACCGATTCCGGGGTCAAGGTGGCAGAGGCGAAGTCGGCCGCGGACTTCGGCGGCATGGACAAGCTCGTCGAAGCGGCCAAGGCCGAAGGGCAACTCAACGTCATTGCCCTGCCGCCCGATTGGGCGAACTACGGCGCGATCATCAAGGCGTTCGAAGAGAAATACGACATCAAGGTCAACTCCGCGCAGCCCGACGCCGCGAGCCAGGACGAGATCAACGCCGCCAACCAGCAGAAGGGCAAGAGCACCGCGCCGGACGTGTTCGACCTCGGACAGTCTGTGGCACTGGCGAATACCGCGATGTTCGCGCCCTACAAGGTCGCGACGTGGGACGACATCCCGTCGGCCTACCAGGATCCCGACGGCAAGTGGGTCAACGACTACGGCGGATACATGTCGATCGGTTTCGACTCGGCCAAGGTGCCGCCGGTCACCGGCGTCGCCGATCTGCTGAAGCCCGAATACCGGGGCAAGGTCGCGCTCAACGGGGATCCGACCCAGGCCGGCGCGGCGTTCTCCGGCGTGCTCATGGTGGCACTGGCGCAGGGCGGATCCGCCGACGACATCGCTCCCGGCGTCGAATTCTTCGCCAAGCTCAAGCAAGCGGGCAATTTCCTGCCCGTCGACCCGACCCCGGCGACCATCGAGTCCGGCCAGACCCCGGTGGTCATCGACTGGAACTACACCAACGCCTCGGAGACCAAGAAGCTGCCGAGCTGGCAGGTGCTGGTGCCGCAGGACGCCGCAGTCGCCGGTTACTACTACCAGGCGATCAACAAGGACGCGCCGCATCCCGCGGCCGCGCGGCTGTGGCAGGAGTTCCTGTTCAGCGACGAAGGCCAGAACCTCTACGGGGCCGGAGGCGTTCGTCCCGTCCGCGCCGACAACATGGCGGCCGCAGGCAAGCTCGACAAGGCCGTGGCCGACTCCATGCCGATCGCGCACGGTCCGGTCACAGTCCCCAGCCCGAAGCAGACCGAGGCGGCCACCAAGTATCTGGCGGACAATTGGGCGAAGGCGATCGGCTGAGCCGGTCGATGCCGGGTCATTCTGTCGCGCGGCGGGTCCGGGATGCCCTGCCGCTGCTGCCGTTTGTCGCGGTGGTCACGGTGTTCCTGATCGTGCCGACCGTGACGGTGATCGTGATGGCGTTCTTCGCCGACGGCTCGTTCTCCCTTGCGCGCATCGCCGCATTGTTCTCGGGTACCGCGTTGTCGGCACTGGGCAAGAGCGTGGTGCTCTCGGCGAGCACCGCGGTGCTCGGGGCGGTTTTCGGCGCGGCGCTGTCCTGGTTGATCGTGAGCAGCCCGCCGTCGTCGATGCTGCGCCGGTCGGTGCTCGCGCTGTGCAGCGTGCTGGCCCAGTTCGGCGGCGTGGCATTGGCATTCGCGTTCCTCGCGACCGTCGGCCTCAACGGCGTGCTGACGCTGTGGGTGCAGGAGCACCTCGGGTGGAACCTGGCCGGTTCGGGCTGGCTGTATGGCCTGCCCGGCCTGATCCTGGTGTACACCTACTTTCAGATCCCGCTCATGGTGATCGTGTTCATCCCCGCGCTGGAGGGCCTGCGCGAGCAGTGGCGCGAGGCCGCGATGAGCCTCGGCGCGTCGCGGTGGCAGTACCTGCGCGAGGTCGCGGTGCCGCTCTTGACCCCGGCGTTCCTCGGCTCGATGCTGCTGTTGTTCGCCAACGCCTTCGCCGCGTACGCGACCGCTGCGGCCCTGGTCAGCCAGGGCAGTCCGATTGTGCCACTGCTGATCCGGGCCGCCCTGACCAGTGAGGTGGTGCTCGGCCAGTCCGGGTTCGCCTACGCGCTGGCGCTGGAGATGATCGTGGTGGTGGCCGTGGTGATGTTCGCCTACAACGCGTTGGTGCGGCGCACCGCGAGGTGGCTCAGATGAGACGCGCGGTGCGGGCCGGGCTGTGGGTGGTGTTCGGCCTGTTCTTCCTGTTCCCGCTGTACGCCATGGCCGACTTCTCCACGCGCAACCTGATTTCGGGCGGCCGCACCTCGGCGGCGTGGCGCAACCTGGTGGCCGACGACGCGCTGTACCAGGCCATCGTGATCTCGCTGCTGCTCGCGGTGTTCACGGTGCTCGCCATGCTGGTGCTGCTGGTGCCCACCATGATCTGGGTGCGGCTGCGGGCTCCGTGGGCGCGGCGAGCCGTCGAGTTCCTGTGTCTGCTGCCGTTGACCATCCCCGCGCTCGTCATCGTGGTGGGCCTCAAGAACGTGTATCTGTGGGTCACCTACTTTCTCGGCGAGTCGGCACTGACCCTGACGTTCGTCTACGTCGTGCTGGTGCTGCCGTTCGCCTACCGCGCGATCGACGCGGCGCTCGCGGCCATCGACCTGACGACCCTCGCTGAGGCGGCCCGGTCGCTCGGCGCGGGCTGGTTCACCACGATCACGCGGGTCGTGGTGCCCAACATCTGGTCCGGAATCCTGTCCGCGGCTTTCATATCCATCGCGGTCGTGCTCGGTGAGTACACCATCGCGTCGCTGAGTGGCTTCGAAACCCTGCAGGTGCAGATCGTGTTGATCGGCAAGAGCGACGGTCCGACATCGGTGGCGGCGTCACTGGCCACTCTGCTGTTCGGGTTCGTGCTGTTGTTGATCCTGGCGTTCGTCACGCGCGGTCGCCGCGGACGTGAAGGGCAGCGGGGCATGCGCGGAAGAGTGGGAGATCCGGCGTGAGTGTCGCTGCGCACGTGAGGAGCAATATGTCTGCAGAGCATGGTGTCGCTGTCGAACTTCGCGACCTCACGCGCACTTACGGCAACGTCAAGGCGCTCGACGGGTTGAACCTGCGCATGGAGCCCGGCGAACTGGTGGCCCTGCTGGGGCCGTCCGGCTGCGGCAAGACCACCGCGTTGCGGATCCTGGCCGGCCTGGACGAGGCCACGGTGGGCACGGTGCTGGTGGGCGGGCAGGACGTCGGCTCGGTACCGGCGAACAAGCGCGGCATGGGCATGGTGTTCCAGGCCTACAGTCTGTTCCCGCACCTGAGCGTGCTCGACAACGTCGCGTTCGGATTGAAGGTCCGCGGAAAAGCCAAGGGCGCCAGGCTGTCTCGTGCCGAGGAGATGCTGGAGCTGGTCGGTTTGGCGGCCCACCGCGACAAGTATGCGAGCGAGTTGTCCGGCGGCCAGCAGCAGCGCGTCGCACTCGCCCGGGCGTTGGCGATCCAGCCCCGGGTTCTGCTCCTCGACGAGCCGTTGTCGGCTCTCGACGCCAAGGTGCGGGTGCAGCTGCGCGACGAGATCCGGCGGGTCCAGCTCGACGTCGGCACCACGACACTGTTCGTCACCCACGATCAGGAAGAGGCTCTCGCGGTTGCCGATCGGGTCGGTGTGATGAGTCAGGGCAAACTCGAGCAACTCGCGGCGCCCGCTGAGTTGTACGCCAATCCCGCGACACCGTTCGTCGCGGAGTTCGTCGGGTTGACCAACAAGGTGCCCGCGCAGGTGTCGGCGGGGCGCGCCCACGTGCTCGGCACGGTCATCCCCGCGCTGGCGGGCTCGATCAGCGGCGGTGAGGGCCTGGCCCTGGTCCGGCCCGAGAACCTGACGCTGACCGCTGCCGCGGACGGCGACGCCGTGGTCAGCGCGGTCGCGTTCCTCGGGCCGATCTCACGGGTCACCGCCGACCTGCCCGACGGCACGGTGGTCAGTGCTCAGGTGCCGAGCGGGCAGGCCCGGATGTTCAGCCCGGGTGCGCCGGTGCGGGTAGGGGTTGAGCCGGTGAGCGTGCTGGTGGTCGCCGGCTGAGCCGGCAATTCAGCACGGCCGGCTGAGCCGTCACACCGCGTGGATCGGTTCGATCCCCAGATCCTGGTAGGTGACCAGCGCGACGAACGGCACGTTGCGCGACGCGAAGAGTTCGGCCGCGACGTCGCCGCGGTCGACCATCGGGATCACGCCGGTGACCACGGCACCGAGTTGCACGACGCGATCGAACGCGATGGCGGTCGACCCGCCCGTGCTGATCACGTCGTCGACCAGCAGCACGCGCGTGCCGGGCTGCAACCGGGTGCCTTCGATCCACTGTTCGCGGCCGCGTTGCTTCTGCTCCTTGCGGACCGAGAACCAGGCCTTGCCGGTCACCATCGCCACACCGTGTGCGAGAGGATCGGCGCCCATGGTCAGGCCGCCGACGGCGTCGAACTCGATGCCGTGCTGCGTGGCCAGGTCGGCCACGGCGCGGCTCACCAGCGACAGCCGCTCGCCGGTGTCGATGGCGTACTTGCCGTCGATGTAGTCGTGGCTGAGCTGGCCGCTGGCCAGCTTGAAAGGCTCTTCCCGGTGCTCATAGCCACGGGTGCGAATGAGGTCGAAGGCCGCTTGCCAGGTGTCCGGGCGCATACCGGCGATCGTATTGCACCCGGGTACCCGGCTCAGAGCTGCCGGGCTCTTTCGGTCAACTCGACTGCCGCCGCGCGCAATTCGACGATCGAGCTGATGGGCGCGGCATAGGCGACCCGCGTGTGCGCCGCGCCGCGGTCCGACGTGATCCGCAGATCCAGGCCGTACCGATCGGCGGCGGTGCATTGCGCCGCGGTGGCGTCGGGATAGCCGCCCAGCGTCCGCGCCATGGCCACCAGGGCATCGGCGTGGTCGGCGTTGAGGTGCGCGATCGCGCCCGCGGCGTGTGGCGAGACCGGATCGGGTTCTGCGGCGAGATACTCCGCGCCCGTCGCGGAGTCCATGCGGCCGTAACCGCCGACCCACCGGACGCGTGCCACCCGCAAGACCCAGACCGAGAAATCGCTGTAGTCGATGTAGTACTTCGCGGCGTGAACCGCCGCGACATGCGCGTCGCGGGCCGCGTCGAGTTCGGCCCCGGTCGGCCGCTCGGCCAGGCCCGCCAACGTGATCCGGCCGCTCGCCAGGGGATCGGGTCCGTTGGCGGCTACCATCGCGATGCTGGCGCGCGGGTCGTTGTCGAGGTTTCGGCCGTGCTCGGCGAGATTCGACACGCACAGTACGGGTGCACCGCCGAGCAGCCCGTAGGTGACGAACGATGCCCACGGATCACCGTCGGCGGTCAGCGTGGCCAGGGTCGCGGTGTTGGTCGACGCCGCGATGGTGCGGGCTTCCTCTGCGGCCGAGGGCCGAACGGCATCGGCGACCGGAGTCAGCGGCGGCGGTACGGAGGGAGCGTCACCTGGGTCACCATGATCGCGCGGCACGTCGGCACCCTACCGCGAGACCGGCGTGTGTCAGCCGCCCAACGCGGCGATGAGATCCTTGATCTGCGCGGTCTCGGCCTCGGTGGCGGGCTCCTCGGCTTCGACGGCCTCGATCAGATCCTGGCGCAGCCCGACCCCGTTGGCCGCTTCCGCGGTGGACAGCTTGGCGCGGCCGCGAGCGACGTAGAGGCGCTGGCCCAGTGTGGCGCCGGGGCCTTCGGCTGCGGTCGTCATCAGCTCGTCGTACTGGCGGCGCACACCGCTGAGCGCGACGATCACCGACGGGGTCACGCGGCTGCGGCTCGCGGCCTCCGACAGCGAGCCCTGCAGCTTGCGCAGACCGCTGAGCACGACCGCCGCGCGTTCGGCGAATTCCGGTTCCGTGACCGGAGGCAGGGAGTCGATGGCGGCGACGTACATGTGCATCGCCGCATCGGACAGACCAACGATTACCGGTGCTTCACCATCATTAGGCGCCGAATCAGCCACAGGCCATCCTCATCGAATTGTTTCTTGGGCGATCTCCCCGGCGACCACCGGAGACAAGATCAAATGCGCAGAAAACGTAACCCGTCCCCGGCTCTTATTCAACCGTTAGTTTTCCCGCAAACCCGCCGGTCACGTCGAAAGATGTTGCTGGGGCCCGGACTTCGCCAGTGCCCTGGCCTGTGCCTCGACATTGGGTAAGTTGGGACGGTAATGGCCGACGTGATGGATCTGCCCTTCACCGACTGGCTGCCGCGACAGCGCTGGTATGCCGGTCGCACCAGGCAGCTCACGGGGGTGGCCCCGCGCGTTGCGGTGCCGCTCGGTGACCAGGACGGGCTGGGATTGGATCTGGTCCTGCTGGAGGCCAACTTTGCGCAGGGGCCGCCCGAGCGGTACCAGGTGATCGTGCGGTGGCGTGATCAGCCGGTCGACGCGTACCCGGCGATCGCCACGATCGGGCCCGCCGGTGGGCGCATCGGTTACGACGCGCTGTACGACGCCGAGGCGGCGCGCCACCTGCTGGAGTTGATCGCGACGACGACGACGCGCGGCGAGACGGTGTTCGCGGCCGAGCCCGGCGTGACGCTGCCGGTGGATGCGCAGCCGCGGGTGTCCGGCGCCGAACAGAGCAACACCAGCGTGATCTTCGGGCGCGCGGCCATGCTCAAGGTCTTCCGCCGGGTCACCGCGGGGATCAATCCGGACATCGAACTCAACCGCGTGCTTGGCCGGGCCGGCAACCGGCACGTGGCCAGGCTGCTGGGTTCGGTCGAAACATCTTGGGACGGTGAGCCGTTCGCGCTGGCCATGGTGAACGAGTTCGCCGCCGACGCCACCGAGGGGTGGGACATGGCCGTCGCCGAGACCCGCGACCTTCGGGCCGACGGCGACTTCTCGGCCGAGGCGCGCCGGCTCGGCGAGGCCGTCGCATCGGTACACGCGGGGCTGTCGCAACAGTTGGGCACCCAGTCGGTGCCGTTCCCGATGGCTGTGCTGTCCGAGCGGTTGGCGGCTGCCGCCGACGCGGTGGACCAACTGCGCCAACATGTTTCGTCCATCGAGGCGCTGTACCGCAGGCTCGCGGGCCAACAGATCACGGTGCAGCGGGTGCACGGCGACCTGCACCTAGGGCAGGTGCTGCGGACGGCTCAGGGCTGGCTCGTGATCGATTTCGAGGGTGAGCCGGGCCAGCCGCTCGACGAACGCCGACGCCCCGACTCACCCGTGCGTGACGTCGCGGGCATGCTGCGGTCGTTCGACTATGCCGCGCACAAGTGGCTCGCGGAGGGCGCCGGCTCCGGGTCGGTGGACGCGGCCAGGGCGTGGGTGCGGCGCGCCGAGGACGCGTTCTGCGCCGGCTACGCCGCGGTGGCGGGTGCCGATCCCCGCGATGCCGCCGATCTGCTTGCGGCCTACGAGTTGGACAAGGCCATCTACGAGGCGGCCTACGAGGCCAGGTACCGGCCCGACTGGCTGCCGATCCCGATGGGCGCGATCAGCCGCCTGCTTTCCTAGCGCGAACAGACGCATCGGTACCCCGATTTGCGGGTTTTGGGGTACCGCCACGTCTGCTCGGCGGGACAAACTAGAGCGTCGCGATCTCGTAACTGCCGATCTGCTCGATCAGCGTGTGCAACTGGTCGGCCGACGATCCGAGCGTGTGCTCGATCGCGGTGAGCCGGGCCGCGTAGTGGCCCACCGGGTACTCCGCGGTGATGCCGATGCCGCCGTGCAGCTGGATGGACTCCTGCGCGATGTGGCGGCCCGAGCGGCCGATCTGCAGCTTGGTGCGCGCGGCGATCACCGGATCGAACTGCCCGTCGGCGATCGACATCGACGCGTAGAGACCCATGCTGCGGGCCAGCTCGAGCGACAGGTACATGTCGGCCGCGCGCTGCGTGAGCGTCTGGAACTTGCTGAGTGTGACCCCGAACTGCTTGCGGGACTTGAGGTAATCGGTCGTCAGCCGTAGCGACTCCTCCATCGCGCCGACCGCTTCTGCGCACAGCCCGGCCGACGTGCGCACCAGGGCGCGGGCGATGGCCTCCGAAGAGTCGGTGGCCGCGCCCAGCGGGTCGGCCGGGGTGGCGTCGAGATCGATCTGCGCGCCCCGCTGACCGTCGAACGTGCGATAGCTCGTCCGGCTGACGGCCTCGGCGTCGACGAGGAACAAACCGGTGCCGCCGTCGGGCAGCGCGGCGCTGACGATCAGCGTGCCTGCGGCGTCACCGGCCAGCACGGGGTTCTTGCGGCCGTGCAGCGCCCACGAATCACCTTGCCGGACAGCCGTGGTGGTGACGGGTTCGGTGCCGCGCACCCCGGGCTCGGCGTGCGCGAAGGCCAGCAGGCGTTGGCCCGCGGCCACCTCGTCGAGCAGGGCGCGCTGTGCCTCGGTGCCGACCTCGGCGATGATCGAGCCCGGTACCAGGGCGCCGTGCAGCACCGGCTCGGGTGCCAATCGGCGTCCGAGCTCGTTGAGCACCACCATGATCTCGAGCTGGCCGCCCGCGTCTTCCTCGAATCCGAGCCCGAGCACACCGATCTCGGCGAGCTGGCCCCACACCTGCGTGCTGTAACCCGGATCGGTTTCGACGACCTTGTTGCGCTTCTCGGTGTCGTAACCCGACAGCACGTCGCGCGTGGTGTCGGCCAGCAGGGTCTGTTCGTCAGTCAGCTGAAAATCCATGGGTCAACTCACAATCCGAGAATGGTGGACGCGATGATGGTGCGCTGCACCTCGTTGCTACCGCCGTAGATCGACGTCTTGCGGTAGTTGAGGTAGTGCGGTGCGGCGTGCTGGGCCCACTCGGGCGACGCGATGGCGTCACCGGCCTCATACGGCAGGGCGTCCGCGCCCGCGACCTCGACCAGCAGTTCGGTGGCGATCTGCTGCAGCTGGCTGCCGCGGAGCTTGAGCACCGACGACGCGGGGCTGGGCTTGCCGTCGGCGGAGTCCGACGTCACGCGCATCTGAGTGAGTTCCAGTGCCAGCACGTCGTTCTCGGCCTCGGCGAGGCGTGCGGCGAACAGCGGGTCGCGGAGCAGACCGTTGGCCGCGGCGCGATCCTTCACCTCGGCGAGCCGGACCTTGGTCCTGGCCACCTGTGCGATGCCGGTGCGTTCGTTGCCCAGCAGGAACTTGGCGTACGTCCAGCCCTGGTTCTCCTCGCCGACAAGCTGATCGGCGGGTACCCGGACGTCCTCGAACCACACCTCGTTGACCTCGAAGCTGCCGTCGACGAGCTTGATCGGGCGCAGTGTGATGCCCGGCGTGTTCATGTCGATCAGCAGGAACGAGATGCCTGCCTGCTTCTTGGGGGCCTGCGGGTCGGTGCGGACCAGGCAGAAGATCCAGTCGGCGTGCTGGCCCAGGGTGGTCCAGGTCTTCTGGCCGTTGACCACGTAGCTGTCGCCGTCGCGGACTGCGGTGGTCCGCAGCGAGGCCAGGTCGGACCCCGCCTCGGGCTCGGAGAAGCCCTGGCACCACCAGATGTCGAGCGCCGCGGTCGGCGGCAGGAAACGTTCCTTGACCTCCTGTGAGCCGAACTCGGCGATCACCGGACCGACCATCCGCGCGTTGAAGGTCAACGGTTCGGGCACACTGGCCAGCTGCATCTCGTCGAGCCAGATCTGGTGCTGGTTGGGCGTCCAGTCCTTGCCGCCCCACTCGACGGGCCAGTTCGGGACGGCCAGGCCGTGCTCGTGCAGGATCTTGTGCGCGGTGACGATGCCTTCTTTGCCGAGCGGCAGACCCAGGCGGTTACGTTCGCGCAGGTCCGCGGGAATCTTCGTGGTGTAGAAGGTGCGGAGTTCGTCGCGGAACGCGGCTTCCTCCGGGGTGAGGGCTAGCTGCATGTCTGCACACTAAACCACCCGGTTGGTCGGGAGCCATCGCGGTGTGGCGTCCGTCGTTGTCAGCGCACGAGCCTGCGCAGCAGTCCCGAGGCCGCCGCGATGCCCAGGACGGCGGCCACCACCAGCACGGCGATGTCCAGCGCCCAGTTGGTCGGCGTGCCGATCAGCAGGCCGCGCAGCACGTTGACCTCGTAGCTGAGTGGGTTGACGGTGGACAGCCAGCGCAGCCAGCCCGGCATGATGTCGACCGGGTACAGCGCGTTGGACGCGAAGAACAGCGGCATGGTGATGGCCTGGCCGATGCCCATGAGCCGGTCGCGTTTGCGTACGAGCCCCGCGAGCGTCATCGACAGGCACGCGAAGAACGCCGAGCCGAGCACCACCACACCCATAGCGGCGAGGATCCGCAGCGGGTTGACCGTCATCGCGATGCCCATGAGATACGCCAGCACCACGACGCCGAGCACCTGCACCACCGAGCGCACACCGGCCGCGAACGCCTTGCCGGTCACCAACGCCGACGCGGGCGCCGGCGTGACCATGAGCTTGGCCAGGATGCCCGCGTCGCGGTCCCAGATGATCTGGATGCCGTAGAAGATCGAGATGAACAGCGCCGACTGCGCGATGATGCCCGGCGCGAGGAACGTCAGGTACGGCACGCCGCCCGTGTCGACCATGTGCAGCCTGCTGAAGGTCTGCCCGAAGATCAGCAGCCACAGCGCGGGCTGCACCAGACGCGTGAACAACTCGGTGCGGTCGTGGCGCAGCTTCTGCAGCTCCACGAGCGAGAACGCCCACACCCGCAGCGCGGTGCCGCGGATGCGGCCCAGGCCACGAGGGGCTCGGATCAGGGCGGGAGCCTCAACTGACACGGCGCGCGGTCCTCCTGCTGGATCGGACTTCCCGGATGCCTTGGCCGCCCGCGTCGGCGTCGAGATCGGATCCGGCGTAGTGCCGGAACACGTCCTCGAGCGTGGCCTCGGCGGACACGGTGGCCTTCAGCTCGGTCGGCGTGCCGATGGCCTGCAGGCGACCGTGGTGCATGAGCGCCACCCGGTCGCACAGCGCGTCGGCCTCGGCCATGTAGTGCGTCGTCAGCAGCACCGTCATGCCGAACTCGGTCTGCATGCGCTGCACCTGGTCCCAGACACTGTCGCGGGCGATCGGGTCGAGGCCGACCGTCGGCTCGTCGAGGATCAGCAACAGCGGCCGGTTGACCAGGGCCTGCGCCAGCTCGAGACGCCGGACCATGCCGCCCGAGTAGGTGCCCGCGGGCGCGTCGGCGACATCGATCAGCTGCATCGCGTCCAGCGCCGTCGTCACCCGTTCGGCGCGCTCGGCGCGCGGTACGTCGTACAGGCGCGCGAACAGTTCGACGTTCTGCCGGCCCGTCAGTGCGGATTCGATCGAAAGCTGTTGCGGCACGTAGCCGAGGTTGTGCCGGATGTCCATGGTGTGCTTGCGGGTGTCCAGGCCGAAGATCCTGACCTCGCCGTGCTGGACCGGGGTCAGCGTCGTGAGCACGCGCACCACGGTCGTCTTGCCCGCACCGTTCGGGCCGAGCAACCCGAGGGTCTCGCCGGGGCGGACCTGCAGGTTGAGCGCGTCGACCGCGGTGAAATGCCCGTATCGGTGGGTCAGGCCGCGGCAGTCGATGGCGGGAAGTTCGTCGGTCATCGCTCTTCGAGGCCCTTCTCGTTCAGCAGCCGGGTCAGCTCCGACAGCACGTCGAGGCCTTTCGCGAGGTCGTCGAGTTGCGCCGGGTCGAGTTGTGCGAGGACCGCCGAGAGTGCGGCGTGGCGGGCCTCGCGCGACGCGTCGGCGATGCGCTGAGCCGGTTCGGTCAGCCGGAGCCTGCCGACCCTGCGGTCCGAGTCGTCGACCGCGCGCACCATCAACCCGTCGGCGACCAGGCGCGACACCAGGGTCGACGCGGTGTTGGGCACGAGGCTGAGCTCGTCGGCGGATTCCCGCACCGAGATGCCCGGCCGCCGGCCCACCAGGCGCAGCAGCTCTGCCTGGGACTGGGTCAGCCCGGCCGCGCTGAAGCCGCCTCCGGTCGACCGCCGAAGCTGCCGACGGAACCGGCCGACGACGCGGAAGACCTCGCTCGTCAGCTCTGGGATGTCCACCACGTCAGAATACCTCTGAAACAGAGGTATCACAGGGCGCGGCACGGTGCCGAGCCCGGTGTGGGAGTTGCTGCGCAGACCAGCGCATGAGGCCGCAGCCGTGGCCGCAGGGTAGTTGCCGCCGCTCTTCGGCTTCTACCTCCGGCCCGCCCGGCCGGCGGCGCCAAGCAGTAGCTCGGCGCCCGCGAGGCGGCCACGGCTGCTACTTCGAGAACGTACCATACTTCCTGGTACGGGCCGGGATATCGAGGCCGTGAGCAACGTCCTTGTGACGGCTAATCCTGGTGTGCCTGCAGCACCAGCACCGCGCGGGCCTCGACGTTGACGCGAGCTCCCGGCGCGAGGGGTTCGTCGTCGGGGTTTGCGGCGGAGCTGACAATCGGCACCCAGGACGTGCCGAACTCCTCCGGTGGCAACGTGAACTCGATTGCCTCGTAGTGCGCGTTGAAGCACAGCAGAAACGAATCGTCGACCACGCGCTGACCGCGGACATCGGTGTCGGGGATGCCCTGCCCGTTGAGGTAGACGGCCACCGATTTGGCGTAGCCGGTCTCCCAGTCCTCGGTGGTCATGTCCGAACCGTCGGGGGCCAGCCACGCGATGTCGGGCAGCGCGGCGGCGCCGGCCTCCCGTACCGGACGCCCGTTGAAGAAACGCCTCCGCCGGAACACCGGATGCGCCGAACGCACCGCCGAAACCGACCTGGCGAACTCCAGCAGGTCGGTGTCGGCGCTCTCCCAGTCGATCCAGGACAATGCGTTGTCCTGGCAGTAGACGTTGTTGTTGCCCTGCTGCGTGCGGCCCAACTCGTCGCCATGCGAGATCATCGGAACACCTTGCGACAGCAGCAGAGTCGTGAGGAAGTTCCGCTGCTGGCGAGCGCGCAACGCGTTGATCGCCGGATCCTCGGTCGGGCCTTCCGCGCCACAGTTCCACGACTTGTTGTTGCTCTCGCCGTCGCGGTTGTCCTCACCGTTGGCGGCATTGTGTTTCTCGTTGTAGGACACCAGGTCTCGCAGCGTGAAGCCGTCGTGCGCGGTGACGAAGTTGATCGACGCGAACGGCCTGCGCCCGGTCTGCTCGTACAAATCGGCCGAACCGGTCAGCCGCGACGCGAACTCGTCGAGCGTGGCCGGCTCGCCACGCCAGTAATCGCGAACGGTGTCGCGATACTTGCCGTTCCACTCGGTCCACAGCGGCGGGAAGTTGCCGACCTGGTAGCCGCCGGGGCCGACGTCCCACGGTTCGGCGATCAGCTTGACCTGGCTCACGATCGGATCCTGTTGCACGAGTTCGAAGAACGCGGACAGCCGGTCCACGTCGTAGAACTCCCGGGCCAGGGTCGCGGCGAGGTCGAAGCGGAAACCGTCGACGTGCATCTCGGTCACCCAGTACCGCAGCGAGTCCATGATCAACTGAAGCGAGTGTGGGTGGCCGACATTGAGGCTGTTGCCGGTGCCCGTGTAATCCATGTAGTAGCGCTTGTCGTCGTCGACCAGCCGGTAGTAGGCGGCGTTGTCGATGCCACGCATCGACAACGTCGGGCCCATGTGGTTGCCCTCGGCCGTGTGGTTGTACACGACGTCGAGGATCACCTCGATGTTCGCCTCGTGCAGGGCGCGGACCATGGCCTTGAACTCCTGCACGTGCCCACCGGGGGTGGGGCTCGAGCTGTACTTCGGGTCGGGCGCAAGGAAGCCGATGGTGTTGTAACCCCAGTAGTTCGACAGCCCTTTGTCGATCAAGCCGGAGTCGTTGACGAAGTGATGCACCGGCATCAGCTCGATCGCGGTGACCCCCAACGACTGCAGGTGCTCGATGATCACGGGGTGCGCGACCGCGGCGTAGGTGCCGCGGATCTGCTCAGGGATGTCGGGATGCGTCTCGGTGAGGCCCTTGACGTGCGCCTCGTAGATGACGGTGTCGGCGTACTCGTGCTTGGGTGGGTGGTCCACGCCCCAGTCGAAGTACGGGTTGATCACCACGGCCTTGGGCATGTTGGCTGCGGAGTCGTCGTCGTTGCGGCTGTCCGGGTCGCCGAAGTTGTAGGAGAACAGCGGCTGGCCCCACGTGAACGAGCCGTTGATGGCCTTGGCGTACGGATCGAGCACGAGCTTGTTCGGGTTGCACCGGTGGCCCGCGGCGGGGTCGTAGGGGCCGTGGACACGGTAGCCGTAGCGCTGGCCCGGCTCGACACTCGGTACGAAACCGTGCCAGACAAACCCGTCGACCTCGGGGAGCGTGAGCCTGGTCTCCACACCGTCCGCGTCGAACAGGCACAACTCGACCCGCTCTGCGACCTCGCTGAACAGCGCGAAGTTGGTGCCCGATCCGTCGTAGGTGGCACCCAGCGGGTAGGCCTTGCCTCGCCAGATCTCGAGTTCGGGTTCCATGTTTTGCTCGGCAGGATTCACAAGCCGACTTTACGGTCCGGCGTGTCGAGGGACCATCGGAACGGTCGTCACATGAGCGGGAGGCCACCTTGTCCACCACCCCTGAACTGCCCGAATACCGAACCCTGCAGGTCGTTCGCGACGGCGCCGTCGCGACCGTCACGCTCAACCGGCCGCGCCGGCGCAACGCCTTCGGTGACGGCATGCGCGATGAGCTGGCCGACGCCTACACGCGCTGCGACCGCGACGACGGCATCCGGGTGATCGTGCTCACCGGGGCGCCGCCCGCGTTCTGTGCGGGTGCCGACCTCGCCGCGGGCGAGGACACGTTCACCACGGCTGGCCCGGAGTTCAGCGCGGCCGGCATCGCGGTGCCCGCCTGGTCGCTGTCCAAGCCCGTGATCGCCGCGGTCAACGGGCACGCGATCGGGCTCGGGTTGACTCTCGCGTTGCAGTGCGACATCCGGCTGTTCGCGGCCGACGCGCGCTACGGCGTCGTGCAGGTGCGTCGCGGCGTGATCGGCGACGCGTACTCGCACTGGGTGCTGCCGCGTCTGGTCGGGATCGCCAATGCCGCTGAAATCCTTTTGACCGGAGCGACTTTCGACGGACATCGGGCCGTCGAGCTGGGCCTGGGCAGCCGCGTGCTGCCCGCAGGCGAGGTGCTGCCCGCGGCATTGGCGCTGGCGCACGACATCGCGACCAACACCGCGCCCATGTCGGTCGCGGCGTCGAAGCGGCTGTTGTGGGATTCGTTCGACCTGGACCGCGCGGCAGTCGGGGCCAGGGAGACCGAGATCCACCGGCGGTTGATGGCCCACGACGACGCGAAGGAGGGCGTGCGGGCCTACGTCGAGAAGCGCGAACCTCGCTGGACCGGCAGCCCGGGCCCATCCTCTGCCGTGCTAACTGACTTGCACTCCCGAGGAACGTAATTCGTCGAGCGCGGCGTCGGTGGACTCAGGCGCGACACCTGCCGTGAGCCCCGTGAGCACGCGCGTGGTGAATCCCGCCTCGACCGCGTCGGCCGCGGTGGCCGCGACGCAGTAGTCGGTTGCGATGCCGACGACGTCCACGGTGTCGACGTCGTGCTGCCGCAGCCAGTCCGCAAGCGTCGTCCCCGCATCGGACGTGCCCTCGAAACCGCTGTACGCCGCCGAATAGTGGCCCTTGCGGAACACGGCCTCGACCGGCGCGGCGTCGAACTCGGGGTGGAACTCCGACCCGGGCGTATCGGCCACGCAGTGCCGCGGCCAGGACACCCGGTAGTCGGGGTGGTCGGAGAAGTGCTCGCCCGGATCGATGTGGAAGTCTTTCGTGGCCACCACGTGGTCGTAGCCGTGCTCACCGGCGAGCAGTTCGGTGATGCCGCGGGCGACGGCCGCGCCGCCGGTCACGGCCAGCGATCCGCCTTCGCAGAAGTCGTTCTGGACGTCGACGACGATGAGTGCCCTCATGTCCTCAAGCTACCCGCCGAACAGCAGGTACAACCCGGTGAACGTGTAGCCGACCATCACGAGCATCATCGCGAGTTGCCCGGTCAGCTGATGACGCTTGGGCAGCAGCTGCAGTGCGCGGTCGTGCGCGGCGATCACGCCGGCCACGTGGCCCGCGAGCACGAATCCCACCTTGAGGCTCGCGAGAACCGAAGGGTGAAGGGACAGCAGGTAATTGACCTGGGCGTCGTGGAGGCCGAGCAGCACGAAGACCGTCTGCTGGCCCCGCTCGACAAGATAGGTCAGATAGTGCGCGAACACGTAGCCGATCACGATGGGGATCAGCGAGTGTGCCATGAGCCCGGGCAGTTCGCGGCGCCGTCGGGCATCCACGCCGCCCGTGGTGCGGGCGGCCGCGGTGAACGTCACGGCCACCACGCCCGCGAAGACCAGCAGGCCCACGGTACGGATCAGTGTCGCGCCGAGCGGTGAGCCGGAATGGGCGTCGACGAAGTTGCGCCACTGCGGCATCGCCGAGAAGCTGTCGAACGCGGTCGACCCGAGCAGCACCGCGAGCACCGCGACCACACCGGGCCGCACCGGCAGCGACTGCAGATGGTCGAACGGGTTGCCCACCACGATGCGACCTGCTTGCCTGCGCAGCGGCGACAACCTCGACGCCACCATGCTGTACACGTCGAACGGGTCGGCGTTCGACAGCCACCGCTCACCGCAGCACAGCGCCCCGGCGAACGTCACCGCGAGATACAGCAAAAGCCAGATGCGAATGGCGGCAAGCGAACCCGGGTCCGGACTGGCGAGCTCGAGCCAGACGAACGCGAACAGGCCCGCGGCGGCAGGCCAGTAGCCCAGCCGCACCGGATAGCGCTGGGTGGTCCGGTGCAGCAGGCGGTACACCGTGCGCACCGGTGACACGACGCGCCACACGGGGCCGATCAACAGCGAGACCGCGACCAGGCCGACCCACAGCAGCACATAGAACACGCCGGGCAGCGGGTTGGTCGCGTCCTGCGGGCCCGTGAACGCGAGTACGCCCACCCAGACCGCGAACGCCAGCGCCAGCGCGCGCACGGTCCAGCGGGTGACGGGGGAGTCCACGGCCGTGGTCACCCAGCCCGGCAGCGGCCGTCCCGGCTTGGCCGGGTCGAACTTCGGCCGCCGCCAGGCCAGGGCCACGACAGCGAAGGTGAAGGTCAGCGTCCACGCCGCGCCGATGAGCGCGTACGTGTACGGGATGGGCAGATCGGTCGAACCGCCCAGGCCATGAGCCAGTATCGCGGTCCGAGCCGAAGTCACTGCTGCACTTGGATGCTGGCGACGGTGCGGTTCAGCTGATGCAGCTCGACGTCGACGGTTCCTGGCACGTCGACCGTGAACTGGAACTGCTGGCCGGCCTTGGGCTCGATCTTGAAGGTGTGTTCGGGCACCGAATGCACGTGCAACTCGTCGGCGGCATCGCTGTTGACCCGGATCACGATGGGATCCTTGACCTTGCCCTGCAGCTGCGCGTTGGTCGGTGTGACCTCGCCGCCCTTGATGGTCACGTCGATCACCAGGCGGTTGGGCGGGCTCTGCTGATTGGTCATGTCCGACGGCGCGACAGTGGTCACCGACGGAGTGGTGGACGTACTGGCTTCGGCGTTCTCGGCCTTGTCGGAGCCGCCGCAACCGGCGGCCAGGAGTGCCGCCGCGGCCGCCAGGACGATGATTCTGCTGCTCGGGATGGTCCTACTGATGGTCACGGTGAATCATCTTCTCCTGAGTCCTCCTGACTTTCACTGTGAGGCACCTCTTCGTCCGGCCCCTGGCGCCGGTCCCGCATCGCGACGTAGACGACCACGCCGACGACGACCACCGCCGGAGCGAATGCCGGCAGCGCCAGCAGCAACGTGTGATCTGCGAGCAGCCGCATCACGTCTGCGGTTGCACCGGTCGCGGTTCGCCGGCCTTGGCGCCGGCGGCCAGCTCGCGGGCGTTGATGCGCCCGGCGCCCCACGTGAGCCCGGCAATCAGGATCAGCGTGCAGACCAGGACCACGAGCGAGGCCACCGTGAACAACCACGACGGGTGGTTGAGGTTGCGTTCCCGCTGCAGCAGCGTGATCTCCTGCACGAACGGCCGCGTTCCGGACTCCAGCGCGGGAGTCTCGGGTGCACCGATGCCGGCATCGGCTGGCAGGAACAGCGGAACGCCTGCCATCGTGGTGCCGTCCTGCACCCGCAGCACGGTCTTCCAGCTGCCCGAGACCGGTATGGGTTGCGTGGACCGGTACCGGCCCGGGCCGACCCTCTCCAGCCGGTCCACGACCAGGCCGCGGTCGTTGGCCAGCCCGCCCTGCCACGCCAGGATCGACACCCATTCCGGGTCGGCGCTGATGAGGTTGGCCGGCGTGATCTGCACGTCCGCCGATGCCAGGCGCTGCCCGGTGTCGTTCGGGATGTCGGTCAGAGTGACTGTGGCGCTGGCACTTTCGGGAACCTCGGTGCGCAGTCCGGTGGCCACGGCGCCGCCGATCACGAGCACCGTCACGACGACCACCGAGATGCCGACCGCGGGCCGCGGCAAGGGCCTGCCGGTCAGCACGAGGGCCAGCAGCGCGCCGCACACACCCATCGCGACCGCGACGGGGACCGCCATGCCCAGGGCCTCCGGCCACATGGTCGTTGGCCACGGGAAGCGGTACACCGCGCCGATCCACAGCGATTCCAGCCAGAGCCCGGCCGTCGCGACGCCGAGGCCTGCCACCGCGCCGAATACGATGGGCCGCTTGACAAGTGGCGTCAACGCCAGCAGTTCCACGACGAGGGCCGGGCCGAGATACAGCGCGAACCAGCTTGTCGGGGCGCCGAGGACGGGGCCGACGACGAACGCGACGGCACCGCGCAGCGCGACGGCGAACCCGGCCGCGATCAGGGCGGCGCCCGGGCCGAGGACGAGCCGGGCCGCGACGGCGGCCAGCGCGGCCGCGCCTGCGATCATCATGGGCTGCAGCACGAGCCGGAACTGCTCGACGCCGAAGTCGTACTCGATCTGGAACACCGAGAGCCCGATGAAGAGCCCGCCGAAGGACAGGTAGTAGAGGAACTTGTTGAACTTGCTGTCCTCTGGCACATCCGGGCCCATTGCGACCCGGCCTTCATGTTCGAGCAGAAGCACCGCGATCAGGGACAGCCCGGCACCGCCGATCAACATCAGATGCGTTGGGCCCCAAAGGGTGACATCTTGCCCGAAGATGCGGTGCCAGATGTCGTCGAGCGGGAACCCGATCAGCGCGTACAGGCCGCACAACGCCATCAGCACGCCGCCGACGGGCGCGTACCAGGTGCGGGTGATCCGGATGGCCGCCGGACCGGGTTTCTCGTACGGCAGCACGATCGCCATCGAACCGGCGATGAACAGCAGGAACAGCCCGATCAGGATGAAGTAGTGCGCGGGGTTGGCGAGCGGGCCCGCGTCGCGGCCCTTGCCGATGTGCAGGCTGACGTCCCAGATGAAGCCGAACAGGGCGCAGATGATGGTGGCGGTGAACAGGAACACCTGCAGCGCGACCCACGGTGGCCGGTGGAATTTGCGGCCCAGGCGTTCGGCGAAGTTGTTGAGCCACGTGATGCGGCGCATGCGGTGCAGATAGCCGATCCACAGCAACGCGACCGTGACGACCAGCGCCGCGACGGACATGCCGATCACCTGGTCGAGGGCCGCGCCGCCGCCTTCCGTGCCCGGCGCGGCCGTGAGCGAAACGTTCGATGTGCCCATCATCATCCCCACCCACTGACTATGTCTGAATGACTGCGACTGGTGGGAGATGTTGCCAGAACTGATCAGGCTAAACCAGAGGTACCCGGTACCGCGGGTTTCAGCGTTCGCTCCACGGGGTGACCGGCCGGTCCTGGCGCAGGCCGTCGACGATGACATCGACGCGTTCGTCGAAGAAGCAGATGCGGTCGCGCACCGGACCCGCGTCGTACAGCGGCTCGTGGTACGTCCAACCGATGTCGGCGGGCCCGCCGGGCAGCGAATAGTAGGTCGCCCGGCCCTTGTACGCGCAGTAGCTGATGGTGCGACTCAGGTCCAGGGCGATGGTCACGTCCTCCCTGGGCAGGTAATAGCGCGTGGGCAGCAGGGTTTCGAACAGCAGAAGCGGACGCACGCTGTCGGCGAGCAACTGCCCGTCGAGCTCGACCTGGATGCGGCGGTGACTGCGCAGGATGTCGATGCGGTGGAACGGGTCGTGCGGATGCGCGACGATCGGCTCGTCCTCCTCGCGCCACTCGAACGTCGCGAAATCGAGGATCACGTAGTCGGCCAGGTCGGGATCGGTGGGTTGGAACGCTGCCTCGACACCCGTCTCTTCGCCGGCGATGACGTCAAAACCGTTGCCCGCACACGTATGTGCGGTGAACGGAACCGACGGGTCCAGGAAGCCCGGGATCTCGTCGTCCCCGGAATCGGCCCCCGCGGGCACGAGCTGCGCGGTGACGGCCGCGCGCGGGACGGCGTACGTGGGGACGATGCGGCGCGGCTCCCACACCAGCACGGCCGCGTCTGTGTCGGCGACGGGCTCCCCACCGAGGCAGGCCCGAATTCGCTTGGCAGTCGGGTGATATCGCAATGTGTCGATACCGCCTGCGAGTAGCTCGCTCATGGAGACCGCCATGGCCCCATTATCGACCCGCCGAACTCGTCTTGGACAGCAAAACGCCCCCGCCGGGGCGGGGGCGTCTCGAACTGCGGATGTCACTTCACGTCGACATAGACCGTGCGTTGCGTGACGGGCGACAGGCTGTCGGTGCGGCTGTAGTTCTGACCATGGCGCACCGCGACGACGGTCGCCTGGTCGAGCGGGGTCGAGCCGAGCCGGTTGACCACCACCCGGTAGCCCTGGGCCTCGAGTTGGCTGATGGTCTGCTGTGCGTTGCTCGGGCCGCTCGGTGCGGCGTGGCCGGGTGCGGCGAGACCGATGGTGGCCGCGGCCAATCCGCCTGCCAGCGCCGCTGTGATGCTGAACTTCTTGGCGGTGTACTGCACTTCTGGTTCCTCTTTCTCGCTTCGATGTCGGATTCTCTTCTGTAGGGTTGAACAAGCAGGTCAGACGATCTAGTTCCGATGGCAGAAATTGAACGGCCGATGGCGGCATCGACGTGGATCCGGTGAGACTCGCCGCACTGCGGCTGCACCAGCGCGACGGCGTCACATGCGGTCCGACGGTCGCGGTGGTGGCAGGCGCGTTGCTCGACGCGTCCTACCGTGAGGGGTTGCTGGGGCCCGATCGCGACGCATGGTTCGCGGGCGAGCAGGGGCGCGTGCACGCCGAGGTCAACGCGATCTGGCCGCGTCGGCTCGGCACGACGCCCGCCGGCATGGCCCGGGCGCTCACGGCGCACAGTGCACAGCGTGGAGTGTCCTACTGGTGGCGCTGGTTTCGCGGTTCAGGGGACACGCTGTCGGATGTGCTGCGTGCGGTCGACGGCGGCTGGCCCGTCGCGATGCTGCTCGGTGACCGGCTGCTGCCGAGGCACTGGGTACTGCTCGTCGGCGCGTCGGGCGACGTCGTGCAGTGTTATGAGCCGTCATCCGGGCGGGTCGTGCCCGTCGACGTGGCCGCGGTCCGGGCCGGCCGGGTCGACGGCGCAGGGTTCCGGCGGCCGTATGCGTTCGTGCTGCCCGATGCGATCGAGCCGCGCGGGCTAGCGTGAGGGTATGGCTCGAAAGTATGCGACCGCTGACACCGTGGGGATCGATGAGCTACTCGACTTCGTGCGTCCGCGACATCGGATGGTGCTCACCACTTTTCGGTCCGACGGATCATTGCAGAGCTCGCCCGTGACGGGCGGCGTGGACGCGGCGGGCCGGATCGTCATCGCGAGTTACCCGCAACGCGCGAAATCGGCCAACGCGCGGCGGAACCCGCAGGTGAGTGTGACGGTGCTGTCGGATGAGTTCGACGGACCCTACGTCCAGGTCGACGGCGAGGCCGAGGTGCTCGCGCTGCCCGAGGCCGTCGAACCGCTGGTCGACTACTTCCGGGCGATCGCCGGGGAGCATCCGGATTGGGATGAGTACCGGCAGGCCATGGTGGACCAGGGCAAGTGCCTCATCCGGATCACGCCGCGGCGTTGGGGGCCCGTGGCCACAGGCGGATTTCCGCCGGAGTGACCCGCCGGCTCTGCGCGTGCGGCGTGGGTCGCTCGGACTTTTGCGCCCTGGACACAGCGTCGAAAATTGCCGACGGCTAGAGGACGCGTTGCGTCAGCTAGCACGTCAAACTATAGTCTGGACACATGTCCAGAGGGTTTGGAGTCGCGGCGTGACGTCGTTTTCCCAGTTCAGCGCGATTCCGGCCGCGAGGTGAGCTGAATCATGCGTATCGCGTTGCTCTCCTATCGCAGCAAGACCCACTGCGGCGGCCAGGGTGTCTATGTCCGCCACCTGAGCCGCGGCCTGGCCGAACTCGGCCACGACGTCGAGGTCTTCTCGGGCCAGCCCTACCCGGAAGGGCTGGATCCCCGGGTTCGCCTCACCAAGGTGCCGAGCCTCGACCTCTACCGCGAACCCGACCCCTTCCGGGTACCGCGGCCCAGCGAGATCCGCGACGGCATCGACGCGCTCGAACTGCTGACCATGTGGACCGCGGGGTTCCCGGAGCCTCGAACCTTCACCCTGCGTGCGGCCCGCATGCTCGCCGAGCGCCTCGACGATTTCGACGTGGTCCACGACAACCAGAGCCTGGGCACCGGGCTGCTCAAGATCGAGAAGCTGGGCCTGCCCGTGGTCGCCACCGTGCATCACCCGATCACGCGCGACCGGGTGGTCGAGGTCGCGGCGGCCAAATGGTGGCGTAAACCGTTGGTGCGCAGGTGGTACGGCTTCGCCGAGATGCAGAAGCGGGTGGCCCGCCGGATTCCCGAACTGCTCACGGTGTCGTCGTCGTCGGCCGCCGACATCGCCGACGACTTCAGGGTGTCGCCCGATCAGCTTCACGTCGTGCCGCTCGGCGTCAACACCGAACTGTTCAAACCCGCCGAACATCGCGTCAGCGGCCGCATCATCGCGATCGCGAGCGCCGACGTACCGCTCAAGGGCATCAGCCACCTGTTGCACGCGGTCGCCCGGCTGCGGGTCGAGCGCAACCTCGACGTGCAACTGGTGTCGAAACTCGAACCCAACGGGCCGACCGAGAAGCTCATCGCCGAGCTGGGCATCTCCGACATCGTGCACAGCTCGAGCGGGCTGTCCGACGAAGCGCTGGCCGGCCTGTTGGCCTCGGCCGAGGTGGCGTGCATTCCGTCGCTCTACGAAGGGTTTTCACTGCCCGCGGTGGAAGCGATGGCCAGCGGTACCCCGATCGTGGCCAGCCGCGCCGGAGCGCTGCCCGAGGTGGTCGGCACCGATGGCCGGTGCGCGCGGCTGGTACGCCCGGCAGATGTCGACGAACTCACCTCGGTACTCGGTGCATTGCTCGACTCACCGCTGGAGCGCCAGAAGCTGGGACAGGCCGGCAGGCAACGTGCGCTCGACGTCTTCAGCTGGGAATCGGTTGCCGCACAGACGGTGTCCGTATACGAACAAGCCCGTGCAAGATGCCGTGCACGTGAGGAGCGATGAGGTGAAGCATGCTGACCGTCGACTTTGACCGGCTCGGTGTCGGGCCCGGCACCACGGTGATCGATGTCGGCTGTGGCGCGGGCCGACACACCTTCGAGGCGTACCGGCGCGGTGCGGACGTGATCGGCTTCGACCAGAACGTGTCCGACCTCAACGACGTCGACACCATGCTGCAGGCCATGCGCGAGCAGGGTGACGTACCGCTGTCGGCGCGGGGCGAAGCCGTCAAGGGCGACGCGCTCGACCTGCCGTACGAGGACGGCACGTTCGACTGCGTGATCGCCTCGGAGATCCTGGAGCACGTGCCCGAGGACGACCGCGCGATCGCCGAACTGGTCCGCGTGCTCAAACCCGGTGGCGCCCTGGCCATCACGGTGCCCCGCTGGTTGCCGGAGAAGGTGTGCTGGCTGCTGTCCGACGAATACCACGCCAACGAGGGCGGCCACATCCGGATCTACCACGCCGACGCGTTGCGTGACAAGGTGCTTGCCCACGGCCTCACGCTCACCCACACGCACCATGCGCACGCCCTGCATTCGCCGTACTGGTGGCTGAAATGCCTTGTCGGGACCGACAAGAACGACCATCCGGCGGTCAAGGCCTATCACCAGCTGCTGGTGTGGGACATGATGGGCCGGCCGTGGCTGACGAGGACCGCCGAATCGGTGCTGAACCCCGTGATCGGCAAGAGCGTCGCAATGTACTTTCACAAGCCACTCTCCCCGAACGGGCGGTGAACCTTGCGAGTGCCTGATGTTCCCGGGGTGCCCGGTGTCCTGACGCCGGACGAGTGCCGCCAGACCGCCCGGTCCATCGCGGCCACCCAGGAGACATCGGGCGCCATCCCGTGGTTCGACGGCGGCCACACCGATCCGTGGGACCACGTCGAGAACGCCATGGCGTTGACCGTCGCCGGGTTGTACGAGCCGGCCCGGGCGGCGTTCGAATGGTGCCGCACCGCGCAGCGTCCCGACGGCTCGTGGCCGATCCAACTGCGCAACGGCGCGATCGAGGACGCCAACAGCGACAGCAACTTCTGCGCCTACGTGGCCACCGGCGTGTGGCACCACGTGCTGATCACCGGGGACCGTGGCTTCGCGGAAGACATGTGGCCCGTGGTCACCGCGGCCATCGACTTCGTGTTGGGGCTGCAAGCGTCCACCGGTGAGATCTACTGGGCGCGAACCCCTTCCGGGCCCGTCACGGAAGCACTGCTGACCGGCTGTGCGAGCGTCTACCACAGCATCCGCTGCGCGCTGGCGCTCGCGGACCATCTCGGCGACCCGCAACCGGAATGGGAAGTGGCGGTCGGACGGCTCGGCCACGCGATCGCGGCTCATCCGGAACTATTCTCCGCCAAGGACACCCACGCGATGGAGTGGTACTACCCGGTGCTCGGGGGAGCCCTGCGGGGCGCGGCTGCACAATCCCGTATCGACGAGCGGTGGCAGGACTTCGTGGTGCCCGGCCTCGGTATCCGATGCGTGGACCACCGGCCGTGGGTGACCGGTGCCGAGACCTGTGAGCTGGTGATGGCACTCGACGCGATCGGCGACATCCGCCGCGCGCACGAACAGTTCGCGGCCATGCACCACCTCCGGGAGACCGACGGATCCTATTGGACCGGGCTGGTTTTCGCCGACGGCAAACGCTGGCCAGAGGAACGCACCACCTGGACCGGTGCGGCCATGATCCTGGCCGCCGACGCCCTGTCGTCGACCACGGCGGCCAGCGGCATCTTCCGCGGCGAAGGCCTGCCCCGCGGCCTGGAAGGCGAGTACGACTGCGAGTGTGTCGCCAGCGACCGTTAGTCGAGCACGCCTGGGTCGCCGGAGATCCGTTCCAGCACCCGCATCGACCCCATCGCCGAGACCTCCCGGAACGCGCCGGTGCGCAACGCGCGCTGATAGATGTGGAACGGCGCCTGCCCGCCGTCGTCGGGATTCGGGAACACGTCGTGGATGATCAGCGCACCGCCCACCTCGACCCACCTGGCCCAGCCGTCGAAGTCCCGCTGCGCGGCCTCCTCGGTGTGTCCGCCGTCGATGAACAATAGCCGCAACGGCATTCGCCAACCCCGCGCGACCACGGGAGACTTGCCGACAACCGCGACCACGTGCTCGTCGAGACCCGCGGCGTCGAGGGTGTGGCGCATGGTGGGCAGCGTGTCGAACAGCCCGGTGACGGGGTCGACGAGCGAGCTGTCGTGGTACTCCCACCCCGGCTGGTGCTCCTCGGACCCGTGGTGGTGATCCACGGTGTAGACCACCGATCCGGTTTCCTGCGCCGCCGCACCCAGCAGAACCGTGGATTTGCCGCAGTACGTGCCGATTTCGACGCCGACCCCACCGCCGAGGTAGCGCGCTGCGGCGTCGTAGAGGGCCCGCCCCTCGTCTGCGGGCATGAACCCCGTGACCTGCTCGGCGAGGGCGAACAGCCGCTCGGCGCGGGGCGGCAGGGCGGTGTCGATGTCGCTCATGTCTGACAACCTACCGTTGCCGGTCACAGGCAGTTGTAGTAGCGTCCGGACACGTGTCCGATCCGGCTTTGGAGTCGACTCGTCGACGTCTGACCGCACGGCAAGCCGACACCGTCGAACGCCTGGGCCGGGCCGCCGTGGAGCTGATCCGCCGGGAGGGCTTCGCGGGACTGACCGTGCGGCGCGTCGCCGCCGAGGCGGGCGTCGGTGCGGCCACCGCGTACACCTACTTCTCGTCCAAGGAACACCTTGTCGCCGAGGTGTTCTGGCGCAGGCTCGCGGGCGCGCCGCTGGCCGCGCACGAGTCCGCGGACCCCGCGACGCGCGTGGTCGAGGTGTTGCAGCACATCGCGTCGCTCGTGGCCGACGAACCCGAGTTCGCGGGTGCGGTCACCAATGCACTGCTGGGCCGTGACCCCGATGTCGAGGCGCTGCGGCACCGCATCGGCGGGGACATCCGGGGCAGGCTGGCTGCGGCGCTCGGCCCCGATGTCGATCCCGATGTCATCGAGTCGCTGGAGATGCTCTATTCGGGCGCGCTGGTGCGGGCGGGCATGGGATACGAGTCGTACCCGGACATCGCGCGGCGCCTGGAGAAATCAGCGCGGCTGATCCTGCGTTGACGGCGCAGGTGCGGCGCTCAGTATCGCCCGCGACGCGGCCAGAGCCGGCTCATAGATCTCGCGGATGTCGCGACCGTCCTCGACGATCAGCGCGGTGAGCTCGCGCAGCCCGCCCAGCAGGATGATCGCCATAGGCCTCGTGAGCTGGGGCAGCTCGGCATGACGGAAACCCGCGCTGTCGCTGAGTTCGATGAGCAGGTCGGTGAGTTCGCGCAAAGCGGCCCGCTGCAGCGGGCGTGCTTTGGTGCCGAGCGCGGGCAGTTCGCGGATCCAGCTCAGCGTGACCGCGGGCGCCGACTCGATGTGATCGACATAGGCCCCGACGGCTTGCGCGATCTGGTCCTGCCAGTCGGTGTCCGGCGCCACCGCCGTGCGGATCCGGTCGACCAACGACGTGTTGTTGGCCCGCAGCAGTTCGATGAAGCAGTCTTCCTTGCTTTCGAACTGGTCGTAGAAGGTCCGTTTCGACGTGCGGGCGTGGCGCACGATGTCGGCGACTGTGGTTTCGCGGTAACCCTTTTCGGTGATCGAGGCAGCCAGGCCGTCGAGCAGGCGCAGCCGGAAGGCGTCGGGGCTGGTGGCCGCGGCTGTCATTACCCACCCCCTTGCGCTGTGTGGTACCTGCGAGTACCGTACTACACACCCCCTTTGGTACACCGCAGTACCAGGACTTGGCTGGAGATGGCATGACCGAAACAGTGACCGCTGTAGACCCAGTTCGCCCCGCCACCCTCAGGATCCCGCCCGCGCCGAAGATCCCCCGGCTGCTGCAGGGCATAGCGTTCGCCGCAAACCGGCGGTGGGTGGTCAAACAGCTCACCCCGCGGTACGGCGACATCTTCACGCTGAGCATCCCCGTGTTCGGGCGGACCGCGATCGTGGCCGACGCGCAACTGGCCAAGCAGCTGTTCGTCGCCAACACCGACGACGTCGGCAACATCCAGCCCAACCTGAGCCGCATTCTCGGCTCTGGCTCGGTGTTCGCGCTCGACGGCACCGACCACCGCCGCAGGCGCAAGCTGCTCACGCCGCCGTTTCATGGCAAGAGCATCAAGAACTACGAGCGCATCTTCGAAGAGGAAACCCTGCGGGAATCCGCGAATTGGCCCGAGGGTCAGGAGTTCGAGACGCTCGAACCGATGATGCGGATCACGCTCAACGCGATCCTGCGGGCCGTGTTCGGCGCGGACGGTGAACAGCTCGACGAACTGCGCCGCATCATCCCGCCGTGGGTCACGCTGGGCTCACGCCTGGCCGTGCTGCCGACCCCGACCCGGACCTACGGCCGGTTCAGCCCGTGGGGGCGGCTCGCCGAATACCGCAGGCAATACGACGCGGTCATCAGCCGGTTGATCGACCGCGTCGAGAACGACCCGGCCTTCGATCAGCGTGACGACATCTTGGCGCTGCTCCTGCGCAGCACGTACGAAGACGGTTCGCCGATGTCGCGCAAGGACATCGGCGATGAGCTGCTGACGCTCCTGGCCGCCGGGCACGAGACCACCGCGTCGACGCTCGGCTGGGCATTCGAGCGGATCAGCCGCCACCCCGAGGTGCTGGCCCAGCTCGTCGCCGAAGCCGCGACCGACGGCAATGAATACCGGCAGGCAACGATTCTCGAGGTGCAGCGCGCCCGTACCGTCATCGATTTCGCGGGCCGCCACGTGTACGCGCCGTCGTTCCGGCTCGGCGACTGGGACATTCCGCGGGGCTACTCGATCGTCGTCGCGATCTCCCAGATCCAGGAACGCGCCGACGAGTTTCCCGATCCCGAGCGCTTCGACCCGCAACGGTTCATCGGCAGCAGGCCCGGCCTGGGCTGGATTCCCTTCGGCGGCGGCACCCGCCGCTGCGTCGGCGCCGCATTCGCCAACGTCGAGATGGACGTCGTGTTGCGAACGGTGTTGCGCCACTTCGTCATCGAGACCACGAGCGCACCGGGGGAGAAGGTGCATTCCCGCGGCGTGGCCTATACGCCCAAGGCCGGCGGGCGCATCGTCATGCGGCGACGCGCGACGCCGTTGGCCTGACGCTACTGGTTGGCGGTCTGCCGCTTGGGCAGCTTCCAGCCCGGGCGCGGGAAGTGGCACGTGTACCCGTTCGGGTAGTGCACCAGATAGTCCTGGTGTTCGGGCTCGGCCTCCCAGAAATCGACCGCCGGGGTCACCTCGGTGACCACCTTGCCCGGCCACAGCCCGGACGCGTCGACATCGGCGATGGTGTCCAGCGCGATGCGCTTCTGGTCCTCGTCGAGGTAGAAGATCGCCGAACGGTAGCTGGTGCCGACGTCATTGCCCTGCCGATCCTTGGTCGACGGATCGTGGATCTGGAAGAAGAACTCCAGCAGCGCGCGGTAATCGGTCTGGGCCGGGTCGTAGATGATCTCCACGGCCTCGGCGTGACCGGGATGGTTGCGGTAGGTCGGGTGGTCGTTGCGTCCGCCGGTATAACCCACGCGCGTCGAGATCACCCCGGGCTGCTTACGGATCAGATCCTGCATGCCCCAGAAGCAGCCGCCCGCGAGAATCGCCGTGGCGTAGTTGGTCATGAGCGCTCATCTCCTTTGCCGTCCACCACATTGTGCTCCGCCCACTACCGTGGGGCACATGCGTCTAGCTGTAACCGCAGCGCTGGGCTGTTTACTCCTGGCCGGCGCACCGATGGCCGCCGCCGAGCCGGTGAACCCGCCGGAGGTGCCGCCGGACCCCTCACGAACGGTGTTCGTCGACAACCCCGCGATCGTCGCCCCGCACGTCACCCGTGTCGAGTCGTGGACCCGCAGCGGCGACGGACTTGCGGTCAACTTCACCGCGGGTACCCCGGACTGCTTCGGTGTGCACGTCACCGCGCACGAGACCCCGGAGGCGGTCACGGTGCAGCTGAGAGGCGGGACGCCGCCCGAATCGGTCGGCCGGATGTGCATAGCCCTGGCCGTCGCGGGAACGGTCGACGTGCCGCTGCGGGAACCGCTGGGCAACCGGGCCGTGCTCGTCGACGACTGACAACCCTCGACAAACGTCAATAGAACGTGTTCTAGTTCTGGGGTGGGCAAGACGTTCAGCACCGCCGAGCTGGCGGCCGCGTTCGCGACGTTCGAACAGACCGTGGACCGGGCCGCGCAGACCAAGGACTGGGACGTGTGGGTCGAGCACTACACGCCCGACGTCGACTACATCGAGCACGCGGCGGGCACGATGAAGGGCCGCGAACAGGTACGCGCCTGGATCTGGAAGACCATGACCGCCTTCCCCGGCAGCTACATGACGGCATTCCCGTCACTCTGGTCGGTGATCGACGAGCCGACCGGACGCATCATCTGCGAACTGGACAACCCGATGGTCGACCCCGGTGACGGGACCGTCATCAGCGCCACCAACATCTCGATCATCACCTACGCCGGTGACGGGCTGTGGTCGCGGCAAGAGGACATCTACAACCCGCTGCGATTCGTGGCCGCGGGCATGAAGTGGTGTCGCAAGGCCAAAGAACTCGGGACGCTGACCGACGAGGCGGAGGCCTGGATGGAAAAGATGGGACACCAGATGGGGGCGGCACGATGACGGCGCTGGTGATCGGGGCCAACGGCTACCTCGGCTCGCACGTGGCCAGGCTGCTCGTCGAAGACGGCGAAGACGTCCGGGTGATGGTGCGGGCCGGCGCCAACACGATCGGAATCGACGACCTCGACGTCACCCGGTTCGAGGGCGACATCTTCAGCGACGACGTGCTGCGCGCCGCGATGACCGGTGCCGACGTGATCTACTACTGCGTCGTCGACACGCGCGGCTGGTTGCGTGATCCTTCGCCGCTGTTCCGTACCAACGTCGAGGGCACCCGCAACGTCCTGGACATCGCGGTGGAACCCGAGATCGCAGCCGGCCTCAAACGCTTCGTGTTCACCAGCAGCTACGCGACCGTCGGCCGCAAGCGCGGCAAGGTGGCAGACGAGGACGACATCGTCAGCGACAAGGGGCTGACCCCGTACGTGCGATCTCGCGTGCAGGCCGAGAAACTCGTGCTGAGCTACGCGCGGGAGCGTGGGCTGCCCGCGGTGGCGATGTGTGTATCGACCACCTACGGCGGACGGGACTGGGGCCGCACCCCGCACGGCGCGATCATCGCCGGTGCGGCGTTCGGCAAGCTGCCGTTCGTCATGCGCGGCATCGAACTGGAGGCCGTCGGTGTCAACGACGCGGCCCGCGCCCTGATCCTCGCCGCGGACAAGGGCCGCGTCGGCGAGCGCTATCTGATCTCGGAGAAGATGATCAGCAACGCCGAGGTGGCGCGAATCGCGGCCGAGGCCGCGGGCGTCGCGCCGCCCGCGAAATCGATCCCCCTGCCCGTCACCTACTTGCTCGCGGCCCTCGGCACCCTCAAGGGCAAGCTCAAGCGCACCGACGAGCGGCTGTCGCTGGCCTCGCTGCGGCTGATGCGCGCGGAAGCCCCGGTGGACCACAGCAAGGCCGAACGTGAACTCGGTTGGCGCCCAAGCCCGGTCGAGGATTCGGTGGCCGAGGCCGCGAAGTTCTGGGTGGGTGTGCGCGCCGCCAAACGCCAGGCCAAGGCGGGCTGAACACCACGCCGAAGGGTGTTAAGCGCTTGTGCCGCAGCGCTATTGCGGGGCTAGCCTGGCGGGTATGACCGACAGACTGAAAGTCGACCTCAGCGGCGCACCGCAGACGATGCTCGCGACCTTCTACGCCAAGGCCCTCGACGCCGACCTGCCCAAGCCGATCCTGGGGGACCAGCTCGCGAAGGAGATCGCCGAGCGCATCGACTACGACTGGTCGCGCACCACCATGACACCGGACCGGTCGCCGGCGGTGACCACCCGGTCGGCACACTTCGACAACTGGACCCGCCAGTTCCTGGCCGCACATCCCGAAGCCGTTGTGCTGCACCTGGGTTGCGGTCTCGACGGCCGGTTCTTCCGGTTGCGGCCCGGGCCGGGCGTGCAGTGGTACGACGTCGACTATCCCGACGTGGCCACGCTGCGTGAACAGCTCTATCCGACCGCCGAGAACTACCACGTCGTGTCCGCATCGGTCACGGATCCGGCCTGGCTCGCCGACATCCCCACCGACCGGCCCGTGCTGGCCATCGGCGAAGGGCTGACCATGTACCTGACCCAGGCCGACGGCGTCGCGCTGCTGCGCCGCATCGTCGACCACTTCGGCAGTGGGGAACTGCAATTCGACGCGTTCAACTCGCTCGGCATCAAGACCCAGTGGAGCAACGCCGTGGTGCGGCGCTCGGGCGCGACGCTGTACTGGGCGATCAACAAGCCCGAGGACATCCTCTCCGCCGTGCCCGGCACTCGCCTGCTGGCGTGGGTGTCGCCGTTCGACACCGCCGAGTTCGATCTGGTCCAGCCCGCCTATCGGATATTGGCGCGCGTGATGTCGGTGCTGAGCGCGACCAAGTACATGGCGCAGTACCACCGCTACGCGTTCGGCCGCCCGTGAACGCCAAGAGGGGCACCCCGGCCGGGATGCCCCTCTTGAGTTGCTGACCTCAGCGGCCGCTGTGGCGCACGGTGTTGTCGACCTTGGGCGCGGTGGCCTTGGGCTGGATCTGATCCAGCCAACCCAGGTGATCGACTCCGGCCGAGATCGTGGTCGAAGAGACCGGCGCTGGTGCGGCGGCCTGGGCCGGGGCGGCCAGGCCCACGATGGCGGCGCTCAGTCCACTGGCGGCGATGACGGCGAATCCGAACTTCTTCATTTTGCTCTCCTCCTCATATCCGGTGTGGCTGCCCTTGCGGGTGATCCGTACCGGTCTGACTGTCTAAACAGCGAGGTCAGAGGGATAATTCCGGTGGCAGAAATTGATCGACGGATGGCAGAAAGAAGTATGTTCAGCCCGTCTCAACGGGGCCGCGGAGGCCGAGTACCGGTTGTCTGGGCCCGCCGCGATTGAACTCCGGACACCACGGGGAATGCCCGTCTCTGTCATGCCAGACGAGTTGGAGTGCCCGAAGGTCGGGACCGCACATCCGCACCGCGAATCCCATGTGTGCGGTCGGCTCGGCCACTGCGACGAACTCGGCGAACCAGCCGTCCGGCAGCGACATGGTGTCGCCGGCAGCGGGGACGCACTTATGGACCAGGTAGCCGGCGACCGTGTTCAGCAGCCGCAGCGATGTCTCCGGGGGCAGGCCGGTGACCAGTAGCTCGGGCAAGCCGACTTCGCTCAGCCCGATGGTGTAGCCGAACGGCGAGCGACCCTCGACGTACTGCACGGTCCAGCCACACTTGGCGATCTGCCGCCGCAGGATGTCCAGATAGTCCTGCGTTGTCGCCTGCGGATGGTCGCACAACCAGCACATTGCCGACTCCTTCGATCACATGTTCGATTGCTTATGTCATCATGCTCCCGCAGTCCGACAAGTCTTGACAGAATCTGGCGGTGCCCAAAACCGTGAACGGTCAGGTCTCCCATTGGTTCGACGCGATTCCCGCATATCGCCCGGCGCTGCCGGGAGATCGCGACGCCGACGTGTGCATCGTCGGCGCCGGTTACACCGGACTGTGGACGGCCTACTACCTCAAAAAGGCTGACCCGACGCTGCGCATCGCCGTCCTGGAGGCCCGGTTCGCGGGGTTCGGCGCGTCGGGACGCAACGGCGGCTGGCTCTCGGGCTTGGCCCCCGGCGACCGGCACAAGCTCGCGAAGGCGCACGGCCGGGACCAGGTGCTGGCCTGGCAGCACGCGCTCAACGAGGCCGTCGACGAGGTCATCTCGGTGGCGGACCAGGAAGGCATCGACGCCGGTGCGGTCAAAGGCGGCACCATGGAGATCGCCCGCAACCCCGCGCAGGCCGCGCGGCTGGCCGACGCCCTCGCCGAAGAGCGCCGCTGGGGCAACGACGTCACCGAGCTGACGAAAGACGAAGCCGCACAGCGAATCCGGTTCGACGGGATGCTCGCGGCATTCCACAACCCGCACTGTGCCCGGATCCAGCCGGCGCGGCTGGCCCGCGGGCTGGCCGAAACCGTCGAGCGGCTCGGCGTCACCGTCTACGAGCAGTCGCCGGTGACCGAGATCAGGCCGGGCGCCGCGGTCACCGCCAGGGGCACCGTGCGCGCCCCGATCGTCCTGCGCGCCACCGAGGGGTTCACGCCCGCGCTCCCCGGCCTGCGGCGGCGCTGGCTGCCGATGAACAGCTCGATGATCGCCACCGCGCCGATCCCGGCCGACCGGTGGGACGAAATCGGCTGGGAAGCACGCGAAACCGTCGGCGACGCGGCACACGGTTTCTTCTACGCGCAGCGCACCGTCGACGACCGCATCGCGATCGGCGGCCGCAGCGTGCCGTACCGGTACGCGTCGCGCACCGACAAGGACGGCCGGGTGCCGGCCAAGACCATCACGCTGCTGACCGATGTGCTGCACACGATCCTGCCGCAGATCCGCGACATCCCCATCGCGCACGGATGGTGCGGAGTGCTGGCCGTGCCGCGTGACTGGCAGGCCGGGGTGGCCCTGGACCGGATCACCGGATTGGGTTGGGCCGGAGGTTATGTCGGCCACGGTGTGACCGCAACCAACCTGGCCGGCCGGACCCTGGCCGACCTGGTGCTGCGGCGGGACACCCCGATCACCCGACTGCCATGGGTCGGGCACGAGTCACGCACCTGGGAGCCCGAGCCGCTGCGCTGGCTCGGCGTGCGCGGCCTGTACATCGCCTACAAGCTGGCCGACCGGCACGAGGCCCGCGGCCGCGCGACGACGTCACCGATCGCGCGGATCGCCGACGTCATCACCGGCAAGCCGCACTAGCGCGGGTTCTGGTCGTCGATCAACCGCTGAAGCAGTCCGGCGATGTGAGCCTGACCGGCGGCGGTCGCATCGAGCTTGCCGCGCATTTCGATGAACCCGGCGTCGACCTGTGCAAACCGCGTGTTCATCTCGGAGCGCAGACCCGCGAAGTCGGAGCGCAGGTCGGCGAAGTCGGCACGCATGGCATTGAAGCTCGCAGCGGTCGCTTTGCGGTGGTCGCCGACCTCGCCGCGCAGTTGGCCGACCTCGCCGCGCAGTTCGCCGACCTCGCCACGGATTGCTCGCACATCTGTGCTGAGCTCACTGACATCACGATCGGCGGCGCCGGCCAGAATGCGGGCCGCGGCGGCGTCCTGCTCACTGCTGCGTACCCGCTCGTTGAGCTTGCGGTTCTCCGATTCCAGCCTGGATACGCGATCGGCAAAATCGTCGGGTTCCACGGTCCGAGCCTAACCGCATGCACCGACCGCGGTGATCGGCTCTTTCAGCCGCCGGATTCGGCGCGCTCCTTGAGCCGTTGCAGGGTCAGCCTGATGTGCTCGGCGTTGGCGGCAGGCCGGTCGTGCACGCCCGTGCTCCACTCGGCGGGCTTCTTGATCCAGCCCGGCCGCCGATCCCACGTCGACTCGGTGACCGTGCATCCGCCCTCGGCCGCCGCGATGTCATATCGCCAGCGTGCGACGGGAATGAAACCCCCGGTCTTGACGTCGAACGCGAACGTCTTGCCGGGCTCGGCCTCGGTCACGGTGCAGGTCGTGGTCCAGGTCCGGGAGCCGTTGCGGTTGTGCCCTTTGAACACCGCGCCGGGTGCCACCGCGTTGCCTTTCTGCCACTGCATCGCGTGGGCTTCCTCGGCCAGCGATGAGAGGGTCTGCAGGTCGGTGATCAGGGCATACACGTCTGCGGGGTCGGCGGCGATCGACACGGAAGCCGTTACGGGATCGGTCATGAGCCGATCGTAGTGATCCGCGCTGCCTTCCCGATGAACCTCATATGGGCCTCGGGCCGCTCGACGGGAATACCTCGGCGCGGGTGGCGTTGTGACCTAGATGACAAACCGTCCTGTGCTCGAGCCGACGGCCGAGCACCCCATCACCATCACGCCGACGGGCCGCCGCGTGACGGTCAGGGTCAACGGTGAGATCGTCGCCCAGTCCGACGACGCCCTGACCCTGCAGGAGTCGACCTATCCCGCGGTGCAGTATCTGCCGCTCGGCGATGTGGTCGCGTCGGCGCTGACGCGAAGCGAGACGACGACGTACTGCCCCTACAAGGGGGAGGCCTACTACTACCACGTAGGTGACGTGCAGGACGCCATCTGGACCTACGAGGAGCCGTACCCGGCCGTGGCCGAGATCGCCGGCCGGGTCGCGTTCTACACCGACAAGGCGGACGTCAGCGTCGCTCCATAAGCTGGTGCGGTGCCAAGCACCAGCGTGGTCTTTCCCGGCCCGGTCAGCCCGGGACTGACGCTGGCACCGCTGCGCCGCGGCGGCGGCGATCCGTGTTACCGCAGTGCTCCCGACGGGGCGATATGGCGGACGTCGGCCATGCCGAGTGGTCCGGTGACGGCACGCATCAGCAAGTCGGGCCTGGACACCGTCGACTGTGAAGCCTGGGGCGACGGTGCGGCCGAGTTCCTCGACGGGCTGCCTGCGCTGCTGGGATCCGACGACGACGCCACCGGTTTCGCACCCGTGGAACCGACCATCGCCGAGGCGTACCGGCGCGTGCCGCACCTGCGGCTCGGCCGCACCGGCCGGGTGCTGGAAGCACTGATCCCGGCCGTCATCGAACAACGCGTCTCGGGAATGGATGCCTGGCGGGCGTGGCGCGCGCTGGCCACCAAATTCGGTGCGCCCGCGCCCGGACCCGCACCGGCGGGAATGCGGGTGCCTCCGACGGCCGACGTGTGGCGCCGCATCCCGTCCTGGGAGTTCCACCGGGCCAACGTCGACCCGGGCCGGGCCCGCACCATCGTCGGGTGCGCGCAACGGGCCGACTCGGTGGAGCGACTCACCGCGGACCGCGCCCACCGGGCCCTGCAGTCGTTGCCCGGCGTGGGGGAATGGACCGCGGCCGAAACCGTCCAACGTGCGTTCGGCGACGCCGACGCGCTGTCGGTCGGCGACTACCACCTGGCCACGGTCGTGGGGCTGAGCCTGCTGGGCACGCCGATCGACGACGCCGCGATGCTCGAACTGCTCGAGCCGCTGCGGCCGCACCGGCACCGCGCCGTGCGGCTGCTGGAGGCCAGTGGACTGGCGGTGAACCGGCGGCGCGGTGCCCGCCAGGCGATCCCCAAACTGCGTGCGCTGTAACACAGAGGTGATTACCCGGGCCCGCCGTCGGGTACCCGTCGCGGTGACCATCGCTATGCGAAAGGAGCGACGATGACGGCGTTCACCATTCCGGGCCTCTCCGAGAAGGACGGCAACGAGGTGGCCGAACTGCTGCAGAAGCAGCTGAGCACCTACAACGACCTCCATCTGACCCTCAAACACATTCACTGGAATGTGGTGGGGCCCAACTTCATCGGTGTGCACGAGATGATCGATCCGCAGGTTGCGCTGGTCCGTGGCTACGCCGACGAGGTGGCCGAACGTATCGCGGCCCTCGGCAAGTCGCCGAAGGGCACGCCGGGCGCGATCGTCGCCGACCGGACCTGGGACGACTACTCCGTGGGCCGCGACACCGTGCAGGCCCACCTGGCCGCACTCGACCTCGTCTACACCGGGGTGATCGAGGACACCCGCAAGGGCATCCATCGGCTCGACCAACTCGACCTCGTGTCACAGGACATGCTGATCAACCATTCCGCCGAACTCGAGAAATTCCAGTGGTTCGTCCGGGCGCATCTGGAGAGTGCGGGCGGCAAGCTCACACATTCGGGCGAAACCACCGAACGCGGCGCGGCGAGCAAGGCGCGCAGCTGATTTCACGGGTTGACCTCAACCCTTGTTGAGGTGGCAGTCTCGGGCCATGCCTACCTGGATATGCACCGGATGCGGAATCGAACACCCGGAATCCGACGACAGGCCCGCCGAGAACACGTGCGTGCTGACATCGGAGGTCGTCGCGATCGAGGAACGCGGCGACCTCCCGCCGCACGGCACCTGGACCACGTTGGAACTACTTGCCGCGCAACCACACCACACCGAGCACGTGGACCACGGGCGGGGTGTGCACAGCCTGCGCAGGGAGCCGCGGTTCGCGATCGGGCACCGGTCGTTCCTGGTGCAGACCGCGCACGGCAACCTGCTGTGGGATGCGCCGGCCTATCTCGACGCCGAGATCGCCGGCCTGGTGCGCGGGCTCGGCGGGGTCACCGCGATCGCGTCGAGCCACCCACACATGTTCGGCGCCCAATTGTCCTGGAGCCGGGAGTTCGGTGACGTGCCGGTCTATGTGAATGCGCTTGACCGGGAATGGCTTCCGCGAACCGACCCGGTCATCAAACTCTGGAAGGGCGAGCACGAGCCGGTCCCCGGTGTCCGGCTGCTGCACGTCGGCGGCCACATGCGGGGAAGCTCTGTGGCGCTGACCGCCGACGGCACACTCCTGGTCGGCGACACCATCAGCGGCGGCCTGGCCAGGAACTGGGTGTCGTTCCAGCGCAACTTCCCCAAGCACGTTCCGCTCTCGGCCGCGGTGGTGCAGCGCATCGTGGACCGGCTCGACGCCTACGACTACGACCGGCTCTACACGCTGGGCGGTGACGAGATCGATCAGGACGCCAAGGGTGTGGTGCACCGGTCGGCCGAGACGCACATCCGCTGGGTCAGCGGCGAGTTCGACCACCTGACCTGACTATTCCAGCGCGTCGTCACGCACGGGCCGCTCGGCGAGTTCCTCGGCCACACCGAACAGGAACGGGTAGGCCACGCCTGCTATCGCCGCACCGACCAACGGCGCCAGCCAGAATGCCCACAGCTGCGCCGGCGCCCCGTCCCCGTTGAAGAACGCGACCGCGGTGGAGCGGGCCGGGTTGACCGACGTGTTGGAGATCGGGATCGAGATCAGGTGGATCAAGGTCAACGTGAGCCCGATTGCCAAGCCCGCGAAGCCCTTCGGTGCGCGATCGTCGGTCGAGCCGAGGATGACCAGCAGGAAGACCGCGGTCAGCACGATCTCGGCGATCAGTACGGAGGCCAGGGAGAACCCGCCCGGGGAGTGATCGCCGTATCCGTTGGCCGCCATGTTGCCGGTGGCGGTCCAGCCTTCTTTGCCCTTGGCCACGATGTAGATCACCACGCCGGCGACCAGGCCGCCGACGACCTGGGTTATCCAGTACGGCACCAACGCTTTCCACTCGACGCGTTTGGCCAGGGCCGCGCCGAGGGTGACCGCGGGATTGAAGTGCCCGCCCGAGATGGTGCCGAAGGCGTAGACCCCGGTGAGCACCGTGAGGCCGAACGCGAGGGCGACGCCGAGGAACCCGATACCCAGGGACAGCCCGGTATCGGTCGTGAACTTGGCGGCGAACACGGCGCTGCCGCAGCCGCCGAGAACCAGCCAGAACGTGCCGATGAATTCTGCGGCCAATCGATGTGCCAATGTCGGTTCGCGCATGCTGACTCCTCCGCAGCTGGATGCGTCATGGGTGATGCATACATTCGGAGAGTCACACGCCACTGGCCGATGGCATTACGGTTGTGACCGAATCGTTGGCCGATCGCAACCGGTCGTTATGCGCTGTTGCGGTCGAGCCGCTGTGCCCGGTAGATCGACACATTCGTCCGCGAGATCACCAGGCATGCGATCCCCACGGCGACCATGGCGCCGGGGATGACGGTGAACGAACCGGTCATCTCGGCAACCATGATCATCACGGCCAGCGGTGCGTGCGCGACGCTGCCGAAACAGGCCATCATGCCGACCACCACGAACACCGCTGGGGTGTCGGGAAGGCCTGGTATGCCGAGTGCTTCGCCGAGCCGCCACAGCGCGGCTCCGACGAACGCACCGATCACCACGCCGGGCCCGAAGATGCCGCCCGAGCCGCCCGTCCCGATGGACAGCGAGGTCGCGACGATCTTCGCGAACGGCATGAGCAGCACGATCCACAGCGGAATGGTCATCAAAGTGTCTGTGTCCGCGGCCTTTTGGGCCCATCCGTAGCCGCTGGCCAAGACCTGTGGGATGGCGAGGGCCAGCAGCCCGACCGCGAGCCCGCCGACCGCGGGCTTGACGATCTTGTTGCCTGGCAGCTTGGCGGTGAGCGCCGCGGTGCCGTAGAAGACCCGGGCATACAGCCAGCCGACCGCTGCGGCGGCAACGCCGAGCACCACGAACCAACCGAGGTCGGCCGGATGTTCGAACCGGTAATCGGCGGCCAACGAACCGAACAGCGGATCGAACCCGAGGATGGACCCCAGCACCGCATAGGCCGTTGCCGACGTGATGAAACCGGGCACCAGCGCCCGGTAGTCGAAATCCTCGCGGTAGACGATCGACGCGGCCAGCACCGCGCCGCCGAGCGGGGCCCCGAAGATCGCGCCGATGCCCGCGCCGATGCCCAGCGACACCGCGAGCCGTCCGTCCTCGTCGTCGAGATCGAGCCAACGCGTCAACAGCGAGCCGAAACCGGCGGAGATGTGGGCCGCGGGCCCCTCGCGGCCTCCGGACCCGCCCGATCCGATCGTCAGGGCGCTCGCGATGGTCTTCACCACGATCGCCCGGCCGCGAATGCCCCGCGGATCGGTGTGGACGGCCTCGATCGCGTCGTCGGTGCCGTGCCCTTCGGCTTCCGGTGCGAACGTCGCCACCAGCCACGCCGACAGCAGGGCACCGCCGAAGGTGATCAGCGGGATCGCCCACGGCCGGTCGAAGCCCGGGGATCCGGCGTCATCGCCATCCCCGGCCGGTTTCGGGATGTCGTATCCGCCGAGGTACCCGAGCAGGAACCGACCGGTGTAGTCGAGCGCGAGGTAGAACACCACCGCGCCGAGGCCCGCGATGACGCCGATGGTGACGCCGAGAATGAGCCATTTCCGCACATACCCCGAGCGCCGGAGGAAACCGCCCAGGCCGCCTTGGGTTTCCCGCGCTTCGGGCATGCAGCGGATGCTACTGCGGAATCGCCCGCCGCTCAGCGGTAAGTGCGTCGCCCGGATCCGCGGTCTGACGCCGTTGTGCAGGCGTTACGGCGAACTCTAAGAATCTGACTAGGCTTTTGTGCAAAGCGATATACGCCCTATAACAGCACGATAACGACCTGGCTTGATTTGTCCAGCAAACAGGTTTGCGGCGAAGGGCGATGTGGAGCCCGGAACAGGGGTGTGCCGGGCGTATCGGCTGTGGTGTGAAAAGGCAAGGGTGACAACGTGATTCGCGCAGCAGGTCGACGCGCCGAGCGGGTGGCTCGGATCCGGCCCGTGAGCATGGTTAGCCTTGGCTTAGTTGGCATGTCGCACCCTGTGTGCCCTATCGTTTTCTCCACTTATGGCGTGTGGGACATAGCCGTCGTCCAATGCTGCACGAAGGCATTCCATCGCCGGGCCGGCTAACACCAGCTGGAGGCGGTCGCAAAGTCGGCCAATAGCGGTGAGCTTCCTCATGGAAGCAGGTTGAAGGGCTAGGTGGGAATGACGCCCAGCACATTCGGAGGGCAGCAGAGCAGCAGCCAGGGCATGTACAACCCCGCATACGAGCACGATGCATGCGGCGTGGCCATGGTTGCCGACATGCACGGCCGTCGCAGCCGCGACATCGTCGACAAGGCGATCACGGCGCTGCTGAACCTGGAACACCGAGGTGCCGCAGGCGCCGAGCCGAACACCGGCGACGGCGCGGGCATCCTGCTGCAGGTGCCCGACGCGTTCCTGCGGGCCGTGTGCGACTTCGAACTGCCGCCCGAGGGCAGCTACGCCACCGGTATGGCATTCCTGCCGCAGTCCTCGCGCGACGCCAAGCTGGCCTGCGAGGCCGTCGAGAAGATCGTCGAGGCCGAAGGCCTGCAGCTGCTCGGCTGGCGCGACGTGCCCTACGACGACTCGTCGCTGGGTGCGCTCGCGCGCGACGCGATGCCGACGCTGCGCCAGGTGTTCATCGGCGGCGCCTCCGACATTGAGCTGGAACGGCGCGCATTCGTGATCCGCAAGCGCGCCGAACACGAACTGGGCACCAAGGGTCCCGGGCAGGACGGCCCCGGACGCGAGACCGTGTACTTCCCGAGCCTGTCCGGCAAGACCTTCGTCTACAAGGGCATGCTGACCACGCCGCAGCTGCGGGCGTTCTACCTGGACCTGCAGGACGAGCGCATGACCAGCGCGCTGGGCATCGTGCACTCGCGGTTCTCCACCAACACGTTCCCGTCGTGGCCGCTGGCGCACCCGTTCCGGCGCGTCGCCCACAACGGTGAGATCAACACCGTCACCGGCAACGAGAACTGGATGCGGGCCCGCGAGGCGCTCATTCACACCGACGTCTTCGGGTACCACAACGACCTGAACAAGATTTTCCCCGTCTGTACGCCAGGGGCGTCCGACACCGCGCGGTTCGACGAGGTGCTCGAGCTGCTGCACCTGGGCGGGCGTCCCCTGCACCACGCGGTGCTGATGATGATCCCCGAGGCGTGGGAGCGCAACGAGGAGATGGATCCCGCGCGGCGGGCGTTCTACCAGTACCACGGCTCGCTCATGGAGCCGTGGGACGGCCCGGCCTCGGTGTGCTTCACCGACGGCACCATCGTCGGCGCCGTGCTCGACCGCAACGGCCTGCGGCCGTCGCGCATCTGGGTCACCAAGGACGGCCTGGTCGTGATGGCCTCGGAGGCCGGAGTGCTCGACCTCGACCCGTCGACCGTCGTACAGAAGATGCGCCTGCGGCCCGGCCGCATGTTCCTGGTGGACACCGCGCAGGGCCGCATCGTCTCCGACGAGGAGATCAAGGCCGAGCTCGCGGCCGAGAAGCCCTACCAGGAATGGCTCGACGCGGGCCTGTTCCACATCGACGACCTGCCGCCGGGCAAGTACGTCAAGATGCCGCACCACCGCGTGGTGCTGCGCCAGCAGGCCTTCGGTTACACCTACGAGGAACTGAACCTGCTGATCGCGCCCATGGCCCGCACCGGCGCCGAGGCGCTCGGCTCGATGGGCACCGACACCCCCATCGCGGTGCTGTCGCAGCGGCCGCGCATGCTGTTCGACTACTTCCAGCAGCTGTTCGCCCAGGTCACCAACCCGCCGCTCGACGCGATCCGCGAAGAGGTGGTGACGAGCCTGCAAGGCGTCATCGGGCCCGAGGGTGACCTGCTCAACCCCGACGAGAACTCGTGCCGCCAGATCGTGCTGAGCCAGCCGATCCTGCGCAACGCCGAACTCTCCAAGCTCATCGACGTCGACCCCGACCATGAGATCCGCGGCCACAAGCACGGCATGCGGGCGGCCGTGGTGAGCTGCCTGTACCCGGTCGCCGACGGCGGCACGGGCCTGCGTCGCGCGCTGGAGGACGTCCGCACCAAGGTGTCGCAGGCCATCCGCAACGGGGCCCGCATCATCGTGCTGTCCGACCGCGAATCCAACGAGTGGCTCGCGCCGATCCCGTCGCTGCTGGCGGTCGCCGCGGTGCACCACCACCTGGTCCGGGAGCGCACGCGCACCCAGGTCGGTCTCGTGGTCGAGGCAGGCGACGCCCGCGAGGTGCACCATATGGCCATGCTGTGTGGTTTCGGTGCGGCGGCCATCAACCCGTACATGGCGTTCGAGTCGATCGAGGACATGATCGACCGCGGGGTCATCACCGGGCTGACCAGCGACCAGGCCAAGGCCAACTACGTCAAGGCCGCGGGCAAGGGTGTGCTCAAGGTGATGTCCAAGATGGGCATCTCGACGCTGGCCTCCTACACCGGTGCGCAGCTGTTCCAGGCCGTCGGCATCAGCCAGCGCGTGCTCGACGAGTACTTCACCGGATTGCACTGCCCGACAGGCGGAATCGACCTCGACGACATCGCGGCCGACGTCGCGGCCCGGCACGAACTGGCCTACCTGGACCGGCCCGATGAGTGGGCGCACCGCGAGCTCGAGGTCGGCGGCGAATACCAGTGGCGCCGCGAGGGCGAGTACCACCTGTTCAACCCGGACACGGTGTTCAAGCTGCAGCACTCCACGCGCACCGGGCAGTACTCGATATTCAAGGAGTACACCGCACTGGTCGACGACCAGAGCGAGCGCATGGCCTCGCTGCGCGGCCTGCTGAAGTTCAAAGAAGGTGTGCGCGAGCCGATCCCGATCGACGAGGTGGAGCCCGCGAGCGAGATCGTCAAGCGCTTCTCGACCGGCGCGATGAGCTACGGCTCGATCTCGGCCGAGGCGCACGAGACCCTGGCCATCGCGATGAACCGGCTCGGCGGCCGGTCGAACTCGGGTGAGGGCGGCGAGAGCGTCGACCGGTTCGACCCCGACGCCAACGGCGACTGGCGCCGCAGTGCCATCAAGCAGGTGGCCTCGGCACGGTTCGGCGTGACGAGCCACTACCTGACCAACTGCACCGACATCCAGATCAAGATGGCCCAGGGTGCGAAACCTGGTGAGGGCGGCCAACTTCCGGGTCACAAGGTGTACCCGTGGGTGGCCGAGGTGCGGCACTCCACGCCGGGTGTCGGCCTGATCTCGCCGCCGCCGCACCACGACATCTACTCGATCGAGGATCTGGCCCAGCTGATCCACGACCTGAAGAACGCGAACCCGCAGGCGCGTATCCACGTCAAGCTGGTGAGCGAGAACGGCGTCGGCACCGTCGCGGCCGGTGTCTCGAAGGCACACGCCGACGTGGTGCTGATCTCCGGGCACGACGGCGGCACCGGCGCGACGCCGCTGACCTCGCAGAAGCACGCGGGTGCGCCGTGGGAGCTGGGCCTGGCCGAGACGCAGCAGACCTTGCTGCTCAACGGGCTTCGCGACCGCATTGTGGTGCAGGTCGACGGCCAGCTCAAGACCGGGCGCGACGTGGTGATCGCCGCGTTGCTCGGCGCCGAGGAGTTCGGCTTCGCGACCGCACCGCTCGTGGTGTCGGGCTGCATCATGATGCGGGTCTGCCACCTCGATACCTGCCCGGTGGGTGTGGCCACGCAGAACCCCGTGCTGCGGCAGCGCTTCAACGGCAAGCCGGAGTTCGTCGAGAACTTCTTCATGTTCATCGCCGAAGAGGTCCGCGAGCTCATGGCCCAGCTGGGCTTCCGCACCGTCAACGAGATGGTCGGCCAGGTCGGCGCGCTGGACACCACCCGCGCCGCCGAGCACTGGAAGGCATACAAGCTCGACCTGTCGCCCGTGCTGCACGAGCCCGAGTCGGCGTTCATGAACCAGGATCTGTACTGCAGCTCGCGGCAGGACCACGGCCTGGACAAGGCGCTGGATCAGCAGCTCATCGTGCAGAGCCGGGAAGCGCTCGATGCGGGCACGCCCGTGCGGTTCACCACCAAGATCGCCAACGTGAACCGGACGGTCGGCACCATGCTCGGCCACGAGGTCACCAAGGTTTACGGCGGCCAGGGGCTTCCGGACGGAACCATCGACATCACGTTCGAAGGCTCGGCCGGCAACAGCTTCGGCGCATTCGTGCCGCGCGGGATCACGCTGCGCGTGTACGGCGACGCCAACGACTATGTGGGCAAGGGCCTCTCGGGTGGTCGCATCGTGGTGCGGCCGTCGGACAGCGCCCCCGCCGACTACATCGCCGAGAACAACATCATCGGCGGCAACGTGATCCTGTTCGGCGCCACCAGCGGCCAGGCCTTCCTCCGCGGCGTGGTGGGCGAGCGGTTCGCGGTCCGCAACTCCGGCGCGCACGCGGTCGTCGAAGGCGTGGGCGACCACGGCTGCGAGTACATGACCGGCGGCAAGGTGGTGATCCTTGGCTCGACCGGGCGCAACTTCGCCGCGGGCATGTCCGGCGGCGTGGCCTACGTGTACGACCCCGACAACAAGCTGGCGGGGAACCTGAATACAGAGATGGTCGATCTTGACGAACTGGACGACGCCGACCTCGAGTGGCTGCACGGCATGATCACCGCGCACGTCGATGCGACGGATTCGGCTGTGGGACAACGAATTCTTGCCGACTGGCCCAGTCAGCAGCGCAAGATCCGCAAGGTGATGCCACGCGACTACAAGCGGGTACTGGTGGCGATCTCCGAGGCAGAGACGGCCGGCGAGGACGTCAACGAGGCGATCATGGCGGCGGCCCGTGGCTGATCCGAACGGCTTCCTCAAGCACACGTCCCGCGAACTGCCGGCCCGCCGGCCCGTTCCGCTGCGCCTCAAGGACTGGAAAGAGGTCTACGAGGACTTCTCCCACGAGACGCTTCAGGTCCAGGCGTCACGGTGCATGGACTGCGGAATTCCCTTCTGTCACAACGGCTGCCCGCTGGGCAACCTGATCCCCGAGTGGAACGACCTGGTGTTCCGCGACCGGTGGCGCGACGCCATCGAACGGCTGCACGCCACCAACAACTTCCCGGAGTTCACGGGCCGGCTGTGCCCCGCTCCGTGCGAAGCGTCGTGTGTGCTGGGCATCAACCAGGATCCCGTGACCATCAAGCAGGTCGAGGTCGAGATCATCGACAACGCCTTCGAGCAGGGCTGGGTCAAGCCGCTGCCCCCCGGCGTGCTGACCGGCAAGAAGGTCGCCGTGGTCGGGTCCGGGCCTGCCGGGCTGGCCGCCGCACAGCAGCTCACGCGCGCCGGTCACGACGTGACGGTGTTCGAGCGGGCCGACCGCATCGGCGGGCTGCTGCGCTACGGCATCCCGGAATTCAAGATGGAGAAGCGCCACATCGACCGCCGCCTCGAGCAGATGGCGGCCGAGGGCACGCAGTTCCGCACCGGCGTCAACGTCGGCGTCGACATCACCGCCGAGCAGCTGCAGGAAGACTTCGACGCCGTGGTGCTGGCCGGCGGTGCGACCGCGTGGCGCGACCTGCCGATCCCGGGCCGCGAGCTCGACGGCATCCACCAGGCCATGGAGTACCTGCCGTGGGCCAACCGCGTGCAGAACGGCGACGACGTGCTTGGACCGGACGGCGAGCCGCCGATCACGGCCAAGGGCAAGAAGGTCGTCATCATCGGCGGTGGCGACACCGGCGCGGACTGCCTCGGCACCGCGCACCGGCAGGGCGCCGAGAGCATCCACCAGTTCGAGATCATGCCGCGTCCGCCGGAGTCGCGTGCGGATTCGACGCCATGGCCGACGTATCCGTTGATGTTCCGGGTGTCCTCGGCACACGAAGAGGGCGGTGAGCGCGTGTTCTCGGTGAACACCGAGCAGTTCGTCGGGACCGACGGCAAGGTGTCGTCGCTCAAGGTCCACGAAGTCGTCATGAACGCGGGCAAGTTCGAGAAGGTCGAAGGCTCGGACTTCGAGTTGGACGCCGACATCGTGTTCCTGGCCATGGGCTTTGTGGGTCCGGAGCGTGAGGGCCTGCTCACCGAACTCGGTGTCGAGCTCACCGACCGCGGAAACGTCGCGCGCGACAAGGACTTCCAGACCAGCATCCCCGGTGTGTTCGTCGCGGGTGACATGGGCCGCGGACAGTCGCTGATCGTGTGGGCCATCGCCGAGGGCCGCGCCGCGGCCGCCGCGGCGGACCGCTACCTGATGGGCCAGACCGCGCTGCCCGCGCCGATCAAGCCGACGGCGGCTCCGCAGCGGTAGCCGGCCCAGTGGGTGGGGGGATGAGGCTGCGCCGTCGCGTCGTCACAGGTGCGCTGGTCGCCGCGGTACTCGCGGTGGCGGTGCACAATCACCTGGTTCCGTTCCAGACGCAGTTCTACGGGCTGACCGAGAACAACTACGACCTGGACACCTACCGGGCGGCCGTGAACGGGCTGTGGGACGGCAAGCCCCTGTACGAGACACCGGCGCTACGGGGTGCCTGGTTCGTCTACCCGCCGTTCGCGGCCCTGGTACTCGCGCCGTTCGGCTGGGCCGATTTCGACGTCGCGAAGTGGGCGCTGCTGGGGCTTTCGATCTGTGTGCTGGCGCTCATCGCGTGGCGCATCATGCGCCTGGCCGGTTTCCGCGCCGACCACCGGCTGGCCGTGATGAGTGCCGCGCTCGCAGTCATCGTCATCGATGTCGAGCCGGTGCAGGCCACCCTGTGGTGGGGGCAGATCAACGTCCTGCTCATGGGCTTGGTGCTGCTCGACCTGTTGCGGCCCGCGGGCTCCCGCTGGCGGGGGATCGGGCTGGGGCTCGCGGCGGGCATCAAGCTGACCCCGCTCGTGTTCCTGCCGTACCTGCTGATCACCCGGCAGTGGCGCACCTCGGCGGTCGCGGCGGCGACGTTCGTGACCACCGCGGCGCTCACCTGGCCGCTGCTGCCACGCGACAGCGCATGGTTCTGGAGCCACCTCGGCGACACCTCACACATCAGCCGCCTCGATCACCTCGCCAATCAGTCGATCAACGGATTTCTCGCGCGGTTCTTCGCGCCCGATCCGCGCCCGGAATGGCTGTGGCTGGTGCTGAGCCTGCTGGTGGTCGCGGCCGGTCTCGCGGTCGCCGCGTGGGCGCATCGCCGAGGGGAACGTGCGCTTGCCGTGGTGCTGGTGGGCTTGATGGGTTGCGCGGTGTCGCCGTTCAGCTGGGCGGCGCACTGGGTGTGGTTCGCGCCGGCGATCTTCTGGCTCGTCGCCAAGGCCTGCACGGCCACGCGCCCGTGGGTGCTCGGCTGGGTGTACCGGGCCGCCGCGCTGTACGCGCTGACGTTCATGTGGACGCTGCACCGCCCCGGGCGCAATCACACGACCATGTATTTCAGCGGGGTGTACTGGAACTTCCTGGATCTGCGCCGGTTCTGGGCGGGCCAGCTGATGAGCGGGTGGTATCCGCTGACCTTCGTGTGCGTCCTGGTCGGGGCGGCCAGCTGGCTGTACGTGAGCGCGGGCCGCGACCCGGGCGAGCCCGACGAAACGCCCCTGGCCTCGGCGGACGACATCGAGGATTACCCGCCGGAATTCCTGGACGAGGAGCTGGCCCGCGCCTGATCCGAGCTTGTGGATTGGGGGGCTTTCTTATCTTTGCCCGCTTTGTTACCGCATTGTTATGTGACTTCACAGTGCGCGCCGACGTGTGATGCAAGCCACGCACATAGCGGGATCGATCGCCACATCAGTCCCAACAGCCTCACTAGAATCATCAGATTTTTGCGCGGCGTGGCTCACACTGTTTGCCGGAGATTGGGTATCTAATGACTTCATGAGAGCGCTGCGGTAACGTAGAGCTACGGGTACAGCTATCAGAACGTCGCAGGAGTGATCACCGTGTACATGAATCCGCTCAGTCGGTCACGGATGGGTCGAATTGCCTGGTCATTGCTTCGCCATCCCGTGAAAAGCCGTGAGTTCCCGGCAAAGAACGAGCGCCTGGTGACCGCCGACGAGCTACTGCGCTTCGGGGTCTGACGCACCTACCGCCACCTCGGGTAACAGCCCCACGTGGCGTTCGCCGTCTTTGCTTGGCTAAGTATTTCGACGTATTCGACAAATAAGGCCCGGCCGCCACTGGCGACCGGGCCCTTTTGCGGCGGTCCTAGGTGCTCAACTGTCCGGAATCCCGGATCGCCTCGGCCAACGGCTCGAGGACCGCGGTGTCGTATGGCGGCGGCAGGTAGATGATGGCCAGGTCGAGCCCTTCGGCTCCGAGGGCCGCGGCCTCGTCGACAACCTTGGCGTAATCCCGGTCCTCACCCAGCCGCACATGCGCGGACAACGTGATCTCCCCGGGGTCGCGACCGAGATCGGCGCAGTGTGCGGCAAGCACGTCGCGCTTGCGGGCGAACTCCTCGGGCGGCCCGCCCACGAAGTTCCAGTGATCGGCGTACTTGGCGGTGATCCGCAACGTGCGCTTCTCGCCGCTGCCGCCGATGCAGAACGGCGGGTGCGGCTGCTGCGGACCCTTGGGCTCGTTACGGGCGTCCTTGAGTTGGTAGTACTTGCCGTCGAATGTCGTCGTCTCCTGGCTCAGGAGACCCTTGAGCACCTCGCACGCCTCTTCGAAGCGGTCGAAGCGTTCCTTGATGCTGCCGAGTTCGATGCCGTATGCACCGGACTCCTCTTCGTTCCAGCCGGCGCCGATGCCCAGCTCCAGCCGTCCGTCGGAGATGATGTCAAGCGCCGCAGCCATATTCGCCAACACGGCGGGATGGCGGTAGTGGATGCCGGTGACGAGCACACCGACGCGGAGGCGTTCGGTTGCCTGGGCCAGCGCGGTCAACGTGGTCCAGCCCTCCAGACAGGGGCCGGTGGGGTCGGAGAAGATCGGGTAGAAGTGGTCGAACGTCCAGCCCGATTCGTAGACGTCGATGGTGTCGGCCACCCGCCAGATGGCAAGCATGTCGGCCCAGGCAGTGTTCTGCGGAGAAGTTTTGAAGGCGAATCGCACGTACACCGAAACTAGTCGCGGTAGCTGAATATTTCCTGCTTCGGCGTTTTTGCTTCCGAGCCAATTTCGGCATGCGCTGGGTAATCTCGCGTGGGAGTACACCCTCCGAGCGACCAGGAGTGAACAATTATGAGCGAGTATGCAGTCATCGATCCGGCGACCACGGAGGTCGTCGCCACCTACCCGACTGCAACCGATGCCGAGATCGAGGCCGCCATCGACGCGGCGGCCAAGACCGCCCGTACCTGGGCGCGCACCACCACGGTGGCCGACCGGGCCGCGCTTCTCGGCAAGGTCGCCAAGCTGCACGAGGAGCGTCGGGAACAACTGGCGAAGGTCATCAACCGGGAAATGGGCAAGCCCATGGACCAATCCCTGGGTGAGGTCGACTTCTGCGCGGCGATCTACCAGTACTACGCCGACAACGCCGAGAAGTTCCTCGCCGACGAGGAGATCACGTTGCTCGACGGAGAGGGCACCGCGGTGGTCAAGCGCGGACCCATCGGCGTGCTGCTCGGCATCATGCCGTGGAACTACCCGTACTACCAGGTGGCGCGGTTCGCCGGACCAAACCTGGTGGTGGGCAACACAATTCTGCTCAAGCATGCGCCGCAGTGCCCCGAATCGGCCGAACTGCTGCAGCTGATCTTCCTTGAGGCGGGATTCCCGCAGGGCGCCTATATCGACATCCGCGCGACCAACGACCAGGTTGCCGAGATCATCGCCGACCCGCGCGTGGCGGCGGTTTCGCTCACCGGATCCGAGCGGGCGGGCGCCGCGGTCGCCGAGATTGCCGGACGGCACCTGAAGAAGTGCGTGCTCGAGCTCGGTGGCTCCGACCCCTTCGTGGTGCTGTCGACCGACGATCTGGACGCCACCGTCGAATCCGCCGTCGCAGGCCGGATGGAGAACACCGGGCAGGCCTGTAACGCCGCCAAGCGGTTCATCGTCGCCGAGGACGTCTACGACGACTTCCTGACGAAGTTCACCGAGAAGATTCTCGCGACCGCCGAAGGCGTCGCCCCGCTGTCCTCGGTGCGGGCGGCCGAGACGCTGGAGCAGCAGGTCAAGACGGCGGTCGAAGGCGGCGCGAAGCTGACGTCGGCCGGCGAGCGCAAGGGCGCGTTCTTCCCGCCCGGCGTGCTGACCGGGGTCACCGAGGACAACCCGATCTACGGTCAGGAGCTGTTCGGGCCGGTCGCGGTGGTGTACAAGGTCGGCTCCGAGGACGAGGCGGTGGCCGTCGCCAACGACACCCCGTTCGGGCTCGGATCCTACGTGTTCACCACAGATCCCGACCAGGCCAAGCGGGTTGCCGATCGGATCGAGGCGGGCATGGTGTTCGTCAACGCCGTGGGCGCCGAAGGCGTCGAGCTGCCGTTCGGCGGGATCAAACGCTCCGGCTACGGGCGCGAACTCGGCAAGTACGGCATCGACGAATTCGTCAACAAGAAGCTGATCCGCATCGTGCCGTAACCGGCCTCAGTGCGGACGGTGCGCGACGTGCGTGCGCGCATGCTCGACGGCGTCGTCGAGCGAATCGACCAGGTGATTCTCGTGGCGCAGTGACTCGAACACGCCGACGTTGGCCAGCAACTCGGCGTGTTCGGGGCGCACGCCCTTGATGATGACGGTGATACCGCGCGACTCCAGTTCGGCGGCGATCTCCGCGAGCGTGTGTGCGCCCGTGGCGTCGAGCATGCCCAGTTGCGACATGCGGATGATGACGACCGATGTGTGCGGATGCTCGGCGTCCACGATCGCGTTCGAAATGCGTTCGGCCGCACCGAAGAACATCGCGCCGTCGAGGCGCAGCAGCGCGATCTGGTCGTCGCCGGGCAACCGCGGGCCGGGCAGCTCTTCGCGGACCACGCTGCTGCGCCGGGCCACCGAACGCAACGCGAAGAACGCGGCCACCACGATCCCGATCTCGACGGCCTCGATCAGGTCGAAGCACACGGTCACCGCCGCGGTCAGCACGAAGGTCAGCGCGTCGGACCGTGTCGAGCGCAGGATCTTGCGGATCGTGCCCGCCGAGATCATCCGGAACGACGTCACCATCAGCACGCCGGCCAATGCCGCGAGCGGAATTGTCGACACCGGCCCGGTCGCGAGGTACACCACACCCAGCAGCACCAGCGAGTGCACGATCGCCGCGACCCGCGTCCTGGCACCTGAGCGGACGTTGACCGCGGTCCGCGCGATCGCCCCGGTCGCGGGCATGCCGCCGAACACGCCCGACGCGACCGAGGCCAGGCCCTGTCCCACCAGCTCGCGGTCGGGATCGTACGGCCCGGTCGGCGACATGGTCGCCGCGACCCGGGCCGACAGCAGCGACTCGATGGCCGCGAGCGCGGCGATGGCCAGTGCCGCACCGAGCAGGGTGCGCAACGCGCCCAGGTCGGCGTGCGGCAGCACCGGAGAGGGCAGATGCGACGGCAACTCGCCGATCCGAGCGACCGGGATGTGCAGCGCCGCGACCAGGACCGTCGCGACGATCACCGCGGTGAGCGACTCGGGGATGGCGCGATGCAGCCGGGGGAGCGTGACCATGAGCGCCGCGACCACCGCAACCACGCCAAGGGTTTTCGCCGCTGCGGGCCAGTCGGCGCCGGCGACGACCGTGAGCGCGGCGGGCAGTGTTCGCGCACCGGCCGGCGGCTGCTGCGCGAACGCGGCGGGCACCTGCTGCAGGAAGATGATGGTCGCGATGCCGAGGGTGAACCCCTCGATTACGGGCCACGGAATGAACGTGACCGCCCGGCCCAGCCCGGAGACCCCGGCCGCCAGTACCAACAGACCGGCCACCACGGTCACCAGCGCGATGCTGCCGAGCCCGTGTTGCGCGACGATCGGCGCGAGCACGACGGCCATCGCACCCGTCGGCCCGGACACCTGCACGTGCGAACCGCCGAACACGGCCGCCACCAGACCCGCGACCACCGCGGTGATCAGCCCGGCTGCCGCGCCCACGCCCGAGCTGATGCCGAACGCCAACGCCAGTGGCAGCGCCACGACGCCGACGGTCACCCCGGCGACGACGTCGCGTCGCCACGAGCGCGGCAGCTCGGCGTAGTCGTCGCGATGGGGCAGCAGGCGTGCGATCACGGGTTCTGTCCGATCGGCGGCAGCGTCTGCAACGCCTCGAGCTGATCGCGTTGCGCGCCCAGCGTGTCGGCCAGGAACGTCCGCGCGATCACCAGTAACTCGGAGATCTTGGGGTGCGCCAGTTCGTAGAACACCGCATTGCCGACGCGGCGGCCGCTCACCACATGATGGCGCTTGAGCACCGCGAGGTGTTGTGACAGCAGCGTCGCCTCGATCTCGGTCTCGGCCAGTATCTCGCTCACCGCGGTGGGTTCGCCACTCGCGGAGAGGATTTCGAGGATCCGGATCCGCGCCGGGTGGGCCAGGGCCTTGAACAGGTTGGCCTTGATCTCGTACAGCGGCTGTTCGGGACTGCCGAGGAAGCGGTGGGGCACGGTACGACCTGATGACTTGATGGATTGAATAAGTTTGCAAGTCAGCCTAGCCGGGTGCCCGCGCGTGCCGCAACCGGCACACTGGAGCCCATGGATCCGGTGACCGCACTGCGCCAGATCGCGTACTACAAGGACCGCGCCCGCGAAGAACCGCGGCGCGTGATGGCCTATCGCAAGGCGGCCGACATCGTCGAGGCGCTGACCGATGCCCAGCGGGAAAAGCTGGGCGCGACCAACGGCTGGCAGTCGTTGCCGGGCATCGGCCCGAAGACCGCCACGGTGATCGCACAGGCCTGGTCGGGCCGTGAGCCCGACGCGCTGGTCGAACTGCGGTCCCATGCAGGCGATCTCGGCGGAGGCGAGCTTCGCGCGGCGTTACGCGGCGACCTGCACGTGCACTCGAACTGGTCGGACGGTTCCGCCCCGATCGAGGAGATGATGCTCGCCGCACGGGATCTGGGCCACGAATACTGCGCGCTGACCGACCATTCGCCGCGGCTCAAGATCGCCAACGGGCTCTCGCCGGAGCGGTTGCGTGAACAACTCGACGTGATCGAGGAGATCCGCGAGACCGTCGCTCCGCTGCGGATCCTCACCGGCATCGAGGTCGACATCCTCGAGGACGGTTCCTTGGATCAGGAACCCGAGCTGCTGGAGCGTCTCGACGTCGTGGTGGCCAGCGTGCATTCGAAGCTCGCGATGGACGCCCCATCGATGACGCGCCGCATGCTCAAAGCCGTCGCCAACCCGCACACCGACGTGCTCGGGCACTGCACGGGGCGCCTGGTCACCGGAGGCCGCGGCACCCGGCCCGAGTCGAAGTTCGACGCCGAGAAGGTGTTCACCGCGTGCCGCGATCACGGCACGGCCGTCGAGATCAACTCGCGGCCCGAGCGGCGGGATCCGCCGACGCGGCTGCTCAACCTCGCGTTCGACATCGGGTGCCTGTTCAGCATCGACACCGATTCGCACGCACCGGGACAACTCGACTTCCTCGGCTACGGGGCGCAGCGCGCGCTCGACGCCGGGGTGCCCGCCGACCGTATCGTCAACACCTGGCCCGCCGAGCAGCTCCTGGACTGGACCTCACGCGGCTGACGTGAACGGATTGTGTTCGGCGATCAGCTTCTCCATGCGCGCCTCATCGAGCCGGACCCGGATGGTGGCGGCTTCCTGCTGATCGCGGATCACCTTGGCCAGCGTGAACGAACTCGTCACGAGGAACAGCACGGTCATCGCGAGGAACAACCGCTGCCACAGGTCGAGCGGAAGGAAAAGCACACCGCCGAGCAGACCGAGGAAGCTCGCGCCGAAGGCGATCGCCGCCTGGAGGAAGAAGGCCGCGGTGACTTTCGACGTGTCGTTGAATGCGTTCATGTTTCACAGCCTGGCGTGGTTCGCCGCCCGGCGGATCCGTGAGACTACTCAATTAGACTCTGCGCGATGCGCGCTGAACTCGGCATCGACACCGTCGTCACGCTGCTGACCGCCGGGTTTATCTTCCTGCTGGCGCTGGTCCTCGGCGTGTGGAAGTACCGGCAGATGGCGACAAGCGAGAACCATCTGGCCCACCCCTACGTCGACATCGCGCACCGGGCCGCATTGCTCTATTCGTTCGCGACCCTGTTGGTCGCGGTGTTCGTCGAACTCAGTGCCTGGCCGACGTGGGTGAACCTCACCGCGGCCATGGTGCTGGTGTTCTTCTTCGTCGCCGCGATCGCCAGCTACATCGGCCACGGTGCAAAACGCGACACCGTCAATCAGTTCGACCAGTCCGGCGCGGGCCTGCACGCCGGCATGGCCGCCCTGATCTTCGGTGAGATCGGCGGATTCGCGGTGCTGCTCACGGGTTTCATTGCGGCCCAGTTCTTTTAGTCGGGCAGCATAGGCATCTCCAAACCGGGGTCGCGGCCCACCAGCACGCCCCGGGTGAGAAGTCCGTTGCCGAAGCGTTGCCGCACTTCGTCGATGGCGCAGTCGATCGCGATGGGATCCGGCTGGTGCTCGAACGGCAGCTCCAACTGCTGGGTGCCCTCGCGGTCGATGTTGGAGACCGCGAACCCGATGAGCGTCAGCCCGCGTTCGGCGATCAGCGGTGCCGCGTCGGCGACGAGCGCGCGAGCCGCGCCGAGGATCGCCTCGGTGGACGACGTGGCCCGGGGCAACGTGTGCGAGCGCGTGACCCGCCCGAAGTCGTTGAAGCGCAACCGCAATACCACCGTGCGTCCGGTGCGCCCGGCCGACCGCATGCGGCGCGTGATGCGATCCACGAGATTGAGCACGACGGCGTCCACCTCGGCGGGTGACATGGTGTTGCCGCGCTGACCGAGCGCGCGTTGCGCACCCACGGACCGGCGCCGCACGCCCGTGGTCACCCGCCGCCGATCGATGTTGCGCGACAACGCGAACAACTGGTGCCCCATGGCCCCGCCGACCATGGTGGCCAGCGCCGACTCGGACAGTTCGGCGACATCGGCCACGGTCTCGACACCGTGGGCGTGCAACTTCTCGGCGGTCTTTGCGCCGACGCCCCACAATCGCCGCACCGGGAGCGGGTGCAGGAACGCCAATTCCCGATCCGGCGGGACGAGTAGGAGCCCGTCGGGCTTGGCCTCCTGGCTGGCGACCTTGGCCAGGAACTTGGTGCGCGCGATGCCGACCGTGATGGGCAGCCCGACGCGGTCACGGACCTGTTCGCGCAGCTTCGCCGCGATCTGGACGGGCGTGCCCGATACCCGGCCCAGACCCGACACGTCGAGGAACGCCTCGTCGACCGACAGCGGCTCGACCACGGGCGTGGTGTCGTGGAAGACGTCGAACACGTCCCGGCTGGCCTGCGTGTACGCCGCCATGCGGGGTGGCACGACGACGGCCTGCGGACACAGCGCCCTGGCCTGCCTCCCGCCCATCGCGGTGCGCACCCCGAACGCCTTGGCCTCGTAGCTGGCCGCCAGCACCACGCCACCGCCCACGATCACCGGGCGCCCGCGCAGCGCCGGATCGTCACGCTGCTCGACCGATGCGTAGAACGAGTCGAGATCCGCGTGGAGGATGGCGGCTGCTTGCCCGTCGGACACGAACATATGTTCGCATGCCGGGCCGACAGTTACGAGACGCTGCCGTAGATGCTGTTGAGCCAGACGTGCGCGAGTGTGTCGACGACCTTGCCGTGTTCGACCGCGGGCTGTTCGCCGGACAGCGCGGCCATCATGGTCCGCTCGTTCATGAGGTTGAGCGACGTCGCCAGGTCGAGCGCGGGAATGGTGTCCGGCGCGGCGCCGCGTTGGCGTTCGGCCGTGATCAGCGCCGCGGTCAGGTTGATCCACTTCTGCATGAGCCCGGCCCAGAACGCGCGGAACTCCGGGCTGCTGTTCAGTGCCTCGGCGCCGGCGCGCGCCGTGGCCGGATGCGATCCGAACGAGTCGAAGAAGATCTCGATGCCGCGGCGGATCGCGCGCCTCGGTTCGGCGGGCATGTCTTCCATGGCGCTGTCGAATCCCGTGTCGGCGCGCTTGATCAGGGGATCGAGCAGGGATAGCAGCACGGCTTCCTTGGACGGGAAGTAGAAGTAGAACGTGGGCCGGGAGATTCCGGCGCCTTTGGCCAGGTCATCGACCGAGACGTCGGCGAATTTCTTGGACTCCAGCAGCTGCGTCGCGGTCGCGAGGATGGCAGCCTCGCGGTCGTCACCCGAGGGGCGGGCGGCGCGGCGACCGCGCGGTGCGCGGGTCGTGCTGGGCGTGGTCACAACAGGCAGCCTAACACTGCGTCGAATTTTTCAACACACTGTTGACCTACTCAACACCATGTTGATACCGTCGGTACCATGACCGAACACCTCGACGTTGTGATCGTCGGCGCCGGCATCTCCGGCATCAGCACGGCCTGGCACCTCCAGGAGCGCTGCCCCACGAAGAGCTACGCCATCCTGGAGCGTCGCGAGAACATCGGCGGCACCTGGGATCTGTTCAAGTACCCCGGCATTCGTTCCGACTCGGACATGTTCACCCTCGGCTTCCGGTTCAAGCCGTGGACCTCGGCGCACTCGATCGCCGACGGCAAGTCCATCTGGAACTACATCAACGAGGCCGCCGACGAGAACGGCATCAAGAAGCACATCCGCGTCAACCACCGCGTCGTCAACGCCGACTGGTCCGACGCGGACAACAAGTGGACGCTCACCGTCGACAACAACGGTGAGGAGAAGCAGATCACCTGCTCGTTCCTGTCGGTGTGCAGCGGCTACTACAACTACGACCAGGGCTACTCGCCGGAGTTCCCCGGCGCGGCGGACTTCAAGGGCAAGATCATCCACCCGCAGCACTGGCCCGAGAGTCTCGACTACGCAGGCAAGAAGATCGTCGTCATCGGCTCGGGCGCCACCGCTGTGACGCTCATCCCGTCACTGGTCAAGGGCGGTGCCGGGCACGTCACGATGCTGCAGCGTTCGCCCACCTACATCGGCTCGTTGCCGTTGGTCGACCCGATCGCGGAGAAGGCCAACAAGTACCTGCCGAAGAACCTGGCGCACTTCGTGAATCGCTGGAAAGCCATCGGCTTCTCGACCGCGCAGTACCAGTTGGCCCGGCGCTTCCCGCAGTACATGCGCAAGACCCTGCTCACCATGGCCAAGCACCGGTTGCCGGAGGGTTATGACGTCGAAAAGCACTTCGGCCCGCGGTACAACCCGTGGGATGAGCGGTTGTGCCTCGCTCCCAACGGCGATCTGTTCAAGACGATCAAGGCGGGCAAGGCCGACGTCGTCACCGACACCATCGACACCTTCACCGAGACCGGCATCAAGCTGAATTCGGGCGAGCAGCTGCAGGCCGACATCATCATCACCGCAACAGGTTTGAACATGCAGCTGTTCGGCGGCGCGAGCGTCACCCGCAACGGTGAGGAAATCGACCTGACCAAGTCGATGACCTACAAGGGCTTGATGCTCTCCGGGGTGCCCAACATGGCCATCACGTTCGGTTACACCAACGCGTCGTGGACACTCAAGGCCGACCTGGTCTCGGAGTTCATCTGCCGCGTGCTGAACTTCATGGACGCCAACGGCTTTGACAAGGTCGAGCCCGAGCATCCGGGCGAAGCGGTCGACGAGCTGCCGTTCATGGACTTCACCCCGGGCTACTTCCGGCGCGCCATGGACAGCCTGCCCAAGTCCGGTTCGGAAGCGCCGTGGCGCCTCAAGCAGAACTACTTCTTCGACCTGCGGACCATCCGCCACGGCAAGGTCGACGAGGAGTCGCTGCACTTCACCAAACACCGTGCGGCCGTGACGGTTTAGTCTCCCGCCGAGCAGTCCCCCCGCGCGTGCGGGGGGACTGCTTGCGCTATGGGGCGACCACGACGATCCCGTCCTCGTCGGCGTAGGCGATATCGCCCGGCACGAACGTGACGCCGCCGAAGCTGACCTCGACATCGCGTTGGCCCTCACCGGTCTTGGTGCCCTTGCGGGGATTGGTCCCCAGCGCCTTGATGCCGACATCGATGGTGCGCAGCGTCGCCGCGTCCCGCACGGCGCCGTGCACGATCACCCCGGACCACCCGTTGTCGGCGGCAAGGCCCGCGATGATGTCGCCCACCAGCGCGGTGTGCAGCGACCCGCCGCCGTCCACCACGAGCACGCCGCCGTCGCCGGGCGTGGACAGAATCGACTTGAGCAGCGCGTTGTCCTGGAAGCAGCGGACCGTGGTGATCCGGCCGGCGAACGCGGGCTTCGCCCCGTAGTTCTGCAACTGCAGGTCGCAGCTGCGGACGTCGGGGTAGATCTCGTCGACCAGGTCAGCGGTGGCGCGGGGTTCGATACTCACTCAGTTGATGCTAGCCACGATGATGTCGTGCACGAACTGGGCCAACCCCGGTTCGGCGTCGTCGTAGTAGTTGCCGTAGCGCTCGTCCTCCACGTATATCCGAGCCAGGCACATGTGCATGTCATCACTGCAGTCGAAGAACCGCGAGATGTTGGCCCGGTGCCGGGCGGCCAGCGCATTGGCCGCCGCGGATCCGGCCTCGACGCCGGACCGCTTGCCTGCGGCCAGCGCCTGCAAGAGGGCGTCGTTCTCGGCCTTGAATTCGATCCAGTCCCGCTTGGTCATCTTGGCGGTGCGTTCCTGCGACTGCCGCCATTCCTCGGTGTCGCCCCAGCGCTGCTGCGCCTCCTCGGCGTACTCCTCGCTGAACGCGGTGGTACCGAAGAGTTCGACCTGCTCCTCGGCGGTCAGTTGAATTCCGCTGTTGTGAGCGCTCATGAGTTCCTCCACTGCCTTGATCTTCTGTTCCAGCTGCTCGGCCTGATCGCACAGCAATCGGTGCTGGCGGTGCAGGTGGGCGAGTACATCGGCGTCGACGTCGTCGAGCAGGGTCCGGATCTCATCGAGGCCCAGCCCCACCGAGCGGTACACCAGAACCAGATGCAGGCGCTCGATGTCGGCGTCGGTATAGCCGCGGTAACCCGCCGCGGTACGCACGCTCGGAACCACGAGGCCGATGTGGTCATAGTGGTGCAGCGTTCGGACGGAGACACCCGTGAGGGTGGCTACCGTTCCGACCGTCCGCGCGTCCGAGTTGGCGTGCATGCCACCAACTATCGACCCTGACGTCACGTCAGGGTCAAGGCGATTTACTCGTCGTCCGGGTCGCTGTGGCGGCGCGTCACGAGGATGAACAGCACCACCAGGACACCCGCGGCCAGTGCGGCGGCCAGCGGCAGCCGCGACGAGCTCGGCCCGGCCAGCGGAGCCGGTGGTGGCCCGGACACCGGGTTGGCTGCCGCAGCGACTGTTGACTTGGCTTGTGCCGCAGCCTCTTTGGCGGCGGTCGCGACATCTGGCGCGGGTGCGGGGGGTTGTTTGGTGGGAGCCTTCTTGGCGGGCGCCTTCTTCGCAGGCGCTTTCTTGGCCGGAGCCTTCTTCGCGGCCTTGGCGGGGGCCTTCTTCGCCGGGGCCTTTTTGGCAGGCGCTTTCTTGGCGGGAGTCTTCTTGGCCGGGGGAGCCTTCGCCGCCGGAGGTTCAGGCGCCGGGGGTGCAGGCGCGGGATCGGCGACGGCATCCGGCGGTGCGGCCGAAGCGGACTCGGCTGCGGTGTCCGGCTTCTCGTCGGGCTGATCCTGCTGCTCTGCCATCTGGCTGCTCCTTTGCAGTGTCTGGTGCTCCGCGCCAGCGCGGTGTGGGGGGTGGCCGGCAGTGGTTCCCATCATGCCAGGTGGCCGGATCGTCAAGCCGCGACGGCCAACGCCGCGGCAAAGGTGAGCGCAACGGTCATGATCGCCAGTTCGGTCAGCGACCGCGACCGCGACAGGCTTGCGCTGGCCCGGTGCGCCCGCGCCGCGGGCAGCCAATCGGCCCGGTTGCGCCAGGCCAGCTCCAGCAGCCCGGCCGTCACCAGGATCTTCGCGGTCAGCAGCCGGCCGTAACCCGTGGTCCACAGCTCGGCCGGACTGTTCAGCCGGATCAGGGCGCCCGCCGCACCGGCGACCAGCAGCACGGCAACACAACCGAGCGACAGTTGAGAGAACCGGGGCAGCACGCGGGCCCATTGGCCGCGGTGCGTGACGGTCAGCACCAGCGCGGCCAGCACGCCGCACCAGACGGCAGCCGCCAGCGCGTGCACTGCGACGGCCATCCCACCGATCGGGTTCTCCGAGAGATGACCGGCCAAGGTGCGGGCCGTGAGACCGGCCGCCGCCAGACCCACGGTGACCGCGGTCGTCGACGCGGTGCGCGGCGCGAGCAGCGCCACGAGGCAGACACCCAGCGCCGCGATCACGCTCACCAGCCCGGACCGGCCCACCGTGGTGTACAGCGCGAACTCGGTGACCGTGCCGAGTCCGATGCGGTGCACCGGCAGGGCCGCGGTCTGCGCGGCCTCGACGATCAGGCGCACCAACTCGGCCAGCAGCCAACCCGCGCCGCACAACGCCAGCGGCCCGGCCGCTGCCCGCGCCAGCTCGGCGCGAAACCGCGTGGTGTCGAGCAGCGGCACCGCGGCCAGGCCGACCGTGCCCACCGCGGTGATGTCGGCGAGCGCGCGGACCAGCGGGCCGGTGACTGCGCCCTGCGGATAGACCAGGGCCCACGCCACGGCCGACGCTGCGGTCACCAGGAGCAGCCCGCCCGCCACCACGCGCCGGGTCACGATCGCCTCACGACCGTCTGCGTACCGCCCACCAGGCCCCGCCGCCGACGATCACGACGGCCGCCGCGACGAATGGCCAGACCGGCAGCCCGTCATCGGTCTTGGCGTCGGCCGTGGCGGACGGCCCCGGTGTTCCGGTCCCTGCGACGGTCAACTCGAAGGACCACGATCCGGAGACGACGTGTCCGTCGGCGGACGTCACGCGGTAGTTCACGGTGTAGGTGCCGGCCGGTCCGAGCGGCCGCAGCCCGACGCCGATCACCGCGCCCTTGACCTCGGCGTCGCCGCTCGACCACAGATTGCCGTCCGGGCCCACGACCGTCATGGCCGCGAACGCCTGCTGCAACGTCTCGTTGAACGTCGCGCTCACGCGCTGCGGGGACGCGGTGAGCTGCGCGTTTTCGGCGGGGTCGGTGGCGATGCGGGTCGCGTGGGCCGACGCGACGCCCGCTCCCGTCAGTGCCGCCGCCGCCATGGCGAGGCCAGTCAGCACGACGGCGAAGAGCTTCTTCACGACCGCCTCCTAGCCAGCAGTGCCGTGACGACCGCGGCGGCCGCCACCACGAGCGCGCCGCCCGCGAGCCAGCGTGCCGAATCGTCGGTGCTTGACGACGGTTGTGCGGTGGGCTGGGCCGGTGCCGGTTGCTCGGCGTGCTCGTCACCGTGATGGTCGTCAGACGCCGCGCCGGTCAGTTTCACCTCGGGTGCGGGGTGCTCCGGTTCGCTGCCGTCGGGCAGCGGCGCCTGGTCCCAGTGCACGACTGAACCATCGGAATAGGTCTGCGTGGCGGGGAAGCTCACGGTGTCGGAATCGGGCAGCTTGACCGAGATCTTGAACAGCGCGAACTGGTCGGGGGAGATGCCCACGCCGGGCGCGGCAGTCCAGGTGACCGACCGCACGGTACCCGCCGCGACGTCGCGGTCGAGCTTGGCCGTCCAGCCGGGCATCACCTCGGTGCGGGCCGAGGTGACGTCGGGCAGGCTGACACTCAGCGCGGTGGTCAACGCCCCGGAATCGGATTCTCCGGGCACCCGGAATGTGAGCACCGCAGTGCTGCCCGGGGCGGCGTTGTCGGCGTCGACGTGGACGTGTGCCGCGGCGGGCGCAGCGGTGAGTAGCGCGACGGCCGCGACCGTCGCCGCGGTGCCGAGCAGGGCGCGGCAAGGCGCCCCGATATGGGGTTGCATTTCGTCGGGATCTTTCGTCGGAGGGGAATCGGGTCAGGCGCGGACGCCGACCGGCGGACCCCGATGCGATACCGACGAGATGAGGAAGAGAACCGAGTGCAGTGGCCCGTCGCTGTCGCGGCTGACGATAGTCGCCGGGATCGGCAGTGGCTGCTCGACCGGCACGGCCGCACGCACCGCACGGGACACCGCGGCGCACAGCCGCGAGCCGCCCGCGATCAGCACCGCTCCCACGGTCACGGCCGCCAGGTGCGCGAGCGTCATCCCCGCACCCGGCGCGGCGCTGTGCGCGTGGTCGGCGGTGGCCAGCAGAGCGTGGCCCAACACCTGGCCCACACCGAGCAGCCCCCACAGCACGATCGTCCGATCCGCCCGGGTGAGGGTCGCGGCGAGCATGCCCAGCGTCACGGCCAGCACCGTGAGCTGTGCCGTCATCGCGCCGCCCGGCAGCGCGCCGCCCGCAGCACCGTGAGCCACGGCCGCGAGCGTCGCGGTGAGTCCACCGACCGCCACACCGCGCAGCGGCGCTGCGGGATCAGGCGTGGCGTCGGTCATGGGGAGTATCGGGGTCAGACCAGGCCGAGCCGGGCCATCAGGTCGGCGTCGATGCCGTCGAGCTGCGCGGCGATGGCCGCGTGTGCGCCGCGGCGACGGGCCGTCGGCATGTTCTCCGCGGCGGTCACCGCAGCCGACAGGTCGCTGAGCCGGTCGGTGATGGCCGATGCGAACTGCTTGGTCTCGGCATCCTTGGGCTTCTTGTCGACCACGAGGCGCAAGGACTGTTCGGCGCCGGCGATGCGGGCCGACAGCTGGGCGCCGTGCCCCGAGAACTGACCCAGCTGGCTCAGCGGGACGCCGAGCTGATCGGCCCGACGCTCGTCGAGTGCACCCCGCGCGGCGATCGACGCGCGGTAAATCAGCGGCACCAACACGGGCGCCAGCAAACGTGTGACAGTCAGCAGCCGACGAATTCGAGCGGGCGAAAGCAACTTGCCTTCACGTGCCGCCTGCAGCTCTGCCTGGGCGACTTTGAGCGCTGTGCGATCACTGTCCCGCTGAGCTTTGAGCTGGGACTTCAGCGCCTTGCGCTCGGCCTTGCGGTCACCTTTGATGCGGCGGGCCTCGTTCTTTGCGGTGAGCTTGGCTTCCAGCTTGGCCTTTGCCTTGATGGCCCGGGCTTCGGCCCTGCGGGTAGCACGGCTTTTACGTCGCGTGAACAGGCCCATTCCGGCTGCCTCCCGGTCGTCTCGTCGAGTTGTGGCGATCCCCAGTGCAATGCTGCAGACCCACAGTATCGTCCGGCGGCTTTGCTCGGCCGCCAAGCCCTGTGTGACCGCTGGTTATTCATTACGGCTAGCAAATCGGTCAGGCGGTCTGTGCGACAATTGTTCGGACGTCTTTAGGGCCGATGTGCGATGCGCTTGAGAGGTGGTGGGGTCGTGCGTTCCGGTGTGCGCGTCGCCGCCTCAGCGTGCGTGGTCCTTTCCGGCCTGCTCATCGCCGGTATCGGTGGTGCGCTCGCGTTTGCCGACCCCGACCGCGGTCACGGCGATTCGTCACAGGGTTCGTCGCACAACGACGACAAGGGCAGCCAACAGGGCGGCCGCGACCACGCCCGGCCCGACAGCGGGCGCCCGAGCCGGGACGACGGCAAGCCGGGCGGTGTCGGAGAAGGAGCCAACCGTCCGACCGGTGGCCCGTCCCGTGATTCGACAAAGTCGCCGTCCGGGTCGAACAAGCCGAGCTCGGGTCCGTCGCGCAATCCCAGCGGTCAGTCCCCGCAAACCGGCAACGCGTCTGCCGAGGGCGACGACGGAGACGAGCAGGGAACTACGAAAACTCCCGGGACGAAGACCGACGCGCCGGGAACCAAGACCGAGACAAAAACCGAGACGCCGCCTACGAAGACCGAGACGACCGGCGAGACGGAGACGGTGTCAGAGACGCCGCCGACTTCGGTAGAGGTGACGACGACGGACGTGACAACGTCGGAGACGTCATCGACGACTGCGACGACGACTTCCGCGACCACCACGGCGACGACGACAACACGATCGACCTCCCCGACAACTTCGCCGACGACCTCGCCTACGACGACCACGCTCATCGGATCGCCGGGTGGGGGCAGGGACGGCGGCGGCGACGGAGTCGGTGCGTTGCCAGGGTCGGTCGGTGGTCCGCAGCCCCCGCCTCAGATGCAGTTGCCCGAGCAGGCCGCGGCGCCTGTTTCGGAGGCCGCACCCGCCGCCCCACCCGGGCTCGCGGCCGGTGCCGCGGCAGCGCTCCCGCCGCCCGTGTTGCCGCCGGTCGTCGTGGCGCCGATCATTGTTGTGCCGCCCTTGCTTGCGCCGCCAGGTGCTCCCGGCGGGGACGGTCCTTCGGGCAATGACGCGGGATCCCCGTCGTTCACTGAACCGACAATGAAACAATCGGAAGCATCGGCAGACCGTTCGCTCGCGGACGGCCTGGACAGCGCGATTCCGGTGTCGTACCGGATGGGCTATGTCGACTATCTCCGTACCGCGGGGACATCGCAGATCGCGGCGGTCGCCGTGCCCGGGGTGGTCGGCATCATGGCTCTGACGGGCGCAGGGGGGCTCGTCGGATACCGGCAGGCCAAAGCCGGTTTCTCGCTGAGGGCCGGGTCGGCGCGGTTCCTGGGCTGATCGGCAGGACGGCGAGGAGTCGAAAGGGGGACAGATGTCAGCCAGCAAAAGCGTGACGCGCGCTGTGAGCGCGGTGCTCGACCTCGCTCCTCGACGGGGTGAAGTGACATTGATCCGCCTGGTCGAGGCAGTCAGCGAGGACCGCGGCAGACCCATCGAAGTCGACATGGCCGAGCTGCCGCCGGGCGTCTGCGGACAGTGGCGACAGTACGCAGACCGCGATGTGTTCCTGATCCAGCAGGGCCTACCGGCCTGGGACCGCACCCTGGCCCACGAACTTGGCCATCTGGTGCTCGGGCATGACGGCATCTCGATCGTCGAAGCCGCCGAGGATGCCGTAGAGGTCGCGAGTTCGGACCTCATCGCGTACATGCTCAACCAACGGACCGGATGCATGGGCCCCAATGGCGAGGACATTGAGCAGGAGGCCGAGGATTTCGCGGCCCTGCTGCTGTACCGGCTGGGACGGCTGCCGTCTGACCGGTCGTCGATCGTTCAGGTTCGCCTCGGAGAGGCGTTTGGTTGATCATCTGGGTGATCGCGGGTCTGCTCGGCCTGGCTACTGGACTGCGCATCGGCTGGGCACTGGTCAACAAACAATCTCTGGTGAGCTCGGCGATGATCCTTGCGCTGGGCAGCCTCGGCGCGGTGGCCGCGTTCAACTGGCAGCCGCTGGCACTTCTCACCGACACCCTGCTGCACTGGCCCAACATCGCGATGGCGTTCAGCCAGGTGGCGTTGATCGCATGTGCGGCGGGAAGCTGCGTGATGATCACCACCGCGGCCTCCGATCGTCCCGCCGCGATCAGCCGGCGCATCGCGATGGTGCAGTACGGCGTCGCCGCGGTCGTGGCGGTCGTCAGCCTGGCGACGTTCTTCCTGGCCGGCCGGCAACCCGAGATGGCGCCGGGGGAGTACCTGCAACGCAACCTCGGCGGCAACGGCACCACGTGGCTGCTGCCGTTGCTGTACGTGCTCCTGGCGCTCACGCTCGTGACGTGGGCCGGCGTGCGCTACTCGAACCGCAGCCGGCGCGGTCGCGCGCTGTTCGTGTTCACGATCGGCATTGTCCTGATCGTGGCGGCGAGCGGGTTCTTCCTGATCCGGGTGGTGAGCCGGACCAACCTGGTCAGTGTGGGTGCGGCGGTCACGATATTGGGCTGCGCGATGGTGATCGTCGCGATGGGCTCGTTGTTGCCGAGCATCGAAGACTGGTTCGGGGCACGGCAGGAACTGCGTGTCATCGCGCCGCTGCTTGCCGAACTCGGGCGGCGTCAGCCTGATGTCGGCATCGGCGTGCGACCGCGGGGACCGTTGGTTTTCCGGGTGGCTGAACGGATGTCGTTGATATCGGATTCGCTGTACCTGGAGGCCACCGCTGCGGCGACTGCGGCGCGGAATCGTGAGTCGGTCGGCCCCCGAGGATCGTCGGCAAAAGACGATCGGCGCCGCAAGGGCGATCCGGCGAACGTGTCACCGACCGAGCAGGCGCGCGTCGTCGCGCAGTGGATCTATGAAACTCGCGGCGACGACGAGCCGGACCCCGCCGCATTTCCAGGACTCACCTGGCTGCGCCAACCGGAATCGTATTCCGACCGGGAATGGATCCTTGCTATTGCCGAGCAGTACCGCGCATTGGAAAAAGCCAAACACGCCAGCTAAGCAGGGATCATCTGGTGATCCTGCTCAGCTGGCGGCTTGAGTGGACGTCAGTCGTCGAGTTGTTCGCGGCGGCGCAGTTCGTCGACCTTCTGGACGATGTCCTGCTGCGCCTCGGCCGACAGGCCAACGGTGCGGGCTGCGATGCGACGGACCCCTTCGTCGCGCATGCTCGCGAGCCAGGTCAGCTCCTTGTCGAGCTTCTCGTAGTACTCGTCGTCGGTGAAGTAGGCCGGCTTGATCCGGAAGAAATTGGCAAGGGCGGCCATTGTTGCCACGGATGGGTTGGTGCGGTTGCCCGACCGGAGCTGCGACAGGTACGGCGCCGACATGGTGATGCCCTCGGACTTCAGCGCGGCGATGACCTCAGCCGAGGTATGGGGTCCGCGCCCAGGTGGATAAACCGTGTCGAACAGGCGGTTTAGGCGGGCGGCGAACGTCTTGCTCATCGATTTGACCTCCACATGCATCATGAGCGGTACGAATAGGCGGCGTATTTGCTGACCATCGTAGCGAGAGTTGTGGCAACAACCAAGTGCAAACCGCGTAAAAGTTAAATCGGCTTTGTGTTTTGTGGGTCCGGGCAGCGGAAACCGGTACCTTCGCCGGGCGTCGAGGGCGGGATTCCGTCGTGTGACTAGGCAAATAATGACGGTTGCGTTGCATTGGCGCTGGTGAGCTGCTGTCTATGCATCTCAGGGGTGACCTCACCTGGTCGCTGGGCAACGGACACGGTCAGATCACGTCCCGAAATGGGTATTTGCTGGCGCACAGACCAACGCCGCACTGGCGCGCCGCGCGGCACCGGCGTGCGGCACGGGGCGCGCGCTGTCGTCGCGGCCGCCGAAAAGGCGCGATCCGCCGAACAAAAAGTTGCCACGACGGCTTCAGGCGGATTCTGGTGACGATTCACGTTCAGCCGGCGGACCAAGGTGTCGGCGCGCGCTCACGCGCAGGCCCGCAGGCGGCGGACCCTGCGGCGGCCATGACCACGAGGACGGTAACCGCCGCCGTGACCGGGCGCCAGCCAAGCGCGCCGATGATCAGCATCCACAACCCGACTAACAGGAATAGCACACCCGCTGCGTTGCGCACGGACCGCTCAGACAACCGGTGATGGCGCACCGACGCGGCGGTGATTGCTGCCGCGACTGCCAGCACCGCCCCTCGCGCGGTGTCGCGCCAGGCGTCTGACCAGTCACGATCGCCAACGGACGCGGGCATCGGCGCGTGACCGGGACGGGTCGGCGCGAGCGACGAGACAACTGTGAGCAGCGCCGGACACAATGCCGTCGCTTTTCCGGCTCCGCCGCTATCGGCGCGGCCCACGTGGCGCGCCCAAAAAACGACCGACAGAAATGCGATTAGCGCAGCAAATGTAATCGAATTATCCGGGGGAGTGAGTCCCATTAAATGGTCTACGAGGCCGGAAAAGATGCATGAGACGATGACGGCGGCACCGAGAATGGACAACCTCAGGTGCCATCCGAACGGCACGGGTGCGATCGCCGGCCGCATCTGGGCGGGCAAGGAGACGGCAACCACGCCGAGGCTGCTGGGCGTGGCGGCAAGCACTGACGACCTCTCGGCGCGTCGCCGCAGCAACGATCAACAGACCTGCGCGGCATGCGGTCGAAGGTCTCGTCCACCGCTGCGAAGCGGTTCGCCGGCCGGGCTGGCGCCAGGATGTCGACTCGGCGATCGGGACTACGGCCCTTCGCTGACGGCTAAGACCCTAACGGTTGCTTGCTCGGTTCGCTAGCTCTCCTACCTGTTTCGGGTAGCCGTATTCTTGTTTTCGCCATATAAATACAAGCGGCTCACGCCGCCAGCAGCATCGCGAGAATCGCGGTGTCCGGGTGGCTGATCGGATCGACGCCCACGCGGCTCACCATCGACGTGATCGTGCCGTCTGACTCTGCCTCGACCCACGCCGCCCGGTGTTCGAGACCGAGGTGCGGCAGACCGGGCAGCAGCACACATCCCGACGCCGCGCCGGCACACTCAGGCAGCGACGGCGTCGTCTCCGACGGCGGATGCAGCATCAGCAATGCGGGTGGCTGGTGCTCGGCGAAATAGCCGGGCGGCACCGCGGACTCACCGACCACCGGACCCTCGGCGAGCACGAGCCCCACGGTGCCCGGCTGAGGCTGCTCGGGAAGCTCCTCACGCACACCGAAAATCGTTGTGGTGGCCAGCAATCCGGGAAGCGAGGCCACGCGCACGGTGACGATCAACAGCTGTGCCCATTCTTTGGTCGACTCGGGCCAGCGGCCTGACACCACGAATCCCTTGAGCAAGCCACCGGAATGAAAAGGGGCGATTTCGATCGCCCGAGAAGACCCCTTATCCATCTTCGCCTCCGGGACGTCAGTGCCGGGATTCGTCCGTCGACGGCGATCGGACGTGCCCCGGCACATTGGTCGATGAATTCAGGATGCGCCCACGTCGCGGGGTGTGCAAGGCGACACGGTGGGCCGAGAACGAGGGCGGGGCGCCGCGCTGTCGCGCGACGCCCCTTCTGTAGAGACTTCTGAAATACCCTCTGGTCGGGCAGATTCCGGCTCAGCCGAAGATGAGGCCGTTGGCCTTCGACGTGGCCGCCGCGTAGCGGTTCTGGACGTCCTCCCAGTTGACGACGTTCCAGAAGGCCTTGACGTAGTCCGCCTTAACGTTCTTGTACTGCAGGTAGAAGGCGTGCTCCCACATGTCCACCTGAAGCAGCGGAATAATGCCGAGCGGTACGTTGGCCTGCTGGTCATACAGCTGGAAGGTCAGCAGCCGGTCGCCGAGGCTGTCGTAGCCGAGGACGGCCCAACCCGAGCCCTGCAGGCCGTTGGCGGCCGCGGTGAACTGTGCCTGGAACTTGTCGAACGATCCGAACTGCTCGTCGATGGCGGCCGCGAGATCACCCGTCGGCTTGTCACCGCCGTTGGGGGACAGGTTCTTCCACCAGATCGAGTGGTTCACGTGACCGCCGAGGTGGAAGGCCAGGTTCTTCTCGTTGAGGAAGATCGCGGCGTGGTCACCGTTGGCCCGGGCTTCCTCGAGCTTCGCAACTGCGTCGTTGACGCCCTTGACGTACGCCGCGTGGTGTTTGCTGTGGTGAAGCTCGTTGATCTGACCGGAGATGTGGGGTTCCAGTGCTCCGTAGTCGTAATCCAGGTCTGGCAGGGTGTATTCAGCCACGAGATTCCTTCCTGTAATTGATCGATGGAGTTCGACGTCATCAAGATCGTCGTCAACATTGCTCCATCGCCGCGCGCATCGCAAGGACGCGCGTCACCACCCCACGTATACCCGATCGGTTCGCGGTCAGTACAAGACGATCAACGCGAGGACGCCCAGCAACAGCAGCGCGATCACGCCCGCCCGCATGAACGACATCAGTTGGTTGCGGGTGTGCAGGTGTCCGGACGAATGCCACTCAGATTGTGGTAAGGCCGACCCCGGGCCCATCGGATGCGATGCCATCACACGCTCCTGACCTGCGCGATCAATGTTTGCCCCCAGTGAGTTCTGTCACAACATCAGGTGTGACGCCGATCATAGACCCTTTGCGGTGCCGGCAAAAATCGGGGCCGCCACGCCGCAAACACCCGAGCTGGTTTCGCCAGGGCAGGACCGTTCGGCACGTGCATCGCGAACGCGGCGCGAATTCTGCGCGAACGCGACGTGCCGCCCCGTCGCCACCGCGGCGCTCCGTTTGGCCGGGCGCGGTAATGGGAATCAACGTGAGCACAATCTGCGGCGGCACCGGCTTCGCGCGTCGGGCGGTGCGGATCCCGGCGGTGGCGGCTGCGGAATCGGGCCACGGTCCGCCGATGCGGCGTGTCCGCAGATAGTTAGCGGCACGAGCAATTTCGCTCGCTTCGCAATCAGGTGTTGATCGACGCTCGGGTGAACACAGGGTTATCCACAGTGTTGATCAGTAAGCGCACAGCTAAACCAGGCTGCGGACGGTCGCGGCAGGTGTCGGCCTGTGGATGAACCTGTGGAAACTGTGGATAGCCGCGCATTGCTAAGCGCGATGGGTCCACGGCGATGGATGCGTCGGCAAGATCGGCGTGTCAGCATGGTTGCCATGGACGATGTGGAGGTCGCGCAGGCGGAGATCGCCGCGGTTCCCACGACGTTCGAGGGGTCGGTGGTCCTGCTCGACGTGCGTGAGGATGACGAATGGCAGCGCGGGCATGTGGCAGGTGCCCAGCACATACCGATGGGTGACGTGCCTGCCCGGATGGCCGAGATCGACCCCGACGCCGAACTGTTCGTGGTGTGCCACGCCGGCGGGCGGTCGCTGCGCGTCGCGAACTATCTGGCTCGCAACGGCTACACCCCGGTCAACGTCAACGGCGGCATGCTGGCCTGGACGGCCGCCGGCCGGCCCGTGGTCACCGACGACGGCGGCGTCGGCACGGTCTGACCGGGCAGCCGCAAAAGCAACTACCGAGTCGTCGCTAGGCTGGTCGGATGATCCAGGTGTGTTCGCAGTGCGGGACGCGCTGGAACGTGCGCGACCGGCAACGGTCGTGGTGCCCGCGGTGTGGTGGCACGCTGCTCGCACCGTCGGCTCCCGCACAGCAGTGGGCACCCCCGCAGCAACCGGCCCAGCAGCGCCCGCCGCAGCGGCCGGCCCCGGGTTACCGCTGGATCGCCGTTCGTCCGGGCGCGGCGCCGCCGGCCCGTCGGCAGCGCAGGCCGCTCGGACCGACCCCGCGCTATCCCGTCATTCCGCGCTGGGGCCTGCAGCAGTACTTCGAACCCGAAGAGCAGCGCGATGTCACGCGCGGCGGACCGTCCGCTTCGACCGTCCGCAAGCTGCTGATCCTCGCAATGGCGATGCTGGGCTTCGCGGTCTTCGCCCATCTGGTGCGCTACATCCTGCTGTTGATCAACCGCACGGTGTTGCTGCATCCCTTCGTCGCCGCAGGCGGTGTCGTGCTCGGGCTGCTGGCAAGCGTGCTCGCGGTGGTCGCCGTGATCGTCACCGCGATATTCCTGGCCAACTGGCTGATCGCTCGGCGCGCCGCAGCCTACCGGCATCGCGGACAGGACGATCCACGGTCGCCGTGGGAAATCTTGATCCTGTGTTTGTTCCCCGGGCTCAACGTGCTGGTGGCACCCGTGTTCGTCATCGAGCTGGCCACGATCGAGGGCCGGTTGACGCAGCTGCGCCGGCCGATCGCGCTGTGGTGGGCAGTGTGGGCCGTGAGCGCGGTGACCGCGACGTGGTCGGTGATCAGTACCGTGCTGGTGAGCTTCTTCTGGAACTCGCCGCAGGGCATCGCCGACAACACCGTGATCACCACCGTCGGCTACGTCTTCGCAGTCGCAACCGTGGCGTTGACGGCCCGGCTGTACTTCCGGTTCGAGCGCACCGAACCGCACCGCAGTGCCCATCGCTGGGTCGTGGTGGGCACTGCCGAGGCATCCCCGGCGCCGTCTGCCGACAGCGCCGATCAGCCGGCACAGACCGAGGAATCGGCCGTTCCGGTTGAGACCGAAGGGCAGAACCCGGCAGCATAGCCATATGACCGCGGACGACGCCGGCGCTGCTGGGCCGACACCGGATCGGGTTCATCCATTTGTGGTGGCACATCGCGGAGCGTCTGCGGACCGGCCCGAACACACCTTGGCTGCCTACGATCTCGCGTTGCGTGAGGGTGCCGACGGCGTCGAGTGCGACGTGCGGCTGACCCGTGATGGGCACCTGGTGTGCGTGCATGACCGGAAGGTGGACCGGACGTCGACCGGTTCGGGTCTGGTCAGTGAGATGACACTGGCGCAGTTGCGGGATCTCGATTACGGGTCATGGCATTCGAGCTGGCGCCCGGACGGCGATCAGGACACCGGGCTGTTGACGCTCGACGACCTCGTCTCGCTGGTGCTGGACTGGAACCGGCCCGTCAAACTCTTCATCGAGACCAAGCACCCCGTCCGGTACGGCGCCCTCGTGGAGAACAAGGTGCTGGCGCTACTGCATCGGTACGGGATCGCCGCGCCGGCGTCCGCGGATCTCGCGCGGGCCGTGGTGATGTCGTTCTCGGCGGCCGCGGTCTGGCGGATCCGCCGCGCCGCGCCGATGCTCCCCACGGTGTTGTTGGGCGAGACGTCGCGCTACCTGGGCGGCAGCGCCGCCACGACGGTCGGTGCCACCGCGGTCGGCCCGTCCATCGCGACGCTGCGCGAACATCCCGAGTTGGTCGACCGGGCGGCGGCACAGGGCCGGGCGCTGTACTGCTGGACGGTCGATCACTACGAGGATGTCCGCTTCTGCCGCGACATCGGGGTGGCCTGGGTCGCGACCAACCATCCCGGCCGCACCAAGGACTGGCTGCAGAACGGCCTGACCGGTGCGGGCCGGGACTGACGTCGGCCGGATTTAGAGGTTGCCGCCCGCGGCGGTCGGCGCGGTCGGGTCGGCAGTTGCCGCGCCGAGCTCACGTGCGACGAAGTCCTCGAGGTGGAACAGGTTGGCGCCGGCGCGGTCGGCGATCCGCACGAGCGTCGACATCATGGCGACCTCTTCGACCTGCTCCTTGAGGAACCACTGCATGAACTGCTCGCCGAGGTAGTCGTGCTCCTCGCGGGCCACGCTCGCCAGCCGGCTGATCTGCTCGGTGACCGTGCGCTCCTGGTTGAGCGCCAGCACAAGCGCCTCGCGGGGCGAATCGAACCGATTGCACACCGTGTCCACGCCGGGGATCTCGACGTCGACGTCGCGGTCGAGCAGGTACTGCACCAGCATCATGGCGTGGTTGCGCTCCTCGATGGCCTGCGCGTAGAAGTGCTTGGCGAGCTGCGGAAGATCGGCGCCATCGAAATAAACGGCAATCGCAATGTATTGCTGAGCCGCGGTGAATTCGCTGCGAATCTGGTCCTGGAGAAGCGCGTGGAATTTCGTGTCGAGGGCACCGGTGATCGTCATGATCGCGAGGATATAGCAGGTCAGCGCGCATTGTCATAGAAGGTGAACCTCATTGAGGTCAGCTTTACCTAAGTGGTGTGACGGCGCTAACAAATATCGCTTTGAATTTGCTGTTGCCTAATTTAGCTTTGCCTAAACTATTGCGTGTTCAACGTGTCGGGAGGTGCCGGGTCGTCGGCGGCCAACGCGGCGAACAGCCGGCCCGCGGCGTCGCTGTCCCACACGACCACCGAACCGGAATCGCTCCCGGTGAACTCTCCGATGGGCACCGTGGTGGTCACGGGATCACCGTGCAGTGCCCAGGCCAGCCAGGCCAGATCCCAGATGTGGGCGTCTTGGTCGACCGTGACCGTTGCGCCGGCGGCGTGCGCCATCGGATACCAGCGCAGCGGGTTGAGCAGGACCGACGGGCTGGTCGCCCGGTGCAGCAGCGCGGACATGAACAGGCGCTGGTTGACCATGCGGTCGAGGTCTGCGCGCGGCGTCGCCCTGGTGCGCACGTATCCGAGCGCGTTGCGGCCGTCGAGGCGTTGGCAACCGGCGGGCAGGTCGATGCCGGCGAGTGGGTCGGTGATCGGTTCGGGCGGGCACATCGTGACCCCGCCGACGGCGTCGACGAGGGCCGCGAATCCGTCGAACCCGATCTCGGCGTAGTGGTCGAGCCGCAGACCCGTGGCCTGTTCGACGGTCTGCGCCAGCAGCGGCGCGCCGCCCAGCGAGAAGGCCGCGTTGATCTTGTCCTCACCGTAGCCCGGGATGGGCACATACGAGTCGCGCGGGATGGACACCATCGTGGCGGGCGTGCTCGAGCCCAGGCCCGGGACGTGCACGATCAGGATCGTGTCGGTGCGGCCGTTGCCGATGTCCCCGCCCGTCGCGAGCTCGGCCTGTTGCTCGGGGCTCAGCCCTTGGCGGCTGTCCGAGCCGACCAGCAGCCATGTGGTGCCCCGGCCGGTGCCGGGCCGTTCGGGGTAGTCGGCAAGCGCCGGGATCCGTTGTAACGACGAGTCGATCCACACACCCGTGGCGACGATGCCGACGATCGCCAACAGCAGCAGCGTCAGCACGATGCGGCCCCAGCGGCGTCGGCGCCGCGGCTTGCGGGGCGCTTTCGGTGTGGGTGGCGGCGGTCCGGCGGGCTGAGGCGGGCGGGCCACGGGCGCGGGCGGCCGCCGGGGCGGAGGTGGTGGCGGCGGGGGTGCGGCGCGCCGCGGGGGCGGGGCCGGCCGAGGCGGTGGTTGCCTGGGTGGCGTAGGCGGATTCGGGGGCCACGGCGGCCGGTAGTTCGGATCGCGCCGGATGACCTGCGACGGTTCAGCGGGCGGCCGGCCCGGGGCCGGACGCCGCAACCGCGGGTCGGGCTGGTACCGGTTGTCGTCCACAGCTGAAATGTACGTGTCGAAGCGGCCGGTCTACTGCAACCAGCTGAGATGGTCCGCGACAAGCGCATAGCCGACGAATGCGACGGCATCGATCAGGGTGTGGGCGATGATCAGCGGCCACAACCGGCCCGTGCGCTGCCAGGCGTAGCCGAACACCAGGCCCATCACGACGTTGCCGACGCCCGCGCTGTACCCCTGGTAGAGGTGGTAGGCGCCGCGCAGCAGGCTTGAGATCACCAGGGCACGCCCCGGGCTGACGTCGAGCTGGCGCAACCGCGTCAGCAGGAAACCCACGACGATGATCTCTTCGGCCCAGCCGTTGGCGAACGCCACTCCCAGTAGCACCGGGATGCGCCACCAGGTGTCGTACAGCTCGGCGGGTTCGACGTCGGCACTGAGGCCGAGCAGCCGGGCAAGGACGTAGAACGCCAACCCCGGCAGGCCGATCAGCGCGGCCAGACCCAGGCCGCCGAGACCGTCGGCGCGCCATTGCGGCCGGGCCAGACCGATCTTGGCCGGGCCGAATCCGCTGCGCCACAACAGATACAGCGCGAGCGCTCCCCACGCGAGCAGCTGCAGGATGCCGGCCAGGTGCAGGCCGAGGTCGATCAGGTCGAACGGCGAGCGCTTGGGGTTGAGCGCCACGGTCTGCCCGGCCAGGCCGAGCAGCACGGCCTCGGTCAGTTTGAGCAGCGCGGTGTAAGCGCTGAGCCCGAAGGTCACCGCCAGGACGACGGCGATCTCGATCTTGAGCGCGCGGCGTGGTCGCTCCGCGGCAGGGGGCTCGGTCACCGGAGCTACGGTAGCGGTGCTCCTGAGATCAGATGCGTCGTGCGCGTAGCCCGTTGAGGAAGGGGCACCCCATGAGCACGCGGATCGCCTGGCTGAGGCCCGTGACATCGTCGACCGGCTTGGCGAACGGCAGCCGCACGTCGTGGTCGCCGTTGTCGATCTCGACGCGCAGCTGCACGCCGTAGCGGTCCAGGCCCAGCGGCCGCACGCGGCCTTGGCGCAGGGCCACGGGCAGTCGGGTAGCGAGCCGTTCCACCACGTCGCGGTGCGCGGATTCCATGTGTTGCAGCCAGCAGGACTCCATGGCACAGAAGGGGTCCGGCTGGGCCTGCAGCAGCGCGCCCAGGCCGACGGACTCGGCGCCGGTGGCGTCGGCGACGACCACCGACTCGATCTCCAGGCGCATCAGGGCGTACGTGTCGTCACCTTGCTGCGGGGATGAATTGACTTGCAGCAGGGCAGGATTCGGGTCTTTCGTGGCGACGATGTCGAGCAGCGCCGCGACCTCGCCCGCCGGCACGTGCTGCAGCCGGCCCCGGATCCAGACCAGGGAGCGTACGGGCTCGCGCAGCGGCAGCGGTGCGTAGTCGGTCATCTCGAGCACGGCCTGCACACCTGCCGAGCCTGCCGACACCACCATCGCGGCCAGCGGCCCGGTCTGCGGCACGGTGATCGCGAACGAGCCGTCGTCGAGCAGGTGGTGGACGGGCGTCGCGATCGGCTCGAGGCCTTCGACGGCGACCATGGCGCCGCCACCGCGCGCGCATGCACTGCGAATCCGCTCGGCCGTCGTCGGTGCCGCTGTGGCCATCTCGCCGCCTTTCCTTGAGGTGAGGTAAGCCTAAATTAACTGGGTGCCCCGGTGGCCGCAAGGCGTACCGAACATGCCGCGCGCGACACGACCGGTCCAGGGAAACCGAGCGGATAGGGTTGGCATGTGCCGCGCATCGCCTACCTCGGACCGGAAGGAACTTTCACCGAGGCGGCATTGCTGCAGATGATCGCCAACGGTTCGGTACCTGGCATTCCACCGGGAGCCGACGCACACACGGCATTCACGCCGGTCCGGACCGACAGCACGCCCGGCGCGCTAGCCGCGGTGCGCGAGCAGCAGGCCGACTACGCGTGCGTGCCGATCGAGAACTCGATCGAAGGTTCGGTGCTTCCGACACTCGACAGCCTCGCCGCGGGATCACCGCTGCAGATCTACGCCGAGCTCACGCTGGACGTGTCGTTCACGATCGTGGTGCGACCCGGCCATACCGGCCCCATCGCGACGGTCGCGGCCTTCCCGGTCGCCGCGGCCCAGGTGCGCAACTGGCTGGCCGCCAACCTGCCCGACGCCGAAGTGGTTCCGGCGATCTCGAACGCCTCGGCGTCGCACGACGTCGCCGAGGGCCGCGCCGACGCCGGGGTCAGCACGTTGCTGGCCGCTCAGCGCTGTGGCGTCGACGTGCTGGCCTCCGGCGTCGTCGACGAGGCCAACGCCAGAACCCGCTTCGTGCTCGCCGGGCTGCCCGGGCGGCCACCGCACTCGACGGGTGCCGACCGCACCTCGGTGGTCTTGCGGCTGGAGAACGTCCCCGGTGCGCTGGTGTCTGCCATGACCGAATTCTCGATCCGCGGCATCGACCTGACTCGCATCGAATCCCGGCCGACCCGAACCGAGTTGGGCACGTACATGTTCTTTCTCGACTGCGTGGGCCACATCGACGACGTTCCGGTGGCCGAGGCACTCAAAGCGCTGCACCGGCGTTGTGCAGATGTGAGATATCTGGGTTCTTGGCCTACGGGGTCCGCGGCAGGCGCGCCGCCGCCGCACCTCGACGAGGCGTCGCAGTGGCTGGAGCGCCTACGCAACGGAGACCGCGCATGAGTGGACGGCTGATCCTGGTCCGTCACGGCCAGTCCCATGGCAATGTCGACCGCCGCCTCGACACGCGCCCGCCCGGCGCCGAGCTGACCGACCTCGGCCACGACCAGGCGCGCCGGTTCGCGCGCACGCTGCCGCAACCGCTCGCGATGGTCGGCCACTCCGTGGCGCGCCGGGCCGCGCAGACCGCCGCGGGCATCGGCGCCGAAACCGGTCTCGGCCTGCACGAGTTCGAAGGCCTGCACGAAGTTCAGGTCGGCGAGTTGGAGAACCGCAACGACGACGCGGCGATCGCGCAGTTCAACGCGATCTATCAGCGTTGGCATCAGGGCGAGCTCGACGTGCCCATGCCCGGCGGCGAGACGGCCACCCAGGTGCTCGACCGCTACGTCCCGGTGCTCACCGAGCTTCGGATGCGCTACCTCGACGATCACGAGTTCCCCGGCGACATCGTCGTGGTCAGTCACGGCGCCGCGATCCGGTTGGTCGCGGCCACGCTGGCCGGCATCGATTCGAGCTTCGCGCTCGACCATCACCTGGGCAACGCCGAATCAGTGGTGCTGGCGCCGATCACCGACGGGCGCTGGAGCTGTGTGCAGTGGGCCGCGCTGACCCCGCCGTTCTATCCCGAGCCGGAGGTGCACCCGGTCGAGGATGCGCTGCACTCAGGCGACCCGATGGGCTAGATCGCGAGCGCGATGTCGCGGCCGCAGGGACAGCCGATCGATTCGCAGTCGATGCTGAAGGTGTGGGCGATCTCGGGGGTGGTGCAGCCGTCGTCAGTGCACTCCGCGCGGTACCGGACGTGGTGGACGACCGTGCCGTGGCAGTGCTCCAGACCGGCCAGACAGTCCCGGCACTGGATGCTCATGGCCTGTTCATAGCACCGCACACCGACAATGCGGCGATGCCGCGCGGGGGGATGGGCTTCTTTCGGGTCATCCCCAACCCAGCCGGTGGAGCCGCTCGTCATCGATCCCGAAATGGTGCGCGATCTCGTGGATGACCGTGATCGCCACCTCGTCGCGGACCTCGTCGTCGTCCGCACACATCTCCAGCAGCGGTTCCCGGTAGATCGTGATGGTGTCCGGCAGTGATCCCGCGTACCAGGAGTCCCGCTCGGTCAACGCGATGCCCTGGTACAGGCCCAGGATGTCGGGCTCCTCGGCGTTGCGGTCTTCGACGAGCACCACGACGTTGTCGATCGCCGCGGCCAGTTCCTGCGGGATGCGGTCGAGAGCTTCGGAAACCAGTTCCTCAAACCGTTGCGGGCTCATCCGCACGGCCATGGCTTACGGCACCAGTGGTGGCGGTGCCGGTTCGCCCGGCGGCGGGCCCGCAGGTGCCGGTGCCGCCTGCTCGGGCGCGGGGGCCGGCGGTGCAGCCTGATCCGCCGCGGGCGGTTGCGCCTGGTCCGGTGCCGGCGGGGCCCCGGGCGGCGGCGGGTTGAACGTGTTGGCCTGCTGAGGCTCCGGTGCTGCCGAGCTGGGTGCGGCGGGCAGGTGCTGCGTCTGCTGCGACTGCGAGCCCGTGGACGACGACGAGCCGGACGACGACGACGAACCCGACGACGAGGATGAGCCCGACGAGGACGAACCCGAGGACGACGAACCCGAGGACGACGACGTGTCGACGGTCGCTTCCGGCATCGGGATCGGCGGCATGTTCAACCGCTCCTCGGGAATGTCCGGCGGGGCGACCGGCGGCTGCCCGTTGATCATCAGCGGGCCCTTGGCGCTGTGGACCAGCGTCGACCAACCACCGTTCCCGAGCGTCGCGCCGATGCTGCACGACACCTGGCGGCTGCCCGCCGACCAGCTGGGCAGCGCGATGGTGCTGTAGCTCAGCGCCAGGGTCGTGCTCCGCAGCTGTACGGGCGCCAAATAGTCGTCGGTCAGCTTGGTGCAGGTCTCCTTGATGTAGGAGTCCTGGTCGGGTTCGGGAGGGAGGCCTCCGGGGAACTTCTCGGCCAGGTTCACCGCGCCGGTGACCTCCATGGCATGCGGTGCCGCGCAGTCCACCGGGACGTCGGTGGGCTGGTTGGTCGCGGGGTCGATGCCCAGGCACGTGCCTGCCGGCCACACCTTGGACTGATCGATGTCGGCGACCTTGCCCTGGAAGGCGATCTGGGTGTCACCGGGGCCGAGTAACTGCAGCCCGCAGAGCATGCGGCGTTCGCCCGACTGCTTCCAGGCCTTCTCGCCCGACCACAGCAGGCCGATAGTGAACTTGCCGTTCGGGTCGAACTTCGGCCCCAGGTACTGGCGCAACGCCGGGGTGCACTGTTCCTGGCTGATCTGTTTGATGCGGTCCTCGGACGGCGGCGCGGCGTTGGGGCCGTACTCGCTGCCCGGGAACGTGCGCATGTCGACGGCCTCGGCGACCTCGAAGCGGTGCTCGTCGGTGCAGGAGACGATGTGCGCGCCGTCGGGATCGGGACCGGGCCAGTTCAGGCAGTCTCCCGTCTTGACATGGTCGAACGTGTCGTTGCCGCGGGGTCCGAGCGCAAGCGCACCGGCGTTGAGCGCGGTGTTGGCGCCCTCGCTGCGCGGCAGCGCCGTGATCAGTCCTGCGATGAGCAACCCGCCGAGCGCCGTCAGCAGCAGCGCACGACGCGTCGAGGCGGCTTGCAGGCTCTGCCACCAGTGCCCGTCGCGCCGATCGCCGGTCGCGGCGAGCTGGTCATCGGGGTGCTCAGGTGCTTCCAACATCCGCTCCATTGTGACAGGCGTGTCACGCGCTGTGACAACTGATACGGATGTAACGTTACGTGGTTGTGCCTGAGGCCTGAGCGGCGTTGGCGGTAGGCCACCTCACATGTACGCCGCGATCCGGCAAAAGTTAAGGTAGCGCCCGTGATCGACCTCAGGTTGTTGCGCGAGAATCCCGACGTCGTCCGCGCGTCACAACGCGCGCGTGGCGAAGACCCGGCGCTCGTCGATGCGCTTTTGGCGGCCGACACCGCGCGCCGTGCTGCGGTGTCCGCGGCCGACAACCTGCGTGCCGAGCAGAAGGCGGCCAGCAAGTCGGTGGGCAAGGCCACACCGGACGAGCGGCCCGCCCTGCTGCAGCAGGCCAAGGAACTCGCTGAACAGGTCAAGGCCGCCGAGGCCGCGCAAGCCGAGGCCGACGCCGCGTTCACGGCCGCGCACATGGCGATCGGCAACGTGATCGTCGATGGTGTGCCGGCCGGCGGCGAGGACGACTACGTCTTGCTGGACACGGTCGGCGAGCCGCGGGCGATCGAGAACGCCAAGGATCACCTCGAGCTCGGTGAGGCGCTCGGGCTCATCGACATGGAACGCGGCGCCAAGGTTTCCGGCTCGCGGTTCTACTTCCTGACCGGCGTCGGCGCGCTGCTGCAGCTCGGGCTGCTGCAACTGGCCGCCAGGCTCGCGGTGGACAATGGGTTCACCCTGATGATCCCGCCCGTGCTGGTGCGTCCGGAAGTCATGGCGGGCACCGGATTTCTCGGTGCGCACGCCGAGGAGGTGTACCACCTCGAAGCCGACGACATGTACCTGGTCGGCACCTCGGAGGTGCCGCTGGCCGGCTACCACGCCGACGAGATCATCGATCTGTCGGACGGTCCGCGCCGCTACGCCGGGTGGTCGTCGTGCTTCCGCCGGGAGGCGGGCAGCTACGGCAAGGACACCCGCGGCATCATCCGTGTGCATCAGTTCGACAAGGTCGAGGGCTTCGTCTACTGCAAGCCCGAGGACGCCGAGGCCGAGCATGAGCGGCTTTTGGGCTGGCAGCGCCAGATGCTGGCGGCCATCGAGGTGCCCTACCGCGTGATCGACGTCGCGGCAGGGGATCTCGGATCCTCGGCGGCCCGCAAGTATGACTGCGAGGCCTGGGTGCCGACGCAGCAGACCTACCGGGAGCTGACCTCGACGTCGAACTGCACAACGTTCCAGGCGCGGCGGTTGTCCACGCGCTACCGCGACGAGAACGGCAAGCCGCAGATCGCGGCCACGTTGAACGGCACGCTGGCCACCACCCGCTGGCTCGTGGCGATCCTGGAGAACCACCAGCAGCCCGACGGCAGCGTGCGGGTGCCCGCGGCGCTGGTGCCGTACCTCGGTACCGAAGTCCTGGAGCCCAAGAGCTAACCGCACGCCCTGCTGACGATGGCAGCGGTGGACCCCGTGCGGGTGGCGGTGCTCGGCCCGGTGCGGGCCTGGGTCGGTGACGAGCCGGCAGATCTTGGGGCGCGGCTGCAGCGGTCGCTGTTCGCGCGGTTGGTGCTCGCGCACGGTCACACGGTGTCGGTCGACCGGCTCATCGACGACCTCTGGGAAGGCGAACCGCCCCCCAAAGCTCTTGCGGCCCTTCAGGTTTACATATCGCACCTGCGGCGTGCGCTCGAACCCGGCCGGCCGCGCCGGGCGCCCGCGGGCATCGTGGTGAGCGCAGCGCCCGGATACTGCCTGAGACTTCCGGTCGAGGCCGTCGACTCATGGTGGTTCGAGGCCAAAGTGATCGAGGCGCAAAATGAATCGGACCCGCAGCGGCGGGCGCGGCTGCTGGACGATGCGCTGGCCACTTGGTCGGGCGATCCGTTCGCCGGGGTCGGCGATGCACTGTGGGCCGCGCCGGAAGTGGCGCGGTTGACCGAATTACGGCTCGCCGCGGTCGAAGACCTGGCCGCTGCCCAGATCGAACTCGGCAGGCACGCCACGGCGGTGACGGCGCTGGAACGTCACGTCCGGGACCATCCCGAGCGTGAGGGCGCCGCCGCGGTCCTGGCCACCGCGCTCTATGGGACCGGGCGGCAGGCCGACGCCCTCGACGTGTTGCGGCGCACCCGCGAACACCTGCTCGACGAGCTGGGGCTCGAACCCCGGCGGGTGCTGCGCGACCTCGAGCGGGACATCCTGCGTCACGCAGACCACCTGGAACCGGCCCGGCCGCTGCCGAATCCACCGCTTGCCGCACCGGACCGCGAACCTGCCCGCACCGAACGGGTGGCCTACGGACGCTCCGTCGAACTCGCGGCGATCGACGACGCCGCGCACGCGGTCATCACGGCGGGCAGTGCAGTGGTGTGGATCGGAGGCGAGGCCGGTTCCGGCAAGACGACCCTCGCCCACGCCGCGACGGACCGGTTGCGCACCGCGGGGTGGCGTGTCGTATTCGGGCGTTGTCCCGAGGTCGGCGGCGCGCCACCCGGTTGGGCGTGGACCGAGGTGCTGCGTCAATTGGTCGACCCGGCAACGCCATTGGGCGACAAGCAGGTGTTGGAGCCACTGCTGCACGACGGTGTCGCGGCCGAGCCGAGAACGTTCTGGTTGGGCCACGCGGTCGCCGACGTGCTCGGCACGGTCGCCGAGCAGCAGCCGCTGGTGGTCGTGCTCGATGACCTGCATCGCACCGACGGTCTCACGCTCGAACTGCTGCGGCTCGTGGCCGACCGGCTCAAGGACCGGCGCGTGCTGGTGGTCGGAACCTATCGCCCGTCGGAGGACCGCGGTGAGCTCGAGGCCGCGCGGGCCGCTTTGACCGTCCACACCGCGGCGCACGTGATCCTGCCGGGGCTCGATGCGGCGGCGATCGCGTCCTTGGCAGCCGATTGCGGGCTGACCGGTCTGAGTGGGGAGGCGCTGCGGCTGTTGCGTGAAAGGACCGGGGGCAACTCGCTTTTCGTCCGCGAACTGGCCCGGCTGATGGCCGCGGAGGGCGTGGATGCGGTATGGGCCTCGGTTCCGGTCGGGGTGCGTGATGTGCTGCGGCGCCGGCTGGCCCGGCTGCCCGGCCCGACCGTGACGGCGTTGCGGCAGGCGGCCGTGCTGGGGCGCGACGTCGACGTCGACCTGCTGGCCGAGCTCGGCGGGCGAGACCCCGACGATCTTCTCGACGCGCTGGAACCAGCCGTCCTGCTGGGCCTGCTCGACGAGCCCGGGCCCGGCCAACTGCGGTTCGCCCACACCCTGGTCCGTGACACCCTGTACGAGGACACCTCCCGGTTGCGCCGGTCGCGGCTGCACGCCGCGGCCCTGGAACTGCTGGCCCGGCCGGGGCGGTCGGCGGATCCGTCGGCACTGGCCCATCACGCGGTCGCCGCAGCGACCGCCGAAACATCCTTGGCCGCAGCCACTTTCGCGGCAGCGGCGGCTCGCGAGGCCGGCTCTGTGGGGGCGCATGCCGAAGCCGCGAGGCAGTGGCGCGCGGCGGTGCAGATGCTGGAGCTGGCGGCCGGCCGCCGGTTGCGACCGAGCGTGGACTGCCTGGAGGACGAATTCGAGGCACGCTGCGGGCTGATCTCCGCGTTGGCGCAGTCGGGTGACGCGATCGCCGCGCGCACCGAACTCAAGAAGGCGCTGCAGCTGCTCTCCGGTACGGCCCGCGACGATCTTCGGGTGCGCGTGTGCACCGCGTGGGACACGCCGCTGGTGTGGCGCGACCGCGAGTACGACGAGTCAGACGCCCAACTGGTCGAGCAGCTGCGCCGGCTGCTGGCGGTCGACGGTCGGCCCGCCGCGGACCGCATCAGACTGCTTAAGGCCCTCTACGTCGAACTCGAGGGCGCCGACCCGGACGGCGCGCTCGCGGTCAGCACGGAACTGCTCGAGCTGGCGCGCCGTGCCTACGCCGACGACCCGGCGTCGTCGGGACGGCTGCTGTGCACCGCGCTCAACGTCCGGGCCTATTGCTCGCTCGGGCCCGACCTCGATGCCGAGCGTGACGCCGTCGCTGCCGAATTGCTGCGGACCGCGGAGGCCACCGAGCAGGCCGACTATCAAGCCGTAGGGCACTGGCTGCTGTCTCTCGCGGCCGGGAATCGCTCTGATCTGGTGTCGGCGAAACGGCACGTCGACCTCGCGGTGGCGCGGGCGGGGACAGGCCAGCTGCTGCACCTGCTCGGGGTGCTGGGGTTGTTCCGCGCCCGCATGCACCTGCTGGCTGGCCGCCTCGACGACGCCGTGAGCTCATACACCGACCTTGCCGCGCGCATGGTGGAGAACGGCGCGGCCAACGGCGCCAAGCTGGCGATGGTGGGTCGCGTGACCGGTGAGTTCTGCCTCGGTGACCTGGGTCTGCTGGCCGACGAGCTGCTGTTCTTCTACCGCGAGGTGTCGGTCGCGGCGTTGGACGCCGCGGTGCTGGCGCTGGTCGCGCGGGGCCGCGACGCCGAGGCCCGAGAGCTGTGGCGTAACCGCCGACCGATCGAGCGCGCGTACTTCTGGCTGCCGTTCACGGTGCTGCGGGTCAACGCCGCGGTGGCGCTCGGCGATACCGAGGAAACCCGCGCGAGGGCCGCGGAACTTGAGCCCTATTCCGGCCGGATCGCCGGGCTGGGTGTCGACGGGCTCATGGTCGGTCCCGTCGACGCTGCGCTCGCGGTGGCCGCCGAGGCGCTGGGCCTGCCGGAGCAGGCTCGTCGCCACCGGGAGGCTGCGGACGCGTTGCGGGAGGCGCTTGCGGCCGAGGCACGGTCCCTCGTCGACTAGACGACCTCGTCGCACGCGTCGGCCGGCACTTCGAACTCGCGCGTAATGCGCGTCCCGAAGACCGCCCGCTCCAACCGCCGGTACCGCACCCCGACGATCGCGAGCACGGCCCGCAGCGCTATGCCCGCATGGTCGGCGAGTCGCGTGCGCTCGGCGTCGGTCATCGCCGCCAGTGCGCGCGGACCCTCGAACCACAATCGGCCCCCTCGCCGGGCTTCGGTCTCGACCGCGGTCCAGTCCGCCACCGAGACATGTTCGGTGATCAGCGGGAACACATCGCGTTCCTCTTCTTCGATGTGCTCGGTGAGCAGCGCCGTCAGCTCGGCCAGCTCGATCACCATGAGGCTCGCGACGTGGCGGTCGCCCATCGACAGCCGCAGGGCAGCGGCCCTGGCGCGCAACTGGTCCAGCCGTGGGTCGAGTGCGGCGTGATCCTCGGTCAGCTCGCCGAGGTCGAGCCTGCTGCCGACCGCGGCCTGGATCACGGGCCACAACACGATGTCCTCGGTGGTGTGGTGGTGGTGAATGGAGTCGCACAACAGCTCGATGTAGCGCGAGATGGCGCGGGCGTGGCCCGGCGTACAGATCACATCGCGGTCGCGCACCGCGATGGCCAGGTCGGTCAGGCGGCGCAGATCGGCCAGCATGGCCCGGTGGGCGACGGTGATGCCCAGCAGGTCGGGTCGGGTTGCGGCGATCTGGGCGTGGGGCGCGGCGGTCGGCATGCCGTAGAGACTGGCGGTACCGACTTAATCACGACTTGTCGCCGGCTTGTGGTGACCACAGTAGGGTTAGCGGCCATGATCGACATCGACCTTACGGAACTGCGGAACTGGTTCGGCTTCGGCGTGGCGGGAAACTTCGCCGGGCATCTCGAACAGGCGGGGGAAGCCGGGGATTTCGTCAAGGTCGTGACGGAAGGCTATGCGCCCAAAGGTATTTTCCCGTGGTACGCACCCGGGCGCGACGACTTCCTCGGGGAGTTTCCGCTGTCCAACGACGCGATCCTGTTGCCCGAGCCCGGTGAGGTGGAAGGCCCGCTGAACCTGCAGATTGAGCCCGAGGTCGGGGTGGCCTGCCGCGTCGTGTGGAACGGTGACACCGTGGTGCGGCTGGAACCGTTCGCGCTCGGCGCGTTCAACGACTGTTCGATCCGCAGGCCAGGAGCGCCCAAGATCAGCTACAAGAAGAACTGGGGCCCGGCGTCGAAAGGCGTTGCGCCGCAGTTCTTCGACATCAGCGACCTGACCCCGGACGGCCCGACCGCCACGATGCGCCTGGTGTGCTACCTGCGCGACGACAACGGCGAGCAGCACGCGTACGGCGTGGACTCCCCGCTGGTCGGTTACTCGTACTACGGCGAGGTACTGCTGGACTGGATCGTCGAGCGGCTGGCCAATCAGAAGGGTGCCGCGGACACCCCGCTGGAGGATGTCGGCGCGTTGATGGTGGCCAGCGGGCACCCGGAGAACGTGCTGATCGGGATCGGTGCCACGCGCTACACGCCGCTGGGTGAGTCGACCTACCTCAAGGCGGGCGACGAGGCGATCGTGCGGGTGTACGACAGTGCCTCGAGTGAGGCGTCCGAGCTACGCCAGCTGGTTTCAGCGCGCTAGCGCGCGAGCAGCTCGTCGAGCAGCGCGATGAACTCGGCGGGCCGCTGCGGTGTGAAGGCCGGATCGGGATGGGTTCCGTTGACCTTCAGGGTGATCAGCGTCGACTTGATGGGCCGCCAGACATCCAGCGGCAACCAGCGGCGCAGGTCGGTGCTGCCCCAGATGCGGAACCGGTTGATCAACAAACCCAGCGACTCGGCCCGGTAGCTGCGGATGTCGCGCAGCGGGATGACCTTCGACGTGCCGGACGGAAAATGGTAGCGGCGCAGTGTGATCGCTTCCCGATCCAGCTGGATCAGACCGTCGTCGTACTGCGCCCCGGTCATGCCCGTTCGCTCCTGAGCTGATGGCCCTTGGTGGTCAGGCACCGGCCGTTCTCCAGGTTCCACTGCCAGCCGTGCAGGTTGCAGGTCAGGGTGGTGCCCTCAACCACGCCGAACTTCGAAAGGTCGGCCTTGAGGTGCGGGCACCTGCGCTGAATCTCCCAGCCGTCCAGCGTGATCGACGCGGTGTCGTCGTGGGCTTCGGCGAACCAGCCGTCGGCATAGGCGATGCGTTCGTCGGTCAGACACTTGAAGAACGTGTAGAGGAACTCGTTGTAGCCGCCGACCCGCCACGCGGAGAACCGGGTGGACAGGAAGATGGTGTTGACCCAGTCCGGCTCGTTGTCCCGCAGCACGGTACGCGCCAATTCGGGTGCGATCCCGAAGCCGTACCGGAACTTCTCATCCGGGATAGCTTCGCGCACAACTCGTTTCGGGAAGTCGAGGACCACGGTCTCCGGGCCGAGGCGCAGCTCGACCGGGTAGCCGATGCCGTCGCAGATCTGATCGGTCTGGCTCATGATCGGTTCGAACAGTGCGCGCAGCGGCTCCAGCAGCGGTTCGCCGGCCGCGGGCGCCCACGACGCCTTCTCGGCGGCCAGCACCGGGGCCATGCGCTGCGCGTAGTCCTCGATGTAGGCGGCCTTGCCGGTGGTGAAGATCGTCTCGGGATCGTCCACGGGATGCGTCAGCGAGTTCAGCGTCGAGCCCGTGAAATCCGCTGTGCTGCCGGGGATCATCAGCAGCCCGCCGTCGTGGCCGTGGGACCGCATCTGGTCCAGGAACACGATCTGGTCGGGGAAGATGTTCGCCGGGTCGCCGTGGTCGTCGTTGAGATGCCGCAGCTCGGGATCGAGGAAGCACGGCGGGCCTGCCGAAGGCACCACCCAGGTCGCGCCGACCTGCGCGATGTACTGGCGGCAGCGGTCCATCTGACGCTGGCGCTTCTGCGTGCCGAACGCCTCCTTGGCCCGGGCGGGCATGTCGTAGACCATCGGGTACCAGATCGCGCCCGAGTACTGCAGCATGTGCACGTCGATCTGGCCGAAGTCGCTGTGCAGCATGTCGAGGTCGACGGGACGCGCGTCGTTCATGTTGAACGCAACGGTCTCGCCGTCGTCGACCACCAGGCCCGAGTCACCGATCGGGCCGTCGGCGGGCGCCCGCAGCGCGATGATCATGATGTCGAGATCGCCCTTGGGCCCGCTCACGGTGTGCTTGACGGAGTCGGTGGTCTCGAAGAATTCGTGGAAGCCCAGCTTCTCGAGCTCGCGCCGCAGGTCCGGCACGGGGTAGTCCGGCAGCAGCACCACGGCGTCCTTGTTGACGTGGCGGCGCAGGTTCTCGGGGTCGAAGTGGTCCTTGTGGAGATGCGACACGTACAGGTAGTCGACGTCTCCGAGCGCGTCCCAGTCCAGCTGGCTGTTGTCGGGAAAGGGGAACCAGGAGGCGAAATAGGCCGGGTTGACCCACGGGTCGCACAGGATGCTGCCGGCCCGGGTCTCGATCAGGAAGCCGGCATGTCCGACGCTGGTGACCTGCACAAACTGCCTTTCGTCCAAATTCGTTAATGCCTGGTCAGCCTAGCTGGAATCACGGGACACGCCGAAGCGCGGCAGGTCAGGCGGACGCTAGTCCTCGGCGTTCCACAGCTGGCGGTAGTAGTCGATCCGCGCGGGATCGGGCGCGGCGCCGTAGGCGGTGAAGAACACGTCTGCCCAGTCGCCCGGGTAGTTCCACTCCAGCGACAGCGAGGCCACGGCCAGGTCGGCCCAGCGGTCGGCCACGCCGAGGTCACCGAAGTCGACGTGCCCGCACCACTGCCCGTCGTCGGCGATGAGGGTGTTCGGCGCGCATGCGTCGCCGTGGCAGACCACGAGCCGGTCCACCGGTGGCGCTGCGGGCAGCGCGCGTCGACCGGCTTCGCTCAAACCTGCCAGCCGCTTGCGCACCGACCAGTCGTACGGGCAGTCCTCGACCGGTAGGCGGTCGTGCAGCGCGCGTAGCCCTTTGCCGATGGCGGTGACCGCTGCATGCGGGCGGGCCACCCACTGCGGGTCGACGGCGGAGCGGCCCGGCAGACCCGCGGTGTGCAGCCATGTAAGGGCGCCGTCGCGGCCGATGCCGAGCACGCGGGGCACCGTGAGGTACGGGCCCGCCCAGGCCAGTTTGTCGGCTTCGGCGGTCAGGTTCACCGACGGATGTGGCAGCGCGACTTTGACGAACTCGCGTTCGGCGCCGCTGCCCAGCTGGAAGGTGTGGCCGCCGACTTCGTTGTCCCACACGGCCTTGACCGGGCGGCCTGCGGCAATGTGGGTGACGATGCCGGGGACGGCGACGGTGTCCGCGGGAATGGTCATCGGCCCCAGTATCGTGATCGGCCGTTCGGGTATCCACCGAATTTGCCGCCGGTCGGGTGACCGGGTACGCGCCGGGACCGGCTGGCACTACGCTTGCGGATGTGGAACCGGTTTACGGGACTGTCATCCAGCTCGCCCGGCTGGCCTGGCGGCTACAGGGGTTGAAGTTCACCGTGACCGGCGTGGAGAACCTGCCCGTCACCGGTGGCGCGGTGATCGCGATCAACCACACCAGCTACTTCGATTTCACGTTCGCGGGCCTGCCCGCCTACAAGCAGAAGCGTGGCCGCAAGGTGCGGTTCATGGCCAAAAAAGAGGTGTTCGACAACAAGATCACCGGGCCCATCATGCGCAGCCTGCGCCATATCGAGGTGGACCGCGACAGTGGGGCCGCGTCCTACGATGCCGCGGTCGAATACCTCAAGTCCGGCGAGCTGGTCGGGGTGTACCCCGAGGCCACCATCAGCCGCAGCTTCGAGATCAAGCAGTTCAAGTCCGGCGCGGCCCGCATGGCGATCGAGGCCGGCGTGCCGATCGTCCCGCACATCGTCTGGGGCGCGCAGCGCATCTGGACCAAGGGACGCCCGAAGAACCTGTACCGGCCCAAGGTGCCGATCTCGATCGCCGTCGGCGAGCCGATCCAGCCGACGCTGCCTGCGCCGGAACTGACCGCGCTGCTGCATTCGCGTATGCAGCACCTGCTCGACCAGGTGCAGGATGCCTACGGGCCGCATCCCGCCGGGGAGTTCTGGGTTCCGCACCGGCTCGGTGGCGGGGCGCCCTCGCTGGCCGAGGCGAACCGGATGGATGCCGAGGAAGCGGCCGAGAAGGCGGCCCGGCGGGCGTTGGGGGGACAGACCGGACCCAACGAGCCGACAGGCGCGCCGGGGTAGGGGCGCATGGAACCGGTTTTCCGCAGTTTGGAGATCGCCGCCACGCTAGGGGTCCGCGCAACGGGAACCCGGATCACCTTCCGAGGGCTGCAGAATCTGCCCGCGTCGGGTGGTGCCGTGGTGGCGATCAACCACACCAGCTATGTCGACTTCCTCCCCGCGGCGCTGGCCGCGAAGGAACGCCGCCGGCGGATGCGCTTCATGATCAAGGCCGAGATGGACGAGGTGACGGTGATCCACTTCCTGATCAAGCACACCGGCACCATCCCGGTCGACCGGTCCGCGGGGGCGGGCGCGTATGCGAATGCCGTGGCGGCGCTGCGCGCCGGTGAACTGGTGGGTGTGTATCCCGAGGCAACCATCAGCCGCAGCTTCGAACTCAAGGGTTTCAAGACCGGGGCGGCCCGCATGGCGATCGAAGCCGACGTGCCCATCGTCCCGCTGATCGTCTGGGGAGCGCAACGGATCTGGACCAAAGACCACCCGAGGTCGTTGGGGCGCAAGAAGATTCCGGTGTCGGTGGTGCTCGGCACGCCGATCCGGCCGACCGGTTCGGTGGCCGAACTCGACGCGAGGTTGCGCGGCTCGATGTCGGCTCTGCTCGACGAGGCACAGCGCGGGTACCCGACCCCGGCCGGTGCGTACTGGGTGCCGCGCCGGCTCGGGGGCAGTGCGCCGACGCCCGAAGAGGCCACGCGGCTCGACGAGGTGGAGTTGGCCGAGCGGGCCCGCAAGCGTGCCGAGCGGGAAGCGACGAGGAACAACAGGTGAGCCCAGGAGGAACGCCGGGGCTGATCGCCACCGACGTGGACGGCACGCTGCTCGACGAGGACGAGAAGGTCACGCCGCGCACTCGCGCGGCCGTGCATGCCGCGGTCGACGCCGGGGCGACGTTCATCTTGGCGACGGGCAGGCCGCCGCGCTGGATCCAGCCCGTGGTCGACGGGCTCGGCCTGGCGCCCATGGCGGTGTGTGCCAACGGCGCCGTGATCTATGACCCGGCGACCGATCGCATCATCTCGGCCCACACGCTGTCGGCCGACGTGCTGGGCGAGCTCGCCGAGATCGCGACCCGGGTGATCCCCGGCGCGGGCCTGGCGGTCGAACGCGTCGGGGCGTCGGCGCACGACGCCGCGACACCGCAGTTCGTCAGCTCACCGGGCTACGAGCACGCGTGGCTCAATCCCGACAACACCGAGGTGTCGGTCGAGGATCTGCTGAGCGAGCCCGCGGTGAAGCTGCTGATCCGCAAAGCCGGTGCGCGCAGCGCCGACATGGCCGTGGAGCTGCTCAAACACATTGGGCTGCAGGGCGATATCACGTACTCGACCAACAACGGCCTGATCGAGGTGGTGCCCGTCGGCATCAGCAAGGCCACCGGGGTCCAGCAGCTCGCGGGCCCGCTCGGCCTGACCGCCGACGATGTGGTGACCTTCGGGGACATGCCCAACGACGTGCCCATGCTGAGCTGGGCCGGTCGCGGGGTCGCGATGGGCAACGCGCATCCCGAGGCGGTCGCGGCCGCCGACGAGGTCACCGAGACCAACGCCGAGGACGGCGTGGCCCGGGTACTCGAGCGCTGGTGGGCTACGGATTGATGGGCTTGAACCGCTCGAGCTGGACGGGCTGATCGTCCGGTGCGGGCGGCGGCAGTTCCTGCGGCACACCGTCGATCACGCGGGTGACGGTGCCCTTCTCGCGGTCGAAGTTCAGCGTGCCGTGCTGGAAGTTCTGCACGATCCACTGCGGTTCCTGGATCTCGCCGCTGGTCGGCAGTCCGAGTACGCCCCGTTCGAAGCCCAGTGAGCCCCAGGCCTCGTAGATCGCGCCTGTGACGGGCTCGGCACCGCTGGCCGGCGACCAGTACAGCGCGCCTTTCTCGAACGTCGCGTAGCGCGCGTCGCCTGCGGCCGCGGCCTCGGGCGAGGTCGGGTTGCCCAGCAGGCCCGCGGCGCCGCCGGTCTGTTGCCAGCGGTCGAAGATCGCGCCGCCGCGCATCTGCTCGGCGAGATCCTGCGGGCCGGGCGGCTGGTTGAACCGGGCCGCGATGTCGCGGATGAGCGGCATCTGGGCGTAGGCGGCGTTGCCGGGGCAGTCGGTGATGCCGACGTCACGGTGGGTGAAGATGGTCGGCAGCGTCGGGGTGGCGCCGCGCGGGAAATGCGTGAACGAACCACCCGCCGAGGTCAGCACCGTGGTGCCGTGCGGGTCGATGTGGTCGAGACCCAGCCGCCAGCCGAGCAGCCGCCCGGTGTTGCGCAACTGGATCGGGGTGGGCGGCACGACGTCGAAGTCGCCCATCATGGCCACACCCCAGGTGTCGCGGTTGAACCCGCCGGTGTGCGAGCCCTCGACAGCCCGGTTGATGCCGCCCGCACGGCCTTCGAAGACCTGGCCGTATTTGTCGACAAGTGCGTTGTAGGCGATGTCGCACCAGCCCAGGGTGCGGGTGTGGTACTCGTAGATCGAGCGGACGATCCCGGCCGAGTCCTCCGGTGTGTAGTCGTTGCTACCCGCCGTGTGGTGCACGATTCCCGCGCGGATCCCGTTGTCGTACACCGTGTTTCCGCAGCGCATCGATTCGTCGGCGCCCCACTGCGCGCGGGTGATGACGTTGGGCGGGACGCCGGGGGCCGTGACGGCGGCCGGTAGCGGGCCCGTGTCGACGGGTGCCTGCGGCGGGCTGATCAGCACCGCGGTGATGTTCTGCCCGAACGGTTGCTCGACGGTCGCGGGCCGGTAGCCCAGTCCGGGTTTCGCGGCGTCCTGATCGGCCGCACCCGTGGGCGCGGCGTCTTTGGGGCGCGTGACCGCGATCTGCACGGTGGTGGTGCGCCCGACGAAGATCGGCTCGGTGCCGCGCGGGCCGGGGGTGTCGGCGCCGACGCCGTCGAGATTCTCGGCCTGATACCAGGGGCCCCACGATCCGTCGGCCTTGCGCGCGCGTACGCGCGCCGAGGTTCCGCGCAGATCCTGCGCGGTGAGCGCGACCATCGAGAAGGGCGTGTCCTGATGGACCTCGCGGATGCTCTCGCCGCCCGCGAGATTGTTCAGAGGTTGCTGTGCCAGCGCAGGTGCATTGTCTGCAGGGTTGGCGGGTTCGCTGTCAGGGAGCCCGTCGATCGCCCACGGCAGGATTACGACTGTCGCCGCGATCGCGGTGAACAGGATCGACGGCGCTGGGCGGCGGGACGGCACGGACTGATGTTACGTATGGGTCTAGTGTTACTAATGTTTCGACACGGCCCGACCCGCACATTTCGTCACCAACACGCAACGGCACCGCAGAGCCCAGCCGGCTTCTGCGGTGCCGTTTCGTGATAGGTCTTCCTACGGTGTCGGCGGAGCCGGCGGCGGCACCGGAGCGGGTGCGGCCGGGACACCGGACTTCATGGCCGACGTGATGGCCGGCATGACCATGCCCTTGAGCAGATCGATCGCCTGGCCTGCGCCGAGCTGGTTGGCGGCGCTGGACAGGTCGCCGAACAGCCCGCCACCGCCCGTGGGAGCGGCTGCCGGCATCGCGCCGAGCGACGGGTCACCCAGCAGCGGGTAGGTGCCGAGGCCCGGATCCGCACCGAGCGGCGCCGAGATGGGCACCTCGCCCGGCGCGGGCAGCGCGCCGGTGGTGTTGGAGATCGGCAGCAGCGCCGGATCGCCGCCGATCGGCGGGGTGGTCAGGCCCGTCGCCGCATCGGTCAGCCCGGGCGTGGTCAGCCCACCCGGCGCGGCACCGGTCGGGCTCGTCAAACCGGGGTTGGTCAGGCTCGGGGTGGTCAGCCCGCCCGGGGCGCCACCGGGCGCGGTCAGCGCGGGGTTGGTCAGGCCCGGATCGGTGAGCGACGGCGTGGCAGGCGTACCTGCCGCAGGCAGGCCCGCGTTGGGTGCGGTCAGGCCGCCCGGACTGGTCAGGCCCGGAGACGTCAGCCCGGGCGAGGTGAGCGCCGGATCGGTCAGGCCGGGCGAGGTGAGTCCGGGCGAGGTCAGTCCCGGTGCGCCGAGGCCGGGCGACGTGAGCGTCGGCGAGGCCAGGGACGGTGTGGCACCCGTCCCACCGAGGATGCCGCCCGGCAGGTTGATGCCGAACTGGGACAGGCCCTGGGACAGCGCCGACATAAGCTCGCTGGGCAGGTCGGTGATCATCGCGGCCTGCGTGAACTCACGCTGCTGGGGTTCGGGCGCCAGCTCGGTGACGGCCACTAATGCGACTGGACTTGCGACTGCCACTGCAGCGACTGCGCGCATGGCTGTCGAGAGCTTGCGTCGACGTCGGTTCGGCACGGAAGTCTCCTCAATATTGGACTGCATGTTTGGTGCTCGTGGGTTGTCAGCGGCTACGGACAAATCGTGCGGAGCCCATGAGCGCCAACGTGATCGATGGTACTGGTGTGACTATTGGGTCTAGAGTGACGATATTGAATTGTGAGCGAATTGCGACCTGAGCCCGCCGTCGAATTCGGGGCATCCTGGGGCGGTCGGATACCCTGGCTGCCGATGACGTCCTTATCCCCGCGGGGCGCTGCGCGCCTGCCCACCGGTCATTTCGACTTGTTCGTCGTCGGCTCCGGATTCTTCGGTCTGACGATCGCCGAGCGCGTGGCGACGCAACTCGACAAACGTGTCCTCGTTATCGAGCGGCGTCCGCACATCGGCGGCAACGCCTACTCCGAGGCCGAGCCGCAGACCGGCATCGAGGTCCACAAGTACGGCGCGCACCTCTTCCACACCTCCAACAAGCGGGTGTGGGACTACGTGCGTCAGTTCACCGACTTCACCGGCTACCAACACCGCGTGTTCGCGCTGCACGCCGGTCAGGCCTACCAGTTCCCGATGGGGCTGGGCCTGGTGTCGCAGTTCTTCGGCAAGTACTTCACCCCGGACGAGGCCAGGGCGCTGATCGCCGAGCAGGCCGCCGAGATCGACAGCAAGGACGCGACCAACCTCGAAGAGAAGGCCATCTCGCTGATCGGCCGGCCGCTGTACGAGGCGTTCGTCAAGCACTACACCGCCAAGCAGTGGCAGACCGACCCCAAGGAACTGCCCGCGAGCAACATCACGCGGCTGCCGGTCCGCTACACGTTCGACAACCGCTACTTCAACGACACCTACGAGGGGTTGCCGGTCGACGGCTACACCGCGTGGCTGCAGAACATGGCATCCGACGACCGCATCGAGGTCGTCCTCGACACCGACTGGTTCGACGTGCGCGACGCGCTACGGGCCGAGAGCCCCGACGCCCCGGTCGTCTACACGGGACCGCTGGACCGCTACTTCGACTACTCCGAAGGCCGACTCGGCTGGCGCACACTCGATTTCGAGGTCGAGGTGCTCGACACCGGGGACTTCCAGGGCACGCCGGTGATGAACTACAACGACGCGGATGTGCCCTACACGCGCATCCACGAATTCCGGCACTTCCACCCCGAGCGGGCCTACCCGACCGACAAGACGGTGATCATGCGGGAGTACTCGCGGTTCGCCGACAACGAGGACGAGCCGTACTACCCGATCAACACCGAAGCCGACCGCGCCCTGCTGGCGACCTACCGGGCCCGCGCCAAAGCCGAGACCGCTTCGGCCAAGGTGCTTTTCGGTGGGCGGCTGGGCACTTACCAGTACCTCGACATGCACATGGCCATCGCCAGCGCGCTGAGCATGTACGACAACACGCTGGCGCCGCACCTGTCCGACGGTGCGCCGCTGGTGACCAATGGCGAGACAGACCTCTAACAAGGAAAGCAGCAACGCATGAGTGACATCCCTTCCGGCGCACTGGATGCCGGTGAATCCAGGGCGGTCAGTCTGCTGGCCCGCGTGATCCTGCCGCGACCGGGTGAGCCGCTGGACGTCCGCAAGCTCTATCTCGACGAAGATCCGACCAACGCGCGTCGGGCGCACGCCCCTTCGCGCACGACGCTCGAGGTGGGCGCCGAATCCGGGATATCGTTCGCGACCTACTTCAACGCGTTCCCGGCCAGCTACTGGCGCCGGTGGTCGACGCTGGAGTCCGTGGTGCTGCGGGTCGAGCTGACCGGCACCGCACGCGTCGACGTCTACCGGTCCAAGGCCACCGGCGCCCGCATCACCGTCGGTGGCGCACCCGTGTCCAGCGGCGACTCCGACGAACCCGCGAGCGTCGAGTTCGAGATCGACCTGACACCGTTCGAGGACGGCGGCTGGATCTGGTTCGACATCACCACCGACACCAAGGTCACGGTGCACAGCGCAGGCTGGTACGCGCCGACGGAAGCGCCGGGGCGCGCCGACATCGCGGTGGGCATCCCGACGTTCAACCGGCCCGCCGACTGTGTCAACGCCCTGGCCGCGCTCACGTCGGATCCGTTGGTCGACAAGGTGATCAGCGCCGTCATCGTGTCCGACCAGGGCACCAACAAGGCCAGAAACCACCCCGGGTTCGCCGCCGCGGCAGCGGGTCTGGGCGACCGTCTGACGATTCACAACCAGCCGAACCTCGGTGGCTCTGGCGGATACAGCCGGGTCATGTACGAGGCGCTCAAGAACACCGACTGTGAACAGATCCTGTTCATGGACGACGACATCCGCATCGAGCCCGACTCGATCCTGCGGGCACTGGCGATGAACCGGTTCGCCAAGGAGCCGACCCTGGTCGGTGGGCAGATGCTCAACCTGCAGGAGCCGTCGCACCTGCACATCATGGGTGAGGTCGTCGACCGGTCGAACTTCATGTGGACCGCGGCGCCCAATGCCGAATACGACCACGACTTCGCCAAGTTCGCGCTCGACGACGTCGATGCCGAACGCAGCAGGCTTCTGCACCGCCGCATCGACGTCGACTTCAACGGCTGGTGGATGTGCATGATCCCGCGGCAGGTCGCCGAGGAGCTCGGCCAGCCGCTGCCGTTGTTCATCAAGTGGGACGACTGCGAATACGGCCTGCGCGCAGCCGAACACGGCTACCGCACCGTCACGCTGCCCGGCGCCGCGATCTGGCACATGGCCTGGAGCGACAAGGACGACGCGATCGACTGGCAGGCGTACTTCCACCTGCGCAACCGGTTGGTGATCGCCGCGATCCACTGGGACGGCGACATCCGCGGGCTGCTGGCCAGCCACCTCAAGGCCACCTTCAAACATCTTCTGTGCCTTGAGTATTCGACCGTGGCCATCCAGAACCAGGCCATGGAGGACTTCCTGGCCGGCCCGGACCACATCTTCTCGATCCTGGAGTCGGCGCTGCCCGACATCCGCAAGATGCGCTCCGAGTACCCCGACGCCGTCGTGCTGCCCGGCGCCACCGCGCTGCCGCCGCCGTCTGACCTCAAGCGCAAGAAGGTCCGCATTCCGGTGTCCAAGGCCGCCATCCTGTTCCGGCTGTCCCGCGGCGTGGCCACCCAGCTGCGCAAGCACGATCCCGAAACGCATGTCCGGCCGCAGATCAACGTCGCGACGCAGGACGCGCGGTGGTTCTCGCTGTGCATGGTCGACGGTGTCACCGTCACCACGGCCGACGGCCGCGGCGTGGTGTACCGGCAGCGGGATCGCGCGAAAATGTTTGCGCTGCTGCGTGCTTCGCTGCGCCAGCAGGCCCGGATCGCGCGCCAGTTCAACAAGATGCGCAAGGTCTACCGCGACGCGTTGCCGAGACTGACCAGCACCCAGAGCTGGGAAAAGGTGCTGCTCACCGAGTCGGTGGAGAAAATCTGACATGACGGGTGCCCCTCACGGCGAAGATGCCGTGTTGGTTGCGGTGCAGTCGGCGCTGGCCGGCAGGCCCGGCGTGCTCGCCGGTGCACGCGCGTTGTCCCACTTCGGTGAGCACAGCGCGGGTTGGGTAGGCCTGGCGGCGGCGGGCGCGCTGGCGCAGCCGTCGAAGCGCCGGTCCTGGATCGCGGTGGGAGCCGGGGCATTTCTGGCCCACGCAGCCGCGGTGCTGATCAAGCGCGTGGTGCGCCGCGAGCGTCCGCATCACCCGGACATCGCGGTCAACGTCGGCACCCCGAGCCGGCTGAGCTTCCCGTCGGCACATGCCACGTCGACGACGGCCGCCGCGGTGCTGCTCGCGCAGACCACGGGTCTGCCGCTGCCCGCGGTGCTGGTGCCGCCGATGGCGTTGTCGCGCCTCGTTCTGGGTGTGCATTACCCCACCGATGTGCTGACCGGAATCGTGGTCGGCGCAGTCGTCGGGAAAACCGTCGGCAGGCTTGCCGATATTGTCGGTGCCGGGCCGAAGGAGATTGATCAGCAATGAGTGAGGACGTGCGAACGGAGCCGGGCCCGCCCAGCAATCTGGCCGTCGGGCTCGTCAAGGCACTGCGTCCGCGGCAATGGGTGAAGAACCTCCTGGTGCTGGTGGCGCCGCTGGCCGCGCTCGGCGGTGGCGTCGAGTACGACCTGAGCGATCTCAGCTACAAGGTCGGCATCGCCTTCGTGGTGTTCTCCCTGGCGGCCTCGTCCATCTATCTGATCAACGATGCGCGCGACGTCGAGGCCGACCGGGCCCACCCGACCAAACGCTTCCGGCCGATCGCGGCAGGCGTGGTGCCGGAATCGCTGGCCTACGTGCTGGCAGTGGTGCTCGCCGCGACGTCGCTGACCGTGTCGTGGCTTCTGACACCGAACCTCGCCCTGGTGATCGCCGTGTATCTGGCCATCCAGCTGGCCTACTGCTTCGGGCTCAAACATCAAGCGGTGCTTGACATCTGCATCGTTTCCTCGGCTTATCTGATCCGGGCGATCGCGGGTGGTGCGGCCGCCTCGATCCCGCTGTCCCAGTGGTTCCTGCTGATGATGGCGTTCGGTTCGCTGTTCATGGTGGCCGGCAAGCGGTACGCCGAACTGCAGCTGGCCGAGCGCACGGGCGCCAAGATCCGGAAATCGCTGGAGAGCTACACCAGCAGCTATCTCCGTTTCGTGTGGACGCTCGCGGCGACTGCGGTGGTGGTCTGCTACGGACTGTGGGCTTTCGAGCGGGACCGGGCCGGCGGCACGTCGTGGTTCGCCGTGTCGATGATTCCGTTCACCATCGCGATCCTGCGGTACGCGGTGGACGTCGACGGCGGTATCGCCGGTGAGCCGGAGGAGATCGCGCTCCGGGACCGGGTACTGCAGCTGCTTGCGGTGGCGTGGATCGGAACCATCGGTGCGGCCATCGCTTTCAGTTGACCGGGTGAAGCGGCGGGCGCAGGCCGGCGCCATCCGCGTGCTGCCGGGCGCGCCCGCGTTCCCCTATCACGTTTCGGTGCGCATCAGCCTGTGGATCAGCGTGGTGGTGGTCGCGGGCCTGTTCGGCTGGGGCGCCTGGCAGCGCCGCTGGATCGCCGACGACGGGCTGATCGTGCTGCGTACGGTTCGGAACCTGTTGGCGGGCAACGGGCCCGTGTTCAACGCCGGCGAGCGGGTCGAGGCCAACACCTCGACGCTGTGGACCTACCTGGTGACGCTCGGGGCGTGGATCGGCGGTCCGATCCGGCTCGAGTACGTCGTGCTCACGCTGGCTCTCGCGCTCAGTGTGCTCGGCGTCGTGCTGGCCGTGCTCGGGACCGGGCGCCTGTACGCGCCGAGCCTGCAGGGCAGGCGTGCGTTGTTGTTGCCCGCGGGTGCGCTGGTCTACATCGCGGTGCCGCCGGCCCGTGACTTCGCCACCTCGGGACTCGAAAACGGTTTGGTGCTGGCCTATCTCGGCCTGCTGTGGTGGATGCTGGTGTGTTGGTCGCAGTCGCTGCGCGCGTACCGGGCCCCGCACCCGGCGCCCGGTATGCCCGTCGCGCAGCCTCCGCGGAACATCCCGGGCACGGGCTTCGAGGCCGCGCTGGCCGCGGTGGCGGGCCTGAGCGTGCTGGTGCGTCCCGAGCTCGCGCTGATCGGCGGCGGCGCGCTGATCATGATGCTGGTCGCGGCGCACGGCTGGCGCCGCAGGGTGCTCATCATCGTCGCGGGCGGTTTGCTGCCCGTCGCGTACCAGATCTTCCGGATGGGGTACTACGCGCTGCTCGTCCCGGGTACCGCGGTGGCCAAGGACGCGTCGGGATCCAAGTGGTCCCAGGGCTTCATCTATCTGGCCAACTTCAACAAGCCCTACCTGCTGTGGGTGCCCGCGCTGTTGCTGATCGCGCTCGGTGTGGTGTTGCTGGCCACACGGACCAGGCCGTGGTGGGTGCGGCGCCAGATTCCCCGCGGATACGGCTGGCTGGCCCGCACCGTGCAGAGCCCGCCCGCCGTGGTCATCTTCATGCTCGTGAGCGGCCTGCTGCAGGCGGTGTACTGGGTCCGCCAGGGCGGCGACTTCATGCACGGCCGCGTTTTGCTGACCCCGTTGTTCTGCCTTTTGCTGCCGGTTGCCGTGATCCCGGTGGTGCTGCCCGACGGAACCAAGTTCACACGCGAGACCGGCTATCTGCTGGCGGCGGCCACCAGCGTGTTGTGGGCCGCGATCGTGGGTTGGTCTATATGGGCGGCGAATTCGCCCGGCATGGGTGCCGACGCGACCCGGGTGACCTACTCGGGCATCGTCGACGAGCGGCGCTTCTACGCGCAGGCCACGGGCCATGCGCACCCGCTGACCGCCGCAGACTATCTCGACTACCCGCGCATGCGGGCCGTCCTCACGGCCATCGAGAACACTCCCGACGGCGCGCTGCTGCTGCCGTCCGGCAACTACGACCAGTGGGACGTCGTACCTGCCATGCCGCTGCCGCCGGACGCGACGCCCGAGGCCAGGGCGGCGTATGAGCCGCCGCACACGGTGTTCTTCACCAACATGGGCATGCTCGGGATGAACGTCGGGCTCGACGTGCGGGTCATCGACCAGATCGGGCTGGCAAATCCGTTGGCGGCGCACACCCAGCGGCTGACCGACGGCCGCATCGGCCACGACAAGAACCTGTTCCCGGACTGGGCGGTGGCCGAAGGCCCGTTCATCAAGACACATCCTTATGTCCCGCCCTATCTCGACGAGGACTGGATCGCCCAAGCCGAGGTGGCGCTGCAGTGTCCGGCGACCGACGCGGTGCTGAATTCTGTGCGCGGCGAGCTGACCCCGCGGCGGTTCATCTCGAATCTGTTCCACGCATACGAGTTCACGAAGTACCGCATCGACCGCGTGCCCATGTACGAGTTGAACCGGTGCGGGCTGCAGCCTCCGCCGCCCAAGTCACCGCCGTACACGGGGCTGCCCGCGACAGGTCCGTAACGCCCGGCCGGGACCGGCCGATACGCAGACGGACGAGTGTCCTGATCGGACCTGACGAAACGGAAGCGATGTTGATCACACGCGGTGTCGAGTCCGCCCGTGCCCAGGGCGGTCGCCTTGTGCACGCTGTGGTCGCGACCTCGCCTTTCGTGCCCGCCGACACCCGAGCGCTGCCCCTGGTGGCAGTGCCGTCGGCCGTGCTCCACGTTCACCTGATCGCGCCGTTGAAAGGCGGCGGAGCGACCAGGGGGGACAACTGCTGAAGAGAAGATTTGCGCGTTCGTGTGGTTGACTACACGGGCACGTGAGCCGCTACGTCGGTTATTTCGGCGTGCGGCATACGACAGACGAAAGTGAGAATGGGAGCGGTATGAAGTTCGTTGGGAAGATGCGCGGCGCAGCGGCAGGTCTGTCGCGCCGGCTGACGGTTGGGGTCGCGGTCGCGGCTCTGCTGCCTGGCCTGGTGGGCGTCGTAGGCGGCTCGGCGACCGCTGGGGCTTTCTCTCGGCCGGGCCTGCCGGTGGAGTATCTCGACGTTCCGTCGGCAGGGATGGGACGTGACATTCGGGTGGAGTTCCAGAGCGGTGGCCCCCAGGCGCCCGCGCTGTATCTGCTCGACGGCATGCGCGCCCGTGAGGACAACAGCGGGTGGGACATCGAACTGCCGACGTTCGAGTGGTTCCTGAACTCGGGCATCTCGGTCGTGATGCCCGTCGGTGGCCAGTCCAGCTTCTACGCCGACTGGTACAAGCCGGCTTGCGGCAGCAAAGACGGCGGCTGCAAGACCTACAAGTGGGAGACCTTCCTGACGAGCGAGCTCCCGAACTGGCTGGCGGCCAACCGCGACGTCAAGCCGACCGGCAGCGCCGTGGTGGGTCTGTCGATGGCGGGTTCGTCCGCGCTGATGCTGTCGGCGCGTCACCCGGACCAGTTCATCTACGCCGGATCGCTGTCGGGCACGCTCAACCCGTCCGAGGGTTGGTGGCCCATGCTGATCAACGTTTCGATGGGTGACGCCGGCGGCTACAAGGCCGACGACATGTGGGGCAAGACGGGCGACCCGGGCAACGCGTGGAAGGCCAACGACCCGACGGAGAACGTCGCCACGATCGCCAACAACGGCACCCGCATCTGGATCTACTGCGGTAACGGCAAGCCCGGCGAGCTGGGTGGCACCGACATCCCCGCGAAGTTCCTCGAGGGCTTCGTGTGCCGCACGAACTCCACGTTCCAGGAGAAGTACATCGCGGCCGGTGGCAAGAACGGCGTGTTCAACTTCCCGCAGAGCGGTACGCACGCCTGGGCCTACTGGGGCCAGCAGCTGCAGGCCATGAAGCCTGACCTGCAGCGCGTGCTGGGTGCTACCCCGACCGCCTGAGCGGACGGCACGTAGCAGCCGAATCGAATCGAGACTGACGGCGGCGATCCCCCAGGGGGTCGCCGCCGTCAGGCGTTTGCGGCCACGCCGCGGCAAGGGATGTGGTTCACTACAACGCGGGTTACGTGTGCGGGGGCACATCTGGCAAAACCGGGGTGCGACGGTATCCGACAGCGGGAGAGGTTGAGGATGAGGCGTGCGTTGAGTCTGATGCGAGCGGTTGTGCTGTCGGTGGTGTTGGCCGCCGGACTGTGGACAGTCGCCACGACGGCGGATGCACCGGCAAAGGCCGACGGCGTCGAATACCTCATGGTCCCGTCCGCTGCGATGGGCCGCGACATCCCGGTCGCCTTCCAGGGCGGCGGGCCGCACGCGGTGTTCCTGCTCGACGCGTTCAACGCCGCACCGGACGTCAGCAACTGGGTCAACGCAGGCCACGCGATGACGACGCTGGCCGGCCGGGGGATCTCGGTGGCCGCGCCCGCGGGCGGCGCCTGGAGCCTCTACACCAACTGGGAGCAGGACGGCAGCAAGCAGTGGGAGACGTTCCTGTCGTCGGAGCTGCCCGATTGGCTTGCCGCCAACAAGGGCCTGGCGCCCGGCGGCCACGGTGTCGTGGGTGCTTCGCAGGGCGGCACCGCCGCGCTGACCCTCGCGGCCTTCCATCCCGACCGCTTCCGCTTCGCGGGATCGCTGTCGGGTTTCCTGACCCCGTCGGCGACGACGCTCAACGGCGCCATTACCGCGGGGCTGGCGCAGTTCGGCGGCGTGGACAGCTACGGCATGTGGGGTGCACCGCAGCTCGGCCGGTGGAAGTGGCACGACCCCGACGTGCACGTGCAGCTGCTTTCGGACGCCAACACCCGGCTCTGGGTGTTCAGCCCGGCGACTCTGACCTGCAGTGATCCCGCGGCGATGATCGGCGTGTGCGACCAGGCCACGGGCAGCAACCGGTCCTTCTACTCGCACTACCGCGGGGTCGGCGGGCGCAACGGACACTTCGACTTCCCGAATTCGGGCCAGCACGACTGGGGCACCTGGGCGCCTCAGCTGGCGGTGATGTCGGGCGAGTTGGTCGCGACCATCAAGTAGCCGCATCGAAACAGCTGCGGGCGGGCACTTTTCGCCACCCGGTACCGTGGAGGCGTGCAGCACTGGGTACCGCCGGCCGGAGTGGCCATCGTGGCGTTTGCTGCATTGTCGGTTACCGGGTGCGGTGCCGGCGAAGACATGATGGCGCCACTGGCCATGTCCACCTCGCAGATCAACGACACCGACGCGCAGTCCGGTGAGCTGTCCGACTACCCGGACCAGCCCGTGATCACCGAACAGCAGCGCGGTTATCTCGACGCGCTCAAGGCCGCGGGCGTGACGCCGTCGAGCGATCTGCACGCGCTGTCGATCGGTTCTTACGTCTGCCAGGCGCGCGCCGCGAGGCAGAATGACCAGGCAGTGTGGGATTTCGTGTTGCCGCTCGTACGCAGCGACGTACGGGCCGCGCATTCCAGCGAGGACATCCCGTTGACCGGCGAGGTCAACGAGGTCACCTCGGATTACATCCGCATCGCCACCGAGCGGCTCTGCTAGTCGGCATGACCGCGCCGCGGGGAGCGCGACCCAACACGTGCGCACGCGAGGAAGCAAAGGAAGTAAATGGCAAAGAACGCTCGCCGTAAGCGGCACCGCATCCTGGCCCTGATCGCAGCTGGGGCCATGACGCTTGTCGTGGTGCTGGTCGTGGCCATCGTGGTGATCATCATGCGGCGTCCTGAGACGCCGTCGGCGCCGCCGTCCGCTCAGCCACCGGCCGGGCAGCCGGGCGGCGTGCCGTCGACGGGCAAGCCGCGGCCCGAGTTCCAGTCCGCCGACTGTCCCGACGTGCAGCTGCTCTCGATCCCCGGTACCTGGGAGTCCTCGGTGCGCCAGGATCCCTTCAACCCGACGGAGTTCCCGCTCGCCCTGCTGCTCAATGTGACCAACCCGCTGCGCGCGCAGTTCGACAACTCCCGGCTCGAGATCTACACCGTCCCCTACACCGCGCAGTTCCACAATCCGTTCGCCGCCGACAAGCAGATGTCGTACAACGACAGCCGCGCGGAAGGGAAACGTGCTGCGGTGCAGGCGTTGACGGACATGAACAACCGGTGCCCGCTGACCAGTTACGTGATCGTCGGGTTCTCGCAGGGCGCGGTGATCGGCGGGGACATCGCAAGCGACATCGGCAACGGCCGCGGGCCGGTGGACCAGGATCTGGTTCTCGGCGTCACGCTGATCGCCGACGGCCGCCGCCAGGACGGCGTGGGGCAGAACCTGCCGTCGAACCCGCCGGGGCAGGGCGCCGAGATCACGTTGCACGAGGTGCCGATGCTCTCGGCACTCGGGCTTTCCATGACGGGCCCCCGGGCCGGCGGCTTCGGCGCGCTCAACGACCGCACCAACCAGATCTGCGGCCTGGGCGACCTGATCTGTTCGGCGCCGCAGGAGGCGTTCTCGATCACCAACCTGCCGCAGACCCTGGACACCCTGCTCGGCAGTACGGCGGGCCCGGTGCACGCGCTGTACAACACGCCGCAGTTCTGGTCGCTCAACGGGCAGACGGCCACGCAGTGGACGCTGGCCTGGGCGCAGAACCTCATCGAGAACGCGCCGCATCCGAAACACGGATAACAGTTCGGCCACGAGCGCGCCGGATTTGGCCGAGGGAAACTAGTTCCCTTAACATTAAGAGAAAAGTAAGAGCACCGCGCAAGATAATTCCGGGTGCACGTGGAGGGCGCCGGCCGACATGTCGGTTTGCGTGCTCCACCCCGGTACGATCCTTGGGGTTTTGGGGTTCGTGCGGCCGTCGAGTGGCTGTGACGCACCGCGAATGACGTGCGACAACGCGACGAGTGCGGCTCTGACAGGAGAAGAGATATGCCGTTCCACAATCCGTTCATCAAGGACGGACAGATCAAGTTCCCGGACGGCGCCAGCATTGTTGAGCACGTTGAGCGCTGGGCCAAGGTACGTGGGGACAAGCTCGCGTACCGATTCCTCGACTTCTCCACCGAGCGGGACGGCGTCGCCCGCGACCTGACCTGGTCGCAGTTCAGCGCCCGCAACAAGGCCGTCGCCGCGCGGCTGCAGCAGGTCACCCAGCCGGGCGACCGCGTCGCGATCCTGTGCCCCCAGAACCTCGACTACCTGGTCGCGTTCTTCGGTGCGCTCTACGCGGGCCGCATCGCGGTGCCGCTGTTCGATCCGTCGGAGCCCGGGCACGTCGGCCGCCTGCACGCGGTGCTGGACAACTGCCATCCGTCGGCGATCCTGACCACCACCGAGGCCGCCGAAGGCGTTCGTAAGTTCTTCCGCAGCAGGCCCGCCAACCAGCGGCCCCGCGTCATCGCGGTCGACGCGGTGCCCGACGACGTCGCGGCCACCTGGGCCAAGCCGGATCAGCCCGACGAGACCACCATCGCGTACCTGCAGTACACGTCCGGGTCGACGCGTATCCCGACGGGCGTGCAGATCACGCACCTCAACCTGGCCACCAACGTCGTCCAGGTGATCGAGGCACTCGAAGGCGAAGAGGGCGACCGCGGCCTGTCCTGGCTGCCGTTCTTCCACGACATGGGCCTGATCACGGCGCTGCTCGCGCCCATGATCGGCCACTACTTCACGTTCATGACGCCTGCCGCGTTCGTGCGTCGCCCGGAACGCTGGATCCGCGAGCTCGCACGCAAAGAGGGCGACACGGGCGGCACCATCTCGGTGGCCCCGAACTTCGCGTTCGACCATGCGGCGGCCCGCGGTGTGCCCAAGGAAGGCTCGGCGCCGCTGGACATGTCCAACGTCAAGGCCGTGCTGAACGGCAGCGAGCCGATCTCGGCCGCCACCGTGCGCCGGTTCAACGAGGCGTTCGGTCCGTTCGGCTTCCCGCCCAAGGCCATCAAGCCGTCCTACGGCCTCGCCGAGGCCACGCTGTTCGTGTCGACCACGCCGTCGGCCGAGGAGCCCAAGATCATCACGGTGGACCGCGACCAGCTCAACAGCGGCCGCATCGTCGAGGTGCCCGAGGATTCGCCCAAGGCTGTCGCGCAGGCCTCGGCGGGCAAGGTCGGCATCGCGGAATGGGCCGTGATCGTCGACGCCGAGAGCGCGACCGAACTGCCCGACGGCCAGGTCGGTGAGATCTGGATCAGCGGCCAGAACATGGGCACGGGTTACTGGGGCAAGACCGAGGAATCCCGCGAGACTTTCCAGAACACGCTCAAGTCGCGGACCAACCCGTCGCACGCCGAGGGCGCCGCCGACGACGCGACCTGGGTGCGCACGGGTGACTACGGCGCGTTCTACGACGGCGACCTCTACATCACGGGCCGCGTCAAGGATCTGGTGATCATCGACGGCCGCAACCATTACCCGCAGGATCTGGAGTACTCCGCACAGGAATCCAGCAAGGCCCTGCGCACCGGGTACGTCGCGGCGTTCTCGGTGCCCGCGAACCAGCTGCCCGACGAGGTCTTCGAGAACGCCCACTCCGGGCTCAAGCGCGATCCCGACGACACCTCCGAGCAGCTCGTGATCGTCGCCGAGCGCGCGCCCGGTGCACACAAGCTCGAGGTCGGGCCGATCTCCGACGACATCCGCGCCGCCATCGCGGTGCGCCACGGTGTCACGGTGCGCGACGTGCTGCTGACCGCGGCAGGCGCGATCCCACGTACCTCCAGCGGCAAGATCGGCCGCCGGGCCTGCCGCGCCGCGTACCTCGACGGCAGCCTGCGCAGCGGCAAGATCGCCAATGCGTTCCCCGACGAGACCGACTGATCTGACTTCAGACCCGTATCGCCGACCAGCGGGCCGGTCTAAGACGAAGGTGACTTGAAATGGATGAAACACAGAACGATTCGAATCTTCCAGCGACCACCGAGTCTGCCGGCCAGCCGACCTCGCGTCCGGACCTGAGCGTTGCGGAGATGCGCGAGTGGCTGCGCAAGTGGGTTGCCAACGCCACGGGGCAGTCGCCGGACGCGATCGACGAGACCACGCCCATGGTCGAGCTGGGCCTCTCGTCGCGCGACGCGGTGGCCATGGCCAGCGACATCGAGGATCTGACCGGGGTCACGCTGACGGCCACGGTGGCGTTCCGCCACCCGACCATCGAATCGCTCGCGACCGTGATCATCGAAGGCGAGCCCGAGCCAGAGTTCTCGGCCGACGACGAGGATTGGTCCCGCGAGCGTGACGTCGAGGACATCGCGATCGTCGGTGTGGCCACGCGTTTCCCGGGCGACATGAACACGCCCGACGAGATGTGGGCCGCGCTGCTCGAGGGCCGCGACGCCATCACCGACCTGCCCGAGGGCCGGTGGGAGGAGTTCCTCGACGAGCCGCGTATCGCCGAGCGGGTCGCCAAGGCCCGCACCCGCGGCGGCTATCTGAAGGACATCAAGGGTTTCGACTCGGAGTTCTTCGCACTGTCGAAGATGGAAGCCGACAACATCGACCCGCAGCAGCGCATGGCGCTCGAGCTGACCTGGGAAGCCTTGGAGCACGCCCGGATTCCGGCGTCGAGCCTGCGTGGCACGAGCGTCGCGGTGTACATCGGCAGCTCGACCAACGACTACAGCTTCATGGCGATGAGCGACCCGTCGGTCGCCCACCCGTACGCCATCACCGGAACCGCGAGTTCGATCATCGCCAACCGGGTTTCGTACTTCTACGACTTCCGCGGGCCGTCGGTCGCGGTCGACACCGCGTGCTCCAGCTCGCTGGTGGCAGCGCACCAGGGCGTGCAGGCACTGCGCTCGGGTGAGGCCGACGTCGCGGTGGTCGGTGGCGTCAACGCACTCATCACGCCGCTCGTGACGGTCGGTTTCGACGAGGTCGGCGGCGTGCTGGCATCCGACGGGCGGATCAAGTCGTTCTCGTCGGATGCCGACGGCTACGCGCGCTCCGAGGGCGGCGGCATGCTCGTGCTCAAGCGTGTCTCGGACGCACGCCGCGACGGCGATCAGATTCTCGCGGTCATCGCCGGTAGCGCGATCAACCACGACGGCCGGTCCAACGGCCTGCTCGCGCCCAACCCGGATGCGCAGGAAGCCGTGTTGCGCAAGGCCTACAAGGACGCCGGAATCGACCCGCGCACCGTCGACTACATCGAGGCCCACGGCACGGGCACCATCCTGGGTGACCCGATCGAGGCCGACGCGCTCGGCCGCGTGGTCGGCCGCGGTCGCGCCGCGGACAAGCCCGCACTGCTAGGCGCGGTGAAATCCAATGTGGGACACCTGGAATCGGCTGCCGGCGCGGCCAGCCTGGCGAAGATGACGCTGGCGCTGGCCAACGACAAGCTGCCGCCGTCGATCAACTACGCGGGGCCCAACCCGTACATCGACTTCGACAAGGAACACCTCAAGGTCAACGACACCGTCTCGGACTGGCCGCGCTACAGCGGGCACGCCATCGCGGGCGTGTCGGGCTTCGGCTTCGGTGGCGCCAACGCGCACCTGGTGCTGCGTGAGGTGCTGGCGACCGATCTGGTCGAGCCCGAGCCGGAACCTGAAGCCGCCGAGGACAAGTCGGCCTCCGACGATGCCAACGCGGTCTACGTGGGTGGTGTCCGGATGGACGAGTACGGCGAGTTTGTTCACGACGAGCCCGAGGCCGAGGAATACCCCGTCTACGACGAGGCGACTCATGAGCTGCCCGGCCTGACCGACGAGGCCAAACGCCTGATCGAGGCCGCTCGTGCGGAGCTCGAAGCCGCCGAGGCCGCCGAGCCCACCAAGAAGCTTGTCCCGCTGGCCGTCTCGGCGTTCCTGACGTCGCGCAAGAAGGCCGCGGCGGCAGAGCTCGCGGATTGGATCGACAGCGAGGCGGGCCGCGCGTCGTCTCTTGAGGCCATCGGGCGTTCGCTGTCGCGGCGCAACCACGGCCGGTCCCGTGCGGTGGTGCTGGCGCACGACCACGACGAGGCGGTCAAGGGCCTGCGTGCGCTGGCCGAGGGCAAGCAGCATCCGAGCGTCATCACCGCCGATGGGCCCGTCACCAACGGACCGGTCTGGGTGCTCGCCGGATTCGGTGCGCAGCACCGCAAGATGGGCAAGAGCCTGTACCTGCGCGAGCCGGTCTTCGCGGAGTGGATCAACAAGGTCGACGCCCACATCCAGGATGAGCGCGGCTATTCGATCGTCGAGCTGATCCTCGACGACTCGATCGACTACACCAACGAGACCTGCGAATACCCCATCGAAGTGGTCCAGACGGTGATCTTCGCCATCCAGATCGCGCTCGGTGAATTCCTCAAGGCCCACGGTGCGAAACCTGGTGCGGTGGTTGGCCAGTCGCTCGGCGAAGCGGCTGCCGCCTACTTCTCCGGCGGCCTGAGCCTGGCCGACGCCACCCGGACCATCTGCTCGCGTGCCCACCTCATGGGTGAGGGCGAGGCGATGCTGTTCGGTGAGTACATCCGGCTCATGGCGCTCGTGGAGTACTCGGCCGACGAGATCAAGACGGTCTTCGCCGACTATCCGGGTCTCGAAGTGTGCGTGTACGCCGCCCCGACGCAGACCGTGATTGGTGGCCCGCCGGAGCAGATCGACGCGATCATCGCCCGGGCGGAATCGGAGGGCAAGTTCGCCCGCAAGCTGCAGACCAAGGGCGCCAGCCACACGCAGCAGATGGACCCGCTGCTCGGTGAGCTGTCCGCTGAGATCCAGGGCATCGAACCGCACCCGCTGCAGACGGCGTACTACTCGACCGTCCACGAGGGCAAGCTGATCCGGGCCGGCGCCGAGCCTATCCACGATGTCGAGTACTGGAAGAAGGGGCTGCGGCACAGCGTCTACTTCACCCATGGCATCCGCAACGCCGTCGACAACGGTCACACCACGTTCCTGGAGCTCGCGCCGAATCCCGTGGCGCTCATGCAGGTCGGGCTGACGACGGCGACCGCAGGCCTGCACGACGCGCAGCTGATCCCGACCCTGGCGCGCAAGCAGGACGAGGTCGCGTCGATGACCACGGCCATGGCGCACCTGTACGTGCACGGGCATGACCTGGACTTCCGCACACTGTTCCCGCGGACATCGACAGGCCTGGCCGGGGCACTCGACTTCGCCGACATCCCGCCGACACGGTTCAAGCGCAAGCAGCACTGGCTCGACGCGCACTTCACGGGCGACAGCTCGACTGTCATGCCCGGCAACCACGTCGCGACACCGGACGGCAAGCATGTCTGGGAGTTCGTGCCGAAGGGCGCGAGCGATCTCGCGGCTCTGGTGAAAGCGGCTGCCGCGCAGGTACTTCCGGATGCCAAGCTGACGGCGTACGAGCAACGTGCGGTGCCCGCCGAGGGGTCGCGACTGGTCACCACACTGACCCGGCACCCGGGCGGTGCCTCGGTTCAGGTGCACGCCAGGATCGACGAGTCGTTCACGCTCGTCTACGACGCCATCGTCACGCGCGGTGGCGCCACGACGGCGCTGCCGACCGCGGTGGGCGCAGGTGTTGTCGCCGAACAGGTCTCGGCTGCGCCGGCGGTGGTCGAAGAGCCCGAGGACGACGCCGAGATCCTGCAGGATCACCTGACCCAGGGCGCAGGCATGGGGGCGGGCTTCGAGAAGTGGTCGCCGGAGTCCGGTGAGACCGTCGCGCAGCGCCTCGGCACGATCGTCGGCGCCGCAATGGGTTACGAGCCCGAGGATCTCCCGTGGGAGGTGCCGCTGATCGAGCTGGGCCTCGACTCGCTCATGGCGGTGCGGATCAAGAACCGCGTCGAGTACGACTTCGACCTCCCGCCCATCCAGCTGACCGCGGTGCGGGACGCCAACCTGTACAACGTCGAAGAGCTCATCAAGTACGCGATCGAGCACCGCGACGAGGTCGATCAGCTCGCCGAGGCCCAGAAGGGCAAGACCGCCGAGGAGATCGCGGCCGAGCAGGCCGAGCTGCTCGGGGGCGCGTCGAGTGTTGCCGAGGTCGAGGCCAAGCTGGCCGAGGTGGGACACCCGTTGGCCGACAAGGCGGACGAGACAGACGTCACCGCAGGTCTGGAGATTCCACCCCCGCCCACCGATCCCAGCGGACCGGCCGTTCCGCCCCCGCCCACCGATCCGTCCGGGCCCTCCGGCCCCAGCAAGGCCACCGCGGCCGCGGCTGCCGCCAAGGTGCTCACGCAGGAAGCGGTGACCGAGGCGCTTGGCGCCGACGTGCCCCCGCGTGATGCGGCCGAACGCGTCACGTTCGCGACGTGGGCGATCGTCACCGGCAAGTCGCCGGGCGGCATCTTCAACGAGCTGCCTGCCATCGACGAGGCCACCGCGACCAAGCTGTCCGAGCGGCTCTCAGAACGGGCCGAGGGCACGGTGACGGTGGAGCAGGTGCGCTCGGCCAAGACCATCGAGGCGCTGGCCACGATCGTCCGCGACCAGCTCGAGGAAGGTGTGGTCGACGGGTTCGTGCGCACGTTGCGGGCTGCCCCGGAAAGCCCGGCAGGCGGTTCCGCAAAAATTCCGCTGTTCGTGTTCCACCCGGCCGGTGGGTCGACGGTGGTGTACGAGCCGCTCATGAAGCGCCTGCCGGCGGACACCCCGATCTACGGCATCGAGCGCGTCGAGGGCTCGATCGAAGAGCGCGCGGCCGAGTACGTGCCCAAGCTGCTTGAGCTGCACAAGGGCCCGTTCGTGCTGGCGGGCTGGTCGCTCGGCGGTGCCCTGGCCTACGCGTGTGCGATCGGGCTCAGGCAGGCCGGCGCCGACGTGCGCTTCGTCGGATTGATCGACTGCGTCCGGCCGGGCGAGCCGATCGACCAGTCCAAGGAGGGCATGCGGGCCCGGTGGGATCGCTACGCGCGGTTCGCCGAGCGCACCTTCAACGTCGAGATTCCCGAGATCCCGTACGAGGAGCTCGAAAAGCTCGACGACGAGGGCCAGGTGAAGTTCGTGCTCGACGTCATCAAGGAGAGCGGCGTGCAGATCCCCGGCGGGATCATCGAGCACCAGCGCACGTCGTATCTGGACCAGCGCGCCCTGGACACCATCGAGGTCCAGCCCTTCGACGGACACGTCACGCTGTACATGGCCGACCGTTACCACGATGACGCGATCGTGTTCGAGCCCGCGTACGCGACTCGTAAGCCCGACGGTGGTTGGGGCGAGTTCGTCAAGGATCTCGAGGTCGTGCCCATCGGGGGTGAGCACATCCAGGCCATCGACGAGCCGTACATTGCCAAAGTGGGTGCGCACATGAGCGAGGCGCTCAACCGTATCGAAGCCGAGAGCGAGAGCAAGTGACGAACAAGACCACCGCCGAGCTGCTGGCCGACCTGCGCGACAAGCTCGAGCTGGCCAAGGAACCCGGCGGTGAGAAGGCCGTCGCCAAGCGCGAGAAGAAGGGCATCCCGTCGGCTCGCGCCAGGATCCACGCGTTGCTCGACCCGGGCAGCTTCCTGGAGATCGGCGCGCTGTGCAAGACGCCCGGTGATCCGAACGCGCTCTACGGCGACGGCGTCGTCACCGGTCACGGCACCATCAACGGGCGCCCGGTCGGCGTGTTCAGCCACGACCAGACGGTTTTCCAGGGCACGGTCGGCGAGATGTTCGGCCGCAAGGTGGCCCGGCTCATGGAGTGGGTGGCCATGGTCGGCTGCCCGATGATCGGCATCAACGACTCCGGCGGCGCCCGCATCCAGGACGCCGTGACCTCGCTGGCCTGGTACGCCGAACTCGGCCGCCGCCACGAGCTGCTGCGCGGCATGGTTCCCGAGATCTCGATCATCCTCGGCAAATGTGCAGGCGGCGCGGTGTATTCGCCGATCCAGACCGACCTCGTGGTCGCGGTGCGGGACCAGGGCTACATGTTCGTCACCGGGCCGGACGTCATCAAGGACGTCACCGGTGAGGACGTGTCCCTCGACGAGCTCGGCGGCGCGGACGCGCAGGCCCGCTACGGCAACATCCACCAGGTGGTCGAGGACGAGGCCGCGGCGTTCCAGTATGTACGCGATTACCTGAGCTTCCTGCCCGCCAACACCTTTGACGATCCGCCGATCGTCAACCCGGGCCTTGAGCCGGAGATCACACCGCATGACCTCGAATTGGATTCGATCGTGCCGGACGCCGACAACACGGCCTACGACATGCATGAGATCCTGTTGCGGATCTTCGACGACGGCGACGTGTTCGATGTGGCCGCGCAGCGCGGCCAGGCGATGATCACGGCGTTCGCGCGCGTCGACGGGCATCCGGTCGGCGTGATCGCCAACCAGCCGATGCACATGTCGGGAGCCATCGACAACGAGGCGTCGGACAAGGCCGCCGGGTTCATCCGGTTCTGCGACTCCTACAACCTGCCTTTGGTTTTCGTGGTCGACACCCCGGGCTTCCTGCCGGGTGTCGAGCAGGAGAAGGGCGGCATCATCAAGCGCGGCGGCCGGTTCCTCAACGCCGTCGTGGAGGCCGACGTGCCCAAGGTGACCATCACCATCCGCAAGTCCTACGGCGGCGCGTACGCGGTGATGGGTTCCAAGCAGCTCTCGGCCGACCTGAACTTCGCGTGGCCGACGGCGCGCATCGCGGTGATCGGTGCAGAAGGTGCGGCGCAGCTGCTGGTGAAGCGCTTCCCGGATCCCACGGCCCCCGAGGTGCAGAAGATCCGTGCCGACTTCATCGAGGGCTACAACCTCAACATGGCCACGCCGTGGATCGCGGCCGAGCGCGGCTTCATCGACGCCGTCATCCAGCCGCACGAGACCCGGCTGCTGCTGCGCAAGTCGCTGCACCTGTTGCGCGACAAGCAGAAGCACGGCCGCGTGCAGCGCAAGCACGGCCTGTTGCCGATCTAGTTTCCGCGGGCGGACTTTCTCCCGCTCGGCGGTGGTCAGTTGCCGGCCAACACCGCGGAGCGGTAGCGCTGACACAGCAACAGCGCCAATTCCACGTCGAGCCGGTCGTTTTCGATCGGGCGCCCACGCCGCTCCTCAGCCCGGCCGACTCGGTACTTCACGGAATTGAAGTGCAGGTTGAGTTCCTCGCCCGCGGCCTTGTAGCTCGCGCCGTGGCGCAGATAGACCTGCAGCGTGTCCCGTAGCCGGGCGTCGTTGTCGGTGTCCGATGCCAGCGCGCCCAGCGTGTCGGTGACGAATTCGCGTGCCGCATCCAGGTTCTCACCCAGCAGGGCCGCCGCGGCGAGCCCCGGATCGGTTGCGGCGGTGACGCCACCGGTGCCCGCGGCGATCGCCACCGCGCGGGCCCGGACGGCCTGATGGTGCGATCGGCGGAAGCCGTCGACGCCGCGCAGCGGGACGCCGAGGGCCACGGCGGGCGCGTTGTCCTGCGTGCGGAGGAAGTCGCGGGCCACCTCTATCGCGTCCGCACTCGCCGTCGCCGGCAACGGAACCCAGCCCCACCCGGTGTTGCGGTCGGCCGGGATGAACAACGGATGACCGTGCGCTCCAACAGCTTCTGCGATACCGCGCAGGATCACCTCGAGCCGCGCGAGCCCGTCCTCGCGGTCACAATCCGCCGGCCACCACAACACCACGGCCAGGTGCGTGCGCTGCATCGGGTACCGCAGCGCGGCGGTGAGGGTGTCGGAATCGGCCTCCGCCGACGACATGGGCGTCGCGAGCACCTCACGCACTCGCAGGGCCCTGGCGCTGTTCTGATTGGCCAGCCACCGCTCGCGTTCGGTTTCGTAGACCACCACCACCTGCTGGCTGATCCAGTCGATGTACCGGAACGACACCGAGGTGATGCGTTCGAACACCGCCAACCCGGTCTGCGCGTCCAGGCCGGCCTCGTTGACCTCGGCGGCGGCCGCGTCGATCACGAGCGCGTGCCCCAGCCGGTACGCGCGCACCAGCGCATCCATGGGCACTCCGCGCTGGGCCACGCGGCGCGCGTACTCGAGGGCCGCGGTGGGCGGTTCGATGTTGCCCAGCGATATGTCGTGGCGCAGCGCATGGAAGATGGTCTCGACGTTGCCCGCAACACTGGAGCCCAGCAGCTGCACCAACTCGGGGTCGCCGCGCAGCTGCGTGATGTCGCTGGCCAGCGCGTGTTGCACGGTGCGGCTCACCGCGGATTGCCGCGCGATCAAGCGGTCCATCACGACGGCTGAGGCGGCAGCGACAGCGGCGTCCATGCCCTGAACCCTAGAACGCGGATTTGTTTCCCGGCGACAAATCGCGGGGTCGACTTCATCGCCCCGCGATGGTGTGGTGCCTGCCACAAATTTCTACCGTCGTGACATGTCGCTCTCCACTCTGCCCGACCGCCGCGCTGCCGCGGTACCTCATGCACCCGCCGTCGCCGACGACGCGCTCGATCTCGACAACACGGCATTCCTCGATGCCGTGACCCGGGCCGCGGCCGCGTTGCGGGCCGCCGGCGTCGGCTCCGGTGACGTTGTCGCGATCAGACTGCCCAACCGCGCCGAGTTCGTCGTCGCGCTCTTCGCGGCCTGGCGCCTCGGTGCCGCGGTCACCCCGATCAGCCCCACCCTGGTCCCTGCCGAGATGGCCTATCAGGTCGCCGACGCAGGCTCAAAGGTGCTGCTCGGGGACAGCCCGCTCGACGCCGAGGTGCCGGTGGTAACGCTCGACGACCTGGCAGCCGCTGAGCCCGACCCGGTCGCACCCGCCGGCAACGCCGCCGACGCACTGGCCCTGCTGATCTACACGAGCGGGACCACGGGCCGGCCCAAGGGCGTCATGCTCGACCACGCCAACGTCGATGCCATGTGCGCCATGGTGATCGAGGGTTTCGCGCTCACCGGCGCCGACCACAGTCTGCTGATCCTGCCGCTGTTCCACGTCAACGGCATCGTGGTCAGCACCCTGTCGCCGCTCATCGCGGGCGGCCGGACGACGATCGCGGGCCGGTTCGACCCCGCCACGTTCTTCGGCCGGATCGAAAGCACGCGCGCCACCTACTTTTCCGCGGTGCCGACGATCTACACCATATTGGCCGGGTTGCCGCCCGAGGTGCGGCCCGACACCAGCTCGGTGCGGTTCGCGGTGTGCGGCGCGGCCCCCGCCAGCGTCGAACTGCTCGACCGGTTCGAACGGCGCTACGGCATCGGCGTCATCGAGGGCTACGGCCTGTCCGAGGGATCGTGCGCCAGCACGGGCAACCCGCTCGACGGCAAGCGCAAGCCGGGCACGGTCGGTATCCCGCTGCCGGGTCAGGAGATCCGGATCGTGGACACCATGGGCACGCCGGTGCCGCAAGGTGAGGCGGGCGAGGTGATCATCAAGGGCCCCAACGTGATGCGCGGCTACTTGAACCGGCCCGAGGAGACCGCGAAGACCGTCGTCGACGGTTGGCTGCACACCGGCGACATCGGACGTTTCGACGAGGACGGCTACCTGATCCTGGTGGACCGCGCCAAGGACATGATCATCCGCGGCGGTGAGAACATCTATCCCAAGGAGATCGAGACCGTCGTCTACCAGTTGCCCGCGATCGCCGAGGCGGCCGTGGTGGGCCGGGCCAACCCGCTCTACGGCGAAGAGCCCGTGCTGTTCGCGTCGCTGCACCCCGGTGCCGAGCTGGACGCCGGCCGCATTCGCGAACACCTGGCCGCGTCGCTGTCGAAATACAAACTGCCCGTGGATATCACGATCCTTCCGGAACTGCCCAAGAACCCCGTCGGCAAGATCGACAAGCCGTCGCTGCGCAAGACGCTCACCGCCGCCCGAACCTGAAAGCCAAAGGAGCCCATCATGGGATTCGTCAAACCGACGTTGCCAGACGTCGACTTCGAAGAGTTTCTGCGGATGCCGCTCATGGAGCGCATCCGGATCATGACCACCAAGTGGGCCGACCACGGCCTCGGCGCGCCCCGCATGATCCACGTGCTCTACATCGTCAAACTCGTCTTCTTCTACGCGCTCGGCGGCGTCGTCGTCGCGACCACGACCTCGCACCTGCCTGCCTTCTGGCATGTGTCGCAGTGGTGGGACCAGCCCATCGTGTACCAGAAGCTGATCCTGTGGACCGTCCTGCTTGAGCTCATCGGCCTAGCCGGATCGTGGGGGCCGCTCGCAGGCAAGACCAAGCCGATGACCGGCGGTTACCGATTCTGGGCCAAGGTCAACACGATTCGGCTGCGGCCGTGGAAGGCTGTGCCGTTCACGGGCGGTGACCGGCGGACCTGGTTCGACGTCATCGTGTACCTGGCGCTGAACGTGAGTGTGGTGGTGGCGCTGGTGCTGCCCGGTGTGCCCAGCGACTCACTGTCGAAGGTGTTGCCGGACAACACTTCCGGCCTGGTGAGCCCGAGTTTGCTGATCGTGCCGATGGTGCTGCTGGTGGTCATCGGCCTGCGGGACAAGACGATCTTCCTGGCCGCCCGCGGTGAGCAGTACCTGCCCGCGCTGCTGTTCTTCGCGACGCTGCCGTTCGTCGACATGATCATCGCGGGCAAGCTGCTGATCGGCACGGTGTGGATCTGGGCGGGCATCTCGAAGTTCGGTCTGCACTTCACCAACGTCATCCCGCCGATGGTGAGCAACAGCCCGACCATCGGCCTCAAGTGGCTCAAACGCGCGCACTACCGCAACTATCCGCATGATCTGCGTCCGTCACACCTGGCGACGTTCATGGCGCACGGGCCGGGAAGTTTCGTGGAGATCGTCGCGCCGCTTGCGCTGCTGCTGTCCCCGTGGCCGTGGCTCACGTTCGGCGCGGCCACGGTGATGGTGTGCTTCCACCTGTTCATCATCTCGACGTTCCCGCTCGCGGTTCCCGTGGAATGGAACGTGCTGTTCGCCTACCTGACCGTCTTTCTGTTCCTCGGCTTCCCGAACTGGGACGGCTACGCGATCGCGGACATGTCCTCGCCCTGGCTGACCGTCGCCCTGCTGGCCGGGTTGTGCTTCTTCCCGGTGCTGGGCAACCTGCGACCCGATCTGGTGTCGTTCCTGCCCGCCATGCGGCAGTACGCGGGCAACTGGGCTTCGGCGGTGTGGACCTTCACCCCGGGCGCCGAGCAGAAACTCAACCGGGTCACCCGGTCGTCGCCCAACACGGTGGACCAGTACATCGATTTCGGATGGGCGCCGATGGAGGCCGAGGTCTTCACGCAGCAGATCATCGCGTGGCGGGCGCTGCACAGCCAGGGTCGCGGGCTGTACTCGGTGCTGCTCAAGAGCCTGCCCGACATCGACACCCGCACCGTGCGGGAAGGCGAGATGGCGTGCAACACGATCATCGGCTTCAACTTCGGTGACGGTCACCTGCACAATGAAGATCTGATCGCCGCGATCCAGACCGAGGCGCAGTTCGAACCGGGCGAGTTCGTGGTGGCATGGGTGGAATCACAACCGATCCACAAGAAGACCCAGGAGTACAAGGTGATCGACGCGGCACTCGGGGTGATCGAACGGGGCACGTGGAACGTCGCGGATCTGGTCGACGAGCAGCCCTGGCTGCCCAACGGACCCATCCCCCTGAACGTGACGTGGCAGCGGGCCGGGGTGCGGGCGTGAGCACCGCGGTGGTGGTCGGTGGTGGGCCCAACGGGCTCGCCGCCGCCATCACGCTGGCCGGCCGCGGCGTCGACGTCACGGTGCTGGAGGCCTGCGACGAGATCGGCGGCGGGGTGCGGTCGTCGAGCGAGGGCGGCTTGGTCCATGACCAGTGCGCGGCGATCCACCCGATGGCGGTCGGCTCGGCGTTCCTGAGTGGGCTCGGACTCGACCGCCACGGCCTGCGGTGGCGCTGGCCCGAGATCGACTGCGCGCATCCGCTCGACGGTGGCGGCGCGGGCCTGCTGCACCGCAGTGTCGAGGCCACCGCGGCGGCGTTAGGCGAGGACGGCGGCCGGTGGCGCGCGGCGTTCGGCGGCCCGGCCGCGCGCTTCGACGTGCTGGCTCAGGACATCATGGGCCCGTTGCTGCGGGTGCCCAAGCATCCGTTGGCGCTGGCCCGGTTCGGCGCCCCCACGGTGCTGCCCGCGGCGGTGTTCACCCGGCTGTTTCGCACCCCGCAGGCCCGTGCTTTGTTCGGAGGCGTTGCGGCCCATACGTTTCAGCCGCTGCACCACCCCCTGACCTCGGCGATCGGGCTGGGCATCATCACGGCCGGGCACCGGCACGGCTGGCCCGTGGCCGAGGGCGGTTCGCAGGCCATCACCGACGCGCTCGCGGCCGTGCTCGCCGAGTTGGGCGTCAAGGTGGAGACCGGGGTTCACGTCACATCAGCGGCCCAGCTGCCGCCCGCCGACGTCACGATGTTCGACATCGCACCGACAGCGGTGGCCGACATCCTGGGTGACCGGTTGCCGCGGCGCGTCGCCCATGGCTTCCGTCGTTTCCGCTACGGCCCAGGCGCGTTCAAGGTCGACTTCGCGGTGGAAGGCCCCGTACCGTGGACCAATCCGCAGGTGGGCCGGGCCGGAACCGTGCATCTGGGCGGTGATTTCGACGAGATCGCCGCGACCGAGCGGGACATCCACGCCGGCCGCATGCCGCGGCGGCCGTTCGTCCTCGTCGGCCAGCAGTACCTGGCCGATCCGAGCAGATCCTCGGGCAACGTCAATCCCGTGTATTCGTATGCCCATGTGCCCCATGGCTATACCGGGGATGCGACCGAGGCCATCATCGGTCAGTTCGAGCGGTTTGCGCCCGGCTTCCGGGAGCGCATCGTCGGCATGGCGGTGCGGTCGACCACCGAGATGTCGGTGTACAACCCCAACTACGTGGGCGGTGACATCTGCACGGGCGCCAAGGACATCCGGCAACTGGTGTTCGGTCCGCGCACCACACTGCAGCCCTACCGGGTCGGTGTGCCCGGCATGTTCATCTGCTCGGCGGCCACGCCGCCCGGGCCCGGCGCACACGGCATGTGCGGTGCGAACGCCGCCGAGCAGGCGCTCACCTTCCTTGCGCGAGCAGTCGCGTAGCTACCCCAAAACGCCCAATTTGGGGTACCGACGCGTCTGCTCGGCGAGGAGCGGTACCAGCAGGCGAAGGCTCTTGCAGGACATTGGGTTGGGCAGTCACGTGATCTCCGTGCGGGCGGAACCGTGACGCGGTTGGATAGGGCCCATGTCAAACCACTTCACCGGCCTCAGCCTGGGCCCACCGCTGGGGGATCAGCGTCTCGATCTGTGCGACCTGTACGCGTTCCAATCGCCCGCAGATCCGGCACGCACCGTGCTGATCCTCAACGCCAACCCGAACGCCGACGCGCTGCACCCGGACGCGATCTACCGGCTGGCCATCGACAACGACGGTGACCTGCGCAACGACATCGCGTTCAGCTACGTGTTCTCCGAGCCGGTCGGTGGTCGCCAGACGGTCGATGTGTACCTCGCGGCCGGCGACGACGCCGAGTCACCCGAGGCCGTGGGGGAGCGGATCTTCACCGACGTCGAAGTTTCGTTCGGCAAGGAGCCGAACATCGTCGAGACCAACGGATTCCGGTTCTTCGCCGGGGCCCGCAGCGATGCGTTCTTCTTCGATTTCGACGGCATCAAGAACCTGTTCGACATCACGGGCGGCCGCAACTTCACCGCGCCGCATCTCGGTGGCGAATCCCCTTGGACGGGACAGGATTCCAACACCGAGGCCAACGTGTTCTCGATGGTGATGGAACTGCCGACCGAGCAGCTGGGTGCCGACCCGGACATCCGGATCTGGGGCCGGTGCAGTGTGCGCCGCGACGGTGAACTGCTGCATGTCGACCGCGCCGGGCACCCGTCGGTCAGCAGCTTCTTCAACACCGACGACACCAAGGAGGAATACAACGCCAGCGAGCCGATCCATGACCGGGAGCGCTGGATCGGCCAGTTCATCCACCTGCTCGGACACACCGGCGGCTATTCACATGACGAGGCGGTCGCGGCGATCGACGACGAAGGCATCCTGCCCGACATGCTGACCTACAACCCGGCCAGGCCGGCCAGATATCCGAACGGGCGCGTGTTCACCGATGACGTGATCGACTACCGGTTGGCGTCGCTCACCAAGGGCGACTGCCCGCCGTCGGGCTTGAGCCCGCACACCGACACTCTCGACGAATTCCCGTATCTCGGCCCGCCGCACTGAGATTCAGATCGGGTCGACGTCCAGCCAGTCGTCGACCTGAAACCGGTCGCCGCGCGCCACGATGGTCGCGCCGCCGTGGCCGGGGTAGTGCGCCGGGATGACGGTGGCGCGTCTGCGCGTGGCTTCGGCGAGGATGCGCCTGCGGGTGACGGCCGCGGCGTCGGCGTCGACGTCGAATGCGCACGGGTCCGACGGCCGCGGGATCTGGATCGGGCAGTGGGTCAGATCGCCGACGAACACCGCCGGATGGCCCGCGTCGAGCCACAGCACCGAGGATCCCGGCGTGTGCCCGGGTGCCGACCGCAACGCGAGCGATTCGCTGATCTGGTAGTCGCCCGACCACAGCACCGTCTGGTCCTCGACCGGCAGCACGCTGTCGGCGAACACGGTCCGGATGCCGTCGTGGGTTCCCGGCCCGTCCGGGCTGAAGAACCGGAAGTCGGCTTCGGGCATGAAGTAGCGCGCGTTGGGGAACGTCGGCACCCAGCCGTCGCCGCGGCGCATGGTGTTCCACCCGACGTGGTCGGTGTGCAGGTGTGTGTTCACCACCACGTCAACACTTTTCGGGTCGACGCCGGCCTGCGTCAGACCGTCGAGGTAATCGGTGTCGAGATTCGACAGCACCGGAAGGTGGGGTCGTTCACGCCCGTTGCCGACCCCGGTGTCGACGAGCACGCGCAGCCCGTCGACGTCGATCACCCAGCTCTGGATCGCGACCCGCCACTTCCCGGTCGCCGGGTTGTAGAACGTCGGCACCATCAGGTCGGCGTTGTCGGTCCAGGCCTGTGCCGGCGTCTGCGCGAACAGCTCGATCCCTGGCTCGAACGTCAGCTCCAGAACCCGGGTGACCGTGGCGTTCCCGAGCCGGACGCGATCAGCCATGGCTACGGGCCGATCCGGATCCGGCCCGGCTTGTACAGCCCGCTGTGGGTCGACTCGCCGAGGTCGATGTGGGCAGGCTCGGCATCCACGATGGTGTCGAACCTGCGCAGTGAGCCCCAGTCCTGACCCCAGTCCCGCGACAGGTACGTCGACATCACCGAAGCCCGCAGTAGCAGGTCGGTGATGCCGAGCAGGCCGCCGTTGATGCCGTCCTGCCACGTGTCGGTGCTCTGCAGCTTGGCGTAGTAGTCGGGCGAGATGCGGAACTTGGGCACCTCGGTCACGCCGTTGGCGTGCAGCATCGGCTGCTGACACGGGAAGGCCAACCCGACCGCCCAGTCCATCAGCACGGGCTGCTCGGAGCCGATGTACTCCTGCACCGACCGGACCTCGGGCACACGCGGCGGCGTCACCGCGATCCAATCGCCCTGGCTCAGTGACAGATCCTCGGCGATCACCCGGACCGCGACCGCGTCGGCGGGAATCTCCGAGCGCGGGTAACGCAGGTTGCGCCACGACGGGGTGGGGCCGACGTCGAACGGCTTGACCCGCCCCGCGGGCACCGGAGCGCCGTCGGGTCCGCGCCGTGCGTACTCGATCTCGATGGTCTGACCGGTCGTCAAGCCCTTGGCGACACTGGTTCCGGTGATCGTGCCCGCGGCGGTGATCACCACGAGCGGATGGGCCGCGTCGGCGGCGGGCAGCTCGTACCACGCCGATGCCAGCTTGCTCTCCTGTTGCGCGCCAAGCGAATACGTGCCAGCAACCGGAACCCGCGCGGGGTCCAGGCCGTAGGGCAGCGGGACGGTCGAGCCGTTGACACCCGGTGTGGACAGCTTGATCGGCTGGGTCCAGTCGTAGTCGGTGCCCGGCTGCGGGTTGTTGAGCCGGATGGCCTCGGCGATGATGCGGTCGGGAACTCCGTTGGGGGAGAAGCCCGTCGGCTTCTCGCCGCCCAGCGGGCCGAGCGGCCCGTAATTGCCCGGCAGCGCCTGCAGGAAGCCCGCGTTGGAGTCCGGTTCGACCAGCACGTCGTCGGCCAGGCCGCAGCCGCCGGCGAACGCGCGGACGTTGGCCCACCCGTTGGAGTAGGTCGGGTACTGGCGCACCACGCCGACGACCATCGACGCGACGAACACCATGACCATGAACCCGGCCGCGATCGGAACGGGTGCCGCGGTCAACCGGTCGACGACGCGCGACTCGCCGCGGCGCGACAGGTGCAGCCAGAACGCCCACAGCGCCGCGATCGCCGAGAGTGCGAAGAACACCGTACTGACCGTGACACCCGCGAACTTGGGCACCGAATTGTTGAACGGCGCACCGAAGTTCGACACATACCACCAGCCGTTGGTGGACGCGAAGCAGAACGCGAGCACGAAGAACACGAGCGCCAGGAACGCCATCCGGTTGCGTGCCGATCTCAGCACGGCAGGCGACACCAGCACGGTCGTGAGCGCGGCCATCGCGCCGCCCACGGCCGCGAACAGGCCGAAGTGGTGAATCCACTTGGTGGGCGTGAACATCAGGAAGAACATGGTCGCGAAGATGATGCCCATCAGTCGCCAGGCCGGGCCCCGCGCGACGCCCGCGATCCGCTTGCGCCGCAGCATCATGAACAGCGACGGGAACAGGCACATCGCGGTGAACACGAAGGCCACGCGCCGCGAGATCGCGCCGTCGGTCGTGGGCAGGATCAGGTAGTAGTACCGCAGGTTCTCGGTCCACCATTCCTGGCTGGGCCCGATCGCCGTGCGAATCCTGGTGGCCTCCAGCACCGTTGCCAGGGTCTGGTCGGCGAACACCACGGCCAGGATCACGGTGCCCGCGGCCAGCAGCGGCGCCACCAGCGGCCAGGTACCCACCATGCGGCGGCGACGCATCACGATCCGCAGGATCGGCCGGCCGCCCGCGAGCAACGCCGCGACCGCGATGAGGCCGGTCGGCTGGATGCCGAGCGTGAACGCGGCGGTGGTGATCGCCAGCGCGGCCGGGGTCAGCCGGCCCGAGGTGACGGCCCGTTCGATCAGCACGTAGGTGATCAGCGCGCCCGTGGCGATCTGGCCTTCGGGCCGCAGGCCGTTGTTGAACGGCATCCACGCGCCGAGCAGGACGAGGCCTGCCGCCCACAGCGCGGGCCTGCTGGCCGATACGGCCGGGCCCAGCCGCGGCAGCACCTCGCGGGACAGCAGCAGCCAGCAGACGAGCGCGCAGACCAGGTCCGGCAGCCGGATCCAGATGCTCGCGTCGCTGACATGGGTCATGAGTGCCAGCAGGTTGTAGTACCAGCCGAACGGATCCTCGGGACTGCCGAACCACCGGAAGTAGTTGGCCATGTATCCCGCGTGGTCGGCCGTGCGGGCCATCTGCAGGATGTAGCCGTCGTCGGAGGAATTGGCACCGATCACGTACCAGACCAGGAACCCGCCGACGACCACGCCGTCGACTGCGGTGAGCGTGCGCCAGCGGGTCGGGATGAGCCGGTGCATGCGGCGCCCGTCGAGCCGGTCCAGACGCCACAGCGCGAGCAGCGCGATCACGGTCGAGACGATCGCGAGCAGCATCGCCGCGAGTTTCAGCGGCGTCGGATGGGTCGTGAAGCGCGTGTCGATGACGGCCGACATCGAAAGACCTTGCGGCGCAGGCCCGGACAGGTCGGTGAACACCCCGACGATCGCGGGCCGCAGGTTCGGGTCGGCGTAGCCCGTGCGCTGCGGTTTGCCGGCGTTGGCGCCGGACACCTGGGTCAGGCCCACGAAGTCGGCGTACGTGCCGTCGGTCGTCGACGTGATCTCGATGCGCTGACACGCGGGGTCGGCGACGCGGTCCCGGTTGACACTCGCGACCACGACGTTGCGCACGATCACGTCCACGCGGGATTGCGTGACGTTGACGAGCATCGCGTTGAGTGCGGCGTCGCGGCCCTTGGCGGGTGCGGTGCCGAACACCAGGCCGCCTTGGGGAGGCAGATCCCGCACCACCGCGCACGGCACCGTCGCGGTCAGGCTCACCGGGGCTTGCGTGATCAGCGGGGCCGTGACATTCGTGAGCTGACCCTGCTGCGGCCAGTTCAGCGTCGCCGTCGTCTGCACCACGGGCAGGATCGGGGTGGTCACCGCGAGCACGAACCCCAGCAGACCCGCGATCGTGGCGACCCAGCGCGCGATCTTCACGTCGTTCACGCCTGACTCCACGCTGCCGTTCACTTCGTTCACGGCAGGGCCCTGATCGGTCCGCCGCGACTCCATCCGAACACTCGCGTCTGTCCTTCCTCGATGGCTGCGCTCGGCGCCCGATCCTGCGGCACCACCCGGATGTAGCGCTCGAGCGAGCCCCAGTCCCGGTACCAGTCGTCACGCAGGTACGTCGGGATCGCCTCGGTCCGCAGCAGCGCCTGGATGAACAGGAACGGTCCGCCGTCGGCAGCCGACTGCCACTGGTTCGAGGAGGCCACCATCTGCTTGAAATTCGGGATGATGCGGTATTCCGGCAGTTCGGCGACGCCGAGCCGCTCCGAGAACGGCCGCTGGCACGGGAAGTTCGCCGCCGTGGCGATGTCCATCATGACCGGGGTCTGGCTGCCGAGGAACTGTTGCGCGGTCTGCAGCACCGGCACGCGCGGCGGGGTGAACGCGAACCACTGGTCTTCGGACAGGTTCGGGTCGTCGGCCACGATGCGGGCCACGTTGGCCTCCGGTGGCGCCGTGGTGAGCGGGAAGCGCAGGTTGCGCCACGCCTTCTGCTGGAAGATGTCGATCGGCTGCACTTCGTTGAGCGCCTGGAACGAGCCGTCGGGCCGGGCCACGCCCCACTGCAGCTTGAGCGACTGGCCGTAGTTGAACGAGCCGTCTTCCTCGTAGTACCAGATGGCACCCGCGGCCGCGACGGTCACGAGCGGGCGGTCCGGTGTGCGGGGCGGCAGCTGGTACCAGGCCGAGGTGGCCTTGGCGGCCACGGTGTTCTCGTTGAAGCTGCCCATCACCGGGGTCCGCTTGGGATCGAGACCGAACGGCAGGAACACCCGCGAGCCGTTGACACCTTCGGGGCCGTAGCCACCACCGGTGCCCGCGGTGTAGCCGATGCCGATATTGGGCTTGTCGACCGGGCCGTCGGAGTTCACGGTGCCGGGGTTGGCCGCCACGGGTTCGGCGGGTTCGAGCGTGTCGCTGACGCCGTTGGGCGTGAAGCCGACGGGATCCTCGCCGCCGAGCGGACCGTACTGGCCGAAGCGCTGCCCCGGGACGGGTTGCAGCATGCCGGCGTTGGTGTCGGCCTCGACGAGGACCGCGTCGGCCATGGCACAGCTGTCCTCGGACAGTCCGGAGCGCAGCGCGGCCAGGTTGGCCGCACCGGTCGTGTAGACGGGGTAGCGGCCGGCCGTCGCCTTGAGCATCGAGCCCAGCTCGAGCACCACCATGATAGTCGCGACGATGAGCAGCGGGGTCGACGCCAGCGCGCGGTTGCGGCCGGTGTTGGCGACCTCGGTGTGCCCGGAGTAGTCCATGCGGAAGTGCAGCCAGCCGGTGAGCAGGCCGCCCGCGATCGCGAGCACCAGGAAGATCGTGGTGACCGGGAACCCGAAGATGACGGGTTGCTTGTCGAACCACGGCACGCCGTAGTTGCCGACGTAGAACCAGCCGTTGAGGCCAGAGGTCGCCCACGCCAGGATGAACAGCAGCGCGGTCACGTACAGCGCCAGGTTGCGGCGGCTGTGCAGCCCGACGCGGGCGAACGCGAAGGCTGTGACGCCGCCCAGCGCTCCGGCCAGCCCGGCGAACGCCCCGAACTGCACGGCCCACTTGGTCGGCGTGAGCATCAGCAGCAGCAGCCCGATGGCGGTCGAACCGGCCAGCCGCCACACCGGGCCACTGACGGCCCCGGGCACGCGGCCGCGCCGCAGCAGCACCATGATCAGGCCGAACACGCACAGCAGCAGCACCAGCACCGCGAACCGCCGGGTCAGCGAGCCGTCGACGCTGTCCTCGACCGTGAGGAAGTAGTACCGCAGGAATTCCTGGTACCAGGGGATGGTCGGGCCGACGACGTATTTGATGCGGACGGCCTCGGCGACCGTGGCCAGTGTCTGGTCGCGGAACACGATCACGAAGACAAGCGCGGCCGACGCCGCGAGCGGGGCCAGCGACGCCAGGATTCCGAGGCCGCGGCGCCGCTCGGTCACGATGCGGCCGATGGCGCGCGCGCCGACCAGCAGCGGCGCCAACGCGATGAGGCCCTGCGGGGCGAGCGTCACGGAGAACATCGCGATGACGATCGCGATGGCCGCGGGCCACAGCCGCCGCGTGCCGATGGCGTTCTCGACCAGGATCCACACCGCGACCACGGCGAACGCGATCAGTGGTTCGGGCCGCAAGCCGTTGTTGAACGGCAGCCACGCGGCGAGGAACGTCGCGCCCGCGGTCAGCATCGCGACCCGGTTGGCGGCCACGCGCCTGCCGATCCGGGGCAGGATGCAGCGGCTGATGATGAGCCATGTCGCGATCGCGGCCGCCGTGGCGGGCAGTCGCATCCAGACGCTGTCGGTGCTGATCGCGGCCAGGTGCGCCAGCACACTCTGGTACCAGTCGAACGGGGCTTCCGCGGCGCCGAAGTAGCGGTAGTAGTTGGCGGAATAGCCGGCTTCGGCCGACACCCTCGCGATCGTCAGGTTGTAGCCGTCGTCGGTCGAGAGCGCGCCGACGATGTGCCAGACGAGCAGTCCGCCGATCACCCCGGCGTCGGTGATCCAGGTCCACAGGCCCACCCGGCGGCGCGTGCGCGGGGGCCGTCTTCTGCCCGCGACGCGGTCCAGCAGGATCAGCGCGATGATCGATGCGATGACGCACGCGACGCTCAGGAACATCACGAGCGACTTGAGCGCGGTCGGTGCGGTGATGAACCGGGTGTCGACGTCGACGCGGGCGCCCAGACCGGGCTGGGCGGGCACCTTCAGATCGGTGAACAGGCCTGACACCTGGGGGCGCTTGTCGACCGCCAGCGTGCCGGTGGCCCCCGGGATGCCGACGAAGTCGGCCCCGACCGCTCCGACGTTGGCCCAGACGTGGATCTGGCTGCAGGCCCCGGAGTCCACGGCGGCCCGGGGCGCGACGGCTGCGACGCTGTCGCGGAACGCCACGTAGACGACGTCGGCGTTGGCCCGGACGAACATGCCGTTGCGCCCTGCTTCGATGCCGCCGGCCGGGTTGGTCGAGAACACCACGCCGCCGTCTCGCGGCAACGTGGCGACGGTCGCACACGGGATCGTGACGTCGAGCGCCTTGGGTGCGCCTGCCACCAGCGGAGCGGTGACATCGCTGACGTTCCCGTCGGCCGCGGGGGCCTGCGGCCACAGGATGGTCGCGGTGGTCTGCGTGACTGGTAGCAGTGGCGCGAGGACGCACAGCAACACACCCGCGATGCCGGCGAAGACGGCGATCAGACGTGCGATGCCCACAACTCGATCGGTTGGTTCATCGGAAGGCACGAGGCTCGATGGTATGCGACCAGGATGTGAGCCCCGGGTTCCCCTACCGCGTGGCCGCCGATCAACTCAGCCGCAGTGGCGCCGGGCTCCACAGCCCGCTGCGGGTCGCGGTGCCCAGATCGAGGCGGGCCGGCACGGCGTCGCGGTACCACGGCGTCAACCGCTGCAGCGCGCCCCAGTCCCGGAACCAGTCGTCCTTGAGGTAGGTGGGCACGCTCGACGGCCGCAGCAGCAGCTCCGAGATCCCCAGCGGCCCGCCACCGAGGTAGTCCATCACGGGTGAGTTGGCCTCCGCGCCGAACCGGTCGGGCAGGATGCGCCACTTGGGCACCTCGGTCACGCCGTACTGATGCGCGAACGGCCGCTGGCACGGGAACGCGAGCCCCACGAGCCAGTCGAGCAGCACGGGATCGGTCGACCCGACCACGTCCTGCAGCGTGCGCAGTTCGGGGATGCGCGGCGGCGTCACCGCGATCCAGTGCTGCGGCGCGAGATCGTCATCGGTGGCGACCAGCCGGATCTGGGTGGCGTTGCGTGGGATCGCGGCCAGCGGGGCGCGCAGGTTGCGCCAGGCCGGTGCGGCGCCGACGTCGGCGAATCCGACGGTGCCGCCCGGCTTGTTCTGCGCGGCGCCGGCGTCGTCGGCCCATTGCACGGTGACCTCGCCGGCGTCGAAGCGTCCGGCGGCCGAGACCACCAGCAGCGGGCCCGCCTTGTCCCGATCGGGGAGGCGGTACCACGCCGAGCGCATCACGGCGGGGGACTGGGTGCCGGCCCGCCAGCTGCCCAGCACGGGCGTGGTGGCCGGGTCGAGGTTGTAGGGCAACCGGGCGCGTGACCCGTTGACGCCCGCGGCCGCGGTGGTGCCGCCTTCGGTGCCTGCCTCGGCCGCGGTCTCGTCGGCAGAGTCGGTGTCGGCGAAGTTGCCGGACCCGGGCTGTTCCATCACGGGGTCGGCAGAGACGTCGGAGGGAATCCCGTTGGGCCCGAAGCCTTGTGACGTACCTGCGCCAAGGGCCTGGCCCGGCGGTTCGCCGATCGGGGCGAGCATGCCCGCGTTCGGGTTCTCCTCGACCATCACGTCGTCGGCCAGACCGCACGTCTTGCCGGTCAGCGCTTCGAGGTTGGAGCGGCCCACCGACCACGCCGGGTACTGATCGGTCATGGCCAGCGTCAGCGACAGAACCTCGAACATCACCAGCACCCACGCGGCGATCGCCAGCGGTGACTGCACGATGCGTTGCCAGCGGCGTTGCGGGCCGTCAGCGGCCACATCCCGTCCGCTGAAGTGGAACCACGCCGCGAGCAACAGCGTCAGCACCGAAAGCCCCAGCAGCATCGTGGTGAATCCGAAGTGCCACTCGGGGAACGAGTTCGACCACGGTACGCCGAAGTTGGAGACGTACCACCAGCCGTTGACGGTCGCGAACGACAACGCCATCACGAACAGCACGGCGGCCGCGAACATGGACCGGTTGCGGCGCGACTTCATCGCGGCGGCCGTGACGGCCACGGCGGCCAGCGCCCCCAGTGAGCCGGCCAGCCCGGCGAACACCCCGAAGTGGTGGGTCCACTTGGTGGGGGTGAACATCATGGCGAAGAACGAGATGATCGTGATGCCGACGATGCGCCGGCTCGGTCCCGCGGCCGTGCCGGGGATGCGGCCCTTGCGCAGTGACATCGCAACCGACACCGCCAGCGCCAGCAGCAGCGTCAGCACCGCGAAGCGCCGGGCCACCGAACCGTCGGGGCTCGTGGTGAACAACCGCTCGTAGCGGATGTGCTCGTCGAACCAGCTCAGGCTGGGGCCGACCGCGGATTTGAAGGTGCTGGCCTCGATCTCGCCGACCAGCGTCTGGTCGCGGAAGATCAGGATTATCGTCACGGTGCCCGCAGCCAGGATCGGCGCCAGCAGCGCGAGCCGGCCGAAGCGTGAAGTATGCGCGGCCACAATCGTTTTCAGCGGCCCGACGGCAACCAGCAACGCGCCCACCGCGGCAATGCCGGTCGGGCCGGAGAACAGGGTGAGCGCGCCGATGATGATCGCGATGGCCACCGGCAACAACCGGCTGGTCGCGACGCCACGTTCCACCGAACACCACGTCAGCAGGATGCCCAGCGCGATGATGGGTTCGGGCCGCAGGCCGTTGTTGAGCGGCAGCCAGAACGCCAGGAACATGCCCGCTGCCGTCCATGCCGCGGCCTGGCTGTGCTTGACCGCGTGCCCGAGGCGCGGGATCACCTCGCGGCTGATCACCCACCAGCACGCGAGCGCCATCAGCAGCGTGGGCAGGCGCATCCACACGCTCGCGGTCGATACGTGCGCCCACAGCGCCAGCAGGTCGTAGTACCAGCCGAAGGGGGCTTCTGGCGTGCCGAACCAGCGGTAGTAGTTGGCCATGTAGCCCGCGTGTTCGGACACGCGCGCCATGGTCAGGATGTAGCCGTCGTCGGACGTGTTGGCCCCGACGAAATGCCACCACACCAGCACCGCGGCCACCAGGCCGTCCAGCGGGCGCAGCGACCACCAGCGCGCGGGCAGGAAGCGTTTGATCCCGCGGCCGTCGGCGGTGTCGAGGACGTGCAGGGCGCCGAGCGCGATGAGGGTCATCGCGACACCGATGATCATCGCGAGCGTCTTGAGCAGCGTGGGTGCGCTGCTGTACCGCGAGTCGATCGTGGCCGAGAACTTGAGCCCGTCGGGAGCGGGCCCGGAGAGGTCGGTGAAGACGCCGACGATCTGGGGCCGGAAGTCGTAGCCGCTGCGTTCGCCGCGCAACGGCGCGTCGGGGTCGTCGGCCGTACCGCTCGCGTCGCCCTGTGTGAGGCCGACGAATTCGCCCGTCACCTTGTCGGCGTGGGCCGTGAACGTCACGTACTGACAGGCCGGGCTCAGCACCTGGTCGAGCGGCGCGCTCACCACGGGGGTGTTGCGGACGATGATCAGCAGGTCGTTGTTGACGCGTTCGATGAGCAGGCCGCGGTCGATGGCTTTCGGGGCCTGCTTGGGCACGGTCGACAACAGGACCGTGCGGCCCCGGTTGTCCGGTCCGGCCAGCCCGGCGGCGGCCTGACACGGCACGTTGATGGTCAGGTCGGTCGCGACGTAGCCGATCAGCGGCGCGTTGACGCTCTGCCAGACACCGTTCTGCGGCCAGTTGAGTTCGGCGGTGGTCTGTTTGACGGGCAGCAACGGCGTCGCTATCGCCATGACTGCCCCGAGAAGACCCGCGACGATCGCGATGAGCCGCGCGGTCCGGTGGTTGCTGCTGCCCGCTGGGTGCGGTCCACTCACGGGCTTTGATGCTAATGCGGCGTCAGTCGCCATCGGATCTCGGCTTCCCATCAGGCTTGCGGATTGCGAGGACGAACGGCCCGACGTCGGACACCTCGAACCGCGGATCGTCGAAGATCGCCGAATCGAGCGCAACGTGGTAGCGGCGCACGTTGGGCTGGTTGGGGTAGACGTCGGACGCGAGTCGCAGCGTGTAGGTGTCGTTGGCCCCGTGCCGCATCAGGAACACCGTCGGCGGCGGCCACGGCAACGCGTCGAGGGCACTGACGAACTGGTCGGGCTTGGTCAGCGTGGCCCAGTCCTCGATCGCCTTGGCGCGTTCGTCGAACTGTGCGAGCGGGTTCGCGTAATGCGAAGTCAAACCCTGGAACCCGTAGTACGGGTAGTACGACAAGAAGCTGTAGTCGGCTGTCAGCACCACGGTCTGGTTGCGGGGCACCCCGGTGATGTCGAGGATCTTGGCGTCGATCTCGCGGTAGTAGCGCTCGGCACCCGGGGCCCGGCGGTCGGCGCGGACCCCGGTCCCGTCGGTGTCGGTGTAGGCCACGTTGATGTCGGGGCGCAGCACGTCGGGAATGTCCTGGCTGAAGGTCAGCGCGCCGATCGAGCCGACCGCGGCCGCGGCCGCGACCACCCGGCGCCCCGTTTCGGGCTGGTAGCGCCGCGCGATCGCCAGCGACGCCTCGACGAAACCGAACGCGCCCGCGGTGGTGAGCAGCACGGTCAGGGTCGGCTGCAGCCGGAACGACAGCAGCGTGGTGCCCACCAGGGTGGTCAGCATCGACAGCAGCGACCACGCGTAGACCGCGAGCACCGCGACGGCCAGGGCGCCGGCGCGCGTCGACGAGCGGGCCCGCACCACGAGCCACAGCGTGCCGACCATGCACAGCGCACCCAGCAACGTGCCGCTCAGCATCGGGAATGTCAGCTGGGCGCCGTCCTGGGGCAGGTAGTGCTGGGCCGTTCCGGTGTCGGCGGGTTTGCCGCGCGCGGCGGCCAGCAGGTACGGGCCCCAGCCGATCAGCGCGATCGCGCCGGAGATCGCCGCGATCACGATTCCCCGCAGCAGCGGGTCGAACGTGCGGCGGGCCACCGCGAGCACGATGCCCATGATGGCCAAGGTGAACGCGGCGTAGGCGAACAGCAGCGTGTAGAAGAGCCCCGTCACGCCGAGGAAGACACCGACCCCGACGATCGCGGCCCAGCCGCCGTTGCGGGACTTGCCCCGCAACCCCGACCACGCCAACACGAACACCGGGGGCAGCAGCACCGTGATGATGGCCGCGTACGGCTCGGCGGGGGAATAGGCCAGCATCGCCGCGGTGCCCGCGGTGGCTGCGATCAGTGCGTACTCGAAGCGGATCATGGCTGCCCACAGCACAAGTGCCAGGACGGTGGCGATCGTGATGGACACGATGGCCCACGGCTTGAACATCTCCCACGCGGGCGTGTCGGTGCCCGCCGCGATGCGCCCGCCGATCCAGAACCAGCCCGGCGGGTAGAACGGCGGCAGCCCGATGTAGGTCATGTCGTGCAGGCCGGGAGTGTCCGTGAGCCGGGTCAGGTACTCGGTGCGGAACTGCTGGTCGACCGAGACCCCGAACAGGTACAGCTTGGTGGCCCCGAGCGGCATGGCGAGCGTGACCACCGAGAACGCGGACAGAAAGACGAGCCCGGCCAGCCTGGCCAGCGTGCGCCTGCCCCGGCGCCACAGCACACCGGCGGCGAATATGCCTGCCAGGGCGCCGAATTGGCCGACGGTGGTGAGGGCGTGCAGCTGGTTGGAGGTGTTGTAGGCGGGCCATTCCACGCGGGCTATCGCGGCGATCGACACGCCGGCCACGGCCGACGAGATCAGCACGGCGATGACCATCTGGCCGACCACCCTGGCCGGGCCCCGCATCAGATGGGGAGCTTGCGGAAGATGGGCCGCGGGATGTGCCGCAGGACCATCATCACGTAGCGGAATGCGCCTGGGGCCCAGACGAGTTCCTTGCCTTTCGCCGATGCGGTGACCGCAAGCTCGGCGACGTACTCCTTGTCGACCGTCAGCGGTGCTTCTTTGACGTGGGCGCTCATTCGGGTACGGACCTGGCCGGGCCGGATCACCAGTACCCGAACACCATACTCGCGCAGGGCCTCGCCGAGGCCCAGGTAGAAGCCGTCCAGGCCGGCCTTGGTGGAGCCGTAGACGAAGTTGGACCGGCGCACGCGCTCACCGGCGGCCGAGCTCATCGCGATGATGCGGCCCGAACCCTGCGCGCGCATCTTCTCGCCGAGCAGCACACCCACGGAAACGGCTGCGGTGTAGTTGATTTCGGCGATCTGCACGGCCTTGCGCTGGTTCTGCCACAGCTCCTCGGCGTCGCCGAGCAGGCCGAACGCGACGATCGCGACATCCACATCGCCGCCCGCGAACGCCTTGTCGATGACGGCGGGGTGACTGGCGGTGTCGACTGCGTCGAAGTCGATCACCTCGACGTCCTTGGCGCCTGCGGCACGCATCTGGGCCACGGCGTCGTCGCGGCCCGGATCGTCGGGCAGCGCGGCCAGCACGATGCGGGCGGGCGCGGTGCGCAGATAGCGCTCACAGATTGCCAGCCCGATCTCCGAAGTGCCGCCGAGCAGCAGAATCGTCTGGGGGTTACCTACGGCGTCGAACACCATCTAGCGCAGCTCCAAGCCTCGGGGACATCGTGACGAGGGTACCGTGCGGCAACTCTGACAAAGCCGGACAATCCGCGCGCAGGCATCTTGACCCGCTTTCCTACATCGCGTAGCTTTTTTCTACACCTTGTAGGAAATGGGGGAGACATGGCCATCCGTGACTGGTTGACGTTGCCCGAGACGGAACCTGGGGAGGACTACGGGTTCTTCGGCCCCGATTCGGTGACGTGGAAGGTGTGGAGTTATCCCACGTCGCTCTCCATCGGGTTTCAGCGCGCCGTCGTCGTCGAAGAACTCGACCCGGCGCTTGTCGCGGCGGTCGACAAGACTCATGAGATCTACTCGCGGCCGCGCACCCGGTATGACCGGACGTTGCGCTACTTCGCCATGGTGGCGTTCGACGACAGCCGCTCGACCACGAAGGCCGCCGATGTCCTGGTCAAGATCCACTCCAAGGCCATCGGCACCGATCCGGTGACCGGAAAGACCTACGACGCCAACGATCCTCGTTCGCAGCTGTGGATTCACCTGACCGCGTGGCATTCGATCCTGGTGGCCTACGAGAAGTACGGCCCCGGCCCGCTGCCGCCGGAGGAGGAGTTGCAGTACTGGCGGGAATGCTCGATCGCCGCCGAGCTGCAGACCTGCGACCCGTCCGATGTTCCCCGTACCCGCGAGGGTATCCGTGAGTACTTCGAGCAGATGCGGCCCCAGCTGATCGGTTCGGACATCGCCCGGCAGGCCATGCGCCACCTGCTCGGCGCCGAGGTGATGTTGCCCGAGATGCCGCTGCTGCTGCGTCCGGCAACCTTGGTGATCACCGCGCTCCTGCGCCGCGGCACCTTGGCGACGATGCCACGGTGGATGCGAAAGATGGCCGGGCTCAGCACTTCCCGGGTGCTCGACGCTTTGGTGGTGGCGCCGCTGAGCGCTGGGTTCACCCTGATCGCCATGAGCAAGCGGCTGCAGCTGATCCTGCTTCGGCTCCTGTCACCGGCAACCCTGCCGATCGGTGCGCGGGTACTGCTGTCGGTCCCGCCGAAGGATCCGGTCACCACGACCCCGCGCGAGGCCCAGCGTCGTTACGGCTACGCCGCCCCGAGCCAGGCGCACTTCGAGCTTCGCGATAGGCAGGCGGTCCGCGTGTTCGGCGAAGGGCGTGCACCCAGTGACGAGGGCATCGTTGAGTCGCAGCCGATTCTCGGTGGGATCGGTTGACGCATGATCAAGGATTTTCTCAACTACCGGTTGAGCATCAGGCAGCTCGTCTATCTTGCGCTCGTGGTTGGCGTCCCGTACTTCGTGATCGGCGTGGTCTGGGCTCTGACCCACAGTGATCACATCGCTGGGTTGACAGGGCTGGACAAGCTGTTTTCACTGTTGGGCGAGATCGTCGCGTGGCCGGTGCTGATCATTGCGGATGTCTCCCTGACATGAGTGAACTGACGTGAACCAAGCAGCAATCGCCAACCGGGCCCGGGCCGAGCATCTGGGCCCGGACCGCCGCCGGCCGCAGGTACTCGACACCGCGTTGGAGATCGCCGCGCAGCAGGGCCTGGCCGATGTGACGATGGGAAACATCGCGAAGCGGCTGGGTGTCACCCGGCCGGTCGTCTACGCCTGCTATCCCGGCCGCGGGGAAGTGCTTGCCGCACTGTTGGATCGGGAAACCGACACGGTGCTGGCCGGCCTGCTCGAACTGCTGCCGCCGCGCCGCACCGGTTCCATCGAGCAGTTGTTCGTCGACGGGTTCCGCGCGCTGCACTCCACCGTGCGTGAGCGTCCGGCGTCGTGGCGCATCATGTTCGGGACCGACGCCGACCCGGTGCTCACCGCGGCCGTCGCGCGCGGGCGTGAGCGCATCCGCAACCAGCTCGCGACTGTCATGCGCCCCCTGTTGCAGCGTTGGCAGGTCGAGGACGTCGAGACCGTCCTGCCCATGCTGGTCGAGGTGTTCCTGGCGATCTGCGAGGCCGCGGTGCGGAAGATGCTCGCGGGCGATGACGACTCCGGGCTGGTCGCCGAGACCTTCGGCAGGGCCGCCTACCGTGCGATGCGCGCAAAACCCCAGTGACACAACAACACCCCGCGAGCCGAAGCCCGCGGGGTGTTGCACCGTGCGTCAGTCGGTCGGTCAGACCTCGAGGTCGAACCGATCGTTGTTCATCACCTTGGTCCACGCCGCGACGAAGTCCTTGACGAACTTCTCCTTGGAATCGTCTTCGGCGTACACCTCGGCCAGGGCCCGCAGCTGCGAGTTCGAGCCGAACAGCAGGTCGACTCGGCTCGCGGTCCACTTGGGCGAACCGGTGGCGCGGTCGGTGCCGACGTACGTGCCGTCATCGGCCGGGGCCGGTGCCCACTTGGTGCCCATGTCGGTGAGGTTGACGAAGTAGTCGTTGGTCAACTGACCCTTCTTGTCCGTCAGAACCCCCAGGTCCGAGCCACCGTGGTTGGCACCCAGCACCCGCAGGCCGCCGATCAGCACGGTCATCTCGGGAGCCGTCAGGCCGAGCAGGTTGGCCCGGTCGATCAGCCGGTACTCGGGCGCCAGGGTGTCGCCCTTGCCGACGAAGTTGCGGAAACCGTCGCCCTTGGGCTCCAGGTAGGCGAACGACTCGACGTCCGTCTGGTCCTGGCTGGCGTCCCCGCGACCCGAGGTGAACGGCACCGCGACGTCGAAGCCGGCGTCCTTGATCGCCTTCTCCAGGCCCACGACACCGCCGAGGACCACCAGGTCGGCGAACGACACGCCAGTGTCCGAGGCCTGCTGGATCTCCTCGAGCTTCCGGATCACCTGCGCCAGCTCGTCGGGCTCGTTGACCTCCCAGCCGAGCTGGGGCTGCAGCCGGATCCGGCCGCCGTTGGCCCCGCCCCGCATGTCGCTGGAGCGGTACGACGCCGCTGCCTTCCACGCGGTGTTCACCAGCTGCTGCACGCTCAGGCCCGACTCCGCGATGGCCGTCTTGAGCGTGGCGACGTCAGCGTCGGACAGCGTCTTGCCTGCGGGGGTGATGTCCTGCCACAGCCAGGTCTGCTTCGGCACCAGCGGGCCGAGGTAGCGCACCACCGGTCCCATGTCGCGGTGCAGCAGCTTGAACCACGCCTTGGCGTATTCCTCGGCCAGCTCCTCCGGGTGATCCAGCCAGCGGCGGGTGATCTCACCGTAGATCGGATCCATCCGCATCGACAGGTCGGTGGTCAGCATCGACGGGTGGGTCTTGCCGGTGCCCTGGGCCATCGGCACAGAGTTGGCCCAGCCGTTGTCCTTGGGCTTCCACTGGTAGGCGCCCGCGGGGCTCTTGGTGAGCTCCCACTCGTTGCTGTAGAGGATTTCCAGGAAGCTGTTGTCCCACTTGGTGGGGGTGTGCGTCCAGGTCACCTCGAGGCCGCTGCTGACGGTGTCGTTGCCGACGCCCGGGTTGGCCCAGCCGAGCCCCATCTGCTCGAGCGGAGCGGCTTCGGGCTCGACGCCGTTCTCGATGTCGGTCGCGCCGTGGGTCTTGCCGAAGGTGTGGCCACCGACGATCAGCGCTGCGGTCTCGACGTCGTTCATCGCCATCCGGCCGAAGGTCTCGCGGATGTCGATGGCTGCGGCCACCGGATCCGGCTTGCCTTCGGGGCCTTCGGGATTCACGTAGATCAGACCCATGTGGCTGGCGGCCAGCGGGTTCTCCAGCTTGGTGCGGTCACTGCCGGAGTAGCGCTCCTGCGAGCCCAGCCACTCGTGCTCGGCGCCCCAGTAGATGTCCTCCTCGGGCTCCCAGTAGTCCGGGCGGCCGAACGCGAAGCCCGCGGTCTTGAAGCCCATGTGCTCCATGGCCCGGTTGCCCGCGTAGACGATGAGGTCCGACCACGAGATCTTCTTGCCGTACTTCTTCTTGAGCGGCCACAGCAGACGGCGCGCCTTGTCCAGGCTGACGTTGTCGGGCCAGCTGTTCAGCGGGGCGAAGCGCTGCATGCCGCGCCCGCCGCCACCGCGGCCGTCCTCGACCCGGTAGGTGCCTGCCGCGTGCCACGACATGCGGATGAAAAGCGGGCCGTAGTGGCCGAAGTCGGCGGGCCACCAGTCCTGCGAATTGGTCAGCAGCTCATCGAAATCGCGCTCGAACGCCTCGAAATCGAGCGTCTTGACTTCCTCGCGGTAGTCGTAGCCCTCGTCGGTCGGGTCGATGGCAGGCGGGTTCTTCTGCAGGATCTTGAGATTGACCGCGTTGGGCCACCAGTCGCGGTTGCTGCCACCCTCGACGGGAGGCTTGATCCGCATGGGACAACCGCTTTCGGCGGGTTCGGTCTGAGACTCACCGATAGGGGGATGGGTTTCGGCTTCAGCCATGACAAATCCTTTCCGGGGCTGGCGGGGATAAGGGCTATCTAATTGGAGCAGTGGAACATTCGGGGCAAATGCCCCAGTAGATGACCTCGGCTTCATCGATCTCGAAGCCGTGGTCTGCTGACGCGGTCAGGCAAGGTGCCTCACCTACCGCACAGTCGACGTCGGCGATCGCACCGCACGCCCGGCATACGACGTGGTGGTGGTTGTCGCCGACTCGTGACTCGTAGCGAGCCACGGAGCCTGATGGTTGGATGCGCCGCACCAGGCGCGCTGCGGTCAGCGCGTGCAGCGAGTCGTACACGGCCTGGTGCGACACTTCCGGCAGCTCCTGGCGCACCGCTCGGATGATCGAATCCGTGTCGGCGTGCGGGTGCGCGTGCACCGCCCCCAGCACTGCCAAGCGGGGCCGGGTCACACGTAAATCGGCTCCCCGAAGCAACTTCTGGAAGTCCGCAGTCGTGCCCACGACACGAAGTCTGGCCCGTTATCTGGAATTAGTCAAGAAAAAGTTCTCGGCCGTCTCAACCCGTGGTCAGCGGCTCAGGACAGCTCGAGACGGCGCGCCATGTCCGACATGAAGACGCCGTCGGGATCGACCTTTCGGCGTACCGCGATCCACTCGTCGATGCGCGGATACATCGAGTGGAACGTCTCGGCCGTGGTCCGCGAATCCTTCGCGGTGTAGAGCCGGCCACCGAACTCCAGCACCCGGCGGTCGAGGTCGGTGAGGAACTCGCCGACGCCCGGTTTCACGGGGAAGTCGACGCACACGTTCCAGCCGGGAATGGGGAAGCTCAGCGGGGCCTGGTTGCCCGGCCCGAACAACTTGAACACGTTGAGGAACGAGTAGTGCCCCGAGCGCTGGATGTCGTAGATGATGCCCTTGAACTCTTCGACGGCCTCGGTGGGCACCACGAACTGGTACTGCGCGAACCCGGCCGGGCCGTACGCGCGGTTCCACTCCCCGAACATGTCGAGCGGGTGGTAGAACTGCGTCAGGTTCTGCACCTTGTTGCGGTACGTGCCGGATTTGCGGTACCAGAGTTCGCCGATGGGGCCGAACGTGTACTTGTTCGCGAGCCCGTTGGGGAACACGTCGGGCAGCGTGAGCAGTTGCGGCGCATCGAATTTCAGCGGATTCTTCTGCAGTTTCTTGGGCAGCTGGTCGAGCTTGGCCAGCGATCCCCGGGAGATCGCGGCCCGGCCCAGCTTGGGCGGCGCGCTGATGGCGTCGAACCAGGCGCTGGAGTACGTGTAGTTGTCCTCGGTGCCGTCGCTGTGGAACGCGATGGTCTCGTCGAGGGTGTTCGTGACATCGCCGTCGGCGATGAAGTACGCGGTCTCGGTGGGCGTCATCTCGATCGTCGCGCGCAGGATGATGCCGGTCAGTCCGTTGCCGCCGACCGTGGCCCAGAACAGTTCGGCCTCGGGCCCGTCCGGGGTCAGCCGGCGCACGTCGCCGTTGGCGGTCAGCAGGTCCATCGAACGCACGTGGTTGCCGAAGCTGCCCGCACTGTGGTGGTTCTTGCCGTGGATGTCGCAGCCGATGGCCCCGCCGATGGTGACCTGACGCGTGCCCGGCAGCACCGGAACCCACAGCCCGAACGGCAGCGCGGCCTTCATCAGCTGGTCGAGGTTCACCCCGGCGTCCACGTCCACGATCCGGGTCTCGGCGTCGATCGAGTGGATGCGGTTCAGCGCGGGCATGTCGATGACCAGGCCGCCGCCGTTCTGCGCGTTGTCGCCGTAGGAGCGGCCCAGCCCGCGGGCGATCACGCCCCGGTGCCTGCCGTCGGCGGCCTCCGCCACCGCTTTGACGATCTCCTCGGGGTCCGAGGTGGTGAGCACCTGTGCCACGGTCGGCGCGGTGCGGCCCCAGCCCATGAGGCTCTTGGCGGTGGTCGCGATCTCAGTGGTGGACATCGAGACAGAGGGTACCGCGCCCGCGGGCCGCCCCCGGGCGGTCAACGCAACGTGAGCTCGCGCGGTTCTTCGTCGTCGGCCGGAGCCGGACGGCGCAGAAAGAGTTGGAGCACCACTCCCAGCAGCGCGCACGCCGACATGACGAAGAAGCACACGATGTAGCCGCCGTGCGCGGTCCACCCGCCGCCGAGGGAGATCAGCCTGCCCATGAGCAGCGGCGCGATTCCACCACCGATGAACATGGCCGTGGTGATGATGCCGTTCGCGGTGGAGACGGCGCCTTCTGGCGCGGCATCGGACGCCGCGGCGTAGTAGATGGGCCACACCGCGTTAGCGACCAGTCCGAAGGCCAACTGGATGACGACCACGAGCAGTGACGACGTCGCGAAATAGAAGCAGGCCACACTGACCGCCATCCACACGCCGCAGATCATGATGGTGGACTTGCGCCCGATCACGTCGGACAGCGTGGGCCAGAGGATCTGCCCCAGAATGCCGGTGAACGCGAACACCACGCTGAGGCCGGCCGATTCGGCCAGCGACAGCCCGACGACGTTGTAGAGGTAGGCGGGCAGCACGACGTTGATGCCCATGTAGACGATCTGGGTCAGCATCGTGGTGAGCGCGGTGAGGTTGATGCTGCGGTTGCGGAAGCAGGCCGAGATCAATCCTTTTGCGCCGCCGCTGCGGCCGAGGTCGCCGTCGGGTGGGGTGAGTCCTTTGGCGGCGATGTCGCTGTACAGCGTGGCGATGCGGTCGGCGGTCGAGTAGCGCCCCCAGAAGATCATCAGCGGCACGGCGACGATCAGGCCGAGGAACAACGTGTAGGACCAGTTCGACGCGCCGAACGTCGCGATCACGACTGCCGCGGACAAGCCGCTGAGCAGCGATCCGACCGGGTATCCGGTGTGGTGCACGCCGAGCGCGAAGCCGCGGCGTTCCTTGGGCCACCATTCGGCGGTGTTGCTGACACCGACGGGCTCGCCCCATCCGGCGCCGAGGTTGACCCCGACCCGCAGCGCGATGAACGCGACGGCGTGCGAGCTGACCGCTTTCAGCCCCGATATGAACGACAGCGCCGTGTAACCGATCACGAGCGGAACCTGGAAGCGCGCGCGTTTCCAGCCGCCCCCGTACCGGTCGCTCAGAGTCGATCCGGGGATCGCCAGGACTGCGAGCGAAATCATGATCAGCGATGCGATGGCGCCCCACGCATCCGGGCTGAGGTGGAACTGCTCGGAGATCGTCGGCCCGAGCCGCAGGATGATCTCGCGGTCATAGGCGTTGAGGATCCAGATCAGCCAGCACACGGCGAGCGAGATCCACGAGTACTTGTGGGTGTTGCGCAGGGAACCGCGACGCGAAGGAGTTTTCATGGCTATGCACCGAACCTGTTCTCGGGAATGCCCTGGACCCCCAGATCGCGGATCGCGAACAGGGAGCCGCGCAGCTGGCCGTCTTCGGGGAACCGCGGCAGGGGCGGCCGGGCCATCGAGGTCACGTAGAGGACGTCGAGATCGGCGCCGCCGAACATGACGCTCGTGGGCTTCCGCACCGGGAAGTCGATGACGCGGTCGACGGTTCCGTCCGGCGCGTAGCGAATGATCTTGCCGCCGTACACCAGTGCCTGCCACAGGTAGCCCTCGGCGTCGACGGTCGCGCCGTCGGCCGCCCCGCCCGAGCTGGTGTCGACGCGCGCGAACGTGCGCCGGTTGGCCACCGCACCGGTGTCGAGGTCATAGTCGTACGCCCAGATCTCGCCGGTCCAGGTGTCGCAGAAGTACAGCGTGCGGCCGTCCGGGCTCCAGCACGGGCCGTTGGAGACCGTGATGCCCTCGTCGAGCACCGTGAGCGATCCGTCCGGGTCGTAGCTGTAGAGCTTGCCGCTGGGCGAGTCCTCGAGCGTGTCCATCGAGCCGACCACGAAGCGGCCGCGTTTGTCGACCTTGCCGTCGTTGAGCCGGTTGTTCGGCAGGCCGGGCTCGGGGTCGATCAGTTCCGTGAGTCTGCCGTCGGCCAGATCGAGCTTGTGGAGGCCGTTCGCGAGGGCGACGATCGCGTGTTCGCCGTCGCGGCACAGCGCCATTGACCCGATCTTCTGCCCGACGTCCCAGGCACGGATGTGCGAGCCCTCTGCAGTCGAGCGAAAGATGCGTCCGTCCGCGCTGTCGATCCAGTACAACAACTGCTGCTCGCAGTCCCACAACGGTCCCTCGCCCAGCGTGGTCTTGAGATCGACGACCACGTCGATCACGGCATGCCTGTCGAACATTGCGGGAACGCTAGGAGCACTTCGCGGCGTTCAGCAACGTTAAGTTGTGATCCCTGACATTCAGCCTGGGTCGACAGCGGCCGATCACACTTGGCCGCCGCGATTCCCCGCTGTACCGCAGCATGCCCGGTGCGCCTCAACTTAACGTTGCTTAACGATTTGGGTCACACTTAACGTCGGGACACCAGGCCGAGCCAGGGAGGTGAACCGGTGAGAACACGCATATCGGCGGCTGACGTCGCGCGGGCCGTCGGCGTCTCACCTGCCACCGTCTCGTATGTGATGAACGGCCGCAGCGGGGTGTCGGAGCAGACCCGGGCGAAAATCCTGGAGGTGGCCGAGGAGCTGGGGCACATCTCGAGCGCGCGTGCCGACCGGCTCCGCTCGCATCAGACCCGCGTCATCGGTCTGGTTTTGACCGACATCGCCAATCCCTTCTACACCGAGATCGCAGCGGGCACCATCGACGCCGCGCGCGCCCGCGGATACGAGGTCTTCCTGGCCCACACGCAGGAGGATCCCGAGACGTTGCGCTCGGTGGTCGACGCGATGATCGCGCGGCACGTCGACGGTGTCGTGTTCACCGTGCTGCATCCCGACGACGGCGAGGTGATCCGGTCGCTGCGCAGCGCGCACATCCCGTTGGTGCAGCTGTCGCGGCGGATCGAGCGCATTGACGCCGACTTCGTCGGGATCGACGATCGGGCCGCGGCCTCGGAGATGATGGAACACGTTGTCGGGCACGGCTATCGGGACATCGTCACGATCGTCGGGCCGCGCACGTCGAGCGCATCGGCGGCCAGGGAAGACGGGTTCGTCCGCACCGCGGAATCGCACGGCATCCGCAGCATCGCGTCGCACCACATCAGCACCTACCTCAGTGAGCGGGGCGGCTATGTGGCCGTCGAGCAGGTGCTGGCCCGCAAGGCGTTGCCCCACGTGATCGTGTGCGGCAGTGACGCCATCGCGCTCGGCGCCATCAGCGCGCTGCGCGCGCACTCGATCAACGTGCCCGAGGACGTCGCCGTGACGGGCTTCGACGGACTCTTTCCTGGCGCGTCCCCGCTCGTCGAGCTCACCACCGTCAATCAGCCGCGCCGCGAAATGGCCGAGCAGTCAATCGAACTCCTGACCCGTCGTATCGACGGCGCCGGAGGCTCGTACCAGTCGGTGCTGCGCGCGCACGAACTCCGCATCGGAACCACCTGCGGCTGCCCGCGAAAACACGCGGCCGCCGCCTGACCAACAACACAACACCACTCCCTGGGCAACAGCCCACGGGACCATCTTTCGACACCCTCAAGAAGGGGCCCTGCATGGCCACGGACACCGAATTGAACAGGCTCATCTTCCGAAAGCTGATGCCGCTCTTGATCGCGGCGTACATCATCGCCTTCATCGACCGCACCAACATCGGCCTGGCCAAAACGCACCTGGAAGCCGACCTCGGATTATCCGCTGCCGCATACGGTTTGGGTGCCGGGTTGTTCTTCCTGGCCTACTCGCTGTGCGAGGTTCCGAGCAACCTCATCATGCACCGCGTCGGCGCCCGGCTGTGGATCACCCGGATCATGGTGACCTGGGGACTGTTGTCGGCGGCCATGGCCTTCGTGCAAGGGCCCGTGTCGTTCTATGTGCTGCGCGTTCTGCTCGGGATGGCCGAGGCCGGCCTGTTCCCCGGCGTGATGCTCTACCTCACGTACTGGTTCGGGCGCCGGGAGCGGGCCAGGGCCAACGGTGCTTTCCTGGTCGCGGTCTGCCTCGCCAACATCATGGGCGCGCCCATCGGCGGTGCCCTGCTCGGCATGGACGGAGCCCTGGGCTGGCACGGCTGGCAGTGGATGTTCGTGATCGAGGGCCTGCCCGCGGTAGCGCTCGCGTTCGTCGTGTACAAGTTTCTGCCCAACGGGCCCCACGACGCGAAATGGCTTGACCCGCACCAGGCCCGCGCGCTGACCGAGCGGCTGGCACAAGAGCAGCAGGACGGTGCCGAGGCGTCCGGGACGCATTCGTTCGCCGGCGTGTTCCGGGACAAGCAGATCCTGTTGGTGATCGCGGTGTACTTCACCCACCAGATCGCGGTCTACAGCCTGACCTACTTCCTGCCCGGGATCATCGGCGAGTGGGGTGAGATGTCCGACCTCACGATCGGTCTGCTCACGGCCCTGCCATGGGTCGCGGCCGCCGTCGGCACTCTCGTCCTGCCGCGCTACGCCACCGACGGCCGCCGTTCCCGGACGATGCTCTTCGGCGGAATGGCCGCCATGGTCATCGGATTCACGATCGGGGCGGTCGCCGGGCCCGCACTCGCGCTCATCGGGTTCTGCGTCGCGGCGTCCACATTCTTTGTCGTCCAGTCGATCCTGTTCGCGGTGCCTGCGTCGAGGCTGGCGGGTGCGGCGCTGGCCGGCGGGCTGGCGCTGGTCAACACGCTCGGCATCCTCGGCGGCTTCGTCGGCCCGTTCGTGATGGGCCTCATCGAGACCGCGACCGACAACCCTTCTGCCGGACTGTGGTTCGTGATCGCGCTGGTGTTCATCGGAGCCCTCGTGAGCTTGACCCTCAAGATCCAGGATGCGCCGGCGGACGTCACAGAGAAAGAGGTAACAACATGACCGACCGAATCCTCGTCGTCGGCGCGGGTGCCATCGGCGGAGTCACCGCCGCGCACCTCGCGCGGGCCGGCCGGGACGTCACGGTGCTCGACGCCAACACCGAACACGTGCGGCTGATGAACTCGCCAGGGCTGCGATTCGACGAGCTCGGACAGACCTCACAGGTCATCATCCCAGCGGTCGCCGACCCTGCCGAGTTGTCGGGCCGGTTCGACTACGCGCTTGTCACGCTCAAGGCGCCGTACCTTGACGTCGCCCTCGCGCCGTTGGTCGCGGGCGACCTGGTGGACACCTACGTGTTCCTCGGTAACGGCTTGGTGCAGAACACCGTTGGGCAGATCGTCGGCCCCGGCCGGCTCGTCGTCGGGATCACCGAGTGGGGCGCGACCAATCTCGGTCCCGGCCACCTCGCCCAGACCACCGTCGCGCCGTTCGTCATCGGCGAGGCCGATGGCAGCCGCACCGAACGCGTCGAGAGGCTGAGCCGTCTCCTCGCCGCGGCGGCCGAGGTGCGGATCTCGACCCGCATCGTGGGTCAGATCTGGACGAAGCTCCTGCTCAACAGCACCTTCTCCGGGCTCGGCGCGGTCGGCGGAATGCTGTACCGCGAGGTGGTCGCCGACCCGCTCGGCCGCGAACTGGCCCACCGGCTGTGGACCGAGGCCTACGACGTCGCGCACGCGGCAGGCATCGAACTCGACGAGATCATCGGTTTGCAACCGGACCGGCTCGTCGTCCGGTCCGCCGGCGACGTCGAACGGGCCGATGCCGCAACACAAATCCTGATGGACCGGCTCGGCGCCACCAAGGCGTCCATGCTGCAGGATCTCGAACGCGGCGCCGTCACCGAGGTCGACGTCATCAACGGCGGCGTGTGCGCGACAGCTGAAAAAGCCGGCGTGGCAAGCCCGTTGAACGCCCGCATCGTCGAGCTCGTGCACGACTGCGAGCAAGGGCGCCGCGCGCCGGGCGCAGCCACGCTCGAAGCCCTCGCCGAAGTGCCGGCCTGAACCCCAACCCTCAAGGAGTAGAACCCGTGAACGACAAAGTCATCATCACCTGCGCGCTGACCGGCGGCATGACCGTCCCCGCCCAGAGCAAGGCCATTCCCGTCACCGTCGAGCAGATAGTCGAGGACGGCGTCAAGGCGGCCGAGGCCGGCGCGTCCGTTCTGCATGTACACGTGCGCGAGGAGGCGACCGGGCGGCCCGTCGCCGACCTCGACCTGTTCGAACGCGTGCTGTCCGAACTCAAGAAGCGCACAGACGCCGTCATCCAGCCGACCACCGGCGGTGGCCGCGGCATGACCGTCGAGGAGCGTGCCTCGGTCCTCAAGTTCCGGCCCGAGATGGCCACGTTCAACGCGGGCAGCTTCAACTTCGGGTTGTTCCCCGTCGCGTCTCGCGACCTGCCGTTCGCCGACTGGGAACGCGAATACCTGGAGGGCACAACCGACTACATCTTCAAGAACACCTTCGCGGACATGACGTACATGGCCGAGCAGATGCGGCAGGCCGACACCCGGCCCGAGATCGAGGTCTACGACGTCGGCCACATCTACAACCTTGAGCAGCTCGTCAAGGACGGCGTGCTGGAGCCGCCGTTCAACCTGCAGTTCGTACTGGGCGTGCTCGGTGCCAACGCCGCCGAACCCGACCAGCTCATCCACATGCTGCGCACGGCCGAGCGCGTCTTCGGCAAGGACTCGTTCACCTGGTCGGCCGCGGGCGTGGGCTACCGCGGTGAGTACAGCCTCGCCGCGCTGTCGCTGATCCTGGGCGGCAACGTGCGGGTGGGCCTTGAGGACAACCTGCGGATCACCAGGACCGAGAACGCGACGTCGAACGCGCAGCTGGTGCGGAAGGCGGCCGACCTCGCCGCGCTCTTCGACCGGACACCCGCCACGCCGGACGAGGCGCGTGCGTATCTCGGCCTCAAGGGCGCGGAGGCGGTGGCCTTCTGACGGCTCTCAGTGCAGCTTGAAGATCACCGCGCGCTGCACCACGAAGTTGATCACGGTCGCGGTACCCTGCGCGATGACGAACGCGACCGGCACCGCCCACGACCGGTAGTCGGCAAGGTGGAGCACCAGGTGGTTCAGCCCCACCTGGACCGCGAAGGTCACCAGGTAGAGCACCCACACGGCGATGAACCGCGCGGTGCTCGGCGGTGCCTGGAAGGTCCAGCGCCGGTTGATCAGGTAGGCCGTGGTGGTCCCGGCGATGAAACCGATGGTCTTGGCGAGGTCGACCTGCAGTCCGACGACCTTGTAGAGCAGCACGTACAGGCCGAAGTCCACGATCGCGGACAGCCCGCCGGTGACGACGAACCGGAACGCCTGGGTCTTGAGATCCAGCCGGGGCGACATTAGGGGCTCAGCCACCACCGCAGCTTAGCGAGGGCCTACCGTGCGGGTGTGTTGCAGTTGGTGCTCAACTACCTCGGCATCGCGGTATTCGCCTCGTCGGGGGCCATGGTCGCGATCCGTAAAGGCTTCGACCTGTTCGGCATCGCCGCGCTCGGTGTCATGACCGGCGTCGGTGGCGGCGTGGTGCGCGACATCTTCCTCAACGTCAGCCCGCCCACGTCCATCCAGCACTGGCCCAACGTCACGGTCGCATTGGCCGCGACGGCCGTGGCCACCCTGACGGCCAGGTTGTTCATCCGGATGCGGCGCATCGTGCTGTCGCTCGACGCGGTCGGCATGGGCTTCTTCGCGACGTCGGGCGCGGCCATCGCGGTCGATCACGGCGCCAGCTGGTTCGCGGCCGTGCTGATCGGCATGACCACCGCGATCGGTGGCGGCATCATTCGCGACGTGCTGGCCCGGGAGGTGCCGCTGCTGCTCGGGCCCGACGACCTGTATGCGGTGCCCGCGATGCTGGGCGCGACAACATACGCCGTCATCGACTACTCGGGCCCGCAATGGGTCGGGCTCGTGGTGGGGACCGTGCTGGCGACCCTGCTGCGGGTGGCGGGGCTGCGGTTCGGCTGGCATCTGCCCACGGGCCCGGCCGACCTGATCGCGCGCGGCGACGCTTAGCGCTCAGCGCAGCACGTCGTCGAGCACCGCGCACAGGGCGTCGACCGCGGGTGCGAACGCGTGCTCGGCGGGTCCACCGAATCCCACGATGATGCCGTCGGGGTCGGGGATCTCCGGGCCGGCCAGCCGGTGGCGCATGAGCGCGAGCCCGTTCACGGCGATCCCCGCCTCGCCAGCGCGGCGCAGCACGTCGGGTTCGGCGCCGTCGGGCAGCGTGATGAGCATGTTGACGCCCGCGGCGAGCCCGCTGATGCCGACGTCGTAGCCCTGAAGTGCGGCGACCAGCATGTCGCGGCGCCGCCGGTAGCGGTTGCGCATGCGCCGGATGTGCCGGTCGTAGCCGCCCGTGCCGATGAAGTCCGCCAGCGTCAGTGCCGTGATGGCGTCGACGTGGTACTGCTGCCCGCCTGCCGCGGCGATCACCGGATCGATCAGCGCCTCGGGCAGCACCATCCAGCCCACCCTCAGCGTCTGGGCCAGTCCCTTGCTGACCGACCCGAGGTAGGCGACCCGCTCGGGGCTCAGTGCCTGCAGCGCGCCGACGGGTTGGCGGTCGTAGCGGAACTCGCCGTCGTAGTCGTCGTCGATCACGAATCCGTCTGTGCGCTGGGCCCATTCGACGACCCCGGCGCGCCGTGCCGGGTGCAGGGCCATGCCGAACGGACTGTGGTGCGCCGGGGTCAGCAGCGCCGCGGGGGTGTCGAGCGCATCGAGATCGCTGACCACCGCGCCGTCGTCGTCCAGCCCGATGGGTACCGTCGATATGCCCATCGCCTCCAGGGCGTCACGAAAGATGAAGAGCCCGTACGCTTCCACCGCTATCGGCCGGCTGTCGCCGAACACCTTGCCCAGCAGTTCGACACCGTCACGAACTCCCGAGCAGACGACGACGGACTCCGGTGTCGTACGGACGCCCCGCACCCGGCCGAGGTACTCGGTGAGCGCCTCCCGCAACTGCTGCGGACCGCGTGGGTCGCCCATCCGCAGGGCCGCGACCGGGGCCTCGGACAGCGCGCGCCGGGCTGAGGCCAGCCACGCAGCTCGTGGGAACTCCGAAACGTCAGGCGATCCCGGCATCAGATTGTGTTGCGGCACAACGGGTATGCGCCGCGGCCGCGGCGGTTTCCTGGGGGTGGCCGTGCGAGCGACCCACGTGCCCGCACCCTGGCGCGAGGCCAGCCAGCCTTCCGTGACGAGTTCGGCGTATGCCTCGGCGACGGTGTTGCGGGCCAGTCCGAGATCCGCGGCGAGCGAGCGGGATGGCGGCAACACGGTGTCGGTGGTCAGGCGGCCGGATCGGATGCCTTCCCGCAGTGCCCTGATGAGCTGTTCGCGGGCCGACCGGCTGCCCGGTTCGATGCTGGTGCGCAAGTCGAGATGCAGATCGCGACTGCCAGAATTGGCCCGTGAATTCACCATCGAATTGAACCATCTAGGCGGTACTTTTGTCGTTAGCGTGGTGGACATGACACAGACACTCGAACCCGCCAAGGCTGTCGACCGGCTCAAGATCTACAAGACGTCACCTGAGCTCTACGACGCGATGATGACGCTGTCCAACGCCGCGGCCAAGGACATCGACCCTACGATCGGTGAGCTCGTCAAGATCCGCGCATCGCAGATCAACCACTGTGCGTTCTGCCTCGACATGCACACCCATGACGCCCGCAAGCAGGGCGAGACCGAGCAGCGGCTCGCGCTCATCGCGGCGTGGCAGGAGGCAGGCGACCTGTTCACCGAACGCGAGCAGGCCGCGCTGGCCCTGACCGAGGCGATCACCGAACTGGGCAACGGCCATGTCCCCGACGCGGTGTACGCGCGTGCCGCCGCGGCGTTCACCGAACGTGAGCTGGGTCAGGTGATCGCGATGGCCGTGACCATCAACGCATGGAACCGGATCAACGTCACCGTGCGAACCCCCGCACCCCGGCGCTGATCTCGCGGAAACTGGAGGTGTGCAGACCCGGTCCGGTGCAGACATCACGGTGTGCGGCGACGCCGTGCACAAGCTGCACCGGCCGGGCACCGATCCGCGTGCACTACGCGTACGGCTGCACACGGCCAGCCGGGTGGGCGCACTGCTCAGTCCACTGTCGGATGTGCCCGACCTGGTGAACGGGCGGTTGCTGACCCGGTGGCCGCTGGTGGAAACCCTTGCGGTGCAACCGGAATCTGTGCCGTGGGTCGACATCGCGCAGCTGCTGGCGACCCTGCACACCGAGCCGGTCAGCGCGCGACTGCCGCCGCACGGCTGGCCCGCCCGGTTACGCCGCGCGGTCGGTCTGGCTCGGGGAAACGCGATCATCTGCCGTGCGGCGGCAGGCCTGCCCGACGCCGCGTGGCGGCCCGGCTCGGCGGACCGCCCGCGCACGCTCGTACACGGCGACTTCCACCTGGGCCAGGTGGGCCGGCGTGCCGGCCGCTGGCACCTGATCGATGTCGATGATCTCGGATTGGGTGATCCGGCTTGGGATTTGGCGCGTCCGGCCGGGTTCTGGGCGGCCGGCGTCATACCCGATACCGACTGGCTGCTGTTCCTCGACGCTTACCGCGACGCGGGCGGGCCCGCGCTGCCTGCGGGCGATCCGTGGCCCGTGCTGGAGCCGTTCGCGCGGGCCGCCGTCATCCAAGCCGCGGCCAACGATCCCGGCGACGATCTGTTGGCGGCGGCCTGCGCGCGGATGCCTCAACTGGAGAAGAACAGCCGGCCGAAGCCCTGCTTGCGGTAGTGCTTGTTGCCGCGGTGCCCCCAGCCTGGCCCGTAGTCCGAGTAGCCCTGGTGATAGCCCGAGTGCGCCTGCGGTGCCGGAGGCGGCGGCGCCTGGACGAACCGGTTCTCCATCTGGGTCAGCGCCTCGAGCTCGCCGAAATCCAGGAAGATGCCGCGGCAGGTGTCGCATTGCTCCAGGTGGACGCCGTTGCGCTCATACGTCTTCATGACCCCGGCGCACTTCGGACACAGCAGGGTGTTGCCCACACCGGGCGACGCGGGGGACTTCGGAGGCTCATATGGCGGAATGCTCATATCGCCATAACGCGCGACCTCGCTGTGAAGTGCCTGTGTGTTTTCCCGAAGCCCCGCCTACCACGTGGGTGTGACATTTTTCGTGCGTTGTCCCCAGGTTGGTTTTCATCCCCAGGCTGGGGTTTTGGCGTGGTGTGGGGGCCTGGGTTTTCGGCAGAATCAAACACATGTTCGAAGACCTCGATGATGCGGCCCTGGCGGCCGGGATCGAGGCGGAGACCCGCGCGGAGGCGGCCGCGGCGTGTCGCCGGTTGGCGATGATCGCGGCGTTGGCCGTCCGCCGGTTGGGTGATGAGGGCGATGAGCGGCAGTGGTGGGTGTGTGATGGCTGGGATGCCGCGGCCGCGGAGGTGGCCGTGGCGATGGGGGTGGGGCAGCGGGCGGCGTCGACGGAGATGACCAAGGCGCTGGCGTTGCGGGACCGGCTGCCGGCGGTGGCGGCGCTGTTCGCCCGTGGTGCGCTCAGTGCCCGCATGGTCGCGGCGATCACCTGGCGCACCCACCTGGTCGACGACCCGGACGCGTTGGCCGCGATCGATGCCGGGTTGGCGGAGCGCGCCGTGGGGTGGGAGGTGTTGTCGAAGGAGAAGTTGGAAGGCGTCATCGATGCGTTGATCACCCGCCATGACCCGGGCGCGGTGCGCCGCACCCGGCGGGCGGCCCGCGAGCGGGATGTGTGTTTCGGCAAGGATGATGACGTCACCGGGACCACGGCGTTTTTCGGGCGGTTGTTGCGTGCCGATGCGGTGGCCCTGAGGAAACGTGTGGCGCACGTGATCGGTGCGGTGTGTGCCGATGATCCGCGCACGCTGGGGCAGCGTCGTTCGGATGCGGTGGGGGTGATCGCTGTTGGTGGGGAGGCGTTGGCGTGTCGGTGCGGGAACCCGGAGTGTCCGGCCGCGGGGGTGGCCGATGCGCGGGCGGCCCACACCGTGGTCTACATCCTGGCCGATCCCGACGCGCTCACCGCCCAGCCCGACCGGTATCTGTCCGGGGATCACGACACCAACCCGATCCCCTGGGACACCCCGGCCCCCGTCGACACGGCAGAACCCGACGACCCCACCGAGCCCACCGACACGGCAGAACCCGACGAGCCCGATGCTGCCGATCCTGTCGAGCCCGCGGAGTGTGCGGATGCGGCCGGATGTGCCGAGCCCGCCGCGGAGTCCATGGACACCACAGAACTCGCCGACCGCGCGGAGCCCGCGGGCAGTGCGGACAACGCAGGGCCCGCGGACATTGCGGTGCCTTCGGACAACGTGGACAGCGCGGCCCCTGCCGAGCCCGCCGCCGAGCCTGCCGAGCTCGCCGAGCCTGACGACACCGCGGATGCCGCTGCGTCCGCGGACGTTATCGCCCCCGCCGCCTCGTCTCCCGGGGCCCCGGCCGAGAATCGGGTCCCGCCCGCCTGGTCGCCGGGGACCGCGGTGGTCGTCGATGGCGGGGTCATCCCCACCCCGCTGCTGGCCGATCTGATCGCCGCCGGCGCCACCGTCAAACACCTCGACCCGCCCGGTGTAGAGCCCGAGCCGCGGTACCGGCCCTCGGCGAAACTGGCCGCCTGGGTGCGGATGCGGGACATGACATGCATGTTCCCCGGCTGTGACCGCCCGGCCGAGCGCTGCGATGTCGACCACACCGAACCCTACCCAGGTGGTCCCACGCACCCGTCAAACACGAAGTGTCTGTGCCGGATTCATCATCTGCTCAAGACCTTCTGGGCCGGCTGGCACGACAAGCAGTACCCCGACGGCACCGTGGAATGGACCACCCCCAGCGGCCGGACCTACGTCAAGAAACCCGGCGCCGGACTGTTCTTCCCACACTGGGACACCACCACCGCCGCCCTACCAACGCCGGGGCCCCGAATCCCCAACGACGGCACCACCATGCCCCGCCGCACCCGCACCCGCGCCACCCAACGCGCCCGACGCAAACACGCCGAACGCGCACTCAACGGCCAGCACGACAAGCCGCCCCCGGGTTTGTAGACGACATTCGCAGCCTCGAACAGCATTCGCGGCGTTACGGTTGCTTCGTGCATCCGGTGACGAAGCTGAGCGAGGACGAGAGCTGGCGCCTGCTGTCCAGCGTGGCGCTCGGGCGCTTCGTCGCCACCATCGGCACAAGAATCGAGATCTTCCCGGTCAATTTCGTTGTGCAGCAACGCAGCATCCTGTTCCGGACCGCGGAGGGCACCAAACTGATCACAGCTCTGATGAGTGATCGGGTGGCGTTCGAGGCCGATGACCACAACATCATCAGCGGTTGGAGCGTGATCGTGCGGGGCACCGCTGAGATGCTCGAGTCGGCAGCTGACATCGCGGAGGCTGAACGGGCCCAATTACTTCCGTGGACCGCCACGGTGAAGCGCCGCCATGTGCGCATCACACCGAACGAGATCTCGGGGCGCTACTTCGTGTTCGGGACGGCGCCGGACTGACCCGCTTGGCTCTGGGCGGCGACGCCGTCGAGCATCGCGACAAGTGTGGGCAGCCCGGCGGGCAAGGGCCGATCGCCCGTCGCGCGGTACCACTCGACCGGGCCGGCTCCGCCCCACCGGGCCAACCAGTTACGCAGTCCACCGAGCGCATGCGCGTAAGGAATGGCCCGCTCGAACAACACCGGGCGTGCCGCCGGACTGATGCTGTCGGGATTGGTCGATTCGAGATAGCGCCGCATCCCGTCGACGGCCGCCGCGACGCGGCTCCCGCGAGCGGTCCGGTCGGGCAGCAGGCGACCGGCTGCCGCGACGCCACCACCGAGCACCACGACCGCAACGCCCCACAGCGAGCCGGCGCCGAGCACCGCGAGGACCACGGTCGCGATCACGCCGACGCCGAGGACCGCGTACCCGAGCGGTTCGATGCGGCGGGAACGACGCCACTCGGCCTGTCCCGCCGCGGGAACGACCACCGGGCGCGGGGATTGGGTCAGCTCGAACGCCGACACCGATTCGCGGTCGTTGGGCAGGATCGCGTCGACCACGGCCCGCTCATATGCGGTGGTCTCCCGGTCGAGCGGTGCGCGGCGGGATATCTGGAAATCCATCGCCCCTGAAGACCGTTGCCGCTCGGCGATCCAGAGATAGTTGCGCACAGCGAGATCCAGGATCGTGGCGCCGAAGTCGGATGGCTGGGCCCGGCCCGTCGTCAGCGTCCCGATCTCACCGGGCAACACACCGTCGGGCGACGCGAATGCGACGCCGCCCTCGGTCGGGACAAGCAGCTGCACGCTGTCGGTGGAGGCGCTGTCGGCCCGGCGCCGCAACCACGCAAACGCGGTCAAGGCCAGCGCAACAACCGCGGCGACGATGACGGCGATGAGTCCCGCGGTGTCCCGAGCAGGCCGGGCCTCGGTGACTGTCGGGGTGAATTCAGCGGTGGCCGTAGCGGTATCGGCAGGCAGCAGTACGGAGAACACCGCGACATCGCCGGATGCGAGGTTGTTGTTCTGGAATGACACCGAGCCGTCGAGGTCGGTCTGGGTCAGTGAGCACAGTCGTCGCACACCGATCTGGCCGTATGCGCAGATCGGCGAGTCCGGTTTGGCGGTGGGTGAGGAGAAGCGGCCCGTCAGCTTCTCGATCGGCGCAGACCAGCCCGCCGCGAGCACCCAGGTGAACTGTTGCAGGTCGGTGCCGTCGGCGACGGTGCCGCGCACCGAGTACCTCACCGTCGACGTGCCGCCGGGGACGGAGATGACCAGTGCGTCACCCTGGACGGCGGCCGACGCCCCGCCGTCGGCGGCGATGTCGGACACGGCGAAGTGCTGGGTCCGGTTGGCCTCCACGGGAACCTGAAGGGGCACAGTCCCGACCGCACTGGCGCCCTGGGGCACTGTGGCGGTGGTTGTCACGGCCAGCACCCCGTCAGCGTTGAGATCCAGTTTCACGTCGAGCGTGATCGCGGGGGTATCGGCGTGCGCCGCCGGCCCGCTCACGGTCAGCAACGTCGTCATGATCGCAACGACGATCGCGACCACACCCCCATAGGCACGCATGACCGGCACAGTAACGTACGTGAAATGCAGTCGTGGGGACCGTTCGGCCCACCGCCGAAGTCATGGGGCAACGATCCTTTCAGCGCGGGGGCAGATCCGTTCGGCGCACCACAACCCGGCAAGGCCAAGCCGCAGGATCCGTGGGCCTCGGTCCCCGATCCGTGGGCACCTGTGCCGGGTGCGCCGAGCGTCGGCCCGGCGCCCATGCGAGGCGGGGTCAGGAAGGGCTGGTTCGGGCGTCAGCCGCCCGCCCACGGCACCGCACAGCCGGATCCGTGGGGCAGCTACACCGCGCCGCCTCGCGTCGATCCGTGGGGCGACCCACAGCCCGTGCCGCCGGCCCAGCGCCCGGGCTACGTTGATCCCTGGGGTGGTCCGCCTGTGGGCCCGACACCGCTGCCGGTGCCCAAACGCAGTGCGCTGCCCGCCGTTCTGATGGGCGCCGCGGGCATCGTCGTGGTGCTCGTCCTGGTGGCCGCGGGGGTTTTCGTGGTGTTCAAACAACAGGGCGAGTCGAGTGCGAGCGGTCCGGTGAGCCCGACGAGCGAGATGCCGGCCACCGATCAGCCCACGTTCACACCGAGCCCCCGTACTCGTACGACGAGCACCAGTCCCACCCCGACGACCCTGCCGATACCGACCGGACCCGCGGCTCTCGGGCAGAACCGGCTGTACGCCAACTTCGATGCGGGTCTGCCGAAACAGCCGTGCAGCCCGGCCGGCTGGCCCAGTGACGCGGGTACCGCGCTGGCGTTCTACGAGGGCGTCATGCCGTGCCTGGAAGCGGCCTGGAAACCGGTGCTTACGGGCGCGGACATGGGTTTCCACGGTGCCACGGTGTTGGTGCCGACCGGGACCGTGGTGTCCAACCCGTGCGGGACCGAGACCGTCGGGCCCGGCGACACCCCGGCGTTCTACTGCTCGACGAACGAGACCCTGTACATGCCGCTGGCGGGAATGCCCGCAGAGCGCTTCGGCGACAAGGCGATCATCTACCTGTCGATGTTCGCTCATGAATTCGGCCACCACGTGCAGTCGCTCACCGGCACGCTCGCCGAGGAGGGTCAGCAGTCGCGCGCTGCAGGTACGGAGTCCGCCGCGGGCCTGGAACTGTCACGACGCCTCGAATTGCAGGCCCAGTGTTTCTCCGGGATGTTCGTCGGTTCGATCGTCGACAGCGGCGGACGGTTCACGGGAGCCGACTATCAGATCGCGCTCGACGACAACTCGAACCGTGGCGACTGGAACCCGAATGCGCCTCGCGATCACGGCTCGGTGGCGCACTCGGGGGCGTGGTGGGATCAGGGCTATCGCGAAAACAAGGTCGGGCAGTGCAACACCTGGCTCTCACCGCCCGAGGACGTTTCGTAGCGCCCAGACCCTAGCGCCTAGACCCAGTACGGCACGCGGGCCCGGTACTGCCGCATGGCCAAAGCGGCCAGCAGCCAGCCGATCACCGTCAACACCAGCACCACCACCCAGTGCCGTACCTCCTGATCGGCGCCCAACAAGGGGGCCCGCACGATGTCGAGATAGTGCAGCAGCGGGTTGAGTTCGACGATCTTGGCCCACGATCCGGCGCCCTGCTGCTGCAGGGTGGATTCGTTCCAGATGATCGGTGTCATGAAGAAAAGCAGCTGCACCACCGAGGCCAGCAGCGGACCGATGTCGCGGTAGCGCGTCGCCAGGATGCCGAAGCAGATGGACACCCAGATGCAGTTCAGCACGATCAGCCCCAGCGCCGGGATTACCGCGAGGTCGGGCCACGTCCAGTGCTTGGGATAGATGATCGCGATCACCACGAAGATCACGATGTTGTGGCCGAACAGGATGACCTGCCGCCACACCAGCCGGTAGACGTGTACCGACAGCGGCGTCGGAAGTTGTTTGATCAGGCCCTCGTTGGCGATGAACACCTCGGAACCTTCGAGGATGGCCGCGTTGATCAGGTTCCAGATGATCAGGCCGAGGGTGATGTAGGGCAGGTGTTCGGACAGCGGCAGCTTGAACAGTTTCGAGTACAGCAGGCCCATCGCGACCGCCGTGGTGCCGGTCGCGATGGTGATCCAGAACGGGCCGAGCACACTGCGCCGGTAGCGCTGTTTGATGTCCTGCCAGCCGAGGTGCAGCCACAGTTCGCGCTTGCCGAATCCGTCGACCAGGTCGCGCCAGGCCCGCGCCATCGTCTTGGACTGCGCGGCCGCATCGGTGAACGTCATGTTCCGGTCCTCCCGAACTTTTCGTGTCTGCCCAAGCGCCGCAAGCGAACCCATTCGAGCAAGCCCGCGGGATCGCGCCGGGACACCAGGAAGTACCAGCCGAACCGGAGCCATTCCTGGGGCAGGAGTTTGCGTAATCCCGGCTGCGACAGCAGATAGCCGCGATTGCGGTAGGTGAAGTACCGCTTGGTCTCGTCGTCGGGGTACTGCGTGTGCATGCGCCCACCGAGGATGGGCTTGAACTCGTCGGTACCGCACGGATGCAGATAGCTTGCGGTCAAGCATGTTCCGAACGGCAGACCTGAGCGCACGAGCCTGCGGTGCAGCTCCACCTCGTCGCCGCGCACGAACAGGCGCAGGTCGGGAACGCCGACCGCGTCCACGGTGGAGGCCCGGAACAGCGCACCGTTGAACAACGACGCGATGCCCGGTAGCAGGTCGCCATCGCCTTCGGTGCGCAGTTCGCTGACCAGTCGTCGCCACACCAGGCCGCGGCGCAGCGGGAATGCCAGCCGCTGCGGGTCGTCGAGATTGCACACCATCGGCGACACCTCGCCCAGGCTGTACTGCTCGGCGCACGCCAGCAGCGTCGCCAGCACCGTGGCGTCGGCGGGGCGGCCGTCGTCGTCGGCCAGCCAGATCCAATCGGCCCCGAGGGTCAGCGCGTGCAGCATGCCCAACGCGAATCCGCCTGCGCCACCGAGGTTTCGGCGCGACCCCAGATAGGTCGACGGGACCGGCTGGCCGGTCACCAGCTCGCGCACCGCCGGATCGTTGTCGTTGTCGACGACGATCAGGTGATCGGGCTTGCGGTCCTGTGTCACCACCGCGCGCAGCGACGTGGCCAGCAGGTCACGACGCCGGTGCGTGACCACGACCGCGCAGACCGTGTCAGGCTCCACGCGAGGTTTCCTCCAGCACCTCACGCACCGTGCGGGCGGCGTCCTCGCCCTCGTAGGCCCGCACGACTTCTTCGATGCCGCCCGTCATCTTGATGGTGCCGTGGTCGATCCACATCGCGGTCTTGCACAGCCTCGCCAGGAATTCGTTGGAATGGCTTGCGAACACCAGGATTCCGGAGCGTTCGACCAGATTCTGCAGCCGTGTCTGCGCCTTCTTCAGGAACTCCGCGTCGACCGCGCCGATGCCCTCGTCGAGCAACAGGATCTCGGGGTCGATGCTGGTGACCACGCCCATCGCCAACCGCACGCGCATACCGGTGGAGTACGTGCGCAGCGGCATGGACAGGTACTCGCCGAGTTCGGTGAACTCGGCGATCTCGTCGACTTTGGCCAGCATCTGCTTGCGGGTCTGGCCGAGGAACAGCCCGCGGATGATGATGTTCTCGAACCCGGAGATCTCCGGGTCCATCCCGACCCCGAGATCGAACACGGGCGCCACCCGGCCCCGCACCGTGGCCGAGCCGCGGGTCGGTTCGTAGATGCCCGACAGCAGCCGCAGCAGCGTGGACTTGCCCGCGCCGTTGTGGCCGACCAACCCGACGCGATCACCCATCTCCAGCGACATCGTGATGTCGCGGAGTGCCTCGATGACCACGACGTTGGACTGGTTGCGGCCGATGGCGCCGCCGGCTTTGCCGAGGAACGCCTTCTTCAGTGAGCGCGTCTTGGCGTCGAAGATGGGGAACTCCACCCACGCGTCGCGCGTCGAGATGTGCGGATCAGACAACGACGGCGTCCTACAGGTACTGCCCGGTGCCCGGGTGCGACGGACCGCCGCGCTGCGGGCCCGGGGGCTGCATGCCCGGCGGGAGTGCACCCTGACGCATCTGTTCCAACTGCGCGCGCGCCGCCATCTGCTGCGCGAACAGTGCGGTCTGAATGCCGTGGAACAACCCCTCGAGCCAGCCGACCAGCTGAGCCTGCGCGATGCGCAGTTCGGCGTCCGACGGCACGCTGTCCTCGGTGAACGGGAGTGTCAGCCGCTCGAGTTCTTCGCGGAGCTCGGGCGCAAGACCCTCCTCGAGCTCGGTGATGCTGGTCCGGTGGATGTCGCGCAGCCGGTTGCGGCTCGCGTCGTCCAGGGGAGCGGCCCGCACCTCTTCCAGCAGCTGCTTGATCATGGTGCCGATCCGCATCACCTTGGCCGGCTGCTCGACGAGATCCGTCAGCGACTTGCCGTCGGCCTCGGAATCGGCATCGTCGGCCGTGCTGGCCAGGATCTCGATGTTGTCGTCGTCGGGGTTGATTGTCATGACCTTCCCGTCGTCTCTGGTTGGTTCGGCTGGTCGCCGCGCCAGCGGTAGATGCGGTCCTCGCCGTTGTCGTAGATCTTCTCCCACGACCGCGACTTGTCTAGCGACACTAGCCCGTCGGGCATGACGAACCCGCGCACCACCGGAGTGCTGGTCAGCACATAGCGGATGTTGAGTGCCTTCACCGCCTCGGCAACCCGCGGATCGGTGTCCGCGTCGTCGGCGTATGCCCAGAAAATGAAGCGGTTATACCCGGGGCCCTGTTGCACCGGATAGTCGTAATGGGTCCACAGCGGGTGCAGCCCGCCCACCGCGTACATCCATGCGGTGCCGTCGGTGTTGGCGTTGCCGATCGTCGTGGTGCGCGCGTCGGGCAGCTCGGACAGGAACGCGAACGCCTCGAGATCCTTGTTGTCGATCATCACCGAGTCGTACTTCTCACCGAACAGGAACTTGTGTCGCGGAAAGTAGTGCCACGCGAGGCCGACCGTGGTGACCAGCAGCACGCCGGCGGCGGCCCCGCGAACCCAGTTCTCGCGCGTGGTGAGGCGTCTGAGCAGGGCCGTCACCAATGTCACGAGCCCGACCAACCCGATCGCGGCCATCGTCGCGTAGAGCATCGTGACCACGGCCGACAACCGGCGCGGGTCGCTGTAGAACAGGTCGCTGAACTTCCCGGTGATCGCGCCGATCGGCCCGCCGAACGGCGCACCCGAATGCACGATCGACACGATCAGCAGCAGCCACACCAGCAACGGCCACCACATCTTCTTGATCAGCATGATCAGCCCGCCCGCGGCGGCCAGCGCGATCAGCGCGTACTGGATCGGGAAATCGTTGAGATGACGGGTGTGCTGCACGATCGCCGCGAACAACGACCGCTTCTTGCCGAGGTGGTTGACGAACGCGTGCCCGACGATGATGTCCGCCTGCTGCAGCACGCCCAGGAATTGCGGCAGCAGGATCAGCAGCGTCGGCACCGCGACGACGAGCAGCGTCACGACGTCCGGCACCCGCCCGCGGACGGGCCGCCACAGCACGTCGAACAACCACCACGCGCCCACCAGCAGCACCGTCACCACGCCGCCGGTGATGTGCACCGAAAACACTCCGGTGAGCGCCAGCACGGCCAGTGGGATGCGATCGCGGTGCCGCAGCGTCGAGGCCACCAGGGCGAAGGCCGGCACGGCGATGCCGTACGCCACGAGATTCGGCATGGCGGCCACGTCGAATTCGACGTAGGGCACCGCGGTGAACGACGCCGCGAGCGCGGCAGCGGTGGCCGCGGCCGTCGCGGTCCGCCATTCGGTCGTGTGCGGGCGCACGATCTTCCAGGTCAGCAGCGCCGCGCTGAGCGGGAACAGCCAGACCGCTGCGGTGACCGAACTCACGGTGTACGCCGTGGTGGGTGCGGCGCCCGTGAGCTGGCACAGCACTGCCGCCAGGGCGTGGAACGCCGAAGGATAGTAGAGCCCTTCGTGGGTCTCGACGTTGCGGAGTTCGCCCATGTGGGTGGGTGAGGCCTGGCCCGTGTCGAGGATGTACCGGATGGTGTTGGCGTGCCACACCGAGTCCCAGGTGCTCGGGATCGATTGCCAGTGCGCCAACCCGGCCGCGGCCGCCGCGAAGATCAGGATCGCGCCGAGACCGATGCCTGCAGCGACGAGCATCACAGGGCCTCGCGAGGCCGCCTTGGCCTCGGCGTCGTGATCCCGATAGCGGGCCAGCAGCTTCCTGAAGCCGGCCGCGATGCCGCCGACAAATGCTGTGGCAAACAACGCCGTCCACAAGTTCCACGGCACGCCGAGTGCGCCGAACGGGACGATGGCCAGTGCGACTACGCCGTAGGTCAGCACAGGACCGACAGTCAGCGCCGCGGGCAGAGTTAGCCCGCCAACCCTCGCGATCAACGCCCCGGGAATCACCAGCAACAACAGTGCGATTAGCACTCCGAACCCGAAGCTCACTGGACTAGTATGGCTGCCCAGGGCGACCCGGTCCGGCGCGGCCTGTTGGGGGAAACACGCGGTCGGGCGCTCACCCCGATCTTGTCGGTTTGTGATATTTGCGGACGCTCTAAGGTGGCTGGCATGGCATACGACGTCGCCCGGGTGCGCGGTCTGCACCCATCACTGGGCGATGGGTGGGTGCATTTCGATGCGCAGAACGGAATGTTGGTTCCGGACGCGGTCGCGACGACTGTTTCCACCGCATTCCGCGGGTCGATGCCCACTCCGGTCGGACCGCACCCTTCCGCTCGGCGCAGTGCCGCCGTGCTGGCCGCGGCTCGGCAGGCGGTCGCCGATCTGGTCAACGGCGATCCGCGCGGCGTGGTCCTCGGCCCGGACCGTGCCCACCTGCTGACGGCGCTCGCCGAAGCCTCGTCGGCCCGCGTGGGGCTGGGCTATGAGGTCGTGGTGACCCGCCTGGACGACGAGGCGAACATCGCCCCGTGGTTGCGGGCCGCGAATCGCTATGGCGCCAAGGTGAAGTGGGCCGAGGTCGACATCGAGACCGGTGAGCTGCCCGCGTGGCAGTGGGAAGGCCTGATCGACAAACCGACCCGGCTCGTGGCGATCGCGTCGGCGTCGTCGACCCTGGGCACCGTCACCGATCTGCGTGAGGTGACCAAGCTGACCCACGAGGTGGGCGGTCTGGTGGTCGTCGACCACTCGGCGGCGGCGCCGTACCGGCTGTTCGACCTCAACGAGATCGACGCCGATGTCGTGGCGCTCAATGCCGTGGTGTGGGGCGGTCCGCCGATCGGCGCTCTGGTGTTCCGCGATCCCGCGACCATCGACACACTCGGCTCGGTGTCGCTGAACCCCTATGCCACCGGGCCGGAACGGCTCGAGGTGGGCGGGCACCAGTTCGGCCTGCTCGCCGGTGTGGTGGCCAGCATCGAGTACCTGTCCAACCTCGATGAGGCCGCGACCGGAACCCGCCGCGAAAGGCTTTCCGTCTCAACGCAATCCGCGGCCGCCTATATGGGTCGGTTGTTCGACTACCTGCTGTCGTCGCTGCGGTCCCTGCCGCTGGTTATGGTGATCGGCAGACCGGAGAACCACATCCCGGTGCTCAGCTTCGCGGTCCGCGACGTGCCCGCCGAGCGGGTCGTACAGCGCCTCGCGGACAACGGCATCCTCGCGATCTCCAACGCGAGCTCGCGGGTGCTCGACGTGATCGGCGTCAACGACATCGGTGGTGCGGTCACCGTCGGCCTGTCGCACTACTCGACGACAGCCGAGGTCGACCAGCTCGTGCGCGCGCTGGCGTCGCTCGGGTAATTCCCGTTCACTCTGCGTCCACGGCGCAGAAGTACGGGTGCGGCGCGTCGTCAGCGCAGAGTCAATCGACGGTCAGCAGGATCTTCCCCGACACCTCGCCCGACGCCAGCAGCTCCTGGCCCTGCTGGGCCTGCGTGATGGGCAGCTCTGCGCCGATGATCGGTTTCACCCGTCCGTCGGCGAACATGGGCCACACGTGCTCGGTCACCTGGCGCACGATCTCTGCCTTGCCGCCCGGGCCGTCGACGGGCCGGGACCGCAGGGCCGTGCCGATCACGCCGGCGCGCTTGCCGATCAGCTTGCCGATGTTGAGGTCGCCCTTCACGCCGCCCTGCATGCCGATGATCACGACCCGCCCGCCGTCGGCAAGGGCGTCGACGTTGCGATCCAGGTACGCCGCACCCATGATGTCGAGGATCACGTCGGCGCCGCCCTCCGCGCGCATCCGTTCGACGAAATCCTCGTCGCGATAGTTGATCGTGATGTCGGCGCCGAGGTCTCGACACAGCTCGAGTTTGTCGGCCGAGCCGGCCGTCACCGCAACTCGTGCGCCAAGCGCCCGCGCGACCTGGATGGCGTGCGTGCCGATGCCGCTGCCGCCGCCGTGCAACAGAACCAGCTGTCCGTCGGCTAAATCTGCCGTCATCACCAGGTTCGACCACACCGTGCACGCCACCTCTGGCAGTCCCGCGGCATGGGTCAGGCTGACCTGATCGGGCACCGGAAGCACTTGGGCCGCAGGCACCGCCACGTACTCGGCATAGCCGCCACCGGCAAGCAGCGCACAAACCTGCTGTCCCACCGACCATCCGGTAACGCCGTCGCCGAGTGCCGCGATAGTCCCGGAAACTTCCAGACCCAAGATGTCGCTCGCCCCCGGCGGGGGCGGGTACTTGCCCGCCGCTTGCAGCAAGTCCGCGCGGTTGATCCCGGCCGCCCTCACGCGGATCAGAACCTCTCCGTTTGCGGGTGAAATATCAGCAACGTTTTCCCAGGTCAGCGGGCCGTCTGCGGCCGCGACAATTGCATGCATTTTGACAACGGTACAACCTGTCGATTTCTCTTCCCAGCAATACTGACGTCACTTACGATTGCGCCCATGTCAGGCATGATTGCCGGGCGCACGGCAGGAGATATGCCGGGCCTGGATATCGCCGAAGAGAGGTCTTGGCAGAACTACCTCGATTCGGCACTTCGGTTGTACGCGACCCTCAACCGGTCGCTGGTGGACGCACATCACCTGACGCTCAATGATGTGCGCCTGCTGGACATGTTGGACAAGTCGCCCACCGGCGCGGCCCGGATGGGTGACTTGGCCGAACGTCTCATGTCCTTGCCAAGCCGAGTCACCCGGCAGATCCGCCGCCTGGAAGTTCAGAATCTGGTCACGCGATGTGCGAGCCCCGACGACGGCCGCGGCGTCATCGCCACGATCACCGACGAGGGCCGAGAGGCTGTCCGCGGAGCCATGGTGACCTACGGTCGCGGCGTCCGGGCACACTTCCTCGGCCGGCTGTCGCGCCCGCAGATCGCCGCGATGGGCGAGAACTGCCGGCGCATAAGCGTCGGTTTGCAGAACGGATCGCCTCCCGCCAAGATCGGCCGCGTGTGAACCACGTACTCTTGTCGGCGGTGGCGTGGCAGAGCGGCCTAATGCACTCGCCTTGAAAGCGAGAGGTGTCTAACAGCACCCGCAGGTTCAAATCCTGTCGCCACCGCAGGTCAGGGGCGGTATTTGGACGTAATACCAACGTCTGAGTGCCGCCCCTGATGCCCTCAGATGTCACAGGATGTCACAACTCCCAGGAACTCCTACACGCTGACCTGCTGTCACGTCCCCTGGATGCAGGCAGCCTGATGTCACCACGACCCGTGACATCGGGGAGCGGGGAGGTAATGCAGGAGCGGTGATCTACTCCGCTGCGGCGGTCGGCTTCTTGCCGTATAGCCCGTCGAAGGTGGTCGCGGCAGCTTCGATTGCCTGCTTCTGCGCGTGTGCGTACACACGCATCGTCACGTCACCGTTCGCGTGCCCCAGCCACGCCGCGACCACCGCCAGGGGAGCGCCTTCGAGTAGCAGCAGTGTGGCAGCGGTGTGCCGTCCGCCGTGAAGAACGATGGGATCAAGCCCAGCATCGGCGACAGCACGGTTCCAGTGGTTGTTCGTCGTCTTCGGGGAGAACCGTGTGCCGTCAGGCTTGAAGAACACATGTCCATCCTTGTCCCCTCGCCACGCTGAGCCAGACGCGAGGCGCTCACGTGTCCATCGCGCGCGAGCCCGACGCAGTACATCCACGGCGTGATCGGGCAGTGGCAGGTCGCGAGTGGATTCCTCGGTCTTGGTGCGATCCTTGTCCTGCACGCCCTTGCTGGTGGACACCACAGTGTGCGCGACCCTCAGCGTCCGCGCGTCAAGGTCAACGTGCGACCACCGCAGCCCGATAATCTCCGAACGCCGCATACCCAGGAGCGCCAGCATCACGAGCACCTCGTCCTCGGTGCCCTTCACGTGATCAAGGAGCTGCTGCCCCTGCTCTGCGGTCAGCGTATTGCGGACAGGCGCTTTCGGCGTCTTGGTGTCCTCACGCCTCACGTTCTTCACCAGGAGGGCGGGATTTCGAGCTAGAACGCCTTGCCCCACAAGGTCATCCATCAGAGAGCGTGTGCGTGCGAGGAACGGGTTAATACTTGTAGCCGCCCACGCGCCGCGTGGGGTGTCCCCGTTGATGAGCGCCTCAACGAGCCACTCTATGTCCGCTTTCGTGAGACTCTGTATAGGGCGGTCGCCGAACTGCTCAACCAACGGGCGAAGCGCGGCGGTGTAGGCGTCCCGTGTCGTCTGCTCGATGCGCTGCGAACGGAGCCACGCCTCCACAGCGGCTTTCACGGTGAGCTTGTTCGGCGCGACATGCAGCCCCCGCGCCTGATCCCCGAGTAGTGGGTCTAGGAATGCCCGCGCGGCGGTCTCAGTGGTGAAGCGGCGGCGGGACTGCTTCCGCTTTCCACCCTTCCGCCCAATGTCCACGACGACCTCATATCGGATTACGTCCCGTCCCTTGGCGTCGGTGCCGATGACACGTTTCTTGATCTGCGGCGGGAGCTGTTGCCGTGCCATGGTCAGTCCTTCCAGAGCCAGCGAGGCAGTGCCCCGCGTCGGAATGTCTCGATGTCGTGCTCATCATTCGTGCTGTTCAGAGGGGTGTCCCCGCGCACCCAGTCCACGAGATGGTGAAGGCTCACCTCGGGCGTCCCCGTGAGAGCGACCGCCTCGTCTGGGTCGGGCTGTGGGTCGTCGCGCTGCACAGGAATCAGGAACGTGACGGGGGCAATGCCCAACGCGGCGGATAGCGCGGTCAGGTCGTCCACAGTGACACGACGGTCGCCGCGCTCGATTTCCGAGAGCGTCGAGTGGCTCATCGGATGCCCTGCTTCGGTCATAGCCACCGAGAGCTGCCGCAGGCTCAGATGACGCTCGCCACGCACCATACGCAGGATGTATGCCACCGCCCACGAGGTCTTGCCGAGGTCGCGTATCACACCCGCAGTATGGCATGCCGTACGGCATATACGGAAGTTCTGGACGTTCTGTATGGAAATTCCTTCCATGATGGGCGTTCTTGTGTTAGCGTATGGGAAAGCCAGACAGTCTGGACGGAAATACCGCCGCTTGAAAGGGGCGACCATGAGCCTGGAACAGGCAATCGAGGAAGAAGTGGCGCGTCGCGTCGCTGAGCGGCTCGCAGAGGCGGATGTAGCTCCCCGCGTCTACACCGTCAATGAGGCAGCCGCCGCGCTGAAGGTGAGCCGTTCGACGGTGTACAAGATGCTCGCTGACGGTGAGATTCAGAAGGCTCCTCTGACCCGTCGTGTGCTCATCCCCGCCGATCAGGTGTCACGCCAGCTCGGAGTCCCCGCGTGACCATCACCGCCCTCGTCATCCCCGCCACCAGCGCGCCGTTCATGGTCGAGTTGCCGAAGTCAGACCCTGCCGCCGCGCTGCGAACGGTGGTCGGCGGGTGGATTGAAGGTGTCTACGGCACCACCCGCGCGGGTGAGCCCGTCACGATCTACATCAACGAGGACGGCAAGGGACGCGGACTACCTGCTAACGCCACCGCAACACTGCTCTGGCGATACCTCAACCAAGGCACCGTGATTGCCGATGAGTTGGTCGGCACGGCGGTAGTCCTGGGCGCTTCGGGCTGCGACGAGGCGGACATCCCCGCTGACGCGATGCATGCCGCTCTGGCGCTGCACAGGGCACTGAGCGAGGTGCCGCTGAACCTGACGTAGGGAGGGTGCCCGCGACCATCGGCGCGGCGCTGGGTTCAAGCCCCAGGCATCCACGGGAGCAGTTACACCGCTGCTGTCATCAACGAAATACCAACCAAACAAAGGAAATACACCGTGACCGACACCAACGAGGAATTATTCGCGGAAACACTGGATGAGAGCGTGGCGCGCAGCAACGCGGTAGGTGACCACGCCTGCAGAATCCGCGTGAAAGCCCTGAAGGGGTATCCCACTACGTCCACACCCAAGGAGGTGCGCACAGCGGCGGGAGAGGCGGCATATGAAGCAGCCGCCGCCGTGTTCACTGCAGCGGCATCTCGGTTCATAGCTGAGGCAAGCGCCGATGAGACGCTTCGCGTGGAGTACGAGTTCGTGGCAGACCCTGCACACGATGACGAGCTAATCGAACTCAGGCAGGGACTCTGCATCCAGCGAGGTGTGCTGCGCTGGGAGGAGATTGAGCGAGCGCGTCGGACGTTGTTTCCCCAGTGGCTCAAGGCACATCCAGAGGTGAGAGAGGAGGCGCTGACCCGCGCCACCGAAGCCGCTGCCCGAGCCGTCGCCACATCCTGACCAGGAGGACGCTGCCGAACCTAACGCGTTGCGGCACAGGGATTCATGACCCCAGCGTCCACGAACAGCGGACATAGACCACCCGCTGCGGAGCCGTCGCCATCGACGGGCACCACCTCCGACCAACTGAACAACCCTGCGCAAGGAGCGTGGGGACTGAACACCGTGGAGGTGGACGATGAGCTGGAACCCGAGGCGTTTCGCTATTGCCGTGAACGATTCTCAGTACACCCGTGGACGCCAGGCGCTCTGGCTGACCGCTGACGCTATCGAACGCATCGGGTCGGCGCTAAAGCATGAGACGCTGAACTTCGCCGATGCACCACCGTTCCCTGATGAGGGGTTGGTCGTGGGCTTCGCCGAGGGGATGGAAACTGAAGCGGGGGACATCGTGCACGCCGTGCGTGTGATCCCTCTCCCACAGGGGCAGGGTGCCATCCACACGCACCTCTGCACACCTGAGCCCACTCTCGGTGAGGTTCTGGCTCAACCTGATCGGGAGCAGGTATTCAGCGGCGTCGGCGGGAGCCTTTACTACGCACTGAGTCATCGAATGGAGTTCCTGGACGCGCAGTCGGAGATGGTCGCGGATTCGTCCATCGGGCGGGTGTCCCTCGCCGACTCATGCCGTTGGCTATTCACGTCACGAGGGCTTCCTGTCGATCACCTGCTAGTGGACGGGTTAAATCCAACCGAGCGCGCCGTGATTCGGTACTTCGCACACGCCGCCTGGGTGTTGCTGCATGAGCCCGTCGAGCGCGAGGTGTCAGCCACCGTCCTGACCCCGACGCCGATTCGCGCTGGTAAGGGGCGGCGAGCACGGGACGTGAGTGTGTCCGTCATCGACGTACGACGTTCCACGACAACGCGTTCCGCGCCTAGTGGGCGGGTTATCGAGCATGACCATCGCTGGACACGGCGTGCGGGTTGGGCGTGGAGGGCGTGTGGCAAGGGCAAGGCGGAGCGCCGCCGTGTGTGGATTGATGAGGTGATCTGCGGACCTGCTGACAAGCCGCTGATCAGGCGTCCGAAGGTGCAGGTGCTGCGGTGACCGTCAATCCGTTCCTCGACGCGCTGACATGGGATGAGCGGTTCACCGCATCCATGTCCTCGTCACAGCGAGCTTCGCGGCATGAGCGCCGAACAATCATGGCGCGGCTAGAGGCGTTGCGCGCGTTGGATTCTCAACTGCCGTTGGTTCAGCGGGCGCGGCTGGACGCGATACGTGAGGCGCGGGGCGCGGGCATGAGCAACGCGCTGATCGCGCAGGCGTTGGAGTTGAGCGAGGGTCGCGTGTCGGTGCTGGTACGGCGCGCTGAGGGTACTAGGTGTTAATGCCGCGTTAGCATGTAATGCATTGCTACTCAAGCCGACACGCCGCCAGTGTGACGCAACTCACAATCAGGATTCCTGACAATTGTCGTATCATGTACTACATTGGAGATAACAACGAAACGCCCTCAGGGGCACACCGACAGAAGGACACACCATGAACACCATTCACACCAACCAGGGCTTCCTCGACATCACCGACCTGAGCACCTGGTGTGCCGAAGGCGAGGGCTGGGAGCGCATCGAAGGCATGCAGGGGGCGCTGGAGGATGACCTGAAGGGCTTCCTCATCGAGCGTGACGACGAGGACTTCGCAGGGGGCTTCCAGGACTGGCTGACCTCAGGTGCGCCTGAGCGGGTGCGCGCAGCGTTCCTGGCGGACGACGTGGATTCTTACATCGAAGAGTCCACCGACATTGAATCCCTCGCCAACTACGCAGGCGAGCACGCCGATGACTTCGATCTGGACGCCATCGTGAGCGACTGGAGCGACTGGCTGGGTACCCGCCGCGACGCTATCGCTGCTGCGCTGCCCGATGAGAACGGCTCGGTCTTCGAGGCAATTGGCGGTGGACCCGTCCTAGACGGGCTGTTCCAGAAGCACGACAAGAACGGCTGACCAATCCACGAGGCGGGAGCCGTTGTCCGCCAGCGGTTCCCGTCCCCTAACTCCTAATCAACGAAACACCAACCGAAGGAACACTGATCATGAGCACGACCATCACCACCAGCTACAAGGCTGATACCGACAACCCCGACACCACCTACCTGGTCTTCTATCGAGAGGGTAAGTGGAGCAACCGCCAGCGGCTGATGCCAGTGAGCTGGGAAACTGCAGTCCTGCGCGGGGACGACCCCCGTTGGAAGTTCTGGAACAAGGCTGGCGCGCGTGAGTACATCATCCTTGCTGAGACCCAGAACCCTGAGGGCGACAGCGAGTTCCAGCGCCTCGTGTCCTTGGCTTGCCGCTTCCGCCGTCCCGACCTCCTGTCCCCTTTCGGTGTCGAGTGGCACGAACTCAACACCATCACAGTGGGCATGGTTCGTGAAGCCGTCGCGCCGAAGATGGACAAGTGGTCGGGCAAGACCCGCGCCGCCACCAGTTCGCCGCTGCTGCGGGAGGCTCTCCGCCTGATCGTGAACACGCCGTCAGTGAATCTCCGTGCCCGTCGTCTGGCTGCCGCCGTTCTCGGGGCGGGAGGTACGGAGCACGGACTTGCGGTCGCGGAGCGCGTTGCCAAACTCAAGCTGACTCTCACGGAAACCGAGGACGCGGCGCGGGAAGCCAGCCAGAGCAAGCACGGTGTGGCAGACGTACTGGCGAAGTACGCCGCCTGAGACCCAGCACGGTGGCGGTAGGTGTTCAGTCCCTACCGCCACCGTGTCACCAACGGATACAAGGACATTGACCATGACTACAGACCTCATCACTACCAAGGACGTTGCCGATATGGCGGGCGTTACCGAGCGCACCGTGCAGCAGTGGCGGGCACGGGGGACAGGACCGACGTTCACACGCATTGGGGCGACCTATGTCGTCTACGACCGCTCCGAGGTCGAGCGGTGGATAGCCGACGTGTACACCGTGGGCGTTGAGAGCCGCGCGGGACGTAAGCCGAAGTCGAGGGGTGGCAAGTGATGACCATCCACGACGAAATCCGCACCAAGACCACGGTCCACGAGGTCGGGCACGCGGTTGCCGCTGTCCTGCGGGGCGGCGAGCTGGTGTTCGTGGAAATCGAGGACGACGGGATGTCTGGTGTCACCCGCTGGTCGCAGCCGAGCGACAAGGACATCACGGCGTTCGTCGCCTGGGCAGGTCCGTACTACGAGCACCTCTGGCTGACGGAGCACAACGCGGACTACTCCGAGGGCGTGGACGGCGAGGAGGTCGCTTACTCGGTGTATGAGCTGATGGAAGGCAGTGACCGAGAGCTATATGACACCGCTGTGGACAATCTGGAGGAGGCTGCTGAGCGTCTCGGATTGTCGCCCGTAGGGCAGAACTGGTGCCGCACATGGGCATATGAGCTGTCGGACTTCTACCCGGTCGCGGTGTCACTCGCTGAGCGGTTGGCGCGCGGGGAGACCCTGACCCACGAGTTGGTGGTGGACGCCATCACCGCACGCCAAGCGGAGCTGGACGCGTGACCACAACGTCCTGACCCGCTGTAGCACTGACCGCGCGACTCACAACACCGTACAGGAACCCTGTGCGGGGTTCTTCTATGCGGAGGGACTCGACGCTGCGCGCGCACGCTGGCGGTCTCGGTAGCGCTTGGCACGGGCTCGGCGCTTCGCCGTTCGGGCTGCCTGCTGGGCGAGAGCTGACTTCCGTGCATTGGCGTTCACGGCGTCGGTGCGCTGTGCATGTATGAGGGTATGGGGCAGGTGGTGGGAGTCCCCGAGGTGCTGACCTGGGGAAACGTACGTCAACTGCATATTATGCAGCGCTGCCGATGGTGTTGCGCGCCGAGCTAGCGCCGATATGCGCAGTTGGTGCGCCCATATCACGGATATCTGACAACGCATAATTATTAGTGTAGAGTTAAGGGTATGCACACATGCGACCAGCACCGCAGCGGCGACCCGCTCGACGCTGTGCGATGCGCTGCCCACCAGCACCGTGAAGCTCGGGAAGCCGTACGCCGCGCATCCGCCCAGAGGACAGCGGCGTTCCGTGAAGCGCGGGACGCGGGGATCACCCTCACCGCCATCTCGCGCGAGGTCGGCATGTCGGTGCCGTACATCCATCAGCTCGTCCACTCCGCCGACACCGAGGACGCCGAATCATGACCACCACCCCAGACCCCACCATCACCGTCACGCCCGACGAGGCGCGCACCCAAGCTGACAAGCTCGAAGCGGGAGCCGCTCGCGCCGAAGCGCTACTTGCACGTATCACCGAAGCGCGCGACGCGTCCCGTGACGAATCCGCCGAGTACGTAGGCGAGTACGACCCCAAGCCCGACTTCCCCGATATCCAGAGCCCAGCGCAGCAGAGCGGTGTAGCCCTCATGTTGCACCTGACCAAGCAACGCGACGATTACGCCGCGCGGGCAGCGGGACTGCGTAAAGCCATCGCCGACCTCGAAGAGATGGACGTAGAGAACGGCGACGATATCGACGCCGTTGAGGTACCGAACCTAGACCAGGAGACCCAGCCAGCATGACCACGAACCCATACGGCACCTACGCCGCCATCCTCGCCGAAGTCGCGGTGGGCGCCGAAGCCCTCGGCGATGACATGAACGCGGCAATCGGCATCGCACCCGATGCATCAGGGCAGACCGCTGACGCCGTGAATGATGGCTTCCTCCAGAACGCCCAGGCTATGCGTGAAATAGCCCGCGCGGCAAGGGACATTGCCACGATTGCGGAGGACCAAGGACCCGCCGACGCGATGTTCGCAGCCGCCCCGACACCTGACGATATCGCCGACGCGCAGCAGAAGGTGCTCGACGCGAAGGCGAAGGGCGCAGCCCCTGAGGAGGTGCGTAAGGCTGCCAACCACGCCGCTGACCTGGCAACCGAGCGGGAGGATGCCCGCAACGCGCACGCCGCCGCATCACGCCGAACCGCAGAAGCCCTGCGCGGTGTCGTGATGCCACCGTTGCCGACTGGCAGCGCGCCTATCCCTACGGTGGCGCGGGGAGATGTTGACAGCGGTAACAGTAAGGGTGCCCCTCGAACAGGTGGTCAAGGTCAGGGTCAGGGAGACTTGAACAGCGGCAACGGTGGCGGGGGCGGGATTCCGCTGGACACCAGCTCCTCGGCTGGCGGCTCCACGCTCTCGGATAGCGACGCGGGAACCGCGCTCAGCGCAGACGGAAGTGGTGTCCCTATGACAGCCGCACAGCTCGCAGGGCAGCCCCAGGCGATGGGGCAGCAGCCTGGCGCTATGGGCGGGCAGCCGCAGATGGCACCCATGGGGCAGATGGGCGCGGTACCAAGCACTGGTGCGGGGCAGCTCACCGATCCGAAGGCGCTCGCGAAGGCGGCAGCCGCGCGTAACCGAAAGAGGGACAGCGGTAACGGCACACCCGTCGCACCTGTGATGTCGCCTATGAGCTTCGGAGGTGCTAGTGGTGGCGGCGCGGTAGACCGTGGGTCATCGACCAGTGGCGTCACAACAGCGGCGAACACCTCAGGCTCGCTCAAGACCGCGCTGTCGGGGGCTGTCGTCCCGCCTGGTACTGGGCAGGCACCAGGGATGATGGGGCGTGGCATGGGTGGCGGCATGATGGGTGGCGCTCCTGGTGCTGGTGGAGCTGGTGGCGGTAATTCCAAGGAACGCCCGACGATCTACGACGCGCATCGACCCGACGAAGTGGAGCGCTCGGATAGCATTCAAGACGGAACGCTGTCCCGCGCAACAGCGGAAGACCCGAATGCGGTAGAGGAACGAGAACGACAGAAGTGAAGCGGCACATAGGCGTTAGCGTCGCGGTGGCTACGGCTGCCGTGGCGCTATCGGCGTGCTCTGGGACTGGAATGCTGATTCCCGAGTACGACACGCCCGCGCCTGTGCCGACTGCCACGTCCACTGAGACCACAACGACTACAACCCCGCTGACGCCAGCGCCCGCGACCTCGGCGCACGTGGCGACGCCGCGATGGATTCCTACGGCAGATATGTCCGTAGACCAGGTGATGCGTGGAACGGTCGCCGATGCCGAGTCGTTCTGGACCAGCGATCCGAAGATGCCGAATCTCGGGCAGATCGACGCTGCACCTGGCGATGTGACCTGTGGCGGCGGGCTTCCAGACACGGGCAGCGAAGCTGCTCGGTGTCGTAATGGTGCTATCCGCTGGGATGCTCAGCGTCTCACCGCGCAGACCGCATCCCTCCCCGCACACCTCCGCGTCTGGACATGGACAATCATCGCAGCCCACGAGACGGGACACCATTTCGAGGGCTCTATCCTTGCGAATCGCACCTACCAGGAACGCGAGAACATCGCCGAATGCCTTGCAGGGGTTTACATTCGCCACCGTTTCAGCACGGTAGCCAGCGCTGACGACATCATGGCTGCCTATGGCGCGCTGGGGCGGGACGCGCGGATTCCTGACAACGCGGTGCCCGAGGCATTCAGCGAGGGTCTGCTGATCCCACGCGACACCACGCCAACGGATGCCTTCAAGGCGTGCACGCGGAGCTGGGGCTAACCCGTACCTCGCGCACTACCACCAGCACGTATTCGCACGCGCGCCAGCACCAACTTCCTCGCAGCCAGCGCACAACCTGTTAACGTCGCGTTAGCAACTACTCACGTATACCCCACCTATACGGCAGTTCGTATCTTGAACAGCGCAAATGCGCTAGCATAGACGTATGAGCAGCAAACTAGAAGAGTTCCAGCACGCCCTCGCTGAACTCGACGCGGCAGTTCGCGAACACCGCGACGCCGTTGACCACATGCACGCGACCTACGCCCGCCGCACCGCTGCCATCCGTCATGCCCGCAAGGTCGGCGTAACCCCAGGCGACATCGCCCGACGCATCGGACTGACCCGTCAGCGTGTAGCGCAGGTGACTACGAAATGAACACGCCCACAGCCCCTTACAACCCGCCCGTTGGACGGTGGAAGCGACCCAAGCTGCCCACCCTGGACGGCAGCGGTACCGACACCTACGTGCGCGGAACCACACTCATAGGGACGCTGGACGACAGCTCAGCGCTCGATACCTGGAAGACTCGCCAGCTTGTCCGTGCAGCTCGTTCCGCACGCCTGACCGACGACCTGTCCGCCACCGACCTGCTGGACACCGACGAGCCCGCCATCGACCCCCTGGTACTGCGCGACTATCTCGACGCTCCACGTGAGTCCGTCCCCGCGCCCTATCGCGAGTATGTGGACGCCTTCTACGAGGCGCTCGGAGCGGCTGGGCTGACCATCGACCACGCCTACACGAACACCTGGCTCATGCACACCGCAACGGGCTCCGTGACCCGCGTCTGGCGTGTTGTGGCTGCCCCTGACGGCATTACGCGCGCCCCGCTGATCCTGCGCACTAGCGCCACGGTGTCCCACGGAGCCCTACAGGATGCCATCAGCGCCGTTCTCGCAGCGGATTCGACCTATCGCCTGAACGCCTCTCACGACGCCTGGGATGCGGTGTCCCCGATGTTCCCGCGCACCGCCGTACTGATGCACCTGCCCACGAAGGTGGAGACGCCGACCGCGACCCTCTCGCTAATCGACTTGGACGAGGCGCGGCTGAACCTAGACACCGCGTTGGCTGTCCGCGCTGCCCGCTCGGATGCCAAGCACACCGTGCTCGGACGAAGGGTTCGCGTCTACGCGGACGGCACCGTAGAGAACTGACCCACATATAGACCGCCCGCAGCGAATCCCGTTGCGAGGGAACAGATAGAGGAGATACAAGCCATGACGAACACGACCACCAAGGACGCCTTCCGCTGGTACGCCGAGCCTGCACCAATCATCGACGGTGGGCAGGTGCTCACGGGAGTCGGCACATTCGACGGGGTGGACGACGTGCCACGATTCGCGCTCGCTCAAGGGACGGACGGCGTGATCCTGACCCCGACCGAGGCAGCGGCGCTCATCGGCGAACTAACCGAGTTCGCCGAGCTGGTACGCGACAACACCTAGACCCACCACGCACGGCACTACGGAGACCAATCGAAGGAGCCGCATCCGAATTACCAACTAACCCAAGGAAACACACCATGAACACCAACACCCTCACCGTCTACACCAAGCCGTCTTGCCCACAGTGCGACGCCACCAAGCGCTGCCTGACCAAGCATGGGATCGCGTTCCGTACCGTTGACTTGACCACCGATCCCGAGGCTCTGGCGTTCGTCCAGTCCCTGGGATACGGCTCCGCTCCCGTTGTCGTGACGGGCAGCGGCGAGCACTGGGCTGGCTTCCGTCCCGACCGCTTGAAGGCGACGGCGAGTGCAGGGGAGCTGGTGGCGTGAGCACCGTGGAAGAGCGCCAGGCACTGCTGGACGCCGCGCGGGAGGTGCGCCTGGCGACCGCTGAACTTCGCCTCCAGGGGCTGTCCTTCGCCGCTATTGCCGACCTGACAGGAACCACCGAAGGCATGGTGTCCCAGCGCATCGTCCGCCACCAGCGCTACGCCGCGCGAGGGCAGGAGCCACTGGTGTTACCACGCACTCCGCGTGGAGCGCATCGGATGGGCGAGCACACCGCCGTGGGTGATCCCGCAACCGTACAACGACTGCAATCCGCCAACGCCACCGTCGCGCGCCTACGGTCGCAGGGAGTGGGCTCCCGAGTTGCGCGCCCCTACCACACATGTCAGACACCACTACCGCTCCGTCACCGCGCCGCAGTGGAAGCGCAGCAGAGGGTCACAGCCAAACGCGCGGACATCTCGTACACCGCCTCCCAGTCCCTCTTTCACATGTCCCACGCCGACCTGGCGAAGTTGCTCGCGCCGAAGGGCGGGGACGACTGGCTGCTCGCTGACCTGACAGTGGGTGACTTGCGGAAGGCGTACCGCCGCAGAGCGGTACGTGACGATGATCGTGTGCTCTACGGGCTCAGGGTATGGGGGACGGCGGACACAGCGATACGCCATCGGTTATCCATCGACACCGAACGCGTAATGGACGAGCTGCGCCAGGTCGCAGACCCGCTGACCGACTACACCGTCCGAGCGCTCGCGGGGTGTTTGTACGCGAATCCTGCTCCGTCTCCCCTTGAGGTCGGAAGGGTCATCGACCATGCACTGGCGCTCCGAGACATTGGAGAGCGGTATGGAAAGCGTGGGATCGCGGCGGCGCGGTTCGCCGCCTGGGATTACGTGGAGGTAGGTGAGTTCGAGGAGCAGATGGTGGAGTTCGCCGAGTTCATCGAGCGCTTCACGGTGGCCGGAGAACCGATAACCGAGCTGATTGAGGCGGGACTGCCCGAGTGGGCGCGTCCGCTGATCGAGGCGTGATGGACGGGGAAGTAGGCGTACGCGTGACGTGCGGATGGCGAGCACCTGAGCCTCGTGTCGATGCCGTGGTGTCCCATGTCCGTGGAACCGACACATGGGTTATCGGGCGAGTGGACGAGCGCCCCGACATTACGGTGGGCTAATGAACATGGGCGAGGAGACTCGGCAGTGGCTGCTCGGCACCGCGCTGAACCACTCAGACCGTGACCAGCGCCGCGCAGCGCTGTTACTCCTGCTCGACGGGGATGTGTCCAACGCTGACCTGCCGCATATCGCCCCATGGGCTGTTCTGCCGCTGCTAAACGCCCTGGACAACGTACGCAAGCGCTTCGGGCACGTGGACGTAGCTGATGCGCTCGACGCGATTCCCGCCAATGCTGAGGTGCCACGCTGGGCGGGGGACGGTGCGGCGATGGTCGCGATGTTCACGCTCCTGGTCGCCGCGCTGCGGCATCACGCGCGCGATGATGATGTGAAGACGCTCGTGGCGAGGGCGGGTTGGCACGCCGACACTGCACCGACGTTCACCGTCGATGAGGCGCTCGATGCGGTGGAGTGGGCGGAGCGGTACGCCTGCTGCGGAGAGTACGTATCGCCCGCGACCCTGGTAGGGCTGTTCGGCGTGGACACCCTGTGCTTGGCGCGGGACTACGCGGGACGAGACGTGGAGTTGGAGCTGCTCGACATGGTGGTGGACACCCGCCTGGACTACAGCGCGCGACACCGAGCAGAGCAAGCCCTCACGTGGGCAACGGTTCTGCGGGACAACGGGATACCGTGCGATAGCACTGAGCGCTGGACTCGAACGCTCGACTGGCTATGCGCGGAGAGCCCCACAGTGGACGAGATGGTCGATGAGATTCCCGACGAGGATGGCATGGCGTTCATCGAGCAATTCACGGTGGACGGTGAACCTGTCACGGAGCTGATCCTCGCTGGAGTCGATGTGCCCGATTGGATGCTTCCGTGGGTCGGCGCATAGGGCGTTAACGAGGAGCGCCCCGCTCCAATTCGGAACGGGGCGCTTCTCTGTCTTCAACGAAACGGAACCACCATGACCGCTGGGCACCACCCCTATGCGGCATCTCCCACTATACCCCACAGGGGTATATCTGACGTTAGCAACACCCCGATTCCCGCGTATCCGATAGCCATTCACGCAGGTCAGCGCGTCGGGTGTGCCGAGAACCACAGAGGGTACACCACTTATTACATGTCCGTGTGGCAGATTGTCACGCCCACCGAATGGGGCATACGCGCAGGTCAAGGCACATGTCCCCGTGGCTAGGCAGCAAGGGCGGCGCGGCGGACACGTGGGCGGAGGAGCGGCGGAGGTTGGCGCAGGAGGTCGAGCTGGCGGCTTTCGCCGAGCGCGTCATAGGTCGCGCGGACAGCGGACAGGGCGCGGGCGCGAGGTCGGCGGGGTGGTCGTGGGCGTCGGTACGCAGACTCGCGCAAGGGTCCAATTAGTGGTGTCCCCACGGAGTAGCCGAGGGCACGGTCGAAGCGTTCCCGCAGGTCAACTGGCATTGTGAGGCGCAACCATTCAAGGCGCACCAACGGATTCGTCAACAGTGCGTGGAGCACTAGGTCGGGGCGTTCGTTCGCCAACTCGGTCAGCAGCTTCCCGCCCTTGTACGTGTTGCAGGTCTCGCACGCGGGCACCAAGTTCCAGACCTCCCAGTGTCCACCGCGCACCCTCGGACGTAGGTGATCCACCGTTCCCCGTCCCCGCCCGCAGTACACGCACGGCTGCCGACGAAGCGCTCGGCAATGGGCGCTACCACTGCTGACATGCCAGCGGGCGGGGTGGCGACGGGACATTGGGGCTAGGCGGCGCTGTGGGTGGCGTGCTCGGTCAACAACGCGGTCGCACGCTCCACGCAATCGCAGTCGATGGAGTGCGTTTCGGGCATCGGGAAGTTGGTGGCGATGCCCGAGCGCCAGGTAGACACCACGAGCGGGTACTCGGTGTGCGGCAAGCCCCGAGCCACGCGTACGGCGGCGTGTATGTTGTAGGGCAGGGCGTCCACGTCTCGATCTGAACGCTGGCGGAGAGCGATAGTCGTGGCGGCTTCACCCAGGAGGCGGCTGGGGACGTAGGACGCTCCCCGCGTGCTGATGAGCATTGAGGCGTTGTTGCTGCGCCCGTGTCGAGCGACCACACTAGCGGCGTCCCACAGATCACTCACGTTGTCCCCCATGGCAGCTTCCACGTCAATGACCATGAGCCGTGGTCGCTTTGGCGCAGTTCCACCGAATGAGTCAGCGAGGGCGCGGAGCGCTTCACCAGCCGCGTCCGTTCCCTCGTCGGCGACGTTGTGGGTGGTTATGTCCACGTCCTGCTCCATGCCGCGCACCAGCGCGTTCAGCAGATACGTCCTGCCCGCGCCAGTGTCGCCAACCAGGACGACGCCACCGCTATCTCGCCATGTCAGCCATATGGGTGAGCCGTTCGGCTGGTAGCCCACGACGGAACGGTGAGTGTGTGGGTCGTAGAAGCCCAGCGGGAGCGGGGCGTGTGATGGGGTGTTCATGTTCGTATTTCCTTGTCTGTCTTGCTATTTCCTTGTACTGCTAGCCATGTCATCGGGACATGGACATCTATGTGTCTACGACGCCTCAGCCTCGCCGTCGTCCTGCCCCTCGACTTGATACAGCGGTTCTGCGACCGCGACAGGGCGCTTGGCGTGCAGCTCGTTCCAGTCCGCCACGGTCACGGGCAGTGGTTGCACCGCCGCTGGCCACTGCACCGCGTTCGAGTGCGCCCACCCAGGATGCTTACGGCTCTGCGGGTCGTCCTTCTTCCAGGCGCGGCGCATGGACAGTGCCAGCACGCGCTCAGCGGTCGGGGCGTACGGCGTGGAGATACCCGCTGCCATCGCGCCCATCGCTGCGAAGGCGACGGTGGACGGGCGGAATCCTTCACCTGCCTTGACGATTGCCGCGTCCAGTCCCTCCCACTTCCCGCTGATGTCGGCGGCGAGCGCGTCCAGTCCTGCGCGTCCGAGTCCTTGGCTCTTGCCTAGCGCCCAGGTCTGTACGGTCGCCAATGGAACCTCGGCGACTGGTACGCGATGGCGTGCCAGCTCCCGCGCGATGTCCCACCACTGCCCATCGCGGCGGGGGAAGCTGGGGTCTTTGTCGATGAGTCCCCAAGACAACTTGCCCAGCACCACGAGCGATGGGCGGATGTTGTCCCGCAGCAGGGTGTCGAGCACCTCGGAGGTTGTGACGCGCTGACGGTGCACGGTGCTGGCGACGGAGTGGCTCCGACCGCTTGTGGCGGGAGGGCGTACCACCTTGCACAGCGGACGGTCGTTGTCAGCGTCCATCCGCACGATGCTTATAGCGGTCGTTGTGACATCCACAGCGAACACCAGTGGTCGGTCGGACGGGGTGAGTCGGCGGAACTTGAAATCGGACATCAGAAGTCGTCCCCTTGGGTCGTCGGTGTCGTCGTTGATTGCTTGGGGCTCGGGTCGGTCGTGGTGTCCTGTCCTTCGGGATCGGGTTCGGCGGACACAGGCTCCTCGGTGCTCACAGGCTCGGTCTCCGAGGTGTCGTCGGTGAGGTGTCCCGAGAGGCGGGCGTACTCGCGCATCCACGCGTCCCGTTCCTCGGCGGTCATCGCCGCGACCTCATCGGGTGTCGGAATGCGGAGAGCGTCCTGTCCCTTGGAAGCGTTCACAGGCTTGGCGTCGCGCTCCGCCGTCACTGTCGTCGGCTGCACATGGTCATCCACGCCATCGCCGTCCTCGTCAACGAAGCCGACTTCCAACACGTGACCTCCCGCGTCCAGCGACTCCGCTCCGAGCCACTCAGGGCTCGCGGGGTCGAACTGGCGAAGGCGCGCGGGTACAACACCGTTGGCGTCGGTAACGGGAATGACGGGGGTGTTCGCAATGACGTTCAGGTCAGCCTTGTCGCCGCCGCGCCAGTCGCTGGACAGTGCCTTGATGCCGAATCGCGGCGCGAGCCACGGGACGGTCTCGCACACTTCCTTCCACCGCTCCCACGAAGCCTTCACCTCGGGAGTCGGGGGCTGTACGTCCTTCGGCGCGCTGGGGTCGAGTGACGTTGTGCCAGGGCTCCAGCCGTAGAACGACTGGAACTCGACAACGCGCCCAGACTCGCGGTCAGCGGTGAGTCCACGTCCGCGCTTGCCCTTCAAACGAGGTCCGAGGAACGCCGCGCGGTCGCGCACCTCGGCGGGGAACGCGTCTGACTGGAGCGTGATTTCCGAAGGGGCACCGAGGCTCACAGTGAGTCCGAGGTTCTCCTGCCACGAGCCAGGTACAGCACCGTCGCCTGTCTTGCGGATCGTCTGGCTCAGCAGCACACAGTGCACGCGGCACTCACGTCCGAGGCGCAGGATGATGTCGATGTCCTTCTCGAATGCCTCAGCAGTCTTGCCGTACTCCGAGCGCATCTTGATAGCAACAGCGCCCCATTCGTCCAGAAGTAGGAGCCACGGCTGCATGCCCGCGAATGCATTCGCCTCGCCGCGTTTCTTCGCCGCAGAGGCTTGCGCGAACCGACGTTCCACCTCCTGGCGGACGCGGCGCACCATCACCGCGATCTGCGCGACATCACTGCTCGGAGCGACCATTGCGATGCCTGGCTGCCCTTCGAGAGCGCTGAAGTCGCTGCCTTTGCCGTCCCCCACAAAGGCTAGCCACCCGCCGCCGCAGTCCTGTCCCTTTCCGTTGTTCGCATCGGTGTCGCGGTAGCCCGTGCGCAGAGACTCGATAAGTCCGCGCGCCCACACTGACTTGCCGCCACCCGTGCCGCCTGTGACGAGGACGTGCGGTTGTGCTTTGAGTGGGAAACTCACGACGTTCCCGCGCGCATCCAGTCCCAGCATCCACCGTGTCGCCTCGTAGCGAGCGATGGCTTCGGCGATGGACTGCGGTGTCGTCGTCGGGGCAACGGGCGCGACGGCAGCGGGGAACGACGACGGGGCGTCATCGAAATCGAGGATCAGTTCCCCGTTCACGCCGTCCTTGATGCGGAGGTTGCTGGCGTTGTGAACACCGTTCGCGTTGAACGCAACACGCAGCGCGTCCAGGTGAGAACTCCAACGCTTCGCGGTCTCTCCTGCGCGATACGCGAACGTGATGCGGAGCCCGTCAGGCAGCACCTCAACTCCCGACACCGTGGGCAGTTCGGTCACTGTCACAGGACGTTCGTAGGTAATAGGCGAACCATCTTCGGCGGGGATTACACCGCGCTCGGGGAGCGTCTCGTTGAATGTGCGCAGCACACCAACTGGACGTATGAGACGTTCCAGCGCAGCGTCATCGCGAAGGTCGGCGACGATGGGATACCGCTTCTCGACATCCTCCAGAACGTCACCCGCGCGCTTCGCCCAGTCCTTGAGTGCAGGCGTCTGACCGACGTGCTCCACGAGCTGCACGGGGATCACATCGTCGTCGCCGATACCGCCGCCATCCCACAGCGCGAGCAGTGGTCCAGCGTCAGTGCGCTTGATGCCGTTGGTGGGGATGTTGTGCTCGGGAGGCAATGGAATCTGCCAGTGCCACACGATGAGCGGGGCGTCCCCGAGCGCCTTGGAACCACCCTCGGTTCGACGGTGCGGCTTGGTCAGCATGTCCCGTTCAGAGGCGCGCATCTCACGCTTCTGCTCCTTGATGAGCGCTTCCATTTCCTTCTGCGCGCGCTCAGCTTCACGGTCAACCTCGCGCTGCTGCTCATCGCGAATCCGCTTCGCCGCAGCCTGCTCTCGCTCCCAGCGACGGCGCTCCTCAGCGGTATCCCGCTGGCGCTGCTGCCATTTCTCCTTGGCATTAGGTACGTAATCGGGTTCACCGAACAGGAATCCCATTACATCCCCAGCTCTCGGTTGCGCGCCTCGGCGGCACGGCGCATCTCGTCGCGCATCGCGGCGAGTTCAGCGCGCTGTTGGTCGAGCGCAGACTCCCGCTGTGCGCGGGCGGCGGCTACCGATTGGTCACGCTGGAGACGCGCCTGGTCTTCCGTTGTGCCACCGAAATTCGTAGCTCGCTGCGAAGTTCCGAAGTTCCCGACCCACCAGCCGCCGACACCGAGCATGGTTGGGAAGACCATGCCGATGATGAACGCTCCGAGGTCTCCCGAAGTGAGTAGGGACAGGAGGGCGGATATGCCCATCAGCGCGGCGAGTCCGAGCATGATGCCACCGACAACTCGCCTCATGACTCGCTCCCTTCATCTCCAAATGTGAGCTTGCGCTTGGATGAGGTGCCCCAACCTGAACGGGTGCGCGGTGCTTCCTCGACAGGTTCGGCGTACTCGGGCTCAGCGGGACTCTCCGCGTATGCGGGGTAGTCCACGGGGTAGTCGTAGACGGGAACAGGTGGCGGGGGAGGCGGTGGCGCTGCGACGGTCTCAGGCTGCTGCGCCGCAGGCTCGTCGCCGTCGTTCTCATCTCGCCACAGGGTGAAACCCGCTGCGCCTGCGATAGCGAGACCAGCGATACCGACCTTGACGCCCAAGTCCTTCTGCCCAGAACTACTCGCTCCGCTGCGCTTCAAACGGCACAGCGACTCAGCAGACTTGGCGCGGTTCACCTGCGCTGTCGCCTGCTGCCGAGCGGTCGAGTAGGCGTCCTCACCGAGTAGTGGTGCGCGCGGTACGTTTCGGAGGTACTGATTGGCGGTCTCAACATCCGCTGCCTCGGCGTTGCAATTCACAGGCTTCGGCGCAGTCACCCAGATTCCCCCGCCGATGAGCGTGAGCGCTATCCCACCGAGGAATGCCAGGGTGGTCAGCTTGTCCCGCTGGTTATCCGTCAACATCACCGTCTCCGAATGTCAGCTTGTGCTTGGATGCGGTTCCCCATCCAGAGCGGGCACGCTGCGGCTCGTCAACAACAGGCTCCGCGTCCGTGTCCTCTGGGTAATCAACGACAGGCTCGGACAGTGGGAACGTTTGCTGGAACGCCTCAGGTGCAGGCTCAGGAGAGGGCTCCACAGGCGCTGCGGGCTGCGCGATACGGATGGTCGGTTCCTTCGGCGGGAGTCCACGCAACGCGCGGGAATGGACACGCACACGCTCTCCGAGGTCGGTGACGCGGCTTCCAGCGGACAGCCACAACACCGCTCCGATGCCCAGCGCGAGAGCCGTGATGCCCGCTCCGTTGTTGGCAATTCCACGATGCAACGGGCTCATCGACTGCTTCGTCGCCGCCTCCCACGCCACGATGCAATCGTTGTAATCGGAGCGGACGGCGTTAGCCCTGGAGGACTTCGCGCCGTACTCCTTCTCGGCGTTGGACAGCGCTTGCGACTCGGTGCTGCATCCACGTGCGATGGTATTTAGCACGTCGGCGCTAGGCGCTGCGGCAACCGCCAGCAAACTTACGACGGCGGCGGCGAAGCCAATGACGAGGAGCGCGGCAGCCCACTTCACGGTGGAAGGACGGGACGCCTTCGGAGAGCGCGGCTGCGTGTATTCGATGGTCATGGGGTCACCTCGGAGACAAGTTGCGCCTTCGCCGAGCGGTAGCTCCAACCAGCGCGGGCGAGGGGGATGAGCGCCGCTACTACGGCGACCACGGCGGTGACGCCGATCAACAGACCGAGTGCGCCGACGACGGTGGACGCTGCCGCTCGCCCTATTGCGATGACGGCTGTGCCGATGAGGTAGACGCCGACGAACGAGGCGATGACGGCAAGCCAACCCACGGCGCGAGTACGCGCTTCGATGGCGACGCGCGCAAGGAGTTCGGTGTTCGATTCGGAGGTGGTCATGGTCGTGACTCCTCGGTGTCGGCGTCCGAGTCCTCGGGAACGGCGACGCTGGCGCGGGACGCGTGTGCAGCACGACGAGCCTCGCGTTCTGCGTGGAGATGCTCGCTGTATCGGGCATGAAGCACGGCGCGCTTGTCCGCCCGTCGCGCCTGCGCCTCAGGGGACGTGACGCGTGTGAACGCGTAGATGGCGAGGACGCCGAGCGCGGTGGTCAGAAGCGCCAGGAGCGCGGCTCCAGCGGTCATGGGCGTTGCGCTGAACGTGACGGTGATGGCGGGCGCGAAGGGAAGCGGGAATCCGATGCCGCTGTCCGTCGAGGCGAGCAGTGCGTCCAGGTTGGCGGTCGGGTGGTCGTTCGCATGGGCGATGACGGAGGCGAGGCGGTCGCCTGGCACTGGGTCAACGTGGGTCAAGTCGAGCGGTGGGTACGGCGGGGTCGGGGTTGGTGTGGGGCTCATGTTGGTGTCCTTCGGTGGATGGTTATGCGCCTTAGTTAATAGAGTTACCGCGCTAGTAGGCGTGAGCCGTGGCTAGTGCGGTAGCTGATAATGGAAGGGTAGCACACCGCAGCAAACTTGTCAGGAATCCGACGACACGCTGCATATCCCCAGGTCACCCCTGCTAACGTCGCGTTAACACCTGGTCAGAGCGCCGAAGCTGTAGCCGCCATAGCAACCGTTCCATCCGCTCTAGCTAACAAGCGCCGAGAACCACCCGAATGCCGAGTCCGAGAGCGTCAATCCACGAGACAGTGCATAACTATGCGCCGTACATCTCCGCAGGTCATCGCCTCGGGGACTTCCACCAACACCGCCCAGAGAGCCGACAGGGCGCCGTGTTTCCCCAGGTCAGATAGCAAACGCGCAGGTCAGGGCGATTCCGTAACACTGTGCGTAATCGTGTGCGTAACAGTGCCCGTAACGATGGGCGTAACAGGTGCCGTAATGCCGCCCGTAACGACGGGCGTAACACCGAGGGCGACCTCAGTCGTGTGTCAGCGAGGGGTTGTAAACGCCGAGGTCAAGCTAGTGTTCTGCGAAGAAGTGAGTACCGCTCATGTGGGTGTATCGGGCAGGTGAGCAGGAGTGAGTCCGTAACGCCCATTCGTGGCGTGTGGAGGTGTGGGTGAGGGGTGCCTTGTAACGGCGGCTAGGAGGCAGCGGAGAGAGGAGGCTCCAGGTCTTTGGCGGCGTTGACGATCCGCCCCACCGTCGAACCGCTGGGAGCCTTCACGTCGGGCATTTCCACGCTCAGCGCCTCTGATACCTTCCGCTGGCTCAAGCCGTCGAGCGACAGCTCTAGCACCCGTGTGATGACCTCAGCGGACTGATCGAAGTTCCCCGTAGCCGCCAACTCGTCGGCGACTTCCGAGGCATCGCGGGACAGCACGAGCGGCTCAGCGCGAGGTAGTGAGCGTGGGGCGTTCGATGCTTCACGGGTTGGTCGATGCGTCACGAGCTGCTCGGTGATTGCGTCACGGAGCGCTTCAGCATGACCCGTGAGTTGCTCCGTGAGTTGCATCGTGAGTGATGCATGAAGCGCTCCACGATCCGCCTCACGGTTTGCGTCAAGCTGCTCCAGGAGCTGCTTCATGCCTGCGTCGTGGCGTGCGTCAAGCTGGCTCATGATGTGCTCCACGTCCGCCTGACGTGCGACGTTGAGCGCCTCTACATGCTCTGTGACCCGACGTTCCACGGCGTTATCCTGAACCTCCGGTGACCGCGCGACCAGCTCCGCCAGGGCGCTCACGATGGCGATGTCCACTGCAATCGGGACGATGGCGGCAGTCCACGCCGACAGTCCGAGCAGCATCATCGACAAGTCCTGCATCGCCAGGAAGGACAGGACGAAGGCACCTGTGACGGTCGCGCCTGTGAGTGTGAAGTTGACCCACCTGCGGATGTTCCCAACATTCGGACGGGGATTGGCGAGGGCGTGGGAACCGAACGCGAGGGCAATGGGCATAAGCGCTCCGAGCGCCACCGCGCCGAGTGTGAACCATGCTGGCGGGAGGTCGCCCGCCGTCTTCCAGGCTTCCCACAACACCGAGGTGTCACCCGTACGCAGAGCCTTGAAGTACGCAGGAGCCTTCACTCCAGCGTGCCACGCGTTGGCGATGACAGACACCGCCGTGAAGACGCCGAACCACACCCAGTAGAACGTGCGCGGGTCGTGCGTCCTGTCCTTGCTCACGATCCTCGTCCTCTCTCCAGCAAACTGCGCACAGTCTCACGTACGCCTCCGACACCCGCGTCGATGTCCAGGTCTTCGAGTTGTGGGTACGTCCCGTGCATCAGGCACAGCAGCTCCACGTCCATGCCCTGAAGGTCGTCGCGCAGGGTCAACCGCCCGCGCTCAACGGTCACCGTGCCGCGCCGCAGGAGCGTCAACACGGCGGTGGATTCGCTCGTGGACACGGACGTGCGGACGGGCTGCGCGCCCTCAGTGCGGAGGGCTCGCAGGAGCGAGTGCATCGCCTGCTCAACGGTCGCGTCGGGCTCCGAGGTGGCGGTGTGTGCGGCGATTCGGTCACGGATTCGGGCGGCAAGGGCGTGATCCCCGCGCCGTTCGGCACGTGAGATTTGGCGGACGAACGGGATGATGGTGTTGTGCCAGATTCGCTGACGGGGTTTGCTGGGGTTGGTCCAGCGGGGGAGTGCGGTGGTCATCGGTTCGGCTCCTCGGTGTCGGTGTTCGCGAGTTCGGCGATGCGTTGGTCGGCGGCGGCGAGTGCGGTGAGCAGTTCGGCGTCGGTCGGCTCGGTGTAGTCAGTCATGGGGGTGCACCTTGTCCACGTCGAACGGTGCGCGGGTCGAACGGCGTGCAGGTGCTCGGCGCTTGCGGAGGGGCTTCGTCGGCTGGTTGCGCAGGCGATAGATGGGCGTCTCGGGGAGGATGCAGCGCTCACTCACCTCGGCGACGATGGCTTCCAGCTCGATGTCTTCGGCTCTCATGAGTCCTGCCCTTCCGTGTTGTCGGCGGTGTGGTCGATGCGCGCGAGCAGGTTCTGCACGGTGCTGTAGCTGGTTCCCATGGCGTCGGCGAGGACAGGATAGGTGGCACCACCTCGCGTGCGGAGTCGGCGGACAACTTCGAGGCGTTCGGCGGATGTGGCATCCAATGTGCGCTTCTGCCGCTGCAGCTTTCGGCTCAACGCTCGGAGCGTCGCCAGGTCGGAGTCGCGCTCCTCGTCGGTGTACGTCGGGTCGGTGTTGGTCACGTTTCTATCATACCTAGCCATGATGAAATTGTCCCGTAACAGGCGTACAGGGGAGGTGTACGCCTGAAGGGTCAGCGCGAGATGGTGACGGTGAACGGCAAGCCTTCGCGCACCTCGACGTTCGGCGGTTCGCTCGGCGGTTCGGGACGCGCCGCCAGGAGAGCCTCTCCCGCAGGGTCATTCGTCCACGGCTTGAGTAGCAGGTGCATCGCCACGCGAAGCGATGGTGAGGCTGAGCTGATGGACGAGTTGCAGGGCTTGCACATCAACACCACATTCAGTGGGTGGTCTACGTACGCGCGTGGGACATTCCACACCGCGCCGTCCTCGCGCCCGTATCCATCGTGGCGGGACAGAATGTGTCCCGCTTCCATCGGCACCGAGGTGCTCTCAGACACTCCGCACAGGCGACACACACCGAGGTCGCGGACGCGAACCTCCTCCTCGTTGAGGTGGACAACCCAGTTGCGTGGTTGCGCGAGATAGTCGGGATTGGCACGCAGAGCGAGTGCAGCAGCGAGGTGTAGTGCTGGTGCTCCAAGCGCTTGGAACCGCTCAACGCAGGTAGCGCACATGGGAATCGTCACGGTGGCCACGGTGATTGGCAGAGTGGCGGCGGAGCCGCAGCCGACGCACGCGTTCACTCCTCGGTAGAGGAGGCGATAGAGGTCTCCCCACTGCTCGCACACCGCCGCAGGGTGCGCGGCGAGGGTCTCGGCGAGCTGATGTATGGGCACCAGTGGTGCGATGTCGGGTGGTTGAGTGGTCATGGTCAATCTCCTTGTCAGTGTTGATAGTTCGGTAGCGGAGGACAGGGGCTAGTCGTCCCCGAGATGGAGGTCGCGGCAATTGAGTGAGCACCACATCGGTGAGTTGTCGTCTCCGTCGTCGGCGACCAATTCGCCATCCCACGGGAAGCGCTCGTGGCACCACAGGCACTCTCCCCACCGCCAGCCTGTTGGGAGTTCCTCGACGTGCGCCCACAGTCCCTCAGGGTCTCCGTGGTAGTCACCATGCTCGGGCTGCCAGCTCTCCACGTCCAGGCGTACGGGATAGTCCGCCGACATGTATGCGATGAGCGTCGCGCCGTAATCGAGCACTTCCCGTACCTGCGGGACGGTGAGTGAGGGCAGGTCGTCCAGGGCTTCGGAGAGTGTGGCGCTGGCGTGCAGCTCACAGGGATACGGTGTAACGCCGCTGACTGCACACTGGAGCGCGTGCTGCAGCCGTCCCACGATGGGGTTGAGCGCCGCGTAGGCGTCCACGTCCCCGTGCAACGCTTCTATCGTCTTCGGAGCGTTTGAAGTCGGCACCTCTGGTAGGTAGCCCAGATGCAGGAGGCGTCCGTCGAGTTCGGTACGGGCTTCTGCCCACTGCTCGGCGGGCGTGCGGGCGGGATACGCGTCCCCCACATGTGGAGCCTCATCAGCCAGTTGCCGCACACGCTCGCGGCTCACTCCGAGTACACGTCCGAGTTCGGCGTAGGTGACACCAGCGGCGTAGGCGGCGCGGATGGTGCTGAGGTACTGCTCGCGCACCGCGCCTCGGGAATGTGGGTATGTAGCGTGCGCTTTGCGCACACGTGCCAGGTGGACGGCATGGTTAGACATTGAGAACCTCCCGCGCCTTCTCGACGGCTCCACGGCGTCCCTGCGCCACCAGCGCGTCGGCACGCTCGTTGCCTGGATTGCCACTGTGACCCTTCACCCAGTGCCAGACGACGGACTCATGGCAGCGGACGGCTAGCTGGATGCGCTGCCACAGCTCGGGGTTCTGGACAGGCGAACCGTCCCGTTTGACCCATCCGCGCTTCGCCCAGCCATCGACCCATTTGGTGATGCCGTCGATGACGAAGCGACTGTCGGTGAAGACGTGGACCTCACAGGGGCGCGACAGCGCTTCCAGCGCCTCGGCGGCGGCGGTCATCTCCATCACGATGTTGGTGGTGTCGTCGGCAGTCCCACCGCACAGTTCCTTGGTGTGGGAGCCGTACTGGAGGACGACTCCCCAGCCGCCTGGTCCTGGGTTCCTGGGGGCAGTGCCACCGTCCGTATACGCATGCACAACAGAGCGTGGTCTGTCGTTGCTGGATGTGTCAACCATACGTCCAGGTTACTCTGGACATTCGATATTTACCCAGCTCAGACGTATAGGGGGACTGTACGCAGTGTTGGGAACCGCGCAGTCGCAGCATTTGCTGTTAATGTCGGGATAGCAGTGTCGCGACGAACAGATGACTCTACGGGTTTGCTGGGCATTAACACCCGAGAGGGTGGAGGGTGGAGGCGGGGGACGCTACACGCACCGCCTGTCGCTAACGCGACGTTAGCCCTACGCGTCGCATTGCTCGAACCTGTGTTCGATTAGTGATGTGTATCACCATCGTAATTCGTTGTGCGTGTCGTCACAGAGGAGGGTATGTAGAGACGCAAGTCACACATTTAGCCTCCGAACTTCGGCAACTTCGGCAATAAGTTCGGCAACTTTGCACCTGTCCGAAACCGCCGTTGACCTGGGAACTTCGGCAACTTCGGCAACTTCGGCAGTTTCTGAGAGAGGTAGGGGGTAGGAGAAGTGAAATTAGCTAATCTCACTTCTGCTTATAGGAGACGAGTTGTGGAGAGGTGTATTTCTGCCGAACTTGCCGAAGTTGGCGGGTTTCCGCAGGTCAAAGGCTATTCTCGCCGATTTCAAAGTTGCCGAACTTACTGCCGACCCCCACTTCAGCCATCAGGCGGGTTCGTGGGGCTCCCCACCGACCCACTTCGCCCACTCCTCGGACAGTTCGCTGATTAGCTGGCGGGTGATCCTTGCGCGCCCCACGCGGGAGGTCACTCCCGCTGCCTCAGCCCGCGCATCCCGCTCCTCGGCGAGGTTCCGCCCCCACAGCGCGGTGGATAGTTGAATCATCCGAGCGCGGTCTAGCCCAAGCTCGGCGGCAGCACGCTGCTCGGTGCGCCCGTAGGTCTCCCGCGCGGACAGTTCCTGAGCGCTTCCTCGGGCGGTGGTGAACGGTCGGCGGTACTCAGCTAAAGCTCCCGCCGCGCCGCCCCGTACAACACCCACCAGGGCGGCGCTGGGCACCTCTACGCCCGTCACCAGCCCGATTCGCCCATCGTGGGTGAGCAGGTCAACCAGTGTCACAGAGCGGCGTGCGGGGAGAAGTCCGTCCAGCGCTGCCGCGACCAGCACCAGCGTCGGCAGCGTGGGGGACACATCCCCTGCCTCCAGTGCCGCCACGCGTCCACTACCCCACGGCAGCCCAAGGTGCACTAGCGCCGCCGCCACCTGTTGCTGTGTCGCGTCCGCCTCGGTACGCAGCCGCTTGACGTTCTGCCCTATGACCTGGGCAAGTGGCAGAGAAGCTGTAGACATGACGTTAACACTAGCATTGATTTCAGAGCGTCACTATCGCTAGGTGTGTCTCTCTGCACGTCAACGCGCCAAACGTGTGTTACAGTGTCATCTGCAACTAGGCGACACTAGCCCGAAAGGAACCACCCACAATGTCCCGAAGCAACGCAGATTCTCGGCGTGATGGGGACTGGCTCATGCACGACGCTCCTGAGCTGGTGCCAGTGCGCGTAGCCGCTGAGGTCATGGGGCTGCATCCCACGACCTTGACCGAGATGACCGTCAGGGGGGACGTGCCAAGCATCCGCAGTGAGCGCCGCACGTACGTCCCACGCCAAGCGCTGCTTGACCTTCTCCACCTCCCACGTCTGACCCGAACGCTGACCAGCGCCTGACCCAGGAAAGGAAAACGGGACAGGTTCACCTCGCCGTCAAACGAAGAACCTGCCCCGTGGAGCTATCACCATGCTAACACCAACCGACCCGTGGGGCGACCTCCCACCACTGGGCGACGACGACGTTCCGCCCGACTATGACGACTACCCCGAGCCCGACGTACCTGATGTCGATGTGCGGGAATTGGAGCAAGCCGCTGAAGTTGACGGAGCCGACTCCGCAGGAGCGGACGACGCCGACGAGCCTTCTGCAGGCAGTGATTATCCCGTCCACGCGGACGGTCACCCTGGCGCTCCAATGACTCTCCAGGATCGTGAGACGCTCATCAGCAAGCGCGGGCTCACCGAAACCTTCCTGTCCAGTCCTCACATCGCCGCCGCTGTCCGCTCGGTGCCTACTGTCGGTGACCTTCCATCCCATTTGCGCTGGAGCACCGCCGATTCCACGAACTGCGGCGTGCTGTACCTGTGGCGCGACCCGAAGTCGGGAGCGGTCACCCCTCAGTTCCGCCCGCACACGCCGACCAACCCAGACGCGAAGTACGTCTTCCCGAAGGGCGCGGGCTCGCCCGTGTGGCTTGTCTCAGGTGAGCTGCCCGACCTCAAGCACACGGTGTACGTGGTGGAGGGCACCAACCAAGCGCTGGCGTGGGCATGCGCCTTCGCCCATGACCCCTCGGTTGTCGTTGTCGCCATCGCGGGTTGCAACGGCGGCGTCAAGAACGGCGTCCTGCATTCGGGACTGGCGCACGTCGTCCGCCGCGCCTCCAAGGTCGTGGTGGTGCCTGACGGTGACGTGGCATCTAACCGCCGCGTGTACGACGCATACGCCACGCTCGGTGACCGCATCCGTGGATACATGCGCGCCCACGGGAACGGTGGACGGGCCACCGTGACCTTCGTCCAAATCCACGCCGACGCTGATGACCCCACAGCGGGCGCTGACGACCTTCTCGCGCAGACGCCCGAGCTGGATCGGCATGCGCTGCTCACCGAAATGACCGCGCTGTCAATCACCACTCCATCGGAGGTACGCCCACCGGCTGACCGTCGCCGTCCAAAGTCCGCCGCTGCTACCGACACCGAGGACGATGGGGAGGTCTACTTCAGCCAGTTCGGCGGAGGGCTGCGCTCGAAGGCGTGCGCGAGCGCCGTGCAGGAGCGTCTCGACCTACTGCTGGACGCCCACAGCAGCGTGCTCTACACGTACGACGCCGAGGCGGGCATCTACGTCCCCGACCGTAATGCGGGCACCAAGCACCCGCCCGCCCCCATCGCCGACGTACTCACCGACCTCGTTGGGGATGACTACCGCTCGGGACATGTCGCCTCGGTACTCGATCATGTGCACAAGTCCCTCGCGAAGGAGGGACGGCTACTGCCTGAGAAGCCGCTGACAGATGGGCTGCTACCCACGCGTACCTGCCTGGTGGACATGGAGACTGGGGAGACATTCCCGCATGCGCCTGAGGCGCGGCTCGCGGCGAAGCTCAACGTCGAGTTCGACCCCGACGCCACGGCTCCGACCTTCGAGAAGTGGCTCGCCGAGGCGACGGGCCTGTCAGACGGTACCGATCAGGTAGCGATTGTTCTTGACGCGCTGACCACCTTGCTGGACACCGCATCAGGTATCAGCCTCCCGACGCTTGCGCTGTACTTCTACGGTCCTCCCCGCGCGGGTAAGGGCACCATGGGAAAGCTGATTCAGGCGATGGTTCCCGTGGAAGCACAGACGGCTATGTCGTTGGCGGACATGGCAGTTGCGAAACCCTTCGACACCGCAGTGTTGTACCGCAAGCTGCTCAACGTCTCAGGTGAGACCAGTGACAACTACATCGGCGACACCGCGCTGATGAAGCAGGTGTTCGGCGAGGATTACATCCGTGGCGAGCTGAAGTTCGGTAAGGCGTGGCCCTTCAAGAACACCGCCGCGACGGTGTTCATGGGTAACGACCTGCCGCACTTCAGCGACGTGTCGGGCGCTACTGGCGCGCGCATTCAACCCATTCGCTTCACCAAGACGCATGTGGGGCAGGAAGACCGCACGCTGTACCCGAAGCTGGAGGAGGAGCTGCCAGGCATCCTCAATCTCATCATTGCCGCATGGCGGGAGCGGAAGGCTCGCAAGGGCTCATTCCTTCCGGCTGCCCCTGAGGCGGTGGAGGCGTTCATCGAAGCGACCAACCCGGTTGCGGGATTCATGCGCGACCGCGTTGAGAAGGCACCTGATGGAGCATGGGCTGACCCCCGCACGGGGGTTCCCACCCAATCGGTGGAGCCTGAATGGGGAACGACCGTCACCGAGCTGTATGCCGCATACCGCGCCTACTGCGAATCGACGGGCGGTAAGGCGCTCAAGCGTGACCGCTTCCTGAAGGCTATCTCCCGCGCCCCGTTCAGCATTCGTGACGGACGTACCCGCGCGACTGCCCAGCGCCGAGTCCTCGGTTGCCGCCTGGTCTCCGAGGACGACGACGCGCCGACCATCGCTACCTCTAATGGACATGGTGGTGTGGATATCGCGCTCACCGCTTCCGAGGTGGAGGCGCGCGCTCTCCGCGAGGAGCAGGAGCGTGCCCGTGCGAAGGCGAACATCGACCGCGTGGTGCGTATCGACACCTCGTCCGCGCGTACTGACGCGAACGCCTTCGGGGAAGGGGCGACGCTGTGACCGCCTCTGTTAGCACGGAGCCGTCCCCCTTCGACCACCCCGCTCTGGTGCGGTGCGGTAAGCGATTCTGGACAGAGATGGCGAAGGTCGCTGTCTCTGTGCCGCTCCCTGATGTTCTCCCCACTGACAACGAGTTTCGCCGCAATCTGCTTGCGCAGAAGCGGGAGGCGGACATCTTGCGCATCCCCGCCCAAGTGGCGCTGACACAGGTAGCTGAGTGGGTTGACCTGCCGCCTGAGTACGCGCGCGGATACCTTCGCGCCGTTCACCACCAGCTCGAAGCCTGCGGGCTCGTCCTGCTGGAGCGACGCCTCGGTGCTGTGGACACCCTCGGTTCCGACCTGCCGTACGGCGGGGAGGGTATGTCCAAACGAGACAAGGTTGAGCTGGAGCGCGCCGCGAATGCCGCCGCCCAGGAAGCTAAGTCGGCTGCCCGTGAGCACAAGCGCCGTGTCAGTGAAATGCGTCGGGCGGAACGGGCGCTCACTGCCGCTGAGAAGCGCGTAGCGCGGGGCAAGGAGGGTGACGACCTTGACGCCCTCACTGCGGCGCTCACAGCCGCACAGAGTGCCGTAGACGCGGCAGCGGCTGCCATCCCGCCTACTGAGCAAGCGCGCGACGCCTTGAGCGACCGCCTCGCCAATATCCAATTCCTACCCCTGGAGCGCATGGGCTACGCACCCATTCGCAACATCTCACCGAACGGAGCACGACCATGACCACACCAACCTCTGACCTTCGCACCTTGCTGCGTGCCCGCAAGCGCCAGACACTGTTCCTGCGGCACGGGGAGAGTCCCGCTGACGCCATCGCCAAGCTCCGCGCCTCGCTGCAAGGTGGCGGATTCCTCGCGTTCGACGTGGAGACCGACGCGCTGCATCCGTCCGATCCACGAGGCGCGACGACCTCGATTCAGCTCGGTAGCAAGTCCGTGGCGGTGCTGCTCGACCCGTCCGACCCCGCGCATGTATCGGCGGCACGGGAGATGCTCAACGACAAGACATTCACCCTCACAGCCCACAACGCCGCATTCGACATCCTGCGCCTGGTGCGCCTCGGGGTGTTCGACACTGTGCGCGACGCATGGAGGCGTACCTCTGACACCTTCATCCTGGGCATCCTCATCACCAACCGCAACGGCAAGCTCGGTAACGCCGCATTGGACCTGAAGTCCCTGACAAAGGCGTGGTGCGGGGAGGCAGCCGTGTCAGCGGACGCGAAGCAAGAGCTGCAAGCGGTACAGAAGGCGATGGGGACCAAGGGTGTAGGTGGCTCTACGTGGAGCGCCTATGACCACATCATCGTCACCGAGGACGGCGATGTGGTGGGCGACCCGACCCATGGCAACACCTGGGCGCACATTCCACGGGACAACCCTGAGTTCATCACCTACTGCGCGGCGGACGTGTACGACTCAGCGCACCTCGCCGAGGCTCTCGACCCCGTTGCGCGCTCACTGTGGCCGGACAGGGTGAACGCCGAGCATCACGCCGCCTGCATGGTCACGGAGATGACTCACCGTGGCGTGCGGCTGGACGTGGAACTCACACGCAAGTTGAACCAGGAGGCGTACGTGACTCTGGGGGACGCTGAGAAGGTGTTCGCCGACCATGGAGTGCCGATGGTCACGGCGAAGACCTCTGGCAATTCATCACCTGACAAGGAAGCCGTGGCGGCGGCTATTCGCGCCGAGGGCGTCCCCGTACCGACCAAGCGCACCAAGGACGGCAAGACCATCCCCGTGCTGGACAAGTCCGCATTGAAGGGGTACATCAAGGCGGGCTCGAAGGTGGCAACAGCCTTCCGTGCCTGGAACAAAGCCCACAAGGAAATCACCACCAACTACAGGCACTACCTGCGCACCACTGGCTCACGTGTGCACGCGGAAATCGTTGCCAATGAGGCGGTTACGGGACGTATGGCTTCCCGTTCGCCGAACCTCCAGAACGTGCCAGAGCCCGCGAAACCGTGCTTTGTCGCTGATCCTGGCATGGTCTTCATCAGCGCCGACTTCTCGTCCATCGAGATGCGCGTCGCCGCAGCGGTGACAGGCGACCCGAAGCTCACATGGAATTACACCGAGCCGATTCCAGAAGATGCGTCCGAGCATGACGTGAAGTCCCGTGACCCGTACTGGCTCATCGCCTGGGCGGTGTGGGGACCAGACGCCACGGTGGACGACCGCAAGCTCGCCAAGATCATCTGTCTGGCGCAGATGTACGGCGGCGGGCAGGACACTATCGCCGAGCAGGTGGACGAGGATATCGACCTGGTGTCGAAGGTGCTCAGCGCCAACCGCGCTCAGTTCCCGAAGTTGGGGGATTGGTTCTCGAAGAACGTCGAGCCGACCATCAACTCAGGGCGTCCCTTCTGGACGCTGCCCAGCGGGAGGTTTCAGACCATCGACCCCACACGCGCCTGGGCAGGATTCAACCTGATGATGCAGGGGTTGGCGCGTGACCTGCTGCTGGGAGCCATGTTCCGCCTGGACGGTGCAGGCTTCGGGGAGTACATGCTCCTGCCGATTCACGATGAAGTGCTGTTTCAGGTGCCAGCGGAGCAGGCGGAGGAGATGCTTCCACGCATCATCACCGCAATGGAGACGACCTTCCAAGGTGTCCCCATCACCGTGGAGGCGAAGGTTCTCGGTACGCGATGGATTGAGAAGACGCACGCCCCGAAGACCCCCTACCGAGTCAACTAACCCCGCCTCGTAGAGCGTGTATCCACCCGAAGTAGTAACCCTAATAAGGAGATTGAGAAATGAACACCCCGCTGCTAACCCCGTCCACACCTGAGCAGTGGCGAATATACGCTGACACATGGCGCTGTTGGCTCTGCCAGATATCCCGTACCGCTTTGGAAGTCCCGTGGGACACAGCGCACGAGCCGCATATCAACCGCCATCTGGCGTTCCACGAGACCACGCCAGGTGACCCGTTCGACCTCCAGTACAAGATGTGGAGGGAGGCTCCCACCCTTGCCCGCCACTTCGTGTGCACCACCTGTCGGGCGGAGCACTCCAACCTGAATCTCACATGCGTGTACTGCTGGTACTTCCCCGTGGGGATGCCACCCGCCAGACTTGCGGTTCTAGACGACTGCACACGGTGCGACGTGGACTTCACACGGGAGCGGATCAAGGAACGCATCCGCGCCGAGATTAAGGACGCTAAGCGCCGCGACACTCGTGTCTACCGCGTCGCCTGAGCTGCGGTTATCCGTGTACCTAACCCGTATGACGCACGCCCACAGGTAGCCTCCCCGCAGTAGGGGACACCACTTTCTGAGGAGCCTGAGCATGACGGACGCCGACCTGGAACTGCCTGCTGAGCTGGACACCTCCGACCCCGACGTGCTCGCGACGCTGCTGCACCGCGCGTTCTCAGAGGCGGACACAGCGGAGTTCCTCGAAGCGTTGGTGCAGATCGGCGGTTCGCTTCCCGCTGGAGCGCTCGGTGGTTCCATACCCGAGGGCGAGTTCACTGTGAAATGCACTGACGCAGTGCGGGACGTACTCGCGAGCCTACGAGGCACCAAACCCAAGCAGCAGATGCGTCGGAAAGTCCAACGCGCGCTTAGGATTATGCGCGACGCTGGACCCGAGCACCGCTCGTTGCAGTCGCACCGATACCACAACCTGAAAGGTAAGAACGGCGAGGACGTGTGGGAGTCATACATTGAGCACAAGATCGCCAACGCGTGGCGCGCGTGGTGGTACTTCGTGCTGGACGAGCCCAACACCATCCTTGTCGCCGCTGTCGGACCTCATCCAAAGCGCAGCCTGACAGCTCTACCACCCCACTGACCAGTACGTGGTGTCGAAGGGACGCCTTGCTGGTGTGTGATGATCAGTGGAGCTGGTGTGGCGGTTCACCTCATCAGTCACTCGCCTCACTGTTAAAGTCGACTTTCGAGCAGCGGACGGCACGGCGGGGAGGCACTATAAGCATGGTCAGTTCACCCAAGCGAGGACCACGCGGCGTTCTCAAGGACGCCATCCGCGCGTACCTGAGCAGCCTCAACGGCGAACCTGCGACAATCGCACAGATCACGGAAGCAACGAAGCCCGAAGTTGGCGAACGCCCGTCGTCGTCATACCGCTCCACGTTGCAGGATGAGAAATACTTCGAGCGCGTCTCGCGTGGCGTTTTCCGCCTCAAGCAGGGCTGACCAGTGTCGGTGGCTGGTGAGACCATCACTCGCATGGGAAGCGTGACAACTCTTGGTGACCTGGCACGTCTGTGTGCTGACCTGGGGGCTGATACTGCTGGAACGCTGACCCCGGACGAAGCCGCGCTCATCCCTTCGGGCAAATCACCGTTGACTGCCGATGCCGTGCGGCGGTTGCGTCAGACCATCACGCGCGGCGGCGACCCGCTCGGCGACGCCTACTGCCGCATCGTCACGCCCGCCGACCGCCGCCCATTGGGGCAGACCTATACCCCTTCGCCCATCATCGCGGCGATGACCTCCTGGGCTTCAGCACAAGGAGCGCCTGCCCGCATTGTGGACCCGGGCGCGGGATCAGGACGCTACCTGCTGGCTGCGGCGAAGAAGTTCCCGAAGGCGTCGGTCGTCGCAGCCGAGTTGGACCCGATTGCCGCCCTCATGTTGCGCGCGAACATCGCCGTCAACAAGCTGCAGGATCGGGTGGCGATCAACCTTGGCGACTACCGCGCCTTAGAGCTGCCTGACGTGGATGGACCGACGTTGTTCATCGGTAACCCGCCGTATGTCCGCCATCACCAGATTGACCCCGAATGGAAGCAGTGGCTTCTGGACACCGCGAAGGCACGGGGATTCAAGGCGTCCGCTCTCGCAGGTCTGCACGTGCACTTCTTCCTCGCTACAGCAGAGTTGGGCAAGCCTGGTGATTTCGGGGCGTTCATCACGGGCAGCGAGTGGATGGACGTGAACTACGGCTCCCTTGTTCGCCAACTGCTGTTGGATGGCTTGGGTGGCGAATCCATCCACGTCCTAGACCCAAGCGCCGCACCGTTCGCCGATGCCCAAACCACAGGTGCCATAACGTGCTTCAAGGTCGGTGCAGCTCCGACGAGCATGAAGCTACGCCGCGTGGACAAGGTGAGCGACCTGGGCAACTTGTCCAAGGGGCGCAAGGTGTCCCGTCAACGCCTGGCGGAGTCGTCGCGGTGGTCGGTGCTGACCCGCGTAACCCCGAAGCTGCCCCAAGGGTTTGTGGAGCTGGGCGAGCTGTGCCGCGTGCACCGTGGCGCAGTGACTGGTGCCAATGCTGTGTGGGTGAAGCGGCGCGACACCATCTCTCTTCCTGAATCGGTGCTGTACCCGTCCGTCACCAAAGCGCACGAGCTGTTCAGCGCAGGTGCGCGATTGGCGACTCCCGAGGGATTGAAGGTGGTCATCGACCTACCCGTGGACCTGGACGTGTTCGACGGTGATGAGCGTAAGCGGATTGATCAGTTCCTCCGAGTTGCCAAGCGGCACAAAGTGAACGAGGGATATATCGCCGCAACCCGCAAAGCCTGGTGGAGTGTTGGGTTGCGTACCCCCGCCCCGCTGCTGGCGACGTATATGGCGCGGCGTCCACCGACGTTCGTCCGCAACGACGCAGACGCACGGCACATCAACATCGCGCACGGGCTGTACCCACGAGAAACGTTCGCCGACGCAGTTCTCGACAATCTAGGCGAGTACCTGCGCACTTCCGTGTCCCTGACCGAGGGGCGCACGTACGCGGGCGGATTGACGAAGTTCGAGCCCAAGGAAATGGAGCGCATTGCGGTGCCGAACGTCGAAATGCTGACAGCGGGAGTCGTGTAGTGGCTCAGGTGCCGCCACCCCAATGGTCTGAGGTGCAGTTCGCCGAGGACATTGCGAAGTCACGGGCATTGTTCGCCGAGGCGCGGATGCAGGAGCCGCTGGAGCAGTACATCGACCGCTTCGAGGAGTTCCGCCTTGCTGTTGAGGAACTCATCGAAGGCACGGTAGATCTGACGTTGCTCAAGGACCACGCCGTGGAGTTGCTGGTACGTCCCGAGATGTTGACCACCATTAGATTTCTCGCGTCACCTTGGATCAGCGAGGACGACTTGAAGGTGTTGGCGGACACCACGCTGAGTCAGCAGCGGTTACGCGCCGACGATGGAGCTGGCGCGTACCGAGTCATCGACACAATCCTGGCGGGGTTGGACCGTAACAGGTTTCCGTGGGTGAGTGAGGACCGCAACCCGACAGCAGCCGAGCGAGAGGTGGCAGTCATTTCCACCGCCGCACTCATCGCTACCGAACGAGTGCGTACCGCCCGTCGCAACGAGTCCAAGGACGAGCAAGAAGAACTGGTGACGGCGTACCTCATCAGTCGGGGCTTCACTCAAGTTCCGACCCGCACCATTTCCACATTGATCGACGCCCCCGCGCCTGGTGAGTTCTGCCGCGAGAGCATGTTCGGCAGCCGAAAGGCTGACCTCATCGTGCGGCTCGGGGACGGGCGGGTGATGCCGATTGAGTGCAAGGTGTCGAACTCGTCCACCAACTCGGTGAAGCGCATCAATAACGACGCTGCGGTGAAAGCGGTTGCTTGGATTGCTGAGTTCGGGAGGCTAGGCGCGGTGCCCGCTGCCGTAATCTCTGGGGTGTTCAAAGTCCACAACCTGGTCTCGGCGCAGACGGCAGGGCTGACCATCTTCTGGTCCCACGCCCTGGACGAGCTGGGCAAGTTCCTGGAAGCGACGAAAGCGAAGTAGGGACGTGACACCCGCGCAGCGCCTCGGTGTCCTGCTGTCCGACCTACGTACCCAGCGCGGGCTCACCCAGGAGCAGGTGGCGGATGCTGCGGGAATCAGCCGCAACCATCTCCAGCTCCTGGAATCAGGACTGGGTAACCGTGATGGTTCACCAGCCAACCCACGCCTGTCCACTCTCCAAGGACTCGCCACTGTGCTGGGTACTGACGTGCCAGCCCTAGTCACAGCAGCGTTCACCGACGACCATGGCACTATGAGTATCGACTCGCGAAACGCCGAGCTGTTTAGCGAGTAGTTGCGTTCGGGGTCCAGCGGTAGCCATCGTCCCAGTCCAAGACCCAAGTGCCACTAACGGAGTCTCCGCGCGAGCGCATGACTTCGGCAGCCGCCGTGATGGCGGTTTGGGTGTCGGCGTAGTTCTCGCCGACCTGTTCACCGTCCGCTGTGAGGAGCGCACCCAAAGGTGTTTCCGCGATTCGGTAATCGGTCATCGCGTCATCGTGCCGTCAACCGACCGCCTGTGTTGGTGGAATCCTGCCGGACTTCATGAAGCACTCGCTCCCGTTCCTCTCGTCAAGGTGCTAACGCGACGTTAGCAGCAAACCTACTCAGCGCCTAGTCGTACAGTACCCCTATACGCCTGACCAGGGTAAATTGTGGAATGTCAAGGTAAACTTGACCTATGACCACGCCCCACAGCAACGACGAGCGGCTATCCCGTATAGCCGATGCGTGGGACGCTGCCCAGGCAACCCGCCATGCCTCCCGTGAGAACCTCGCCCATGCAATTCGCGCTGGACACCGTGAAGGGCTCACCTACGCGGAAATCGGACGCTATCTCGGAATCAGTCGCGAGCGCGTACGCCAAATTGCACAGGAGGGACAGGACGCATGACCGCTGACCACGCCCTCACCATCACCGCTAGCACCGTGCTCGCTGTCACAGTGACCGCCCTGACCATCGCACTCGCAACGGCAGCCCCGCGTGAAGTGTCGCAGTCCCCAACCCCCACGCTCCCGGAGATGTACGCCGACGCGTGGAATCAACTCAAGGAATCACCATGACCACCCACCCCTTTCGAGCCTCGATTGCCTCGCTTACCGCCGCTCTCTTGCTGACCTCGTGCGGGTCGCTGGCATTAATCCCTGAGCCCGATATCGCCGCAGGGGACACCGCTTCTACGTCCTCCGCGCCATCAGACACCGCCTCGTCGTCCACGCTTCCCGAGGTGGAGGGCACGGACGGGGGAGACCTCGACCGCGTTGCAGCGCAGACCATCGCTGACATGCAGGAACTCGTTGACCTCCCCTCGACCCTCCGCCTCGTGTCGTGGGATTCGACCCAACCGCAGGGGAACTCGTGGTGCAGGGGAGAGATTAAGGACGCGCTGAGCAACGCCGTGGTGTGCCGCGTTGACCCGCTGCTAATCGGCTGGGACAGGACATTTCTCCGCAAGCTCCACGACGCGAACGGCGACCTCGGTATCGCGTTAGTCATCGCCCATGAAATGGGACATGTCGCCGACGTGACGAGCGACGCGGGAGAGGGCGATTCTGTGATTGTGCGTGAGCAGCGCGCCGATTGCGTTGCGGGAGCCTATATCCGCTCACAACGGGACGCGGGCGAGATTCCTGAGGACGCCGTGGGCAACGCGTTCCTCGCCATGCTGTCCTTCGCCGACGTGCCCCTGAAGCCAGGGCAGAACCCCGCCGACGCACACGGCACGGGTGGTGAGCGGCTGAGCGCGATGCTCCAGGGCTTCAACGGGGATGTCGATGCCTGCCTCGCGATCACTCAGCCCGAGGTCGATGACCGCCGCTTGCGCCTCCCGCTGACCGCCGCCGAGGGCGAGGGTGACATGACCTGGAACCCCCGAGTGATTGACGGGGCATACAGCACTGCAGTGGCGTTCACGGGCGCTGTGGAACCTCCTCGGTTCGTCTTCAGCCCCTGCCTCCCTGGCGACCGTCCCGCGACCATCTGCCCCGATGGAAGCGTGTACGTAACACCCGAATCCTTGACCTCGTACACCGACACCATCCGCCGCGCGGCGACTACCCGCGTGGGGGACGGGACTGGACTTGGTGTCCTCGTCAATACCGTTGCGACTCGCTGGCTGGCGTCACAGGACATCCTCACCACAGGCGAGCAGGCAGCTCTCCGCGCAGCGTGCGTCGTGGGTATCACGCTGGCACGCATGACCGTCGATGTGATTGGTGCTCCCATCCTGTTGTCCGCTGGCGACGTGGACGAAGCGTTGACCGAGGTGCTCGTGCGGGGGCTCACGACCTCCGACCGAGATGGGTTGGTTCCTGCGTCCGTCCCCGACAGGGTGCAGGCGTTCCTTGCAGGCGTCTACACCGTCACGGGACCAGGAGCGTGTGTGTCGATGTACCCCGAATCGCGCTAGGGGACGCCACTTTCCGTTGTCCCACTTCAGGCAGCCGACGCTCCGCCGCGAGGTGACCGCCGCGCCGCCAGCAGACCAGCGCTGACCTGCACGTATCCACGTCCCACCCGAGACGGCCCAATGGGCCGTCTCGGGTGCAGAGCATCCCGAAGCGCGCTGACCTGGGCTTCGTACAGTCCCCCTATACACGATATTAGGGACAATAGTCAAATGTCTATGTAACATAGTCATCATGACCGCAGCTCTCGCCCTGCCCTTCGCCACCAGCGCCCCGCTGTCCTCGGTGCCGACCGTGGTACCGCAGGGCGCGGCGTACGCAATGCCCAAGCTCCCGAGCCGCTGTGAGCCGCGTGTGGACGGACGCGGGTATCACCTGCCCGCTGTCCCCGATTCCGACGCCCCAGCGCCTCCGTACGCGCGTGCCACGACCGTTGCGAAGACGCTGGAGGAGCGCGGCGGACTGACCAAGTGGTCGCTCAACCAGGTGCTTGCAGGCTTGACCTCGAATCCCGCGCTCCTGGCGGGATTGGACGCTGATGCTGACAACGACACCATCGACCACGTAGCCGAACTCGCGCACGCCGCCGCTGGTGCTGGAGACGCGGCGACCTTCGGTACCGCTGTGCACGCGTGGGCGGAAGCCGTGGATTTGGGCGTGTGCACCGTGGACGAGGTGCCTGAGGAACTCCGTGGACATGTCCGCGCCTACCGCGCCGCGTGCCTCGCGGCAGGGCTGACGGTGGTGCCCGAACTCGTGGAATGCGTCATCTACAACCACATCACGGGAGCCGCTGGGCGCATCGACCGCATCATGCGCGACGCTGACGGGCAGCTCGTCATCGTTGACCTGAAGACCAGCTCCTCACTCAAGAACAGCTTGCTGAGCATCGGCGTCCAGCTCGCGCAGTACGCATCTGCCTCTTGGCTTCTGAGCGCTGACGGCACGCACTGGCTCCCGTTCCCCGAGGTGCGCCAGGACATCGCCGTGGTTGTCCATGTCCCCGCGAAGGTGGACGACCAGCCCTACGCCGACGTGCTCGACATCGACCTGACCCGAGGACTGGACAACCTGTACCTCGCTGTAGAGGTGCGCGAAACCCGCGCTGCTTGACCCTGAATCCCTGACCCCTACCAACCGACAAGGAACCCCACACATGACCAAGTACACCGACGATGAACTCATAGAGCTGCTGACCGCCGACCAGGCGGCGCACGACGCGATGCACGCGAAACTCCGCGCCATCACTACCGAAATCGCCGAGGCGCAACGCCATCTCGCCGAACTGCGGGAGCGCCGTCACGACACCATCACCACCGCGCGGGCAATGGGTTGGACATGGCAGCGTGTGGGGGACGCCTTGGGCATTCCCCGAAACGCGGTTCAGCAGATTGTGCGCCTGGGGGAGGAGCGCCGTGGACGCGACTGATAGTGCAGATAGGCTGTCCCGCATCCCCCTGGACGCCGAGTACGCGGCACAGTGGGGCGTTGAGAACTTGTGCGCGGGTTGGACTCCCGCCGAAATACGGGACGCTGCTGCAATGTGCGCGGAGTTCGCGACGGCGTACCTCGACCTGATCCACGCGTTTGAATCGACCGCTGCCGCCGTATCGGCGTTGCACATGACCACTCCCGTTGACATCGCGCCGCTGTTCCGTGGCATGGAGATTCAGAACGCCACTTGGACGGAGCGCCTTATCGCAGACGCGGACGCGAACCGTCGCTCGGCGATAGATAACGTCCGCGCCGCTGGCGCTCTGCTCTGGCTCGCAGGGCAGCGGGAGTCGGGCGCGTCATGACGTTTGCCGAGCCTTGTGTTGAGCCGACGTTAACACCCTGGACGAGAGCCGACCGTACAGTCCCCCTATACGCTCTGACCTGGTGTAATGGGTTGACCTTCACGTACCATGAGGGTATGACCGATGACGACTCACGAGTGTTGCTGGAGCAGCGTCTCGATGACGCTTGTGCAGAGCATCGCCGTGCGTTGCAAGCGCTACGGGAGGCGCGTGTAGTACGCAACGCCGCCGTCGCCGACGCTCGCGCTGGTGGGTTGACCTGGGAGCGCATCGCCGACCACTTCGGTGTAGTGCCCACCGCGCCGATTGCATGGATGCACCGCGCCAATTGCGAAGGGGGACACTGACATGGCTAGCGCTGATGACCTCATTGACCTATTCGCGAAGGGCGTGCGGATGGGAGAGGACACTGCGAAGGCGGGCGCGAACGCTGCCGATGGACTGAAGACCGCAGCCCGTTCCACTGACGGTGCTGCTGATGCCACTCATGCCGCTGACACCGCTACTGACGGCGCTCGTGCCACGGACGGTGCCACCATCCCCGATGTCCACGGCAAGGATTGGGTGAAGGTGTCCCCTGCGGGGGACAAGCCTGACGGCAAGAGCGGGGGATTCCTGGATTGGGCGAAGCGTCACAAGCGCGGTCTGGGAGTTGGACTGGGAGCCGCAGGGCTCGGAACCGCTGGCGTCCTCGGATACCGCGCGCTGAGCGGCGGCGACAGCGGAGGAACGTCCCACGAAGACATCATCTCCCCTCCTGGTGGTCTCGTCGGCGATGCAAAGCGCGCTGTAGGAGCTGGGGACGGGACGAACGGAGCCATCGTGAAGATGGACACAGCCGTCGTTCGCCAGCTCGCCGCTGACCTACGCACCCAAGCCGATAACGCTGCTGCCCTGGCGACCTCTGCTCCTGACGCTTTCGCCGCGTACCGCGCGTGGCTGACGAGGGACGGACTGGGCGCGCCTACCCGTGACGGCAAGGCATCGCCTGTGGTCGCGGACTTCGACGCCGCCCTCGTTGAGGCTGAGAAGCGCTACATCGCTGTGGCGCAAGGGCTCTCCGCGCAGTTCGAGGGTGACGCCGTGAAGCTGGAACGCGTCGCCGCTGAGTGGGAGGACATGGAGACGGGCAACGCGGAATCCATCAACTCCGTGGACACCACCGTGACCCATGCTAACCCCGCCGCAACACCACCTAAGGACGTGCTCCTATGACCTCCGCGCTCAACGTCATCGGCGTAACCACCTCGGTTGCGTCGCTCACGGGACTCGGTAGCCCCGATCCCGACAGGCTGCGCCACCAAGCCCCCGAAGCAGGACGCACGCAATATCTCCCTGTGTCGGGTGTCGGCGGCATCGACGGCGACGCTGGGGACGCGGATTCCGTGGATGCCTTCGACCGCACCATCGACCAATTCAACACAGGCACAATGAACTACCAGCCCACGCACGTGGACGCATTCTGCGCGGGCAAGGGATGCGAAGCGGGCGGCGACTGCGGCGAGACCGTGGAGGGCGTCCCCGCGTTCCACGAAGCTGAGGCGTTACAGCCCCTGCTCGACGCGTTCGCGGGACTGCACGACGTGATGACCGCTGCCACTGCTGCGGTGACGCAACAGGCGGGGGAACCGTCAGCCGACCGACTTGCCGCTGTATATGCGGGCACAACTGGCGGGACGTTCAACTTGAACGCCGTCAACAATGCCACCACCGACGTGGAGGACGCGCTCACCATCACCGCCGCTGCCACACATGAGGGTGCGACGAACGCCCTTGGCTCACTTCGCCTATCAGTACAGGCGCTACGCAACGTGCAGGCTGACCGCGCTGCCCATCACGTGTCCGCTGCGGAGTGGCTGCTGGCTGCCCCGCTCGCCGCTACGGGTGTGGGGCTCGCCGTGGGCGGTCTCGGCTTGGGGATGAACGCCTGGAACGTGCTCAAAGGCTCAGGGGACACCACGCGTGGGACGGAGGCGCTCGGAGACGCGGCAACGGCGCTGGAGAACGCGACCACACTGAACGACGAAGCCGTGCAATACCTCCGCGCCGCTCTGGCTGAGTGGACGGTGACCCCGAACGGCAACTCCGTGACCACGAATCTGGAAGCCCCGAAACCTGAGGCGACGAAGGTAGGGGACACCACTCCAATCGGGGAGGCGCTGCCGAGCATCACTGACCCTGGTGCGCCCTCGCTCGCTCCCGCGCTGGACGACGTGTCCGACGACGAAGACCTGGACGACAAGCTCGCGAAGCTGCTGGCTTCCGAAACCCCGATGCCCGACATGGGTGTGCCCAGCGCGGGAATGCCCGCAGGTGGCGGTATGCCGTCCATGGGCGGCGGGGGAATGCCTGACATGGGCTCAGGAATGAGCAGCCCGCTCTCCGACCCGCTGGGCGACGAGGAGCTGGCGGAACCGCTGGACGACCTGAGCGAGGACGAGGACGACGAGATGGAGGAGCCGCTGGACGACCTCACCGACGAGGGCGATGAAGCCGTGGAGCCACTGGACGATCCCACCGATGGGCTGGACACTGAGCCCAAGGACGACGCAGCGCCCGAGACCGCCGAGGACACAGGTGAAGTCGCCCCCGTTGCCGCTGTCGAGACCGACCCGAACTCCGCCGAAGCGCGGACGGCGGACGTGGGCAACGGACGCCAGGTGGAGTTCCCGAGCGCCAAGCTCGCCGCTCTCGCGGACACCCTCGCGCGGGGCGCTGAGCAGGGTCTCGGCTTCACGCTGGCGCAGGAGGCTTCCGAACTGGGATTCCAGATTCCACCTGACGGTCAGGACATCGGCAAGCAGGTTCCCACGAGCCTGATGCAGGCAGGGGACGTGCTGGTGAGCAGTGCGGGCACGGGCATCTTCATCGGCAACGACGAGGTGATGATGGAGAACGGCGACATCGTGCCTGTGTCCGACGCCGCTGTGTTCGACGGTCAGAACCAGGGCATCTTCCGCCTGGACGAAGGCGGGGACTCCGCATCGCCGACCGCTGGCGCGGAGACCACCACCGTGGCAACTGGTGTCGCGCAGCCCGTGGGCGATGGTTCGGTAACGCCGCTCGCGGGTGACGTGACCCCTGTGGTGTCCACACCTGGCGAAGCGACCGCGCAGGCGGGCACCCCTGGCGTCCCCGACGATGAGGAAGCGGGACTGTCCAGCACTGATGACACCGCTGCGGGTGCCGCGTTCGGTGACACCGACAACGGCGCAGGTGCATTGAATCCCGACGACGTGTTCCCAAGCAGTTAGGAGGGCTGAACCATGAGCACGCTTGAGCTGGCACTCGGCACGCTGGGCGCGACCATCGCGCAGCGGGCGATGGCTGATATGCCCGCGCTCGATGCACTGGTAGACCCGTACCGTGCCCACCCTGACAGCGACTTCGGGGACAGGGACGCCGTGATGGAGCGCAGGCTCACTCAACTGGTGGCGAAGCTCCGCACACCATCCCTGTCCCCGAAACGCGGGCAGATGGTTCACGTCTCGCGACGCGGCTATGACATCGCCAACTCGGGCAGCGAGCAACGGGCGGACGGGACGCTCGTGTTCGGCGCGGGAACCCTTGCGCTGGAGAAGATTCTGCGCGACGACGCCGCCAACCCCGCGTTCGGCGGGAAGGCGGGATCGGTACTCCGAGACCGCGTGAACGCATTGCCCAAGCCCGACCTACCTACAACCAACCGATAAGGAGAACACACATCATGGCTACAGGAGGACTACCCCCGTCCACCACCCCGAACTTCGACAAGGTGGTGCGAGGTCACTACCCCGAACTGGACGAGACCGCTTACGCGGCAAGGGCAACCGAGCAGCACGCGAACGGCATCAACGCGTTCGCCAGCGCAGAGACCGTGACGAACATGGCGGTCAGCGTGGCATCGAGCATGCAGGGGGAGACCGCCGACGCGGCAGACTCGCAGTTCGCTACGCGCGTTGCGAACTTCACGGCTCAAGGCGCGACCTTCGAGAACCGCTCGGTAGCAACGGCTCTCTCGGCGCAGAACATCCTCAACGCGAAGACCGAACTCAATGCCCGCGCCGAGGCGTTCGACATGGAGTGGGAGGCGACGAAGGCGCGAGCTGTCGCCGAAGGCTGGGATCAGCCGCGTATCCAGGCGGAGTTCGATGCACTACTCGAACAGGCGCAGGGCGACGCCGACGCCATTGCCGCCAACTTCCAGTCCGCCAACACTGAGCTGAAGGGACACATCGCAGCAGGAACGGAACCGTCCGTCCCCGCTTCGATGCCCAGCGGAGCGCCTGGCGCGGGAGCCCCGAGCTTGGAGCTGCCGCCTGAGCTGATGAGCCAGATGCAGGGGATGCTCGGTCAGGGTATGGGGATGGCGCAGTCCCTCCCGCAGAGTCTGCAAGGGCTCACTGGGCAGGTGCAACCGCTCATCGACCCACTGCTCCAAGCGATTCAAGGCGCGGCTGGCGGCAGCGGGAACGTCAACGTAACACCCGAGATGCTGGACGAGATGCTGGCTGGACAGGAGAGCGAGGGTGGAGGTGGCTCAGCGTCCAGCGCTCCTGAGGCTCCCTCTCCCGAGGGCTTCCAGGGTGAGAACGCGGACACCGAGCTAGAGGAGCCGAAGGCTGAGGACACCGAGTCCGAGGGTGAGGGGGACGATGAACCCGCAGGTGAGGACACCGCCGAGGCGGCACCGAGCCCCGCAGCGTCTCCCGTGACTCAGGTGGCAGCACCGCCTGAGAGCGCCAAGGTGCCCGAGACCACCTTGTCCTCGGATGAGGCACTCGCGGAGCTGTTCTCATGATGCGCCCGCTGATTGTGGGAGCGGTGAGCATGGTGATGGCTGCTGTGTTCGCCGTTCCCGCACACGCTGATTCCACCCGCTGCGATTCGGTGACGACCTACCCACTGGTCGCGATGCCCGCACCGTGGACGCCTACCAGCCTGTGTGAGGCACGGGAGGCGCTGCTCGACCACACGATGCTGCCCCAGAGAGACGGGACGCGATGACCAACGAGGAGAGGAACGAGGAAGATGACCGAGACCAACACACCCGCTGGAAAGCGGCGCACCTGGCGGCAGGCTGCTATCGCGGGAGTAACACTGACCGCGATAATCGGCGGGCTACTCGCTGTGGACGTGGCGAATCGTCCAGAGCAGCAGGTGGACTGCGCCGTTGACCTGAGGGACATGGGCGACGACGGCGACGGAACAGGTGGGCTCGCGAACTTCGGAGACCCCCCGAGTTGCGGACACGACCTGGACGCAGGAGGACTTACAACGCGCCAAGGACGCCTTCCGTGCGGAACTGGGTAGGCGCGAAGCCGAGAAGCTCGCAGCGGGCTGCACTGATCCACTGCCGTTCCGTATCTGACCCGACCATGTGCAATTCCCAATCTGACGGCGAACACCAGCCCCATTCCAGCGTCACCGTCACGCCCGTCCTCGGCGGGCTGCGAATCACAGGCGTGACGCGGTATCTCGGCTACACGGATAACGTGGTGCTCCCGCCCTCGGACGCCCACACGCTTGCCGCCTGGCTTCGGCGCGACGGTGACGTGGATGCGGCGGAAGTGATTGAGGCAGCGTTAACGTCGGGTTAGGCGTGCTCGGGCGCGGTACCTCCGCTGTCGCATATCTAAAGATGTGACACGCCAACGCAACACCCATGCGCAGCATCGAAACCCGCAGGTCGCCGCTGCGATATGACACCGAGATATGCGACTGTCGCAGATTCCGTGTCAGATGACCGCTTTACGCTCCAGACCATGAGCACCGCAACGTATCTCCGTGTGAGCACGGGACACCAGACCGTCGAACAGCAGCGCGACACCCTGGCTGCCGCCAGCATCGCCGCCGACCGTGAGTTCGTGGACATCGCCTCAGGACGCGCGGGCGCTGACCGCCCTGGCTGGCGGGACTGTCTGGACTGGCTCCGTGAAGGCGACACCCTGGTGGTCGCCGCTGTTGACCGCATCGGGCGTTCCGTGCGCGAGGTCGCCGAGGCGCTGCACACGTTGACCGAACGCGGTATCGCCCTACGTTCTCTCCGTGAGGGCGTGGACACAGGAACGCCGACAGGTCGCGCCGTCGTGCAGATTATGTCCAGCATCGCCGAGCTAGAGCTGGAGCTGGGCAAGGAGCGCCGCGCTGCGAGCCGTGAGACTCGTTTAGCGCGTGGGCTTCCCGCTACACGTCCTCCGAAGCTGGCAGGTGACCAGCGTGAGCGTCTCGTCCGCCTATATCGCAACGGGGAGCCCGTTGAGGAGCTGGCGGCGATGTTCGGGGTGAGTCGAGCGACGGTGTTCCGCTACGTGCGGGTGGCAGGTTAACCCTTTACGATGTCGCGGCGCGGGGCTCTGTTGTGTTCACTCGGTGCTGCTAACCACGTGTTAGCTCGTACCCCGCCAATCTGCACACCATCCCTGTACAGGCGTGTTCTAGGGGACATGGACGAGTTCGCTGTAGGCTGGATACATGTGCAGAGCAACCGACGAGGGCGGACGGCGTTGCCCGAGCAGCCACGCCCCGAAGTCCGACACATTCAAGGCGAAGGACGCCGCACGGAAACGCGCTGAGCGAGCTGCCAAGCGCGGTAGCGTCGCGTCCATGTCCCCCAAGCAACGCCTGGCTGACCTGACTGAAGCGGGCGTCCAGCGCCTCACCGCCCGCATACCTGGTCTATCCGATGACACCGCGCGCGAGGTACTGCTCAAGACCGCACGGGAGTACGCCACACGTCCCATCGCCATCGAAGCGGGAACCCGCCTAATCGGGCAGTGGCAAGGCGGTGGCTCGCCTTCCCTGCTGGTGGACAGTGTGGACGACGATGGGTACTTGACCATCACCAAGCGCTCCGTGGGTACGGATTTCCGCCATGCGGTGGAGCTGCCGAAGCCGATGCGGATTCACCGCGACCTGCTGGCACCGCCGCCGATCCTGGACGAGGCGCGCGATGACGGGCGGATCGGCGGGCGTCCAGCGACGATAGAGACCCGTAGCGCGCAGAAGGACGTGGGAATGTCCGAGGTGGCGAGCATGGATCGTGATTACGCCGCAGAGGACGCCGCCGAAGCCTTGAAGGCTGGGCTGGGACGTGACGTTCCAGCCGACCATGCCGCTGCGCTGCGGGAGGAAGCCGACACCATGCTGACCGAGCTGTACGCCGACTCACCAGCCAATAGTCCTGGTCCCGTGGACTTCTGGGTCGCGGGCACCGCAGGCAAGGTCGCGAAGTCCGCCACCTTAACCGACATCCAGCTTCCATTCGCCACCGTCAAGCTGCGCGGGCAGGAGCCCGCCCGTATCAACATCTGGACACGTTCCGCGTTCCGAGAAGTCCTGGAACCATAGCGACCAAAGCGTTATTTCCCCAGCTCAACGACGTGTCCCCTGGTACACTAGACCTATGTGCAGGGCGATTCATGAAGGCGGGCGAAGGTGTCCAGGTGGACACGGGGAGAACCGCGCTGCTGTCCGTCGTGCGGAGCGTGCCGCGAAGCTGGCAGCGAAACGCGAAGCCCGCGCAGCACGCGCAACCCGTTACCGCGCAACGCAACTCCACCAGGCTGATGAAGCCCAGCAATTCATCACTGTGACTCGCGACCTCGCCCTGGATGACCGTGCCGTAGCGCTGGAGCAGCGTCTCGGAAGCCTGGACGCTGAGCCAGGCTCCCACCGTGCCGAGCGTGCCGTCCTGACCGCCGAACTCGCCCACGTTCAGGGCGCAATCTCCGCGCATAAGCGCGCCCAGTTCCTCCGAGAGATTGGGATAGACCCGATGCTGACCGACCACGACGTGACCCGCCAGGTGTACCAGCGCGCAGGGCTCCCACAGCCCTCCGAAGCGGCACTCGTGGCGGCGTACGGAACTCGCGCCGATGCCCCAACGCCTCCGACCACCGTGAAGGGTAGGGACGTAGTTCCTGACCTGCGTGTATCACCCGTCTCGGGGAACATCGGGGCACTTCCGGGTGAGTCGAAGGAACTGCTCAGGATGCACAAGCGCCGTGACCTGATAGCTGCTACGCCATCACACAACCCTGAGACCCTGCGCCGACTGGACGCGCGTATCGCGGCGGCGGAGGCGAAGTCGAAGGTGCACCAGGCACACCGCTCCCAGTCCGCCGTGCCCGCACCCACACCCGCGAACGTGGACACCGCACCTGCTCCCGTGCCTAAGCCTCAGTCCGTCGAACCGCCTGCCTCGCGTGTCAACGTCCCGCTGACACCGCCTCTCACGCCGCCGACCACGGTTCCCGTGACCGTGCCTATGTCCGCGAATGTCCCGCCTGTGTCCGCGAATGTCTCGCCCATGCCCACCCCACCCACTGCCACCGCGCCGTCGAGCACCGCCACAACGGGCAAGGGACACGCTACTGACCAGCGCGAATCACGTGCCAGCATGCCGAGTCCCGAGGTGGTGGACGCCAATCGCCAGCGTGTCGGTGTCCTCGTGGAGCAGCTCAAGGCGAGGGGGCAGGACGACGAGACGACCCGCGCGCAGATTGCCGCTGTCCGCGACGCGGAGCCCGTCGATTCCCCGTTGCGGGTAGCGCTGACCGAGGCGTGGGAGGCGCTGACTCCACGTAACTCCACGCCGAGGGACACCACCCCTAACCTGCGGGAATCACGCACACGTCCGCAATTCATCGCGCCAGCGGGTGGTGGTTCGCCGTTCGAGGCGCTCATGGCTCAGATGGGCGTGCAGGAGCGTGAGGAAGCCCTTGCGCGTGTCCGCGCTCAGCGGGACGCCGACGAGCACACCAGCTCATCGTTCGCACACGTCCTCGCCGAGATGGACGACTAACCGAGCCCCGTAGCCCTCAGTTCCGCGACACGTGCCTGCTCACAACGCGAATCGTCGCCTCCCGAATGGGCGACCCACTCCCCGCGAGCAGGTAGTCGCCAGTGCGTGCGTAACCGTGTGCGGCGAGAAGCTCTCCCGCCACGTCGGTGCAACGCTTCCCGCGCGGTATCTCAGTGCGCGCCACAGTGTCCCCGTGCTCGTCGCTTATCCACACGACCCGCGTCACGCGGTTGTAGCTGATGCGCGCGCTCATAGCCCCGCAGCCATCCAGACCAGCGGGTCGATATGCCCATCCACCGCGACCGCGACCAGTCCCCGCGCCACTGCCGCCGTCGCCGTCAACCCCGTATGCAGTCCCGCGACCGCCTGCGCTGCCGCTATGAGTTCGGTGTCCCCGTCCCACCCTTCCGAGGCACTCCACGACACCATCCGCCCATCCGCCAGCGTCACCTCCAGCGTGACATCGAGCAGGTCTCGGGGCATGAGCCGAGGCGCGGGGGACACGGAAAGAGGCAGGTCAAGCCCAGTGTCGGGCTCGTAATCGCGAATCCAGGGCTCAGGCTCCGCCGTCCAGCTCCACGCGTCGTACCAGGGGTAGGCGTCGTCGTCGGCGTCCTCCAACGCGTCGATATCGGCGATTAGGGAGTCCAGCGAATCGGTCACGGGGACGCCTCGGTGTAGCCCAGCTCATCGGCGTGGTCAGCGCACAGCGCGCGATACCAGCCTCGGCGGTGACACGGCACACCAACACCACCACACACCTCGCACACCGTCCGTGAATCCACCTCAGCCTCCCAAATCAGCGACTGTGCAACGGGATTCGCGCCTTTCACGTAGACCCTCAGCTCCGCGAACTTCGCCTTAACCTGCACATACTGAATGCCAGGACACACCTCTACCACGCGCTCGTGCATTTCCAGCACCAGAGGTACCCAACCCTCGGGAACGCCGATTCCGATGCAGGGCTCGGCGCGGTGGGCGTTGAGCGGTTCCAGGGGGTCAGGCTCTGGGTCAGTCTCAGGCATCGGGACGACCTTGCCGAGGGATGGGTCAGCCTTCACGGCGGCGACCAGTGCCTGCGCCGCTTCCTCGGTCGTGTGGGCAACGGGGAAGGTGAGGCAGCCGTCCTCAATCCACACGACGAACTGCACGGTGCCATCGGCGGTCAGGGTCTCGTAGTACGTCGGCTCGCTGGTCATGGGCACATCGTCGCTCCAGCCGCAGACAATGCGCCAGGAGCCGAAGGGGACGTGATGCACTGGTGAGATGTCACACTGCTCCTGTGATACCTACTCCTATCTGCGGCGTTGATACGCCAGGATGTCACGGTGGTGTCACAACTCCTGCAACCACGCCTGGGATAGAGCGACGTTTACCTGGGCTGTCCGGAATTTCCATACACATATCCACCTGGGGAAACGGGCTACTCTCGCCTTGAAAGCGAGAGACGGCTAACACCGTCCGGGGGTTCAAATCCCTCCGCCACCGCTCTTGGAGTGGCGGGTTTTCCGGGACTCGTGACATGGCGCGTGGGATCCGAACTCGATTCCGTTGCCGTCCTTGTACTTTCGAGTGCAAGCGCCGGTGCAATCCGCCGGGAATGCTCGATGTGTCGGCCCAGCAAGGACGTGAGCATCTGCGGTGTAGCCACCGCGACGCATGCGGACCCAATCGGTAAGGCTTTCAATCGCGTTGATAACGGCCATGCCGACAATGTGGCCTGCTTCCATCCGGTGTTCATCATGGAGACTGAATCTGGACGCCGCGGATGCGGATCGCTGTGGGTTCGGATGGTCGTCCGACGCGCACGTGGAGTTTGCTGAAGTTACCATTTACGTTATGGCATGTGTGGATGAATCCGACTGGCCCTTTGCTACGCCGGTCAACATCGCGGCCTTCACCACCCGTCAGGTTCTCGAGGATGGTCTACCGGTCCTGACCGTGTTTCACGATCACCAAGGTGAATGGCAGTTCGTGTGTGAGACTCCGGACCCGATCCGGGAGATCAAGCTCGCGTGCATGGGGTGCGTGGTCGGTGCCGACCCCTCGCTGCGCGCGTTGGCGGATCTCCCAGTGGGCTGGTTGGCGTTCCGGCCGTCTCCGGAGCACGAGTGGTACCGCGAGGAAATGCCCCCCGACGAGGTCGAGGACGACTCCACCCGTCACCGGTGACGGTGGCTCGCGCTGGCTTGCTTGCAGAGGCGTTGAGAGCCGCAGCCTATTTTTCGATGAGGTGCACCACGAGGGTGAGTCGACCGGATGGTGTCCACGCGCCGACGGCGATGTTCTCCGAACCCAGATACGTGAGCTTCTCGATCTCTCCGTCGTCGCCGAAGTCGATCGGCAGCACGATGCGTTCGGGCGAGTCGAAGTTCTCGTCGGCAACGATCAAGGCGTCCTCGGTCGCGTACACAGCGACTCGCTCGTCGTTGATCCAGCAGCCGGCGAGGCCGAAACCGTACTCGGCGTCGACGGCGCTCGCATCGAGCCGTGAGGTCTCCTTCAGATCCGGCCACGAGAGCACCCGTATTGTCTGCGGATCGCTGTGCGGCGTGACGAGTAGCCTCGAGCCCGATGGACTGAAGCCCGCGAACACGGGATCATCTCCTGTGAGGATCTCCGTCAGGTGTAGGCGCGTCCCCTCGACGTCGACGCGGAAACCGAGGACACCGTCCTGTCCCATGGCGAGCTCAAGAATCGCCGTGTCGTCGGCGGGATGGGGATGCAGGAAGGCGCGAGCATCATCCGCGTCGATAGCCTGGTCGTCGAGGATCGCCCCGGTCGCGGGATCGAGCAAGAGCAGCCGGTGACTCTCACCTTCCGGGACAGCGACGACGGGTCGACCGCCCAGGAGCGCGGTCGCGTCGGCGGGTAGCCCGGGCACCGTGACCACCTCCTTTCCGGCGATGACGAGGCCGTCGGCGGAGGCGAGTATGACCAGATCGAGGCCGGATGCCGCAAGGACGCAGACGTCGCCCTCCAGAGGGAGCTCTCGCTGCGCCTTCTCGGTGAGTCTGTCGTCGAGAAGACGCACTGCTCCGTCTCGCCACAGCGCGAAAGCCGATTGCCCGTCCACTTCGCCAGCGGAAACGAGGTCCGACATCGGGTCCAAGATGGCGATCACGTCAGGGGAGATGAGCATTCGACTAGTCGTCGAACTCGTAGCCGTCGGCCTCGGCCGTGGTGACCACGTCACGGACCTTCGCGGGATCGTTCACCACTGCGGCGAGTGCGGCACCGAGTTGCTCGAGTGCCGCGCGGTTGGTGCCGTACGCGCAGAACATCCCGGCTTCGCTGTCAAGCCCCACCTGTTTGACCAACTCCGGTGCCACGCGCTGGGCCACGCCCTCCCAGAAGTAGCCGTTGGGCTCGTGGTCGAGCGCCTCAACCGCTTCGTCAGATGGTGTCTCCCCGGCGTTGAGCAGGAGGGAGTAATTGCCGGTCGACGTCTCGACGATGCGGAGGGGTTCCATGGTTCGTGACGATATCCGCCGCCACCTCAATCTCATTCGTGCGGGGACTGTCACCCAGGCGGCTTCATCCATGGAGCAACGCTTGGCTGCCGTAGGCGATCAGTCGGTGTCGTAGTACCACCACCGCGGCATCACCTCGGGGCCAATCCCCGAGTCGCCGCCCCGATCAGGCGCCTCCATCCCGGAGGGCACGTAGAGCAACCCGTCCCAGCTTCTGTCGAACTTGATCAGCACGGTCCCGCTCGCGTTCGTCTGGACCGTGGCGGGGTAGCTGCCGATCCAGCGGTGCTGGGCCTCGCCACGCGCCGGCGGGTGGTCGGCCACTGCGAGCACCTCGGCGCGCGCATTCGCCCATCGCACCTTCTGCAGCACATTCGTACCGATCAACAGCATTGACAGGGCGATCACCGCGGCGACCGCAGCGATCGGGGCCGCCACCTGCCGACCGCGTGCGGCGCACACGCCGAAGTACACCGCGCCGACCAGCAACAGCGGAGGTCCGACGAAGAACGCCGGGAAGATCCAGCCCATGCGCTCGAACGGCCCGCCGCACCACACCAGCGTCCAGCAGAGGTAAGCCGCCGCAGCGACGAACACGACGTCGACGAAGCTGAGGATCCACGCTCCTGCGGTTCGGTGCTGTGGGCGCATCAGGTGGCGCGCCTCCCGCAGGGCGCCCATGTGCGGCTCCATATCTCGCGGATCGTCACGCCGAGCAGTGGGGCAGCTGTTTCGTGTCGGCCCGCTCGGCGGCAGTCAGATGGCGTCGCCGGGAACGTTGGTGCTGACCTGGAGGCCACCCTCATTGATCCCTCCACCGCCGTGATACTCGTTGAGATACTCCCCGTGCCACCGCGGCCAGTCCAGGTAAACGGCTCCCGCGCCGGCACGGTAGCGCCGGTACTGCCCACGAGCGGTGCGCAGCGAACGACGTGCCTCCCGAGCGGCCCGCCGGGCAGCGCTCCTGGCCGTGGACTCCTGCGCGGAGGTTAGCTCGCCGGGAGGATCGCGGAAGATTCGACGGTTGCTGAACATGTATGCCAGTGTATATCCGAGCACATAGAGGTGCACAGCGAGAGGAACGGAAACGTTGCTGGCCGCGTTGTCCGGCGAGGCCTCACCGCGGGGTCGTGATCACCACCACCGCCTCCGCGGCACCGTCGACGGCCGCGAACCGATGGCGGCGATCGCTCAGCCAGGTCAGCGTCGCGCCCTCTTCGACCACGGTCTCCTCGCCGACCGGTCCCGCCAGCACCTTTCCCTCCACCACGGTGAGGTGCTCGCGGACGCCGGCTCCATGCGACGGTGAGACGTGCTCTGCGCCCGAGGGGAACTCCAGACGGAACACCTCGACGGTGACCCGGGGCAGGTGCCGCACGGACAGCAGCACCGTCCGCATCCCGCCATGCGCGGCCGAGTGTGCGCCGGGGGATTCGCCGACCAGCGCGGTGAGAGGTACATCGAGGGGTTCGCAGAGCGCATAGAGCGTCTCGACCGTGGGGTTGCGGCCGCCCGATTCGATCTCGGACAGCGATCCCTTGCCGACGCCTGCGCGGCGCGCGAGCTCGGACAGGCTCAGACCGCGCTCGACTCGTAGATCCCGTAGCCGGCGACCGACCTCTGCCGCGTTCATCGTTCCATGCTACGTTCCGTTTACAGAACGTTCCGTATTCAGAACGGAGGGTCGGCGGATGGAGCAGGACGTCTCGAAAGCGGTTCCGATCGGCGCGGGCGTGGTGTGCGCGCTGGTCGGTTTCACGTCCTCGTTCGCGGTGGTGCTTGCGGGGTTGCGGGCAGCGGGCGCGAGTCCGGCACAGGCGGCATCGGGCCTGGTGGCGGTGAGCCTGGCGATGGGCGCAGCCTCGATGCTGCTGTCGTGGAGGTTCCGGATGCCGATCACCAGCGCGTGGTCGACGCCAGGTGCGGCGCTGCTGATCACGACCGGCGCAGTGGCCGGCGGATGGCCCGCCGCCGTCGGCGCGTTCGCGGTCACGGCGGCGCTGCTGTTCGCAACCGGGCTCTGGCCTGCGCTCGCGCGCCTTGTCACGCGCATTCCCACGGCGGTCGCGCAGGCCATGCTCGCGGGGGTGCTGCTCCCGCTGTGCGTCGCACCGGTCACCGCCCTGGCCCACGATCCGGGCGCGATCGCGCCGGTGCTGGCGGTGTGGCTGATCGTGCTCGCCGTCCGGCCCCGGTGGGCGGTGCCCGCCGCTTTCGGTGCGGCCCTGGTGGTGATCACGGTGACGCTGGTCCGGGAGCACAGCCTGCCCGCGGCCTCCGCGTGGATACCCCAGCTGCACGTCACGGCGCCGAGCCTGACCTTGCAGGCACTCACCGGCATCGCACTGCCGCTCTACATCGTGACCATGGCCGCGCAGAACATCCCGGGCGTCGCGGTCATGGCGGGGTTCGGGTTTCACGTCCCTTGGCGCCCGGCGCTTACGGTGACCGGAATCGGCTCGCTGCTGGCCGCGCCGTTCGGCGGGCACGCCGTCAACCTGGCCGCGATCAGTGCCGCGCTGGCGGCCGCACCGGACGCCGATCCGAATCCTCGGCGTCGCTGGATCGCCGGCTTCACGACCGGCGCGATGTACTGCGCGCTCGGCCTGGTCTCGACGGGGCTGACCGCGGCCGTGCTCGCCGCGCCGGACGGTGTGGTGCAGGCCGTCGCGGGTGTGGCGCTGCTGAGCGCGTTCGCCGGTGCCTGCGCGGGTGCCATGGCCGACGAATCGGCGCGAATCCCCGCAGCGGTGACGCTGGTCGTGGCGGCCTCGGGTACCACGGTGGCCGGGGTGGGCGCGGCATTCTGGGCGCTTGTGGTCGGCGTGATCGCTCACCGGCTGCTCAGGCCGGCGCCGAACCCTGCTCCTGAAACCAGTGCCGCTCCCGGAGGGTAGATCTGGGGACGCGTCGCGCGATTAGTCTTGTGCAGCAGCGGCTTTCGCCGCCGCTTCGAGTTCCGCCATGGCCTTGAGGGACAGGAACGTCATGGGACCGTTGTCGTCGAACCTGTCGGCGACGTTGCCCGCGATGCCGCCCTCGATCGCGAGTTTGCCGATCAGATCGAGCTTGAGCTGTGGGCTGCCCGCCGAGAAGTCGAGATCCGCCAGGTCGACCCAGACGATGTTGGGTCGGGTGGTGGACTCGTAGACGTACCGCTTGTTGGTCAGGTCCAGCACGGTCTGCCAGATGGTCTGTGAGGCGTCGGGCTTGCCCGGGTCGGGGATCCGGAAGGGCTGAGCGGCATTTCGGATCACCGAGAACATGGCGGCGATCGCCTCCACCTGAGTGTTCGGGGTGGGGAGCCGGCCGGCGTAGTAGCTGGCCCGGGCGAATCGGTCACTCGCCAAAGTCGATCCGGGGAGCGGCTGGTCACCGCCGAGGCCCGTGAACGACTTCACGAGCTCGAGTTGCCGGTCGAAGGTCGGTGAGTTGGTCATCACCGTGTAGTCCTTCGAGTGGTACACGCGGGCGTGCCCGTCGACGTATTCGATGATCGCGGAGTCGCCGGTCGCGTCGTCGAGTGCCAGGTGCAGGCCGGGTCGCACGCCGCCCGTGGGATCGTCCATCTGCACCACCTGCACGTCGGTCTCGGCGATCCACGCGACCGCGTCGGCCACGGTGGCGAAATTGTCCAGGAAGTACTGCAGCCAGATGGCCTGGCCGAGCTGAACCCGTGAGTCGTCGGGCTCGCCGTAGGTGGACTCGGCGAGCCACAGGATGTGCCCTGCCAGGCCGGCCTCGTTGATCCCGTCCACCGATGTGATGTCGAAGGCCGTCGCCACCACGCTGCCGTATTTCGAGGTCCAGGTGAGCTTGCCCGAGACGGCATCGTCACGTTCGACGCCGCGAGGCTGCTTCCACAAGTTGGTCAGCAGATCGCGGTGGAAGTCCATGTTCCTGCCGACCAGGACCGCATTCCCGGTCTTGTCGCCGGTGTCGGACCACATGACTCGCGTGCACATGCGAGTGACCCTATCGATGAACACCCCGACTTGACTCTCACGCCATGTGAGACCGCACGCTTGGTTTCGTGACAGACACCCCGAGCCTCATGTCCATCGGCAGGTTCTCCTCACTGAGCCGGATCAGCGTACGCATGCTGCGCCACTACGACATCCACGGCGTGCTGGTGCCAGCGGACGTCGACGAGTTCACCGGCTACCGGCGGTACGCGGCGACGCAACTGGCCGACGCGGCGGCGATCCGCCGCCTCCGGGACGTGGGTTTCGGCGTGTCCGCCATCGGAGCCGTGCTCGCCACCCGCGGTACCCCGGCCTACTACGCGGCGTTGCACGCGCAGCGCGCCGAACTCGCCATGGCCGCCGACGAAGCGCTCGCCCGGCTGCGTCTGATCGATCACCTGCTGTCCGAGAAGGAGCCCACCATGACCGACACCGTCACCGAAGAAATCATCCCCGCGCGCACCGTCGTGTACCTCCGGGGCACGATCGACAACTACGCCGCCGAAGGTCAGTTGTGGGAGCGGCTGTTTCCCGCGCTTCAGCAGCAAGGCATCACTCCCGTCGGCCTGGGCGGCACCATCGAGCACGACGACGAGTACCGCGAGGCCGACGTCGACGAGTCCGTGTTCGTGGCAGTGGCCGACGGCACCTCGGCCGCGGCGCCGCTCGGGGTGCTGACCACGGGGGAGCGGCGAGCCGTGGTCGCCACCGTCGTCGGGCCCTATCACGAGGCGATCTCGCGTGCCCACGAACTGATCGGCGCCTACGTCGCGGAACACAAGCTCGCGCTGTCGCGCACACCCGACGACCCGGCGACACACCACTTCAACGTGTACCTCAACGAGCCCGGTTCGGTGCCCGACGAACAACTGCGCACCAAGGTGTACGTCCCGGTGAACTGACCGGGGCGGTGGGCAGCTACAGCGCCGACCCGATGCGGGCAGCCGTGTCGGTGCCGATGCGGACGCCGCCGTCGACGTGGAGATATCCGGCGCCCTGAATGTCGGAGCTCGCGAAGTAGACGGGCCCCACGGGCTCGTTCTGGAGGTGACCCCACCGGCTGAGGCCGCCGAGGTCGTAGCTGCTTGCGTAGGCGCCGCGGGTGAATTCCTCACTGCCCCAGTCGGAAAGATAGAACGCGATCGGCTTCAGAGCTTCCTCGCCGAAGTACGCGGCGAAGGATTCCAGCACGGCTTCGCGGCGTCGGTCTTCGGGCAGCGCCCAGGTCTCGTCGGCGCGCTCGCTGACGATGAACCCGACGAGCATGCCGTGATCGTGGCCCGCGACGGTGTTGTCGTAGACCTCGCAGACGCGTTCGTGGGAAGCGAACCCGGTGCCGGACAGGCCACGGTCACGCCAGAACGGCCGCTCGTAGGCCGCCTGGGCCTTGATCACCAGGCCCATCGAATGATGTTGGTGGGCAACCTGCTGGGGCCGAGGCAGCGCTGGGGAGTAGTCGATGGTGGCGTAGAGGTTGGGTGGAATCGCGACGACGGCGAACCGCGAGCGGACGGTGACCCGGTCACTTGTGGTGATCACGGTGCCGGGTGCGCCGTCACCGTTCGACGCCCACTGCAGGCGCCGCACGGGGGTGGCAAGGTGCACGACTTCCGCGCCGAGTTCGGCGGCGATCTGCTCCGAGACGGACTGCATGCCGCCCACGACGCGTTCGTCGAGCAGGATGCCCTCGTCGATGAGGTGCTCGAACTTCTCGGCGGACGCGACCATCAGCATCGCCTGCAACAGCGAGAAGCAGTGGGACGGCTTGGTGAGCATCCCGGCCGCGATGTAGTGGTCGACGATGCGGATGGCCTCCGCGTCATCGGAGAGGCCGGCCAGCCAGGTGCTGAACTGGATTCCGTCGAGCTCGGCGGCTCGCGGATGGTTCCACGGGGCTGACGCGTCGATCTGCGCGGCCAATTCGTCCAACGCGTCGACCATCAACTGGATCTGTTGTTGCGTGGTGTCGGCGACCGGGAAGTCGCCGCGGAACTCTCGGCGTTCTCCGTCGCCGCTGATGTAGATGGAGTTGCCGTCCCGGTAGCGCGGAAAGGTCTCCTTACCCAGTTCCCGCAGGAGTGCCTTGAGCGCGTCCTGATCGGAGGAGACCCACTGCCCACCGATCTCGAAGAACTCGCCGTCGATCGTCTGCGACCAGGTGCGGCCGCCGACGCGGTCACGAGCCTCCAGTACGGCGACCGTGTGGCCGGCTTCCACCAGGCGGCGCGCGGTCACCAGGCCAGAGATTCCTGCGCCGATGACGACGACGTCCCGTTCCAGTTCCACGGTGTGCTCGGAACTGCTGGCGTTCGACAAGGTCATGGGGGTTCCTCTCAAGTTGGACCGGTGGTCGCGGTGAGTTGCGCAATGCTAGGAACGCCTTCGACGCCGACGGAACAGAAATCCGGTCGATGTTCGTTTGTCTGGCGGAAACGCGGTGATCAGCGCGGTCGGATCCGGTCAGGCTGTGTTCATTTTTGGCGTACGGTTCTGAGTGCACGGTCGACGATCACGCAGTGTTGGAGTTATCGATGCCGTCTGAGCGAGGTGCCGGCGACTCCGTCGGGTCGCTCCCGCCGAAGGCGCGCTCGAGGGGGCGTCCCCGCAGCCCGGTTCTCGACCCGGCCCGGATCACCGATGCCGCGTCGAGCCTGCTGCGCGCCGAGGGGATGCGTGGTCTGACGATGCGGTCGCTTGCCCAGCGGCTCGGCGTGTCCGTCGGTGCACTGTACAACCACGTGCCCTCGCGCGCAGGGCTTCTCGCAGCCGTGCAGGAGCGGTTCGCGGCCGAGCTCGACACCTCGGGCTTCGGGGTCGTCTCACTGCGGGAGGCGCTGGCGCGCTGGGCGTGGAGCTACCTGCGCCAGCTGCGTGAACATCCCGAGCTCGTGCCGGTGATCGTCGAAGTCCCCCTTGCGCAAGCGCCCCGGACATCGAGCATGTACCAACGTGTCATCGGGGGTTTCACCGCGGCGGGTTGGCCCGATGAGAGCGTCATCGCCTCGATGAGCGTGCTGGAGACGTTCATTTTCGGCGCGGCCTTGGATTCGCCGTCCCCCGACGATGTCTACGAACCCGAGGATCCGGCGCAGCTCCCACTGCTCGCGCGCACCTATGACGCGTTCGCCAGCGCCGTCGACCGCCAACAGGCACGCCCCCGCGACCTCATCTTCAGCATGGGCCTCGACGCCATCCTCACCGGGCTCCACCGGTTGTGGGGGACCGGGCGCGGCTGGGTAGACGTCAAAAGTGTTGGCGGTTAGGGCCGTTCGCTGCGATGCCCGGTCAGCTCAACACGATCCACGCGGCGATCAGGTAGCCGGCCGTCAGCATCACGAAGCCGGCGCGGTCGAGCCAGACCATGAGTGCGCAGTCACCGAGAGAAGGGCGCCAGGCCAGCGGGAAGAACAGCAGCGGCGCGAGCCATGAACCCGCGATCACGAACACGGTTGCAACAACAGGTAACCCAAGATCTGCTGCGCCCAGCGCAACCAGGATCGCACCCATGATCAGCAGGTCGAGATGGCCTTGGCGGATCCGCCGAGTGTCGACCATCCGCAGCCTGGTCCGCCATCGATCCGATCCCGCCGCCACCATGAGCCAACCGCTCAACACACCGACGGTCAGCTCGAGCACCCCGGCAGTGATGAGTGGACCCATCAGCCGACACTCGTAGGCTCGTCGGGCCGGACTGTGGCGAGCTGCTCGTACACCGCGGGGCGCCGTGCCCGCAGGATCCGGGCCACGACGACTCCGACGCCGAATGTCACCGGAAGTATCAGCAGCAGCACGGCGTTCGTGACGGAACCGGCGCCGGTGAGCAGATCGTAGTTGACAGCGATGAGCACGACCGTGCCGGCCAGCGCGGCGGTCGCGATGACTGGGGCGACGAGGCGGGTGAAGATGCCGTGGCCGTGCGGCTCACGGCGGAAGAACGCCACCACGGCGGCAGAGCACAGCGCCTGCAGCCCGATGATGCCCGGAATGCCGATCGCGTTGAGCCAGATGAACGTATGGGTGTAGGGGTCGGCGCCGGCGAGTGCGAACGCGACGACGATCACGGCTGCGGCCGCCGACACCGCGAGGCTGGCGGCACCGGGTGAGCCGGCCGGCGTGCGCCGCCCGAGCCAGGCGGGCAAAGCGTGTTCGTGCGCCAACGCCGACAGGTAGCGCGCGCTGGCGTTGTGGAAAGCGAGCGCGGCGGCCAGGGCACTCGTGACGATCAGCACGTGCATCGCGGTGGCGGCGGGCGCGCCCACCCACCGCTCGGTCGCGGTGAAGAACATTCCCGTGGGATCCTCGCTCGCCACGGCCACGGCGCGCTCGGGGCCGTACGCCATGATCGCGGCCCACAGCACGACGGTGTAGAACACTGCGAGGAACCCCACTGCGATGTAGGTCGATTGCGGCACAGTGCGTTTGGGGTTCTTGGCTTCCTCGCTGTAGATCGCGGTGGACTCGAACCCGAGGAATGCGCCGAACGCCAGCACGAACAGTGCGCCGACACCGGGGCCGAATATGTTGGCAGGGTTGAAACTTCCGAAGCTCAATCCTTCGGCGCCACCGGCAACCAGAACCGGCACCGCGAACAGCACCAGGATCAGCACTTCCAGTCCAAGCAGCACGCCGAGCACCTTGGCGCTCAGGGTGATGTTGAGGTAGCCCAATGTGCCGACGGTCAACCAGCCCGCGATCGCCCAAACCTGCCACGGAATGTCCACGCCTGCTAGTGACAACGCGGTGTCGTGCGCGAATACGCCGATTGCGGGGATGAAGCTGATGGCGATCAACACGTAGGACAACACCGCGACGAACGCCGCGCCCAGTCCGACAGTGCGGCCCAGCCCACGCGAGATGTACGCGTAAAAGGCACCCGGGTTGTCGACGTGACGGCTCATGGCGGTGAAGCCGACGGCGAAGACCGCCATGACGATGCCACCGAGTAGGTAGCCGCCGGGTGCCCCGACGCCGCCGAACATCACTGCGAGCGGCGAGACCCCGGACATCACGGCGAGTGGGGCGGCGGCCGCGACGACGAAGAAGACCAGATCCCAGACTCCGATGGAGCGGCGGTTCATCAGACATCCTCTCGGTGAACGATCTCGCCGTCGACGACGGTGAGCGGTATCGGCAGGTCGATCAGGTCGTCGGCGTCGACGCGTACTGGGTCGGCGGCGAACGCGGTGAGGTCGGCTCGAGCGCCGACGCGGATGCGCCCGCGGTCGTTCTCACCGAGAGCCTCTGCGGCCCAGGCGGTGTAGCCCAGCAGGGCCTGCTCACCGGTGAGCCGCTGCTCTGGTTCGAAGACGTGCCCGTTCCGGTCGCCCGGTGTGCGCCGCAGTCGCGCCCAGGCCATGCCGTACCGCGGGTCGGAATCGGCAACGGGCCAGTCCGAGCCGAGGCACACCGGCCCTCCGGCGGTGATGACGTCGGCCACCCGGAACGCCTGCGCGGCACGGCGCCTGCCGAGCCGCCGCGCGAATGCGTCGCTGTGGTCGGCCTGCCGCCATTGCATGTGTAGTGGCTGCATCGACGCCGTGACCTGCTGTTCGGCAAGGCGTTTCACATCGTCATCGGTGAGCAGTTCAAGGTGCTCCAGCCGGTGTCGCGCTGTGCCGTCGGCGTCGCGGTAGCAGTCGAGCACGAACGAGACCGCCTGGTCGCCGACCGCGTGTATCGCGAGTTGTATTCCCGCAGCGGTGTATTGGTGGATCACGTTGCGCAGCCGCTGCGGGTCGGGCCAGAACGGATGTGATCCGCACCCGCAGGTGTCCGGCTCGCGCAGCCATGCGGTGCCCGTGTCGATCACGCCGTCACTGAAGATCTTGACCATTCCGCTGCGCCACCGCCTGCCGCGGCGCGTGGCCAGCTTCACCAACTCGGCGACTCCCGCATCGTCGCGGTCAGGGTGATGCCACAGCGCTGCGACGAGCCGAACGGACAGCCGGCCGGTGTCCTCGAGCGCTGCGTAGGTGTCGAGCTGACCGGCGTCGGCATCCATCACCACGCCGCCGGTCACGCCAAAGCGGTTGAGCTCCTTCAATACACCGGCCAACCGATTCAGTACGGCTGCGGGGTCGGTCTCGGCCTGTGCGTCCATGAGTGGCAGGTAGGCAGACGGTTCCTTGAGTTCGCCGGTGGGGCGCCCCGTGTCATCGGTGACGACGGCGGCAGCGTCGGGAAACACTTCCCGCCCGGTCAGTCCGCTCTCGCGGATGGCCGCGGTGGACACCACAGCGGTGTGCAGGTCGTAGAAGACGCCGATGAACGGGCGGCGGCCGACGGCCTCGTCGATGAGTTGCGCGGAGATCCCGGTCTGCGCGAAGGCCGCGTAGTCGACGTTCCAGGCCCGCACCCATACGCCGTCGGGCGTCCGCGCCGCCTCGGCGCGCAATGCGTCACGTAGTCGGTCGAGGTCGGTGTGCCCGGCCACGTCAGCGCCCCGGGACAGTTCGGCGCCCCAGGCGGGGTGCAGGTGAGAGTCGATGAGACCGGGCGTGAGGCACGCGCCGCCCAGGTCGACGGGCTCGGTGCCCGGCGGCACCGTGGCCAGCACGTCCGCGGCGGAGCCGACGGCGGTGATCCGGCCGTCGGTCCAGCTGAGCGCTTCGGCGCGCGGCAGGTCGGGGTCGAGAGTTCGGATGCGGGCGTTCACCACGGCCCCAGACGTGACGGGGGACACAAATGTCATGGCGCCAAATCGTATACCTAAAACGTTTTGGGTCAACCCCTATATCGTTTTGGGCAGTAGGGTGGGGCGATGTCCCGGCCTCGCGTGACCATCCGCGAAGTAGCCGATGCGGTCGGCGTCTCGGTCACCACGGTGTCGCACGCGCTCAACGGGAAGGGCGAGGTCAGCGCGGCCACCGTGGAACGGGTACGGGCCGCGGCGAACCGGTTGGGATATCGACCGAGCGCGGCCGCACAAGCCCTGCGGCGCGGGCGCACGGGTTCCTTGGTGCTGATCCTGCCTCGCGAGGACGGCCGAGAAGTCGCGCGCCAGATCGTCGCGCTCGATTACTACATGGCCATCGCCGCCACTGCCGCCTCCGCGGCGTTCGAGCATCACCGTGCACTCGTATTGCCGCCCGAACTGACCTCGGCGGCGGACTGGGAGGCGCTCAACCCCGACGGTGTACTGCTGTGCGATCCCATCGCGTCGGATCCGCAGATCGATCTTCTGGAGAGTATCGGGATCCCGGTGGTGTCGATCGAGCGCGATGCCGGGCGGCCGCAGCAACGGCACTACGTGTCCGGCGACAACGCGGCCAACACCCGCCTGGTGTGTGACCACCTGCGCGCACAGGGCGCACGCCGGATCGCGCTGCTCACCACGGCCTGGACCAGAGCCTGGTCCATCGACATCGACCAGGCGTATTCGAAGTGGTGCCGTGACAACGGGTTTCCCGATCTGCAAGTGCGTATCCCGGTCCGGTTCGACCACCGTGCCACGTACGCGGCCACGAGTGAGCTGTTCGACCGCGACGATCCCCCCGACGCCATCTATGCGCCGGCCGAGGGCTACACCAGCGGCGTCGTGGCCGCCTGCCGGGACCGCGGCCTGCGGATCCCCCAGGATGTCCTGCTGGTGGGGGGAATCGACGGTCGCGAGGCCCGCGAGAACGATCCGCCGATCACCGCGCTCGACCTGCACCCCGACCGGCAGGCGCAAGCCGCAGTGGAACTACTCATCGACCGGATCGACGGGCGGGACGCGCCCGGCCCCGTGCATGTGACCAGTACGTTGCAGGTCCGGGCCAGCTCGACGCGGTAGCGTTGGCCACCCTCTGAGCCCGCAACCGGTACCCGGAAAAGCGCTTGAAATGGAGCCTGTTCGGAGACCTCTCTGAGGCCTATCGTGTGGGCATGGCGACCACAGCGACGCCGACCCGTTGGCGCTACGCCGACGTGGTGCTGGTGGTGTTCGGGATCTACTCGGTGACCCTCGGCCTGTTCATGCTCGTCGCGCCGGGCGCATTCTTCGAAACCCTGGGGGCTTTCGGGGTCCGAAACGACCACTACATCTTCGACAACGCGTCTTTCGAACTTCCGCTCGGTTTGCTGATGCTCGCGGCTGTGCGGCGGCCCGCATGGCAGGTGCCTGTGCTGGCGTTCGCGACGGCCCACTGGGCGCTGCACACGCTGAGCCACCTCGTCGACACCAACCATGCGGCGGGCGGTTGGGTGGGCTGGCTCGAAGCGGCGGGATTGCTGTTCACCACGGCGTTATTGGCAATTGCGTTGCGTGCCAGCATGTTCCGCGGTAAACGAGCGGGTGCCTAGATGCGAGTGCTGGTGGCAGGTGCGACGAGCGTTCCTGGCATTCCGCTGCTGCGGGAACTGACCGCGCGCGGTCATTCGGTCCGCGGCGTGACGCGGTCGCCCGCCAAGACCGCGCAGATCGCCGCGGCCGGAGCGGAGCCCGTGGTCGCCGATGTGCTCGATGCCGGCCAGATCGACACGGCGGTCGCGGAATTCGCGCCCGACGCGGTGGTGAGCCTGTTGACCACGCTGCCCAAGCTCGGGCCCAAGTGGATCAAGGATTTCGAACCCGCCAAACAGTTGTGGAGCCGCGGCGCGGGCAATCTGGTGGCGGCTGCGCAGCGTGCGGGGGTGCGCCGGATCGTCGCCGAGTCGGTGATCTTCGCGTACGGCTACGGGTCCACCGGGCCGGACCTGATGGACGAGACCGATCCCTATCCGGGCCCGCCGCCGCGCGGCGGCGGCGAGATGCTCGAAGCGCTGCGCGGCATGGAGCGCAACGTCGTCCGGTCCGGCGAGCACAGTGACACCGAGGGGATCGTGTTGCGCTACGGCGTCTTCTACGGATCCGGTGTCACACACGACGATTTGTTCCGCCGGCTCGCGAAATGGTGGGCCATGCCCGCGATGACCGGGAGCGGCGTGTTGTCGTGGGTGCACATCGACGATGTCGCGCGGGCAACGGCGGACGCGCTGGAGCGTGGGCGCGGCGGTGAGATCTACAACATCGTCGACGACCGGCCCCAGTCGTTCGGCGACTACATCCGTGAACTCAACGCCACGCTGAACCGGCCCAGGCCGTGGCCGGTTCCGCGCTCACTGGTCGGCCTCGTCGCGCCCTACCCGGCGACGGCGTTCGGCACCACGTGGCTGCCGCTGTCGAACGCGAAAGCCAAAGCGGAGCTCGGCTGGACGCCTATCGTCCGTTGACACGCTGTGCGACGAACGAGGCTGCCTGATCGGCCATTCCGTTGCTCGCGTAGAGGCTGTGCAGGCTCGCATCGCCCGGATCGGCCGAGCAGACCGGATCGCCGTCCACGCACATCTCCACGGTCTTGGCTGTGTAGCGGTGACCGATCGTGATCGGTGGTGCGGTGGACTGGATGGTGTTCATGAAGCCGTTGGACGGTTTGCCGAACAGCGCCACGGCCGCGACGTGATCGGCCACGTCGGCAGGCAGCGGCCCGGTAATGCCCTCCGGCAGTACGAAGTTCGCGGGAACCGAATCCGCGGTGATGTAGGCCGCGACCGCGGCGCCCTGTGAGAACCCGCCAAGCACGGTCTTGGTGCTCGGGCAGTCGGCGGCCGTTTGGCGGATCTTGTTGCTGGCGTCGATGATTCCGTCGGCCGCCCGCGGGAAGTCCAGCGATGCCGGGTAATTCACCGGGTACACCTCGACCGACTTGTCGCCGAGCTGGCGCGTGAGGGCGTCGACGAAGGCCTGCCCGGTGCCACCGACACCCGGCGGCTCGAACGTGCCGCGCGCGAACACCACCTCGACATCAGGGCACGGTGGCGCGGCGCTCGCGATCGGCGCGGCGAACAGTGACGCGGATACCATCGACAACGGCAATCCGGCGAGCACCGTCCGGATCAGGCATGAACTGAACAATCCCATTGCTGAACCCCCGGTCCGTCTGCACCCAATCGGCCGATTTCAGCTGCGGCGCCGAGCCGAGGGCGTCGGAATCTGTAGCACTACTAACCATAGGCGGGGATGGCTGAGCCCGCCACCGGGTTGTGGGTCAGCTCATACTTTTATTCGCCGGTGAACTGAGGCGCACGCTTCTGGAACATCGCGGTGACCGCCTCCGCGAGATCCTTCGACGGCAGGAACGCCGAGTTCCACGCGGCCACATAGCGCAGGCTCTCCGAGACCCGGGCGATGCGCTGCTGATCGAGCACGTCCTTGACACCCGCCACCGTCAGCGGCGGGTTGGCGGCGATCTCGGCGGCCGTGGCGTGTGCCGCGGCGAGCGACGCCTCCGGATCGTCGTACACGTCGTTCACCAGACCGATCTTCTCGGCGCGGGCCGCATCGATGTCTTTGCCCGTCAGAACCAGCTCCCGCAGGTGCCCGTCGGTCAGGATCAGCGGCAGCCGGGCCAGGCTGCCGACATCGGCGACGATGGCCAGCTTGGTCTCGCGCACCGAGAACTTGGCGTCGGCGCTCGCGTAGCGGATGTCGGCGGCGCTGATCAGGTCCACCCCGCCGCCGATGCACCAGCCGTGGATCGAGGCCACGGTCGGTGTCCGGCAGTCGGCGACCGCGCTGATCGCGCCCTGCATGCTCTGCAGCTTGGTGTGGAACTCCGCGCGGGCCTTCGCACCCGCGTCGAGTCCGGGCAGCGTCGCACCCATCGCGGGCAGGTCCAGTCCGTAGCTGAAGTTCTTGCCCGATCCGGTCAGCACGATCGCGCGCACCTCGGGGTCGGCATCGAGCTTGCCGAACACCTCGGGCATCTCGGCCCAGAACGCCGGCCCCATCGCGTTGCCCTTACCCGGACCGATCAACGTCACCTGCGCGACGTGATCCTTGGTCTCGATGGAAACGGACTCGTACGTGTCAGACATGCAGGCGACACTACCGAGTATGAACGAACTCGAATCCGCCGAGGCGACCCTCGGCGTACTGCAGACGGTCCTTCAAACCATCACTGACGACGACCTGTCCCGGCAGACCCCGTGTCGCGAATTCGACGTGGCGGCGCTGACCGACCACTTGCTGAACTCGATCACCATGATCGGCGGGGCCGCGGGCGCAGACATTCCCGAGCGCGACCCGGATGCCCCGGTCCGCGATCAGGTGCTCGCGGCGGCGCGGCCCGCCGTGGCGGCCTGGCAGCAGCGCGGGCTCGACGGCACCGTCCCGTTCGGTCAGGGTGAGGTGCCCGCGGCGATGATGGCCCGCATCCTCTCGCTGGAATTCCTGGTGCACGCCTGGGATTACGCGCGGGCCGTCGGGCAGTCGGTCGAGGTGCCCGATGCGCGGTCCGAGCCGGTCCTGCAGTGGGCCAAGGGCATCATCACGCCCGACGGGCGGGTCCGGGCGGGCTTCGACGATCCGGTCGAGGTGCCCGACGACGCATCGGGGCTGGACCGCTTGCTGGCGTTCACGGGACGCCGGCCGACGGCCTAGACGCGCTCGAGGAAGAAGTAGAAGTAGCGCCCGTTATCCAAGACGCCCTTGCCGTTCATGATGCCCATGACGGTGCGGTCGTCGACCTTCTTGAAGTGGTCGTGCGTGGGCTGGCCGTCGTAGACCATGGTCGCGGTCACCTGCCCGCGGAACTCCTCGAGCCACAGGCTGGCCTCACCCTTGCCGAGTTGGGTGTTGGAGAACTTCTGGCCGTTCTCGTCGAGACACACCAGCGGTTGCACGTCGGTCACCGATTTGAAGGTCTTGCCGAACCAGCGGGCCTTCTCCAGCAGGCCGTTCATCTTGTGACCTGTGACGAACTCGCCGCCCGACCACTCGCCCAGCATGAAATCGAGCGGCACCGGTTCGAGGACGGCCCAGAACGCGTCGAGTTCGGCGTCGGGGATCTGCCCTTCGCGGTTCTTGAACTCGTCGAACGTGCTGCGGGCGTTGCTCATCGTTGTCCTATCCAGCGGGTCGCGAATTCCAGGAACGCGTCGTTCTCGTGCGGTGCGGCGACGGTGACCCGGACGCCTTCCTCACCGTACGGTCGCACGATGATCCGGCTGTCTGCGGCCCGCGCCACGAAGTCCAGGGTGCGTTCGGCCAGCGGCAGCCACATGAAATTGGCCTGTGACGGCGGCACCGTGAATCCGGCATCGCGCAGCGTCGCGGTCACCCGCTTGCGTTCGGCGACCACCGCGTCGGTCCGGGCCAGGAGTTCCTCCGAGGCGTCGAGGCACGCGATCGCGGCGGCCTGCGAGAGGGTGGTCGCGCTGAACGGCACGTAAACCTTGCCCAGTGCGGTGATGATGTCCGGATCGGCCACCGCGTAGCCCACCCGCAGGCCGGCCAGCCCGTAGGCCTTCGAGAAGGTGCGCAGCACAACGACATTGCTGTGGGTCCGGACCAAACCGAGACTGTCGGGGGCCAGCCCGTCACGGATGTACTCGACGTAGGCCTCGTCGAGCGCGATCAGGATGTGCGGTGGCACCGCGGCCACGAACCGGGCCAGGGCGTCGGGCTCGACGACCGTGCTGGTCGGATTGTTGGGGTTGCAGATGAAGATCAGCCGCGTGCGGTCGGTGATCGCCGCGAGGATCGCGTCGAGGTCGAACACGTGATCACGCAGCGGCACCTGGACCGGGGTGGCGCCCGCCGTGCGCACCTGCAGCGGGTAGACCTCGAAGCTGCGCCAGCCGAACAGCACCTCGTCGCCCACGGTCGCGGTGATCTGGACCAACTGCTGGCACAGGCTCACCGAGCCGCAGCCCACCGCGATGTTCTCGGGCGCGAAGTTGACGTGCTTGGCCAGGTGCTCGCGAAGGTCGAGATAACCGTTGTCGGGATAGCGGTTGATGTTCTCGGTGGCCGCCAGGATCGCGTCCCGCACGCTGGGCAGTGGGCCGTGCACGGTTTCGTTGCTTGCGATCTTGATTGCGCCGGGGACGGTCTTGCCGGGGGTGTAGGCCGGGATCTCGGCCAATTCGGGGCGCAAACGGGCAGTCACCCGACCAGCATAGGGCCGCCGGTTATCCGCTTTGCTTCCAGCGGCCGAGCATGTGTAGGCTGTGCCCTCGGCGGTTCCGGGGACCAATCTGATCGACAGGTGGGGTCCGGTACCCTCAAGAAGTTCAGGAGGCGTGCCAGAGCGGCCGAATGGGACTCACTGCTAATGAGTTGTCCCCCTTACAGGGGACCGGAGGTTCAAATCCTCTCGCCTCCGCCAGGCTGACACGTCAGCTGTACAACTGAATACGCGAAAGCGCCCGTAGCTCAACGGATAGAGCATCTGACTACGGATCAGAAGGTTAGGGGTTCGAATCCCTTCGGGCGCGCAACATGTTGCAGGTCGGCCCCCCTCGTGGGGGCCGATTTCGTTTTCGAGGCGAATCGCGCTTCACCTTTGATCAGCACATCTGTCTAAAGTCTGCGTAGACATCAGACCCGACGTGGGTTCACCGCTGACGTTGTGATGCCAAGCCCCTTGGCACCCTCGCCGATGAGGCCGTGACAGATTCCCGGTAAGCGGGAGTGAGCAAATTCACTATGCCGGGACTCGGGGACTATGCGCAAGGGTCACGCGTTAGCTGCATGGCTGCTCAGAGACATCTACGCATTCTTTGCTATTACTGAAGCAAATGAGTCACAGACGCATTGCCGTATAAGGCATATATGCCGGTAGTTGACGTATTTTCCTGTTGCCAAATAGCGTGCTGAGCTACCTCACAGTCCTTGCTGAAGGGCTCTTCGTTGTTCGCTGATCGGGGGATCACGTGCGGGATAGTCGTGGCTTAGGGGCGTATTCAGGCAACTTTCTGTGCGACAGGCGGCAAAGCTTGTGGGCGGGGTGGCCGGCCCGCTGGCTCGCCGTGTTGTGCGCATTCGCGGTCACGGTAGCCGGGCTGCACCTGGTCACCGGTTCTGCGCGGCAGGGCGATCGCGAAATCGCGACGATCGCAGCCACGACGGTCGAGGGGTTCGCGGAGGCCGCTGGTGCTGCGTTCACTGATTCCGCGGTCGGTTCCGACCCTTCGCTGACTGCTGAGCAGCGTCGTGCGGGATTACCGGCTGATCCGGTGGCCGGCTTGACCTCGCAGACTCCGGTCGGCCTGGTTCAGGTGGTGTTGCCCGGCGGGCTCGGGGCGGCTCAACACACGTCGGGTGGTCAGGTCGTCTACCCGGATGCGGGTGCGGGGTTTGACTTGTTGGCGGAGAACACCGCGACCGGTACCCGCACGGTGGCCAAGGTCGACGGTCCGGGTGGGGTGCGGATGGTCACCACCTTTGTGCGGACCCCGGCCGATACGGTGATGCTGGCCCACACCAATGGCTATCTCACGATCAACAAGGCGACTCCGGCCGCCGAGACGATCGGCATGTTCTCCCCGGCCGAAACCCGCGACGCCACAGGAAAACTGGTCCCGAGCTCCTATGTCGTCAAACAGATCGCGCCGCAACTGTATGCGTTGGCCGAGGTGTTCGACCCTCAACCAGGCACGACCTGGCCGGTCTATGTCGACCCGCCCCTGCACCTGACCGGGCCGTTGCCGCAAGGGTTCTTCGACTCGGTCACCAACGCGGTCAGCTCCGTCGCCGACACGGTGACTTCGGCGGCCTCGACCGCGGTGTCGGCCACCGTCTCCGGCGCCAAAGCCGTCGGCACGTTTGTCAAGGAGAACCCGCTGGAATCGGCCATGCTGGTCGGCGGGGTCGCTCTTGCGTTGACCGGGGTCGGTGGGCCCGCCAGTGCCGCGATGATCGCCTCGGCCACCGTGAATCTGGCCAGCGCCACGGTGGATATCGCCGCCGCGGCGATGCCCGACAACCAGACTCTCGGGATCGCGTCGGACGTGCTGGGGGCCGCGTCGATGGTGACCCCGCAAGGTGCGGCGAAAAAGGTTGTCAAAGAGGGCGCCGAGCTGGCCGCCCAACAACTCGCCAAACACGCCGACGACGTCGTCGATGTCGCCAAAGCCGTACCCACCCCACCGAGCCAACTCGTCGACGAGGTCGCGGCCACCGCAGCCGCGAAAGCGCCTGTTACCCCCGGGGTTTCCCCGAAAGCCCCGAACGCACCGCCGGCCAAGGGTCCCGAGTTGCCGTGTGCGGGGCAGTCTTTCAGTCCTGACACCGCGGTGATGCTCGCAGACGGCAGCAGTCGGCCGATCGCTCAACTGGGTGTGGGTGATCTGGTGTGGTCCACCGACCCCACTTCGGGTCAGTCCGGGCCGCAGCTGGTGCAGGCGGTGTTGGTCAACCATGACACCGACCTGCTCGACCTCACCATCACCAACGCGGCTGGTGAGTCCTCGGTCATCAACACCACCAGCGGGCACCCCTTCTACAGCACCACCCGAGCACACGAGTCGACCCGGGGTCTTGCGGCCTCCACATCGACCGCGGCGTACGGGCCTGGTTGGACCGATGCCAGGAATCTGACCTCGGGCGACGGGCTCTACACCCCCAACAACGTTGCCGCGCAGGTCAAATCGACCACTCCGGTGGCCGGTGTCGCCGACATGTGGGATCTCACGATCGAGAACACCCACACCTTCTACATCACCACCCCCACCGCATCGGTTCTCGTCCACAACTGTCCAGCCGGCCCCGACCTGCCAGTTCCCGACGCCGCTCAGCCGAAACCCGCCACCGACGGCAAGGACATCACACCGAAAGTCAAGGATCACGTCACCGCGGACCGGGTATCGAAGAGCCCTGACGGCAACCTGCGCTGCGAAAACCCGCACTGCGCCGAGCGGGTCTTCCGGCAAGAAGGCAGAACGCGTAAAGGCGACAAGATCCCGCCGAACCGTGCCCAATTCGACCACGACACCCAACCCAAATCGCAGGGCGGCACCGGCGGTGCAAACGGCGAAGACACCAAGATTCTGTGCGCCCGATGCAATGGCCCCGCAGGCAAGGGCGATAAGTCGGCGGAGGAATGGGCGGCGGTCCAAGAAGATGTGGGCCGAGATTCGAAACGGATCATCCAGGAATTCGTTCGGCAGCACGGCCAGCCGCCGGACGGCGTGATCCGTACACCGAATCTGCGCCCACAGGCCACTGTGCGCAACGATGAAGCCCAGTCCACGACCCAAGCCAGCGCGGCCCAGCGCCGCGACACTGCGATCGGACAGGCACGGGAAGCCAATAACGCACCGTCGCAGGGCAACACGGGATCTGCCGGAACGAAGTCCAAAGACGGTGGGAAAAAGAAGAGCGAGAAGAAAAAGTCTGACAAGAAGAAAGACAAGACCAAAAAGAAGAACAAGAAGAGTAAGCAAAACCACAAAAAGCCTAAATAGACGAGGGTTGGCGAGCCGCGGCGTTGTTGACGTCGCCGCCCTGGCTATTCCCGACTTGCCAAACAGGCCGCGGTTCGCTTTGGATTGCATTTGACGGAAAGAGAGGGGTATTTCTGGTGACCAGCACCACTCCAGGCAGGGCCGAAGGCTACCGCGACGTCGCCTCGCCGCTGACCGCTGAGATGCTCGCGCCGCTGCCGCCAGCCTCGCCCGGTATTGCGATCGACGAGCCGCTGACCGACGGCGATTACCAGACCGTCGCGGAATTCCTCACCGCCTATCCCGACAAGAAACTCTACGTATCGCAGCTTCAAACGCCCGAGTGGAGTTCCCGTCCGTTCGTCGAACATCCGATCACTGATCTGAAATTTCTGCGTTTTTTCCCGAGCCTGCAACGATTCGCTTGCAATCTGTTCTATCTGGAATCTCTTGACGGCCTGCAACATTTGAACGCCTGCGTACAGTTGCGGATCTTCAAAAGCCCGGCGCGGCTGTCGGCTGCGCCGATCGGGGACCTCACCGGACTTGATTACCTAATGCTCGATGGCCAGATCCGTGACCTCGACACCCTCAAAACGCTCCCGAACCTGACCACCTTGAGTCTGGGATACGCCCGCAAACTCCCAGGCCTGGACTTCCTGCCGGCCGGTCTGCGCACCTTCTATATGAACCGCGGCAGCATCACCGACATCAGCGCCCTCGCCGATACCCACTTGGAGAAACTGTCATTCTTCAAAGTCGGCGCGCTCTCCAATCTCACTCCCATCTCGCACGTTACGAGCCTGCGGAACCTGCAGCTGTATCACCTCCGCGAAGTCACCGACCTACCCGACATGAGCGCACTAACCAATCTCACCGACCTCATCATCGACGACCTCAAAAACCTTTCCGACACCCGACCAGTCCTCACCGCACCTAACCTGACCAACCTCTCAGTCACCAACCTGCCCAGCATCAACCCCCAAGCCTGGGAACACACCTGGAAAACCTGGCTCCAACAAGGCCGACCACCCTTCTGGGAGTAAGGGGCAACCCCGCACCACCCGCTCAACCGCCAAACACCGCATGAGGTTCGACTTTGACCGCCGTTTTGCGAGTTGTTTGATCACGAATTCCGGAGAATCCGCTCAGCAGGCCGATGCGCAACACGGCGGCGGTTCCGGGTCCGGTGGGCGGTCCTCCGACAGAAAGAAAGACGATAAGAAGGACAGAAAGAGCAAGCAGAATCACCCCAAACCAAAAGGAAAGTAGTGCGCAGAGTTTGCGCGGGGATGGAAAATTGATCTCAATGGCTCGTGAACGCATCGGCACCCTTGAACCTCCTGCTGACACACGTCCACCGGATGCCTTGCCGATGAGGTTCAAGGTCGACACCGACGACAATCACTCCTGGCCGCCCGCCAACTCGGAGACACTCTGGGTAATGCCCGAGCCGCAGGCCCGAACGTACCGCATACTCAGTATCCCCGTTCTGGCCAACGGAATCGCGATTGATGACACCGTCTTCGGTGAGGTTGAGCCGAACGGCGACCTCACGTTCGACCGCAAGTACATCTCCGGCGGACACTCCACCATCCGGATCTTCATCGACCACCAGGCCGACGAAAATACCCTCACTGAACGCATCACCGCCATCGTCAGCGAGATAGAGGACGCCGGCTGCACCGTCCGGCGAACTCGATGGGATCTCATCCTCGCCGTCGACATTCCCACCCTCGACGCTTACGAACATGTCTACGACGATTGCCTCATCCCCCGGGGTGAAGCCGGCGATCTCAGCGTCGAATCAGCGTGCATGACCTTCGATACCTAACAAGCTAGCCGGAAACCTCGCTCCAACAAGGCCAAGCCGCTATCCGGGGATAGCGCGATATCCGTTCGGGAGTGCCCGGTCCAAACGGTTCCGACATCGGCAAACAGACCACCGTCACGAAGGGGGCGCCAGCGGTGTCCAGCGAGCATTCCGACCAGAAGGCCGGCTACCGCGATCATCTACGTCTACGGCCCCGACGCCGAAACACTTTGGCAAGCAATCGAACCAAAGGTGCGGGCGTTGGAACCCGCCCTCACGACTGTGACCATCCGCCCTTGACATCCTCCGCGGCAACTCGCCGCGATGTCCGCAGCCAATCGCAAATGTGAACGCCAGCGATCAGAACTGGAGCCGGCCCGCCCTCGCGGACTAATAGCATTCGGGCGCGCGGCTCTGACGCCTCACACCCACAACACCGCGACACCCGCGGCCAAAAGCGGAAGCACGCCGGCGGCGACGAACAGCCCGACCGGAGCGGCGCCCGTGCGCTTCTGGCGCGCGCTCGCGATGCCAAGCACGGCGCCGAGGGCGATCAGGATCACGAGCTTCACAGCGATCTTGGGGTAGTTGAGTTCGATGCCTGGCGGCCACGGCGCCGCGAGCGCCAGTCCGGTCACCAACGAGAGCGTGATGCCGTAGTGCATGACGCGCGTCACCTGAATCCGTCGGGCCGCCGCCTCGGCCACCCATGCGCCCACCATCAACGCGAAACCGATGAGGTGGAGATAAACAACTACATGCCGTAGTAGATCCATGGCCGGAGTGTACGGCTACGGCTGGATGACGGCAGCTTCCGCACTCATCGAGCGCAGCACCGGCAGCAGGAAGGTCCGCGCGTAATCCTCGGGCCCGCTCGGGGAGTCGATGTTCAGCACGCCGCCGGGAATCAGGATCAACGAGTGAATGGCCCGGGACAGGTACTCCGCGAAAGGCGCCCGGGCGGCCGCGGGAAGGTCGTCTTGATTGAAGGTCGAGTCGACGAATCCGCGGGCGAGGTTGAGGGCCAGGCTGTCCTCGGCGATCAGGTACGGCAGCAGGATCTCCGGGTTGACGCGCAACACCGTGGTCAGCGCCGGATGGTGCCGCAGCAGCCGGTAGGCCTGCGCGAAGCCGTGCACCAGTCGATCGTCGGCGTCGTGGTACTGGTCGACGACCTGCTGGATGCCCGCGAAGTAGCGCGCGAGCTCGCTCTGCACCAAGGCGCTGATCAGGGCGTCGCGGCCCTTGAAATACAGGTACAGCGTGGCGCGGCCGATCTTGGCTTGCCGCGCGATCTCCTCCATCGAGAACTTGCGCAACCCCGTGATGGCGGCCAGTTGCAACGCGCCGTCGAGGATCCGTTCGCGCGTGGCGGCGGAGTCGGCGCTGGTCGCGGGCCGTCGTTTCACGGATTCGATTCTATTCATAGACACAAAGACAAGAACTGTCTAATCTTCCAAGACATGACAGTGACGTCCAACATTCCGGGCCACGAAGCCCAGCGGCAGGAGATGGCGGACCGGCTGATCGGCGGCTCGATGCGGCGGTCCTACAACTCGGAAATCGATATCGACTGGGATGCACCCCAGGATCCCGACCTGTTCTATCTGCCCCCTGAGGGCGTGTCGCTGTACGGCACCCCGTTGTGGGAGCAGATGACGCATGCCGAACGCGTGGAGTTGTCCCGGCAGGAGGCGGCCAATCTGCTCACGCGTGGCGTGTGGTTCGAGAACACGCTTAATCAGGGCCTGCTGCGGGCGATGCTGTACCAGGATCCGACGTCGCGCAACGTGCACTACGCGCTGACCGAGATCGGTGACGAGACCCGGCACATGATCATGTTCGGGCGCACCATCAGCGCCATCGGGGCGCGGCCCTACCGGTTGTCGAAACTGCAGGCGTGGAGCGTCCAGCGGCTGCCGTCGCTGTACAAGGGCCTGTTGCTGTGGGGCGCGGCGCTGTGCGGTGAGGAGCTGCTCGACGATCTGCAGCGGCGGTTCGCGCACCACCCGCAGCTGCAGCCGATCATGGCGCAGGTGTTCCGCATCCACATCGCCGAGGAGGCCCGCCACATCCGCTACGCGCGTGAGGGCGTGCTCCGGCGGCTGCAGCACTCGACATGGCTGGAACGGCGGCTTGCCAAGGATCTCAACGGGATTGCGGCGTTCGTGATCCGCCGGCTGATGTACGACAAGGAGGTGTATCGCCGCTGCGGACTTGACGTCAAAGAGGCGATGCGCCAGGCGCGGGCCAACCAGCAGGTCGGGGCCATCCGGCAGGAGTCCTTCCGCAGCCTGTACCAGTTCATGGAGGACAACGGGCTGATGAGCCGGGTTTCGCGTCGCTTCTGGCGCTACTACGGATTCCTGGAGTGACGCGCGCAGTCGACGTCGTCGTATCGGGTTCGGCAGCACCGGGTTTGGTTGCGCAACTGAGAGATGACCTCACGCTCGGTGTTGTGGTGCTCGATGCGGTTGACACCGCGGTGTTCGACGGCGCCACCGACCGATGGGTCGTCGGAGAGCTTGCGGCGCGAGTGCTGATCGACACTGCGGTGGAGACCGGCACTCGGAGGGGGCTGCTTGCCGACGACGACGTCCGCGCGGGTATGCGTCCGTACCTGGCCGGCGCCAGGCACGGTTTCCCCAACCACTTCACCGTGACCGACGACGAGGCCGCACGCTACGTCGCGCAGTGCCTCGGCGCCCTGTGGCGGCGCGGCTGCACTCGCATCGAGGTCAAGCCGCATGTGCAGGCGCAGTACAGTCGCGGCGTCGACCGGGTCCGCCGGAAAGACCGTCGCACAGCGAAACTCGCGGACTTCGAGTTCACCACGTCGCACGACCGCGAGGAGGACGACGAGGACTACCAGGGCCCCGCAGTGCTGATCGGGGCAGACGGCACCGAGATCGACGTCGATGTGCATCTACTGGCCCTGTACCAACCGGTCGACAACGCAGTGCGCTGGTCGGGGCGCGTCCAGCCGTCGGCAGCGCTGGCCGATCTGCACCGCGGGCTCAATCAGCCCGTGCACATCCGCGTCGGCGGCAGGCCGGCCGTACCCGCAGTCCTGGTCGACAACGACCCGTGGGGCGGTTCGCACATCACGGGTGCCGGCCAGTCGCCGTACCCGCTGCCGCTGCTCGCCGAACTCGCCCGGCTCGACGGATAGGACGCTTCGTGGCGTACGTCATCACACAAAACTGTTGCAGCGACGCATCATGCGTCGTGGTGTGCCCGGTGGGCTGCATCCACCCGACCCCGGACGAACCGGGCTTCGGCACCGCCGAACTGCTCCACATCGATCCACAGACTTGTGTCGACTGCGGAGCCTGCGCCGACGCGTGCCCCGTCGACGCCATCCTGCCGGGCGACAAGCTCTCGGTCGACGACGAGTGGTACGCGGGGTTCAACGCCGGCTATTACCAGGACAATCCGACCGCTCCCGAGTGGTACCGGCGCACCCCGCCGCAGGTCGCGCGGGTCAGCGCCGACGGTCTACGCGTCGCGATCGTGGGATCCGGCGCGGCAGGCTTCTACGCTGCGACGGCATTGCTGCGCCATCCCGGCGTGCGTGTCGACATGTACGAAAAGCTCTCCGCGCCATACGGGTTGATTCGCTACGGGGTCGCTCCGGACCATCCGCACACCAAGGCCGTCACCGACCAGTTCCGGTGGCCGCCAGGGCAGCAGAAGCGTTTCACGCTGCATCTGGGTGTCGAGATCGGGCAGGACATCACCCACGACGAGTTGTTGCGCGATCACCACGCGGTGATCTACGCCTACGGTGCCGCCGGTGAACGCCACCTCGGCATCGCGGGGGAGAACCTGCCGGGCGTTGTAGGAGCGCTGTCGTTCGTCGGCTGGTACAACGGGCATCCCGACCACGCGGCACTGGCACCCGACCTCAGCGGTCAGCGCGCCGTCGTGATCGGCACCGGCAACGTCGCGTTGGACCTCGCCCGGATCCTGACCGCGGATCCGGATGCGTTGGCGGGCACCGACATCGCCGCCGCAGCGCTCGCCTCGTTGCGACGCAGCCGGATCGAGGAAGTCGTGGTCCTGGGGCGTCGCGGCGCCGAGCACGCGGCGTTCACCACCCCCGAGCTGTATGCGCTGAGCCGCGCCGCGGGCGTCGACGTGATCGTCGACCCCGACGACGTCCCCGCCGGGACGGGCCGCAAGCTCGATCTGTTGCGTGAGATCGCCGCCCGGCCGGCCACCGCGGGCAACAAGCGGATCGTTTTGCGGTTCAACACCTCTCCGGTGGAAATTCTGGGAGATCACGCCGTCACCGGAGTGCGGTGCAGTGACGGCCGGATCGTGCAGACCGGGCTGGTGCTGCGCTCGATCGGATTTCGCGGCCATGCGATCGCCGGTGTGCCGTTCGATGACGACACCGGGACCATCCCGGCCGTGGCGGGCCGGGTGGCCGACGGGGTCTACGCGACCGGGTGGATCAAGCGTGGTCCCACCGGTGGGATAGGCACCAACCGCACGTGTGCCGAGGAGACCGTGACTACGCTGCTGGCCGACTACGAGGCGAGCAGGCTCACGGCGCCTCAGCGTCCCCGCGCGGTGAATCGCCGCCTGCGGTTGTGGCCGGTTGGGTCGCGGGGCGCTTAACGTTGGGGCGTGCACCTGCTGCTGATCGCCGATACGCATGTGCCCAAGCGGGCGCGGGATCTGCCCCCGCCGGTCTGGGATGAGGTCGACCGCGCCGACGTCGTGATCCACGCCGGGGACTGGGTCGAGCCGGCGCTGCTCGACGCGCTGAGCGGGCGCGCACGCAGGCTCATCGGCTGCTGGGGCAACAACGACGGGGCCGAACTGCGTCGTCGCCTGCCCGAGCAGGCGCACGTGACATTGGAGGGTTTGCGCTTCACGGTCGTGCACGAGACCGGGGCCGCCACGGGCCGCGAGGCCCGCATGGCCAGGGACTATCCCGACACTGATGTGCTGGTGTTCGGGCATAGCCACATCCCGTGGGATACCACCGCGAAAACTGGTCTACGTCTGCTCAATCCGGGCTCGCCGACCGACCGGCGGCGGCAACCGCACTGCACGTTCATGACGGCGACGGTCAGCCGCGGTGTGTTGCACGACGTCACGCTGCATCCGCTGCACCGCGGCACACAGCCATGACGCCGCGGCGCGCCACGGTGGCCGACGTACACGCGATCGCCGCGGCCATGCCGCACGTGAAACGTGTTGAGGGGCCCAAGGGCAACCCGATCTACCAGGTGGGCGGAAAGTCGTTCGTGTTCTTCCGCACGCCGCAACCCGACGCCGTGGATCCCGAAACCGGGGAGCGGTATCCCGACGTGATCATGATCTGGGTCGAGTCGGAGAGCGACAAGCTCGCGCTGGTGCAGGATCCGTCGTCGCCGTTCTTCACGACCGACCGCTTCGACGGGCATCTGTCAGTTCTGGTGCGGGGCAGTGAGATCGGCGCGATCAGCCGTACCGAACTGACCGAGTTGATCCAGGATGCGTGGCTGTCCAGGGCTTCGGCACGGCGGGCCGAGCGGTGGCTCGCCGAGCACGGCGGCTAGCCCGCCTCGGCGGCACAGATCAGTTCGATGTGCTTGGTGGCCCAAATGCCCAACGGCTCAAGCGATTCGAGGAGCTCTTCGCCTGCGGGCGTCATCGAGTACTCGACGCGCGGTGGCACCTCGTGGTAGCTCTCCCGATGCACCACGCCGTGCCGCTGCAGCTCCTTGAGGTGTTGCGTGAGCATCTTCTGTGACACCCCGGGCAGGCTGCGGTGCAGCGCGTTGAACCGTTTCGGCCCGCCCTGCAACTCCCACAGGATCAGTGGCTTCCACTTCCCGTCCACCACGGCGAACGCTGCATCCAGGCCGCAGGTGAATTTACCCAACTGACTCATCTCGCCATCCCCGCAGTTCATGCCCAACAGTTACGAAAAGGTAAGTATCGCACTTTAAAGTGGGTACTTGTCGAAAACTCCGCATCACCCCAACGATGATGACATGACAAATCCGCAACTGACAGTCGGCTTTCTCGGAACCGGGGAGATGGGTTCGGCGCTGGTCCGCAGCGTGCTCGGTGCCGGCCATCGCGCCGTGATCTGGAACCGCAACGCGCACAAGGCCGAGGCGCTGGCCGGGGCCGGCGCGACCGTGGCGGCCACCGCGGGCGAGGCGCTGGACGCCGACCTGATCGTGGTATGCCTGTTCGACCACAAGTCCGTGCACGCCGTGCTCGATCCACTCGCCGAGCGACTCGCGGGCCGGCGAGTGCTGAACCTGACCACCACATCGGCCGAGGGCGCACGCGAACTCGCACGCTGGGCGGCAGGCGCGGGCGTCGACTATCTCGACGGCGGCATCATGGCCACGCCCGCGATGATCGGCAACCCCGGCTCGTCACTGCTCTACAGCGGGTCGCGAGCGCTGTTCGACGACCATCGTGAACTGCTCGAAACCTGGGGAACCGCGGAGTATTTCGGCGACGATGCCGGGTTGGCCTCACTGTACGACCTGGCGTTGCTCTCGGCCATGTACGTGATGTTCGCTGGCTTCTTCCACGGTGCCGCGATGGTCGGCACCGTCGGTGTCCCGGCCAAGGAATTCGCGGTGCGGGCCAGGGCGTTTCTCGGGGCCGTGCTGGAAGCGGTCGAGGAGTTCGCCGGCGTGGTCGACGGTGGTGACTACGGTGTGCCCGGGCAGCAGAGCCTGTTGTTCTCCGACGTCTCGGACATCGTCGAGACCAGCCGGGGACAGGGCATCAGCACCGAGGTCATCGACGTGGTTCAGCGGCTGATCCAGCGTCAGATTGCCGCGGGACACGGCGAAGACGGTTTCGCGCGCATCATCGAGAGCATCAAGAGGCCGGCCGCATGAGTGTCTCCGTTCTCGGGCTCGGGCCGATGGGTCAGGCGCTGACCCGCGCGCTGCTCAACGCGAATCATCGCACCACGGTGTGGAACCGGACCGCCGCCAAGGCCGACGACGTCGTGGCGCGCGGTGCGGTCTGGGCGGACGATCCTGCGTCCGCGATTGCCGCTGGCGACCTCACGCTGGTCAACGTGGTCGATCAGCAGGCCGTGGATGCGGTGCTGACCGCGGCAGGCGATGCCGTCGCAGGCCGGGTGATCATCGGCCTGAGCGCCGGCACACCCGACGCGGCGCGCCGCACCGCCTCGTTCGTGACGGGGGCGGGCGGGGCGTATCTCGACGGCGCCATCATGACACCGACCGACACCATCGGAACCGCCAGTGCCAGTGTGCTTTTCTCGGGCCCTCGTGAGCTGTTCGACGATCACCGCGAGGTCTTGTCTGCCCTCGGGACACTCACGTGGCTCGGTGAGGATGTGGGTCGGGCGGAAGCATTCGACGTCGCGCTGCTCGATCTGTTCTGGACGTCGGTGAGCGGATTCGTGCACGCCTTGTCGATCGCGAAAGCCAACGGCGTCAGCGCGGTGGAGCTGTTGCCGCATGCCAACGGCATCAGCGAGATCCTCCCGGCGATCTTCACCGAGATCGCCGAGCGGGTCGAGTCCGGCCGGCACGACGACGCGAGTGCGCCCGTGTCGTCGGTCGCGGCATCACTGCGCAATCTGATCTCCGCGGCGCGATCGGCGGGGATCGATGCCGGCGCGCTGGAAACCTTCCGGGACTACGTCGATGCCGCGGTGGCCGCGGGTCACGGCGACGCGGAGATCAGCAGGATCACCCCACTCGGAATCGGATAGTGGCAATGTCGCAGGCATGGAACAGAAGCCGCCCGCCGCCGTCATCGTCTCCGCCCATCGCGACCACCTCGACACCCTGCCGTTCGACGACACGCGAGATTTCACCGCCGCCGATCGCGGATTCATCGCCGCGCTGGAGCCCGGTGTCGTCAAGGCCGCCGACGGGCGGGTGGTCTGGGACAACGACTCGTATGGTTTCCTGACCGGCGAGGCGCCCGAGACGGTGCACCCGAGCCTGTGGCGGCAGTCGCAACTGTGCGCCAGGCAGGGCCTCTACGAGGTGGTCGAGGGCATCTATCAGGTGCGCGGCCTGGACCTGTCGAACATCAGCTTCATCGAGGGCGATACCGGGATCATCGTCATCGACCCGTTGATCTCGACCGAGACGGCCGCCGCGGCCCTGGAGCTGTATCGCGCGCACCGCGGCGACCGTCCGGTCGTCGCGGTGATCTACACCCACAGTCACGCCGACCATTTCGGCGGTGTGCTCGGTGTGACGAATCAAGCCGATGTCGACGCGGGCAAGGTCGTGATCATCGCGCCGGAACATTTCACCGAACATGCCGTGCAGGAAAACGTCTATGCGGGCACCGCGATGGCGCGCCGGGCCGGCTACATGTATGGCGCTGCACTGGCCCGTAACCCGCAGGGGCAGGTCGGTTGTGGGCTGGGGCAGGTCGGGTCGACCGGCGAGGTGGCGTTGATCGTCCCGACCCTCGACATCCGCGAAACGGGCGAGACCCACACCATCGACGGTGTCGAGATCGAGTTCCAGATGGCGCCCGGCACCGAGGCCCCGGCCGAGATGCATTTCTACTTCCCGAAGTTCCGGGCACTCTGCATGGCCGAGAACGCCACGCACAACCTGCACAACCTGCTGACGCTGCGCGGCGCACTGGTGCGTGATCCACACGGTTGGGCGGGTTACCTGACCGAGGCCATCGACACGTTCGCGGATCGCGCGGAGGTGGTGTTCGCGTCGCACCACTGGCCCACGTGGGGCCGGGACGAGATCGTGGAATTTCTGTCGCTGCAACGCGATCTGTACGCCTACCTGCACGACCAGACGTTGCGCCAGCTCAATCAGGGCTACACCGGAGTCGAGATCGCCGAGACCTTCCAGCTGCCGCCGGCCCTGGCGCGGGCCTGGCACACGCACGGCTACTACGGTTCGGTGAGCCACAACGTCAAGGCGATCTACCAGCGCTACATGGGCTGGTTCGACGGTAACCCGGCGCGGCTGTGGCCGCACCCGCCCGAGGCGCTCGGACCCCGCTACGTCGAGGCCATGGGCGGCGCCGACCGGGTGGTCGAGCTTGCCCAACGGGCTTTCGAGTCAGGAGATTTCCGGTGGGCGGCAACACTTCTCGATCACGTGATCTTCACCGACGAGAACCACGCGGCGGCCCGTGAACTCTACGCCGACGTGCTCGAGCAGCTGGCCTATGGCGCGGAGAACGCGACGTGGCGCAATTTCTTCCTGTCCGGTGCCACCGAGCTGCGCGAGGGGAAGTTCGGCACGCCGACCACGTCGGCGTCGCCGTCGCTGCTCGGACAGCTCACGCCCGAGCAGATCTTCGACACCTTCGCGATCAACGTGAACGGCCCGCGCGCGTCGGATCTCGACCTCGCGATCGACGTCACGTTCGAGGACACAGGCGACAACTACCGGCTGACGTTGCGCAACGGCGTGCTGGTGTACCGCAAGGCACCGGCAGATCCGCAGACCGCGCAGACCGGTGTCCGGCTGGCGAACAAGCTCCGGTTGTTGGGGTTGGCGGCCGGTGACGCGGCCTCACCGGGGTTCGAGGTGACCGGTGATGCCGACGCCCTGCCCGCGCTGTTGAGCGCGCTGGACCGACCCGACCCGGGTTTCAGCATCATCACGCCGTAGGCGCACCTACCTAACGGGTAGGTAGACAAGTCGTGGAAGTTTCGAACTTGTATTGACAAGTTGCGTGATGTGCCCCACTGTATCCGCATGGGAATTCATCACAGCTACGACGTCGTGGTGGTCGGTGCGGGCATCGTCGGCCTGGCGCACGCCTATCACGCGCACCAGCGGGGCCTCACGGTCGCGGTGGTCGACCACGCCGACGGAGTAGTCGGGGCGTCGGTCCAGAACTTCGGCCACGCCTGCATCACCGCGCAGTCCGGCGTTGCGCGCGACTACGCCCGCAACGGTCGGCAGCACTGGCTCGACCTGTCCCGGAAGGCAGGGTTCTGGTCGGCAGAGGCGGGTACCTTCTGCGTGGCGCGCCATGACGACGAGCTCGCTGTGATGCGGGAATTCGTCACCACCCGGGAAGACGGCGAGGTGCGGCTGCTGAGCCGCGAGCAGATCCTTGAGCAGATCCCGGTGGTGCCCGCGGGTGTCACCGGCGGCATGTACCTGCCGAACGACCTGCAGGTCGACCCGCGCACGGCCGCCCCGTCGATCGCGCGCTGGCTCGCGAGCGAAGGCGTCGACTTCCATTGGCGCACCGCGGCGTCCGGGTTCGAGCCCGGAGTCGTGCACACGTCGCGCGGCCCGCTTCGGGCTACCACGACGTTCGTCACGGTCAACTACGACGTCGACCGGCTGTTCCCGGGCCTGGCCGAACGCGACGGCCTGCTGCGGTGCCGGCTGCACATGCTGCGGGCCCGGCTACCGCTGGCCTTCGCGCTGCCCGCGCCGCTGTTCACCGGCTGGTCGCTGCTGCGGTACTCGGGATTCGAGGGGCTCCCGAGTGTCCAGGCGGTGGCCGACCGGTTGCGGGCCGACCATCCCGACTACGTCGCGATCGACCTGCACCAGATGTACACCCCGCAGCCCGACGGTTCGGTGCTGATCGGCGACACGCACTACCGCGACGTCTCCGCACCGCCGTTCCAATCCGAGGAGGGTTTCGCGGTCCTGCTCGAAGAGGCGCGGAAACTGTTCGGCGTCAAGGAGATCGAGGTCAGTGAGCGCTGGCAGGGCGTGTACTCGTCGGCGCCGGGGCAGGAATTCCTGATCGAGGAGCCCATCGAGGGCACCCACGTCGTCACCGTCACCACCGGCATCGGCATGACCACCAGCATGGGCCTCGCCCTCGACAGCGTCGAGAACGCCCTGTCCCGCGACAGCGTCGTCGCGCACGCCTGAACCAGCTACTCCGAAGGGATGAACCAATGAGCACCAACACAACTGACGCCATCAGCCTCGTCGTGTTCGACATGGCCGGAACCACCGTGGAGGACACGGGTCTGGTGAAGCAGTCGTTTCTCGCGGCCGACAACCATGCGGGCCTGTCCAAGACCGACGCCGACCGCGAGGAGATGCTGCGCTACGTCTCCGACACCATGGGACAGTCGAAGATCGTTGTGTTCCGCCACCTCGCCAAGGGCAACGAGGAGCAAGCCCAGGCCGCCAACAAGGAATTCGAACGCACCTACGCCCAGCTGGTCGCCGACGGGAACTGCAGCCCGATCCCCGGGGCCGAAGATGTCATTACATCTTTGCGCTCGAACGGCATCAAGACCGCGCTGACCACGGGCTTCGCGAAAGAAACCCAGTCGGCCATCATCGACGCGCTCGGCTGGCAGAGTCTCGCCGACGTGGTGCTGTGCCCCTCGCCGGGCGTGCGCGGCAGGCCCTACCCCGACATGCCGTTGACGGCGCTCATGCAGACCGAAACCGACTCGGTGCGATCGATGATCGTGCTCGGTGACACGTCTTCGGACGTCATCAGCGGGCTGCGCGCGGGTGCGCGGGCCTCGATCGGTGTACTGACCGGCGCGCACAACCGGGCCCAGCTGTCCGAAGCCGGAGCCACGCACATCCTCGACAGCGTCGCCGACCTACCGACCTTGGTGGCGGCCCTGCGGTAGGCCCGGAAACCGTCTGCTCGCGGCGGTCGGTCGCAGGCCCCGCCTCCCGACCGCCGCACCGCCTCTCCACCCGTTCTCGTCCGAGAAACCTGAACCTGACGTTCGGCCACTCACTCGGCCATCTGCCCCGGCCCGTCAGCACACCGTCTGCACAGCCCATCAGAGGTGCATCTCATGATCACGACGTCCACCGACCCGACGACCGTGCCGCGCTACCAGCGCTGGCGGATCCAGATCTTCGCCGTCACGTGGATCGCCTACGCCGGCTTCTATTTCACCCGACAAGCCTTTTCGGTCGCCAAGCTCGGCATCCTCGAAGACCCCATCCTGAGCACGACCCTGACCAAGAGCACGCTGGCCAACCTCGATGCCGCCTACCTCGCGGCGTACGCGGCCGGGCAGTTCGTGTGGGGTCAGGTCTCCGACCGCTTCGGGCCCCGCATCGTCATCCTCGGTGGTCTCGCCATCTCGGCCGTCGCAACCCTGTTCATGGGTCTGTTGCCCGCGCTGGTGTTCCTGCTGCCGCTGATGATCGTGCAGGGTCTCGCGCAGTCCACCGGCTGGTCCGGAACCCTGGCCAACATGGCCCAGTTCTTCTCGATCGGAGAACGTGGCCGCGTGCTCGGGCTGTGGAGCACCAACTACGCCTTCGGCGGTCTGGTGGCCGCGCCCGTGCTGGGCTGGTTCGCCTATGACATCTTCGGCTCGTGGCGTGCCGCGTTTTTCACCGGTGCGGCCATCGTGGTCGGGGTGTTCGTGCTGGTGCTGCTGTTCCAGCGCAACAAGCCCGAGGATGTCGGGCTGCCGCCGATCGAGGAATTCCATTCCAAGGAAGACATCGCAGAACTCGACGACTCACCCGACGCCGAGGCCGTCGCCGAGCCGACCCCGTCGTGGCGCGAGTCGCTGGCCGTGGTGCTGCGCGATCGCATGGTGAGAACCCTTGGCGCGTCGTACTTCCTTCTCAAGCCCGCCCGCTACGCGATCCTGCTGTGGGGCCCGGTCATCGTCGCGGAGCGGCTGGCCGACGGCGACAAGTTCCAGGCCGTGACGGTTCCGGTGGCGTTCGGTATCGCGGGCGTCATCGCCCCGATCCTGCTGGGCCGGATCTCCGACCGCGTGTTCAAGGCCCGCCGCGTCCCCGCATGTGTGCTGAGCCTGGCGATCCTGGTGGCCGTGCTCGCGCTGTTCGCGCCGCTGACCGCGACGGGCAACGTATGGATCATGGTGGGGGTACTCGGACTGATCGGTCTGAGCGTTTACGGCGCCGACGCGATGATCTCGTGCGTCGCCGCAGTCGATTTCGGTACCTCCAAGCATGCGGGCACTGCGGCCGGCCTGATCAACTGCTGCGGCTCGGTCGGGGCGATCCTCGGCGGCCTGCTGCCTGGTTACCTGAGCACGTCGACGCTGTTCTATGGTTTCGCCGTCGCCGCGTTCCTCGCGATGCTGCTGCTCATCCCGCACTGGAACCGGATGCCTGCCGCCGACTGACGCCTCACCACCCCTGCGCGAGCAGGCACAAAGTCGCACTCTCCCGAATAGGAGAGTGCGACTTCATGTCTGGCCGGCGGAGGAAAACTTGGTGCGGGCGTTGACGATGCTGAAGGTGACCATGTCCGGCCGATAGCGGTCGTCGGCGCATTCGAACACCACGCCGTGTTGATCGCGCGAGATGCGGCGCTCCCGCAGCAGCGGGCTGCCGGGCGCGATCCCGAGGTTCTCGGCGTCGTCCGGGCCGGCCGCGACGGCGTCGAGCACGTGTTCCATCGAGTCGAAGAACACTCCGCGGCTCGCGAGGTAGTCGGTCATCGAGCCGGAATCGGTGTCGAACTCGAACAGCAGAGAACCCACGGACTCGATGAACGTGCTGCGCTCGAGCATTGCCGGCTCACCGTCGAGCAGGCGCACCCGCAGCACCTCGACCACGAAGTCGTCGGCCGTCAAACCCAGTGCCTCGATGGCGGTTTCGGAGGCACGGCGCCTCGCGACCTCGATGGTGCGGTTGCCTGCGGTGCGCCCGACGCGTTCGGCCCACTGCGTGAACGGCGTGAAGGTGTCCAGGGTCTGCGTGGCGTCGTGGCTGCGCACCACCGCGGGCTTGCCGCGAGAGACCCGGATCAGCCCTTCGTTCTTGAGCGTTGCCAGTGCCTGCCGCACCGGCCCGCGGGACACCTCGAACTCCGCGCACAACGCGCTCTCGGTGGGCAACGCCTGACCGATCGCGTAGTCCCGGCGCCTGATGCGCTGGCGCAATTCGGCCGCGACGTGCTCATGGCGTGAACGGGGCCCCGCCATCCGCATCACCTTCCGGGTCAAGTTGTCATGACAAGTTAGCTATATCAGCTACATTACCGTGCCCCGTTCAGGGCAGGCCGCCGTCGGCGCGCAGGGTCGACCCCGTGGTGAAGCTCGCCGCATCTGACATCAAAAACAGTGCGGCGCCGACGATCTCCGCGGGATTGCCGGCCCGCTGCAACGCCAGGTGGCCGAACGGGTCTCCCGCCATGTCCCACGCTTTGCTGACATCCGTGAGGAACGGACCGGCCATCAGAGTGTTGACCCGTACGGTCGGGCCGAACGCCTTGGCCAGTCCCTCGGTCAGCGTGTTCAGGCCTGCCTTGGCCGCGGCGTAGGGCAGCATGTGCTGGTCGGGCCGCAACGAACCCGACGAGCTGACGTTGACGATCGCGCCTCCGCCTGCGGCAACCATGCGTTCCCCCACCAGGGCCGACAGCCGGAACGGGCCTTTGAGGTTGAGGTTGACCACCGCGTCGAACAGCTTCTCGGTGACCGTCGAGAGCGATTCATAAAGCGGCGACATGCCTGCGTTGTTGACCAGCACGTCGACCCGGCCGAACTCCTGGTAGGCGGCATCGACCAGCCCGTCGAGCTGATCCCAGCGCCCGACGTGCACCTGATAGGGGAACGCGTGGCGGCCCGTCGTCGCGGCGATCTCCTCGGCGGTGACGACGCAGGATTCCAGGTTGCGGCTCGCGATGATCACATCGGCCCCGCACTGCGCAGCCCCCATCGCGATCTCGCGGCCCAGGCCCCGGCTGCCGCCGGTCACCAGCACGACGCGGTCGGTGAGGTCGAACAACGTGTCGGCATAACCCATGTGCTGGCCCTCTCCGCCGCCGTGCCACTGCCGACCTATGGTGTCACGGTGCAATTGCTTCTGGTCCGACATGCGCTGCCGTTGCGCAGCGAACCCGGCCAAGGGTCCGATCCCGATCTGTCCGAGGTCGGTCTCGAACAGGCCAACCGGCTGCCCGCGGCCCTGGCCCGCTTCCCGGTCTCGCGGTTGGTGAGCAGCCCGCAACGACGCGCGGTGCAGACCGCGGGCCCGCTCGCGGAGAAGCTGGGGCTCACTGTCGACGTCGACGACCGCCTCGCCGAATACGACCGCGACATGTCGCACTACGTGCCGATCGAGGACATCGCCAAGGAGAACCCCGAGGAGCTGGCCCGGTTGGCCGGCGGCCACCTGCCGAGCGGCGTCGACGAGGACGCGTTCTCCGCCCGCATCGGCGCGGCCATCGAGGATCTGGTCGCGGCAAGCGATCACGACGAGACGGTCGCGGTGTTCAGCCACGGCGGCGTGATCAACGTGCTGCTGCACCAGATCCTGGGCACCGAGCGGTTGCTGTCGTTCCACGTCGACTACGCGTCGGTCACCCGGGTGCTGTCGTCGCGATCGGGCAAGCTCGCGGTCGCGTCGGTCAACGGCACCGAGCACGTGTGGGATCTGCTGCCGAGGAATAGTCCGATGAGCGCTCGCGCGAAGAGCAACGAGCACGGTGGTAAACAGTGACCGTGACATCTCTGGAAGGCCTCGACCTCACCGCCCTCGACCGGCATCTGCGTGCCGAGGGCATCGCCCGCTCCGGTGAGCTGCGCGCCGAACTGATCTCGGGCGGCCGTTCCAACCTCACCTTCCGGGTGTACGACGACGCGTCGAAGTGGGTGCTGCGCCGCCCGCCGCTGCACGGTCTCACGCCGTCGGCGCACGACATGGCCCGCGAGTACCGCGTCGTGGCCGCGCTGGCCGACACTCCGGTGCCTGTCGCGCGGGCCGTGACGATGAGCAACGACGACTCGGTGCTGGGCGCGCCGTTCCAGATGGTCGAGAACGTCGAGGGGCAGGTCGTCCGCAGCGCGGCAGAGCTCGCGGCGATGGGCGATGAAAGCGTGGTCAGCAGCAGCGTCGACGCCCTGATCAAGGTGTTGTCGGACCTGCACGCGGTGGATCCGGAGGCCGTGGGCCTCGGCGACTTCGGCAAGCCCGCAGGGTATCTGGAACGCCAGGTGCGGCGGTGGGGTTCGCAGTGGGATCTGGTCCGGCTGCCCAACGATCCCCGCGACGACGACGTCAAACGCCTGCACCAGGCGCTGGCCGAGGCGGTTCCCGCGCAGAGCCGCAACTCGATCGTGCACGGTGACTACCGCATCGACAACACGATCCTCGACGCGCAGGATCCGACCAAGGTGCTCGCGGTGCTGGACTGGGAGCTGTCGACGCTGGGCGACCCGCTCAGCGACGCCGCGCTGATGTGCGTGTACCGCGACCCGATGTTCAACCTGATCCTGAGCATGGAAGCCGCGTGGAGTTCACCGCTCATGCCGTCGGCCGACGAGCTGGCCAACCGGTATGCGGTGCAGTCCGGCCAGGAGCTCGCGCACTGGGACTTCTACATGGCACTGGCCTATTTCAAGGCGGCCATCATCGCCGCGGGCATCGACTTCCGGCACCGGCAGGGCTCGGCGGCCGAGGGCAGCTCGAGCGTCGGCGCTGCCGTGGCGCCGGCCATCGCGTCGGGTCTGAAGGCGCTGTCCTGAACCTCAGCCGCGCAGCGCGGCCTTCAGGTTCTTCTTCGCGGTCCGGCGCAGCTGGAAGATCCGGGCGGTGCCTGCCGCGACCGTGAGCAGTCCGCCGGCCACCGCGGCACCGAGGATCGCCACGCCCGTCGGCAGGGACCAGCGCCAGCCCAGGAAGGCCAGCGGCACCGGTTCGGTGTTCTGGGCGATGAAGATCAGCAGCACGATCAACACCAGGAAACCCATGATGAGCGCCGACCACAGCGCTCCGGCGCGGGTGAACTTGGAGGACTGGTCGACAGGGGGCTTGCCCTTGTCCGGCGTCTTCTTGTCCGGCTTGCCCACCTCGGGTGGTGTCTGCGCCTCCGGGATCAACTCCGGTGGGGTCGTGCCCGGCGTTGGCTCCGGCAAGTGGGGGGCCGGCTGATCGCTGGTCATGTTGACATCTTTGCCCGGATCGGCGGCAAAGCAAACCACCGTGAGGCAAAGCGCGGCGGCATGTCGGGTGTGCCGTTAGGGTCGAGAAGGGCCGCGATCCGGCTGATCGCCCGCCGAAAGGACTGCGCATGCCGCACAGAACCCTGGCCGTGCTCGTATTCGTGCTCGCAATCGTCACCGGCTGCGGGAGTTCGAATCCACTGGGCGGCGGCCCCATCTCCGGTGACCTGAAGTCCATCACCGTCGGCTCGGCCGATTTCCCGGAATCCAAGATCATCGCCGAGATCTATGCACAAGCCTTGGAGGCCAACGACTTTGAGATCAAGCGGCAGTTCGGCATCGGCAGCCGGGAAACCTACGTGCCCGCGGTGCAGGACCACTCGATCGACCTGATTCCCGAATACACCGGGAACCTGCTGCAGTACTTCGACAAGGACACCACCGCGACGACGTCGGACGCGGTGCTGATCGCGCTGCTCAAGGCGCTGCCGGGGGATCTGTCCATCCTGTATCCGTCGCCCGCGGAGGACAAGGACACCCTGGCGGTCTCAGCGGCGACTGCGCAGAAGTGGAATCTCAAGAGCATCGAGGATCTCGCGAAGCACTCGGCCGAGGTGAAAGTCGGCGCGCCGTCGGAGTTTCAGAACCGCCAGACCGGGCTCGTCGGGCTCAAGAACAAGTACGGTCTGGACATCGCACCCGCCAATTTCGTCGCGATCAGCGACGGCGGCGGCCCGGCCACCGTGCAGGCCCTGAACAACGGCACCATCACCGCCGCCAACATCTTCAGCACGTCGCCCGCGATCGAGCAGCACCACCTGGTGGTCCTCGAAGACCCCAAGAACGTATTCCTTGCGGCCAATGTCGTTCCGCTGGTGGCGTCCCAGAAGATGTCGAATCAACTGAAGACCGTGCTGGACGCGGTTTCGGCCAAACTCACCACCGAGGCACTGATCGCGCTCAACGCCGCCGTCGAGGGCAACGCAGGCGTCGACCCCGATGAGGCGGCGCGGAAGTGGGTGACCGACAACGGTTTCGACAAGCCGGTCGGATGACACAGGGGCAGAGATGATTACGTTCGAAGAGGTCACCAAGCGGTACCCCGACGGAACAGTCGCGGTCGACAACCTGAATCTCGCGGTGCCGCAAGGCACCTTGACGGTTTTCGTCGGGCCCTCCGGTTGCGGCAAGACCACGTCCATGCGGATGATCAACCGGATGATCGAGCCGACGTCGGGCACGCTCACCGTCAACGGCGACGACGTCACCAAGGTCGATCCCGTCAAGCTGCGGCTCGGTATCGGCTATGTCATCCAGAGTGCCGGCCTCATGCCGCACCTGCGGGTGATCGACAACGTCGCGACCGTGCCGGTGTTGCGCGGTGAATCCCGGCGCAGCGCGCGCAAGGCCGCGATCGGTGTCATGGAGCGCGTCGGCCTCGACCCGAAACTCGCCGACCGCTACCCGGCGCAGCTGTCCGGCGGGCAGCAGCAACGCGTCGGGGTGGCGCGCGCACTGGCAGCCGATCCGCCGATCCTCCTGATGGACGAACCGTTCAGTGCCGTCGACCCGGTGGTGCGCGACGATCTGCAGACCGAAATCCTGCGGCTGCAAAGCGAACTGCGCAAGACCATCGTGTTCGTCACACACGACATCGACGAGGCGCTCAAGCTCGGTGACAAGGTCGCGGTGTTCGGCCGCGGCGGTGTGCTGCAGCAGTACGACGAGCCGGCGCGGCTGCTCTCCAACCCGGCCAACGATCTCGTCGCGGGATTCGTCGGCACCGACCGCGGTTACCGCGGGCTGCAGTTCTTCCACGCGACGGGGTTGCCGCTGCACGACGTTCGCCGGGCCGCCGAACCCGAGATCGATGCGCTCGACCTCGGGCCTGACGACTGGGTGCTGATCACCAGGCCAGACGGCACGCCGTACGGCTGGATCAACGCCGAGGGCGTTCAGGTGCACCGCAACGGAAAGTCGCTCTACGACAGCACGATCGCGGGCGGTTCGCTGTTCCGTCCGGACGGCACGCTGCGGCTCGCGCTCGACGCCGCGCTGTCGTCGCCGTCGGGCCTCGGGGTCGCTGTCGACGACGACGAACAGGTCATCGGCGGGGTCAGGGCCACCGACGTGCTGGCCGCGCTCGAGACTCAGCGGCACATCCCCGAATTGGGGGACTAGCGTGCGTTATCTGCTCACCCATCTCGACGATCTGTGGGCGCTGACGCTTGTGCACCTGCGCCTTTCGCTCGTACCGATCGTGCTGGGGTTGTTGATCGCGGTGCCACTGGGGGCGTTCGTCCAGCGCACCACAACGCTGCGCAGGTTGACCACCGTGACCGCGAGCATCATCTTCACCATCCCCTCGCTCGCGCTGTTCGTGGTATTGCCGCTGATCATCCCGACCCGCATCCTCGACGAGGCCAACGTCATCGTGGCGTTGACGCTCTACACCACCGCGCTGCTGGTCCGCGCGGTGCCCGAGGCGCTCGACGCGGTGCCCGAACAGGTACTCGACGCGGCCACCGCGGTCGGCTACCGGCCGCTGGTGCGGATGCTGAAAGTTGAACTGCCCCTTTCGATCCCGGTGCTGGTCGCGGGTTTGCGGGTGGTCGCGGTGACCAACATCTCGATGGTCTCGGTGGGCTCGGTGATCGGCATCGGCGGTCTGGGCACCTGGTTCACCGAGGGATATCAGTCCAACAAGAGCGATCAGATCATCGCGGGCATCATCGCGATCTTCGTGCTGGCCGTCGTGGTCGACACGCTGATCATGCTGGCGGGCAAAGCCGCGACGCCGTGGACACGACAGCCCGGGCGTCGTCTGGTCAAGGCGGCCGCATGAACTTCCTGCAGCAGGCACTGGACTTCATCTTTACCGCGGCCAACTGGTCAGGCCCGGCAGGGCTGACCGCGCGCATTCTCGAACATCTGCAGTACACCGTCGTGGCGGTCGTGTTCTCGGTCCTGGTCGCAGTGCCGATCGGGCTGCTGATCGGACACACCGGTCGGGGTACGTTCCTCGTCGTCACGGGAGTCAACGCACTGCGCGCCCTGCCGACGCTGGGCGTGCTGCTGCTCGGGGTGCTGCTGTGGGGGCTCGGCCTGGTACCGCCGACCGTGGCCCTGATGCTGCTCGGGATCCCGCCGCTGCTGGCGGGCACGTACTCGGGCATCGCCAACGTCGACCGGGCTGTGGTCGACGCGGCCCGCTCGATGGGCATGACCGAATCCCGTGTGCTGCTGCGGGTCGAGGTGCCCAACGCGATGCCGTTGATCCTGGGCGGTTTGCGCACGGCGACCCTGCAGATCGTCGCGACCGCGACCGTGGCCGCGTATGCGAGCCTCGGCGGCCTCGGGCGTTATCTGATCGACGGGATCAAGATCCGGCAGTTCCACATCGCGTTGGTCGGCGCGCTGATGGTGACCGCGCTCGCGCTCATCCTCGACGCCGCGCTGGCGTTCGCGGTGTGGCTGTCGGTGCCCGGCAGCGGCAGGCTCCGGGCCCGCAGATCCGGCCGTACTCCGCTGCCGCAACCGTTGCTCGGCGACGAGGTCGCACTGGAATCGCGGTCGTCGGCAACATCTCGCGGGAGTTCCGGACTCGGCTACGAAGGTGGCGGTCCGTCGCATACGGTAGAAGGGTGAGTGAAGAGGCGCGCACCGACGAGCAGTCCGTCGACCAGGAATCTGCCTGGCCTGCCGTATTGACCTGGCGAGCCCACGACGTGCCGCGCATGGAATCGGTACGGGTGCAGCTCTCGGGCAACCGCATCAAGGCCTACGGCCGGATAGTGGCCGCCGCCACGGCATCCCATCCGGCGTTCTCGGCGTCGTACGACCTGGTCACCGACGAGCTCGGAGCAACCAAACGGCTCTCGCTCACGGTCACCCTGGCCGAGCGGGAACGTCAACTCTCCATCGCTCGCGATGAAGAGAACATGTGGCTGGTCCAAGACCACACCCAGACCAAGCGGTCGGACTTCGAGGGTGCCCTCGACGTCGACGTGATCTTCAGCCCGCTGTTCAACGCGTTGCCCATCCGGCGGCTCGGGTTGTACGAGAAGTCCGACTCGGTCACGGTGCCGGTGGTCTACGTGCGGTTGCCGGAGTTGACGGTCGAGGCGGCCAACATCAGCTACAGCAGCGCGCCTGACGGCGTGAAGCTGCAGTCGCCTGTCGCCGACACCACCATCACCATCGACTCCGACGGCTTCATTCTCGACTACCCAGGACTGGCAGAGCGGATCTGATCACCCCGCCGGCCCGTCCGGCGGCAGCCAGTTCCGCGCGCCAGTTGTCGGTGCCGACGACTGTGGTGATGATCTCCGGCCTGCTGAAGCTGTCGTAGCGCATCCGCGCGGCATGCCCCGTCTCGACCAGCTCGGCCACCGATCCGCTGGCCCGCAGGGTGTCCCTGGCGCGGGTGAGCAGGTCGATGCCGTGGTCGAGGGCAGGCAGCAGCTGCGCGGAGTTCGCCTCGCACATGGCCCGCACCAGGTCGGGCGCCGTCGCGGCGACTCGGGTGCCGTCCCGGAACGAGCCGGCCGCGAGCGCGAACGCCAACGGAACCTCACCCGCGATCACCGCGAGTGTTTCGGCGAACAGGTGCGGCAGGTGGGAGATGGCCGCGGCGGCCGCGTCGTGCTCGTCGGAGCGGGCCGGCACCACCACCGCGCGGCAGTCCAGCGCCAGCCGCGTGACCTCTGCCCACACGTGCGCGTCGACGTGGTCGTCGACACTGACCACCCACGGCGCACCGATGAACAGGCCCGCGTTGCCCGCGGCCCAGCCGGAGTGCGCGGTGCCTGCCATCGGGTGGCTTCCGACGAAGTTGTCCAGCAGCCCGAACTTCTGGACCTCTTGCAGCACAGCGCCTTTGACACTGATCACATCGGTGAGCGGGCACTCCGCCGCGATGCCGCGGACATGCTCGAGCATGATCGGCAACGCAGGCATCGGCACCGCGAGCACGATCAGCGCGTTGCTGTCGGCAGCCCGCTGCAGCGCCTCGTCGAGGTTTGCGGTGGCATCGAATCCGTCGAACTTCGCGGCCGCGACCGCCTCCACCGAACGGTTGTAGCCGAATACCTCGCGCCCGGCCGCGGCAGCGGCTCGCACCACCGAACCGCCGATCAGCCCCAGGCCCAATACGCACACGGGTGTGTTTGTCACGGTCTAAGGTTGGCACACTTCCGTGCGGGCAGCCGAGGGTGATGGCTGGTCAAAATCGCTGGTCGGCGACTACCGTAGGCGCACATGGGAGCACAGCGTGCGCCGGCGGACCTGCCAGATGGTTTCGGCGTGGCGGTCGTCCGAGAGGACGGCAAGTGGCGCTGCACGCCCATGCGTGCCGCGGCGTTGAACAGTTTGTCGGCCGCCGAGACCGAATTGCGTGAGCTGCGCAGCGCCGGGGCGGTGTTCGGCCTGCTCGACGTCGACGACGAGTTCTTCGTCATCGTCCGTCCGGCACCCGCGGGTACCCGGCTGCTGCTCTCGGATGCCACCGCCGCGCTCGACTACGACATCGCGGCCGAGGTGCTGGAGAAACTCGACGCCGACATCGGCCCCGACGACCTCGACGATGCCGACCCGTTCGAGGAGGGCGACCTCGGGCTGCTGTCCGATGTCGGGCTGCCCGATGCGGTGCTCAGCGTCATCCTCGACGAGACCGACCTGTACGCCGACGAGCAGCTCGGCCGGATCGCGCGCGAGATGGGTTTCGCCGAGGAGCTTGCCGCGGTGCTCGACCGACTCAATCGGTGAGCCCGTCCGACGAGGCCCTGATCCGCGTCGCGCTGGACGCCGCCCGCACTGCCGGGCCCCGTGACGTGCCGATCGGCGCCGTGGTGTTCGCGGCCGACGGCACCGAACTGGCCCGTGCCGCCAATGTCCGCGAAGCCACCGGCGACCCCGCCGGACATGCCGAGATCATCGCGATGCGTGAGGCCGCTGTCCGCCTGGGGGATGGCTGGCGGCTGGAGGGCACCACGCTCGCGGTGACGGTCGAGCCCTGCACGATGTGCGCGGGGGCGTTGGTGCTGGCCCGGGTCGCGCGCGTGGTGTTCGGCGCGTGGGAACCCAAGACCGGCGCGGTGGGCTCGCTGTGGGACGTCGTGCGGGATCGCCGGCTCAACCACCGGCCCGAGGTGGTCGGCGGGGTGCTGGCCGACGAGTGCGCGAGCCTGCTGGAAGAGTTCTTCGCGCGTCAGCGGTGAGGCTGCCCACGCGATTAGGGTCAGCGGCGTACTTTCGGTAAGCTGCCACACGGTGGCGTGTCCGAGCGGCCTAAGGAGCACGCCTCGAAAGCGTGTGTGGGGTAACCCCCCACCGAGGGTTCAAATCCCTCCGCCACCGCCATGAGCCCCGCGCCTGTCGACACAGGTAGCGGGGTTTTTCATCGGAACGGCATCCGGACACGTAGGCCGGTACTATTACGCGCCCTCATCGCGAACTTGGCCAAATCACTTACGAATTAACCGTTTTCGCACACACTGGGGGTGTGTTCACGACGGAAGGGCAGGGTTGACCCATGGCCGACTCGTACTTCGAGGTCACCTGGACCGATCCGGTCACCGACGCCAAGGGCTATCTGGTGATCGACCGGCTGGTCCGCGGTATCAGCAGCGGCGGCCTGCGCATGCGTGCGGGCTGCACCCTGGCCGAGGTCCGTGGTCTGGCGCAGGGCATGACGCTCAAGGAAGCCATGCACTACGAGGAGGGCGCGCGCTACGTCCCGCTCGGCGGCGCCAAGGGCGGCATCGACTTCGACCCGTACAGCGCCGACGCCGAGCAGGTGCTGTTCCGCTACCTGGCGGCCATGAAGCCGCTGATCGAGCAGCGCTGGACCATGGGGGAGGATTTCGGGGTCCGCCAGGATGCTGTCGACCGCGGCATCGCGGAGATCGGCCTGGACAGTTCGGTGCAGGCTGCGTACCAGGTGATCGAAGACCGGGCGGGTGCCGACGCCCGGATGAAAACCGCGTTCAGTGCGGTGGTCGACGGCGTCAAGCTCGATGAACTGGTCGGCGGCTACGGCGTGGCCCAGGCCGGGCTGGCCGCGATGGAGCGGCTCGGCATGCCCGCCGCCGATACCCGTGCGGTGGTTCAGGGTTTCGGGTCGATGGGCGGCGCGACGGCCCGCTACCTGGCGCGGGCCGGCGTGAAGATCGTCGGCATCGTCGACGTGCACGGCGTGGTGGCAAACCCGGACGGGCTCGACGTCGAGCGGCTGCTGCTCACGCGCGACGCCGCGGGCGGCATGGACCGCAACCAGTTGCGCGAAGGTGACGCGCAGTTGCCGGCCAACCAGTGGCTGGCGATCCCGGCGGATGTTTTGGTGCCCGCCGCGATGTCCTACTGCATCGACAGCTCGAACCAGGCCGACGTGCAGGCCAAGCTCATCGTCGAGGCCGCCAACATGCCCGTGCTGCCGGACGCCGAGGCGACGCTGGCCGCCCGCGGCGTGACGGTGTCGCCGGACTTCGTCGCCAATTCCGCGACCAACGCGTGGTGGTGGTGGGTGTTCTTCGGCGACATAGATGGCAGCCCGCAGCAGTCGTTCGCCAAGATCAGTGACCGCATCCGGGCATTGAGCCACAACATGTTCGACTACGCCGAAGCCAACGCCGTGACGCCACGCGAGGCCGCGCTCGCGGTGGCCGCGCAGCGATTGGCGTTGATCGACGAGCGGTTCCCGATCCTGTAGTGCTCGTCGAGTTCGACGTAAATGTCGTTCCCGCCCGAAAAGTACGACATTTACGTCGAATTCGGCGCCAATTAGACCCCCTACTGGCTGGCCCGGCTGTGCTCGCGCACGTGGATCAGGGTGGGCCGGTCGGCCGCGAAGGCGGTCTCGACGGCGCCGGTCAACTCCGAAACCTCGGTGATGGTCACGCCGTGGCAGCCCATCGCCCGCGCTAGGCCCGGGAAATCGACGCCACCGAGCGCGACGGCCGTCAAGGGCTCGCCGCGGTCGTCCATCTCGTTGCGGATCTCGCCGTAGCCGCCGTTGTCCACCACGACGACCGGCAACGCCACACCCTGCTGTGCGGCGGCGGCCAGCTCCGGCATGGTGAACATGATGCCGCCGTCACCCATGAGCGCCATGACCCGCGAGTCTGTTTCGGCCAGGGCCGCGCCGAGCGCCGCGGGCAGCCCGTAGCCCAGGGTGCCGACGCCGGTGGGGTAGAGGAATCCGGCCGGCCGGTGTACCGGAAGGTTGGACAGCGCACCGTAATACGACGCCATGTTGCTGTCGGCCGCGACGACCGTGCGCACGTCGATGGTGGGCGCCAACGCCGCCATGATGTCGAGCCATGGCCCGCCCTCGGCGGCAGCGTCGGCGCGCAGCCGCTCGCGAGCCTGGGCCGCGCGCGAGGTACCGCGCGCGAGGTACCGGCCGCGATCGCGGGCAGCGCGCCGGCGAGCAATGCCAGGGTCGCGGAGGCGTCACCGAGCAACCGGACCGCCGGATCTGCGTTGGTGACCATCGCGGCGGCGTCGACGTCGACGCGTATCAGCTTGTCGCCCAGGTCGACCGGGCCGTACCAGAAGTCCGACGGGGCCAGCTCGGTGCCGATCGCCAGCACTGCGTCGGCGGACACGAGCAGCGCCCGGGCCGCCGGATGGTGCACGCCCGAGCCGACGGCCAGCGGGTGGGCCTCGTCGAGCACGCCCTTGCCGTTGGCCGTCATCAGCACCGGTGCGTCCAGGTGTTCGGCCACGGTACGGACTTGGGTGGCAGCGCCTTTCGCGCCGCCGCCGACGATCAGCACCGGTTCGGCCGCCACCGCGAGGCGGGCAGCGGCATCGGCCAGGGCCGCGGTGTCCGGCTCGACGGGGCGCGGCGCGACGGGTGCGACGATGTGCACCTCTGCCTCGGCGTCGAGCAGGTCGAGCGGGATCTCGATGTGCACCGGGCGCGGCCGGCCCGTGGTCATTGCCGAGAACGCGTAGGTGACTGCCAGCGGGATCTCGGCGACGGAGCCGACCCGGTGGCTGTAGGCGACCACGGCTTCCACCGCGGCATGCTGGTCTTTCACCTCGTGCAGCAGCCCGTTGCCGCGTCCCGGATGCCCGGTCGACATGCCGGGCGAGATGAACAGCACCGGAACCGAATCCGACCACGCCTGGGCCGCGGCGGCCAGAGCGTTGAGGATCGCCGGACCGGTCGTGGTCAGGCACACCCCCGGGCGCCCCGCGACGCGCGCGTAGCCGTCGGCCGCGTAACCCGCGCCCTGTTCGTGGCGCGTGAGCACGGTCCTGATCGGCGACGCCGCCAGCGCGGCGAACGCCGCGAGGTTGTGGGTGCCGGGGATGCCGAACACCGTGTCGACGCCGTGCGCGACGAGCGCGTCGACCAGGGCCTGGCCGCCGCTGCGCATGGTCATGCTGCCGAGGTTCGGTTGTAGACGATCTGGCCGCCCACGATCGTCATGTCGATCGCGGCGTCCCGGATCGCCTCGGGTGGGCCCGCGAAGATGTTGTCGGAGACCACCGCGAAGTCGGCGTACTTGCCCGGTGTGATCGACCCTCGGTTGTCCTCGCAGAAGTTCGCGTAGGCGCTGCCCATGGTGTAGGCGTACACGGCCTCGTGCAGCGTGATGCCCTGTTCGGGCACCCACGCCGGGGTGTCACCGCGGCCGCGCCGCGTGACGGCGGTGTACAGGTGGGACAGCGGGTCCATCTCGGCGACGGTCCAGTCGCTTGAGAAGGCCAGCACCGCGCCGGCCTGCTGCAGGCTGCGGAACGCCCACGCGTGCTCCGAGCGTTCCGGCCCGATGGCCTCGGCCCAGTCCTTGCCGGGGCCGGCCACGTCGGGCGCGCCGTGCCGAGGCTGCATGCAGGCGACCACGCCCAGTTCGGCGAATCGCGCCACGTCGTCGGGGTGCAGGCATTCGACGTGCACGATCTGGTGCCGGGCGTCGCGCGCCCCGTTGGCGGCGCGCGCGGCCGCGACCCCGTCCAGCACGGTGCGGATGCCGCGATCGCCTGTCGCGTGGACGAAGGCCTGGAAGCCCGCGGCGTCCAGGCGCGTGAGGATCTCTGCGAATTCGGCAGGCTCGTAGTACGTCGCGCCGCGGTTGCCGGGCTCGTTGTAGTACGGCTCGAGCAGTGCGGCGGTGTGCGGCTCGACGACGTCGTCGATGTAGAGCTTGAGCGGCCCGAGCCGGAACTGGTCGTCCTGATACTGCTTGATCGCGGCGGCGAAGTCGGCCAGGTCTGAGGCCGGGGTGCCGCGCGGATGGAAAAGCCCGGCGATCACCCGCGACTTCAGCCGGCCCTCGTTGCGGGCCCGGGTGAACAGGCCGATGTCGTCCAGCGAGTTCTGTGGTTCGACGACCGTGGTCAACCCGTTCGCGATGGCCATGTCGAGGCTCGACAGCAGCCGTCCGTAGCGCCGGTCCTCCGACGCCCACGGCAGGAACTCGGCCATCGCGCGCTGGCCGTCGCGGGCCAGTCCCTTGACCGCGAAGTTGGTCAGGAACCCGGTGGGTTCACCGGTCTGCGGATCCAGTTTCGCAGTGCCGAACGGCAACTCGGTGTGATCGCGCGTGATGCCGAGGAACCGCAGGGCGGCCGTGTTGAGCCACGCCGTGTGGACGTCGTAGGTCAGCACGAACGCCGGCTTGTCCCCGGTGATGGCGTCGAGGTCGGCGGCCGTGGGCATCTGGCCCGTGGGGAACGCGCTGTAGTCCAGGCTTTCGCCCTCGATCCACGAGGCATCCGGATTGGCCGCGATCCAATCGGTCAGCCGGCGGTAGACCTCGTCGAGGGTTGCCGCCCCGGCGAGCTGCGCGCTCGCCACGTCCGAGCCGAGCCGCAGGTGGTTGTGGGCGTCGACGAAGCCCGGCAGCAGCAGCCGGCCGCCGAGGTCGACGACTTCGGTGCCGGGGCCGGCCAGGGCAGTGACGGTGGCGTCGTCGCCGACGGCGGTGATGCGGTCACCGGTGACGGCCACGGCCGCCGCGGCAGGTCGGTCCGGGTCGACCGTGTGGACGACCGCGTTGCGAAAGATGACGTCGGTCATGATTCCTTCCAGATCTGATCGGAGTGCTGGTCGGAGACCACGCGGAAGCCGGTGACCGCGCGGTCGACGGCGCCGCGGACGTAACCGCCGTGTGCCGTGGTACCGCGGAAGAAGTCGACGAGTTCGGCGGTGATCACCTCGCCGGGCAGCACGTTCGGGATGCCGGGCGGATAGGCCGCGAGCGTGTCGGCGCTGACCCGGCCGACGGCCGCTTCGACGCCGACGACCTCGACGGGCGAGAAGAACGCCTGGCGCACCGTCATGCGGCTCTCGCCGGGCGGCGGCACCTTCAATGCGGTGTGTTCGGCGCCCGTCGAGTCGCCCTCCTCGGGCAGCGCGTGCAGGGCGTCGACGATCCGGTCCACGTCGGGTGCGGACCCGGCGCCGATCACCATCACGATCGCGGCGCCGGTCGCCACCTCGACGTGGATCTTGTGCTCGTTGATCAGCAGCTTGCTGGCCCGGACGCCACTGATCCCGCCTGCCGACGTGTCGATGGCCACGCGCAGGGGGTCGACCGCGACCACGTCGGGGAACTCCAGGAAGTCGTCGCTTGCGATGCGGAACCGGCCCCTGGCGCGGATCCGCGCCCGGATCTCGTCGGCGACGACCACCGATTCGCCGATCCCGGCTTGCCCCGTCGCCAGTTGCCTGCGGGCCAGGTCTAGCGACGCGAGCAGGATGCCGCTGGTCGACGTCGACTGCACGGTGTGCAGGCCGCGAACAACCATGGGCTCGAGCTGCTTGGCGAACGGCCCGGCGCCCAGGTGCAGCATCGCCGACTGGGTGAGGCTGCCGCCCAGTTTGTGCGTGCTCGAGCACACCAGGTCGGCGCCCTTGGAAAGGGCGTTGGCGGGTAGCGCGGGATGGAAGCCGAAGTGTGCGCCCCAGGCTTCGTCGACGATGAGCGGCACGCCGTGGTCGTGGGCGACCTCGGCCAGCGCCGCCACGTCGCTGACCGAGCCGAAGTAGCTCGGCGTGATGAGATGCGCGGCCGCGGCGTCGGGGTTGGCGTCGAGCGCAGCGGACAGGTCGGCGGCCGTCACACCGTGCGCTATGCCGAGGTGGTCGTCGACCGACGGATGGACGAATGCCGAGTGCAGGCCCGCCAGCACGAGCGCGTCGACCACGCTGGAGTGCACGCTGCGCTGGACCACGAGCGTCTCGCCGAGCTGGCGCGCGCACATCACCGCGAGGTGGTTGGCCTGCGATCCGCCGTTGGTGAGAAACCACGTCCGGGCGGCGCCCCAGGCGTGTGCTGCCAATGCCTGGGCCTGGGTGATAGGCGTTGGGTCCGGCGTGATGTCGACGCCTTCGATCAGCGGCGGTACGTCGAGTTCGAGCACCCGGTCGCCGAACCATTCCGCGAGCAGCGGATGACGCTTCGGGTCGCCCATGTGGCCGGGCACGTGCACCCGGATCCACGGGCCCTCGCCGTAGGCGCGCATCGCGTCGGCGTATGGCGCACGGTCCTGATCGATCGGTTCGGTGGAGCTCACCGGCCCTCCCATCCACGGGGGCCCGGAGTATTCGCCGGGCCTGACGAGTTTGGCAATGTCGGGGACCGAGGGGGCGCTTTATCGTTCAATAATTCCGTGCCACTTTAGGTTTCGGGCTGCCGGTGCCGTGCCGGGCAGCGCCGGCGAGACCGGACCCAAACGGTCACCTCTTGTTAATAATTTGAACATATTATAGCGTTGTCGCATGTCGGAAGTGTTTCGGTCCCCGGGATCGGTCACGGCTGGGCGGCAAGCGGCCACAGGCAGCCGATTTCGGGCCTCGAACCCCGAACACATGGATGCCCGTCGGGCCGCCATCATCGCCGCCACGGCGCGGGTGATCGTGACCAACGGGGTGGATTCGACCCGCTTGGCCGATGTGGCCGAGGAGGCCGGTGTCTCGGTCGGCCTGATCCAGCACTACTTCCGGACCAAGGACCGGCTGGTGCTGGAGACCTTCCGGGCCGCGGCCGAGGCGAGCCGCGACGGTTGGCGCCGCTGGGCCGCCCTGGTCGATCAGCCGCTGGTGCGCATCGCCGCCCTGGCCCGATTCATCGTGACCGACGACGACTTCGCACTGGCCTGGGGTCTGTGGGTCGAGTTCTATGCCGTCAGCGCGCGAAACCGGGAGCTGCGCAAGCACATTCACCGGATCATGAACCTGTGGCGGACGCTGTTCACCGAGTGCGTCAACGACGGCATCGAACGCGGCGTGCTCACCTCGAACGGAAACGTGGACGACGCCGTGACCCGGATCGTGGCCCTGACCGATGGACTGGCCATCCAGAACCTGCTCGGCCTCTACGAGATGACCACGCCGTTGATGGAGTCGATGATCCTCGACGCCATCGCCGACCTGTTCAACGTCGACCGGATGGCGCTGGCCGAGGCGTCGGAAGCGGTGACCCACGCCGCGCTCGGCGCGCAATCCTGACCGCCGAATCGGGTATCGCGGCCGACAATATCGCACCACTGTTGCACAACGCCCTCCCCAGAACCCGCGCAGTCGTAGCGTGACCGCCGGGACACTCGCCGCTTGTGCTAGGGCCCCACCAGCTAGTGAGACAACGGGGTCTACTGAGGAGGAGTCGTGGCATCGTTCACCGAGCATGCCCTGCGCCGTAAACCGGTCGGCGAGATGAACGCCGAAACGGGTGCGGACACCGGCAACAGCGAGCTCAAACGCACCATGGGGCTGTGGAGCCTGTCGGCCATCGGCATCGGCGGCACCATCGGCACCGGCATCTTCTTCATTCTCAGTGAGGCGGTGCCCCTCGCCGGACCGGCCGTGATCTGGTCGTTCGTCCTGGCTGCCATTGTCGCGGGGCTCACCGCGGTCTGCTATGCCGAACTCGCAGGCGCAGTGCCGGTGTCGGGTTCGTCCTACTCCTACGCCTACACGACGCTCGGCGAACTCGTCGCGGTGATCGTCGGCGCGTGCCTGCTCCTGGAATGGGGCGTGGCCGGCGCCGCCACAGCGGTCGGCTGGTCGCAGTACGTGAACCAGTTCCTCGGCAACGTGTTCGGATTCCAGCTGCCCGAGGCGCTGTCGAACGCACCCGAAGAGGGCGGCATCTGCAATGTGCCCGCGATCCTGCTGATCCTGATGTGCGCCATCCTGCTGATCCGCGGTGTCAGCGAATCGGCCAAGACCAACGCCGTCATGGTGGCGATCAAACTCGCCGTGCTCGGCATGTTCATCGCGATCGGCGTGCAGGGCTTCGACTCGGCCAACCTGACGCCCTTCAACCCCACCGGTGTCGGCGGCGTCGTCACGGCCACGGGACTCATCTTCTTCACGTTCGTCGGGCTCGACGGCGTCGCCGCGGCGGGTGAGGAAGCCAAGAATCCGCACCGCAATCTGCCGCTCGCGATCATGATCTCGCTGATCACGGTCACCGTCATGTACGTGGTGGTCGCACTCGTCGCGGTCGCGGCGCAGCCGACGAGCGGCTTCGAGGGCCAGGAAGCCGGGTTGTCGCAGATCCTGCAGGACGTCACCGGATCGTCGTGGCCGGGCACCGTGATCGCGGCGGGCGCCATCATCTCGATCTTCAGCGTCACGCTGGTGTCGATCTACGGGCAGACGCGAATCCTGTTCGCGATGTCGCGCGACGGCATGATCCCGCCGGTGTTCCACCGCGTGAACCCGCGCACGCTCACGCCGATCCCCAACACGATCATCGTGGCGACCGTCATCGCGATACTCGCCGGTTTCATCCCGATCAACTTCCTCGCGGAGATGACGAGCATCGGCACGCTGATGGCGTTCATCACGGTCTCGATCGGTGTGATCGTGCTGCGGGTTCGCCAGCCGAACCTCAAGCGCACGTTCAAGGTGCCGCTGTACCCGGTCACCCCGATCCTGTCGGTGCTGGGTGCGCTGTGGATCATCTACAACCTGCGGGTCGTCACCTTGTACGTGTTCGTCATCTGGGTCGCCGTGGCCATCCTCTGGTACCTCGTCTACGCGCGCAGCCATTCCCACCTCGGCAGACACGAGCGGGTGGGGCTGGAAGCAGAGGAGCCGAAGCCATGACGATCCTCGTCGGCTACCCGCTCAAGCGCAGGGCCAAGGCCGTGCTCAGCCTGGCCGGCATGCTGGCCCGGACCAGCGGCGAGAACCTGCTGGTGTGCGTGGTCATCCCGGCCCCGTGGACGCCCGGCATCTCCCGGGCAGACCAGGGCTATCGCGCCTACATCGACGAACTCGTCGAGGCCGCGATCGCGCAGGCGCGCGAGGACATGCCCGCCGACGTCACGGCCGAGTTCATCACCATCCCCGCGAAGTCGGCGCCCGCCGGGTTGTTGGAGGCCGCCCAACAGCACGAGGTCAGCGTGCTCGTGACCGGATCGTCGGACTCGGGCCAGTTCGGGTACATCTCGCTGAGCAGTGTCGCCGACCGGTTGTTGCACAGTTCGCATGTTCCGGTTGCGGTGGCCACGCGTGGCTTTCGCGCGGTCGGCGGCAAGATCAAACGCATCACGCTTGCCTACACCGGCGGCGAGCAGAGTTCGTTGCTGCTGGCGTCGGCCCGCGTGCTGGCGGCGCAGTACGGCTGCGAACTTCGGCTCGCGTCGTTCGCGGTGCACCTGTCGCCATCGGAAACCGAGCGTTTCCGCGACGAACGTGGCACCGTGCTCTCGGAGTTCGCGCAGGAAATCTATGCCGCGGCCGAGAAGGAGCTGGCGACCGACGATCCTTCGCAGACAACGCGCCCCGAGATCGTGATCGGCTACGGCCGGGACTGGGACGAGGCGTTCGAGAGCGTCGAATGGGATGCCGGCGACGTACTGGTGGTCGGGTCGAGCGACGCAGGGGCCGTCGCCCGGGTGTTCATCGGGTCGCGGGCCACCAAGATCGTCAGGCACAGCCCGGTACCGGTGATCGTGGTACCGCGGTCTGCCGCAAAGGAATTCGCCGAGGAGGTGGGTGGCTGATGACGGCTCCCGAACAGCCGAACGCACCGTATCTCGACGCCGTCGTCGCGTATGCGTTCCGCGGCGCGGCCCGCTACCACACGCCCGGTCACAAGGGTGGTCCCGGTGCGGATCCCGCGCTGGTCAAGGCGATCGGCATCGACGCGCTCGCGTCCGATGTGCCGCTGGGCCTCTGGGGCGTGGACATCGGCCCGACGCCGACCCCGTACGTCGAGGCCGAGCGGCTCGCTGCGGAGGCGTTCGGTGCCGCTCGGTCGTTCTTCCTCACCAACGGTGCGACGCAGGGCAACCACACGCTGTGCCTTGCGCTCGCGCCGCTGGGCACCAGGATTGTGGCGCAACGTAATTCGCACGCCTCGATCGTCGACGGCCTGGTGCTGTCCGGCGGTATCCCGAGCTTCGTCGCGCCCGAATACGACGACGTGCTCGGCGTCGCGCACTGCGTGACCCCGAGTGCGCTGGCGCAGGCGCTGGACAACGCTCCCGACGCCAGGGCGGCTTTCATCGTGTCGCCGACCTATTTCGGCATGACCGCCGACGTCGCGGGGCTGGCCGAGGTCGCGCATTCCCGGGGTGTCCCGTTGGTCGTGGACCAGTCGTGGGGCCCCCACTTCGGCTTCCACGAAGCGCTGCCGCCGACCGCGCTGTCGCAGGGCGCCGACGCGATGCTGACCAGCACCCACAAGATCGCCGGTGCGCTGACCCAGGCCGCGATGCTGCATATCTCCGACAGTGGGCGCGTCGACATCGGCGCGGTCGCGCGTGCGCTGCGGCTGCTGCGGTCGACGAGCCCGTCGTCGTTGTTGATGGCCTCGCTCGACGCGGCCCGCCGCCAGCTGGTCATGCACGGCGAGCAGTTGCTGAACGAGACGCTTGTGGCGATCCGGACGGCCAGCGCGAAGCTCAAGAGCATCGACGGCATCGACCTGGTCGACGAGTCGATGGTCGGTCGGATGGGCGTGACGGGCTACGACCCGCTGCGCATCGTGCTCGACGTGCGACACACGGGCCGTACGGGTTACGAGATCGCCGACGCGTTGCGCCAGAACTACGACGTGCATGTCGAGCTGCCGTTGCACGCGACCATCGTGTTGGTGATCGGTCTCGGCGAGTCGGCAGCCAACCTGCTGCGGGTCGCGGGCGATGTCGAAGAGGTCGTCAAGCGGCTGTACCGGCCGGGCGACACGCCGCTGATAGTCCCGCCGGCCGCGTCGCTGGGCTACGAGGTGGCCATCCCGCCGCGCGAGGCCTTCCTCGGCGAGGCCGAGCAGGTCGCGGTGGAAAACGCCGCCGGCCGGATCTCGTGCGAGTCGATCGCGAGCTATCCGCCCGGTATCCCGGCGCTGCTGCCCGGCGAGCGCATCGACGCGGACATCATCACCTATCTGCGCGAGATCGCCGACGGCGGAGGCAAACTGCACGGCGCGAGCGATCCGAAGTTCCACACCATCAACGTGTTGGCCAAGGAGCCGTAGCTCACCGTCTGCCGAGCTCGGCGATCATCAGGTCGAGCCCGAAGTCGAAGCGCTGGTCGAAGTCTGCGGGGCGGAAGAACTCGGCGACCTGTGCCAGCGCGGGATAGCGGTCGGGGCTGACCGCGTCGGCGAGGCGCACCGGCTGGTCCAACGCGGGCAATGCCTGCTGCTCTTGCGTGATGCCCATGGTGTAGTACGCGATGGCCCAGGCCGACCACGCCGCGGTGCGCGGTTCGATGCCACCCGCGAGCAGTGTCGAGACGAACGCCTCGCCCAACTGCAGCGTGCGCGACTCGACGGGAAACGTTCCGGCGACCACGCGCGCGCCGTCGCGGTGGGCGAGCATCGCGTTGCGGTAGCGGTGCGCCAGTTCACGCAACCGGTCTTGCCACTGTTGCGGCAGCGGTTCGTCGGCGCAGCCTTCGAGCATCAGATCGGCCATGGCCGCCAGCAGGGCGGGCTTGCTCGCGGCGTGCCAGTACACGGTGTTGAGTTGCACGCCAAGGTGATTGGCCACTTTCCGCATGGTCAGCGCATCGAGGCCGATGTCGTCGAGCACCGCAAGACCTGCCGTGACCACTTGTTCCCGGTCCAGTCCCACGCCGGCTCTCCTCGAAACGTGACGCCTTGATCGTTGATCAAGTGTAGGGCATAGTTGTTCTTGATCCTTGTTCAAGAGAGGCGAGCGGATGAGTGTGGGATGTGCCGATCAGCCCGCGATGGTCAGGCAGTTGCGGCTCGAGGCCGACGGCGTGGTGTCGGTGTCGCTGACCCGTGCGGACGGCCTGCCGTGGCCGGCCTGGGAACCGGGCGCGCACGTCGACGTCGTGCTGCCCACGGGGATCACGCGGCAGTACTCGCTGTGCGGTTCACCCGGAGAGCGCGACACCTATCGCATCGCGGTCCGGCGCGAGGCCCGCAGCCGAGGCGGCTCGGAATACGTCCACGCGTTTCTGCGGCCAGGGCAGAAGCTCGCAATCCGCGGTCCCCGCAACAACTTTCCGCTGCAAGACCATGACCGCTACCTGTTCATCGCCGGTGGCATCGGCATCACACCGATTCTCGCGATGGCGCGGGAGACCGCCGCGCGAGGCGCACCGTGGCGGCTGGTCTACGCGGGGTCGAGTGCGGCCAGGATGGCGTTCACCGACGAACTGGCGGAGCTCGGTGGCACGGTCGAGTGCTACGAGAGCGACCGAACCGGGCGCATCCCGCTGGACGAGCTGCTGTCGCAACCGCAGCCGGGCACGGGCGTGTACGCGTGCGGACCCGAACCGCTCTTGGCCGCGATCGCCGAGCAACTGACGCAGTGGCCGCCCGGTGCGCTGCACGTCGAACGGTTCGCATCGCGACCGAAGGTGACGCGTCCCGATACCGAATTCGAAGTGCGTTGTGCGCGTTCGGGCAAGACCGTCACGGTGCCGCCAGGGCGCAGCATTCTCGACGTCCTCGCGGATGCGGGTGTGCCGGTGTCGGCCTCGTGCCGGGAAGGGTTGTGCGGTACCTGCGAGACGGCGGTGCTCGACGGTATCCCCGACCACCGCGACGACATCCTCGACGAGCAGGAACGCGCGGCCAACGACCGCATGTTCATCTGCGTGTCCCGCGCGGCCGGACCCCGACTGGAACTGGACATCTGACGATGACCCGCACCGCAGCTGACGACTACCAGCCCGTCGATCTGTCTCGCATCCGCGAAATCATCGGCTATCCACCCAAGTTCATCGAGGAGAAGAAGACCTCGAGCCTCGGGGACTTCGCGCGGCGCTTCATCGCGCACAGCACGTTCTACGTCGTCGCGACCGTCAACGACGCCGGCCAGGTCGATGCGAGCCCGAAGGGCGACCCGCCCGGGGCGGTCAAGGTGCTCGACTCGCGGACCCTGGCGATCCCGGACCGGCCGGGCAACAAGGCCATCGACACGTTCCGCAACCTCGTCGAGCGCCCCGGCATCGGCGTGCTGTTCCTGGTGCCCGGCGTCCGCGAGGTGCTGCGCGTCAACGGCGACGCCTTCGTCACCGACGACCCCAATCTGCTCGACATGCTCGCGGCCGACGGCAAGCCCGCGGTGCTCGCCACCATCGTGCGCGTCCAGGAAGTGTTCTACCAATGCGGCAAGGCGCTCATCCGCTCGCGCATGTGGAACCCGGATCCCGGCCTGGCCGAAGCGCTGCTGGGCGGCGCGAATTTCTACAGCGCCATCGGGGCGGAGATGGGCGAGATGGCCACCACCATGGGAATCGATGTGAGCGGGCTGATCGACATCACCAACGAGCATTACGAGACGACCTTGTACTGACACTCCGGTTTTGCCTTGCCGGTGCGCGCCGAAGCGTTCAATGGGCACATGGAGTTCATGTCGCCCACCGATTCGATGTTCCTGATCGCTGAGACGCGTGAGCACCCGTTCCATGTCGGCGGTCTGGCGCTCTACGAGCCGCCGGCCGGCGCGGGCCGCGACTTCGTGCGGGAACTGCACGAGGAAATGGTCGCCCACACCGACTTTCAGCCCGTGTTCCGCAAACACCCGGCGACCATCCTCGGCGGCATCGCCAACGTCGGCTGGACCTACGACAACGACGTCGACCTGGACTATCACCTGCGCCGCTCGGCGCTGCCGACCCCAGGCCGAGTGCGTGACCTGCTGGAACTGACGTCGCGCCTGCACGGCGGCCTGCTCGACCGGCACCGCCCGCTGTGGGAGGCCCACCTGATCGAGGGCTTGGCCGACGGCCGGTTCGCGGTCTACACCAAGCTGCACCACGCGCTCATCGACGGCGTCTCGGCCCTCAAGCTGATCATGCGCACGCTGTCGGAGGATCCGGACGATACCGAGGTCCGGGTGCCGTGGGACGTGCCGCGCAAGAAGCGGCCGCACCAGAATTCGTCGCTGCTGCGCACCGTGACCGACGCTGCGGGCTCGGTCGCCGGGATCGCGCCGTCGTCCGTGAAGCTGGCCCGCTCGGCGTTGCTGGAACAGCAACTCACGTTGCCGTTCGCGGCGCCCAAGACCATGTTCAACGTCAAGATCGGTGGTGCGCGGCGGGTTGCGGCACAATCCTGGCCACTGGAGCGGTTCAAGCGGATCAAGGAGGCCACCGGCGCCACGATCAACGACGTCGTGCTCGGCATGTGTGCCGGCGCGTTGCGGGCATATCTGCTGGAGCAGTCCGCGCTGCCTGACCGGCCGCTGATCGCGATGGTTCCGGTCAGCCTACGGTCGGAGAACGAGGCCGATACCGGCGGAAACCTGGTCGGGTCGATCCTGTGCAACCTGGCCACCGACCTCGACGACCCGGCCGAACGCCTCACCGTGATCAGCGAGTCGATGCGCGGCAACAAGAAGGTGTTCTCGGAGCTGCCCCGGATGCAGGCCCTCGCGTTGTCGGCACTGATGATCGCGCCGCTGGGCCTGGCCGCGGTCCCGGGCTTCGTCAAGGCCACGGCCCCGCCGTTCAACCTGGTCATCTCCAATGTGCCGGGGCCGCGACATCCGTTGTACTGGAAGGGCGCCCGCCTGGACGGCAACTATCCGCTGTCCATTGCGCTCGACGGGCAGGCCATGAACATCACGCTGGCCAACAACGCCGACAACTTGGATTTCGGCTTGGTCGGTTGCCGGCGCAGCGTGCCGCACCTGCAGCGCATGCTCAGCCATCTCGAGGACTCCCTCAAGGCGCTCGAGGTCGCCACCGGAGTCTGACACCAAAACCAGTAATGGCTAGACCAAATACCGCGCGTCACGCAAAATGGTTCGCGTGACGGACAGCGACGCCGCCGGGCTCGGGCGGATGCGGATTCTCGACGCGAAACCGGTGAACCTCGACGGTTTCAGCGTGGCCAACCCGGCTCTGGGCCTGGTGGCGATGCACAGTCCGCATGACCCGGAGCCCTCGCTGGTGGTCCGGGACGGTCAGGTCGTCGAACTCGACGGCAAGGCCGCCGCGGACTTCGACGTGATCGACGAGTTCATCGCACGCTACGGCCTTGACCTCGACGTCGCGGCCGAGGCCATGGCCATGTCGGACGTCGAACTGGCCCGCAAGACCGTCGACCTCAACGTGCCGCGCGCCGAGGTGGTGCGGCTGATCGGCGGCACCACGCCGGCCAAGCTGGCCAGGGTCATCGCGGTGCTCACGCCGGTCGAGATGCAGATGGCGATGGCCAAGATGCGGGCCCGCCGCACGCCGAGCAATCAGGCGCACGTGACCAATCAGCTCGACGACCCGATGCTCATCGCCGCGGATGCCGCGAGCGCGGTCGCCTACGGGTTCCGCGAAGTGGAGACGACGGTGCCGGTACTCGGCGACGCACCGTCGAATGCCGTTGCGCTGCTGATCGGTTCGCAGGTCGGGATACCCGGCGCGATGGCGCAGTGTTCGATCGAGGAGGCCCTCGAGCTGCGGCTCGGGCTGCGCGGGCTGACCAGCTACGCCGAGACCATTTCCATCTACGGCACCGAGCAGGTCTTCGTCGACGGTGACGACACCCCGTTCTCGAAGGCCATCCTCACGTCGGCGTACGCGTCGCGCGGGCTCAAGATGCGGGTCACCAGCGGCGGCGGCGCCGAGGTGCTGATGGGCGCGGCCGAGAAATGCTCGATCCTCTACCTGGAATCGCGCTGCGTGTCGCTGGCCCGTGCGCTCGGATCGCAGGGCGTGCAGAACGGGGGCATCGACGGCGTCGGGGTGGTGGCCTCGGTGCCCGAGGGCATGAAGGAACTGCTCGCCGAGAACCTCATGGTGATGCTGCGCGACCTGGAATCGTGCGCGGGCAACGACAACCTGATCTCCGAATCCGACATCCGGCGCAGCGCCCACACCCTGCCGGTGCTGCTGGCCGGTGCCGACTTCATCTTCTCGGGATTCGGTTCGATCCCGCGGTACGACAACGCCTTCGCGCTGTCCAACTTCAACTCCGACGACATGGATGACTTCCTCGTCCTGCAACGGGACTGGGGAGCCGACGGTGGCCTGCGCACGGTGTCGGCCGAGCATCTGGCCCGGGTCCGACGACGCGCGGCACAGGCCGTGCAGGCGGTGTACCGCGACTTGGGGCTTGCCGATTTCGACGACAGCCACATCGATGAGGTGGTGGCCGCCAACGGTTCGCGCGACCTGCCGCCCGGCGATCCCAAGGCGGTCGCCGAGGCGGCCAACGCGATCGAGGCCAAGCAGCTCACGGTGTTCGACGTTGTGGCGGCGCTGCACCGCACGGGCTTTCGGGCGGAGGCCGAGGCCATCATGAAGCTGACCGCCGAGCGGTTGCGGGGCGATCAGCTGCAGACCTCGGCGATCTTCGACGAGCAGTTCCGGGTGTTGTCGAAAATCACCGATCCCAACGACTATTCGGGTCCGGGCACCGGATATGCGCTGACCGGGCAGCGCCGCGCCGAGATCGACGACATCCGCCAGCAGCGCAGCGCTGCCGAGCTGACCGCCGATCAGGCCGAGCACGCCGGGCACATCACCGTGACCGAGGTGGAGCCGGCGCGTCAGGGCAGCGACCCCCGTGAGGTGTGCATCGGCCTCTCGCCTGCGTTGGGCCGCAGTGTGTGGCTGAGCCTGTGCGGCTTGACCATCGGCGAGGTCATCCGCCAGATCTGCGCGGGGCTTGAGGAAGAGGGTTGCGTGCCACGGTTTGTGCGGGTCCGCTCGACCATCGACGTCGGCCTGATCGGGCTCACGGCCGCCAAGCTTTCCGGGTCCGGCATCGGAATAGGTTTGCAGGGCAAGGGAACCGCGCTGATCCATCGCCGAGACCTGGCCCCACTGGCCAACCTCGAGCTGTTCAGCGTCGCGCCGCTGCTGACCGCGAAGAACTACCGCGAGCTGGGGCGCAACGCCGCGCGGCACGCCAAGGGCATGGCACCCGTGCCGATCCTCACGGGAGGTACCGACGAATCGATCTCGGCGCGCTACCACGCGCGGGCCGTCGCGCTGGTGGCGCTGGAGCGTGAGGCGAGCGAGCCGGGTCAGGCGCCCGTCACGGTGGAGGTGACCCGAGCATGAGCGAGAAGTTCACCGTCGCAGCCGCGGTCGACGGCAAGCTGGATCTGTCGGACCTGCGGATGGACCCGGCCGTCCTCGCGCACCAGGCCGTCGTCGCCGAAGAACACGGAAACCCGCAACTGGCCGAGAACTTCTTGCGCGCGGCCGAATTGGCGACCATCGACGACGAAGAGGTCATGGGTCTGTACGAGGCGCTGCGGCCGCACCGGTCCACCGCAGCGGAGCTCGACGCCTTGTCAGCCTCGCTCGAGGGTCGCGGGGCGTCGCGCTGTGCCGAGTTGGTGCGCCAGGCCGCCGCGGTCTACGCCCGGCGAGGTCTGTTGCGGTGAGGGTGGTGGCCGGGGTCGACATCGGTAATCACACCACCGAGATCGTCCTGGCGCGCATCACAGATGGCACAGTCGAGCCGATCACACACGGCCAGGCGCCGACTCGTGGGCGCAAGGGATCGCCGGAATCGCTGGAGGGCGCCGCGGCACTGCTGCACCGGATCGAAGTCGATGCCGGGGTCCGCGCGGACGAGCTTGTGCTGTCGGCGATCCGGCCGGTGGACACCGAGACCGCACCGCTGCCTGCCGCGCCGTCACCGCGCTCACCGGTGCGCAGCCTGCGGCGGCCCGATGCCAGCACGCCGGCCGGCACCGGTTACGCGGTGGGGCGCCACACGCCGCTGACCGCGCTGGCGGGACCGGCGCAACCGGGCCCGGTGATCGTGTCGGTCGACACGGAAACCGATTTCGAGATCGCCGCCGCGGGACTGACGGCGGCGATCGAGCGGGGCTGGTCGGTCGTCGGGGTGCTCGCCGCGCAGGACGACGCGGTGCTCATCCGCAACCGGATCCCCGTCGACGTCCCGGTGGTCGACGAGGTCGAGCTCGACGGTTTGCCGCCGGGAGTGCTGGTGGCGGTCGAGGTGGTCGAAGAGGGGCGCGCGTACCGCGCCCTGGCCGATCCGATAGCGCTGTGCGCCGCACTGGAACTCGGGCACGAGCAGATTCACGATGTCGCGGAGTTCACCCGCGAACTCGCCGATTCTCCGGCCATCGCGGTCACGCCGCGTACCGGGGCGCCCGAGCCGCCCGCGGTCGACGACGACTTCATCGAGTTCAGGATCGACGCGGAGGTCGTGCGTTACGCACCCGCGCAGGCCCACGGCATCCTGCGTTCGCAACCGCCAGGCACGGTCGCGCGGATCCGGTTGCGTTCGATCCCGACGGCCGATCATGAGATGGCGGTCGACGACGCCTTTTTCACCGAGCTGTCGGCCCTCGACAACGGAGCATGGCTGCGGCGCGGGGTTGCCGATGCCCGGGGCACGGTGGTCGCGTTGCTCGCTGCCGATCACGTCGCGGACGCCGCCGAGACGCTGGGCCGGTTGACCGGACGCCCGGCCCGCACCATCGCGACCGAACCGGCCGCCGCGGCGCGTGGTGCACAGACAACGCCGGGATTGCCGCCGGACACCGTGGTGTGTGATATCGGCGGCGGCACAATCGATCTCATCGGTCCCGACCGCGCCGTCACTGCGGCGGGCGCGGGGGAGACCATCACGGTCGCGGTCGCGCGGATGCTCAACATCCCACGCGCACTGGCCGAACGGGTCAAACGCACGCCTGCCATCCGCGTCGAGGGACCACACGTCGCGCATGAAGAGGACGGGCGGCGGTTGTTTTTGGACGGTCCGGCACCGGCCGATGCGATCGGCCGCCTGTGCACCAGGGGCAGTGCCGGACTCGTCCCGTTCTCCAACAAGCTGGCCGCCGAGGAATGGCGTAGCCTGCGGCTGGCCATCAAGCAGGAGACCGTCGCCGCGAACATCGCGCGGTGCCTGAAGGCTTTCGAGAAACCGCCGACCGCACTGGTGCTGGCCGGTGGCGGCGCGCTGGACGACGAATTGCTGCGCACCGTAGGCGAATCGCTGCGAACCGTTCCGGTCGTGGTCGGGCGCGCCAACATCGACGGCGTGCACGGACCCCGGTTCGCGGTAGCCGCCGGCCTCGTTCACCTGGCGGCCGAATCGCATCAGAACGGCAGATCCACACTGCCGTTCGTGGTGTAGACCTCGTCGTGGTTGGAGTCGACATAGCCCTGCGGGTACGGGTTGTCGGGGTTGGTGCCGTACGGCACGAGCGGATCGGTTCCCGTGGTGGCCGGTGAGTGCGAAACAGGTGCGGCGCTGGCGACCGGCGCCAACGCGACGGCGCCGGTGATGGCCGCTGCCGCCAGCCACGGTGCGATGAACTTCGCTGACATCTTCATGATGGGCTCCTGTGCTTGCTGGGCTATCGCGTTCGTGCGACAGACCAACTATCGCGCCGCGGCGCAGCACAGTCTGCACAGCTGACACCCAAACCCGGGGTCAGGCTAGCCGGTAGAGCGCAGGAAGTCGCCCGAGATCTTGACCGCGGGAGCCGACGAGTCGCCACCGACCACCAGCGTCGCAAACGCGATATCGCCTGCGATTCCGGCGAACCAGCCGTGCGAATGCGTGTTGTCGCCGAACTCGGCCGTGCCGGTCTTGCCACCGAGGCCGGCGATGTCGCTCAATTCGCTTGCCGTGCCCTCGGTCACGGTGCCGCGCATCATCGCGCGCAACGCGTCGACGACGTTGGGGGACAACGGCACCGACGGTTTGTCGGCCGTGGTCTTTTCGCCGTCGACCAACGACGGTGTGATGGTCGAACCGTGCGCGAGGCTGGCCTCGGCCACGGCCAGGCCGAACGGGCTGACCGTGACGGTGCCCTGCCCGATGCCGTTCTCGACGCGTTGCGCCGCGGTGTCGGCGTTGGGCACGCGCCCTGTCACGGTCGTGAGCCCGGGCACGTTGTAATCCACCCCGATCCCGAAATCCCGGGCCGTGTTGGTCAGCGCGTCCGCGGGCAACTTGTCGGCCAGAGCCGCCATGGTGGTGTTGCAGGAGTGCGAGAACGCCGAGGAGAGCGGCACCATGCCGAGGTCGAAGTTGTCCTCGTTGGGGATGGTCCGGTTCTCGATGGTGGCCTGGCCGGGGCACGCCAGCGGCGTATCAGGTGTGGCCAGATCGGCTTTCAGTGCGGCCGCGGTGGTGATGGTCTTGAACGTCGACCCCGGCGGGTAGAGTCCCGAGAACGCGATGGCACCCTGCGGGGCGGCCGCGGAGTTCTGCGCGGCCGCCAGGATGCCGCCCGTCGAACCCGACAGGGCCACGATGACGGCGGGCCTGGTCTCCTGCGCGACGGCCTGCTGCGCGAGCAGTTGCAGCCGCATGTCGAGCGTCGTGTGCATCGGATCGGTCTGTGCGGGCGGGGTCGAGGCCAGTCGCTGGGCCGGCGCGCCTTTGCCGTCCACCAGGTAGACCGACCAGCCCGAGGATCTGGTGATGCGGTCGTGCCACAGCTGCGCCAGCCCGTCGATCGCGGGCGACGACAGCGCGCGGTTGGTGGTCAGGAGCTCGCCCTGCTCGGCGACGGTGACGCCGGGAAGCTGGGTGAGCTGGTCACGCACCTGTTTGAGGTCGTCCTCACGCAACTTCATGACCGTGACGCGGTCGTCCGACGTCGAATTGAGCTGCGCGGAAATGGAATCTGGCGTGGTGGTGGGGTCGAACGGGGCCAGCAGCGCGGCCAGCGGGGCCGCGGCTTCCGGGTGCGCACGCTCGAGGTTGATCACTCCGACGGTCTGCCACGTCATCAATGGCTGACCGGTCCGGTCGAGCACAGGGGTCTGCAGGTCGCTGTCCTGGCTGTACTGGAACGCCAGCCCATCCTGCAGATCCTTGTGCAGCAGCGCGGGCGACCAGCCGACCGTCCAGCCCGCGTCGGTCTTGGTGGCGGATCCGGTGGTGTCGTAACCGAAGTCGTGGCCGTCGCCCCAGGTCCACTGGTACTTCAGGGTGAAGCTGTTGTCCTCACCCTCGGCCGCTGACGAGTTGACCGTGAGCTTGGCGTCCTTGCCCATGCCGTCGAACATCGACGTGATGGACTTCTCTGCGGCCGCCGGATCGCTGGTCTGTTGGGCTGCGGCGTGAGCATCTTTGCGTTGCAAGGCATCCGCGAACGACGCGAAGACGTCGGAGGGGTCCGGCGCCGATGAACAACCGACCATCGACAGGAAGAGCCCGAATACCGCGAGCCACGTCAGGGGGCGACGAGTCATACAGACAGCATTACAGCAGTGCGCGCACCCGCTCGGCCAGGGCCACGCCGAGGTCGCGGTTGTTGGCCTCGGTGAAGTGAATTCCGTCGACCCCGTCGGTGCTGATGACGGATCCGGCATCGAAGAACGGAACCTTCATGAATGACGCGAGCGCGCTGTACACGTTGGCCAACTCCGCGGACTTGCGCGCGCCGTCGGCGAAGATGAGCTGGAACCACGGATGCGGCATGGGAGCCAACAGGGGCGGGGCCATCACCAGCACCTGCGGTGCCGGGTATCCGGTGCCGACACCACCGGCGCTCGTCAGCACCTGCGTCAGCAGCACCGACATCCCGACGCCGATGTCGATGGGCTCGCGCCGGAAGTAGGCCTTGGTGTCGTTGGTGCCGAGCATGACGATCACCAGGTCGAGCGGCAGGTGGCTCGCCAGACACGACGGCAGGTAGCCCGCCCCGTTGAGGCGGGCGTCGGTCGGGTCGTCGAGGTTGGTGGTGCGGGCGCTCAAGCCCTCCTCGATCACCTCGTAGTCGGGCCCGAGCTGTTGGGCCAAAACCCCCGTCCAGCGCTGGTCGCGGGTGAACCGGTCGGTCGGCGCACCCTCGGCCACGGGGATCCAGCCCCAGGTCAGTGAGTCACCGAAACAGAGAATTCGCTTGGCCGCCATGGCCCAAGCACATCACACCGTGCTGTCGGCGTCCTGCTTCTCGGCGGGTGCGTCGTCCTTCTGGGCCGGCTTCTTGGGTTTGAGGTTCTTCAAGGTGCGCGACACCGCGTCGGTCAGGTTGTTGCCCCGCTCGGCCGGCTTGCGTGTCTTCGGCTTGGCGACGGCGGGCTTGTCCGGCTTCTGCTCGGGCTTGCTCGTCTCGGCCTGCTTGGCGGAGGTTTCGGGTTCAGAAGTCGACGGCGATCCGCCGGTGAGGTTGTCGGTGCCCTGCTTGATGGCACCGGGTAGTTGCTTGACGGTTTCGACCACGCGCTCGGGCGGCGTGACGAGCGAGAACCGGGTCGGTGTGTCGGCGTTGGAGTAATCGCGATCCGTGTAGCCCATGTCGACACCGAGCTTGAGGGTCGGCTCGATGGCTCCCAGCACCGGCTCCGTCAACGCGGTGGTGTTCAGCGCCGCCGACACGTCGCGCACCGGCCTGAGCAGCGGCAGGTGTTCGGTTTTCACCAGGATGTAGGTGTCGCCGTCGTCGGACGTGTACACGGCCTTGTCTGCCGTCTCCAGATTGGTCGCATCGGGTGTGGGGTCGCCGTGCAGGTACACCATCCCCGCGGCCGCATTCGCCAGCGACAGCGGGTTGGCGTAGGCGGGGAAGTCCCCCACCGGGTCGTACTCGATGGTGACGAACGTTTCCTTGTATGGCGACTCGGCGGCAGCGCCCGTGCTGGTGAAGCCCGGCATGCGGAGATCGGGGAAGCGCGCGTAGATGCCGCCGTTCGGCACCGTGGGCGCCGCGATGTAGACGAACTCGATGTCTTTCGTCGGCTGACCGGCAAGGCTGCGCTTGTATCTCTCGGCGACGATCGATCCCTCTGAGTAGCCGACTATGACGGTGTGCCCGGACGCGTCGTCCACCTCTTGACTGAGCGCAGGCACCCCGTCGTCGACACTGGGATCGATCGGCAGTGCGGCCGGGTAGTTGACGCCCTTGAATCCGGCCACGTCATACGCGCCTTCGAATTTGTTCTTGACCCGGTCACTGGTCGGGTTGCGCCAGCCGCCGACGCCGATCACCGTTTCGCCCTGGGGGAGGGTTGCCGCCGTGGCGTTGGTCGCGTGGCCGAGGGTCAATGCGGTCGAGATGCCGGCGGTCGCACCGGCGACCATGACAGCGGAATTCCGTGAACGCTTGCGGTGCTTGGCCACCGGCTGCTCCTACTGGTACGCGGAGAGTGGGCTTGAACGACCTCCGGCAACCGGAACGGTACTCAAGCCCACTCGCGTCAGCAAACTATGGGCAGGTAACTTCCAGTTCGAAGGGCTTGGTGACGACGCCGGCCATCGGATTGGCCATGTCAGCGCCCGTGGCGTTGCCCTTGATCGTGTACTTGTTGCCGTCCTTGGTGGCTTCCGCGCTGCCGCCGGGCGCACCCGCGCCGTACTGCAGCATCACGCCGTCGATGTTGCCGAGCTGCACCGCGGTTACGGCGGGCGGGTCGGCTTCGGAGACGACGGCGGTGATGCCTGTCATGCCCTGGCCCAGCGCGATGTTGACGTTTCCGCCTTGCTTGACGCACGCGATTGAGCCGGACACCGGATGGTCTTTACCGTCGATCGTCACCTTGGCTGTGCCCGAACCTGTGGTGACCGATGCACCACCGCCTTCGGCGCTGGCCGTCGCAGTCGCGGAGGCCGTCGACTCCGACTTCTTCTCGTCCGATGAACAGCCGGACAGGCCGGCGATGACGACGGCGGCACCGCCGACGACAACCAAGAACCCACGCTTCACCACTGTTCTCCTCACGGTCAGCGGTCCGCCGTCGTCGGCAAACCGTCTCGGAGAAGTATGAGGTGAGCCTTTGCGTTCGATAGGGGATTGAGTGAATTGACGGGCACGAATCGGGGAGCGGTCGTATCTTCACGGCATGCAGACTCTGCGGACCCCGGACGAGCGATTTCGCGATCTACCCGAATTCCCTTATGAACCAAGCTATTGCGAAGTCGACGACGGTGACGGCGGCCGGCTCAGGGTGGCCTGGGTGCAGGCCGGGCCGGCCGACGGCGCTCCGATCCTGTTGTTGCATGGGGAACCATCTTGGTCGTTTCTGTACCGGCAAATGATTCCGATCCTGACGGCCGCTGGGTACCAGGCGATCTGCCCGGACCTCGTCGGGTTCGGCCGGTCGGACAAGCCGACCCGGATCGAGGACCACAGTTATGCGCGGCACGTGGAGTGGATGCGGGCGTTGGCTTTCGACGTCCTCGATCTGCGCGACGTGACGCTGGTCGGTCAGGACTGGGGCGGGCTGATCGGATTGCGTTTGGCCGCCGAGCATCCCGACCGCTTCGCCAACATCGTCGTCGCCAACACCGGGCTGCCCACGGGCGACATCGCGATGCCTGAGATCTGGTGGCAGTTCCGCACCGCGATCCAAAACCTGCCGACCATCGACATCGGCAGGTTCGTTGCGTCCGGCTGCCGCCGTCCGGTCAGTGACGACGTCCGGGCCGCCTACGATGCGCCGTTCCCGGACGATTCCTTTTGTGCCGGGCCGCGCGCCATGCCCGGTCTGGTACCGACCTCACCCGACGACGCGGCCTCGGCCGCCAACCGTTCAGCGTGGAAGGTGTTGTCGGCCAGCGAAACTCCGATGCTTGTCGCGTTCAGCGACGGCGACCCGATCACGGGCGGTATGGCGGGTGTCTTCCAGCGGGAGATGCGGGGCGCGCAGGGCATCGAGCATCCCGTGATCGCCGATGCCGGTCACTTCCTGCAGGAGGACGCGGGCGAGGAGCTCGCCGCTGCGATCGTCACGTTCCTCAGGGACAGGTGACCGCGATGTCGAACGGTGTGTCGACCGGTGCGTCGCGGTTTGCCACGTTGGATCCCAGGCCGTTGCCCGTCACGGTGTAGTTCTTGCCGTCGCGGGACACCACAACCGGTGTGCTGGACACACCTTCGGAGTACATCAGGGCCGGGCCGTCGGATCCGACCTCGCCGATGCTGACCGATTTCACGGCCGGTGCCTGGCCCTCGGTCACCACCACGGTGCTGTGCAACTTGCCCTCGATCGAGATGGTGGTCAGCCCGTCCTTCGTGTCGCACTTGACGGACGTGACGGGCCCGGCGTCAGTGCTTCCGAACGTCACCTTGCCTCCGCCCGAGGATGCCGGTGAATCCGGCTCCTGCGACGAACATCCGACCAGTCCGGCCAGTATGGCTGCACATCCCGCGGCGACGACGAACCCGTGCTTCACGCACAGCAGTATGGCCGGGTCGGCCCCCGCGACGGAAATCGGATGCAGATCCGGTTGAATACCTGCTGTGGACCAGCCTTACTTCACCGTGGAGGCCGAGTTAGCCGGCCGACTCGGTCGGGTCGGGACGATTCACACGCCGCACGGTGACATCCAGACCCCGGCCTTCATTGCGGTCGGAACTCAGGCGACCGTCAAATCGGTGCTGCCCGAGACCATGAAACAGCTTGGTGCCCAGGCCATCCTGGCCAATGCCTACCACCTCTATCTGCAGCCGGGTCCGGACATCGTGGCCGAGGCCGGCGGGCTCGGTGCGTTCATGAACTGGCCGGGGCCGACGTTCACCGACAGCGGCGGGTTCCAGGTGATGTCGCTGGGCGTCGGGTTCAAGAAGGTGCTGGCGATGGACACCGAGCGGTTGCAGACCGACGACATCATCGCCAAGGGCAAGGAACGGCTCGCGGTGGTCGACGACGACGGCGTGACGTTCCGGTCGCATCTCGACGGCTCGAAGCACCGGTTCACCCCGGAGATCTCGATCGGCATCCAGCATCAGCTCGGCGCCGACATCATCTTCGCGTTCGACGAGCTGACGACGCTCGTGAACACGCGCGGCTACCAGGAAAGCTCGGTCCAGCGCACGCACGAGTGGGCAGTGCGATGCCTCATCGAACACCACCGGCTGCAGGACTCGACGCCGGAGCGGCCGCGGCAGGCGCTGTTCGGGGTGGTCCAGGGCGCGCAGTACGAAGATCTGCGTCGGCAGGCCGCCCGCGGGCTCACCGAGATCCGTACCGCGGACGGCCACGGGTTCGACGGTTACGGCATTGGCGGCGCGTTGGAGAAGCAGAACCTGGCCACCATCGTCGGCTGGGTCAGCAGCGAGTTGCCGGCCGACAAGCCGCGGCACCTGCTGGGCATCAGCGAACCCGACGACCTGTTCGATGCCGTGGCGGCCGGCGCTGACACGTTCGACTGCGTGTCGCCGTCGCGCGTTGCCCGCAATGCCGCGGTCTACTCGTCGACCGGGCGGTTCAACATCACGGGAGCCCGGTACAAGCGGGACTTCACCCCGATCGACGCCGAATGCGATTGCTATACGTGCGCCAATTACTCGCGCGCCTACATCCGGCACCTGTTCAAGGCCAAGGAGATGCTGTCGGCGACGCTGTGCACGATCCACAACGAGCGGTTCGTGATCCGGTTGGTCGACCAGATCCGCGCCGCGATCGTCGCGGGCGAGTTCGACGAGCTGCGCGCCCACGTGCTGGGGCGTTATTACGGCACGCCCGTGAGCTGAGCTGCACACTCTTCAACGCGTGCACAATAAGTGCATGACCTCATCCAGCCCGGCGGCCACCAACGCACAGGCGCTGCTGATGGAGATGCTGGACCCGGCCAGCCGCGCGGATCCGTACCCCACGTACCGCCGGATCCGCGAATGCGGCCCACTGCAACTCCCCGAGTCCAATCTCGCGGTGTTCACATCGTTCGCCGACTGCGACGAGGTGCTGCGGCACCCCGCGTCGTCCAGCGACCGGATGAAGTCGACCATCGCGCAACGGCAGCTCGAGACCGAAACCGAACCCCGCCGCGGCACTACGAGCTTCCTGTTCCTCGACGCGCCCGATCACACGCGGCTGCGCAAGCTCGTCAGCAAGGCCTTCGTGCCGAAGGTCGTCAAGGCGCTGGAGCCGGACATCACCGCACTCGTCGATGGGTTGCTCGATGAGGCCGCGGTCGCTGACGGGCCGTTCGATGTCATCACGGGCCTGGCCTATCCGCTCCCCGTCGCGGTGATCTGTCGCCTGCTCGGCGTCCCGATCGAGGACGAGCCACGCTTCAGCTGGGCCTCCGAACTGCTCGCCGCGGCGCTGGATCCGTTCCTGGCGCTCACCGGTGAGACCTCGGATCTGTTCGATCAGCAGATGCAAGCCGGACTGTGGCTCAACGAATACCTGCGCGAACTCATCGAACGGCGCAGGCGTCAGCCAGGTGACGACCTGATGTCGGGCCTGATCCAGGTGGAGGAATCCGGTGATCAGCTCACCGAAGACGAGATCATCGCGACCTGCAACCTGCTGCTCATCGCAGGCCACGAGACCACGGTCAACCTGATCGCCAACGCGACGTTGGCGATGCTGCGTCACCCGAACGAATGGGCTGCGCTCGGCGCCGACGCCGGCCAGGCCCATGCCGTGGTCGAGGAGACCATGCGGTTCGATCCACCCGTCCAGTTGGTGTCGCGAATTGCCGGTGAGGACATGAAGATCGGGGACGTGGCTGTCCCCAAGGGAGATTTCATGATGCTGTTGCTGGCCGCCGCGCATCGTGATCCTGCCGCCAACGAGCGGCCCGACGAATTCGACCCGGACCGCGCCAGTATCCGGCACATCGGATTCGGCAAGGGGCCGCATTTCTGCCTCGGCGCGCCGCTCGCGCGGTTGGAGGCCGGGGTCGCGCTGTCGGCGATGACCGCGCGCTTCCCGCAGGCCCGGCTTGCCGCCGATCCGGTGTACAAACGCAACCTCACACTGCGGGGCATGTCGACGCTGTCCGTCGAAGTCTAGGCGCCGAGAGCTGCAACGGTTTCCGTTGCCGAAACGCCACTGCGTAGATGGATCCTTCCGTAGATCGCCACAAACCCGACGAAAACCGCAATCCACGGGTACGGTTCTTCCGCATGCGGATCCTCTTGGTGGGTGCCGGCGGCGTGGGTGCTGCGTTCTGCGCGATCGCGGCCCGGCGCGATTTTTTCGAACAGATCGTGGTGTGCGACTACGACGAGAGCCGGGCCAAGGCCGCGGCAGACGCGGTCGGCGACGCGCGGTTCACCGCCGCGCAGGTCGACGCGACGTCTGCCGACGCGGTGGCCGAGCTGGTGCGCCGATACGGCATCACCCATGTGATGAACGCCGTCGACCCGCGCTTCGTGATGCCGATCTTCAACGGTGCCCTGGCAGGCGGTGCCGACTATCTCGACATGGCGATGAGTCTGTCGCAACGTCACCCCGACAAGCCCTACGAACTCACCGGGGTCAAGCTCGGTGACGAGCAGTTCGCGGTTGCCGCCGATTGGCAAGCCGCCGGCCGGCTGGCCCTGGTCGGCATCGGGGTGGAGCCCGGGCTCTCAGATGTGTTCGCGCGCTACGCGGCCGATCACCTGTTTTCCGAGATCGACGAACTCGGCACGCGAGACGGATCCAACCTCACCGTCGACGGCTACGACTTCGCACCGTCGTTCTCGATCTGGACCACGATCGAGGAGTGCCTCAACCCGCCGGTGATCTGGGAGTCCGACCGCGGCTGGTTCGTCACCGAACCGTTCAGTGAGCCAGAGGTTTTCGACTTCCCTGAGGGCATCGGACCGGTCGAATGCGTCAACGTGGAGCACGAGGAAGTGCTGTTGATGCCGCGCTGGGTGGATTGCAAGCGCGCGACGTTCAAGTACGGCCTCGGCACCGAATTCATCGACGTGCTCAAGGCTTTGCACAAGGTCGGGCTCGACCGGACGGACAAGGTCACGGTAGGTGACGTGCGGGTGAGCCCCCGGGACGTGGTGGCGGCCTGCCTGCCGAACCCGGCGACTCTCGGCCCGCAGATGCACGGCAAAACCTGTGCGGGGCTGTGGGTCACGGGCACCGGTAAGGATGGTGCGCCGAGGTCGACGTACCTCTACCACGTCGTCGACAACCAGTGGTCCATGGCCGAGTACGGACACCAGTGCGTGGTGTGGCAGACCGCGATCAATCCCGTTGTGGCACTCGAACTTCTGGCCAACGGCACATGGAGCGACACAGGAGTGTTGGGTCCGGAGGCCTTCGACGCCGTGCCGTTCCTGGACCTGTTGAAGGACTACGGCTCGCCCTGGGGGCAGCAGGAGCTTGCGCCGTAGGTCGTCAGTTGAGTGGTGGTGGTTGTGGTTGGTAGGGGGTGTACGCCGACCTGGCGCTCGGCGCGGGCAGCAGCGTCGGCGCTGCGTGCGGTCAGCAGCATCGCGAAGGCGATCGCCGCGGCGGTCACGGCTGCGGTCGCGGGCCAGCCGAACCATCCCACGGCGGCCGCACCGAATGCGGTGCCCAGGCTGCCACCCACGAAGTACACCACCATGTAGGCGCTGTTGAACCGCGCGGGCGCGGCCGGGTCGATCGCCAAGACCGTGCTCTGATTGGCGACTTGGGCCGCGAACAGCCCGGCGTCGAACACGGCCAGGCAGATCAGCGTGACCGCGGCATTCGACAGGCACGCACCCAGAGTGGCCGCGCCGAGGGTCGCGATGGCCAGGCCGAACATCATGACTCGTCGGGCGCCCACACGGTCCGTCCACACACCGGCGATACGCGTCGCGACGATGCCCAGCAGGCCGGCGAGGGCGTACAGACCAATCCGTTCAGCGGAATACGAGAACGGCGGCTGCGCCAGCGCCACTGCGATACCGGCCCACATTGCGCAGAAGGCGAAGAACCAGAGCGCGCCGCGTCCCGCGGCGATACGCAATGCCGGAAAGTGCACGTACAGGCCGGGGAGGCCGCGAAGCGTCGCGAGGTAGCCGCCGGTGGCCGAACCGGCCGCGTCGGGCAAGGTGCGTAACGCGACAAGCGCGGTGATCGCGGCGGCGAGCGCGAACACGAGCAGGGCGCCGCGCCATCCGGACACCTCGGTCAGCCAGCCACCGGCGATGCGGCCACCGATGATTCCGGCCGAGATGCCCGCCGTCACAATGCCGAGCGCTGTTGCGCGCCTGCCGTCCGGGACGAAGCGCGCCGTGATAGAGCTCAACTGCGCGCCGACGGTGGAACAGGCGCCGATCGCCCCGACGGCGATGCCGAGAATCCACAGTGCGCCGGCAGCGGCGTTGGCCGTCAAGGCCACGGCCAAAGCGGCGAACTGCGCGGCGAGCACGTATTTCGGTGGGAACCGGTCGACCAGTGGTACCAGCGTCGCGAGCCCCAGCAGGTAGCCAACCGGGCCGCACGCCAACGCGACACCGACCTGGGCGATCGAGACATCAAGACCGGCAGCGACGTCGGATACCGCCGGTTGCAGCGGATAGATCGCGGCGGTGCCGAGCGCTGCGGCAATCGCCGTGAACCACACGGTGATTCGGGTCAGGTCAGGCTGGGATGTCATGCCGCTGACGCTATGAGCCCGTACGCGGGGGTGCTGGCGGAAATCGGACCATGCGGTGCAGGCGTGTACAAATGCCGTCAGCCACGGAAGAGTGTCGGCATGCCAGAAGAGCTCACCGTCGAACAGGCCGTCGCGCGCCTGTCGACCGCTGACACCCTCGGTATCCCACTCGGCCCCGGACAGCCGCCGGCATTCCTGCGCGCGCTCGGTGAGCGTGAGGACTGGACGGATCTGCGCGTCTATGGCGCCCTGCTCGGGGTCGGGACCGAACTTTTCACGCGGCCGGGCGTGCATTACCTGTCCGGCTTCTTCGGTCCGTTCGAACGGATCCTCAGAGATGCCGGAGCCAACGTCGAATTCGCGCCTGCGGACTTCCGCCGGTTCGCCCCGCTGCTCGAACGCCAAGCACCGCGCGTGATGACGACGGTCGCGACGCCCCCCGATGCCGACGGGTGGTGCTCGCTGTCACTGCACGCCGGCGCCACGGTCGGTGAGCTGCGCCGGGCGGGCGCCGACCCGCAGCGACTGCTCGTCGTCGAGGTATCCGACGCTTATCCCCGAACCTTTGGGCTCGGCGATTACCGGCACGCGCTCCATGTCGACGAGATCGACGTCCTGGTGCGCTCGACCGATGCGCCGCTCGCGCTGCCCGGTGCGCAGCCCACCGACGTCGACAGGGCGATCGCGCGGCACGCCGTCGAATACGTTCCGTCAGGCGCCACGCTGCAGACGGGGATCGGCTCGATTCCCAGCCAGATCGCGGCACTGCTCGCCGAGGGTGACGGCGGTGATTACGGCCTGCACAGCGAGATGTTCACCGACGGTTGCATGCAATTGCACCGCGCGGGCAAGGTCACCAACGCCGCCAAAGGCCTGTTCGACGGGGTGAGCGTGACGACGTTCGCAATGGGTTCGGCCGAGCTCTATGCATGGTTGGACGGCACCGAGGATGTGTCGTTCCTACCGGTCGAGATCGTCAACGCACCCGAGGTGATCGGCGCCAACAACGACATGGTCACGATCAACGGTGCGCTCGCGGTCGACATCTACGGCCAGGTCGTCGCCGACACCATCGACGGCGGCCAGTTCAGCGGAATCGGCGGCGCCGAGGATTTCGTCGCCGGCGCCGGACTCGAGCTGTCGGACCGCTCGTTGATCTGTCTGCCCTCGACGTTCGAGAAGGACGGTGAGCGCCGGTCGCGAATCGTGCCGTGGTTCGGGCCCGGTGCGGTGATCACGACGCCGCGCCATCAGGTCGACGTGATCGTCACCGAATACGGCGCAGCCGAACTGGAGGGCAAGAGCATTCGGGAGCGCGGCGAGGCACTCGCTGCCATCGCGCATCCCGAGTTCCGCGATGAGCTGCTGGCGGCTGCGAAACGGGTCGGCTGATCTGCGCGAGCAGACGCGTAAGTGCCCGCAATAGCGCGAAATTGGGTACCTACGCGTCTGCTGGCCGGAGGAACTAGAGCGGGTTGAGGATGCGTTGCAGGAATTGGCGCGTGCGATCTTCCTGCGGGTCGCCGATCACCGCGGCGGGCGGGCCCTGCTCCAGGATCACTCCGCCGTCGGTGAAGAGCACTTGATCCGAAACCTGTTTGGCGAACTGGATTTCGTGCGTCACGATCACCAGCGTCCAGCCTTCGACTGCGAGATCCCGGATCACCGAGAGCACCTCGCCGACCAGCTCCGGGTCCAACGCCGAGGTCGGCTCGTCGAACAACACGACCTTGGGCTTGAGTGCCAAGGCCCGGGCGATGCCGACGCGTTGCTGCTGCCCACCCGAAAGCTGGAACGGATACTGATCGCGCTTGTCTGCCAGGCCGACCTGGCTCAGTAGTTCGGTAGCCTCCGACTCCACCTCGTCACGGGGGCGCTTCTGCACCACCAGCGGTCCCTCGGTGATGTTCTGCAGCACCGTCTTGTGCGGAAAGAGGTTGTGCGCCTGGAACACGAACCCGCTCTGCGCGCGGTAACGACGCAACTGGTCCTTCGTGACGGGTTTCGAGAAGTCCAGTTCGACCTCACCGACCTTGATCACGCCGGCGTCGGGCACGTCCAGCGCATTGAGTGCGCGCAGCAGCGTGGTCTTGCCCGAACCCGATGGGCCGATGATGGTCGTCGCGGAGCCCCGCGGCACGGTGAACGAAACTCCTTTGAGGACTTCGTTGTCGCCGAACGCCTTCCGGACGTCCTGGGCTTCGATCCGGTTCTCGGTCATCGCGCCACATACCTTTCCAGTCGGCGTTCGATGCGGCTCTGACCGAACGACAGCACCAGGCAGATCACCCAGTAGTACACCGCGGCCGTGCCGTACAGGGCGAAGAACTCGAACGTCGGTGCCGCCACGATCTGTGCCTGCCGCAAAAGTTCGGTCACCAGAATCGTCGAGGCCAGCGATGTGTCTTTGACCAGAGAGATCAGCGTGTTGGACAACGGCGGCACCGCTACCCGGGTGGCCTGCGGCAAGATGATGCGCCGCAGCGCTCCGACGTAGCTGAGCCCGATCGTCTCGGCGGCCTCCCACTGGCCCTTCGGGATGCTCTGGATGGCCGAGCGGATGATCTCGGCCGCGTAGCCACCCACGTTGAGACTGAACGCGATCACCGCGGCAGGGAACGGGTCGATCTTCACCCCGAACTCCGGCAGCGCGAAGAACACGATGAACAGCTGCACCAGCAGTGGGGTGCCGCGGATGATCGAGATGTAGAAACGGGCGATGTTGCTCAGCACCACGTTCGACGACAGTCGGGCCAGCGCGACCCCCAGCGCGATCACCAGACCGATCGCGAAGCTGATGATGGTCAGCGGGATGGTTGCCGTGATGGCGGCCTTGGCCAGCGGCCAGAGGTTGTCCAGGATCAGCTGCCACGCCGACCGGACCTGCGGCGCCTGCGAATTCTGCCCGTCGTGCCCGGTACCCGGCGCGGCACCGGTGGCATCGGTCTTGAGGTAGCGCTGGGAGATCTCGGCCAGGGTGCCGTCGGCGCGGAGCTCGTCGAGCGCCCCGTTCAGTTCGGGCAGCAGGCCACTGTTCTTGCGGGCCGCGAAGCCCTGTTCGCTTTTCTCACCGACAGTGCCTGAGATCTTGATCGACTTGTCGCCGGTCTCGGCGAGGTAGGCGTAGACGGCGATGCTGTCGTTGATGACGACGTCGACGCGGCCCTGGTTGAGCAGCGTGATGGCCTGCGTGAAGCCCTCGACGGCCTCGACGTCGGCCCCGGCCTTGCGTGCGATCTCCGACCAGTTGCTGGTGGCGTTCTCCGCGGCGGTCTTGCCCTTGACGTCGTCAAGCGTCTTGATGGAGTCGTCGTCGGCGCGGGTGACGATCACCCCCTCGCCGACCGAGTAGGGCTGCGACAGGTCGTACTTCCCCTGTCTCTCCGGCGTTATGGTGACTTCGTTGGCGACGATGTCGAATCGCTTGGCCTCCAACGCGGCGAAGATCGAGTCCCACGGCGTCTCGACGAATTCCACCGGCACACCGAGCTTTTCGCCGACGGCCTTCGCGACGTCGACGTCGTAGCCGACGAGCTTGCCGGTCGCGGGATCGTGGTAGCTGAACGGCGAGTACACGCCCTCGGTACCGACGCGCAACACTCCGGCCGCCCGGATCGGATTCTCCGACGGCGCGCCGGTCGCATCCGCCTTGAGGTAGCGCTGAGAGATCTTGGCCAGCGTGCCGTCTGCGCGGAGCTGGCCGATCGCGTCGTTGAGTTCGGGCAGCATGCCGCTGTCCTTGCGGGCCGCGAACCCTTGTTCGCTCTTCTCGCCGACGGTGCCCGCGATCTTGACCGACTTGTCGCCGGTCTCGGCGAGGTAGGCGTAGACCGCGATGCTGTCGTTGACGACGACGTCGACGCGGCCCTGGTTGAGCAGCGTGATGGCCTGCGTGAAACCTTCCACGGTCTCGACGCGCGCTCCAGCCTTGCGCGCAACCTCCGACCAGTTGCTGGTGGCACTCTCGGCGGCGGTCTTGCCCTTGAGGTCGGCGAGCGAGGTGATCGAATTGTCGTCCGCGCGGGTGACGATCACCCCCTCGCCCACCGAATACGGCTGGGACAGATCATATTTGCCCTGACGCTCCGGGTTGATCGTGACTTCGTTGGCCACCACGTCGAACCGGTTGGCCTCCAGCGCCGCGAACATCGAGTCCCACGGTGTCTCGACGAATTCGACACGCACGCCCAGCTTCTCGCCGACAGCCTTGGCGACGTCGACGTCGTAGCCGACGAGTTCACCGGTCTTGGGATCGTGGTAGCTGAACGGCGCATACGTGCCCTCGGTGCCGACGCGGAGCACACCGGCGGACTTGAGGGGGTTGTCGCCGCCGCCCGAAGATCCGCATCCGGCGGTCAGCAGCGCACCGAGGATGACGATCGCGAGCAGGGCCCGCCGCAGGGAGTACCTCACTGCCGCAACCTAGCAATGCGCTGGGAAATCCCGAAGGGTTCTGCTCATCCGGGCTGGTAAATCCATGGTTGGCGGGGCAGGGCGGCCGGGTCGAACTCGGCCAGCATGCCTGCGACGGTGGTCGCCGCGTATCCGAGTGAGCCGGCGATCTGCTCGAGCGCACGGTCGACGCCGATCTCGGCGAGCGTCACCGCGCCGTCGCGTTTGGCCAGCCGCGCGCCGTCCTCGTTGAGCACGAGTGGCACATGGGCGTACGTGGGCTCCGGGTAGCCGAGTAGCCGCGCCAGGTACGCCTGGCGCGGCGACGAACTCAACAGGTCGTCGCCGCGCACGATCTGATCCACACCGGAGGCCGCGTCATCGACCACCACCGCCAGGTTGTACGCCGGTACACCGTCGCCGCGCCGGACCACGAAATCGTCGACGATGCCGGTGTAGCTGCCGTGCACCAGATCGGTGACCGTGCCGACGAACGTGTCGGTGCGTAGCCGCAGCGCGGGCGGGCGCCCGGTCTCGGCCCGGCGGCTCTCGCGCTCGACGGCGGTCAGCTCGCGGCACGTGCCGGGGTAGGCGCCCTGAGGTGCATGGGGGGCTTGCGGAGCCTGCGCGATATCTTTTCTGCTGCAATAGCATTCGTACAGCAGGCCGTCATCCTGCAGTTGCTTGATCACGGCGTCGTAGCGGTCCCGGTGGCCCGTCTGCCATTCCACCGGAGCGTCCCAGGTGAGCCCGATCGCCGCGAGGTCATCGACCTGCCGGGTGCCGATGTCGCTGAACGTTCGGTCGTCGAGGTCTTCGACCCGCAGCAGGAACCGACGCCCCGTCGATCGCGCGAACAACCACGCCAGCACCGCGGTGCGCAGATTGCCGATGTGCAGGTCGGCCGACGGGCTCGGCGCGAACCGTCCGGCGGGGGCGAGGCTCACGCCCGCAATCTAGCTAACGACGCTCCCACGGCGCCGTCTCGCCCATCTTCTCGTAGTACTTGGCGAGGTGGCTCTTGACGCGGTCGATGTCTTCTTTCGGCAGGTCGATGCCGCCGCGGGCGCCGTCCATGATCCCGCCCGCGGCCATCACGCCACGCGGCACAGCTTCGAGCTTGCCGCCGATCACATCGGCGATCAGCAGCTTGTAAGCCGTGAAGTTGTCCTTCTCGTCCTTGTCGTACCAGACATGCGCGTCGCGGTATTTCGCGTTGGGCTCGTCCTGCGCGTCGGCCCACTTCCGTACCCGTTTGTCCGCCGCGTCGCCGTCCCACTCCCGATCCCGGTCGGCGAGCGGCAGATCCTGAAATGCAGTCACAGACATGCTGGTGGCATGCCCGATCGCGGGCGGTGGTAAACGCTAGCGTGGGGCGCGTGCGGGAGCGACACGTCAGGGGCGGCACGATCCAGGTCGAACACCGAGACGGGCTGGTGCGCGCACGGGGTGTGCGCTACGGCACCGCCAAGCGATTCGCGGTGCCCGAACCGCCCGCGGGCTGGTCAGGCGTGCGGGATGCGACGCAACCGGGGCCGGCGTGCCCGCAGCGGCCGTCGCGGCTGTCCTGGGTCGCCGGGGACGTGCTCGAGGGGCTGACCACCAACGAGCACTGCCTCGTGCTCAGCGTGACGGCCCCGGCCGACGCGCACCGCTTGCCGGTCATGGTGTGGTTCCACGGCGGCGCGTACGTCGCGGGTAGCGGTGAATCGGCCAAATACGATCCGGGGCTCCTGGCCCGTGCAGGCCACGTGGTGGTGGTCAACGTCAGCTACCGCCTGGGCATCTTCGGCTATCTCGTCCCACCCGGCGCAGGTGAGGACAACCTGGGGCTGCGCGATCAGATCCTGGCGTTGCACTGGGTGCGCGACAACATCGCGGCGTTCGGTGGCGACCCGGCCAACGTCACCCTCTTCGGCCAGTCCGCCGGGGCGCATTCGGTCATGTCACTCATGTTGTGCGAGGACGCCGCCGGGCTCTTCCACCGCGCGATCCTGCAGAGCGCTCCACTGGAACTGGACGACGGGCGCGATGACATGGCACAGCAGATGGGCTCCGCAATGGCGACCAGCCTGGCGGGCGCCGACCCGGCCGAGGTCAGTGTCGAACGGCTGCTCGTTGCCGAAGCCGCCGCGGTCGCGGCCGCGCAGGGCTTCGGCCTTCTCGGTGGCCTGGCGTTCGCACCACGGCTGGGCCGTGCGCCGCTGCCGGCACCCGCCGACGTGCCCGCGGCGATCGCCGACGCCGCAGGGCGCATCGAGCTATTCATCGGATATACCAAGGACGATGCCGCGCCGTTCGTCGCAATGGACCCCCGCGTCGCGAGGCTCAACCGGACGCCCGCCCTCGGCCGCATTGCGGTCCGGGCCGGTTCGCGAGCGATGACCAAGCGGGCGTTCGGTGCTCCCGCCGAACGACTGGCCGCGGCCTGGCGGAAACACGGTGGCCGGGTCGGCGAATATCGATTCGACTGGACGCCGGCCGGGTCGCCGCTCGGGGCGTGTCACTGCCTCGAGCTGCCGTTCCTGTTCGGCTCACCGCAGGCCTGGTCGGATGCCCCGATGCTCGGGCCGACGCGCAGCATCGACACCCAGCTGGCCAACGAGATGCGTTCGCAGTGGGCGCAATTCGCCCACCGCGGGGTGGAATCCCTGCCCGAGCCGGTCCTACGGTTCGGCTAGCGTGAGAGCCCGGGCACGATATCGCCGAGGTTGAACATGACCGGCTGGTCGAGTTGGGCGTACGTGCACGACCGCGGATCCCGGTCCGGGCGCCATCGGTTGAACTGCGCGGTGTGGCGGAACCGACGTCCTTCCATGTGGTCATAACGCACCTCGACGACGCGTTCGGGGCGCAGCGGCACGAACGAGAGATCCTTGCCCGCGTTCCAGCGGGAGCCGCCGCCATATCTACGTGCGAGGTCGGGATCGGCGGCGACCTGCGCGGCCCAGTTCCACGGATGGTCGTCGAAAGTGGTGACCAGCGCCTGCAATTCGGTGAACAACGCGCGGCGTTGCACCATCGGGAAGGCACCGACGACCCCGACCGAGGCGAGTTCGCCGTCGCCCGTGTAGAGGCCCAGGAGAAGTGAACCGACAGCGTCCGCACCCGATTTGTGAAGCCGGTAGCCCGCGACCACACAGTCGGCCGTCCGCTGGTGCTTGATCTTGACCATGACCCGTTTGTCGGGCTGGTAGGTGAGGTTGAGTGGCTTCGCGATCAGCCCGTCGAGGCCGGCTCCCTCGAACTCGTCGAACCACTGCCGGGCCGTGTCCAGATCGGTAGTCGCCGGCGTGACGTGGAACGAGCGGCCCACGTGCGCAAGCGCGTCGACCAGCGCGGCGCGCCGCTCGCTGAACGGCCGTCCCATCAGGTCGTCGTCGCCGAGCGCCAGCAGGTCGAATGCGACGAAGTGCGCCGGCGTCTGCTCGGCGAGCATCCGCACGCGCGATGCGGCCGGGTGCAGACGCAGTTGGAGCGCCTCGAAATCCAGGCCCTGGTCCACGGGCAGCACGATCTCGCCGTCGACGACGCACCGGGGCGGCAGCTCGGCGCGGGCGGCCTCGACGAGTTCGGGGAAGTACCGGGTCATGGGCCGCTCGTTACGGCTGCCCAGTTCGACCTCGTCACCGTCGCGGAAGCAGATCGACCGGAAGCCGTCCCACTTGGGCTCGTAGGACATGCCCGCCGGGATCGTCGTAACCGGCTTCGCCAGCATCGGCGACACGGGCGGCATCACGGGCAGCTGCATGGGGACCAGTATTCACGCGTGTGGACTTCCGGAATTGTGGCTATTCAACAAGCGCAACGACGTCCGGCCGAGTCGCGAGGCAAGAGCGGGAGTACCGGGTTTCAGGCGGCCTCCTAGGGCATGCGTCAAGCAGAGCGTGACTGGTCCCACCCGCCGCCGGACGGTCCGTCGATGAGTCTCGGACGGCGCGGCGGTCTAGATCCATGACACCCCGATGGATCAGGATGGTGATTGTGGACTTACCCGTACTGCCGCCGCTGGAACCGATGCTCGCCAAGGCGCAGGTGAAGGTGCCCGATGACGCGGGCGTGTGGTCTTACGAGCCGAAATGGGACGGCTTCCGCGCCCTGGTGTTCCGGGACGGCGACGACGTCGTGGTGCAGTCCCGCAGCGGTAAGGAGCTGGGTCGGTACTTTCCGGAGCTGCTCGACTCGTTGCGCGACGAGCTCGCGGACCGGTGTGTCCTCGACGGCGAAGTCGTGGTGCCCCGCGAGATCGACGGTCGGATCCGGCTCGACTGGGAGTCGCTGTCGCAGCGCATTCACCCGGCAGAATCCCGCATCCGCATGCTGGCCGAGCAGACGCCCGCGCACTTCATCGGTTTCGACGCGCTCGCGACGGGTGACAAGTCCTTGCTCGACGAGCCGTTCCGGGTCCGCCGGGAAGCCCTGATCGACGCCGTGAAGGAAAAACAGTGGTGTCATGTCACGCGCACCACCGAGGATCCCGCGCTGGGCACCGAGTGGCTCAAGACTTTCGAGGGCGCGGGCCTGGACGGCGTGATCGCCAAGAAACTCGACGGGCCCTACTTGCCGGGCAAGCGTGAGATGGTGAAGATCAAGCACCATCGTGACGCCGACTGTGTGGCCATCGGCTATCGCATCCACAAGAGCGGCGAAGGGGTCGGATCGATCCTGCTCGGCCTGTACCGCGACGACGGCGAGCTCCAGATGGTCGGTGGCGCAGCGTCGTTCACCGCGAAAGATCGGCTCAAGCTGTTGGCCGACCTGGAACCGCTGCGGGAGGGCGACGAAGTACGCGAAGGTGATCCGAGCCGGTGGAACTCGGCGGCGGACAAGCGCTGGATTCCGGTGCGCCCCGAACGGGTATGCGAGGTGGCGTATGACCAGATGGAGGGCAACACGGTGCACGGGAAGCGGTTTCGGCACGCGGTGAAATTCCTGCGCTGGCGGCCCGACCGCGAGCCGTCGAGCTGCCGGTTCGACCAGCTCGACGCGCCGCTCAACTACGACCTCTACGACGTCCTGGAGTCACGCTGATGGCAACGCCCGCAACCGAACTCGACGTCGACGGCATCAAGGTCAGGTTCACCAACCCGGACAAGGTGTACTACCCGAAACTGGGCAAGAACGGCACCAAGGGCAAGTTGATGGACTACTACCTGTCGGTGGCCGACCGCATGGTGGCGCTGCTGAAGGACCGGCCCACGCATCTGCAGCGGTTTCCCGACGGCATCGACGGTGAGGAGATCTATCAGAAGCGTGTGCCACAGAAGCATCCCGATTACCTGGAGACCTGCGTCGTCACGTTCCCGTCGGGCCGGACCGCCGACGCACTCAAGGTGACCCACCCCGCGTCGATCGCCTGGGCCGCGCAGATGGGCACCATCACGCTGCACCCGTGGCAGGTGCGGTGCCCGGACACCGAGCATCCCGACGAGCTGCGCATCGACCTGGACCCGCAACCCGGTACGGGCTTCAAGGAGGCCCGCACCATCGCATGCGACGTGCTCAAGCCGCTGCTCGACGAACTCGGCCTGGTCGGCTATCCCAAGACCTCGGGCGGCCGCGGCGTGCACGTGTTCCTCCGCATCAAGACCGATTGGGATTTCATCGAGGTGCGCCGCGCCGGCATCGCGCTGGCCCGCGAGATCGAGCGCCGGGCACCCGATGCGGTCACGACGTCGTGGTGGAAGGAAGAGCGGGGCGAGCGGCTGTTCATCGACTACAACCAGAACGCGCGCGACCGCACGTTCGCGTCGGCCTACTCGGCGCGCAAGACGCCGATTGCGACGGTCTCGACGCCCCTGACGTGGGGCGAGCTGGCCGACGCCGACCCCGACGACTACACGATCGCGACCGTGCCGGATTTCCTTGCCGGACGCGATGATCCGTGGGCCGGAATCGATTCGAAGAAGCAGTCGATCAAACCGCTGCTGGACATGGTCGCCGCCGACGAGGAGCGTGGGCTCGGAGATCTGCCGTACCCGCCGAACTATCCGAAGATGCCGGGCGAGCCGCCGCGCGTGCAGCCGAGCAAGAAGGTCGCCGAGCACTGGGACGACGAGGGCAACCGGCGCTAGGCCACCGATCTGAGCTTGTGTACCAACATTCGGCGAAAAGTGGTACGCAAGCTCAGATCCGTCGGAGATCGAAAACGCGCCCAGTACGCTCGCTGTAATGCAGGATAACCCGGCCGCCGAGGTCGAATCGGTCGCCCGTGCGCGCCCTGGCCGTCGGTGGCGTCGGCTGCTTGTCGTGTTGGCGATCGTGTTGGTGCTGCTCGCAGTGCCCTGGTGGACGCTGCTGTCGGCGGGTACCGAGTGGCCGGTTGCTGTGATCGTCGTCGGCACAGTCGCATTCGCAGCGGCGTTCGTCGGATTGCCGACCATGATGACGCTCGGACACGGCCGTCGCCACCTGGACTGGGCCGCCGCGACCGGAGATGCACTGCTCGGCGTGATGTGGGTGCTGTTCGTCTGGTCGGTGCTGGGCCAGCTGCTGCGGCTCGCGCTGTTCGTTCTGGGCATGCCCGATCCGGAGCGGTCCCGGGTGGTCGCGGGTGCGGTGGTCGCCGTGGTCGTTGCCCTGCTGACGTGGGGCTATGCCGAAGCGATGCGGGTGCCGCGGCTCAGGCGCGTCGACGTCGACATCGACAGGCTCGGCAGCGGTCTGGACGGACTTCGCGTCGCGGTGATCACCGACACCCACTACGGGCCGATCGACCGCACCCGCTGGTCCGCGTTGATGGTGGACCGCGTCAACGAACTCGACGCCGACGTCGTGTGCCACGTCGGCGACATCGCGGACGGAACCGTGGACGTACGGTTGCCGCAGGCGAGGCCACTGGCTGCGGTGCACGCGCGACTGGCACGCGTCTACGTCACCGGGAACCACGAGTACTTCAGCGAGGCGCAGGGCTGGCTCGACTACATGGGAGGCATCGGGTGGGACGCCCTGCACAACCGCCACCTGGTCGTCGAACGCAACGGGGACAAGCTGGTCGTCGCGGGCGTTGACGACGCGACCGCCCAAGCCTCCGGCGTCGCCGGACACGGCGCGAATCTCGAAGCCGCGCTGGCCGACAGCGATCCGATGCTGCCTGTGTTGCTGCTCGCGCATCAGCCCAAGCAGGTCGCCAAGGCCGCGGCGGCGGGAGTCGATCTGCAGATCTCCGGGCACACCCACGGCGGGCAGATCTGGCCGTTCAACTTTCTGGTCAGGTTCGAGCAGCCCGTGGTGCAGGGGCTGAGCCGGCACGGCGACCGCACCCAGCTCTATACGAGCCGCGGCACCGGTTTCTGGGGCCCGCCGTTCCGCATCTTCGCGCCGAGCGAGATCACCCTCATCACCCTGCGCGCGTCAGGCCTGCCCTGAGGAGCTTGCATTTCCAGGGCCGTCGAACGTTGGCGCATCAACCCGCGTGCAGCGCCTGCTGACCGAAGGTACCCACACCGAGTGACCCGTCGGGCAGGGTCAGCTCGCCGCGAGCCATGCGGGCCCGCAGGTACGCGAACGTCTGCGCGGTCTGGGCGAACAGGTGCTCACCGGCGCGCAGTGTCGGGCGGGTGGTGCCGGTCTGAGACACGAACTGCGGCAACGGTTTCACCTCGGTGTGGTAGTCGACGTTGAAGAACAGCGGAAACGAGTAGCGTTCCTCTTTGACGCGACGCACCCGATGGCTGGTCGCGATGAAGGTTCCGTTGGTCCACAACTCCAGCATGTCGCCGATGTTCACCACGTAGGTGCCGGGGATTGGTGGCACATCGATCCAGTCACCGGCCCCGTTCATCACCTCCAAACCGGGTGCGGTGGGCTTGAGCAGCGTGAAGCACTCGTAATCGGTGTGCGCCCCGATGCCCTGGGCATCCTCGGCCTTCGGGTTGTACGGATAATGGATGAGCCGCAGCTGGCTGGGCGTCTTCGTGGCGTGCCGGGCGAAGGTATCGGGATCCTCGCCCAGTGCGACCGCGAATGCCCACAGCAGCCGGTGCCCGACCTCAAGCACCGCGCGGTAGTACGCCGTCACGGCATCGGCGAAGCCCGGCAGTTCGGGCCAGGTGTTCGGTCCCAGCATCGGATTGCCTGCGAGGTGATCAGGATCGTCGGCAGGAAGGTCCAGTGCGGTGTCGAACGCCTCTTTCAGATCGGGCGGTCCCGTCTCCAATCCCTCCTCGCCGACCGGCACATACCCGCGGTGGCACCGGGACAAGCCGATGTAGGAGCGCATCTTCTCGTCGAGGGGTAGCGCGAAGAACTCCTTGACGCAAGATAGCATGTTGTCGAAAAGTGTTTCGGGCATGCCGGTTCCGGAGATGTAGAAGAATCCGACGTCACGCGCGGCCTTGCCGATCTCGGTTGCCACGCGTACCCGTTCGTCGGGGTCCGCCGACGTGAGACCACTGATGTCGACGATCGGTACTTCGGTGAAAGACGTTGCACCGCTCACAGATCCACCTCTCCTTCGGTCATTGTCGCGTGCCACCGCACGCCGTTGATCCACAGTTCGTCTTCCTCACGGCGGGGTGCCAGCCCGGCCCACCGCGCGTCGCCGACCTCCCCGAGTACCGCGGCGTCGCCATCAGCCCAGCCGAATTCGTCACCGGCCCGCACCAGCACCGCTGCCTGTCCGTCTTCTGATCGCAGCAGCAGCGACCAGCACGGCGATCCCGGCGGCTGGTCGCGGATCCAGTGCTCGACGTAGTCGGCGTGGACTCCGACCTCGACCAAAGTGCTACCGTCCCAGCTCATCCTGCCGGCGTCCGGAACCAGTCCGGGCGGGCCGGTCGAAACCAGCTGTTGCCACTCGAACACGTCCCCCCGCTGTTCGAGCACCCCGGCGAAGCCTCGGCTGTCGACGTATCCGGTGATGCCCTGCAGCCAGCTCACGCCCGGTGTGGTGTCGCGGGAGCCGTCGGAATCGATCAGCAGGGTGCGACGCCACAGCCCGGCGCAGTCTGTCATCAGCACGCCGGTCATGACGCCGGACCGAATCGCTCGTGGAAATGGCTGGTCAGCTCGGGCCACACCTGCGGATCGTGGCCGGGGATGAGTTGGTAGCCTTTCTCTTTCGCCAGCTTCTTGAGCCGGCGAATGGGTTCGACGGTCGCTTCCGGTCGGATCCCGATGTAGCCCCCGATGGCGAGCTCGTGCTCGATATTCTCGGTGAGATCCGCGGCGTCGAACGCGAACACGAACCCGTCGCCGCCCACCGACTTGTCCAGTTCGACCATGAAACTCTGATGGCCGGGGGTGTGGCCGTAGGTGGGGATCGCAGTGATACCGGGCGCGATCTCGGCCTCCCCGTCGGCGAGCCGCCAGTCGATGCGTGGATCGTCGAAGTCGATGCGGTTGATCGCGTTGTGTTCCGGCTCAGGGTGATTGGCCAGCCCATACTCCAGCTCACGGCGCTGGGCGTGCACGGGAACCTTGCCGGCGAACAACTTCAGTCCGCCTGCATGGTCGTGGTGCAGGTGGCTCACCGCGACCGTGTGGATGTCGTCGATGTCGACACCGATGTCGAGCAATGATTGCTCGATGGGTTCACCCGGCCCGGGCAGCACCGGGATGTACTCGACAGTCGGAAAGAACCTGCGGTACAGCGCCGGATCGCGGATCAGTGCGGTGTTGAACCCGGTGTCGAGCAGCACCCAGCCGCCATCGGTCTGCAGCAGCACTCCGGGCACCGGTTCCCGCATGCGCAGCTCAGGCGCTGCGCCGTGAACAGACACCGACTTCGGCAGCTCCTCCCAGCCGAGCGTGAGCAGGATTATGCGACGGACCTTGCCGTCGGTCACCCCCATCCTCAGCCGACCGAAAGTGCCGCGACCCGCAGCGAGTTGGGGTTGGACAGCGCATGTGCCTGTTCGACGCCCTTCAACCACGGCTGGGCCACGACGAAGTCGTCGATGTCGGCGACGTTGAGCCAGCACCCCGTGTCCTGGGCCGCTGCGCCGGCCTCCGAATACGGTTGCGGAGCGCCCGTCGGCAGTCCCTGCGCCAGCGCAGAACTCACCCGCGGCGACGAGCAACCCAGATAGTTGATCCCGCCGTCCTTGTCCCAGGAGATGTGACCCCAGGTGTAGGGCGACGGCGCGTCCGGCCACACCGTGTTCGCCATGATCTCCGGCGCGGCTTGCATGTCCGTACCGATCCAACCGTAGATTTCCGACGTCGGATAGCCCTGCACCTTCGCGGTGAGCCCGGCCGCCGCGAGTTGCGTCTGGACCAGGTTGCCGATCAGTTGCATGTCGGGGTTGCTGGTGTCATACCCGATGGTCACGGTCTTCTGATCGGCCGGAAGCCCGGCAGCGATCGTGGTCAGTGCCGAGGGGTCACGGGTGAGGGTCTGTTTGCCCAAGTCTGAGGCCAGCACGTAGGGCGGGTACATCTGTGCGCCGACCTTGCCGCGGCCGAAGAACGTCTGTTTGACAAGCTGATCGACATCGATGGCATCGATGGTGGCCTTCCGCGTGGCCTGGTCGGTCATGATGCCCTTGTTCGGGTTGACGTAAAGGAATGCCGCCATCATCGTGGGCAACGAGTAATGGGAGAACTTGCCGTTGTTCAGGTACTGCTCAACCGCCGATGACGGCAGGTCATGCAGGATGGCCGCGAGCTGACCGTTGTTGAACTGCAGCTGCTGCGCCGAGGTGTCGGTGATGACGGGCATCTCGACTTTCTCGAAATACGGCTTGGGGCCCCAGTATTCACTGAACGCCTCCATCGAGTAGTGCGACCCGACCTGGGCATCGGTCAACGTATACGGACCGGTGCCCAGGTCGTGGGTGGTCAGATAACTCTGAGCGAAATCCGAGCCGGCGTTCTGCTGCAGGCCGGTCGGGCTCATCATGCGCGGCCCGTACGGCGATGCGAGATAGTCGAGAAACTCCGAGTTGGGTGATTTCAGGGTGATCGTTACGCCGTAATCACCTTGTGTGGCCACTGATTCGATGTTCTTGACCATGTACGCGGGCCCGCCGCCGACGGCGAGCCTACGGTCGAACGAGGCCTTGACGGCGTCGGATTTGAACGGAGTTCCGTCGTGGAACTTCACGCCCTCCCGAAGCTTGAGCGTGAAAACCGTGTTGTCGGGTGACGCGGTCCATTCCCTGGCCAACAGCGGCTCCAGCTCGGGCTTGTCGGTACCGCCCTTGTACTGCAGGAGACCTTCGTAGGTGTTGGTCGTCAGCAGCAGGCCCTGGCCTGCGTAGTACACGTCGGGGTCCGGCGGCTGTCCCGGATCCTGGAGGAACGACAAGTGCAACACCTTGTCGGTCGGAGCGGCGTTGGGTGTTCCGCCGCCGGAATCCGAACCGCCACAGGCTGTCAACGTCAGCGTCGCGACGACGCTCACTGCGGCAACGGTTTTCATCCCAGCCGTGAGTCGCTTTCTCATCGTGCTGCTCCTTCGAGGATCTGGTTGTGGGTGGCGAAAGCGGCCAGGATCTCGTCGCTGGTACGGACGGCGCCGGTCTGCAGATACTCCATCGCGTCGAGGGCGGCATCGTGGCGGTACTGTGACGAGCCGCCGACGCAGTCCGAGACCACGCGCACGTAGTAGTCGCGTTGGTGCGCATCGGCGAAGGTGTAATGCACACACACGTCGGTGAGACCGCCGACCAGGATCAGGGTCGACGCCCGCAGGCCGCGGAGCACGATCTCGAAATCCGTGCCGATGAAGCCGGAATAGCGACGTTTGACGATGTGGAACTCGCCGGGTTCGGGCAACAGGTCAGGATGCAGGGGCGTGCCCGGCCGACCGTCGATGCAATGAGGGCCTTCCGTGCCGTCGAGTTCCCGGCCGAAGTCGACACCGCTGGGCCGGTGGACCTCCTGGAAGAACACCACCGGAATGCCGGCAGAGCGGGCGGCGGTGAGCAATTGCCGTGTCCGGCTGATCCGTTCGTCGTAGCCGGGCATGTGGGCGATGCCGACCTCCTCGGCCGGCATGTCGCCTGACTCCTGCATGTCGACCACGACGAACACGGGATTGCCGACGATCAATGGCTGTGCTGGCACCTAACCTCCTGATATTGCGATACGCGGATCCGCGGCGGCCTGCAGCAGGTCGACCGCGGTGTTGATGACGACGTAGAGCACGCCGAGCATGAGCGTGACGCCCGCGATGGCGGGAAAGTCGGCAACCGGGATGCTCTGTGCGATGTACTGGCCGATGCCCGGCCAACCGAAGACCTGCTCGATGACGAGTACCCCGGCGAACATCAACCCGACCTGCAGCCCGGTCATCGACATAGCCGCGCCGACACAGTTGCGCAGCACATGCCCGATCATCACGCGGCTCTCGGAAAGCCCCTTGGCCCTTGCGGTTCGGGCATAGTCGCTGTTGGCGTCCGACAGCAGGCTCGATCGCAGCACCCGCCCGATGGCGACTGCCGGGCCGAGCGCGAGCACCGCGGCAGGCAGGAGCAGATGATGCAACGCGTCGGCGACGACGTCGAAACGCCCCGCGAGCAGACCGTCCACGGTCAAGAGCCCCGTCGGGCCGTCCGGCGGGTTCGGCACACCGATCCGCCCGTTGGCGGGAACCCAACCCAACTTCTGATAGAAGACGATCAGGCCGACGATCCCGAGCAGGAACATCGGTGCCGACGCCCCGGTGAACAGCACCGCCCGCAGTGCCCCGGAGCCAGGCCATTTCAGCGTCGTGCCGAACGCCAGCAACGCAGCCAGCACGAGGGCCAGCACGATACCGGACAACGCGAGCTCGAGGGTCGCAGGGAAAAACGAACCCAGGTCGCTGCTGACCGGATGGCGGGTACGGTACGAGGTGCCCAGATCCCCGTGCACAGCCCCGGTGAGGTACTGCCAGAACTGGTTGACCAGCGGCTGGTCCAGGCCGAGCGCCTGCCGCCGGGCCGCAACAGTCTCGGCGGACGCGTTGGCGCCGAGTTGAGCCTTGACCGGGTCGAGCGGCGAAATGTGTTGCAGCACGAACATCACCGCGGTCAGCGCCACCAGGATCGCCACCATGGCGGCCAGCCGGGACAAGATGAAATTTCTCATCGTCGTCTCCTAACTCGTCTTCATCAGGTTGCGCAGGCCGTCGCCGGCCAGGTTCGCGATCAGCGCGAGTACCAGCACCCCGAGTCCCGGCATGACCGGAACCCACCACTGCTGAAGGAAGTACGTCAGGTTTCTCCCGGTGTCGGCGCCCAGCTCGGGTGCCGGCGCGGCCTGCCCGAGCCCCAGGAAAGACAGCGACGCCAGGGTGAGGATGAGCGTGCCGATGTCGAGGCTCGCGGCGACGAGAGCGTTGGGTACCGCACCGGGTAGGAGGTGACGCCGGGCCAGCCGAAACGGTCCGACCCCGGCGAGTTTGGCCGCTTCGACATGCGGGCGCGCCGCGAGCCGCGCCACCTCGCCGCGGACGAGTCGGGCGTAGAAGGGCCACCAGACGATGGACACCGCGATCAGCGTGTGGACGAAGCCCGGGCCGAGGGCAGCGACAACCGCGATGGCCAGCACCGGCGCGGGCAGGGACAGGAACCCGTCGGTGATCCGCATCAGCAGCCCGTCGACCCAACCACCCATGGCGCCGGCGATGAGTCCCACGAGTCCGCCGAGGAACAGTCCGACCGCCACTACCACCAGAGCCGCGAACCAACTGGCCCGTGCTCCGTAGAGCACCCGCGAAAGGATGTCGCGGCCGACGCTGTCGCTGCCCAGCGGGAACCCGTGGGAACCGGGTTCCTGCAGCGGCATCCCGACCGGCACCAGCGGGTCGTGCGGTGCGATGACGGGCACGGCCACCGCCACCACGGTCACCACCACGATCGACGCCACCGCGACCCAGTTCCACAGCCCGGCAGGCACACTGGGCAGCGCCATGCGGCGCCGCCCGATCCGCGGCCAGACACCCGTCGGTATCGCGATCGCCATCAGCTCGCCTTCCGTTCGATGCAGGCCACCTGGTGGGGGCCGCCGGGGATCCCGGCCAGCCGTACGTCGAGTTGAGGATCTGCGCACGTGTCGACGGCGACCGGACAGCGTGGGTGAAATGCGCAGCCCGTGGGCGGCGACAGCGGACTGGCGGGTTCGCCTGCCAGCACGGGTGATTCACGGCCGAGGTCGGGGATGGCGTTGACCAGCGCTTGCGTGTAGGGATGCGAAGGCCGGTTGATGACGTCGTCCGCCGGGCCGATCTCGACGATGCGGCCGAGATACATGACGGCGATTCGATCGGCGACGACCCTGGCCACCGACAGATCGTGGGTCACGAAAACCACTGACATGTCGAGCGTTTTGCGTAGGTCGCCGATCAGGTTCAGCACCGACGCGGCCAGGGATACGTCGAGCGCACTCGTCGGTTCGTCGCACAGCAGCACCGAAGGTGGCACCACGGTGGCCCGGGCCAGAGACACCCGCTGGCGCTGGCCACCGGACAGTTGGCCCGCGCGGGATCGCGCGATGTCGGCGGGCAGGCCGACCCGATCCAGAACCTCGGCCACCGCGGCCTGGCGTGCACCGCGCGACAGTGAGCTTGCCCGCAGTCGTTCCGATATGAGCTCGCCCACCGACAACCACGGTGTCAGTGACGCGCCGGCGTCTTGGAAGACCATCTGGGGGCGTCGGGCACCGTTGAGCGTCACCGAACCCGCGGTCGGTTTCTCCAGTCCCGCGATCACCCGCAACAAGGTCGACTTGCCCGAACCGCTCTCACCGACGAGCGCAACCGACTCGCCACTGTCGACGGTGAGCGAAACGCCGCGTAGGGCCTGGAGTTTCCCGCGCCGACCGTTCTTTCGGTCCCGCCGGTGGTGTTTGACGTCGAAGGACTTGGTGATGTCTCGGAGGGTGACGGCCGGTTCAGCGGATGTCGCAGGGATGTGCTCGTCTGAGGATTCATCCGCGTCCGCAGCCGGAGCGTTGAGCTCGGCCGCGACCGCTTCCATCGGCAACAGGCACGCGCCGGCCCGGCCGGGTGCCACCATCACGGGGTCGGGTGGTGAGCTTTCACATGCGGGTGTCGCCAACGTGCACCGGGGCGCGAAGGCGCAGCCGGGCAGCGGACTGAGGGGACTGGGCACCGCACCCGGCAGTGTGGCGAGTGCGCGGTGGCGCGGTGTGGCCAGGGTGAGCCGCGAACGTAGCAGGCCGAATGTGTATGGATGCGCCGGGCTTTCGAGAAGCGCTGTCGTCGGACCTATTTCAGCGACGCGTCCGGCGTAGAGGACTGCGATTCGGTCGGAGATCTGTGCTGCGACGCCGAGATCGTGGGTGATCATCACGATGCTGCAGCCGATGTCTTCGCGTAGCCGGCGCAGCAGCCGCAGCACTTGTGCCTGCACTGTGACGTCGAGGGCGGTTGTCGGTTCGTCGGCGATGATCAGTTCAGGGTCGCCCGCGACGGCCATCGCGATCATGACCCGCTGGCGCAATCCGCCGGACAACTCGTGCGGGTAGGCGCTCAGTCGCCGCTTCGCATCTGGGATGCCCACGGCATCAAGCAGTTTGACCGCTTCGTTCATGTTTCCGGCCGCTTCGGCGACCTGTTTGCCGATCCGCATGGTGGGGTTGAGTGACGTCATCGGATCCTGGAACACCGCTCCGAGATCCAATCGTCGTACCCGCCGGAGTGTCCTGGCGTTGCCGGTCAGCATGTCTGTGTCGCAGACCCGAACCGATCCGCGCGTGCCGGTGCCGGGCGGCAGCAGACCCAGCATGCTGAACCCGAGAACGCTCTTGCCCGAACCGGATTCGCCGACCAATCCCAGGATTTCGCCGGGAGAGATGTCGAGCGAGACGCCCCGTAGGGCCCGGACGTCGCGGCCGTCCCGTCGGAACGTGACGTGCAGGTTCTCCACCGCGGCGACGCACACGGGGTCCGCTACGTCGCCGGCGGCGGCCGGCGGTGCGACGGACTCGGTGATTGCGCTACTCATCTCGTTCTCCTGAGCCGGGGCCTGCCTATCGCCTGACAGTTTTCAGCCCCGGACTTCTCGATTGGTGTCGCCGGGGTAACCAATGCAATTCGGTTCGTAACCGATCGGTGTCGCATGTTTCTGTCGTGTGACAGATAGGGGTGGGACTTGAAGTGGCGCCGGGAAGGTGGGCAACGATGGGCCGATGGGGATCACTCGTGCGGGCCGCCCGCGGCTGATCACCCAGCGTCGGCCGGGTTCGACCGCGCGCGACGAAATCCTCGACGCCGCAGGTGAACTCTTCACCACGCTGGGGTACACCCGGACGTCGACCAGAACCATTGCCGAGGCAGTCGGTATCCGGCAGGCCTCGCTCTATCACTATTTCAGGACCAAGGACGACATCCTCTGCGCCCTGTTGAGTCAGACGGTGCAGCCGACGCTGTCGTTCATTCCGAGCCTCTGCCGGGCCGACCCCGCGCTGACCGATGCCGAGCACCTGCACGCCCTGGCGTTGTTCGACGGTCGCCAGCTGTTGAGTGGGCGGTGGAATCTGGGCGCACTGTACTTGCAGCCCGAGGTGAGGGAAGCACGGCTTTCGACGTTCTGGGCGGACCGCGAGCGGCTACGGCTGCATTACCTTGCGCTCAGCAAGACGATCGTTGCCGCTTCAGGTGTGCATGACGCGGCCGCCGATCTGCCGTTCCGCCTGGTCGAGTCGCTCGTCAACATGTGGTCCACGCCGGAAGGCCGGCGCTCCGAGCTGCCGGGTCATGTTGCCGACGCGTGCCTGCGGGTGCTGGGGCTGCCCGACCACACCATCCCGCGACTGCGATACCGCAGTTGTGCCCTGCTGTCGGGGGACGACGACGAGGGGTGAGAAGGCGGCCTCAGGTGCGCAGCATCAAGTCGAGGAAGCGTTCGTGGCGGTCGGACTCGCGCAGATCATCCGTCGAGTCGATCAGGTGCAGCATGCCGATACCCGCGGCGAACGTCGACTCCGCCCGCAGTTGCGCGTCGTCGTCGTCGAACCCGTAATCCAGGTAGGCCTGCCGGACCGCGAGCAGCACCCGGAGATCCGCGGCCCGCACGTTGGCCGCTGCGGCCTCGTCCGAGCGGGCCCATTCCCGCATGGCCCGTTCCAGCATCCAGTGCTGGGGACTGACCAGGGCCGCCATCATCTTCGACAACCGCTCGCGCGGCGGCAGCTGACCCAGCTCGGCCAGGGAGCGACGGTCGTTCTCCAGGAACGTATTCCACGAGTCGACCAGGGCCGCGCGGTAGGCATTCATGTCAGTGAAGTGCCAGTAGAAGCTGCCGCGGGTGGCCCCGACCTGCGCGCACAGCCGTTCGATCTTGAGCGCCCGCATGCCGTCGGTGGCCAGCAGCGTGTAACCGGCCTGCAGCCAGTCAGCCGCGGTCAAGCTGCCGGGCGAGCCCTTGCGTGCGCCTGCCATCCGATCAGGGTAAAGAAAATCCCGAATTCACCCCACGGAATCCCCCGACCCAGAAAAGTGTCGGGTATGACGAGTGACCAGCTGCTGCAAACCGACGCAGGTTTGCCCAGGGGTGTTTCTGGTGCCGCAGATCCCCGCTTCACCAGTGCGGTCAGGGTGTTCGCCAACCTGTTCCCCGGTCGCCGGTTCGGCGGCGGCGCACTGTGCGTATACATCGACGGCCGTCCCGTGGTCGACATCTGGACCGGCTGGTCGGATCGCGCCGGGCAGCGGTTGTGGACAGCCGACACCGGGGCGATGGTCTTCTCCGCGACCAAGGGCGTGGCCGCCACGGTCATCCACCGGCTGGCCGACCGCGGCCTGATCGACTACGACGCGCCGATGGCCGAATACTGGCCCGAGTTCGGTGCCAACGGCAAGGACACCGTCACGGTGCGCGAGGTGCTGCGGCACCGCTCGGGTCTGTCGCATCTACGCGGCGTGGGCCGCGAGCAACTGCTCGACCACGCGTTCATGGAGGAGCGGATGGCCTCGGCGCCGGTGGATCACCTGCGCGGCTGGCCGGCCTATCACGCGCTCACCTTCGGCTGGTTGCTCTCGGGCCTGGCCCGTGCGGTGACGGGAAAAGGCATGCGGGAGTTGATCCGTGAGGAGGTGGCCGAGCCGCTGGGCACCGACGGCGTGCACCTGGGACGCCCGCCGGCGGGCGGTCCGACGCAGCCTGCGCAGATCCTGATCCCGCAGGGCAGCGGCCGGGCCAATCCGGTGCTCGACTTCGTGGTGCCGAAGGTGGCAGGCATCCCGTTTTCGGGCCCGGTCGGCGCGATGTACTTCCCGGGTGTCAAATCCCTTGTGGAGGGCGATGTTCCGTTCCTCGACGGCGAGGTGCCCGCGGCCAACGGCGTGGTCACCGCGCGCGGCATGGCCAAGATGTACGGTGCGCTGGCCAACGGCGGGGTGATCGACGGAAAGCAGTATCTGTCAACCGAACTCGTACGCAGCCTGGCGGGCAGGCGGCGGATGTGGCCCGACCTCAACATCGGTGTCCCGATGGCCTTCCACCTCGGCTATCACGGCTCGCCGATTCCGGGACTGCTGCGCGGCTACGGTCATATCGGTCTGGGCGGCACCCTCGGCTGGGTCGATCCGGACACCGGGAGTGCGTTCGGCTACGTCCACAACCGGCTGATCTCACCGATGGTGTTCGACATGGCGTCGTTCGCGGCGCTGGCCCGGCCGATGCGGGTCGCGATCGAAGCGGCCCGCCATGCCGGGCCGCTGGAGGTGCCTGCGCTCGGCGCGGACTATCCCGCGCCTCGCCAGGCCGCCACTACGTGAGCGCGTGTAGGCCGAACGGTACTGCGGAGACCAGGGTCACCGGGATCGAGTCGCCGCTGGGCACCTGATAGAAGCGTTGCTCGCCGGGGCGGGCGCCGACGATCGCCGCACCGAGCGGCGACTGCACCGAGTACACCTCCATGTCGCCGTACTCGGCGCCGCGGACTCCGAGCAGGAATGTCTCGGTGTCACCGCCCTCGAAGCGGACCGTGAGCACCATGCCGGGTTCGGCAACGCCGTCGTCCGGCGGATCCTCCCCGACCACGGCGTTGAGCAGCAGATCGTGGATGTGCTGGATCCGGGCCTGACGGGCGCGCTGGATGGCCACCTGATTCTCGTCGGAGTCCTCGGCGGCCTCGGTGGCGAGCAGGTTGCGCAACGTGGCCAGCTCGTGCTGGAGCCGCTCGTGCGCCTGGGGTGACATCCACACCCGTTGGCTCGTAGTCATTTTCGGTTCCTCCTGATTGAACGTGAAAGGTGCCGTCAGGGGCGGGACGGGACACCGCCCCCGACGACTCTGTGGATGCCTAGCGCAGCGGGTTGAATTCGCGCAGCGCGTCGGGTTGCTTTCCGGTGGTGATGTATTCGGCCAGCAGCCGGCCGGTCACCGGCCCGTGCGCCAAACCCCACATGCCATGTCCGCCTGCGACATACACGTCACGGGCCACCTCGCCGATCAGCGGACGGCTGTCGGGTGTGACGGGGCGTGGGCCGACCCAGACGTCGGTGCGCTCGTCCCAGCGCACGCCGTCGAGCAGGGGCGCGGCCGACGCGACGATCGCGCCCACCCTGGCGGGCTGCAGGGCCGCGTCAGGCGAGCGGAATTCCATGGTGCCCGCTACGCGCAGCGCACCCTGATACGGCGTACACGCCACGCGCACGTCGGGCAGGTAGATCGGGCCGGGCACCGGACGGTCCACCGGCACGGTGAACGAGTAGCCACGCCCGGCGCGGACCGGGGTGCGCACCCACCGGCCGGCGAGCCGCGACAGCCATGCGCCGGTGGCGATGACCGCGGTGTCGGCGGTCAGCTCAGAACCGCGCAGATGCGCCACGACGCCGGTTCCGGACGGGGTGACGTCGGTGATCTCGCCCGTGCGGATGGTGCCGCCTCTGGCGACGAACGACTCCGCGAGCCCGTGCACGAACCGGCCCGGATCGATGAAGCGCTGTCCTTCGACACTGATGCCGACGGTGATGGCCGGCGACGCCAGCGGCACCTGCTCGTGCAGCGCGATGCCCGACAGTTCGGTGACGGTCACGGTCTGACCTGCCGCGGCCATGCGGCGCAGCTCGGTCCGGAGGTGCTCTGCCTGCTGGCTCGACGTGAACAGGGCGGTGATCGGCCCGTCGGTGGTGGGCACCTCGACGCCGTTGCCGGTGAGCACGTCGTACGCTTCGAGGCAGTCCTCGTTGAGCGGCAGGTTGGCGCGGGCAGCCCTGGTCCATGAGGAACGCCGGCAGTTGGCGGCGAACCGGGCGAGGAACATCCACAGGCCGGGATCCGCGGTCAGCGGGATGTGCAGCGGCGCGGCCGGGTTGGCCAGTGACCGCAGGCCGTAGCGGAGCACCCCGGGGTCGTTGAGCGGGATGGTCAGCGTCGGCGAAACCCATCCGGCATTGCCCCACGACGCACCGGCGGCGACGCCGGTCCGGTCCACCACGGTCACCTCGACACCGCGTTCCTGCAGGAACCATGCGGTCGACAGGCCGACGATGCCCGCACCCACGACGATCGCCGAACGCGGTCCGCCGTCAATCCGATCGACGCCGACCATGACGCCACCTCCCTGTAGTTGCCTGGCAACTCCATGGTGAGGTCGGGGGTACCGTCGCCGATTGCCGGTTTTCTACAACACGGTCACCTCAGATTGTCGGATCACGACAACGCCGGATCGTCACCCGTGGCGGCCAACTCGATCATCATCGCCAGCCGCTTGCGTGGGTCACCCAGGTCGAGCGTCGTGACCTCGGCCATGCGACGCAGCCGGTAACGCACGGTGTTCTCGTGCACATCGAGCTGCTGACCGGCCGCTGCGAGATCGCCTTGCGCTTCCAGCCAGGCTCGCAACGTCGTCGCGTACTGCGTCGCGTGAGCGCGGTCGTGCGCGCGCAGTTCGGCGACCGGTCCGCGCTGCGGCGCGCGGCCGGACTGTGCGGCGATCCGTAGCCGCTGCAGCAGGATGTCGTCCCAGGATTCGTCGTACACCGGTGCGGGACCGTGCCTGCGCACCTCGTGCAGGGCCAGGCACTCGTCGGCCTCGAGCCGGGCCAGGGCCAGCTCGGGCACGGTCGCGGGGCCGCTGACCCCGGCCAGCACGGTCACCGCTTCCGGCAGCGCGGCGCTCAGGCCAGAGACCCAGGTGCGGGCCGGTTCGGGTTCGGCGCCGGGGAGCACGGTGTAGACCGTGTTGCCGGCCAGTGCGCTGCGGGTCGGGCGCGACCAGCCGAAGCCCGTCGTCGCCCGCTCGAACGCGAGCAGCAGGGCCGCGTGCCGTTCGTCGGCGGTCTGTGCCCGCAGCGCGATGACCCGCAGTGGCGTCTGCGGCAGCGCGAGCCTGCTGGCGACCGTCGTGGCGTCGGCCGCGCCGTCGAGCAGACGGATCACCAGTTCGGATTCCACCTGCCGTTCGAGGTCCGCGCTGGCACGCGACCGCAGCAGGTGCATGGCGACCATGCGCGCGCCGTCGGCCAGGGCCGAGTGCTGCGCCTCGGGCAACGGCTCCGTGCACGCGACCCACACCGACCCGAGGATCTCGCGGCCCGCGCGTGCGGCGACCACCATGCGGCCGGTCAGGCCCTGGCCCGCATCGCCTTCGACGAACATCGGCTCGTCCGACTCGGCGAGGTGCCGAAACACCCCGCGGGATTCGAACACCGCGCGCAACCGCTCCGGGGCCTGACGGCTCAGGATCGTCTCGGCCCGCGCCGGGTCCGCGTGCTGCTGCAGCCGCGAGTAGGCCAGCACGCGCGACCGCCGGTCCTCGATGGTGACTGCGCCACCGACCGCGTCCGCGACACTGTCGGCGAGGGCGAACAAATCCGTTGGACCACGGCCAGATTCGGTCTCGCGGCCCTCCAGGACCAGCCCGTAGACCACGGCGGCGAGCTCGCTCCAGGCGACCTCGGCGTCGACCATCATCACCGCGATGCGGTCCGGATCGCCACCCACCGGCTCCGCGCTGCCGCGCACCAGCACCACGACCGCGCGCGCCGCCGCGGCCCATTCGATCGCCTCGGCAACCGAGGTGGCCCCGACGGCCAGCAGGACATCGCCGATCACCCGGCCCGGCTCGTGCATGACCACACTGCGCAGCTCGGTCGACCGCGGTGTCGAGCAGTACCGCAGGTGAACGCCGTAGCCGCCCAGCACGTTGATCAGCCGGTCGAGTGTGACCACGACTGCAGCGTAGGTCAGGCGCCGGGCACGACCCCGCGGGGCAGGATCAACGGCAGGTCGTTGTAGGTCACGATGCCGGGCGGGGCCGCGACCACCGCGGGGATCGCATTGAGCGGGGGCGTGGCGGTCATGATGTGGCCGAGCACCATGAATTCTTCGAGCGTGGTGGCCTCGAAGTCGGGCGGTGGCAGGAAGCCCACCTTCATGGTGACCGTGGGACGCCCTGCCACCTCGATCACCCAGCCGTCCTGGTCGATCTGCCAATCCGGTTGCAGTGCTTGGCCTTTGCGCCACCGTACGTTGATTTCGACCCGCGTCGCCCCCGCGACGATGCCCTTCCAGCTGGCGTACACACCTGCCACGCAGCCCGCCGGGATGGTCCACGAGCCAAGGTCGAGATCCTCGGTGGTCTGCGCGTACTCGGCGTCGCAGCGCACCTCGTCGAGTTCGACACCCAGCGCGTCGGCGACCATCCGGACGGCCTCGCCGAACACCCCGGTGCCGTGCGCGGTCATGGCCTGCAGGTCCGGGTTGTCGATGGGCTGGCCGAAGCCGACCGGTTTCTCGGTGGCGGGGGAGTCGTAGAACGTGGTGTCGGCGGCCTCGTTCACGGTGATCTTGTCGACGCGGTCGCAGATGCCCGCGGCCACCACCGACAGCTGGTTGACGTAGCCGGGGCTGATGCCCGAGCCGAACATGCTCGCCCCGCCGCGCGTGGCGGCGTCGGCGATCTTGTCCCGGCCAGCGCCCTGGTTGTGCCCGGTGATGAACGACGCCGTGGCCACGACGTTGACGCCAGCCTCGAGGATGCGGACCAGCTCGTCGACGTCGATCCACATGGGGTTGTAGACGACGACGTCGGGTTTGAGCGCGAGCAGCGCGTCGACGTCGTTGGTGGCCGTGACGCCGAGCGGTTCGATGCCCGCGAGCTCACCGACGTCTCTGCCGACCTTGTCGGCCGACCAGGCGTAACAGCCGACGAGTTCGAGCGTGGGGTTCTTGGCGATTGCGGCGACCGAGCTCTTGCCGACGTTGCCGGTGGTCCATTGGACGACGCGATAGGGAGCGGTGTTTGGCACTCGCTCAGCATAGGGAGAGGTGCTGAGCTCAACTAGCAATTCTGGATAAGCGAACCGCTTACGGGCCTGCGGCCAGCGTGGCCTTGCCGGTGCGCTGCTGCCCGGAGCGGTCCAGCCACGTGAGGTCGATGACGTCGCCGGGATAGTGCCGGTCCAGGATCAGCGTCAGCGTGCGGGCGGAGTCCAGCGTGGTGCCGTCCATGACGGTCAGCAGATCGCCGGGAACCAGGCCCGCGGCCTCGGCCGGGCCCCCGCGCACCACGTCCTGGATGACGACGCCGGAGCCGTCGCGCGTCGCGGTGCGGACACCCACACCGAGCAGCGTCGGCGGGCCGATGTGAACGGAGTCCGACGGCGTGCGCGACCGGATCTGCCCGGCGATGCCCATCGCGTCGTTGATCGGGATCGCGAACCCCTTGCCGCCCGGGCCCATGCGGAAGTTCACCGTCGCGGCCGTCGTCATCCCGACGACCTGCCCGGCCTCGTTGACCACCGGCCCGCCCGAGTCACCCGCGCGTACCGGCGCGGCGAACTCGAACAGCCCGTCGATCTGGTCTTTACTGCCCGTCAGCTCGTCCTCGGCGTTGACGGTGCGGCCGAACGCCGTGACGGTGCCGACCTCGCGCGTCAACGGGGCATTGGTGCCCTGGGCGTTGCCGAGCGCCACCACCGGGGCGCCGGGGGCCAGGGCCTTCGAGTCGCCGATCGGGGCCGCGGGCAGCCCGCCCGCGCCGCGCAACTGCAGGACCGCGATGTCGTGCTGGCGGTCGTAACCCACCAGATCGGCCATGAACGACTGGCCCGCGACGGTCGCGTTGATCGAGTTGGCGCCCTGTACGACGTGGTAGTTGGTCAGCACCTCGCCGCTCGGTGAGATCACGATTCCGGTGCCGATGCCGTATGCCTGCTGGTAGTCGACGACGGTGTCGATGCGCACCACCGACGGCTCGACCGCGGCAGCGGCTGCGGCCGGGTCACCCGGCGCGGCGGCTGCTGGGGAGACCGGAACCACGAGCGCCGCGACAGTCGTCAACGCTGCGGCCAGCACCACTGACTTGACGCGACGCATCACGGATATGCCCATGTATCCATCTTCCCCGGTCGCAGGGGGCGCTGTCGAACTCGGCGGTCAGTCGTCGACCGCGACGCCGCCGCGCGAACGCCTGCGCAGCCGGGAAACACCGCCCTTGTTGGCAGGTCGCCGGTTGCGCAGTTTGCCCCGAGGAGCCTCGGCTTCGGGCTCGCCAGATTCGGTGTCGTCGGCTTCGCTCTCAGCGGTCACAGCCTCGACGGGCTCGACTTCGTCGGCACCGGACTCGGGTTCTTCGGCAGTGACCTCGGCGGGGGCGTCCGCGTCGTCCTCGGCCTCGGTGTCCTCGGCAGCCGCGTCGTCTGTTTCGTCGACTTCGGACTCGGCCGCTTCTTCGGTGTCGTCGTCGGCCTCATCGGACTGCTTGCGGCGCCCCCGGCCCTTCTTCTCGCTAGTCTTGAGCGGTTTGGGTGCAGGTGGGGGCAGTTCGGCGACGAACGCCAGGTAGAAGCCGAAGATGCCGAGCAGCGCGATCGCGGCCGCAGCGCCGTAGATGCCGAACAGCCACTGGCCGGCGTCGTCGAGGTTGAGCCAGATCTCGCTGATCGCGGCGCCGAGGATGAGCACAGCGGCCAGAACGTGCATGACGATCGAGGAGGTGCGCAGCCGCAGCGCCAGGTGCGGGGTGGCGTACTCGGGGCGCTTGGTCCGCAGCAACGTGAACACCACGGGCAGGGCCGCGAGACCGATCAGGACAGCCGTGACGATCCGGAGCACCAAGCCGAGCGTGGGCGACGTCTGACCCATGAGCTCAGGCCAGCGGGGAACGACGAAGAAGAAGTAAAGGCCAGCCGCGACCAGCGAAAATGACGCATGCCAGGTCACCGCGACGGTGCGGCCCATACTCCTCCTTGGTTCTGTGGGCCGGGGTGCGGCAATGCTGGTGATCAGCAGGCCGCCACCCCGGACCCGAGTGCGGAGGATAGGGGATTTGAACCCCTGAGGGCTATTAACCCAACCCGCGTTCCAGGCGAGCGCCATAGGCCACTAGGCGAATCCTCCGTCGGCAATGGTAGCCGAACGCGCAACCCGTCCCGTCGGGTCGGGGGCCGACGGACGCGTATTACACTCGCCATGGACCCCGCGCGGCGTCCATCCTGTGAACTCCCCCAGGGCCGGAAGGCAGCAAGGGTCAACGGGCTCTGGCGGGTGCGCGGGGTCCCCTTATGACTAACCCAGATTTTCATTTCGAAAGGCGCGCGGTGTCGTACCACTCTCTCGGCCGCGACGAACTGCTCGCGCAGCACGAACTGCAGCAGCGCAACTACGCAGAACTGCAGGCCAAGCAGCTGAAACTCGACCTCACGCGCGGCAAGCCCGCGCCGGCGCAGCTGGATCTGTCGAACGCGCTGCTGAGCCTGCCCGGTGACGACTACCGCGACCGTGACGGCACCGACACCCGCAACTACGGCGGCCTGCACGGGCTGCCCGAGCTGCGGGAGATCTTCGGCGAGCTGCTCGGCATCCCGGTGCAGAACCTGATCGCGGGCAACAACGCGAGCCTGGAGTTGATGCACGACAGCATCGTGTTCTCGCTGTTGCACGGCGGTGTGGACTCGCCCCGGCCCTGGGGTCAAGAGCCTGCTGTCAAGTTCCTGTGCCCGTCACCCGGCTATGACCGGCACTTCGCGATCACCGAGTCCTTGGGCATCGAGATGATCCCGGTGCCGATGCGCGAGGACGGGCCCGACGTCGACCTCATCGAGGAACTCGTCGCGGCCGACCCGGCCATCAAGGGCATGTGGTGTGTGCCGGTGTACTCCAACCCGACCGGGGTCACGTATTCGTGGGAGACGGTCCGGCGTTTGGTCCAAATGCGCACGGCCGCACCCGATTTCCGGTTGATGTGGGACAACGCCTACGCCGTGCACACGCTCACCCCGGAGTTCGTCCGGCAGGTCGACGTGCTGGGACTGGCCGAGGCCGCGGGCAACCCGAACCGGCCGCTGGTGTTCGCCTCGACCTCCAAGATCACCTTCGCGGGAGCCGGCGTGAGCTTCCTGGGCGGCTCACTGGGCAACATCGCGTGGTACCTGCAGCACGCAGGCAAGAAGTCGATCGGCCCGGACAAGGTCAACCAGTTGCGGCACCTGCGGTTCTTCGGCGACGCGGACGGCGTCCGGCTGCAGATGCAGCGCCACCGCGAGATCATCGCGCCGAAGTTCGCACTGGTGGCCGAGATCCTCGAAGACCGCCTGGGCGAGTCGAAGATCGGGTCGTGGACCGACCCCAAGGGCGGCTACTTCGTGAGCCTCGACGTGTGGCCAGGCACGGCCAAGCGCACCATCGCGCTGGCCAAGGACGCCGGCATCGCGGTGACCGAGGCCGGATCGGCATTCCCGTACCGGAAAGACCCGGAGGACAAGAACATTCGCATCGCGCCGACGTTCCCGACGGAGTCCGACGTGCGGGAAGCGGTCGACGGCCTGGCCACCTGCGCGCTGCTCGCGGCCACCGAGTCACTGCTCGGCGAGTAGTCGGACCGCATCGGTAGCCTGCATCCGTGGCTCTCTACCGCAAGTACCGTCCGGCAACCTTCGCCGAAGTGGTCGGCCAGGAGCACGTCACCGAGCCGTTGTCCACGGCGCTGACCGCGGGCCGCATCAACCACGCCTACCTGTTCTCCGGGCCCCGTGGCTGCGGCAAGACGTCGTCGGCGCGCATCCTGGCCCGCTCACTGAACTGTGTGGACGGCCCGACCCCCACCCCGTGCGGGGTGTGCGACTCGTGCGTCGCGCTGGCACCCAACGGGCCGGGCAACGTCGACGTCGTCGAACTCGACGCGGCCAGCCACGGCGGCGTCGACGACACCCGTGAGCTGCGGGACCGGGCGTTCTACGCGCCTGCCCAGTCGCGGTACCGCATCTTCATCGTCGACGAGGCGCACATGGTCACCACGGCCGGATTCAACGCGCTGCTCAAGATCGTCGAGGAGCCGCCGGACCACCTGATCTTCGTGTTCGCCACCACCGAGCCTGAGAAAGTGCTGCCGACCATCCGGTCGCGCACCCACCACTACCCGTTCCGGTTGCTCGCGCCGCGCACCATGCGCCCGCTGCTCGAACGGATCTGTGGCGAAGAGAACGTCGAGGTGGACGACGCGGTGTACCCGCTCGTCATCCGGGCCGGCGGTGGCTCGCCGCGTGACACGCTCTCGGTGCTCGACCAACTGCTGGCCGGGGCCGAAGGCAACCGGATCGCCTACCAGCGGGCGTTGGCCCTGCTCGGCGCCACCGACATGGCGTTGATCGACGACGCCGTGGAAGCCTTGGCGGCCGGGGACGCCGCGGCCCTGTTCGGTGCGGTCGAATCGGTGATCGACGCGGGCCACGACCCGCGCCGGTTCGCGACCGACCTGCTGGAGCGCTTCCGCGACCTGATCGTGTTGCAGGCGGTTCCCGACGCGGCCGCACGCGGCGTGGTCGACGCACCCGCCGACGTGCTGGACCGCATGCGCGAGCAGGCCGACCGGTTGGGCTCGGCCACCCTGACCCGCTACGCCGAGGTGGTGCACGCCGGGCTGGGCGAGATGCGTGGAGCCACCGCCCCGCGGCTGCTGTTGGAGGTCGTGTGCGCCCGGCTGCTGCTGCCGTCGGCGCATGACACCGAGTCCGCGCTGCTGCAGCGCATCGAACGCATCGAGACCCGGCTCGACATGTCGATCCCGGCCGGGGAGGCCGCGGCGGCCCGGCCTGCCGAACCGGCCAAGACCTACACGCGCCGCAGCCAGGCCGCCGCGACACCGCCGGCACCCACGCCTGCACCTGACCCCGAGCCGGCACCGCCGCCGCCGGCCGTTGTGGCACCCCCACCAGCACCGCCGGCTCCCGAGCCCGAGCCCGAGCCGGAACGCATGCCCGAGCCGGTGGCGACGGCGCAGGCACCCGAACCGGAGCCCGAGCCCGAACCGGAACCTGCGCCTGCTGAGCAGCCCGCCCCTGGCGGCGAACCCAACGCGGCCGCGGTGCGGTCGATGTGGACGACGGTGCGCGAGAAGGTCCGCGAGCGCAGCCGCACCACCGAGGTCATGCTGTCGGGTGCCATCGTGCGGGCGGTCGAGGGGAAAACCCTTGTGCTGTCCCATGAATCACCCCCGTTGGCCAAACGGTTGACCGAGTCGCGCAATGCCGACGTCATCCGCGACGCGTTGAAGGACGCGCTCGGGGTGGACTGGCAGATCCGGTGCGAGGTCGGCACGGTCGAGGCGGCCGCGCCGCCGCCACCCAAGGCCGCGAAGCCGCCGCCACGGATTCCCACCCGGCCGGGCCGCACCATCCCCGAGCCCGAACCGGTGCCCGATCCGGAGCCGACCGTCGACGACGAGGAAGAAATGCTCGCCGAGGCCTCGCAGGGTGAGGCCGGGCCACGGCGCGACCCCGAAGAGGTTGCGCTGGAACTGCTGCAGAACGAACTGGGCGCGCGCAAGATCGAGGGTTAGCGCAACCCGTACAAACCCGTACAAGACTGAAGATCGCAGCCACCCGGTGGCTGCGATCTTCAGCGTTGGTACCTCTGAGCCGCTACGGCTGCCACCACGGCCGCAACGGCAACCCGCCGTCCTTGCCGTCCTCGTCGAGCTTCACGGCCAGAACCTGGTGCAGCTGAACCACATTCGTCTCGAAGCCCAGGCGTGACCCGGCCATGTACAGGCCCCACACCTTGGCGGTGGGCAGCCCGACCTCGGCAACGGCCTCGTCCCAGTGCTTGACGAGGTTGGCGCACCAGTCGCGCAGTGTGAGCGCGTAGTGGTTGCGCAGGTTCTCCTCGTGAATCACCTCGAGGCCGACGTCCTGGGCCTCTGCGATGATGCGGCCCGACCCCGTCAGCTCGCCGTCCGGGAAGACGTACCGGTCGATGAACCCGCCGGCCGACGGGCCCGTGCGGTTGTCGGGCCGGGTGATGCAGTGGTTGAGCAGCAGCGCGCCGGTGCGCATCTTGCGCTGCAGGAAAGCGAAGTACGCCGGGTAGTTGTGGACGCCGATGTGTTCGGTCAGCCCGATCGAGGACACCGCGTCGAACCCGGTCTCCGGGATGTCGCGGTAGTCGCCGTGGCGCACCTCGGCCAGGTCGGTGAGCCCCTCGTCGGCGATGGCCTGCTGCGCCCACGTGGCCTGCTCCTTGGACAGCGTCACGCCGATGGCCTTGACCCCGTGCCGCGCGGCGTAGCGCACCATGCCGCCCCAGCCGCAGCCCACGTCGAGCAGTCGGTCACCGGGCTGCAACCGGAGCTTGTCGAACACCAGCCGGTACTTGTTCTCCTGGGCTTCCTCGAGAGACGCGTCGGCATGCGGGTAGCACGCGCACGTGTAGGTCATCGACGGCCCGAGCACCCACTCGTAGAACGTGTTCGACACGTCGTAGTGATGGTGGATCGCCTCGGCGTCGCGGGTCTTGCTGTGGCGCAACCCTTCCATCATCCGGCGCCACCGGGGCAGCGCCTCCTGCGGCGGTGGCGCGATGGGCTTGAGGTGTTCGAAGCCGATGGAGCGCACGATGTTGGCCAGCACACGTGCCGGCGGACGCTTGAAGTCCATCTTGTCGGCCAGGGCGCACAACAGCGGGTACGGATCCCCGGGATGAACGCCGTGGGTTTCCAGGTCACCAGCGACATATGCGCGTGCGAGGCCGAGATCGCCGGGTGCGGTGGCCAGGTAGGTGGTGCCGCGCGGGGTCAGCAGGTCGAGCCCGAGTGTGGCGTCCTCGGGTCCGGCTGAACTGCCGTCGTATGCAGTGAATTTCAGTGGCAGCTTGCCCGCGGCGAAGATCTCCAGGATCTCCGCAAGCGTGAGTTTGGTCGCCGGGGTGTGTGTCGACCGTTCCTTGAAAGTTGTCATCGCCTTTGCACCGCCTTCGAATACAGGTCAAGCAAACGTGAATCGGGGTCGTACGCCTTCTTGACGGTTTTGTAAGTTTCCCCGCCATAGAGGTGGTCAAACTCCTCCGGAGAGTAAAAAGCGTCGGAGTACAGCGATTTATGCCCTTCGAGTTCGCTCACTTTGCGTTCGATGAGCTTGTTGGTGTGCCCCGGCTCCGGTCCCACTGGGACCGACGACCAGAAGCCGACGTTGACGTAGGTGTGGTGCGGACGGATGGGATAGAGCGGCCACGACGTGTCGTCCCGTAACCGCAGCGGACACAACCAGATCGGTTCGATCGGAATGTTCTGCAGGAACCAGGTGAGGAACTCCGCGCACCGCTCCAGGGGCACTTCGATGTCCTGGACCACGCGTTCGCGTGGTGGGCGGCCGTTGCGGATCTCGATCCGGTCGGCGATGTTGAACCGTTGGTCGTAGCCGATCAGTTTCCAGTAGAAGCTGCTGCGCCGGTAACGCCGCGGCCAGAACCGGCGGATGCGGGGGTTCTGCGCCCCGAATGCCCGTGAGCACCAGAACCAGTCGGTGTCCCAGCGCCACAGGTAATCGTGAATGGTCAGCCGGTCGTGCTTCTGGCCGTCGGCATGCTGGATGGAGCGGTAATAGATCTGCTGGCCCGTGTAATCGCTGACCGGGCCGGGCGTCGTGGTCTTGATGCCCACGCACAGATAGCTTTCCTCGGCGCTGAACACAACGCCGTCGAGGTAATCGATCTTCACGCCGTCCAGGCCGCCGGTCTCGATGATGCGGTCCATGGTGGCGACCAGATCGGCGAGGCGGTGAAAACGTAGATGCCGCAATTCGACGAACGGCGTCACCGGCTCGAGCTCGATTCGCAGACGAGTCGAATAGCCAAGTGTGCCATAGGAATTGGGAAAGCTGTGAAAAAGCTCGGAGTGGCTGGTGCGGCTCGCGGTGACGATTTCGCCTGCCCCCGTGAGGATGTCCATCTCGATGACGGACTCGTGCGGCAAGCCGTTGCGGAACGACGTCGACTCGATGCCGAGGCCCGTGACCGCACCGCCCAGTGTGATGGTCTTGAGTTGCGGCACCACCAGTGGCGCCAGGCCGTACGGCAGCGTGGCGGCGACCAGATCCTCGTAGGTGCACATGCCTGCCACGTCGGCCGTCGATGCGTGCGGGTCGACGGCGATGACATTCGTCAAACCCGATGTGTCCAGGCCCTTACCGGTGTTGCGGGGGCGGGCACGGAACAGGTTCGAGGTGGGTTTGGCAAGGCGAACGGTCGCGGTGGGCTCTATGGCGCGGTAACTGTCGAGAAGCCGTGCTACCCCGGCAGCGTGGACAGCCTGTGCGTCAGTCGAAACAACAGACACACATATACGCTAGTCGGCGGTTGCACCGGATGCGACCCAGAAGAGCGCGGTTATCAGACCGCGACGTCATTGATACAAGGAGTTTTCCCGATGGGACAGGTCAGCGCGGTCAGCACCGTTTTGATCAACGCCGAACCCGCCGCTGTGCTCGCCGCGATCGCCGACTACCAAACGGTGCGCCCGAAGATCCTTTCCTCGCACTACAGCGGCTATCAGGTGCTCGAGGGTGGTCAGGGCGCGGGCACCGTGGTCACCTGGAAGCTGCAGGCCACGAAGTCCCGGGTTCGCGACGTCAAGGCGACCGTCGATGTGGCCGGGCACACGGTGATCGAGAAGGACGCCAACTCGACCCTGGTGTCCAACTGGACCGTCGCCCCGGCCGGAACCGGGTCGAGCGTGAACCTCAAGACCTCGTGGACCGGGGCAGGCGGCGTCAAGGGCTTCTTCGAGAAGACGTTCGCGCCGTTGGGCCTGCGCAAGATTCAGGACGAGGTGCTGGCCAACCTCAAGAAAGAGGTGGAGAGCGCGTAAGCGCTCGACCATGCGGTGAGGGGCTAGCGCGCCTGCGTGCCCAGGAATCCGGCGATACCCCGGACGATCGCCTCGGCGTACTTCTGCCGTCCCTCAGGGGACTTCATCAGACTCGAGTCGACGGGGTTCTTCATGTTGCCGCATTCGACCAGGATCGACGGGTACTGCGCGAGGTTGAGCCCCGCGATGTCCGAGCGGGCATCGAGCCCGCCCGATCCGATGTAGGTGGCGGGCGGGATGCCCGAGCCGGCCAGTTGGTCACGCATGACCTGCGCGAACTGCACCGCAGGCCCGGCCTGGGCGTTGTTCAGTGGCGGCGACGAGTACAGCACGTGGAATCCACGCCCGTTGGGTGGGCCGCCGTCGGCGTGGATGGACACGATGGCGTTGGGCCGCAGCGCGTTCGCCATCGCGGCGCGTTCGTCCACGCACGGGCCGAGCGCGTTGTCGTTGCCGCGCGACATCGCGGTGCGCACCCCGAGCTGGGTCAGCGCCGCACGAACCCGCAGCGTGGTGTCCCACGTGAAGGTGTGCTCGGGATAGCCGTCGTCGGTCGAGGTGCCGCTTTCCTGGCAGTTCTTGGTGCCGCCGCGGCCGGTCGAGACCTGTTTGCTGATCGATGCGTCGTTGGCGCCGTTGTGGCCGGGGTCGAGGAACACGATCATCCCGGCGATGTTGGCGGGCGCAGCGTGCGCCGACGGGCTCACGGGGACGGACGCGGCGACAAGCACGCTGCAGGCAATCGCGGCGCCGACACGCAGGCAGGCTGGGACTCGCACGGGCGCCACCGTAGCCCGCGCGCCGTCTAGGCTGGAAGGCCAAACCGCCGCGCTCGAGCGATGAGCAATCAAGTCGAGACCAACGCGCAACCAACACGCAAGGGGATCCGTTCATGCAACCCGGAGGCACGCCCGACATGTCGGCACTGCTGGCGCAGGCGCAGCAGGTGCAGCAACAGCTGATGGAGGCGCAGGAAGCGCTGGCCAATTCGGAGGTGCACGGCCAGGCCGGCGGCGGTCTGGTGCAGGTCACCGTCAAGGGCAGTGGTGAGGTGACGGCGGTGTCGATCGATCCCAAGGTCGTCGATCCCGACGACGTCGAAACCCTGCAGGATCTCATCGTCGGCGCCCTCGCCGACGCCTCCAACCAGGTGACCACCCTGGCGCAGAGCCGCCTGGGTCCGCTGGCAGGCGGTTTGGGCGGGTTCGGAATCCCGGGGCTCTAGAGTGTTCGAAGGCCCGGTCCAGGATCTGATCGACGAGCTCGGCAAGCTGCCGGGCATCGGGCCGAAAAGTGCGCAGCGCATCGCGTTCCACCTGCTCAGCGTCGAACCGCCGGACATCGACCGGCTCACCGCGGTGCTGGGCCGGATCCGCGACGGTGTCACGTTCTGCGCGGTGTGCGGCAACGTCTCCGACGACGAACGCTGCCGCATCTGCAGTGATCCGCGCCGCGATGCGTCGCTCGTGTGCGTCGTCGAGGAACCCAAGGACGTCCAGGCCGTCGAACGCACGCGGGAGTTCCGGGGCCGCTACCACGTGCTGGGCGGCGCGCTGGATCCGCTGTCCGGCATCGGGCCCGAACAGTTGCGCATCCGGGAGCTGCTCAACCGGATCGGCGAGCGTGTCGACGGCATCGACGTCGCCGAGGTGATCATCGCCACCGATCCCAACACCGAAGGCGAGGCCACCGCGACCTATCTGGTGCGGATGCTGCGCGACATCCCCGGCCTTACGGTCACCCGTATCGCGTCGGGCCTGCCGATGGGCGGTGACCTCGAGTTCGCCGACGAGCTCACGCTGGGCCGCGCGCTGGCCGGCCGCCGCGCGATGGCCTGATTCGCGGCTCGCCGCGGTGGCCTGATTCGGTTTCGGCCACAGCGAAACCGCTCGACCGAGACGGGGCATCGTCACTAGCGTCGAGGCATGCCCGACCTCCTCCAGCTGGCGCCCGCGCTGTATCGGCTGCGCATCCCGGGCGGCCAGGCACACCTGCTGAACAGCTACGTGTGGCTCGGGCCCGACGGCGTGACGCTGGTCGACACCGGCTGGCCCGACAGCGCCGGGCTGATCGCCGAGGCGCTGGCCGCGCTCGGGATGCGGCGCCTGCACGTGACGCGCATCGTCCTCACCCACTTCCACGAGGACCACTGCGGATCGGCCGCGGAGATCGCGGACTGGGCGGACGTCGAGGTGATCGCCGGGGCCGGTGACGCGTCCTATGTACGTGGCGACGAGCCGGGCCCGCTTCCGGTGCTCACCGACGGAGAGCGGGCGCTTCATTCCGACTTCGACACCCCGCCGCACGGGCCGGCATGCCGCGTCGACCGCGTGGTGCGCGACGGCGACGTGCTCGACTTCGCCGGCGGAACCCAGGTGATCGAGGTGCCCGGCCACACGCCGGGCAGCATCGCGCTGTATCTGCCCGCCGCCGACACGCTGCTGACGGGCGACACGGTCGCCGAGTTCAACGGGCAGGTGATCCTCGGGGTGTTCAACACCGACCGCGCGGAGGCGGTCCGATCACTCGGCAAACTCGCCGCGACGGGCGCGCAGATCGCCGGTTTCGGTCACGGCGAAGCGGTGCTCACCGACGCCGCGGCGCGGATCGCGGCCGCGACGGACGCGTTCGCCGCCTGACGCACACCCGCGAGATCGATCGCGTCAGGACGCGAGACCGGGCACCAGTTCCTCGAGCATGAGATCGGCCACCGGGCTGTCGCCGAGTGGCTTGAGCACCACGCCGTCGGCGATGCCGAGCCGCTGCACGTCGGCGATCAGACCGGCCAGGCCGCGCGGGGTGCCGACGTAGCGCAGCGTGTTTCCCGCAGGCACGGTACTGAGCGCGGTGAGCGCAGCACGGGTGTCGCGGTCGATCAGCACCTCGATGTCGAGCAGCACGGGCCGCTCAGGTGCGGCGGCCCGCTGGGCCGCTGCGCGGCGCTGGGCATCCTGCAGATCGACGGCGTGAATACGCACACCATCCATGGCTGGCTCCTCACTGGAACGCGGGGACGACTTCTTTGATGAAAAGCTCGAGGCTCTTGCGCTTCTCGTCGTGCGGCAGGCTGTTGTCGCACCAGAAGCTGAACTCGTCGATGCCGAGTTCTCGGTAGAACCGCAGGCGCTCGATGACCTCGTCGGGTGTGCCGATCATCGCGGTGCGGTGCAGTGACTCGAGCTCGAACTCGGGCCGTTGCGCGAACTTCGACTCGGGGCTGGGCTCGAGGAACCCGTTGACGGGCGTGGTTTTGTTACCGAACCACGCGTCGAACGTGCGGTAGAACTTCGAGATCGCCGCGGCCGCCGGACGCCAGCCGTCGGGATCCTCGGCAGCGTGAACGTGGGTGTGGCGCAGCACCATGATCTGGGGGCGGGCCACCTCGGGGTGGTTGCCTACGGCGGTGTCGAACTTGCGCTTGAGGTCGACGACCTCCTCGTCGCCCTTCATCAGCGGCGTGACCATGACGTTGCAGCCCTGGGCCACCGCGAAGTCGTGCGAATCGGGGTCGCGCGCCGCGATCCACATCGGTGGCATCGGCTGCTGCACGGGCTTGGGAACGCTCGTCGACGTGGGGAACTGCCAGATCTCGCCGTCGTGCGCGTAGTCACCCTGCCACAGCTTGCGCACCGCGGGCACCAGTTCGCGCAGGTGCTTGCCGCCCTCGGCAGCGGACAGCCCGGGCATCATGCGGTCGAACTCGATCTGGTAGGCGCCGCGGGCCAGGCCGACTTCCATGCGGCCGTTGCTGATCACGTCGAGCAGCGCACACTCGCCCGCGGCGCGGATGGGGTTCCAGAACGGCGCGATGATGGTGCCCGCACCCAGCCGGATCGTCGAGGTCTGGCCGGCCAGATAGGCCAGCAGCGGCATGGGGCTCGGCGAGATCGTGTACTCCATGGCGTGGTGCTCACCGATCCACACCGTGGAAAAGCCGCCGGCCTCGGCCATCAGGGACAGCTCCGCGAGGTTCTCGAAGAGCTGCCGGTGGCTGACCGAATCGTCCCACCGCTCCATGTGGACGAACAACGAAAATCTCATGACTGCTCCTTCATCTCGGCGATGGTGAGATCGCCTGTTGCCCAATGAGTCCGGGGAACCTCGCGGACGATGACGCGGATGTGTTCGGGTTGGGTGTCCACGGTCCGCAGCACGGCCTCGTGCACTTCGTGCATCATGGCGCGGATCTGGTCCGCCGAACGGCCTTGCGCGATGGTGACTTCGACGAGTGGCATGTCAGCTCCGCATCACGAACGGGTCGGGCACCGGGCCCTCGTTGGTGTTGATCCACACGCTCTTGAGCCGCGTGTATTCCTTCATGGTCTCGGTGCCGTGCTCGACGCCGACGCCGCTGCTCTTGAAGCCCTGCCGCGGCGACATCGGGGACATGGCCCGGTAGGTGTTGACCCAGATGGTGCCTGCGTCCAGGCGTGCGGCCATCCGGTGGGCGCGGGCCAGATTCGACGTCCACACGCCGGCGGCCAGGCCGTACTGGGTGTCGTTGGCCAGTGCTACGACCTCGTCCTCTGAATCGAACGGCATGATCGCGGCGACCGGCCCGAAGATCTCCTCGCGCACCACCCGCATCTGGTTGGTGACGTCCACCAGAACCGTCGGCTCGTAGAAGAACCCACCGAGACCACCGTCGGAGGCGCGCCCGCCGGTGAGAACCCTGGCGCCCTCGGAACGGCCGAGGTCGACGTAGGACGCCACCTTGTCGCGCTGGCCCTCGAACGCCAGTGGGCCGAGCTCGGTGTCGTCGTGGAGCGGATCACCCATCCGGATGCTGCGCGCTCGTTCGGCGACGCGCTCAAGCAGCTCGTCGTAGATCGCGCGCTGGGCGAACACGCGGCTGCCCGCGATGCACGTCTGCCCGGCGGCTGCGAAGATGCCCGCCACCACACCGGTGGCCGCGTTGGCGATGTTGGCGTCGTCGAACACGATGTTGGGGGACTTGCCACCGAGTTCCAGCGTCGACCCGATGAACCGGCCCGCTGTCGCCGATGCGATCCGCGATCCGGTCGCGGTGCTGCCGGTGAACGAGATCTTCGCCAGCCCAGGGTGATCCACGAGCGGCTGACCCGCCTCGGCGCCGAATCCGGTGACCACGTTGACCGCACCGGGCGGGAAGCCTGCCTCGATGATGAGCTCGGCGAGCTTCAGCACGGTCGCCGACGTGTACTCGGACGGCTTGATCACCACGGTGTTGCCCGCGCACAACGCCGGGGCCAGCTTGCTCGTGGTCAGCGTCAGCGGCGAGTTCCACGGCGTGATCGCGCCCACCACACCCAGCGGCTCACGCATGGTGTAGTTGAGCACCTGCCGATCCGAGGTCGGGATGACGTCGCCGTGGATCTTGTCGGCCAAACCCGCGTAGTAGTAGTAATACTCGGGCAGGGTGGCGAGCTGACCGCGCATCTCGCGCAGCAGCTTGCCGTTGTCCAGGGATTCCGAGCGGGCCAACTCCTCGGCGTGCTCGCCGACGAGATCCCCGAGGCGGCGCAGCAGGTGTCCGCGTTTGGTCTGGCTCAGATCCCGCCACCGCGGGTCGTTGAACGCCTCGGTCGCCGAGGCCACAGCCGCGTCGATGTCGGCCGCGTTCCCGCGGGCCGCCTGGTACAGCACGTCGCGGGTGGCCGGGTTGGTGCTCTCGAAGTACTCGCCGGACGCCGGAGCGGTCGGCTTTCCGCCGATGAAGTGCTGCAGTGTCGGGGTTTCAGACATGGACGGACCTTCCGATGAAAGAAGTTAGGGCGTCGGCGAGTTCGCGTGGGCACTGCACCGGGAGCATGTGCCGCGCGCCGGGGACGATGACCGCTTGGCAACCGGGGATGGACGCCGCGAGCCTGCGGGTCATCTCCGGGGTCGAGCCCGGATCGTCGGACCCGGTGATGGCCAGCGCGGGGGTGTCGATGCGATCGAGCTGCGGTCCGATCTCCGCGTCGGCGGTCGCGAAGACCCGATAGCAGTTCAGGAAGCTGTCCGGATCGTTGGCCAGCAGCGTGGCCTGCGTCCGGGCGATCTGCTCGGCGCTGACGTCGGTGCCGTCGTACCAACGGTGCAGGGACGCAGCCGAACTCGCAGCAATGTCGGATGCCGCGGTGTCGAGCCGGGCCAGCACCGCGGCCCGTTCCTCCGGGGTGCGCCGGCAGACCGAGGCCACCGACGTCAGCGACGCGACGAGCTCGGGACGGTGCACCGCGAGGTGCTGGGCGACCAGGGCGCCGAGGGAGAACCCGACCAGGTGCGACCCGGCCGGGATCTCGGCCGCCACGCCATCGGCCAAGTCCGCCAACGTCACTCCCGCGGGTGCGGGCGGACGGTCGCCGTGCCCGGGCAGGTCGGGCGTGATGACCGCGAACTGGTCGGCCAGCAGCGCGGCCACCGGCTCCCACACGGTGTGGTCCAACCCCACTCCGTGCAGCAGGACGAGCGTCGGCCGGCTCATTGGCGTTACTTCTCGCTGCTCAGCGGCGCCAGGCGCTGCTGCGGGCGGCCTTGTGAGGCAGCGGCCAGTGCGATGACGATCTCGTCGGCGTGCGGCGCGTCGGCGATGCGCACCTCGACGGTCTGGTGGTGCGACCGGATCGTGGCGTCGGTGATGTGCTTGAGCGGGATGTCGAAGATGACGCCCGCCGGGCCGCGCTTCTCGACCGCGGGCAGCAACGTGGTGGCGTTGGCGGCCTTGCGGAAATGATCGCCGAACTTCAGCGTGTGGATCAGGCCCGAGCCGTGCTCGATCTCGCCGTTGAGCCCGACGATCGCGGCCTTGCCGTACGCCTCGGCGGGCTCCTCGAGGGCTTCGAGCACCAGCGGGGCCAGCAGGGCGCCGACGTTGGACGCGGTGGCGTCGATGCCCGGGGCCAGGTCGTCGACGAAACCCTGGCCCGCCCATGGGTTTTCGATCACCGCGGCGACCACTGCGACACGTGCGGGCGGAGTGACCTCGCGGCCGCCCTCGGTGCGGATCTCCTCGACGACGGTGACGATCTTGCGCAACTTCATGACAGGACACTCTCCAGACTCTTGACGGTGACGGCGGGGTCGGTGGTGCGGTCCCCGATCCGGGGATGCGGACGCGGACCGGTCGATCCGGCCGCGATGATGACGAGCTCGTCGGCGCGCGGGCCGTCGGCGACCCGGGTGCTCACGGTCTGATAGTGGCTGCGGGTCGCGGCATGCGTCTTGTGCCACAGCGGAACCACAAGCGGCTCACCGGCTTCGGCGCGGGTATCGGCGAAGCAGATGATCGATTCGCCGTCGAGGAACTCCCGCATCAGGTTGCCGAAGTACGGCGTATGGATCAGCGCACCGCCGTGCTCGATCTCGCCTGAGCTGCCCACGATCGCGGCCTTGCCGAACGCCTCGATCGCGTCGACTCCGCCGAGCGTGTCGATGAGGCGGTTGGTCACCAGCTGCGCGAGCACCGGGGCGATACGGGTCACCTCGGGTGACAGGTCGCGAGACGGGCCGGTGCCGGCCCACGGATTGCGCAGCACCGCGGCGACGCTGGCCTGCAGCGCAGGGCGGGTGGGACGTTCGCCTGCCTCGGTCACCACGGACTCGCGGTAGACGACCACCTTGCGGAGGCCGAGATCGGGGGTCACATCTTGCATGCCACAGACGATAGAGGTGCGGCGTCGAATCGGTCAAGGGTCGTGTGTGCGGCGGCTCCGCGAGCGGTGCGACGGATAGGCGATTTACCCAGTTGAAACACCATTTGTGGACGTCGGCGCGGTGGAGCGGGTGGCTATGGGTCCGGCAACCGTTGACAGAGGCTTGTGAGCGGTCTTACATTCTGTTGTATGCCACAGCCGCTTGCCGCTGGTCGATTCGGCCACTGGACCTGTGATGTCGAGGAGCGCCCATGACCAGCGATCTCAGTGCCGGCCCGGTGCCGCCCGTGACCGTCGCCCGCAACAGCCCGGCCAAGCCGACCGGCCGGCTCGGCACCGTCTTCTGGACCTCGGTGGCCATCTCGGCCGTCTTCGTCGCATGGGCGGTGCTGTTCACCGAGAACCTCAACGCAGTCACCACGGCGTCGCTGAACTGGGTGACCGGCAGCTTCGGCTGGCTCTACCTCGTGGTGACGCTGGGGATCCTGATCTTCCTGGTGTTCCTGGCCTTCAGCCCGTACGGGGACGTCCGGCTCGGCAAGGACTCCGACCGGCCCGAGTTCAACACCATCACGTGGCTCGCAATGATCCTGTCCGCCGTGATGGGCATCGGCCTGGTGTCCTACGGTGTTGCCGAACCGATTTCACATCTGGCCACGCCCCCGCACGGGCTGGCCGACGCGAACACCCCGCAAGCCGCGGTGCGTGCCATGCAGTACTCGTACTTCGACTGGGGCCTGCACGCCTGGGCGATCTTCGCGGTGTTCGGCCTGGCCATCGCGTACTCGACTTATCGAATGGGCAGGCGCACCCTGGTCAGCCAGCTGTTCGTGCCGCTGCTGGGTGACCGTGTCAACGGGCCGCTCGGCAAGCTCATCGACGTATTGGCCGTCTTCGCCACACTTTTCGGCACCACCACGTCACTGGGACTCGGCGCGCTGCAGGTCAACAACGGGTTGTTCACGCTGTTCGGCATCCCCGTCAGCAATGTCACCCAGGTGGTCATCATCGCCGCGGTGACCGCGATCTTCACGATGTCGGCGGTGACCGGCGTGAGCAAGGGCATCAAGTTCCTGAGTCAGGGCAGCACGGTGATGGCCGTGGCGTTGTTCGTCTTCATGCTTGTCGTCGGGCCTACGGTCTTCATCGCCAACCTCTACATCGAATCGCTCGGCACCTGGGCCACCGACTTCTTCCGGATGAGCCTGCAGGGCACGGCATTCGGTGACCTGGAATGGATGCAATGGTGGACCTACTTCATGCTCGCGTGGTGGGTGTCGTGGGGCGCCTTCGTCGGAGTGTTCCTGGCCCGTATCTCCAAGGGCCGCACGATCCGCGGATTCATCGTCGGTGTCCTGGTGGTCCCGAGCGTGGTGTTCTTCACGTGGTTCACCGTGTTCGGCGGCACCGCGATCCATGTCGACATGTTCGAGGGCGGTGACATCGCCAAGCAGACCGCCGACGACATCAACAGCGCGTTCTTCGCGACCCTGGCGCACTTCCCGCTCGCGTCGGTGACGTCGGTCGTCGCGATCCTGCTGGTGCTGATCTTCTTCATCTCGGGCGCGGACGCCAACACCTACGTGCTCGGCATGATGACCAGCGACGGCACGCTGACCCCGCGCCGTGGCGTGCTGATCCTGTGGGGCGTGCTCACCGGGATCACCGCGGTGGTGCTGATGTTCGCGGGTGGTCTGAATGCGCTGCAGAACACCGTGATCGTGGCGTCGCTGCCGTTCCTCATCATCATCGCGTGCCTCGCGGTGTCGTTCTGGAAGGACTTGATCGCCGACCGCAGGCACACCAAACCCGAGACTCCCATCGCCGCACTCATCGACGAAATCGACGAACAGGAAAAGCCATGACTGACAACGATTCCCGCCGGCGACGCATCCAGGACGCCTGGGAAGCCGCGTGGGATCGCGGCGAGGTGGACGTGTTCGACGGCCTGCTGGCCGAGGGTTACCGGCGGGTCAGCGGCACCGGCAACACCCAGGGCCGCGACGAGTTCAAGGCGTCGATCACCGCGACGCGCTCGGCATTCCCCGATCTGCTGACCGTGGTCGACGAGGTCGTGGTCGAGGGTGACCGCGCCGCGATCCGCTGGCACAGCACGGGCAGTCACGAGCACTCGTTCCTGGGCGTGCCGGCCACCAAGCGTGAGGTCGCGGTCAGCGGCGCGACGTTCGCGCGCTTCGAAGCTGACCGCATCGTTGAGGAACACGTCACGTGGGATCCGCGGGCGCTGCTGACCGCGCTCGGCATCATCGCGGTGGGCCAGGACCGATGACAGCACCCGTCCGCCCCGACGTCGACCTGATGAAGCGGGTCAACCGGCAGTTCGTCACGGGGGTCACCGTGGTCACCGCGCTCGACGGGGACAAGCCACGTGGGCTGGCGGTCAACGCGTTCGCGAGCATCTCGCTGGACCCGCCGACGGTCATGGTCGCCGTCCAGCACACGTCGTCGACGCACGACTGTCTGTTTCGCGCCGGTCATCTCGCGATCAACATCCTGTCCGCCGATCAACTCGACGTGGTGAGCCGCTTCGCGGTGAAGTCCGACGACAAGTTCTCCGGATTGGACTGGCACGCGGGGCCTTTCGGGAGCCCGCTGATCGATCGAAGCTCGGCGGCCATGGAGGTCGAGATCCGCGAGCGGCTGCAGGCGAGCACCCACACGGTGTTCATGTGCCGCGTCGTGCACGCTGAGGTCGACGATCGCCATCCCATGGTGTACAGCGCCGGTAAGTTCTTCGATGGCGGCAACCTGGCCGCACTGGGGTAGTGAGCAGGGGAGTGGCGGTGACCAGCAGTAACGGCTCGATCCAGGGTCGGTTGATCGAGGAGATCCGGCGCCGCATCATCGCGGGCGAGATCTCGCCCGGGGTCAACATCTCCGAGCTGGCCATCGCCGAGGAGTTCGGCGTGTCCCGCACCCCGGTGCGCGAGACGTTCAAGCAGCTGCAGACCGAGGGGCTCATCGAGATCCGGCCACGCGTCGGCACCTTCGTCACCACGCCGTCGCGCCGGGAGATCACCGAACTGTTCCAGATGAAGGAGCTGCTCGAGGGGGCCGCGGCGCGGCTGCTGGCGCAGCGCGGGCGCGTGCCCGAGATCGACAAGCTGGAGGAGAACCTCCGGCAGGCCGACGAGGCCGTCGCCCGCGACGACCGGGCCCACTACGCCGAACTCGTCGAGGAGTTCCACGACCTGCTGATCGTCGGTGCCGACAACAACAAGCTCGAGGCGCACTACCGCATGCTCATGAACCAGCTGGCCTACGCCCGGCTGGTCCACACCTCGCTGAGCCAGCCCGGCCGGCCCCTGCAATCGGACCGCGAACACCATGTCGTGCTCGACCTCATCGTCGCCAAGGACGGCGACAGCGCCGAACGTGTGATGCGCGAGCACGTCCGGGCCAGCAGACAGGCCCTGCTCGCGGGCCTGGGCGACTCTGTGTAGCTGGGTTGCACTGCGAGCGTGCGCGTCTGTCCTTCGACACGCCGCCACACACCAGCACTTTGCGCACGCTCGCGGTCGGCGAGGGTGCGTGTGGCGCCGATGACACACGGCGTGGCGGGGGACAAACACGCACGGTCGCGGTGCGGGCTTATTCGCCCCGGGCCGCCTTCAAGTGCGCTGCCGAGGCCTGCTTGAGATGCACGATGTCGGAGGCCACGGTTGCGAACGTGTAGCCCTGCGCGAGCCGTTTGGCCGCCGAAGCGCCGTCGGCGTTGTGGATCCCGGCCGCGATCCCTGCCGCCGCGGCGGCTTCCCGCACCCGCGTCAGCGCGGCCTCGAACTCGTCCGCGACCGCGGGATCCTGCGACGTCGCGCCCCCGATCGCCAGGCGCAGGTCCGACGGCCCGACGTACACGCCGTCGAGCCCGGGCACGCGGCAGATCTCCTCGACATGGGCCAGCCCGCCGGGGGTTTCGATCATCGCCAGCACGACCGTGTCACGGTTGGCCTCGGCGGGGACCGGCCCGATCCGCAACTGGGACCGCATGGGGCCGTACGACCGGATACCCGTGGGCGGGTACGTCGCGGCGGCCACCGCGGCGGCGGCCTCCTCGGCAGTGTTGACCATCGGCACGATGACCCCGGCCGCGCCGGCGTCGAGCGCCCGCCCGATCGCGGTGGCGTCGTTGGCCTCAACTCGCACCAGTCCGACGGCCGAGCCCGACGCGTCGATCGCGGTGAGCCCGGCCACCATGCCCGAGTAGCCGATCAGCCCGTGCTGCAGGTCGAGCGCGATGTAGTCCCAGCCGACGTGGGCCAGCCATTCCGTGGACACCGGGCTGTCGATCACCGACCAGTAGCCCAGCAGCTGTTGGCGATCCCGCAGCCGGGCCGCGAATTCCTGTGCGCGCATGGTGGATACCTATCGGTTGTAGTTGGGCATCGGGCCGCGCAGCGCGGCGCCGACCTCATCGCAGGCCGTCACCACATCTTCCGCCAACGGCCCCTGCGCCACCGCGGCGATGTTGGACTGCAGGTGGCCGACCTTCGAACCGCCCAGCAGAATCGGACCGGTCGCGGGTTTGGACACCAGCCACCGCAGCGCGAGTTCGGTCAGCGGTATGCCTGCCTTGTCGGCGATCACCGCCAACGCCTCGATGGCCTCGAAGATCGCGGCGTTCCAGTATCTCTGCTTGTACATCTGGGCCAGCCGCGAGTCGCCGAACCGGCCCTCGGTGGGGTCGGCGTCGAACGAGTGCCTGCCGGTGAGCAGACCGCCACCGAGCGGGTTGTAGACGACGGTGGTCAGGCCCGTGACGGCGGCGAACTCGGCGTACTCGTCCTCGATGCGGCGGGCCAGCAGGTTGTAGAGCTGTTGCGCGGCGACCGGGCGGGGCGCGCCGACGGTGTCGGCGACATGGTTGAGTTCGGCGATCTGCCAAGCCGCGTAGTTGGACACCCCCAGCGCGCCGATCTTGCCTTCGGCCACGAGTTCGGCCACGGTGGACAGTGTTTCGGTGAGCGGCGCGGCGCGGTCGGGCTGATGGAGGTAGAACAACTCGACGTGGTCGGTCTGCAGCCGGGACAGGCTGCCCTCGACACTCGCGCGAAGGCCGGCCGCCGACAACGGTGAGTGCTCGCCTGCGTCGGGATGCGGCATGCCGGCCTTCGTGGCGAGCGCGACGCGGTCGCGGCGGCCTCGCAGCAGATCGGCCAGCATGCGTTCGGATTCGCCGCCCGCATAGCCGTTGGCGGTGTCGATGTGGGTGATGCCGGCGTCGAGAGCCACATCGAGCATGGCCGCGGCGCCGTCGGCGTCGACGGTGTCGCCGAACGTCATGGTGCCGAGCACGAGGGGGCCGAGTTCGGCCATCAGGCAACTCCTTTGAGTAACTGTCGGGGTTTGACGCCGACCATCGTGGTCGGGTCGAGCGCGGCGGCGCGCAGCGCCTGGGTATACGGTTCGGCCGGGTGCGCGAGAACGTCTGTGGTCACGCCACTTTCGACGATCGAACCCGACGACATCACGATTATGGTGTCGCTGATTTCGCGCACGACTCCGAGGTTGTGCGAGATGAACACGTAGGTCAACCCGGTGTCGCGTTTGATCTCCCGCAGCAGCTCGAGCACCTGGGCCTGCACCGACACGTCCAGCGCGCTCGTCGCCTCGTCGCACACCAGCAGGTCGGGCTCACTGGCCAGGGCCCGCGCGATGCCGATGCGCTGGCGTTGGCCGCCCGAGAACTCACCGGGCTTGCGGTGTGCCGCCGTCGACGGCAGCCCGACGCGATCGATCAACTCGGCAGCCCGCTTCTCCCGCTCGGCCCGGTTGCGAATTCCCCGGAGCCGCAAGGGCTCGGAGACGATGTCGACGGCATCGAGGTGCGGATCGAGCGATCCGTACGGATCCTGGAAAACCATCTGGATGCGGGACCGGTACGGCTTGAGCCCACGCTCGGAGAGCTGCGCGATATCGGTGCCGTCGAAGCGGATGTGTCCCGAGGTCGGTGTGACGAGCCGGACGATCGACTTGGCGATCGTGGACTTTCCGCAGCCGGATTCGCCGACCACGGCGAGCGTCGTGCCTTTCGGCACCGAGAAGCTGACCCGGTCCACTGCGCGGAAAACCCCTCCGGATACCGGATATTCGACGACGAGATCCTCGACGGACAGCAGCGGTGTGGTCATGCGGGAACTCCCTGAGGTGCGTGATCGCTGAGCCGCGGCACGGCGGCCAGCAGCTTGCGGGCGTATTCGCTCTGCGGATGGCAGATCAGCGCCTCGGCACCGCCGGTTTCGACGAACCTGCCGTCCTTCATCACCAGGATCTGGTCGGACATCAACCGGGCCACGCCCAGGTCGTGGGTGATCAGCAGCATCCCGACCCCGGTGCGCTCCTGCACTTCCAGCATCAGGTCGAGGATGCTGGCCTGCACCGTCACGTCGAGGGCGCTGGTCGGCTCGTCGGCGACGATGAGTTCGGGGCCCGCGGCCAGCGCGGTGGCGATCAGCACGCGTTGCAGCATGCCACCGGACAGCTGATGCGGGTACTTGCCCAGCTGGGTCTCGGGCCGCGGGATCCGGACCTGCTCCAGAAGTTCGACGGCCCTGGCCGTTTCGCGGGCCTTGCCTCTGATACCGCTGTGCCGGATGGCGTCGCGCAGCTGAGCGCCGATGTTGTGGACCGGGCTCAGGGCGGTCATCGGATCCTGCGGGATCAGTGCGATGTGGCGGCCGCGGACCTTCTCCAGCGCCTTGGCGTTGCCGAGAATGTCGGTGCCCTGGAAGGTGGCACGCCCGGACAACACCGCGAGATCCGGTGGGAGCAGGCCCAGGATGCCCATCGCAGTGGTCGATTTCCCGGAGCCGGATTCACCGATGATCGTGACGGTTTCGCCGGCATCGATGCAGAACGACACCCCGTCCACTGCCCGGATCACGTCGCTCGCGGTGATCAACTCGACTTGCAGTTCGTCGACTTTCAGCAGGTTACCCATGCTCATGCTGCTTTCTTGGAGAGCGGAAGGCGTTTGAGCAGACCGAATTTGAACCCACCGCTGCGGTCACGGAGACCGTCGCCGAGGAGGTTGACCCCGATCACGAGGACCGCGATCACCAGACCGGGCAGCGTCACGAGCCACCACGACGTGGTGACGTAGTCCTGGCCGTCGGAGATGATGCGGCCCCACGTGGCGAACGGCCGCTGCGGCCCGGCGCCGAGGTAGCTCAGTGCGCTCTCCAACAGCACGGCCTGCGCGAGCAGCAGCAGCACCACGAGCGACACCTGCTTGACGACGTTGGGGATGACGTGGCGCAGCAGGATCGCGAAGCCACCCAGTCCGAGAACCCTCGCTGCTGCGACATAAGGCTTTTCGCGTTCCACCAGGCACAGCGAGCGGGTCAACCGGGCGATCTCGGGCCACTGCGCGATCGCGATGACGAACGTGATCACCGGGATCGACGGGCCGAACAGGGCCACCACGAGAAGCAGCATCATGAGCAGGGGCAGCGACAGCTGCGCTTCCAGCAGCCGGCTGACGACGGCGTCGACCCAGCCGCCCCAGTAGCCGGCGGCCGCGCCGAGCACCAGGCCGATGAGGCCCGACACCACGACCGCCAGGATGCCGACGGTCAGCGACACCTGACCGCCGTAGAGCACGCGGGCCAGCAGATCGCGGCCGAGCTGATCGGTGCCGAACAGGTGCCCGTCGGTCAGCGGCGGGAGGCGGCGTTCGCCGAGCTGTGTGGCGTCGGGCGACGGCAACGGCAGCAGCCGCGCGAACGCGACCGGCAGGATCACCAGCAGCGTGCACACGCTGCCGACCCAGATCTTGACCCGGCTGTCGCGCGCTCGGCGGGTCGCACCGGCGTGCGCGATGTCACGCGCGGTGACGGCGCTCGGCCGCGGTTCGGCGGGCGGGGCGACGAGAGTGGTCATTTCGCGGTTCCTTTCCCGAGCCGGACCCGTGGATCGAGAAGCGGATAACAGAGGTCGACGAGAAGCTGCACGAGTACCGCGAGAGCCGCGGTGACCAGCACGGTCGCCTGGATCAGCGGGTAGTCACGGGTTTCGAGGGCCCGCACGACCAGCGAGCCGACACCTGGCCACGCGAACACCACCTCGACCACGACGACACCGTTGAGCAGTGAGGCGAACCGCGTGCCCAGTGCGGTCAGCACGGGGATGGCCGAGTTGCGCATCGCATAGCGCCAGATCAGCTGGCGCTCCGAGACGCCCCTGGCCCGCGCGACCGTCACGTACGGCGACGTGAACGCGCCGACCATCTCACGGCGCACGAGCCGCGAGATGAGGGCGATCTGCAGGATCGCGATGGTCACGGTCGGCAGCACGAGGCTCGACCACGTCGCGAAGCCCGCGGTCGGGAAGATCGGGATGAGCACCGCGAAAACCGTGATGAGCATGAGCCCGGTCCAGAAGTCGGGCATCGATTGGCCGGCGATGGTGATGGCGTTGGCGCCGAGTTCGCGTCGGGTGTCGGCATTTCGGGCCATCCACACGCCGAGCGGAACCGATACGACCGTCGTCAGCAGGATCGACGCGATCGACAACGTGAGCGTGTAGGGCATCCGGTCGAGCACCACATCCAAGGCGGGCGCCTGGAACGAATATGACGTACCGAGGTCCAGGTGCAGCAGGCCCTGCAGGTAGCGCAGATACTGCACGAACACCGATTGATCCAGTCCCATGCTGGTGCGGATGCGTTCGATGTCGTCGCTGCTCGCGAGCGGCCCGGCCATGGCGTACGCGGGATCACCCGGGGCCAACCGGATCAGCACGAACACCGTGGTGAGGGTCAGGAAGATCGCGAGTGCGCTCTGGCCGAGGCGTTTGGCGATGTAGCGCGGGAGGGTAGCCGACGCCAGTCGGGATGCGCCCGTGCGGGGCGGCGCAAGGGTCACCTGCTGGGTCATCGAGTTCTCCGATGAGGTGGCGGAAAGTTCATCGTCGACCTTTCTGTTACACAGCTCACAATGTCACGATTGCGTGTTGTGCGCAAGTGTGAATCCCGACTTGCGCGTTATGCGCAATGCGATTACAGTTCGCTGTGTCCGCCATCACACTGATCCGTATGCCGCCTGGAGGTCGAGCGTGACCAAATCGATTCTGGATCAGCAGTTTTCCCGCCGAACGCTGCTGCGGTCGAGCCTGTTCGCGGGCGCGGGGCTGGCGTTCGGCGCGGCGGCAGGCTCGTTGGCCGGCTGCGCAACGCCGACCGGCACGCCCGGGCCGACCACCATGAGCCTCGGTCTCAACCGCTCGCTCGTGAGCCTGGACAACAAGCTCAACCAGTTCGACGCGGCGCTGACCGTCCAGCGCGGAGTGCGGCAGGCGCTGACCGAGATCAATCACGACCTGCGCCCGCAGCTCGTGCTGGCCGACCAGTTCAAACTCACCTCGCCGACGCAGTGGTACGTGCACCTGCGGCCCGGCGTGCGGTACTCGGACGGATCGCCGGTGCGCGCCGAGGACGTCGCGACGGCGCTCAAGATGTACAGCGAGGTCGACGGCTCCTTCGTGGCCGGGTTCTTCCCCGAGTTCCCGACGGTCGAGGCGATCGACGATACGAGCTTCACGCTCAACACCGTGCGCCCGGTGCCGGTGCTGGACTACCTGATGTCCAACATCCTCATCACGCCTGCGGCCGCCAACAAACCCGAGGAGTTGCAGAGCGGCGTCGGCACGGGCCCGTACGTCGTCACGGAAAGCAACCGCGGCGCTGGCACCTACACGCTGGTGCGCAACGACAAGTACTGGGGCGCACCGGCGCACGTCGAATCGGTGCGGGTGCGCTTCATTCCCGACGAGACCAGCCGGGTGGTCGCGTTGCGCAGCGGTGACATCGACGTGATCGACTCCATCACGCCTGATTCGGCCGACCAGCTCGACGGTCTGTCGGGCGTGGCCATCGACCGGGTCGACGGCGTGCGACTCAACCAGCTGTTCTTCAACTTCCGTAAGCCCAAGGGGCATCCGATCGCCGACGCCCGGGTGCGCCGTGCGCTCACCTACGCGATCGACGGCAACGCGTTGATCGACGAGGTCATGCAGGGATCGGCAACGGCGTCGCGCGGCGTCATCCCGCTGACCCTGGACGGGGCCATCGAGACGGGGGAGTACAGTTATGATCCCGGCCGGGCGAAGGCCGAACTCGACGCGCTCGGCCTCCGTGATCTCGATCTCAAGATCATCTGGGAATCAGGAGAATTCGCGGCCGACACCGACATCATGGAGTCGGTCGTACAGATGCTCGGTGCGGTCGGGGTACGCGCCCGGCTGCAACAGTTCGAGCCCGGCGGCGACATCATGCAGTGGCGCCAGGGCAAGACCGGGGACTGGGATGTGCTCGGAAACGGCTTCCCGAGCCCGACGGGGCTTGCGCTGACCATCATGCAGGGCATGTACGCCGGAACCCCCGAAAAGGAAGCCACCCGCGACAGCTACCACGGCTACGTCTTCCCCGAGATCACCGCGATCATCACGCAGGCCTCCGAGGAACCCGACTCGAAACGTCGCGCCGCGCTGCTGGCCGACGCGCAACGAAAGATCTGGGACACCTGCCCCATGCTGTGGTCGTTCGTCCCCAAGGCCGTGCTGGCCCGCCGCACGCGTATCGAAGGAATCACCCTGCGTCCCACCAACTCCTACGACCTGACGGCGGTGTCCCTGCGCTCATGAGCACCTCACTGACCACCACCGACGGCGCCGTCCGCGCCACCGCTGAACCCGGGCGGCGCCAGGCGTTGTTGCCGCCACCCCAGGTGCAGAACCACGCGGCCAACCTCACGGTACTGCCCGACGGCACGCTGGCGTGCGTGTGGTTCGCCGGAACCCAGGAAGGCGTGCCGGACATCAGTGTGTGGTTCTCGCGCCTCGACGGCGACACCTGGTCCGCGCCGGTGCAGCTGTCCGACGATCCGACGCGCTCGGAGCAGAACCCCGTGTTGCACGTGGCCGAATCCGGTGCACTGTGGCTCATGTGGACCTCACAACACGCGGGCAACCAGGACACCGCGCGGGTGTTGCGCCGTATCTCGACCGACCGCGGCGCCACCTGGGGGCCCGTGCACACGTTGCTGCCGGAGACCGACGAGGGCGGTGTGTTCATCCGCCAGCCGATCGTGACGCTGCCGAGCGGGCGCCTGCTCCTGCCGATCTTTCACTGCGTCAAGGTGCCCGGCCGCAAATGGGTGGGGGACAACGATTTCAGCGCGGTGATGGTCTCCGACGACGCTGGTGAAACCTGGCGTGAGGTCGTGGTGCCCCACAGCACCGGATGTGTCCACATGAACATCGGCAGGCTCTCCGACGGCACCTTGGTTGCACTGTACCGCAGCCGGTGGGCCGATTCCATCTATCGCAGCACCTCCACTGACGACGGTGAGACCTGGACCGCGCCGAAACCGACCGAACTGCCCAACAACAACTCGTCGATCCAGTTCGTGGTACTACCCGACGACCGGCTCGCGTTGGTGTTCAACGAATCCAGCGCCGCCGACGCGACCGAACGCCGGACCTCGCTGTACGACGAGATCGACGACGACGGGCTGGCCGCGACGCAGGAAAAGCCCGCCGAACAGCTCGGGCGCGCGTTCTGGGGCGCACCGCGAGCGCCGATGACACTGGCGATCTCTGCCGATGCCGGGCTGACCTGGCCGACCCGGCGCAACGTCGAGATCGGCGACGGCTACTGCCTGTCGAACAACTCGCGTGACGGGCTCAACCGCGAGTTCTCCTACCCGACGATCACCGCGACCCGAGACCGCCTGCACATCGCGTTCACCCGATTCCGGCAGGCCATCGAGTACGTCGAAGTGACCGACGACTGGGTCAACGGATGAGCACGGCCGTCGTCACCGGCGCGAGCTCCGGCATCGGCGCAGCCACCGTACTGCGGCTGCTCGACGACGGCTGGCACGTGACGGGACTCAGTCGCCGCGAGCCGGCCGTCGACCACGACCGATTCGACTGGCATCCCGCCGATCTCGACGACTGCGTGGGATTACGCGAAACCCTCTCCGGGTTCGGCGACGTCGACGCGGTCGTGCATGCCGCAGGACTGCAGCACAGTGCTCCGCTGGGGCAGTTGGACCCGGACCACGGCCTGGCGATGTGGCGCGTGCACGTGGCGGCCGCCGAAGTCCTCGTCGACGCACTGGCCTCCCGGATCCGCGACGGCGGCCGCATCGTGCTCGTCGGTAGCCGCACCATGACCGGCAACGCCGGCAAAAGCCAGTACGCGGCAACCAAATCCGCGCTCACAGGCCTGGCGCGGTCGTGGGCCGCCGAACTCGTGGGTCGCGGCGTCACGGTCAACGTCGTCGCACCCGGACCGACAGACACCCCGATGCTGCGCGAGCCGGCCCGCCGCAGCACGCCGCCCAAGACGCCTCCGATGGGCCGGTTCGTCACGCCCGAGGAAGTCGCCGGACTCATCGGATTCCTCGTGGGGCCGTACGGCGCGAGCATCACGGGACAGGCCATCGTGCAGTGCGCGGGGGTGTCGCTGCCATGACGCCGATTCTGGTGCTGGCCGACGATCTGTCGGGCGCGGCCGAGGTGGCCGGCGGATTCCTCGGCAGGGACACCGAACTCACGCTGCACCTAGGTGCTGCGGCCGTGACGTCCGGCGTCACCGTCGTCGACCTCGACACCAGGACCAAGCCCGCCGAAGACGCGGCGCGCATCGTGGCCGAGGCACTCGCCGGTGTCCCGGCAGGCACACGTGTGGTCAAGAAGATCGACTCACTACTGCGCGGACACATCGGCGCCGAGGTCGCGGTGCTCGCCGAGCGGGGACCGGTGCTCGTCGCCGCGGCCCTGCCCGCGCTACGCCGCCACGTCGAAGGCGGCGTGCTGCACGTCGACGGCACACCGTTGCACGAAACCGATTCCTGGCACGCCGAACTCGGGCAGCCGCCGCGCACCGTCGCCGAACTTTTCGGCGCAGGCGACATCACGATCTGCGACGCCGCGACCGACGCCGACCTGGACCGCATCGTCGCCTCCACGGGCGCGGGCGTGCAGTTGGTCGGGACCGCGGCGCTCGCGGCCGCGATTGCCCGGACCCTGCCTGCCGCACCGGCTCCCGCGAGCCGGCCAGGTGCGCGGGCCGTGCTCGTCGTCGTCGGCACCGCGGCCCCGGTCGCGCCGGGTCAGGTCGCGGCGCTGGATCCCGACGCCCGTGCCACCGTGACCGTCGACGCACGAGAGCTGCTGTGCGACAAAGCTGACCCGGAGCCCGTGCGGCAGGCGCTGTCGCGCGGCACCGCGGTGGTCGCGATCGGCGGAGTGGTGGAACCCGCTGAGACGTCGGCCGTTTCCCGCGCCCTCGCGACATACGTCGCGGACCTCCAGCGCCCGATCCAGCCCGATCTCGTGCTGACCGGAGGCGAGACCGCCAGGGCGGTGGTCGACGCGATCGGGATCACGACCCTGCGGCCGGTACATCAGATCCACCACGGCGCTGTGGTTTCCGAAGCCTCCGACGGCAGGCGGGTCGTGACGCGTCCGGGCAGCTTCGGCGGTACCGACAGCCTGGCCGCCATAGTCCACTACCTCACCCAACAAAAGGACCAGTCATGACAACCAGTCCAATCATCGCTGTCACCATGGGCGACGGCGCCGGTGTCGGCCCCGAAGTGGTGGTGCCCGCGCTGCTCGACGAGGGCGTGCTGAGCCGGTGCAATCCCGTGGTGATCGGGGACGCCAAACGGCTGCGTCAGGCCGCCGACATCCTCGGCATCGACGCGAAGATCAACGCCGTCGCGTCGCCCGGCCAGGCCGTGCCGACGCCGGGGACGATCAACGTCATCGACCTCGACCTGCTGCCCGAAGACCTGCCGTGGGGCGCGCTGTCCTCGGTAGCGGGCAACGCCGCCTACGAATACATCAGGGTCGCAGCCGAACTCGCGGTCCGCGGCGAGGTGCAGGCGATCTGCACGGCCCCGCTCAACAAGGAAGCCCTGCACGCCGCGGGACACATCTACCCCGGCCACACGGAACTGCTGGCACATCTGACCGGCACCGAAGAGGTGTCGATGATGCTGTCGACACCGAAACTCAAGGTCATCCACGTCACCACCCACATCGGGCTGATCGACGCGGTCGCCCGGATCGAACCGGGTCTGGTCGAGCGGACCATCCGGCGCGGCCATGACGCCCTCGTGCGTTCGGGCCTGGCCCAGCCCAAGATCGGCGTGTGCGGCATCAACCCGCATGCCGGCGAGAACGGCTTGTTCGGCTACGGCGAGGAAGAGCAGAAGATCATCCCCGCGGTCGACAAGCTCAAGGCCGAGGGCATCGACGTGCACGGTCCGCTGCCCGCCGACACCGCGTTCTTCCTGGCGGGCCGCGGCGACTACGACCTGATCGTGGCGATGTACCACGACCAGGGCCACGGGCCGGTCAAGGTGCTCGGCATCGAGGCCGGCGTCAACATCACGGTGGGACTGCCGGTGATCCGTACCTCCGTCGACCACGGCACGGCGTTCGACATCGCGGGCAAAGGCATTGCCGAGCACGGCAGTATGATCGAGGCGCTGCGTCAGGCGACGGAGCTGGCAACCAGCACAGCGACTGTGAGGTAACCGGGAAGACGTATGGCCATCCGTGAGTCGCAGGCCCGCCGGTCCGAGATCGTCCGACTGGCCAGGTCGATCGGGTTGGCCAGCGTCGACGAGCTCTCGGCGCAGTTCGGGGTGACCGCGTCGACCATCCGGCGCGACCTCAGCCAGCTCACCGCGCAAGGCCTGATCGCCCGTACCTACGGCGGTGCGATCCCGCTGGACCAGCAACCCGAATCCTCGTTACGGCAAAGGGCATTGGAAGGGTTCGACGCCAAACGCGCGATCGCCCGCTGGGCCGCCGACCAGGTGCAGCCCGGCGAGACCATCCTGCTCGACGCCGGCACCACGGTGGGCGCGATGGGTCACTTCCTGACCGACGTACGCGACCTCGTGGTGGTGGCGGCGGGCCTGACGGTGCTCGAAGTGCTTGCCGACGCCGACGATATCCGCGTCGAATGCATCGGCGGCACGATGCGCCACATCAGCCAGGGTTTCATCGGCCCGCTCGCCGAGGCCACGCTGCAGCGCCTGACGTTCGATCGTGCGTTCCTCGGCGCCGACGCCGTCACGGCCGACCTCGGAATCTGCGAGGCCGAGCTGGTGCAGACGCGGCTCAAGGAGATCATGATCGAACGGGCCGACCAGGTGTACGTGCTGGCGCACGCCGAGAAGCTCGGCAGGCGCCCGTTTCACGCGTGGGCGCCGATCCCGCCCGGGGCCACCCTCGTCACCGACACCGCGGCCACCGACGAACAGGTCGCACCGTTCGAGGAGTCCGGAATCCGCGTGGTCCGCGCCGCCGAAATGAGGTAGCCCGCTACGCGTTCGCTCCGAGTCCGAGCGCCATAACTTCACTGGTGAGCCCGGTGCGCGGGCTCCGCGGAGTCATGGAGGAGATGGCCATGTCCATCCCAACTGCGGACATTTCGAGCCGTCGCAACGGTAAGACACCGGAACCTGAACTGCCGCAACAGGTTCGCAGCGACGAGGAGCGCCACGGGCCGAGATCGGGATTGCCGCCCGAGTGGTCACATTCGGCGCCGTGGCGACAAACCGTGCAGCGCAGGCGTATCACGCTGATGAACGAGGTGGCGCGGCTGCAGCGCTGCGGGGCGCCCAGCGCGGCGTGCTCGTATCTGGTCGACGACCTCCTCGAAGATGCGAACCGGGCCTCGCTCGCGAAGGTCACCCTGCGGAAATGGTGGTGGGGCACCGAGATCGAACGAGCGTGGGCCCGGCTGCGTGAAGTCGAGGAGCGGATAGTCGAACTGGCACGCGACGAGGATCTGCCCGTGTACGCCGCGCATGCCGCGCATCTCGGCCAGACCTATCTCGGCAAAACCGACTCGCGAGTCACCCGTCTCCGTGTGCTGCGTCGACACGCGGCCCAGCCTGACACGACCCCGCAGGCCGATGAGTTGCGACGCTCGATCATCGCAGTGCTGTGGGCAGCGCACGACATTGCCGATTGCGTGGACCGCGAAGCGCGCTACCTGCGGAACCGGCTGCTGATCGCCTCGGGATTCTGCGTGCTCTTCGCGATTGTCATGGTGTGCATGCAGTCTCGGCTGGAATCGGTGAAGTTCATCGAGCACGCGAACGGATGGAAGGAGTCGAGCTGGTCCTACCTGGGCATCGTGATGCTGTTCGGGGCAGTGGGGTCGCTGTTCACCACCATTCCGGCGGTTTCGCGGATTCCGTCGAACTTCGGGCCGTTCAACCTTCCGCTCCAACAGGGACTGCTCAAGATCGCGTTCGGGCCGTTGGCGGCCGTGACAGGTCTGGGCGCACTCATGTTCGTTCCGGCGAAACTGCCCGACTCGCTGTCGGCAATCCTGTTGCTTGCGGTCATATTCGGCGCCGGACAGCACGCGGTCACGCGTTACGTCGACCAACGGGCCGAAGAGATCCTGACCGCGGCGGCGCCGAGCACGTCTCGAAAGTGACGCGGGCTCAGACCCGCCGCGGTGCCGCCAACCGTTCGCGGCGCAGCAATTCCACCTCGGGCAGCTCGAGCGGCGGCAGGTCACCGACCACTCGCGACAACAGGTGATCGGCCAGCTCCGGGTTGCGGGCCAGGCACGGGCCGTGCAGATACGTCGCGACGACGCTGCCCTGCACTGCGCCGTCGTAACCGTCGCCCAAACGGTTGCCCGCACCCTTGGTGACCGCCGCGAGCGGTCGGGCGTCAGAGCCGAGAGTCGTTCCACCACGGTGGTTTTCGAAACCCGTGAGCGGCTGGGTCAGCCCATCGAGCAGCGGCTTGGACGCGACCTCTCCGATGGTCCTGGCCTCCTGCGGTGACGTCGTGACGTCGAGCATCCCGACGCCCTCGACGCGCTCACCCGCCGATGTCTCGTACCAGTGCCCGAGCACCTGGATGGCCGCGCAGATCGCGAGTACGGGCGCGCCGCGCTCGGCGGCCCGCTGCAAGCCCGGGTAGCGGATCAGGTGCTTGGTGGCCAGGCGCTGCGCGTAATCCTCGGCGCCGCCGAGGGTGTAGATGTCCAGCGAGTCCGGGACCGGCTCGGCCAGCGTGATCTCGACGATCTCGGCGTCGATGCCGCGCAGCCGCAACCGTTGCCGCAGTACCACGGCGTTCCCGCCGTCACCGTAGGTGCCCATCACGTCGGGCAGCACCAGCCCTATCCGGATCATGCGAGCCGCCGATTCAGTTGCAGGAACGCGGTGTAGTTGGCGATCACCTCGACGTGCCCGGGCGGGCACGAGTCGATCGCGGCGACAGTGTCGTGCACGAGGTTGTGTTCGACGCCCGCGTAGCCGAGCCGCACCGCGAGGTCCGTCCCGCGTTCACCGGCCGCGACCACGACAGTGTCGTCGAAATGCTCGAAGCGAACATCCCACAGCCACGACAGATCCTCGCCGTCGGGCACCTGTCCGTTGACCGAGATCACGACGCCCGCGCCGTGCTTGTCGACCATCGACAGGGCTTCCTGCCAGCCGGCCGGGTTTTTCGCCAGCAGGATCCGGGCGGTGTGCGAGCCGATCTGGACGGTGCGATACCGGCCGGCAACCTCGTCGACTTGCGATACGGCAGCGACCGCGGCGGCCGGGTCGGCACCGAGCGCGACGGCGGCCGCGACGGCCTGCGTGGCGTTGCCGCGGTTCACCGCGCCGGGCAGCGCGAGCGTCATGGGCAGGACCAGACCGTCGGGGCCGTAGATGCTGGTCTCGTCGAACCACCACTGCGGATCGGGGCGTTTGAAGTCGGTTCCGGTGGAGTACCAGCCGGCGCCGTCACGCACGATGATCTCGCCACTGCGCGGGCAGCTCACCGAGTCGTTCGCCCAGCCGCCACCGGCCGCGACCCACACGACGTTGGGACTGTCGTACGCCGCCGAGGTCATCAGCACGTCGTCGCAGTTGGCCACGATCACCGCGCCGGGATGCCGGGCCAGCCCGCCCCGCAGCGTGCGTTCGATGTGGTTGATCTCACCGACCCGGTCCAGCTGATCGCGCGACAGGTTGAGCAGCACGATGACCGAGGGATCCACGGCGTCGGACACGTGCGGCACATGCATCTCGTCGACCTCGAGGGCGGCGAGCCGGGCGTCCCGCGCCGCGGCCAGGGCCGCGACTAGGCCGGCGTCCATGTTGGCGCCCTCGGAATTGCTGGCCACGGGGCCGAGCGTGGCCAGTGCGGCAGCCGTCATCCTCGTGGTCGTGGACTTGCCGTTGGTGCCGGTCACGACGACGGTGCGGCGGTCGCGGCCCAATTGACGCAGGATCGAGCGGTCCAGCGTCATCGCGACCAGGCCGCCGATCATGGCGCCCGCGCCACGGCCGGTGACCCGCGACGCCCAGCGTGCGGAAGCTCCGGCCGCGAGTGCGGCACGTCCGCGGAGGGTCAGCATTCCCGGGATTTTATGTGCACGACACGCTGCCCTGCCGCCCGAGGCTTGTCGGACCACCGTGCCATCCTGACGATATGAGCGACGCTACGGCTGTGACGGCAACCCCCTTGTGGGGCAGGCCGGCGGCCGAGCCGGGCTCCGGATGGGCCGTAGTCGACGTCGAGACGTCGGGATTCCGGCCGGGGCAGGCCCGCGTCGTGAGCATCGCAGCCCTGGCGGTGGGGGACGACGGCAATGTCGAGCGCAGCGTCTATTCGCTGCTCAACCCCGGCGTTGATCCGGGCCCCACGCACGTGCACGGGCTCACCGCGGAGATGTTGGAGGGCCAGCCGACGTTCGGTGACATCGTCGGTCAACTGGTCGAGGTGCTGCGGGGCCGCACCATGGTCGCCCACAATGTGGGCTTCGACTACGGGTTCCTGGCCGCCGAGGCCGAGCTCGTCGGTGCAGAGCTGCCGGTCGACAGTGTCATGTGCACGGTCGAGCTGGCTCGTCGGCTGGACTTGGGCACCGAGAATCTGCGCCTGGAGACGCTGGCCGCGCACTGGGGGATCAGCCAGATGCGGCCGCACGACGCGCTCGACGACGCGCAGGTGCTCGCCCAGATCCTCAAACCCACGCTCGCGCGTGCCCGCGAGCGCAAGGTGTGGCTGCCGCTGCGCGAGGTCAGCCGCAAGCGCTGGCCCAACGGTCAGGTCACCCACGAGGAATTCCGGCCGCTCAAGGTGCTTGCCGCGCGGTTGCCGTGCCCCTATCTCAACCCGGGAACGTACGTGCCGGGCCGGCCGCTCGTGCAGGGCATGCAGGTCGCGCTGTCGGCCGAGGTGGCCCGCACGCACGAGGAACTGATCGAGCGCATCCTGCACGCGGGGCTGGCCTACACCGAGGCCGTCGACCAGCAGACCTCCGTCGTGCTGTGCAACGAGCCCGCGCCGGAGTCCGGAAAGGGTTACCACGCAAAGGAACTGGGCGTTCCTCTGGTGACTGACAGCGATTTCATGGAGCTGCTGGACGACGTGATCGGCGGTTCTGCGGTCGAAGAGTTCACCGACACCACACCGGTCGGCGACCAGTTCACGTTGTTCTGATCGCCCCGACCGGAAGGCTCAGCCGAGCGCCTTGGCCTTCAACGTCTCGTACTCGTCGGCGGTGATGGTGCCGGCATCGAGCAGCGCCTTCGCGTCGGCGATCTCCTGCGCCGGGGTGCGGCCCGCCGCCTCGCGGATGTAGGCGTCGGTCTCCTGTTTGGCGGCTGCGGCCGCCGCCGCCGCGCGCTGGGCCATCCCCTGGCCACGTGCGATGAGATACACCACCGCGGTGAGCCACGGGAAGACGATCAGGAAGATCACCCAGACCGCCTTGATCCAGCCCGAGGTCTCGTGATCGCGCCAGAACAGGTCGCCGAGGATCTGGAACAGCACGAGCAGATACGCGATCCAGGCGAAGATGATCAGAAAGTGCCAGAGAAAATCCCACGTCGAACCCCAGTCCATGGGTGCTCCTTGACTTGGTTGGTTGCGTAGTTGATCTACGCATTCGTCAGTTAAACACGCGCGGAGGCGGTTGACCGCCCGACGTGATGCAGTCGTGACCCTTGTAGCCACTACGGTCGTAGTGATAGCTTCACATCATGACAACCACTACACATGTAGTACACCGCTCGTGGTGGGCGATCTACCGCACACACGGCTATTTCTTCCGCGAGGCTGCCATGCTCACGATCGGCCTGGGCGTTGCCCTGCACATATACCGCGTGATCTTCGGTGACCAGCTGGCGCTGAAGTATGCGATCACGCCGTTGACCGACCGGATCTTGCTCATCCCCATGACGTATGCGGCCGTCACGGGCATCGCGCTGCTGGCCCGGCGGCGGGTGATCTTCGCGAATCGGCGCCACCGCGCACTGTTCACGGGCTCGGTGGTCTACATCGCGGGCAGCGTGCCGCTGCACGTCTACTGCAGCTACATCATCGTGGACACCACCCTGGTCACGTGGTTCCCGATGTGGTTCAGCTACCTGCTGCTGATCGTGGTGTACCCGGTGTTCCTCACCATGTTCTGGCGGCTGCACTATAGGAACTGATGCCCGCCAACCCGCAACGTCGTGAGCAGATCCTCGACGCCGCCATCGACATCCTCTGTGACGACGGTGTCGCGGGCCTGACGCACCGGCAGGTGGATGCCCGCGCCGCCGTGCCGGCCGGAACCACCTCCAACTATTTCCGCACCAGGACCGCGCTGCTGGAGGCGACCGCGGCCCGCACGGTGGAACTGCACTGGCAGCGGGTCGAGGCGATGCAGGCCGCACTCGGCCCACTCTCGCGGGAGAGCCTGCGCGCCTTGATGATTCGGATGCTCGAGCCCGACGATCAGCTGCGCCGCTGGACCCTGGCGCGGTTCGAACTCTTCATGGAGAGCACGCGCCGCGAGGAGCTGCGGCCGTTGATGGCCGAGCTCCAGGCGGCCGCGGTGAAATCGGCGACGCTGATCTTCGAAGCGGCCGGGTTCACGCCGCCGCCCGAACGGATGGACGAGCTCAGCCGGTTGCTCAACGGGCTGGTGTTCAGCAATCTCACCATCGCCCCCGGTGCGGGGTATGACCCCGCCGGGGTGGTGGACCGGTTGCTGAGCGTTTACCCGGACTGAGCGGCGCGGTTCACCGCCGACACCACGGCTCGCAGCGAGGCCGTCGTGATCGACGTCGCGATGCCGACGCCCCACACGGTCTTGCCGTCGATCGAGGCTTCAACGTAGGCCGCGGCCTGGGCTTCTTCACCCGACGACATCGCGTGCTCGGAGTAGTCCAGCACGTTGACGTGATACCCGACGGCACCGAGGGCGTCGACGAACGCCGCGAGCGGGCCGTTGCCCGCACCCACGATCTCGCGCTCCTCGCCGTTGATCTTGACGATCGCGGTGATGGTGTCGGTGCCGCCGTCGATCTCGGCAGCGACCACCTTCTGCCGCATCCGCTCGAGCGGCGTGATCGGGGCCAGGTACTCCTCGGAGAACGCGTCCCACATCTCCTTGGGCGACACCTCGCCGCCCTCGCCGTCGGTGATCTTCTGGATCGCCTGGCTGAACTCGATCTGCAGCCGGCGCGGCAGCACCAGGCCGTGGTCGGCCTTCATGATGTAGGCGACGCCGCCCTTGCCGGACTGCGAGTTGACCCGGATGACGGCCTCGTAGGTGCGCCCGACATCGCGCGGGTCGATCGGCAGGTACGGCACCTGCCACAGGATGTCGTCGACGTCCTGATCGGCCTCGTCGGCGTCGACCTTCATCTGGTCCAGGCCCTTGTTGATCGCGTCCTGATGGCTGCCCGAGAACGCGGTGTACACCAGGTCGCCGCCGTACGGGTGGCGCTCGTGGACGCCCAGCTGGTTGCAGTACTCGACGGTGCGACGGATCTCGTCGATGTTGGAGAAGTCGATCTGCGGGTCGACACCGCGGCTGAACATGTTCATGCCCAGCGTCACCAGGCATACGTTGCCGGTGCGCTCACCGTTGCCGAAAAGGCAGCCCTCGATCCGGTCGGCGCCCGCCTGGTAGCCCAATTCTGCTGCGGCGACGGCGGTTCCGCGGTCGTTGTGGGGGTGCAGGCTCAGGATGATCGAGTCGCGCGGGCTCAGGTGGCGGTGCATCCACTCGATCGAATCGGCGTACACGTTGGGCGTGGCCATCTCGACCGTTGCGGGCAGGTTGATGATCAGCGGCCATTCCGGCGTGGGCTTGATGACGTCGGCGACCGCGTTGCACACCTCGACGGCGTACTCCAGCTCGGTGCCCGTGTACGACTCGGGGGAGTACTGGAACCGCCACTGCGTGCCCGGGTACTTCTTGGCCTCTTCGATGCACAGGGCCGCGCCGTCGGTCGCGATCTTCTTGACGGCGTCCCGGTCGGCGCGGAAAACCACGCGGCGCTGCAGGATCGACGTCGAGTTGTAGAAGTGCACGATGACGCGCGGCGCTCCGGCGCAGGCCTCGAACGTCTTGGTGATCAGCTCGGGCCGGCACTGCGTCAGCACCTGGATGGTCACGTCGTCGGGGATCGCGCCCTGTTCGATGATCTCGCGCACGAAGTCGTAGTCGGTCTGTGACGCCGACGGGAAGCCGACCTCGATCTCCTTGTAGCCCATGCGGACCAGCAGGTCGAACATGCGGCGCTTGCGTTCCGGGCTCATCGGGTCGATCAGGGCCTGGTTGCCGTCGCGCAGGTCGACCGCACACCACATGGGCGCGGTGTCGATGACCTTGTCGGGCCACGTGCGGTCGGGCAGCGTGACCTCTTCTACCTCGGCGGCGAACGTGCGGTACCGGCTCACCGGCATCGACGAACCGCGCTGGGTGTTCCAGGAGGGCTGGCCGGGGTTGGGCGCGCCGGCAGGAGTGGTGATGGTGCGGACGGACGTGAACGCGTCGGCAGAAGTCTCTTGGGTGGTCATGATGATTTGCTCCGGGTCGATGGTGGATTCAGACCGGCGCATCGCGAAAACCCGCGACGGGAGGCCAGTCTGGATCAGACCCCGTCGCGGCGTCCGAGAAGGAGCACCCGCTGCACGCCCGCAACTGTACTCCGCGTCGTGCCGTGGCCAAAACCCGCGGCCTGGCGGGGGTGGGTGTGAGCGGGCCCGTCAGGCCTCGAGCCGGGCCCGCACGGCGTCGAGCCGCTGTTGCAGTTCGGCCTCGTCGATAACGCCGCGCACCAGCAGCGAGTGGGCGAGCGCCATCAGCTGATTTTCCGGGTACGGCAGGTCGGCGTACAGCGACGCGGACAACGCGTCCTCCTCGTCACGGCGCTGCTTGAACGTGAGAGTGTCTGCGCCGCAAGCGGAATGGTCGAGCGCGTCACACAGCCCGTCGAGGCTGGTCTTCCACGGTGGCACCGGGTTCTCGACGCCGTACTTGGCGGCCATGCGGGGCCACACTTGGTTGCGTTCGACGATGGACTTCAGCGTCGCGATGTCGTCTGCCATCGCTCAGTCCGCCGGATGGAGTGCGGGACGCGTGTCGACGATGACGTTGGTGGTGACGCCCGGCTTGGGCAGCGCGACGCCGATGAGGCAGTCGCGCGTGATGATCTCGGCGAGCTGGTCCTCGGTCCAGCCGTCGGTGCCCTCGGGCCGCATGGGCATCACCATGAAACGGTGCTTCTGGTTGGAGTCCTCGACGCGCACGTCGACGTCGTCAGGCAGGTAGAGGCCGAACTCGGCCAGCACCTGCCGCGGCCAGCGCACCAGCCGCCTGCGGTAGTTCGGCGTGCGGTACCACTCGGGTGAGTTGCCCAGGATCGGCCGCGGGTAGCACGAGCACAACGCGCACACGATGACGTTGTGCAGCGTCGGGGTGTCCTCCAGGATCTTGAACGCCGTGAAATCGCTCGGGGTGCCGAACCCCGTCGGCTCCATCCAGTCGACGCCCACGGCCTTGCTGGCGGCCAGGGCGTCGGTGAGCGCGAGCTCTTTGAACTCCGGGTCGAGCCAGGCCCGGGCCACCAACCGCGCGGCCGGGGTCGGCCCGATCTGCTCGGCGAACTCGGTGAAGCGGCGGTGCTCCTCGGCGGTGAAGATCCCCTTCTCGATACACAGCTCGCGCAGCGCGATCTCGAGTACCTCGAAGTCGGTGATCTCGTCGACCATGGGTTTGACCGTGCGCGCGTGGTCGTGATCGTCGCTCATGCCTTCTCCAGCCAGCGTTCGGGAATCTCGGTCTGCAGGGTGTCGGTCGCGGTTCCGGTGTAGCCGTGCCACAGCTCGGACTGGTTGAACCGGACGATGTAGAACCACTCGGGCGTCGCGTCGGTGCGATCCCAGGTCTCGTCCTCGGCGGCCGGGCTCTCGTAGGTGACCTCGGCGATCTCACCGCGCGCGCCGCGGACGTACTCGGGCGTGCGGGTGTAGAGCAGGATCGGCAGCTCGCGCACGAGCACGGCGTCACCGACGCGGAACTTCGGCTCGCCGGCCTGCCCGGCGTACACCTGCGGATCGCCCTTGCCGACCGCGCGGATGTGGTGCTCGTTGCGTTTCACGTCCGCGCCGTCACCCTCGGACTTGGGTTGTGCTTCGAGCTTGCGGCCGGCCAGGCCGCCCTCGTAACGGCCTTTGACCTCGGCCATCCGCTGGGTCAGCTCACCGAGGCTGATGTGGTGCTTCTCCACCAGGACGCGGGCGACGGCCCACAGCCAGCGGCCGTAGTAGGGGAAGCCCTGGTAGATGGCCCGCCCGACGTCGACGTTGCCGATGCGGCGGCGCTCCTCCGAGAGCCAGATCCCACGCCACGCGAGCACCTCGCAGATCACGTAGGTCATGTGCTCCCAGTACTCGTAATCCTTGTTCTCGTACTTCATCGGAGCGTCCGGTTCACCGCCCACGTCGTGGACGGTCTTCATGTACGCCAGGAAGCGCTCGTGGTCGAGGAGGTCAGGGGGCGGCGCATCGGGCATCTCAGGGAAGGCCGACTTGAGCCGTCCGACGAGATCGAGGTGAGCTGCACGTTCTGCGGCAGTGCTCATGGGCGTCCCCTTCGGCGAGCAGACGATTTCAGACTCTAACGACGCTGCCACTCGGGCGTGGCGAAATGCTCCGCTTACGTGCGCGAAAATTCAGGCGCGCGAAGGCGTCTCGTCAGACCTGAGAGTCCGGGAACGCGATGACCGACAAAAACCGGATCGGCAGCTCCACCAGATCGACCGGTCCGTGCGCACCCTCGCCGTCGATCTGGAGCGAGTCGCCGGGCTGCAGCCGGTACACCGAGCGGCTGTGGCCGTAATCCATCACGCCCTCGAGCATGTAGATGAACTCGGTGCCCGGATGCTGGAACAACGGGTAGGTCTTGCTGGTCTCGGTCAATGTCACGTGCAGGCATTCGAGCCGTTTGTGCTCGCCGCGCAGCGAACTCAGCAGCTGGTACTCGTGGCCCTCGCGGGTGCCCTCGCGCACGATCTCCGCGCCGGTGCCGGCCCTGACGAACGCGGCGGGGCGTTCCACGTCCGCACCCCGGAACAGGCTCGTCACCGGAACGTCGAGGCCCTTGGCCAACAACGCCAGCGTGGACAGGCTGCACGAGGTCTGCGCGTTCTCGATCTTGGACAGCATGGCTTTGGAGATGCCGACGCGGGCCGCCATGTCGGCAACGGTCAGCCCATGCTGCTGGCGCAGCTGCCGCACGTTGCGCCCGATCGCCGCCTCGAACTCGAGCTCGTCGGCAGAGGCCTGCGGGTCGCGCTCGCGGGCAATGCCGGACTGGTTGCGGAGAAGCGGAACGTCACTCACAGCTACCTGTCTAACGTATTTTCGCCGCCCCTACGTGACAGAACGGGCACGTCAGCAGATCTTCTTCGGCAAACCACGCGCCGAAACCCGGTTTCCCGCCGACGATGACCTCAGAAAGCGGTCAGGTACGAATCGATCTCCCAGGACGTGACCGCGCTGTGGTAGGCGAAGAACTCCTCGCGTTTGATGCCGGCGAAGTAAGCCGACACGCCATCGCCTGCGACGTCGAGCACGCCGGTGACCACGGGGTCGGCCTCCAGCGCGTCGACGGCGTGCAGCAGGGTCGCCGGCAGAACCGAACTACCCTGCGCGCCGACCTGTCCGGGATCCGCACTGCGCTTGATGCCGTCCAGCCCGGCGCCCAGCGCCGCCGCGATGGCCAGGTACGGGTTGGCGGCGCCGTCGCCGCCGCGCAGCTCGATCCGCTGGTTGTCGGGCACCCGGATGTAGTGCGTGCGGTCGTTACCTCCGTAGCTCGGTTTGCGTGGTGCCCATGAGGCGCCCGACGCCGTCGAGGTGGCGCCGGTCCGCTTGTAGGAGTTGACGGTTGGGGCGATCACGGACTGCAGCGCGCACGCGTGATCGAGGATGCCGCCGATGAACGAGTACGCCGTGCCGGACAGGCCCAGGCCGCGCGCGTCGGTAGCGGCCGGGAAGACGGGGGCCCCGCCGCTGGTCAGTGACAGGTGCAGGTGCAGCCCGCTGCCGGTGCGGTCGGCGAACGGTTTGGGCATGAAGGTCGCGATCATGCCGCGCTCGGCGGCGATCGTCGACAGCAGGTACCGCAGGGTGATCACGCGGTCAGCGGTGACCAGCGCCTCGGCGAACTGGAAGTTCTGCTCGAACTGGCCGTTGCCGTCCTCGTGATCGTTGGCGTAGTTGGACCAGCCCAGGGTGTTCATCGCCGTGGAGATCGCGGTCAGATGCTCGTACATGCGGGTGACGCCGCGGGCGTCGTAGCACGGCTGGGCCGCCGTGTCGTGCGCGTCGGCGGTGACGAGTGCGCCATCGGTGTCGCGGCGCAGCAGGAAGTACTCGACCTCGGCGCCGACCCAGGGTTCGAATCCGGCGTCGGCGGCCTGCTGGATCAGGCCCTTGAGGATGACCCGCGGCGCGTAGGGCCACGGTTGCCCGTTGACGTGCGGATCGCAGTGCACGAGGGCCAGGCCGGGTTTGATGAACGGTATCGGGGTGAACGAGTCCGGATCGGGGATCGCGACCAGGTCGGGATCCTTGGGTTCCTGCCCCATGGCGCCCGCGGCGTACCCGGCGAAGCCGACGCCCTCGGTGGCCAGCTGCTCGATTGCTTCGACGGGAACCAGTTTGGCGCAAGGCTTTCCGCGCAGGTCGACGAACAGCGCGAGGATGAACGTGGTGCCGGACTGTTCGGCGAGGGCAGCAAGATCGGTGGACATGGTGACCAGCACTTTCGTCTCTTAGTGAGAATCTACGTATCGCGAGAGGAAACTTTGGTGAGCCGAGAAAACCCCGGACCGGTCGTCGGGAATCGGCGACCGGGCCGGGGTTCGGGGATCAGGCGAATTCGAGCTCGTAGGCCGAATCGCGGTGGAACTTGGTGTCGATTCCCTGCTCTTCGTCCTCGGGCGATATGCGGATGCCCATGGTCTTCTTGAGCACGTAGGCGATCGCGTAGGCAACGACGAAAGAGTAGATCATCACGGCGCCCGCCGCGACGGCTTGGCGCCACAGTTGATCGAAGCCGCCGCCGTAGAACAGGCCGCTGACCGCGTTGGGCATGCCTTCACTCGCGAAGAAACCGATCAGCAGCGTGCCGACGACACCACCGACCAGGTGGACGCCGACGACGTCGAGCGAGTCGTCGTAGCCGAACTTCTCTTTGAGCCCCACGGCATACACGCACACCGCCCCGGCGATCCCGCCGACGAAGATCGCGCCGACCGGCGTGACCGCACCGCACGCGGGCGTGATGGCGACCAGGCCCGTGATGGCGCCGGACGCCGCGCCGACACCGGTGACGTGGCCGGTCTTGACCTTCTCGACCGCCAGCCAGGCCAGCACCGCCGCACAGGTCGCGACGAATGTCGTGACCATGACGATCGCGGCCGAATTGCCTGCGGCCAAAGCGGATCCGCCGTTGAACGCGTACCAGCCGGCCCACAGCAGGCCCGCTCCCAGCAGGGTCAACGGCACGTTGTGCGGCTTGCGCAGCTGGCCGAACATGGCCGACTTGATGGCGACGGCCAGGGCGGCCGCGCCCGCGTTGATGTGCACGGCGGTGCCGCCCGCGAAGTCGATCGCGTGCAGCTTGTTGGCGATCCAGCCGCCGACCGAGTTCTCGGTCACCACACCGTCGAACGCGAAGACCCAGTGCGCGACCGGGAAGTAGACGAGAATGGCCCACACCGCCGCGAAGACCATCCACGCGCCGAACTTCATCCGGTCGGCGACCGCACCGGAGATCAGCGCGACGGTGATGGCCGCGAACAATGCCTGGAAGATCGAGAACAAACTGACCGGGAGTCCCTTGACCGTGGTCATCGGCTCGAGAAGGTTTGTCATCCCGGCGAATTCGGTGAAGCTGCCGATGAAACCACCGTAGGACGTGCCGAACACCATCGAGAACCCGAAGAGCACCCAGAGCAGACCCACGACGGCGACCGCGCCGAACGTCATCATCATCATGTTGGTCGAGCTCTTGACCGAGACCATGCCGCCGTAGAACAGCGCGAGCCCGGGAATCATCAGGGTGAGCCCGATGATGCAACACAACATGAATGCTGTGGTTCCTGTATCCATACACATCTCCTGCAGGGTGGGCGGCCCGATCGGGCCGGTCCCTGGCAGTTGACGACGCTTCTGTTACGTGAATCGGCTCTGCATGTTGCGGTCGCGTAAACGTCGACTGCCCGACGCCGTGAGCACCCCGTAACGGAACGTTCATCGAGTGAAACGCCGGGGAAATTCGTATACCGCACCGTATACAGCCATGGATACAGCGCGCGCGGGCCTCGGCGAAGAGTACGAAAGCGAACCTGTTCCGGCTTCTGCGCGAAAATCGCTGTTCGCGGTGTCGGCGGTGTGGGTCGGCTTCCCGATGATCATGACCTCGGCTGTGTTTGCCGGCATCGTGGTCTACAACCTGGGCTTCGCGACCGGAATGGCCGCGATCCTCGTCGGCGACCTCATCCTGGCGGCCTACGTGGGCACGCTGAGCTTTCTGGCCGGCCGGACCGGAAAGAACTTCGCGCTGACCGCCGCGGACACCTTCGGCGCCAAAGGGTTCCGCATCGTGTCGGCCTTCCTGTCGGCATTGGTCATCGGCTGGTTCGCGTTTCAGACCGGCATGGTGGGCTCGACGCTGCACCTCTCGATGGGATGGAGCGCGCCGTGGATCACGCTGTTGGCGGGCGTGCTGTTCGTGGCCCTGACGTTTGTCGGAATCCGGGCGATCTCGTGGATCGGTGTGGTGGCCTCGGCTCTGTTCATCCCGCTCGGCGTGGTCGCGGTGGTACTGGCAGCATCGGCGGACGGTTTGGGTTCGGCGCTGTCTTACGGCGGTGGAGCCGGGGCCGGCGCGTTCAGCTTCGGCGTCGCGGTGACGATGGTCTTCGCATGCTTCGCCGACTCAGGAACGATGACCGCTGATTTCACGCGGTGGGCCCGCAACGGCAAAGAGGGTGCCCTGGCGGCATTCGCGGCATTTCCGGTCGCCTATCTCATCGCTCAAGTGGTCGGTGCGCTCGTCGTGGCCTTGGGTGCGGCGGCTGCGGCCGACACCGCGGGCGGGGACTTCCTGCACGTTCTGGTGAGCGCAGGGGGAGTCCTGGTGCCGCTGGCGATCATCTTCGTGTTCGTCAACCTCGGCAGCGTGTGCGCGCACTGCCTGTACAACGGGGCCGTCGGCTTCGGCAACATCACTGGAAAGACCATGCGGCAGCTGACGATCGTGCTCGGCATCATCGGAACCATCGCCGCGGTCGCGGGAATTTGGTCCTACTTCGCGACCTGGCTGAACATCCTGGGTGTCCTCGTTCCGCCGATCGGTATCGTGCTCATCCTCGACCAATTGGTGTTCGCGCACCGGCGCGTAACCGCGGCGATGCACTGGAAGCCGTTCGCGGCGTGGGGGATCGGCGCTGCGGCTGCGCTGGGGACGCACCTCTACGCGCCTCAGCTGTCCGATGCGGTGGTGGCGATGGTCGTCGGTGGTCTCGCGTTCACCGTACTGACCTACCTGCCGGCCCGTGTCACGCGCACCGCCCTGGCGGCGGAAGCATGAGCATCACCATCGCCGCCAATCCCTACGTCTGGCCATACGACGGTGACATTGCGCGTGGCCGAACCGCATTGATAAACATCGACTGGCAGGTCGACTTCTGCGGCGAAGGTGGCTACGTCGACACCATGGGTTACGACCTGTCGCTGGTGCGCACCCCGCTCGGTCCTGCGCAGGAGGTTCTCGCGGCGGCCCGCGCGGCCGGTCTGTTCATCATCCATACGCGCGAGGGACACCGGCCCGATCTGTCCGACCTGCCGGCCAACAAGCGATGGCGCTCGGCTCAGATCGGCGCCGAGATCGGATCGCCGGGACCGTGCGGCCGCATTCTGACCCGCGGCGAGCCGGGCTGGCAGCTGGTGCCCGAGATGGCGCCACTCCCAGGGGAACCCGTCATCGACAAACCCGGCAAAGGCAGCTTCTACGCGACCGACCTCGACCTGATTCTGCGTCGGAGCGGCATCACTCACATCATCTTCACGGGCATCACCACCGACGTGTGCGTGCACACCACGATGCGTGACGCCAACGACCGCGGCTACGAGTGCCTCGCCGTGTCCGATGCCACCGGCGCGACCGACTACGCCAATCATGTTGCGGCGCTGAACATGATCACCATGCAGGGCGGGGTGTTCGGGGCGCACGCGACGAGCGTCGACGTCGTGACGGCGCTGAAAGGCCTGACGTGACCGGGGTCAAGGTCGACGAGCCGGTGTCGCAGCGCGACCGCGTGTACCTGGACCTCGGCAAGAAGCTCATGGTCGGCGAGATCGACGACCGCACCAGGCTCGTCGAGTCGCAGCTGTGCGAGACGCTCAACGTGAGTCGTACACCGTTGCGGGAAGCATTGGTGCGGTTGCACGCCGACGGCATGCTGGAACGTCGCGCTGACGGCTACTACCCGGTGGCGCTCGACATCGCCGGGGTCCGCGACCTCTACGAGCTGCGCATCACCATTGAACTGCGCGGCATCGCCCGAATTCTGGAGACCGACCAATTGCGGTACGACAAGACCGCATTGGCGAACGTACGTGCCGAGTGGGCGGCACTGGAAGCTGATCCGCCTCCTCCTGACGGCGACATGGTCCTGCTCGACGAATCCTTCCATATCGCCCTGTGCGCGGCCTCCGGCAACCGGGCGATGGTGGCGGCGCTCGACAACATCAACCGGCGGATCCGGCTCATCCGTATGTACGACTTCGTCACCGAGGAACGTGTGGCGGCGACCATCGCCGAACATCTGCAGATTGTGGATCTGCTGCTCGACGATCAACTCGACGCCGGCCGCGCGGCGCTGCACGAACACGTCGGCGCCAGCTTCGAAGTCGTCGAGCGTCGCGCTGTACGGGCGTTGACCGCGCGAGCGCTCGGACAGTCGGTCACGTCGCTCGACACGATGTGGCGGTAACTCGGCACCAACTGATGGACGCTCTAACCCAGTGGTCGGCCCCAGCGACCGCCGAAGGCGATGTCCTCGAGCGGCAGCCGTTCGCGCGGGCGACCGTCCCGCTCGATGATCGCTTCGTCGGAGGAGGAACCCAGTGTGCCCACCGCGACGATCGCGAGCGGCCGTACGCGGTCCGGGATGGCGAACGCCTCACGCGCCGCGTTGGCGTCGAACCCCGCCATCGGATGCACGACCAGGCCGCGCGAAACGGCCTCGACCGTGAGATTGGCGATCGCCGCCCCGGCATCGACGCCGGAATACCGCGCCGTCCGCTCGTCGTCGCCCTCGTCGGCGCACACCAGGATCAGTGCGCTCGCGGCGTGCGCGTAGCTGTTGCCGCGTTTGAGGGTCGCGGCGAGCGTCGTGAAGGTGTCGGCACCGCGGACGTGAGGAGCAGAGTCGGCACCGCGGAGGCCGACCACGAAGCGCACCGGTTGGCGGTGCCCCCACGTCGCGGCCCAGCGGGCGGCTTCGAGCAAGGCGGTGAGGTCGCCGTCGGCGAGGACCGCGTCGGGGTCGAACGCGCGCGGGCTCCAGCGAGCGGCGAGGTCGGGATGGATCGGCACGCTGGTGGAGGCCAGCCGACTTGAGTCGGGCACGTCGGCCAAGCTACCGGCGGACAAAACCGCGTGCGCGTCTCCCTTATCCTTGATGGGACTCAACACCCGCCCCGGAAGGTTTGACAGTGGCGCTCGTCGTACAGAAATACGGCGGATCCTCGGTATCGGATGCCGAGCGGATCCGACGCGTCGCCGAGCGCATCGTGGAAACCAAGAAGGCGGGCAACGACGTCGTCGTGGTCGTGTCCGCCATGGGCGACACCACCGACGACCTGCTGGACCTGGCCCGCCAGGTGTCCCCGGCGCCCCCGGCGCGCGAGATGGACATGCTGCTCACGGCCGGTGAGCGCATCTCCAACGCGCTGGTCGCCATGGCCATCGAGTCCCTCGGTGCGCAGGCCCGCTCGTTCACCGGCTCGCAGGCCGGCGTGATCACCACCGGTACGCACGGCAACGCCAAGATCATCGACGTCACCCCCGGCCGGCTGCGCGATGCGCTCGACGAGGGCCAGATCGTGCTGGTCGCCGGCTTCCAGGGCGTGAGCCAGGACAGCAAGGACGTCACCACGCTCGGCCGCGGCGGCTCGGACACCACCGCCGTCGCCCTGGCCGCGGCGCTGGACGCCGACGTCTGCGAGATCTACACCGACGTCGACGGCATCTTCACGGCCGACCCGCGCATCGTGCCCAACGCGCGCCACCTGGACACCGTCTCCTTCGAGGAGATGCTGGAGATGGCGGCCTGCGGCGCCAAGGTCTTGATGCTGCGCTGCGTCGAATACGCCCGTCGGTACAACGTTCCGATCCATGTGCGCTCGTCGTACTCGGACAAGCCCGGCACCATCGTCAAAGGATCGATCGAGGACATCCCCATGGAAGACGCCATCCTGACCGGAGTAGCCCACGACCGCAGCGAGGCCAAGGTCACCGTGGTGGCGCTGCCCGACGTGCCCGGCTACGCCGCCAAGGTGTTCCGCGCGGTCGCCGAGGCCGACGTCAACATCGACATGGTGCTGCAGAACATCTCCAAGATCGAGGACGGCAAGACCGACATCACGTTCACGTGCTCGCGCGAGAGCGGGCCGGGTGCGGTCGAGAAGCTGACCGCGCTCAAGGAGGAGATCGGCTTCAGCCAGGTGCTCTACGACGACCACATCGGCAAGGTGTCACTGGTCGGCGCGGGCATGCGCAGCCATCCGGGTGTGACCGCGACGTTCTGTGAGGCGCTGGCCGAGGTCGGTGTCAACATCGACCTGATCTCCACCTCCGAGATCCGCATCTCGGTGCTGGTCAAGGACACCGAGCTGGACAAGGCCGTCGCCGCACTGCACGAGGCGTTCGGCCTCGGCGGCGAGGACGAGGCCGTCGTGTACGGCGGAACGGGACGGTAGGCAGATGGTCAACATCGGTGTGGTCGGCGCGACCGGCCAGGTCGGCCAGGTCATGCGCGCGCTGCTGGAGGAGCGGGACTTCCCGGCCAGCTCCGTGCGGTTCTTTGCGTCCGCGCGGTCCGAAGGCAAGAAGTTGACGTTCCGCGGTCAGGAGATCGAGGTCGAGAACAGCGAGACCGCCGACCCGTCCGGGCTGGACATCGCGCTGTTCTCGGCGGGCGCCACGATGTCGCGCGTGCAGGCCCCGCGGTTCGCCGCGGCCGGCGCCGTCGTCGTCGACAACTCGTCGGCCTGGCGCAAGGATCCCGACGTTCCGCTCGTGGTCTCCGAGGTCAACTTCACCCGAGATGCCGGGACACGGCCCAAGGGCATCATCGCCAACCCGAACTGCACCACCATGGCCGCGATGCCGGTGCTCAAGGTGCTCCACGAAGAGGCCGGCCTGACCCGCCTGATCGTGTCGAGCTACCAGGCAGTCTCGGGCAGCGGTCTGGCCGGCGTCGAGGAGCTCGCGTCGCAGACGCGCGCGGTGGTGGACGGTGCCGAGGCGCTCGTGCACGACGGATCGGCCCTGGAGTATCCCGAGCCGGTGAAATACGTTGCGCCCATTGCGTTCAACGTCGTCCCGCTGGCCGGATCGCTCGTCGACGACGGCTCCGGCGAGACCGACGAGGACCAGAAGCTGCGCAACGAGAGCCGCAAGATCCTCGGCATCCCGGACCTTCTGGTGAGCGGCACGTGCGTGCGGGTTCCGGTGTTCACCGGGCACTCGCTGTCGATCAACGCCGAGTTCGCCCAGCCGCTTTCGGTTGAGCGCGCCAAGGAACTGCTGGCCGATGCGCCGGGCGTCAAGCTGGTCGACGTGCCGACGCCGCTTGCGGCCGCCGGGGTCGACGAGTCCCTCGTCGGCCGGATCCGCCAGGATCCGGGGGTGCCCGACGGACGTGGTCTCGCCCTGTTCGTGTCGGGCGACAACCTGCGAAAAGGTGCGGCGCTGAACACCATTCAGATCGCCGAACTGCTGGCCGCCGAGCTCTGACGGCGGGTGTCGCCGGCCCGCAGATTCGCCGCCGTCGCGGTCGCCGTGGCGTTGTGGCAGGCGCCCGCCGCGCATGCCAACCCGCCCTGGCCGTTTCCCGAGCCGACGCTTCCGCCGCTGGCCCCCGGCCAGGTGACCCTGATCGGGCCCGCTGCCGGAACCGGAACCCCTACGGGGGATTACGGCATCGGCGCGACCGACCTGTGTGAGTTCATGGAATTCCCGAGCCGCGTGCTGCAGGTCTGCGGCGACAGCTTCGCCGGTCAGGCCGTGGGATTCGGCGGCTGGTATTCGCCGATAGCACTGCATGTCGACCCCGATTCGATCGACGATCCGGCGGGCATCCGCTACGACGGTGTCACCGGTGGCGGCGTGGGCACGCCGCTGCTGGCCGACAAGACCCCGCCCGGCAGCTCGCAGCTGCCCGCGGGCGTGGTCTCCATCAACCGCGACAACTACATCATGGTGAGCACCACCAAAAACCTCGTCCCGCAGGACTCGCGGTTGGTGAAAGCCGATGCCTCCCGGGGCAATTGGCAGACCGTGCCCGGCTCGGTGCGGCCCGCGAACTACCAGGGCGGCGGCCAGTCGCAGATCAGTGGCTATTACGACCCCGTGCCGACGGCCGAGTCGCAGAGCGGCTGGGTGTACATCGTCGCCAACAACTTCGACCGCAGCGGGCCGGTGTTCCTGTACCGCGTGACGCCGCAGGCCTTCACCGATCGCTCTGCCTGGCAGGGCTGGTCGTCGTCAGGCGGTTGGGGCAAGCCGCCGACCGCGCTGTGGGGCGACCGGGTCGGCGAGATGAGCATCAAGCAGATCGACGGCAAGCCCGTGCTGTCGTACTTCAACGCGAGCAACGGCAACATGGAGGTGCGGGTCGCCTACGACCCGACGGGCCTGGGCACCGCGCCCGTCACGACCGTGGTCTTCGCGGGCGAATGGCCCGATCCCGTGGATTCGCTGCCGGACGACAACCGGCTCGCGCAGCCGTACGGCGGGTACATCTCCCCGGGATCCACGCTCGACGCGGTCCGGGTGTTCATCAGCCAGTGGAACACCACGCCGCGCGGCGGCACGCCGTACCGGGTCATCCAGTACGCGGTGAACCCGTTCAAGCCGTGGGAATAGCCGCTCCTTTCACAGCTGATTCATAGCGCATTCTTGATCACCACCTGAGTACGGCTCGCATGCTCAGGAACATGACAGATACACCGTCCTCGTCCGAGCCCGCCACCACGCCGGTGGCCACTTCCGAACCGGTCGCGGCTGCGCCGGTCACGCCGCCGGTCACGCAACAGCCCGTCGTCCAGGAGCCACGCCGGCCGAGCCGGCTCATGCAGACCGCGGCCTGGGTGGGGATCACCGCGGGCATCGTCTTCATCGTCGCCGTGGTGTTCGGCACGGGCTTCTTCCTCGGTGCCCATTCCGACGGCGGCCATCCTCGCGGCGGCGGCGGGTTCCACGACCGGCCCGGCATGATGATGTTCCACCGCGGCGGCCCGCCTCCGATGGGGCAGCTCGGTCCGGGCATGTTCGGCCCGGGTGGTCCCGACTTCGGTCCCGGTGGGCCCGGCTTCCGCCCGCCTGCCGAGCGTCCGGAGGCGCCGTCGACCGCCGCGCCGGCACGACCGTGATCACGCCCACTTTCTTTTGACTCATTCCAGAAAGGGCGCATACTGGAACCGTGACCGCGGTGCATGACCACGACCCCAGGGCCCGATTGCGGGCCGTGGGGCTACGGGTCACGGCACCGCGGGTCGCGGTGCTCGAGGCGCTCGCCGCCGAACCACATTCGACTGCAGATGATGTGGCCGGCCGCGTGCGACAAACCCTCGGCTCGGTGTCGACCCAAGCCGTTTACGACGTACTGCGGGCCTGCGTCAACGCGGGCCTGGTGCGGCGCATCGAGCCGGCAGGCTCGTCGGCCCGCTACGAGACCCGGGCCACCGACAACCATCACCACCTGGTGTGCCGGGTGTGCGGCCGGGTGGCCGACGTCGACTGCGCGGTGGGGCACGCTCCGTGCCTGGAACCGTCCGAACTCGCGGGCTTCACGGTCGACGAAGCCGAAGTCGTGTTCTGGGGCGTGTGCCCGGAATGCCAGGCCGCGAACAGCACCGCCTAGACCACATCTGCAGCCCGATGGACGCCCCGGTCGCCGTTACGACGACCGGGGCGCCTGCATTTTTGTCCCAACCGCTGGCCGCCCGGCGCCCGGCGTGAGATTCTCGCTAACCATGACGCGGAATCGGGGGCTCGTTGTCGCGCTTGTCGCGGCGCTGGGTGTGATGACCGGTTGCGCCGCCACCGGGCCACACCGCGGCACCGCCCCGGTGTTCGCCGTCGGCGACTGCGTCAGCGTGCCCGTGCCGGAGCCGTCGGAGCCCGCGCCGGTGCAGGCCGCCAAGGTGGCCTGCAGCGAGGATCCGAGCTACACCGTCGGTGCGATCGCCTCGGAGGAAGGGCAGTGCCCGAGTTCGGAGTACCAGCATCTGGCCGCGAAGCTGGCCGATCCGGCGACGGCCCGGCTGTGCCTGGTGCCCAACCTCGTCGCCGACCATTGCTACGAGATGGGCGTTCCGATGGGTGTGGTCGAGCTGGCCAATTGCGCTGATCGCGGCCAGGGTGTGCTGGTGCAGGTGACACAGCGGCTCGACGTCCGGGACCAGTCCGCGTGCCCCACCGAATCCGGCCATTTCGCATGGCCGTACCCGTCGCCGGCCCGGACCTATTGCACTCGCACCGTGTACTGAATGGCATCATCAAGGTCATGCGTGCCGTGACTGTGGGTCTCGGGGTGGCCGGTCTAGCGCTTGCCCTCGCGGCACCCGCCGGTGCCCGTCCGTCCGACCCGGGTGTGGTGTCCTACGCGGTGCTGCCGAAGGGTTCGGTCGGCAACATCGTGGGCGCCCCGATGACGTGGGAATCGGAATCCAACGATCCGTTCCAGGCCTTCTCCGTGGAAAACCCGGTGTGCAACAACTGGGCCGACATCGGACTGCCCGAGGTGTACAACGATCCCGACCTGGCGTCGTTCAACTCGGCCACCACCCAGACCTCGGCCAACGACCAGAACCATTACGTCAAGCAGGCGGTCGGGGTTTTCGCCGACGGCGACGCCGCCGACCGCGCGTTCCACCGGGTCGTCGACCGCACCGTGGGCTGTTCGGGGCAGACCACCCCGATGCATCTGGACAATTTCGTCACCCAGGTGTGGACCTTCACCGGAGGGCCCGCGAGTGCGACCGACGCCGACTGGGTCAAGCAGGAGGCCGGTACCGACCGCCGCTGCTTCAACACCACCCGCAAACGCGAGAATGTCCTGCTACAGGCCAAGGTGTGCCAGTCTGGCAACGGCGGCCCCGCGGTCAACGTGCTGGCGGGCGCAATGCAGAACAGCCTGGGTCAGTAGCAGCCGCAGGCTGTGGTCGGGCCGCAGTTCGGGTATCCGTCACCAACGCGTCATCACTGAAAACGGGAATTTGTCGGTCCTCTCTGGAAGATAGATGGGGAAGTGGCGGCCAGACGGCCGCCGTGCCGCCAACCAGAAGGATCGGCGCCGGTCCGGACTGGGAGGGATACACGCCATGACCCTGCCCATGCGCTCACGCCCGCGCGAGCCTGCCCTAGGAGAGTTCACCAGCGCCGCCCAAGCCGCCGAGTACATCGGCAGTCACTGCCTGCAGGCCGGTCCGGTGGGACGGGTGGGTCTGGAGATCGAAGCACACTGCTTCGACCTGACGGACCCGATGCGCCGTCCCGGCTGGGAGGAGTTGTCCGACGCCATCGCGAGCGTGCCCGCGCTGCCGGGCGGCAGCCGCATCACGGTCGAACCCGGCGGTGCCGTCGAGCTGTCCGGCCCACCGGCCGACGCGGCTCCGGAGGCCATCATCGGGCTGCTGGCCGACCGGGCGGCGCTGCGGGCGGCCTTCGCGCGGCGGGGTCTCGGGTTGGTGCTGCTCGGCACCGACCCGCTGCGGCCCACGCAGCGCGTCAACCCCGGTCCCCGCTACCAGGCCATGGAGCGCTTCTTCGCGGCCAGCGGCACCGCAGAGGCGGGCGCCGCGATGATGACGGCGACGGCCTCGGTTCAGGTCAACCTCGACGCGGGCCCGCAGGAGGGCTGGGCCGAGCGGGTGAAGCTCGCACATGCATTGGGCCCCACCATGATTGCCGTGACCGCCAACTCGCCGCTGCTGGGCGCCCGGTTCACCGGCTGGAACTCGACGCGCCAGTGGGTGTGGGGCCAGCTCGACTCGGCGCGCTGCGGGCCGATCCTCGGCGGCGACGACGACCCGGCCAGCGACTGGGCGCGGTACGCGCTGCGGGCCCCCGTCATGCTCGTTCATGCGCCCGAGGCGCTGCCCGTGACCAATTGGGTTCCGTTCGCCGATTGGGCCGACGGACGGGCGGTGCTGGGTGGGCGCCGGCCGACCGAAGCGGACCTCGACTACCACCTGACGACACTGTTCCCGCCGGTGCGGCCGCGCCGATGGTTGGAGATCCGCTATCTCGACAGCGTGCCCGACGCGCTGTGGCCCGCGGTGGTGTTCACCCTCACGACGCTGCTCGACGACTCCGATGCGACCGCGACAGCCACCGAGGCCACGGCGCCGGTGGCCGATGCGTGGGACCGGGCCGCCCGGGTCGGCCTCGCCGACCGGCGTCTGCACGCCGCCGCGGTCACGTGTGTGCAGGCCGCGGCCGAACGGGCCCCGGCCGAACTCGCGGAATCGATGGGGCAATTGGTGCGTTCGGTCGAACAGGGCCGCAGTCCGGCCGACGACTTCGCCGACCGGGTGGTGGCTCACGGAATCGCCCCCGCTGTGCGGCAACTGGCGGAAGGTGAGCTGTGAGCACACGCGAGACCTTGGCCCGCGAACTCATCCGGGCCCGCGAGCGCACGCTGCGCCTGGTCGACTTCGACGACGCCGAGCTGCATCGTCAATACGACCCGCTGATGAGCCCGCTGGTGTGGGATCTGGCGCACATCGGCCAGCAGGAAGAACTGTGGCTGTTGCGCGGCGGCAACCCCGACCGGCCCGGCATGCTGACGCCCGAGGTGGACCGGCTGTATGACGCGTTCGTGCATTCGCGCGCGAGCCGAGTCAGCCTGCCGCTGCTGCCGCCGGCCGACGCCCGCGCGTACTGCGCCACCGTGCGCTCCAAAGCCCTGGACGCCCTCGACGCGCTGCCGGCCGATGACGCCGGGTTCAACTTCGGGTTGGTGATCAGCCACGAGAACCAGCACGACGAAACCATGCTGCAGGCCCTGAACCTGCGGAAGGGCCCCGCGCTGCTGGACGCCGGAGCGTCGCTGCCCACCGGACGTCCCGGCGTGGCCGGCACGTCGGTGCTGGTTCCGGGCGGCCCGTTCACGCTCGGGGTCGACGCACTCGCCGAACCTCATTCGTTGGACAACGAGCGTCCGGCCCACACCGTCGACGTGCCGTCGTTCCGGATCGGCCGCGTCCCGGTCACCAACGCCGAATGGCGTGACTTCATCGACGACGGCGGATATCAGCAGTCGCGCTGGTGGTCCGAACGGGGCTGGGCGCACCGGCAGGAGGCCGGCCTGGTCGCGCCGCAGTTCTGGAACCCCGACGGCTCGCGCGTGCGGTTCGGGCACGTCGAGCCGATCCCGGCCGACGAACCTGTCCAGCACGTCACGTTCTTCGAAGCCGAGGCGTTCGCCGCGTGGGCCGGAGCGCGGCTGCCCACGGAGATCGAATGGGAGAAGGCGGCCGCGTGGGATCCGGTTGCGGGTGCCCGCCGCCGATTCCCTTGGGGCACTGCGGAACCTGATCGCCGACTGGCCAACCTGGGGGGCGACGCACTGCGGCCCGCGCCCGTCGGCGCCTATCCCGCGGGCGCATCGGCCTATGGCGCCGAGCAGATGCTGGGTGACGTCTGGGAATGGACGACGTCGCCACTGCGGCCGTGGCCCGGCTTCACCCCGATGGTCTACGACCGCTACACCGAGCCGTTCTTCGACGGTGACTACCGGGTGCTGCGGGGCGGATCGTGGGCCGTTGCGCCAGGCATCCTGCGGCCGAGCTTCCGCAACTGGGACCACCCCATTCGGCGGCAGATCTTCTCCGGCGTCCGGTTGGCATGGGATGTGTAGGCATCTGGGCTGGCTCGGAGCGCCGCGGTCGGTGGCCGCGTTGATGCTCGACCCACCGCAGAGCCTGTTGGTGCAGTCCTATGCGCCACGACGGCAGAAGCACGGCTTGATGAACGCCGACGGTTGGGGCGCAGGCTTTTTCGACGACGGTGTGCCCAGGCGTTGGCGCAGCGACAAGCCGCTGTGGGGTGACGCGTCGTTCGCGTCGGTCGCGCCGGCCCTTCGCAGTGGTTGCGTGGTCGCCGCGGTGCGCTCGGCGACCATCGGGATGCCGATCGAGCCGTCGGCGTCGGCGCCGTTCAGCGACGGGCAGTGGCTGTTGTCGCACAACGGCGTGGTCGACCGCGCGGTGCTGCCGCTTTCGGCGCTCGCAGAATCTACCGTGGACAGCGCGTTGCTGGCGGCGCTGATCTTCTCCAGGGGCCTCGACGCGTTGGGTGACACTGTCGCCGAGGTAGGCGCATCGGATCCGAACGCGCGGCTGAACATCCTGGCGGCCAACGGTTCCTGCCTTCTGGCCACCACCTGGGGCGATACCCTGTCGATGCTGCGTTGCGACGACGGCGTGGTGCTCGCCAGTGAACCCTACGATGACGATCCCGCCTGGCAGGACATCCCCGACCGGCACCTGGTGACGGTGCGCGACGGTCACGTCGAGCTCACCCCCATGAAAGGCACGCCATGACGTTCACGCTGTCGAACTACCTCGCGGCCGATTCCGCGGCCGCCGCGCTGCGTCGCGATGTGCGCGACGGTCTGACCAAGACGCCGAAAGAGTTGCCGCCCAAGTGGTTCTACGACTCGGTGGGCAGCGACCTGTTCGACCAGATCACGCGGCTGCCCGAGTACTACCCGACCCGCACCGAGGCCCAGATCCTGCGGGACCGTTCCGCTGAGATCGCCGCGGCCGCCGGCGCAGACACGCTCGTGGAGCTGGGCAGCGGCACGTCGGAGAAGACGCGGATGCTGCTCGATGCCATGCGCGACGGCGGTCAGCTGCGCCGGTTCATCCCGTTCGACGTCGATGCCGGGGTGCTGCAGGCCGCGGGCAAGGCCATCGGCCGTGAATACTCCGGCATCGAGATCGACGCGGTATGTGGTGATTTCGAGGAACATCTCGGCAAGATCCCGCGGGTCGGCCGGCGGTTGGTGATCTTCCTCGGCTCGACCATCGGCAACCTGACGCCTGGCCCCCGCGCGGAGTTCCTGGAAACCCTCGCCGACACGCTGCAACCCGGCGACAGCCTGCTGCTGGGCACCGATCTGGTGAAGGACACCGGCCGGTTGGTCCGCGCGTACGACGACAGTGCCGGTGTCACGGCGGAATTCAACCGCAACGTGCTGGCCGTGGTGAACCGTGAGCTCGACGCCGACTTCGACCTCGGGGCCTTCGAGCACGTGGCGCGCTGGAACGACACCGAGGAGCGCATCGAGATGTGGCTGAGGGCCCGCAGCGCCCAGCGGGTCAGGGTCGCGGCGCTCGACCTCGATGTTGCGTACGCGGCGGGAGAAGAGATGCTCACCGAGGTGTCGTGCAAGTTCCGTTCCGATGGCGTGGCCGCGGAGTTGGCGAAAGCCGGTCTGCGGCAGACGCATTGGTGGACTGACGCCGCCGGCGACTTCGGCCTGACGCTGGCGGTGAAATGAGTCTCGCCCAGCAGTGGCGGGATGCCCGCCCTAAGGTCGCCGGCCTGCACTTCGACAGCGGCGCGTGCTCACGGCAGAGCTTCGCGGTGATCGACGCGACCGCGACCCACGCGCGTCACGAGGCCGAGGTGGGCGGCTATGTCGCGGCCGACGCCGCGGCCCCCGTGCTCGATGCGGGGCGTGCCGCGGTGGCCGCACTGACCGGCCTCGCCGCGTCCGACGTCATCTACACGTCCGGTTCGGGCCACGCTCTCGAGTTGCTGCTCGGCAGCTGGGTGGGAGAGCGGACGCTGGCATGCCTGCCGGGCGAGTTCGGCCCGAACCTGGCGATCATGGCGGCCAACGGTTTTCAGGTGCGTGCCCTGCCCGTCGACTCCGACGGCCGGTTGGTCGTCGACGATGCCGCACGTGCGCTCGCCGCTGATCCCCCGGCGCTGGTGCACCTGACCGCGCTGGCCAGCCAGCGGGGTGTCGCCCAGCCGCTGGCCGAGATCGTCGCGGTGTGCCGCGCGGAAGGTATCCCGATCGTGGTGGACGCCGCCCAGGCGCTCGGGCATCTGGACTGCAACGTCGAACCCGACGCGGTGTACTCGTCGTCGCGCAAATGGATCGCCGGGCCGCGCGGCGTCGGCGTGCTGGCAATCCGCCCGGAGCTGGCGTCACGGCTGGAACCGCCTGTGCCGCCCGCGGACTGGGGGGTGCCGATGTCCGTCTTGGAGAAACTCGCGCAGGGCGAGCACAACGAGGCGGCCCGGATCGGCTACTCGGTTGCGCTCGGTGAGCACCTGGCCGCGGGCCCCGAGGCCGTGCGCGCGAGGCTGGCCGAGGTCGGGCGGCTGTCGCGGCAGGTGCTCGCCGATACGTCCGGCTGGCGCGTCGTCGAGCCGGCCGACGAGCCGACCGCGATCACCACGCTCGAGCCGACCGACGGTGCCGATCCGGTTTCGGTGCGGGCGTGGCTTATCGCCGAACGCGGAATCGTTACCACGGCATGCGAACTCGCCCGAGCGCCCTTTGAGATGACCAAGCCCGTGCTCCGCATCTCGCCGCATGTCGACACTACTGCCGAGGATCTCGACCAGTTCGCCGGAGCCTTGCGCGACGCGTCGAATCGGTAGCCCCGCCCCGTGTCCGCGGGTTTCACTGTGGAGTTGTCAAGGTGCGTTAGTGGGTTGGTGGTTATGCGGCGGTGGGCATCGAGGTCAGAGTGCGTCGGGCGTGTGAGCGCAGGTGTGGCGGTTCGGGCCCGGCCCGGTCATATGGCGGAATGAACCAGGGGTGGCGATCAGCGCCGAGATAGACCTGCCAGTCACTGTGGTGAATCATGGTGTGGTGACACCGGCAGAACAGCACGCCGTTGTCGACACAGGTGGATCCCTCTGCACCCCAAGGTTTTATGTGGTGGGCATCGCACCAGGACACGGGTCTGCCGCAGCCGGGGAAGGCGCAGCCGCGGTCGCGTATCGCCAACGCTTTGCGGATGTGCGGCGGGAATAATCGTTCACTGCGACCTACATCCAGCGGTGCACCGTCGGAGTCAACCAGAACGTTTCCCGTGGTGCTGTCACACGCAATGAGGTCGGCGGTGACACTGCTGATCGGCCCGGTGTACCCGAGCATGTCCACCCCCTTCCCGGCACCGAACACCCCTCCGTCCGTGGGCGTCATCGTGGCGGTCGCGGGCCGGATCAGGGTGACGTGCGGGAGGACTCCGCCGGAGGTGGGGCGCCGCGAACCGGACAGATAGGTGCGCACCAGTTGTCCGAACGCATCGGCGCGACGCTGCTGCGTCGAGCGGGGATCGGGTGACCCGTCGGGCAGTGGGACCGGCCGGCACAACGGGTCCAGTGCGGCGAACAGTTCTTCCCCGGTGAGTGCATCCAGATCCAGGGTGGCGTTGACTCGTCCTTCGTCGTTCTGGTGCAGGGTCATCTCGTTGAGGTCGGTGTTTTCCGCGACCGGCACCCCCTGCTCATCCGGGGATGGTCCGGCGGCGGTGTGGGCGATCGCGATCTCGCGGGCCTTCTTACCCACCCCTGCGGGCGTGGTCTGGATCATCAACGTGCGCACCACCTGCGCCCGTTCCTGATCGGATAGTTCGCCCCGGCGGTTGATGTGCTTGACACCTTTACCGACCGCGTCGACGAAGTCGATACCGAGTGCCCCGAGGCGTTGCTGAGCGGTGAGCGTGGGCAGGGTGTGCGCGGCCCGCCCGACTCGGGCGGCTTGGTACGCCGCGGCGGGGGACACCCCGAGATCGGTCAACAACTGCGCCCCCGAACGTAGACGCTTGCGTGTCGGGATTCCGGCACGCTCGGCGGCGGCGACCGCCTGGGCGATCACATAATCGAACAGATTGCGTGCGGTGACCGCGGCGGCCAGTACCGCTAACAGTGGCCCGTCATCGAGCACCCGGCGGGGACTGTCCAACAGATGACACAGCCGGCGATCCGCGTCCTCGTCGGGTGCCGGTGACGGGACTAGGTCATCGATGAGCGCATTGATGACGGTGTTCAGGTAGGTAGCGTCCATGACAGATACCCAAGCTTTCAACAAAGTCGCGCACGTAGGCGCGGCTCAACAAACAATTGGCTCTGACAATCCCGAGCCTCCCCGGGAACCTGTCGAGCCAGCAGTGACGTGGCGCGGGCGAAGCCCCTCACGTGCCCTTGCGGGGAGGACTTCTATTCGAACTTATGTTCGATTCTACGTGACGTAGCGACCTCTCGCAAGAGTTATCTCTCAGGACATCGGTGACAGTTCTGCCTTCAGTCGCGGATGGCCACCAAAGCTGCAATCACTGTGTCGGACAGGGTAATTGCTGAACACGGCGTTCCGCTCCGGCAATGGGACCGAGCTGAACTGTGGAAGTGATCACCGGGGTCAAGCCCACGACTGGCAACCCTGCCGCCACCGGACACGGGCCCGGTGAACCGCCCTTCTGTTATTCGGATACTGGTTGCACCTGAGTAGGCGCGGTAGCGTCATGGGCATCCGCGGATGTGACGGGAGAATCCCATGAAACTCTGCATCGTCGGAGGGGTGGTCGCGGTGTTGCTGGCTGGAGGTCTGATTGCCTCGGCGCCGCCAGCCAGCGCCGGCTGTCAGTACGGTGGACCTGTCATCAGCAAGTGCGACGGGCCCGTCCAGCCCGACGGCACCTGGCAGCGGTGCATCGGTGTTTACAGCTATGTACCCAGCGGGCTCAGCTCGCATCTGGTGCCCGTCAAGCGCTGCGATCTGATGGGGCCCGGTCACGACTATCCCGGGGACTTCGTCTTCGCCGACCCTCCGGTGCACATCAACGACTGATCTACGGCTTCAGGTTGCCGATGACGACGGCCAGCCCAGCGCCGAACCGCTGCCGCGCATCACCGCCGGAATGGGCCGCGAAGAACTGCGCGGCTGTCCCGGTATCGCGGCCGTGCAGCGACTCCAGCTCTGCCACCTTCGACGCCGACAGGTCGGCGAACGGCTGGCCGGCCTGTAGCCACGCGGCCTCGGCCGTGGCGGCGCCGAGCACGTAGTAGTAGACGGCCGATATGGCCGCGGCGAGCGAGTCGCCACGGAATCCCGCGCCGGACAGCACATCCACGATCGACGAGAAGTGGTCGACAGCAGCGGGCCCGATCGGCGGCTTGCTGCCCAGTAACGCAGGTGCCCACGGATGCCGTAGAAGCGCCTCGAACATGCTGTGGGAGAGCGCTTTCAAGTTGTCGCGCCAACTCCGGCCCCCAGCGTGCACGGCCGCCTCGGCGAAAACGCCGTCGAGTGCGTATTCGAGCACGTCGTCTTTCGTGGCGACGTAGCCATACAGGGTCATCGGTGCGGTGCCGAGTCGGGTGGCCAGCTTGCGCATGCTCAGCCCGGCGATCCCGTCGGAGTCCATGAGCGCCACGGCGGCCGCGACGATCTGATCGCGATGCAGCGATTGGTTGCGCTGCTTCTTGGCCGGACGCAGCCACACCGATTCCGATGATGCGGTACCCACGGGGGCTAGCGTACCTGCATTCGTACGTTGTACGTTGAATTACGTACAGCGTACGGAGGATGGTATGAACGAACACAAAGTCATCGTGATCGGCGCCGGGTTGTCGGGACTGGCTGCGGCGACCACATTGGTGGATGCGGGCTTCGCGTCGGTGACGGTGCTCGAGGCCGGCCCCCACGTCGGTGGGCGAACCCGCACCAGCACGGCCGGCGACACGACGATCGACGACGGCGCCACGCTGGCCTACCCGCAACACCGGCACGTTCTCGGGCTTGCCGACCGCTTCGGGGTCGACATGTTCGAGAGCGGGACGCAGGGACGCTTCCAATACCTGTTCGACGGCACGGCTCGATCACTCACCGCCGGGCGTATCCCGAACACGCGGCTGCTGACCGCACCGTTGCTGCGGCCGGTGGTCCGTGGCGCGCTGAGGCTGATCGAGCGGTGGCTGCCGATGTCGGCCGACGACGTCGTGCAGCTGCTGGAGGCCGTCCAGGAACTGGACCAATTGGCTGCGTCGGTCCCTGCTCAGCGCCCGTGGTCGGCGCCTCAGGCGCAAACCCTGGACCAGCGCACCGTCCAATCGTGGGTCGACGACGCCGTGCGACCCGGGCCTGCACGGCACCTACTCGCCTCACTCTTCGGGTACTTCCCGCCGACCACCTCGCTGCTGTTCGCCCTGCACGTCTTCAATACCTGGGGTGGGATCGGTGCGCTGCTGGCCAGCCAGGGCGGTGTGCTGCGGTTCGCGGACGGAGCGCAAGCGCTGCCCCTCGCTCTCGCGGCCGCCCTGGGCGACCGGGTCATCCTCAATTCGCCCGTCACCGCGATCGAGCAGTCGGCGAACCGCGTCAGCGTGCACGCGGGCGGCACGACGTACGACGCCGACCACGTCATCGTCGCCGTCGGCCCGGCGGCCTACCGCGGTATCGAATTCCGTCCGGCGCTGTCGCCGCAGCGCATCCGGCTGCAGAAGGCCTGGCAACCGGTGCACGGCCGCAAGGTCAACGTTGTCTACGACAAGCCGTTCTGGCGCGCCGACAACCTCTCCGGCTCGGCGCTGACCGATCGCGAAGCCGCACCGGGCGTGCTCGATGCCTCGCCGCCGGACGGCTCGCACGGTGTGCTCGCGTGCTACGGCACCGACGACACCACGGCCGTGCAGGATCCCGAGAGCCGAAAGGCCGCGGTGCTGACCACCTTCGCCGACCTGTTCGGCGCGCAAGCGCTTGAACCCCTGCACTATTCGGAAAAGCGGTGGATCTACGAACCGTTCCACTTCGGCTGCGAGGGCGGCCTCTCGGTAGGCGCGCTGACGGCGGCGCGTGAAACCCTCAAAGAACCCGTCGGCCGGCTGCACTGGGCCGGAGTCGAAACCGCCGACGAGTGGCTCGGTTTCATGGACGGCGCGGTCCAGGCCGGGCAGCGTGCTGCGAGTGAAGTGATCCGGAGCTAGCCCCTGTGCCGGTGGGACGACCTACCCGATCGGAGAGTTCTGGTGTGCCGGTCGGCGGGTAGTGCTCCCGAATCGTTGTGACGCGCGCCACCAAGGTTCACGGTGGTGTCACACGACAGAAGGAGCATCCAATGGCCATTGAGCTGAACCAGATTTGGGACTTCCCCATCAAGGAGTTCCATCCGTTCCCGCGGGCACTGCTCGGCGTGGGCGCGCACGACATCATCGGCGTCGAGGCCAAGAACCTGGGTTTCAAGCGCACCCTGCTGATGACGACGGGCCTGCGTGGCTCGGGCATCATCGAGGAGCTCACCGGCAAGATCGAATACCAGGGCGTCGAGGTCGTGCTCTACGACAAGGTGGAGTCAAACCCCAAGGACTACAACGTCATGGAGGCCGCCGCGCTCTACCAGCAGGAGCGCTGCGACAGCATCATCTCGATCGGCGGCGGATCAAGCCATGACGCCGCCAAGGGGGCGCGCGTCGTCATCGCCCACGACGGCCGCAACATCAACGAGTTCGAGGGCTTCGCGAAGTCGACCAACAAGCAGAACCCGCCCCACATTGCGGTATCCACCACGGCCGGAACGGGTTCGGAGACCTCGTGGGCCTACGTCATCACCGACACGTCCGACATGGAGCATCCACACAAGTGGGTCGGCTTCGACGAGGCCACCATCGTGACCCTCGCGATCGACGACCCGCTGCTGTACTACACGTGCCCCCAGCACTTCACCGCCTACTGCGGATTCGACGTGCTGGCCCACGGCAGCGAGCCCTACGTGTCGCGGCTGGACTTCGCGCCGTCGCTCGGAAACGCCTTGTACTCGGTCGAACTCGTGGCCAAGCACCTGCGGGAGGCGGTGTTCGAGCCGCGCAACCTCAAGGCCCGCGAAGGCATGATGAACGCGCAATACATCGCAGGCCAGGCCTTCAACTCGGGCGGCCTGGGCATCGTGCACTCGATCAGCCACGCCGTCAGTGCCTTCTTCGACAGCCACCACGGCCTCAACAACGCGATCGCGCTGCCCCGCGTGTGGGAGTACAACCTGCCGTCCCGCTATGAGCGCTACGCGCAGTTGGCCACCGCGATGGGCGTCGACACCCGCAACATGACCACGGTGCAGGCCGCCGACGCCGCGGTCGAGGCCGCGATCCGGCTGTCGCAGGACGTCGGCATCCCGGACAACTTCTCCCAGGTGCGTGTTGACTCGTATGACAAGAACCGCATGAACACCGGCAAGTACGCCGGTAAGGGCGAGGTGATCAAGGGCGACGACAAGAGCGTGCTTGCCATCTCCGAGCACATCCAGGGTGACTGGTGCACGCCCGGTAACCCCCGCGAGGTCACGGTCGACTCGATGATTCCGGTGGTCGGACATGCAATTAATGGCACTTACTGATCCGGTTGGGTTCGACAGTCCCGCAGCGCTTTCCGAAGCGCTGCGGGAGCAGGACTACATCGCCGATCAGGATCTGGCCACTGTCGTGCACCTGGCCACGGCGCTGGACCGGCCCCTGCTCCTGGAGGGGCCGGCCGGTGTCGGCAAGACCGAACTCGCCAAGGCGCTCGCGGCGGCGGGCGGCAGGCGGCTGATCCGGCTGCAATGCTACGAGGGCCTCGACGACAACCGCGTGCTCTACGAATGGGACTACGCCAAGCAGTTGCTGCACGTACAGATGCTGCGGGATCGGATGAGCGACGTCCACGAGATCGCCGAGGGCCTCTACACCGAGGAGTTCCTGTCGGTGCGGCCGCTGCTGGAAGCGGTGTTGTCGGAACAGCCGGTCGTGCTGCTGATCGACGAAGTCGACCGCACCGAGGAGGCGATGGAGGCGCTGCTGCTCGAGGTGCTCGCCGAACGGCAGATCACCATCCCCGAGATCGGCACGTTCGTCGCCCGCACGGTCCCATGGGTTGTGTTGACCTCCAACGACACCCGGGAGCTGTCGGCCGCGCTCAAGCGCCGCTGCCTGCATTACCACCTGGATTTCCCGACGCCGCAACGCGAACGGGAGATCGTCGGGGTGCGGGCACCACACGTCGAGCCGTCGGTCGTGGCCGATGTCGTCGAGTTGGCGCGGACCTTGCGGGAACTGCCGCTGCGCAAGAGCCCCTCGATCTCGGAAGTGATCGACGGTGCCAGGGCCGCGGCGATTCTCGGCCGCGACGTATCGCAGCCGTTGCTGCTTTCGGCGCTCGTGAAATTCACCAGCGACCGTGACATCGCGCTGCGCCACCTCACCGAACCGATCGCTGTCACAACAGAAAAGGAACGCGTCACCGTCGCGGCCCGGCCGGCCAACACCACCACCGCGGTATTCCGTGGGCGGGGCGGCCGGCAGTGACACCGTCGCAGACCCTCGACATCGTGGCGGCGATGTTCGGATCGCTGCTGCGCCGCGCCGGGGTCGCGACATCCCCGGCCGAGGTGATCGAGGTGCGTCGCGTCCTGGGTCTGCTGGGTGCGCGCGACCTGACAGTCCTGCGGGCGGCGCTGCGTGCGACGTGCGCGAAATACGGTCGGGAACAACAGGGATTCGACCGTGCCTTCGACGCGATGTTCGGCGTGGCCCAGGTCGAATCGAGAAGCGGCGAGACCCGCGCGCACTCGGGCGCGGGCCTGCCCGATGAGCTGGACATCGACGAGGACCAGGAGATCGGAAAGTATGCCGAGTACAACGAACGTGCGGCCGAGGTCGGCGATCACTTCGACACCCCCGATGCCGACAAGGGCTTCAACCCGCACAAGGACGACGACGATTTCAGTGTGACCGGTGGCGACAGCCAGTTGTCGGTGTCGGCCGAGACCGACATCGGCAGGCGCGGCGTGCGCTACACCGTCGAGGTGGATCGGGCCGCGTCGAATGTGGCCGGGCAGCTGGCGGATTCGGTGTCTTCGGTGGTGTCGGGAACCCTGAGTTGGGACGATCCCGATTCGATCCTGGCCTGGCTCGACGCGTACGACCCGAGCAGCTATGGCACTGACGACGAGCCGCTGACCGCCGAGCAACTGAGGCAGCTCAGCCAGGCGGTCGAGAAGTTCGTCGCGGCGCTGGCCGAACGCGCGGGGCTGACGGCCGAGCCCGACGGGCCCGTCGGCACCCCGGGTCTGGCCGCCGACATCGACCTGGCGTGCCACGAGGTGCTGCGGCGGATGCGGGGCGCGCCTCGGGTACGTCCCGGCCGTCGGGGCCGGCTCGACATCCGTCGTACGACGCGCGCGAGCCTGCGCACCGACGGTGTCCCGTTCCATCTCGTGATGCGCACACCCCTGCCGGACCGCGTGCGGCTGCTGGTGATCGCCGACGTGTCGCTGTCGGTCCGCCCGGTCACGGCATTCACACTGCGGCTGGCGCAGGCCATGCACCGGCGCGCTCACCGCTGCCGCGTGATGGCCTTCGTCGACCGCCCCGTCGACGTCACCGAGATCCTGCTGCGCTCCGGTGGAGACGACGCGCTTGCTGCGGTCCTCGCCGAGGCACAGCTCGACCTGCAGGCCAGCAGCGATTACGGGCAGGTGTTCGACGACATGCTGCGGGGGCAGGCCGACGCCCTGGATTCGCGGACCGCGGTGCTGATCGTCGGGGACGGCCGCAGCGGGGGGCTTCCGCCCGGTGTCGAGCAGCTGCGCGCGCTGCGGCGTCGCGTACACCGGCTGGCGTGGGTCACCCCGGAACCGCAGCGCTACTGGCGCCAGGCCACGTGCGCGATGCCGCAGTATGCGCAGGTATGCGATCACGTTGTGGTGGCAAGCGATGCCGAGCAGCTGACGGCGCACGCCGCGGAACTTGCCCACGCCCTTTCGTGATACCTGCCCGATCGGGTAGGTGACCACCTGTCCACCTGCAGATTGGTTGCGTCCGTCGACCGACGTAGGGTGGGGATGTTACTTGGATCACAAGGGAGTGCGCGAAGTGATAGCGCAGGCGGATATCGCGCCGGTGACGGTGCGCACGACGATGCCGACGCGGCTGCTGAAGTTTCATGCGCCCGAGATCGTGTTCGGCATCGATTCGATGGCCGAGGCTGCGCATGCCGCGGTCCGGCTGGGCGGGTTGCGGCCCCTGCTGGTCACGGATCCGGGGCTGATCGAGGCCGGCTGGGTGGACGAGCTCGTCGGGCATCTGCGCGCACAATGCGTCGAGGCGCACGTGTGGAGCGGCCTGACCCCCAACCCCAAGGACCACGAGATCACGGCGGGCCACGAGTTCTACCGGTCCCACGGTTGTGACGTGCTGATCGCGCTCGGCGGCGGATCGGTGATCGACGCCGCGAAAGGCATCGCGATCCTGTCGGCCAACGGTGGCGACATCCTGGACTACGCCGGCGTCGACAAGGCGACCATGCCGATCCCGCCGCTCGTGGTGCTGCCTTCGACGTCGGGCACGGGAGCCGACGTCTCACAGTTCTGCATCGTCACCGACACCACCCGCAACACCAAGATCACTATCCTGGGCCGGGCACTGGTGCCCGACATCACCGTGATCGACCCGCGACTGCTCACCACGATGCCCGAATGGCTCAACGCCGCAACGGGACTGGATGCACTGACGCACGGCATCGAGGCGTTCGTGTCGCTGGGGCACAACCAGCTGACCGATCACCACGCGCTGCGGTCGGTGATCATGGTGACCGAAAACCTGGTCACCACAATCGAACAGCCGCACGAGATGCCGGCCCGCGTGTTGATGGCGCAGGCCGCACTGGAAGCGGGCTTGGCGTTCACCAACGCGATCCTAGGGGCCGCCCACGCCATGAGCCATCAGGTCGGCGGCCTGCTGGATCTGCCGCACGGGGTCATCAACGGCGTGCTGCTGCCGCACGTGGTGCGCTTCAACGCCGAGGCGGACCCGGCCCCGTTCGCGACCATCGCGGCGTGCCTCGGCATCGCCGACAAACGCGCCCCGGAACGGGAATCCGCACTGGCCCTGGCAGATCGGCTGCAAGAGCTGGCCCGGCAGGTGGGCGTTCCACGCGGCCTGGCGGATCTGGGGGTGCGCGACACCGACGTGCCCGTGCTCGCCCGTAACGCGATGGCCGACGCGTGCATCACGACCAATCCGCGGCCTGCCGATGAGGCGCAGCTGCGCGCGCTGTTCCGGGCGGCGATGTGAGGGCGCCGGATCTGGAGCGACTGACCGGGGTTCGGTCCGGAAAGCCCACGTTCTACCCCGAGTTCCGCGTCGCGGCGCAGCGCACCGAGCGGGTCATCGCCGCGCTGGACGCCATATCGCGGGCCCTGGTGCAGACCGTCAACGGCCCGGAGAAACTCGTGCGCGCTGTGGCCGAGGCGGCCCGGACCCATCTGGGTGCCGAGTGGGTGCTGCTCGCACTCGCCGACGGCGCGCTGCCGGAGGCCCGGCCCCGGCACCTGATCCTCGACTCCGAGGGGAACGCGTACTCGTTCGAAGGGCTTTCCGGCGCAAAGCATCCGGTGCCGCACCTGCCCGACGCGGTGCTCAACCGGCTCAACGACATCCTGCGGGGTCAGCTGGCGCAGTTCCGGTTGCCCGTGATCGAGCCGCATCACGCGCACGTGCCGATCGAACTCGACGGTGGCGTGATCGGCGCGTTCGCGGCCTGGACACCCAACCATCGGACGCTCGACGGTACCGACGAAACCGTGATGCGAATCCTGTCCAACCAGACCGCGGTGGCGCTGCACAACTGCGAACTGTTCCAGCGCACGCAGAGCCTGCTGGCGCAGTCGGAGGCCCGCAACGCCGAGTTGCTGGCCACCCAGCGGGAACTCGGTGCGGTGCAACGCCATCAGGTGCTCGACTCGGAGCGCCACCGCATCGCACGCGAACTGCATGACAGCGTCGCGCAAACCGTGCTGTCGGCGGGCATGCAGATCGAGGTGTGCCGCAGCGAGATCGCCGCGCTCGGTGAGCGGGAACTCGTCGAGCGGCTCGACACCGCCAAGACCCTCACCCGGTCGGCCACCGAACAGCTGCGCTCGGCGATCTATGCCCTCAACCAGCCTGGCGACGCGGGCCGCTCGACGCTGCCCGAACTGCTGGAACAGCTTGCGACCGTACACATGCCCGAGGATCTGCGGGTCTCCTTGAAAGTCGAAGGGGCCGTGGCCGAACTGCCCAGCGAGGTGGAGCACGCGCTGCTGCGGGTGGCCGGCGAGGCGTTGTTCAACACCGCCATGCACGGCCATGCGACGCGGGCCATCGTGCGGCTGCGGTACCGGGCCGCCGCGGTCACGCTGTCGATCTCCGACGACGGCACGGGCGATCCGGAGAAGATCCGGTTGATGTTGCGGCTGGCCGACGCCACGGATGTCGACGGTCATCACCGCGGCCTGGCCAACATGCTGGCGCGCTGCCGTGAGCATCGCGGCACGTTCACCGTGCAGCGCTCGCGGATCGGCGGCGTGCGGGTGGTGGCGAGTATTCCCCGCGCGGAAGGGGTTCTGCGATGATCCGATTGGCACTGGTCGACGACCACGCGATCCTGCGGCAGGGCCTGCGCTCGCTGCTGGAACGCGAAGACGACCTGGTGGTCGTGGGCGAGGCGTCCACCGAACCGGAAGCCGAGGCGATGGTGGCCGCCGTCAATCCCGACGTGGTGCTTCTCGACCTGAAACTGTCGGCCGGCTCCGACTTCGAAGGTTTGTCGTTGTGTGCCAAGCTGTCCGGCACCTATCCCGATCTGGGTCTGCTGGTGCTCACGACGTTCCTCGACGAGGATCTGGTGGTGCGGGCCGTACATGCCGGGGCACGCGGCTACGTCGTCAAGGACGTCGACACCACCGAGCTGGTGCGGGCCATCCGCGCGATCTCGTCGGGGGACAGCGCGTTCGACTCGCGCAGTGCGGCCGCGGTCGTGCGCTCGCTGAGCGGGCGTACCCAGCCCCGTGAGCAGCTCACCGACCGCGAGCTCGAGGTGTTGCGGCTGCTGGCAACGGGCTTGTCCAACATCAAAATTGGCGAGAAGCTCTTCATCTCCGCGACCACCGCGAAGTTCCACGTCAGCAACATCATGCGCAAGCTCGACGTCAGCCGCCGCGCCGAGGCCGTGTACGCAGCGAGCAAGCGGGGCCTGATCTGACGCACCGCGGCGGGTACCGTCGGTCGATATGTATCCGCCGATCGAGGCCTACGACTCGGGCATGCTCGACGTCGGGGACGGAAACCGGGTCTATTGGGAGACCAGCGGCAATCCAGATGGAGTGCCTGCCGTGGCGCTGCACGGCGGCCCCGGCTCGGGCTGCGTGCCAGGTATGCGGCAGCTGTTCGACCCCCAGAAGTACCGCGTCGTGTTGTTCGACCAGCGCGGATGCGGCCGCAGCAGACCGTATGCCGGGGATCCGTCGGTCGACCTGCACACCAACACCACTGATCACCTGATCGCCGATCTGGAACTGCTGCGCGCCCATCTGCGTATCGACCGATGGGTCGTGGTCGGCTGGTCGTGGGGAACGACGCTGGCCTTGGCGTACGCCGAGCGGCACCCTGACCGGGTTGCGGCGCTCGTGCTGACCGCAGTCACCACCACGACACCACGCGAGGTGCAGTGGATCACGCGCGATGTCGGCCGGCTTTTCCCGGCCGAATGGGCCAGATTCCGGGCCGGCGCGCCCGAGGCCGACCGGGACGGCAGCCTGGTCGACGCGTACGCGCGGCTGCTCGCCGACGACGATCCGGCCGTGCGCGAGAAGGCTGCGCTGGACTGGTGTGAGTGGGAGGACAGCCACGTCAATCTCGGGCCTGAACCGCGGCACAGGCTCGTTGCCGCCACGCCCGAATTCCGGATGTGCTTCGCCCGCTTGGTCACCCATTACTGGCGCCATGCCGCGTGGCGCGGTGAAGGCGAACTGCTCAGCGGCGTCGCCGAAATCGCGCATATCCCGGCGGTGCTCATCCATGGCCGCCTCGATGTGAGCGGTCCACCCGACATCGCGTGGCAGTTGGCGCAGCGCTGGCCCGCGGCGCAGTTGCACATAGTGCCCGGCATGGGACACGAATCCGGCGGCGCGATGGGCGCGCTCGGCGTCGAGGCGCTGGACACGTTCGCAGCGCTTTGAGCACGCGCGCGGCTCTGCATGCTGCCTCCAGAACGCTGTGGCGAGTGTGCAGCCTGTCGCCGTCGATGTCGCGAATCTGACCCGAAAGGCTGCACGCTCGTCACAGCGTCTGGAACAGGACTACAACAGCCGAGATAACAGACCGCCAGTCGCAGCGCAGCAGCGCTACGCCAAATCCAATACCAGCCAGCCGCCGTGGTATTCGGACACGGTGGCGCGGATGCCGCCGGCGAGTTCGCCGAGCCGCGTCAGCTCACCGACGTCGAAGCGGCGGACATGCCCGTAGCACGCCTGCGGTTCGTCTTCGAACGGCACCGCGATGATCACGCGGCGGCGCGCCAACCGCACTGCCTCCGCGAGCACGGCAGCGCCTGCGTCGGTTGGCAGGTGTTCCAAAAGATGCAGGGCCGTCACGGTGTCGGCGACCCCGTCGGGCAACGGCACGCGCGCGGCATCGCACGCCACGGTGGCCACCGGCCGGCCCAGGCGCCCGCTGACCTGGCTCAGCAGGTCCATGGTCGGTGCACTGAGATCGGTTGCCGTGACGTGATATCCGGCGTGGCTCATCCGCAGCGGGAAAAACCCGAAGCACGATCCGAGGTCGAGCAGCCGCGTACCCGTGGTCAGCTCGGCCGCCCGCTCGTGGACGGCGGCGAATGCGGCGCGGCCGGATTCGAGCGCGGCGAGCGAATTGCGGTAGAAGCGCAACCACGCGGGCAGGCCTCCGTCGACCGTGGACCGCACGATGCCGGTGAAGACCCTCTCGAAATCTGGCTGACCGCGCAGCACTCCGCCGAGCTCGGCGGCCACCAGCACCGCGATCTCGTCGGACAGCTCGTCGGGCGTGAAATCGTGTTCGACGGTCAGGGCGTCACCGCGGCGATGCGCGCAGAACCTGGGCGTGCACACCGCGCCCGGGTGGTTCCGGTGCGGGCCGCGCCTTCTGCGGACCCGGACCCCGTGACTGCTCCATGTGCCGCGGGGTGCCGGCGCCAGTGGGTCGACTTCAGCAGGGCCGAGAATTGCCATGCCTACCAACGCTATTCGTTCAGACCTCCGAATACGCGCTCCGATCGGGTGAATCAGAACTGCCCGTTCGGCCAGTGTTCAGCCGCCGTGGCGTGGCCTAGCGTCAGTGGTGTCCGTCACACCTGGGAGGTTCCGATGCGTGCCAGCGAAAACACCACCGAAGTCACCGATCTCGTCGAAGAGACCCTCGTCGAAGAGGTCTTCATCGACGGCATGTGCGGGGTCTACTGACATGGAGTTCGACGTCGACGCACCGTGGCGGCTGCATTCGCAGGTCGCGGTGCGGCCCGAACCGTTCGGCGCGTTGCTGTACCACTTCGGCACCCGCAGGCTGTCGTTCCTCAAGAACCACACCGTGGTCGAGGTCGTGCGTTCGTTACCTGAACATCCCAGTGCCCGCGCCGCCCTGGAAACGGCAGGCGTCGACGCGAAACCCGCCTACACAGAAGCGCTTGCGGCCCTGGCCCACTCGCACATGCTGGTGACAACATGACCGCGGCCCTCACCGATCAGTTCGAACTCGGCCTGGCTGCCCCGATCTGCCTGACCTGGGAACTCACCTACGCGTGCAACCTGGCCTGCGTGCACTGCCTGTCGTCGTCCGGCCGCCGTGACCCGCGCGAGCTCAACACGCAGCAGTGCAAGGACATCATCGACGAGCTCGAACGCATGCAGGTGTTCTACGTCAACATCGGCGGCGGGGAACCCACTGTGCGGTCGGACTTTTGGGAGCTCGTCGACTACGCGACGGCCCACCACGTGGGCGTGAAGTTCTCGACCAACGGGGTGCGTATCACGCCCGCGGTCGCGGCCAAGCTTGCCGCGAGCGACTACGTCGACGTCCAGATCTCGCTGGACGGCGCGACGGCCGACGTCAACGATGCCGTGCGGGGCCGGGGCTCGTTCGACATGGCGATCCGCGCGCTGGAGAACCTCAAGTCCGCGGGCTTCAAGGACGCCAAGATCTCGGTCGTCGTCACGCGGCACAACGTGGAGCAACTCGATGATTTCAAGGCACTGGCGGATCGTTTCGGAGCGACCCTGCGGATCACCAGGCTGCGCCCGTCGGGGCGGGGCGCAGACGTTTGGGACGACCTGCACCCGACGCCACGTCAGCAGCGCCAACTCTACGACTGGCTGGTCGACAAGGGTGACCGTGTTCTTACCGGGGATTCGTTTTTCCATCTGTCGGCGTACGGCAGCGCGCTGCCCGGGTTGAACCTGTGCGGGGCGGGCCGCGTGGTGTGCCTGATCGATCCGGTGGGCGACGTCTACGCGTGCCCGTTCGCGATCCACGACAAGTTCCTGGCCGGAAACATCCTGTCCGACGGCGGTTTCGGTGCGGTGTGGCGGGATTCGGAGCTGTTCACCGAGCTGCGTAGCCCGACGACCGGTGGCGCCTGCGCCCGATGCGCGCACTTCGACTCGTGCCGCGGCGGTTGCATGGCCGCCAAGTTCTTCACGGGCCTGCCGATGGACGGGCCGGATCCCGAATGCGTGCAGGGCTACGGCCAGACCGCGCTCGACTCAGACCGCACGGTGCCGCGCCCGGCTGTCGACCACTCCCGGTCGCTGCCACTGACGGTGCTCAAGCAGCCCAGGCGGGTGTGCGACGTGAACCCGGTAAGCGAATTGCTGTGAGGAGCAGGACATGACATGGTTCGAGACGGTGGCCGAGGCTCAGCGCCGCGCCGCCAAACGGCTGCCCCCCAGCGTCTACAGCGCGCTGCTGGCAGGCTCCGAGAAGGGCACCACGGTCGCCGACAACACCGCGGCGTTCGCCGAACTCGGCTTCGCGCCGCACGTCGCGGGTCTGTCCGGCAAACGCGACATGGCCACAACCGTGATGGGACAGTCAATTTCACTGCCCGTCTTCATATCGCCGACCGGCGTGCAGGCCGTGCATCCCGACGGTGAGGTGGCGGTCGCCCGGGCCGCCGCGGCGCGTGGCACGGCGATGAGCCTGTCGTCGTTCGCGAGCAAGCCTATCGAGGACGTCGTCGCGGCCAACCCGCAGACCTTCTTCCAGATGTACTGGACCGGCAGCCGCGATCAACTCGTCGCCCGCATGGAACGGGCCAGGGCGGCGGGCGCCGTCGGCGTCATCGTCACCACCGACTGGTCGTTCTCCCACGGCAGGGACTGGGGCAGCCCCAAGATCCCCGAGAAGATGGACGTCAAAGCCATGCTGCGGTTCGCGCCGGAAGGCCTCCGGCGCCCCCGCTGGCTGCTCGACTTCGCGCGCACCGGCCGGGTGCCCGATCTCACCGCGCCGAACCTCGCCGAACCCGGTACGCCTGCGCCGACGTTCTTCGGGGCCTACGGCGAATGGATGGGCACGCCGCTGCCCACATGGGATGACATCGCGTGGCTACGCGAGCAGTGGGGCGGACCGTTCATGCTGAAAGGCGTCATGCGCGTCGACGACGCGAAACGGGCCGTCGACGCGGGTGTCACCGCGATCTCCGTGTCCAACCACGGCGGTAACAACCTCGACGGCACCCCGGCCTCGATCCGCGCCTTGCCCGCCATCGCCGACGCCGTCGGCGAGCACGTCGAAATCGTGCTCGACGGCGGCGTGCGGCGGGGCAGTGACGTGGTCAAGGCGGTCGCACTCGGCGCCCGCGCGGTCATGCTCGGCCGTGCCTACCTGTGGGGCCTGGCGGCCGGGGGCCAGACCGGCGTGGAGAACGTCCTCGACATCATCCGCGGTGGGATCGACTCCGCGCTGATGGGGCTCGGGCACTCGTCGGTGCACGATCTGAGCCCCGCCGACCTGGTGATCCCCGACGGGTTCGGCCGCGTGCTCGGGGTCTAGCTCGGCTTGTGCGCGGTCAGCAGGAAGGCCGGGAACTTGATGCGGCCCTTCTCGTCGTGATCGTGCTGCGGCAGCTCGAACGGGACGTCGGCGGGCAGCGCGACCGCGTTGGCGTGGATGAACGCGGGCCGGATGTCGTCGATCTCCCAGTACTTCGACACCGCCGCGCGCAGCTCGTCCTCGGTGACCTCGTTGGGCTTGGTCTCCAATTCGGCAGGGAACGCACCCTTGGCGAACACCAGCACGAAATAGCTCGCGCCAGGGGCCGACGCCCGCAGGATCGAGCTCAGGTACCCGTCGCGGCCCTCGACCGGCAGCGAGTGGAACAACGTGGAGTCGACGATGGTGTTGAACCGGCCGTCATAGCCGGTGAACGACGTGATGTCGCCTTGCACGAAGCTCGCGGTGTTCAGGTTGCGTTCCTGGGCCGCACGGTTGGCCGCGGCCACGGCCGTCGGGCTCAGATCCATCCCGACCACGGTGTAGCCGTCAGCGGCCAGCGTCAACGACAGTTCGGCGTGCCCGCACCCGGCGTCGAGCACGTCACTCCGGAACTTCCCAGCCCGATGCAGCGCAGCCAATTCGGGTTGTGGTTCACCGATGTTCCACGGTGGCGGCCCGCTGAACTCGCCCTCGCCCTTGTAAGCACTGTCCCAATCCAAGAGTCCGTCAGCAGTCATGAAATCCAACGTACCCGCGTCAGTCCCACGTGTGGACGGCCTCGTTGCTGTGCATCCGCTGCACATAGAGCCGCAGCATCTCGGCCAGAGCCTGTGGGCGTGCCAGGCCCCGTTCCTGCAGCGCCTGAACCGTCGCGACCTGCCACGACGCGCCCGTCCGGCCGGTTTTGGCGCGGCCTTCGATGACGCCGAGATACCGGTCGCACACCTCGCCGGCCACGCCCCAGCGGCGTAGGCCGTCATGGGCCAGCGGCAGCAGTTGCCGCAGCACCAACTCGTCGGGCGTCACCTCGCCCAGGCCGGGCCAGTACAGCCGCGCGTCCATGCCGTGCTGCGCGGCCTCCTGGAAATTGTGGTGGGCCGCAGCGAAACTCAGCTTGGTCCAGACCGGCCGGTCCTCCTCGGACAGGGTCCGCAGCAGGCCGTAGTAGAACGCCGCGTTGGCCATCATGTCGACCACGGTGGGCCCGGCGGGCAGCACGCGGTTCTCGACGCGAAGATGTGGCCGACCGTTCACGACGTCGTAAACCGGGCGGTTCCACCGGTACACGGTGCCGTTGTGCAGCCGTAACTCCGAAAGCCGCGGGGTGCGCCCGGCGGCCAGCTCAGCGGCTGGATCCTCGTCGGACAGCTCGGGCAGCAGCGACGGGAAGTAGCGGACGTTCTCCTCGAACAGGTCGAAGATCGACGTGATCCAGCGTTCGCCGAACCACACCCGCGGCCGCACGCCCTGCGTCTTGAGCTCGTCGGGCCGGGTGTCGGTGGCCTGCGCGAACAGCTCGATGCGCGTCTCGGCCCACAGCTGGTGACCGAAGAAATACGGTGAATTGGCCCCCACCGCCAGCTGCGGGCCCGCCAGCACCTGCGCGGCGTTCCAGTTGCGCGCGAAATCCGCCGGTGAGACCTGCAGATGCAACTGCATGCTGGTGCACGCGGATTCGGGTGCGATGGTCGCGGCCTGCAGCGACAGCCGCTCGGGTCCGGAGATGTCGATCGTCATGTCCTCACCGCGGGCGGTGAAGATCGAGTCGTTGAGCGCCTGATAGCGGGTCGATTCGCTCATCCAGCTGCCCGCCAGGTGCTCGGGCATGAGCGTCGGGAGGATGCCGACCATCACGATGTGCGAGCCGTCTTCGTTGGCCTTGACCTCGGCCGCGTTGAGGCTGGCCCGGACCTCGGTTTCCAGGTCCAGCGCGGCCCGGCCGGGCAGTGGGCGGGGCGGCACGTTGAATTCGATGTTGTAGGCGCCCAATTCGGTCTGATAGGCCGGATCGGCGATCGACGCCAGCACCTCCTGGTTGGTCATCGCAGGCTGGTAATCGCCGTCGACCAGGTTGCATTCGATCTCCATGCCCGTCAACGGCCGCTCGAACTCGAAGCTGGACTGCGCCAGCATGGTTTCGAACACGTCGAGACAGCGCTGCACTTTGCGGCGATACTCCTGACGGTGTGCCCGGGTGTACTCGGTGTTGCTGACCTCATCGCCCACACCGCGATGCAACAACGTCGGAGGCACGGTGCGCAGCAGAATGGCGAAATGACCTCAGCGGCCCAACCGGATCAGGGTGGGCTCGAACAAGTGGCCGGAGTCGACCGCGTCGCCGCGCTGACCGGCGTGCGCGCAGTGGCCGCGTTGACCGTGATGGGTACCCACGCGGCGTACGGCACCGGGCTGCTGTCACACGGTTACGTCGGCCTGCTCAGTGCGTGCCTGGAGATCGGCGTCGCGATCTTCTTCGTGCTGTCGGGACTGTTGCTGTTCCGGCCGTGGGTACGGGCTTTCGCCGAAGCGGACGACGCTCCGTCGGTGCGCCGCTACGCGCGCAGCCGGTTCCGCCGCATCATGCCCGCCTATGTGCTGACCGTGCTGCTGGTGTTCGGGGTGTACGAGTTGCGGCCCGTAGCGCCCAATCCGGGCCACACCTGGACCGGTCTGCTGCGCAACCTCACGCTCACGCAGATCTACAGCGACGACTACTTCACGCGGTACCTGCATCAGGGGCTGAGCCAGATGTGGAGCCTCGCGGTGGAGGTCGCCTTCTACGCGGTGCTGCCCGTGCTGGCGTACGGGTTGCTCGTGGTGTTGTGCCGCAGGCGGTTTCGGCCGGTCGTGCTGCTGGCCGGGCTGGCGGTGCTGGCTTCGGTCAGCCCCGTGTGGCTCATCGTCATGCACCGCACGGACTGGTTGCCCGTGGGGGCCGGCTCATGGCTGCCGCACTATCTGGCGTGGTTCGTGGGCGGGATGATGCTCGCGGTGCTGGCGGCGATGGGCGTGCGGTGCTATGCGCTGGCGGTGCTGCCGCTCGCGCTGGCCTGCTATCTCGTGGTGTCCACGCCGATAGCGGGTGTCACGACCGCGCTGACCCTCGACCTGTCCGCGGACCTGGCCAAGACCATGTTCTACGCCGTGATCGCGACGTTGGTGGTGGCACCGCTGGCCCTCGGCGACACCGGGTGGTACGCGCGGCTCATGGGCGGCACCCCGATGGTGCGGCTGGGTGAGATCTCCTACGAGGTGTTCCTGCTGCACGTCGTGGTGATGGACGTGGTGATGGAGCTGGTGCTGGGCTGGCCCGTCTACACCGGTTCGGCGGTCGTGCTTTTCGCGGTCACGTTGGCGTTCACGGTGCCTGCCGCGTGGCTGCTGCACCGGCTCACGCGGCCCCGCTAACCGCGCCGGGCGATCACGATCTGCGGCGAGTACAGGCCGCTGCGCAGTTCGAGCGTGATCGCGGGGTCCGCGTGCCGGGCGAGGCTACGCAACGCCGACGGGCTGTAGCAGCGCAGTGAGCTGATGATGCCGTCGTGCACGAACGGCAGGAACGGAGCCGCGGGCAGCATGGTCGCGAGCCGCAGCAGGTGCAGCGGGGCAGGCGGCCGCGGCAGGTCGATGATCAACAGCGTGTCGGCCACGCGCGTGCCCTCCGCGAAAACGCGGGATGCCTGCGCGGGCGGCAGGTGGTGGAACGACAGCGCGAACACCGCGAGGTCGTAACTGCCGTCGGCGGCGTCGATTTCGGTGGCATCAACGTGGGCGACGCGCGCGCGGCGATGGCTGCCGAGGTCGCCCGCGGCGATCTGGGCCACGGAGTCGGCGTCGACGTCGGATACCGTCACATGCGCGGACGGATGGTCCTGCAGCAGTTGCCGGGACAGTCCGCCGTGCCCGGCGCCGAGCTCCAGGATCCGCGGATCGGCGACGTCGGCGAGCAGCTCGAGGGCGATCGCGGCGAACCGTTCGTGGGTTTTGAAGAACCGGCCGGTCCAGTCCAGGGCTTCGATCACCTGCCGTTTGGTCGCGTCGTCGACGTCGTCGCGGTCGAGGTATTCGGGCCGGTCGGTCTCCAGCAAGCGATCCAGGCACGACGCATCGAACCCGCCTCGGGGCATGCGCGCGATATCTGCGGTGTGGCCGGCCATGTAAGCCATGATGGACGTTTCGGAGGGCAGGAGCGAAAGCGACCCGGGAAAGGACCACTGTGGCCGACTTTGTCGCAGCAATCGACCAGGGCACCACCAGCACGCGTTGCATGATCTTCGACCATTCGGGTGCCGAGGTGGGCCGCCACCAACTCGAACACGAGCAGATCCTGCCGAGGGCAGGGTGGGTCGAGCACAATCCCGTGGAGATCTGGGAACGCACGGCCGCGGTGATCATGACCGCGCTCAACAGGACCAACCTGAGCCACGGCGATCTCGCGGCCCTCGGCATCACCAATCAGCGCGAGACGTCGCTGGTGTGGAACCGGCGTACCGGACGGCCGTACCACAACGCGATCGTCTGGCAGGACACGCGCACCGACCGGATCGCGGCCGCGCTGGACCGCGACGAGCGGGGCCAGACCATCCGGCGCAAGGCCGGGCTGCCGCCCGCCACCTACTTCTCTGGCGGCAAGCTGCAGTGGATCCTGGAGAACGTCGACGGCGTGCGCGCCGACGCCGAGAAGGGCGACGCGATCTTCGGTACCGCCGACAGCTGGGTGGCCTGGCAGCTGACCGGGGGGACGCGCGGCGGTGTCCATGTCACCGACGTCACCAACGCCAGCCGCACCATGCTGATGAACCTGGAGACCCTCGACTGGGACGATGAGTTGTTGTCGTTTTTCGGGATTCCGCGTCAGATGCTGCCCGAGATCAAGCCGTCGTCGCACCCCGACGCGTACGGTGCGACCACGAGCACCGGCCCGATGGCCGGTGAGGTGCCGCTGACCGGCATCCTCGGCGATCAGCAGGCCGCGATGGTCGGGCAGGTGTGTCTGCAGGCTGGGGAGGCCAAGAACACCTACGGCACAGGCAATTTCCTGCTGCTCAACACCGGCGAGAACATCGTGCGGTCCGACAACGGTCTGCTGACCACGGTGTGTTACCAGTTTGCGGCCAGAGACGGGAGCCCAGCGAAACCGGTTTACGCGCTTGAGGGTTCGATCGCCGTCACCGGATCGGCCGTGCAGTGGCTGCGCGATCAGCTGGGCATCATCAGCGGCGCGTCGCAGAGCGAGTCGCTGGCCCGCCAGGTCGCCGACAACGGCGGGGTGTACTTCGTGCCCGCGTTCTCGGGGCTGTTCGCGCCGTACTGGCGCTCGGACGCACGCGGCGCGATCGTCGGGCTCTCGCGGTTCAACACCAACGCCCATCTGGCGCGCGCGACGCTCGAGGCGATCTGCTACCAGAGCCGCGACGTGGTCGATGCCATGGAGGCCGATTCCGGTGTGCACCTTGAGGTTTTGAAGGTCGACGGCGGCATCACCGCCAACGCGCTGTGCATGCAGATCCAGGCCGACGTTTTGGGGGTCGACGTGGTCAAGCCCGTGGTCGCGGAGACCACCGCGCTCGGCGCGGCATATGCGGCCGGGTTGGCGGTCGGTTTCTGGGACAGCGCCGATGATCTGCGGGCGAACTGGCAGGAAGGCCAGCGGTGGAGCCCGCAGTGGAGCTCTGAGCAACGCGCCGACGGCTATGCGGGCTGGCGGAAAGCCGTTCAGCGCACGCTGGATTGGGTCGACATCGAGTGATGCGTGCCCGTCATCGCTGCGACGGGCACTCCGTGCGGATCGCCACGAGCTGGTCCTGGATCTTGGTGCCGAGGATGGCGTGGCGGGCCTTGTCGCCTGACCGTTCGGCATCGGCGATCTGTCTTGCCAGGTCGGCGATGGTGCGGGCGGATTCTGCGACAGAGCCCGAGGTCACCTGCTGGGCTTGCTCGCCGATCACCTTGGCCCATTCGTCGTAGTCGCCGCTCGTCGGGCCCTGGCCCGCAGGAGCCATCGAGGGCACGAGCGCACCCGCGGTGGCAGTGCTGACCTGCATGAGAGATTTCACCTGCCGGCAGCCGGCGCCGTTGTAGTACGCCCACGTGATCGAGCCGATGAGGACGACGACCGCGGCGACGGCCGCCGTCGTTGCCCGCCACCGCGTGCTGTGGTCGGCGTCCAGCACCAGCCTGCGCCACAGGACGTGCGCGACGGTCACGGCGGCGAACCCGAACGCGCCGATGATGAGAACCTCGTAGAGCTGTCCGCCCGAGCTCGCGGTCTGCGTCGCGAACCACGTCGACAGGGCCGCGACCAGCACCAACAGCAACTGCCAGAACCCGCGCCTGCGTTCGTAGGCGTCGACATCGCGGAACTGGACTCCGATGATGGCACCCGCCGCGGTCAAGACCGCGACGAGTGCCGGTACTGCGACGGTGACGAGGCTGTCCACGGAGGGCAGCCTACGGGCTCACTCCTCGCCGAGGATTTGGTAGATCTCGCGGCGGGCGTTGTTGACGATGTCGACGATGCGCTGTTGTTGCTCCTCGTTGGCGGTGTACGCCGACTGCGCGACGGCGCCCATCAACTGGCCGACCGCTCCGCGCAACTTGAGGGCGTTCGGGGCCTCATCTTCCAGGTCTTCGGTGATCTGCGTCCACGGAGGCGTGTCGACCTTCTCGGCGGCCTCGCGTCCCTCGGCGGTGAGTTCGAACAGCTTCTTGCTGCCCTCGGCCTCGGTGGCCGCGATCAGACCCTCGTCGACCAGCAGCTGCAGCGTCGGGTAGACCGAGCCGGGGCTGGGGCGCCAGAGGTTCTGGCTGCGTTCGGCGATCTCCTGGATCATCTCGTAGCCGTGCATGGGTCGTTCGGTCAGCAGCGCCAGGATCGCGGCGCGGACATCACCGCGCCGGCCTCGCCTGCCGCGGCCGGGTCCGCCGCCTCGACGGCCGCGGGGCCCGGGGCCGAAACCGAACCCGAAGCCGCCACGCGGGTCGAAGCCGAACTCGAAGCCGCCGCGTCCGGGGCCGAAGCCGGGGCTGAACCCGGTCTCGCAGCTGGGGTCGACGCCCTGTTCGCGGGCCTCGTGGACGTGGGCGCGCATCTGCTCGCGCAACTCGCGGCGGGCCGCGCGGCGCTGGTGGTGCATGGCGCGGCGGGCGGCGTGGTCACCCGGGCCGAACCCGAATCCGAAGCCGCCTGGTGGTGTGAATGGGGTGCTCATATGGCAAGTCCTCCGGTCTGAGGGAAGCGCCGAGTGCGCTTCCGATACGTTAACGATATATCGGAAGCTATCGCGATGCAACGATTATTTGTCGAGCCGCGCGGCGACGTCTCGGGCCCACTGGGCCTGCATGGCGTTGAAGCGCAGGCCGTATTCGAGGGCTGCGTGCCCATAGGTGTCCTCGTCGGCGTCCCAGTCGATCGAGGCCTCCAGCTGTTTGAGGCGCTCGACCTCGGATTCTGAATGGTGGGCCAGGCCGAGGAGGTGGGCGCGCGCCTGGTCTCGCGGAAGTTCGTCCAACAGGAAGATCCGCAGCAGCCCCGCGCTGCGCTCGGGCGGGTCGTCGGCCGGATTGGTGATCCAGCGCAGCAGTTCGGCGCGGCCCGCCTCCGTGACCCGGTATTCCTTGCGGCCGCGCGGGCCGACGGCCGACGCCTCGATGAGCCCGGCGCCGGCCAGCTTGTTCAGCTCGCCGTAGAGCTGGCTCTGGGTGGCCGGCCACACGTTCGCCATCGACTTCTCGAAGCGTCTCAGCAGGTCGTACCCGCTGCCGGGGTGCTGGGCCAACAGGCCGAGTGCCGCCATTCGCAGACTCATGCGAGCATCCTAACCTCCAATATTGACATGTCAGTTGTGGAATGTCACTGTTGAGCCATGACTTCAGCCCTGCCGATTGGCGAAACCGAATTCTTCCGGCGCGGCAACTACGCGCCTGTCGCAGACGAACTCACCGAATACGACCTGCCCGTCGACGGCGCGATCCCGCCCGAACTCGATGGCTGGTACCTGCGCAACGGGCCGAACCCGCGCCAGGCCACCGCGCACTGGTTCACCGGTGACGGCATGATCCACGGCGTCCGGATCGAGGGCGGTGCGGCCAAGTGGTACCGCAACCGATGGGTGCGCACCGACAGCTTCATAGAGGACTTCCCGCTCTACAACGCCGACGGCACCCGCAACCTGCGCGCCGCGGTCGCCAACACCCACGTGGTCAACCACGCCGGGAAAACCCTCGCGCTCGTGGAATCGTCGCTGCCCTACGAGATCACGAACGATCTGGAAACCGTGGGGGCCTACGACTTCGGCGGAAAGCTCGTCGACTCGATGACGGCCCACCCCAAGATCTGCCCGACGACGGGCGAACTGCACTTCTTCGGCTACGGCAGCATCTTCGAGCCCTACGTCACCTACCACCGTGCCGACGCCAACGGGGAGCTGACCATCAACCGGCCCGTGGACGTCAAGGCGCACACCATGATGCACGACTTCGCGATGACGTCGGGGCACGTGATCTTCATGGACCTGCCTGTGGTCTTCGACCTCGACGTCGCGATCAAGGGTGAAGGTGACATGCCCTACCGGTGGAGCGACACGTACGGGGCCCGCCTCGGTGTGCTGCGCCGCGACGACCCGTTCGGCACGATCCGTTGGTTCGACATCGAACCGTGCTACGTGTTCCACGTCGCCAACTCCTTCGATTCTGGCAATTCGATTGTGCTGCAGGCAGTTCGCTATCCCGAGCTGTGGCGTAACGACGGCGGTTTCGACGTCGAAGGCGTGCTGTGGGAATGGCGGATCGACCTGACCGCGGGCACCGTCAGCGAACGTCAGCTCGACGACCTCGGCGTGGAGTTCCCGCGCATCGACGACCGGTTGGCCGGCCTGGACGCGCGCTACACCGTCGCGGTCGGCGGCAGTTCGTGGCTGCGTTACGACCTGAGCACCGGTGCGGCCGTGCGGCACGATCTCGGTACCGGCGGGCCGGGGGAGGCCGTGTTCGTGCCGGGTGCCGGTGCCGCCGACGAGAGCAACGGCTGGTACCTCGGATATGTCTACGACCCCGAACGTGACGGCAGCGACCTGGTGATCCTCGACGCCACTGACTTCGGGGGCAAGCCCGTCGCGAGAATCAAACTGCCGCAGCGTGTTCCCTACGGTTTTCACGGCAACTGGATCACCGGGTAAGTAATGTGACCGGCCATGGCCGGTTTCGGGTTTCCCACACTGGCGCTGATCACGGTGATCGGGCTGACCGGTCCGGCGCTGGCGGCGGTGCCGCGGCTGCGCGTCCCGGTGGTGATCGGTGAGCTGACCGCCGGGATCGTGGTGGGCAGAACCGGATTCGGCATCGTCGACCCCAGCGACCCGACCTTCACGCTGCTGGCCAACATCGGGTTCGCGCTCGTGATGTTCGTCGTCGGTACCCACGTTCCGGTCCGCGACACCACGCTGCGTTCCGCGCTGCCGAAGGCCCTGCTGCGCGCGGTACTGGTGGGAGCGGTCGCGGCCGCGCTCGGTGTGGTCATCGCCCGCGTGTTCGGCACGGGCCACGCGGCGCTGTACGCCGTGGTGATGGCGTCGTCATCGGCAGCCCTCGCGCTGCCGGTGATCGACGGCCTACGCCTGCAGGGGCCGAATGTGCTGTCGGTGACGGCACAGATCGCCGTGGCGGACACGGCATCGATCGTGCTGCTGCCCTTGGTGATCGACATCGAGCGGGCCCCGCGTGCGGCGCTGGGCGCCTTGGCCATCGCGGGCTGCGCGGGCGTGCTCTTCGTCGTGCTGCGGACCGGCTACACGCGGGCGTTGCGCCGCCGCCTGCATCACTACTCCGCGAAGCACAAGTTCGCGCTCGAGCTGCGGTTCAGCCTCATCTTCCTGTTCGGGCTTTCGGCGATCGCGCTGACCACGCACGTCTCGATCATGCTCGCCGGTTTCGCGCTCGGTCTGGTGGTGTCGGCGATCGGGGAGCCGCGTCGGCTGGCCAGGCAGTTGTTCGGCATCACCGACGGGTTCTTCGGCCCGCTGTTCTTCGTCTGGCTCGGCGCGTCGCTGCAGGTGCGCGAACTGGCCGACCACCCCGAATTCATCTGGCTCGCGGTGGCTTTGGGGGTCGGTGCGGTGCTCGCGCATGCCGTGGGCGTGGTGCTGCGCCAGCCCGTGACGCTCGCGGTGTTCTCGGCCGCGCAGCTGGGTGTGCCGGTCGCGGCGGCCACGCTGGGCACCGAGCAGCACCTGCTGGCGCCCGGCGAACCGTCGGCGTTGATGCTCGGCGCATTGGTGACGATCGCGAGCACGTCGGTCACCGGTGCCCTCGCCGCGCGGGTCAACCGACCCGTTCCCGATGTTCGTTCGGGCTGACCCCGTACGACCGCTTGAACGCGCTGCTCAGCGCGAACGGGGTGGAGTAGCCGACCTGCCGGGCCACCACGGCGATCGTGGTGTCGCTGCCGCGCAGCAGATCGGCCGCGAGCGCCAGGCGCCAGCCGGTGAGGAACGCGATCGGCGGTTCGCCGACCTGATCGGTGAACCGCCGGGCGAACACCGCCCTCGAACATCCCACGGCCGCTGCGAGATTGGCGACGGTCCACGGATGGGCCGGGTTGTTGTAGATCAGTTTGAGCGCGGGCCCGACAACGGGATCCTGCTCTGCCTGCCACCACGCGGGCGCGTTGCCGTCGCGGTCGAACCACGTGCGCAGCACGGCGATCAGCAGCACGTCGAGCAGCCGGTCCAGGTAGGCCTCCTGGCCGGGCCCGTCGCGGCCTGCCTCGACCGACAGCAGATCGATCAGCGGGGTGTCCCACTCGTCCGCGCGCAGCACCAGCACGGCCGGGAGCGCGTCGAGCAGGCGCGCGCTGACCTCGCTGCGGCCCTCGTACGCGCACACGATCGATTCCGCGGCACCCGCCGCGCTGTTACCCCAGCTGCGCAGCCCGAGCGACATCTCGAAGTGCAGATCCTCGCCCGACAGCGTCGTGCACCGCTGCCCGGGATTGATCACGACGCTCGGCGGCGTGGCCGGATCGTCGGCGAACACATAGTTTTCGGTGCCGCGGGTCAGCGCGACATCGCCGGGCCCGAGCCGCAACGTGCCGCTGTGGTCGCCGGCGATCACGGCGTATCCACGGGTCTGGCAGATCAGCGCCAGTGGGGCCTCGTCGCGGATCGCGAGGGACCAGGGCGGATCCATGCGCGACCGCAGTACGAACGCGCCCCGCGCGCGTACCCCGTCGAGCAGTCCGACCAGGGCGTCCACCTCGGTAGGGTAACGCTCAATCGGGCTTGCGGGCCTCGATCAGGTGACGCGACGAGTGCGCGACGAACGAACCGTCGGCCTCGATCTTGCGGTGCAGCGCGGCGAGCTTGTCGCGGTGGTCGTCGACCGTGAACCCCGGCACGATCCAGATCACCTTGCGCAGGAAGTACACCACGGCGCCGATGTCGAAGAACTCCATCTTCAGGCGCTCGGCACGCAGGTCGACGATGTCGAGGCCGGCGGCCCGCGCCGCAGCGGACTCGGATTCGGGGTCGCGGACCCTCCGGGCTTCGGGCTGTGGCCCGAGGAAGAACTCCGTCAGCTCGAAAACGCTTGCGGGGCCGACATGTTGGGCGAGATAGGTGCCGCCAGGTACCAGCACGCGGGCGATCTCGTCCCACCATACCGTGGCCGGGTGCCGGCTCAGCACCAGCTCGAACGCCGCGTCGGCGAACGGCAGCGGCGGCTCGTCGGGATCGGACACCACCACGACCCCGCGCGGCCCCAGCAGCCGGGTCGCGCGGTCGAGGTTGGGCGGCCACGATTCGGTGGCCGCCATGGTCGGCGGGAACGTCGCGGCGCCGGCAAGCACCTCACCGCCGCCGGTCTGGATGTCGAGCGCCGAGGACACCGTCGTCAACCGCCGGCTCATCAAGCGCTGATAGCCCCACGACGGCCGGGCCTCGGTGGCGCGGCCGTCCAGCCACGTGAAGTCCCAACCGGCCACGGGTGCCGCGTCGGCCTCGGCCACCAAATCGTCGAACGTCATCGACCCATCTTGGCAGTGAGACGATCACGTATGGAATCGGGATTCTCGGCGATGGAACGTCTCACGTCGGAGTCGTTGACTAAAGCCATGACCATCAGCCCCGTCGTCGTCCTCACCGCAGCCGCAGCCCTCGGCAGTGCCGCCTCCGGTGGGATCTTCTACGTGTTCTCCACCTTTGTGATGCGCGGCCTGGACCGTACCGGCCCGGTCGACGCGATCACGGCGATGCGCGGCATCAACGCCGAGGCCAACGCCAACGCGCCGTTCCTGCTGTTCCTGTTCGGGTCCGCATTGCTGTCACTGATCGTCGGCGTGCTCGCGGTGGCCCGGATCGGCAGGCCGGGCAGCTGGTTCCTGCTGGCCGGCGCGATCTTCGGGATCCTCGGCGTCATCGTCACGATGCTGTTCAACGTGCCGCTCAACAACCATCTCGACAAAGTCGACCTGGCCGATGCCGCGGCCGAATGGCAGGCCTACTTCAGCACCTGGACCGCGTGGAACCACGTGCGCACCGTCTCGGGGTTCGTCGGCGCGGTCCTGCTGCTGATCGGCATGCGTTACCGCTAGCTTTCTCCTGCCGAGCAGACGCGCAAGTACCCGGGAACGCGCTTTCCCGGGTACCGCCACGTCTGCTCGCGGGAGAAGTGTCACCGCTGAGGCTGCCTGCGGAAGGCAGCTGCGACGATCCCGGCCGCGGTCAGCGCGAGCGTCGCCGCGATGAGCGCGGTTGGCGCGATGCCGGAGTCGAATGCCGTGCGGGCCGAATCCAGCAGGCGCTGAGCGACTTCGGCGGGCAGATCCGCGGCCACCGCGGTGGCGCCGCCGATGCTCTCACCGGCGTCGGCGGCCTGCGCCGGGGTCAACCCGGCAGGCACCTCGATGTTGTTGCGGTAGAACGCCGTGAAGATCGTGCCGAGCGTCGCGGTGCCGATCACCGCGCCGAGCTCGTATGCGGTCTCGGAAACCGCGGACGCCGCACCGGCTTTCGCCGCGGGCACCGAGGCCACGATGGTGTCGTTGGACACCGTCTGCGAAACGCCGACACCCAGTTCGAGCACCACGAACGACACGATGACGGCCACCACCGAAAGGTCGTGGCGGAACGCCAGGATCATGCCGAACCCGGCCGCGACGAACACCAGGCCGAAGATCATCAGGGTGTTCGGCGCGAACCGCTTGGCGGCCTTCACCACCGCCAGACCCGCGATCATCGACACCACCGCGCCCGGCAGCGTCACCAGACCGGCCGCGAGCGGCGACAGGCCCAGCACCAGCTGCAGGTGCTGCGAGATGAAGAAGATGAACCCGATCAGGCCCACGATCGACAGGAAGTTCGCCAGGATCGACGCGCTGAACGGCGCGTACGAGAACAGCCCGATGTCGAGCATCGGTGTGGCACTGCGATTCTGCCGGCGCACGAACAGCACGCCGGAGACGATGCCGATCGCGAACGCCGCGACGACACCTGCCGAGAAACCGTCGTGCGCCGCGGTTTTGATCGCCCACACGACCGGCAGCATCGCGGTGAACGACAGCGTCACGCTCAGCAGATCCAGCGGGCCCGGATTCGGGTCACGCGATTCCGGCACCAGCTTGGGGCCGAGCACGAGCAGCGGCAGCAGGATCGGCACCGCCACGAGGAACACCGAGCCCCAGTGGAAATGCTGCAACAGTGCGCCGCCGACGATCGGGCCGAGCGTCGAGCCCGCCGTGAAGCACGACGCCCAGATGGCGATCGCGAGCCGGCGCGCCGACGCGTCGACGAAGATGTTGCGGATCAGCGACAGCGTCGACGGCATGAGCATCGCGCCGAACACGCCGAGCGCGGCACGCGCGGCGACCAGGTAGGCCGCGCTCGGCGCGAAAGCCGCGGCGGCCGAGACGATCGCGAAGCCCGTCGCGCCGATGAGCAGCAGACGGCGCCGGCCGAACCGGTCGCCGAGGCCGCCCATGGCGACCAGCAGTGCGGCCAGCACGAGCGAGTAGACGTCGACGATCCAGAGCTGGGTGGACGCCGCGGGACGCAGATCCTCGGCGATCATCGGCAGCGCGAAGGCCAGCACGGTGTTGTCGACCGCGATCAACAACACCGGCAGGGTCAGGACTGCCAGTGCAACCCAGGCGCGCCTGGGGGTGGTAGTGGGTGTCGATGGTGTGCCATCGATGCAGGTGGACACGGGAGTAGCTCCTGTAGTGCGAGAAAAATGGTGCGGCGCTTGGAAATTCAGGCGCGCGGCAGGTGGATGGTGCCGGAGGTGAGGCTGCTCATGATGGCGTCGACGATCTGGTGGCGGGGCGTGCCGTCCTGTTTGGCGGCTTCGTACCCGGCCTGCAGCAACGCCCAGAACACGCGTCGGGCCCATCCGGGGGGATATTCGGGTCGGTCGCACGAGGCCCGGTTGAGTACCTCGACGATGGCCTCGTCGCCGGTGTCCAGGTAGGCCGCCAGCTCGGGATCGGCCAGGATCGTGGGCTCGCTGTAGACGAAGAGCACGATGGGGCCGAGGTCGAGCTGGCTCTCCACGACGCGGCGCAGGGCCGCGTCGGGTGGGCCGTCGGCGGGGTCGGCGCGTTCGATCGCGGCGTTGCTCAGCTCGTGGACGTGCCGGGCGAGCGCGCGCAGCAGGTCGGAGCGTTCCGGGTAGTACCGGTGCACCGTGCTGCGGCCGACGCCTGCCGCACCGGCGATATCGGCGAGCGCGGCGGTCGGTTGGTCAGCCAGCACCGTCATGGCGGCGTCGAGGATCGCCTTGCGGGTCCGCTCACGCGGCCCACTGTGCGTCACTACCTGGCTGGTCATGCCTCAGAATATAGCACGATTGGCCCAAAATGGGACATCACTGTCCCATGGATCACGTCGGGGGAACAAACCCGCCGGTCGGTGGTGGCGGGGCCGGCTGCGGCGCAGGCGCGGGCGGATACGGCCCCGGCGGATACGACGGTGGATACGGCTGTGGAGAAGGCTGGGGCGCGGGCATCAGCCGCGCCAACTCACGCCGGTGCCGCTCGGCGAGCACCGCGGCCAGCACCCACTGCGGTGCCACGCCCTGCGGGGGTGGCGGCGAGATCCGGGATGCCACCTCGCCCAGGATCCGGTAGGCCATGTCGTCGCGGACGCGCGGATCGAGCTGGCCGGCCCTGGACAGGAACTGCCGGGCCAACTCGGCCTGCTCGGCGCCGAGCCCGGACAGCTGCAGCGACGCGGCCCACTGCGCCAGCATCGGCGGCATGGCGGGCGGGGGCGCCAGACGTGGGGCGCGTTCGCTGATCACGACCGTCCCGGCGAAGATGTCGCCGATCCGCTTACCCTTTGCCGAGAGCAAGCTGCAGATCACCGCGGGCCCACCGGTGAGCATCCACAGTTCGATGAACCCGGCCAGCGCACGAAACAGGGCCTGGCGGAAGCGTTCCGGGCCGCCGTCCTCGGACACCACCCGCAACCCGAGCGCCATCTTGCCGAGCGAGCGCCCGCGCGTCGTGGTCTCCATGACGAGTGGGTAGCCCACCAGCGTCAGCACCGTGAAGATGATCAGGATGGCCCCCGTCAGCGCATCGTCGAGTTGCGTGAACGCGAGCGCCCACAACACCATGCCGAGGAGGTAGAAGACCAAGATCGCCACGACGTCGATCAGCGCCGCCAACGCGCGGACCGGCAGCAGCGCGATCTGAATGTCGAGGACCACGGCATCCCCGGTCACCACCGGCTCAGGCTGGGAGACCATACCGCCACACGCTACCGACTACGATTTCTCACGTGGATGTCGATGCGTTCGTGTTGGCCCATCGCGCCACCTGGGACCGATTGGAACAGCTCGTGAAGCGGCGCAGGCGGTTGACCGGCGCCGAGGTGGACGAGCTCGTGGACCTGTATCAGCGGGTTTCGACGCAGCTGTCGATGGTGCGGTCGGCCTCGGGCGACGCCGTGCTGATCGGGCGCCTGTCGGGTCTGGTGGCGCGGGCCCGGTCCGCGGTGACGGGGGCGCACGCGCCGCTGTGGCGCGAGTTCGTCCGGTTCTGGACGGTCTCGTTTCCCGTTGTCGCCTACCGCTCCTGGCGGTGGTGGCTGGGTGCCGCGGTCGCATTCTTCATCGTCGTCGTGGCGCTCGCGCTGTGGGTCTCGGGCAATCCCGAAGTGCACACCGCGATCGGAACACCAAGCGAGATCGACGAATTGGTCAACCACGACTTCGAGTCGTATTACAGCGAGCATCCGGCGGGCTCGTTCGCGCTGCAGGTGTGGGTGAACAACTCCTGGGTGGCCGCGCAGTGCATCGCGTTCTCGATCCTGCTGGGCCTGCCCATCCCGTACATCCTGTTCCAGAACGCCGCCAACCTCGGCGTGATCGCCGGGCTGATGTTCAACGCCGGCCGCGGCGATCTGTTCCTCGGCCTGATCACACCGCACGGACTGCTGGAACTGACCGCGGTCTTCCTGGCCGGTGCGGTGGGCATGCGGCTGGGCTGGACCGTGATCGCACCGGGGGACCGGCCGCGCGGCCAGGTGCTCGCCGAACAAGGGCGAGCGGTGGTGTCGGTCGCGGTCGGGCTTGCCGTGGTGCTGCTGGTTTCGGGTCTGGTCGAGGCGTTGGTCACGCCGTCACCCCTGCCGACGTTCATGCGCGTGGCGATCGGCGTCGCGGTCGAGGTCGCGTTCCTGGGCTATGTGTTCTACTTCGGCCGCAAAGCCGTCCGGGCCGGCGACAGTGGTGACCTCGAGGACGCGCCCGACGTCGTGCCGACGGGCTGATTTCCTACCGCCAGCAATAGCTCCTATGTCAAGCCGCGGCGGTTAGGTGTTGATTGTGGGTGTGGTTGTCGTGGTGGAGGGCCTGGTAAATGCGGCGGGAGATGCGGCGTTTGAGGCAGCGGCGGGCTTTGGCTTTGGTTTTCCCGGCGGTGATGAGCCGGTGGTAGTAGGCGTGGCCGTCGCTGCCTTTCATTCGGGCTTGGGTGACGGCGATGCGGTGGATGGCGGCGTTGAGTTGGCGGTTGCCTGAGCGGCTTAACCGCATCTGGCCGGCGTTGGCGCCCGACCATGCCGGGATGGGTGCGACCCCGCAATGGCAGGCGAAGGCGGCCTCGCTGGTGAACCGGTCGATGCCGGCGGCCTCGCCGACAATCTTGGCCGCGGTCAGCTCCGCGCACCCGTCGATGGCCAGCAGGCTGGGCGCCACTTCGCGGGCCCGAGCGGCCAGACGCTGCTCGAGCTTGTCGATCTCGCCGGTGAGTCGGATGATGTCGGCCAGCTCATCGCGGGCCAGTTCAGCCACCAGACCCGGCTGGATGTTCAGCCATGTCTGCAACGCCTGCTGATGGGTGCGGGTTTTCAACGCGCGAGGTGGCGGGGCCTGGTCGGGGTCGAGTTCATGCACGCCACAGCAGTTGGTTGATCGTCTGAGTGCGTTGCCGGACAAGGACATCGCGACGGTCGGTGAGCAGTTTGAGCTCCGGATTGCTCATCGTGGGAAGCGATGGGCAGGTCGGTTCGCGCAGCACCGCCCGTGCGACCGACTCGGCATCGATCGGGTCGGACTTGCCGCGGGTGCGGGCGGACTTGCGCGTCTGGGCCGACAGTTTGGTGGGTACCCGCACCACTTTCTGCCCGGCACCGAGCAGGTCGCGTTCCAGCCGCGCGGACATGTTGCGGCAGTCTTCGATACCCCACACCAGTTCGGTGCCGAACTGGTCACGCGCCCACATCAGGGCCGCGTGGTGGCCCTCGGTGGTGGCCTTGACGGTCTTCTCGCCGAGGCGCCGGCCTACCTGATCAACGGCGACAAAGGTGTGGGAGCGCTTGTGTACATCGGCGCCAACAACAATCATGGTGAATGCCTCCTTCACGCGTGGGAGAGGTTGTTGAGGTTGGACCGGTCGGCCGACACATCTCAGTCGGGGCGATGCCACGCTCCTATCAAGTCAGGTCGGCCGGTCCGTCTCACCTGGTGCCGGCACTACTGCTCAACGCCAACTCCAAAGGGCGGCAGACGCGTACCGAGCCAGACACCAGGTGAAACGCAACCAACCACCGCGCTACAACGCCTGTCACGCAGACACGCCGTAAACCCGGCACACTCACCATGACACTGAGACGCGTACGTACCCGAAAGTGGCGGGTTTGGGGTACGCGCGCGTCTGCTCGCACAGTGGAACTCGCGCAGTGGAACTAGAGCCTGCCCGCGGCCTTCATGGCCAGATAGTGGTCGGCCAGCGCCGGGGCCAGCTCGTCCGGCACGGCGTCGACCACGTCGACCCCGTGGCGACGCAGCCGCGACGCGATCGCGCGCCGGTCGTTGCGGGCCCGCTCGGACGCGGCCGCGTCGTAGACCCGAGCGGCGTCGGCGCGTCCGGCCGCCAACGCGTCGACGCGCGGATCGGCGACGGCCGCCACGAGCACGCGGTGGCGCGCCGACAGCTGCGGCAGCACCGTCATGAGCCCCTCGTCGAGCGCTGACGCGTTCAGATCGGTCAGCAGCACCACGAGGGCCTGGCGTTTGACCCGGCCGGTGACGGCCGCGACCAAAGCCCGCGCATCGGATTCGACGAGCGCGGGCTGCAGCGGTGCCATGGCCGACACCAGCGCGGGCAGCAGTTCGGTGCGCGACGCCCCCCACACGCCGGCCCGGCTGACGCGGTCGAACGCCAGGAAATCGACGTGATCACCGGCCCGCGCGGCCAGCGCGGCCAGCAGCAGCGCCGCATCCATCGACCAGTCCAGCCGGGGCCAGCCGCTGGGATCGCTCGACGTGGGATCCACCCCGACGCGGCCCGCCGACGTGCGGCCCGAATCGAGCACGATCACCACGCGTCGGTCCCGTTCCGGGCGCCACGTGCGCACCACGACGTCGGCCCGACGTGCGGTGGCGCGCCAGTCGATGGAGCGCACGTCGTCGCCGACGACATACTCACGCAGCGAGTCGAATTCGGTGCCCTGGCCGCGGATCAGCACCGGGATGGCGCCGTCGAGTTCGCGCAGCCTCGCCAGCCGCGACGGCAGGTGCTTGCGGGACAGGAACGGCGGCAGGATCCGCACCTCGCCCGCGATCCGGTGTGACGCCTGGCGCCCGGCCAGCCCGAGCGGGCCGATCGCGCGCACCGTCACCGCCGCCGACGACTGATCGCCACGCCGTATCGGACGCAACCGGGTGACGACGCGAAGCTCTTGTCCGGCAGGGATGTTCACGCGGTGCGCGCGGGGCTCGGCGCGCGCACTCGGCGCCCAGGCATCACGGATCAGGCCACGCACGCGGCGCCGGCCTGCGTTGTGCACGGTCAGGGTCGCGTCGACCGATTGGCCAAGCCGGGCCGTGGTGTCGCCGCTGCGGGTCAGCCGCAGCGTCTTGGTGCTGCCGGCCAGCGCGACGTCAGCGGCCACCGCGGCCACCAACAACGCCAGCAGGACCAGGAAAACCGCTGCCGGCCAAGGGGCGAACGCGATCGGCAGCGCGCCGATCAACGCGACCAGGCCGGTTCGGCCGGTGAGGACCATCAGCGCGGGACCGGCACGGCCGCCAGGATGCCGTCGAGGACACCGTCGGCCGTGGCGCCCTCGAGCTCGGCCTCGGGCCGCAACGCCACACGATGCCGCAGCGTCGACCGTGCCATGGCCTTGACGTCGTCGGGCGTCACGTAGTTGCGGCCCGAAAGCCACGCCCACGACCGCGCGGTGCCCAGCAGCGCGGTCGCGCCGCGCGGTGACACCCCGAGCTGCAGCGACGGCGAATGCCGGGTGGCTCCGACGATGTCGACGATGTAGCCGAGCACTTCTTCGCCGACCAGCACCTGCGCGACCGCGGCACGCCCCGCCGCGAGCTCGGCCGCACCCGCCACGGGCTGCACGGCCGAAAGGTCACGCGGGTCGAAGCCGTGTGCGTGACGGGAAAGGATCGCGATCTCCTGGTCTCGCGGCGGCAGCGGCACAGTGAGTTTGAGCAGGAAGCGGTCGAGCTGGGCTTCCGGCAGCTGATAGGTGCCCTCGTACTCGATGGGGTTCTGCGTGGCCGCGACGATGAACGGGTCGGGCAGTGGCCGTGGCTTGCCGTCGACGCTGACCTGCCGCTCCTCCATGGCCTCGAGCAACGCGGCCTGGGTCTTTGGCGGCGTCCGGTTGATCTCGTCGGCGAGCAGCAGGTTGGTGAACACGGGCCCGGACCGGAACTCGAATTCGGCTGTGCGCGCGTCATAGACCAGCGATCCGGTGACATCGCCCGGCATGAGGTCGGGCGTGAACTGTACGCGTTTGAAGTCCAGTTGCAGCGCCGCGGCCAACGTCCGCACCAGCAGGGTCTTGGCGACGCCGGGTACCCCTTCGAGGAGCACGTGGCCGCGGCACAACAGCGCGATCACCAGGCCGCTGACCACCGCGTCCTGACCGACCACCGCTTTGGCGATCTCATTGCGCAAGGACAGCAACGCGTTTCGCGCGGCGTCGGGTTCCACTGGATACGCGGCGTAAGTCACGACTGTGCGACCTGCCTTTCGATGTCGTCGAGTTGATGGGCGAGGCTGACTAGATCGGAATCGGTCGCAGGCGGCGGCCCGAACAGCATGTGCGTCGTCGCGCCGATGTCAGTGCCGGAGCGCGCCGCGACAGCAGCGGCGATCGCGTCGGGTGCAGCGGCCGACGTGAGGCCGAGGCGCGGCAGCAGCCGCTGCAGGGTTGCCGTACGCAACGCATCGGCAGCCCGGTCACGGGCCCGGTGCGAACGGTACAGGCGGCCGCGTCCCTCAACGGTTTCCGACGCGCGGACCACGACGGGCAGCGACTCGGCGACCAGCGGCCCGAGGCGGCGGGCCTGCCACACCGCGACCAGCACGACAACGACGCACAGCCACAGCACGAGCCAGCGGACCTGATCGGGCAGCAGGTCGGACAGTGTTGCATCACCCGTGGATTCGCCCTCGTACCGCTGCGGCGCGTACCAGATCACGGTGGGTCGGGCGCCGGCCAGATTCATCGCGAGCGCGGCGTTGCCCTGTTTGAGCAGACCGGAGTTCGACATGAACTCGGCGGTGCCGACGACGGTGACCGTCCGCGGTCCGTCGGTGTAACGCACCACGGCGCCGTCGTAGCAGCGGGTCACCGGGGTGCTCCCGGCGGCTTCGAACGTGTCGGTGAAATCCAGCTCGGCGTCTCCGGCCCGGGTGGCCGCAGGCAGGTCGCAATCCGGTCGGCCGCCGCCGAACGCGCTGGCCCCGCTCTGCCGGATCTCGGGTGCGAGCGCCTCCCTGGTCTTGGCGACCGGGCTGATCAGCAGCAGATCGCCTGGGGTGTCGGCCAATTGAACCAGCCGGTCGCCCGCGGGCAGATACATGGTCTGGGCCACCACGAGCAGCCGGTCAGGACGCGCCGCGCGGCGCACATCGCCGATGGTGTCGGCCTCGATCACCTCGACGCCGTGGTCGCGCAACAAGGAGACCAGGGCGCGGGCCCCTTCGGGCGACGTCGCCTCGGGATCCATCGCGCCCCCGGGGCGCGGGGCCGTGAGGTACGTGCTGACCGCGGCCACCGCAACGATCACGACGAGCGCGAGCACCACCCAGCGCGCGGTGCGCAGACGTTGTTTCATCGCACCTGCGCCCAGCCGTCGACGGTGGCGGGTGCGGCCGCTGCGTCGCTCGCGGTGGCGCCGCGGTGGCGCAGCCGGTTGTCGAGCTCGACGATGCCGCGGTACGCCGGTTCGTCGCCCGGCCGCTCACCGTAGGTGACGTCGTTGAAACTGTCTGCCGCCCTGGCGAGTTCACGCGTCAGATCGGGCAGGACCGCTGCGGCGTCCCGCGCGAGCTCCGTCGCGGTACGCCCGGGGTTGGGACCGAGAACCTCGGCCTCCTCGAGGTGTCGGGCCACCGCACGCAGCCGGTGCCGGATCGCCGCGGCCCAATTGCCCGCTGCCGCATACTGTTCGGCGGTGGCCCGGTGCTCGGCCGCACTGAGCTCATGGGTGTCGAACAGCGAGTAGCTGTCGTCGCGCTGCGTGCGCATGGTGCGCCGCGCGACGCGCACGGCGACCACCACGGCGACCACCGCCACGATGGCCAGCACCGTGAGCGTGAGCCAACCGCCGGGGAACGACGAACCCGCCGACGCCACCCGGTACAGCAGATGGTTGAACCAGTCGCTGAACTGGTCCATGGCCGAAGCCCGGGGATAGATCGGCTTTCCGAGTTCGTTCTGGGCCGCATCGTGGGCGGCGTCGCGGTCGATGTCTATCGTCGTCACCTCACTGGCGCCGCGTGAGCCACAGCTGATCCGTCGATTCGGCCGACCCGGCCGCGCCGGTCCGCAGCACGAGGTCGAACGCCTCGGCCCGGATCCGCCGGTCGGTGTACAGCAATACCGTGACGCCTGCGGTGAATGGTGCCGTGACGATCTGGCCGATCGCGGAACCGATCGCCATGAGTGTCAGGCCGACGAACATCAGCGTGCCCGGGGTCGTGGCCATCAGGTTCCCGGCGATGCTGAACGGCATCCCGACGGCACCGGCCAGCAGCGCGGCGAGCAGCGACGCAAGCAGCCAAATGCCCAGTACGCGCCAGAAATCGTTTTTCACCAACGCGAATGACCGTGCAATGGCGGCGAATATGTCGAGTTGCTCGAGCACGATCAGGGACGGCGCGAACAGCAGCACGACCGACAGGTAGATCAGGCCCACGAAAGCCGCGAGCACCAGGATCGCGCCGATCATGAAGGCCGCGACCCCACCGCCGACGCTGCCTGCGGCGACGATGGCCAGCGCGATCACGCCACCGACCAACACGACGGCCAGCATCTCGAGGGCCGTGAGCCCCAGCAGCGGTAGAAAACGGCTGCGCAGCCGTTCCCAGGTCTGCCCGATGGTGATCGAGCCGCCGAACACCGCGCGGCCGATCACCACGGTGAGCATGCCGCTGAGCACCACTCCGGCGAGTGCGGTGATGATGACGCTGGCGATCATTCCGCCGGACAACGCCGTGATGGCGCCCATCGACGGCTCCTCGCCCTGCAGTCCCGAGTCGAACACGCCGAATGCGGCCAGCGGACCGATCTGCAGCAGCAGCGCGACGATCTGCGAGATCACCACCACGATGGTCGTGAGGCCCAGCGTCGCTTTGGGATTGGCCCGGATGTAGGACACCGCGCCGTTGAAGATGTCCGACAAGGTCAGCGGCCGCAGCGGGATGACGCCCGGTTTGAGAGCCAGCGGGGCTCCGTAGCCCGGTGGTGGATAGCCGGGCGGGGGATAACCCGGAGGCGCGTAACCGTACGGCGCATAACCGGGTGGGGGCCCGTACGGCGGGTACCCGGGCGGCGGCCCGTACCCGGGTGGCGGCGGTGCGTAACCAGGCGGGGGATAGCCCGGATTCGGCGGACCCGGCGGCGGCGGGGGATAGGGCGGAAACCCGCCGGCGTCGTGAGTCATGTTCCCCATCCTGTCCATGACCGCGGAAATTGACAACGTCGCATGCCGTCGCGGTGCACGACTACCGTGACAGGATGCCGACCGAGATCATTGTGCGCGGCTCGTTTTCCGCGCGGCGACCGCCCGAGCGCGGGACCGTCAACGCCACCGTGTCGCACGAAGGCCCGGCCATGGAACCCGTGTACCGGCGAGTGGTCCAGGATCTCGAAGCGCTCACGGGCTCGATCGAGCCGATGTCCGACACCGGCCGAGGCCCCGTCGTCAAGTGGTCCACCGATCAGCTGCGCACCTGGTCGGACCGGCCGTGGAACAACGAAGGCAAACAGCTGCCGCTCGTGTACCACGCAAGCGTCGGGATCGCGGTGACGTTCAACGACTTCACCGAGCTGTCGCGGTGGGTCGGCACGCACGTCGTCGACACCGCAGGCTTCCAGGTGGCGCACGTGGCATGGGAACTCACCGACGACCACCACGACGCGCTCGTCCGCGAGGTACACACCGGGGCGGTGCACGACGCCGTGGCCCGGGCCCAGCGCTACGCCGACGCGCTGGGCCTCGGTGCGGTGCGGCCCATGGCGATCGCCGACGCCGGGATGCTCGGCCAGGGGCAACCGGCTGACGCCCCGGTCGCCCCGCGGGCCATGGCGATGAAGGCCGGCGCACCGCAGATCGAGCTGGCGCCTGCCGACATCGAGGTGACGGTATCGGTGGATGCGCGGTTTCACGCCGGTGCCGCCTGACGTGCGGCGTAGGTTTGCGCTATGGCCGAGCTGAAGGACAAGCTGCGTACCGACCTCACCGGGGCGATGAAGTCCCAGGACAAGCTGCGCACCGCCACGCTGCGAATGATGTTGGCCGCCATCCAGACCGAGGAGGTCTCGGGCAAGCAGGCGCGTGAGCTGTCCGACGCCGAGGTGGTCGCGGTGCTGGCCCGGGAATCCAAGAAGCGCGGTGAGGCCGCCGAGATCTACACGCAGAACGGACGCGGCGAGCTGGCCGCCAACGAGCATGCCGAGGCGCGCGTCATCGACGAGTACCTGCCCACGCCGCTGACGGACGCCGAATTGGCCGATGTCGCAGACACCGCGATCGCGCAGGTGGCCGAGGATCTGGGAGAACGGCCGAGCATGCGCCAGATGGGCCAGGTGATGAAGGTCGCGACGGCCATTGCCGCGGGCAAAGCCGACGGCGCGCGGCTGTCGGCGGCGGTGAAGGCGCGGCTTTAGAGTTTGATGCCGCTCGCGGCCGGGAATTCAGCGGGCATGCCACGTGGACGAGGCATCAACGACGAAGAACATGCCGACAAGTACGACGACGGCGAGCATGGTCGCGATCCGGACTATCCGCGGGACACACCGGATGTTCCCGACCCGCCCGATGCCGAGCAGGAGCCGCCGGACTGAGGGCCTAAGTGGTCGCCAGCTGCGCTGCGCCGAGCTGCTGTTCCAGCTCTGAGCGGACTCGGCGTTCCACGAGCAACGGGACGAAATCGCGGATGATGCTGTGCTCGAAGCGCGTGTGCGCCGTGATCACCGCGTCCGAAACCAGGTCGCGGGGCAGGTCGGTGAAGCGTTGCGCCAATCGATCCTCGACGTCGGCCACCAACTCCTTTTCACTTTTTCCGAGCATGCAAAGAATTGTCTGACCTGGCGGTTGTGTGCGTCAACGCGCGTTTCCTCACACAGCTCGACAGGTGTCAACGCAGATCACATGCGCCAGAGCGCTTCCTGCGTGGTGCTCGCGATCAACGTCCCGTCGGCAGCGTAGAGCGAGCCGACCGCAAGCCCACGTGAATCGTTGTGGTTGACCGAGCGGACCTCGTACCGGTGCCAGCCGTCGGGCCGGAACGGCCGGTGAAACCAGATCGAGTGGTCGAGGCTCGCGGCGAAGCCGAGGTCTGACCGCAGCGGGATGTGCGGCGGTAAGGCGGCGGGCACCGGCCCGAGGTCCGACAAGAACGTCAGGGTGCACGCCCGGACCAGCGGATCGTCTTCGATCGGTGTGCTCGCCCGGATCCAGAACGGCGGCAGCGCGAATTCCGACGTGTCATGGCCCATGGTGCGCAGCTCGAACCAGCCCCCGAAATCGAGCACCGAGTCTTTCGGGACCGCTGCGTCGAATTCGAGGTTGGGCGCGACATCGGGATACCAGTCGGCGCCGGGTTCGGGATGGTGGAACGACGCGATCATCTCCAGGATCACCGCACCGTCCTGGATCGCCGTGACCCGCCGGTTGGCGAATGCGCGGCCGTCGCGCGTCCGGTCGACGTGGAATTCGACGTCGGCGTCGTACCGGCCACCCCGCACGAAATACGCGTGCAACGACTGCGGCAGCTTGCCGTCGTCGACGGTCGCGCCCGCCGCGGCGAGCGACTGGGCGGCGATCAACCCACCGAAGAGCCGCTGGACGGCACCGCGGCGGGGCTCGCGGATCCGGAACACATCGCCGTCACGATCGAAGCGCAGCAGCCGGGCGATCCAGCTTGTGGTGGAGGTCGTCATCGACCTGACGCTATCAACCGCTTGGTTGGGCTCGTGTCAGGCCTGCTTGGCGAAGTACCGCTGACCATCCGAGGCCAGCCGCCCGAACGTGGCCTTGACCACCGGGGTCAACGCCTTGAACGGCAGCGCGAACAGGGGGTGCGGCTCGATCGCCACGATCCAGGTGAACTGGGTCTCGCCTTCGCCTGCGGGTTCGATCAGATAGTCCTCGGCGAACCGGCGCAGCGCCGGGATGGTCCCGTAGTCGACGGAGAACGAGTACCGGCGACCGTCCTCCCACCGGAAGAACGTCTCGTGCACGCGCGCGATCCCGGGCGCCAGGATCACCTCGCGGGAGCTGCCGACCCCGAACGGGCGGGGCGACAGCCAGGTGACCTTCTGCACCGACGGGCCCCATGCGGCCAGCGACTCGTCGGAAGTCATCGATTCCCAGACCTTTTCCGGCGGGGCCGCAAAGCGTTTGGAGTACGTGAAGATGTGCGGCGCCGTCGTGAAGAAGCCGGCGTCTGCGGATTCCAGGTTGAACCGGGGCATGCGCTGAGCATGCCAGCTGATCAGCCGAAGGTATATCGCAGCGGCCGGCCCAGCCTGCGTACGGCGGGAACCGTGTACGCGGCATGCAGCAGGCGCCGCGTGATCGCGGAGAGGTGATGGTCCATGCCGGGGGCGTCGGAGTACCAGAGTTCGGCGTCGAACCGCAGGCCCGGCACGGCCCGTTCCAGCTCGCGGGGATCGTCGATGCTCCAGCCGAGGCGCGCGCCCGAAGCCTTGACGCAGCCGTAGCGCTGCAGGAACCGCAGGCCCCACCGGCCGTACGCGTCGAACAACAGCTCGCCCGTTGGGAAGTGGGCGGTGATGCGCCGCAGCATCGCGATGCCCTCCGCGGCGGGCAGATAGGGTGTCACGCCTTCGGCGACAACCAGTACCGGCCCGTCCCCGGCAATGCCGTCGAGCAGCGTCGGATCGGTGACGGACTTGGCGATCGCAGCCACCCCTGATCCGAAGAGCTTGTGCCGCAACGCGATCACATCAGGGAAGTCGACGTCGTACCACGTGCACCGTGGGGTGATCCGGTACGGGCGGGTGTCCAGGCCGCAGCCCAGGTGCAGGACCGTGCAGTCCGGGTGCGCGGCGATGAACTGGCAGGCCCAGATGTCGTACGCCTTGGCGCGCACTGCCAGTGACAGGTGGTCGCTGCGACGCACGCGCAACTTTCCGAAGTCGTAGTCGACGCGCGCCAGGGCATCGAACGCCACGGTGTCGTGCAGGATCGTGTCGGGGCGGCGACTCTCCATCGCCTTTCCGTACAGTGTGGCCAGGGTGGTCTCCTGAGCCCCGGTCAACGTCACCTTGTCGGTCATTGCTCATGCTCCTGTTGAAAGCGGGCCAAACCGTTGCGGGCCAACGACATCAGGTCCGCGCCGGCCAGATCCGGTGACATCGCGTCGAGCACCGCAGCGCTGATCCGGCTCAGCACCGCGGGCGTGAGAGCCTCCGCCCCGAGCGCCCGGACCAGGTGCGGATGCAGGATCCACACCCCGAGCCGCATCGCGACGTGGACCGCGGCCAGGGTCCGCAGGTCGTGGTTCGCCGACCGGCCGTGCACCGGATGGTCGGTCAGGTACCGCTCGGTGAGCGCCACCAGGTTGTCGAACAGTGTTGTGGCACCCGGGGATTCGTCGACTAGGGCGCGGGACACGTAACGCAGCACGATGGGTGCGTCCCGGTAGACGTCGCCGAGGTAGCCGGGATCGGCGATCGCCTGCCCGTCGACGCCCTCGGCGATCACCCGGCGCAGATAATCCATCACGTAGCCGTCGCACGCGTCGCGTAAGCCCTGCTTGCTGCCGAAGTGGTGCGACACGAGTCCCGGCGCCACGCCCGCATCGGCCGCGACCGCGCGGATGGTCGTCTCCTTGACGCCGTGCTCGGCGAACAGGCGCATGGCCGAATCCCGGATCCTGGCTCTGGCGGTCACGTCTTCGATTGGCCGTATGTTCAGTAGTTTAAACATCTGGCCAGTCGACTGGTCAAGTGTTCAATGTGCGATAGTCCGGGGCATGGGCAGTGTCCTCGGAAACCGCTACGAGCTCAGGGGAGTGCTGGGCCGCGGCGGGATGGCCGAGGTACGGGACGGTTGGGACACGCAACTGTCCCGCCCCGTGGCCATCAAACTGCTCTACCCGGCCCTTGCGGCCGATGCCGGACTACGCCGACGCTTCGAGGACGAGGCGCGCGCCGCCGCGGCGCTCAACCATCCGAACGTCGTCGCCATCCACGACAGCGGTGAGTACCACGGACAGCCGTTCATCGTCATGGAGCGACTGCCGGGACGCAGCCTCGCCGATGAGATCGCCGCGGGCCCGATGCGCGTCGAGCGCGTGCGGGCAGTGCTGGCCGAGATCCTGTCCGCACTGGCCGCCGCACACGCCGCAGGCATCCTGCACCGCGACATCAAGCCGGGCAACGTGCTGATCAGCCCGTCCGGTGCGGCCAAGCTCGCCGACTTCGGCATTGCCAAGACCGACGGGGGCATGCACACCCAGACCGGCCAGATCGTCGGAACCATGGGCTATCTCAGCCCGCAGCGCATCATGGGGCGGCCCGCGACCGTCGCCGACGACATCTACGCCGCCGGAGTGCTGGGCTACGAGGCGCTCACCGGGCAGCAGCCGTTCCGCCAGGACAACCCCGCCGCGATGGTGCGGGCGATCCTCGACGCGCGGCCGGTGCCCGTCGAAGCCGTGCGCCCCGACGTCGACCCCGCGCTGGCCGCGGTGATCCGGACCGCGACCGCGCCCGAACCGGGCCACCGCTTCCCCGACGCCATCGCGATGCGGGCCGCGGTGACCGGTGAGGCGCCGCCCACCGTGCAGTTTTCGCCGGCGCCGCGCCCCGCGACGAAGGCGTTCACGGCACCTGTGGCGTTTCCCGAGTCGGCGCCGGTATACCCGCCGGCGCGCCGATCCCGGTTGCCGCTCGTGCTCGGGGCCGCGGCCGCACTGCTGTTGGCGGCGATCCTCGCAGTCGTGCTGCTGGTGTCCCAACGTCCGCAGCAACAGCCGCTCACCCCCGTCAACACCACGTCGGTGCCGACGCCGACCACCTTCAGTGCGCCCCCGATGCCGACGACCACTGCGGCCGAGGACGACGAAGAGCCCGGGCGGGGCAAGGACAAGGGCAAAGAACCACCGGGCAAGAAGAAGGGCCATCCGCACGGGTGAGGGCTCGAGCAAGAAGGCCCCGACCGGATATGCCAGGTCAGGGCCTTGCCTACGCTGTCGGGGTGGCGGGATTCGAACCCACGACCTCTTCGTCCCGAACGAAGCGCGCTACCAAGCTGCGCCACACCCCGCGTGAAGCCACGACAGCGTATCGCACCGGGGTGGTCGAAAGCCAAACGGTTAACCCTCATGGCGCAGCGAGGCAGCCCATACCGCTCAGCGGCGCGTTTCCCGCAGCACGGCCAGCCGCTCGCGGTACTCGGCCTCGTTGACCTCGCCCTTGGCGTAGGCGTCGCGCAGCGTGCGTTCACCCTGGCGTCCGCGGTTGCGGCGGACGAAGTAGACGATCGCCCCGATGATCAGGACGAACACGACCAGCCGGATCACGAGGAACCACGGCGAGAATCCGTGGTGGCCCCAGCGCTCGTACTCGTCGGCCAGGAAAGTGGTTGTGGTGGGAGTGATTTCGTAGATGCTCATGCCACCAGCCTGCCGCCGTCACCCGCCGGGAACATCGGCCCGCGGGCGTCAATCCCGCTACGCTCCGGCGCGTACGTTCAGCCCTGCCAGCCCGGGCGGACCAGCCCGCTCTCGTAGGCCAGCACCACGAGCTGTGTGCGGTCCCGCGCGTCGAGCTTGGTCAGGATGCGGCTCACGTGCGTGCGGGCCGTGGCCGGGCTCATGAACAGACGCTCGCCGATCTCGGCGTTGGTCAACCCCTCGGCGACCAGGACCAGCACCTCGCGTTCGCGCGCGGTCAGGTCGGGCAGTGCGGGCGCGGCGGGGGTCTTGGCGTGCGCCGCGAACTCGGCCACCAGCCGGCGCGTGACCGACGGCGAGAGCAGCGCATCTCCGGCCGCGACCACCCGCACCGCCCGCACGAGCTCGGCCGGCTCGGTGTGCTTGACCAGAAACCCGCTGGCTCCCGCGCGGACGGCCTCGAACACGTACTCGTCGATCTCGAATGTGGTGAGAACCACAACGCGCACGTCGGCCAGTGCCGGATCGGCCGCGATCGCGCGGGTCGCCGCGAGGCCGTCGAGTTCGGGCATCCGGATGTCCATCAGCACCACGTCGGGCTTCAGCTCGCGGGCCGCTGACAGGGCGCGGGCCCCGGTGTCGGCCTCGGCCACCACCTCGATGCCGTCCTGCGCGTCGAGCAGCGCCACGAACCCGGCCCGCACCAAAGCCTGATCGTCGGCGACCAGTACCCGAATCGTCATGCGGCACCGTTACTTTCGTTCACCGGGAAGCTGGCCCGCACGCTGAACCCGCCGCCTGGAACTCGTTGCGCGGTGAAGTCGCCACCGAGCGCCTTGGCGCGTTCCCGCATGCCCGTGATGCCGCTGCCGCCTGACGGGCTGCTGTTCAATGGATGCCCGTCGTTGTCGACGCCGACCGCCACGTGCGTCGGGCCGTAATCCACGGTCACGGCCGCCGCGGTGGCGGTCGAATGGCGCACGACGTTGGTCAGAGACTCCTGCACGATGCGCGCCGCGGCCACGTCGACGACTGCGGGCAGCGGCCGCGGCTCGCCGCGCACCGTCGTCGTCACCGCGAGCCCGGTGGCCCGTGCGGGGGCCAGGAGCGCATCGAGATCCGCGATGCCGGGGGTCGGCGCTGTGGGTTCGCCACCGTCGGTACGCAACGCCGCGACGAGCGCGTGGACATCCGAAATAGCTTGGCGGCTGGCATCTTTGATGGCGGCCAGCGCCGGTCCCGCGCGCTCGGGTTGCTTGTCGAGCAGCTCCAGCGCGACCGAGGACTGCACGTTGATCATCGACAGGCTGTGCGCCAGCACATCGTGCAGTTCGCGCGCGATGGCCAGCCGGGCCGCGGTCGCCTGACGCTGCTGCTCGGCGCGGGCCTGCAGCGCCATGGCGTCCTGGCGCTGCCTGCGCGCCTCGACCACCGAGCGTCGTTGCCGCAGCCCCTCGGCGATCGCGATCAGCACCAGCAGCCACGCCCCCAGCGCGCCGAGGGCCTCCAGCGGGGGACCGGGCCGATCCCGCAGCCACGGCAGCAGCCAGGCCACCGCGACCCAGCCGAGTACCGGCAGCGGGTACGTCCACCAGCGCGGCCCGACGGCGGCGGCCCGCAGGAACGCCACCACGAGCGACAGGAACACCGGGCCCGCGCCGAACCCGGCCAGATGATAGGTCAGCGTGACGGCCAGCACCGCCAGCAACACGGGATACGGGTAGCGGATCCGGGCCAGCAGCGCCGCGGGGCCGGCCAGCAGCAGCAGATAACCGAACCAGTTCAGCGGCGGAAGCTCGGGGACGCGATGGCGGATGCCGGTACTGCCCGCGACCTGGATGACCGCGACGACCAGCGGCACCAGCCACCCCGTCGGGCGGCGGAGCAGCGGGTCCATAACCGCGAACCTAGTCCGGCACCAGAGGCGCTGACATCCGCATCGCGGCGTACATCACGTTGCGCTCAGGGATGGATGTGCTGGTCGGTGGCGTTAGAACCCGTATGACCGCATTGGGCGCCACCATCTACCTGGGGTTCTTTGCGCTGGCCGCGTTGTGGCTGTTCCTGACCGCCGAGGGTGCTCAGGACCAGCGGCCCGAGCGCTCGAACTCCGACAACACCTCGGCAGGTCCGGACGGATCCAGCCCCTGGCTGGCCACCCAGTCGTCGTCGAAGTAGGTGTCCGCGTAGCGGTCGCCGCTGTCGGCGAGCAGCGTGACGACCGAACCGCTGCGCCCCTGTCTCAGCATCTCGGACAGCAGCCCGAACGCACCCCACAGGTTGGTGCCCGTCGACGGCCCGACCCGGCGCCCGAGCACGGCGCTCACGTGCCGCGACGCGGCGATCGACGCGGCGTCGGGCACCGCGATCATGCGGTCGACCACCTCGGGCAGGAACGACGGTTCCACCCGCGGCCTGCCGATGCCCTCGATGCGTGACGACGCGCCCGTGACGATGTCGGTGCGGCCCTGCGAATAGGCCGGGAAGAACGCCGAATTCTCCGGGTCGACGACGCACAGCCGGGTGGCGTGGCGTCGGTAGCGGATGAACCGGCCGATGGTCGCGCTGGTGCCGCCCGTGCCCGCCCCGACGACGATCCACTCGGGAACCGGGTGGGCCTCCATCTGCATCTGCTCGAAGATCGACACCGCGATGTTGTTGTTGCCGCGCCAGTCGGTGGCCCGCTCGGCGTTGGTGAACTGGTCGAGATAGTGCCCGCCGGTCTCGTCGGCCAGCCGTTGCGCCTCGGCGTACACCTGGGACGCCTCGGCGACGAAATGGCAACGGCCACCTTGAGATTCGATGAGCGCAATTTTCGACGCGCTGGTCGAGGCTGTCATCACCGCGATGAACGGCAGGCCGAGCAGCGCCGCGAAATACGCCTCGGAGACCGCCGTCGAACCCGATGACGCCTCGATCACCGTGGTGTTCTCGCCGATCCAGCCGTTGCAGAGCCCGTAGAGGAACAACGAGCGCGCCAGCCGGTGCTTGAGGCTGCCGGTGATGTGGGTCGACTCGTCCTTGAGATACAGCGCCAGATCGAGGCCGTCGCACCACGCCGCGGGCAGCGGATAGCGCAGCAGGTGGGTGTCGGCACTGCGCTTGGCGTCGGCCTCGATCAGCCGCACCGCGTTGTCGACCCACTCGCGAGGCTGACTCCTGACGGCCGAACAGGCCTCGGGGCTCACCGCGCCGATACGGTCGGGGAGGACTGGCCGGCCCGGGTTCCGACGTGGCCGCCGCCGGTCGGTGCGGCGACGAGCGTCAGCAGGGTGGCCTCCGGCCGGCAGCAGAATCGCACGGGCGCGTACGGCGACGTGCCGATACCGGCCGACACGTGCAGCGCCATGTTGGCGCCCCAGCGCGACGCGCCCTTGGCGCGCGAGCGGTCCAGGTCGCAGTTGGTGACGATGGCGCCGTAGAACGGCAGGCACAGCTGACCGCCGTGAGTGTGGCCGGCCAGCACCAGCTGGTAGCCGTCGGCGGCGAACCGGTCCAGCACGCGCGGCTCGGGGGAGTGGGTGAGCCCCAGCGTCAGGTTCGCGGCCGCGTTGGCCGGCCCGGCGATGGTGTCGTAACGGTCGCGCTTGAGGTGCGGATCGTCCACCCCGGCCACCGAGATGGTCACGCCCGCGACTTCGAGTTCGCGGTGCGTGTGGGTCAGATCCAGCCAGCCGCGCTCGGTGAACGCCGCGCGCAGATCCTGCCACGGCAGCGGCTCACCGTGCGTGCGGTGCTCGGGGTTGGTGATGTAGTTCAGCGGGTTCTTGAGTCGTGGCGCGAAGTAGTCGTTGCTGCCGAACACGAACAGGCCGGGCACCGACAACAGGTCGGTCAGCGACTGCACGACGGCGGGCACGGCCTTCGGGTGCGCCAGGTTGTCGCCCGTGTTGACCACCAGGTCGGGCTCAAGCCGGGCCAGATCGCGCAGCCACGCCTGCTTGCGGCGCTGATTGGGACGCATGTGCAGATCCGACAGGTGCAGCACCCGAAGCGGCGACGATCCCGGCGTCAGCACCGGCATGGTCGCTTCGCGCAGCACGAACGCGTTCCGTTCGATGACGGACGCGTACCCGATCCCGGCTACGAGGGAACCGGCGGTGATGGCGGCGGACTTCTTCACTACCGAAGCTGCTGACATGCCCGAGAGCCTACTGCCACAGCCTGTGTGTCACCGCTTCTTGGCCGGTCACGGTGGTCAACCGCACAAACCGATCACGGCGGCGGCGGTGGTGGCGGCGGCCCAAGCACCGGGACCGTGATGGGCGGCAACCCGGGGATCTCCACGACGGTCTGGCCGATCTCCGGCGGCGGGCCGCCAGGCATCGGGAACGCCACCGGCGGCGGCGGTGGCGGCGGCGCGATGCCGTTGCTCAGCTGGATCGTGATGATCGAGCCGGGAATGGTCTGCCCGCTCGGCGTGGTGCCGACGACCGTGCCGTACTTCGAGCTGCTGTTGACCATCGCGGCCCCGTCGGCCACCTGGAAGCCCGAGTCCCTGAGCCGTTGGCGTGCGGCGTTCTCGTCGAGCCCGCTGACGCTGGGCACCTGCGAGCCGGGCCCGCCGTCGACGTAGCGCGGATCGGTCGGCGGCAGCGCGACGGGCCCGAAGTTGTTGGCGATGGGCTTCATCGCGGTGAACCACGTCCGGGCCGGCTCGTTGCCGCCGAACAGGTCGCCGTCGCCGCATTGGCGCAGCGGGAACGAGCACAGCTCGCCCGGGCTGGTCGAGTCGTCGTAGATGTAGTTGGCCGCCGCGTACTGGTTCGTGAAACCGAGGAAGCCCGACGAGCGGTGTGCCTCGGTGGTTCCGGTCTTACCCGACATCGGCAGATCCCAGCCGACCGAACCGGCCGACCCCGCCGCGGTGCCGCCACCCTGGTCGTCCTTGCTCATGGCGTTGGCCAAGGTGTTGGCCAGGCCTTCGGGCACGGCCTGTTCGCACGTCTCGGTGGTGACCGAGACTTCATTGCCGTTGCGGTCCAGCACCTGCGCGATCGGGTTGGGCGGGCACCAGGTTCCGCCCGAGGCCAGCGTCGCCGCGACGTTGGACAGCTCCAGTGCGTTGACCTCGATGGGCCCCAGCGTGAACGACCCGATGTTCTGGCGTTTGACGAAGTCGGCGAGGCTCTCGTTGCTGTCGGGGTCGTAATCGCGCGCCGTGCCGGGCAGCGCGTAGGACCGCAAGCCGAGCCGGACCGCCATGTCGACCGTGCGCTGCACACCGATCTGCGAGATGAGCTTGGCGAACGCCGTGTTGGGCGACGTGGCGAGCGCGTCGGTGACGCTCATCGACCCGCGGTAGCCGCCCGCGTTCTTGACGCACCAGGTTTCCTTCGGGCAGCCCGGGGTGTCGCTGCTGCCCAGGCCCTTGGCCTGGAAGAACTGCGGCACGGCCAGCTGCGTGTTGATGCCCATGCCCATGTCCATGGCGGCGGCCACGGTGAAGATCTTGAAGATCGACCCGGCGCCATCGCCGACCAGTGAGAACGGCTGCGGCTGCATGGTCTCGCCCGCGTCGGTGTTCAGGCCGTAGGTGCGGTTGCTGGCCATCGCCAGGACCGGGTGCGATTCCTTGCCGGGCTTGATCACGCTCATGACGCTCGCGATGCCCTGGGTGTCCGGACGCGCGATGCTGTCGATCGCGGACTTGACCGGAACCTGCACGTCGGGGTCGAGCGTGGTCTTGATGAGATAGCCGCCCTTGGCCACCTGGTCCTTGCTGATGCCCGCGCGGGCCAGGTACTCCAGGGCATAGTCGCAGAAGAAGGCCCGGTCGCCCGCCGCGATGCAACCGCGGGGCAACTCGTTGGGCTGCGGCAGGATGCCCAGCGGCTCCTGTTTGGCCGCCCGCAGTGCCTCTGCCTCTTGCGGAATGTTCTCGATCATGGTGTCCAGCACCAGGTTCCGGCGGGCCAGGGCGCCGTCGGGGTTGGTGTAGGGGTTCAGCGCACTCGTGGACTGCACCATGCCGGCCAGCAGGGCGGCCTGCTGCCAGTTCAGCTCCGAGGCGTTGATACCGAAGTACGTCTGCGCGGCGTCCTGGATTCCGAACGCGCCGTTGCCGAACGACACCAGGTTCAGATAGCGGGTGAGGATCTCTGGCTTGGTGAAAGTCTTGTCGAGCGTGAGCGCCATCCGGATCTCACGCAGCTTGCGCGCCGGAGTGGTCTCGATCGCGGCGCGGCGCTCGGCGTCGGTCTGTGCGACGACCAGCAGCTGATAGTTCTTGACGTACTGCTGTTCAAGGGTCGAGCCGCCGCGGGTGTCGGGATTGCCCGACATGTATCCGGACAGGCCCGTCAGGGTGCCCTGCCAGTCCACACCGTTGTGCTCGGCAAACCTCTTGTCCTCGATCGAGACGATCGCGAGCTTCATGGTGTTGGCGATCTTCTCGCTGGGCACCTCGAAGCGCCGCTGCGAGTACAGCCACGCGATGGTGTTGCCTTTGGCGTCGACCATCGTCGACACCTGGGGCACCTCGCCCTCGACGAGTGCCGCGGACCCGTTGGCAACCACGTCCGACGCCCGGTTCGACATCAGCCCGAATCCGCCGACGACGGGGAACATGAAAGCGGCCGCCAACACGCTCGCCAACAGACAGCACCAGGCGAGCTTGATGACCGTGACCGTCGTCGGCGGTCGCGTCGGCTGCTCGGGCATGGCTACAGAGTAACGAGCGTGCCCGCCGGCGTTCCCGCCGAGCGGGCGGATCGCCATATCGGGCTCGCGCTGCGGAAATGCCACACTTCGCGCGAAGATAGATCAGACGGCACGGGCGTCCCAAAAAAGTGGGTCGCAAACTGTTGCGTTAATACCCTCTGACCACCTAGCTTGGACACACAGTGCGATCCAGGTAACACTCACTGGCGCAATGTGGCGTAGATCGCATCGGCGTTCTACACCGGAGGACTCGCCGCCCCTCCGTTCGGTGGGCGGTTGGAACGAAGGGATCGCTGGTGTCAGGTACACAGTCGGCCGTACACAAGACGAGCACTAATGCCACAGCCCATGGAGTGACCCACGGTCGAGAGGCCGAAGCCCGCATCGCATGGGTGTCCCAAGCCCGGTGCCGGCAGGCCGACCCTGACGAGTTGTTCGTCCGCGGCGCCGCTCAGCGCAAAGCCGCGGTCATCTGCCGGCACTGTCCGGTGATCCTCGAATGCGGCGCGGACGCACTCGACAACCGCGTGGAATTCGGAGTGTGGGGCGGCATGACCGAACGCCAGCGCCGTGCCCTGCTCAAGCAACACCCCGAAGTCAGCTCCTGGGCCGACTTCTTCGCGGCCCAGCGCAAACATCGCAGCGCCGTTTAACCACCCCGCCCGCCGCGGCGCTCGGCGCCGGCCGTAGCGTGGCGTCAGCCATGAATGCCGTCGAGCCCGCACTTCCGTTGTCGGCGTTGGTAACTGGCGCCGCGGGCATGCTGATACCCGTCGCGGCCGATATCGAACGGGACGACGATCCGTTGGTGCGCGACGTCGCGCTGCACGAACGCGGTACGTCGGTGGACTATTCGGGCGCCATCGTGCTGGTCAGCACGCGCATCGACGACCGGTTCGCGCTCGGGTCACTGCTCGACGAGGTGGGAACCGCTGCTGCGCTTGTGCTTCCGGCCGACGCGACGCGCGACCTATCCGTGGTGCCCGGCGATCCCGCTCACCGTCCCCGCTTGTTCCGGCGGTCGCCCTGGGTGGGCTGGACCGAGCTGTTCGCTGGTCTGATCCGGCTGCTCGGCGCGGGCCGCGTCGTCATGCCCGCCCCGAACGTCGACAATCTGCAGGCGCTGGCCCGCTGGATCAGCGGCAAGACCGGTGCGCCCGTGACCATCGAGGATCTGGATTCTCGGGTGCTGGCGTATGCCGTCGCCGATCACGATGTCGATCCGATCCGCAACCAGACGATCCTGCGCGGTTCGGTGCCCGAGTATCGGGTCGAGCGGCTGATGTCCAGCGGATTCCTACCCGCGGTGTGGCGGTCCGACGACGTTGTCGTTCGCAACGCCGAGGACAACGATCCGGCTCGGATGGTGATCTCGCTCAAGACCGGCACCGAGACGCTCGGCACCATCTGGGCCGCGCTTGACGACGACACCGACCGGACCGAGCTGCGCGCGCTGCTGCTCGAGGTGCGTCAGACCGCGGCGGCCATGATGCTCCGCGAAGTCCACCGCGACCAGTACGAACGGCAGCTGCAGGAATCGGCGCTGGTCGATCTGCTCGCGAACGGCGTCGAGCCAGGGATCCCCGCGGCGCTGCTGGGCCTGCAGAGCGAAACCCGCTACGCCGTCGTCGCGCTGGGTGCGGACACGGCTGCGTCGCGTTCGGTGATGTTCCATCTCCAGGCGCTGCGGGCCGGGGCGCGGCCGGCGTCCGTGGCGGGGCACCTGCTGGTGGTCGTCCCGCTGCACGACGACGAGACCGCAGAGGCCGATGTGGCAGCCGCCCTGTCCGAGCGCCTGGGTCGGGTCGCAGGCGAACGCGACGTCGTCATCGCGGTCGGACCCGTCGCGCCGGCCCTGCCGGACCTTCGGAATTCGGCGACCGTCGCCCGGCACGTCCTCGACGCCGCGGCCCTCGGCGGCCAGCGCCGCGGCGGTGTCACGGTACTCACGGCGGCCGACGTGCCCGACGCGTTGACCCTCCTGCGGGTGGCCGACCGCCTGCTGCCGATGGCGGATGCCATCGCAGAGCCGCTGGAGATCCTGCGTCGTCACGATGCCGACCACGGGACCAGCCTGGTCGACACCGTCGCCGCGGTGCTGTCCCATCCCGGCAACCTGGCCGAAGCGGGACGCGCATTGGGGATTCACGCCAATTCGCTGCGGTACCGGCTCGAGCGCATCGGTGCGGTCTCGGGTATCGACCTGCATTCGGCACCCGCTCGGTTGCGTGCCGCACTGGCCCTGCTGGTCTGGGAACGCACCGGAGTGCCGCGACCCGGCGAATCGCACAAAACCGGCGGGGCGCCGTAGTGCATTTCGACGAACGCGGCGGTATCGACTCGCAGTGACCCTCACATTTGCACGAAGAACGCCGCGAAAGTCCTCGACGTGCGCGGGCTGCGCCGATATCGCGCTCTCCTTAGGGTTTTGGCGTGATTGAGACGACGTCGGCTGCCCGACATGTTCTGCCCAGTTCGGAGACGCTGCTGCGGCGCCGCGCAGAGGTGGTTGCCGGCGTGGTGCGGCACGGCTTCATCGACGACGCGCAGCCCTTGTGCGGCGTGATCGACCTGGACACACTCGACGAGTTGATGCGCGATCTCGCGGTGACCTACCCGCCGGAGATGCCGGCGTTGCACACCATCGCCGCGAAGGCCATCACGCTGCGGCCGGTCCTGGCCAGGTTCGCCCGGGCGGGCTTCGGGTGCGAGGTGGCCAGCCCCGGCGAGCTCGAACTCGCCCTGGCCGCAGGCTTTCCCGTCGAGCGCATCGTGCTGGATTCGCCGGCGAAGACGACGTCGGACCTCGCCAGGGCCGTCGAACTGGGCATCTCGTTCAACATCGACAATTTCGAGGAGCTCGCTCGCGTCGACGACGTGCTCGCACGCGTCGGTGCCACCCGGTCGATCATCGGGATACGCGTGAACCCACAGACCGGAGCGGGTGCGATCGGTGCCATGAGCACCGCGACCACGACGTCCAAGTTCGGCATCGGGCTGGCCGACGACCGGGCGCACATCATCGACGCGTTCGCGGCCCGGCCGTGGCTGACCCAACTGCACGTACACAGCGGCTCGCAGGGGGTGCGCCTCGAACACGCCGCGCACGGTGTGCGTCTGATCGTGGATCTCGCCGACGCCATCAACGCGCGCGTCGGCCGTCGCCAGATCGAGCGGATCGACATGGGCGGGGGACTGCCGGTCAATTTCGAATCCGACGACATCACCCCGACGTTCGCCGACCACCGGGCGGCCCTGCAGCAGGCCGCACCCGGATTGTTCGACGGCACATACGGTTTGGTGACGGAGTTCGGTCGAGCCCTGACCGCCAAGGCCGGCACCGTGGTGGCCCGCGTGGAGTACACGAAGGTCACGGGCGGCCGCTCGATCGCCATCGCGCATGCCGGGGTCCAGGTCGCCACCCGCACGATCTTCGCGCCGGGAGCCTGGCCCCTGCGCATCGACGTCTACGACCCGACCGGCCGCCGCCGCGTCGCGCAACCGTGCGTACAGGACGTCGCGGGGCCCGCCTGTTTCACCGGCGACCTGCTGGCCACCGGCCGCGAACTGCCCCGCATCCGCCCGGGGGATCTGGTGGCCGTGCCGGAGACCGGCGGCTACTACTTCTCCACCCATTTCTCGTACAACGCGCTGCCCCGGCCCGCCGTCTACACGATCGGATCCGACGCGCACGGGCACCGGCGCTGGTCCTTGGCGCGTCGCGCCCAGTCGATCGACCAGATCGTCGCCGAGGCCGGTGAACCGGCCCTCGTTCCCCTGCCCGCCTGACGACCCGCCGCGTCCCTTCCCTCGAATCGAGTTCTCGCCCATGACCTCAACCGAACCCCGCTCCGGCCTGGCCCAGTCGCTGAAGACCCGGCACATGACGATGATCGCCATCGGAGGCGCCATCGGCGCCGGGTTGTTCGTCGGCAGCGGCGCGGTCATCAAGACCGCCGGGCCCGCCGCAATCCTGTCGTACTGTCTGGCCGGTGCGCTCGTGCTGTGCACGCTGCGCATGCTCGGCGAGATGGTGGTGGCCAAGCCCAGGGCCGGTGCGTTCGCCGATTACGCCCGCATCGGGATCGGGCCATGGGCGGGCTTCACGCTCGGTTGGCTGTACTGGTACTACTACGTGATCATCATCGCCGTGGAAGCCGTTGCGGGAGCGCAGATCCTGCACGTCTGGGTCGGGCTGCCGCTGTGGGTCATGGCCATGCTGCTGATGGTCGTGATGACCGCGACCAACCTGATCTCGGTGAGATGGTTCGGCGAATTCGAATTCTGGTTCTCCGGCATCAAGGTCGCCGCCATCGTGTCGTTCATCATCCTGGGGCTGCTGTGGGTGGCCGGGCTGTGGCCGGGCGACACGGGTGGGCTGTCGAACCTGGTGGCGCACGGCGGGTTTGCGCCCAACGGATTCGGATCGATCCTCGGCGCGGTCGTGGTGGTGATCTTCGCGTTCGGCGGGGCCGAGATCGTCACGATCGCGGCGGCCGAGAGCGCCGAGCCGGCCAAGTCGGTGGCCCGGGCGACCACGGGTGTGATCTGGCGGATCATCCTGTTCTACGTCGGCTCGATCTTCCTGGTGGTGTGCATCCTGCCCTGGAACGACGCGTCGGTGCTTTCGAGCCCCTACGTCGCCGCGCTGGACAAGCTGGGGATCCCCGGCGCCGGTGTGATCATGAACTTCGTGATCCTCACGGCGGTGCTTTCGGTGCTCAACTCGTCGATCTACACGTCGTCGCGCATGCTGCGCGTGCTCGCATCGCACGGCGACGCGCCAGAGTGGCTGGTGCGGACCAACTCTCGAGGCGTTCCCACCGCGGCCGTCCTCGCCAGCACGGTCGTCGGATGGGTCTCCGTCGTGGTGGCCTACATTGCCCCCGATTCGCTGTTCCTCTTCCTCGTGAACTCGTGCGGCGTGGTGGCGATCTTCATGTACGTGATGATCGGTGTTTCCGAGTTGCGGGTGCGCCGGGCCATCGAACGCGAGGATCCGTCGCGGCTGACGTTGAAGATGTGGTTCTTCCCGTATCTGACCGTCGCCGTCATCGTGAGCTTCGTGCTGGTGCTGGTGGCCATGCTGTTCGACGCCGATCAGCGAGTGCAGCTGCTCGCCAGTGTGCTCAGCCTGGTCGTGGTCCTTGTCGCGTACGTGCTGCGCAAGCGCTACGGCCGGGTGCCGGCAGACGCTGTGTCCCGCGAATCGGCATGAGCGGCTTGTTCACTCAGGCGTCGACGTGGCTCGCCGGCGCGGCGACGTGGTCGACCCGCGTGGTGGATCTGACCACCGGCGACACGTTGTGGGAACACGATCCCGCGCGGGTGCTCAAGACCGCGAGCGTCGGCAAGGTCTTCCTGCTGGCGGAGGTGGCACGCCGGTTCGAGGCCGCCACGTTGGATCCCGCCGAAGTCGTCGCGGCCGGCGCAGCCGATCAGGTGGCGGATTCCGGTGTGCTGTACCTGATGCGGCAGCAGGATCTCCGGATCGACGACCTGTGCCTGCTCATCGGCGCGGTCAGCGACAACATGGCCACCAACATCCTGCTGCGCAGGCTCGGGCTGGAGGAAATCCAGCGCGCGACCCGCGACCTGGGGTTCACCGCGAGCGGGCTGCGGGATCGGGTGCGGCTGAACCGATCCCGCGACGACCCGCTCACGCTGTCGGTGGGCAACGCGGCAGAGCTGTGCGCGCTGGTCGCGCGGCTGGACGCGGGCACCATCCACGACCGCGCGGTCTGCGGGCGGGTCAGGCGATGGCTCGCCGTGAACACCGATCTTTCGATGGTCGCGGGCGCCTTCGGTCTCGACCCGTTGGCTCACACCGAGCCCGATCACGGCTTCGAGCTGTGGAACAAGACCGGGACCATCGCCGATGCCCGCATCGACATCGGCTGCGTGACGCGCCGGGTGGACGGACGCAAGGTCGGTTATGCGGTGCTCGCGAATTGGGCGTGGGGGGAAGACCACCGGGATCCCGTGCTGCACGGCATGCGGCGGATCGGCACGGAGATCCGCCGCTACCTCGACAGTGCGAGGCCCGGCGCCTAGGCGACCGAAGCTGCTTCGCCGGTGATCTGATCGGCGATCGCCCGCAACGCCTCCAGGTCTGAGACGTCGAACGGCAACGACGGCACCCCGACGATCGCCACGTGCGGGTTCGCCCCGGTGAACCGCGACAGCAGGCGTACCTCGCGCTTGGCGGTCTGGGCGCGGTCGGCGTGGATGCGCAGCACCCCTGCCGTCAACGACTCGGGATCGTCGGCCGCCAACTCGTCTGCGGCCTCCTCGGCCTTCTCGGCGTGCAGATCGCACAGCGTGGGATGCGTGCGGTTGAGGATCAGGCCCGCGAGCGGCATGCGTTCGCTCGAGAGCCGGTCGACGAAGAACGACGCCTCGCGCAACGCATCCGGCTCGGCTGCCGACACCACGACGAACTGGGTGCCGCGGCGCTTGAGCAATTCATAGGTGCGGTCGGCCTTTTCCCGGAAGCCGCCGAACGTCGCGTCCAGTGACTGCACGAAACCGGCTGCGTCGGAAAGCATCTGGGAACCCAGCACGGTCGACAACGCCTTCATGGCGAGCCCGACGGCGCCGGTTACCAACCGGCCGATGCCGCGTCCCGGCGCCAGCAGCATGCGCCACAGCCGGCTGTCCATGAAGCTGCCCAGCCGCTGCGGCGCATCCAGGAAGTCCAGTGCGTTGCGCGACGGCGGGGTGTCGACAACCACGAGATCCCACTTGTCCTCGGCCAGCAGCTGGCCGAGCTTCTCCATGGCCATGTACTCCTGCGTGCCGGCCAGTGACGTCGCAACTGTTTGGTAGAACTGGTTTTCCAGGATCGCGTCGGCCCGGTCGGGCCCGGAGTACTGGATCACCATCTCGTCGAATGTGCGACGCATGTCGAGCATCATGGCGTGCAGCTCGCCGCTGACCTCGGGGGCCAGCGGAACCCGCTGCGGCGTGTTGCCGAGATCCTTGATGCCGAGGGCCTGCGCGAGCCGCTTGGCCGGGTCGATCGTGAGGACGACGACGGTGCGCCCGTACTCCGCGGCCCGCAGGGCCATCGCCGCCGCCGTCGTGGTCTTGCCGACACCGCCTGCGCCGCAACAGACTACGACGCGATTGCTGGTGTCGGACAAGATCGCGCGCATGTCCAACGCCGGTGGTTTCGCACTCACTATCGGACTCCCTGTCGCTCGAGTTCCTCGGCCAGCTCGTACAGGCTGCCCAGGTCCACACCGTCGGCCAGGGCGGGCAGTTCCAGCCGCGGCACATCGATCGCGTCGAGTTGTTCGGCGCTCTCGGCACGCGCGGCGATCCGGGTCGCATGCTGGATGGTCTCGGTGAGCAAGCCGGCCAGATCGTTGTCCGACAACGTGATTCCCGTTTTTGCCAGATCCGCTCGCACAGCGTCGGCGTCGACGTCGCCCTCGGCGGCCTTGGCCAGATCGTCGGCGGACAGATACGCCGGGATGTTGCGGTTGACGATGACGCTGCCGATCGGCAGGCCCATCTCGGTGAGTTCTTCGATGGCCTCCAGGGTTTCCTGGATCGGCAACGCCTCCAGCAGGGTCACCAGGTGGATCGCCGTCTGCTCGGAGTGCAGCAGCTTGACCACGCCGTCGGCCTGAGAGTGCACCGGGCCGCCCTTGGCCAGATCCGACACGGCCTTGGTGACGTCGAGGAAGCGGGAGATCCGGCCCGTTGGCGGTGAGTCGACGACGACCGCGTCGTACGCGATCCGTTTTGCCTTGGGGCTCTTGTCTGTTCGGGTGACGACCTCTTTGATCTTGCCCGTCAGCAGCACGTCGCGCAGGCCCGGCGCGATGGTGGTGGCGAACTCGACGGCGCCGATGCGGCGCATCGCGCGGCCGGCCAGCCCGAGGTTGTAGAACATGTCGAGGTATTCCAGGAACGCGGCCTCGATGTCGATGGCCAGCGCGTTGACCTGACCGCCGCCGTCGGCCGTGGCGATCTTGACTTCCTCGTAGGGCAGCGGCGGCACGTCGAACAGCTGCGCGATGCCCTGGCGTTCCTCCACTTCGACCAGCAGCACCCGGCGGCCACCCGCGGCCAGCGCCAGGGCCAGCGCCGCGGCGATGGTGGATTTGCCGGTACCGCCCTTGCCGGACACGAAGTGCAGTCGCGCTTTGGTCAGGCGCGACGGCCAGCCGACCGGTTTGGCGCCGCTTTCTGTGGTTGCCACCAGTGCATGCTAACCATTGGCCGGAGCCCGACCGATAAGCTCGGGCCATGACCGAACCGACCCGGTGGGAATACGCCACGGTGCCGTTGCTGACGCACGCGACCAAACAGATCCTCGACCAGTGGGGAGCCGACGGCTGGGAGCTGGTCTCCGTGCTGCCCGGGCCGACCGGTGAACAGCACGTCGCCTACCTGAAGCGGCCGAAGTGAGCGCGTCTTCGCGGCTCACCGAACTGGGCATCGAATTGCCCGAGGTGGTGGCGCCGCTCGCGGCCTACGTTCCCGCCGTGCGGACCGGCAATCTCGTCTACACCGCGGGGCAGCTGCCCATCCAGGGCGGCGAGCTGCTGGCGACCGGAAAGGTCGGCGCCGAGGTGAGCCCCGAGGAGGGCAACGCCCTGGCCCGCGTCTGCGCCCTCAACGCGCTGGCCGCGGTGCACGCGCTGGTCGGCATCGACAGTGTGGTCCGGGTCGTCAAGGTGGTCGGCTTCGTCGCGTCGGCCCCGGGCTTCAGTGGCCAGCCCGGCGTGGTCAACGGTGCCTCCGAGCTCTTCGGTGAGGTGTTCGGCGACGCCGGTGCGCATGCCCGCTCGGCCGTCGGCGTGTCCGAGTTGCCGCGTAATGCGCCGGTCGAGGTCGAAATCATCGTCGAGGTCGCGTGAGCGACGATCGGGCAGAGGTCGCGTGAGCGACGATCGGGCAGGGGTCGCGTGACCGCTGAGCACCCGGCTTACGGGGTGCTGCGGCCCGTCACACCGACGGCCTCGGTACTGCTCTGCAACAACCCCGGCCTGATGACGCTCGAGGGCACCAACACGTGGGTTCTGCGGGCGCCGGGCAGCGACGAGATGGTGGTCGTGGATCCCGGGCCCGACGATGACGAGCACATCGCCCGCATCGCCGAGCTCGGGCGCATCGCGCTGGTGCTGATCAGCCACAAGCACGAGGACCACACGGGCGGCATCGACAAGATCGTCGAACGCACCGGCGCCGTGGTCCGTTCGGTCGGCAGCGGTTTCCTGCGCGGGTTGGGCGGGCCGCTGACCGATGGCGAGGTGATCGACGCGGCCGGGCTGCGCATCACGGTGATGGCCACGCCCGGCCACACGGTCGACTCGCTGAGTTTCGTGCTCGACGACGCCGTGCTGACCGCCGACACCGTGCTGGGGCGCGGCACGACCGTGATCGACACCGAGGACGGCAGCCTGCGGGACTATCTGGAGTCCTTGCGCCGGCTGCAGGGCCTCGGCGCACGTACGGTCCTGCCGGGCCACGGCCCCGACCTCGCCGATCTCGAAGCCGTCACCGCGATGTACCTCGCGCACCGCGAAGAGCGGCTCGAGCAGGTGCGGGGTGCGTTACGGGAACTCGGTGACGACGCCACGGCCCGCCAGGTCGTCGAGCACGTGTACACCGACGTCGACGAGAAGCTGTGGGATGCCGCCGAGTGGAGCGTGCAGGCCCAGCTGGACTACCTCCGCGCCTAGGCGCCGCGACAAAACTGCCCCTCTTCCGCGGAAGAGGGGCAGCTCATGGGGTTCTGCGGAGTCAGCGCGCGCGCCGTGCCAGCCGTTCACTGTCGGAGATCAGCACGCTCTTGCCCTCCAGCCGGATCCAGCCGCGGTGGGCGAAGTCGGCCAGCGCCTTGTTGACGGTTTCGCGTGACGCGCCGACGAGCTGGGCGATCTCTTCCTGAGTCAGGTCGTGGGTGACCCGCAGCGCGCCGCCCTCCTGCGTGCCGAACCGCTGGGCCAGCTGCAGCAGCTGCTTGGCCACGCGACCGGGCACGTCGGTGAAGATCAGGTCGGCGAGGTTGTTGTTGGTGCGGCGGAGCCGGCGCGCGAGCACGCGCAGCAGCTGCTCGGCGATCTCGGGCCGGTCGGCGATCCACGCCCGCAGCGCGTCGCGGTCCATCGACACCGCACGCACCTCGGTGATGGTGGTGGCGCTCGACGTCCGCGGTCCCGGATCGAAGATCGAAAGCTCACCGAACATGTCCGACGGACCCATGATGGTGAGCAGGTTCTCGCGGCCGTCCGGCGAGCGGCGGCCGATCTTCACCTTGCCGGAGATGATGATGTACAGCCGATCGCCCGGCTCGCCTTCGGCGAACACGGTGTGTCCGCGCGGGAAGTCGACGGGCTGCAACTGCTTGGTCAACGCCGATACGGCGGTGGGTTCGACTCCCTGGAAGATTCCGGCCCTGGCCAGGATCTCGTCCACGTTGCCCCTCTTAAGCTGGTGGGTGGTGTGATCTCTAACTGATAATCGTGATCATTCTAGAGGTACGCGGTTTCGCGACTAGCCCACGCTACACACGATTGGCATATCGAGTCTCCTGAAATTCAGGATTTGGGTGGCATGAGGTCTGCAATCGCGTTGGCAAACGCTCGACATTGAGGTCGCCGAGTGCGGTCTCGATCGCGACGTGTCGTTGCCGCAGCCGTCGCTGCAGGCCGTCCATGGTCTCGCGGGTATCGGCGCGCGCCGGATGCGCTGCCGGGCCGGACACGGGGCCGGATTCGCGGGCAAGCCACGCCTCGAGGCGGTCGAGCCCAAATGCCGCCAGCATCAGCAACCCCGGGATGAGCGCCACCAGCAACCACGACACAAGGGTGAAGTAAACACGCCGTAGGTCTCAGCGGGATCACGAAATCTCACCAGGTGTTCGACGGACCGATGTCACCATCCGCGCGGCGTCATGTCGGGGGTTGTCAGTACGCTGACAGCCGTGTCAACCGGTGTCGCACCAACAGGCAAAACAGCCCGCGCCAAGAAGTGGGACACCGAAACGCACCTCGGTCTGGTGCGCCGCGCGCGCAGAATGAACCGCGAACTCGCGCAAGCATTTCCGCATGTCTATTGCGAGCTGGATTTCACCAATCCGCTCGAATTGGCGGTCGCGACCATTCTTTCCGCGCAGAGCACCGACAAGCGGGTCAATCTGACGACGCCCGCGCTGTTCGCGAAATACCGCACCGCACTCGACTACGCGCAGGCCGACCGCGCCGAGATGGAGGAGTTGATCCGTCCCACCGGCTTCTACCGGAACAAGACCACGTCGCTGATCCGGCTGGGGCAGGAGCTCGTCGCACGCTTCGACGGGGAGGTGCCCAAAACCCTCGACGAACTGGTGACGCTGCCCGGCATCGGCCGTAAGACCGCCAACGTCATCCTGGGCAACGCCTTCGACATCCCGGGCATCACGGTCGACACGCACTTCGGGCGCCTCGTGCGGCGCTGGCGCTGGACCGCCGAGGAGGATCCGGTCAAGGTCGAGTTCGCGGTCGGTGAGCTCATCGAACGCAGCCAGTGGACTCTGCTCAGCCACCGCGTGATCTTTCACGGCCGCCGGGTCTGCCACGCACGCAAACCGGCCTGCGGCATCTGCGTGCTGGCCAAGGACTGCCCGTCGTTCGGCCTGGGGCCCACCGAGCCCGAGGTCGCCGCCGCCCTGGTCAAGGGCCCGGAGACCGAGCATCTGCTGGCCCTGGCCGGCCTGTAGGACATGAGCGTTTCGACCCGGTGGACCGTCGTGGTGCTCGTGGTCCTGGTGGCACTCGGCGCGGCGTTCTGGATGGAACTGCGTGACCAACCGGGCAGCACACCGGGGGCGGACACGCCCACCGCGCGCGATCACCGCGACGCCGACACCCCCGAGGCGCTGGCCGGCCCCCGCGCCAAAGCCGCTCTGCCGCCGTGTCCCGCACCCGGCGCAGGCGCGGGCCCCGAGGCGCTGCGGGGCATCACCCTGGAATGCGCGGCCGACGGCGCACCGGTCGACGTCGCCCGCGCGCTGGCCGGGCGTCCGGTGGTGCTCAACCTCTGGGCGTACTGGTGCGGGCCGTGCGCCGACGAGTTGCCCGCCATGGCCGAATACCAGCGGCGCAACCCCGGGGTGCTGGTGGTGACAGTGCACCAGGACGAGAACGAAACCGCCGCGCTGCTGCGCCTCGCCGAGCTCGGCGTACGCCTGCCGACGCTTCAGGACGGCCGCCGGTTGGTCGCCGCCGCACTACGCGTGCCCAACGTCATGCCTGCGACCGTGGTGCTGCGCGCGGACGGTAGCGTTGCCGAGATCCTGCCGCGACCATTCGCGACCGCGGACGAGATCGCCACGGCGGTCGACGCGAAGATTCGGCCCGACAGATAGGAGCACCCGGGGTGAGTTCCACGCGCGACGGGCTGACTCCCGATGCCGCCCCGGCGTGGCTCAAGCCTTTGGTGGACAACGTCGCCGGGGTGCCCGACGCGTACCGCAGGCGCGTGCCACCCGATGTGCTGGCGGCGATCGTCGAGGCGAACGAGCAGGCCGCGCTGGCGGGCGCGCGACGCGACGCGGCCGTGCTGGTGTTGTTCTCGGGCCCCCCGGACGCCCCGGCCGGTGCGCTGCCCGACGACGCCGATCTGCTGGTCACGGTGCGAGCGTCGACCCTGCGCCACCACGCCGGTCAGGCCGCGTTTCCCGGCGGTGCCACCGATCCGGGTGACGACGGACCCGTGGGCACGGCGTTCCGGGAAGCCGTCGAGGAAACCGGGATCGACACCAGCCGGCTACACCCGCTGGCCACCCTGGAGCGGATGTTCATCCCGCCGTCGGGTTTTCACGTCGTGCCCGTCCTGGCGTACTCGCCCGACCCTGGACCGGTCGCGGTGGTCGACGAATCCGAGACCGCGGTCGTCGCGCGGGTTCCAGTGCGCGCCTTCACCAATCCCGAGAACCGGCTCATGGTCTACCGCGAGGCCAACACCAGCCGGTTCGCGGGCCCGGCATTCCTGCTGAACGAGATGCTGGTGTGGGGGTTCACTGGTCAGGTCATCTCCGCGATGCTCGACGTGGCCGGCTGGGCGAAACCGTGGAACACCGACAATGTCCGGGAACTCGACGAAGCAATGGCGCTCGTCGCGCGTCCGAACGGCTACGGTGAAGCCCAACATTGAAGTGGAATTGAATGACACCTTCGCTCTGGCTTGATCTGGCCGTCATCGGCATCGCCTTCGTTGCCGCCATCTCCGGGTGGCGCTCGGGGGCGCTCGGCTCCCTGCTGTCCTTCATCGGCGTCGTGCTGGGCGCGGTCGCCGGCGTGCTGCTGTCGCCGCACGTGGTCACCCACATCGACGGGCCCCGCACCAAGCTGTTCGCGGCGCTGTTCTTGATCCTCGCACTGGTCGTGGTCGGTGAGATCGCGGGCGTCGTGCTGGGCCGCGCGGTGCGCGGCGCGATCCGCAACCGCGGCCTGCGCCTGATCGACTCGGCGGTGGGCGTCGCACTGCAGCTGGTCGCGGTGCTGGTGGCGTCCTGGTTGTTGGCGACGCCGTTGACCTCGTCGGACCAGCCGAACCTGGCCGCCGCCGTCAAGGGGTCGCGTGTGCTGTCGGAGGTCGACAAGGTCGCGCCGCCGTGGCTCAAGTCGGTGCCGACGCGGCTGTCGAGCCTGCTGGACACCTCGGGCCTGCCCGACGTGCTGGAACCGTTCGGCCGCACCCCGATCGTCAACGTCGACGCCCCCGACGCCGCGCTGGCCAACGATGCCGTCGTCGGCATCACGCGACCCAGTGTCGTCAAGATCCGCGGTATCGCGCCCAGCTGCCAGAAAGTGCTCGAGGGCAGTGGCTTCGTGGTCGCGCCCAACCGGGTGATGTCCAACGCGCACGTCGTCGCCGGTGCGGACAGCGTCACGGTCGAGGCCGACGGGCAGACCTACGAAGCCGGTGTCGTGTCCTACGACCCGAATGCCGACATCTCGATCCTCGACGTGCCGAATCTGCCGACTACGCCGCTGGTGTTCGCCGACGCGCCCGCGCCGCAGGGCACCGACGCGGTCGTGATGGGGTATCCGGGCGGCGGCGATTTCGTCGCGACCCCGGCGCGGGTCCGCGAGATCATCGAACTCAACGGGCCTGACATCTACCGCAAGACCACCGTGACCCGCGAGGTCTACACCGTGCGCGGCACGGTGCGGCAGGGCAATTCGGGTGGGCCGATGATCAACCGCAGCGGCAAGGTGCTCGGCGTGGTGTTCGGCGCGGCCGTCGACGACGCCGACACGGGCTTCGTGCTGACGGCCAAAGAGGTCGAGCGGCAGATGGCCAGGGTCGGCAACACCCAGCGGGTCGCCACCGGGACGTGCATCTCCTGACCGCTAGGCGTGGACCTGGGCGAAGTACCGGGTCAGCTGGGCGTTGACCTCCGCGGGCTGCTCCTCGTGCGCGAAATGGCCCGCGCCCGCCACGGATACGTAGCGGCCGTGCGGGGCATAGTGCTGCGTGCGGTACACCGGGTCGGCCAACACGTACGGATCCGCGTCGCCGCGCAGGTGCAGCACCGGGACGTGGATGGGCCGCTTCATGGACCGCATGAAGCGCCTGCCCTCGCCGCGTAACTGGCTGCGTACGGCCCAGCGCTGATACTCCAGGGCCGAATGCGCCGCGCCCGGAATCTGGATCGCCTGCCGAAGGTGCCCCATGGTCTCGGCGAAGTCCTGCGTGGCCTGCCATTTCTCGCTCGAGCGGCTGCGCACCAGCCGCTCGAGTTCCGCGCCGTCGTGGCGGGTCAGCGCATGCTCGGGCCAGATCGGCAACTGATAGCGCAGCATCGGCGGCAGCAGCGCCCGGCCCTGGTCGCGGCGCGTGAGCGTGGACGCCCGCAGCGCGACCGGATGTGGCGAGCTGACCACCGCGATCGCGCGCACCACGCGAGGGTGCAGCACCGCGGTCGCCCAGCACACCAGACCACCGTCGGCGTGCCCGACCAGCGTCGCGGTCTTGTGCCCGAGCGCGCGCACCAGGCCGGCCGTGTCCCCGGCCAGGGTCCAGCCGTCGTAGCCCCGCGGCGGTTTGTCGGTGCCGCCGTACCCGCGCAGGTCCACCGCGACCACCCGGGCGTCCCGCAATCCGGTGAGCTGATGGCGCCACGACCACCAGAACGAGCCGAAGCCGTGCAGCAGGATGACCAGCGGCCGGTCGGGCTGCGAGCCCTCGCCTTCCACGACCTGGAACCGGATGCCGTTGGCGTGGACCTGTAGATGACGCCAGGGCCCGTCGATCCGTGTGACCGACGGATCAGGCGCGGGCATTACCAGCCCGAAGGGTCAGCGGTGGGTTGCTTGGCCACCGCCGCGCCCGGTGCGGCGGCCTTGTCGTGCCCGGGGGTGAGCGCTTCGCGGGTTTCCTTGACCGACTCGATGGTTTGCCTCGGACCGCGGATGCGCCGCACCTTGAGGTACCCGAACAGGGCGAGCGCCACGGTCGTCAGCACCATGACCCCGAACACGATCAGGAACGCGACCCAGCGCCACAGCCACGTGTCGAGCAGCTCGGCCACGAAGAAGAAGAAAAAGAACGTCGAGTAGAACAGCACGACCAGGGCGGCGATGAAGAACACGCTGCCGGTCAGGCCCTTCTTGACGTCGCGGGTGATCTCGGCCTTTGCCAGCTCGACTTCGGCGCGCACCAGGGTCGACATCTGCGCGGTGGCGTCCTTGACCAGGTCACCGATGGACGGGTCGGGCTTGGGCGCGTTCGGATCCACCAGCGGAATCGATGTCACCGTTGCTGGTACGCCGTTCTTGCGGTCGCCAATGCTCACGGACACCGTCCTCCCCGAATCAGATTGGGTTTCGGCGTTCATGGTGCCATGCGACGCGCGGGCTCACGATCCCGGTCGGCATGTGTGCCCAAGTAGACTTCCGGTATTCCCTTGGCTTGCGCGGGTCGGGCGCGTCGATTGGAGGACTCTTGGCGACCAGACACCGCCGGCGACTTCTCGTGTTGGCACCGCTTCTTGCACTGGTCGCCCTGCTGACCCCGGTCGCCGCGCACGCCGACGGTCCGGTCGTGCTCGGCGGCGGTTCGGGCATCGTCGTCAACGGCGACACGTTCTGCACGTTGACCGCGATCGGTCATGACAACGCCGGCAGGCTGATCGGCTTCACGTCGGCACACTGCGGCGGCCCGGGCGCGGTGGTGGGCGCCGAAGGCGCCACCGACGCCGGGATCGTGGGCAAGATGGTCGCCGGCAACGATCTCCTGGACTACGCGGTGATCGAGTTCGACCCGCAGAAGGTCACGCCGACCAAGAACGTCAACGGCTTCGAGATCGACGGGCTCGGCCCGGACCCGGTCTTCGGCCAGGTCGCGTGCAAGCTCGGCCGCACCACCGGCTACTCGTGCGGTGTGACCTGGGGGCCGGGCCAGGAGCCCGGCACGATCGTCAATCAGGTGTGCGGACAGCCCGGTGATTCCGGCGCGCCCGTAACCGTCAACAACCTCCTGGTCGGCATGATCCACGGCGCGTACACAGAAGACCTGCCGACGTGTGTGGTGAAATTCGTGCCGCTGCACACCCCGGCCGTGACGATGTCGTTCAACACGCAGCTGGCAGACATCACCGCCAAGAACCGGCCCGGCACGGGATTCGTGCCGATCGCCTAGCTTCCCTCCCGCGGAACTGCATTCCCGGTCGTAAAACCCGGTCTTAAACGACCGGGAACGCAGTTCCGCGGGGGAGCGGCGGACTACTTGCCGGCGCGGATGGCCTCGAACACGCTGGGATCGACCAGGGTCGAGGTGTCGCCGAGCTCGCGGCCCTCGGCGACGTCGCGCAGCAGGCGCCGCATGATCTTGCCGCTGCGGGTCTTGGGAAGCTCTGGCACCACGTGGATCTCGCGGGGCTTGGCGATGGGGGAGATCTCGGTGGCGACCTGGGCGCGCAGTTCCTCGATCATGTTCTCGGCGCCGCCGTGGGCGCTTTCCTTGAGGATGACGAACGCGCAGATGGCCTGGCCCGTGGTGTCGTCGGTGGCGCCGACCACCGCCGCCTCGGCGACGCCCGCATGCCCGACGAGAGCCGATTCGACCTCAGCGGTCGAGATCCGGTGCCCGGAGATGTTCATGACGTCGTCGATGCGGCCCAGCACCCAGATGTTGCCGTCCGAGTCGTAGCGCGCGCCGTCACCGGCGAAGTACCAGCCCTGCTCGGCGAAGCGCGACCAGTAGGTCTCCTTGAACCGTTCCGGGTCACCCCAGATGCCGCGCAGCATCGACGGCCACGGCTTGTCGAGCACCAGGTAGCCCGTGACGTGCTCGGCTTCGTCGGCTCCGGGCACCAGGTCGTTGCCATCGTCGTCGACGATCTTGGCCGAGATACCGGGCAGCGGGGTCATGGCCGAACCGGGCTTGGCAGCCGTCACGCCCGGCAGCGGGGAGATCATGATGGCGCCGGTCTCGGTCTGCCACCAGGTGTCGACGATCGGAGTCTTGTTGCCTCCGATGAACTCGCGGTACCAGCGCCACGCCTCGGGGTTGATGGGTTCACCGACCGAACCCAGCAGCCGCAGGCTGGTCAGATCGTGGGCCTCGGGCAGCACGCGGCCCCACTTCATGAACGTGCGGATCAGCGTGGGCGCCGTGTAATAGATTGTGACGCCGTACTTTTCGATGACCTCGAAGTGCCGGTGCATGGTCGGCGACGCCGGGGTGCCCTCGTAGACCACCTGTGTGACGCCGTTGGCCAGCGGGCCGTAGACGATGTAGGTGTGGCCGGTGACCCAGCCGATGTCGGCCGTGCACCAGTACACGTCGGTTTCCGGCTTGATGTCGAAGACGTTGTAATGCGTGTACGCCGCCTGGGTCAGGAAACCGCCCGACGTGTGCACGATGCCCTTGGGCTTGCCGGTCGTTCCCGACGTGTACAGCAGGAACAGCGGCTGCTCGGAGTCGAACGCCTCGGGGGTGTGCTCGGGGGAGGCTTGCTCGACCGTCTCGTGCCACCACAGGTCGCGGCCATCGGTCCACTCGATGTCGATTCCGGTGCGCCGCACCACCAGAACGTGCTGCACCGACGGCTGGTCGGCGACCGCCTCGTCGACCGCGCTCTTGAGCGACGCGGCCGCGCCACGCCGGTACTGCCCGTCGGTGGTGATCACCAGCTTGGCCTCGGCGTCCTCGACGCGGGCCCGCAGTGCGCTCGCCGAGAAGCCGGCGAACACCACCGAATGCATGATGCCCAGGCGCGCACACGCCAGCATCGCGACGATCGCCTCGGGCACCATCGGCATGTAGATCGCCACGCGGTCACCGGCGGTGAGGCCGAGATCGGTCAGTGCGTTGGCCGCGCGGGAAACCTCGTCCTTGAGCTGGGCGTAGGTGATGTCGCGCTCGTCCTCGACGGGCTCACCGACCCAGTGGATGGCCACGCGGTCGCCGTTGCCGGCCTCGACGTGGCGGTCGACGCAGTTGTAGGCGACGTTGAGCTTGCCGCCGACAAACCATTTGGCGAACGGGGCGTCCGACCAGTCCAGCACCTCGGTGAACGGCGTCTGCCAGGACAGCCGGGCGGCCTGAGTTGCCCAGAACCCCAAGCGATCCTGCTCGGCTTCGGAGTAAAGCTCGGCCGTCGCGTTGGCATTGGCCGCGAAATCGGCCGGCGGCGGATAGGCTGACGGAACGTCGGTGTGCGTCGCTGACGGGTTTGTCATGTGTGTGAGCGTAGTCACCAAACGTTGCAGCCGCGTTGGGACGTCACAAGACGCCCGATGGGCGGTGGGCCAGCTGCGCTGAACGGTCGGATTTGTTGCGCTCAGCGGTCGACTACCGTAAGCCGGATGACCGATCCACTTGCCCCTTTGCTCGATTTGCCAGGGGTGGCCGCAGCCTGCGACGAAGCGCGCGACGCGCTCGGCCGGGCGCACCGGCACAAGGTCAATCTGCGGGGCTGGCCCAAGACGGCAGCGGAGTCGGCGCTGCGCGGTGCACGGGCGTCCGCGGTGCTCGACGGCGGCTCGCTGCAGGTGCCTGCCGACGGTAAGCCCGATCCCGTGATGGCCGGCGCGATCCGGGTCGCCGAAGCCCTCGAAGGCGGTGCGACGGCCCTGGTCGGCGTATGGCAGCGGGCCCCGCTGCAAGCGCTGGCACGGCTGCATTCACTGGCCGCCGCAGATCTCACCGATGACGAGCATCTCGGCCGGCCGCGCACCGATCCCGAGGTGGGGACGCGGTTGGCGCTGCTGACCGAGATTCTCACGGGCGGGTCGAAAGCACCCGCGCCGGTGCTGGCCGCGGTGGCGCACGGCGAGCTGCTCACGTTGGCGCCGTTCGGCTCGGCCGACGGGCTGGTGGCCCGCGCGGTGTCGCGGTTGATCACGATCTCCAGCGGCCTGGATCCGCACGGCCTCGGAGTGCCCGAGCTGCACTGGATGAAGCAGGCGGGCAACTACAAGGCCGCTGCCCGCGGGTTCGCGTCGGGAACGCCCGACGGCCTGACAGCGTGGCTTCTGCTCAGCTGTCAGGCCTTGCACGCCGGGGCGCGCGAGGCGCTGCAGATCGCGCAGGCCTCGGCCTAGTCGGAGGCCTGGTCGGAGGCCGCGTCGGAGACCCGCTCCACGCGGCCCACGAGCAGCACGTAGCTCGCGATGCCGATCGCGGTGACCACCGTCATGTAGACGAAACCTGGCGCGAAACTGTCGTCGGTCACCAAGAGCCCGATGATGATCGGTGTGGCGATCGACGACAGGTTGCCGATGAAGTTGAACATGCCACCGGTGAGCCCGAGCAGCCGCTTGGGGGCCAGCGCCGACACCAGCGACCACGTGATCGAGGCCAGGCCGTTGCCGAAGAACGCGATCGACAGGAACACCACGACCATCGCGGTCGAGTCGGTGAAGTTCGCGCCGAGCATCGCCATGGTCAGCAGCAGCCCCGTGATGATCGGGCCCTTGCGCGCGGTACCCAGTGAAACACCGCGCCGCAGCAGGAAATCCGAGAAGACGCCGGAGAACAGCACGCCGACGAGCGCCGCGATGAACGGCAGCGACGCCAGGAACCCCGTCTTGATGTAGTCCATGTCGCGGTATTCGACGAGATACGTCGGGAACCAGGTCAGGAAGAACCACAGCGTCGAGGTCAGGCAGAACTGGCCCAGGTAGATGCCCCACAACTTGCGCCTGCCGAGCACGGTCGCCACGTCGGCGCGCGTCACGGCGGCGCGTTGGGGGGCCGCTTCGACGACGTCCACGAGCCCGCCGCCACCGGCGATCAGCTCGATCTCCGCGTCGTTGGCCCGTGACTCGCGCGGCTCCCGGTACAGCGAGTACCAGACCGCGGCCCAGAGCAGGCCGATCGCGCCCGTCACGATGAACACCCAGTGCCAGCTCAGCACCGACTGCAGCCACGACAGCACAGGCGTCAGCAGGGCCAGACCGATGAACTGGCCGGACGTGTAGAAGCCGATGACCGAGGCCCGTTCCCGCTCGGGGAACCACGCCGTCGCGACGCGGTTGTTGATCGGATAGGCCGGCGCCTCGAAGATCCCGACGAGCAGCCGCAGCGCGATCAGCGCGACGAACCCGCCGATGACGCCCATGAACACCGTGGCCAGCGACCACAGCGCGAGACACAGCGGGTACAGCACGCGCGGGCGGATGCGGTCGACGAGCCAGCCGCCGGGGATCTGCAGCGCGGCATATGTCCAGCCGAACGCCGACAGCAGCAGGCCCTGTTGTGCCTTGGACAGGTCCATCTCGTCGGCGATGGCCGGCATCGCGATCGACAGGTTGGCGCGGTCCATGTAGTTGATCACCACCGTGACGAACAGCAGTACCGCGATGAGCCACCGGGCTCGCGACGCCTGGGTGGCCAGCCGCGGGCGGGTGGTCGCTGTGTTGTTCTGCGTCATGTGCCTCACCACTCCGCCACGGATCCGTCGGTGTGGCGCCAGACGGGGTTGCGCCAGCGGTGTCCTTCGGCCGCCCGCTCGGCCACGTAGTCTTCGTTGATCTCGATGCCGAGGCCGGGCCCCGACGGGATCCGCACCTGACCGTCGGCGTAGGTGAACACGGCCGGGTCCACGAGGTAGTCGAGGAGATCGTTGGTCGTGTTGTAGTGGATGCCGAGGCTCTGCTCCTGGATCGTGGCGTTGTAGCAGCCGGCGTCGATCTGCAGGCACGCGGCGAGCGCGATCGGTCCCAGTGGGCAGTGCAGCGCGAGTGCGACGTCATACGCCTCGGCCAGGTGCGCGATCTTGCGGGCCTCGGTGATGCCGCCGCAGTGCGACGGGTCGGGCTGGATGATGTCGACCGCACCCGAGGCCAGGATCGTCTTGCAGTCCCAGCGGGAGAACAGCCGCTCGCCCAGTGCGATCGGGATGGGGGACTGGCGCAGCACGTCGACGAACCCGTCGACGTGTTCGCTCAGCACTGGTTCCTCGACGAACATCAGCCGGTACGGTTCCAGTTCGCGCAGCAGCACTTTGGCCATGGGCTTGTGCACGCGGCCGTGGAAGTCCACGCCGATGCCGATGTTGGGGCCTACGGCGTCGCGCACCGCCGCGACACTGGCCACGGCCCGGTCGACCTTGTCCCACGAGTCGACGTACTGCATCTCCTCGGTGCCGTTCATCTTGACCGCGGTGAACCCGAGGTCGACCACTTCTTTTGCGGCCCTGGCAGTTTCGGACGGCCGGTCGCCGCCGATCCACGAGTACACCTTGATCCGGTCGCGCACCCGGCCGCCGAGCAGCTCGTAGGTGGGCACACCGAATGCCTTGCCCTTGATGTCCCACAGCGCCTGGTCGATGCCGGCCAGGGCGCTCATGTGGATGCCGCCGCCACGGTAGAAGCCGCCGCGGTACAGCACGGTCCAGATGTCCTCGATCTGCGCCGGATCCTGCCCGATCAGATAGTCCGAAAGTTCCTCGACGGCGGCCGCGACGGTCGCGGCGCGGCCCTCGAGAACCGGTTCGCCCCAACCGATCAGGCCGTCGTCGGTTTCGATCCGCAGAAAGAGCCACCGCGGCGGCACGGTGTAGGTCTTGATCGACTTGATCTTCATCGGGGGTTCCTCTCTGCCCAGATGCGTGCGAGTGTGCGGGCGCGCCGGCCGACGGTTTCGGCGTCGTCGCCCGGGCGGTACAGGCTCGATCCGAGTCCCGCGCCGCCGGCACCGGCGGCGGCCCAGTTGGCCAGGTTGTTCTCGTCGACGCCGCCGACCGGCAGCATCTCCACATCGGCGGGCAGCACCGCACGCCACGCCGACATCCCGGAGATGCCAACGGCGTCGGCCGGGAAGAGTTTGAGGCTGCGGGCTCCGGCGGCGACCGCGCGGAACGCCTCGGTCGGCGTGGCCACCCCGGGGTACGGGTGCAGGCCGCGCGAGACCGCGGCGGCGATCACGTCGGGATCGGTGTTGGGCGCGACGATGATTCGGGCGCCTACGGACTGTGCGCGGTCGACGTCGTCGACCGTGAGCACCGTGCCCGCGCCGACCACACCTGCGTCACCGGTCGCGGCGGCCAGCCGCTCGATGGAGTCGAACGGCTGCGGTGAGTTGAGTGGCACCTCGATCGCGGTGACGCCTGCCTCGACGAGCGCGCTGCCGATCGCCAGGATCTCGTCGGGGCGGATGCCGCGCAGGATTGCGACGAGCCCGGTTTTCATGAAACCTCCTCGGAATGTCGGGTCGGGCTGAGCAGCCCGCAGTCGGCGGCGATGGTCCACAGGCCGAGTGCGGCCGCGTCACCGGTGATCGACGCAGCGGGTGTGACGCCGTGCGCCGCGAATGCGGTGGAGTAGCGACGGCACAGCTCGGCGTTGCCGCACAGCACGATTCGCTGTTGCGGAAGGTGTTCGGGCAACAGGTGGCGTACTTCGTCGGCGATCAAGAGCCCGGACACGTAATCGGGCAGGGCGCTTGGGGCGAGCTGATCGTCGAGCACCGCCGCTCGGGCCCCGAACAGTGCGGAGGCCAGCCCGCGGGACGGGTCGGCGGCCAGGCCCCGCGCGAAGGCTCCCTCGTCCGGGGCTGCGGCGGCCGCGGTCCGGGCGAGGATTCCGTGCTGCATGAGCAGCCCGTACAACTCGCCCGTCATCGCCGTGGTGAACGAGAGCACTTGGTGCGCACTGATTCTCACCCACTTGGTGTGTGTGCCGGGCAAGACCACGAGCAGGTCGTCGGCGTCGAGCATGCGCAGCACGCCGATCAGTTGTGTCTCCTCGCCGCGCATGACGTCGGTGCGGCCGTCGTGCTCGTAGCGCAGCCCCGGCACCAGATGCAGGATTCCGCGATCGTGCGGGACGGGCGTCAGGGCGGACGCGGCGATGGTCAGGTCGGTCGGCACCGTCAGGTACCCGGCCTCACGCCAGCCCTGGCTGCTGCCCACCATCCCGCATGCGATGGCGGGCACGTCCGGATGGGCTCCCAGCCAGTCGGAACACATGTCGGAGAAGGTCGCGGCGTAGTCCTCGACCCGCAGCAGGCCGCCGTCGCATACGCGGGCATCGAGGATCTGGCCGTCGTCGCCGAGCAGCCACGCGCGCAACGCGGACGTGCCCCAGTCGAGGGCGACGAGCCGGGCCGGGCCCGGCTGTGGCGTGTCGTGCATCACAACCGCCAATATGCGGACCGTATCCCAAAATATCCAACAGAGTCCCTATATATGGGACGCTGTGGGCATGGCTGCGCCAACGGACATCCCGCCCGGCACTCAGACCCTGGCCCGCGGACTGGCGGTGATCAGGGCTGTTGCCGACGGCGCGGGCGATCTCCGCACGCTCGTCGAGCACACCGGACTCGGCCGCAGCACAACGCACCGCCTCGTGCAGCTGTTGGTGCGGGAGGACTTCCTCCGGCATGTCGACGGCGGCTACCGGCTGGGCCCGGCACTCATCGAACTCGGGTTCAAGGCGCTGCACGGCAACCCGCTGCCGGTGGTCGCGCGGCCCGTGCTGGAGGAGTTGTCCGCCCAGGTGCAGGACACCGTGCACCTCGGCGTGGTCGACGGCGACTCGGTGCTGTACCTGGAGAAGCTGCCGGGCTCCCGGGGTGCCGAGATGCGTTCGCGCGTCGGGCATCGGATGCCGCTGACCCGCACGGGTGTGGGGATGGCCCTACTGCTGGACTCGCCGGATCGGTGGTCCGACACGTACGTCGCGGACGAGGATCGCGTCACGGTTCCCCTGGCCGGCAAGCGCGGTGACGTCGCGGAATTCTGCGCGCGGATGGCGGGCTACGCCAAGATGGGCGCCGCAATGGACCTGGAGGACAACGAACCCGGCATCCGGTGTGTCGCCGCGCCGGTGCGTGACGCGTCGAAGGCCATCGTCGGCGCGATCAGTGTTTCGGCGACCCGGCCGTACATGCCGGCCGCCCGGATGCGCGGTCTCGTGCCGGTAGTCCGGCGGGCCGCGGGACGCATCTCGTCGGCCATGGGATACCGGGATGGCTGACCCGCCCCAGCAACGCAAAAGCGGGCGACGTTCCGAACTGTGTTCGGCTCGTCGCCCGCTAGCACGGACTCCAGTTACCAAGCGTGCCTTGTGGGTTGCGTGGGTGGCCTCGGCGTCCTTGCGATGCGCTGCGGCTGCAACCCCACCCAAGGGGCCGTCGTGGCCGTCCGCCTTCCCGCAATCACGCAGGCCCGCAACACTTTTGCCTATTCCGCGGCATGTGCTCCGCGTGGGTGCTGGAACCCGTGCTAGGGAGCCTGGTTCAGGAGATCTAGCCTTCTCTTCCGGCTATAACCTTGGCTTCGCCAAGCTTCCGTGGTTCCTTTGTACTACGTGACCACGGTCACAGCAAGGCCCAAATCGGGTGAGATTCCTGATCGTTACTGCCGGGCCTCAGCTACTACGTCCGGTAGCTCAGAATGCGAAGCGGCGCAAGAGCGAATACGTCAGCGCACCGGCTGCCAGCGCACTCATTCCGACCGCCGCGGTGGTCGCGACGGCGGCGCCCGACGGCGCGGGAATCCGGTCGCGCAGGGACACCGGTTTGGTGAACGTCTGCACGGGCCAGCCGCGGCTCGTGGCCTCCTTGCGCAGTGCCCGGTCCGGGTTGACCGCGGTGGGGTGGCCGACGGCCTCGAGCATCGGGATGTCGGTCACCGAATCGGAGTAGGCGTAGCAGTGGTCGAGCGCGTAGCCCTCGCGCGCGGCGAGCGCACGGATGGCCTCGACCTTGCCCTCGCCGTAGCAGTAGAACGCGATCTCGCCCGTGTAGCGGCCGTCTTCGACCACCATGCGCGTGGCCATGGCGTGTGTCGCACCGAGCGCCCTGGCGATGGGCGCGACGATCTCCTCGCCCGAGGCCGAGACCACGACGACGTCGCGGCCGCACAGCTTGTGGTCGGCGATCAGTTCGGCCGCCTCGGCGAACACCAGCGGATCGACGATGTCGTGCAGGGTCTCTCCGACGATCGACTTGACCTGCTCGACGTCCCAGCCCGCGCACATGTTGGTGATGTAGCTGCGCATGCGGTCCATCTGGTCGTGGTCGGCACCCGACATCAGAAACAGGAACTGCGCATAGGTGGACTTGAGCACCGCCCGGCGGTTCAGCAGACCCTGGTCGAAGAACGGTTTGCTGAATGCCAGGGTGCTCGACTTGGCGATCACTGTTTTGTCGAGGTCGAAGAACGCTGCGGTGCGTACCGGCCGACCGGCCTGGTGCCATGGTTGCGGCTCGATCGATTCCCCGGCAATCCGATCGGATGCGGTCACGATTGCCAGCATAGAGGCACGTCCGCGACCGTATTCGGGTCGCCGGACAAAACGGCCCCTGACGGGACGTTCTGCCTGCGCGCATTTTGAATACACGCGTTGTTAGCCCACAGCGTCATCTCTTGCGTATTCGGGCAGTTCCGTGTGTATAGTGAGCATTACTCGGCTTATGCCGAGGTGCATCAGCCCGACCCCCCGGGGCTGATACACGACGACCTCCGCCTCCTCCCCCCCTGGCGGGGGTCGTCTCTTTATGTGGGGACGTCTTCAAATCCGGTTCGCGGGCCCCGGCAAGAATGCCGCTCCGCCGCGGCCGGTTGGTTGCGGAACACCGTTTTCAGTGCCGCTCTCACAGTCGGTTCACGGGTTATCCCCAGGTTGGATTTCATCCACAATCGGCGAATCGACGATGGCGCGGTGTCGGTCGTCGGCCGCAGGGTTGGCACATGGCCGTTACGCCCAATGCGGTCCTCGCCCTCATCGGCGAGGCGCCCCTACTCGACGACGTGGCGCGCGTGGCCGCGGCCGCCGGTGTTCGGGTGGTGCATGTCGACGAGCCGTCCAGCCGCAAGGTGTGGGCGGGAGCCGCCGCCGTGGTGCTGGACGCGTCCGCTGCCAGGAGGTGTGTCGAGCGGGCACTACCGCGCCGCGACCGGGTGATCCTCGTCGGGCACGCCGCCCCGGGGCCTGCGGACTGGCAGGCCGCGGTCGCCATCGGCGCGCAGCACGTGGTGACGCTGCCGGCGCAGGGTGCCGACCTGGTGGCCGTGTTGTCCGACGCCGCGCTCCCGGACGACGCGCGGCGCGGGCCCGTGATCGCGGTCGTCGGGGCCAGGGGCGGCGCCGGGGCTTCGGTGTTCGCGGCCGCGCTCGCGCAGTGCGCGGGTGAGGCGCTGCTGGTCGACGCCGATCCGTGGAGCGGTGGCATCGACCTGGTCATGGGGTGCGAGGACGAGCCAGGGCTGCGGTGGCCCGATCTCGCACTGCAGGGCGGCAGGCTCGCCTACCCCGCGCTGCGGGACGCCCTGCCGCACCGGCACGGGGTGAGCGTGCTGTCCAGCGGCCGGGTCGCCGCCGACATCGACGCAGGCCCGCTCGGCGCGGTGCTCGACGCGGGCTGTCGGGGCGGCGCGACGGTGGTGTGCGACGTTCCGCGGCGCTGCACCACGGCGGCCGAGATCGCGATCGAGACAGCCGATCTCGTCGTCGTGGTGACCCCGGCCGATGTGCGGTCGTGCGCCGCGGCGGCCGCTGCCCGGCCATGGGTCACGAGCTGTAATCCCAACGCCGGGTTGGTGGTACGCGGCCCGGCGCCCGGCGGGCTGCGCGCCGCCGAGGTGGCCCACATCGTCGACCTACCGCTTCTGGTGGCGATGCGGCCGCAACCGGGCATCGCCGACGTTCTGGAACGCGGCGGGCTGCGGGTGCGGCGCCGGTCCCCGCTCGCATCGTCCGCGCGCCGGGTGCTCGCGGTCCTCGACGGGCATGGCGGGCTGGTGGCGGCATGAGCGGGTCACTGATCGAGCGCGTGCGGGAACGGCTCGTGGCCGAGGCCGCGCCGCTGAATCCGGGCGCCGTCGCGGCGGCGATCCGGGCTGAATCCGGCGGCCTGCTCGGCGACACCGAAGTGCTCGACAACCTTCGCGTGCTGCAGACCGAGCTGACGGGCGCCGGGATCCTCGAACCGCTGCTGTGCGCGGACGGCACCACCGACGTGTTGGTCACCGCGCCCGACGCGGTGTGGGTGGACGACGGTGCCGGCCTGCGACGCAGCGCTGTTCGTTTCCCGGACGAGGCCGCGGTGCGCCGGCTCGCGCAGCGGTTCGCGCTGCTGGCCGGCCGCCGCCTCGACGAGGCCCAACCATGGGTCGACGGCCAGCTCACCGGTCTCGGTGCGGTCACTGTGCGCCTGCACGCCGTGCTGCCACCGGTGGCGGCCGGCGGTACCTGCCTGTCGCTGCGCGTGCTGCGGCCCGCGACACAAGACCTGGCCGCGCTCACCGCATCCGGGGCCATCGCGCCGGATGCCGCCGCACTCCTTCGCGAGATCATCCGCGCCAGGCTGGCATTTCTCATCTCGGGCGGCACCGGGGCAGGCAACACGGCATCACACTAAAGACACGGCAGCGGAGGGAACGACTGGTGGCGACCAGTCGTTACGCTAATAAATAGCGACGCGCCGTATAACACGAGTCGCAGACGTTAAGAGGGGACCGCGAGTAGCTTTGGTTAACCTTCGTGGGTCAGAGCGATGGAAGGGATAGGGTGGCAGACGCTGGGCCTGGACGGACTGAGTATCCGAACCCGCCAATAGTGGAGGTCGTTTGTCAGGTGACTTTCGCTGATGCGGTGCCGTGGTCTGTAGCGTCTCCCGGCCTGCTGTGGACAGCGATCAGAGATGAGTACCCGTCCGAGCCCAATGCCCTCGGTGGTGGCGTAGAGGCCTCATTTGGTCAAACGCAAGGTCAAAATGAGGTCAGAGTAAATCAGCAGGCGCCGCGGTACGTCTTCTCGAATTCCGACCAGAACCGCCGCGTCGTGACCAACGGGTCTTGCCTGAGCGTGAACGGATTGGCACCATACGAAAAGTGGCCAAGTCTAGCGGCCCGCTTCGCAAAGGCTATTGATGCGTTTAGTACGACCATCGCTAGTTTCGTGCCCGAATCGGTGAGTATTCGGTACATCAACCGAGTAGTCATCCCAGAGAGTCGATTCGACCTCGATGATTACTTTAACGTGCCGATTTTTAAGTCGCACCAAGAGGGGGCGCTATTGCAGCAGCTCGTCGCAAGGTCGAGAACTTTTGTCCCCGACACATCAGTACAAACCACCATCACATTCGCGAGTGCCGACGACCAAACTGAGCATGAATCGTCCTTCGTACTCGACATTGAGCTGGTACAGCCGGTGCAGCCTGATGCGCAAGCGGATGATCTGCTCAGTGTGGCCGAGAAGCTGCACGTGCTAGAAAACCGCGAATTCGAGTCCAGTATTACCGCAAAGACAAGAGAGCTGTTCTATGGCAACGATCGCTAAGCGTCACGATGCGTTCGCGGCTGACGACACTCCGACTCGCGAGGCGCAGCCTACGTACTTGGATGCATTGACCTTCCTCGATGAGTTCGATAGCCCGGCTGATACGACCGGAGTAATCCACGCATCCCACGCACACACCACCTCGCTTTGGGTGTGGGGGCTGCAGCGGAGAGCCGCCGAAATTGTGAGTGAAACACTGGCGGCGCCTGCCCTTCCAGCACTTCCACCTGGACTTTTGGAGCACATCAATGTTCGGTGGCACACGGTGGGAAATGTGCTTGGGCGCTGCGACTTCCGAAGTGTCCCGCTTCCTGGTTTCGACCGCGCCTTCGAATCGCTCTCAGCGCTGTATCGCGACGTGTACGGGTTCATGCATCCATCGTCGGATTCTTTCTTGGAGCACAGATGTGACGACGGTGAGGATGACTTGGAGAGCGTCACATATGCCGACGTTGATTACACCCCGCGGTCGCGCACGTATCTAGATGTCGGAGTCAGCATCAATATCCATGGCAGGTCGGTGTCACGGCGCTACTCCGACGATGACGCAGAAACTTGGGAACCCTAGCTGGCAATGGCGGAGACAGAAGACATCGCTTCGAAGCACGCCCAATACTACGAGCAGACGTCGGAACTGCTTCAGGGCACAGTCCTTCGCGCAGTCCGCGTCTACGAGGAGACTGCGGAATCAACAGACGAAGCCCCGGAGGTTCGGCCTCAAGAGCTTGATGTCATCGTCCTTACCCAGTCATGCGACATCGCAAAACAATCACAGCGACAACTTCTCGTCGCAGAGGTTCAGCAATACTCCGACATGGTGAAAGAGCGAGCAGGCACCGAATCCGCAAAAGACAGTTACAAAAGAAGCCTAATTAGAAATACCGCGGTGTCGGACATGCTACTGCCACCGTGCGCTCTTCTCGGAATAACCGACTATCTCATTGTGAACTTCCGTGAGTTACACACGATCTTCAAACACCGGGTGTGCACTGCAGACAGCGGCTTTGTGTCACTTGCCTCACCCTTTCGGGAGCACTTGAGCCAGCATTACGCTTCATTCACCATGCGCGTAGGCCTACCAACCCCACCCCTGCACGAGTTCGAAAAGTATCGGCCCGAGCCGTCCTGATGAGCCAAAGGGATATCGCAGGCGAATGCCCGCTGTCGCCGACCCGACAGGTGGAGAGTGTCGCCGAGAATTCCCGCAGTTCGGCTCCCATCGGCAGGGTGATACTTGACAGGTGAACCGCCGAGACATCGCCACCATTGACGCCGAGTTGCGTCTACTCGCTGCGGTGCGCCGCCACGTCAAAGAACACGGTGGCCCACTACCCCCGGCGGCACTCGTGGACGGGCTCCTGGACGAACGCGCAGAGACAGCCGCGCAACCCACTACATGTCGGGGGTGACCACCACAGTCTCCCCGTGATCGGATGGCAGGAACCCTGACGGCACCTTCCACCACGGCACCCTCACCGTCTCCCCAGCCTCCAGAGCATCCAACAAATGCCGGGGACGGCGCATAGCGCCCACCACCCCGAACCGCTTCTGCAAGAACCGCTCACGATCCAACAAGCGCCGATACACCGGACCCATACCACTGCGGCTGCCAGCAGCCGATGCTCTCGCCAGGTTCTGCCTCACCGCGAACCCTCCAACCGCACCACATGCCCGTCCACCACGGGCTGATTCAACCGATCACGGCGACCCCACCGCGCATTAGCCGCCCGCTGATGTCTGGCACTCTTCGGCGGCTCCGGCGTCACCCGCACCCGGTCCAGCAGCTGCAGGGACTGCCGCTCGCAATGCCTGGCCTCTGCGCTCAGCCTGACCAGCGTCGTCGCCTTCGCCTCATCACCCTTGGCAAGCTCGGCGTCATACATCGCCTGCAGCTGCTCGGCGCGATCCGCAACCGCGCACGCCGCGTCCAGAGCTTCCAGCTCATACTCATCGAACTCCGCGCCCGCGATGCCGGTCGCCCGCAGCGCGGCATTCATCTTCGCCCGCAGCCTCTGCCCAGCGGTCCGCTTCGCCATAGCAACGAGTGTACGACCGAGCGATGTCACTAAAAATGTTGGTAGACAATGATGTTCAGTGTTACGCGATACGTTGACAAACGTTGCCACGCAACACGATTCCAGCACACGCCAGCCATCGCGAAAGCCGTTTGCTGTCAGCAATATTCGTGGTATCGTCGCAGGTAGCGAGAGTTGTTCCAGGGCAACGCAATTCGTTTCCAGCAAACACATGGCCAGCGGGTGCCCGCCCGGGTCGAAAACGGCCTGACCTGGGAATTCCGACGCACTGCGCGGAATGCCACCGAGCGCGCCTAGCGCTCGCGACTCGAAGGGCGGCAAAGGGGTATCCCCCCAGGGCAAGGCCGTGACCTGCGGAAACGTGGCCGATAACTGTCACTCGGCAAACTTATATTGGTGCGATGGCCCTTGTTTGAAAGTGCCGAAAGTGGCTGTGTAACAGCCGATTTCGATGCTCGAACCATGGTGTGGCACAGCGTTTTTGGCTATGTTCTGCGTGCTGCTGTTGTGGAGCGGTTCGACTGTTGGTTGTGGTGGCATGGTGGCCAGCAAACTTTGTCGGGTGGCACCACGGCCCGCGCGGGCGGTTGGCTTTGCATACGCGGGCCGTGGTGGCTTGGTGCACCGCTACTGTGTGGGCGTTCGGAGTAGTCAGGACGACTTCGCGCCACGCAGGTAGCGGTGAGTCTGGGCTGCTAGCTGCCTTCCATGCGGGTCTGCTGCACGATCAGGTGACAGTTTCGGTCACGCGGCCTGACTGGCCGGTGTGGTCATGATTGCTTCGAATTCGATCGGGGTCAACCGCCCGAGGCCGGACTGGCGGCGGCGCCGGTGGTAGGTGCGCTCGATCCAGGTGACGATCGCGATGCGGAGTTGTTCTCGGGTGTCCCAGCGGCGGCGGTCGAGCACGTTCTTCTGCAGCAGGCTAAAGAAGCTCTCCATGGCGGCGTTGTCGCCGGCGGCTCCGACACGGCCCATAGAGCCGACCATCTCGTGTTGATTCAAGGCGTGTACGAATTTCCTTGACCGGAACTGAGATCCGCGATCCGAGTGCAGAATGCACCCCGCGACATCTCCGCGTCGGGCTACCGCGCTGTGTAGTGCCCGGATGGCCAGTTGTGACTTCATTCGGGAGTCGATGCTGTAGCCGACGATCCGGTTGGAGAACACGTCCTTAATCGCACAGAGGTAGAGCTTGCCCTCACCGGTGCGGTGCTCAGTGATGTCACTGAGCCACAACTGATTTGGCCCTTCAGCGGTGAAGTCACGCTCGACAAGATCGTCGTGCACCGGCGGCCCGACTTTGCCGTTCTTGCCGCGTTTCTTACCAAACACGCTCCACAGTCGATTCTGCGAGCAGATCCGCCATGCGGTGCGCTCGGCCATCGGCTCGCCGGCATCGCGCGCCTCCTCCACGAGGTAGCGGTAGCCGAACTCCGGATCGTCTGCGTGCGCGTCGAACAGCGCATTGGCGCGGTAGGCCTCGATGAGTTCGGCCTCGGTGATGGGTCGGCCAGCCAGCGGTAATACGGTTGGCGGGAGAGCTTGAGTACCCGCACGTCACCGCGACGGGGATCCGTCGGCGGCGAGCTCTTTCACGAGCGGGTAGACCCTTTTCCCGGCAGATTGGCCTGCGATAAATACGCTGCGGCCCGGCGCAGCACCTCGTTCTCTTGCTCTAGCAGTTTGATCCGCCGTCGGGCTTCGCGCAGCTCACCGGACTCGCTGGCGCTCTTGCCGGGCTTGGTGCCTTCGTCGATGTCGGCCTGACGGAGCCATTTCTGCAGCGTCATCGGGTGCACTCCGAAATCGGTGGCGATCTGCTCGATCGTTACACCGTCATCGCGGTTGCGAGCGACCCGGACGACGTCGTCGCGGAACTCGCGGGGGTAGGGCCTTGCCATGGGGACATCCTTCCAGCCCGCCCATGCTGGGCAAGCCAACTCAGATGTCACCTATTCGTGCAGCAGACCCTGCCGACACGCACGATGGCTTGTTCGTGCGGGAAGCCGAAGCCGACTCGCAGCACGCAGCGGATACCTGTGCGGTCGCTGGAGAAGTAGGCCGAGCTGTCGGCGATGACTTGCGGGTCGGCGCGCAGCACCACGAACACCTTGTCGCGGGGTACCAGCCACATCGCGCCCTGTGTGACAGCTGGTGAGCTGTAGGCGGGGACACCGAGAATGCTGCGCCCGGTCGCTTGTGTGGCATCGGGGCCGAGCAACGGTTGGTTGGAGTCGGCAGCGACTTTGGTGGTGGACACCGAGAGCACGTCGGTGGGGTTGCCGACGAACGCCATGTTGGGCAGGCCATCGAGCGGGTTGACGGCGAGCACTCCGGCGTTCTCGGCAAGGGAGATACCTTCGGCGAACACGTCCAGGCTGCCGTCGAACGAAACGGTGGTCTCCTGCACGTTGGGCAGTGATTCCAGACCAGACGGCCCGTTGGGCACGGTGTTTCCGAAGTAGGCGTTGTCCAGGCGGGTCTGGAGGTCGCGCACGAGACCACTACCGACTACGTCGAGTGCGGACGGGTCGCTGTCGTTCATCAGCTCGTTGCTGACGACAGTGAGTCCTGCAAGCTTGGACGGTGTGACAACCAGCTCGTCCAAATCGGGATCGCTGACGGCGATCTCTGCGCCTTCGGCGGTCCAGCCTGTGGTGGGGTCGGTGACGACGACGGGGAATCGCGTTGCATGCGAACCGGTTTGGACAATGGTGGACACTCGTGTACCAACGGCTGACGCAAGTAGCGGTTTGATGACGAGTGCTTGGATATCTGCGGGTGCCAGGATTGCGGCACCGTTGCTGCTGAGCAGAGGCATGGGATTGCTTCCGAGAGGGAATGACTCGCCCGGTGCGATCCTCCAGGATCAAGCCGGGTCGCTCCCTACGGAAGCCCGCATGCGGTAGGCGTCTGGCCCGTACGGGCTGCGTCTATCAGCAGCCGCCAGTGTACTAGTCGCGACCGGCTTTCAATGCTGATGACCACGAGGATTGCCCGTGTGGCTGCCCTGATCCGGTGCCTTGCTGTCTGTTTGGCTGCGGTGGGCGGCTCTTCGGTGGGACGCGGAACTCTCGCGCGGTCTCGGCGATTGCCGCTGACAGCTTGTCGTGGTCGATGAGCCCGTCTTCGCCCACGAGTGTCTCCACGGTGTGACCGGCTGCGGCAATGAGTCGAGGGTCTACCCCGGCGGCGTGCACGGCGGTGTCCACGATGGACTGGCGTGTCTTGGTCAGCATGTCTTGCGCGGCGTCGCGTTGAGTGCGCGCTTCGTCCCGTTCGGCTTCTGCCTTTTGAGCCCGTTTGCGCAGCTTCGCGGCTTCTCGGTTTCCCTTGCCGTCTGCGTTGCCGTCGTCGGTGTCGTCGGTGTCGTCGCGGTCGGTGTCCGCTTCGCTAGCTGGCGGGTGTTCCTCGTCGGTGCTGGCAGGTGAGGGGTGGCCGGCCTGGACAACCGGTGCTGAATCCTGCTGCCCTGCATTGTTGTTCGTATTGTCCTGCTCTGTCACGGTGTGTGTCCTTCCAGTTGTGGCCAAGTGCGGCGACGAACCCCGTTGCTGAGCCACTGCACGCGCGTGGTCAGCTCGCCGGGCAACGCGTAGCCCAGGTGGGCGAGTAGCGCGCGTTCGGTGTCAGTGGCGGGTCGGTCGCGGTGCATGCTGGCGCGCCAGTGCCTCTGCTCGTAATCGTTGTGCTGCGTGCTGTCTTCGGCGCGCTGCATATCGTCGGGCAGCTGCTCGAATACCAGCCAGCCACGCGGATCGCCCGGTCGGTGAGCGCCAATGTCAGTCATTGTCTTGTCATCCTGTCTCGCTGCATGTTTCGGCCTTCTCTACATAGTCGCGGCCATAAAACTTGCCTGCCCAAACCCCGGTCAGGTCACGCTGTGTGGCTGCCCAACTTCGGCACCGCTCCAGCACGGGGCAGCGTCGGCATGCAGCCACGCACTCATCGATTCTGTGCCGCGCGCCGGTCATTTCGGCTTCCCAGAAGCGGATGCGCGCACCGATGCAGGCCGCGCCGTCCAATCGGGGAACGTTTTTCAGCACTCTGACCAACAGCTCCAAGGCGCCCGGAGTGACGCGCGCGCTATTCACGCTGCACCGTGCCCGTACTCGCGGAGCCGGTCGAACACTCCAGAGATGTCCACCGCGAGTGCCGCTATCGCCTGACCGGTGATTGCGCACGCCGCATGCGCAAGATCATGCGCTGAGACCTGCGAGCCGAGGCACAGTTCACGGACTGCCGCGTAGTCGTCGCGCTGCATGGCCTCAGCGAGCGCTACAGCCTCCAACGCGGCCACGGTGGTGTAATCGGTCGCCCCGGTGGCGGCAGCGACGCGTAGAACCTCTGAGCGCAGTTCGTCAGCGGATGCGCCTTCGCGCAGCAGACCAGCGAGCAATACCGCGCCGGAGATGACCAGCCAGCCGGGATTGCAGGTGCTTCCGGTTATGGTGGCGCAGCAGCGGGCTGGGTCGTCGTGCGCTGCGTACTCGGCGGCAGTGATGGTGTCCCGCCACGCATCCGATGGTGGGCGAGTGCGCCAATTCGGTTCGCAGGTCATGCGTGCTTACCTCCCGGCTTTCATGGTGCCGTTCGACCACGACAGACTCAGTGCGACATTTGCGCACGAGGATTGCTCGGTGCTTGCCGTGGAAGTGATTGCCGCCCAGCCGCCCAGGGCGAACCGCAGCCCGGAAAGCACGGGTGCACGCGGCACATGTGCGCGCAGCCGGGGCAGTGATGCCTGCCGGTGGACCACGACGACAGCCGGTGGAAGGCGGTTCGGTGCCTGCGAAGAACTCGTCCCTGCGCGTGCGCGGCGTCAAACACCCGATGGCACTTCGCGCAGCGTGGCCGGTAATGCGCCGGGTCGGCAGAGTAAGGCGACCCGTCTTCGAGCTGCTCATCGGGGTCGTCGTGGCTGTAGCTCCAGTGCACAGCCGGTCGTCCACAAGACACGCACCGGTAGTCGCTGGCGGGACCACGCTGGGCGCGGACACGGCGGTGCGCGGCGCGATAACCGATGCGCTCACGCGGAGACACGTGCCACGCGAGCGCCATACAAACACTGCGCCGCCCGTTCACCGCGAACCCGTTCGTGTGGTGCGTGTTTGCGCAGTAGTTCTGTTGGGCGCATGGCTGAAAAATCGCTGTGCGGCCCGTAGAGCGATTGGGAACTGCTTTCCGGCATAACCACCCTGCCGACGCGCCATTTGTCTCAGCACGTCCGAATCGGGCCCAGAGATAAACAATCTGGTAGACGTCTGCTGCACAGCCAGCCTCACCCGAGCATCTCCTCAACAGAGCTTGCGAACTTTCGATCCGCTTCGGCATCGGCATGACATCTCGGACATAAGCCGTCACTTGAGAACGGGTGTGCGGGTTCTTCGGAGCACGTGCGGCACAGGACTTCCGCATCGAGAGCAAGTTCCTGCTTCTCGTCCAGGCTCGCGGAGCGAAGCGGAGCGTTCTCTTGTTCGAACCCATGATCAGCAAGACGTGTGTTCATCTCGTCGTTGGGTGCGTTTTCGGCAGAAAACGCCCTATCACCCGTTGTAGTTCTTTCACCCGTGTATTCACCCGTTCTTTCACCCGTGGGGGTAGGTGTTTTCGCAGGTAGAGAATTTTCTCCAGGCGGGTCATTACCGCCTATTTGGCGGGTAATTACCGCCAATTTGGCGGGTAACTCGGGGTATGACCCGCCTATTTGGCGGGTAATTGTGGCATCGGACAGCTGCTCATTGTCAACCATTGTCACATTCACCGGACTATGACCCGCCAGATTGGCGGGTAATTCTGGGATCGCCAGCCGGTACTTATCCGGTCCGTGGTGGCCGGGGCCACGCTTCCGGGGTACGTCGACAACGAGATAACCCAACTGCTTCGCTTTGGAGATGGCGCGCTCTACCGTGCGTAGCCCCACCTTGAACCGCTCGGCCATTACGGACTGTCGCACGTAGAGCACACCCTCGCGCCTGCGGTGGTTCACGTAAGTAACGGCCATGTTCTGCAACACGTATTTATCCGCAGCCGACAGCCGGGTATCTGCCTGGACCGCCATAAACCAGTCGAATTTGTCGACGCGCCCCGTTGGCCTGTCGCTGGCTCGATCTATCATGGTTGCGTTCCGTTCGGTCGTCGGAATCGTTGAGAATCGGCCCGCGTAAACCCCCAGGCGCGGGCCGATTCGCGTACTCAGGACTGGATCTCGGTTCGGAGTTGTTCCCACAGTTCGGCACCCCGACCGGACGGGCGCAAAGCTCGAACTGCGATCCCGATTGCCTCCAGCGCCAACACATTCCCTGCGACGACGGGAATGAGCTTGTCGGCCTGCGCGTGATCACCTGCCGCCATGGCGTCAACGAAGTCTGCGACCGTCCGTTGGGCGGCTCTGCGCTGTGCCGGGGTGGGCGGTCGGTCCACGGTCTCAGTCCTTTGGTCGATCCAGTCCTGTAGCCGGTCGTCGCGGATGAGTACCCGGCGACCGATACGGGTCACGGCTGGCCCGTTGCCCTCGCTGATCTGGTCTTCCAAGTGGCGCTTGCTGATCCCGGCCACTGCTGCGGCTTCGCTAACGGTGCGCATCACCAGGGGTGGCGTAGTGGTTGCGTGCGTCTCCATGCAGCAAGTACAGCACTCAGTACAGGGCGCCTGATGTTGGTGATCTGCTGGGTACCTGGACAATTCGCGACAGTGCTGGCACTTGAGATAGGTGCTTGTCGGCAACCTCCAGGCATAACCGCATGTCAGCACTAGTTCACCTGGGCAACCGATATTCCTCCGGCGTGTCGTGCCAGGTTCTGTATCAGCGTGTCGCGCACTGAGTTTCAGCGGCAATCCGTTACACGATGACACGCAGAGAGCCGTGACCAGCTGCCTCCGGCTGAGTCAACGTTTGCCATTGTGTGAAATACGTTGGCATAAAGCGGAATAGACCCACGTCAGTCTGACGCGTTAGGTGAGTACCTTCGCCCACATGGGAAGACCAGCCGCCGAACGCAGCGACATTGCCGCTGCCGTGCGCGCTGTCGTGGACGCCGCGCCACCGCTCACCGCTGAGACCGTGCAGCGGATCGCGCAGATAATGCGGGTGCCGCTAACGCTTCCAATCGATGCGGACACCAGCCGGGTCGAACCCCAAATGTCCGCGTGACCGGCCCAGCGGAAGCACCGTCACGGTGCACAGATAATCGATGATCGCCCGTTTCTGGCCCAGCGTGAGTGCCGCCCACGCTGCCGCCATATCGGCGGGCTCCGCGTGCGCGAGGGCATCCAACGGCGACTTGCCGCCGATCATGGCCAGCTGAGCAGCGACCTGCGCTGCGCGTTCTTCGATGCGCTTGGACCCAGCCGTCAACGCTGCCCGCGTGATGTCGCCTTCGGCGAACGCCTCCGCAAGCTGCTCCTGCCGCAGGCGCAGCGCATCGGCCTCGGCGCGCAGCTCCACCACGTTCGTGGTGCTTTCCTCGGCGATGGCCTCATGCACGAGACCGGGACGAGACAGCCGCTCCACCATCACTGCTTCCACGAACCCGTCCAGCGCGGTCGCTTCCCGGCTCACATGCCCACCACTATCTTTCCGGTCACGGCTGCGGCAGCGATACGCGCGACGCTTCGCGGTGCTGGAGGACACCCGCAACTCGGCCTCACCGCAGACACCACAGTGGTAGAGCCCTGAGCCGAGCCATCGCACACCAGGGCCACGCCCCGCGTTGGTGCGCCGCGCTGGGTCGGTCAGGATCGCGCACGCTGCCCGCCACGTTTCCTCGGGCACGATGGCGGGCCACTGCGCCTTGCCGACGATCTCACCCTTGTACGACGACAAGCCAGCCGTGCGCGGGCGTCGGATGGTGTCCGATAGTGCGACGGCGGTCCACCGTGCCCGACCCGTCACTGTGGGGACACCGCGGGCGTTAAAGTCCCGCACGATGGCGCGCAGGCTCACTCCGGAGACGATCTGCTCCACAGCCTTCGCCAGCTCGGCAGCTTCGTCGGCTCGGATAGTGATGCCGTCAGGCTCGAACCCGAACGGCCGTATGCCGCCGTGGAAGCCGCCAGCTTTGGCCTGTTGCTGGCGTGCGCGCCGGATGCGTTCGCCCTTGTGCTCGGACTCGTGTTGACCCCACGCGGACAAGGTGATCGCGATCGCTCGACCTGACGGGGTTGACAAGTCCCAATGGCCCGCTTGCACGGTGTGTGTATCGATGCCGTGCTTACGGCTGACTGCTACGTAGTGCTCCAGCTCCAGCACCGACCGGTGTAGCCGGTCGGGGTGCCATGCCAGCACTCCTTTGACCGCACCCGACTCGATGGCGTTCAGCAGTGCCTCGTACTGCGGTCGGCGCTTGCCGGAGTAAGCGGAGATGTCGTTGTCGCAGAACACTTGGACGACGTGCCAGCCGAGTGTTTCGGCGAGCTTGCGGCAGTCCTGCTCTTGGCGGTCCACACCGAGGCCAGCGCCGGTGCGGTCCTGGGATATGCGCACGTAGATAGCGGCTGGAACCACGTTCTTACTCATGCCATCCAGTGTGTCATAAATATGGTGCCGTAAAGACCACGCTGTTGACCGCGGCCCTCGGCGCGGTCGCCGCCCACGAGCGCATCATCTGCGTCGAGGACGCTGCCGAACTCGCCCCACCGCATCCGCACCTGGTGCGGTTGGTGGCCCGCAGCGCCAACGTCGAAGGCGTCGGCGAGGTCACGGTGCGGGATCTGGTGCGCCAGGCCTTGCGGATGCGGCCCGACCGCATCGTGGTCGGCGAAGTCCGCGGCGCCGAAGTGGTCGACCTGCTCGCGGCGCTCAACACCGGCCACGACGGCGGCGCGGGCACGGTGCACGCCAACAGCCCCGCCGAGGTGCCCGCACGGCTGGAGGCTCTCGCCGCGCTCGGTGGCCTCAACCGCGAGGCGCTGTCCAGCCAGCTCGCGGCGGCCGTCTTATCTGTAGGTCGGTTGCGGGTGTCCTCGACTGTCGCTGACGGTGATCGGGATGGTGTTTGCGACCGTGGGCGACATGCTTATCTGTAGTGCTGTACTCGATGATCTGCGCTCTGCGGGGCGGGTTTTGGCGGATCGGTGTGAATCGGGAATGCCGCGTGTGACTGTGGTTGAAATTTCTTAGCGCTGTCAGGTTGTGGCGGTGGCTGGTTGTGGTGTTGGTGTGGGGTGTGTTGTGGGTGTGGTGGGGCGTTGTGGCCACCAGCTGGCTTGGCGGAGCAGGGTGGCGATGGCTGGGACGGTGAGGGTGCGTACGAGGAAGGTGTCCAGCAGTAGTCCGCAGCCGATGATGAGTCCGGTTTGGATCATGATGGCTACCGATCCGATCATCAGGCCGAACATGCTGGCTGCGAAGATGAGGCCGGCGGAGGTGATGACTGAGCCGGTGGTGGCTACGGTGCGCAGCACGCCGACGCGGATGTTGTGGGTGGATTCTTCGCGGAGTCGGGATACGAGCAGCATGTTGTAGTCGGCGCCGACGGCGACGAGGATGATGAACGCTAGTAGTGGTACGGGCCAAGCGATTTGGTGGCCGAGGATCCATTGGAAGACGATGACTCCGATACCGAGTGAGGCCAGGTAGTTCAGCACGACGGTGCCCAGCAGATATAGCGGGGCGATCAGGGCGCGTAGCAGGGCGATGAGGATGAGTCCGACAATGACCAGGGTGGCGATGGCCAGTTGGGTGAAGTCGGATGAGAGCAGGCGTTGGATGTCGGAGTTGACGGCGGGGAATCCGGCGACCGAGACGGTGGCGTGGTCCAGGGAGGTGTTGGGGCGTGCGGTGTTGGCGACGTCGGTGATCTGGCGGGCCAGGTTCATCGCCTCGCCGCTGTAGGGGTCGGTGTTGGTGTCGATGGCGAAGCGGGCGGTTTTGCCGTCGGGTGAGAGGAAGTGTTTGGCGACGTCGGCGAATTGGCGGTTGTCGAAGGCTTCGGGGGGCAGGTAGAAGCCGGTGGCGGCATCGGATCCGGCGGTGGCGCGGGCGGAGTTTTGCAGTTGGGCCGCGATTTGACTCATCCCGGACAGCATTTGGATGTTGCTGTCGGCCAGGGTGTGCACGCCGGTGGCCAGGGCGCGTGCGCCGGAGGCCAGTTGGCTGATGCCGTGTTGGAGTCGGCCGATGTTGGCGGTCAGGTTTTCGGGGTTGCCGAGGGTTTTGAAGGCGTTGTTCATGGTGGCCACGGTGTGTTGCACTTCGGTGAGGGTGCCGGTGACGGTGGCGTTGGTGGCCGGGTTGTACTGGTCGCCCAGGGTGGCGAGTTGGGTGAAGAATCCGTTGTCGCGCAGGGTGGTCAGGATACTGACCTGGTCGCGGATCTGGGTGCATTGCGGGGTGGTGATACACCACGGTGAGGTGTTGAGTGCGGTGACGAGCGGGTCGAGGGCGGCGATGGCGGTCTGGGCGCGTTCGGCCAGGGGTCGGATGCCGGGGCCGGCTTGGATGGCGGTGTCGACCTCGGGTGCGGTGGCTGAGAGTTGTTGCAGCAGCGGGCCGAAGCGCTGCATGTTCTCACCGGCGGCGCCGGCTTGGGTGAGTACACCGCCCAGGGGGGTGAGCGCGGTGCGCACGGTGGTGTCGAGTTGGGCCAGGCCGTCGGCGAGTTGGTCGGCGCCGTGGGTGAGCTTGTCCAGGTCGGTGCGCCGGTCGTTGCCCTGGGCGACCGAGTCGGCCATCTTGTCGCCGATTTGTCCGTTCTGCCAGGACAGTTGGGCTTGGTCGAGGCGTTGCCCGGCCGGTCGGGTGATCCCGGAAACACGTGTCACGGCCGGGATTTGGGCGATGCGTGAGGCCATCTCGTCGAGGTCGGCCAGGCCTTTGCCGGTGCGCATGTCGGTCGGGTTTTCCACGACGAGGAATTCGGTGATGACGACGTCTTTGGGGAAATGGCGGTCCAGCAGCTGATAGCCCTGGTTGCTGGCGGTGGTGGGGGGTTGTCCTTGGCGGTCGTCGTAGCTGATGGTCATGGTCGCCGCGGCCGCTGACAGTGCCACCAGGATGGTCAGGCTGATGACCAGCAGCGGCACCGGGCGACGCACCACGGCCACGGCCACGCTGTTCCAGTAGCGGCGGGTGCGGTCGGGTTTGGGTTCGCCGATGCCGCGGGTGGCCGCCAGCGCCAGCACCGGCGGCAGCAGGGTCACGGTGGCGGCGAATCCGACTGCCACGGCGACCGCGCAGGCCGGACCGAGGCCGGCGAACACACTCAAGGTGGCGAACACCATGGCCAGAAAGGCCAGGGCCACGGTGCCCGCCGAGGCCAGGATGACTCGGCCGATGCTGGCGGTGGCCGCGATGACCGCCTGCTCGGCGGGCACCTGGGCGCGGCGTTGTTCGTGGTAGCGGCTGATCAGAAACACGGTGTAGTCGGTGCCGGCGCCGAGCAGGATCGCGGTCATGAACGCCACGGTGAACTGCGAGACCGGCATGCCGATTTCCCCCAGGGCAGAGAGCACCCCACGCCCGACGGCCAGGCTGATCCCGATCACCAGCAGCGGCAGCAGCGCGGTGAACACCGACCGGTACACGATCAGCAGGATCAGCGCGATCAGCCCGGCGGTGGCGATCGAAATGAACACCAGGTCGTGCTCGGCTGAGGCGATCTGATCGGCGAACGTGGCCGGTGGCCCTGTCACATAGGCCGTGGTGGACGTGTTGGCGAATGCCGTGTCGGTGAGATCGCGCACGGCTTGCACGGATTCGGCCGCGGTGGGATCACCGAGCGTGCCGGCCACCCCGACCGGCAGATACCAGGCCTTGCCGTCACCGCTGACCGCCTGGGTTCTGGTGACCGGGTCGGCCAGCAGATCCTGGACCAGCAGGACATGGTCGTGATCGGCGCGCAACCGCCCCACCAGATCCTGATAGCGCAGCTGATTATCGGGGGTCAGACCGGCCGGGTCTTGCATCGCGACGAACAGCATCGTCTTGGAGCCCTGCTCACCGAACGCCTCACTCATGCGGTCCACGGTCTGAAACGAGGGCACATCACGCGGGATCAGATCGACCGACTGTTGGCGCACCACCGTCTCCAGCTGCGGGAACAGCAGCGCCAGCACCACCGCGGCCGCGATCCATCCACCGATCACCAATGCCTTGTGGCCCACCGTGAACGCCGCGAGCCGACCCAACCGGGCGCTGTATTCCGAAGATCCGGACAGATCGACGCCGCGCCGGCCACGGGAAGGCCCAGCATCTCCGGTTCGATCGCCCATCCCCACGCCTCCCAAGAAACGAAACTATCGGTATCGCTACGATACTAATAGTCCCACACGAGGATCGGAAGGGCCGCGCCGACCTTTCGGGCCATGGTTGCGGCTGGGCGCGGTGGGGGGTGAATTAACTTGCGGTGTCCTCAGATTCGTCGTCGGGCAGGTCGTGGCGCACCACCCGCACCCGCCCGCGGGGCAGGCATGCCATGTAGCCGTGGCGTTTGCCGTAGAGCTCCCAGGAGGTCGCGGCCTCCTGGGGGGCGACATCGATGCGATGCCCGCGGGAAAAACCCAGGTGCAACCCGCCGCCCTCGTCGCACCACGCCCCCGTGCACACCGCGCCGGCCAGGTCCAGCAACGGACGCTGCTGGACCGAGACGTTGCCCGGGTCGATGAGGACCTGCTCTTCGGGATAAGACGATCCGATCGGCGGCAGGGTCAGCCGGATCGGGGTGGCGATCACCAATTCGTTGTAATCGTCGAGGTCGAGCACCAATCCGTCGCGCAACGAGACACGCTGAACGGTGCACCGCTCGATCCAGGGGGTATGCATGCCCGGCTCCCTTCGACACGTCGTTGTGTCGCTTTATGGTACTGGGAGTAGCGCAGCGATACTACTAGTATCGCTAAGTGGTGGTGTGGGTGCCGTGCACCAGCTGTCGGGTTGTGCGGTCGATGCGTTCGCGGGCCAGGTCCGCATCGATCCGGCCGCCGATGACGGCGATCAGGTTGGCCAGCCACACGTCGGCGATCAGGCTGGCCACGTCCCGGTCATGTGCGCTGGGTGTGGGCCCGCCCAGGGCGCGGGCCAGCATGTCCTCGATCACCGCGACAGCGTGCTCGATCGCGCTGGTGGCCTCGGTGTCGGCCACGACGAACGCACGCACCATCGCCTCGGTCAGGTGCGGGTTGGCCTGCCAGGCTGTGTGCAGGTGGGTGGTCAACCGCCCCAGCCGGGCCTGCGGCGCCAGTTCACCGGTACTCCAGACGAATTCGGTGTCGAGACGTTCGAATTCGCGGGCCAGCACCGTCACCAGCAGATGGCTTTTGGATCGGAAATGCCGATACAGCGAGCTGGCGGCAATGCCGGCCTGCGCGGCCACCGCACGCATCTGCACACCGTCAAAACCGTGTGCTGAGGCCACCGTCCACGCGGCATCCAGGATCGCCTCGCGACGCGCCCACACCGAGGCCGCCGGCCGGCGCGGGCGCCGCACCCGGTCCCGGGGTGCGGCGGTGGGCGCGCTCACCGCGACCCCGCGTCGGGGCCGGCGCCACCGTAGCGGGCCAGCTCGGCGAACAACTCCCCGAAACCGCTGATGTCACCGTGGGCGGCGAAATGGGCCGCATCCACCGTGATGAACACCGCCGAGGCGGTGAACCGGGTGACACCGTCCACGCCGACCCCCACCCCGTCCACATGCAACGCCCGGCCCTCGCGGGTGGCGATCCGCGCGGTCAGCCGATGCGTACATCCCAACGGCACCGGCTGCAGATAGTCCACCGTCAAACGGCGCGTCACCGCCGGGGTGGCCGCGATCCACAACGAAAACCCCAGCACGTCATCACAGGCCGCGGCGATCGCGCCACCGTGTGCGAGCCCCGGCGCACCGATATGACGCTCATCGAACACCAGATCAGCGAACACCTCATCGCCGCACCGAAACACCTCCAGCTGCAAACCGTGCGGATTGTCCGGCCCGCAGCCCATGCAGGTCGGCGTGTGTGACGGCAACCGCTGCGGCTGATCAGCACCCATCACGGCCTCCTCACACCCGGGCAGCCCCGCCACCGCGTCCCGACCCGGGACCGCCGGTACTAGCAGTTTCGCTGCGCTACTATCGGTACCATAACCGGGAGAGCGGGGGCAACGCACCGGCGATCGGAACACCAGGAGGTCAGGTGGGGACAGAACCCGCGGCGGCACCCGACGACGAGGACGACGTCGACCCGCGCCGCACCCGATCGCGCACCCGACTGCTCGACGCCGCGGCCAACCTGCTCAAAACCGGTGGGATCGAAGCCGTCACCATCGACGCGGTCACTAAAGCCTCCAAGGTCGCCCGCACCACCCTCTACCGCCACTTCAACAGTTCCTCACAACTGCTCGCGGCCACCTTCGAACGCCTTCTGCCCCAAGTCATCCCGCCCGCCCCGACCAGCGGCACCCTGCGTGAGCGGCTCATCGAACTGCTCTCGCGCCAAGCCGACCTGTTCGCCGAAGCGCCGCTGCACGTCACCACCTTGGCCTGGGCCGCGTTGGGCCCCACCGAAACGCACGACAGCGACAGCGATACCGGCCAACACGCCACCGCCAGCATGCTGCGCACCCGGGTGATCGAGCAGTACCGGCGGCCTTTCGACGAAATCCTGCACAGCCCCGAAACCTTCGACCAACTCGGCGAACTCGACATCGAACTGGCACTGTGCCAACTGGTCGGCCCCCTGGTCTTCGCCAGAATGACCGGCCTACGCGCCATCGGCCACCACGACTGCACCCGCATCGTCGACGACTTCATCACCGCGCAAACCACGCAGCGACCCGCACAACCAGCCAGCTAGGAGTTGGTGTCCGGGTGGGGTTTGCCGGCCAGTTGCCCGTGCAGGGTCGCGATGATGTGGTCGCGTTCGCGCAGTTGGGCTTTCAGGTCGGCGATCTGGGCGTCTCGTGCCTTCAGGCGGGTCCGTAGCGCGGTGATGATGCTGCTCTCGGTGTCGGTAGCCGGTGGTGGCGGTGGATCGGGGGCGGCGGCCAGCGGCTGGGTGGTGCGGATCTGTTCTCGCAGTTGGGGGCGGCGGTGGATGACGCTGCGTGACACTCCGGCGTGGCGGGCCAGGCTGCTGACGTTGATGTCGAGGCCCTGCTTGCGCATCTTCTTCAGGGCCCGATCGATACGGGCCTCGACGTCGGCGCTGCGTTTGCGGGCGCTGGCCTCAAGGGCGGTGAGGGAGGCGGGGGTGACGGTCATGCGGGTGTGTGAGGATCGGCTTTGCGCAGTGCTGAATCGTGCGCACCGCGGGTGGCCACAGGTTGCAGCGGGATGCGGTTGGCCGTCCCGGCCCCGGCGATCGCCTCCTGATGGGTGCGTTGATCTGCGGTCAGGCGGTCCAGGATGGCTTGCAGGGAATGCAATTCGCGCAGGCGTTGGGCGACCCATACGTTGTCATCGGTGAGTTCGCGGCCGGTGCGCTGGCGGTACTGCTGACGTCTGATCTCGACCAGCGCCGTGGTCTTGGCGTGCTGATCTTTGAGTTCGTCGAGGTGGGTGGCGTCGGTGGCGAAATGCCCGCACGACAGACAGGCGTTGCCCTTGTCGCAGGTTTTCAGTGGCGGCAGCAGGCACACCCCGTTGGGCAAGACCCGGTCGGTGCGCACTGAGAGCTGGGTCATGTCCAACATGTCAGACGGGCTGATTCCGATGTCGGTGCCGTGAGCGCCGATCTTCTTGTGTTTGAGGAACTCCGCTTCGGCGGTCGCGGCCAGTGTCGCGGCATAACGCATGGTCATCTCGGGGCTCTTGTGGCCCAGGTAGCGCTGGACGACGTGGATCGGCACGCCGTCGTTGAGCAGTTCGGTGGCCCGGGTGTGGCGCAGCCGATGCGTTTGGGTGAACCGCAACGGGTTTCCCGCAGCATCGCTGAGACCATGGATGGCATCGAGCTTGTCCAGGGAGGCCCGATACGTTGCATACGGGCGGGGCCGGCGCCCGGCCAGGTTTTGTTTGACCGCGATGAACAGGTATTTCGGGGTGAGGCTGGGGTGGGTGTCGGCGAGCCAGCGCTGTTGCTCGGCGATGACGTTGACCACGGCCTGCTCGACCAGGATGGTGGGGATGACCCCGTCGACTTTGGTCTGTTGGTAGCGCAGTTTGGCCACGAACACATCGGGGTCATCGGTGGCGGTGGGCCGCGCCGCGCCGGGGATCGCTTCGAGCGGGTGGTGATCGAGCATGAGAATTTCTGAGGCCCGCCGCCCAGTCAGTGCTTGCAGCAGCCAGATCCGGGCGGCCTGGGGGTCGCCGAGGCCTTTGATCAGCGACACGGTGCCATCGGGATGGGTCACCGACACCAGGGCGCCCCGTTGGGCGGCGAGCACGTCGAGGTAGGCCAGCATCTGCTGCAGTTCTCCAGTGGAGTACCAGGTCAATTCCCGGGTGCGGTGGGCGCGGCGGGTGCGAAACGCCGGCCCCCACAACCGGGTGTGCGCCGCGGACAGGTTCTCCCAACGCGCATCGCCGGTGGCTGCCGCGGCCTCGGGTGCATGGTCGAGCATGAACGTGTAGAAGCTCTGGATCTGAGATTGGCTGTCGCCGATCGCCGTGGCAGACAACGGCTTGTCAGGTCGGGCAGCCGCGGCTGGGGAGCGCAGGTATTCGTTGTAGGTAGTGAAAATCAGGCGTAGCTGCGCCGGGTCATCGGATAAGACGGGATCGGTGTAGCCACGCGCGATCACGAATTCACCGAAATGGCGCGCCATCTCGCGGGCACGATCGACTGCCGATGACCAGCGCAGCAACTCCGCATCCAGGCAGGTGCGCAGCCAAAACCGCACCCCTTCGCGCAGCCACGCTGGTTCGATCGCGCCGATGCGCACCGTCTTCTCGTGGCACGGTTCGTGTTCGCGTTGCGGGATCCGTGGATCGGCCCGCAGATCCCAGGTGTCATAGGCCCACCAGTCGATGGCGCTGGCCCGCACCGACACAAACAGGTGCAGATGCTCGATCAGGCCCACAATATTGCGGCGTGTGCCGCCGGCGGGCAGCCGCGCATTGCGCCGCTCGAACACCACGACCGCGTGGCGCACCATGTCGTTGACCGCCAGGTCGGTGATGCTCACCGGGTGGCGGCCGTGCGCACTGCGGTACTCGGCCGCGGCGGCGCTGATGGCCTGGGTGGCCCAGCGCAGCAGGGAATGCTCGATCTTGCGCAGCCCCTCGTGGTAGCACACCCACACCCACCAGGCGATCTCGTCGGCGAACCGCGCCGGTGTGGCCTGCGGGGTGAAGTCGTACACCCCAGCGGTCGCAGCGGGCGGCAGATCGTTCTTGCGGGACAGGAACACCCGATCTGCCGGGGGCAGATGCACCTGATAGGCCGGGCGGCGCCATTCGGCGGGTACCTGGGCCCACTGCGCCTGCCACGCCACCGCACCGAGGTCGCCTACCGGTGTGGTCAGGCGGCCCTCATTGCTGGCCATCGTGAAGTCCTTTCCATCCGGCGACATAGTTTTTCCACTCGGCCAGTGAACGCATCGCCGCGTCCTGGGTGACCCAGCCGTAGGTGGACAGAGTGGTCTGCACATCGGCGTGGCCCAGACGCCGCATCACCACATGCTCAGGCACCCCCGCCAGCAGCAACGCGGTGGCGTGAGTGTGGCGCAGCCAGTGCGGTGACCAATCCGGCGGCAGACTCCGATGCGCTGTGCGCAGCCCGCGCACCTTCTCGTAGATGTTCTCCTGGCGCATCGGCGAAAAACGCGGTCCCCGTTGCAGATTGACGAACACGAAATGATTCGACAGATCATCGACCACCTGGTCGGCGTTCATCGCGACCAACTGCCACACATACTCTGAATACAGTGCCTCCAGGTCATCACCGACATAGATCCGCCGCGGCCCGGTCTTGACCCGAGCACCATGGGGATGATCTTGGCGCTCCACAATGTCGATCCACGGGGTCGCACCGGCGCCGATATGAAAATCGTTGTGCCGCAGTGATAAGGCCTCGCCCAGACGCATTCCCGTTTCGGCCAGTACTGCGAAAAACAATCGGTTGCGCACCGCGGCGGCCCCGCCGGTCCAGTCCCCGTCGCGCTGCACCGAGCAGCCATCGAGGATCGTGGCCACCTGGGCAGGCGACAAGACAGGGGTAGCCGATCGCCGCGGGGTGCGCACCGGGTAGATCGGGTGCTCGCCGTCGCGGTGGGGCCCGACGCCGTCGAGGAACCCGACGTAGCGGTTGTGGCGCCGCCAGCTGCCCCGCTGAGTGACCAAACGCCGATAAGGCACCTCGGTGGTGCCGGCATCAGCGTGATAGCGATACATCGACAACACCGCAGCCGCCCGCGGCTGCAAAGAACTGGTCACCATCTTGGTCTCGGGGGCACCCAGGCGCGGTGTCCCGGGCAGATCCCCAGTCCGCAGATACTGCAAGTACTGCCCGAACAGGGTGGTGGGGAAGTCATCCCAGCGATGGCCGGTGTGCTCGAGCATCGTGAACCACCGCGCCAACCCCGCGGCGTAGCCACGCACCGTGTGCGGGGACGCGCCCCCCTCACGCAGAAACCTCAGATACTCCGCAGCCGGGGCCACCGGCAGATGATCGGCGCCAACGACCGTGTAGGTGACAGGCTGGTCGGCAAAGATCACCCGCTGCACTCGCGCCACCGGCCCCCCTTGTGTTCTAGCCGCGCCGGCTTCGCTGCCGCAACGGAATCACATTGCTGCCCGTACTGGGCGCCGATGACCCGGGTCCGACCGTCGCTCTGCCGCTGCCGGCGGCCACCCGCACCGCCGCCGCGCCCGGGGCGGCCCGCTGCCCGGCCATGAAGTCCTCCAGCAGATCCTGCGGCCACACCAAGTCATAGGGGGCCAGCATCGCCGCCGAACGCGCCGAAAACGCCATCTCCAGCCACTTGCTGATCAATCGTGGCCGCTCCACCTCACGGTCATTCCAGCCCGGCTCCACCCGACCCCACGTCGTATCGGTATCCGGATTGACCCGGGTGTAGAGCTGGCGGCGCAACGCCTCAAACCGCGCCCCAGTCAACAACTGCGAGGTATGCAGATGCTTGATCAACGCCCCCAGCGACACACCCCACTTTGCTTTCACCGGCAACAACTCCGCCAGCGACGGAGCCCGCGACACGTCCTTGGCCAGCACCGCCGCCGGCGCCAACAACTCCGAGGCGAACTGCGACGCCTGCTCCTCGCAGGCCTCGGTGACGCTGCCCGAGGCATGCAACACCAGATGACCCACCTCATGAGCCAGCGTCCAGCGGGTCCGTTCCCACGAATTCGATTGCCGCACAACGATCAACGGCCGGGTATTGAACTCCCCGACACGCACCGAATAACCCAAATGCTTGTCGATCTTGCCGGTGGAATCCCCGTCACCCAGGATCCGCCGTGACGAGGAGGTCAGCAAGCGGCGCACCACGACCACCACACCGCTGCGCTCGATCTCATGCGTCAGGTACTCGATCGGCTGATCGTGCTCCAACCCCCAACTGGCACGCACCGCCGCAGCGGCCTGGGTCACTGCGGTGTCGATCGGAAGTATCGGCAACTTCACCGCAGGTAACTGAGTGCGGCCATTGAGCTCGTCGAGAAACTCCCCAGCCAATGCCGCGAACTGCGCCAAATACTCCCGCTCGGTCGCCGTGATCGACCGCGGCGCACGGAACAACAGATCCGACTGGTGCACCCGCGACGTCGGAGCGGTGGTGAAAAATTTCGCCGGGAACCGCAACACCGCCACCAGCCGGTCGAAATCCTTGATCGGCAACGCCGTCGTGGTCGACTTCTCCAACCGGTTCAGCCGAGAATGCTTCCAGCCCAACGCTTCCATCACCGCAGTGGCAGTCATCGCGCGCATGACCCGGGCCTGGTTGACCCGCAACCCATACACGTCCACGGTCGTCGTCATTGCGACCTCGATTCAACAGCCACCCGCCGACATTCGCATCGACCCCCGACACCACGACCCCTTAAGCCGGCTCCTCGGGATCCTCGCCCGTCCCCAGCGCCGGCGGCTCGTACTCGCCGAAGTCGTCCCTGGGCCCCTGACCCTGCGCCGACGGAGTCACCAGCGGAGAGTCGGTGACTGGAGGCAGCGGCTCGGTTGCCAAAATCTGCACCCGCGACGCATTGTCCACATCCACCACGAACGCCAACACCGCCTCCGACAATCCCCACCCATCGTCGGTCGGCCACCACAGGGCGAAGATATCCGGTGTACCGGCCGGAGTCACAATCGGCGACGGAAACAACTGCGCCGGCTCGTCCTCGTCCAACAACATCTGCTCGTCGACCTGAGCCTTCGGCGGCCGCAGCACCCGAAGATCGCCGCCCGTCGGATGCGTCACCACCCGAACTCGCTCCCCGTGCAACACCTTCGACGGCCACCGTCGCGCACGAAAATCCATCCCCCGCGAATCGGCGATCTGCACCGACAACCCACTGCCACGAGAAGTCAACAACGTGTCCCCAGGGATCGGCTTGCGAAGCTCGCGCATCCTCAACACCATCTGGCGCACACACGTACAAAACGCCTGACCATGAATATCCAACGGATCCTCGAACAACGGCTGCCACATCTGGCCAACCTTGGGGATCACCACCTCCAAGTCGTAACGCAGAGTCGCCAACGACGGCCCATGATCCGACACCGCCTTGCGCAACCGCTCTTGTAGGTTCACACGGCGAATTTCGCACACAAAAACAGAGAGCGCAAGCAACACGCCGCATCGGCGTGGCGAGAGGGTTGATATTGCTACGCACACTCTTAGAGTACATGTACCCGACGATAAATACGCAGTTCAACACGCATTGTGCGCCCACATTGTGTAGTTAACTACTGATAATTGTGTCAGGTGCTGGCACACGTGGGCCGCGACGGGTCCGGACGGCGCAGGCTTGCCGAGATCGCGGTGCTGGGGCGGGGCGCCGACGGCTCGGTGCACGTGCGGACGGCGTGGCACGCGGACAACGGATTCGGTTGCGGAGCAGAGCATCTCAAAACCCTCATCGCCGAGCGGGGCACGCCGTGACGGCCGCGGCGGTCGCGTTGGCGGTGGCCCTGCTGGTCTGGCCGGTCACCCCGCGCCGGTTGCGGGCGGTGCGTCGATCGCGGATACGCCGCGGCCCGGTCCTGCCCGTCGGGCTGGTCGCGGCGGGGGTGGTGCTGTGGACGATTCCCGGCACCGCCGCGTTGGCCGCGGGCATGATCGCCGGCACCGGTTGGTTGCGGTGGCGGCGCCGCCGGATGATGGTGCGCCGCAAAGAAGAAGCCGACGCGCTGCAGGCCGCGCTGGGGGTGCTGGTCGGGGAGTTGCGCGTCGGCGCACACCCCGTCAGCGCGTTCAGCACGGCGGCCGCGGAGGTCTCGGGGCCCGTGGCCGACGGTATGCGCACCGTGGCGGCGCGTGGCCGGTTGGGCGCCGACGTCGCGGCCGGTCTCGACGACATCGCGCGGTCATCGGTGCTACCGGTGCACTGGCAGCGCCTGGCGGTGTGCTGGCGGTTGGCCGAGCACCACGGCTTGGCCATCGCCACCCTGATGCGCACCGCGCAGCAGGACATCGTTGAGCGCGAACGCTTCTCGACCTACGTGCACGCGGGCATGGCGGGCGCGCGGGCGACCGCGATCGTGCTGGCCGGGCTGCCTGTGGTGGGCATCGGGCTCGGGCAGCTGATCGGTGCCGATCCGGTGTCGTTTCTCACGAGTGGTGGGGGCGGTTGGCTCTTGGTGATCGGTGTGCTGCTGTCGTGTGCCGGGTTGCTGTGGTCGGACCGGATCGCCGCTGGGGTGGTCAAATGAGCTGGGCGGCAGTGCTGTTGGCGGCAGCATTGCTCGTCGGGGCGGGCCCGCGCAGGCGTATCGGGACATCGGGCGCGAAGACCACGGCGCGTCACGCCCCGCGGGATGACGACCCGCTTGCGGCCGCGTCGACATTCGACCTGCTCGCCGCGTGCCTTTCGGCAGGCATGGCGGTCTCCGGCGCTGCGTCGGCGGCCGCGCCGTCGGCTCCCGCGACCGTCGCCGCGCTGCTGACCCGGGCATCCGACCTGCTGGCGCTCGGCGCTGATCCGGCCGTCGCCTGGTCGAACGATCAGCTGCTCGAGGACAAGAACGCCGAGGCCCTGCTCCGGCTGGCACGCCGCTCGGCAGCGTCGGGCACCGCACTGGCGCACGGCGTGGCCGAGCTGGCCGTCCAGTCACGCCACGATGCCTCGGCCGCCGCCGACGCTGCCGCGGAGCGCGCATCGGTTTTGGTCGCGGGCCCGCTCGGCCTGTGTTATCTGCCCGCGTTTTTGTGCCTGGGCATCGTGCCCGTGGTCGCCGGGCTGGCCGGCGACGTGCTCGGTTCGGGGTTGCTGTGACCTCAGTGGAAAGGAAAACCAATGGTAGAGAACATGATTCAGCAGGTTCGTGCCCGGCTGGCGGTGCTGGTGGTCGACGATTCTGGCATGTCGACAGTCGAGTACGCGATCGGCACGATTGCCGCCGCGGCGTTCGGGGCGATCCTGTACACCGTGGTGACCGGGGATTCGATTGTCAGCGCGCTGACCAACATCATCAGCAGGGCGCTCAACACCAACATCTAGATGACTCCGGTGCCGTCACGGTGGAGGCGGCTTTCGCGATCGCCGCGTTGGTGGTGGTCCTCATGCTGTGCGTCGGCGGGCTCAGCGCGGTTACCGCGCAGGTCCGGTGTGTCGACGCGGCCCGGGAAGCCGCGCGGCTGGCGGCCCGCGGTGACGATGCCTCTGCCACCGCGGTGGCACGGCGGATCGCGCCCGACGGCGCGTCGGTGCACCTGCGGCGGGAGGGCGCGGTCGTGGTGGCGCAGGTCAGTATCCCGGCGGCGCTGCCCGGCCTCACGGTGTCGTCGCAGGCGGCGGCCGCGATGGAGCCCGGCGGATGAGCGTGGTTCGGCGAGTGTGCTCGCGGCCGCCATGATCGCGGTGGTGGTGGCCTTCACGGTGGGTCTCGCGTATCTCGGGGCTGCGGTCATCGCGCGGCACCAGGCCCAGGCGGCAGCCGATCTCGCGGCGCTCGCCGCGGCGGGCTCGCTCGCGGCGGGGCCCGATGCGGCGTGTGCTCAGGCGGACGCGATCGCCTCGGCGATGCACACGGTCGTCGCGGGCTGCCGAGTGGACGGGCTCGACGTGGTGCTCGAAGCCCAGGTCACCGTGCGCTTCGGGCGGTGGGATCTGGGGCCCGCCCGGGCATCGGCGCGCGCGGGCCCGGTGTTGCCATGACCCGGCCCACTTGACGCCTACCTACTAGTAGGTAGGGTAGGAACCGTGACTCCGACCGGAGCGACCTACGACGGCATCATCGACTGCGCTCGTTCCTTGATAATCACCGGTGGCTACAACGGTTTCAGCTATGCCGATATCGCCGGCGCCGTAGGAATCCGGAAGGCCAGCATCCACCATCATTTTCCGACGAAGGCGGATCTGGTTCGCATTCTCGTCGAGCGATATCGCACAGATGCCGCCGAGGGGCTTGCGCACATCGAGCGGAATGTTCCCGAACCCGTAGACCAACTCCGCGCATATATCGGCTATTGGGCGGGGTGTATCGCCGATCCCAGTACGGCTTTTTGCGTGTGTGCGCTGCTCGCGAGCGAGATACCCCTGCTGCCGCAGGAAGTCGCGGTTGAAGTGCGTGCGCACTTCGAGGCGCTGTCGGCGTGGCTGACCTCGGTTCTGCAGGGGGGCGCCGACCAGGGCGAATTCGCGCTCAAAGAATCCGCACGGGCCGAGGCCGAGACGCTCATGGCGACCGTGCACGGTGCCATGCTGTCGGCCCGGGCGTACGGCGATTCACACATATTCAGCGTCATCACCGATGCGCTGATCGAAAGGCTCGTCAGCGCTTAGCGGGCGGGCATCTCTCTTTCCCGATTCTCAGGAGAAAACATGGCAGTGAAAGTGCAACCCGAACACGATAATGCTGCCGGCAATGCGTGGCTGAAACGCTATTACTTCGTCCGCGCCGCATTTTCATTCCTGTGGGTGGCGGCGGTCTTGACCCTGCCGGCCGGTGCGTCGGCCGTCGTCGGAGCGCTCCTGGTGGTCTACCCGGCATGGGATGCGGCAGCCAATCTCGTCGACGCGCGACGTAACGGCGGGATGCGGCACAACCGGACGCAGGCGCTCAACACCGCGGTCAGCACTGCCACGGCGGTCGCAGTCGCGATCGCGCTGTCGATGAGCATGAACGCAGTGCTCGGCGTGTTCGGGGTGTGGGCGTCTCTGGCGGGGCTGCTGCAGTTGGCGACCGCCGTTCGCCGTTGGAAAAGCTATGGGGCGCAATGGCCGATGGCACTCAGCGGCGGGCAATCGGCCGTCGTGGGCGTGATGTTCCTCAAGCAGGCAAACGCACCCGAGGTGCCCGGCGTCTCCACCATCGCCGGCTACGCGGCGTTCGGCGCAATCTACTTCGTGGCCTCGGCGTTGTTCCTCGTCGTGTCGGACCGGCGCCGCCGCAACGCCTGAACCGGCGATCTCAGTCGTCGATCGCGTCGAGGTCGGCGGCGGCCACTTCGGCGGCGGTCGGCAGGCGCAGTGCCACCAGACCGGCGAACGTGTCCCGCTCAAGCTCGATGCGATTGATCGTCATGTGCACCGGCTGCCACCCGCCGTCGGCCGTGCGCATTCGCAACACAGCGGTGGTGACGCCGCCGGCGAATTCCGCAGTCATCCTTTCCATGTGGCGGGCGTCGAGCGGGTGCACACGTGCCGGCCCGCCCTCGCGGCTGCGCCAGTCGAAGAACGGGGCCGGTTCGTCGAGCCATTTCAACAACTTCCAGTTGTTGAGGTCGATCAGGGCCCGATGCACACCGGGCTGCGCCAGGCCTTCGAGAATCCGCTGCGCAAGGTAGTCGGGCGGCACCTGAGCACCTTCGCGCTCGCTACGCCAGTTCATCGCGCGGCAGATCAGCCGCTCGGGCCCGTCGTCGGTTGATTCGTATGCCACGCGGGCCACGAATCCGACCGTGATCGGGTTGCCACGGAAGTCCGTGACGTCCCATGTGGTGCACAATGTGCTGCCCGGTTCGGGCTTGATCGTCATCGACAGCACCTTGGCCTCGCTGGGGTTCAAATCACGCGTCGGCAAATCGTCGGCGAATGCGCGGCCGTGGGTCGCCTCGGTTTCCGGATCCATCCCGCTGTTGGCGATGGATTCCGCAGTATCGGTCGCGATGCCTGTCGTGAGATCCCATTTGAGCGGACCCGGAATCGGTCGTTCCGGCGGGTCGACGTCGGGCGGGCCGATCCAGACGTGCACACCGTGGATGCGCCCATCGGACATCCGCACCACCTCGGTGCGGATCACGCGGTCGTTCTTGGGAGTGATACTGCTGAGGCCCTGACCTGCGCGTACGGTCTCACCGATGGCGCTCTGAATGGCCATGAGGTTCGGATTGCGACGCAGAAACGCACTTATCGGAACGAGATTCTTGGTCTGTTGACCCCGTGCAACCACCGCCGGCTCGCTGCCGAGTGTTTCCACGAGCAGCCAGTCGTGGGTCATGACGGGTATTTTACCGGCGGTCAGGTAGCTGTCCTTACGCCGAGCAACAACGAAATCCGTACCTCAAACACCGCGGCGGCGCATCTCGCCCGGGCGGGCGCCCAACCAACCGGTTGCAAACATGAGTGAATTCAAGTAATTTGCCACTGCGCCCGGCCTCCGGGATTGGGAACGGATCGCGTTGTCCGACCGTTCGTCGCAACGTCTGCGTGTTCGGCGTGCCCGAACGTGGTCATGTGTTGTCGATCCGTGCAGTCGGCCGTCGAGGGGTCGGTCGTCTTCACGGTCGGGGGTCGTCACGGTTCAGCGCGCCGAGCACCAGACGCAGTACCCGTACCGCACCGGCTTTGTCGAGCGGGTCATTGCCGTTGCCGCACTTGGGCGATTGCACGCACGACGGGCAGCCCTGCGGGCACTCGCACGCCTCGATGGCCGCGGCCGTCGCACCCCACCAGGTGGCGAACTGGTGAAAGCCACGGTCGGCGAACCCCGCGCCGCCCGGGTAGCCGTCGTAGACGAAAATCGTGGGCAGCCCGGCCAATTCGCCGGGACCGGGCCCGGCCGCTGTCGAAACCCCGCCGATGTCCCCGCGGTCGCAACTGGCCACCAGGGGCAGTAGGCCGATCGCGGCATGTTCGGCCGCGTGTAGGGAGCCAGGCACTCGCAGCGGGTCGATCCCGTTGTCCTGCAGCGCTTCCGGGGTGACGGTGCACATCACCGCGACCGTGTCCAGGGTGCGCGGGGGCATGTCGAGTTCGACGAAGTCGATCACCTCGCCGTCGACGCGCCTGCGCAGGTAACCGACCACGGTGTTGGTCACCGACACCGGCACCAGCCCCACGGTCACCTGCCCGTGGTGGTGCTGTTCACCGGCGCCTGTCACGGCGATGTCGGTGACCTCGCGCGCGAAGGTGGTGTAGCCCGGGTCCGCGGCGTGGACGAACGCGATGCCGTCCTCGAAATCGAGGGAATCGACCAGGTAGGTCTCGCCCTGATGCAGATACACCGCTCCGGGATGGACCGACGACGCGGCCTGGCCTGCGCCCGTGGTGCCCAGGATCCGTCCGGTGTCGGTCTCCAGGATCGCGATCTGACCGCCCGAGGAGCCCCGGATGTCGACCGCGGGATGCGGATCGACCCCGGGTGCCGGGTAATAGCTGCCGGCCCGTTTGCGCAGCAATCCGTCGTCGACCAGGTCCGCGGCCACCGATTCGGCGTTCCACAACCGCACTTCGGCATCGGTGAGTGGCAGTTCGGCCGCGGCGCACAGCAGCTGTGGCCCGAGCACGTGCGGGTTGGTGGGATCGATGACGACGCGTTCGATCGGCTTGTCGAGCAGCGCTGCCGGATGGTGCACCAGATAGGTGTCGAGTGGGTCGTCGCGGGCCACCAGCACGATGAGCGCGCCCTGCCCGCGTCGCCCGGATCGGCCCGCCTGCTGCCAGAACGACGCGACCGTGCCGGGGAATCCGGCCAGCACCACGGCATCCAGTCCGGCGATGTCGATGCCCAGCTCGAGCGCGTTGGTGGTCGCCAGGCCGCGCAGGCGGCCATCGGACAGGGCGTGCTCCAGCTCCCGACGGTCTTCGGCGAGATACCCGGCACGGTAGGACGCCACCTGCTCGGCAAGTTCGGGAGCGATGTCCTCCAACCGGGTCCGTGCTCCCAGCGCGGTGAGCTCCGCACCTCGACGTGACCGCACGAACGTCAGGGTGCGTGCACCCTCGGCGACGAGGTCGGCCATCACCCGGGCGGCCTCCGCGCCGGCCGAACGGCGTACCGGCGCACCGTTTTCACCACTGAGTTCGGGCAGCAGAGCCGGTTCCCACAGGGCGATCGTGCGGGCGCCCTGCGGGGATCCGTCCTCTGTCACCGCGGTCACCGTCTGGCCGATGAGCTCGGCCGCGGTCTCGGCGGGCGCGGCTGTGGTGGCGCTGGCGAAGAACACAGTGGGGGTCGAATGGTCGGTGGAATATCTCTCGCACAACCGCAGCAGCCGGCGCAGCACCATGGCCACATTCGAGCCGAAAATGCCACGGTAATAGTGGCATTCGTCGACCACGACATACTTGAGGTGACGCAGGAACACCGCCCAGCGGGCGTGGTTGCGCAGCATGGACAGATGGATCATGTCGGGGTTGGAGAAGATCCACCGCGACCGTTCCCTGGCGAATCGTCGGACCTCGGCTGCACTGTCGCCGTCGTACGCACTCGGCGCGACATCCCGTAGCGCGGTGACGCTTTCGGTCATCGCCATCGCGGCGCGCAACTGGTCGTGCCCGAGGGCCTTGGTGGGGGACAGGTAGAGCACGCGGGCCCGTGGGTCGGCGGCCAGGGTCGACAGGATCGGCAGCTGGTAGGCCAACGACTTCCCGGATGCGGTACCCGTCGACAGCACGACGTGGCGCCCGTCGTGCGCTAGCTGTGCCGCGGTGAGCTGATGCGACCACGGCGCGGTGATGCCGTGATCAAGCAACGCCCGCACCACATCTGGGTCGGCCCACTCCGGCCAGCTTTCCTGGCGGCCCTGACGCGGAGGTAAATCCGCGACATGGCGTAGCGGATGTTCGTCGGCCGGGGTGCCGTCGACAGCGCAGGCGAGCAGCTCACGGCCGAAATCCAGGCCCCGATCTGACACGCTTTGCCCTCCTGTCGCCGACCCCGCCGCGGCCTGCGCGGGGTTGTAAACGAATTGTTCACCACGCGCGGCACGTTGAGACTGTCGCGGCAGCGCGGAACGTGATTGACTAACCACGGTCGCAGCTTCTGTGTTTGTCACTCGCACTCGCAGGATCGTCGTTGCGATCGCGGTTCCTGCGAGGGTTGTAGGTCGGTCTCGTTCCGGCGACACACGCGTTGGTAAGCGGTCGGAACGGGCCCGGTACGCCGGAAGTCGGTGGACCGCACCCGGTAATAAGAGAAGGAAAGATCGAGAAATGCCACAGGGAACTGTGAAGTGGTTCAACGCGGAGAAGGGCTTCGGCTTCATCGCGCCCGAGGACGGCTCCGCCGACGTGTTTGTCCACTACACGGAAATCCAGGGCAGCGGCTTCCGCACCCTGGAAGAGAACCAGAAGGTTGAGTTCGAGGTCGGCCAGAGCCCCAAGGGGCCGCAGGCCACGGGTGTTCGGACCATCTGAGCCAACCCACACCTGACAGGACACCCCCGCGAAAAAGTCCCGCACCGGACACCGCGGGGGTGTTCTGGTTTATGGGCTCGGCTGGCCTACTGTCGTGCTGTGAGCCAGCTGTCCTTCTTCTCGGCTGAATCGGTGCCGCCCGCGGTCACCGATCTCACCGGAGTGCTCGCGGGGCCCGGCCAGATCGTCGTGGTCGGCAGCGGCGAGAAGCAGACAGCGCGGATCTCAGTAGTGGTCGACGAGCCGTGGCGCGCGGAGGCGCTCGCGGAGATGTTCGGTCAGGCCGGCCTGGCCGCCGAGATCGCCCGCACCGACGAGAACACTCCGTTGGTCCGCACGGCGCTGGATCCGCAGCTCGTGCCGATCGCGCGGGAGTGGACCCGCGGCGCGGTCAAGACCGTGCCGCCGACGTGGTTGCCGGGCTCACGCGAGCTGCGGGCCTGGGCACTGGCGGCCGGCGAACCCGAGGCCGACGACCGCTACCTGCTGGGTCTGGACCCGCACGCGCCGGACACGCACGCGCCGCTCGCGTCGGCCATGATGCGGGTCGGGATCGCACCCACGCTCATCGGCACGCGCGGATCGCACCCGGCCTTGCGGATCAGCGGCCGGCGCAGGCTGTCGCGCCTGGTAGAGAACGTGGGGGAACCGCCGGGGGATGCTGCCGCGTTGGCGCACTGGCCACGTATTTAATAGGTGTGGGGCAAAGGGCCAGTTTGCGTAGGCTCGCGCGGAGTGCGAAATTGTCAGTTGCCTCGCATGGCGTGGCAACTATATGAAGTGGAGCGTAGGCACAGTTGGCTGGCGACGACCGCAGCGGCGGTAGGACGGGAAATATCCGGCGACTCGTCATTGTCGAGTCGCCGACCAAAGCGCGCAAAATAGCCAGCTACCTGGGCTCGAACTACGTCGTCGAGTCCTCGCGCGGCCACATCAGGGATCTGCCGCGCAACGCCGCCGACGTGCCCGCCAAGTACAAATCCGAGGCCTGGGCGCGGCTCGGCGTGAACGTCGACGACAACTTCGAGCCGCTCTACATCGTCAGCCCTGACAAGAAGGGCACGGTATCGGAGCTCAAAGACCTGCTCAAAGGTGTCGACGAGCTCTACCTGGCAACGGACGGTGACCGCGAGGGTGAGGCCATCGCGTGGCACCTCGTGGAGACGCTCAAGCCCCGCATCCCGTATCGCCGGATGGTGTTCCACGAGATCACCGAGCCCGCGATCCGCGACGCCGCCGCAAACCCGCGTGACCTGGACATCGACCTGGTCGACGCGCAGGAGACCCGGCGCATCCTCGACCGCCTGTACGGCTACGAGGTCAGCCCGGTGCTGTGGAAGAAGGTCGCCCCGAAGCTTTCGGCGGGCCGCGTGCAGTCCGTGGCCACGCGCATCATCGTGCAGCGCGAACGGGAGCGCATGGCGTTCCGCACGGCCGGTTACTGGGACGTCACCGCCGAGCTCGACGCCAGCGTGTCCGACCCGCAGGCCACGCCGCCCCGGTTCACCGCGAAGCTCAACACGGTCGACGGGCGCCGCGTCGCGACGGGCCGCGATTTCGACTCGCTGGGGCAGGTCCGCAAGCCCGATGAGGTGCTGGTGCTCGACGAGGCCGCCGCCGGGGCCCTGGCGGCCGGGCTGCGCGGTGCGCAGCTGGCGGTCAGCTCGGTCGAGCAGAAGCCGTACACCCGCCGGCCCTACGCGCCGTTCATGACCTCGACGCTGCAGCAGGAGGCCGGCCGCAAGCTGCGGTTCAGCTCCGAGCGCACCATGAGCATCGCGCAGCGGCTGTACGAGAACGGCTACATCACCTACATGCGTACCGACTCGACGACTTTGTCGGAGTCGGCCATCAACGCGGCTCGCAACCAGGCGCGGCAGCTCTACGGTGACGAGTACGTGCACCCGACGCCGCGGCAGTACACCCGCAAGGTCAAGAACGCGCAGGAAGCGCACGAGGCCATCCGGCCCGCCGGTGACGTGTTCCAGACGCCGGGCCAGCTGCACGCGCAGCTCGACACCGACGAGTTCCGGCTCTACGAGCTGATCTGGCAGCGCACCGTGGCCTCGCAGATGGCCGATGCGCGCGGCACCACGCTGTCGTTGCGGATCGCCGGCGCTGCGGCAGGCGGTGAGCAGGTTGTCTTCAACGCGTCCGGTCGCACCATCACGTTCCCGGGCTTCCTCAAGGCCTACGTCGAGAGCATCGACGAGCTGGCCGGTGGCGAGTCCGACGACGCCGAGAGCCGCCTGCCGAACCTGACGCAGGGGCAGCGGGTCGACGCCGCCGAACTCACTGCCGACGGGCACCAGACCAGCCCGCCCGCACGTTTCACCGAGGCGTCGCTGATCAAGGTGCTCGAAGAGCTTGGCATCGGCCGCCCGTCGACGTACAGCTCGATCATCAAGACCATCCAGGACCGCGGCTACGTGCAGAAGAAGGGCAGCGCGCTGGTCCCGTCCTGGGTCGCGTTCGCGGTCGTGGGCCTGTTGGAGCAGCACTTCGGCCGGCTGGTCGACTACGACTTCACCGCGGCCATGGAAGACGAACTCGACGAGATCGCCAATGGTCAGGAGCGAAGGACCAACTGGCTCAACAACTTCTACTTCGGCGGTGAACACGGCGTCGAAGGTTCGGTGGCGCGTGCGGGCGGGCTCAAGAAGCTCGTGGGCGTCAACCTCGAAGGCATCGACGCGCGAGAAGTCAACTCCATCAAGCTCTTCGACGATTCCGAAGGGCGGGCCATCAACGTGCGGGTGGGCCGCAACGGCCCGTACCTGGAGCGCATGATCGCCGATCCCGACAATCCGGGGGAGCTGAAGCCTCAGCGGGCCAACCTCAAAGAGGATCTGACGCCCGACGAGCTGACTCTCGAACTGGCCGAAAAGCTTTTCGCCACACCACAAGAAGGTCGCGTGCTCGGTGTCGATCCCGCGACCGGACACGAGATCGTGGCCAAGGACGGCCGCTTCGGCCCCTACGTCACCGAGGTGCTGCCCGAACCCGAGGAGCCCGACGACGGCGCGGCCGGAACCCCGGCCAAGAAGGGCAAGAAGCCGACGGGGCCCAAGCCGCGCACCGGATCTCTGCTGCGGTCGATGGATCTGGAGACCGTCACGCTCGACGATGCGCTCAAGCTGCTGTCGCTGCCGCGCGTGGTCGGCGTAGACCCGTCCAACGGTGAGGAGATCACCGCGCAGAACGGCCGCTATGGCCCATACCTCAAGCGCGGCACCGATTCCCGCTCGCTGGCCACCGAGGAGCAGATGTTCGACATCACCCTCGAAGAGGCGCTCAAGATCTACGCCGAGCCCAAACGCCGTGGGCGCCAAGCCGCATCGGCTCCGCCACTGCGTGAGCTCGGTACCGACCCCGCGTCGGGCAAGCCCATGGTGATCAAGGACGGCCGGTTCGGGCCCTACGTGACCGACGGCGAGACCAACGCGAGCCTGCGCAAGGGCGACGACGTCGCGTCGATCACCGATGAGCGCGCATCGGAACTGCTGGCCGACCGCCGGGCCAAGGGTCCGGTCAAGAAGGCCGCCAAGAAGGCTCCGGCCAAGAAGGCTGCCGCGAAGAAGACCCCGGCCAAGAAGGCGCCCGCCAAGAAAGCCGCCGCCAAGAAGACCTAACCGGTCAGGTCGCTTTCGGTGACGTTGTCGGCGAGGTCGCGCGGCAACACCAGGTTCACGGGGCGGGCCAGCTGCGTGGGTGCGGTACGGCCGCGCAGCTCGACGATCTCGCCGACGTCCCAGCACAGTGCTTCGGCATCCAGTGCACCGCTGACGGCGATCGCGGATGCCAGCACGTGGCCTTCCTCGAGCTTGGCCAGCTCGGTCAGCCGGGCGGCCTCGTTGACGGGGTCGCCGATCACGGTGTACTCGAACCGGGCCTGAGCGCCGATGTGGCCGGCGATCGCGCGGCCCGCCGAAACCCCGATGCCGAACTCGGTGTCGCTGCCCAGCACGGTGAGCAGCTCGTCGTGCAGTTCGCGCGAAGCCGCCAGCGCGGCACCCGACGCGTCGGGATGTTCGATGGGCGCGCCGAAGATGGCCAGCGCGGCGTCACCCTGGAACTTGTTGACGAACCCGCCGTGGCGGTTGACGGTGTCGACGATGACGCGGAAGAACTCGTTGAGCAGGTTGACGACCTCGGCGGCCGGGATGGTCGACGCCAGGTGCGTCGAACCGACCAGGTCGACGAAAAGCACCGCGACGTCACGTTCCTGGCCGCCCAGCTCGGTGCCGCGTTCGAGCGCGCGGCGCGCGACATCCTCGCCCACGTAGCGGCCGAACAGGTCGCGCAGTCGTTGCCGCTCGGCGAGGTCGCGCACCATGTCGTTGAACCCGGCCTGCAGCAAGCCCAGCTCGCTGGCGTCGTAGATCTGCATGTGCGCGTTGTAGTTGCCGCGCTGTACTTCGCCCAGTGCCCAACGCAATTGGCGCAGCGGGTCGGCGATCGACATGGCCACCAGCACCGTGCCGGACAGCCCGATCACCAGCGCGGCGACGGCCAGCAGCAGGAGCGGTGTGGTGAGCCGGTCGGCCGTCGCGGTGAGGATCGAGAACTTGCTGGCCACCAGCGCCAGCACGATAGCCAGGACCGGGACGCCCGTCGACAGCACCCAGGTGAGCACCTGGCGCAGGATCACGCCGGGCGCGTGGAAGTTCTCCGGCACGCCGCCGCGCAGCGCGGCGACCGCGACCGGGCGCAGCACGCGTTCGGACTGCAGGTAGCCGATGATGGCCGTGGCGGTGGCACCGAGTGCGGTCGCCACGGCGACGATGGGTGCCGAGCCGCTGGCCACGGGCCAGCTGGCGATGATGAACACGATGGACCCGAAACACCAGTTCGAGACGCTGATCAGGGTTCGGTAGAACGGCATCCGCAGGGCTCGCGTGCGGGCCAGCTCGGTGATCGCCGGATCGCCGTCGGCAAGCAGCGTGTCGCGCCGCTGCCAGCGGATGACCGGCAGCAGCAGCCGCAGCGTCAGGTACGCACCGACGGTGAACGACACGAAGAGGTAGCCCAGGAACACCGCGAGGTTGGCGGCAGGCAGATCCTGCAGCTGGATGCGGTCCTCGGGCGGCAGGCCGAACCGCAGGAAGCCGAGCACGAACAGCGCGCCGATGATGTCGGCCTGCAGCATGCCCAGCGTGAACACCGGCCACGGGGTACGCGCGACCCAGCGGACGAATGCGCTGATTCGCCCGATCGGTACCGCCTCCGTGCTCACCCGTTAACCGTATCGGGCCGGGGCGACGTTCATCGCGGCTGTGAGGAGGTTGTGTCCGCCCCGGCCACTACTGTTGGCGGTGATGAGCGGTGTGTTTTCGCGTCTGGTGGGCCAGCACGTGGTGGAAAAGGAGCTGGTGGCGGCTGCTGTGGCCGCTCGCGGCGACGGTGGCGGTGATTCACCGCACAGCGCGACGGCGACCGGGACTATGACACACGCGTGGCTGATCACGGGTCCGCCCGGATCGGGCCGCTCGGTCGCGGCGCTGTGCTTCGCCGCGGCGTTGCAGTGCACGTCGGACGGGGTGCCGGGCTGCGGCCAGTGCCGCGCGTGCACCACGACCATGGCGGGCACGCACGCCGACGTGCGGCGCATCATCCCCGAAGGACTGTCCATCGCGGTCAAGGAGATGCGTGAGATCGTCCAGATCGCGTCGCGGCGGCCCGCGACCGGGCGGTGGCAGATCGTGGTGATCGAGGATGCCGACCGGCTCACCGAGGGCGCCGCGAACGCCCTGCTCAAGGTGGTCGAGGAGCCGCCGCCGTCGACGGTCTTCCTGCTGTGCGCGCCGTCGGTCGATCCCGAGGACATCGCGATCACGCTGCGCTCGCGCTGCCGGCACGTGGCGCTGACGACGCCTTCGGTCGAGGCCATCGCCGACGTGCTGATCTCGGGCGACGGCCTGCCGGCCGACGATGCCCGCTGGGCGGCGTCGGTCAGCGGCGGACATGTCGGGCGCGCGCGCCGGCTCGCGACCGATCCCGAGGCGCGCGAACGCCGGAAACGTGCGCTCGGGCTCGCGCGCGACGCCGCGACACCGTCACGCGCGTACGCGGCCGCCGAAGAGATGGTCGCGGTCGCCGAGGCCGAGGCGCTCGCGCTGACGGCTGGGCGCAACGAGGCCGAGATGGAGGAGCTCAAGACCGCGCTGGGCGCCGGCGGCACCGGCAAGGGCACCGCGGGCACCACGCGAGGTACTGCCGGCGCGCTCAAGGAGCTGGAGAACCGGCAGAAATCGCGTAAGACCCGCGCGTCGCGCGATGCGCTGGACCGTGCGCTGATCGACCTCGCGACCTACTTCCGCGATGCGCTGCTGGTGTCGTCGGGGGCCGGCGGTGTCACGGCCAACCATCCCGACATGGCCGAGAAGGTCGCGGCGATGGCCGACCATGCCTCGCCGGACAAGCTGCTGCGCTGCATCGAGGCCGTGCTGGAGTGCCGCGAGGCGCTCGCGGTGAACGTCAAGCCCAAGTTCGCGGTCGACGCGATGGTGGCCACGGTCGGGCAGGCGCTGCGGGGATGACGGCCTGGCTTTGGTGGTGCGGGATGTCTGCCGTAGACTCGTCCCGCCTGGTGCGCCAGGCGCGCCACCTTAGCTCAGTCGGCAGAGCGATTCACTCGTAATGAATAGGTCGGGGGTTCGATTCCCCCAGGTGGCTCTCATCTTCGTCGTCGTCATCATCGTCACGTCCACGGCCCGTTACGCGGGTCGTACGGCGGCTGTTGCCCATAGGGCGGGTACGGCGGCTGAGGCGGTCCCTGATTACGGCCCTTGGAGCTCTTGACCACGAGCACGACGAGAAACCCGATGATGGCCATCGCCACGACCAGAAGAAGCAGGATCGTCATTCCGTAGACGCTATGCCCTCGCGAAGTGACTCGCGCGCGACCTTGCAGGCCGTGTTGGCGGCGGGGAAGCCCGCGTATCCGCTGGAGTGGTAGATGACCTCGGCGATCTCGTCCTCAGAAAGCCCGTTGGTGCGGGCGATCTGCACGTGGGCTTTGAGCTCGTCGGTGGCCCGCAGCGCGATCAGGATGCCCAGCGTGACGAGGCTGCGGTCCCGAAGGCTCAGGCCTTCGCGGGCCCACAACCGGCCGAACACGTTGTCGACGCCGATCTCGAGCAGTTCGTCGCCGAAAGTGCCGTCCCGCAACTGCAATTCACTGTCGGGCAGTAACTCCCGGAACACCCGCAGACCCTGTTCGCGTACGTCAGTCATACCTGCCAGCTTCGCACCCGGTGCGGATCCTGGCCTGTCTTGGTCGGTGTGTGCCGCAGGTGAACCCGACCCCGCTACTTCGGCGCCAGAAATCCGACCGGCCCGGGCGAGATGCACACCGACAGTGCCGCGGTGTTGGCCCGCACGGTGATCGCGTCACCGGCCCCGGGCAGGCGGACGAAAACCCGGTTGAGCCCGGGCCGCACGGGCACCTTGGCCTCGGGCCCTTCAGAAAGGGCCATGGTCAGCGAGCCGTCGCTGTTGGCGAGGTAGTTGATCTCGGCGGTCCAGTCCGCGGGCAGCAGGGGTCCGTCGAGCGGCATGCGCACCGGAAAATCGGGCTGGATCAGGTAGCCGCAGTTGGCCGCGGGCCCCTCGACGATGGTGCGCACCCAGGTCACCTGGGCCGGCAGCAGCGTGCCGGAGCGATCGAACATGCGGAGATCTGTTGTTGCCGAGGCGAATTCGGGACGCGGTTGGGCGAGTGCGAACATGTGGCTGGCCAGGTTCTCGGGGAATGCGACGCGCTGCAGGATCAGCGGGTCCACCTCCTGGTCGAGCAACGGGGCGTCCGACGTGGCGGCCAGGCCCGCGCGGGCGTTGTTCAGATACGACGGCACCGGGCTGTCGCGCCACACCCGCAGGAACGTCGCGGTCGAGTACAGGCTGCTCACGATGAACACGACCGCCACCCCGACGGCAACGGCGGTGCGCCGCCGCGAGGCATCCAGCCGGGGCGAGGTGCGGTTGGGTGCGCAGAACCCCACGGCGGCGAGCAGTGCGAGCACCACCACCAGATCCGGCAGGTAGCGCAGCGTCTGCGCCAGTTCCAGCGCCGTGAACCGCGACGAGCGCATCAGATAGATAGGTATCTGGCACGCGACGGCATAGCCGAGCGCGACCGCGAGCACGGGCCAGATGCGCTGTTTGCGGGCCAGCGCCAGGGCCACGGCCGCGATCACCACGACCCAGCCCAGCACCATGACGCTCGCGGGCGGCGTGGCCCACGGCGACGCCGGCGCCCAGCGCTGCCACGCCCACGGCCCGCCGACCAGGCCCGGCACGATGCCGTGTGTGAACGACCGGCCCAGCAGGTCTCCCGTCATCGCGACGTCGAAACTCCACCGCTTCTGGTCGACGACCATCAGATACACCCCGATCCACGCGACGGTCAGCGCCAGACAGGCCAGCCACAGGCGCAGCCCGCGCCGCCAGACCTCGCGCACGCCGAACGACCCGGTCACGTATCCGAGCAGGGCCACCACCGCGAACGCCACGAACGGGATCACCGCGGCCTTCTCGAAGAACAGCAGCCCGCCGAAGTACACCAGCACCCCGGCGACGGCATAGCGCGGCTGCCGCGTGCGCATCAGCAGGATCGCGTCGGCACACACCCACGCGAGCGCGGCCTGCATCGGCAGGGTGTTCAGCCCGGCCGCCCACCACGCGAAACCGGGTATCGCCAACGGCGTGAACAACGCGAAGGTCAGCGGCACCAGCAGCACGGGCCGCCAGCCCAAGATCACCCACAGCGCACGCAGCAATGCCAGCGACGCGAGCGCTTGCAGCACCACGAGGCTCACCGCGGGCCACACCCAGGAGAACGGCGCCAGCCGCGTGATCGCACCGGACACCAGGAACGCGGCGGGCATCACGTGGCCGTCGTGGTCGTCGAAAAGGTACGACGGCGACAGCAGATTCTGGGTGCCCGCGCGGCCGACGAGGATCAGATCGTCCCAGTAGAAATAACCGCCGAAAGCCACCACGCCCCGGACCACGAGATGCGCCACGAGCAGTGCCGCAGCGGCGCGGGGAACCCATTTCACTCTTTCCGACTGTACGGTCCGAGCGGATCCGCAGCCGACGTCGGTATGGTGTGCGGCGTGCGAACACTGGTGACGGGCGCGGCGGGTTTCATCGGATCGACGCTGGTAGATCGGCTACTGGCAGACGGGCACAGCGTCGTCGGCATCGATGACCTCAGCACCGGTCGGGTCGACAACCTGCAGGATGCCGACAACGACAAGAACTTCGAGTTCGTCAAGGCTGACATCGTCGACGCCGATCTGATCGGGCTGCTCGCCGAGATGCGGCCCGAGGTGGTGTTCCATCTCGCAGCGCAGATCTCGGTCAAGCGCTCGGTCGACGATCCGCAGCTCGATTCGACGGTCAACGTGGTCGGCACGGTGCGGCTGGCCGAGGCCGCGCGGCGGGCCGGCGTGCGCAAGGTCGTGCACACGTCGTCAGGCGGTTCGATCTACGGCACCCCGCCGGTCTATCCGACGAGCGAGGACGTCGCGACCGATCCGGCGTCGCCGTACGCGGCGAGCAAGGTGGCCGGCGAGGTGTATCTCAACACCTTCCGCAACCTCTACGACCTGGACTGCTCGCACATCGCGCCGGCCAATGTGTACGGCCCGCGGCAGGATCCGCACGGCGAGGCGGGCGTGGTGGCGATCTTCGCGCAGGCCCTGCTGGCCGGCCGGCCGACCAAGATCTTCGGAGACGGCAGCGACACCCGCGATTACGTGTACGTCGACGACGTCGTGGACGCCTTCGTACGGGCGTCGGGCACCGAGGGCGGTGGATTGCGGTTCAACGTGGGCACGGGTGTGGAGACCTCGACGCGCGAGCTGCACACCGTGATCGCCAAGGCGGTCGGCGCAGCGGACGAGCCCGAGTTCCATCCGCCGCGCCTGGGGGATCTGCGGCGTTCGAAACTGGACATCAGCCGGGCGAAGAAACTGCTCGGTTGGCAGCCGGACGTGGCGCTTTCGACGGGCGTCGAGCGGACTGTCGATTTCTTCCGCAACAATCCTCGATGAAAAGATTGTAAGCACTTACTTTCTGGGTTAGCGTGACGTCATGCCCTATGACGTCATCGTGCGTAACGGTCTGTGGTTCGACGGCACCGGCAAGCCCCCCAAGGTCAGAACGCTCGGCATCCGCGACGGCGTCGTGGCCACGGTGTCGGTCGAGCCGCTCGACGAGTCCGGGTGCCCCGAGGTGATCGACGCGGGCGGCAAGTGGGTCGTGCCGGGCTTCATCGACGTGCACACGCACTACGACGCCGAGGTGCTGCTCGATCCGGGCCTGCGCGAGTCGGTGCGCCACGGCGTCACCACGGTCCTGCTCGGCATGTGTTCGCTGTCCACGGTGTACTCCGACACCGAGGACGCCGCCGACCTGTTCAGCCGCGTCGAGGCCGTGCCGCGCACGTTCGTGCTCGGTGCGTTGGAGAAGAACAAGACCTGGTCGGGGCCGGCCGAGTACGTCAAGGCCATCGACGAACTGCCGCTCGGCCCCAACATCAGCTCCATGCTGGGGCACTCGGACCTGCGCGCATCGGTGCTCGGCCTGGATCGGGCCACCACGCGCGGTGTGACGCCGACCGATGACGAACTCGAGACCATGGCACGCAAGCTCGACGAGGCGCTCGAAGCGGGCATGCTCGGCATGTCCGGCATGGACGCCGCGATCGACAAGCTCGACGGCGATCGCTTCCGCTCGCGTGCCCTGCCGTCGACCTTCGCCACCTGGCGGGAACGCAGGCGTCTCATCAAGGTGCTGCGCAAGCGCGGGCGCGTGCTGCAGAGTGCGCCCAACGTCGCCAAGGCGCAGGAGGCGCTCAACTTCTTCCTGGAGAGCAGCGGCCTGTTCGGTCGCCGTCGCGGCGTCAAGATGAGCCTGCTGGTCTCCGCCGACGCCAAGTCCGCACCCGGTGCCGTGCATGTGCTCGGGCGGGGCACGCGGCTGCTCAACAAGATCCTGGACGCCAAGGTGCGCTTCCAGCATCTGCCGGTGCCGTTCGAATTGTATTCGGACGGAATCGATCTGCCGGTTTTCGAGGAGTTCGGCGCGGGCACCGCTGCGCTGCACCTACGCGATCAGCTGGAGCGCAACAAGCTGCTGGCCGATCCCGAGTACCGGCGCCGCTTCCGCAAGTCGTTCGACCGCCGCAAGCTCGGTCCGACGTTGTGGCACCGCGACTTCCACGACGCCACCATCGTCGAATGCCCTGACAAGAGCCTGATCGGCAAGAGCTTCGGGCAGATCGCCGACGAGCGTGGCATCCACCCGCTCGACGCGTTCCTCGACGTCCTCGTCGACAACGGCGAGCGCAACGTCCGCTGGACCACCATCGTCGCCAACGACCGCCCCAAGCAGCTCGACAAGTTGGCCAAGGAGCCGTCGGTGCACATGGGCTTCTCGGATGCCGGTGCGCACCTGCGGAACATGGCCTTCTACAACTACGCGCTGCGGCTGCTCAAACGGGTTCGTGACGCACAGCTGGCGGGCAGGCCGTTCCTCACCACCGAGCATGCCGTGTACCGGTTGACGGGTGAGGTCGCCGACTGGTTCGGCGTCGACGCGGGCACCCTGCGCGAAGGCGAGCGTGCCGATTTCGTGGTCATCGACCCGCGGGGCCTCGACGACTCGGTGGACGCGTATCACGAGGAGACGGTGCCGTTCTACGGCGGCCTGAGCCGCATGGTCAACCGCAACGACGACGCCGTCGTCGTGACTGCCGTCAACGGTCAGGTCGTGTTCCGCGCCGGGCAGTTCCGCGAAGGCTACGGTGAGACCGTGAAATCCGGTCACTACCTACCTGCCCGCGGGGCCCGGCGGGCTGCCACGCAACCGGTCTGAGATGGCCCGGACGCAACAGCAGCGCCGCGAGGAAACGGTCGCACGGCTACTCGATGCCGGCATCGAGACCATCATTGAGGTCGGCTACGCGAAGGCTTCGGCCGCCGTGATCGCCAGGCGGGCCAAGGTTTCCGACGGCGCGCTGTTCCGGCATTTCCCCACCATGAGCGACTTCATGGCGGCCACGGCGCAAGAGGTGGCGCGCCGTCAGTTGGAGCTGGGCAGCAAGCTGGTCGCGGAGATCCCCGCCGACCAGCCGCCGCTACCTGCGGTGCTGACGATCCTGCGGGACATCGCGGGCAGCGACACCAACACCGTGTGGCACGAGCTCATGATGGCGGCCCGAACCGACGAAAAGCTGAGGGGCCCACTGCAAACGGTGCTCGCCGAGTACATCGACAACATCTACGAAACCGCCAAGAGCGGGCCGGGGATGGACCAGGTTCCCGAAGACGTCTTCGCGGTTCTGCTGACCATCGTGGTCAACACGTTCGACGGCGCCGCCATGGTGCGCCGCGTGCTGCCGCTCCCGGAACTCGAAGAGGCCAGGATCGCGGCACTGACCGAATTGCTCAGTCGTTAGCGGGTTCGCGTGCGTTCTGCAGTGCCACCGATCGCGCGAGCCTGGCGTACTTGAGCTCAAGATCCTTGAAGCGCAGGTACGCCGACAACGTGACGAACACGAACGCGATGACCAGTACGTACTCCATGAGGTCCGCACCGCGGTCCACGCCGAGCCAATTCGCGACGATCGTGGTGTCGTCGGGCCGCAGGATCGCGTAGATGCCTGCGACCACGAACAGCACGAAGCCCACTTTGACCCACGCCTTCGACCGCGCGCTGCGCCGCGACCGCAGCAGGTACACCAGCAGCGACAACACGGCCACGATGAGCAGTGCCTGGATCCAGTTCATCGGGACAGCCTCCTGCGCAGCAACCCGTCGAAGACTATGTTGACGCCGTTGAGCAGCGGCTGTCCCTTCGACTTCGAGTAGTCGGTGTAGAGAATCTCGACGGGTTCTTCTGCGACCCGCCAATGGTTCTCATAGGCCAGTGAGATGAACTCACCGGCGTGGCTCATGCCGTTCATGGTCAGGTCGAGCGCGTCGGCGACCTTCCTGTTGAACACCCGCAGCCCGTTGTGGGCGTCGGTCAGCCCGAGCGCGCGGCTCTGCGGGCTCAGGATGGCCGCGGCCCGCAGGATGACCCGCTTGAGCGGCGGCGTGTGGCTGACCGCGCCCGCGAACCGCGTGCCGACCACCAGGTCGACGTCGTCGCCGCCGAGCCGGTCGATCATCCGCATGACGTCCTTGACCTGGTGCTGGCCATCGGCGTCGAACGTCACGAACACCTCGGCGCCCGGCCGGCTGCGGGCATACTCGACCCCGGTCTGGATGGCCGCGCCCTGGCCCAGGTTCACCGGATGCGGCACGACGTACGCGCCGGCCAGGTGCGCCCGGTCTGCGGTGTCGTCGCGGCTACCGTCGTCGACGCAGACCACGTTAGGGAAAACCGAGCGCACGTCGGAGATGACGTCGCCGATGATGCTCGCCTCGTTGAAGGCGGGGATGACGATCCAAACGTCGTGGTAGCGCATGTCGATGGGCACCAAACTACACGGGGTTCCTGGCCAGGGCGCCCAGGTGCACGGCGATCCCCACGAGCGGTCCGCACAGCAGTGCGACGACGGTGCGGGTCTCCAGCTCGACGGGTAGCAGCAACAGTCCGACGGCGGCCACGGTCGCCAGGATCCAGCCCAGCGCGTAGGCCCGGTGCCGGGCGGCCGCGACGGCAGCGGCGCCGGTCAGCGTGAGCATCGCGATCGCGACGGCGCCCGCCGTGAGCCAGGCGAGCAGCGGGCCCGTGGCGAGGTAATCGCTGCCGAACCCGACCCGCAGCAGCCACGGCCCGACCAGCCCCGCGGCCAGCACCCCGACCGCGCCGAGCGCGGCCACCACCGCGGCCGGCGTCACCAGTGCGCGTAACCGCGCGCTGCGCTGGTCGACGAAATGTGCGATGAGGTTGCCCTGCATCGCGGTCAACGGCACCAGCAGCGGCGCCCGGGTCAGGGTGACCGCCAGGATCACCACACCGCCGGTGGCGCCGAGATCCCCAGAGGTGGCCTTGAGCAGCACCGGGAAACCCATCACGAGGATCGCGCTGGCACCCGCCGCCGAGATCGAGTGCCCGGCACCGCGCAGAAACGACGCGGTGGTGCCCGCGGTGACGAGCCGGGCCGCCATGCGCGACGCGGGGGACACGACCAGCATGATGAGCCAGGCCACCGCCCCGGCGACCGTGGCCCACAGGAAGCCGATCAGACCCCAGCTCAACACGAAGGTCGCGGCGGCGACCACCACGCGGATGACCGCGTCGGTGACCATGAGCGCGCCGTAATCGGTCCACCGGTTGACCCCGGCCAGCATGCCGAGCAGCGTTGCGTGCAGGCAGAATCCGGCGAGCCCCGCACTGAGCAGCGCGACGCTGAGTGCCCGGGACTCGGCGAACACGTGCGGCGACCACAGCGGCGAACTGCCCGCGATCACCAGGGCGGCGACGACGCCGACGACGGCCGCGATCCGCATGGGGTGCGCGCGGGGCGAATCGGTCAGGTCGACGTGGCGAGCCGAGCGCACCTCGCGGGTGGCTTCCTGCAGCAGACCATTGGCGGCCCCGGTGACCAGGCCGAACGCACCCCAGAACACGCTGAAGACCGAGAAGCCTGCCGGCTCGAGAGCACGCGCGGCCAGGTACAGGACGGCGTAGCCACACAGCGCGCTGATCGCGGTCGCCACGCCGACGCGGGCGACGCTGCTGCGCGTGATCGGGCCAGTCGCCGATGAGCCGCTTGCGCGAAGAGCATCGAACCCGGGCGCGCCGCCGCCGTCGGTCATAGGTCCGGCAGTTCCCTGGAGTACAGCCACTCGTGCCACAGCGGCCGCAGGGACTCGTTGGCGTACCGGGCGGCCAACCCGATGAAATCGTCGGTGAACGCGGTGCTGTGCCGGTATCGCGTGGTCCAGTCCTGAAGCAGCGCAAAGAAATTGTCGTCACCGATCCAGATGCGCAGCACGTGCAGCGTCATCGCGCCGCGCTTGTACACGCGGTCGTCGAACATGTCCCGCGGTCCCGGGTCGGCCAGCAGCAGATCCTGCGGCAAGTCGCGCAGGCCGTGGTGGTAGCGCCTGGCCCACTCGTCGGCGGTCGGCCCGCCGCTGTTCTCCGACCACAGCCACTCGGCGTAGCACGCGAAGCCCTCGTGCAGCCAGATGTCGCGCCACCGGTGCGCGGTCACCGAATTACCGAACCACTGGTGGGCCAGCTCGTGCGCGATGAGCCGCTCGGAACTGCGGTGCCCGTCGCAGTGATTGGCGCCGAAGATCGAAATGCCCTGGGCCTCTAGCGGTATCTCCAGGTCGTCGTCGGTCACCACCACGGTGTAGCCGGTCGACAGGGGATACGGGCCGAACAGTTTTACGAACAGTTTCATCATCTGCGGCTGCCGTGCGAAATCGTGGTCGAACGTGCGCTTGAGCCGCGGGGGCAGCACCGCTTGCATGGGCACCGGAGACTTGTTGAGCCGGTGGCTTTCGTACATGCCGATCTGCAGCGTGATCAGGTAGCTCGAGGTCGGTTCGGCCTGCTCGTAGGTCCACACCGTGTGCCCGGCCTTGACCTTGCGCGACACCAGCTCGCCGTTGGCGATCGCGCGGTACGGGCTGTCGGTGCTGATCTGGATGCGGTAGCTGGCCTTGGAACTGGGGTGGTCGTCGCACGGAAACCACGACGCCGCGCCGTTCGGTTGCCCGGCCACCAGCGCACCGTTCGACAGTTCCTCGAAACCGACGTCACCCCAATAGGTTTCGATGGGTCGAGGGTTGCCGCTGTAGCGCACGAAGATCGTCATCGCCGCGCCTGCGGGCAACACGGAGTCGAGCGTTATCAGCAGCTTGCCGCCCGAACATCGGAACTGCGCGGGCCTGCGGCCGTTGACCGAGACCCGCGACACGTTCATGGTGTGCGCGAGGTCGAGAGTGAACGTGCGGAGCTGGGCCAGCGTCACCGCGGTGATGGTCGCCGTCCCGGCCAGCCGATTGGCCGACACCTTGTATTCGAGGTCGAGCTCGTAGCGGGACACGCGGTAGCCGAAGTTGCCGTTGTTCGGCAGGTACGGATCGATCACCGGTGCGGGGGATGCCTTCTTCGCGGCTTTCTTGGCCGCCTTGCCGACTGCCTTCTGGGATCTCGTCACGCGGCGGTGTCCTCGGGGGCCTTGGGGCCCTTCTCGGGTGCCGAGGCGCCGCGCTTCTTGCCGAACAGGTTCCATGGGGCGATCGGATTGCCCTGCCAGCGCGTCGACGGTGGTACCTCGTCGCCGCGCATCACGAGCGAGCCGGGGCCGACCGTGGCGCCGGCACCAAGCCGGGCCGCGGGCAGCGCCACGCAGTGCGGGCCCAGCGTCGCACCCTCTTCGAGCACGACACTGTCCATCCGCATGATGCGGTCGTGGAACAGGTGGGTCTGCACGACGCAGCCGCGGTTCACCGTGGCCGCGGTGCCCAGCGTCACGAGATCGGCCTCGGGCAGCCAGTAGGTCTCGCACCACACGCCGCGGCCGATGGATGCGCCGAGCCCGCGCAGCCACAGGTTCATCACGGGTGTGCCGCTCGCGGCGCGCGCGAACCACGGTGCGGCGACGGTTTCGACGAACGTGTCCGACACCTCGTTGCGCCACACGAACGACGACCACAGCGGGTGTTCGACCGCGCGAATCCGGCCGATCACCAACCACTTCGCGATCACGGCGATGGTCCCGGCCACCGCGCCGGCCGCGAGCAGCACGAGGCCGCTGGCCAGCGCGGTCCACAGGTAACCGAACCGCAGGGCCGATGCCTGCAGCGTGCCGAGCACCGCGATGCCGATGCCGAACGTCACGATCACGGGCAACAACCGGCAGGTTTCGACGGTGCCGCGCATGATCTTGAGCCGCGCGGACGGATGGAAGGTTCGCAACGCGTCGGCCGCAGTCGGGTTGCGGCGCAACCGGACCGGCGGGCTGCCCAGCCACGACGATCCCGCCTTCGCCTTGTGCGGTGCGGCCGAAAGGACCGCGACCAGGCCGTCGTCGGGCACCTTGCGGCCGGGTTGGGTGATGCCCGAGTTGCCGAGGAACGCGCGCTTGCCGATCGTGGCCTTCGCGACGTGGATCCAGCCGCCGCCCAGTTCGTAGGACGCGACCATGGTGTCGTCGGCCAGGAATGCGCCGTCCTGCACCTCGGTGAACTTCGGTGTGAACAGCGCCGTCGAGATCTCGGTGCCCGCGCCGACTTTCGCGCCGAGCAGGCGCAGCCACCACGGGGTCAGCAGGCTCGCGTAGATCGGGAACAGGTAGTTGCGCGCGGCGTCCATTAGCCGCTCGGTGGCCCACAGCTGCCAGCCGACGCGGCTGCGCACCGGGTGGTAGCCCTCGGTCAGCCGCAGCGCCAGCACCCGCACGCCGATCACCGTGAACGCCGCGTAGCTCACCATCGCGGCGATCGCGGCCACCGGCGTCCACGCCAGTGCGGGCAGGATCGCGTCGGCCGCCGAGGCCGTGCCGTGGATGCCCCAGGCGATCACCGCCAGGCCCACGGCCAGCGCGGCCAGCGGCAGGCTGCCGAGCAGGATCGAGGTGAGGCCGTAGACCGCCACCCAGACGGGCGCGCGGCCGGGCCGGTGATCCGGCCAGGGGTGGCGCGCCTTGCCGGATTTCACCGCGGGCGAGCCCTTCCAGTACTGCCCGTTCTTGACCTTGCCCACGACCGCCGAGCCGGGCGCGACGTCGGCGTTCTTGCCGACCGTCGCGCCGGGCAGCAGCGTGGTGCGGGCCCCGATCGTGGCGTCGTTGCCGATCGACACCGGCCCGACATGGAACAGGTCGCCGTCGATCCAATGTCCGGTGAGGTCGACCTCCGGTTCGACCGAGGCACGGTGCCCGAGCTTGAGCATGCCGGTCACGGGCGGTGCCGAATGCAGGTCGACGCCCTTGCCGACGGTGTTGCCGAGCGCGCGGGCGTAGTAGACCATCCACGGCGCGCCCGCCAGGTTCTCCGCGCCGCTCGCGTCGGCGAGCCGTTCGGCGACCCACACACGCAGGTGCACGGCGCCGCCCCGCCGGTAGGTGCCGGGCTCGAGGCCCGTCAGCAGCATGCGCGCGAACAACACCGCGATCCCCATGCGGCCCAGCGGCGTGATGAACAGGATGAAGCCGCCGAGGATCCACCACCAGTTCATCGGCTCGGCCCACGGCACGATGTCCGCCGCGGCGGCCACGTTGTTGAGCAGCGCGAGCCACACGACCCACTGGATGCCCGTCAGCGTGGCAAGCGGCAACGACAGCGCGACCTGCGCGGCCTGCGTGAGCCACGGTGTCGGCTTCACCACGCGGGTCTCCACGCGGGGCGGCGGTTTGAGTTCGTCGAGGTAGCCGGCCAGCGATCCGAGGCGGGGATGGTCGTACAGGTCGGCCACCGTGACCTGCGGATAGCGCTGGCGCAGCGCAGCCACCAGCTGGGCCGCCGAAAGCGAGCCGCCGCCCAGCGCGATGAAATCGGCCTCCGGGCCGTCGACCGCGGTGCCCAGCACGTCGCGCCACAGCCCCGCGAGCCAGCCGAGGGTGCCGCCCAGGTCGGGGCTGTCCTGCTCGGTCTCGCCGGGTGGCGGCCACGGCAACGCGTTGCGGTCCACCTTGCCCGACGTGCGGGTCGGCAACTCGTCGAGCAGCACGAGCCGGGGCACGAGCGCGGCGGGCAGTGATTCCGAAAGCGCGGTGCGGGCCGCGGCGAGGTCGAACTCGGGATCGGTGCTGGCGATGTAGCCGACCAGCAGGGGCGTGCCGCTGGCGGTCTTGCGGACCGCGGCCGCGCCGCCGCTGACACCGGGCAGGTTGACCAGCGCTGTGTCGACCTCGCCGAGCTCGATGCGGCGTCCGCCGACCTTGACCTGATCGTCGGCCCGGCCCTGGAAGTAGAGGCCGTCCTTCTCGAGGCGCACCAGGTCTCCGCTGCGGTAGGCACGGCTCCAGCCGAGCGTGGGCATCGCGGCGTACTTCTCGGCGTCCTTCTCCGGGTCGAGGTAGCGGGCCAGCCCCACGCCGCCGATCACCAGTTCGCCGACCTCGCCGATGGGCACCGGCAGGTTGTCCTTGTCCACGACCGCCAGATCCCAGCCGGGCAGCGGCAGGCCGATGCTGACCGGGCCCTGCCCGTCGAGCTTCGCGCCGCACGCGACGACGGTGGCCTCGGTGGGGCCGTAGGTGTTCCACACCTCGCGGCCGTCCACCGCGAGGCGTTGTGCCAGCTCGGGCGGGCAGGCCTCGCCGCCGAAGATCAGCAGCCGCACGGCCTCGAGCGCCTCGGCGGGCCACAGGGCGGCCAGGGTCGGCACCGTCGACACGACGGTGATGTCGCGCGACACCAGCCACGGGCCCAGGTCCATGCCGCTGCGCACCAGCGACCGGGGCGCGGGTACCAGGCACGCGCCGTGCCGCCAGGCCAGCCACATCTCCTCGCACGACGCGTCGAACGCCACCGAAAGCCCGGCCAGCACGCGGTCACCGGGCCCAATGGGATTGTCCTGCAGAAACATCCGTGCCTCGGCATCGACGAACGCCGCGGCGCTGCGGTGCGTTACCGCGACGCCCTTCGGGGTTCCCGTCGAGCCCGACGTGAAGATGATCCAGGCGTCGTCGCGGCCCAGCGGCGCAGCGGCCCGCCACCCTCGCGAGGAGCCGGGCCCCCGCACCAGGCCGGCCTCGGTGATCACGCCCACCACGTTGGCCTCGCCGAACACCAGTGCCGCGCGCTCGTCGGGATCGTCGGCGTCCACCGGGACGTAGGCCGCCCCGGCGGCCAGCGTCGAGAGGATCGCGACGTAGAGGGCGTAGCTGCCCGACGGCATGCGGATGCCGATCCGGTCGCCCCGGCCGATGCCGCGCGCCGCCAGCCACGCGACGCTGTCCTCGATGTCGGCGATCAGTTCGGCGTAGGTGAGCTGGACGGTGCCATCGTCGAGTGCGGGTGCGTCGGGAAACCGGCGCGCGGTCTCATGCAGGATGTCTATGAGGGTCCGAGGCTCAGGTGCGGACGGCGATAGCACGTACTGAGCGGGTATTTCGGGCCCCGTGTCCGCAGCTGTCACGCATACAAACTACTAACTCGAAGTGACGCCGGCTCGGTGCCGGGCGCGGCGTGTGCATCGTTTCGGTTTCGGTTCGCGGCCGCGATCAGGCACACTTGTCGGCGGAGGGGAGTATTCCTTCGCTGCGGTGTCGTCATCACGTCGGTCGTCTACGGACCGATCGGTGCCGCAGACCGGTCGGCACGGCCGGTGGAAGAGACCTCCGGCGTTGTTTGGCGACCGGAGGTATTTGATGCAGGTAACCCAACTCGAGTGGATTGTCACGTTGGCCGTGACGATCGCCGTGCTGTTGTTCGACGTGATCGTCATCGGACGGCGGCCGCATGAACCATCGACCCGCGAGACCGCGACGTATCTGTCGATCTACATCGGCCTTGCCGTCGCGTTCGGCGTGTGGGTGTGGTTCTTCCACGGCTCCCAGTTCGGCCTCGAGTTCTTTGCCGGCTGGCTCACCGAGTACAGCCTGTCGGTCGACAACCTGTTCATCTTCCTGATCATCATGGCCAGCTTCAAGGTGCCCAGGGTCTACCAGCAGCAGGCTCTGCTGGTCGGCATCATCCTGGCGCTGATCTTCCGCGGCATCTTCATCGCGCTGGGCGCGGTCGCCATCAACCAGTTCTCGTGGGTGTTCTACATCTTCGGCGCGTTCCTGGTGTACACCGCGTTCAACCTGGTGCGCGACACCGAACACGACGACGACGGCGACAACGGTGTGGTGCGGTTCGCGCGCAAGCACCTGCGCACCACCGACAAGTGGGACGGCCTGCGGTTGTGGATCCACGAGAACGGCAAACGGCTCATGACGCCGATGTTCTTGGTGATCGTCGCGTTGGGTACCACCGACCTGCTGTTCGCGCTGGACTCGATCCCGGCGATCTACGGCCTGACGCAAGAGCCCTACCTGGTGTTCACCGCCAACGTGTTCGCGCTCATGGGCCTGCGGCAGCTGTACTTCCTGCTGGGCGATCTGCTCAAGCGCCTGGTGTACCTGTCCCAGGGGCTTGCCTTCATCCTGGCCTTCATCGGCGTGAAGCTGATCCTGCACGCGCTGCACGAGAACGAGTTGCCGTTCATCAACGGCGGTGAGCCGGTGCACGTGCCGGAGATCCCGACGCTGGCTAGCCTAGGGGTGATCATCGTGACGCTGGCCGTCACCACGGTCGCGAGCCTGTACAAGACGCGGGTGCGCGACGCCCGGTAGGACCGCTCGATGAATTGACGCGCGCGACTGGGTATTGTCGTGACGTTGTCACTAAAGCAGATGGTCAGCGCGACCAGGGGTGACCTCATTACATTAAGGATGTGATGGCCCATGCGCGCACCCCTGGATCCGCGGCTGGTTGCTGCGGTCAGTTCTGGCATCGCTGCTCACGGTGAGCAGCGATTGTCCCTGCTGTTGGTCGAAGACGACCGTGCCGATGCGGTGCTGGTCGAGGAATTGATCGCCGACGCCGGTACCGACATCCAATTCGTCTGGGCGCAGTCACTTTCCGACGCCGAGCACATCCTGGCCACGTCGAGGCCGGACTGTGTGCTGCTCGATCTGAACCTGCCCGATGCCAACGGCATCGACGCGCTACACCGGCTGGCCAAGTTCGACGCCACGATTCCGATACTCGTGCTGACGGGTCTGCACGACGAGCACTTCGGGGTCTCGGCCGTGGCGTCGGGCGCGCAGGACTATCTGGTCAAGGGCCGGGTGGATTCCGAGATCCTGCTGCGCGCGGTGCTTTACGCCATCGAGCGCAAACGCACCGAGCTCACGGCGGTCGCGTTGCACGCCAGCGACCTGCGGGCGCAGGAGAACGCGCGGCTCGAACGCGGGCTGCTGCCGTCACCGCTGCTGCTCGACGAGCCCGGCGTCGAGATCGTCACGCAGTCCCTGCCGAGCCGGCAGGACGCGCTGATCGGCGGGGATTTCTACGACGTCGTGCAGACGCCCGACCGCACGGTCCACGTCATGATCGGCGATGTGGCGGGCCACGGGCCTGATGCGGCCGCGTTGGGCGTCGCATTGCGGATCGGTTGGCGGGCGCTGACATTCGCGGGCCTGCGGGGCAACGAGCGGATGCGTCAGCTCGACCGGATCCTGACCACCGAGCGTCCCGGCGCAGGCATCTTCGCGACGCTGCTCAGCGTTGCGCTCGATCCCGACAGCGGACGGTTTTCCGCGGTGCGCGCGGGACATCCCGGAATGCTCGTGCACAGCTCGGACACGGTCGAATGGATCGAGCCCCCCGCAGGCGCGGCCCTGGGGCTCGGCGCGAAGGAATGGCCCGTCAACCAACTGGAACTGAGTGAGGAACACGGTCTGCTCCTGCTCACCGACGGATTGTTCGAAGGCCGGGTCGGACACGACGGCGAACGCCTCGGTGAACCCGGGTTGCTCGAGTTGGCCCGCTCACTCGCGGCGCTGCCGGGCCGCGAGTTCGTCGACACGCTGATCGGGCGGGTCGAGGCCTACGCCGAGCCGCACGGCGGTCTGACCGACGACATCGCGGTGATCCGGGTGGAGCGGTCGTCTCGATGAGGCTGACCGTGCAGGGGTGGCTCAACCTGGTGTTGGCTGCCATGGGTCTGATCGTCGTCGCAGGTGCGGTGGCCGGCGCGGTCGTGCTGAACCGGACCGACAGTGTGTCCGCGGATCTGACCGACCACATCCAGCCCGCCCGGGTGGCCGCCTACCAGTTGCAGGCCGCGCTGCGCGACCAGGAAACGGCCGTGCGGGGCTACGCCATCGCCGCCGACGACCAGTTCCTGGCGCCCTACCGCGACGGGGAACGTGCGGAATATGCTGCCGCCGACGGTATTCGCGCCAATCTGGCGGGCCGCGAAGCGTTCATCGCCGATCTCGACGCGATCGAGCAGGCCGCGGCAGGCTGGCGAAGCACGTACGCCGAGCCGTTGATCGCGAGCGTCACGCCAGGCCGGCCCACGCTCGTCGCGGGCGGCACGGTTGAGCGTGGGCGGGCTGAATTCGACCGTCTGCGAGCGCTTTTCGAGACTCAGAACGATCGCCTCGATGACGCGCGCAATGCCGCGGTGGCCGAGCTCGACGAGATCAGGGACTGGCGCGACGGCATCCTCACCGCGATGGTCGTGGCGTTCTTCGTCACCGCGATCCTGCTTGCGGCGTGGGTGCGCGGCGCCGTCGTACACCCGTTGCAGGCACTCGCCGCGGCGTGCAGGCGGATCACCGAAGGCGGCTTCGACGAACGCATCGTTGCGCAGGGCCCCAAGGACATCCGGGCGATGGCGGTGGACGTCGAGGACATGCGCCAGCGCATCGTGGCCGAACTCGACGCTTCGCGATCCGCACAGGCAGCGCTCGACGAGCAGGCCGACGAACTCCGGCGGTCCAACGCCGAACTCGAGCAGTTCGCCTACGTGGCATCGCACGACCTGCAGGAGCCGCTGCGAAAAGTCGCCTCGTTCTGTCAGCTGCTGGAGAAGCGGTACGCGGACAAGCTCGACGAACGCGGCGTCGAATACATCGGTTTCGCGGTCGACGGCGCCAAACGAATGCAGGTGCTGATCAACGACCTGCTGACCTTCTCGCGGGTTGGGCGGCTCAACGCCACCCACACCGAGGTCGAGCTCGACGCGACAGTCGAATCGGCCCTGCACAACCTGGCGACCTCGATCGACGAATCGGGGGCTGAGATCGAGCTTCCACAGGGGCCGTTGCCCCGCGTCGAGGGTGATCCGACGCTGCTGACGATGGTGTGGCAGAACCTCATCGGCAACGCCGTGAAGTTCCGGCGGGACAGCGTCGCACCGCGCATCGCGATCGACTGCCGGCCCGATGACGAGGGCTTCTGGTTGTTCAGTGTGTCCGACAACGGAATCGGGATCGGCGACGAGTTCGTCGACAAGGTCTTCGTGATCTTCCAGCGGTTGCACGGCCGAGATGCCTACAGCGGAACCGGGATCGGACTCGCGTTGTGCAAGAAGATCGTCGAACACCACGGCGGCACAATCTGGATCGACACGTCGTACGAGGGTGGGACGCGGTTCGAGTTCACCCTGCCCCGAGTGGAAGGAGACCCGCAATGACAACAGGCCCAGAAAGCCGGGCGATCGACATCCTGCTGGTGGAGGACGATCCGGGTGACGAGCTGATCACCCGCGAAGCCTTCGAACACAACAAGATCAACAACAACCTGTACGTCGCGCGGGACGGCGAGGAGGGCTTGGACTTCCTCTACCGGCGTGGCGAATACGCGGACGCACCGACGCCGGATCTGATCCTGCTCGACCTCAACCTGCCGAAGTACGACGGCAGGCAACTGCTGGAGCAGATCAAGTCCGATGCCGACCTGTGCCACATCCCGATCGTGGTGCTCACGACCTCATCGGCCGAGGAAGACATCCTGCGCAGCTACAAGCTGCATGCGAACGCCTACGTCACCAAACCGGTCGACCTGGACCAGTTCATGAGTGCGGTTCGGCAGATCGATCAGTTCTTTGTTCAGGTGGTCCGGCTTCCGCATGCCTGAGTGCGGGGGTGCGGATCCCGTCCCACTGCAGACACACCCGGGTGCCTGCCGACGTCGAATCGATGACGGCGCGGTCGCACAACGCGCGCATGAGCGGTATGCCCCTGCCTCGGGAGGCGTTGTTGTGCTGTGACTCCGAAATCCGCCAGCGGCCCTGATCGGCGACGATGACGGTGAGGATCGCGGCGGCCGGATCGTAGTCGGCGTGCACGTGCATCACTCCCGGCTGCGGTGCGCTCAGGTACGCGAATTCGGCCGCGTTGGCCAGGGCTTCGTTGACCGCCAGTACCACGTCACTGGCTTTCACCGCGTCGAGCGCGAGGTTCTGATCCAACCAGTCGGAGAATCGGTGCCGAACCTGGGCAGCCGATTCCGGAACGGCGGTGACATCCGCCATCGTGAAGCTTGGTGACTGTGCGTCGTCTGTCATAGCGACCTGTTGGCTACCCCGATTACGTCACGGCTATGTCGTGACCGCCGACAGCGCCTCATCGAGGGTCGCGTACAGGTCGACCACGTCGGTGATGCCGATCAGCTTGAGCGGCCGGCTCGTCGCGGGCCCGTCGGCGACCACGGCGAACCGGACGTCCGGATCCAGGTCGTTGCGTGCTGCCACCAGCACCCCCATCCCTGCCGACGCCAGGAAGTCGACGGCGCTCATGTCGACCACCACCGCCGACGGCGAACCCTTCACCGCGGCACCGATCGCCTCTTCCAGCCAGGGCGCGGTGAGCATGTCCACCGTTCCCGACACCGACACGACACTGACCTCACCGATCTGACGTCCTTCGACTGCGCAGTTGACCGCGGCCGTCGCGTCACCCGCGCTCTTGGCCGGGTCGGGCTGGCTGGTCATAGTCACCTCCGAAGTGTTCGTACGCCTATGGCGACAGGACGAGTACCCAGGCAGCATCCACTGCCCGCTGTCCTTCTTACCCTGTGGGGCGAATCCTCACACATTTCGTTCCCTTGGATTCGGGCTGAGCGCAACCCTGTGCGCGGCCGGCGGGTATGCCTAGCGTGGTCGGGGTGCGACTATTCGTGGCGGATTCCGGAGAGTGGACCGAGCTGACGACCGGCGATGCGGCCATTGTCCGCGTTTCCGCGCCTGACCTGCAGCAGGCCCGGCGGACCAGGGCGGCCATCCGGTCGGCTTCACAGAGCGAGGTGATCCTCGACGTGACCGTCGCGGTGGCCGGGGACTTCCGGTCCGCGCGGCGCGGGCTCGAACTGGCCCGTCCGGACGCAACGGTGCGCTATGCCGGGACGGTCGACGGGCTGGCCGGCCTGATCCTCGACATCGAGTTGGCCGGCGTGGCCGACGGGGTAACGCTGGTGCCTGCCGCGCCCGAGGAGGATGTCCGTGCGCTCGGTCGCGACGTGCTGCGTCGGCTCGAGCTCCGGTCCCGTCCCGACCTCACGCGTGAAGCTGGGCGCCGCCCAGCCTGACTCAGCGGCCGGGCCCCATTATCCTGCCGGGCCCATCATCCCGTGCATCATCGCCGGCATGCCGTCGCGGACGAACCCACTCACTTCCCGGGCGTGTTCGCGGATGGCCCGGATGAGATCGGGATCGTCAGCGGTCTCTTCCGCGATCACCCCGGTGCGCGTGATTGTGAGTTGTCTGCGGTAACCGGTGGCATGTCGAAACAGGATGGGCAGGCTCTGACTCATGCACATGACCTCTGATCCCTGTCCCATGCGGGTGTACATGCCGGATACGTGTATTTGGAGCTGGGCCGCAAGGTCCGGCGAGCTCGATTCGGTCGTCGTCCGCACGCCGCCCGGTATCTCTTCGACCGTTCGACGGATCTCTTTGTGTCGGGCGAACATCGCTCGGTAAAGCTGCATGTCGGCGGTACCGATGCCCATCATGCCGCCGTCCCGCGGCCCGTCGGCGGCCTGGAAGTCTGACGTCGGCGCCGCCGCGATGGTGCGGATGACGTAGCCGACGCCCAGGACACCTGCCGCGGCCAGCGCACCCAGGCCGGCGAGCGCCGCACGGCGATTCATCAACCTGGCCATCGTGAGCCTCCCTCTGTGCCGATCCTGCGCGCAGAGTCCTCCGTGGTCTAGGGCATTTGTGACCTTTGTGTCAGGCCAGGGCCTCGTAGAACAGGTTCAGATAACGGGCCGTGCGATCGGAGCCCTCGACGCCCGGTCCCATCTTGTTCATCACGTAGGCGAACGTCGCGCGATGGTCGGGGTTCATGGTCTCCCACGACCCGCCCCAGCCACCCCAGAAGCAGATCTTGCCGTCCGGCACGTACGGCACGGTGACCGGCTGCGGCAGCCCGAAGCCCAGCCCCCAGCGCAGTGGATGCCCTAGCAGCACCACGTCGGGGCCCTCCAACTGAACGTCGAAGATCGACTCGACAGTCTCGGGGCGGAGCAACTGAACCCCGTCGACCGTTCCGCCCAGTGAGATGGCCGAGAGGATGCGGGCCAGCGACCGGGCATTGCCGTGCCCGTTGGCGGCGCCGATGTCGGCCGCGCGCCAGGCCTCGGTGTTCGCAATCGTCGGGTCTGGTGCTCCGACGAAGGTTTTCATCGCGATTTCGGACAGCTGGTCCAGTGGGAGGTCCAGCGGCTCGTCGGCCGGGATCACCTCGGCGATCCGGTGGGAGTCCGATGGGTCTGCGCCGATCTGGAAGTCCGCGGAGAGCGGTCTCGCGATCTCGTCGCGGACGAACTCTTTCAACGTCTTTCCGGAGACTCGCCGCACGACCTCGCCGATCAGGTGGCCGTGCGTCACGGCGTGGTAGCCCGATGCGGTGCCCGGTGGCCACCACGGAGCCTGGGCTGCCAGCGCCGCCGTGGCGGCCTCCCAGTCGTAGACGGTCTCGACCGAGAACGGCGGCTCCCAACCGGACAGGCCCGAGCTGTGCGTCAGCAGGTGCCGAAATTCGATGTCCTGCTTGCCGTTTGCGGCGAACTCGGGCCAGTAGGTTGCGACGGTGGAGTCAGGGGCGACGAGTCCGCGGTCGATCAGCATGAGCGCGGCCAGCGCGGTCACGGTCTTGGTCGACGACCAGACGTTGACGATCGTGTTCTCGGTCCATGCGGTGGTGCGGGCCGCGTCGGCGTGGCCGCCCCACATGTCGACGACGAGCTCGCCGTCGATGTCGATCGCGATGGCCGCACCCACCTCCTCTCCGTCGGCGATGGCCTTGGCCAGGGCGTCACGGATGGGGGCGAATCGATCGTCGCAGTGGCCGTGCACGCTTGTCGCCGGGTCGAGGTCCATCGCCACATCATGCGGGAGCAGCGCGGGTTCGCGGCCCAGTTTGAACTGATCCAATCAGTGCATGAGTAACCGGCAAATTTGACTTGGACATGTATTTATTGGGGTCGTACGGTGCCACTATGACCTCGACCGCGACGCTAGACCTGACTGGGCGGATGCTCGTCGCCGGAACCCCGGTGCGGGGAACGGGTGTGGAGATCCGCGGTATCGACCCGCAGACCGGGAAGGTTCTCGAACCCGGCTATGCCTACGGTGACGAATCGAACGTCGAGGCCGCATGCGCTGCCGCAGCGGCCGCCTTCCCGGCCTACCGGGCGACGACCGCCGAAGACCGGGCGCGGTTCCTCGAAACCATCGCCGACAACCTCGAGTCGATCCGCGACGCCCTCGTCGAACGCGCGCACGCGGAGAGCGGCCTGCCCCGGCCGCGGCTGACCGGCGAGGTCGGCCGAACCTCCGGGCAGTTGCGCATGTTCGCCGACGTGCTACGTGAGGGCAGCTGGAACGAGGCCCGCATCGACCCCGCCCTGCCCGATCGAACTCCGTTGCCGCGCCCCGACATCCGTCAGCGCAGCGTGCCGTTGGGTCCGGTGGCGGTGTTCGGCGCGAGCAACTTCCCGCTCGCCTTCTCGGTGGCGGGCGGCGACACCGCGTCCGCGCTGGCCGCCGGATGCCCCGTCGTGGTCAAGGCGCACGACGCCCACCCCGGTACCTCCGAACTCGTCGGCCGCGCCGTCACCGACGCAGTCGGGGCCAGTGGCCTGCCCGCCGGAACCTTCTCGCTGCTGTACGGGGCCGGGCCCACGCTCGGCATCGCGCTGGTGACCGACCCGCACATCAAGGCCGTCGGGTTCACCGGATCACGTTCGGGCGGTATGGCTTTGGTGACCGCGGCCGCAGCGCGGCGCGAGCCGATCCCGGTATACGCCGAGATGAGCGCCATCAATCCCGTGTTCCTGCTCAGCGGTGCACTGGCCAGCCATGGCGCCGACCTGGGCCGGGCCTTCGTCGGATCCCTCACGCTGGGCTCGGGACAGTTCTGCACCAACCCCGGTCTGGTGGTCGCGATCGACGGACCCGAGCTGGACGCGTTCGTCGCGGCGGCCGCAGAGGCCGTCGCCGCGGCCGCGCCCACTCCGATGCTCACCCCGGGTATCGCCGAGAGCTTCCGCACCGGCGTGGCCGCAGTGTCCGGCGAGGCCGACCTGGTGGCCCGCGGCTCCGAGGCGGATTCGCCTGCCGTGTCCTGCCGGGCCGCCCTGTTCGCCACTGATTCCGCGACGTTCCAGCGCTCGGAAGCCTTGCAGGCCGAGGTGTTCGGCGCCTCCGGCGTGATCGTGCGCTGTGCCGACGTGGCTGAGATGAACCGCGTCGCGGCCGGTCTCGAGGGCCAGCTCACGGCGACCATCCACGCCGACGAATCCGACTACGGCCAGGCCCGCGAACTGCTCGGAACCCTCGAGCTCAAAGCCGGACGGATCCTGTTCAACGGTTGGCCCACCGGGGTCGAGGTCGGTCACGCCATGGTGCACGGCGGGCCGTTCCCGTCGACCTCGGACTCGCGCACCACGTCGGTGGGCGCGCGGGCCATCGAGCGGTTCCTACGTCCAGTGTGTTACCAGGACGCCCCGAAATCCTTGTTGCCCAGTGCCATTGCCGACGGAAACCCGGACGGACTGTGGCGCCGCATCGATGGCCGACTGACCAAAGACTGACAGAAAAATAGGAGTAGTAGAAATGCTGGACGGCGTCCTGTTCTTCCCGGTTACCCCGCTCACCGCTGCCGGTGAGGTCGACGTGGACCTGCTCGCGCAGCACGTCGCCAAGGGCGTCGCGGCCGGCCCCGGTGGCGTCTTCATCGGTTGCGGCACCGGCGAATTCCACGCGCTGGACCCCGAGGAGATGCGCACCGTGGTCCGCACGGCGGTCGAGGCGGTCGGCGGCCGGGTGCCCGTGTACGCGGGAGCCGGCGGCTCGGTCGCATCGGCCAAGGCGTTCGCGCGGGTGGCCGCCGAATCCGGCGCCGACGGCTTGCTGCTGCTGCCGCCGTATCTCGTAGAGATGCCGCAGGCCGGTCTGGTGGCCTACACCCGCGAGGTCAGCGCCGCCACCGAACTGCCGGTCGTGGTCTACAACCGTAACAACGCGCGTTACAACGAGGCGTCGGCCCTCGAGGTCGCCAAGCTGCCCAACGTGGTCGGATTCAAGGATGGCACAGGCGATCTCGACCAGGTCTCCCGCATCGTGCGGGCCGTCACCGACGCACTGGAGCCGCTCGGCAAGCCGTTCCAGTTCTTCAACGGCCTGCCCACGGCCGAGGTGTCGCAGCAGGCCTACCGGGCAATCGGTGTGACGCTCTACTCGTCGGCCACGTTCGCGTTCGCGCCCGACGTCGCCCTTGCCTTCTACCAGGCGCTGGAGACCGGCAACGAGCCGCTCGTCGCGGCCTTGCTGCGCGAGTTCTACCACCCGCTGGTCCGGTTGCGCGACACCGTGCCCGGTTACGCGGTGTCACTGATCAAGGCCGGCGTCACGATGGAAGGGATCCCCGCCGGCCCTGTGCGCGCCCCGCTGGTGGACGCCAGTGCCGAGGACGTCGCCGAACTGCAGCGCATCCTCGCCGCGGGCCGCGCCGTGCTGGCCGACGCCCTGGTGCACTGATGCCGCCGATCCGCATCACCGGGGCGCGCATCACGCCCGTCGCGTTCGCCGACCCGCCGCTGCTCAACACCGTCGGGGTGCACCAGCCGTTCGCGCTGCGCGCGATCATCCAGCTCGACACCGACGCGGGCTTGACCGGGCTCGGCGAGACCTACGCCGACTCCGTGCACCTGGCGCGCCTGCGCGCCGCGGCCGATGCGATCGCCGGCCAGGACATCTTTGCGCTGAACGCTATTCGCGCTGCCATCGCCGAGGTGCTGCGGGGTGATGCGGCGGCGGTCGGGACCGCGGGCATGATCACCACGGCCAGTGCCGTCGACCAGGTGCTGTCACCGTTCGAGGTCGCGTGCCTCGACGTCGCGGGCCAGGCCACGGGGCGTCCCGTGTCGGACCTGCTCGGCGGTGCGGTGCGCGATGCCGTGCCGTTCAGCGCCTACCTCTTCTACAAGTGGGCCGGGCATCCCGGCGCCGAACCCGACGGCTGGGGTGAGGCACTCGATCCCGACGGCATCGTCGCACAGGCCCGCCGCATCGTCGACGAATACGGTTTCACCGCAATCAAACTCAAGGGCGGCGTGTTTGCGCCCCAGGAGGAGGCGGCCGCGATCGAAGCGTTGCGAACCGCATTCCCCGAGCATCCGCTGCGGCTGGACCCGAATGCCGCCTGGACACCCGAGACGTCGCTGAAGGTGGCCGCGCGACTGGCCGGAGTGCTGGAGTACCTGGAGGATCCGACTCCGGGGCTCGACGGCATGGCCGAGGTCGCGGCGTCGGCCCCGATGCCGCTGGCCACCAACATGTGCGTCGTCGCGTTCGACCAACTGGCGCCCGCCGTCGCGAAAGGTTCCGTGCGCGTGGTGCTTTCCGACCATCACTACTGGGGCGGGCTGCAGCGGTCCCGGCTGCTGGCCGGCATCTGCGACACCTTCGGCCTCGGACTGTCCATGCATTCCAACTCGCACCTCAGCATCAGCCTGGCCGCCATGGTGCACCTCGCGGCCGCCACGCCCAACCTCACCTACGCCTGCGACACCCATTGGCCGTGGAAGACCGAGGACGTCGTGCGACCCGGCGCGCTCGAATTCCGCTCGGGCTCAGTGCCGGTGCCGACCGGTCCCGGGCTCGGCGTGCAGATCGACGACGACGCCATGGCAGCCCTGCACGAGCAGTACGTGCGCTGTGGCATCACCGACCGCGATGACACCGGATACATGCGGACCGTCGACCCGTCTTTCGAGGCCATCAGCCCGCGCTGGTAGGTGTCGCGGTGCGATCCTGGAGGTTTCCGTCCGCTAGGAGCGCGCCATGCCACCTTCACGCAGCTACCGCCTTCTCCAGATCGCGCTCGTCGTGTTCGGCGCCGTGATGATCCTGCTCTACCCGCTGGCCGTGGTCTGGCCGGCGGGGTGGGCATGGCATCACGGCGCGCCGTACGAGTCGAACTACTTCATGATGATCGTCGGCCTGTACGTGACGCTGGGCCTGTTCCTCTGGAACGCGGCGCGCCGCCCTGAGGCCAATCTCAGCCTGATCTGGTTCACCGTGGCGTCCAGCGTCGTGCATGCCGCGATCATGGCCGTGCAGTCATTCGGCAGCGGCCACCACATGGGCCACCTCTTGGGCGACGTGCCCGCACTGCTTCTCGCGGCCGTCGTGTTGTCAGGTCTGGTCTGGGCCTCCGGCATCGCGCGCACCTAGAACGGTGGCTTGTCGGGTTCGGGGGGTTCGTTGATCCAGCGCGCGTAGGGGCTGGAACTGAGTTCGTCACCTTTGAACAGGACCAGGCTGGCGCGCATCAGGTTGCGTATCATGCCGCGCCCCACAACCTCCGCCACCTGCGGCAACCTATTGGTCAACGACTCGGCCTGCGACACCACCGACGGCGACAAATGCATCGCCGCCCCCACCTCGGCGACCGTGCGGGCAAACGCCGTCACCAACACGAAGCCCGGATCGTCATCTTCGGCCTCGACCTCGGCGATGTGCCGGTTCAACAGCTCACCGATCATCGACATCCGCCACGCCATCATCATGGCCTCGTCAGCCACCGACTCACCGATGCACAACGCCAACTCCCACGATGCATTGTCCTCGAACATATGTTCGATCTTGATGCGAAAAGGTATCCCCGACAAGGGAATCCTCTACTGACATCACTGTCGAATGGCCTGCTTCCCGAACGGCGCCTGCCCCGGCCCACGCCGAAGTGCTAGGGCTTCTGCGTCGGCATCCACTGCCGCTGCCCCATGTTGCCGAACCGATTTGGCACCGGCTACGCGCGTCCGTATCCTGGTATGACTCCTCGCACGCACCGGAGAAGGGATCTGTGTGACGACGCCCGTTGCCCTCGTACGAGACGCGGAACCGTTCTCCCCGGAGTTGATCGACGCACACGTCGTGCGCGTCGCCGAGGAGCTCAAGGTTCGGATATCCGAGCGGATCGGGCACATCCCGCTCGCGGTTGACGATCCAACGTCCGTCATCGATGCGCTGTCGGGTGGAAAGCACCTGCGCGCACGGACACTTTTCCTCGTAGCCCACTCGTTCGGTGGGCCTGATGTGTGCTTCGCCGCGGATGCAGCTGTCGCACTCGAGTTGCTCCACACCGCGTCGCTCGTTCACGACGACATCATCGACGGGTCCAGCTTTCGCCGCGGGCAGCCATCACTGCACTCCGCGGCGGATGAGGCCACCGCGATCCTGATTGCCGATCTACTGATCGCTCTCTCGTTCGAAACCGCGGCAGTCCTCGGAGAGCGCGCCGTTGCTCCGCTGGCCCGTGCGTTCGGGCAGCTCTGCAAGGGCCAGTTGCTGGAACCGACGCTCGAATGGAGCGCCGACGCCCAGCCTGGAATCGAGGACTATGCGACGCTCAAGACCGGCGTGCTTTTCGGGGCGGCCTTCGAACTAGGCGGCATGGCAGCCTCTTGCGATGCGGCCTCCCAGCATTGCTTCCGTGAGTCAGGCCAGCGGCTCGGCCTGGCATTTCAGCTGACCGACGATCTTCTCGATGTCCGCGACGACGCTCTGAACCTCGGCAAGGATCAGGGTGCGGATCTCCGCAACGGAGTGCCGACGCTTCCGATCTGGAGCGCATACCGGCGTCTCGTCGATCGTGGCGAAACCCGTTCGGCCTCAGACCCGTCGCTGCGTGACCGCCTGGCAGGCGAGGCGGGTTCGGATCGCACACTTCATTTCACGAAGGAGCGGATCCGGGCTCTGATCCAGCAGGCCCTGGCGTTGTTGCCGCCGGCGAAGTCACCTCAGGTGCTCGATCTCACGGTGGCCACCGTGCTGGCCGATCTCGACCAATTCACGGGCGCGGATTCCGAATCAGAGATGCTGTGAAAGCCCGCCGCATCACCATCAAGGACGTCGCATCCGAAGCAGGCGTCTCGATCGCGACGGCGTCAGAGTCGTTGAACGGAAAGGGACGCGTCGCGGCTGCTACCCGTCAGAACGTGATCGACGTCGCCAATCGCCTGGGATACACGGCGAATCGGGTGGCCAAGAGTTTGAACGCAGGCAGAACCGGTTCACTCGTCCTGACCGTGTCCCCCATGGCAGTACAGTCGTCGACCGCCGATCTGCAGCCCGAATGGGATATCGAGTATTACTTCAGAGTTCTCAACGGGGCGAGTGCAGAAGCGTTCCAGCGCGGGTTCCTGCTCTCCATGCTGCCCTCGCACTTGTCCTCACAGGCGTTCCTCTCGGCGGCCGACGGCCTCATCGTCGTCGACCCGAGCGACGACGACGAGCTACTCGCACAGGTTGCCCAAGCGGGTTTGGCATGCGTCACCATCGGCCGGAACTCCGGTGAGTTCAGCTGGGTGGACAACGACTTCTCCACGGGTACGACGACCGCTCTGGGACATCTGGACGCGGTGCGTGGCTCGCGAACGGCGTTGTTCCTGAGCGAGACCAGCTCTTCCTATGTGCGGGACGAACTCTCCGCGTATCTCGATTGGTGCTCGTCGGTTTCGCTCGACCCGATCATCATCCGCTCGCCGGGTCCGCGGGTGGACGAAGCCGAGCCGGTGATCCGGGCGGCGCTCGCCTCACCCGATCGCCGATTCGATGCGGTGCTCGCCACTCTCGACACGCTGGCGTTCGCCACCGAGCGAAGCGCGCACCTGCTCGGGCTCGACGTCCCGCAGGATCTTCAGGTGGTGAGCCTCTCGGACAGTCGCTACCTCGATTACGGTCTGCAGAAGCCCATCACCGCGCTCGATCTGCACCCGGTGCGGCTGGGCCAGGTTGCGGTCGACCTGCTTGTCGAGACGCTGGACGGAGCGGCCGGCCGACGACGCGAACTCGTGAACACATCGCTGACCGTTCGGGAATCGACACTCGCAGAATGACATTCGTCACACCGCCTCGGTGCTGGTGGTGCAGTTTCGCAAGTCGCGGTCTTCGGGCTGTGCTTCGCGCTCCGGTTCGTCGTCGGCAGACTCGTCGCGTTCGACGATCACAATCGTCTGACCCGTCGAAGCCGCGAGCAGCCTCTTTCGATGCACCCAGCCTTCCACCACCACACCGAGAAGGCCGACCGCGACCGCTCCGATGATCGTGGACCAATCACTGGCCCAACCACCGCCGGTCTCCCGCGGCCACGCGACATTGACGATCTGAAATACCAGCCACCACAGTGCGATCCAACCTATGACGCGTCCCGCCCGTCCCAAGAAGAGGTCGGGCCCGTCGTGCCATTGGCCGCGGACCCGCGCGATGGCCAAGCCGAGGATGGGGAAGAAGAACGAGATGAAGAACCCAACCGACGAGAAGGAGATCAGCGCCATCTGAATGCCCTCGCTCTGGAACGGGATGAAGAGCGCCACCGCGATCAGCGCTGTCACCACGACCGCCTTGCGCGGCAGCCCGGTTGCGCCGGAAAGGCCTGTGAGGAATCGGGCGAATGGCAGTTCTCCGTTCCGCGCTGTGGCCCAGACGATTCGGGAGACCGTGATCTGAATGGTCATGAGGCTCGCAGCGAAGGCGATGACGAAAAGGGCGAGAATGCCACGGAATACGGGCTCGGGAAGCGCGCCGGCCATGATGGCGACGGCCGGATCCGCGGCGGTCTCGGGGTTTTGCAGGAACTGCTCGCTCGGCACCGCGAGGGTGAACGCGAGCGTGCTGAATACGACGATGCTCATGATGGCGAAGAACGAGACCACCATCGCGCGCGGCACTGCCCTCTTGGGGCGCTTGACCTCCTCGGCGATCGAGCTGGCGCTCTCGAATCCGATAGCGAAGTAGCTCGAGAAGGCAATCGCCATCACGAGCGGAGCCGAGAACAGCACCCCCTGGTGGTCGGGGAGCGCGGCAGGCGACAGGTACTCGAGCCCCTGGTGGCGGTCGAACATGAGCAGCCAGATCGCAACCCCGACCGAGCCGACGGCCTCGGCGACGATCACCGCGACCATGAGGATCTTGATGAACACGCGCCCGGCGAGGTTCACCAGCGTGCTGAACGCGAGAACCGCGACCGCCAACCACGTGACGAGCCCATGATCGACTCCCGAGAGGTCGAAGATGGGTGGGATCAGGACCGCGCCGGCGTATGCGACCGCAGGAAGCGTGATCAGCAATGTCCAGATGTAGGTCCACGACGCGAACCAGCCATAGCGAGAACCCAGGAGGCGGCGCGACCACTGATAGATGCCACCGGAATCCGCCCACTTGGAGGCGAGTACGCCGAGCGTGAGCACCACGACGAACTGGCCGGCGAACAGGATGAGCCCGCCCCAGATGAACGCGGGCCCCGTCGTCGCCAGGCCGACACCGAGAACGCTGTAGACGGCAACGATCGGCGAGACGAACGCGAACGCGACGGACAGAGCGGAAAACATGGTGAACTCTCTCTTCATCACCATCGGCGCCTCGGCCATAGTGCTCCCTTGATCCACGAGACGAAGACATGTAGCGGCGCTCACACTACGGAAGCCGAAACGTTTTGACAACCCGGCGTTAAAGTGCTGTTGGAACCGCATTCATTCCTCGAAACGATTCACGCGACACCTGACCTTCTCTGCACCCCATAGAGATCGGAACCTCAATGACGCCATCAAAAACTCTGCGACTCACAGTGATTCAAGAAGCGCCCGGCTCCCGTGATCTTGAACGCAACATTTCTCGGATCCGAGAGGGCATCGCTGCGGCGTGCGAAACGGATCTGATCGTCTTCCCGGAGCTCTTCCTGTCGGGGTACCAGACGAGCGCACTCGCAGAAATCGCGCTACAGCGCGATGATCCCCGGATCGCATCACTCGCGGATTGCTGTCGTACGACGGGTACAGCACTGTTGACCGGTTACGTCGAGGACGGCCCCGGAGGCTTTTTCGATTCTTATCTGGCCATCGACCGAGACGGCACCGTCAACGAGCCCATTCGCAAAACGCACCTGTTCGGGGCTGAACGCGAGGCATTTCTCAGCGGCGATGTGCTCGCACCGGTGACCCTCTGTGACACCAAGATCGGCGTGCTGAACTGTTTCGAACTCGAGTTCCCCGAGGTGTCCCGCACTCTCGTGCTTCGCGGGGCCGAGCTCCTTGTCGCGGGCTCGGCCAACATGCACCCCTACGAGCGCGATCATCTCATCGCCGCGACTTCACGCGCACTGGAGAATCGCGTCCCGCTGGCGTACGCGAACCGAATCGGGGCGGAATCAGGGCACCGCTTCTGCGGATCGAGCCGGATCGTCGACCGCGACGGCACGGTGCTGGCTGCGCTCGACTCCGTTGAGACCGGCAGTGCGACTGCGGATGTGGAAGTGGATTTGCGCAGCGGGGGAGCGACAGACATGCTCGGCCAGCGCCGCCCCGAACTCTACGAATCGTAGGTGGAGGCGACGCCGGCTTCGCACACACGGACGTCGATTCAGCCGACCTTGACCGGCGTGCTGGGGGAGTCTGCGTGAAATGCGAGCGCCTCCAGCACGATCCGGCCGGCGATCAGCTGAGTTCGGGTCGAATGGTCATGCGCGGGAAGTGCCTCAGCGACATCGATGCCGATCAATCCAGCAGGAGAGATGCCTCGAACGATTTCCAGCGCCTCCCGCATGGTCATACCGCCAGGAGTCGGCGCGCAGGTTCCCGGCGCGTAGGCGGCGTCGAGTGAATCGACGTCGAAGGTCAGATAGAACCCTTCCTCGCCGACCCGCTCGAGAATCTGATCGACGACCCAGGCGGCCCCGTGCTCCCAGATGTCCTCAAGCCAGATCACCCGAATGCCTTGGTCTCGGCAGTATTTCAGCTCCGTCTTCGGGTTCATCCACCCGCTGATTCCGACGAGCACGATCTTCGAAGGATCGTAGCCGTTGTCGACCGCACGTGTGATCGTGCAGCAGTGATTCAGTTCCTCACCTCCGACGTGCGGTGCGGCATCGAGGTGTGTGTCGAACTGAACCCAGCCCGGGCTCGTTCCCACTCGCTTGGCGGCCTTGCCGACCGGAATGCTCACCGAATGGTCACCGCCGAAGACCACGGGAATCGCTCCGCCTGCCACGATCTCGGCGATATCAGCCTCCACCCGCTCGAAGGTTTTCACGGTGTTTCCGAGGGCCACTTTGCAGTCGCCGCCGTCGGCGAGTGGAAGGTGCGCGAAGAGGTCGAAGTCGTAGGTCGCCTGGAAGTTCGTGAACTGCACCGACGTTTCGCGAATCGCCCGAGGTCCGTAGTTCGCGCCGCTTCGGCTGATCGTCGTCGCGTCGAACGGAAATCCGTATACGACGGCCTTCGTTCCGGACGCTCTGATCACGTCGCGGTCGAGTTCGATGCTCGGCACACCCATAAAGGTTCCGCCGTGGCCCCCGTGCAGGAGGCCGCTCCACATCGTCTCGTCGAACGAGCCGACAGTCACTTCGGTCATGCTTTCCTCACTTCTCTTTGCCCGCGAGAATCTCGCGCCTCATTGGCGAACCGCCTTGGAGAATCTCCACGACAGAAATTGCCGAAACGATTCGGCAAAACCGTAACATTCGGCTTCGTCGGCGTCCAGGGCGCTGCTGCCACCGGAAAGAAACCCGGTATCACCGGCCGGCGACCTCGCCATTCCCATTCGCACGATTTCCGGCGTCCATTCATGCCGCACCGGCATGAACCGATAGGCTTCAGCGGTGTTCTCACTGTCGAGACTGTCGTGCTTCATCGCGGTCGCCGAGGAGCTGCATTTCGGCCGGGCCGCCGAGCGGCTGCACATGACGCAGCCACCGCTGAGCAGGCAGATCCAGCAGTTGGAGAGTGAGCTCGGCGTGCACCTGATCGACCGCACCACGCGGTCGGTCACGCTCACGCCGGCCGGGGTGGCGTTCCTGCCCGACGCCCGCCGGATCCTGCAGCTGGCCGAAGGCGCGGCGCTCAACGTAAAACGGGTTCCAGCAGGCGATCTCGGCACCGTCGTGATCGGGTTCACCGCGGCCTCGGCGCACGCCGCGATGCCGCGCCTGCTCGACGCGGCCCGCGAACACCTGCCCGACGTGAAACTCGACCTGCGCGAGATGGTTACGGCCGCGCAGATCGAAGGGCTCATGACCGGCGAGCTGGATCTCGGCATGTGCCGGCCGCCGCTGAAGCGCCCCGGTCTGGTGTCGCGGCCGCTGCTGCACGAGCAGCTCATCGCGGCCATGCCGGTCGGTCATCCGTTGGGCGACATCGGCCGTCAGCTGACGCTCAACGACCTCGACGGCCAGGACATGATCATGTACTCGCCCGTGCAGGCCCGCTATTTCAACGAGTTGCTGATCAGTACCTTCACCATCGCGGGTGCGACGCCGCGATACGTCCAGTACGTCACGCAGGTGCACACCATGCTGGTGTTGGTCCGCTCCGGCATCGGCATCGCGCTGGTCCCGGCGTCAGCGGCGACGCTGCATCCCGAGGGTGTGCGGTTCCGCTCGATCGGCGCGTTCCGGGAGCGGCCCGTCGAGCTCGACGCGGCCTGGCGCGGCGACAGCACCAACCCGGCACTGCTGCGCATGTTGCGCGACGTACTCCCGCCGCGCGAATGGACGACCGACGATCTGGTCGAGGACGTGGTGGGCTGACCGCGTCGAGATCGACGAAATTGTCGCTGCCACTGGCGGATCACGACATTTGCGTCGAATTCGGTGTCTGGAAGCCGCCGATCTGCTGCTCGAGCAGTTCGGCCAGCCGCAGCGGCGTGCGGTCCTCGAACATCGGTCCGATCAGCTGCACTCCCACCGGTAGCCCCTCGGGTGAGCGCCCCGCGGGGATCGCGGCGGCTGGCAGGCCCGGCATCGTCGGCACACCGGCCCAGACGAGCTGGTCGAAGTACGCGTGCTCGACGCCGTCGATGTCGAGCCGACGTCCCAACAGATCCGGGTCGTGGTCGTGGCCGAACGCGGGAGTCGGCGTGATCGGGCATACCACGGCGTCGAACTCGCCGAACAGCTGCCGCCAGCCGTGGCGGTGCAGTTCGCGACGGTTGTTCACCTCGATCCAGTCGCGGTGGCTCAACACCATCCCGCGCAGCCGTGCCGCATCGAGGCTCTGATCGTCGGCACTCAGGCCGTCGGCGCGGGCCAGCAGCTGCTCGTACGAATCGACGGGAAATCGCGCCGCGGAGCCGGAAAACAGCAACTGCGTGTACAGCACCGCGGCCTCGGCCAGGTCGGGCAGCAGCGGACTGTGGCGTTCGACACGAGCACCACCGGCGACGAGCGCGTCGGCCACCCGGTCAACGCCTGCCCGGACCGCGGCCCCGGTCGCGATGAGCGGATGCTCGTCGAGGACCAAGACCCGGAAATCGGCGAGCCGCTCGTGGCGCGGGGGCGGCAGCGTCACCTCGTGCGCCACACCGAGAGTCAGCGGGTCCGGCCCGGCCATCACCTCGAGCAGCAGGGTGAGATCGCGGGCGGTGCGTGCCATCGGGCCGACGACCGCGAGGTCGGACTCGGCAGGCAGGGCGGGAGCCGGTGGCGGGGTCATACCGCGCGTGGCCGCCAGCCCGAGCGTCGGCTTGTGCGCGTAGACACCGCAGAAGTGCGCGGGGGTGCGCAATGAACCGGCGAGGTCGGAGCCGATCGACAGGGCGCCGAACCCGCACGCCAGGGCCGCTGCCGATCCGCCCGAGGAGCCGCCCGCCGTGCGACCGGGATCCCATGGATTGTTGGTCGTGCCGTAGAGGTCGTTGAAGCTCTGGATGTCTTGCAGGCCAAGCGGCACGTTGGTCTTGCCCAGGACCACCGCGCCTGCGGCCTTGAGCCGCGACACCTGCACCGCGTCCTCTGCGGGCACGAAGTCCCGGCATTGCGGCATGCCCCACGTCGTGGGCAGCCCGGCCATGTTGTAGGACTCCTTGACCGTCACCGGAATTCCGAGCAGCGGCCGATCCTCGCCCTGGGCACGCGCCTGGTCGGCTTGCCGTGCGGCCTTTCGTGCCCGATCGAAGTCACGCACACAGATCGCGTTGATCGTCCCGTCGAGCCGTTCGATCCGCGCGATCGCCGCGTCGGTCAGCTCGGCCGAGGAAACGGCACCAGAGCGCAACGCGACCGCCAGTTCACCGGCCGACTGAAAATTCCACTCCATGAATCCGACGCTAGAGACCCGCCGCCGGAGCCATAAAATCCCTTTTCCCGCAAGACCTACCCGGTTGCGGCAGGCATGGGCACCGGCGTGACGAGTTCCCCGGAATCCAGGAAGCGGTCCAGGTTCGCCAGCGTCAGCGCCTCCATGGCGGCGCGGGTCTCGACGGTGCCGCTGCCGACGTGGGGGAGCAGCACGACGTTGTCGAGCGCCGTCAGGGCTTCGGGCACGTTCGGTTCGTCGGCGAACACGTCGAGTCCCGCACCGGCGAGCCGGCCCTGTGTCAGCGCCTCGACGAGAGCGTCCTGATCGACGACGCTGCCGCGCGCGATGTTGATCAGGTAGCCGTCGGCGCCCAGCGCATCGAGCACCTCGCGGTCCACCAGGTGGCGCGTGCCGTTGCCGCCCGCCGCGGCGATCACCAGGACGTCGACCTGGCGCGCGAGCTCGGCCGGTGACCCGACGTAGGTGTACGGGCTGTCCGCGATCTCGTTGCGGTTGTGGTAGCTGATGCGGCAGTCGAAGGCGCGCAGTCGCGTGGCGATCGCGGTGCCGATGCGGCCGAGCCCGATGATGCCGACGCGGGAGCCTGAAACCTTGTGCGTCAGAGGGTAATTACCGTCGACGGCCCAGCGGCCCGCGCGCAGGTAACGGTCGGACGCCGAGAACTGCCGCATGGTGTCGATGAGCAGGCCCACGGCAGTGTCGGCGACGCAGTCGCTCAGCACGTCTGGGGTGTTGCTGACCGCGACGCCGCGTGCGGCGGCCGCGTCGACATCAGTCGTGTCGTAGCCGACGCCGAAGTTCACGACCGCGCCCAGATTGGGCAGCTCCGCCATGAGCGCGGCGCCGACGCCGGTGCGGCCCGAGGTCACGGCCGCCACGATCTCCGCGCCGTGCTCGGCGAGGAACGCCTGCCGCTCGGCACCGTCGTCGGGCAGCACGTATGCCTGGTGGCTGGTGCGCAGCGTCTCGGCCAGCGACGGCTTGAGTGGACCGACCTGCAACACGCGGCGAGCGGGAGCATCCATGCCGGTAACGGTAGGCGTGCCTGCAAATACCCGTCCAACACGGAAATAGCATGGGTTAATACGCAAGCCGCATAATTACCGGCGCGGCGGTGCGTTCGCCGCATCGATCGTCTTTCGGCATGGGTAAACGCGCAGGTCAAGCCCCAAATTGTGGTCGCCTTACCCGGCCCAGTAGTCCAGGCATTTTGGCTTTCCCGACCGATTTCGCCGGGTTGACGGTGTTCGGCACAGGTTCTTAGGTTGTGTCTGCGGTCACAGCCAGCATCCACATACGTGGACGTCACACCCTGGAGGATCCAATGAGGCCCGTTCCCCGCCGAACGCAGCGCACGCTGGCCGTCCTCTCCGCCGCGCTGTGCACCGCGACCGCGGGTTGCACAGTCGCCAACACGGCCCACGGTGGCTACGACCCCAACACGTTGCGGATCGTGCTGCCGCAGGAGCCGCCCACGCTCGAACCGTGCGAGAGCTCGCTGACCTCGACCGGCGTGGTGGTGCGGTCCAACATCACCGAGCCGCTGATCGAACGGGATCCGGGAACCGGTGATCTGCAGCCGCTGCTGGCCACGCAGTGGCGCCAAACCTCGCCGAACCAGTGGACGTTCACCACCCGCCCGGGCGTGACGTTCTCCGACGGCACGCCGTTCACCGCGGCCGACGCGGCCTTCTCCATCGACCGCGCGGTCAACTCCGACCTGCAGTGCAACGTCGACGGCTACGTGTTCGGCGACGACAAACTCGACGTGTCCGCGCCCGACGAGCACACCGTGGTGGTGGGCACCCCCAAGCCCGATCCCATTCTGCCGCTGCGCATCTCGTTCGTGGAGATCGTGCCGAAAACCACCAGCATGGCCGCGAAGGTCCGCGAACCGATCGGCACCGGCCCCTATGCGATCGAGAAATGGGACTACGGCCAGAAGCTCGTGCTGCACCGCAACGAGACGTACTGGGGCACCAAGCCGGACTTCGCCCGCGCCGAATACCAGTGGCGCAGTGAGGGAAGCGTGCGTGCCGCGATGGTAGTCAACGACGAAGCCGACATCGGCACCTCAGTCGGGCCGGAGGACGGCGCCGAAGAACTCGGCGTGCCGTTCCCCAACAACGAGACCACCGCACTGCGGATCACGGCCACCGAGGCACCGCTGAACGACATCCGGATCCGCCACGCGATCAACTACTCGGTCAACCGCACCGGCATCGTCAAGGCACTCTTCCGTGGTCTCGGCGAACCCGCTTCGCAGCTGATCCCCGAAGGCGTCGTCGGCTACAACAAGGATCTCCCGCTGTGGCCCTACGATCCCGACAAGGCCAAGCACCTGGTCGACGAGGCCAGGGCAGACGGCGTGCCGGTCGACCGCCAGATCCGGTTGATCGGGCGGAACAGCCAGTTCCCCAAGGTCACCGAGACCGTCGAGGTGATCCAGAACGAGCTGGCCAAGATCGGCCTCAACGTCAAGATCGAGATGATGGACACCGCGGCACAGCTGCAGTACCAGCTGCAGCCGTTCCCGGCCAACGCCGGGCCGTTCATCGCGCTGATCATGCACGGCAACCAGGCCGGTGACGCGGCGTTCAGCGTCGACCAGTACATGCGCAGCGACGGCGCGCAGAGTGCATACGGCACACCGGCTTTCGACGCGAAAATCGAGCAGGCCGGCGAACTGACGGGCCAGCAGCGCCAGGGCGCGTACGCCAAGGTGTTCGCCGACGAACCCAGCGAGATCGGCCAGTTCGCCTACATCGCCCATATGACCGGCGTGCTCGCGAAATCCCCGCGGGTCGACTACCAGCCCAACTCGGCAACCGGTGACGAGATGCGGCTGTCCCAGATGACATTCGCCGGCACCGAGTCCTCCGACAAGCAGTGACGGGAAGGCCCCAGCGATGTTCCCATTCCTCCGGCGCCGGATGTACACGAGCGCCCTGCCGTTGATCATCGTGCTGCTGGGTGTGTTCCTGCTGGCCCGGCTGACCGGTGACCCCACCAACCTGTACCTGCCGGAATCGGCGACCGCCGAACAGCGCGCCGAGTTCGCCGCATCGCACGGATTCGACGCTCCGCTGCTCACCCAGATGGCCGACTACTTCCGGGGCGTCATCCACCTCGACTTCGGCACGTCGCTGCGCACCGGGGAATCGGCGTCCGAGATGGCGCTGCGCGCTTTCCCGGCCACGCTTCAACTGGCCTTCACCACAATGATTCTGGCGATCATCGGCGCCGTGATCATCGGTTGCTGGGCGGCGTACCGGCCGAACTCGTTGGCCGACCGCTTCTCCAGCCTGCTGTCGATGACAGCGGCCTCCATCCCGGACTTCTGGTTCGCGATCACCGGGGTGTGGCTTTTCGCGGTGCTGCTGGGCTGGCTGCCGACCTCGGGTGTGGACAGCGGTGTGCTGTCCTGGATCCTGCCGGTCGCGACCCTGATGATCCGTCCGCTCGGCGTGCTCACCCAGGTGGTGCGCGGCGCCATGGTCTCGGCACTGTCCGCGCCCTACATCCGGCTCGCCCGGAGCAAGGGCGCAGGCGACCTGCGGGTGGTCAGCCATCACGCCCTGCGCAACGCGGCCGCACCCGCTCTGACGGTGGCAGGCGATCTCGCGGTCGGCCTGATCAACGGTGCGGTGGTGGTCGAGGCCATCTTCGGCTGGCCCGGCATCGGCAAGCTCATGATCGACGCGATCCTGCAACGCGACTTCGCGGTGCTCCAGGCGGCCGTACTGCTCACGGCCGTCAGCATTTTCGTCCTCAACATCGTCATCGACGCCTGCTACGCGCTACTCGACGCGCGGGTGCGGGAACCGGCCAGGGTTTAGGAGATCACCGACATGAGCACGCAGATCGACCTGATTCCGGCCAAACCCACGACGGCGATCATCGGTGAGGCCGAAACCGCCACCGGCAAGCGGCGCGATCGCGGGGTATGGCTCCGGATGCTGGGCAACGACCGGGTCGCGGCCGCCGCGGCCGTGGTGCTTGGCCTGGTCTTCCTGACCGCGATCGTCGGTCCCATGCTGGTCGGCGATCTCGCCACCGACATCGACCTGGACAACTCCAATCAGGCGCCGTTCACGCTCGCGCACGGCTGGGCCAACGTGCTCGGCACGGACCCGCTGGGGCGCAGCATGCTGGCGCGGCTCATCGTCGCGAGCCGCACCACACTGTCGGTAGCCGTTCCGGCCGTGGTGATCTCGGCCGTGGTCGGCTCGGTGATCGGCATGTGGGCCGGCTACCACCGGGGCTGGCGCGAGACCGTGGCCATGCGGGTGGCCGACGTCATCATGAGCTTCCCGTCGCTCCTGCTGGCCGTGGTGGTGCTGTATGTGTTCTCGCCCAGCGCGGCCAATATCGTGCTGGTGCTGGCCATCACGCGCATCCCGGTCTACCTGCGCACCGCCCGCGCCGAGTCCGCCGAGCTGCAGAGCCGTGTGTTCGTCGACGCGGCCCGCACGTTCGGGGCGGGTGCGACGTCGATCATCATGCGCCACGTCGTGCCGATCGTGCTGCCGACGCTGCTGACGGTCGCGACCCTCGACTTCTGCTACGTCATGCTCGCGGAGAGTTCGCTGAGCTTCCTGGGCATCGGCATCCAGCCGCCTGACATCAGCTGGGGCCTCATGGTTTCCCAGGGCCGCACGTATCTCCACACCGCGTGGTGGCTGTCGTTCTTCCCCGGCCTGGCCATCGTGATCACCACGGTGTCGGCGACGATCCTCGCCGCGTGGGCCCGCATCGCGACCGACCCGGGCCAGCGCTGGCGGCTCACCGTGCCCCAGAACCGCTTGTCCCGCTTCGCCAAGACCGGAAAGGCCCTCTCATGACCACGATGGTGGACCAGGCCGCCCTGCAGGTGGAGGGCATGTGCGTCGACATCCGCACCATCACCGGCACCGTCCGCGCGGTCGACAACGTGAGCTTCTCGGCGCACCGCGGCGAAACCCTCGCCCTGCTGGGCGAATCCGGCTGCGGCAAGTCCATGACCGCGACCGCGCTTGTCGGCCTGCTCGAGCCGGTGGCCAGGGTGTCGGCCGGTTCGGCCAGGCTCGGCGACGTCGAACTGTTCAGCGCCGACCGCAAGAAGCGCCGCGAGATCGCGGGCACCGAACTGGCCATCGTGTTCCAGGACGCGCTCACGGCCCTCAATCCGCTCTACACCGTGGGAACCCAACTGGCCGAGCCGTTCCGGATCCACCAGGGCATGAGCGCCAAGGACGCCAAACGCAAGGCTGTCGAACTCATGGCTCGCGTCGGGATCCCGCAGCCCGAGTCGCGGCTCAACTCGTACCCGCATCAGTTCTCCGGCGGTATGCGCCAGCGCCTACTGATCGCGATGGCGGTCGCGCTCAACCCCAGCGTGCTGATCGCCGACGAACCCACCACAGCGCTCGACGTCACGGTGCAGGCCCAGATCATGGCCCTGCTGCGGGATCTGCGCACCGAGTACCACATGGCCGTCGTGCTCATCACGCACGACCTGGCACTGGTGGCCGAGGAGGCCGACCGGGTCGCCGTGATGTACGCCGGGCAGATCGTCGAGACCGGGCCGGTGTCAGAGGTTTTCAGTGACCCCAGGCACCCGTACACCAAAGGGCTGCTGAGTTCGGTGCCCGTGCACGCGGTGCGCGGCGAGACCCTCAAGTCGATCGGCGGCTCGCCACCGGACCTGCACTCGATCCCGGCCGGCTGCGTGTACCAGGCGCGGTGCCCGCTGGCCCGGGAGATCTGCACCACCACTCGGCCCGAGCTGCGCGGCGACGGCCGGCGCAGTGCTTGCCATTTCCCGGAGGAAACTGCGGTCCGCACGCGAGGAGGAGAAATTGCAGATGTCTGAGCAACTGCTAGAGGTCCGTGGCCTGCGCAAGTCATTCCGGGTGGGCAAGAACCGGCTCACCGCGCTCGACGGCATCGACCTCGACCTGGCCCGGGGTGAAACGTTGGGTCTGGTGGGGGAGTCTGGTTGCGGAAAGTCCACGCTCGCACGCACATTGATGATGCTAGAACGTCCCGATGCGGGGTCGGTGACCTTCGACGGCATCGATCCCTTCAGCCTGCGCGGCAAGGAGCTCTTGAAGTTCCGCCGCCGCGTGCAGATGGTGTTCCAGGATCCCTACGCGTCGCTGAACTCCCGGATGACGGCGGGCGACATCATCTCCGAGCCCTGGCGCACCCACAAGACCCTGTACCCGAATCGTAAGGACCGCGAGCTGCGCATGCGTGGGCTGCTCGACATGGTCGGGCTCGGTGCCAAGGCGGCCGACAAGTATCCGCAGGAATTCTCCGGCGGCCAGCGCCAGCGCATCGGCATCGCCAGGGCCCTGGCGCTGGACCCCGATGTCATCATCTGCGACGAACCCGTTTCGGCGCTGGACCTTTCGGTGCAGGCGCAGGTACTCAACCTGCTCAACGATCTGCAACAGGAACTGAAGATCTCCTACCTCTTCATATCGCACGACCTTTCGGTGGTGCGGCACGTGGCGGACCGTGTGACGGTGATGTACCTGGGCCGCATGATCGAAAGCGGCCGCACCGAGGACGTGTACCGCAGCCCCGCGCATCCCTACACCGCGGCGCTGATGTCGGCGGCACCGAAACTGGACGCCGCGGACCGCGGCGACCGCATCCTGCTGAGCGGCGAGGTACCGTCACCGCTGAATCCGCCCTCGGGCTGCCGGTTCCGAACGCGATGCTGGCAGGCGACCGAGATCTGCGCGACGCACGAGCCCGCCGCGCACGACGACTCGGGGCATGTCGCCGAATGCCACCATCCCCTGCAGCCGGCCGTGCCGGTCTCGGCGTGAGCGCCGCCGGCTATGTGATCATCGCCGTGGCGATCCTGCTCGGCTCGTGTCTGCAGGCGTCGATCGGTTTCGGCCTCGGCATGCTGGCGGCACCGATCGTCGCCGTGGTGGATCCGAGCCTGATTCCCGGCACGCTCATCATGCTGGCCACCGCCGTCACGTTGTTGGTCGTCGTGCGGGAACGGGAGGCCATCGACCTGGCCGGAACCGGATGGGCACTGGCAGGGCGGGTTCCGGGCACCGTCGCGGGCGCGCTGCTGCTCGTGGTGCTGCCCGAACGGGCGTTGGCCTACGTGCTGGCCGCCGTGGTGCTCGGGGGCGTGGCGCTCACCAGTTTCGGGTGGATGCCGACGCCCCACCGGCGCAACCTGGTGCTGGCCGGCGCCACGTCAGGTGTGTTGGGCACCGCGACATCGATCGGCGGGCCACCGATGGCGCTGGTGTGGCAAAACAGCAGCGGCGCGAAGCTGCGCGGCACCATGAGCGGGTTCTTCCTGGTCGGGTCGGTGCTGTCGATCGTGCTGTTGGCCGTGACCGGCGCCATCGACCACCGTACCGTGGTGGTCTTCGGGATGCTGATCCCCGTCGTTATCGCCGGATACCTGTTGTCCCGCTTGGTCAATCGGCATCTGGACCGGAAACGGCAACGGTGGGCCGCGATCGTGATCTCGGCGCTCGGCGCGGTGGTGCTGATCGTCCGTCAGTTGGTTGGAGGGTGAATGACGAAGGTGAAGTCGGCGGTCCGCACCGTTGAACTGCTGGAGTACCTGGCGGCGCGGCCTGACCAACCGACGCGGGTGCGGGAAATCTGTGCGGCCCTGCAGATGCCGCGCAGCTCGGCCCATGCCCTGTTGCGCACACTCGTGGACCAGGGCTGGGTGCGGTCCGACGAGGCGGGCACCGAGTACAGCATCGGCATCCGGGCGCTGCTGGTCGGCACCAGCTATCTCGATGCCGACCCGTACCTGCCGATGATCACGCCGTTCCTCGACGATCTGCGTGGCCAGCTCGACGAGACGTTCCACCTGGCCCGGCTGGACGGTGACGACGTGGTGTACCTGGCCACCCGCGAACCCCGGCAATACGTGCGCACGAGCAACAAGGTCGGGCGCCGGCTGCCCGCCTACACGACCGCGCTGGGAAAAGCCTTGCTGGCCGAGCGGTTCGGTGCCGAGCTCGACGCGCACATCCCCGCGGCGCTGCCCGCGTTGACCGCACGCACCATCACCGATCGGGCAACGCTCGAGCGGGCGCTCGAGGAGGCCCGGGTCCGGGGCTACGCCACGGACAACGAGGAGAACACCGTCGGCATCAAGTGTTTCGCTGTCGCGCTGCGCTACCGGAATCCGGCATCGGACGCCATCAGCGCATCGGTCCCGCTCGAACGGCTCACCCCGGACCGGGAGCGGGAGATCGTCGAGGCGCTGCGCCTGGTGTGCGACAAGGTTTCGCGCGTGGTGCGGCCGGTGGCCAACGGGGACAAGTGGTTCGCATGAACAGGAGCATCATGAACGCCGAAACATCCATACCGGTCGTGACCGGCATGACCGTGATCCCCATCGCGGGTCACGACAGCATGCTGCTCAACCTCAGCGGCGCGCACGGGCCGTACTTCACCCGTAACCTGGTGGTCCTCACCGACTCCGACGGCAACACCGGCGTCGGGGAAGTGCCCGGCGGTGAGCCGATCCGCCGCACGCTCGACGATGCCCGTGCGCTCGTCGAAGGCCGGTCGATCGGCACCTACCACGCGATCCTGGCCGGCATCCGGCGCGAGTTCGCCGACCGCGACAGTGCGGGCCGGGGCGCGCAGACCTTCGATCTCCGGGTCATGATCCACGCGGTCACCGCGGTCGAGTCAGCCCTGCTCGACCTGCTCGGCAAGCATCTGGGGGTACCGGTCGCAGCGCTGTTGGGCGACGGCCGGCAGCGGGATCGCGTGCAGGCGCTGGGTTATCTGTTCTTCGTCGGCGACCGCAACCGCACCGATCTGCCATACCTGTCCGCCGCCGACGAACCCGCGGATGCCGACGACTGGCTGCGGATCCGCCACGACGAGGCGCTCTCGCCCGAGGCAGTGGTCCGGTTGGCCGAGGCCGCCCGCGCCCGCTACGGCTTCGAGGATTTCAAGCTCAAGGGCGGCGTCCTGCCCGCCGCGGACGAGGCCAAGGCCGTCACCGCGCTCGCCGAACGGTTCCCCGACGCACGAATCACCCTGGACCCCAACGGTGGCTGGCTGCTGGCCGACGCCATCCAGACCTGCCGCGGCCTCACCGATGTGCTCGCCTACGCCGAGGATCCGGTCGGGCCAGAGGGTACCTTCTCGGGCCGGGAGGTGATGGCCGAGTTCAAGCGGGCCACCGGCCTGCCGACCGCTACCAACATGATCGCGACCGACTGGCGCGAGATGGGCCACGCCATCCGCTCGGGCGCCGTCGACATCCCGCTGGCCGACCCGCATTTCTGGACCATGAGCGGCTCGGTGCGGGTCGCACAGCTGTGCGATGCCTGGGGCCTGACGTGGGGATCGCACTCCAACAACCACTTCGACGTTTCGCTGGCCATGTTCACCCACGTCGCGGCAGCGGCGCCGGGCCACATCACCGCGATCGACACCCACTGGATCTGGCAGGACGGCCAGCGCATCACCAAGCAGCCGTTCCGCATCGTCGACGGGTACCTCGATGTGCCCACCACGCCGGGGCTCGGTGTGGAACTCGACGACGACCGCGTGGCCGCGGCCCACGAGCTGTATCTGTCCAAGGGCCTCGGTGCGCGCGACGACGCCGCGGCCATGCAGTACCTGATCCCCGGGTGGACGTTCGACGGCAAACGGCCGGCGCTGCAGAGGGATTGATGATGAAGATCGTGATCGCTGACTCGAATCTGGTGCCGCACCGCGCACAGCTCGAGGCCGGTTTGCCGGACGCGGTGGACGTCAGCTGGTTCCTGCCGGGCGACGGCGCGATCCTCGACGAGCTGGCCGACGCCGAGGTCTTCGTGGGCAGCCGGTTTCCCGCCGAGCTGGCGGCGGCCGCTCCGCGGCTGCGCTTGATCCACGTCAACGGCGCGGGCACCGACCGGGTCGACTTCTCGGCGTTGCGGCCGGAAACCCAGGTGGCCAACACATTCCATCACGAACAGTCGATCGCCGAGTACGTCGCATCGGCAGCGGTGATGCTGCGGCGCGATCTGCCCGCGCAGGACCGTGCGCTGCGAGCCGGCCGGTGGGCGTCGTCGATGTACGACCGGTCGATCCCGCAACCCGGTTCACTGCACGGCGCGAGGGTCGGGTTCGTCGGATTCGGGCACATCGGGCGGTGCAGCTGGAAGCTGCTGCGCGCCTTCGGCGCAGAAGGCGCCGCCGTCACCGGCAGCGGCCGAATCGACGCGGCCACCGAAGGGCTCGGCTGGGCCGGCGACACCGGCAGGCTCGACCGGTTGATGGCCGAATCGGACGTCGTGGTGGTGTGCGCGCCGCTCACCGAACGCACGGTCGGCATGATCGGCGCCGCTCAACTCCGGGCCCTCGGCGAGACGGGTGTGCTGATCAACGTCGGTCGCGGCCCGCTGGTGGTGGAAACGGCGCTCTACGAAGCGCTTTCGACGGGGGTGATCGCGGCCGCCGCGATCGACGTGTGGTACAGCTACCCGGACGCGACCGGCTACGGAAGTCCCGCGGAATGCCCCTTCCACACGCTGCCGAACGTCTTGATGACGCCGCATGTCTCGGGCGTCACCGCGAACACGTTCGCGGGCCGCGCCGCCGACATCGCGGCGAACATCGGCAGGCTCGTGCGGGGCGAGCCGCTGTGCAACGTCGTGGCGCGCTGAGCGGTCACCAGTTGTAGAAGCCGCCCTCGGGGCCCAGCATGCGCTCCAACCGCACGCGGTTGATGCGGGCCATCTCGTTGCGCACGATCTTGCGTTCGGTCTCGTCGTCGTTGTGCATCCGGTCGGCGAGCACGGCAAGGATCTCGTCGGCGCGGCAGTCGGCCGTGCACATGATGAAGCCGAACCCGAACCGGTCGCTGTACCGGGTAACCGCGGTGGCCAGTTCTGCCTGCACATCAGGTCTGCGCTCCCAGCACCGCCCGATCGTGTAGGCCTGCAGGATGCCGTCGATCGAGTCCTCACACAGGCCAAACAACAACGCGTCGGCCTGCCGGAACAGCGCGTCATGCGTGTCGTACGGCCGCGCGCGGGCGATATCGGCGGCCAGCGGAACGCTGTAGCAGCATTCGTAGACCGCGTGGACGGCGCGTCGCATCGGCAATGCGTTGTACGCCTCAAGCCCCATGCCCTGATGCATCAACACACGGCAATCATCGAAGTTGCATAGGACAGCGGCGTTACCGCGTGTTACAGCGACGCTAAAAGATCAGTGGCTTTCGATCGGCTCGCCGATCAGTGACCTTCGGTCTTGAACCGGTCGATCGAGCGCTGCAGTTCGGCCTCGGCCTCTTCGCGGCCCACCCAGTCGGCGGTCTTGACGAACTTGCCGGGCTCCAGATCCTTGTAGTGCACGAAGAAGTGCTTGATCGCGTCGAGCTCGAACTGCGACACGTCGCCGACGTCCTGGATGTGGTCCCAGCGGGGGTCGCCCGCGGGCACGCACAGCAGCTTGTCGTCGCCGCCGGCCTCGTCGGTCATCTTGAACATCGCCACCGGGCGCGCCTCGACCGTGCAGCCCGGAAACACCGACTCGGGCAGCAGCACCAGCGCGTCGAGCGGGTCGCCGTCCTCGCCGAGGGTGTTCTCGAAGAACCCGTAATCGGCCGGGTAACCCATCGGGGTGTAGAGGTAGCGGTCGAGCTTCACCCGGCCGGTCTCGTGATCCACCTCATACTTGTTGCGCGAACCCTTCGGGATCTCGATGACGACGTCGAACTCCACCGTCGTGGCTCCTTCGCATTGCGGTTTCAGTCAGAGGTCGTCGGACGACGACGCGGGTCAACCTTAATTGAGCGATAGGCTGGCGCGGCGGGGTGGCTGGTCCCCCGCCGGTCGAGAGCAGGAGAACTATGCGGCCCACTCGGTGGCGGCGGTCCACCCATGTGGCGATAGGCGTCGCGGTCATTGTGCTGGTCGCGGGCGTCGTCGCGGTGGCCGCGCTGCTCACCGGGCAGCGGTCCAGCGATGCCGCCGCGATCAAACCCGCGCCCGCGCCTGCCACCGCGCAGCCCGGCATCGTCCCCGTCGACATGTCCGCCCCGACACCCACCGCCGGGGGCCTGGCAGCGGCTCTGGCGCCCGCGCTGGCCGACCCCAACCTCGGTGTGATCACGGGCCGCATCACCGACGCGGACACCGGGGCCCAGCTGTGGGAGCAGAACGCCGACGTGGCCATGCAGCCTGCGTCGGTCAACAAGGTGCTCACCACCGCGGCGGCCCTGCTGACCCTGGACCGCGACGCGACGCTGACCACCACGGTCGTCGCGTCCGAGCAGGAGCCGGGCCTCGTGGTGCTCAAGGGCGGCGGTGACACGACGCTGTCGGCTGCGCCGACCGGCACCGACACCTGGTACAAGGGCGCGGCCCGGATCAGCGACCTGGTCGAGCAGATCAACCAGAGCGGCATCAAGGTCACCGACGTGCAGGTGGACACCGGCGCGTACAGCGGCCCGACGATGGCGCCCGGTTGGGATCCGGCCGACATCGAGGGTGGCGACATCGCACCCATGGAGTCGGTCATGCTCGACGGCGGCCGCACACAGCCGACGACGGTCGAGTCCCGCCGGTCCACCACCCCCGCGCTGGATGCGGGACGCGCACTGGCCGTGGCCCTCAAGGTCGATCCCGACACCGTGACGGTCGTACGGTCATCGGCCACGGGCGGCAAGGAGATCGCCTCAGTACAGTCCGCGCCGCTGATCGAGCGGTTGCGCCAGATGATGAACGAATCCGACAACGTCATGGCCGAGGCCATCGCGCGCGAGGTGGCCGAGAAGCTCAACCTGCCGCAGAGCTTCGACGGCGGTGTGGAAGCCGTGCTGGGCCAGCTCAAGAGTGCCGGCATCGACACGAGCGGCGCCAAGCTCGTCGACTCGTCCGGGCTGTCCGTGGACGACAGGTTGACCGCGCGGACCCTCGACGAGGTCGTCAACGCCGCGGCGGGCAACACCGAACCGCGGCTGCGGCCGCTGGTCGACCTGCTGCCGATCGCGGGCGGCAGCGGCACGCTGTCCAACCGCTACCTCGACACCGACGCGGGCCGCTCGGCCGCGGGCTGGCTGCGGGCCAAGACCGGCTCGCTCACCGGAACCAACGCGCTGGCCGGGATCGTCACGGACCTCAACGGCCGGGTGTTGACGTTCGCGCTCATCTCGAACAACGCCGGTCCGACGGGACGCACGTCGATCGACGCGCTCGCCGCGGTGCTGCGCTCGTGCGGATGTGGCACATGAACAGCTCCGCGAGCTTGACCGCCGGTCGCGCCGTCGACTGGGGTTTCGCCGCGACCGTCGGCGCCAAGCTCGCGCGTCCCGCGCCGGCGGCCACCGAGTACACGCGCCGTCAGGTCGTCGATCAGCTCTTCGAAAGCGCCCGCGCGGCCGAACTGCCCGTCCGCGAGGTCACCGGGCTGGCCGAGGGCGCCGAGGTGCCCGAGGCGCGCGTCGTCGACCGGCCCGAGTGGATCCGTGCGGCCACCCGGTCCATGAAGGTCATGACGGGCGGCGACGACGAGCACAAGCCGGCGTTCATCACCGGTCGCGTCACCGGGGCACAGACCGGTGCGGTGCTGGCTTTCATCTCGTCGGGCATCCTCGGGCAGTACGACCCGTTCGGTCCCAACGGTGGCGAGCTGCTGCTGGTGTACCCCAACGTGATCTCGGTCGAACGCCAATTGCGGGTTTCCCCAGCTGATTTCCGGCTCTGGGTGTGTCTGCACGAGGTCACCCACCGCGTCCAGTTCCGGGCCAACCCGTGGCTCGCCGACCACATGTCGCAGGCGCTGGCAGTGCTCACGCAGGACGCCGGTGAGGACATTCCCGCGGTGGCGGCCCGGCTCGCGCAGTTCGTCCGCGACCAACGCAACGGCGCAGCGCCAGAACCGAACTCGACGGGGATCATCGGTCTCATGCGTGCCGTGCAGGCCGAGCCGCAGCGCCGCGCGCTGGATCAGCTGCTGGTGCTCGGCACGCTTCTGGAAGGCCACGCCGACCATGTCATGGATGCCGTCGGCCCCGCCGTCGTGCCGTCGGTCAGCACCATCCGGCGTCGCTTCGACGAACGCAGGCAACGTAAGCAACCGCCGCTCATGCGGTTGGTGCGGGCCCTGCTGGGCTTCGACGCCAAGCTCAGCCAGTACACCCGCGGCAAGGCCTTCGTCGACAAGGTGGTGGCCGAGGTCGGGATGGCCCGGTTCAACACCGTGTGGACCAACGCTGAAACCTTGCCGCTGCCAAGCGAAATCGACGAACCCCGGCGATGGATCGATCGGGTGCTGTAGCCGCGCTGCAGCGCGCGGTCGCGGCGTTCGAGGTCGACGGTGCCCGCTGGTGTGTCGCGCTGTCCGGTGGCCCGGACTCGCTCGCCCTCACCGCAGTCGCCGCGGAAGTCCGCCCGACCACGGCGCTGATCGTCGACCACGGTCTGCAGACCGGCTCGCGCACCGTCGCCGAAACCGCGCGCCAACAGGCGCTGCGGCTGGGATGCGTTGCCGCGCATGTGCTTGCGGTCGATGTCGGCAGTGCGGGCGGGCCGGAGGCGGCGGCCAGGACCGCGCGGTACGCCGCGCTCGACGCGGCCCGCGACGGTGCTCCGGTCCTGCTGGGCCACACGCTCGACGATCAGGCCGAGACGGTGCTGCTGGGGCTGGGCCGCGGTTCCGGGCCGCGGTCGATCGCCGGGATGCGGCCGCACGACCCACCGTGGCATCGCCCGCTGCTCGGGGTGCGACGCGCAGTCACCCACGCCGCGTGCGCCGAGCTCGGGCTAGCCGCGTGGCAAGATCCGCACAACGCCGACCGGCGGTTCACCCGGACCCGGCTGCGCCTCGAGGTCATGCCGCTGCTGGAGGACGTGCTCGGCGGGGGAGTGGCCGAGGCGCTGAGCCGCACCGCGGGCGCGTTGCGTGAGGACGTCGATGCGCTCGACGGTATGGCGCGCGACGTGCTCGACGGGCTCGCCGGCGAAACCCTGGACACCGAAGCGCTCGCCGAACTGCCCGACGCGCTGCGCCGTCGCGTGATCCGCGGTTGGCTGCTGGCCGGCGGGGCCAGCGGCCTGACCGATGTCCAGATCCGCGGCGTGGACCGGTTGGTCACCGATTGGCGCGGGCAGGGCGGCGTCGCGGTGCCCTCGGCCCTGCGTCGGCAACGGCTCATCGCGGCCCGCCGCGGCGGTGTGCTGGCCCTGCACATCGAGCCGGTGTAGAGGTCGCGTTGGTTCGCGCGGGCCAGTCATGGCACGCTGTGCACGTGGCTGCCGATTCTGCCGAGCTGTATCCGGGGGACATCAAGTCAGTGCTGCTGTCCGAGGAACAGATCCGGACGCGCACGGCCGAACTCGCCGAGATGATCGCCGCGAAATATCGCGACGACCTCGGAACCGACGACCTGTTGCTGGTCACGGTGCTCAAGGGTGCGGTCATGTTCGTCACCGACCTCGCGCGCACCATCCCGCTGCCGACCCAACTGGAATTCATGGCGGTCAGCTCGTACGGCTCGTCCACGTCGTCGTCCGGCGTGGTGCGCATCCTCAAGGATCTCGACCGCGACATCAACGACCGCGACGTGCTGATCGTCGAGGACATCATCGACTCGGGGCTCACGCTGTCGTGGTTGCTGCGCAACCTGGCGACCCGGCACCTGCGGTCGCTGCGGGTCTGCACGCTGCTGCGCAAACCCGAAGCGGTCCGCACCGAACTCGACGTGGAATTCGTGGGCTTCGACATTCCCAACGAGTTCGTCGTCGGCTACGGGCTGGACTTCGCCGAGCGCTACCGCGATCTGCCGTACATCGGCACGCTCGACCCGAAGGTCTACGAACCTCGGCTCTGAGCGGTCAGGTCAGTTCCCAGACGACCGTCACCGAGAAGTTCACGGTCTGCTGGCCCGGCTCGACCGGCACGGACTCCATGGCCATGCGCGGCATCGGGGTGGGCGGTGGCGTCGAGCCCGACTCTTCGGAAATCGAGATCACCTTTCCGAGGTCGAGCCCGGACAGCCCCGCGTACTGCTCGGCCCGGTTCTTGGCGTCGTCGAAGGCCCGGGCCCGTGCGTCGCGCACCAGGTCCGAGTCGTCCTCGATCGAGTAGTTGACCGAGTTGATGCGCGTCGCGTCGCCGCCGGTGTTCGCGATCAGGGCCAGCTTCTGCGATGCCGCACCGAGATCGCGGATCTTGACGTCGATCGCATTGCTGGCCCGGTAGCCTGTCGGCGTGTTGCCGTCGGCGGTGAACTGCGGCTGCACACTGACCTGCGTCGTGCTGATGTCCTTGCGGTCCACACCCGAGCCGACGAGCGCGTCGATCACGGCCTGCTGCCGCTGGCTGGATTGGCTGAGCGCGCCACTGACGTCGGGGGCGAAGAACTCCATCGCGACGTTGGCGGTCAGCGTGTCGGGCGTGCCTGACACCTTGCCCGCCCCCACGACGGTGACCTGGCGGGTCTCGCCGGACCCGCCCGTGGACGGACCCGACGTGGCGTCGCAGGCCGACACCGTGGCGGCCGTCAGTCCCGCGGCCGTGACGGCCAGGATCCGGGTTCGTAAGTTCGCGGGCATCGGCATGCCCGCACCCTACCGTCCGGGTCGGCGTTCGCGGTTCACGTTGCGGCTCCGCGCAATCCCACGGTGCGCACGGTCAGGGCCGTGCTGAAGTGCGCCGCGGCCGCCGGATCGCCCAGGTCGGTCGAGCACAGCTGCTCGATGCGGCGGATCCGCTGCCCGACGGTGTTCGGGTGGATGTGGAGTTCGGTTGCGGTCCTGGCCCGGTCGAGCCGGCAGCGCAGGTACACCGAAAGCGTCTCGAGCAGATCGGTGCGGTGCCTGCGGTCGTAATCCAGCAGCGGCCCGAGGGCACGCTCGGCGAATCCCAGCAGTTGCGCGGGGTCGTCGAGTTGCAGCAGGAGCCCGGCGACGCCCAGGTCGGCCAGCCGCACGACGGTGTTCGCGGAGCCCGCGCCGAGCGCGACGTCGAGGGCGCCCTTGGTCATTCGGTAGGCGTGCGCGTACGACGTAGATCCGGTCTCGTCGAGCGCGACGGTGGTCTTGAGCCGTCGCTGCACCAGAGCCGCGGCGTCGGTAGCGGCACCCGCAGCGGTCGGCCACAGCACCAGCACGTCGCCGCGGTACATCGCGGTCAGCGGGCGTGGCCGGTAGGACCGCAGCGCGTCGGACACGGTCGAAAGCGCCCGCTGACTGTTCTGCCCGGACGGCCCCAATGCGGCCACCATCGTCGCGTGCGGCGCGCTCAGGTCGTGCCCGAGCAGCTCGGCCCGCGACATCAACTGCTGCGACGGTGGCCCACTGTTGGTGAGCAGTTCGACCACCAGGTCGCCGCGCAGCCGGTGTTCGACCTCGACGCCGGTGCGGACCCGCAGCAGTTCGAGCGCGACGACCAGCGACGCGTGTTCGACGGCCCGGATGCCGATCGCGTCCAACGACAGATCCGGCAACCAGATCCGGGCTGCGACGTCGCCGCCGAGCCGCGCCGCAGACACCAGGAAGGCCGTGCCGTCGGAGCCGACGACCCGCACGGGTGTCGACGACGCGTCGACATCGACCGCGGCCCGCACGTCGGGGCCGGGCAGCGCGTCGCTGTCCCCGGTCAGCACCTGGTGATGCGCGTCGTCGATCAGTACCGGACCGCCGACCAGCTCGGCCAGCGCGGTCGCGATGCCGTCGATGCCGCCCGAGCGCAGCGTGACCGCGAGCAGCCGCTGGTGGATCTGCTCCGAGCGGGTCAGCGCGTCGCGCTGCTCGCGCAGCGAAGCCGTGAGGCTGCGCAGCTCGTCGAGCAGCCGGGCCGAGGTCACCGCAATCGCCGCATGGTTGGCCAGCAGTGTGAGCCGTTCGATCTCCTCGGCCGAGAATTCGTGCTCGGGCCGGTAGTAGCCGTTGAGTGTGCCGAGCACCTCGGTGCCCGCGATGAGCGGCACGCACACGATCGCGCGGTAGTCCTGTTCACGCGCGACGCCGCCCCATGGTGCGAACCCTGCCTCGGCCGTGATGTCGGCGATCGCGACCGGTCGGCCGCCGTGGAAGGCCCGGCTGGACGGTGCGGTGCCGTCGAGCCGCACTGCGCGGTCGCTGTTGACCCGGTCGACGTACTCGGCCGACAGCCCGTCCCAGCCGGTGATGAGCAGCCGGTCGCGCGCCGCGTTCGGGATCAGCACGCCGCAGAAGTCGAAACCCAGCAGGTCGCGGGCCGTCGCGGCGACCAGGTTGAGCACGTCGTGCGGGTCGGCCTCGGACGTGGCCGCCGCGCTCAGGGTGCGCAGCGCGGCCAGCCACCGCACCAGCTCGGTGTCCTGGCCTGTCATCGCGCCCCTTATGTTCACGGATACATAGTCAGATGACATCTATGTTATGGAAGACATTGATGTGGGTCACAGTTATGCCGACACTCGTGACATGACTTCACCCGACACCCGAGACATCGTCGATCCCGCGACCGGCGCGGTCATCGCGACAGTGCCCGAGCACGGCCCCGCCGACGTCGACGCAGCGGTGGCCCGCGCACAGGCCGCGTTCGACAGCGGCCCGTGGCCCGCGATGACTCGCAGTGAGCGGGCGAAACTGCTGCTGCGCATCGCCGATGCCATCGAGGAACACTCCGAGCGGCTGTACCGGTTGGAGACCCGCAACAACGGCAGGCCCATAACCGAGACCCGGGCACAGCTGTCCCGCGTACCCGAATGGTTCCGTTACAACGCCGGGCTGCTCGCCGCGCAGCGTTACGCCGTGCTGCCCGGTGACGGGCCGTACCTGACCTATCAGCAGCGGCTGCCGCTCGGCGTGTGCGGCATCATCACGCCGTTCAACCACCCGATGCTGATCCTGGCCCGCAGCCTGTCCGCGGCGCTGGCCAACGGCAACACCGTCGTGGTCAAGCCGTCCGAGCTCACGCCGCTGACCACCCTCGAACTGGCCAGGATCATGGCCGAGGCCGGGTTGCCCGACGGTGTCGTCACTGTCGTCACGGGCGGCCGCGACGCAGGTGTGCGGCTCACCGAACATCCGGAAATCGCCAAGATCACGCTGACCGGCGGCACCGAGGCGGGCCGCTCGGCGGCGGTCGCGACCGCGTCGCGGTTCGCGCGGGTCACGGCCGAGCTCGGCGGTAAGACTCCCGTGATCGTCTTCGGCGACATCGATCCCGTCGTCGCGGCCGAGGGCGCGGCGTTCTCGGCGTTCGTCGCGGCCGGCCAGTCGTGCGTGGCGGGATCACGATTCCTGGTGCACCGCAGCATCTACGACGACTTCGTCACCGCCCTGGCCAAGCGCGCCGCCGCGATCCGCATCGGCGACCCGGCCGACGCGGAAACGCAGCTGGGCCCGCTGATCAGTGCGCGGCAACGCGACAAGGTGCGGGCGCTGATCGCGACCGGCCTCGACGAGGGTGCCCGCGTGGCCGCAGGCGGTGAGCTGCCCGATCTGCCGTCGCCGCTGCGGGACGGATTCTTCCTGCAGCCAACGGTTCTGGCCGACGCCACGATGGACATGACGGTCGCGACGGAGGAGATCTTCGGCCCCGTCACGGTCGTCATCCCGTTCGACGACGAGGCGCAGGCCGTCGCGATGGCCAACGACAACCGGTACGGCCTCGGCGCCGGGGTATGGACCACCGACCTGTCGCGGGCCCACCGCGTGGCGGCCGCCATCGTCGCGGGCATGGTCTGGATCAACGATCACCACCGCCTGGAACCGTCGCTGCCCTGGGGCGGGGTCAAGGAATCCGGAACCGGAAAAGACGCGGGTACAGAGTCTTTCGATGATTTCTCGTGGGTCAAGACCGTGGTGGTGCGCACCGCGGCCGAACCGGTCGACTGGTACGGCAGCCACGACAACGGCCGGCTCAACTGAGAGGCGCTGACGTGACAACGGAACGCTTGGGGATCACCCGCGTGCAGTGGCTCGTGTTGGCGGGCACCACGCTGGGCTGGGGCCTGGACGGCTTCGCGGGCAGCCTCTACGTGCTGGTGCTGGGTCCGGCGATGACGGAGCTGCTGCCGCACAGCGGAATCGACGTCGCGCCCGCGGCGATCGGGTTCTACGGCGGGCTGACGGTGACGCTGTTCCTGCTGGGCTGGGCGACCGGCGGCATCCTGTTCGGCATGCTGGCCGACTACTGCGGCCGCACGAGGGTGCTGTCGCTGGGCATCCTGACCTACGCGGTGTTCACCGCGCTGGCCGCGTTCTCCGAAACCTGGTGGCAGCTGGGCGTGTTGCGCTTCGTCGCGGGCCTGGGGTCGGGTGTCGAGGCGCCGGTCGGCGCCGCGCTGATCGCGGAGACCTGGCGCAACCGTCACCGGGCCCGCGCAGGCGGCATCATGATGTCGGGATACGCCGCGGGATTCTTCGTGGCGGCCGCGGTATACGCGGTGCTGGGCTCGCACGGTTGGCGGCCGATGCTCGCGCTCGCGGTACTGCCTGCCCTGCTGGTCTGGTTCATCCGGCGCTACGTGCCCGAACCGCCCGAGGTCGGTGCGCACATCGAGGCGCGTAAGGCGCGTAAGCGGTTGGGCAACAGCACATCCGCCGACGGATTCGTGCTGCGCCGGCTGTTCACGCCGCCGCTGCTGCGGCCCATGCTGGTCAGCACGGCCCTGGCCACCGGAGCGCTGATCGCGTTCTGGAGTGTGTCGACGTGGTATCCGCAGCTCATCCGCAGCGCGACGCTGGCCGACGGCGCAGGCCGCGACGCGGCCGACCACCGCGTGGCCATCGCGTCGATGCTGTTCAACGCCGGCGGTATCGCCGGTTACGCCAGCTGGGGCTTCCTCGCCGACTGGGCAGGCAGGCGAAAGGCTTTCGCGCTGAGCTTCGTCGTGTCGAGTGCGGCGATCGTATACACATTCGTGTTCGACCGCGGCTACGGCGAATTCCTGGTCGCCATGCCGATCCTCGGGTTCGGTCTGTTCGGCGCACTGTCGGGCACGTTCATCTACGGCCCGGAGCTGTTCCCGGCCAGCGTCCGGGCCACGGCCCTTGCCGTGTGCAACAGTGTCGGGCGATATGTCACCGCGTTCGGCCCGCTGGTAGCCGGAGTCATCGCGACGTCGTGGTTCGGCGGCAACCTCGGCCTGGCCACCGCCTCGGTCGCCGCGCTCGGCCTCATCGCCGTGGCGGGCCTGGCGTTCGCACCGGAGACCCGCGGCGCACCGCTGCCGACCGATCCCACCACCCACACCGACCTGGAGAGCGAACATGGCAAACCTGTTCACACCATTGACAATCCGTGACGTCACGTTCGCGCACCGCGCCTGGATGTCGCCCATGATGCAGTTCGCCGCGGTGCCGGACGGCCCGGCCACCGGCAGCGCAACCGATTGGCATCTGGCGCATCTCGGCGCCCGCGCGACGGCAGGCGCGGCCCTGGTCATGGTCGAGGCCACGGCCGTGGCCGCGCGAGGCCGCAGCAGCGACTACGACCTCGGGCTGTGGAACGACATCCAGGCCGAATCGCTGCGGAGGATCACCACTTTCGTCACGGCCCAGGGAGCGGTCCCCGGAATCCAGCTGGTCCACGCGGGCCGCAAGGGTTCGACGGGCCGGCCGTGGCCGGATCCGGACCGCACGGAGAACCGGTGGGACACCGTCGGTGCCAGTGCCGTGCCGTTCGGCCGGTTGCCGAGCCCCGCTGAGCTTGGCGTCGGTGAGATCGGTTCGATCGTCGAGGCTTTCGCCGATGCGGCCGAACGTGCCGCCCGTGCGGGCTTCCGGGTTCTCGAGCTGCACGGTGCCCACGGCTACCTGATCCACCAGTTCCTGTCACCCCACTCCAACCGCCGCACCGATGCCTACGGCGGCTCTGCGGTCAACCGAAGGCGGTTCGCACTCGATGTGGTGCGCGCGGTGCGGTCGCGGTGGCCCGCGGAGCTCCCGTTGTTCTTCCGGGTGTCGGCCACCGATTGGCTCGGCGGAGACACCGACGATCCGCGTCCGGGCTGGATGGTCGACGACACCGTCGCGCTCGCGGTCGAGTTGAAAAGCCTCGGGGTGGACCTGCTCGACGTCTCGACGGGCGGCTCTGCGCCCGACGCCGTGATCCCGGTCGGGCCGGGATATCAGGTGCCGTTCGCTGCGCGGATCCGCAAGGAGGCCGAGATCCCGACGGCCGCAGTGGGTCTGATCACCGAACCGGACCAGGCCGACGAGATCGTCACGGGCGAACAGGCCGACGCGGTGTTCCTGGGCCGCGCGTTGCTGCGCAATCCGGCCTGGGTCCGGCAGGCCGCCGAACACCTTGGCGCGACGCTGCCACACCCACCGCAGTACGCGCGGGCGTTTCGCTGACGCCTACGGCGTCACCAGGATCTTGCAGTGCCGGTCGGGGTCGGCGAGTTCGGCGAAGGCCTCGTCGACGCCGTCCAGCGGCACCCGACCGGTGATCATCGGTGCCACATCGATCTCGCCCTCGGCGATGGCCCGCAGTGAATTCGCGAATTCTGCCGGGTCGTAGCCGAACACGAATTGGACGTTGATCTGTTTGGTGATCGCGTAGAACGGGTGCACGGTGTCGGGCTGCATGCACACGCCGGCCACCACGAGCCGGATTCCCGCCGGTGCGCGGCGCAGCACGTCGTCGATGATGCCGGGCGCGCCGACAGCCTCGAACACCACCGCGGGCCGGCACCGGTGGAACGGCGAGTCCTCGGCCGGGTCCAGGGTCACGTGCGCGCCCATGGTGGCCGCGAGCTCCCGCCGGGCGGGCGAGAAATCGGACGCCGCAATACTTTCCACACCACGCAAGGTGAGCGCGGCGATGATCGCGATGCCGACCGGGCCGCAGCCGACCACGAGCGCGGTCTCGCCTCGTTCGATGCGTGACGCGTTGACCGCGTGCAGGCCCACGGCCATCGGCTCGGTGAGTGCGGCCCGGTCCGCGTCGAGGCCGTTGGGGATGGGCAGCAGCAGCGGGGCCGAGAGCAGCATCCGCTCGGCGTAGCCGCCGACGGTCGAGTTGCTGTAGACGATCATCGACACCCCGGTGGGAGAGAGCAGCGCGGGGATGGACGTGACGAGCGTGCCCGCAGGATGGGTCTCGGTTCCGGGCCCCGCGTCGAGGATCTCGGCGCTGAACTCGTGGCCCATGAAGATGTCACGCGACAGGTCGATGTCGGCGTTGATGTCACCCATGCCTTCCATCTCGGCGCCCGCGGCCAGCATCTGGTCGCCGTGCTTGGCGAAATGCAGGTCGGATCCGCAGATCCCGCACGCCTTGACGTCGACCAACACCTGACCCGGGCCGGGTAGCGGTTCGGGGATGTCGTCGCGCACGACCATGCGGCCGCCGCGCAGAACGGCGCCGCGCATCAGTTCTTCCCCTCCGCGGTGTGCTCGGTGATGGCGTTGACGATGGCCTGTCCGGCCCGGCCGAGAAGTTGATCCCGCATGCCTTTGGCCCAGTCGTGCGACGCGCGTGCCGCGGTCAACTGCCCCTTGAAGTGCGGGATGACCTCACGCGCGAACAGCTCGTACGAGTGGAAGGTCGCGGCGGGCGGCGCCCAGTCGTGGCCGAGCAGCAGCAATGTGCCGAACCCGCCGGACCGGTCCAGTAGATCCTGGATGTAGCCGATCGCGTCGGCAGCGGTGCCGATGCAGCAATTGCCTTTGGACGCATAGTTTTCCACGAACTCGTACGCCGACTCGGTGGCTTCGGTCTGCTCCGAAAGCGGCACGAAGCCTGCCGCGCCGAAGTAGTTCGCGAAGTCCTGCAGGCCGTACGTGCAGTCCTCGATGGCCTGCTCGCGGGTGTCGGCGAGGTGCACGACGCCGAGCACGCGCCAATCCTTGCGGTCCGGCTCGGGCCGGTCCGACTTCGCGGCCTGATCGCGCACGATGTCCCACGTGGTCTCCAGCGCCGCATAGCCGCCGGGCACCGACATCGACAACGACAGCAGCGACGTGCCAAGGGCCCCGGCCAGCCGCGGGCCGGACGGCGAGACCATCGCCGCGGTGGAGATCTCCGGATAGGGGTAGGTGTAGGGCCGGATGTGCAGGGCCGCGTCCCGCAGGGTGAACCATTCGGTCTTGCGGTCGATCCGCTCGTCGGGCGCGGCGCGGAACAGCGCCAGGATTGCCTCGAGGGATTCCTGCATCATGGGCCGCTGATCGACCGGGTCGATGCCCATCATGTAGGCGTCGGACGGCAGCGCGCCCGGACCGGTCCCGAACATCACCCGGCCGCGGGTCAGGTGATCGAGCAGCACCCAGCGGTCGGCCACCATGAGCGGGTGGTGATAGGGCAGGGAAACGACGCCGGTGCCCAACCGGATGTGTTTGGTCCGCTCGGCCGCGGCCGCGATGAACACCTCGGGACACGCGATGAGCTCGTAGCCGCCCGAGTGGTGTTCACCGAACCACGCCTCGTCGTAGCCGAGCCGGTCCAGTGCCTCGACACGGTCCATGTCGTACTGCAGTGCGGTGGTGGGAGATTGGCCGACCGGGTGAAACGGCGTGATGAAGACGCCGAAGTTCAGCGGCCTCACTTGAGGCCGCCCAGGAATTCGAGGAGCACGGCGTTGACCTGGTCCGGGCGCTCCTGCTGCAGCCAGTGCCCGGCGCCGTCGAGCAGCACCTCGCGGTACTCGCCCGTCACCACGTCGCGGACGTGGTCTCGAGGCGTGAAGCTCAGCACCGGGTCGGCGCTGCCGGCCAGGAACAGGGTCGGCACCGTGATGGTCGGGGCGGGCGTGGTCTCGGTCAGCTCCCAGTTGCGGTCGAAGTTGCGGTACCAGTTCAGCGGCCCGGTGAAGCCGGTCGCGGTGAAAGCCTGTACGTACCGGTCGAACTCGGCGGCGCTGATCCACTCGGGCAGCGGCGGCAGTGGCCGGTCGACGAGGTTCTCGGGCGGCTCACCGAAGCCCTCCAACGCGATCATGCGGCGCATCGATTCGTACGTGTTGGCGCCGAGTGCGGCGTCCGCGACGCCGGGCTCCTGGAAGTAGAGGATGTAGAAGAAGTTGTCGCCGAAGAACTTCCGCCAGATCTGGACCGGTGGTGCCGGGGCCCGCGGCACGGGCGGCACGCTCAGGGCGGCCACCGCGCGGACCCGGTCGGGGAAGAACAGCGGGAAGTTGGTGGCCACCGGTGAGCCCCAGTCGTGGCCCACCAGCACGGCCTTCTCGGCGCCGACGTCGTCGAGCAGCCCGGCGATGTCGGCGGTGAGCTCGGTGATGTTGTAGGCGTCGATGCCCTCGGGCCGCGACGAGCCGCCGTAGCCGCGCTGATCGGGGGCCAGCACGTGGTAGCCGGCTTCGGCAAGCACCGGGATCTGGTGCCGCCACGAGTAGGCCAGCTCGGGGAAACCGTGCGCCAGCACGACGACGGGATTGCCGCGCTCGCCCGCCTCGGTCACCTTCAACGTCACGCCATTGGTATCGACTAACCGTTCGGTCGGTGTGCTCACGATCACAGCCAAGCACAGGATCGGCAGGATCGTAAGCCTGGCTATTCAAATCTATCGAAACATGAACGCCCGTTTCTGTTACGATAGGTTTGTGTTGCGTGCCAGTGGGTGGGTGATCGCCGTGTGCTGCGTCTTCGCGGCCGTGTCGGGCGGAGTCGTACTCGTGCAGAACGACTTCGACATCGCCGAGCAGCGCGTGGTGATACCGGGATCGGCGCAATCGCTCGACGCGATCCTGGCGCTGCCGCGTCGTAGTGAAAAGCCGCATGGGCTGGTGATTTTCGTGCACGGCGACGGCCCGGCGGACGCATCGCGGGACTCCTTCTACCGGCCGCTGTGGGAGACGTTCGCGCGGGCCGGCTACGCCTCGGTGTCCTGGAACAAGCCCGGTGTCGCCGGCGCGCCGGGCAATTGGCTGTTCCAGAGCATGCACGACCGTGCCGTCGAAACCGAAGCCGTACTGGCCTGGGCGAAAGGCCGAAGCGACATTGATCCGCACCGCATCGGGGTGTGGGGCATCAGCCAGGCGGGTTGGGTGCTGCCCGAGGTCGCCGCGGACCATCCCGAGTTGCAGTTCATGATCCTGGTAGGACCGGCCGTCAACTGGCTGCGCCAAGGCGAGTACAACCTGCGGGCCGAACTGCGCGCACAACGCGCCGGCGACGCCGAGATCGCCGCTGCGCTGCACCGCAGGACCGAATCCGTGCGACTGCTGCGCGCCGATGCCGACTATGGCCGGTACCTCGCGAGCGGCATCGACGACCCGCCGATGTCCGCCGACCGCTGGCGATTCGTGCACACCAACTACACGGCCGATGCGACGCTACAGCTGGGGCGGATCAGGATTCCTGTGCTGCTTGCCCTCGGCGCGGACGACCGCAACGTCGACGTCGCCGAAACCGAGCGGGTCTATCGCGCCCACCTGTCCCCGAACCAGCTGACCGTCGCGACGTTCCCGCACGCGTCGCACAACATCGTCAAGGCTCCGCTCGACCACGACCAGGGCGTCTGGTCGGTCCTCGTGGCGGTCTTCGCGCCGCGCTCGCTCTACGCGCCCGGCTACCTCGAATCTCTCCGGCAGTTCGTCGGAGACCAACCCGAAAGGAGCACGGCATGAGAGTTCTCGCACTGGGCGGCGCCGGATCGATGGGCGCCGTTGCTGCCCGGACCGTCGCGGCCGGAGGCGTCGAGCAGATCGTCATCGCCGATCGTGACCGTGCGGCGGCCGGGCGCGTCGCCCGGGAGTTGGCCGATGCGCCGGTGCCCGTCTGCGCCCGCCGGGTCGACGTGACCGATGGTGCCGAACTCCGCGATGCCCTGCATGGCGCGGATCTGGTGCTCAACACCGTCGGGCCGTACTTCCGCTTCGGATTGGCGGTGCTGCGGGCCGCGATCGACACCGGAACGCATTACCTCGACATCTGCGACGACTGGGAACCCACCGTCGCGATGCTCGAACTCGATGCGGAGGCCCGCGCAGCAGGCGTGACCGCGGTCATCGGCATGGGAGCCAGCCCTGGTGTGAGCAACCTGCTCGCCGCCACGGCGGTGGCGCCACTCGACTCGGTTCGCGACGTGTACACGGCCTGGCCGGTCGATGCGACGGGCGATGTCGACGACAGCCGCGGGCAACTGATCGGCGCGGACGGATCACCGACCGCCGCCGCGGTGCACTGGATGCAGCAGAGCAGCGGCAATATCAAGGCGGTTCGCGCAGGCTCGTTGACCGAGCAACGGCCGTTGCGTCCCGTCGCACTCGAGTTGCCGGGCGGACGCCGCGGAACCGCCTACACCGTCGGACACCCCGAACCCATCACGTTGCACCGCACTCTCGGACTCACCGGAGATTCCGCCAGCCTCATGGTCGTCAGGCCGTCGACGGTTGCGTATCTCGACGTGCTGCGCCGCGACATCGATGCCGGCGGGCTCACCAACGCTGCCGCCGCTCGCCGCGTGGCCGAGCCCCATATCCTCAGCATTCTCCGGTCGCTGCCGCGGGCGCTCGTGAACAAGGGTCCAGCAACATTGCCGCCGTTCTTCGCCGCGGCGTTCGGTGAACGGCAGGGCCGGGAAACCGCTGTGCTGGCCCACCTCGATCCCGCGGCCGGAATCGACGGCCTGCTGACCGACATGGCCCGCGCCACCGGAATTCCCTTGGCGCTCGGCATGTCCCAGGTCGTCGACGGCACCGCCCGGCGCGCGGGTGTGCACCCGCCCGAGGCGGTGATCGACCGCGAGCGCTTCTTCGCCGACCTCGATCGCGAACTCGGCCGCACCGGTTCCCCTCCGCTGATCGTGGTGGAACATGAATGTCGATGAGTCCTGAGATACCCACCCGCACCCTGGTGGAGAGCCTGCTGCGCGAGGACGCCACGGTCGACGCGGGCGAACTGTACGACGTCGGCAACGCCCTGGGTATGAACGATCAGCAGGTGAGGCTGTGCATCAAACGCCTTGTCGCCGAAGGGCAGTTCATCCAGGACGGCCGCGGTCGCAAGGCTGTGCTGCGTGCCACGCCAGAGGTGCGCAGCACGATCGAACCGGACCTGGACTTCGTGCGCCACATGTACGAACAGGATCGCGGCCGAGCCGACTGGGACGGCCGATGGCATGTGGTGGCCTTGGCGATCGGCGAATCCGCGCGCCCGGCGCGCGACGCGATGCGCGATGCCGTGGTGCGCCTGGGCGGCGCACCGATCCAGGGCGGCCTCTATGTGTCGCCCAACCGGTGGGAGCCGTATGTGCATGCGGCGGCCGACAGACTCGGGGTAGCCGACCGCGTCACGACCCTCACCACGACAGACCTGACGGTCGGGGGCGTGACCGAGCCGCGGGCCCTCGCCGAGCAGTTGTGGCCGCTGGACCGCATCGGCGACGGGCACCGCAGGCTGCTGGCGGCCGCGGAACGCTCGGCCCGCGTCCTGCCGGGGGCCTCGCGCACCTCGCGGCTCGGTGTCGCGATCGAGTTGGCCGCGGAGTTCGCCCGCGCTGTCGAACTCGACCCGCTGTTGCCGCCCCAGCTGTTGCCGCAGCCGTGGATCGGCACCGAGGCCCGCGCCGCCGTCGCGGCCTGCTGGGCGGAGCTGGTACGGAGCGATCAGCGCGAGCCGCTCAACCTTTTCCGCTGGTATGCCGACGTCATCGCGGAGGTAGCCGCCGCTGGCTAGACAACGTCGGGAACTTCCGCACGTTGGTCTAGCGGTAGCCTTGTAACTTGCCCAGCTGCGCGTATGGAAGGACTGGCCGGCTGACCCTGTTGGTGGCCGAAAGAAAACGATGAACCGGAAAAATGTGATCCGCACGCTGACCGTCATCGCGGTTGTGCTGTTGCTGGGCTGGTCGTTCTTCTATTTCAGTGACGACACCCGCGGCTACAAGCCCGTCGACACGTCTGTCGCGATGGCGCAGATCCACGGCGACAACGTCAACAGCGCCCAGATCGATGACCGTGAACAGCAGCTTCGGCTGGATCTGAAGAACGGCAACGACGCCACCGAGAACAGCAACAAGGTCATCACCAAGTACCCGACCGGGTACGGCGTGCCGATCTTCGACGCGCTGAGCGCCAAGAACGCCAAGGTCAACACCGTGGTGAACCAGGGCAGCGTGCTCGGATCGCTGCTCATCTACATGCTGCCGCTGCTGTTGCTGGTCGGCTTGTTCGTGATGTTCTCCCGCATGCAGGGCGGCGGGCGTATGGGCTTCGGCTTCGGCAAATCGCGCGCCAAGCAGCTCTCCAAGGACATGCCCAAGACCACGTTCGCCGACGTCGCGGGCGTCGACGAGGCGGTCGAAGAGCTCTACGAGATCAAGGACTTCCTGCAGAACCCCAGCCGTTATCAGGCACTGGGCGCCAAGATCCCCAAGGGCGTGCTGCTGTACGGCCCGCCCGGCACCGGCAAGACCCTGCTGGCCCGCGCGGTCGCCGGGGAAGCCGGAGTTCCGTTCTTCACGATTTCAGGTTCGGACTTCGTCGAGATGTTCGTCGGTGTCGGCGCCTCGCGCGTGCGTGACCTGTTCGAGCAGGCCAAGCAGAACAGCCCGTGCATCATCTTCGTCGACGAGATCGACGCCGTCGGCCGTCAGCGCGGCGCCGGCCTGGGTGGCGGCCACGACGAGCGCGAGCAGACCCTCAACCAGCTGCTGGTCGAGATGGACGGCTTCGGCGACCGCCAGGGCGTCATCCTGATCGCCGCGACCAACCGGCCCGACATCCTCGATCCCGCGCTGCTGCGGCCCGGCCGCTTCGACCGCCAGATCCCGGTCTCCAATCCCGACCTGGCCGGCCGCCGCGCCGTGCTCAAGGTGCATTCGCAGGGCAAGCCCATCGCGCCCGACGCCGACCTCGACGGCCTGGCCAAGCGCACGGTCGGCATGTCCGGTGCCGATCTGGCCAACGTCATCAACGAGGCCGCACTGCTCACCGCACGCGAGAACGGCACCGTGATCACGGGCCCCGCGCTGGAGGAGGCCGTCGACCGCGTCGTCGGCGGCCCGCGCCGCAAGAGCCGCATCATCAGCGAGCACGAAAAGAAGATCACCGCCTACCACGAGGGCGGCCACACGCTCGCGGCCTGGGCGATGCCCGACATCGAGCCCATCTACAAGGTGACCATCCTGGCCCGCGGCCGCACGGGCGGCCACGCCGTCGCGGTGCCCGAGGACGACAAGGGCCTGATGACCCGCTCGGAGATGATCGCCCGGCTGGTGTTCGCGATGGGCGGACGCGCGGCCGAGGAGCTCGTGTTCCGTGAGCCCACGACGGGCGCGGTATCCGACATCGAGCAGGCCACCAAGATCGCCCGCGCCATGGTCACCGAGTACGGCATGAGCTCCAAGCTGGGTGCGGTGCGCTACGGCACCGAGCACGGCGACCCGTTCCTCGGCCGCACCATGGGCACGCAGGCCGACTACAGCCACGAGGTCGCCCAGATCATCGACGACGAGGTGCGCAAGCTCATCGAGGCCGCCCACACCGAGGCGTGGGAGATCCTCACCGAGTACCGCGACGTGCTCGACACGCTGGCCGGCGAGCTGCTCGAGAAGGAGACGCTGCACCGCGCCGAGCTCGAGGCCATCTTCGGTGAGGTCAAGAAGCGTCCCCGGCTCACCATGTTCGACGATTTCGGCGGGCGCGTGCCGTCCGACAAGCCGCCCATCAAGACGCCGGGCGAGCTGGCCATCGAACGCGGCGAGCCGTGGCCTCCGCCCGTGCCGGAGCCGGCCTTCAAGGCTGCCATCGCGGCGGCCAGCCGCGAGGCCAACGAGCGTGCCGAGGCGTCGCGCCAGAACGGTTCGGCCGCCAACGGTGCCCCGAGCAACGGCGCGCCCAACGGGCCCACTCAGCCCGATTATGGCGCCCCGGCAGGCTGGCATGCTCCGGGCTGGCCGCCGCCCGCGCAGCAACAGCCGGGATACCAACCGCAGCAGGGGTACTGGTATCCGCCACCACACCCGTCGGGATGGCAACAGCCTCAGCCGTACCCGTATCAGCCCTATCCGCAACCGGGTCAGCATCCTGCGGCCCCGGATCCGGCCGGGCCGCCAAGCCAGGGATCTGGCCAGGACGGCGACCGGTCGGCGGACCGGTCCAACCCACCGGCACACGGCTGATCCGAGAACGGAGGCTTCGATGACGTCTCTTCGCGAGCACAACGACACCGCGCGGGACACCCCGGTGTTCGACCAGCCACGGGCCGAGGCGGCCGTGCGTGAGCTGCTCCTCGCGATCGGCGAAGACCCGGACCGCCAAGGGCTTCTCGACACTCCGGCCCGCGTCGCCCGGGCCTACAAGGAGTTGATGGCCGGGCTCTACACCGATCCGGACGCCGTGCTCAACACCACGTTCGACGAGCAGCACGACGAACTGGTGCTGGTCAAGCAGATCCCGATGTATTCGACGTGCGAACACCACCTGGTGTCGTTCCACGGCGTCGCGCACGTCGGCTACATCCCCGGCGTGGACGGGCGAGTCACGGGCCTGTCGAAGATCGCGCGCCTGGTCGACCTCTATTCGAAACGGCCGCAGGTGCAGGAGCGGCTGACCGCGCAGATCGCCGACGCACTCATGCGCAAGCTCGATCCGCGCGGCGTCATCGTGGTCGTCGAGGCCGAGCACCTCTGCATGGCCATGCGCGGTGTCCGGAAACCCGGCGCCATCACCACCACCTCGGCCGTGCGGGGGCAGTTCAAGACCGACAAGGCATCTCGGGCCGAGGCGCTGGAACTCATCCTGCGCAAGTGAAACCCACCCACGTGCAGGTGATGGGCGTCGTCAACGTCACCGACGATTCTTTTTCCGACGGCGGCAAGTTCATCGATCGCGACCGCGCCGTGGCGCACGGCTTGGCGCTGGCTTCGGCTGGGGCGGCGATCGTGGACGTCGGGGGCGAGTCGACCCGGCCCGGCGCCACCCGGGTGGATCCGGACATCGAGGCGGCACGCGTCGTTCCGGTCATCGAAAGCCTTGCGGCGCAAGGCATCACGATCAGCATCGATACGATGAACGCAGGCGTGGCGCGGGCCGCGCTGGAAAGCGGCGCGACGATCGTCAACGACGTGTCGGGCGGGCGGGCAGATCCCAACATGGCCGGCGTGGTGGCCGACGCCAAATGCCCGTGGATCCTCATGCACTGGCGTTCGGTGGGCGCGGCGCAGCCACACCGGATCCCGGGCTACACCGACGTGGTCGCCGAGGTCCGCAGCGAGCTGCTGGCCGCGGTGGACGACGCGGTCGCCGCGGGCGTCGACCCCGACCGGCTCATCATCGATCCCGGACTGGGCTTCGCCAAGACCGGCCAACACAATTGGGCCCTGCTACACGCCCTGCCCGAATTCGTCGGCACGGGAATCCCGGTGCTGGTCGGGGCGTCGCGCAAGCGTTTCCTGGGCACGTTGCTGGCCGGGCCCGACGGCGAACCCCGCGAGCCCGACGGCCGGGGGACCGCGACCGCGGTCATCTCGGCACTCGCGGCCGTGCACGGGGCGTGGGGTGTGCGGGTGCACGACGTGCAGGCTTCGGTCGACGCCGTGAAAGTCGTGGCGGCCTGGCAGTCGGGAGGCCGTGATGGCTGATCGAATCGAGTTGCGCGGCTTGAAAGTTCGCGGCAACCATGGCGTTTTCGACCACGAGCGCCGCGACGGGCAGGACTTCGTCGTCGACATCACGGTGTGGCTCGACCTCGCGGCCGCCGCGGCCAGTGACGACCTGGCCGACACCCTCGACTACGGCGCGCTGGCCCAGCGGGCCGCCGACATCGTGGGCGGTACCCCACGCAACCTGATCGAAACGGTCTCGGCGGAGATCGCCGACGACCTCATGTCCGACGACCGGCTGCATGCGGTCGAGGTCGTCGTGCACAAACCCAGCGCACCGATCCCGCTGACCTTCGACGACGTCGCGGTCGTGGCCAGGCGCTCGCGGCGCGGGGAGCGGAGGGCTACGTGACGACTGTCGTTCTCTCGATCGGCTCGAACCTGGGCGACCGGCTGGCGCGGCTGCAGTCCGTGCTCGACGGGCTCGGATCCGCGGTGCGCGCGGTGTCGCCGGTGTACGAGACCGCGGCCTGGGGCGGTGTCGAGCAGGGCCCGTTCCTCAACGCGGTGCTCGTGGCCGACGATCCCGCGCTCGACGGGCACGGCTGGCTGCGGCGCGGGCAGGAACTCGAGCAGGCCGCGGGCCGGGTGCGCGGGCAGAAATGGGGCCCGCGCACGCTCGACGTCGACCTGGTCACGTGCCATGCCGACGGAACCGAGGTGATGTCGCGCGAAGACGGGCTGACGCTGCCGCATCCGCTCGCGCATCTGCGGGCCTTCGTGCTCATCCCGTGGCTCGACATCGACCCTGACGCCACGTTGACCGTGGCAGGCGAATCGCGCCCGGTGCAGCGGCTGCTCACCGAAATCGACCCGGGTGAACGCGCCGGGGTCAGCCGTACCGAGCTGGTCCTGGAACGAGCGACCGAGCTCTGATGGGACCGACCCGTAAGCGAGACATCTCCGCGACCGCGGTGCTCGTCGCGATCGTCAGCTATCTGCTGATCGGCGGCCTTTACCGATGGTTTCCGCCGATCACGGTGTGGACGGGCCTGTCGCTGCTCGCGGTCGCGATCGCCGAGACGGGCTGGGCGTTCTACGTGCGGTCGAAGATCGCCGCGGGCCAGATCGGGGTGGGCGGCGGCAGGCTGCACCCGCTCGCGGTCGCCCGGTCGGTGGTGATCGCCAAGGCCTCGGCGTGGGTCGGCGCCGTGATGGCGGGCTGGTGGGTCGGCGTGCTGGTGTACCTCCTGCCCAAGCGCGGCACCCTTCGCGTCGCGGGGGAGGACACCGCAGGTGTCGTCGTCGCTGCCATCAGCGCGATCGCGCTGGCAATCGCAGCCCTCTGGCTGCAGCATTGCTGCAAGTCTCCCGAAGAGCCGCCCGAGAACGGCGATGCAGCGCCCGAGTGACGGACCGGTAAACCGGGATTCCCGAATCGCCGAAGCGGTCGACACGCTAGGTGACCTGTGACGGGTACAGTCGGCCCATGACCGTTCTGCCCCGCGGTGCACGACCACGGCGCGGCGGCCGAAGGCCGGGATGGCTGCTGTTGACTGTGTTGCTGGTGCTCGCCATCCTGGCGAGTTCAGCGCTGGTGTTCACCGATCGCGTGGAGTTGCTGAAACTCGCCGTCATCCTGGCGTTGTGGGCTGCTGTCGTGGCGGCCTTCGTCTCCGTCATCTATCGCCGCCAAAGCGACCTCGACCAGGCCAAGGCACGCGACCTGAAGCTCGTCTACGACCTGCAGCTGGACCGCGAGATCTCGGCGCGCCGGGAGTACGAGCTGACCGTCGAGAGCCAGCTGCGCCGCGAACTGGCCTCCGAGCTGAGGGCCCAGGCCGCCGACGAGGTCGCGGCGTTGCGGGCCGAACTGGCCGCGTTGCGGACCAACCTGGAGATCCTCTTCGACACCGACCTGGCGCACCGTCCGGCCATCGAGACCGACAAGTCGACCGCGCGTGCCGCGGGGCGCGTGACCGCGAGCCGCCTCGACATCCCCGACGTCGAGGTCACCGACATCCGCACCGAGGAAAGCCCCATCATCGACGTCCCCGCGGTGCCGCACCCGCCGGAGAACGACTGGGCCGCGCCCGCGTCCGGGGGCGCACACCGGTTGCCGACGCAGCCCGCGCCCGCGCCCGAGCAGCCGCGGCGCCGCCGCAGGCAGGCAGAAGACCAACCGCGGCCCGAGCCGCAGGCGGCCCGGCGGCAGCGGGAGGCGCCCGCACAGCCCGCGCAGCCCGCACAGCAGCCCGTACCGCCCCCGCCGCCGCCGCGTCGCCAACCCCCGGCACCCGAGCCGCCGTCCACGTGGGCGCCACCGCCGCCTCCGCCGACCATGCCGCCCATGGAGCCGTCGCCGACCATCGATGCGCCCGCGGCCAATCGCAGCGAACCGCAGCCGCGCATGCCGTGGCCGGCCGCCCAGCAGCCGGAACCGCCGCGCCGGACCGAACCCGCCGCCTCCGAATGGCAACCGGCACCTGCCGAGGGACAGTTCATCCCCGCGGGCGCGCCTGGCAGCAACTGGGTCGCGCCGGTGCCCGAGAACGGCGCCGAGGTCGAATACGTCGGCCGCAGGCGGGCGCCGGAAACCGCAGCGCCCGAGGCCCCGGCGGCGCCAGAGCCGCCCGCCGAGCCGCCTGCACCCGCGATGTCCACCCCGGCGGCCACCGAACCGCCCCCGCCGCCGCGGGGCCGCCACTCGGCACCGGCCGACGCCACCGATCCGGGCAGGCCGGGTGACGCGCAGCCGGAGCCGGTGCTCGCCGCGGAGCCGTCAGCGCCCCCGCCGCCTCCGGTCGAAGGATCCCGGCATCGCAGGGCCGCCGAGCCCGAGGCACCCGCTGGTCAGCACGCCGACGGACAGTCCGCGGCCGAACTGCTGGCGCGCTTCCAGGCAGCGCCCGCGGGAGGTGGCCGTCGCCGCCGCCGCGACGAGTGAGTTAGTCTCGTGTGATCCGTCCGGTACCCGCAGAGCGGGACTGGAACGTACAGAACTAGTCAACCTGCGAGGTCGTCTGCGATGGAGCAGCCCCCTGCGCGCGGCAGCGGTCCCTATGAGGGGCTGCGGCCGGCGCGGCTCACGGTCGGGATCATTTCCGCCGGTCGCGTCGGGACCGCGCTCGGTTACGCCCTGGAACGCGCCGAGCACGTCGTCGTGGCCTGCAACGCGATCTCGGAGGCTTCGCGGCTGCGGGCCCGGCGCAGGCTGCCCGACACCGCGATCCTGCCGCTGCACGAGGTCGCCCAGCGCGCCGAACTGCTGCTGCTGACCGTGCCCGATGCCGAGCTCGCCGGTCTGGTCGACGAGCTCGCCACCACCGGCGCCGTGCGGCCGGGCACCATCGTCGTGCACACCTCGGGAGCCAACGGGGTCGGCATTCTCGGGCCGCTGACCGACCGAGGCGGGATCCCGCTGGCCATCCACCCCGCGATGACGTTCACGGGATCCGACGAGGACATCGCGCGGCTGCCCGACACGTGCTTCGGCATCACCGCGGCCGACGAGATCGGCTACGCGATCGGCCAGTCGCTCGTGCTCGAGATGGGCGGCGAGCCGTTCCGCGTCCGCGAAGACGTCCGGACCCAGTACCACGCGGCGCTTGCGCACGCCAGTAACCACCTGGTCACGCTGGTGCTCGACGCTGTCGCGGTGCTGCGCGAGTCGCTGCGCGGCCAGGAGCTGCTCGGGCAGGAACTCGTCGGCGACGAACCGGGCGGCTTGGCCGAACGGGTGGTCGCGCCGCTGGCGCGCGCAGCGCTGGAGAACGCGTTGCAACGCGGCCAGGCGGCCCTCACCGGACCCGTGGCCCGTGGTGACGCCGCAGCGGTCGCCGCACACCTGCGCGCCCTGCGTGATCTCGACGAGGACGTGGCCGAGGCCTACCGGGCCAACTCATTGCGCACAGCCCAGCGTGCCCATGCATCCGACGACGTGTTCGAGGTGCTGGCAGAAGCGAGGACAACGTGATCAACAGCAAGGCGCCCGCGTTCACCGCCGGTGAGCTCAACGTGTATTCCCGGCCCCGCGACGTCACCGCGGTGACGGGTGCGCTGCGGGCCACGGGACGCCGGGTCATGCTGGTGCCGACCATGGGGGCGCTGCACGACGGGCACCTCACCCTCATCCGGGCGGCCAAACGCGTTCCCGGCTCGGTGGTCGTGGTGTCGATCTTCGTCAACCCGCTGCAGTTCGGTGCGGGCGAAGACCTCGACGCCTACCCCCGCACGCTCGACGACGATCTCGCCGCGCTGCGTGCCGAGGGCGTCGAGATCGCGTTCACCCCCACCGCGGCGGACATGTACCCCGAGGGCCCCCGCACCTCGGTGGATCCCGGACCCATCGGCTCCGAGCTCGAAGGCGCCTCGCGCCCAGGTCATTTCGCGGGCGTGCTCACCGTGGTGATGAAACTGCTGCAGATCGTGCGTCCGGACCGCGCGTTCTTCGGTGAGAAGGACTATCAGCAACTGGTGCTGATCCGGCAGATGGTCAACGACCTCAACATCGACGTGCGCATCGTCGGGGTGCCGATCGTGCGGGAATCCGACGGCTTGGCGATGTCGTCGCGCAACCGCTACCTCAGCGAGGACGAGCGCGAGCAGGCAGGCGCGCTGTCGGCCTCGCTGCTCGCGGGGATGTACGGGGCCGGGGAAGGTGTCTCGGCCGCGCTGGATGCCGCACGCGCGGTGCTCGACGAGGTTTCGGCCATCGCCGTCGACTATCTGGAGGTGCGGGGCGTCGACCTCGGGCCCGCGCCCGCGTCGGGCCCGGCCCGCATGCTCATCGCCGCGCGGCTCGGCACGACCCGGCTGCTGGACAACATTGCCATCGACATCGGCGTGCCCTCCGGGCCCGGCCCCGACGTCGCCTACGACGAGCACGAACTTCCGTGGAGAAACTGATGTTGCGCACCATGCTGAAATCCAAGATCCACCGCGCCACCGTCACGCAGGCAGACCTGCACTACGTCGGCTCGGTCACCATCGACGCCGACCTGATGGAGGCCGCCGACCTACTCGAGGGCGAGCAGGTCACGATCGTCGACATCGACAACGGTGCCCGGCTGGTCACGTATGCGATCACCGGTGAGCGCGGCAGCGGCGTGATCGGCATCAACGGTGCCGCCGCGCATCTCATCCATCCCGGCGACCTGGTGATCCTGATCGCCTACGGCACCATGGAGGACGCCGAGGCCCGGGCCTATCAGCCGCGGATCGTGTTCGTCGACGCCGAAAACAAGCAGATCGACCTCGGCCACGACCCCGCATACGTACCTGCGGATGCGTCCGAACTGATGTCGCCACGCTGATGCTGCTCGCGATCGACGTCCGCAACACCCACACCATCGTGGGCCTGATCTCCGGTTCGGGGGATCACGCAAAGGTGGTGCAGCAGTGGCGGATCCGGACCGAATCCGAGGTCACCGCCGACGAGCTCGCGCTGACCATCGACGGCCTGATCGGTGAGGACTCCGAACGGCTGACCGGCGCGGCCGGGCTGTCGACCGTGCCGTCGGTGCTGCATGAGGTGCGCCTCATGCTCGAGCAGTACTGGCCCGCGGTGCCGCACGTGCTCATCGAACCCGGCGTGCGCACGGGAATCCCGCTGCTGGTCGACAATCCGAAAGAGGTCGGTGCCGACCGGATCGTGAATTGCCTTGCGGCATACCACAAGTACCGCACAGCGGCGATCGTCGTCGACTTCGGCTCGTCGATCTGCGTCGACGTCGTCTCGGCCAAGGGCGAGTTCCTCGGCGGGGCCATCGCGCCGGGCGTCCAGGTGTCCTCGGACGCCGCGGCGGCCCGGTCGGCGGCGCTGCGTCGCGTCGAGCTGACTCGGCCGCGCTCGGTGGTCGGCAAGAACACCGTCGAGTGCATGCAGGCCGGTGCGGTGTTCGGCTTCGCGGGGCTCGTCGACGGTTTGGTCAACCGGATTCGCGACGATGTCGACGGCTTCTCGGGCACCGATGTCGCGGTGGTGGCGACCGGATACACCGCGCCGCTCGTGCTGCCCGATCTGCGGACAGTCGAACACTACGATCAGCACCTCACCCTCGACGGCCTGCGCATGGTGTTCGAACGCAACCGCGACAACCAGCGCGGCAGGCTCAAGCCCGCGCGCTGAGTTTTTTCACGCTCGCCGCAACACATAAGCTGGCATTTCGTGACCCCAGCCGACAGTGACCAGACGTCCCAGCTCCAGACCGACATCCCCGAGCAGTTCCGGATCCGTCAGGGCAAGCGGGAGCGGTTGCTCGCCGAAGGCCGTGAACCGTATCCCGTGCAGGTGCCGCGTACCCACACCCTGGCCGAGCTGCGCGCCGCGTACCCCGAGCTGGCGGCCGACACCCAGACCGGGCAGATCGTCGGCGTCGCCGGCCGCGTGGTGTTCGCCCGCAACTCCGGCAAGCTGTGCTTTGCGACGCTGCAGGAGGGGGACGGCACTCAGCTGCAGGCCATGATCAGCCTGGCCCAGGTGGGGCAGGAGGCGCTGGACGCCTGGAAAGCCGACGTCGACCTCGGCGACATCGTGTTCGTGCACGGTGAGGTGATCAGTTCCAAGCGCGGTGAACTTTCGGTTCTCGCCGATTCCTGGCAGATGGCGGCCAAGGCGCTGCGGCCACTTCCGGTTGCCCACAAGGAAATGAGCGAAGAGGCCAGGGTGCGTCAGCGCTATGTCGACCTGATCGTGCGGCCCGAGGCGCGCGTGATTGCGCGGCAGCGTGTCGCGGTGGTGCGGGCCGTGCGAAACGCACTCGAACGGCGCGGTTTCCTCGAAGTCGAGACGCCGATGCTGCAGACGCAGGCCGGCGGCGCGGCGGCCCGTCCGTTCATCACGCACTCCAATGCGCTCGACACCGACCTCTACCTGCGGATCGCGCCGGAACTGTTCCTGAAACGGTGCGCAGTGGGCGGGTTCGAGAAAGTTTTCGAGTTAAATCGCAACTTTCGTAACGAAGGTGTCGATTCCACGCACTCGCCTGAATTCGCGATGCTCGAGACTTATCAGGCTTACGGTGACTACAACGATTCCGCGACCGTGACCCGCGAGATTATTCAAGAGGTTGCCGACGAAGCCATCGGCACCCGCCAGGTGCCATTGCCCGATGGCACGGTCTATGACTTGGACGGTCAATGGGACACCGTGGAAATGTATCCATCTCTGTCCCAAGCGCTCGGTGAGGAGATCACGCCGCAGACGCCCGCCGAGCAGTTGTGGCGGATTGCCGATCGACTCGGGGCCGAGATTCCGCGGGACCGTGGCTTCGGGCACGGGAAATTGGTCGAGGAACTCTGGGAACACACCGTCGGCGAGAAGTTGTGGGCGCCGACGTTCGTCCGGGACTTTCCCATCGAAACTACTCCGCTGGTGCGTGCGCATCGCAGCATTCCGGGTGTCACCGAGAAGTGGGACTTGTACGTCCGCCGTTTCGAACTCGCCACCGGATATTCAGAACTCATCGACCCGGTAATCCAGCGGGAACGGTTCGAGGCGCAGGCCAGGGCCGCGGCTGCGGGTGATGACGAGGCAATGGTGCTCGACGACGATTTCCTTGCGGCATTGGAGTATGCGATGCCGCCGACCACCGGAACCGGAATGGGTATCGACCGCTTGTTGATGGCGCTCACAGGGTTGTCAATTAGGGAGACGGTTTTGTTCCCGATTGTGCGGCGGCACGGCAACTGATCCCGGTGTGAGCCGCGCGTTGTTGAAATTCTGCGAGTCTTTGTGGCACATTGGTGCCGGGCTGCGGGATACTCGGGGATAGTTCTTACGACTCAGCAATGCGTGAAGCAGAAGGGTTCGGTGTGGGGTAATGGCGAAGAAAGTGACCGTCACGCTTGTTGACGATTTCGATGGCGAAGCCACCGCTGACGAGACGGTCGAATTCGGGCTCGACGGAGTGAGCTACGAGATTGACCTTTCCTCCAAGAATGCCGCCAAGCTCCGTAATGATCTGAAGCAGTGGGTCGAGGCCGGACGCCGCGTCGGTGGACGCAGGCGGGGACGCGCCGCGGCGACGACGGGTCGTGGCCGTGGCGCCATCGACCGTGAGCAGAGCGCGGCCATCCGGGAATGGGCGCGGCGCAACGGACACAATGTGTCGACCCGGGGCCGCATCCCCGCCGACGTCATCGATGCATTCCACGCCGCGACGTGATGCCGCCGCGCGTGCGGCAACAAACGCGAAAGTAGCCAGCTCCGGACCGGCGGGTTTCCGCCGGTCCGTTGTTTTCGCTAGAGGCGAACTGCCGCGCCGGGGTTCGCGGAAACGTTTCCGGGAACCCCGGCGTTGCTCAATTGCAGCGCCGGGTACTGGAGAAATCTGTGGCAACGACGAATTGTCGGAGCATCTGGTTGGTGAAGCAGTAGACACCGCCAACCTCCGCGCCCGGGGTCGCCGCCCATTAGAGTGGACGGCAGGTAGTACGCAGCCGGCGAAGAGAAGTTGCTGCTGCGTGAAGTACCGCTACGTGATGGAGAGCAGGTAACCACCGATGTTCGAACGCTTTACCGACCGCGCACGGCGCGTCGTCGTCTTGGCCCAGGAAGAGGCCAGGATGCTCAACCACAACTACATCGGCACCGAGCACATCCTGCTTGGACTCATTCACGAAGGTGAAGGCGTCGCGGCCAAGTCGCTGGAGTCGTTGGGCATCTCCCTGGAAGGTGTGCGCAGCCAGGTCGAGGAGATCATCGGCCAGGGCCAGCAGGCGCCGTCCGGGCACATCCCGTTCACGCCGCGCGCCAAGAAGGTGCTCGAGCTCTCGCTGCGCGAGGCGCTGCAGCTCGGCCACAACTACATCGGCACCGAGCACATTCTGCTCGGCCTGATCCGTGAAGGCGAAGGCGTCGCGGCCCAGGTGCTGGTCAAGCTCGGCGCCGAGCTGACGCGCGTGCGCCAGCAGGTGATCCAGCTGCTGAGTGGCTACCAGGGCAAGGAGGCCGCCGAGGCAGGCACCGGTGGCCGCGGCGGTGAGTCGGGCAACCCGTCCACGTCGCTGGTCCTCGACCAGTTCGGTCGCAACCTGACCGCTGCCGCCATGGAGGGCAAGCTCGATCCGGTCATCGGCCGCGAGAAGGAAATCGAGCGGGTCATGCAGGTGCTGAGCCGCCGCACCAAGAACAACCCGGTGCTGATCGGCGAGCCCGGCGTCGGCAAGACAGCCGTCGTCGAAGGCCTCGCGCAGGCCATCGTGCACGGCGAGGTGCCCGAGACGCTCAAGGACAAGCAGCTCTACACCCTCGACCTGGGTTCGCTGGTCGCGGGCAGCCGCTACCGCGGTGACTTCGAGGAACGCCTCAAGAAGGTGCTCAAGGAGATCAACACCCGCGGCGACATCATCCTGTTCATCGACGAGCTGCACACACTCGTCGGCGCGGGTGCCGCCGAGGGCGCCATCGACGCGGCATCGATCCTGAAGCCGAAGCTGGCCCGCGGCGAGCTGCAGACCATCGGCGCCACGACCCTCGACGAGTACCGCAAGTACATCGAGAAGGACGCCGCCCTGGAGCGCCGGTTCCAGCCGGTCCAGGTGGGCGAGCCGACCGTCGAGCACACCATCGAGATCCTCAAGGGTCTGCGGGACCGCTACGAGGCGCACCACCGCGTCTCGATCACCGACGGCGCGCTGGTGGCCGCGGCCACCCTGGCCGATCGCTACATCAACGACCGGTTCCTGCCGGACAAGGCGATCGACCTGATCGACGAGGCGGGCGCCCGCATGCGCATCCGCCGGATGACCGCTCCGCCAGACCTGCGCGAGTTCGACGAGAAGATCGCCGACGCGCGCCGCGAGAAGGAGTCCGCGATCGACGCGCAGGACTTCGAGAAGGCCGCGAGCCTGCGGGACCGGGAGAAGCAACTGGTCGCGCAGCGCGCCGAGCGGGAGAAGCAGTGGCGTTCGGGTGATCTCGACGTGGTCGCCGAGGTCGACGACGAGCAGATCGCCGAGGTGCTGGGCAACTGGACCGGCATCCCCGTGTTCAAGCTGACCGAGGAGGAGACCACTCGGCTGCTGCGCATGGAGGACGAGCTGCACAAGCGGATCATCGGCCAGGAGGACGCCGTCAAGGCCGTCTCGAAGGCGATCCGCCGTACGCGTGCCGGCCTGAAGGATCCAAAGCGTCCGTCCGGTTCGTTCATCTTCGCCGGCCCGTCCGGTGTCGGTAAGACCGAACTGTCCAAGGCGCTGGCCAACTTCCTGTTCGGCGAGGACGACGCGCTCATCCAGATCGACATGGGCGAGTTCCACGACCGCTTCACCGCGTCGCGGCTGTTCGGTGCTCCCCCCGGATACGTCGGCTACGAAGAGGGCGGCCAGCTCACCGAGAAGGTGCGCCGCAAGCCGTTCAGCGTCGTGCTGTTCGACGAGATCGAGAAGGCCCATCAGGAGATCTACAACAGCCTCCTGCAGGTGCTCGAGGACGGTCGCCTCACCGACGGTCAGGGTCGCACGGTCGACTTCAAGAACACCGTGCTGATCTTCACGTCGAACCTGGGCACGTCCGACATCTCGAAGGCCGTCGGCCTCGGCTTCTCGCAGGGCGGTGGCGAGAACAACTACGAGCGGATGAAGCAGAAGGTCAACGACGAGCTGAAGAAGCACTTCCGCCCGGAGTTCCTGAACCGTATCGACGACATCATCGTGTTCCACCAGCTGACGCAGGACGAGATCATCAAGATGGTCGACCTGATGATCGGCCGGGTCGCCAACCAGCTCAAGACCAAGGACATGGCTCTGGAGCTGACCGACAAGGCCAAGGCTCTGCTGGCCAAGCGCGGGTTCGATCCGGTGCTGGGTGCGCGGCCGCTGCGCCGCACCATCCAGCGCGAGATCGAGGACCAGCTGTCGGAGAAGATCCTGTTCGAGGAGGTCGGACCGGGCCAGCTGGTGACGGTCGACGTCGAAGGTTGGGACGGCGAAGGTGCGGGCGAGGACGCCAAGTTCACGTTCGCCGGCGGGCCCAAGAAGGCCGAGCCCGCCGAGCCGGTCGCGGCCGGCGCGAGCGCGGCCGGCTCGTCGACGACCACCACGGAGTAGCCGCCTCAACGCAAAGTGCCCCCGATTCGTCGGGGGCACTTTTGCGTTCGCGGGTGAACCGGATGCGCCATTCCTGGGCCACGTGCTTAGGATGCTGATGTAATTGACAGACGAAGGAATCTGGTGAGAATCCAGAACGGTCGCGCCACTGTGAAAAGTCAGACCCTGCGCCTGTCACCTCTTCGGACTGGGACGCGAGCTCCCGGAAAGGACACCCGATGACTTCTCCCGAGGCTCACCAGAGTCGTGTTCGGTCCATCGACCTTTCGGCCACCAAGGCCGTCATGTGGCTGACCCTCACGGCGTTCCTGGCGCTGCTGGCCCTGTACTTCGTCGGCATGGACCAGGGCGCGACCTCGGTGTTCGGCAACAACACGTACGTGCACGAGTTCGTGCACGACGCTCGCCACCTGCTCGGCTTCCCCTGCCACTGACGCGCGGGATCAGCTACCAGAATGGAAAAACAGATCATCGGGCGCGGCATTCTGGCCGGCGCCCTCGCCGGTGTGCTCGCATTCCTGTGGGCCCGCGTGCTCATCGAGCCGGTCATCGACCGGGCCATCGGCTTCGAGGACGGCGTCGGCGAAGCACATGAGGCCATGGCACACGCGCACGGCGGTCATTCGCACGGCGACGGTGGCGAGGTGTTCACGCGCGGCATCCAGTCCAACATCGGCATGGGCTTCGGCGTGCTGATCTTCAGCGTGGCGATGGGTGCCCTGTTCGCCGTCGTCTTCTGCGTCGTCTACAACAAGACCACGATCTCGGCGCGCGCCCTTTCGGTGCTCACCGCGGGCGGCATGCTGGTCTCGCTGTGGATCGTGCCCGCGCTGAAGTACCCGCCCAACCCTCCTGCCGTGAGCCTCGACGAGACCATTCAGCAGCGGACCCTGCTCTACCTGCTGATGGTGGTGCTGTCGGCGGCACTGTTCGTCGGCGCGGTCTATCTCGGCCACCGGCTGAAACGCAACTTGGGTGCGTGGAATGCCACGCTCGCCGCGGCCGGCGCGTACATCGTGGCCGTCGCGGTGGTGATGCTCATCCTGCCCACGATCGACGAGACACCGGGTCCGCTGCGCGACGACTCCGGCGCCATCGTGTTCGCCGGATTCCCGGCCGACGACCTGTACCAGTTCCGGTTGCTCTCGCTGGGTACGCAGGTCGTGATGTGGGCGACGATCGGGCTCGTGTTCGCCGCGTTGGTTTCGCGGCTGCTCGACGGCAGGCGGCAGGAGCAGTTGGCGGCGTGAGCTCGCATGAGTGAAGTGGTCCGGCTGTCGCTGGTGTCGCATGCCATGACCGATGCCTTGGCGGCCGGACGCTTCCCGACCGACGAACCGCTCAACCCCCTCGGACACCGGCAGGTCGACGCGACGTACGAGCTGGGCCACATCGACGCGGCGTACTGCGGGCCCGAGAAGCGCACCAGACAGACCGCCGAGTTGCTCGGGCTGCGCGCAGACGTGCTGCCCCAGCTGGCCGACCTGGACTGTGGCCGCTGGCGCGGGGATCTGCTCGGCGGGGTGCGCCCGGCCGAGCTCGCGATCTGGCTGACCGATCCGACCCAGGCGCCGCACGGCGGGGAAACCGTCGTCGAGCTCATCGCCAGGGTGCGGCGCTGGCTCAACACCATGGCCGACCACCGCGGCAGGCTGGTCGCGGTCACTCACCCTGCGGTGATCCGCGCGGCGATCCTGGTGGTGCTCGACGCCCCGCCGAAGTCGTTCTGGCGCATGGACATCGCGCCGGTCAGCCGAACCGTGCTGCACTACCGCGGGCACGCCTGGACGTTGCGCAGCAAGTAGCGACGACGCTTCGTCGACCGCGTCAGCGGCCCTGGCCCACCGGGGCCATCGCGAACGCGCGCTTGGCGATCGACAGCAGCCAGCCCGCGGCCGTGGGGCTGCGGAACTGCGGCCAGTTCAGCTGGAAGCTCACCACCCACGGCTGGCCCGTGTGGTCGACGGCGTACCAGCTGAACGTCAGATCGCCGGGCAGGTTGCCGCCCTTGGCGCCGATGTAGCTCCACTTCGCCGGGTCGAGGTCGATGCCGGGCAACGCAGACAGGATGTCCTTGACGGGTGCAGCCGGCCCGACCGCGGAGGCCTGCAGCGCGGCGTGCACACGGCAGATGTCGGAGGCACTGCCGAACCACTCCAGCCCGTCGTTGGACGCCGGGGTGTGGGTGCGGGTCGGATCCGGTTCGTACGGACGTGAATTGGTCTGCTTGAACAGTTGCTGACGGGCCTCGGGCGACGCGTTCTTCCACTGCTCGCGCAGGTTGGGTTCGCCCCAGCCGACCGAGAACACCTGGTGCATGGTGGGGAACGGCGTCATGCTGGCCGGGTCGTGGTGGCCCGCGGTGACCAGTGCGCGTTCCACCGCGCCGGGGCCAAGGCGTCCGATCAGCAGGTCGGTGGCCATGTTGTCGCTGGCCGAGATCATCTGCTGAGCCGCGGTCCGCACGGTGATCTGGGCGCCCGGTGGCAGCTTGTCGAGACCGGCCGAACCGAGCTTCTTGCCCTCTTTCGTGATGGTGAGGTGGTCGTCCCAGCTCAGCGTGCCGGCTTTGACGGCATCCGAAACCGCAAGCAGCACATACAGTTTGAAGATCGACGCGAGTGGCAGGGACAGGTCGGTGTTGGTGCCCGCGACCTTCTGGCACTTGCCGTCGGTCACTCTGGAGACCTGGTAGGAGTACCGCGCCCCCGATTTGGTCAGCACGGTGTCGATGTCGGACCAGTTGTTGATCACCGGGGGGTTGAGGGTGACGTCGAAGCGGTCGACCAGACCGAAGTCGTTGGTCTTCAGCTCGATATCCTGCGACACGTTGTACGACGTCAGCACGTGCAGCGTGGCCTGGCCCGCGCCGATGTCGACGGACGTCACCGTGAACGGGCGGTCCCACCAGATGGCGTCCATCTTGGTGCCGACGTCGTCGACCTTCTCCGGGGCCGCGAGCGTGCGCACGCCTATCGGACCGATGGGCCAGTCCGAGTTGAGCATGTCCATGGTCTGCTTGGCGCGCAGCCCGGGTGGGGTGTTGGTGTCGATGTGGGCCCCGTAGGACACCTCGGCCGCTGGGGCCGCGCTTTGTGCACAACCACAAGCCAGTGCGGCAACCACCGCGGCGATGGCCGTGAGGCCCGACGCGGTGTGCAGCTTCCGGCTTGGGCTACGCGTTGGTGCCAGGCCCCGCAACGTCCAACACAACCTCGAACTCCAGCAGCGATGCCCCGGTGGCGACCGGGTTGGCGTGTTGCCCCTTGTGGGCCTCGACCGCGGGCCCGGAGGCCCAGGCCTGGAATGCCTCTTCGGACTCCCACTGCGTGACCACGAAGTAGCGGTCTTCGCCCTTGACCGGACGCAGCAACTGGAAGCCGAGGAAGCCGGGCTGGCTGTCGACGGCGTGTGCACGGTTCGCGAACCGCTTCTCCAGTTCCGGGCCGGCGTTGGGCGGGACCTCGATGGCGTTGATCTTCACGACGGGCATGGCCTTCAGGCTACCGCGACCGCTCGGCAAGATAACGGCATGGTCACAGAACTCCTCACGCCCCGCGGCGGCCGCGGCGCGCCGATCGTGCTGGTGCACGGGTTGATGGGGCGCGGCAGTACGTGGTCACGGCAGCTGCCGTGGCTCGCCGAGTTGGGCGCGGTGTTCACCTACGACGCGCTGTGGCATCGCGGCCGCGACGTCGCCGACCCCTTCCCGATCAGCACCGAGCGGTTCGTCGAGGATCTCGGCGACGCGGTCGCGTCGCTCGGTGAACCGGTCCGGTTGGTGGGCCATTCGATGGGTGGTCTGCATTCGTGGTGCCTGGCCGCGGCCAGGCCCGAGTTGGTGACGGCAGTCGTGGTGGAGGACATGGCTCCGGACTTCCGCGGCCGTACCACCGGGCCGTGGGAACCGTGGGTGCACGCGCTGCCGGTCGAATTCGGTTCGGCGCAAGAGGTTTACGACGAGTTCGGCCCGGTGGCCGGGCAGTACTTCCTGGAGGCGTTCGACCGGACCGCCACCGGGTGGCGGCTGCACGGCCACCCGCAGTGGTGGCTCGACATCGCCGCGGAATGGGGAACGCGGGACTACTGGGGGCAATGGCGGGCGGTGACGGCGCCGACGTTGCTCATCGAGGCCGGGAACTCCGTCGCGCCACCCGGCCAGATGCGCCGGATGGCCGAAATCGGCGCTCGGACAACCTATTTGTACGTCGCGGCGGCGGGGCATCTGATCCACGACGATGCCCCTGCGGTGTACCGCGACGCGGTCACCCAGTTTCTAACGCCGCTCGCCTAGCACACCGGCGGTCGGCCACGACGGGTCACGTTCGAAGCGGGTCCGGATCGCGTCGAGGTCGTGTTCGGCGCGGTAGGCGTCGTAGTCGGCCATGCGGCCCGCCAGCGGCGCGAAGACGCGGAACTGGTCCAGGTGGACCTTCAGGATGCCGCTACGGTGTGCTGCCCAGCTCAGCGCTGCGGCGACCAGAAACGGCGAAACCATGATCAACAGGGCGAGTGCAACAGTCATGGCAGTAATTGTTGTTGAGACCAAATCCCGCCAACAGTGGCAGCGCTGACACCTTGAGATAAAATGCTGCCATGCTTAAAAGCGTATCGGCGTTGGTGCTCGATGGGCTAGCGGTTTTTGAGTTCGGGGTGATCTGCGAGGTCTTCGGGATCGACCGATCTGCCGACGGCGTGCCCAATTTCGACTTCAAGGTGTGCGGCCCGGAGGCGGGCAAGCCGCTGCGGACCTCCGTGGGTGCCACGCTCACGCCCGATCACGGGCTCGACGCCCTGGCCGGTGCTGATCTGGTGGCCATCCCGGCGATCGGCGGATCCGACTACCTGCCCGAGGCGCTGGACGCGGTCCGCGCGGCGGCCGACGCCGGCTCGATCATCCTCACGGTGTGCTCGGGCGCGTTCCTGGCCGGGGCCGCCGGGCTGCTAGACGGCCGCCCGTGCACCACGCACTGGATGCACGCCGACGCGCTGGCGCGGATGTACCCCACCGCGAAAGTCGACCGCAACGTGCTGTACGTCGACGACGGCAACTTGATCACCAGCGCGGGCACCGCGGCGGGCATCGACGCGTGCCTGCACCTCGTGCGCCGGGAACTCGGCAGCGAGGTGACCAACAAGATCGCCCGGCGCATGGTGGTCCCGCCGCAGCGCGACGGCGGTCAGCGCCAGTTCATCGACCAGCCGATCCCGGTTCGGTGTTCGGAACGTTTCGCCCCGCACCTCGACTGGATCGTCGGCAACCTCGACAAGCCGCACACGGTTTCGACCTTGGCCAAGCGTGCCGCGATGTCCACTCGCACCTTCGCGCGCCGCTTCGTCGAGGAGACGGGCACCACGCCGATGCAGTGGATCACCGATCAGCGGGTGCTGTATGCGCGTCGCCTGCTCGAGGAGACGGATCTCGACATCGACTGGATCGCGGGGCAGGCCGGGTTCGGCACGGCCACGCTGCTGCGCCATCATTTCCGGCGGGTCATCGGCGTCACGCCGTCGGACTATCGGCGCCAGTTCGCCTGCGGCAACTCGCAACCCGACGAGGACATGGCGACTGCGTAGGTCACCCGTCGGGCTGGCACTTGACGTTGACGTAGACCGTCGTGTGCTGCGTCGGGTCGATGCGGTGACCCGTGTCATCGATGTTGGAGTCGGAGAGCCCGTGCACGCCGGTGACCGTGCAGAGCGAAAGTGCCGCCGGGGAATTCGAGTTGACCTGGACGTGGTAGCCGCGCTGCTGCAACTCGCGCACGGTGTCGGCGGCCGACCCGTTGCCGGCAGGTGCGGCGCCGGCCGGGGGCGCGAGGGCTAGGCCGAGGGCCAGTGTCGCACCGGCGAAAAGTCTGACTGACATGCATCCGTTCTATGCGCCGCGACGCCCGAAAAGTGCACCGCGGCGCGGATTCATGCCGACCTCATGGAATTTCGCCTTCACCCGCCAGCGCGAACCGGCCGTCGGTGGTCTGCTCGACCAGGCCGTCCACCAGAAGCGAGTCCAGTGCACGGTCCCGCTGCGCGGTGTCGGTGAGCCAGGCCACGTCCAGCTGTGCACGTGTCACCGGAGAACTGCTGGCGCGCAACACGTCCATCAGCTTTCCGCGCACCTGGCGATCGGTCCCGGCATATTTCTGCACCCGCTTGACCTCCGTGCCGGCCGGGAAACCGGCAGTGCGCCAACGGCATACGCTCAACGGGCAGATTCCGCAGCGTGGGTTGCGGGCCGTGCACACCGTGGCGCCGAGTTCCATCAGGGCGGCCGAGAACACCGGCGCGGTCGCGTCGTCGGGCAACAGCGCGGCGACGTCGTCGAGGTCGCGAACGCTGGCAGGCGAATCTGCGCGGCCGTGCACGGCCCGTGCGACCACCCGCCGGACGTTGGTGTCGACCACGGGAACCCTCGCGGAATACGCGAAACACGCGACCGCCCGCGCGGTGTAGGCCCCTATTCCGGGCAGTGTGAGCAGCGTCTCAACGTCGGCGGGCACCACGTCGTCGTGGTGCGACGAGATGACCACCGCACATTCGTGCAGGCGTTTTGCCCGCCGCGGGTAACCGAGCTTGCCCCAGGCCCTCAGCACCTCGGCCGAACCGGCGGCAGCGGTAGCTGACGGGGTGGGCCAGCGCTCGATCCAGGCCAGCCAGATCGGTTCGACACGCGAAACCGGGGTTTGCTGCAGCATGAACTCGCTGACCAGGATCTGCCACGGCGTGACCTCGGGCTTGCGCCACGGCAGATCCCGTCGAGCCTGCGCGTACCACCGCAGCAGCTCATCTGACTCGATGGTCATGTCCGACTCGGGCACAATAACGGCCATGCCCAATTCGAACCCGGTGTCCGCATGGAAAGCACTCAAGGACGGTAACGCGCGCTTCGTCGCGGGCGAACCGCAGCATCCCAGCCAGGACATCGCCCGTCGGGCAAGCCTTGCGCACACCCAGCGACCCACGGCTGTGGTGTTCGGCTGCGGGGACAGCCGGGTCGCCGCCGAGATCCTGTTCGACCAGGGCCTCGGCGACATGTTCGTGGTGCGCACCGCGGGCCACGTCATCGACAACGCGGTGCTCGGCTCGATCGAGTACGCGGTCTCGATCCTCGGCGTGCCCTTGATCGTGGTGCTCGGCCACGACAGTTGCGGTGCGGTCAAGGCCGCGCTCAACGCGCTCGACGAGGGCCAGGTGCCTGGCGGCTACGTCCGCGACATCGTGGAGCGCGTGACGCCGTCGATCCTGCTGGGCCGCCACGCCGGTCTGGAGCGGGTCGACGAGTTCGAGGCCCAGCACGTCAAGGAGACCGTGGCGCAGCTGCAGATGCGGTCGGCCGCCATCGCGCAGGGCATCGCCGCGGGCACCCAGGCCATCGTCGGCGCGACCTACCATCTGGCAGACGGCCGGGTGGAATTGCGCCATCATGTCGGCGATATCGGCCAGGTCTGAACGCGCCCGCGGCAAAATAGGCCGCAGACACGCCGGGTCGCCTCGGGCAACTGCGCATGACCTGGGCTTACCGTGAAGGTCGTGTTGGATCTGGAACCACGAGGCCCGCTGCCTGCAGAGATTTATCGGCGGCGCAGGGCGCTCGCCATCGGGATCGCGGTGGTTGTCGTCGCGATCATCGCCGCGATCGTCGCGGTGGTTGTGAGCAACAGCTCGGGTGCCGAATCCAAGCAAGCCGATCAACCCACCGCCACGGCCGCTCCGCCGACCCCGTTGCCCGGCGAGAACCCCGAAGTCAAGAGCCCGGTGGTGCCGCCACCGCAGCGCGCACCAGCGCCGACGGCCACGCCCACCGCGGCCGTGACGCCGCCGCCCGTGCTCAAGGAGGGCGACGACTGCCCGGATTCGACGCTCGCGGTCAAGGGCATCACGAGCCAGCCGCAGTACGTCGTCGGGGATCAGCCGAAGTTCACAATGGTCGTGACCAACATCGGTCTGGTGGCGTGCCAGCGTGACGTCGGTGCGGCCGTCCTCGCGGCGTACGTGTACTCGCTGGACAACAACCGGCTGTGGTCCAACCTGGACTGCGCACCGTCCAACGAGACGCTGGTGAAGACGTTCAACCCCGGCGAGCAGGTGACCACCGAGGTGACGTGGACCGGCATGGGCTCCGCGCCGCAGTGCCCGCTGCCGCGGCAGCCGATCGGCCCCGGCACGTACAACCTGGTGGTGCAGCTCGGGAATCTGAGATCGGCGCCGGTCCCGTTCATCCTGGCCGATGCCGCCCAGCACCCCGCGCCGCCTCCGGGCGATGCCCCGCCTGCGCCGGGACCGGTCCCGGGCAACTGATTCAGGCCAGCCGGTCGGCGATCGTCGACTCGGCCAGCAGCGAGAGCCCTTCGCGGATGTGCCTGGCCCACATCGAGCCGATGCCGTCCACCGACTGCAGATCGTCGGCACTGGCCGCCAGCAGGCCTTGCAGCGAGCCGAACGACCGCACCAGCAGGTCGACATGGGCGAACTGCAGTCGCGGGATGCCCGCCATCGCGCGATAGCCGCGCGAACTCATGGCCGAGTCCTGTGCTTCGGCTGTCGAAGGGTAGCCGAAAACCCTTGCCAGCGTGGTGAAGTCGAGCAGCTCGTTGTCGGTGAGCGCGTCCAGCTCGTCGAGGGTCGCGCCGACCTGGGCCGCGGTCGGCGGGTCCGGGTTGGCGTGATAGTCCCGCACGATCAGTTCCCGCGCGGTGTCGTTGTCCCCGACGAGCTCGTCGAGCTGCAGTTTGAGCTGACGTCCGTCGGTGCCGAGCTCGACCACGTCGGCGTCGATCTCGAGGCTGATCCGGCGCACCATCTCCAGCCGCTGTACCACGGTCATGACGTCACGCAGCGTCACGAAGTCCTCGATCTCGGCGGTCGAGAGCTGCTTGCTCACCTCGTCGAGCCTGCCCTTGTAGCGTTCGAGCGTGGCGATGGTCTGGTTGGCGCGCGACAGGATGGTCGCCGAATCGGGCACCACGTGACGCTCGCCTGCCACGTAGACCGTGACGATGCTCATCGAGTGGCTGACCGACACCACGGGGTAGCCCGTCTGGATCGCGGTGCGCTCGGCGGAGCGATGCCGCGTGCCGGATTCGTCGGTCGGGATCGACGGGTCGGGCACCAGCTGGACGTTGGCCCGCACGATGTGGTTGCCGTCGCTGGACAGCACCACCGCACCGTCCATCTTCGACAGCTCGCGCAGCCGGGTCGGCGCATACCGCACGTCGAGCGCGAACCCGCCGTCACAGATGGCCTCCACGCTGTCGTCGTAGCCGAGCACGATCAGCGCGCCCGTCTTGCCGCGCAGGATGCGTTCCAGGCCGTCCCGCAGCGGCGTCCCCGGCGCCAGCCGGCCGAGGGTCTCGCGCAGCGTCGGGCGTGCCAGATGCACGACGTTGCGCCCGGCGCGGCCACCGGACTTCACCGCCATCAGTTCTCCTAGGGTCGGCCGTTGTTGTCGCAATCGTTGCCGATCTCCCGCAGCGCTCGCAACGCGGTTCTGATGTTGTCGGCCTGGATCACCCGCATTCCGGCCGGCTTGGTGACCACTCCCGGCGGCACCACGGCGTGCGTGAAGCCGAGCCGCGCGGCCTCGGCGAGCCTGCGGTCCAAGCCCGTGACGCGGCGCAGATCGCCCGCGAGGCCCACCTCGCCGATGGCCACCGCGGTCATGGGCAACGCCAGGTCCAGGAATGCCGACGCGAGCGCCGCGGCGACGGCCAGGTCTGCCGACGAGTCGGTCAACCGCATGCCGCCGACCGTGGACAGATACACGTCGCTCTTGTTGACCGGCAGCCCGCCGATGGTCTGCAGGACCGCGCCGATCATCGACGCACGGGCCGAGTCGATGCCGCTCACGGCGCGCCGCGGCGGGGCATCGGTGGACGCGACCAGCGCCTGCACCTCGCCGATCATGGGCCGCTTGCCGTCGAGCGTCACCGTTATCGCGGTCCCGGGCACCGGTGCGGTGCGCTGGTCCAGGAACAGCCCCGACGGATCGCTCACACACTCGATCCCGTTGTCGTGCAACTGGAAACACCCGACCTCGTCGGCCGCGCCGAACCGGTTCTTGACCCCGCGCACCATGCGCAGCGCCGACGCGCGATCGCCTTCGAAGTGCAGCACCACGTCGACGAGGTGTTCCAGCGAGCGGGGGCCGGCGATGGCGCCGTCCTTGGTGACGTGGCCGACCAGGATCATCGCGACGGCCGGGTCACCCGTCGCGGATTTGGCGTAGGACGTCAGGGCCGTGGTCACCGCGCGGACCTGGGTCACGCCGCCCGTCACGCCGTCGGCCTCGGTGGTCGACATAGTCTGCACGGAGTCCACCACGACCAGGCTGGGGCGCACCGCGTCGATGTGACCGATCGCGGTCTGCAGGTCGGATTCGCCCGCCAGGTAAACCTCGTCGTGTGTGCAGCGCGTGCGCTCGGCCCGCAACCGGATCTGCCCGGCCGATTCCTCGCCGGACAGGTACAGCGCGCGCTTGCCGTTGTGGGCCCAGCGGCTGGCCACCTCGAGCAGCAGGGTCGACTTGCCGACGCCGGGATCACCCGCGAGCAGCGTGACCGAGCCCGCGACCAGCCCGCCGCCCAGAACGCGGTCCAACTCGCTGACGCCCGTCGGGTAATGGCGTGTGGTGCCCGGATCGATCGACGTGATGGGTACCGCAGGCGAATTGGGGGCCACCGAACGCCGCGCGGCGCTGCCGACCGAGGCCAGCACGGTCACCTCGTCGACCGTGCCCCAGGTGCCGCAATTCGAGCACCGCCCAACCCATTTCGGGGTGACATGCAGACACTCCGAACAGCGGTATTGCGAACGTACTTTCGAACCGGCCACGCACTGACAGTATCGGCCGGCGCCGACAAATCCCGGTCAGGGACTAGTGGTGCCCGCCCGTGTCGCCCTCGGCGGCTTCTTCGCCCTCGCCGGTCTTGTCGCGGCGCGGCTCGTTGCCCGCCGAGATCGGCACCGCGACCGTGGTCTTGCCGTTCTCGAAGTTGAACGTGAAGTCGTAGGTGATGCCGTTGGTGATCGGCTTGCTCAGCGTGACCTCGGCCGTGATGGCATCGGCCTTCTCGGCGTGCTCGACCGAAGCGATCTGGCCGTCGGGCTCACCGACCAGCAGCACCCCGTTGGCGGGGACGGTGCTGTCGCCGCTCAGGGTCACCTGGCCGACGTCCGACGTGATCGACGTGAGCTTGTTGTCGGCTTCCGAAGAACCGTTGACCGCGACGAACAGCAACTCGACCGTGCTGCCCGGCTCGACGTAGTCCTTCTGCTGCGGCGCGCGCAGGTGCACGTTGCGCAGCGAGACCTGGCCGGCCTGCGCGTTGGTGCCGTTGACCGCGGGCTCCTGGGTTGCTGTCTGGGAGACCTGCCCCGCACCACACCCGGTGAGGGCAGCGGCAGCCAGGCCGCATGCGGCCAGACCGACCGAGGCGCGCAATGTGAAGCGGTTCACTCAAGCCTCCTGAACTGGGTCGCCGTACTTCGACTATGCACAGTAGTAGGTGGCGGGTGCGGGCGGAACCGCGAGGGTTCACAACTGTTCGATCAGGCCCGCGAGACAGTTTGCGCGCCCGTGCATTACGGGCTGGGCAAACGCCTGGGTGTGGCACGGTTTCGTCACTCTGTCAACCCCTACTCTTCACCTGCAGTGCCCCTGACCAGCGCAGTTGGTGCGCGTGTGATCTGGGCCCGTGTTAGCATGGAGTAGCGAAAGGGGCTCGAATCAGATGATTTTTAAGGTCGGAGACACCGTCGTCTATCCACATCACGGTGCTGCGTTGATCGAGGCGATCGAAACCCGAACCATCAAAGGCGAGCAGAAGGAATATCTCGTCCTCAAGGTCGCCCAGGGGGATCTGACCGTACGAGTACCCGCTGAGAATGCTGAGTATGTCGGTGTTCGCGACGTCGTAGGCCAGGAAGGTCTCGACAAGGTGTTCCAGGTGCTGCGCGCTCCCCACACGGAAGAGCCGACCAACTGGTCGCGCCGCTACAAGGCCAACTTGGAGAAGCTGGCCTCCGGTGACGTGAACAAGGTTGCCGAGGTCGTTCGTGACCTGTGGCGCCGGGACCAGGAGCGCGGGCTGTCCGCCGGTGAGAAGCGCATGCTGGCCAAGGCTCGGCAGATCCTCGTCGGCGAGCTGGCGCTCGCGGAGAACACCGACGACGCCAAGGCCGAGACCATCCTCGACGAGGTGCTGGCCGCCGCGTCCTGACGCGCTGTGGCAACGGTTGCGGTCGTCCCGGCCGCGGGCTCTGGTGAACGGCTCGGTGCGGGACGGCCGAAAGCTTTCGTCAATCTGGGGGACAAGCCCCTGCTGGCGCATGCCCTTGCCGGGCTGCGCGCGTCAGGGGTGATCGACAGGGTCGTGGTGGCGGTGCCACCGACCCTCACCGATGAGGCCAAGCTGCTGTTCGGCGACGCCGCCGAGATCGTCGCGGGCGGCGCCGACCGGACCGAGTCGGTCGGGTTGGCCCTCGCGGCGGCCGGTGACGCAGAATTCGTCCTGGTGCACGATGCCGCGCGGGCGCTGACGCCGCCGGATCTGATCGTGCGCGTGGTTCAGGCCTTGCAATCCGGGCATGCCGCAGTGGTACCCGGGCTCGCGCTTACCGACACCATAAAGGCCGTCGACGCCAACGGTGCGGTGCTCGGCACGCCCGAGCGGGCGGGGCTGCGCGCCGTCCAGACGCCCCAGGGTTTCCACGCCGACGTGCTGCGCCGGGCCTACCAGCGCGCCGGCGCTGGGGTCGCCACCGACGACGCGTCGCTTGTCGAGCAGATGGGCACTCCCGTGCAGATCGTGGCAGGCGACCCGATGGCGTTCAAGATCACCACCGCGATGGATCTCCTGTTGGCAGAAGCCGTCCTGGCGCGTGGCGCGTGACGATCCCACGCGTCGGTGTGGGCACCGATGTCCACCCGATCGAGGCCGGGCGCCCCTGCTGGCTGCTGGGGCTGCTTTTCGAGGGCGCTGACGGCTGCGCCGGGCATTCCGACGGCGACGTCGCGGCCCACGCGCTGTGCGACGCCCTGCTGAGCGCGGCGGGCCTCGGCGATCTGGGCGCCGTGTTCGGCACCGACCGCCCCGAATGGCGTGGCGTCACAGGCGCCGAAATGCTGCGGCACGTCCGGGAGCTCGTGCAGGCGGCCGGGTTTGCGATCGGCAATGCCACGGTTCAGGTGATCGGCAACCGGCCCAAGGTCGGGCCCCGCCGCGACGAGGCGCAGGGCCTGCTCACCGAGCTCGTCGGCGCGCCTGTTTCGGTTTCTGCGACCACGACCGACGGCCTCGGGCTGACCGGCCGTGGCGAGGGTTTGGCCGCGATTGCCACGGCTTTGGTAATTCCAGCCGAATAGGGCCGGTAAGCTGGCGCGTCGTGGCCGGACAGCCCGGTTGCGCACGCGAGGAGCAAAAGTTGTGATGCGGCTTTACGACACCATGGCGGGTGCCGTACGTGATTTCGTGCCGCTGCAGCCCGGGCATGCCTCGATCTACCTGTGCGGCGCAACGGTCCAGGGGCTTCCGCATATCGGTCACGTCCGCAGCGGTGTCGCGTTCGACGTGCTGCGGCGGTGGCTGACGGCCAACGGCTACGACGTCGCGTTCATCCGCAACGTCACCGACATCGACGACAAGATCCTCAACAAGGCCGCCGACGCGGGCAGGCCGTGGTGGGAGTGGGCCGCCACCTACGAGCGGGCGTTCAGCGCCGCCTACGACGCGCTGGGGGTGCTGCCGCCGTCGGCCGAGCCGCGCGCCACCGGACACATCACCCAGATGGTCGAGCTCATCGACCGGCTCATCGACAAGGGCCACGCGTATGCCGCCGACGGCGACGTGTACTTCGACGTGTTGAGCCTGCCCGAATACGGCCAGCTGTCCGGGCACAAGATCGACGACGTGCACCAGGGTGAGGGCGCCGCCACCGGCAAGCGCGACCCGCGGGACTTCACGCTGTGGAAGGGCGCGAAACCTGGCGAGCCGTCGTGGCCGACGCCGTGGGGCCGGGGGCGTCCCGGCTGGCACACCGAATGCGTCGCGATGTGCGAGGCCTATCTCGGTGAGACTTTCGACATCCACGCGGGCGGCATGGATCTGGTCTTCCCGCACCACGAGAACGAGATCGCCCAGGCTCACGCCGCGGGAGACGGCTTCGCGCGGTACTGGCTGCACAACGGCTGGGTCACCATGGGCGGCGAGAAGATGAGCAAGTCGCTGGGCAACGTGCTGTCGATCCCGGCTGTGCTGCGACGGGTTCGCGCCGCCGAGCTCCGGTACTACCTGGGCAGCGCGCACTACCGGTCGATGCTGGAGTTCTCCGAGACGGCCCTGCAGGACGCGGTCAAGGCCTACAGCGGCATCGAGGACTTCCTGCACCGCGTGCGCAACCGGGTCGGTGCGGTCGAGATCGGGCAGTGGACGCCGAAGTTCGCCGCGGCTCTCGACGACGATCTCTCGGTGCCGATTGCGCTCGCCGAGGTGCACGCCGCGCGCGCCGAGGGCAACCGCGCGCTCGACGCGGGCGACCACGACGGAGCGATGGCGCAGGCGAGCGCCATCCGCGCGATGATGGACATCCTCGGGTGCGACCCGCTCAACGAGCGCTGGGAGTCGCGTGACGAGGCCTCGGCCGCGCTGGCGGCCGTCGATGTCCTGGTGCAGTGGGCACTCGCGAGCCGCGCCGAGGCGCGGGAGAATCGTGACTGGGCAGCCGCCGACGCCATCCGCGACCGGCTCAAGGAGGCCGGCATCGAGGTCACCGACACGGCCGACGGACCGCAGTGGGCGTTGCTCGACGGAGACGGAAAGCAGCAGTAATGGCAGGCAATTCGCAGCGCCGCGGCGCAGTCCGCAAGGCCGGGACCAAGAAGGGACCGACCGTCGGCTCGGGCGGCGTACGCAGGCGCGGGCTCGAAGGCCGTGGCGCCACCCCGCCGGCCCACATGCGGCCCAACCATCCGGCGGCCAAAAAGGCCAGGGCCGCCGCCAAGGCCCAGAAGCAGCGCGCGGGCCGCAAGACCGACGAGACCGAGTTGGTGCTCGGCCGCAACCCTGTGCTGGAGTGCTTGCGCGCCAAGGTTCCCGCCACCGCGCTGTACGTCGCGCTCGGCACCGAGGCCGACGAGCGGGTCACCGAATCCGTTCAGATCGCCGCGGACCGGGGCATCTCGATCCTCGAGGTGCCGCGCACCGATCTCGACCGCATGAGTTCGAACGCGCTGCACCAGGGCCTGGCCTTGCAGGTGCCGCCGTACGTGTATGCCCACCCCGACGATCTGCTCGCGGCGGCCAAGGCCGACGGCGCCCCGGCGCTGCTGGTGGCGCTCGACAACATCTCCGATCCGCGCAACCTCGGTGCGATCGTGCGGTCGACGGCCGCGTTCGGCGGGCACGGGGTGGTGATCCCGCAGCGCCGCTCGGCATCCGTGACCGCGGTGGCGTGGCGCACGAGTGCCGGCGCGGCGGCGCGGTTGCGGGTCGCGCGCGCGACGAACCTCAACCGGACGCTCAAGAGCTGGGCTGATGCGGGCCTGACGGTGGTGGGCCTCGATGCGGGCGGGGACACCGAACTCGACGAGCTCGACGCGACGGGGCCCATCGTGGTCGTGGTCGGCTCCGAGGGCAAGGGCCTGTCCCGCCTGGTGCGCGAGAACTGCGACGCCGTGGTTTCGATCCCCATGGCCGGGCCCACCGAATCGCTCAACGCGTCGGTGGCCGCGGGTGTGGTGCTCGCCGAGGTCGCCCGCCAGCGTCGCGGCTGATTCATTCTGCGGCCATGGCGCAGAAGTGCGAGTGCCGAGAGCCGTCGCGGCAGGATCAACTGGGCCGGCGCGGCTTGCGCAACGTGAAGCGGTCCACCGGAGTGGTCTGACCGAACGGCCCGTCGACTGCGAAATAGGTTGCCTCAATTGAGGTTTCACCGCCCGCCGAGCCCGGGTCGACGTCGAACATCACGAATCCGTAGGCGTGCTCCACGTCGCGGAACGCCGACCACGGTGCCGCTTCGGTGACGTAGCGTGGCGTGCGTTTGCGCAACGCCGGGTCGGGCGCGCCGACGCCGGTGAGCACCCGGCAGCGCGGTTCGGGGAAGAACATGCGGTTCGACGGGATCGAGGTACCCCCGCCGCCGATCACCAGATGCACTGTGCCGCGCCCGTCTTCGACGGGGATGGGGGTCAGCGTGTCGGTGGGCAGCACACCGCGGATCGGGTGTGAGCGTTCGTAGTGATGCTCGTGGCCGCACACCACGAGGTCGACGCCGTAGCGGTCGAACAGCGGCAGCCAGTTCTCCCGGATACCGAGGTCCGCGCCGTTGGTGCGGTCGGCGGTCGACACCGCGGTCTGGTGCATGCAGACCACGATCCAGTCGATGTCGGCGTCGGCGCTCGTGCGCTCCAATTCCTTTTCCAACCAACGCTTCTGAGCGCCGCCCGAGTAACCGTGCACGTATGAGTTGCCGCCGTCCTGATAGCACACGTCGTCGTTGTTGAGGCTGATCACCCGTACGGCGCCCGCGGTGAACGCGTACCACACGCCGCGCAGTTCGTCGTCTGCGCCGGAATCTGGCAACGCGAAGTAGGTCTGGTAGGCGCCGTAGCCGATCGGGCCGTTGCCCAGTTCGTTCTCGTGGTTGCCCGCCGCGGGCATCCAGGGACGGTGCCGCGCCGACCGCGAGTTGTTCTCGAACCAGTTCGACCAGGTTCGGACCCGGTCGCCGGACAGGTTGGCGTAGCACAGGTCGCCGTTGACCAGGTTGAACAGCGGCCGCACGTTCTCGACCGCGGTCGTGATGTCGCCCGCGGCGGGCGAACCCAGGCTGTCGCTGCCGAAGGCCTGGGCCACCATGGCGTCGAGCGTCGGTGTGGACTGGTCGCCAAAGCTGGTGAACCGCAGGTGGGCCCGCCCTCGCGGCGCCGTGCGTGCCGTGCCGAGCTCAGGACTCGCGCCGTCGTGCACCGCGGCGTAGACATACTCGGTGTCGGGCAGCAGGCCCGTGAGCCGGGCGTGGTGCACGCGGATCTCGGTGTTCGACTGGGCGTCGCGGTACGTCACCGTTTCGGCGGCGACGGTGTCACCGAAGCCGTCGCCGGGCGTGCCGAACATGACCCGCGGATTGCCGACGCCGACCACGGTGTGCCACGACACCACGACTTCCGACGACGCATCCGCGCCGTACTGCAGGTGCAGACCGCTGACGCGGGGCGCGCCGCTGCGGTCGTCACGCTGCCACAGCTCCGGTCCGGACGAGCGGAGCTGGCCGTCGGCCACCGCTCCCGCGCCGGCCCCGAGGATCGCGGTGGTGCCGCCCACGAGCAGCAGTGTTCGTCTACTCACCCCGGCGTTGTCGGTCACCCTGCCGTGCTACCGGGTCAATGCGAACGGTGTGGCACCGGCAAGTTAACGGTGTCCTAGCCGCCGAAGATTCGAAGGCCCACCCACAGCGCGACCACGCAGACGACCACGGTCAGCGGCGTCGTCACGAGCCCCACCCGGCTGAACTCGGTGAACCGCGCAGGCACGTCGTAGCGATGAACCACATTGCGCCACAGCAGGTTCGACAGTGAGCCGAGGTAGCTCAGGTTCGGCCCCACGTTGACCCCGATCAGCACGGCCAGCACCGCGCCGGGGCCGGACGCCGCCACCAGCGGCAGCAGCACCAGCACCGCGGGCAGATTGTTGACCAGGTTGGCCAGCACGGCGGCCACCGCCGCGAAACCCAGCAGCGCTGGCAGCGAGTCGCCGGCCGGAAGCAGCCCGCGCATGATGTCGCCCAGACCGTTGTGCACCACGGCATCCACGACGACGCCCAGGCACAGCACGAACGCCAGGAACGGCGCGTTGACCGCCCGCGCGATACCGGTCAGTGTGCTGCGCCGCTGGGCAAGGCTGCGCACGCCGAGCACGAGCGCACCGGCCAGCGCGGCCCAGGCGGGGGACACATCGAACACCGACGTGACGGCGAAACCCGCCAGCGTCAAACCCAGGACCACGAGCACGAACACCGGGATCTCGGGCGGCGGGGGAGTGACGTCGGCGGCCGGTCGGCTCAACTCACGGCGAAAGAGCAAACGCAGCAATACGAATTCGACCGCGATACCCGCGAGCCACGGCACCGCCATGATCGCGCTGAACTGGGTGAAGGACAGCCCGGCCACCGCGAAGGCCAGGAGATTCGTCAGGTTGGAAACCGGGAAGACCAGCGACGCGGTGTTCGCCAGGTGCGCGGTGGCGTACGCGTGCGGACGCGGCGTGATCGACAGCGTGCGGGCCGTCGCCAGCACCACCGGCGTGAGCAGCACGACCGTCGCGTCGAGGCTCAGCACCGCGGTCGTGGTGGCGCCGATCAGAAACACGCGAGTGAGCAGTCGGCGCGGATCGCCGCGGCTCGCGCGTGCCATCAGGGTGCCCGCGGCGTGGAACAGGCCTTCATCGTCACACAGGTGCGCAAGGACCAGCACAGCCGCGAGAAACCCGACCACCGGCAGCAGCCGGTTCACCTCGGCGAGGGCCTCGTCGGCCGAGATCACGTCGAACGCGATCAGCAGTCCGGCCGCGGGAACGGCCGCGACGGCCTCGGGCCAGCCTTCGGGCCGCGCGAGCGCGAACACCAACACGACAGCCAGCAGCACGACGGCCAAAATCAAGGCGTAGATCCTTTCGGCCGGTCGAACATTCGATGACTATTCGGGCGGTCGGCCCGTGCGGTCATGACCGTACCCGTGCCTGCTGGATAACGTGGTTCACCATGCGTCTGGCTGCTCCGATCATCCTGCTCTTCGCGCTGGCTGCGGCCTTCCAAGCGGTGCCGCCCGCTGCCGCGGCACCCACCGGATTCGACCTGCAGTCCCACCGCGGCGGCCGCGGCGAGACCACCGAGGAGTCGTTGCGGGCCTTCGCGAAGTCCCTCGAACTCGGGGTCAGCACGCTCGAGCTCGACATCGTGCTCACCAAGGACCGCCAACCTTTGGTGTGGCACGACCCACGGATCGACGAGGCCAAGTGCGCCGACACCGCGCCGGCGTTCCCGGGTGACCCGATGTATCCCTACGTCGGGAAACTCGTGCACGATCTCACCCTCGAACAGATCCGTACGCTGGACTGCGGCAAGTTGCTCAGCGGTTTTCCCGACGCTGAGGTGGTGCGCAACAACAAGATCGCCGTGCTGCCCGAGGTTTTCGAGCTGACCGACGCCTACGGCGCCGATGTGCGATACAACATCGAGACCAAGATCGAGGCCGACAAGCCCGAAACATCGGCTACGCCCGAGGAATTCGTCGATGTCATCCTGTCCGCGGTCCGGGCCGCGAACAAGGTCGACAAGGTGGACATCCAGAGTTTCGACTGGCGCACACTGCCGCTGGTGCGCCAGGCCGAGCCGTCGATCCCGCGGGTGGCGCTGTGGGACGACACCACCTGGATACCCGATTCCCCGTGGCTCGGCGGCGTCAACCCGGCCGTCGTGAGCGATCCGATCGCGGGTGCCAGGTCCGTGGGAGCCACAGTGCTCTCACCTCAGTATCAATTGGTGGACCGGGGATTCGTGGACCGGGCCCACGCGCTGGACCTCACGGTGACGCCGTGGACCGTCAACGATCCGGCCGCCATGCGGGCATTGATCGCCGACGGGGTCGACGGCCTGATCACCGATTACCCGACCCGGCTGCGGGCTGTGCTGGCGGAACTCGGCATGCCGTTGCCGCAGCCATACCGTCGCATCAGCTGACCCACGGATCGGACGGTTCCCACAGCGTCGGCAGGTGCAGGCACACGCCGTCACGCTCGGCCAGCCGGGTCAGCGTCCGCATCGACACATCGAGATCGTCACCGGCATACGGCAACGCGCGCAACGGCTTGTCCAGCGGCCGGAAGAAGTCGTCCCAATGGATGAGCACCACGCGGCGCGCGCCGACCGCACGGACCGTCTCGGCCCAGTAGCTCTCGAAGTACTCCTCGGACTGCAATCCGAGCTGCCCGACGCCGAGGTAAACCACGTCGGCCTGCTGACCCGCGAGCGCGCCCGGCACCGCCCCCGCACTGCCCACGATCAGCAGCCTGCTGTCGCTGTCGCGGTGGCGGAGGAACGTCGACCAGGCCTCGCCGCACTTGTAGGCCGAGGCCTTGACGGGTGGCACGACCGGCGCGGTGATCGTGCCGGGGAACCGGTCGGGCGGGCAGTGCTCGGACGAGAACAGGGTGACGTCGTAGCCGCCGAGACGTACCGGTTCACCTGGGGTTACGGTGACGACGCGGTCGGGCGCCAGCCCCTGCCCGGCACCGATCTGGGCGGCGGACGTTCCTCCGACCAGGCGTGCCCCGGTGTGCTCGGCCACCACGGCGGAGTCCATCGCGTGGTCGAAATGCGTGTGGACCGGCAGCACGGCGTCGAGCCGGTCGACGCCGAGCCGCGCCAGGCACCCGGCGATGCGGGGCGCCGACGGTGCCAGCTTGCGCAGGCCGACGCTCAGCAGGTTCGGTCGGGAGAAGAAGCCGTCGGTCATCACCGCCGACCTGCCGTCGTCGATCAGCAGGGTCGTGACGCCGGCCCACGTGACCCGTACCGCGGATTCGGGTGTGGCCGGCGGGGCGTCGAAGAACCGGTCGTAGTCGGCCAGGTCGGGCCTGCCGGGTTTGAGCCGCATGGCCCCCACCCTAGGACCGTGCCTATCCGTAGCGGCGCCGGAACTTCTCCACCTGGCCGGCCGAATCGATGTGGCGTGCCGACCCGGTCCAGAACGGGTGCGAATCGGAGCTCACATCGACCACGATCAGCGGGTAGGTCTCGACGCCGTCAGCGGTCGGCCAGTCGATCGTGCGACTGCTCGTCGCGGTCGACCGGGTGAGGAACCGGGTTCCGGTCGCGGCGTCCTGGAAGACCACCGGGTGGTAGTCGGGGTGGATACCGGGTTTCATGAGTTCTCTCCTTTGTGTCGGCCGGGGTTGGCGGTCTCGTCGGCGGGGTCTTCGCATGGCTCCTCGTGCCAGTCCCCGAACGGGTCGGGGTAGCGGCTCCAGTCCGCCCGCATCTCGCCGTCGGTGAGCAGCGCGCCGCGCAGTGCGTCGGTGATGTCGTCGGGATGCCCGCCGCAGACGAGCACGGTCAGCGATACGTGCCGGTCCCCGAACTGGTCGTCCCAACCGACGGCAGCCAGCGCCAGCCGCTGCGGGTCGGCATACGCGCGCTCGCTGGAATCCATTGCCGCCAGCCATCTTCCGGCATTACTGAACCGCAGCCCGCCGCCTGCCGATTCGATGAACATGACCTCGTCGGGCCGGTTGGCCAGCCAGGCCCGGCCCCGCGTGCGCACCACACCGTCGAGCAGCAGATCCAGCGCGGCGTGCAGGCGCACCGGGTGGAAGGGCCGCCGCGCGGTGAACTCGACGATCGCGACCTCGCCGTCGCGCTCCAGCGGCGGTTCGCCGGCCAGCAGCGGATCGTGCGGCGCGAACGCGCGGCCCCTGGGGCTGTCGGGCTCGAGGTGGGCCAGCGCCAACTCGACGCGATCGGGTCCGACCGTGATGCGGGCTCGTGGTGCGAGCCTGCGCAACACCGCCAGGGTCGTGGTCTTGGGTTCGGTGAGGACCAGCACGTCCGCGAACTCGGCTTGGCCGACCACGACCTGCGCCACGGTGCGTCCGTCGTCGAGTTCGTCGTCGCCGGTGGCCTGCTGAACCCACGACGCGGTGTCGATGCAGCTGACCACGCCGTCGATGCGGACATCGCGCGACGCGGGCCCGTCGATGTAACCGGGGCCGACGCAGACGCGGATGTTCTCGATGGCCCAGCACACCGGTTCCGGTTCGAGCCAGTCCATCAGCTGCACGACGATGCGCTGGACGTCGGTGCGCCGGTGCAGGCGGCGCAGCAGCACGAGCAGGTCGTCCCGCACGGTGCACGACACGCAGCCGTGCGCGAGCTCCAGCGGCCAGTCCGACGTTCCTGACGCCGTGCCGACCGTTCGCACCACGACCTGGCCGTCGAAGGTGTGCCGCACCAGCACCGTGCCCGGATTGCGGCTCAGCTCGCGGACGACGCCATCGGTATCGCCCTGGCCCGCGACCAGCACAACAGGGGTTCGCACCTCGCCTCCCATCGATTAGTGAAAACGATTATCATTATGATTAAGTCAGGTTACCTCAGACGAAGGAGACGCATGTCGGCCCACTGCCAAGTCACCGGGCGCAAGCCCGGGTTCGGCAACACCGTGTCGCATTCGCACCGGCGAAGTCGCAGACGCTGGAACCCGAACATCCAGACCAAGACCTACTACCTGCCCTCGGAGGACCGCCGGATCCGCCTGCGGGTCAGTGCCAAGGGCATCAAGGTGATCGACCGTGACGGCATCGAGGCCGTGGTCGCCAGGCTGCGTAGCAGCGGAGAGAAAATCTGATGGCGCGCACCGATATTCGGCCGATTGTCAAGCTGCGGTCCACGGCGGGAACCGGTTACACGTACGTCACCCGCAAGAACCGCCGCAACGACCCCGACCGGATCGTGCTGCGCAAGTACGACCCGGTGATCCGCAAGCACGTCGACTTCCGCGAGGAGCGCTGATGGCCAAGCGATCCAAGATCGTCAAGAACGAGCAGCGCCGCGAGTTGGTGGAGCGCTACGCCGAACGCCGTGCCGCGCTCAAGGAGACGATCCGCAACCCTGCGAGCTCGCGTGAGCAGCGGGCCGCGGCCGTCTCGGCGCTGCAACGCCTGCCGCGTGACTCCAGTCCGGTGCGGCTGCGCAACCGCGATGCGGTCGACGGCCGGCCCCGCGGGCACCTGCGCAAATTCGGCCTGTCCCGTGTGCGGGTACGCGAGCTGGCACATCGCGGTGAGCTGCCCGGCGTGCGGAAGTCGAGCTGGTGATGACGAAGAAGAATCCCAAGAAGCGGCCGCCCGCAACCGAACTCAAGAAGCCGCGGCGCAACCAGCTCGCCGCGCTCGGCGTCACCCGCGTCGACTACAAGGACGTGCAGTTGTTACGGACGTTCATCAGCGAGCGCGGCAAGATCCGGTCACGCCGGGTGACGGGTCTGACACCGCAACAGCAGCGCCAGGTCGCCGCCGCGATCAAGAACGCGCGGGAGATGGCACTGCTGCCGGTGGCAGGGCCCCGCTGAGCGGGTGTCAGTAGGCGTACGGACGCGCCGGAGGATCGGTGCGGGTCACGCGCGACACCGTCATGGTCGGGATGGTCCGGCCGCTCGAATCACCCTGCCCGGCAGGGACCGTGCCCTCCACCTTCAGCCAGGTGTTGTCGGGCAGACCGGACATCTCGGCGGTCGCGGGACCGGAAAGCCGGATCCGGGCGAGCTGGGCGTCGGCCGCGCAACAGATGATCACGACGCGCGCCAGGTCGGTGCGGTCGCCGTCACGCATGGTGAATCCCGTGACGGTGATGGTGCGGTTGTCGAGCGTGCCCGCGGTGTCCTGTGCGACCCGGATCAGCACGTCGGGCAGCGACACTTCGGGTGCGGCACCGTCGGGCAGCGGTGGGAACGGCCTGCGCAGCACATCGGTGGACACCTCGGTCACCGATGCCGCATCCGGTCGGATCGACGGCGGAACGACGAACGCCAGCAACGCAATCGGGATGATCAGCAGCCACGCGGTGCCGCTCCGGTGGTGATGGTCGGCATGGTCTTCTGCGCTGCCCCGGCGGATGTCGCGCACGATGGCCGCCAGCGCCAGCGCTATGAGCAGCACGGCCGTCGCGATCAGGTAGGGCAGCAGCGCCGGCTTGACGTAGCGCGTGTAGCTGCCGGTCAGCGCGATGAGCGCGGTGCTGACACCGATCAGCAACAGCATCGCGTTCTCGGTCTCGCGGCTCATCGCGGCCCCAGCAGGATGAGTCCCACGCCGGTCGCGGCCAGCGTGGCCACCACGAACGTCGCGGGTGCGAACCGAAGTGCGAACGCGCGCCCGAACATTCCGGCCTGCATGGCGAAGAGCTTGATGTCGACGGCAGGCCCGACGACCAGGAAAACCAGCCGGGGCAGCAGCGGCAGCATGGTGAGGCTTGCCGCGACGAACGCGTCGGCCTCCGAGCACAGTGCCAGCACCACCGCGAGCACCGCCATGGTCAGCACGCCCAGGATCAGTTGGCCCGCAAGGTGTTCGTACACCCAGGCCGGCACCAGGACATGCAGGGCCGCCGCGGCGACGGCGCCGACCACCAGGTAGGAGCACGCGGTCAGAAAGTCGTGGCGGGCGGCCTCGGTGAACACGGCCCAGCGGGAACCGGCGCCGTCATGCGGTTGCGGCAGCCGCCGGCTGATCCATTCACCGCGGCCGAACCGAGCCCACGCCGCACCCATGATGACCGCGGTGAGCAGCGACGCCGCGCAGCGAGCGGCCACCATCTCCGGATGGCCGGGAAACGCCACGGCCGTCGCGACCAGCACCACGGGGTTGATGGCGGGTGCGGCCAGCATGAAGGTCAGCGCGGCCGCACCCGCTGCGCCGTCGCCGAAAAGCCTGCGCGCCACCGGAACCGAGCCGCACTCACAGCCGGGCAGGGCGGCACCGCCGACGCCGGCGGCCAGGATGGCCACGCCGGTGCGCCGCGGCAGCCAGCGGGCCAGCCGCTGCGGTGTGACGAAAACCGCGATCAGCCCACTGATCACCACGCCGAGCGCCAGGAACGGCAGCGCCTGGACGAAGACGCCGCAGAACACCGTGGCGGCCGTCGCGACGTCCGGGGTGTGGATCACGAAATCTCGCAGCGGACTGCCGGCGAGGGCCAGTGCCACGACCCCGAGCACCAGCACCTGCATCGAGGTCGGCCGCCATCGCGTAATCGCCGGTGTCACCGCCACGGCGGCCATGATGCCAGGCCTGGTTGTGAATCGGCCGGTGCCACCGCCTGCAAATGACAATCATTTTCTCGCGGGCTACGCTGGGCCGATGGTGTGGCATGGGGTGCTGGCGAAGGCGGCGACGACAGTGGTGACCGGTGCGGTCGGGGTCGCGGCGTATGAGGGTCTGCGCAAGGTGGCCGCGAAAGTCCCGGTTCGGGAAGCTGCGGTCACCACGACCAGCTGGGCATTGCGTGGCGCGCGCAAAGCCGAGGTGGGCGCGGAGGCCGCGCGGCTCAAAGTGGCCGACGTGATGGCCGAGGCGCGCGAGCGCATCGGTGAGGAAGTGCCGCCGCCCGCGGTGGCCGACTCCGGCCACCCGCACGATCACTGAGCGTCGTGACAGCCCTGGAGGTGGTGTCCGACGCTGCCGGGCGCATGCGGCTGCATGCGCCGTGGCTGCGGGGCGACGCAGTTCGCGCGGTCGCGATCGAGGACGCCGTGGATCAGGTCGCCGGTGTTCGTGCCGTGCACGCGTACCCGCGGACCGCATCGGTGGTGGTGTGGTACTCCCCGAAACGCTGTGACCGCGATGCGGTGCGCACGGCCATAACGCAGGCCGCAGACATCGCGCGAAGTCTGGTCCCGGTCCGCACACCCCGTTCGGCCGACATTCACAACGCCGAGATCGTCCGGATGGCGATCGGTGCAGTCGCGTTGGCGCTGTTGGGAATTCGCCGTTACGTGTTCGCGAGACCGGCCTTGCTGGGGCCGACGAGCCGCACTTTCGCGACCGGGGCGACGATCGTCACGGGCTATCCGTTCCTGCGTGGTGCGCTGCGAACCCTCACCGGCAACCGCACCGCGGGCACCGACGTGCTGGTGTCGGCGGCCACGGTGGCCAGCCTGGTGTTGCGCGAGAACGTGGTGGCGCTGACCGTGCTGTGGCTGCTCAACATCGGTGAGTACCTGCAGGATCTGACGTTGCGACGCACCCGCCGGGCGATCGCGAACCTGCTCCAGGGCACCCAGGACACCGTGTGGTTGCAATTGCCCGACGGAACCGAGGTCGAGGTCGCCGTCGACGGTGTCCGGATCGGCGACCGGGTCGTGGTGCACGAACAGGTCGCGCTCGCGGTCGACGGCGTGGTCAGCGACGGTGAAGCGATCGTCGACCAGTCGGCGATCACCGGTGAGAACCTGCCCGTGGCGGTGGTGCCGGGCAGCAAGGTCTACGCGGGTTCGGTCGTCGTGCGTGGCCGGTTGGTCGTCACGGCCGAGGCGGTGGGGCGGCACACCACGATCGGCAGGATCGTCAGCCGGGTCGAGGAGGCGCAACAGCACCGCGCACCCATTCAGACCGTCGGAGAGAACTTTTCGCGACGCTTCGTGCCTGCCTCGTTCCTGTTGTCGGCGGTCACGCTGGTGGCGACCGGGGATGTCCGCCGCGCCATGACCATGCTGCTGGTCGCCTGCCCGTGCGCCGTCGGGTTGGCGACTCCCACGGCCATCAGCGCCGCGATCGGCAACGGTGCGCGGCGCGGCATCCTGATCAAGGGTGGCTCGCACCTGGAGCAAGCCGGCCGCGTCGACGCGGTCGTCTTCGACAAGACCGGCACGCTCACCCTCGGCCGGCCGATCGTCACCAATGTCGTTTCCTTCCATAAGGATTGGGAGCCCGCGCAAGTGCTGGCCTACGCGGCCAGCTCGGAGATCCACGCGCGCCATCCGCTCGCCGAGGCGGTGATCCGGTCCACGCAGGAACGGCACATCGAGATACCCCCGCACGAGGAATGCGAGGTTCTCGTCGGGTTGGGCATGCGGACGCGGGCTGACGGTCGCACGCTGTTGCTTGGCAGTCCCTCGCTGCTGCAGCAGGAAAATGTCCGGGTCACCAAACGGGCCGATGAATGGGTCGACAAACTCCGCAGACGCGCCGAGACCCCGCTGTTGCTGGCGGTCGACAAGAAGCTCGTCGGCCTGATCAGCCTGCGGGACGAGGTCAGGCCCGAGGCAGTTGAGGTGCTCAAGGCACTGAGCGCCAACGGGGTTCGGCGCGTGGTGATGCTCACCGGTGACCATCCCGACGCCGCGGCGGCCGTCGCCGAAGAACTCGGCATCGCCGAATGGCGCGCCGAGGTCATGCCCGAGGACAAGCTCGCGGTGGTCCGGGATCTGCAGGCCGACGGGCACACGGTCGCGGTGGTCGGGGACGGCGTGAACGACGCGCCCGCGCTGGCGGCCGCCGACATCGGCATCGCGATGGGCCTGGGCGGCACCGACGTCGCGGTCGAGACCGCCGATGTCGCGCTCGCCAGTGACGATCTGCGGCGGCTGCTCGACGTGCGGGCCCTTGGCGGGCGCGCGGTCGACGTGATCCAGCAGAACTATGCGATGTCCATCGCGGTCAACGCGATAGGGCTCGCGGTGGGCGCGGGCGGTGCGCTGTCTCCCGTGCTTGCGGCCGTGCTGCACAACGCATCGTCGGTCGCGGTGGTCGCCAACAGCGCGCGGCTGATCCGCTACGAGCTCGACTAGCTGAACGCAGAGAGATCGATCCCCTCTGCGAGCAGACGCTCCCGAACCGTGGTGGCGATCTGTACCGCTCCGGGTGAATCACCGTGCACGCAGATCGATTCCACCGTGATCGGGATGGTGCTGCCGTCGACCGCGGTCACCCGACCCGACGTCACCATCGTCGCGACCCGGTCGGCGATCGCCGACGGATCGTGCAGCACCGCGCCCGGTTCGCGCCGGGACACCAGGGTGCCGTCGGGGCGGTAGGCCCGGTCGGCGAATGCCTCGGGCACTGTGCGCAGCCCGAGGCGTTGCGCCTCGCTGAAGAACGCGGAGCCGGCCAGCCCCAGCACCGGTAGGCGGGCATCGACGGCATGCACGGCGGCCGCGACGGCTCGGGCCTGCTCGGTGTGGGTGACGATCGCGTTGTACAGCGCGCCATGGGGTTTGACGTAGCTCACCGAAGTGCCTGCCGCCCGGGCGATGGCCTGCAGCGCACCGATCTGGTAGATGATCTCGGCCGTCAGTTCGTCGGGCGCGACGTCGATGAACCGTCTGCCGAAGCCCGGCAGATCCCGGTAGCTGACCTGTGCGCCGACGCGTACTCCCCGGTCCGCCGCGACGCGGCACGTGTCGAGCAGTAACGCAGGATCCCCGGCGTGGAAGCCGCAGGCCACATTGGCGCTCGTGACGACACCTAGCATGGCCTCGTCGTCGCCGAGCTGCCACACCGAAAAGCTCTCGCCCAGGTCGGCGTTGAGATCCACGGTGGCCGGCATCAGTCCGGCCAGCCGTTCTCGGACACGAATTCGGGCAGCGGCCGCGCGGCGGTCCAGTGCTCGATCTCCAGCACTGGCCGGTCCGGAAACTCCGGAACCGGCCCGAGGCACAGGATGGCCACCGGTTCGGCGCCTTCCGGCATGTTCAGCAGCTGGGCCAGCGGCAGTGGCTCGAATATCGAAACCCAGCCCATGCCAAGGCCTTCCGCGCGTGCGGCCAACCACATGTTCTGGATCGCACACGATACCGACGCCAGGTCCATGTGTGGCAGGGTCCGGCGTCCGAACACGTGGCGCTCACGGCCGTCGCCCAGTGCGACCACGAACAGCTCGGCACAGTCGAGGATGCCTTCGACCTTGAGCGCCAGGAACTCGTCGCCGCGCGAGCCGAGGGCGTCGGCGGTGTGGCTGCGTTCCTCGTCGACGAGCGCGTGGATCTTGGCGCGGAGGGCGTCGGAGGTGATGTGGATGAAGCGCCACGGTTGCATGAGGCCGACGCTGGGCGCGGCGTGTGCGGCGTGGAGCAGACGCGCGACGACGTCGTCGGGAACGGAGCTGCCCGGGACGAATCTGCGCATGTCACGACGTTCGGCGATGGCCCGGTAGACGGCCTGCCGTTCGGGCTGGCTGAACGCATGGTGAGGCACATGACGAGCCTATCGCCGTCGATTCTCCGGCCAGGTCGGCCAGGTTGCAGTGGTGGTCGAAGCGGGTGTGGGCGTCGGCATCGTGGGTCGCGGCCACGATCGTGGTTCCCGCGGCCGCGAGACGGCGCAGCTGCCGGTACACGGTTTCCGCGCTGTCCGCGTCGAGCCCGGCGGTGGGCTCGTCGAGCAGCAGGATCGGGGCCTGTTGGGCGAAGGCCTGCGCCAGCAGCGTGCGTTGCCGTTGGCCGCCGGACAGATCTGCGAGGCGACGCCTGCGGAGTCCGTCGAGGCCGAGTTCGGTGATCCAGTAGTCGACGATGTCGCGATCGCTGCGCGCCGGGCGGCGGAGCAGCCCGAGGCGGCGCCAACGGCCCATGGCCACCGCTTCGCCGACCGTGATGGGAAACGTCTGTTCGACCTGGTCGCGTTGCACGGCCAGGGCGATGTTGTCGACGCCGTCGACGTCGACCGTGCCGTGTTGTGGTCGGAGCAATCCCGCGATCAGTCCCAGCAGGGTGGACTTGCCGCAGCCGTTGGGGCCGGTGACCGCCGTGCCGGCCGACCCGGCGAACTCGATGGTCAGATCGGTGAAGACCTGACTTCGGTGGTAGCCGAACGTGATTCGGTTCAGCCGGATCGCGGGCACGGACGACTCCTTGTTGAAAATGATTGTCATTGATGATAAGAGTCTAGCTGTGAATTGGCTGGGTGCCCCGTTCGGGTCGGAGGTCGTGGTCCGCGGGGCCGTCGCGGGGTCGGTCGTGGCACTGATGTGCGCGATCGTCGGCACGTGGGTCGTGTTGCGGGGTTCGGTCTTTCTCGGCGACGCGATGTCGCACGGCATGCTGCCGGGCGTCGCCGCGGCGTCGGCTCTCGGTGGCAACCTGCTCGTCGGTGCGCTGATCGCCGCGCTCGCGATGGCTTACGGCGTTGCGGCGCTCAGCCGGTCGGTGCGGTTCTCGTCCGACACCAGCATCGGTCTGCTGCTGGTCGGCATGCTCGCGGTCGGCGTCATCGTGGTGTCCCATTCGAGCAGTTACGCGGTCGATCTCACGGCGTTCCTGTTCGGTGATGTGCTCGGTGTGCGGTCCGGTGACATCGCGGTGCTCGCGGCGGCGCTCGCGGTCATCGCCGCGGTGGCGTTCGCGGGCCGACGGGCCTTCGTGGCGGCCACGTTCGACATTCGGAAAGCGGCCACGTTGGGGCTCAATCCGCGCGCGGCGGGTATCGCGCTGACCGTGCTGATCGCCGTCGCGATCGTCGCGTCCTTCCATGTGGTCGGCACGCTGCTGGTCTTGGGTCTGTTGGTGGCGCCGCCCGCGGCAGCCACGCTGTGGGCCCACTCGATCGGGCGCATCATGGCGCTGGCTGCCGCCCTCGGCGTGGCATCGGTGTGGATCGGGCTGCTCGTGTCGTGGCATGCCGCCACCGCGGGAGGCGCGACCATCGCGGCCGTGGCGGTTGCGCTGTTCTTCTGCTCCGCGGTGGCCTCCGTGGCGGTTCGGCGGGTCGCCGCATGAGGATCGTCGTCGGATTCGTGTGCGCCGTAGTACTTTTGGCCGGCTGCTCGGCCGACGAGAAGCCGGCCACCCCCACCACATCGGCGGCCGGCGACGACACCGGCATCGACGCGCAGGAGAGCTCCGAGCCGGTGACCCGGTTGGTGCTCGTCGAACCCGAGACCGGCGCAACTGTGGTCTTCGACGCCGGTGAGGAGACCGAGACGCGGCTGGGCGAACTCGGGCCGACGCACGGCGTCAGCGGTGACGGACGCTTCGCCTATCTCCGCGGCGATGATGCGCTCGCCGTCGTCGACGCGGGATCGTGGACCTTCGACCACGGTGACCACTCGCACTACTACGTCGAACCTCCCGCGGTCGCAGGGCGGGTCGACGGCCGGTTCGCTGCCGCGCACGGCCAACGCGACCTTGCCACGGCGCAGCGCGAGGACGGCACCGTTGCGGTACTGGATCGAAAAGCGCTGGGGGAACACCAAATCAAGCCGTTCGATCGGTTCGGTGAACTGCGTGACATCGCGGCGGCGGCACCGCTCGGCGAGGGCGTGGTCGTGGTGACCCGCGACGGTGCCGTCACCGAGATCGGTACTTCGCAGAACCTGGGCCGGTGCCCCGGAGTGACAGGTGTTTCCACGGTCGGGCGCGACGTGGTGTTCGGTTGTGCAGACGGCGCCGTGCGGATCGTCAGACGGGCGGGCGCCCTCACTGCTGAACCCATGCCCCTCCCAGGCGAACCGCCGTATCCCGGTGCCCTCGTATACCGGTACGGCAGTACGACTTTGACGGGCGTCGCCGAAGACACGGTCTGGGTGCTCGACGGCCGTCGCGGCTCCTGGAAGAGGGTGGCCGTACCGGACGTGGTCGCGGCGAACTCCGTATCGGCCGATACGGTGCTGGCCCTCACGGCCGATGGTCAATTGCGGGCCTTCGCCACGAACGACGGCAGGCAGACCGCCGCGGTGCCGCTCCTGCGCGGTCCGATACGGACCGGCCGGCCGGTCGTAGAGGTCGACGCCGACCGTGCATACGTCAACGATGCGCAAGGCCGCGCGGTCTACGAGATCGATTACCGGGACGGCCTGCGGGTGGCCCGCACGTTCAAGACCTCCATCGCCCCCGGCTTCATGGTGGAGACCGGGCGGTGACCCGCCGGTCGACATGGGCCCTGCTGTGCCTGGCGCTGCTGCTCGCCGCGTGCGGCGGTCCGGGCACCGCAGGCGGGCGACAGCAAATCGCCGTCACCACAACCATTCTCGGGGACGTCGTATCAGAGGTCGTCGGCGACACCGCGGACGTGCACGTGATGATGAAACCCAACGCCGATCCGCACTCCTACGCCCTTTCGGCCGCGGAAGCCGCGCGGATGGCCGAGGCCGACCTCGTGATCTACAACGGGCTGGGGCTCGAAGAGTCCATGCAACGCAATGTGGACGCGGCAGCCGGCGACGGTGTCCCCACCTTGCCGGTCGGCGACCACGTCGACCCGTTGCGGTTCTCCGAGGACGAGCACGGCGGGCCCGACCCTCATTTCTGGACCGACCCACAACGCATGGTCCGTGCGGTCGACGCGATCGCGGATCGCATCGCGCGGCTCCCCGGCATCGACGGGGCCAGGGTCGCGGCCAACGCGGCGAGCTACCAGGACCGCCTGAACAGCCTGTCGGAGACCATGACCGACCGGTTCGCCGCGATCCCCGCCGAGCGGCGCAAGCTCGTCACCAATCATCACGTGCTCGGCTATTTGGCCGACCGGTTCGGTTTCACGGTGATCGGTGCGGTGATCCCGAGCGGTACGACCCTGGCCTCGCCCAGCGCCTCCGACCTGGAATCGCTGGCCGGTGCGATCCGGGAAGCCGGGGTTGGAGCCATCTTCGTCGACTCGTCGCAACCCGACCGGCTGGCCCGGGTACTCGCCGAGCATTCCGGCGTTCAGGTCAACGTCGTGACGCTCTACAGCGAGTCGCTCAGCGAACCCGGAACAGAGGCCGACAGCTATCTGGGGATGATGCGCGCCAACACCGAAACCATTGCGAACAACCTCATCTGACAAGGAGACCGATACATGGCCAAACCCCTGCCACTGACCGCTGCGCTGGGCGCGTTCGCATTGGCATCGACGCTCGCGGGGTGCGCCGGTGACAACGGCCAAGCGCGCCAGGAGCCTATAGCCGAACCGCTGGTGGCCACCTATGACGGCGGGTTGTACGTGCTCGACGGTGAGACGCTCGAGGTCAAGGCCGACATCCCGCTCGACGGGTTCCTGCGGGTCAACCCGGCCGGCGACGATGCGCACGTGCTGGTGACGACCAACGACGGGTTCAGGGTGCTCGATGCGTCGGCGGGTGAACTCACCGAAACCACGTTCACGGCAGCCGAGCCCGGTCACGTGGTCCCGCACGGCGAGCGCACCGCGTTGTTCGCCGACGGATCCGGTGAGGTCACGGTGTTCGACCCGCACGACTTGGCCGGCGGTAAGCCCCAGGTCACGACGATGTCGTCACCCAAGCCACATCACGGAGTCGCGATCGTCCTGGCAGACGGCAGCTGGCTGCGCAGCGAGGGCGACCCCGACGAGCGGTCCGGTGCCGTGGCCTTCGACTCCGGCCAGGCCGAGATCGCCCGCAGCTCCGAATGCCCCGGCATTCACGGCGAGACTGTCACCGACGGCGAGACCGTGGTGTTCGGCTGCGAGAACGGCGCTTTGGTCTACGCCGACCGTGCCTTCACCAAGATCGCCGCCCCGGATCCGTACGGTCGCATCGGCACGGTGAAAGGCCACCCCGAATCGCCTGTGGCCCTGGGCGATTACAAGGTCGATCCCGATGCCGAGCTGGAACGGCCGAACCGATTCTCCCTGATCGACACCGCGGCCGATCAGCTGCGTCTCGTGACGTTGCCGCCGTCGGTCAGCTACTCCTTCCGTTCGCTTGCGCGCGGCCCGCACGCCGAGGCATTGATCCTGGGCACCGACGGTCAGTTGCACGTCGTCGACCCGGCGACCGGCGACACCGCCAAAACCATTGCGGTGACGCAGGCCTGGACCGAGCCGGACGACTGGCAGCAGCCGCGGCCCAGCGTTTTCACCCGCGGCCACGACGTCTACGTCGCAGACCCCGCCACGCGGGAACTGCACATCGTGGATGTGGAATCCGGCTCGGTGACCAAGTCGGTGACTCTCGACCACGCGCCGAACGAACTCAGCGGCGTGGTCGGCCACGAGCACTGAATCGGCAACGCCTCAGTGAGAATGCACGTGCGTCACATGCCATTCGGGCAGCGGATCGGGGTAGCGCAGCCACGCCTGCTCGCCGTCGGCCAGCTCGGCATCGGTCAGCAGCGCTGACCGCAGGTTTGCGTCGAGCGCGGCCCAGTCGATCCCGATGCCGATGAACACGATCTCCTGGCCTGGCTCGATCTCGGTCGATGACCAGAACTGGGCGGGATCGATCACCAGGTTCGGGCCGGCCTGCGACCAGATCGCGGCGATCGACGGCCGGCTCGCGATCCAGCAGAAACCCTTGCTGCGCAATAAACCTTGGGCCTGGTCCAGAACGGACGCCAGCCGCTGTGGATGAAACGGGCGATCGGCGCGGAACGTCGTCGACCCGATGCCGTACTCCTCGGTCTCCGGGGTGTGGCCCGATGCGATCTCCTCGTCCCAGCCGGGCAATTGGGCCGCGGCGATCGGGTCGAACAAGCCCGTGTCGAGCACTTCGTCCAGGGCCACCACGCCATGGTCGGTATGCAGCAGCCGGGCGGTCGGGTTGAGCCGCCGGACAACGGCTTCCACCGTCCCGAGCCGTTCGGCGGTCACGAGGTCGGTCTTGTTGAGCAGGATCACGTCGGCGAACTCGACCTGGTCGACCAGCAGATCCGCCACGCTGCGGGCGTCGCCAGGGCCTGCCGTCAGCTGCCGCTCGGCCAGTGCCTCACCACGCGCGAGTTCGGTGAGAAACGTCGACGCGTCGACGACGGTCACCAAGGTGTCCAGGCGCGCCAGCGCGCCCAGGCTGAACCCGTCGTCGAACTCCCAGCTGAAGGTCGCCGCGACGGGCATGGGCTCGGAGATTCCGGTCGACTCGATCACCAGCTGGTCGAACCGGTTCTGCCGGGCCAGCGCGCCGACGGCGTCGACGAGATCCTCACGCAGCGTGCAGCAGATGCAGCCGTTGGTCAGCTCGACGAGCTTCTCTTCTGTGCGGTCGAGGTGGCCCTGTCCGGCGATCAGCGCGGCGTCGATGTTGACCTCGCTCATGTCGTTGACGATCACGGCGACGCGTTTGCCGTCCCGGTTGGCGAGGATGTGGTTGAGCAGGGTGGTCTTGCCCGCCCCGAGGAAGCCGGACAGGACGGTGACGGGCAGCAGATCGGACATCGGGCTCCTTACTGAAAATGATTTTCAATAAATCATGATCCGGATGTGCGCGAGATAATGCAAACGGTTATCGTTATCGCCGTGAACCTGCCCGTGAACCTTCGCACCCTGGCTGTCGCAGCGGTACTCACCGCCCCGTTCGTTCTGGCTGCCTGCGGTTCCGGTGAGACCACCGGCACCGAGTCGGCAGGTGACTGCCCTACCACCCCCGTCAACGTCGTGGTCAGCGTCGACCAGTGGGGCGACATCGTGTCCGAACTGGGTGGGGCGTGCGCGAAGGTGACCACGGTGCTGGCCGGCTCCTCGGTGGACCCGCACGACTTCGAACCCGCGCCGTCGGACGCCGCGAAGTTCCAGGGCGCGCAACTCGTGGTGATCAACGGCGGCCACTACGACGAGTGGGCGGCCAAGCTGGCCCAGAGCTCGGCTCCCGATGCGCCCGTCGTCGAGGCGATCGCCGGGGGCGACGATCACGACGACCATGACCATGCGGCCGAGGGCCACAGCCATGGCGACGACCACGCCGAAGGCGTCAACCCCCACGCCTGGTACAGCCCGGCCGCGGTGACATCGGTAGCCGACGCGGTGACCGCGAAGCTCAGCGAGCTGGCGCCCGACGCCAAGGACTACTTCGCCGAGCGGCGCACCGCGTTCACCGACTCGATGAAGCCCTACCAGCAGCTCATCGACACCATCAAGGCCAAGGCGTCGGGCAAGACCTACGCAGCCAGCGAGGCGGTGTTCGACGACATGGCGGGCGCCGTGGGCCTGGTCAACCGCACGCCCGCGGGTTACCAGGTCGCGTCGTCGAATGAGTCTGACCCGTCACCGGCCGACCTCGACGCGTTCCTGCGCCTGCTCGGCGACAAGGGCGTCGACGTGCTCATCTACAACACCCAGACCGAGGGCTCGGTGCCGCAACAGCTGCGCGCGGCGGCCGAGAAGGCGGGCGTGCCCGTGGTCGATGTGACCGAAACGGTGGCGCCGGGAGCGGATTCGTTCGAGGCTTGGCAGGTGGCACAACTCACCGCGCTGGCCAAGGCTCTTGGTGTCCAGCAGTAACGACGAACCCGCGCTGGTCTTCGACGATGTCAGCGTCGTCCGCGGCGGACGGCTGATCTGGTCGGAGGGCACCTTCGAGATCCCGGCAGGCGGCATCGTCGCGCTGATCGGGTCCAACGGATCCGGCAAGTCGACCATGCTTCAGGTCGTGCTGGGACTGCTGCCGGTCGCGTCGGGCTCGGTGCGGGTGCTGGGGAGCCGGCCCGGGGAACGCAACGACGTGATCGGCTATGTGCCGCAGGATTACGTCGCAGGCGCCGGCGAGGCGATCCGGGCGCGTGACGCGGTGACGCTGGGCCTGACCGGACGTCGATGGGGCTTCAGCCGCACCACGCGAGCCGACAAGGCCCGCGTCGCCGAGGCGCTGGAGTGGGTCGAGGCCGACGGATTCGCCGACATGCGGGTCTCACAGCTGTCCGGCGGGCAGCGGCAGCGCATCGCGCTGGCCAATGCGCTTGTGGGACACCCGAAGATGCTCATCCTCGACGAGCCGCTGGCCGCGCTCGACCTACGCAACCAACATGAGATCGTGCGGCTGCTGGCCCGGCTCAACGACGAGCTGGGCATCACGATTCTCGTTGTCGCCCACGACCTCAACCCACTGCTTTCGGTCCTCGACAGCGCCATCTACCTGCTCGACGGCCATGCCCACCACGCGGCGATCCACGAGGTGGTGGATGCTGATCTGCTGACCCACCTGTACGGCACCAAGGTGCAGGTGGCCAACACCTTGCAGGGGCAGATGTACATGAGGAGCGTGTGATGCAGACGGGCCTGCTCGCGGGCAGCATGGCGTTGGGCTATCAGCACAACTGGTGGCAGATCCTCACGTCGGCGTTCATGCGCAACGCGTTGCTCGGCGGCACCCTGGTCGCCCTGGCGGCGGGTTTGATCGGCTACTTCATCATCGTGCGCAATACGGCGTTCGCCGCGCACGCGTTGGCGCACATCGGATTGCCCGGCGCGACCGGCGCCGCTCTGGTGGGACTGCCCGTCGTGCTCGGCCTCGGGGTGTTCTGCATCGGTGGCGCGCTGGTCATCGGGGCGCTCGGAAAACGTGCTGACGACCGGGAAGTCGCGACCGGGACAGTGCTCGCGCTGGCCACCGGTTTCGGGTTGTTCTTCAACTCGCTGGCCACCAAGAACTCGTCGACCCTGACCAACGTCCTGTTCGGCAACCTGTTGGCCATCACCCACCAGCAACTGCTGACGTTCACGGCGCTGCTGGTGGTGCTGGCCGCCACGGTCGTATTCATCTACCGCCCTTTGCTGTTCGCATCGGTCAACGCTCAGGTGGCCGAGGCCAAGGGGGTTCCGGTGCGCGCGCTCGCGGTGCTGTTCATGGCGCTGCTCGGCGTGGCCGTAACCATGGCCGTGCAGGCCGTCGGCACGCTGCTGTTGTTCGCGCTCGTCGTCACCCCGGCCGCCACCGCGATCATGCTGACGGCTCAGCCGCTGGCAGCGATGGCGATCTCGACCGGCATCAGCCTGGTCTCGGTGTGGGCCGGGCTCGCGGTTTCCGCGATCTTCAACATGCCGCCGAGTTTCGTGATCGTCACCATCGCGTGCGTCATCTGGCTCGTGGTGTGGACGCTCAACCGGGTAACTCACCCGACGCGCCCGATTACCGTCTGACTGCGACCGTCCGGCGGGCCATCCACTAGCCTCAGAAAGCATGCCGAGGAGTCCCCACCCGCCGAGGAGGGCGACACTGGCTTCCCTTGCGGCGGAACTGAAGGTTTCGCGCACCACGATCTCGAACGCCTACAACCGTCCTGACCAACTATCGGCGGATCTGCGTGAGCGCATCTTCGACGCCGCCAAGCGGCTGGGCTATCCGGGGCCCGATCCGGTGGCACGGTCGCTGCGGACCCGCAAGGCCGGCGCAGTCGGGTTGATGATCACCGAGCCACTCAACTACTCCTTCAGCGATCCCGCGGCGTTGGATTTCGTTGCCGGTCTTGCCGAGTCGTGTGAGGCGGTCGGGCAGGGCCTGCTGCTGGTCGCGGTTGGCCCCAACCGCAGCTTCGAGGAGGGTTCGGCTGCGGTGCTGTCGGCCGGCGTGGACGGATTCGTCGTGTACTCGGCCTCCGACGACGACCCCTACCTGCCCATCGTGCGGCAGCGGCACCTTCCGGTGGTCGTGGTGGACCAGCCCAAGGATGTGCCGGGGGTTTCGCGGATCTCGATCGACGACCGGGGCGGCATGCGCAAGCTCGCTGAACACGTGCTCGAACTCGGCCACCGCGACATCGGTCTGCTCACCATGCGGCTGGGCCGGGACTGGCCGCACGGCAACCCGAAACCGGCGCTGGCCGACCCGGATCGGCTGCTCACGCCACATTTCCACGTGCAGCGCGAACGTATCCATGGCGTCTATGAGGCGATGATCGGCTACGGACTCGATCCCGGGTCGTTGACGGTCGTGGAGAGCTACGAGCACCTGCCGACGTCGGGTGGCGCGGCCGCGGAGGTCGCGTTGGAGGCCAATCCGCGGCTCACCGCGCTCATGTGCACGGCCGACGTGCTGGCGCTGTCGGCCATGGATTACCTGCGTGCGCGTGGCATCTACGTGCCGGGGCAGATGACCGTGACGGGATTCGACGGCGTGCCGGAGGCGTTGCGCCGGGGTTTGAGCACGGTCGTGCAGTCGAGTGTCGAGAAGGGCAGGCGTGCCGGGGACATCCTGCACAATCCGCCGCGGTCGGGTCTGCCGGTGATCGACGTGCTCGACATCGAGGTGGTGCGGGGCCGGACGTCGGGCCCGCCCGCCTAGCGGGCCTGACGCTGCTCCAGCAGGTACTTCAGCGCGACGGCGACGTCCTCGGGCGCGGAAATCCGGTACGCGGCCTGGGTTTCGCCGGGGCCGACCTTGACGCCGACGTCGCTGTCACGCATACGTCGGAATGCCTTCTCGTCGGTCACGTCGTCGCCGAAATAGACCACGGCCGACGCGTCGTGCTCGTTGCGCAGGATGTCGATGGCCTCACCCTTGTCGGTCGTGATCACCGCGAACTCGAGCACGGCCTTGCCCTCGGTCAGCTGCGCGTCCCACGCCTGCGCTGCCGCGCGAGCCTGGGCCAGTGCGGCGTCGGCGTCGGGTGCCGAAGCGTTGCGCACGTGCAACGCGACGCTGGCCGGTTTGAGTTCGACGGTGACGCCCGGCCTGTCTGCGGCGATCGACTGCAGTTCGCGGGCGATCGTGCCGAGCAGTGCTTCGTCGATCGGGTGGGTGAAACCCGAATCGAACTCGGCGCCGTGACTGCCGACCAGATGGACCGACGCGGGCATCCCCGACAGACTGCGCAGCACGTCGAGGGCGCGGCCTGAGATCAACGCCGCGGCGGTGTCGGGCAGGCCGGCGAGCGCGACGAGCGTCTCGGCGGCGTCCGCGAGCGGCCGCGCATCGGCGGGATTGTTGACGATCGGCGAGAGCGTGCCGTCGAAGTCGGACGTGACCAACAGCCGGGGTGCGAGGGCCGCTCGGGTGAGGACGTGCGACAGTTCGGCAGGCAGGCTCACCCGTCAGATCTTAGGTTGGTCCTCGGCGCCGATGAGCAGTCGCACGGCCAGGTCCAGCCGCTTGGAGACGTCGGTCGCCGACGCGCGCCGGGTCAGCCAGGCCAGCAGGTTCGACAGCCACACGTCGGAGATCACACGCGCGATGTGGTACTGGTCCTCGGTCGGTTCGCCGTCGCTCATGGCGCGCGCGAACATCGAGTCCATGAGCTTGCCGACGTGGTCCACCTCGCCGGCGGCCGACGCGTCGGCGAACACGAACGCCCTGGTCATGGCTTCCGTGAGCAGCGGATTGCGCTGCATCGCGCGGTTGAGCTTGCCGACCATGAAGTTCAGCCGCTGATACGGGGTGCCTCCCGACAGCGAGGCTCGATCGGTCTTGGCGTCGATGCGCTCGAACTCCCGGCCGAGGGCCGACACCAGCAGGTGAACCTTGGAGGGGAAGTACCGGTAGAGCGTCCCGACGGCGACATCGGCCCGTTCGGCCACCGCACGCATCTGAACCGCCTCGTACCCACCCTTGGACGCGATGGCCAGGGTCGCGTCGAGGATTCGTTTGCGACGTTCCCGCTGGGCTTCAGAGCCGAGTTCGGATTCTGCGAGCACTGCCACGTTCAGAACCTCACGTGGGCGCGAGTCCGCCCCCGAGGACGAATCGGTGGATGCTGACTGCGACACCCCAGACATGTGGCTGGCGACTCCTTCTCATTGCGTACCTCGTGGAAAACGATACGCACGCCGGTCTCCTTTTTCTCACCCCCGAGCCGGTAAGACACGGACGTGTCCTGCTACAACGCCGGTCGACTTGACGGTCGAACACTGTCACCATTAGAACACGTTCTAGTGGGAAGCACGGACTTCTCGCACTACGACTAGGAGCCGACCTTGTCCGCTACCGTCACTGACGAGCAGTCCGCTGCCCGCGACCTGGTACGAAGCTGGGCCGCGGCTTCCGGGGCGATCGATGCCGTGCGAGAGGTCGAACACGATCCCGCAGCCTGGCGCGCGCCGTATCAGGCGTTCGCCGAACTGGGGATCTTCGGTGTGGCCGTTCCCGAAGAGTCGGGCGGTGCGGGCAGCTCGGTCGAGGATCTGTGCGCCATGATCGACGAGGCCGCCGCTGCCCTGGTGCCGGGGCCGGTCGCGACGACGGCGCTGGCGACCCTGCTGGTGACCGATCCGGGATTGCTCGACGCGCTGATGTCGGGGCAGCGGACCGCCGGTGTCGCGCTGAGTTCCGATGTCGCCGTCGACGGGAACCGCGCGAGCGGCACAGCCGACCATGTGTTGGGTGCCGACGCCGCAGGCGTGCTGGTGCTGCGGGCCGGTGACGCGGTGGTGCTGATCGACGCCCAGGCTGACGGTGTGAGCGTCGAATCCCTGGCAGCAACCGACTTCTCGGTTCCGCTGGCCCGCGTTGTGCTCGATTCGGCTCCCGCGGAGGTTTTGGACGTCTCGGTGCAGCGGTTCGAGGATCTGGCCGTCACCGTGCTCGCGGCCGAGCTGGCCGGGCTGTCCCGCTGGGCGCTGCAGACCGCGACCGAATATGCCAAGGTGCGTGAGCAGTTCGGCAAGCCGATCGGCAGCTTCCAGGCCGTCAAGCACATGTGCGCCGAGATGCTGTTGCGCTCTGAGCAGGCCGCGGTGTCGGCGGGCGATGCCGCACGCGCCGCGGCTGGTTCCGATGATCCGCAGCTGTCGATCGCCGCCGCGATCGCCGCGGCCGTGGGCATCGACGCGGCGCAGGTCAACGCCAAGGACTGCATTCAGGTGCTGGGTGGCATCGGCATCACGTGGGAACACGACGCGCACCTGTATCTGCGTCGCGCATACGGGATTTCGCACTTTCTCGGTGGCCGGCGCCGGTGGCTGCGCCGGGTCGCGGCGCTGACGCAGCAGGGCGTGCGACGTGAGCTCCGGATCGACCTGGAATCGGTGGAGGATCTGCGACCCGAGATCAGCGCCGCGGTCGCCGAGGTGGCGGCCCTGCCCGCCGAGAAGCGGCAGGTCGCGCTGGCCGACTCGGGTCTGCTTGCGCCGCACTGGCCCCGGCCGTACGGGCGGGCGGCCGGGCCTGCCGAGCAGCTGCTGATCGACCAGGAGTTGGCCGCCGCGAAGGTCGAGCGCCCCGACCTGGTGATCGGATGGTGGGCCGTGCCCACGATCCTCGAGCACGGCAGGCCCGAGCAGATCGAGCAGTTCGTGCCGCCGACGCTGCGAGGCGAGTTGACGTGGTGCCAGCTGTTCTCCGAGCCGGGTGCGGGTTCCGACCTGGCGGCGCTGCGCACGAAAGCCGTTCGCGCCGAGGGTGGTTGGAAGCTCACGGGCCAGAAGGTGTGGACATCGGCGGCGCAGAAGGCGCACTGGGGCGTCTGCCTGGCCCGGACGGACGCCGACGCGCCTAAACACAAGGGCATCACGTACTTCCTGATCGACATGCGCTCACCGGGCATCGTGATCCGGCCGCTGCGGGAGATCACGGGCGACGAACTGTTCAACGAGGTGTTCTTCGACGACGTGTTCGTGCCCGACGAGATGGTCGTCGGCACCGTCAACGACGGCTGGCGGCTGGCCCGCACGACGCTGGCCAACGAGCGCGTCGCGATGGCAGGCGGTACGGCCCTTGGCAATCCGATGGAAGAGCTGCTGCGCACCGTCAGCACGCTCGACCTGGATCCGGCCGATCAGGATCGGTTGGGTGGGCTGATCCTGGCCGCCCAGGTGGGCTCACTGCTGGATCAGCGGATCGCGCAGCTGGCCGTCGGCGGCAAGGATCCGGGGGCGGAAGCCAGCGCCCGCAAGCTGATCGGTGTGCGGTACCGCCAGGCGCTCGCCGAGTTCCGCATGGAGCTCTCCGATGGCGGTGGCGTCGTGGTCAACCACGAGGTGCACGACTTCCTCAACACCCGCTGCCTGACCATCGCAGGCGGCACCGAGCAGATCCTGCTGACCCTGGCCGGCGAGCGCCTCCTGGGCCTGCCGCGGTAGCTCACCTTCTCTGCCGAGCAGACGTATAGGTACCCGGGAACGCGCTTTCCCGAGTACCTATGCGTCTGCTCGGCAGGTTTAGTGACCCCGTAGATACCCCGCCAGCATCGCAACGATGCCGTCCTCGAGTTGCCCGGCGTCGGCGGGCTTTTCGCACGCCAGCAGCCGGTGAGTGAGCGATTCGATGGTCGCGACCACCATGCGCGCCGCGAACGCGGTGTCCTCGACCGTGACGTCGGGATGGTTGTCGAGCAGGGCCTGTGCGAGTTGCACCGAGCCGTCCTCGGTGTGGTGCAAGCGATTCAACAGTGCGGGTGAGCGTGGCGCCTCCTCGAACAGCACGCGGTGCAACCGGGTGTCGTCGCGATGGTTGTCGATCGCGGCCCGCACGAACAGCCGGAGCAGCTCGTCGAGGGATTCGGGCAGACCGTCGGCCGTGCGGTCGGTCAGCAGTGCCGCGCCCGCGTCGATGTGCGCGTCGGTGAGTGCCGACAGAATCGCGTCCTTGTTCGGAAAGTACTGATACAGCGAACCGATCGACAGGTCGGCGGCTTCGGCGATGCGGTTCGTGGTGCCCGCGGCGTAGCCGTACTCGGCGAAAATGCGAGCAGCCGCGTCGAGGATGCGCTGGCGGGTTTCGGCCGAGCGCTGCTGTCTGGGCTGCTTGCGGGGCCGAAACCGGTCGGGCGGTGCCATCGTCACCTCCACGGGAAAAGCGAGTAGTCAACCGGTCCGGTCTGGTCGAGTATCAGGTAACCCTAACGGAGAGGAGCTCTTTCGTGCGTACCGTGCATACCGAGACGGTTCTGGCCACCGACACCGACCGGGTCTGGCGGGCCATGCAGCAGATCCCGACGTTTCTCTACGTCTGCCGCGGCTTGTTCGGCGTGCCGATGCTCGCGGGCCGGACCGAACCGTTCCGGGCCGGCGATCGTGGCACCGGTTGGCTGTTCGCGTTCCACGTGATCCCGGCCTATCGGCACACCATCGAGGTGCTCTCGATCGACGACGCCACCCGCACCATCCGCACGCACGAACACGGCGGTGTTCTGCGGTCCTGGAACCACACGCTGCACGTCGAACCGGTCGCAGACGGCGTGTGCCGCTACAGCGACACCGTCGAGATCGACGCAGGCCGGCTGACCGGGATGGTCAGCGTGCTCGCGCGCGGCATCTACGCCTACCGGCACCGGCGTTGGCGCAGACTGGTGCGCCGGCACCTCTCAGAAGGTGGTCTGGGCGCAGGCGGTCGGGGTGGTGAGGTTCACGCCGCCGTAGACCACCTGGATGAATGAGCACGCGATGAAGTCGGCCTTGGTGTTCGGTTGACCCGTGCTCCAGTCGGTCGGCGACGAGTCGCCGTCGACCGTGAAGCGTTCGATGGGCCCGCCGCCGAAGTAGGTCACCGAGATCTCGACGTTGTTGATCGACTTCAACATTCGAGACAGCACGTTGTCGTGATTGGCGCCCTTGACTTCGCGCGGCATGCCCGCCGGTGCGCTGTAGGAGGCCTCCTGCCAGACGTCCCTGTTCATGCTGCGCAGCGTGATGGTCTGCCGGGCCCAGGTGTCGCCGGGGAAGCCCGTCGGGCCGTCCGGGCCCAGCAGGTTGGCGCTCGTGCGGAACGTGCACATGGTGCCCGCACAGTTGGCGTCGACGTGCATCTCGATCTGGGTCGCCGGGTCGACGGGAATCGACGCGGTGGCCGAGTTGGACGCGGCCGAGGCCGACGCGGGGTTGGTCAACGCAGCAGCGGTCAGCAGGGCCGCCGCGCTCGCTGCTGTGAGCCTGTTCATCGTCAAGAAAGGTATCCGCTCGTTACTCGTCGTAGGTGACTTCTACTGAATCCGTCACCGGCGTGGCCTGGCAGCCCAGGATGAGACCCTCTTCCAGATCGGAGGGTTCGAGCACGTCGTTGACCTCCATGTCGACCTCACCGGACTTCTTGAGCACCGCGCACGCCCCGCAGTGGCCCTCCCGGCACGAGAACGGTGCGTCCAGCCCCTTGTCGAGCAGGACGTCGAGCAGTTTGGCCGAGCGCGGCCAGCGGACCTCGTGGGTCGTTCCGTCGAGCGTCACGATCGCGGTGGCCGGCCCCTGGTCGCTGTCGTCTTCTTCGATGACCACGGCGGCGAACGGGTCACTCTCCAGCGACTTGAACACCTCGATGTGGATGCGCTCGTCGGGCGTTCCCGCCTCGCGCAGTGCCTCCTGCGCGGCGGCCATGAACGGGCCGGGACCGCAGATGAAGGCGTCGCGCGCGGTGTACGGCGCGGCCAGCCCGGCCAACGCGGCCGCGCTCGGCAGGCCCTGCACGGTCTCGAGCCAGTGCACCACGGTCAACCGGTCGGAGTACTTGGCGGCCAGCTCACGCAGCGTGGCCCCGAAGATCACCGAATTCTCGTCACGGTTGGCATAGATCAGCGTGACCTTGCCGTTGCCCTCGGCCAGCGCTGTCTTACAGATCGCCATCATCGGCGTGATGCCGCTGCCCGCTGCGAGCAGCAGGAAGTCGGCGTCGAGATCCTTGGGGACGAAATTGCCGGACGGTGCCAGCACGTGCATGCGCATGCCGGTGTGGGCGTTGTCGCACAGCCAGTTCGATGCGTAGCCGTCGGCGGTGCGCTTGACCGTGACGGTCAGCTGGTCGTCGGTCGCGGGTGAACTCGACAGCGAATAGCAGCGGGCCACGGATCCGGTCCGGTCGCTGGGCACGCGCAGCGTCAGGAACTGGCCCGGCGAGTACCGCAGCTTGTCCGGGGACAGCTCGGATCCGTCGGGAACACAGAACACCAGAGAGCGGGCATCGGCGGTCTCCTCGATGACCGCAGCCACCTGCAGTTCCAGCACATGGCTGCCCAGCGGCTCATCGGTCACAGTGGGATCCTTTCTCGCCTCATAACTAGAACAGGTTACAAAACCATAGTTGCCCAGGTCCAGCGCTTGCAGCCAGGCGCTACTCGACACAAATCGTAACGTGTTCTAATCTCTGTCTAGATGATCGGCTCTTCGCGCAAGCGCCCATCGCAGGTGATCGGGCTTCGCGCAAGCGCTCATCACGATCCGCACTCTGGGAGGCAAATCCGTGACATCCATTGAACAGCGTGACGTTCAGGCAGTGCTAGCCGGCATCGACGATCTGTTGCCGCAGCTGCGTGAACGCGCCCAGGCCACCGAGGATCTGCGCAAAATCCCGCAGGAGTCGATCGACGCGCTCGACGAGATCGGGTTCTTCAAGCTGCTGCAACCCGAGCAGTGGGGTGGCCTGCAGTGCGACCCGACGGTGTTCTACGAGGCGGTTCGCCGCCTGGCCAGCGCCTGCGGTTCGACCGGCTGGGTCGCCTCGATCATCGGTGTGCACAACTGGCACCTGGCGCTGTTCGATCAGCAGGCCCAGGAAGAGGTGTGGGGCGAGGATTCGTCGGTGCGGGTGTCCTCCTCGTACGCGCCGATGGGTGCCGGTGTGGTGACCGAGGCAGGCGACGGCTACCTGGTCAACGGTTCATGGAACTGGTCCTCGGGCTGTGACCACGCCACCTGGGCGTTCCTGGGTGGCCCGGTGATCAAGGACGGCCGCCCGGTGGATTTCGGCAGCTTCCTCATCCCGATCAGCGACTACAAGATCGAGGACGTCTGGCACGTCGTCGGCCTGCGCGGCACCGGCAGCAACACCGTCGTCGTCAAGGACGTCTTCGTGCCGAAGCACCGGTTCCTGTCGTACAAGGCGATGAACGACGGCACCGCGGGCGGCTATGCGACCAACACCGCGCCGGTGTACAAGATGCCTTGGGGCACGGTGCATCCCACGACCATCTCGGCCCCGATCGTCGGCATGGCCTACGGCGCCTACGCGGCCCACGTCGAGCACCAGGGCAAGCGGGTACGCGCGGCGTTCGCGGGGGAGAAGGGCAAGGACGATCCGTTCGCCAAGGTCCGGATCGCCGAGGCCGCAAGCGATATCGACGCCGCGTGGCGTCAGCTGATCGGCAACGTCGGTGACGAGTACGCACTGCTGCAGGCAGGCAAGGAGATCCCGTTCGAGCTGCGGACGCGTGCCCGCCGAGATCAGGTCCGTGCCACGGGCCGGGCCATCGCGTCCATCGACCGGCTCTTCGAGTCGGCGGGTGCCACCGCGCTTGCCAACACCGCACCGCTGCAACGGTTCTGGCGCGACGCGCATGCCGGCCGCGTGCACGCCGCCAACGATCCGGAGCGCGCGTACATGATCTTCGGCAACAACGAGTTCGGCCTGCCGCCCGCGGACACGATGGTCTGACATGACTGCAACGCAAGAGATCACATTCGAATCCACCTCGCGCTACGCGCAGGTCGCAGACGACATGCGGCTGCACTACCACGAGGCGGGCGACCCCAGCGCGCAGACCATCGTGCTGCTGCACGGCGGTGGTCCCGGTGCGTCGAGCTGGTCGAACTTCGGCCGCAACATCGCGGTGCTCGCCGAGCGCTTTCATGTGCTCGCGGTCGACCAGCCGGGTTACGGCTACTCGGACAAGCACACCGAACACGAGCAGTACAACCGCTACAGCGCCAAGGCGCTGCTGGGCCTGTTCGACCACCTGGGTCTGCAGGGCCGGATTCCGCTGCTGGGCAATTCGCTCGGCGGCGGCACCGCGGTGCGCTTCGCGCTGGACTATCCCGACCGCGCGGGCAAGCTCGTGCTGATGGGCCCGGGCGGCCTCTCGGTCAACCTGTTCGCTCCTGACCCCACCGAGGGTGTGAAGGCGCTCGCCAAGTTCAACTTCGAGCCGACCCGCGAGAACCTCGAAGCCTTCATCCGCATCATGGTGTTCGACCAGAAGCTCGTCACGCCGGAGCTGGTCGAAGAGCGCTTTGCGATCGCCAGTACCCCGGAATCGTTGGCCGCCACGCGGGCCATGGGCAAGTCTTTCGCCGGACCCGATTTCGAGCTCGGCATGATGTGGCGTGAGGTCTACAAGCTGCGCCAGCCGGTGCTGCTGATCTGGGGCCGCGAGGACCGGGTCAACCCGCTCGACGGTGCGCTGGTCGCGGTCAAGCAGATCCCGCGGGTGCAGCTGCACGTTTTCGGGCAGTGTGGACACTGGGCACAGGTGGAGAAGTTCGACGAGTTCAACAAGCTCACCATCGATTTTCTGGGAGGCTAGCCCATGAGCATCAAGTCGCTGGGGTACCTGCGCATCGAGGCCACCGACGTCGCGGCCTGGCGGGAGTACGGCCTGAAGGTGCTCGGCATGGTCGAGGGCAAAGGTCAGACCGAAGGCGCGCTGTATTTGCGGATGGACGAGTTCCCCGCACGGCTCGTGATCGTCCCTGGCGAGCACGACCGGTTGCTGGAGTCGGGCTGGGAAACCGCGAATGCCGCGGAACTGCAGGACATCCGCAGCAGCCTCGAGGCCAATGGCACGCCGTACAAAGAGGCCACCGCCACCGAGCTGGCCGATCGCCGCGTCGACGAGATGATCGTGTTCGACGATCCCTCCGGCAACACCCTCGAGGTGTTCCACGGGGTCGCACTTGAGCACCGTCGCGTCGTCAGCCCATACGGGCACAAGTTCGTCACCGAGGAGCAGGGGCTCGGGCACGTCGTGCTGACCACCAAAGACGACGCCGAAACCCTGCACTTCTACCGTGATGTGCTCGGCTTCCACCTGCGCGACTCGATGCGGTTGCCCCCGCAACTGGTGGGCCGCCCCGCTGACGGGGAGCCGGCGTGGCTGCGCTTCCTCGGAGTCAATCCGCGCCACCACAGCCTCGCGTTCATGCCGGGCCAGACACCCAGCGGCATCGTGCACCTCATGGTCGAGGTCGGCGAGGCCGACGACGTGGGCCTGTGCCTGGACCGTGCGCTGCGGCGCAAGGTGAAGATGTCTGCGACGTTGGGCCGCCACGTCAACGACAAGATGCTGTCGTTCTACATGAAGACACCGGGCGGGTTCGACATCGAGTTCGGTTGCGAGGGGCTCGAAGTCGACGACAACGACTGGGTGGCGCGGGAGTCCACGGCCGTCAGCCTGTGGGGCCACGACTTCACCGTCGGTTTCAAGTAGCGATGTCCGCTCCCGCGATCGATCCCCGCACGTTCCGCAACGTGCTCGGACAGTTCTGCACAGGCATCACGATCATCACCACGGTGCATGACGACGTGCCGATCGGGTTCGCGTGCCAGTCGTTCGCTGCGCTGTCGCTGGATCCGCCGCTCGTGCTGTTCTGCCCGACGAAGGTGTCCCGGTCGTGGCAGGCGATCGAGGCCAGCGGCCGGTTCTGCGTCAACATGCTGCACGAGGATCAGCAGCACGTGTCGGCGCGGTTCGGCTCCAAGGAGCCGGACAAGTTCGCCGGGATCGACTGGCGGCCATCCGAACTCGGCTCGCCGATCATTGACGGGTCGCTGGCCCACATCGACTGCACCGTTGCGTCTGTGCATGACGGTGGTGACCACTTCGTCGTGTTCGGTGCGGTGCACGGCATGTCCGAGGTGCCCAAACGCAAGCCCCGGCCGCTGCTCTTCTACCGCGGTGAGTACACCGGGATAGAGCCCGACAAGAACACCCCTGCGACGTGGCGCAACGACCTCGAGGCGTTCCTCACCGCCACCACCAACGACACCTGGCTTTGACTCGTTGACAACACACCGGGCCCCCTCCCTGCGGAGGGGGCCCGGTCTGTGTTGGGGTAGCCGGATGCTGATCGATCGATCAAAGTGAGTATTGACACACGGCCTTCACGGTGGAACGGTTTGATCGAACGATCAAACCGAGTGGAAGGATCCCCATGGCCGGGCGAGTCGAGGGCAAGGTCGCGTTCATCACCGGGGCGGCGCGCGGACAGGGGCGCAGCCACGCGGTACGGCTCGCACAGGAGGGTGCCGACATCATCGCGGTCGACGTCTGCAGGCCGGTGAGCAGCAACAGCGTCATCCCCGCGTCGACACCGGACGATCTGGCTGAGACAGTCGACCTGATCAAGGGCCTCAACCGGCGGATCGTCACGGCCGAGGTCGACGTCCGTGACTTCGACGCACTCAAGACGGCCGTGGACAACGGTGTCGAACAGCTGGGGCGGCTCGACATCATCGTCGCCAACGCGGGCATCGGCAACGGCGGTGAGACGCTGGACAAGACCAGCGAACAGGACTGGGACGACATGATCGGCGTCAACCTGTCCGGCGTCTGGAAAACCGTGAAAGCCGGTGTTCCGCATATTCTTTCGGGAAGCCGGGGCGGCTCCATAATCCTCACCAGCTCGGTGGGCGGACTCAAGGCCTACCCGCACACAGGTCACTACATCGCCGCCAAACACGGTGTGGTGGGTCTGATGCGGTCGTTCGCCGTTGAACTGGGCCAGCATTCGATCAGGGTCAACTCGGTACACCCGACCAACGTGAACACGCCGATGTTCATGAACGAGGGCACCATGAAGCTGTTCCGCCCGGATCTGGAGAATCCGGGGCCCGACGACATGGCCGTGGTGGCCCAGCTCATGCATGTGCTCCCGGTCGGCTGGGTCGAACCGGTGGACATCAGCAATGCCGTGCTGTTTCTGGCCTCCGACGAGGCGCGCTACGTCACGGGCCTGCCGGTGACGGTCGACGCCGGCAGCATGTTGAAGTAGCGCAGGCTATTTCAAGGGAGCGAAGCGGCTCAGCATGCGATCGACGAAGGCCCGGAACTCGGCGTGGCCCTGTGTCACGCCGACCGCCTCCTCGTTGCAGAGGCTGCGCGCCGACTGGGTCAGCAGCATCGACATCACCACGGGCGGGAACTCGTCGGTGTCGACGCCATGAGCCCGCAACACCATGGCCATCGCGGTGGTCTCGATGTCCCGGACGCGTTCGGAGTAGGCCTTGAGTTCGGCGCCGATCGCCTTGCGGTGGTTGGCCAGTGCCATGAATTCGGTATTGAGCCCCGTCAGCCGGGAGTCGGAATTGAGCAGCCACAGGGCGCGCAGGGGGTCGTCGTCGTCGATCGCCTCGCGCATCCGGGCCAGCGCGGCGTCGGCGCCGCTGCGCAGCACCGCGACGAACAGATCGTCGAGCGTGTCGAAGTAGTAGTACACCAGCGCCGAGCGGACACCGGCCTCCGCGGCGATCCGCCGCGTCGTCGCCGCGGCGTAGCCCTCATCGCGGATCACCTGAGCGGTCGCCTCGATCAGGCGTCGCCTGGTTCCGGCGTCCTTGTCCTTCGCTGCACGGGTCGCCGGCATCAGATGATGTCCCGAGAAGTGTTGTGCGACAGTATGTATTGCACGTCACCGGCAACCCTTGACCGCTCCTGAGGCGGAGTGATAAGCATGACGCATCTTAACAGTTTGATCGATTGATCAAACTCGGAGTGTGTGGAAGGCCCATGGCAGAAAAACGACGTGAGGAACATATGAACGCAAGCCTCTGGGTGGACCCCGGCCTGTGCGAGGGCCACGCGTTGTGCATCGAGTTGGCTCCCGAGATCTTCGACCTCGGGGACGACGACGTCGCCCGCGCCCTGCCACAACCACCCGAACGGTCGTGGGAGCACGTGAAAGCAGCGGTCGACGCGTGCCCACGCCAAGCGATCACGTTTCAAACCTCCGCGAAAGGCCCGCAGCAATGACCGATCTCGCGAGTGTCGACTACTTCTCCGACCCGGCGATCACGCAGGATCCCTATGCGTACTTCGACTACCTCCGCGAGCAGGGGCCGGTGTACGCCGAACCGCACCACGGCGTCGTGGCCGTCACCGGCTATCAGGAGGTGATGGCCGCGTTCAAGGACACCGACGCGTTCTCGGCGGTCAACGCGATCGGCGGCCCGTTTCCGCCGCTGCCGTTCGAACCCGAGGGCGACGACATCACCGCGCAGATCGAGGCGCACCGGCACGAGTTCCCGATCTTCGAACACATGGTGGTCATGGATCCGCCCGAGCACGAACGCGCGCGGTCCCTGCTCTCCAAGCTGCTGACACCGCGGCGGCTCAAGGAGAACGAGGACTTCATGTGGCAACTGGCCGATCAGGTGCTCGACGAGTTCATCGCGAACGGCCGCTGCGAGTTCCTCGGCGAGTACGCCAAACCCTTTGCCACCCTGGCGATCACCGATCTGCTCGGGGTTCCCGAGGAGGATCGCGCCGAGTTCCGCCGCGCGCTGGGAGCCGACAAGCCTGCGGGCAACCGCGTGGGCGCACTCGACGGTGAGCCGGTGGGCCTCAACCCGCTGCAGTACCTCGACGACAAGTTCAGCGCGTACATCGCCGAGCGCCGGCGCACGCCTCACGCGGATGTCCTCGGCGGCATGGCATCCGCAACCTATCCGGACGGATCGGTGCCGGAACTCCTGGAGGTGGTGCGTCCCGCGACGTTCCTGTTCGCGGCGGGGCAGGAGACCGTCACGAAACTCCTCAGTGCGGCAGTGCAGACGCTGGGGGACCGCCCCGAGTTCCAGCAGCGCCTGCGCGACGAACCTGAGCTGATCCCGGCTTTCATCGAGGAAGCGCTGCGCATGCAGAGCCCGACCAAGGTCGACTTCCGCCTCGCCCGCAGAACCACGACCCTGGGTGGCGTGCCCATCAAAGCCGGCACGGTGCTCATGCTGTGCCTGGGCGCGGCGAACCGGGATCCGCGCAAGTTCACCGACCCGCACGAGTTCCGGATCGACCGGCCGAACGTGCGTGAGCACATCGCATTCGGGCGCGGCATCCACACCTGTGCGGGGGCGCCGCTGGCCCGGGTCGAAGGCCAGGTCACCGTGCGCCGCCTGCTGAACCGGATGCGCGACATCACCATCAGTGAAGCCGAACACGGGCCCGCCGAGGACCGGCGTTACACCTACGAGCCCACGTTCCTGCTGCGCGGTCTCACGCGATTGCACATCGAGTTCACGCCAGTGACAGCGTGACCGTCCCGCCGTTCCGGTCAGCGCCGTCGAGAATGCTCGACGGCACCCGGAACACCCGGCCCGGTGACGCGGGCCATGGCAGGGTCTTGCGTCCGACGAGCCTGCCATCCTGATGGGCAACGACTTTCGGGATCCGCACGAGCTTGTCGGTCCACAACAGCAGCCGGTGGCGCGCGGGCGCCGGGTCGCCGGGCCGCAGCAGGCCGGGTGACACCCACCGCAGCGGCGCGCCGGCCTCGATCCGCACCCCGTCACCCGCGGCGGGCCTGCCGTCGAGATACCGGCGTACCTGGGCGGCGACGTGGCGGCCGTCGAGGGCCGCGATGTCGGCGGTGTCGACCGGGTGCAGCAGGTTGCCGATCGCGAACACGCCGTCGCGGCTGGTTCGCAACGCGGTGTCGACGACGGGCCCGAGGGTGCCGCGGTCGATGTCGAGACCGGCGGCCCGGGCCAGCTCATGGTCGGGGATCCAATCACCCGTGAAAACCACGGTGTCGCAGTCGATGACACGTCGCTGCCCGGTGCGCGTGTTCTCGATCTCGACGCCCTGAAGCACGGGTTTGCCGATGATGCGGGTCACGCGCGTGGTGGTCGCGATGTCCACATCGAGCAGCGGCGTGCGGCCCGCGAGATTGAACATCGCGTACGACTCGGGCGACGGGTACTCCGTCGTCATCAGCACTGTGCGGCAGCCGGCGTGCTTGAGGGTCAGCACGGCCGAGTAGCTCACCAGTTCCGCGCCGACGACCACCGCGCGGCTCCCGACCTGGCGGTGTTTGAGGTGTACGGCGTTCTGCAGGTGTCCCGTTGTGTACACCCCGGCGGGCCGGTCGCCGGGGATCATGCGCGCCGGCCGGGGGCGTTCGCGGGCGCCCGTGGCCAGCACGACGGCGCGTGCGTCGATGCGTTCGCGGCCCTGCGGCGAGGTGACGTCCAGTGCGGTGGCGTCGGCCCATCCGGTGACCATCGCGCTCGTGCGGATGCTCGCCCCGGCGGTGACGGCACCCTGCACCAGTCGGCGCGCGTACGCGGGCCCGCTGATGAACGTCTTCATGTCACGGATCCCGTATCCGGGATGATCGCTGTGCCGCGGAATGCCGCCTGCCGCGAGTTCACGTTCCAGGACAACGACTTTGTGGTACGGGGCCAGCTCGGCGGCCGCGGTGAGGCCCGCGGGCCCGCCGCCGACGATCGCAACGTCGTAGGTGGTCATCGCGTGGTCTCCTGCAGTACGGCGGGTCGTTCTGGTTGACGTTCGCGGTCGAAGATCGCCTGCACCTCGGCGCCGCAGAAGAACGCCTGGCAGCGGCCGTTCATGACGCGCGTGCGCCGCCGCAGCCCTTCGAGCGCTGCTGGTGCGATGACGGACTGGCATGCGTCACGCATCTCACCCTCGGTGACGCGCTCGCAGAAGCACACGATGCGGCCGTAGGCCGGGTCGGCGGCGATCTTGTCGGCCTCCTGATACGGCCGGGGGAACGCTTCGCCGAGGTTGGGCATGCGTGGTGGCGCGGGCAGGTCGGTGCGTGGGGCCAGTATGAGCCCGGCCGAAACCAATTGGTCGCGAACGTATTCCGCGATGGCCATGCCCGCGGTCAGCCCGGTCGAGCGGATGCCGCCGACCAGCAGATAGTTCTGCGCGGTGTCGGCCTCGATCAGGTAGTCGCCGTGGTCGATGGCCGCGCGCAACCCGGCGTAGGTCGCGGTGACCTCCTCGTCGAGCAGTCGCGGCATGAGCGCGCGCCCCTTCTCGAGCAGGAATTCGAAACCGGTCTCCGACGTCCCGGTCGCGGTGCGGTCGGTGAGATCCTCGGACGTGGGGCCGAGCATGACGTTGCCGTAGATGGTGGGGCTGACGAGCACGCCCTTGCCGCGCGACGTGGGCACGGGTAGCACGATCTTGTCGACCAGCGGGCGCGCGAGCTTGTCGTAGACGATGAGCTCGCCGCGGCGCGGGGTCACGGTGAACCGGGAATGGCCGAACAGGCCGTCGATCACGTCTGCACCGAGGCCCGCGGCGTTGATCACCCACCGTGCGGATACGGGACCACCTGTGGTGTGCAGAACCGTGCCGTCACCGGTCTTTTCGATGCTCTCGACGCGGTGATTGCGCAGCAGTGCGGCGCCCCGGTTGACGGCGTCGGTGGCCAGCGCGAGGTTGACGGTCCAGGTGCAGATGATCGATTCGTCGGGCACGGTCAGCCCGCCGAGCGCGCCCGGGCCGAGGTGGGGGACGGCGGCGTAGACCGCGTCGGAATCCACGATCTCGCACCGGTGGTAGCCGTTGGCCTCGGCCTTGTCCTTCAAACCCGGTAGCGCGGCGAGTTGTTCGCCGTCCCACGCCACCAGGATCGCACCGGTGTGTTCGATCGGGATACCGGTGTGCGTCGCGTAGTCGGACAGCAGGTGGTAACCGCGGCTGACCATCGCCGATTCGAGCGTGCCGGGCTTGGCGTCAAAACCGGTGTGCAGGATTGCGGTGTTGGCCTTGCTCGTGCCGTCGCCCACATCGTCGCGGGCTTCCAGCAGCGCGACCGACAGTTGGTGGCCGGACAGTTCGCGTGCGATGGCCGAGCCGACGATGCCTGCGCCGATCACCGCGACGTCGTAGTTCATGAAGTCTCCTGGGGGTAGGTGGTCGCCGCCAGATCGCGCCAGGCGGAGCGGAATTCGCTCGCTCGGGCGGCAGTCCAGCGGGGTTCGTAGCTGGCCGACGGTGTCCAGTCGGTGACGACGTCGCGCACCGATCGGTCGGGGTTCAGGCTGAGCCGGGCCAGCGCGGCGGCGCCGAGTGCGGTGGCGTGTGCCGACGGGTACACGTCGACCGGGATCTGCAAGATGTCGGCGCACGCCTGCATGAGCACCGTGGACTGGGTCAGGCCGCCGTCGGCACGCAGCCGCGTCAACGGGACCGCGTCGTCGTTGATCGCCGAGATCAGCTCGCCGACCTGTGCGGCTATGCCCTGAAGTACCGCGAGCACGATGTGCTCGCGCCCGGTCGACAGGGTCATGCCCGAAATAGCGGCTGTCGCATGAGATTTCCACCAGGGCGCGGCGAGTCCGGCCAGCGCGGGCACGCACAGCACGCCGGCGTTGTCCGGCGCGGCGACCGTGTCGAGCTCCTTGGGGCCGGAGACGATGCCGAGTGAGCACAGCCATTTGACCGCAGACGCGGCCGTGTACACCTGGCCGTCGATGCAGTAGGTGTCCTGCCCGCCGACGCGCCAGGCCACCGACGACGTGAGACCCGCGGTGGAATGCACGGGTGTGCCACCGGTATTGGCCAGCAGGAAGGCGCCCGTGCCGAACGTGCATTTTGCCATGCCCGGTTCGAGGCAGGCCTCAGCCAGCAGCGCGGCCTGCTGGTCCACCACGACCCCACCGACGGGCACGTCGGAGCCGAATGCCGATGTGGTGCCGATGGTCTCGTCGTTCGCGACGATCTGCGGCAGTTTCTCATCGGCCAGGCCGAAGGCCGCGAGCAGCTCGTGGCTCCAGTCCCGCCCGCCGAGCTCCACGGCCAGCGACCGGCTGGCCGTGGTCGCATCGGTGACGAACGCGCCGGTGAGTTGGTGCAGCAGCCAGGTGTCCGATGTGGTCACCACGCCGGAGGACTCCAGGTTCTGGCGCAGCCATGCCATCTTCGGCGCCGAGAAGTAGGAATCCAGCACCAGTCCCGTGCGCTCGGCGAACATGTCGCGATGCTGGGCAAGCTCGGCGCACAGCGGCTCGGCGCGCCGGTCCTGCCACACAAGCGCCTGCGTGAGCGGACGGCCCGTATCAGGATCCCAGGCCAACACGGTTTCGCCTTGATTGGCCAGCGACACCGCGTCGACCGACCGTCCGGCTTGTGCCAGGGCGGCGCGGCCGGCGCCGAGCACGGATTCCAGCAGTTCTGCCGGATCCTGCTCGACACCGCCGCCGTCGAGGTAACGCGGGTGCACCGCCACCTCGGCCAGGCCGACGACACCTTGTTCGGGGTCCACGACGATCGCCTTGGTGCCCGAGGTGCCCTGGTCGATGGCCAATACGGTCATTTCACCGAATCCTCGGTGGGAGTTGCCAAGTGGTCGAGTTCCGCGTCGATCGACGCCATCTCCGGCATCTTCAGCCCATGCCTGCCGCGGGTGACCAGCAGGTACCCGAGATAGACCGCACCGATGGCCACCATGATCGCCGCATACAACCAAGGATCTTTGAAGGACGCGTCGCGGAACAGCGAAAGCTCGAAAACGAGCCACACGACCGCGACGACGAGGATAGGGATCTCCCAGCGGCCCAGGCTGAATCCCTTGCTCGCGGGCAGCCGCTTGCGGGTCGCGATGTAGAGCGCCACGGTGATGGCGTAGATGATCGCGGGCAGCAACGTGGCGGCGGAGAACAGCTTGAACAGCGCGTCGGTGCTGGTCGAGAACAGTCCGAGGATCACGGCCGAGATGGCGGCCATGACGATGGTCGCGTTGAGCGGGGTGCCGAACCGTGGTGACACCTTGTGCAGCACCTGCCAGCCCGGGAAGCGCTGGTCGCGCGACATGGCCCAGACCAACCGGACGCCGCTCATCAGGATGACCAGACCGCACGCGAAGATCGCGATGGCCACCAGGACCAGCAGCGCGGTGCCGACGAACGAGCCGAGGATGTCACGGATGACGTCGGCGATCGGGGTGCCCGACTCGGCCAGTGCGGTCGGGTCGTTGACCGCGGCCGTGACCACGAGCAGGAACAGGAAGCCGAGTACACCCGAGGCCAGGACTGCCTGCCACATCGCGCGAGGCACAACGATTTCGGGTTTCTTGGTCTCCTCGGCGAGGTTGGCCGCGGACTCGAACCCGACGATCGTGAAGGCGCCGAGCAGGAAGCCCAGCATCCACGGTCCGGCCGACGTCGCTGTGCCGAAGCTCCAGTACCCGTCTGCCGGAATCTCGCCGCGCGAGAACAGGTTTCCGACCGAGAGCTTGTGGGCGATCACGCCGACGATGAACAACAGCACCACCAGGGCCACCATGCCGATCAGTTCCGCCGTCACGGCGAAGTTGTTGACCCGTTCGGTCCACCTCGTGGACAACCCGACGAGCAGGGCTTGCAGCAGCAGCACGCCCGCGGTGATCAGGAACGCGGTCGCGGGCGTTCCGGTGAAGTCGAACAGTGCGGGCACCACCGTCGACGCGACCGTGTAATCGACCGCGACGACGACGATCGCCAGGAACGTGAACGAGATCCAGCCGGTGATCCAGCCGAAGATGGGGTTGGCGAGCCGCGACACCCACTGATAGGCGTATCCGGTGACCGGGATGCGGGCGGCGAGCGATCCGAGCAGCAGCGCAACGGCGAGCTGGCCGATGATCACGATGGGCCAGGTCCAGATGCCCAATGGGCCTGAGCTGTTGAGCACGCTGCCGTACGTGGTGAAGATTCCGGTGGCGATGGAGACGAAGGCGAACGCCACGGCGAAAGACGCGAACCTGCCGGTCGCGCGTTCCAATGTTTCGGTATAGCCGTACGGCGTTGTGGAAGAATCTGTCATCGATCGGGCTTTCTTGACTGGAATTGACTGTTTCGGGAGGAGAGGCTCGGTCCGCGGGCGGCGCTGCAACGCCGCCCGCACCCGTATCAGGCGCTGGGACGCGCCGACAGGACAACACCTCCCGTCTCTTCGATGGCTGCTGCAACAGCCGGATCGGTGTTCTGATCGGTGATGAGTCCGTCGACGGCGCTGAACTCGCACACGCGGTACGGCGCGACCTGCCCGAGCTTGGACGAGTCGGCCAGGATGTAACTGCGTGCGCTGTTCGCGATGATCGTGCGACGCACGTCGACCTCGTCGAAGTGGTAGTCGGTGAGCCCGGCCTGCGCGTCGACCCCGCCGGATCCGAGCAGTGCGATGTCGGCGTAGATGTCGGCGAAAAAGGCCTTGGCGTGCGCGTTCGAGCAGGCCAGGTCACCCGCGCGGACCCGGCCCCCGGCCACCAGCACCGTGATTCCCGGCCGGTCGGCCAGTTCCACGGCGACCGGCAGTGACGGCGTGATCACCGTTCCGGTGAATCCGCGGGGGATCGCCTGCGCGACCGCCACAGCCGTCGTCCCGATGTCGATGACCACGGTCTGGCCGTTCTTGAGCAGACCCGCGGCGACCCGCGCCAGCTGGGCCTTGGCCTGGTGCCGGATGATCGTGCGCTCGGTGTAGGTGGGTTCGATGACATGCCGGTCGGCGACGGCGGCCGCGCCGCCGTGTACCCGGCGCAGTGCGCCCTGTTCTTCGAGGAGTGCCAGGTCACGCCGCACCGTCTCGGCCGAGACTCCGAGCAGGCGGACCAGCTCATCGGTGCTGACCGCCTGGGTGGCGCCGACCGCTTCGACGATCGCCTCATGCCGCTCAACTGGCAGCACGACTGACCGCCAATGTGGATTTTTGACCGGGCATGACGGTAATTGTGGGGTGTTGCCTGGCTCACGTCAACCGGGCACGAAAAAATCAACGCATGGCGATGCGGATGTTCTTCACCTGCTGGAACTCGCGCAGACCTTCCAGCCCGCCGGTCCGGCCGAAGCCACTCTGCTTGTAGCCGCCGTACGGACCCTGCGGAGAGATGTCGCTGAACTGGTTGATCCACACCGATCCGGACTCGAGCCCGCGGGCCACCCGATGTGCGCGGTTCAGGTCCGTGGTCTGGACGAACGCGTTGAGCCCGTAGGGAGTGTCGTTGGCGATCCGCACGGCATCGTCCTCGTCGCGGAATCTCATGACCGACACGACCGGGCCGAATGTCTCGGTTTGCGCGAGCGCCGACGCGTTGTCGACGCCGCCGAACACGGTCGGCTCGATGAAGTAGCCGTCGGCAAGGGCGCCGCCGATCCGGTTGCCGCCCAACAACAGCTCGCCCGCACCTGTGGACACCGCGGTTTCGATGGTGGCCAGGATCCGGTCGGCTGCAGACCGGCTGATCATGGGCCCGAAGACCGTCGCGGGATCGGTCGGGTCACCGACCTTGGCCGCAGCGACGACCGCAAGGAACTTCTCCAGGAATTCGTCGTACACCGTTTCGTGCACCAGGATCCGGCTCGCGCACGCACAGCTCTGGCCGGATTGCATGAGTGGACCCTGGTGCGCCGACAACGTGGCGGCGAGGTCCAGGTCGGCATCGTCGAACACGATGTTCGCCGATTTGCCGCCCAGTTCGGTGACCACGGGCGTCAGATTCGTCGCGGCAGCCTGCAACACCTTGCGCGCGGTCGTGCCACCTCCCGTGAAGGCGATCTTGCCGACGCCGGCGTGTCGCACCAGCGCGTCGCCGCCCTCGGCATCTGCGGGTACGACGCCGACGAGGCCCGCGGGCAGACCTGCCTCGGCGCACAATTCGCCGAAGTGCCGGGCCGCGAACGGCGCGAGCTCCGAGGGCTTCAAGACCACGGCGTTGCCCGCAGCCAACGCAGGCACGGCGCACGACGCCGCAACCGCGAGGGCGCCGTTCCACGGCGTGAGTACGGCGACGACGCCATAGGGCTCCCGCTCGACGAGATTGATGTCGAACGACCCGTTGACCGGGGTGCTGACGCCGTGCGGCTTGTCGACGTAGCCCGCGAAATGCCGGAGGAATCGCTCGAGCAGCAGTGCGGTGCCCGCGAACGAGATCGGCACCCCGTAATCGGCAACGTTGAGCCCGGCGAGTTCGTCGAGGCGGTCGTGCACCACGTCGGCAAGGTCGATCAGCAGATCCCGTCGCCGGTCGACGGTGAGCGCCACCCATTCTCGCTGCGCTTCGGCGGCCGTGCGGACCGCGTGGTCGATCTCTCGGGCCCCGGCCAGGGTCACCGTCCCGTTGGGCCGGCCGGTCGCGGGATAGATGTGATCGACGATCATGCTTCCCATCCCTGGCCCTCGTCGAGCACCCGCTGCTTCTGTTCGGCGATCACCTGGTTGAGGTGCGACGCCTTGGGCCAGCCGTAGTACGCCGCGAAATGCAAGGCCAGTTCGTCCATCTCGTCGAACGACACGTCGTGGCTCTTGAGCGCGGCGTACACATGGCTGAGGATCGGCAGCGGAGCGTCCTGGAACGCCACGCACGCGACTGTCACGAGGCGGCGTTCTTTCATGCCCAGGCCCGGCCGCAGCCACATCTCGCCGAACACGAAGTTGAGGATGCCCGCACCCGAATAGGGGTTGTCCCGGATCGGTGCGTACGGCAGGCAGTTGATCTCTTTGAACGACTCCTCGCCGCAGACCAGCCGCTCTTCGGGATCGCTCGGTGTCGCCAGCGGCAGCAGCGGATCGGGCCGCGGTGGCGGCACACCGCGTTCGCGGTGGATTCGGTCCCACTGTTCATCGACCACCATGTTGAAGCGCGAGGCCTTGGGCCATCCGCCGTACACCGCGAAATGCAGTACGGTTTCCCGCATTTCGACGATGCTCAGGTCGCCGCTGTTGAGTGCCGCATAGACGTGATCGCGCAACGGGCCTTCGGCATCGGCGGCCGCGACACACGGCAGCGTGATGAAGCGTCGGTCCCGGCGACTCAGCGCGGGCCGCGGCCAGATCTCGGCGAACACGAAGTCGATCAGGTTGGCTGTTGCGGGGGTCGTGTCGGACGGCGGCGGGAACGTCATCACCTCGGAGAATTCGCGGCGGCCGCGCTCGGTCCGGTTCATCGAAGCGTCACCCCCGCATCGACCTTGAACTCGAGCCCGGTCACATATCGGGATTCGTCGGACACCAGGAACAGCACCGCATTGCTGATGTCGATCGCCTCGGCCATCACGATGGGCATGGCGTTGGCGAACAGGGGCGCCAGATCGGGGCGTTGCTCGGCGATCAAGGCGTGCAGCGACGCCGGGCGCATGCCGGTCTCCACCCCGGTCGGGTGCACTGTGTTGACCCGGACCTGCTGGGCGGCAAGCTCATTGGCCAGTGCTCTGCTCATGCCGACCACGCCGTGTTTGGACGCCGTGTAGGGCGTGTGCAGCGGCGTGCCCTTGATGCCCGCGGCGGAGCTGATGTTGACCAGGCTGCCGCCGCGCTCGACCAGATGAGGCAGGGCTGCAGCGCAGGTGTTCCAGGTGCCGATCAGGTTGACGTCCACCACCGTTCGCCACTGCTCGGGCGTTGTGGCGTCCCACGTGCCCGCGGTCAGCACTCCGGCGTTGGCGACCGCGGCGTCCAGCCCGCCCAGCTGCGCCACGCCGTCGTCGACGGCGGCCGCCAGTGCCGCGGCATCGCGCACGTCGACCACATGGGAGACGGCCCGTCTGCCCTGCTTCTCGACAAGCCGTACGGTCTCGTCGAGCTCGTCTGGTGTAGCGAGCGGATATTCGATCTCGTCCAGGGATCGGCAGATGTCGACCAGGATCAGGTCTGCACCCTCCTCTGCGAGCCGCACGGCGTGACTGCGGCCCATACCTCGCGCGGCGCCGGTGATCAGCACGCGCTTGCCTGCGGCCCTCATAGCTTGTTGCAGAAGCCGGCGTCGACCGGGAAGGTCACCCCGGTCACGTATTTGGCGGCGTCGGACACCAGGTAGGCGATCGCCGCGCTGATGTCTTCGGGTTCCAGCAGCGACACCGGCATGGGGTTCTGCAGGTGCGGCCCGCCGTCGGGATAGTTCTCCAGGAACGCGGTCATGGCCGGGTTGACCGCCATCATGGTGTTGACCGCGGTCGGGTGCACGGTGTTGACCCGGATGCTGTGGGGTGCAAGCGCGTTGGCCAAGGTGCGCATGAGGCCGACGATGCCGTGTTTCGACGCCGCGTAGCCCAGGCCGCCGCCTTGCAGGCCACCGAATCCGCGAAGTCCGGCCGTCGAGCTGGTGAACACGATCGACCCGCCCCTGCCGCCGTCGATCAGGTGGGGGATGGCCGCCTTGGCGGTGTGGAAGGATCCCACCAGGTTGACGTTGAGCACGTCGGTCCACATCTCGAGGTCTTCCTCGATGGTCAGCTCGCGGAACGCCATCGTCGCGATACCTGCGTTGGCGCATACGATGTCGAGCCGGCCGAACTGCTCGACGCCTGCGTCGAGCGCGGCCCTGAGCTGATGGAAGTCCCTGACATCGGCGACCGCGCCGATCATCTTGCCGCCCGCGGCCTCGACCAGGCTCGCGGTCTCGTCGAGCTCGGCGCGGCTGGCCATGGGGTAGCCGTTCGATGCGATGTCAGCGCAGATGTCGACGCCGATGATCGCGGCGCCGTCACTCGCGAGCCGGATGGCGTGGCTGCGGCCCTGGCCGCGGGCCACCCCGGTGATGAAGGCGACTTTTCCGTCCAGACAACCCATTGATCCTCGCTCCGTCGCGGTGAGTAACCGTGTTACACCCGGTACGGTAACGGGGTTACTCATCGACGGCAAGGGTGTTCTCGACTGTGGCGATTGAACGTGACCGGATCCTCGACATCGTCGTGGAGATGCTCGAGACCGAAGGCTATGACGCTGTCCAACTGCGCGAGGTCGCGCGGCGCTCCCGGACGTCACTCGCCACGATCTACAAGCGCTACTCGACTCGCGACGAGTTGATCCTGACCGCACTCGACGCCTGGATGGAGGAGAATCGGTATGCGGGCCTGGCCGCGCATCCGCCCCCGCCGGGTGAATCGCTCTACGAGGGCCTGATGGGGTTGTTCCGCACCATCTTTGAGCCGTGGGAGAAGCATCCCGACATGCTCAGGGCGTACTCCCGCGCCCGCGCCGCACCCGGCGGGGACCGCCTGGTCAAGCGGGGCCTCGACGCGGTGGTGCCCGCGGGCATGGAGATCTTGACGGGTGTGGACGAGGACTTCGTCGACGACCTCGACAGCATCCTGACGAGCCTGGTGTTCGGGCTCGTCGGCCGCTTCACGGCGGGCGAGATCGCCATCACCGAGATCCTGGCCGGCATCGATCGGACCGTGTACCGGCTCACCGCAGGCTATGAGGCGTCGGTCAAAGCGCCCAGTAGATCCCGAAGACGAACGCGGCAAGGATGACGGCCAGATTGCTCAATCGAGCTGGCCGCCGATGAAATCCACGATCGTGGCGGCAACCTCACGGTGCACCGACTCGTTGAGGATGTCGTGGTGCGCGTGTGGATACTCGATGAGCTGCAGGGGCTCGATCTGCTCGGCGTAGGCACGAACCGCGTCGACGGGCGCGATGACGTCGGCCGACCCGTGCAGTGCGAGCGTCGGGACAGCCAGCCCCGGCAACTCGGCGCCGAACCGGTCCCACGCGCGGTCCAATTCCCGGGTCAGCGGGGCGCCGTCGGCATCGACGAAGGCCAATGGATCGTTCTCCAGCGCGTCCAGGTAGAACGGGTCGCTCGACAACCATGACGGATCGAGATCCAATGACGTGTCAGGGTCGAGCATCTCGGGGATCGGCACCAGCGGCGCCCCTGAGATGATGCCTGCCCGGTAACGGTCCGGCTGGCCCAGCAGCCGGAACAGGGTCACCACCGAACCGAACGAATGTCCTTGTGCCACCAGCGGTAGGCCCGGATGTGCCGTTGCGGCGAGCGCCGTCAGGGCGTCGGCCAATGCCGAGCTGTCCTCGAGCGTGCCGAAATCCCCGCGCGTGCCGGGGGACAGGCCGTGGCCGAACTGGTCGACCGCCCACAGGTCGATGCCTGCGGCGTTGAGTGCGAAGCCGTACCGGTGATACACCCCGGTGTGTTCGCCGAAGCCGTGCAGGAAGATCACCGCGGCTCGTGGCTCGGCGGCAGGCCAGTGCCGGTAGTAGGCGCGCCCACGGTCGTGCTCGATGAAAGGCATGCCAACACTGCAGCAACAGCGGAGCGCGAGCGCAAGGATTTGTGGCGGGTTGATGTCAACGCGGTGTGCAGACGACAGCAAGGGCGTCGTTCTCGGCGATCACGCCTCCGGTCCCGATGCACTGCTTCAGTCGCTTGCGGAACTCGCTGCGATCGTGGGGATCGAGCGTGAGGATGTTGGAGTATGTGCAGGCCATGCTGACCCAGTCGTCGGTCCGGTAGTGCAGATGCTCGACCACATGCCGACGGTCGATGACGAATCCGCACTCCTCGATGAGTTCGCTTACCCCCGCCGTGCGGTCGGCATCGACGGGAGGCCGGGCGGTCGGCGCCAGAAACTCCGAATAGACGGCGTCGATGGCCTGCCGGTCGGGCGATATGGGTGTGACGCGGTTCCACAGCAGTGCGAGACGGCCGTCCGGTTTCAAAAGCGTCGTGACCTTCCGGAGTGCCTGCCGAGGCTCCACCCAATGAAATGACGAGCCGAACACCACGACGTCGAACTGGCGTCCCGCAGGATCCCACTCCTCGAACATCGAGACTTCGACGGGCAAGCCCTTGGCCGCGGCGACTTGCGCCATTCGTGGATCGGGTTCTACGGCAAGGACTTGCACCCCAGTCGCGGCCAACTGTTCTGACAAGATGCCGGTTCCCGCCCCGACATCCAACGCGACGGCGGCGCCGCTCGGTAGGAGACCTGTGAGCAACGCTTGCGGGTAGCGCGGACGATAGCGATCGTATTCCGCTGCGGCGGAGCCGAAGGATCCGGCGCGATGGCGGTTCTCATGTAATGGTCGGTCCGACATGTTCGGCTCACCGCTCACCGAGCAGCACGTCGCGCTGATCGCTCATGCGGTCCTGGATTGCGTCGACCACTGCGGCCACGACCGGACGCCGCAAGGTTTCTGCCCGGGCCACCAGCCAGTAACTCAGCCGCACCGCAACGGCTTCCGGCAACACACGCACCAGGTCGTCGTGACGGTCGGACATGAAGCACGGCAGCAGGCCCAGCCCGGCGGCCGCGCGCGTGGCTTCCACGTGGACGAACACATTGGTCGACGTCACCGATTCGCGCATGGCCGGAGTGAAGCTCGTGGCCATGTCGAGTTCGTCGACCTGCAGCATCGAGTCGATGAAGTAGACGAGCGGAAAACGCGAGAGGTCTTCGACGCTGTCCGGGACGCCGTGCTCATCGAGATAGCTGCGGGCGCCGTAGAGGCCGAGGCAGTAGTCGCCGAGCCGGATCGCCTCGGCGCGACGCACCTGCGGCGCGCCGACGACGATCTCCAGATCGACGCTGGAGCGCTGTTGCGACGCCAGCCGGGTGGTCGCGACGATCTCGACCGCGATGCCGGGATGCCGACGTTGCACCTGTGCCGCCGCGGGCGCAGCGATGTACGCACTGAATCCGTCGGTGGCCGATACGCGGACGACGCCTTCGAGTCGCCGTGGGCCCGTCGCGGTGATCGAACGCACGGCGGACTCGACGGCCTCCGCGGCCTCGAGTGCTTCACGCCCGAGGTCAGTGAGTTCCCACCCACCGGCGGTGCGGGTCAATACGCGCCCGCCGATCGCGTGTTCGAGCGCCGCGATACGCCGCGAGATGGTGGTGTGGTTGATGCCGAGTTGCTCGGCTGCCGTGGTGTACCGCCCGGACCGTCCCACGGCCAGCAAAACCAGCAGATCGTCCGCGCTCGGGCGGCGGCCACTCGGATCGTCCACATCTGCATTTTTGCAGATAGTCCGTGCGCATCTCCCCATTGCGGCGTCGGTCACGTGCATGAATACTCACTGAGGATTGTGGCCTAAGTCACTGACGTCTTCTTTAAGGAGTTGCCGATGAGTGCGCCCATCTCAACCGGCCTGCGTCGCGTGGTCCTCGCGTCGATGGCGGGCACGGTGGTGGAGTGGTACGAGTTCTTCCTCTACGGGACCGCCGCCACGCTGGTGTTCAACAAGATCTTCTTCGATCAGGGCGCCAGCGATCTCGACAACATCCTCAAGGCGTTCCTGACCTATGCGGTCGGCTTCATCGCGCGGCCCGTCGGCGGCATCGTCTTCGGCCACTACGGCGACAAGTTCGGCCGCAAGAAGCTTTTGCAGTTCAGCCTGCTGCTGGTCGGCCTTGCCACATTCCTCATGGGCTGCCTGCCGACGTACGCGCAGATCGGCGTCTGGGCGCCGATCCTGTTGGTGCTGTTGCGGTTCCTGCAGGGCTTCGCGGTCGGTGGTGAGTGGGGCGGCGCGGTGCTGCTGGTCGCCGAGCACAGCCCGAACCAGTCGCGCGGGTTCTGGGCCAGCTGGCCTCAGGCCGGCGTGCCCGTCGGCAACATGCTGGCAACGGTCGTGCTGCTCGTGTTGAACGGCCTGCTGTCGAGCGCCGACTTCCTGTCGTGGGGTTGGCGCGTGGCATTCTGGCTGTCGGCGGTCGTCGTGCTGATCGGCTACTACATCCGCACCAAGGTCACCGACGCCCCGATTTTCGTTGCAGCGCAGCAGGAAGCAGAGCGCATCAAGGCCAGCTCGTTCAGTGTCATCGAGGTGCTGATGCGCTATCCGCGTGGCGTGTTCACCGCGATGGGCCTGCGGTTCGGCGAGAACATCATGTATTACCTGGTGGTCACGTTCTCGATCACATACCTGAAAGAGCACGTGAAGGCCGACACCACGGACATTCTGTGGTGGCTGCTCATCGCGCACACGGTGCACCTCGTGGCGATCCCGACCGTAGGCCGGTTGTCCGATCAGTACGGCCGGCGCCCGGTGTACTTCGTCGGGGCGGTTGGTGCGGCCTGCTGGGGCTTCATCGCATACCCGATGATGGACACCGGCAACTACCTGCTCATCATGGCCGCGATCATTCTCGGTCTGGTGATCCACGCTCTCATGTATGCGCCGCAGCCGGCGATCATGGCCGAGATGTTCCCCACCCGGATGCGTTATTCCGGTGTGTCGCTTGGCTATCAGGTCACCTCGATCGTCGCCGGATCGTTTGCGCCGATCATCGCGGTGTGGTTGCTGGAGCGGTACGCGTCCTCGGTGCCCATCGCGATCTACCTGGCCGGCGCTGCGGTGATCACGCTGTTCGCGGTGGTGGTCGCGCGCGAAACCAAGGGGATCGACCTCGCTGATGTCGACGCCGCGGACCTTCGGCGGGTCACCACATGAGCGGTGACCTCGACGGCCGCGCCGCGCTGGTCACCGGCGCCGCCAGCGGGATCGGCGCGGCGTGCGTGCGAGCCCTGGCGGCACGCGGCGCGACGGTCACCGTGGCCGACATCGACGCCGACGGAGCCAAGGCCCTGGCCGACGAGGTCGGCGGGAAGGCCTGGGCGGTGGACCTTCTCGACGTCGCCGCGCTGGAGTCGCTGAAGCTGGACTGCGACATCCTGGTGAACAACGCCGGGGTGCAGAGCATCAACCCGATCGAGGACTTTCCGCCGGACAAGTTCCGCATGCTGCAGACCTTGATGGTCGAAGCGCCGTTCCTGCTGATCCGGGCGGCGTTGCCGCACATGTACGGTCAGGGATTCGGCCGCATCGTGAACATCTCGTCGGTGCACGGTCTGCGGGCCTCCGAGTTCAAGGTCGGGTATGTGACCGCCAAGCACGCGCTCGAAGGCCTGTCGAAGGTGACTGCGCTGGAAGGCGGTCCGCACGGGGTCACCAGCAACTGCGTCAATCCCGGATACGTCCGCACCCCGCTGGTCGCCAAACAGATCGCCGATCAGGCCAGAATCCACGACATCGGCGAGGATGAGGTGATTGCCAAGGTGCTGCTGAAGGAAAGTGCTATCAAGGAGTTGGTGGAGCCGGAAGAGGTTGGTGCCCTGGTGGCTTGGCTGGCGTCACCGGACGCCCGCATGGTGACCGGGGCGTCGTACACGATGGATGGTGGGTGGAGCGCACGATGACAACCCCGGACGCCCAGTGGGAGCCGACGCAGGCCGATGTCGAATCGGCCCGTGTCACCGATTTCGCCCGCTTCGCGGCGTCCCGCGCCGACCGCGAGTTGACCGACTACCGCGCCCTGTGGCAATGGTCGGTCGACGATCCGGCAGCATTCTGGGCCGCGCTATGGGACTACTTCGAGCTCGGCGAGCGCCCCGCCGACGTTCTCACCGACGACCGGATGCCAGGGGCGCGCTGGTTCCCGGGCACCCGCCTCAACTACGTCGACCAGATCCGGCGCAATGCCCGCAGCGATCGTCCCGCGATTCTCTACGTCGCCGAAGGTGGCGCTGTCGCCGAGCTCTCCTGGGCTGAATTACTGTCTCGTACAGCAGCTTTCGCTCAAACGCTCCGTTCGCTCGGGGTGGAGCCCGGCGATCGCGTGGTCGGCTACCTGCCGAACATCCCAGAAGCCATCATCGCCTTCCTGGCCACCGCCGCGATCGGTGCGATCTGGAGTGCGTGCGGGCAGGACTACACCGCGAAAGCCGCGCTCGACCGGCTCGGCCAGTTGGAGCCGACCGTGCTGGTGACGGCCGACGGCTACCGGTTCGGCGGTAAGGACCATGACAAGAGCGACGACATCGCAGCGCTGCGGTCGGGGTTGCCGACGCTCAAGGCGGCCGTGCTGGTGGCTCGGCTCGGGCAGGCCCGCGCCGATTGGATCGACTGGGAATCGGCCAGCACCGGCGAGGTCGAATTGACCACGACGCCAGTGGATTTCGATCACCCGTTGTGGATCCTGTACTCGTCGGGCACGACGGGACTGCCCAAGGGCATCATGCACGGCCACGGTGGTGTGCTCGTGGAACACCTCAAAGCCGTTTCCCTGCAGTCGAATATCGGTGGCGACGACACCTTCTTCTGGTACACCAGCCCGAGTTGGATGATGTGGAACTTCCAGGTGGCCGGGCTGCTGGTGGGCGCCACCATCGTGTGTTACGACGGCAGCCCGGCCGCGCCGACCACCGATGCGCTGTGGGCCATCGCATCCCGTATCCGTGCCACAGTGCTCGGCACCAGCCCGGGTTACGTGCTGGCGTGCGCCAAGGTCGGCGCGGTGCCGCGCAAGGATCACGACCTGTCGGCCCTCAAACTTGTCGGCGTCACCGGATCGTCGTTGCCGCCGTCCTCGTCGTTGTGGTTGCGCGACAACGTCGGCGAACGTGTGCAGGTCTCCTCGATCAGCGGTGGCACCGACGTGGTGTCGGCGTTCATCGGCGGGGTACCCACCGTGCCCGTGTGGCCCGGTGAGCTTTCCGCGCCGTACCTCGGAGCGGCGCTGGACTCCTGGGACGAGTCCGGCCGGCCGGTCCGCGGCGAGGTGGGTGAACTGGTCATCACGAAACCGCTGCCGTCGATGCCCATCGCATTCTGGAACGACCCTGACGGAACCCGTTATCACGACGCGTATTTCGCGATGTTTCCCGGCGTGTGGCGGCACGGCGACTGGATCACCATCACCGACCACGGCAGCATCGTCGTGCACGGCCGGTCCGATTCCACGCTCAACCGGCACGGCATCCGAATGGGCAGTGCTGACATCTACCAGTCGGTCGAGCGCCTGCCAGAGATCGTGGAGGCTTTGGTGATCGGCGTCGAGCAACCCGACGGTGGCTACTGGATGCCGCTCTTCGTGGTACCGGCAGACGGTGTGGAGCTCACTGACCAGCTGCGTGACCGCATCAATCAGACCATCCGGACCGAGGTGTCGCCGCGGCACGTGCCCGACGAGATCATCGTCGCGCCGGGCGTGCCGCACACCCGCACCGGAAAGAAGCTCGAAGTGCCGATCAAGAAGATGTTCGGCGGCGCCGACCCGGCCAAAGTGGTCGAACGCAGCGCCGTCGACAATCCGGATCTGCTCGACTGGTACGCGTCGATCGAGCACTGATCCTGGGTTATCCCCAGATTGGTTTTCGTCCACAATTGGGGTTGTGACCTGCGGGATTGTCGGGGTGGATCGGTAGAATCGCACGTATGTTCGATCGGTCGGGTGCGGAGTTCATCGACGGGATGAGCGCGGCCTGGCGGGCCGAATCCGCCGCGATCGCCGCCCGCCTGGACCACATCGGCCGCCTCGACGCCCGGCGCACCGTGGAACTGGCCGAAACGGTGTTCTGGCGGGTCGACCCGTTCGAAGAAGTCGCCGCCGAAGTGTCGGCGGCGTTGCGGATCAGCCGTGCGCGGGCGGCCACGCAGATCCGTCATGCCCGCGCGTTGCGCAAGATGCCGGCGGTGGCGGCCCGCTTCGCCGCCGGGGACATCGACTGGCGGGTGATGGAGATGATCATCCAGCGCACCCCCAACGTCACCGATGAGGCCTGGCCCGGGTTGGACGCGGCGATGGCCCGGCACTGCGACAAATGGATGCGCCTGTCGGAACCGAAACTCAAAGACCGGGTGGATCAGTGGATCGCCAAACACGACCCCGACGCCGTGCGGGTGCCGCCGGAGGTGGCGGACGGCCGGTATGTGGAGATCGCCCCCACCGAGCCCGGCATGGCGGGGATCTGGGCCCGGCTGGATGCCCTGGATGCCGCCGCGTTCGAACAACGGCTGATCACCATCGCCGCCACCGTGTGCGATCAGGATCCCCGCACCGGGATGCAGCGCCGCACCGACGCCATCGGCGCGCTGGGCCGTGGCCGCCCCTGGCTGGACTGCCAGTGCGGGCTCGACGACTGCCCGGCGGTGGCGGACAAGCACCGCGCCGCCGATGTGGTGATCCATGTGTTGGCCAACCAGTCCACCCTCGACGGCACCAGTGATGACCCCGGGTATCTGCCGGGGTTCGGTGTGCAGCCCGCCGAGACCGTGCGGGCGGCGGCCACGACCGCCACGATCAAGCCCGTCGTGATCCCGCAGGACACGGCCGAGCCGCGGTACCGGCCCTCGGCCACGCTGGCCACCTTCATCACGTGGCGTGATCTGACGTGCCGGTTTCCGGGCTGCGACCAACCCGCGGTCAATTCCGAGATTGATCACACCACGCCGTATCCGGTGGGGCCGACGCATCCGTCGAACACCAAGCTCTACTGCACTCTTCATCACCTGGTGAAGACGTTCTGCGCGGGCTGGTGGGATCGGCAATCCCCGGACGGCACCGTGGAGTTCACCACCCCGACCGGGCATGTCTACAGCACCGACGCCCACGGCGCGGTCCTGTTCCCGGTCCTGGGGCAGCCCACCGGGGCGCTCGACCTGCCCGCCCCGCAGGAACCCGGCCCGCACAAGGCCGTCATGATGCCCAGACGCCGCCAAGCTCGTGATCAGGACACCGCCCAACGCATCGCCGCCGAACGCCGGCTCCGCCACGCACTCAACGAACAACTCGCCGAAACCCAACGCCAACACCAACAATGGCTCACCGACCACGCCGAACCACCCCCCTTCTGAACTTGACATCCGTCAGGCGTGGCCTGACTATTGATGTCAGGATTCACCTGACATTGATGGGAGGGCCATGGCCAAGACGACTAATGACGACGAGGCGGTTGCGGCCTGCTCGTTCTGCCTGAAGCCGCACACCGAGGTGAACTCGTTGGTGGCCGGGCCGGGTGTCTACATCTGCGACGAGTGCGTTCGGTTGGCGGGCGAGGTCATCGCCAACAAACCGGAGCAGGCAGATCCGGCAGCGCAATTGCCGGTATGGGAACAGGTTTCCACGGTCGACGAGATTCTCGGGAACCTGCCGCGCATCGCTGCCGCCGCCGATCTGGTGGACCGCAATCTGACGGGTTGGGTGTCGCGCGCGCGGCGGCTCGGGGCCAGTTGGGCGCAGATCGGGGAGTCCCTGGGGATGGCCCGCCAGTCCGCGTGGGAGCGGTTCGCCGAGCGGCAGTGACGAGCGTCAGCCCAGCCAGGGCCCGATCCGCCGGACGGCCTCTTCGACGTCGCTGGTGGGGCCGGCGAAGGACAACCGGACAAAGGAGCTGCCCCGGACCGTATCGAAGTCGATGCCCGGTGCGATCGCAACCCCGGTGTCGGCCAACAACTTCGAGCAGAACGACAGTGAATCCGAGGTGAACGCGCTGACATCGGCGTAGACGTAAAAGGCGCCGTCCGTCGGTGCGAGGCGGTCGATCCCGATGCCCCGCAACCCGTCGAGCAGCAGGCGCCGGTTGTCGGCGTAGTGCGCCAGCAGCCCGTCGGCTTCGGCGATGGACTCCGGCGTGAATGCCGCGACGGCCGCGTGCTGGGCCACTGCGGGCGGGCAGATGGTGAAGTTGCCGGTGAGGCAGTCGACTGTGCGGCGCAGCGGCTCTGGCACCAGCAGCCAGCCGAGCCGCCAGCCGGTCATCGCGAAGTACTTCGAAAAGCTGTTGACCACCACGGCATCTCGTGAGGTTTCCCACGCGCAGCTGGTCGCGGGTGCGCCGTCGTAGACCAGGCCGTGATACACCTCGTCGCTGACGAGCCGGACGCCGTTGGCCGTACACCAGGTTGCGATGGCCGCGAGTTCCTCGGGTGGGATGACGGTTCCGGTCGGGTTGGCCGGGCTCGCCACGATGACGCCCGCGACGGGCGGGTCGAGCGCGTCGAGCATCGAGACGGTCGGTTGGAAGCGGGTCTCGGGCCCGCACGGGATCTCGACCACCTCGCAGCCCAGCGCCGTGAGGATGTTGCGGTAGCACGGGTAGCCGGGACTCGCGATCGCCACGCGATCGCCGACGTCGAAGCAGGCCAGGAATGTCAGCAGGAACCCGCCGGATGAACCGGTGGTCAGCACGACGTCGTCCACGCCGACGTCGACACCGTACTTGGCGTATGACGCGGCGATCTGAGCACGCAGTTCGGGGATGCCCAGCGCGACGGTGTAGCCGAGTTGATTGGCCTGCACCGCCGCGATCGCGGCGTCGCGCACCGCGGCAGGCGGCCCTGCGCTGGGCTGGCCCGCCGACAGGTTGACCAGGTCGCCGTGCGTGCGTTGCCGTTCGGCAGCTGCCAGCCACACGTCCATGACGTGAAACGGCGGGATCCCTGCCCGGAGCGAGACGTCCATCCCAGTCAGGCTAGAACAGCGCACGCGGCTATCGGTCGGCCGGGCTGAAGGGATCGTCGTCGGACACCAGCCGACCGAGGTCGTCGAGCAAGTCCTCGGCGGTCGCCAGGTCGCCGCGCAGGTCGCGGTCGTCGTCGTTCCAGGGCAGCGCGGTGGCCAGCGCCAGCGCTTCGCCCAGCACGCCGCTGAATCCGTCGTGCAGCCCGCGCTGGCGCAGCAGTCGCACCGCGCCGACGAACTCGCAGCCGAGCAGGACGCGGTATGCCGCGATCGACCGTTCCAGCTGGAGGGTGCCCTGTGAGGCGAAGGTGGCGTCCTCCTCGGCGCCCCGGGACAGCACGAGCGTGCCGATCGATGCGGGTTGTGCTGCGGCACGGATCTCGGCGATGGCGCCTGCGGCGACGTATTCCACCATCATGAGCCCTGACGAGCCGTCCTCGGTGGCCGCGAGGAAAGCGTTGCGGCGGTTGGTCTCCGGATCGTTGAGCATGCGGATGCGGGAATGTGTGATGGGCGCCGTGAGCGCCAGCGCGAGGGTGGCTCCGTCGAGTTCGAGCGACAGTGAGGCCTGGTAGAAGGCGCCGTGATGGATCACCGCGTCGCCGTCGACATCGAACAGCGGGTTCTCCTGCGCGGCGTTCAGAGTCCGTTGCAGCTGCCGCGCAAGTGAATCCAACGATGCGACGACGCTTGCGTGCGCGACGGGATACACCCGCAGCCCGTACGGATCCTGGATGCGCGCCGGTACGTGATCGCCGCGTTCGTCGTCCCCATACAGCTGGCGCAGCCGGCCCGCCACGGTCAGCACCTGCGGGGCCGCCGCCGCGCGCGCCGCGGCCGGCGAGAACGTGGACGGGTTCCCGTCCAGGGCAAGGAAACTGAGTATGTAGATGACGCTGGACGCGCGCTCGAGCCGGTTCAGTTCGTCGAGTGCGAGGCAGCACCGCCCGACGGTGAGCGCACTGCTGCTCATGAACGGCAGGGCGCTGTCGGCGCCCCACGGTTGCATGGGCTCCAGCGGTGCGCTCGCGGGCCGCTCGCCGATCAGCGTCAGCGCGGTGCCCGCGAGCGCGGCGAGGTCGCCCGTGCCGATCGATGCGTACTGCAGCAGCTCGGGCAGTGCGTCGTCGTTGAGCATGCGTTCGAGACCGGACAGCACCTTCGGGTCGAGACCTGCCCCTGGCACGCACAATTGGATCAACCGGACCGCGAGCATGGCGCGGACAGTCCTGGCGGCCAGCGGATCGCCCGCGTCGACAGCGTGGCTGCGCAGCAGTCGCATGCCGTAGTCCTTATCGTCGGCAAGTACCTGGGTCGTGCGATTCGCCCCGACACCGGTGGTGCGTCCGTAGGTGGGAAAACGCGTGCTCAACTCGGCCGCCCGGTCATAGGCGCGCCCGACCGCGGCCAGGACATCCGGTGAGATCGAGACCTCGTCACCCCGGTCGGCCAACGTCACGACATCGGCAATCGTGCCCGAGCCGTTCAGCACAATCATGTAATTCTCCTCATTCTCTACCGCTGACGCGTGACACGACCTATCATCGCTCCAACCTGATAATTCCGCTAGATGGCAATTGAATTCCATCTACTAGAAATGTACGGGGTTGAGAGGAGGGTCGAGATTGGCCGAGGCGTCCACCCGGACCGTGGAGCGCGCGCTCGCGTTGCTGGCCACGATCTGCGAGCGCGGCAGCGCGAATCTTGCTGACAGCGCGAGGGATTGCGATCTCGCGCCGAGCACCGCGCTGCGGCTTCTGCGCACGCTGGAGACCACGGGCTTCGTCGCCAAGGACGAGTCCGGCATCTACCGGCCGGGCGGGCGGATGATCCAACTGGGAGCCGCGGCTCTCAGCAGCGAGTCGTTGACCGACCTGGCCAAGCCCGTGATGGAAAAGCTTGTCGGGCAGACGGGTGAGTCGGTCTATCTGTCGGTCGAGTGGCACAGCGACGTCGCCATATATATCGGCATTGTGCAGGGCACCCACTCGGTGCGACACACCAGTTGGGTTGGCCGGACCATTCCACTGGACGTGTCGGCGGCGGGGCATGCGCTTCGCGGCGACGTCAACAGCGACGGGTATGTCGTCATCGAGCGCGGTGTCGAACCCGACGTGACCGCCGTCGCGTGCCCGGTGTACTCCGAAGCGCGCATCGTCGCGGCGCTCAGCTTCGTGGTGCCGAGTTACCGATTCACCGAATCCGATGCGGCCCGGTGTGGCCACCTGCTGGTCTCGGCTGCCGCGGAGCTGTCCGCGCAGCTGAGCCGTTCCCCCAAGTCAGGCTCCGCAGAAAGACATTCATGATCACATTCGACAACGTTTCCAAGGTGTATCCCGACGGCACGGTCGCCGTCGACAAACTCACCTTGACTGTGCCGAGCGGCAAGATCACCGCTCTGGTGGGCCCGTCCGGGTGCGGCAAGACCACTTCGATGCGCATGATCAACCGGCTCATCGAACCCAGCTCGGGCACCATCGAACTCGACGGCGTCGACACCCAGACCCTGGACCGGGTCGCATTGCGCAGGCGGATCGGCTACGTCATCCAGAACGCGGGCCTGTTCCCGCACCGGACCGTCGTCGACAACGTCGCCGCGTTGCCCCGCCTGCTCGGCGGCGGCAAGAAGGAGACCCGCGCCAAGGCCATGGAACTCCTCGAGCGGGTCGGCCTGGACGCCAAGTTCGCCCGCCGGTATCCCTGGCAGCTCTCCGGTGGGCAGCAGCAGCGGGTGGGCGTGGCCCGTGCGCTGGCCACCGATCCGCCGTTCCTGTTGATGGACGAGCCGTTCAGCGCCGTCGACCCGATCGTGCGCAGCCAGCTGCAGGACGAATTCCTGCGCCTGCAGGCCGACATCTCGAAGACCATCGTGATGGTCACACACGACATCGACGAGGCGCTCAAACTGGGCGACCAGGTGGTCGTGCTACGCGAGGGCGGCACGCTGGCCCAGGCCGCGAGCCCAGCCGAACTGCTGGCCGCCCCGAACGACTCCTTCGTCGCAGACTTCGTCGGGTCCGCACGTGGCTACCAGGCGCTCGGGTTCCACCCCATCGACGGCCAGATCGCGCTGACCGAAGAACCGACAGTGACTGTGGGGCAGTCGGTTACGTCGATCCCGACGCTCGACGAGCGATGGGTGCTGACCGTGGGGAGCAACCGGGAGCCGCTCGGCTGGCTCGACACCGCGAACCTGTCCGGTGACACCGTCGCGGAGCGCGACATCAACCTGTGCGGCACCACCGCGCGGCGCGGCGATCCACTGCGCGAGCTGCTCAACTCGGCGCTGTCGAGCCCGAGCGGACGCGCCGTCGTCACCGACGATGCGGGCGTGCTGGTGGGCACCGTGACCGACCAGAACCTCATCGCGGCGATCCGGCGCGCGAAGGAGGCGCGACCGTGAACTGGATCTCGTCGAACCTGGACCGCATCGTGGCCCTCACGATCAGCCACACCTGGCTGACGGTGCTGCCCACGCTGTTCGGCCTGCTGCTCGCACTTCCGTTGGGCTGGTGGGCGCACCGCTCGAAGCGGGGATATGCCGCCATCGTCGGCACCGCGGGGCTGCTCTACACCGTGCCGTCACTGGCGCTGTTCATCCTGCTGCCGGTGCTGCTCGGCACCAAGATCCTCGACCCGATCAACATCGTTGTGGCGCTTACCCTTTACACCCTGGCGCTGCTGGTGCGGGTGGTCGCCGACGGGCTGAGCTCAGTGCCGCACGACACGGTGGCGGCGGCCGAGGCCATGGGCTACCGGGGCTGGCAGCGGCTGCTGCTGGTGGAACTGCCCGTCGCGGTCCCGGTGATCGCGGCCGGCCTGCGGGTCGCGGTGGTGTCCAACGTCAGCATCGTGACCATGGCCGCCCTGCTCGGTATCCCGCAACTCGGGTCTCTGTTCACCCAGGGCTTCCAGCTCCGATTGTTCGTTCCGTTGGTCACCGGCGTGGTGTTGTGCGTCGTGCTGGCCGTGATCCTGGACGGTTTGATCATCGTGGGAAACAAGATCCTCACGCCGTGGCGGCAGCGGACGGTGACCTCATGAACATCATCGGCTGGTTCACCGACCCCACGCACTGGACCGGCACGGGTGGCATCCCGATGCAGGTCGGCTACCACCTTTTGTACTCCGCGATCGCGCTGCTCGCTGCACTGGCCATCGGTGTCCCGCTCGGAATCCTGATCGGCTACACCGGGCGCGGCGAGACCCTGGTCGCCGGATTCGCCAACGCGCTGCGAGCTTTGCCGAGTCTGGGCCTGCTGGTGCTGCTGTTCCTGGTCTTCGCGCCGGTGGTGGCGGGCAAGCTCGTGTATGTGCTGCCGACCATCGTGGTGCTGGTGCTGTTGGCGGTGCCGCCGATCCTCACCGGCACCTACGCCGGGATCCAGAACGCGGATCCGGACGCGGTGGGCGCGGCCCGCGGCATGGGGTTCACCAAACGCCAGATCCTGCTGCGCGTTCAACTGCCGTGCGCGCTGCCGCTGCTGATCTCCGGTATCCGCAGTTCGACACTGCAGATCGTCTCGACCGCGACCATCGCCGCCTATCTGGGTCTGCAGGGTCTTGGCCGGTTCATCCTCGACGGCCGCGCACAGGCGAATTTCAGTGAAATGGCAGGCGGCGCAATCCTCGTCGCCCTGGTGGCCATCGTCCTCGAACTCGGCTTCGCCTGGCTGGGCCGCGTGATCGTGTCGCCCGGCCTGCGCCGCGTGGCCGCCAAATCCACCCCGCTCGACACCGCCGTCCCCATGGAGCCCGTGAAATGATCAGACGCAAATTCCTGTCCGCCCTCGTCACCACGATGGCTGCGGCACTGACCGTGTCGGCTTGCGGCCTGAACAGTGACCCACTGTCCAGCGACGGTGCCGCCGGCTCGGAAGGGTCCGGGGTCATAATCGGGTCCGCTGATTTCACCGAGAGCCAGCTGATCGCCAGCATTTATTCACAGGCCTTGCAGGCCAAGGGAATCAGCGTCACCGAGCAGTTCAACATCGGCAGCCGCGAGGTGTACCTGGCGGCGCTCAAGGACGGTTCGATCGACCTGGTTCCGGAATACTCCGGCGCGCTGTTGAGCCACCTGAACCCGGAGTCGACGGCGTCGAGCACCGAAGCCGTGATCACCGGACTGGTCAGCAACATGCCGTCCGGCATCACCATGCTGGCCCCGTCGCCTGCCCAGGACAAGGATGTCGTCGCGGTCACCCAGGCCACCGCGGACAAGTACAAGCTGCGCAAGATCTCCGACCTCGCACCGGTCGCCGGTGAAATGGTGCTCGGCGGGCCGCCCGAATGGAAATCGCGTGTGCAGGGTGTGGTCGGCCTGCGGGACGTGTACGGGCTCAACTTCAAGGAGTTCGTGAGCCTCGACGCCGGTGGCACCCTGACGATGACCGCGCTGACCAACGGTCAGATCCAGGCCGGTGACCTGTTCAGCACCGACCCGGGACTCAAGGCCAACCACCTTGTCGCCCTTGAGGACGACAAGGATCTGTTCGCGGCCGAGAACGTCATCCCGCTGATCAAGTCGGCCAAGCAGACCGAGACCATCACCAAGGCACTCAACGCTGTGTCGGCGAAGTTGACCACCGATGACCTCATCGACATGAACGCCGAGGCCGCCAAGGGCACCAACCTCTCCGACATCGCCAAGAAGTGGCTCGCCGACGCGGGCCTGAGCGGCAACTGAGCACAGAAGGAACCATCGAACATGACCGTGATATCCGGACCCCGTCCCGTTCGTGCCGCACGTGGCACCGAAATCTCCTGTAAGGGTTGGCAACAGGAAGCCGCCCTGCGCATGTTGATGAACAATCTCGACCCCGAGGTCGCCGAGCATCCCGAGGATCTCGTGGTCTACGGGGGCACCGGGCGGGCCGCGCGGAGCTGGGAGGCCTTCGACGCGATCGTGCGGACGCTGCAATCCCTCGAGGACGACGAAACCATGCTCATCCAGTCCGGGAAGCCGGTCGGGGTGTTCCGCACCAATGTCTGGTCACCGCGTGTCCTGCTGGCGAACTCGAACCTGGTGGGGGACTGGGCCACGTGGGAGCAGTTCCGCAAGCTCGAGGCCGAGGGCCTCATGATGTACGGCCAGATGACCGCGGGTTCCTGGATCTACATCGGCACGCAGGGCATCCTGCAGGGCACGTTCGAGACCTTCGGTGCCGTGGCGCGCAAGAGGTTCGGCGGAACCCTGGCCGGCACCATAACCCTGACCGCGGGCATGGGCGGCATGGGTGGGGCACAACCGCTCGCGGTGACCATGAACGACGGCGTGGCCATCTGCGTCGACTGCGACGAGAGCCGCATCGACCGCCGCATCGCGCATCACTACCTCGACACCAAGGCCGCCGACATCGACGAGGCCATGAGAATGGCGATCGAGGCGCGAGACGCCAAGCGGCCGTTGTCGATCGGGTTGGTGGGCAACGCCGCCGAGGTCTTCCCCGAGCTGCTGCGGCGCGAAGCCCCCATCGACATCGTGACCGATCAGACCTCGGCGCACGATCCGCTCGCGTACCTGCCGCTGGGCATCGATTTCGACGACATGAAGAAGATGTCCGAGAAGGATCCCGTCTACTTCACCGAACAAGCCGAACTGTCGATGGCCAAGCACGTCGAGGCCATGGTCGGATTCATGGACCGCGGTGCGGAGGTTTTCGACTACGGCAACTCGATCCGCGACGAGGCCCGTAAGGCCGGATATGACAGGGCCTTCGACTTCCCCGGGTTTGTGCCGGCCTACATCCGGCCGCAGTTCGAGGAGGGTCTGGGCCCGTTCCGGTGGGCCGCGCTCTCCGGCGATCCCAAGGACATCGCCGCCACCGACCGGGCGATCCTGGAGTTGTTCCCCGACAACGCCCACCTTCGCCGCTGGATCACCATGGCCGGCGAGAAGGTCAAGTTCGAAGGTCTGCCCGCCCGCATCTGCTGGCTCGGCTACGGCGAACGCCACCGGGCCGGGCTGCGGTTCAACGAGATGGTGGCCTCGGGCGAACTGTCCGCGCCGATCGTGATCGGCCGCGACCACCTCGATTCGGGGTCGGTCGCATCGCCCTATCGCGAAACCGAGTCCATGGCAGACGGTTCCGACGCGATCGCCGACTGGCCGCTGCTGAACGCGATGGTCAACGTGGCCTCGGGTGCATCGTGGGTGTCGATCCATCACGGCGGCGGGGTCGGCATGGGGCGGTCGATCCACGCCGGTCAGGTCTGTGTCGCCGACGGCACCGAACTGGCCGCGCAGAAACTCACGCGCGTGCTGACCAACGACCCGGGCATGGGCGTGATCCGCCACGTGGACGCCGGATACGAGCACGCCGCCGACGTCGCCCGCGAGCGAGGTGTGCGTATCCCGATGTGGGAGAACGCATGAGCGCGTTCGACGCGCTGTGGCCGACGATCCTCGACGTCGGCCGCCATCCCGCCACGGGCGGTTACCGTCGGTTCGCGTGGTCCGACGCCGACCTGACGTTGCGGGAATGGTTCGTGGGTGAGGCCGACCGCCGCGGCATGGACGTCGAGGCCGACCGCAACGGCAACCTGTGGGCGTGGTGGCTGCCGCCGGGGTGGTCCGGCGATCCGCGCGACGCGTTCGTGACGGGTTCGCACCTGGACTCGGTGCCCGACGGTGGTGCGTTCGACGGGCCACTCGGCGTCGTGTCGGCCTTCGCGGCCGTCGACATCCTGCGCGAGCGTGGCGTCGTGCCCACCATTCCGGTCGGGGTGGCGGCGTTCTCCGACGAGGAAGGTGCGCGGTTCGGTGTGGCGTGCGTGGGCTCGCAGCTGTCCACCGGTGCGCTGAGCCCCGACCGGGCCAGGGGCTTGCGCGACAACGACGGAATCACGTTGGCGGAGGCGCTCACCCGGGTCGGTCGGAATCCCGATCACCTCGGCGCCGACCCTCGCCTGGCCGAACGCGTCGGGGTGTTCGTCGAACTGCACGTCGAGCAGGGCCGGGCCATGGACCTGGTGGACGCACCGGTCGCGGTGGCGTCGTCGATCTGGCCGCACGGGCGGTGGGAGTTCACGTTCGCCGGCGAGGCCAACCATGCGGGTGCGACGCGGCTGATCGACCGTCGCGATCCGATGCTCGCGTTCGCGTCGTCGGTGCACACCGCGCGGGTGCAGGCGGCTCAGCACGGCGCGGTCGCGACGTTCGGCAAGGTGCTCGTATCACCCAACGGGGCCAACGCGATCCCGTCGCAGATCCGCGCGTGGCTGGATGCCCGGGCGCCCGACGAGGCGACGTTGAACACGCTGGTCGAGCACATCACGTCCGAGGCCCGTCATCATGCCGCCACCGACGCGATCGACCTCGACGTGTTCGCCGAATCCGTCACGCCCATCGTCGAATTCCCGGAGGGCCCGCGATCCCGATTGCTCAAGGCGCTCGCGCATCTCGGCGAGGTGCCCGTGCTGCCGACGGCCGCGGGCCACGACGCCGGAATTCTGTCCGAGCAGGTACCGACCGCGATGTTGTTCGTGCGCAACCCAACCGGTGTTTCGCACTCGCCCGCCGAGCACGCCGAACCGGCCGATTGCAATCAGGGCGCGGTCGCCCTCGCCGACGTCATGGCCGAATGGGTCGCGTGAGGCTAGAACACCTCGGCTTCGAGCCTGCGCAGATGCTCGCGCGCCGGGCCGAGCAGCTGCGCGCTGCCGTGTGCCCGCTTGAAGTACAGCTGGATGTCGCTCTCCCAGGTGATGGCGATGCCGCCGTGCAGCTGGATGGCTTCGGACGTCACGGCCGACAGTGTCTCGCTGGCGAACACGCGAGCCAATGACGCTGCGGCGGGCGTTGGTTCGGCGATCGCGTCGTAGATTACGGTGCGGGCCGAGACCACGTGGACGTAGAGATCGGCCATCCGGTGCTTGAGCGCCTGGAAGCTGCCGATCGGGCGGCCGAACTGCACGCGGTCCTTGGTGTAGGCGACGGTCAGGTCCAGGCAGCGCGCGGCCGCACCGATCTGTTCGGCCGCCAGCAGCAGTGCGGCGGTGTCGGCAAGGCCGGGGTCGGCGCCCAGTACCGCGGTGTCGCCGGGGATCACCGCCGACAGCCGCCGGGTCAGGTCCATGGTGGACTTGGCCTGCGCGGTGAAGGTGTTCCACCGGGTGAGGTTCTCCCCGTCGGCCGCGATGACGATGTCGGCGATATCGCCGTTGATCACGTACTCGGGATCGAACACCACGGTGCCGATGGCTGTGCCCTCGGCGAGCCCGGCCAGGGCCTCCTCGTCGGGGGCGTCGACCGACAGCAGCGCGAGCTCGGCCAGGGTGCTGCCGAGCAGGGGAGTGGGCACCAGCGCCTTGCCGAGCTCTTCGAGGACCACGGCCGCGTCGGCGAGTTCGCCGCCCGCGCCGCCGAGATCCTCGGGCACGACCAGCGCTGCGGCACCGACCTGCTCGCACAACAGTTTCCACAGCGACTCGTCGTAGCCGCGTTCGGATTCCATCGCCCCGCGGACCGCCTCGGGTGAAGCATGTTTGTCGACGAGCGCCGCAACCGTCTCGCGCAGCAGTTCGCGCTCTTCACTCACGAGAGCCCCTCCAATACCCGGCGGCGGTGCAGTGTCGGATCGCCCCAGGCCGAGCGTAGCGCTTGCACTCGCAGCAGCAGCAGGGACAGGTCGTGCTCCTGGGTGAAGCCTATGGCACCGTGCGTCTGCAGCGCAGACCGCGCGGCCAGCAGCGCGGCATCGGCGGCGGCCACCTTGGCGGCGCTCACGTCGCGCGCGGTTTCCGGCGATCCTTCGGCCAGCGACAGTGCCGCGCCGTAGACCAGTGGGCGCGCCAGTTCCACGGCGATGTGCACGTCGGCGAGCTTGTGCTTGATGGCCTGGTACGAGCCGATGACCCGGCCGAACTGGGTGCGCTGTTTGGCGTACGAGACCGACTGGTCGAGCATCGCCTGGCCCGCGCCCACCAGCTGGGCCGCGGTTGCCAGGACACCGAATTCATAGGCGCGCTGGGTGTCGGCGGGCTGGTCGGTGCCGGTGGCCGTAACCTCGAACAGTTTCCGGGCGGGGTCGACCGAGTCGTGCACCGCTCCGGCCTGACCATCCTGAATCGTCCCGTCACCCGCGACCAGGACCAGCCCCGCGAATTCTGCGTCGACGGCGTAGGGCACCTGGGGCGGCAACGCGACCGTCGCGATCAGATCACCGGACGCCAGGCCCGCGGACCGTTCGCCGTCGGCGAGGAGGATCGGGGCGACGGCGATCGACTCGGTGACCGGACCGGGCACGGCCCAGTAGCCCAGCCGCTCGGCCGCGACCACCAGGTCGACGGGGTGCGCGTCGATGCCGTCGTATTTCTCGGCCACCAGCAGCGCCGTGACGCCCAGGTCGGTCAGCTGTGACCACACCTTGCGCCCGGGTGCGGTGTCCCCGGCCGCCCAGGCCCGCACCGCGGCGGGAACGTCGGCCGCACCGAGCGCGGCGTCGATGCTTGCCGCGAAATCTCGCTGCTGTTCGTCTATCTCGAAGTTCACTTCGGCTCCCGGGGCAGGCCAAGTAGGCGCTCGGCGATGATGTTGCGCTGAATCTCGTTGGTGCCGGCGTAGATCGGGCCACCCAACGCGAACAACAGGCCTTCCGTCCAGTGGTCGACGACCTCGGCTTGAGCGCCCTGCATGTCCAACGCGGTCTGATGCAGCGCGACATCGAGGTCGGACCAGAACACCTTGGTCACCGAGGACTCGGCGCCGAGCTCACCGCCATTGGCCAGCCGGGTCACGGTGCCGAACGTGTGCAGCCGGTAGGCCTGCGCCTTGATCCAGGCGTCGGCGACCCGGTCGGTGAACGCCGGATCGGGGTTGGACTTCCACTGTCCGACGAGCCGCTCGGCCGGTGCCAGGAACCGGGCCGGGCTGCGTAGCGACATGCCGCGCTCGTTGCTCGACGTGCTCATCGCCGCGCGCCAGCCGTCGTGCACGCCGCCGATCACGTCGTGATCCGGCACGAACACGTCGTCGAGGAATATCTCGCCGAAGCCCGTGTCGCCGCCGAGTTGCGCGATCGGTCGCACGGTGATGCCGTCGGCCTTGAGGTCGAACATGAAGTAGGTCAGGCCCTTGTGCCGCTGGGCTTCGGGGTCCGAGCGGAACAGTCCGAAACCGCGCTCGCCGAACGGCGCCCGTGAGCTCCAGATCTTCTGCCCGTTGAGTTTCCAGCCGCCGTCGACCTTGGTGGCTGTCGAGCGCAGCGACGCCAGGTCGCTGCCCGATTCGGGTTCGGACCAGGCCTGCGCCCAGATCTCCTCACCGCTCGCCATTTTCGGCAACACACGATCAAGCTGTTCGGTGGTACCGTGCGCGAACAGCGTCGGCGCCAGCATCGACGTACCGTTGGCGCTCGCGCGTCCGGGCGCACCGGCGCGGAAGTACTCCTCCTCGAACACCACCCACTGCAGCAGCGTGGCGTCGCGGCCACCGTACTTCTCGGGCCACGCGATCACCGACAGGCCCGCGTCGAAAAGCACCTTGTCCCAACGGCGGTGCTGCTCGAACCCCTCGAGCGTGTCATATGACTTGGTCGGGAAGGAATCGCGGTTGGCCGCGAGGAATTCGCGGACCTCGGCCCGGAAGCCCTCGGTCTCGTCGTCGAAAGTCAGGTCCATCAGATCATCTCTCGCAGTTGTGGTTTTACCACTTTGCCTCCTGGATTGCGCGGCAGCACGTCGAGGAACGCGACTGACCGCGGCACTTTGAAGTTCGCCAAATGTTCACGGGTGTAGGCGATCACCGTCGCCTCATCCAAGGCCGCGCCGGGCTTGGCCACCACGAACGCCTTGCCGACCTCGCCGAGACGCTCGTCGGGCACCCCGATCACCGCCGCTTCGGCCACACCGTCGAGCCGGGCCAGCACCTGTTCGATCTCGGCGGGATACACGTTGAACCCGCCGCAGATGTACATGTCCTTGAGCCGGTCGGTGATGGTGAGGTTGCCACGCTCGTCGAGGGTTCCGATGTCGCCCGTGTGCAGCCAGCCGTCCGCGTCGATCGCCTCCGCAGTCGCAGCCGGATCGTCGAGGTAGCCCAGCATGACGTTCGGCCCACGCAGCAGCACCTCGCCGGTATCGGCCAGCCGCAGTTCGAAATCGGCAATAGGTCGCCCGCATGTCGTGGCCACCGTGACGGCGTCGTCGTCGGCGCTGCACATGGTGCCGAACCCGCTGGCCTCGGTCAGGCCGTACGCGGTCAGCACGATGTCGATGTCCAGTTCGGACTGCATGCGCTCGATCAGCACGACCGGGACCACAGCCGCGCCGGTCACCGCGAACCGCAAGGAGCTGAGGTCGTAGTCCGCACGCTTGGGGTGGTCCAGCAGCGTCTGATAGATGGTCGGCGGGCCGGGCAACACCGTGATGCGATGTTCGGCAACGGCTTTCATGGCCTGCTCGGGGTCGAACGTGAGCTGCGGATACAGCGTCGCACCCGTCTGCAGGCAGGCCAGGATCCCGGCCTTGAACCCGAAGTTGTGGAAGAACGGGTTTATGCACAGGTACCGGTCGGTGCTCGTGAGCTGACCGCATGCGGCCCACGCGGCCGACCCGTCGAGCGACTGCCGGTGCGCGCACCGCACGCCCTTGCTGCGGCCCGTCGTCCCGGAGGTGAACAGGATGTCGGAGACATCGTCGGGTGACACGGCGGCGGCGCGCGCGTCGACCGCGTCGAGATCGGTCCCGCGGGCCACGAACTCATCCCACGTGCCGTCGTCCTTTTCGATGGGTACGCGCACCACATGTCGCAGCGTCGGAAGCGCCGCCCGGTCCAGGTCTGCAGTCTTGTCGGCACCGAGGAACTCGCCCGCCGCAATCAGCAGAGGCGCTTCGGTGCGCGCCAGGATGTCGGCCGCCTCGCGGGCCGTGTACCGCGTGTTGAGCGGAACCACGACTGCGCCCGCGTAGTGGGTGGCCAGGCATGCCACGACCCAGTGCCAGGTGTTGGGGGACCAGATCGCGACCCGGTCGCCGGGTTCGACACCGAGCGCGATCATCGCCGCGGCGGCTTGGCGCACGTGCACCCGCAGTTCCGAGTAAGTCAGTCGCTGATCGTCGCTGACCAGGGCTTCATGGTCGGAAAACCGCACGGCAATCCGGTCCAACACCGCTGGAACGGTGCGGCTGGCGGTGATCATTGATGCTCCCTTAACAAAGCAAGTGCTTGGTAGGTTAGCCTACAAGGGTGATAGAGGTCCAGGAGTTCCGGGCCGAGGTCCGGCAGTGGCTCGCAGACAATCTCGTCGGTGAATATGCCGCGCTGAAAGGACTCGGAGGCCCCGGCCGCGAACACGAGGCATTCGAGGAACGGCGCGCGTGGAATCAGCACCTCGCCGCGGCAGGTCTGACCTGCCTCGGATGGCCCGTCGAGCACGGCGGCCGCGGCCTTTCGGTCGCGCACCGCGTCGCGTTCTACGAGGAGTACGCCCGCGCGAACGCGCCCGACAAGGTCAACCACCTGGGCGAGGAGCTGCTCGGGCCGACACTGATCGAATACGGCACGCCCGAGCAGCAACAGCGGTTCCTGCCCAAGATCCTCGATGTCACCGAGCTCTGGAGCCAGGGCTACTCCGAGCCGAACGCGGGCAGTGACTTGGCCAATGTGGCGACGACGGCCGAACTGGTCGGCGACGAATGGGTGATCAACGGGCAGAAGGTCTGGACGTCACTCGCGCACTGGGCACAGTGGTGCTTCGTGGTGGCCCGCACCGAGAAGGGCTCGAAGCGCCACGCCGGCCTGTCCTATCTGCTGGTCCCGCTGGATCAGCCCGGTGTCGAGATCCGGCCGATCATCCAGCTGACCGGTGACTCCGAGTTCAACGAGGTGTTCTTCGACGACGCCCGCACCGATGCCTCTCTCGTGGTCGGCGCACCCGGCGACGGTTGGCGCGTCGCGATGGGCACGCTCACCTTCGAACGCGGGGTGTCGACGCTGGGCCAGCAGATCCGCTATGCGCGTGAGCACTCCAACCTGGTCGAGCTGGCCAAGCGCACCGGTGCGGTCGATGACCCACTGATCCGCGAACGGTTGACCCGCTCCTGGACCGGCCTCAAGGCCATGCGGTCCTACGCCCTGGCGACCATGGATGTGGAGCAGCCGGGCCAGGACAACGTGTCGAAGCTCTTGTGGGCCAACTGGCACCGCGAGCTCGGCGAGATCGCCATGGATGTGCAGGGCATGGCCGGGCTCACGCTGCCCGACGGCGAGTTCGACGAGTGGCAGCGGTTGTACCTGTTCTCCCGTTCGGACACCATCTACGGCGGATCGAACGAAATCCAGCGCAACATCATCGCCGAGCGCGTGCTGGGCCTACCCCGAGAGGCTCGCGGATGAGCGTTCGCGCGAAGACCATAGGAGAAGACTGATGACCGATCTGTCCATCGCTCCCGAAGAGGTTGAGGGCCACGGCCTATTGGCGGGCAAGGTCGTCCTCGTCACCGCGGCCGCAGGCACCGGCATCGGTTCGTCCACCGCGCGCCGCGCCCTGCTGGAGGGGGCCGACGTCGTGGTGTCCGACTACCACGAGCGCCGCCTGGGGGAAACGCGCGACCAGTTGGCCAATCTGGGGCTCGGCAAGGTCGAGGCTGTGGTCTGCGACGTCACCTCGACCGAAGCGGTCGACGCACTCATCGCCCGGTCGGTCGAGAAGATGGGCCGCCTCGACGTTTTGGTCAACAACGCCGGCCTCGGCGGTGAAACCCCGCTGATCGACATGACCGACGACGAGTGGGACCGCGTCCTCAACGTCACGCTCAACTCGGTCATGCGGGCCACCCGCGCCGCGCTGCGGTATTTCCGGGACGTCGAGCACGGCGGCGTGATCGTCAACAACGCGAGCGTGTTGGGCTGGCGCGCACAGCATTCCCAGTCGCACTATGCCGCCGCCAAGGCCGGCGTCATGGCGTTGACCCGGTGCAGCGCAATCGAAGCCGTCGAGTACGGCGTGCGGATCAACGCCGTCTCGCCGAGCATCGCACGGCACAAATTCCTGGAGCGCTCGGCTTCTGCGGACCTGTTGGATCGGCTCTCTTCCGATGAAGCGTTCGGCCGCGCTGCCGAGCCGTGGGAGGTCGCGTCGACCATTGCGTTCCTGGCCAGCGACTACTCGAGCTACCTGACCGGCGAGGTCATCTCGGTGTCGAGCCAGCGGGCCTAGGTCTGCTCCATCCCGCGCTGCGCCAGACCGGTCCGGTCCGCCCAGCCGCGGATGTCGCCCTTGGTGATGGCCAGCGCCAGCAGCTCGGGAAACGCGTCGGGCGTGCTCGCGAACGCGGGGATCTCCATGGCGGCGAGGTCGGCGGCGATCTCCCGGTCGAACGACGGCGCGCCCGAGTCGGACAGCGCCAGTAGCACCACCACGGTCACTCCCGCGTCGACGAGTTGCTTGACGCGGGCCAGCATCTCGTCGCGCACGCCGCCCTCGTAGAGGTCGGAGATCAGCACGAAGATGCTGTCGGCGGGCCGCGTGATCAGCGTCTGGCAGTAGGCGATGGCCCGGTTGATGTCCGTGCCGCCACCGAGCTGGGTGCCGAACAGCACGTCGACAGGATCGTCGAGCAGGTCGGTGAGGTCGACGACTTCGGTGTCGAACACCACGAGCGACGTGCGCAGGGACCGCATCGACGCGATCACCGCGCCGAAAACCGCTGAGTACACGATCGATTCCGCCATCGAGCCCGACTGGTCGATGGCCAACACGATGTCCTTGGTGACCGATCGCCCGGCCCGGCGAAACCCGACCAGCCGTTCGGGGATGATCGTGTTGAGATCGGGCTGAAAGGTTTTCAGATTCCGGGCGATGGTGCGGTTCCAGTCGATGTCGGAGGCCAACGGCCGGTTGGTCCGCGCGCTGCGCGATAGCGCGCCGCGCAGCGTGGCTCGGGTGCCGTCGGCGATGCGCCGCTCGATGTCCTCGACGACCTTACGGACCAGGGCCCGCGCCGAGGCCTTCGACTCGTCGGGGATGGCCTCTCCGAGCGTGATCAGCGTGGTGGCCAGCGACAGATCCGGGACGACGCTGTCCATCATCTCGGGTTCGAGCAGCAGCATGCGCAGGTTGAGCCGTTCGATGGCGTCCTGCTGCATGACCTGAACCACGGTGCTGGGGAAGTAGTTTCGGATGTCGCCCAACCAGCGGGCCACCTTGGGCGCTGATCCGCCGAGCCCACCCTTGCGGTCGTACAGCGCGGACAGTGCCTTGTCCATCTCGACGTCACCGCCCTGCAGGCTCGGCAGCGACTCCGCGTCCGAGCCCAGCACGAGCCGCCAGCGGCGGTCGCGTTCGTCGGGGACGATGTCGTCAGTCATGCGCGATACCTCGTGCGAAGATGGCGGCCGCCGCGATCACCGCGGGCCGGGCGCGTTCGGCGTCGATGGCGAATTCGGTGTGGACGGTGGCGCCTGCCGTGGCCACCGCGTGCCCGATGTTGCGTTTGATGCCGGCATCGAACGTGGAGAACGTGCGCCGCACCAGCGGCAGGACGTCGGTGAACTCCGTTGCCGTCAAACCGATCAACCACTCGTCGATCACCGAGAGCAACTCGGTGTCGTGCACCAACAGCAGACCGCTGCCGGACAGGAAGCCCTCGATCCAGGCGGACTTCTCGTCGGCCGGCGCGCCGACGCTCAGGGCGCGACGCATGCGGTGGGCCGCTTCGGTGGTGGTGAACACCGCTCCGTCGACCCCGATCCGGACGAAGCGGCCCACCAGGCTGCCGTGCAGGTCGTCCCGGTCGGCCAGGCGCGTGATGGTGGTGAGCCATTCCTCACGGATATCGACGTCGAGCAGATCGACGGTTTCGGTGACGGCGTTGACGTGCACGAGCATCTCGGCGGCCGCGTCCGGACCCAGACCGGTCAGCGTCGCGGGCAGCCCGACGTTGACGCGGCGCAGCAACGATGTGGTGACCTCGCCCAGCGCGCCCGCGTCGGTGCGCCGCACGTCGCCGTAGCGCAGCGACCGGGCCAGCGCGGGCAGGGCCGCCATGAGCTCGGTGAGATCGCGGTCGACTGCGGCCTTGTTCTCCAGGATGGCCAGCAGCGGTGCGACGGCCTCGTCGACACCGCCGAGCAGGGCAGCCTCGATCGCGGCGGTCACCTCACCCAGATGAGTCGCGTTCTCGGCGGTGTCGACCAGTTTGGCTTTACATGCGCGGCACACGGTGTTGCCCCACACCGAAGACACCACGACCTTCACCGCGAACTCGGGCAGCCACTGCAGCGTCCAGGCCTCCTTGAACGTGCCCTGGCCGCTGGTCATCTCGGGCTCACCCCACGGAATGTCGAGCACGGCAAGCCGATGCAGCAGATGCGATTTGGCGAGGTCGTTCGGCTTGCGTAGGTCGAGCGTGACCTGCTTGGCAGTGGCATCGGGTTTGAGCCGCAACGAGCGCTGCTGCTTGGTGATGTCGGCCAGCAGCGGCACCATCGGCAGGTGTTCAGGAATGCTGCCGAGCCGTTCCCCGACCACCAGCTCCCGCACGATCAGCCCGAACCGGGTGTCGGAACCTTCGCACAGCACGGCTTCGGTGGCCTCGTTGACCTCGCTCAAACCGGGATGGGCCCGGCCCCGCATCGCGGCCAGTGCGTTGGCCAGCCGGACGCCTTCGATCACGTGTGCGGAGGAGACGAAGATGTCGTGGTTGCGTAATGCCCTGGCCGCCAGCGTGAGCCACGTTTCCACCGGGCGTTCGCGCTCGACAAATGCGTGCTGATACCAGCCCGGCGAGCGGACGCCCGCGCCGTAGCCCGACGCCGCGGCCAGCCGTGAATGCGTCCACGGCACCCACACCGTCGCGCACTTGACCTTGGGCAGGCCCCGCAGCAATGCCGAATCAGCGCTCGCGGCGGGAAGTTTTCCGGCCAAGGCGGGTGCGTGCCAGGCTCCGCACACCACGACCACGGTCGTGAATTCCTTGACTGCTTTCCGGATCACCTGACGCATGTGTGCTTCACGCTGGTGCTCGATCGTATCGTCCTCGGCGGGTTCGAGCTCCCGCACGGTCCGCATTGCCTCGGTGATCGCGTCGAATCCGGTTCCGTCGGTGCGAGATTCAACAACGTCATCCCACCAGCGTTCTGGGTCGTCGTAACCCGCGGCATCGGCGAGCGCCCCGATCGGATCGATGCGCACGAACGATGCGCTCTCGTGCCGCTCGTCGCGCTGGGCCAGCACGGTGGCTGCGGGCAGATCACAGAACCGCACCGGCACGCGGTTGTGCGCGGCCCACTGCAGCGCCTGCCACTCCGGGGAGAAGCCGCCGAACGGCCAGAACGCCGAAACCGCGGGATCGTCGACCGCATAGGCCATGATCGCCACGGGCGGCACCATGTCGGTGTGATCGACGTCGGTGGTGAGCGCGTTCGCGTCGGCCGGACCTTCGATCACCACGATGTCGGGCCGGATGCGGTCCAGCTCGGACACCACGGCACGGGCGGAACCGGGGCCGTGGTGCCGAACACCCAGGACGTGGGTGGTCACGAGTTCAGCACGTCCCGCGATGCCCGGTAGAAGTCGGCCCACCCGTCCCGCTCCCGCACCACGGCCTCGAGGTATTCCAGCCACACGACCGCGTCGTTGACCGGATCCTTGACGACGGCGCCGACGATTCCCGCCGCGGTGTCGGCAGGCCGCAGTACACCGTCGCCGAAATGCGCGGACATCGCGATACCCTGAGTCACAACGGAGATCGCCTCGGCGGTGGACAGCGTGCCCGATGGCTGCTTGAGTTTGTTGCGGCCGTCGGCGGTCAGGCCCGAGCGCAGTTCGCGGAAAACCGTGACCACGCGGCGGATCTCGTCGGCCGAGGTCGGCACCTCGGGTAGCTGCAGCGATCCGCTGATGTCGGCGACCCGGCGCGTCACGATCTCCACCTCGTCGTCGAGACTCGCGGGCAGCGGCAGCACCACGGTGTTGAACCGCCGCCGCAGTGCCGAGGACAGGTCGTTGACTCCGCGGTCGCGGTCGTTGGCGGTAGCGATCACGTTGAAGCCCCGCGTGGCCTGCACTTCGGTGCCGAGTTCTGGTATCGGCAGGGTCTTTTCGGAGAGCACCGTGATGAGCGCGTCCTGCACCTCTGACGGGATGCGGGTGAGCTCTTCGAGGCGCGCGATCTTGCCGTCGCGCATCGCGGTCATGATCGGCGACGGGACCAGGGCTTGCTCGGACGGTCCTTCGGCGATCAGCCGGGCATAGTTCCAGCCATACCGCACGGCTTCCTCGACGGTGCCCGCGGTGCCCTGCACCAACAGCGTCGAATCCCCGGTGACGGCCGCGGCCAGATGCTCCGAAACCCAGGTCTTGGCGGTGCCGGGTACCCCGAGCAGCAGCAGCGCCCGGTCGGTGGCCAGTGTCGCGACCGCTACCTCGATGATCCGGCGGGGTCCGATGTACTTGGGTGTGATCTCCACGCCGTCCACGGTTTCCCCGCCCAGCAGGTAGCGCACTACGGCGTGCGGCGACATCGACCAGTTGGGTGGCGCGGCCTTGTCGTCGGCCGCACGCAACGCGGCGAGTTCTGCGGCGAACAGCTGCTCGGCGTGCGGGCGCAGCAGGGCGGATTCGGTCATGGGAGTTCCTTTGCAATGTCGGAGCGCAGCGTGAGCAGTTCGAACACGGTGGCGTAGAACTTGTGCAGTTCCTCGTCGGTGGTGCGGTCGACCAGTGCGGCGAAGCGCGGCAGCCAATCGAGTGGATAGCCTGCAGCCAGATGGGCGGCGGCCTCGCGGCGCGAGCGCGCTGTGCCCCAGCCAACACCGGCCAGGGACGCGAACAGGGCTTCGGCCACGTCCGGCGCGAACGGCCGCGGCAGACCCGCCACCAACCGGGCCAGGGGCGCGGACTCGGCAGTGTTGGTGAGCGCGCGGATCATCTCGGCCGAGATGGCCGGATGGGCAGTCGCCGGGTGGTAGCAGGTGCCGTAATCAGCTGGGAGACAGCGCTGTAACAGCGGCACCGCCCAGCTGGGGTCGTCGCCGCGCAGCGCGCTGAGGGTCAGCGCGGCCAGCACGGTGTCGGGCAGCGCGCGCGCCACCTTCTCAGGTGCCACTGCGCCGAAGACCTCGTTCCAGAACGTGATCGGGGTGCGAGCCACGACGGCCTCGGGTTTGGTGGTGCTCAGGCCGTCACGAATCGCGGCGGCGTCGGGGCCGGGCAGCGGATGGACGGTGACCTTCACACCCAGCATCGATTTCTTGACCGAAAATATCTGGGCGGACCGGTCTTTCATGCGATCGAGATAGCGGCTGCGGGCCCGGTCACCGAGCACGGCGATGGCGGCGCTGCGTACCGTGACGGCGCGGTCGTCGAGCGCGGCTTCCAGAAATGGTTCGTCGGCGTCGTGTTCGGGTGACGCGAACGCTGCCAACAAGGCCGCCCGAGACTCGGCGTCTTCGCTCGCCCAATGTGCGGTGACGAGTTCGCGGGCGCGGTCCGGGTCGAGCCTCCGGGCGGCGGCCAGCCAGCTCAGGCGCTTGGCGGTGTCGCCGTGGGTGTAGTCGGATTCCCTGGGCCACTCGGTGGCATCCGCCCGGACTACGTTGCGCAGCGCACGGTGGTTGCGGCCGTAGTGCTCGACGGCATACCACTGGCCGGCGTTGCCGAGCGCATCCCAGAGTGCCTGCGTCACAACGCCGCCCTGCTGGAGCCGGAGCAGGTCTGGTATGAGCCGCGGTGGCAGGCGCAGGCCCGCCGCGGCGATGTCGCCGAGCACGGCGTCGAGGATGGGCCGGACGGTCAGTGCGCGCTCCATGAGGAAGGCGTGTGCGGCAGTGATCAGCGGCCGGGTCTCCGCGGCTGCGGGGGCGGCGCCCGGCTCGACGCGTTCGGGAAGTTGGCCCGCCCGTCTGGCGGTCGCGTACAGGCCCGCGACCCGCAGCACCGACCCGACGGGATCGTCTGCATCGCACACGGCGGCGACACTGCCGTCGACGGGTGCATCGAAGGTGCCCGCTGGAAGCGGTTTGGCGCCGAATCCCACAGTGGCGGCCGAGATCATCCGCTGATAGTCACTCACAGTGCGGTCACCGCCGGTCCGGTCAGACGCGACGGCGGCGCATCGCTCAAGAGTGACAGCGGATCGACACCGTCCCTGGTGATCTCGACCAGCACCGGCTGCAGGCGTCCTCCGCTGCCGGCCTGCAACCGCGCCCAGCGGTCGTCGTCACAGATCGCCGGTAGAGCGCTGCCGTCCGCGTCCACGAGATAGCGGCGTTTGGGCTTGGCTTGCTGCACGGGCCGGGCGGTGACGACCGCCGGAAACCGCAGCAGCCATGGGTCGACCGCCAGGGCGCGGGCCCGGCCGGCCAATGCCGCGTCGATTCCCGTGCCGGTGACGGCGAGTCGCTCGATGGGCGTCGTCGGCACGTCGCCGTCGGGAATCGCGACGCGGAAGCTCGACGACCCACCGGGGTACAGGTAGACGCCGCCGGTGAATTCGCGCCCCGGGGTGAGCCGGTTGTCGAAACTGGCACCGCTCGGCGCGGTGGACTGCACGCTGAGCAGCAGTCCGGTGGCGCTGCCGCTCAACCACATTCGCCGGGTAGTGTACCGGTCCTCCAAGGTCTCCGCGTAGCCGAGCACCTGCCAGGTGTCGCTCACCGGCTCGGTCGCCAGCACCTCGGCCCGCGCCACCGTGAACCCGATGTGGCGGCGCACCGCGGCAGCGGTCTCCGCGGGCAATGAGTCGATGGTGCGGTAGGCGTCGGTCAGCAGCCGCATCAAACCGAGATCCTCGATGATCATCCGCGGCCATTCGTCGTGCGTGAGGTAGCCGGGCAGGTTGCGCAACCAGCCCGCCAGGCCGGGTGCCTTGGCGTCGACCATGCGTTTGGCGATCGGTTCACTCCAGCCGGCGTACGGGTCGGTGCTGATCCCGGCGATGCCGTTGCGGATCTGGTCCTCGATCCACCGGTCGAGCTGCTGCAAGCCCTCGGCAACGCTGCGCTGCCGCGCCGCCATGGTTTTCTCGCTGACCTCACGCGGCGCCTTCGGCGCGGCGGGCGTCGCCTCGATGGCGCCTGCCGGGGCCGCCGAGGCGTCGACGCTGCCGCCGCACCAGCGCAGCACCAGACCGACCACGTGCTTGCAGGGAAACTGCCGTGACGGGCACGAGCACTTGTACGTCGGGCCCACCAAATTGACCTGCACGCGGTACGGCGTCCGCCCGCTGCCCTGGAAGTCGCCCCACAGCAAGGTCTGGGTGGCACCCGTGTTGGACCAGCCGGCAGCGCCTGCGAGCTTCTGGCCCGCCGCGTAGGCCTTGCCGGCAAACTGCCGCACCTCGTCGGTGGACCATGCCGTGTTCTGGTCCACCCCGGTGCCCTTCCTGACGCGTCCTGACCCAGGCCAGCGTAGCCAGATCCGGCGACACGGTCTCCACAGGATCTTCACAAACGCTGCCCTTGGCCACCACAACCTGCACCTAGAGTCGGATTTGTGAAGCGAATCCTGGTGGTCGACGACGAGCCGACGATCCTGTCCGCGGTGGCCACCCGGCTGCGCGCCGAGGCGTTCGACGTCGAGACCGCCGTCGATGGACCATCGGCGGTAGCAACCGCCGCGGCGACCCAGCCGGATCTGGTGGTGCTCGACGTGATGCTGCCGGGCTTCGACGGGCTGGAGGTGTGCCGGCGCATCCAGGCCGAGCGGGCTGTGCCGGTGCTCATGTTGACGGCCCGCACCGACGAGACCGACATGCTGATCGGTCTCGGCATCGGTGCTGACGACTACCTGACCAAGCCGTTCAGCATGCGGGAACTGGTGGCCCGGGTCCGGGTCTTGCTGCGGCGCGTGGACCGCGCGGCCGGTGACCAGCCGCTGTCGGTGGGCGACTACCGCATCGACCTGGCCGAGCGACGGGTCCATCAGGGCGAGCAGGAGATCCACCTCACCCGAACCGAATTCGACCTGCTGGCGTTTCTGGCCGGCCGGCCCCGGGCCGCGGTGGCCCGGGAGACGCTGCTCGAACACGTCTGGGGGTGGGCTGCGGAGGTCGAAACCCGCACGGTCGACAGCCACGTCAAGGCGCTGCGCCGCAAGCTCGGGTCGGACCTGATCCGCACGGTGCACGGCGTCGGTTACTCACTGGAGACGCCGAAATGAGCAGTGTGGCCGAGCTGTGGGACCGGCTGCCCCGGCCGCTGGATCCGTTCGCATCGTTCAAGGTGAAGACCGGGCTCCTGGTCGGCGGGGCGATCCTGTTGGCGTCGTTCACGTTCTGGGTCGGTGCCAGCTGGCAGTTCCGGTACGCGCTGCTCGCCGCGCTCGCGACGTCATTGATCTTGACGCAGTTCCTCGCGCATGGCATGACCTCGCCGCTGCGGCAGATGACGACCGCCGCCCGCGCGATGGCGCAGGGCGACTACAGCATCCGGGTCCGGGCCACGTCGCGCGATGAAATCGGCCAGTTGGCAGTCGCATTCAATCAGATGGCGGCCGACCTCGGCGCCGCGGACGAATACCGGCGCGGCTTGATCGGCAACGTGTCCCACGAACTGCGCACGCCGATCACGGCCCTGCAGGCGGTGTTGGAGAACGTGGTCGACGGCGTTGCCGAACCGGACCCCGCGACCATGCGGATGGCGCTCGCACAGACCGAACGACTCGGTGAGCTGGTGACCAATCTGCTCGATCTCTCGCGCATCGAAGGCGGTGCGATCCCGTTGCAGATCAGCAGGTTCGAGGTCGACGAGTTCCTGCGGGACGCGGTTGAGCACGCCACGGTGGCGGCAGCCGACGTGACGGTGAGCGTTCGGGTGTCGCCGCCCGGTTTGCACGCTGTGGCCGACCCGGCCCGGCTGCGTCAGGTGGTGGTCAACTTGGTGGACAACGCTATTCGGCACAGCCCGCCCGGCGGGCGCGTCACCGTGCTGGCCGCCGCGGCAGGCACGTCCGGCCTGCGGTTGGAGGTGTGCGACGAGGGCCCCGGAATCCCGCCGGCCGAGCGCGAACGCGTGTTCCAGAGGTTCACCAGGGGTGCGACGTCCGACGGCGGGACGGGTCTCGGCCTGGCCATCGCCCGGTGGGCCGTCGAACTGCACGGCGGAACCATCGAAGTGTTGGACGCCCACGCGGGGTGCCGGATCAGGGTCACCGTCGGGGAACAGATGGAGGAGTCAGTATGACGACAGCGCCACCCGGGTATCCCGGGGTCCATCCGGTGATGGCCCCGCCACCCCTGATCGGGCCGGCGCTGCCGCGCTACGGCGAGCCGGGCTGGACCGTGTGGTCGCGCCGGATCTGGCCGATCGATCCGTTGGCGGCCGCGCCCCGGCGGGTGCTGGTGTTGGCCGGGGTCGCAGGCTTGATCGGTACCGCGCTGTGGCGGCCCTCGGTGCTCAGCATCGGCTATCTGCTGGTCGCTGTGCTGGTGTTCGGCGTGGTGTACGGCACCGCGGATCGCCGGCCGTCGAGGCTGGAACTGGCGGGGATCGCGTTGACCCTCGCGCTGTTCGCCGTCCCAGGGCTGCTGGCCGCGGACTGGCTCGGCGTGCTGTGCATCATGGCCGGGTGGATGCTCGGATGGTGCACGTTGTTCGGCGGTCACACGTGGACCGCGGTGTTCACCGGGCCCTTCATGGCGTGGGCGTTGCCCGCGCGGGTCACGCGCTGGGTCCAGCGGGCGCTGCCACGGCGGACGAACATTCCCAACCTCGGTCGCGTCGCCGTGGTCGTCGCGGTGACCGTGGTGCTGGTGCTGTTGTTCGGCGCCTTGTTCGCCGCGGCAGACCCGGCGTTCGCGCACCTGGCAGGCAGTCTGACACCCGCGCTGGACGGTGGTGAATTCATCGCTCGCACAGTGGTGTTCGCGATCGTGGTGGCGTTCGTGCTGGGCGGGGCGTATCTGATGCGGTTCGCCCCGAAGCTCGACGCGATGGCACCGCCGCCGATGCGGCCGGTGCCCCGGTGGGAGTGGGCGCTGCCGCTGGGCGTGCTCGACGCGCTGTTCATCGCTTTCGTCGTGGTGCAGGCCGCGGTGCTGTTCGGCGGGCACACGCATGTTCTGGAAACCGAGGGGCTGACGTACGCAGAGTACGCGCGGCAGGGTTTCTGGCAGTTGCTGTGGGTGTCCGCGCTGACCATGCTGGTGCTCGGCGCCGTGATCCGGGTGGCCTCGCGCGTCAGTGCCGCCGACCGCCGCGCATTGCGGGTGCTCGTCGGGATCTTGTGTGCCACTTCGGTTGTGGTGGTGATCTCCGCGATCCACCGCATGTGGCTGTATCAGCAGGCCTACGGTTTCAGCACCGACCGGCTCATGGTGGTGACGATCGAACTGTGGCTCGGCGTGGTGTTCCTGCTGGTGGCTGCGGCAGGCATCCGGATGTCGGCGCGCTGGCTGCCACGGGCCGTCCTCGTCGCCGGCGTGCTGGCCCTGCTGGGGTTGGCCGCCCTCAACCCCGAACGATTGGTCGCCGACCGCAACATCGACCGTTTCGAAGCGACCGGGCAGATCGATCTGGAGTACCTGTCCCGGTTGTCCTCGGACATCGACCCGGCGCTGCACCGGCTCCCGGAGCTGGTGCGGACGTGCGTGAAATCCCGGCCTGCGGAACAGGATTCCTGGTATACCTTCAACCTGTCGCGGGCGAAGGCCGACCGCCCGGTGGCCGTCGAACTGCCGCAATACTGCTCGGCGTACTGGGACACCGTCGCGATGCGGTAGCGCGCTGGAATCGCGGCGATTCAAAGGCTGTCGTCCCGTTGCGCGCCGGTCAAAAGTTGTCCCGAGTGGCATGTTTCGTACACGTAACGCCGAAGGGAAGACTGTGACCGCACTCGCCGTCGACGGCTCACCGAGAATCACACCGCTCGAGCCGGTCGAGCTCGATGCCGCCGCGCTGGGTTATCCAGCCGACAACACCGCCGCCATTCCGCCGCTGGCCAAACAGTGGGAGAGCCTCGATTTCCGTGAGATCCTCTCGAGGCCGGCCGCTTTCCTGTCGATCAGCCAATCCAATTCGCTGTACAAGCCGGGCGGGGTTCAGTACGCCGAGGGGCACGCCTTCCGGGGCAGTCTCGCTGCGACCGTCAAGGCGGTGAAAGCCGCACGTTCGGCACCGAATTTCGTGTCCTTCAACTGGATTGGATTCTCGGTGTTCCGCGAGGATTATCCGAAAACCGATTTCGACAAAGCACAGTACGCCGGGTGGACCGGTCACATCAACGCGACGCCTGAACAAATCGCCTGGGACAACGAGCTTGTCGGCGAACTGCGCGAGCTGGTCGAGCCCGGCGACAACGAGTTGTACGAGAAGGCCCTGCAGACGGCTTTCGTCGGTACGGACCTGCCCGGCGCGTTGAACCGGCAACGGGTTGAGGTCATCGTGCTCACCGGCATTCATCTCGACTGGTGCGTGGAAGGCAATGCCCGGGCCGCACGTGACCACGGCCTGCTGCCCATCGTGATCGGCGATGCGACCGGTGCCGTGCATCCCGACCACGAGCGCGCCGCGTTCGAACGGATCAACAACTTTTTCGCGCCGGTCATCACGTCCGACCAGTTCGTGGATTGGGTCGGCCGCTGATGGGGAACGTCGGATTGCTTCTGGTGGGTGTGGCACTGTTCGTGAACGGACTGGTGTCGGTCGGGGTGGTCAGCCCGCGAGGTGCTGCGCCACTGAACCTGTTCGTGGGTGCCGCCCAGGTGGTCCTGCCGACGCTGGTGCTCGTTCAATCGGCCGGTGAGCCGACCACCGTCAACGCGACCTGGCCGAGCTACTTGTTCGGCTTCACATATCTGTGGTTCGGCTTCATCCAGATCTTCGACATCGACCCACGCGGCTTCGGCTGGTACAGCTCCTTCGTTGCTGCCATAGCGCTTCTCTATGCCGTCAGGAGTATCGGCACCGATCCAGTGTTCGCGGTCATCTGGGCGACCTGGGCGATCATGTGGACGCTGTTCTTCGTGCTGCTCGGACTTGGCGTGACGAAGGCGGGCCGAGTCGATCTCGGGCACTTCACCGGGTGGTTTCTGGTCCTGTTGGGCGTTCCGACCTGCACGTTGTCGGGGCTCTTGCTGCTGAACGGGATCTGGCCGACCTCAGCGTATGCAGGGCTGAGCGCGCTGGCGCTGCTCGCATTCGCCGCGGTACTTTCCGCGGTATTGGCGCAGCGCAGCGCTCGCGAAGGCGCAGACGAATCTGCAGTCGAAGTCGCGCAAGCCACTGCGGTCGGTGGTGTCCCGCAGCCTGCATAGCCCCATAGCCCCGACGAGTCGCGGCGGGCCTCCCTCTTGGAGGCCCGCCCTTTTTTTGAACGCGGTGTCGCGAACCCAAACGTGACCTAGCAAGCGCTTGGTTGCTATGCTGTCGTCATGGCGCCGGAAACCTCCAGCCAGCCGGCAAGCAGGCGGGACGAGCTCCTTGAGCTCGCAGCGACGATGTTCGCCGAGCGCGGTCTGAAAGCAACGACCGTCCGCGATATCGCCGACTCCGCAGGCATCCTCTCGGGCAGTCTGTACCACCACTTCAAGTCCAAAGAACAAATGGTCGAAGAGGTGCTGCGGGACTTCCTGGACTGGCTGTTCGCCCGCTATCAGGTCATCGTGGACAGCGCGGCGACCCCCTTGGAGCGGCTCTCGGGCATGTTCATGACGTCTTTCGAGGCCATCGAGCACCGGCACGCGCAGGTGGTGATCTACCAGGACGAGGCCAAACGGTTGTCCGCGCAGCCACAGTTCGCGTTCGTCGAGGCGCGCAACAAAGAGCAGCGCAAGATGTGGATCGACATCCTGCAGCAGGGCATGGCCGACGGCTCGTTCCGGCCAGACCTCGACGTCGACCTGGTGTACCGATTCATCCGCGACACCACATGGGTCTCGGTCCGGTGGTATCAGCCCGGCGGACCACTCTCGGCCGAGCAGGTCGGGCGCCAATACCTCGCCATCGTTCTCGGCGGAATCACCCTGTCAAAGGAGACAAACAATGCCTGAGGCATACATCGTCGATGCCGTGCGCACACCCGTCGGCAAGAAGAACGGATCGCTCGCCCAGGTGCACCCGATCGACCTCGGTGCGCACATCTTCCGTGCAGTCTTCGACCGTAACGACGTCGATCCGGCCGCGGTCGACGATGTCATCGTCGGCTGCGTCGACGCGATCGGCGGGCAGGCAGGCAACATCGGCCGTAACGCCTGGCTCGCGGCGGGTTACCCCGAAGAGGTGCCCGGCGTCACCGTCGACCGGCAGTGCGGCTCCAGCCAGCAGGCGATCTCCTTTGGTGCACAGGCGATCATGTCGGGCACCGCGGACATCATCCTGGCCGGCGGCATGCAGAACATGAGCTGGGTGCCGATCTCGTCGGCCATGATCGTCGGCAAGGAACTCGGATTCAGCACTCCCACAGCCGAATCCGAGAGCTGGCGGCATCGGTACGGCGACCAGGAGATCTCGCAGTTCCGCGGCTCCGAGCTGATCGCCGAGCGCTGGGACATCTCGCGGGAAGAGATGGAGCAGTTCGCCTACACGAGCCACCAGCGGGCGTTCGCCGCGATCCGCGCGGGCCATTTCGACAACGAGATCGTCCCGGTGGGGGACTTCGGGGTCGACGAAGGTCCGCGCGAGTCGACACTCGAGAAGCTCGCGACCTTGAAGCCGCTCGTCGAGGGTGGCCGCTTGACCGCCGCACTGGCCAGCCAGATCTCCGATGGCTCCAGCGCCGTGCTGTTGGCCTCCGAGAAGGCGGTCAACGAGCACAATCTGAAACCGCGGGCCCGCATTCACCACATCAGCGCACGCGGCGCCGATCCCGTGCTGATGCTCACCGGTCCGATCCCGGCGACGCAGTACGCGCTGGAGAAGACCGGCCTGTCCATCGATGACATCGACACCGTCGAGATCAACGAGGCCTTCGCGCCCGTCGTGCTGGCCTGGATGAAGGATCTGAAGGCCGACCCGGCCAAGGTCAACCCGAGCGGTGGTGCGATCGCCCTGGGGCACCCCCTCGGCGCCACCGGTGCCAAGCTGTTCGCCACGATGCTCAACACCCTTGAGCGCACCGGCGGCCGCTACGGTCTGCAGACCATGTGCGAAGGCGGCGGTACCGCCAACGTCACGATCATCGAGCGCCTCTGACATTTCGTCGAGCAGTCACAAAAGTGCCCCAAAACTCATGTTTTGGGGCACTTTTGCGTCTGCTGGGCGGACAATGGTGACCCTATGGCGAACCTGACGCAGCTCGAAGTGTTGGTCGCGGTCGTCGAAAGCGGAGGTTTTTCGGGGGCCGCCAAGCGGCTGTACATGAGTCAGCCCTCGGTATCCAATCACATCCGCAACCTGGAGAACTCTCTTGGCGTGCAACTCGTTCAGCGCAGCACGCAAGGTGCCAGGACGACTCCGGCCGGGGATGTCGTGGTCGAGCACGCCCGCAAGGTGTTCGAACTGCTGAGGAGTATGGAACATCAAGTCGCCGGCTTTCAGGGACTCGAAGCGGGCAGCCTGGTGGTGGCGGGCACGACCACGCTGGGCACCTATTTGTTGCCGAGGCTCGTGGCCGAGTTCGCTGAGCAGGCACCGAAAGTCGAATGCCAGATCAGGGTCGGAAACGAGGACGCGGTAGAAAACTGGGTGCTGCGCGGCGAGGTGGCGCTCGGCTTGTGCGCAGATGCGCCACGCGAAGAACAATTGACCGCCCAGGCCATGTTCGAAGAGGCGATGCTGCTCGTCGCAGCGCCCGGATCGCCGCTGGCTGGTCATGCGTTGACACCGGAAGACCTTGTCGGCCAGCGGTTTCTGATGCGAGAGATGGGATCGGCGACACGGCGCCAACAGGAAACGGCGCTGCGGTTGTGGGGACTGGATTCAGCCGCGCAATGGAACCTCTGGGGCCCCGACACCCTCAAGGAGGCGGTCTACGCAGGCCTTGGGGTGGCATTGCTGTCCGAACATGTGACCGCACGTGAGCGGGCTTCGGGTCTGCTCGTCGGACTGACGGTGACGCCTCCGCCGCCCAGCCGGACGGCCTACCTCGTGCGGCGGGCGGACCGGGTGCTGACTCCGCCCGAGGAGGCGTTCGTGGCGCTTGTCGGCGGCACAGCTTCGTGGCCGACGTAGGTGTCAGGCGCGCGAACCCAGGTACCGCACGACGCGGTGACCCGAAGTCGGGCCACCGCGCCGTCGATTGAGCTAACGCCGAATGGTTGCGGCCGCAGTCGCACTGGCCACACAGCACCCCGCCACCACAGGGAAGATCAGCGCTGCGTTTCCGGTGTGATCCATGAGGTGGCCGACGAGTGGTTCCGCGACGCCGGCGAACAGATAGGAGAAGAAGTTCACCACTCCCGTTGCAGTGCCCGCCATTTGCGTACCGACCAGATCCGGGCACAGCGCCCAGATGGTCGAATGCGGACCGTAGACGAAGAATCCCGTCAAGAACAGCACAAGGATCCCGGTGACCGTGCCCAGATGCGCGACGTACATGACTGTGGCGGTCACCGCGCCGAGCACCATGAACAACATGATGGGGCGATCACGACGGGATCCGAACATGCGGTCGGACAACTGACCGTTGGTGAGGGCGCCGACAGCCATGCCGACCGGCAGTGCCACCGAGATCCATACCGGGCTTATCCCACCGCCCCCCTCTTTCCAGTCCTTGCCCAGAAAGTAGACCGGTACCCAGATCAGCAATCCATAACGAGCAGCGTTCTGGAAACCGATCGTGACGCCGGTGGACCAGATCTTCGGATTGCGCAGCACCGCACGGTAACGGGCGAGTGACCGCGTGGTGTCCACCCCCTGAGCAGTCGCCTCGACGTATTCCTCGTCGCGGGTGTAGGACTCGGGCGGAGTGATTCCGGCGGCCTTGGGGCTGTCGCGGGCCACCACATAAAAGGTTATGCCGCCGACCAGCATGAGCAGCACCGGAATACGGAATATCCACTGCCAGTCCATTTTCAGCGTGTCCACCACGATGGTTGAGGTGACGAACGCCAGGACCGACGACAAGCCTGCGGCGAAGAGGTAGAAGCCGAAGCTCTTGCCGCGTTCGTGCGGGCCCCACCAGTTCGAGATCACGCGCCCTCCGGATGGAAAACCCATCGCCTGCGTGAATCCGTTGGCTCCCCAGAAGAAGGCCAGGGACTTGCTGCCCACGGCGAAACTGGTGCACCAGTTCAGAATCGTCGAAAGGACGGCGCCTGCGGCCATCAGCCGGCGTCCGCCGAACTTGTCGGCGAGGTTGCCGTTGACCATCTGACCCGCGGCGTAGCACCACAACATCGCGCCGCTGATCGACCCCAGAGTGGTCTTGCTGAGTCCCAAGTCTTCCTGGATGCCCGGGATCGCAAAACCGAAGGTCTGGCGTCCCGTATAGAAGAACAGGTAGCAGAACATCGCCGCGAGCAGCATGCGCCACTTCAACCGCGAAAACTTGGCCTCCGACACCGCAACCAGATCCCGAGAGGCGCGCTTTTCGAACGTGCTGGACATCGTTGTCCTCCGCTGGTCGGGCGCTAGACCGCTGCCGCGGTTCGGGATTGATGTTGTGTGACGAGGGTGGTGGCCACCCAGAACGCGTCGTAGTTGTGCACGTAGGCGTCGGCGCCATACGGCTCGTCGAGCAGGTCGGGACGCGGCAGCGCGCGGTTGATGATGAACGGGATCTGCAGTTCGCCCAACGCCCCGTGCGAACGCAGAGGCGCGTCGAGCCCGGTGAGATCGTGCCATTCGGCGAAGCGGCCCACCGCGGTGCCGGCGTCGGCCATCAACACCACATCACCGATCCGGTCACCCGGCAGCCCGAAGACATCGACCGCGTCGTCGCGGCTGTACACGGCCTGTACCCCGTTGATGGCCTTCAGCGCACTGATCACCAGATCTTGGTCGGTGCCTGTCGGTAGATGGATGCTGGCGAATGAACCCAGGGCGCCGTGGTGCACGGTATATGGGTCCGTGATGGGCAGGATCACCCGAACCCCGTCTACACCTTCGCCGCCCAGGATTCGGCGGACTTCGTCTTCGACGTAGATCACGCGCGGGGTTCCGGTCTCGTCGGTCTTGGCACTCATCCCGTGATCGGCCGTGAGCACCACGATCGCGCCGAGTGCCTCCAATTGTGCGGCGTACGAATCGATCATGGCGTAGAACCCGTTGGCGGTTGCGGTTCCGGGGGCATGCTTGTGCTGGATGTAGTCGGTCAGCGAGAGATACATGAGATCGGCGCCGCGTGAGGCGAGGATTGCGACCCCCGCAGCAAGCACGAACTCCGACAGATCCGCCGAATACACTTCCGGCACAGGCTTTCCCACAAACTCGAGCACGTTGTCGATGCCGTTGTCGGCCAGGGTGGCCTGATCGGCTTTCTCCGCGGAAAAACAGATGCCGGTGCGCGACGGTGCGACGAACGCGCCGCCACCGTCGAGACTCGGCCCTTCCTCGACCAGACCGGCGCCCAGCAGGTGCCGAAGTTTGTCCTTGGCGGTGACCACGACGACGTCGAATCCTGCTTGGCTCGCTGCGGCGAAAATGGTTGGTGCACGCAGGAACCGCTTGTCGTTCATCAATACTTCTTCGCCGGTGGTGGTGTCGAAGATGTAGTTGCCCGAGATGCCGTGGACACCAGGCGGACGCCCGGTCGCGATCGATAGATTGTTCGGATTGGTCAGCGCCGGTATGGCGCAATGCGCAGGCCATGAACTGGACTCGCCGGCAAGTACTCGGCTCAGCCACGGCATGTGGCCCGCTTTCATCGCCTCGACGTGATAATCGGGCTCACTGCCGTCGATGCAGATGACCACCACCGGTGCTCCCGGCAGCACGTATGTCCGGTCGTTCACGCTGAATGACGAAGGGGATTCCACTGATGCGCTCCTCGTGCTTGGTTGGGTGACAACGGCCTCGTGTAGCAACGGCCCGTCAGTAACAGTGCTCGGGTCCGGCGGCGCGCGGAACCCAGGTTCTCGCTATGGGAGCCATAGCTTGGCGAGATTCACTCCCGTGTGCACTTCTCGGTGACCAGTGCGAGGAAGTGCTCTTCTGCGCGCGTCAGGTGATGGTCGGTGCGCCGCACGAAGCAGACGGGGCGGGCAGGTGGCGGCGGATCGATGGCGAGTTCGGCCACCCGGCCCAGTGCGAAGGCGTCGCGGCACACGATCCGTGGAAGGCACGAAATGCCAAGACCTTCCGCGACAGCCGCGACGATCGCGCTGGTGCTGGCCAGCGTCCACGTGCGGACGTCGGGGATCTGCCAGCGGTTCACGAGTGCCTCCTGATAGGTCCGCGTCGCCGAACCCTGCTCGCGGAGTAGCACGATCGAGCCTCGTAGCACTCGTGGCTCCGCTGCCGAGCCCGCCAGCGGGTGCCTGCCGGACACGACGACGGCCTGCTCTTCGCTGGGTAGCGGTATGACAGTGAGGGCCGGATCGTCTACTTCCGCCGCGATGATCCCGAGGCCCACCTTGCCTTCGAGGGTGTGACGGATCGCCGTCGATGAGTTGTCGATGTGCACGTCGATCGTGACATCCGGATAGGTCGAGGAGAAGTCCTGCAGCAGCCCGGGCAGGAACGCGCCTTCACTGGTCGTCGTCGTAGCGCTGATGGTGAGCGAACCGGTCAGCGGCCGGAGACTGATCCCGGCGAGATCGTCTAGCGCCTCGTCGGCGATAGCGAGCATCCGGTACGCGTGCGCAAGCAGAACTTCTCCGGCTTCGGTGAGCTTGAACTGCCTGCCCGTCCGTTCGATGAGCAGGGATCCGACCTCGGCTTCTAGTTGGCGCAGATGGGTGGATGCGGTGGACTGCGTGATGCCGAGTTCCCGTGCGCCCGAGGACACACTGCCTGCGTCGACGATCACGGTGAACACGCGCAAGCGGTGCAGGCTGGGCAGGGTCACCGGGACGCCACCGCGGCCGGTGCGGCGGGTAACGGGGGAGCGTCCGGCACCCACGAGGTTCCGGCGATGATGGCATGCACCTGGGCGGGCCGGATTTCGCCCTGCCAGCGGCCGATCACCAGACCCGCGACGGCGTTGCCCAACGAATTCACCACCGCGCGACATTCCGACATGAACCGGTCGATTCCGAACACCAGCATCACGCCAGACACCGGAATCAGGCCGATTGCGGACACGCTCGTGGTCAGCATGACGAAGCCACCGCCCGTCACCCCGGCCGTGCCCTTCGACGCGAGCAGCATGACCAACAGCACCATCACCTGCTGTCCGATGGGCAGGTCGATACCGAGGGCTTGCGCGATGAAAACCGTTGTCAGCGTGAGGTAGATGCACGTGCCGTCGAGATTGAACGAGTAGCCGGCGGTAACGCTCATGCCCGCGGTGCCCTTAGAGACCCCGAGGTTCTCGAGTTTGCGCACGATGCCCGGCAGCGCCACCTCCGACGACGACGCGCCGAGAGCCAGCAGCACCTCGTCACGGAAATACCGCAGCACACGCCAGGGGTGCAGCCCCACCGAAAGCAGAATGCCGCCGAGCACCACCGCGATGAACACGATCGAGGTCGCGTAGAAGGTCAGGATGAGCTTCAGCAGTGCGCCCAGAGATGCCGCGCCGAAATTGCCCGCCGTGTACGCCATGGCACCGAACACGCCGACGGGTGCGGCCCACACGACGATCCGCACCACTGCGAACAGTGCCTCACCCACCCGCTCGACGCCTTGCGCGACGGGGCGGCCGCGCTCGCCAAGCAGTTGGAGACCGATTCCGAACAGCACCGCGAAGAACAAGATGGGCAGGATTGCGCCGTCGGCCAGACTCGCCACGATGTTGGACGGAATGACCTGCAAGAAATAGTCGTACCAGGCGAGTTCTTTGCCCGCGGCGACCCCGTCTGCGACTTTGTCGCTGAGCTCCAATGAGGATGCATCGGCATGCAGTCCCACGCCAGGGCGGATGAGGTTGACCGCGAGAAGACCCAGCGCGAGGGCGATCGTGGTGACGATCTCGAAGTAGATGATCGAGCGGAGCGCGACCCTGCCGACGGCACCCAAGTTCGCGACGGCGCCGATGCCGGCGACGACCATGCAGAGTATGAGCGGACCCAGCGTCATCGTCAGCAGGCTGACGAATGCGTCACCAAGCGGTTTGAGCGACTTGCCGGCTGACGGCCAGACCAGGCCTACTGCCGTGCCGAGCGCCATTGCGATCAGAACCCACACGTAGAGATGGCGATACCAGGGCGTCCGTCGGGAGGGAGGATTCGCGGGGGAGCGCAGCGTCATGAAACGCCATGATTCGAAGCAAGACCGAAGCCGTCACCAACTCACGGTGACGGGCGAATGAACTGTCGGCCCCATCTGGCCGACCTCTCGTTGGCCGCGATCGAGAATTCCGATATCGCCCTACGGCCGATCCCAAAGACACAAAAAGTGCCCCAAAACGCCGCTTTTGGGGCACTTTTGCGTCTGCCCGCCACCGTCGCCGGGAGGTCATCCGGCAACGCGAGCAAACTCCGGACCGACCCTATCCGGGGCCGGTGCGGCCCAGCATGTCCGACGGTCCCCCGAACCACGCATCGTCGATACCGCTGAGCATCGGGTGGGCGGTCCCGGTGTCCGGACCCCGGTCGTCGGTGTGCTCGTAGAGCACGTCGCGACTCGGGTCGGCACCGGGTACCACCGGTGACTGGCCAGGTTGAGTGGACATATGAACCCCCCTCGATGGTCCCATGTGCTTACTGGCTGCGGTCGAGGTCAACGTTAGGAGCGCGGGCCACGGCGGCGCACGAGTAGTGCACTACTTGTTTCCGAATCAATAACCGCGCCGCCGGAGGGCAAGCGCGCCCCAGACCGTCTTCAGCAAATTTTCCCGCCGGGAGTCCGCGTCCGCCACGCGGTCGCATTCGGGTTTTTCACCAAGTGAAGCAATCCGGCCCGGCTTAAGATTTGACGGTGGCGGAGGTTCGCTGGAAATTGGCGCCACGCCAATCGGTGTGGGAACGCATGGATTCGGCGTTGAGCAGCACGGCCCATCACGGCGTGGTTCTGGTGGGAGCGGCAGGTGTCGGCAAGACCGAGATCGCGCGTGCGGTCGCGCGCCGTCATGCCCACAGCGACCCGCGGGCCGTGACCCGCTGGGTGGCCGGAACCTCGTCGGCCACCCACATCCCGTTCGGGGTGTTCAGCCATCTCGTGGAGGTCTCCGGCGCGGGCGAGTCGGCAGCGTTGCTGCGCACCGCGCGAGAGACGCTGTGTGGCGGGACCGACGAACGCCGCCTTTTGATCGCCGTCGACGACGCCCACAACCTCGACACCTTGTCGGCGACGCTCGTGCATCAGCTCGCGGTGAGCAGTGGCGTCCGGCTGATCCTCACCGTCCGGGAGGGCGAGCCGGCCCCTGACGCCGTGACCGCGCTGTGGAAGGACGGCCTGCTTGCGCGCGTTGACGTCGAACCGATGAGTGCGGCCGAGGCCACCACGCTGCTGGAGTCCGTGCTGGGCGGTCCGCTGGAAACCAGCAGCGCCGCCAAGATCAACGCCGCCAGTGAGGGCAACCCGTTGTTTTTGCGGCACCTGGTCGACGGGGCGCTGCACTCGGGCCGGCTGCGGCTGGTCGAGGGGGTCTGGCAGCTGCGCGGCGCGATCGCACTGTCGTCGCACCTGTCCACCCTGATCCTGCAGCACCTGGATTCCATGCCGCCCGCAGTGCGGCAGGTGCTGGAGTATCTGGCGATCGAAGAGCCGCTGACGCTGTCCGATCTGGCTGCCGTGACGGGTTTGGACGCGGTCGAGCAGGCCGAGGCGGCCGGGGCGGTCACGGTGACCGACCGCGGCGGCAACACCGTGGTGCATCCCGCGCACCCGCTCTACACCGAATGCGTGCGCGGATCCATGGGACAGCTGATCGGGCGCCGGCTGCGCACCACGCTCGTGGCCCAATTGAACACGCGCCCACCCGAACACGTCAGCGACCGGCTGCGATTGGCGGCGCTCGCGCTGGGCACCGACGCCCCGCTGTCACCAACCGATCTGGTGGTCTCCGCCTACGAGGCGATGCGACTCGGTGATCTGGTGCTCGGCGAGCAACTCGCCCGCGGGGCGCTCGACCGCGGTGGCGGCCTGGCCGCGCGCCTGCCGCTGGCGCACTCGCTGGCCTGGCAGGGCCGTGGTCGCGACGCCGACGACGTCCTGGCGGCGGTCGACCCGGACACGTTGTCGCAGTGGGATCTCATGGCGTGGGCGCTGCCCAAGGCCGCCAACCAGTTCTGGATGTTGGGGGAGTCGCGGCAGGCCGTCGATCTGCTGGCCCAGGTGCGTTCCCGCATCACCGAACCGGCCGCGCGGGACAGCCTCGACGCGCTCGCGGCGACGTTCGCGCTCAACACCGGCGAGCCCAGGCAGGCCATCGAGATCGCGGGCGACGTGCTGGCCTCGACCACCGCGCAGGATCTCGCCGTGGCGTGGGCCGCGACCTCGGCCGCGCTAGCCAGCGCCCGGATCGGCCGCTTCAAAGACGTTGCCGCCCTGGCTGATCGCGGCTTGAATGCGCAGCACCCCGGTCTGCTCCGGTTCACGATCGGGCTCGGGCAGACGACCGCGGCGCTCATGGATTGCGATCTCGCGGGTGCCGAGAAGCTGGCCCGGCACTATCTGAGCTTCTCCGAGTTCCAGCAGCCCGGCCGGGCCATCGGTGACGTGCTGCTGGCACACGTTCTGATGGCGCGCGGAGCCCTGCGGGAAGCGGCCTCGCTGTTGCGGCAGAGCGCGGCGGCGCTGATCTCCACCGGGTACTCGTGGGGCCCGCTCGCATTGATGTACCTTGCGCAAACCCTTGGTCAACAGGGAGATTCGTCCGCTGCCGCCCAGGCCCTGCAACGCGCCGAAGCCGCGCACGGCATGCACTCCGCCCTGTATGCACCCGAACTGGAGTTGGCGCGCTCCTGGACCCTGGCCGCGGCCCGCGACGTGCGGGGCGCGATGGCCGCGGCCCGAGAAGCCGCGGCAGTCGCCGAGTCATCCGGTCAGCTGGCGATCGCACTGCGGGCCCTGCACGACGGGGTCCGGTTGGGCGACACCCGGCTGGCGGACCAGGTGCAGCGGATCGGCAAGCAACTCGACTGTGCCCTCGCACCTTTGGTGTACGCACACGCCCGCAACCTGGCCGACGGTGACGCTGCCGGGCTCGATGCCGTTGCCGCGTCGTTCGAGTCGCATCAGCTCAACCTCGCGGCCGCGGATGCCGCGAGTCAGGCCGCGGTGCTGCACGGTGGCGCCGGCAAACGTGCCCTCGAGTTGAAGGCCAAGAACCGCGCGGCGCAGCTCGCGGTGCACTGTGACACACCGTCGACGCCGGCGCTGGCTCGCGTGCTCAACCCGCTGCCGCTGACCGATCGGGAATTGGAGATCGGCGTGATGGTCGCAGAAGGGTTGACCAACAAGGCGATCGCCGACCGGCTGAGTGTCTCGGTGCGCACGGTCGAGGGGCACATCTACCGCGCGTGCATCAAACTCGACGTGCCCGACCGCGCGATGCTGGCCGCCGCGATCTCCGCGACCCAGATCTCCCGCCGTGCCAACGCGGCGCACTGAGCGCCGGGTCACTCAACCGTCGACGAGCTCCAAAACCGCGCTGGGGTCACCGAAGAACGCGTACGCCGCGTAGGTGTCGGTGTCCTCGTCGTCGTAGGCCCGTTGGCGCACGCGCCGCACGATCTCGGCGATCGGCGTGCCCGGGGACGTCAATGCGGTCTGGTAGACCTCGACCGCGAACTGGTGCGCCAAGGTGTCGTCGACCGGCCACAGCGGAGCCAGAATCGCCCGTGCCCCGATGTCGCTGAACGCGACGGGGAATCCGGCGCCCCCGACAAGCGCCGGGATGCTCATCCCGGTTTGGCACGCGTTGAGGAACACCATGGGGGCACGACGCCGGCACAGGGCCTTGAAGCCGTCGAGCGCCAGGATCGTGTCGGAGCGGAGTTCCTGTTCGTTGTCGAGCAGCAGGACCGCGTCGAAGTTGTCCTGGTCACTGGCGCCGTGACAGACGAAATGCAGCAGCGAAGCCGAATTGTCCTGGAAGTAGCGGTCGAGACCGTCGATCGAGGCGTCCTCGATCTTGATCCCGCGCAGGTTTTGAGTCATGTAGGTGACTTCGTCGTCCGCCGATGCCAGCTTCCGTTCCCCCTCGTAGCGGGGAGCGACCACGAAGGTTCTGCTCACCGGCAGTCGCTGCGGTGGCGATGCGGAATCGCTGCGGGTCCACCGGCCGATCGCGAACTCGACACCCAGCGGTGCGCGTTCTTCGGCGAACCCCGCGACCACGCGATGCGGAATCATCAGTTCCCACGGCAACGTCGGTTCGGCGGTCGCGATGTAGAGATTCTTGACCGTGACGTTCGCGTCGATCAGATCCCAGATCAACTTTTGGAACGTGGGTGGCGCAGCCTTCCAGAAACGGTATCCGGCCTCCTTGAGGTTGCGCCTGCGCTCGGTGGCGGACCGTGATTCGTCGATCAGGCCGTCGAGCTTCTTCGCGACGAACTCGGCTGCGGTCTCCGGCAGGCCGAACTCGGCTGAAACCCCAGCCTGGTATGCGGGCAGCAGTGGGGACTCGACACTGCACACGTAGTGCTGCCCGTCGGCGACCGGCGCGGTCACCTTGACGGTGACATCCGGAGCGACCGATTCGACGTGGATGGGCAAGCTCGACGCGGCCGCCGCATGCCCGGGTATCTCGGGCGCCTCCGATGCGGCTACGGTCCAGTCCCAGGCTCGGCTGACGAATCCGCTCGGCCTGCCGTTGTAACTGAACTGGGCCAGCATACCTGCGGGCCGCCTGGGCGCGTCCGCAGTCACCTCCAGCTCGAAAGTGGCTTCTGCAGTGCGCTTTTCGCTGCGCTTCAGAGTGACTTCGCGCCGTTGCCCGCCGCGATGACGGAAATGCGGGCTGGTCACGAGTTCGACCGTGAGGGCGATTTCGGTGACCGATTCCGGAGCCGTGATGACCACGTCGCGGCCGTCTTCCTGCTCTGCCATCGGTGCCTCGTCGAGGTACACCGTCACGGTGATCCTGCTGTCTGCCGCCTTGGGCAGTCGGTCCGGCGCATCCAGGTGCGGGGTCCGCTCCAGTACGGTGTCCGCGGCCGGTTCGGGCGCGGCGGCCCGGGCGCGGCTTCGCCGCCGACGCGGTGGTGGTGCAGGTGCCACTTCGACCGGTGGTGGCGCGCCGAAATCGGGCAACGCCTCGGCCATCTCGGGCAAGATCGCACCACCAAAGCCGTCGAGGTGTACCCGGCCGCCGGGTGCGGGAGCGTGGCGAACGTCGCGGTGCGCGATGAGGATGCCGACCGCCGAGCCGCCGGACATCACCGCGACCACCCGCGGCTCGGGCAGCCGCTGTAGCCGACGCTGGAGCTCGCGGCCGTCGGTGCCGTGCAACACGTCGACGACCGGCGCCTGCCGGATCGCGGCGCGCAGTTTGACGCGGTTGTCGCAGAGCTGCAGCAGCTCGTCGCGGTCGGCACCGAGGAACACCCGAATCTCGGCCGCCCCGATCTGCACCACGATGTCGGTCCCTGGCGGCGTTCGCTTGACGAGTCCGTCGACGACCTTGTCGAGAGTGCCGTGGACATAGGTGATCTCGGTGATGGGAATGAAGTCGTAGCCGGCAATGATCACGGTGCCACCCCCACCTGGTCGACGCGGTGATGCTCGTGCCCGGCCTCGTCGACGTAACGGACGTCGAGGCGTTCGTCGTGCAGGTCGAGCACCGCGAAGCCGAACATGCCCCACGGTTCCAGGCCGGTGCTGAACCGCTTGAGGTATTCGTATTCCCATGGCGCCGGCGCGGTCTGGCCCTCTTTCATCACCAGGTATTCCGGCACGCCACCGTGGCCGATGCAGCTCGCGAAGCCCAGCCGGTGCCCGTTGTAGGTGGTGGGCGAGTACTGGATACAGCGGTGTTCATGGCCCCACAGCCAGGCGTCGACCCGTTCGGTCGCGAGGACCGGTTCGATCTGGGTCCGCAGCGGGTGGTTCTTGTTCTCGTGCGCGCTGAACAACTGATGATGGCTCAACAGGCACGTGCGCATGTCCGGTGGGGCGTTGACGATCCGGTCCCGCGCCCAGCCGGTTTGTCCGCCGAACAGGCCGGCGTCCTGGTAGGCGGTGTCAAGGCCCAGGAACTGCCAGTGGTCGGTCTCGACCGCGAAGTAGCTGCAGCCCTGCTGGCGCGCGAACCGCGGATCGGTCAGGCCCACGTCGAAGTACGCGAAACCACCCGAGTACAGCTCGTGATTCCCGGGGATCGTGAGCGAGACGACCTCGGACCCTTTCGGCACGGGCCATGGATCGAGGAAGCGCTCCCGGAACTCCCGTTCGGTACCCGAGTAATACACGTCGCCGAGGTGGATGACGACCTTCTGCCTATGCGGATCTCGCGCCAGTTCTTTGGCGACCTGATCGGCGACCAGGCGGGCCCGCGGCAGACCCGAGCCCCAGTCACCGATCACGATGATCACCGCGTCATTGGCGACTTTGATCGTCGCCGGGTTGTCCACGAACGGGTGACTGCCCGTGCACGCATCCCGCCAGATCTTGTTGACGAGGGACAGCGCCCACCGGGGGTCGCTGAGCCAGGCCCACTTTCCGGTGGCGATCTCCATCTTCTTCCACACCCGCCGGTTGCCGACGGTCGGCGCCAGTTCAACACCTTTCAGGCTGCTGCCGGTGATGGCAGGCGTGGCACCGCCGCGGCGCCGGCCGGCGGCCGGGGATTGCGACGACACCTTGCCGGGATCGTGTTCGGCGATGGCCTGTTCGAGCGCGGACTGCAGGATGGCCATCAGCTGGTTGTGAGGCAGGAAGATGTGGTCCTCGCGCGGTGGCGGGGCGTCCGCCGCTGCGGCTGGCACCGGCTCGGGCGCACCGAGCTCGGCCGCTGCCTGCCCCAGCGCCTCCTCGAGTTCGTGAAGGTCGGCGGTGGAGTAGTCGTCCAGTGGGGATTTCTTGCCCCGGCGTTGATGTGCGGACGTTTCCTTGTTCAGGACCGTCCTGGCCCCCTCGGTAACCGCGAGCATGAAGTCCCGGTTGAGAAACTGTTCGATCATCGGGGTACGACCTTGTCGAGGGCATATTGTCCCGCCAGTGCCCGCTGGCGTGCCGGTAGGGTCATGCGCTCAACTCCTCGAGAATGAGTGGGAAGACGTCACGGGCCGAATACCGCCCCATGAAGATGTCGAGATGGCCGTAGCCACGGATCTCGTGGATCCGGTGATAACCGCGCCGGTAGGAGTCGAGGTACTCGAACGTGCGGTGTTGGCTGGCAGGCAGGAAGCAGCGGTTGTGTTCACCCGCGATGAGCGTGAACCGCGCATCGGTCTGGGGCGGTCCTGACATCGGATCGGCGGGCAGCTCGCGGAACTTCCCCGTCGGCATCAGGCGGCCCCGCCGCACAGATGCGCCCATCTGGTTGAAGAATGTCAGTGGAACGGAACCGAATTCGGCACGCAACCACTCGTGGGTTCTGGCCGACAGGTTCTCGTGCGCCCACAGCGCGGGCCTGCCGGACCCGTACGTGAAACTGACCATCTTGCAGGATCCGTTGTCGCACTCGCGATGTGTCGCATTGACCATGGCCACCATCGCGCGTTCGACCCACCGCGACGGCCGGTCGGTGCCCCAGCGGGGGTTCAGGCGGGGAAATATCGGCGTGATCCGCGGGACCACCTGGGTGATCTTGAACTGCGACCACCGCGGGATGACCGGATGCAGCGACATCGCATTCGACACGATCCGGTCCACCTGCGGCAGCAGGCCCGACACGGCCGACAACGCGAAGCTGCTCGAACCCTGGCAGTGGATCAGGGCTTTCACGGTGTCGGCGCCGGTCTTGTCGATGATGCACGCGACTGCGCGCGGATGGTCGAGCACCGCGGCCTGATCCAGATCCCAGTCGTTGAGCGGCAGGTCGATGCTGGCCCGCCAGTTCTCCAGCCAGACATCCCAGCCGTCGGCCACGAGCGCGTCGACGATGTTGACGGATTCGGGGGCACGGAACAGGTTGGCGCGAACCCCGGCGCCGGGCGCCAGGATGACGGGCCCCCGCCACGGTTCCTGCGGGCCCCGGACGTGGTGCAGGTTGAGTTCCATGCCGTCGGCTGCTGTGAACGGCACGATCTCGGTGACGAGTTCGGTGGCCTCGGTCGATGTCATAGCGGGGGCTTCCGTCGGGGACCGCCGTAGGCGGCCAGCAGTCGATTGAGAAAGAACGAGCCGAACTGGGCCACGCCCAGAGGCGAACCGCGAAACGTGGTGAGCTGCCGTGCGAACATCAGGGCGTTGAGGCGCAGGATGCCGCGCGCGTGTTCGGTCTCGGGATCGGCGTCGTGGTCGGCGGTGCCGCGGACCAGCCGGGTGTAGAGCGTCGTGGTGTCCGACCACGGGTCGATGCCCCAGTCGTCGCCGACGTCCTTGTACCCGAGCAGCGTCATCTCTCCCGCCGAGGTGGAGAACGGCAGCCGGTAGCGCATGAGGTAGCGGCCCTCGGCCGGGGCCGGCGCGAACAGGTCGAAAGTGCCGTCGTGTACCGGCATGCCGACCGGGCTGAACTCCTTGCAACGCACCTCGCCGATCGCCTGCATGCGGTGGTCTGGGTCGGACCGCACTCTGTCGAGGTCGTCGGTGCCGATGGTCAACCGGAACGACAGCCGGTTCCAATCACGTTGCCCCACCACATAACCGGCGTCATAGGCCGGCGAGTTCACGGTGTAGAACCCGGCCATCGATTCGGTGAATTTGACTTTCATGACGCTCCCGCGAGTTCCGAGTCCTCGTCGTCGTGGTACGTCGACGGGGATTCTTCGAGCATGTCCAGTGCGACGCGCCGGGCGAACGCCGCGATGGTCAGCGACGGGTTGGCGCCGACCGGCCCGGGGAACACCGACCCGTCGCAGACCCGCAATCCCGGGACACCGTGGACCCGGCCGTGGCTGTCGACGACGCCGGTGGCCCTGGTGGTGTCGGCCGGGCAGCCGCCGAGCGGGTGCACGGTGATGACCCTGCGCTGCAGCAGATAGCTCGGGTTGACCACGAAATCGCCGTCGAGCAGTTCGGCGATCTTGCCCATCCGGTGCACCATGGTGTCGAAGTAGTTCATCGACGTACGGGTGGTCCAGGTGCTGTCGAGAATCTCTTCGGGGGTGTCCCCGTTGCGCAGGTACAGCGTGCCGTCGGGGATGTCGCGGCCCATGCCGAGCACCGGAAGGCTCTGCGCGGTAAGCCTTCCCGGGCCGAGCACCGACGCGATGTCGGCAGACAGCGAGGTGCGCCACCGTCCCGTCCACCGCGACCACATCCTCTTGGCGACCAGACCGGACAGCCGGCCGAGCTGCCGGCCCGCCTGCGAGGTTTCCACGAGCCAGGCAGCGAAGGCCGGATAGCCGGCGTCCTCGATGTACATGCCGAAGTCCTCGGCCGCTCCGGTATCGATCCGGTCGGGGAAGCGCGCGTAGGACGTGATGACCGGACCGTTTGTGCCGTCGAGCTTTTCGCGCGAATTGAAGATGAAACCGAGCAGGTCGCCGTTGCCGCAGAACCGGGTTCCCAGGGCCGGGTTGTCCAAACCCAGCCGTTCCCGGTTCTTCAACAGCAGATAGGTGCTGCCGAACGTCCCTGCCGAAACCACGACGCGGCGCGCGGTGATCGTGTGGATCGGCAGCGCGCGGGTGTCGGTGGGGCTGCCTTCGTTCTCCGGACGGTGCACCACGACCTCGACGTCGAACCGTCCGTCGTCGCGGCGCGTGATCGTGCGTACCTCGGTCCGCTCATGCAGGGACGCGCCGTGGTGGCTGGCCGCGGACAGGTAGGTATGGTCGAGGCTGTTCTTGGCGCCGTCGTTGCAGCCGACGTCGCACTCGCCGAGCATTCGGCACGTTCGGCGGGGTGCCCCGAACAGGTTCGGGTAGCCGGCATCCGGCAGCGGTGCCCCGATCGCCGGCTCGCCCTGCGCGTCACGGAACCGGACGGCCAGTGGGGCGAACGTGGTGTGAGCGCCGTCCAACCGCGTTGCGGCCGCCTGGAACGCGGCGGTCTTGGGCAGGTTGAACTGTGGGTGATGCGCGGGCAGTCGTTGCACGTCGAGGAACCGCTCGACCGCGTCGTAGTGCGGTTCGAGGTCGCCGTAGCCGAAGGACCACTCTTCTGTGATGCCTGGCCGATACGGGTGGTGTTGCCGGAACCACGACTCGTCCTTGCGCAACATCACGTTGGCATAGATCAAGGAGCCGCCGCCGACTCCACTCGACACCACCGAGTCCAGGCCGTCGAACGACCAGACGTTGAACATGCCGTGCAACCCCGCCGACGGATCCCAGAAATTCGTGCCGACACCCGCAGGCGTGCGCGGGAACGAACCCGGCGGGTAACCCTTGCCGCGTTCGACCAGACAGACCTCGACACCTGCCTCGGCGAGCGTCTCGGCCACCACGGATCCACCGAAACCCGAACCGATCACGAGGACGTCGGTGGTCTGCGGGACGTCACCGATGCGCAGACTCATGGCAGGCCCCGCTCGGCGGAATGGACATGCGTGGGCGAGCTCATCTTCATCTGGCATCCTCCGACGTCAACGACCGTGGAGAAACCATAGGGCGATGGCGAGATCGCCACACGAGTACTCGACTACTCGACCCTCGCTCAGGTCAGCGGCGCGGCTGTCAGTCGCAGGGCGGCAGGTGCAGTCGCGGGCACGGCGGGATGAGCGGGTGCCACCGCGGGGATCCGCTGATAGGCCTCGCCCAGCGCGGGCCGTGGGTCGACCTCGCCGCGGTTGGGCCAGAACGACGCGGCGCGTTCGGCTTGCGCGGTGATGGTCAGCGACGGATTCACCCCGATGTTGGCCGAGATCGCCGAGCCGTCGAAGACGTGCAGGCCGGGGTGACCGAACACCCGGTGGTACGGATCGATGACACCGCGGGCAGCCGAATCGCCGATCACGCAGCCACCGAGGAAGTGCGCGGTCATCGGGATGTCGAGGATCTCGCCGATGCTGCTGTACGGCGCACCGTCGATCTCATCGGCCAGGCGTCGCGCGGTTTCGTTGGCCGCGGGGATCCAGGTCGGGTTCGGCACGCCGTGGCCCTGGCGCGAGGACACCCGCACGCGGCCGAAGCGGGTCCGTCTCGGGAACAGGGTCAGCGAGTTGTCCTCGGTCTGCATCACCAGCGCGATGACCGTGCGCTGCGACCAGTCCCGCAGGCCCGCATACAACGACGCGGCATGAGCGGGGTGGCGCAGCAGCTGACCGAGCCATTTGAGCCAGCGCGGGATCCGGCCGCCGCCGTCGGTCATCACGGTGGTCAGCAGCGCCATTGCGTTGGAACCCTTGCCGTAGCGCACCGGTTCGATATGGGTCTTGTCGTCCGGGTGGATCGACGACGTGATCGCGACGCCCTGCTGAAACTCGGCTCCGTCGCGCTTGCCGAGCTTGGTGCTGGCGGTGCAGATCGCCTCGGAGTTGGTGCGGGTCAGCTCACCGAGGCGATCCGACAGCTGCGGCAGGGTGCGCCCGGCTTTCATGCGGTGCAGCAGCTGCTGCGTGCCCCACGTGCCCGCGGCGAATATGACGTGCTCCGCGGTGAACGTGCGGGCCGTGCGCGTGGGGCGCCAGGATCCGGTCCGCACGGTGTCGATCGCATAGCCGGTCGCCAGCGGCCGCACCGACGTGACGGTGGTCAGGGCGTGCACCTGCGCACCCGCCCGTTCGGCAAGGTACAGGTAGTTCTTCAGCAGCGTGTTCTTGGCATTGTGCCGGCATCCGGTCATGCACTCGCCACATTGCAGGCAGCCGCGGCGGGCCGGACCCGCGCCGCCGAAGAACGGGTCGGGAACCTCGACGCCGGGTGCGCCGAAGTACACGCCGACCGGTGTCATGCCGAACGTGTCGGCCACGCCCATCTGGGCGGCGACCTTGAGCAGCACCCGATCCGACGGGGTCATGGTCGGATTGGTCACCACACCGAGCATGCGTTTGGCCTGGCGGTAGTACGGGGCGAGTTCGGATTTCCAGTCGGTGATGCCTGCCCAGTGCGGATCCTGATAGAACGCATCCGATTTCGGTTCGTAGAGGGTGTTGGCGTAGACCAGGGATCCGCCGCCCACGCCGGCCCCGGCGAGCACCACGACGTCTGGCAGGACGTGGATTCGTTGAATGCCGGTGCAGCCCAGCCGCGGTGCCCAGAACGCCTTGCGGACCTGCCAGTTGGTGTCGGCGAAGTCGGCGTCCTCGAAGCGGCGCCCGGCTTCCAGGACGCCCACGCGGTACCCCTTCTCGGTCAACCGCAGTGCCGCGACCGAACCGCCGAAGCCCGAGCCGATCACCACGACGTCGTAGTCGAAGTCAGCCATGCGCCCAGCCCAGCACCGGGAAGCTGATCATGAGTTCCTCGATGGTCATATCGCGGTCCACTCTCGGGTGAGCCGGCCGGATTCCTCGTCGACCATGTCGAGAGCGATACGACGGGCCCGCACCGCGGCCCGATCGGCCTTGACGTTGAATTCCCGCCTGGGGAGGGCATCTTCGTCGCGCCGGCGCTGCACGGTCTCCAACGCCACGGCGTCGCGCTCGGCCCACTCGTGGAACATCGTGGCCAGGAATTTGCCGACCGCGTCGTCGTCGATCGCGTAGTCGCGGGCCATCTGCAGGAAAATGTGTGTGACGCCGGGAGATTCCGGGGTGAACCCCTGCACCCGCAACAGCTGGCGGGGCGCGGCGTCGGCCGGCTCGATCACGTAGCGCTGCACGTGCAACGCGGGGGAGACGAAGATGCCTTCCTCGCGCCGGATCCCGCTCGTGTCGGCGGGCAGCCCCGTGGCCTGGGTCTCCCACGGCGCCAGCCTGCTGGGCGGGGTGGTGCGGAAGTAGGCGACCGAGCGTTCCGATACCTCGACCTCTTCGAGCGGGGGCAGCACCTCGATGTCGGGCGGCACCATCTCGGGGTGCAGCGTGAAGACGTTGGTCAGGTCGAGGTAATGCTCATGCAGCAGAAGGTAGTTCGCTTCGATGCCCAGCACTTCGAGACTGCTCGCCCAGTTCGAGCCGTCGGCGAGCCACGGTACCCGCGGTGGGGTGCGCAGCGCGGCCGCACCCGGATCGCCCAGCCAGATCCAGATGAACGGCCCTAGTTCGACGACTGGGTAGGTGCGGATCCGCACGCCGCGCGGCACGTTGTCCTGCGACGGCACGTCGACGAGATCTCCCGCCGGATCGTAGGCGAAGCCGTGGTAACCACACCGCACCAGATCGCCGTCGCGGCGGCCGTCCGACAGCGGATGGGGCCGGTGCGCGCAGCGGTCCTCCATCGCGACCACGGAGCCGTCGCCGCGGCGGTAGAGCATCACCGGGATGTCGAGCAGGCGGCGGGCGAACAGCTCGGGCCCGACCTCGTCGCGCAGGGCAGCGACGTACCAGCAGTTGAACGGATAGTTGATGCGCGGGTTTCTCATAAGTCGAGCACCAATCTTTGTGAGCGGGAGCGTGATACGCAGATCATGATGGACTGGCCGGCTTCCTTCTCGGCGTCGTTGAGCACCGAGTCCCGGTGGTCTGGCTCGCCCTCGAGGACGTCGCATTCACACGTGCCGCACACACCCTCCATGCATGAACCGAGCACATCGAGGCCGGCGTCCTCGGCCACCTCGTAGATCGTCTTGCCCAGTGGCACAGTCAGAGTGAGGCCCGACCGTTGGCACTCCACCTCGAACGAGTCCAGGGTGTCCGGGGTGTCCTCGACGGTCTTGGCGGAGAAGCGTTCGACGTGCAGGCTGTCGGCGGGCCAGTGCCCGCACCCGTCCTCGGTCGCGGTGAGCAGCCCTTCCGGACCGCAGCAGTACACCAGGGTGTCCGGGTGGGATTCGGCCAGAACGGTTTCCAGCGTGGTCCGGAACGTGGCGCCCTCATCGCGGGCGCACACCGTGACGCGGTCACCGTAGTGGGAGAGCTGGTCGAGGTAGGCCATCGAGGACCGCGTGCGGCCCCCGTAGAGCAGGTGCCAGTCCGCACCGGTGGCCTCGGCGGCCGCGATCATCGGCAGCATGGGCGTGATGCCGATGCCGCCTGCGATGAACTGGTAGCGCGGCGCGTGCACGAGCGCAAAGTGGTTGCGTGGTCCGCGAACCCGCACCGTGGCGCCCTCGTGCAGCTTGTTGTGCACGAACTCCGATCCGCCGCGGCTCGCGGGATCCAGCAGCACACCGACCTTCCATTCGGCGCGGTTGGTGGTGTCGCCGCACAGCGAGTACTGGCGGACCAGCTCCGGAGTCATCACCAGGTCGATGTGGGCGCCGGGCGTCCATTCGGGCAGGTCGGCCCCGGACGGGTCGGCCAGGGTCAGTGTCACCACGCCGTCGGCGGAATCTTCGCGGCCGGTGACCAGCAGGTCGAGTTCGACTTCACGGTAGGCGGGCCTGGTCATGACGTCCGCCGGACCGGGATGGACTTGTACTGGTTGAGGAACAGCGCCTGCACGCGGGTCGGTTCGCCGTCGAGCGCAAGATCGGGGAACCGTCGCAGCGTCTCCTGGATCCACAGTTTGAGCTCGAGGCGGGCCAGGTTGGCGCCGAGGCAGAAGTGCCTGCCGCGGCCGCCGAAGGCCTGATGCCGGTCGGCGAGTCCTTCGCGGGTGATGTCGAACTTGTTCGGGTTGTCGAACGCGGTCTCGTCGCGGTTGGACGCGATGTACCACAGCAGCAGCCGGTCGTTCTCCTTGATGGTCGTGCCGTGCAGTTCGAAGTCCTTGGTGGCGGCGCGGGCCATGAATGCGAACGCCGGGAAGCAGCGCAGCCCTTCCTCGACGGTCGCGTCGATCAGTTCCGGGTTCTCCCTCAGCAGCGCGAGCTGGTCGGGGTTCTGCATGAGCGCGAGCATGGTCGCGCTGTAGGTGGCACGCGTCGAGTCGTTGCCTGCGGTCATCAGCAGCGCGAAGAACGTGGCCATCTCGAGTTCGGTCAGCTTCTCCCCGTCGACCTCGGCGTTCATCACCGCGGTGATCAGGTCGTCGCGCGGCGCGTCCTTGCGCAGCTCCATCTGCTCGTTGAGATAGGCGATGATCTCCAGCACGATCGCGCCTGCGTCATCCCATTGCGCCCGGATCTCGGGGTCTTCGAACGCGCTGAACACGTTGGTCCAGTGCACCAGCCGCTCGTCGTCCTCGGGTGGCGTGCCGAGCATCGAGCCGATCACCCGGGCCGGGACAGGCCGCGCGACGTCGGCGACCAGATCGAACCGGTCCCGGTCGGCGACGCTGTCGAGCACCTCGCCGATGATCTGCTTGATGGCCTCCTCGTGTGCCGCGACGCGTTCGGGCGTGAAGGCCTTGATGACCAGGGCCTTGAGCCGGTCGTGGCGGGGCGGGTCCATCGAGATCAGCTGGAGGCGCTGGACGTCGAGCGGGACTCCGATGTCGTCGACGTTGAAGATGCCGCGTCGTTCGGACGAGAACGTGCGGTGGTCGCGGCTGACCGCGCGGACATCGTCGTACCGCGTGATCGACCAGAAGCCGCCTTCGCCCGGCGCGGTGTGCTGCGGGCTGTAGTGCACCGGGGCTTCGCGCTGCATCCGGGCGAACAGCTCATACGGCGGGCCTGCCGCCCAGATGGCCGGGTCGGCCAGGTCGATGCTGTCGAGGTCGGTGGCGCTCACGGTGCTCATGGCGGCTCTCCTTCGCTTGGGTGCTGATTACTGGGCGGTGGCCAGGCGGCGTCCGCGCCAATCGCTGACCGCACGCACGGTGGAGGTCGCGGCGGGCACCAGGACCGGGAACAGGCCGATGAAGAACAGGAGGAAGAAGCCGAAAACAGACATGGAGAACTCGCTTTCTTGTCGGTGGGTTTTCGCTGTCGCCGCTGGTAGAGGGCTTGGCGCTGCGTTCGTGAAGAACGTTACGGAGATGTGGTGGCCGTCACGACGTCCTCAGCGGCTCAAATGGCGGCCCGCCTCTGTCCCCGGAGGACAAATTCCCAACCCGGCCACTTCGGCCCAGGGGGACAACTACGGTTTTCCCATGGCGGGAAGCGGCGTCGTGGACGAGGCGCGGGTCGCGGAAGCCGCCGTGGCCGTGACCGCCCGACTGGTCGACAAACTGCCGGTCATCACCAGGACCGTTCAGCAATCTGTGGTTGCTGCAATATCGGAACTGCGCGACGAGGACGAGCTGCAGCAGTTGCTGCGCGACACCGTCGAGACCAATGTCGAGACGTTCTTCGCGGCGATCAGGCACGGCATATCGGTCCAGAACGTCGAACCGCCCGCCGCGGCGCTGGAGTATTCGCGGCGGCTGGCGCAGCGCGACGTGTCGGCCAATGCGTTGACCCGGGCGTACCGGCTGGGGCACCGTGCCGCGTTGCGGTTCATCCTCGACGAGATCCGTGAGGCAGGCCTCGACCCGACGCTGGGGCTCGCGGTCTATGAGCTCATGGAATCGGTGTCGTTCGACTACATCGACCAGATCTCGCTGCGTGTGGTCGAGGAGTATCAGGACGAACGTGATCGCTGGGTCGAGTCTCGCAACAGCGTGCGGGCATCGCGGGTCAGGGAGTTGCTGGTGTCGGGCGAGGATGTCGACGTAGACGCCGCCGCGATGGCAATCCGCTACCCGCTGAGGCGAATTCATCTGGCCGCGGTTGCTTGGTGTGAGGGATCAGACGATGGCGACGAGCTGTCGTCGATGGAGCGGTTCTTCACCAGATTCGCGAAATGCATCGGGGCGCAGGAAAGCCCGTTGTTCATCTCGGTCGACCGGGTCACGGCGTGGGTGTGGATCCCGGTGCCGGGTGAGGCCTCCGACGACGTGGTGAACCGCTTGCGGGCAGCCGCAGACGGACCGCTGCTCGCGGTGGGCAACCCGTTGCCCGGCGTCGACGGTTTCCGGCATTCACACCGCCAGGCCCAGGAGGCCCGGTCCGTGGCCATCGCGGCGGGGCCCGCGCTGTGCAGGTTCACCGCGGCGAGCGACAGCGGGGTCTCGGTGGCCGCGCTGCTCGGCACCGACCTGGAATCTGCTGCGCAGTGGGTGGGTGACGTGCTCGGCCCGCTCGCCGCGGCGACTGAGAACGACGAGCGGCTCCGCGAAACCCTGCGTGCCTTCCTGAGGTCGGGATCGAGCTACAAGGCCGCGGCAGAAGAACTTCACCTGCACACCAATTCGGTGAAGTACCGCGTCAGCCGCGCCGTCGAACGACGGGGCAGGCCGATCACCGACGATCGGCTCGATGTCGAGGTGGCCTTGCTGCTGTGCCACTACTTCGGGGCGACGCTGCTGCGCTGAAGTCGCGCCCCACCATGCCCACACGTACTAGCCTCGAGGCATGGCGGGACCGAAGTTCTTTCTGGAGTGGCCTGTGCTGCGGCAATTCCGCTCCGGTGACCTGTTGGGCCGTGGGCCCGCGGTGACCTCGGCGCGCACGCGTGCCGTCGAGCCGCGCACCGCGACCGCCGACCGTGTGGTGCAGAGCGTGTGCCCGTACTGCGCGGTGGGTTGCGGGCAGCGGGTTTACGTCAAGGACGAGAGGGTCGTGCAGATCGAGGGCGATCCCGATTCGCCGATCTCGCGCGGCCGGTTGTGCCCCAAGGGCTCGGCGAGCGAGCAGTTGGTGAACTCGCCCGGCCGGCAGACCGAGGTGCTCTACCGTGCGCCCCGGGCCACCGAGTGGCAGAAGCTCGACCTCGACACCGCGATCGACATGGTGGCCGACCGGTTCATCAAATCGCGCCGCTACACCTGGCAGGAACGCGACGAGCAGGGCCGGCCGCTGCGCCGGACCATGGGCATCGCATCGCTTGGTGGCGCCACGCTGGACAACGAAGAGAACTACCTGATCAAGAAACTCTTTACCGCTGCGGGCGCCATCCAGATCGAGAACCAGGCGCGTATTTGACACTCCGCCACGGTTCCCGGTCTGGGAGCCTCCTTCGGTCGCGGTGGCGCGACGCAACCCCTGCAAGACATGGCCAATGCGGACTGCATAGTCATCCAGGGCTCCAACATGGCCGAGTGCCACCCCGTGGGCTTCCAGTGGGTGACCGAGGCCAAGGCCCGCGGCGCGACGGTTATCCACGTCGACCCGCGGTTCACCCGCACCTCGGCGGTCGCTGACAAGCACGTCCCGATCCGGGCCGGCTCGGACGTCGTGTTGCTCGGCGCGCTGATCAACCACGTCCTGACCAACGACCTGTGGTTCAAGGAGTACGTGCTCGCTTACACCAACGCGGCCACGCTGATCAACGAGAACTACCGCGACACCGAGGATCTCGGTGGCCTGTTCTCTGGCTTCGATCCCGAGACGGGCCAGTACGACCCGACCACATGGTCGTACGCCGATGCCGACGGTGGCGGGATCGGGTCGCCCGGCCGGGAGACGTCGGGTCTGAGCGCCTCGGACAGTGCCACCGGTGACCAGTACGGAAGCGGCGGACCGGCTCTCGAACACGCCGGGGTGCTGCGCGACGACACCCTGCAACATCCGCGGACGGTTTTCCAGATCGTCAAGCGGCACTACGCGCGCTACACGGCTGAGATGGTGCGCGACGTGTGCGGCATCAGCATCAGCGACTTCGAATACCTGGCCCGCACCATTACGCAGAACTCGGGGCGCGAGCGCACCACGTGCTTCGCGTACGCGGTCGGTTGGACCCAACACACCCTCGGTGCCCAGTTCATCCGCACCGCAACCATTTTGCAGCTGCTGCTGGGCAACGTCGGTCGTCCGGGCAGCGGCATCATGGCGCTGCGCGGGCACGCCAGCATCCAGGGCTCGACCGACATCCCGACCCTGTTCAACCTGCTCCCGGGTTATCTGCCGATGCCCAAGGCCGGCAACCACGACACCTTCGATGCATACGTCGACGCGATCGGATCGAAAAAGCAAAAAGGCTTCTGGGCCAATGCCGACGCCTACACGGTGAGCCTGCTCAAGGCGTGGTGGGGCGACGCTGCGCGCGAGGACAACAACTGGGCCTACGACTATCTGCCCCGGCTGACTGGGCCGCACGGCACGTATCAGACCGTGATGTCGATGCTCGACGACGAGGTCGAGGGGTACTTCCTGCTCGGCCAGAACCCGGCGGTCGGCTCGGCGCACGGCCGGATGCAGCGCCTGGGCATGGCGCACCTGAAGTGGCTTGTGGTGCGCGATCTCAACCTCATCGAATCGGCGACGTTCTGGAAGGACTCACCCGAAATCGCGTCGGGTGAGCTGCGCACCGAGGACATCGAGACCGAGGTGTTCTTCCTGCCCGCGGCCACCCACGTCGAGAAGGCCGGATCGTTCACGCAGACCCAGCGGCTTGTGCAGTGGCGCCATCAGGCACTCGCGCCGCCCGGGCAGTGCCAGAGCGAACTGGACTTCTTCTTCAAGCTTGGTCAACGGATCCGCGCCAAGCTCGCAGGGTCGACCGACGAGCGGGACCGCCCGCTGCTCGACCTCACGTGGGACTATCCGACCGACGAGCACGGCGAACCGTTGCCCGAGTCGGTGCTCGCCGAGATCAACGGGTGTCAGTTGACCGGACCCGACGCGGGCAAGCCGTTGTCGTCGTACAACGAACTGCGCGCCGACGGGTCCACCGCTGCGGGCTGCTGGATCTACACCGGCGTCTACGCCGAGGGCGTCAACCAGGCGGCGCGCCGGGTGCCTCGCGGCGGCCATGGCCCCAGCCAGTCGGAGTGGGGTTGGGCCTGGCCCGCCGACCGGCGCATGCTCTACAACCGCGCGTCGGCCGACCCGGACGGGAAGCCGTGGAGCGACCGCAAGAAATACGTCTGGTGGGATGACCAGCAGTCCCGCTGGGTCGGCGACGACGTGCCGGACTTCCCCGTGGATCTGGCCCCGCACAGCCGGCCGGACCCGGCGCTCGGCGGGCCTGCTGCGTTGGCGGGTGACGACCCGTTCGTCATGCAACCCGACGGCAAAGGGTGGCTGTTCGCGCCGCGCGGCATGCTCGACGGGCCACTCCCGACGCACTATGAACCGCAGGAGTCGCCGGTCGCCAATGCGCTGTACCCACAGCAGCAGAGCCCGTCGCGGATCATCTTCCCGCGCAAGGACAATCTGAGCGCTCCCAGCGCGGGTGACGCAGGGGTGGACGTCTACCCGTATGTCTTTACGACGTACCGGCTCACCGAACACCACACGGCAGGTGGCATGAGCCGTTGGCTGCCTTATCTTTCCGAGCTGCAGCCCGAGATGTTCTGCGAGGTATCGCCCGAGCTGGCCGCCGAACGCGGCCTGGAACCCTACGGCTGGGCCACGATCGTGTCGCCGCGCGCCGCGATCGAGGCCCGCGTGCTGGTGACCGAGCGGATGACCCCGCTGACCATCGGCGGGCACACCGTGCACCAGATCGGGTTGCCGTATCACTGGGGTGTCGGCGGCGATGCGGTCGTCAGCGGCGACGCGGCCAACGACCTGCTCGGCCTCGCACTCGACCCGAACGTGCAGATCCAGGAGTCCAAGGCCGGGTCATGCGACATCCGGCCCGGCCGGCGGCCGCAGGGCCCCGCGCTGCTGCGGTTGATCGAGGAGTACCAGTCCCGTGCCGGGGTGACCACCGAGACCGACAACGTCCGGATCACCGACCCGGCGCGCGAGATCGTCGACCCGCCGCCCGAACAAGATGACCCAGAGAAGGAAGGATGGTCACGGTGGTGACGTCCGGGAGGGAACGCTGATGGGCCAGTTCGCGGGACCGAGCGACCCGGCCGCCGACGCGCACTGGGCCGAACACGTTGCCGAGCGCAAGGGATTCTTCACCGACACATCGATCTGCATCGGCTGCAAGGCGTGTGAGGTCGCGTGCAAGGAGTGGAACCGCAATCCGCGCGACGGCGACCTCGAGCTGCTCGGATCGTCCTACGACAACACCGGGGCGCTCGGCGCCAGCACGTGGCGGCACGTCGCGTTCGTCGAACAGAACCGCGACCGCATCGAGGAGGCCCGTGAGTCCGGCCGCGCGCTGGTGGGGCTCGGGATGCCTGCCGTCGGCGCGCCCGAACCGGACATCACGCCGCCCGACACCCCCGAGTTCCGTTGGCTCATGGCCTCGGACGTGTGCAAGCACTGCACCCATGCCGGCTGCCTCGACGTGTGCCCGACAGGCGCGATGTTCCGCACCGAGTTCGGCACCGTGGTGGTGCAGGCCGACGTGTGCAACGGCTGCGGGACATGCGTGGCGGGTTGCCCGTTCGGGGTGGTCGAGCGGCGCAGCGACGGCACGGCCGCGCCGACCACGCGGTCCGGCGAACGCAAAGGCGAGCAGCCCGAGGTGCCCAAACGCGGCATCGCGCAGAAGTGCACGCTGTGCTACGACCGCCTCGTCGAGGACGAGACGCCCGCGTGTGCGAAGACCTGCCCGACCACGTCGATCAAGTTCGGTGACCACGACGATCTGGTCGCCGAGGCCAGGGACCGTGTCGCGCAACTGCACGCGCAGGGCCTGACCGAGGCCCGGCTGTACGGCGCCAACGAGCTCGACGGTGTCGGTGGCACAGGCTCGGTGTTCCTGTTGCTCGACGAGCCCGAGGTGTACGGTCTGCCACCCGATCCTCGAGTGTGCACGGCCGATCTGATGACGATGTACAAGCGGGCCGGTGTCGCGGCGCTGGGAATGGTTGCGGCCGCCGCATTTTCGTTCCTCCGGGGTCGCTCGTGAGCGAATTCGACAGCTATCGCCCGCCCGAGCCGGCCCGCCGCCGGCGCGGCGGGGTCAAGCGCCGCCGCGGTTTACGCGGTGGCGGCGACGGCGCGCGCGAGATGCCGATGGTGCCCGAGGCCGAGTTCACGTCGTACTACGGCAGGCCGGTCGTCAAACCGCCACCATGGGGCCACGAGGTCGCGGCGTATCTGTTCCTGGGCGGGGTCGCAGGTGGATCGGGCCTGATCGGGCTCGGTGCGCAGCTGACCGGGCGGGCCAAGCTGCGGCGCAATGCCCGGCTCGGTGCGCTGACCGCGGTCGGCCTCGGCGGCGTGGCGCTGGTCGCGGACCTCGGCAGACCGGACCGCTTCTACAACATGCTGCGCACCTTCAAGATCACCTCGCCGATGAGCGTGGGGTCGTGGATCCTGTCGGCGTTCAGCGGCGGTATGGGAGTCGCCGCGGTCGCCGAGGTCGACCGGATGACGGGGGAGCGGCTGCCGCTGGGGCCGTTGCGCGGGGTGCTGCGCGCTGTCGAAGGGCCGGCCGGGCTCGAGGCCGGGGTGTTCGCCGCGCCGCTGGCCGTCTACACCGCGGTGCTGTTGTCCGACACCGCGACCCCGACGTGGAACGCCGCGCACCGAGATCTGCCGTTCGTGTTCGTCAGCTCGGCGAGCCTCGCGTCGGCCGGGCTCGCGATGGTGACCACGCCGGTGGCCGAGACCGGCCCGGTGCGCACCCTCGCAGCACTCGGCGTGATCGGGGACATCACGGCCATGAAACTCATGGAGCGCCGCATGGATCCCGTGGCGGCCGAGCCGCTGCACCACGGCACGGCCGGGCAGATGCTGCGATGGTCCGAGCGGCTCGCGGTCGCCGGCGGGCTCGGCGCGGTCCTCGGTGGGCGCAACCGGCTCGTCGCGGCGGCGTCGGGGCTGGCTCTGTTGGCGGCTTCGGCACTGACCCGGTTCGGTGTGTTCGAGGCGGGCATCCATTCCGCGAAGGATCCGCGCTACACGATCGAGCCGCAGAAGCGCAGGCTTGCCGCCCGGCGCGCAGCGGGCATCACCGACGATTCGATCACGACGGCCTGACCGAGTTTCGCGTCCGCCTAGCGAACCTCGATGCCCGACCCCGTCACGGTGTGCCCGATGACGGGATAACCGGGCACCTCGCCGACCACGAGCAGCCCGCCCGAGGTCTGGGCGTCGGCGAGCAGCAGCAGGTCGTCTTCGGAGACGTCGGCGCCGGGACGCAGGTGCGGCCGCACCCAGTCGAGATTGCGGCGCGTGCCGCCGGACACGAAGCCGTCGCGCAGCGCGTCGAGCGCACCGTCGACGACGGGCACCGCGCCTCGGTCGATCACCGCGCCGACGCCGGAGGCCCGGCACATCTTGTGCAGGTGCCCCAGCAGGCCGAAGCCCGTGACATCGGTGGCCGCCCGGGCGCCCGCCGCCAAAGCGGCCTCGGACGCGTCACGGTTGAGCGCCGTCATGGTCGCGAGCGCCTCGGCGAACACCTCGCCGGTCTGCTTGTGCCGGTTGTTCAGCAGGCCGACGCCGATCGGCTTGGTCAAGGTGAGGGGCAGCCCAGCCTCGGCGGCGTCGTTGCGCAGCAACCGATCAGGGGCGGCAACGCCCGTCACCGCCATGCCGTATTTGGGCTCCGGATCATCGATGGAATGCCCGCCGATCACCGGGCAGCCGGCCTGGGCGGCGACCGCGAGGCCGCCGCGCAGCACCTCGGTCATCAACTCCATCGGCAGGGTTTCGCGCGGCCAGCCCACCAGGTTGATCGCGACGACAGGACGCCCGCCCATCGCATACACGTCGGACAGCGCGTTGGCCGCGGCGATGCGGCCCCAGTCGTAGGCGTCGTCGACCACGGGCGTGAAGAAGTCGGCGGTCGAGAGCACCGCGAGGTCGTCGCGGACCAGCACCGCGGCCGCGTCGTCGCCGTCGTCGAGGCCGACGAGGACGTGGTCACCGGACTGTCCGACCAGCCCGCGGACCGCGTCCTCCAACTCGCCCGGCGGGATCTTGCAGGCGCACCCGCCGCCGTGGGCGTAGCCGGTGAGGCGAACGGTTTCCATGGCGTCAATGTAGCCGCCCGGGGCATTGGCTAGGTTTAGCGGCGGAGGCGTTTGGGTTCCTGGTGGTCCCCCCGGTCTTCAAAACCGGTGAGGCCGAGTAGCTCGGCCTGGCGGGTTCGATTCCCGTCCGCCTCCGCCAGTCGTTGCTGTCGGCGTCAGAGGAGGGCACGTGACCCAGCTCGACCCGCGTCGGCACATTCCGCGCACCGATCAGCTGCTGGCGTTGCCCGAGGTGCTCGAGGCCCGAAACCGGCTCGGCGAGCCGATGATTCGCACCGTGGTCCTCGAGGCCCAGGAGCAGGCCCGCCGCGGCGAGCTGGCCCCGGACGACGTCGCGACGGCCGTGGTGACCGCACTGGCCGCGCGGGCACCGGTGTCACTGCGGCCTGTGCTCAACGCCACCGGTGTCGTAGTGCACACCAATCTGGGCCGGGCGCCGCTGTCTCCCGTGGCGGTGGATGCGTTGGTCTCGGCCAGTGGATATGTCGACGTCGAGCTGGATCTCGGCACCGGCACCCGATCCAAGCGCGGGGTGGCAGCACGCCAAGCGCTGCTCGCGGCGTGCCCCGCGGCCGAGGACGCGCTCGTGGTCAACAACGGGGCTGCCGCGCTTGTGCTGGCCACCACCGCACTCGCCGCGGGTCGCGAGGTCGTGGTGAGCCGTGGTGAGCTGATCGAGATCGGCGCAGGCTTCCGTCTGCCCGACCTCATTGCGTCGACCGGGGCCAGGCTGCGTGAGGTCGGCACCACCAACCGCACGCACCTGACGGACTACGCCGACGCGCTCGGCCCCGACACCGGATGCGTGCTCAAAGTCCATCCGAGCAATTTCCGGGTCACCGGGTTCACGTCCGGGGTCGCGCTGCCCGAACTCAGGAAAATGCTGAGTGACAACGGGATTCCCCTCGTCGTCGATCTGGGCAGCGGCCTGCTCGAACCGGATCCGCTGCTGCCCGACGAACCCGATGCCGCTACGGCGCTCTCCCAGGGCGCGGACGTGATCACCGGGAGCGGGGACAAGCTGCTCGGCGGCCCGCAGGCCGGCATCGTGCTCGGCCGCGCCGAGATCGTGGCCCGCCTCGCCAGGCACCCGCTCGCGCGCGCCGTGCGCGCCGACAAGCTCACCCTCGCCGCGCTCGAGGCGACGGTGTGCGGCGGGCCCGCCCCGGTGATCCAGGCGCTGCATGCCGACCCAGACGTGCTGCGCGCCCGGGCCGAACGCATCGCCGACGCCGTGGGTGCTGCCGTGGTGCCGCACGACGGCCGCGTCGGCGGGGGTGGTGCGCCCGGCGTCCCGTTGCCGGGCTGGGCAGTCCGGCTGCCCGAGGCCGTCGCGGCCCGGCTGCGCGCAGGCGACCCTGCGGTGCTGCCCCGCGTGCACGACGGTGCCTGCCTGCTCGACCTGCGTTGCATACCCGAGGCCGACGACGAGCGTCTGCTCGCCGCCGTCCGGACCGCACTGGACGGTTGACGGTGCCGCACGTCATTGCCACCGCGGGTCACGTCGACCACGGCAAGAGCACTCTCGTGCGCGCGCTCACGGGTATCGAGCCCGACCGGTGGGCCGAAGAGCGCCGCCGCGGCCTGACGATCGACCTCGGCTTCGCGTGGACCACGCTGCCGTCGGGACAGGAGGTCGCATTCGTCGATGTGCCCGGCCACGAACGGTTTCTGGGCAACATGCTGGCCGGGCTCGGGCCCGCACCGGTGGTGTGTTTCGTGGTCGCGGCCGACGAAGGGTGGCAGGCGCAGTCGAGCGACCACCGCGACGCCATCGCGGCGCTCGGTATTCGGCACGGCCTGCTGGTGGTCAGCCGCATCGACCGGGCGCCCGACCGCGTCGACGATGTGATCGCACAGGCCCGCGCCGAATTGGCCGAGACCGGACTGCACGACGCCCCGGCCGTCGCGGTGTCGGCTGTCGAGGGCACCGGCCTGACCGATCTGCGCGCCACACTCGACGCTGTGCTGGCAGGCGTGGCGGCGCCGTCGGTCACTACGCGGGTGCGGCTGTGGGTGGATCGGTCCTTCACGATCACGGGCGCCGGAACCGTCGTCACCGGCACCCTGGCGGCCGGCACACTGGCCGACGGTGACCGGCTCGAACTCAGTCCGCGCGGACGCGAGGTTGTCGTCCGTGGTCTGGAATCGCGCGGCGTGCCGTGTGCCACGCTCGGGCCAGTGACGCGCGCCGCGCTCAATCTGCGTGGGATTTCAGCCGATCACGTGCGACGCGGCGACGCGCTGCTCACGCCCGGCGCGTGGGAGACCACCCGCACCATAGACGTGCTGCGGGTCAGCGGTGCGGTATTTCCCTACGTGCCAGAACAATTGACCGTGCACGTCGGCACCGCGGCGGTACCCGCCCGCGTGCGGCCCTTCGGCGACGACCACGCCCGGCTGGTGCTGGACCGCCGCCTGCCCCTCGTCCTCGGTGACCGCCTGGTGCTGCGGCATCCCGGCAGTCGGCGGGTGCTCGGCGGTGTGCAGATCCTCGACGCCGATCCGCCCGCACTGCGGCGCCGCGGCGACAGTGCGCGCCGGGCAGTTGCGCTGTCCGGTCTGGACGCCCGCGGCGACGTGCTCGTCGAGGTGGCCAGGCGGGGTGCGGTCACCGAAGACCATTTGCGCCGGTTGGGATTTCAAGTCGATGCCGCGCCCGTCGAGGTGCGCGTGCTCGACGGCTGGTGGGTGCACGCGCCGACCTTCGAGGCGTGGCAGCAACGGCTGCGGGCCGCGGTGCAGGAACTGCACGATCGAGATCCGCTGGCCGCCGGGCTCTCTCACGGTGCCGCCCGCGACCTGCTCGCACTGCCCGACCCGGCGCTGCTCGACGAGGTCGCCCGCGCAGCGGGACTCGAGCAGGCCGGTGGCCTGGTGCGGTTGCCCGGTGTCGCCGGCGAACTCGGCCCGGCCGAGCAGGCGGTGGCAGCGCTCGCGGACCGGCTGCGGGACAATCCCTTCCACGCACCGGAAGCCGACGATCTGACGGCTCTGCGGCTCGGCGTGCGTGAGCTCGCCGCGGCCGAACGGGCCGGCCGGCTGCTGCGGCTGCGCGACGGCGTGGTGCTGCTGCCGAACGCTCCCGCACTCGCGATGCGCGAACTGGCACGGCTGGAGCAGCCTTTCACCACGAGCCAGGCCCGGCAGGCGCTCGGCACCACGCGCCGTGTCGCGATCCCACTGCTGGAGCATCTCGACGCTCGCGGCTGGACCCGCCGCATCGACGCCGGTCACCGTGAAGTCGTGCGCTGAGTTCCCTCGGGGCTCATTTCCACTCGCGAGCAGACGCGGAAGTACCCGAGTAACACGGTTACGGGGTACCGCCGCGTCTGCTCGCGGGTCAGGGGCGATGCCTCGGGTCGTAGTTGTGCACCACGGTCTCGGGCTGCGCCACGGCGAAGTCCCCGTCGGAGAACGTGTAGCGGTACCACGGTGCGTCGTCGCACCGGCCCAGTTGCGGCCGCAGGTTGCTGAACGCGCGGTAGACAGTGCGGTACGGCTGGCCGTTGAAGTGCTCCAGGATCTCCTTCCACGCCCGCGGTTTTTCGCGGATGAGATCGGCCATTGCGGAGGTCAGTTCGTCCTCCGCAAGCTCCGTCACGTCGGCGGGCGGGTCCGCCAGCATGAACACCGAGCTGCGGTCGAAGCTCGCGCGGGTGAACTGCGGCCCCATCGGGATGGTGCAGTCGAAGCCGATCTTGGACGCCGTGCCGGGCGCGACGTCGGACCCGATCTTCGGGTCGACGGTCATGGTGTTGCCGTGCAGCATCACGGTGTCCAGGTGGGGCATGTACCGGAACGCCATCGCCAGTTGCACGGCGTTGTCGTCCCAGATGTCGATGTCCTCGTCGAACACCATCGCGATCTTCGGCAGGGCCAGCTTGGAACAGGTCAGCATGATGCCGAGGGCCTGCTTGGCATCCCCGCCGCCGTTGGGCTTGATCTTGGCGTAGGCGATGTTCGACAGGCCGCCGAGCGGGCAGCGGACCTCTTTGACGTTGATTCCCGCGAACTTCAGCGCACCGAAGATGTCGGCCTCCACCGCGGGCAGCTGCAGCATGTTGTCGGTGTACCAAGGGTGTGCGCCGCCGATCGTGGCGTGCTGAAAGATTCCGCCTCTGCGGTAGGTCATGGCCTTCACCACGGCGCGGTAGTTGTGCTTGATGCCTCCGCCGTACATGCCGCTGAACTCGCCGTACGGCCCTTCGTCGTGGGTCAGCCCCTCGGACGCCATGAGCTCGCACTCCAGCACGATCTCGGCGTTGGCGGGCACCAGCACGTCGATCGTCTCGCAGCGAACCAACCGCGCCGGGTGCCCGTAGAAACTGCCGAGCACTTCGAAATCGTCGGTGTCGGCCGGCACACCCGTCAGCGACGCCACCTTGTCGAGGATCGGCCCGCCGAGGACGATCGCGACCTCAAGGTTCTGGCCTTTCTCCTGCGCGGCAATGGCATTGATACGTGCCCGGTGTGACGTGCACGTCATGTCGAACATCTTCTCGTTGCGCGACCGGAACATGCTGCGGTAGATGCCCCAGTCATGCACGCCCGTGTCCGGGTGCCGGCTGACCACGAGGTTGTCGTTGGTGTAGGCGTGCCCGTCGCGGTCGTGGTGCAAAAACAGCGGCAGCAGTGTGAGGTCGACGTCGTCGCCGGTCAGGATCACGTCCTTGCACGGCGCGGTGTCGACGATCTCAGGTTTGACCCGGCCCTTGGCGAGTTCGCTCATGACGAAGCCGCTCTGGCTCTTGTCGCAGCCAAGACCCCACGCGTACTGATCCTGGTTGGAGTAGGCGTTGGCGAGGAACTGGAATTCGCAGTCCTTGACGTTCTCCACCAGCACCGCCGTGAGCGGGTTGGCCTCCATCACCGCGGGCAGTTCGTCGACGCGTTTCTCTTCGGTGATACGGACCAGCAGGCCCGCCTTCTCCATCTCCTCGACGAACTCGGTCAGGCTCTGCTGCGGCATGTCGCGTCCTGTTCAGTTGAAAGTGGTTGACGGGGCGCCGGTTTCGACGTACTGCTGGAGGTGGTGCAGCAATGCGCCCCAGATGGTGTTGCATTTGACGAAATTGCCGTGCGTACCCGGCCATCCGGCGTGCGTCAGCTCGACCAGGGTGCGGCCGTCCTCGGTGGGAGTGAGAACGAACGTCGCCGTGGTGCCCACGGAGTCACCGGGCCCTTGCGTGCACTTCCACGCGACGAATGTGTTGGGCTCCGACGCTGCGATCTCCCAGTCAAATTCGGCGCGGCCGGTGAATGTGAACGCCCACGTGCTGCCGACGGCGCCCGTGCCCTCGGCGAGCGGCGTGTGCCAGGACCGGACACCGTCCAGCGTGGTCAACGCGGCGTAGACCCGTTCTGGTGGTGCCGCAATCTTGATCTCGTGGTTGATGTCAGCCATGGGCCGTGCCTTCCAGTTCTGGAAATTCGTACTCGCGCCAGCCGGGAATGTCTGCCACCTCGACGACCCTGCCGCCATGTTCTTCGAGCGCGGGCCCACACACGTCGCCGACTTTCTTGATCACGGTGCCGTAGGGATACGTCGCGTCGGTGCCGATCGCCGATCCGGTGCGTTGATCCTGGGCAGCGACTCGTCGGCCGTCGGATCAAGCGGTCCTCCGGGCAGGCTGTCCACGATGATCACGTCGCGCGCCGGTTGGGTGCGGAACGCCATGGCCCACTCGACCTGCTCCGAGTCGTGCACATCGATGTCGGGGTCGACCACGACAACCTGCTTGGGCCGCAGGTTGCTGCCCATCGCGGCCAGGATCACGCTGCGAGCCTCGCCTGCGAAGCGCGGCCGCATCGCGATGACCACGCGGAAATAGACGCCCCCCGACGCCGGGATCGCCACCTTCTCGATCGTCGGGAACTGCTGGCGCATCATGTCGAAGAACGACGCCTCGAACGAGAGTTGTTTGAGGATATGGTTTTCCGTGGTGGGACGGCCGGTCAAGAGGGCCTGGAAGTAGGCCCCGTTGCGGTGCGTGACCGCTGTCGGCCGGACCACCGGCTTCGGTGACGCCGGCGTGTAGTAGCCCGTGTACTCGCCCAGTGGACCCTCGGTGACGGTCTGCGTGAAGTCGACTTCGAATTCGATGACGAACTCGGCGTGCGCGGGCACCGAAACGTCGTTGGTGCGGCACTTCACCAGTTCGACGGCGGCGCCGCGCATGCCACCGACGACTTCCCAGTCGTTGGTGTCCTCGGGCACCTGAACGGGGCACGAATAGGCGATCATCGGGTCGACACCGATCACGAGCGACGCGCGAAAGGTCTTGTGACCCATCCGCCGTGCCTTGGCCTGGTTCTTGGCGAAGCGGTGGTTCGGGATGGCCATGAGCGTCATGGTCTTGTTGTCGATGATCTCGCAGCGGTAATGCCCGATGTCGGGGACACCCGTTTCGGGATCGTGGCTCACGACGAAACCGGGCGTGATGTAGCGGCCGCCGTCGTCCGGGCTGTACTTCGGCACCGGCAGCATCGAGAGGTCGATGTCGTCGCCGAGGATCACGTTCTCGTGCACAGGACCGTCGTCGACGGACACCGGGGGAATCCGCGTCTTCAGGCGCTTCACGATGTCGTCGAACGCGTTGTCTTCGGTACACCCGTACGCCAGCAGCGCTTTGGCGCGGGAGTTGTAGATGCCGCCGACAAGTGGGAACGGCGTGCCATTGTCGTTGAACACGATGGCGGGCCCACCGGTCGCGGCACTCTTGCGCATGGCCTTGGCAACCTCCAGTTCCAGCGCCACCGGCCGGTCGACGTCGATGAGCTGCCCTTGGTTTCGCAGCGCGGCCAGGAAAGAACGGAAGTCGTCGAAGGGCATTGCTAACTATGTACTACGACTAGGCAGGCAGGGCTACCGAACAGCACAATTGGTCACCGTGCGGTTACCAGATTTTGCCCTGCGGGTGCACGGGGCCGACGGGGTCGCGCAGGCGTGCGTGCTGCTGCAGGACCGGTTCGGCCTCGACGTGAACCTGCTGCTGTTCGCGGCTCGTGTCGGCACCACCGGCCGGCTGACCCCGGCCACGCTTGCGGCCGCGACCGAACGTGTCGCGCAGTGGCACGCCGAGATCGTGCGGCCCCTGCGCGGCGTGCGACGACGGCTCAAATCCGGTCCGTCGCCCGCCCCGAGCCCCGCGACCGCCGAGCTGCGCGACGAGCTCAAGGGGCTGGAGATCCGCGCCGAGCTGATCGAGCTCGACGAACTGGATGCGTTGGTTCCCGCCGCCGAGCCGGGAAACGATCCCGTCAGGGCGGTCGCCGCTGCGCTCACGCTCGTCGTACGGGCACTGTCGGACCGGCCATTTGCGGCCGACGAGGACGCGGCGCTGGCTACGATCGCCGCAGCGGCCGTCAGAGTGGGGAGCCAGTGAAGCGACTGATCGTGGCGATCACCGGCGCGTCGGGTGCCAGTTACGGCATCCGGGCGCTGGAGCTGCTGCGTGATGTTCCCGACGTCGAAACCCATGCCATCGTGACGGCCTCGGCACACCGAACCATCGCCTACGAGACCAAGTACACCGACGAGTACGTGCGCGATCTGGCCGATCAGGTGCACAGTCCACGTGACATCGGGGCACCAGTGTCGTCGGGCTCGTTCGTCACCGCGGGCATGTTGATCGCGCCGTGCTCGGTCAAGACGCTCAGCGGTATCGCCCACTCCTACAACGAGTCTCTCGTCGTGCGCGCGGCCGATGTGTGCCTCAAGGAGCGCCGCCGCGTAGTGCTCCTGCTGCGCGAGACGCCGCTGCACGCCGGGCACATCGAGCTGATGGCACAGGCGACGCGCAACGGCGCGATCGTCATGCCGCCGGTTCCCGCGTTCTACGCACTGCCGCAGACCGTCGACGACATCGTCGACCAGACCGTGGGCCGCGCCCTGGATCTGCTCGGCGTGGTCCTGCCCGGCGTCAGGCGGTGGGACGGCAAGGGCGTCCAGTGACACGCGCGCGGCAGGCTACCGGATGTAGCTGGTTGCCGACTGCAGGTGCTTGACGGCGTCAGCAACGATCGACGGGACCAGTTCGGCACACGACGGCAGATCCTCGATGATGCCCGCGACCTGACCGGAGGCCAGCACACCGGCCTCGGTGTTGCCCTCGACAAGTCCTGCCTTGAGCAGCATCGGGGTGTTGGCCGCCATCACGACCTGCGACCAGGTGAGATCCTTGCCGTGCCGCATGGCCAGTCCGTCCTTGAGCATCGACTTCCAGGTCATACCGGACAGCTTCTTGAATTTCTGCGCGTTGCTCACAGCCGCGGCGAAACCCCGCACCGGGGATCCGCTTTCGAGCTTCTCCACCAAGCCTGTGCGTAGCACGCGGTGCGGCATGCCGTCGACGCGCGTCGACACCACGGTGCCGTCCAGCGCCGCCTGCAGGTACCGCTGCTTGACCGCGTCGGGCACAGTGGAGTCCGACGTGAGCAGGAAGCGGGTGCCCATCGCGACACCCGCCGCGCCGTACGACAGCGCCGCGGCCAGGCCCCGCCCGTCGAAGAAGCCGCCCGCGGCGATCACCGGCATGCCGGTGTCGGCGACCGCGTCGAGCACCGACGGCAGCAGCAGGGTGGTGGCGATCGGGCCGGTGTGGCCGCCGCCCTCGCCGCCCTGCACGATCACCGCGTCGGCGCCCCACCCGGCCACCTTCTTGGCATGCTTGGCCAGGCCGACGGAGGGGATGACTACCACGCCCGCATCTTTGAGCTTGGCGATCAGGTCGGGCTTGGGAGCCAGGGCGAAGGAGGCGACTTTGACTCCTTCGCGGATCAGGAGGTCGACGCGCTCGTTGGCGTCGCCGGCGTCGGCACGGATATTGATGCCGAAGGGTTTGTCGGTGGCGGCTTTGACCTTGGTGACGGCGGTCTGCAGTTCGTCCAGCGTCATGGTCGCCGACGCGAGGATGCCCAGACCGCCCGCGTTGGAGGTCGCCGCGACCAGGCGCGCACCGGCCACCCAGCCCATCCCGGTCTGCACGACGGGATGCTCGATGCCGACCAGTTCGGTCAGCGGAGTCGTGAGCTTGCTCATCGGTCAGACCTTGACTTCCTTGTCCCGCAGCGACTTCGGGTCGATGGTCTCGCGCAGCAGCGTGAGTTCGTCGGCCGAGGGCAGCCGCGTGGTCTCGGCGGAGTCGAGGCCGTGCACCTCGAAGCCCGTGTTGTCGGCGACCTGCTGGGCCTCGACACCCGGGTGCAGCGACACCGCGCGCATCTGGTGATCGGGTCCGTTGAAGTCGAACACGCCCAGATTGGTCACCACGCGGTAGACGTTGACGAACCGGTACGCGGGATTGTCGGCATCGACCTTGTCCCAACCGATTCCGGACACCACGTCGACCGATTCGCCGAACACGCGCTTCGAGTGGTTGCCCACCCAATAGCTGGTGGCATGGTTGATGGTGTTGCCCGGTGCGCCGCGGACGCCGAACATCTGCCGGGTCGGGTGCTGCAGCGGCCCGAACGCCGAGAGGTTCTGATTGCCGTAGCGGTCGATCTGGTTGGCGCCCATCACCACATGGCGCCTGCCCCACGCCAGCGTCTCGAACACCCGGCCGAACGGCATCCAGCCCTCGATCGCGGCCGCCGCACCGATGGCTGGGGTGTCGGCGATCAGCCGGGCCTCGCCGTCGGTCAGCAGGATGTCGGGGGAGAAGGTCAACCGGGCCAGCCGGGCACCGACCGACACGATCGTGGTCATCGGGCTGACCATGATCTCGCCGGCGTCGCGGAACAGCTCGGCGCAGGCGACGGCGCACACGTCGGCGCGGGTCACGGCGATCATTTGTTCTCCTCTGCAAACTTCCGCACGGCAGCCTGATAATCGAGCTCGTTGCCCGACAGATACGTCTTGACGAACTCGGCCCACGTCTCGTCGGACTCCGCGGCCTCGGCATAGTGGCGCTGGAACTTCTCGTCGCGGCGGTAATCCGGCTCCGCAGTGGTGAAGTGGGCACCGTTCGGGGCCTCCACGACGGTGTCGACCATCATGCGGTTGATCAACAGTGCCTGCGGCGGAACGGCTTTCACCAGTTCCTCGGTCGGCACGACGCGCTCGACCGACAGAAAACGGCGTTGCGCGGACATCAGGAACAAGTCATCGAAGTACGGGTCGATGCCGGTGTATGCCGCATTGCCCTGAGTGTCACCGAGATTCATGTGCACGAAGGCTGCGTCGAGGTTCAGCGCGGGCATCGCGATCAATTCCTCGTACGCCCCGTCGGTCTGATACGGCGACTTGACGGTCTTGAGCTCGTCACCCCAGAACGCGCGGACGTCGCTGCCGAGGCCGGCGCGGATCGGCAGGAACGGTAACCGTTGCGCCGCCGCCTGCAGGCCGCAACGCAGCATGCCCTCGTCCATCTCGCGGGCCTCGATCGAACCCGACGTGCGGGCTTTGGCGAACCACGGGTCGTAGAACGGCGGCGAGTCCAGAGACACGAAGCCGTAGTAGACCCGCTTGACCTTGCCCGCCGAGCACAGCAGGCCCAGGTCCGGGCCGCCGTAGGTGACCACGGTGAGGTCGGTGACATCGGTGCGCAGCAACGCGCGCACGAACGCCATCGGCTTGCGCCGCGAGCCCCAGCCACCGATGCCGATGGTCATACCGCTTTCGATGGAGGCGACGGCCTCGTCGAGAGTTGTTCGCTTGTCAGTCATTCTTTCCCCTTGGAGGTGCCGGCGAACGCGTCGCGGTGCTCGTCGGAGACACCGGACAGGTTCAGCTCGAACGTGAAGCCCTGCTCCATGCGGTAACTGGAGTTGACCTTCTGGACGTCGATGAGGTTGAGCGCTTCCTTGGCCGCGCGGATCACGCGGGTGTCCTTGGCGGCGATGTCGCGGGCGACCCGCAGGGCGGCCTCGTCCAACTCGTCGCGCGGCACCACCTCGTGGACGGAACCGAACTGGTGCAGGGTCTCGGCGCCGACGGTCGCGGCCGTGAAGAACAGCCGCCGCATCATGTGCTGGGGCACCAGGCGGGACAGGTGCGTGGCCGCACCGAGCGCGCCGCGTTCGACCTCGGGCAGGCCGAACTTGGCGTCGTCGGAGGCGACGATCACATCCGAGTTGCCGACCAGGCCGATGCCACCGCCGACGCAGAAGCCGTTGACCGCCGCGACCACCGGCACCTCGCACTCGTAGACGGCTTTGAACGCCGCGAAGCAGCCGCGGTTTGCGTCGATGAGCGCGGTGAAACCTTCGGTGTTCTGCATCTCCTTGATGTCCACACCGGCATTGAAGCCACGGCCCTCGGCTCGCAGGATCACCACGTGGGTGCTCTTGTCGCGGCCGGCTGCCGTGACGGCGTCGGCCAGTTCGAACCAACCGGCCGAGGGGATGGCATTGACCGGCGGGTAGTTGACGGTTACCGAGACGATGCCCGGCTCGACTGTCTTGGTGGTGATCGTCATCAATCCACTTCCTGAAGGGGTCGCTACCTAAGCAAGCACTTGCTTGGTACGCTAGCACAGTGACTGACGGTGCTGGAATCGATCTGCAACTCAGTGGCCGGGTGGTCCTGGTTACCGGTGGAGTGCGAGGGGTTGGCGCCGGAATCAGCGCCGTCTTCGCCGGTCAGGGCGCCACCGTGGTGACCTGCGCGCGGCGCCCCGTGGACGGGCTGCCGTACGAATTCCACAGCTGCGACGTCCGTGACGACGATTCGGTGGCCGCCATGATCGCGCACATCGTGGGCAGTCACGGCCGGCTGGACGTCGTCGTCAACAACGCCGGAGGGTCGCCGTACGTGCCCGCCGCCGAGGCGTCGGCGAAGTTCAGCACCAAGATCATCGAACTGAACCTGCTCGGCCCGCTGTCGGTCGCACAACACGCCAACGCCGTCATGCAGAAGCAGGACACGGGCGGGGTCATCGTGAACATCTCGAGCGTGAGCGCGCACCGGCCGACGCCCGGCACCGCGGCTTACGGCGCCGCCAAGGCCGGCCTGGACAACCTCACGTCGACGTTGGCGGTCGAATGGGCACCCAAGGTGCGCGTCAACTCCGTCGTGGTGGGCATGGTTGAGACCGAACAGTCCGAGCTGTTCTACGGGGACGCCGAATCCATCGCCGCGGTGGCCGCGACGGTTCCGCTGGGCCGGCTCGCCAAGCCCGCCGACATCGGTTGGTCGGCAGCCTTTCTCGCCTCCGATGCCGCGTCCTACGTCAGCGGTGCGACGCTTCAAGTCCACGGTGGCGGCGAGCCACCGCAATACCTGGCAGCTTCCAGCGCCAACAAGTAAGGAGAAACAGCAATGGGTTTGCTCGACGGCCGCGTGGTCATCGTGACGGGATCGGGTGGCGGAATCGGCCGCGCCCACGCACTGGCATTCGCCGCTGAAGGTGCGCGCGTGGTGGTCAACGACATCGGTGTGGGCCTGGACGGATCACCTGCCGGCGGCGGCAGTGCCGCGCAGGGCGTCGTCGACGAAATCACCGCTGCCGGAGGCGAAGCCGTCGCCAACGGCTCAAACGTGGCGGACTGGGCGCAGGCCGAGGCCCTGATCCAGACGGCCGTCGACACGTTCGGTGGGCTCGACGTCCTGGTGAACAATGCCGGCATCGTGCGGGATCGGATGTTCGCCAACACCTCAGAAGAGGAGTTCGACGCCGTCACCGCCGTGCACCTCAAGGGCCACTTCGCGACCATGAAGCACGCGGCCGCGTACTGGCGCGCACAGTCCAAGGCAGGCAATGCCGTTGACGCCCGCATCATCAACACCAGCTCGGGCGCCGGTCTGCAAGGCAGTGTGGGACAGGCGAATTACAGCGCATCCAAGGCCGGTATCGCGGCGCTGACGCTGGTGGCCGCCGCCGAGATGGGCCGTTACGGCGTCAGTGTCAACGCCATCGCGCCGTCCGCGCGCACCCGCATGACCGAGACCGTGTTTGCCGACATGATGGCCACGCAAGACGCCGAGTTCGATTCGATGGCGCCCGAGAACATCTCGCCGCTCGTGGTGTGGCTGGGCAGCGTCGAGTCCAAGGACGTCACCGGCAAGGTCTTCGAGGTCGAGGGCGGCAAGATCCGGGTGGCCGAAGGCTGGGCGCACGGTCCCGAGATCGACAAGGGTGCCAGGTGGGATCCTGCCGAGCTCGGGCCCGTCGTCTCCGACCTGCTGGCCAAGGCGCGTCCCGCGGTCCCGGTCTACGGCGCCTGATTTTCCACCCGCGAGCAGTCGCGCCGGTACCCTGCATCACGCATTTTCGGGTACCGGCGCGTCTGCTCGCCGTGGTTGGTCAGGCCGCGTCCTTGCCGGTGTCGCTGTCGGCGTCGCCGGTGTCGGCGTCTGCAGGCTTGGCAGACGGCTCGGCCTGGCCGGTGACCTTCTTGACGGCGTCGCTGATCTTCTGGAGGGACGACGTGACCTGTTCGCGAGCGCCCTCAATGGCCTCACGTACGCGCTGACCCGACCGGCCGACACTCTTGGTCGCTTCACCCGGCACGGCCTTGTTGCCGTCGGACAGGTCCGTCGCACCCCGCGGCTTGGCGACACGCTCGACCGCGTCGTCGACGGTCGGCGTCACGTCGCTGGCCAGTTTGCTTGCGCCCGTTACTGACTCGGAAACGTTCTGCTGAACCGACTGTGCTTCGCGCTTGATGCTCTCGGCGCCGGCCGTCACCGACGTCTTGACGTTCTCGACGCCGCCCGAGACCTTGTCCTGCAGCTCGCCGGCGTCGGAGCGGGCCGCATCGTCGACGCGCTTGATCGCCTCGGCGTTGATCGCCCGCCCGAACTTGACGACCGAGAAGCTCGCCTCGGCGATACCGCGGTTGATTGCGGTGGCGATGGCCGCCGGGTCGCGGGTCGCGAAGGACTCGACGACGCCCTCGACTGCCTTCTGCAGTTGCCGCGACAGGGTGCGGACCTGGAGTTCCAGGTTGGCGCCGAACGACGGTTGCGGGCCGATCTCCTCGCCGTCCCAGTTCACCAGGGTCCAGCCGTCTTCCGGATTGCCCTCGATGACGACGTATCCGGTGTTGGACAGCGGATGGCGGGCGAACAGCGCGAACTTCTCTGCGGTGCTGAGGTTGTCGACGTTCATCATGGTCCAGAACATGATGGTGCCGCCGTGCGAGAACACGACCGGATTGCGATCGCCGTTGTCGTACATGGTCTGCAGGGCGCCGTCCACCCGCGCATCGAACTCGTTGCCGTCGATCGATCCGGGGATACGCGCGTTGAGATCACCTTGCACCCACTTGATCGGGGCGACCAGATAGCCCGACACCGCGTCCCGCTCGGGCGTGCCCTCGTAATCGCCCGCCTCGATCTCCTGCAGGCCGGGCAACACCTGGATCGGCAGCCCGAGGTACTGCGACATCGGGGCCGCGGTCAGCTGCGTCCGGACCATGGTCGACGCGTAGATCGCGTCATAGTTGTTGTCGCCCAGCACCTTGACGATGTCTTGTGCCTGTTGCTGACCACCCGGGGTCAGCACGGGCCCGGGTGTCGAGGTGTCGATCAAACCGGACGTGTTGCCGTACGACTGCCCGTGGCGGACGAAGGTGACCCGCATGACCTCGGCAGCGTTGGCAACGGGGATCGCCGTGAAAAGGGCGAGGAATGCCATGGCGACACCCCCGAGAATTCTTCGTGTCCGCGACGACAACCCGTCGCCTCTCCGGTGGATCATGTTCTGTTGCCTCCGTTGGCATTTGGCGGATGTGGTGCGACTGTTCGCGGTAATCCCGTGAGCGGCCTCACGAATCGTCCAACTTGTGACCGAAGAATTGGGGCAGTGTCTCGGTGTCCGAGACACGCAAATTGACAAACGGAGATTCGCTCGAAACAGCACAAACCGGCCCCTTTTCCCGTGCAAGGGAGCCGGTTTGCGTCGTCCGCGAAGGCGTTAGGCGGCGTCCTTCGAGCCGGTGTCGTCGCTGGTCTTGCCGTCGGCGTCGGCCTTGCCCGCCTTGTCGGCGCCCGTGAGCTTCTTGACGGCCTCGCCGACCTGCTTGACGGAGGACTCGATGCCGGTCTGCGCATCCTTGATGGCACCCCGAACCTGTTGGCGCACTGTGGAAAGTGGCCGCCCGGGCGTGGCCTTGTTGCCGTCGGTCAGCTTGGTCGCCCCGGCGGCCTTGCGGACGGGTTTGGTGACCGCTTCAGACGTCGACTCCGCGACATCGGCTGCGGGAGTTTCGCTGTCAGAGTCGAGGGTCGACGCGCTGGACGTAGCAGGCTGATTCAGTGAGACGGGAATGTCGCGGATCGCGTCGACCGTGTCGGTCACGGAATCTTTCACGAACTTGACGCCGGCCTGTGCGACGTCGGAAGCCCCGGTTGCGACGCCTTCGCCGATACCTTGGGCATCGAGTGCGAGGGCGGGCTGGCGCAGCTTGTACGCCGCGGTCTGCGGGGCCACGATGAGGTCGCGGACGTTGACGAACATCTGTGTCGGATAGTTGACGGGCCCGACTTCCTGGCCGTCCCAGCTCTTCAGGGTCCAGCCGCCCTCGTCATTGCTCTCGACCACCACGACATCGGTGTTGCTCAACGGGTGCGTCAGGATCAGCGTGAGATCGGGGTTGTCGACGTTCATCATGGTCCAGAACATGATGGTGGCGCCGTGGGAGAACACCACGGGCTTTTCGCTACCGTCATCCGCCATCTCGGCCAAGGCGTTGTCGACGCGCTCGTCGAACTCGTTGCCGTCCTCGCCGCCCGGGATCCGCACGAAGCGCAGACCCAGCGTCCAGGCCAGCGGCGCCACGATGTAGCCGATGCGGCCGAGGCCGGCGCCTTCCGGCGAGCCCTCGAAGATGCCTGCGCCGATCTCCTGGACGCCGACGTTCTTGCCCGGGTTGTCCGGGTCGAATTCGCCGACGACGATCACCGGTTGGCCCATCTTGTCCGAGAGCGGTTGAGCGGTCTCCTGGGTCCGGATCATGGTCGATGCGTAGATGCCGTCGTACGCGGTGCACGGCGCGCTCGGGCACAGCTGGTCGGCCACGGCAACGGCCTCGCCCTGACCTTTCGTGGTCAGATGCGGTCCCGGTGTTCCGGTGTCGATGACGCCCGACGCGTTCCCCTCGGATTCCCCGTGCCGCACGAACGTCACGGTCATGGCAGCCGCGGGCAGAGTGGCGGCCGCGAAGAGCGAACACGCCGTGAGGGTGGTTGCGGCGGCTCCGGCGGTCCGGCGTCCCGAGAGTTTTCGCATGTAGTTCTCCATCTGTGCACCGAAAAGTGGGCTGACACACAACCGGTGTTCACTGTGTGCGCGCTCACTGTACAACATCGAAAAACTGTCTACTGGCATTGGCGTCAAAATCAAAAAGAGCCCCTGAGCTGCAGCTCAGGGGCTCGTCTAGGACCGGTCAGGCCGGGTCGCAGATGACTATCGGGATCTTGCGGTCGGTGTAGGACCGGTAATCCTTGAAGTCCGGATACATCGCGTCGAGCTTGGGCCAGTACTCGTCGCGCTCGGCGTCGGTGGCATCGCGCGCGGTCAGCTTCAGCACCTCGGTCTTGGTCTGGAAGCTCACCGTGGGATTGGCGGTCAGGTTCAGGTACCACATCGGGTTGGTCGCCCGTCCGCCCTGCGAAGCGACCAGCACAATGCGCCGGCCCTCCTGCAGGAACAGCAACGGGCTCTCCCGCGGCTCACCGGTCTTGCGGCCGATGGTGGTCAGGATCCCGACCGGAGCGCCGCGCAAGAACTTGTCCCCGAACCGGCCGTTGGACTTCTTGAAGATCCACGTGTTGGCGCGCGACATCTGCTTGATGAGGAAGCCGACGGGCTTCGAATTGAGGGCTCTGGGCGGATTGGCCATTCGGGCGACCCTAACGACTGATGAACGGTTTGAGCGTGGCCCGGATGTGGTGGATCAAGCCGTCCGACTCCGGGATCAGGAACGTCTCGTCCACGTGCGAACATACCCGCCGGCCGAACAACCGCGGCTTGGTCAGCACGTCGAAGCGCGCGCGGACATGGTCACCGTCGACGGTGAACTCCGGCGGCGTGGTCTTCTCGATCAACTTGAACTGCGGACCGCGATTCAGGCTGCGCCGCAAGTGATCTCCGGACCTGCCGGTCTTGAGTCCCATCTCGATGCGAATGCAGCCGGGCGCGAACGGCACCGAGTCTGCCTCATGAGTGACCAACGCATCGATGTACGCCTGGGCCGCCGCGATGCGGTCGGCTTCGGAGAATGCCACCGAACGACTCAGATTCTCTCGATGATGGTTCCGGTCGACAGCGCGCCGCCCGCGCACATCGTGATCAGCGCGGTGCTCTTGTCGGTGCGCTCCAACTCGTGCAGCGCTGTGGTGATCAGGCGCGCGCCCGTGGAGCCGACCGGGTGGCCGAGCGCGATGGCGCCGCCGTTGACGTTGACCTTGTCCATGTCGGCATCGTGGACCTGCGCCCACGACAGCACAACTGACGCGAACGCCTCGTTGATCTCGACGAGGTCGATGTCGCCGAGCTTCATGCCTGCCTTCTCCAGCACGCGCGCGGTCGACTGCACCGGGCCGTCGAGGTGGTAGAAGGTCTCGGCACCGACGTTGGCCTGCGCGACGATGCGGGCGCGGGGCTTGAGGCCGAGCGCACGTGCCCTGTCCTCGTCCATCCAGAGCACCGCGGCCGCGCCGTCGGAAATCTGCGACGACGTGCCCGCGGTGTGAATACCGCCTTCCATCACCGGGTTCAGCGACGCCAGTCCTTCTGCGGTGGTGTCGCGCAGCCCCTGGTCGCGGCTGACCGGCGCCCATTCGGCGGTCGGCTGCTTGTTCTCGTCGAGCACCGGCGCGGAGATCGGGGAGATCTCGCGGTCGAAGCGGCCCTCGGCCCAGGCCTGCTTGGCCTTGGCCTGCGACGCCAACCCGAGGGCGTCGACGTCGGCGCGCGTGATGCCCCGCCGCTTGGCGATGCGCTCGGCGGCCTCGAATTGGTTGGGCATGTCGATGTCCCACGACGACGCGCGGATCAGGCTGCGGTCCGGCCCCGCGTTGGCGCCCAGCCCGACGCGGCTCATGGCCTCGACACCGCAGGCAATGCCGATGTCGATCGCGCCCGTGGCGATCAGGCCGGCGATCAGGTGGTTGGCCTGCTGCGCGCTACCGCACTGGCAGTCGATGGTCGTTGCACCGACATGCTCGGGCAAACCTGCGGTCAGCCACCCCACGCGGGTGATGTTGTTGGATTGCTCGCCGTACTGCGTGACGCAGCCGCCGATGAGCTGCTCGACGTCACCGGCCTCGATGCCGGCCTTCTCGACGAGTGCCTTCTGCACCGCGCCCAGCAGTTCGGTGGCGTGCAGGCCGGACAACCAGCCATTGCGCTTGCCGATGGGGCTGCGGGTGGCTTCGACGATGACAGGATTACCCATGAGGTCAGGCTAGAACACGTTTCATTACTCTGACAAGCGACGATGTGACCGTGCCTTTTATCTGCTACGAAGGCATGTTTTACTGGCACTAGAACACGTTGCATTCCAGGAGCCCACACCTATGCCATGCCCGAATATCCCGGCCGATTTCGACTTCCTCGACGCGACCCTGAACCTCGAGCGGCTGCCTGTCGAAGAGCTTGCCCAGCTGCGCCAGTCCGAACCGATCCACTGGGTGGACGTACCCGGCGGTACCGGCGGCTTCGGTGACAGAGGTTACTGGCTGGTCACCAAGCACGCCGACGTCAAGGAGGTGTCCAAGCGCAACGACATCTTCGGTAGCTCACCTGACGGCGCCATCCCGGTCTGGCCTCAGGAGATGACGCGCGAAGCGGTGGACGTCCAGAAGGCCGTCCTGCTCAACATGGACGCCCCGCAGCACACGCGGCTGCGCAAGATCATCTCCCGCGGTTTCACGCCGCGGGCCATCGGCCGGCTGCAGGCCGAACTGCAGGAGCGAGCCCAGAAGATCGCCGAGAACGCCAAGGCCCAGGGGTCGGGCGACTTCGTCGAGCAGGTGTCGTGCGAGCTGCCGCTGCAGGCTATCGCCGGACTGCTCGGTGTGCCGCAGGAAGACCGCGACAAGCTTTTCCGGTGGTCCAACGAGATGACCGCGGGCGAGGATCCGGAGTACGCCGACATCGATCCGGCGATGTCCTCGTTCGAGCTCATCACCTACGCCATGAACATGGCGCAGGAGCGCGCCAAGAACCCCACCGACGACATCGTCACGCAGCTGATCGAGGCCGACATCGAAGGAGAGAAGCTCTCCGATGACGAGTTCGGCTTCTTCGTCGTGATGCTCGCCGTGGCCGGCAACGAGACCACCCGCAACTCGATCACGCACGGCATGATCGCGTTCTCGCAGCACCCCGAGCAGTGGGAGCTCTACAAGAAGGACCGCCCCGAGACTGCGGCCGACGAGATCATCCGGTGGGCCACACCCGTGTCGGCCTTCCAGCGCACGGCGCTCGAGGACACCGAGCTGGGCGGGGTGCAGATCAAGAAGGGCGAGCGGGTGGTGATGTCCTACCGCTCGGCCAACTTCGACGAAGAGGCGTTCGAGAACCCGCACACGTTCGACATCCTGCGCAGTCCCAACCCGCACGTCGGGTTCGGCGGCACGGGCGCGCACTACTGCATCGGCGCAAACCTGGCCCGCATGACCATCAACCTGATCTTCAACGCCGTCGCCGACCACATGCCCGATCTCAAGCCGATCGGCGAGCCCGAGCGGCTCAAGTCGGGGTGGCTCAACGGCATCAAGCACTGGCAGGTTGACTACACGGGTACGGGCAAGTGCCCGGTGGCCCACTGAACTGACGGAGGTGGATTCGGTGGATTTCACACCGAACCCCGAGCAGCAGGCTGTTGCCGATGTGGTGACGTCCGTGCTGGAGCGGGACAATAGTTGGGACGCACTGGTTTCCGGTGGCGTGACGGCACTCGCGGTGCCCGAACGGCTCGGTGGCGACGGCCTGGGCCTGCTCGAGGTCGCGACCGCGCTCACCGAGATCGGGCGCCACGGCACCATCAGCCCCGCCCTGGCCACGCTCGGTCTTGGCCTGGTCCCGCTGCTGGACCTGGCCTCGGAGGCGCAGCAGGACCGCTACCTCGCCGGGGTGGCTAAAGGCGACGTGTTGTCGGCAGCGCTCAACGAGCCGGGCGCCCAGCTCCCGGACCGGCCCGCCACGACCTATTCCGACGGCAAGCTCAACGGTGTGAAAACCGGTGTGCCCTATGCCGGATCGGCGCAGTGGCTGCTGGTGACCGCCGACACGGCCGTCGTGATCGTGGCGCCGACCGCGGCCGGCGTCACGGTGACGAAGACGCCCACGGCCAACGGCTCCGACGAATATGTGGTGACCTTCGCCGACGTCGAGGTGCCGGCCGGCGACGTGCTCGACGGCGCGACCGCTCACCGGGTCAACCAGCTGGCGCTGGCGACCACGGGTGCTTTCGCGGCAGGTCTGGTCGCGGGTGCGCTGCGGCTCACCGCCGACTACGTCGCGACCCGCGAGCAGTTCGGCCGCCCGCTGTCGACCTTCCAGACCGTGGCAGCTCAGCTGTCGGAGGTCTACATCGCCTCGCGGACCATCGACCTGGTGGCGACGTCGGCGACGTGGCGGTTGAGTGAAGGCCTCGACACCGAGGACGATCTGGCCATCCTCGGGTACTGGGTGACGTCGCAGGCACCCCCGGCGATGCGGACCTGCCATCATCTGCACGGCGGCATGGGCATGGACATCACCTACCCGATGGACCGTTACTACTCGTCGATCAAGGATCTGGCCCGGTTGCTGGGCGGTCCGCTGCGTCGTCTCGATCTGGTGGGAGCGTAGAGCATGTACATCGAGCTGACGCCCGAGCAGCGGGCACTGCAAGCCGAACTGCGGCAGTATTTTTCGACCCTCATCACACCGGGCGAGGCCAAGGCGATGGAGTCCGATCGCCACAACGAGGCCTACCGTGCGGTGATCAAACGCATGGGCTCCGACGGCAAGCTGGGTGTCGGCTGGCCCAAGGAGTACGGCGGCCTGGGCTTCGGTCCCATCGAGCAGCAGATCTTCGTCAACGAGGCCAACCGCGCCGACATCCCGTTGCCGCTCGTGACGCTGCAGACCGTCGGACCCACGCTGCAGGTGTACGGCACCGAGGAACAGAAGAAGAAGTTCCTGCCCGGGATCCTTTCCGGTGACATCCATTTCGCGATCGGCTACTCCGAGCCCGACGCGGGCACCGACCTGGCGTCGCTGCGCACCACCGCAGTCAGGCACGGCGACGAGTACATCGTCAACGGCCAGAAGATGTGGACCACGGGCGCGCACGACGCCGACTACATCTGGCTGGCCTGCCGCACCGATCCCACCGCCGCCAAGCACAAGGGCATCTCGATCCTGATCGTCGACACCAAGGATCCGGGGTACTCGTGGACGCCGATCATCCTGTCCGACGGCGCGCACCACACCAATGCGACGTACTACAACGACGTGCACGTACCCGCAGACATGGTGGTCGGCGAGGAGAACGGCGGCTGGAAGCTCATCACCACCCAGCTCAATCACGAACGCGTGAGCCTCGGGCCGGCCGGGCGCATCGCAGGCATCTACGACCACGTCTACGCCTGGGCGTCGAAACCCGGATCGGACGGCGTGACGCCCATCGAGCACGACGACGCGCGTCACCTGCTCGGCCAGATCAAGTCGATCTGGCGCATCAACGAGCTGCTCAACTGGCAGGTCGCGGCCTCTGGTGAGACCATCGCCGTCGCCGATGCCGCTGCGACGAAAGTCTTTTCCACCGAGCGCATCCAAGAGGTCGGCCGGCTGGCGGAAGAGCTCGTCGGCCGGTTCGGCAACCCCGCCGACCCGGAGACCGCCGAACTGCTCGAGTGGCTCGACAAGATGACCAAGCGCAACCTGGTCATTACGTTCGGTGGCGGGGTCAACGAGGTGATGCGCGAGATGATCGCCGCGTCCGGACTGAAGGTGCCGCGGGTTCCCCGGTGAAACACACGGCGCCGAACGTGAAGTTGTTGGCGAAGAATCGTCGAAATCTCGCGAACAACTTCACTTTCGAGGTAAAGGACACAGATGACTGACCTGCAGGCAGCGGCAGCCGAGATCAAAGCCGCCGGCCGGAGCAAGCCCCGCGCCGGCCGGGATCCGGTGAACCGGCCCATGATTCACCACTGGGTCGACGCCATCGGGGACAAGAACCCGATCTATGTCGATGAGGAGGCCGCGAAGGCTGCCGGCCACCCCGGCATCGTCGCGCCGCCGGCCATGATCCAGGTCTGGACCATGGCCGGCCTGGGTGCGGGCCGGCCGGACGACGACCCGCTGAGCCAGATGATGAAGCTGTTCGACGACGCGGGCTATGTCGGGGTCGTCGCCACCAACTGCGAGCAGACCTATCACCGCTACCTCGAGCCCGGCGAGGAAGTCACGATATCGGCCGAGCTGACCGACGTGATCGGCCCCAAGCAGACCGCGCTAGGCGAGGGCTACTTCATCAACCAGAAGATCACCTGGCAGGTCGGCGACGAGGATGTCGCCGAAATGATGTGGCGCATCATGAAATTCCGGCCCGCCGAGAAGAAGCAGACCTCGACGGTTCCGGATGATCTCGACCCGGACAAGCTCATGCGCCCCGCGGCCTCGCGTGACACCCAGTTCTTCTGGGACGGCGTCAACGCGCACGAGTTGCGGATCCAGAAACGCCCCGACGGCACGCTGCAGCATCCGCCGGTGCCCGCGGTGTGGGCCGACAAAGATGCGCCGGTCGACTACGTCGTCGCCTCCGGCAACGGCACGGTGTTCAGCTACGTGGTGCACCACGCGCCCAAGGTTCCCGGACGCAGCCTGCCGTTCGTCATCGCACTCGTCGAACTCGAAGAAGGGGTGCGGATGCTCGGCGAACTGCGTGGCATCGACCCGGAGAAGGTGCAGATCGGAATGCCTGTGCGCGCAACGTTCATCGACTTCCCCGACAGTGATGTCAGCCCGGCGTGGACGCTCTATGCGTGGGAGCCGGCCCAGTGAGCGCTCCTGCCGTCGCGGTCGGAACCAAACTGCCCGAGCTCGCGATCTACGGCGACCCGACGTTCATCGTGTCCACGGCCATCGCCACACGTGATTACCAGGACGTGCACCACGACCGGGACAAGGCGCAGGCCAAGGGATCCAAGGACATCTTCGTCAACATCCTCACCGACACCGGGCTGGTGCAGCGGTATCTCACCGACTGGGCGGGCCCGTCGGCGCGGATCAAGTCCATCGGGCTGCGGCTCGGCGTGCCGTGGTACGCGTACGACACCGTCACGTTCCGGGGTGAGGTCACTGCTCTCGACGACGGCGTCGCGACCGTGAAAGTGGTTGGCAGCAACAGCCTCGGCGATCACGTCATCGCCACCGCAACACTCACAGTGGGGGACAAGTGATGCTCTCCGGCAAGGCGGCAATCGCCGGTATCGGCGCCACCGACTTCTCCAAGAACTCCGGGCGCAGTGAGCTGAGGCTCGCCGCCGAGGCTGTGCTCGACGCGCTCGACGACGCCGGCCTCAAGCCATCCGACGTCGACGGTCTGGTGACCTTCACGATGGACTCCAACCTGGAGACCGCGGTGGCCCGGTCCACCGGGATCGGGGAACTGAAGTTCTTCAGCCAGATCGGCTACGGGGGCGGTGCGGCCGCCGCGACCGTGCAGCAGGCCGCGCTGGCGGTCGCCACGGGCGTCGCGGAATGTGTGGTGGCCTACCGAGCTTTCAATGAGCGCTCGGAGTTCCGGTTCGGCCAGGTGATGACCGGGCTGACCACCAATGCCGACTCCCGCGGTGTCGAGTACAGCTGGTCCTACCCACACGGTCTGAGCACTCCGGCCGCGTCGGTCGCAATGATCGCGCAGCGGTACATGCACGAATACGGTGCGACCAGTGCGGATTTCGGTGCGGTGTCGGTGGCGGACCGCAAGCACGCAGCGAACAACCCGAAGGCGCACTTCTACGGCAAGCCCATCACCATCGAGGATCACCAGAATTCCCGCTGGATCGCCGAACCGCTGCGGCTGCTGGACTGCTGCCAGGAGACCGACGGCGGCGTGGCCATCGTCGTGACGACCCCCGAACGGGCCAAGGATCTCAAGCACCGGCCGGCCATCATCGAGGCGGCGGCCCAGGCCGCGGGCGAAGACCAGTTCACCATGTACTCGTACTACCGCGACGAGCTCGGCCTGCCGGAGATGGGCCTGGTCGGCCGGCAGCTCTGGGAGCAGAGCGGTCTGTCGCCGGACGACATCCAGACCGCGATCTTGTACGACCACTTCACGCCGTACACGCTGCTCCAGCTCGAAGAGCTCGGCTTCTGTGGCAAGGGCGAAGCCAAGGACTTCATCGCGGGCGGTGCGATCGAACTGGGTGGGCGGTTGCCCATCAACACTCACGGCGGTCAGCTCGGTGAGGCCTACATCCACGGTATGAACGGCATCGCCGAGGGCGTCCGCCAGTTGCGCGGCACGTCGGTCAACCAGGTCGAGCGCGTCGAGCATGTGCTGGTCACGGCAGGCACCGGGGTTCCGACGTCGGGTCTGATCTTGGGATAAAGGTGCGTTGCCACCCCACTGCGGCACTGTAATCTTTTTGCTGCATGCCTGCAGCACGCATGGAAGGGGGCCGTGGCATGGGGATGCCGCCAGACAGCACTCCGTTCGGGTCGCAGACCGTGACGGGCCCGGCCTGGCCCAACGTCGACGAAGATCAGCTGATGGCTGCCGCGGCGTCGTACCAGAAACTGGCGGCGAAGATCAGCGGAACGGTCGTGCCTCAGCAGACCACGCAGCTCTCGAAGTTGACCGAGGTCTGGCAGGGGACCGGTTCGATCGCGGCGTCGGGTGAGGCCACCACGATGATCGGGGGTCACGAGACCAACGCGGCGCAGGCCGAAGCCATATCAGCGCAGCTGCTGGCCATGGCGTCTGCTGTCGTGCAGACCAAGACGACCGTCAACGCGACGGCCCAGGCTGTGCAGCACGCGGTTGAGGCCGTGCAGGCGGTGCCGTATCCCAACAAGGAGGAGTTGATCCAGGGGCTCATCCGGGAGGGCATGTCGCAGAACATCGCGACCGTGACGGCTGCGACGTCCGAACTTGCCACCAGCCTCGGTACCACGGCGAACATGCCCCAGATGACCACGCCGCCGACGGCTCAGGCGCAGCAGGCCGGCCAGCAGGGCATGCAGCAGATGATGCAGATGATGGGCCAGCTACCCCAGATGCTCGGCCAGATCCCGCAGATGCTGGGTCAGGTTCCGCAACAGTTGACGCAGCCACTGCAACAGTTGACGCAACCATTGCAGCAGCTCACCTCGATGTTCGGTTCGGCAGGCAAGGGCGGCAGCGGCGGTGGCCCTTCGCCGTTCTCGGCGTTCTCCACGCACCCCGCGGCCGGTGGATCCGGCCCCAGCACGGGTGCGGGCATGGTCAAGGCCGCTTCGTTACCGGGTACCGGCGGTGGCAGTCCGCAGACACCGTTGATGGCCAAGCTCGTCGGGGGTACGTCACCGGTTTCGGTTGCCGTGGACCCGACGCTGGCCGGCAGCAACGCGGTCGGGGTGGCGCCCGTGGCCGCGGGTGGCGGCATGGGCGGCGGTATGGGTCCGGGAATGATGGGGCAACGCGGTACGAGCGGCGGCTCGACGTCCGGGCTGGCCGTGCCTGCGCCCCTCGAGCACGACGTCGACTTCGAAGACGACGATGACGACGGTTGGTGATCGGCCGTGACCCCGACCTTGGTCGTAATCCCTGAAGGAGATCCCCGATGAGCCTGCCCGATTTCACGAGCCCAGGTGCCCTGGACTGGAATGCGGCCTCGGTCGAACTGCCTGAGATGCCGTCGATTCAGGCCGGCGAGGACGCGATGAGCATGACCATCGCCGGTTTGCTTCCGACCATGCACGCGTCACTGACCGCGAACATCACGGCGTTGTCGGCGAAAGAAAACATGTTCAACGCCAAGCTCAGTGACGCTCAGGGGGCCTACGAGAACGCTGACCAGGCCGGCCAGCAGGGTGTGGGCCAGCTGGGCCAGATGATGGGTCAGCTCGGCCAGCTGGGACAGATGGCCAGTGGCGCTGCTCAAGGTGGCGGTCAGGGCGGCGGGTTCAGTTCGCTGATGGAACCGTTGATGAAGGCCATGGAGAGCGCCACCAAGGGCGGCGGCGAGAACGGTGGAGCGCCTCCGGGCGCCGGGGCTCCTCCGGGTGCGCCGGGCGGTCCGGGAGGGCCGAATCCGCAACAGCAGCAGGACGAGCGGGAAGCGCGCCTGAACGACCGGGACAACCAGCAGAACGAACGCGAGGCCCGTCAAAACGAGCGCGATGCCGCTCAAGACGGCCGCGAGGCACATCTCAACGAGCGCGAGTCCCAGCTGAACGAGCGCTCGACGGCTGCGCCACAGGGCGCAGGCTCCGGGCCCAGCGAGAACCGGCCCAGCGCCGGGCCTGCACCCGTCGCGCCTCCACAGGCTCCGGCGGCTCCGCAGGCGCCCGCACCGCAAGCTCCGACGGCTCCTGTGGCCCCGCACCATCCTCCGTCGCGCCCCGACGACGGGGATCTCTCGCGCCGGATGTAGGCGGGGCAGGCCGCAAGCCTTGTACATCTTCTTTGCACCATTGTCACGCTGGAGTGGCTCTCGAACCCGAGAGCCACTCCAGCGTGACAATGGGGGAGGCTGTTCGGTGAATCGCGTTGTCGGCGGCGAACTTTGTCACTCCAGCGCGATGCTCGCGCCTGGCAGCCACTCCAACGTGACAAGCCGGTACTGAGGCAGTCGCTGCGGAAGTGTGAGCGCCATACCACCCAATACGGCACCCAGTCCACCGCCACGAGGGCGCGGCTGTGGACAACGAGCGTCACGCCAGCGCCTGTGGATAGCGGCGTGACGGATACGTTGTTGCGCGGCACACTTTTTCGCCATGGGGGATCCATTTGTCGGCAGTGTCGCTGTTGCGAACGGCGAATTGCTCAAGAGCGCACTTCGCACCAAGTACACCAGGGTATTCCGCGACATCTACGTGAGCCCGGGCACGGAACTCACGCCGGAGATTCGGGCACACGCGGCCTGGTTATGGTCGCGACGGCGGGGAGTCATCGCCGGCAAATCAGCATCTGCGCTCTATGGCGCGAAATGGGTCGACGCTGAAGCGCCTGTGGAGTTGATTCACTCCAACCGAAATCCGCTCGTGGGCCTCAAAGTGCGGACTGAACAAATCGATGACGACGAGATTGTCCGGATCGGTGCCCTTCCTGTTACCTCATTGGCCCGTACTGCTCTCGATATCGGATGCTGGTACCCGCGCGACGAAGCGGTGGCTGCCCTCGATGCGTTGGCACGTGCAACGGATCTGAAGGCAGCGGACGTCGAGTTGCTTGTGCAGCGTTATGCCCGACGTCGGGGGATCGCGGGTGCTCGGACGGCGCTCGATCTGATGGACGGTGGATCCCAGTCGCCGAAGGAGAGTTGGTTGCGGCTGATCATCATCGACGGTGGCATAGCACGTCCGCAGACCCAGATCCCGGTGTTCGACGGCCCAGGGAATCCATTCGCATACGTCGACATGGGTTGGGAGGACATCAAAGTCGGAGTCGAGTACGACGGTGAACAACACCGACTCGACTCGTGGCAGTACGGCTGGGATCTCCGTCGTGCGGACCGTCTGGAGCGGTGCGGCTGGATCAACGTACGCGTGGCCGCAGGCGAACGCAGTGGCAGCATCTTGCGCCGAGTTCACGCCGCGAGGGCTTGCCGCTTGTCACGTTAGAGTCACCGTCGACCACGACAGCCACTCCAGCGTGACAAACGGGAAGTCGGAAGTCGGAAGTCGGCGCCTGACCGCGACCTACGCGGGCACCAACTCCACGCCTGACAGCACCACGGCGTTGTCCCGCGACGGTGCGGTCAGCACGCCGATGAACTTGCCGTCTTCTTTCCAGATGTTGGCCTGCAGGGTCTCGCCCGGGAACACCACGCCGGCAAACCGCGCACCGTAGGAGGCCACCTGCGAGACATCGCCGTCGAGCAGGTTGTCGACGATGGCCTTGCAGCCGATGCCATAGGTGCACAGGCCGTGCAGGATGGGCCGGTCGAAACCGGCTGCCGCAGCGAAAGCCGGGTCGGAGTGCAGCGGGTTGCGGTCACCGCACAGTCGGTACAGCAGAGCCTGCTGCGGCAGCGTCGGCAACGCGATCTCGATGTCGGGCGCTCGTGCCGGTGGCTCGACGGATGTCGACGGACCCCTCTCGCCGCCGAATCCGCCCTCGCCGCGCGCGAAGATCGACCGTTTGGTCGTCCACAGCACGGTGCCGTCGGGATCGGTCACCGTGGTCTCGCTGACGATCACCGCGGCCTTGCCCTTGTCCCAGATCTCGGTGAACCGCTGCACCGACTGTGCGGTTCCGCTGGTCGGGATCGGGCCCGGCACGTTCACGGCCTCGCTCGCGTGCAGCACCTTGGCCAACTCGATGTCGATACCGGGGAACTGCACCTTGGGTGGCTCGGTCATGTGGAAACTGGCGGCCACATTGCCGAACGTCGGCAGCACCTGTGGGGCGTCGTCAACCAGGTAGCGGAGTTCCCGCTGATCCATCGGGTCGGCGCCCGCGCCAAGGCCCAGGTGGTAGAGCTGAATGTCGCTGCTGGTCCACGAGAATTCGATCGGGTCCAGCTCGGCGCCCAGCGCCTTGTCGAGATCGATTGGCATGTCAGACCTTTCCAGCCAGGTGCAGCGCCGCGAGGTAACCGAAGGTCATGGCGGGTCCGATGGTGCCTCCTGGGCCGGGGTAGGTGTGCCCCATCACCGGTGAGCTGACATTGCCTGCCGCGTAGAGCCCCTCGATCACCGAGTCGTCGTCGCGCAGCGCGCGCCCGTGCACGTCGGTGCGGATACCGCCCTTGGTACCCAGGTCGCCGGGCACCATCTTGGCCGCGTAGAACGGGCCGTGCTTGATCTCGCCGAGATTCGGGTTGGGCTTGTTGGTGGGATCGCCGTAGTAGCGGTCGTATGCACTGTCACCGCGATGGAAGTCCGCGTCGACGCCCGTGCGGGCGAAGTCGTTGAACCGTTCGACAGTTGCGGCGAAGGCATCGGCGGGCAGGCCGGTCTTCTCGGCCAGTTCGGCCAGCGTCTCGGCCTTGACCACCACGCCGGATTCCAGCCACTTCGACGGAATCCGTTGCCCGGGCTGCAATCCCGCGAAGATGTAGCGGTCACGGTACTGCTGGTCGAAGATCAGCCAGGCCGGGATGTTCTCGCCCGGGCCGGCACCTTGGCCGTACTCGCCGCCGTACATGTGGTGGCAGGCCTCGACGTAGGGCATCGACTCGTTCATGAAGCGTTTGCCCGCCATGTTCACGATGATCGACCCGGGAGAGTTGCGCTCGGACAATGCGAACCACGGCGCGTCGACCAGCGGAACCGTCGGACCCCACCACGCGTCTTCCATGAGTTCGAGTGCCGCACCGAGTTTCTCGGCAGCAAGGATGCCGTCGCCCGTGTTGGCGATCGCGCCGACGGTCCACTCGGTGGTGATCGGGGCGCGCTGGTACTTCACCCGCATCTGCTCGTTGTGCTCGAACCCACCTGAACCGAGGATGACGCCGCGGCGCGCCCGGATCAGTTCGGGCTCAGACGTTTCCGACGATCCGGCCGTGCGCACGTAGATGCCACGTACCACGCCGTCCTCGACGTACAGGTCCGTCATGGCCGTGTTGAGCAGCACCGGCACCCCGGCCTTCTGCAACCCGATGCGCAGCGGGGCGATCAGGGCGCGGCCCATGCCGACGAGGTTCTTGCCGGTGGCGTTGGCCCACATGGACCGGATACCGACCTTGAGGCTGCGCAGCACACCGCGCGGATGGCGCTTGAGCTGGTTGAGCCGTACGTAGTCCTGCTGCATCACCACCATGTTCAGCGGAACCTTGCCGTACGGCGGCTCCAGGCCCTTCTCGTCGGGGCCGAGCTTCTTGGCGTTGAACGGTTTGGGTTCCACGGACCGCCCGGTCGGCTTACCGCCCGGTGTCTCGGGGTAGTAGTCGGAGTACCCGGGCACCCAGCACAGCTTCAGCGGTGAGTTCTTGAGGACGAACGACAGCATCTCCGGACCACGGTCCAGATAGGTGTCGATCTTCTCGGCGGGAACCACGTCGCCGATGATCGTGTGCAGGTACGTCCGCGCCGCATCGGCCGTGTCGGTGACCCCGTCACGCTTGAGAATCTCGTTGTTCGGGATCCACACACCACCGCCGGACCGCGCAGTGGAACCTCCATAGTGCGGCGCCTTCTCGACGACTACTGTCGAGAGACCCTGGTGGGCAGCTGTGAGGGCGGCGACCATGCCGGCAGCGCCGCTGCCGACTACGACAACGTCGTACTCCTGTCCAGTCATGTAGAACACGTTATAGAATTGCCGGGCCTGTGGACAACTGCGCCGGTCAAAGAAGCGAGGGGAATTCACCAGAATGCTTAGTGTCGAGGTGCGTGACGAGCTCGCGGCCGATCTCGCTCAGGCCGAGCGCAGCCGGGTGCCGATGTCGCCGCTGACGGATCGCTACGCGGACATCGACGTGGTCGACGCCTATGAGATCCAGCTGATCAACATCCGGCGGCGGGTCGCCGAGGGGGCCCGGGTGATCGGCCACAAGGTCGGTCTGTCCAGCAAGGCCATGCAGGACATGATGGGCGTCGACGAGCCGGATTACGGCCACCTGCTCGACGAGATGCAGGTTTTCGAGGACACGCCGGTGAAGTCCGCGAATTACCTGTATCCGCGCGTCGAGGTGGAGGTCGGCTTCATCCTGGCCGACGATCTTCCGGGGGCCGGCTGCACCGAGGAGGATGTGCTCGCGGCGACGGCGGCATTCGCCCCGGCCATCGAGCTGATAGACACCCGGATCACCAACTGGCAGATCAAGCTGTGCGACACGATCGCCGACAACGCGTCGTCGGCCGGGTGGGTGCTGGGGCAGGCGCGGGTGTCCCCCAAGGACATCGACATCCGCAATATCGACGCCGTTCTGACCAACCACGGCGAGGTGGTCGCCGAAGGGCGCAGCGATGCGGTGCTGGGCAATCCGGTGACGGCGGTGGCATGGCTGGCCCGCAAGGTGGAGGGCTTCGGGGTGCGGCTCAAGGCCGGCGACATCGTGTTGCCGGGCTCGTGCACGCGTGCGATAGATGCACCCGCCGGCAGCGATTTCGTTGCCGACTTCGCCGGGTTAGGTTCAGTAAGACTGAGTTTCGAATAAGGAGCGAAAATGCCGAACAAGGCATCCGTCGCGATCGTTGGATCCGGCAACATCAGTACCGACCTGCTCTACAAGCTGCTGCGTTCGGAATGGCTTGAGCCACGCTGGATGATCGGCATCGATCCGCAGTCCGAAGGATTGGCCCGCGCGCGCAAGCTGGGCTTGGAAACCAGCCACGAGGGGGTGGATTGGCTGCTGGCGCAAGATGAGAAGCCGGATCTGGTTTTCGAGGCCACGAGTGCCTACGTGCACCGCGACGCCGCACCGCGGTACGCCGAGGCCGGTATCCGCGCGATCGACCTGACCCCGGCCGCAGTGGGCCCGGGCGTCATCCCGCCGGCCAATCTGCGGGCGCACCTCGACGCGCCCAACGTCAACATGGTCACCTGCGGTGGCCAGGCGACCATCCCCATGGTCTATGCGGTCTCCCGCGTGGTGGACGTGCCGTATGCCGAAATCGTGGCGTCGGTGTCGTCGGCCTCGGCGGGTCCGGGCACCCGGGCCAACATCGATGAGTTCACCAAGACGACCAGTGCGGGTGTGCAGAACATCGGCGGTGCTGCCCGCGGCAAGGCGATCATCATCCTCAACCCAGCTGAACCGCCAATGATCATGCGCGACACCATCTTCTGCGCGATCCCAGAGGATGCCGACCATGCCGCGATCACGCAGTCGATCAAGGACGTGGTGGCCGAGGTGCAGACCTACGTGCCGGGCTACCGGCTGCTCAACGAGCCGCAGTTCGACGAGCCGTCGGTGGTCAACGGTGGCAACCATCTCGTCACCGTTTTTGTGGAAGTGGAGGGTGCGGGCGACTACCTGCCGCCCTACGCTGGAAACCTGGACATCATGACCGCGGCGGCGACCAAGGTCGGCGAAGAGATTGCGAAGGAGTCGCTCGCGGTCTCAGGAGGTGCGCAAGCATGAGCGACATTTTCTTCAATCCTGTGTGGGACGTCCGGATGACCGACACGTCGCTGCGTGACGGCTCGCATCACAAGCGCCACCAGTTCACCAAGGACGAGGTCGGCGCCATTGTCGCGGCCCTGGACGCCGCGGGTGTCCCGGTCATCGAGGTGACTCACGGCGACGGACTGGGTGGCTCGAGCTTCAACTACGGGTTCTCCAAGACCCCGGAGCAGGAGCTGATCAAGCTCGCCGCAGAGACGGCCAAGGAAGCCAAGATCGCCTTCCTGATGCTGCCCGGTGTGGGCACCAAGGAAGACATCAAGGAAGCGCAGAACAACGGTGGTTCGATCTGCCGCATCGCGACGCACTGCACCGAGGCCGACGTGTCGATCCAGCACTTCGGGCTCGCTCGGGAGCTGGGCCTGGAGACCGTGGGCTTTTTGATGATGAGCCACACGATCTCTCCGGAGAAGCTCGCCAAGCAGGCGCGCATCATGGCCGACGCCGGCTGTCAGTGCGTGTACGTCGTGGATTCGGCTGGTGCCCTGGTCTTGGACGGGGTGGCCGACCGGGTGTCGGCGCTGGTCGCCGAACTCGGTAACGACGCGCAGGTTGGTTTCCACGGGCACGAGAACCTCGGGCTGGGCGTCGCGAACTCGATCGAGGCCGTGCGGGCCGGGGCCAAGCAGATCGACGGATCCTGCCGCCGGTTCGGGGCCGGAGCGGGCAACGCGCCGGTCGAGGCGCTCATCGGCGTGTTCGACAAGATCGGCGTCAAGACCGGCATCGATTTCTTCGACATCGCCGACGCTGCCGAAGAGGTCGTCGCACCGGCGATGCCTGCCGAATGCCTGCTCGACCGCAACGCGCTGATCATGGGTTATTCGGGGGTGTACTCGAGCTTCCTCAAGCACGCCATCCGGCAGTCCGAGCGCTACGGGGTGCCGGCACACCAGCTGCTGCACCGGGCCGGGCAGCGCAAGCTCATCGGCGGCCAGGAAGACCAGCTCATCGACATCGCGCTGGAGATCAAGCGCGAGCAAGAGCAGGCAGGCGTTTAGCGTTGCGCGTCGTCGGTTAATCCTTCGGTCGCGGTCACACAAGACCGCCGACCGAAGGAGTGAAGTTCGATGCACAGAATGTCCGCACGCACCGTCCGTCGTTGCTTGTACGGGATGTGCGCGGGCGGCGTCGTCTCCGCCGCGTTCACGCTGCCGACGGCGACAGCTGCGCCCGATCAGTGCAGCGAGAGTGGAATCAACCGCACCGTCAGCTCCGTCAGCGCCTCGACGAGCGCCTACCTGACGGCACACCCGGAGGCGGACCAGTCCCTGTCGGATATCGCCGCGCAGGCGGGCGACCGGGCTGACGCGCTGTACCAGGCGTACTTCGACCAGAACCCTCAGGTCGAGCAGGATCTGAGGACGATCAACCAACCGGTGACCGATCTGTCGGCGCAATGCGGTGTCGACGTGACACCGACATCGGTGTCCGCGGCGCTGCAGGATCTCTAAATCCTTTTGTGCCAGCGTAACCGGGTGGCGGCCCGATCCCCCGAGGGTCGCCGCCTGGTTACGTGCCCCCTGCGCCGCCTCCGGTGTCGGTCCCGCCAGGCACGATAGGACGCATGGCAACCCGCGAACAGGCCCAGTCGATCCTCGAACAACTCGCCGGGCCCGCGGCGTCGCTACGTGACGATCAGTGGACGGCCATCGAGGCGCTCGTCGTGCAGCGCCGTCAGGCGTTGGTGGTGCAGCGCACGGGCTGGGGAAAGTCCGCGGTGTACTTCATCGCGGCCAAGCTGTTGCGTGGTGCCGGGCGTGGCCCGACCGTGATCGTGTCGCCGCTGCTGGCGTTGATGCGCAACCAGGTGGCCGCGGCCGAACGCGCCGGGGTGCGTGCGGCGACCATCAATTCGGGCAACGTCACCGAGTGGTCGGCGATTCATCAGCAGGTGGCCGACGGCGAACTCGACGTTCTGCTGGTCAGCCCGGAACGGTTGAACAATCCCGATTTTCGCGACAATGTGCTGCCCGCCCTGGCGGCCGACGCCGGTCTGGTGGTGGTCGACGAGGCGCACTGTGTTTCCGATTGGGGCCATGACTTCCGCCCCGACTACCGGCGCATCCGCACGTTGATCGGCGAGTTGGGTTCCGACATCCCGGTTCTCGCCACCACCGCGACAGCCAACGACCGCGTGGTCAACGACGTCGCGGCCCAGTTGGGTGTCGGGGGTCGCGACACCGTGGTGCTGCGTGGCGGCCTGGACCGCGAGTCGCTCCGGCTGGCCGTTGTGCACGCGGGCAACCCCGCGCAGCGTGCGGCTTGGATTGCCGCGCAACTGGATTCGTTGCCCGGTTCGGGCATCGTCTACACGCTGACGGTTGCGCAGGCCCATGATGTCGCGGCGCTGCTGCGTGAGCAGGGCCATCAGGTCGCGGCCTACACGGGTTCGACTGACACCTCCGAACGCGAACAGCTGGAAGCCGACCTGCTGAACAACCGGGTCAAGGCGCTCATCGCGACGTCGGCGCTCGGGATGGGTTTCGACAAACCGGATCTCGGTTTCGTCGTACACCTGGGCGCACCGTCCTCGCCGATCGCGTACTACCAACAGGTCGGCCGTGCCGGCCGCGCGACCGAAAGCGCCGAGGTGATCCTGCTGCCCGGCGCCGAGGACCAGGACGTGTGGCGGTATTTTGCGTCGGTGGCATTCCCGTCGGAATCCATGGTGCGCAACGTGCTTCGCGCACTCGAACCCGACCGGCCGCAGTCGACACCCGCGCTGGAGGCGCTGGTGGACCTCAACCGGTCACGCCTGGAGATGGTGCTCAAGGTGCTCGACGTCGACGGTGCGGTGCGGCGCGTCAAAGGCGGGTGGATCGGCACCGGCCAACCCTGGGAGTACGACGAGGAACGGTACCGCGCACTCGACGAGGCCCGGAAACGCGAACAGCAGGCGATGCTGGACTATCAACGCACCGATGGATGCCGAATGGCTTTCCTGCGTGGACAACTCGATGATCCGGAAATACAGCCGGGCGAGCGGTGCGGCCGCTGCGACAACTGCACAGGAACTCGTTACGACACGAGGGTCGACGAAGGCACTCTGGCCACCACCGCGGAACGGCTGCGCAGGCCTGGCGTCGATGTGGCGCCCCGCAAGCAGTGGCCCTCCGGGCTGGCCGCGCTCGGGCTCGAACTGTCCGGACGCATCTCCGGTGGGGCCGCGCCTGGGCGGGCCATCGGCAGGCTCACCGACCTGGGCTGGGGTGCGCGGCTACGTCGGCTGCTGGCCGAACCCGACCAGGAGGTGCCCGACGATGTGGTGCAGGCCGCCGTCGCGGTACTCAAGGCCTGGGACTGGAAAGCCCGCCCGGTGGCCGTCATCGGGCTGGACTCCGAGACCCACCCGCGGCTGATCTCCTCGACCGTGCAGCGTCTCGCGCAACTCGGCCGGCTGACGGATCTGGGCACGTTGCGTTATGCGCCGCAGCGGCGGCCCGCAACCGCCGCCAACTCGGCATACCGGGTTGCCGCATTGCACGGGGCTTGGGAGGCACCGGACATCACCGTCGACGGCCCGGTGCTGCTGGTCGACGACATGACCGACACCGGCTGGACGCTGACCATGGCGGCGCGGGTGTTGCGGGATGCCGGTGCGCCAGAGGTGCTGCCGTTCGTGCTGGCCAGCACCAGTTAACGGGCGTCCTCCCAGATGGAACCCAGCCGATGGACGACGAGCCGGGGGATCGTCGCGTCTCCGCACTCGGTATAGAGCTCGATCGACCGGGGCCCGTCCGCGGCGAAGATCAGCGACGACACCGTCTCGGCGCCGTCGTTGACAAACACCTCGACCGATCCGCGATCGACGAGCACCCGCAGTTTGACCCGACCGCTCGAGCACGGCGCAGCGCGGTAACCCCGGTTGCCATGGCCCGAATTGCGGCGGTCGACGAACACCCTGCGGGCCAGATCGTCGTAGCCCACCAATGTTTCGTGGCCGTCGGGCGTCTTGTTGATCGCCAGGCCCACACGCTCGGCAGTCGAGCCGGCAAGATCGATGTCGATCTCCACCTCGGCGGCATCGACATTCTCGGCCAGCGTCCGGGTTTCGTTGGGCCCCATGGCCACCAACCCGAAATCGTGCGTTGCGGTTCGCAGCTGCGTCAGCTCCGCGATCGGCACCGCAATCAGGCGGTTGTCGTCGCCGAGCGTCAGCTCGCGGTGAACCGTCATCTGGCCTGACCAACCGTCGGTGAGCTGCGAGGCTGCGGGGATCCCGAAGGAACCCATCCACGCCAGCATTAGCCTGCGGCCGTCTGGAGCTTGAAATGATTGTGGGGCATAGTAATTGGCACCCCAGTCGATGGGCCGGTACTCGGTGAGCGGCCGAAACTCTTCACCCGGCGACCAGGTGCCCACCACGTATCCCGCGTTGTGTCGGTTGCGGGCCCGGTATTTCTTCGGTCTGCGGCCCATCGGACAGTAGGTGAGCACCCATTTGTCGCCGAGCGGGAACAGGTCAGGGCATTCGAGCATGAAAGTGTGTGGATCCGGATCGCGGTAGAGCACGCGGTCGAATGTCCAGTCCCGCATGTCGTCCGACGTGTACAGCCAGACCTCGCCACGATTGTCGGGTGAGCACGCGCCGAAGATCATGTAGCCGCGATCGCCAGTCCGCCAGACCTTCGGGTCGCGAAAGTGCATGAGGCCGTCCGGACACTCGACCACGGTGCCCTGCTTTTCGAAGGTGATTCCGTCTTTACTCACAGCCAGGCATTGGACCTGTAGGTTTCCGTCGTCCTCGTCGACGCCGTTGCGCCAGCGGTGTCCGGTGAAATAGACCAGCAACTCGTGCTCATCGGAGACCACGGCCGAGCCCGAGAAAACCCCGTCCCGGTCCTCCGCCACGCTCGGGGCCATCGCGATGGGTTCGCGGCGCCACGTGACCAGGTCGGCACTGCTGACATGGCCCCAGTGCATCGGGCCCCAGTCGCTGCTGTACGGATGATGTTGGAAGTAGACCTGGTACCGGTCGTTGAAGTGGCAGAGCCCGTTGGGGTCATTGATCCATCCGGCACGCGCCGCGATATGGAACTTGGGATACCAGCGGTCATTTCGGGTGGCCCGAAGTTCACGGACTCCCTGTTCGGCGCGGGCGAGCTGCTGGTCCATCACGCGCCCGCTCCGGCCGGGGTCTTGTCCGAAGCCCGGACGAACGGGTCGCCGTAGACGTCCTGAGCATCTCGCTTGAGAGTGCAGTAGGCATAGACACCGGCAGCGAATACCGTTGCGGCGATGACATAGAACGTCGGCTGGTAACCGATCGAGTCACGCAGCGCGCCGAGCGGCTGGGACAGGATGACGTTGCCGACCTGCGCCGAGATCTGGAACCCGACCATGTACAGGGTCGCCGAAAGCGTGGCCGGGAAGTGCAGCGTGAAGTAGCGGAAGATCGCCAGGATGAAGAGCGGAACCTCGATGGCGTGGAACATCTTCACGATGGACACGATGACCGCGTCGTCGAACACCGCGGTGCCGAGGATCCGCACACACATGACGGATACGCCCAGCAGGAGCGTGGCGCGAACCCCGACCTTGCGCATGAGGATCGGGACGAAACCCATCATCGTCGCTTCCACGAATACCTGGACAGAGTTGAGCACGCCATAGATCTGCTGGCCGCGTTCTTCGGTCTCGAACAGGCTCGTATAGAACTCGGGGAACATCTGCTGGTCGTAGACCGTGTAGAAGGTCCAGGTGAACAGCACGAACACGATGATGAGCCACAATCGCGGCAGTTTGAGCAAGCCGGCCATCTCGCGAAGGCTGGGAGTCTGCGGGTGGCTGCTGTGGCCTGCGGCCAACGGTACCGACGATGTTCTCCAGAACAGTTGCACCAGCAGGCAGGCGATGCCGAAGAGCGAGCCACCGATGAAGTTCAGCGTCGGGTTGATGGTGAACAGGAACCCTGCCATGAGGGCCGCGAGTGCATAACCGAACGAGCCCCACATGCGGGCCTGGCCGTACTCGAACCCATAGGTGCGGCTCATCCGTTCGGCGACGGCCTCGAGCAGACCTGCGGCGGCCATGTAGCCCAGCGACAGGAAGACCGCGCCGGCCAAGACTCCGAGGAAGAACGCCGAACGCAGCAGCGGTTCGTATATGACGAGGAAGAACGGTGCCACCAGGGCCATCGCCGCAGACGCGATGACGACCAGTGTGCGCTTCAAGCCGAGCTTGTCCTGGATCGTCCCGTAGAAGAACATGATCGCCAAGGTGGCGAGCGAGTTCACCGAGTAGACGGTCCCCACCTCGGCGCCGTTGAGCCCCAGACCGTGCTCGTCGTTGGTCAGCCAGATCTGGAAGAACGACCACCAGATGCCCCAGGACGCGAAGAAGAGCAGCAGCGTCACGGAACTCTGCAAGTAGGCCCCGTTTTTGAGGGAATGGGTCAGCTTCGGCACGTGGTGAACCTTTCCTCGCCGAGTCTTGTTGCCGACGCCGCACAGGGTGCGGTCTGACGGTGCGGCGCCTGCAGGCCGGAAGATTCGGCAGGTGCGATCACGGCGTTGGCCGTCAGGTGCAGGTCGGGGTTCGCAACGGCAGCAGCTTGCTAAATCGATTCTGCACTGTCTGGGCGAGGAAGTTACACCCCCTTGCAGGTGTGACGCAAGTCTCTTCTCGAGTCTGGTCCGTCAGCGCGGACGAGCGACCGATTCCCGCGTGGAACAAGGCATCGGGCACCGATGCACCGCGGCCTCCCGCTGGTTCCCGAGCACCAACTCGACGGCCTTCGCGCCCATGTCGTAATGCGGAAGGGCGATCGAGGTCAGGGCGGGACGCATCCAGGCCGCGAGTTCGGAGTCGTCGAACGAGACGACCGACACGTCGCCAGGAATGGAGAAACCCGATTCCTGCAGCGCCTGGTAGGCGCCGAGGGCAAGCCGGTCGTTGGCGCAGATGAGCGCCGTCGGCGGGAGATCGGTGCGTAGCACCTCCCGGGCCACCCGATATCCCTCCGGCGGCACCCACTCGCACTCTGCCGTACCGGCCAGGGACAGTCCCCGGGCGGCGAACGCCTCGGCGATGCCTCTGGCCCGCTCGTGGCCGGCGAAGATGCCGCCTGGTTTGTCGGCGGTCAGGTGCCTGCCGCCGATGTAGTACACGCGGTCGGTGTGACCGGCATCGAGAAGCGTTGCCGCGGCAAGCCTTCCGGCTTCGGCTTCGTCCGGGATCACCGCCGGTCCGTCATTCCCGGGGGGAAGGCAGTTGAGGAAGACGTGGGGCACCGACCGGAGGGAAACCGGCGGCTCCACCTCGCGGGTGTACATCGATCCGTAGATCAGTCCGTCGACCTGGCGGTCGAGCATCGCGTCGATGTGCTCGGCGCCATCGGCGGATTCGTCTTCGGTCTCCGCGATCAAAAGCACGCGGCCGGTTCGGGTCGCCGCCTCGATGGCTCCGCGCACCATCTCGCCGGCGTATTGCGTCGCCGCAATGCGATCGGAGATCATCCCGATCGTCATCGTCGAATTGACCCGCAGGCTTCGTGCCGCCAGGTTGGGCCGGTACCCGAGCTTGCGGCTGGCCTCCCAGACCCGGTCCTGGGTATCCGCAGAAATCCGCTTCGAATCTTGGTGCGACAGAACGAAGGACGCCGTCGTCCTGGACACCCCGGCTTCGCGCGCGACGTCGCTCAGCGTCACCCGCTTTTGCCGCAACGAATCACCTCCGGCTGGTCGTCCGCGCAGAACCCAGTATGCCCCGCTGGTTTTTCCCTTCAGATCCGTACCGGGTCGGCCCGGGTCAGCCGCCCGGTTTCGATCCACCCAGTTGAGCCGTCAACACGTCGGCGGCGGCGCACAGTCCGCCGGCATGCCGAGCAATCTCGGCGTCGGCCAGGGCCCGCCCGATCTGCAGCGAAACCACCATCACCTGCCGCTGATGGTGATCGAAAACGGGTGCCGCGATCACGCTGACGTCGACTGCCCGGGAATCGGCCGCGGTGCCGTCTGCTCTTCGCGCAAGCGGCTCATCGCTCGGCAGGTACACACGCTCCCCGATATCCGATATCAGCTCGCCCAGCAGCGCACGAAGTTCGTCGGGCAGCGTGCTCGACATGCCTGCCATCATCGCGTACAGGCGTCGGCCTCCCGGCGTGAGCCGCTCCACGAGGTATCCCGAGGCCCGGCACTCGGCGATGACGCGGTCGAGACGTTCGCTGTCGGTACGCAGCGGGATGGTCGGCTCTTTCGCGAGCCAGTCCCGCACGGCCCTGTCGTCCCACAACACGAACATCAGGCCGACCGGCGGCGCGAACGGATAGCTCTGGCCGACGCGGACGGTGACGGGGCTTCCGGGCGGGGAGACCAGTTCCAGCAGGGTGATGCGATCGTCCACGACGCCCGAGAGTGCCGCCGTCGCGTTGAAGGTCTCGCAGAGCCGACGCAGTTCTTCGCGCGCACCCGGACTGACTCGCATCGATTCCTGCGCGATGTGTCCGAGGGAGATGAGTGCAGGCCCAAGGCGATACGTCTTGTTTTGTGTGTCGCGGATCAGATAACCGGATTCGGCCAAGGTCGACAGGATGCCAAGGCATGTCGGCTTGCTCAGGCCCACCCGCCGCGCCAGTTCGGACAGACCGAACTGATCGTGGGGGTGCTGGGCCAGGAAGTCCAGGATGGCGATCACCCGCGCGGTGGGCGGCGACGCACGTCCGGCCGACTCGGCGAGCGTCATGTCATGACCTCCCAGACGTTGACTCGAATTGGAACGCGTTCTAGTGTCAGGTCGGAAACTCTACCACTTCGGTCCAATATTGGAACGAAAGAACGGGGCGAGATGTATTCACAGCCACTGGTCGACGCCATAGCCGAGGCTGAGCGCCTGGTCCGCGAGGCGCCGCACGTCGAATCCGAAGCCGACCTGCTCGAAGGCCTGCAGTACCTGGCAGGTGGGATCTCGGCCTGTACGCACATGGCGTTCGACTACGACCGCGACCACCCGTTCCTCTTGTCCGGCACCGGTCCGTTCAACAAGATGGGCCTCGACAATCCCGACACGCTGTATTTCGGCACCCGCGTGCAGGCCGGGCACGAGTACGTCGTGACCGGAACCCGGGGCACCACCACAGATCTGAGTTTCCAGATGCTCGGCGGTGAATACACCGACTCCAACGTGCCGGACAGCGAAACCGCGTTCGACGACCGGGCCCTCGACATCGCCGAGGACGGCACCTTCGAATGGCGCGTCACGCCGAAAAGCCCCGCGCAGTTGGTGATCCGCGAGGTCTACAACGACTGGTCGGCCCGGCGCGGCACGCTGGCGATCGCGCGTACCGACTCGGCCGGAACCGCGCCGCCACCACTGACCCGTGAACTCATCGAGAAGCGGTACGCCACTGCGGGCAAGCAGCTCGTGCAACGGATCAAGACGTGGCTGCAGTTCCCGCAGTGGTTCTACCTGAACATCCCGGTCAACACCATGGTGGCGCCGCGGCTCACGCCGGGCGGGCTGGCCACCCAGTATTCGTCGGCCGGGCACTATGACCTGGCTGACGACCAGGCGATGGTCATCACGCTGCCGGTCACCGACGCGCCGTACCTCGGATTCCAGCTGGGCAGCCTCTGGTACATCTCGCTCGACTACATCAACCATCAGACGTCGCTCAACGGTACTCAGGCACAAGCGGATCCGGACGGCAAGATCCGCATCGTGGTGTCCGAGGAAAATCCGGGGATCACCAACTGGGTGGAGACCCTGGGGCACCGCAAGGGCTTCCTGCAGTTCCGGTGGCAGCGGGTGTCGCGCGAGTTGACCGAGGCCGACGGTCCCACGGTGGAAGTGGTCGACGTGGCCGATGTGGCGAAGGCGCTGCCGTTCTACGACCACAACAAGATCTCAGAGCAAGACTGGCGGGCCCGTATTGCGCTGCGTCAGAACCAAATCGCGAACAGGATGCTGGGGTAGACATGTCGGGACTGCTTGAAAACAAAGTCGTCGTCATCAGCGGTGTCGGGCCCGCGCTGGGCACCACCCTGGCCCGGCGGTGTGCCGAGGCCGGCGCCGATCTGGTGCTCGCCGCGCGCACCGTCGAGCGCCTCGACGACGTGGCCAAAGAAGTGGCGAACCTCGGCCGGCGCGCGTTGTCGGTCGGCACCGACATCACCGACGACGAGCAGGTCGACAACCTCGTCTCGGCAGCGACGGCGGAGTACGGCAAGGTCGACGTGTTGATCAACAACGCATTCCGGGTGCCGTCGATGAAACCGTTCGCCAACACCACCTTTGAACACATGCGCGAAGCCATCGAACTCACGGTCTTCGGTGCGCTGCGACTCGTGCAGGCGTTCACGCCGGCCCTGGCCGAGTCGAAAGGCGCTGTGGTCAACGTCAACTCGATGGTGGTGCGGCACTCGCAGGCCAAGTACGGCGCCTACAAGCTGGCCAAGTCGGCACTGCTGGCCATGTCCCAGACCCTGGCGACCGAGCTCGGCGAGCAGGGTATCCGGGTGAATTCGGTGCTGCCCGGCTACATCTGGGGCGGCACGCTGGAGAGCTACTTCACCCACCAGGCCGGCAAGTACGGCACCACCGTGGACGAGATCTACAAAGCCACCGCGGCCGCGTCGGATCTCAAGCGGCTGCCCACCGAGGACGAGGTCGCGTCGGCCATCCTGTTCATGGCCAGCGACATGGCGAGCGGGATCACGGGGCAGGCCCTCGACGTCAACTGCGGGGAGTACAAGGCATGAGCGGGCAGCGAGTAGCGGAGGCGGATCGCGTATGAGCGGCGTTCGTACCAACGTCGGCACGGTCGAGGATCTGCACGCGTCGGCGACCAAGGCCACGGGTCTCGACGATTTCGGTACCGACGACGACAACTATCGCGAGGCGCTCGCGGTGCTACTGGAGTCGTATCAGCGCGACGCCGACCTCACCGAGCTGGGCAGCAAGATGTCGCGGTTCTTCTTGCGCAACGCACTGGTGGCCCGGCTGCTGAGCGAATCGTCGTGGAAGCAGTACCCGCAACATGCCGACGTGGCCATCGAGCGGCCGATCTTCGTCACGGGTCTGCCGCGTACCGGCACCACGGTGCTGCACCGGTTGCTGACGGCCGACCCGGCCCATCAAGGCTTGGAGATGTGGCTCGCCGAGTTTCCACAGCCGCGCCCGCCGCGCGAGACCTGGCCGGACAACCCCGTGTATCAGCAGCTCGCAGCCCGCTTCGACCAGCATCATGAGGAGAACCCGGACTACACCGGTCTGCACTTCATGACTGCCGACGAGGTGGAGGAGTGCTGGCAGCTGCTGCGTCAGTCCCTGCATTCGGTGTCGTACGAGACGCTCGCGCACCTGCCGACGTACGCGAACTGGCTTGCGCAGCAGGACTGGACGCGGTCCTATCAGCGGCACCGCCGCAACCTTCAGCTGATCGGTCTCAATGACCCCGAAAAGCGTTGGGTGCTCAAGAATCCCAGCCATCTGTTCGCCCTGGACGCGGTGTTCGCCACCTACCCGGACGCCCTCGTGATCCAGTGCCACCGGCCGGCGGAGACCATCATGGCGTCGATGTGTTCGTTGGCCCAGCACACCACGGAGGGCTGGTCGAACAGCTTCGTCGGCGCACAGATCGGCGCGGACGCGCTCGAAACCTGGTCGCGTGGGCTGGAGTTGTTCAGTGCGGAACGGCGCAAACACAATCCGGCGCAGTTCTACGACGTCGACTACTTCGAGTTCATCGCCGATCCCGTGGCCACGGTCGAGAACGTGTACCGGCACTTCGGGTTGCCGTACACCGACGCGGCGCGTGCGGCCGTCAAAGCGGTGGACGAGGCGAGCAAGCGGGGTCCGCGTGCACCGAAACACACGTATTCCCTTGCTGATTACGGGTTGACCGCGGAGTCGGTCAAGGAGCGGTTCAAGGGGCTTTAGAGTCTCCCCGCGAGAGTCTCCCCGCGAGCAGACGCGCAGGTACCCGGAAATCGCGAAAACGGGGTACCGACGCGTCTGCTCGCGAGAGAAAATTCAGCCGTCGCCGGGGGAGGGGGCCGAGGAGAATTCTTCGAGGCACCCTTCCGCGACGGCATGCTTGATGCTGTCGGCCAGCCGTGGACAGGATCGGGCCCGGGCCGGATCCCCGCCCGACTCCCGGATCTCGGCGAACACCGCACAGCGTTGCGTCGCTTGGGAATTCCACTGCACCGAGGTGTGCTCCGGGCCCAGCTTCTTGACCTTCACCGCGACGTGGCAGAACCGGCAGTCGACCTCCGCGAGGCCGGACGTGAGATAGCGCTCACGGTCCCGTTCGGTGGCAGCCCGCACCGCCGCGGCCCGTTCAGGGTCGGACGCGAAATCCGGTGCCTTTGACCACGTCCCAGCCCATGAACCGGAACTACTGCCGCCGGCGCCATGACGATCGTCGTCGTCATCATGCACGCCGTGCAGCAGCAGCATCGACCGGGCAAGTCGGTCGACATCTGGCGGTTCGTGGCGCGGCGTCATGGCGACTGCCAGCCTAGGCGTTCTCGGCGGCCTTGGCCGCTTCCTGCTGTTTCAAGTTCTCTTCCACCTCGATGTGCCACTTCTCGTTGGCCGCGGTGGTGTCGATCTCCATTTCGAAACGGTCGGTCATGTCGGGCGTGATGTCGGCGACGTCGACATAGAACTGCTGATACCAGCGGCGCATCTGGTAGACCGCGCCGTCCTCCTCGACCAGCAACGGGTTGTCGATGCGGGTCTTATGCTTCCAGATCTCGACGTCCTGCATGAAGCCCTTGCTCACGCCTTCGGTCATCGCCGCGGCAAGTTTCTCGGTGGTGGCATCGTCCATGCCCTTGGGCTTTTCGACGATGACGCCCCACTGCAGCACGAAGGAATCCTGGGTCACCGGGTAGTGGCAGTTGATCAGGATCGACTCGGCCTTGTACCCGCCGTAGTTGTTGTGCAGCCAGTTGATCATGAACGACGGGCCGAAGTACGACGCTTCCGAATCCAGGTGTGCCTCACCGTAAGCCGTACCCATGCCGCCGATGTCCGGGCGGCCCACGTTGTGCAGGTACTGCGACGCGATGTGGCCCTCGAACACGTTCTTGAAGTAGGTCGGCAGGCCGTAGTGGATGTAGAAGAAGTGCGCCATGTCGGTGACGTTGTCGATGATCTCGCGGCAGTTGCTGCCCTCGATCAACAAGGTGTTCCACCGCCAGTCGGTCCAGTCGTCGCTGGCGAACTCCGGGATCTCGGGGATGCGGACCTCGGGCTGTGGTGGGTTGCCCTCGTGGTCGTGCCACACGAACAGCAGACCGCCGCGCACATCGGTGTGCCAGGCCCGGGTACGGGCCAACCTCGGCGTGCGCTTGGCGTAGGGCACCAGCTTGCACTTGCCGTCGCCGCCCCAGCGCCAGTCGTGGAACGGGCATGCCACGGTGTCACCCTTGATGGTGCCCTGCGACAGGTCGCCGCCCATGTGACGGCAGTAGCCGTCCAGGATCTTCAGCTCGCCCTGCGAATCGGCAAAAATCACCAGCTTGGTGCCGAACGCCTCGACCGAGTGCGGTTTGCCGTCCAGGAAATCCTTTACCGGGCCCAAGCAATGCCAGCCCCGGGCATACCGATCGGGCAGCGCACCGGTGTCGATTTCGCGAATGCCGGCTGTGTCCGTAGCCATGACGCCTCCAGTCCTTGCTCTCTAACTAGAACACGTTACAGTTTTTGGCACCGCTCTGGCAATAATCGCGGCATGACCTGCGACATACCCGTCGTGGTCGTCATTCCGGCTGGGTGAACCCGATTCGCAGGGCAATCTCCTGCATTCTCCCGACGGCCGTCACCACCTGTGGCGAGGTCACGTCCCCCGGCGCACTGTCGAACTCGAGCCGCACGAGCGCGCGGCCCTCGGTGAACATCAGCAGCGTCACGGCTTTCGCGCCGTCGGGCGATGTGCCGGAGATCACAGTCCCGTCGGTGCCCACCGGAAACGGTTGCGGCGTGCCGCCGGTCACGATGGTGCTCACGGCGCCCGCCGCCTGACGCAGCGTCGCGGTCGCGGTCGCCGCGTCCGGGTAGATCACGACGGTGTCGGCGATGGCCCTGGTGTCGTCCTGGTTGACGAAAAGGGCACTTGCGCCGGGGATCCCGTTGGGATCGGTTTTCGACGACTGCGCGGTGTAGGTGTCCGGCGGGATGCTGACATCGCTCGCCCGCAGCAGAAGCCGGTTGTAGTCGGCCTTTTGGGGAGCTGCCGACGCCGACGTCGACGGTGCGGGAGCGGTCGACGACGACGTCGTGGTCGGCGTCATGCCCCAGCGGGCCGTCGGGGCCACGTCCGATGAACTGCAGGCGGTGGCGGCGGTCGCAATGACCGTCGCCATACCGAACGTGAACAGGAACTTGCGAGGTGTGGGCGGCGGAAACGACATAGTTACTGTTCACGGTACGCGTCGCGGCATGGCGGCCGCCCTGCCTGCGGTATATCTGAACGATGCCGTTGTACTCGTTCGAAGGGCGCGCTCCGCGCATCGACGCGGAAGCGTTCGTGGCCCCCACCGCGACGTTGATCGGTGACGTCACGGTCGAGGCCGGCGCCTCGGTGTGGTTCAACACGGTCGTGCGCGCCGACTACGCGCCGATCGTGATCCGAGAGGGCGCCAACGTGCAGGACGGCTCGGTGCTTCATGCGCCGCCCGGCATCCCCGTCGACATCGGGCCGGGCGCGACGGTCGCCCACATGTGCGTGATCCACGGCGCGCACGTCGGCGCGGAGGCCTTGATCGCGAACCACGCGACCGTGCTCGACGGTGCGGTGATCGGCCGCCGCAGCTTGATCGCCGCGAACTCGCTGGTGGTGGGCGGCACCAAGATCCCTGACGAGGTGCTGGTGGTGGGGTCGCCTGCGAAGGTTCGGGGCCCGATCGCCGGGACCGGGGCCGAACTGTGGGTCAACTCCAACCCGCTGGCCTACCAGGATCTGGCCCGCCGCTACCTGACCGGCCTGGAAGAGATCTAGCCGCTACGCGGGCGTCGACGTCGCCCGCCCGGCCTCCCAGTACGCCCGCAACGCCACCAACTGACCCGCGTCGTCGGCCCGGTAGGTGAACACTCCCTCGGTGGTGATCCGGTGGCCGCCCATGGTGGTGACGATGCTGCCGACGTTGGCTTCCTCGTCGCCGCACTGGAACGTGTCGACGAAGTTGAATTCCAGCTTCTCGGTGGGGGCGATCGCCTTGTCCCAGAACGCCGCGATGGCTTCCTTGCCGCGATGGCCCTTGCCTTCCGGATCGAGGAACGACGGCCCGATCGGATCCTGCACGATCGCGTCGTCGGCGAACACCGCCAGCCAGGCATCCTTGTCTCGCGCGGCCACCGCGGCGCGCGACCGCTTGCCTGCCAGGTGGGCGGGGTGTTGCGGATCGGTGATCGCCATGTCAGTCCTGCCAGCCGGAGTGGATGTACGTGTCGGCGAAGCGCTTGAGCGAGTCCTGCTTCTTCCCCAGCGGGGCGTCGAAGCCCAGGCCCTCGAGCAGCCACGGGATGACGATGTTGTCGGTGATGCCGGCGTCGGCGAGTTCACGGTGCCCTGCGAGATCGAACTTGTCGATACAGACCGCCTGGAACTCGAAAGGCTCGTCGGCGCGGCCGTATTCGGCCCGCAGCTTGTTGATCGCCTGAACCGTGTCGGCCAGTTGTGCACAGGTCATCATGGCGCTGGTCCAGCCGTCACCGACCCGGGCCGCGCGCTTGAGCGCGACCGGGGTGTGCCCACCGACGTAGAACGGCACGGGCTGCGACGGCGCAGGGCTCATCTGCAGACGGTCGAAATCGTAGAACTCGCCGTGGAACTCGACCATGCCGCCGCCGAGCACCAGCTTGAGCACCTCGATCATCTCATCGACGCGCGCGCCACGCTTGGCGAACGGAACCCCGCACCACTCGAATTCCTCCGGCGCCCAGCCGATCCCGACGCCGAACCCGAACCGGTTGTTCGTCAGGTTGGCCACCGAACCGACCTGCCGGGCCAGCAGCAGCGGGTTCCGCGAGCCGAGCTTCATGACGTTGGTGTAGAACCGCAGCGTCGAGGTCACCGCGCCCATCGAGGCCGCCGCGATCAGCGGATCCACCCACGGGGTCTCGGCATTCCACATGCGTGACCCGTCCGGCGTGTACGGATAATCCGCGGCCTGCTTCTCCATGTAGAACAGGGAATCCGGCAGCGCGATCGCGTCGAACCCGACTTCCTCTGCGGTGCGGGCCAATCCGGTCAGGTGTTCGAGCGGGCCCATGGCCACGCTGAGGGTGTACTTCATGCGAGTCATGACTTGTCCACCGGCTTGTCGCTACCGACGACCCACATCGAGTAGTACTGCGAGCCACCGCCGTAGGCGTGGCCGAGCGCCTTGCGGGCGCCCTCGACCTGGTGGTCGCCTGCCTTGCCCATCACCTGGATCGCCGATTCGGCGAACCGGATCATGCCCGACGCGCCGATCGGATTCGAGCTCAGCACGCCGCCCGACGCGTTGAACGGGATCGTGCCGCCGATCGCCGTCTCACCGGCCTCGGTGAGCTTCCAGCCCTCGCCTTCGGCGGCAAAACCGAGATTCTCCAACCACATCGGCTCGAACCACGAGAACGGCACGTACACCTCGGCGACATCGATCTCGTCGATCGGGCTCGTGATGCCCGCGTCGCGCCACAGTGCGGCGGCTGCGTCCCGGCCGGCCTGTGGATTGACCTGGTCACGACCCGAATAGGCGAGCGGTTCGGTGCGCAGGGCGGTCGCGTGGATCCAGGCCACCGGGTGGCCCGCTGCGACACGGGCATCGGCGGTCTGCTCGTCACCGATCACCATCGCGGCCGCGCCGTCAGATGACGGGCAGGTCTCGTCGAATCGGATCGGATCCCACAGCATCTGGGACGACATCACCTTCTCCAGCGTGATGTCGGGCTGATGCAGGTGCGCCAACGGGTTCTTGGCACCGTTCAACCGGTCCTTGACCGCGACCATCGCGCCGATGTGGTCCGGGGCACCAGAACGACGGATATAGGCGCGCACGTGCGGCGCGAAGTATCCGCCCGCGCCTGCGCCGACGGGTTTGGTGAACGGCACCGGAATGCTCAACGCCCACATGGCGTTCGACTCGGACTGCTTCTCCCACGCCATGGTGAGCACACGTCGGTACTTGCCGGACTTCACCAGGCTGGACGCCACGACGGCGGTCGAGCCGCCCACCGACCCCGCGGTGTGCACGCGGATCAGCGGTTTGTTGGTCGCACCCGTCGCGTCGGCCATGAACAGCTCGGGCATCATGACGCCCTCGAAGAAGTCGGGTGCCTTGCCGACCACCACGGCGTCGATATCGGCCATGGTCGTGCCGGAGTCCGCGAGGGCCTTGTCTATGGCTTCGCGCACCAGACCGTTCATCGACACGTCCTGGCGCTTGGCCACGTACTTCGTCTGGCCGGTGCCGAGGACCGCTGCTTTGTTGGCCATTATTTGCCCTCCAAGACCGCGACCAGATTCTGTTGCAGCGCAGGGCCACTCGTGGCATGCGCCAGTACGCGCCCTGCGGAGCCGGTGAAGATGTGTTGTGCCGCGAAGCCGACGCGTTCGAGGCCTGCCGCGAACATCGGGTTGGCGGCGAGCGCACCACCGGACGGGTTGACCTTCGTGTTCTCTCCCAGCCCGATCGCCTCGGTGAGGATCAGCTGCTGGTGGGTGAACGGCGCGTAGATCTCGGCCACCTCGATCGAGCTCACGTCGCCGCCGGTGGCGACCTGCGCCGATGCGGCAGTCGACGGTGACGTCGTCAGATCGCGGGCACCCACCACCGGAGTCTCGATGCGATGTTCGAAACCGGTGATCCAGGCCGGATTTTCACGTAGTTCGCGGGCCCGGTCGTCGGCGGCGAGCACGATCGCCGCGGCCCCGTCGGTGATCGGCGCGATGTCGTGGCGGCGCAGCGGATCGGCGAAGAACGGGCGGTCCAGCAGGTCCGCGACGGTACCGGTGACGTCTTCCCTGTCGGTGCGCCCACCGGCGGCGTAGGAGTCCAGGGCTACCTGGGCCATCTGCTCGGCAGTCCACTTTCCGGCGTCCAGACCGAACCGGGCCTGCAGCCCGGCCATCGACACCGAGTCCGGCCACAGCGGCGCGACGGTGTAGGGATCGGTCTGCAGCGCCAGCACCCGGCGCAGCACACCGGCGCTGGACTTGCCGAAGCCGTACACCAGCGCGGTGTCGACCTCGCCGGTGAGGATCTTGATGTAGGCCTCGTACAGTGCCCACGCGGCGTCCATCTCGACGTGCGATTCGTTGATGGGCGGTACGGCGCCGATCGAATCGATCGCCGAGATGAACGAAAAGGCTCGGCCGGCAAGGTAATCCGAGGAGCCGGAGCACCAGAATCCGATATCGGTCTGCTGGAGGCCGAGTTCAGCGTACAACTGGGCGAAACACGGCATCAGCATCTCGACGCCGTTGGTGGTGCCGTCGGTGCGGCGCACATGCGGGGCATGCGCGAAACCGACCACGGCTACATCACGAAAAGTCATGTGCAGTTTCCCTTACAGGTGGTGCTTGTAGCTGTCGTAGTCGGCGTCGGGCTCACCCGTCGGCCGGAAATGGGAGATGTTGTCGATGCCGAGGCCCCACTCGTCGCGGGGCTTCCACACCGCCTCCACCCGCATGCCCATGCGAACCTCGTCGGCGGGAATCTCGGTGACCAGATGCAGGAACGGGATGTCGGCGCCGTCGAGCAGCACGTAGGCCGCCACGTACGGCGGCTTGATGCGCTGGCCCGCGAACGGGATGTTGATGATCGCGAACGTCGTCACGGTGCCCTTGTCCGGCAGCTCGACGAACTGGTCGAGTTCCTTGCCGGTCGCCGGGTCGGCCTCCTTGGGCGGGAAGTACACCTTGCCTGAATCGCCCGTACGGGCGCCCAGCAGCTTGCCCTCCTGCAAACCCCGCAGGAACGTGCTCTCGGGGAGCGACGCGGTGTGTTGGATCTCGATGGCCGTCGGGACCACGAGCATGGTGATGGGGTCGCGGGCGTCGGTCACGTCGGGCACCGGCTCGGGCGTCTCACCCGGCACGAAGTACGCGATGTCGGTGATGGCGCCGACCGGTTCATCGACCCAGTGCGCATGGACGCGGGCGCCCGTGCTGAGCGTGCCTTCTGCAGCGTCGACCGCATGCAGCAGCGGGGTGTCGGCGCCGTCGAGCTTGATCAGGGCCCACGCGAACGGCCGGTCCAGCGGCTGGCCCTCGAGGGGCTCTGACTGCCAGGTCCACGACACCACGGTTCCGACGCTGGAGACCGGCACCACCTCGGTCAGGGCCTCGTAGGTGACCGGGTCATACTCGGCGGGTGGCACATGCACACGTCCGTCCGACCCGCGTACGCCGACGATTCGGCGGTCACGAAGGGCGGTGAAGAACTGACCGAGCACCGGGCCTACTGAACGGGTGTAGTCAAACGACAGTTTCAGTGGCGCAGAAAGTGGCGGCTCGTGATGATCTATCGAGGCCGGGCGGCTTTGGCTGGCTGTCACACATCGAGTAGAACAGGTTCTAAGAATCGTGGCAAGAAGCGGTCGAGAGGACAGCTAATGAAGTTGGGACTCCAGCTCGGATATTGGGGCGCGCAGCCGCCCACCAACCATGCGGAACTGGTGGCCGCCGCCGAAGACGCCGGGTTCGACACCGTCTTCACCGCCGAGGCCTGGGGATCGGATGCGTTCACGCCGCTGGCCTGGTGGGGACGCGAGACCAGCCGCTTGCGGCTGGGCACGTCGGTGGTGCAACTGTCGGCGCGCACCCCCACCGCGTGCGCCATGGCATCCCTGACGTTGGACCACCTCTCGGGCGGCAGGCACATCCTCGGGCTCGGGGTGTCCGGCCCGCAGGTCGTCGAGGGCTGGTACGGGCAGCGCTTCCCCAAGCCGCTTGCCCGCACCCGTGAATACGTCGACATCATCCGCCAGGTCTGGGCGCGCGAGGCGCCGGTGACCAGCGCGGGCCCGCACTATCCGCTGCCGCTTTCGGGGGAGGGCACGACCGGGCTGGGCAAGCCGCTCAAGCCCATCACGCATCCGCTGCGCGCCGACATCCCGATCATGCTCGGCGCGGAAGGCCCCAAGAACGTCGCGCTGGCGGCCGAGATCTGTGACGGCTGGCTGCCGATCTTCTACACGCCGCGCATGGCCGACACTTACAACGCCTGGCTCGACGAGGGTTTCGCGCGCCCGGGCGCGCGCCGGTCGCGCGAGGATTTCGAGATCTGTGCGACGGCCAACATCGTGATCACCGACGACCGGCCCGCGGCGTTCGCGGCCATGAAGCCCTACCTCGCGCTCTACATGGGCGGGATGGGCTCGGAGGACACCAACTTCCATGCCGAGGTGTACCGCCGCATGGGTTACGGCGACGTGGTCGACGAGGTCACCGAGCTGTTCCGCAGCGACCGCAAGGACGAGGCTGCCAAGGTCATCCCGGACGAGGTGGTCGACGACGCCGCGATCGTCGGCGACAAGGATTACGTGCGCGAACAGATCAAGGTCTGGGAGGCCGCGGGCGTCACGACCATGGTGGTGAGTGGTCGTAGTGCGGAGCAGATCCGGGAGCTCGCGACGCTCGTGTAGGCGGGCCCCTTTCCCGCGCGAGCAGACGCGCGGGTACCCGAAAAGCGCGTGATACGGGTACGTCCGCGTCTGCTCGGCGGGAAAGAGTAGACACTTGTTGCAAAGTGTTTAGAACACGTTCTAGATTTGGGATGTGACCGACGCCACCTCCCATCACACGATCGCCGGCACGGTGGTCACCATGCCCGTGCAGATCCGCAAGGCGGATCAGCACATGGCGATGTTCTCCGTGGACGCCGACGCCGCCCAGCGGATGATCGACTACAGCGGCCTACAGGTCTGCCGGTACCGGCCCGGCCGTGCGGTGGTCGTCCTGATGCTCATGCGCTACGTCGACGGCGACCTCGGCGAGTATCTGGAGTACGGCACCAACGTCATGGTCAACCCGCCGGGGTCGACCGCTTCGGGTGTTCGGGCCCTGCGGTCCGCCGGCGCGTTCATCCACCACCTGCCGGTCGACCAGGCGTTCACGCTCGAGGCCGGCAGAAAAATCTGGGGCTACCCGAAAGTCATGGCGGACTTCACCGTTCGCGAAGGCCGCCAGTTCGGATTCGATGTCAGCATCGAGGGGCAGCTGGTGATCGGCATGGAATTCAAGCCTGCGGTCCCGGTCCCGTCGGCGTTCACGTCCACGCCGCAGGTGCATCCCACGTACTCGCATCTGGACGGCGTCACGCGTGAAACCGCCGGCGTGATGCGGCTTTCCGGCGTGCGCTACCGGCCTGGCGGCGTCCGGCTGTGGCTCGGCGACCACCCGTACGCAAAAGAACTCGCGGCGCTGGGCCTGCCGAAGCGCGCGCTCGTTTCGAGCTCGGTCGACAACGTGCAGATGACGTTCGGTGACGCCAAGGAGATCTCATGACCCAAGTCCTGTCCAGCACCAAGCCCGACGTCGATCTGGCCGACGGCCGGTTCTACGCCGACGGCAACGCGCGCGATGCGTACCGCTGGATGCGGGCCAACGAGCCGGTGTTCCGGGACCGCAACGGGCTGGCCGCCGCGGCCAGCCATCAGGCGGTGCTCGACGCCGAGCGCAACCCCGAACTGTTCTCCAGTGCGGGTGGCATCCGGCCCGACCAGCCGGGTATGCCGTACATGATCGACATGGACGATCCCGCACATCTGTTGCGGCGCAAGCTCGTCAACTCCGGCTTCACCCGCAAACGCGTCATGGACAAGGTGCCGTCCATCGAGAAGCTGTGTGACGCCCTCATCGACGCGGTGTGTGAGCGCGGAGAATGCGACTTCGTCCGGGACATCGCGGCGCCGCTGCCGATGGCGGTCATCGGCGACATGCTCGGTGTGCTGCCCGAAGAACGCGACATGCTGCTGCGGTGGTCCGACGATCTGGTGTGCGGGCTGAGCTCCCACGTCGACGAGACCGTGATCCAGAAGCTCATGGATACCTTCGCGGCCTACACGGCGTTCACCATGGAAGAGATCAAGCGGCGCCGCGCCGATCCGACTGACGACCTGTTCTCGATCCTGGTCAACGCCGAGGTCGAGGGCCAGCGCATGACCGATGACGAGATCGTCTTCGAGACGCTGCTGATCCTCATCGGCGGTGACGAGACCACCCGGCACACGCTGTCAGGTGGTGTGGAACAGCTTCTGCGGCACCGGGATCAGTGGGACAGTCTGGTCGCAGATACAGCGCTGTTGCCCGGTGCGATCGAGGAGATGCTGCGCTGGACCTCGCCCGTGAAGAACATGTGCCGCATCCTGACCGCCGACACGGAGTTCCACGGCGCGGAGCTCAAAGCCGGCGAGAAGATCATGCTGTTGTTCGAGTCGGCCAACTTCGACGAAGCCGTGTTCGGTGATCCGGAGAACTTCCGCATCGACCGGAACCCGAACAGTCACATGGCGTTCGGGTTCGGGACGCACTTCTGCCTGGGCAACCAGCTGGCCCGCCTCGAGCTCAAGCTGATGGTTTCCCGGCTGCTGGCGCGGCTCCCGGACCTGCGATTGGCCGACGGCGCCGAAGTGCCGCTGCGGCCCGCCAACTTCGTGAGCGGCCCCGAGTCGATGCCGGTGGTGTTCACCCCGACCGCGCCGGCCGGCGCTTAGTTCTCGACGAAAGTCACGTTGTCGCTGACCGGGCTTCGCGGTGTCTGCAGCGCGTTGCCCGGGAAGCAGGGATCCGGGTAGCCGACCGCGAGGCCGCACAGGATGCGCATGTCGGCAGGTATCGCGAGTTGCTCGTGCACAACCTCGGGGTAACCCGCGATCGACACCTGCGTGCAGGTGCTCAACCCGCGGGCGGTCAATGCCAGAACGAGGGTCTGCAGGAACATGCCCACGCTCATGCTGTCGACATGGTCGAGCTCGCGGTGCATGCATACGACGCCGGCCAGCGGTGCCCCGAAGAAATCCCAGTTCCGCAGGACCACAGCGCGTCTGGCCTCGGCGTCGTGACGAGCGATGCCGAGTGCGCCGAACATCGCGGCACCAACCTCGAATCGATGATGTTCGAACTGTGTGGGGAGCGGGGGTATCTGCGGTTCGGACCGCCGGGCTTCGGCGCCGAGGGCTTTCACGAGCCGGTCGCGAGCCGGACCCGTCGTGAACACCACGCGCCACGGCTGGATGTTGGAGTTCGACGGCGCCCGCATCGCGAGGTCGAGTGCCTCGTCGACCAGCTCGCGCGGAACCGGTCTGTCCGGCAGGAACTGGCGTGTCGAGCGTCGGGTGCGGATTGCCGCATCGAGGTCGTACATAGCCGACCACGCTATCGATCGGGGTGGGAAGTGCCCACTGCTTTTCCGTCGCTTTGAATTGCTGTGCCGCGGTTAAGTTTTCGCTGTGTGATCTTCCTCGATGGCAGGCCTGTTAGATAGCCTTTCTAAATTGGATGACGAGGAGGTGCACGATATGGCACGACGAATTTCTCTGCTGATCGCGGGGGCAGTGCTCAGCGGAGCGCTCATGGCAGCATCGGTCGGGCCGGCCGGTGCGGCAAACGCCGCGCCCGCAACGACTTCGGCGGGTGCGCAGTTGGGGCCGGTTCCGCTCTTCCCGCCACCGCCGCCCCCGCCACCGCCGTTCTGGGGGCCGCCGCCACCACCCCCACCGCCGTTCTGGGGGCCGCCGCCACCACCCCCACCGCCGTTCTGGGGGCCGCCGCCACCACCCCCGCCGCCGTTCTGGGGGCCACCCCCGCCGCCGCCGTTCTGGGGGCCGCCTCGGCGCTGGTGATCCGGGTCCGAACATGATTGAGGCCCTGCCCATTTCGGGCAGGGCCTCGATCGCCGGCTACTTCATCTGGAAGTTGGGCGCACGCTTCTCGGCGAACGCCCGCGGGCCTTCCTTGGCGTCGTCGGACAGGAACACCGGGATGCCGTTGGCGGTGTCGGGCTTGAACGCGTCGTTCTCGTGCATGCCTTCGGTCTCGCGGATGGTCTTGAGGATCGCCTGCACGGCGAGCGGACCGTTGTTGTTGATCACCTCGGCGATCTGCAGCGCCTTGTCCAGCGCCGTGCCGTCGGGCACCACGTAGCCGATCAACCCGTAGGACAACGCCTCGGCCGCCGTGATGTGGCGCCCGGTCAGCAGCAGGTCGCACGCGATGGTGTAGGGAATCTGCCGCACCAGGCGCACCGCTGAGCCGCCCATCGGGTACAGGCTCCACTTGGCCTCGGAGATGCCGAACTTCGCGCTCTCGCCGGCGACGCGGATGTCGGTGCCCTGAAGGATCTCGGTGCCGCCCGCGATTGCCGGGCCCTCGACCGCGGCGATCAGCGGCTTCTTGAGCCGGCGGCCCTTGAGCAGACCGTCGATGCGCGACGGGTCGTAGCTGCCGTCCTTGAACGATTCGCCAGGCGGCTTCTTGTTCGCGCCCTTGAGGTCCATGCCTGCGCAGAAGTAGCCGCCCGCTCCGGTGAGGATGCACGTGCGGATGTCCGGATCCTCATCGACGCGGTCCCATGCGGCCACCATTATCGAGAGCATCTCGGTCGAGAGCGCGTTGCGCGCCTCCGGCCGGTTCAGCGTCACGATCAGGGTGTGTCCGCGCTGCTCAACGAGGGCGTCGGGCCCCTTCTCGGTCTCACTCACGGATATCTGCCTCCACACTCTTCAACGTCAGACTTGTCACGAAATGTAACACGTTCTAGTTTAGGTTCCGTGGCTCTGAATATCGCCGATCTTGCCGAGCACGCCATCGATGCTGTGCCTGACCGTGTCGCCCTCATCTGCGGCGACGAACAGCTCACCTATGCGCAGTTGGAGGAGAAGGCCAACCGCCTCGCGCACTACCTGCTGGACCAGGGCGTCAAGAAAGACGACAAGGTCGGCCTGTATTGCCGCAACCGCAACGAGATCGTCATCGCGATGCTCGGCATCGTGAAGGCGGGCGCGATCCTGGTGAACGTCAACTTCCGCTATGTCGAGGGCGAACTGAAGTACCTGTTCGAAAACTCCGACATGGTCGCGCTGGTCCATGAACGCCGCTACGCCGACCGCGTCGCGAACGTGCTGCCGGAGACTCCCAACGTGAAGACCGTGCTCGTCGTGGAAGACGGGTCGGATGACGACTTCGAGCGCTACGGCGGCGTCGAGTTCTACTCGGCCATCGCCGACAGCTCACCCGAGCGCGACTTCGGCCCGCGCAGTGCCGACGACATCTACCTGCTCTACACCGGCGGCACCACGGGATTCCCCAAGGGCGTCATGTGGCGTCACGAGGACATCTACCGCGTGCTGTTCGGCGGCACCGACTTCGCGACCGGCGAGCCTGTCGCCGACGAATACGACCTGTCCAAGCAGGCCGTCGCGAACCCGCCCATGATCCGGCTGCCGATCCCGCCGATGATCCACGGCGCCACGCAGTCGGCGACCTGGATGTCGCTGTTCTCCGGCCAGACCGTCGTGCTGGCACCGGAGTTCAACGCCGACGAGGTCTGGCAGATGATCCATGACCACAAGGTCAACCTGTTGTTCTTCACCGGCGATGCGATGGCCCGGCCGTTGCTGGACTCGCTGCTCGCCGCGCAGGCCGCAGGCAAGGAGCACGACCTGTCGAGCCTGTTCCTGCTCGCGAGCACCGCGGCGCTGTTCTCCACGAGCCTCAAGGAGAAGTTCCTCGAGCTGCTGCCCAACCGCATCATCACCGACTCGATCGGCTCGTCGGAGACCGGCTTCGGCGGCACCAGCATCGTGGCCAAGGGGCAGTCGCACACCGGCGGCCCACGCGTGACGATCGACAAGAACACCAAGGTGCTCGACGAGGACGGCAACGAGGTCAAGCCCGGCTCGGGCGTACGGGGCATCATCGCCAAGTGCGGTCACATCCCGGTCGGCTACTTCAAGGACGAGAAGAAGACCGCGGAGACCTTCAAGACCATCAACGGGGTTCGGTACGCGATTCCTGGTGACTACGCCGAGGTCGAGGCCGACGGCAGCGTGACCATGCTGGGGCGCGGCTCGGTGTCGATCAACAGCGGCGGCGAGAAGATCTACCCCGAAGAGGTCGAGGCCGCGCTCAAGGGGCATCCCGACGTGTTCGACGCGTTGGTGGTCGGTGTGCCCGACGAGCGGTTCGGGCAGCATGTCGCCGCGGTCGTGCAGCCCCGCGAGGGCACGCGGCCGACGTTGGCCGAGCTCGACGCGTTCGTGCGCAGCGAGATCGCGGGCTACAAGGTGCCGCGCAGCCTGTGGCTGGTCGATGAGGTCAAGCGCTCGCCCGCGGGCAAGCCCGACTACCGCTGGGCCAAGGACCAGACCGAAGAGCGGGCCGCCGATGACGTGCACGCCAACCATGTGGGAGCCAAGTGATGAAAACCGAACTCTGCGAACGGTTCGGGATCGAATACCCGATCTTCGTGTTCACGCCGTCGGAGAAGGTGGCCGCCGCGGTCAGCAAGGCCGGCGGACTCGGTGTGCTCGGCTGCGTGCGGTTCAACGACGCCGACGACCTCGAAGAGGTGCTGCAGTGGATGGACGCCAACACCGGCGGTAAGCCCTACGGCGTCGACGTCGTGATGCCGGCCAAGGTTCCCACCGAGGGCACGGCCGTCGACATCAACAAGCTCATCCCGCAGAGCCACCGCGACTTCGTCGCGAAAACCCTTGCGGATCTCGGAGTTCCGCCGCTGCCGGAGGACGAGGAGCGCAACGAGGGCGTGTTGGGCTGGCTGCACTCGGTGGCCCGCAGCCATGTCGAGGTCGCGCTCAAGCACCCGATCAAGCTGATCGCCAACGCGTTGGGATCCCCACCCAACGACGTGATCGAGCAGGCGCACGCCGCGGGTGTTCCGGTGGCAGCGCTGGCCGGCAGCGCCAAGCACGCGCTGCGCCACGTCGAGAACGGCGTCGACATCGTCGTCGCCCAAGGGCACGAGGCCGGTGGGCACACCGGTGAGATCGGCTCGATGGTGTTGTGGCCGGAAATCGTTGACGCGCTTGACGGTAAGGCCCCGGTGCTGGCGGCCGGCGGCATCGGCACCGGTAAGCAGGTGGCGGCCGCACTGGCGCTCGGCGCCTCGGGCGTGTGGATGGGCTCGGCCTTCCTGACCTCGGCCGAATACGACCTGGGCCACCGGCTGCCGGGCGGAACCTCCACGATCCAGGAGGCGCTGCTGCGCGCAGGCACCGCGGACACCGTGCGCCGCAAGATCTACACGGGCAAGCCGGCCCGGCTGCTCAAGACCAAGTGGACCGACGCGTGGGACGCGCCGGACGCGCCAGAGCCGCTGCCGATGCCGCTGCAGAACATCCTGGTGAGCGAGGCCCACCAGCGCATGAACGAGTCCGACAACCCCGACACCGTGTCGATGCCGGTCGGTCAGATCGTGGGCCGCATGAACGAGATCCGGCCCGTCGCCGACATCATCGGTGAGCTGGTCTCCGGGTTCGAGGCCGCCACAAAGCGTTTGGACACCGTCCGCGACAGCTGATTCCTCCCGCGAGCAGACGCGCAGGTACCCAGGAAGGCGCTTTCCAAGGTACCCGCGCGTCTGCTCGCGAGGGGAGGGTTAGCGTCCGGGCAGCTTCTGCACCGCCTGGATCATCGGCGTGAGGGCCTTCTGCCAGAGGGTCTGCGAGATGCCGAGCGGCGGATCCAGGTTCAGCACACGTGCGGTCGAAACCGTCTGCGATTCGGTGTATTTGAGGATGCCGTCGGCGCCGTGACGGCGGCCGACGCCGGACGCCTTCATACCGCCCATCGGGGCGGCCGTACTGCCGAACGCCAGCGCGTAGCCCTCGTCGACGTTGACCGTGCCGGCCTGCAGACGCGCGGCGATGGCCTCGCCCTCGGCCTTCGACCCTGCCCAGACGCTGGCGTTGAGGCCGTACTCGGTGTCGTTGGCCTTCGCGATGGCCTCGTCGACGGAATCGACCGGGTAGATCGCCACGAGCGGGCCGAAGGTCTCGTTGCGCCCGCATTCCATCTCGTCGGTGACGTCGGTGAGCACGGTCGGCTCGAAGAACAGCGGGCCGATGTCGGGGCGCGCGTTGCCGCCGGCAATGACCTTGGCGCCCTTGACCTTTGCGTCATCGACGTGGCCCGACACGGTCTTCACCTGGTCCTCGGAGATCAGGCTGCCCATGTCGGCGGAGAAATCGTATGCGGTCGAGAGTTTCATGTTGCGCACCTGCTCGCCGAACTTGGCCGTGAACTCGTCGGCGATCTCACGTTCGACGTAGATGCGTTCGATCGAGATGCACAGCTGGCCCGCGTTGGAGAAACACGCGCGCGTCGCGGCCTTGGCCACCACGTCGAGGTCGGCGCCTTTGGTGACGATCATGGGGTTCTTGCCGCCCAGCTCGGCCGAGAAGCCGATGAGTCGGCGGCCGCACTGTTCGGCCAGGGACCGGCCGGTCGCGGTGGAGCCCGTGAACATCAGGTAGTCGCAGTTCTCGACGATCGCGGTGCCCACCACCGAACCGGGACCGGGCACCACCGCGAACACGTCGCGCGGCAGGCCGGCCTGGTAGAGCAGTTCGGCGTTGGCCAAGGTGCAGTAGGGCGTCTGGCTGTCGGGCTTGACCACGACGGCGTTGCCCGCGAGCAGTGCCGGGATGGAATCCGAGATCGACAGCGCCATAGGGTAATTCCACGGCGAGATCACTCCGATGACGCCCTTGGGCTGATGATTGACGACGGTCTTCACGACGCCGGGGAGCAGGCCCTGTACGCGCTTCGGGGTGAGCAGCCGGGTCGCTTCACGCGAGTAGTAGCGCGCGTTCAGCATCATGTCGAGGATTTCTTCCTGAGCGGCCGAACGGGCTTTTCCGGTCTCGGCCTGCGCGACGTCCATCAGGAAATCCCGGTTGGCGATCACCAGGTCGCGGAAGCGCTCGATGACGGCGCTGCGTTCCTTGACCGGGCGCTTGGCCCACGCCACCTGCGCGGCCCTGGCCTTGGCGAAGGCCGCGGTCACGTCTTCGGCGGTGCCGACGGGGATGGTCGTCAGCTCCTTGCCGGTGAACACCTCGTCGATCGGTTTGGACTGCCGGGCCTCGACGTCCTCGATCGCGACGAGTTTGCGGAGCCGGGCGAAATCAGCGGCGGACGGAGCGGGCATCGGTGACTCTCCCTACTGGCCAGTAACTACGGTTACGCCCAACCTACTCGGTACCGGCGGTCCGACCAACCCTCCGGCAAGCCGACAGATCCGGGAAACTTCGTCCTGGGGGGACAAGACTTGTCCGATCCGTTCACGACCGTGCCTGGTCGGCCGTCCTACCGTGCGGATATGACTGTTCACCTCACCTCGACCGTCGTCGAGATCGTCGTCAATGACCTGCAGCGTTGCCTGGATTTCTACCGGCTGCTGGGCCTGGAGGTGCCTGCCGCCGACGGGCCGCATGTCGAGGTCGCGTTGCCCGGTGGCAACAAGCTCGCGTTCGACACCGAGGAAGTGATCGCGGGCATGCATCCGGGCTGGACGCCACCGGCCGGAGCCGGCCGGGTCGCGCTCGCCTTCGGGCTGGAGACTCCTGGCGCGGTCGACGAACTCTTCGAACGGCTCACCGCGGCCGGCCACGCCGGCACGCTCAAACCGTTCGACGCACCGTGGGGTCAGCGGTACGCGACAGTCGAAGACCCCGCCGGCACGTCGGTGGATCTGTTCGCGGCGCTGGAGAGCTGACGCAGCGGCACCCCGGCGAGCTCGCGGACCTCGCGGTAAAGGTGTGGCTGGTCGGCGTATCCGGCGTGGGCCGCGACCGCGCTGGTGTCCATGCCGGTGTGGATCAACTCGACCGCGCGGCGGAAGCGCAGGATGCGCCGCAACGTCGCCGGTCCGTAGCCGTACACCGCAGCGCATTGGCGTTGCAGGGTCCGGCTCGACCACCCGGCGTGGCGCGCCGTCGCGGTGACCGAATCGCCCGCTGCCAGCCGCCGCGTCACGTCCCGCAGCACCGGCAGTGGCCACGGCGTGGTCTCCGCCCGGGGCGTCTCGGCGGCCAGGGCGACGGTCAGTTGCAGCAGCGAGCGATCAGCTCCCGTGGTGCGCAGATCCCTCAGGTCGACGCGGGTGTTGCGCAACTCGGCCGCCGGAACCCCCAGCAGCCTGGGCAGCACCCCGGGCCGAAAACGCAGACCGTGCAACGGTTCCGGGCCGCGCTGCGCGACGAACGCTGTGGTGTCGGGGCCGGCGACGATCACCCTGTCACCGCTGCGGATCAGGTCCATGCAGCCGTCGGGAAGAACGCGGGCGTCTTCTGGTGCGCGGTCGCTGGCCCAGCCGCACTCCACGAGCGAGCGCAACTCGGCGGGTGCCGGAATCTCGCGGTAGCCCACGACTCCACGCTACCGGGGTGGGCCCGCGATTGGTTCTGCGGTGAGGGTGTGGGTTACTCGTGCTTTTGCGCCGTGGGCGCAGGGTGAGTGCGGTGTGGGGTGGGCGCAGGCTCAACGCGAGACGCGGCGCGCCGTGGGCGCAGGGTCAACGCGGAAAACGGGGTCCGCGCAGTCGGTGCCCTCGGCGGACAGCTGACGCTTGATCACCTTGAACGTCTCGGTGCGTGGCAGCGTTGCGCCTACCCGTACATATGTGGGCCACTGCTTCGGGCCGAGATCGGTTTGGCGCGAAAGGAACTCGCGGAAGGACGAAACATCGAACTCCACGCCGGGAACCAGCACCAGCGCGGCCATCACCTGATCGCCGACCGCGGGATCGGGGATCGGATACACGGCGGCCTCGACAACACCGGGGTAGCGCAACAGGATTCGCTCGATCGGGGCGGTTCCCAGGTTCTCGCCGTCGACCCGCATCCAGTCTCCGAGTCGGCCGGCGAAATAGACGTAGTCGTTCTCGTCGCGATACCCCAGGTCGCCGGTGTGGTAGACGCCGCCGGCCATGCGTTCGGTCTCGGCGTCGGGGGAGTTGTAATAACCGCGGAACCAGCCGCGCCCCGTGGGATTGACGATCTCGCCCACCACACCTGGCGGACACGGTTCACCCGTCTCGACGTCGACGATCGCGACCTCGTCGGTGAGCGGGCCGAGCGATCCGTCGGGGGTGTCGGGGGTGCGGGCGATGGCCACACCGCCTTCGGTGGAACCGAATCCGTCGACCACGACGACACCGAACCGCTCGGCGAACCGTGGCAGATCCCGTGGTGCGCCCTCGTTGCCGTACAGGATCCGCAACGGATTGTCGGCGTCGTCGGGTTGCTCCGGTGTGGCCAGGATGTAGGACAGCGGCTTGCCGACGTAGTTCGCGTACGTCGCGCCGTAGCGGCGGACATCGGGGAGGAATCGCGATGCGGAGAACTTGCGCCGCAGGGCAATCGACGCTCCCGCGGCCAGGCCGACGGCCCAGCCCGCCATGATGGCGTTCGAGTGGAACAACGGCATCGCCAGGTAGACGGTGTCGGCGGGGCCCAGGCCGAACCGGTCGGCGAGCATCCGCCCCGGGAACGCCACCTTGTCGTGGGTTACGCGGACTGCCTTGGGGTCACCGCTCGTGCCCGACGTGAAGATCAGCATGAACAGGTCGTCGGGGGACACGTCGCCGAACGTCACCGGGCTGTCCCGGTACGACGCGAGTTCGGTGGCCCAGGCTTCCGATTCGACGTCGATGTACTCCACACCGGCCGGCACACAACCCGGTGAATCCGACAGCACCAGCTGGCAGTCGGCCAACTCGATGTCGCGGGCCAGCGCGTCGCCGCGCCGGGTCGGGTTGAGGCCGACCGGTACCAACCCCGTCAGACCGGCGGCGACCAACAGGCTGGAGAAGAACCGCGTATTGCCCAGCAACACACCGACATGCGGCGGCTTCCCGGGATCGAGTCGGGCCCGCAGGGCCGCCGCGAGCTGTGCCCCTTCGGCGATGTGGTCGGCCCAGCTGACGAACGAATCACCCTCGTGGACACCACGATCGGTGACCGCCGCCAGCGGGGCCAACAGTTGCGTGACGGTTGGACCGGTCAAGCGGGGGTGTCCGCCAATTCACGTCCGATGCGCAGCAATTGGCCGGTGGCTCCGCCGAGCGCGAACTCGGTCTGCTTGGCGGCCAGGAAGTAGCGGTGCACCGGGTGATCCATGTCGATGCCGACGCCGCCGTGCACGTGCACGGCGGTGTGCGCTACGCGGTGTCCGGCCTCGGCGGCCCAGAACGCGGCGCTGGAGACATCGATGTCGGCGGGGAGATCCTCGGAAAGCCGCCAGGCGGCCTGGGTCAGCGTGAGCCGGAGGCCCTTGACGTCGATGTACCCGTCGGCCAGTCGCGCCGACACGGCCTGGAAGCTGCCGATCGGACGGTCGAACTGCTCGCGCTCGCGCGCGTATTCAGCCGTCAGTTCGAGGGCCCGCTCCAGCACGCCGAGCTGATAGGCGCTGCGGCCGAGGGCCGCGTGCGTGGTCAGCCATGCCACCACGTCGGCGCCACCCACGACGCGAGAGGCGTCGACCTCGGTGCCCTCCAGCTCCAGCAGCCCGACACTGCCGCGGCCGGTGGTGTCGAGTGCGGTCACCGTGACGCCGGGGTCGGCCGCGGTGACCAGGAAAACGCTTACGCCGGAACCCGTTTCGGCGGGAACCAGGAACGCGTCGGCGACCGGTCCGTAGCCGACGAGGGTGCGCGTGCCGGTGAGGCGGCCGTCGGTGGCCTGAACGGGGCCCTGCCCCATCTCTCCGTCGAGTGCGACGGCGAGGATCTTCGAGCCGGCCACCGCGGGCGCCGCCCACTGCGCGCGCAGTTCGTCGGACCCGAACGCCGCGAGCGCGCCGGCGGCCAGCACCACCGACTCCAGGTACGGCACGGCCGCGAGCTGGCGACCGAGCGCGGTCAGCACCGCGGTCTGCTCGAGCACGCCGAACCCGCCGCCGCCCACCGCCTCCGGAGCCGCGGCCGAAAGCACGTCGGCCTCGACGAGCTTGGCCCACAGGACACGGTCGAAGCGTTGTTCCAGCTTGTCGAGGTCGCGCTGATGTTCGGGCGTGCACACCGATTCGGTGATGGTCCGGACCAGGCCGCCCAGGTCGTCGGCGGCTTCTGTCGTCTTGAAATCCATGATGTCCCTTACCGATTAACCCTGGGCAGGCCCAGGGCGACCATGCCGATGATGTCCCGCTGAATCTCGTTGGTGCCGCCACCGAACGTCAGGATCAACGCCGACCGGTGGAACCGTTCGATGCGGCCGCGCAGCAGGGCACCCCGGGAATCGGCCCGCAGCGTCGCCGACGTGCCGAGCACCTCCATCAGCAGGCGGTAGGCCTCGGTGGCGAGTTCGGTGCCGTACACCTTGGCCGCGGACGCATCCGCCGGCGACGGCGCGGCATCCTGCGCGGAGGCCAGCTCCCAGTTGATGAGCTTGAGCACCTCGGCCTTGGCATGCACGCGTGCGAGGTTGAGCTGAACCCATTCCGAGTCGATCACGCGCTTGCCGTGCACGTCCTTGGTGTTCTGCGCCCACTCGCGGACGCCGTCGAGCGCGACGTAGATGGGCTGGGCCGAGACGAGCGCGACGCGCTCGTGGTTGAGCTGGTTGGTGACGAGCTTCCAGCCGGCGTTCTCCTCGCCGACCAGGTTCGTGACCGGAACCCGCACGTCTTGGTAATAGGTCGCGCTGGTGTCGACGCCGGACATGGTGTGCACGGGCGTCCACGAGAAGCCCTCGGCGGTGGTCGGCACGATGAGCATCGATATGCCGCGGTGCTTCTTGGCCTCGGGATTGGTGCGCACCGCCAACCACACGTAGTCGGCATACGCGATCAGGCTCGTCCACATCTTCTGGCCGTTGATGACGTAGTCGTCACCGTCGCGGACCGCGGTGGTGCGCAGCGCCGCGAGGTCGGTGCCCGCGCCGGGTTCGGAGTAGCCGATCGAGAAGTGCAGCTCGCCCGCGGCGATCTTGGGCAGGAAGAACTTCTTCTGCTCCTCGGTGCCGAAGTGCATGATCGTCGGCGCGACGCTGTTGATGGTCAGGAACGGCACCGGCGCGCCCGCGATCGCCGCCTCGTCGGTGAAGATCAGCCCGTCCATGGGTGGGCGGGCCTGGCCGCCGAACTCCTTGGGCCAGCTCAGCGTCAGCCAGCCGTCCTTGCCCATCTGCGCGACGGTCTCGCGGTAGACGTTGCCGCGTCCCATCTCGCCTTCCGACGAGCTGAGCGCTTCGACCCGGTCAGGCGTCATCAGTCGGGAGAAGTACGCGCGCAGCTCGCGGCGCAGCTCCTCCTGTTCGGGGGTGTAACCGATCCGCATCCGCTTTGCATCCTCACTGGTAGATCGACCTGAGTTCTCACCCGGTTGTAACACGTTCTAGTCTTGGGGTCCAGGCCGGTGTTGGACTATAGCCGTCCTGGCGGGTCGTATTCTGTGCCTGCGCGCACGCAGCCCCGTGTGCGCACACGTCGTGAGGAGGTCGTCATGCGAGTTGAAGTTGACCGCGATCGCTGTGAAGGCAATGCGGTGTGCGTGGGAATTGCCCCTGATCTGTTCGATCTCGACGACGAGGACTACGCCGTCGTGAAAGCCGATCCGGTGCCTGCCGATCAGGAGGAACTGGCCGAGCAGTCCATCGCGGAGTGCCCGCGCGCGGCCCTGCTCCGCAAAGACTAGAGGTATTCATAAATTCCGGCCCGCGCAGGCACGGGCGCGAAAGATCAAGTGGACGCTAGGAGCGCTATGACCAACGACGACGTTCAGATCGACCTGTCCGGGAAGGTTGCGGTGGTGACCGGCGCAGCCGCCGGTCTGGGCCGCGCCGAGGCCATCGGGCTCGCGCAGGCCGGGGCAACCGTGGTGGTCAACGACATGGCCGGAGCGCTCGACGCCTCGGACGTGCTCGACGAGATCGCAGCCGCCGGATCGAAAGGTGTGGCCGTGGTCGGCGACATCAGCCAGCGCGCCACCGCAGACGAGCTGGTCGCGACCGCCGACAGCCTGGGCGGCTTGAACATCGTCGTCAACAACGCCGGCATCACCCGCGACCGGATCCTTTTCAACATGACCGACGAGGAGTGGGACGCCGTCATCGCGGTGCACCTGCGCGGCCACTTCCTGCTGACCCGCAACGCCGCCACGTATTGGCGTGCGAAGGCCAAGGAGGGTGACGGCACGGTATACGGCCGCATCGTCAACACGTCTTCGGAGGCTGGGCTGTCGGGTCCGGTCGGGCAGCCCAACTACGGCGCCGCGAAAGCGGGCATCACCGCCTTGACCCTCTCAGCGGCGCGGGCCCTGGAGAGGTTCGGTGTGCGCGCCAACGCGATCGCGCCCCGTGCGCGCACGGCGATGACGGCTGGTGTGTTCGGAGATGCGCCGGAGCTTGCTGAAGGGGCGGTCGACCCGCTGTCGACCGACCACGTGGTGACGCTCGTGCGGTTCCTGAGCTCGCCGGCTTCCGAAGCCGTCAACGGCCAGCTCTTCATCGTTTATGGTCCAACTGTCACGCTCGTCGCGGCGCCGACAGCCGAGAAACGCTTCACCGCGGACGCCGACGCATGGACGCCCGCGGACCTGAGTTCGGCGATGCGCGATTACTTTGCTGATCGTGATCCTGAGCGCGGATTCTCGGCCACCGCGCTCATGACGGAACGAGACTGACAGTCTCAGCTGTCAGCCATCGGGCGGGGTTAGAACACGTTCTAGATAGCTGTTCTTTCGATGTGCCTTGAACTGCTAAAACTGGTGAATATCGTCCTTTTTTGCCGTTCTTTGACACTGCGAACGTGTTCTAGTTACTATGAGCCGGCTCACTAAGAGCGACGTAAGAACAAAGGGGTGGGAACACCGCCGCGGCGAGCGGTCCATGACTTTTCGCCATTGCGGATAGTCTGAGCACACCCCACCCCCGAGAACGGAGCCGAGGTTTGATCGAACAGCTTGCGGTTCCGGCCCGGGCCGTGGGTGGGTTCGTCGAAATGTCGATTGACACTTTCGTCAAAACCTTCCGCCGCCCGTTCCAGCTCAAAGAGTTCCTCGACCAAACCTGGATGATCGCGCGCGTGTCGTTGGTCCCGACGCTCTTGGTCGCCATTCCGTTCACCGTGCTGGTGGCGTTCACACTCAACATCCTGCTGCGGGAGATCGGCGCCGCGGATCTGTCCGGGGCCGGCACCGCGTTCGGCACCATCACGCAGCTGGGCCCGGTCGTCACGGTGCTCGTGGTCGCCGGCGCCGGGGCCACCGCGATCTGCGCCGATCTCGGCGCCCGCACCATCCGCGAAGAGATCGACGCCATGCGGGTGCTCGGCATCGACCCGATCCAGCGGCTCGTGGTGCCCCGCGTGCTGGCCTCGACGTTCGTGGCGCTGCTGCTCAACGGTCTGGTCTGCGCGATCGGCCTGTCCGGCGGCTATGTGTTCTCAGTCTTCCTGCAGGGGGTCAACCCCGGCGCCTTCATCAACGGGTTGACGGTGCTGACCGGACTCGGTGAACTTGTGCTCGCCGAGATCAAGGCGCTGCTGTTCGGTGTGGTGGCAGGGCTGGTCGGCTGCTACCGCGGGTTGACGGTCAAGGGAGGGCCGAAGGGTGTGGGTAACGCCGTGAACGAGACCGTCGTCTACGCCTTCATCTGCCTGTTCGTCATCAACGTGATCATGACCGCCATCGGCGTCCGGGTTTTGGTGCGGTGACCGGCATGATTGTTGCGTGCGCAAAAACCGCGGGACTGAAAAGGGCGCGGGCATGAGCTACGACGCCACCCTTCGCTTTCGCCGTCTGTTCCGTGGCGTGCCCAAAGTGGTCGACAACGTCGGTGAGCAGGCCCTGTTCTACGGCGAGACGATGCGGTACATCCCCAACGCCGTCACGCGCTACCGCAAGGAGACCATCCGGCTGATCGCCGAGATGACCCTCGGCACGGGTGCGCTCATCATGATCGGCGGAACGGTCGGTGTCGCCGCGTTCATGACGCTTGCCTCCGGCGGCGTCATCGCGGTACAGGGCTACTCGTCGCTGGGCAACATCGGTATCGAGGCGCTCACGGGCTTCCTGTCGGCGTTCCTCAACGTCCGCATCGTCGCGCCCGTGATCGCCGGTATCGCGCTCGCCGCGACCATCGGCGCGGGCGCCACCGCCCAGCTCGGCGCCATGCGAGTGGCCGAGGAGATCGACGCGGTCGAGTCGATGGCCGTGCACGCGGTGTCGTACCTCGTGTCCACGCGGTTGCTCGCGGGGCTGATCGCGATCGTGCCCCTTTACTCGCTTTCGGTGCTGGCCGCGTTCTTCGCGGCCCGGTTCACCACGGTCTTCATCAACGGGCAGTCCGCGGGCCTCTATGACCACTACTTCAACACGTTCCTGATCCCGAGCGATCTGCTGTGGTCGTTCCTGCAGGCCATCGTCATGTCGATCGCGGTCATGCTGGTGCACACCTACTACGGCTACAACGCTTCGGGCGGTCCGGTCGGCGTGGGTATCGCGGTCGGGCAGGCCGTGCGCACGTCGCTCATCGTCGTCGTCACCATCACCCTGTTCATCTCCCTGGCCGTCTACGGCGCGTCCGGCAACTTCAACCTTTCCGGGTAGATCGATGTCAAACGGAAACGCGAAACGTAGCCATGTCCGGATCGCCGCGGCGATCCTGGCGGCGATCGTGCTGGCTGCGGTGGTCTTCACCTACTTGTCGTATACCGCGGCGTTCACGCCGACCGACACCGTGACGGTCACCTCGCCGCGCGCCGGTCTGGTGATGGAGCGCGACGCCAAGGTCAAGTACCGCGGCATCCAGGTCGGCAACGTCAAGGACATCGAGTACGCGGGCGACGAGGCGAAGCTCACGCTGCTGATCAACCGCAACGAGATGCGCTTCATTCCGTCGAACGCGACCGTGCGCATCGCGGGCAACACGATCTTCGGCGCCAAGTCCGTCGAGTTCCTCCCACCGGACCAGCCGCAGCCGACGTCGTTGAGAAACGGCGCGATCGTGGCCGCCAAGGACGTTCAGCTCGAGGTCAACACGCTGTTCCAGACGTTGTCGGACGTGCTGAACAAGATCGACCCGGTGAACCTGAACGCGACGCTCTCCGCGCTCGGCGAGGGTCTGCGCGGCAACGGTGACAATCTGGGTGCGGCCATGGCGGGCCTCAACACCTATCTGCAGCAACTGAATCCGAAGTTGCCGACGTTGCAGGACGACTTCGCGAAGGCCGCGGTGGTGGCCAACATCTACGGTGACGCCGGACCGGACCTGGCCAAGATCATCGACAACGTGCCGACGCTCAACAAGACCATCGTCGACGAGCAGGACAACCTCAACGCGACGTTGCTCGCCGCGACCGGGCTCGCCAACAACGGCACCGCAACGCTGGGCCCGGCGGCCGACAACTACATCGCGGCCATCCAGCGACTGCGGGCTCCGTTGAAGGTGGCGGGCGACTACTCACCCGAATTCGGCTGCATCCTGCAGGGCACGTCGGTCGGCGTGGATCGCTTCGCCCCGATCATCGGCGGGATCCGGCCCGGCCTGTTCGTGGCGTCGAACTTCCTCCCAGGCGCGCCGGCCTACACGTACCCCGAGAGCCTGCCGCTCGTGAACGCGTCGGGCGGCCCGAACTGTCGCGGTCTGCCCAATCCGCCGTCGAAGCAGTTCGGCGGCAGCTGGTACCACTCGCCGTTCCTGGTTACCGACAACGCCTACGTTCCGTTCCAGCCGAACACCGAGGTGCAGTTCGACGCGCCCGCAACGCTGCAGTTCCTGTTCAACGGTGCGTTCGCGGAAAGGGACGATTTCTGATGGCCGGCGCCTACAAGGACCGGACGATGCTCAAGGTCAGCATCTTCACGGTGGTGATGCTGCTGGTCGCGGCCGGGCTGGTGGTGGTGTTCGGCGAGTTCCGGTTCGCCGCGGGCAACAGCTACCACGCGACGTTCTCCGAGGCGTCACGGCTGAAGGCCGGCCAGGACGTCCGGATCGCCGGCGTTCCGGTCGGCACGGTCAACGACGTGAAGCTCAACCCCGACAACACCGTCGACGTCGCGTTCGACGTCAACAAGCGCTACCAGCTCTACACGTCCAGCCGGGCCGTGGTGCGCTACGAGAACCTCGTGGGCGACCGCTACATGGAGATCACCTCTGGGCCAGGCGAACTGCGCAAGCTTCCTGCGGGCGGCACGATCGCGCTGCAGAACACCCAGCCCGCACTGGATCTCGACGCCTTGCTGGGCGGCTTGCGTCCGGTGCTCAAGGGCCTCGACGGCGCCAAGGTCAACGAGGTCTCCAACGCGGTGATCGAACTGCTGCAGGGCCAGGGCGGTGCGCTCAACAGCCTGCTCACCAGCACCGGGGCCTTCACCCAGAACCTGGCGGCCCGCGATCAGCTGATCGGCGACGTCATCACCAACCTGAACACCGTGCTGGGCACCGTCGACGAGAAGGGCGCGCAGTTCGACGCCAGCGTCGACGAACTGCAGAAGCTGATCACCGGCCTGGCCGAGGGACGCGATCCCATCGCCGGGGCGATCGGCCCGCTGGCGTCGGCGGAGAACGATCTCACCGACATGCTGGAGAAGTCCCGGCGGCCCCTGCAGGGCGTCCTCGAAAACGCCCGCCCGCTGGCGCAGCGCCTGGACGAACGCAAGGGCGACGTCAACAAGGTGATCGAACCGCTCGCCGAGAACTACCTGCGGCTCAACGCCCTCGGTGCCTACGGGTCGTTCTTCAACATCTACTACTGCTCGATCCGGATGAAGGTCAACGGACCTGCAGGCAGCGACATCCTGATTCCGTTCGGCGGACCGCCGGATCCGTCCAAGGGGAGGTGTGCACCGAAGAATGACTAGTTTGAGCAGCTCGCGCAACTCGAATCCGCTGCGCACCGGAATCATCGGCATCTTCGTGGTGGCGTGCCTGGTGCTGGTCGCGTTCGGCTACACCAGCCTGCCGTTCTTCCCGCAGGGCAAGCAGTACGAGGCCTATTTCAGCGATGCCGGCGGGATCAACCCCGGCAACGACGTGAACGTCTCGGGCATCACGGTCGGCAAGGTGACCGACGTGGCGCTGTCCGGGGCCAACGCCAAGGTCGGCTTCACGGTGGACCGCAAGATCAAGGTCGGCGACCAGTCTCTGGTGGCCATCAAGACCGACACCGTGCTCGGCGAGAAGTCGCTGTCGGTCACGCCGAAAGGCGCGGGCTCGCAGACCGTCATCCCGTTGGGCCGCACCACGACTCCCTACACGCTCAACACCGCGCTGCAGGATCTCGGGCAGAACGTGAGCGAACTGGACAAGCCTAAATTCGAGCAGGCCCTGCAGACGCTGACCGACACGCTGCGGGATGCCACGCCGCAACTGCGCGGCGCGCTCGACGGCGTGGCCAATCTGTCGCGCAGCATCAACAGGCGCGACGAGGCCCTCGAAGGCCTGCTCATGCATGCCAAGCGGGTCTCGGATCTGCTGGCGCAGCGGGCCGGCCAGGTCAACCAGCTGATCACCGACGGCAACCAGCTGTTCGCGGCCCTCGACGAGCGCAGACAGGCCCTGAGCACCCTGATCGCCGGCATCGACGATGTGTCCAAACAGCTTTCGGGGTTCGTCGCGGACAACCGCCGCGAGTTCAAGCCCGCGCTGGACAAGCTGAACCTGGTGATGGACAACCTGCTGGAGCGCAAAGAGCACATCGGTGAGGCGCTCAAGCGCCTGCCGCCGTATGCCACCGCGCTCGGCGAGGTGGTCGGCAACGGCCCGGGCTTCAACATCAACCTGTACGGCCTGCCGCCGGCAGCGATGTCCGAGGTTCTGCTCGACACCTACTTCCAGCCCGGCAAGCTGCCCGACAGCCTCGCCGACATGCTGCGCGGCTACATCTCGGAACGCACGATCATCAGGCCGAAATCGCCATGACACAAGGGAATTCAGTGTCCAGACGAAATCGCTGGCTGCGCGCCGGGCTCGCGGCGTTACTGCTGGTGACGCTCGCCGTCGGCGTCTACCAGGTGTGGCCGTCCCGCGTCGGCCACAAGCTCACGGCCTACTTCACCAACGCCGTCGGCCTGTACGCCGGCGACGAGGTGCGGGTGGTCGGCGTGCCGGTGGGCCGGATCGACTCGATCGAGCCGCGGCCCTCGGACGTCAAGATCACCATGACCGTCGACAGCGACGTCAAGGTGCCTGCCGACGCCAAGGCGCTGATCATCGCGCCGAACCTGGTGTCGGCCAGGTTCATCCAGCTCACCCCGGCCTATACCGAGGGCGACGTGATGGCCGACGGCGCGTCGATCGGCCTGGACCGCACGGGCGTGCCGGTCGAATGGGACGAGGTCAAGGAGCAGCTGACCGCGCTGAGCACGCAACTCGGCCCGCAGCAGGGTTCGGTGGCCGGCCCGCTGGCCGACTTCGTGAACCAGGCCGCCGACACGTTCGACGGCAACGGTGACTCGTTCCGCTCGGCGCTGCGCGAGCTTTCGCAAACTGCTGGGCGCCTTGGTGATTCGCGTACCGACCTGTTCGGCACGGTCAAGAACCTGCAGATCCTGGTCAACGCGCTGTCCAACAGCAACGAGCAGATCGTGCAGTTCACCAACCACGTGGCGTCGGTGTCGCAGGTGCTCGCCGACAGCTCGAGCGATCTGGACAACACCCTGGCGACGCTGAACCAGGCGCTGGGGGATGTGCGTGGGCTCCTGCACGAGAGCAACGACGCGCTGATCGGCCAGGTGAACAAGCTCGCGGACTTCACGCAGATCATGACCGACCACAGCGACGACATCGAGCAGATCCTGCACATCACACCCAACGGCCTGGCGAACTTCTACAACATCTACAACCCGGCGCAGGGCACCGTCGGCGGTCTGCTGTCGCTGCCGAACTTCGCCAACCCCGTGCAGTTCATCTGCGGTGGCACGTTCGACACCGGTGCGAACCCCGACAACTACAAGCGTGCCGAGATCTGCAGGCAACGCATGGGCCCCGTGCTCAAGCGCATCACCATGAACTATCCGCCGGTGCTGTTCCACCCGATCAACAGCATCACCGCGTACAAGGGCCAGATCATCTACGACACCCCGGCGACCGAAGCGAAGTCCGAGACGCCGCTGCCATATCTGCAGTGGCAGAACGCCCCCGGCGTGACACCACCCCAGATTCCGTCGGACGCCACGCTGTCGTCGCTGGTGCTGCCGCCCGACCCGGCCGCGGCTCCCGGTGCGCCCACGCCCGGTGCGGCAGGCACGCCGGCGCTCCCGAGCACGTCGCACAACGGCGGCCCCGAAGCCCCGGTCCCCGCTCCGGGCCCGGTGCCGCCGCCGGAGCCCGGTGCCCCGATGCCGGCAGAGGCAGGTGCGGGCGGATGAGGACTGCACACGTCTTGCGCCGGGCGACGGTGCTCGGCAGCGGCGCCGTATTGCTCGCGGGGTGCCAGTTCGGCGGGCTGAACTCGCTGAACATGCCCGGCACCGCCGGACACGGTCCCGGGTCGTACACCATCACGGTGCAGCTGCCGGATGTCGCGACGCTGCCACAGAATTCGCCGGTGATGGTCGACGACGTGACCGTCGGCAGTGTGTCCGGTGTGGACGCCGTGCAACGTCCCGACGGCACTTTCTACGCCGCGGTGCAGCTTTCGCTCGACAGCAACGTCAAGTTGCCCGCCAACGCCACCGCGCGCGTCGCGCAGACGTCGCTGCTGGGCTCGCAGCACATCGAGTTGTCCGCTCCGGTCGACGAGCAGGGCGAAGGCGAGCTGCGCCAAGGCTCCAACATCGCGCTCAAACAGGCGGGCCGGTATCCGACCACCGAAGAGGTGCTGTCCTCGTTGGGCGTCGTCGTCAACAAGGGCAATCTCGGTGCGCTGCAAGACATCACCGACGAGGCGTTCGCCGCGGTGGCCGGGCGGCAGGGCAGCTTCGCCGACCTGATCCCGCGGCTGGCCGAGCTGACCTCGTCGCTGGACCAGCAGACCAACGACATCATCGCGGCGGCCGAGGGGCTCAACCGGTTCGCGTCGGTCCTGGCGCGCAGCAAGGACAACCTGGGCCGCACGCTAGACACGCTGCCGGGCGCGCTCAAGGTGCTCAACGACAACCGCGCCAACATCGTCGAGGCGTTCACGGCACTGCGCGGTTTCGCCGAGATCGGCGCGCGGATCCTGTCGCAGACCAAGGACGATTTCGCGGCCGACCTGAAGGATCTTTACCCGGTGATCAAGGCGTTCAACGACAACGCCGACGACTTCATCAAGGATCTCGAGTTCCTGCCGACGTTCCCGTTCCACTACAAGTACCTGCGCCAGGCGGTGCGGGGCGACTACCTGAACGTGTTCGTGACGTTCGACCTGACGTTGCGGCGGTTCGGCGAGTCGATCTTCACCACCGGCGGCTTCGATCCGAACATGAAGCACCTCGATGAAGTGATCAATCCGCCGGACTTCCTGCTCGGCGCGATGGCCAACCTTTCGGGGCAGGCCGCCGATCCGTTCAAGATCCCACCGGGAACCGCGACACAGCATGAGGGGACGCCGTAATGATCGACCGGCTGACTCGTCTGCAGCTCATGATCTTCGGGATCGTCACGGTGTTGACCGTTGGCGCGATCTCGACGTTCTACCTGCACCTGCCCGCGGCTGTGGGCATCGGCGTCTACCACGTCAAGGCCGACTTCGAGGCCGGCGGTGGCCTGTACCAGAACGCGAACGTCACCTACCGCGGCGTCACGGTCGGTCGGGTCGACTCTGTGGGCCTGTCGCCTGACGGCGTGGTCGCCAACATGCGGCTCAACAGCAACACCGCGATTCCCGACAACGTGATCGCGACCGTCAAGAGCGTCTCGGCGGTCGGTGAGCAGTACGTCGACCTGGTGCCACCGGAGGATCCGTCGTCGAACAAGCTGCGCAACGGCTCCACCATCAGCCAGCAGAACACCCGCGTGGGCCAGGACATCGCTGGCCTGCTGCACGAGGCCGACACCTTGGTGAGCAGTGTCAGCAACAGCCGACTGCAGGATCTGCTGCGCGAATCGTTCAAGGCGTTCAACGGATCCGGCCCCGAGCTCGCCCGACTGATCCAGTCGTCGCGGCTGCTGATCGACGAGGCCAACGCCAACTATGGCGAGACCACGCAGTTGATCGACCAGGCCGGGCCGTTCCTGGAAGCCCAGATGCGCAGCGGCGACGACATCCGGTCGCTGGCCGAGGGGCTCGCGCGGTTCACCGGCGAGGTCGCGGGCGCCGATGCGCAACTGCGCACGACGCTGAAGACCGTGCCGGGCGCCACGTCCGAGGCCAACACCGCGTTCAGCGGCATCCGCCCGTCGTTCCCGGTGCTGGCCGCCAACCTGGCCAACTTCGGCCGGATCGGCGTGATCTACAGCAAGTCGATCGAACAGGCGCTGGTGATCTTCCCGGCGCTGATGGCCGCGCTGAACACCGTGGCAGGCGGCGTGCCCACCGACGAGGGCGGCAAGCTCGACTTCAAGGTGGATCTGGGGGACGCGCCACCGTGCCTGACGGGCTTTGTGCCCGCGACCCAGATCCGGTCTCCCGCGGACGAAACCCTGCGAGAGCTGCCGCCCGACCTGTACTGCAAGACCGCGCACAACGATCCCTCGGTGGTGCGCGGCGCGCGCAACTACCCGTGCCAGGAGTTCCCCGGCAAGCGCGCACCCACGGTGCAGCTGTGCCGCGATCCCAACGGATACGTGCCGATCGGCACCAACCCGTGGCGCGGTCCGCCGGTGCCCTACGGGACGCCGATCGACGACGGCCGGAACATCTTGCCGCCCAACAAGTTCCCGATGATTCCGCCGCAGGTGGATCCGGATCCGGGGCCGCCCGTGGTGCAGCTGCCGCCGGGTGTCGAGCCGGGCCCTGGGCCCGCGCCGCACGCCCCGTTCCCGTTGCCGGTGCCGCCCAACAAGCCGGGGCCGCAGCCGCCGCCATGGCCGTACTTCGCGCCGCCCGACCAGATCGTCCCGCCGTACGGCAGGACGGCACCGCCTGCCGACGCACCGCCGCCCCCGCCGGACGCGCCCGCGCCGCCACCGGCAGACGCGCCGCTGCCCGCGGAGGCGCCACCACTGGCCAGCCCGGCCGGGATCGGCAGTTACGATCCCCATACCGGGGTCTTTGCGGATGCCGACGGTGGCACCGGTGTGTACGCGCCCGGCGCAGACAATCTGGCACCCCCGCAGACCTGGGCAGATCTGATGACGGATCCAAGGCAGGCTTGATGACCGAGGAAACGGCCTCCACCGTGAGGCCGGAGCGTCGTCGTGCGTCCCGGGCGGCTGGTCCGGCCGGCGGCGAGGCGACGCCCACCACGACCGATATCCGAATAGAAGCGGCGCCGCCGGCGAAACCGGCGGCCAAAACACCCAAGAAGCCCGCCGCCACACCGCTCAAACTGGTGCGCAGGCGCCCGCACGCGGCGATGGTCGCGCTCGTCGCCACCGCGGTGCTCGGCGTCGTCGTGATCGCACTGGCGAGCCTGGTCGCGCTGATGGCCCACCAGCAGGGGCAGGCGGACGCCGCGCAGGCGCGCGATCAGCGCTTCGTGGACACCGGCAAGCAGACCGTGGTCAACATGTTCAGCTACACGCAGGACACCATCGACGAGAGCGTGCGCCGCTTCGTCGACGACACCAGCGGCCCATTGCGCGACATGATGACGCGGGACAACAACGCCGACAATCTCAAGGCGTTGTTCCGCGACACCAACGCCAGCTCGGAGGCCGTGGTCAGCGGTGCCGCACTCGAGGGCATCGACGACATCGCGGGCAACGCCTCGGTGCTCGTGGCCGTTCGGGTCACCGTCACCGACGTCGACGGTGTCAACGCGCCCTCCAAGCCCTACCGGCTGCGGGTCATCGTGCACGAGGACGACAACGGCCACATGACGGGGTACGACATCAAATGGCCCGACGGAGGCAACTGATGCGCGGGCGGTGGACGGGCCGGTTGGCGGTGTTCGTGGGCGTGCTGCTCGCCGTCGCGGTGGTGGCACTCGGCGCCGTCGGCGGCAGCATGTACTGGAATCGCGTCGAGACGCACGCGGAGCAGCAGACCCGCGATGCGCTGCCGGATCTCGCGAAGGACCAGATTCCCGCGATCCTCGGGTTCGACTACCAGACCATCCGGGCCAGCAGCATCCAGGCGTATCAGCTGATGACGCCGGAGTTCCGCAAGCAGTACGAGGACGAGTCCAACAAGACCATCATCCCGCAGGCGCTCGATCGCCAGGTGATCAGCCAGGTCAACGTGGTCGGTGTCGGAATGCTCACCGCCCAACGCAATTCGGGTTCGGTGCTGGTGTTCATGAACCGCACCCTCACCGACAAATCCAAACAGCCGTTGTACGACGGCAGCCGCCTGCAGGTCGACTATCAGAAGATCGACGGCCGCTGGCTGATCAACGCGATCAATCTGGTCTGATCCGCCGAAAAATCTCTGCACCGAAGCCTCGTCCGGCCGGGCGAGAATCGACATGTGAGCAATGCGGACGGTTCCGGTCCCGGCGGTGAGCCACCGGCCTACGGGGCAGGGGACACCCCGATCTACTGGGCACCGCCGGATCAGCAGGGTGTGCGGTACCCGGACGCGGCGGGGACACCGACCGCGCCGCCTGACCACAGCCGCCGGAACCTCGCGATCCTCGGTGTCGTCGGCGTGGCGATCCTCGCCGTGATCGCGGTCGCGGCGGTGCTGATCGTGCGGATGGCCCTGACACATCCGACCTCCGAGCCCGTCGCCTCGGAGCCGCCGCCCAGCCCGGTCGCCCAGAACGCGACAGACTGCACCCACAGTGTGTCGAGCGGCGAGGTACCGACGACGGGCATGGTTTCGGCGGGCGGTCTGGCCTTCCCGCAGAACATCGCACCGGATTGGCGCCCCAAGGCCGAGCACCGGGTACCCAACTCGATCGATGCGGTGTCGCTCGACGAAACGGTCCGCGAAATGCCCGAGACGGATTGGATCGGGCAGCTCACGGTCGGCATCACCAACTTCGCGCCGTCGTTGAGCCTTGCCGATCAGGCCGAGCTGATGCTGAAGTGCATCGTGGCCAGTGAGCTGTACGAGGGCACGGCTCCCGTGGTCGGTGACGTGACGCCGACACCGGGCCGGCTCGACGGCACGCCGATCAGCCAGATCGACGTCCCGGTCACCGTCACGATCTCCGACCCGACCATCCGGGGCGACGACGTCATGCTCGTCGTCGTCGGCACCAGCCCCACCACGTACTTCCTCGGGGTGTCACCGATCGGCGACCCGGGTCGCCGCGCGGTGGTCGAGACGGCCAGGAAGGAATTGCACATCACCGCGCTGTGAGCCGCGGGCTACGACGGATTCTCCGAACCCTCGGTCGAGGTCAGCGCATCGAGGAAGGCCCGCGCCCAGCGGTCGACGTCGTGCGCGAGCACCTGGCGGCGCAGCGCGCGCATCCGGCGTCTGCCTTCCTCCGGGTCTTGACCGAGCGCGGCCTCGATCGCGTCTTTCACGCCCTCGAGGTCGTGCGGATTGGTCAGATACGCCTGGCGCAATTCGGCTGCGGCGCCGGTGAATTCGGAGAGCACGAGCGCACCGCCCAGATCACTGCGGCAGGCCACGTACTCCTTGGCGACCAGGTTCATGCCGTCCCGCAGCGGTGTCACCAGCATGACGTCGGCGGCGACGAAGAACGCGATCAGCTCGTCGCGCGGCACGGGCCGGTGCAGGTAGTGCACGATCGGGTGGCCGACCTCGCCGTACTCCCCGTTGATGTGGCCGACCTGCCGTTCGATGTCCTCACGCATCGCGATGTAGCTCTCGACACGCTCGCGGCTCGGCGTCGCGAGCTGCACCAGAACGGTGTCGTCGCGTTTGACCCGGTGTTCCTCGAGCAGTTCCGAGAACGCGCGCAACCGCACGTCGATGCCCTTGGTGTAGTCGAGCCGGTCGACGCCGAGCAGGATCTTGCGCGGGTTTCCGAGCTCGGCGCGGATCTGCCGGGCCCGTTGCCGGACTGCGCGGTTTCGGGCCTTGCTGTCGAGGTCGGTCGAGTCGATCGAGATGGGGAACGCGCCGACCTTGACGGTGCGGAAGCCCACCTGCACCTCGCCGAACCGGGAGCGCACCCCGACCGAGGCCCGGGTCGCGTTGGCGCCGACCAGCCGCCGCGACAACACCAGAAAGTTCTGTGCGCCGCCGGGCAGATGGAAGCCGACGAGGTCGGCGCCCAGCAGGCCCTCGACGATCTCGGTGCGCCACGGCATCTGCATGAACAGTTCGACGGGCGGGAACGGGATGTGCAGGAAGAACCCGATGGTGACATCGGGCCGCAGCATGCGCAGCATCTTGGGGACGAGCTGGAGCTGGTAGTCCTGGATCCAGACCGTTGCGTTGGGTGCGGCCGCGCGTGCGGTCGCCTCGGCGAACCGGCGGTTCACCTCGACGTAGCTTTCCCACCATTCCCGGTGGTACTCGGGTTTGACGATCAGGTCGTGATAGAGCGGCCAGAGGGTGCCGTTCGAGAAGCCCTCGTAGTAGTCGGCGACCTCTTGGGCCGTCAGGCGTACCGGGTGCAGTTCGAGATCGTCTTCGACGATCGGTTCCTCAGGACTGTCCGGGATTCCGGCCCAGCCGATCCAGGCGCCCCGACGCTTACGCAGCAGCGGCTCCAAGGCGGTCACGAGACCGCCGGGGCTCCGCTTCCACGCCGTGCTGCCGTCGGGCAACCGCTCCATGTCGATCGGAAGGCGATTGGCCACCACGACGAAGTCGGAATGGCCGGACACGGCCTTTCGGCCGTCGTCCGGACTCACTCAGGCCTCGGTTTTCGACGGTCCGATACCGAGCATGGACAGGAACATCCGACACTCGTCGGCGTCGTTCGCGTAGGTCGCGACAACCCGGCGCGCCTGACTGGCGGTGCTGTCGGCCAACGGTTCGACGTCGCCGAGATCGGCGGGATCAGTTTTTGCAGCCATACCTCAACTCTATGCGACCGGGCATGTCGCGGCCGATTCGCTCGGGATCAGCCGATCGAGCCGTGCACCGTGGGGCTGCTGCCCACACTCGACTCGGGGTTGACCGCCGGGCCCTCGGACTGGGCTTCCTCGGCGAGACCGATGCACTGGCCGGTGTTGGCGCCGGTGCACGGGATGGAGCCGCCGCCGCCCGGCACGTTCACCGCGGGCAGGTCCGGATTGCCGGAGACGGGGCCGATCGAGCTGCTGGAGTTGGGCACGGTGTGCGGCAGGCACACGCCGGTGTAGAGGTCTTCTTCCTCGCCGGCAGGGCACGCCACGGCCGGAGCGGACGACACGGGCACGGTGAAGGCGGTGATCACCGGTGCGGCGGCCGCTGCGATCGCAAATCCGCCGGCAAGGATAAGTCGTCGCATCGAGAACGGGAAGGTCGCCATCGTCACGCTTTCTGTAGTTATTTGACAGTTATTTGACTGTCTCGTCGGGAGGATTCTATGGAAGCTGGCAAGAATCTGCATTAGTTCTGCCAGTCCCCTGGAAACCTCAGGGGCTCGCGCTGATCGTCGAGCGCGGAACAGCCTCCGGACCTGCCGCTTCAGCCTCTTCGGCAAGGCCTATGCACTGGCCGGCGTTACGGCCCGTGCACGGGATACCGTCAATCGCGGGGATATCGGGATTGCCTGGAATCGCCGAGAACGGCGAAGGCGAATTGGGCACCAGAAATGGTGTGCACGACGTGGTGTAGACGTCTTCTTCTTCGCCACTCGTACACGCGGCATTCGCGGTCGGCGTAACACCCGGCAGGAGCGCGAGCGCAGCGGCACCTGTCACGGCGGCCGCGAATCCCGCGGCCAGGAGATGGCGTGGTGTCACCCCAGCAGTCTAGGACTGCTGGGGGTCAGCTGTACGGACTCTGGAGACTCGCTGTGTCCTCAGCCGATGCTTCCGGTGACCGTGGGGCTGCTGCCCACCGTCGACTGTGGCACCGGCTGCGGTCCCTCGGACTGCTGCTCCTCGGCCAGGCCGATGCACTGGCCCGAGTTGGCGCCCGTGCACGGGATCGAACCGCCGCCACCGGGGATGCCAACCGAGGGCAGCGGCGAGTTGGGCACGAGGTCCGGAACGCACGCCGTGGTGAACGTGTCCGCACTCTCCCCGTTGGGGCAGTCGGCCAGCGCGGTGGCGGGGACCGTGAACATCGCGACCGCCGGTGCGGCGACCATCGCGATGGCGAGGCCGCCCGCGGCGATGAGTCGGCGCGCTGAAAGCTGGGAAATGGCCATGTCTCTCGTACTCTTTCTACGGGGTTCAAACTACTTTGCTAGAAGCAGGGTGGCGGTGGCTTGACCGCCGCTGGCCACGATGTCTCTGGTGCTCGACATGCTACTCGCGGCAACGGATATGCGTGGTGTGATGCTTTCGCATCGTCATGTCTTGACAACTGCTGTGAAGCGACTGTCAAGTAACTGTGATACCGGGTGTGGTCGGGTTCGGCGATACACGTAAGGTGCAGTTTGTTAAGTCTGTAGCCCCTGCCAGCGAGGTGGTCCGACATGGCCGAATCCGAAGACGAGCCCCGCCAGATCGCTTACGAGACCCTCGATGAGGGCCGCATCGCGCGCATCTGGCTCAACCGGCCTGCCGCGCAGAACGCCCAGACGCGCACGCTGCTGGTGCAATTGGACGAGGCGTTCGCCCGGGCCGAGGCCGACGACGATGTGCGTGTGGTGATCCTCGCGGCGCGCGGCAGGAATTTCTCGGCCGGTCACGACCTCGGTTCGGAAGAGGCGCTCGCCGAACGGGAACCCGGCCCGGGCCGGCACCCGACGTTCGCCGGATACGGCGCAACGGCGGCGGGTGTCGCCGAGCGTACGTATCTGCAGGAGTGGCACTTCTACTTCGAGAACACCAGGCGCTGGCGCGATCTGCGCAAGATCACCATCGCGCAGGTACAGGGCAACGCCATCTCGGCGGGGCTGATGCTGATCTGGGCGTGCGATCTGATCGTCGCGGCCGACGACGCCAAGTTCAGTGACGTGGTCGGAGTGCGCATGGGTATGCCAGGCGTCGAATATTACGCCCATCCTTGGGAATTCGGCCCCCGCAAGGCCAAAGAGCTTTTGCTGACCGGGGATTCGATCGACGCCGACGAGGCGTACCGGCTCGGCATGGTGTCGAAGGTGTTCGCGCGCGACGAGCTCGAGGACAAGACGCTGGAGTTCGCCCGCAGGATCGCCGAGCGGCCGACCATGGCCGCGCTGCTGATCAAGGACTCGGTGAACGCCGCGAGCGACGCTATGGGCTTCACCGAGGCGCTGCGTCACGCGTTCCACATCCACGAACTCGGGCATGCGCACTGGGCCGCGGCCAACGAGAACCGGTTCCCCGTCGGGTTGCCCCCCGACGTTCCGGATTGGCGCACATTGGGCGCACCGAAACCGGCCCGGCGTGATACACCTTGACTTAACGAGAACCTGTTCTAGTTTCGGTAAGGGGTACAGCAGTGCAGCTGTCGTTGGCGGACCGTGTGTATCTGGTGACGGGCGGCGGTAGCGGTATCGGCAAGGGTGCCGCGGCCGCCATCGTCGCGTCCGGTGGAAACGCCATGCTCATCGGCCGCAACGCCGACAAGCTCAGCGCCGCGGCCGACGAGATCGCCGCGGCGGGCGGCCCGGGATCCGTGCGCTACGAGCCCGCCGACGTGACCAGTGAGGATGAGGTCAGCCGGGCCGTGGCCGCGGCGACTGCGTGGCACGGCCGGCTGCACGGCGTGGTGCACAGCGCAGGTGGATCGGAGACCATCGGGCCGATCACGCAGATCGACTCCGAGCTGTGGCGCCGCACCGTCGACCTGAACATCAACGGCACCATGTATCTGCTCAAGCACGCGGGCCGCGAGCTCGTGCGCGGCGGCGGCGGATCGTTCGTCGGCATCTCGTCGATCGCGTCGAGCAACACCCACCGCTGGTTCGGCGCATACGGCGTGAGCAAGGCTGCGCTCGACCACCTGCTGAAGCTGGCAGCCGACGAACTCGGCCCGTCCTGGGTGCGCGTCAACAGCATCCGCCCCGGCTTGACCCGTACCGAGATGGTCGGTCCGATCTTCGAGATCCCGGCGGCCGCCGACGACTACAAGGCCTGTACGCCGCTGCCCCGCTTCGGCGAGGTCGAGGACATCGCCAACCTCGCGGTGTTCCTGCTCAGCGACGCCGCGAGCTGGATCACCGGTCAGGCGATCAACGTCGACGGCGGCCACGGGCTACGCCGCGGGCCCGACATCTCGGGCATGCTCGAGCCCATGTTCGGCGCCGACGGGTTACGCGGCGTGGTCGCCGAATAATTCTGGTATGCAAGCACTTATGTTGAAGATCGCACCACCACGTGACTGCGATCTTCTACGTTGACGAATCTCAGGCCGGGTGATCCGCGCCGGCCTCCCACGCGCTGAGCGCCCCGACCGCCGACCAGTCCAGTTCACCGCCTCCGGTGGCCAGCAGGGTCAGGAACCGGTCGCGCAGCAGGCTGGCCACCGGTAGCGGCACCTGCAGTGCCTCGCCCGCGCTCAGCGCGAGCTTGACGTCCTTGAGGCCGAGCGTCGCGGCAAAACCGGCCGGGGTGAACTGATCGCGGGCCAGCAGACCGCCGTAGGTCCGGTACACCGGAGCGTCGAACAGCGTCGACGTCAACAGGTCCAGGTACTGCTGTTTGTCGACACCGGCCTTGCCGACCAAAGCCATTGCCTCGCCGACCGATTCGATCACCGAGGCGATCAGGAAATTGCCGCTGATCTTCACCAGGTTGGCAGCCTTGGGCTCGACACCGAGGACGAAGGTGCGCTGTCCGACGGCGTCGAACACCGGCGTCACGGCGTCGACCGCGGCTTGCGCGCCCGCCGCGACGACGAAGAGTTTGGCGGCGGCAGCGGCCTCGGGCCGTCCGAACACCGGTGCGCTGACGAATCCCTGGCCGGCCTCGGCGTGGGCCTGGGTGAGGCGTTCGGCCAGGTCGACACTGATGGTCGACGACGAGACGTGGACGGCACCCGCGGGCAGTGCGGCCAGTACGCCGTCGGCTCCGAACGTCACGGCTTGCACGGCCTCGTCGTTGGCCAGCATCGTGATCACCACGTCGCCGCGGCACGCCTCGGCCACCGACGTTGCCGGTCGCGCCCCCTTGGCCGCGAGTGCGGCCACCTTGTCAGGGGACCGGTTGTAGGCAGTGACCTCGTGACCTGCGTTGAGCAGATTGGCGGCCATCGCCGCGCCCATGTTGCCCAGGCCGATGAATCCGATCTTCATACCTCCACTTGTACCGGCTACGTTGGCCAGGGGAGGAAGCATGAAGTTCTCGACAGTGATGTTCCAGGACGGCAACAACACCGGGATCGAAGTGCCTGCCGGCGTCGTCGAGGCGCTCGCCGCGGGCAAGCGCCCGGCCGTGGTGGTCGACGTGAACGGCTACCGGTACCGATCGACGGTAGCCCCGATGGGCGGCAAGTTCCTGATCCCGTTCAGCGCCGAGCGGCGCAAGGAGTCTGGCATCGGTGGTGGCGACGCGATCGACGTCGAGCTGACCGTCGACACCGAACCGCGCACCGTTGTCGTGCCCGACGATCTCCGGGCGGCCATCGACGGGTCACCGGGTGCCGCGGCGAACTGGGAACGGTTGTCCTACAGCAGGCAGAAGGCGCACGTGACAGCGGTGGAAGGGGCCAAGGCCGCAGAGACCCGGGCCCGCCGCATCGCGAAAGTCATTGCTGAGCTAGCGGTTTGAGCTCGTTTTCACATGCGCGATGCACCGCGTTGACGATGCCCTGGTAGCCCGTGCAGCGGCAGAAGTTGCCGGACAGGCCTTCGCGGATCTCGGCGTCGGTTGGCGTGGGGTTGTCTCGCAACAGTGCGGTGATCGACGTGACGAATCCCGGCGTGCAGAAGCCGCATTGCAGCCCGTGACATTCCTTCAACGCGGCCTGCACCGGTGACAACTGTCCGTCGGGGCCTGCGATGCCCTCGACGGTGGTGACTTCCTGGCCGTCGGCCTGAACGGCGAACATCAGGCAGGACCGCACCGCCTGACCATCCAGCAGCACCGTGCACGCCCCACAGGCGCCGTGCTCACAGCCCAGGTGGGTTCCGGTGAGTCCGCAGATCTCCCGCAGGAAGTCGGCCAGCGTCATCCGTGGTTCGACGATGCCCTGACAGGCCCGCCCGTTGACCGAAATCACAACCGGCAGTTCATGCATTGCACGCCTCCATGCTCGCTTGCTTCCAGGCCCGGGCCACCATCGCGGCGCCGACACGCGTGCGGTAGGCCGCCGACCCCTGCAGGTCGGTGGGCACGTCGGTGAGCTCGGACATCGCCAGCCGGCCGATCTCCTCATCGGTGATGCTGCCGATCGGGGAGCCGAGCACGGCGGCCTCGGCCGCGGCGGCCCGTTTCGCGGTGGAGCCGAGCCCGAGCAACCCTATCCCGCACCGCGAAACCCGGTTGTCGTAGTCGAGCTGAATCCCGACGACTGCGCCCGCGATCGCGAAATCGCCGTGCCTGCGGGCGAACTCCTGCACCGCGAATCCGCAGCGCCCCGGCCACACCGGGAACCGCACTGCCGTGAGGATCTCGTCGGAGGCCAGCGACGTCTCCCACAGGCCCGTGAAGAATTCACCGGCCGGGATCTCCCGCGTGCCGCGTGGGGACGTGGCCTCGATGGTCGCGTCGAGTGCGAGCGCGACGGCGGCGTACTCGGCCGCGGGATCGGCGTGGGCGATCGCGCCGCCGAGGGTTCCGCGGGTGCGGATCTGGAAGTGCCCGATGTGGGGCGTGGCCAGGGTCAGCAGTGGGACCGACTCGGCCACTTCGTCGTCCATGCCGACCAGTGCGTGCGGCGTGGCCGAACCGATCCGGACCTCGTCTCCCCGGCGATCGATGTCGTTGAGTTCGGTCAACCGCGATATGTCGACCAGGTTGTCGAAATGCGTGAGCCGCATGGCCAGCATCGGCACCAGGCTCTGACCGCCCGCCAGGATCTTTGCGTCATCGCCGTATTCGCCGAGCAGCCGCACGGCCTCGGCGACGTCGGCGGGCCGGTGGTAGGCGAACGCGGCGGCTTTCACGACACCAGCCGAAGCAGGGCCGCGTGCAGATCGTCCGACGACAGCTCGGTGCGTTTGCGACCGGCCCGGCCGAGCAGGAACCCGGCCACGCCCGCGGCGGCGACCGCGCCGATCACCGGCGCGAACCGCTTGGCCATCGGTACCGCCATGACCTTGGCCAGGGCGAGTGCGTTGATCGGGGCGCCCGGTTGAGACTCGGCGGGAGCTGTTGTGGCGGACGCTGTTTCATCCGACGGTCCACCGCGCAACTCGCCCTCGAGGCGCTCGGCGAACTGGTCGATCAGGCTGCCCGCGACGTCGGCGAGCACGCCGCGGCCGAACTGCGCGGCCTTGCCCGAGATCGCCAGATCGGTGGTGACCACCACCAGGGTGCTGCCGGCGGCTTCTTCCTTGAGTTGCGCAGTAACGACGGCCGACGCGCTGCCGTTGCCGCGGGTCTCCTTGCCGTTGGCTTTGAGCACCACCCGTTGCGCGGCCGGATCCTTCTCCTGGAAGGTCGCATTGCCCTGGTAGGCCACCGTGATGGGGCCGACTTTGACCTTGACCGCGCCGGTGAAGTCGTCGCCGTCGACGCTCAGCAGCGTGGCGCCGGGCAGGCACGGCGCCACGCGTTCGACGTCGGTCAGCACCTCCCAGGTTTTCGCCGCCGGTACCGCGACCCGGAATTCGTTGTTGAGCTCCACGGCTAGTGGTCCTTCCGTTCGGATCGTTCGAGTGCCGCGACGATGGCGGCGGGGCTCGCGGGCAGCGTGGTGAGGGTGACCCCGAGCGGGGCAAGTGCGTCGTTGATCGCGTTGATGACCGCGGGGGCCGATCCGATGGCGCCGCCCTCGCCCGCACCCTTGTACCCGCCGACGCCGGGTCCGGGGATCTCGACGTGGCCGTACTCGATCGTCGGGACGTCGGTGGCCGTCGGCAACAGGTAGTCGACAAACGTTGAGGCGAGCGGGTTTCCGGCGTCGTCGTAGGATAGCTGCTCCAGCAGGGCGCCGCCGATGCCCTGTACGGTGCCGCCGGCGATCTGGCCCTCCACGACGTTGGGGTTGATCATCGGGCCGACGTCTTCGCTGACGATGTAGCGGGTGATGTCGACCCGGCCCGTTTCCAGGTCGACCTCGCACGTGCAGGCGTGCGTGGCGTTGGCCCAGTGGATGGGCGCGGTCGGCGGCGCGGTGAACCGGGCGGTGGCCTCCAGACTGGCCGATACGCCCGGCGGCAGCTGCTGCGGTTCGTAGTGCGCACGGTAGGCGAGGGCCGCGAACGTCACGTTCTTGTCGGGATCGTCGCGCACCGTCGCCTTCGATCCAGCGAGCTCGATCTGCTCCGCATCGACACCGAGGTGCGCCGCGGCCATCGCGAGGAGTTGGTTGCGCAGGATCGCGCCGGCCTCGTTGACCGCGCCCGCGGTCATCGGTGCGCTGCGGCTGCCCTGCGTGCCGGCGCCGTACGGTGTCACGGCGGTATCGCCCTGGATGGTCGCGACGTCGTCGATGTCGGCGCCGAGTGTGTCGGCCGTGAGTTGAATGACGGTGGTCTCCAGGCTGTTTCCCGTGGATCCGCCGTTGACGTAGACGTTGATCTTTCCGGTCGGTTCCATCCGGATGGTGCAGCCTTCGGAGGCCAGGTGGCCGGTGGCCGCGCCGGTCGGTTCGATGTAGGCCGAGAAACCGAGCCCGAGGTAACGACCGTGCGCGAGCGCTTCGGCCTGTTCCTTGCGGAAGCCCTCGTGATCGAGGATCTTCACGGCCTGTTCGAACGTCTCGATCGGCGCGACGTGGTCGTACGGCATGCCGTTGGGGTTGAAGTACGGCATCTCGTCGCGACGCAGCAGGTTCCTGCGGCGCAGCTCGACCGGGTCCATGCCCATCTTCCGGGCCGCGATGTCGAGAAGGATTTCCCGCGAGAGGGTTTCGTACTGCCAGGGCCCGCGGTAGGCGTGCAGGCCCGCGGTGTTGGAGAACAGCGTCTTGTAGTTGAAGCTGGCTTTCGGAACCCGATACGGGCCCGGGAAGAACATGCCGATCGCCGCGGTCGTCAGCACCGGGTACGGAGTCGGGTAGGCACCGACGTCCTGGATGAAGTCGATGTCGGCGGCCAGGATCGCGCCGTTCTCGTCGAACGCCATCCGGACGTCGCCGTCGACGTGGCGGGATTGCCCCGCCGACATCAGGTTTTCGCGCCGGTCCTCGATCCACTTCAGCGACGCCGGTACTTTGCGCGCGGCCAGCATGATGCACATGTCCTCGCGCATCGGGACGACCTTCTGCCCGAAGCCACCGCCCGTGTCGCGCATGATCACCCGGACGTGCTGGGCGGGTATGCCCAGCAGTCGCGCGGCGAACGCGCGCAGTTCGTGCGGGGTCTGGGTGGACGCCCAGATGGTCAGTTCACCGTTGGCCCACTCGGTCACCATGCCGCGGGTCTCCATCGGGACCGGCACGTACATCTGTTGGTAGATGTGTTCTTTGACCACATGTGCCGCGGAGTCGAAGGTCTCCTCGTCGGGCGGTGCCCCGCCCATACCGCCCGCGTTGTTGTCAGGGTACGCGGAGTGGACGCTGACGTCGGACGTGAGCGCCCGACGGAAATCGGCGACGGCAGGCAGCGGCTGGTAGTCGACTTCGACCAGATCGACGGCGTCTTCGGCGACGTACCGGCTCTCGGCGATCACGAGCGCGACGGGATCGCCGACGAACTTCACCTCACCTTCGGCCAACGGCGGGCGAGGGGTGTCCGGCATGTCCTTGCCCGCGACGGCATGCCAGGCCTCCTTGACCTCGTGGTTGAGATCCGCGGCCGTGAGCACCGCGTGCACACCCGGAAGTGCTGTCGCCGCGGTGGTGTCGACGCCGTTGATCGTGGCCCGCGCATAAGGGCTGCGCACGAAACAGGCGTGCAGCATGCCGGGCCGGACGATGTCGTCGACGAAGCTGCCGCGGCCGGTGAGCAGCCGGGTGTCCTCGACTCGTTCGACCCGCCTGCCGGCGTAGCGCGTGGCCACGGTTCCCGGTGAGGCTGACACCATACGATCGCTCCCATCCGTCGGTTACTTCTGCGCGTAAGTACACGCCGTCGGCCACGTGAACATCGCTTCAAGAGTGCCGTTATCGTACAACGGAAGGGAACATGCCAGAAGTGGAGAGTGGCGTTTCCGGTCCATGCCTGTGTTCGAATCGTCGGGTGCGACGGATTCTTGCGGGGTTTGTCCTGCTGTGCGGCTTTGTCGGGATGCCGAAGGCGGCGGCCACGCCGGCAGCGGCAGCCGGACTGGTCGACGTGCGCACCGTCGTCAGCGACGCGGTCGTCGACCTGCGCTACGCCACGCCCGACAATTTCGTGGGATTCCCGCTCTATCCCGCCGACGCCCGCTGCCTGGTTCACGAGTCCCTGGCGCCAGGGCTGGCCGCGGCCGCCGCCGCGTTGCGACCCGATGTGCTGGTCTTCTGGGACTGCTATCGCCCCCACGATGTGCAGGTGCGGATGTTTCAGGCCGTGCCCAACCCGAACTGGGTCGCCAAACCTGGCGCATATGCCCGCAGCCACGAGGCGGGCCGATCGGTCGACGTCACCATTGCCGGCGCCGACATGGGTACGGGGTTCGACGATTTCTCGCCGCGAAGCCTCGCGTACGCCACCGAAGGCGTCAGTCCGTCGGCGCAGCGCAACCGCGCACGGTTGCGTGATGCAATGCAGACCGGTGGGCTGACGGTGTATGCGGGGGAGTGGTGGCACTTCGACGGGCCCGGTGCGGGCGACCCGCGCCCGATTCTCGACGTGCCGGTCAACTAGACGAGGGTGAACGGGGCCGGCGGATGTCCGAGCCAGATCCGCCGCGACTTTTCCTCGGGATAGGTCGTGGTGGTGGACGGTGCCGCGAGGATTCGGGTCGCTCTCTGGTCTGTGTTGTAGCGCGTCCATCCGGGTTGGCCTGCCGTGATGAACCGAACCCAGGCCTGCCGGAGTTCGTCCGACACCGCACGGGCGTCGGACGTCGGGTGGTCGCCGAAGAAGTACCTGCCGGTCGGACTGTCGAGGGTGGCGAAGGCCAGAGGCACGTCGGTGCTGTGACAGGCTCCGAAATCCCCTGCGGCATAGGCGAGTTCGAAGAGGTAGCTGTCGCCTCCGGCTTCGGCGTTTGCTTCTGCCAGCAGCAGCGACGGCATGCGGAAGGTGGCATCCGAGTACACCACCTCCACGAGTTCCTCCGGATCGGCGTCGGGAAAGGCGCGGCGGTATGCGTCCGGGCCGTCCGGGCGCGGCGCGAAGACATCCATCGCCGTGCGCGCGTCGGCGTCGGTGAAGGTGCCCCGAACGCCCATCGTGATGCTGAAAAGCCGGAATTCGTCCCGAGTATGGCCGGCGAGCAGATCGATCCCGGCGGCGCGACCGTCGGCCAGGGCGGCCCAGGGGGTGTCGGCGAGGAGTTCTCCGTCGATCACCGGGCAGACGGCGATGCCCAGGTGAGCGAGGCGGCCCCAGCGTTCGCGATAAGCGGGCATGTCGACGCACAGCGCGGTGACCTCGTCAGCCAGCCGCTGCGGAGCGACGGTGGCGAGCCCGTGCGGGGTGGGTGGGACGCCGAGGCGGTCCGCGAGCGTAGCGGTCACTTCTTCGGCCAGCGCCGGCGTGCAGTGCAACCCGGGAACCGAGTGGGTGATGGCCCGGTGAAACAGCGGGCGGGCACGGGGGATGGCGAGAAGGGAGGCGACCGACCCCGCTCCGCCGGACGTGCCGGCGATGGTGACGCGGGTCGGGTCTCCGCCGAAGCCGCCGATATTGTGCTGAACCCATTCCAGCGCCGCGATCTGATCGAGCAGGCCGCGGTTCGGCGGAGCACCGTCGATCAAGGCGAAACCTTCCGCGCCCATCCGGCATTGGACGCTGACCACCACGATGCCGGCATCGGCCAGGGCGGTGGGATCGGTCATCGGGTCGGCCGCCGTGCCGGCCATGTAGCCACCGCAGCACAGCCACACCAGCACCGGCAACCCCGTCGTGCCGAGGTCCGGCGTGCACACGTTGAGTGTCAGCCAGTCCGTTTCCGGGGACGGGTCGGCCTTCGGGCCTGGGCCCGACTGCGGTGGCGGCGGACCGAATTCGACCGCGCTCCGAACGCCGTCCCACGGGGCAGCAGGCACGGGAGCGGCGAAACGCAGCGCCCCGACCGGGGGCTGCGCGTACGAGATGCCGCGGAAGACGGCGTGGCCCCGCCGCAGGCGTCCCTCGATGATCCCCTGCGTTGTTCGGACTTGCGGATGTCCGTGCATGCTTGCTCCGTCTGTTCGTTGCGCTTCAACGGTAATCAGCCAAGTGTATTATTTCGACTGTATTGGAACAGCGGAGGGGACGTGCCGAAACAGGTCGATCACCGCGAGCGTCGCGAAACGATCGCTCGCGCTCTGTGGCGTGTGGTGGATCAACGCGGGGTTCTGCGGCTGAGCCTGCGGGAGGTGGCGGCGGAGGCCGAGATGTCACACGGCCAACTCCAGCACTACTTCGCGAGTCGTCAGGATTTGCTCACCTTCGCGATGGACTTCGCTGCCGAGCAGACAGCTGCGCGTGTGGCACATGGTCTGCAGGCGCTCGGCGCGGCGCCACACCCTCGAGACGTCCTGCGATTGACGCTCGTCGAAATGCTGCCGCTGCACGACGATGCGCGTGCGACGAGCCGGATGAATGCCGCTTACGTGCTCGAAGCACTGCACGACAACACGATTCGCGACCGTACACGCGAGGGCCTACGTCAGGGACGGGAACAGGTCAAAGCACTCATCGCGCAAGCGATCACTGATGGAAATATCGCTCGCGATCGCGACGCGGACACCGAGACCGACCGCATCCTGGCGTTGACCGGCCTGACACCCCTTCTCGACCTGGAGGTCATCACACCCGGCGCGGCCCTCGCCGCGATCGATCAGCATCTCGATGAGCTGTTCACGGCGTAGGGCTCGCCAGACCGTTGATGTGATCGGCACGTTCCTTAGCGGGCCAATCTATGTCAGCATGGATGACAAGCAACGGTCGGCATATTCCGATGCGCCTGGAGTCGATATGGATATTGTCAAACTGATCCTGGGTGCCGCGCTGGTAGCCATGTGTGCGCTCCCGATCACGCCTGTCTCACCCGCGGCCGCGCAGCCGTGTCCCGATGTCGAAGTGGTGTTTGCCCGCGGCACCTATGAGCCGCCCGGCGTCGGTGGGCCCGGCCAGTCGTTCGTCGACGCGCTGCGCGCCCGCACCGGAGAACGGTCGGTCGAGGTGTATCCGGTGAACTACGCGGCCAGCGGAAACTTCGGCGACAGGATCGAGTTCGCCCGTACGGTCGTCGACGGTATCCGCGATACGGCCGACCACATCGAGGCCACCGCGCGGGACTGCCCCAACACCAAGGTCGTGCTGGGCGGGTACTCGCAGGGCGCGGTCGTGGCGGGCTACGTGACGGCAGCCACCGTGCCGGACGGGATACCGCCTGAGTACAAGCAGTACATCCCGGATCCCATGCCGCCGGAGGTGTCCGATCATGTGGCTGCCGTCGTGCTGCTCGGCACGCCGTCCGACGAGTTCATGCGCGATATCGGGGCACCGGCGATGGTGATCGGGCCGCGGTACAAGGACAAGACGATCGAGCTGTGCGAGCCCGGTGACACCATCTGCGACGGAACACCGGCCGGCGCGCCGAGCTTCGCGCACGGGGCCTATGTGTTCAACGGGATGCCCGCGCAGGCGGCCGATTTCACCGTGGGCCGGCTCTGAGCTGATAACGATTTGAAACCTCAACGATTGCAATGTGATACGTGAGCCGGGGATCTTTGCTGGGGACCACTATGTTCACTAGGTGCACCGTCGAACGGCCCTCAAGATCCCGCTGGTTCTGGCAGCATCAGCGGCACTGACCACCCTTCCGCGCGCCACCGCCGCGGCCGGCCAATGGCCGGTTGAGCGTGCCAACGCCTGGTACCAGGCGCAGGGCTGGTTGGTCGGCACCAACTTCATCACGTCCAACGCGATCAACCAGATCGAGATGTTCCAGCCGGGCACGTACGACCCGCGGCGCATCGACAGTGAGTTGGGGGCTTGCCGGCTGCTGGGGTTCAACACTGTGCGGGTCTTCCTGCACGATCTGCTGTGGGCGCAGGATCGCAGCGGCTTCCAGAATCGGTTGGCGCAGTTCGTCGCCATCGCGGCGCGCCAGAGCATCAAGCCGCTGTTCGTGTTCTTCGACTCGTGCTGGGATCCGAACCCGCAGTTGGGTGCTCAACGCGCGCCGACCCCAGGAGTGCACAACTCGGGATGGGTGCAGAGCCCCGGCGCGCAGCGCATCGACGACCCCCGCTACCGGCCCGTGCTGCAGGACTACGTGATCGGGGTGATGAGCCAGTTCCGCAACGACAACCGCGTGCTCGGCTGGGATCTGTGGAACGAGCCGGACAATCCCGCCAAGCAGTACCGCAAGGTCGAGCGCAAGGACAAGATCGACGCCGTGGGATCACTGCTGCCGCAGGTATTTCAGTGGGCGCGGTCGGTCAATGCGGTGCAGCCGTTGACGAGCGCGGTGTGGCAGGGCAGTTGGGAACCCGGGCAACGCAGCGAAATGGACAGCTTCCAGCTCGACAACTCCGACATCATCTCGTTCCACTCGTACGCGGGCCCCACCGAGTTCGAGAACCGCATCGCCGAGCTCGCGCCACTCGGGCGCCCGATCCTGTGCACCGAATACCTCGCGCGAGACCAGGGCAGCACCCTCGAAGGCGTGCTGCCGGTTGCCAAGCGGCACAACGTCGGTGCCTACAGCTGGGGTTTGGTGGCAGGCAAGACCCAGACCTATTTCCCGTGGGATTCCTGGGACAAGCCCTACACCAGCGTCCCGAAGGTGTGGTTCAGCGACCTGCTGCGGCCCGACGGGCGGCCCTACAAGGACAGCGAATACCAAACCCTGCGGCAGCTGACCGCGCGCGTCTAGAACAGGTCGCCCGCGTCACCGAGCATGGCCTTGCGGATCAGCGGCAACGGCAACGGCCCGAGCTTGACGAACGCGTCGTGGAAACCCTTGAGTGAATACGCGTCGCCCAACTTCTTCTGGTAGTCGTCGCGCAGCTTGAGAATCGCGAGCTTGCCCATGGTGTAGTAGCCGTACGTGGCGTCCGACGTGCCGCGTTTGGCCTCTGACTCGGCCACGGGTGCCGGCTGGTAGGCCTGCTCGACAAACATCCGCTGGGCCTGCTCGACCGTCATGCCCTGCGTGTGCATCTTGATGCCGACGATGAACCGGACGTCACGCAGCAGCGCATCCTGGAGCTGGGCCAGCCGGTAGCGGGGGTCGTCGGCGTGCAGGCCTTCGTCGAGCATCATCTGCTCGCAGTAGTGTGCCCAGCCCTCGAAGTTGCTTGCGGCGCTGAACACCTTGCGGACGTCTGACGGATAGTCCTTCGCGTACAGAAACTGTACGTAGTGCCCGGGCCACACCTCGTGCACCGACACGTTGCTGATCGACGCCCGGTACCACTGCGACATGAACTCGTCCTGCTCATTCTTCGGCCAGGACGGATCGGGCAGCGTCATGTTGAAATACGCCTCGGTCGCGACCTTTTCGAACGGTCCGGGGATGTCCATCGACGCCGAGGTGGTGGCGCGCAGGAACGGCGGCGTTTCGACGACCTTGGCCGGTGGCGCCGGCGGGACGTCGATGATCTGCTTGCCGCCGACGAACCGGGCCAGGCTGTCGAGGTTGCCCTGCGTCACCGCCAGCACCTCCGACGGCGGCGGGAAGTCCTTCTGCACGTCGGCCAGCACGTCGAGAGCCGGTTTGGCCGGGTTGATCTTCCGCGCAGCCTCGGCGAACGCCTCCTGGTTGTGCTTCAGGTCGTTCTCGGCGACCGACAGCAGTTCGGGCAGCGGCGTGGTGATCATCTCGTCGGCGTCGAGCACCTTCCGGTAAGTGTCCGCGCCGTACGCGAACGAACCGTGCGAGCGCGGCAGGAGGTCGTTCTCCAACCAGCCTTTGTAGTCGTCGAGCGCGGCGATCACCGCATCGTTGGCGGTCTTGAACTCGGCCAGTAGCGCTTGGTCTTTCACGTCGGCGAACGCGGCGGGCACATCTGTGGCGAAGAAGTCGCGGTTGCCGTCGAGCTGATCGATCGCGATCTCGGTGTAGATCCGCGGCGGGTTGTCGAGATTCTCGCGGGCCTGTGCAAGCGCGTTCGGCATCAACTTCAACCGGCTGGTCAATGAGCGCAGGCGCTGTTCGGGCGGGGCGAAGTTCCGGGAGATCATCACGAACGCGTCGTTGGTGATGCCGCTGCTGTACGTGTCGGGATCCTTGGCCCACTGCCGGACGACCTCGTCGCGCAACAACATTCCGTCGAGCGCATGCTTGGTCTGCTCGAGATCGAGTTGCGCGTTCAGCGTCAGCGTGTCGGCATCGACGCCGTCGAGGCGTGACCGGAACGATTTGACGGCCTCGGCGTCGGCCGCGATCGCATCGGCCGAGTAATCCGCGATCTTGTCGTCGTACTTGTGGATCCCGAGGTACGTCGCGTTCGACGGATTCTGCTTGTAGGTGTACTCGAGAATCTCCGATGCGAGCCGGCGAAACGCCTCGTCGCCGGATCCGGCGTCTTGCCTATTACATGCCTGTAGGAAACCGATGGCGAGCAGCACTACCGCGAGCGTTGACCCCAGACGCCTCATGCCTGGAGGCTAAGGCACACGTCTTGCCGGCGTCTACGTCGACTCAGCGGTGGACCCGGTAGCGCACGTGCGTCGCCCACGGTGAATGTTCGGTTTCCAGCAGCGTGAGCTCATTGACCGTGGTGTCGTCGAAGATCCGCTCACCCCGGCCGAGCAGCACCGGGATGATGTCGAGGGTCAGCTCGTCGAGTTCACCGGCCGCGAGCGCCTGCCGTACCGCGGACGCACCGCCCGCGATGTCGACGTCACCGTCGCCCGCTTCGCGGGCCTGCGCCAGCGCGTCGGCGATGCCGCCGGTGACGAAGTGGAACGTGGTGCCGCCGCGCATCTCGATCGGCTCATGCTCGAAGTGGGTGAGGACGAATACCGGTGCATGGTAAGGCGGTTCGTCACCCCACCAGCCGCGCCACCGCTCGCCTGCCGCCGCCCACTCGCCACGGATCGGCCCGAACATGTTGCGGCCCATCACATATGCACCGCGTGGCCGCAGCAGGCGGGCGGTCCACCGCGCGTCGACCTCGTGCTGGGGCTGATCGAGGTGCCACTGGTGCAGCCGCATTCCGCCGAGGCCGATCGGGTTGTCCCGGGACTGGTCGGGGCCCGCGACGAAGCCGTCCAGCGAGATCGACATGTGCGAAGTGGTGAATGTCATGACAGATGAGACCATCGGTGCGGCGAAACCTCATCGGGGCAGAGCCAAGGGTGTTCAGTACGACTGCCCGTCGGCATACCGCTGTCGGCGATAGTGGCGCCCGTTGCCACGATTGCGACTCTTGTACGTCGGCAGCTGGGAGTCGCAGTTCGGGCAGACCAGCCGCAGATTCTCCCGGCGGTTGTTCGTCGGATCCCCGTCGATGTGGTCCAACACCAGCGCCAGGGACAGGCCCTGCCACGTGGTGTCTCCACCACAGATCGCGCAGCAGCCCGATTGGGCATCGGCGAGGTATTGCCGAATGTAGTGATCATGATAGGTCGCGACGAACGCCTCGCCGGTTTCGAGCCAACGTTTCGTATGCGCTTGGCGGCGGGCCAACGCCTGACATGCGTTACTGCAGTAGACCTTTTGGCTGCGCTTCGACAGAGGTGAACCGCAAGCTAGACATGACCTCATGAGCGGACATTACGACGGGCTACCGACAAGCGGCGCCCGCCGGAATGGAGCCTCCTATCGGGATTGAACCGATGACATTCCGCTTACAAGGCGAACGCTCTACCACTGAGCTAAGGAGGCAGGTGGAACGCGCTACATCCTAACGGGTCACATCTCCTGGTCGATGACCCGCTGGGACGCGACCACACGGGCTGCGGTGCGGCGGCGTTGCCGGGACAGCGGGATGCGGTCGGCGATGTTGCTCAGTGGGTTGACCACCGCGGTCAGCGACAGCACCGCGTCGTGCAGGGTGTCGACCATGGGTGCGAGCGCTTCCAGGCCGGGCACCAGGCGGTTGAGGGTGTCGGAGAGGTCGACGAGCTTGGCCAGCGGCCCGTCCGGATCGGCCAGGGTCTCCAGCAGGCCGTCGTCGGCGAGCAGTTTGTCGACGACGCCGTCCTCGCGCAGCAGGCGTTCGATGAGGCCTTCGTCGGCGAGCAGTTGATCGGCCAGCCCGCCGGGGGAGACGACCCGCGACAGTGCGCCGTTCTCTGTGGTCAGCCGGTCCATCAGACCGCCCTCGGAGGTGACCTGGTCGACCAGGCCGCCTTCTTGCAGGGCCCGGTTCACGGGTCCGGTCTCTGCGAGCAGTTTGTCGGCGACACCGTCTTCGCGCAGGATCCGCTCGATGATCCCGTCCTTGGCGAGCAGTCGGTCGGCCAGACCGCCTGGGGCCAGCACCCGTGACACGACGCCGTCTTCGGCGGTGAGCCGGTCGGCGAGGCCACCCTCGGCGGTGATCTGATCGACGAGGCCGCCCTCGGCCAGCGCGCGTGACACCGGCCCGGTGTCGGAGTTCAGCCGGTCGAGCAGTCCGCCGGGCTTGGTCAGCTGATCGACCAGGCCACCCGGTTGCAGTAGCTGGTTGAGGGGACCGTCGGGCGCCAATGCCCGCCCGATCGGTGCGTCGTCGTCCATCAGGTGGGCCAGCCGGTTTGCTCGGGACACCGCATCGTCGAGTCCGAGCAGGCCTGCCACCGAGGGCTTGCCCTGGATGGGGTTGGCGTCGTTGAGGGACCGTTGTACGACGTTGAGGGTGCCTCCGGCGATGCCGAGGCCGAGGTCGGCGACGGCCAAACCGACCTTGACGGGGGCGGTGGCGACCTGGACCAGGGTTTTGCCGAGGTTCATGGCGCCCAGTGTAGGCGGGTGTGGTCGCGGTCACGTCGGCCGGTGGCCACAGCTGCCCAGCGACAAACTCACAGGAAGCTCACAGTCGGCTGGCAGGTTTACGCCACTTCACAGGTTCACGATGACCACATGGCAATGGCTGCACTACCTGAGAGCGTTCCTGAGGCCCGGGTTCTCGTCGTCGATGACGAGGCCAACATTGTGGAACTGCTCTCCGTGAGCCTGAAGTTCCAGGGGTTCGAGGTGCACACCGCCTCCAACGGGGCGGCAGCGCTGGACAAGGCCCGTGAGGTACGTCCCGACGCCGTGATCCTGGACGTGATGATGCCCGGCATGGACGGCTTCGGCCTGTTGCGGCGCCTGCGCGCCGACGGCATCGATGCTCCCGCGCTGTTCCTCACGGCGCGCGACAGCCTGCAGGACAAGATCGCGGGGCTGACCCTGGGCGGCGACGACTACGTGACCAAGCCGTTCAGCCTGGAAGAGGTCGTGGCCCGGCTCCGGGTGATCCTGCGCCGCGCCGGCCGTGGCGCCGAGGAACCCCGCAACGCGCGGTTGTCCTTCGCCGACATCGAACTCGACGAGGACACTCACGAGGTGTGGAAGGCCGGCGAGCCGGTATCGCTGTCGCCGACCGAGTTCACGCTGCTGCGGTACTTCATCATCAACGCCGGAACGGTGCTGTCCAAGCCCAAGATCCTCGATCACGTGTGGCGCTACGACTTCGGTGGCGACGTCAACGTCGTCGAGTCCTATGTCTCATACCTGCGCCGCAAGATCGACACCGGTGAGAAGCGTCTGCTTCACACCCTGCGTGGTGTCGGCTACGTGCTGCGCGAACCGCGCTGAGCGCTCGACACAGTCACTGCTGATATTTGCCGCCGATCGCGCGAGTTCGGTGGAGAATGCAACCGCAATGACTGAATCATCTTCTGCCGTCGATGTTTGAGCGGGTCGGCCCGGGCCACGGGCGTGGTGTGCCGCTTCGTGTCGGCTTGGTGGCCGCCGCATTGTTCTTGGTGGCATGCGGTCTGTTGGCGTCGGGTGTCGCGGTCACGTCGATCATGCGTCACACCGAGGTCAACCGCATCGATCAGACCCTGCTCGACGCGTCGCGCAGTTGGGCGCAGGCGCCGCGTCAGTCGCCGTCGACACCGGTCGAGGGCCCGAATCCGGCGCGGCCGCCCTCCAATTTCTATGTCCGCGGGGTCGATGCGGACGGGCGCACGTGGATCGCGGTCAACGACCGCGAAGCCGAACCCGATCTGCCAGATGACAACGATGTGGGCCCCGTGCCCGTGACGGTGGGGTCGATCGACAACTCAAAGGTGCAGTGGCGCGCGATGACCGTGCGCGGACCCCAAGACGAATTGACCACGGTCGCGATCGACCTGTCCGACGTGCAGTCGTCGGTGCGAGCGTTGATCTGGTCGCAGGTGGGAATCGGCTCAGCGGTGCTGTTGGTGCTCGGCGTTGCGGGATACGTCGTGGTACACCGCAGCCTGCGTCCGCTGGTCGAGGTGGAGCAGACGGCGGCCGCGATCGCTGCCGGCCAGCTCGACCGCCGTGTCCCGGAACGGGATCCGCGCACCGAGGTGGGCCGACTTTCGTTGGCGCTCAATGGAATGCTGGCGCAGATTCAGCGGGCGGTGGCCGCCTCGGACGCGTCGGCCGAGCAGGCGCGGACGTCGGAGGAGCGGATGCGACGCTTCATCACCGACGCGAGCCACGAGTTGCGCACCCCGCTGACCACCATCCGCGGGTTCGCCGAGCTGTACCGGCAGGGCGCGGCCCGGGACGTCGAGATGATCATGGGCCGCATCGAAAGTGAATCGCGCCGCATGGGGCTGCTGGTGGAGGATCTGCTGCTGCTCGCGCGGCTCGACGCGCAACGTCCGCTGGACCGCCACCGCGTCGACCTGCTGACGCTGGCCACCGACGCCGTGCACGATGCGCAGTCGATCGCCCCCAAACGCAAGGTCACGATGGAAGTGTTCGACGGGCCGGGCACCCCGGAGGTGCTCGGCGACGACGCGCGCCTGCGGCAGGTGCTGGGCAATCTGGTCGCCAACGCGCTGCAGCACACGCCCGAGAGCGCAGGCATCACGGTCCGGGTGGGAACCGTCGACGACAATGCGGTGCTCGAAGTGTGCGACGAGGGACCGGGCATGAGCCAGGACGACGCGCGGCGCGTCTTCGAACGGTTCTACCGCGCGGACACGTCGCGAACCCGCGCCAGCGGCGGTACGGGCCTCGGGCTCTCGATCGTCGACTCCCTGGTGTACGCCCACGGTGGCACCGTGCAGGTCACCACCGCCCCGGGACAGGGCTGCCGGTTTACCGTCAGCTTGCCGCGGATTGCAGATCAGCCAGCGCGGCTTTGATCTTGGCCTGCGCCTCGTCGAGCGACTCCGGTGACGGATTGTTGTCGACGTTGGCGAAGCCGAAATCGGTCAGGTTGTAGGCCGGGAACACGTGGACGTGCAGGTGGGGCACCTCCAGACCGGCGATGATGACCCCGGCCCGCTCCGCGCCGAATGCCTTGCACACAGCCTTGCCGATCAGCTGTGAGACCGCCATGATCCGCCCGAACACCTCGGGTTCGACGTCCTGCCAGTTGTCGATCTCGGCCCGCGGCACCACCAGGGTGTGGCCCTGCGTCATGGGCGCGATCGTCAGGAAGGCCACGATGTCGTCATCCTCGTAGACGAATCGGCCGGGCAGTTCTCCGTTGATGATCTTCGTGAAGACGGTCGCCATGCCTTGAGCATAGAGATAGAGATTGAGACGCCCATCTCGTTGCGCAGGAAACAACCACAGGGTTGACTAGTGGGGCTTAGTAAATTGCACAGAGGAGTGACGAGATCGTGCCCGACGCGGTGAAGAGGGAAGCCGACGGTGACGATCCGGTTGTCCCGGATGCGCGTGACGCTCGATACGAGTGGATCGCCCTGGACGTCCCGGCGGACAACTGGTGGGAGGTCGTCGACCACCCCGAACTCGCCTCGCGGGGGCTCGACGGCTGGACGTACCACTCGTGCACACCGTCGGCGTACGGCGACGATCACGTCGTCCTGACCTACTACCGCGCGCTCAAACTGCCCGTGGTGCACGGCGCACGGCCGACGCATCGCGGCCGCCGATTCGAACGGGGCGCGTGCGTGCGCTGACCGGTCAGGCGCCGGAGATGATCCCGTGCAGTTCGTCGACGGCCCACGGGCCTGCGGTGTGGTGGTCCCGGTAGCCGAGGAATCCCGGTGCGGGACGAGCGAATTCGCCGACGAATCCTCCGGCCGCGATGAAGACCCGGCCCGTCACATCCTTGGCGAGGTCACTCACCAGATAGCCGTAGGTCGGTGCGACGTACTCCGGGGGTGCGGCGTCGAGCGCACCCTGCATGCTCACGTCGTCCAGCATGCCGCGCCGGTTCAGTGAGGCGATGTGCTGCTCATACTCGGCGCCGGTGGACAGCCGGGTCTTGGCGCCCGGGCACACCACGTTCGCGCGGACTCCGAACTCCTTGAGCTCCGCGGCGATTGCGAGTGTCAACCCGTTGACGGCGCCCTTGCCCGCCGGATAGCCCGTGCCGCCGTAATCGCCGAGGAACGCGAATGAACTGGTGTTGACGATGGCGCCGTTGCCCTGCGCGACCATCCGCGGTGCGGCCGCGCGGCATGTCTCGAACACCGTGCTCAGATGCGCGCCGAGCAGTTGATTGAACTCGGCACTGCTCACACTCAGGATCGACGATCCCATGGGTTCGGCCGTGCCGGCACAGTTGATCAGGATGTCGATGCGACCGAACTCGCGGACGCACGCCTCGATCAGAGCGTCGGCGACCGCCGGGTCGGCCGGCGAACCGGCATGTGCCACACCGGAAATCCGTTCGGCCGCGGCATGTGCGGCGCCGGGGTCACGGCCGTTGACCACCACCCCGGCGCCCTGGGCTGCCAGCAGTTCGGCAATCGCCAGCCCGATGCCTCGGGTACCGCCGACGACCACCGCGCCGCGGCCGGCAAGTGGACCGCTAATTGGCGCCTTCCTCAGAGAACTTCATGGCAGCCATGTTCCAGTACCCGCGCAGGTTGGTGATCAGGCCTGCGTCGTCGACCTTGTAGGTGAACACCCCGCGCACCGTTGCGGTGAAGCCATTGGGAAACTTGGTGCGCAGCACCAGGATGTACGCGATCTCGGTGGGCGAGCTGGACGGGAACGCCTCCTCGCACGTGACCGTCAACTCGTTGGGGCCGATGTTGGCGTCGTAGAACGCCGCGAGCGCTTCCTTGCCGCGCACCCCGGTGCCGTCCGGGTTGGTGACGGCCTCGCCGATCGGATCCTCGACCACCACGTCGTCGGACATCAGTGCCAGCCAGCCTTCACGATCTCCGGACTGCACACAGCGCCACGACGCCTGCGACGCCGCCTGTGCCGGCGTAAGTTCCTGGGTTTCGGTCATATTCGTCTCCAAATGGCAGTCAGCGGTCGGCGTCGGTATAGCGGATGACACCGCGGATGTTGCGGCCCTCCAGCATGTCCTTGTACCCGTCGTTGATCTGCTCGAGCTTGTATTGGCGCGTCACCATGTCGTCGAGGTTGAGCTTGCCTGCCTTGTACATCGACAGCAGCTGCGGGATGTCGTAGTGCGGGTTTCCGCCACCGAAGATGGTGCCCTGCAGGTTCTTCTGCATGAGTGTCAGCATGGCCAGGTTCAGGCTGACGTTGGTGTCGAGCAGGCTGCCGATCGCCGTCACCACGCACGTGCCGCCCTTGCTGGTGAGGTTGAGGTAGTTGTCGACATCGGCGCCGTGCAGCTCGCCGACCGTGACGATGACCTTCTTGGCCATCAACCCCCACGTGACCTCGGCGACGCCGGCCATGGCCGAGAAGATGTCCGGATAGACGTGGGTGGCGCCGAACTTGAGTGCTTGATCGCGTTTCCACTCGACCGGGTCGACCACGAAGATGTGCCGTGCGCCCGCGTTGACCGCGCCCTGCAGGGCCGCCATGCCGACGCCGCCGACGCCGATGACGGCCACGTCGTCACCGGGGCGGATGTCGCCCGCGCGGACCGCCGAGCCGTAGCCCGTGGTCACGCCGCAGCCCACCAGGCACGCCACCTCGAACGGGATGGACTTGTCGATCTTCACCACCGAGCTCTTGTGCACCACCATGTACGGGCTGAAGGTGCCGAGCAGGGTCATCGGAAAGACGTTCTGGCCCTTGGCCTGAATGCGGAAGGTGCCGTCGGACACGGCTTGGCCGCCGAGCAGGCCCGCGCCGAGGTCGCACAGGTTGCGCAGGCCGGCCTGACACGACGGACAGCTGCCGCACGACGGGATGAACGACAGCACCACGTGGTCGCCGGGTTCGATGCCTTCGACGCCCGGGCCGACCTCGGTGACGATGCCCGCACCCTCGTGCCCGCCGAGCACCGGGAAGCCGCCCATCGGGATACCGCCGGTGACCAGGTGGTGGTCGGAATGGCACATGCCCGACGCTTCCATCTGGATCTTGACTTCATCCTTGACGGGATCGCCGATCTCGATCTCCTCGATCGACCACGGCTGATTGAACTCCCAGATGAGAGCTCCCTTTGTCTTCATGACGTCCCACTTTCGTTGGAGGCTTCCGGCGACAGACTAAGTTATCTAGGTCACATAAGGAAGATCACATATGAACTGTCGTGGTCACCAGATGGGCACGGGCGCCTGACCCAGTGGGTAGTAGCCGGGCAGCTTCTCACCGGCCAGGCTGCGCTCGATGCGCTTCTGCATACCCGCGCTGAGATCACCCGACTCGATCAGCTTCATGAACATCGACGACACATGACCGAAATCGAAGAAGTCGCGTTGCCATTCGATCAGCAACTGGTCGTTGAGCCGGAACCAGCTGCCGCCGATCCCGTAGATCTCGTCGGTGGTGTTGTCGGCCTTGTTGACGATCTGCTTCCAGAAGCCGACCACCTCGCCCTGCTTCTCGTCGACCAACACCTTCTGGTATTCGTAGACCCAGTTCTCCAGCCCTTCCATCTCCAGACCCAGTGCGACATCGCGGATCTCGTCGCGGCCGACGCACATCACGTCTTCCTTGGGGCCGATGTTCCAGCCGTAGGTCGCGTCGGCGGTGTAGAAGTCGGCCAGCGGTTTCCAATCACCGGCCTTCTCGGCGTCCTTGTTGGCTTGCAGCCAACGGTCGACCCACTGATCGAGTGCTTCGCGTGACGGCATGGCTATTCCTTCTCGGTGATGGACAGTGCTCGGGTAGGACACATTTCGACGGCGCGCTCGACGTCGTCGCGGAGTTCGTCGGGTGGTTCCGGGTCGGTGATCTCGACGATGCCCCGTTTGGGCACCGAGAAGACATCCGGGGCCTCGAGTTCGCACATGGCGTGGCCCTGGCAGAGGTCGGTGTCGACCTCAACGCGATAGCAACCCACGACGCTCATCCCTTCGCGCGTTTGCGGTACCGAACCTTGGCGGGACGTTCCAGCTGGACGACCATCTTCGAGTGGTCGTTGCGGTACGAGTCGGCCGGCTGGGCCATCTCGAACTCATACTCGCGCAACAGGACCGAGAAGATCGCCTTGATCTGCATCTGGGCGAATGCCGCGCCGACACAGCGGTGCCTGCCGGCCCCGAACGGGATCCAGGTCCACCGGTTGACGATGTCGGCCTGCTCGGGCTTGTTGTAACGATCCGGCGTGAACGCGTCGGGATCGGGGAAGTCCTCCGGGATCCGGTTGGAGATCGCCGGCGATGCCGCGACGAAGTCGCCCTTGTGGATCGGGTAGCCCTCGACCTCGAACTCGCCCTGGGCCACGCGCATGAGGATGATCAGCGGCGGGTGCAGCCGCAGTGTCTCCTTGACCACGTTGTCGAGCTTCGGGATCTGGCGCAGCGCATGGAAGCTCACCTCTTGGCCATCGGCGTAGAGCTCATCAAGCTCCTGCTGCACCTCGGCATAAACCTCGGCATGGCGGATCAACTCGATCAGGGTCCACGACGACGTGCCCGAGCTGGTGTGGTGACCCGCGAACATCAGAGAGATGAACATGCCGGTGATCTCGTCGGCGGAGAACCGCAGGCCCCCCTCCTCGTCCTTGATCGACACCAGGACGTCGAGCATGTCCCGGTCCGACTTGTCCTTCGGCGGGTTGGCCAGCCGCTGGTCGATGATCTCCTGCACCAGCGCAACGAGTTTCACCCGGGCCTCGTCGCGCCGCTGGAAGCTCTCGATCGGCAGATACGGGTCGACATAGCACAACGGGTCGGTGCCGCGTTCGAGTTCGTGGTAGTACCGTGCGAACCGGGAGTCCAACTGCTCGCGGAACTTGAGCCCGATCAGGCACGCCGTCGACGTGTAGATGGTCAGCTCGGCGAAGAAGTCCAGCAGCTCGATCTCACCCTCGTCACCCCAGTCGGCGATGATCTTCTTGACCTCGCCCTCGATGGTGGCGGCGTGGGCTTTCATGTGATCGCCCCGCAGCGCCGAGTTGTGCAGCATCTCCTTGCGGCGCTCCGGGCTGGCGTCGAACACGACGCCTTTGCCGAAGATCGGCGTCATGAACGGATAGGCCTCGGCCTGGTCGAGATCCTCGTCGGCAGACCGGAAGAAGAACTCGTTGGCCTCGGCTCCCGACAGCAGGATCACATGCTTGTCGACCAGCTGGAACCAGCCGACGTCGCCGCATTCCTCCCGGACCCGCTTCATCAGCCCGATCGGGTCGGTGCGGAACTCCTCGAGGTGTCCGTGCTCTTCCTCGCCACCCGAGACCCGCTGTACTTCCTTGAGGGCGTTGCTCATTGGTTCGGCATCCCTTCTTCCCCGAGGGCGAGCTTCTGGCGGTCCTTGACGGCGGCGAGCGGAGCCTCGGGCTGGATCTCCAGGTTTGCGATGAATCCGCCGCGGGGTGTCTCGGCCACGAACGTGATGGCCCGGGCCAGGTCGGCGGCCCGCAGGAAGTAGTCGTGGCGGGCCTGCCCCCACTTGGCCCAATCCTCAAGGGCCGGACCGATCTTCTCCGCGGACAGGCTCCAGCCCATCGAGGTTCTGGTGGGCCCCGGATGCACGATCGACGCACGCACACCGGTGCCTTCGAGCTCCATCTGCAGGTTGGTCACCATGGCCACCAGCGCGGCCTTGGCAGCCCCGTAGGCGCCCATGTGGGGACGTTGGCGCAGGGCCACGTCGGAGCCGACGAAGATGACGTCACCACGCTGGCGTTCGACCATGGCGGGCAGCACCGCGGTCGCGATCCGGTTGGCGCCGATCAGGTGGATCTGCACCTGCTCCTCGAACTCGGTGGTGCTCATCTCGTGCAGCCGGCCGAAGTTGGTGTCGCCGGCACCGGCCACCAGCAGCTCGATGTCGCCGAGAGCCTCGGTGGCGCCGTGCACGAACGACTTCACCGAATCGGCATCCGTGACGTCCAGGGGCAGCGCGATCGCCTCGCCGCCATCGGCCTTGATCTGGTCGACGAGCTCCTGGCACTTCTCCACGCGACGCGCGCCGAGCGCGACCGGGAAGCCGTGCGCAGCCAGTTCGGTCGCGGTCGCGGCACCGATCCCGGAGGAGGCGCCGGCCACGATCGCGGGCCGGCGGGCGGGGTGCGGTTCAAAACGGGCCATTTAGCGTTTCTCCACTGTGATGGGTTTCAGCGGTGGGACACCGCAATGGGCAGATGCGCGAATCCTCGTACCGAACTGGAATGCACCCGTACGGCTGCGGATTCATCCACCTCGTATCCGCGGATTCGTTTGAACAGCTCGGCGAGCGCCACCCGGGCCTCCATGCGGGCCAGGTGCGCGCCGAGGCAGAAATGCGCGCCACTGCCGAAACTGACCAGCTTGGAACCGATGTCTCGGCCTATGCGGTACTCGTCGGGATTCTCGAAGACCCGGTCGTCCCGGTTGGCCGAGCCGGCCAGCAGCAGCAGCACGTCGCCCTTCGGGATGGTCGTGTCGTAGAGGGACAGATCCTCGGAAACGAGGCGGGCCAGGATCTGGCTGGACGTGTCGTAGCGCAGCGTCTCCTCGACCCACGGCGCGATGAGATCGTGGTCGTCGAAGACGGGTGCCAGCTGATCGGGATTCTTGGCGCCCCAATAAGCCGCGTTGGCAAGGAGTTTGGTGGTGGTCTCGTTGCCGGCGACCACCATGAGGAACAGGAACGCCATGATCTCGTCGTCGGTGAGCTTGTCACCGTCGATTTCGGCTTCGATGAGCGCTGACGTGAGGTCGTCGCTGGCCTGCCTTCGGCGTTGCTTGACCATGTCGGCGTAGTACACGAGCAGTTCCGCAGAGGCCTGCATCGCGGAGGCGGGGACGTCGGCGACCCCGTCCTCGCGGTGCATGACACCGTCGGCCAGTGCCCGGATGCGGACCCGGTCCTCGTCGGGCACACCCATCAGTTCGGAGATGACGTCCATGGGCAGCTTGCCGGCGAATTCATCGACGTAGTCGAAGGTTTCGTGCTGCAGCGCGGCATCGAGGTGCTGGACCGCGATCTCGGTGACGCGGCCCTCGAGCTCGCGGATGCGCCGCGGCGTGAAGCCCTTCGACACCAGGGTGCGCAACCGAAGATGGGCCGGATCGTCCAGTGCCAGAAACGACATGACCCGGTGGGCTTCGTCGTTGCGGGAGATGGGGTCCAGCGAAACGCCGTGCCTGTTGGACAGCGCGGTGCTGTTCCTGAAGCCCTGCAGCACATCCTTGTGCCGCGACAGTGCCCAGAAGTTGAGGTCGTCGTTGCGGTACAACGGTGCCTCGTCACGCAGCCGGCGGTAGTACGGGTACGGGTCTTCGTGGAAGTCGTAGTCGTACGGGTCGAATACCAGATCGACGGTTTCCAAGCTCATTGGTCCTCTCCCAAGATCAGACCGACCACGTATGTCAGCCGGTCGGCAATCTGGTGGTAGGTGAACGCGCCGCTGCCGGCATTGACCAGCGCGCCGAAGAAGGTCATCTCCAGGGCCGAGACGACGCGGGGGTCGGCATCGGGGCCCACCGCCGACCGGATGCGCCGGTGGATCTCCGCGCCGATGCGATCGCGCACCTTGCGGACCGCTGGGTCGCTGCCACCACCCAGCAGGGCCGTGGTGCACGCGGCCGCGACTTCGGGTTCGTCGGCGACGACGAGCGTCAGAGCACGGACCGCCTTGTCGACCCGCGTCGTCATCGAGTCGTTGACATCGGTGAAGTACGGCACCTGGCGCACCAGGTCCAGGTACACCTCGGCGATCAGGTGGTTCTTGGACGAGAAGTAGGTGTAGGCGGTTGCCGGCGCGACTTTGGCCCGCGCGGCGACGGCCCGGACGGTCAGATCGGCATACGACGATTCCCGCAGCATCTCGATCCCTGCCGCGAGCACTTTGCGGAAGGTCTCCTCCTGGCGCCGGTTGCGTGGCGTCTCATCGGAGTCTGCGGCGGATTCTGTGACTGCTGCCACTGCATCGCTGGACACATGTCCAAGTTATCCGACGATGTGGACCCTGGGCAAGTGCGCACGGTGAATACGCTGCTAATGACGCAGTTTTCCGCGGTCGGGCGCACGCTGACGGTACCCGGTCTTGCGGCGCCGCGATGAGTGCGGCTATCGTTCGTGACGAGACAGCCGGACAGTTGTCCAGAAACCCTGAAGTGGAGTTCGCCGATGCCGGTACTGGCCGATCGCCAGAGTCAACTACTCATCGACGGCAAGCTCGTCGCCGGGCGCGGCGGCGTGTTCGACACCGTCAACCCCGCGACCGAAGAAGTGCTCGGCGTCGCTGCCGACGCGACCGCCGAGGACATGAGCGACGCCATCGAGGCCGCCCGCCGTGCCTTCGACGACACCGGCTGGTCGACCGACACCGAACTGCGTGTGCGGTGCCTGCGTCAGCTGCGCGACGCGCTGCGTGAAAATGTCGAGGAATTGCGGGAATTGACCATCGCCGAGGTGGGCGCTCCGCGCATGCTCACGGCAGGCGCTCAGTTGGAAGGCCCCATCGACGATCTCGCGTTCTCCGCCGACACCGCGGAGAACTACCGGTGGCGCACTGATCTGGGACACGCCACACCGCAGGGTATTCCGACCAACCGCGTCGTGGCGCGGGAAGCCGTCGGCGTCGTCGGCGCCATCACGCCCTGGAACTTCCCGCATCAGATCAACCTGGCCAAGGTCGGGCCGGCCCTGGCCGCCGGGAATACGCTCGTGCTCAAGCCGGCCCCGGACACACCGTGGGCTGCCGCCGCCGTCGGCCAGATCATCGCCGAACAGACCGATTTCCCCGCAGGCGTGATCAACATCGTCACGTCGAGCGACCACTCGGTCGGTGCGCTGCTCTCGAAAGACCCACGCGTGGACATGGTTTCGTTCACCGGCTCGACGGGGACCGGGCGCGCCGTGATGACAGACGCCGCGCTGACGCTGAAGAAGGTGTTCCTCGAGCTCGGCGGCAAGTCGGCGTTCCTGGTGCTCGACGACGCCGACCTGGCCGGGGCGTGCTCGATGTCGGCGTTCACCGTCGCGATGCATGCCGGGCAGGGCTGCGCGATCACGACGCGTCTGGTGGTTCCGCGGACGCGGTATGACGAGGCGGTCGAGATCGCCGCGGGGACATTGGGTTCGATCAAACCGGGCGATCCCAACAGCAAGCGCACGGTATGCGGGCCGCTGATCTCGGCGCGCCAACGCGACCGCGTGCAGTCGTATCTGGACCTGGCCGTACAGGAAGGCGGCCGGTTCGCCTGCGGCGGAGGTCGTCCCGCCGACCTGGACACCGGCTTCTACATCGAGCCGACCGTGATTGCGGGGCTGGACAACTCGGCCAGGGTTGCGCGCGAAGAGATCTTCGGCCCCGTGCTGACCGTGATCGCCCACGACGGAGACGACGATGCCGTACGCATCGCCAACGACTCGCCGTACGGGTTGTCCGGCACGGTGTTCTCCGGTGACGATGCGCGCGCCCAGGCGGTGGCGTCGAGGATGCGCGTCGGCACCGTCAACGTCAACGGCGGCATCTGGTACTCGGCCGATGCGCCGTTCGGCGGCTACAAGCAATCCGGAATCGGCCGCGAGATGGGCCTGGCCGGCTTCGAGGAATACACCGAAATCAAGACGATCGCCACGTTGGCGCAGTAGAGCGCAGTAGAGGAGAGCTCAATGGGACAATTCGATGACAAGGTGGCCATCGTCACCGGGGCCGGCGGGGGCATCGGGCAGGCTTACGCCGAAGCGCTCGCGCGTGAGGGCGCAGCAGTCGTGGTGGCCGACATCAACACCGAAGGCGCGCAGAAGGTTGCGGACGGCATCAAAGGTGAGGGCGGGTCGGCGCTCGCGGTGCGCGTCGACGTGTCCGACATCGACTCTGCTCGCGACATGGCGGCCCAGACTCTTTCGGAGTTCGGCGGCATCGACTACCTCGTGAACAATGCCGCGATCTTCGGTGGCATGAAGCTCGACTTCCTGCTGACCGTCGACTGGGACTACTACAAGAAGTTCATGAGCGTGAATCTCGACGGGGCCCTCGTGTGCACGCGTGCGGTGTATCGCAAGATGGCCAAGCGCGGTGGTGGGGCGATCGTCAACCAGTCGTCGACCGCGGCGTGGCTCTATGCCAACTACTACGGCCTGGCCAAGGTCGGCATCAACGGTCTCACGCAGCAGCTGTCGCGTGAACTCGGGGGACAGAACATCCGCATCAACGCCATCGCACCCGGGCCGATCGACACCGAGGCCAACCGGACCACCACGCCCAAGGAGATGGTGGACGACATCGTCAAGGGAATCCCGTTGTCCCGCATGGGACAGCCGGAAGATCTCGTCGGCATGTGCCTGTTCCTGCTCAGCGACCAGGCCAGGTGGATCACCGGGCAGATCTTCAACGTCGACGGCGGACAGATCATCCGCTCATGAGTGCCGACGAGCGCTCGCGCGAGGAGCCGACCAACACTGTCAGGTACGGCTATATCGGCCTTGGCAACATGGGCGCCCCCATGGCCAAGCGGCTGGTCGAGTGGCCCGGTGGCGTCGTCGTGTACGACGTACGGGCCGAGGTCATGGCGCCTTTCGGAGAGCTCGGCGCGACATTGGCGGGTGATCTGGCCGACGTCGCCGACGCGGACATCATCAGTGTCACGGTGCTCAACGACGAGCAGGTGCGTTCGGTGGTCGCCGAACTCGCCGCACATGCCAAGCCGGACACCGTGATCGCGATCCATTCGACGATCAGGGACACCACGGCCGTCGAACTGGCCGCCCAGCTGAAGCCGCAGGGCATCCATGTGGTCGACGCGCCGGTCAGCGGTGGCGGGGGAGCCGCCGAGAAGGGTGAGCTGGCGATCATGGTTGGCGCCGAACGTCCCGTCTACGAGCGGGTCAAGCCGGCGTTCAAGCAGTTCGCGTCGATGGTGATCCACGCCGGTGAGCCTGGCGCGGGCACCCGGATGAAGTTGGCCCGCAACATGCTGACCTTCACGTCGTACGCCGCGGCGTGTGAGGCGATGAGGCTGGCCGAAGCGGCCGGGCTGGATCTGCAGGCGCTGGGCCGGGTGGTGCGTCACACCGATGCGCTGACCGGCGGCCCCGGCGCCATCATGGTGCGCGACGACATGTCCGAGTTGGCACCTGACCACTGGTTGCACGATGCGTTCGCCCACACCCGCGGGCTCGGTGAGAAAGACTTGAGCTTGGCGCTCGGGCTCGGTGAGGTTGTGGGAGTGGATCTTCCGTTGGCCCAGGTGGCCCTGCAGAGGCTCGCTGACGGCCTCGGCGTACCGCACACGAAGGAGTGACCGGCATGGATGAACTGCGCGCCAAGGGCCTGGCCAAGATGAACGAGGTCTACGGCTGGGAGATGCCGAACATCGAAGGGGATCCGTACTTCGATCTGACCGTCGACCACTTGTTCGGGACCATCTGGAGCAAGCCCGGATTGTCCATGCGCGAGAAGCGGTTGATGACCCTGTCGGCGGTGACTGCGCTGGGTCTGCAGGATCTCGCCGAGGTCCAGGTGAATGCCGCGATGCTCAACGGTGAGTTCACCGAAGAGGAGCTCAAGGACATCGCGATCTTCCTCACCCAGTACGTGGGTTTTCCGCTCGGATCAGGTCTCAATGGAACGGTGTCAAAGGTTGCGGCCAAGCGGCGCAAGGCCGCCGAGAAAGGGCTTGACGAGGACCGGCGGGCCAATGTGAACGCCGCAGTCAAGATGAGCACCGGGAGCGAGCTTGACGACAAGTAGATACGCCTCGCTGTCCCATGACGAGCTGGTGACGCTGGTTCCAGAGCTGCTGTTGATCGGTCAGATGATCGACCGCTCCGGAATGGCCTGGTGCATATCGTCTTTCGGCCGGGAGGAGATGCTGCAGATCGCCATCGAGGAGTGGATGGCGTCGAGCCCCATCTACACCAAGCGGATGCAGAAAGCGCTGAAGTACGAGGGCGTTGACGTCATCACGATCTTCAAAGGTCTGCAGCTCGACATCGGTGCGCCGCCGCAGTTCATGGATTTCCGCTACACCGTGCACGACCGGTGGCACGGCGAGTTTCACCTCGACCACTGCGGGGCACTGCTCGACGTCGAGCCGATGGGCGACGAATACGTGCGCGGCATGTGCCACGACATCGAAGACCCCACGTTCGACGCGACCGCACTGGCCACCAACCGGCGTGCGCAGATCCGGCCGATTCATCGGCCGCCGCGTATCCCGGCCGACCGTCAGCCGCACTGTGCGTGGACCGTGATCATCGACGAGTCCTACCCCGAGGTGCCCGATCTCCCCGCAGCGGACGTGATCCGCCGGACCCGGGCTGCGCAAACGCAATTGGATGCCATCGATACGTCCGATGCGGGTCAGTCGGACTATTCCGGCCCGCTGCTGTCGGATTTCGACTTCTCCGCGTTCTCGCATTCGGCGTTGGTCCGCATGGCCGACGAGGTGTGCCTGCAGATGCACCTGCTGAACCTCTCGTTCGTGCTCGCGGTGGGGAAGCGGGCCGGGACAGATACCGCGCTGGCCACTGACATCTGCACCAAGCAGCTCATCGGAGTGGCCGGGCTCGGCGCCGAACGGATTCACCGGGCTCTCGGCCTTCCCGGCGGCATCGAGGGCGCTGTGCGGGTGCTCGAACTGCATCCGCTGCTCAATCCCGCGGCTTACGTCGACGCTTCGTTCGGCCCGGATACCGTGTCGGTGCGTCGTTCCCCGGCCCATGAGGATGGCGCTTGGGTGTCCTTGGTCGGTCCCACCGAGACCCGGCCCTTGCGGGCGATCGTCGCCGCGGTCGATCCGCATCTTTCCGTCGAGGTGCTCGGTTCGGATGCCGAGTGGACCGCACGTGTTGTCGAAACCGGTGAGGTGGCAAAGGAATTCGGTGAAGTCGCGGTGGCGAAGGTCAGCGGGGGAGCCGGGTTTGTGTTCGAGCCGCGGAGGTCGTTGCCGTTGACGGTGGTATAGCGGACCGTCACTGCAGTCACTTGTGCACCAGCCGGGCGATGGTAAATAGGTTTCGGACTGTGGTACCACATGCGGTACCACGCTTCGAGTTTGGTGCACGGTCGCGGAGCATCCGGCGCTTAGGCTTGGACGATGGGAGTGCGCTGCGGTCATCGTTCGATGGGTGCGCTGGTGCTCGTAAGTGACAAACCGGCGACGAGCACGGTTTGCCCCTCTCATCTCAGCCATCGCCTCGCCCAGGGTGAAATCCCCACAGCCGCGAATCATGCACGCTAACAACAGTTCTGACGCAGTAATCAAGGTTGGCCGCGGGAGGGAAGGTGCCAGCAGTTGCCAGCCTCTCGTAGCGCCCTGAGTTTGGTCCATGGAGCCTGGACCAGTGAGAAAAGTGTCACCGTGCCCTGTGCCGCCACATACGATGGGTGGATGGCATTCGGGGGATGTTCAAAGCGGCGACGCGCGGTTGTTGCACTGGTCTTTGGTATGGCTGTTCTCCTGACCGGTTGCCGAGCTTCGGTGACGGATAATGCTGAAGTTACCTCGACGGCAGAGACACCGGCGCAGGATATTTCGCGTTTGGCCGATATAAAGGATGATCTTCCATCGGGGTACAACAGCCAATGGTTCCCGTCGAGTGTGTTGAACGAGCAGCAGGCGGCGAACGCCGATGATGTCGCAAGCGTAGGCATGCTTGTGACGGTCGATCCTCCAGCTTGCGTTGCATTGATGAAGCCTGTCAACGTTGCGGCGGGAACCGAGTCTGCCGCGCTCCGTGCGTATGGTCCCCAGGAAGAGCAGATTTCCATCGGTGCCATGAGATCGAATCGCCCGCTCCAGGCAGATGTTCCCAGCGCCGGTTGTGATCGAATCTCCTTTGAAGGTACAGACTCCCGAGCACGGGGAACAGTCGACAGATTGCCTGCACCAAAGATTGACGGTGCCACCACCGCCGCCGTGAGAGTCGAACAAGACGGCGCGCCTGAAGTTGCTGACTACGTCTACTACGCGATAGATGGTGATCAGACGTTTGTCTCGGTTCATGCGCGCGTCGATGTCAGTTCCGGATCTCAGGAGATGTATGCCGACCTCCTCGTCAAGTCGGTCGCGGCAGTAAGGGGCGAGTGACATAGTGTTGTCCCGCAGAACCACTACTCTCGTGTAACTCCGCCCGGGCTCTTCGCTGTCGGCGAGAATGGGTTGGGCACATACACACCGGTCCCTTGCCCCAACTCCATCTCCCACGGCATAGCCAGGCCACCAGGTCGAACCGAAATCTTGTTGAGGTCAAACGGCACCTGCGGCGGTTTCTGTTCAAAACCTGGGTAGTCGGGGTTTGGAATCCACACGCCGGCGCCCGGTATGAGTTCGGTTTCCCACGGCTCTCCGAGGCTGCCGGGGCCCCGATCCACGATGTCGGCGAGGTCGACTGGATGTTTGGGCGGATGTGGCTTGTAGGTCGGGCTGGCCGGGTCCGGAACCCACACTCCGGACCCGGGAACCAGCTCCTTGTGGCCAGGAGGCCCGAGTGCCCCGGGTGGATAACGCTTGATGTCATCAAAGTCGAGGATCGCAGGCTGGCTGGTGGGGGCTGGCCCCTCCTTCAAACCGAGGGCATCTGCGGACTGCTCGTCGGTGCCCTTCTTGTTCTGGTCTCCGCCAATCTCGTCGTACTCCCGACCGATGCCGCGGATGCGCTCGCCGATTGCGTTCATCTGGTCGTTGGACTGTTGGATGATTTCGCTGATCTGGCTGAGGCCCTTGCTGGCGATGGCGACCTTCATGGTTTCGCCGGATCGGTCGCTCGGGGCTGACGCGGCGGCACTGGCCACCCAGTCCCGGATCTGGTCGAGGTTCTGGCGACCCGCAGTCACCACCCCGGCGGTCTTACTGACTTCGGCGGCCATGCGCTGGTCGAGATCGGCGAGCTTGCCGTAGGTGGCCGCGTGCTGCGCATTCTTGGCGGCGTAGGCGTCGGCGGCAGGCCCCTGCCATCGTGAATCGGGGGCGGCGCCTTGCACCGAGGACTGCAGTTGGCGCAACTGGTTGCTCTTGTCGAATTCGGAACCATCTTGCGGCACACCGGAACCGAACGATTCGCGCGCCTGAGACCACGTCGAATAAAAGGCGTCGATCGCACTCACGGTTCTGGCACCCCCGGTCTCTAGGCCGTATTCCAGTCTAGGTGCCGGCCCGGTGGCCCATTGACACGAAGTTGTGCGGATGCCCGTTGCGCCGCGGGATCACCGAGGCGGAGGTGCCTGGGGAGCTATTCCGTCCGGGCACTCGCCGCACCGACGACGGCGCTGCCGACCCACCGACGCAGGTACGCCCGCAGTTCGGGACCGGTGCGCGGAGGTCGGCCGGGATCGATGACGAACGACTGGATGATGCGCAGCAGGTGCTCGGCGAGCTCGTCGAGATCGGTGTCGGTGAACCCCAATCCCTGCCAGTCGACGTCGAACCGGCGCAGCACGGCCCGGGCGAAATCCACGGCCATGTCCGAGGTGACCGACTCGGTGTGCGAATCGGCCCGCCCCGGCGCGATGAGCAGCCCGATGTGTTTGTCTTTGGGCAGCCATTCCAGGGCCGTCGCGATCGCCTCGGTGACGGCCTCGACCGGGTCGGTGATGCCCGCGAGATGCGCGGCCAACCGGTCGAGGAAGTCGCTCGCGGCGTGTACCGCCGCAGCCACCAGCAGCGCTTCGGTGCTGGGAAAGTACCGGTAGACGGTCTGTCGGGTGACACCGAGCGTGCGGGCGACGTCGGCGATGGAGAAGTCGGCGCCGCGCTCGTCGATCGCCTTGCCTGCCGCGGCCAGGATGCGTGCCACGGCCTCCTCGTCAGTGGCCGGTGCTGAACCGGCCCAGCCATGGGTGCGCACCCGGGAATTGTAGCCAGCTAACGGTACGAGACCTGCAGATCCTTGACGCCGTTGATCCAGCCGGACCGAAGCCTCTGGGGCTCACCGAGTTTGGAGATGTCCGGGATCTGGTTGGCGATCTCGTTGAACATCAGCTTGATCTCCATGCGGGCCAGGTTGGCGCCGATGCAGTAGTGCGCGCCGTTGCCGCCGAAGCCCAGGTGCGGGTTGGGGTCGCGCAGGATGTTGAATTCGAAGGGGTTGTCGAAGACAGATTCGTCATAGTTGGCCGAGCTGTAGAACAGTCCCACGCGTTGCCCGGCGCGCACCGTCACGCCGCCGATCTCGGTGTCGGACAGTGCGGTGCGCTGGAAGCAGTGCACCGGCGTGGCCCACCGGACGATCTCGTCGACCGTGGTGGCAGGCCGCTCGCGCTTGAAAAGTTCCCACTGGTCCGGGTTTTCGAAGAACGCGTTCATCCCGTGCGTCATGGCATTGCGGGTGGTTTCGTTGCCCGCCACCGCCAGCAGGATCACGAAGAACGCGAACTCCACGTCCGTGATGCCGCCCCCGGCGCCATCTTCGATGTCGGCCTGCACCAGCCGCGTCACGATGTCGTCGGCCGGGCACTTCCGGCGCTGCTCGGCCATGTTGTACGCATAGCCCATGAGCTCGGCGTTGGCCATGGTCGGATCGCTGTCGAAATCGGGATCGTCGGTGTTCATGATCGCGTTCGTCCAGTGGAAGAGCTTCTCGCGGTCTTCCTCGGGCACACCGATCAAGTCGGCGATGGCCAGCAGCGGCAGGCTCATCGCGATGTCGTCGACGAAGTTGCCGCTGTCCTTCTCGGCGGCGGCGGCCACGATCTCGCGGGCGGCCACAGCGAGCTTCTCCTCGAGCGCGGCCACCGAACGCGGCGTGAACAGCCGCGACACCAGCTTGCGCAGCCGGGTGTGCTCGGGCGCGTCGTGGTTGATCAGCAATGCCTTGGTGAGGTCGAGCTGTTCGGACGTGACGCCCTCGGGCAGCCGCATCACGGCCCCCTTGGCGTTGGTCTACTCGCGCACGACGAAATCCCTGATCAACGCATTGACGAGGGTCGGGTTCTCCAGCGCGGCCAGGTGCGCGACGCCGTCGAGCACCGCGATCTCGGCGCCGGGGATCGCGTCGGCCATCGCGATGGTCTCGTCGAGTCCGAACGTCGCGTCCTCGGTTCCGGCGACCACCAGCACCGGTGTCCGCACGCGGGACAGCAACTCGCGCTGATCCGGACGCTGTGGCACCACACTGGTCACGGCCCACGCGCTCGATTCGACGTCGACGCGGCGCGCCGCATCCCGCACGAACGCGACCACGTCGGGCCGGGTTCGCATGGTCGTCGGGCCCAGAAACGCCTTGAGCACCGAGCGCGTCAGCGGACCGCGGATCCCGCCGAGCGCCTTGGCGGTCCGCAGCAGCAGCCCGTACTCGAGCCTTTGGCGCCGCCCGGCGGCCGAAGCCGTGCAGTTCATCAGCACGGCCCTGCCGATGCGTTCGGGGTGCAGCGCGGCGAATGTGCCGCCGATCATCCCGCCCCACGAATTGCCGACGAAGTGCGTGCGCGTGACACCCACGCCGTCGAGGATCTCGGCGACGGTGTGTGCGCAGTCCGTGAAAGTGAAAGGCGCGGTGAGCTTCTCGCTGCCGCCGTGGCCCGGTGGATCGACCAGCACGACGCGGTGCGACGGGCTGAACTCCGCCGCCTGTCCGGCCCACATGTCACCGGTCATCAACAGGCTGGGCCAGAACAGGATCGCCTCGCCGTCGCCGAAGACCCGGACCCGCAGCCGGCCCAACCTGGTCGGTAGCCGCAATTCCTGCATACCCGCCACGCTACGGGTCGGCCCGCAGCCCTGGCCACCAGATCCGCGGGCCGATCAGCGTGAACAGCGCCGGGATGATCACGGTGCGGACCACGAACGTGTCCAGCAGGATGCCCAACCCTACGATGATGCCCAACTGCGTCAACACGATCAGCGGCAGCACACCCAGCACGCAGAACACCGCGGCCAGCACCACGCCCGCACAGGTGATGACGGCGCCGGTCGCCGAGACGGCCCGCACGATGCCCTGCCGCGTGCCGTGTTCAGGGGTCTCCTCGCGGGCCCTGGTCAACAGGAAGATCGTGTAGTCCACGCCGAGCGCCACCAGGAACAGAAAGGCGAACAGCGGAGTGCTGTTGTCCAGTGCGGGAAATCCGAACACGTGCACGCCGGCCCAGCCGCCGAGGCCGAGCGCGGCCAGCGCGCTGAGCACCGTGACGGCCACCAGCAGCACGGGTGCAAGCGCCGACCGGAGCAGCACATAGAGCACCGCGAGCACCACGGCCAGGATGGCCGGGATCACCACCGTCCGGTCGCGCTGCGCCGCGGCTGCGGCGTCGCGCGCCTGTGCGTCGGGTCCGCCCACCAGCGCACTGCGGTCGGCGGTGCGTATCGAATCACGCAGCGCATCAACGATTTCGAAGGATTCCGCGGAGGCCGGTGCGGCTTTGAGCACCACCGAGAACTGGCTCAACCCGGTCGGTGACTCACCGGCCGAGGTGGCCGACACCACGCCCGCGGTGTCGGTGATGGCGCGTTGCACGCCCGCCGCTTTGGCGCTCGACGCGATGACCGTGGTCGGGTTGGTCAGGCCGCTCGGGAAGTGCGCGGCCAGCGTTTGATAGCCCGTCACCGATTCGGCCTGCACGCGGAACTGTTCGGTCTGCGACAAGCCGATCGGCGTCGCCGCCAGGCCCGTGCACAGCAGCGCCAACACGGCCACGGACCCGATGGTGACGCGGCCCGGGCGCCGGGCCACGGCGTCGGCGATCCGGTGCCAGACACCGTTGTCGGTCAACGCTTGTGCACCGGGCTTCGGGATGAACGGCCAGAACAACCGCGTGCCGCACAGCGCCAGCAGCGGCGGCAGCACCACGAGCACGAAGATCGCCGCGACGATCAGGCCCGCCGCAGCCTGGACCCCGAGGCTGCGGTTGCTCGGCGCCGTGGCGAACAGCAGGGTCAGCAGGGCCAGCACCACCGTGGCGTTGCTCGCCACGATCGCCGGACCGGCCGCACGCAATGCGATCTGAAGGGCCTCGCGGTGCTGTCCGGTCCGGCCCAGTTCTTCCCGGTAACGCGAAATGAGCAGCAGCGCATAGTTGGTGCCCGCGCCGAACACCAGCACACTGGTGATGCCCGCGGTCGATCCGTCCGGGCTGAGGCCGAGCCCCGATGCCGCCGCGGTGCCGACGACGGCGCCGACGCGGTCGGCGAATCCGATCACCAACAGCGGCACGAGCCACAGCACGGGCGAGCGATAGGTGACGATCAGCAGCAGCGCCACCACGGTCGCGGTGACCGCCAGCAGCGTGATGTTGGCTCCGGCAAAGGAATTGGCGATGTCGGCACCGAATGCGGGGCCTCCCGTGACCTCGGCACGCAGCCCGGCGGGCAGGCTTTGGGCGGCCGCACCGCGCAACCCCTGCACTGCGTCGTCGAGCGCAAAACCGGAAAGGCCCGTGTCGACCGGCACGGTGGCCAGCGCCGCCTTGCCGTCGTCGGACACCAACACGGGCGGGCCTGCCTCGTCGGTCATGCGTTGGCGCGCTTCGACTGTCGCGTCGATGTCGGCCGCGCTCAGTTCGGTGCCGTCGGCCCTGGTCACAACCAGGATCGCGGGCGCGCGGTCACCGCCGGGGAACTCGGACCGCAGCGCCTCGGCCCGTGCGGATTCCGCACCGGGCGGAACCGCGACGGGGGACCGGGAACCCGAGTCGTCACTGCCCAGCAACGCCAACAGCGCGCCCGAGACCACCACGACCAGCGCCGCGAGCCACGCCAAGCGCCTAATCACGGTTCAAGGTCGCTTCTTCCAGGTCGAGTCCGTGAAGCACAGTGCGCAGCACCTCGTCGTCGATGTGGCCCGCGTCACGCTCAGCGATGAATGTCTCGCGTTCGGCGGCAAGCATTTCCAGTCGCAGCCTACGGAACGCCGACGTCGGGCTCTCCCCGATGTCCTCGTCGTCGCGGCCGAGCCGTTCCCACGCGGCGTTGCGGCGCCGGGTGTTCCACGCGCGCAACACGTCCGCCGCGCGCTCGGGTACGTCGCCGCCGGCCGGTTGCTCGGCGAGCAGCTCGTCGAGCCGTTCGGCCGCGGCCCTGGCCGCCTTGTCCTGCGCGGCCGCGGTCGCGATCGCGTCGCTGTGGGCCTCGTTGCCCTGGGCCCCGAGCACGCGGATGAACCACGGCAGCGTCAGCCCGTGCAGCAGCAGGGTGCCGACCACGACCACGAACGTCAGGAACACCAGCTGCGGCCGCCCGGGGAAAATGTCCCCGGAAAGCGTCGTCGCGGGCACCGCAAAGGCCGCCGCGAGCGAAACCACGCCCCGCATACCGGCCCACGCAACTATGAACACCTGGGCTCGCGTCGGTTCCTCGTCCCGAGCGCGGGTCTTGGGGAACAGCAACCGCGGCACGTACGCGAACGCGTACACCCAGATCACGCGGACCGCGATCACGGCCGTGAGCACCGCGGCCGACGAGATCGCGAGCGTGGCCGCCGAGATGCCGTGCAGCTCGCGCACCACCTTGGGCAGCTGCAGGCCGATCAACAGGAACGCGAACGATTCCAGCACCAGCTGCAGCGCCTTCCACACGGCCTTGTCCTGCAGCCGGGTCGCGTAGCTCGCGTGGGTCTCGCGCTGGCCCAGCAGCAGTGCCGCGACCACGACAGCGATCACGCCCGAACCGTGGATCTCCTCGGCCACCAGGTAGATGAAGAACGGCGCGACCAGGCCGACGGCGCTCTCGACAAGCGGATCGTCGAGCCGCGTGCGGATGAAGTCGGTGATCATGCCGATGACGCCGCCGACCACCACGCCGCCGACCGCGGCCAGCGCGAACGTGCCCAGCGCGGTGTTCCACGTCGCGGCCGTGCCGATGGCCGCCGCGAGCGCGACCTTGTACGCCGTCAACGCGGTCGCGTCGTTGAGCAGGCTCTCCCCGCCGAGCAGGGTCATGGTGCGCCGCGGCAACCCAAGGCGTCTGCCGATCGCGGTGGCAGACACCGCGTCGGGCGGGGCCACGATGGCCCCGAGGGTCAGGGCCGCGGCGATGGTCAACTCCGGGACCGTGTGGAACGCCACGATGCCCACCACGAACGTCGTGGCGAGCGGCAGTCCGACCGCGAGCATGCCGATGGTGCGGAAGTTGCGGCGCAGCGCCACGTAGCTGCTCTCCAGCCCGGCCGACCACAGCAGGGGAGGAAGGATGACGAACAGCACGAGCTTGGGCTCGAGATGGACGTCGTCGAATCCTGGGATCGCGCTGCCTGCCAGCCCGGCGACCACAAGGGCCAGCGGCGCCGAGACGTCGCAGCGGCGGGCTATGGCGGCCAGCAGCACCGACGCCACCAGCGCGGCCAGCAATGAGGCTCCCACGTCGTCAGACCTCCTTCCGTGCCTATCCTTGATCAACATGTTGAGGAGATCACGCCGGCGCGAGCAGGACTCGCCGCCCGCGACCTGTGAACACCTCGCCGCCGAAGTCCCCGAGCCGCAGCCGATCACCCCGGGGCGGTGCCAGGAGTGCGAGGAACTCGGCGAGAGTAGCTGGGCGCACCTGCGGATGTGCATGACGTGCGGCCACGTCGGCTGTTGCGACTCGAGTCCCCACCAACATGCCCACAAGCACTTCGAGCACAGCGGCCATCCGGTGATGCGCTCGGCGGAGCCCGGCGAGAGTTGGCGGTGGTGTTATATCGACCTTCGTGTCGGTTGACGATCTGGCAGGCTTGGGGGCGCGATGAGTGAATCGATTGAGGACGCCGTGCAGGACACCGAGGACGGTGACGCCGAGCGGGACGCGGGGGCCGACGGGGCCGGTGCGGTGACCGAGACCGCGCCCGGTGCGGAAACCGCCGACGAGGCCGTCGACGACGGCAGTGAGGTGACCGGCGACCAACCTGCTGATGCGCAATCCGCAGCCGAGGCCGTCGAAGAACCGGCCCGACCGGAGGCGGCGCCCGCGGATCCCCGGCCGACCGTGCTGCTGCTCGGTTCGGGTGAACTGAGCCGCGAGCTGGCACTGGCCTTCCAGCGGCTCGGCGCCGTCGTCGTGGCGGTCGACCGGTACGACGCTCCGGCGCACCGGGTCGCCGACCGGTCGGCGGTGATCAAGATGAACGACGCCGAGGAACTCACTGCCCTCATCGAGCGCGAAAAACCGCAGTACGTGGTGGCCGAATCCGGCGTCATCGCGGCCGACGCGCTGATCGCGGTGGCGCAGGGCGGCGTGGTCGACGTGCTGCCGACACCCCGCAGCATCCGGCTCAGCCAGGATCGTGAGGGCCTGCGCCGGCTGGCCTCCGACGAACTCGGCCTGCCGACCGTGCCGTTCTGGTTCGCCGGATCGGTCGAAGAACTCACGGCAGTGGCCGAGCACGCGGGCTACCCGCTCGTGGTCAAGCCGACCGTGGGGGCACTGCGCGACGGCGAGTCGGTGCTACTGCGTCCCGACGACATCGAGCCCGCGTGGCAACGCGCGATCGCCGCGGGCCGCATCCCGCACAACCGGGTGCTGGCCGAATCGGTGGTCGAGGTCGACCACGAGGTCACGCTGCTGGCCATCCGCACCACCGGACCCGCGGGGCCTGCCGTGCAGTTCTGCGAACCGATCGGGCATCGGCTCACCAACGGGGAGATCCTCGAAGCGTGGCAGCCCCAGCAGCTGCCGCCTGCCGCGCTGGACGCCGCGAAGTCGATCACCGCGCGCATCGTCAACTCGCTGGGCGGACGCGGGGTGTTCGCCGTCGAGCTGCTGGTACACGGTGACGACGTGTATTTCTCCGATGTCCGGATCCGGCCGCACGACAGCGGACTGGTGACGCTGCGGTCACAGCGGCTGACCGAGTTCGAGCTGCACGCCAGGGCCATCCTCGGGCTCGCGGTCGACACGATCATGATCTCGCCCGCGGCGGCCGAACTCACCTACGGCGGCACCGTGGCGGAACCCGGCGGGAACGCTGAGCCGCACGTCGGCGCGGTGCTCTCGGAAGCGCTCGCCACCTCGGAGAGCGACGTGCTGCTGTTCGCCGGTGCCGACGACTCCGACGACCGGCGGCGCCTCGGCCTCGCGCTGGCCACGGCCCCCGATGTGATCGTCGCGCGGGACCGGGCCCGCCGCGTGGGCACTGCGCTGCGCAAACTCTGGCAGTCATGAGCGACGACACCGACCAGCCGGCGGCCGACCGGCCCACCATGACCCCGTTCCTGGGGGCACTGGCCATCATTGTGCTCGTCGTGATCGGCATCTGGGTGTCGAGCCTGTTCCGCGGTGACGGGTTGTCGGAGGATCAGCGCGTCGGCCGGGCCGCGGTGGGCCAGAACGACGCCATGCAGCGCGAGAACTTCCGCGAGTTCGCCGATTACACGTGCCGTGAACAGCAGGGCACGGAAGCCGATTTCCTCGCCCGGCAACGTGATTCGGTGGCCAAGAACGGCGCCCGCTACGTCGACGACATCACCGGGGTGCGCATCGACGGTGACCGGGCGACGGGCACCGTGGTGTACCACTTCGAGAAGACGCCCGACACCAAAGTCGATGCCGAGACCACGTTCGTGCGTGAGGACGGCCAATGGCGGGTGTGCTCGGGTGTGGAAGACTCACGGCCGTGAGCTATGCAGGAGACATCACGCCTGAGGAGGCCTGGAAACTTCTGAGTGAAGACCCCGAGGCGGTGCTGGTGGACTGTCGCACCGAGGCCGAGTGGCGGTTCGTCGGAGTGCCGGACCTGACGTCGTTGCAGCGCGACGTCGTGTACATCGAGTGGAACCGCACCGACGGCAGCCACAACGACGGTTTCGTCGACGATCTCCGATCGGCCGGCATCACGCCCGGTGAGAGGCCGGTGGTCTTCCTGTGTCGCTCCGGCAATCGTTCGATCGGCGCTGCGGAGGCCGCGACCAGCGCGGGCATCGGCCCGTCGTACAACATGCTCGACGGCTTCGAGGGCAATCTCGACGAGCACCGGCACCGCGGCGCCACTGGTTGGAAGGCCGTCGGCCTGCCATGGAAACAGAGCTAGGGGCAATCGTGAGCTCACCAGAAACACCGTCCGTCCGGATCCCGGCGGCATTGCCCGACGGCGTCGGCCAGGCCACCATCGGCGTGCGCGGCGGCTTGCTGCGGTCCGGGTTCGAGGAGACCGCCGAGGGCCTGTTCCTGACGTCCGGGTACGTCTACGAGTCGGCGGCGGCCGCGGAGAAGGCGTTCACCGGTGAGATCGACCGCTACGTCTACTCCCGTTACGGCAACCCGACCATCTCGATGTTCGAGGAGCGGCTGCGGCTGATCGAGGACGCCCCGGCATGTTTCGCGACCGCGACCGGAATGGCCGCGGTGTTCACGTCGCTGGGCGCGCTGCTGGGTGCCGGGGATCGGCTGGTGGCCGCACGCAGCCTTTTCGGTTCGTGCTTCGTGGTGTGCAACGAGATCCTGCCGCGCTGGGGTGTCGAGACCGTGTTCGTCGATGGCGACGACCTCTCGCAGTGGGAGGAAGCCCTCTCGGTGCCCACGCAGGCGGTGTTCTTCGAGACGCCGTCCAACCCGATGCAGTCGCTCGTCGACATCGCCGCGGTGTCCGAGCTGGCCCACGCTGCCGGCGCAAAGGTGGTGTTGGACAACGTCTTCGCCACCCCGTTGCTGCAGCAGGGCATGCCGCTGGGCGCCGATGTGGTGGTGTATTCGGGCACCAAACACATCGACGGGCAGGGCCGCGTGCTGGGCGGGGCCATCCTGGGCGACAAGGAATACATCGACGGCCCGGTGCAGAAGCTCATGCGCCACACGGGCCCGGCCATCAGCGCGTTCAACGCCTGGACGCTGCTGAAAGGTCTTGAGACGCTTGCGGTCCGGGTGGACTACTCGAACCGCTCGGCGCAGGCGGTTGCCGAGTTCCTGGAGGTCAAGGCAGGCGTGAACTGGGTGAAATACCCGTTCCTGGAATCACATCCGCAGTTCGACCTGGCCAAGCGGCAGATGCGCGGCGGCGGCACCGTCGTCACCTTCGAACTGGATGGCGGCAAGGACCGCGCGTTCGAGGTGCTCGACAAGCTGCGCGTCATCGACATCTCCAACAACCTCGGTGACGCAAAGACACTCGTGACCCACCCGGCCACCACGACCCACCGGGCCATGGGGCCCGAGGGCCGCGCGGCCATCGGTCTCGGCGATGGCGTGGTGCGCATCTCCGTCGGCCTGGAAGGCACCGAGGACCTCATCGCCGACCTCGACCAGGCGTTGAGCTGAGGCGTGTCCAAGCAGAGCGACGCCAAGAAGGCCCGCCGCAAGAAGCGGCAGGCCGCCAAGGATGCGCGCTGGGTGCCGCAGGAGATGGTCGAGCAGCTGGCCGACATCCCGGACAGCATCGTCGCCGACCTGGCCGAGTTCGACGAGCGAATCACCGAGCGCGGGTGGACTTTTGACGAGGACGAGTCCGACGACGACTACGCGATCTGGTTCTACGAGCCCTCCGGCGCCGAGGTGTCCGACGGCCTGCCGGTGACCTCGCTGTGGCTCGACGCGGCCGAGGACGGCGAGATCGTGCGCATCGTGTTCGTCGGCAGCACCGAACGCTACGAGTTCACGCACGACGAGCTCGTCGACCATCTCGACACCATCGAGGCCTACCGCGCCGGTCAGCCGCTGCCCACCTTCTAGCGTTCTAGCGCGAGCAGTCGTGAAAGTACCCCGGTAACGGCGTTCTCGGGTACCCGCGCGTCTGCTCGCCGGGGATAGCCTTGCGGCATGACCGAGGTGACGCTGCGGCAGCTGCGGTACTTCGCCGTGCTGGGCGAGGAGCTGAACTACCGCAGGGCCGCCGAGCGTCTGTTCATCACGCAGCCCGCGTTGTCGACCGCGATCAAGCAGCTCGAGCAGGCCTTCGGTGTCGTGCTGCTCAACCGCAACACGCGCGAAGTGGCGCTGACCGATCTGGGTGCCGCGTGGCTGCCGCAGGTGCAGCAGGCGCTCAGCGGAATCGACGCGGTGGTCGAGAATCTCGTCACGCTGTCGGGCACCCGCCAGGGCCGGTTGCGGTTCGGCTACCTGATCGGAACCGGGGCCGATCTGGTGTTCCGGATCGTGCGCCACTTCGAGACGGCCTATCCGGACGTGAGCGTCGAGCCCATCGAGTTCGATTTCCGTGATCCAACCGCGGGACTGGCCGACGGGCGCACCGAGGTCGCGTTGATTCGCCCGCCCGTCGATCTGCCCGAGCACCGGATGCTGATCCTCGACTCCGAATCGTGGGTCGCGTGCCTGCCCCGCGACCATCGGCTCGCGGGCCGCAGCGAGGTCGAGATCGCCGAACTGCTCGACGACCCCATCGTGTGCGCGCCGCTGACCGCTGGTTCGTGGCGGGATTACTGGATGGCGATGGACGTCCGCGGGAACCGGCCACCGACCATCGCCGCGGTCGCCGCGACCTACGAAGCCGAGACGACGGCCATCGCGCGTGGGCTCGGCATCAGCTTCACCACGGCATCGGTGTCGCGGTTCTACGACCGTCCCGGCATCGTCTACGTGCCCATCACCGACCGCCCGCCGAGTCACGTCGCGCTCGCCTGGCCCCCCGGTGCGCTGAGCCCGCAGGCGGACGCGTTGATCAGGCATGTGCGGGAGCAGTGGAATTTCGGCGACTTCGGCGACGGCGGCCCGCTGCCCGCCGTCCAGCAGTGATAAATCGGCTTTATCAGCAGATCAAATTATCGAACTTCCGATGACCGTCCGGTGGCGCTTTCCTTACATCAACCGATTCTGGCTTACGTCTGACCTGGAGTGATCATGACCGATGCATTGCGCGGCGGGGCGCCACCCACTCATTCGCCCAACCCGGATGTCACCCTGAGCACCGAGGATGCCAAGCTCGCCCAATTCGGATACACCCAGAAGCTGGACCGCTCGGTCGGCACGCTGGCGTCGTTCGCGATCGGCTTCGCGACCATCAGCGCCACCACCGCGGTGTTCACCGGATTCGGCGCGGGCTACTTCACCGCGGGCGGGCCCTTCGTCTGGACGCTGCTGCTGGCGGGCGCGGTGTTCGCGCTGTGGGCGTTCATCGCGGCGGATCTGACCGCCAAGATCCCGCTCGCCGGCTACTCGTACCAGTGGATCAGCCGGATCAACGGCCCGAGCCTCGGCTGGTTCACCGGGTTCATCGCGCTGATGGGCTGGGTCTGCGGGATGACCGGCGTCGGGTTCATCCTGTCCGGCTACCTCGGCGGGCTGTTCGGCTGGAACATGAGCCAGAGCGAACAGATCCTGGTGGCCATCGGCGTGGTGCTCCTGTGCGTGTTGATCAACATCTACGGCGTGCGGTTCGCGACCATGGTCAACAACATCGGCGTGAGCCTGGAGCTCGTGATCACCGTCGGCGCAACCGCACTCGTCGCGATCATCGCGTTCTCGGCGCCCGAGAACCACCAGCCGATCTCGGTGTTGTTCACGGGCGGTGAGGCCGGGGACAAGGATTCGTATCTGCTGGCCTGGCTGGCGGCCGCGCTCGGGCCCTTCTTCGGGCTGATCGGCGTCGAGTCCGGTGCCGATGTCGCCGAGGAGACCAAGGACGCCCGGCGCGTGGTGCCCAAGACCATGTTCTACGCGCTGGTCACCTCGATCGTGATCGAGTTGCTGATGTACATCGTCTACGTGCTGGCGATCCGCGATGTCGCCGCGGTCGAGGCCAATGCGGCCGCGCCGATCGAAGAGATCATCAACCAGCAGGCCGGTCCGGTGGTCACCAAAGTCGTTGTGGCCGTGGCACTGACGAACATCCTGGCCTGCCTGCTGGCGAACATCCTGGTGGCCACCCGGTTGACGTACTCGATGGCGCGGGACAACATGCTGCCGTTCTCGTCTGTGTGGCGCCACGTGTCGCCTGCGAGTAAGACACCCACCTACGCGGTGCTGGGCCTCGGTTGCCTGTCGGCGCTGCTGCTGTTGTCGGCCCTGGTCAACGAGGAAGCGTTCAACTACATCATCGGCATCGCGTCGCTGCTGTTCTTCTTCGTCTACATCCTGCAGACCATCGGGCTGCTGATCGGATACCGCCAGGGCACCATCCCGCCGGCCGAGCCCGGCACGTTCGACCTCGGCCGATTCCGGTTGCCGCTCTACGTCACCGCACTCGTGGTGTTCGGCGCGGTCGCCGTCACGCTGCTCTTCCTGCCCCAGTTCACCAACAACAAGTGGGTGCTCCTCGGAGTGGTTGCGCTGGCGGCGATTTGGTGGGCCACCGGGCTCAAGGCCCGGCTGCGCTCAGGCGATGCCGGATCCGACTACGCCAAGACACACAACTGATCACCGTTTGACCCTGCGGTCACGGCGCGGAGCACTCGCACTTTCGCGCCGTGGCGGCAGAGCCAACCCGAAACAGAAGGAAAACCCAATGACCGTCACAGAAACCGGCACCAGCAATCTCGTCGCAGTCGAGCCCGGCGCCATCCGCGAGGACACCCCGCCCGGCTCGGTGATCCAGTACAGCGACTACGAACTCGACACCACAAGCCCGTTCGCGGGCGGTGTGGCCTGGATCGAGGGCGAGTACCTGCCTGCCGAAGAAGCCAAGATCTCGATCTTCGACACCGGATTCGGCCACTCCGACCTGACCTACACCGTCGCACATGTGTGGCACGGCAACATCTTCCGGCTCGGCGACCACCTCGACCGGCTGCTCGACGGCGCACGCAAGCTGCGCCTTGACGCCGGCTACTCCAAGGACGAGCTGGCTGCCATCACCAAGAAGTGCGTGTCGCTGTCGCAGCTGCGGGAATCGTTCGTGAACCTGACCATCACACGTGGTTACGGAAAACGCAAGGGCGAGAAGGACTTGGCCAAGCTCACGCACCAGGTCTACATCTACGCCATCCCGTACCTGTGGGCGTTCCCGCCGTACGAGCAGATCTTCGGCACCACCGCGATCGTGCCGCGCCACGTCCGTCGCGCGGGGCGCAACACCGTCGACCCGACCATCAAGAACTACCAGTGGGGTGACCTCACCGCGGCGAGCTTCGAGGCCAAGGACCGCGGCGCCCGCACCGCGATCCTGATGGACGCCGACAACTGCGTCGCCGAAGGCCCGGGCTTCAACGTCGTCGTGGTCAAGGACGGCAAGCTGGCGTCACCATCGCGAAATGCGTTGCCGGGCATCACCCGTAAGACTGTGTTCGAGATCGCCGACCAGATGGGCATCGAGGCCACGCTGCGTGACGTGACGAGTCACGAGCTCTACGACGCGGACGAGCTCATGGCCGTCACCACGGCAGGCGGCGTCACCCCGATCAACTCGCTCGACGGTGAGGCGATCGGCAACGGTGAGCCCGGCCCGTTGACGGTCGCGATCCGTGACCGGTTCTGGGCGCTGATGGACGAACCCTCTCCCTTGATCGAGCCCATCCCCTACTAGCGCGAGCAGACGCTTGGGTACCCGGGAATGCGCATTCCCGGGTACCGCCACGTCTGCTCGGCAGAGAAAGTCAGCTCTCGATGACACCCTGGGCGGCCTGCGCGCGGTCTTCGTAGCTCTTGCGCTTGGCCGAGTCGAACTCGAGGAACACGGTGTCCAGGCCGAGTTTCTTGTTGAGCCAACGCCGCCCGCGCGGCGGCAGCATCTGGGCGGCCTGTGCGGTGAAGCGCAGCGGCGGCGGCACCGACACATGGGTCTTGGGCTTGTCGAGCGTCTTGACGACGGCAGCGGCGATGTCCTCCGGTTCGACGGGCTTGATCGCGCCGCTCGACTTGGTGCCCGCGATGAGCTCGGTGTTGGTGAACGGTGGCATGATCACCGAAACGTTCACTCCGTGCGGGGCCATCTCGTCGGCCAGGGCGGTGGACAGCCCGACGACTGCGTACTTGGCGCCGACGTAGACCACCTGACCCGGCAGCGGGATCAGTCCCGACAACGACGCGATGTTGATGACGTGGCCGCTGTGGCGCTTGACCATCTCCGGCAGCGCGAGCTGACACCCGGTCAGCACGCCGTACACGTTGACCTCGATCGATGACCGGATCGACTGCTCGGTCTGCTCGAGGAACGGGCCGATCGGCATCACACCGGCGTTGTTGATGAGCACGTCGATGTGGCCGCCGCCGTCGGTGCGGGCCTTGTCGAGGAAGGTCGCGAAGGACTCCCGGTCGGTGACGTCGAGGGGGTAGCCCGACACCTGGCCGAGCTTGGTCAACTCGACGACCGCCGACTCCTGCAGCGCCACGTCCCGGTCACCGATCACGACCCGGGCGCCGCGGGCCAGCAGGGCCTTGGCGGTGGCGTAACCAATACCGCGAGCGGCGCCGGTGATCGCGATGGTCTTGCCCCTGATGTTGTCCATGGCGGCGAACTTTACACGTGTCAAGTTTTGGAGGGAAGAGGCGGCTGTTTGTCCTGTGCGGCCGACACCCGCGTCGGATTCTGTGGTCCGCGGCCAGTGTGTTCGCACGGTACGACCCTTAGTTTTCGTCTGATGACGCCGATGCGCCGGATGAGCGGTTCCGCCGTCCACGACCTGGTGACCTGCGCCCGCGAGGATCTCGCTCAGGTGGTCGACGACGCGTGCACGGCCATCCGCGGGCAGCTCGAGTTCTACCGGCACGGCGACGCAGTTCCGGTCGACGATCTCAAGCAGTCCGTCGCGCTCAATCTCGGTGCTCTGCTCGACGCGCTCGTCGACCCCGACGCAACGTCGCACGTCGGCGCCGCCGAGGAGACCGGGCGGACGCGCGCGCGTCAGCGGGCGCCGCTGCCCGAGGTGCTGCAGGCCTTCCGGATCGCCAACACCACGCTCTGGGACGGCTTGGCCGGGCGAGTCCGTGGGGCCGTCGACCCGCGGTCGCTCAGCGCGCTCGCCGAGGTGGCCAACGTGCTGTGGCACCGGGCCGACGCACAGGCCCGGGCGCTCACCGATTCCTATCGCGACGCGACCGCCGAACTCGTGGCCGCGCATGAGCGCAGGCGGGCGGCGTTGGTCGACGCGTTGTTCAGCGGGCACATCGTGCTCAACTCGGGTCCGTGGGAGATCGGCAAGATGCTGGGGCTGTCCCTCGACGGCAGTCTCGTGGTGGCCGTCGTCGAAACCTCGGGGACGCCGCAGGACGGCAGGGCCGCGGTCGAGAAGCGGCTGGCGGAGCACGGCATCGTCTCCGCGTGGTATGTGAACACGACGCTGTACGCGGGCGTCGTCTCGCTGCGTGAGGATCAGCACGGGTTGATGCTGCGGATGCTCCGGGAGGCGGGGGTCACGCGGGCCGGGCTCAGCCCCGTGTATCGATCGTTGGCCGACACCCCTCGGGCATTCCACCTCGCGCGTACCGCACTGGCCGAGATACCCGCGGGTGACGCCGCCATCCGTGAGTTCAGTTCGAGCCCGCTGGCGGGACTCGTCGCGCGTGACCCGGACGAGGGGCGCCGCATGGCCCAGGATGTGCTGGGCGCGGTGCTTGACCTGCCCGCGGAAGACCGGCAGGGCCTGCTGGAGACGTTGCGCGTGTACTTCGACGAAGGCGGGTCGACCGAACGGACTGCGCGCACGCTGCACTGTCACCCGAACACAGTGCGGTACCGGTTGCACCGCATCACCGAACTGACCGGCCGATCGCTCAACGAGCCGCGAACCCTTGCCGAGCTGGTGACGGCGACCTATGCGCTGGGCTCGCACGACGACAACGGTCGGCGGGGCGGCGTGGGGCCCCGGCGGTCGACGGGCTAGCTGGTGGCCCGAAAATGACGGTTCACCACATACTTTGGGCCCGGTGCCCTAGGGTTGAGGTCGAGCACCTGCCACCTGATCGGGAATCCCATGGGGCATAAGGGAAAGAAGAAGCAGAAGAAGTCGCAGCCGGCTGCCGACGAGTCGCTGAACCTGCTCGGCGCCCTAGGCCAGTTGGCCTTGGGCGCAACACGAAACGCCAATCCCGCCGGAAAACACCGGCTCGACTTGACCGACAATCCGCTCGGTGCGATGACGGATGCGCTCAACGACGTCGCGAGCGTGCTGCGGGGCGATGGACTCCAGGAGAAGACGGTGGCAGACAACGACGCCGGCAAGCCGACCGAACCGACGGTAAAACCGCTTGGCGCGCTTGGCATTCTCGGCAACGCCGTGGGCATCCCGAACAATCCGGTCACCGACGCGGTGGACACCGCGGCCAACCTCGCGATGCGGCCCGTGCTCGGTGCCGGGCGGCTGGCGGCTGCGCCCGTCGCGGGCGTCACCGAGGCACTCGGACGCGTGCTCGGCACCCAGGGGTCAGCGGAATCGGCTGCGGCCCTGCGTAAACGCGGGAATGCGCTGATCCGCATCTCGTACCAGCCGGATTACCAGCGACGCGACATGCATCCGTCGTTCCTGCGGATCATCGACGAGTTGTTGCCCGACGAGGCCCGTATCCTGCGCTTCATGGCCGTTGCAGGCACCCAGCCGGTGATCGACGTGCGGACCAAGACGCTGTTCCAGATCGGCTCGGTGCTGCTGGTCAGTGGTATCACCATGGTGGCCCAGATGGCCGGCTGCCACTGGCCCGATCGTGATCATCACTACTTCGCCAACCTGCACCGGCTCGGGTTGCTGAACTTCTCGCGCGAACCGGTCGACGACTACCGTCGGTACGCGCTGCTGGAGGTTCAGCCCGCCGCGGTGGAGGCCATCGAGAGCGTGCCCAAGGCGGTCACGGTCTTTCGCAGTCTGCGCCTGACGCCGTTCGGTGAGCAGTTCATCGAGGTGTGCTTCGACACCGAGGGGTATCACGCGGGCGGTTGGGACACCGACGGGCGGCAGGACAAGATCATCGGCAAGGGTCCGCCCGCGCTGCGGCACAAGGGCTGACCGGCTCACCAACCGAACAGCAACAGGTGGGTCGCGCCGACCAGGATCCCGAGCAGCCCGCCGTGGACATAGAGCAACCAGGCGTCCTGTTCGATTGCCGCATAGAGCATCTCGCTGAACTCGTCCGGCGGGAGCTCGCGGAACTTCGTGGTCGCGAAGTCGGCGATCTTCTTTGCCTTCTCCTCGTTGAACTCCTCGGAGTAGAAGACTTCGGGTGCCAGGTCGACGATCTCGGTGCTCACCTTGCGTTCCAGATCGTCCCAGTCCACGACACCGAGCGCTTGCCCCGCACTCACGGCCAGCGGGCTGAATATCTGGTCCACTTCCTCGGCAACGACCTCGGCCAGGTAGGACGCGGTCTTGTCGCCGCTCGCGCCGAACAGCAGCTCGCGCGTGAAATTCGTTACGGTGAGCACCTTCTCGGACATCATGGTCGCCACCTGCGCGGCAGCTTCGTGCTGGCGCTTCGGGAAGATGCCCTGCTTCCACAGATACTTGTAGCGGGGCTGGGGCGAGCCGGGCTCGAACACGATCTTGATCGCCAGGATGTTGACGACCACTCCGATGACGGCGGCGCCCGCGAGCACCACGAACCACGACGGGACGGCGCTCAGCACCGGCGGGTGGTACTCGTGAATCCAGTTGAGGTACAGCGCAAGCGGGATTCCGAAGAAGAACCCGAGTGCGCCGATCTTTACCATGAACCTCAGCTCGGGGGCACCCATGCCTTTGAAGATGTCGCTCAGCACGGCCGGGTTCCGCCGGAGGTGGTTGACCGTCATCAGCTTGACATTGAGCAGGTCGTCGATGTGATCGCCGACGCGCGCAAACGCCCTTTGTGAGATCGCCGGAACCCGTGCCTCAATCGTGGCGATCACGTTTTGCTGTGCCGGCGCGGGCAATGCGTCCCACAACCACCGATGATTGCTGTTGATCACTTCACCTGCGATCCGCGCGATGTGGGGCCGTGCCTCCTTGGCCATCAGCTCGGCCATCTTGTCGGGCTCGAGTTGTTGATAGAAGTCGCCGATGCCGCCGATGCGGGCAATCGACATGTCCACGATGAGGCTGGCCATCTTCTCTGCGCGACACGGGATGAAGCCCTGGAAGCCGAGGATTCCGTTGGGCGCGAAGATGGGCAGGATCTGCACCTTGCGTGGCAACAGCGGGAACAGGGTCTTGAGGCCGGGGACGTAGAAGCCCGTGAAATGCGTGGGCGAAAAGAGCATCCAGACGCCGGTCCAGTTCGTGATCAGTCCGGCGATCGCACTGAAGATGGGGATGCTGACCATGTCGATGACGAATCGCGACTGGCCGGTGAGCTCCTCCCAGTCGATGAAGGACGACGTCGCCAGATTGACGGTGGTCACGTGTGACCCGCTCCTTCCGCTCGCGCCGGCGATGTGGCTTGGGCGTGATCGGCGGGCTACTTCTTCTTGCTCTTCTTCTTGGGCTTCGCGGTGTCGAGCTTGGCCAGTTTCTCCACCTGATCGGTCACGTCCTTCGCGCGTTTGCGCAGCTGTTTGACAGCCTCGTTGGTGACGTCGTTGACCGAATTCGACGTGGTGGTCTGCAGATCCTTCACGTCGTCGAGTAGATCCTTGGTGCTGTCGAGAACCTTGGACAGTAGGCCGGAAGCGTTTTGGGCCATGGCGTCACTCCTTGTCTGCGGGGCCTGCGGGTCGATCCCAGTTAGGAAACTAGCCACGCCGCAGACCCCGCCATCGGCAGTTGCGGGTGGCGTTGTCGCAATCCACGGGAAATGTTGTGCGTGTCTACAATCCGAGGCAGTGGGAAAAATGACGCCCGCGGAAATGTCGGCCATTCGGGTGACGCCGCCCCACCTCGGCGGAATTCGAATCACGGCGAGCAAATATGCCCCGCCCGGAATGCGCGCCGGGCCCACACGTTAGACATTGAGGTGATGCCCGGATCAACGTTGGAGCGGTTGCGCTTCCAGGCCGTGGGACAAGACGACCCACTGGCCCAGCCGCTGCTGGCCGAGCTGGCCGTCGAATACTCGGGTCGCTACGGCGGCACAGCCGAGCGCGTCATGGAGTGGCTGCGCGGCCACCCGGCCGATGAGTTCGCACCGCCCGGCGGCGGTCTGCTGATCGGTCTGCTCGACGGCCGGCCGGTCACCGGCGGCGCGTTCCAGCGCTACGACGCCGACACTGCCGAGCTCAAGCGCATTTGGACCGACAGCGGGCACCGCAGGCGCGGCTACGCGAAACGGTTGCTCGTGGCCCTCGAAGCCGAGATCACGGCGCGTGGCTATCGGCGCATCTTCCTCACCACCGGCCACCGCCAGCCCGAGGCCGAGGCGCTGTACCTCTCGTCGGGCTACCGGCGGCTGGCGCTCGAGTTGCCTGCCGAAGGGGACGGCACGGTCTATCCGATCGCGTTCGAGAAGGCGCTGCCATGACGATTCCGCTCTCCATTCTCGACCTCGCGCCGATCAGTGCGGGTAGCGACGCCGCCACCGCGCTGCGCAACACCGTCGACCTGGCCCAGCACGCCGACCGGTGGGGTTTCAAGCGGTACTGGGTGGCCGAACATCACTTCGTGGCGGTGGCCAGCTCGTCACCCGCGGTTCTGGTCGGCCAGATCGCGGCCGCCACCCAGCGCATACGTGTGGGCACCGCGGCCGTGCAGCTGGGCCACACGACCGCGGTCGCCGTCGTCGAGAGCTTCGGCTCCCTCGCCGCGTTCCACCCCGACCGCATCGATCTGGGGGTCGGGCGCTCGGGGCAGAAGCGCGCCGAGGCGGTCAAGGAGGCGCCCCACAAGCCCAGCACACCGCGCGAGTGGCACGAGATCGACGGTGTGGTGATCCCCGCGCCGTTCGACATCGCCGCGTTGATGCGTGACCCGCGGCTGCAATCGCGGATGGCGGTGCTGCAGCAACCACACGCCGTCGCACCGGATTTCGCCGATCAGGTCGACGACATCCTGGCGATGATCGCCGACCGCTACGACGTCGGGACCGCGGTGCCCGGTGCGGGCGCCGCGCTGACACCGTGGGTGTTCGGTAGCAGCAAGGGCCAGAGCGCCCGGGTCGCGGCGGCCAGGGGCCTGCCGTTCGTGGCGAGCTACCACATCACACCGGCCACCGCGCTCGAAGCGATCGAGGTGTACCGCAACGGGTTCACGCCGTCGGCACAGCTGCCCGAACCCTATGTGGTGGTGTCGGCCGACGTCGTCGTGGCCGACGACAGCGCCACGGCCCGTCACCTCGCGTCGAGCTACGGCCAGTGGGTGTACTCGATCCGGGCCGGCGGTGGCGCGGTGCCCTATCCGGATCCCGACGAGTCCGCACCGCTGACGGCCGAGCAGCTCGAGGTGGTCCGAGACCGCACGGCAACGCAATTCGTCGGCGACCCTGACGAGGTGGCCCACCGGCTCGAGGCCCTGCAGCGCGTCAGCGGGGCCGACGAACTCGTGATCACCTCGGTCACGCACCGGCATCAAGACCGGCTGCGCTCCCACGAACTGATCGCCGAGAGATGGGGGTTGCCTGCGCGCACCGACCTATAGGCTGGCCCGAAGGTATCTACCGGTGGGGGTGGCCTTTGCCGAGCGTGCAGGTGGTGGTGGGCTCGCTGCTACTGGCGGCTGCGGCCGTGGTCTTCGGCATCGGCGTCGCGTTGCGCCTGTTCATCGGGCGCCGGGTGGACTCGACCACGATGCGCCGCCGCATGCATGCATTCCGTCAGACCGCGGCGGCCCGGGTGTTCTTCGGCCCGGTGCGCGACGACGAGGAACTCAACCCTGACGAGCTCGATCAGGTGATCCTGATGCCTGCCATCGTGCTGGCCTGCGGGTTGTGCCTGACGGGGTTCTTCCTGCTGGGCTACAAGGTGCTCAGCTAGGCCAGTTTCGGTGTCTCAACCGCATTACCTGGCCTTGGGCAGCGGGACGCTCGCTTCTCTGCCGTCCGACGTCCATGCTCGATATCGGTCTGGGTATCGCGGATGATCAACGGGCGCTGCATGTTCAGCGTGGCTCTCGCGAGGTCGAATCATGATCGGGGGCGAAAACCAGCTCTTCTTCCATGTCGTGGTCACGGCCGAGCAATGTGCAGCCGACGACGGTGACGGTGCATGCCAGCGCGGCGTAGACGGCGACGGGCAACCATGATCCTTGCCAGTTCAACAGGGCTGTGAACGCCAGTGGTGCGACGGCTCCGCCGAACGTGCTTCCGATCGCGTATGCCAATGAACTGCCGGTCGCACGCAGGCGCGGTGAGAACTGCTCGGTGATGAATGCGCCCTGCGGTCCGTAGACCAGGGAGTGCAGAAGGAGGCCGACGACGATGCCGGCAACGAGGAACGAGAACGAGCCGTTGAGGGCGCCTGGTAGAAACACAAAAGGCCATATCGCTGCGACGGCGGTAGCGATTGCGTACATGTGACGCCGATTGACGCGATCGGACAACGCGGCAGCGAGGGGAACTGCGACCAGCTGCCCGGCTGAGCCGATCAGCACGGCGGTCAGTACTTCTGACGACGAGAACCCGGCCTTCTTGGTGCCGTACAGGAGGCTGAATACGATGAACAGGGCAGAGATGACATCGGGCCCGATTCGAGCGCAGGACGCGGCGATCAAACCACGCAATTCCGTTGCGAATACCTCCCGAACTGGCGCGGAAGGACTTTCGCCTTTGTCGCGGATCGCGCGGAAGACGGGCGTGTCCTCCAGTCGTAGTCGAATCAACAAGCCAACGGCCACGAGGAGCGCCGAGAGCAGGAATGCGACCCGCCAGCCCCAGGTGACAAAAGCCGTCTCCGACATCGAAACCGTGAGGAGTGCCAGCACTCCGTTGGCGAGCAGAGTGCCGGCCGCCGGTCCCATCTGGGGTGCTGAACACCAGAATCCGCGGCGTTCGGGATCGCCGAACTCGCTCGACAACAACGGAGCGACACCCAATTCGCCGCCCACGCCGACACCCTGCGCAAACCGGAGTGTTACCAACAGAATCGGCGCGACGACTCCGATGGAGTCGAACGTTGGAAGCAGCCCGATGGCGAATGTGGCGACACCGATGAGCAGCAGTGTGGAGACGATGACCTGCTTTCGGCCGATGACGTCGCCCAGCCGTCCCAGCGCAAAGGCGCCGAGCGGGCGTGCCAGGTAGCCCACGGCGTAAGTGGAGAACGCGAGCAAGACGCCGGACGCCGAGCTGGAGCTGGGAAAGAACAGGACGGGGAACACCAGGGCGGCTGAAGCCGAGTAGATGCCGAAGTCGTACCACTCCAGCGCGGTGCCCGACAGGCTGGCGGCGAAGGCTTTCGCCAACGGGCCGCGCTGGGTGTGCGAGGCCGGCGTGGTCGGGGCGGTTGCGATCGTCGGGGATCGCGGAGATTCGTCGTTGGGCATGTAACCTCCGAGTCGTAGGTATACGTAAGGTATATGTGACTTGAAGCACTCGTCAAGGGGTTCCCACAAAGGTTGACAGCGCCAATGTTTGAAATATATGTTGCGTATATGTTGATCTCCGAGCAAGCATCTCCCGATATCACCGAGATGGAACGGATCGTCGGACAGACGGTGCGTCGAGACATCGGCCGACTCGCCGCATCCTCGCAGGGCCATCTGGAGCGTGCCGCGCGATCGATCGCGCAACATCAGGCGCCGCACGTCGGCATCACCTGCGGCTTCTTTGTGCGCCACGCGGAGCCTCCTTCTCCGGAGACCGATGGGCTCAACGGCATGGGCCAACTTGCCGCGGGGCTTCTTGAAGCGGGTGTTCCAGTCACGGTTATCACCGATGCCCCGTGCGCTAAAGCGGTGTGGGCAGTCACCAAGGTGTTGCCAGGCCCTGTAAATCTTGAAGTGGTTGGGGTGGAGGCTAAGTCCGTGCGTAAGTTGCGTGACAGGCTCGAAGCATCGCCCGAGCCGCTGACGCACCTCATCGCTATCGAACGTTGCTCCCTGGGCTCGGATGGCCGCCCTCATCGCGAGCATGGTTGGGACATTGGAGACGACACGGCTCCGCTGGACTACCTTTTCGAAGACGCCGGCTGGACGCCGAGATGGGAGACAATCGGAATCGGCGACGGCGGCAACGAGATTGGTATGGGGTTGCTGCCTCGCGAGATAGTGGAAGCCGACATTCCGAACGGCAGCCTCGTCGGTGCGCAGACTGGTGCCGATCATCTCATCGTTGCGGGCGTTGCCAATTGGGGCGCCTACGCGCTGTTGGCGGCCGTTGCACGCCTGCGCCCCGACTTGGCTAACCGCCTCCTCAAGCATTTCAACGCGGAGAACGAGGAGAAGATCTTGGAGGCCGCGGTGAACGTCGGCCAGGCGATCGATGACAGCCGTGTCGACCGTCCCGGTCAGCTGCAGATGACGATCGATCGTCTACCTCTGGAAGACCATGTGCGCGTGATCGAGAGCATCACTGCCCTCGTAACGTCCAATGCCTGAGGCGATGGAAACAGAGTCACACGCCGCGCCACCTCGCGTCGTCCTTTTGCATGCCACGCCAGTGGCTATGGCGCCCATCCATGAAGCGTTCGCCGAGCGGTGGCCCGAGGCAGAACTGGTCGACTTGCTCGACACGGGTCTCACGATTGATCGGGCTCGTACGACCGCGCTGACCAGCCGGCTGATCGACCGCTTTGTTTCCTTCGCCGAGTACGGCCATTTGGCCGGTGCGAGTGGAATATTGGCGACTTGCTCGGCATTCGGCCCTGCCATTGAGCTTGCCGGTAAGAGATTGCCGATCCCGGTCATGAAACCTAACGAGGCAATGTTCCGGGCGGCGCTCGGGCAAGGTACGCGGATTGCGATGCTCGCTACATTCGCCCCTGCGGTTGCCTCGATGTCGGCCGAGTTCGCCCAAATGTCGCGGGACGGCGAGCTGCACACGGTCGTCGTGGAGGAGGCGATACATGCCCTTCGGCGAGGAGATGTGGCACACCACAATCGACTCGTCGCCGGGCGGGCGGCCGACCTTGGCGACTACGACGCGATCATGTTGGCGCATTTCTCGACATCCCACGCCGCAACGGAGGTACGTGCCGCAGTCAATGTGCCGGTGTTCACCGCGCCGGAATCGGCTGTCCTCGCTATCCGAGCCGCAGTCGCGAAACCGATCTGAAAGACAATCCGTTATGCAACTTGGATGCGTTGCCGACGATTTCACGGGTGCCACTGACTTGGCCGGCATGTTCGCCCGTCATGGCTTACCCACCTTGGTCGTTCGTGGTGTTCCCTCCGATCTCCCGGCAACGGGCGCCGAAGTCGTTGTGGTCGCACTGAAATCACGCACCGCGCCGGCCGATGCCGCAGTCCGCGAGTCCGTCGCGGCGCTGAAATGGCTGAGGGAGCAAGGGTGTCAGCGGTTCTACTTCAAATACTGCTCGACGTTCGATTCGACACCGCAAGGCAATATCGGTCCCGTGATGGACGCGTTGATGTCCGAGCTGGACACGGCGTTCACAGTGGCTTGCCCTGCTCTTCCCGTCAATGGGCGCACCGTTTACAACGGACATCTCTTCGTCGGAACCGACCTTCTACACGAATCATCGATGCGCAACCATCCGCTGACTCCGATGGATGATGCCAACCTGGTTCGTCTGCTCAACCGGCAAACGTCCGGTCCGGTGGGCTTGATCTCGTGGAAGACTGTCGCATCGGGTACTGAGGCCATCCGCGACGCCTTCGCCGAACAGCGCGGGGCCGGCGTTCGAGTGGCAGTGGTAGACGCCATCGCGGACCAAGACCTGGTTGCGCTGGGTGAAGCATGCGCTGAATTGCCGCTTGTGACTGCCGCCTCCGGACTGGCGACTGGTCTGCTCACGACATTGCGGCTCGATTTCGGTGCTCCGCCATCGGTCCCTCGTGTCGGGGGTGCGTGTGCGGTGGTCGCAGGCAGCGCCTCAAAGACGACCGCGGCTCAGATCGGCGCGATGCGGGCGCATCATCCCGCATTCGAGATATCCGCGGAGGCAGTGCTTTCCGGCTCCGACGTCGTCAGCGAGGCATTGGACTGGGCGGCACCTCGTCTCGCCAAGGGCCCCGTCCTGGTCCACACCGCCGCCGGCCGGGTGAACGTGAAAGCGTCTGAGAAGCTCGAGCTGACAATGGCGGCTATCGCCTGCGGTTTGGTCAGCGCCGGTGTGCGGCGTTTGGTTGTCGCGGGTGGTGAAACCTCGGGCGCAGTTGTTAACGAGCTTGGGGTGCGGACCCTACACATCGGCCCCGAGATTAGTCCCGGTGTGCCTTGGACGTTTACGCTTGACGGACCGCAGCCCATTGCGTTGGCGCTCAAGTCCGGCAACTTCGGATCCGTTGATTTGTTTACCCGTGCGTTTGAGGTGCTGCCATGAGCCGGGAGAGCATCGACCGCGAGCGTATCGCCGCCGTTGGCGCATTGCTCTACCGCCGTGGGTTGAGCCCGGGAAGCGGCGGCAACATCAGTGTGCGGTTGGCGGACGGCTGGTTGATGACCCCGACCAACACCGCACTGGGAGAACTCGATCCGGCATCGCTGTCCAAAGTCAGCCTTGACGGCGACATCTTTTCCGGAGATCCGCCGACCAAGGAGATGATCCTACATCTCGCGCTCTACAGACACCGCCCGAAGGCGGGCGCGATCGTAGACCTCCACGCTACCCATGCGGCCGCCGTTTCATGTCTGGACGGGCTCGATCCCGGTGACTGTATTCCTCCATTGACTGCCTATCACGTCATGAAAGTCGGCCGTCTGCCTTTGATCCCGTGTCACCCGCCTGGGGAGCGCTGCTCTCGCCGAAGCCATCGGTGCACGCGCGGGCTCGGCACATGCGCTCGTGCTCGCCAATCACGGACCCCTCGTGAGTGGTTCGTCGCTCGAAGCCGCTGCGACAGCCGTTGAAGAGCAGGAGGAGACGGCCAAGCTGTACTTTTTGCTCAGGAACTGGCCGACCCGGCTCTTGACCGCGAAACAAGTCGCTCATCCCCGAGGGCGAGATGAAACGTATCGAACCACCGCAGAGAGGAAAACTGATGTCCAATTGCAGCTTCCATCATGAAATGGTCCGCGCGGCCGATCTGGGCTTCCACATCGTCACGGCAGGTGAGGGTCCGACGGTGGTGTTGGTGGCGGGCTTCCCCCAGAGCTGCTTCGCGTGGCGACGGGTCATGCCGCTACTGGCTGAAGACCACCACGTGATCGCCGTTGATCTGCCCGGACAGGGCGACTCCGAAACGCCTGCCGGGGGGTATGACACCGCAACCACAGCCAATCGTTTGCACGCCTTACTCTCTGAACTCGGCGAGAACCGCTACGTGTTTGTAGGCCATGACATCGGTTCATGGGTCGGCTACCCATATGCGCACCAATACGCCGACGAGACACGCGGACTCGTCCTCCTCGACGCGAATATCCCCGGCGTCACCTTGCAACCCACACTGACCCTGGGCCCGGACAACTGGCGCAACTGGCACTTCTTGTTCAACCCGATACCGGACTTGCCCGAGGCATTGCTGGCCGGCCGTGAACGGATCCTCATCGAATGGTTCTTCAGCCGCAAGACACGGAACTTCCGGGGCACGTTCAGCACTGCCGACATCGATGAGTACGAGCGGGTGTACAGCTCACTGGGCGGTATGCGCGGGATGCTCGGTTACTACCGCGCGGTACTGGAGGATATTGAGCAGAACAAGCCCCTGCAGCAGCAGCAACTCAGTGTTCCGGTGTTGGCGCTGGGCGGCGATGTCGGAAGTGCCCCCGACCTTTACTCGCGTATGAAGCCACTGGGTCGTGATGTCCGCGGCGGTGTCATCGCCAACAGCGGTCACTACATCCCAGAGGAACAACCGGAGGAACTGGCCCGCCAGATCCGTGACTTCGCCACCACCCTCCAACCGTGACCATCGGGAGAAACATGTCTGTCAACGCGCCGAGTTCTTTCGTAACACCGATCGTCGAGCACGACGGAATCGCCTACCTGAGTGGGCAGCTTCCGCGACTCGACGGTGAACTGGTCCACCGCGGCCGGGTGGGCGACACCGTCGATGTGGACTGCGCACGTTTGGCGGCGTCATTGGCGGCGAAGGCGTGTGTTGATGTGCTTCGCGCCGGACTCGGTGATCGATTCGCGCGATTGTTGAAGATCACCGGATTCGTGGCGAGCGCCCCCGACTTCACCGAGCAGGGGAAGGTACTTGATGCGGCCTCACGGGTTTTCACCGAAACCATGGGTGCTGCAGGAGAACACGCACGCAGCGCGATCGGGGTGGCGCAGCTGCCGCACGGGGCTTGCGTGGAAATCGAAGTGATCGCCGCGGTCAAGGGATGACAGCACCGCTGAAATTCTGCGCCAATCTCAAATGGTTGTTCACCGAGGTTCCCTTTGAGGCACGGTTCACTGCTGCGGCCGAGGCAGGCTTCGCAGCAGTGGAGTACGCATCGCCGTACCCATACCCGCCTGCGGTGCTGCACGGGCTCCTGCGAGATGCCGGTCTGACCCAAATCCTCATCAACACACCGACGGCGTCACCGGGTTCGCCCGGCGACGCCGGTACGGCGGGCCTGCCCGGTGCCGAACGCGTCTTCCGCTCAGATATTCACCGTGCCCTCGACTACGCCGGCGCACTGGATTGTCGGCTCGTGCACGTGATGTCAGGCACTCGGCCTGCGGGCCTGAGTCGCGACCGAGTTTTCGGCACGTTGTTGGACAACTTGTCGTGGGCCGCGGAGCAGGCGGCGCAAGGGGGAGTACGGCTCGTGATCGAAGCCATCAACCATGGCGACCGCCCCGGGTACTTGCTCGAGACGCAAGAGGAAGCCGCCGCCGTCGTCGAAGCTGTCGACACCGACCACTTGGGCGTGCTGTTCGACGTCTATCACTGCGCGGTCACGCAAGGTGACGTAGTGACCAGGCTGCAGACCCTCGACCCGTGGATCTTCCATGTTCAGGTTGCCGACATCCCCCAGCGGGGCGAGCCGGGAACGGGAGAAATGAAATGGGAGCCGATTTTTGAACAACTCAGACGGTCGCGCCACGACCGCTGGATCGGATGCGAATATCAGCCCACTGTGTCCACCGCCCTCGGTCTGGACTGGCTGGCGAAGTTCGGCGCGCGTTAACAGTCCAGGCCCGCACGCCGGTAGGCATCACCGGCGTAAGCAGTAGTCAGCTGCTGTAACAGGGCTGGCGCGGTGGCACCCGAGCCCACGAAGCACGCCGCACTGAACTCCGTGCGATGCTGAAGTTCTGCGGGCAGCGCGCCGGCTATTTCGATGCCTTCAACGAACTTCAGCTCGCTGATCTGCTGGATCGCCATGTCAGCCCGGCCATCCAGTACCGCCAGTCCGGTGAATCCCTTTTCGACGATCGTTGCGCGGCTATTGATCTCGTCAGCGATGCCGAGGCGGTCAAGGATCTTGGCGAAGTACTTGCCGCTGGCTCCAGACCGGGAATATGCGACCGAGCGAGCCGCTTTCAGTGCCGCGATCAACCGCGGAACCGTGGATAGATCGGGTCGCGGGCCGCCTGCGGCAACTCCCAGACCGACTCCGGTGGACGCAATCGCGACAGACGAGCCGACAAGCCCACGCCGGCGCAAGCCGTCGATATCGTGGCTTACCGCCACGATCGTGTCGGGGCGTTCGCCCTCGTCGATCTTTTGAAGCAGTACCGCAGTGGGTTCAAAGACAGTGCGAACTCGAAACTCGGTGGACAGTGCGGGAAGAACGTCGTGTTCGAGTGGGCCCTGGACTGCGAGTGTGCTGAAAAGAACGAGATCACCGGTGGTCACATAGAAAGTATATCTTACGTATATGAATTGAGTGCTGGATCTTTGACGTTGATCGCAAACGGCGCGACCTTCTTGCTGCGGATGATGTCGACCAGTCGCTCTTGTGTCGTACCGGCATGTGCGGGAAGCAAATCCGTCAGGGTCGCGCGGTCGTGGGCGGCCACTGCCTCGATGATTCGGTCATGCTCGGCCACATTGAGCTGGAACTGCTCATCCTGATGATCTGGCCGGGACGCCTCAAGGCTGTACACGTGCATGAGAAGTCGGCGCACGTGGTGGTGGGTGGAACGTGCGAATTCCATAAAGAAGGAGTTCCCGATCGAGGCGTTCATCCGCATGTGGAAGGCCTCGTTGAGCTCCGTGATCCGCAGGTAATGTCGGTCACCGACCTCTTGTCGGTAGTCCTCCTGGATCGCACGCAAGTCGTCGACGAGAGATGGGTCATCTAGATTGCAGAGCTGACCGAGGGTGTTTTCGACCAGTTGATGGGCCACGATGATCTCGCTCATCTCCGCAAGGTCGAGCTTGCGGACGAAAGTGCCTCCCCGATTCGGCGCGATCCTGACGAAGCCTTCCGCCGCGAGCCGGTTGATCGCCTCTCGCGCAGGCGTTCGGCCGAGCTCAAATTGCTTGAGCAGCAGTGCCTCATCGATCCTGCTGCCAGGGGGCAGGGTTAGATCGATGATCCTCGACCGGATGAGTTCCAGTGCGGCCTCGGTCTGTGAGCCGCTGCTTGACGCTCCGGATGTTTCCGCAGCGATTGCCTGATCACCCATACCTTCAGCATATGTCACGTATCCAAGAATGTGCTCGAACGTTGACCGAGCTGGACGGCGCAGAAGAACATATCGCCGCCTGCGGACGGCACTGGTCGATGGGCCGACTCGCGGTCCGATGCGCCGCGCGGAGCGAGACTCGTGGACAAGGCCATCAACGACGCGATGGCCGAAGCCTCGTCTTAGGATCCGTGCCGCGTGAGAGCCTCGGCGGCCGCGTCGGCGATCGGCCCGCGCCACACCGCCCCGTGCCCCGGCAGCATCACGTCGGCGTCGACGGTGGCCAACGTCTTCAGGCTCGCCAGGCACGCCTCTTCGTCGTGATTGAACAACGCGGGCAGCAGTTGCGGGCCCGGCCGTGGAATCAGCGGGTGCCCGGTGACCAGGGCGTCGCCGCTGACCAGGATCCCGTCGACGATGAACGAACAGTGCCCACCGGTGTGCCCCGGGGTGGGCACCGGCACCGGCGTGCCCGGGAGGACGTCGGCGTCGGTGAGGGCTTGCGCAGTGGGAATCCCGGCGTGGTTCATTCCGCCCTTGGCGATGAGCGTTGCGGTCCAGTTGAGCCAGCGGGGCTGCCAGATGTGCTTGATCACATCGGCGGGGGACGCCTGTTCCAGGTACTCGCGCTTGACGTGCCTGACCTCGGAACTGTGGCAATAGACCGGTGTGCCATGGGTTTTCGCGAACCAGATGGCGGAGCCGAGGTGGTCGATGTGGGCGTGCGTGAGCAGGATCGCGCGGACGTCGTCGGCGTCGAACCCCAGCCGGCGGATCGATTCGAGCACCTCGGCGCGCTGGCCAGGGTATCCGGCGTCGATCAGCATGACGCCGTCGTCGTCGGTCACCACAGTCCAGTTGACGAGGTCGGTTTGCGCGAAGTGCACCCGTTCGGTGATCGCGCTCAGGGCTGCTGCCATGCCGCGAGTCTATGGACTGGAGTAGAAACGAACTCGTGGCTGAACTCAAACTTGGTTATAAGGCTTCTGCGGAGCAGTTCGCGCCCCGGGAACTCGTCGAGCTGGCAGTGCTGGCGGAGGCGTCCGGGATGGACAGTGCGACGGTCAGTGATCACTTCCAGCCGTGGCGCCACGAGGGTGGGCATGCGCCGTTCTCGCTGGCGTGGATGACCGCGGTGGGGGAGCGCACCGAGCGCCTGGTGCTGGGCACGTCGGTGCTGACGCCGACGTTCCGGTACAACCCCGCGGTGATCGCGCAGGCGTTCGCGACCATGGCGTGTCTGTACCCCGGCCGCATCTTCCTGGGTGTGGGCACCGGCGAGGCGCTCAACGAGATCGCGACCGGCTACGCCGGGGAATGGCCGGAGTTCAAGGAGCGCTTCGCGCGGCTGCGGGAGTCGGTCAAGCTCATGCGCGAGCTGTGGCTGGGCGACCGCGTCGATTTTGACGGCGAGTACTACCGGCTCAAGGGCGCCTCGATCTACGACGTGCCCGAGGGCGGTGTGCCGGTCTACATCGCCGCCGGTGGCCCCGTGGTGGCCAAGTACGCGGGCCGCGCGGGTGACGGGTTCATCTGCACCTCGGGCAAGGGTGAGGAGCTGTACAAGGACAAGCTCATCCCCGCCGTGAAGGAGGGCGCCGAGGCCGCGGGCCGCAACGCCGACGACATCGACCGGATGATCGAGATCAAGATCTCCTACGATCCCGACCCGAAGCTCGCGCTGGAGAACACCCGGTTCTGGGCGCCGCTGTCGCTCACGGCCGAGCAGAAGCACTCGATCGACGATCCGATCGAGATGGAGAAGGCCGCCGACGGGCTGCCCATCGAGCAGGTCGCCAAGCGCTGGATCGTCGCGTCGGATCCCGACGAGGCCGTGGCCAAGGTCAAGGACTACGTCGACTGGGGTCTCAACCACCTGGTGTTCCACGCGCCCGGTCACGATCAGCGCCGGTTCCTCGACCTGTTCAAGACGGATCTGGAGCCCCGGCTGCGCAAGCTCGGCTGAGCTGATTCGCCGAACGTGAAGAAGATGGCGAGATTTTCGAGAAACATCGCCATCTTCTTCACATTGGCGACTCAGGCGGTGTTCACCGAGCGCCGCACCGCGCCGACCGTGCCGTGGCTCGTGGCGGTGAGCCGCACACGGTCGGCGCGGAACAGGTCATAGGCATACTCGAACGGCCGGTCGCTGTTGTCACACGTGACGCGGGTGATGGCCAACAGTGGTTTGCGGTGCGCGATGCCGAGCCACTGCGCTTCGCGCGGGCTCGCGCTGACCACTTCGATGGTCTCCGTGGTGGTGGCAGGTGTCAGGCCGTAGCGCACCCGCAGCAGTTCGTAGAGCGATCCGCCGAGCGGCTGTTCCAGCAGATCCGCCATATGCTCGGCGACAAAGCACGCCAGATCCACCGAAAGCGGTACACCGTCGGCGAAACGCAGCCGCCGGATAGTGAATATCTCTGTGCTGTGCGGGATTTCGAGGGCCTGCGCTTCGACGGGCGTGGCGGGCCTGCGGTCGGTCGCCAGTACCCGCGTGGTGCTGGTGTGACCGCCGCTGCGTAACCGGGCCGGCAGCCCCACCAGTTCCCCGGCGTTGCGTTCCACCACGTCGGCCCGCACGAACGTGCCGCCACCGCGGCCCGCGCGCCGCTCCAACACGCCTGCCTGGCTCAGCGGCAGCAACGCGCTGCGCAGCGTCGACCGGGACACGGCAAAGTTCTCGGCCATCTCGCGTTCGGTGCCGAGCCGCGAGCCGGGCCGCAGCGTGCCCAACGCCAGCATGGACAGGATGCGCCTGCGCACGTCCTCGGCCACGGGGCCGCCTGATGTCGCAGGCATGCCCAGAGTGTCTACCAAAACGACCCGGCAGAGCAGACCAAAAAGCGCGGTTTAACCTCCCCGTTGCACGATTCCCAGGTTCGAAACATGACGGCAACAAATGGCTTGGACCACAACAAATTCCAAGTTGACCGAGCCGTCGCGGCGCGATAACAATGTGCTGCGTCGCACCACAGCGCTGTCGGCGATGCCAATGAACCAGACCAAATAGTGGGACTCACAATGAGCGAGATCATCGATCCACCCGCACCGTCCGGTGCCGCCATCCAGCGCCTCAAACCCAATGCCGTGGGGTTGGTCGGCGTGCTGTTCATGGCCGTGGCCACCGCCGCGCCGATCACCGCGATGGTCGGAAACGTGCCGATCTCGGTCGGTTTCGGCAACGGTGCCTACGCGCCCGCCGGCTACTTCGTCGCGACCATCGTGCTGACGCTGTTCGCGATCGGCTACGCCGCGATGAGCAAGCACATCACCGCGACCGGTGCGTTCTACGGCTACATCTCGCACGGCCTCGGGCGCATCGTCGGCCTGGGATCGGGTTTCCTGACGGCCTTGGCGTACATGGTGTTCGAGGCCTCGCTCATCGGCATCTTCTCGTTCTTCGGCAACGACCTGTTCAAATCGTTCTTCGACGTCGACGTGCCGTGGATCGTGTTCGCGGTCGTGATGCTCGCGGTCAACGCGGTGCTGACCTACTTCGACATCAACCTGGCGGCCAAGGTGCTCGGGGTTTTCCTGATCACCGAGATCGTGATGCTCGCGCTCATGGCGCTGTCGGTGGTGTTCACCGGTGGCGGCCCACAGGGCTGGTCGCTCGGTTCGCTCAACCCGCTCAACGGTTTTCACAGCCTCTCCGGTGAGGTGGCCGGGGCCGACGGCAGCATGATCGCGGTCGCCGGATCGGCGGGCGTCGGCTTGTTCTTCGCGTTCTGGTCGTGGGTGGGCTTCGAGTCCAGCGCGATGTACGGCGAGGAATCGCGCAACCCCAAGAAGATCATCCCCATCGCGGTGGTCAGCTCGGTGATCGGCATCGGCGCGTTCTACGTGCTGGTGTCGTGGCTCGCGATCGTCGGTACCGGGCCCGAGAATGCCATTGCGCTGGCGCAGGATTCGACCACGGCGGGCAACATCTTCTTCAATCCCGTGCACGAGCACCTCGGGCAGTGGGCCGTCGACCTGTTCAAGATCCTGCTCATGACCGGCTCTTTCGCGTGCGGCATGGCGTTTCACAACTGCGCGGCCCGCTATCTGTATGCGCTGGGCCGCGAGAACGTCATCCCGGGGATGCGCAGGACCATCGGCGCGACCCATCCGGTGCACGGCTCACCGCACATCGCGGGCTTCGTCCAGACCGGCTTCGCGACCGCGGTGGTGCTGTTCTTCGACCTCTCGGGGCGTGACCCGTACACGGGGCTGTACGGGTTGATGGCGCTGCTCGGAACCACAGCCATCATGATCGTGCAGGCGCTCGCGGCGTTCTCGGTGATCTCGTACTTCCATGTGCAGAAGCGGCACCCGGAAACCGCCAACTGGTTCACCACGTTCCTGGCGCCGCTGCTGGGTGGCACGGGCATGCTCTACGTGATCTATCTGCTGGCCAAGAACGCGTCGTTCGCGGCGGGTGCGGCCGCGTCCGACTGGATCTTCACCGCCATCCCGTACGTTGTCGGGTTCGTCGGTATCGGTGGGGTACTTCTGGCATTGTTCTTGAAGTACAAGGATCCACAGCGGTACGCGGATCTGGGCCGGACCGTGCTCGAGGAGGCGCACGAACGCTGATTGGGGGATGCGGGCATGGCGTTTTCGAACATCATGGATTCCAACAGCTACTCGGGTGGGGTGGCGACCGATCCCGCAACCGAAGAGCTGATCTCGGCGCGTGAACGCATGCTCGGCCCGGCGTACCGGCTGTTCTACGAACGGCCGGTACACCTGGTCCGGGGCCGCGGCAGCCATGTGTTCGACGCCGACGGCGTGCGCTACCTCGATGCCTACAACAACGTCGTCAGCGTCGGGCACTGTCACCCCCGCGTCGTCGGTGCGGTGACCCGGCAACTGGAGACCCTCAACACCCACACTCGCTATCTGCACGAGGGCATCGTCGCCTACTCGGATCGGTTGCTGGCGACCTTGCCCGAGCAAGTCGATCAGGTCATGTACGCGTGCACCGGTTCGGAGGCCAACGACCTCGCGCTGCGCGTCGCCGCGATGCACACGGGTGCTCGGGGCGTCATCGTGACCGGCGACGCGTATCACGGCAATACCGAAGCGGTGACGGCTATTTCACCGTCGATCGGCAGTGCGACGACCATCGGCCCGCATGTGCGCACCGTGGCCGCACCCGACAGTTACCGGTACGGCGATCAGGTGTCCGCGCGATTCCTCGCCGATGTGCAGCGCGCGATCGCCGAGCTGCAGGCCAGTGGTCACGGTTTGAGCTGCCTGATTGTCGACACCTTCTTCTCGTCCGACGGCATCTACCCCGATCCGTCGGTGCTCGGCCCGGCCGTCGAGGCCGTGCACGCCGCGGGCGGGGTGTTCATCGCCGACGAGGTGCAGCCAGGCTTCGGGCGGACCGGCGAGGCCATGTGGGGTTTCACCCGTCACGGCGTGGTGCCTGATCTGGTCACGATGGGCAAGCCGATGGCCAACGGGTTGCCTGTCGCGGCGATGGCGGCGCGCAGCGACGTGCTGGAGACGTTCGCCCGTGGCGTGCCCTACTTCAACACGTTCGGCGGCAATCCGGTGTCCATGGCGGCCGCGGGTGCGGTGCTCGACGTCATCGCCGATGAGCAACTGGTCGCCAACGCCGCGCATGTCGGCGCGGCGCTGCGCGACGAACTCAGCCGGATCGCGGCCGCGCATCCCCGTATCAGTGACGTCCGCGGCGCGGGGCTCTATGTGGGCATCGAGATCGTCGCCCACCCCGATTCGAAGACTCCCGATCGCACGGCGGCCCATGACCTGGTCAACGCCATGCGGGACCGCCGCGTGCTGATCTCGGTGTGCGGATCCGACGGCAACGTGCTCAAGGTGCGCCCGCCGCTCGTGTTCTCGATGAGCGATGTGGACTGGTTCTGCAGTGAATTTTCTGGGGCGGTGGCGGAGCTCCGGTGATCTAAGGAATGCTGTAGCGGTGCCGGATGGAAACATCGCGACCGCTATCTACATCGCCTCACCCGAGGGTGACACTGGCAAGTCGACCATAGCGCTCGGAATACTGCAGCGACTGGCGGCGACCGTGCCCAAGGTCGGGGTGTTCCGGCCGATCACGCGCCTCGGCGAGCAACGCGACTACATTCTCGAGCTGCTGCTGGCCGGAACCACCGCGGGGCTGAGTTACGACGAGTGTGTCGGCGTCAGCTACCAGCAGGTGCACGAGGATCCCGACGCCGCGATCACCGACATCGTCGACCGGTTCCACCAGGTGGCCGAGCAGTGCGACGCGGTGCTCATCGTGGGCAGTGACTACACCGACATCGCCACGCCGAGCGAACTGAGCATGAACGCGCGCATCGCGGTGAACCTCGGCGCACCCGTTGTGCTCGCGGTCAAGGCCGCCGACCGCACGCCTGACGAGGTGGCGCACGTCGTCGAGGTGTGCCTGGCCGAGCTGGCGCACCAGCATGCGCACGCCGCGGCCGTCGTCGCCAACCGGTGTGATCCCGCGAAGCTCACCGCGGTCGCCGACGCGCTCAAACCGCTCGGACCACCGGCCTACGTGCTGCCCGAGGAACCCCTGCTGGTCGCGCCGTCGGTCGCCGAACTGCAGGCCGCGGTCGACGGCACGGTGGTCGCCGGTGACCCCGCGCTGCTGTCCCGCGAGGCGATGGGGGTGCTGGTCGCGGGCATGACGGCCGAGCATGTGCTCGAGCGGCTCACCGAAGGCGTCGCCGTGATCACCCCGGGTGACCGGTCCGACGTCGTGCTGGCCGTCGTGAGTGCCCATGCCGCGGAAGGCTTTCCGTCACTGTCGGGCATCATCCTCAACGGTGGGCTCGAACTGCACCCGGCCATCGCGTCGCTGGTGTCCGGCCTCGGTCTGCGGCTGCCGATCGTGGCCACCGAATACGGGACGTTCGAGACCGCGAGCCGGGTCGCGGGCGCCCGGGGCCGGGTGACGGCGAAGTCGCAGCGCAAGATCGACACCGCGCTCGCGCTCATGGACCGCTACGTCGACGTCAACGACCTGCTGGCCCAGCTGAGCATCCCGATCCCGGCGGTCACCACGCCGCAGATGTTCACCTACCAGCTGCTGGACCGGGCCCGCTCGGACCGCAAACGCATCGTGCTGCCCGAGGGCGACGACGACCGCATCCTCAAGGCGGCCGGGCGGTTGCTACAGCGCGGTGTCGCGGACCTGACCATCCTCGGTGACGAGGCCCAGGTCCGCTCGCGCGCAGCCGAACTCGGCGTCGACCTGACGGCCGCCACCGTGCTGAACACCCGGACCAGCGAACTGTGCGACCAATTCGCGGTGCAGTACGCCGAATTGCGCAAGCACAAGGGCGTCACGGTCGAGCAGGCCCGCGAAATCATCCACGATGTGTCGTATTTCGGCACCATGCTGGTGCACAACAACATGGTGGACGGCATGGTGTCCGGGGCGGCCCACACCACGGCGCACACCGTGCGGCCGGCGTTCGAGATCATCAAGACCATGCCCGACGTGTCCACAGTGTCGAGCATCTTCCTGATGTGCCTGGAAGATCGGGTGCTCGCGTACGGCGACTGCGCCATCGTGCCTGACCCGACCACCGAGCAGCTCGCCGACATCGCGATCTCGTCGGCCCGTACCGCGGCCCAGTTCGGTATCGACCCCCGCGTGGCCATGCTGTCCTATTCGACGGGTACGTCGGGCACCGGCGCCGATGTCGACAAGGTCAGGGCGGCAACCGAACTGGTGCGCAAGCGTGAACCCGAGCTGCTGGTCGAGGGGCCCATCCAGTACGACGCCGCGGTGGAACCTTCGGTGGCCAAGACCAAGATGCCCGATTCGCCCGTGGCCGGGCAGGCCACGGTGCTGATCTTCCCGGATCTCAACACCGGCAACAACACCTACAAGGCCGTGCAGCGCTCGGCGGGCGCGATCGCCATCGGCCCGGTGCTGCAGGGGCTCAACAAACCGGTCAACGACCTGTCCCGTGGCGCGTTGGTCGAGGACATCGTCAACACCGTGGCCATCACGGCGATTCAGGCGCAGGGGCAGGAGCAGCGATGACCGTACTGGTGATCAACTCCGGCTCGTCGTCGCTGAAATACGCGGTGGTGAAACCGGATACCGGAGAATTCCTGGCCGACGGCATCGTCGAGCGGATCGGGGAGGGGCCGATCGCCGACCACGACGCGGCGCTGCGCGCCGCGTTCGACGCGCTCGCGGCCGAGGGCCTGCACCTCGACGAGCTCGGCCTGGTCGCGGTCGGGCACCGGGTGGTGCACGGCGGCCAGACCTTCTACCGGCCCACCGTGATCGACGACGCCCTGGTGGCCAAACTCGAAGAGCTGTCTCCGCTTGCCCCGCTGCACAATCCGCCGGCGTTGCTCGGTATCCAGGTGGCCCGCAAGCTGCTGCCCGAGCTGCCGCACATCGCGGTGTTCGACACCGCGTTCTTCCATGACCTGCCCGAGGCGGCGTCGACCTACGCGATCGACCATGACCTCGCGCAGCAGTGGAAGATCCGCCGCTACGGCTTCCACGGCACGTCGCACGAATACGTCAGCCGGCAGGCCGCCGAGTTCCTGGGCAAGCCCCACGATTCGCTGAATCAGATTGTGCTGCACCTGGGTAACGGGGCGTCGGCGTCGGCGCTCTCCGGCGGCCGGCCCGTCGACACGTCGATGGGGCTGACGCCCATGGAGGGTCTGGTGATGGGCACGCGCAGCGGTGACGTCGACCCCGGCGTCATCATGTACCTGTGGCGCACCGCGGGGATGAGTGTCGAGGAGATCGAGACGCTGCTCAACCGCCGGTCCGGCGTGCTGGGAGTGGGTGGCCAGAACGACTTCCGCAAGCTGCACGAGCTCATCGAATCCGGCGACCAGAACGCGCAATTGGCCTATGACGTGTACATCCACCGGCTGCGCAAGTACGTCGGGGCCTACCTCGCGGTGCTCGGCCGCGCCGATGTCATCAGCTTTACCGCGGGGGTGGGCGAGAACGACGCCGCGGTGCGCCGCGACGCCCTGTCAGGGCTGACGGGCCTCGGTATCGAGATCGACGAAGGACTCAACGCCGAACGGTCCAAGCAGGCCCGCCGCATCTCGACTCCGGACTCGCCGGTGACCGTGCTGGTGGTGCCGACCAACGAGGAGTTGGCCATCGCCCGCTCGTGTGCCGACGTGGTCACCTCCTGACCGTCCGCGGGGTCAGAACGTGCTCATGGGCCGGACGCTGTTGGCCAAGTCGACCAGTGCGTAGCGGTGCGACTGCGTCGGCGCCACCCGGGCCAGCGCCCGCAGCGAGGCTTCGACGCCGAGCTTGAGCCCGTGTTCGGTGAACGGGAAGCCGAGGATGTGGTTGCTGCTGGCGGTGTTGTCGGCCAGCCAGTCCATCGCGGTGCCCAGCACGAGCGCCCGGATCTGCAGCACGCGCGGCTCGGTGTCGGGCAGGGCCTCCACGCGGCGCGCGGCATCGCGGATGTGCTGTTCGGTGATGGCGCTGGCCGAACGTCCCGACAACAGCGTCACCGCACTGGTCAGCCGGGCCGTGGTGAAATGCCGTGACGTGGGCGGCACCGCGTCGAGGGTCCGCACGGCGCGATCCCGTTCGCCTGCAACGGATTCCGCGCGAGCCAAGCCGAAACCGGCCGAGATCACGCCGTTGTCGGTGGACCACACGGTCTTGTAGAACTTGAGTTCATCTGCGGTGCCTGCGAGTTCGGCCGTCGCGGCCAGCGCGAGCTTGGGCGCCAGCTCGCCGGGCAGCGTGTCGAGGACTTCGGTGAAGTGCTTTGTCGCCGAATCGTAGTCCGCGGACAGCATCTCGGCGACAGCTCGGAACCAGACCAGCCGCCACCGCCAGCCGACCCGCTCGGCCAGGTCGTCGAGCTTGCGGGTTGCCTTGGCCACGTCGCCGAGATCGAGCAGCGCCCTGGCCTCCATGAGCGGCAGCTCGACGGACTGGGACAGGTCGATGCCTTCGGAGTCCAGTGCGCCGTGCCGCGCCGCCCGCAATTGGTCGAGGGTGTGCACGGGCTCGCTGAGCACGCTCGCCGACAGTACGGGCGCCCCGACATCGGTGCGGTCCACCAGCGGTACGGGCAGAGCCCGGACGATTTCCTGCGCCGTGAGCTTCTCCGAATGCACCTGCCCATCGACGTAGACATCGGTGTGTGCCACCAGCAGGTCCACTCCGAACGTCGACCGCGACGGACTGAACACTGTCGACAGACCGGGCCGCGGCATACCGCTGTCGGCCGCCACCACCTCCCGCAGCACACCGAGCAGCTGCGAGGACATCTCTTCGGCACTGTCGAAGCGGCGACGCGGATCGGGATCGGTGGCGCGGCGCAGCAGCCGGCCGAACGAGTCGTAGGTGGCCAGCACCGGATCGTCGGTCGGCAGGCCGTCGACGTAACGGCCTTTGCGGGTACGCAGATTCAGCGTCAACGCGGCCAGCGTGCGGCCCACGGTGTAGATGTCGGTGGCCACGGTCGGCCCGGTCCGCACGATCTCGGGCGCCTGGTATCCCGGTGTGCCGTACAGGTAACCGTAGGAGTTCAGCCGCGACACCGCACCGAGGTCGATCAGCTTGAGCTGTTCCTCGGTGATCATGATGTTCTCGGGTTTGAGGTCGTTGTAGGCCAGCCCGATCGAATGCAGATAGCCCATGGCCGGCAGGATCTCCAGCATGTAGCCGATCGCCTCGGCCACCGGAAGTTTCTCGCCCCTGGCCTGTTTGAGCGATGTGCCGCCGACGTACTCCATGACGATGTAGCCGACCGGGTTGCCGTGCTTGTCGTCGTGTTCGACGAAGTTGTAGATCTTGACGATTCCCGGATGTGTCACCTCGGCCAGGAACTGGCGCTCGGCCATCGCGATGGCCTGAGCCTCGGCATCACCGGAATGCACCAGGCCTTTGAGCACGACGGGGCGTTCGTTGACGTTGCGGTCGAACGCCAGGTACACCCAGCCCAGCCCGCCGTGGGCGATGCAGCCTTTGATCTCGTACTGCTCGGCGACTATGTCACCCGGGGACAGTTGCGGCAGGAACGAATACGCGCTGCCGCAGTGCGGACACCAGCCCTCGGACAGGGCCCGGCCGTCGGGCGAGGACCGGCCGACCGGCTTGCCGCAGTTCCAGCAGAACCGCTTCGACTCGGCCACCACCGGGTTGGTCATGAGCGCGGTCAGCGGATCACGCTCGGGCACCCGGGGGATCTCGACCAGACCACCGCCGAGCCTGCGCATCGGCGACAGTGCGCGCGTCACCATCGTTGGGTAATCGTGCGGTTCGGTGTCGCCCGTGCGCAGCGAGATGCTGTCGGAGTCGTCGAACTGCGGTCGGTACACGGCCTGCGTCGCCATCGGCCGCATGGTCGACATCGAGTCCATGTCGAGGTCTTCGAGGCTTGCCGGCTGGGTGCCGGGGCCCTCGTCGAGATCGTCCTGGGCAGTCACGTCAGTGCCCTTTTCGGGATCTGTCATCAGTCGACATACCTCGCGGCCGGAGGTGACGGCGCCGGCCCCAGCACCGTCAACCACTTGCGGTACAACGTGTTCCAGGTTCCGTCGCGGCGAATGCGGTCCAGCGTGCCGTTGACCACGCGCACCAGCCCGGTGTTCTCCAGGTTGACGCCGATGCCGTAGGGCTCCTGATTCATGCTCGGGCCGACGATGTGCAGATACGGATCCTGGGCGACCAACCCGGCCAGGATCGAATCGTCGGTGCTGACCGCGTCGACCTGGCGCTGCTGCAGCGCCACCAGGCAATCGGACCACGTGACCACCGAGACGATGATGGGCGCGGGGCTGATCTGCTGGATGCGCTGCAGCGACGTCGTGCCGTCCACCACACATACGCGCTTGCCGGACAGATCAGAGGCCTGGGTGATCGAGGAGTCGCGCGACGCCAGGATGCGCTGATTGGCCATCAGATACACCGTGGAGAAGTTGACCAGCTTCTTGCGCTCGCACGTGATCGTCATGGTCTTCACCACGATGTCGACCTGGTTGTTCTGCAGCGCGGTGATTCGGTCGGCCGACGACAGGATCCGGTACTCCACCTGCGCGGGCGTACCGAAGATGTCGCGGGAAACCTCGCCGGCGATGTCGACGTCGAACCCGGTGATCTCACCGCTGATCGGATCGCGGAAGGAAAACAGATTGCTGCCGATGTCGAGCCCGACGATGAGCCTGCCGCGATCGCGGATGTTGGCCACAGCCGCGTCGGCCTCGGCCTTGTCGCTGAACGGGCGCAGGCTCGCGGTGCGGTTGCAGTCGTCGTTGTCGGGCATGGGCACCCGCACCGGCTCGGGCGGAAGCTCCTGCATCCCGGCCGGGGTCGGTGGCGTCAGCGTCAGCGCGGGAATGGTCAGCGCGGGCGCCGTCTGGCTGCAGCCCGCGACGGTCAGGACCGCCGCGAGGAGGACGAGCAGTTTCTTCATCGGTGCTGGTTTCTTCTTCGCGCAAGCGCTCATCAGCGGTACTCACTGAGTCTGGGCCACAACCCCAGCGCCACCGCCACGGCCGCGGCGACGCTGAGCATCGCCGCGCCCACGGTCGCGCCGGACAGCACGCGGCGGGCGTTGAGGATGTCGTTGCGCAGCTGGGTGCGGCTCTGCTCGATACCCTTCGACAGCGCCTCGTCGAGCTTGTCGAAGGCGGGCGTCGAGTCGTCCTCGCCGGTGCCCAGCGCCACCTGCGTCGCGGCCTGATAGTTGCCGACCGCGATGTAGGCGTTGATCCGGTCGTCGGCCGCACGCCAGCGCGTCAGCAGGTGTTCGGCGTCGACGAGGTCGCTCTTGTCGAGGCCCGTGTCGCGCGCCAGGTAGGCCGAGAGCTCCTGCTGCATCATGTCGATGCGCTGGTAGTACGACTGCTTGCGGACGTTCTCGTCGCCGCGGCGGATCAGCGCCAGCGTCTCGTCGGCGCGGGCCTGTTGCGCGGTGATGGCCAGGTTGGTCACGGTCTTGAGCGACTCGGCGGCGGTGTCCTTGGCGCTGCGGCTGTCCGACGTCGAGATCACCAGCGCCGTCGTCACCCAGATCAACATGATCAGCACGGCCAGGCCGCCGGCGACGAATCCGATGTTGACGCGGCGCCGGGTCCGCCGGGCCAGCCACCGGTTGGCGAACGCCCCGAACATCAGGGTCGCGAGCACCACGAGCATCACGGGCGCCGGGATGCGGGTCGACGCCGTGGTTTCCGCGTCCACCCGCGCCGAGGTCTGTTCGTAGAGTCGTTGCGCATCGGGCAGGATCTGCGTCTGCATCATGGCCGACGCCTCCGACAGGTACGACGACCCGACGGGATTTCCTGCGCGGTTGTTGGTGCGGGCGGTTTCGACCAGCCCGGTGTAAACCGCGAGCCGTGCGTTGATGCGGCCGAGCAGCTGCACGAGCGCTTCGTCGGTCAGTCCGCTGGACGCCCGGGTGACGGCGCTCGCGGCGTCGGTGATGGCCTGCTCGTAGCGCTGCCGCACATCCCGCGGTTCGGCTCCCGCGATGAAGGCAGTGGCTGCCGCGGCGTCGGCCACCGAAAGCGTCGTGTACAGCTGACCGGCCGCGAACGACAACGGCTCGGTGTGGTCGAGCACCGTCGTCAACGCCTGCTGCCGGTCGTTGACCGTGGTGGACGTCGCGAAGGCGCTCGCGATCACGAGCGCCGACAGCACCAGACCGATCGTCAGGATGCGGCCCGGCGTGGTCCACAGGAACCACCAGCGCGGGTGGGCAGGGGTGGTAGGTGACCGGGACGCGAGCGGCTCGGTCGAGGGATGTGCCAACTCCACAGTCACCTGAGCGCGAACCTCATCAAGTTTCGATACCTACCGGGTCTCGTACGGGCTGTGCCCAACTGTATAAAAGAATTCTAAGAGTTTCTCAGAGGCGCGGCCGCGGTTTGGGATCCACCGAATCGGTTCGTGTTCCTTATCCTGTACGGGTGCGTGGCGACGGGGACGGCTGGGTGGTATCCGACAGCGGTGCCCGGTTCTGGGGCCGCCACGGTGCGGCCGGTCTGCTGCTGCGCGCGCCGTGGCCGGACGGAAGTGCCGCGGTGCTCCTGCAACATCGGGCGCCATGGAGTCATCAGGGCGGCACCTGGGCGCTGCCGGGCGGTGCACGCGACAGTCACGAGACGCCCGAAGAGGCCGCGGTACGCGAAGCGCACGAGGAGGCCGGGTTGGCGGCCGAGCAGTTGAGTGTCCGGACCACCGTCATCACCGCCGAGGTGGTCGGGGCGGGCGGCACGCGCTGGACCTACACGACCGTCATCGCCGACGCGACCGAACTCCTGGAGACCGTGCCCAACCGCGAGAGCTCGGAGTTGCGCTGGGTCGCCGAGGACGAGGTGGCCGAGCTTCCGCTGCACCCCGGCTTCGCGGCCAGCTGGCCGCAGTTGCGGGACGTCACGGCCACCATCCCGCTGCGCGTCAACCGTTCGCGGTAAGCCGCGCCTTGAGCGCCGCGGCGGCCGCGCGGGGATCCTCGGCCGCGGTGATCGCGCGCACCACCACGATGCGCCGGGCCCCGGCGTCGAGCACCTCGGGCAGTCGCTGCTTGTCGATCCCGCCGATCGCGAACCACGGCTTGGCCGGGTTTCGTGCCGCCGCGTTCCGGACCAGGTCCAGGCCGGGCGCGTGGCGGCCGGGTTTGGTGGGGGTGGGCCAGCACGGCCCGACGCAGAAGTAATCGACCTCTTCTTCGATGGCCGCGGCGACCTGATCGGCATCGTGCGTGGACCGGCCGATCACCGGGCGCTCGCCGATGATGTCGCGCGCCACGTCGAGCGGCAGGTCGTCCTGGCCGAGGTGCAGCACGTCGGCGCCGGCCGCGCGCGCGATGTCGGCACGGTCGTTGACCGCCAGCAGCGCGCCGTGCCGACGCGCGGCATCGGCCAGCACCGCGAGCGCGTCCAGTTCCTGGCGCGCCTCCAGCGGGCCGAACTGCTGCTCCCCGGCCGAGCCCTTGTCCCGCAGCTGGATCAGATCCACCCCGCCGGCCAGCGCGGCGTCGGCGAATTCCGCCAGGTCACCGCGTTCGCGGCGAGCGTCGGTGCACAGGTACAGGCTGGCTTGCTGCAGGCGATCGGCGGGTTGCTCCACACCGCGACGCTATCGCGTGGCTGCCGAGTACCCTGGACTGGCAACGCGGGAGTCCCAGGCACGGGGGCTGAGAGTGGGCGTACGACCGGCCCTTACCGTCACACCTGATCCGGGTCATGCCGGCGAAGGGAGCTGAAATGGCGCGAACCATGGCCGTCGTCGGCGGCGGTGTCATCGGGCTGTCCGTGGCACGGCGTGCTGCCCTCGATGGCTGGACCGTGCGGCTGCATGCCGCGACCGAGCGCGGCGCATCGTGGGTGGCCGGCGGCATGCTGGCCCCGCACAGCGAGGGCTGGCCGGGCGAGGAACACCTGCTGCAGATCGGGCTGGAATCGCTCCGGCTGTGGCATTCGGGTTTCCTGGAGGGCCTGCCGCCCGACGTGGTGACGGCGCGGGAATCACTGGTGGTGGCGGTCGACCGGGCCGACGTCGCCGACCTGCGCACGGTCGCAGAATGGCTGGCCGGCCAGGGCCACCCCGTCGAGTTGACCACGGCCGCGCGTGATGTCGAGCCGCTGTTGGCGCAGGGCATCCGGCATGGGTTCCGGGCCACCACCGAGCTCGCGGTCGACAACCGCCGGGTGGTCGACGCGCTGGCCGAGCACTGCCGGCGGCTCGGCGTGTGCTGGGCGCCCGCGGTGTCGGAACTCGCCGAGGTGGACGACGCCGACACCGTGGTGATCGCCAACGGCATCGACGCGCCGAAACTCGTGCCGGGGCTCCCGGTGCGCCCCGTCAAGGGCGAGGTGTTGCGGCTGCGTTGGCGCAAGGGGTGTATGCCGGTGCCGCAGCGCGTGATTCGGGCCCGCGTACACGGCAGGCCCGTGTACCTGGTGCCGCGGGCCGACGGCGTCGTGGTGGGTGCCACGCAGTACGAGCACGGCCGGGACACCGCGCCCGTCGTGACCGGCGTGCGTGACCTGCTCGACGACGCGTGCACGATCATGCCTGCGCTGGGTGAGTACGAGCTCGCCGAGACCGCGGCAGGCCTGCGGCCCATGTCGCCCGACGGTGTGCCGATCGTCGAACGTGTCGACGCCCGCACCCTGGTGGCCGCGGGGCACGGCCGCAACGGATTTTTGTTGGCGCCGTGGACCGCAGAGCGGATCGCGGCTGAACTCGAGGTGAGCGTGGGAGCGAAATGATCACCATCACGGTCAATGACGAAATGGTCGAGGTGGATTCCCAGACCACCATCGCGAAGCTGCTGGAAAACCGCGGTTTTCCGGAAAAGGGCATCGCGGTCGCGCTGGACTGGTCGGTGCTGCCGCGGTCGGAATGGGATCGCACGCTGGCCGACGGCGCGCGCATCGAGGTCGTGACGGCGGTGCAGGGTGGCTGATTCCGTGCTCACCATCGGCGGCCGCGAGTTCGGTTCCCGCCTCATCATGGGAACCGGCGGGGCGCCGAACCTGGCAGTGCTGGAAGAAGCGCTGGTGGCGTCGGGCACCGAGCTGACCACGGTCGCGATGCGCCGCGTCGACGCCGAGACCGGCACCGGCGTGCTGGATCTGCTCAACCGGCTCGGCATTGCGGCCCTGCCCAACACCGCGGGTTGTCGCGGCGCGGCCGAGGCCGTGCTGACCGCGCAGCTGGCCCGCGAGGCGCTGGGCACCGATCTGGTCAAACTCGAGGTCATCGCCGACGAGCGCACCCTGCTGCCCGACGCCATCGAATTGGTGCGCGCCGCCGAGCAATTGGTGGACGACGGATTCGTCGTGCTGCCCTACACCAACGACGACCCGGTGCTGGCCCGGCGGCTGGAGGACACCGGATGCGCGGCCGTCATGCCGCTGGGCGCGCCGATCGGCACCGGGCTCGGCATCTCCAACCCGCACAACATCGAGATGATCGTCGAGGCGGCGGGTGTGCCGGTGATCCTCGACGCAGGCATCGGCACCGCGTCCGACGCCGCGCTCGCGATGGAGTTGGGTTGCGACGCAGTGCTGCTGGCCTCGGCCGTCACGCGCGCCGCCGACCCGCCGACCATGGCCGCGGCGATGGCGGCCGCCGTGACCGCGGGCTACCTGGCGCGCCAGGCCGGGCGGATTCCCAAACGCTTCTGGGCGCAGGCGTCGAGCCCGTCGTTGCTTTGAGTCTGCTGCGGTGGTGTTCGCCACTCGCCTTTTCAGACCTTGGTGGCAGAGTCAATCGTGGTCATGAGGGTGCTCGGCGGGTGTGGCGGTGACGCTCACGGCCGAACATGGCAATACTGGACGGCGATGATCGAACTAGCCGGGCTGACCAAGCTCTACGGAACCCACCGCGCCGTCGACGATCTGACCTGCTCGGTCGAACCGGGGGTGGTCACCGGCTTTCTCGGACCCAACGGTGCAGGCAAGACCACCACCATGCGGTTGATCCTGGGCCTGGACCACCCGACCTCGGGCACCGCGACCATCGACGGCAAGGCCTACCGCGAGCTGCGCGACCCACTGCGGACCGTCGGTGCGCTGCTCGACGCGCGGCAGGCGCACCCGAACCGCAGCGCCCGCAACCACCTCCGCTGGATCGCTGCGGCCAACCGGATCGACTCCACGCGGGTCGACGAGGTGCTCGACATGGTCGGGCTCGAATCGGTGGGGGATCGCACCGCGGGCACACTGTCGCTCGGCATGAGCCAACGGCTCGGCATCGCGGCAGCGCTGTTGGGTGACCCGCCGGTGCTGCTGTTCGACGAACCGGTCAACGGTCTGGACCCGGAGGGCATCCACTGGGTGCGCACCTTGATGCGCAAACTGGCCGCCGAAGGCCGCACGGTGTTCGTGTCCAGCCACCTGCTGGCCGAGATGGCCAACACCGCCGACCGATTGGTGGTGATCGGGCAGGGCAAGCTGATCGCCTCGACCACGGTCGAGGAGTTCGTCAAGGGCTCCGCGGCCGACACGGTCCGGGTGCGCAGCCCGCAACTCGAAACCCTCGCGCAGGTGCTGTCCGACGCCGGACTGCAGGCCGAAACGGACGGCGACACGATGACCGTGCACGGCGTCGCGATCGAGGTGATCGGTGAGTTGGCCGCGCGCAACGCCATCACCCTGCACGAGCTCAGTGCGCGGCAGGGATCGCTGGAGGAGGCGTACTTGAAACTCACCGATGACGCCGTCGACTACCGGGCGGCCCAGTGAGCGCGCTGGCGGCGCTCGACGCCGAACGCATCAAGCTGTCCACCACCCGCTCGCCGCTGTGGTCGGTGCTCGGTGTCGCGGTCATCAGTCTCGCGGTGGCGGCCCTGCAGGGTTGGTCGGCCTACAGCGCGGCTTCGCTGCCACCGGAGAAAGCCGCCTTGGGTGTCGCGGTGTTCGGGGTGCCGGTGTTGATGGTGCTGTCCTCGATGACCATGACGGGCGAATACCGCAGTGGGCTGGTCCGCACCACATTCCTGGCCACGCCCAACCGCACCGTCGTGCTGATCGCAAAAGCCGTTGTGGCGGCGGCGTTTTCCTCGCTGTGCGCGGCTGTGATGGTGATCGTCGCGGTGCTGGCGGCCCGCGTGATCGCCGAACCCACCGCAGGAACTCAGCTGTCCCTGGCCAACCCGGCGGTCTGGCAGGTGGCGGGCGGCTTTGCGCTCTACGCCGCGTTGGCCGCGGTGCTCGGGGTGGCCGTCGGTGCGCTCGTGCGGTTCGCGGCCGGGGCGGTCGCCGTACTGCTGCTGTGGCCACTGGTCGCCGAGCCGCTCTTGGCCAACATGCCGAATTCCGGTCCGCGGACGGGGCCGTGGCTGCCGTTCGTCAACATGTTCTCGTTCCTCGACGTGGAATGGCTGTTCCCGACGTACGCGATGCCATGGGGCGTCGTCGGCTCGTTGGTGTACTTCATGGTGATCGTCGCGGTCGTGTTCGTCGCCGCCGCTGTGGTGCTGAACAAGCGCGACGCGTGAGGGGTCGGCACGGCGTCAATTGCGGAGGAACCGCCGAACCCATTCGTACCAGGATTGCATTCCCGCGCCGGTCCGCGCGCTCACCGGCAAGACTTCCGCGGTGGGATTGACCTCGCGGATGTGGGCCATGTAGCGATCCAGGTCCGCGTCGAGATAGGGGACGAGATCGATCTTGTTGAGCAGCACCAGGTCCACAGAGCGGAACATCACCGGGTACTTCAAAGGCTTGTCTTCGCCTTCGGTGACCGAGTACACCATGGCTTTCGCATGCTCACCCACGTCGAACTCCGCAGGGCAGACCAGGTTGCCGACGTTCTCGATCACCACCAGGTCGAGGCCGGCAAGGTCGAGTCCTTGCAGTGCGCGATTGACCATCGGCGCATCGAGGTGGCATTCGCCACCGAAACCGTTGTTGGTGTTCAGCAGTGATATCTGCGCGCCTCGCCCGCCGAGTTTCGCGGCGTCGATGTCGGTTGCGATGTCGCCTTCGACAATGCCGACTGCGATATCGCTCGCAAGTTCGTCCAGGGTGGCCGCGAGCACCGTGGTCTTGCCCGACCCTGGTGAGCTCATCAGGTTCAGGGCACGAATACCGTTGTTCTCGAAGATCTCTCGATTCAAGGCCGCGCGGGTGTCGTTCTCGGCAAAGATCGATTCCAGAACGTCGACGCGCTGTGTACCGGTCTGATACCCGCTGTGGTCGCCGTGGTCGTGCGAATGCTCGTGGTCGCCGTGTTCGTGGCTGTGCGCCGTACCGTCGTCGTGCCGGTGAAATCTGCCCATAATCCTGACCTTTCACGTTACGTCGAGCGACGTGACCAGAAACTCGTTTCCCCGTATGACCTCGACGTCAGCGCTCGTGCAGTGTGGGCAACATACCGACCACCTTGACTTGATCTGAGAGCACTGCTGACAGGCGCGGCATCTCACCTCGGCCGGAATCAGCTCGAGTTTCAGTTCGGCCCCCGCGAGGTTTTCGTGGTCGCGGATCAGCGACCAGCAGAACTCCAGCGACTCTGGAACCACCTGGCGAAGGGCGCCGACCCGCACCCGGACCACGTCGATGCGCCGGCCTTGCGCATGTGGCTTTACCACGCCGGCGATGGCCTGGCACAGGGATAGTTCGTGCACATTCCCATGCTGCCCGCGAAGTGCGGACCGTGGGCCCGAATCGGCCACGCAAAAACGCACGGTTTCTGTGCGAAATTGTGATTGTGGGCGGCGGCATCAGCTTGTCCACCAATTGTGGTGTATCTGCTGGCACCGATCGGCCAGCAGTGCGGGCCCGGTGTCGTATCCCGGGTGGACCGCGGCAGCACCGTCGAAGTCCTGGTCCTTGGTGTATCCGTTGGTCACGATCACCGTCGCCAGTCCCGCGGCACGCGCAGACCGGAGTCCTACCGCGGAATCCTCAACCGCGAGTGCGTCTTCTGGGCGCAGACACAGTTCGTCGAGTGCACGCAGGTAGACCTCGGGGTCCGGCTTGAGTTGGCTGACGTCGTCGCCGGTGACGATGACCTCGGCCGTGCCCTCACCGATGAGTTGGTGGACCAGCGGCCTCACCCAGCGCCGGCTGCCGGTGGTTGCGACCGTTACCCGGATGCCGCAATTGCGCAGGTCGGCGATCAATTCGACCAATCCGGGTCTCGGGGACAGCCGTCCGTCGGCGACTTGACTGCAGAACAGGTCGGTCTTGGTGCGGTGGATGGCAACGGCCAGTTGGCCGGTCGCATCCGCGATGCCGCGGGCACGCAGGTCGTGTGCGATTCGGTGACACCCGCCGGTGATTTTGAGCAGTTCACGGTACTCGTCGGCATCCCAGGCAAGATCCAGTCCGTGGATCGCGAAGGCTTCGTTGAACGCGGGCCGATGGCCGTCGCGTTCGGTGTCCGACAGCGTCCCGTCGACATCGAAGATGACCGCCTCAAGCACGCAGCATCATCGCTGTTTCGGCGACCGTGGCCGGGGTCAGCCCAAGGTGTGCGGCGACCTGCGCACCTTGGCCGCTCTCACCGAACCGCTGCAATCCGACCACCGCATCACGCGATCGTGCCAGCGCTTGCCAGCCGATCGGTACGCCTGCCTCGATCCACACGGTCGGGGCGTCCGGTAGTGCATAGGTGCCGTTTTCCATTGCATCGTAGAGCTTTTCGCGGCACATGACCGACACGACCGTGGCCTTGACCCCTTGCTCGGCCAGAATCTCGGCGGCGTCGAGCGCGAGGGTGACCTCCGATCCGCTGGCTGCCAGCACCACGTCCGGCCGCTCATCCACCGACCGTACGACGCGGGCACCGTATTCTCGGATGTCATTCATGTTGCGCCCCCCGAGGATCGGCAGATCCTGACGGCTGAGTACGAGTGCTGTCGGACCGGTCGTGTTCTCCGCGGCGATCTGCCATGCCGCCGCAGTCTCGGCGGCGTCGGCGGGACGTAGAACTGTCAGCCCCGGTATCAGGCGTAGCGATTCAAGCTGTTCTATGGGCTGGTGGGTGGGCCCGTCTTCACCGACATGCACCGAGTCGTGCGTGAACACATAGATGACACCCAGCTTCATGAGCGCGGAGAGTCGCAGGGCCGGCCGAAGATAGTCGGCGAACACGAGGAACGTGCTGCCAAAGGGGCGCAGACCGCCGTGCAGCGCGATCCCGTTCATGACAGCGGCCATCGCATGCTCTCGGATGCCGAAATGGATTGTGCGTCCTGCATAGTCGTTCGGGCCGACGAATCCGCCCGGGATGGCGGTGTTGGTCGACGCCGCGAGGTCTGCCGACCCGCCGACCAGAGACGGGTACACCTCGGCCAGCGCGGTCAGCGCGTTGCCGGAGGCTTTCCGCGTCGCGATCTTGCCGCCGGGATCGACCTCGTCGGCGAGCGGGGCGAGCATCCGGTGCGCCTCGGTCCTCGGTGTCGCTCCAAGTGGGAAGTCAGTCGAGAGCCCGGCATTGGCGGCTCGCCACTGTGCGTGTCTGGACAACCAATCAGTGTGTGCCTCAGCACCTCTCACCGCCACAGCGGCCGCGGCGGCCGAAACCGCGACCGGCACGTGGAAGGGCACGTCGGGCCAGTTGAGACGGGCGCGCATGGCTGCCAGGGTGCCTGCACCCAGCGGACTGCCGTGTGCTTTCGAGGTGCCCTCGACGCCGGGGGCGCCGTAACCGATCGTCGTACGGACGCGGATAAAGGTCGGGCGGTCGTCGTGACGGGCTGCAGTGAAGGCGCCGTTGAGGGCGGACAGGTCGTTTCCGTCTTCGACATTCAGCACGTGCCAGCCGTAGGAAGCGAACCGCGCCTCGGCGTCGTCGGCGCAGCTCTGTCGTGCCGGACCGTCGATGGTGACGTCGTTGTCGTCGAAGATCACGGTCAACTTGCCGAGTTGAAGCCGGCCCGCGAGGGAAGCCGCCTCGTGTGAGATGCCTTCCATCAGATCGCCGTCGCCGGCAAGTACCCACGTGCGGTGGTCTACGACGGTGTGGTCGTCGGTGTTGCAGCGGGCGGCCAACATTCGTTCCGCGAGTGCCATACCGACCGCGTTGGCCAGCCCCTGGCCGAGGGGGCCGGTCGTGGTTTCAACGCCTGGGGTATGGCCGTATTCGGGATGCCCCGGCGTCTGAGACCCCAACTGGCGGAATCGGCGGAGCTGATCGATCGGCAGGGCGTATCCGAAAACATGCAGCAATGCGTACAGCAGCATGGAGCCGTGTCCGGCCGACAGAACGAACCTGTCCCGGTCCGGCCAGTGCGGATCGGCGGGATCGTGACGCAGATGGTGCGCCCAGAGCGTCCACGCCATCGGTGCAGCGCCCAAAGGCAAACCTGGATGCCCGCTGTTGGCGGCCTCGACGCCGTCCGCTGCGAGGAAACGTAGGGTCGTGATCGCCAGATCATCGAGTTCTGGTGATTGTGACTGTGTTTCGTGGTGTGTGCGTGATGCGGTTGTCACTGCAGAACCAGCCTCTCGCGAGCAGCCGCTCGTAATGCTCTGGCGCGTTGTGCCATTCGGTTCTCGCCCGAGAACAGTGCCGAGCCGGCGCAGCACACCGTTGCTCCGGCTGCCGTGGCCCCGCCGATGGTGTCGATTCCGATGCCGCCGTCCACCTCGAGTTCGATATCCAAGCCGCGCCGGTCGATTTCGGCGCGTGCCGCGGCGATTTTGGGTTCCATGTCGGAGATGTAACGTTGCCCTCCGAAACCAGGGTTGACGGTCATCACCAGCAGGAGATCGGTCAGGCCGAGGACATTGGTGACAGCGTCCAGTGGCGTCGCGGGGTTCAGCGCGACGCCGGCGCGGGCGCCGAGCCCACGAATCGACGACAATGTGCGGTGCAGGTGCCTGCAGGCCTCGGCGTGCACGATCACGATGTCACAGCCGGCCTCAACCCAGCGGTCCAGCATTGCGTCTGGCTCCTCGACCATCAGGTGCGCCTCGAAGCCGATGGCGACTCGTGTGCGGTTGGCCGCGATGATATCGGGGCCGAACGTGATGTTCGGGACGAAACGACCGTCCATGACGTCCCATTGGATCCGGTCCACACCGGCTCGCTCGATCTCTTCGACATCGCGGCCGAGCGACGCGAAGTCGGCCGGCAGAACGGACGCGACGATTTTGGGCTCTGACAACGCCACCTGGACCATCGGGCATTCCCTTTCTGTTTGTGAAGATGATAGGAACGCCGAGCGGGCATTCTGTCCCCCGGATTGGGGGATAGCCGGGGTGATCGGTCACCCGAAGAAAAAGCAATTCCCCGGTGACTGAGGGGACAAACGCGCATATCGTGAATACATGACGGCGGCTGTTTCTCCGGGGCCCATACGCGTGGTGCTCGTCGATGATCACGAAATGGTGATCGAGGGTCTCAAGGCGATGCTCGCTCCATTTAAGAACAGGGTGCGAGTGGTGGGCCACGCGATCGGTGTTGAAAATGCCATGTCGGTTATTTCCGGCCTGCACCCGGACATTGTCTTGTGCGATGTCAGGTTGCAAGGAGCGAGTGGTCTCGACCTGTGTAGAGCTGTCCGGGAGCGGGACGCCGGGCGCCGGGTGATTCTGTTGTCGGTGTACGACGACGAGCAGTACCTGTTCCAGGCGCTCCGGGTGGGCGCGTCCGGGTATCTCTTGAAAGGCATCAGCAGTGACGAGCTGGTGCGCCAGTTGGAGTACGTGCGCAGCGGCTCGACGGCGATTGACCCCGGACTGGCAGCGCGTGCCGCCGACACCGCGGCCCGCCTGCAACGTGACGAGTTCTGGCCCGGCGCACGGCACGGGCTGACTCAGCGGGAAAGCGAGATCCTCTCGCTTGTGGTGTCGGGGCTGTCCAATCGAGGGTTGGCCAGCAAACTGGTGATCGGCGACGAGACCGTCAAGAGTCATCTCAGGGCGATCTACCGCAAGCTCGATGTCAGTGACCGGACCGCTGCGGTGGCCGTCGCCTTGCGCGAAGGCATCTTTCAGTGACGCCGGCGCTGTCCACGGCGCGCACGATGCGCGGGCTGGTCGGCATAGACCAGGAAATCGCGCTGTTGCAGGACATCGTCGCCGTGACGTCCAGCGGACCCGACGTTGGATCGATGGCCGCTGCGGTATCGGGTCTGATCACCGCGGTCACGGCGTGCGACGTGTGTTTCGTGCATGTGCTCGACGACACTGAACGGACGTTGACGTTGGCCGGAGCTACGCCGCCCTTCGATGAGCAGGTGGGAAAGATCCGGTTGCCCCTTGGATCTGGTGTCTCAGGTTGGGTGGCCGCCCGCCGCGAACCGGTCGTGATAGTCAGCGACAAGGAGAAGGATCCGCGGTATGTGCCGATCGAGGCACTGAGGGGAGCGGACTTCACTTCCATGGCCTCCGTGCCGATGGAGACCGATCCTGGCGGACTGGTCGGCGTGCTCAACGTGCACACCGTGCAGCGACGGGACTTTACCCAGCGGGATGTGCAGCTGCTGGTCGCCATTGGACGGCTTCTGGCGGGTGCGCTGCACCAGGCGAGGTTGCACCGCCGGCTTGCCGCCAGGGAAACCGCACATGAGAACTTTGCCGAGCAGGTGATCGCGGCGCAGGAGGCCGAGCGGCGCCGGCTGGCCGCTGACATCCACGACGGGATCTCGCAACGTCTGGTGAGTCTCAGTTATCGGCTTGACGCGGCCGCGCGGGCCGTCGATGTCTCCGACAGTTCGGCGGCCGCCCAGCAGATCGAGAAGTGTCGCGACCTGGTGGATCTGACCCTCGCCGAGGCGCGTTCGGCCATAGGTGGACTGCGCCCGCCGGTGCTCGACGATCTGGGCCTTGCCGGTGGTCTGGCCAGCCTGGCCTCGTCGATTTCGGAAATCGACATCGATCTCAAGCTGGCGGAGGACCGGCTCCCTGAGCACATCGAGGTCGCCCTGTACCGCATAGCCCAGGAGTCGCTGCAGAACGTCGTCAAACACTCGCGCGCAATGGCTGCCACGGTGCAGTTCTCCGCGTCCGATGGCGTGGCCCGCCTGTTGGTCGACGATGACGGCATCGGGTTCGACCCCACAGCAGGCGCCGTCAGTGCGGAACCAGGAGGCTACGGCATGCTGTCGATGGCCGAACGGGTTGAGATCGTGGGTGGTCGACTGTCGGTCCGGTCGCGACCGGGTACGGGCACCACAGTGTGTGCGGTGGTACCGCTCGTTGCCCCCGAGGGCGCTCAGGCGGACTGAAGTTCACCCCGCAACCGGACGGCGGCGGCGTTGGCGGCGACGTGCGTGGCGAGTGCGGACTGTCCGTCGCGGACGAGAGATTCGTCGCCGTGCCAGGCGGCCAGCGCGGGCGACACCAATGCGCGCCCGAACGAGAAGGTCAACGGCCACGGTGTCGGGTGCTGCTGGAGAGCCTCGAGGTTGGCGGTGGCTCGCTCCGGCGATTGTCCACCTGACAGGAACGCGACACCCGCGAGTTCGTTCGGCCAGGATCGCAGTATCGCGACGGTTGCCTCGGCTACCTGGTGTGGTGTCGCCTGCTCCGGGTGACCGGCGCCTTCGGTGACCATGTTGGGCTTCAGCACGATCCCGCTCAGATCGACGTTGAGCAGCGAGAGTTGTTGGCGGACCGCGGCGTGCACGGAGGCGGTGACTTCCGCACATCGTCCGATCGAGTGGGTTCCTTCCGTCAGCACCTCCGGCTCGACGATGGGAACAAGTCCGGCCTCCTGGCACGCTGCCGCGTATCGGGCCAGCGCGTTGGCGTTACTGGTGATCGCGCCCCAGGTCGGGCCGGCATCGGTGATGGTGTAGACCGCGCGCCACTTCGCGAAGGCTGCCCCGATCTCGGCGTAGCGAGCCAATCGCGCCGCCAGGTCGTCGAGGCCTTCGGTGATGGTCTCGCCGGGCAGTCCCGGGCACGGCTTGGCGCCGGTGTCGACCTTGATACCCGGGAGCATGCCGAGCTCGCGGACGCCTTGTGCGAACGGGCGCCCGTCAGAGAACACCTGGTTGAGGGTCTCGTCGCAAAAGATGATTCCCGAGACGCAGTCGGCCAGACCTGGTGTCGTGACCAACAGTTCGCGATAGTCACGACGACTCTGCGCAGTCGAGTTCACGCCGGCGTTCTTCAGCCGCGAGGACATCGTTGCGATGCTCTCGTCGGCCGCCAATATGCCCTTTCCTGGGCTGACCATTTGCGCCGCGATCTGTCTGCACGTGCTCATCGATTCTCCCTGTCTCTGGTCCACCGGACTCGTGCGGGACACGCTATGAGCAGGCTGAACAGGGTTGCCTCACCCAGGAGGTGGATTGGCGAGGGGATCAGAACACTTGACTGATTACTTCATTATCAGCACCCTATTCTCAATAGACATATTCACTATTCCGGTGGCAGCATTCGGCCCATGACAGATAGATGGAACGCGGGAGTCATCCCTTACGCAGAGATGGGCTACTGGCAGCCGGACTACGTGCCGAAGGACTCCGACGTGCTGTGCGCCTTTCGGATCACTCCTCAGGACGGAGTGCCGCCCGAGGAAGCCGGTGCGGCCGTCGCCGGCGAATCCAGCACCGCGACATGGACGGTGGTGTGGACCGACCGGCTCACCACCTTCGAGCACTATCAGGCCAAGTGTTACAGCGTCGAGGCCGTCCCCAACGCGCCCGGGCAATGGATCGCCCTCATCGCCTACGACCTCGACCTGTTCGAGGAAGGGTCGATCGCCAACCTCACCAGCTCGATCATCGGCAACGTGTTCGGGTTCAAACCGCTCAAGGCGTTGCGTCTGGAGGACATGCGGATACCGACGCATTACGTCAAGACCTTCCAGGGCCCCGCGCACGGCATCGTGATGGAGCGCGAGTACCTGGGCAAGTTCGGCCGGCCGCTGCTCGGTGCGACGACCAAGCCCAAGTTGGGCCTGTCAGCGCGGAACTACGGTCGTGTGGTTTACGAGGCACTGCGGGGTGGCCTCGACTTCACCAAAGACGATGAGAACATCAACTCGCAGCCGTTCATGCGTTGGCGCGACCGGTTCCTGTTCTGCATGGAAGCCGTGAACCGCGCCCAGGCCGCGACCGGTGAGATCAAGGGTCACTATCTCAATATCACGGCAGGCACGATGGAGGAGATGTACGAGCGGGCGGACTTCGCCGCCGAACTCGGCTCGGTCGTCGTGATGATCGACTTGACGATCGGGTACACCGCGATCCAGTCGATGGCCAAATGGGCCCGTGACAATGGCGTCATCCTGCACCTGCATCGGGCCGGCCACGGGACGTACACACGGCAGAAGACCCACGGTGTGAGCTTCCGGGTGATCTCCAAGTGGATGCGGTTGGCGGGCGTCGACCACATCCACGCGGGCACCGTCGTCGGCAAACTCGAAGGGGATCCGAACACCACTGCCGGCTTCTACGACACGTTGCGCCTCGACAGTGTGAAGGCCGATCCGGTCAAGGGACTGTACTTCGACCAGGAGTGGGTCTCGATGCCTGGCGTAATGCCGGTGGCGTCCGGGGGCATCCACGCGGGCCAGATGCATCAGCTCATCCATTACCTGGGCGAGGACGTCGTTCTCCAGTTCGGAGGTGGCACGATCGGGCATCCGATGGGTATCGCCGCCGGTGCCGAGGCAAACCGGGTCGCGCTGGAAGCGATGATCAAGGCCCGTAACGAGGGTAGGGACTACTACAGGGAAGGTCCGGACATCCTCAAGAAGGCCGCATCGAAGAACCGTGCGCTCGACACCGCGCTCGCCACCTGGGGCGACATCACCTTCAACTACGAATCCACCGACACGCCCGACGTCGTCGTGACGCCGACGACCGTCTGACAGGAAGGGAGTTCACACATGAGGATCACCCAGGGCACCTTTTCGTACCTTCCCGATTTCACCGACGAGGAGATAACCGCGCAGATCGAGTACGCGCTGAGCAACGAGTGGCCACTGTCGGTCGAATTCACGGACGACCCGCATCCGCGCAACACCTATTGGGAGATGTGGGGACTGCCGATGTTCGACCTCAAGGATCCAGCCGGTGTTCTGCTCGAGGTCAACGCCTGCCGTACCGCCAACCCGAACAGCTACATTCGGCTCAACGCTTACGATGCGAGCCTGGGTAGGCAGACGACCGCGTTGTCGTTCATCGTCAACCGGCCTATGCACGAGCCGGGCTTCCGGCTCGATCGAGTCGAGAGGGCCAACCGGCAGATCGGCTACACCACCCATTCCTATGCGACCGAGCGTCCCGTCGGATCCCGGTACCAGCAGGAGTGAACCGATGACACTGCAATCAGCCGAGAACCCGCGCAGCTCGTTCGCATTCCGGCCGCATCCGACTTCCGGTCCGCAGCTGGAGGAGGTGCCGGACGTGCGGGCAGTGGAACCGTTGCCGGCCGACGCCGTCGTGGACCTGACTGCCGCGCGCCGTGACTCGGGTGTCGACGAGGTTTTGGCAGAACTCGATGCCGAGCTCGTGGGGCTCGAATCGGTCAAAACCCGAATCGCCGAGATCGCCGCGCTTCTACTCGTCGACCGGATGAGGGGCCGCTTTGGAGTCAGTGCGCCGCAGCCCACGTTGCATATGTCCTTCACCGGAAATCCTGGCACGGGCAAAACCACTGTGGCGATGCGGATGGCTGATCTGTTGCACCGGCTGGGTTACCTGCGGCGTGGACACCTGGTCAGTGTCACGCGCGACGACCTGGTAGGGGAGTATGTGGGGCATACCGCGCCCAAGACCAAGGACGTCATCAAACGGGCGATGGGCGGCGTGCTTTTCATCGACGAGGCCTACTACCTTTACAAAGTCGAGAACGACCGTGACTACGGCGCGGAGGCGATCGAGATCCTGCTCCAGGTCATGGAGAACAATCGGGACGACCTGGTGGTGATCCTGGCCGGCTACGCAGGCAAGATGGATCAGTTCTTCTCGGCCAACCCCGGTATGCAGAGCCGTATCGCGCACCACATCACCTTCCCCGACTACACAGTCGCTGAGTTGGAGGACATTGCGACGTTGATGACCGCCGGGCTGGGCTATCGGTTTTCGGACGAGGCCCGCGAAGTGCTACACCGGTACCTCGAACTACGGATCGACCAGCCGTGGTTTGCGAATGCGCGCAGCGTGCGCAACGCGTTGGAACGGGCTCGGTTGCGCCATGCGCGACGGCTGCTCGCCGACGGCGGCGAAGTAGACCTGGCGGCATTGTCCACGATCGAATCAGCCGATATTCTCGCCAGCCGCGTGTTCGCGACTGCGAAGGGATCGGGCGGCCGATGACCACCAACGCGCGACTGCGAGCTCTGGTCGAACTGGCGGATACCGGTTCGGTGCGCGCAGCTGCTGAGCGACTCGTGGTCACCGAATCTTCGATCTCCTCGGCTTTACGCGCATTGAGCAACGACATCGGGATCAGCTTGGTCGACCGGCATGGCCGCGGGGTGCGGCTGACTCCTGCCGGCCTGCGTTACGTCGAATACGCGCGGCGGATCCTCGGCTTGCACGACGAGGCGATATTGGCTGCCCGCGGAGAGGCCGACCCGGAGAATGGCTCGATCCGGCTGGCTGCGGTCACCTCCGCGGGGGAACTGCTCATCCCCGCCGCGTTGGCATCGTTCCGTGCCGCGTACCCCGGTGTCGTTCTGCATCTGGAGGTGGCGGCGCGCAGCTTGGTGTGGCCTATGCTGGCCCGCCACGAGGTCGATCTCGTTGTGGCGGGACGGCCGCCGGACGAATTGGTCCGGAAAGTGTGGGTGCGCGCCGTCAGCCCGAACGCGCTTGTCGTCGTGGGACCACCCGCGGTAGCGAAGGGATTCCAGCCCGCCACCGCGACCTGGCTGCTGCGTGAGACCGGATCCGGTACCCGCTCTACGTTGACGGCACTACTTGACGACCTCGATGTCGCGCCACCTCAATTGGTGCTCGGATCGCACGGCGCGGTGATTGCCGCGGCGGTGGCGGGGCTGGGCGTGACGTTGGTGTCGCGTCAGGCTGTGCAGCGCGAACTGGCCGCCGGCGCACTCGTCGAACTGCCGGTGCCCGGTACTCCGATAAGCCGGCCATGGCATGTGGTCAGCCAGATCAGTCCGACGATGTCGACCGAACTGCTCATCAAGCACCTCTTGTCCCAGCGAGACCTGGGCTGGCGCGATATCAACACCGCCCTCCGGGGAGCCGCTACCGCCTGAGGGTTTCCGACGGGGCTTCGCCCCAGCGCTTGCGGTACTCCACCGCGAAGCTGCCCAGATGGTTGAACCCCCACCGTTGCGCGACCGCCGTGACGGTGACGCCATCGGATGGGATCGCGTCCGTGAGCTCTTCATGCACGCGCTCCAGTCGCCGCTCGCGGACAAAGGTCATCGGAGTCATCGCGAGTTCTTCCCGGAAGCCCTGCTGAATCGACCGGATACTCATGTGAACTGCCTTGGCCACCGATTCGATCGTGATGTGTTCTGCCAGGTGATCCTCGATGTAGTTCATCGCGTCCTGCACGACGGCCCGGCGTTGGTCGGGTTGCGGCGGTTGCACGAATTCGTCGTGGTGACTCGACGGTTGCAGCTGTAGCAAGCTGCTCATCACCAATTCCTCCAGTGCCCCGATACCTTGTCCACGCTGTACGAGCGACCCGGGATGGAAGACCTCACTGTGGATCAATTGGACCGCCGCGTGCCATCGCATCGCCGCCTCGGTGGCCAGATCGAACTCGGGCTCGAACTCCAGCGGTCGTTGCAGGCTGTGGCCGAGTAACCGGGTCAGGTGGGCCAGCATTGCGCGTTCCTCGATACGGATCACCAGGTGCGGTGAATCGTGCTCGAACGCGACGTGCAGCGATCCATGTGGGCTGGTGACGATTGAGCGGATGGTGTTGGCTTCGAATACCCGGCCGCGATGATGTACCACCGCAGTGCCATTGGTTGGCATGTGTACAGCAAAGTACGGGCCGAGTTCGGGAATCTCCAAAGCGCACGCGACGTGCAGATCGAGATAGAGCATGCTGACATTGCGCAACCGGACGCCGTGCATCGTCGCAGCAAACCCGGGCACCTCGTTGGAGCCAACGGTCAGGGTCAGCGGTGCGAGAGCCTTTCCGATGAGTCGCGCCGCCTCCGCAACGTCTTCTGTGTAGAAGATCTCCTTGTCGGCCAGTGCCGGCGGTACGCCGCGCGACCGGACTTTGCGCCGCACCGGGTTGCTGGTGCGACGGACGTCGATGTAACCCAACCGGGTCAATCGGGACATTGCCGCAGCCAGGGACGATGCCGAACCGACAATGTAGGTTCTCCTAAATTAATTGCGGTGAACACGCAAGTATCCAATCGGCTGACCGCGCTTCAGCGGGTTCAAGTTTGCGCAATTTTGACAGTCGCTGCGTGAAAACGATAGGCAGGTCGCTGACATCTCGTTAGATTTGTGACCAGAGCCACAAGGTTGTGGATCGCGAACGGGAGGTTTGCATGACCGCAAATGGTCAGATGGTCACCATCTCGCCGGCCAACTACCTACGCGAGCGTCTCGACGACCCCGCTGTGGCCGCCTCGCTGAACAGCCTGCTGGACCATGCCGATTTGCTGGCAATTCTGGTCAGTGGCCTGGACGGGATGATCCGCCGGGGTGACGAAATCGGCGCATCGCTGTCTTCCGCGGTCGAGGAACTCAAGGGTGGTATGGCTCCCGGGGCGATGCCAGGCATCGAGTCGCTCAAGAGCGTCGACCTGCATGGTTTGGCCGCCAGTTTGGCCTCGCTGTCGGGCGCTCTGGTCAACGCCACTCCGGCGTTGAACACCGTGCTGGCCTCGCGGTTGACCGATCCCGAGGCGGCCGACGTACTGGCCCAACTCGGTCAGGCGCTGGTCGACGGAAAGGCAGCGGCCAAGGCCGACCCGGGTGGGCCGAAGGGCGTCTTCGGCTTGTGGCGGGTGAGCAAGGACAAGGACATAATCCGGGGACTCGGTTTCATGATCCAGGTGGCCCGCGCATTCGGCAAGAGCCTGGATCAAAAGTAAAACAACGGATCGACCCAAAACAGCCCATCAGTAATTCGGTTCACCAATTTCACTCTGGTCATGAAATGGTGATCGTCCGTACATCGCCTCGAGAGGAGTTCGAATGGCTTCCGTCCTATGGTTCCAAGGAGGTGCATGTAGTGGAAACACCATGTCATTCCTCAATGCGGAGGAACCGAATGTAGTCGACCTGATCGTCGATTTCGGTCTCGACCTCCTGTGGCACCCGTCCTTGGGTCTGGAATTGGGAAAGAATGCCCAGAAAGTGTTTTGGGACTGTGCCAGAGGTGAACGGCCGCTCGATATTTTCGTATTCGAGGGCACGGTGATCGAGGCGCCCAACGGGACCGGACGGATGGACATCTTCGCCGACCGCGCGATGAAGGACTGGGTGACCGACCTCGCGGCGGCAGCTCAGATCGTCGTCGCGATCGGTGACTGCGCCTGCTTCGGTGGTATTCCGGCGATGGCTCCCAATCCGTCCGGGTCGACCGGGCTGCAGTTCCACAAGCGGGACAAGGGCGGCTTTCTGGGCCCGGATTTTCGCTCGAAGATGGGCCTTCCGGTCATCAACATTCCGGGCTGCCCAGCACATCCCGACTGGATCACCCAGATCCTCGTCGCGCTCGCATCCGGACGCGCCGGCGATATCACGCTCGACGAATTGCACCGGCCTGAGACCTTCTTCAAGACCTTCACCCAGACCGGCTGTACCCGTGTGCAGTTCTTCGAGTACAAGCAGTCGACCATGTCGTTCGGTGAAGGCACCCGCACAGGTTGTCTGTTCTACGAATTCGGCTGTCGTGGGCCGATGACGCATTCCCCGTGCAACCGCATTCTGTGGAACCGCCAGTCGTCGAAGACCAGAGCTGGCATGCCGTGCCTGGGCTGCACCGAGCCCGAGTTCCCGCACTTCGATCTCGCCCCCGGCACACTGTTCAAGACCCAGAAGGTCAGCGGCATGATCCCCAAGGAGGTGCCGGAGGGCTCTGATCACCTGACCTACATGGCCCATGCGGCCGCCGCCAGGATTGCTGCCCCGCAATGGGCCAAGGAAGACATGTTCGTGGTCTAGCCGTGGCTAAACATCGTGCAGCCAAACCATCAGCCCAGGTTTATCGGAAGGACCCAACAACCATGACCGAACTTGATCTGTTCGTCAGCCCCCTGGGGCGCGTCGAAGGGGATCTCGACGTCCGCGTCACGATCGAGGATGGCGTCGTCACCTCCGCGTGGACGGAGGCCGCGATGTTCCGCGGCTTCGAAATCATCTTGCAGGGAAAGGATCCGCAGGCCGGTCTCGTGGTATGCCCGCGAATCTGTGGGATCTGTGGCGGCAGCCACCTCTACAAGTCGGCCTACGCGCTCGACACCGCGTGGCGTACCCACATGCCGCCGAATGCGACCCTGGTGCGAAACATCTGCCAGGCCTGCGAGACGCTGCAGTCGATTCCGCGCTATTTCTACGCTCTGTTCGCAATTGACCTGACCAACAAGAACTACGCCAAGTCACCGCTCTACGCCGAGTCGGTGCGCCGGTTCGCGCCATATGTAGGCACAAGTTACCAACCGGGCGTTGTGCTGTCGGCCAAACCGGTCGAGGTGTACGCGATCTTCGGCGGACAATGGCCGCATTCGAGCTTCATGGTGCCCGGAGGTGTCATGTGTGCGCCGACGCTCTCGGACGTCACCCGGTCGATCGCGATCCTCGAGCACTGGAAGGACAACTGGTTGGAAAAGCAGTGGCTCGGTTGCTCAATCGAACGCTGGCTGGAGAACAGAACCTGGGAGGACGTCCTGGCCTGGGTGGACGAGAACGAGGCGCAATACAACAGTGACTGCGGCTTTTTCATCCGGTTCTGTTTGGACGTAGGTCTGGACAAGTATGGACAAGGCGTCGGGAACTACCTTGCCACCGGAACATACTTCGACCCGTCGCACTATGAGAACCCGACGATCGACGGACGCAACGATGCGCTGATCGGCCGGTCCGGGGTCTTCGCCGGGGGGCGGTGGCACGGTTTCGATCAGGCCCGGGTTACCGAGGACGTCACGCATTCGTTCTACGAAGGTAATCGACCGCTGCACCCGTTCGAGGGCGAAACCATCCCCATCGATCCGGAAGTCGGACGGGCTCAAGGCAAGTACAGCTGGGCGAAGTCGCCCCGATACGACGTGCCCGAGCTTGGCCACATCCCGCTGGAAGCCGGGCCGCTGGCTCGGCGGATCGCTGCGGGGGGTCCGAATCCGTTGCCGCATCAGGACAACGATCCGCTGTTCGTCGACATCTACAACAAGATCGGGCCCAGTGTGCTCGTTCGGCAACTCGCACGCATGCACGAGGCGCCGAAGTACTACAAGTGGACTAGGGCCTGGCTCGATGAGCTCGACCTCAAGGAGAGTTTCTACAGCAAACCGGTTGAGCATGCCGAGGGCATGGGATTCGGCGCCACCGAGGCAGCCCGCGGCGCGTTGGCGGACTGGATCGTCATCGAGGACAACAAGATCAAGAACTATCAGGTGATCACGCCGACCGCGTGGAACATCGGCCCTCGCGACGCTGCCGAGTCGCTCGGGCCTATCGAGAAGGCACTGGTCGGTTCTCCCATCGTCGATGTGGAAGATCCCGTCGAACTGGGTCATGTCGCCCGCAGTTTCGACTCCTGCCTGGTGTGCACAGTGCACGCCTACGACGGAAAATCGGGGCGTGAACTGTCCCGGTTTGTGATCAACGGAATGGTGTGATCCCGACGTCTTCCGATGCGTGCGCCGTCCCGGGTGGTTCCGATGTCGATAACCCTTCGATCGACATCGAGCCACCCGGGTGCGCGGTCCTGATCGTCGGCTGCGGCAACCTGCTGCGCGGTGACGACGGGGTCGGCCCCATTCTGGTCCGTCATCTGTGGGAACGCGGAGTCCCCGATGGAGCTCGCCTGGTCGACGGTGGAACCGCAGGCATGGATGTGGCATTCCAGATGAAGGGTGCCGAGCGTGTTGTCATCGTCGACGCTGCCGCCACCGGTGCAGCGCCGGGCACCGTCTACAAGGTGCCCGGTGCCGAGCTGGCCCAGTTACCACCGTTGCAGGGCCTGCACACCCATTCATTCCGCTGGGATCACGCAATTGCGTTCGCGCGGTGGGCACTTGGCGACGCGTGCCCCCAGGCCATCACCGTATTCCTGATAGAGGCCCACAATGTGGCCTTGGGTGCAGATCTCAGTGAGCCCGTCGAGGCGGCGTTGGAGAACGTGATCGGGCTGATCGAAGCTGAGTACCTGTCGGGGCTGAGACCCGAAGGAGACGACGGCGCGTTACGGGTGGAGTTCACCGCCGACGGATACGTGCGGCTCGATGTACGGCTTGCGGCCAGCCGGTTCCCATCAGACGCGATCGCGGCGGTGGTCCGGGGAGCCGATCTGTGGTTGATCCCGCTGCGAGGCCCGCGCAGCGGTGGTTTGCTGCTCAAACAGCGCAATCCGGTGGGTGACCGGACGACGTTGGTGCGCGAAGTGCTCGACGACCGTATCCCGGTCGGTGTTCGTGCGGCATTCTGGGACGATGACCAAGGGGCACTGCGGATTCCACTGGGACCAGAGTCGTGACCGCGATGACTGAGCAGCGCCCGGACCGCCCGAAGACGACACCACGGTCCACCGGTCGTACCGAGGACGCCCTCGACGTGGAGACCGTGGTGGTCGAGGACCGCGGTCAATGGGCGGTCGAGGTCGTGGTGGTCTTTCCGGACGGTGTGGTGCGCAACCGGGTCGACATCTGTCGGACCAAGGCCAGGGCGGAATTGGCCGCCAGCCTGATCAAGCGCGCTGCCGAGCGAGATTTGCGAGGATTCCTCAATGACTGACGTCGTGACGACACCGTTCGCAACCGCCAAGCCCGTAGAGGTGCGTGCGGTGCGCCCGCAGCCACTGGGTGCATTCCCACTTCCCTTGGGCTACATGCTGATTCCAGACGGAGATGGCAGTGACGCAGTACGTGCTGAGCTGCTCGCCGGCCGTGTCCCACAATCGTGGCCCCCGCAGATGCGCCCGCACGAACTGGCCTTGGCCGGTGACCGTACGGCGGCGCTTGCTGCGTTGACCGACGAGCAGGACGACGTCGTGGCGCGGTACAACCGGTTCGTACTCGATCCCGACTCCACCGACCCCGACAGTTTGCGTGCGGTGCTCGGGGAATTTGCGGTGCTGGTCGACTTGGTGCTGTTCGTCGTCGGGCGCGCCGACACCATGCCCGACGTCAGCGCCCTCGATGGTGAACTTGCCGCGGCCGTACTGGCGTGCCAGGCAAGCGCTACCCTCGACGGCGGGGATTCGGCGGCGGCGATTGCGCTGCTCGATCAGGCTATGGCGGAGGCCGCACCGGTATCGGCGCCGTTGCAGGGCATGCTGGGTTCGGCTGCGGGCTCGATATGCCGGGATGTCGGCGATCCGAGTGCACGTCAGCGGCTGGAGCAGGCGGTGCGGCACCTGGATGGGGCCGAGGGTCTGCGGGTGGAGCGCGCCGAGCTGCATCTGACCCTCGGGGGCCTGCTGCATGAACAGGCCCAGGACCGACCGGAATTACTGCCGAGCGCGATACCGCATTACCACTCGGCGTTGCAGTTGGTGCTGCGCGACGAGGCGCCTCTGCTGTGGGCCGCTGCGCACGCCAACCTTGCCACGGCGTATCTGACCATGCCCATGGTGGAGGCGTCCGGTCAGCTGCGGCTCGGTGTTGCGGCACAGTCACTGCGCTCGGCGCTGACCGTGTACACCAAAGAAGACCATCCCGAGCAGTGGGCGAGTGTGCAACTGAACCTTGCCAACTCACTCGTATACACCCCGTCCAGGCATCAGGCCGACAACTTGGTCGAGGCCGTCGAACTCTACGAGGCGGTGCTGCAGTCGCGCGATCGTGACACCGATCCGGTCGGCCGGGCCAGAGTGCTGGCCAATCAGGGTAATGCCCTGGCCCACCTCGGCGTCTTCGATCAGGCCAGGGCCAAGTTGTACGACGCACGATTCTTGTTCGAGGAGGCCGGTGACCACGAGTCGGTGCGGGCTGTGCGCGGTGTGCTCGACGAGATCTCGCGGCAACGGGCACTGACCCGGAACGAAACCGAGCCCGGCTAGGAAGGAGCGGCACATGTCGACCACTACCAGAGTGGCGCCCACGGCGCGTCCGGTAGGTTCCGCTGCGCAGCCATCCGAATCGGAACCGGACTTCGAGACCCTCGCGAAAAGAGTCGATGCCGCAATTGCCGCGTTGGCAGACCTCGACGACGGACCGCGGTCGGTCGCCGAGGAGGTCAAGGCGGCGATCGAGGCGGTGCACCGGGTCGGCCTGACGACCATGGTGCGACGGATGCGCGCCGACGCCGCAGCCCGGCCGGTGCTGTTCGATCTGGTCGATGATCCGGTGGTGCATCTGTTGCTGTCGCTGCACGGCATCGTCCGGCCGGACCCGATGACCCACGCCAACCGGGTGCTGGCCGAGGTGCGGCCGCAATTACAAAGTCACGGTGGCGATGTCAGCTTGATACGGATCGAGGACGGAATCGCGTTCGTCCGACTCGAGGGCGCGTGCAACGGCTGCTCGATGTCGTCGGTGACACTGCGCAATCTGGTGGAGAGCGCCTTGGTCGACAACGTGCCGTCGGTCACGGGCCTGGAAGTGCTGCCGAACCAACCGTCCCCGACTCTGATTCCTCTGGAAGCGTTGCGGGTCGGGCCGGATCCGGCAAGTGAGGGCTGGGTCAGCGCAGGTCCGGCCGGTGCCGTGTCCGACGGTCAACTCGTGGCCCGCAACCTCGCCTCGTCGTCCGGCGCGTCGGCCGATGTAATCGTAGTCAATGTCGGCCAACGGTTTTCGGCCTATCGCAACGAATGCGCGCACGAGGGTTTACCGATGGACAACGCCGTGGTCGACACCGCCAACGGCACGCTGACCTGTCCTTGGCACGGCTTCTGCTACGACGCCGGCTCGGGCGAGTGCCTCAGCGCGCCGGGTGCGCAGCTGGAGCAGTTGCCGATACGGATCGACAGCGGCGAAATCTGGGTCCGAGTAGCGGTATGACCCGATACACCGTCCGTCACAACATCGGTGGCCGCCCGGCGCTGGTGGACAAGACACCCGGGACCGACCTCAACGACGGGTGGGCGCCGGAGATCTGCTTGGGCGCACCGGCCCCGGGTGGTCTCGCGCTGCCGCCCGCGCACCCGTCGATGGCCTGGATGTACTCGCCCAGGAGTGTGTTCCTCGGCCGCGACCAGCTGGTGGTCGCTGATTCCGGTAACCACCGCGTCCTGGTATGGCACGGTCGTCCGGACGGCGATGGACAACCCGCCGACATCGTCCTCGGTCAGCCCAACGGCATCACCGAGGGAAAGGCGGCCGGTGGTCGAGGGCCGGAACGCGGCATGAACCTGCCCACCGGAGTGCTGCTGCACGAGGGTCGGCTGGTCGTCGCGGATGCGTGGCACCATCGCATCCTGATCTGGGATTCGGTGCCGCAGACCAGCGATGTCGCACCGGATCGGGTTCTCGGTCAGCCCGATGCATCCTCGGTCGAGCCCAATCAGGGCGCCGCCTGCTCGGCGGCGACGTTCTACTGGCCGTTCGGCATCGCAATGGTCGGTTCGCGGTTCTGGGTGGGCGATACCGGAAACCGTCGGGTACTCGGATGGCATGGCGGTATCCCTGAACCCGGACAGCCCGCCGATATCGTGCTGGGCCAACCCGACGCAACGCAACGTTCGGAAAACCGCGGCGGCACTGCGGGTCCGGCGAGCTTCCGCTGGCCGCACGCGCTGGCGGGCCACGACGATCTACTGTTGGTGGCCGATGCGGGCAACCACCGGATCCTGGGTTGGTCACCGCAGCCCGATGGCGACCGGCCAGCCGACATCCTGCTGGGGCAAGGCGATTTCGCGGCATCGGAGGAATGGCCGTATGGCCCGCACACCGGGGACCGGTTCCGCTTCCCCTATGCCGTAGGCCTCGATGGAGACGGTTCTGCCGAACGGCTCGCCGTCGCGGACACCGCAAACAACCGAATCCTGTTGTGGGACGGGGTGCCGACCGACGGAAAGGGTGCCGATCATGTGTTGGCCCAACCGGACTTCGCGTCCAACGGCGAGAACCGCTGGACCTCGGTTCAGCCCGACACCATGTGCTGGCCGTATGGCCTGTCGCTGCGCGGCGACCGCATCGCCGTATCGGACTCCGGAAACAATCGTGTCGTGATCTGGCGGCGGGCGCGATGAGTGCAGGCGCGCTGATGCAGCTCAAAGAGATCCGCCGACGCTTCACGGTCGTCGGCGTGGTGCAGGGGGTCGGATTCCGCCCGTTCGTGCACCGGGTGGCAACTGAGTTGGCGCTGAGCGGATTCGTCGGCAACGACTCGTCAGCGGTGTTCGTCGAGGTACAGGGTCCGGCCTCCGCTGTCGCGGAGTTCGCCCGCCGATTGCGCGCAGATGCACCACCCCTGGCGGCGATCGCCGCGGTTTCCAGTGTTGCGGTGCCGGTGCAGGCGGGCGATCCGGCACCATTCCAGATCGAGGACAGTCGATCTGCCGATGGAGCGGCCACACCCATCCCGCCCGACATCGCCATATGCGACAACTGTGTAGCGGAGTTGTTCGACCCCGCCGACCGACGTTATCGGCATCCGTTTGTGACGTGCACCGACTGCGGCCCTCGATTCACCATCATCCGTCAGTTGCCATACGACCGTCCGGCGACCACGATGTCCGGATTCGCGATGTGCGAACGTTGTGCCACCGAGTATCACGATGTCACAGACCGCCGGTTCCACGCTCAGCCCATCGCTTGCCCGGATTGCGGTCCGGCACTGTGGTTTCGGGATTTCCGCCGACAGCATGCCGGTGCCGGACGAACGCTGGGCACCGACGCGGCGATCGCCGCGGCGCAGCAGGCCCTTGCCGCGGGCGCGATCGTTGCGGTCAAAGGTATCGGCGGCTACCACCTGAGCTGCTCGACCGGCGACGAGGTGGCCGTGGCAGCCCTACGGCAACGAAAGGCCAGGGGCGGCAAACCTTTCGCCGTCATGGTTCGTGACCTCGAAGTCGCTCGCCGCTATGGCGAGATCGGCGACGACGAAGCAGCTGTACTGACCAGCCGCGCGAGGCCGATCGTTCTGGTTCGGCGGCGCGCCAATGCGCCGGTGGCGCCGGAGGTCGCGCCAGGAAGCCCGTGGATCGGATTGCTGCTGCCGTATTCGCCGATTCACCACCTGTTGATGTGCCCGGTGCCGGGCTCCGGGTGCCCGGCTCCCGAGTCACTCGTGCTGACCAGCGCGAACTTATCTGATCAGCCCATCTGTTACACAGATGACGATGCCGTCGAACGTCTTCCGGCACTCGGTGATGCGGTGCTCGACCACAACCGGCCGATCCATGTACCGTGCGACGACTCGGTGGTCCGGGTGATCGACGGCTGCGAACTCCCGATTCGTCGGTCGCGCGGCTACGCCCCGTTGCCCATAGCGCTCGGCGACACCGTGGAATCCACGGTGCTTGCGGTAGGTGGTGAGCTAAAGAACACCTTCTGCCTCACCGATGGCCGTCGTGCGTACTGTTCCGCGCACATCGGGGACATGGGCAGCTGGGAGACGCTGCGTGCATTCGAGCACTCGGTAGCCCAGATCAGCGGCATGCGGGGGGTACCGACCAGGCTGGCGGCCGACCTGCATCCGGCTTACCTCACTCGCAGCTGGGCTGAGCGCAATGCCGCGGGACGTCCCGTCGATCTGGTCCAACACCACCACGCCCATGTCGTCTCGCTGTTGGCCGAGCACAGTAGGTTGGGCGAGCCGGTCATCGGAATCGCCTTCGACGGAACGGGTTACGGTACAGACGGCACCATCTGGGGCGGTGAGATCCTGGCGCTCGGAGCCGACAGTCACCGGTTCGCACGAGTCGGGCATCTCGCTCCGGTCGCACTGGCCGGCGGCGACACCGCAGTGCGCAATCCGTGCCGGATGGCGCTGTCGTACCTGAGGGCGGCCGGTATCGAATGGGATCCGGATCTGGCCCCGGTGTCCGCGCTGTCCGAAGCCGAACTGCGGCTGCTGGGTTCGCAGCTCGCGAGCGGGACCGGCTGTGTGCCCTGCACCAGCATGGGCCGGTTGTTCGATGCGGTCGCTTCCTTGCTCGGGGTGCGCCACCGCATCGAATACGAGGGGCAGGCGGCGATCGAGCTCGAAGTACTGGCCGGCACCGGCGCGGCCGGACCGGATGCGCCGCAGCTGCGCCTGACCGTGACCGAGGACGCGGTGCTGGACCCGGCACCGATGTTGCGACAGATGGTAGGAGCGGTGCGCGAGGGGGTCAGACCCGCGGCATTGGCGCTGGCCTTTCATCGCGCCGTTGCCGAGGCCGTCGGCGAGGGCGTGGACCGGGTGGCCGGTCCGGTCCGACTGGCCGGGCTGACCGGCGGCGTCTTCCAGAATGTGCTGCTGCTGCGTGCGTGTCGGCAGCAGCTCACCGATCGGGGATTCGAGGTACTGGTCCACCGCACTGTTCCCCCCAATGATGGAGGGCTTGCGTTGGGCCAGGCGGCAGTATCGGTGTTGACCGAGCAGGAGGCGAAGCGATGTGTTTAGGAATCCCGGGACGTATCACCGAGATCTGGGACGAGGACTCCGGGGCGCGGATGGCGCGCGTGGCGTTCCCCGGCGAGGAGAAGACGGCGTGCCTGGCCTACTTGCCCGACCTGAGCATCGGGGACTACACGATCTTGCACGCAGGTTTCGCGTTGACCCGTATCGATGAGGAATCGGCGCAGCTCACCCTGGCGACTATGACCGAATACGGTGTATTCGGGGATCCGGCGGTGTCGTAATGGTCAGCACCATCGTCGACCACGGGCTGAGTGAGGATCTGGCTGCGGCCTCGTTGACCCTGGCCCGGCGCTTCGCCGCCGGTGCCACGATGTGGTGTCTCGCCCCATCCTGGCTACCGCACGCTCAGCACGTTGCGGTCGAGTTCGTGCACCCGGTGATAGTCGGCAAGCGGGCGTTGCCCGCAGTCGCCCTTACCGGACCCGATCTGGTCGACGTTGCGCGTGTGTCGGTGCGATCGGGCGACGTCGTGATCGCGATTGCGGACGCCGTCGACGCGGACGTGCGCTCGATCATGCGTCGCGCACCCGCGTGGGGAGCCACCACGATCTGGATCGGCAGCGGCGCTCGGCCGAACGACGGTGCGGCCGACCACGTGTTGTGGATTGACGATGCGGATCCGCGACTGCCCGCGACAGGTGGTTTCGTACTGCTCTACCACCTGCTGTGGGAGCTGACCCATGTCTGCTTCGAACATCCCGGCCTGCTGACGGTCGCCGCGTGCACCGACGAGGTGTGCGTCACCTGCAGCGACGAAGGGCGGCTGGGCGAGGTGCTCGCAGCCTTGGACGGCACCTCGGCGCGAGTGCGGACCGCGAACGGCAGCGAGACCGTCGAGACTGTCCTCGTCGGCCCGGTGTCCGCCGGCGATCTGGTGTTGGTGCATGCCGGGATGGCGATCAGCCGGGTGGGGGAGGACGACGCGAGATGACCGGACAGCCGACAGGTGCCGACGCACCAGAGGAAGCCACCAATTTCCTCTATCCCTTCATCGATTCCCAGGAATCCGACCCAGGGCCTTTGTTGGCGGACCTCGCGTTGTCAGCCCGGACGAAGGCGGCCGAGAGCGCCGCACTGCGACGCTCCACGCTCGAGGATTGTGCCGCGCTGGTGGACACCGCCGCCACCGAGATGGCCCGGCGGTTCTCCACCGGGGGCCGATTGTTCACCTTCGGAAATGGTGGCAGCTCAACCGATTCGGCGACTCTGGCCGCGTTGTTCGCGCACCCCCCGGTGGGGCCCCCGCTGCCGTCTTGGTGCCTGACCGCCGATCAGGCCATCTTGACGGCGTTGGGTAACGATGTCGGATTCGAGTTGGTTTTCGCCCGACAATTGATGGCCCGTGCGACCGCCGGGGATATCGCGATCGCGATGTCCACGAGTGGAAACTCTGCCGACCTGACGGTGGCACTGCGTGAGGCCAGACATCGTGGCATGTACACCATAGGTTTCGCCGGCTACGACGGTGGTGCGTTTGCCGCCAGCGCCGACGTCGACGCGTGCTTCGTGGTGAAGTCACAGAGTGTGCATCGCATCCAGGAGGCCCAGGCCCTGCTCGGCTATCAGCTGTGGTCTTCGGTCCACGAGAAGGGGGTTCACGCGTCGTGAGTAAACCTGTCAGCGATCATCGTTCACCGGGCCCGAGCTGGGCCGAGCATGAGGTCATCGAGCGCATCGAGGCGTTCCGCAGGCGTAGACCCCGGTTGCGCGACGAAATCGTGACCCTGGCCCATGGAGCCGGCGGTAAGGCATCGGCTGCTCTCGTGGATGCTGTGTTCGTCGAGGCGTTTCGCAATCCGTTGCTGGAATCGCTCGGCGACGGCGCGGTGATCGAGCTCCCCGGCGGCCAACGCATTGCAGTATCAACCGACTCTTTCGTGGTGCAGCCCTTGCGATTTCCGGGTGGATCCATCGGTGACCTGGCGGTGCACGGTACGGCGAACGACCTGGCGATGGCGGGCGCACTGCCGTCCTGGATCACCGCAGCGTTTGTGCTGGAAGAGGGATTTCCGATAGCCCAGTTGGAGGAGATCGTCGCGGACATGGCGGCGGCGGCGGCCGCGGCTGGGGTCCAGATCGTCACCGGCGACACCAAGGTTGTGCCGCGGGGTGCTGCTGACGGGCTCTTCATCACCACAACGGGGGTGGGGTTGATACCGGCCGGCCGGGAATTCTCGGCCGCCGCGGTGAGGCCGGGGGACAAGGTGCTGATATCCGGATCTATGGGCGACCACGGGATGGCAGTCATGCTGGCCCGTGGTGATCTGGCTATCGACGCCGATATCCGTTCCGATACTGCATCGGTCAGTGAGTTGGTGGAGGTTCTGCTCGCTGCAGCCCCGGCCACCCGGTGGCTACGTGACCCCACTCGCGGTGGTGTCGGCACCGTGTGCAACGAGTTGGCCCGGACCGCCAACGTCGGAGTGGTTCTCGACGAGGAACGCCTGGTGGTGCGGCCACCGGTGGGTGGTGCCTGCGAAATGTTGGGCATCGACCCGCTTTACGTCGCCAACGAGGGTAAGTTCATTGCGGTCGTGGCACCCGCGGAAGTTGACGCGGCACTGGTCGCCCTGCGGCGACACCCGCTGGGTGCCGAAGCGGCCGAAATCGGCGAGATCACTGCCGAGCCTGCGGCAGCTGTCCTGCTGCGCACGATGTTCGGCGGAAGCAGGATCGTCGACATGCTCGTCGGTGACCCGTTGCCGCGGATCTGTTGAGAAGCGCCCGATGAAGAACGGAGAGTGACGCGATGTGTCTTGGAATTCCCGGCCAGATCGTCGAGATCACCGATACTGCAAACTATATGGCGCGGGTAGACGTGTCAGGAGTGCGGCGGACCATCAGTGTGCGTCTGCTTGAGAAGGATATGCCCGAGGTCGACGACTGGGTGCTGGTACACGTGGGCTTCGCGATGGCCAAGATCGATGAGACCGAGGCGTTGTTGACGCTTGCCGCGGTGAAGAAGCTCGGCGAGGCCTACGACACCGAAATCGAAGCCTTCGACTCATCCTCGATCATCTGAAGGAGACAACCGATATGCGATTCGTCGATGAGTTCCGCGACCCCGCAGCAGCTCGGAAGTTGTTGGGAACCATAGAGTTCTTGGCCAAGGACGGCCAAGAAGATGGTCAACCGTTCAAGTTCATGGAGGTGTGCGGCGGGCATACTCACACCATTTATCGACACGGCATAGAACATCTACTACCGGAAAATGTAGAACTCGTGCACGGGCCTGGCTGTCCGGTGTGTGTGATCCCGATGGGCCGAATCGACGATGCGATGTGGCTCGCGTCGCAGCCGGACGTGATCTTCACCTGCTTCGGCGACATGATGCGGGTACCCGGCTCCGAAGGGAGTCTGCTCGACGCGAAGGCCCGTGGCGCGGATGTCCGGTTCGTCTATTCGCCGCTGGACGCGCTCAAGATCGCGGTCGACAATCCGGGCAAGCATGTGGTTTTCTTCGCAATCGGCTTCGAGACCACGGCGCCGTCGACCGCGGTAACCCTCTTGCGGGCAAGGGAAATGGGCGTGGTCAACTTCAGCGTCTTCTGTAATCACGTCACGATCGTGCCGCCCATCAAAGCTATCCTGGAATCGCCGGATCTGCGACTGTCAGGTTTTCTCGGGCCCGGGCACGTCTCGACGGTGGTCGGCAACCGGCCCTACCGGTTCGTGCCCGAGGTGTACCGGAAGCCGTTGGTGGTCACGGGCTTCGAACCGCTGGATATCCTTGCGGCCGTGGCCATGCTGCTGCGGCAGATTCACGAGGGCCGCTGCGAAGTGGAGAACCAGTACTCCCGCATAGTTCACCCAGAGGGTAATCAAGCGGCTCTGGCGTTGCTGGGCAAGGTGTTTGCGCTGCGGCCACACTTCGAGTGGCGCGGGCTCGGATTCATCTCGCAGAGCGCGCTCAGAATACGTGACGAGTATGTGGAGTTCGACGCGGAAATGCGGTTCGACATGCCCGGGGTGCGGGTCGCCGACCCCAAGGCATGCCAGTGCGGCGAGGTGCTCAAAGGCGTACTCAAGCCTTGGGAATGCAAGGTGTTCGGCACCGCGTGCACTCCGGAGACTCCGATCGGAACCTGCATGGTGTCCGCAGAAGGAGCCTGTGCGGCGTACTACAACTTCGGTCGGATGCACCGCGAGGCCGCCCAACTCGTCGGGCAGACCGGGCGGGGGTGATGCCGGTGGAGGTGGCTACCGACGGGCCGCGGCTGTTCGGCAGGTACGCCTACGCGCCGAACCAGCTCGGCTATTGCGGTCCCGCCGACGGTGCGGCACTGCGCGACGGTTCCGAGGACGAGATCCGCGCGGTGGCGCGGCGATTCTCCGGTGTTTGGCCTTACCTGAGAGTGCTTTCCCGGATGACCGGCATCGCCGATCCGCTGGACCATCGGCTGGTCGAATCATATTGGTTGGGAGGCGGTGTCGGTGATCGCCTGGACTCAGCGGAGTTCTACGCCGAGCTGCTCGCGGTGATCGGTCCGCAGGCCGGACACTACTGGACGCATCTCACGCCGGAGCTGGCCGAGGAGGCCGCGGGCAACCACTGCTTCCACGTCTTCGGGGTTTATCCATGGTCGCGGCTGCTCGGCAAGGGCATGGGCGAACATCCGATCCGGATCTTGGACAGCTGCCGGATCACGCCGGCCGAAGTGCTGGCTCGCGACCGAGACCGTATCGAGGTCCGCACCAGGACACTGACCTGGGATGGCCGTTGTCTCAGCCTCTCCGAGCCGTGGGCGCGCGAGATAGCAGTCTTTGTCGACGGTCACAGCGCTTTGCCCGATGTGGCGGCCGGAGATCACATCGCGTTGCATTGGGACCGGATCTGCGGCCCTCTGGACGCCGCGCAGGTGCATACCCTCGACGAGTCGACGAAGCGTCAACTTCTGCTGACCAACCGCAGACTTGCCGTGCCGTCGGAATGAGGCCGCGAATTGTCCAGGCCGACGGTCAGATCGGCTTCTACTGGACCGATCCCGCTGGCACACCGACCACTTTGCAAGCGCTCGTGGCCGACGACGACGAAGCCGAACGTCTGGTCGCCACCCATCTCGAGGCGCTCGACGACGCGCTGATCATCTCCGCCGAGCGGTTCGGCCGACACCTCGGCGGCGGACGGTCGCCGGAAAGCCAGGATGAACGCGACGGCCTGGTCGAACTGCACCGCGTTCTGGATCGACTGTGTTTCGAATATGCCGCGACGGTCGAATTCCTGGGGCTGGCGGCGGATCTGCGCGCCGGCAAGATCATCGGCACCGCCGCGCTGTTCTCGATCCGGGCCCGGGAACCCCTTGGGCTGTTGGGGCCGGTGCCACTGGACGGTGAGCTCGACGACCCGACGCTCGGTGTGGTCAGCGGATTCGGCCGGATGCAACAGGTCGATCCCGACAAGCCCTTCAAGGGTGGGCGATGGGTGGTGCAAGCCGAATCCGGGCAGCGCTTCCCCTTGACGTTGTCGATGCTGCTGTTCGACAGCTCAGGGGTGAACAAGGATGCCGCGCGCACCGAGCACCTCGACGCAATGCGATCAGTGATGTCGGCAGCACACGGCCCGGATGCAGATGCGCTTGCCGTCGCCTGCGCACTCGACTGGTTGTTGTACGACTGGCTGATGGCCCACCGTGACGGGCCGGACAGCGCCGAGATCGTATTCCCCAAGGGCCATGATTCAGCTGCCCGGGTCATCGTGGCAGCCGCGGCCGCGTCAGTGGCCGCCAGGGCGACATTCGACCCGGGACTGTTCGGCCTCTCGCCGCGCTGAGCCGACTTTCCCCCAGCGAATCACCTTGCGTATCCCCCATATCGGGGTCAACCACGCCTCTGCCGACCGGTAGACATCTTCGTACGAGGTAGCGACCAATGACGGTCCACCTCGAATCACCTCGGCACGGCATCAGTGCCGCACTTCATCGTGTGGAAGGGCCAACGGGTATGGGTTTGTATCTGCCGATCCTGGTTCTCGGCGGCGTCGCCGCGGCGTTCGCAGTCGTATCGGTCGGGATGGCCTTGCTGATCGGTCCGCGCCGGTTCAACCGGGCCAAATTGCAGGCCTACGAATGCGGGATCGAACCCGCACGGCACAGCGTGGGTCCGGGCCGTTTCCCGATCCGGTTCTACCTGACCGCAATGCTGTTCATCGTGTTCGACATCGAGATCGTGTTTCTCTACCCGTGGGCCGTCGCGTTCGACCGGCTCGGTCCGTTCGCACTTGCAGAGATGGCGCTGTTCATGGTGGTGGTCTTCGTGGCCTACGGCTACGTGTGGCGACGGGGTGGACTGGAATGGGACTAGAGGAGACGCCGCCCGGTGGCATCGTGTTGTCCACGGTCGAGAAGGTGGCCGGTTATGTCCGCAAAGGGTCGTTGTGGCCGGCCACGTTCGGCCTCGCGTGCTGTGCCATCGAGATGATGTCCACCGCCTCACCGCGTTTCGATATCGCCCGGTTCGGCATGGAGCGATTCTCTGCAACTCCACGGCAAGCCGATCTGATGATCGTTGCGGGCCGGGTCAGTCAGAAGATGGCGCCGGTGCTGCGCCAGGTGTACGACCAGATGGCCGAACCGAAATGGGTTCTGGCAATGGGCGTGTGCGCGTCATCGGGCGGAATGTTCAACAACTACGCGATCGTGCAGGGCGTTGATCATGTCGTGCCGGTCGACATCTACCTACCGGGATGCCCGCCGCGCCCCGAGATGCTGCTGCACGCGATCCTGAAGTTACACGACAAGATTCAGCAGATGCCGCTCGGAGTGCACCGCGAGGAGGTCATCGCTGCCGCCGAACAGGCTGCGCTGGCATCACCATCCACGTGGGATATGAAGGGGTTGCTGCGATGAGCTGGAACCGCGGGATGTTCGGTGTCACCGGCAGTGGTGACACCTCAGGGTATGGGCTGTTGACTCGCGTACCCGCCGAACTGCGCCGCAGCGCCCGCCCTTACGGCGGGTACTTCGATGTGGTGGTCGACCGGCTCACCGGTGTCCTCGGCGGCCGCAAAGCGTTCGAGGCCGCCGTCGAACGCGTCGCCGTCCACCGCGAGCAGCTGACGCTTGAGGTACACCGTTGGCAGTTGCCGAGGGTGGCAGCCGCATTGCGCGATGATCCGCAGTTGCGCTTCGAACTGTGTCTCGGTGTCAGCGGTGTGCACTACCCCGAGGACACCGGAAGAGAACTGCATGCGGTGTATCCACTGATGTCGATCACGCACAACCGGCGAATCTGTCTGGAGGTCGCGGCGCCCGACAGCGATCCACGTGTCCCTTCGCTGTTTTCGATCTACCCGACTACCGACTGGCATGAACGGGAGACTTTCGACTTCTTCGGGATGGTGTTCGACGGTCATCCGGCGTTGACTCGCATCGAGATGCCCGACGACTGGGTCGGTCATCCGCAGCGCAAGGACTACCCGCTGGGCGGTGTCCCGGTGGAATACCACGGTGCCCGGATAGCACCCCCGGACAAGCGGAGGTTCTATCGCTGATGTCCGACATCGAAGACACGGTGGTCACCGTGGTCGGCCGGGACTGGGATGAGATGGTGCGGACGACGCCGGCCTGGTCGCAAGGTGCAGCGTCGGAACGGATCGTGGTCAACATGGGTCCGCAGCATCCGTCGACCCACGGCGTGCTGCGGCTGATCCTCGAGATCGAGGGCGAAGTCGTGACCGAGGCGCGCTGCGGTATCGGCTATCTGCACACCGGGATCGAGAAGAATCTCGAGTATCGCAACTGGACTCAAGGCGTCACATTCGTCACCCGCATGGATTACCTGTCACCGTTTTTCAACGAGACCGCATACTGCCTAGGGGTCGAGAAGCTGCTGGGGATCACCGACGACATCCCGGAGCGGGCGAGCGTGGTCCGGGTACTGCTGATGGAACTCAACCGTATCTCCTCGCACCTGGTGGCGCTGGCCACCGGTGGCATGGAGCTGGGTGCGATGAGCGCGATGTTCTTCGGTTTCCTTGGCCGCGAAGACATCCTCAAGGCGTACGAGGCGATCACCGGATTGCGGATGAACCATGCCTACATCCGCCCCGGCGGGCTGGCCGCGGACCTGCCCGCCGACGGCGTCGAGCAGGTGCGCGCGCTTCTTGGGACATTGCCGGGACAACTCGATACGGTCGAGGATCTGCTGCGGGAGAACGCCATTTGGAAGTCGCGCAATCAGGGCGTCGGTTATCTGGATCTGACCGGCTGTATGGCACTGGGGGTCACCGGACCGGTACTGCGGGCTACCGGGCTGTCGCACGACCTGCGCAAGAGTCAGCCGTATTGCGGTTATGAGACATACGATTTCGAGGTCGTCACCGGGACGCAAGCCGACTGCTATGACCGGTTCCTGGTGCGTGTCGGCGAGATGCGGGAATCGCTGAAGATCGTGACGCAGTGTGTGGAGCGACTCGGACAGCGAGCGCGCGGGCCGGTGATGATCTCGGACAAGAAGCTCGCCTGGCCGGCCGATCTTGTGCACGGCCCGGACGGGTTGGGCAATTCCGCTCAGCACGTCGCCAACATCATGGGCCATTCGATGGAGGGCCTCATCCACCATTTCAAGCTGGTCACCGAAGGATTCCGAGTGCCGGCCGGGCAGGTGTACACGGCGGTGGAATCGCCACGTGGTGAGCTCGGCGTGCACATGGTGTCCGATGGCGGCACGCGGCCGTATCGGGTCCACTACCGGGATCCGTCGTTCACCAATCTGCAGGCGGTCGCCGCGATGTGCGAGGGCGGGATGGTCGCCGACGTGATTGCGGCGGTGGCGTCGATCGATCCGGTCATGGGAGGGGTGGACAGGTGACCGAGATATTTCTCGAGCTCGGGCAACGACCCGACGAGACCGGACCGCAACTCAACGGCCCGGTTGCTTACCCGGCCGAAGTCGCGTCGAGGTTGGCCGACGACGCCGCAGCGATCATCGCGAAGTATCCACAGGCCCGTTCGGCCTTGTTACCGCTGCTGCATCTGGTCCAGTCGCAGGACGGGTATCTGACACCGGCTGGAACAAGGTTCTGTGCAACGCAACTCGGATTGACAGCGGCCGAGGTCACCGCTGTTGCGACGTTCTACTCGATGTACCGGCGTGCGCCGACGGGCGAATACCTCGTGGGCGTGTGCACCAACACGCTGTGCGCCGTCATGGGCGGTGACGCCATTCTGGAAGCGCTGCGATACCACCTGGGTATCGAGCCGGGGCAGACCACAGCGGACGGCCGGGTCACCCTTGAGGCGATCGAATGCAATGCGGCCTGCGACTACGCGCCGGTGGTGATGGTGAACTGGGAGTTCTTCGACGACCAGAATCCGGACACTGCGCGCGAACTCGTCGATGATCTGCGAGCCGGCCGACCGGTGACTCCGACGCGAGGTGGACCATTGTGCACCTTTCGAGAGACCGAACGGGTTCTGGCGGGGCTGCGTGCTGCACCTGACGGCGGTTGGTCATGACGCCGCGGACCCGGTTGACACCGGTGTTGACCCGATTCTGGGATGAGCCCGAACCGTGGACGCTGGACATCTATCGACGTCACGACGGCTATCGCGGCCTCGCCAGGGCGCTATCGATGGATCCCGACAATGTCATTGCGCTGGTGAAGGATTCGGGTCTGCGCGGTCGTGGCGGTGCGGGATTCCCGACCGGCACCAAGTGGTCGTTCATCAACCAGAACGACCCCAAGCCGCGCTATCTGGTGGTCAACGCCGACGAGTCCGAACCAGGGACGTGCAAAGACGTCCCACTGATGTTGACTGCCCCGCATCTCCTGATCGAGGGTGTCGTCATAGCTGCCTATGCGATCCGTGCACATCATGCGTTCATCTACGTGCGCGGCGAAGTGGTATCGGTGCTACGGCGATTGCAGGTCGCGGTCGCCGAGGCGTATGCCGCGGGTTATCTGGGCCGCAGTGTCGGCGGATCGGGGTTCGATCTGGAACTGACCGTGCATGCCGGGGCCGGTGCCTACATCTGCGGTGAGGAGACCGCGCTGTTGGATTCATTGGAGGGCCGTCGTGGCCAGCCTCGCTTGCGGCCACCGTTTCCCGCTGTTGCCGGGCTGTATGCGTGCCCGACGGTGGTCAACAACGTCGAGTCCATTGCCAGCGTGCCTCCGATCCTGCTGAACGGAGTCGAGTGGTTCAGGTCGATGGGGCCGGAGAACTCGCCGGGCTTCACGCTGTACTCACTGTCGGGGCACGTGAACCGGCCGGGTCAGTACGAAGCCCCGCTCGGTATCACGCTGCGCGAACTCCTCGAGCATGCCGGTGGGGTACGGGACGGGCATGAGGTGAAGTTCTGGACCCCCGGCGGATCCTCAACACCGCTGCTGACCGCAGAGCATCTGGATGTGCCGCTGGATTACGACAGCGTAGCTGCGGCCGGATCGATGCTCGGTACCAAGGCCTTACAGGTTTTCGACGATTCCACCTGTGTCGTGCGGGCGGTGCGCCGCTGGACCCAGTTCTACGCACACGAATCGTGCGGCAAGTGCACGCCGTGCCGCGAAGGCACGTACTGGCTCGCGCAGATCTACGAGCGCCTGGAGACCGGGTCGGGCACTCTGAGAGATCTGCGAAGGCTATTCGACATTTCGGAATCTCTGTCGGGTAAGTCGTTCTGTGCCTTGGGTGATGGGGCGGTCTCACCGATCATGTCCTCGCTTCGACACTTTCGCGACGAGTATGAGGCCCACGTCCGTTCAGGCTGCCCGTTCGATCCATACGCCTCGACTGCGATGGCTTCCGGCCGGGTGGATGCGTAGATGTCTCACATCGAGCTCAGACCCGAATTCGTCCGAATTGACCCAAGTATCCGCATTCTTACCACCGCTCACCGTCGCGGAAGGGAGCGTGTATGACGCAGGCCGAACAGACAAGCCACACGCCGTCGGCTCAGCTGGTGTCGCTGACCATCGACGGTGACAGGATCAGCGTGCCCGAGGGTACTTTGGTGATCCGCGCTGCCGAGCTGCTGGGTATCCAGATTCCGCGATTCTGCGACCATCCGTTGTTGGAGCCGGTCGGGGCGTGCCGGCAATGTCTGGTCGAGGTCGACGGGCAGCGTAAACCGATGGCGTCGTGCACAATCGTCTGCACCCCGGACATGGTGGTGCGTACCCAGCACAGCTCTGAAGCCGCCGACCGGGCGCAGCGGGGTGTGATGGAGCTGCTGCTGATCAACCACCCGTTGGATTGCCCAGTCTGCGACAAAGGCGGTGAGTGTCCACTGCAGAACCAGGCTATTGCCCACGGGCGCACCGAAACCCGGTTCGAAGACGTCAAACGGACCTACCCTAAACCGATCAGCTTGTCGGCCCAGGTGCTGTTGGACCGCGAGCGCTGCGTGCAGTGCGCTCGCTGCACCCGGTTCGCCAGCCAGATCGCCGGAGATCCGTTCATCGATATGCTCGAACGCGGCGCCCGGCAACAGGTAGGCGTTGCCCCCGATGAGGGGCTGCAATCCTATTTCTCCGGCAACACCGTGCAGATCTGCCCGGTGGGGGCGCTGACCGGCACGGCCTATCGGTTCCGGGCCCGGCCGTTCGACCTGATGTCCAGTCCCAGCGTGTGTGAGCACTGTGCGTCCGGATGCGCGCTGCGCACCGACCATCGCCGCGGAAAGGTGCTGCGTCGCCTGGCCGGTGACGATCCAGAGGTCAACGAGGAGTGGAATTGCGACAAGGGTCGCTGGGCGTTCGCCTATCCGACTGTGGGGGATCGGATCACGTCTCCACTGGTACGCGAGGCCGGCGAACTAAGACCCGCGTCTTGGCCGGAAGCGATCGGTGTGGCTGCCGCTGGGTTGTATGCCGCTACGGGGCGTGCAGGGGTGCTGGTGGGCGGCCGGTTGACGACCGAGGACGCGTACGCCTACAGCAAGTTCGCTCGAATAGCACTCAGAAGCAACGATATCGACTTCCGGATCCGGCAACACTCACAGGAAGAGGCTGAGTTCCTGGCCGCACGTGTGGCCGGGAAGGGTATGGAAGTGACCTACGGGGATCTCGAGCGCGCGTCGACCGTCCTGCTCGTAGGCCTCGAACCGGAGGAAGAAGCACCTGCGGTGTTCCTGCGACTGCGTAAAGCCGTTCGAACACACGGCCTTCCGGTTGTTGCCGTGGCGCCCTTCGTCAGCGGGGGGCTGGCAAAATGCAATGGTCGGCTGGTTGCCACCGTGCCCGGCGGAGAGGCCGCGGCGCTCGACGCGTTGACTCCGGACCTGCCCGCCGGTTCCGTCATCCTGGCCGGGGAGCGGCTGGCCGCCAGCCCTGGAGCGTACGTCGCTGTCTCGCGCCTCGCCGACGCCTCGGGGGCTGCACTCGCGTGGGTTCCGCGCCGAGCCGGAGACCGTGGGGCTCTGGATGCCGGATGCGCACCGAACCTCTTGCCCGGCGGTCGTCCGTTGTCGGACAGGCGAGCTCACCAGCAGATCGCCACCGCGTGGGGCGCCGTGAACCTACCCGAAGCCCCGGGGCGTGACACCGCCGCGATCCTCGCGGCGGCCACTTCCGGTGAGCTCGGCGCGTTGCTCGTCGGTGGGGTGGACGTCAACGACCTGCCAAATCCGCGGGCGGGACTGGACGCATTGGACTCCGTGCCGTTCGTGGTGAGCCTGGAAGTCCGGGAAACTGCCGTCACGCAGCGCGCGGATGTCGTGTTCCCGGTATCGCCCGTGGTGGAGAAGGCCGGCTCCTTCCGCAACTGGGAGGGCAGGGTGCGACAGTTCGAGCCGGCGTTGTCCACCGATGCAAACTCGGATCTGCGGGTGCTGCACATTCTGGCTGACCGGATGGGGGTGGAGCTGGGTAGTCCGTCACCCGCGGCGGCCGCAGCCGAGCTGTCCAGACTGGCCACCTGGGTGGGCCGGCGGCCTGACGCCGCGTCGGTGACCGCCCAGCCGTTGCCAGCTCCTCGGCCCGGCCAGGCGGTCATCGCCAGTTGGCGGATGCTGCTCGATGATGGTCGGCTCCAGGACGGAGAGCCAAATCTCGCTGCCACTGCGCCTATTCCGGTCGCACGGTTGTCGGCGAGAACAGCCGCAGAGATCGGCGCTGTCGACGGTGCCCCGGTTTCGGTGCGCACCGCCGACGGTGCTGTCACATTGCCCCTGAAGGTGACGGACATGCCCGACCGGGTGGTGTGGTTGCCCCTGAACTCGCGGGGCTGCGCGGTGCACCGTCAACTCGGGGTGGGCATCGGGGCGGTCGCCGATATCGAATCGGGAGGAGTGCGATGACGTATCCAGATCCCAACGTGTTCGGCCACGACCCCTGGTGGGTGATCCTCGGTAAAGCGTTGGCCATTTTCGTATTCCTTCTTTTCACCGTACTGGTTGCGATTCTGGTCGAACGTAAGGTGTTGGGGCGCATGCAGATGCGATTCGGGCCGAACCGGGTGGGACCGCACGGAATACTGCAGTCCCTGGTCGACGGGGTCAAACTCGCGCTCAAGGAAGGGATGATTCCATCGGGGGCGGACAAACCGATCTATCTGCTGGCTCCCGTGATAGCGGTTGTCCCGGCGTTCATGGCATTCGCGGTGATCCCGATGGGCCCGGTGGTATCCGTGTTCGGTACGCACACCCCGCTGCAGCTGACCGATCTTCCTGTCGCGGTTCTCTACATTCTGGCCGTCACCTCGGTCGGTGTGTACGGAATTGTGCTGGCGGGCTGGGGTTCTGGCTCTACATACCCGCTGTTGGGGGGACTGCGGTCGGCGGCACAGGTGGTGTCCTACGAAATCTCCATGGCTCTGTCGTTCGCCGCGGTGTTCTTGCTCGGGGGCACCATGTCGACCTCGGGCATCGTCGCGGGCCAAGACCGCACCTGGTACGTGGTATTGCTGCTGCCGTCTTTTCTGGCCTACGTGACCGCGATGGTCGGCGAAACCAACCGTGCGCCTTTCGATCTGCCGGAAGCCGAGGGGGAGCTCGTGGGCGGATTCCACACGGAATACAGTTCGCTGAAGTTCGCGATGTTCATGCTCGCCGAGTACGTCAACATGATCACGGTATCGGCGCTCGCCACCACGATGTTCCTGGGCGGCTGGCACGTACCGTGGCCGGGCACCGTCTGGAGTGGCGCCAACGTCGGTTGGTGGCCGTTGCTGTGGTTCGTCGTGAAGCTGTGGCTGTTCATGTTCGCCTTCATCTGGCTGCGCGCCACCCTGCCACGCCTGCGCTATGACCAGTTCATGGCGATCGGCTGGAAGCTGCTGATCCCGGTGTCCCTGGTATGGATAATGGCGGTAGCCGTGCTGAAATCGGTTGATCTGACCGGAAATGTGCCGATGACGCTGTCGGCGGGAGCGCTGTTGGGGGCGGTGTTCCTGATGGTCCGTGCTCGGCGCTCGACGACCGCGTCCGCTGTCAAGCCGGTGGCGGACTCGATCGCGTTCGATCCGTTCGCCGGAGGCTTTCCCGTGCCACCGCTACCCGGCGAGTGGGTCTGTTTTGACCCAACTGACCATGGCGGCGCGGCCGCACCGATCGACGACGGAGAACCGGTCCGCAATCGTGTGGTGCTGACCAGGGGAAGGGGCCGTGATGTCTGAATTCCGTGACGCAATGGCGGGCTTCGGTGTGACGTTCTCTGCGATGTTCAAGAGGCCGGTGACCGAAAAGTATCCGGAGAGTCCGGGGGCGGTGGCATCGCGCTACCACGGTCGTCATCAACTCAACAGGTACGCCGACGGTTTGGAGAAGTGCATCGGATGCGAACTGTGTGCCTGGGCCTGCCCGGCCGATGCGATCTACGTGGAGGGTGCAGACAATTTCGATGATCGGCGCTTCTCCCCGGGCGAGCGGTTCGGCCAGGTGTACCAGATCAACTACCTGCGATGCATCGGCTGCGGGTTGTGCATCGAGGCCTGTCCGACCCGGGCGCTGACGATGACCAACGAGTACGAAATGGCCGACGACAATCGATCGGACCTGATCTACGGCAAGGAACAACTCCTTGCTCCGCTGGGCGAGGGCATGGTGGAAGCTCCGCATGCCATGGTCCCGGGTAGCACGGTCGAGGACTACTACCGCGGGAAGATCACCGGCGCAACGGACGAATCAACACAAAAGGGGTCGGTCTCATGACCAGCACCGCCATGGAGACATCAGTGTTCTGGATCGTCGGCACGGCCGCCATACTCGGGGCCGTCGGTGTGGTGACCACGCGTAAGACCGTGTACTCGGCGATATTCCTGGCCTGCACCATGATCAGCCTTGCGGTGTTGTATGTCGTTGCCGGCGCACCGTTCCTTGGGGTGGTGCAGGTGGTCGTCTACACCGGTGCAGTGTTGATGCTCTTCCTGTTCGTGGTCATGCTCGTCGGCGTCGACTCAGCCGAGATTCCGGGTGAAACCATTCGCGGACAACGGGTCACGGTGATGGCGACGGCGTTGGGGTTCGGCATCTTGTTGATCGCAGGCATCGGGCGGGTGTCCGTCGCCGGATCAGGTCTGGGTGGCCGTGACGATGTGAGCGGACTGGCGGTCTTGATCTTCACCAAGTATCTGTGGTCCTTCGAGCTGACCAGTGCGTTGTTGATCACTGCGGCCCTCGGCGCGATGGTGCTGGCTCATCGCGAGCGGTTTTGTCGCCGCAAGACGCAACGAGAACTCGCTGCCGAACGGTTCAGGCCGGGTGGGCATCCGACGCCGCTACCCGCTCCCGGTGTCTACGCCCGCCATAACGCGGTCGACGTGCCTGCCCGGTTGCCCGATGGTGCGGTGTGCGAGTTGTCGGTCAGCAGAACGCTTGAGCGCCGTGGGGTCGTGCTGAAGCTGCTGGTGGCCGACGCCGAGGAATTCGAGAATGTGTGCGTGGAAGGGCGTGTGCCATGAACCCGGCCAACTATCTGTACCTTTCGGCCTTGCTTTTCACCATCGGTGCCGCAGGGGTGTTGTTGCGGCGCAACGCCCTGGTGATGTTCATGTGCGTCGAGTTGATGCTCAACGCCGCGAATCTGGCGTTCGTCGCGTTCTCCCGGATGCACGGCCAACTCGACGGGCAGGTGGTGGCCTTCTTCACCATGGTGGTCGCGGCCTGTGAAGTGGTGGTGGGGCTGGCGATCATCATCGCGGTCTTCCGTGCCAAGCTCTCGACCAGCATCGACGATGCCAACCTGCTGAGGCATTGAGGCCGCCGCGATGACCATGCTGTGGTTGCTGATCGCGTTGCCCCTGACCGGGGCGGCGGTGTTGTTGTCGGGTGGTAAACGGACAGATGCGTGGGGACACTGGCTGGCCTGTACGACCGCGGTGGCTTCGGGTGTCGTGGGCGTTGTGTGCTTCGCGGACCTGCTCGGTCGGGACGCCGCCGATCGCACCATCCACGAGACACTGTTCGCCTGGGTGCCGGTGGCGCAGTTGAACGTCGATTTCGGACTGCGCCTCGACGCCTTGTCGGTGTGTTTCGTCTTGCTCATCACCGGGGTGGGAACCCTGATCCACGTCTATTCGATCGGTTACATGCGTGAGGACGAGGGTCGACGGCGATTCTTCGGCTATCTCAACTTGTTCCTGGCCGCGATGCTGCTTCTGGTATTGGCCGACAATTATCTCGGGCTTTACTTCGGCTGGGAGGGCGTCGGTCTGGCGTCCTACCTGCTGATCGGGTTCTGGTCGGACAAGCCATCGGCCGCCGCCGCGGCGAAGAAGGCGTTCATCGTCAACCGGGTCGGTGACGTCGGGCTGGCCATTGCGGTGATGATCATGTTCGCGTCAGTCGGATCGATCTCGTACGCAGGGGTGTTCGGTGCCGCCCCGGCGCTGTCTGAAGGCACATTGAACAGCATCGGATTGTTGCTGCTGTTGGCGGCGTGCGGTAAGAGCGCACAGGTGCCGCTGCAGTCGTGGCTGGGCGACGCGATGGAGGGTCCGACTCCGGTGTCGGCACTGATCCACGCGGCCACGATGGTGACGGCAGGGGTGTACCTGATCGTGCGGTCCGGCCCGGTGTTCAACCTGGCGCCCGGAGCACAACTGGCCGTGGTGGTCGTCGGCGCAGTCACGCTGCTATTCGGCGCGATCATCGGATGCGCCAAGGATGACATCAAGAAGGCGCTCGCTGCCTCCACCATGAGCCAGATCGGGTACATGGTCTTGGCAGCCGGGCTGGGTCCGGCAGGGTATGTGGCGGCGATCATGCACCTGCTGGTCCACGGCTTCTTCAAGGCCGGGTTGTTCTTGGGTGCCGGTTCGATCATGCATGCGATGCATGACGACGTCGACATGCGACACTACGGTGGTTTGCGGAAGTGCCTGCCGATCACCTTCGTGACATTCGGCCTCGGTTACCTGGCGATAATCGGTGTGCCGCCGTTTGCCGGCTTCTTCTCCAAGGACGCCATCATCGAAACAGCGTTTGCCGCAGGCGGTGTGCGCGGTTGGCTGCTGGGTGGTACGGCCCTGCTGGGTGCCGGCGTGACCGGTTTCTACATGACCCGGGTGATGCTGATGACGTTTTTCGGTGAAAGGCGTTGGCACACCGAAGTGAATGACGAAAGCGTCGGTCATGCCGGTGAACCGCACGAGGCGCCCTTCGTCATGACTGCGCCCATGATCGTGCTTGCCGTAGGTTCGGTGGTCGGCGGGGCCCTACTCGCCGTCGGCGGAACATTGGCGCGATGGCTGGCGCCGGTGGTGGGCAGCCACGAGGTGCACCGCAACGTCGCGACATCGGTGATGACGGTGATCATTTTGGTCGTGGTGGGGCTCGGGGTCATGATCGCGTATCTGAGGTATGCCGCCCGCCCAGTGAACAGGCATGCCACCGAGTGGGTTTCGGTGCCGACCGTCGCCGCACGCCGTGATCTGTACGGAGATTCGATCAACGAGGCCGTGTTCGTGCGACCTGGAGCGGTGCTGGCTCGTTCACTGGTGGCCCTGGACACCCGGGGGATCGACGGCGTCGTGACGGGGCTTGGTCGGGCGGTCGGGGCCGCCTCGATGCGGATTCGTCTCCTGCAGAACGGATTCGCCCGATCCTATGCGCTCTGTCTTTTCGTCGGCGGGACAGTCATCGTCGCCGCCCTGACCGTGGTGAGGGTGTGGTGAGCGGCTTTCCGTGGCTGAGCGTGTTGTGGGTGACGCCGATCGTCGGGGCAGGTGCGGTGATGGTGCTGCCCGCCCAGGCGCGTCAGCTTGCGAAATGGGTTGCCGTTGTCTCCGCTGTCGTCGCGCTGATGCTGGGCGTGCTGCTGGCGGTTCAGTTCGAGCCGGCGGGAGACGGTTATCAGTTTGTCGAAAGTCACTCGTGGATACCGGCATTCGGTGCCGGCTACATCGTCGGGGTTGACGGCATCGCAGTGACGCTGGTCATCCTGACCGTAGCGGTGGTTCCGGTGCTGATACTGGCGGGCTGGAACGACGGTGGGGATCGGGGCCGGTCGACGCACGCCTATCTCGCCCTGACGCTGGTGCTCGAAGGAATGGTGCTCGCAGCCCTGATCGCTCTGGACGTGCTGCTGTTCTTTGTGTTCTTTGAGGCCATGCTTGTGCCGTTGTACTTTCTGATCGGTGGCTACGGCGGTGCGCATCGAACGGGAGCGGCGTTGAAGTTCTTGCTGTACAACCTGTTCGGTGGGCTCATCATGTTGGTGGCGCTGATCGTGCTCTACCTGGTCACGGCGGAGAACGGCGTGGGCGGCATCGATGGCGGGACTTTCGATTTCCGCGCGGTCGCGGCTGCTGTGGCAAATGGGAGCCTCGTGGTCGATCCGGCGGTGGCCGCCGCCATGTTCCTGGGGTTCATGTTCGCGTTTGCGATCAAAGCGCCGCTGTGGCCGTTTCACAGCTGGCTGCCCGACGCTGCGGTACAGGCCACCCCTGCCACCGCGGTGTTGATGATGGCGGTCGTCGACAAGGTCGGCACCTTCGGCATGTTGCGGTACTGCCTGCAGCTGTTCCCGGACGCCGCGGTGTCCTTCCGCCCGGTGGTTGGCGCGCTGGCGGTCGTCGCGATCCTGTACGGGGCCTTCGTGGCTATCGGACAGAGCGATGTGATGCGGCTGATCGCCTATACATCGGTTTCCCACTTCGGGTTCATCGTGATGGGCATCTTCGTGATGACCAGCGAAGGGCAAGCCGGTTCCACGCTGTACATGGTCAATCACGGTATCGCGACGGCGGCGCTGTTTCTGACCGCCGGATTCTTGGTGTCGCGGCGCGGTACCCGTGCGATTGCCGCTTACGGCGGGGTTCAGAGAGTGGCGCCGGTGCTGGCGGGCACCTTCCTGATTGCCGGTATGGCAACGCTCGCACTACCCGGGCTGGCGCCGTTCATCAGCGAGTTCCTGGTTCTGATCGGGACGTTCACGCGGTATCCGGCGTTCGCTGTGTTGGCCTCGATCGCACTGGTGCTCTCAGCCGTATACATCCTGTGGCTCTATCAGCGGATCATGACCGGACCGACTACCGAAGGCAACGACAAGCTCCGGGATCTGGTTCCCCGTGAAATTGCGGTAGTGACACCACTTTTGCTGTTGCTGATCGGACTGGGCGTCTATCCCAAGCCGGCCTTGGACCTCATCAACCCTGCCGTTGGCCACACCCTGACCACCATCCATCAGCGAGAGCCGGTGCCGACCGCGCCATCCGCAGCCGAAGGAGCGCACCCGTGACGACATCGCTGAGCATGTCGACCCCGAGCATCGAATATGCCTGGTTGTTACCGATGTTGTCGATCTTCGGGGTAGCGGTGGCCGGTGTGGTGGTCGAGGCGTTCCTACCACGACGCCGACGTTATCGAACCCAGCTGGTGTTGTGCGGGGGTGGGCTGGTGTCCGCGCTCATCAGCGTCGTCGCACTGGTCGGCACCCGTGGGATGGCAGTGGCCGGCGCGGTCGCAGTCGACGGTCCGGCCCTGTTCGTGCAAGGCGCGATTTTGGTTGTCGGACTGATGACACTTCTGCTCGTGGCCGAACGGCCCTCCACCGGTGGCTTGGACGGGTTCACCCCGCAGGCCTCGGCGGTTCCCGGCAGTACGGCCCAGCTTGAGGCCACCCGGGCGCGGGCGGTCCAGACCGAGGTTTTTCCACTGACGATGTTCGCCATCGGCGGCATGATGCTTTTCCCCGCCGCCAACGATCTGCTGACGATGTTCGTTGCGCTGGAGGTGTTCTCGCTGCCGCTGTACCTACTGTGCGGACTGGCCCGCCACCGTCGCTTGCTGTCCCAGGAGTCCTCTCTCAAGTACTTTCTGTTGGGCGCGTTTTCGTCCGCGTTCTTCCTGTACGGTGCGGCGATGCTCTATGGATACGCCGGCACGTTGAGTCTGGCCGGGATAGGATCGGCCGTCGCCGCCGGCGCAGGCGACGACTCGCTGGCATGGGTCGCCATGGGTTTGGTGTCGGTCGGACTGCTGTTCAAGGTCGGCGCGGTGCCGTTCCACTCCTGGATTCCTGACGTCTATCAAGGTGCACCCACGCTCATCACCGCGTTCATGGCCGCTGCTACCAAGATTGCGGCGTTTGGTGCGATGCTGCGAATCTTCTACGTTGCGCTACCGGGCCTGCGTGACGGCTGGCGGCCGGTACTGTGGGCAGTGGCGATACTGACCATGGTGGCCGGGGCGGTGTTGATGGTAGCCCAGACCGATGTCAAGCGGATGCTCGCCTACTCCGCAGTTGCCCAGGCTGGTTTCATCCTGATCGGAGTGTGTGCCGCGAACGGGGCAGGCATCTCCTCGACGCTGTTTTACCTTGTAGCGTATGGCTTTGCGACGGTGGGTGCGTTCGCAGTCATCACTCTGGTACGCGCCGTCGGCGGGGAAGAGGACACCGAGTTGACGCGCTGGGTCGGACTGGGCCGGCGATCTCCGCTGATCGGTGGGTTGTTCACGATCTTCTTACTTGCCCTCGCCGGAATCCCGCTCACGAGTGGCTTCATCGCCAAGCTCGCAGTGTTCAAGGCGGCAGGGGAGGGCGGTGCGTTGCCACTCGTCGTTGTCGGTGTGCTCGCAAGTGCCGTCGCGGCTTTTGTCTATCTGCGGGTGATCATCGTGATGTACTCGCCGGCCCTCGATGCGGATGGACCACAAATTCTGACGCCGGGTTCGGTGACGTGCGCAGTGATCGTGGTGGGAGCGGCCGGGACTGTGCTGCTCGGGATCATGCCGCAGCTGCTGCTCGACGTGACCGGCAGTACCGGGATGTTCCTGCTGCGGTGAAACTGCACCAAAACCACACTGGTGGGCGCGCGGGGCGCGCCCACCAGTGGTTTCAGGCAAGACCTAGTGCACTCCAAGTTCGACATTGCGCCGGTCTCGCAAACGCAGCACCATCGGGGTGAATATCAACTGCATTGCGAGGTCCATCTTGCCGCCGGGGCAGACAATGGTGTTCGGCCGCGTCATGAACGAATCGTGCAGCATCGAAAGTAGATACGGGAAGTCGATGCCGTGCGGATCCCGGAAACGGATGATGAGCATCGATTCGTCTGCCGTTGGAATCGACCTGGCGATGAACGGATTAGAGGTGTCCACCACAGGTACCCGCTGAAAGTTTACATCGGTGTTCGAGAACTGTGGGCAGATGTAGTTCAAGTAGTCGGGCATCCGGCGCAGAATGGTGTCGGTGACCGCCTCGGGCGTGTAACCGCGAGTGTTCCTGTCGCGGTGCAGCTTCTGGATCCACTCCAGGTTGATCACGGGCACCACACCGATGCGCAGGTCGGCGTGCACTGCGACGTTGGCCTCCTCGGTGATGATCGCTCCGTGCAAGCCCTCGTAGAACAGCATGTCGGTATCCTCCGGAACCGCTTCCCACGGTGTGAAGGTGCCCGGTTCCTGCCCGTAGGGTTCGGCCTCCTTGGCGTCGTGCAGATAGCGCCGGATCTTGCCGGTGCCCGTTTCACCGTAGCTTTGGAAGAGGTTCTGCAGCTCCGCGAACAAGTTCGCATCGGGACCGAAGTGGCTGTAGCTGTGGTCGCCCCGGGCATGGGCATCGGCGATCGCAGCCTTCATCTCGGCCCGGTCGTAGCGGTGGAAGCTGTCGCCCTCGACGAAGGCCACGTTGATGTGCTCACGCCGAAAGATCTGCTCGAAAGTACGCATCACGGACGTGGTGCCGGCGCCGGACGAGCCGGTGACCGAGATAATCGGATGTAGACGAGACACGGTCTTCTCCTTTCTCAGCCGGCCGCGGACCGGAACAGACCGCGGCGGGCATACAGCGGCGAACCGCCTGGACTGTCGTTGCTTTCACGGTGGTACGTCTCGATCAGTTCCACCTCTTCTCGGTTGCCGAAGATGAAGGGCACCCGCTGGTGGATGTCGTCTGGCAGTACTTCGAGCATGCGGCCACGTCCGCTGCTGGCGGCACCGCCGGCCTGTTCGATCAGGAACGCCATCGGATTGGCTTCGTACATCAGGCGTAGTCGTCCGGGCTTGGCCGGATCCTTCGAATCGCGCGGGTACAGGAAAACGCCACCACGACTGAGGATTCGGTGCGTCTCTGCCACCAGTGAGGCGACCCAGCGCATGTTGAAATCCCGCCCGCGCGGCCCGGATTTTCCTGCCAGGCATTCGTCGATGTAGCGCTGCACGGCAGGCTCCCAGAATCGGCGATTCGATGCGTTGATCGCGAATTCCTGTGCCACAGAGGGAACTCGGATGAACTGACGCGTCAACATGAACTCGCCGAGTCTGGGATCGAGGGTGAAGGCATGTACTCCCGTACCCACTGACAGCACCAGCATGGTCGACGGTCCGTATAGCGCGTAGCCGGCGCAAACCTGCTCGGTTCCCGGCTGGAGAAAGTCCTCGGGGCTGGGGTCGGTGCCTGGGTGCGGCGCCCGCAGAATCGAAAAGATGCTTCCCACAGACACATTGATGTCGATATTGGAGGAGCCGTCGAGGGGGTCGAAGACCAACAGGTATTTGCCGCGCGGATACTCGCCGGGCAGCAGGTACGGGTGCTGCAACTCCTCGGACACCATTCCGGCGACCTGGCCGCCCCACTCCGTCGCACGCAAGAAGTAGTCGTTGGCCAGCACATCGAGGTTCTGCTGGACCTCGCCCTGCACGTTGACCGCGCCGGCCGAACCCAGGGCGCCTCCGAGTTCGCCGAGCGCAACCCGGTTGGAGATTGCCTTACAGGCAAGCGCCACACTCAAGATGAGACCGTTGAGGTCTCCGCTGGCGCCGGCATGGCCCCGTCGTTCGTCGATCAGGAACTGAACCAGCGTCGTGTGGTTGGCGAGCATGACGATTCCTTGCGTGTCGTGGGGTCATCGTGTCGGTCACAGACGGCGACCGGGGACTTTTTGATGCTCCCGGGGGTACTGGTCGACATCCATCCCCCAGATGGGTGGGGCGAGTGGGGGAATCGGATCATGAGTATTTCGTTGTAGCGCAGCATGACTTAGCCTCGGGTGCCATGAGCGCATCGGCGGCGGTACTGGTCTACAGCGACAACGCTGCCACCCGCCGCCAAGTCATCACGGCGTTGGGACCGTGTCCGCACCCTGACCTTGTGAGAGTCGAATACCTCGAAGCGGCAACGCCTGCGGCGGCGATCGCACTGCTCGAGGCGGTCGATCTACGGCTCGCGGTACTCGACGGTGAAGCAACTCCGGCGGGCGGGATGGGTATCGCCAAACAGGTCCGCGATGAATTCGACTGGTGCCCGCCGATCCTGCTTCTCACTGGCAGGCCCGATGACATGTGGTTGGCTCGCTGGTCGCGCGCCGACGCCGTGGTGCCGCACCCGGTCGACCCGTGGCGATTGGTGGCGGCCGTGAACCGGGTGCTGGGTGTTGAACTGAACGCCGCATCATCGAACCGGAAAGCTCGATAGACGCTTGACGGTCCCGCAGGCAGCATGTGTTGTCGTACGTGCTCGATGAATTGAAAGACACTTCACGGCAACCTATTTTGTGAACTTCTTGGTGTACACCGACAGGAGGAGAAACACGTGACCATCCGGGTAGGCGTTAACGGCTTCGGCCGCATCGGGCGCAACTTCTACCGCGCCCTGGCAACTCAGAAGGCCGAGGGCAAGAACACCGACATCGAGATCGTGGCCGTCAACGACCTCACCGACAACGCCACCCTGGCCCACCTGCTGAAGTTCGACTCGATCCTGGGCCGCCTGCCCCAGGATGTCAGCCTGGAGGGTGACGACACGATCGTCATCGGCGACATCAAGATCAAGGCTTTGGAGGTCCGCGAGGGGCCAGGGGCCCTTCCTTGGAATGACCTGGGTGTCGACGTCGTCGTCGAGTCGACCGGCATCTTCACCAACGCCGCCAAGGCCAAGGGCCACCTCGACGCGGGCGCCAAGAAGGTCATCATCTCCGCGCCTGCCACCGATGAGGACATCACCATCGTGCTGGGCGTCAACGAAGACAAGTACGACGGCAGCCAGAACATCATCTCGAACGCGTCGTGCACCACCAACTGCCTCGGCCCGCTGGCCAAGGTGCTCAACGACGAGTTCGGCATCGTCAAGGGCCTGATGACCACCATCCACGCCTACACGCAGGATCAGAATCTGCAGGACGGCCCGCACAAGGATCTGCGCCGTGCCCGCGCGGCCGCGCTCAACATCGTGCCGACGTCGACCGGTGCCGCCAAGGCCATCGGCCTGGTGCTGCCCGAGCTCAAGGGCAAGCTGGACGGCTACGCCCTGCGCGTGCCGATCCCCACGGGTTCGGTCACCGACCTGACCGCCGAGTTGACCAAGTCGGCCACGGTCGCCGAGATCAACGCCGCGTTCCAGGCCGCCGCCGAGGGCCCGCTCAAGGGCATCCTGAAGTACTACGACGCGCCGATCGTGTCGAGCGACATCGTGACCGACCCGCACAGCTCGCTGTTCGACTCGGGGCTGACCAAGGTCATCGACAATCAGGCCAAGGTCGTCTCCTGGTACGACAACGAGTGGGGCTACTCCAACCGCCTCGCCGATCTGGTCGCGCTCGTCGGCAAGTCGCTCTAGCCCTCATGGCTGTCGCGACCCTTTCCGACCTGATGGCAGAGCGCGGCTTTTCACCGGTGCAGGGGCGTGGCTGGAATACCTTGACTGACATCGGGATAACCGCCTCGGGAGCGGGGTGACTCAAACCCTCGGCGCTACGAGGCCGGGGATCCGATGGTGGTACCGGAATGCCTTTCCTGCCAATGGCGTTCGATCTCGATTACCCGATGGTGTTCGACCACCAGCCAGGCAATTCCGCCCGAGATCGCAAGCAGCCCGACGGTCCCGGTCGTCAAGATCCATTCGTGCCGACGGTAGGCGGCCGCTGCGACGCTTCCGACCAAAGAGATGGCGCCCAACAAGATTGAGATCAGCCCTGGCCAGCTGTACATGTCGACGAACTGCTCACCGGCGTGCTTGTTGTGAGTACGGAAATGGTCAATCGGATCGTGGGTGTTTCCCATCATTCCACCTCCTCGGGCTTCGATATCGCCAGAGTGGATGCGTGGGGATTGGTGCGCCATCCCCCACCTAGTGTCCTGCGCCGTAAATTAGTTGATTAATTGTAGAATTGGCGGGTGGGAACCAGGGGTAGGCCGGTAGTCGAGTTGGTGTTGACCGACGACGAACGTGAGACGTTGCAGCGGTGGGCCCGTCGATCGAAGTCCTCGCAGGCGTTGGCCCAACGTTGTCGGATCGTGTTGGGTTGCGCGGCAGGGAAATCCAACAAGGAAGTCGCCGCTGATGAAGGTGTGTGGCCGCAAACGGTCGGCAAATGGCGTGGACGGTTCCTGGAGGCGCGACTGGAGGGTCTGGCCGATGAGCCGCGTCCTGGTGCGCCGCGCAAGATCACCGACGAGGCGGTCGAGCAGCTGATCGTGGCCACGTTGGAGCGTCAACCCAAAGGCGCCACGCACTGGTCGCGGTCTTCGATGGCGGCTGAGACCGGGTTGTCGAAGTCAACGGTCGGACGGATCTGGAAGTCGTTCGGCCTCAAGCCGCATCAGGTGGACACCTTCAAGATCAGCAACGACCCGCAGTTCGTCGACAAGGTCCGTGACGTCGTGGGGTTGTATCTGGACCCGCCGGAGAAGGCACTGGTGCTCTGCGTCGATGAAAATCGCAGATCCAGGCCTTGATCGCAGCGCGCCGGTCCTGCCGATGATGCCCGGCATGCCCGAGCGCCGCACCCATGACTACGTGCGGCACGGAATCACCACCTTGTTCGCCGCCCTGGATGTGGCCACCGGCGAGGTCTACGGCTCGATTCACCGCCGGCACCGCGCGATCGAGTTCAAGAAGTTCTTGACCAAGTTGGACAACACCGTGCCCGCTGACCTGGACGTCCATCTGATCTGCGACAACTACTCGACGCACAAATCGCCGACAGTAACCAAATGGCTTGCCGCCCATCCCCGATTCCACATGCACTTCACCCCGACCTACTCGTCGTGGCTCAACCAGGTCGAGCGGTGGTTCGGGTTACTCACCGACCAGAAACTGCGCCGCGGCGTTCACCGCTCAATTCAGGCCCTCGAGAAGGACATTCGCGAGTGGATCGCAGACTGGAACGACAACCCCCGCCCGTTCAACTGGACCAAGACCGCCGACGAGATCTTCGAACGACTCGGTTCATATCTTCAACGAATTCCCGGCGCAGGACACTAGGTGGAGAACGGAGGGATACCCTCGTCATCTCCAATGCGTCGAGGACGTGGAGCCGGCGAGAACAGTCAAGCGAAACGTGCAGCGTTGACTACGAATCCTCAATGGACAGGCCCGGTTCCGGCTGGGAGTATTCGAGACGTTCCGAGAGTCTGACGACTGCCGTTGCTCTGATGCTTGGGGCGAACGGAGCCCGCGGGATCATTACCGTGTTAGTTCAGCGCTTCCCGCTGATGTGCCAACTCGACATGGGTCATTTCTTGCGACAGATCTGGGGGTGAGCAGTGCGACATGTCGAGCGTTTGGCAGGCGAACACGCGTGCCGACGACGGCAACATCCGGCGCGGTTCGCCACCGATAGGCCGATAAACCAACTGGCGGCTGACTGCTGCGAAACGTACGCCGACAAGACGCTAGAGCGCATGGAGTTGACCGCACCAGACGCTGAGACGTCCTACCAGCGTCACGCCCAGCGCATGACTGTCGACGGTATACCCATTGAGGTCGTTGGCATTGGTCCGATACGTGGCCCGGCAGTCGTGATGCTCACCTCCTCGCGTTCGCGCGGTGTAGTCGACCGGGTGTGTGAGCGACTTCAGGTGGCTGCCTTGCACCCCCTCGTCGTTATCGTTGACCAGCGAATTGCCCCCGAAACTGTGATGCGACTGCTCGCCACGGTGGGTCTACAGACTGCCGTGCTGGTCGGTGACCGAACGGGAGGGCAGCTGGCTTGGCAGTTGGCCGCCGCGCATCCGGGCAGGTTCACCGGCTTGGTCGTCATCGATGCCGGGCACCCGGGTGTGGCCGACGTATCTGGTGTCATCAGTGATAGCACCTGTCCTGCAGTGAGATTGAATACGACTGCGATTGTGAGCACTTCGTGCGCCAGGGCGGTTGCCCGGGCAAGTCAACGGCTGGTCTATGGTGACTTCCGGCTCGCGGAAACGTGCTCGCCGCGCCCCACCTTGCTCTCGGTCGCGCAAGTGTCCAGCGAGATCGTTCTTCGGACAATCGGCTGGTGACGGCCATCCGTGAATCACCGTGTGATCGCCCGTGTGTGGGCGCGTACCAAGGGGCCAATGATCCTGGTGTGCATGCATCGACCAAGCCACCGGTCGGTGGGCGACACTGCCAGGTGGACCGCTGTGTTCACCCCCGGGTTCATACTGATAGGTGAGTCGAGGATCCGTTCCGGTTGCATATCGTCTGGCGGTGGGCCAAACCTCGGCAAGCCGAACCTCTGTGCCTCCCGAGCCGCTCATCGCGCGCTACCGGGGGCTGATCTGCGACCTCGACGGTGTGGTGTATCGCGGCGCGTCCGCGGTACCCGGGTCTGTGGAGACGCTGAATCATCTGATCGCGGACGACACCGGTGTCGTGTTCGCGACCAACAACGCGTCCCGCCCGCCTGACGCCGTCGGTGAGCACCTGCGGGAGCTGGGCCTCGCGCGGCGGGGCTGGTCGGTGGTGACCAGCTCGCAGGCGGCCGCGGCCTACCTGGCTGACCGGCTGCCCACGCGGACGCCGGTGTTCGCGGTCGGTGGCCCGGGAGTCGCGCAGGCGCTCGCCGAGGTCGGGCTGGTCCCGGTCGGGGTGCGCGAGCTGGCCGAAACTCACGTCACGGCAGTGGTTCAGGGTCTGGGGGTGGACGTCAGCTGGCGCGAGCTTGCGGAGGTCGCCCATCTCGCCGAGGCGGGTGCCACCTGGGTGGCCACCAATCTCGACTTGATGCTCCCAACCGCGCGTGGACCCGTACCGGGCAACGGAGCGCTCGTCGCAGCCGTGCAGACCGCCACGACGGTGACACCGCATGTTGTCGGTAAACCGGGCGCGGCCCTGCTCGATCTGGCACGTCGTCAGCTCGGTACCGACTGTGCACAAACCGTGGTGTGCGGTGACCGGCTGGACACCGACATCGCCGGCGCCAACGCGGCCGGGGTCGATTCGCTGTTCGTCCTGAGCGGTGCGTCGCGGCTGCGTGATCTCGTGTTGGCGCCGCCGGTCGCACGGCCAACCTATGTCGCCGCCGATCTGACGGGTCTGCTCGAACCGGCGATCCGGCTTGAGCCGGTACCGGACGACCTCGTCGAGTACGCGCCCGACGGTGTTCCGCACCTCCACGGAGACGCCGACCGGGCCAGGTTGCTGCGGTCGGTGGTGACGACGGCGTGGGCCGCTGCCGACGCGGGGCGGGTGGTGTGCGGTGATGCGCAGCTGTGGCTGCGACTTGAGGAGCGTCTGGGCCTGGTGCCGGTGCAGGCCTGATGCTGGGCCCGTCCAGCGCGTTGAGGATCAGCGGGAGCCGAGCCCGCGTCACCCGCTACCGTGGGTCCAATGCGACGCAATGTGACGGGGGCGGTCTTGGGTGCGGTCGTGTTGACCGCGGCTTTGGCCGGCTGTGATTCCAAGACCGAGCTGCAAACCGAGCCGCAATCGCAGGAGGCGTCGTCCGCGGCGGTGGACTTTGCCAGTCAGCTCCGGGAGCGGGTGTCGGTCGACGCCATGATGGGGCACCTGTCCACGTTGCAGGACATCGCCAACGCCAACGACGGCACGCGGGCGCTGGGCACTCCCGGGTACGACGCGAGCGTCGACTACGTCGTCAAGACCCTGCGCGATAAGGGCTTCGACGTCGACACCCCGGAGTTCGAGGTGCGGCTTCCGTTCGCCGAGGATCCACAGGTCACCGTCGGCGGCCAGGCGGTCACAGCCAAGCCGCTGGAGTTCACCATCGGCACCGCACCCGAGGGCGTGTCGGGCCCGCTCGTGGCGGCCAAGGTCGAAGACTCCCCGGGCTGTGAGGCTGCCGACTACGACGGTCTGCCGGTGGCGGGCGCTGTGGTGCTCGTCGACCGCGGCAGCTGTCAGTTCTCGGCCAAACAGGCCGCCGCCGCCGAACGCGGTGCCGTCGGGCTGATCGTCGCCAACAACATGGACGGCGACGAGATGGGTGGCACGCTGGGGCGGACCACTGACGTCAAGATTCCCGTCGTCAGTGTCACCAAGGCCGACGGCGCGCGGCTGCGCGCGAACCCCGGGCCGGTCACCATCAAGCTCAATGCCGGGGTCCGCACCGAGCACACCCGCAACGTGATCGCTCAGACCAAGACCGGGTCCACGTCGGACGTGGTCATGGTGGGCGCGCACCTCGACAGCGTGCCCGAGGGGCCGGGCATCAACGACAACGGCTCCGGCGTGGCGGCCGTGCTGGAAACGGCTGTGCAGCTTGGCAGTTCGCCCGACGTGAAGAACGCGGTCCGGTTCGGGTTCTGGGGCGCCGAGGAGGAGGGCCTGCTCGGGTCGGCCAACTATGTGCAGTCCCTGGACGTCGAGGCACTCAAGGACATCGCGTTGTACCTGAACTTCGACATGCTGGGCTCACCCAACCCGGGCTACTTCACCTACGACGGCGATCAGTCCGCGCCGCCGGATCCTCGGGGGGCCCCGCGCGTTCCGGAAGGCTCCGCGGGCATCGAGCGCATGCTCGCGGCCTACCTGGCCGACGCCGGAAAGATGCCGCAGGACACCAGTTTCGACGGACGGTCCGACTACGACGGATTCACCATGGCGGGGATACCCGCGGGCGGCCTGTTCTCCGGTGCCGAGGACAAGATGTCCGAGGAGGAGGCGGACCTCTGGGACGGTGAGGCCGATCAGCCGTTCGACCCGAACTACCACAAGAGCACCGACACCCTCGACCATGTCGACCGCGACGCCCTGGAGATCCACGGTGGCGGGGTGGCCTTCGCGGTCGGTCTGTACGCTCAGGATCAGCGGGGCCGCAACGGTATACCGATTCGTTCCGACCGCACTCGTCACCGGGTCACGCCCGAGTGAGCGCGCGTTGGCTCGCCGCGCTGGCCGCGGTGGTACTCGCCGGATGTTCGACAACCGCGCAAACCCCCGTGGATCCGCACGATCTGGCAGGCAAGATCACCGTGGACGCGATGTTCGCGCATCTGCGGAAGTTCCAGGAGATTGCCGACGCGCATGACGGAAACCGTGGGCAGGGCACACCCGGCTATGACGCGAGCCTCGACTACGTGTCACAACAACTGCGGGACAAGGGTTTCGACGTCGAGACACCCGAGTTCGAACGGCTCGGCACCATGCGTGGTGGCAACCCCGGCCTGACCATCGGCGGCCGCCGTTATCAGGTGGACCAGGCGTCGCTGCTGCTGACCACTCCGCCCGGTGGCCTCAAGGCGCCGACCTTGCGTCCGGACAAGGCCGCTGGCTGCGCGCGGGCGGACTACGGCGACATGAAGATGGCCGGTGCGATCGCCGTGGTCGACGACACGGGGTGTTCGGTTGGTGTCAAACAGGATACGGCCGTCGCCGAGGGGGCCGTCGGGTTGCTCGTGGTGAGCACCGAGCGACCCGCGCCTGCGGGGCTTTTCAACCAGGGCTACTACCGGCAGCTCACCGTGCCCGTCGGCATCATCGACAAGGACGCGGACGCGGCGTTGCGCCGCACCACCGCGCCGGTCCAGTTGGTTCTCGACTCGCGAGCCGAACTGGTGAAGGGGCGAAGCCTGGTGGCGCAGACCAAGACCGGTTCGACCTCCGACGTCGTCGTGGTCGGGGCACACCTGGACAGCATCGCCGCGGGCCCCGGCATCAACGACAACGGCTCCGGGGTGGCCGCGGTGCTGGAAACCGCTCTGCAACTGGGCAGTTCACCTCAAATCAAGAACGCCGTGCGGTTCGCGTTCTGGGGCGCCGAGGAGACCGGGCTGGAGGGGGCGACGCAGTATGTCCGCGACCTGTCGCCCGAGGAACGTTCCGACATCGCGCTGTACCTGAACTTCGACATGCTGGGCTCGATCAACACCGGCTACTTCACGTACGACGGCGATCAGTCCGCGCAGATCAAGCCCGCCAAACCGGCGCCCGAGGGGTCGGCGGGCATCGAACGCACCCTCGCCGGCTACCTCAACCTGGCCGGGGTGCGGCCGGCGGACATGCCGCTCGGCGATGCCACCGATTACAGCCCCTTCCTGGCCGCGGGTGTGCCGGTGGGCGGAGCGACCACCGGGTCGTCGCAACGGAAAACCGAAGTGCAGGCCCGGCTGTGGGGCGGCAAACCCGGCGTGGCGTTCGATCCGAACTATCACACGCCCCGCGACACGATCGACAACGTCGATGCGCACGCCATGTCGGTGATGGGGCCCGCCGTCGCGTTCGCCGTCGGCAGCTATGCACAGTCGATCGAGGGTGCCAACGGAGTTCCGCCTCGCGACAAACGCCACCCCAACTGATCGCCGCGGCAATGTAATGCGAAACACACCCGGGATTGACAGGGAACGGTTGAACCCCGAGACGTAGCTCCCCGTATGAGGGGTATGGGAATTAACCTCGCGAGAATGCCCAGCCCCAGCACAATTGCCGGTGTCCACGGCGTGGTGCCGCCCAATCGATATACCCAGGACGAGGTCACGCAGGCCCTGCTTGACCTGCCCGGATACGCCGAATATGAAGACGTCGTGCGGGCATTGCACAAAAGTGCGAAAGTGAACAGCAGGTATCTCGTCAGGCCGATTGAGGAATACGCCCGGCTCAGTGATTTCGGCGAGACCAACGACTTGTTCATCGAACATGCGACCGACCTCGGCTGTGAGGCGCTGATCGGGGCGCTCGATGAGGCCGGACTGCGCCCGGAGGACGTCGACCTCATCGTCACCACCACCGTGACCGGTGCCGTGGTGCCTTCCCTGGACGCGCGCATCGCGGGTCGGGTCGGCCTGCGCCCCGATGTGCGGCGCATCCCGATCTTCGGGCTCGGTTGTGTCGCGGGCGCGGCGGGGATCGCCCGGCTCAACGATTACCTGCGCGGCGCGCCGGACAAGGTCGCGGTGCTGGTGTCGGTCGAGCTGTGTTCACTGACCCGCAAACACAACCCGTCCATGCCCACGTTGGTCGCCGGCGCGCTTTTCGGTGACGGTGCATCGGCGGTGGTCGCGGTCGGCGCGCATCGCGCGCAGCAACTGGATCCCAGCGGGCCCGACGTGCTCGACTCGTGCAGCCACCTGTACCCCGACTCGCTGCACGCCATGGGTTGGGACATCGGCACCGACGGGTTCGAGATCGTGCTGAGTGCCGAAGTGCCGAGCTTCGTGGGGCGCTACCTCGGTGACGACGTCACGGGTTTCCTTGGTACGCACGGTCTCACGGTCGCCGACGTGGGGGCGTGGGTGAGCCACCCCGGCGGGCCGAAGGTGATCGAGGCGATCATCGACACCCTCGGACTGCCGAGTGACGCCCTTGACCTGACCTGGCAATCGCTGGCCGAAGTGGGCAATCTGTCGTCTTCGTCGGTGCTGCACGTGCTGCGGGACACCATCCGCAAGCGGCCCCCGCCCGGCAGTCCCGGTGTGCTGATGGCGATGGGGCCGGGTTTCTGCTCCGAACTCGTTCTGCTGCGTTGGCGTTGAGGCCTGTGAAGGGATTCACCGCGTTGATCGCCGCCGTCGCCGCCGAGCGGCTGGTTGAGTTGGTGGTGTCCAAACGCAACCTGGACTGGAGTAAGGCCAACGGCGGCAAGGAGTTCGGCGCCGGCCACTATCCGGTGATGGTGGCCCTGCATACCGGGCTGCTCGTGGGCGCGGTGGTCGAGGCCCGCCGCCGCCGGTTCCGGCCGGTGGTGGGCCTCCCGATGCTCGCGGTCGTACTGGCCGCGCAGGGCCTGCGCTGGTGGTGCATCAGAACCCTTGGCCGGCAGTGGAATACCCGGGTTGTGGTGGTGCCCGGTGCGTCGCGCGTCGTGGACGGGCCGTACCGCGTGGTCCCACATCCCAACTACGTGGCAGTGGTGACGGAAGGTGCCGCGCTGCCGCTCGTGGGCGGCGCGTGGATCACGGCGCTGGTGTTCACCGTGGCCAACGCCGCATTGCTGCGAACCCGGATCCGGGTGGAAAACGAGGCACTGCAGGGCTTGACGTGATTGATCTACTCGTCGCGGGAGGCGGTCCGGCCGGGCTGGCCACCGCGGTGCATGCGGCGCGAGCCGGTCTTGAGGTGGTCGTCGTGGAGCATCGTCGCGGCCCGATCGACAAGGCCTGCGGCGAGGGGCTCATGCCGCATTCGGTCCGTCAGTTGGAGCGGCTCGGCGCGAACCCCGACGGGCGTGCCTTTCACGGCATCCGGTACCTCGACGGCCGCCGGGCCGCCGAGGCCCGGTTCCGCGACGGCGCCGGCCGCGGCGTGCGCCGCACGGTGTTGCATGCGGCGCTCACGGCAGCGGCCGAGGATGCCGGGGTCCGGATCGAACGTGGCGAGGTCGGGGAGGTAACGCAGGATTCGACATCGGTGAGCGCAGCGGGTTTCCGGGCCCGCTACCTTGCTGCCGCGGACGGCCTGCACTCACCGATCCGCCGGGCGCTGGGACTCGCGCAGGGGGAGTCGCGGCGGCGGCGCTGGGGGATCCGGCGCCACGTGCAGATCGCGCCGTGGTCGGACTGCGTCGAGGTGTACTGGGCACACGACACCGAGGCGTATGTGACACCCGTGAGCGACGACTGCGTGGGCGTGGCGATCCTCAAGTCCACCCGCGGTGGCTTCACCGAACACGTCAAACAATTCCCCGAGTTGGTGGAGCGGATCGACGGCCTGCCGCACGGTGCCGACCGAGCGGCCGGCCCACTGCGGCAGAAGGTGCGCAACCGCACGGCAGGGCGCGTGATGCTGGTCGGCGACGCCGCGGGATACATCGATGCGCTCACCGGCGAGGGCATGGGGCTCGCGTTCGGCGCCGCCGAGTTGCTGGTCGGATGTGTGCTGGCCGATCGTCCGGGCGACTACGACCGGCAGTGGCGTGCGATGACCCGGCGGTACCGGTTCCTGACCGCTGCCCTGTTGCACGCGAGCGCAATTCGCCCTGTGCGCGCGTGCATCACCCCGTTGTCGGCGGCGTTGCCTGCGGTGTTCTCACAGGTGGTGAACGCGCTCGGGGAGTAGCTCGCGTTCGGCGAACCGCATGGCGATCTCACGGGCCTTGACCGCGTCGAGTTCGGGATCCTTCGTGGCCAGCTGGATCCACAGGCCGTCGAGCAGCGCAGCGAACTGGACTGCGAATTCGTTGGTGGCCGTGCATCGTTCGGTCAGCGCACCCTCGACGGCGTATGCGATGAGATTGCGCCACCCGAGGTTCATGTCAGCGCGGTAGGCGTCGCAGCGCAAGGCTTGGGCCCACATCTCAAGGCGTAGCGCCCCGGCCCGGCCTGCGGGCATGCAGATCCAGGTGACCAGAAGCGAAAGCCGGTCCCGCAGTGCGGGTACCGTGTCGAGTTGCCGTTGGGCGTGTTGATAGAACATGTCCTGGGCGAAGCTCAACGCCGAGATCAGCAGCTTCTCCCGGGTGCCGAAGTAGTAGATCACCAACGCCGCACTCACCCCGGCACGGTGCGCGATGTCGGCGACCCGGGCGTCGGCGAAGCCCCGCTCACCGAGGAGCTCGGCCGCCGCGCGCAGGATTGCCGACCGGCGCCGCTCGTTGTGTGAGGTGGCGTTGGCGGGGTCGGCCATGGCGTGGCAGCCTAACAGTTACGCAGGCTGATTTGGGGCCTTGCGGTGCCGCAGCCCGCCGAGGTACTCCAGCAATCGCATGCCGTGAAAGATCACCAACGCGGCGATCGAGCCCAGGGCGATCCCGGTGAATGTCAACTGCCCTGCCTGCCAGGTGAAATCGGCAATGCCGATGATGAGCGGGATCGCGGCCGTCATCTGGTTGACGGGGCGGGAGAAGTCGACGTGGTTGGTCAGCCAGATGCGGACGCCGAGGATGCCGACAAGTCCGTAGAGCACCACGGTGGCGCCGCCCAGCACCCCGGCCGGGATCGCCGAGATGGCGGCACCGACCTTGGGACACAACGACAATGCGATGGCCACCGTGGCGGCCACCCAGTAGGCAGCGGTCGAGTAGACCCGAGTGGCCGCCATGACGCCGATGTTCTCGGCATAGGTGGTGGTGGCCGATCCGCCTCCGGCGCCGGCAAGCACCGTGGCCACGCCGTCGGCGGCCAGTGCCCGGCCGACAAGCGGATCCATGTCGGTGCCCGTCATCTGGCCGACCGATTTCACGTGTCCGATGTTCTCGGCGATCAACGCGATGACCGCGGGAAGGAACAGCGGCAGGACCGCAATGGTGAACGTCGGCGTCTGGAACTCGGGCAGGCCCAGCCAGGGCGCGGCGGCGATCGCCGCGGTGTCCACATCGCCGAGAGCCAGTGCGAGTAGGTATCCGATCACCACTGCGGCGAAGATCGCGAGGCGGCCGATGATTCCGCGGAAGAACGCCAGCGTGCCGATCAGCAGAACCAGTGTCACGAGGCCGACGAGTGGTCCTTTCTCGAAGTTGGCCTTCGCGGCAGGCGCGAGGTTGAAACCGATGAGCGCGACGATCGCCCCCGTCACGATCGGCGGCAGGGTGAGGTCGATCCATCGGGTGCCGACCAGGTGCACGATCGCGCCGATGAGGATCAGCAACAGGCCCACGGCGATCAGGCCGCCCAGCGCACTGCCGGTGCCGTTGGAGGCGACTGCCGCGGTCACCGGGGCGATCACCGAGAAGCTCGATCCGAGGTAGCTCGGCAGCCGGTTGCCGGTGATGACGAGGAACAGGATGGTGCCGATCCCGGAGAACAGCAGCGTGGTCGCGGGTGGGAACCCCGTGAGCACGGGCACCAGGAACGTCGCCCCGAACATCGCCACCACGTGCTGCGCGCCGATGCCGATGGTGCGGGGCCAGTCCAGCCGTTCTCCGGGAGCGACGACGAAATCGTCTTCGGCGCGAGCTTCGACATACTTCCAACTCAGCAGGGTCACGAGTGTTGACTGAACACCATGAGCGATCGTCGCGCACCCCAAACGTGGGCGCCGGGCCTGACGCAGTTGCTGGCCTATCAGCGGTCGTGGCTGCGCGGCGACGTGGTGGCCGGGGTGACGGTCGCGGCATACCTGGTGCCGCAGGTCATGGCCTATGCGACGGTGGCCGGTCTGCCGCCGGTCGCGGGGTTGTGGGCGTCGTTGGTGCCGATGGCCGTCTACGCGGTGCTGGGCTCGTCGCGTCAGCTGTCGGTCGGGCCCGAGTCCACGACCGCGTTGATGACCGCGACGGCGTTGGCACCTCTGGTGGTCGGCGATTCCGCGCGATACGCCGCGTTGTCGGCGGTACTGGCGCTGCTCGTGGGCGTGATCTGTGTGGTGGCCGGGCTGTGCCGGCTCGGCTTCCTGGCGGACCTGCTGTCGCGGCCGGTGCTGATCGGCTACATGACCGGGGTGGCCGTCATCATGATCAGCGGTCAGCTCGGCAAGGTCACCGGGGTTCCGGTCGACGGTGACGAGTTCGTCGACCAGATCCGGTCGTTCATCGCGGGGATCGCTCATGTCCACTGGCCCACTGTCGCGTTGTCGACGGTCGTGCTGGCAGTGCTGCTCGTGCTCTACCGGATGTCGCCCCGGTTTCCCGGTCCGCTGATCGCGGTCCTCGCGGCGACGGCGGTGGTGTCGTGGTTCTCGCTGGAGGCCGCGGGAATTCGAGTTGTCGGAGGTATCCCGGCGGGCCTTCCGAAGGTGAGCATGCCTGCGGTCACGGCATCGGAACTCGTTGGGTTGTTGATACCCGCGGTCGGCATCGCGATCGTCGCGTTCTCCGACAATGCGCTTACCGGCCGAACCTTCGCGGCCCGCAAGGGTGAGACGATCGACGCCAACGCCGAACTGCGCGCGTTGGGCATCTGCAACATGACAACCGGTGTCACCCAGGGGTTTCCGGTGAGCTCGAGCGGTAGCCGTACCGCGCTCGGCGACATCCTGGGCAGCCGCACACAGCTGTATTCGCTCGTGATGCTCGCGACCGTGGTCGCCGTGATGCTCGTGGGCCGCGGCCTGCTGGAACATTTCCCGATGGCTGCGCTCGGTGCGCTCGTGGTCTATGCGGCGCTGCGGTTGATCGACATCGCGGAGTTCCGGCGGCTGGCCCGATTCCGGCACAGCGAGCTGATCCTGGCGGTGGCCACCACGGTCGCCGTGTTGGGACTCGGCGTGTTGTACGGCGTGCTGGTCGCGATCGGCTTGTCGCTGTTGGACACGTTGCGCCGGATCGCGCGGCCGCACGACAGCGTGCTGGGCTACGTCCCCGGAGTGGCGGGCATGCATGACGTCGACGACTATCCCGAGGCCAAATCTGTGCCGGGTCTGGTGGTGTACCGCTACGACGCGCCGCTCTTCTTCGCCAATGCCGAGAACTTCCGGGAGCGCGCGATGGCCGCTGTCGAGGAGGCCGAAGATCCGGTCGAGTGGTTCGTGCTCAACGCCGAGGCGCAGGTCGACCCGGATCTCACGGCGGTCGACGCCATGGAGCAGCTGCGCAGAGACCTCACGGATCGCGGCATCGTGTTCGCGATGGCCCGGGTCAAGTCCGACCTGCGCGATGACCTGGTGGCAGCGGGCTTCCTCGACCGCGTGGGCACCGACCGGATCTTCCCGACGCTACCGACCGCGGTCGAGGCGTTCCGCAACCGTTCGGGTCAATAGAGCGGCGAGGATCAGTGCATGTGGCTGCCACCGTTGACGTCGACGGTGGTTCCGGTCAGGTAGCTGGCGTCCTGGCTGGACAGGAACGTGATCACGGCGGCCACCTCGTCGGTGGTCGCGGTGCGGCCCACCGGGATGTCGGCGGCGAGCTTGGCTTCCTGCTCATCGGTGGAGCCGACGCGGATGTTGGTGTCGACCGCGCCAGGGGTGACGGCGTTGACCGTCACGCCGGTGTCGGCGATTTCGCGGGCCAGCGACTTGGTGAAGCCCAGGATCGCGGCCTTGGCCGAGGAGTAGGGCACCTTGCCGAAGACGCCGCCGCCGCGCTGCGCGGACACCGAGCTCATGTTGACGATGCGGCCCCATCCGGCCTCGATCATGTCCGGCAGGAAAGCCTTTGTGACCAAATAGGTTCCGGTGGCGTTGACGGCCATGACCTTGTTCCACAGATCCAGGCTGGTCTCCAGGAACGGCACGGGGGACGTGATTCCTGCGATGTTGGCCAACGCGCCGACGGTTGGTAGGTTGCCCGCGGCGACCTCGGCCGTGACGGCGGCGTGTGCGGCGGTGACCGACTCCTCGGAGGTCACGTCGACGGCGTGGCCGAACGCGGGAACCGCGAACTGGTTGCCGATCTCGGCGGCCACCTTGGCAGACTTCTCGCCGTCGAGGTCGAGGATCACCACGGCCCAGCCCTCGCGGGCGTAGCGCTCGGCAACGGCGACGCCGATGCCCTTGTCGGAGGTGGCGCCGGTGATGACGGCGGTGCGGGTGACGGACATGGAAGGGGTTCCTTTCAGATCAGAGCCGAGATGAGGTTTCCGGCCGCCGCGGCGGCAGCAGGACGTTCGTCGTGGGTGACGTCGCGGGTTTCGAGTTCCAGCGCGAAGTGCCCGAAGTAGCCGGCGTCGGCGAGACGCTTGAGACCGCTTGCGAAGTCGACCTGGCCGTTGCCGACCGACAGGTTGATGTTGCCGGGCACGGCGTCGCGGATGTGGACGTGGCGGATGCGCGGCCCGAACCGGTCCACGAAGTCGATCGGGTCGCCACCGGAGGCCACGATGTGGCTGAAATCCAGTACGATGCCGACGTTTTCGTCGAGCCGGTCGGTGAGCTGCTGCGCGCGTTCGATGTTGAAGCACAGCCGGAAGAAGTGCAGCGACTCGGTCCACAGCGCAACCCCGCGGTCGGTGGCCACCTGCGCGGCCGCCGCGAGTTCGCCTGCCACGGTTGCCAGATCCTCGTCGAGGGAGGCAACCGGCTCGTGTTCGAGCGCCCCGCAGGGCAGTACCAAGGCTTCGGCGCCGGTGGCGGCCGTCAGCTCGACCAGCATCGCGAGGTGGCGATCGCGAGCGGCGCGGCCCGCGGCGTCCAGCGCGACGTTGAGGTCGCCGATGTCGCCGTTGATCGAACGGACCCGGACACCGGAGGCCGCCACGGTTGCCGACACATCACGGACGGCGTTCTCGTCGAGGACGAACGGCACGTGGTCGCATACGCCCGGCAGCGCGCCGAGATCGATCTCCGTGAAGCCCAGCCCGGTGATGGTGTCGAGGGCCTCGGCCAGGGGCTGGTGGCGAAAGCTGATCGTCGAACAGCCCAGCCGGGTGTGGAACGAATCTGGCATGCGGCACTGCTTTCTTCCGGGCCTCACGGCGTTGTGACCGCGCCCACATTACTTTAGTCGACTGTTAACAGTCAACGGGTGGCAGTCGAAATGTGTTGACTGTTGACAGTAAGCTGTGTGCAGGCTCACACTAGGTCACGTACCGCACTGTTGACCGTCAACAGTGCAGGGAATTCCCAGGTAGAACCCGATACTGACCGGGATTTGAAAGGATGAACCCATGAGCGACGACGCTCTGAACATGCGGGGCCCCGTACTCGGCACGAAGGATGCCAAGCGGGTCGCGGTCGGCTCCGCCGTCGGCGCGGTGATCGAGACCTATGACTTCATCGGTTTCGGGACCGCGGCAGCGCTGTACTTCGGCACCGCGTTCTTCCCGAACTCCAGCCCGGTCGCCGGCACCCTGGCCGCGTTCGCGACGCTCGGCGTCGGCTTCGCGGCCAGGCCGCTGGGCGGCATCATCGGTGGACACCTCGGCGACAAGGTCGGGCGCAAGCCGGTGCTGGTGGCCTCACTGATCGTCATGGGTCTGGCCACGTTCGCGATCGGCCTGCTGCCCACCTATGCCGCGGTCGGCGTGCTCGCGCCTGTCCTGCTGGTGACCGTCCGGATTATCCAGGGCTTGGCCTTCGGTGCCGAGTGGGGCGGTGCCATCCTCATGAGTTACGAGCATGCCCCGTGGAAGCGCAAAGGCGCCTTCACCGGAATCGTGCAGGCGGGCTTCCCGGTCGGGCTGCTGCTGGCCAACCTGGTTTTCCTGGTCAGCGTGCACCTCGGTGGTGACTGGGCCTGGCGCGTGCCGTTCCTGGCCAGCATCTTTCTGGTGATCGTCGGCCTGATCATCCGGGCCAAGGTGCCCGAGTCGCCGGTGTTCGAAGACGTCAAGGACGAGGGCAACATCGTCAAGGCGCCGATCGTCGAGGTGGTCAAGAAGGACTGGCGAAACATCTTGCGCGGCATCGGCCTTCGCATCGCCGAAACCGCAGGCTACGCCGTGTCGATCACCTACATGATCTCCTACCTCAAGAGCGCCGAGCTCGCCACCGCCACCGAAACTCTTGTGGCACTGTGCATCGCGGCCGCTCTCGGTATCTTCGCGACGATGGCCTGGGCCCGGTTGACCGACCGGGTGGGCCGGCGCCCGGTGTACGTCTGGGTGTGCGCGTTCGGCATCCCGTTCGGTGTGCTGATGTTCCTGCTCGTGAACACGGGACTGTTCGTGCTCATCATCGCGACGTTCGTCGTCGCGTACGGCGTGTCCCAGAACGCGCTCGCGGGTGCCCAGGGCGCCTGGTTCCCCGAACTGTTCACGGCCAACACGCGAGCCTCGGGAGCGTCACTGGCGTACCAGATCTCGGCCATGGTTTCAGGCTTCACGCCCTTCATCACCACGCTGCTGTTCGAGTGGATGGGTTGGATGGGCCCGGCCCTGCTGTTCTCCACGTACGCCGCGATCGGGCTGTGGGCTGCCTTGGTGACCCGCGAGACCTGGGGCCCTGCCGAACGCAAGGCCGCTGACAAGGCCGCCGCCGACCACGCCCTGGCCGCCTGATGCGCGCGGCGAAGGTCCGTGACGCCGCCTACCGGATGCGTCACCACGTACTCAACATGGGCGAGGCTCAGGGGCAGGGCTACGTCGGGCAGGCCCTCGGTGCGGCCGACATGCTCGCCGTCGTCTATGCCGACCAGCTGCGCTACCGCGCCGACGATCCGCATTGGGCGGGGCGCGACCGGTTCCTGCTGTCCACGGGGCACTACGCGATCGGGCTGTATGCGGCGCTCGCCGAGGCCGGCATCATCGACGCTGCCGAACTCGACACCTACGGATCCGACGAATCCCGGCTGCCGATGTCCGGAATGGCCAGTTACACACCGGGTATGGAGATCTCGGGCGGATCGCTCGGGCACGGGCTCACGGTGGCGGTCGGCATGGCACTGGGCTTGCGCCACCAGGGCAACGATGCGCGCGTGATCAACTTCCTGTCCGACGGCGAACTCGACGAGGGCTCCACCTGGGAGGCCGCCATGGGTGCCTCGCATCACCGGTTGAGCAACCTGACCGCGATGGTCGACATCAACGCGCTGCAGGCTGACGGGCCCACCGCCGGGGTGCTGCGTACCGAACCCGTGCCCGACAAGTGGGCGGCGTGCGGATGGCACGTCCAGCGGGTCGACGGCAACGACGTCGACGAGCTGTTGGGTGCTTTCGATTCCGTGAGTACCGAACAGCCATCAGTCATCTTGTGCGACACCAGGATCGGCAAAGGCGTGCCACTGCTGGAGACCCGCGAGAAGGCGCACTTCATGCGCATCGACGCCGACGAGTGGCAGATCTGCCGCGACCAACTCACTGACGGGGCCTCAGCATGAGCACCAAACTGCGCACCTCGGCGATGATCGCATCGTTCGCGGATCCGGGACAGAAGACCACGCCCGCGCCATTCGGGCACGCGCTGGTCAAGGCTGCGCAGGCCGACGACCGCATCGTCGGGCTGACCGCCGATCTGGGCAAGTACACCGACATGCACATCTTCGCGCAGGCCTTCGGCGACCGCTTCTTCCAGATGGGCATGGCCGAGCAGTTGCTGTTCGGCGCGGCGGCCGGCATGGCCGAGACGGGCCTGATCCCTTTCGCCTCAACGTATTCCGTGTTCGCAGCGCGCCGGGCCTACGATTTCATCTGCCTCGACATCGCCGAGCCGGGGCTCAACGTCAACATCGTAGGTGGCCTGCCCGGGCTGACCACGGGGTACGGGCCGTCGCACCAGGCGACGGAGGACGTCGCGATCTTCCGCGGCATGCCCGGCCTGACGATCGTCGATCCGTGCGATTCGGTGGACATCGAGCACGCCGTGCCGCAGTTGGCCGAGCATCCCGGGCCGACATACCTGCGGCTGCTACGTGGGCAGGTTCCGACCGTGCTGCACGAGTACGGCTACAGGTTCGAGCTCGGCAAGGCCAAGGTGGTCCGGCCAGGCACCGACGTGGTGTTCGTCTCCAGCGGTTTGATGACGATGCGGGCGCTGCTCGCCGCCGAGGAACTGGTTGCCCACAACGTCGACGCCGCGGTGGTGCACACCCCGACGCTCAAACCGTTCGACGCGGAAACCGTGCTGCGTGAACTGGATTCGGATCGGCTGGCGCTGACGCTGGAGAACCACACCGTCGTGGGCGGGCTGTTCGAGACGGTGGCGGCCGCGATGGTCCAGCGCGGGATGACCCGGCAGGTCACGCCCGTCGCACTGCCCGACGAATTCCTCGCCGCGGGCGCGCTGCCGACCCTGCACGACCGCTACGGCCTGTCGACGCGACGAATCGTCTCATCGGTACTCGAGCGGCTGTAGGATCAATGTCGACAAACAAGTGTTGACAGTCAAGGAGCGGTCATGTCGGTCGAGGCTCCGTCGCTGCTGCGACTCGAGAAGACCAGCCTGCGTGAGCAAGCACTCTCCGCTCTGCGCCGTGCGATCACATCCGGTCAGTTGCAGCCGGGCACCCATCTGGTGGAGACCGAGCTGTCCGATGCGCTGCAGATCAGTCGCGGAACGCTGCGGGAGGCCATGCGCCAACTGCAGCAGGAGGGGCTGATCTCGGCGGGCGCCCGCGGCCGGCTGTCGGTGCGCCACCTCGACACCAAGGAGATCAAGAACATTTTCGACGTCCGGGGTGCCCTGGAATCGTTGGCCGCCAGTGCGCTTGCCGCGCAAGAGGATCGGACCGCGGCGGTTACGGCCCTGCGCAATGCTGTCGCCGATATGGAGCGGTGGGCCGCGGCCAACCTGGAAGACCGTATCGAGGCCGATCTGAAGTTCCACCGCACGATGTGCCATCTGAGTGGCAACGAGACCCTGCTGCACTCCTGGTCGTCGCTGGAGGGCAGCATCCGGATGTCGATCATGTTCGCCGGCGTGGACCGCGCGCTGAAGAACATGGACGCCAAACGTCATCTCGACATCGTCGATGCCATCGAGTCCGGCGACGCCGCGGCTGCGGCCGCCACGGTGCGTGACCACATGTGTACTGCCGCAGCGGTTCTGGTGGGTTAGTCCGCTATCGGCGCTTGCGTAGACCGTAGGCTGCCGCGCCGACGGCCACCACGACCAGGCCCGTTATCACCGACGACAACGGCAGCGTGAAGGCCAGCACCAGGCAGCCGACCAGGCCGACCGCGGGGATCAGGCGGTGTCCCAAAGTCCACGCCGACGCATTGGCGATCGCGTAGTACAGCAGCACCGCGAACGACGAGAAGCCGATCGCGCCACGCAGATCCGCGAACGCGGCAAGCGTCGCCACCACAACGCCCACCACGATCTCGGCCCGGTGCGGTGTCTTGAAGCGCGGGTGCACGGCGGCCAACGCGTGCGGTAGGTGCCGGGCGCGCGCCATCGCCAGCGTCGTGCGCGAGACCCCGAGGATCAGCGCCAGCAGCGAGCCCAGTGCCGCCACCGCGGCCCCGACCCGGACCACCGGCTGCCAGCCTCCCGCGCCGCCGGCAGCGACCACGTCGGCCAACGGCGCGGGCGCCGAGGCCAGCCCGTCGCTGCCCAGCACGGCCAACGCGGCCATCGCGACGGCGGCGTAGACCACCAGTGTGATGGCCAACGCGATCGGGATCGCCCGCGGGATGGTTCTGGCGGGGTCGCGCACCTCCTCACCGAGAGTCGCGATGCGCGCGTACCCGGCGAACGCGAAGAACAGCAGGCCGGCTGCCTGCAGCACGCCGGCCACCGTCGCATCCTCGCCCAGCTCCAGCCGGGTGGCGTCGGCATGCCCGGACGTGATGACGATGACCACGACGGCGGCCAGTACCGCGAGCACGATCGCGACGATGATCCGCGTCAGCAGCGCCGACTTCTGGATCCCCGCGTAATTCACGACCGTCAGCGCGACCACCGACGCCGCCGCGACGGCATGGGCCCAGTCCGGCCATACATACAGGCCGACGGTCAGTGCCATCGCGGCGCACGATGCGGTCTTGCCGACGACGAAGCTCCAGCCTGCGGTGTAGCCCCAGAACTCGCCGAGCCGTTCCCGGCCGTAGACGTACGTGCCGCCGGACTCGGGGTAACGGGCCGCCAGCCGGGCCGACGATGTGGCGTTGCAGTACGCGACGACCGCCGCCACGGCCAAGCCGATGAGCAGACCCGAGCCGGCTGCCGCTGCGGCCGGGGCCAGGGCCGCGAAGATTCCTGCACCGATCATCGACCCCAGGCCGATGATGACGGCGTCGACAGTGCCGAGCCTGCGTTGCAGGCCCCCGGGCGTGGTCACGCCCGCGATCGTAGATCAGTGCGTGTCGCGTGTCGGGATGAGCGTTTCGTGGGCCGACGACGTCGCGGCCCGGACCAGCACGGCCACCAGTGCAAGTGCCCCGATCACCACGATGGGAACGGTCCACAGCCGGCGCATCAGGACGGCTGAATCACATTTGCCGATGTACTCGTCACCCGCGGCGATGGCTTGGTCGAGGTGGACCCCGTACGCGGACCCGCAGGGAATCTGCATGCCGTACTGGTCGAAGTCGTCGAGATAGACCGGCATGCTCATCACGTACAGGCCGATGCCGAGGATGACGAAACCGGCGATCCCGATGTATACGGCGCGAAAACTCATGCTTCCCCTTTCTCAGGTCATGCAGACATCTGCGAACAACAGCACCGGCCAGGACACGATCGACCCGAGGAAGGACACCACCGCGTCGAGGCTGTTCATGGTTTCCAGATGCTCGGTATGGGTGGCCGACCAGATCGCTCCGACCAACAAGTACGGAAGGCCGAGGACGGCTGCCACGACGATCAACTCGCCGACCGCGACACGGTACGACAGCAACCTTCGTAAACCTCCGAGCACGGGACCCCCATCCGGCCTCAACGGCGCCGCGTGTGCTGCTCGCGTCGCACCTATATGTTAATGCCCATTCTGCGCTGTTCTGCCACTTTGACCGGATTGGCGGGCCCGTTTAGGGTGTCGACATGGCGCGCACCCCGCCCGGCCCGGTCGACGTCGACGGTGGTTCTTCCGGTGTGCGGCGCCGCCCGAAGGATCGCAAGGTGCAGATCGCGCGAGCCTCGGCCGAGGCCTTCAGCACACTGGGCTATCACGGCGTGAGCATGGAGGCCATCGCGTCGCGCGTGGGGATCTCGGCCGCCGCGTTGTACCGGCACTACTCCAGCAAGTACGAGTTGTTCCGCGGTGCGGTGCTCAACCTCGGCCAACAGCTCGTCGACGGAACCGCGTTCGCGGACGGCGGCGACGCCGCGGGCACCGATCCGCGCACTCTGCTGCGAAGGCTGGTGGCCGCACTGACCGATACCGCGTTGGCCAACCGCGAATCCGGCGGGTTGTACCGCTGGGAGGCCCGGTTTCTGCGCGGCGAGGACCAGCGCGCATTGGACGCTCAGCTGCGCACCGTGCACCGGCGCATCCAGCGGCCGCTGCACGAGCTCCGCCCGGACCTGACGTCGCACGCGAGGTGGATGCTGTCCACCTCGGTGCTCAGCGTGGTCGGCAGCATCGTCGACCACCGAGCCAAACTGCCTTCCGGCCAGATCCGTGCCGTGCTTGCCGAGATCGCCGAAACCGTGCTGGCCGCCGAACTGCCGGAGCTGCCCGACTGCTCCGCTGCACCGGCCGTCGCAGCCCCGCCGTCCGCGGGTGGCACCAAATACGAAGCGCTGCTGGATGAATCGATGCGGCTGTTCAATCAGAACGGATATCGGGACACCACGATGGAGGACATCGCGGCAGCCGTCGGTATGCCGGCTTCGGGCATCTACCGCTATTTTGCGGGCAAGAGCGACATCCTCGCCGCGGGATTCCGCCGCGCAGCCGATCGCCTGTCGGCGGACATGGCCGAGGTGCGGTCCACTGTCGACGATCCCGAGACCGCATTGACGGCCTTGATCGACGGCTATGTGTCCCGCTCGTTCGACCATCCCGAACTCGACTACGTCTACTACACCGAGCGGCTCAACATGACGCCGTCGGATCAGAAGAGCCTGCGCGACCTGCAGCGCTCGGCGGTCGAATCGTGGGTCGACGTGGTGATGCCGGTCCGCCCGGCATGGACGGCCGGGCAGGCGCGGTTTGCCGTGCATGCTGCGATGGCGTTGGTGATCGACCTGGGCCGGTTGCTCGGCTACCGGAATTCGGCGCAGGCCAAGGCGGTGGTGACGACCCTGGTCGATCTGACGCTGTTGGGCCGCTATCGGTTACGGACGGCGTTGCCGGCCAGGTAGGCCACGTAGCCGAGGGCTCCGACGGTGGCGAGCTTGCGGGTCTTGCGGACGAGCAGGCCGAGGCCGAGCGCAGTCTCGATGCTGCCGTTGGTGTAGATGTGCTTCTGCGTGTCCCTGGGGAACGCCGATTTGGTGATCGATTCGAACAACTGCGGTTTCACGAAATGGGCTACCCCGGCCCCGGCCACGCCGAGGCCGACGAGCTTGGCCAGTGTGGAGTCGTTCTTCTGATCCGCCATGGATGATCCTCTCTGATCAGGCAAATGCATAGTCGCTCAACGGGAACCGTGAAGCTTCCGCGACGGCCCGGCGGGTCGTCATCGGTCGGAGCAGCGTGGCTTCGCCGCTCGGATTGAAATAGTACGACCGTGCCGATGCGCAGTTGCCGAGGGTGAACAACGAGTCGCCGAGCAACTCGGTCATCAGGTCCAGATACCGTGCGTTGGCCTCCTCGGTCACCTCGAACGTGGTCGCGCCGCGGCGTTTCAGTTCGCCGAAAAGGCGCTCCATGAGCCGCATCTGGTACTCCATGGTGTTGAAGAAGTTCAGCCCGAGGAACGCGTACGGGCTCGCCAGGCTCAGGTAGTTCGGGAAGTACGGCATCGACACGCCTTGATAAGCCTGGAACCTGGTGTCGCGCCACCACTTTCCGAGATTGCGGCCCTCGCGGCCGATCACCTCGATGGCCGGGAAGTTGGCCTCCCACAGGTCGAACCCCGTCGCCAACACGAGGGTGTCGATGAATGTCTTGCTGCCGTCGGCGTTGACGATGCCGTCCGCCTCGATGCGGTCGATGCCGTCGGCCTGCAGGTGCACATGCGGCTTGGTGAAGGTGCGGTAGTAGCTGTTGGAGAACGTCGGCCGCTTGCAGCCGAAGTCGTAGTCCGGGGTCAGCTTGCGTCGCAGTTCGGGGTCGCGGATCGACGCGAAGCGATGCAGCTTGGCCAGGTCGGCCGCGGCGATGTTGAGCCGGCGGAAGTACCGGTGCTTGAGCACCGCGGTGTCGACCATGAACGCGTAGATCGCATCGGTCACGGCACGAACGACGCGTTGGGTCAGCGGGACGCGGGCGAACAATGCCTTGATCGGTTCGGAGAACTTCAGGTCGATCTTGGGCACGACCCAGATCGGGGTGCGTTGGTAGACGGTGAGATCGGCGACCCGGTCGGCGAGTTCGGGGATCAGCTGGACCGCGGTGGCGCCGGTGCCGATGATCGCTGCCCGGCGGCCGTCGAAGTCGTGGTCTTCGTCCCAGTCGGTGGTGTGGATGACTTTGCCGGAAAAGCTCGTGATTCCCGGTATGTCGGGGGTGTGCGGCTGGGACAGGAACCCGGTGGCGGTCAGCAGGAACCGCGCGGTCAGCGATTCGCCGCCCGCGATCGCGACCCGCCACACCCTCGCCTCGTCATCCCAGCGGGCGCCCTCGACGCCTGCGTTGAAGCGCATGTGGCGGCGCACGTCGTACTTGTCGGCGACGCCGTCGGCGTATCGCTTGATCTCAGCGCCCGTGGAGAACAGCCGTGACCAGTTCGGATTCGGCTCGAAGAAGTACGAATACGTGGTGGTCGGGACGTCGACGGCCAGGCCCGGATAGTGGTTGACGTACCAGGTGCCGCCGAGATCGTCTTCTCGGTCGACGATCACGAAGTCGTCGATGCCCAGCCGCTTGAGCTGGATGGCAGCGCCTATCCCGGCGAAACCCGCCCCGACGACAACGGCGTCATGCACCCCCGTGCTCATGCCCAGACAGTACCGCAGGTACCGGGTACTTTGTCGAGAGGTTTGCTACGTGGCCTCGGCGCGCCATCGCTGCGGGTCGTCCTCCAGCGCGGCGCGATCCCACTTCGCCAGGTCGGCGGCCGCGGCGTAGCTGGACTGCAGGAACTCCAGCAGCGCCCGGTCGGGGTCGGCGGCTGTCCGCACGGCTTCGTACGGCAGCAGGAATTGCCGGAAGTCGGCGCTGTAGAACGCGGCCTCGGGGCCGACGGGGTAGTCGGCGAAGCCCTCGGGTTCGGGATACGCGTACGCGTAGAACGCCCCTTCCTCCCCGCCACCGGGCCAGAAACCGCAGCTGCTCAGTTCGTGCGAGTAGCCCTCCACCATGACCCAGTCGCCGCAGTTGGGCGCCCCGCCTGGATGCTCGGGCGCGGGGCGACCCGAGAACCTCGTACACGCCATGTCGAACGAGCCCCAGAAGAAGTGCACCGGGCTCACCTTGCCGATGAAGTGTGACCGGAACTCGCTGATCACGCGGTGCGCCTGGACCAGTTGGCCCCAGAACAGCTGCGCGGCCTTCGGGTCGTAGGACGCGTGCTGGTGATCCTCGGCGAAGGGGATCGCCGGGTCGACTTCGTTGGGCCGTGCGGTGATGCCCGCTTCGATTCCCAGTTGTCCCAGCGCGGAAAGGATTTCGGAGTAGAACTCGGCGACCGATTTGGGGGCCAGCGCGACAGTGGCCGATCCGCCGTCGCTCGTGCGGATCGCCAACACATGGTCGACGAAGTCGAATTCCAGGTCGAACAACCGGTTTCCGTACGGGATCGAGCCTGTGGTCAGCCCGCGCGGGCTCACGTACAACGTGACCTGCCACCAGTGGTTGAGCAGCGGTGAATGGGTGAGCCGGATCTTCCCGACGATCTGCGTCCACATGTGCAACGTGTCCCGCGTCGGCTCCCAGTCGGAGACCCGCAGCGCGGGCCAACCGTTGGCTGTGCTCATTCGAATTCCCTCCGGCGCAGATCGGTCACGTGAATATCTCTGGGTGTAAAGACAATTCGGTGCGGGTGCGGCGGATGTGGCCGCGCAGCACGTTCTCGGCGTCGGTGGCGTCCCGGCGTTCGATGGCGTCGATGAGCAGGTTGTGCTCGGCGTTGATGATCCACGCTCGCCCCGGCCCGGTCAGTGCGACGAATGCGCGCCGGTAAGGCTGCGTGCTGTTCCACAGGCGGACCACGGTCGAACTGAGTGGTTCGACCGCGCAGCCCTGGTAACTGTTGAGGTGGAATGCCCGGTCCAGCTCGAGGAACCGCTGGATGTCGTCGTTGGATTCGATGTCGCGCTGGATGTCGCGCAGTTCGGCGACATCGCCATCGGTGAGGTGGGGCATGCTCTCGGCGAGTGCGAGCGGCTCGAGGGCCTCCCGCATGCGGTAGACGACGTCGACCTCGTGCATGCTCAGTCGGGGAACCCTGGCGCCGCGGTTGGGGTGAAGTTCGGTCAGGCCTTCTGCGGCCAGCATCCGCAGTGCCTCACGTACCGGAAGCCGGCTCAGCTCGAACATCTCCGCCACGTCCTCCTGGCGAATCCGCTGACCGGGCGAGATTGCGCCGCTGAGGATCTGTTCGCGCAGATGGTCGGCGACACGGTGGCTGGCCGGATCGGCCGTCGTGCGATCGTCGGGCATCACCTGGATCCTTTGCGCTGGCGGTCGAACGCTTTGCCGCCAGGGTAGGACACCAGCTCGAACTGCATGCCCCACGGCGCGAGAAAATACACCCAACGTTGTCCTTCGCTCGGCCCCTTGCTGACGGTCGGGTCACCCAACACCGTGATGCCGCAACGTTTCAGGTGCGCGACAGCGGCGTCGAGATCGTCGACATAGAGCGCGACATGATGCCCGCCCACGTCGCTGTTGGCCGGTGGGGTCAGGCGCCGGCCGGGCGCCTGGTACTCGAACACCTCGAACACGGCCGCGTCGCCGCACCGGAAGAAGTGCAGCTGTCGCATGACGGCTCTCGGATGGACGTTGAGGTGCTCCCGCATCCACTCGCCGTCGTCGTCGCGGTACGGGCCGAGTGTGTAGAGGTACTCACAGCCCAGGACGTCGACGAAGAACGTGGTGGCCTCGGCGAGATCGGGCACGGTGATGCCGACGTGGTCCAACCCGCGCAGCCCCGGGAGCCCGGCGGGATAGTCGCCGTCAGACTGATTGGCGCCAATTTGCATGATAATGATGCTAACTCGCCAGATGAAAGTGAACAAGATTCTTTGTTTGGATCCAATCATGTCCTACACTGTGACTGCCGCTACAGGACATCGGAGACTTTCCATGAGCACTCACACCCCACTGATGCCCACGTCGCCGTGGGTCCAGATCGCCGCAACCGCCGACGACTACCGGCAGGCCGACGCGGAACTGCTGACCACGATGCTGGGCCAGCTGGTCCTGATCAGGGCCTTCGAGGAGTACGTGCTCGAGCTGGCCGGCCAGGGGCTCGTCAACGGGCCCGCGCATTCGAGCATCGGCCAGGAAGGCGGTGCGGTCGGCTCGGTGCTCGCGCTCACGAGCGCCGACTCGATCAACGGATCCCATCGTGGCCACCACCAGTTCCTCGCCAAGGCGCTGCACCATGTGACACCGAAAGGTATTGACCCGCTTGCCGATCCGTCGGACGAGATGCGCACGGTGCTGTTGCGCAGCCTGGCCGAGATCTGCGGACTGTCGCGAGGTTTCTGCCGCGGCCGCGGCGGTTCGATGCATCTGCAGTGGCACGAGGCCGGGGCCGTCGGTACCAACGCGATTGTCGGCGGCGGTGTCCCGTTGGCGGCCGGCTATGCCTGGGCGCATCGGCAGGCCGGCTCGGACGCGGTGGCGGTCACTTATTTCGGTGACGGCGCGGTCAACATCGGATCCACCTTGGAGACCTTCAATCTCGCCGCGGCATGGCGGCTGCCGATCTGCTTTTTCATCGAGAACAACCACTACGCGGTTTCGACGAGCGTCGACGAGGCGACGGGGGAGCCCCGGCTGTCGGCCCGCGGGCTCGGGTTCAACATCCCCAGCTGGCGCGTCGACGGTCAGGATGTGCTGGCGGTGCACTTCGCCATGCAGGAAGCGCTGCAGCACATGCGAAAGGGGCGCGGGCCGACCATCATCGAAGCGGACACCTACCGGTTCTTCCACCAGAACGGCGCGTTCCCGGGCAGTGCGTTCGGCTACCGCTCCAAGGAGGAGGAGAAGGCCTGGCGGGATCGTGACCCGATCCGAGGACTCGCGGGACATCTGGTGAGTCGGAACATCCTGACCGATGACGAGATCGGCACCGCCACCAGGCGGGCCAAAGACGTCATGGCCGAACTCGGCGCCGAGATCCTCGAGCCGCTTCCCGGCGGCAAGCCCGGGCAGCGCCGCATCAAACCGGCCGAGTGGCCGGACCCGGGCTTCCGCGATGTCGGGTTGCGCGGTGACCTCTCAGAGCTGCGCGATGTGGAATTCGCTGACACCGAAACCTTTTCGGGCGCGGTCGGGCAACGAAAGTTCATCGAGGTGATCGCAGCGGTGCTGGGCAGGCGCATGGAGGCCGACCCCGCCGTCGTGATCATGGGGGAGGACGTCCACCGCCTCAACGGCGGGACCAACGGCGCCACCCGGGGCCTGGCCGAGCGCTTTCCGGACCGGATCCTCGGCACACCGATCAGTGAAAACGCCTTCACCGGTCTCGGCGGCGGCGTCGCGCTCGACGGTCGGTACAAGCCGATCGTGGAGTTCATGTACGCCGATTTCATGTGGGTGGCCGCCGACCAGCTGTTCAACCAGATCGGCAAGGCCCGGCACATGTTCGGCGGCGACAGCGCCGTCCCGTTCGTGCTGCGGTCCAAGGTCGCCATGGGCACGGGGTACGGTTCGCAGCATTCCATGGACCCCGCGGGCGTGTTCGCGACCGCGCCCGGCTGGCGCATCGTTGCGCCCTCGACGCCGTTCGATTACGTGGGGTTGATGAACACGGCGCTCGCGTGCAACGACCCCGTCGTGGTGCTCGAACACGTCGATCTCTACACCGGCACCGGCGATGCACCCGTCGACGACCTGGATTATCTGCTCCCCGTGGGCAAGGCCGCGGTGCGCCGGACCGGTTCGGCGGTGACCGTCATCTCCTACTTGGCGATGGTCAACTACTGCCTGCAGGCGGTGGCCGACGGCGGATTCGACGCCGAGGTCATCGACCTGCGCTGGCTGGACCGGGCCAGCCTGGACTGGGACACGATCGGCGAGAGCATCAAGAAGACCAACCGCGTCGTCATCGCTGAACAGGGTGCAGTGGGGACGTCGTACGGCGGGTGGCTGGCCGACGAGATCCAACGGAGGTTCTTCGACTGGCTCGACCATCCGGTCGAGCGGGTGACCGGGGGTGAGGCATCGCCGAGCATCAGCAGGGTGCTGGAGCGCGCCGCCATCGCCAAGGCCGAGGAAGTCGCGGCGAAGCTGACTGAGATCGTGGAGGCCTGACATGCCCACACTGCTGCGGATGCCGGGTATCGCGGCCGACACGGCCACCGCGATTCTGTCGGAATGGCAAGTGCAAGAGAATATTCCGTATCAGAAGGACGATGCTCTGGCCACCGTCGAGACCGACAAGGCCTTGGTGGAGATTGAAGCCGAGGAAGCGGGGGTGATCCTCGGGCTGCTGGTCCAAGCGGGTACGGAGGTGCAGATCGGTGCCCCGATCGCGGTGACCGGCGTGGTCGGGGAGGCTGTCGACGACCTCGACGCGGTACTGCGACAGCTCGGCGTGGGTGCGACGGAAACCGCTGGGCGACAGGACGGCCCGCAATCGGCGCCGACGACCGGGCGCCGGCTGTTCGCCACGCCGCTGGTCCGGCGCCTGGCCCAGGAGGCCGAACTGGATCTGCACACGATCGAGGGCAGCGGCCCCGGCGGCCGGATCGTGCGACGCGACGTCGAGCGGATACTGGCCGAGCGGGCCGAACCGGCGCCGGTGGCGGTGGTTGCGGCGCCGCCGGAGCACAGTCCGCAACAGCACGCTGAGCAGCAGGGTTACGTTGACGAGCCGCACTCCCGGATCCGGCGGGCGATCGCCTCGCGCCTCGCCGAGAGCAAGCGCATCGCGCCGCACTTCTATGTGCGTGCCACCTGCCGCGTCGACGCGCTGCTCGCGCTGCGCGCCACGCTGAATTCAGCGGGCGGGCAGAAGGTTTCGGTCAACGACCTGGTGGTCAAGGCCGCGGCGCGAGCGCACACTCTGGTACCTGCCATGAACGTCGTGTGGAACGACGACGCGATCCGGCGGTACCAGCAGGTCGACATCGCGGTCGCGGTGGCCTCGCCGCGTGGGTTGGTGACCCCCGTCGTCCGCGACGTGGCCCGGCGCAGCATCTCTGCCGTCGGCGCCGAGCTCGGCGAGCTCGCCGGACGCGCGCGGGACGGCAAGCTCGGCCAGCACGAGATCGAGGGCGGTGCGTTCTGCGTGTCCAACCTCGGCATGTACGGCACCGAGGAGTTCGCCGCGATCATCAATCCGCCGCAATCGGCGATCCTGGCCGTGGGGGCCGCGCGCCAAGAGCCCGTGGTCGACGACGGCGCGCTCGCCGTCGGCACCGTGATGCGCGTGACCCTGTCGGTGGACCACCGCCCGATCGACGGATCCACCGCTGCCGAATGGATGCGGGCGTTCGTCGGTGTCGTGGAGAACCCGGTGCAGATATTGGCCTGACACACCGGGCGGGTCCGCCGAGTCGGCATGATGCGGTCATGGCGAAGTCGTTCACCCTCGTGCAGCTGAGGTACTTCATGGCTGTTGCCCGGCACGAGAACATGCGGGCCGCCGCGCACGAGCTCAACGTGACCCAGTCAACGTTGTCGGCGGCCATCCATCAACTGGAGCGCGAAGTCGGCGTCGAGTTGTTTCAGCGGTTGTCGAGCCGTGGGCTTCGCCTGACAGGGGAGGGGCGCCGGCTGCTCGTCGGGGCCAGAACGTTCCTCGAGGACGCCGATCAGCTGTATCACTCGGTCCGCGCGGAACGGGAGGAGCTGGTCGGGGATCTGGTGGTCGGCATCTATTCGCCGATCGCGCCCTTCCACGCGCCCAACATCCTGACTGCCATGGAGCGACGCCACCCGGGGATCAACCTGAGTTTCCTCGAAGGTGACCAGGAGACCCTGATGCGCGCCCTCACCGACGGCACGTGTGAGATCGCGGTGATGTACGACCTGGGCGTCGGAACCGAGTTCGGCTATCGGGTGCTCGAACGAATCCCGCCGCACATCGTGGTGTCGGCCGACCATCCGCGCGCGGCTCAGCCCGACGTGCCGGTGCACCTGCGCGACTTCGAGGACGAGCCGTTCATCCTCCTCGATCTCAAGCACACCCGGGAGTACTACCTTGACATGTTCAAGCGCCTCGGTCTGCGGCCACGGATCAGGCACTTTGTCGCGGGGTACGAAACGGTCCGGTCCTACGTGGGCTTGGGGCACGGCTATTCGATCCTCAACCGGCGGTTGGTGCACGACATGACCTATGCCGGAGCGCGGGTGGTGCCGCTCGGTCTGGCCGATGACCTGCCTGCGATCGAAGTGGTCCTGGTCAGGCTGCAGGGCGCCCGGCCGACCCGGAAATCTCTGGCCTTCGAACAGGTGTGTATCGACCTGCACGCGGGTATCGGCGGCGAGGACTGATCGATTTTGTCGAACGGTCTGTGCGATCTTTTTCGTTGGACTCGTGTGAGGGCGATCACCATGCTGGACGGACAGCAGCGACCCCGACGATCTGAGAGCCATATGACGATGACAGACCACGAACGAGTCGTAGGCACCATGGCGCCACCACAACCGGCAGACAAACAGCCCAGCTCAGGCATGCAGAAGCGGGTGCTGGCCGGCGGCGGCATCGGGCAGTTCATCGAGTTCTACGACTTCACGCTCTACGGGCTGTCGGCCGTCACCCTCGCGAAGCTGTTCTTTCCCGGTGGCAGCGCGCTGGCCGGTCTGCTCGCGACGTTCGCCACGTTCGGCGTGGCCTTCTTCGTACGGCCGCTGGGCGGCCTGTTCTTCGGCGCCCTCGGCGACCGCATCGGCCGTCGCAAGGTGCTGTTCATCACGCTCGTCGCGATCGGCCTCGCCACCGCCATGATCGGGCTGTTGCCCACCTACGCGAGCATCGGCATCGCTGCGCCGATCCTGCTGGTGGTCTGCCGCCTGATCCAAGGGTTCTCCGCGGGTGGTGAGTCGGTCGGCGCACCCGCGTTCGTGTTCGAGCACGCACCCCTGGAGCGGCGCGGTTTCTGGCTCAACATCACCATCGCGGCAACCGCCCTGCCGTCGGTGGTCGGCGGAACGTTGATCCTGCTGCTGTCTTCCACCATGCCGTCGGAGGCGTTCCTGTCCTACGGCTGGCGGATCCCGTTCCTGCTCGCGTTGCCGTTGGCCATCTTCGGGGTGTGGATCCGGACCAAGACCGAGGAATCCGAGGCCTTCAGGCAGGTGCTGGCCAAGCACGAGCACGACGAATACAGCCCGATCCGGGAGGCCTTCCGCGAGAACAAGGTTCGTATGGCGCAGGTCATCTTCGTGATGGGACTGACCGCCATGGGGTTCTACTTTCTCTCGGGCTACTTCGTCTCCTACGTCCAGACCTCCGGGAATCTGAGCCGCGACCAGTCGCTGCTCGCGAATGCGGTCGCGATGGCCTTCTACGCCGTGCTGCTGCCCGTCGGCGGCATCATCGGCGACCGGGTGGGGCGCAAGCCCATGCTCATCGCCGGATCTGTCGCGCTGGCAGTACTTTCCGTGCCCTGCTTCATGCTCGTCACCAGTGGATCACTGCCGCTGGCGATGGTCGGGCAGCTGCTGTTCGTGATCCCGCTGTGTATCTACGGCGGCGGTTGCTACACGTTCTTCGTCGAGGTGTTCACCACGGCAACGCGTTTCACCTCGGCGGCGATCAGCTACAACGTCGCCTACGCGCTCTTCGGCGGCACCGCACCCTTCATCGGCACGATGCTGGTGTCCTCGACCGAGATGAGCTCGGCGCCCGGCTACTACATGGCGGCGGCCGCGGTGATCGTGCTGCTCCTGCTGGTTTTCACCCGGGTGCCCGAGACGCGCAGGCGCGTCGGCTGACCGCAGACCCGCCCGAATCCGCCCTGACTTCAAGGAGATCCACCATGGGAACGACCGAGTTCCTCACCGACTTCCATCACGTGGCCACGTTCGGCGCGACCGACAACAACGGCGTCGACCGCCAGGCCGCAACACCCGAGGACAAACTGAGCCGGGACTGGTTCGCCGCGTTCGCGGCGGAACGCGGTTGGGAACTGCGCGTGGACGGCATCGGCAACATGTTCGCGCTCATCGAATTCGTACCAGGGGCGCCCTACATCCTCATCGGCTCTCACCTCGATTCCCAGCCGCTCGGCGGCCGCTTCGACGGCGCCTACGGCGTGATCGCGGCCCTGCACGCCGCCGACCGCGTTGCCCGGCGAGTGGCCGAGGACCGGGCCGCCGTGACATACAACCTCGGTGTCGTCAACTGGTTCAACGAGGAGGGCGGCCGGTTCGCGCCGTCGATCATGGGCTCATCGGTGTTCGCGGGCCTGATGTCCGAGGACGAGATGCTCGACGTACGTGACCTTTCGGGCGTCTCGGTGGCCGAGGCCCTGACGGCGATCGGCTACCGCGGCAGTGACCCGCGCCCCGAGGTCGCCGGATACGCCGAGATCCACATCGAGCAGGGCCGCATCCTGGAACGTGAGGGCATCACGCTGGGTGCCGTGGACTACTCGTGGTACACCCAGAAGCTGGACATCGAGGTTCTCGGCGAACAGTCCCACACCGGCGCCACCGCCATGGCCGACCGCCACGACGCGCTGGTGGCCGCGAGCAAGGTCGTCCTGCTCGTGCACGACGTTACGCAGCAGTTCGAGGACGAGGCCATCGTGTCGTCGGTCGGGCGGTTCACGGTCGAACCCAACTCGCCGATCGTGGTGGCCCGGCGCGTCCACCTGGTGGCCGACCTGCGCTCGGCCTCGCCCGAGATCGTCGCCGCGGCGCGCGCGAGCCTACTCGCCGATATCGCCGAGATCGCGCGTGACCACGACATCCGAATCAACGTCCGGGATTTCGACATCCGCGACATCCAGCGCTACCCGCAATCCGGCATCGAACTCACCGAGAAGGTCGCCGCCGATCTCGGGCTGAGCGTGCGGCCGATCCGCACCATGGCCGGCCATGATTCGGTGGCGATGAACCGCATCGTGCCGACCGTCATGATGTTCATCCCCTCGGTGGACGGCGTCAGCCACTGCGAACGGGAGTTCAGCACCGACGACGACATGGCCGCCGGCGTGGACGCCTTGACGGGCGTGGCCTGGGAGATGGTCCGCGGCGCACTTCCGGCCGAAACGGACGATTGATGGGCACCGGCGTCATGACGCCGCCGGCGTACCTGAGCGCCACCGAGGCGGTGAAAGCCTTTCGGCGATTGGAGCTTTCGCCTCTCGAGGTACTCGAGGCGCAGATCGAGCAGATCGAGACCCACAACGGCGACACGGCCACCGGCATCAACGCCCTGACCGAGACCCTGTTCGACGACGCCAGGACACTGGCCCGCCGGGCCGCCGATGCGTACGCCCGCTGTGCGGCCACCGGTCAGGAACCGCCCCCGCTGCTGGGGGTCACGGTGGCGACCAAGGAGAAGCACGGGATCGCCGGATTACGGCTTGAACAGGGCCTTGCCGCGCACCGCGGGCGGATCGCCGAGCAGGACCACCCGGTCGTCGAGCGGATCAGGGCCGCCGGCGGGATCATTCACGCGCGCACGACGAGCCCGGAGTTCAGCTGTGCCACCGTGACCCACTCGCCGATGTGGGGTGTGACGCGCAACCCGTGGAACCGCCGGACCTCGCCCGGTGGCTCGTCGGGCGGCGCAGGTGCGGCGTTGGCCGCCGGATTCACCACGCTGGCAACGGCATCCGATATCGCCGGGTCCACCCGCATTCCCGCGGGATTCACCGGTACGGTCGGTTACAAGGCTCCGTACGGCCGGATTCCCGGGCTGCCGCCGTTGGCCGCGGACTGGTATCGCGGGGACGGACCCATGGGCCGGACCGTGGCGGACGTGGCACTGCTGAGCTCGGTGCTGGCGGGCCGGCACCCGGCCGACCATGCATCGTGGGGTGCGCACGGCGCCCTGCCCTCGCTTGACGGCGGTGTGCAGGGCCTACGGATCGGCCTGAGTGTCCGGCTCGGCGATTATCCCGTCGCCGACGCGGTTGCCGCGAACACCGACGCCGTGGCGATCGCGCTGCAACAGGCCGGAGCCGAGCTCGTGGACGTCGAGCTGCCGTGGACCACGGCGCTGGTCCGCGACACGATCTTCGCGCACTTCGGCCACATCCTCGGGCCCGCCATGGCGCGTGAGACGACCGGAACCGAGCGGGAACTGGCGGCTTACACCCGCCAGTTCATTCTCGACGCGGCTGTTGCGGCACAGCGCTATTCGCTGCTGGACTCGCTGGCCATGGACGCCCGGATGCGCGCCGACCTGGCGACCGCCATGCGTGACACCGACGTGCTGCTGTGCCCGACCTCGGCGGTCACGTCACTTCAGGCCGACGGCGAATACCTCGACGGGATCGACACGCCGTCCGGGCATCGCGAGCACTACTGGGAAGGACACCTGACCAGTCCGTTCAACGTGGCCAACCACTGCGCGGTGCTGTCGGTGCCCAGCGGTCTGTCCGACGACAACGTACCGACCGGCGTGCAGGTGGTGAGCCATCCCCACGACGAGGCGATGGCGTTCCGGGTGGCCCACGCCGTGGAGGCCCTGGTCGGATTCGACGCGCGGCCCTCGCTGCAGCACTGCTGAACCGTTCATTCCGAGTTCATCCGTTGAGTGGGAGTCGGGTGGCCGGTGTCGCGCAAGGATGGCAGGGTGGGGACCGAGGAGTTCATGCGATGACCCAGAATGCCAACCTGGCAGCACTGTCCACCGCGGGAGTGTCGGTATGGCTCGATGACCTCTCGCGCGACCGGCTGCGGTCGGGCAACCTGGCCGAGTTGCGCGACACCAGGTGCGTGGTCGGAGTCACCACCAATCCGTCGATCTTCCAGGCCGCGTTGTCCGTAGGCGACGCCTATGACGAGCAGGTCCGGGAACTCGCCGAGCGGGGCGCAGATGTCGAGGCCACCATCCGCACTGTCACGACAGACGACGTGCGGGACGCCTGCGACCTGTTCACCGACGTGTACCGAGCGACCGCCGGGGTGGATGGGCGGGTGTCGATCGAGGTCGATCCCCGGCTCGCCTACGACGCCGACAAGACGATCACGCAAGCCATCGAGCTCTGGAAGATCGTCGACCGCCCCAACCTCCTGATCAAGATCCCGGCCACCGAGCCCGGACTTGCCGCGATCACCGCGGTGATCGGCGAGGGCATCTCGGTGAACGCGACGCTGATCTTCTCGGTCGACCGGTACCGCGCGGTGATGGACGCCTACCTTTCCGGATTGGAGGCCGCCGAGACCGCGGGACGCGACCTGTCGACGATCCATTCGGTGGCGTCGTTCTTCGTGTGCAGGGTCGACACCGAGATCGACGAACGACTGGAGGCCATCGGTACCGACGAGGCCCTCGCCCTGCGTGGCAAGGCCGGCATCGCGAACGGCTGGCTCGCCTACGCCGCGTACCAGGAGGTGTTCGCCGGCGGTGACCGGTTCGCCGCGCTCAAGGATCGCGGCGCCAGGGCGCAGCGCCCGCTGTGGGCGTCGGCCGGCGTCAAGAACCCCGACTACCCGGACACGCTCTACGTCACCGAACTGGTCGCACCGAACACCGTGAGCACCATGCCTGCGCGCACGCTCGGCGCGGTCGCCGACCACGGTGTCATCGCCGACGGGGCGGCCGTCGGCAGGGCGGCCGACGCGCAGGCCGTGTTCGACGCGCTGCGGACCGTGGGCGTCGACGTGGCCGAGGCGTTCGAGGTTCTCGAGGAGCAGGGTGTGGAGAAGTTCGCGAGATCCTGGCGCAACCTGCGGGAGGTCACCCAGGGCCAACTCGACGACGCGGCCAAGCGATCCCACCTCCGCGGGGCGTGAGACGCGCGCGTCAATCGGGCACCGGCGCGGTCGAACCGCGCACGACCAACTCGACGGGCAGCAGCACGGATCCGGCGCGGCGGGCCGGCTCGTCGATGCAGCCCAACAACATTCGGGCTGCCTCGGCGCCCAGATCCCGGTGCGGGATCCGCACCGTCGTCATGGGCGGGCGCAGTTTGTCGAGGAACGGGATGTCGTTGAAGCCGACGACGCTGATCTCGCCGGGGCAGTCGACGTCGCGTTCGGCGAACACGTCGTAGCAGCCCATAGCGAGGAGATCGTTGCCGGCCACCACGGCGGTGAACGGCACACGCTGGTCGAGCAGTTCGCGTAATGCCTTGGCGCCGCTGGCTTCCTGGAAATACTCGCACTCGACGACAAGGGCCGGGTCGTCGTCCAGGCCGGCATCGCGCACCGCGTGGCGGAACGCCCGCGCCCTGGCGACACCGGTCGAGGTGTCCTGAGGTCCGGCCAGGTGTGCGATGCGGACGTGGCCGAGCCCGGCGAGGTGGGCGACCGCAAGCCCGATACCCGCCGCGTCGTCGGGGATGATCGCGGGCACATCGAGGTTCTCCACCCGGCGATTGATCAGCACCATCTTGACCTGCTCGTCGTGCAGCCGGGACAACAGCGGGTGCTCGCGCTGCGCGGTCGCCACGATCAGGCCGTCGACCTGCCTGCCGACCAGAGAGTCGACCAGCCGCTGTTCGCGCGCCGCATCGTTGTCGGTGCTGGCGATCAGGGCGCTGTAGCCGCGGTCGAACAGTACTTCGTCGGCACCGCGCACGATGGGCGGGAACAACGGGTTACACAGGTCGGGCACCAGCAGGCCCACGGTGTTGCTGCGTGCGGTCTTGAGGCTGCGCGCAATCGGATTGGGCCGGTAGCCAAGGGATTCAGCGGCTTTGAGCACCCGGCGCGCGGTGTCGGGATGCACCTCGTGGCGTTTACCCGGATCCAGTGCGCGCGACACCGTCGCCGAGTGCACCCCCGCGGCCTCGGCGACGTCCTTCAGTGTCGGCTTGCGCACACGGCAATCCTAGGACGGTGCCGCGGGTGCATCGGTCACGGTGCCACCGAAGTACATCTGGGACAGGTTTGGATCGCCCAGGATCGCGTCCGCGGGCCGCGCGGCGACCACGCGGCCGGACTCCATCACGATGCCGTGCGTCGCCATCCGCATACCGAAGCGCACATTCTGTTCGACGATCAGGATGGTCTTGCCGTTCTCGCTCATCCGGACCACCGATTCGTGCAGCACCTGCAGCGATTTCGGATCGAGTCCCAGCGACGGCTCGTCGAGGAGCAGCAGTACCGGATCCAGCATGAGCGACCGCGCGAACTCGACCATGCGGCGCTGGCCGCCGGACAGGTTGCCCGCCTTGTCGTCGGCCCGGTCCGCCACGATCGGGAACATCTCGGCGACCGCCTGATAGCGCGTGCGGACCAGACCGCGGTTGCGCCGGATGATGTAGCCGCCGAGCAACACGTTCTCGCGCACGGTCAGGTTGGGGAACAGCGCATTCGACTGCGGTACCTGAGACACCCCGCGGTGCAAGATCTCGGTGGCCGAGCAGTTGTCGATCTGTTTGCCCTGCAACGTGATCGACCCGATCCGTGGGGTGAGCAGCCCGCTCACCGTCCGGAGGATCGTCGACTTGCCCGCACCGTTGGGGCCGACGATGCACGCGATGGCACCCTGGGTGACGTCGATGTCGACGCCCTGCAGCACGTCGCCGCCGCCGTATCCCGCGACCACTCCCTGCAATGTGAGCATCAGTGGGCTTCCTGTCCTGTCGTGGCTTGCGAGATCTGGTAGTCGTCGCCCAGGTAGGCGTCGATGACCGCAGGGTCGGTGCGGATGGCCTCGGGCGTGCCCGAGACCATGGTGGCGCCGCGCGCCAGCACGTGGATGTGGTCACACAGATCGAGCATGAACGGCATGTTGTGCTCGACGACCAGGAAAGTCTTTCCGTAGGAGTTCAATTCGCGGATCATCTCGCCCATCCGCTCGATGAGGACCGGGTTGATGCCGCCGGCCGGCTCGTCGAGCAGGATGAGTTTCGGGTCGAGCATCAGGATCTGTGCGAGTTCGACGAGTTTCTGCTGGCCGTAGGACAGCGCCTGTGCCTTCTGATCGCGAAAACGCGCCATGCCGACGAATGCGAGCAGTTCCTCGGCATGGTCGGCTTCCCTGCCGGTCACCGCGGGCCGGCCCAGCTGGCCCAGCGTGAAGGATCGCTGTGCGGCCACGACGTTCTCCAGCACGGTCATCTCGTGGAACAGCCGGGTGATCTGGAAGGTGCGGCCCAGCCCGCGATGCGCGCGGTCCCACGACGGCAGCTTCTCGATGTGTTCGCCGTCGAACACGATGGTGCCGGCATCGGCCCTGATCGTGTTGTCGATCAGGTTGAACACCGTGGTCTTGCCCGAACCGTTGGGTCCGATCAGGCCCGTGATCGAACCTTCGGCCACAGTGAACGAGCAGCCGTTGACAGCCTTGACGCCGCCGAAGTGCTTCACCAGCCCGTCGACGGCCAGCAGCGGTTGTGTCACGGACGATCCGGTGGGCCGCTCGGTCACGGTCATGCGGTTGCGTAGGGTGGCCAGGCTCCCGCTGGTGTCGATGCGCTGGCCCACCAGACCGGCCTTGCCGGATTCGCGCCTGCGGGTCAGGAGATTCTGCAGCCCGGGCAGGATTCCGTTGGGCAGGAACACCACGACGAGCATCAGCAGCGCACCGAACAGGAACAGTCGTGCGTTTCCGCCGCCGAGGTTTCCGAGCGAGTTGTTGACGGTCTCGTTGAGCGGTTCGACCAGGAATGCGCCAAGGACCGGTCCCCACAGCGTGGCCTTGCCGCCGACCAGCAGGGACAGGATGATCTGAACGCTGATCAGGATGGCGAACATGCCGAGCGGATCGATGAAGGTCAGGTAGTAGCCGTAGACCGCGCCGCCCATGCCGACGAAGATGCTGCTCGCGACGAAGCCCAGGATCTTCTGCACCGGCAGGTTGATCCCGATGGTGCCGGCCTTGGTCTCGTCCTCGCGGATCGCGATGAGGCCCATGCCGAACTTGCTGCGGCGGATCCACCAGGTCATGCCCAGCTGCGCGGCCAGGATCGCGATCAGCGCGTAGTAGAACGGCCAGTTGATGGTTTCGAGGCTCCAGGTCGGCAGGGGCAGCAGCAGACCTGCGGTGCCGCCGGTCACGCTCTCCCAGTTCACCGCGATGACCTGGACCAGGAACAGGAACGCCACGGTGATGATGACGAATGACGGTCCGCGGGAACGCAATGCGACCAGGCCAAGGCCCGCGGCGACCACCGCCGCGACGACACCGGCCACCGGAACCCACAGCCAGGGGGACAGTGAATCGAACCGGGTGGCGAGTACCCCGATGGTGTAGCCGCCGAGGCCGATGAACGCGCTCTGGCCCAGCGACACGTATCCGGCGAAGCCCGTCATGATGTTGAGCCCGCTGGCACCGATCGCGAAGACCAGCGAGATGATGATCATGTTCTGGTAGTAGCGGTCGTCGGAGATCAACGGGTACACCAGAATCAGCGCGCACGCGATGCCCGCGAAGGTTCGGCCGATCCATTCGGGGCGGATCCGCTGCAGGGCCGGTCCGGCCTGTGCCGGCGCGATGGTGGTCGTGGTCATGCGGTCACCGAATCCTGACGCAGGTGGGAGCCCAGCAGGCCCTGAGGCCGGATGAGCAGGACAGCGAAGACGATCAAATAGGGCACAGCCGTGGCCCAGGACGGCGAGATATAGGCGGCGGTAAGGGTTTCTGCTAGACCGAACAGAACCGCGCCGAGGACGGCGCCGCTGAGGCTGCCCATCCCGCCGAGGACGACGATCGCGAGCAGCCGGGCGATCCACTGGTAGTGCGAACCCGGCACGAACGGGTACAGCACGCCGATGATCGCGCCGCCCGCACCGGCGGCTCCGATCCCGATGGCGAAGACCAGCGCGGCCACCGAAGACACCTTGATGCCGACCAGTTCGGCGCCCGTGGGGTTGATCGCCGCGGCGCGGATGGCCCGGCCGAGCCAGGTCTTGGTGAGCAGCAACGTGAGTGCCACGAGGACGACGACCGCGACGAGAAGCCCGTAGACGTTGACCTTGGGCAGGAAAAGTGGTCCGAGCGTGAAGGATTGGTCGGCGTAACCCGGCGTGATCGACGTCGAGTTGTTGCCCCAGATCGTGCCCATGGCGCCTTCGAGCACGAGCGCCAGACCGAACGTGAGGAGCACCGTGACCGTCATCGGGGCGTTGCGGATCGGCGCGACCGCGAACTTGTAGGTGAGCCAGCCCAGTGCGAACACGATCGGCGACGTGATCAGGATTCCCAGCAGCGGATCGATGCCGAACGCGGACCACAGCGAATAGGTGATGAACGAGGCCAGCACCAGGAAGGCGCCGTGGGCGATGTTGATCACCTTCATGACGCCGAAGATGAGCGTCAGACCGCTTGCGACGAGTGCGTAGACGCCGCCCAGGAGCAGGCCGAGGATCAGGTTCTGAATCAGTTGCGTCATTGCTTTGCTCCCAAGGGCTTCCACCCCAGCACCGGTTTGTCCGTGGTGGCGTACTCGTCGGGCAGGATGATCTGGACCTGGCCGCCGATCCATTGCCCGATCAGGAATTCCCCGATGGGCCTGCCGTCGTCGTCCCATGCCAGCCGGCCCAGGACGGTCTGGACGGAGTTGTTGCGCAGCCAGTCGGCAAGCGCGGTCTGATCGATCTTTCCGACCCCCGTGACAGCGGCTTCGATCATCTGCCCCGCCGCGAACGCGTCGGCGGCGTCTTCGGGCGGGGGCTCGTGGAACATCTGCTGGTATTTGGCCACGAACTCGGCGTTGCCGGGCGTCTTGGCCTCGGGCGTGTGGCTGATCGCGAAGGCGATTCCCTCGGTGTTCTGTATCCCTATGGCATCGGCGTACTGGTTGCCGAGCGACGGTGCCGTGGTCTGGTAGAGCCATCCCGGACGCATCCCGGCGCGGAGCATGGACCGCACCATGCCGACACCGTCCTCGAAAGACGCTCCGTGCACGACCAATTGGGGATTCGACGCCTTCATGGCGTTGATGATGGTGTCGAAGTTGCGCGTGTCGGGGGCGTAGGTCTCGCGGTACACCGTGCGGACACCGGCGGCTTCCAGCACGCGCCGGATGGCCTCGACCGACGGTGCGGCGAACGGATCGTCGATGGTGGGGTAGGCAGCCGTGGCCGGACGAATCTCCCTGGGCAGATCGGCAATCCAGTTCGCGTATGCCAATCCGGTCTTGTCGGCGGTGGCCTGCTGGCTGTAGAAGAGGTAGCGGAAGCCGCGGTTGAACATCGCGGGCGATCCGCCTGCCGGTTCCACGAACAGCATCCGGTTGCGCTCGGCAATGGCCGAGGCCGGCAGATTCAGCAGCGACGAGTAGGACCCGATCAGGAGGTCGACCTTGTCACGGCTGATCAATGAGTTGTAGTCGGCGACGATGATGTTCTGCTGCGACGCGTCGTCCTTGATCACCAGCTCGACGTCGCGGCCGAGCAGGCCGCCGCGTTCGTTGGTGAGCGCTTCCCAGGTCTGGTAGCCGCGCAGGGCGGCCTGTCCGGGTTGGGAGAACTGACCGGTGAGCGGCAGTGATGCTCCGACCTTGATCGGATCGGAACCATCTGCGGCGCGATCGGCTCCGCAGGCAGCGAGTCCGAGCGCCGTCACCGGAGCCAGGACGAGGGCCGCCAAGCGACCCGCGAGAGAACGATTCATTGGCGTCCCCTCGATGCAATCGTTTGCATTTCCACCGCAACATCATGTGAGTGGTGCCACAGTCTTGTCAAGACCCCGATGGCGATCACAGCCCGGTGATGTCGGTATGACCGGGAGTGTTCCGACATCTGGCAGACGAGCGGGTCTTGACGGCGTGCAAATGGCTGAGCTACGTTCCTGCAAACGATTGCAGAAGGAGTGTTACGTGAGCGCAGATGTGAGTGTGTCCGATCAGCGGACGAACGCGGCAGGCGAAACCCTGCGGGTCGGCTGGATCGGCGCGGGCCGGATGGGCGCCGCGATGGCCATCCGGGTGGTGCGGGCCGGTGAGGATCTCACCATCTGGAACCGCACGGCGGCCAAGGCCGAGCCGGTGGCCGAGGCGGGTGGTGCCATCGCGGCGTCGATCGCCGGCCTGCGGGACCGTGACGTCGTATTCACCATGGTGTCGACCGGCGCGGACCTCGAGCAGGTGCTGCTCGGTGACGGTGGTCTGCTCGTCGACGAGGCTGCCCGGCCGGCCATCGTCGTCGACTGCTCCACGGTGTCGATCGACACGTCCGCGGCGATCCGCGCCGCATGCGCCGAGCGCGGGGTGGAGTTCCTGGCCGCTCCGGTGAGCGGCAATGCCAAGGTGATCAAGGCCGGCGAGCTGACGATGGCGGTGTCGGGCCCCGAGGAGACCTACCGGCGCGTGGCGCACCTGTTGGCGGACATCGCCAAATCGGTGACCTATGTTGGCGACGGTGAGGTGTCGCGTCTGGTCAAGATCGCGCACAACACCATGCTCGGTGTGGTGACGCAAGCGCTCGCCGAGATCACGGTGCTTGCCGAGAAGGGCGGCGTGCCGCGCCATTCGTTCCTGGAGTTCCTCAACAACAGCGTCATGGGATCGGTGTTCACGCGGTACAAGTCGCCCGCGTTCGTCAACCTCGATTTCACGCCCACGTTCACACCGGTGTTGCTGCGCAAGGACTTCGACCTGGCCCTGGAGGCCGCCCGCAAACTGGAGGTGCCGATGCCGGTGGCTGCCATCACCGCGTCGATGGTCCAGGCAAGTGTCGGAAGTGGGCGCGTCGACGAGGATTTCGCGATCCTGCTCGAGATGCAGGCCGCCGCGGCCGGGATGGAACTCAAACCCGAGAACGTCGTCGTCGACGACGGCCTTTCCGGCGCGCAGTAGGGCACGCACCATGACCACGTCAGCGTTGAACAGCGCACCGCATGTCATGTCCGGCGCACCTATACCTGCGCCCGGCCACATGGGGGTCGACTACGAACAGCGGGTCGACTTCGACAGGCTGCGCCGCTACCGGCTGGACCGCGCGAAGGCGGCCCTGGAGGCCAGCGAGTGCGGAGCCTTCCTGCTGTTCGATTTCTACAACATCCGCTACACCACTCAGACCTGGATCGGTGGTGCGTTGGGCGACAAGATGACCCGCTACGCGTTGCTCACCCGGGACGGTGAGCCGATGCTGTGGGACTTCGGATCGGCCGCGCGGCATCACCGGCTGTACTCGCCGTGGCTGCGGCCGGAGAACTGCCATGCCGGCATGCTGGGACTGCGCGGCGCCATCGCGCCCACCGTGGGCCTGATGGAAGATGCGGTGCGCCAGATCAAGGGCCTGCTCGAAGATGCCGGTGTCGCAGGCGCCCCCATCGGTGTCGACATCGTCGAGCCGCCGTTCCTGTTCGAGATGCAACGCCAGGGATTGCGCGTGGTCGACGCTCAGCAGCACATGCTCGATGCCCGCCAGATCAAGAACACCGACGAGATCATGCTGCTCAACCAGGCCGCGGCCATGGTCGACGGGGTCTACCAGGACATCGTGGAGGCGCTCAAACCCGGTGTGCGCGAAAACCAGATCGTGGCACTGGCCTCGCAGCGGCTCTACGACATGGGTTCCGATCAGGTCGAAGCCATCAACGCGGTCAGTGGCGAACGCTGCAACCCGCACCCGCACAACTTCTCCGATCGGTTGATCCGGCCCGGGGACCAGGCGTTCTTCGACATCATCCACTCCTACAACGGATATCGGACCTGCTACTACCGCACCTTCAGTGTGGGCAGGGCGACCCCGAGCCAGCGCGACGCCTACCGCCGCGCGCGGGAGTGGATGGATTCGTCGATCCGGGCGATCCGCCCGGGCATCGGCACCGACGAGGTCGCCGCGCTGTGGCCTGCGGCCACCGAGTTCGGATTCGACAACGAGATGGCGGCGTTCGGCCTGCAGTTCGGCCACGGCCTCGGACTCGGGCTGCATGAACGACCCATCATCTCGCGGCTCAACAGCATGAAGGAGCCCGTCGAACTGCAGGAGGGCATGGTGTTCGCGCTCGAAACCTACTGCCCGGCAAGCGATGGTTTCTCGGCAGCCCGCATCGAGGAAGAAGTGGTGGTCACGGCTGACGGTCCCCGCGTCCTCACGCTGTTCCCCGCAGAAGACCTCGTGGTCACCAACCCCTACTGACGCCTCAGACGAAAGACCTGCCATGACACAAACCACACTGCCGACCGAACTGTCCACCGAACTGTTCATCGGCGGAAAGGCAGTGCCCGCCCGCGACGGCGGACGATTCGACGTGCTCGACCCGTCGACCGGTGAGACCGTCGCATCGGTCGCCGACGCCACGGTCGAGGATGCCCTGGCAGCCGTCGCGGCCGCACACGACGCAGCCGCCCGATGGGCGGCCACCGCACCTCGGGAGCGTGCCGAGATCCTGCGGGCCGCGTTCGAGACGATGACCGCCCGCGCCGACCAACTCGCCCACCTGATCTCGCTCGAGAACGGCAAGGCGCTGCGCGATGCGCGCGGCGAGATCGCATATGCCGCCGAGTTTTTCCGGTGGTACTCGGAGGAAGCCGTCCGGAACATCGGCGCGGTCACCGAGTCGCCGTCGGGTACGAATCAGATAATGGTGATCCGGCAGCCGGTTGGAGTGTGTGTGCTCGTGACACCGTGGAACTTCCCTGCGGCGATGGCGACCCGCAAGATCGGCCCGGCCCTCGCGGCGGGTTGCACGGTCGTGCTCAAACCGGCCAGCGACACGCCGCTGACGGCGCTGGCCATCGCCGACATCCTCGCCGAAGCTGGGGTGCCCGCGGGGGTGGTCAACGTAGTGCCGGCCAGGCGCTCGAGCGCGGTGGTCTCGGCCATGCTGCACGATCCGCGGGTGCGCAAGTTGTCGTTCACCGGGTCGACGGAGGTCGGCCGGGTACTCCTGCGGGAAGCGTCGGACAAGATCGTGAACTCGTCGATGGAGCTGGGCGGCAACGCGCCCTTCATAGTGTTCGCCGACGCCGACCTCGACGCGGCCGTCGACGGCGCAATGATCGCCAAGATGCGCAACGCCGGGGAAGCCTGCACGGCGGCCAACCGGTTCTACGTCGAATCATCAGTGCTGAAGGAGTTTTCGACCCGGCTCAGTCGGCGCATGGCCGCGCTCGCGGTCGGTGCCGGCGCCGATCCGGCCACCGAGGTTGGCCCGTTGGTCAACCCCGAAGCCGTCGACAAGGTCGATGACCTGGTCAATCAGGCCACCGGTGCGGGTGCCCGCGTGATGGTCGGTGGCAGACGTATCGACCGGCCTGGGTACTTCTACGAACCCACCGTGCTGGTCAACGTCGCGCCGGACTCGCCGATCCTAGTGTCCTGCGCCGGGAATTCGTTGAAGATATGAACCGAGTCGTTCGAAGATCTCGTCGGCGGTCTTGGTCCAGTTGAACGGGCGGGGGTTGTCGTTCCAGTCTGCGATCCACTCGCGAATGTCCTTCTCGAGGGCCTGAATTGAGCGGTGAACGCCGCGGCGCAGTTTCTGGTCGGTGAGTAACCCGAACCACCGCTCGACCTGGTTGAGCCACGACGAGTAGGTCGGGGTGAAGTGCATGTGGAATCGGGGATGGGCGGCAAGCCATTTGGTTACTGTCGGCGATTTGTGCGTCGAGTAGTTGTCGCAGATCAGATGGACGTCCAGGTCAGCGGGCACGGTGTTGTCCAACTTGGTCAAGAACTTCTTGAACTCGATCGCGCGGTGCCGGCGGTGAATCGAGCCGTAGACCTCGCCGGTGGCCACATCCAGGGCGGCGAACAAGGTGGTGATTCCGTGCCGCACGTAGTCATGGGTGCGGCGCTCGGGCATGCCGGGCATCATCGGCAGGACCGGCGCGCTGCGATCCAAGGCCTGGATCTGCGATTTTTCATCGACGCAGAGCACCAGTGCCTTCTCCGGCGGGTCCAGATACAACCCCACGACGTCACGGACCTTGTCGACGAACTGCGGGTCGTTGCTGATCTTGAAGGTGTCCACCTGATGCGGCTTGAGGCCGAACGACTTCCAGATCCGTCCGACCGTTGACTTCGACAACCCGGTCTCAGCCGCCATCGAAGACCGCGACCAGTGCGTGGCGCCTTTGGGTTGACGCTCCAACGTGGCCACGATCAGCTGCTCGACCGCCTCGTCGGTGATCTTGCGCGGCGCACCAGGACGCGGCTCATCGGCCAGACCCTCCAGTCGCGCCTCCAGGAACCGTCCACGCCATTTGCCGACCGTTTGCGGCCACACACCTTCATCAGCGGCGACTTCCTTGTTGGATTTCCCTGCCGCGCAACCCAACACGATCCGACAACGTTGGGCCAACGCCTGCGAGGACTTCGATCGACGGGCCCACCGCTGCAACGTCTCACGTTCGTCGTCGGTCAACACCAACTCGACTACCGGCCTACCCCTGGTTCCCACCCGCCAATTCTACAATTAATCAACTAATTTACGGCGCAGGACACTAGGTGACGAGATTTTCGGCCCGGTCGCGCCCATTGTCGGTTTCGAGACCGACGGCGAGGCCATCGCGCTCGCCAACGACACCGAATTCGGGCTGGTTGCTTATGTTTACACCGGTGACCTGGCGCGGGGCCTGCGCGTTTCCGCGCAGATCGAATCGGGCATGGTCGGGCTCAACCGCGGTTTGGTCAGCGACCCTGCCGCACCGTTCGGCGGGATGAAGCAGAGCGGCATCGGCCGAGAAGGCGGCCACGACGGGATGCTCGACTACACCGAGTCGAAATACATTGCGGTGCAGTGGTAGCGGCCACGCACGGGGTTGCCGCGCGCGATACAGCTGTCGGGGGGAAGACTGATCACGCGCGGCAACGTACGGGAGGACTGCGCGAGCGGGCTCAGAACAGCTTCGCGAGCACCTCACCGGCTTCGGCATCCTCGACGGCCGGGGTGATGTCCATGGTGAGGAATTCGCCCCATTCCGCGGCCGACTCGAACATGGCCTTGGCATCGTCGGTTTCCACCACGGCGAAGCCCTGGCCGTTCATACCCCACCAGCGGCCGAGCATCGTCACCCCGTCCGGTACCTGGGCGCCCGTCTTCTTGAATCGCTCGATGGCGTCGCGATAGTTCGTCTGCGATTGCGTCCAGTGCACGATGAATTTCATGGTGTCGATCTCCTTTTCGTGATCCGGGCCGGAATCGGCTCGGCAGCAACGACGGTGAAGGGTGTCTCCACCGGGAAGTCGTCGTGCAGGGATTCGACGTGGGCTGCCCGGACGAGGGTGGCCAGGGCCAGCGTCGCCTCGAGCATGGCGAAGTGGTCTCCCACGCATGACCGGGGGCCACCCCCGAAAGGTAGGTACTGCCAACGGCTTCGACCTGCCGACCGGTCCGGGTTGAAGCGGTCCGGGTCGAACGTCAGCGGGTCGTCCCACAGGGCTGGGTCGCGGTGCATGACATAGAAGTTGACCATCGCCATCGTGCCTGCCTCGACCCGATAGCCGTCGACCACGATTTCCTCGTTGAGCATGCGCGGCGTCCCCGCGCCGGGCGGGCAGAGCCGTAACGATTCATGCAGCACCCGCACGGTGTACTCGAGGTGCGGAACGTCCTCTGGCGTCAGCGTCCGCTCACCGAGGGCCGCGACTTCGGCGTGCACGCGGGCCTCGATCTCGGGGTGACAGCCCAGTGCCCACAACGAATAACACAGGGTGGTCGAGGTCGTGTCGTGGCCGGCGAGCATGAAAAGCACCAACTCATGGCATATTTCGTCGTCGGTCAACCGCAGCCCGGTATCCGGGTCTCGGGCGTCGATGAGGGCGCGCACCAGGGGCGCATCGCGATCCGGGTCAGCCCTGACGGCCGTGAGGATCTCGGCGGCCAGCTGATGGAGCCGGGCGTTGCCCGCCTTGGCGCGGCGCTGCGCCGGGGTGGGCACCCACTGCGGCAGCTTTACCGGATGGGTCGAGCGATCGGAGATCCACGACAGCGACGCACGCAGGGCCGGGCCGACGTCATCGGCGCGTTCGTCCAGATCCAGGCCGAACACCGACCGACCCAAGGCCCGCAGCGTGAGTGCCCGGCACGCCGCATCCAGGTCGACCGTCGCGCCGTCGTCCCAGCTGTCGGCGACGTCCTGCGCCGCGGTGGCCATGTGCCCGGCGTAGCGCGGGACGTGCTGTTTGGTGAACATCGGTTGCAGCGTGCGCCGCCGGGGCAGCCAGTGCTCATGCGGCAGGTTGAGCAGGTTGCCGCCCATCAGCCGGCGCAGCTCGATCATGTTGAGGGCACCCCCGCGGTCGGCGACCGCGTCGGGACGGCCCAGCACGTCGCGCGCTCCCTGCGGCGAGGTGACCATCAGAACCTGCGGCACGAGCCACCGCGGGCCCAGCACTATGCGGTTGACCGGACCGCCCGCGTCGCGAAGCCGCTGATGCCCTTCGATGAAGTAGCGCAACGCCTTGATCTGTTGCCGATACGGCAGAGGGTTGCGCGGCGCCAGCGGCAGCGTGCCCGTCGCCGGTCCGCCGGCGTGTGGAGCAACCGCGCTCGGGCTGTCGATCTCGACCATGAGATGAGTGTCAGCCCGGCGGCACAGGGCTACTTAGAGTAGAGGACTACCCGAATTTTCCGGTCCGCGGCGCCTTGGTCGTCGCGATGCACGTCACCGTGCGGTCGCCTTGCTTCCACGAGTCGGCGGTCGGGTACAACACGAACACCGATACCGCGGGATCGTCAGCTGCCTGCGGCGCCCGCTGGGCAAACGCGGGACCACACTTGTCCGTGAACGCCGATACCGCGGCGTCCCCCGGAAACGCTCCGTCGGGCATGGCCAGCACGGTGTAAACCTCGCCCTTGTGCGGTTCGTCGCACGGCACCGTCTTGACGAACATCACGCGGCTGTTGTCGGGGATCTCGGACAGGCAGTCGCCGGTCTTGACGTCGGTGGCCTGAACCGAGCTGCGGCTGACGATCATCCAGACCGCGACCACGCCGCCCACCGCGAGCACCACCACCGCCGCGACGGCGACGAGCACCCACTTGAGGACCGGAGACTTCTTCTGCGGCGCCGGAAACTGGTTCTGCGGGTTCGAATACGGCTGGGGCGGGGGTGGCGGATACCCGTGACCGGGTGGCGGGTACCCGTGACCGGGCGGCGGATATCCGTGGCCCGGCGGCGGGCCGTACGGCGGTGGCCCCGGCGGCATGGTCATGATGAGACGATAACCGGATCTCAGCGCTGTGCGAGCAGCCGCAGTGCCGCATCCACGGCCAGCGCAGGCACATCGAGTTTCTTGGAGCCCAGGTCGTGCCGGGCCCCGGTGATCGCGACGACCTCGGTGGGCCCCGCGACCAGCCCTGCCGCGGCGCCGATCTCGTCGAGAGTGCCGAACGAATCGGCGCTGCCATGCGTGAACACCGTCGGCACGTCGATGCGGGGCAGGTGCTCGGTGCGGGCGCGTTCCGGCTTTCCGGGCGGATGCAGCGGATAGGAGAACAGCGTCAGCACGTCCGGTCCGGCGCCGTCGGCCGCCACCATCGAGGTCATGCGCCCGCCATAGGAATGCCCGCCGGCCATCACCGGGCCCTCGGTGAGCGTGCGGGCCAGCCGGATGGCCTCGCCGATCCCGTCCTGGTCACCCGCGGCTGATCCCGAGGGCGGGCCTTTCGGCCTGCGCCGCCGGTACGGCAGGTTGTAGCGGATCGCGAGCCAGCCGCGCGACGCCCACTCGTCGCAGATCCGGACCAGCATCGGGGAATCGCGATTGCCGCCGGCACCGTGCGTGAGGACGACGATGCCTGTCGGGGTGGTGTCGGGTTGGTGCGCGACACCGTCGACCGCGGTCAGGATCTGGTCGAGCTTCATCCGTTCAATCTAGAGCGGTAAGCCTGAAGAGCGCCGACACCGGGCCGTGGCCGTGGCCCAGCGGATAGGCCGCCCGCAGGCATTCGGTCACCCACTGCTTGGCGAAGGCCACCGCGTCGGGCACCGAACAGCCGTGTGCCAGCGCGCTCGCCGTGGCCGCCGCAAGGGTGTCGCCCGCACCGTGGTCATGGCCGGTGTCGATGCGTTCCGCGTCGAACTCGTGGAACTCGGTGCCGTCGAACAACAGGTCCGGGGCACGCGTCGAGGTCCGCAGGTGGCCGCCCTTGACCAGCGCCCATTTCGGGCCGAGCGCGTGCAGGGCCTTGGCGGCGTCACGCTGCGTCGCGGTGTCCACGACGTCGATACCGGTGAGCAACCGGACCTCGTCGAGGTTCGGAGTGACGAGCGTGGCGAGCGGAAACAGCCTGGTGCGCAGGGCATCCAGTGCGCTGGGATGCAGCAGCGGGTCACCGTGCATCGACGCGCACACCGGATCCACCACCAGCGGTGCGTCGAGGCTCAGCTGGTCCCACGTCTCGGCGACGGTCTCGATGATCGCCGACGACGCGAGCATGCCGGTCTTGGCGGCCTGCAACCCGATGTCGGAGGCCACGGCCTCGAGCTGGTCCGAGATCACGTCCAGCGGAACCTCGTGAAAACCCTTGACGCCCACGGAGTTCTGCACGGTCACCGCAGTCACGGTGACCAGGCCGTGCAGGCCGAGCATCGCGAACGTACGCATGTCGGCCTGGATGCCTGCACCGCCACCGGAATCCGACCCGGCGATGGTCATCACCCGGTGCGGCGTCTGGCCCGGCGGGGTCAGCGGAAGGAAATTCATGACGTTGCCAGTGGTAGATACACCCTGTTGCCGTGGTCGGCGAACTCCTGCGATTTCTCCGCCATGCCCTGCGCGATCTCGTCGGGCACTCCATTGGGGTAGGCATCCCGGATATCTTGGGTGATCCGCATCGAGCAGAACTTGGGCCCGCACATCGAGCAGAAGTGCGCGGTCTTGGCGGGTTCGGCCGGCAGCGTCTCGTCGTGGAACTCCCGGGCGGTGTCCGGATCCAGCGACAGTGCGAACTGGTCATGCCAGCGGAACTCGAAGCGCGCCTTGGACAACGCGTCGTCGCGTTCTTGGGCCCGTGGGTGGCCCTTGGCGAGGTCGGCGGCGTGTGCGGCGATCTTGTAGGCGATCACGCCGTCCTTGACGTCCTTGCGATCCGGCAGGCCCAGGTGTTCCTTGGGCGTGACGTAGCACAGCATCGCGGTGCCGGCCTGGGCGATGATCGCCGCGCCGATGGCCGACGTGATGTGGTCATAGGCCGGCGCGATGTCGGTCGCCAGCGGGCCCAGCGTGTAGAACGGGGCCTCTTCGCAGAGTTCCTCCTCCAGCCGCACGTTCTCGACGATCTTGTGCATCGGCACGTGGCCGGGGCCTTCGATCATCACCTGCACGCCATGGGACTTCGCGATCTTGGTGAGTTCACCGAGCGTACGCAGCTCGGCGAACTGGGCCTCGTCGTTGGCGTCGGCGATCGACCCGGGGCGCAGGCCGTCACCCAGGGAGAACGTCACGTCATAGCGGGCCAGGATCTCGCACAGTTCGTGGAAGTTGGTGTACAGGAACGACTCCTGATGATGCGCGAGGCACCAGGCCGCCATGATCGACCCGCCGCGGCTCACGATGCCGGTGACCCGGTTGACGGTCAGCGGGATGTAGCGCAGCAGCACGCCTGCGTGCACCGTCATGTAGTCGACGCCCTGCTCGCACTGCTCGATCACGGTGTCGCGGTAGAGCTCCCACGTCATCTTGGTGGGATCGCCGTTGACCTTCTCCAGCGCCTGGTAGATCGGCACGGTGCCGACCGGGACGGGGGAGTTGCGCAGGATCCACTCGCGGGTCTCATGGATGTTGCGGCCGGTGGACAGGTCCATGATGGTGTCGGCGCCCCAGCGGGTGGCCCACACCATCTTGTCGACCTCTTCACCGATGGAGCTGGTGACCGCCGAATTGCCGATGTTGGCATTGACTTTCACCGCGAACGCCTTGCCGATGATCATCGGCTCGCTCTCGGGGTGGTTGTGGTTGGCGGGGATCACGGCCCGGCCCCTGGCGACCTCGTCGCGCACAAGCTCCGGCGAAACCCCTTCGCGCGCAGCGATGAACGCCATCTCGGCGGTGATCTCGCCGGCACGTGCACGTTGCAGCTGGGTGCCGCGGTCGCGCACCACCCCTGGGCGGGGCGGCAGACCCTTGGTGAGGTCGATGGTGGCGTCCTCGTCGGTGTACGGACCCGAGGTGTCGTAGAGGTCGAGGTGCTCACCGTTGGTCAGATTGACCCTGCGGAACGGCACCCCGTCGACGTAGATCTTGGTGCTACCGGTGATGGGGCCGGTGGTCACGGAGGCGTCGACAACAACAGCACTGCTCATGAAAAATCTCCCTACGCCGGCATTACCCGGTCAGGTTCTTACGGTCGACGGGCCTACCCGTCCTCTCAGCGCGCTCGGTGCGCGCTCCCGCGTGGTTTGTTTCTGGCAGTGCCCAACCTAGCGCAGTCGGTACGGCCGGGGGAACCGGATTGCGGTTCCCAGTGAATTGCCAGGTGGCCCGGTGCGGCGGCACGAATTGCCGTTCGTTGATTTGCATAGCTAATATATGTGTTCTGGGTTGTGCGAACCCGACGACAGATCACGACAGGCTTGACTTCCACCGACATGACGGCAGATATGACGACGACTGGATCCGAAACCGACACCGCCACCGACACCGCTGCAGCCGAGACCGCGCGCCGACGCGTGCGCATGGATCACGACCACCCGCTGTACAAGTGGATCGCGCTGTCCAACACCACCCTCGGCACGTTGATGGCGACCATCAACGCCTCGATCGTGCTGATCTCACTGCCCGCGATCTTCCGCGGCATCGGGCTCAACCCGCTGGCGCCGGCCAACGTCAGCTACCTGCTGTGGATGCTCATGGGCTACCTCGTGGTGACCGCGGTGCTCGTGGTGCTGTTCGGCCGGCTCGGCGACATGTACGGCCGCGTCCGCATCTACAACCTCGGATTCGTGGTGTTCACGGTCGCCGCGATCGCACTGTCGATCGATCCGTTCGACCTCGGTGGCGGCGCGGTGTGGCTGATCGCCTGGCGCGTCGTGCAGGGCGTCGGCGGGGCGATGCTCATGGCGTCGTCGTCGGCGATCCTCACCGACGCGTTCCCCGCCAACCAGCGCGGCATGGCGCTCGGCGTCAACATGGTCGCCGCGGTCGCGGGTTCGTTCCTCGGACTGCTCATCGGTGGGGTGCTCTCCGAATGGGACTGGCGGGCCATCTTCTGGGTGGGTGTCCCGGTCGGCATCCTCGGCACCATCTGGAGCTACCGGTCGCTGCGTGAACTCGGGGTACGCAGCCCCGGCCGGCTGGACTGGGCGGGCACCCTGACGTTCGGCATCGGTCTGACGGTGCTGCTGACCGGCATCACGTACGGCATCCAGCCCTACGGCGACTCGACCACGGGCTGGACCAACCCATGGGTGCTGGGTTCGATCATCGGCGGAGTGCTGCTTCTGGTCGCGTTCTGTTTCATCGAGCTGCACGTCGAGCATCCGATGATGAACATCAGGCTCTTCCGCTCGGCCGCGTTCGGCATGGGCAACCTGGCGGGGCTGATGTCCTCGGTGGGACGCGGTGGCCTGCAGTTCATGCTCATCATCTGGTTGCAGGGCATTTGGCTGCCGCTGCACGGATACAGCTTCGAGTCGACACCGCTGTGGGCGGGCATCTACATGCTGCCGATGACCATCGGCTTCCTGGTGTCGGGCCCGTTGGCCGGGACGCTGTCAGACCGCTACGGCGCCCGCCCGTTCACCGTCGGCGGCATGCTGCTGATGGCCGTCACGTTCGTCGCCCTGGTGATGATCCCGGTCGACTTCAACTACTGGCTGTTCGCGGCCCTGGTGTTCCTCAATGGGCTCGGCGGCGGCATCTTCACCGCACCCAACACGGCCGCGATCATGTCATCGGTGCCCGCCGCCGAACGCGGTGCGGCGTCGGGCGTGCGGGCGACGTTCTTCAATGCGGGCTCGTCACTGTCGATCGGGATCTTCTTCTCGCTCATGATCATCGGACTGGCCGGAACCCTGCCCAGCGCGATGAGCGCCGGGTTGGAACAGCAAGGTGTCGCCCCCGCCGTGGCGCAGGACGTCGCGCAGCTGCCGCCGGTCGGCAGCCTTTTCGCGGCGTTCCTGGGCTACAACCCGATCGCCGAGCTGCTCGCACCGTCGCACGCGCTGCAGCAGCCCGGGGTCAACGCCGACGTGCTCACGGGTCAGGAGTTCTTCCCGCGGCTCATCACCGAGCCGTTCCACTCCGGGCTCACGGTGGTGTTCGTCGCCGCCGCGGTGATGATGGTGATCGGTGCGATCGCGTCGATGTTCAACGCGGGGCGCTACGGCACGGAGGCCGGAGCCGACAACGCGGCGTGACGCTCACTGATATCGCAGCGCCGCAACCGATTTGGTGAGTAGATCCTGTAGCACGTCGGCGTTGGCATCGCCCTGGACGACGACGGCCGTGGTCGGGCTGAGCGTGGCCACGAACGTGTAGCGGTCCATCGATCGGGTGGTCTGCTTGAGGTTGACGTTGAGATGGATCCGCACGCCCATGGTGTCGGCTCCGCTGATGTCCGGTCCGGCAATGCGCTCGACGGTGCCCTCCGCGACACCGGGTGACCGGACACTGACATGGTCGCAACCCGCGCCGACCTCGCTACGTGCCGGGGTCGGAGACTGGACTGCGATCACGGTGATGGGTTCGACGCCCTGCGCGTCGAGGCCTTCCGACCGGGCCCCCGCCGTCGCGGGCACCGGTTTGAGCATCGTGTCGCAGTGCGGGGGATCGAACGTGAACGGCATGGCGCCCGACAACCCGCCCAACTGGTCGACCTGTTCCTGCGTAAGGGTGATCGGGGGCAGCGGCTTCACCGTGTAGCCGGGCGGAAACTGGTTCTGCAGCTCGTGAATTCGGGTGATGTCGTAGCCGCCCGCGGGCTCGACCGCGGGCGCCGATGCGGCCGGTGAACTGCCGGTCGGTGCTTCCGGAGCGTCGGCGCCGCACCCGGAAACCGTCAGCGCCGTGAGCAACGCGACGAACCCGAGGCGCACCCAGCTGGACATCGGTCGAGACTAACCGGGTTCAGCCCGTCGCCGACGGGACGCCCCACGAGAACTGTGACGCCGCGATGTGCTGTGGTTCGAGATACCCGGGCACGCCGCTCACGGCGGTGGCGCTGGCGAGGTAGCCGCCGGGCTTGAGCGGGATCAGCTGGTCGTTGTTCGGGAAGGTCACCGAGAACGAGTCACCGTCGTGGACGTCGCGGGTCTCCAGGTAATGATTGGTGTGTGCGGCCCACCGGCCGTCGGGCTCCTGATTGGAAACCGACATCTCCATCTCGAACTGGATGGGTGTGCTGCCCAGGTTGGTCGTGCAGTTCGTGGCGTCCACCCGGCTGCCCACGTACTGCTGCCCGTTCACGTCGTAGATGAACGGCATGGCGACCGTGAAGGCACAGCCGACGAAGTGGACGTCGGCCTGCGCGTGCGGCACGGCAACCGTCGTCGCCGCACCGATGATCACCGTGCACACCAACCCGCGGACTGTGCTCATGGCTTCCCCCTGGTCTTTGTCACATCGTAGGCACAGGGCTGCCCGCGTGAACGCACCGATCAGCAGGTCTCCCGCCACGCGTCGAGCTCGACACGCTTGAGAATCGTGGCCAGCCCAAGGCTCTCCGCCTGCGGACACGCGACGTCGCGTGTCACGTGGTACTCCGCGCTGAACACCGGCTTTTTGCGATCGGTGAACGGTTCCAGCGCCGCGCACTCGTCGAATTCGATGCACTGCTCGACGACCGAGTAGTCGAACAGCTCGGCCAGCACCGCGGCCTGGTCGAGGTCGTTCTTGAGCCCGATGGCCAGTCCCCGCTCATGGGCCAGATCGGCCAGCATGCGGTTGAAGCGCAACTGGTCTTCTGCGCCGATGTCGAAACCGGTGTCCTGTAGATGGTTGTCTGCCCAATCTGGCTCGGCGCCGTCAAAACCCTTGTCCCGGCACATGTCCAGACGCGCGGCCAGGAGCGGGCGCAGCTTGTCGATTCGGCGGATGTCGAGCCACCGTTCGTCGGGCCAGCCTTGGACCGGGCCACCCAGCAGATCGGCGTCGAACGCTGCGCTGTCCGGGCGGTACGGCTCCCACGACCCCGCGGTGAAGTAACAGATCACGCGGCTCCCGCGGGCGTGCAGGGAATCCACCACGGCCGCCGAGTTGTCGAACAGGTCGATGTCGAAGACCTCTGCCTGCACCGCCGTGTCGACCGGCTCGTCGTCCAGCTGCCATTGCCAGGTGGGCTTACCCGTCGGCTGCCACCACGGGCCGCTTGAGCTCGTCGATTCGGTTGAGCTGCCCGGTTCGGGTGCCGCGGCGCACCCCACTGCGCTCAGCAGGGCAAGAATCAGGATCGGCACGAGCCGTCCGTGCCAGCCACGGAGCATGGCCATGATGCTACGCCCGCATGTCAATTTCCTTGCCGGGCTGATGATTCGCGCGCAGCTCCGGATTGGCTCAGCCGCGGCCCAACGTGACGGCGCGCAGCACGAACCCATCGAGACGACGGGTGATCACGGATCCGTCCGGGAAGTACTGAGCGATCCGCAGGTTGTCGTCGGCGACCTCCTCTGCCCATTCGACGGGCCAGCCGCCGTCGGCCAGACTGGTCTGAAATGCCTGGACGACGTCGTCGCGGGTCAGTTCGGACTCCACCACCTCTGCGGTGGTGGTGGCTCGATGCGATGCGGCGCCGGCGAACCCACGACCGCAGCCGCACGGCCCGTCAGGATCGTCGTGGTCCCGCGAGCAGGGCTCCTGGATCCACACCAATTCGCCCTGGATGCAGTAGTGGTAGTCCGTCGGCGCGTAGCCCTGCGTGTGCCCGGTTGCCACAAGAATTTTCATGTTCGGCCCTCCAGCTCGGATGTTCCGAACCGTACGTGCGGGCACCGACAACTACGATGCTGGGCGAGGGGCAGGTCAGCCGAGCTCCACCAGCACCGGGGCGTGATCGCTGGGCTGCTTGCCCTTACGCTCCTCGCGCACGATCTCGGCGTGGTTGACCCGCCCGGCGAACGCGGGGGAGCCGAGGATGAAGTCGATCCGCATGCCCTGCTTCTTGGGGAACCGCAGCTGCGTGTAATCCCAGTAGGTGTAGACACCCGGGCCTGGCGTGAAAGGCCGTACCACATCGGTGAATTGGGCTTCGACGATCGATGTGAACGCGGTGCGCTCCAGTTCTGTGACGTGCGTGGATCCCTTGAAGAACTCTACGTCCCAGACGTCCTCGTCGGTGGGTGCGATGTTCCAGTCGCCCACCAGCGCGATCTGCGCCGCGGGATCGTCGGCCAGCCATTTCTGGGCGTTGTCGCGAAGCGCGGCAAGCCAATCCAGCTTGTAGGCATAGTGCGGCGAGCCGACCGTGCGGCCGTTCGGGATGTAGAGACTCCAGACCCGAACGCCGCCGCATGTCGCGGCGATCGCCCGGGCTTCGGCCACGGCCTCCCAGCCGGGCTGGTTGTCGAACCCGATCTGCACATCGTCCAGGCCGACCCGGGACGCGATCGCCACGCCGTTCCACTGGTTGAAGCCGACGTGGGCGACCTCGTAGCCCAACGCGGCGAACGGCATGGTGGGGAACTGCTCGTCGGTGCACTTGGTCTCCTGCATCGCGAGCACGTCGACGTCGGCGCGGGAGAGCCAATCGGTGACCCGGTCGACGCGGGTGCGGATCGAATTGACGTTCCAGGTGGCCAGGCGCATGAGGTTAGAGGTTACGGGCGGGCGCGAGGATGTCGTCGGCCAGGACGTAGCGCGTCTGGTGGTGCAGACGGAAGCCCAGCGCGGTGTACAGCGCGATGGCCGCATGGTTGTCGACCTCGACCTGGATGTAGGCGCGCTCGGCGCCCGTTTCGGCACCCCAGCTCACCAGGGCGTCGCACACCGCGCGGGCCTGGCCCTGCCTGCGATGCGCCGGGTCGACGCGGACCGAGGAGATGCCCAGCCAGCGGGCGCCGTCCGGTGCGGTCGTCACCGCGCCCCGGCCGACGGCGTACCCAGTCGATGCGAACGTCAACTCGCCGTCGATCACCGCGGTCAACACATCGACAGGCACCTCGCGCTCATATATCCGCAGCCAGGCCGCATCCGGGTGCGGCGCCAGCGTGACGTCTGGCACCGGTGCAGCGGCGCCGGCGAGATCCCGCACCATGACCCGGGCCGGTTTGATGCCCTCGGCCCGGATCGGGACCAGCCGTTCGGGTAACGCGAGCCATGCGGGCAGCCCGCATTCGCGGTACCACTCGACGACCGCGGTCAGATCGGCGACCTGCGCCGAAACATCAAGTGGCAGAGCCGAGTTCGCCCTGCTGGTGACTCCGTGGCCGGCGCGCGCGAACCAACCGCCGAGCCACCGCTGCTCGGTGCCGGGCCACGCCAGCGCGGCCGCGTGTTCGAGCGCGCGGATCTCCGATGCCCGGACCGGGGCATGCGACAACTCGCGCACACTCACGACGTCAGCCTGCGCGACCGTGACGAGCTCGCCGGATTTGGTCCGCACCAGCACGGCGGGATCAACCTGCTCGACGTGCCCGACGACGTCGGTGAGCGGCTTGCCCGACCCGGGTGGCAGGCGATAGCGCAGGCTGACCCGGCTGCCCACCGCGGGCATGTCCATCAGTGCCCGAACGGATCGGGAACCTCGCCGGGTGTCCAGCTCAAGCCGGGCACACCCCAGCCGTTGCGCTTCACGGCGCGCTTGGCGGCGCGGGCATGCCGGCCCACCAGCTTGTCGATGTAGAGGAAGCCGTCGAGATGCCCGGTCTCGTGCTGCAGCATCCGGGCAAACAGATCGGTGCCCTCGAGGGTGACGGGGGAGCCGTCGGCGTCAAGACCTGTCACGCGGGCCCAGTCGGCCCGACCGGTCGGGAAGTTCTCACCCGGCACCGACAGGCAACCCTCTTCGTCGTCGTCGGGGTCGGGCATGGTCTCGGGAACTTCGGAAGTCTCGAGCACCGGATTGATGACCACGCCCCGGTGGCGCACCGAACGGCCGCGTGTCTCGGCGCAGTCGTAGACGAACAACCGCTTGGCGACACCGATCTGGTTGGCGGCCAGGCCAACCCCGTTGGCGGCATCCATCGTGTCGTACATGGTCTGGATGAGCTCCGGCAGGTCGTCCGGCAGCGAACCGTCCGCGCCGACGGGAACCGGCTCGGTCGGCGTGTGCAGAACGGGATCTCCGACGATGCGAATGGGTACGACGGCCATGAGGGAAAAGCTTATGTGAGCCGACTCGCGGGCTTATGTGTCACCTCTAGCCAGCAAGCCGTGGTTGAATGATCGCCGAACCACAGCGATGTCATTTCACGAGTGTCGGAAGGGTCCAGGGAGCAATATGGACGGCGCCATGGCGCGGACTGAGCGATCCGGGGACGACTCTGATCTCACCGACGGGCTCACCCGCCGCGAACACGATATTTTGGCGTTCGAGCGCCAATGGTGGAAGTACGCGGGCAGCAAGGAAGACGCGATCAAAGAGCTGTTCTCGATGTCGGCAACGCGGTACTACCAGGTTCTCAATGCATTGGTAGACCGCCCGGAAGCACTGGCGGCCGACCCCATGCTGGTCAAGCGGCTACGTCGGCTGCGGGCCAGTAGGCAGAAGGCGCGCGCGGCGCGCCGCCTTGGGTTCGACGTCACATAAAGGGTCGACGAATGTGGGATCGGGCGGCTCGCTCGATACAGTGGACTCGATGAATCAGAGAGAATCCTCCGGGCTGCCCCTGCGCGCCATGGTGATGGTGCTGTTGTTTCTCGGGGTGGTTTTCCTGTTGGTCGGATTCCAGGCGCTCGGATCCGACGACGACTCCTCGGGTGACGATTCGACGGTGGCCACCGCCGTCACGACCACCACGACGGCCAAATCTTCGGCCAAGCCGGCGCCTGCCGCGGCCAAGCCCGTCGTGCGGGTCTACAACATCTCAGACGTGGCCGGTGCCGCGGAAGGCACGGCCAACCGGCTGCGTGAAGCGCAATGGGATGTCACCGAGACGGGAAACCTCACGCTGGAGGGTGTTACGGGCACCACGGTGTACTTCGGTGGCGCCGAAGGCGAGCGCGAAGCCGCCGAAGAAGTGGGAAAGGTGCTGCAAGCTCCGGTCGAACCGAGACTGCCCGAACTTGCCGAGCAACCACCAGGCGTGATCGTGGTAGTCACCGGCTAGGCTTTGGCACATGCTGAAGCCTGTCAGTGTCGCCGTCCTTTTTGCAGCCCCTGTCGTCGCGTTGAGCGCCTGCAGCCCGCCCGGTGAGCAGGCGTCCAGTCAGCCCGGCACCACGCCGGCCATCTGGACCGGCTCCACGTCGCCGTCGGCCGCGCCCGGCGAGCACGGCAGCGCCCCGGGTGCCGAAGGTGCCGCAGGCGAGACACTGACCGCCGACCTCAAGACCGCTGACGGGACGTCGGTCGCCACCGCAGAGATCCAGTTCGCCGACGGCTTCGCCACGGTCACCGTCGAGACCACCGCACCGGGCAAGCTGACTCCGGGTTTCCATGGCCTGCACATCCACTCGGTCGGCAAGTGCGAGGCCAACTCGGTGGCCCCCACGGGCGGTGCCCCGGGCGACTTCAACTCGGCCGGCGGGCACTTCCAGGTCGCCGGGCACACCGGCCACCCGTCGAGCGGTGACCTGAGCTCGCTGCAGATCCGCCAGGACGGGTCGGGCAAGCTGGTGACCACCACCGACGCGTTCACCGCAGAAGATCTGCAGTCCGGCGCCAAGACCGCCATCATCATCCACGAGAAGGCGGACAACTTCGCCAACATCCCGCCGGAGAAGTACCAGCAGGTCAACGGCACCCCTGGCCCCGATCAGGCGACGATGGCCACCGGCGACGCGGGCGGCCGGGTGGCGTGCGGTGTCATCGGCGCAGGCTGACAGCCGCATCGATTTCGCCGGGTCGCCCCGGCCCACTGTCGGCGTCGAGTGGGAGTTCGCTCTCGTCGACGCCGACACGCGTGATCTGAGCAACGAGGCCGCCGAGGTGATCGCCGAACTCGGCGAGAACCCGCACGTGCACAAGGAGCTGCTGCGCAACACCATCGAACTCGTCACCGGAATCTGCGACAACACCGGTGAGGCGATGGACGACCTGCGCAGCACGCTCGGCACGGTGCGCAAGATCGTGCACGACCGCGGCATGGAGCTGTTCTGTGCCGGCACCCATCCGTTCGCGAAGTGGTCGGCCCAGCAGCTGACGGACGCCCCGCGGTACGCCGAGCTGATCAAGCGGACCCAGTGGTGGGGCAGGCAGATGCTGATCTGGGGCGTGCACGTGCACGTCGGGGTCTCCTCGGCGCACAAGGTGATGCCGATCATCTCGTCGCTGCTCAATCAATACCCTCACCTGCTGGCGCTGTCGGCGTCGTCGCCGTTCTGGGAGGGCGAGGACACCGGGTACGCCAGCAACCGGGCGATGATGTTCCAGCAACTGCCGACCGCGGGCCTGCCGTTCCAATTCCAGGCCTGGCCGGAATTCGAAGGCTTTGTGCACGACCAGAAGAAGACCGGCATCATCGACCATCTCAACGAGATCCGTTGGGACATCCGGCCCTCGCCGCACCTCGGCACGGTGGAGGTCCGCATCTTCGACGGAGTTTCCAACGTCCGCGAGCTCGGTGCGCTGGTGGCGTTGACGCACTGCCTTATCGTCGACCTCGACCGCAGGCTCGACGCGGGCGAGCTGCTGCCCACCATGCCGCCGTGGCATGTGCAGGAAAACAAGTGGCGCGCTGCACGTTACGGGCTCGACGCGGTGATCATCCTCGACTCCGACAGCAATGAGCGGTTGGTCACCGAGGATCTCGACGATCTGCTCAACCACCTGGAGCCAGTCGCCCGGTCATTGAATTGCGCCGACGAGCTGGCCGCGGTGTCCGACATCTACCACAACGGCGCGTCCTATCAGCGGCAACGCCGAGTGGCCGAGGAGAGCGACGGCGATTTGCGCGAAGTTGTCGACGCCCTGATCGGTGAACTGGAGTTATAGGGTGGGCAGATGCGCGGTGTGATGGTGGCCGGGATTGCCGTTGGCGTGCTCGCGCTTGCCGCATGCAACAACGTCACCGCAGGCACGCCGATGGCCGACCCCGACCAGACCGAGATCACCACGACGACCACCACCACGACGCGGAGCACGTCGCCGACATGGATGCCGTTGCCGCCGCCGGTGTCCACCGGAGCGCCGGCACCCGGTGGCGCGGCGACCCCACCCCCCAACGGGATGGCGACGACCTGCAGCGAGTACTCGACCATGGACGACGCCACCAAGCGGGGCATGGTCGACCTGCTGGGTGACAACGGTTATCCGGGCATGAAACGAAATCCGCTGCTGTGGACCAGTTTCATCGGGGCGATGTGTGTGATCGCGCCGCCCGGGTCGACGGTGGTCGACGCGATCAACAACAAGGTTCCCGGTTGATCTTGTCTGTCACGCCGATGTTCCCGCTCGAGGTGGCGATGCTGCCCGGAGAGGAACTGCCGCTGCGGATCTTCGAACCGCGGTACGTGGCGATGGTGGGCGACTGTATGGCCATGCCGGAACCGGCTTTCGGGGTGGTGCTGATCGCGGCCGGCCGTGAGGTCGGTGGTGGCGACCAGCGGTGTGACGTCGGTGCGCTCGCGCGGATCGTGGATTGCCAGGATCTCGGTGTCGGCCGGTTTCGGTTGCGCTGCGTGATGGGCGAGCGGATTCGGGTGCGGCGCTGGCTCGATGACGATCCGTACCCGCGCGCCGATGTCGAGGTGTGGGACGACGAACCAGGCGATCCGGTCGATATGGCCCGGATCGAAGATGTCCAGGACCGGATGGTGGCGCTGTTCGACCTGATCGGGCAGGCGCGCGGCACCGCGATCCGCAGCCGTGACATCGTGGCTGCCGCGGCAGCCGCTGCGGATCCGTCAATCCTCTTGTACGCGTTGGCCTCCCGCGTGCCGATGGGACAGGCCGATCGATACGCGGTGCTGTCGGCGCCAACCCAGCCCGCGCGGCTTGAGGCGTTGAGCGAGGCCGTCGACACCGTTACCGCGATGGTGGAGTTTCAGCTTTCGGAGTAGCCGGGGCCGCGAAACTGTAGTGAGGGGTTGCCGTGATGCGCGGTTGGGTGTCGCCGTCACTCGTCGCGCTTGTCGACCAGCACGCCACCGACGAATAGCGTTGGCATTCCTTCGGTATCGGCCGTGACGGGGCGGTGATAGCGCTCCATCAGGTCGGCCGCCGTGATCGTGGAGACCTGCCAGCCGTGATCCATCAGCCAGTCGGGGACATGTGCGCGTTCCTCGAGGAACCAGAGCTGCTCTGGGTCCGGCATGTCCTCGCCCGCCTCGGCGGCCTGCTCCCGCATCTCCTGGATCCGTTGCCGGCGTCGCGCCAGATATTCGTCGGTGAAGAAATCCTCGCTGAACGCCTCGACTCCGATCCGGCTGCCCTCGGCGGACAGCTGGGTGACCCGTTCGAACAGCAGATCCTGTGCCTCGGCAGGCAGATAGGGCAGCAGGCCCTCGACAGACCACACGGTCGGTTTGTCGGGGTTGAACCCGCTGTCCACCAATGCCTTCGGCCAGTCCTGGCGAAGATCGACCGGCACCGCCACATGATGGGCCGCCGGCTCGGCGTGTGCGGCCTGCAGTGTGTCCGCCTTGAACTGCAGCACCTGCGGTTGGTCGATCTCGTAGACCACGGTGCCGTCGATCCACGGCAGGCGCCACGCCCGCGCGTCGAGACCGGACGCCAGGATCACGGCCTGAGCGATCCCCGTCCCGCCCGCGGCGATGAAGAAATCGTCGAACCACTTGGTCCGTGACGCGGCGTAGTCCGAGATCGCCCGGATGCGTTGACCCATGGCACCCGTCGGTGGATGCCAGCCGCGCGCCGCCGCGGCGTCGAGAAACACCTGGGCATAGCGGTCGGTGAACAACGGGCAATCGGATTCGGTTTCATGGGCACGCGCCATCGCCACGCCGAGCGCGGTCGCGCCGACGCTCTCGGTGATGTCCCAGCTGTCGTCGTCAGTTCTGGCCATGCTTCCAGTGTCCACGTGCGGGCGCGAACTCACTTGGTGTCGGTCTCGCCGAACTCGGCCATCTCGTCACGGGTCAGCAGATCATCGCGAATGGTCTGCTCGCGGTAGGCCAATTGACCGACGCGGTTGGCGATCACCGGCGCCGTGATGACGGTGAACAGCCCGGTGAGGATCAGCATGCCAACGTCGGCGTGGCCGCGCAGCCGGATCGCGGCCCCGGCGAGCACCAGCAGCAGGCCCAGCACCTGGGGCTTACTGGCGGCGTGCATTCGCGACAGCGTGTCGGGGAATCGGACGATCCCGATCGCGGCGGTCAACGCGAGCGTCGATCCGCCGAGGATCAGGACGGCGGTGATGATGTCGAGAGCGCTCACGAGGACTCCCGTCGGCTACGTGGTCTGTCGGTGTCGGGCACCCGGAACCGCGCGACGCTGACCGAGCCGACGAAGCTGATCAGGGCCAGCGCCGTAAGGCTGTACGTGACGGTGGTGTCCAAACTGAATGCCGCCCAGGTGCCGATCGCGCACATCGTGACCGACACCAAGGTGTCCAGTGCCACCAGTCGATCGAGCGTGCTGGGCCCGGCCAGCAACCGGAACATCGTGATGACCGCGGCCAGGGTCAACATGACCGCAGCGGTGATCCAGACCCAACTCATGATGCGTCGGCCTCCTTCGCGGCCGGGCGCCAGTCCTCGTCGCGCTCGAACGCCGCCACCAGCAGCCGCTCGACCTCGGCGACCTGCTTGTAGAAGCGCTGCACGGCACGCTCCGAGCCGACGTCGATGACGTGCAGATAGAGCATTCGCCGCGTCTGGTCGATCTCGAGCACGATCGATCCGGGGATCAGGTTGAAGATGTTGACGGCCAACGCCAGCACCAGATCCGACTTGAGGGCCAGGTGTGCGCGCAGCACCGCGACGAGCGGTGGCGGCCCCGGCCGGATGGCCAGCCAGGCCACCTGCACCGAGGACAACACCAGGTAGTAGGCCACCAGCAGGATCAGTTTGAGCAGGGACAGCGGATGCACGCGGCCCTCGACGGGTACCGCGGGCAGCGGCAGCAGCACGGTGATCAGCACCGCCACCGCCAAACCGCTGAGGATGTTCGCGGCTGACACGGTGCCCCACAACAGAATCCACACGAGGATCAGGAAGCACAGCAGCCAGGCCCGCAGCATCAACCGCCTCACTGCGCACCTCCCAACACCGCCGAGATGTACTGCCCACGGTCGAGCACCTCGGCCGCCGCGCGTTCGCTGTAGCCGAAGATCGGTCCGGCCGCGACGGTCAGTGTCAGGCCGACGACGATCAGGGCGCCCGTCGGAATCAACATTCCGACCGGCATGCGTCCCACACTGTCGCGGTCGGCGAACTGGATGTCCTGGATGTCGTCGAGCAGCACCGAAGGCGCGGCCGCAGCCAGATGCCCTTCGGGTGCGTCGGCACGCGACCGCCAGAACGCCTTCGTCCACACCCGGGCCACCACGTACAGCGTCAGCAGGCTCGTGACCACGCTGCCGGTCACCAGGGTCCAGGCCAGGACTGAACCGTTCTCGGCGCCCGCCTCGAGCAGCGCGACCTTGCCGATGAAGCCCGAGAACGGCGGGATACCACCGAGGTTGAGGGCAGGCACCACGAACACGAAGGCCAGTACCGGGCTCGCGGCGGCGAGCCCGCCGAGCCGCTGCAGCGTCGACGCACCCGCCTGCCGTTCGATGAGCCCGACCACCAGGAACAGTGTCGTCTGCACCACGATGTGGTGGGCCACGTAGTAGATCGCGCCGGACATGCCGAGCTGGCTGGCCAGTGCGATGCCGAACACCATGTAGCCGATGTGGCTGACAAGGGTGAACGACAGCAGCCGCTTGATGTCGCTCTGGGCGATCGCACCGAGGATCCCGATGATCATCGTCAGCAGGCCGGCCACCAGCAGCACCGAGTCCAGTCCACCGCCCGGGAACAGCAGTGAGTGGGCCCGGATGATCGCGTACACACCGACTTTCGTCAGCAAGCCCGCGAACACCGCAGTCACCGGTGCGGGCGCGGTGGGGTAGGAGTCGGGCAGCCACGTCGACAGCGGGAACACCGCGGCCTTGATGCCGAACGCGACGAGAAGCACCGCGAACAGTGCCGTGCGGGTGCCCGACGGAACGTCGTCGAGACGCACCGCGAGTTCGGCCATGTTGAGGGTGCCGGTCGACGCGTACACGAGCGCGATGCCGATCAGGAAGATCATCGACGACACCATCGAGACCAGCACGTAGGAGATGCCTGCGCGGACCCGGTCCATGCTGGCGCCGATGGTCAGCAGCACGAAGCTCGCGGCCAGCAGCACCTCGAAGCCGACGAACAGGTTGAACAGGTCACCGGCCAGGAAGGCCGTGCACACGCCCGCCGAGAGCACCAGGTAGGTGGGCATGAAGATCGACACGGGCTGGCGTTCGTCGCCGTCGCGAATACCCTGCCCGATGGCGTACACCACCACCGCGAGCAACACGATCGCCGACACCACGAGCATGAGCGCCGAAAGCCGGTCCACCACAAGGGTGATGCCGAGCGGCCCCATGCCCGGCACACTCTGACCCCAGCCACCGACGTGCAGGACCAGGGTGCCGTCCCGGTCGGCCAGGTACACCAGTGCAGCGCACACCGCGACCACCGCGACCAGCGCCACCTGGGTGATGATCCGTTGCAGCTGGGGCCGCCGTCCCGCGACGAGGGTCACCGCTGCGGCGAGCGCGGGGATCAGCACGGGCAGCGGGATCAAGGCTTGCGCGTTCATTTCGACCCCTCGAACCCGGGCAGCGCGTCCAGCTCGTCGGGAGCGTCGGTGTCGCGGTTGGGGTCGGGTTGCGGGATCTCTTCCTCTTCGTCCGGGCCCGACTGCTGTGACACCCGGGTGTCCTCGGGATCGTCACTGACTTCTTCGACCGTGGTGAGCCGGTACGAGCGGTAGGCCAGGGCCAGCACGAACGCCGCAAGCCCCATGCTGATGACGATCGCGGTGAGAATCATGCCCTGCGCCAACGGATCTGCCTCGGTCGTGGCGCCGTTGCTGGTGCGCCCGCGGATCGGTGGATTGCCCGATTTACCCCCGACGGTCAGGATCAGCAGGTTCACGGCATTGCCGATCAGCAGCAGGCCCAACAACATCCGGGTCAGGTTGCGCTCGAGCAGCAGGTACACGCCCGCGCTCGTGAGGCCGCCGATGATCACGAGCGGCACCAGGTACGTCGTCATCTGGCCATCTCCACATCCACTCGGGCGCCGAGACTGCGCAGGATGTCGAGCACCAAACCGACAACGATGAGATACACCCCCAAATCGAAGAACAGCGCGGTCACCATCTTGACCGAACCCAATACCGGAACGTCGAACTGCAGCACGGCCGAGGACAGGGCCGGTGCACCGAACAGCAGTGAGGCGACCGCGGTCCCGGCCGACAGGGCCAGCCCCGTGCCCAGGATCTTGCCCGCGTCCAGCGGCAGAGTCTCGCCGAGTTCGTAACGGCCACCGGCCAGATACCGCAGCACCAACGCCAGACCAGCGGTCAGCCCACCCGCGAAACCGCCGCCGGGCGTGTTGTGCCCGGCGAAGAAGAAGTAGGCCGACAGCACCATGATGAGCGGGAAGATGACCCGGGTCGCGACCTCCAGGACGAGTGACCGGTAGCGGGGATCACGCACCTCGCTGCCCCGCAGCCACGTCACGTCGCCGGCCGCCGGACTGTAGGCCCCGATCGGTCCGATGTCGGGTTGCCCGACGGCGGAGCTGAGACGCGGCGCGGCGCCGAAGCGGCGGTGCCGGAACACCAGCGAGGCCACGCCCGTCGCGGCCACCAGCAGGACCATGATCTCGCCCATGGTGTCCCAGGCCCGGATGTCGACCAGGAGCACGTTGACGGTGTTGGCGCCGTGACCGCGGTAATAGGCGGCATCGGGCAGCAATTCGGCGATCCCGGGCCCGGTCCGGGCGGCCATCGCGAACGCGCCGAGCGCCGTGACGGTGGCCCCCACGGCCAGCGCGAGTACCGCGCGGGGCAGCCGGTAGCGGTTGATGTTGGTGGCGTCGGCCTCGGCGGGCAGAACCCGAAGCACCAGCACGAAGATCACCAAAACCAGTGTCTCGACCAGGAATTGGGTCAACGCCAGGTCAGGCGCGCCGTGGAAGGCGAAGATCGCGCCGCAGCCGTAGCCCGTCACACCCACCAGCAGCACCGCGGCCAGCCGGTTGCGCATCACCGTCGCACTGATGGCCGCGGCGAGCATCAGCAACCCGACCACCACCTGGAGCGGGGAATCCCACAGTTCGAACTCCGGGCGGTTCCGGGCCCCGAGGGCCAGCATCGCGATGGGCAGCAGGACCAGTGTCGACAGGATCACCGACTGCGTGGCAGGCAGCGAGCCGCGCTGGGTTTCGCCGGTCAGCCGCACCGAGGCGACGTCCAGCCCGCGGATCACCGCGTCGTACATGCGGTCCGCGTTGCCCAGCGGTTGGTAGGCGAACCGGGTGCGGGGCAGGCTGCGCCGGCCGAAGAACACCGCGGTGCCGACGGCGAGCACCACGACCGACAGCAGCAGCGGCAGGCCGAAGCCGTGCCACAACGCGAGGTGGTAGCCGGAACCGCCGGGCATGGTGTCGGCGTATTCGTCGAGCACCGAGTCCAGCCCGGCCGGCCAGAGCCCGAACAGCAGGCCCGCGGCGGCCAGGATTGTCGGAGCCGTCAGGAAAAGTACTGAGGGCTGATGCATTTCAGCCACCCGGGTGCTGGGCGCGGGCAGCCCCTTTGCAGCGAACGCGCCCCACATGAACCGCAGGCTGTAGATCGTGGTGAACACCGAGCCGACCACGATGCCGGTGAGCACGAACGGGGCGGCCGTGCCGAGCGCAGGGCTGTGCAGCACGGTTTCCAGGTCGGCTTCCTTGGCGACGAAGCCGAAGAACGGGGGCAGCGCAGCCATGCTGGCGGTCGCACACGCGGCGATGATCAACAGCGGGCGGTGCCGCTGCCCCAGCCCGGCGAGCCGCCGGATGTCGCGGGTGCCCGTGGTGTGGTCGATGACGCCGACCACCATGAACAGCGCGGCCTTGAACATCGCGTGCGCGCACAGCATGGCCAGGCCGGCCAGCATCATGTCGCTGCCACCCGTGCCCACCATGACCGTGATCAGGCCGAGCTGGCTGACGGTGCCGAACGCCAGGATGAGTTTGAGGTCGTACTCCCGGACCGCGCGCCAACCGGCCAGCAGCATCGTGAGCAAGCCGAGTCCGACCACCATCGGTCGCCACAGCGACGTGTCGGCGAACCCGGGCGCCATGCGCGCCACGAGGTACACGCCGGCCTTGACCATGGCCGCGGCGTGCAGGTACGCACTGACCGGGGTGGGCGCGGCCATCGCGCCGGGCAGCCAGAAGTGCATCGGCACGATCGCCGACTTCGACAGCGCGCCGACGAGGATCAGGGCCACGCCGATGGATGCCGCGGCGCCGCCGGGCGGCGAGGCGATCAATTCGGACAGCAGATAGGTGCCGGCCAGATTGCCGAGCACGATGATGCCGACCAGCATGGCCAGCCCGCCGAACGTCGTCACCAGCAATGCCTGGGTGGCGGCGCGGCGGCTCGTGGCGCGCTCGGCGTAATGACCGACCAACAGGAACGACAGCACCGTCGTCGTTTCCCAGAAGATGTAGAGCACGAGCATGTTGTCGCTGACCACCAGGCCGAACATCGACCCGGAGAACGCGACCAGCTCGGCGGCGAAGCTGGGCAGTCGCTTCTCGACCTTGTCGCCGTGATGGTGGAAGTACTCGCCGCAGTAGAACAGCACCAAGGCGCCGATCGCCAGCACCAGCACACTCATGATCGCGGCGAGCGAGTCGAACCGCAGCGTGATGTCCATCGACAGCTCGGGCAGCCACGGGATGCTCAGGGTCGGGACGCGGTCGCGGCTCGGCCAGTTCTGCGCGACCCAGACCAGTGAGCCGAGCGGTACCAGCGCCAAGGGGTAGAACGCTCGCCGTCCCCATTTGGCCACCATGAGGGGCGCCAGCGCGGTGGCTACCGCGTGGGCGAGCAGGACGGCGAGCATGGCACTCCGATCGGGTTGGGGTCGGGGTGTCGGCTACCGATGAGCGCTTGCGCGAAGAGCACCGGCATGAGTGGCTTTGGTTTAAGTGCATTCTACGTGGGCCGTTGTGGCTACCATCAGCTGATGGCCACGGGTGACGTCGTGGTAGTCGGGGCCGGCCCCACCGGTCTTATGCTCGCGTGCGAGCTGGCACTCGGCGGAGCGACCGTGCGCCTGCTCGAGGAACGCACCACGGTTCCCAACATCACTAGGGCGTTTGCCGTGCATGCCCGCACCCTGGAGCTGCTCGACGGGCGCGGGCTGGCCGACGAATTGCTGACCCGCGGCGTCCCGGTATATGAGGTGGCACCACCGGGCGGGGCGACGCTGGATCTGCGCACACTGCCCACGCAGTTCGGCATGGTGCTGATCGTTCCGCAAAGCGGGACCGAGCATCTCCTGGAAGCGCGGGCCGCCGAGCTCGGCGTCGAGGTGCGCCGGGGTGCCAAGGTGGTCGGGCTGACTCGGGACGACGACGGCGTGACGGTCGAGCTCGCCGACGGCGCAAGCCTGCGCGCCGACTACGTCGTCGGGTGCGACGGTGCGCACAGCGCTGTCCGCGAACTGGTCGGCATCGACTTCGTCGGCAAACAGTACGAGACCCACATCCTGCTGGCCGACGTCCGGTTGGCGGCACCGCCGGCCGAAACGCTGTTCGCCCGGACCAGCCCGGAAGGCGTCGTGCTGTTCGTGCCGTTCGGTGATGGCTGGTTCCGCGCCATCGCGTGGGACCGGCTGCGGGAACAGGCGCCGCTGGACGAACCGGTGACGCTCGACGAGATGCGGGACGCGTTTCGCCGCATCGCCGGCGGTGACTACGGCATGACCGACATGCGCTGGAGCTCGCGATTCCTCAGCGAGCGGCGCCAGGCCCGGCACTACCGGTCCGGGCGCGTGTTCCTGGCGGGCGACGCCGCCCACGTGCATTCGCCGCTGGGTGGGCAGGGCATGAACACGGGTCTCGGCGACGCCTTCAACCTCGGTTGGAAACTCGCCGAGGCGGTCCGCGGGCAGGCGCCGCCGTGGTTGCTGGACACCTATGAGCGCGAGCGGCATCCCGTCGGTGCCGCGGTGCTGCGGCTGACCGACGCGTTCAACCAGGTGGTGTTGAGCTCGGCGGCCACGCGTCGGCTCCGGGTTTTCGTACTCGGCATAGTGCTGCGCATCCCGCGCACGCGGCGATTCCTGGCCGAGCGGCTCAGCGGCATCGGCATCGCCTATCCGCGGTCGCGTGAAGAGGACTGGCTGGTCGGGCGTCGTATCGCCGACCTGGACTGCGGTGGCGTCCGCCTCTACGAGCTGCTGCGTGCGGGCAAGTTCGTGCTTGTCACCGCGGCTCCGGTGGACGTCGCAGGGTGCGATGTGGTGCACGCGATCGACCACCGGCCCGAACTGCCCGACGCGGTGCTGGTGCGGCCCGACGGGTATGTCGCGTGGGCCAGTGAGCGGTTGCCGCGGTCAGCCGACGTGCGGGCCGCGATCGGGCACTGGGTTGAGCGGGGCTAGGCACCGAGAGTGTAGTGAGGGACAAGAGTCGGGTCTGATTTGTCCTTGAGTACAGCCTCGGTGTGGTGTCGGTACCGCGTGCCAACATTCCGCCATGGGTGGGGTGATCATCGGCAGTGAAGCGTTGGCCAAAGGGGTCGTGACGCGTAACGAGCTTCGACATCACTACCAGCGGCTGTTTCCCGACGTATATGTCCGAGGTGAACCGACGCTGCGCGACCGGACAGTCGGCGCCTGGCTGTGGTCGGGGCGTCGGGCGGTGATCGCAGGCGTGGCCGCGTCGGCTCTGCACGGCGCGGCGTATGTGGACACCGACATCCCCATCGAGCTTGTCTGGAACAACACCCGGCCACCGGCGGGCTTGGTGGTGCGCAACGAAACCCTTGCCGACGACGAGATCAAACGGGTCGTGGGTATACCGGTCACCACACCTGCGCGTACCGTGTTCGACCTCGGGCGCCACTACCCACGCGACGAGGCCGTCGCACGGATCGATGCGCTCGCCTGGACCCTGCGGGTCACGGTCGACGACGTCACCCCGCTCATCGAACGCTATCCGGCCGTTCGGGGGATCCGGGCTCTGAAAGCCGCGCTGCCGCTGGTCGACGCGGGTGCCGATTCCCCGCGCGAAACGTGGCTGCGCCTGCGACTGACCGACGCCGGTATGCCGCCCGACGAAACCCAGATCATGGTGATCGAAGGACGCGGCCGCATCGTGGCGGTGCTCGACATGGGTTGGGAGCGGTTCGGTGTCGGCGTCAACTACGACGGCGTCTTCCATCAGTCCGATCGCAAACGCTATGTGCAGGACCAGAAGACCCTGCGCAAGCTCGAGGCCATGCGGTGGATCGTCATCCGCGTGATCGCCGAAGACACCATCGCGGATGTCCTCGCACGAGTCGAACGAGCGCTGCGCAGCCGCGGCTGGCGCCGAGACTGTAGTCAGGGACAAAAATCGGCGTGACCTTGTCCCTCAGTACAGCCTCGGCGTCTCAGAAGTAGCGCAGCCAGACGTACACCCACGCCAGGGCCGTGCTCAGCAGCGTCACCACGATGCCGTAGCGGGTGAACCGCCAGAAACTGATCGCGTGCCCGGCGCGTTGCGCGATGCCGATCGCGACGACGTTAGCGCTCGCCGCGATCGCCGTGCCGTTGCCGGAGAAACACGCGCCGAGCGCGAACGCCCACCACAGGGCCTGACCGGTTCCCGCGTCCGGCGTCTGGGCCACCATGGATTCGACGACGGGCGTCATGGTCGCGGTGTAGGGGATGTTGTCGACGAATGCGCCGACGATCGCCGAGCCGAACAACAACGCCGTGGCCGCGCCGAACCAGTTGTCGTCGAACGCGGATTCGGCCACCGAGCCGAGCTTGCCGATCACGCCGGTGTGCACGAGCCCCGCCACCATCACGAACAGACCCATGAAGAACACCAGCGTCGGCCATTCCACCTCGGGCAGCACCTCGGCCACGTCGATGTCGGTGACCAACAACATCAATCCGGCCCCGAGCAGCGCCACCACCGACGGCGCGACATGCAGCACCGAATGCAGTGCGAAACCGATGATCACGAGGTTCAGTACCACGAGCGAACGCACGAGCAGCCGGGTGTCCTTGATGGCACGGCGTTCCTGCAGTGCCATGACCTCGTCGATGTGAACCTCGTCGGCGCGCAGATCCTTGCGGAACAAGACCCGGGTGAACGCCACGAACAGCGCGAAGATGATGACCACGGCCGGCGCCATGTGAATCAGGAAGTCGTTGAACGTCAAGCCCGCCCGGCTGCCGATGATGATGTTGGGCGGGTCGCCGATCAGCGTGGCAGCACCACCGATGTTGGACGCCAACACTTCCGCGATCAGGTAGGGCTGCGGCGAGATCCGCAGCCGGTCGCAGATCACCAGCGTGACGGGGGCGACCAGCAGGATGATCGTGACGTTGTCGAGCACGGGCGACGCGATCGCGGTGATCAGCATCAGCATCACCATGAGCCGGAACGGCTTGCCGCGCGAGCGTTTTGCCGCCCAGATCGCGAGGAAGTCGAACAGCCCGGTCTGTTTGATGACGCCGACGATCACCATCATGCCGAGCAGCAGGAAGATGACGTTCCAGTCGATGCCCTCGTGCTCGGAGTAGAAGACCCGCTCGCCGGGAATGAGCCCGAGCAACGCCATCAGGCCTGCCGCGACCAGGACGGTCTTGACCTTGTCGGCCCGTTCGGTGGCGATGAACCAGAAGGCGGTGACGAATATCGTCAGCGCCAGAATCGGGGCGAGCACCGGGGGATCAGTCGCCCGGCCCGGCCACCGCCAGACTGGTCAGGAGCCGTTCGAGGGTCACCGCTCCGGTGAGCCGGCCGGTGCGGTCGACGACCGCGATGAGCGGACTGCGCTTGTTCGCCATCACCGTCGCGATCTCCAGCAGCGTCGCGTCGGGTGACACCGTGGCCGGCTTCGCCACGGGCGTCGGGAGGCAGTCTCCGACCGTGAGCTTGCCCGGTCCGTGCCAGAACAGGTCGGCGTGGATCTCGTCGACCGTGCGGACCAGAGCCGGATCGTCTTGGTAGGACTCGGGTATCGCCAGGCGTAGCACCTGCGTTCCGGGCAGTACCGCGACGGGCCGTCCGGAGTCGTCGACCACCACGAGCCCGGGCAGCCGGTTGACCACCATGAGCTGGACCGCCTTGGACACCGGGTCGTCGATGCGGACCGTCGGCGGGTGGACGGCGATCTCATGTGCTTGCATGTCTTCGTTCCAGTGGGTCGCTACGGTCATGGTCCTCGTTCTCCGAGTCGCCGGGCGTGGATTGGGCTCAGTTTCTGCGGTGCGGCGGGCACTGACCATCGGGGCTGACACCCATTCCGCGGGGGATGCCGCCTGTATGGACAAAAACTGATGTGCCGGGTCACGCTGGTGGGGTGAAACCGGCGCGCACCCCGGCGGCGGCGCTGTTCCGACGGGTGTTCCTGATCAACGGGCTGATCTTCACGCTGGGCACGCTGATCCTGGCGGTGTCGCCGGCCTCGGTGTCGTCGCGCATCAAGATCACCGAGATTCCGGTGCTCGTGGTGGGTCTTGCGGTGATCCTCACCGCCAACGCGCTGTTGCTCAGGTCGAGTCTTGCCCCATTGGATCGGCTCGCCGCGTCAATGCGGCGAGTCGATCCGCCCAAGCGCACCGACCGCGTGGATCATCGCGGCAACACCGACCTGCAGCACCTGATCACGTCGTTCAACACCATGCTCGACCGGTTGGAGACCGAACGGACCACGGCGAGCGCGTCAGCCCTGGCGGCGCAGGAGAACGAGCGTCAACGCATCGCCAGGGAACTGCACGACGAGATCGGCCAGACCCTGACGGTCGCGCTGCTGCGGCTCAAACGGGCCGTCGACCGGGCGCCCGCGTCGATGCAGGACGAACTCGCCGACGCGCAGGAGATCGTGCGGTCCAGCCTCGACGAGGTGCGCGAGATCGCCCGGCGGCTGCGTCCCGACGCACTGGAGGATCTCGGGCTGCACAGCGCGCTCAACGCGCTGTGCACCGACTTCGGCCAGGCCTCGGGCATCGCGGTGGTCAAACATATTGCACCGCAATCAGATCGGTTGAAGCCCGAGGTGGAGTTGGTGTGCTACCGGATCGCCCAGGAGAGCCTGACGAACGTGGCTCGGCATTCCGGGGCGAGCAAGGTGTGGCTCGACCTGCACACCGGTGCAACCGAATTGACGTTACGGATCGCCGACGACGGATGTGGGGGAGTGGACCGCGAGGGGGCCGGTATCAACGGCATGCGGGAGCGTGCGCTGCTGGTGAACGCCGAATTGACTATCACCTCACCACAAGACGGCGGCACCGAGGTGCGGCTGGTGATCCCGCTCTGATGTCCGCAAAGATCCTGCTTGCCGACGACCACGCGCTGGTGCGCAGCGGCCTGCGCATGATCATCGACGCCGAACCGGATCTGCAGGTGGTGGCCGAGGCGGCCGACGGGCACGAGGCGGTGTCGGCGCTCGATCGAACCCCGGTGGATCTGGCCATTCTCGACATCGCGATGCCGCGGATGACCGGTCTGCAGGCGGCCCGCGAGATCAACCGGTCGCATCCGCACGTCCGGATCCTGATCCTGTCGATGTACGACAACGAGCAGTACTTCTTCGAGGCGCTCAAGGCCGGGGCGTCGGGCTATGTGCTGAAGTCGGTGGCCGACCGCGACCTGCTGGAGGCGTGCCGGGCGACGATGCGTGGCGAGCCGTTCCTGTACGCGGGAGCAGTGACCGCGTTGATCCGTGACTATCTGCACCGGGCCAGGCAGGGCGGGGAACTGCCCGACACCATCCTCACGCCGCGCGAAGAGGAAGTGCTCAAGCTCATCGCCGAGGGTTACTCCACGCGCGAGATCGCCGCGACGCTGACCATCAGCGCGAAAACCGTTGACCGGCACCGCACCAACATCCTGGCCAAGCTCGGGCTGCGGGACCGGTTGGCGCTCACCCGCTATGCGATCCGGGCGGGCCTCATCGAGCCGTGAGCCCAGATCGGGATGGCATGCGACGCAACGCCGATGCCCCAGCCCATGATCGGCCAGACGGGCCAGAAGTACCATCCGCCGCCGCCCAACCCGACTGCCAGCCAGATGCCGAGCATCAGGACGGACACGGCGAGGTAGACGCCGACGTGGATCCGGACACTCAACCGGGCGGCCCTGAGCTGTGCGGCCTTCCGGCGCGGATCGCTGCGTCGCAGTTGGCCGACGGGCAGATCGGCCACGAGCCCGCGTAACTCGCCTGTGGTGTTGGCGCCGAAGGCCCGCTGGAGGCGGTCCTCGTATTCGGTCATGGTCAGGTAGCCCTGCGAGAGCGCCTGTCCGAGGTCGTTCGCGGTCTTCTCGCGCTCCGGGTCACCGACGCGGGTCGCGTGCACGGCGTTCATGACGGTGTCGGTCATGGTGTCCCCATCCATCGATCTAGGCAGTGACAAGTTGAATATGCCATACCAACTAGTCACCGTCAAGATTTGATCGAGATGGATTCCCGTTCTGCCAGTTCGCGCAGCGTGAGCAGTTGCTTGCGCATCATCACCACGTCGCCCAGTGTGAGCGCCCAGCCGATCACCCGCGGTCCGTCGAACAGCACGCGCACGTGTAGCCGCGTCCCGCGGCCGACCGGGCGCACCGCGTAGGTGACCGTGACGCTGCCGGCCTGCAGCGTGATGTGCTGGTCTGTGCGGAACGAGCGCAGCTCGAACACCTGCATGAAGCGTTGTCCGGCAGCCAGATCGGTCAACTCGGGGTCGCGAATTCGTGGGCTGCGGTGGCCGAAGTTGTCGAGCAGGTCGTAACTGTAGGGCGCGACCCGGAGCTGACACAGCCATGCGAAGACGGTTGCCGGCGGTGCGTCGATGCTGATGGCGCGGTCGGCCTGAACGCTTGCGCCGGGTGCGACGGCATCGCACGGCAGCGTGTCGGAACGTTCCCGGGCGGTCGCGCCCCAATTCAGGATCATCGTCATCGTGTGGCTCCCGCGATGCGGTTCAACATCCACCGCACCGCGAGACGGTGGCCGCCCGAGCCGATCACCAGTGCGCGGTAGATCTTGCCGTGCAATCCGGGAAAAGCGGCCCAGGTCTGTGACCGGACCCGCGTGCTGTGCGGTGTGATCGGGTCGAGTTCGAAAACCCAGTTGTAGACCGAGAACGGGTGATGCCCGGCGAGGACCAGGCGTTCGCGGGGCTTGGATTCGCCGATCCGGAATCCGAGCGGGGCACGCGGATTGGTCGGGCTTCCGCAGAGGGTCTGCAGTACGGCGGCCCATGTTGTTGCCGCGTCGGCGTCGACGGTTGTGGCATGCTCATCGATATAGGGTAAACGTTCCATATAGAAGGACTGTACTAGATCATGGCGCCTCCGCGGAAGCATGAAACCGACGCGATCCTCGACGCGACCCGAGCACTGGTGCTCGCGCAGGGACCGCGGGCGGCCAGCGTGGCGGCGATCGCCAAGGCCAGCGGCGCCCCGGCCGGCACGCTGTATCACCGGTTCGGCAACCGCAACGGCATCTTGACCGCCGCGTGGCTGCGCGCGCTCGAGCGGTTCCAGGCCCGGGCGATGGCGGCCGCGGGCGAGGCGCCGTTGGAAGAGGCGGTCGCGATGGGCGTCGCCGCGGTGCGGTACGCCCGCGAGTTACCCGAAGACGCGCGGCTGCTGTTGACGATTCGCCCCAGCGACCTGCTCGACGGGGAACCTGATCCCGAGTTCCAGGCCACCCTGACGACGATGAACGCGCCGCTCATCGAGCGGGTGCGAGAGCTGGCGCGTGGCATCTACGGTGACGACGACGCGCGCACCATGGACGCCATGGCCCGCGCCGTGGTGGACCTGCCCTACGCCGTCGTCCGGCGCCATGCCCATGACCGAGAGTTGCCGCCCTGGCTCGAGGAAGATCTCGCAGCTGCGGTGCGCGCGCTGTTGACGCTAAACCTGAAGTGACTCAAGTCGATTCAATGCGCGGCCGTTGGTCAGTTCGTCGCGATGTTCGGGATGCTGCCAATAAAAGCGTACGAACTCGTAGAGCGCTTTGCCTCCCGGCGTGTATATCCCGGTGGATTCCATGCGAAGTCGCTTGTTGTTCGTCATGGTGAAATCCATGAGACCCCAGAACCGTCCAGCCTCTGGGTCGTCGTCGACCATCGCGGCGATGTCGTCCCATTTCCCGACCCTGGGCGAGAGCAGCCCGGAGAACTCGAAGCCGTCGGGAGACAGGATCAGATAGCTGATGCCGCCCTGACGCTTGGTCATCAACCACGTCCACAGCAGGACAAGGGAGGTGACGCCGCACAGCAAAGGCACCATATGGCCGAACTCGTCCAGGAACCCCTGATACAGCACACCACCCAGCCAGGCTGCACACACCGTGGCGGTGGCGACGATGCCCGCCGTGACGAGCCTGTGCATGAGCGCTTCGATTCGCGGGTCCGGACGCAGCCACGTGCCTGCCGAATCGAACGCCACCCCGGGCGCGACGGCGGTGGAGATCCGGGTCATGGCGACGATCAAGATCGGTATCACCGACAGCGCGAGCGCGATGACCACGGTGATGTAGGCGCCGTGCCGGAACGCCGCGTACGCCCAGCCCCAACACATCAGGAGCAGGATCGCCGTCACGAAGTAGGCGAGTCTCCGCATCAGCTTCGGCATTATGACCTTTGCGCCCGCTCGTAAACTCTGGTCAGATCGATTCGTGGACATTAACACTGACGGCGATCGGATCGTGACGGCGAGTCGGGAGATCTCCGCGCCGGCCGCAGCCATCTTCGAGCTGATCGCCGACCCTGCGCAGCAGCCGCGGTGGGACGGCAACGACAACCTCGCCGAGGCCCCTGGTGGACAACGGGTCCGAGGCGTCGGCGACGTCTTCACCATGAACCTCACGGTGGGCTTCGTGCGCGAGAACCACATCGTGGAGTTCGAGGAGGGGCGCCTCATCGCATGGCGGCCGTCCGAGGTGGGCAAGGAACCGCCCGGCCACCTGTGGCGGTGGGCGCTGGAACCGCTCGACGATGGCCAGACCCTCGTCACGCACACCTATGACTGGTCGCAGCTGACCGATGAGCAGCGGCTGCCGCGTGCGAGAGCCACAACCCCGGACAAGCTCCAGGCGTCGGTCGATCGGCTGGCCGCGTTGGCCGAGGGGTGATCGCGCACGCTCACTTGGCTGCGAGGGTGCGCAAATTGCCGACGGAATGCGGTGTGGCGGGGGACAAACACGCACGTTCGCGGTGCAGGGTTACCGCCCCGCGGCGAACTCGCGCAGGGATGCCACTTGCACGGGATCCAATGAGGGGCGGACGGTTTCGCGGGCTTTGGCCACGTCGGCCGCGGTGACGTCGGCCGCGTCGATCGACCGGCGCATCGCGGTCAGTGCCGCTTCGCGCAGCAGCGCCACACAGTCGGCCGCGCTGTAGCCGTCCAAGTCGGCCGCAAGCGCATCGAGATCGACGTCGGCGGCCAGCGGAATGGATTTGCCGCTGGTGCGCAGGATTTCGCGCCGGGCCTCGGCGTCGGGAGGTTCGACGAACACGAGCCGTTCCAACCGCCCGGGCCGCAACAGGGCCGGGTCGATGAGGTCGGGCCGGTTGGTCGCGCCGAGCACGACGACGTCGCGCAGCGGCTCGATGCCGTCGAGCTCGGTCAGCAGCGAGGCCACCACCCGGTCGGTCACGCCGGAATCGAAGCTCTGCCCGCGCCGCGGTGCCAGGGCGTCGAGCTCGTCGAGGAACACCAGTGACGGTGCCGAGTCGCGGGCCCTGGCGAACAGTTCGCGCACGGCCTTCTCCGACGAGCCGACCCATTTGTCCATCAGCTCAGCACCTTTGACGGCGTGCACCGACAGCCGTCCGGAACTGGCGAGCGCGCGGACCACGAACGTCTTGCCGCAGCCAGGCGGGCCGTAGAGCAAAACCCCGCGCGGCGGCTGCACGCCGAGCCGCGCGAACGTGTCGGGATGCTGTAGCGGCCACAGCACGGCCTCGGTCAGCGCCTGCTTGGTCTCGACCATGTCGCCGACGTCGTCGAGGGTGACCGAACCGACCGAGATCTCTTCCGTCCCCGATCGCGACAGAGGGCGGATCACGGTCAGCGCCCCGGTCAGATCCTCCTGCCGCAGCGCGGGCTCGGCCCCGTCGGCGCTCGCGCGGGCCGCTGCCCGCAGCGCCCCTTCACGGACCACCGCGGCGAGGTCGGCCACCACGAAACCCGGAGTGCGGTCCGCGATCTCGCCGAGATCGAGATCGATCGAAGGAACGCCGCGCAAAAGCACTTCCAGCAGCGCTTTGCGGGTCGCGGCATCGGGCAGGCTCAGGCCCAGCTCGCGGTCGCACAGGTCGGGTTCCCGTAGCCGCGGGTCGACGGCTTCGGGCCTGGCGGACGTGGCGACGAACGCGACGCCGCGCGTGGCCACCGCTTTACGCAGTTCGGCCAGGATCAGCGTCGCCACCGGATCGGGCGCGCGATCAGCGGCGGCCGGCAGCAGCGCATCGATGTCGGTGATCAGCAGCACCCCGCCGCCGTTGGTGACGGTCTGCACCGCGGCAGTCACCTTGGCCAGTCGGTCCTCGACGTGCAGCGCGCCGACCTCGGGGCCGTCCAGCTCGACGAGCCGGCGCGAGGCGCACACCGCGCGCACCATCGTGGCTTTCCCGACTCCTGCGGGCCCGGATACCAGCACGCCGAGATTGGCTGTGGCGCCAAGGGTTTCCAGTAGTTTCGGCTCGTCGAGGGACAACTTGAGCCACTCGGTGAGCTTGCCGGCCTGGACGTGCATGCCCTTGAGATCGTCGAAGCTCACGGCGGGCTCGTCGCGCGTCGCGCTGACCGTGTACTCACCACCCGTAGATACCTGCTCGGCGGAAGTGACGCCCGATCCCCACGACACCACCGAATTCGGCTGCACACTGACCGGACCGGTGGGGTCGACCCCCGTCACGGTCAGCAACTCCGAGGTCCAGGTGATGCCGACCGACGACGCCAGCGCACTGGACGCCGCCGACGTCGACGTGCCGGGCCCGAGGTCGCGGGGCAGCAGCGACACGGTGTCGCCGACCGTCATGACCTTGCCCAGCAGCGCCTGGCGCAGCGTGGCCGACGAGATCGAGTCGGTGGCCAGTTTCGAACCCGACACCGTCACGCAGCGCGCGCCGTACACGGTCACGGGTGCCACGATCACGGTCCCGTTCTCCCGCACCCCGGCATTCGACAACGTGACGTCGTCGAGCAGCGCGGTGCCGGTCGGTGTGCCCGCGGGTGCGTTCCCGGCCACCGCGGCCGTGGTGCGCGAACCGATCAGCGACACCGCGTCCCATTCGCGGATGCCCAGGGCGGCAAGAACTTCTGGGTGCAACCGGACCACGCCACGACGGGCGTCGAGAGCAGACGTGTTCAGGCGTGCCGTCAGCCGGAGATGGCCGAGCGACATCTCGCCGGCATCGTCCTCCATCTGGCTCACCTCAACGGCCCGGCTTCCGCAGGCCCAGACGCGCCACCGAGCGCCGGTGCGGCTGGGCGCGGCGGATGGCGCGGCGCGCGGCGCGGCGCTGCCGCGGCTTGTCGTCCCAGGATTCGGGGTGGGCGGCCACCCAGTGCTTGGTGCGGACCGCGAACGGAATGTGGATCACGTAGGCCACGGCGATCACCATGATCACGATGTAGCCGTAGAACACCGAGGCCGCAACGCCGATCGCCACGAGCGCCAGCAGGGGAGCGACCATGTTCGGCGGCACCGAGAACGTGTGGATCTTGCGCATCGGGATGCGGCTGACGACCAGCAGCGAGACGCCGACCATCCAGCCGATCACCACCCATTCCGCCACCACAGAGTCCCACCAGGTGCCGGGGAACTGCATCTTGGCCGCCAGCGGGACGATCGCGCCGATCGCGCCTGCCGGGGCAGGCATCCCGACGAAGTACTCCTTCTCGTACGCGGGCTGATCGACGTCGAGCAGCGCATTGAACCGCGCCAGCCGCAGCACGATGCACACCGCGTACAGCAGCACGACGATCCAGCCGATCCGCGAATGGGACAGCAATGTCGCGTACACGATGAACGCCGGTGCCACACCGAAATTCACGGCGTCGGCCAGCGAGTCAATCTCCTCGCCCATCTTGGAGGTGGCCTTGAGCATGCGGGCCACGCGGCCGTCGAGGGCATCGAGGATCGCCGCGACGGCAAGAAACGCCATCGATTCGGTCGGCCGGTCGTCGAGGGCCATCTTCACCGCGGTCAACCCGAGGCAGATCGCGGCCACCGTCAAGGCGCTCGGCAGCATGCGCACCGTGAAGGAAGGGGGCCGAATCCGAGCTTTTATCATCACAACCCCGCGATCATGGCAGCTCGGCGAGGACGGTTTCGCCGGCCAGCGCGCGCTGGCCGCGGCTGACGAGCAGTTTCGAGCCGACGGGCAGGTACGTGTCCAGGCGCGAGCCGTACCGGATCAGCCCGTAGGTCTGGCCGATGTCGAGCTTGTCGCCGACGCGGGCGTCGCACACGATGCGCCGCGCGACCAGGCCGGCGATCTGCACGGCGATCACCTGGATGCCGTCAGGAGTGCGGATGACGACGCTGTTGCGCTCGTTGTCCTCACTCGCGGCTTCCAGTTCGGCCGAGTGGAACCGGCCGGGCCGGTGCTGCACGGCCACCACCTCGCCGCCGATCGGCGCGCGCTGCACATGTGCGTCGAGCACCGACAGGAAGATGCTCACCCGGGGCAGCGGGGTGTCGGGCAGGCCCAGCTCGGCGGGCGGCACCGCGTCCTGGATGAGGCACACCAGGCCGTCCGCCGGCGAGACCACCACACCGGGCCGAGTCGGTGGCACGCGTGGCGGGTGCCGGAAGAACGCCGCGTTGGCGCCGGCCGCGAGCAGGCCGGCGCGGCGGACCCACCGGCGGTTACGTCCGAGCGCGGCAACCGCGAGGCTGGCGCCGACGAACGGCAGGCCTGCGGAATGCATGGGCGGGACGCTGGATCGAACCAGCGCCGCGAGGCGTTCTGGACCGGATTGGAGGTCGGGGCGTCTGGCCATCGGGAGGATTCTACGTGTGCGCCGGGTCGGATTCGCTAGCTCAGATCCCATACCGGGACGGCGGACCCGGCGGCCAGTTCAGTGATGTCCTCGCCGATCTCCAGCAGGCAGTTCGCCGAGGCCAGCCAGCGCAGGTGATGCGACGCCGGAGGCCCGTAGCTGGTGACGGCATCCCCGGTGAGGACGCCGCGCCGGAACTGGCGTTTGCCGCGCGGCGAGGTCAGATCCTCGCTGAGCACCGCGGCGCGACGGGGCCGGCCCGGGTGTGGGTATCCCATGGCGGCCCGCAGTGGGGACCGCACGAACACCTCGAACGACACCAGTGCGCTGACCGGATTACCCGGCAGCGTGATGATCGGTGTCCCGTTGACGGTGCCCGACCCCTGCGGCATACCGGGCTGCATGGCCACCTTCACGAACTCCACCTGACCACTCAGTGAATCCTTGACCACTTCATACGCGCCTGCGCTCACCCCGCCGGTGGTGATGATCAGGTCGACATCGGTGGCATGCGCGGCCAGGGTGGCATGGAATGCGTCGACGTCGTCCCCGCACATCGGAGACGCCACCACCTCGGCACCCGCGTCGCGTACCGCGGCCGTCAGCATCACGGCGTTCGACTCGTAGATCTGGCCCGGCTGCAGTGGCGTGCCGGGGGCCACCAACTCGGTACCGGTGGACATCACCAGGACGCGCTGCCGCGGAGTGACCGTCAATTCGGCCAGGCCCAGCGCGGCGGCCAGTCCGAGTGCGGCCGGGGTGACCACCTGGCCGGCCCGCAGCACCTCGGTGCCCGCGGTGACGTCCTCACCGGCCCGCCGGACGTGCTGGCCTGTCACGACCGAGGTGCGGATGCTGACGGTGTCCGTCGAACCGTCCGTCGCCTCGACGGGCACCACCGCGGTGGCGCCCGCAGGCATGGGTGCGCCCGTCATGATCCGGTGTGCGGTACCGGGTTTCAGGGTCAAGGGATCGGTGCGGCCCGCCGGGATGTCCTCGGCGACCGGCAGCAGCACCGGGCGCTCGGCTGTGGCCGATGCGATGTCCTCGGCGAGCACGGCGTAACCGTCCATCGCGGAATTGTCGAAACCCGGCAGCGACAGCGGCGCGACGACCTCTTCGGCCAACACCAGGCCGAGCGCCTGCGCAAGCGGCAACTGTTGTGGCGCACGGGCTTTGATCAGCGCAGCGACAATGTCCTGGTGTTCTGAGACGGTTCGCACGGCTACCACGATACTTTCGCCGAGGGCCTATGCCCGAGGCCGAGCCCGGCGCTGCGGGAATCGCCGTCGACGGACCCGAAACGAGCTCCACTCACCGAGGGAGACGCCCGCCGCGAGCGCCGTGCTGATGGCGAGCGCGCCGAGGACCGCAGTGAACCCGACGTTGCTCTGCCCGTTGAGCACCGCGTAGATGCCGTGCAGCAGCGACAGGCCGGGCAGCAGCGGCGTGATACCCGCGATCGACACCAGCAGCGGCGGGGCGAGGTTACGGCGCTCCATGAGCCGGCCGACCAGGCCGACCGGAACCGCCGCCACGAATGACGACGCGACGGCACCCAGGCCCAGGCTCAACCCGATCAGATAACCGATGATGGCGGTCGCGCCGCCGAACGCCGCGGCCACCGCCGCGGTCCGCTCGGCGTAACAGGCCAGGGCGAACGCCACTGCGCTCGCCGCACCGAACGCCACGCGCACCGGATACTCGGCGAGCGCGGGTGGCGGGTTCGCGCCCATGTCGATTGCCGGTGCACCGAAGCGGCTCGCCAGGTGCAACACCAACGCCACCCCGGCGATGGTCGCGGCCGTCAGCATGAGCAACTCGAAGAACCGGCCCGCCGCGGTGATGGGTGCGCCCGCGATGACATCGCCGACCGAACCCACCAGGGAGAGCCCCGCGAGGATCACCACCAGACCCGCGGCGATGGCCACGGTCGGCTCGAACGGGATGCCCCACATGATGCACGCCTTGAAGATCAGCAGCGGAGGCGCCGTGGCGATGATGCCGCCGATCGCGTACTGGAAGAAGAACGGCAGCCCCTGCTTGTTGAGGTACCGGTTGACGCGGTCGATCGCCATGGTGCTCAGCGCGCTCACGACGCAGACCAGGAGGTCCGCGCCGAGGGTGCCCGCCGTCGCGAACGCCAGCGTGCCCCACGCGAGGGTCGCGACCCAGCGCTTGTATGGGTGCGGCGCGGTGATGATCGCGTTGAGTTCGACGTGGGCTTCGGCCGGCGGCAGCTCATGTGCGGTGATGCGGCGGATCAGCCGGCCCAAGGCCGCCAGCCGGCTGAAGTCGATCGACCGGGACGGCACGATGTGCATGGTGCTGGCCGGCGGCAATGCCGGGCCGCGATAGACCGCGATGTGGATCGCGGTGTTGATGACGTCGACCTCGCAGTGCTCGATCCCGTACGCGGCGGCCACCTCGGTGACCTGATGCGCGGTGGCGATCGCCGGCGTACCCGACGCCATCAGGACCGCTCCGATGCTGCCCGCCAGGTCGAGCACCGCGCCGAGCCGCGCATCGTAGAAGTCGTCCGGCGCTTTGCGACCCGGTTTGATCAGGGGGAAGCTGTCCGTCGGGGCCTCGGTCTCGCGGACGATACGGCTCAAGATCTTGCGTTGCCGTGCCCGCCGCGGCGGTTGCGCGCCACCGCCGTCGCCCTGCCCGGCCGGGCCCGCGTCGGGTGGACCTACCTCGGTCATTGCCCCATCCAAGCACCGATGGCCGACCCGTGGGCAGCCTTGAGCGGCAGAGTTTTTGGCGCGCTGCCGCTACACGGGGAACGTCACGCCGGTGAGTTCTTCGGACACCGTCCAGAGCCTGCGCTGCAGTTCTTCGTCGTGCGACTGCTTGCTGGAGGTCACGAGCTTCGGATGGCCGACCATCTCACGGAATCCGTCAGGACCGTAATACTGCCCGCCGCGGACGCCGGGATCGGTGGCCGCCCGCAGCGTCGCCAGCGCACCTTTGGCGGGGCTGTTGGTGAACAGGCCGGCCAGTTTGTCGTAGCCCGGCAGGCTCGTTCCCGGGATGTGGCGCATGAGTTCGGTGTTGGACAGCCCGGGGTGCGCGGCCACGGCGATGGTGGGCTCGCTCTTGGCGGCCAGCCTGCGCTGCAGCTCGTAGGTGAACAGCAGGTTCGACAGCTTGGACTGTCCGTACGCGGCGACGCGGTTGTAGCTGCGTTCCCATTGGAGGTCGTCGAAGTGGATGGCGGCCTGGATGCGGTGCGCGACGCTGGCGACCGCGACGACGCGTGACCCGTCGACGGGCAGCAGGTGATCGAGCAACAGCCCGGTCAGCGCGAACGCCCCCAGATGGTTGGTGCCGAACTGCAATTCGAAGCCGTCGACCGTGGTCTGTTTGGGCGGGTACATCACGCCGGCGTTGTTGATCAGCAGATCGATGCGCGGGTATGCGTTCCTGAGCTCGTCGGCCGCGGTGCGGACCGATTCCAAGGAGCCGACATCGAGCTGCTGAAGCTTTAGGTCGGCCTTGGGGGCCACCGCGATGATGCGGTCGACGGCTTCGCGGCCCTTGTCCAGATTGCGTACTGCGACGACGACATGGGCGCCCTTGGCGGCCAGCACCCGTGCCGTCTCGTAGCCCAGCCCGGTGTTGGATCCGGTGACGATCGCGACCCGGCCCGACTGATCGGGGACGTCGGCCTCGGTCCACTTGCTCTTGGCAGTCATGGCCCGAACTTTACGGGTGTGCGCGTGTCGGTCACACCGCCTCGATCACCGAAGCCGGCGAGCCGGACCGCATGACGTGGTCGATGTGAATGTGGCGCGCGATGAACCGGCCGTTGTCGGCGACTGCCGCGATGCCCGCCCGCGCAAGTGAGTTCCCGTCGGGCAGACCCGCGTAGTACAGCCCGGGCAGCGCCCCGAGGATGCCGTCCTGCCGCAGCGGGGCACCGTCCTCATCGAGCACATGCCATGGCAGGATCCGGTAGTCCGGCGCGAATCCGGTGCACCACACGATGGTCGAGATGCCGTGGCGCGCAAGGTCGAGGTGCGTGTCGAAGCGCGTGATGGCGTCGAGGTTCACCGCGGCAGCCACGGCCGGCGCGGGCGCGACGAAGCCGCGGTCGCGCAGACCGGCGTCGATCTTGTCGATCACCGCGCGGAACGACTGCGCTGACTCTTCTGCGACGTCGATGACGTTGTCGTCGAGCGTCAGCACGCTGCCGCGCGCGGAACGCACCGAACCGACCAGCACGGCACCTTTTTCGGCGAGCGTCCCCAGATTGAGTTCGGCCCCGCCGTCCTTGACCCCGCTGACGGGCAGGCCCGGAAGGGTTGTGCCGTCGAAATCTGTTCTAGCCGTGACGAAGTCGTCGTACAGCGAGAACACGTATATCCATTCGTGGATGGTGCGTCCCCGGTAGTTCCTGGGCCACGCGCGGTGCCGTCCGACGGACAGGAACACGTGGCGTCCGGCATCCACCAGTTCGTCGGCGATCTGCTGCCCGCTGATCCCCGCGCCCACCACCAGGACGGCGCCGTCCGGCAGCGAACCGGGATTGCGGTAATCCCGCGAATGCAGCTGGCGGATGGCCGGGTCGACGTCTGCGGACAGGCTCGGGGTGCGCGGTGCGGCGTAGCCACCCACGGCCGCGACCAGGTTGCGCGATTCGACGACACCACCGTCGTGCAGGTGTGTGCGAAACCTCACGTCGTCGTGAACCGATGCGTCGACGGGACATTCGACGCTGCGCACCGGGGTGTGTTCGAGCACCCGCAGTTTGCGCTGCTCGACGTAGCGCCGCAGGTAGCGCGCGACCTGTGGGCCCGAAGGCAGCCCGCACGGGTCGTCGCCGTCGTATTGCGAGCCGGGCAGCCGAATCGAGCGATTCCCACTTCCCACCAACAGGCTGTCCCACCGCTCGTGCGCCCACGCCTGGCCGATCTCGGCCTTCTCGAAGACGATCGCCTCATGGCCGATCTCGTCGAGCGCGCCGGCCACTCCACACCCTTGCTGGCCTGCGCCGATGATGACCGTCTCGGTGTATTCGCGTCCCATGGAGACCTTCCCTTGTTCGTCAGTTTTGTTAGGGTCGCCTAACTTGAACATCTGAAGTCGGCTTGAGATCAAGTCCTGGACCGGCGGTGGGGGAAATGGCGAAGAGCGACGAATTCATGGGCATCGGAGCGGCCGCGCGCCGCTTCGGGCTGGCCGAATCGGCACTGCGGTACTGGGAGGAGCGAGGCCTGTTGCGCCCCGCGCAGCGGCGGTCGAACTGGCGGCTCTACGGACCCGAGGAGCTGCACCGGATCGGGCTGATCCACATGTGGCGGGAAACCGGCCTGATGAGCCTCGACGAGATCACGACGATCCTCACCGCGCGCAGCCACGACTGGCGCCACGCCGTGCGCGACCGACTCCGGGCGATCGAGCGGCAGCAGGAGCGGCTGGCGAAAGCCAAGGCGCACCTCGAGCACCTTTTGACGTGCCCGGACGAGAATCCGGCCGAAGACTGCCCGTACCTACGGGCAATGACGGCTGAACAAGCCTGCGGTCCGGCTTGAGCGGCGACGGGTCAGGCATGCTCGACTCATGGACCGTTCTGTCGCGCTGACCGATCCGGCACACCCGCCGAGTCGCAAGGCGCCGCTGGCGTGGGCGCTGGGCGCGGCCATTCCGTGGGCGGTGCTGGCCGTGGCGCAGGTGGTCTGGCTCGCCCTGGACCGGCGGCTGCTGTGGCTGCACGGCGTCGCCGCGGCCGTCACCGTACTCGGGGTCGTGCTGTTCGTGATCGTGGTTCCGATGTGGCGCTACCGCGTGCACCGGTGGGACATCAACCTCGACAGCGGAACTCCCGCGGTCTACACCCGGACCGGCTGGCTGGTGCAGGAGCGCCGCATCGCGCCGATCTCGCGGGTGCAGACCGTCGACACGTACCGGGGTCCGTTGGACCGGCTGTTCGGGTTGGCCAACGTCACGGTGACGACCGCGTCGTCGGCCGGTGCGGTCCGCATCGTCGCACTCGACGTCGACGTCGCCGACCGCGTTGTGGCGCAACTGACCGATATCGCGGCCATCGGCGAACAGGACGCCACGTGACCGAGCAGTGGCAGCGGCTGAGCCCCCGGATGCTGCTCGTGCATCCGGTTCATGAAGTGCTTCAACAGATTCCACTGCTGATCGGCTCGGTGGTGCTGGGATCGACGACGGGGAACCCGCTGTGGATCGTCGCGGCGCTTGCGTTGACCGTCGCGTTCGGCCTGGCCCGCTGGTTCACCACGAGCTACCGCATCGAGCCGGATGAGGTGCGGCTGCGAACCGGCGTGGTGCAGCGCAAGGTGCTGTCGGTGCCCCGCAACCGGATTCGCTCGGTGTCGACCGATGCCAGACTGCTGCACCGCTTGCTCGGGCTGACCGTCTTGCGGATCAGCACTGGGCAGGAGGGCAAGGGCGACAACGACTTCGCGCTCGACGCCGTCGAGGCGCAGCAGGTACCTCAGCTGCGGGCCATTCTGCTGGCCGACGTCGTGCCGGTCACCGAGTCCGCACAGGGGCAGGTGTTGGCGCGGTGGCAGCCGAGCTGGCTGCGCTACAGCCCGTTGAGTTTCACCGGTCTGGCCATGATCGCCGCGGCTGTCGGCGTGGTCTATCAGGCGGGCGCAGGCGCCGCGCTGAGAGAATCCGAGCTCGCGCAGTCGGGCCTGGACGCTGCCGAGCGATTCGGCGTGGCGGCCAGTGTGGCGCTCGGGGCGGTTGTGGTGCTGGTGCTCTCGGTCGTGCTCTCGGTGCTGCGTTCGCTCGTGACCTACGGAAACCTGGTGCTGCGGCGGGATTCCGATGTGCTGCATCTGCAGCACGGGCTGCTGCGGTTGCGCGAGCACACCTACGACATGCGCCGGCTGCGCGGCGGCACGCTCCGGGAACCCCTGCTGGTGCGGTTGTTCGGCGGGGCGCGCCTGGACGCCGTGATGACGGGTGTCGGCGGTGAAGGCGAAGCGTCACTGCTGCTGCCGCCGTGCCCGGCCACGACCGCGACGGCGGTGCTCACCGAATTGATCGGCCGGCCCGATACGGTGGCAGGTCCGCTGCGGCCGCACGGTCCAGCAGCGGTGCGCCGGCGGTGGACTCGGGCGCTCACGGTTCCCGGCCTGGCGCTCATCGCGCTGATGGTCATGCGGCCCCCGGTGTGGATGTGGGTGCTGTGGGTTCTGTTCACCGTCGCTGCGGCGCTGCTGGCGGTGGATCGGGCGCGGGCGTTGGGGCATCGCGTCGACTCGGGTTGGCTCGTGGCGCGCACCGGCAGCCTGGACCGCCGGCGGGACTGCCTCGACACGGCAGGCATCATCGGCTGGACCGTGCGGCAGACGCTGCTGCAGCGCCGCGCCGGTGTGGCGACATTGGTCGCGGCGACCGCCGCGGGCCAGAAGCGCTACCAGGTCATCGATGTTCCCGCGGCGCAGGCGTGGGCGATAGTTTCCGCGGCGTCACCGTGGGTCGCCGACAACCGCTGGGCGGCGGGCCCCGAGTTGCGCTGACCCGGCGGGCGTTTACTGTCGCTGCATGGCGATCGGTGGAGTGCTCTTCGACATCGACGGTGTGCTGGTGACCTCGTGGCAGCCCATAGCCGGCGCTGCCGAAACGCTGCAGGTTCTGGCCGAACATCAGATTGCCCGGTCCTATCTGACCAACACCACCACCCGGACCCGCGCCCAGATCTCCGAGTTGCTGACGTCGGCGGGCATGAACGTTGCCGCCGACGAGGTGATCACGGCCGCGGTGCTCACGGCCGACTACGTGCGTGACCGCTACCCGGACGCGCGATGTTTCCTGGTCAACAGCGGCCAGATCGGTGAGGACATGCCGGGTGTCGACGTCGTGTACTCCAGCGACTTCACCGGGCCGCAGACCCCCGAGACGCCCGATGTGGTGCTGCTGGGCGGAGCCGGGCCCGAGTACAGCCACCTCACGCTTAGTTGGGTCTACGACTGGATGGCCCAAGGGGTACCGGTGGTCGCGATGCATCGCAGCACGTCGTGGACCACGACCGACGGCCTGCGCATCGATACCGGTATGTACCTGATCGGCATGGAGGAGACCTCCGGCCGCAAGGCCACCGCGGTCGGCAAGCCCGCACCCGAAGGATTCCTGGCCGCTGCCAACCGGCTCGGTGTGGACCCTGAAGAGATGTACATGATCGGCGACGATCTCAACAACGACGTGCTGGCCGCCCAGGTGGTCGGCATGACCGGCGTGCTGGTGCGCACCGGGAAGTTCCGCCAGCAGACGTTGGACCGCTGGGCCGCAGACGAATTCGCGATGCAGCCCAACCACGTCATCGACTCCGTCGCCGATCTTCCGGAGTTGTTGGGGCTGTAGGCGTCAGGCCTTGAGGTCGCGCACCGCCTCGATGCGGGCCTTCAGCTGATCCGTGGTGGCCGCCGCGACGGGCGGGCCCCCGCAGATGCGTCGCAACTCATTGTGAATCCAGCCGTGCGGCTTGCCCGTGCGGTGATGCGCGATGGTCACCAAAGCGTTGAGTTCACGTCGCAATTCCCGGATCTGGCCGTGCGTGGTGCGTGGCGCCGGCGGCCCACCCGAGACCGCAGCTTCGGCCGTGCGCTTGGTGAGTTGCTCATCTTGCCTGCGGCGCAAAAGGTCTCGCATCTGCTCGGCGTCGAGCAGGCCGGGGATGCCGAGATAGTCGGCCTCCTCGTCGCTGCCGGCCGGGGTCGCGGTGCCGAATGATGCGCCGTCGAAGATGACCTGGTCGAGCTCGGCGTCCGCGCCCAGGTACTCGAAGCCGTTCTCCAGCTCGCTCTTCTCGTCCTTGCGCTTCTCGGCGGCTTCGAGCGCCTCGTCATCGAGCCCGTCGGACTCCCGGTGCGGCTTGCCCAGCACATGGTTGCGTTGGGCTTCCATCTCGCTGGCCAAGAGCAGCAGGTTGGGCACCGAGGGCAGGAAGATGCTCGCGGTCTCGCCGGCCCGGCGGGATCGCACGAACCGGCCGATGGCCTGCGCGAAGAACAACGGTGTCGAGGCGCTCGTCGCGTACACGCCGACCGACAGCCGCGGCACGTCGACGCCCTCGGACACCATGCGCACCGCGACCAACCAGCGGCTGGTCCCTGCCGAGAACTGGCTGATCCGGTCCGAGGCGCCCGGATCGTCGGACAGGACCACGGTCGGGGCCTCACCGGTGATCTTGGTGAGCAGGTCGGCGTAGGCGCGGGCAGTGGTCTGGTTGGTGGCGATGATCATGCCGCCGGCGTCGGGCACGTGCTGACGCTTCTGCTGCAGCCGCTTGTCGGCAGCCGCGATGACCGCGGGCATCCATTCGCCCGCCGGGTTCAGCGCGGTGCGCCAGGCCCGCGCGGTCTGCTCGGCCGTCAACGGTTCGCCGAGCCGGGCCGCATGTTCCTCGCCGGCACTGTCGCGCCAGCGGGCCTCACCCGAGTAGGCCAGGAACACCACGGGCCGGACCACGCCGTCGGCCAGGGCATCGGCATAGCCGTAGACATGGTCGGCCTTCGAGCGCTGGAATCCGCTCTCGTCGGGCTCATAGTTCACGAACGGGATCGGGCTGTCATCGCTGCGGAACGGCGTACCGGTGAGAGCCAGGCGCCGCGTCGCGTCGTCAAACGCCTCGCGCATCGCGTCGCCCCAGCTCTTCGAGTCACCGCCGTGGTGGATCTCGTCGAAGATGACCAGAGTCTTGCGGTTCTCGGTGCGCACGCGGTGCCGCGTGGGGTGGCTGGCCACCTGCGCGTAGGTGACGACGACGCCGTGGTACTCGGACGAGGTCTGCGAGTCGGAGTTGCTGAACTTCGGATCCAGCGCGATGCCGTTACGTGCCGCCGACTGTGCCCACTGGATCTTGAGGTGCTCGGTGGGCACCACCACGGTGACCGCGTCGACCGTGCGGTCATTGAGCAGTTCAGCCGCGATCCGCAGCGCAAACGTCGTCTTCCCCGCGCCCGGGGTGGCCACCGCCAGGTAATCCCGTGGTTTGGCGGTCAAATATTTCACCAGCGCCTTGCGCTGCCAGCCCCGCAGTGCCTGGGTGCTGGGCGCCGCATCAGCCCGCACCCGAGGACTCCTCTCAGTCGGAAAGCAGTCTATGACAGGGCGTTACGTCAGCGCATATCCGCAGGAACATACCGGGCGTGTCGCTCAGATGAAGTAGTTGTCGTTCTTGACGAACCACTCGGCGCGCTCGTCGTCGGTCAGGTCGGCCAGCTGGGCGAATCCCTCGAAATAGGCTTCGCGCGGCGCGCCCGGAGCAAACAACATCAGTAACGACGTCGGCGCGTCGGCCTCGTTGCGAAACCCGTGGATACCGCCCGGCGGAACGTAGAGGAAGTCGCCCTGGTTACCGTCGCGCCAATCGGTGCCGTCGTAGAGCCTGACGGTGCCGGACAGCACGAAGAACGCCTCGGACATCGCGCGGTGGAAATGCGGGCCCGGCCCGCCGCCCTGCGGACTGATGTCGACACGGTACAGCCCGTAGTCGCCGCCCGTCTGCTGTTGGTTGGCCAGGTAGTGATACTTGACCAAGCCGAACGAGTCGTAGTCGGGCGGCTCGTCACCACGCCTCAGCCAGGCGCTGACCTCCGGCTCGGCTTTGGTGTAGCGGACCGGGGGATAGGGCGGCACATTCCTGGGATCCCAGAGTGACACGTCGCCCAGCCTAGCCGTGGCGATCGGACTCAGGCGCGGCTGTCCTGCAGGGCCGGGAACGTCACCCCGGTGAGTTCTTCGGACACCGCCCACAACCGGCGCTGCAACTCCAGGTCGTGCGACTGGTCGCTGGACGGCACCACCTTGGGGTAGCCGCGGGTGGTGAAGTTCGGCCCGAAGTACTGGCCGCCGAGCGCACCCGGGTCTGTCGCCGCGCGCAGGGTCGGCAGTGCGCCCGCCGCGGCGTCCTGGACCAGCGGCCGGATCAGCGGAACGGCCCGCTGCAAGGCGGTCGGCAGATGACGCATCAGCTCGGTGTCCGAGCCGCCGGGATGCGCGGCCAGCGCCGTGGTCTTCTCGCCGGTGAGCCTGCGCTGCAACTCGTAGGTGAACAGCAGGTTGGCGAGCTTGGACTGGCCGTACGCGCCGACGCGGTTGTAGCTGCGCTCCCACTGCAGGTCGTCGAAGTGGATCGAGGCGTTGATGCGGTGCCCGATGCTGCTCACCGTGACGACCCGCGAGCCGGTGATGGGCAGGAGGCGCTCCAAGAGCAGGCCGGTGAGCGCGAAGTGGCCGAGGTGGTTGGTGCCGAACTGCAGCTCGAAGCCGTCGGCCGTGGTTTGTTTGGGCGGGTACATGACGCCGGCGTTGTTGATCAGCAGGTCGATGGAGTCGTGTTTGGCCTTGATCTCGTCGGCGGCTTCGCGCACCGATGCCAGTGCGCCGAGGTCGAGGCGTTGCAGTTCCAGGTCGGCGGCCGGGACGGCACGCGAGATCCACTCGACGGCGGCTTTGCCCTTCTCAAGGTTGCGCACGGCGAGCACGACCCGGGCGCCCTTGGCGGCCAGTGCTTTGGCGGTCTCGATGCCGAGGCCGGTGTTGGCGCCCGTGACGACGGCAATGCGACCGGTTTGGTCCGGAATGTTGGCGGTGGTCCATTTGGTCATGAGAGACTCCTGGGAGGGCTAAACGGAGTACGCACTCCGGTTGATGTCGACTATACGGAACGCGCGCCCCGTTTTGTCAATGGGTTGTGAGGTGATGACGAGATGCGTGCGGATGCGGCACGGAACCGTGCCCGGGTGCTGGAGGTTGCCTACGCCACGTTCGCGTCCGACGGGTTGGCGGTGCCCATCGACGAGATCGCCCGGCGGGCCGGCGTCGGCGCCGGAACCGTCTATCGACATTTCCCCTCCAAGGAAGATCTGTTCCGGGCAGTGATCGCCGAACGGATCCGCGGGGTCGTCGACGAAGGGCGCGCGCTGCTCGAGCAGAATCCCGCCAGCGGGTTGTTCGACTTCCTCCGGTCGATGGTGCTGCAGTGGGGCGCCGCCGACCGCGGACTGGTCGACGCCCTCGCCGGGCTCGGCATCGACGTCACGACGGTCGTACCGGACGCCGAGAACGAATACATGGCGGTCCTCGGCGAGCTGCTCGCCGCAGCCCAACGGGCGGGCACGGTGCGACCGGACGTCACGGCCGCCGAGGTCAAGGCGCTCATGGTCGGCTGCCAGGCCATGCAGGGCTACAACGCCGATGTGGCCGAGCATGTCACCGATGTCGTCTTCGACGGATTGCGGGCCGGAGTAGCGTCGGGCAAATGAAGTTCGGGATCTCCACGTTCGTCGACGACGACACCATCGATCCGGTGTCGCTGGCCCGCGCGATCGAGGAGCGGGGCTTCGCCTCGCTCATCGTCGCCGAACACAGTCACATCCCGGTGAGCCGAGAATCGCCCTATCCCAGCGGCGGCGACCTGCCGTCGGTGTACTACAACACGCTCGACCCGTTCGTCACGCTCGCGGCCGCGGCCGCAGTGACGTCCACGATCGAACTGTTCACCGGGGTCGCCCTGCTCATACAGCGCGACCCGATCCACACGGCCAAGGAAGCCGCCAGCATCGACCTCATCTCAGACGGCCGGTTCGTCTTCGGCGTCGGCGCCGGATGGAACCTCGAAGAGATGCGCGACCACGGCACCGACCCGAAAACCCGGGGTGCCAGGCTCGACGAGAGCATCGAGGCGATCAAGGCGCTGTGGACCACCGAACCCGCCGAATACCACGGCAAATACATCGATTTCGAACTGTCCTACTGCCGGCCCAAGCCGGTCCGGAAACCGCATCCGCCGATCTACATCGGCGGCAACTCCGACGCCACGGTCAAACGGGTGATCCGCCACGGCGCAGGCTGGATCTCCAACGCGCTCCCGCCCGACGCGCTGGCCAAGCGAATCGGGCAGATACGTGACGGCGCAGGCCATGACGTTCCGCTCGCCATGTTCGGAACCCCGATCGACACCGACTATTGGCGTGCCGCCGAGGAACTCGGCTTCGGGCAGCTCGGGCTGTTCCTGCCCTCGGTCGGCAAAGACGAGTCCCTGCGCCTGCTCGACGAATTCGCCGCGAAGGTACAGAAGTATCAGTCGGCGTAGCCTTTTCGGCACCGAGTTCGACGAAACTGTTGTGCGCCGGCGGCCGTAGCGACATTTTCGTCGAACTCGGGCACCTGAGGCTTCGTGGTGGCTACAGCCAACCCACAGTCCCCAGTGGGGAGTTACCAAGTTGTGCGCCTACCGTCCCTGGCGTGATCAGCAGGCGGGCCTTTCTGATGGCGGCCGCAGGCACGATGGCTGCCGGTTCGGTGCTGTCCGCCGGTATGCCTGGGGCGCTGGCTGATCCGAACGCGGTCGACCCGCCGTCCGTCGCGGTGCTCAACCGGCGCCGCACACCCACGCAGTGGGGGATGGCGCTGGCGGGCATCACGACGTCTTTCCCGGCGGCGGGCCGGCAGATCGCGCTGACATTCGACGCCTGTGACGGCGCGTGTGACGATGCCCTGCTGGACACCTTGCAGCGCAACGCCGTTCCGGCCGCCCTGTTTCTCAACTCCCGATGGATCGACGCCAACCCCGACCGGGCCCGCCAGCTCGCGGCGAACCCGTTGTTCGAGATCGGCAATCACGGCACGCGGCACGTGCCCCTGTCGGTCACGGGGCGTTCGGCATACGGGATCGCCGGAACCCGGTCGGCCGACGAGGTCGTCGACGAAGTGTGGAACAACCACCAGCGACTCACCGCGTTGACCGGTAAGCCGCCGACGTGGTTCCGCCCGGGCACCGCGCACTATGACGACGTCGCAGTGCAGATCGTGCACGAGCTCGGCGAGCAGCCCCTCGGGTTCACCGTCAACGCGGACTACGGTGCGACAGCATCGGCCGCGACAGTTCGGTCCAACGTCATGGGTGCGGCCCCGGGGTCGATCGTGATCGCCCACATGAACCACCCCGCATCCGGAACCCACGCCGGCTTCGCCGATGCCATCCCGGCGATGCAGGCCGCGGGCTGGCAGTTTGTTTCATTGAGCGGGCACGCGCAGCTTTGATGCGATTTCACCGAGACGGTACTGAGGGACAGAATCCGGCTCGCTTGTGTCCCTCAGTACAGTCTCGGCCCCCATCGTGGGGCCAAACCCCACGGTTTCGCCGGGGGCGAAAACCGAAAGCCGTAGCGGCCCTCCCAAACCTTGCACTCTCCCTGGTCGAGTGCTAAGAATGCAGTTGGCACTCTCGATCAGTGAGTGCTAGGTCGGGCCGGTGAGGCAGGGGCCGCACCTGCGGGAGCACACCCACAGCCGTCCGTCGCGGGCACTGAACCTGACCACACAACGTGCGATCCCCTAACCGGAGGAATCACTTCGCAATGGCTAAGACAATTGCGTATGACGAAGAGGCCCGTCGCGGCCTCGAGCGGGGCCTCAACAGCCTCGCCGACGCGGTAAAGGTCACGCTGGGCCCCAAGGGTCGCAACGTCGTCCTGGAGAAGAAGTGGGGCGCCCCCACGATCACCAACGATGGTGTGTCCATCGCCAAGGAGATCGAGCTGGAGGACCCGTACGAGAAGATCGGCGCTGAGCTGGTCAAAGAGGTCGCCAAGAAGACCGACGATGTCGCGGGCGACGGCACCACCACCGCCACCGTTCTGGCTCAGGCCCTGGTTCGCGAAGGTCTGCGCAACGTCGCTGCCGGCGCCAACCCGCTCGGCCTGAAGCGCGGCATCGAAAAGGCCGTCGAGAAGGTCACCGAGACGCTGCTGAAGAGCGCCAAGGAGGTGGAGACCAAGGAGCAGATCGCTGCCACCGCCGGTATCTCCGCCGGTGACCAGTCCATCGGCGACCTGATCGCCGAGGCCATGGACAAGGTCGGCAACGAGGGTGTCATCACCGTCGAGGAGAGCAACACCTTCGGCCTGCAGCTGGAGCTCACCGAGGGCATGCGCTTCGACAAGGGCTACATCTCGGGTTACTTCGTGACCGACGCCGAGCGCCAGGAAGCCGTCCTCGAGGATCCCTACATCCTGCTGGTCAGCTCCAAGGTGTCGACCGTCAAGGATCTGCTGCCGCTGCTGGAGAAGGTCATCCAGTCCGGCAAGCCGCTGCTGATCATCGCCGAGGACGTCGAGGGCGAAGCCCTGTCGACCCTGGTGGTCAACAAGATCCGTGGCACCTTCAAGTCCGTCGCCGTCAAGGCCCCGGGCTTCGGCGACCGCCGCAAGGCCATGCTGCAGGACATCGCCATCCTCACCGGTGGCCAGGTCATCAGCGAAGAGGTCGGCCTCTCGCTGGAGACCGCCGATGTCGCGCTGCTCGGCCAGGCTCGCAAGGTCGTCGTGACCAAGGATGAGACCACCATCGTCGAGGGCGCCGGTGACTCCGACGCCATCGCCGGTCGCGTGGCCCAGATCCGTGCCGAGATCGAGAACAGCGACTCCGACTACGACCGCGAGAAGCTGCAGGAGCGCCTGGCCAAGCTGGCCGGCGGTGTTGCGGTGATCAAGGCCGGCGCTGCCACCGAGGTGGAGCTCAAGGAGCGCAAGCACCGCATCGAGGACGCCGTCCGCAACGCGAAGGCTGCCGTCGAGGAGGGCATCGTCGCCGGTGGTGGCGTGGCTCTGCTGCAGGCTGCACCGTCGCTGGACGACCTCGGCCTGTCGGGTGACGAGGCCACGGGCGCCAACATCGTCCGCGTGGCGCTGTCGGCCCCGCTGAAGCAGATCGCCTTCAACGGTGGCCTGGAGCCCGGCGTTGTCGCCGAGAAGGTCACCAACTCGCCCTCCGGCACCGGCCTGAACGCCGCGACCGGTGAGTACGAGGATCTGCTCAAGGCCGGCGTTGCCGACCCGGTGAAGGTCACCCGCTCGGCGCTGCAGAACGCGGCGTCCATCGCGGCGCTGTTCCTCACCACCGAGGCCGTCGTCGCCGACAAGCCGGAGAAGGCCGCGGCTCCCGCCGGCGACCCGACCGGTGGCATGGGCGGTATGGACTTCTAAGAAGTCGCAACGTAAACAGCCCTGGTGCGCTCGGCGTGCCAGGGCTGTTTCGTTGTTCATCCCCAGTGTGGGCTCCATGCACAGCGTCGGGCCGTATCGCGTGCGTAGGGCCCACATTCGTCGGTGGCCGCGGTGACCGGATCGCGTTGCTTGAGGACATCGGCTGGAGAGTCGTCAGGGTCAGCGCGGAGATGATGGCACGCCCCAATGTCATCGTCGAACGCGTGCGAGCCAACCTTCGTACGGCAGGCTGTCCGATCTGACGCCGACTGTGGGGGCTGTGCACGCTTCGGCGACGATCTTCGTGCATAAGCCCCACACTCGCGGCTGTCAGTCCCTATGGTCGACGATGTTGTGCACGTTGCCATCTGGCGCCCGGACGAAGAACCGCGTGACGCCCCACGGCTCGGTGGTCAGCGGGTACACGATCTCGTAGCCGCGGCGCTGGGCTTCTGCGTATGCGCCCTCGATGTCGTTGACGCACACCGATGTCACGGGGTTCTCCGGAGCCGACGCATCCCGCGTGACCAGTTGGATGCTGGCCCCGGTCGCCGGTGAGGTGTAGCGGGCCACCCAGCCCATGTTGAATTCCTCAGAGCTCAGACCGAGGAAGTCGGTGTAAAAGCCTCGTGTCGAAGAGATGTCGGCCACCGCGAGATCGGCCATGACGCGGGTGGTGCCGACACCGGACGGCGCATCGAGCGGAACGCAGTCGTGCAGGCAGCCCGTCGCCGACGTGGGGGAGCCGGGCTTGGCCGGGCGGTGCAGCACCGCCCGGTTGGGTGCGACTCTCATTGCGTCATCGGATAATTCGGCCACACCGTCGACAATCAGCGTGTACCCGCCGGGGTCGCGGGGCGGCCAGATCACCGTGACGGCCGGGTGTTGCGTGGCGTTGCGGCGGGTGCTGTTGCCGATCGAACCGATGTCGAGAACGCCGTCGACGAGCCGCGGAACGACGGCAACGGTGTGCGCGCCGAAGTCGTCGCCGACCGTGATCAGATAGCCGAAAGCGAAGTCGTCCAGGGTTTCTGCCAGCTGGTCCAGATCCACCTTGACGCTCATGACACGGGCTCCGGCCGGCGCCCGCGGATCAGCCGACCCGGGCGGGCTTCGGTGGGGACACCGTTTTCGGCGATCACCTCACCCGAGACCACGGTTGCGACGTAGCCGTCGGCAGTCTGGTCGAGTCGGCGCCCGCCGGCGGGCAGGTCATAGGTGATGACAGGCTTGTGCAGACGCATCGCCGCATGGTCGATGACATTGAGGTCGGCCTTGTAGCCCACCGCGATCCGGCCCCGGTCGGCCAGCCCTGCCACCCTCGCGGGAACCGACGTGAGTTCCCGGACGGCCTCGGCGACCGAGAGCCTGCCCGACACGCGATCCCGCGCCCAATGTGTCAGCAGGTAGGTGGGAAAGCTTGAGTCGCAGATCATCCCGTAATGGGCACCGCCATCGCCGAGACCCAGCACCACGTCGTCGCGGCGCATCAGCCCGCCGACGGTGTCGAGCGAACCGTTCTCGAAGTTGGCCATCGCGCCGAGCAGGATCGCGTGCCCGTCGTCGTCGAGCAAGCGGTCGTAGGCCTCCTCCATCGGCGTTACGCCGCGCGCCACGGCCCGCGCCGCGATGCTCTGCGAAGGGTCCGGCTCGTAGTTCGCGTCGTCGCCCAGCGGGAAGATCCAGTCCCAGGCCTGCGCGAGGTACACCAGCGGGTTGGCGGGTGCACCGCCCGGCTTGTCGGCCAGAATGCGTTCCCTTACTTCGGGTTTGCGCATCTCGGTGACCCGGTCCGGGAGTGGCAGGCCGGCGATCTCCTGATAGCTCGGGTACAGCACGAACGGGTTGGCGGTGAGCTCGAGCCCGATCATCAAACCGATCGGCCGCGGGAACACCTGCGCGGTGATCGATCCGCCGTCGGCGTTGGCCTTCTCCACCATGGCCATGGCCTCGACCCACAGCGGGTCGCCCGAGTTGAGCACCAGCAGCGTGAACGTCACGGGCAACCCGGTTTCGCCCGCGGCGTCGAAAACCTGTTGCAGCACAGGCTGATACCCGCCGGCCGGGATGTCGGGTACGAACTGGATCAGCCCGCCACCGCCGTCGGCGACTCCGCGGGCGATCTCCAGGATCTCGTCGTCGGCCGCGTCGAAACTCGGGATCTGTGCGCCGGCCTCGGTGCGGTGGGTGGCCAGCCGAGAGGACGCGAACCCCAGCGCGCCGGCCTCGACAGCCTCTTTCGCCAAGGCGCGCATGCGGGCCAGATCCTCGGCCGTCGCGGGTTCGCGGTCGGCGCCCCGCTGACCCATGACGTACACCCGCAGCGGGGAGTGCGGCAGGTAGGCCGCAACGTCGATGTCTCTGTTCCGGGCGTCCAGCGCGTCGAGGTACTCCGGGAAGGTCTCCCAATGCCACGGCAGGCCGTCGACCATGACCACGCCCGGGATGTCCTCGACGCCCGCCATCACGTCGACCAGCACGTCGTGATCGGCGGGCCGGCACGGCGCGAAGCCGACCCCGCAGTTGCCCATGACAGCCGTGGTGACGCCGTGCGCCGATGAGGGATTGAGTCGATCGGACCAGATGGCCTGGCCGTCGTAGTGCGTGTGGAGGTCCACGAAGCCGGGGGTGACCAGCAGTCCGGTGGCATCGATCTCCCGGGCACCGGAACCCGGCGCGGTGCCGACCGCCACGATCACCCCGTCGCGTACCGCGACGTCTCCGGCATACGGTTCGCCACCCAAACCGTCGACGATGAGGCCGTTGCGGATCACGAGATCGTAGGTCATCCACCAAAACTACGACGCCGTCGGTGGCACATGCCAGGATCGGCATGTGATCGATCACTTCGGAATCAACTGCGCCGATTTCACCAAGTCCAAGGACTTCTACGACTCCGTGCTGGGTGTGCTGGGGTTCACCCGGCAGATGGACTTCGGGGTCGCCATCGGCTACGGCCGCGATGGCAAACCCGATTTCTGGATCGCCGATGTCAGCGCCGGTGAGGCGTCCGGGCCCAATCGGGAGGTCCATGTCGCGTTCCAGGCCGCGGATACCGCTGCGGTGCAAGCGTTCTACGATGCCGCGCTCGCGCTGGGCGCGGAATCACTGCATGCACCGCGGCTGTGGCCCGAGTACCACCCCGGTTATTTCGGGGCGTTTGTTCGCGATCCGGACGGCAACAACGTCGAGGCCGTGTTCCACGGGGCTGCGCCCGCGTAGCTCTCACGGTTGTTTGAGGACGGGAAGTGAGTTGATCAGCCACTTCCCGTCGACCTTTGTCAGGCCGACCCGGATGCCGAACCTGGTGCGCGTCGGCGCCGTGAGCAGCTTGGTGACCTTCGCTTCGACGAACACGATGGCGGTCGCCTTGTCGGCGGCGATGTTCTCGATCCCGGCGTGGTTCACGGTCACGCCCTGGCTGGAGCCGTCAGTCTTGGCGGCCGCCAACTTGGCCTTGATCCAGTTCGGGTATTGGTCGGCGGCCTCGCCGGTCAGCAGTGTCCCGGTCTTGGCGATGGTTTGGTCGTCCAGCTCCGGGTAGTAGCCCAGCACCTCCTGAACGCTGTCCTTCGCGACGTCGAGGACTGCTCGGCGGGCGTCGGCCTGGTCGCTGATGGGGACCGGTGCGGGGCGGTTCTTCTCGACCATCTGCCAGGTGCCCAGGGCTGTCAGCGCGATGATGCCTGCGCACAGAACGCCGACGAGGGCCTTCCACGAGGTCGATCGTGTGCTCTTGCTCATCACCCGTCCGTCATGGTGGAGACCTTGTATTTGTCATCGTCTTTGACCACCGTGACGACCCGGAGCAGGTTCTCGGTGGACGCCGGCTCGTTCGGTTTGGTCGTTTCGACGACAGCGCTGATCATGACGTCGGCTTCGCCTGGTTTGAACGATTCGATCGCCGCTGCATTGACCGTTCCCTTGTTGCTGGCCCTGGAGATGATCAACGTCGCCTTGATGTCCAAGGCTTTGCGCTGGAAGACGTTGTTGAATTCGGAGGTCGAACTCTGCAGCACCTTCTGGATGTCGTCGTCCACCGTCGGGTAACTGATCCCGGTCCAGGTCACCACGAACTCCTTGGCCGCATCGACATAGGGCTGCCATTCCGGTGTGGTGCTCGCGACCGGGGTCGGGCGGGCGAACTGGCTGATGGCGAAGACCAGCGCGCCGACCAGCAGCACCGCCAACACCGCGGGAATGAGAATCCTTGTGCGATCGGGCTTTTTCGAGCTCGCCGGAGTCGCTGCGATGGAGGCCGCAACCGTCGTCGTCGGGAACGGCTCGGCAGCAGCGGGTGACCACGCCGGCGGCGGCGAGGCTGTCGGGACGGGTTCGGATGTGCCCGTGGCCCACCAGGGCAACGAGGCCGAGGGCTGCTGGTTGTGCTGTGGTGGCGGTGGCAGGTGCACCGATTGCGCGGGCGTTGTCGGCGGGTTATGGCCACCCGGATTCGGGACGCTGCCCTGCGTCAGGGCGCGGGCGAAATCACCGCACAGCGCAAACCGGGCCTCTGGTTCCTTGGCCAGGGCCTTGGCGATCACGTCGTCGAGATATCCCAGTTCGGGCCGGGCGTCGCTGAGCCGGGGCGGTGGTTCGCTGAGGTGCTTGCTGATGACGACGGCGGGGTTGGTGGCGTGGAACGGCGACCGCCCCGTCAACAGCTGATATGTGGTCGCTGCGAGCGCGTACTGATCGGCCCGGCCGTCGAGGGGCAGGCCCATGAGTTGTTCGGGCGCCGAATACGGCATCGAACCCACGGTGAGGTTGGTGGCCGTGAGACCGCTGACCTCGTCGGTGCGGCGCGCAACTCCGAAGTCTGCCAGGAAGATCCGGCGCTTCCCCGCCCCCGGCAGGGTCAGCAGGATGTTCGCGGGCTTGACGTCGCGGTGCAGCAGGTGGCGGGCGTGCGCGTAATCAAGGGCATCGGCGATGGCGCTGATGATCTCTGTCGCCTCGTGGACGGGCAGTCCGGAGCGGTGACGTTCGCGAAGCAGTCGTGACGCGTCGGTGCCCTCGACGTAGTCCATCGCGATCCACAGTTGGCCGTCGGCCTCGCCGCGGTCGTGCAGGCTCACGATGTGCGGATGCCACAGCGAGGCAGCGATATCGGCTTCGCGGTTGAAGCGCTCGCGGTACTGGGTGTCCCGGGTCAACGATGCGGGCAGGATCTTCAGCGCATCGTGGCGCGGCAGTCGCGGATGTTGGGCCAGATACACCTCACCCATTCCGCCGGCGCCAAGTAGACGTTGGATCGTGTACCCGGCGAACACGTCCCCAGCGTGCAGCGGCATGTGGGGATAGTAGCGGTGACTCGTCCGAAACATCGCAGGAGTCGGTCCGGCGAGTAGCGTCGGCTGCATGACTGACGCGGATTCTGACGCCGTCCGGGAGCTCCTGCGCGACTCGTTCACGCGGCTGATCGAACATGTCGACGATCTCACGGACGGGCTGACCGAAGAGGTGTCCCGCTACCGGCCGACCCCGCAGGCCAACAGCATCGCGTGGCTGATCTGGCACAGCGCGCGCTGCCAGGATCTGCAGCTGTGCGACATCGCCGGGGTCGAGCAGGTGTGGACGCGCGACGGGTGGATCGACCGTTTCGGTCTCGGCCTGCCCCCGGGTGACATCGGCTACGGCCACAGTCCCGAGGACGTCGCGAAGGTACATGCGCCTGCCGAGCTGCTGGCCGGCTACTACCGGGCCGTGCACAAGGTGACCTTGGAGTACATCGCCACGGTGACGCCGCAGGAGTTGAGCCGCGTCGTCGACACCAATTGGGATCCGCCGGTGACTGCCAGCGCGCGCCTGGTGAGCATCGTCGACGACTGCGCCCAGCACCTCGGGCAGGCTGCCTACCTGCGCGGCATCATCCCTTGATGATGCGGTGGTGGCCGCCGATCGGGCTGGCCGCCATGATGCTGCTCGGCGGGGTGGTCGGCGACGGCTCGACCGCGGTCGATGACTGGTTTCAGCGCCTCGGTGCGCGCATGGGCCAGTATCGCGGTGATTTCCTGGTGTTCAGCTATCCGCCGCTGGTGGCGCTGGTGCTGCTCGGCGTGCTGGTGGCAGTGGCACGGCGCAGACAGTGGTGGCTAATGGTGGCCGTTGCGGCGAGCCCGCCTCTGGCGATCGTCGTGGTTCAGGTGTGCAAGAGGATGTTCGGCCGCGAGAAGGGCGGCTCCCTGGCGTATCCGAGTGGGCACACCACGTTCCTGGTGGTGGTTATGGGCTTGCTCGTGGTGGCTGCGGGCGCCGCGGCATGGTCGCTGATCGCCGCGGTCAGCGTGAGCCTGCTCGGCATGTTCGGCCAGTCGGTCACCTATCACTACTTCACCGACACGGTCGGCGCGACGTTGTTGGCGACGGCGATGGTGTGCGTGGTGGCGCTCGTGGCGCGCGACGTCGCCGGCTCGGCGTCGGAAACTTCGCTGAGTGCGGATCCTGCGTCGCCGACCGTGGATTCTGAGACAAATCAGACCTGACGCCGCAATGCGTGTGTCGGTTGATCGACCGACACGTGCGGTGGTGGCGTCGGGATCGAACGATCAAGAACCCCATGACGATTGCTGAGATGTCACCGAATGGTCTGATTGCGTGGCACAAGACTTTTGTGCGGACAGGTGATTTCTGGCAAACGTCTCGGCCGCGGCGGAGCTGAGCTTACGGCAGCTTTGGGCACTTTGCGGCAATCGCAAAGATCCGACGAGTCATTGTGTTGGCAACGACTACCTGAGAAAAACCTGAGATAGCCCTTTCTTGGGCGTAATTTACTGCCCAGCTCTGGGAAACACCCAGGTGAGAGGGGATTTTTCGATGCAAATTCGTGTTCAGTGCGGCCTGACAGCCGGCATTGCGATCGTCGGAGCCAGCGTCATCGCGATCACGCCGATCGCATCGCCGGCAGTCATGCGGGCCGTCGACGCCGCGCCGGCATTGATGCGGAGTTTCGCCGGGTTGTCGCAGGCCGAGCTGATCGCGATGTCGGTGCAGCGTCTGGGGGAGCAGGTGCAGCAGGCGCCGTTCTTTCCGTTGGTTGCCGCGCTCGACGTCGCAGGGGGCGACAATGCGCGGTTGTACACCGCGATTCGGTCCGTGATCGATTCGCCTGTGTACGTTGCCGACCCGTTCATCGAAGCGGTGGCGAACACCGTGCCCACGTCGCTGGGTGGCGGATCCGACCACGAGACGACGACAACGGCGGGTGACGGCGCGATCATGCAGATCCGCAACGTCCAACTGCTCGGCCTGCGGGATTCCCTCGACGGGCTGTTCGCCGATGCGCTCGGCGTACCTGCCAGTACCGACGCGAACTACGCCTTCGACCTTTCCAACGGGGTCGCCGAGTCGGTCGAGCGGACCGCGCAAGGGGCCGTCCTCGCGCCGATCGGCCTCGTGGCCGTCGCACAAGCCATGGCGTCGGGCGATTCCGCTGCGCTCTACACGGCGATCCGGCAGTACATCGACGCACCGCTGTGGGCCGCCGACCCGGCCATCGACGGTCTGGCGACCGCGCTGCCGGCCTCGCTGGGCGGCGGCACCGATCACGATCCGACGACCCAGGCTCCGCAAGACGGCGCGCTGATGACGTTCCGCAACGAGACGCTGTGGGGAGCGACGCACAACACGCGGGTTGCCGTGGCCAATGTGCTTGGCGTCGATCTCGACGCGCAGGACAATCCCGAGCCCTCCACGACGCTCTCGGTCGAGCGCACGGTCGCTGCCGACGATGAGGCGACGAAGGACTCCGACAAGCCTGACGTCACCAACCTCAAACCGCACTTCACGACTCTCAACGCCCAGGTCAAGCAGGCCGGCGACAGGGCAGAGAAGCGGGCGAACAAGGTCAAGGCGAACGTGAACGAGGCACTGACCGGCGTGCGCGAGGCGGTCGAGAACGTGACCAAGAAGCTCACGCCGAAGAAGGCCGAACCGAAGGGGGACGACAGCGCCGAGAGCAACGGCGACGACAGCTGACGTTGCTCGAAATCGACGTAAGGGTCGTCACCGGACGCTGGTGACGACCCTTTCGTCGAACTCGAGGCGGCCAACCTGGCCGCACTTGACAGGTGTCAACCCCGGTGCGACGTGGGTCACAACGTGTGGTTAACATGGCCCCATGACTGCGACGCCCGAAGTTGAGTTGCCCGACTCCTTTGACGGGGCCGGCACCATTCACAACCCTGCGACCGGGGCCGTCGCCGGCCAGGTGCGCTGGACCGACCCGGCCGACGTACCGCGGATCGCGGCAAGCCTGCGGGAGGCACAAAAGGAGTGGGAGGCCCGCGGCGCGAAAGGTCGCGCCAAGGTGCTGGCCCGCTACGCGGTGTGGTTGGGCGATCACCGCGACGAGATCGAGAGGCTGCTGATCTCCGAGACCGGCAAGTCAGCCGTGGACGCCGCTCAGGAGGTGCCGCTGCTGATCATGATCCTGTCGTACTACATCAAGGTCGTCGACAAGGCCATGGCGCCCGAGCAGCGGCCGGCGTCTTTGCCGTTCCTGTCGGTCAAGAAGGTCGCGGTGCATTACCGGCCCCGCCCCGTGGTCGGCATCATCGCGCCGTGGAACTACCCCGTGGCCAACGCCATGATGGACGCCATCGGCGCGCTGGCCGCCGGTTGCGCGGTGCTGCTCAAGCCGTCCGAGCGCACCCCGCTGACCGCAGAGGTGCTGCTGCGCGGCTGGATCGACTCGGGCGCGCCCGACGTGCTGGCACTGGCCCAGGGGGCCCGCGAGGTCTCCGAGGCCGTCATCGACAACTCCGACTACATCCAGTTCACCGGATCCAGCGCGACCGGCGCCAAGGTCATGGAGCGCGCCGCCCGCCGGCTCACGCCCGTGAGCCTCGAGCTCGGCGGCAAGGATCCGATGATCGTGCTGGAGGATGCCGACGTCGAGCTGGCCGCCAACGCCGCGGTGTGGGGCGCGATGTTCAACGCCGGGCAGACCTGCGTTTCGGTCGAACGCGTCTACGTCCTCGAACCGGTCTACGACCAGTTCGTCGCGGCGACGGTCAAGGCGGTCGAGAACCTCAAGGTGGGTGCCGGTGAGGGCTACCACTTCGGTGCCCAAATCGACGACAGCCAGGTCGCGATCACCGAACGCCATGTCAACGACGCGATCGCGGCCGGCGCGAAGGCGTTGACGGGTGGCAAGCGCCCGGAGGGGCCGGGCAGCTTCTACCCGCCGACGGTTCTGGTCGACGTCGACCACTCGATGGCGTGCATGACCGAAGAGACATTCGGCCCCACGCTGCCGATCATGAAGGTGGCGACGGTGTCCGAAGCGATCCGGCTGGCCAACGACAGCCAGTACGGGCTGAGCGCATCCGTGTTCTCCAAGGACATCGAGCGGGCCAAAGCGGTTGCCCTGCAGCTGGATTGCGGCGCGGTCAACATCAACGACGTGATCTCCAACCTGATGTGCACGACGGCGCCGATGGGTGGCTGGAAGACCTCGGGTATCGGCGCGCGGTTCGGTGGGCTCGACGGCGTGCGCAAGTTCTGCAAGCAGGAGACCGTCGTCGCGCCGCGCACCAACGTCGGTGCCGGCGGCAACTACTACAACAACTCACACAAGGCGCTGGCCCGGATGAACAAGCTGATGACCAAGTTGGCGTTGGCCCGCCCGCGCCGCACGGCGAAGTAGCGGCGGAACAGCCCGCCATCCGGCGTTCATCCTGGCGTCACCTTCGCGTACGGCGCAGTCGATATTTTCGCCCGGTGACCCTGGACACCACTGGCTACTCCGTCCGTGACGACGATGACGACGACCCCGAGCTGCTGCTGCAACCCAGCGGCGAGGTCGTCGACACCTGGCGTGAGGGCTACCCGTACGACGAGCGCATGAAGCGCACCGACTACGAGGAGCAGAAGCGCCTGCTGCAGATCGAACTGCTCAAGCTGCAGAAGTGGAGCCAGAACAACGGGCACCGCCACGTCATCGTGTTCGAAGGGCGCGACGCCGCCGGCAAGGGCGGCACCATCAAGCGGTTCATGGAACATCTCAACCCGCGCGGGGCCCGCGTCGTCGCGCTGGAGAAGCCCACCGAGAAGGAACGCACCCAGTGGTATTTCCAGCGCTACGTCGAGCACCTGCCCGCGGCCGGTGAGCTCGTGTTGTTCGACCGGTCCTGGTACAACCGGGCGGGCGTCGAACGGGTGATGGGTTACTGCACCCCCAAGCAGCACGCCGAGTTCATCCGGCAGGCCCCGCTGTTCGAGCAGATGCTGGTCAACGACGGCATCAGCCTGACCAAGCTGTGGTTCTCGGTAACGCAGTCCGAGCAGCTCACCCGGTTCACGATCCGCCAGGTCGACCCGGTCCGGCAGTGGAAGCTGTCGCCCACCGACCTTGCGTCGTTGGACAAGTGGAACGACTACACCGCGGCCAAAGAAGAGATGTTCGCGTGGACGGACACCGAGATCGCGCCGTGGACCGTGGTCAAGAGCAACGACAAGAAGCGCGCCCGGATCAACGCGATGCGCTACGTGCTCGGTAAGTTCGAATACGACAACAAGGACCATGAGGTGGTCGGCCAGGCCGATCCGCTGATTGTGGGACGCGCGCTTTCGGACTGACATCCGGCCCGTCCCGGGGCAGGAGGACGGCGTGCGGTTTGTGATGGCGTCGTTCCTGTGGCTCTTGACGACGGCACTGCTGGCCGTCGCGGTACCCAGCGTTTGGGCGCAGAAGAACGTCATCGACCGTGACGGCTACACGGCGTTCGCCGCCGATGCCGCCAAGGATCCGCGGCTGCAGCAGGCCGTCGCGGGCGAGCTGACCACGCAGGTGCAGACGCTTGCGTCCCGCAACGGCACGGAGATCGACGCCGACCGGGTGCGGATGGCCGCCAACTTCTACACCGCCAGCGCGGCGTTTCCCGGGCAGTTCGCGAAGGCCAACGAGATCGCGCACACCTGGATGTTCACCGACCGGGTGTCGCGGGATTCCGAGGGCGCGTGGGTGATCGACCTCGGACCGATGCTGTCGGATTCGTCGTTTCAGCAGACCCTGGACCAGTTCAACATCGAACCGCCGCAGACCCTCACGGTGCCGATTGCGTCATCGGCTCCCGAAAGCCTGCAGCCCGGAAAGCTGCGCCCGGCAGCGGTTTGGGGACCATGGGTCAGTGTCGGGGCAGCGATCCTGGCCGGTGTCTTCGCCCTGTTGACGCTGGCCGCGGCCCGGGCGCGCGGCAAAGCCCTTGCCGCATTGGGTGTCTCGGCGCTGTTGGTGGGCGCGGCGGGCTGGGCCGGATTGGAGGTGGCACGGCGCCATCTCAACGACGCGCTCAACCACACCAGTGGCGACCTTCGCCAGATCGCCGACGTGATGGTCGGTCACGCGATCAGCGGCCTGCACCAGTGGCTCAACCTGACCCTGGCTGCCGGTGGCGGACTGGTGGTGTTCGGCGTGCTCGTCGCGATGCTGGGTGGGCTGCGGCGCAAAGCCCATTAGCACGACATGCGCGGTGCTTCGGACACATGGCGGTCTCACGACCACCGGTGTACGCCCTGGAAGCCTCCCGTCGAGGCAGAAAACAGCCCGTTGCCAAGCCACTGGGCGCCGATCATGTCGTTGTTCTGCTTCTCCCATACCTCCTGGCCGTTCACCACATCCAGACACCTCACCCGGTGCGTCGTTTCGCCTGCATCCACGAGTACGCGTTGACCGTCGTAGCCCTGCATCCAGGCGTGAATCTGATCCGGGAAGTCTGTTGAGATCGATAGGTACACGTTGGTGCCGGAGGTACCGCACTCCTGTGTGCTCAGCGACACGGAACGTTCCACGCGGTTGTCCAACAGAGCGAGAAAACACGTTGTACCGCTGCCGAATCCGACAACGTTAGCGGTTTGACTTGGCGATACGGTCCCCACCGACCACCGGATGGCGCCGCTGGCCGGATCGTAGGCACGCAAACCGCCCCTGGATGGGTTGAATGCCACGGGATAATACGTCCCGGACGAGGCGGTGAAGTTCTGGTCGTTGTCGATCAGCCTGAAGTCGTCGGTGGCGATCGAGGCTGTTTTCGTGCCGGTGAAGTCGTAGAAGTCGATCACCGAGGCGTTCGACAACGCAAAGCCGGCGGCGAATGCCATACCGCTGTCGACGACGGGAGCCTCGACGATCGTGCGACCGGAGTTCGCGTCGATGACCCGGCCCGGACCGCCCGTCACGGCGACGATGATGATCGCCTGGTCACCGTAGACGTCCACGCCGCCGTTGATACGGTTGTCGGCACGCCATGATTCACTGCCGTCGGACCGGTATCCGACCAGTTCCCCCTTGGTTGCGGCCACGAATCCGTCACCAGCGGAGTAAAGGTCCGCACCCGAAGTGCCGGCCACGATCTCGTGGTGTTTTTCGGCGCCGGTCGCAGTGTCGAAGAAGATCAACACTTCCTCGAGGCCGTTGCCGGTGGACAGGGCGCAACCGATGGTCGTGGACGCTCGATCGACGACGCAGTCGCCTTGATTGAATTTCTTGAGGTCGACATCAGCAGGCGATACCGGCTCCGACCACCGGGATGCGCCATTTGCCGCGTCCAGCGCCATGAGGCCGGTATCTTCCGTGCCGACCACTACGGTGTGGATATCTCCCCCGAGTAGGTGTGGCCACCCGTCTGTCCGGTAACTCCACTTCGGATCGCTGATTTGCTGCTGGAGCGACGCCATCTGGATATCGCGTGGTGGGCGTAGCGCGCCCAACGGTTCGGGAGCATCGGGTAGGGGCCCCGCCCGCAGCCTTGACCCGCTACTCGCCGAGCCATCGCCAGAGTTCAAGCGCCACAGCACGGTTCCCACTCCCGCCGCGGCGACTACGACCAGTGCAACTACCGCGAACACCAACCACTTCTTGTTGTTGCTCGGTGGTGGTTGGGGCGGCGGCACCTGACCGTGCCCCGAACTCATGACCGGTGGCCCACCGATTGGGAAGGGGTTGGCCGCGGGCGACTGACCGGCAAATTGGAATGGGCCAGGCGTTCCAGCCCCATACTGGCCACTTCCGAAAGGATCCCCCGGGATTGGGCCGCTGCTGCCGGTCGGTGGATAGCCGTGAGGCGGGTAGTTCATCGACTCCATCTCCCCGTATCAGAGTCGTCGGCCTGACGACCTTTCTGGACCCTACCGGAATTCAGAGACCGTTCTGCCTGCTGGTGGTTCAGGTAATCCCAGAGTCGCGAGCTGAGGATGTCACGCGTCGGTTCTGCCGGATTCCCGTGCGGTGCGAGCCAATACCTGCGGGCCGGTGGTCAGCGCCTTGCGCCAGGGCGCGACGCCGTCGACCTCGATTTCGATCGAGATGCTCAGCACGGTACGGATCAGCACGATCATCCCGAGCACGGCGGCATCGGTGAGTGATGGTGTGGCCGTGACGGTCTTGACGATGTCTGCCGCGACGAGTAGCTCCAGGCCCAGCAGAATCGCCCCGCCCAGTGAGTCCCGTAGCGTCTTGAAGGCGCGGCTTCCGTCGCCCGTGCGCCGCCACGCACGGATGGCGAGGACGAATGCGAACAGGAATCCGAGCACCATCGACAGCACGCCCAGCACTTCGAACGCCGTCGTCGCCTGTTCGAAGAACTCCGCTACGCGCACGTCAGCGGTCCCTTCCGAGCCAATCGGCCGCAGCCTCGTGGTGGATGGACCATCGCGCTGACCGGATCTCGGGCTGCAGGCCGATACCGGCTACGGCTTCTTCGAGTGCCTTGTCATCGCGGACGTCGGCGGACAGCTCGGCGCGCAGCCGGATCTCGTCGGGCGCGGCACCGACCGTGGAGAGCATCGATTTCAGCGTCAGCTCAGGTCTGGCGACCGTGCGCAGAATCAACGCCCGGGCCTGGGCTTCGGCGGCGGCCCCGCACGTGACGTCGAGCGCGTAGTCGGCGGGCGAGACTTCACGGCCGGTGCGGGATTTGACGCGGTCCATTCGCCGGCCCACGGAGTGCAGTAGACCGTTGGCCGCGACGATGATCGCCGCAGCCGCCACGGCTTCCCGCCACAACCACGCGCCGGCGAGCGCGCCGACGGCGGCCGTCGCCCACAGCGTCGCGGCGGTGTTCAACCCGGTCACCGACATGCCCTGCTTCATGATCACACCCGCACCGAGAAAGCCGATCCCCGAGACGATTTGCGCTGCCACACGCGTGGGGTCGCTGCCCTCGAACGCGTAGGCCCCGAGGATCAGGAACAGCGCGGAACCCATGCTGACCAGTGCCATGGTCTGCAGCCCCGCCAATCGAGACCGCCACTGGCGCTCCATCCCGATCGCGATGCCGAGCAGCGTCGCGAATCCGACCCGGCCCAGCAGCTCGAGAGCAGGCATGGAAGACATGCATGAAGTGTGCCCCGGTGGGACTGCTACCGAGGGCGCCGACACGCACAGTCACGGCTCGATGACGTGTGACGGGTCGGGCCTGCGGTCCGGCGGCGCCTGGCTGTAGTCGCCCCATGGACCGTCGCGGTGCTCGATGGCCGCGCGCACGCCCTCGTCGGCGGCGGTGTCGATGAACCGCAACGCATCCGGGGTGTTGCGCATCAAGCCGTCGAGGATGCCGCCAAGAGTCTGGGTGGAGGCCAGACCCATGTTCTCGTATGCCTGGTTGACCACCAGTTTCTGGGCCTGCAACTGTGCCAACGGGATCCGGGCCAGCTTGCCTGCGATCTCGGCGACCCGGCTTTCCAGCCGGTCGAACGGAACCGACTCGTTGATCAATTCGATTGCGGCTGCTTCCTTTCCGGTCAGCGGTTCACCGGTCAGCGAGTGCCATTTCGCCTTCGCCAGGCTCAGCCGGTACAGCCACATCCCGGTGAGGTACGCGCCCCACATGCGGGCATACGGCGTGCCGATCACGGCGTCGTCGCTCGCGATCACGATGTCGGCGCACAGCGCGTAGTCACTCGCGCCGCCGACGCACCAGCCGTGCACCTGGGCGATCACGGGTTTGGAGGCGCGCCAGATCGCCATGAATTTCTGTGTCGGACCGGTCTCGCGGGAGCTGACCATGGCGAAGTCCTTGCCAGGATCCCATCGCCCGTCGGTGTTCATCGCCTCGCCCCAGTGCTGGAAGCCCCCACCGAAGTCGTAACCGCCTGAAAATGACCGGCCCGCACCCCGCAACACGATCACCTTGATCTCCGGATCGCGCTCGGCCAGGCCGATCGCCTGCTCGATCTCGTCGGGCATGGGCGGGACGATGGTGTTGAGCTGCTCCGGGCGGTTCAGTGTGATGGTCGCGACCGGGGGAGCGGTCCGGTACAGCAGGGTCTCGAACTCGTGGGCCATGGGAGCAGTCGAGCGACTGTGCCCCGGGAAGTCAAGAGTCGTCGTGGCGCTGACGGAAGTTCTGCAGGCTCAGCGCGATGCGGACGTCGGCGGGTTCTTCGGCCTTCAGGGTCGACTGGGTGATGGCCAGCGCGATCAAGATGTCCGCGGCGGTGACGAACAACCCGGCCCAGTACATCCATTTCAGGGTCGGGTCAGGCTGCGCGGCAAAGTAGACGACCAGGAAGATCGGCCCGACGATGCCGCACACCAGCGTCATCGCCTGAATGGCGAGGTATCGCCGCAACACCGCCATGGGAGACATCGGCGTCAGGATAGCGCCGGAGTGGCACCGTACGCACCCGGCGCGACGGGCTCAACCGGCCAGCATCCGCCACAGGAACTCATAGGTCAGCGCTCCCTTGAACGCGGCCTGGGCATTGTCGGCCGCACCGCCGTGCCCGCCCTCGATGTTCTCGTAGTAGTACACCCGGTGCCCGGCCTCCTCGAGAGCCGCGGTCATCTTGCGCGCATGTCCCGGGTGGACCCGGTCGTCGCGCGTCGACGTCGTGATCAGAATCGGCGGGTAGCGGCGGTCCGGCGAAATGTTCTGGTATGGCGAGTATTTCGAGATGAACTCCCAGTCCTCGGGGACATCGGGATCGCCGTACTCCGCCATCCACGATGCGCCGGCAAGCAGCAGGTGATACCGCTTCATGTCCAGCAGGGGCACGCTGCACACCAGGGCGCCGAACAGTTCCGGGTACTGCGTGAGCATGACGCCCATCAACAACCCGCCGTTGCTGCCGCCGGCCGCGGCGAGTTGCTCGACGGTGGTGATGCCGCGCCGTACCAGATCGGCCGCCACTGCGGCGAAATCCTCGTACACCAGGTGGCGGTTCTCCCGCATCGCCTGCGTATGCCACCGGGGACCGTACTCACCGCCGCCGCGAATGTTGGCCAGCACGTACGTGCCGCCGCGGGTGAGCCATTCACGACCGATCCCGCCCGCGTAGCCGGGCGTCATGGAGCTCTGGAAGCCGCCGTAGCCGTAAAGGTAGGTCGGGGCCGGCTCGTCCTTCTGGCCCACCACGAAGTACGGGATCGCGGTGCCGTCCTTGGAGGTCGCGAAATTCTGTGTGACGGTGATGCCCTCGGCGTCGAAGAACGATGGCGCCGACTTGACCTGCTGCAGCGCGCCGCCGGCCGTCCCGTACAGCAGCCGCGAGGGCGTGGTGAAACCGCTTGAGTCGTAGAACACTTCGTCGCCGTAAGGATCGACGGCGGCCACCACGGTTTCGTCGGACGCCGGAATATCCGGCGCGTCCCGCCGTTCCCACGTGCCCGGCGTGACGATCTCGACGTGGCTGGCGACGTCGCGCCGCGTGACGAGGATCAGCTTGTCCTTCGTCCAGTCGATGCTGTACAGGCAGCTGTGCTCGTCGGGTTCGTATACGACCGTGAGATCGCGTGAGCCGGAAAGGAAATCGTCGAAATTGGTGGCGATCAGACTGCCCGCGGGATATGTCACGTCGCCCACCTGCCAGTCGCTTCGCGGCGAGATCAGCAGCCATTCGTGATGCGTCGACGTCGTGGCGTCGGTCGGGACATCGATGTAGATGAGCTCGTCGCCGCGGGCCTCATACCGCAGCAGGTTGTAGAAGTCGGTGGCGCGGGCGAATCGCGTGTGTTCGTAACCGGGCGTGCGGTCGACCGTCGCGGCGACCTGGACATCCGTGGGCTCCGCGGTGAACACGGTCTCGGCATTTTCGAGGGGCTCACCCCGCCGCCAGCGCTTCGCGATGCGCGGATACCCGGACTCCGTCATCGACCCTTCGCCGAAGTCGGTGCACACCAGCAGCGTGTCCTCGTCCTCCCAGGACACCGACGACTTGGCTTCCGGCAGCTCGAACCCTCCTTCGACGAACTGCTTTGTCCGCATGTCGAATTCGCGAACCACCGTGGCATCGGCGCCGCCGCGGGACAGGCTGATCATCGCGAGCGTGTGCTCGGGTTCGATGACGGTCGGCCCGGCCCACACCCAGTTCTCGTCCTCGTCACGCGCCAGCTGGTCGACGTCGATCACGACCTCCCAGTCCGGGTTGTCACTGCGGTAGCTCTCCCGCGTGGTGCGCCGCCACAGGCCGCGCGGGTTGGCCTCGTCGCGCCAGAAGTTGTACAGGTAGGCGCCGCGAATCCCCACGTACGGAATCCGCTCGTCGGTGTCGAGGATCTCCAGCAGCTCGGCGCGGGTCCGCTCGAACCGCTCGCCGCCGAGCTCCGCGACCGTCGCGTCGTTGTGTTTACGCACCCAGTCCAGGGCGTCGTCGCCGGTGACGTCTTCGAGCCAGAGATACGGGTCATCTACCACCCGACCATTGTGGCCGCGGGCGTAGTGTGAGCTGTGTTACACCGCTCACGAGGAGTCGAACATGCCTGTCTTTTCGCGTCCGGGTTCCGCCGACGCCCTGATGTCATTTGAGTCCCGCTACGCCAACTACATCGGTGGGGAGTGGGTCGCACCGGCCGAGGGCCGCTACTTCGAGAATCCGACACCGGTCACCGGCCAGGTGTTCTGTGAGATCCCCCGGTCGAGCGAGGCCGACGTGGAGAAGGCGCTCGACGCCGCCCACGCTGCCGCGCCCGCGTGGGGCAAGACGGCGCCGGCCGAGCGGGCCAACATCCTCAACAAGATCGCCGACCGCATCGAGGCCAACCTCGAGTCGATCGCCCTGGCCGAGTCGTGGGACAACGGCAAGCCGATCCGCGAGACGCTCAACGCCGACATCCCCTTGGCTATCGACCACTTCCGCTATTTCGCCGGGGCGATCCGCGCCCAGGAAGGCTCGCTGAGCGAGATCGACGACGACACCGTCGCCTACCACTTCCACGAGCCGCTCGGTGTCGTCGGGCAGATCATCCCGTGGAACTTCCCGATCCTGATGGCCACCTGGAAGCTCGCGCCCGCGTTGGCGGCCGGCAACGCCGTGGTGCTCAAACCCGCCGAGCAGACCCCGGCGTCGGTGTTGTACCTGTTCAGCCTGATCGGTGACCTGCTGCCGGCCGGTGTGGTCAACATCGTCAACGGGTTCGGTGTGGAGGCCGGTAAGCCGCTGGCGTCGAGCAACCGGATCGCCAAGATCGCGTTCACGGGTGAGACCACCACGGGCCGGCTCATCATGCAGTACGCGTCGCAGAACCTGATCCCGGTCACGCTGGAACTGGGCGGAAAGTCGCCGAACATCTTCTTCAACGACGTGATGGCCGCGGGCGACGACTTCCAGGACAAGGCCTTGGAGGGCTTCACGATGTTCGCGCTGAATCAGGGTGAGGTGTGCACGTGCCCGTCGCGCAGCCTGATCCAGGCCGACATCTACGACGAGTTCCTGGAGTTGGCGGCGATCCGTACCAAGGCCGTGCGTCAGGGTGATCCGCTGGACACCGAGACCATGATCGGGTCGCAGGCCTCCAACGACCAGTTCGAGAAGATCCTGTCCTACATCGAGATCGGCAAGAGTGAAGGTGCGCGCGTGGTCACCGGTGGCGAGCGCGCCGACCTCGGCGGCGACCTTTCGGGCGGGTTCTACGTGCAGCCGACGGTGTTCGAGGGCAACAACAAGATGCGGATCTTCCAGGAGGAGATCTTCGGCCCGGTCGTCGCGGTGACGTCGTTCACCGATTACGACGATGCGATCTCGATCGCCAACGACACGCTCTACGGCCTGGGTGCGGGGGTGTGGAGCCGCGACGGCAACACCGCCTACCGCGCCGGTCGCGACATCAAGGCCGGCCGGGTGTGGACCAACTGCTACCACGCCTACCCGGCGCATGCGGCGTTCGGTGGTTACAAGCAGTCCGGCATCGGCCGGGAGAATCACAAGATGATGCTCGACCACTACCAGCAGACCAAGAACCTGTTGGTCAGCTACAGCAACAAGGCCCAGGGGTTCTTCTGACCATGACAAGTCGTGCGCTCATCACCGCCGCCGCGGCCGACCTGCTGGCAAAACTGCAGGAACGCCACGGCGCGTTGATGTTTCACCAGTCCGGCGGCTGCTGCGACGGATCGTCACCGATGTGCTACCCGGACGGCGATTTCATCGTCGGGGACCGCGACATCCTGCTGGGTGTGCTCGACGTCGGGTCGGGGGTTCCCGTGTGGATCTCCGGGCCGCAGTTCGAGGCGTGGAAGCACACGCAGTTGGTGATCGACGTCGTGCCCGGCCGAGGGGGCGGCTTCAGCCTGGAGGCGCCGGAAGGCATGCGGTTCTTGTCCCGCGGGCGCGCGTTCACCGACGCCGAGAACGACGAGCTGGCCGCCGAGGAGCCGATCACCGGGGCTCGCTACGCCGCGGGGGTGCGTCCTTCCGACATCGGAAGCCACATCGTCGCCGAGGCCGCCGACGCGTGCCCCATCCCGGGTCGCTAGGCGGCCGCTCAGCCGCCGTTGCCGAGCTGTTCGACCCGATCGCCCGGTAGAAACCCAGAGCCGCCCACTAGGGTAGGGGCGTGACCCACTTTGACGTCGTCGTTATCGGAGCCGGTCCCGGTGGATACGTCGCGGCCATCCGTGCCGCCCAACTGGGGCTGAACACTGCCATCATCGAGCCCAAGTACTGGGGCGGAGTGTGCCTCAACGTCGGGTGTATCCCGTCCAAGGCGCTGCTGCGCAACGCGGAACTCGCGCACATCTTCAACAAGGAAGCCAAGACGTTCGGCATCAGCGGTGAGGCCAGCTTCGACTACGGCGCGGCGTTCGACCGCAGCCGCAAGGTCGCCGAGGGCCGGGTCGCGGGTGTGCACTTCCTGATGAAGAAGAACAAGATCACCGAGATCCACGGCTACGGCAGGTTCACCGGCCCCAACAGCCTCGACGTCGAGCTCAACGACGGCGGCACCGAGAAGGTCGAGTTCTCTCATGCGATCATCGCGACCGGGTCGTCGACCCGCCTGGTGCCTGGCACGTCGCTGTCCGACAACGTGGTCACCTACGAGACCCAGATCATGTCGCGGGATCTGCCCTCCTCGATCATCATCGCCGGCGCGGGCGCCATCGGTATGGAGTTCGCCTACGTGCTGAAGAACTACGGCGTCGACGTCACCATCGTCGAGTTCCTGCCGCGGGCCCTGCCCAACGAGGACGCCGAGGTCTCCAAGGAGATCGAGAAGCAGTACAAGAAGCTGGGCGTCAAGATCCTCACCGGCACCAAGGTCGAGGCAATCTCAGATGACGGCTCGGTGGTCAAGGTCACCGTCAGCAAGGACGGCAAGACCGAGGAGCTCAAGGCCGACAAGGTGCTGCAGGCCATCGGGTTTGCCCCGAATGTCGAAGGCTTCGGCCTGGAGAAGGCCGGCGTGGCGCTGACCGACCGCAAGGCCATCGGCATCGACGACTACATGCGCACCAACGTGCCGCACATCTACGCGATCGGTGACGTCACCGGCAAGCTGCAGCTCGCCCACGTGGCCGAGGCCCAGGGTGTCGTCGCGGCCGAAACCATCGGTGGTGCAGAGACTTTGGCGCTCGGTGACTACCGGATGATGCCGCGCGCCACGTTCTGCCAGCCGCAGGTCGCCAGCTTCGGGCTGACCGAGCAGCAGGCCCGCGACGAGGGTTACGACGTCGTCGTCGCGAAGTTCCCGTTCACCGCCAACGGCAAGGCGCACGGCCTGGCCGACCCGACCGGGTTCGTCAAACTGATCGCCGACAAGAAGCACCTGGAGTTGCTCGGTGGTCACCTGATCGGACCCGACGTGTCCGAACTGCTGCCCGAGCTGACCCTGGCGCAGAAGTGGGATCTGACCGCGAACGAGCTGGCCCGCAACGTGCACACGCACCCGACACTGTCGGAGGCGCTGCAGGAGTGCTTCCACGGGCTGACCGGCCACATGATCAACTTTTGAGAAACGAAATCGTCGCCGGCATCGGCGGGTTGGTGATCGGTCACATCCTGTGGCTGCTCGCCATGTCCATCGCGACCGACAGCGGGCGGGTCAACCAATGGGTGCTGGTGGTCGCCGCCCTGTCGCTGCTGGGCGGCATCGCGGGTGGCGTGCTGGGCTGGCGCAAGTACAAGGACAAGTCCTATGCGTGGGCCGCGCTGCTGTGGTTCCTGCCCGTGTCGCCCGTGCTGTTCTCGCTTGCCGTGCTGGGCGTGACGTACCTCTAGCCGCTAGTCCGGGAAGTCCAGCGGCATGCGCAGCGTCGTCATGGTCGCCGCGAGCGCATCGTATTGCCCTGCCAGCATGCAGAATTCGATGAGCTGGGGCTTGTCGAGGATCGCCGACAGTGCGGCCCATGTCTCGGAGGAGATCGACCGCGTGACGACGAACTCGTCGGTCGCGGTGATCAGCACACGCTGCCGCGCGGTCAGGCCCTCTGCGTCGGGGCCTTCGAAGATGCGGGCCTGGGTCTTCTCGTCGACACCGCGACTGCGCGCCAGGCGCCGGTGTTGCTGCAGCTCGTACTCGCAGTCGCGCAGGTGGCCGACCCGCAGGATCACGAGTTCGGCGTCCTTGCGCGGCAGCTTGCCGAGCGGCCCGAGCAGCAGCCCGGAGAACGGCAGCCAGGCCAGGAACAGCAGCTTGTGCTGGCCCAGCACGTTGAACAGGGTGAATCGGGGTGCCCGGATGGCCCGCGCGCCCAGCTTGGCGATGGCCCAGTTGATCGGACCCAGTTCGCGGAATCCGCCCGGTGCGATGCGGGGCGGCTCAAGTGCGCTCACCTTGCCGAGTCTGACACAGCCGCCGTCGTCACGACTTCCGCACCAGATACGGCGACACCGTGGACCGGTGTTCGTCGAGATCGAGCGCGCGGCCCAGCGCGGGGAATGCGCGTTGCGGGCAGTTGTCCCGTTCGCACACGCGGCACCCGGATCCGATGGGCGTGGTGACCTCGCCCGAGAGGTCGAGGCCTTCTGAGTAGACCAGCCGATGCGCGTGGCGCAGTTCGCAACCGAGCCCGATCGCGAACGTCTTGCCCGGCTGCCCGTACCGGGAGGCGCGCCGCTCGACGGTGCGCGCCACCCACATGTAGTTGCGGCCGTCGGGCATCTGGGCGATCTGCACGAGGATCTTGCCCGGGTTGCCGAACGTCTCGTAGACGTTCCACAGCGGGCACGTGCCGCCCGACGATGAGAAGTGAAAACCGGTGGCGGACTGACGCTTTGACATGTTGCCCGCCCGGTCGACGCGGACGAAGGAGAACGGCACACCGCGTAGCCCGGGCCGCTGCAGCGTCGAGAGCCGGTGGCCGATGGTCTCGTAGCTCACCGAGTAGAACGCCGAAAGCCGCTCCACGTCGTAGCGGAAGTTCTCCGCGACGTCATGGAATTGGCGATAGGGGAGCACCGTGGCGGCCGCGAAGTAATTGGCCAGGCCGAGCCGGGCCAGCGTGCGCGACTCGTCGCTGGTGAACATGCCCTCGTCGACCATCTTGTCGATGAGGTCGCCGAATTCCAGATAGCCCAGCTCGGCGGCCATCTTGAACACCTGCTGCCCGCGGGAGAGATGATTGCCCATCTCCAGGGTCTTGGTGGACGGGTCGTAACGGTGCAGCACGGTGTCGCCCAGGTCGATACGCCGGACGATGTGGACGCCGTGCACGGTGGTAAGCCGGTTGCTCAGCTCGCCGGCCAGATCTCCGCGGTGCATGCGGATCTTCGCGGTGAGATCCTCGGCGGCGGTGTCGAGCTCGTGCAGATAGTTCTGCCGCTGGTAGAAGTAGTCGCGCACCTCCTCGTGGGGCATGGTGATCGACCCGCTGCCGCTGCCGTCGGAGTAGCGGTCCTCGGTCGCCGCGGCCAGCTGCGTGGTGGTGAGCCGGTAGCGCCGGTGCAGGTTCACCATCGCGCGCGCGATGGTCGGATAGGCCGCGACCATGTCGGCGACCTCGTTGAGGTCGACCTCGACCCCGAGGTCGCGATCCATCGTGACCTCGCGCATCTCGGCGACCAGCCGGGTGTCGTCGTGGGATGCGAAGAACGTGGCGTCGACGCCGAACACCTCGGTGATGCGCAGCAGCACCGCGACGGTCAGTGGGCGCACGTCGTGTTCGATCTGGTTGAGATAGCTCGGTGAGATCTCGAGCATCTGTGCGAGTGCGGCCTGGCTGAAGCCGCGCTCACTTCGCAGCTGGCGCACCCGCGACCCGACAAAGGTTTTTGCCACGTCAACAAGGCTAACAACGCTGCAAAGGGTGCCTTCGCATTCTTGGCAGAACGGTCGTTGGGGCGGTATCGCGGTGCCTGGCATGATCGGCCTAGGCAACCGATTGGGGAGTTCGAAAATGACGGGTACCGCAGGCAAGCCGACGACCGGACTGGGTAAGACGATGATGCCGGTACCCGATCCGCATCCTGATGTGTTCGATCGTGAATGGCCGCTCCGGGTCGGGGACATCGACCGGGTGGGCCGGTTGCGGTTCGACGCGGCGTGCCGCCACATCCAGGACATCGGATCCGATCAGCTGCGCGAGATGGGCTTCGAGGAGACGCACCCGCTGTGGATCGTGCGCCGCACCATGATCGACCTGATCCGGCCCATCGAATTCCAGGACATGCTGCGGATGCGGCGGTGGTGTTCGGGTACCTCCAACCGGTGGTGCGAGATGCGGGTGCGTATCGACGGCCGGAAAGGCGGCCTCATGGAATCCGAGGCGTTCTGGATCAACATCAACCGCGAGACCCAGGGCCCGGCGCGCATCTCCGACGACTTCCTGGAAGGGTTGCGGCGCACCACGGACGAAGCCCGACTGCGCTGGAAGCCGTACCTGAAGGGCGGCAGCCGAGAGGACGCCGTCGAGATCCGGGAGTATCCGGTGCGGGTGACAGACATCGACCTGTTCGACCACATGAACAACTCGGTGTACTGGACGGTCATCGAGGACTACCTGTTCTCGCATCCCGAACTCCTGGAGAAGCCGCTGCGGGTGGCCATCGAACACGACGCCGCGGTGGCGCTCGGCGAGAAACTCGAGATCCTCTCGCACGTCCATCCGGCCGGATCGACCGACAAATTCGGTGAAGACCTCACCGACCGGACTGTTAGAACGCTCACATATGCGGTCGGCGACGAGACGAAAGCCGTCGCAGCGCTGTTCCCGCTCTGATCCCGACAGGTTTAACAGTACGGGCGTACTGACCTGCGCAAACCTGTTACCAGTCGGTAGCTTCTGAACCGGTACAGCCATCATGTTTCTTCGCAAACTTTGCAAGTTAACGTTGCCGTTTGGCGAAACTTGGCAACTGAAACGGGTGGACCTGCGGATATGGGTTGTGCCATCTTCGGATTAGCACACCAGTGAAGCTGCTGCGGCGTTAACAAGTAACGAGCGGCGGTGAACGAAACCGAAGGAGCAGTCCTATGTCGACCGTGGGCACCCCCAAGTCACCGGAGCAGATCCAGCACGACTGGGATCACAACCCCCGCTGGAAGGGCATCACCCGTACCTACACCCCGGCCGACGTGGTGGCGCTGCAGGGATCCGTCGTCGAGGAGGCCACCCTGGCCCGCCGCGGCGCCGAGGTGCTGTGGGAGCAGCTGCACGACATGGACTTCGTCAACGCGCTGGGCGCGCTGACCGGCAACATGGCCGTCCAGCAGGTCCGCGCGGGCCTCAAGGCCATCTACCTGTCGGGTTGGCAGGTCGCCGGTGACGCCAACCTGTCCGGCCACACCTACCCCGACCAGAGCCTCTACCCGGCCAACTCGGTGCCGCAGGTGGTCCGCCGCATCAACAACGCGCTGCTGCGCGCCGACGAGATCGCCAAGGTCGAAGGCGACACCTCGGTCGAGAACTGGCTCGCCCCGATCGTCGCCGACGGTGAGGCCGGCTTCGGTGGCGCGCTCAACGTCTACGAGCTGCAGAAGGCCATGATCGCCGCCGGTGTCGCCGGCTCGCACTGGGAAGACCAGCTGGCCTCGGAGAAGAAGTGCGGCCACCTCGGTGGCAAGGTGCTGATCCCCACCCAGCAGCACATCCGCACCCTGACCTCGGCCCGTCTGGCCGCGGACGTCGCGGACGTCCCGACCGTCGTCATCGCGCGCACCGACGCCGAGGCCGCGACCCTGATCACCTCCGATGTCGACGAGCGGGACCGCCCGTTCATCACCGGTGAGCGCACCTCCGAGGGCTTCTACCGGATCAAGAACGGTCTCGAGCCCTGCATCGCCCGCGCCAAGGCCTACGCGCCGTACTCGGACCTGATCTGGATGGAGACCGGCACGCCGGACCTGGAGCTGGCCAAGAAGTTCGCCGAGGGCGTCAAGGCCGAGTTCCCGGACCAGATGCTGGCCTACAACTGCTCGCCGTCCTTCAACTGGAAGAAGCACCTGGACGACGACACCATCGCCAAGTTCCAGCGTGAGCTGGGCGCGATGGGCTTCAAGTTCCAGTTCATCACGCTGGCCGGCTTCCACGCCCTCAACTACTCGATGTTCGACCTGGCCCACGGCTACGCCCGCGAGCAGATGAAGGCCTACGTCGAACTGCAGGAGCGCGAGTTCGCCGCCGAGGAGCGCGGTTACACCGCCACCAAGCATCAGCGTGAGGTCGGCGCCGGCTACTTCGACCGGATCGCCACCACGGTTGACCCCAACAGCTCGACCACCGCGCTGGCCGGTTCCACCGAAGAGGGTCAGTTCCACTAAGGCCTTCGACCGACACAGGTTGACAGCGCAGGCCCCGCTCAGAATTCTTGGGCGGGGCCTGTCGCGTATCCGTATTGAGAAAGTGAAGTCGTGAGCAATCAAATTGAACGAGTAGGCGTAATCGGTGCCGGCCAGATGGGCGCGGGTATCGCCGAGGTGTCCGCGCGTGCCGGCGTCGACGTCCTGGTGTTCGAGACCACGGACGCTCTGGTGACCGCGGGGCGCAACCGCATCACCAAGTCCCTTGAGCGTGCGGTGAGCGCAGGCAAGGTGACCGAGCGCGAGAAGGACGCCGCGCTGGCCAAGTTGAAGTTCACCACGGCACTGTCGGATCTGGCGGACCGCCAGCTCGTCATCGAAGCTGTCATCGAGGACGAAGCCGTCAAGAGCAAGATCTTCTCGGAACTCGATCAGGTCATCACCGACCCCGACGCGGTGCTCGCGTCGAACACGTCGAGCATCCCGATCATGAAAATCGCAGCAGCTACCCAGAACCCTCACAGGGTGCTCGGTCTGCACTTCTTCAACCCGGTGCCCGTGCTCCCGCTGGTCGAGCTGGTCAGCACCCTGGTGACCAGCGATTCCGCGGTCAGCCGCACCGAGGAATTCGCCGGTACCGTGCTCGGCAAGCAGGTCGTGCGGTGCTCGGACCGATCGGGGTTCGTGGTCAACGCGTTGCTGGTTCCGTACCTGCTCGCAGCGATCCGGATGGTCGAAGGCGGCTTCGCGACCATCGAGGACGTCGACAAGGCTGTCGTGGCCGGCCTATCTCATCCAATGGGACCGCTGCGGCTGTCGGATCTGGTGGGTCTGGACACCCTAAAGCTAATCGCGGACAAGATGTTTGATGAGTTCAAAGAACCGCTCTACGCAGCACCGCCGCTGTTGTTGCGCATGGTGGAGGCGGGGCAGCTGGGCAAAAAGTCGGGTCAGGGCTTCTACAGCTACTGATCCGACCCGCGCTGGCACTCCGGCCAAGGCTTAGCTACTCTACCCACAGTAGGGCCTGCTGGCTCGGTATTGAGTCTGCGCGGCATCCCGCGCCGGCCCGGCCGATCGTCGTCAGTAGAAGAAAACGCAAAGAGGTAATTGTTTCGCATGTCTAACGTCGAGTCCGAACTGGCGCCGTACTACGAAGAATCTCAGTCCATCTACGACATCTCCAACGAGTTCTTCGCACTTTTCCTGGGCCCGACCATGGGTTACACCTGTGGTTACTACGAGCGCGAGGACATGACCCTCGACGAGTCGCAGAACGCCAAGTTCGACCTGGCGCTGGGCAAGCTGGACCTCAAGCCGGGCATGACCCTGCTCGACATCGGTTGTGGTTGGGGCGGTGCGCTCGAGCGCGCGGTCACCAAATTTGACGTCAACGTCATCGGGATCACGCTCAGCAAGGCCCAATCCGAATGGGCCCGTGAGCGATTGGCGAAGATCGACACCAACCGCACCGTCGACATCCGGCTGCAGGGCTGGGAGGAATTCAACGAGCCCGTCGACCGCATCGTGTCGATCGGCGCGTTCGAGGCCTTCAAGGCCGAGCGTTACCCGATCTTCTTCGAGCGGGCCTACAGCATCCTGCCGGAGAACGGTGGCCGGATGCTGCTGCACACGATCCTGGCGCACACCCAGCAGTTCTTCCGCGAGAACGGCATCAAGCTGACCATCAGCGACCTGAAGTTCATGAAGTTCATCGGCGAGGAGATCTTCCCCGGTGGGCAGCTGCCCGCGGTCGAGGACATCGAGAAGCTCGCCGACGACTCGGGCTTCAAGTTGGAGCGCATCCACCTGCTGCAGCCGCACTACGCGCGGACGCTGGACATGTGGGCGGCCAACCTCGAGGCGGCCAAGGACGAGGCCATTGCCATGCAGGGCCAGGAGGTCTACGACCGGTACATGAAGTACCTGACCGGTTGCGCCGACTTCTTCCGCCGCGGCATCACCAACATCGGCCAGTTCACTTTGGTGAAATAGCTTCGCCCGCCGAGGCTACGGTTCTTGGCGCGATTTCTCCGATTTCGCGTCACAAACCGTAGCCTCGGCGCTTTTAGGGGGAGTAGCCCGCCCGACGGAGCGCAGCCCACGCCCGGCTGACAATCTCGGGCTGCCGGTATTTCAGTTGCCGAGCGCTCACCCGCACGATGGTCCAGCCGCGTGCGGCCAGAAATTCCAGTCGGACGATGTCATTCTCGTGGTCCTCCGGACTCGTCCAGTGCTGCTCGCCGTCGTATTCGACACCGACCGTCCACTCGGCCCACCCCATGTCGATCCGCCGACACACCCGTCCCCACGCGTCGGTGACCGGTATCTGCGTGACGGGTCGGGGGAGCCCTGCGCGGACGAGTAGCAGCCGCAGCCGGGTTTCCTGCGGGGATTCGGCTCCCGCATCGGCAAGGGCGAGCGCCGTGCGCAACCGCCGGATGCCCCTCGCGCCGGGGTAGCGATCGGTGACGGCCATGACGTCGGCCACGCCCACGTGGGTGGCATTGAGCAGCGCATCGATCCGAATGATCGCGGTGTCGAGCGGTTGGCGCCGCCCGATGTCGTAGCAGGTGCGGGCGACGTTGGTGCAGGTCATGTGGTCGACGACGGCGATCTCGTCGTCGGCGATGGCGCCGGTGTGAATCAGAATTCCGGGCGGTGACGGATGGCGGATGCGGGCGAGTTCAGCCGGCGCGTCGGAGGGGAGCCAGCGGCTGCCGAGCGCCGCCGCCGCGGAGTATCCGGCTAGCGTGGCCGTGCGTCCTGACCACAGCCACGCGGCCTTCGCGCGGCTGTCCGCGTTTAGCGTGAAATCCTTTGGTATGTAGACGTTCTGATGAAGTTTGCGGTAACCGGTCCGAAGCGCATACCGGGTAACCTCGCCGGCCGCCAGCGCCTCGGTCGCCACAACGATGTCCCCCACACGATGTTCGACGCGCCGGGCTGAAGTTCGGTTCCCGACGCGCCGACACTACGGTTTGTGGCGGGAAATCACCGAAATCGCAACACAAACCGTAGTGTCGGCGCACTCGGCGAGAAATCAGGCCGACGCCAGTCGCTGCTTCTCCGCTTCGATGTCGAAATCCGCCGGCGGCCAAGACATGTCGAGACCCTTGAGGGCTTCGATGAGGAGCTCGGTGATGGCGAGCCGGCTGTACCACTTCTTGTCGCACGGCACTATGTGCCACGGTGCGTAGTCGGTCGACGTGCGGTCCAGCATGACCTGATAGGCCTCCTGGTACTTGGGCCACAGCAGCCGTTCGTCGATGTCGGCCGGGTTGTACTTCCAGTATTTGTCGGGCCGCTCCAGCCGCTCGGCCAGCCGCTTCTTCTGCTCGTCGAGGGAGACGAACATCGCGACCTTCACGAGCGTCGTCCCGGCGTCGACGAGTTCGCGTTCGAACGCGTTGATCTCGTCGTAGCGCGGTTCCCACACGTCGGGCGGCACGAGGTTGTGCACCCGGACGATCAGCACGTCCTCGTAGTGCGAGCGGTCGAACACGCCGATGTGCCCGGCAGGCGGCAGCGCGTTGCGGATCCGCCACAGGTAATGGTGGGCGCGCTCCTCCTCGGTGGGCTTGCCGAAGCTCGTGTACCGGATGCCTTGCGGATTCGCGGCTCCGACAACGTGTTTGACTATGCCGCCCTTGCCGGCGGTGTCCATGCCCTGCAGCACGAGCAGCACCGAGCGGGTGTCGTCCCCGCTGCGTGAGCCGGCATAGAGCATCTCCTGCAGCTCGGCGAACCGTTCGTTGCGTTCGGCCTGCAGGGCCGGGGCGTCGGACTTGGAGCCGCGGAACCCCGGGGTGCGGTTGGTCTTGATGTCCGCGACCTTGTCCCCGGGCTTGAACTCCAGATGCGTGTGCGGCTCGTGCGTCCAGAGGGACGGCAGGTCGTTCTGATCAGACACCTGGCTAGTCAAGCAGCTGTGGTGGCAAAACCGGGGATGGGTGGGGCTGCGAGTTGAACTTTTCCAGCGACCCGCCGACCTCGACGATGCCGCACAGGGCGTTCCACGACAACATGGTGAGGTAGTCGATCAACTCGTCGGCGCTCATCCGCGGGTTCGACATCCACGAGTGGGTCGCGAGCTGCACGCCGCCGACGGTGTGGAACGCCCACGCCTCCGCGCCCCGGGTGTCCATGCCTGCCTCGGCCATGCGCCTGCGCAACATCACCGCCAGCATGCGGGCGATGATCTGCTCGGAGTCGGCGACTGCCTTGCTTTTGCTGGCCGAGTTGTTGGCCATCACGAACCGGTATGGCTCGGGCTCGGCGGCCACGGTCTGGACATAGACCTTGATGATCTCGCGGGTCAGGTCGAAGCCGTCGAGGTTGGACGACAGCGCCGCGGCCATGTTCGGGATGAGCGTCGTCTGGGCGAACCGCATCATCACCGCGGTGGTGAGGTCGTTCTTGTCGACGAAGTACCGGTACAGCACGGTTTTGGAGACGCCGATCTCGGCGGCGATCTCGTCCATGCTGACGTTGCTGCCCCGGTGGCGGATCGCCTCCAGGGTGCCGTCTACCAGCTCATTACGACGCTCCACCTTGTGCTGGTGCCAGCGCCGCTTCCGTCCATCGGTCTTCACCGTGACCGTCGGAGTCTGCTGTGCCACTATCGCAGTAATCCCATTCCCTAGTCCCAATTGATAGTACGGCGAAATACCGGGTGCTGACCCGTGGGTGGCGCGCCGAAGTGGCGGCGTTGTGGATGATGGTTACGTGGCACATAGATCCGACGCCGGTTTGCGTGCGTTGCCTGCCTCGCGGGGCAGCATCGCCGAGACGCTGGCAGGCGCCGATCCGGCCGCCGACGCCGAGCGTCGCCGTGGTTTGCGGCGGATGAAGGCCGTGGCGCTCGGCTTCCTCGTCGGCGCCACCGTGGTGTTCCTGGCGTGTACCTGGGCGCAGTCCCAGGGTGCCGCGGCGTGGGTGGGTTACGTCCGGACGGCCGCCGAGGCAGGCATGGTCGGCGCGCTGGCGGACTGGTTCGCGGTGACGGCGCTGTTCCGGCATCCGCTGGGTCTGCCGATCCCGCACACCGCGATCATCAAGCGCAAGAAGGATCAGCTGGGCGAGGGCCTGGGCACCTTCGTGCGGGAGAACTTCATGTCGCCGCAGGTGGTGGAGACCAAGCTGCGCGACGCCCAGGTGGCGGGCCGGCTGGGCAAATGGCTCTCGGACCGTTCGCACGCCGAGCGGGTGGCCGCCGAGGCGGCGACCGTGCTGCGCGTCGGTGTGGAGATGCTGCGCGACGAGGATGTCCAGCACGTGCTGGACCGCATGATCGTCAAGCGGGTCGCCGAGCCCAAGTGGGGTCCGCCGATCGGGCGGGTGCTGGCGACTCTGCTGGCCGAGGGCAGGCAGGAAGCGCTGCTGCAGCTGCTGTGCGACAGGGCATTCCAGTGGTCGCTCAATGCCGGTGAGGTGATCGAGCGCGTCATCGAACGGGACTCGCCGACGTGGTCGCCGCGCTGGGTCGACCATCTGGTGGGCGACCGGATCCATCGGGAGCTGGTCGACTTCACCGACAAGGTCCGGCGTAACCCCGACCATGAGCTGCGCCGCTCGGCGACCCGGTTCCTGTTCGAGTTCGCCGACGATCTGCAGCACGACGACGCGACGATTCAGCGTGCCGAGAACGTCAAGGAACAGATCATGGCCCGCGACGAGGTGGCCCGCGCTGCCGAGACGGCGTGGAGCGCGGCCAAGAAGATCGTGCTCGAGTCAGTCGACGATCCGTCGTCGGCGCTTCGCACGCGGATCGCCGACTCGGTGATGCGGATCGGGGAGTCCATGCGCGACGACGCCGAGCTGCGCGACAAGGTCGACAACTGGATTGTGCGGGGCGCAAAACACCTGGTTGCGCAGTATGGGACGGAGATCACAGCGATCATCACGGAGACGATCGAGCGCTGGGATGCCGAGGAAGCGAGCCGGCGGATCGAGCTCCACGTAGGCCGTGACCTGCAGTTTATTCGCATCAACGGTACTGTGGTGGGCGCGCTGGCCGGTCTGGTGATCTACACGGTGGCCCAGCTGTTGTTCTGAAGGTGCTAGCAGAGCGCTTGCAATAGCTAGCACTCGGTCTTACCGTGGATTTCGTCAGTAGGAAATCCGACGGATCGAGGCTCACATGTCGCAGGACGAGAATCTTGCCGCGGTCGTGAGTAACGCCGCACAAGACATCGGCAGCTACATCCGGGCTCAGCGGGAAGCGGCCCAGGTCTCGGTGCGTCAACTGGCTGAGAAGGCCGGCGTCAGCAACCCCTATCTGAGCCAGATCGAGCGGGGCCTGCGCAAGCCGTCGGCCGACGTGCTCAATCAGATCGCCAAGGCGTTGCGTGTCTCCGCCGAGGTGCTCTACGTACGTGCCGGGATCCTCGAGCCCAGTGAGGGCAGCAAGGTTCGTGACGCGATCATCACCGACACGGCGATCAACGAGCGGCAGAAGCAGGTGCTGCTCGACATCTACTCCTCGTTCTGTCAGCAGAACGAAGCCGAATCCGCAGTCGAGGGTGATGCAGAAGGGATGCCGACTACGTCTGAGATCTCGTCCGAAACCACGCCTGAATCAACGTCAACAATCTGAAAGGGAATGACATGACCGAGAAGAACCAGCCCACCATCGAAGACCTCAAGGCCCCGCTGCTCGCCGCGGTCGGCGCCGCTGACCTGGCCCTGGCCACCGTCAACGAGATCGTCGCCAGCCTGCGCGAGCGCGCCGAAGAGGCCCGCACCGACGCCGAGGCCCGCGTCGAAGAGGGTCGCGCCCGCCTGACCAAGCTGCAGGAAGAACTGCCGACCCAGTTCGAGGAGCTGCGCGATCGGTTCACCTCCGAGGAACTGCGCAAGGCCGCCGAGGGCTACGCCGACCAGGCGCAGACCACCTACAACAAGCTCGTCGAGCGTGGCGAGGCCGCGCTGGAGCGCCTGCGCAACCAGCCGGCTCTCGAAGAGGCCGCCAGCCGGGTCGAGGGCTACACCGACCAGGTCACCGAGCTGACCCAGGACGCGCTGGGCACCGTGGCCTCGCAGACCCGCGCCGTCGGCGAGCGTGCCGCCAAGCTGGTCGGCGTCGAGCTGCCGAAGAAGGCCGAAAAGGCTGAGAAGGCCGCCCCGGCTGCCAAGAAGACCACCGCTGCGCCGGCCAAGAAGACCGCCGCCGCTCCGGCCGCCAAGAAGACCGCTGCCCCCGCCAAGAAGGCCGCTCCGGCCAAGAAGGTGACCCAGAAGTAGGGGCTGACCCGTCGTCATTCGACGCTGAGGATGGCGTCCGCTTAGGCTGGTGACGTGATAGTCACCGACCTTGCGGACGTCATCCTTTTTTCTATCGGCGTCGCCGTCTTCTGCGTCGGCGTCTACGCCTTTGTGCACGCGGCGCGGCAGCGTCCCGACGCCTACACCGCGACCGGCAAGCTGACCAAGCCCGTGTGGCTGACCATTCTCGGAGTGTCATTGCTGCTGGAGCTGCTGCTCAGCGGCGCCTTCGGGGCCGCCATCGCAGCCTGCGCCGCGGGCGTATACCTGGTCGACGTGCGGCCCAAACTGCTTGAAATCCAAGGAAAGTCGCGTTAGGGCCGGTTGTTGAAGCGATCACTGATGGCCGCGTTCGGCGCGGTCGGGGTAGCGCTCGCGTGCGCTCCCGGCGCATCCGCCGACCCCGCGCTCGTCGACCATGTCGAGTGGGCCAAATGGGGTGACCTGTCGAGCCTGCGGATCTATCCGACCGAGGCGGCGCGCGGGCTGGCCACGCAACCCGGTACCGATGCGTCTGCCCAGGAAGCCTGGAACGAGGTGCTGACGCTCGCGCCGGACGCCGACATCCCCGGCATGCGCGAGCAGTTCTTCTGTCACTGGCACTTCGCGGAGCGCGCCGAGCCGGGCAAGACCAGCTGGAACATCGAACCGTGGCGGCCCGAGGTGCCCGCCGAGCAGATGCTCGCCGCGGGGTGTAACCCCGGCGGCACGGAAGAGCCGTTCTGATGTACACCCGCGCCGAGGTCGCCGCACTGGTCGATCACACGTTGCTCAAGCCCGAGGCGACACCGGCCGACGTCGCCGCGCTGGTCGTCGAGGCCCTCGAACTCGCGGTGTTCTCGGTCTGCGTGTCGCCCTCGATGGTCGCGGTCGCGGCCGGTGCGATCCCGTCGGGGCTCGCGGTGGCCGCGGTCGCCGGATTCCCGTCGGGCAAGCACCTCTCCGAGATCAAGGCCCGCGAGTCGCAGCTCGCGGTGACCGCGGGCGCGACCGAGATCGACATGGTCATCGACGTCGGGGCCGCACTTGCGGGTGACCTGGTCGCCGTCGCGGCCGATGTCGCCGCCGTTCGGGCCGCAGTGCCCACCGCGACGCTCAAGGTCATCGTGGAATCGGCTGCGCTGCTGGACTTCTCGGGCGAGCGCCTGCTGGCCGACGTATGCCGGGCCGCGGTCGACGCCGGCGCCGACTTCGTGAAGACCTCCACCGGTTTTCACCCCAGCGGTGGCGCGTCGGCCCGCGCGGTCGAACTGATGGCCGCGACCGTCGACGGCAGCGTCGGGGTCAAGGCCAGCGGCGGAATCCGCACCGCGCAGGCCGCGACCGTCATGCTCGACGCCGGGGCTACTCGGCTCGGCCTGTCCGGCACCCGGGCGGTCCTCGACGGTCTGGGCTAGCCGCGCCTCACAGCTTCGCGAAGCAGGGATCCTCGGCGGCCTTGGGCATCGTGGCGTTCTGCGTGGAGTACTTGGCGATCACACCGGTGTCGGTCACCTGCACGCTGTCGGCGTGAATACCCATGGGGTAGTTGTCGGTCAGCTGCTTGCTGAAGGTGTCGAGGATCGGCTGGACCATCTCCTTCGGCCACGTCAGGCCGACCGCCTCGAGCTTGGTGATCTCCAGCGTGATGCCACCGTCGGCGACCCGCGGCTTGGTGGTGATGCTGCCGAGCATGGTCTTGAGGTCGATCGTGCCCGCGGACGCGTTCGTGGACACGTCGGTGATGGCCGAGCCGATGAACGGCAGCTGCACCATGTCGGCCGCGGTCTGCCTGATGCCATCGGTCGACCACGTGATGTCCGCGGTCAGCGATCCGACCGTGCCGCTCGAGTTCGCGGTGTCCTCCAGCCGGACGTCGTTGATGCCGAGGACCACCTTCATGCCCTTGGCGTCGCGGATCTGGTTGCCCGCGGTCTCGATGTTGATGTTGGTGTAGTGCCCCGTCATGTGCTGCCACAGGAACGGCGGCAGCGGGTCGAACGACGCCGAAGCCTCGTCCTCCACGATGCACGACACCACGCCGGCCACGATGGTGTCCGCGCGCTTCCTGGCGTACAGCTCACCGCCCAGCACGCCCGCAGCGACCAGCGCCAGCACGATCACCACGACCAGCACGATCGACAACGGATCGCTCAGGAGTTTCTTGACCTTCGCCATGGGCGACGAGCCCTGCTGCTGCGTCGCGCCGGGCTGCTGACCAGCGGTGTCAGGTGGCGGCGGGGGAAATCCCGCCGGCGGGGCCTGCGGCGGTTGGGCGGGTGGGGCCTGGTCGGTGGGGCGAGCCCAGGGATCGGTCACCCCAGCGATTGTGCCCTACTCGACTGAGCGAACTGTGAGCGACCGAGCCCAGCGAGGGCCGATCGATTGTCGAGCACCGCGATGCTCTCGCGGGCACTGCGGGCCGCGTCGAGGTCGATGTCCACGACGAGCAACTCGGCGTCGCCCCCGGCCGCGGCGATCACCTCGCCGGTGGGGGAGCTGACCACGCTGCCGCCCACCCCCGTCGGCCCGACCTTGGCGATCTCGTCACCCGGATAGGCCTGATCCACCGCGGCGACGAAACCCGTGGTGTCCAAGGCCCTGGCGCGGGCCAGCAGTGTCCACTGTTCAAGCTTGCCGGGGCCCGAACCCCACGACGCGTGCACCGTCGTCAGCTGTGCGCCGCGCTGCGCGAGCTCGACGAACAACTCGGGGAACCGGATGTCGTAGCACGTGGTCAAACCGACCGTCACGCCGGCCACGGTGATGGTCACCGGCTCGAAACCCGGTGCCACAGTGCGTGATTCGGCGAATCCGAAGGCGTCGTACAGGTGGATCTTGTGGTAGTGCGCATCCACCCCGGGGCCCGCGGCGACGAGCGTGTTGGTGACCCGCCCGTCGTCGCTCGGCACGAACATGCCCGCCACCACGACGACGCCCGCCTGATCGGCGATCGCCCGCACGCCGTCGGCCCACGGGCCGTCGAGCGGTTCGGCGATCGGACTCAGCGGCACCCCGAACCGGCACATGGTGGCCTCGGGGAACAACACCAGCTGCGCGCCGTCGGCGGCCGCGCGGCGCGTGTAGTCCTCGACCAGGGCCAGGTTGGCCGTGGGTTCGGTGCCGGACGCGAGCTGAGCCAGGGCGATCCGCATGGTTCTCAGGGTAACGGCGCGACGGCCGACCACGGGACCGTCAGCACGCCGTCACGCATCCGGCGGCGCGGTGGATCCACCGGGTAACCCGCACCGGCCAGCAGCTCGAGCATGGCCCGCCACCGCACACGCGGCCCGAAAACCCCGTGGCCCGCAACGCTGGCCCAGGCCCGGTCGGCGGCCGTCAGCAGCGCGTGGACGGGTTGTCCCGGCACATTGTGGTGAATCAGTACCTTCGGCAGCCGTTCGGCCAGGTCGGACGGCGTCGCGATGGCGAACGGATCACACGCCAGCGTGAGGCTCACCGGCCCCGACGCGTCGAGCAGCACCCAGCAGCAGCGTCGGCCCAGCTCGTCGCACGTGCCGTCGACGATCAACCCGCCCGCGGCCAAGCTGCGCTGCATGGTCGCCCACGCCTCCGGAACCGCGTCGACCGGATACTGCCGCAGCACGTTGAACGCGCGCACCAGCACGGGCCGCAGGCCCGCCAGTTCGAACCCGCCGAGCGCGAACTCGACGCCCCGGTGGGCCGCGGTTGCGCGTGCCGTGGCGACCCGTTCCGGATGGATCTCCAGCCCGACGACGCGGACGCCGGCCCGGACCGTCTGCAGGCGGGCCGCGAGCTCGAGCGTGGTGACCGGTAGCGCGCCGTACCCGAGATCGACCACGAGCGGGTCGGGCGCGGTGCCCAGCGCCGTGCGTACCCGCGCGGAGTGCACCAGCCAGCGGTCGCTGCGGCGCAGCCGGTTGTACCCGGTGGTGCCCCGGGTCACGGCACCGACGGGCCTAGTGGTGCTGGGCGATCCAGTCAGCGGTGAACGCCTCCTCGGCGACGAGAATGTCCTTCATGAACTGCAGTGCCATGCCTTCGAGCTTGCCGCCGACCAGCGGCACCGGAACTTTGCACGAGCTGGCGAACCGCAACCGGCTGCCGGTGGGGGTCGCGGTCAGGTCGTAGCGGCCGTCGAGGCGCCCGGGGGCGTGCGCCACCGACGCGGTGTAGTTGCCGCTCGTCCGGTTCTCGGCCGGGTCGTACGGTTCGAAGTGCTGCTCACGCGTGATCGCCATGTCCAGCGGAACGACGGTGCGGACGATGCCGGGAAGATCCGCGCGGGACAGCACCTGCCGGAACGTGACGTCGATACCGTCTGCACCGCACCGGAATTCGACCAACTCCGATTGCGGAGCCACCTGCCGGTAGTGCTCGAGCATGCTCTCCCAGTAGTCGCGGTCGCCGAACACCGCGTACAGCGTGTCCGCCGGCGCGTCGAATGCGATGGTGTGGTCCATCTTTCGACTCATGACGATGACGGTACCGCCGGGCTCACCCCTTCTCGGTGATCCACACCGTGGTGAAGCGTTGCTCGGCGATCAGCAGGTCGACGAGCTGTGAGCCGATGAAGTTCTCGATCTTGCCGCCCACCAGCGGCACCTTGACCTCCACGGAGATCCTCACCGCGAGCCGCGAGCCGGAATCGGCCCGAGCCAACGTCGCCGTCCCGTCGAGGGCCACCGGCGCGCCGGGGATGGTTCCGCTGACCGTGCCGGCCGCGCGGCCGTCGACCAGCGGTCCCCAGTGTTCCTCTCGGTGGATGCTCAGGTCGCCGTGGTGGAACTGCGCGACGAGCCCCGGCAACCGGTCGGCGCGCAGCAACTGGGTGGTGATGACGTCGATGCCGCCGTCCTCGGCCACCGTCATCGAATCGAGCGTGGCGTCGTCGGCTCCCGAGTCGGCGAGCCTGGCCAGCCAATATTGTCGATCACCGAAGGCTCCGTGGACCTGTTCGACGCTGCCTGCGTATTCGGTGGCCATGTCGAATGAGCGCGGCATAGCTGGCCAGGCTACCGTTACGGCCCGTGGTCAGTTCGCATGTCGGGGGCGTGGCGGTCGCCGAAGATGTCCCGCTGGCTCCGCTGACCACGCTGCGCGTGGGACCGGTGGCGCGCCGGATGCTGACCTGCACGAGTACCGAGCAGCTCGTCTCCGTGCTCCGTGCGATCGACGAACCGGCTCTCGTCCTGGCCGGCGGGTCCAACGTGGTGCTGGCCGACGACTCCGACGCGGTGGCGGGGCTCACCGTGGTGCGCGTGGCCAACACCGAGATCACGGTCGACGGCAACATCGTGCGCGCCGAGGCGGGCGCGATGTTCGACGACGTGGTGGTGACGGCCCTCGCGCACGGCCTCGGTGGGCTCGAATGCCTGTCGGGCATTCCGGGTTCGGCCGGCGCGACGCCCGTGCAGAACGTCGGTGCCTACGGGGCCGAGGTCGCCGACACCATCCGGCGGGTGCGGCTGCTCGACCGGCGGACGGGCGAAGACCGCTGGGTGCCACCGGAAGCGCTGCGCTTCGGCTACCGCACCAGTGTGCTCAAGCATTCCGATGCCGCGATCGTGCTCGAGGTCGAGTTCGCGCTCGATCCCGAAGGGCGCAGCGCGCCGCTGCGGTACCGCGAACTCGCGACGGCGCTTGGAGTGGAACCCGGCGAGCGATCGGATCCGCTGCAGGTTCGCCAGACCGTGCTGGCGTTGCGTGCCGGCAAAGGCATGGTGCTCGACGAGCAGGACCACGACACCTGGAGCGTCGGATCCTTCTTCACCAACCCGGTGGTGTCGCGTGCCCAGTTCGAGCGGCTGGCCGCATCCGCGGGCGGACCGGTGCCGAACTACCCGGCGCCCGACGGGGTCAAGCTCGCGGCAGGCTGGCTCGTCGAGCACGCCGGGTTCGGCAAGGGCTTCCCCGGTGACGGCGCCCCGGCGCGGCTGTCGACCAAGCATGCGCTGGCCCTGACGAACCGTGGTGCGGCCACGAGCGCCGACGTGATCGCCCTGGCAGGCAGGGTTCGGCAGGGCGTCGCCGAGGCCTTCGGGATAGAACTCACACCCGAACCGATTCTGATTGGGTGCGCTCTGTCGGTACCCTAGATCCACGTGAGCTCAGCCGGTGATATAGAGACCCCGGCGCCGTTGGTGAATCGGCGTCGCGCGCTCGGTGTTTTCGCCCTCGGGATGGGCGCCGGCGTGCTGGCTGCCTGCTCGACCGATTCTTCGTCGACCTCGTCCGCCCCGGAAGCCGCTCCGGCCGCCCCGACGCTGACGTACCAGCCGGAGACCGGCACGAAAGACGTGGTCCCGACCGATCCGGTGGGCGTCAAGGTTTCCGACGGCTGGTTCCAGCGCGTCAGCCTGACGAATGCGAACGGCAAGGTCGTCGCCGGTGCGCTCAACCGTGACCGCACCGAGTTCACGGTCACCGAAGCCCTCGGCTACGACGCGACCTACAAGTGGGCAGGCTCGGTCGTCGGGCACGACGGCAAAGCCGTCACGGTCGAGGGAAAGTTCACCACGATCGCGCCGCAGACACAGGTCAACGGCCAGTTCCAGCTCTCCGACGGCCAGACCGTCGGGGTTGCCGCGCCGATCATCCTGCAGTTCGACGCCTCGATCGACGACAAGGACAAGGCGACCGTCGAGAAGGCGCTTCAGGTCACCACCGAGCCGCCGGTCGAGGGCAGCTGGGCCTGGTTGCCCGACGAGGCCCAAGGCTCGCGCGTGCACTGGCGCAGTCGGGAGTACTACCCGGCGGGCACCAAGATCCACGTCAACGCACCCTTGTACGGGGTCAAATTCGGAGACGGCGCCTACGGTGCGGCCGATTCCACGCTCGACATCGAGGTCGGCAGGCGCCAGGTGGTCAAGGCCGAGGCGTCCAGCCACCGCATGCAGGTGCTCGACGGCTCCGGAGCGGTGATCATGGACTTCCCGTGCAGCTACGGCGAAGGCGACCTGGACCGCAACGTCACGCGCAGCGGTATCCACGTCGTCACCGAGAAGTACGAAGACTTCTGGATGACCAACCCGGCCGCCGGGTACAGCAACGTGCACGAACGCTTCGCGGTGCGGATCTCCAACAACGGCGAGTTCATCCACTGCAATCCCAACAGCATCGGTTCGCAGGGCAACACCAACGTGACCAACGGCTGCATCAACCTGAACCTGGAGAACTCGCAGCAGTACTTCAACAGCGCGATGTACGGCGACCCCGTCGAGGTCACCGGCACCCGGATCGAGCTGTCCTACGCCGACGGCGACATTTGGGACTGGGCAGTGCCGTGGGAGGAATGGAAGGCCATGTCGGCCATCTCGTCGGAGAAGCCGCCGCCGGACCTGCCGGTGAGTGCCCCGGCCACGCCGAGCGACGCACCGACCCTGTCCGGCACGCCGACGACGACCACCCCTTCGCCGAGCCCGCGCCCGGGCGGCTAGGCCCGGTTACGCTCGCTGCCTTTCACGCTCGCCGGCCTAATTCGACGAAATCGTCGCTCCGCCTGCGCGACAACGACGATTTCGTCGAATTGGCGGTGCTCAGTTCCGGTTGAACCGGCCGTGCGGCGCCTGGTCGCGGGGCCGGATCACGATCTGGTCCAGATCGACGTGCGGCGGGCGCGACGCGACGAATCCGATGACCTCGGCGATGTCCTCGGCCGCCAGCGGGGTGATGCCCTTGTACACGTTGTCGGCCCGCTCCTGATCGCCGTCGAAACGCATCAACGCGAACTCGGTCTGCACCGCTCCCGGCGCGATCTCGGTGAGCCGCACGGGCTTTCCGAGCAACTCACCGCGAAGCGTGCGGTGTAGTGCACCCTGCGCATGCTTGGCGGCGGTGTATCCGGAGCCGCCGTCGTAGGTCTCGAACGCGGCGATCGAGGTGACCGTGACGATCAAGCCGTCACCGGAGTCGATGAGCTTGGGCAGCAGCGCCCGGGTCACCCGCAGGGTGCCGAGCACGTTGGTCTCCCACATCCAGCGCCAGTGCTCGACATCGGCGTCCGCCACGGGTTCAAGACCCCTGGCCCCGCCTGCGTTGTTGACCAGGACGTCGATCCGGTCCAACTGTCCGGCAAGGGCATCCACCGAATCCTGGGCAGTGACGTCCGCCACAATCGCGGTGCCGCCGATCTCGTCGGCGAGCGCCTGGATCCGGTCGCCGCGGCGGGCCACGCAGACCACATGAAAGCCAAGTGCGCCAAGGGTTTTAGCGGTTGCGGCGCCGATTCCCGCGCTGGCGCCGGTGACCACCGCGACGCGCTGTGGGGGTGCAGAAGCTGTCATATCCCGAACTTTAGTTGCCGTGCTAAGTTCTCTCTCATGTCCCGAATCGGTCAGGCGATCCTCGCCGCGCGGCGTGCGTGTTGTTGTTGCGCACCCCGCCGCGCCTGACTGCGCCCGGACATCTTCTCGCTGTCCTGCTGAGTCGCCAGGTGTGGCACCGACCCACCACCGGCCGAACTCAACCGAAGGACAACTCACGTGACCACCGCCACCGCCGCCCCTCTGGTCCGCACCAACCGCGCCCCCGCCCGTCCGCAGCGGGTGCGCTCGACTCCCAGTACGCGCTACCCGCAGTCGCGCCTGCTCCACATCGTCGCCCCGTCGCTCAAGGTCGCCGACGCGGCCTCGGCCTCGGTGTTCAGCGCGGTCCGGACGCGCGGGCCGATCGCGCGCGACGCCATCGCGCAGAGCACCCAACTGAGCATCGCGACCGTGAACCGCCAGGTCACGGCATTGCTGGAAGCCGGTGTGCTGCGCGAACGCGCCGATCTCGCGGTGTCCGGCGCCATCGGGCGCCCGCGGGTTCCCGTCGAGGTCAACCACGAACCGTTCCTGACGCTGGGCATCCACATCGGTGCCAGGACCACGAGCATCGTGGCCACCGACCTGTTCGGCCGCACGCTCGACGTCGTCGAGACACCGACCCCGACGGGCGCCCAGTCCGCGGCACTGGCCACGCTGGCCGCCAGCGCGCGGCGGTACCTGAGCCGCTGGCATCGCCGCCGCCCGCTGTGGGTCGGCGTCGCCGCCGGCGGAGTGGTCGACAGCGCCACGGGTTACCTCGACCATCCCCGGCTCGGCTGGAACGACGCCCCGGTGGGCCCGGTGCTGGCCGAGGCGCTCGGCCTGCCGGTGTCACTGGCGTCGCACGTCGACGCGATGGCCGGTGCCGAGTTGCTGCTGGGCGGACGTCGGCACGTGCCCGACGCCGTCGGTGGCCAGTCGCGCACGAGCCTGTACGTCTACGCCCGGGAGACCGTGGGCTACGCGCTGTCGATCGACGGCCGCGTGCATTCCCCGGCAAGCGGCCCCGGCACGATCGCCGGTCTGCCCGCCCGCTCCGAACTGCTCGGGGGCGCAGGGCAATTGGAATCCACCGTGAGCGACGAGGCCGTGCTGACCGCGGCCCGCAAGCTGCGCATCGTCCCGGCGGAAGGGCCTGCGTCCACGCTGTCGTCTGTGCTGCGCGCCGCCCGCCAGGGCCACGAGAAGGCCGGCGAACTGCTCGCCGACCGCGCCCGCGTCCTCGGTGAAGCGGTTGCTCTGCTGCGCGACATGCTCAACCCCGACGAGCTGATCGTCGGCGGCCAGGCCTTCACCGAGTACCCCGAGGCGATGCCTCAGGTCGAGGCGGCTTTCGCGGAGCGGTCGGTGCTCGGGGCGCGCGACATCCGGGTCACGGCGTTCGGCAACCGGGTGCAGGAGGCCGGCGCGGGCATCGTGTCGCTGGGTGGGCTCTACGCCGATCCGATCGGCGCCATGCGGCGCGCTCAGACCCGCCGAGCGACGGCGGTGTAGACATAGGGGTGTGCGTCTAGCAACAGACGGTTCCGACGTAGAACGGCACCGCTCCGAGACCCCCCGTCGCGTCGCGGTCCTGTCCGTGCACACCTCGCCCCTGGCGCAGCCGGGCACCGGGGACGCGGGCGGCATGAACGTCTACGTGTTGCAGACCGCGTTGCACCTGGCCCGGCGCGGTGTCGAGGTCGAGGTCTTCACGAGGGCCACCTCGTCGAGCGATGCGCCCGTCGTGCAGGTGGCGCCCGGTGTGGTGGTGCGCAACGTGGTGGCCGGGCCGTTCGAGGGGCTCGACAAGTACGACCTGCCGACACAGCTGTGCGCGTTCACCGCGGGTGTGCTGCGCGCCGAGGCCACGCACGAGCCCGGGTACTACGACGTCGTGCACTCGCACTACTGGCTGTCCGGACAGGTCGGCTGGCTGGCCCGGGACCGCTGGGCCGTGCCGCTCGTCCACACCGCACACACCCTGGCCGCGGTGAAGAACGCCGCGCTCGCACAGGGGGACTCACCCGAGCCGCCGCTGCGCGCGGTCGGTGAACAGCAGGTGGTCGACGAGGCCGACCGGTTGATCGTCAACACCGAACACGAAGCGCAGCAACTGGTTTCGTTGCACCACGCCGACCCGGCGCGGATCGACGTGGTGCATCCGGGCGTCGACCTCGACCTGTTCACACCGGGGGACCGGAACCGCGCCCGCGCGGTGCTCGGCATCCCCTCCGACGAACAGGTCGTGGCCTTCGTCGGCCGCATCCAGCCGCTCAAGGCCCCGGACATCCTGTTGCGCGCCGCCGCGAAACTGCCCGGGGTACGGGTTCTGGTGGCCGGTGGACCTTCGGGTTCGGGCCTGGCCGAACCCGACACACTGGTTCGCCTCGCCGACGAACTGGGTATCACCGACCGCGTGACGTTCCTGCCGCCGCAGTCCCGCGAACAACTGGTCAATGTGTACCGCGCCGCCGATCTGGTTGCGGTGCCGAGCTATTCGGAATCGTTCGGCCTGGTCGCGGTCGAAGCCCAGGCCTGCGGCACCCCGGTGGTGGCCGCCGCGGTGGGAGGGCTGCCGGTCGCGGTCGCCGACGGTGTGAGCGGCGCACTGGTCGACGGGCACGCGGTGGACGACTGGGCCGCCGCGATCGACGCGGTGCTGCAGCGCGAGCCCGAGGCGCTGAGCCGGGCCGCGGTCGCGCACGCCGCGGAATTCTCGTGGGGGCACACCGTCGACGCCCTGCTGACCAGCTATTCGCGCGCGATGACCGACTACCGGGCCCGCCATCCACGTCCGGCTTCGCGGCGTGTGGGCAGGAGGTTCTCGATGCGGCGGGGCGTGCGGGCATGAGCCTGCAACGGCTGATCGAGGACACCCTCGACGAGCACGGCCTCAACTACCAGCACCACGAGGGCGCCCACGGCGGGTTGCCCGGCATCGTGGTCGAGCTGCCGGGGGAGCGCAAGCTCAAGACCAACACCATCCTGAGCATCGGCGAGCACTCGGTGCGGGTCGAGGCGTTCGTGTGCCGCAAGCCCGACGAGAACTTCGAAGGCGTCTACCGGTTCCTGCTCAAGCGCAACCGCAGGCTCTACGGCGTCGCCTACACGCTCGACAACGTCGGCGACATCTATCTCGTCGGCCGGATGGCTTTGCACTCGGTCACCCCAGACGAACTCGACCGGGTGCTCGGCCAGGTGCTCGAAGCCGTCGACGCCGACTTCAACACGTTGCTGGAACTCGGTTTTCGGACCTCCATCCAGAAGGAGTGGGAGTGGCGGGTTTCGCGGGGCGAGTCGCTCAAGAACCTGCGGGCTTTTGAACATCTGATCGACGACCGCGACGACTGAGCAGCTATGACAGGATGAGCGTCATGCCGACCCTGATCCTGCTCCGCCACGGCGAGTCCGACTGGAACCAGAAGAACCTGTTCACCGGATGGGTGGACGTCGACCTCACCGACAAGGGCCGTGCCGAGGCCATCCGCGGTGGCGAACTGTTGTCCGAACAGGGTGTGTTGCCCGATGTGGTCTACACGTCGCTGCTGCGCCGCGCCATCAACACCGCGAACCTCGCGCTGGACAAGGCCGACAGGCACTGGATCCCCGTGCACCGCAACTGGCGGCTCAACGAGCGGCACTACGGTGCGCTGCAGGGCCTCGACAAGGCCGCCACGAAGGAGCGCTACGGCGAAGAGCAGTTCATGGCGTGGCGACGCAGCTACGACACCCCGCCGCCGCCCATCGAGAAGGGCAGCGAGTTCAGCCAGGACGCCGACCCGCGCTATGCCGACATCGGCGGCGGCCCGCTGACCGAATGCCTCGCCGACGTGGTGGCGCGTTTCGTGCCCTATTACGAGGAGGCCATCGTGCCCGACCTCAAGGCAGGCAAGACCGTGCTGATCGCCGCGCACGGCAACTCGTTGCGGGCGTTGGTGAAGTACCTCGACGGCATGTCGGACGACGAGGTGGTGGGGCTCAACATCCCGACCGGTATCCCGCTGCGTTACGACCTCGACGCGGACCTCAAGCCGAAGGTGGCCGGCGGTGAATACCTCGACCCCGAGGCCGCCGCAGCCGGCGCGGCCGCGGTCGCCGCGCAGGGCGCCAAGAAATAGTCAGTTAATCCCGGTGCCGAGGATTTCTGCATGGTGCGGGCGTTCAGGGGTGCCGTCAGCGCACTCCTGGCGGGCCGGTCGGGCGCCATGGAGAAGCTGTCGGCGAACATTGGGTGAACTCGGGTTAACGGCATCAGAAAATTCTGTGTTTGACGGTGTGACTTGTCCCGAATTGGCCGCACGCTGCTGGGATGACGTTCACCGGATGCGTACGATTTTCGCGTGAGTGTCGTGTCGGCGTTACTGCTGACCGCAGTGCTGGCGCTGGTTGTCGGCCTGGGTGTCGGTGCCGCGGTGGCGCTTCGCATCTCCACCGAGCGGCATCGCCGCGCGGCCGACGAGGCCGGTATGACGGTGTCGCAGATGCTGTCGCACATCGTCTCGCTGTCACCGGTCGGTATCGCCGTGGTGGACATGTTCAACGACGTCGTCTACTGCAACATCCGTGCCGGTGAGCTGGGGATCGTGCGGGACCGACTGCTCGACGACCGCGCGTGGCAGGCGGCCGAGCAGGTGTTCGCCACGGGCCAGGACGTCGAGGTCGACCTGTCGCCGCGCAAGGTGACCCACCCCGGGCGGTCCGGCCTCTCGGTGCGCGGAAAGGTCCGGTTGCTCGCCGACGACGACGGCCGTTTCGCGGTGGTCTACGCCGACGATCAGTCCGAACACGCGCGCATGGAAGCGACGCGACGCGACTTCGTGGCCAATGTCAGCCATGAACTCAAGACCCCGGTCGGAGCCATGGGCGTGCTGGCCGAGGCGCTCCTGGCATCGGCAGACGACCCCGACACGGTCCGCAGGTTCGCCGACAAGATGGTGGCCGAATCGCAGCGGCTGGCCGATATGGTCGGAGAACTGATCGAGCTGTCCCGGTTGCAGGGCGGCGAGCGGCTACCCGATCTGGAGGCGGTCGACGTGGATGCGGTGGTGTCGGAGGCGCTGTCCCGGCACAAGGTCGCCGCAGACAACGCCGACATCTCCATCACCACCGACGCTCCCACGGGCTACCGCGTGCTGGGCGACGAGTCACTGCTGGTGACCGCGATCGCCAACCTGGTCTCGAACGCGATCGCCTACTCGCCCAACGGGTCGGGCGTCTCGATCAGCCGTAGGCGCCGCGGCGGCAGCGTCGAGATCGCGGTGACCGACCGCGGCATCGGCATCGCCAAAGCCGACCAGGAACGGGTTTTCGAACGCTTCTTCCGGGTCGACAAGGCGCGCTCGCGCGCGACCGGCGGCACGGGCCTCGGGTTGGCCATCGTCAAACATGTCGCGGCCAACCACAACGGAACCATCCGGCTGTGGAGTCAGCCGGGAACGGGGTCGACGTTCACGCTGTCGATCCCGGCCTATCCCTATCACGATGACCCTTCACGTGACGTGGACGAACGAGAGGATTAGCGAGACCGATGACCAGCGTTTTGATCGTTGAGGACGAGGAGTCGCTGGCCGATCCCCTGGCCTTCCTGCTGCGTAAGGAGGGCTTCGAGGCCACCGTGGTGGGCGACGGGCCGTCGGCTCTGGCAGAGTTCGAGCGTTCCGGCGCCGACATCGTGCTGCTGGACCTGATGCTGCCGGGCATGAGCGGCACCGACGTGTGCAAGCAATTGCGTTCGCGCTCAAGCGTGCCCGTGATCATGGTGACCGCGCGCGACAGCGAGATCGACAAGGTCGTCGGGCTCGAGCTGGGGGCCGACGACTATGTCACCAAGCCGTATTCGGCCCGCGAGCTCATCGCACGGATCCGGGCCGTGCTGCGCCGCGGCACCGAGAGCGACGACAGTAGCCTCGGAGACGGCGTGCTGGAGGCCGGCCCGGTGCGGATGGACGTCGAGCGGCATGTGGTCAGCGTCAACGGTGAGGCGATCACCTTGCCGCTCAAGGAATTCGACCTCCTCGAGTATCTGATGCGCAACAGTGGGCGCGTGCTCACGCGCGGTCAGCTCATCGACCGCGTGTGGGGTGCCGACTATGTGGGCGACACCAAGACCCTCGACGTGCACGTCAAGCGGCTGCGGTCCAAGATCGAGGCCGACCCGGCCAACCCCGTGCACCTGGTCACCGTCCGCGGCCTCGGCTACAAACTCGAGGGGTAGTTTTCCTCCCGAGCAATAGCGCGTGCGTGAAGCCGTCGTGTTTACGTCGTGATACTGCGTGTGGTTGTCATGTTGCAGGGCTTGCAGGGCATGGAATATGAACCGTGAGGTGCAGCGTTTGAAGCGGCGCCGTGCTTTGGCTTTGGTTTGCCGTCGGCGATGAGCAGGCGGTGGTAGGCGTGACCGTCGCTAGCCTATCCGAGCCTGAGTGACGGCGACGCGGTGGATGGCGGCGTTGAGTTGGCAATTCCTGAGCGGCTCAACCGCATCTGGCCGGCGTTGGCGCCAACCATGCCTGGATGGGTGCCACGCTGGTTGGCAGACGAAGGCGGCCTCGGTGGTGAAACGGCGATGCCGGCGGCTGCGCCGACGCGCGTTGTCATACCTTCCGACACTTGTGGGCGGACGGTCTACGGGGAACTGCCGATGCGATGTCTCGGCAAGCCCTCGATCGAGGCGCCCGACAAGCGGGCAACGTCCATGCATCACTTGGTTCGGACATCGACGGCATGACCGCGAATGAGCCTCAAGTCAGGCGCGGGCGTCCCGCCGGAAGGTGCTGGGTGTGACGCCGACTCGCTGCTTGAACGTGGTCGCGAAGTGGCTGGGATTGGAAAACCCCACCGCGTCGCTGATTTCGGTGACCGACAGCGGTGTGGTCGCCAACAAATGCTTGCTCCGCGCAATTCGGCGGTCCAGTACAAACTGGTAAGGCGTGGTATGAAAGGTTGCGCTGAACGCTCGGCTGAATGTGTGCACTCCCATGCCCACCAAGCCGGCAAGCGTGGGCAGATCGATCTCGGCATCGAGACCGTCATTCAGGAAATCGACAATGCGTTGCTGCTCGGCGCGGCTCAGGGTGCGGTCGGTCCGCCGCGGCAACTGTGATCGTTCCCCGTAGCGGTCACGGATATGCAATCGCAGGCCCTCGGTCAGTGATTCCCGCAGGAGTCGGGCGATGACGTCGTTACGGTCCGCGACGTCGGCGATTCGCTCAACCAGCTGACGCAGGAACGGGTCTTGGCGCCCGACCAGCGGACGGAGCGTGTTGTCGCCGAGCGTCGCGGTGGGCAGAGTCAACATCGCGAACTCGCCTCTGGCGTGGCTGATCAACGCGGCCGCCGACTGCTCGGCGGGGATTACCCACACATTGCCTGCCCGCGGAGTTACGACGCCACTCGGTCCGCGTTGGAATTCGACTTCCTTCGACCGTGCGGTTCCACCACGCTGTAAGAACACTTTGTGTTCCGGTTCATTAAACGTCCAATCCATCGATTCGACGAATGGCAGGGACATCAAGTTCAGCTCGATACCCAGAACTGCGATCTCCGCAAGAACCATATCCGCCGCGGAGGCGAGTTGATACTCGTCCTGATCAGTGGTCTCATGCTGGTTGGTCATACTGCGAAGCCCGCCCCGACAGCAAACATCACTTCATATTAACGCACCCGTCGGCGCCGACGCAGCGCGCGTCTGCCGCCAACTTTGCGGCGCGTAGGACGATCTGGCCCGCCGGTTGCCGCTCACGGTGCCGTGCGTTGGCTCGTCGCGGTGAGTGGTGCACTGGCTTCGTCCTTTCCCGGACTCAATGCTCACCTGGTTGCAACCGCTTGTGCGTCTGGACACGCTCCTTTCTTTGACGGCCAGCGTCGGCATTGCCGCGCACTGCACTACTGAGCCTGATTTCGCCGCTGACTTATCTCCAGCGGCATGCCATCTGGGCATCGTTGCGAGCAACCCATGCAAGCGGAGGTTCCGCATACGAGGAATTCATGCCGAACGTCGCTAGCTGACGATGGGAGAGTGGAAACCGCTGTGCGTCAAGGCGAGTGGGGTTTGTGGCGCGCTCGGGCCACGAGATGGTCGCGTCTTGATCGCGATTGCTGGGAGTTGCGGAAGTGTCATAGCATGAGGAAAGTATGTGTTTGCCCGTTGTCCAATGTGATACGACGCCCATGCAGGCCGGTGTGCGGACACCTCGTGGTGGAGCAGTCGGTCGTGCCGCCGGAGGAAAACAGTTGAGTGGTGGTGGCTGTGCATCGTCTGACAGTCCAGTCGCATTCACGGGTGTGAGGCCGGTCGATGACTGACGAGTATCGAGTGCGTGACAACGACCGTTCGTGTCTTCTGGATTGCCCTGCACGCGACGGAACCCGTAGGCCCAAGGCCGGGAGGCGCTGGAGTTGAACTCCGGGTCTTCAGATTGGTTGGTCGCGGTATTTGCGGCCGGCCCGTTGATCGATGCGCCGGAATGGGAGGAAAGCGGTCCCCACCGGCTGATTGTCTGCCCCGACGTCAGTCGGCTGCGTCCCACTCGACGGGCCAACTTGGCCGTCGACGCCGTCCGGCTCCTGGACGCAGATGTGTGGGTAGTGCCTGCCGCGCAGCGCGCTACCGCTGAGCGTTATGGGCCGATAAGCGTATTCTGTGAAATCGACTTGCCCAGAAGGCCTTTCGCTGAAGGTGCCGGTTACTTGATCGTCCGGCGTCATCCGTTCACTCTGAGTCTGGTAGAGGCGCTCGGTGACTTGCGCGGCCGCGGCGATGCCGCAGGGCAGCTCTTGACACGCACTTTGGCCGAAACGCTACGTCTAGATCTGATCGACCGGTTCGTCTCGTGGAAGCACCGCCACACGCGATCGGCCGTTGCGGTTCTCGATGAGACTGAGCAAGCCCGCCTGTTGAACTATATCGAGCGTGAAACTTGTAATGGCAACGTCAGCATGGCGGCGCTGGCTGCATGTGTCGGCATGGGTGTCGATCGATTCGCGCGTGCATTCGCCGCCACGTTTCACACAACACCGCGACAGTACATCCTCGATCGGCGTATCGCGCATGCCAAGGCGCTGTTACTGACCAGCACCATGACTGTCGCCGAGATCGGCGCAGCAGTAGGGTTTTCCAGCCAAAGCCACTTCACCACCACATTTGGCAACCGCGTGGGTGTTGCGCCCATGGGTCTGCTGCACGAATAGGTGACATCTGAGTTGGCTTGCCCAGCATGGGCGGGCTGGAAGGATGTCCCCATGGCAAGGCCCTACCCCCGCGAGTTCCGCGACGACGTCGTCCGGGTCGCTCGCAACCGCGATGACGGTGTAACGATCGAGCAGATCGCCACCGATTTCGGAGTGCACCCGATGACGCTGCAGAAATGGCTCCGTCAGGCCGACATCGACGAAGGCACCAAGCCCGGCAAGAGCGCCAGCGAGTCCGGTGAGCTGCGCGAAGCCCGACGGCGGATCAAACTGCTAGAGCAAGAGAACGAGGTGCTGCGCCGGGCCGCAGCGTATTTATCGCAGGCCAATCTGCCGGGAAAAGGGTCTACCCGCTCGTGAAAGAGCTCGCCGCCGACGGGATCCCCGTCGCGGTGACGTGCCAGTACTCAAGCTCTCCGCCAACCGTATTACCGCTGGCTGGCCGACCCCATCACCGAGGCCGAACTCATCGAGGCCTACCGCGCCAATGCGCTGTTCGACGCGCACGCAGACGATCCGGAGTTCGGCTACCGCTACCTCGTGGAGGAGGCGCGATGCCGGCGAGCCGATGGCCGAGCGCACCGCATGGCGGATCTGCTCGCAGAATCGACTGTGGAGCGTGTTTGGTAAGAAACGCGGCAAGAACGGCAAAGTCGGGCCGCCGGTGCACGACGATCTTGTCGAGCGTGACTTCACCGCTGAAGGGCCAAATCAGTTGTGGCTCAGTGACATCACTGAGCACCGCACCGGTGAGGGCAAGCTCTACCTCTGTGCGATTAAGGACGTGTTCTCCAACCGGATCGTCGGCTACAGCATCGACTCCCGAATGAAGTCACAACTGGCCATCCGGGCACTACACAGCGCGGTAGCCCGACGCGGAGATGTCGCGGGGTGCATTCTGCACTCGGATCGCGGATCTCAGTTCCGGTCAAGGAAATTCGTACACGCCTTGAATCAACACGAGATGGTCGGCTCTATGGGCCGTGTCGGAGCCGCCGGCGACAACGCCGCCATGGAGAGCTTCTTTAGCCTGCTGCAGAAGAACGTGCTCGACCGCCGCCGCTGGGACACCCGAGAACAACTCCGCATCGCGATCGTCACCTGGATCGAGCGCACCTACCACCGGCGCCGCCGCCAGTCCGGCCTCGGGCGGTTGACCCCGATCGAATTCGAAGCAATCATGACCACACCGGCCAGTCAGGCCGCGTGACCGAAACTGTCACCTGATCGTGCAGCAGACCCCATCGAGTACCGCCGTCAGTGACGGACCTGTTCTAACCAACGTGTCGGCTTGGACTCTCAATTGATCCGACAGCCCCTCTGGCGGGAGTTTCCTCACTCCAGACGTGGTCGCACACGGCACGCTGGCAGTGAATCAGAATCACGGCGCCAAGCGCGTTGGAGACCCTTCGGTCACTGACGGGCAGCGGCGTATGGTTCCAATTCGGTTGTAGCGCAATGCCTGGATGGCGGACGTGTCATCGCCGCAAGCAGGTTTGGTCACGCCGTGATCGCTCCAGGCTCCCCGGAGTGATGGAGTTTCGGCCGCTGCGGGGTCCGGCGCGGTGGCGGGTTCCGCGAGCGTCGTCGTGAACAGCCGGTCTCCGTCGGCGGGCTGGATATACATCAGACTGCCGATCGCGGTGGTGACGTTGAGCCCCTCGTAGGGTTCTAGCACGGTGAATCCGCGTTGCTTGTAGAAGCTCTCCAGGCACACGTGCCGGGCGTTGAATTCTCCGTAGAGTTCGCCGAATGCCGAGAGGCGGGCGATGTTCGTCGCAGTCCCCAGCAACCGCGAACCGGTGCCCTTATTGCGGTGATCGGGTGCCACTGCAATGCAGTGGAGCTTGGCAAGCCCTAGCAGCACTCTGATATTCAGATCGTAGTAATGCGGGCCGAGCTGGAGTAGCCGCGGGTTGGGTCCGAGCATCAGCAACCCGACGGTTTGAGCGTTGCAGCGCGCCGAGAGCACCAAGGTACGTGCCACGACACTGTCGAACATGGTGTGGTAGCGGTCTAGGGACTTAGCACGCATTGTTCCGCCGCGCAATGCCGCGCCGAGCAAGCCGTCAGTGCGTGCAGCGGCGAGCTCTCTCCCCATGGTGCTTCCCGACGACGCCCCCGCCAGGCCGTACCAGTACTCCACGTCATTGATCTCGTCTGCGGTGGCATCCTGGATCGTCACCGTGTCGACCTTCACCGATTTCCCCTTGTCTCGTTGCCACTTGCGCGTGGATATGAGCTAGCCAACGCATAACGAAATGCGGATCGTCCAGTGGAATCACCGGACGGTCGAACGGCGCATCAACGACCGCTCAGTCGTCCGAGGCGTAGCCAACGTACTTTGTGTGGCTACCGCGCGCCTTCGAATTTTCTATTCAGCTTTGCTGAAACGCGGTTACGTGACGAGTCGAACAGTCTCACAAATGAGCCCTCGTCATAGCCACCGCGGCCTGTGAGCCTCGGCGCAGTCGCGAGGCGTGGTTCAATCTTGTTCGGTGCGCCTTGGGATTCGGGGATCGAAGCACTCGCGCTGTATGCGGTAGTGAAGAACTCGCGGCGTGAATAGGGTTCGCGACGAAGGTCACAAGGTTGTTGCGCGGCTCAAGTGGCTCATTCGCCAGGGACTTTGCTAGTTTGCGTGACGCAAGAGTTTTTCCTGTCGGGGAGAGCCATGAATGGCGGACGTTTCACACGGCCTGAACTGATTCGGCGACAACGGCTCGCCGTGACCGGACACTGGAGGGATCCGAAAAAGTACTTATGGCTACTCGGTGCAACTGTCCCATGTTTGGCCCCGATTTCATGGATTGCGGTGTCTATCACCGATATCCGATGGTTTTGGTGGCTATGCCCAATCCTTGCCTTCGTGGTGGTGCCCGCGTTGGATCACCTAATCGGCCGAGACAAACGTAATCCCCCGGAGGGTGCGTACGTCGAGCTTGATCGGGACAGGTTCTATCGGTGGGCGACCTATCTGTATCTGCCCAATCAGTATTTGTCGCTGGTTCTGGCCTGCTGGTTGTGGAGTGGTGGAGGTTGGTTGCGGATGGCGCTCGGGGACAAGGTCGGACTGATGGTCACAGTCGGTGTAATCGGGGGTGTGGGCATCAACGCCGCCCACGAACTCGGTCACAAGCATGAACGCTTCGAACAACGACTCAGTAAGATAGCGCTGGCGCAAACCTGCTACGGCCATTTTTTCGTGGAGCACAATCGCGGCCATCACAGCCGGGTGGCAACACCGGCGGACCCCGCAAGCGCCAGACTTGGTGAAAACCTGTACTGCTTCATCCCGAGATCGTTGTTGGGTGGCCTCCGCTCAGCGTTGCGTTCGGAGGCTAGGCGCCTTGCGCGGGCCGGTCTCTCACAGCGGACTTTCGGCAATCATGTCCTCAACGCCTGGCTGTTGAGTGCGCTGTTATTCACTGTTGTCGCACTCTGGTTCGGCCCGATTGTACTTCCCTGGCTGCTTGGGCAGGCGGTCATCGGATTCTGTCTACTAGAGATTGTCAATTACATTGAACACTACGGGCTTCGGCGTCAACGGTTGCCTTCTGGGCGCTACGAGAAGGTCGCTCCGCGCCACAGCTGGAACAGTAACACTGTGGTGGCCAATGTCTTTCTGTTCCACTTACAGCGACATTCCGATCACCATGCCAACCCCCGGCGGCGCTACCAAACTCTACGTAGTTTCGACGACGCTCCCGAACTGCCCGGGGGATACGGCACCATGCTGGTGCTGGCGCTGGTCCCTCCGTTGTGGCGGCGTGTGATGGATCCGCTTGTCCTTGATCATTACGGGGGCGAGATCGGCCTAGCCGCAGTTGATTCGTCACGCGAGCGGCGTGGCGTTGCCAGGTATGGGCAGCGTAATGGATGACCTGCTCCTCTCGCGGCGAAGATTCCTCGGAATGGCTTCGTCGGCCGCCATGGGCGCTGGCGGCGCGGCTGTGCACCTACGCACGACAGCGCGCCGGTCCGCGCCGCGTGATTACTACCCGGCGATTGTGGTTGGAAGTGGATACGGCGGTGGGGTCACAGCGCTGAGACTCGGCCAAGCGGGAATCGACACCCTGATGTTGGAGAAGGGAAGACACTGGACCGCGCCTGACGACGATGGCAAGCGATTCTCCAAGATGCTGCCCGCCGATACTCGGTCCGGCTGGTTCACGCCGATTCCGCCAAGCCTGACTACATCGTTCAGGGGGATCACGGTGGAGGATATCGCGCGAAACGTTCCCTCGCCCCAACCCGTGCAGGCCGGTATCTGCGACAAGAGTACACACGGATCCCACGATGTCTTCCGTGGAATCTGCGTAGGTGGCGGATCGATGGTTAACGCGGCAATCGCCGCGGTCCCAACCGCCGCGCAGGTAGCCCAAACGTTCCCAGACATCGCTCCGACGGAGTTCCTCGGAACATATATACCCCGCGCGCGTAGGTCGTTGCGGATCAGCTACAGAGATATGAACTGGTTCGAACAGACCCCATGGTTCCAGTACGCGCGAGTCGGGAGGCAATACGCGGCCGCCGCAGGCTATCCCGTCGACTACAACGGCAGCGCCTACTCGTTCGATTATCTCAAAGATGAAGCGGCAGGGCGGGCAACGCGGTCTGCGCTTGACTTGGAACAACAGTACGGCAACAATTTCGGCCGCATTGGCAGTGTCGACGAAACCTACATCAGAGCGGCCGTGAAAACCGGCCGCGTGAACCTGAGGCCGCTCACCGAAGTCACCAGTATCCGGCAAGAGCCGTCCGGCGAATATGTGGTGGGCACCCGCACGATCGACCGCTGGGGTGAAGAACTGGCGCGTAGAGAGATCGGGTGTCGGCACCTTTACCTTTGCGCCGGCGTTCTCGGTACCAATCACATCCTGTTACGTGCTCGAGAGACAGGTGCGCTATCGAATCTCTCCGACGCAGTTGGGCGAGGCTACGGCAACAACGGTGACGTTATGGTTTCGCACATGCTGGACAACCATGATCCGGCGGGCACTCAGCAGTCGCTCATGGGCATGATCAATCTCGACGGCAGAACCGACCCAGACAATCCGGTATACGCCAGCATGTTCTCCATACCGCTCCCCGAGGAGACATTCATGCTCGGGTACTACGCCATGGTCAAGACCGGGGACCGAGCCGACTTCAGCTACGATCGTCCAACGGATTCGATATCCATTCAGTGGACGGACGAGCACACCGAGCACCTCGTGCAACGAGCCCGGCGGGTGTTTGACCGAGTGGTCACCGCCAATAGCGTCGACTACCGAGATGACATCTTCTCTGGGAGAGTGTTCGTGCCCAACACCGTCCACCCGTTGGGCGGATGCGTTCGGGGACAGGTCACTGATGCATTCGGTCGCGTACTCGGATACGACAACCTCTACATCAACGATGCCTCTTTGATCCCGGGCTTTGTCGGGTGTAACCCTTTCATGACCATCACCGCACTGGCGGAACGCAACGTCGAAGCAATCCTCCAAGGCCGCCGATGAGAGTGGCGGCCCACCCGCACTGTGCAACGGTTCTCGCGGAGCATGAGCGAGAGGGAGTATGCGGTGCAGGGAACTTCCAGGTCTGCTCAGCAAATGCTGCCACTGAAGGCGCGTACTGGTAGCGGTCACCAGCGCGGCGGCGTTGTCAGTGACCACCAAGCCTGTGACTGCTGTTGGCGTACACCGCTGTTGAGAGGTGGCTTGGCAAGCCGCACGACTGTGCAGCGTCTACAGAGAACACGACACACGCGGATTGCTCGGGTTGACGTACACGGGTGAGGCGACCAACACAGCAACATAGTCCTAGTTAGCTGAAGGCTGCTAAGATCCTCGGGTTGAGTGATACCGATGGCCTTGCTTGCGACTCGGCGTCACGAGATGAACAGTATTGATCAACCTCGGCGGAGAGCGAAGGTCTGCGTGTGCTGTGCCGGTTGTGTGAGTCAGACCGCCTGCTGAGCGTGCTCGATCTGGGCGCAACTCCGCCGTGTGAGAAATTCCTTGCCGTCGACGAGCTGGACCTGTCGGAGCCGACGTATCCACTGCACCTCCGAGTGTGCGAGAACTGCCTGCTTCTGCAGATCCCTGCGCTGATAACGCCCGAGGACACGTTCACCGAGTACGCATACTTCTCGTCATTCTCCGATTCGTGGGTCGAGCACGCCAGGCGGTTCGTCGGTGCCACCGTCGACCGGTTGGGCCTGGGCCCCGAATCGTTTGTGGTGGAGGCTGCCAGCAACGACGGGTACCTGCTGCGGCACGTGGTCGACGCGGGCGTGCCATGCCTGGGCATCGAGCCGTCGGTGAATGTCGGACAGGCGGCGCGTGAGCGCGGCGTGCCCACGCTGACGGCGTTCCTCGAGGAATCAATAGCAACGGCGGTTAGGGACCGGCACGGGCCCGCGGACCTCGTGGTGGCCAACAACGTCTATGCCCACATCCCCGACCTGCTGGGCTTCACCCGTTCCTTGCGCACGCTGCTTGCCGACGACGGGTGGCTGTCCATCGAGGTGCACCATGCGGGCAACCTGGTCGAATTCGCGCAGTTTGACACCATCTACCACGAGCATTTCCAGTACTACACGGTCGCGTCGGCGGCCCGTGCGCTCGCGACCGCCGGGTTGACCGTCGTCGACGTCGAATCCCTTCCGACACACGGCGGCTCGATCCGGTTGTGGGCGCGGCCCGACGCGGTGGCCGGCGCACCCTCGGCCCGGATGGCCGAACTGCTCGCCGCCGAGGAACGCGCCGACCTGCACGACGTCAGCGGTTATGTGTCGCTGCAAAGGCGTACCGAGGATCTCCGCCACAGCCTGCTGCGGCTGTTGCTGGACTATCGGGCCGCGGGCAAGCGGGTGGTCGGCTACGGCGCCCCGGGTAAGGGCAACACGCTGCTGAACTACTGCGGAATCCGCTCGGACCTCCTCGAATACACCGTCGACCGCAACCCGTACAAGCACGGCCGGTTCACCCCTGGCACGCGGATCCCGATCCATCCCGTGGACCGCCTCGAGAAGGACCGCCCGGACGTCATTGTCGTGCTGCCGTGGAATCTCGAGACCGAGATCACCGCACAACTGTCATACACCGCTGAGTGGGGAGCGCAGCTCGTATACCCGCTGCCCAGTCTGCACGTCGTCGACATGGCGAAGGGAAGGTCTTCATGAAGGTCGTCTTGTTCTGCGGGGGCTACGGCATGCGGATGCGCAACAAAGCCGACGACACCATTCCCAAGCCCATGCAGATGATCGGGAACCGGCCCCTGATCTGGCACGTCATGCGGTACTACGCGCACTTCGGGCACAAGGACTTCATCCTGTGCCTCGGCTACGGCGCGACGCACATCAAGAACTACTTCCTGACCTATCAGGAGTCGGTGTCCAACGACTTCGTGATCCGCGACGGCCAGGTCGAGCTGCTGCATTCCGACATCAGCGACTGGTCCATCACGTTCGTCGACACCGGCGCGGAATCGCCGATCGGCGAGCGGCTGCGGCGCGTCGGCAAGTTCCTGGAAGACGACGAGTACTTCCTGGCCAACTACGCCGACGTGCTCACCGATGCGCCGATGAACCACATCATCGACGAGGTGAAGGCCTCGGGCGCCGCGGCGTCGATGCTCGTGGTGCCGCCGCAGTCGTCGTTCCACTGCGTGGATCTCACGGATTCGGGTGCGGTCAACGGGATCACGCCCGTATCGCAGCTGCCGATCTGGGAGAACGGCGGGTTCTTCGTGCTCTCGCGCGATGTGCTCGAGCTGCTGACCGAGGACTGCGACCTGGTCGAGGACGTCTGCGGCAAGCTCGCGGCCGACGGCAGGCTCTACGGCTACAAACACCTGGGCTTCTGGAAGCCCGCCGACACGTTCAAGGAACGCGCCGACCTGGATGCCGCCTACCAGCGTGGCGACGCGCCGTGGATGCTCTGGGAGAAACGCGCGTCGTGATCGGGCTGAACACCGCGTCCGTCACCGAAATCGCGGCGGTCGCAGCACATTGCGACGACATCGCGATCGGCATGGGCGGCACGCTGCTCACCCTGGCGCGTACGCATCCGGGGCTACGCGTGCACGCGCTGGTGCTGTCCGGCGGCGGCACCCCGCGTGAGGCCGAGGAGCGCTCCGCGTTACCGACCTTCTGTCCCGGGGCCGAGATCGCGCTCACGGTGCTGGATTTCCCCGACGGCCGCGCGCCCGCGCATTGGGACCGGGTCAAGGCCGAGCTCAATGCCTTTCGGCAGACCTGCGATCCGGATGTGGTGTTCGGGCCGCAGCGCCACGATGCGCATCAGGACCACCGCACGCTGGCCGAACTGCTGCCCACCGAGTTCCGGGATCACCTGACCCTGGGTTACGAGATCCTCAAGTGGGAGACCGACACCCCGCGGCCGACGCTGTTCCACCCGGTGGATCGCGAGATCGCCGAGGAGAAGGTGCGCCTGCTGCACGAGCACTATCCGTCGCAGGCCGGGCGGGACTGGTTCGACGACGCGGCCTTCCTCGGGCTGTCCCGGCTGCGCGGCGTGCAATGTCGCAGCAGCCACGCCGAGGCGTTCGTCGTGGAGAAGGCGATCATCGGATTCGCGGAAAGGGCTGGCGTATGAGGGTTCTGGTCACCGGACATCAGGGGTACCTCGGCACGGTGATGGTGCCGGTGCTGCAGGCAGCCGGGCATCAGGTCGTCGGCCTGGACACCGGCTACTTCGCCGATTGTGTGCTCGGGCCCGAGCCGGACGCAGTCGAACAGCTCACGGTCGACCTGCGTGACGTCACGGTCGATCAGCTGGCCGGGTTCGACGCAGTGGTGCACCTGGCCGCGTTGTCGAACGATCCGCTCGGGGCGCTCGAACCCGACATCACGTTCGACATCAACCACCGTGCGTCGGTGCGGCTGGCGCGGCTGGCCAAGGACGCCGGTGTGGGCCGATTCCTGTATGCCTCAACCTGTTCGGTATACGGCGCGGCCGGCGACGGCTTGGTCGACGAAGATGCACCGCTGCGGCCCCTGACGCCGTACGCCATCAGCAAGGTGCGTGTCGAGGACGATGTCGCGGCGATGGCCGATGCCGGGTTCGTACCGGTGTTCCTGCGCAACGCAACGGCATTCGGGTTCTCGCCCCGCCCGCGTGCCGACATCGTGCTGAACAATCTGGTCGGCCACGCGGTGCTCACGGGTGTGGTCCGGGTGCTCTCCGACGGCACGCCATGGCGGCCGCTCGTTCATGCGGCCGACATCGCCGCGGCGTTCGCGAACTGCCTCACCGCACCGGCCGACGTGGTCAGTTGCCGCGCGTACAACGTGGGCTCGGAGACCAACAACGTGACGGTCGCCCAGATCGCCGACGAGGTGGTCCATGCCGTACCCCGATCCACCGTGCAGATCACCGGCGAGACCGGAGCCGACCCGAGGTCGTACCGCGTCGACTTCAGCAGGGCGCGAACCGAACTGGGTTTCGAGGCGCGCCACACGGTCGCCGACGGCGCGATCGAGCTGTATTCCGCCTACACGGCCTACGGATTGACCGAAGCGTCGTTCCAGGACCGGTTCACGCGGCTGGCGCGGCTGCGGCAATTGCTCGACGGCGGCTCGGTGGACGGTGAGCTGCGGAGTGTCAGCGCAGTTGCCTGACCAGATCCGCCCAGCTGCCCGCGGCGGCGTCGCGCTGCGATATCGCGGTCACCGGCAGGGGCCACGCCACCGCCAGGTCGGGATCGTCGTGGGCCACCGCGATGTCCTCGGCGGGGTCGTGGCCACGATCGATGCGGTAACACACGTCGGCGGTCGCGGTCAGCGCCTGGAAACCGTGCAGCAGGCCGGGTGGGACGTACAGATGGCGAAAGTCGTTGTCGTCCAGCAGGAACGACTCATGCTCACCGAACGTGGGGGAGTCCGGCCGGGCATCCACCAGGACGTCGTGCACGGCGCCGTTGGCGCACCGCACCAGTTTGGCCTCACCGCGGCCGCGGCGCCCGTGCAGTCCCCGGATCACGCCGCGCGCCGACCGGGACTGCGAATCCTGCACGAACGTCGCTGCGGCGCCGGGAACTCCCAGCCACTCGTCGAAGATCGCCGCGTCGAAGGTTCGCGTGAACAGGCCCCGCGCGTCACGGTGCGGTTGCGGAACCAGTACGGCCACACCGGGAATCCGGGTCTGCTCGATGCGCACAAGGACATGCTGCCATGAGTACCTGCCGGGCATGCGGCGGACACCGGCTCCGGCGTGTGCTCGAGCTGGGGCGAGTTCCTGCCGCGGACCACTTCCCGCCGGCGGATGAGCCTGTATCGGATCGTGAGGCGTTGTATCCGCTCGCGATGGACCTGTGCGACGCATGCCGGCTGGCCCAGCTGGCCGAAGACGATACGGTGACCGCCGAACCGCGTGGGGTCGAACCGCAGGCGCTGAAAGATCAGGCCGCCGACGCCGTGGCACGTGTGGCCGGGGCCGGATGGCTCACGGGAACGACCGTGCGCGAGTTCGGCAGCCCGCACGGCGGCAGCTGGCTGGGATTGTTGACCGCCCGCGGCTTCACCCCGCTCCCGCGGGCCGGCGAACCGGCCGATGTGGTGCTGGACTGCTTCGGCATCATGCACGAACCCGATCAGCGGGCCGCGTTTGCCGAACGCGCGGCGGCCACGGCCCGCGACGGCGTGCTGCTGTTGCAGTATCACGCGCTCGCGACCATCGTCGCCCAGGGTCAGTGGAACGCCCTGCGGCACGGGCATTTCGCCTACTATTCGCGCCATGCTCTCGAAGGGCTGCTGACCCGGGCCGGGATGACGATCGTCGCCGACTGGGCATTCGGCTTGTACGGCGGCACCGAGTTGGTGGCCGCAGTGCACACGGCGGCCCAGCGGCCGGAGCGTGAAAGATACTGCACTGGACGGCAACTCGATGACGAGCTGCTGCACGGGGCGCTGCAGCGGGCGGCCGACACCCAGGTGGCGAGCCTGCGGACGTGGCTGCGGGACCGGCGACGCGAAGGCCTACGCGTGTACGGCTATGGCGCGGCGTCGAGGGCTGTTGCGCTCTTCGCGATGGCGGGCCTGGACCGCGAACTACTCGGCGGGGTCGCCGACGCGTCACCCGCCAAGCAGGGGCGGCGGATGCCGGGCACCGACATCCCGATCGTCTCACCCGACGCACTGATCGCCGCCCGGCCCGACATGGTTCTGCTCACGGTGCCGGACCTGTTGTCCGAGGTGGCAGCTCGGTATCCCGAGCTGCACGGGCGCTGGATCGACCTTGATCGCCTACCCGAGAGCAACGAGTGTCAGAGTTAGGGGTGCGGTTGCGCCGGGTGCTCGGCGCGGCGCCCACGTTGACGGGTGTGACGGACCACGGTGTCGCAGTGACGATGCGGACGCCGCGCTTCTCCGACGCCGACACCTGGCGCGAGGTACGCCTGGCCGATCAGGCGTTGATCGAACCGTTCTGGGATCACTCGACGCTCAGCTGGGCAGAACGCCACACCCGTCGCGCCTGGATCCGCGAGTGCATGTCAGCCCGCAGGCGCATGCGTGCCGGCGGTGGGCTGCACACCGTGATCGACGTCGACGGTCGGCTGGCGGGGCAGTGCGATGTGTGGCTCGACGGGTTCCACGGCAGAAGCGAACTCGGCCTGTGGGTCGGATCGCGCCATGCGCGCGCCGGCGTGGGTACGACCGCGATCCGGCTCGCGATCGGCCACCTCTTCGGCGAACTCGGAATCGAGCGGATCGCGGCACCGATCGCTGTCGGCAACTCGGCGACCGTCAAACTGGCACAACGCCTTGGGTTCACGCGCGAGGGCGTCATGCGCAACTACATGCGGGTTGGCGACGGGCGTCGCGACCACGAACTGTGGAGCCTGGTGCGGGACGACTGGGTCAGCGCACGCTGAACTGCAGGATCGGGTACCACCCGTCGGCATCACGTCCGGTCTGTGCCAGGTTCATGGGCGGAAAGTCCACTGTGACAGTCGCGTTCGGCTTATGCTCGCGCCAGTTCACCCGGGCCCGCACCACATACGTGCCACTGGGCAGGCCGTCGGCGACCGTGACCGCGTCCATGGCCGATTTCGCGGCGGGGACGTCGGCGACATCGTCGAAATGCTGATCGGCGACCAGACTGTGCAGATCGACGCCGGCCGGTAGCGTCCGCACCACCTGGCCGGACGCCGATACGATGGTGTACTCGGGATCCCAGCGTTCATACACGGGCGCGGCACCGAAGTTCGTCCACCGGAAGGTGAGCGTGAAACTCGTCGAAGCCTGCGCGATAGGCTCGGTCGGTTCCGTTGCCACGACGGCATACCGGTATCCGGCGAACTTGTTGGCCGAGGCCCACACCTGGTACTGATCGGCGGGCATCGGGGTTTCGTACAGCTGACCCGGGAACCCGGTGCTCGCGGTCATCGACACATGGTCGTTGACCACGTCGCGCAGGCCCGTCAGGTAGTAATCTGCGGTGTCTGTAGTAGGTGGGTTCGGAATCCACTCGGTCACGATCGGTGCGATGCGAAACCTGTTGGCCACCACCGCAACCATGGGATCCCCGGTCTGGACGTAGCGAGAGTCGTCGTCCTCGGCCCAGGTCGGGATCGGGCGGTAGGCACCGAGCCCGTCGGCGCGGATCCCGACAGGTTTGGCGCGGCCCCGCAACCGCGCACTGTCCCGGAACAGTTGCCGGGTGATCTCCGGATTACCCGTCGCCGCGATCAGCTGGGTGTTGGGGAACGCGGCCAGATTGGCGTCGACCAGGAACGTGATCGAGTCCTTCGTGATGTACTGATCCCGGTACTGGCTGAAATAGCCCAGTTCGCGCTCGCTGTCGTCAGGGGCCGGCCCGGGGATCTTGAGGGTGTCGCGCATGAACGCCACGTGGTTCTCGCTGAAATCGCCGTAGCCCGACACCTCCACGATGGCGAGCCGCTCGTCGCGGTCGTAGCGCCTGCCCAGCGCGGCAAGCAGATCGGCGAACGACGACAGGTACGCCTTGTTGTTCCAGTCCGGAATGACGTAGCTGACACCGCGATTCGGATACGTGCGGGTTGCGCCGGGGATGGCTCGAAGCCAGTCGGGCACCGCGATGTCGGTGTCGTTCGGGTAGTCGGATTCACAGCACGAGTTGAACGCCGTGACGCGAAAACCCACGCGGTGACCGTTCTTCTCGGCCTCCGCCAGGGCTGCATCTAGCACGCCGAAGTCGTACTTCTGGTCGTCGGGCGCATCCTTGGGCAGGGTGCGGGGATCGCGGGGCTGCAACGTGCGCCAATCGATCCGCAGGCTCGTGTCGGTGGTGCCTGGCCATGGCTCGTACCTTCCCTGGGCCGGATTGCCTTGCGGAAAGAGCGGAGTCGCGAGGTTCTCGTACTGCCCGCGCAGCGGGTTGACGAGATCCGGTGCGGAGAATCCGATGATCTCAGGGTGCGGCATGGGTGTTGCCGCGTGTCCGGGCGATCCGCAGCCTGCGAGCACCAGTGCCGCCGCGGCGAGCGCACGGCCGGGGCGCGACCTCATGGCTGCCGCCCCAGCCGCCAGACGACCGTCGACAACGCGACGAGTATCCATGTCACGGTCCAGATCTGGATGAAGCCGCTGACGTCGAGGATCGTGCTGATCACCGCGAGCGCAGCGAGTGATCCGCTGATGCCGCCCGCGAGTTCGGCGGTCACTGGGTCACGCGCCGCGGAAGCCCGCAGGGCCAGCACCAACGCCACAGCGATCAACGCGACGAAGCTCACCAGCCCGAGCGCGCCGGTCTCCATGAGCCGCGAAAGGTACTGGTTGTCGAGCACGGGTTGGCGGAACGCCGGATACATGCCGGCCCCTTGCCCCAGCCAGAACTGGTCGCGGAAGTGCGCGGCGACGTACGAGGCGCCGACACCTCGCGAAGCGATCGACGAGTCGGTGGCCGCGTTGGCGAACGACTGCAGGATCGCCGTCACCACCTGCACCTGCAGCAACAATCCCAACCCCACCGCGGCAGCCGCGGCGATCAGCGTCACGGCGAACCGCCTGATCGACCACCGCCACACCATGACCAGGACCGCTGCCACCAGACCGACGACCGCCGAACGCGACACGGTCACCATCGCGCCGCAGATCAGCAGGCCGGTGCAGGCGATCCACGGCCAGGTCCGTTCGCCTTTCGCGCGGGCACTGGCCACGATCGCGACACCGAGCGGGATGATCACGGTCAGCACTCCGGCGAGCTCGAGGGGATGCCCAGCGCTGCCCTGCGGGCGGTCGATGCCTTCGCGGGCGAGGTTGGTGACGAGGACGAAATCGCTCTGTTTGAGCCCGGGCAGGATGAACAGCGGTGCCAGGTCGATTCCGGCTATAAACCGCACGACCGCGAATGCGGACGACAGCGCACCACCGACCAGCAGGCCCTTCAGCATCAGCGCGACGTGGCCCGTCGTGGTGATCATCGCGATGATCGCGACGACCATGGCGGCCAGTGCCAGATCCGAGAAGATGTAGCGATCACCGAATTCGAACCCGCGCGTGACGGTGCCGCGGTCCATCGCAGCGCCGTAGGACAGCAACGATGCGGTGAGGTAGCCCATGACCGCGATCACGAGCCACCGGTTGGCGACCCCACACCGGGCCACCCCGCCGCCGACGAGCGCCCACCCGGCGGCGCCGACATAAAGCAGGAACTGGCCGAGACTCAGGCCGAAAGTCAATGGGACGGTGAACGTCTGGCGCATCCCGAGCAGGAAGAAGGCGCCGGCCGCGAGCAGCACCGGCCCGCTGTGTCCGCTGCGGCCGGCTACGTCGACCACAGGGGCCTCAGGCGTTCGCATCACTCCGCGATGCTCCGTCCGGTTCGGTGGCGGATTCTTCGGTCCGAGAGAGGCTTCCGGGCCTACGGATGACCTCGCGCGCCGCGTCCAGGATCAGCAGCAGCGCCAGGCCACCGAGCACCGCACCCAACGCGTACGCCGCGCCGGCCCGGACGCCGCTGGTCGGCAGCTTCACGGCCTGGCTCGGCTCGACCGACGGGATCAGGAGCGCGTTGTTGACGACGGGCACCGCGGAGTCGAGCTGGATCTTGTTGAGGCATGCGCGCGCATATTCGACGAGTGCGGCAGCCGCGGCCCTGGCCGAATCGGCGTCCGGCCCGTCGGCCACGATCACGAGCTGGGAAGTCAGCTGCGCGTACACCGCGGCGTCACCGAATGTTGTGTTGACGGTGAAGTTGCCGGTTCCGCCCGCGTCGGCGGCGGCCTTGTGCCCGCCGTCTGTTTGCAAGGCCGTTGCCACGATTGCTGTGAGCTGTGCGGTGTTGTTGTTGAGATTGATCAGCGGGTTGAGGCCCGCGTCCGGAGAACCGCTGCCGGGTGGGATCACGACGGCAACCGCAGTCGACTGATACACCGATGACGCAGAGGACAGCCCGACGTAACCGGCAATGGCACCGAGAATAGCTAGAAACGCGAGTGCCAGCGGTCGCCGGACGACTGATCGAAGGAACTGGGCGACGTTCAAGGCGGAGACCCTCACTGGATTCGGTGTGCGCCATCGGCACCCGTATTTCCGTGATATTAACGGCTTGACGGAATTGCGGCAAAGTCCGTTCTCAGGTTTCGGGCGGCGGGCGCGGCGACGGTCCGGCCGGCTCGAGGCCGCAGCGACGCTCGGTGCATGATGTTTGCGAATAATTGACGCAGCGAGCGAACCAATTGTCGCCTGACTGTCGGTCAGCTGTGATGGTCACCGATCGCGAGGCCTCCCGGACGGGGTGGTCACACGATGCGCCAGAGCCGGCGGCATTGGTTTAGGATCTGGCTCTGCGTTACCGCCGATAGTTTGCCATGATGTTCGCATCACCGGCTAGCTGAACGCTGCGAGAAAGGCCGTCTACGTTGCTGACGCTCCCTGGTCGTTCGCCTGCGCACATGCGGATCGGTGACACGCTCGTGGCCCGGCACACCACGGCCGACGTGGTGACAACCGTTGCGCAACGACTCTGCGCGCCAGGGCCGCAGCTGGCCGTGGGTTCGGTGAACCTCGACCATCTGCATCACTTCCGGCCGGGCCGAAATCGAATCCTCGACCAACCCGAGTGGCTGTGGCTGGCCGACGGTGCGCCGGTGGCATGGCGCGGTGCCCGGCTCGGCGGTGCGCCGTGGCCCCGGGTCACCGGTGCGGACCTGCTCGTACCGCTGCTCGACCTCGGCGCGGCCCACGGCGTCCAGGTCGGTTTCCTCGGTGGGATGCCTGCGACACACGAACGGTTGGCCGAGGTGCTCGCCAGCCGCCATCCGCGCGCCGCGCCACCACGATTCTGGGCACCGGCCCGCGACGAGATCGAATCCGCCGATGCCTGCGCCGCGCTGGCCGCCGAGATCAAAGCCGCCCGGGTGCGGCTGCTGGTCGTCGGGCTCGGTAAGCCGCGCCAAGAACTGTGGATTCAGCGATACGCGAAAGACACCGGTGCCTCGGTCCTGCTGGCGTTCGGCGCCGCGGGGGACTTCCTGGCCGGAGTCGTCGACCGGGCGCCGGTCGCCTACCAGCGTTACGGCCTGGAGTGGCTGTACCGCCTGAAGCAGGAGCCGCGCCGGCTCGCCCGGCGTTATCTGGTGCAGGGCCCCGCGGCGTTCGCGCGGCTGCGGCATGCGTCGCTGGCGCCGGTCACGCCTTCTTCAGCAGGGCAGCCAGGTCGGCAGCCATGACTCCTGACGTGAACCGGTCGCGGACCCGAACCGCCGCGGCCGCACCCATTTCCGCGCACCGCTGCGGATCGGCGAGTAACGCTTCGAGCGCGGCGGCGAACGCGTCGACATCGTCGGGCGGCACGAGCAGGCCGGTGACACCGTGCTCGACATAGTCGCCGACACCCGGATTGTCGGTCATCACCACGGGCCGGCCGCTGGCCATGGCCTCCAGCGCAACGGTCAGACCCGAACCGCTGAGCGTCGGCTTCAACGCGATCGCCACGACGGCAGCCCTGCGGTACAGCTCCCGCATCTTGCCGTCCAACCGCCCGCGGTAGAGCGTGCCCAGCTCCTCGGGCAGGTCGACCGGCAGACCCGTCGCGAGTTCGAGCCGGACGCCGTCGCTGCCGGCGTGCGGAGAACGCTTGGCGCGGAGCGCGGCAACCGCCGCGACAAGCAATGCGTGGTCGCGGTAGCGGTCCTCGCCTGCGCTTGCGATCACCGGCGGCGTGCCCGGCTCGGGCCATGGTTGTACTGCGTAGAAATCGGTGTCGATCCCGACCGGGACGAAGTGCAACCGGGACCGCGGCACACGCCATTCACGATGCAGTGTGGGCAGCACGCCTTCGCACTGCGCGAAAACCGCGGCCGCCCGCGGCAGGGCACGAGCGGCCAGCGCCCCGTGGATCCCGGGCGCCGCGGCGCGGCCGGTGAGCCACCCGACGCCGAGAACGATCGGACCTTGCCCGGGGCCGCGCAACAACGTGGCGGGTACTCCCGTGCGCTCGTCGTACGCCAGCACCGCGTCGGCCTCGCGCCTCGCGCGCGCTTCGACCAAACCTTCGACCAACTCGAGGCCCGAGGTCCGGTACCGCACCGACGCTGCGACGCGCTCGCCGACCCGGCCGAGTGTGGTTTCGCCGAAGATCACGTGGATGCCGTGGTCGGTCAGCTGGTGGAGCCCGTACGGTGACGCGTCGGGCACTTCGCCGCGGCTGTGCCGCTCTGCCCATGCGGTCGCGGAAAGACCATGAGGCAAAGGAATGTATGCGCGCATCGATCCCCGGTCCGAGCTTTGCTGACGGATCCGAGGATAACAGCGCGGCCGAACCCCGTCCGGCACAACCGGAACGTGCCTCGAACCGTGCGATGGCGCAGGCCTTCAGTCAGCAGTTGGTGTTTCGCGCGCTGGGCATGGTGGCCTCGGTCCTGACCGTCGCCGTGACCACACGGCATCTCGGTCCGACCGCCTACGGGCATCTGACCACGGCGGTCGTGTTCGTCGGGCTGTGGACCAGCCTCACCGAACTCGGCGTCGGCGCGGTCCTGGTACGCCGCGTCATGTCGGGCAACGGCGATCTCGACCGCCTGGTCCGGGTGAACGCGGGGATGTCGCTGGTCTACTGCCTGCCGCTGTTCGGCATCGCTGCGACCTCGGGCGCGCTGGTGTATCGCGGGCAGGACGAAGTGGTGCAGATGGTCCTGATCGTGTCGTGCAGCCTGATCCTGACCACCATCACGAGTTGCTTCGAACCGATCTTCTTGGCCAAGGTCCGCTTCACCGCGGTGGCCTGGTCGGATCTGGTCAGCAGGGTTGCCTCGCTCGGCATGACGATGGTTCTGCTGGCCTACCACGCGAACACGGTGTGGTTTGCAGTGGTGCAGCTGGTCCCGCCCCTCGTGGTGCTGGCGATCCAGGGTGTCGCGGCGGCCAGGATCGCCGACTGGCGGCCGGTGTTCTCGTGGTCGGAGAGTTGGCATCTGCTGCGCGAGAGCCTGCCGCAGACCGGGGTGCTGATCATCGCGGTGCTGTACTGGCGCGCCGACGGCGTGATCCTGAGCCTGCGCAGCACTCCGGACCAGGTGGGTGTGTACGGGTTGGCCTACACCCTGGCATTCACGCTTTCGGTGCTGTCGACGTTCTTCCAGACCTCGACACTGTCGGCCGCGACGCATTCGTTCGCACGGGACCGTGGTGAGTTCGCCCGATTCGTGACGCGTTCGGTGGAGTCGATGGTGTTTCTCGGCGCACCGATCGCGGTGGTCGGGGCAGTGCTGGCGGCGCCATTGGTCGAGTTGATCGGCTCGTCGGAGTTCGTGGCCCACGGTGCACCGACGCTGGCCCTGCTGCTCGTCGCCGTCGCTTTGACGTTCGTCAACGCCGCGATCAGCCAGGCCCTGTTCGCCGCGCACGATCAGGTGTTCCTGTTCCGGTTGAACCTGCTCAACCTGATCGGCAACATCGTGCTCAACGTCGTCCTCGCACCGCACTACGGCGCCGTGGGTGCAGCCGCCGCGCTGATCGTCGCCGAGGTGGTCGGCTTGTCGGTGGTGACCTGGCGGCTGGGGCGGATCGCGCCCTACCGCGTGCCGTGGCTGTTCGTGCTGCGCCTGTTGATTCCGCTGGGAGTGGCTGCGGCGCTGGCATTTTCGTTGAGGCAGTGGCCCGTACCGATCACGCTGGCGCTGGCCGCCGTGGCGTACCTCGGCGTCAACTTGATCGTCGGACCGGTGACGCCCCGGATGGTCCGGTCGCTCCTCGCGGATCGCGATGCCGCGGAGCGCGACGCCCATGGAGGAAGCCATGAATCGTGAACTCGACCGCGCATACCTGCCCGAGCGGTTCCGGACGCCGCGCGGGCCTTCGGGGCCGGCGACGCCGCGGCAGACGGCGGTGTTGATCGTCGCCTACCGCAACCCTGCGCTGCTCGCCGACTGTCTGACCGCGGCGGGTAAGCACCTGCCGGACCTGCCGATTCTGGTGTGGGACAACTCGGGTCCGGGGTTTCCCGGGATGGATGCCGTGGTCGAGGCGTATCCCGCGGTCCGCTGGTTCCTCGGGTCGGCGAACATGGGCTTCGCCGCGGCGGTCAATGCGCTGGCGGAGCACGTCCCCGAGCACAACCTGTTGTTGCTCAACCCCGATGCGATCCTGCAGGGTTCGCTGACCGCCACGCTCGCCGCGCTGAATCGCCCGGGCGTCGCGGCCGCGGCACCGCTGGTCGTCGACGACACCGCCGACCCGGCACGGCACCGCGACTGGGACGTCGCTCACCGTGAACAGGGCACGATCCGTGCCCTGGTGTCGCGTGCGGGTTATGCCGATCGCCTTCGGGGGAGCCGATTCTCAGAGCTCTACGACCGCCGCCCCACCACCGTCACGGGCTATCTCACCGGCGCGTGCCTGGCCGTGAGCAGGGATGCGTGGCAGGCCGTCGGATGCTTCGACGAAGAGTTCTTCCTCTACGGGGAGGAGGCGGACTGGCAGCGGCGGGCCCGGTCCGCCGGGTGGACGCTGGAGTTGGTCGACGAGCCCGGCATCGCCCACACCGGGCACGGCACGGTCGCCGGCGACCCGGTGGCCGGACAGCGCTCACGAGACCTTTTGCGCGCCAACATCGCCCTGAACCTCGAGCTGGACAAGGGCCCGGTGCGCGCCAACCTCTACCTGGCCGGCACCTCCGTGCTCGATCGCGTGCAGCGCTCGGCTCGCAGGTACCGTGCGGCGCTGCGCAGACCCGCCGAGGCCCGACCATCGGTGATCATCACCACCAACCGGCTGGTGTTCGGGGGTGCCGAACGGCAACATGTCCTGCTGGCAACAGAATTGGACCGCCGTGGCTACGAGGTCGTGATCACGTGTGTCCAGCGGTTCGGCCCGCTGGTGGCCGAGATCCCCGCGTCGGTACGGGTCGTACGCCAACCATGGTGGGCTCCTGTGGTCGACACCGGCCCCGGGCGCTCGGTGGTGATCAGCGGCGACACCAACACCGAGACGGGCTTCGCCACGCTGTGGCGCGCAGCGGTCCGCGATCGCCGCTGGCTTGTCGCGGCACACATCCCACCGAACCCGCACGGCCCCACCTACTCCCGGCCGCTGGCGCGCGCGATGCGCCGGGCGGACGGATTCATCGCACTGTCCCCGCGGCACTGGGCGGAGGCCACCGCGCACCAGGATCTGGGCACCACGAGCTTCTTCGCCCCCAACGGGGTGGCGACCGAGGCGGACGTGGCGGCCGCCCCCGCGCGGCCGCCCGTCGCCGACGTGCCCCACCTGGTGATGCTCACGCGGATCGCCAAACACAAGAATCCGCACCTGTTGGTCGAGGCGCTCGACGGCTTGCGCGAATTGCCGTGGCGGCTGTCGATATACGGTGACGGGCCCGATCGCGACGAGCTGCAGGCGATGACCCCGCCGGACCTCGCGGATCGGATCGCGTGGCGCGGCTGGTCTCCGGGGCCCGGTCCGGCGCTGGCCGATTGCGATCTGCTGTGTGTGCCCAGCCGGTCGGAAGCCTTCCCGCTGGTGATCCTGGAGGCCATGGCCCGGCGTATCCCGGTGGCGGCCTCGGCCGTGTGCGCGGTTCCCGACATGCTCGATGCGGGCGACGCCGGCTTCCTGGTCGACGACATCTCGGTTGGCGGGTGGCGCACTGCGCTGGACTCAGCGCTGCGCCGCACCGATTCTTGGCATTCGCTGGGCGAGAAGGGCTTCCGCCGGATGGCGCAGCTCTACACGATCGAGGCCATGGCCGACTCATATGAAGCTGCGATCGCGGCGGCATTCGGATGACCGGCCTTCGGGTGTTGTGGCTGTCGCCCTGGATGCGGCCACTGGCGCGCGTGTACGCGGAGGCCTTGCGGGACGCCGGCGCCGAGGTACTGCTGGTGACCTCGGATCAGCATCCGGCCTCGGATGCCGCCAGGCCGTACGAACTGGTTCTCCGCCCGCGGCCCAAGCAGCTGCGCTCCTGGCCCGAAGCGGCGCGGGCAGTGCAGCGGTGCAGCGACTTCGCCCCCGATGTGGTGGTGTCCGAACTGGTTCGCGATCCACGATGGCTGGCGTTCGCGCGTGGCGTGCCGCGCGTCGAGCTGATCCACGACGACCGCCCGCACGACGCGGGTGAGATCCGGCCGCGTTGGGAACGCGCGCTGTTCGACCGGCCCGCGCGCAGATCCCGCTGGGTCGCATTCAGTCGTTACGTGGCCGACGAGGTGTGCGCGGCCGATGTGGTTCCGCTGACCAGCGACCTCGCCGACAGCGAGGTTCCCGAATTCGTGCCGGCGGCGGGCCGGCGCGACTTCGTCTTGGTCGGGCGGCTCAACGGCTACAAGAACATCGATCTGTGCCTGCAGGCCTGGCAGAAGCACACCGCGGGCCGCAGCTGGGCCGGAGACGACCTCGTGCTGCTCGGCGACGGCGAATGGACCGGAGTGCTGCCCGAACACGTGGTGTGGCAACGTGAACCGTTCCGTTACGCCGACGTGCTGCCGCGGTTGGCGCGCGCGAAGGGCTCGATCGTGCATTATCGGCGCGCCTCGCAGAGCGGTGTGCAGGTGCTGGCCATGCAGCTCGGGGTGGCATCTGTGGTGTCGACCGAGGGCGCCCTGCCCGAGTTCCAGCCGCCCGGGGAATCACCGATCGATGTGGACGACGTCGACGGGCTGGCCCGCGCGTTCGATGCCCTGGCCGATCCGGACCGGGCCGCCGCCCGAGGCTCGGCCGCGCAAGAGCATTACCGGAGAACGTATTCCGCGTCGGTGTCGGCTCAGGCGCTACTCGGCGTGCTCAGCCGGGCCGCCGTGCGGCAAGGCTGAGCCACAACTGCGCGAGTTCCGCGCGCCAGCCCGCGATGCCGAATATCTGTGCGCGCTCGCGGGCTGCCGCACCGAGCCTGCGCCGTAGCTCGTCATCTTCGGTGAGGCGCCGCAGCGCGGACGCGAGGTCAGCGGGCTGGCCCGGTGGGACCAGAAGCCCCTCGACGCCGTCGGTGACCGCGTCGGGAATGCCACCCACCGGTGTGGTCAGCGGCACCACGCCGTGGGCCATCGCCTCGAGGATGGCCATCGGCAGGCCTTCCTCATAGCTCGGCAGGACGAAAATATCGGCACGGCCCAGGAGTTCGTCCCGCGTGACCGGGTCGATCCAGCCGACCACGTCGATCACGTCGCCCAGGTCGTTGGCGGCGACCTTCGCCCGCACCTTCTCGACTTCACCGTCACCGGCCAGGATCAGGCGCAACCGGGTACGTATATCGCTGGGTAACAACGTGATCGCCTCGATCAGGTCGTAAGTGCCTTTGCGTTCCCCCAAACGTCCCAGCGACAACACGGTCAGATGCTGCGGCGCAGCCGCCCGCGGGGGTGTCGCGGCCGGGATGACCACCGGGTTGTACAAAACCTGCACCTTGTCGTGCGGCAGGACCAGGCTGCGGCGGTACTCCCCGGCAAGTTGCGCACCGAGAACGAGCCACTGGTCGGCATGCAATGCGGCGCGGGCCAATCGACGGACCGCAGGTGGTAACCGGTCGAACCAGCCGGAGAAGTTGAAACTGTGCCCGTGCACGACCGCAGGTACGCCGCGGAGCCGGGCCGCCAGCAGCGGCACCGACTTGCGTACCACGCTGCCGCCGTGGGCCAGGTGCACGTGGACGACGTCGGCGCGACCGGACAGGATCAGGGCCGCGGACACGACCATGCCGCGCACGCCGGTCCACTGGCGGGCCGCGGCGCCTGCGTCGACGTACGTTGAGACCGACGAGATGGCGAACCGCGGATCGGGGTCGTCGACCAGCAGACGGATCACCGATGCCATGCCGCCCCGACTGTCCGGCCCTGCCGGGGCAGGACCGATGGTGAGCACGCGGATCGGTTTACTCGACGTCACGGTGCGATTATGGCAAAGAACTTGGCTCAGCTACCTGTCTGGCTGATCGATGTGAGCGAATCGACCCGGTTTTTTGTATGGATTGTGTGCTGAAAACGAAGGTTACCGTGATTCCTGTCACACATATGGATTCAAGTACTGCAACTGACTGCTTGATGATGCAAACTTAGCCGGTCTTTAACTGAACATTATGAGGAGTCGGCGTGAGCATGAGGCTCAGTGATTCGATCACCACCCTCACGGCAAATAATCAACCGTGTGAGGTGGACGGTCGGGCGCTGCTTGCGCCGGCCCCGGGCCGGCGGGTCAACGCGCTGCGGGCATGGCAACGTGGTTATGCGCGCTGGCTGGTGTGTTCGGACACGGTGGTCGCGGTTGCGGTCGTCTTGCTCGCGCAGGGTTTGCGGTTCGGGTCGGTGACCGGTGAGAGCCTGGCCCTCTACTCCAACGTCGACTACGCATTCGTTTCCGCGGCCGTGCTCGCGGGCTGGCTCGCGGCGTTGGCCGTGCAGCACAGCCGCGCACCGCAGGTGCTGGGGCACGGCCTCGAGGAGTACCGGCGGGTGTGGACCGCGACGCTCGCGGTATTCGCGATCGTGGCGTTGGTCTCCTCGGTCTTCCGGCTTGAGATCGCCCGGGGTTACCTGGCGCTCGCGTTGCCCCTCGGACTGGTGGCCTTGACGGTCAACCGCATGCTGGCCCGCCGCTATGTCGCGACTCAGCGGCGCAAGGGCAGGTTCGCCAATTCGGTACTCGCGGTCGGGCATCTCAGTTCGGCCCGGGCGCTGGTCAAGTCGCTGGCCCGGCAACCGGAGGACGGCTACCGGGTCGTCGGGGTGTGCGTGCCCGGCGGCAACGGTGTGCAGATCCCAGCGGTCGAGGGCATCCCCACATATCAACACGAGGGCGACATCATCGGCGCGGTGCTCAGTTCGGGTGCCGACACCGTGGCGCTCACGTCGGGGCACCTGGATCCCGACGAGATCCGCGATCTGTCCTGGCAATTGGAGAAACTCGACGTCGACCTGCTGGTATCGCCGGGCATCGTCGACGTGGCCGGCCCGCGGCTGATGGTGCGCCCGGTCGGTGGCCTGCCGCTGATCCATCTGGACAAGCCGCAGTACGAAGGTGCGAAACGTTTCCAGAAGCGCGCATTCGACGTGTGCTTCGCGGCGCTGGCATTGCTCGCCGTCGCACCGGTGATGCTGGTTGCCGCGCTGGCCATCAAGCTCACCAGCCGCGGCCCGGTGTTCTATCGGTCCGAACGCATCGGGCTGGACGGGCAACCGTTCGAGATGATCAAGTTCCGCAGCATGGTGGTCGACGCTGACCGGCGGGTGGCCGAGTTGGCGGCCCAATCCGATGGCAACGGTGTGCTTTTCAAGATGCGGCGAGATCCACGCGTCACCCCGGTCGGCCGGTGGATGCGCCGCTACAGCATCGACGAGCTGCCGCAGTTCATCAATGTGCTGCGTCGCGAGATGAGTATCGTCGGGCCGCGCCCCCCGCTGCCGACCGAGGTCGACCGCTACGATCACCAGGTCCGGCGGCGCATGCTGGTGCCGCCAGGTATCACCGGCCTCTGGCAGGTCAGCGGCCGCTCGGACCTGTCGTGGGAGGACTCGGTTCGCCTGGATCTCTCGTACGTCGAAAACTGGTCCATGGTGGGCGATCTCGTGATCGTCGCGAGCACCGTCAAGGCTGTCGTACTGGGTTCGGGTGCATACTGAACACGCCATGACCACGGATCGTTCGTTTGCGCAGTCCAACCGCGTGCAAGCGCGGTTGCACGACGTCGTCCCCGGCGGCGCGCACACCTACGCACGTGGTTCGGATCAGTACCCGGAGAACATGTCTCCCGTCCTGGTTCGCGGCGCGGGATGTCACGTGTGGGATGCCGACGGGAACGAATACGTCGAGTACGGGATGGGTTTGCGCGCGGTGACTTTGGGGCACGGGTATCCACCTGTGACCGAGGCCGTGCGGGCCGCGATCACCGACGGTGTCAGCTTCAGCAGGCCCACCGTGCACGAACTTGCGGCCGCTGAGGACTTCCTGCGCCTGGTGCCCGGCGCGGACATGGTCAAATTTGCGAAGAACGGGTCGGACGTGACCACCGCCGCGGTGCGGCTGGCCCGCGCCGTCACGGGCCGCGTCAAGGTCGCCATCTGCGACCAGCCGTTCTTCTCGACCGACGACTGGTTCATCGGGACCACCGCGATGTCGGCCGGGATCCCCGACCACGCGGTCCGCGACACCGTGCGGTTCGCGTACAACGACGTGACGTCGCTCGCGGACGTGTTGGCGGGCAACGATGTTGCGTGCGTCGTCATGGAGGCCGCGACCGCGACCGCCGAGCCGCACCCCGGGTACCTCGAGGAGGTGCGTCGGCTGTGTGACCGGACCGGAACCCTGCTGGTGTTCGACGAGATGATCACGGGCTTCCGGTGGTCGGCGGGCGGGGCCCAGGCGGTATACGGCGTCACGCCAGATCTGTCGTGCTGGGGCAAGGCGATGGGCAACGGCTTTCCGTTGTCGGCACTGGCCGGTCGGCGAGAGTTCATGGAACTGGGCGGGTTACGGACCGACCGGGACCGCGTGTTCCTGCTGTCCACCACGCACGGCCCGGAGACGTCGTCGTTGGCGGCGTTTCGGGCCGTGGTGCGGGCCTACACCGAGGCGGCCCCGGGAGACGATCCCGTGGCGCGGATGGAACGCGCCGGGCGGCTGCTGGCCGACGGTGTCACGAGATCGGCTGCCGAACACGGCCTTTCGCAGTACGTGCAGGTCGTGGGGCGGCCGTCGTGCCTGGTGTTCGTCACGCGGGACGCCGATCAGGTGCCTTCTCAGGCGTTCCGGACGTTGTTCCTGCAGGAGCTGCTGCACCGCGGTGTGCTCGGGCAGTCGTTCGTCACCTCCGCGGCGCATACCGAGGCCGACGTGGCGTACACGATCGACGCGGTCGACGGGGCGCTGGACATGTACTGCAAGGCGATCGACCAGCGGTCGGTGGCCGGACTGTTGGCGGGCCGGCCGGTGGCGCCCGCCGTCAGGAGGTCGGCAGCACCGCGGAACCTTCCCGCGTTCGAGAGTGGTCCGCGGCAGGGATGAAAGCATCACGGACCGGTCGAGTGTCGAGATCGTTGACGCCGCGCACCAGTAACAACATCGAGATGAACGCCAGGACCGGCCACAGCTGCCACACCCAGTGCGCGTCGAGGCGTGACTGCTGGAACCAATACAGCGTGATGATGACGGCCCAGGTTCCGCTCGACACGTAGAACCGGGCATCGTCATGCGTCGGCCAGTTGGGGTGCCTGCGCAACCTCAACCGCCATATGGCCAGCGCCGCCACCGTGGTTATGACGGCGATCGTGGAGTCCATCGCGTCCAATGTAAGCCACGGACGTGCGCTGAGGCGGCTGAACGACGCCCGCTCACCGCCCGTCGAGCAGCTCCAGCAGGTACCCGCCGTAGCCGGACTTCATCAGAGTGTGGGCCCGTTCGGCGAGCTGCTCGTCGTCGATGAAACCCATCCGCCAGGCCACCTCCTCGGGGACACCGACCTTGAGCCCCTGCCTGCGTTCGATGGTGCGGACGTAGTCGGCGGCATCGAGCAGCGAGTCGAATGTCCCGGTGTCCAGCCACGCGGTACCGCGGGCCATGACGCTGACGCTCAGCCGGCCCTGGTCGAGGTAGGCCTGGTTGACCTCGGTGATCTCGTACTCGCCGCGCGCGGACGGCCGGAGGGTTCGCGCGATCTCCACGACGTCGTTGTCGTAGAAATAGAGCCCGGGTATCGCGTAGTGCGACTTGGGCTCTGCGGGTTTCTCCTCGAGGGACAACGCGGTCCCGTCGGCGTCGAACTCGACCACGCCGTAGGCGGACGGATCCGCCACCCAGTACGCGAAAATCGCCGCGCCGTCGAGGTTTTGGAACCTGCGCAGGCTCGTGCCCAAACCCGGCCCGTGGAACAGATTGTCCCCGAGCACGAGTGCCACATTGTCGGTGCCGATGTGGTCGGCACCCAGGATGAACGCCTGGGCCAGCCCGTCGGGGCGCGGCTGCACCACGTAACTGAGGTTGATGCCCAGCGCGGTTCCGTCGCCGAGCAGCCGCCGGAACGCAGGCGCGTCCTGTTCGGTGCTGATCAGCAGGATGTCCCGGATGCCGGCCATCATGAGCGTCGACAGCGGATAGTGGATCAGCGGCTTGTCGTACACCGGCAGCAGCTGCTTGCTGACCCCGAGCGTGATGGGGTGCAGCCGGGTTCCCGAGCCGCCCGCCAGGATGATGCCGCGCATCATCGGCTGTGCGCCGGGACGCGGCGGCGCAGGTCGTCGACGAAGGCGCGGGTGTCCTCCCACGTCGGCAACAGGCCCGCCGCGCGGGCTTCTTCGAGAGTCTGTGCGGCGGCATCGCGCTCGGACAGGATGATCGGATGCTCCGCGGGCCAGTCGATGCCCAGTGAGGTGGCCAGGATGGTGTGTTCGCGGTTGGGCGCGTACCCGGCGGAGCACAGGTACATGACGGTCGAATCGTCTTCGAGGGCAAGGAATCCGTGTGCCAGCCCTTCGGACAGGTACACCGATCGATGGCTGCGATCGTCGAGGAGCACCGAATCCCATTGACCGAACGTGGGGGAGCCGACCCTGATGTCGACGACCACGTCGAACACCGCGCCGCGCACGCATGTCACGTATTTGGCCTGGCTGGGCGGAAGTTCGGCGAAATGCATGCCACGCAGCACCCCGGCTGCCGACACCGAGCAGTTGGCCTGCCGCAGCTCGAACCTGTGGCCGGCGAACGCCTCGAAGCCGGCTTGCGTGAACCACTCGAACAGGTAGCCACGGTCGTCGGTGTGCAGGCGTGGCGTGATCTCCCAGGCGCCCGGCACCGAGAGTTCGCGTGCGGTCACTGGCTGCGCTCCGCGTATCGGGCCTCGACGGCGTCTTTGAGTGGGCCCCACCAGGATTCGTTGGCGCGGTACCACTCGATGGTGGCGCGCAGGCCGTCCTCGAAGTCGATGTGCTCAGGCTTCCAGCCCAGCTCGTCGGTGAGTGCGGACGGGTCGATCGCATAGCGCAGATCGTGGCCCGCGCGGTCGGTGACGTGATCGAAGTCGTCGGGATCGCGGTCCATCAGGGTCAGGATGGTGCGGAGCACGTTCAGATTGTCCCGTTCGTTGTCGGCCCCGATGAGATAGGTCCGGCCGATCTGACCGTCGGTGAGAATGCGCCGCACCGCGGCGTTGTGGTCATCGACATGGATCCAGTCGCGCACGTTGGCGCCGGTGCCGTAGAGCTTCGGGCGGCGGCCCGTCAGGATGTTGGTGATCTGGCGGGGGATGAACTTCTCGACGTGTTGGTACGGCCCGTAGTTGTTGGAGCAGTTGGAGATCGTGGCCCGCACGGAATAGGACCGAACCCACGCACGCACCAGCATGTCGGAGGCGGCCTTGGTGGCCGAATAGGGACTCGACGGGTTGTACGGCGTCGTCTCGGTGAACCGGGTGGGGGTGCCGAGTTCCAGGTCGCCGTACACCTCGTCGGTGGACACGTGGTGGAGGCGGACGCCGTGGGCGCGCACGGCTTCCAGCACGGTGTAGGTGCCGATCACGTTGCTGTGCAGGAACGGTGCCGGGTCGGCAAGGGCATTGTCGACATGGGTCTCGGCGGCGAAGTGCACGACCGCGTCGGTGGCCGGGTCGAGCTCGGAGACCAGCTTGGTGAGCAGCGCCGCGTCGGCGACGTCTCCCTTGATCAGGCGGACCTCGTCCTGTACGGGGGCCAGCGACTCGTGGCTACCGGCATAGCTCAGCGCGTCGAGCACCGTCACGTCGTGCTCGGCGGAGGCTGTGCGCGCAAAATTGCCGCCGATGAAACCGGCTCCGCCGGTGACCAGCAATCGCATGACAAAACCCTAGCCGGTCCATGGACGCGGTGCGGTGGTGTGCGCGACGGATCAGGACAGCTGGATCGTTCCGATCGGATAGCCACCGGCGCTGTCGCGGCCTGCCTGCGCCAGGTTCATCGGTGCCATGGTGATCGCGTTGGTGCCGCCGGATTTGTGGTCGTTCCACACGACGGTCGCCGCGACGCGGTAGGTGCCTGCCGGCAGTCCCGCGGTCGGCAGGCTCACGGCGTCGTCGACGGTGGCTGCCGCGGGCTCCTGCGTGGTGGCGGTGTAATTCTGGGCCGCGGCAACGCTGTTGAGCGACAGCGGGGACGTGACCGCCTGACGCACCGTGCCGGACGAATCGCGGAGTTCGTACCGCACGGCCCAGGTGTCGTAGGTCGGCGCACTGCCGAAATTGGCCCACCGCACCTGCAGCGGTAGGGCGGTGCCCGCCGCGGCGGTGGCAGGCAGCGAGGCCGAGGTCATGGCGTAGCGGTAGCCCCCGAACTTGTTGGCCTTGGCCCACAGGTCGTAGATCGAGGCGGGCATCGTGGTCGAGCCCTGATACAGCGGCACCGTGCTGGAAAGCATCGACACGTGATAGTTCACGGTGTCCCTGACCGCCTTGTCGAACAGGGTCTGGGTGCCGTTGGGGGCGAAGTTGCACCACTCGGTCACGACCGGTGCGGTGCGCCACCGGTTGAGCAGCACGGGCACGATCGGGTCACCGTTCTGGACGTAGTACGAATATTGGTTGACCGCCCAGGTCTGCGGCGGTTCGTAGACCCCGAGGCAGTCGGCGCGGACACCGACCGGATGTGCCAGGCCCGACGCGGCGGGGCTGTCGCGCATGGCCTGTTTGACGATCTCGGGATTCTGCGCGGTGGTCAGCACCTGGGTGTCGGGGAAGGCCCGCAGCGTCGCGTTGACGATGCGGGTGATCGACGCCTTGGTGATGTACTGGTCCTGGTACTGGCTGTAATAGCCGAGTGTGCCGATGCTGTCGGCAGGCGCGGGGCCCGGAATGCCAAGGGTGTCACGCATGAACGCGTTGTGGTTCTCGCTGAAGTCGCCGTAGCCGGACAGTTCGAACCATTCGACGCGTTCGTCCTTGTTGTACCGGCTGCCCAGGGCGGTGACCAGCCGCTCGACCGCGGTGAGGTAGGCGTCGTTGTTCCAGTTCGGCACGACGTAGGTGATGCCGTTCTTGACGTAGTCGGTCGTGGCACCGGGCGTGGCCCGCAGCCAGGCCGGGACGGAGACGTCGGTGTTGGCCGGGTAGGACGATTCGCAGCACGACGCGAATGCCATCACGCGGAAGTGGAACCGCTTGCCCTGTGCGGCATTTGCGGCGATTGCGGTGTCGATCGGCGTGAAGTCGATGGTCTGCGCGTCGTTGGGTTGCAGGTCTTTCCAGTCGAACCGGCCGCCCGCGTCGGCGGTGGCCGGCCACGCGGGATAACTGCTCTGGGCCGGTTGGCTCTGGGGGAACAGGCCGACGCCGATGTTCTCGTACTGGCCTCGCTTGGGGTTGTTGACGTCGGTCGCCGAGAACGGCACCACCGCGCCGAGCGTCACCGAACCACCCGGCGGGGTCGTGGCTGTGGTGCTGGTGGCGGTCGTGCTCGGCGCGATGGTCACCTTGTCCACCAACAGGTTTCGATCACACAGCAGGGATCGGTAGTCGTTGGTGTACGTGATGCTCACGACGTGCGATCCGGCCGGGATGTTGGCCGACGCCGAGTAGTCGGTCCACGACGAGGCCGTGACGTTGGTGGTGCCCAGCACGGTGTTGTCGACGGCGACCCGCATGCTCGGCGAGCCTTGGCATTTCTGTCCTTTGGCGCGCACGGTCACCTTGGTGGACGCGGGTAGTGCCACCGTTGCCGAGGCGGTCGCGTTGGCCCAGAGTCCGAGTGCCCGACCACCAGAGGCCGTTGAATCAGCGAAGCCGGACCCGGCCGACGGGGGTGCGACGCTCATGGTGTCGGCTTCCAGTGCAGTCGAATCCGCCACGAGCGCATAAGGTGTCGAGCTGGTGTTGCCCACACATGCGATGACGGCAGCCACCACCACCGAGACGAGGGCGGCGGTGGCTAAGGCGGGACGCAGCGGCAGCACGGCGGCTCCTCGACCGGTCGAAGTTTGCTCGCCGCCAAGCATCCTGGAGATCGTGGGCAATCACAAACAAATCGCCTATCACTTTGGTAACAAAGTGCTCGAAAACGCCACTGGCCGATGGCTTTGTGGATGTTTCGCTGATGTGGTGCCGACTGAGGTTGGCGGGCCTCGCTATTCGGCTGCGCGCGTTGCGGGATGCACCGCGATCAACCCGAGGCTCGCGCGCCGCTTGCACATCGCGGCCAGTTCGGCGTAGGCCTTCTCGCCGAGCAGCGCGGTCAGCTCCGGGGCATAGGACTGCCACACCTGTTTGGCGCCGAGGTGCGCGGCCGGATCCCCGGTGCAGTACCAGTGCAGGTCCGCGCCACCTTCACCCCAGCCGCGCCGGTCGTACTCGGTGACGACGGTCCGCAGGATCTGGGTGCCGTCTGGCCGGGTCACCCAGTCCTGGCTGCGCCGGATCGGCAGCTGCCAGCACACGTCGGGCTTCATGGTCAGCGGCTCGACACCGAGCTTCAGCGCCTTGCTGTGCAGCGCACAGCCGATGCCCGCGGGAAAACCGGGACGGTTCAGAAAGATGCAGGCGCCCTTGTACTTTCGGGTCCGAAGGTTCGGCTTGCCGTCGTACTCGTCGTCCTCGAGGTAGCCCTTCTTGCCCAGGCCCTTGTCCCGGAACTGCCAGTCGTCGTCGGTGAGTTGTTTGACCGCGTCGTCCAGCCGCGCACGGTCGTCGTCGTCGGACAGGAACGCGCCGTGCGAGCAGCACCCGTCGTCGGGACGGCCTGCGACGGTGCCCTGACACGCGGGCGTGCCGAAAACGCACGTCCAGCGCGAAAGCAACCAGGTCATGTCGGCCGCAATGAGATGCTCCGGGTCGTCGGGGTCGTAGAACTCGACCCACTCACGGGCAAAGTCGAGTTCCACTTCGCCGGGATGCACGCGTGTCACAACGCAAACGCTACCGCGGTTTCCGGCGGGACGATTTCCCAATCGCCCGGTGTGGCGGGGTGGTATTTCCCAAAGCCATCACCGGGCAGTCGCCTCACAGCTTTCCGGTCCGCGCACGGTGGCGAAACGGTGACCCGTTAGGTTGTGTGCGTGCGGTTAGGCGTGCTCGACGTGGGCAGTAACACAGTCCATCTTCTCGTGGTGGATGCCCGCCGCGGCGGGCACCCGACACCGATGAGTTCGACCAAGGCCGCACTGCGGCTCGCCGAGGCCATCGACGGCTCCGGCAAGCTGACCCGCAAAGGTGCCGACAAGCTCGTCGAAACCGTCGACGAGTTCGCCAAGATCGCCACGAGTTCCGGTTGTGCGGAGTTGATGGCGTTTGCCACCTCGGCTGTGCGCGATGCCACAAACTCCGAGGAGGTGCTGGCCAGGGTGCGCGCCGAGACCGGTGTCTCCCTTCAGGTGCTCAGCGGGGTCAACGAGTCGCGGCTCACGTTCCTCGCGGTGCGTCGCTGGTACGGCTGGAGCGCGGGCCGGATCATCAACATCGACATCGGGGGCGGCTCGCTCGAACTGTCCAGCGGCGTCGACGAGGAGCCCGAGGTGGCGATGTCGCTGCCGCTGGGCGCGGGACGGCTGACGCGCGAATGGCTGCCCGACGATCCGCCGGGGCGGCGCCGCGTGGCCATGCTGCGGGACTGGCTGGCCACCGAGATGGCCGAGGCCGGTGTGGCGATGCGCCGGGCCGGAAGCCCTGATCTGACAGTGGCGACCTCGAAGACGTTCCGCTCGCTCGCGCGGCTCACCGGAGCGGCACCGTCCGGCGCCGGTCCGCGGGTCAAACGAACACTCACGGCTGCCGGATTAAGACAGCTCATAGCATTCATCTCTAGGATGACGGCGGCTGACCGTGCTGAACTGGAAGGGGTGAGTGCCGAGCGGGCGCCACAGATCGTGGCCGGTGCCTTGGTAGCTGAGGCCAGTATGCGAGCACTCGAGGTCGAATCCGTCGACATTTGCCCCTGGGCGTTGCGGGAGGGGTTGATTCTGCGGAAACTCGACAGCGAGGCAGATGGAACCGCCTTGGTGGAGACGTCGGCGCGCGAAGCATGACGTTGATTGCGACGTTGTTGATTTTGACGGCGAGGAATAGCTAGCCCCATAAGGCGACACAGACATGACAGGACCAGAAGATAGCCAAGCCGGCACCCGACCGATCTCGGTCGCGGAGTTGCTGGCAAAGAACGGGACGATCGGTGCGCCGCCCGTCGGCGGCCGCCGCCGCCGGCGCAGGGGCAACGCCGATGCGGTGACCGTCGCCGAGCTCACCGGCGAGATCCCGGTGATCACCGACGACGACGTGCCTGCCGAGGCCGACGAGGAGGCCAAGGCTCCGGAGCCGCCGAAACCGGCTCCGCCGCCGCGAACGCCACCGGCCCGCGCGGCCACCCCGGCCCGGGCGCCCGAACCGGCCGTCGCCGACCCCGTCGAGCCGCCCGAGCCCCCGGAGCCCGTCGAGGTCCGGGGCAACGCCAGCAACGCGACCGCGACGCGTGACGTGGAAGCGGACTACGAGGCGCACCTGCAGGCCCGCGAGGTCGACCCCGAACCCGTCGAGTTCAAGCCGCGCCGCCCGCAGTACCCGAGCGCGCTGCGCGACTATCGCCCCAGCGGCACCGGCGCCGAGCGGATGAGCCCGGACCCGCTCGATCTCGATGACGACGACGATTCACCGGTCGCCGAAGCCACCGACACCGATACCGACAATTCGGACGATCGTCCGTACGGAGGCTCGATCGGCCCGCTGTTCGGTGGCCAGTCCGTCGCCGACGACGTGGCCCGCCGCGGCGGACGCCCCGGTCCCGAGGACATCGACCTCGGTGACGACGACGATCTCGCCGACGAGGACGCGCGGGTTGGATCCGACGACGAGACCGACCTCGACGACGAGCGGCACGCCGAGGAGTCCGGATCCCCGCTCGTGCGCGGTGCCTGGGTGGTCGCGCAATGCGTCATCGCGGTGGCCTTCGGCGCGGGCCTGTTCCTGGCGTTCGACCAGCTGTGGAAGTGGAACATGATCGTGGCGCTGGTGTTGGGTGTCCTGGTCATCCTGGGCCTGGCCGGTGGCGTGCGCGTGGTGCGCAAGACCGAGGACATCGGCAGCACGTTGACGGCGGTTGCGGTCGGGGCGTTGGTCACGTTCGGGCCACTGGCGCTGCAAGCCGGTTAGTACGCCGGTACACAATTAACCTGTGCGTCCAGCCATCAAGGTCGGCCTGTCCACGGCTTCGGTGTACCCGTTACGCACCGAGGCGGCGTTCGAATACGCGGCCCGGCTGGGATACGACGGCGTCGAGCTCATGGTGTGGGCCGAATCGGTCAGCCAGGACATCGAAGCTGTGGCGCGCCTGTCCGAGCGCTACGGCATGCCCGTGTTGTCGGTGCACGCGCCGTGCCTGTTGATCTCGCAGCGCGTGTGGGGCGCCAACCCGATTCCGAAGCTCGAGCGCAGTGTGCGCGCGGCCGAGCAGTTGGGCGCACAGACCGTCGTGGTGCACCCGCCGTTCCGGTGGCAGCGGCGCTATGCCGACGGATTCACCGACCAGGTCGCCGAACTCGAGGCGAACAGTGACGTGCTGGTCGCCGTGGAGAACATGTTCCCGTTCCGCGCCGACCGGTTCTTCGGCGCCGGGCAGACCTCGATCCAGCGCATGCGCAAGCGGGGCGGCAGTCCCGGGCGCGGCATCTCGGCGTTCGCGCCCTCGTACGACCCGTTGGACGGCAACCACGCGCACTACACGCTCGATCTGAGCCACACCGCCACGGCGGGCACCGATGCCGTGGAGATGGCGCGCCGCATGGGCGACGGCCTTGCGCACCTGCACCTGTGCGACGGCAAGGGCGCGTCCACCGACGAACATCTGGTGCCGGGGCGCGGCACGCAACCGACCGTCGAGGTGTGCCAGATGCTGGCGGCAGGCAACTTCTCCGGGCACGTGGTGCTTGAGGTCACCACGTCGGCGGCGCGCACCGCGGCCGAGCGCGAGGCCCTGCTGACCGAGTCGTTGCAGTTCGCCCGCAAGCATTTGTTGCGCTGAGACCCGAAAAGGAACCACATGCCCGGCTCGACCCTGTTCACCGATGCCATGGCGCTGACCGCGGCGGGCGCCGGCGTCTACGACGGCGAGCTCAACGAGCACTGGACGATCGGCCCCAAGGTGCACGGCGGAGCCATGCTCGCGCTGTGCGCCAACGCCGCCAGGACCGAGTTCGGCGGCATCGCCGAGCCCGTCGCGGTGTCGGGGAATTTCCTCTGGGCACCCGATCCAGGGCCCATGCGGCTCGTGACCACGGTGCGCAAGCGCGGCCGCCGGATCGGCCTGGTGGACGTCGAGCTGGTCCAGGGCGAGCGGTGTGCTGTCCGGGCGTCCATCACGCTCGGTGAGCCCGAGCACCATGTGCCGCCGCTGCTGTCGTTCAACCCGGTCGTGCCTTTGATGACACCCGAGCCGCCGCCGGGTCTGGAACCGATCGGGCCGGGGCATCCGATGGAGCACATCGTGCACCTGGCGCACGGCTGCGACATCCGGCCCGCGCTGCACACGCTCGGACCCCGCACCGACGGCGGTCCGCCGGTTTTCGAGTATTGGGTCCGGCCCAAGGGCGTGGCGCCCGACGTCCTGTTCGCGCTCCTGTGCGGCGACGTGTCGGCTCCGGTGACATTCGCCGTCGAGCGTGCGGGTTGGGCGCCCACGGTCCAGCTGACGGCGTTTCTGCGGGCGCTGCCTGCCGATGGGTGGCTGCGCGTCATGTGCACCGCGGTCCAGATCGGCCAGGACTGGTTCGACGAAGACCATGTCGTGGTGGACTGCGAGGGCCGCATCGTCGTGCAGTCCCGGCAACTGGCGATGGTGCCCGCGGCGGGTTCGTAACCCTCGGACGTGCGATGCTGTGGCGCATGTCGAGAATCGCGATCATCGGCGGCGGCGCCATGGGAGAAGCACTGCTGTCCGGGCTGTTACGGGCGGGCAGGCAGGTCAAGGACATGGTGGTCGCCGAGAAGTATCCCGACCGGGCCAAGTACCTCTCGGAGAAGTACTCGGTGTTCGTCACCTCGGTCTCCGATGCCGTCGAGAACGCCGCCTATGTGATCGTCGCGGTCAAGCCCACCGACGTGGAGGGCGTCGTCGACGAGGTGGCCGAGGCCGCCACGCACGCCGAGACCGACACCGCCGAACAGGTCTTCGTGACCATCGCGGCCGGGGTCAGCACGGCTTACTACGAGGCCAAGCTCCCTGCCGGGGCGCCCGTGATCCGGGTCATGCCGAACGCGCCGATCGTGGTCGGCGGTGGCGTCAGCGCGCTGGCCCCGGGCCGGTTCGCGACGCCCGAGCAGCTCAAGGAGGTCTCGGCGATCTTCGACTCGGTCGGCGGGGTGCTCACGGTCGCCGAGTCGCAGCTGGACGCGGTTACGGCGGTGTCGGGATCGGGCCCGGCGTACTTCTTCCTGATGGTCGAGGCTCTGGTCGACGCAGGCGTGGCGTCGGGGCTCTCGCGGGCCGTCGCGACCGATCTGGTGGTCCAGACCATGGCCGGCTCGGCGGCGATGTTGCTGGAGCGGCTCGACCAGGTGGACGCCGCCGGCGGGGCCGCGATGGACACCACGGCCGCACAGTTGCGCGCGACGGTGACCTCTCCGGCCGGCACGACCGCCGCTGGGCTGCGGGAACTCGAGCGAGGGGGACTGCGGTCCGCGGTCGCAAACGCCGTGGAAGCCGCGAAAACGCGCTCTGAGCAGCTAGGAATTACATCAGAGTAATTAGATTATCTGCGATGGATTAGCCCACACCCGTCGCATTAACCCCACCCGCCACGCTATTCTCCCTTTGTATGCGCGGGTTGGTGCCAGCGGTGGGGAAGCCGCTGGAACTGCCCGTGCCTGATTGATTGGGTTGCGATGACGTCAATGAACGGGCCATCGGCGCGGGATTCGGCTGGCGACGGTCAGCCACGAGCGCAATTTCTCACGGTCGCCGAGGTAGCGAACTTGATGAGGGTCTCGAAGATGACGGTGTACCGGTTGGTGCACAACGGCGAGCTACCTGCGGTTCGGGTGGGACGATCGTTCCGGGTGCACGCCAAGGCGGTCCACGACCTGCTGGAGACCTCGTACTTCGACGCGGGCTGAGCGCGCCCACCGGCGAATCCGAGCAGCGCAGGCGTTTTCCGTTTCACAGGCTGGCCCGGGTAAAGTGACCGGGTCAATCATCAAGCTGTCCAAGTAGCGGAGACACCGGGGTTTATGGGTTCAGTCATCAAGAAGCGGCGTAAGCGCATGTCGAAGAAGAAGCACCGCAAGCTGCTTCGTCGTACTCGAGTGCAGCGCAGAAAGCTCGGCAAGTAGCTTTCAGCCCCGGCCGTTAGGCTGACCCGATGGATTCTGATGGTCGTTCCGGTGGGCGCTCGGCGGGAGTTCCAGGCGGTCCAGGTGATGCAGAATTCACCGACGACGTGCTCTACCCCAAAGTGGTCTTGGTCACGGGGGCGTGCCGGTTCCTCGGCGGTTATCTCACCGCGAGGCTGGCGCAGAACCCCCTGATCAACCATGTCATCGCGGTCGACGCGGTGACGCCGAGCAAGGATCTGCTGCGCCGGATGGGCCGGGCCGAGTTCGTGCGGGCCGACATTCGCAATCCGTTCATCGCCAAGGTGATCCGGAACAACGACGTCGACACCGTCGTGCATGCCGCGGCAGCGTCGTACGCGCCGCGGTCCGGCGGCCGGGCCACGTTGAAGGAACTCAACGTGATGGGGGCGATCCAGCTCTTCGCGGCGTGCCAGAAGACGCCGTCGGTGCGCCGGGTCGTGCTCAAGTCGACGTCAGAGGTCTATGGGGCGGGCCCGCGAGATCCGGTGATGTTCACCGAGGACAGCAGCGCCCGTCGCCCACCTGGCGAAGGCTTCGCCCGCGACAGCATCGACATCGAGGGCTACGCCCGCGGGCTCGCGCGGCGCCGTCCGGATATCGCGGTGACCATCCTGCGGTTGGCCAACATGATCGGCCCCGCGATGGACACCGCGCTGTCGCGGTACCTGGCGGGGCCGGTGGTGCCGTCGGTCGTGGGCCGCGATGCGCGGCTGCAGCTGCTGCACGAGCAGGACGCGCTCGGCGCGCTGGAGCGGGCCACCATCGCCGGCAAGGCGGGCACGTTCAACGTGGGGGCGTCGGGCATCATCATGATGAGCCAGGCGATCCGCCGGTCTGGCCGCGTGCGCCTGCCGGTACCGCGCTCCGCACTGTCTGCCGTGGATTCGCTGAGCCGCGCCACGCGCTCGTCGGAACTCGATCGCGAGCAGCTGAACTACCTCAGCTACGGCCGGGTGATGGACACCACGCGGATGCGCAACGAACTTGATTACCATCCGAAGTGGACGACTGCGGAAGCTTTCGACGATTATGTACGTGGGCGAGGATTGACGCCGATTCTCGATCCACGCTGGGTACGCTCAATGGAGAGTCGCGCCGTGGCATTGGCGCAGCGTTGGGGACGTTAACGACTAGCTCTACCGGGGTGGGGAGAAGGTATCGACGTGGCGGGCGAACCTAAGGCGAAAGTTATTCCGCTACATGGGAATTCGAACCGTGCCGCAGCAGGGCGGCGGGCTGCGCAACGATCGGACAGCGCACGACGGCATCCGTCGTTGCTCGCCGATCCCGGCACGCGAGGGCATCGGCTGAACAGATAGCGGCGGTGGTCCGCGAGATCGATCAGCGGCGCGGTGCCGCGGCCGGTGCGCCGGCCGCCGACGACACCCCGACCGAGCTTGCCAAGCAGATCGCCGCGGTGAGCGAATTCATCCGGAAACGGATGACCGGCGACTACGTCGTCGACGAGTTCGGCTTCGATCCGCACCTCAACAACGCTATCTTCTTGCCTTTGCTGAGAGTGCTTTTTCAGTCGTGGTTCCGCGTCGAGGTCTCCGGCATCGAGAACCTGCCCGCCAAGGGTGCCGCGCTCGTCGTGGCCAACCACGCGGGTGTGTTGCCGTTCGACGGGCTGATGACCCAGGTGGCCGTCCACGATCACCATCCGTCGCATCGCGATCTGCGGCTGCTGGCCGCAGACCTGGTGTTCGACCTGCCGATGGTGGGGCAGATGGCCCGCAAGGCAGGACACACCATGGCATGCACGGCCGACGCGCACCGGCTGCTGGCCAACGGCGAGCTGACCGCCGTGTTCCCGGAGGGCTTCAAGGGCCTCGGCAAGCATTTCAACGACCGCTACAAGCTGCAGCGATTCGGCAGGGGCGGGTTTGTTTCCGCTGCTCTGCGGGCCAAAGCGCCCATCGTGCCGTGCTCGATCGTCGGGAGCGAGGAGATCTACCCGATGATCGCGGACGTCAAGCTGCTGGCCCGGCTGTTCGGCCTGCCGTACTTCCCGGTCACGCCGTTGTTCCCGCTCGCGGGTGCGGCCGGGCTGGTACCGCTGCCGTCGAAATGGCACATCCAGTTCGGCGAGCCCATCGAGACGGCCGACTACGACGAGAGCGCGGCCGACGATCCGATGGTCACGTTCGAGCTGACCGATCAGGTTCGCGAGACCATCCAGCAGACGCTCTACCAACTGCTGGCGGGCCGCCGGAACATGTTCTTCGGCTGAAGTTTCTCGCGCGAGCAGGCGCGTAGGTACCCCAAAACAGCGCTCTCGGGGTACCTAACTGTCTGCTCGCGCAAAGAAAGGGGTCAGGCTCCCGACTTTTGCCCAGCAATCATCTTGGCGATGGCGGCGTCGCGCGCCGCGGCGATCTGGGAGCTGATCTCGCCGGCCTCCTCGGGGTGGGCCGCCTCGCCGAGCATCGTCACGATGCTGGTAGCTATGGGTTCGCCGTTGTCGTCGGTGACCTCGGCGCGGATCTCGCAGATCACGGTGCCGTGCGATTCGATGACCGAATCCAGGTACGAGTCGAACCACAGCCGGTCGCCGACCTTGATCGGCCGGTGGAAGATCAGCTTCTGGTCGCGGTGCAGCACACGCTCCAGATTGATGGGCACGTCGAACTTGTCGAACAGGTCCAACTGGACCCGGCGCCCGGCGACCGCGAGGAACGTCAGCGACGCGACGACCGAGTCGTGGCCGTACTCCTTGGCCGATTCCTCGCTGTAGTGCGCGGGATGGTCGTCCTTGACCGCGGCCGCGAACTCACGAACCTTCTCCCGGTCGACCTGGAAGTAGTCGGGGTACCGGTAGTGGGTACCGATGATGTCTGCGGCGATGCTCATATGTCTGTGTTATCCCTGTGGTCTCCACGCAAAACGTGCTTGGCGGCGGAAGCCTATCAGCGTGGGCATGTTGCTCAGCGAATATCGTGGCGTCGCGAGGCCACCGCGGCCAGCGCACCGCCAAGCGCGCCGAGCGCGAGGGCCGACGGAACCCCGATCCGTGCGGCCTTGCGTGCGGTGCGGAAATCCCGGATCTCCCAGCCGCGTTCGCGCGCGAGATCCCGCAGCGCGGCATCGGGATTGATCGCGACGGCCGTGCCGACCAGCGACAGCATCGGCACGTCGTTGAAGCTGTCCGAGTAGGCAGTGCAGCGCCGCAGGTTCAGGCCTTCCCGGATGGCCAGCGAACGCACCGCGTGGGCCTTGCCGGTGCCGTGCAGGATGTCGCCGACGAGGCGGCCGGTGAACACGCCGTCGACGGACTCGGCCACGGTGCCGAGCGCGCCGGTCAGTCCGAGCCGTTTGGCGATCGTCGCGGCCAGCTCGTAGGGGGTGGCGGTGACGAGCCACACCTGCTGGCCGGCGTCGAGGTGCATCTGGGCCAGCGTGCGGGTGCCCGGCCAGATCTTGTCGGCGATGATCTCGTCGTAGATCTCCTCGCCCAGCTCGGCCAGCTCGGCCGTCGACCGGCCCTCGATGAACGCCAGCGCCTTGCGTCGGCCGGCCGCGACGTCCTCGCTGTTCTCCTTGCCGGTCAGCTGGAACTTGGCCTGCGCGTACACGATTCCGAGGATGTCGGAGTACGTGAAGTATTTCCGTGCGGCCAGCCCGCGGGCGAAGTGCACCAGCGACGAACCGTGCACCAGGGTGTTGTCGACGTCGAAGAACGCCGCGGCCGTCAGATCGGGCGGGGGCGGCGGGGGAGTGCCGTCGGTGTCCGATTCGGTGTCGGACCCCGCGTCGGTTTCGAGGTGGGTGACAGCCGCTTCGGCGCTGGCCTCGGCTGCCAGCTCCTGATCGAGCTCATCGGGACTACCGGATGCGGACACGAATTCACCCTAAGTCACGGCATGGGGATACTGGGCGGCGTGGACCACGAGCGGACAGGGCCCGGCGAGCGGCACATCGTGACGTTGCTGACCCGCGCGGGCTGCAGCCTGTGTGCGCGCGCCGCCGAGCAACTGCTCGCGCTGCGCGACGAATTCGGTTTCGACCTGGTGACCACCGACGTCGACGCGGTCGCCGAAGCCGGTGACCCGACGTTGCGGGCACAGTATGGCGATCTGTTGCCCGTTGTTTTGCTGGACGGCACCCAACACAGCTACTGGGAAGTCGACGAGCCGCAGCTGCGGCGCGACCTCGCTGACTAGGCAAAATTTGGTGGCCGGGGAGGTCAGCGATTACCTTGGTGCAATGGTGATGGAGCCGTGAGCGTTCTGCTGTTCGGAGTTTCGCACCGCAGCGCGCCGGTGTCCGTTCTGGAGCAGTTGAGCACGGACGAGGCCGAGCAGGCCAAGATCATCGACCAGATTCTGCAGTCATCTCTGGTGACCGAGGCCATGGTGCTGTCCACCTGCAACCGCGTCGAGGTATATGCGGTGGTCGAGGCCTTCCACGGCGGTCTTTCGGTGATCGGCCAGGTGCTCTCCGAGCATTCCGGCATGGGCCTGGGCGATCTCACCAAATACGCCTACGTGCGGTACGCCGAGGCGGCCGTCGAGCACATGTTCGCGGTGACCAGCGGCCTGGACTCGGCGGTCATCGGCGAGGCGCAGGTGCTGGGGCAGGTCCGCCGCGCCTATGCCGCGGCCGAGGCCAACCACACAGTCGGCCGGACCCTTCATGAGCTGGCCCAACGCGCGCTGAGCGTCGGCAAGCGCGTGCATTCGGAGACCGGTATCGACGCCGCGGGCGCGTCGGTGGTTTCGGTTGCGCTCGGTATGGCTGAGACCAAACTCACGGGCGGCCTCGCCGGGCGCAGCGCGGCGATCGTCGGTGCCGGTTCGATGGGCGCCCTGGCCGGGGCCCACCTGGTCCGCGCGGGCATCGGAAGGGTTCACGTGGTGAACCGGTCGTTGCCGCGGGCCCGGCGCCTCGCCCACAATCTCACCGAGCAGGGTGTGCCCGCCCAGGCCCACTCGCTCGACGATCTGACGACCGCCCTGGCCGACGTCGACGTCGTCGTCAGCAGCACGGGCGCCGTGCGGCCCGTGGTGTCCCTGGCCGACGTCCACCACGCACTCGCGCAGCGCAACGGGTCCGGGGTGGATCACCAGCTGGTCGTGTGCGATCTCGGGATGCCCCGTGACGTCGACCCGGCCGTGGCCGGCCTGCCCGGTGTGTGGGTGGTCGACATGGATCGGATCCAGCGCGAGCCCACGGCCCGGGCGGCGGCCACCGATGCCGAAGCGGCCCGCACGATCGTCGCCACCGAGGTTGCCAACTACCTCGCCGGTCAGCGGATGGCCGAGGTCACCCCGACCGTCACGGCACTGCGGCAACGGGCCGCGGACGTGGTGGAGTCGGAGTTGCTGCGGCTGGACAACCGGCTGCCCGGACTGGACGCGGCACATCGCGACGAGGTTGCCAAGACCGTGCGCCGCGTCGTCGACAAACTCTTGCACGCACCCACGGTGCGCGTGAAACAACTCGCCAGCGCGCCTGGCGGGGACAGCTACGCAGAGGCCCTGCGGGAGCTGTTCGAACTCGATCCGCAAGCCGTCGAAGCTGTGGCGGCCAGCGAATTGCCTTTCATGACAACAGATCTCGATAAGTCTGAGTAGAGCTTGGCGAAAACTGACGATACGGTGATCCGGATCGGCACCCGGGGGAGCCTGCTGGCCACCACCCAGGCCGGAACCATCAGAGACGCATTGCTGGCCGCTGGTCACCTCTGTGAGCTGGTGATCATCTCGACCGAGGGGGACCGCAACCAGGGCCCCATCGCCGACATCGGCGTGGGGGTTTTCACCGCGGCCCTGCGGGAAGCCATCCACGACGGCAGGGTCGACATGGCCGTGCACTCGTACAAGGATTTGCCCACTGCCGTCGACGAGCGGTTCGTCATCGCGGCTATACCGCGTCGTGAGGATCCCAGGGACGCGCTGGTGGCCCGCGACGGCATGGTGCTCGGAGAGTTGCCGACCGGCTCGGTGATCGGCACGTCGAGCCCGCGACGGGCCGCGCAGCTTAGAGCACTGGGTCTCGGTTTGGAAATCCGCCCCCTACGAGGCAACCTAGATACCAGGTTGAGCAGGGTTACGAGTGGTGATCTCGACGGCATCGTCATCGCCCGCGCGGGTCTGGCCCGTATCGGTCGGTTGGACGAAGTCACCGAGACCCTCGAGCCGGTGCAGATGTTGCCAGCACCGGCTCAGGGTGCGCTGGCGGTGGAATGCCGCGCCGGCGACACCGAGCTGGTCGCGGTGCTTGCGGAGTTGGATGACGCCGACACACGCGCCGCGGTCACCGCAGAACGGGTTCTGCTCGCCGAACTGGAGGCGGGCTGTTCCGCACCGGTGGGCGCGATCGCGGACGTGGTCGAGTCGATCGATGAAGACGGCAATGTCTTCGAGGAGCTGTCGTTGCGCGGCTGCGTGGCGACGCTGGACGGATCCGACGTGATCCGTGCGTCCGGGATCGGAACTCCGGGGCGGGCCGCAGAGCTAGGTGTCTCGGTGGCCGCGGAGCTTTTCGAACTCGGCGCACGCGAGCTGTTGGTAGAGCGCGGGAGTGAGACATGACCATGCGAGGCCGCAAGGCAAAGCCCGGCCGCATCACCTTCGTGGGTTCGGGCCCAGGGGATCCAGGTTTGTTGACGGCACGCGCGCAAGCGGTGCTGGCGCACGCCGATCTGGTGTTCACCGACCCCGATGTGCCCGAAGCCGTGCTGGCGCTGGTCGGCACCGAACTGCCACCGGCATCCGGTCCGGCTCCCGCCGAACCTGCGAAGCCCACCGATGCCGCGGACGGTTCCGAGTCCGGCGATGCCGACGCGGCGGCCGTCATCCCGGGCGGCCCGGAGATCCGGCCTGCTCTCGGTGATCCTGCCGAGGTCGCCAAGACGCTGGCCGCCGAGGCCCGGCACGGCTACGACGTGGTGCGCCTGGTCGCGGGTGATCCGCTGTCGGTCGACGCGGTCATCAGCGAGATCGGTGCGCTCGCCAAGACCCACCTGAACTTCGAGATCGTTCCCGGTCTGCCCGACACCACCGCGGTGCCCACCTACGCGGGGCTGCCGCTCGGGTCGTCGCACACTGTCGCGGACGTGCGGGGCGACGTGGACTGGGCGGCGATCGCGGCCGCACCGGGCCCGCTGATCCTGCACGCCACCGCGTCGCACCTGCCGGACGCGGCCCGCACCCTGATCGAGCACGGGCTGGTCGACAGCACCCCCGCGGTCGTGACCGCCAACGGCACCACGTGCCAGCAGCGCTCGGTGGAGACCACGCTGGGCGGGTTGATCGACAAGGCCGTGCTGGAGAAGCCGGCAGGCAGCGAGCTCGCAGGCCCGCTGGCCGGCCCGCTCGTCGTGACCATCGGCAAGACCGTCGCCAACCGCGCCAAGCTGAACTGGTGGGAAAGCCGCGCCCTGTACGGCTGGACCGTGCTGGTGCCGCGCACCAAGGACCAGGCAGGCGAGATGAGCGACCGGTTGGTGGGCCACGGTGCCCTGCCGATCGAGGTGCCGACCATCGCCGTCGAACCGCCGCGCAGCCCCGCGCAGATGGAGCGCGCGGTCAAGGGTCTGGTGGACGGCCGGTTCCAGTGGGTCGTGTTCACGTCGACCAACGCGGTGCGTGCGGTGTGGGAGAAGTTCAACGAGTTCGGTCTGGATGCCCGCGCGTTCTCCGGCGTGAAGATCGCGTGTGTCGGCCAGGCCACCGCTGACAAGGTGCGCGCCTTCGGCATCAACCCCGAGCTGGTGCCCGCGGGTGAACAGTCCTCGCTGGGCCTACTCGACGAATTCCCGCCGTATGACGAGATTTTCGATCCGGTCAACCGCGTGCTGCTGCCACGGGCCGACATCGCCACCGAGACGCTGGCCGAGGGCCTGCGCGAACGTGGTTGGGAGATCGAGGATGTCACCGCTTACCGCACGGTGCGGGCCGCACCGCCGCCGGCGCACACCCGCGAAATGATCAAGACCGGCGGATTCGACGCGGTCTGCTTCACCTCGAGTTCGACGGTGCGCAACCTGGTCGGCATCGCGGGCAAGCCGCACGCGCGCACCATCGTGGCGTGCATCGGGCCGAAAACCGCCGAGACGGCAGCCGAATTCGGGCTCCGCGTCGACGTGCAGCCGGAGACCGCCGCGGTTGGACCGCTGGTCGAGGCGCTCGCCGAGCACGCAGCCCGACTGCGTGCCGAGGGTGCGCTGCCGCCGCCGCGCAAGAAGAGCCGACGGCGGTAGTCGGAGGACTTCCTGTGTCATTCCCGAGGCATCGACCGAGACGCTTGCGGACCACGCCTGCGATGCGCCGCCTGGTGGCGCAGACCTCATTGGAGCCGCGGCATCTGGTGCTGCCGATGTTCGTCGCCGACGGAATCGACGAACCGCGGCCCATCTCCTCGATGCCGGGCGTCATGCAACACACCCGGGAGTCGTTGCGCCGCGCCGCTGCTGACGCGGTGGCCGCAGGCGTGGGCGGGCTCATGCTGTTCGGCGTGCCGCGGGACGAGGACAAGGACGCGGTCGGATCGGCAGGCACCGACCCCGACGGCATCCTCAACGTCGCGCTGCGGGATCTGACCAAGGATCTCGGGGACGCCACGGTGCTGATGGCCGACACGTGCCTCGACGAGTTCACCGATCACGGGCACTGCGGCGTGCTCGACACGGCTGGCCGCGTCGACAACGACACCACCAACACCCGCTACGTGGAACTCGCAGTGGCGCAAGCGGATTCGGGTGCACAGGTGGTCGGGCCGAGCGGCATGATGGACGGTCAGGTGGCGGCCATCCGGGACGGTCTGGACGCGGCCGGGCACACCGACGTGGCGATCCTCGCGTACGCCGCGAAGTTCGCCTCGGCGTTCTACGGACCGTTCCGGGAAGCGGTGTCCTCCAGCCTGCAAGGCGATCGCCGCACCTACCAGCAGGATCCCGGCAACATCCGGGAGGCGGTGCACGAGATCGAGCTCGACATCGACGAGGGCGCCGACATGGTGATGGTGAAACCCGCGATGAGCTATCTCGATGTGGTGCGGGCCGCGGCCGACATCTCACCGGTACCCGTTGCGGCATACCAGATCTCGGGTGAGTACTCGATGATCAGCGCGGCCGCGGCCAACGGCTGGATCGACCTGCAGGCTGCCGCGCTGGAATCGCTCGTCGGGATCCGGCGGGCGGGCGCCGACATCGTGCTGACGTATTGGGCGGCCGACGTGGCCGGCTGGCTGGCGTGACGGCAGGACGCGTGACGCCGGAGCCCGAACAGGATTCCCGCCCCGCGGATGTCGACACCGGGTTCTGGTTGTGGGTCGTGGCCGTGCCGCTGATGGTCGCCGGGTTCGTGCTCGACGTCGTCACCACGCCCGGAGGCGGTGAACACCGTGCGCTCGTGGTCGCGGTCGCGGTGATGTTCGTGGTCGTCCTGACCTCGATCGTGGTGGCGTTCCTGATCCTCATGCGACACGGCTATCGCTGGACCCGCACCCTGCTGACCAGCGGTGGCGTGGTGTCAGTGGTGCACGCCGTCAGCAGCCTGGTCACGGTCGACCGAGTGCCCGCGGTCGCCGTCGCGTACGCGTTCACCACGATCGTCGGTTCGGTGCTGATCGCCGGCGGCATCTATCTGCTGCACAGACGGGATGCGACCGGCTTCTTCACCCGGTGATTCGCTACGCTTCCGTGACAATGTCTGCAGAGCCGCCTTCCCCACCGCTTCGGGCGACCATCGGGTTCTGGGTCTGGCTCACTGCGTCGGTCCTGCTGATCGTCGGCGGCCTGTTCGCCGCGGCGGTCGAGCTGCCCGGTCTCAACACCGTATTGTTCCGGGGCACCGGTGTGCTGACCGCGCTCGGTGGCGCCGCGATGGCCTACCTGGCGGGCCGCAGCCGTACCGGCGAACCCCGGTTCCGCCGGGCCGCGCTCGCGCTGTCGATGGCGCTGGTGGTGGTGATCGGGTTGACGGCTGCGCTCGGTGTCGTGCACATTCTGACGTTGCTGGGGGTACTCCTGCTGATCGCGGGGACGATTCTGAATGCCCGCGTCGACTTCGGGAGGAACGGTGAGTGAGAACGACGGCGATTCCGCCTCGCCGGTGTTGTTCTACGAACAGGGTGCGAGTTGGGCCTGGTTGCTGGCCGGGCCGTTCGCCGGGATCGGCATGGCGGTGCTGCAGATGACCGGCGGGTACGGCCAGGATCTGTGGATCCCGTTCGTGTTCTTGGCGATCGTCTCGGGATTCGTCGCAGTGCAGATCAAAGCCGCGCGCATCCACACGTCGGTCGAACTGACGCCGGAAACCCTGCGGCAGGGTGAAGAGAAGATTCGCGTCGACGAGATCGTCCGCATCTATCCGGAGGCCACCGGCACGGAAGCGCCGAAGTGGCAGTCGTCGCGTGCGCTGGGAGAACTGACCGGGGTGCCGCGGGGCCGTACCGGCATCGGGCTCAAGCTCACCGGTGACCGCCGCGCCCAGGCCTGGGCCCGCAAGCACCGACGGCTTCGGGAAGCGCTCACCGAGTTGATCAACGAGCGCACGCCGTGACGGGCCGTGCGGCGGTGCAGTTGGTCGTGGCGGTCGCCGCGGCGGTGGGCTGCGTGCTGAGCTGGCTGGCGGCCAGGACCACCATCGAGGTCGCCCCGGTGCTGCCCGACGAGCCCGTGACCACGGCCGTGACGTATTCGGCGCCGCTCCTGGCGCTTTCGCTGTTGCTGGCGGCGGTTTCCGGGGTGCTCGTGGTGCTGGCTGTCGCCCGAACCCGGCGCTGACGGGTGGAATGGCAACCCGTCCGGCACGGTGAGTCGGGCGCGCGCGTCTTCCGCAGCGCGGACGGCGCGCGGTACGCGAAGGTGGTCGGCCCGGCAGCAGCACCCGATCTGGCGGCCGAGCGCGATCGAATGTCATGGGCGCACGAGCACGGAATCGCCGCACCTGCCGTGCTCGACTGGGGCATGACGCCGGACGGCGACACCTACCTGGTGACGCGCACCGTCGACGGTGTCCCGGCGGATCAGCTGACGGAATCGGTACTACGCACGGCCTGGCCTTCGATCGTCGCGGCGGTGCGCGCCCTGCACGAGATCCCGATCGGTGACTGCCCGTACCGGCGCGACCTCGACACCATGCTGGCGCTGGCCCGCACGGTGGTGGCGGCCGGTGCGGTCCATCCTGAGTTCCTGTCCGACGACGACCGGGGAGTGCCCGCCGCCGTACTGCTCGAGCGCGTCGAGCGCGTCGCGGAGCTGCGGCGCACACAGGAGTCCACCGACGCCGTGGTGTGCCACGGTGACCTGTGCCTGCCCAACATCCTGGTCGCCGGCGACCGGTTCTCGGGCTTCATCGATCTGGGCCGGCTGGGTGTCGCCGACCGCCATGCCGATCTCGCGCTGCTGCTGGCCAACACCGCCGACACGTTCGCCGGCTTCGCGTCCGACGCGGCCGCGGAACTTGCTGCCGGGTATCCGGCGGAGCTGGATGGTGACCGGCTGCGCTACTACCTGGCCTTGGACCCGCTGACCTGGGGATAGCGCTGTGTCGGCCGCAACGTGAGTGAGCCTCCCCACAGCTATTGGTACAAAGTGCAAAATCTGTAACACTGTGTCTATGACTGATCTGGCAGAACAGCCACAGCAGACCGATGCCCTGCCGCTCGGGCCCGAGTCGCTGGTCTGGAAGTACTTCGGCGACAACCGCATGTACCTGATCGGACCGCGGCCCGCGGTGCTGCAGAACATGCTGGCCGAGCTGGGGCAGGGCGTGTTGGACCACTCGACGTTCTTCTCCGACACCGCCGAACGGCTCAGGCGGACCATCCCGCCGATCTTCCGCACGGTGTACGGCACCGACGCCGACAACGCGGGCACCCAGGTCCGCGACTTCCACCATCACGTCAAGGGCGAGATGCCCGACGGCTCGCGCTACCACGCGCTCGATCCCGAGACCTACTTCTGGGCGCATGCCACGTTCGTCGAACAGGTGCTGTACTTCGCGGACACGTTCGTCAAACGCCTGACCGACGCCGAGAAGGAACAGATCTACGCCGAATCCAAGACCTGGTACCGCCGCTACGGCGTGAGCGATCGGCCGATGCCCGCCAGTTACGCGGAGTTCGAACAGTATTGGGACCGCATGCTGGGCGAGGTCGCCGTCCCGCACCGCTCCGCGCGCTACGGCGTCGGGTATGTCACCAAGGGCTTCCCGTGCCCCAAGGCCGTGCACCCCGCGGTCTGGCGCGCAGTCGCGGTCGTGTTCGATCCGGTCGCGGCGTTCATCACGACCGGTGGCCTGCCGCCGCGCGCCCGCGATCTGCTCGACCTGCCGTGGAGTGAGCGTCAGGAACGCAACTATCAGCGGTTTGCCGCGTTCTGGCGATCCCGCCCGGTGAACTGGCTGTGGGATCATCTACCGATGAGCGTGCGGTACAACAGATTCGCGCAAGAGGGTTATGCCAGGGCCTGACGCGACGCAGGCGATCCTCGACGCCGCGCTCGCCGAGTTCGAACGGCACGGCTTCCGTCGTGTCGCACTCGACGACGTCGCGCGCCGCGCCGGGGTCAGCCGCACCACCATCTACCGGCGGTTCGCCAACCGGGACGAGCTGGTGGCCGCGGTCATCGAGCGGGAGAACGTGGCCTTGTTCGCCGACATCGCCAACGAATTGAAAGCCGCTGGGCCGCAGTCGAATTACTACGTGGAAGCGTTCACGCTGTCGATTCTGCGGTTCCGGCGCCACCGCGTGCTCAACCAGATGATCACCGACGAGCCCGCGTTGGTGCAGGAGCTCATGCACCGGCACTACGGTGCCGCGGTCGAACGGATGGCTGCCGCGTTGCGCGTGATCTTCCCGGACGGATTCGCCGACCGCATCGGTGAACAGGCCGTCAACGACCTGGCCGACACCATCCTGCGCTACGCCGCGATGGCGCTGCTGCTGCCGAGCATGCAGCCGTTGGACACGGACGACGACATTCGGGCGTTCGCGACCCGTCATTTCCTGCCCAGCCTGCCGGTGGCGGTGCGCGGCGTGTCGGCGTAGCTCGCGGTTTGGCGGGTCATGGTTTCGGGCAGTCGTAAACAATGAACACCGAAGAAAACCGGCGCACGGAAGCGCCGCCGATCACCGAGGAGCACCGGGAAGAGGCCAAACGCGTCTTGAAGGCATATGACGACGACCGGCCGACCACCACGATGCCCGGCACCGGCGGCACAGTTTCCGGCACCATGGTCAACGATTGGGTCGACGACGAGGGCAACCCCATCTACGGCAAAGATGACGCAGGCAAGGACAAATAGCCGCGCTGCGGCGCCTGGGTTGCTTAGGGTGGCCCGGTGACCCCGTTGGATCAGATCGCCCCCGCCTTCATCGACATGGCTCACTCGATCGTGTGGGCGTCGGTGGCCACTGTCGACGCCGACAGCAGGCCCCGCACGCGCATCCTGCACCCGATCTGGGAGTGGGACGGCACCGATCTGTTCGGCTGGATCGCCACGGTCCCCAGTCCCGTCAAGCGGGCGCACCTTGCCGTGCACCCGGAAGTCTCGGTCAGCTATTGGGCCCCCACGCACGACACCTGCGCGGCGGATTGCCTCGTCGAGTGGTACACCGACGATGAGACGTGCACCGAGGTGTGGAACAAGTTCGCGAACGGTCCGGCGCCGGTCGGATACGACCCCAACATCATTCCGCAATGGCAGAACGGCCCGACGTCCGATGACTTCGCGGCCCTGCGCCTTACTCTGTACCGGCTGCGCGTTCAGCCTGGAACCATCATGACGGCCGGTGTCGGAGAAGTGCTCACCTGGCAGCACTAGGCGCCGAATCCCACTGCTCCCGTACGGAATCCGCGACCGGTTGATCGCGATCCTGCGGGGATCGCGAGGGTCAGCCGGACGTCCGGACCGCGTCGACCAGAGCGTCGGCCGCGAGCAGGCCGAGATTGTTCGAGGCCAGCGGGCTGTCGCCGGTGAGCAGCTTGCGGTCCCGGTGGACCTGGCCGGTCATCTGGTCGTTGACCACCCGCACGCCCTGCTTGCCCAGGAGATCGGCCACGAGCCACTGTAAATGGCCTGGCAGATAACCGATCTCGAGGTTCGGTCCCTGGTCGAGCGCGTCGGGGAACACGCACACCGAGTAGTCCTTGAACGGCGATTCCGGCTTGCTCAACGATGCGGCAAGCAGCGCTGCCGGACCGTGGCACAGCGTGATGATGAACTTGTCGTTGGCCAGGGCCCAGTCGAGCACCTGCTCGACATCGGTGCTGGCGGGCAGACCGACGACGGCCGCATGCCCGCCGGGGATGAACACCGCGAGGTAGTCGGAATCCGGGCCGAGGTCGTCGGCGATCACCTCCGCGAGTTTCTTCGGCTGCTTGAGCTTCGGCTTGAGCGCCTCGTACGTCGACAGGACGGCCTCGTCCTCGCGGGGCATGGCCCACAGTTCCAGCTTGGCGGGATAGCCCGACAGCGTCGCGACGTCGATCTCGAACCCCGCCTCCATCAGGTGGTGCAGCGGCAGCAACATCTCGATCGGGTGGTTGCCCGTCGAGAACATCTTGCCGTTCTGCAGCAGCACATAGCGCTCCTCGGCGGCGATCATCAGGATCTTCCACCGGCCTGCGGTGTAGGCACCTTTGTGTTCGACCCCGGCGAAATCCGTCTTGGCGGTGGTGTACTGGCTCAGCGAGTACGGCGAAGGAAAGAACGCGTTGTCCTCGGCCGGGTCGGGTGTGGGCTCTCTGCTCAGGTCGTCTGCATCGGCTGTCATGGTGTGCACCCTTCTTTCTTGTGCCTTCCATCGTGGCGGGCGCAGGCGGCGCGGTCGATGGGCCCGCGAACAATTCGGGTTGTGTATTCCCACAATGCGCCGGCGGTCAACCGGTCGTGTCCTCCCATGCGGCGGCGAGCTTGGCCTCTGCCACCCGCATGAACGTCGCAAGCGTGTCCGGGTCCACGTCGACGCACTCGGCGATCACGTCGTCGGGAATGCCGGCGTCCCGCAATCGCAGTGCCGTCGCGTAGGGCAACGGCAAGCGCTGCAGTGCTTCGGCCCGGTGCGCGTCGGCGGCCATCCACACAGTCTGGCCTCGGCGACGGCGGTCGGCTGGGGTAGTCGCTTACCCCAATCGCCGGGGTTCGAAGTGGAGTAGCCGGCTACTCCAGCCACCGCCGGGCCACGGCGTTAGCGTCCGGACATGAATCGAACACTCATCGCGGGATTGGCGCTTGCCGCTGTGCTGTCGCTCGGGTGGGGGCCGGCGGTCGGCACGGCCCATGCCGACAACCTCGGACCGTACCAGTGGTGCCCCGGTCAGGACATGGCGTTCTCTCCGCAGACGGGTTCGACAGGACCGGGGCGCGAATTCGTCTGGGACATGAACGTGTGCCACACGTTCTGGTTCGTCGACTACGGGAAGGGCAACGTGGCGCGCAACTACCCGCCGCCTCCGGAATCCAATGTATGGGACGGCGACAATCCGCCGCCGAGCACCCGGTGCTTCCCGTGGTGCCTGTAGCGGTCAGCGTCCCTGCAGGATGGCGATCAGTTCGTCGCGGCTGTTGGCGGCGACACGCTGCGATGCGCGAAACAGGTGCCCCTCGACCGAGCGGACCGACATCGTGAGCCGGTCGGCGATCTCCTTGTTGGAAAGGCCTTGTCCGGCAAGGGAGATGATCTCACGCTGGCGCTCGGTGAACGGCTGCGTCGTGGTCGCGGCCCGCAGCGCGGGCGTCTGGGCGCCCTGGCACAGGGCTGCCAGCCGTTGCGCGGTGGCGGACGCGCTCATCGCCGCACCCCGCAGGCCCGCGTGCTGGTAGGCGACGACGGCCTGCGCCGCGGCATCGGCGGCAGCGAGGTTGTCGCCGAACTCCTCGTAGCGGTGCGACGTGGCGAGCAGGGCGGCGCCGTCGCCCGCCGCGAGCGCCGTGGCGTGTGCTGCCGCGGTGGGCGCGCGCGGGCCCTGCACCTGCCGGGCCAGCTCGGCGAGCCTCGCCGCGGTGGTCGGATCCCCGAACTGCGTCGCGGTCTGCAGCAGCACGACTTCCCACGCCGGCCGGTCGAGCAGGGCCTCGCGTTCCGCGGCGCTGCGCATGATCGAGACCGCCTGCGACACAACCCCCTCCGCGGCGCACACCCACGCCTCGGCGAGGGCCCGGTACGGATCGAACATGCACGCGTCGGGATCCTGGGCCCACCACTCGATGCCGTCGAATTCGCGGCGGGCCTCGGCTGCCTGCCCGGCCATCGCGATCACCGTGGTCAACCAGGTCCGCCCGAACGTCTTCACCATGCGTCCGCTGCCGCCGCTACCGAGGTAGGCTAGCGCGTCTCGCAACGAACGCCGCGCGTCGTCGAGGGCACCGTGGCTCATCGCCGACAGGCCCACCATCACGCGGTGCCACGATTCCTCGAACGGAACGTCGAGCGTGTCGCGCCGGATCCGCGCCACGACAGCGTCCGATCGGGCCAGCGCACCCCCGAGGCGGTAGCCGTGCGTTTCCTGGAATGCCAACCGGCGCCGTAGATGTCCCGCTTCCGGCGACCGGTCGGCCACAGCGTACCCACGGTTGGCCGCGGACTCGATCGCGTCGATGCGTCCGAGGTCGCCCTGCCCGGTGACGAACACCCAGGCCAGGAAGATCTTCGCGACGTCGTTGTCCAGCGACGGGGTGTCGGCCGCCAATGCCATGTCGACCGCGGTCCTGGAGTGGCCCCGCACCAGCTGGATCAACGGGCGCAGCGCGGTCGCGATCGCCTGTGCGGAGTGATCGTCTGCGGGCAGCAACTCGAGTTGACGTTCGGCGCTGGTCACCCGCCCGAGAATCAACGTGAAATTCATGGCGCGCAGGATCGCGATCTGCGTCTGTTCGAAACCCGATGCGTGCTCCGCCTGTTCGGCCAGCACCTCTTCAGCTTCGGCGCCGCGCTCCTGCCACGTGATCGCCATCGCGCGCGCGATGTTGGCCCACGGCCCACCGCCGACGGCGACGGCACGTTCCGCGAGGGTCTCGGCGAGCCGATGGTCCAGCAGCTGCATCGCCGCGGCGGCCGCCGCAAGGAGCAGCTCCGAGTCGGGCGTGCGGTCGGATTCGATGAGCAGCACTGCGCGCCGGATCAGGTCACGTGGATCCGTCGAGCCTTTCCGGGCCAATTCGACCGCGATGCGGCCGCGTAGCCGTGCCAGGCGCAGCGAGCCCGTGCGGCGGACCTCGCCGAGCAGCGGATGCGCGAGGCGGACCGATGCGGGCCGCACGCTGGAGTCGACGGCGACCAGGCCCAGCGACTCGGCCTCTGCGAGCGCGTCGGCGTCCGCGATCGACTCCAACACGGTGGTCTCCAACGGTTCTGCGACCGCGAGGGCGTCGAGCACTTCGTGGACGGAGGCCGGCACCTCGGTCATGCGGGCCTCGAGCAACTCTGCCAGCGTCGGTGACAGCCGCGGCTGCCCGTTCCACAACCAGACGCCCGAGTGGCGGGTCACCCGACCGGCGCTCACCTCGTTGTCGAGCAGGTACCGGAGATAGAGGGCATTGCCCTGGGTGTACTGCCAAAGCCGTTGTGCGCTGAAGGAATCCACCGGTCCGCCGAGCACATGCTCCACCAGGTCCGCGATCTCTCCCGGCGAGAGCGGTTGCAGTTCAAGGCGTTCCAGGTGCTGGTCTTTCCAGATCGCGGTGATGGCATCGGGCGGCGACCCGCCCGAGCGGATGGTCAGGATCACCGTCGCGAGCCGCCGTGTGACCAACTGGTGCACCGTGAATGCCGACAGGTCGTCGAGCAGGTGTGCGTCGTCCACCCCGACGATCACCTCGCCGTGCCCGGCATCGCCGATGAGGCCGTCGATGACTTCACGCACCCGCCGGAGCGGATCCGGGCCGAAGTCGCTGGCGATGCCGACGAACGCGCCCAGCGGCACGGTCCGCGACGACGCGGTGCCGACGATCCAATGCCTGCGCACGCTCCGGGGACCGCATCCCGCAACGGCTTCGCGGGCGAGCCTGGTCTTGCCGACGCCTGCCGCGCCGGAGAGAACGACGCCGCGGGCGTGATCGCCGGTCGCCCGGGTGGCGTCGGCAATGATCTGAAGTTCCTCGGTACGGCCGACCAGCGGCCACCGGTGGATCACGCGGCGAATTCTAATCCGTTGCCTGCGTGCTTCTTCGCGAAATGACGAAAGGCGAAGGGCGTTGACCGCGCAAGAGTGCGAACGGAATTGCAACTGGGGTAGTGGCTTACGCCAGTCGCCTGCGCGCGTGGACCTTACGGTCACTCAATCTGACGCGCCACGGCGCACGAACAAAGGGGAAGGTCAGATGAAGAAGATCCTGGTGGGGATGACGGTATTCGTCGCGGGCGCAGGCGCGGCGGTGGGTTGCTCGAGCGGTGCGGACAGCGGCGCTCCGGTGACCCAGGTCGCGGCAGGCGGGGCCGAGGTCAGCACGGGTGGTGCGGCTGAGGTCACCGTCGGTGGCGGCGAACTGGCGGGGCTCGATCCCGCGTCGGTCACGTGCGTCAGGCAGGGCGGAAAGATCAGCGTCGGCAGCGGTTCGGCGGGCCCGCAGCAGGCGCTGGCCGTCGTGATGACCGACGAGGCCACACCGAAAGTCGAGTCGGTGGCCCTCATGGTCGACGGGAACGCGCTCGGCGTCAGCGACATGATGGGGGTCAAGACCGGGTCGGCTGCGGTGGACGTCGACGGCGAGACCTACACCATCTCCGGTGAGGCGCAGGGCACCGACATCAAGAACCCGATGGCCGGCATGATCACTAAACCGTTCACCATCAAGGTGACCTGCAGTTAGCGCCGATTTGCTTGGGGCGCAACGGGTTTCGCCGGGGTTCAGCGGACCCGCGTCAACAGCACCGCCTGTTCGAACGGCAGTCGCGTGAAAATCGCTTTGATGCCGCCCTTCACGTGCGCCGCCGCCTGGGCGCGGGGCACCACCCGCGGATCGGTGAGTTCGATGGTGCGGCCGTGGCGTCGCATGGTGGCTCCGCCGGCGGCCTGGATGTTCTTCAGCCAGTCCCGGTTCGGGCCGTAGGTCAGCAGGATCGCCACGCCGTCGTGCGTGCTGAACACCGACAGGGGTGTGAACCACGCGGAATTGCATCGGATGCATGATGTGCTTGGGATGGGATGTCGATGTTCGACATAGGCAGCGTACTCCAGCGCGATGTGCGCGGGGGCTTCCGAACTGCGGGTTTCTGACGTAGATTGCATGTGATGCACGTTTAGTGCATTGGAAGGTTGGGGGTGGTGGGCAGGAAACGTGAGTCGCCGGCGCCGGGTTCGGCGCATCTGGAGTTGGCGCCTGGTGTGCGGCATCTTCATCCCGAGGACGACATGGTGCGGGCGATGTTGTCGGGGTGGGCCAAGCAGCAGTTGGGTGGGCGGTTGTGTGCGGAAAACACGGTGAAGGTACGGGCCTCGTGCGTCGGTGAGTTCATCGAGTTTTCGGGAGCGTATCCGTGGGAGTGGACGGCCCGGATGATGGATGAGTGGAGCGCACATCTGGTGGGGTCGCTGTCTCGAGCGAAGTCCACGATCCGTCAGAAGCAGGGCGCGGTCCGGCTGTTCTGCAGCTTCATCACCTCGCCCTACTACGACTGGCCGACGCAGTGTGAACTATGGTTCGGTGATCACCCGACGCAGATCTGTCACGAGTGGAACACCTCGGCGCATCTTGTCGACTACGAGGGTGATCCGGGCCGTCGGCCGTTCACCCGCAAGGAGCTTCAAGATTTCCTTGATTGCGCCGACGCGCAGGTCGAGAAGGCTCGCCGGTCGCGGCGTAAGGGCACGTTGGCCGCCTATCGGGACACGACGATGTTCAAGGTGATGTACGGCTGGGGATTGCGGATCAACGAGCTGTGTCGGCTGGATCTGGCCGACATGTATCGCAATCCGCACGCTCCCGAATTGGGGCAGTGTGGGTTTCTGCACGTTCGGTACGGGAAGGCCTCGCGAGGGTCGCCGCCCAAGCGGCGGACGGTGCCGACGTTGATGCCGTGGGCGGCGGAGGCACTGTTGGACTATGTCAACAACATTCGGCCGTTGTATGAGCCTGGGCAGAAGCAGGCGCTGTGGCTGACTGAACGGCGCTCGCAGGTGAAGGTGCGGACGTTGACCGGCACCTTCGACGACATCCGGGATGAGGTGGGCCTGGATCGCAAGCTCACCCCGCACTGTTTTCGGCATTCGTTCATCAGCCACATGACCGAGGACGGCGTGGATCCACGGTTCCTGCAGGAAATTTCCGGTCACCGGTTCGCCAGTACCACCGGCATCTATACCCATGTCACCGGCGAGTTCATGAACAAGATGCTCACCGACGCGCTGGGGCGGGTGTCCAGCTTCGGAGAGGGACGAGAATGACCGCCGATTACCACTGGCATCTGCGCAGGCTGATGGCCGAACGCGGACTGTTCAACACGACAGCGTTGCGGCCACTGCTGGCCGAACGCGGGGTGCAGCTGTCGGCCAGCCAGGTCTACCGGCTCGTGACCGAGAAACCGGAACGATTGAGCCTGCCCACCCTGGTGGCACTCGTGGACATTTTGGGGTGTGCGATGGACGAGTTGATCGAGATCGTGCCCGCCAAAGCTGCCTCGGCGAAGAAGGCCGCCGGGGCACCGGAGGGCAGCAAACCGGTCAGGACGCGTGAACTTGGTGGCCACCGCCCCGTCCGGGCCAAGATCGTCGACACGGATTCCTAGGCCGGCGGATGCGCGGAGACCCCAGCGAGTTCGTGACGGTGATCGTCACTGCAGTCGGCGCGATCGAGCCGCATCTGAGCCACGACGATGTCCGCACCGCGATCGAGGGGATGGGCCTGTCGGCCGCGCAGTTGCAGAGACTGGCCAGAACGCTGCGGCGCGACGGTAGCGTGCTCACCGGGCCCGCCGGCAGCGACTGCGCCGCCGACATCGAGCCGCTGATCCTGTGTCTGCGCCAACTCGGCGCCCAGCGTGTCCGAGCGCCGCGGTGTGCCCAGTGCGGCCGCAACGATTCCGAAACCTACTCGCGCAAGCTCAAGAAACGCATCTGCCGAGCGTGCTCGATGCAGGGTTGGCAACCGGCGGTCGGTGAATGCCCGGGCTGCGGCGCGGTGGACAAGCTGATCTACCGCCCACGGCACGGCGGCGGCCTGTTGTGCCGACGGTGCAAACCCGAACCCGACGTCGACCACGCCGCCAAGGTCCGTGACGGTATCGCGCAACTGCGGACCGGGCTGTCGGCCACCGAGATTGACCGGATCGCGTCAGTGTTCGGCACGGCGGTCGCGCAGCGCGAGCTCAACTGGATCTTGCAGGACACCCCCGGCGTGTTTCGCGGTGAGATCGCCCACCGCTCGGCGGTCTCGGTGCGGCTCGCCGAACAGCTTGTCGCTGCCGGTGCCGACAATGTGCGACCTCCACAGTGCCCGTTGTGTTTTCGCACCGTGAAGCTCAGCAGCCAGATCGACGGGTTGCGCTGCTGCCATACCTGCTGGGGTCACCACTTCAGCCGCGGCACCTGTGCTCGTTGCGGTCGCCAGCGTCACCTCATCAATTATCACGGTGCCGGCGAGCGCCTCTGTCACCGTTGCTTCGAGCATGATCCGGTCAATCATGAGCCGTGTACACGGTGCGGTCGGGTGGACTTCATCAACCACCATGACGGCCAAGCGAAGCTGTGCCGGCGCTGCTACCCGGCACCCACCGCGGTCTGCAGCTCGTGTGGACGCACCCGCCCGTGCACCCGCACCCGGACGGGAAAGCCCATCTGCGGCACCTGCTCGGCCAAACAACGCCCACCCCAACCCTGTTCGGTATGCGGCAACGTCCGCTCCGTGCACACCCGGACCGACGCCGGTGAGCCGGTGTGTAACCCGTGCGCACGAAGTCGGGAACCCTGCGCGCGGTGCGGCAAAACCCTGGCGGTCTCGGCGCGGCTTGCCGGGGTCGGTCCGCTGTGCTCGGCCTGCCTACTACGTGAACCCGCCTATTTCACCGACTGTGTGCAATGCGGTGCCCATGGCCGGACGTATCACCGTGGGCTGTGCCCGGCCTGCGCCTGTCCCGGTGAGCTCCGCGAATTGTTCGCCAAGGACGGCCAATTGAGCGGCGCCGCGGGCCGCATCGTTGAGGCGTTGCTGCAATGTGACGCCATGCCCGTGCTGCGATGGGTCAGGCGCATGCGATTAAACAGTGAATTGCCCGCGCAGCTCGCCGAACTCGGCGACACCCTCAGCCACCACGACCTCGACAACCTCCCGGCCAGCAAGTCCGTGGAATGGTTGCGCAACATCCTGGTGACCGCCGAGGTGCTGCCACCCCGCGACCCGTACCTGCACCGCACCGAGCAGTACATCGCGGCCCGGCTGGCCAGCATCGGCAACCGCGACGATCGTGCCGCGGTCCGCGCGTTCACCGAATGGAATCATTTGCGCAAACTGCGGGCCCGCGCCGACCAAGGACCACTCAAACGCAACCACGGGCTGGCAGCCCAGGTCATGGCCGCGTCCATCACCGACTTCGTGTGCGAACTCAACGCGCACGGACTGGCCTTGGCCTCGTGCCGGCAAGAGTTTGTCGACGACTGGTTGGTGCGCAACCCCACTCGCGGCCAGATCCACCAATTCCTCACCTGGGCGGTCCACCGTGGCTACGCCCACGACGTCGCGGCTCCCGTACCGCAAACCCGCCGCACCCGCCACACCCTGCCCGGTGACGACGAACGATGGCGCCTGATCCAATACCTGATCGAAGACCCCGACTTGGAGACGCGCGACCGGGTCGCCGGGTTGCTGGTGCTGCTTTACAGTCAACCCGCCGCCCGGCTGGTCACCCTCAAGGTTGTCGATGTCACCATCACCGAGGACGCGGTCCAACTCACCCTCGGCGCCGTCCCGCTCACTGTGCCCAGCCCGGTCGACCGCCTGCTCGCCGATCTCGTGCAGCAGCGGCGTGGGTACGCCGCGGTCACCGTGGGCACCAATCCATGGCTGTTTCCCGGAGGACGTTCCGGTGGGCACCTGTCCGCCAACCAGGTGGGCCTGCGGCTCAAACGAATCGGGATCTCCCCCCGGCTGGCCCGCAACACCGCGCTGATCGACCTCGCCGGCGAACTGCCCGCTGTCGTGCTCGCCAAGCTCCTCGGCTTCAGCGTCAAACGGGCCGTCACCTGGAGCGAAGAAGCCGGCAACACCCGCCCGCGCTACGCCGCCGAGGTCGCCCGCCGCAACACCTGATGACCCGCGTCGAGCCAGAGTTCTGGTCTGACACGTCGAGGGTGCTCGCCCCGCGGGGATTGGTGGAGCGAGCACCTCAATTCCCGCAGTATAAGACGGTCGCGCGGCGCCTGCGAGCGGACCGGTAGAGCCGTTCGGTCGTGCAGCCGGGCGAGCGAATCAAGTGGGCAAGTCGTGATCTTGCCCGAAGTCGGCAGGGCGTGTCCGGCGAATGTCGTTCTTACGCATGCGATCTGACCGGTTCACCGTTGTCCGTTGAGGACACCTCGTTGCCCGGCAGGCCTCGGCTGAGTGTTTGGCGGCGACTTTGCCGGGGAACGACTGGGGTCAGCGGTGAGCGCGAGGTCGCACGTGCAACTCGCCGTTAGACGCCACTGGAAGGGCGACCTCGGGTTAAGCAGTCAGCACGGTTTTGGTGGCGTCGCACACAGCCGGAGAGGTGGGTGTTCAGTAGCTGGGCCGGTTGGTCGCGGCGTTGCAGACCGTTGACCGCTCGCTACCGCCATACGATCGTGGTCTGCTTGAGTGCGTCGATGAGGTCGCGGATGGGTGATGGTGTGCCTCGAGAGCGGTTAGAGTCATCGTTGGCTTGAGCCCACAGGCTGGCAGGTACACCTTGCACGGGTGCCGAGTGAAGGATGCGGCACGATGATCGTGTTCTGCGTGCAGCTGACTCCGGATTCGATGATTGCCGTTGCGGAGCTCACGCGCTACGCCGTCGCCGGCGTGCTGGAGGTGTTGGGCACCCGCGGTGTGCATGCCGAGGATGTCGACCCGCCCGAGTTCATCCTCGGTCGGCACAGTCGACAGCGGTTCCGCTTGGCGCCCGGGCCGGCGACGATGACGGTGTCGACCGATGACGTCGATGCCGGATCCGTCCAGATCGTCTTGCGCGGTCCCGGCTTTGGCCGCCGGTTCGGCGCAGGTGAGCAGGATCCGGTCGTGTGGATGCAGTTGGTGGTGTTCGGCGTGTGGCTGGCCGAAACCTACCGGGTCGCGGCGGTGGTCACCGACCCTGATCACGGCGGATAGGGCGAACAGGTCCGTATGTGGCGGCGACCCTGGCGTCAGATGTCGCGTGCAGGCGATCCAGTGGGCATGCATGGTGCCGTCCCGCATTTCGATTGGCGTCAGGCGGTGTCGGGCGGCGGCTGCGTGGAGGCGTGGCCATGTCGACGAGCGCCCAGCGGCGCGTGGCCGGGAAGCCATCGGGCCGATTCCAGCAGGGCGGCATCCAACACGCGCTCGGCCGTCTCGAACACCGGGGTGCGCCGGACGGCGTCGTCGACCGGCATCGAGGCCGCGCACCGCATCACCAAGGCGCCCAGCGCCGGTGACGTTCTCGGTGGCACCACCAGCAGGGTGGCGCCGTTGTTACGCCCGGCGATCCTGATCAGGCGTGGGGGGCGTCTGCGGTGGGCGCCGATCGGCCACTTGCTGCCGACGGCCATGCCGTCGAGATCGAGTTGCTCGTCGGTGTCAGACCAGTTCAACCAGATGTCGACAATGTCGCCCAGCTGCTGTTGCAGCACGGCGACGAGATCGACGAGTTCACCGGCCAGCGATTCAGAAAACGGCCACCAACCCCCGTCGACATCGGCGCCCAACTGCTGTGCCAGCGCCACCCGTACCGGCCGCGCCGAACGCCGCGCCGCGACCAACCCGGTCATGACGACATCTGTAGGTTCTCAAATTTGACTGCATTTGGCCGCAGCTCTGACGTGCGAATATCGGATGGTCTCACGTGAACTGCACCGGGGTTTGTCTCACGAGGTGCTGCATTTCCTAGGCGCAAGCCCCGAACATACGATTTCCATGCCACTCGCGATAGAGCTAGTCAAACTCACCAGATGTCGATTGGTCACGGTGAGACATGAGCCTGGCTTGCGACAAGAAGCGGCAAGCATTGAGCCGCTGATTCAACCACGTCCGGTCTTGGCGACCGCTTGTTGGGTTACCGCGTACGCACATGTCGATTCAGTGGCCCAATTGGTCATTTGCGTCCTGGCCTGGCTAATCCGCTCGCGGTTGTCGCGCCGCTTCGATGACATGTACGTGGCTGTCGGCCCATGCGTGGAGTCCGTCGAGGCTGTCAACTAGGGACCGGCCCAGATTGGTCAGGCGGTAGTACACACGTTGCGGCGGAGGCCCTGTTCTCGGCGAGCGCTGTACCAAACCGTCGCGCACGAGATTGCGCAGTGTCGCGGACAGCATTTTGCGCGAAGCGCCGTTGATGCGCCGATACAGGTCTCCGTAACTGAGTTCCGTTGCACCGGAGAGGTGTTCGAACACTGCGGGCACCCACTTGTTGCTGATAATCGCCAACACAGCTTGCAACGCGCAGACATCGCGGACCGGCCTCGAACGGACATGACGCTCGGCAACGAACACCTCAGCGCACCGCGGTATCGAAGGGGCCGTATCCGCAGCACCCCGATTCGAGCAGGACCGTGTCGACGCCGCGCCCAGCCAGCCGCCGTGCGGTCGACAGGCCGGCCAGTCCACCGCCGATGACCGCGACCGAGCAGGTGAGATTCTCCGTCAGCGGCGGAGGGATGTCGGTCGGCGGGTCGATCCAGCCGGTGAAGCTGGTGTAGTCGGTGGTCGCGGTGCTGTTCATGCGGCTCCGGCTCCATGGATGCTGGTGGCTGAAAGGCGTTGTGCGGCAGCACCAGTACGAGCGTCGAACGCGGTGTAGGCGCAGTAGATGACGAGCATCGTCAGGCCCCAGGTGGACAGGGCCAGGGTGTAGAAGAGCGTGTGGTTGGCGTCGTCGCCCGGGATGTGCCAGAAGTCGTAGATCGCGGCGACGACGACGTTGAGGGCCGTCGCGGCACCGATCCAGGCGGCGTGTGCGCGCTCGCCGATGTTCCACAGGCGAAATACGAAGTAGCACAGGAAACTTGAGGTCGCGAGCGCCGTCAACAGGAAGAACACCTTGCCGGGAGTGCCGATCTGGACGGCGAACTCGGAGAGGAAGAATCCGAACACCGCGGCCAGGGCGAACGCCCCGACCTCGACACGCAGTGACGGCCTGTAGCCGTTGGTGAGCATCAGCAGGCCCATCACCAGGATCAGCGTGAAGCCGATGGACCGCGAGAACGCGTCGAGGAAGAACGCAATGTGGAACATCGGAGAATCCTGGCCGCCCTTGAGCAGACCGTACAGCAGGAAGTTCGACCCGGACACAGCCATGATGATCCATTCGAGGCCGATCAGGTAATTGTGATGGCGCCGAATGAATTTCGCGCCACAGATGAATCCGATGGCGATCATCCAGACGTCCGCCGCGGCGAAGAACATGTCGCGCATGGCAGCGCCTCCTTGGGTGTGACCGTGATCTCGTACGGTCCCCAGCGTGTCGAGGCGACTGCCGCCGCCGCTACGCCGACATGCACCTTCGTGGCGCCATGGGCGCGGCACAGTGCACCACCAGATCGTGCGATCTGCCCCTGTTCGGCGGCCGCGGTGCACTGTGCACCGCACCGTCGCGAAGGTATGGGCACCGCGGCGTAGTGATCAGGCGGCGGCACCGGGCACGGTGGCATCACCTAAAGCGGAATCGAGCGAAAGGCCCAGCCCATGAACGCATCGACACTCACCGTCGACGAGTACGACATCGTCGTCATCGGCGCCGGCATCTCCGGTATCGGCGCCGCGAAGTACATCACCGAGGCGTTCCCAGGCAAGCGGGTGGTGATCCTCGAGGGTCGCGCGAACATCGGCGGCACCTGGGACCTGTTCAAGTACCCCGGCATCCGTTCCGACAACGGCCTGCACACCTTCGGCTACGAGTTCAAGCCCTGGACCGACCCGGACGCCATCGCGGAGGCCCCGAAGATCGTCAACTACCTCCAGGAGACGCTTGACGAGTTCGACCTGAACCGGCTGGTGCGGTTCGAGCACAGCGTGCAGCGCGCCTCGTGGTCGAGTGAGGACGCCCGCTGGACTCTCGACGTCACTACCCCAGACGGCGACCGGCGGATCAGCGCGAACTGGATCTTCGCCGGCACCGGCTACTACCGCTACGACGAGGGCTACACCCCGCAGTTCGAGGGCCGCGAGGACTTCCGGGGCGACATCCTGCACCCGCAGCACTGGCCCGAGGACTACGACTACAGCGGCAAGAAGGTCGTGGTCATCGGCAGCGGTGCCACCGCGGTCACGCTGATCCCGTCGATGCTGAACCACGCAGGTGCTGCGGCGCACGTCACCATGCTGCAGCGCACTCCGACGTACGTTATCCCCTGGGCGAAGGTCGATTCCGCAGCGCTGATGTTCACCAAGTGGTTCGGTGAGAAGCGCGGCTACGCGCTGACCCGGTTCGCCAACATCTGGATCGAACGAGGCATCGTCAAGGCCATGCGCGGATTCCCGAAGTTGGCACGCGCGGCCATCCGGCGCGTGAACATCGAATCCCTGCCGCAAGGATTCGACGTGGACACCCACTTCAACCCGCCCTACGACCCGTGGGATCAGCGCCTGTGCCTGTGCCCCGACGGCGACTTCTTCGAGGCGCTCAGTGACGGCAGCGCTTCGATCGTCACCGATAAGATCGAGCGGTTCACGGAGACCGGCATCGCGCTCGAATCGGGCGAGCACCTGGACGCCGACGTGATCGTCACCGCGACCGGCCTGAACATGCGCCTGCTCGGCGGCATCGAACTCGACGTCGATGGCGATCCGGTGCACCTACCGGACACCGTGGCTTACCGCGGAACCCTCCTGTCGGGAATCCCGAACCTCGCGATCGCGATCGGCTACACGACATCCCCGTGGACGCTGAAGATCAGCATCCTGTGCCGATACTTCTGCGCACTCGTGGCACACATGGACGCCTTCGGCTACGACAGCGTCCGCGTCGAGGCCGACCCGGCCATGGAGCGCCGGCCGATCGTTGACCTGAGTTCCGGCTACGCCCAGCGCGCGAAGGACATCATTCCGAAGCAGGGCACGGGCCTGTTCCAGATGTCCATGTCGTACCAGCAGGACGCCAAGATCCTCCGCGGTCCGCTGCTCGACGAGGCCCTGCACTTCTCGTCCCGTGCCGACGAACCGCACCGCTCGCCGGCACCGGCGAATGAGGCGATCCATGCCTGAGCCGAAATCCGCAGACCGGTTCGTGACGCTCCCGGGCGGCACGCGGGTCTGCTTCCGCACCGACGGCCCAGCCGGGGGAACACCGGCCCTGCTGCTCGCCGGACTCGGGGAGGACCTCACGACATGGTCGCCGCGGTTCGTCTCCGCCCTGGCCGAATCCGGATTCCTGGTGATCCGCATGGACAACCGCGACTCGGGCCGCTCGACCTTCGCCACGACGCCGCCGCCGAACACCCTTCGGCAACTGCTTTCCCGGCCGCGGCGCGACGCCTACACGCTGGCCGACATGGCGACCGACGCCGCGCAACTGATCGAGCACCTGGCCGTGGGCCCGACCCATGTGGTCGGCAGGTCGATGGGCGGCATGATCGCGCAGACGGTCGCGGCCCGGCACCCCGCCCTCACCGCCACGCTGACCTCGCTGTACTCGACCACCGGTGATCCGACGGTGGGGCAGCCCGCCGCGTCGACAAAAGCCCTGCTGGTGAGCCCCCCTCCGCGGAACCGGCTGCAGGCGGTCCGCGCGCACCTGCGGATGACTGCACACCTCGCCGGAACCGGTTACCCCATCGATGAGGCCGAGGAGGCCGCGCATGCCGTCGAAACCTGGAACCGCACCGCCGGCGACGGCGCCTCCGGGATGGCCCGGCAGATCCAGGCCATCCAGGCCTCCGGTGACCGGACAGCGGAACTGGCCACGATCACCGCGCCGACGCTGGTGATCAACGGCGACCGCGATCTCATCGTCGCACCGTCGGGCGGCGCGGCCACCGCGGCCGCGATCCGGCACGCGCGGCACATCGTCATCCCCGGCATGGGCCACCACCTGCCCGATTCACTCGCCCCGCGCATCGCCCACCACGTCATCGACCATCTCGAAAGGGCACTGATATGACCGAACAGAATCTGACCGCACAACACACCGTCGACGTCGCCATCATCGGCGCCGGCGTATCGGGCTTGACCGCGGCACGCAGGCTGACTCAGGCCGGGCGATCAGTGCTCGTCCTGGAGGCCGGGGACCGCGTCGGCGGGCGCACCATGAACCTCGACGTCGGCCACGGCGTCATCACCGAAGGCGGCGGCCAATGGATCGGCCCCGGCCAGGACCGGATCTTCGCCCTGATCGACGAACTCGGGATCGACACGTTCAAAACCTACGTCGACGGCAAGACGATCTATCACCGCAACGGCAAGTCCAAGCGATATGACGGCCTCATCCCGCCGGTCAATCCGCTGATTCTCGCCGACTTCGCCCAGCTGCAGATGCGGCTGGACCGCATGGCGAAAACGGTACCGCTCGAGGCGCCGTGGACGGCCCGGCACGCGCGCAAATGGGACAGCACCACCATCGGGCACTGGCTCGACGCCAACGCGCTGACCGAGGACGCCAAGTTCATCCTCACTCTCGGCCTGGCGGTGACGAACGCCGAAGATTTGCACTGGACGTCGCTGCTGGTGCAGTTGGCGCGGATCAAGGGCGCCGGCGGCTTCGAACACATGGTGAACGTCACCGGCGGCGCGCAGGAGTCGCGGGTCGTCGGCGGGACGTTCCGCATCGCTCAGCGCATGGCCGACGACCTCGGGGCCGCCGTGGTGCTTGAGTCGCCCGTGACTGAGATCAGCCAGAACAGTGACGGCGTCACGGTTCGGTCCGCGCGCATCGATGTCCACGCTGACCGGGTGATTGTCGCCATGTCACCCGCCGATGCCTCCCGCATCAACTTCACACCGGACCTTCCGACCCGCCGGAGCATGCTGCAGCGCCGCTGGAGCAGTGGTTCGGAAAGCAAGCTCTTCGCCGTTTACGACAGGCCGTTCTGGCGGGAGCAGGGCCTCAACGGGCAAGCAGTCAGCGATCTGCCGGTCGCCAACTTCGTCATCGACAACTCGCCGCCGGACGCCAGCGTCGGCATCCTGCTCACCTTCATGGGCACCGCAGGATCGGGGTGTCTGCAGAGCTGGCCCGATCAACTGCTCGACAACCCTGACGCCCGGCGCGACGCCGTCCTTGCCGACCTGACCACACTGTTCGGCCCGCAAGCGGCCAAGCCGATCGCGTTCCTGGAAAAAGACTGGGCACACGAACCGTGGATCAATGGCTGTGTCGGCTCCCGCGCGCCAGGGTCGCTGACCCAGTATACCGACGCCGACCGGCGACCCGTAGGCCGAATCCACTGGGCCGGCACCGAGACCGCGACCGTCAACCAGGGCTACTTCGACGGCGCTGTCAGCGCCGCCGAGCGCGCCGCCGCCGAGGTGCTCAAGCACCTCCCGGTGCCGACAGAGTGGCGGGGTAGTCATGACTGAACAGCACACACAGGCGCCGGAGGCCGCCACCGGCCTGAACCGGACCCTCGGCGTCGCCCACATCGTGTTCATGGTCGTGGCGTTCGCCGCGCCGCTGACGGTGTTCGCGGGGCTGATCCCGCTGATGCTCGGCTCCGGCAACGGCATCGGGACGCCCGTCGACTTCGTGATCGTCGGCGTCGTGCTGGTGCTGTTCACCGTCGGCTACTCGGCGATGACCCCCGAGGTCCGCAACGCCGGCGCCTTCTACTCCTATGTGCAGCGCGGCCTCGGCACCGCGGCCGGCCTCGGCGCCGCCGCGCTGGCCCTGGTCACCTACTCGCTGCTCATCGTGTCCGTCGCGGCTTACCTCGGTGCCGCCGCGCGGAACGTGATCCACACGTTCGCCGGAGTCGCGGTGCCGTGGTGGATACTCGCAGCCGCCGGGCTCGCGGCGATCGGCTACCTGGGATACCGCAACGTCGAGGTCAGCGCGCGCGTACTGGGCGTGCTGCTCATCGCGGAGATCGGGATCGTCGCGCTGGTTGATGTCGCCATCGTGCTGCGCGGCGGAGCTGACGGGCTGTCGGCGCACCCGCTGACCTGGGACGCGTTCACCAGCGGCGCCACCGGCACCGGGATCATGTTCGCCGTCTTCGGCTTCGTCGGTTTCGAGGCCACCGCGGTCTTCCGGTCCGAGGCCAAGGATCCCGACCGCACGATCCCGCGCGCGACGTACACCGCCGTCGTCGTCATCGCCGCCATCTACACCGTCTCGTCCTGGGCGATGATCAACGGCATCGGCGTCACGCGCACCGTCGAGGCCGCGGCGAACGATCCCGAAGGGCTGGCAGCCGGGCTCGCGACCCGCTATGTGTCGCAGCTAGCCCACGACGCCGTGCAAGTGCTGCTGGTCTCGAGCTTCTTCGCGTGTGTGCTCACCGCGCACAACGTGGTTTCCCGCTACCTGTTCGCCCTCGGCCGCCAGGGCGCGCTCCCGGTTCCGCTCGGCGCGGTGCATCCCGTGCACCGGTCGCCGCACGTGGCCTCGCTGCTGACCTCAGGAGTCATCGCGACGCTGGTCGCGGTCACGGCGATCCTGGGGCTCGACCCCGTCGTCCAGATCTATGCCTGGTTCGGCGGCGCCGGAACCCTCGGGCTGATCGTTCTGCTGGCCCTGACCTCCGCGGCGATCGTCGTGCACTTCCGCCGGGTCCGCACCGCCAGTACCTGGACGGGCACCGTCGCCCCTGCCCTCGCACTCGCCGCCCTCGGCACCATCCTCGTGCTCGTCATCAGCAACTTCGAGCTCCTCATCGGCTCGCGCACCTGGGCGAATGTCTTCCTCGCGGTGATCACCGCCGCGTTCTCCGCCGGCCTCGCCTGGGCAGTCATGCTGCGCCGGCGTCGCCCCGATGTCTACCGCACCCTCGAATGACCTCGATCCCCGAAGCAGACCCCCAACGAAGAAAGGACGGACCATTGGACGCCACCACGATCCCCCCGGCTCCGGTCACGACAACAATCCGTGTCGAGATCGCCCACGATGCCACGCCCATCGTCCGACTGCTCGGCCGGACCCTGCGTGACGCCGTCCGCACCGGACACGCCCCCGACGTGCTCGGACACGGCGCCGGGACGGTAGCGGTCCGCTCCCACGACACCCCGCAGGCCGCGACCGTGACATTCTCCGACGGTGCCGTGACGGTGACCGGTGGCGTGTTCGCACCGACCGATGCCACGGTGGTCGTCGATCTCGACGCGCGCCTGGCGACCGTCAGCACCGAAGGCGACGCCGACCTGGCCGACAGGCTGTCGACCGCCCTGCGACCCCCGCTGCCGTCGTGGCAGGAGGCGGCCACCCGATTCTGGGACCTGACCCGCGGCATCCGCGGCATCCCGGACGTCCTCGTGGCGGTGGCCGATGGCCCCGGCGGCCCGGAAGAGGCCCGGTTCGGCGCCGGCCCCACCTGCTACCGCATGGTCGCCACGCCCGACGTGCTGACCGGTGTGTTCACCGGTTCCGACTATCTCCTCTCCGCTCTGGACCGCGGCCTGCGGGTTCAGGGCACGCTCTCACAGCTCTCGGTCATGACGGCCGCCTCGTGGAAGGTTCGATTCGATGTCTGAGCTCACCCTGCCCAGAATGGCCACCAAGGCGATCCGGGTGGAGGCCACCAATCACGACGGCAGCTTCATGGGTAAGAACGTCACTCCTGCGAAGTTCGCGTCCGGCAAGGATTCGGGGTTCGCCTTCGCCGACATCCTCTTCGCGATCGACATGGGCACCGACTTCGTTTTCGGCGACGCCTTCCCCGACTGGCGCGGCAACCTGTACGACATCGCGCTGGTCCCGGACATGAGCACGCTCGTGGAGTGGAAGCCCGGGATGGACTCCGTGATCGGTGACTTCTGGATGAGGGACGGCCGGCCACTACCAATCTGTCCGCGCAACATGGTGCGCCGCCTCGCCGACCGGCTCAGCGCACTCGGATACAGCGCCACCGTGGCGGTGGAAATCGAGACGACCCTGTTCGAGGAATCCATCCAGGAAGCGCGGGCACGCGGCTACCGCGACCTCACCCCGCTCGGTGGGGACACCGGGTCCGCCTACAACCTCGCGCGGTCCAAGGACTGGATCGACTACATGGAGGCCGTCACCGACCGGCTCGACTCGCTCGGCATCACCTGGGAGGCGTGGACCGACGAGGCCGCTCCCGGTCAGACCGAGTTGAACATCGCACCCGCCGACCCGGTGGCGCTCGCCGACGCCTGGGTACGAACCAAGCAGGTCATGCGCGAGGTCGCGTACGAACAGGGCCGATCGGTCACCTTCATGGCGAAACCGACCGCCGGATTCGGGCAGGGCGCGCACGTCAACCTGTCGCTGCAGCGGGACGGCGTGAACCAGTTCTTCTGCCCCGACGGGCCGTCCGAGGTCATGCTGCAGGCCATCGGCGGGCTGATGGCCACCATGGCCGGCAACGCGTTGCTGGCGATGCCGCAGATCACCTCGTACCGGCGCCTCGTCGACATCTCGGGGCCACCGACCACCATGAGCTGGGGCGTCAACAACAAGACCGCGGCGTTGCGGGCGATCGTCGGCCATCCCAAGTATTCGCGCCTGGAGTATCGGGTGCCGGGTTCGGATGTCAATCCGTACTACGCGCTGGCCGGCGTCCTTGCCGGGGTCCTCGCCGGGCTCGAGCGCGGGCTGACGGCCCCGCCGCCGTGCGATGACATGGCGTGGTCCCTGCCCGACGACACCGGGGTCGCGCGGATCCCCGACACGATGACGAAGGCCATCGCAGCTCTCGACGCCGACCCGCTGCTGCGCGAATACCTGGGTGACGAGTTCGTCGAATTCTGGGTGGCGTCGCGCCGGTGGGAGTGGATGCAGTTCCACACCAAGGGCGGCGACCCGTATACCGAACTCTCCGCGTGGGAGTCCCATCGCTACTTCGAGTTCACATGAGTCGCAAACCGCTGATCGGGATCACGGGCCGCCGATTCCAGCTGGGGCTGATCGCCGGGATGGACGAACGGTACGGAGGCGAGTCCATGGACTCCTTCATGTCCGCGTTCGCGACGCGCATCGCGAGGGCCGGCGGCGTGCCCGTGCACCTGCCCTACGACGCCGATCCGGCCGACGCTTGCCAGTGGCTGTCCGGGGTGGTGGTGACCGGCGGGCAGGACGTGCATCCGGCACGGTGGGGCGGCGACACCACCGTGGTCCGCGACGTCGACCCCCGGCTTAATCCGAACGCGCATGACACCGAACGCGATGAGTACGAATTCACCCTGACCCGCACCGCGATTGATCACGGTATCCCGTTGCTGAGCGTGTGCCGCGGCCTGCAGGTCCTCAACACCGCGCTCGGCGGGACCCTCGTCGCGGATCTGCCGCCCGGGCCGATACCGCACCTGTCGCCGCGGGCCGCGCCCACCGACGGGGACGCCGCCCATGTGGTGGTGTTCGAGCCTGGGTCGACGGCCGCGCGGATCTTCGGCGACAGCGCAGTCACCAACTCGTGGCACCACCAGGCCGTTGACCAGTGCGCCACGGGGCTCATCGTTACCGGCCGCACCTCTGACGGGGTGGTCGAGGCGGTAGAGGCGCCCGATGCGCCGATCCTCGGGGTGCAGTGGCACCCCGAGTGGATGGAACGCGACGACCCGGCATTGACCTGGCTCGTCGACGAATCGAGAAAACAGCTGGAGGCCGCCAAATGACCATCGACACCACACATAGGGCACCGGGGCGACCCGCCGTCGCCGCCGACGAGATCGGGGCCGTGCCGCGGGTGCGCACCGTCACCGGCCTGCTCGCCGACGGCGCCGCCCGCACACCGGACGCCGAGCTGCTGCGTTTCGGCGAGCAGTCGTGGACCTATGCGCAGGCTGACGCGTCGTCGTCGCGGCTCGCGCACCGACTGATCGCGACGGCGGGCGTGGCCCCAGGCGACCGGGTCGCGATCATGCTGCCCAACGTCGCGGGCTGGCCGCTGACATGGCTGGCGGTGCTCAAAGCGGGCGCCGTCGCGGTGCCCGTCAACTCGGCGTACCGCGCGGCCGATCTGCAGTTCGTGCTGCAGGATTCGGGCGCCCGTGTGATCGTCACCGACGCTGATCACAGCCCCCTGGTACGTGAGGTGATCGCCGCAGTTCCCGGCCTCGCCGACGTGACGATCATCGATATCGCCGACAGCGATGCAGGGTTCCCCGCGACCGCCCCCGAGGTCGTGATCGGTCCCGACACCCTCGCCAACCTGCAGTACACCTCGGGCACCACCGGGTTCCCGAAGGCGTGCATGCTGACCCACGATTACTGGACCAGAATCGCGTGGACCTGCGCCGCGGCCGCCGGACTCGGCCCCGACGACGTGCTGCTCACCGCCCAGCCCTTCTCCTACATGGACCCGCAGTGGAACACGGTGCTCGCCCTCACCACCGGTGCTGCACTGGTGGTGCTGCCGCGGTTCTCGGCATCGGGCTTCATGACAGACGTGCGCCGGCACGGTGTGACGTTCTGCTACGTGCTCGGGTCGATGCCGACGCTGCTGTTCAAGCAGCCGCCCGGCCCTGACGACCGGGACAACCGGCTGCGCGCCGTGTTCTGCTCAGCCATCCCGGTGGCGCTGCACGCCCAGCTCGAGGAACGCTGGGGCGCGCCCTGGCGTGAGCTCTACGGAATGACCGAGAGCGGCATCGACATGATCAGCCCGCTCGCCGACACCGCGGCCGTGGGCAGCGGAACTCTCGGGCATCCCATGCCCACCAAGCAAATCCGGATCGTGGACGCCGACGGCGCCGACGTTCCCGCCGGCACGCCCGGCGAGCTCATCGTGTCCGGCGCACCGATGATGCTGGGCTACTGGAACCGGCCCGACGAGACAGCGCGGGCCCTGCACGGCGGGCGGCTGCACACCGGCGACCTGGCCGTCGCCGACGACCGCGGCGACATCCGCCTGGTGGGCCGCATCAAGGACATGGTGCGCCGCGGCGGCGAGAACGTCGCCGCCGCGGAGGTGGAGGCCGCACTCGAACGCGACGACGCCGTGGTCGCGTCCGCAGTGGTGGCCGAACCCGACGAGATACTCGGCGAGGAAGTCAAAGCATTCCTGCAACTCGCGGCCGGCCTGCCGGCCGACCGGGCGACGGCCGAGGCGATCGCCGAAAGGGTCTCGGGGCAGCTCGCGCGGTTCAAAGTGCCGCGGTACATCGAATTCGTCGCCGACTTCCCCCGCACACCGTCCGAGCGGGTGTCCAAGCCCGCACTGAAGGCGCGGGCCGCCGAATCCCCCGGCACCGTCTTCGACCTGCGCGAACCGGTCCCGGCCCAGACGGGTGCGGCTGAGCACGTGGTCGTCGACATGGTCCGCGACGTCGCCGTCATCACTCTGCGGCGCCCGGCGAAACTCAACGCGCTGACCATCGAGATGCGGCGGCGGTTGGCCGCGCTCATCCGCGAGTACGGCACCGGTGAGCGGGCCCGCGGCATCGTGCTCACGGGCACGGGGCGCGCGTTCAGCGCCGGCGAGGACCTCGCCGCACCGCCGACCACCTTCGACGAGATGCGCGACACCTTCGAGACCTTCCACGACATCACCCGAGCGATCCTGCAGACCCGGGTACCCGTGGTCGCGGCGATCAACGGCATCGCCGTCGGCGGCGCCTCGGAGATCACGATGTGCTGCGATGCCCGCCTCGGCACGCCGGCGACCACCTATTTCCAACCGGAGAATGGACGCGGCCTCACGATCTCCAACGCCTCGAGCGTGCTGCTCCCGCGGATCGTGCGCAATCACGCGATGCGGATGGTGCTGGGCTCCGAACGCATCGACGCCAACGAGGCGCTGCGCATCGGACTGCTCGACGAGATCGTCGACCAATCCGATTTGCTGGACCGAGCCGTCAGCACCGTCCTGGCCTGGACGCCGGAAGGCGTCAACAACACCGCTCTGCACCTGGCGCTGCTGCGTCCGCCGCTCAAGGAGATCGAACACGCCTTCGCGCTCGAGGACGCCGCCGCCGACGAATCGTGGAACAGCGGGGCGTTCAGCGCCGGCATCGCCGGGTTCTGGAGCTCCAAAACCTCTGGAGGACAACGATGATCACCACCCGCGCGGCCGTACTCACGACAGTGGGTGAGCCGCTGCACCTGACCGACATCGTCGTCGACGATCCCGAGCAGCACGAGGTCCGGATCGCCGTCACGCACGTCGGGCTGTGCCACAGCGACCTGCATTACATGACCGGTACCGTCGACACCGAGCTGCCGGTGGTGGTCGGGCACGAGGTGGCGGGCATCGTCGAATCCGTCGGCTCGGCCGTCACCGGCCTATGCCCCGGGGATCTGGTGACCGGGGTCCTCACCCCGTCATGCGGCCAGTGCGCCAACTGCAACGCCGGCCGCTCCACACAGTGCCAGCGCCAAGACGAGATCCGTCGTCGCACCCGCCCCGCGTACGCCCTGCCCGACGGCACCCCGCTGGCTCGCCTGGGCGATATCGGTGCGTTCTCCGAGCACATCCTGCTGCGTGCGAACGCCGCGGTGAAACTGCCCGACGACGTGCCCACCCGGGTGGGCTGCCTGCTGTCCTGCTGTGTCGTGACCGGTGTCGGCGCGGTGTTCCGCGGCGCACAGGTGCGGCCCGGGTCCACGGCGGCGGTAATCGGCTGCGGCGGTGTCGGCTCGGCGATCATCCAGGGCGCGCGGCTCGCCGGCGCATCGGCAATCGTCGCCATCGACCTCGACGAGGCCCGGCTGAAAGCCGCACGTCGCTACGGCGCCACCCACACGGTGAACGCCGCCGAGGACGTCCCCGCGACGGTACGCGAGCTGCTCGGCGACGGCGTCGACTATGCCTTCGAGGCCGTCGGCTCCGCCCGGACCGCTGCCACCGCACTTGCCGTCACGCGCCCGACCGGCACCGCCTGCCTCGTGGGCATCGCCCCCGACGGCACGCAACTCGCGCTGCCCGCGTCCGACTTCTTCTTCAGCGAGAAGCGCCTCATCGGCTCCTACATGGGTTCCGGACAGGCGCGGGAGGACATCACCCAATTCGCCCGGCTCTATCAACAAGGTCGACTGCTCCTCGACGAAATGGTCACCGAAGTCATCGACTTCGAGCAGATGAACGAAGGCTTCGAGGCGATGAAATCCGGTGACGTGACCCGCATCGTCGTCGCCATGCCCAACCGTTCCAAGACCGCGGAGATGACCCGATGACGACCACGATCACGGCACTCGCCCAGCCCCGCAGTTACATCGCCGGCGAATGGGTCGACTGCGACGCACTCGACGCGTGGAACATCGACCCGAACACGGGCGAGCCGGTGCACCGCATGATGACCACCACGACCACCGACCTGGAGCGGGCACTCCAGCACGCTCAGCGTGCGTACGACGCCGCGGACTTCACCTCAGAAGAATTCCGGCTCGAACGCGCCGACGCACTCGAGCGCGCCGCGACCAAGGTCGAAGACCGGCTCGAGGAAATCGCCCGCACCGACGCGATCACCAGCGGCACCGCGATCACCTCAACCCGCAAGCTCGCTGCCTTCCTCCCGCCCCGGATCCGCGCCGCGGCGGCCGAGGCCCGCAGAATCCCCCGTGTCACCGCGCTGGCCGCCGGCGGCCGCGACGTGCGTTTGCACCGGGTGCCGTGGGGACCTGCCGCCATCCTCACCCCGTGGAACGGTCCCAGCTTCATCCCCGCGGCGAAGATCGCCAGCGCGATCGCCGCAGGCTGCCCGGTGCTGCTCAAGCCGTCCGAGCACGCGCCGGCCAGCGCCCAGGTGATCGCCGAATGCTTCGTCGACGCCGGCTTACCCGACGGTGCACTCCAACTCGTGCACGGCACCGGCGGCATCGGCGCTGCACTCACGGCCGACCGCCGGGTGCAGGTTGTCTCCTTCACCGGCGGACCGGGCGCGGGCCGGGCCATCGCCCGCGCGGCGGCTGAGGATTTCAAGGTTCTGCAGCTCGAGCTCGGGGGCAACAACCCCGTACTGGTGCTCGACGACGCCGATCTCGACGTCACTGCCGACGGCATCCTCGCCGGCATGACGACGCTGAACGGGCAGTGGTGTGAGGGCCCCGGAAAGGTCCTGGCACCGCACCGGCTGGTGCAGCCCCTGCGGCAAGCGCTGATCGAGCGCATCACGCGATTGCGGATCGGGCATTCACTCGACGAGGGCACCGACATCGGACCGATCTCGAACGAGCCGCATTACCGGACCCTGCTCCAGCGGATCGACGACCTGCGCGGGCTCGGCGCCGAGATCGACCAGCCGGGCGAGCTCCCCGGCCTCGCGGGCTACTTTCTGTCGCCGACCATCGCCACCGGCTCCGACCCCGACCGCACGACCGCCGAGCTGTTCGGCCCGGTTATCTCACTGCACGGCGTCGGTTCGGACGAGGAGGCCCTGCACGCCGCCAACGCGCACCCGTCGGGCCTGGACGCCTACGTCTTCGGAACCGACACCGACCGCGCCATCGCCGTCGGGGCCCGGATCAAGTCCGGTGAAGTGCGGGTCAACGGCGCCAAACTCGCCGACCTCGGCGACGGTTCCGCCCAAAGCTTCTGGGGCCGGTCCGGCATCGGCGGACACGGGCCCGCGGAATCGGTGCGGGTGTTTTGCGGCGAGCGCGTCGTCGGGGTCGACTCACCCGACCTGCCGCTGTAACGCACACCAACCAACACCGGAGAAAACCATGGCCTTGACCACCTCACACGACGTCGCAGTGCTGGGCTGCGGCTTGATGGGATCAGCACTCGCGCAGGCGCTCGCCCGCGGCGGCAAATCCGTCGCCGTCTGGAACCGCACGCACCAGAAGGCAGAAGCCTTGGCAGACAACGCGATAACGCCCATTCAGGAAATCGGTGAGGCCGTCCGCTCCGCGCCGCTCGTCGTCGTCTGCCTGGCCACGTACGACAACGCGCTCGCCGCCCTCGGGCCGGCGTCCGACCTGACGGGCACGACCCTCGTCAACGTGGGCAGCGCCGCCCCCGCAGACGTCGAAGCCTTCGGGGCCTGGGCCGGCGAGCGCGGCGCCAGATATCTGGACGGGTCCATTCTCGGGTACCCCGAACAGATCGGCACCGAGGCCGCGGCGATCCTCTATTCCGGATCCGACGGCGCGTGGGCCGACCACAGCGAGAGCCTGCAACTGCTGACCCCCATGTCCGTATGGGTATCCCCTGACATCAAGATCGCCAGTGTTCTGAACGTGGGACTGGTGGGCATGTTCCTGGTCCCGGCCGTCAGCGCCTTTGTGGAAGCAACGACCTACATGCGCGGACAGGGGGTCGATCAGGCCGTTCTCGAAGCACTCACGCCTGCCACGTTCGTGACCGTCCAGAGTGAGACCGCTCGGGTCGCGTCCGCCATAGCCGGCGGCGATTTCACCACCGATCAAGCAACCATCGCCACCTATGCCCAAGCCCTCGACGGTGCCATTGATGTGATGACGGAACTCGGACTGACACCCCGGGTGTTCGCCGCCGCTATCGAGAATCTGAACGCCGCAGTCGACGCCGGACTGGGCGACCTCGGCTTCGCCGCACAGACGAAGATCATCGCCACCTTGTGAGCAAGCCTGCACAGATACCTCGCCGCGAGCACTGGCTGCGACTGAGGTCCGGCGGCATCGCCAGACCTCAGTCGCGCAGCTGCACAAGCATCAACGCCGCCACCACACTCGCAGCGTTCTCGGCGAGCGGCACCGGAAGGAGCTGATCGGCCCGAGCCAGCCGCCGCTCGACGGTGTTGCGGTGCGTGAACAGCCGCTCCGCTGCGGCGGAGCCATTGAACCGCTCACGCACGTAAGTCAGGACCGTCTCCCGCAATACGGGGTCAGCAGTAGCAAGATCGCCGAGTGTGTCGTTCACGAACTGATCGGCCTGCGCCATGTCCGCGGTGAGCACTGACACCAGAGCGACGTCCTCATACCGCACGACGGGCCGCGCCGATCCCAGCCGGGCGAGCATCCGCTGCGCGGCCGCGGCGTCCAGATGACTGCGGCGAAATCCATCGAGATCGCGCCCGGTTCGCCCGAGGGCCACGCGGATCCCTGGGCAGACAGATAGGGCAGCCTCAACCGCCTCGACCGACGGGACACCATCCGCCGGGAACCACACCCACAGCGCGGTGGCACTCGCATTCAGGGTGAGCCGGCGCTGCACTCCGCACACCCGCATCACCGCTTCTGCGGCGGAGTCCAGTCCCTCGGCCGCGTCGGCGGAGTCGCTCCAGATGATCACGCTGAGGTGGCTGCCCGTCAGCGCGTACCCGAGGCGGGATTCTGCACGTGCGCGAGCGATCGGCGCCCCCTCGAGCAGCAGTTGCACGGTGGCATGCCGCTCCGCGCTGGCGCCCCGGGCGAGGTCCGCACGCTCCTGCTCGACGTACTCATCCAGTGCCGTCATCGAATCGTCGATGAACGTCGCCATCGACCGCTCGGACACCTTCATGAGATCCCGGAGCTCCTCGACATCTGTCGTCGCCGCGAAGCACGCATCCACCCACAGGTCCCACGCGCCGTGCTGAGCGCCCCGCCACGAACCGAGATCGTGCATGTCCATTCCCCGGCGCACCAGGTCACGCGCAAACTGCAGGACCTCGGGTTCGACACAGGGCGCGACCGCTGCCCCCGGGTCCTGCAAATTGGCCGACAGCCAATGCAACAGGTACGCCTTGCTCATGTGACGGTCAGCCGCCGCAAGCTGAGGATCCTCAAGCAACGCACGATAGGCGGCACCCTGGTGGGCGGCGGCGATCACGGAATTGACCGCCTCATTCGTCGACGCCAGCAGACGTGCAGCGACGTCCCTGATCAGCGCCGCGGTTCGCTGATCAGGTCGCGGCCATCGTGCATCCACGCTCGCACTGTAGCGCCGCACGGACACAGTCGCCCCAAGCCCGGCGGTCGTCATGAATCGCGCCGGACGTCAGCGTTGTTGACTTTCGCACCTAAAGAGTTCGGTGCGCCCAGGCCGACTGCGGAATTGAGCGACCGTCGCCAACGCGATCACCACGAGCACGACGGTGTTAATAGCCCATGGTGACTGCTACCCGACACCTTGGATACGGGACCTGGCGTCGTCCGAGGAGGCGGTTCGGCTCGTGGATAGGTTCTCAATTTCGGCTGCACCGTCCCGCACCTCTGACCTGGATGTTTGTGCGTGGTCTCACCTCAACGGCATCGCGGTTTGTCGGCGTCGCCTGAAAACTAACCCCGTGTCGGGTCAATTTTCAACCGACGTTGACAGCACATTTCGCTCGCGCACCGCAACCCGAAGCTCGGCACGCACCCGTCGCCCGGCGCACCTCTGAGGAGTTGTCGGCTGGTTAGTCGCGGCCGCGCGTGGTGTGTGCGGCCATTCAATGTCAGTACGACTTAGATTGAAACAATGACCGCAAGTCGCGATGGGCTGCTCCGCCCGATCGACAGCATGCCCGACGACCAAGTGGATACTCTACTCGCGGACGCATGTCGGCTGTCCCGCGCAGCTCAAGCTACGCCGCGACGGACCTGGCCCCCGAAGTTTGTAGGCATGATCAAGGATGGCCCTGGCGTCGGATCGTCGCCGGAGTACACCGACTCGGTGTTAAGTCGGGGATTCGGCCGCGAACGTTAGTCGGACGTCTGCCTGAGGGATCTCAGCACCTGGATTCCATCGTCGGTGAGCTGCATTGCGCATCCATTCTCTGGACGAACGAGCAGTTGCACACCGAGTTCGCTTTCTAGGTACTTGATTCGGTTGATGAGGCTGATCGGGCGGACGCCAAGTTCTTGCGCGGCAACGGTAAGTGTCCGGTAACGCGCAGCACACGCGAATAGCTGCAGACGCTGCCATGTGCGGGTTCCGACGAGCGTGGAGTCGTGTTCCAGGGCGCTAGGGACATCGCGCTGGGCGGCGAGGCTTGCGCTGTGGCTCGGTCCACCTCGCCCGCGCAAGGGGATAGCGTGCGTCTTTGCCCAGCGGGCCATGCTGCTGGTGCTCATCCCGGCCTCACGTGCGAGGTCTGGGAGAGCGCGGCGTCCGGTGACGTACTGCTCGTAGAGCCAGTCGCGGTCTACCGGGTTTCTGGTGTGCCGGCAGGGTTGCCGCAGAGGGACACCTCATAGTCGTGGGCGAGGCGGGTGATCGTCTGACGGCTGACTCCGATGTCGACGGCTATGTCGTACAAGGACATTCGCTGATCGTGATAGAGCTCGATGAGGCGGGAGCGGGGGAGCGCGGCCCGCGCGGTGCAATATGCGGATGCGCGAGTCGGCGCGGCGTGGTCGACGCCCGTCGCGGACGAACTGGCGACGGCTGCTACCTGTAGGACGTGTCGCGCCGTGTCGAGGCTGGTGCCAACGAGTTTGGCAGCAGTGCCCAGCGTCATCTGTTCGCCGTTCACCAGATTGCGTAGTTCAGCGGCATCCAGGTCGTCGGGACTAGGTCCAGGTAGGAGAAGGCCATCAAAGACGTTGGCCGGTGGAGACCACACCGGCGGTTCGCCCGTAATATCCATGTGGGATAGGAATTCCTGCGCATGCTCGTAGAGCGCAGCTGACAGTGCTGGGGTGAGGTGCTGCGGAAAGTTGGCAACCCTGGTGCGGAATGCGCTGTCATCGGCACCCCACGGTGCCGCCGCTGAGGGCAGTCCGCTGAGTTGTTCGAAAAGGTAACTGCGGGCGATCTTGGCCCGAGCGGTCCCCGCGCCAGGGGTGCCGGTGTCGCGACAGATCTGTGCCCACGTCATGTCCGGTAGTAGCTGGCTGTAGTTGAGGCGTCGGCGCAGATGGTAGTCGATGGGTACGTTTTCGGTGGCCAGGTATTCGGCCATTCGGATGATTCCGGCTCGAATGTTGGGCCAGTGCTCGCGGTCTTCGAGGAGCTGGAGCACGCGCGATATCGCCTGGCCGTTGATGGGGCTGTCGACTATTCGCGCCGAGTCGTCCAGACTGAGCCTGCTGTGGACGAGTAGAAGCGCAACGGCCAGCGTGGGCCGTAGTTGGCGTTGATGGCATTTCGGAATCGAGAATCGCAACGACCAGGCCGGCCACAGCATGGGCGGCAGTCGTTTGGCCAGGATGTTGCTGTGTACGTCGGAGGGCGCGGGATGCGTCGGCATCGGTGTGCCGATGCGGTAACGCAGTTGGTCGCTGGGGTTGAGTAGAGGTCCCAGCGCGGCGAGTTGGGCTCCGACGAGTGCGGCGGAGATGCCCTTTCCCCAACCAATGTTCGTTGCTGTCACAGACAATCCCTGGTCGCGCGAGGATTGCACCAACCAGCGCAGCGCCTCCCCGGCGTCGGCGACACTCACGTGATCAAGCACGTTCAGCGCGGCGACCACGCCGACCGCCGCACTTGCAGCGGGCGTCGGCACCGCCTGTCTCGGGTCGCGGCTGGGTCCGCGTGGGGAGGAAGGCCGGCGGATCGGGCCACGGTAGACGGCGAGCAGGTCAGCGGGGATGACGGCTTCGAGATCGCGTGGTGTGGCATAAGCCAACACGCGTCCGGCGACGGCCCGAATGTCTGCGAGGACGCTGGCCCGTGGCTGGGTGTGCGCGTTGTAGAGACCGAATCCTGGTGTCGCCGTGGCGATAATGGCATTGATGGTTCGTTGCGCCTCTATCACGGGGTGTTCGATTCTGAAGATGGAGACCCTCGCGTGTGAGAGGTCGGCCCCGCACCGTTTGGGCGAGCGACCGAGCGCTGACGTTGCCGGGTTGGAGCAACGTCCTGGTTGGGGGATGGTCTCTTTGATATGTGCCCGCCCACGCTGCACACCGCCGCATTCTGGGCAGGCATGCGCGAGCAAGCAATGATGCTTGATGCAAACGAATGTCCAGCCCAGCCGCCAATCGAGGTTCCATCTCCCACCGGTCTCTTCTAAGCACGCCGGGCAAAAACCCGATCCGGTCGGTGTGCTCCACGGCAGGTACCGTTCTGCGACATACAACCGTCGATCGATATGCACGGCATCATCGGCGTAGCGGTGCAGCGTCATGCGATTGAGCGTGGCCGATGAAACGCCCGTCACTGCGCTGACCGTCTCGATCTCGGTGGAACTCAGCCCTACCATCCACCATGCTGCGGTTGTCTGCGGGTGTGTAGCGAGGCCGACCGCCTGAAGAAGGTCGCCGAATGCCGTGTGCGTGCGATGCGCAAGCGCTTCGAGCCAGGAATCGAGGGCTTCACCATCAATCGGGTTGACGCGGATCGGCAAGGTACGCAAACGGTTACCCTGCCTTACCGATTCGAGTCGTCAACCGCCGCGCCTGAAATGCGATCTCCAGTTCCTGACGGGCTTTCTCCGACGCCGCATCGTTCTTGACGCGATCCATCAATTCGCGGGAAAGGACTTCAGCCCCGGTCCGAACGGCGCGTTGACAGCCCCGATTGATCAACGTCATGAGCGATCCGATATGCCCGGTGCTACGCGCAAACAGGTAGTCCGAAAGCTCGTCGACGAGCATGCCGGGATGGTGGTCGGCCAGCACGATCCGCTGTTCCAGGGCGAGCAGGAGTTGGCGCCACTGGCGGCGACCTTCGTCCCCTTCGATGGTGAACGGCCTCATGTCGAGGTTTGTTGTCCGCCTACCGGTTTGAGCGATTACGGCGTCTTCGTAGAAATGGCCTTCGGAGAACAGGCCGCGAGCTGCCAGACCGACGCCGACGAAGATCAGGGTGACGGGAAACTCGTTGGCGATGTATTTGAAATGGTTGCTGATCTCCACCCCGACTGTGTTGCGCCAGCGGAGAAAGTGCAGATCATCGATTATGAGCAACTTGGTCTCGCAGCTCAGGACGTTGTCCAATGCTCGATAGGCGTAGTCAGCTGCCTTGCCCCGTGTGACTCCCGGATGGGCGTAAAAGCCGAGCATCGCCTTATTGAATTCGACCATCCCAGTATTGCCGGTCAACCCCACTCGGCACACCGGCCAACGCTCGTGGCCCGCATTGGTTTCGGTTCCCTGCTCGTTGATTTCGCGACGATGGAACTTCTTGGCGAAATCCAGCACCGAAGTGGTCTTCCCGAGTCCAGGAAAGGCATCGATCGCCACCGCGCCTTTGGCTTTGTCGCCGTCCTGGGCGTTGCTGTCGACGATGTCCCACAGGTCCTCATGCAGCGCGGCAAGCTGCGGCGTTTTGATCGGGCCAAGATTGGCGTGCCACTCGCGGCGCTGCCGGTTGTAGTCGTCGAAGGCCGCTTCGCCCAGCGCCTCAAGCCGGGTGCGGGTCAGTGGCTCCGGTGGGATACGAGCGGCGGTGTTTACGAATCGCTGCCAGCCCTCCTTTCGGGCCAACGTGAGATTGTCCAGCCGGGCTTCGGTCTGCTGCTGCGCGTGATTCTTCGTGGCCATCACGCGTCCTCCAGCGCGTCGGCGTAGAAGTCGCTGACATAGTCGTCGAGTTCGTCCTCGGCGTCGTCATCACCGGTCTCCGGATCGGGTACATCGGGCGTGTCCGGTTCCTCATCGGCGGGAGGATCGGCTGTCGCCATCACGCGGGCTACTGACGGCAGGGTGCCAACGTCGTTCAGCACAGCACTCTGGTCGATCAGTGTGTCTTCGCGGGACAGCCGCAGCGCCATCCGCCGTTCCGCCAGCGTGGAGCCCAACCCGAGGTTCCACCGCTCCAACAGATCGGTGACCGCAAGTCGATCATCGGGGTAGGTGTACTTTGAAGCGGCTAGCTTACGTGCGAATTGCAGCGCATCCTGGCTCAGCGGCATCTCCATCGACGGTGCGTGCTCCCACATCAACGTGTGCCACTTGCGGGTCTCCGGATCGCGGAAGTAGGCGCGGGTGACGTCATCGGGGTCGTAGTGAATAGGCCAGCCCCCCTTGGCTTTTCCCTTATACGGGCTGGCCACATTGCGGTAAGGGCTCAATGACATGCCGTTGTACCGGCGACCACCCAAATCCACCCCGTAGTGCTGCACCTTGCGGAACTCGGCTTTCAGGAACTCGTACGCCAAATCGGGATCACGTGGCGCCTCGATGTAGCCGGCGCGAGCAATGCCGTGTTCAAACATCTGTGCCGGGGACATACGTAGCCCTGGCACATGCGGATCGACGAGACTGTCATGCGGTCGGCGGTGATACTCCACTGCCACCCACTCGCGGATGATCGCTTCCAACTCGTCAAGATAGAAGAACGCCTCCGACTCCGGGTCGAGCCCTCGCGAGTGAATATCTGGACCCTTGTATCCGGGGAGGATTTGGAGCAGGTCTTCGCGAATCGTGCGAAAGAATCTCTCCACTGGCCCTTTGTCTCGGCCTGTCCGTAGTCGGGCCGGCTGGATCGAAATCCCGAGCCGCTGACAGACACTCGTCATATGCTCAGACACGTAAATCTTGCCGTGATCGATCACCACGGTCTCGGGCACGATCGCCGGGCCCGCTGCGCCGACGAACGTGCCGTCAACTGCCTGCACGTCAACCAGAACGGACCTCGGCACACCATGTTCGGGCCACACCGCATGCGTCGGCCAGTTCTTGCCGGCTGGCCGTGGCCGATAAGACTGATACAGGACTGCGGCCGCATCCACTGACTTCGTCGACACCGGTGTCAACCGAATCCCGGTGACGCAGCGGGTATACCAGTCCATACCGATCGTCAACTCCGCCTGCACCCACCGCAACGTAATCGGATCCATCGCAAAGACGTCCAGGCGCGTGGTGTCCATCAGCATGTACTCGCCGGGCCTGGTCGGGCGGAGCTTCCCGTACAACCCGTCTGGACGGTCCGCGATGTCGCGGTTGCGTTTCGTACTCAACCGGAAGGTCGGGTACCGCTTTTCTAGCTCGGCAAGAACACGAAATGCTGTTGCACGCGAAGGGACTTCAACGACCCCTTCGCCAAAACGAGCGACAATCCGCGCGTTGGTTCGCTTGATGACCATCGTTTGCGACGGCCGGGATTGGTCTGCGTGCTCGACCATCACCTCAACTGCCATCTCTGTCCACCGAGAGTCGACGTTCGCACCCGGGCCAGCACCCGCGCGATCGTGCGTCGGCGCAAGTCCCGCCTCACCGCTCTTCTGGAATTGCTGCACCCAACGCTCGATCGAGCGCACCCCAGCACCAAGCTCACGCGCTTTGCTCGCGTAACGTCTCGACAGCGGGACATCGCCTCGGTACTCCGACCGCGGCTCCCCGGGGAGCGCCAATTCCTTACTACCCGAACGGAACCCAGTCAGCACCTCACGGACGTGCGCCGCTCGGTCGATCACCTCGTTACGCTCAGCGCCGCTCAGCTGAGCAAGAACAACCCCGGCCGGCTCGAAGTCGTCATCACCTGACGGCCCGTCCCGTTCGGGGATAACTCGCGTGGCGCCAGACGTGAGGAGTTCGTTGAAGCTGGCACGGATGAGGGCTTGCTTCGATGTACATTTCAACACGACGTCCATGCCCGTCCGGCCAGCGTGGATCTCAACGATCTCCACCAGCTCCCCGTCGTGCACAAGTCGCGTGCCCACACCGATTCGAACCGCAGCTGAACTCATGCCCGTCTCCTCAGTTCCGTTCGTCCGCTAAGCGGCGCGCTCAGATCTATCAGCAGCTCTTGGCGCCAAATGAGGTGCAGCAGGCTCGATTTGACGTGTTGGATCGGTTCATCCGGCAGACACTTGAGCGCATCTGCGAGTACCAGGCCGTCCAGATCCTTCCCCCGCACTCGTGTCAGGAGCTCCGACCGGAATAGCCAATCGCGCCGGTATCCCGATAGGAAGCGGACATTCTGCAGTTCCGCAGCGATGGGCTCGGCCGCCACCTCGTAACGCCAGCCTTTCGCCTCAACCAGCTCGCGGGTCCACTCGAACGTGAAGGCCACCTCGGGATCGGCCAGACGACGGGCTGGCTTCACGTCCACGACAACAGGGCCGATATTCGTGACCAATAGAAAGTCTGGGACGTGCTTGCGTGGCTTGCGGTCGACCGACGCTCGTAGCAGAAATGGTTGGGCGACGATGTTCTGCACACTCGTATCAAAGTCGGCAAATAGCAAGCGCGCCAACTCAAGTCGCGATTCGTAGATGACGTGGTTACCGATGGTGCTCGACCAGTAGGTACCCGAGTAGTGCTTCTGTCCGCGGTGCCACCGAAAGGTCCGCCACGGCGCCGCATTGGCAAGTTCGTCGATCCCTGCCGCAGTCCACTCTCGTGCCACTTCACTCAGGTCGTCTGCACGTCGGTATGAGACAGAGACACTCGACGCCTTGTCTCCACTGCGGCCCATGGCGATCACCTCGGCCCTGCAATCGGATCAGACTGCTTTGGTGACCTGATCGTGACATGGCTGTCGGCGCAGACATCGGATTGAACAACCCGCGTGTCTCACCAATTTGGCGGATCCGCCATCACTCCGCCATCATCCGTGAGATCCCGCCACGTTCCGTGAGAACCTACAACATCGCGCAATGCATGATCGGGATCCTAGAGGTGAGGAAAAGTGTGGGGCCCGGCCCACATTCGCTGTCAACCGCGCGGCTTACCTCGAAGGAGACTTGCCGCACCACCTTGTGGACTGGCCACACCGACACCGGGCGACCAGACATGCCAACACTGTGTTTACCCTGCTCAACCTACACCTCACCTCGATCAACCTCCATCTGTTGCGGAGGGGCGGCGTCGAGGACCACCGCGGCATGCCGTACGGTCATGCCGGTTCGATTGAAAAGGGCTTCGTGTCGTTGGATGCCGCGAAAATGGTTGGTGCAGTGATGCATTCGTTGGAAGTGGAGCCGGAATCAGACGCTGCGGTGCCGCGCAGGGGCAGGTTCAGGTTGTCGGCGTCGGGTGGGCGTCGCCGCGGTCGGTGATCTCAAGGTCGGGATCGGTGACGCGCGCATCAACACCATAGGCCTCGCGGTACTTCAGGCCGAGCACGACCAGTCGCATCCAGATCACCGGATCGGTGTCGCGGCCCACGACTCGTTTGCCGAACGCCTCGCCTGTCAGCATGAACTGGATGCGGGAGGCGCCGTTCTCGTCGACCGCGTCGGCCACGAGCGCGGTCGGCCCGGGCTTGATCCGATACTGGGCGGCGCACTTCCGTTCGCCGTGTGGGGCCGCCGCGGTCCCGTCGACGGTATAGCCAGGATGATCAGTTCGGCGAGCACGGCCGGCGGAGCCGCGCCCCAGAGTTGGGCCATCGTTATGGTCGCTGCCGGCGTCGACCATAACGTGAAGCAGATCATCGATCCGGGCCACTGCGCAGCGGTGGCCAGTCGGGTTGGCGGCCGCCGGCGGCATCGAAAGACATGGTTCGACGATATGCGGTCCTCACCGTGTGGCGGACCGCCCACTCTGAGCTGACAGCAACCGCTCGAACGCGTCGGCCACGTGGCCGGGATCCTGGTGCGGAGCGATATGGCCGGCCGACAAGGCCATCCCGAGCAGCGCGGCCAACAGCATCTCGACCACAGTGGCAGTGTCGGTGTCGGAGGACAGCTCACCGGTGTCGGAGGCCTCAGTGAGCGCCCAGGAGAGGAACCGCCGGCAGGCGGCCACCGGGTCGTGCTCGGCATCGACGAGTTCGGGGTGGCGTCGCGACTCGATCGCCGCGGTCACCAGGAACGCCGCGCCGGACCGGTCGGACGACCCGGCGCCGACGACCGCAGCAAAGAACGTCGACAGCCGCGCCGTCACCGTGGACTGCTCACGGGCCTGGGTCGCGGCCTCGATCACCGCGGTGGTCGTCTGGGCGACGACTGCCCGATACAGCGTCGACTTGCCGCCGAAATGATGGTTCACAGCCGGCCTGGTCACATCGGAGCGCACCGCGACCACGGTAAAAGTGGCCGCGTCATAACCGAGTTCGTTGAACACCTCACGGGCTGCTCGAATGATCCGTGCCCGGGTCTCGGCTGCGCTCGGCGACGCCCGCCGCCCCGGACGGCGCGGCGCGGGAGTGGCCATCACCGCATTGTGCCACACCGCCCGCCGCGCACCGGTTGCTGACGCCACCGATCCGCCACCGGGCTGCAGCAAAGGCGGATCAGCCCGGTCCGCGGGTCGGACCAAGTCCACCCTCACGCGGGAGCGCCAGCGGTCTGTCCCGGGGGGCTGGCCATCCTGAGGTGCGCTCCGCATCGCGAGAGCGATCATGGGTGGTGTGGGTGAGGTGGGCTCGGTCGAGGTGGCGCGCTCCGTGAAGCCGCGCCGTAGCTGGGTCCGCGTGGGGCTGGTGGCCGGTGTGGCGGTCGCCGCGACCGTGGCGATGATCGTGATGACGGCCGGTCTGCTTCCGCCGCAGCGCGGTGCTGCGGCTGCGTAACGCGTTACCGCCCGGCGAAGAATTCGCCAGCATCAACCGGGTCTCGCGCTGGCCCGCCGATTGGGTTGCTGCGGTGTGTGAACCGCCGCTGTATCGGCTGCGTATCCCCTATTCGCGGCTGCCGCATGCGACCGCGGCCGCGGTGTGCCGGGCCCGGGTTACGCCCGACGGTGACGTGGTCCATGTCCTCGTTGCGCGATTTCCCGCGGAATTGCCCATGCAGGTTGATCTGGTCAACGACGGCTACCAGTGGTACGCGTTCACCGTCGAGGACGACGAGATGGTGGTCTTTGCGACCTTTGCCGGGATGGTAGCGGCGGACCACACCACCAGCGTCGGTGAGCCGCCAGCGCTGCGGCCGTTGAAGCGCTTCGGCTTTACCATCTACTCATCCCCGGGACCATAGCCACCGCGGTGTCGCAAACCCGGCGTTTCCCAGAGAGTTCGCCTGGCTGGCGGATCGTCGGTAGGGGTGGGCGTCGTTGTCGCCGAAGTCTTTTGGTCACCCCGCATACCTGGCCGGTGCGGGATCGACCGGGCCGGTGGCGGCCCATCCGACATCCAGGGTTATGGGCGGTGGTGTTGTTGGACGATGGTGCGGGCCACCTCGGCGAGTTTGATGTTCATCCGTTGGGAGGTGCGCCGCAGCAGGTCGAACGCCTCGTCTTCGGTGAGATGGTGCAGCACCATGAGCATGCCGATGGCTTTGCCGATCTCGCGGTTGCTCACCAGGGCGGTGCGCAGCTGGCCCACGTCTTCACCGGCGGCGGCGGCATTGACGGCGACACTGGCGAACGCGACCAACACGATCGCGCGGTCGACCGCGGTGGTGTCGAAGGCGCCGCGGGTGTCGCTGAACAGGTTCAGCGCCCCCACCTTGCGGTCGGCGACGCGCAACCGGAACCCCATCGCCGCGCGGACCGGGGTTTCGGCGACCACCCGGGCGGCCAACCGGGGCCAGTGCTGCGCGGCGGCCAGGTCGGACTCCACCTGCGCGGCTTCCTCTTCGATGGCATCCAGACACGGCCCGTCACCGGTGGCCTTCTCCAACGCGTCGACCTGGCGGGCGACGTCGTCGGTGGCGGCCACGGTGACGTAGCGGTCCTTGCGTTTGAGCAGGATGCTGGCGTGATCGCAGCCGGGCACCATCAGCGTCGCGGCCCGGCAGATCGTGGCATAGATCTGGGAGACATCGGAGCCTTGGTAGACGATGTCGGCCAGCGCGGTGAAGACGGTGGGCGGTTCGGCCGCGGTGACCGATGCGGCGCTGTGTGGTTGTTCGGTCACCCTGTAATCCTCCTCGGCCCGGTCGCACCTGGTGTGGCGACGTCGACACTGTCGCGCACGGGCCGCACAGGGGACGGTGTCGAGGCGACCAGGGCGAGTCTAGTGCGGCGTCGCACCCCGCGACCGTCGTCGCGCACCATTGGTCGCGCTGGCTGCGTCGATGTCCGGCTCGTCGGCGCGCAGCCGGGAGTTCTCGGCTTCGAGGTGGCTGTTGTGGAAAGCGAGTTCGGTGTTGCGGTCCTGCAGGTGCAGGATCTGCAGGATGCCGGCGATGTTCACCCCTTCCCCGACCAGGTCGCTGATACGCCGCAGGCGCTCCAGGTCATCGTCGCTGTAGCGGCGGGTGCCGCCGTCGGTGCGGGCCGGGGCGAGTAGCCCGCGTCGCTCGTAGAGCCGCAGGGTCTGCGGATCGATCCCGCTGAGCTCGGCGGCCACCGAGATGCCGTACACCCCGCGCGCCGACCGCGACACCGGACCATCCGACACTGACTGCTCCTTTTCGCCGAACTCGTTCAGTTGCATCCTTGCACAAATCTGTGACCGGTGCTATAAGAAAATCTATAACAGAGAACACAGATCTCTGTCCAGTGTTTTGAGTGGATTAGGAGAGAGAGAGAGAGAGGCAGACAATGTTGATGTGCGTACCGATCCGTTCCGCGACTTCGATCGCCTCGCCCAGCAGGTACTGGGCACCGCGGCACGCCCGGCGGTGATGCCGATGGACGCCTGGCGAGAAGGCGAGACGTTCGTCGTCGAGTTCGACCTTCCCGGAGTGGATCCTGATTCGCTGCAGCTCGATGTCGAGCGCAATGTGCTCACCGTGCGCGCCGAGCGCCCCGACCTCGATCCCGACCGGGAGACGGTGTCGGCCGAGCGGCCTCGGGGCGTGTTCAGCCGGCAGCTGTTCCTGGGTGAGACCCTCGACACCGACGCGATCGAAGCCAACTACAGCGGCGGGGTGCTGCGGTTGACCATCCCGGTGGCCGAAAAAGCCAAACCACGCCGCATCCAGATCGCCAGCAACACCGAGAAAACGGCGATCAACGCCTGAGGGCCGGACCCGCGAAGCTGCTGGGCCGGGGGCGCAGCATCCGGTGAAAGGAGGTGAGCGACATGGCGCCCGACATCCGACAGGACAGCAGCCTGCTTGATGAGGCGACGGCGATCGTGGAGGCCGAATGGATACGCCTACAACAGGACTGGGACCGTGAGCTCGCCGACCTGCTCGCCGAGACGCCCGCGCCCCGGCCCCGCCCACCGCGCGTCGGCACTGGCGTCATCGCACGCCGGCACCCTGGCCCCCCACGGGCCGTCAGCGGCCGCGGGTATCGGCCGCGGCGCCGGCCATCGGTGCCGGTGCGCGCCACCCAGCGCTCCCCTCCGGCACACCCGAATCGCGTGCCGAAACACAAGGTCGGGACAGGGAGGTGATGCCCTGAAGGCGATGTCCACAGCGGCCAACGACACGCGTGCCGCCCACACAGATCCCAATATCGCGTCCCGCCGCCGGCTCCCGGCATCGGAACCGGTCAGCGCACGCACCGCCACTCATGGTGGCACCATCCAACGTGGAACGTGCACGACGTAGTCGTCGCACACCCGGGCAGGGGCCGGCGGGTCTGCTCTCCAGTCTGCCGCCCTTGCCCGTCCCGCCACCGCCCGGCAGCGATCTCGCAACTGGAGCAGCTGCCCCGATAGTCCATCCCCGCGCGGTGGCTCCCGGTTCGCGCCCGCAAGCCCGGGAGTCACCGCTCGTGGTCTCGTCGGAGGTGCCGGACATCATGATGCGCCACAATCCCGACCCCTACCTGGTGCTGGGTGTGTCACCGACGGCGACCCAGGCCGAGATCACCCACGCCTACCGCACCCAGCTGCGCGCCCAGCACCCCGACACCCGCCGGACACCCGACGCGGCCACCGCCGACGAGGAACTCCGCAACCTGCTGGCCGCCTACGCCCTGCTGCGCGATCCCGCACGCCGCGCCGACTACGACCGCGCCACCGGCCGCGGCGCCCCACCAGAACCCGACCCGCCCGGCGCCGTTGCGGTCGCGGGGCCCAGCGCCGGCCCCGCCCAAATCCCGATCAGATTCCGCCACACCCCGCGTGCCGCCGGCGCGTCGCCGCCACTGCGGGCCGGCCCAGTGCGCCGCCACCGCTAGCCGCGATCGCCGACCACGCGGTGCGCACCCACCGAACACCACCATCGACCCTGGAGACGCCCATGAGTAGTGACACCGGCAGCAGGTCCGGTCGGCCCACCACCACGGGCACGACATCCCCGCCGGGCACCAAGATCATGCGCATCGCCACCACGGCCACCCAACTCCTCGACGAGATCCATGCCCACCCCCTCGACGCCGCCAGCCGCGACCGCCTCCGCGTGATCGACACCCACATCGTCGAGGAACTGCTCGCCGACCTCACCCCCGACCTCCGCCACGAACTGCAAACGCTCGCAGAACCTTTCACCGGCCACGCCGAGTACACCGACACCGAACTCCGGCTCGCCCACGCCCAACTGACCGGATGGCTGCACGGGCTCCTGCAGCCCCCCCACACCGGAGGCGCTGATCCTCACCCCGCCGCGTCCACTGCAGCGCCGGCACCCCAGACGCCCCCAGCCAGCGACCGAACCCCCACCGATGCGGTCGGCCCGTCCACGCGCCCGATCGACGCCGCGGCTCCGCGTCCGGACCGTCCTGCCAACCGCGCCGCACGGCGCACCCTGATCACCGCGATCACCAGACGCATCACCCAACAACGCCTCACCGCGGCGCAGGCCGCCGCCGCGCTCCATCTCACCGGACCCCAGATCACCCAGCTCTACCACGCCAACATCGACGCCTTCACCCTCGACGACCTGCTCGACCTGCTGCCCGCACTCGGACTCACCCTTCAGGTGACGCCCGAGCCCGACCCCGTAGACGAAACGCTCAGGGCCGCAGAGCTACCCGCATGACGACGTCGCCGACGGTGCCGACTGCCCGGCATCCGAATACCAGTGTTCACCCCACTCGTCGCTGGGAGAAGGGGCGGGTTGCGGACTCCCGTTACCTGTTCGAAAACATCGTCCATCTGGTGCTACCTTGACGACGCGATTGTTCTGTCATGCCCAGCGCCGCGGTTCGAATACCAACCGAAAGTCGCCTGGGCTCCGGAGCATTGCAAACCCCGCTCGCTAGCATTGGCAACAACCGGGGCGTCAGGGTATTTGAACTCCTCACCGGCGCAAGAGAACTCAGCTACCGCGAGCTCCACCGAGCGCGGACCATCGACACCCGCATCAGTTGTGCCGGTGAACGGCTCGCTGCCCAGCCTGCACGGCAAGTTGCGCGACTCAGGCCGGCGGCTCGTCCTCGGCCTGAGGATGGTGCAGTCGGTGGCGCAGCGCGGCGTTGGCGGCGTGGGCCTCGGCAAGTTGGTCTTCGAGGATGATGATGCGGCACGCTGCGTCCAACGCGGTGCCCTGATCGACGAGTTCGCGGGCGCGTGCCGCGATCCGCAGTTGGTGGCGGGAGTAGCGGCGGTGCCCGCCGGCTGAGCGTTGCGGAGCCAGGAGGTTCGCCTCATCGAGACTGCGCAGAAACGCCGGGGTCGTACCAAGGATTCGCGCGGCGCTACCCATGCTGTAAGCGGGGTAGTCCTCGTCGTCGAACTTGTCATTCGGATTCGGTTCGGTCGTCGAACCGTCGTGTTCTTGAACCACTACACCTTTCGAACAACCAACGGCAATGTGCCGCCGGTGGATGACCCCGGGCATTCCAGAATCGGCACGCCTACATGCCGTGTGGACGACCGTGCCCATCGGCGGGATCCGCCAGCCGTGGGTGCGGCCCACATCCGGGGCTACGCGGGAAAAAGGTCGGCGCCCCGGCTCGTACAAAGCTCAACCACCGAGGGGGACGCCGACCCTTGGGAGATCACCAGCATCTCCCGATACTGCTAGGGATAACTGCAGGATCGTGCCCGTACAGACGCTCACGGGACGATCCGACGGTAACTCCCTCCTTTCACTCTTCCCACCTTCACCGCGGCCCGAGGGGCCCGTGCTGCCTGTGCCCTCCCAACATCACCGCGGCTGCCACACCACATCACGGGCAGTTCCTCATCTCCCGTGCCAGTTAACCTCTGCTCTCAACGCGAACTACTCTAGCGAAGTCACTCATCAATGTCTATATCGGTCGCTGGAGATTTTCGAAGGGGTGTCACGTGCGGCTTCGCCGGGATGCCGGTCATTTGGGGGGCGTACCTCGCACGCCACCCTCGGTGCGACGACGCGGAACCTGCTGCACCGGGGCTGCATTGGCCCACTGGGTCGCATATTCCGTTCAGCAGCAATGATGCCCGCTTCGACGAGAACCGGAACCCGCGTGGAGGACGACCCGCTGCGGTTGACGGGTGAGGGCGACAGGTGTTGATCGACGCGATCGCGGGTATGAGCTTGACGTGATGGGAGCGTTCGAGCACTGCGACAACGATGAATTCGTGCTCGTGCTGCCTGCGACCGCAGCCAACGCCGCCGAAGTCCGACACCGACTCGCCGAATGGCTCCACACCCGCGCGATGCCGACATCGACCATCGCCGACGTCGTGCTCGCCGTCTATGAGGCCTGTGCGAACTGTGTCGAACATGCCTACCAGGACGTCGCCGCGGGGCCCATGCGCATCAACGCCACGCCAACACCAGAGGGAGTGGTCGTGCGGGTAACCGACTACGGAACCTGGCAACCTCGAACCGCCAACCTGCGGGGTGGCCGCGGCATTGCACTGATGCGCACGATGAGTGACACGCTCACCTTGACACGCACCGCCAGCGAAACCACTGTGACCATGCAGTTTCGATGGGCCGAAGAATCAACCGCCCCGAGCAGCCAAGCGGGTGCTGATATAAACCCTCCGCACTCAGCAGCCGCGGAACCACCCCTTCAGGTATCCGGGTAGCCGAACTACGCTCCGAATTCGTTCTGCAACAAGAACATCGATCGCGATAACCGCAGACCCCCCTTCCATCGTTGGTAGGACGCCTGTACGAAGGCCGGAGTCCGTCGACGCGTGCAATGTCAGTACCGAGATATCCCGCCGATGCCCTATTCGGACGCTTCGAATAACGCCAGTTACCAATTCGGTACGGCTGCCCGGACTTGCGGCCGACGTGCTCGAGGATTCCGAAGGTCGGCGCCCACCCGGCCCAGAGTCGCTGGATCGGGTTGGTGACGTGGCGGTTGAAGCGGGCCAGCCACTGCGGTAATTGCATGGTTCCCATCCAACCCGCGCCGCCCGACATCCGCGAGGGTCAATCTGTCGTGGACCGGTCTCACCCCGACCCGCTACAACTGTTGGTGATGAACACCGCAGCGAATACCTCGGATGTCGGCGCGCTGCCGCTTGCGCCGCGCAATCCGCTGTCGATCAGACAGTTGGCGAACGCGGTGCGGGAGCTCGACACCGGGCAGGAGCTGATCCGGGCCGCAGGCGGTCCGGTCACGCGCGTGCAGCTGGGGCCCAAGTGGCTGGTGCCGCCACTCGTGGCGGTGTTCTCCCCGGACGGCATCCGCGACGTGCTCGGCCGTAACGACGCGTTCGCCGAGCGGTGCATCGTGCACGACGAGGTGCGCCACGCGGCGGGTGACAGCCTGTTCGTGCTGCCCAACGAGCAGTGGCGGCCGCGGAAGCGGGCGTTGCAACCCGTGTTCACCAAGCAGAACGTGCGGGCCTTCGGTGGTCACATGTCGCGCGCTGCTCAGGCCGCGGTGGACAGCTGGGGTGACGGCGGGGAGATCGACCTCGATGCCGAATGCCGCAAGGTGACCATGCAGTCGCTGGGCCGCTCGGTGTTGGGAATCGACCTCAACGAGCGTGCGGGCGTCATCGTCGACCACATGCACGTCGCGTCGTCGTACACGACCGACCGTGCGCTGCGGCCGGTTCGCGCGCCCCGGTGGCTGCCGACGCCCGCGCGGGCCCGCGCCCGTGCCGCGGTGGCGGCGATGCGGCAGGTGACCACCGAGATCTTGATGGCCTGCCGTGCCGATCCGGGGCGGGATGCGCCACTGGTGCAGGCTCTGATCGCCGCCACCGACCCGGAGACCGGACGGCCGCTGTCCGACGAGGACATCAGCAACGACCTGCTGATCTTCATGCTGGCCGGACACGACACGACCGCGACGGCGCTCACGTACGCGTTGTGGCAGCTGGGGCGGCACCCCGAGATCCAGGACCGGGTGGCGGCCGAGGCCCGCGCGATCGGGGACCGCGAGCTCACGCCCGCGGATGTCCCGGCGCTCGGTTACACCGTCCAGGTGCTGCACGAGGCGCTGCGGCTGTGCCCGCCGGCCGCCGGTGTCGGACGGCTCGCGCTGCGTGACATCGCCGTGGGCGGATACCGGGTCGAGGCGGGCAGCCTGGTCGCATTGGGCATCTACGCCGTGCATCACGATCCGCACATCTGGCCGAATCCGCAGGTCTTCGACCCCGACCGGTTCACCCCGGAGAACTCGGGACGGCGCGACCGGTGGCATTTCATCCCGTTCGCGGGCGGTGCGCGCGCGTGCATCGGCGAGCATTTCGCCCGGCTGGAGACCACGCTGGCGCTGGCCACCATCGTGCGGTCCACCGAGGTCGTCGCGACCCGCGCCGAGTTTCCGGTCGAGGTGCCGTTCACCACCGTGGCAAAAGGACCGATCCCGGCCACGGTGCGGGTTCGAGGCCATACCACTACACCCTGTAGTTGACGGGTTTGCGCCGACTGGGACACTGGTGGCCATGCCTGTCACCCAGCGGTCGGCTCAACTGTTCGCCGACGCCTGCGCCGTCATCCCCGGCGGAGTGAACTCCCCGGTTCGGGCTTTCAACTCGGTCGGCGGTACGCCCCGGTTCATCACCTCGGCCGACGGCTACTGGCTCACCGACGCCGACGGGAACCGCTACGTCGACCTCGTCTGCTCGTGGGGCCCGGCGCTGCTCGGCCACGCCCACCCGGCGGTCGTCCAGGCCGTGCAGAAGGTCGCCGCGGACGGGCTGTCGTTCGGCGCGCCGACGCCGTCGGAGACCGAGCTGGCCGCCGAGATCATCGGCCGGGTGGCCCCGGTCGAGCGGCTGCGGCTGGTCAACTCGGGCACCGAGGCCACCATGAGCGCAATCCGCCTGGCCCGCGGCTACACCGGGCGGGCCAAGCTCATCAAGTTCTCGGGCTGCTACCACGGCCACAGCGACGCGCTGCTGGCCGACGCCGGTTCCGGCGTCGCGACCTTGGGCCTGCCGTCCTCGCCGGGCGTTACCGGCGCAGCCGCGGCCGACACCATCGTGCTGCCGTACAACAACGTCGAAGCCGTCGAAGACGTGTTCAGGCGGTTCGGCGACGAGATCGCGTGCGTCATCAGCGAGGCCAGCCCAGGCAACATGGGCACGGTGCCGCCGCAGCCGGGTTTCAACGCCGCGCTGCGCCGCATCACCGCCGCGCACGGTGCGCTGCTGATCCTCGACGAGGTGATGACGGGGTTCAGGGTCAGCAAGGCCGGTTGGTACGGCCTGGATCCCGTCGACGCCGACCTGTTCACGTTCGGCAAGGTCATGAGCGGCGGCCTGCCCGCCGCGGCGTTCGGCGGCAGTGCCGAGGTGATGGGGCGGCTGGCCCCGCTCGGGCCCGTCTACCAGGCCGGCACGCTGTCGGGGAACCCCGTGGCGATGGCCGCCGGGTTGGCGACGCTGCGCAATGCCGACGACGCGGCCTACGCCCGGGTCGACGCGAACGCCGACCGGCTGGCGGCGCTGCTGACCTCGGCGCTGACCGAGGCGAGCGTGGCGCACCGCGTGCAGCGTGCCGGGAACATGCTCAGCGTGTTCTTCACCGACGAACCGGTACATGACTTCGCGGCCGCGAAGGCCACGCAGACCTGGCGCTTCCCACCGTTCTTCCACGCGCTGCTGGAGGCCGGCGTGTACCCGCCGTGCAGCGCATTCGAAACCTGGTTTGTCTCAAGTGTTTTGGACGACGCGGCGTTCGAGCGCATCGCCGCCGCGCTGCCCGGCGCGGCCCGCGCCGCCGCGGAGGCCCGACCGTGACCGAAAGCGCATCGACAGTGCGGACGACCGTGCACGTCATGCGGCACGGCGAGGTGTTCAACCCCGAGAAGGTGCTCTACGGGCGGCTGCCCGGCTACCACCTGTCGGACCGGGGCAGGCGGCAGGCACAGGCCGCGGCCGACTGGTTGGCAGGCCACGACATCGTCTACGTGGTGGCCTCGCCGCTCGAACGGGCGCAGGAAACCGCCAAGCCGATCGCGGACAGCCACGGCCTGTCCATCGACGTCGACGACGATCTCATCGAATCGTGGAACTCCTTCGAGGGCGAGCGCGTGGCCCCCGGCGACGGGGCCTTGCGCGATCCGAGGAACTGGCCGCGGCTGCGCAATCCGATGAAGCCCTCGTGGGGTGAGCCCTATTCGGAGATCGCGCCCCGCATGATGGCTGCGCTCAACCGGGCTCGGGAGAAGGCCGCGGGGCACGAGGCCGTGTGTGTGAGCCATCAGCTCCCGGTGGAGACGCTGCGTCGTGCGATGACGGGGCGCAAGCTGCCGCACCTGCCGCTGCCGCACAGCCGGCTGTGCAACCTGGCCTCCCTGACGTCGTTCACGTTCGACGGCGACCGCCTGGTCCGCTGGGGTTACACGGAGCCCTGGGGAATCTAGTGAAGTGGTTGGTCGCGCTGCTTGCGGCGGTGCTGTTGGTCTCCGGGTGCTCCACCGGTGACGACGCCGTCGCGCAGGGCGGCACGTTCGAGTTCGTCGCACCGGGCGGCAAGACCGACATCTTCTACGATCCGCCCGAAAAGCGGGGCACCCCAGGCAAACTGAGTGGGCCCGAGCTCACCGACCCCGACAAGACCATCTCGCTCGAGGATTTCGCGGGCAAGGTCGTGGTGATCAACGTGTGGGGCCAGTGGTGTGGGCCGTGCCGCGCGGAGATCAGCCAGCTGCAGCAGGTCTACGAAGAGACCCGGGACAAGGAAGTGGCGTTCCTCGGCATCGACGTGCGCGACAACAACCGTGACGCGGCAGTCGATTTCGTCACCGACCGCAAGGTCACCTTCCCGTCCATCTACGACCCCGCCATGCGCACCATGATCGCGTTCGGCGGCAAGTACCCCACGACGGTCATCCCGTCGACCGTGGTGCTCGACCGTGAGCACCGGGTGGCCGCGGTGTTCCTGCGGGAGCTGCTGGCCGAGGATCTGCGGCCGGTCGTCGAGCGGCTGGCGGCCGAACCCGAGGTGCCGTCGCAGTGACCGGATTCGCCGAGATCGCCGCGGCCGGGCCGGTACTGCTGGCGCTGGGTGTCAGCGTGCTGGCCGGCCTGGTGTCGTTCGCGTCGCCGTGCGTCGTACCGCTGGTGCCCGGCTACCTGTCGTACCTGGCCGCGGTGGTCGGCGTCACCGACGACGTCACGGCAGAGCAGCCCGGACGGGTCGCACTCAAGTCGGCGCGCCTGCGCGTCGCGGGCGCGGCGGCGCTGTTCGTCGCGGGGTTCACCGTGGTGTTCCTGCTCGGCGCCGTGGCGGTGCTCGGCATGACCACCACACTGATCGCCAATCAGCTTCTGCTGCAACGCATCGGTGGGGTCGTCACGATCGTGATGGGTCTGGTGTTCGTCGGGTTCATCCCGGCGCTGCAGCGGCAGGCCCGGTTCACGCCGCGCCAACTGTCCACGCTCGGCGGCGCGCCGCTGCTCGGTGCCGTGTTCGCGTTGGGCTGGACCCCGTGCCTCGGGCCGACGCTGACCGGGGTGATCGCGGTGGCGTCGGCGACCGACGGCGCCAGCGTGGCCCGCGGCGTCGCGCTGGTGCTGGCGTACTGCCTGGGCCTCGGCATCCCGTTCGTGGTGCTGGCACTCGGATCGGCGCGGGCCGTGCAGGGCCTGGGCTGGCTGCGCAGGCACACGCGCGCCATCCAGATCTTCGGTGGCGTGCTGCTGATCCTGGTGGGCACGGCGCTGGTCACCGGACTCTGGAACGAGTTCGTGTCGTGGGTGCGCGACGCCTTCGTCAGCGACGTGAGGTTGCCGATCTGATGGTCACCTCTGACTCGCGAGCAGACACGCAGGTACCCCAGAACCCGCGTCCAGGGGTACCGGGGCGTGTGTTCGCGCTGATTCGGAACACCTGGCGAACGCTGACGTCGATGGGCACGGCGCTGGTGCTGCTGTTCCTGCTGGCGCTGGCAGCCATCCCGGGTGCCCTGCTGCCGCAGCGCAGCCTCAACGAATCGAAGGTCGACGAGTACCTCGCCGCGCATCCGGTCATCGGCCCGTGGCTCGACCGCGTGCAGGCCTTCGACGTGTTCTCCAGCTTCTGGTTCACCGCGATCTACGTGCTGCTGTTCATCTCGCTGGTCGGCTGCCTGACGCCGCGGCTGATCGAGCACGTCCGCAGCCTGCGCGCCGTGCCCGTGGCCGCGCCGCGCAACCTGACCCGACTACCCAAGCATCATCGCGAAGAAGTCGGCGCCGACCAGGACGAGCTCGCCGAGACCATGACGCGTCGCCTCAAGGGCTGGCGCACGGTCACCCGCACCCAGGACGGGGCCACAGAAATATCCGCGGAGAAGGGCTATCTGCGGGAGTTCGGCAACATCGTCTTCCACTTCTCGCTGCTCGGCCTGCTGGTCGCGGTCGCCGCGGGCAAACTGTTCGGCTACGAGGGCAACGTCATCGTCGTCGCCGACGGCGGCCCCGGGTTCTGTTCGGCGTCGCCCGCCGCGTTCGACTCGTTCCGGGCAGGCAACACGGTCGACGGCACCTCGTTGGACCCGATCTGCGTGCGGGTGCACGATTTCGACGCCCACTACCTGCCGACGGGCCAGGCGTTGTCGTTCGCCGCCGACATCGACTACCAGGCCGGGGAAAGCCTGGCCGGCGACACCTGGCAGCCGTACCGGCTCGAGGTCAACCATCCGTTGCGCATCGGCGGCAACCGGCTGTACCTGCAGGGCCACGGCTACGCGCCGTCGTTCACCGTGACGTTCCCGGACGGCAAGCAGCGCAGCCAGACCATCCAGTGGCGGCCCGAGGACCAGACCACGTTCCTGTCGTCGGGCGTCGTGCGCATCGACCCGCCCGGCGGCACCTATCCCGACGCCGACGAGCGGCGTAAGCATCAGATCGCGATCCAGGGCCTGTTCGCACCCACCGCGCAACTGGACGGCACCTTGCTGTCGTCGAGCTTCCCGGCCCTCAACGACCCTGCCGTCGCGGTCGACATCTATCGCGGCGACACCGGTCTGGACACCGGCAGGCCGCAGTCACTTTTCACGCTGGATCCCCGGCTCATCGAACAGAACCGGCTGACCAAGGTGGCGCGGGTCAACCTGACCCAGGGCCAGGAGACCCGGCTCGACGACGGCACCACGGTCCGGTTCGACGGGGCCAAGCCGTTCATCAACCTGCAGGTGTCACACGACCCGGCGCAGATCTGGGTTCTGGTGTTCGCGATCTCGATGATGGCCGGGCTGCTGGTGTCGTTGGTGGTGCGGCGCCGTCGCGTCTGGATTCGGATCGCGCCTGTCCAGGCAGGTACCGTGAGCGTCGAGCTGGGTGGGCTGGCCCGCACCGACAACTCCGGGTGGGGTGACGAGTTCGAGCGGTTGACGGCCCGGCTGCTCGAAGGCTGTGACACGGCCGATGAAGCGAAGGCGGACCGCGCATGAATAGCGAACACATCGACATCGGGCTGGCCCGGTACTCCGACTGGGCGTTCACGTCCTCGGTGGTGGTGCTCGTGGGCGCCCTGCTGCTGTTGGCCGTCGAACTGGCCTACAGCCGCGGTCGCAAGGTCGATGAGCGCTCGCGCGAAGAGGAGATGGCTGGGGCATCCGTCCGAGTCGGCGCGACCGTCGGGGCCGAAAGTGCCACCCCGGGCGTCGTCCTCGAAGAACCCAAGCGGCCGTTCGACGAGCGCATCGGGCAGTCCGGTCTGGCGCTGGTCTACGTCGGTATCGGGTTGCTGCTGGTGTGCATCGTGCTGCGCGGCCTTGCCACCTCGCGGGTGCCGTGGGGCAACATGTACGAGTTCATCAACCTGACCTGCTTCTCGGGCCTGGTGGCCGGGGCTGTCGTGCTGCGCAAGGCGCAATACCGCACGTTGTGGGTTTTCGTGCTGGTGCCGGTGCTGATCCTGCTGACGGTTTCGGGCCGCTGGCTCTACACCAATGCCGCGCCGGTGATGCCTGCGTTGCAAAGCTATTGGCTGCCGATCCACGTCTCGGTCGTGAGCCTCGGCTCGGGCGTCTTCCTGGTTGCCGGCGTGGCCAGCATCCTGTTCCTGTTGAAGATGTCGCCGCTGGCCGACCGTGACAATGCGGTGGGCCGCATGATCCAGCGGCTGCCGGACGGCCGCACGCTCGACCGCATCGCTTATCGGACGACGATCTTCGCGTTCCCCGTGTTCGGGTTCGGCGTGATCTTCGGCGCAATCTGGGCCGAGGAGGCGTGGGGCCGCTACTGGGGCTGGGATCCGAAGGAAACCGTGTCGTTCATCGCGTGGGTGGTCTACGCCGCGTACCTGCACGCGCGGTCCACGGCCGGCTGGCGCGATCGCAAGGCGGCCTGGATCAACGTGATCGGCTTTGTCGCGATGGTCTTCAACCTGTTCTTCATCAACCTGGTCACGGTCGGTCTGCACTCGTACGCCGGCGTCGGCTAGGGCAGCTCGGACCGCCATGGCAGCCGCGCACGGGTATCGCCGGGCGCGCTAAGGTCAGGCCGACGGCTGTTTGTCCGAACGGAGGGAATATCCGTGTCCGAGCCATCCGAGCATCCTCTGTCCAGCACGGTGGACGTGTCGTCGACACCGCCGGACGAGCCGACCGTCATCGAACAACCGCCGGTGTCCGGCTTCCGTGGGCAGCACCGGTTCAGTGATCCGGCGGCCAATGCCCCTGGCGTGACCCAGACGGCCCCGCCGCCCGAGTGGACGGCGCCCACGCCGCCGCAGGGCATCCCCGCGGTTCCCGCGGCCGCCGTGGCGCCGCCGCCCGCGCCTGCTGCCCCCGTCGACTTCGCGTCGCCGTATCGGGATCTGTCCACCACGGCGCTGCTCGGTCAGCGCAAACGTGCGCCCTCGACGGGTTGGCGCAAGTGGCTCTACCTCGCGTCGTTCAAGCAGATCAACGTGGGGGAGAGCCCCAAGGTCACCCACCACAACAACCTGCTGACGGAGGTCAGCCAGCCACTGCAGGGGTGCTACCGGATCGCGCTGCTGTCGCTCAAGGGCGGCGTGGGCAAGACCACGATCACCGCGACGCTCGGAGCCACGTTCGCCTCGATCCGCGGTGACCGCGTCGTCGCGGTCGATGCCAACCCCGACCGGGGCACGCTGAGCCAGAAGGTGCCGCTGGAGACCGCCGCGACGGTCCGCCATCTCCTGCGCGACGCCGAGGGCATCGAACGGTACAGCGACGTGCGGTCCTACACCTCGCAGGGGCCGAGCCGGCTGGAGGTGCTGGCGTCCGAAAGCGACCCGGCGGTGTCCGAGGCCTTCAGCTCCGACGACTACGTGCGGACGCTCGCGGTGCTCGAGCGGTTCTACAGCCTGGTGCTCACCGACTGCGGCACGGGGCTCATGCACTCGGCGATGTCGGCGGTGCTGTCGAAAGCCGATGTGCTGATTGTGATCAGCTCCGGTTCGGTCGACGGCGCTCGGAGCGCATCGGCGACGCTCGACTGGCTCGACGCCCACGGGCACCAGGATCTGGTGCGCAACTCGATCGCCGTGATCAACGCGGTGCGGCCGCGTTCGGGCAAGGTGGATCTGTCCAAGGTGGTCGACCATTTCTCGCGACGGTGCCGCGCCGTTCGCCTCGTCCCGTTCGACCCGCACCTGGAAGAGGGCGCCGAGATCAGCCTGGAACGGCTCAAGCCGCGCACCCGCGAGGCGCTGATCGAATTGGCGGCCGTGGTGGCCAGCGACTTTGCCGGGCCCCGCCGGTCGGCCAAGTAGCCCGCTAGGGACGCGGATTGTCGCCGTGCCCGAGGCGACGAAGGAAATCCGGGTCGTCGTCGGGCCCGATGACACGTGGACCCGGTCGAGTCCCCGTCGTCCGCATCAGGCGCCAGCCGACGTAGATCAAGCAGGCCACTGCGATGAACAGGAGCAGATAAGCCACTCAAAACCTCCTTGCTCCGAATATACGCGCCGTCGGTAGGCTCGGAGCGTGTCAGATCCTCGTCCGGCGACGCGCATGATCGTCGATGTCCTGGTCTACGCCGTGGCTCGGCTCGTCCTGGTGGCGGTTTTGACCGGCGTGATTTTCGGGGTCGGCCATCTGCTTGGGGTGCGGGAGTTTCCCATCGTCGTCGCGTTGCTGTTCGCGTTCGTGATCGCACTGCCGTTGGGCATCTGGTTGTTCACGCCGCTACGGGACCGCGCGACCGCGTCCATCGCGGTGTTCGACGAGCGGCGGCGCAAGGACCGGGCTCAGCTGCAGGCCCGACTGCGCGGCGAAGAGCCGCCGGCCGAGCAGTGAGAGAAGCGTTCGGCGCCCAATTCGCCGGGGCGGAGGGATTTCTCAACTCCCCGACATTCGGGTTGCCACCGCAGTTCCTGCTCGACGCGCTGCAGCGCTGTATCGCCGACTGGCAGGCAGGAACCTTGGATGCGGCCTCGTTCGACGAGCCCGTGCGGGCCGGGCGCGCCGGATACGCGGCGCTGGTCGGCGTTCCCGTCGAATCGGTCGCGATGGCGGGCAACGTATCTGGCGCGCTCGGACTGGTTGCCGCGGCGATTCCCGACGGCAGTCGCGTCGCGGTGCTCGCAGGCGAATTCACCAGCACCACGTTCCCGTTCGCGGCGCAGGCGGCCCGCGGCGTGACCCTCACCGAACTGACCCCCGACGAATTGGTGCGCGAGGCGGGCAACTACGACGTCGTGGCGTGCAGCCTGGTGCAGTCGGCCGACGGTGCGGTGCTGGACGAGGAGGCCTTGCGGGCGGCCGTGACGGGCACCGAAACGCTGTCGGTGGTCGATGTCACGCAAGCCGCGGGCTGGCGGAATCTGGATCTCGCGTGGGCCGATGTCACGGTGGCCGCGGTCTACAAATGGCTGCTTGCGCCAAGGGGCACGGCATGGATGTCGTTGAGCGAGCGGATCGCTGAGCAGATGACGCCGCACGCGGCGAACTGGTACGCCGGGGAAGACCCGTGGCAGTCGATCTACGGGCTGCCGCTGCGGCTGGCGGCCGACGCGCGCCGGTTCGACACGTCGCCGGCCTGGTTCTCGGTCCTGGGGGCGAGCCTCACGCTGCCGTGGCTGGCGTCGCTGGACGCTGCGGCCGTGCATGCCCACACCGTCGGGTTGGCCGATCGGTTGCGGAGCCAGATCGGACTGCCGCAGCGGGATTCGGCGATCGTGTCACTTCCGATCGCCGACGCCGCAGAGCGGTTGCAGCGGGCCGGGATTCGCGCGTCGGTGCGTGCCGGTGCGGTGCGGGTGGGCTTTCACCTGTACAACACCGACGACGATCTGGACCGGCTGGTCGACGCCCTGGGAGCAGACCGGCTCGGGGTGTGAGCCTCGTTGCGGTGCCGCCGTTATCGCGACTCCAGGTAGGTGATGACCGCGCGGACGCGGCGATGGTCATCGGCGGTCTCGGCGAGGTTCAGCTTGGTCAGGATGCTGCGGACGTGCTTCTCGACGGTGCCCTCGGTGACCCATAGCCTGCGGGCGATACCGGCATTCGACCGGCCTTCGGCCATGAGCATGAGCACCTCGCGCTCGCGGGCACTCAGCGCCGCAAGCGGGTCGTCGCGGCGCCGTGCCGAGACCAATTCGGACACCAGTGCGGGGTCGACCACCGAGGCGCCTTTGGCGATCCGTTCCAGGGTCTCGACGAAATCGCTGACATCGGTGACGCGGGCCTTGAGCAGGTAGCCGATGCCGTGACCGCTGGCGAGCAGTTCGGTGGCGTGCTCGACCTCGACGTGTGCGGACAACACCAGGATCCCGGTGTCCGGGGTCTCGGCGCGGATGACCTTGGCGGCGTCGAGCCCTTCGGTGGTGTGTGTCGGTGGCATCCGGATGTCCACCACTGCCAGCTGGGGTTGCTTGTCGCGCACGAGCGTGAGCAGTTCTGTCGCGTCGCCCGCCTGGCCGACCACCTCGAACCCTGACCGGTCGAGCAGGCTCGCAAGCCCCTCGCGCAGCAGCACATCATCGTCGGCGACGACGACCCGCAACGCAGCCATCGGGATCCTTCCTCACGTCGAGCCACCTTGGAAGAAGGTACCGGCAATGGGCGCCGCGGCGCTCGCGATGGGGGTCAACCGGGTTGACGCGGGCCGAATGCGGAGCCCTTCTCCCGATCCAGATATGTGTCGGACTTGTTCTTCAGGAAGAACACGTACACGAACAGCGAGATCGCGATGCACACCGTGACGTAGAGGATGAACAGCGGAACCTGGTCGCGTTCTTTGAGGGCCTGGTAGATCACCGGCGCAGTGCCGCCGAATATCGAATTGGCCAGTGCGTAGCCGACACCCACGCCGAGTGCACGCACGTGCGACGGGAACAGTTCGGACTTCACCAGCGCGTTGATCGAGGTGTAGCCGGTCAGGATGATGTACCCGACCGCGACCAGCAGGAACGACGCCAGCGGTGAATGTGTTTGCGGCAGATAGGTGAACAGGAAGTAGGTGTAGATCACCCCGCCCACGCCGAACCACACCAGCAGCGGTTTACGGCCGACCTTGTCGCTGATCATGCCGCCGACCGGCTGGATCGACATCAGGAAGATCAGCCCGATCAGGTTGACCCAGGTGGCCGTCATCGCCTGCTCTTTGTAGGTGGACTTGACGATCGCCGGGGCGTTGACGCTGTAGGCGTAGAACGCCAGCGTGCCGCCCATGGTGATCAGGAAGCACAGCAGCAGGGGTTTGGGGTAGCGCGTGAACAGTTCACGCAGCGAGCCAGAGCTCTTGTCCTCACCGGCCTTGACGGCCTCGAGCTGTTCTTCGGACAGCGACTCGTCCATCGTGCGGCGCAACCAGAACACCACGATCGCGGCCACGCCGCCGATGGCAAAGGCGATGCGCCAACCGAATTCGTGCACCTGCGCGGTGGTGAACACCGTGAGGATCAGCAGCAGGGTGAACTGCGCGAGCACGTGACCGCCCACGAGCGTGACGTACTGGAACGACGAGAAGAAGCCGCGCCGCTCTCGCGTGGCCGCCTCCGACATGTAGGTCGCCGACGTGCCGTATTCGCCGCCGGTCGCGAAGCCCTGCACCAGCCGGCACAGGATCAGGATGATCGGCGCCGCGGCTCCGATGATTTCGCGCGACGGCACCAACGCGATGACCAGCGAGCAGGCCGCCATGAGTGAGCGAGACGCTGAAGGTCAGGGCGGCGCGGCGGCCGCGGCGGTCGGCGAAGCGGCCGAAGAACCATGAGCCGACCGGTCGGGTGATGAAGGTGACCGCGAAGATCGCGTAAACGTACACCGTCGAATTCTGGTCGGCCTCATCGAAGAACTGTTTCTCGAAGTACGTGGCGAAGACCGTGTAGACGTAGACGTCGTACCATTCCACGAGGTTGCCCGACGAGCCCCGGATCGTGTTCCAGATGGCCCGGCGGGTTTCGGCCCGGCCTGATGGCGTCGACGGGTGTTCGGTCGAAACGGTCATGCGGTTCTCCAGACGGTTTTCGCAGTCTCCGGCCGTCGGTCACGTTACGTCTTTTTGGCCGAGCAGACGCGCAGGTACCCGGAAATCGCTGTTCACGGGTACGGGAGCGTCTGTTCGCGGCCTTGACGAAGCTCGCTCTGTCAAGTTTGATTGACAACATGGACGTGCCTGACACCGCCAGCCTCACCAGTTCGGACCCTGTTCTGGGCCTGCGGACTGTGCGTGCGTTGGCCAAGACGCTGGAGCGTTTGGAGGCCATTCATGTGGCGAACGCACGCGAGCAGGGTTGGAGTTGGCGGGCCATCGCCGAAGCGCTGGATGTCAGCCGACAGGCACTGCATCAGAAGTACAACCGGAGGAAGTGACGATGTTCGAACGGTTCAGTCGTGCTGCGAAGGTGTCGGTCGTATTGGCTCAGGAAGAGGCTCGTGAACTGGCGGCCAACGACATTCGACCGGAACACCTCTTGGTGGGTGTCTTGCAGAGCGCGGGCCGTGACTTGGCGGCGCTGCTTGCCGGTTTCGGCCTCACCGTGGAAGAGGTTCGCGGCAAGCTGGTCGCCGCGGACGCGCCCGGTGACGAATCGTTCGATGCCGACGCGGAGGCCCTACGTTCCATCGGCATCGACCTGCATGCGGTGCGCGACAACGTGAACCGCACGTTCGGTGCCGGTGCGTTCGACAATGCTCTGCGTCGATCAGGACGGCGGCGCAGGCGCCGCAGCCATATTCCCTTCACGAAGTCGGCCAAGAAGGTGCTGGAGTTGGCACTGCGAGAATCGTTGGCGCACAAGGACGGTTACATCGGCTGTGAGCACATCCTGCTCGGGATCCTGCGCGGCGGTGACGACTACACCGTCGGGCTGATCACCGAGCATGTCAGCGTCGCGGCCCTGCGCGCCGGCATCGTCGATCTCCTGGACCAGGCTGCTTGATTTTCGTCGCTAGATTTTCCGACGAGCAGTCCCCCGCAAGCGGGAGGTGCCCCCAGTGCGGGTACCCGGGAATCGCTGTTTGCGGGTACCGCCACGTCTGCTCGTCATGGTCTGCTCGCCGAGGAAAATCAGCCCGCCAACGCGGGGCGGTCCAGATGGCGCATGATGCGGAGGGCCAGATCCTGCGGGTAGCGGCGGATGTCGTCGACGACGGCAGGGATCGAGGTCCATCCGCATTCCTGCAATCGCGCGGCCTTGAGCCGATCATGTTTGAACGCTTCGGGATTGGCGTGCCATTCGACGCTGTCGTACTCGGCGGCGACTTTCGCGTCAGGCCAAGCGAAGTCGACCCGCCACGCCCGTCCGGTGCGGTCGGCGATCTCGTACTGCAGCTCGGGCGTCGGCACGGCCCAGTCGATGAAGACGAGGCGCATTTCGCTTTCCATCGGAGACTCGGCTCGGCCGTCGGCATGCGCCAGGAGCTCGCGAACCTTCGCGATCCCTCTGCGCCCCTTTTGTTCCCGCACCGCGGCGTCAAGTTCGGCGACGGTGCATGCTTCGGCATGTAACGCCGCGTCGAGGACCGCGAGTGCGCGCGGCCGCGGCAAGGTGCGCGCGATCTCGACGGCCGTCCACGCCGGCGTCGTCGCGAGTCGCCCTGTGACTCGTCGTAGCGGTGCACCGATGCGCTGGTGCACCATCAGCCCGGCGTCCGGCCTGACCCGCACACCGGGATCGAGAATGTGGATGCGCTGGTCGTGTTCGGTGTCGAAGCCGTACAGCGCAGCGGCCGTGCTCATGCAGGCGACGATGGGTTTCCCGTTGAGGAGGTCCAGTGCGGCGAGGCGCGCGAGCGGGTCCGCCGGAAACGGGGCGTAGACGCCGCGGCACACGCGAACCACGGCGCCCGACCGTACGAGCGCAGCCAAGACCTTGCGACTCATCACCGACTGCAGTTGCGCGGCGGTGGCGACACCGCCGTTGGCGGAGAAGATTTCCTCGATGGACACGCTTCGATGCTGACCGTCGACGGGGCGCAGGTGAACCCCGCTGGAGCGATCTGTGGATAACCTGCCGAACTTTCTTGCCGAGCAGACGCGGCGGTACCCTGGAATGCGCTTTCCCGGGTACCGCCGCGTCTGCTCGCGCAAGGGAACTCGCGCTAGAAACTCAACGCCACGCTCACCGCGACGGACCACACCAGCATGGTCAGGCCGGTGTCGCGCAGTACCGGGATCAGCGCGGCCCCGCCGAGCCCTGAACGCACCGGCCCGGCGGCCCGCACCGCCAACGGCGCGGCCACCAAACCGACCAGACACCACGGTGTCGCGGCGGCCAGCACCACAGTCAGAACCAGAGCTACCACCAGCAGCAACTGATACAGCACCCGCGTGCGCTTGTCGCCCAGGCGCACGGCCAGCGTGATCTTGCCCGAGTCGGCGTCGGTGGGGATGTCGCGGAGGTTGTTGGCGACGAGGACGGCCGACGACAGTGAGCCCATCACGACTGCCAGCACCACGCCGACCCAGTCGATCCGCAGGGCCTGGGTGTACTGCGTGCCGAGCACCGCGACCAGACCGAAGAACACGAACACCGCGACCTCGCCGAGGCCGAGGTACCCGTAGGGCTTCTTGCCGCCGGTGTACAGCCAGGCTCCGGCGATGCACACGGCGCCGACCGCGATGAGCCACGGCGCACTCACCGCGGCAAGCACCAGGCCGGCGACGGCGCCCACCGCCAGACTCAGGATCGCCGCCGTCAGCACCGCTCGGGGCGACGCCAGTTTCGAACCCACCAGCCGCAACGGTCCGGAGCGCACGTCATCGGTGCCGCGGATGCCGTCGGAGTAGTCGTTGGCGTAGTTGACGCCCACGATCAGCGCGAGCGCGACGACCAGAGCCAGCAACGCCTTCCACCACACCGCGGCATCGAGCCACGCGGCGGCGCCGGTGCCTGCGATCACCGGTGAAACGGCATTGGGCAACGTGCGGGGGCGGGCCCCTTCGACCCACTGCGCGAAACTGGCCACGAGCGCCATCGTTCCATGCCGCCTTACACTGAACCGCATGAAGGACCGGCTCAGTAAAACCGAGATCGGCAAGGACGCCTTGCAGGAGTCCGTCGAGGCGGTGGCATCGACCGTCGGCGAGGTGACGAGCATCATCACCACCGCGGTCAAGGACGTCGCCACCGCGATCGGCGGCTTGGCCACCGACGTGTTCGAGATCCGCGACGGGGCCCGCAAGGCTCGCGCTGATCTCGACGAGGATCCGGTGGATTACGACGACCCCGTGGATCCCGAGGATCTGACCGACAAACCCGAATAGCCCCTGCATGCTCGGAGTCATCGGCGGCAGCGGTTTCTACACGTTCTTCGGGTCTGACGCGCGCACCATCGCACTGGACACTCCCTATGGCGAACCCAGTGCGCCGATCACCGTCGGCACCGTCGGCGATCACGAGGTCGCGTTCCTACCGCGGCACGGCGTCAAGCATGAATACTCGCCGCACACCGTGCCCTACCGCGCCAACATGTGGGCGCTGCGAGCCTTGGGGGTCAGGCGCATCTTCGCTCCGTGCGCCGTGGGCAGCCTGACCACCGCGCTCGGGCCCGGGTCGATGGTGGTGCCCGATCAGCTGGTGGACCGCACCAGCGGGCGCGCCGACACGTATTTCGATTCGGGCGGTATCCATGTCAGCTTTGCCGACCCGTACTGTCCGGCGCTGCGCACCGCGGCCGCGGGGCTGCCGGGCGTGATCGACGGCGGCACCATGGTGGTGATCCAGGGGCCGCGGTTTTCGACGCGGGCCGAGAGCCGCTGGTACGCGAGCCAGGGCTTCACGTTGGTCAACATGACGGGCTATCCCGAGGCGGTGCTGGCTCGTGAACTCGAAATGTGTTATGCCGCCATCGCTTTGGTAACCGATCTGGACGCCGGGGTCGAGGCCGGAGAGGGTGTCAGGACTGTCGACGTGTTCGCCGAGTTCGAGCGCAACATGCCGCCGTTCAAGAAGCTCGTGCGGGAGGCATTGGAAGCCGCGGTAGCCGTCGACGGCGATCGCACCTGCGCACACTGCCTGTCCCATGAGGGCGTGACCTTGCCGTTCGAACTGCCGTGAGGGTTCTGCTCACCGGTGCGGCGGGTTTCATCGGAACCCGTATCGCGCAGGCGCTCACCGCTGCCGGTCACGACGTCGTCGGCGTCGACGCGATGCTACCCGCGGCGCACGGCCCCGATGCTCAAACCCCGGCGGCCTGTCGCCGCGTCGACATCCGTGACCGAGACGCGCTGGCCCCACTGCTGAAGGGCGTCGACGTGGTGTGCCACCAGGCCGCGGTGGTGGGCGCGGGTGTGAATGCGGCCGACGCGCCGTCCTACGGCAGCCACAACGACTACGGCACCACGGTCTTATTGGCCGAGATGTTCGCTGCGGGGTGTTCACGCCTGGTGCTGGCGTCATCGATGGTGGTCTACGGCCAGGGCGGTTTCGACTGCCCGCAGCACGGCTCGGTCGACCCGTTGCCGCGCACCCGCGTCGATTTGGACGCAGGAGTTTTCGAGCACCGGTGTCCGTTCGACGGTTCGCCACTGCGGTGGGCGTTGGTGGGGGAGGACGCGCCGCTGCGCCCCCGCAGCCTGTACGCGGCGAGCAAGACCGCGCAGGAGCACTACGCGCTGGCGTGGAGTGACGCCGTCAAAGGTTCCGTCGTCGCGCTGCGCTACCACAACGTCTACGGGCCCGCCATGCCCCGCGACACACCGTATTCGGGCGTTGCGGCCATCTTTCGTTCACAGCTCGAATCCGGCGGGGTGCCAACGGTTTACGAGGATGGCGGGCAGATGCGCGACTTCGTTCACGTCGACGACGTGGCGGCGGCCAACGTCGCGGCCGTGCAATACCCGGAGCCGGGTTTCAACGCGTTCAACGTGTGTTCGGGGCAGCCCATCTCGATCATGGATGTGGCCACCCGGTTGTGTGAGGCCCGCGGCGGGGGCGCTCCCGTCGTCACCGGGCAGTACCGCAGCGGGGACGTCCGCCACATCGTCGCCTCACCGGCACGTGCGGCCGACGTGCTGGGGTTCCGCGCCGCGGTCGACCCGCGTGACGGACTGGCCGAGTTCGCGTTCGCGCCGCTGCGTGGTTAGCGCTGAGGTGAACCGCGCGTCGCGACCCGCGGAACGTTTACCCATCGATCGGTGACAGCCCTTGTGCCGTCCGCAGGCCGGCGTATGCAGGAGCCATGGAGCTCGAGCGGTTCAGTGTCGCGACCTTCAACCTGTTCAACCTGCAGGACGCGGGTAAGGAGATGTACCACGGCGCCGCATGGACAGAAGACCAGTTCAAGAACAAGGCGTGGTGGACTGCGTGGCAACTGGAAACGCTGAATCCCGATGTCGTCGGCCTGCAGGAATTGTGGAGCAAGACGGCGCTGGAGAAGGTGCTGGCCGCGGGCAGCGATGAGCTGAAGGACCGGTACGACGTGCTCGCGAAACCCGCGACCGGCAAGAAGATCGTCTGTGGTGCGCTGGTGCGTAAAGGCCTGCTGGTCGGCGAACCGCGTTGGGAGGAACGGTTTCCCGACGCGGTGAAGCTGCAGTCGACCGAGGATGCCAACGATCCGCAGGCGCCGCGGATCAACGTCACCATCAACAAGTTCTCCCGGCCGGTGCTCAACTTTCAGGTCAAGCTGCGCGATGACGAGCCGGCCACCGAGGTGTATGTCGTGCACCTGAAGTCGAAGCTGCCCACCGCGGTGAACGCCGAGAACTGGTTCGCGGCGGACCCCGACCTGTACAAGCCGCATCAAACCGCGCTGGGCGCAGCGCTTTCCACGATCCGCCGGACGGCAGAGGCGACCGCCGTGCGGGTGATGCTGACCTCGGTCATGAAGGAAACGGCGACGCCGGTGATCGTGCTTGGCGACATCAACGACGGGCAGACGAGCAACACCGCCAACATCCTCACCGAACAGCCCCGGTACCTCGTCGGGGATTCGCGCGGCGGCGCCGACGTCGGTCTGTACACCGCCCAGACGTTGCAGGAGTACCGCGACACCCGCGACGTCTATTACACGCACGTCCATCAGGATCTGCGGGAATCCCTGGACCACGTGCTGGTCAGCGAGCAGTTCTACGACAACAGCCGCAAGCGGCGCTGGCTGTTCGACGGCCTCGTCATCAACAACGACCACCTCAACTTCGACAACCAGAAGGACGTCGGGACCGGTGACCATGGTGTGGTGAAGGTCAGCTTCAAGCACGATCCGGCGTGAGACAGTTGACACCCGTCAAGTCTGCGTGCCAATACTGACGGGGTGAAACCCGCCATCTGTGAACAGTTCGGTATCGACTTTCCGCTCTTTGCCTTCAGTCACTGTCGGGACGTGGTCGCTGCGGTCACCAACGCCGGGGGCTTCGGCGTGCTCGGTGCGACTGCCTACACGCCCGAACAACTCGACCGCGAGATGTCCTGGATTGACGGGCAGGTCGGCGGCAAACCATATGGCGCGGACATCATCGTGCCCGCCAAGTTCGAGGGCAAGGGCGAGAACCTGAGCCGGGGGCAGCTCGGCGAGCGGATCCCCGCCGAATACCGCGAGTTCGTCGCGCAATTGCTCAAAGACCACGGCATCGAGCCCGAGCCCGAGCAACGCCTGGGCGGTTCGTCGCTGTCCGGCGACACCGGCAGGGATCTGCTCGACGTCGCGATGAGCCACCCCATCAAGCTGATCGCCAACGCGCTCGGCGTGCCGCCCGACTACATGATCGAGGCCGGCCGGGAGCGGGGCGTGCCGGTCGCGGCGCTCGTGGGTGCGCGTGAGCATGCCGTCAAACAGGTGCAGGCCGGGGTGGATCTGATCGTCGCGCAGGGCACGGAAGCCGGTGGCCATTGCGGCGAGGTGACGACGATGGTGCTGATCCCCGAAGTGCTGGACGCGATCGGCGGTCAGGTTCCCGTGCTCGCGGCGGGCGGCATCGTCACCGGACGGCAGATGGCGGCCGCGGTGGCGCTGGGTGCCGACGGGGCGTGGACGGGGTCGGTGTGGTTGACGACCGAAGAGGCCGAGACCGCACCGCACACCGTGCAGAAGATGCTCGCGGCGACCTCCCGCGACACCGTCCGGTCGACGGGCCGGACCGGCAAGCCGGCACGCCAATTGGTCTCGGAGTGGACCGATGCGTGGCAGCCCAATCCCGCAGGGCACCAGACCTTGCCGCTGCCCCTGCAGAACATGCTCGCCGAGCCCGTCATCCGGCGCATCGATGTGCTTGCCGCGCAGGGACATCCGGGTGCGCAGGCGCTGGCCACCTATTTCGTCGGCCAGGGCGTCGGATTGATGAACAAGGTCAAACCGGCCCGCGAAGTCGTGCGGGAGTTCATCGAGGACTATCTGGCGGCCACCGAACGGCTGAGCAACTCGCTGCCCGACTAGGTTCCGAGTCCGCCGAACCTGAGCTTGTTTGTCAATTTCGGCCCGAAAATGGGACACCAGCTCAGATTCGACGCACGACACTACTCCGCGAACGGCAGCCGCACCTCGAATCGCGCCCCGGCAGCCAGGTTGTGCGCCGAGAGCGAGCCGCCGTGGGCCGCCACCAGGCCCGCGGCGATCGCCAGGCCGAGACCCGACCCACTGGGCAGCGACGAATCGGCGCGTGGCACACGGCCGTTGGACCCGCGGTAGGCGATGTCGAACACCCGCGGCAGGTCCGCCTCGTCGATGCCGACCCCGGTGTCGTCGACGCGGGCCCAGGCGCCTGTGTCGTCGGATCCCACCGTCAGGGTGACGACGCCGCCGTCGGGGGTGTGCGCGATCGCGTTCGCGATGAGGTTCGACAGCACACGCACCAGCGCACGGTCACTGCCGACCACGCGGACCGGCTCGGTGGGCAGCTCGGCTTTCAGTGCGACGCCGGCACGTTCGGCCGCGATCCGGTGCGCGGCCAGCACGTCGTCGACGACCTCGTCGAGTGCCACCTGCTCATGTGCGGGTTGCACGGCGCCCGCGTTGATCTTCGACATCTCGAACAGATCGTCGACCATCTCGGAGAGCCGGATCGATTCTTGCTCGATGTGCTTGGCGTGCAGGCGAACTTCTTCGTCGGACACCACGCCGTCGGCGATGGCCTCGGACACCGCACGGATACCGGCCAGCGGGGTCCGCAGGTCATGGCTGACGAACGCGACGAGTTGCCGCCTGGAGTGCTCGGCGGCGCGTTCGGATTCGCGGATCTCCTGCTCCCACATGGTGCGCCGGGCCTGATAGCGGGCCAGCATGACGGCCGCGGGGATGGTCACCACCGCGACGATCACCAGCACGACGGCGGTGCGCTGGAAGGTCTCGGTGATCATGAACCCGCTGGCACCGAGCACACCGGTGAACGTCGCGAGCGTCGGGATGAGCACCAGCGCAACCATGCTGACCGCGAGAGACCAGTTGCGCGCCAGCCGGATCGCGATGGCTCCCGCCACCACGACAGGAATCGAGCAGGCCAGCGCCCACCCGATGATCTGCCAGAAGTCATTGCCCGGCATGCGGATTCCCGTTCCACAGATAGCCGCGGCCCCACACGGTCTGCACGTGATGCTGGTCGCCGAGCTTGGAGCGCAACCGTTTGACGTGCACGGTGACGGTCGACATGTCGCCGAAATCCCAGCGCCACACGAGTTTCAGCAGGTCTTCGCGGGAGTACACGGTGTCGGGGTGGGTCAGGAAGAACACCAGGAGGTCGAATTCGCGGTTGGTGAGGCTCACGGGTGTGCCGTGGACGGTGACCGAACGCGCGGTCGTCGACACCGTGAGCCCGCCCACCGTGAGGGTCGCGGGGGTGGTCGACGCGGTGCCGTGCGTTCTCCGCAGCACCGAGCGCACGCGCAGCGCGAGTTCGCGCGGGCTGAACGGCTTCGTGAGGTAGTCGTCGGCTCCGGCTTCGAGCCCGGCGATGCGGTCGTCCTCCTCGCCGAGCGCGGTCAGAAGGATCACCGGCAGGCTGTAGTCGCCGTCGCTGCGGAGGTCACGGCACAGTGACAGGCCGTCGGGCCCCGGCATCATGACGTCGAGCACCGCGACGTCGATGTGCTCGGTCTGCAGCAAGCGCATGGCCTCCGCGCCGTTGTGCGCGATGGACACCTGCAGACCGTCCCGCTCGAGGTAGCGGCGGACCACATCGCGCACGACGATGTCGTCGTCGGCGATCAATACCCGCGTCACAACTTACGAGGCTAGTCCTGAACCTTCGCCACCAGCGCCGATGTCATGGTTTTGTCACGGTTGCCCCATGGTCACGGGCACCCGACCGGCCTACCGTCGAATGACATGGCCACAGATGCCGCTCAGGTCACGGTCGTGCTGCCGTGTCTGAACGAGGCGGAATCGCTGCCCGCGGTGCTGGCGGCGGTTCCGGCCGGCTATCGCGTGGTCGTGGTCGACAACAACAGCACCGACGGCACCGCCGAGGTGGCTCACGCGCACGGTGTCGAGGTGGTGGCCGAGCCGCGCGCGGGTTACGGATCCGCGGTGCATGCCGGCGTGGTCGCGGCGACGACGCCGATCGTGGCCGTGCTCGACGCCGACGGTTCGATGGATCCGGGTGCGCTGCCCGCGTTGGTCGGCGAGCTGGACCGCGGTGCCGACCTGGCGATCGGCCGTCGCAGGCCCACGCCGGGGCTGCGCTGGCCGTGGCACGCCAGGCTGGGCACCGCGGTGGTGTGCTGGCGGCTGCGCCGGCGCTATGGGGTGCCGGTGCACGACATAGCGCCCATGCGGGTCGCGCGCCGGGATCCGCTGTTGGCGCTCGGGATCACCGACCGGCGCTCGGGGTACCCGCTGGAACTGCTGGTCCGCGCGGCACACGCGGGGTGGCGGGTGGCCGAACGCGATGTGGCCTACGGGCCGCGTACCGGTGGCCGGTCCAAGGTCAGCGGCTCGTTGCGCGGCAGTGTGATTGCGGCGCTGGACTTTTGGAAGGCCCTCTCATGACGACGATCCCGGTTTCGGTGTTGGTGGTGGCCAAGGCTCCGGTGGCAGGGCTGGCCAAGACGCGACTCGCGGCGGCCGTCGGCGCCGATGCGGCGGCTGCGATCGCGGCGGCCGCGCTGCTCGACACGCTCGATGCGGTGGCTGCGGCGCCGGTGCAGGCGCGAGTGGTGGCGCTGACCGGCGACCTGGGGCGGGCCCACGACGGTGCCGAAATCCAGGACCGGTTGAGGGATTTCACCGTCATCGCGCAGCGTGGCGGCAGCTTCGCCGAACGCCTGGCGAACGCGCATGCCGATGCCGGCGCGGTGACCGGGCTGCCGGTGCTGCAGATCGGTATGGACACCCCGGAAGTCACGGCACGGCTCATCGAGGACTGTGCGAGCGCGCTGGTCGGTGCCGACGCGGTGCTCGGTCTGGCCGCCGACGGCGGCTGGTGGCTGCTGGGCGTGCGGGATCCTGTCACGGCCCGGTGCCTGGTGGGCGTGCCGATGTCGCAGGCCGACACCGGTGCTGTAACGCTGGCGGCGTTGCGCGACACAGGACTGTCCGTGGAGCAGGTTTGTGCAATGCCCGACGTCGACACGGTGGCCGACGTCGAGATCGTGCGTCGCATGTGCGCCCCGGGAAGCAGGTTCACCCACGTGACGCTGGCCGCGGGGGTATGACGTGTTGGGTCAGCTCTACGAGCGTGCGCTCGGCGGCGAGCGATGCTGGATCCGCCACGACGACGGTCACGTGCGGACCCTGCCGGTCCGCAACTGGCTCGGCGGGCGGCACGCCGACCGGACCTTCGACCGCGCGGTGCTCAGTCTGTGCAGTGGTCCGACCATCGATCTGGGTTGCGGCCCAGGACGATTGGTCGCGGACCTGATCCAGCGGGGCGTGCCTGCGCTCGGCGTCGACCAGTCCGCCGCTGCGGTCGAACTGGCCCGGCGCAGCGGTGCGCCCGTGCTGCGGCGGGATCTGTTCGGACCGCTGCCGGGCGCCGGACGCTGGCACACCGTGCTGCTCGCCGACGGCAATGTCGGCTTGGACGGTGATCCGTGGCGCGTGCTGCAGCGGGCCGGGGAACTGCTGCGCCGCGGTGGCCGCTGCGTGGCCGAGTTCGACCCCGTGGCGCGCGGTGTCCGCGTCAGCTGGGTGAGGCTGGAATCGACCAGGACGATCGGTCCGTGGTTCCGCTGGGCCACTGTGGGTGTCGACTGCGTGGCGCGCCTGGCAGACGATGTCGGCCTTACGGTGACCGGCATTCAGCCGGTCGGCTCCCGGGTGATCGCGAGCCTGGCCGCGTGACGACCACGCTGCGCGGCACCGCCGTCACCGCACGCGTGGGCATGGCCCTCGGCGTCGCCATCGGGATCTGCTTCGTCACCGGATTGATCAGTCATTTCCTCCAGCATCCGCAGCCGTGGTTTGTCTGGCCGACGCGGCCGGTGTGGTTGTACCGGTTCACCCAGGGATTGCACGTCGCCTCGGGTATCGCGGCGATCCCGCTCGCAGTGGTCAAGCTCTGGTCGGTGTGGCCGAAGCTGTTCGAGCGTCCCGTGATCGGCGGTCCGCTGCGTCAGGCCGAACGCCTCTCGATCCTGGTCCTGGTCGGCGCCGTCCTGTTCGAATTGTCCACGGGTCTGTTGAACATCGCGCAGTGGTATGCCTTTCGGTTCTTCTTCACCACGGCTCACTACGCGGTGGCCTACGTGGCGGCCGGCGCGGTGCTGGTACACGTCGCGGTCAAGCTGCCGGTGATCCGCGCCGCGTTCGACACCCCGCTGGAGCCGCGCACCGACGCCGCAGCCGGCCCCACGCGCCGCACGGTGCTCTACGGCACGGGCCTGGCGGTCGCATTGGCGACGTTGGCCACGGTCGGACAAGCGGTGCCGTTGCTGCGCCGGGTCTCGGTGCTGGCGCCGCGCTCCGGCCAAGGGCCGCAAGGTGTTCCGGTCAACCGCTCGGCGCTCGCCGCGGGTGTGCTGCGCAGCGCACAGTCGCGCGACTACCGCCTGACGGTGGTCAATGGCGCCACGGTCCGTGCTTTCACCCTGGCCGAACTGGAGCAACTGCCACAGGCCACCCACCGGTTACCGATCGCGTGTGTGGAGGGCTGGAGCGTCGACGCGGAATGGACGGGCGTGGTGCTGGCCGATCTGGTGGCCACGGTGGGCGGGTCACCTGACGACGACGTGCGCATGATCTCACTGGAACCGCCCGGACCGTATTCGCGCAGCATCCTGCCCGCCCGCCATGCACGGGATGCGCAGACGCTGATTGCGTTGCGGCTCAACGGTGAGACGCTGGATCTCGACCACGGCTATCCCTGCCGATTGATCGCGCCGAGCCGGCCCGGCGTACTGCAGACGAAATGGCTTTCCCGCATCGAGGTGGCCGGATGACGCTGCTGCGGTGGGTGATCGGGCTCTGCGGCATTCTGCTGGCCGCATACGGGGTCACGCTCGTCGGCGACAACCCGCCGGTCATCATCGTGCGCATCGCGGTGTGGGCGCTGGTCGCGGTGGTGGCGCACGATCTGGTCTTCGCGCCGGCCTGTGTCGCGTTGGGTTTCGCGGGGCGCCGGCTGATTCCACGTTCCTGGTGGGCTGCGGTGGGCGTCGCGGCGCTGTGCAGCGTCGTGCTGGTGCTGCTGGCGGTACCCGTATACGGCAGGCCGGGCGCCCGCCCGGACAATCCGACTGTGCTGGACCGCAACTACCCCGTGGCCTTGTGGGTTTCGCTCGCCGCGGTGTGGGCGGCCGTGCCGGTGTACCAGCTGTTGGTCAGACGCCGGCGCGCATGACGGTACCTACCAGTTGGTGAGGATGACGTGGTTGAGCACGAGTGCCCCAATCACGTTGACCCCCAGCCACCAGCGGTGTGACCGTGGCGGCAGCAGCGCGGGCGCGGCGGTCAGCCACACGGTGAACGGCAACCAGATGCGTTCGGTCTCCGCCTTGCTGAGCATGCTCAGATCCGCACACACGATGGCCAGCAGCGCGCCGATGAGCACCAGATGGAAGCCGGACCGGTGCTTGACCGCGTCGATGTCGAAGAGCCTGCCGAGGCCCGCGACGCTGCCCAGCCCGACGGCGCACACCACCGAGGCCAGGTTGGCCCAGCCCCAGTACTGGAACGGCCGATTGTTGGCGATGCCCTGCCAATAGCGTTCCTGGACAAGGGTGTAGCCGTCGAACCACCAGAATCCGGTCAGCAGGAACACCGCCGCGACGGTGATTGCGGCGAGCGCCGCGGCGGTGAGCGCGCGTGCGGCGGCCCGTCGATCGCGCGCGGCGCACAGCACGGCCACCGCGGGCAATGCCATCAGTGCCAGGCCGTAATTCAAGAAGATGCCCCATCCCAGCAGCAGTCCGGCCGCTCCTGCCGTGACCATCGGATGCCGGGCAGCGCCTCGCACGGCCAGTGCCAGCAGCGCGATGCCCCACGCCGCGACACCGGCGAAGTATCCGTCGGCCGACACCGCGATCCAGATCGCCGTCGGGGCGACCGCCACGAACGGGGCCGCGCGCCGGGCCGTCGACTCGTCGGACAGCGCTCGCATCGCGACGACGATCGCGGCTGCGGCACTGGAACCGACCAGCAGGCACAGCAGCCCCGCCCATGCCCCGCCGCCGAGTCCGATGCGGTCGAGCCACACGAAGGTGAGCAGCGCGCCGGGTGGATGTCCCGACACGTGGGTGATCCACGAATCGGGTTGGAAGTCCAGGATTCTGGACGAGAAGGTGCGCAGCGCCGCGGGGATGTCGGTGATGCCGGGCACCTGCCGCAGGTACTCGTGGCGCGCAGTCAAGCGGCCGGCGAAGCCGCGCTGCCAGCCGTCGATCATGGCCAGCGAGAACGCCCACAGGCACGACGTCGCCCACGTCACCCAGGGCAGCGCGCGCCAGGGCAGTCGCTGGGCCACCGAAGGGCCCCACCACACGGCCGCGGCGCCGATGACGATCGCCGGGACGGTGCCCCATCCGACGTGGGCCTTCCACCAACCGAAGATCGGTGCGGTGTCGGCGAAGCTGTAGATCTGTGCCGCGGTGCTGTTGATGAGCGGCGTGACGATGCCGAGGTTGAGGTGTGGCACCACGAACGCCGCCACGACCAGCAGCAGACCGATGGTCGCCGCGACAATTTCCCGGCGCCCGATCTGCATGCCGCCCAGCCTAGGCGGACGCCGCCGCGGTTTTCCTGACGTTTCGGTGACGCGCGGCCGCGCACGGTCGAATTCGGGTCGCCGGTCACGCATCGTGGACAGCGGGAGATCGGAGGACCACATGACGGCGAGCATGGCATCGCGACTCACCACGGTCGGCCAGACCCTGAGTCGGTACGGCCTCGTGATCGTGTTGGCCTGGATCGGCATCGGGAAGTACGTGAAGATGGAGGCCCGTGTTCTCATCGAGCACAGTCCGTTCATGTCGTGGATCTATCACGTCCTCAGCGCCGGAGCGGTCGCCGCGACGCTGGGTTCCGCGGAAATCGTCGCGGCGGTTCTGATTGCCCTGCGGCCCTGGTGGCCTCGGCTCTCCGCACTCGGCAGCGCGATGGCCGTGGGGTTGTTCGTCGGCACGCTGAGCTTCCTTTTCACGACTCCGGGTGTGATCGTCAACCATGCTGGGCCCATCCCGGTGCTGGGCGCACAACCCGGCCAGTTCTTGCTGAAAGATCTGGTTCTGATCGGGGTCGCGATCTGGACTCTCGGGGACGCCCTCGGGGCAGCGCACAAATTCGGTGGCGACGCCCGCGTGGCGGTGCGAAGGTAGCCGGCGTGAACTCCGACCTGTTCTGCGGTATCGATCTGGCTGAGCGCATCGAGAAGGCCGAGGCGGCGCTCATCGTGGCGGCCACCGAGGCCGCCCGGGACAGGGGAGCGCCCGGCCTGGTGACAGCGGTCGCTGGTGGGTTTGCCTGCTTCGCCGAAGACGGTTCGCCCATGAACAAGGTCGTGGGGCTGGGCTTCGCGAGTGCGCCCGACGCGGCGGAACTGGACGCGATCGAGCGGATGAACGCCGCGACTCAGGTGGAGCTGTCCAACCTCGCCGATCCTGGGCTCGGGGAGCTGCTGACGCGCCGCGGCTATCGACTGGCCGGGTTCGAGAATGTGCTCGGCCGACCGGTGGCCGGTGACGAGCAGCCGCAACTGCCCGCAGGCGTCGAGGTGCATCGCGCCGACGATGTCACGGCGTGGGTGGATGTCGTGGTAGACGGCTTCGCGCATCCGGACGGCGAGGGAGTGCCCAGCCATGAGGAGTTCCCGCGCGATGTCATCGAACGTGCCGAGCGTGACTTCGAAAAGGCGGGTGCCACACCATATATCGCGCTGTGTGAAGGGAACGTCGCCGGTGGCGGGAGCGTCCGGTTCACAGAAGGCGTCGCGCAGCTGACCGGCGCGGCGACCGCTCCGGCCTATCGGCGCCGCGGTGTGCAGAGCGCGTTGCTGTCGGTCCGGCTGGCCGATGCAGCCGCCGCAGGCTGCGACATCGCCGTCGTCACCACCGCGCCCGGGTCGAAATCCCAGCAGAACGTGCAGCGCAGGGGGTTCCAGTTGCTCTACACCCGGGCGATCCTGGTGAAGGCCGGCTGATCAGTACAGGATCTTGCGCAGGCTGTCTTCGCTGTAATAGTCGTCGAGTTCCTTCTGGCTCAAGTCGGGCTTGAACGCCTTGGCCAGCTGCGCGACCGAGGGGACCGCGGACGGGTTCCAGGTCTCCGGCTTCCAGGTGTCCGAGCGGAGAAATGCCTTGGCGCAGTGAAAGAACACCTCTTCGATGTCGATTTCCAGCGCCAGGATCGGCCGCTTGCCGTTGACCGCCAGGTCATCGAAATAGTCTGCGTCGGAAAGGATCCGGGCAGTGCCGTTGATGCGCAGCGTGTCGCCCCGGCCGGGGATGAGAAACACCGTGCCGACATGCGGGCGCTGCAGCACATTGAGATAGCCGTCGACCCGCTTGTTGCCCGGCCGCTCCGGAATCGCGATCGTGGTGTCGTCGATCACCCGTACGAAACCCGGCGGGTCACCCTTGGGGGACACGTCGACACGGCCTTCGGCGTCGGTCGTCGCGACGAAACACAGCGGAGATGCCGCCACCCAATCCTGCTGTGCGTCGGACAGTCGCGGTGTCACCTTGTTGGCGACGTACTTGTTGGGGTGGCCGACGATGGCGCGCAGCTCCTCCACGGTGTTCACTTCACGGCGCATGCCTTCCATCATGCCTGCACGATCTTGGGCGCGGTCGTCCACCATGACCGCTTCGCCGTCGGTGGCCCGCCGTGTCCAGTACATTCAGCGCATGCGCAAGACAACGGTGCTGCTGGCGGCCTTGGCGCTGGCTGTTGCCGCGTGCGCGAATGCGGTGGACGGCACCCCGGTCGCCGGGCCGGACACGGGTACCTCGGTGAGCGAGGACGCCACCACGACGCAAACGACGACGCAGACCTCCGAGCCGCCGGCCGCGGGTGATCCGGGCCTACTCGGGCTCACCTGCGGCGAGTTCATGGGCATGGGTGTCGATGAGCAGAAGAGCGCGGCCCATGATCTGGCGGTGCTGCTGGACCGTCCGCTGGCGGCAGCCAACGAGAACATCTATCTGTTGATCACGGCGTTCTGCGCGGGTGAGCCGGACACGCTCGTCAAGGACACCCTTCCGCTCGCCTAGCTCATCCGAATCGCGTGACGAGCGCGCGCCGGTCGAGCTTGCCGATGCCTCGCCGCGGCAATTCGCCCACCACGTGGATCTCGCGCGGAGCCGCGGTGGCGTCGAGTGTCTGCTCCACATGCGCTCGCACGTCGGCCAGTCCGGGTTGCTCGGCGCCCGGCGCGAGCACCAGGGCCGCCACCACACGTTGGCCCAGCCGCTCATCGGACACCCCGAACACCGCACAGTCGGCGATCGCGGAATGGGTGGCCAGCGCCGCCTCGACCAGTTGCGGAAACACCGTGAGGCCGCCCGTGCTGATCGCGTCGTCGGCCCGGCCCAGAACACGCAGTACACCCGAATCATCCACCATGCCAATGTCATCGGTGCGAAACCAGCCGGGCTCGGCGAACGGGTCCGGGCTGACGGGGTTGCGGTAACCCTTGGCGACGGTAGCCCCGCCCAGCACGATCCGAGAATCGTCGAAGCGCACCGAAACCCCGTCCAGCGGCACCCCGTCGTACACGCAGCCGCCGGCGGTTTCGCTCATGCCGTAGGTGCGCACGACGCGAATGTCCGCTGCCGCGGCGCGTTCGGCGACCCCGGCAGGCATCGGTCCGCCGCCGATCAGCACGGCGTCCAGCTCGGCCAACGCCGCGGTGGCGGCCGGATCATGCAAAGCCTTGTCCAGTTGCACGGCCACCAGAGACGCGTACCGTCGGCCGGCGCCCAGCGCGTGGACCGCCGACGCCAGTTCGGCCGCGTCGGCGGTGGCCGGGACAGCCACCGGGGTGGTTCCCGCGACGATGCCGCGCACCAGCACCTGCAACCCCGCGACGTGATAGGCGGGCAGGGCCAGCAGCCAGCGGCCGGGACCGCCGAGGCGCCGATGCGTGGCCTCGGCACTGGCGACCAGGGCCGACGTGGTCAGCATGGCGCCCTTGGGAGTTCCGGTCGTGCCCGAGGTCGAGACCACGACGGCGACGTCGCCGTCGATGGGTTCGCCGGCCCGCAGGCTGGTCGTCAGCAGCGCGGCCTGACGGTCGTCGTGTGCGGGCACGGGCAGCACGGCATCGCCGCGACCCTTCAGCACCTCGTCGAGCACGGGTAGCAGGGACAGCGCCGACGCGTCGACGGCGACCGGGCGCAGGACGGCTATGCCGGGCCTCCGGTGTCGGTGGGGTCCACGTCGTCGCGGGGATCGTCCAACGGCCAGCCCTTGGCGGCGAGGCGCTCGCGGACGCGTTCGACGTCCTCGTCCCGCGGCAGTTCGTCGGTGATCTGGGTGATCAGCACTCCGATGTCGATGTGGTCGAAATCGCCGCGGTCGATGAGATCCCGCGCCACTGCCTTTACCTCGTCGTTGGTGAGGCGGCGGGTCAGCAGGGCGAGCAGGGGCACCCGGTCTGGTCCGGGGACACCCTCGGGGTATCCGGCGTTGAGCCAGGCCGCGATCTTTGCCAGAAATGCGTTCACTGCGCCAACTCCTGATGGGACCGGGTGACTGTTGCGGTCATATGACTACACCGATGACTGTCCCGATGGTAGTGGGGCGGGTCACTGTCGGCGCCCAGTGAACTTATCGGTTGCACGGGCATGGCTTGCCGCGCCCGGCGAACACGTCGGGGCGCACAGATGAACAGTCGGTGAACTCATTTCGATGCTAGCTGAATTGCCTGGTGAGAGTGTCAGTTTAGATGCCCTATCAGCTGGTCAAAATCGACTCCGGTCCCCCAGAATTAGCGCCATGAGCGCAGAGCTGATCATTCTGGTGTTGCTGATAGCAACAGCCTTGGCCTTCGACTTCACCAATGGCTTTCACGACACCGGCAACGCCATGGCGACCTCGATCGCCACGCGGGCACTCAAGCCGAAGACAGCGGTGCTCCTGGCCGGTGTGTTGAACCTGGTCGGCGCGTTCCTCTCGGTCGAGGTCGCCATCACGGTCACCAGTTCGGTGCTGAAGATCCAGGATTCCAAGACCGGCGCGCTGATCCCCTCGATCGACGCCTCGACCGGCCTGACCATCATTTTCGCGGGCCTCATCGGCGGCATCCTGTGGAACCTGCTGACCTGGCTGTTCGGCATCCCCTCGAGTTCGTCGCACGCGCTCTTCGGCGGACTCATCGGTGCGGGCCTGGCCGCGATCGGTCTGGCCGGGGTCAACTGGGCGGGCGTCACCCAGAAGGTGTTGATCCCCGCGGTCGCCGCGCCGCTCATCGCGGGCCTGGTCGCGGCCTGCGGCACCTGGCTGGTCTACCGCATCACCCGCAATGTCTCGAAGAACCGTCGCGAGGAAGGCTTCCGCTGGGGTCAGATCGCGACGGCCTCGCTCGTCGCGCTGTCGCACGGCACCAACGACGCCCAGAAGACCATGGGTGTCATCGCGCTCGCGCTCATCACCACCGGCCATCTGTCGGGCGATGTCAAGGAGAACGGCCTGCCGTTCTGGATCATCTTCAGCTGCGCCCTCGCCATCGGCCTCGGTACCTACATCGGTGGCTGGCGCGTCATCCGCACCCTGGGCAAGGGCCTCGTCGAGATCGAATCCCCGCAGGGCCTCGCCGCCGAAGCATCCTCGGCCGCGATCATCCTGAGCTCGAGCGCCGCGGGAATGGCGCTGTCCACCACGCACGTGGCGACCGGCTCGATCCTCGGTAGCGGCGTCGGCAAGCCGGGCGCCGAGGTGCGCTGGGCCGTGGCCGGCCGCATGGCGCTGGCCTGGCTGGTCACCCTGCCCGCCGCAGGCATCGTCGGCGCGCTGTCGTTCTGGCTCTCGCACGGGGTCGAGGCACTGACCGGGGCTGCGCTCGCCGGCGACGGTCTCATCTTCCTGATCCTCGTGGGCCTGTCCTTCTACATGTGGTGGCGTGCCCAGCAGCAGAAGGTCGACCACAAGAACGTCAACGCCGACTGGGACGCCTCGACCAACTCGGTGGTACCCGCCGAAGTTCGCGAGGCCACCACGGGCAGCACCGACAAAGCCGCCGTCTGATCGCCACCGGACGACCTGACAAAGACTAGGAATCACCGATGATCTATCTGGAATCCATCTTCAAGGTTCTCGTGGTCGGGCTGATCCTCGGCGCCGGACTGCCTGCGGTGTTCGCCACCGGGCTGGTCGCGTTCTCGAACGGATCCGGCGGCACCAACAGCGACGGCACCACGCAGGCGCCCAATCCGGCACTGAAGTTCCTCGGCCTGGCGCTCTTCACGTTCGTGGGCGCGGTGGTCGTCATCGCCATCCTGTGGATCACCCGGACCACGATCATCCACCACACGGGTGTCGACCTCTTCCCGTTCCTGCCGAAGAAGTGAGCTGACCACCGTGACCGAAAACAACGGCGTCATCGACAACGTGCTGGGCTGGCTGCACGAGGGCTACCCGGAGGGCGTACCGCCCAAGGACTATTTCCCACTGCTGGCCCTGCTGAAGCGTTCGCTCACCGAGGATCAGGTGGTCAAGGCCGCGCAGTCGATCCTGCGGTCCAACGACGGCGACAATCCGGTGACCGACAGCGAGATCCGCGATGCGATCCACCGCATCACCGAGACCGCACCCAACCCGGAAGAGATCCATCAGGTGGCGTCCCGGCTGGCCTCGGTCGGCTGGCCGCTGGCGTCCCCGGTTCGCTGAAACTCACTTGACCGGCGAGAACCCCCGGCCTCGTGCCGGGGGTTTTCAGTTCCTCGTGTCGCGCCGCAGCGGGTGCGTGTCGGGTACCTGGACGAAAATCAACGTCACGCCGTCGGGATCGGTCACATGCATCTCGTGCAGCCCCCACGGCTCCTGTGTTGCCGCACGGGTGATCTGCACGCCGCGACTTTCCAGCTCGGCCTGCGTCGCGTAGACGTCGCGGACCTGCAGCCACAATGCACCGGGAAACACGCCGGACTCGGCGGGCGTGTGGTGGCCTGCGATCTCGATCAGTGACTGCCCGGCGTAGAACACCGTGCCTCCGGGGTATTCCCTGGCGATCGCCAGACCGAGCTGATCGCGGTAGAACCCAACCGATTTCGGGTAGTCCACCGGCCGGATCAGCATCCGGCTGGCCAGGATCTCCATGGCTCGTGTCTACCACGCGCGGTGTTCCGCTCGTGGCGCGACACGGTGATCAGTCCGCGCGGCCGGTCATGCGGCGGGCCCGGTCGCTGGCCCTCAGCCCGATCGCGAATGCCGCCTGGTCTTCGAACACGAGTGGGTTGCGCCCGGTGAGCTCGTGGATGCGGGACAGCCGGTGCCGCACGGTGTTGGTGTGCAGGAACAGTTCGCGCGCGGTGTCGACGAGGGAGCCGTTGGTGGCCAGGAACACTCGCAACGTGCGCACGTGCTGCGTTCCGCGCTCCTGGTCGATCTCGTCCAGCGGATCGATCAACTGGTTCTTGAACGGTGCGAGCCGGTTCAGCGGCAGGCCCTCCAGCAGGCTGTCGAACGTGCTCAGTTGATCGGGGCCGATGCTGCCGCCGTGCTGCTGGGCGAGGCCGAGTGCGATGCGCGCCTGCGTGATTGCCGAGCCGAGCTCAGCCAGCGGGCCCGGCGCCGAATGCCCCGACGGCAGCGACAGCTCGGCCGCGACGTCGGCCAGGCCGCTGGTTCCGTCGGTGACGACGAGGCACACCTCCGGCGCGTCACCCACCAGTGCGGCCGGGAAGGCCATCGACAGCAGTGCGCCCGCACCGGCCGGCCACGCCGAACACGCGACTTCACGCGTCGTCAGGCCAGGCCAGTCCAACAGTTGATTGAGCGCATCTGGCAGCAGCATTCGCCGTTCCACCAACGACAGCAACTGCCCGACGCGTTCGCGGGCCAGCGCGGCCTCGATGTCGCGTTCGCCCTGGGCGGCCTGGACGAACCGCACGATCACGTCGAGCACGGGTTTCTCGGGCGGTTCGCCGCTGCCCACCCACACCAGCGCACCCAGCCCGTCGACCGGCACCGCCAGGCCGCCAGGCTCGGTCGAGCCCTCGGGTTCGAGCAGGAAGTAGCAGCCGAGCACCTGACCGGCGCGGTCCAGCAACTCGCGCACCGACTCACGTCGGCGTTGCGACGAAAGCAATTCGGGGACAAGGGTGTTCGTTGCCCGCGCCACGGCGATCTCACCGCCGAACTGGAAGTCGGCGACGTAGCGGCTCACGGTCGCGAACGGGACGCTGGGCGGCGCTATCAACAGCGGCAGCTGGTTGCGGGCGCACGCCGCGACCAACGGACCGGGCACCGCGTCGTGCACGTCGCCGATGCCGAAGCACACGCCTGCCACACCCGCACCGCTCAGCGACGCGACGAAGGCCGACGAATCCTCGGCGGTCTGCAGGCTGATGCCCACCGTGCAGACCAGCTCGCCACCGCGCAGATAGCGGGACGGATCCCGCAACTCGGTGGTGTGCACCCAGCTGATCGGCCGGTCGAGGTCACCGGTGACGGTATCCGGGGTGAGCAGCCCCAGATTGGAGCCGAGCAGGTCACGCAGTGTCGGTGCGACATCGCTGCGGTCTGACACCGACCGAGCGTAACGCCGTCGTCACGTGTCTGCGGCCGGACCGTTGTTCGATCCTCCAATGCCGGGGGTGGGTGACGGTGGCTTCGCAGCGTCTTGCGCGGGAACCCTTGGCGCGGTGACGGCGGCGGCGTGATAGTTCGTCCAACCAAGTAAAGGGAGCACACCGTGTCCGAACCCGAGTCTTCACCCGACGAGTCGCACGTGCTGCGACGCGAATTCTCGCTATGGTCGGCGTTCGCGTTCGCCTTCGCGTTCATCTCGCCGATCGTCGCGCTCTACGGCATCTTCGGCCTCGCCCTTGCCGCGGCAGGCCCGAGTTTCTGGTGGGGTTTCGCGCTGGTTTTCGGCGGCCAGATGCTGGTCGCCCTGGTTTTCGCGATGCTGGTGTCGCGCTGGCCGCTGGAGGGTTCGATCTACCAATGGTCGCGCCGGCTGCTCGGCACGTCGTACGGCTGGTTCGCGGGCTGGGTGTACATGTGGACGCTGGTGATCGCGATGGCCACCGTCGCACTCGGCGCGGCGGGATTCGTCGCCAACATTGCAGGGGTGGAAGCACCGTCGGGTGGACTTCGTGCCGCCATCGCACTGGCGATCCTCATCGGCGGCACCGCGATCAACCTCGTGGGGCGCGGGGCCCTCAAGGTGTTCATGACCGCGAGCATCGTGGCCGAGGTGATCGGCTCGATCGGCCTGGGCACGTGGCTGCTGCTGTTCCACCGGCAGAACTCGTTGTCGGTGTTGTTCGACGGCGGTGGTGGTGCTGCGGACACCTGGTCGTACCTGACCGGGCCGTTCCTGATCGCCGTGGCGTTCATCGGGTTCTCGTTCGTGGGCTTCGAAAGTGCCGGGGCCATCGCGGAAGAGGTGCACGAACCACGGCGCTATCTGCCGAAGGCCGTGCTGTTCTCGCTGACCTTCATCGCGCTGGTGGTCGCGTATTCGAGCCTGGCGATCATCCTGGCGATCCCGGACCTGGACGCGGTCGTGGCCGGCTCGGTGGCCGACCCGGTGTACGAAACCCTCACGGCCGCACTGGGACACGGTATCGCCAAGCCGGTCGAGGTGTTGTTCGTCATCGGCTTCCTGGCCAGTTTCCTGGCCTTGCAGACCTCCGCGTCACGCGTGATCTGGGCCTACGCGCGCGACGGTGCGCTGCCGTCCTCGGCGGTGCTGTCGCGGCTGCGCGGCAAGGCCCGCATCCCTGTCGTGGCGATCCTCGTCACCACAGTGGTTGGCGGCGCCCTGTTCCTGCTGAGCACCGTCGCGGGCGACATCTACTCGCTCATGGTCAATTTCACCACCGGCGGGTTCTATCTGGCGTTCCTGTTCCCGCTGATCGGGTTCGTCGTCGTGCTGGCGCGGCGGGCGTGGACCGACGGCGCGTTCACGCTCGGCCGCGCGACGGTTCCGGTGGCCGTGGTGGCCGCCGTCTGGGCGGTCCTGCAGATGCTCAACATCTCCTGGCCCCGTGCGGTGTACGACCAGCGGTATCTGGACTGGTCGGTGTGGATCGGAGTGGCGGTCGTCGTCGCGGTCGGTTTGGCGATCCTGATGTCGGTGCGGCACCGCATCGTCAGTGTCGCGGTGATCGACGACCTCGAGGCCACCGACGAGCGGGACGACGACAAGGTGGTTGCCGGTGAGTGAGGTCGCGATCGTCACGGGCGGTGCGAGCGGGATCGGCGCCGCGGTCGTGGCGGCACTGCGCAGGCGCGGGTATGTGGTCGGCGCGCTGGACCTCAGCGGCCGGGCCGACGCCGACCATGTTGTGGCGGTGGACGTTTCGGATGGACCCGCGGTGGCCGCCGCGGTCGCCGAGATGCGTTCACGGCTCGGCCCGGTCGGAGCGCTGGTGACCTCGGCGGGCCATTACGAGATGGTGCCGGTCTCCGACATCTCCGCGCAGGCGTGGCGCCGGATGCTGCGTGTGCACCTCGGCGGGCTCGCCAACGCCACGCGGGCCTGCCTGCCGGACATGCTCGAGCGCCGGTCGGGCGCGGTTGTGGCGGTGGCTAGTGAGCTCGCCGTCGGCGGTGCCGACCAGGACGCCCATTACGCCGCGGCCAAGGGCGCGATCCTCGGGCTGGTGCGTAGCCTGGCGGCCGAGGTCGCCGACCGGGGCGTGCGCGTCAACGCCGTGGCGCCCGGGCCCACCGACACCCCGCTGCTGGCGGCCGATTCACCGTGGCGGGAGGCGGATTACCTGCGGACGCTACCGCTGGGCCGGCTCGCGTCGCCGGCCGAGGTGGCGCGCTGCGTCGAGTTCCTGGTGTGCGACGCGACGTTCAGCACCGGCGACGTCGTCAACGTGAATTCGGGAGCCGTGATATGAGCGCACTGCAAGGGCGGGTCGCACTGGTCACCGGTGCGGCGCAGGGCATGGGTGCCGCGCACGCGCGCCGGTTGGCCGCGGCGGGAGCAACCGTGGCGGTCAACGACATTCGCGCAAGCGAGGCGCTTGACGGCCTGGCCCGTGAGATCGGCGGACTGACCGCGCCGGGCGACGTGTCGGACCCCGAGGTGTGTACGCGGATCGCCGCCGACGTCGCGGCCGCGACGGGACGGCTCGACATCCTGGTAGCCAATCACGCCTACATGACCATGGCGCCGCTGCTCGAACACGACGAGCAGGACTGGTGGCGCGTCGTCGACACCAACCTCGGTGGCACGTTCCATCTGGTCCAGGCGGTGCTGCCGCACATGCGCAGGCAGGGCCAGGGCCGCATCGTGGTGATCACGAGTGAATGGGGTGTGACCGGCTGGCCGGGGGCAACCGCGTACGCGGCAGCGAAATCCGGGCTGATCTCGTTGGTGAAGTCGCTGGGCCGCGAGTTGGCGCCCGAACGGATCATCGTCAACGCGGTCGCGCCCGGTGTGACCGACACGCCGCAGCTGCACGTCGACGCCGAGGCCGCGGGTGTCGCACTGGCCGACATGCAGGCGCGCTACGCCGAGTCGATTCCGTTGGGCCGCATCGGTTCTCCCGACGAGATCGCCGCGGCCGTGGAGTTGCTGGCCGATTTCGGGCTGGAAGCCGTGGTCGGACAGGTGATCTCGTGCAACGGCGGATCCACCAGGACCAGGGCATGACGGAAGGGGAGCAGGTGACGAGCCAGCCGTACGTACGGTCGGCGACGGGCAAGGTCGGGCAGGTCGACGCGAGGGCGGTGCCGCGGTATGCGGGCATCGCGACGTTCGCGCGGCTGCCGCAGCGGCACGAAGTCGACGACCACGACATCGCGGTCGTGGGCGTGCCGTTCGACAGCGGCGTCACCTACCGGCCGGGTGCCCGGTTCGGCCCGGCCGCGATCCGGCAGGCCTCCCGGCTGCTCAAGCCGTATCACCCGGCGCTCGACGTGGCGCCGTTCGCCGCCGCGCAGGTGGTCGATGCCGGCGACATCTCGGCCAACCCGTTCGACATCGGTGAGGCCGTCGACCAGATTCGGACCGGGGTCGCAGGCCTGCTGACCAGGCCCGAACAACGCGTCGTGTTGCTCGGCGGGGACCACACCATCGCGCTGCCTGCGTTGCAGGCCGTGCACGGCGTGCATGGCCCCGTCGCGCTCGTGCATTTCGACGCTCACCTCGACACGTGGGGCCCCTATTTCGGCGCCCCGTGCACGCACGGCACCCCGTTTCGGCTTGCCGCAGAGCAGGGCCTGCTGGTCAAAGACCGCTCGGCGCACATCGGGATCCGCGGCTCGCTCTACGACCGGCAGGATCTGCTCGACGACGAATCGCTCGGGTTCACGATCGTGCACTGCCGCGACATCGACCGGATCGGTGTGGACGGTGTCATCCACCGGATCTGGCAGCGGGTCGGCGATCATCCGGTGTACGTGTCGATCGACGTCGACGTCATGGATCCCGCGTTCGCGCCGGGCACCGGGACGCCGGAGATCGGCGGTATGACCAGCCGCGAGCTGGTGGCGATCCTGCGGGCCATGCGGGGTCTGCAGATCGTGGGCGCCGACGTCGTCGAGGTTGCGCCGGCCTACGACAACGGTGAGGTCACCGCGGTGGCCGCGGCCAATCTCGCGTACGAACTCGTTACGCTGATGGCTGATGATGCCTGAATTGCGTTGGCCTTCCGGGAAATCTGCCGCCGCGGCGTTCACGTTCGATGTGGATGCCGAATCCGCCGTGCTGTGGGGCAACGAGGGCGCCGCGGCACGGATGAGCGTGATGTCACACCAGGCCTACGGGCCGCTCGTCGGGGTGCCGCGCATCCTCGACCTGCTGGAGCGTCATCAGATCGCCTCGACGTTCTTCGTGCCGGGCCACACCGCGCACCGCTATCCCGACGTGGTCCGCAGCATCGTGGCCGCGGGCCACGAGATCGCCCACCACGGCTATCTGCACGAACAGCCGACCGCGCTGACCCTGGAGCAGGAGATCGAGGCGCTGGACCGGGGTTTGGCGGCGCTGGCCGAGGTGGCGGGGGTGCGGCCCGCGGGTTATCGCGCACCGATGTGGGATCTGTCCTGGCACACGCCGGCCCTGCTGGCCGAGCGGGGTTTTCTGTACGACTCCAGCCTGATGGATGCCGACGCGCCCTACGAACTCGCGGTGGGGGATGGCTCGCTCGTCGAGATCCCGATTCAATGGGCGCTCGACGACTGGGAGCAGTACTGCTATCTGCCCGACATCGCCGGTTCCGGCCTGATCGAGAGCCCGCGCAAGGCCCGCGAACTGTGGCAGCTGGAGTTCGACGCGCTGCGCGGCCGGGGTGCGTGCTGGGTCTTGACCAATCACCCGTTCCTGTCCGGAAGGGCTTCCCGCGCAGCTGAACTCGACGATCTGATGCGCTACGTGCTTGGGCACACCGACGTGTGGACCACGAGCCTCGGCGCGATCGCCGAGCATGTCCGATCGCTGGGGCTCACGCCGCGCAGCATCACCCGGCCGTGATCAGGATGGTTGCACGCGTTGGCGTTTCATCAAGGCGTCGACGAGGCCGGGCGCCACGCTGTTGAGCGCCTTGGCCGTCACCGCCATCCGCGGTGCGATCTGTACGGGCCGGGTGCGGGCGGCCGTGATCATCCAGTCCGCGGCCTCTTCCGCGGACAGGCCGGGCAGCCCGTCGTACGCCCGTGTCGGGGCGATCATCGGGGTTTTCACGAGCGGGTAATACAGCGTCGTCGAGTGCACACCTTGTGCGGCCCATTCGGTTTCGATGACACGGCTGACGGCGGACAGCGCGGCCTTCGACGCGTTGTACACCGCGAACAGTGGCGACGACTCGTTCATCACACCCCAGGTCGCGACGTTGATGATGTGCCCGTCGCCGCGTTCGCGCATGCCGGGTGCGAGGCCGCGGATCAGCCGAAGCGGTGCGTAGTAGTTGAGCGTCATGGTGCGTTCGACGTCGTGCCAGCGGTCCAGCGATTCGGCCAGCGGGCGCCGGATCGACCGCCCCGCGTTGTTGACCAGGATGTCGACGCCGCCGAGATCCTGCTCCACCTCGGCCACCAGCGCGTCGACCGCGTCCAGGTCGGAAAGGTCGACGGCGCGCGCCCGCGCATCGCCGCCGGCATGGCTGATCCGTTCGACAAGGTCGTCGAGCAGTTCCTGGCGGCGGGCCACCGCGACGACCCTGGCGCCGCGCGCGGCGAACTTCTCCGCGGCGGCCTCACCGATGCCCGACGATGCACCCGTCAGCAAGATGCGCTTGCCGGTGAGGTCGATGTCGCCGCGGGCCTGCAGCCGTTCGGTCAGTGGGGGACGCATGCTGGTCAGCAACAGCTGGTCGGACAGCCGGCGCAGCGGGCTCTTGCTCATGAGCTGAGTTTAGGAGTCCTACCTTTTTCTCCGGCGAGCAGACGCGGCGGTACCCCACAACGCGCCAGTCGGGGTACCTCGGCGTCTGCTCGCGATGAGTTGGTGACGGCGAGGCAGTCGGTACGGATATGACGATCACGGGCAAGCTCGACCAGCGCTTCAGCGAGGCGACCGAACCGACCGAGTGGGACGGCGTCGCGGCCGTGCTCGATACCGCCGAGCTGTACTGGTTGACCACCGTGCGCGCCGACGGGCGTCCGCACGTCACACCCTTGGTCGGGGTGTGGGTCGACGACTCGTTCGTGTTCTGCACCGGGCCGGCCGAACAGAAGGCGCGCAACCTGCGGTCCGGCGCAGCCGTCGTCGTCACGACCGGAACCAACACGTGGAATGCGGGTGTCGACGTGGTCATCGAGGGCTCGGCGGTCCGCGTCACGGGTGCCGCGACGCTGACCGGCCTGGCCGACGCCTACCGGGCCAAGTATGGCGACGACTGGGATTTCGATTGCAACGCCGAGGTTTTCGACCCGGCCGGCACGGCCGCCCTGGTGTTTCGGGTGGTCCCGGACAAGGTGCTGGCCTTCGCGAAATCGCCGCACGGTCAGACCCGGTTCCGCTTCCCGCCGAGCGGCGAACCTGGCAGTCGACTGTGAAAAACCTGGGAGGGTAAGCGGCGCAACGGATATCGCAGCCACCCCTGCCGATGACAAGGGTTGCATCGACGGGCTATAGTTCTCGACGTTCGTGGAGGGGAGTATTCCTCGCGCGGCATCGTCGTCATCACGGAAGGCCCATGGCCGACCCGGCGGTGCCGGTCCCGGCCAAGGCCGTGGGCGGAAGAGACCTCCGGATCGCTGCCCTGTGCCGTCCGGAGGTTGATCGTGGTTTCTGTTGTCTCGCCGCTCGTTTGGGCTGTCACCGTCGTCGTGTTGCTCGCGATCATGGTCCTCGACCTCACGGTGATCGCACGCCGCCAACGCACCGTGACCACCAAGGACGCGCTGCGGTGGGTGCTGGTCTACATCGGGCTGGCCGCTATCTTCGCCGTGGGCCTGTTCGTATTCCTGCCGGGGTCGGCAGGGCAGGAGTTCGTCGCGGGCTACATCACGGAATACAGCCTCAGCGTGGACAACCTGTTCGTGTTCATGATCATCATGGCGCGCTTCGCGGTGCCTGCCCTCGCGCAGGACAAGGTGCTCTACATCGGCATCGTGCTGTCGCTGGTGTTCCGCGCGGCGTTCATCTTCGCGGGCGCCGCGGCGATCGCGGCCGCGAGCTGGGTGTTCTACATCCTCGGCGGCTTCCTGGTTTACACCGCCATCCAGTTGGCGCTCGAGGACTCCGACGACGAGCCCGAGTTCCAGGACAACGCGGTGGTGCGGTTCCTGTCCCGGGTTCTGCCGCTCAGCGACGACTATGCCGGCCGCAAGCTCGTCACGCGGGTCGGAAAACGCCGCATGCTCACCCCGCTGGTGATCGTCATCGCGGCCATCGGCATGGCCAACGTCGTGTTCGCCTTGGATTCGATCCCGGCGATCTTCGGCCTCACCGACGACGCGTACATCATCTTCACCGCCAACGCCCTGGCCTTGATGGGCCTGCGGCAGCTGTACTTCCTGATCGGCGGCCTGCTGGAGAAGGTGGTGTACCTCAGCAAGGGGCTGGCCGTCATCCTCGGCTTCATCGGCGTCAAGCTCATCATCGAAGCGCTGCACGGATCGCATCTCGACGAGTTCGGATCGTTCCACCTGCCCGAGATCGGCACCGTGACATCGCTGCTGTTCATCGTCGCGACGCTGGCCACCACCACCGTGATCAGCCTGCTCAAGACCAGCCGGGATGCCCGCCGCGCCGTGGCCGAAGCCGAGTGATTTGTGTGCGTCCACCGGCGGTCAGCACCGGTGAACGCACGCAAATCACTCAGAAGTAGCGCGGGAAACCGCTCCAGTCCGGATCGCGCTTCTGCAGGAAGGCGTCGCGGCCCTCCACGGCCTCGTCGGTCATGTACGCCAAACGTGTTGCCTCACCGGCGAATACCTGCTGACCCACCAGACCGTCGTCGATCAGGTTGAACGAGAACTTGAGCATGCGGATCGCCTGCGGTGACTTGCCGTTGATCTCGGCGGCCCACTGCAGCCCGACCTTCTCCAGGTCCACGTGGTCGACGACCTCGTTGACCGCACCCATCTGGTACATGGTGTCGGCGTCGTAGGCCCGGCCCAGGAAGAAGATCTCGCGCGCGAACTTCTGCCCGGTCTGCCGGGCGAGGTACGCGCTGCCGAACCCGCCGTCGAAGCTGCCCACATCGGCGTCGGTCTGCTTGAACCGCGCGTGTTCGCGGCTGGCCAAGGTCAGGTCGCACGTCACGTGCAGGCTGTGCCCGCCGCCGGCGGCCCAGCCGTTCACCAGACAGATCACCACCTTGGGCATGAACCGGATGAGCCGCTGCACCTCGAGGACGTGCAGTCGACCCGCGCGGGCCGCATCGACAGTGTCCGCGGTGTCCCCGGACGCGTACTGGTATCCCGTGCGGCCCCGGATGCGCTGATCCCCGCCCGAGCAGAACGCCCAGCCGCCGTCCTTGGGCGACGGCCCGTTGCCGGTCAGCAGGATCACGCCCACGTCCGGCGACATGCGGGCATGGTCGAGCACGCGGTACAACTCGTCGACGGTGTGCGGCCGGAACGCGTTGCGTACCTCGGGCCGATCGAACGCCACCCGGACCGTCGGCTGCTTGGCGTCGTCGGTGACATGGCGGTGGTAGGTGATGTCGGTCAGATCGTCGAAACCGGCCACGGGTTCCCAGACCGCCGGATCGAACGGGTTCTCAGCACTCACCTGCTCGACTGTAGAGCGGGGTTTCGCCGAGACCGACCACGGGTATGGAACCGGGGCGGTGCACGTGGCACCACTGACACGGAGGGACATGATGAAGCGCTCGGCAAGGCTGTTGTTCTCGGGTTTGGCGGCAGGTGCGGTACTCGTGGGATGCTCCCCGGCAGTCACAGGTGGTGACACCAAGTGCAAGGACTTCATCGGTCAGGACGAGAAGACCCAGAACGACGCGGTGGCCAAGATGCTGAAGGACGAGAAGGGCACGGACGCCGCCCAGCTGGAGATCACCGGTACGCGCCTCGCGGTGCAGACGTTCTGTCAGACCGCGGGCAAGCAGGACAGCAAGATCAAGGAGGCGCCGCACCTCTGAGCGGGCACTAGACCGGGTCTAGGCGGAACACCGGGCAGCGCCCGGCGAGTGCTTCGAACTCGTCGGCGTTCGGCCCGGTGACCAGCCCGGCATTCTTCATGAAGCCCACACCCGTCGGCACGAGGGTGGGGAACTGGCGCAGCAGCGGGCGGGCCTGCTCGGCGGGGATCTCGACCATCTGCACCTGCTGGGTGCGGCGCCCCTGATGCACGGTCGCGGTGCCCGCGGCGCGGGCGTTGGCCGCCCAGTCGGAGCCCGGCAGGCCGCCGACGACGTAGCGATGGCCGTCGACGACCATCGGGGTGACGGGGGTGGACCGGGGCTTGCCGCTCTTGCGGCCGGTCACCGTGAGCACCACCGGGCCCTTGTCGCCGCCGACGCCGAGCTTGTTGAGCCCGATCATCACCTTGTTGACGTACTTGAGCCACCACGGCGGCCGGATACGTTCAGCCATGGCCACCAGCCTAGGTCGAAATGCCAAGCGGCGTCAGGGCCGCGACGAGCCCTTCGGTCCGTTCGGTGGTGGGCAGCGGGTCGACGAGCGCGAACCGGCAACCGACGGCCAGTGCACCGCCGTCGGCCTCTTCGCTGTCGCCGACCATGAGTGCATCGGCCGGGGCAACTCCCAGCTTGTCCAGCGCCGCGGTGAAGATTGCGGGATCGGGTTTGACCGCGCCCACTTCGAAGGACAGCACGAACTCGTCGACATCGACGGCGGCGCCGATCGCCTCGAACGCGGGCCGCACGTCGAACGCGATGTTGGACACGACCGCGGTCTTGATGCCTTGACGCTTAAGGCTTTTCAGCACTCGCGCGGTGTCCGGATAGGCGGTCCAGCTGGCCGGGTCGATCACCCGGTCGTACAGCGACTCGGCGTGATGGTCGGCGAGCCCCGATTCGCGCAGCACGTGCAGATAGGCCTCGCGGTGCAGATGCGGTGCCAGATCCCGGTTGACCCACGCGTCGTACTGTTCGTCGGTCATCTCCACCGAGCGTCCGGTCGGCGCGGTGAGCCGACGCATCAGTTCGGCCTGCACGTGCCCGTCGACCGCCCGCTCGTCGACGGCGATACCGGCGAACCAGCTTTCATCCTCTTCCAGACGGAACAGCGTTCCGGAGAAATCGAACAACACCGCTTTGACCATGACTGCCATCGTGCCAGCACCGGCCCGGTTGGCGGTTCGGGGAACCCTTGGCGTCACTTCAGCGAATTCTGTGTGCGGCGGGCATACTGCTCGATCAGGATGGCTTGATCGGGGCCGGGCTGCGGCATCCAGGGGAGGTCGTGCAGTGTCGAACCCACATCAGCAGTGGCAACCGCAAGCGCCGCAGCCCGGGCCGTATCAGCCCGGTTCGGACGCGACGGGGCAATCTCAGCAATATCCGTCGGATCCCAGGTTCCAAGGGCCGCCGCAGCCGTACCCGCCCGACCCGCAGCACTACGGCGTGCCTGTGCCCTGGGGTGGTTACGGTCCGCCACAACCGGTGCGGCGCGCCCCGGCCTTCGACCTCACGAAGGTCGCCGCGGCGATCGTGGTGATCGCGGGGTTGGCGGCGTTTGTCGCGTCGCTGTTCGCGCTCTACAGCGTGACCGTCACGCCGGCTGCGGCCAATGTGCCCAACAACGACGCGCCGCCCGGGCAGATCGAGGTGGGCATCGGGTTCTACGACATCGTGCCGTTCGCGCCGCCCATTGTGGCCGAGGCGATTCCGACGCTCATGGTGCTGGCCGCGCTGACAGCGGCGCACGTGTTGTTCGGCGGTTCGCGGAGCACGGGCGCGCTCTCGGCGGTGTTCGCCGGGACGGCCACGCTGCTCAGCGTCATGCTGGCGATCGCGAATCCGCTGCCCGCGGTGGAACTCGACGGTCAGATGGCCGACAAGCTGAACGAGGAGCTCAGCGGCCAGTCGCTCGGCGATCTGATCGATTCGGTGGTAGCGGTCGGTCCCGGCGCAGGCCTGATCGTGGCTCTCGTGTTCGCGCTGATCGGGTGGATCGCCGCGGCGGTCATGGTGTTTCGCCGGCCACCGCCCGCCGCGCAGCAGCTGCCTGCGCCGAACATGGCGCCCCGGTGGTGAATTCGCATGGTCCCGGCGGCGTCGGCAGGCTGCTGGGCGCGCTGGTCGGCGTGGTCGCGCTCGGCGGGTTGTTCGCGACGCTGCTGCCCGCGTGGGCGCTGACGGTGTCGCCCAGCGATTACGGGTCCGGCTCCTACGATCTCGACGAGGCCAAGCTGGAGTTGCTCAGTGCCGGCATCAAACTCGACGTGGGGTTCTACGACTGGATCGCGTCGTCGGCTCCCGCGGTGGCGGCCGTGCCGATGGCGCTGGCAGTTGTGGCCGCGGTCGCGCTCACGACGACGTTGCGTGGGCCGGACCGGACCTTGTGGGGCGTCGCGGCCGGCTTTGCGTTGTCCGCGTTGGTCATCGTGCTCGCGACCGCACTGCGCCCGGCCTCCCGCCGGGAGGTCACTGGCCCGCTGGCGCGCGAATTCGACGCGGGCACCGGGCCGGGGTCCGACCTGGGCGTGGGCGTCGGGCCCGGGCTGGTGGTGTCGGGCATCGTGTTGCTCGCAGTCTGTGCGCTGGCCGGGTGGCAGTACTTCGCGACGCGCCGCACGGATGTCAGCGGGCCGCTCTAGCCTTGTCGGCCAGCACTTCCCGCTCGCGTTCGTTGTCGGTGAGCGCCGCCGCGCGCTCGAACTCCGTGGCGGCTTCGGTGTGGCGCCCGAGCCGCGCCAGCAGCTCGCCGCGCACACTCGGCAGCAGGTAGGAGTTCTCCAGCCCGGTCAGCCCGTCGACGATCGTCAGCGCCTCGGCCGGCCCGGAGTTCATGGCCACCGCGACGGCCCGGTTCAACTGCACGACGGGCGACGGTGCGATCTGCAGCAGCGCGTCGTAGATCGACACGATGCGGTTCCAGTCGGTGTCGGCCGCCGTGGGCGCGACGGCGTGGCACTCGGCGAGCGCGGCCTGCAGCGCGTACGGCCCCCAGCCTGAACCCCGTTGCCGCCGAGCGTCTTCGGCGCGTTGCAGGGCGGCGACGCCACGCTGGATCTGGGCGCGGTCCCACCGGGCCCGGTTCTGGTCCTCCAGCAGGATCGGCCTTCCGTCGGCCTGCGTGCGGGCGGCGAACCGCGACGCCTGCAACTCCATCAGCGCCACCAGACCGTGCACCTCGGGCTCGTCCGGCACGAGCGCGGCCAGCACGCGACCCAATCGCAAAGCCTCGGCACACAATTCGTCGCGAATCCAGCGCTGCCCGAACGACGCCGAATAGCCCTCGTTGTAGATGAGGTAGATGACCGACAGCACTGCCGACAGGCGCTGCGGATACTCTTCGCGCGGCGGCACTTCGAACGGGGCGTTGGCGTCGGCCAGAGTCTTCTTGGCCCGGGTGATGCGCGCGGCCATGGTCGCCTTCGAGGTCAGGAATGCCCTGGCGATCTCGTCGGTACCGAGACCGCCGACCATCCGCAACGTCAACGCGATCTGCGACTCCCGCGACAGCGCCGGGTGCGCGGCGATGAAGATCAGGCGCAGCACGTCGTCGTCGATGCGATCCGGATCCCACGCCTCGTCCACGTGCTCGGCGAGTTCGCGCGCCAGCACCGCGTACTTGGCATCCAGGTTCTCCTGGCGGCGCCAATGGTCGATGGCCTTGCGTTTGGCCACCGTCGTGAGCCAGGCACCCGCATTGCGCGGAACGCCCGACGCCGGCCACTGCGTCAACGCGTCCAGCAGCGCTTCCTGGGCCAGATCCTCCGCGAGCCCGAGGTCGCCGACCGCACGCGTCAGCGTGGCCACGATCTTGGCGGCCTCCATGCGCCACACCGCGTCGAGCGTCTCGCGGAGGTCGGCGTTCACCCCACCCATTGTGCTCGGCAGCGAGGCTAGCCCACAGCGCGTGCCGCGCCCTCCCAGAACTGGGCCCGCACGGCCTTCTTGTCGGGCTTGCCGAGCGCGGTCACGGGCACCGAGTCGACCACGACCACCTGCTTGGGCGATTGCACGGAGCCCTTGCGTTCCTTGACGGCGGCCTGGATCTCGGCGGTCACCTTGGCGACGGCATCGTCGTCGGAGGGAACGTCGGGCCGTAGCACGATCACGGCGGTCACCGCCTCGCCCCACTTCTCGTCCGGGGTGCCGATCACACACACCTGGGCCACCGAAGGATGCTCGGCCACAACGTCTTCGACCTCCCGCGGGAACACGTTGAACCCGCCGGTGACGATCATGTCCTTGACCCGGTCGACGATGAACCAATAGCCATCCTCGTCCTCGCGCGCCATGTCGCCGGTGCGCAGCCAACCGTCCTTGAAGGTCTCGGCGGTCGCCTCGGGCAGTTTCCAGTAGCCGCCCGCCAACAGCGGACCGGACACACAGATCTCCCCGACCTCACCGCGCGGCACCGGGTTGCCCTCGGGATCCAGCAGCGCGGTCCGCGCGAACAGCGTGGGCCTGCCGCACGACGTCAACCGTTTCTCGTCGTGGTCCCTCTTGCCGAGGTACGAGATCACCATCGGCGCCTCGGACTGGCCGTAGTACTGCGCGAAGATCGGCCCGAATCGCTTGAGGGCCTCGGCCAGCCGCACCGGATTCATCGCCGAGGCACCGTAATACACGGTCTCCAGCGACGAGAGGTCGCGCGTGTGGGAATCCGGGTGGTCCATCAGCGCGTAGATCATCGACGGCACGAGCATGGTCGCGGTGATGCGGCGCTCCTCGATCACGCGCAGCACCTCGGCCGGGTCGAACTTGGGCAGCACGATCATCTCGCCGCCCTTGACGATGGTCGGCACGAAGAACGCCGCACCGGCATGCGACAGCGGCGTGCACATCAGGAAGCGGGGGTTCTCGGGCCACTCCCACTCGGCGAGCTGGATCGTGGTCATGGTGGTGATCGACCGCACGGTGCCCATGACCCCCTTGGGCTTGCCCGTGGTGCCACCCGTGTAGGTCAGCCCACCGATGTGATCGGGCGGCAGCTCGGCGGCGACCAGCGGGACGGGTGAGTACTTGGCGGCCTCGGCCACCAGGTCGGTCGCCACGCCCTCAAGGGCCGACGGCACCGGGCCGATGGTCAGCACCTGCCGCAGCGACGGCACCTTCTCGAGCAGTCCGAGTGCCCGTTCGACGAACGCGGGGGTCGGATCGATGATCAACGTCGACACCTCGGCGTCGGTCAGAACGTAGGCGTGATCGTCGAGAGAACCGAGAGGGTGTAGTGCCGTGCGGCGATAGCCCTGGGTCTGGCCGGCGCCGATGATCATCAGCACTTCGGGCCGGTTCAGCGACAGCAGCCCGACACCGACCCCGGTGCCCGCCCCGAGCGCCTCGAACGCCTGAATGTACTGGCTGATGCGGTCGGCGAGCTCTCCGCCGGTGAGCGTGGTCTCACCCAGGAATAGCACCGGTTTGTCTTTGTTGCGTTTAAGTGCGCCCACTGTGAGGTGGCCGGAGTGGATCGGATGGTGCAGTAACGCATCACTCATGACCAACAGACTAGAACGTGTTCCAGTCGTGGTGGAGGCGATCCCACGTCGCGGTCGCAGCAGCGGGCCGCAGTGCCGGGCGGTGGGGTAGTGCGCTACTCGCGTTTTCGCAGGTGAGCGTTCCTACGCTGCTAATCAGCACGTCGCGAGAGGAGGAAGGGACATGACAAATACACAGTGGAAGACGATCGCTCCGCTTCCCGCGGCGCTGTTCGTGGCGTTCGGCGCACTGGGTGCCGCGGCGGTCACCGTCGCCACACCCGAGTCGCCCGACGCACCGCAGCTCGGGGCGCGGTGCCTGTTCGACGACAACCTGTACGGGCACAGCATCGTGCCGCCGGCAAACGGCACCTATCGGCAGGGGCTGTCGTCCATTCGCTTCGCGAGCCCGGAGCTCGGAGGCTACTGCCACCTGTGAGGCAACGGCCGTCCCCGGCGGGTGAGGGACCGCCGGGGACCGAGTCGGCGCCTCAGCGGTTGGCGGCCTTGCGGGCCTCGACGGCGATCTTCTCGGCGAGGTCGGCCCGCCATTGGATCTCCTTCTGGATCCACTCGTTGTCCTGCGGAAACTCGTCGGTCTCCGCGACGCGACGCACCTCGAGCTTGACGCCGGGGCCCAGCGGGCATTTGCGTGCCCACTGCTTGGCTTCTTCCTTCGACGACACGTCGAGCATCCAGAACCCGTTGAACAGCTCCTTGGCCTCGGTGTATGGGCCGTCGGTGACGACGGGCGGGTCGGCGTTGAAGTCCACCACGAAGCCCTCGTCCGGGCCGGTCAGGCCCTCGCCGGCCAGCATGACACCGGCCTTGATCAGCTCCTCGTTGTAGCGGCCCATCGCCGCGATGATCTCGTTGAAGTCGATGTCCTGCTCCGCCATGGCGGCCTCGGCTTCGGGGGTGGACCGCATGATCAGCATGTAGCGCGACATTGTTGTCTCCTTCGGTTGGGTGGAAGGGGCCCATTCATTCTTGTTCAGGGTGTCCCTCGCATAGGCGTCGAACGGCGCCCCGCGAAAATCGACATGACGCCCGAAAAATTTTGGGAAGTTTTTGAATCCGCAGGCCAGGGGATCCTTAGAGCCGCTCGATAGATGTGGATTCATGATCGACGGCGCGCAACCGAAGGTTCCGTTGTGGCGTGTCGGCGCGACGCTGGTGCTCGTGGTCGGGATGCTGGCCGGCGTCTTCGCCGCCACCCGGTTCGCCAGCCGCCCCATGGTCAGCGTGGGGCCCGTCGTCGGCTACGCGACCGTGCAGGGCCGCGATACCGTGCTGGTCGCGTACGGGCGGACCGGCGGGACGATCGGCGCGCCGTTCGGCTCCAACGACACCTGGCAGGAACGCGTGGCCGCGGTGTCGCTGGACAGCGGCGAGCTGTTGTGGGACGTCCAGCTGCATGGCACGCAGGGGTGGGAGCGTGGCGTGCTCGCGGTGGCCGACGGGCTCGCATACGTCGCGAGCGACCGAGGATTGTCGGTGGTCCGGGTCGACGACGGCAGCGTCGTCGTACCGGCTCTCGGTGACGGCGCCTACGTCGAGTCCTTCAACGGTTACAACGTCGATCCGCGGATCAATGCCGTTGTCGCGCTGACAGATTCCGGTGAGGTGGAGGCAGTCCCGTTGGGCACGACGGACCTCGCGGCGGTCACCGATGACATCGCCGACGCCTGGCGCACCACACTGGTCGCCAAGGCGTCCGCGACGGCGGACGCGGATTTCGGCGTCATCCACGTCGATCCGGCCGCCATGCCGCGCGGCATGGAGCTGCCGGGCGGCGACGTCATCTCGGTGCCCAAGCCCTACCAGTCGCCCGATCCGCAGTTGATGCGTGGCGGGAGAGTGCTCGCGCGGCTCGACGGCCTCACCAAGAGAGAGCTGGTGTACGAGGTCGTGCGCACCCCGGCCGCGCTCGCCACGCCCGCGCAGCTCAAGGAGGGCACCGACATGTTCAGCCACTACCACTCGTCGGCTGTCCCGCTCGGCATCGACCATGGTGTGGCGTTGGTGCGGGGTGAACCCATCGACCACCCAGGCGTCGAGGAGCTGCGACTGTTCGACATCGATACGGGCGACACCCTCGCGGTGGTCGATCACCTCGACGGGTTCGTCCGCGCCACCGCTACTCCGAGCGGCGCGATTCTGGTGATCGGCGCCGAGGAGGGCAGCGGTCTGGACAACGACCGGCTGATCGTCGTGCACCCGGACGGCCGGACCACCCGAACCCAGATCGGCGATACGGATTTCTGGGGACGCACCCGGGCGAACGTCACCACGCCTTAGCATCCGGGTGTGAGCGCAGCCGATCTCGTCATGTACGGAACCGTCCTGACCGTCGACGACACGCAACCCACCGCCGAAGCGCTCGCAGTGTCGGACGGGCGCATCGTCGCCGTCGGGAGCCGTGCCGACGTGCAGGGCTGGGTCGGCCCGGATACCGAGGTGCGCGAGATCGACGGCTGTGTCATGCCGGGATTCGTTGAGGCACATGGCCACCCGCTGATGGAGGCCGTCGCGGTGTCGGACCGCATCGTCGACATCCGGCCGGTGACGTTGGCCACCGCGGACCAGGTGCTCGACGCGATCCATGCCGAGGTGGCCAAACGTGGTGCGTCCGGTGCCTACCTCAACGGGTGGGATCCGCTGCTGCAGAACGGTCTGCCCGAGCCCACGCTGGCCTGGCTCGACGGCGTCGCGCCCGATACCCCGCTGGTCATCGTGCACAACTCGGGACACAAGGCCTACTTCAATTCCGCCGCGGCGGCCTCTGCCGGGCTGAGCCGGGACACCCCGGATCCCAAGGGCGCGCTGTACGGCCGCGACGCCAACGGAGACCTGGACGGTACGGCCGAGGAGACCGGCGCGGTGTTTCCGCTTCTGGGCGGGGCCATCTCGGTCAACGACTATCCGGCGATGCTGCAGGCCGAGTGCGCCCGGCTGAACCGGGCGGGCCTCACGACGTGCTCGGAGATGGCGTTCGATCCGATGTTCCGGCCGCTGCTCGCGCAGTTGCACGACACGTTGACCGTGCGGTTGCGCACCTACGAGATGTCCACGGCCGCGCTGCACACCGACGCCAGCCCGTTCGAGGGCGACGACGTGGTGCGCCAGGTCGGTATCAAGATCTGGGTCGACGGTTCGCCGTGGGTCGGCAACATCGACCTCACGTTTCCGTACCTTGACACCGAGGCCACCCGCACGATCGGCGTGGTGCCCGGATCGTGCGGGCACGCCAACTACACCAAGGAGCAGCTCGCCGAGATCGTCGGAACGTTCTTCCCACAGGGCTGGCAGATGGCCTGCCATGTGCACGGCGACGCCGGTGTCGACACCATCCTCGACGTCTACGAGGACGCGCTGAAACGCCACCCCCGCGACGACCATCGGCTACGGCTCGAACACGTCGGCGCCATCACGCCCGAACAGTTGCAGCGCGCCCACGATCTCGGCGTCACGTGCAGCCTGTTCGTCGACCAGATCCACTACTGGGGTGACATCTTGGTCGACGGGTTGTTCGGGCCCGAGCGCGGCGAGCGGTGGATGCCCGCAGGGTCCGCGGTTGCCACGGGCATGCGGATCTCGCTGCACAACGACCCGCCTGTCACACCGGAAGAGCCGCTGCGCAACATCAGCGTCGCGGTCACCCGTACCGCACCCAGCGGCCGCGTGCTCGGTCCGGAGCAGCGGCTGACCGTCGAGCAGGCGATCCGGGCGCAGACCATCGATTCGGCGTGGCAGTTGTTCTCCGACAACGTGATCGGCTCACTCGAGGTGGGCAAGTACGCCGATCTGGTGGTGCTGTCGGCCGACCCGCGCACCGTCGACCCCGAGGCCATCGCGGGCCTGGAGGTGCGGGCCACGTACCTGGCGGGCCGACAGGTCTATGCGGGCGTGTGCCACAGTTGAGCTGTGAAATACGGGCAGGATTGGCAACCGAGAGCGGTTGACTGGTCGTCGACGCGTGGCCGCATCCTGCTCGCGGCGTCGGTCCTGTTCGCGCAGCGTGGCTACTTCGGAACCTCGACGCGGGACATCGCCGATGCCGTGCAGATCCGTCAACCGTCGCTGTTTCACCATTTCCAGGCCAAACACGAGATCTTCCGGATGTTGGTGGAACTCGATCTCGGGCCGTCGATCGACCGGATGAAGCACAGGCTCGTCGAGCAGTCGAGCTGGGCCGAGAAACTGCATCTCGGGATCGCGTGCGACGTCCTGGAGAGCCTGGCGCAACCGTTCGATGCACGCGGCCTGTATCACGACGCGGTCCTCGCGCTCGACGAATTCGAGGCCGAGCGCGAGGGCATCGCACTCTTTCACGATCAGGTCGAGAGCCTCGTCGCGGGTGGCCGCGACGCTGGTGAATTCGTGTCGTTCGAACCGAGCTTCGTGCTCCGTGCGATCAACGGCATGCTGTTCGAGACGTTGCGCGAGCAAGGCGGCCCGTCGGGGCGGGTGCGGCGCGAAAGACCCTTGCAGTCAGCTGATTTCGTCGTCCGCTCGCTTCTCGTCGATCAGTCGCGGCTCGATGACATCCGGGCCGTCACGCGCGGGCGGCTGCGCGACCTCGAACCTGCAGGCACCAACTGACTCCCCGCTCGCCGGCGTGACATCTGCGTTAACGGTGTAACGAGTTTCGTCAAACTCTTCCCTATCGATCGATAGTGCCCTATCGTTCGATAGGCACCGCGGGTGTGATCTGACCAACACTCATGCCGGTAGACCCTTGGGAGGAACGTTGAAGAAAACCCTGATCACCGGGTTGGCCGGGGTGGCTCTGATGGCGTCGGCCGCTTGTTCGTCGTCGAACTCGTCGACGCCGGAGCCCAGCGGCCCCGCCAAAGTTGCCCCGCCTGCCATCCTGCAGGCAGGCACGCTCAAGATCTGCGCACCCAACGACGGCACACCGCCCAGCGTCTACCACGACGAGACGGGTGAACTTGTGGGCAGCGAGGTGGATCTCGGCAAGGCGCTGGCCGCCGAGATGGGCCTCAAACCGCAGTTCGTGGAATCCGCCTTCGCGGCGGTGATCCCGACCCTGCAGGCCAAGCAGTGCGACGTGATCATGGCGCAGCTCTACATCAAGCCCGAACGTGAGGCCGTCGTCGACTTCGTCCCATATGTGTACTCCGGGACGGCAATTGCGGTGTCCAAGGACAAACCGGCCGCCATCACCGGGATGGATGACAGCCTGTGCGGCAAGAAGGTCATGGTGGCGGTCGGGACGACGGCCGAGGCGTTGTCGCAGGAGCAATCCGACAAGTGCGCTGCCGCAGGCAAACCCACGGTGGACATCAACCGCAACAACCACGCCGACGTGTCCCTGCAGCAGGTGCAGAACGGGCAGGTCGACGCCTACCTCGACACCGCGGAGACGCTCGGGTACTACGCGACCAAGACCGGCGCCAAGATCCAGATGGCCGGCCAGCCGTTCGGAACCATCAAGATCGGCGCGGCAACCTTGAAGGGCAACAAGGCATTACACGATGCCATCGCGACAGCGTTGAGTGCCCTCGAGGCGGACGGCACCTACGGCAAGCTCCTCGACCAGTGGGGTCAGGCCGACCTCAGCATCCAGAAGTAGCCCCGAGGTCCGAACGTGAACTTCGATTGGCAGTTCTTCTGGAAGTCGCTCTTCGCGCCCAGCGAGGCGTTTCTCGACGGCTTGGTGCTCACCATCGTCATCTCGGTCGTGGCGATGGTCCTGGCGACCGTGCTGGGCCTGGTGCTCGCCCTGATGCGGCGGTCGCAGTTCGCCGCGGTGCGCTGGTGTGCCAGCGTGTACATCTGGGTGATCCGTGGTACGCCGCTGCTGGTGCAGTTGGTCATCATCTACACGGGCCTGGCGGCCGTCGGGTTGTACCAATTCCATGACGTGTCTGTCGTCGGCCTCTCGGTGAAAGCCGCCGTGCAGGCAGCGATCATCGGTCTGATGGTCAACGAGAGCGCCTACATCGCCGAGATCATCAGGGCTGGGCTGGATTCCGTGCCCAAGGGGCAGTTCGAAGCCGCGGCATCGTTGGGTATGACTCCCGTGAAACTGATGCGGTGGATCATCGTCCCGCAGTCGCTTCGCGTGATGGTCCCGCCCCTGGGTAATTCGTTCAACGGCATGATGAAGACCACGTCGGTGCTGTCGGTGATCGGAGTCAGCGAGATGTTTCTGGTCACCCAGGCAATCAGCTCGTCGACATTCCACACATTCGAGATATTCATCGTGGCCGCGATCTATTACCTTGCGCTGACCACGATCTGGACCTTCATCCAGGCCTGGATCGAGAACCGGTTGGCCCGCCAGCTCGGCATCGAAGCGCGAGTGCCGATCACCCAACGTCTCCTCGGCGCCCGCAGGGCGACCATGAACCCCACGCTGCAGTCGCAGGCGTGAGCGCGAGGTCAAGGAAACCCCATGAGTGACAACAACACCGATCCCACGCAGCCGATCGTCTCGGTGCGCGACGCGTGCTGCACGCTCGGCGGCCGACGCGTGCTCGACAACGTCAACCTCGATGTCGACCGGGGGCAGGTCGTGGTCCTGATCGGCCCGTCTGGAGCGGGCAAGACGACGCTGCTGCGCTCGCTCAACCACCTCGAGGAACTGGAGAGCGGCGAGGTGCGTGTCGCCGGGCAGTCGATCGCCCACGACGAGGGTGGCGGCCGGATCGGCAAGACCGAACTGGCCCGCAGACGGCGCGAGATCGGCTTCGTGTTCCAGCATTTCAACCTGTTTCCGCACATGACCGCGTTGGAGAACGTGTGGAACGCGCCGGTGCGCGTGTTGGGCCAGCCCAAAGACAAAGCACGCGAGGACGCCCGGGCGTTGCTGCGACGAGTGGGACTGGGCGACAAGGGAGAATCTCGGCCCAGCCAACTGTCCGGCGGCCAGCAGCAGCGCGTGGCGATCGCCCGTGCGCTTGCCATGCGCCCCAAGGTCATGCTGTTCGACGAACCCACCAGTGCGCTCGACGTCGAGATGGTGGGCGAGGTGCTCGAAGTGATGCGCGAGCTCGCACGCGACGCGATGACCATGGTGGTGGTGACCCACGAGATGCGGTTCGCCCGGGACGTCGCCGACCGCATCATCGTCATGGACGCGGGCCGCATCATCGAGGACGCGCCGCCCGACGAACTCTTCTCCAGCCCGAAGAACGCGCGGACCAAGGCCTTCCTGTCCACGATCCACTGACCGACCGGTCTTCCGATACCGACACATCCTCACGAGGGGGTAGATCAGGCGTGCCCACGACCAACGGCTCAGCCCCGTTCACCGGCGCCATCGCGACACCGCACGTCTTGGCGACCGAGGCCGCGACGGCCGCATTCCGTGACGGCGGCACCGCGATCGACGCCGCGATCGCCGCGGCCGCGGTGTTGACCGTCGTCTATCCGCACAACGTCGCGCTGGGCGGAGACCTGATCGCCCTGGTGCGAACGCCGGACGGTGCGGTCGTGTGCGTCAACGCCTCGGGATGGGCGGGCGCGGGCGCCGACGTCGAAACGATGCGCGCCAGACACGGTGCGGAACTGCCGGTTCGGGGAGCCGACACGGTCACGGTTCCTGGCGGGGTGCGCGGATGGGATATGCTCCGCAGCTTCGGAAGTCGGTTGCCCTGGGCCCGCCTGCTGGGCGCGGCCGAGCGGGCCGCCGCCGTCGGCGTACCGGTTTCCGAATCGCTCAGGCGCCACCTCGCAGACCCCGAAAACGATGATCTGCACGGCATTCCGGACTTCGACAGCGTGTTCGGTCCGCTGCTGCGCGGGGAACCGTTGCGGCAGCCGGCACTGGCCGCGACGTTGCGGACGCTGGCCGACGCCGGACCCGATGAGTTCTACACCGGCGGGCTCGCGGCTCGCAGCGTGCAGTATCTGCGCTCGCACGGTTCGGTGCTCGACGCCGCCGACTTCGCCGACTTCCGGCCTGAGGTCACCGAACCCATCTCGCTGGATTTCCGCGGCCTGACCGTGCTGACCAGCCCGCCGAACACACACGGCTTCATGATGCTGCGGGCGTTGAACGCGATCGACCGACTCGGCATCGAGTCCCCGCTCGGCGCGGGCGCAGGCACCGTGATGAGGGTGTTCCATCACGGCAACCGCTTGCGCTCCACGCTTCTGGCCGACCCGCGCATGGCTGCGGTGGACGTGTCGGCGCTGGTGTACGACAGCCCCCGGGCCGCGGCGCCGCTCGCGGAAACGGCGCAGGCGGTGCGGGTGCCGCGCGGTGACACCGTCGGCATCGCCGCGGCCGACGGCGACGGTTTCGCGGTATCCCTGATCCAAAGCGTGTACCACGCATTCGGTTCCGGGCTGGTCGACCCGCAGAGCGGCATCCTGTTCCACGATCGGGGCACGAGCTTCTCGCTGAATCCGCGGTCGCCGAACGTGCTCGGCGCCAGGAAGCGTCCGCTGCACACCTTGATGCCTGTGATGACCACACGCGACGGTGCCATCCGCCATGTTCTCGCGACCATGGGCGGGCAGGGGCAACCACAGATCCTCACGCAGGTGCTGCTGCGCATGGTGGCCGGCGCGACACCCGCGGACGCGATCGCGGCGCCACGCGCCGTGGTCGGCCCGCAGGAGGCCGGATGCACGGACGACTCGGTGGTCGTCGAGACGGGGATCGATACGGCCGCCATGTCATCGCTCGTCGCGTCGGGTCTCGGGGTGGTCGAGGTGCCCAGGCACACCGAGGGGCTGGGGCAGGCCAACGTGGTGGCGGTGGGGCGTGACGGCCAGATGTCTGCGGCATCGGACCCGCGCGCGGACGGTTCCGGCGTGGTGGCGCAATACCCGCGCCACCGTCGAGTGGCCCAGGCTGCCACGTGAGTGTGCAAGCAGCCGAAGCCGTTCCGTTGCGGCATCGGCATCTGCACGTGTGGCTCATGCTCGCGCTGACGGTCGTGACCGGAATGCTCGACGCCGTCGGCTATCTGGGGCTCGACCGCGTCTTCACGGGCAACATGACCGGCAACGTGGTGATCCTCGGCATGGGCCTCGCCGCCGAGGAAGGCCTTCCGGTGGCCGGGCCGCTGATCGCGCTCATGGGGTACGTCGTGGGTGCGGCCGTCGGCGGCAGGCTCGTCCGCGGCCGGTCCCGCGGCTGGAGCCGCATCGTCACCGCGGTCGTCGGGAGCAACGCCGCGGTGCTCGCGGGCATCGCGACGATCCTGCTGGCGGTTCCCGGCTCGGCCCGTTCGACGGGCGGCGTCGCGACGGCGGCGACCATCGCGGTCGTGATGGGTGCCCAGGCGTCCGTGGCGCGGTTCCTCGCCGTGACCGATCTGACCACCGTCGTGGTGACGTCGACCATCACGTCGTATGCCGGGGAGACGTTGTTTGCGGGCGGCCTGAGCTGGTTCACGCATCGGCGACTGTGGGCGGTCGTCGCCATCTTCGTGGGTGCGCTCGGCGGAGGCCTGATGATGAAACTGCACATGAGTGTCCCGGTGTATGCGGCGGCCGTCGTGACCGCTGCCACGGCCGCGGTCGGACACCGCCGCTGGGAGCGCGGTGTGGCGGGTGGGCCGGTTTATCCGAAAGCCGGTTGACGCTCGGCGGGACGTGGCACGCTCACGTTCATGTCTGATTTGCCGACACCGCAGTTTCTCGACGAGCGCGTCGCCCACTGGGCCGCGACCAAACCCGACGAAGAAGCCATCACCTACCTCGGCAGAACCTGGACCTGGTCGCAGTGGGACGACCGGATCCGGCGGCTGGCCGGCGCGCTCACGGCGTGGGGCGTCGGGCGCGGCGACGTCGTCGCGTTCCTCGACAAGAACCACCCGGCCTGTGTGGAATTGACGCTGGCGGCGGCCTCGCTCGGGGCCGCCAATGCGATCGTCAACTTCCGGCTCGCGGCCGACGAGCTCGACTATGTGCTCAACGACTGCGGCGCCAAGGTTCTCATCGTCGGCGCCGAGCTCAAACCGGCCGTCGACAAGATCCGCGACAAACTCGGTGCCGTCGAGCACGTCGTCACCGTGACGCCCGAGGGCGGCTCTGAGGCTGGAGGCGACGAGTACGAGGCGTTGCTGGCAGGTGCCACCCCGGTCGGACGGTCGCCCGATGTCCAGTCCGACGACGTCTGCATCATCATGTACTCGTCGGGCACCACGGGCCGCCCGAAGGGCGTGGCCCTGACGCAGGCCAACATGATCGCCCACACCATCAACGCGTTCGACGGCTGGGTCAGCAGCCCCGAGGACAAGAACCTGGTGGCCATGCCGCTGTTCCACGTCGGCGGTTCGTCGTATGTGCAGTACGGGTTGCACAACGGGGTGCCGAGCTACATGACGCGCGACGTGGACGGCGCGGCGCTGGCCGGAGGCATCCTGGCGGGCGCGAACCGGACCTTCCTGGTGCCCGCCGTGCTGGCGAAGGTGCTGGAGTCCGGGCCCGATGCGGTGAAGCTGTTCAGCGCGTTGAAGACCTACGCGTACGGGGCGTCGCCCATGCCGCTGCCGTTGTTGCGGCAGGCGCTGCAGGCCTGGCCGGACACCGAGTTCATCCAGGTCTACGGGTTGACCGAGGTGTGTGGCGTGGTCAGCCGGCTGATGCCCGAGGATCACCGGGCCGACAACGAGGAGCGGCTGGTCAGCGCCGGGGTGCTGGTTCCGGAGGCTGAGGTGCGGGTGGTCGATCCCGACACGCTGGAAGACGTGCCCTCCGGTCAGCAAGGCGAATTGTGGTTCCGGACACCGACATTGATGAAGGAGTACCTCAACCGGCCGGACGCGACGGCCGAGGCCATCACGGCTGACGGCTGGTTCCGCACCGGCGACATCGGCCGTGTCGACGCCGATGGATACATCTTCGTCGAGGACCGGCTCAAGGACATGATCATCTCGGGCGGCGAGAACATCTACTCGATCGAGGTGGAGCGCGTGCTGGCCGAGCATCCCGCCGTATCCGAGGTCGCGGTCATCGGCGTGCCCGACGAGAAGTGGGGTGAATCGGTGAAAGCCGTTGTCACACTTGAGGGTGACGCGACCGACAAGGATCTGATCGCGTGGGCCAAGGAACGGCTGGCCGGTTACAAATGCCCCAAGACCGTCGACATCGTCGACGACCTGCCGCGTAACCCGACAGGCAAGATCCTCAAGAAGGATCTGCGCAAGCCGTACTGGGAGGGCCGCGACCGCGCGACCGTCTGACATCCGCGCTGACGATTCCGCCACATCCGCCGCACCTGCCGGAGTATTTTCGGCACATACGTGTGCGCGACGATGTGGGGTGCGGACATGGCATACGTCGACAACTCGCAGAGGATTTCCCGCGGGACCGTGATTCTGGCAGTCCTGGCGATGGCGGCGACCGTTGGTCTGCTCGGTCCGCCACCGACTGCGAGCGCCTGGTCGAGGGCGGGGCTGCCGGTCGAGACCGTCTCTGTGCCGTCGCCGTCGATGGGCCGCGACATCAGGGTGCAGTTCCAGGGCGGCGGCCCGCACGCCGTCTACCTGCTGGACGGGCTGCGGGCCCGCGACGATTTCAACGGCTGGGACATCGAGACCCCGGCGTTCGAGTGGTTCTACCAGTCGGGCCTGTCGGTGGTCATGCCGGTCGGCGGCATGTCGAGTTTCTACACCGACTGGTATGAGCCCGCGGCCGGCAACGGCGGCGTGTGGACGTACAAGTGGGAGACGTTTCTGACCAGCGAGCTGCCGCAGTGGCTCGCCGCCAACAGGAACGTGTCCAGGTCGGGCAACGCCGTGGTCGGCCTGTCCATGTCGGGCAACTCGGCGATGATCCTGGCCGCGTACTACCCACAGCAGTTCAGCTATGCGGGGTCGTTGTCGGCGTTCCTGAACCCGTCGGCCGGCCCATGGCCGAGTCTCATCGGGCTCGCCATGGGTGACTCCGGAGGTTTCAATCCCGCGGCGATGTGGGGGCCGCCGGGTGACCCGGCGTGGGCCCGCAACGATCCGACGGTTCAGGTCGGGCGGCTGGTGGCCAACAACACCCGGCTGTGGGTGTACTGCGGTTCCGGTACGCCGGGAGAGTTGGGCGGCGGCGACCTGCCCTCGACGTTCCTGGAAAACACTGCGCTGCAGAGCAATTTCAACTTCCGCGATCAATACGTCGCCGCAGGCGGTAACAACGCGGTGTTCAACTTCCCGCCCACCGGCACCCACACCTGGAGTTACTGGGGCGCGCAGTTGCAGCAGATGAAGCCCGACATCCAGCGGGTGCTCGGCGCCGGTTAGGCATCATTGACCCTGTGCCCACGCTCGACGAACTCCTGGACCGCCTGTACGTCGTCGCGTTGCCGATGCGTGTGCGCTTCCGCGGCATCACGGTTCGCGAGGTGGCGCTGATCGACGGCCCGGCCGGCTGGGGCGAGTTCGGCGCGTTCGTCGAGTACGAGCCAGCCGAGGCGGCCGCCTGGCTGGCATCGGCCGTCGAGGCCGCATATCAGCCCGCGCCCGTCGTCAAGCGCGACCGCGTCCCGATCAACGCGACTGTGCCCGCCGTCGACGCCGCGCGGGTGCCCGAGATCCTCGCCCGGTTCCCGGGAGCGCGCACCGCCAAGGTGAAGGTCGCCGAACCCGGGCAGACCCTGGCCGACGACGTCGCGCGCGTCGAGGCTGTACGCGCCGAGGTGCCGACCGTGCGCGTCGACGCCAACGGCGGCTGGACCGTGTCGGAGGCGGTGGCCGCGGCACGTGCGCTCGGTCCGCTCGAGTACATCGAACAGCCGTGTGCCACAGTCGAAGAGCTCGCTTCTGTGCGTGAGCTGGTCGACGTACCGGTGGCCGCCGACGAGTCGATCCGCAAGGCGTCGGATCCACTGCGGGTGGTTCGGGCCGGCGCCGCGGACGTGGCGGTGCTCAAGGTGGCACCGCTGGGCGGAGTCGCGCGCATGCTCGACATCGCCGCGGCGATCGACATCCCCATCGTGGTGTCCAGCGCGCTGGACTCGGCCGTCGGCATGTCCCGCGGCCTGTTGGCCGCCGCGGCCCTGCCGTCGCTACGGCACGCCTGCGGTCTGGGCACCGGCGGGTTGTTCGTCGAAGATGTCGCCGAACCTCGCGTGCCCGTGGACGGCTGCCTACCGGTGACGCCGGTGGTTCCGGACCCGGCGCGCTTGGCTGCCTTGGCGGCCCCGGCCGACCGGCGGCAATGGTGGATCGATCGGGTGCGGGACTGTTACCCCCTGTTGGATTAGGTTCTTGCGTAGGGAATTTCGCGCAGGTGGTACGCAGGCTCAAGAAGCTTTAGCGGGGGTTTTCGCGTAGTCCGCTACGCATGTGCGCCGATTTCGGTGATCTCACACTGCTCGTATGAGCAATGTGGCTCCTCCGAAAGGCAATCATCATGTTACGACTCGTATCAGCCGCTCTCGCGGCGGGAGCAGCGATCGTTTGCGCTCCCATCGCCAGTGCCAACCCGACGCATGACGTCCTGTGCTTCACCAATCAAGCTTTCGCCCATGGTCATTCGACCGACTGCGCTGGTGCGAAGAATCCGCTCGGCGACCTGCCTGCGTTCCGGGAGTGATGAGCCGCTTCCGCGGGCTCAAGAGGTTGTAACACTTGGACCGCATGCGTCACTCTGGCACCGCGGAGGCGGGTGATATGTGCTCTGGAACTGTGGTACCGCCGGTGGTACCACGTTTCGGAAGTGGTTATGCCCTCCGGGAACCTGCCGGCCCCGGACGCCTGGCCGCCCCGGATACCTAATACAGATCACTCAGCGAAACCGACGGCCGGCCCACGAGTTTCTGAACCACCCACTGGTTCAACGACACTCGTTGTTCCGCGGCCTCGAAAACGAGCCTGGCATGCAATGCCGGCGAGACCCGGACCATGAACTTGCCGCTGTAGCGATGATCGCCGAGCGATTCCGGCGGGATGTCACCCGCCTCCCTGAGGAATGCGAGTTCTTCGGCGACCTTCTGCTCGACCGCGGCGATCGCTTCGTGCGCCGTGAGCCCGTGTGCCCAAATGTTCGGGAACTCCAGACACAACCCGAGATAGGTGTGGTCGTCGGCCGACCAGTGCGCGCGGTACGTGTACTCGGGCATGCCGCAATCATCGCGCCCCCGACCGACATGTCCTGATTTGTGGGATGCGTGTCCTAGACGCCATCGGACTGTGCCGCCAACATTGAAGGCGTGACGCGATCGGTGGTGATCCTCGGCTACTCCGGGGTGCAAGCGCTCGACCTGGCCGGACCGTTCGACGTGTTCACCGCCGCGACACTGGTCCTGGCCGGCGAGGGCCGTACCGACGACGGCTACGTCGTCACGCTCACGTCCGCCGACAGTGAGCCCGTCACGACCCTCACGGGCCTCGAATTCGTCGCTCAACCCCTGCCTGACCCGGCCGACGCGATCGACACGCTCCTCATCCCCGGCGGCATCGGCGCCGACACGGCCCGCGCCAAACCCGAGGTCATCGACTGGATCAAGACCGCGTCGGCCCGTCGCGTCGTCACCGTCTGCACGGGCGCGTTCCTCGCCGCCCAGGCCGGTCTGCTCGACGGCTGTCCGGCCACCACGCACTGGGCCTCGGCCGGCCGGCTTGCCAGCGAGTTCCCCAACATCGCGGTGGATCCCGATCCGATCTTCATCCGCAGCTCGGACCGCGTGTGGACGGCGGCCGGGGTTACGGCCGGCATCGACCTGGCACTGGCCCTTGTCGAGGACGACTACGGGACAGACATCGCCCAGACTGTCGCGCGCTGGTTGGTTCTCTATCTGCGTAGGCCCGGCGGGCAGACGCAATTCGCCGCACCGGTATGGATGCCGCGCGCCAAACGCGCGCCGATCCGCGAAGTGCAGGAGCTGATCGAGGCCGAACCCGGCGGATTGCACCGCATTTCAGAGCTGGCCCAGCGGGCCGCCATGAGCCCACGGCATTTCACCCGGGTGTTCACCGACGAGGTGGGTGAGGCGCCGGGAGCCTACGTCGAGCGGATCCGCACCGACGCCGCGCGGCGTCAGCTCGAAGAGACCGACGACACCATTACCGTGATCGCGACTCGCTGCGGATTCGGCACAGCCGAAACCATGCGGCGCAATTTTGTTCGACGCCTTGGCATTTCACCCGACCAGTACCGGAAAACCTTCGCCTAGAGGAGACATCATGCAGATCGCAATCGTGCTCTACCCGGGATTCACGGCCCTCGACTTCATCGGGCCGTACGAGATCTTGCACTACCTGCCCGACGCCGAGGTCCGGTTCGTCTGGCATGAGCCCGGTCCGATAACCGCGGATTCCGGCGTGCTGGTGATCGGCGCAACCCACTCATTCGACGAAACCCCGTCGCCCGACGTCATTCTCGTGCCCGGTGGGCCGACCACCATCGAGCATGCCCGCGACGAGAACGTGCTGGCCTGGCTGCGCCGCGCCCACCAGACGGCGAGCTGGACGACCTCGGTGTGCTCGGGCTCGGTGTTGCTGGCCGCAGCGGGCATCCTCGACGGGCGCCGCGCCACCTCCCACTGGATGGCGCTGCCGGTGCTCAAGACGTTCGGCGTGACGCCTGTCTCAGAGCAGCGCATCGTCGATGCGGGGGATCAGGTCGTGACCGCGGCGGGGGTGTCCGCAGGCATCGACCTGGGGTTGTGGTTGGCGGGGCAGATCGCCGGTGAGGCGAAGGCCAAGGCCATCCAGCTCGGCATCGAATACGACCCGCAACCCCCGTTCGATTCCGGGCACATGTCGAAGGCATCGGCCGCGACCAAGGCCACCGCCACGGCGCTGCTGTCCAAGGATCTGGTGAAGCCGGCCGCGATCAAGGCAACCACGCTGTTGTTGTGGGACCAGGCGATCGGCAAGGTGCGTCGCCGTCGCGCGGCCTCTTGACGGCCGCTCAAGCAGGTAGGCCGAAGACCCGCTGCGCAGTGCGGTGGCTGATGCTGTCGCGCTGGCGTTCTGTGAGGGGAGCGGTCCGGAGAAACGCTACGGCATCGGCGGTCTCTTCGTAGGGTGCGTCGATCGCGAACATGATGTTGTCGTCGCCGACCGCGTGCAGGGCGAGATCGAGGACGTGGGTGTCATCGATGCCGCTCGTGGTGATGACGAAGTTTCTGCGGAAGTACTCGCTCGGTGCGAGCTCGAGTTCGGGGGCTTCGCCGGCCGCACCGGCGATCTTGCGGGTGTATGCATGGCGGTTGTCGATACGCCTGAGCCAGTAGGGGATTCCTTCACCGAGGTGTCCGAGCACAACGGTGAGGCCCGGGTATCGGTCGAACACGCCGCTGAGAATGAGTCGCATCGCGTGCAGGCCGGCTTCGGCCTGGTAGCCCCATACCGCTGCCTGCATCCCGTAGTCGTCGTAGGGGCCGGTGACGCTGAACATCCGCGGGTGCAGGTAAATCGGGGCGTTGTGCTGTGTGGCGGCGTCGAGTAATGGAGTGAATCGCGGCTCGTCGAGATAGTGCCCGCCGGTGTGCGAATTGATCATGATGCCGTTGAGTCTCAGTGGGCCCATGATGCGTTCGATCTCGTCCGCGGCGGCCGTAGGATCCTGCGGTGCAACGGTTCCCAGAGCGCCGAACCGCTCGGGATGATCGCGCACGATTTCGGCGAGGCTGTCGTTGGCGGTTTGTGCGAGCGAAACCGCTTGGGCTGCCGGATAGGGTTGCACACCGGGCGGGTTGATGCTCAGTATCGCCATGTCCTGGCCGACGGCGTCCATCGTCGCGATGCGTGCGTCGATGTCGGTGAGCGCAGCCCGGACGGGACCGGTCTCGACCGTGCGCATGAGGCCTACCTCGGTACGGTCGGCAGCCGTCACGTCGAGGCGGTGCGCGATCTGCAGGTACTCCTCGGTGGCGACATGTTCTTCGACCGCGATGATGCGTTGGTGATTCATGGAATTCCTTGTGGTTCAGGCTCGGCGGCCGCCGTCGACGGACATGGCGATGCCGGTGACGTATGAGGAGTGATCGGAGCAGAGCCAGATCACGGCTTCGGCGATCTCGTCGGGGGTGGCGAACCTGCCCAGCGGCGTGGCGGCCTCCTGGAGGGCGATCGTCTCCGCGCCGGGGTCGACCCGATCGAACATCTCTGTTCGGGTGATGCCAGGCGCAACGGCGTTGACCCGGATCCCGGCCGACGCGTAATCGACGGCGGCGACCTTGGTCAGCCCGACCACTCCGTGCTTGCTCGCCACATAGGAGGGTGCCTGGGGGATCGCATACAGGCCGCCGTTGGACGCAACATTGACGATCGCGCCGCCACCCGCCCGCAGCAGTTCGGGGATCTCGTACTTCATCGACAGGAATGTCCCCGTGAGGTTGATTCGTATGATCCGGTCCCACGCTGTCAGCTGCATTGCGGTGAGATCCTGTCCCGTCGAGGTGATTGCGGCATTGTTGACGGCGAAGTTCAGCCCCCCGAAGGTTTCGACGGTCTGCCGGATGGCCGAACGTACGGAGTCCTCGTCGGCGATGTCGGTCGTGACGGCCACCGCGGTTCCGCCGGCACTGGCGATCGTCGACCTCGTCGCCTCGGCTCCGTCCGCGTCGATGTCCAGCACCGCGACCGCCGCCCCGCGCCGAGCGAGGCCGGTGGCGATCGCACGTCCGATACCGCTGCCCGCACCGGTTACCAAACCGGCCTTGCCGGTGAACTCGCCCATCACAGCGGCTCGTGATTCGCCCATGCGACCCGGTATGGGTTCCGCGCCTGCCAGTGATGGATCACCGCGGCTGCGCCCGGCGCGGCGAAGAGCCTTTCCAGGGCGTCGAGATCGGCGACGTCGAACTGCAGGATCGCGGTTGCGACGAGGGCTGGAATCTCGCCTTCGCCCGAAACGGGGATGTGGCGTCGCGCGGAGAACCCCTCGACGGTCCCGGTGCCTCGCATCGATTTCTCGATATCTGCAAGGAACTGATCGAGTTCGGTGTCGGCTATTGGTTCGTCGAACGATATGAGCATCGTGTGCCTGATCATGACTCCAGATAACCGCCGCAAGCGGGCGCTGGTCCAATACCTGTTGGCCAAATATCAATAACCTGTAGGCATGAATGATCTGGAGACGCGGGAGCTGCGGTATTTCATAGCCGTCGCGGAGGATCTGCATTTTGGCCGCGCCGCCACCAGGCTGGCCATCGCCCAGCCGGCGCTTTCGAAGGCGATCAAGCGGCTCGAGACCAGGCTCGGGGTTGCGTTGTTCATCCGGTCCAGCCGCAGCGTCGCACTCACCCATGCCGGCGAGGTGTTGCTCGAACACGGCAGGTCTGCACTCAACGCGCTGTCGGTAGCCGTAGAACGCGCCAAGCGGGTCGGCACCGACGAACACCTTCGGCTGGTGCTGAAACCGGGCGGTGACGCCAACTTGCTGTCGGCGATTCTCGCCGCATATTCCCGCCATCCCGACGCTCGACGGGTCGACATCCTGTTCAGCGGCGCAACAGATCGAATCGACTACTTGCACGACGGGCGGGCGGACGTGGCCCTGCTATATGTGCCTTTCGACGACACCACGGGACTGGCCTACAAGACGCTCCTCGTCGAAGACAGGGTCGCCGTGCTCCCGGCCGATCACCGTTTGGCCGGACGCGCCTGTGTGCGTTGGGCAGACCTGGACGGCGAGACGTTCCCGCGGTGGCCAGGGATCGCGGGCAGCGGGACCGGGCCGGACGTGACGGACGTGGCGCAGTTGTTTCCCCTGGTGGCCATCGGCAGGTTGATCGCCGTGCTACCTCGGTCACTCGTCAGCCCTATGGCACCGGGCGTGGTGCTCGTCCCCGTGGAAGACGCCGAGGCGAGCCGAATCGTCATCGCGCGATCTGACCGCGACCAGCGCAGCACCGTCGCCACGTTCATCGCCGCCGCGGCCAGCGTCGCGCAGCGACCGGACCCGTCTCGAGCTTCCTGAAGTAGGGTCAGCCAGGTGAATCTGGCTTTCGACGACCGAGGCAAGGGCGACCCGGTGCTGTTCATCGCAGGCCGTGGCGGCGCAGGCCGGACCTGGCACCTGCACCAGGTACCGGAGTTCCAGCGGGCCGGCTACCGGGTCATCACGTTCGACAACCGCGGCATCGGCGCGACCGAGAACGCCGAGGATTTCGACACCGCGCAGATGGTGGCCGACACCGCCGAGCTCATCGAGAAACTCGGCGCCGCGCCGGCCCGGCTCGTGGGGGTGTCGATGGGTTCGTTCATCGCACAGGAGTTGATGGTGGCGCGGCCCGACCTGGTGCACTCCGCGGTGCTGATGGCCACCCGGGGCCGCCACGACCGGGCCCGCGATTTCTTCCGCGACGCCGAGCGTGATCTGGCGCTCTCCGGGATCCAGTTGCCGGCGTCGTTCGACGCGAAAGTGCGGATGCTGGAGAGCTTTTCGCCCAAAACCCTCGACGACGACCAGGTGGTCCGGGACTGGAGCGAGATGTTCATGATGTGGCCGACCAAGCAGACCCCGGGCCTGCGTCGGCAGCTCGACATCGGCCCGGACGGCAACCGGTTGCCCGCCTACCGGTCGATCACCGCGCCCGTGCTGGTCATGGGGTTCGCCGACGACGTGGTGCTTCCGTCACATCTGGGCCGCGAGGTGGCCGACGCCATCCCCAACGCGCGCTTCCTGGAGATCCCGGACACCGGCCACCTGGGCTTCATCGAAAAACCGCAGGAAGTCAACGCTGCGATCCTCAAGTTCTTCGCCGAATAAGGTGGAGGGGTGAACCCATCGACGGCACAGGCCCGCGTCGTCGTCGACGAACTGATTCGCGGCGGTGTCCGTGACGTCGTGCTGTGCCCGGGCTCGCGGAACGCCCCGCTGGCGTTCGCGCTCGCCGACGCCGACCGCACGGGCCGCATCCGACTGCACGTCCGCATCGACGAACGCACGGCCGGCTACCTGGCCATCGGTCTCGCGGTCGCCGAACGGGCGCCGGTCTGCGTCGCGATGACCTCGGGCACCGCGGTGGCCAACCTGGGGCCCGCGGTCGTGGAGGCCAACTACGCGCGCGTACCGCTGATCGTGCTGAGCGCCAACCGGCCCTACGAACTGCTCGGCACCGGAGCCAACCAGACCTTCGAGCAGCTCGGCTACTTCGGCACGCAGGTGCGGGCCAATATCAGCCTGGGCCTCGCCGAAGATCGTCCAGAGAATCTGGACACCCTCAACGCCCAGTGGCGTTCGGCGACGTGCCGCGTACTGGTCGCCGCGACCGGCTCGCGCAGCGCCAACGCCGGGCCCGTGCAATTCGACATCCCGTTGCGTGAGCCCCTGGTGCCCGACACGGAGGACAAGTCCTTCCCGCCCGGCCGTCCTGACGGCAAGCCGTGGACCTACACGCCGCCGGTCACGTTCGACCAGCCGCTGGACATCGACCTCACGCCGGACACCGTCGTCATCGCCGGGCACGGCGCAGGCGAACATCCCAACCTGGCCGAGCTCCCGACGGTCGCCGAGCCCACCGCGCCTGCGGTCGCCAACCCGTTGCACCCGCTGGCGCTGCGGCTGGTGCACCCGCAGCAGGTCATCATGCTGGGCCGGCCGACCCTGCACCGGCCGGTGTCGGCGTTGCTGGCCGATCCGTCGGTGCCCGTCTACGCGCTCACCACCGGCCCGCGTTGGCCCGACGTGTCCGGCAATTCACAGGCCAACGGCACCCGGGCGGTGACCACGGGCACGCCGAGTGCAGCGTGGCTGCACCGCTGCGCCGAGGTCAACCAGCACGCGATCGCGGCGGTGCGCGGTCAGCTCGCGGCGCATCCGCTGACCACGGGTCTGCACGTGGCCGCCGCGGTTGCCGACGCTTTGCGTCCCGGGGACCAGCTGGTGCTCGGCGCGTCCAACCCCGTGCGCGACGCGGCGCTGGTCGGGCTGAACCCGCGCGGCATCAAGGTCCGGTCGAATCGCGGCGTGGCCGGTATCGATGGCACGGTGTCCACGGCCATCGGCGCGGCACTCGCACATCAGGGCCGCACCGTCGCGTTGATCGGAGACCTGACATTCGTGCACGACAGCTCGGGCCTGCTGATCGGGCCGACCGAGCCGACGCCGCGCAATCTGACCATCGTGGTGTCCAACGACAACGGCGGCGGCATCTTCGAGCTGCTCGAACAGGGTGATCCCCGGTTCTCCGACGTGTCGTCGCGCATCTTCGGCACCCCGCACGATGTGGACGTCGGCGCACTGTGCCGGGCCTATCACGTCGAGAGCCGGCAGATCGAGGTCGACGCGCTCGGCGCAGCACTGGACGAGCCGTTCGACGGCATGCGGGTGCTGGAGGTGAAGGCCGACCGGTCGTCGCTGCGTGCCCTGCACGCATCGATCAAGGCCGCCCTGTGAGACGGATCCCGGCGGCGGTGACGGGACGGCTGAAAGCCGTCGCGCAGGCACTCATCCCGCATCTCTACGGCGAGCCCGGCGAGACCAAGTCGCAGCGCATCATCCGCCGGGTGCGGATCGGCGTGGTGATCGTCGCCTGCCTGGTGACGCTGCAGTCGGTGCTGCTGGTGCTCGGCGCGTGGCGCAACGACCAGCAGATCGAGCGCAACATGGGTGTCGCGGCGGCCGAGGTGCTCAGTGCGGGTCCGCGACGCTCGACCATCGAGTTCGTCACGCCCGACCGCGTGACCTACCGGCCCGAGCTGGGTGTGCTCTACCCGTCCGAACTCGACACCGGCATGCGGATCTACGTCGAGTACGACAAGAACGATCCGGACCTGGTGCGGGTCCGGGACCGTGACGCGTCCCTGGCGATCATCCCGGCCGGGTCGATCGCGGTGGTCGGATGGCTGGTCGCGGGTGCCGCCCTGGCCGGGCTGGCAGTACTGCAGAAACGGCTCAACCGTTGAACCGCTTCATCAGATCCGACAACCAGTTGTCGTCGATCTCGACCAGCTCGTCGTCGATCAGGTTGTAGACGGTCGGGGTCGACACCTGGCCCGCGAAACCACTGAGCAGGTCGGTGTTCTGGTCGGCCATCTGTTCGACGTCGACGCCCTCGCTGCCCGCGGCGATCTTGTCGACCTGATCGGCGCCCACGCCGCTGTCTTTCGCCATGTCGGCCATCTCGTCGTCGGTCGGACCGGCGGATCCTTCGGGCTCCTGATGGCTCCACAGATCCTCGACGAATGCCTGGAATTCCTCGCCGGTCGTCCCGTCGCCCGCGGCCAGGAACATGGCGTTGCTGACCCGCGCGGAGTAGTCGGTGCCCTGGTCGAGGAACGTCATGGGCCGATAGGTCACGGCCAGTTCGCCCTGGCCGACGTAGTCGGCGATCTCGGCACCGAAATCGTGCTGCAGACGGGCGCACGCCGGGCATTGGGGTTCGGTGAAAATCTCGATGCGGACCGGTGCGTCGGAGTACCCGATCAGGATGCCGCTGCCGTCATCGGTGATCACCGACGGCGGCGGCGCGTTGTTGGCCATCGGGGTGCCCTCGATGGCCCGGGTGCAACCGGCAGTGGTCAGTGCCACGACAGCCACGACTGCCGCCAGCGCGCCCGATAACCGCATGTCAGCAACCGTACCCAATACTCGCGCTGTGTCAGGTTTTTGCGTGTCGTATCCCCGCCGGACACCTCGGCGACAGTTCCCGCTGGGAGCATCTTGATGTGCGCGTTGCAATCGTTGCAGAGTCGTTCCTCCCGAATGTCAACGGCGTCACCAACTCGGTGCTTCGGGTGATCGAGCATCTCCGCCGGACGGGCCACGAGGTTCTCGTCATCGCACCGGACACCCCGCGTGGTCAGACGCCCGCCGAACGTGTACACGACGGTGTGCGGGTCCACCGGGTGCCGTCCCACATGTTCCCGAAGGTGACCTCGCTGCCGCTGGGTGTGCCGCGGCCCCGGATGGTGAGCGTGCTGCGCGGTTTCGATCCCGACGTCGTTCATCTCGCGTCACCCGCGCTCCTCGGCTGGGGCGGCGTGCATGCTGCCCGGTACCTGGGCGTGCCCACCGTCGCGGTGTTCCAGACCGATGTCGCGGGTTTCGCCGAGAGCTACGGTGTGGGCCTGCTGTCGCGAGCGTCGTGGGCGTGGACCCGGCGCCTGCACAGCAAGGCTGACCGCACCTTGGCCCCGTCCACGTCGGCCATGGAGAACCTGGAAGCCCACCGCATTCCCCGGGTGTTCAAGTGGGCACGCGGGGTCGACATCACCGGGTTCGCGCCGTCGGCGCGGGATCCGCACCTGCGTGCCACCTGGTCGCCGGAGGGCAAGCCTGTGGTCGGGTTCGTCGGCCGCCTGGCACCCGAGAAGCACGTCGAACGGCTCGCTGCTATCGCAGGCCGCGATGACCTGCAACTGGTGGTGGTCGGTGACGGCATCGACCGGGCGAAGCTCGAAACAGCGCTTCCGTCAGCGATTTTCACGGGTGAGCTGCACGGCGCAGCGCTGGCCGCGGCCTACGCCAGCATGGACGTGTTCGTGCACCCCGGCGAGCACGAGACGTTCTGCCAGGCAGTGCAGGAGGCCATGGCGTCGGGATTGCCCGTGATCGCGCCCGATGCCGGCGGGCCACGTGACCTGGTCACGCCGTACCGCACCGGCCTGCTGCTCGCGGTCGACGAATTCGAAGCCGCGTTGCCTGCGGCGGTCGAGCATCTGATCGCCGAACGGGCCCGCTACTCGGTCGCCGCGCGCCGCAGCGTGCTGGGCCGCACCTGGCCCGCGATCTGTGACGAGCTCATCGGTCACTACGAAGCAGTGCAAGGACAGCGGCGGTTGCGCGCGGCCTGAGCTACTGCTGCGCGGCTAGCCAAGGGATCAACCCACCGGCCAGCACATGCTGGATCTGCCGCTCGGAAAGCCGGTGCCGCACCGTGAAAGTCGTGCCCTGTGTGGTGTTGGCGACGGTGATCGGATCGCCGTCGGCCAGCGCCTGACGCAGGTTGGTGAAGACGAGCACGTCATCTTGGGCCACGCCGTCATAGTCGGCGGAGTCGTCGAATTCCAGTGCCAGCACCCCGAAGTTGGCGAGGTTCTGCCAATGGATGCGGGCGAACGACTTGGCGATCACCACCTGCAACCCCAGATAGCGGGGCGCGATCGCGGCGTGTTCGCGAGATGAACCCTGGCCGTAGTTCTCCCCGCCGACGATGATGTGCCCGGACTGGGCGGATTTCGCGCGCTCCGGGTAGGTCTCGTCGACCTGCGTGAAGCTGAACATCGCGAGCTTGGGGATGTTGGAGCGGAACGGCAGGGCGCGGGCGCCCGCGGGTGAGATCTCGTCGGTCGAGATGTTGTCGCCGACTTTGAGCAGCACCGGTGCCTCGATGTCGTCGGGCAACGGGGTCAGCTCGGGCAGGCTGGAGATGTTGGGGCCCTTGACCACTTCGACGGTGCGGGCCTGTTCGGGTTCGAGCGGAGCCACCAGCATCGCGGTGTTGACACTGTGGTGTGCGGGCAGATTCAGCTCCGGATACTCGATCCCGTTGTCGGCGGCCCACTGCCGGGGATCGGTGATGACCCCCGTGATCGCCGATGCCGCAGCGGTTTCCGGCGAGCACAGCCACACCGAGTCCTCCTTGGTGCCCGAGCGGCCCGGAAAGTTGCGCGGCATGGTCCGCAGTGAATTGCGGCCGGTCGCCGGGGCCTGTCCCATGCCGATGCAGCCCATGCAGCCGGCCTGATGGATGCGCGCGCCGTTGATGACGAGTTCGGTCGTCGCGCCCATTTGGGTCAGGTCGGTGAGGATCTCGCGCGAGGTGGGGTTGACGTCGAAGCTCACGTCGGGCGAGGTCTGACGGCCGTGCACCATGGCCGCCGCGATCGCGAAGTCCCGCAACCCGGGATTGGCGCTCGACCCGATCACCACCTGGGCGACGGGCTCACCGGCGACCTCGCGCACCGGGACGACGTTGCCAGGCGACGACGGCTTGGCGATCAGCGGTTCGAGTTGTGACAGATCGATGACCTCGTCGATGTCGTATTCGGCGCCGTCGTCGGCAATGAGTTCGATCCAGTCGTCGCCGCGGTCCTCGGCGACCAGGAAATCGCGCACCGCGTCGTCGCTCGGGAACACCGTCGTGGTGGCGCCGAGTTCCGCGCCCATGTTGGCGATGACGTGACGGTCCATCGCCGAGAGGCCCGCCAGACCGGGGCCGTAATACTCCATGATCCGATTGACGCCGCCCTTGACGTCGTGGCGCCGCAACATCTCCAGAATGATGTCCTTTGCCGAACACCATTGCGGCAGTTCGCCTTCCAATCGGATGCCCCACACTGCGGGGGCCCGTAGGTGCAACGGTTCTCCGGCGATGGCCAGTGCCACCTCCAAGCCGCCGACGCCGATCGCGAGCATGCCGAGCGATCCGGCGGCCGGGGTATGGGAATCCGAACCCACCATCGTCTTGCCCGGCACTCCGAAGCGCTGCATGTGCGTCGGATGCGAAACCCCGTTGCCCGGTTTCGAGAACCACAAACCGAAATGCTCTGCGGCGGTCCGCAGGTACTCGTGATCTTCGGCGTTCTTCTCGTCGGTCTGCAGCAGGTTGTGGTCGACGTACTGGACGCTCACCTCGGTGCGGGCGCGGTCAAGCCCAAGCGCCTCCAGTTCCTGCATGACCAAGGTGCCTGTCGCGTCCTGCGTCAGGGTCTGATCGATCCGGATCGCCATCTCGTCTCCGGGTGCCATGGTCCCGGAGACGAGATGCGAACCGATCAACTTCTGCGTGACGCTCTGCGGCATCTACCCAGCGTTCCCCGGCAGGTGCCTGATGAAACGCCGTCAGCCCTGCGCCTCGACCGACACCGGCTGCCATTGCTCCCAGGTCTTGAGCCGGTTCTCGTAGTCGGCCTTGGCCAGCTGCAGCGGCAGTTCGCCGAAGAACACCCGCAGCGGTGGGTTCTCGGCGTCGACGATCTTGAGTACGGCCGCAGCCGACGCCTTCGGGTCGCCCGATTTCGCCGACCGCTGCGCGCGTGCCCGGTCGGCGGCCTCGTGTGCCTCGGCGTAGTCCGGCAGTGGTGTCGCGCGTTTGGCCGAGGCACCGGCCCAGTCGGTCGAGAAGCCACCCGGCTCGATCAGCGTCACGTGCACACCGAACGGTGCGACCTCGGCGGCCAGCGACTGCGAAAGCCCTTCCAGCGCCCACTTGGAGGCGTGGTACATCCCGAGGTTCTGGAACGCGACGATGCCGCCGATCGACGACACCTGCAGGATGTGTCCGCTGCGTTGCGCACGCAGATAGGGCAGTGCAGCCTGGGTTATCCACAGAGCACCGAAGACATTGGTCTCGATCTGATCGCGCGCCTCGGCCTCCGAGAGTTCCTCGACGAACCCGAACTGGCCGTAGCCCGCGTTGTTGACCACGATGTCCAGCCGCCCGAAATGATCGTGGGCCTGCTTGACCGCGGCGAAGTCCGCCTCCCGGCCGGTGACGTCCAGCTTGAGCGCCAGCAGCGCGTCGCCGTACTTCTCGCCCAGGTCCGCCAGAGTCGCGGTGTCACGTGCCGTCGCGGCCACCTTGTCACCGCGCTCCAGGGCCGCGATTGTCCATTCCCGGCCGAAACCACGCGACGCACCGGTGATGAACCACACTTTTCCACTCATGCTCAACCCTCCTACGTATCGATTCGACGGTTTCAAGCCTCGTCACGCTGCGGCCATTCCCGCGGCCAGGAAGTTCACAGGGAGCGCGCCGGGTAGCGTCAGCGGCGTGAACCGGGCAACGCTGGAGAAGAATCCGCGGGACGTGGCGTCGATGTTCGACGGTGTGGCGCGGCGCTACGACCTGACCAACACCGTGTTGTCGCTGGGCCAGGACCGCTTCTGGCGTCGCGAAACCCGCGCAGCGCTGGGCATCGGGCCCGGTGACTCCGTGCTCGACCTGGCGGCGGGCACCGCGGTGTCGACCGTCGAGCTCTCGCGCTCGGGCGCCTGGTGCGTGGCCGCCGACTTCTCGGTCGGCATGCTGGCCGCGGGCGCCGGACGCGACGTACCGAAGGTCGCCGGCGACGCGACCAAGCTGCCGTTCGCCGACGGGGTGTTCGACGCCGTCACCATCAGCTTCGGACTGCGCAACGTCGTCGATCACGTCGCGGGGCTGCGAGAGATGGCCCGGGTCACGCGGCCCGGTGGCCGGCTGGTGGTGTGCGAGTTCTCGACGCCCACCAATCGACCGTTCGCGACGCTCTACAAGGAGTATCTGATGCAGGCGCTGCCGCGGATGGCCACCGCCGTGTCGAGCAATCCCGAGGCCTACGTCTACCTTGCCGAGTCGATCCGGGCCTGGCCCGACCAGGCCGGGCTGGCCCGCCAGATCGGCGCGGCCGGCTGGTCAAAAGTGCGGTGGCGCAACCTGACCGGCGGCATCGTCGCCTTGCACGCGGCGACCAAGCCGGAGTAGTTCAGGCTCTACCTCACGCTGGGCGCGCCCCGTCGGTCGCAATGGGGTACCCGACTACCTCAGTGAATCGGGCTCAAGCGCCCTAGTGTTCGATCACGGCGCACACGCAGACCGGTCAACCCGGTACTGCCGGGGGTGTCGGGGAGAACACGACAACTGCGGCGGCCAGGGTCTGGTCGCCGTCTGCGAGGGGAGACAATCATGCCTGGAATTTTCATGCCGGAATCGCTTGAGCCGGAAGAACTTCTGAACGTGCCGGTGGCAAGTAGCGGCACCTTGTGCCGGGTGGTGTCCGGGTACGCGAATTTCTTCGACAAGAGCATCACCAACGTCTACGGCGCACCGATCGGCCTTGAGCCGCTGCCCGGCGACAATGTCCTGCAGCCTCTACCGCTGACCGGTGACATCTATCCAGACGATGAAGACAAGAAATGGACGCCGTACGAGGTACACATGGTTGTCGGTCCCGCGTGGAACGCCGTGCGGGATGTGTCACCGATTGTCAGCGTGGCCGGATTCTCCTTCCGGGACAATGACTCAGCGGACGCGTCTGGTACCGAGATCCGCGGATGCACATGGGACACCGTCGGTCTCACCGGAGATCAAAGCAACCTGGAACGCATTCGCCTCAAGGTCGACCTACGGCTGTGTGGCGGAAACCAGTACGCCGTCATCAAACTCGGCTACCACTTTGTCGCCGTGGGCAGATAGGCCCAGCAATCCTTGCACGCGGCTACGAAGCCGAGTGATTTGGCGACCGCAGGCCGGGTCAGAAGGGTGGGGGTTCGGCGTGGTCGGTGAGCCATTGTTGGTGTTGGCGTTGTTGTTCGGCGAGTTGTTCGTTGAGTGCGTGGCGGAGCCGGCGTTCGGCGGCGATGCGTTGGGCGGTGTCGTGGTCGCGGGTTTGGCGGCGTCTGGGCATCATGACGGCTTTGTGGGGGCCGGGTTCCTGCGGGGCGGGCAGGTCGAGTGTCCCGGTGGGCTGCCCCAGGACCGGGAATAGGACCGCGCCGTGGGCGTCGGTGCTGTAGAGGTGCCCGGTGGGGGTGGTGAATTCCACGGTGCCGTCCGGGTGTTGACGATCCCACCAACCCTGGCAGAACGTCTTGACCAGGTGGTGAAGGGTGCAGTAGAGCTTGGTGTTCGACGGATGCGTCGGCCCCACCGGATACGGCGTGGTGTGATCAATCTCGGTGTGCGTGGCGGGTTGGTCGCAGCCCGGGAACCGGCACGTCAGATCACGCCAGTGCACGAAATCCCGTAACGCCGCCGAGGGCCGGTACCGGGGCTCGGCCGTGTCCTGCGGGATCACGACGGGCTTGATCGTGGCGGTCGTGGCCGCCGCCCGCACGGTCTCGGCGGGCTGGATGCCGAACCCGGGTAGGTAGCCGGGATCGTTACTGGTGCCGTCGAGGGTGGACTGGTTGGCCAACACATGGATCACCACATCGGCGGCGCGGTGCTTGTCGGCCACCGCCGGGCAGTCGGGTAGCCCGCACTGGCAGTCCAGCCAGGGGCGGCCACGGCCCAGCGCGCCGATGGCGTCGGTGCGGCGCTGCATCCCGGTGCGGGGATCCTGATCGCAGACGGTGGCGGCGATGGTGATCAGGCGTTGTTCGAACGCGGCGGCATCTAGGGCATCCAGCCGGGCCCAGATCCCGGCCATGCCGGGTTCGGTGGGGGCGATCTCCACATACCGGCCGTCCGCGACCTCTGGGGGTACGCGCACGGCGTCGGGGTCGTGTTTGGCGATCCACTGATCGATTCGGTCCCGCAGCTTGGGTTCGGACAGGCGCATCCATTTGTCGCAGTGCCGGGCCATCGCCGCGTCCAACCCGGGCCAGGCCTCATCGGTGACGTTGGGGGTGCGGTGCAGGATCATCTCCATCACCCGCCAGTCGATGTCCCCGGCGGCGAAGCGGGCCGCCACCGCCGGCATCTTGCGCAACGCGCGGGCATGGCGGATCTGCGTGGCCGCCCGCGCACGGCTGATCCGCAACGCCGCCGACACTTCGGCGGCGACTTCTTCGAACGGGTCGACCCGCCAGAACACGGTCTGCGCCAACTCCACGGTGCGCCGGGCGTCGAGTCGGCCGATCTGGTCCAGGCGGGCGGCGATCGCGGCGGATTCGGCCCGCCAGGCCGCGCTCATCCCGTCGATGAACTCCGCACCCGACCGATCGAACATACGTGCGATTCTACCGATCCGCACTGACCGCGTTGACTCGTCAAAAATGCGCGTGAATGGGTGATTCGTTGCCTCATTGAAAATGCGCGCGTAAGCCCAAACGATGGGGTTGACGTTGGCCGAACGCAGAGCCGTGACGGAGACGACCGCAGTCCGTTACCAGTTGGCGAGCAAGGGCGGTAAGGGGCGGATTCTCGATGAGCTGTGTGCCAATACCGGGTGGCATCGCAGTCATGCCCGCAAGGCGCTCAAAGCCGCATCGGGGCCCAAAGTCGTTACGCCGCGGCGCGAGCGGCCGGTGAAGTATGGACCAGAGGTCATCGCGGCACTGACGGTGTGCTGGACGGTGCTCGGGATGCCGGCTGGTAAGCGTCTGGCGCCGATGCTCGCTGAATTGGTGGCCGTGCTGCGCCATTTCCGGGAGCTGGACATCGATGAGGGCACCGCTGAGTTGTTGGTGTCGATGTCGGCGGCCACTATCGATCGTCGCTTGGCCGGTGAGCGCGCCAAACTCCGGCCGCGGGGGCGCGTGGGTACGAAACCGGGATCGCTGCTCAAAAGTCAGATCCCGGTGCGTACCTGGGCCGAATGGCAGGACGCCCGGCCGGGATTCGTCGAGATCGACTCGGTCTGGCACGATGGCGGCATCCGGGGCGGAGGTCATGCCTCGACCTTGACGGTCACCGACATCGCCACCGGTTGGACCGAGAACCGTTCCATGCCTGAGCGGACCGGCAAATGCGTGAAGGCCGCCCTTGACGACATCGCCCGTGCGATGCCCTTTCCGATTCTGGGTGTGGACTGCGATAACGGATCAGAGTTCATCAATGACGACCTGCTCACGTGGTGTGAGAACCGCAAGATCACCTTTACCCGATCACGGCCGGGCAATAAGAACGACGGCTGTCATGTCGAGCAGAAGAACTGGTCGGTGGTGCGCATGTTGGTGGGCTATTACCGCTACGACACCGCCGCAGAGGTGTTGTTGCTCAACGAGATCTGGCGGCTACAGTCCACGTTGACCAACTTTTTCTATCCGCAGCAGAAGCTGGTATCCAAGGTCCGCAACGGAGCCAAAGTCTGCAAGAAGCACGACGAGGCCGCCACTCCCTTTCATCGCGCGATCGATCACTCTGACATGACCGTGGAACGCATCGTGGCGATGACCCGCGCCTACTCGTTGATCAATCCCGCCGCCACCGGACGCCAGGTGCAAGCCCTGACCGCGCAACTGTTCACCCTCGCCACCACCAAGGCCAGCGCTACCGCCCAACCCCAGATCAACAAGCGCGCACGATTACGTGAGGCAACGAATGCCTCTACGCGCGCATCTTGACATGAGGCAACAGGCTGACAATCTCGCAGGTCAGCACGCTGGCTGGGGATGAAAACCAATCTGGGGAGAACTTCTGAGAGGCGCGGGTTCCGGTGAAGTACCTGCCCATCCGCGTGTGGAGCGTGTCACATTCCAACATGTGCGCCGTCATTGATAACGCGGTCTGTACTGGTGTAAATGCGACTTTTTGTGACGTGCCGTCGGCGCCATAGCGTGTCGGATGCTGGCGAAAATGATTCTCAATAACCCTACGATGGCCGCATGACGGGATCGGTGCCCGTGCTGGCGATAGCGGGATACCTCGGCGCGGGAAAGACGACGCTGCTCAACCATCTGCTGCGCAACAGTCGCGGCGTGCGCATCGGCGCGTTGGTCAACGACTTCGGCGCGGTGAACATCGACGCGATGTTGGTGGCCGGACAGGTCGACGCGATGGCGTCGCTGTCCAACGGCTGCATCTGCTGCGCGGTCGATGCCGACGAGGCGGGCGAGATGCTCGGCAAGCTTGCGGGCGTCAAACCTCGGCTGGATCTGATCGTGGTCGAGGCCAGCGGGCTCGCCGAGCCGGCTGCGTTGGCGCGCACCATCGCCACGGCCGACGACAAGCGCTTCCACTACGCCGGTCTGGTGCTCGTGGTGGACGCGGTCGAATCCGCGCACGCCGACCTCGGCCACGCGGCGCGCGTCGCTGATCTAGTGGTCCTCAACAAGGCGGACCGGGTGGGAAGCGACGAACTGGAGGTGTTGCGGGACAAGGTCTTCACGGTCAACCCGCGGGTTGCGGTGCTGCCCACCGAGTTCGGCCGCATCGATCCCGAGCTGCTGATCGATCCGCCGGCCCGCGCGGAAACGGCCGGCCAGCTCAGCCTCGACGAAATGCTGTGGGAAACACACGAACACGACCATCACGAGCACGCGTCGTATCAGAGTGTCGAGTTCGCGTCCGATGTCCCGCTGCACCCCCGACGGTTGATGGGCTTCCTGCAGGACCGGCCTGCCGGGCTGTACCGGGCCAAGGGGTTCGTCGACTTCGGCGCCGTCGGGTCCGGGCGGAAGTTCGTGATGCAGCTCGTCGGCAGTTCGCTGCGCTTCGAACGGCAGCGGTGGGCCAAGGACGAGCCCCGGCGCAGCACGCTGGTGCTGATCGGTTCGGGCATGAGCCCCGAGAGCGTCACGGGCGCGCTGCATGCCTGTGCCGATGCCGAACCGGCAGACGATCAGGCGATGCTGGGCGTGCTGCGCTATCTCGACTGACCGCAGGTGTCAGCGGATCTGACGATGGGTATGAACGGACCATGCGACCGATCACCCTGACCAAGACCGCTGCCGCAACGCTGGCCACCGCACTCGTCGGCGGCCTCGCGAGCCGTCCGGCGGCATCGCCGTGGTACGCAGCGCTGCGCAAGCCGTCGTTTCAGCCGCCCCGCCAAGCCTTTCCGGTGGTCTGGCCGCTGCTCTACACCGATATCGCCGTGACCTCGGCGGCAACGCTGGAGGAGCTGCACGCCGAGAACCGCAGCGATGAGGCTCGCGCATTCGGCACGGCGCTGGCGGCCAATCTGGTCATGAACGCCGGCTGGTCGTGGATCTTCTTCTCGCAGAAGCGGCTTGGGGCGGCGGCGGTCGCCGCGGCAGCGCTGACGGTCAGCAGTGCGGATCTCACGCGTCGCGTCGGAAAGGCCGCTCCGGGTCGCGGTGCAGCACTGGCCCCGTACCCGTTGTGGTGCGCTTTCGCGACCCTGCTGTCCACCCGCATCTGGATGCTGAACCGGGGGCGTCAGCTGAACGGTTTGCGCTGATCCAGCCGGCGCGACGCCAAACCGGCCCGCCGCCACACCCGGGCGATCCAATCCTCGTCCTCGTCGGTTACCAGGTTGCCCATCACCCGCACGGCGACGTTCATGAGAAATGTCGAGCGCATCGCGACCGGACCCGTGAAGGGCAGGAACCGCGGCAGCGTCAGCAGCAGGGCCAGGCGGCGCGCCACCGAGAACCCCCGTGAGTAGTGCTCGGCCAGCACCGCGGGCCAGGCCGCGGAGAAATCGCCGGCCTCCAACAGCTCGGCGGCCAGCCGCCCGGTTTCCAGGCCGTAGTCGATGCCCTCGCCGTTGAGCGGGTTGACGCACGCCGCGGCGTCACCGATCAGCATCCAGTTGGGCCCGGCCACCCCGGACACTGCACCGCCCATCGGCAGCAGCGCCGACAAGCCGGCCCGTGGTTCACCGGTGAAGCCCCACTCCTCGCGGCGCAGGCTCGTGTAGTACGACATCAGCGGCCGCAGCGCGGCGTCGGCGGGCCGCTTCGCGGTCGCCAGCGCACCCACGCCGATGTTCACCTCGCCGTTGCCCAGCGGGAAGATCCAGCCGTAGCCGGGCAGCACCTGCCCCTCGGGCGAGCGCAGTTCGAGGTGCGACGTGATCCACGGTTCGTCGGCGCGGGGGGTCGTGATGTAACCGCGGATGGCCACGCCGTACACGGTCTCCTTGTGCCACGTCCGCCCCAGTACCCGACCGAGGGTCGAGCGCGCGCCGTCGGCGACGATCAGGGTTTTGCACCGCACCGCGCCGCCGTCGTCGAGCAGCACCGATTCCACTCGTCCCGCGGAATCATGGCGTGCGTCAACGGCCTTCACTCCGAGCAGCATCTTGGCGCCGTCGTCGGCGGCCACCGAGCGGATCCGGTCGTCGAGCTCGGTGCGCGGCACCGCGCTGCTGGTGGACGGGAAGGACGGCCCGGGCCACGGCACTTCCACGTCGGCGCCGAACCCCGACATCCGCAAACCGTGGTGCCGGATCCGGGTGTCGAGCCACGGCCCCATGCCGAGCCGTTCCAGCTCGGCGACCGCGCGAGGGGTCAACCCGTCGCCGCAGGCCTTGTCGCGCGGGAACTGCGCGGCGTCGATCACGGTCACCTCGTGGCCCGCGCGCGCGGCCCATGCGGCCGCCGCCGAACCGGCGGGCCCGGCGCCCACGACGACCACGTCTGACTTGATCTCCATCGGTCCCAGTATGTTGGACGAATGAGGACACCAGCGACTGTGGTGGCGGGCGTCGATTTCGGCGACGAGGGTTTCGCCGGCGACGTCCGGGACGGTGTGGCGCAGATCGAGGATCTGATGTCCACTGAGCTGGGCAAAGCCGACGAACTGATGGCCGAGGCCGTGCAGCACCTGTTCCAGGCGGGCGGCAAACGGTTCCGCCCCTTGTTCACGGTGCTGTCGGCGTCCCTCGGCCCGCGGCCCGACGATCCCGAGGTCACCATCGCGGGCGCCGTCATCGAACTCGTGCACCTGGCAACGCTGTATCACGACGACGTGATGGACGAAGCCCAGGTCCGCCGGGGTGCGCCCTCGGCCAACGCCCGGTGGGGCAACAACATCGCGATCCTGGCGGGTGACTACCTGTTCGCCACGGCGTCGCGGCTGGTTTCGCGGCTCGGCCCCGATGCGGTGCGTGTGATTGCCGACACGTTTGCCCAACTGGTCACGGGCCAGATGCGGGAGACGCGTGGCGCTGCCGAGCACGTCGACTCGGTCGACCACTACCTCAAGGTGGTCTATGAGAAGACCGCGTGCCTGATCGCCGCGTCGGGGCGGTTCGGGGCAACGTTCTCTGGCGCGGACGAAGACCAGATCGAGCGCCTGTCCCGCCTCGGCGGCATCGTCGGCACGGCCTTCCAGATCTCCGACGACATCATCGACATCGACAGCGATCCCGACGAGTCGGGCAAGCTTCCCGGCACTGACCTGCGCGAGGGCGTGCACACCCTGCCGGTGCTCTATGCCCTGCGGGAGTCGGGACCGGACGCCGACCGGCTGCGGGAACTGCTGGCCGGCCCGGTCGAACGCGACGAGGATGTGGCCGAGGCACTGGCCCTGCTGCGCCGGTCGCCCGGGATGGCGCGGGCCAAGGAGACCGTGGCCTCCTACGCCGCCCAGGCCCGCGACGAGCTGGCGAGCCTTCCCGACGTCCCGGGGCGCGCCGCCCTGGCGTCACTGGTCGACTACACGGTGAACCGGCACGGCTGATCCGGAACCCGACGGGGTTGCTGCGCGTTTAATCGGCGAATACTTCTTCGGTTCCAAAAGGAGGCGGCTCGGATGACGTGGAATCCGCACGCGAACCGGCTCAAGACATTCCTGCTGTTGGTGGGCATGTCGGCGTTGATCGTGTTCGTCGGGTCATTGTTCGGCAGAAGCATGATGTTCCTGGCGGTGCTGTTCGCCGTCGGCATGAACGTCTACGTCTACTTCAACAGCGACAAGCTCGCGCTGCGCGCCATGCATGCTCAGCCCATCACCGAGGTGCAGGCGCCCGAGATCTATCGGATCGTCCGTGAGTTGGCCACCACCGCGCATCAGCCCATGCCCCGGCTGTACATCTCCGATACCGCCAACCCGAACGCGTTCGCGACCGGGCGCAACCCGCGCAACGCGGCGGTGTGTTGCACCACAGGCATTCTCCAGCTCCTCAACGAGCGGGAACTGCGTGCGGTGCTGGGCCATGAGCTCTCACACGTGTACAACCGCGACATCCTGATCTCGTGTGTGGCAGGCGCAATGGCGTCGGTGATCACGGCGTTGGCCAACATGGCGATGTTCGCAGGCATGTTCGGCGGCAATCGCGACGGTGCGAATCCGCTTGCCATGCTTCTGGTCTCGTTCCTCGGGCCCATTGCGGCCACCGTGGTGCGGTTGGCGGTGTCGCGGTCGCGCGAGTACCAGGCCGACCAGTCGGGCGCCGAGTTGACCGGTGACCCTTTGGCTTTGGCGTCGGCGCTGCGCAAGATCTCCGGCGGCGTGGAGGCCGCGCCGCTGCCGCCGCAGCCGCAACTGGCCGATCAGGCGCACCTCATGATCGCCAGCCCCTTCCGCGCCGGCGAGCGCATGGGCAAGCTGTTCTCGACCCACCCGCCCATCGAGGACCGCATCCGACGCTTGGAGGACATGGCCGGCCGCGGCCCGGGCCACTACTGATCCCTCTGGCAATGACAGGCCAGTTGTGGCACGCATTTTCGCGATTCGTGTGCCATGACTGGCCTTTCGGCATTCCGGTGAAATATACCCCCTAGGGGTACTTGTGCGTGCGCTCTCGGCTGTGTAACGTCGTCGTCGTTAGATACCCCCTGGGGGTATGAACCGAGAGGAGTGGACGATGGCAGTAGCGACGACGGATTGGCATCTGCGGGGCGATTGGTTCGATGTGTGCAGCTGCAAGCTGCCCTGCCCGTGCAGCTTCGCGCAGGAGCCGACGCATGGTGACTGCCTGTTCACGCTCGTCTGGAAGATCAGCGACGGCCATTACGGCGAAACGGATCTGAGCGGCCTCGGGGTGGTTGCGCTGGGAGAGTTCAAGGGCAACATGTGGGTCGGTGACCCCGACGCCATGATGTCGCTGATGTTCTACATCGACGCCTTGGCCGATGCCGATCAGCGGCACGCCCTCGAGCAGATCTTTACCGGATACGAGGGAGGTTGGCCGGGCGAATTCAGCAGTCTGATCCGCGAGCTACGCGGAATCGAATACGCCCCCATCACATTCGACGCGGCCGAGGATCTCGCGTACTGGCGCGCCGAGATCCCGGGCAAGGTCGACGTGCGGGTCGAGGCACTGACAGGGCCGACGTCGGATCCGAACCGGCGGGTCACCACTGTCAATGCGCCGGGCGCCGAGGTCGGGCCCGGCCAGGTGGCGACCTGGGGTGTGGTCACGAAAGACGACGCGATCGGGTTCGACTTCTCGCACGAATACCGGGGCAAGTCGAGCAAGCACTTCCCGTTCGACTGGCGCCCGGACGCCTGAACTGCGCGTCTGCCGCCCGACGGTTGTCGGGCGGCAGAAGCGCAGCGCTGCGATGGGCATCTATGCCGCGTCGGCCAACGTCTCCACGCGCGTGGGCGTCACCCGGAGCACGCCTGCACTGGCGATGTCGTAGAACAACCCGATCACGTTGACCCGGCGGGCCAGCGGATGCTGCTGCAGGGTCTGCACCTGGATCGCGATGTTCACCATGGACAGCTGGTCGACAGTGCCGAACCCCGCCTCGGCCGCTGACCGGGCGACGGGGTGACGGCCGTCGTCGAAGGCCTCCAGCGAAGGATTGCCATGGGCCAACCAGGATTCCAGATGCTCGTCGCCCAGATCGGTCTTGCCGAGCAGCGCGGTCATCGCGCCGCAGCTGGAATGACCGCACACCACGATCGAGGAGACGTCGAGCTTGTCGACCGCGAACGCGATGGCCGCTTCGATCGAGGCGTCGGCCTGGCCGGCCGGGATCATGTTGCCGACGTTGCGCACCGTGAACAGATCGCCCGGCCCACTACTGGTGATGACGTTGGGCACCACGCGCGAATCGGCACACGTGAGGAACAGCGTCTCGGGGCGCTGCGCGTGCGCCAGCTCCTGCAGGTGCGGGCGCAGCACCGGGGCGGTGCGGCGGTGGTAGGCGGCCAGGCCGTGCAGCACCGAGGTCGTGTTCTCGCGCTGCCACGAGCTCCACGGCACCACACCGGAACGCTTGTCGAACGGGGTGAAGCCGCGCGTCGGCGGTCCCGCGACCGCGCTGGCCATCTCCACCGCGCCGACGTCGTGCACATCGACCGTGCCGCCTGTCGCGACGTGCTGACGCCGCCATTCCTCGATCGTCTCGTGCGCGGCATGGTCGAGGAAGTCGACCGAAAGTTCCACGGTGACAGCCGTTCCGGCGGGCACCCGAGCCAGCGCGGAGGTCAGCGTCGGCAGGGACAGGAAAGTGCACGAGCCCTCGATCATGACCCGCCAGGTGCCCTCACCGGTGGGCTCGGCGACGATGTTGGTGCGCACCACGCGCCACACCGTCAGCGCCACCGCGAGCGCCAGGCCGATCAGTACGCCCTCCAGCAGGTTGAGGAAGACCACGCCCGTGACGGTCACTGCGTACACGGCCAAATCACCTGTGCGCCGGGCGGTTTCGATGTGTGCACGCTTGACCAGCTGGCAGCCGATGACGATCAGCAGGCCGGCAAGGGCTGCCGTCGGGATCAGCTGGGCCAGACCCGCGAACGGCACCGCGAACACCAGGATCCACACGCCGTGCAGGATCGCCGACGCCCGCGTGCGGGCCCCGACCGCGACGTTGGTCGAGCTGCGCACGATCACACCGGTGACGGGCAGCCCGCCGATGGCGCCGGAGACCACGTTGGCCGTGCCCTGGCCGATCAGCTCGCGGTCGAAGTTGGTGCGGGGTCCGGTCTGCATGCGGTCCACCGAAACCGCCGACAGCAGGCTCTCGACGCTCGCGATCAGCGCCACGGTCAGCACACCCGTCGCGAACGCGCCCCAATTGCCGTCGGGAAGGCTGGGCAACGCCAGCGCATCCAGCAGGGAACCGTCGATCTTGATGCGCGTGACGTCACTGAACGTCGCAAGCATCGACAGCGCGGTCACACCCACGATCGCGACCAGCGGACCGGGCACCTTGCGGACCGCCGCGGGCATCCAGCGCCAGCCCACCAGGATCGCGATCACCAGCCCGCCCAGGACGACGCCGTGGCCGTGTGCATTGATCAGCTGACCGGGCAGCTCGGTGACGTTCGCCCATGCCGAGCTGTTGGAACTGCCGCCCAAAAGGACGTGCACCTGCTGCAGCGCGATCGTGATGCCGATGCCCGCGAGCATGGCGTGCACGACGACGGGGGAGATGGCCAGCGCGGCACGGGCGATCCGGCTCAGCCCGAACAGCACCTGCAAGATGCCCGCGCACACCGTGATGGCGCATGTCACGGCCCAGCCGAACTCCGCGATGAGGCCCGCGACGATGACGGTGAGGCCGGCCGCGGGGCCGCTCACCTGCAGCGGCGAGCCGCCGAGCGCTCCGGCGACGATGCCGCCGACGATCGCGGCGATGATGCCCGCCAGCACGGGTGCGCCAGACGCGACCGCGATGCCGAGCGACAGCGGAAGCGCGACCAGGAACACCACAAGGGATGCGGGCACGTCGTATCGCAGTATCGCTCTGGCTCTGTCTGCCAGTTGTGAGGTTTGCTGCATGAGAGTGTTCCCATTCTCCAGTCGGCGGATTCCGGGCAGGCGTCATCGCATGACCGGTTGGAGGTTGACTTCGTTGTCCACGAAAGAGGTTGCACCGCAACGTGTCACGTATGAAGTGGCCGGAGTTGCGGTGGAACTGAATCCAATTGCTATGGGCGAGAGTATTTATCGCGAAGAGAACGCGTCAAGGAAGCTCGCTTGACGCATAGAGAACCCAAATCTTTTGCCACCCGTCAAATGAAGCGAATTATGGTGCTGTGCAGGGAAAACGCGCTCATGGGGTAGATATGTGGTTACCAAGAATTAACGTCGACGATTGAAAATCTATGTATTGCAACAATTCTGGGGTGCATCACGTGGCAGGTGCAAGCGTGATCCACGTCATATTGCGCCGTCTTGCCTTAGAACTCCATATGAACTCCGTGACAACTATCTGTGCGCTCCGCAGAATGGAATTATGACGACGATGTCGGTATCTCCGCGTACCCACCAGCCGCGCCAGGCCATCCTCGGCCAGTTGCCGCGGATTCATCGCGCCGACGGTTCTCCTATCCGGGTGTTGCTGGTCGATGACGAGCCGGCGCTGACCAACCTGGTCAAGATGGCATTGCACTATGAGGGCTGGGAAGTCGACGTGGCCCACAACGGCCACGACGCTGTCGCCAAGTTCGACGAGATCGAGCCCGATGTGGTGGTGCTTGACATCATGCTGCCCGACATCGACGGGCTGCAGATCCTGCAGCGGGTGCGGGAAGCCGACGGGTACACCCCCACGCTGTTCCTGACCGCGCGGGACTCGGTGCTCGACCGCGTCTCCGGACTCACCGCGGGTGCCGACGACTACATGACCAAGCCGTTCAGCCTCGAGGAGCTCGTGGCCCGGTTGCGCGGGCTGTTGCGCCGGTCGAGCCACACCACGCCGCCTGCCGACGAAACGCTCAAGGTCGGCGACATGGTGCTCGACGGCGCGAGCCGTGAGGTCACCCGCGGCGGCGAGCCGATCGCGCTGACCGTGACCGAGTTCGAGCTGCTGCGGTTCCTGATGCGCAACCCGCGCCGCGCGCTGAGCCGTGCCGAGATCCTCGACCGCGTGTGGAATTACGGGTTCGGCGGCAAGTCGAGCATCGTCGACCTCTATATCTCGTACCTGCGCAAGAAGATCGACGCCGGGCGCGATCCGATGATCCACACCGTGCGGGGTGTCGGCTACATGCTGCGGCCTGCAGAATGACGCGATGAACCAACGCGGCCCCTGGTGGCGGCCACGGTCCCTGCGGCGCCAACTGGTGCTCGGAGTCACCGCGATCGTCACCGTCGTGCTGGTGGCGGTCGGGATGCTGTCGGTGTACAGCCTGCACACCTATGTGTCGACGATGAGCGATACCGAGGTCTCGCGGTCCCTCGCGGCATTCAGCCACTCCTACGACAAGTACGACAACTTTTCCGACGACGAGAACAACCATGCGCTGACCGCGTTCGTCGGTCAGGCGCCAGGCAACCTGATCGCCGTGCTGCACGACGGCGAGGTGGTGCAGTCGGCGGTGTTCTCCGACGGTGAGCCGCATCCGGCACCCGTCGAGGTGACCCGGGCGCTGGATGCGCAGTCGTGGGACGACGCCGACGGTCCCCGCACGATCAAACTGCCGACGCTCGGCTCCTACCGGTTGGCGAGCCAGTCGGCCGGTGGTGGCGACGTGCTGGTGTCGGGTGTCTCCATGGACAGCGCCAACCTGGTGATCGCCCGCAAGACCGTCACGGTGACCGTCATGACCGTCATCGCGATGATCGTCACCGCGGTGGGCACCGTGCTGGTGGTGCGGTACGCGCTGCGGCCGTTGCGCCGGGTGGCCGCGACCGCGGCCAAGGTCGCGACGCTGCGCTTGGACGGCGACGACCACCGCATCACGGCGCGGGTCCGGGACAAGGACACCGATCCCGACAACGAGGTCGGTGTGGTGGGGGACACGCTCAACCGGCTGCTGGTCAACGTCGACAGTGCGCTGGCCGAGCTGGCCGCGTCGGACCGCCGCACCCGGCAGTTTCTCACCGACGCCAGCCACGAGTTGCGCACGCCGCTCGCCGCGATCCAGGGCTATGCCGAGCTGACCCGGCAGGACAGCGCCAACCTCCCACCCACCACCGAATACGCGCTGGCGCGCATCGAAGCCGAAGCGCGGCGGATGACCGTGCTGGTCAGCGACCTGCTGTTGCTGTCGCGGCTCGGCGAGGGCCAGGATCTGGAGACCGACGACGTCGACCTCAGCGATCTGGTGGTCGACGCGGTCAACGACACCGCGGTGTCGGCGCCCACGCACCACTGGGTTGCGCGGCTGCCGGACGACCCGGTCTGGGTGCGGGGCGATCGCGCCCGATTGCACCAGGTGGTCACCAATCTGCTGACCAATGCCAAGGTGCACACACCGCCCGGTGTGACCGTCACGGTGACGCTCACGGTGGACGGCGAATTCGCCGAATTGACGGTCAAGGACGACGGCCCGGGAATCGATCCCGAATTGTTACCCAATTTGTTCGGCCGTTTCGTGCGGGCCGACAAATCCCGGTCTCGTGAATTGGGCAGTACGGGCCTCGGGCTGGCCATCGTCGCATCGATCGTGAAAGCCCACAATGGTTCTGTCGCAGTGGTTTCCGACGATGACGAGACCGTGTTCACGGTGCGGGTGCCGATGGCCCGGGTGGCCGCGAAAAGCATGTGAATTCGGCCTGAATTCAACCAGTGCGCATTTATGTATGGGTTCGATATGAACTCATGGACCCCGGCAAATTGTCTCTCTAGGCTGAAAGTTAACAACAGCTTAACTGGAAAGGCGATCTGCAAATGAGAAATACCATCGTTGCCGCTGTCGGGGCCGGGCTCGCGGTCACCGGAATGGCGTTGGCCGCGCCGGCCGGTGCGGCGCCGTCGGGACAGACCTCGGCGCAGCAGACCATCAAGGAGCTGGAGGCCGAGGGCTACCGCGTCATCCAGACCCGGGTCGGCAGTGGCTCGCTGGACAACTGCACGGTCAATGCGGTCCGTCCGGGCCGCGACATCACCGATCTGAGAGCCGCACCGCGCGGCAACACCGAGGAAGTGGTCCGCTACACCACCGTGTACGTCGACCTCAAATGCGGCTAGCCGTGGCCTGACACACAGGTAGCGGTTAGGGTATCGGCGTGCTGAGCAGAGTGATGATTGGCCTGGTGAGCGCCGCGGGGGCGGCCGTGATGAGCGTCGCCGGGGCGATTGCGCCCGGCGTGGCGCGCGCCGATGATCCGCCGGCGCTGCCGAACATCAACGCGTTCGCGCCGGTGAAAACATCGGAGTACGCGGTCATGGACAACAACTGGTACGCCTTCCGCACCCCGGACGGGCTGACCTGCGTGCTGCAGCGCAGCGGCGGCTACGGCTGCAGCGGTCCGATCCCGGCGGCCCCCAACGGCGCCAACCTGGTCAGCGGCGGCCCGGGCGCCCCGGGATTCGCCAGCTCTCCCGCTCCGGTGTTCGCCGTCGCGGGGGACGCCAAGCCGCTGCCCGCGAACTCGCGGCTCAGCTACCAGACCGTCAGCTGCGGCACGGACGGCGTGATGACGGCCTGCGTCGACGGGCGCAGCCAAGCGGGCTTTGTGATCAGCCCGGCCGGCAGCTACGTCGTCGGCGCCCAGGAATCAGACTTCAAGCCGTCGGTCACCATCGGCTGAGGTCAGCCGATCCCTTCGAGCGTCTCCACCTCACTGGTGCCGATGTTCGCGATCACTTCCGGTGACCGGCGACCCAGCACCCAGTACCAGGCCAGCGCCGCGGCCACTGTCACCACGAACAGCCACGGGATGACGTTGAGCGGGTACGCCGGGACCGGGTACACGTTGGCGTAGAACACATAGGCCATCGACACGATCGCCACCACGGCTGCGGGCCACACCAGCGGCACGCGCGCGTCGATGCTGCGGAGGTACATCACGGCGGCCAGGGCCGCGGCGGCGTAGGCCACCATGTAGCCGTACGTGCCGTAGGTGTCGACCCAGGTGACGACGTTCATCGGGTCCACGCCGAACAGGTACATCACCACGGGGACGGCGATCACGAGCGGGCCCACCGAGATCAGCGCGCGGTGCGGCGTGAGGTGCGTTTCGTGCGTGCGGCCGATGGCTGCCGGGACGACGCCCTCCTTGCCCATCACGTAGAGGATGCGGCCGACCACGTTGAGCGGCGCGACGACGACGGCGAAGAACGACGCGGCGATGCCGAGGTTGAGGATCGGGTTGAACCACGTCGGCATGCCGACCAGCGTCGCGATGTCGTCGAGCGGTTGCGCCGATTCGCCCAGCGCCGGGCCGAGTGCGGCCACCTGCGTGTAGGCCGCGAAGATGTAGAGCACGCCGACACCCGCCGCGCTCCACATGATGGCGCGCGGCACGGCGCGGTACGGATCCTTGGCCTCGCGGGCCAGCGCGTCCGAGCTGGAGAAGCCCACGAATCCGAGGATCGCCAGCACCATGCCGACGGCGATGCCCGAAGGCTTGACGTCGGTGAGCTCGAACTGCTCTGCGTCGAATGCGCCTGCGCCCAGGTGAATCAGCGTCACCACCAGCAGCAGCGTGATGATGGACACCGAAATCAGTTCCAGCACAAGGGAAACCCGTGCCGACAGCCGGATGCCCCGGATGGTGAACAGCGTCGCGAGCGCGCCGAGGATCACCGCAAGCACGATCTGCGCGGCCGTGCCATGGATGGGGATGCCGAGCTGGTTGAGCAGCGTGGCGGTGTAGGCGACCGATCCGCTCAGCGAACCGGCGGCGATGCCGAAACAGCCGATCAGCAGGCTCACGCCCGTCAGGTAGGCGCCGAACGGCCCGAGCGCCGTCGCGGCGTAGCTGTAGAGCGAGCCCGCAGACGACCGCCGTTTGGCGAACTGCGATATGCAGTAGCCGACCGACAGGATCACCACGGTCGCCAGCGCGAACGAGACCCAGGTGCCGTTGGTGGCGGTGTTGTAGATGGCCGCGGCCGTGAAGGCGATGACGGCGCTCGGCGCGATGTTGGCGATGGCCTGGGCGGCGAGTTCGCCGCCGCCCATGACGCCGCGCCGCAGCCCGGCGTCACCGGTAGCGGCCTCCGAACCGGTCTGAATGTCTTCGGACACTGGCGCTCTCGTTTCTGTCAGGCGGATGGGATGAGGAGTTGGCGTAGTGCGTGGCCCGCGGCGAGATCGTCGAGCGCGGCCGCGGCTTGGTCGAGTGGGCGGCGCCCCGAGATCATGGAAGCGAGATCGAGATTGCCCGCCATGACCTCGTCGACCAGGGCGGGGATGTCGCGTTCGGGCACCGCGGAGCCGTAGTTGGAGCCGAGGATGCGTTGGTCGGCTTCGGCCAGCGCCAATGGGTCGAAGGTTGCGCGTTCGCCCTGCGGGGGCAGGCCGACGATGACGGCCGCGCCGCCGAGTCCGAGGGCCGCGATGGCCTGTTCGGTGGTGACGATCTTGCCGATCGCGTCGAACACGTAGTCATACCCGTCGGCCACCACGTCGCGCAGCGCCGCCACCACGTCGTCGGTGCCCGCGGCGTCGACCGCGTCGGTGGCGCCGAGTTTACGTGCCAGGTCGAGCTTTTCGGCCACGACGTCCACCGCCACGATGCGTGAGGCCCCGGCCAGCCGGGCGCCCTGGACACAGGCCAGCCCCACGCCGCCGCAGCCGATCACAGCCACCGTCGAACCTGGTTGCACCCCAGCGGTATTGCGTACCGCACCGACACCTGTCGCGATGGCGCAGCCCACGATCGCGATGTCCTCCAGCGGTGCGTCCTTGCGGACCTTGATCGCGCCGCTGCGCGGGACGACGACCTCTTCGGCATACGACGAGACGCCCAGGTAGTGGTGAATCGTGCCGCGCGCGTTGGACAGTCGCGTCGTGCCGTCGTACAGCGTGCCGCGGGTGGCCACCACCGAGGCCACCAGCGAGCACTGCGCGGGCCGCCCGGCCCTGCAGGCGCGGCATTCGCCGCAGCCGGGCACCCAGCTCAGCACCACATGGTCGCCGGGCTCGAGGTCGTCGACGCCCGGGCCGGTCGCGGTGACCACGCCCGAACCCTCGTGCCCGAGTACGACCGGCGCGGGCACGTCCCACGCACGCGTGGTGACGTGCAGGTCGGAGTGGCACACGCCGGCCGCCGCGACCTTGACGCGAACCTCGCCGGGACCGGGTGCGGCCAGGTCGACCTCCTCGACACTGATGGTGCCGGTGCCGTCGAACACCGCGGCTCGGATCCGGGTCATTTCAGCTGCGGACACTGCGTGCCTTTCTGGTCTGAAGGAGGCATGACCGCGTGTAGGGTTCAATGCCATAAAACGATGAACGTGTTTTACACCACTAAACGAAGAGGCGTCAACAGCCCAGGGGAGGGGTTGCCGTGGCAGACGGCGAAGAGACCGGAATGGGCCGCGCGGGGGCGCGCCTGCGGGAGTTCCGCACCCAACGCGGGCTGAGCCTGAACGATGTGGCGAGCCGCGCCGAGGTCACCAAGGGTTTTCTGAGCCTGGCCGAACGTGGCATGACCAACGTTTCGGTGCCGGTCTTGATCCGGATCTGCGATGCCCTGGGGATCGGCATCGGCGACCTGTTCGAATACCCCAGCGCGCCGATCGTCCGCAGCGGTGCCGGCGCGCCCCTGGAGATGGGCGGGCACGACGTCAGGGAGGAACTGCTCACCCCGAAATCCGAGCGGCACGTGCAGGTGATGCACACCGTGATGCGGCCCGGTGGCGGTTCGGGCGGCGCCTACCGGCTCGATGCCACAACGATTTTCGTGTACGTGCTCAAGGGTGAGCTCAGCATCACGGTCGACGGGCAGACCACGCTGCTGAACACCGGCGACAGCATGACCTTCGGCGCCACCCAGCTCCACGACTGGCACAACCCGACCGACGGCGAGGCCGAAGTGCTGTGGACCATCGCGCCGCCTGTCGGGGCGGAGGATTTCAAGGCCGCGGTTCGGGGTGGCTGAGCGCTGTCAGAAGCCCGAGCCGTGCACCTCGTGGCCCGGCTTCTCGGCGGCCAGGCCGCGGTAGGCGTCCTCGACCGTTGCACCGTGGTTGATCACGCCGTCGACCTCCCGCGCGATCGGCATGTTGAGCCCGTACTTCTCGGCGAACTCCATGATCACGCTCGCGGCCTTGACGCCCTCGGCCACCTGGTTCATCGACGCGATGATCTCGTCGATCTTCTTGCCCGCGCCCAGTTGCTCGCCGACGTGGCGGTTGCGGCTGCGCTGGCTGGTACAGGTGACGATCAGATCGCCCATGCCCGCCAGGCCCGCGAACGTGTCGCGGTGCCCGCCCATGGCCTCGCCCAGCTTGGACATCTCGCGGACCGCCCGGGCCATCACCATGGCCCGGGTGTTCTCGCCGATGCCCAGCGAGTAGCCCATGCCGACCGATATCGCGTACACGTTCTTGAGCGCGCCGGCCATCTCCACGCCGATCACGTCGTCGGTCGTGTACGTGCGGAAGCGCTTGGTGCGGAACAGCTCTGCCAATTTCGCCGCCAGGTGCTGGTCGGGCATCGCCAGCACGGCCGCGGCCGCGTAGCCCTCGGCGACCTCACGGGCGATGTTCGGCCCGGCCAGGATGCCCGCCGGATGCCCGGGCAGCACCTCGTCGACGATCTGGCTCATCCGCATGTTGGTGCCCTGCTCAAGGCCCTTGACCAAGGACACCACGGGAACCCACGGCCGCAGCTCCTTCGCGAGTTCCTGCAGCACGCCGCGGAAGCCGTGCGACGGCACGCCCATCACGATCACGTCGGCACAGTTGGCCGCTTCGGAGAAGTCGTTGGTTGCGCGCAGGCCTTCCGGCAGCGCGACCTCATCGCCGAGGTAGCGCGAGTTGCGGTGGTTGTCGTTGATGTCCTTGGCGGTCTCCTCCGAGCGCACCCACTGCAGCGTCGGCCCGCGTCTCGCGCAGATCGAGGCCACCGTGGTGCCCCACGAGCCTCCACCGAGAACGACGACCTTGGGTTCGCGCTGCGCTGATGCCATGGCGATCAGAGTATTGCCGGGATGCGCTGCGGACCGCGGCTTTGCTGAACTGCGCAGGGCCGGGGCGAAGATTGCCGCGTCCGACCCGCAGTTGCGCGTGCGATGATGCGTCGGGACGTTCGAAGCGGGGGTGTCGGTGTCGGTTTCCATGTCAACCGTGAGGGCGTCGCAACCACAGGCTTTGATCGACGCCGCCGGCGGGATGGGCGGCAAAATCGATGCGCTGCAGGCCGTCATCGACGGCGAGCGCACGCAGCTGGAGCGCCTGCAGAACGCGTGGGAGGGCGACGCGGCCGCGGCAGCGATCGCCAAGGGCCGGCAGTTGATCGCCGAGCAGGAGAAGTTCCGCGCCCGGCTGGTGCAGATGCAGACCGCGTTGCGCGACGGCGGCGAACAGTTGGACGCGCTGCGCAGTGCCATCGTGACGATGGCGGACACGTTGGCGGCCATGGGGTTTTCGGTGGCCGACGACGGGACCGTGACGCCGCATCAGTGGCTCGTCGGGCGGTTCCTCGACGGGCTCGCGGAGAAGTTCACGGGCTTCCTCAAACACCTGCTCGAGACATTCGACAGCGTCGACGCGTCGACCGCGGCGGCCATCGAGCAAGCCGCCGCCGCGCCGCCGCCGGGGGCTTCGGTCAAGGTCGGCGGTCAGGACATTCAGCTGCCCCCGCCCGGCACCGACGCGGCCGAAGTGGAGAAGTGGTGGAATTCGCTGAGCCCCGAGCAGCGCGACGGGCTCAGGGCCGCGCATCCCGCCGGTCTCGGCAACCTGAACGGCATTCCGATCGTCGACCGCGATCAGGTCAACCAGAAGGTCATGGAGGACGACCTCAAGCGGGTCCGCGACATCGCGGGCCGCAACGGCGTATCCGAGGACGACGTCGTCAAGAACCCGGAGAAGTACGGCCTGACCCAGGTCGACGCCACGCGGTTCTACAACGCCCGGCGCACCGGTGAGGGGCTGGCCCATCAGCGCGGCGGCGACCCGAAAGCCCCGCGGCCCGTGATGCTGATGGCCTACGATCCGCTCGCCGACAACGGCCAGGGCCGCGCCGCGATCACGATCGGCAACCCGGACACCGCCAGGAACACCGCGGTGATCGTGCCCGGGACCGGCAGCAGCGTACGGGACGGCTGGCTGGCCGACGGCCACGACGACGCCATCAACATGTACGAACAAAAGACCGCAAGTTCAGGATTACTGAACAACGATTGGCGCTCTCGCGGTCGCGAGTTGGTCGAACTTGCGGATCGTATCGGGTGTGAGCGCTGCTTTGGCGCAGGTTCAGTCGGTGTCGCGGCCGTCGTCGTGGTGGTCGAGCGCGGTGGCGTCTGCGCAGTAGTGCAGAGCCGTTGGAGCAGTGACGCCGAACAGGTGCGCGAAGCGCAGCGGGTCTGCGTTGCCGTTATGGACCTCGTCGAGGAAGCGATCGACGCGCAGTTGGTGGGCTGTGTACCCGAGCCTTCGGAATGTGGCGCTGATGTGGCCAGTGGGTACCGCGGCGACGGTGTTGGCGCTCTGATAGTTGACCAGCAGGTGAGGGTTGGCCGTGTTGGGCCAGCGTTGGCGCCGGTATTCGAGCCACGCAATGAGGTATTGGCCGGTGAGGCTGTCGAGCGCGCGCGGCTTACCCGCGACGGCGATGGTACCTGCGGTCAGGTCCACATCATCGATTCGGAGAGTGACGATTTGGCCTGCGCGCATCGCATGGACGCCGGCCAGCAGCACCATCAAGTGTTCGTCGGGCCTGAGGTCGTCAGCGAACAACCGGGCTCGGTCTTGGGGTTGCAGCCCGATCGGCGCCGCCGTTTTGATGTTCTGTCCGCTGAGGTGCCTGGTGGGATTGGCGAAGATGATTCGTTGTGTTTTAAGGGTTTTGAACAGCGAGCGCATGGCGCTGGCGGCCAGGCCTCGTTTGGCTCCCGAGAAGGTAGCGACTTGTTCGTCGATGCCCTCCGGGGTGACCTCGCGCAGCGAGTCGTAGGTCTGCGACCAGTTGGCCAGGGGCGTGGTGAGGATCCAGACGTACGAGCGAATCGTCTGGTATTGCAAGGGTTTTTGTGGTCGGTCGCCGCGGCCGAGGAGTCTTTCGGTCCATATGTGAAGTTCGGAGCGGATCTGTGGGCACAGGTCGGCGAACTGGGTGTCGAGCCAGAGCTGGAATGTGGCTTCGGTGCTGGACGTCGCGAGTCCCTCGTCGGTGAGGAAGTCGATGACGCGCTGGACTGCGTTGTTGGCGCGGTGGCTGGCGGTGGTGTCGAGCAATTCTTTGATGGCGTTACTGGTCCACGGCGGCGGGCCCAGAACATCGCTGCCGGCGAGGACGATCCGCAGGCTGGTGCGCGCGACGGTCAGGACCCCGGGGGACCAGCCGCGAGCCCGCCCGTACATGGTCATCTGAGCCAGCAGGAGTTTGCCGGTCGGGGTATTGCGGACGTGTATGGCGCGGCGCTTGTTGGTGCAGTTGCGGCACAGTCCATTCGCACCGATGGGGAATCGTTGGCCGCAGGCCGGGCAGTCACCGGTGCCGTGCCGCCGAAAGTGCTCATAGCAGTTCTTGCAGCGGCCGGCGATGATCTCGCCGGTTTCCCCGCAGTCTTGGCATCGGCCCGTGGGGTTGGCGGCGCGGCGCTGGCACTGCCGGCAGCGCGCACCGTAGAGGCGGCGAAAATCGCGGTGGCAGTCGGTGCAGGTGCCGGCGCGTGCCCGGGACCGCCTTTCGCACGCCTCGCACAAGGCGTGTTTGCCCTCAATGGGACGGACTTTGTTGCATCCGGGGCACAGTCCGTCGTGAAGCCGCGATACGCGATAGCAGGTGGCGCACAGGCCTTTGGCGACCTGTCGTCGAAAAAGGCCGCAGTTGTCGCAGTTTCGCGGCGTGCGCATTTTCCGGGCTCGGCAGGCGTTGCAGAGCTGCGAATGCACCCGTCCTCTGCCCTGGCGTCCACATTCCCGGCAGACGACGATCGGCTCCCGATCGCTCATACGGGCGGCGCAGGTCGGTGGCCGCGGCGGGCTTTCGGTTGCACCGCAGGGCCATTGGCGGCCAGCGGCGCGCTCTGCGGTGAGGTGCGCTTAGCCGCTTCGCTATCGCGGATGAGCAACTCCCCGGGCTCGCAGTCCAGGACCGAACAGATGATGTCCAGATCATCCAGGCGGATCGAAATCGGTTCACCGGCCCACAGATGTGACATCTTGCCTGCCGATATCACCAAGCCTTGCTCGGCGAGCAGTCGGCGCAGATCTGAAGCGCGCCATATGCTGCGCTGCGCGGCGACGAGCCGCAAGTTCCATTTCATGTCAGCTGGTCTCCTTGAATCTGGAGGCGGATCGTTCAGCAGCAGCCAGGTACTCCGCCTCAATCGTCCCGTCGGTCACGTGCACATAGCGAACCGTGGTGGACAACCACCGATGCCCGAGAAGTTGCTGGATCGCGTCGAGGCTGACGCCTTCGCCGTAGAGCCGGGACGCTGCGGCATGCCGGAGCACGTGCGGGGTCAGCGTTCGCACCGGACCCTGCAGATGACGTTCGGCCGCTTCCCCAAGAGCTTTGGCGAAAACCGATCCGCTGATCGGACCATCGCGTTCAGAGGGAAACAGCGGCGCCCGGGGCAGCGTCCAGTCGTCGCGGAACTCGCCTCGGACCTCCTGCACCCACCACGTCAGCAGGGGCCGGGTGTCACCGAGCATCGGGACCAGTCGTTCGCGGGGGCCAGAACCGCGCGATCCCTTGCCCATCCGGACATGGATCTTCCCCAGCGGGCCGTGAGAGAAGTGCAGGTCTTCGATCGCGAGCATGCACACTTCCTGAAGACGCAGCCCGACTTCCGCGGCAAGCCGTGCGATCACATACGACCGGGTAGCGGTCAACCATCTGCGTTGACTGGCAAGCGAATCGCGCCACGCCACAAAGAATGCCGCCAGATCGCGGCTCGATGGTGGCACTCGGACCTTGAACTCGCCCCGATGCCGGGGCCGGTTACACGAATCGATCGGCGAGGCCACCACCCGGCCGGTGAGCTCGTGGATCTCGCCCGCATACCGCAGCTCAAGGAAGGCGAAGAACAAATCGACCGCCACGGCCTTGCCCATTCGCGTCGCTGGCGCGTTCTTCCGTTGATGCTGGCCCAGAAAGCGATCGGCGTGGACCGGCTCGATCTCCCACGCGGGTACCTCAGCCACGGTGAGAAACTCTTCAACCGCCGCGATTTCCTTGCGGATCGTGCTGTCAGCCACACCATGCGCCATGCGCGTCAACACATATTCGGCCATCAGGTGTTCTTGGTACGCCGCAACGCCATCGGGATCAGTCAGCGACCGGGGCGAACGCAAATCCCGAACAACGTTCAGCATCGTGCTCCTTCGACGCAACTTCAGGAATCCCGAGCAGATTATTACATTCACATCCTGTGGGTGGGATTTCGAGAGACGTGTCAGTATTCTTGCGCGGCGGTCGGAAAGGTCTCATCGCATGGCTTCACCAGCGAATACGTCCGAGCTGGGCTTACCTCTCCTCAAACGAACTTGCGGAAGAGCGGATAGTCCCGGCTGGCCGATCGGAACAACGACACCGCGGTCGTCATGTGGATGGGGTACGACGCGCCGGACAGCTTCACCGATCCGCGGATCGCCAACCCCGACCTGGCGCGCCGTGGTGGCGCGCTGCTCGCCGCCGACGTGAATGCCCTTGGCGTCACGCATGATCCGTCGAAACCGTCGCACGTCACGGTCATCGGCCACTCGTACGGGTCGACCACCGTGGCCGACGCGTTCGCGGGCAGCGGGATGAAGGCCAACGACGCGGTGCTGATCGGTTGTCCGGGAACCGATCTCGCCAAGAGCGCGGCCGATTTCCACGTCGACGGCGGTCAGGTCTATGTGGGGTCGGCGTCCACCGACCCGGTCAGCTGGCTGGGAAACCCCGGAGCGATACCCGCCAACGTCCTCAACGAGATGCTGGGATATCCCGTCGGCGCACAGGCCGGGCTGGGCACCGACCCGGCCGGCGACGAGTACGGTTCGGTGCGGTTCCGGGCCGAGGTGGCCGGCGAGGACGGCGTGAGTTTCCACGATCATTCGCGGTACTACGAGAAGGGCAGCGAGGCGCTGCGGGCCATGACCGACATCGCCAGTGGTCACAGTGAGCGCCTGACCAGTGACGGTCTGCTGGCCGAGGGGCGGCATCAGCCTCACATCAGCACACCCGACCACGTCGACGTGCCGGGCATCGGGTCAATCCCGTTGCCGCACATCGACACCGATATTCCAGGGGTGCCCGCGTTCATCGACCCCGAAGCCGACCGACCAGGGAGCTCTGTGACTCTTGACCATGGCTACAAACCGACGAACTGACCGGGTGCTGGTGCCGCTCGCCGTTGTGGCGCTGCTGTGTTCGGCCGTATTGGGAGGATGTTCGATGCTGTTTCACCGGGATGCCGACGTACCGAACCCGATGAGCGACGACGAGGCGACGGCACAGGTCATCGACGTCGGCCGGCAGCTGCGCACCGTCGCGGTGCTGCAGGACGTGAGCGGCGGTTTCAGCTTCCAGTCGTGCAACGACCAGGGGGAGCCGCCGTACCGGGGCCACGTGGAGATGAGTTCGCTGCTGCCCGCCGGTGTCGATGCGGACACCTATGCGCGTCAGGTCGCCGACGCGATGGTGGCTGCGGGCTGGACCGACGGTCCGCCGCCAGGGCTCAATCCGTATGGCACCGTGATCCATCAGGGCGGCGTGATGGTCATCATGGGGCCCGCGCACGTCCCGAGCCGGTTGTCGTACGACATCTCGGGGGAGTGCCGCAACACCACCAACCATCGCGACGACGGCAAGACCGTCGGCCGTGACGTCAGTGCTGAACTGAACTCCTGACCGCACGCATCGATCGAGCGCCGATCGCTGCGGCAGCCAGGCACGCCAGCGCCACGGCGGCCGCGAACCACGGGAAGACCGTGGCCAGATCCCAGCGGGTCGCGGCCCAACCGGCGAGCAGCGTGGGCACGGCCATCGCGGTGTAGGCCAGCACGTAGAACGCCGACATGGTCTCGCCGCGCTGGTCGGCGGGCACCACGTGCGAGAGGTGGCGCAGCGACCCGCCGAAGCCGAGCCCGAACGTGGCCCCCAGCAGGGCTGCGGCCACGAACACCAGTGGCCAGGAATGCATCACCAACACCGGAACGGTCAGGATCAGCGTGAGGGCCATGCCCACGTCGCCGATGATCGCGGCCCGGTGCGCCGGGATGTGGGTGGCGGCCAACTGTGCCAGCGCCGCCGCGAATGCGGTGACCCCGACCACGCCGCCGCCGAACAGCAGGTTGTCGATGTGGGTCTGATGCGCGGCCAGGGACGGATACAGCGACAACAGCACGCCGAGCACCGACCACGACGCCATCGCGCCGATGGCCGCGAACCAGAAGTCGCCGCGGATCTCGGCTGACACAGCGGGTTTGGAGATCCGGATCGGACCGGCCGACCGGGCGGTGTGGGTCTCACGCAGGGCCAGCACCCCGACGCCGACGAGCGCGCAGACCACCGCGACGACGGCGTACGGCGTGCGCAGCGGGTGCGGTGCGTACTGTGCGAGCACTGCGGAGCCGACGATGGCGACGGTCATGCCGATGTTGAAGGCCACACCGCTGAGTTGTCCTGACCGCACACCGTGGTTCGGGCGGAGGTCGAGTAGGGCGGCCGCGGCGACGACCACGATCGAACCGACCGCGGCGCCGTGGATGGTTCGGGCCACCAGCAGTAGCGCCATGTTGTCGGCGATCAGGAACACGCCGAGTCCGACGAGCATCGCGAGCAGTGCGCCGATCAGCACGGGCTTGCGCCCGACGACGTCGGAGACGCGGCCGGAGATCAGGACCGCGGCCAGTGCCGCGAGGGCATACACCGCGAACACGATCGTGGTGGCCAGGGGAGTGAGGTGCCACGCCGTTTCGTAGATGCCGTACAGCGGTGCGGGCAGACCCGAGACACCGAGTGCGACGCCGCTGAGTACCAGCAGCAGCGGGTAGGCCCAGCGCTGTGTGTCGTTACCGAACGAGCGGTCGGCCGCCACGGGCGTCATGATCACTCCTGATGCGGTAGTTTGATGATCATCGAACTTGGTCGAGCGTACGCCGGGTTCGATGATCATCAAACTTATTTTCGCGTGATGGAGGGCACACCATGGTCGAGGCGCAGTCAGCCACGACGGTCCGCCGTCCCGTCGCGCCCATCCACCAGGTGCTGGGTGCGCTGCAGGATCCGGTGCGGCTGGAGATGGTCCGCCGCCTGCACAACGCCGGCGGGCCGGTGAAGTGCGCGGCGCTGTACGACGGCATCAACAAGTCCACGGCCACGCACCACTTCAACATCCTGCGCGACGCCGGACTGATCGAACGTCAACCCGTCGAGGGCCACACGCATCAGCGGCTGCGCGTCGAGGATGTCGACGCCGCAATTCCCGGCCTGCTGGGTTCGGTGGTGGCCCAGGCCAACCGGGAAGTCGGCACCACATCGGGATTTGATTCCCCGCGAGGTTAAAGGGTTACCCCGCGTCGGTTGGTTGTCACGATGGCCGGCATGCGGTCAAAACGTTCGGTGTTCGCCTGGACCCTCGCCATCTTCGCGCTGGTCCTCGCGGCGTGCGGATCCTCCGGGGAAGCCGCGCACAGTGCAGACGGCAAGACCGTGGTGCGTTATCAGGGCTGGGCCGGCGAGGTCGAGTTCCAGGAACTCGCCGAAGAACTCGGCTTCTACAAGAACATCAAGCTGGAATGGGTCGGCAACACCACGAGCGGCCCGCAGGACATCCAGTCCGTGGCGACCGGCGACATCGACGTGGGCTCGGCGTTCAACGGCGCGGTGGTCAAGCTCAACGCGGCCGGGGCGCCCATCACGTCGGTATTGAGCTCCTACGGCGCCGACGACGGCGAATACACCGGCTATTACGTGTTGGCCGACAGCCCGATCCACACCGCGCGCGACCTCATCGGCAAGAAGGTCGGCATGAACACGCTCGGTGCGCACCACGAGTTTCTCACCAGAGAGTGGCTCGCGCAGCAGGGGCTGTCCCAAGATGAGATCAAGACCGTGACACTCACGGTCGTGCCGCCCGTCAACACCGAACAGGCGTTGCGCGAGAAGCAGATCGACGTGGCGGCGCTCAACACGATCTGGCGTGAGACGGCCACCGAACGCGGCGGCATCCGACCGCTGTTCACCGACAAGTCGCTGTTCGGTGCGTTCAGCTACGGCACCTACGTGATGCGCGACGACTTCATCGCCAAGAACAAAGACGCCGCAGCCGATTTCGTGCAGGGCACGGCGCGAGCCGTCCGCTGGGCGCAGGTCACGCCGCGCGATCAGGTGGTCGCGAAGTTCCACGACATCATCGACAAGCGCAACCGAAACGAGGACACCAAGACCATCGACTACTGGCGCAGCTCGGGCATCCCGGTGCCGGGGGCTGTCATCGCCGAACGTGAGTTGCAGACCTGGATCGACTGGCTGGTGCGCAACGGTGAACTCGACCAGGGCAAACTGACCGCGAAAGACCTGTACACCAACGAGTTCAACCCGTACGCCAACGGAACCTTCCCCGAAGGCAGCGGACCCGACGGCCAGACGCTGGCGCAGAAATGACCACGCCACCAAAGCTGCGTCTGCGCAACGTCACCAAACAGTTCGAGATCCGTGGTGAGAAAACCGGTTTCACGGCCATCGAGGACATCAGCATCGACCTGGCCACGGGCGAGTTCCTGGTGCTGGTGGGCCCGAGCGGCTGTGGCAAGTCGACGCTGCTCGACCTGCTCGGCGGCCTGAGCGCACCCACGGCGGGCGAGATCCTGCTCGACGGGCACCCGGTCTCGGGGCCCGGGCTCGACCGCGGCATCGTGTTCCAGCAGTACGCCCTGCTGCCGTGGCGGACCGCCCGCAAGAACATCGAATTCGGCCTGGAGGCAAAGGGTCTGCGCGCTGCCGAGCGCCGTGGACTGGCCGAGCACTATCTCGAACTGGTGGGCCTGCAAGCCTTCGCCGACCGTTACCCGCACGAGCTGTCGGGTGGCATGAAGCAACGCGTGGCCATCGCCCGCAGCCTCGCGTTCGATCCCGAGGTGCTGCTGATGGACGAACCGTTCGCGGCGCTGGACGCCCAGACCCGGGAATCGCTCCAGGGCGAGCTGCTGCGGATCTGGCAGGCCACGGGCAAGACCATCCTGTTCATCACCCACGGCATCGACGAGGCGCTCTACCTCGGACAGCGGGTTGCGGTGCTGACGTCGCGGCCCGGGCGGATCAAGACGATCGTCGACGTCGACATCGACCGCAGCGCCGAGGACGTGCGGTCCAGCGAGGGATTCCGCGCGCAGCGGCATCACATCTGGACCCTGCTGCACGACGAAGTCGAACGCGCGCAGTCCCAGGAGGTCCAGCATGTCTAGTGCGGTCGCCGAGGCCGCGGCGCCCGCCGTCGCACCGTTTTCCCCGTCAACCCCCGCACCTCCACCCCGGCGCGCGACCGCGGTGGCGTGGCGGCTGGTGCGCGCCACGAGCGTCATCGTCGCGTTCCTCGCGCTGTGGGAGGTCGCACCCCGGGTCGGGTTGGTGGACAAGGTCTTTCTGCCGCCGTTCAGCGAGGTCGTCGAAGCATGGTTCGCGCTGGCCGCCAACGGGCAGCTGTGGGAACACGTATCGGCAAGCCTGTCGCGTGCGCTCGCCGGGTTGCTCGTGGCGATTGCCGTGAGCATCCCGCTCGGGGTGGCCATCGCGTGGTACCGGCCGGTCGCCGAATTTCTCAACCCGCTGCTCGAACTGTTCCGCAACACCGCGGCCCTTGCCCTGCTCCCGGTGTTCGTGCTGATACTCGGCATCGGCGAGACGTCCAAGGTCGCACTGGTGATCTACGCGTCGTCGTTCCCGATCCTGCTCAACACCATCTCGGGCGTCCGCATGGTCGATCCACTTCTGGTCAAATCCGCTCGTTCACTGGGCCTTTCACCGATCCGGTTGTTCCAGAAGGTGATCCTGCCCGCCGCGGTGCCCACGATCTTCACGGGCCTGCGGATGGCTGCGGCGTCATCGATCCTCGTGCTGATCGCGGCCGAGATGGTCGGCGCGAAAGCGGGGCTCGGATACCTGATCACCGCGTCCCAGCTGAACTTTCAGATTCCGAACATGTACGCAGGCATCGTCACCATCGCCCTCGTCGGCGTCGCTTTCAACGGCGTGCTCGTCGCGATCGAAGACCGCCTGTCGGGCTGGCGTCACACCACGTAGAAGAGGAGAACCTTGCCGCGCCAACTGCATCTCAACGCGTTCCTGATGGGTGTCGGCCACCACGAAGCGGCCTGGCGTCACCCCCGCACCGACACCCGGAACCTCAGCAGCGTCAGCCACTTTCAGAACCTCGCGCAGATCGCCGAGCGTGGCCGGCTCGACTCGGTGTTCTTCGCCGACGGTTTGGCGGTCGACCCCCGCGTCAAGCACAACATTCAGGCGATCTTCGAGCCGATCACGCTGCTGACCGCGATCGCCACCGCGACCCAACACATCGGCCTGATCGCGACCGCGACCACCGGCTATCTTGAGCCCTACACGCTGGCCCGCAGTTTCGCGTCGCTCGACCACATCAGCGGAGGCCGCGCCGGCTGGAACATCGTCACCTCGGCCGGGGAGGACGAGGCCGCGAACTTCGGCTTCGACGCAATCCCGGACCACGCCGGAAGATACCGGCGCGCAGCCGAATTCGTCGACGTCGCGACCGCACTGTGGGACAGCTGGGAGGACGATGCGCTGGTCCTCGACGAGGAGTCCGGCATCTTCGCCGATCCGGCCAAAGTGCACCGGATCGACCATGTGGGAGAACACTTCACCGTTCGTGGACCGCTGAACTCGCCGCGGTCGGTGCAGGGCAGGCCACTGCTGGTCCAGGCCGGGTCGTCGGAAACCGGAAAGGACTTCGCGGCCCGCTACGCCGAGGCGATCTTCACCGCTCAGCGGTCGATCGAAGAAGGGCAGGCGTTCTACCGCGACGTCAAGGCCCGCGCGGTCAAGTTCGGCCGCAGCGCCGACGATGTGGTGATCCTGCCCGGTATCGTGCCGTTCCTCGGGCCGACCGAAGCGGCGGCCCGAGAGCTGGAGCAGGAGTTCACCGATCTCATCTCGCCCGAGTACTCGCTGCGCCAGCTGTCGCAGATGCTCGGGGTCGACCTCACCGCGCACGCGCTCGACGCGCCGTTGCCCCCGCTGCCGCCGATCGAGCAGATCCAGGGCAACAAGAGTCGCTACCAACTCGTCAAAGAGCTCGCGAGCCGGGAATCGCTGACGGTGCGGCAATTGATCGCCAAGCTCGGCGGCGGCCGTGGGCACCGGACGTTCGCCGGGACGCCCGAGCAGATCGCCGACAACCTTCAGGAGTGGTTCACCGCGGGCGCGGCCGACGGGTTCAACGTGATGCCGCCTTACCTGCCCGGTGGTCTGGAGGATTTCGTCGAGCACGTGGTGCCGATCCTGCAGCGGCGCGGGCTGTTCCGCACCGAGTACACCGCCACGACGCTGCGCGGCCACTACGGCCTGGCGCGCAGGCCGAGCCGATTCACCGCGACAGCGGCTGCCAGCTGAGCTGTCGACCAGCACCCGATCGACGCTGCGGTGACGGCGCCAAACCTCGAGTCCCCGGCGCCGTCACCGCGGACTCAACGCGACGGCTCAGCGGTAGTTGACGAACTGCAGGGCCACATCGAGGTCGGAGCCCTTCAGCAACGCGATGACGGCCTGCAGGTCGTCGCGCTTCTTCGAGCTGACCCGGATCTCGTCGCCCTGGATCTGTGCCTTGACGCCCTTGGGGCCTTCGTCGCGGATGATCTTGGTGATCTTCTTGGCCTGCTCGCTGCTGATGCCCTGCTTGATGTCGCCGGTCACCTTGTAGGTCTTGCCGCTCGCTTGCGGCTCACCGGCATCGAAGGCCTTCATCGAGATGTCGCGCCGGACCAGTTTCTCCTTGAACACGTCGACGGCGGCCTTGACGCGTTCCTCGGTGCTCGAGCTGAGTTCGATCACCTCGTCGCCCTTCCAAGCGATGGTGGTGTCGGTACCGCGGAAGTCGAACCGGGTGGCCAGCTCCTTGGCGGCCTGGTTGAGCGCGTTGTCGACCTCCTGGCGATCGACCTTGCTGACGACGTCGAAGCTGGAATCCGCCATTGGATCGCCTCTCCTCTCCCTCGGTGAGTGCTGCCGGTTTGTAGTTTGGGTACATCCTCGTTGTACCCTGCTAGTCGCACCAAACCGGGAACGGGGCGGAGCAGCACCAGGCAGGTTGCCCGAGCGGCCAATGGGAGCGGACTGTAAATCCGTCGGCTTACGCCTACAGTGGTTCGAATCCACTACCTGCCACCCAGAACAGGCCTCCTCTTTCGAGGAGGCCTGAGTGCTTTCGGGGGCGCATCAGCCACGAAACAAATCTGTCAGGTTCCGACACATTCCACCTTCGGTTGGGCGCGATGTCACACCGCGTGAGCCGTGCGATAACCTGCTCCGAGCGTGTTGGCCAGTTGGGGGATTGACATGGCAAACGATCTTGAAGTGGACGCGAGCGGCTTACGGCTTGCCGCTGCCGGCAGTGACGAGCTGGCCGCGGGTTTCGCTGCCGGCTCGGACGACGCCCTGTCCGGCAGCCGCCGAAGTAGTGCGGGCATCTCTGCACTGGATGTGGCGATCAACGCAGTGCGCGGTCACCAGTCCGTTCGGATTTCGGGGCAAGCGGGCGACATGTTGGTGGGCGCGGGGCGCTATGACGAAACGGACGGTGACGCGGCACGAGCCGTCACCGTGACCGTGTGAATGCAACCACCCCCAGTTCACCTGGGGGTCTGCCCACCCGCTCGGAGATCGAGAGCTGGGACACCTCAGACCTGGACAACGCGGCCACGCGATGGCGAGTGCTGGCCGCAGGGTCGGAGGAACTCTTCGCGCAGCACCGGCACAACATCACGGCGGCCGGTGGCACGGCCTGGACCGGTGACGCGAGGGACGCCGCGATCGATCGCGTCACCGCGGACATGGGTGTGGTCCGCAATCAGGGCGACATCCAGCGCGAGGCCGCCAACATCGCCGAGGACGGCAGCCGCGACATCCAGGCCGCCAAGCGCGACGTGCTCAATGCGATCGCCGACGCGGAAGCCGATGGGTTCCGCGTCGGTGAAGACCTCTCGGTGACCGACACCCGGCGCGCGGACCTCTCGACGATGGCTAAACGGCACACTGCCCGACAGGAACATGCCGAGGACATCCGCTGGAACGCCGAACGCCTGCTTCAAGCCGACGCCTACCTCGGTGAGCGTCTGCAAGCCAAGGCAGACGAGTTGGCGAGTGTCCGCTTCGCGGAAGACGGGACGTAGCCGGCCACAGCGTCAGCGGCTGACCCACGCCGCCAGTGTCCCGGCAAAGCCGCCCGCCCGGCATCCGCATCGGCATCGTGTCATTTGGCGCACGGCCGTCGATCATGGCGAATTCGCAACGTCCAGGAATTGCGTTGTTGAGGGTTTTCTCTGGAACTTGTGGAATCTCTATGCCTCTATATTCTCGCCGCGCGCGTAAGGAAATGCTGTGTCAGCATGAGTCGGTGCGTAAATCTGGTCTCGCCGGTTTGATCGCCGTCGCGGCAGCGGCAACGTCCGTGGTGCACAGCTCGGCCATCCCGGCCGCGCAGGCCGCCCCATGCCCGGACGCCGAGGTGATATTCGCCCGTGGCACCACCGAACTGCCGGGCGTCGGTCCCACCGGCGATGCGTTCGTCGAATCGCTGCGTTCGCAGATCAGCCCGAAATCGCTGAACGTGTACGCCGTCGATTACCCCGCCACCACCGATTTCCCGACCGCCGTGCAAGGAATTGCCGACGCACGCGCTCGCATTGTTTCCACGGCCACGAATTGTCCGCAGACCAAAATGGTGCTCGGCGGATTCTCGCAGGGCGCGGCGGTCATGGGCTTCGTCACCGCCAGCGTCGTCCCCGACGGAGTTTCGCCCGCGGATGTGCCTGCGCCCATGCCGCCGGAGATCGCCGACCACGTGGTGGCCGTGGCGCTGTTCGGCAAGCCGTCGACGCGGTTCATGAAGGTGCTCAACGATCCGCCGGTCGTGGTGGGCCCCGACTACGTCACCAAGTCCGTCGATCTGTGTGTCGACAACGACCTGGTGTGCGATCCGGCGGGCCGCAGTTTCGCGGCGCACAACACGTATTCGGAGGCCGGCCTCGTCACCCAGGGCGCGACATTCGTCGCGCAGAAACTGCAGGCCAGCTGGGCCACGGACGCTGCCCGCGCCGCCACACCGGGAGCGCCGACCCCGTCGCCGACCCCCACTCCGGCGCCGCTGTCCAGGCCGGTCGCCGTGGTGCAGCCGCCGGCCGAGCATGTGGGTTCACCGGCGCCGGTGCTGCCCGGGCCTGCGCCGCTTCCGGCTCCCGTCGCCCCCGCTGCGCCCCAGCCGGTCGCCCCGCTCGCCTGACGCCGCCCGCGTCTCAACCGACGATCAGGGGCTGACCGGAACCGTCGTCACCGGCGAGTCACCCGAACCCGATCCTGATCCCGAGCCACCGCTCGAGCTGCCACCGCTCGACGACTCGTAGCCGCCTGACGACGAACTCCCGCCCGACGGCACCTGCGGATACAGCGGCGCCGCCGGAGCCTCAGACACCGGCTCGTGGGCCGGCGCGGTGTAGACGGGCGCCGGTGCGGTGTAGGACGGCTCCTGCTGTTTCGGCGGCTCAGCGGGAATCACCGGCTCGGCCGAATGCGACGTCGGCACCGTCGTTGTGGTCGGCGGCACCGTCGTCGTCGGCACCGTCGTCGTGGTTGGCGGTGTCGTGGTCGTCGGCGGGGTTGTTGTCGTCGTCGGCGGTGTGGTCGTGGTCGTCGGAGGCGTCGTCGTGGTGATCGGTGGCGTGGTGGTGGTCGTGGGTGGCGTTGTCGGTGTCACCCACGGCGGTGTCCACGGCGGCGAGACGATGACCGGCGGAATCGGGATCGGAATGGGCACCGGTACGGGCGCAGGGATCGGCGCAGGCGGAACTTCGGGCGCGGGTGCCGGCACGGCAGGAGCAGGCGCGGCAGGCGGTGCCTGATTGACGGGTGGGGCCTGATTGACCGGTCGGTCGCCCGTGCCCGAGCGCACGTTCGGTGCTGCCGGTGCTGCGGGTGCCGCGGGCGGCGGTGTCAGCACCGAGACCGGCAGTGCGACCGGATCGGGCTCGTGCGGAACCGGGGGCAGGTAGCGGCCCGGCACGGTGTCCGACTGGGTGGCCGTCGCCGGCTGGGCGCTCACGTCAGCCGTCGGCCGGACCGTGATCGCGACTGTGACAGCCAGCGTCGCGAAGCTGATCACCAGGAACATCACCGCGCTGCCCATGAGCAGCATGCGTGGTGCGGGCGGGGCGATGGCTGTGGTGTAGGGGGCCTCGTCGTCCTGCTCGGGCACGAACTCGCCCAGCGGCTCGACCGGCATCTCGTCGACCCACGGTTCGGCGTCGGTTTCCTGCGAGTACGCGAGGTCCGGTCCGACTGCGCCCTCGGTGGCCGCAGTGCCCGCGGGAGCCATCTGCGTGGCGTCGGCTGAGGGAGCCATTTGCGTGGCGTCGGCCGCGGCGGGAGCCATCTGGGTCGCCTCGGCCGCCGGTGCCATCTGGGTGGCGTCGGCCGCCGCGGGTGCCATCTGGGTCGCCGCACCGGCCGGTGTGAAACCGGAATCGTCGGCGGTCTGCGCCGCACCGCGCGCGATCGCGTAGCCCGCGTCCGGCGGCACTTCGACCGATGCTGTCGAACGCAGTTCCGCGGCAACGGAATCAAGGTCGAGCCGTTGACCGACGAGCATCACCCGCAGGGGAGCGTCGGCTGCGGGCACCTGCTGCAGGACCGAAGCGCACGCCACTGCCGCTCCGGCGGCTCCGATCGGCACCGACGCCAGCGTCGACGTGGCTTCGTCGTCTTCGCCGACCACCGTCAGCGACACCGTGTCGTCATCGGCCAGCAACAGCGCCGCGTCCGCGCCGGCACTGCGCGCCAGCGCTGCGGCGGCCTCGGCCTCGGCCACCACCTCGACGTTCTGCACGCCCGCTCGCGTGACGGTCTGCCGCAGGGTGTCGGCGGTCGAAAGGTCGGGCAGGCACAGGCGCGTCGCGGCGACCCGGTTGCCCGATTCGGTCACCTCGCGATAGGTGCCGACGATGGTGTCGGCCAGTTCGGTCAGCCCGTCGTCGGACAGGTCGAGGGCGTACTGGTCCAGCACTTGACCGCCACTCGAAGGCGACCCGATCATCGCCAGTCGCGCCACCCGTCCGGTGACCGCCACCCCGAGGACTACGTCCACGGTTCCTCTCCTTGTCTCACGCATGTTTTCCGCGTCGTGACGGCTCTCGTCCGGCGCGCTTCAATTGCCTCCCCGACGCACCGAGCGCTGCGTGTTTTCGACGCTTCCAAGCTACCGCACAGCTTTGTCGCGCCTCGGTGATCGAGAGCACCTGCGGTGTGCGCTGCTTGTGCGTGGGGGCAAAAGTGAGCACGCTGGTTGAATCGCCTTGCGACGGCACTCATAGAAGGGAATCGGTACGTGAGCGACCAGCGTTACGACGCGCCCGCCACCGTGCAGGTGGCGACGACGGCTGCGCCAGTGGTGGCGCGGTCCCCGCGCGTCGGCTATGTGCCCACCCGCACCAATCGGGTGCGCGACGGGCTTGCGGTCGCGCTCCTGCTCCTGGCGCTGCTGGTGCCGTGGAACATCGAATTCGGGGTCGGGGTGCCGGCCAGTGACGGGTCGATGTTCGGTGCGCTGGGGGTTGTGACCTTGCTGGCCGTGGCGGCCGCGCTCGCGCCGCACCTCGGCCCGTTCCGGCTCGCCGCGCCGTCTCCCGATGTCCGGCGCACCAGCCGGGTGCGGCTCGTGTTGAGCGTCGCCTACCTGGTGGTCGTGATCGTCTTCGTGGGCTATCACGTGGTGCAGACGGTCCGCAACGGTGGGACCGGCGCGGTGCCACCAGGCGTCGGGCCGGGCATGCTGCTGGGCGTCGCGGGCGCATTGCTGGCCGCGCAGCCGCCCCTCACGTCGATCACGATCGAAGACAACAAGTTTCGCCGCTGGTACGCGGTGGCGCGAGTGATCGGGTTCCTCTCGATCGCACTGGCCACGCTGTCGGTGGCGTTCAACCTGTACTGGCGGCTGCGGTATCTCTTCGTGACGCAGGTGGACTTCGGCGGTCACGACATCGCCGTCATCGTCAGCACCCTGCTCTACGGCGCCGAGGCGATGATCGCGCTCGTCATCGCGTCGCGCTGGCTCACCGAGAGGACCGCCGCGGCCCGGCTGGCCACCACCGCGATCGGTATCTCGGGGGCGATCGCCGCCACGCTGGTGTGGATCGCAGGCATCGGCCGCGACATCGATGCGTTCCACGGCATCGCGCAGAACACCTCGACCGCCGCTGTGGGCTACGAGGGCTATCTCGCGTGGGCCGCGGCCGCCGCGATCGTCGCACCGACGACGCTGTACGCCGTATTCCTCATCAAACCGCCGACCATCGGGGCGTATCGCGGTGCCGCGCAGAAATGCTTGACGCTCATCGCGTTCTGGGCCTTCGCGGCGGCCGCGCTGCGTGTCGTCGACTACCTGATCGCCCTGTCGCTCGACCTGCCGCGGGCGCTGTACGACAGCGTCGCGATGGCGGTGTTCAGCTTCGCCACGGGTTACATCGCACGGTGGCTGCACCGCCAACTCGGCAAAGGCGTGACGTCGGTGACCGTGACCGCGGCGTTCAGTGCGGTGTTGTTCGTGTTCACGGTCGCCGATTTGGCCATCGGCGTGGCGCTGGCGCCCCGCTACGCCGCACCGGCGCCCGCCGCGATCTACGGCAACAACCTGGCCCAGCAGATCACCAGCACCTTCGACGTCGTCGTGGGTGTGCTGAGCCTCGTCGTGCTGGCCGTCATGCTGTTCACCGGCCCGCTGGCGGGCTATCTGGTGCGCAGGGACACCCGCGCCAACCCGGCGCCCCCGGCGCCGCCTGCGGCCACCGAGGAGATCTCCGCGCCGCCGACCATCGTGCGCCAGCCGCAAGCCGCTGCCGTACCGAGAATCGTTCGGCTCAAAGAGGATTCGACCCGGGTGTTGGCCGCCCCGCCGACCACTGAGCTTCAGACGCCGACGACGACTCTGCGGATCCAGCGTCGCCCGTCACAGCCGCCGTCGACACCTGAGACCCCGCCCGCGGAGCGTTAATCGCTTGCAGGCCCGGCCCGTTGCGGGCAAAGTGTCATCGACACTTCGGGGGAGATCGAGTTAGTGGAATCGTCGTTCACTGTGACGCCGGCGCAGCTGCCGGAGATATTGCTGCATGTCGCGGTGGTGCGGCCGGTGTTCCTGTGGGGTGCGCCGGGCATCGGCAAGTCGAGTCTCGTGCAGAAGTTCGCCGAGTCGTTGGGCTTGGAGTGCGTCACGATGATCGGCACCCAGTTGGCTCCCGAGGATCTGATCGGGGTGCCGCAGATCGTCGACGGCCGGTCCCGGTTCTGCCCACCGGAATCCATTGCGCGGGATGAGCCTTACTGCCTGTTCCTCGACGAACTCAACGCCGCGAGTGCCGATGTGCAGAAGGCGTTCTACTCGTTGATCCTGGACCGCCGGATCGGTAATTACGAACTGCCGGATGGCAGCATCGTCATCGGTGCGGGCAACCGCGCGGCCGACAACGCGCTCGCGCGACCGATGGCCAGCGCGTTGGCCAACCGGCTCGTGCACGTGCACTTGAGGGCCAGCACCACCGATTGGCTGCAGTGGGCCGTACAGTCGGCGATCCACCCGTGGGTCATCGACTATCTGACCGAGCGGCCGGACCACCTGTGGTCGGCGGCTCCCAAGATCGAGGCCCCGTTCTCCACGCCCCGCTCCTGGCACATGCTGTCCGATGCGCTGCACTCGTGGGGCCCGGACATCGCGCCGGAAGTGCTGCAGGTACTGGCCCACGGCACCTTGACGGCCAATCACGCAGGCAATTTCTGCGGGTGGGCCAAGATCGTGCGCAATCAGTACGGCATCGAGGCGATCCTCAAGGGCGACGCGGGCTGGCCGCGGCGCCCCGAAGACCGAGACCTGTTGTACTACCTCGCCGATGCGCTGCGGGCTCGGCTGGTCAAGGAGCTGCCCGCCAGTCGAGACCACGGTTCGGCGGCTGCGCAGCAATTGGCGTTCAAGGCAAAAGGACTCATCGTCGAGCTGGCCGAGCTCTCGCTCGAGATCGCTCAGGCGGTCCTGGCGGCCGGTGATGATGCCGACCGTGGTGACCTGCCGCCGTGGTTCCTGGTCGAGGTGGCCCGCGACGTGCCACGCTTGGCCCAAGCCCGCCAATGAGTCGCAAGGCGAAAAAGCCGCACCCGCCGAGCAACCTCGACATCGCAGGTCAGGTGCTGCGGGCACATCCGGCGTTCCGCAGGCTCATGCGGGAACCGACCGCGGCCGGGCCGAACACCCTGCAGTTGTCGTCGACCGACTTCGCCGTGGTGAGCGCATCCGGGTTGCTGTACGTCAACACCGAGCGGCGGCTGGAGCCCGCCGAATGGCAGTGGGTGCTGGCCCACGCTCTGCTGCATCTCGGTCTCGGGCACGCCCACTGCGCTACTGAGCGTCAGCCTCCGCTTCCGGACGCCGTGACCGTCGCAGTCGCCTGCGTCGAAGTCAACCGGTTCCTCGAAGGGTTGGACATCGGTCGTCCGCCGATGTTGCTGCCCGAGATGCCACGTGACGACCGGGGCGTGCTGGAACGGCGGTGGCGTCGCGACGGCGTGCCCGACGAGTTTCGCGGGATCGGCACGACTGCCGTGGGTTCCGACTTCCGGCACACGCAGTGCACGCACCACCATGGGCACCATCCCGGTTGGGAACACGTCTTCGCCGCAGGCCTGGCCGACGCGGTGACGCACGCCGTGGACGTCGCGGGCGGCGCCGACGCTGAGTCCGGGCTGCGCCGACAGGTGTGGGACCGCGCACTGAGCTGGTTCGTCTCGTCGTACCCGTTGCTCGGGGGCATCGCGTCGGGCATGCGGATCGTGGCCGACAGCGCTGTGGCGCGCAGCGCGGAGATCAGCGTCGCCGCAGTCGATCCGGGGCTGGGGGAGATCTACATCAACCCGCACGTTGCACTCGACGAGGACGAATGGCGGTTCGTGCTGGCTCACGAGATGCTGCACGCCGCGCTGCGGCACACCGACCGCATCGGCCGCCGTGACCCCTACCTGTTCAACGTCGCCTGCGACTACGTGATCAACGGGTGGTTGATCGAGATGCAGGTAGGGGCGATGCCGGCCGGAGCGTTGCACGACGCCGCACTGGCCGGGCTCACTGCGGAGGAGGTCTACGACCGCATTGTCACCGACCTGCGCCGGTTACGCCGCCTGGCCACCATGGGCGGCAAGGGCAAACCCGACATGCTGCCGCACTCGCTGCCCGGACGGATCAACGACGGCACCGGCCTCGACGAGTTCTATCGCCGCGCCCTGCTGACCGGATTCGATTACCAGACCGGCCTGGGCCGGGGGTTGCTGCCCGCCGGGCTGGTCGAGGAGATCAAGGCGCTGCTGCAACCTCCACTGCCGTGGGACGCCAAGCTCGCGCAGTGGTTCGAGGAGTTCGTTCCCGCAGCCCAGCCAATTCACAGTTATGCCAGGCCATCTCGACGCCAGACCGCCAGCCCCGACATCCCCCGGCCCGGCCGGTATCTGCCCGGTGAGCTCGCGGCACGTGCCACGTTCGGCGTCGTGCTCGACACTTCCGCATCGATGGACCGCCGTCTGCTCGGAAAAGCGCTCGGCGCCATCGCCTCCTACGCGGCGAGCCGCGATGTCGTCGCCGCCAGAGTCGTCTACTGTGACGCCGCACCTTACGACGCCGGTTACCTGTCACCCGATGATCTCGCCGGGCGCGTGCGGTTGTCCGGGCGCGGCGGCACGGTGCTGCAGCCCGCAATCACGCTGCTGGAGAACGCAGAAGACTTCCCGGCGGCCGCGCCGGTGCTCGTCATCACCGATGGTTGGTGTGACCCGCTGCGCATCCGCAGGGAGCATGCATACCTCGTTCCCCAAGGTGCCCAGCTGCCGTTCCAGCCGCGTGGCCCGGTGTTCGTGTTCAAGTAGGCCGCGCCGTGATCAGGTAGGCACTGCCAAGGATCAGGACACACCCCGTCACCTGCAACGCCGACGGGATCTGGCCGAGGACCACCGCGGCCAGCACGAGCGCGGCGACCGGTGTCAACAACAGCAGCGCCGAGCCGACTTCCACTCGGAGCAACGGGCTGCCCAGCGCGACGAGCAACCAGCCCAATACCTGCCCGCAGATCGCCGTCAGCACAAGCCATCCCGCCGGACCCCAGCCGGGTGCGAGCGTGACGCCACCCCACAGCGCGCCGCCGAGCACGGCCGCGCCCGCGGCGGACACCATGATGGTGACGTACGACTGGACCGGCGGCCGGTCCGGCCCGCCGCGTCGGAGCAGGAACAGGAACACCGAATAGCACAGTGCCGCCAACGCCGAATGCACGGTTCCGGCGACGGGTGCCGTCCCGGTCACCCCGGTCTCGAAGACGCCGCCGGTGAGCACCGTGCCGAGCACCACTACCGGCAACAGTGAAACGAACCGAGCGCTCAGCGGCTCGCGGTCGATCACCCGCGCGAGCAGCGGCACCATCACCACCTGCGTGTTTACCAGCACGGCGGACAGCCCGACACCCACCTCGTAGATCGCCTGGGTCCACAACAGCGCGTCGGCCGCGAACAGCACTCCGGCGCCTGCCGCCCACCCGTGTTGACGAGCGGTCGGTGCGCCGCGGCGGCGTCGTTCGGCCAGCGCGAGCGGAACCAGCAAGGGCAGGGCGAACACACACCGGAAGAACGATGCCGTGCCAGGCGACGTGGCCGACAACGCCACGAACAATCCCGACGTCGACACCCCGAGCGCGCCCACCGCTGTGGCCGTGACAGGTCGGTCCGCCAGCGCGGACAATCCTCGGCTGACGTGGGCCATCACCGCCCGATCGTAGGAACCAGGCGGCGGGCCTCGCATCGAATTTTAGGACTTGCGACCGACCACCAGGTACGCCGCGGGAAGCACGCCCGAGGTGCTCAGCACGCCGAGAGCGCTGCCCCACAGCCACTTTGGTCCGTTGACCTGATCGGCATCACGGCCCGCGAGGTCGCGCAGGGCCCAGGCGCGCAGCCCGGCGTCCACCGCGGCCAGGCCGACGATCGTTGCCTTGGCGGTGGGGGACAGGTCGTTCCAGCGATTCTTGGCCACTGCTGACTTCCTTTCGTTCGGATGTATCTCTTTCACGGTAGCGGCCGTCGGGCGCGCGAAAATCAGTCGCGAACCGGGTGGTGTCCGCGTACCGTACTGCGGGCCTGGTGATGTGGGCCGATGTTGATCGGTTACCACTGTTACTGGAGAGGTCGCGGGTTCGAATCCTGCCCGCCCTACCTGGGGCGGTAGCTCAGTCTGGTAGAGCTCTTTACTTCCGGTTGGCGTTCACACGCTCACATCACTTGGCGCACAGTTTCTTTGCCGCCATCGTCCGTCCTCTCGAACAGTGCTCCGATAATTCGCTGGCCTTCCGGCATTTGCGCGCGTACTGTTCTGCGAGGCCGGTGATGTGAGCCGGATGTTGATCGGTTACCACTACGGATGGAGAGGTCGCGGGTTCGAATCCCGCCCGCCCTCGGGCGGTAGCTCAGTGGCAGAGCGCTTTTTCCGGTCGATGCTTCACACGCCCACATCGCTTGGCCCACAACTACATTGCCGCGGGCCGGAAGTCGGTCGGTTATCTGGTGTATTTCAAAGGTTCGATTCCCTTGCGCAGCAGTCTCGCCTGCTGCGAGTCCGGTTGACGCCTCACACGCTCGCGGCTGACCCGTAAAGCTCGACAACGAAAGGAGTAGCCCCATGGACATTCTGAAGACGATCAACGTGCGCTGGACGCCACAGTCGCGTGCCGCGAAGCCGGAGCAGGTGCGCAATGCCGCTGGTGGCTACACCTTTTCGGTCGATGACTGGGCCCGGGTGCACCGTTTCCTCACCCTGGGTACCGATGGAGGCACCTACTACACGGGCGACCGCGAGCTGACCCGGGACAACGCCGACGTCGTGCTGCGGGCCGCCGCGGCCGACCCGGTTGGCCTGGTGAACCGCATCGTCGAGGTGTCGGAGGCCGGCCGGGCGCCCAAGGCCAACCCGGCCCTGTTCGCGCTGGCGATCGCGGCCTCTGCCGAGGACGTCGACGGCCGGCGGGCGGCGCTGGCTGCGCTGCCGCGGGTGGCGCGCACCGGAACCCATCTGTTCCTGTTCGCCGGTTACGTCGAGCAGTTCCGCGGGTGGGGCCCGACGCTGCGTCGCGCGGTCGGTGCGTGGTACACCGATCGGCCTGTCGATCAGCTGGCCTACCAGCTGGTGAAGTACCGGCAGCGTGGTGGCTGGAGCCACCGTGACCTGTTGCGGCTGGCCAGCCCGGGCGGGATCGTCGATCCGGCCCGTCGGATGGCGGTCAACTGGGCCGTGGGCAAGGGTCTCGGTGACTACGCCGAGGCGCCCGTGCGGTTGACCGGTGCCGAGCTCAAGGCGGGACGGCGCAGCGCTGTTCGGCCGGTGCTCCAGACCGAGGTCGTGCCCGGCGAGTTGGCCATCATCGCTGACTTCGAGGCCGCGCAGGCGGCGTCGACGGCAGCGGAGTGGGTCGGCATCGTCGAGCGGGGCAACGGTGTGCCGTGGGAGATGCTGCCCGACGCGGCGCTGGCCGAGCCGGCGGTGTGGGAGGCGCTCATCGCCCGCGGGATGCCGCAGACGGCGCTGATGCGTCAGCTGCCGCGGCTGACCCGGCTCGGGCTGCTGTCCGGCGCGGTCGGCGAGACCGTGGCGGCGCAGCTGGCCGACGCCGATCGGCTGTCGCGGGCCCGAGTGCACCCCGTGAACGTCCTTGTGGCGCAGCGTACCTACGCTTCCGGGCAGGGTGCGCGGGGCCAGGGCTCGTGGACGCCCGTCGCGCGGATCTCCGATGCGCTCGACGCCGCGTTCTACGCGGCCTACGGCGCGGTGCGGCCGGCAGGCAAGCGGACACTGCTGGCACTCGACATCTCGGGTTCGATGGGAATGCGCGTGTCGGGCCTGCCGGTGACGTGCCGGGAGGCGTCGGCGGCGCTGGCCATGGTGACCGCGGCCACCGAGCCGCAGCACCGCATCATCGGGTTCACCGCGGGCAGCCGGGGTTACCCGGACACTGCGGTGACCGAGCTGGATATCAGCCCGCGGCGTCGACTCGACGACGTGTGCCGGTACACGGCCGGGTTGCCGATGGGTGCGACGGACTGCGCGCTGCCGATGGTCTGGGCGCGCAAGCACCGGGTGAAGGTGGACACGTTCCACATCTACACCGACAACGAGACCTGGTACGGAGACATCCATCCGCAACAGGCGCTGGAGCGGTACCGCCAGAAGATGGGAATCGACGCGCGGCTCGTGGTGGTGGCAATGACCGCGACCGGCAACTCGATCGCCGATCCGGCTGACCCGCGCCAGCTCGACATCTCCGGGTTCGACTCGGCGGTGCCGACGCTGCTCGCGGATTTCTCGCGCGGCGACATCTAGCGGAGTCGGGGGTGACGGCCTTGGGGTCGTCACCCCCGATCTCGATGCAGTACTTGTGCCACTGGTGTCACGCCTGTCACCGCGGGGGTCGTGGCGTCGTTCTGCCCGGCTGTTAGCGACAATGTCGCAGAACGCGCCTCGTGGGCCACTTGAACCGCATGCGGCGCACACGAAACATCCCACCAGCCCGACGAGCCTCAGAAGTCGTGCTGTTGCTCATGTGTCCCGTGCCTGGCTGTCCGCGACTTTGTCGCGCTAAAGCGGGCAGTTAGATTTCTGAGGCTGGAGTTACGTGGGTGCGCCAGTGCGTCTGGAGTGTCTGTTGCCAATAGGTTGATGGGCTTGGAGATACGGGTGTGGCGGTTTCTGCGACTTTGTCGCTAACAGCCGGGCACAACGACACCATCCTCGGAAGCTGTGACTGGTGAGACCAACCGGGCGGTTCCTATTCCGAAACCACGAAGACGAACAGCGCGATCGTGAGCAGTGTGTAGACCGGCACGCTCACCAGGAATGCCCTGAGCCACAGTCGGCGGGGAAAGATCAGCGGCACGAGCAAGCTCAGCACGAGGCCGATCGGGATGGACAGGATCGACCCGAAGACGATGCCATAGCCGTGGACGTCACCGCTGTTCGGATTGAATCGGCTGTCCAGCACCATTCCCACCGTGAACAGATAGGCCGTCGCGCACGCGGACGCGAACACCCCGGCCACGATGCGGATGGCCAGATCGACTTCCGAGCGCTGGTTGGCCGGCGGCAACGGGTACATGGATCAAGGATGCCAGCGGTCGCGGGTGCGCCGGCCCACAGATTTCGGCTACCGCCGCAACCGTTCCTGCTCGGCTCGCACCAGCTCGTCCTGATGCGGCGGCGCGGCGTCTTTGTCTACCGAAAGCCTGCGCAGCGGCTCGTCGATGCTGCCCCTGGCCAGCAGTCGGTACACCCGCACGGTGTGCAGCTCGCTGATCCGCTGGGTGCGCCCGATGACCTGTCGTTCGGTGCGTGGCCGCCAGTGTGGTTCGGCGACGATCACGACGAGCGCGGCCGACAGCCGGTGCAGATCAAGGGGGCCGGCGTCGATGTGGGCGAGCAGGGTGGCCTGGCCAGGGTGGGTGGCGAATTCGTCGACCAGCGCCTGGCGGTCCGGAACGGTTTCGTCGAGCGGTCCGAAGATGCTGCCGGACAGCGCTTTCCGAATCACCGCGAGTACCGGGGCAAACTGCGAGAACACCACGACCTTGGCACCGTTGATGTGGGCCTCGGCGGTGAGCTCGATCAGGCGGTCGAGTTTCGCGGCGGGCTCGGGTGAACCCGACGGCCACGCCCCCTGCCGGATCGCGGTGAAGTTCCCGCTGCCGACCGCGCGCCGGTAGCGTTCCCGATCGGTACCGGCGAACCGCACCCATTCGTCCGTCGAGACCCGTAGTGGCAGTTCGTCGACGACGTCGCGGTAATCCCGGCGCAGGTACACCCGGTCCACCGCGCGGCGGAACGCGATGGAACCGCGTGATCCGGCGTTCGGGGCGACCTTGCCTGCGACGTCGGGTTGCAGGAAGTCGACGAGGTTGCGGAAGCCGTCGATCCGGTTGTGCATCGGCACACCGGACAGGAACACGACGCGATCCTCCGACGTCAGCACGTTGCGCACGGCCCTGGCGCGGTCGGACTTCGGGTCGCGCAGCAGGTGCGCCTCGTCGACGATCACCAGGTTCGGCCGTTCGGGCAGCTTGACGCGCTGCAGCGTGGTGAACGTGACAATCGCCAAGCCGCCGTTGACTTTCCACTCGGCAAGCCGGGCCTCGCGTTGACTCCCGCGGATCTCGATGGGGGTGAGCGCGGTGTGCTTGGTGGCCTCCTCGGCCCAGTGGATGCTCAGGTTCGCCGGGCAGACCACCAGGATGTGACGCTGCTTGTCGGCTGCGGCCAGGTGGGCCGCGACCGCGAGCGCCTGCACGGTTTTGCCCAGGCCCAGTTCGTCGCACAGCAGAACCCGCTGCCGGGTCAGGGCGTACTGCGCGCCGAACAGTTGGTAGCCGCGCAATTGCGTGCGCAGCAGCGAACGGTCGAGGTTGGTCTGCTCTGCCTCCGCCGCGACGTCGGCGCCGACGAAGCCATGTTCGGCATCGACATCGGTTGTACCTGACGCGAATTCGTTCAGTAGCCGGTCGATGGGTGCGGGGTCGGACCGGTAGGTGGCCCATACGTCGGATTCGGCGCTGCGGGCCTCCTCGATGCGGTCGATCAGCTCGATGACCTTGTCGGCGGCGGGATCCGGCTCCGCAGCCACTTGCGGTTCGCGCGTGTGACGCGGTCCGGTGCCGCGGATCCGCACCCGGGGCAGTTGGCGGCGCAACTGCTTGACCGGTGCGTCGACACGGGCGAGAGCGAGCAGGTTGGTCAGCAGCGCGGTGTCGCGTTCGGGATCCAGCCGTGGGTGCACCCTGGAGCGGAAGTGGTCGGCCTGAGCCTGGGCGGCGGCCTGTACGGCCTGCGCCGTCGCGATGTCGACCCCGGGCACCTGCGTGAGGATGCGGGCGGGCACGGTGTGGATCTCGGCGACGGTGCGAAACTGCGAGTTGGCCAGCCCGCCGATGCGGGCTCCCGGGGCCAGGTACGGACGCAGGCTGTCGATCGGTGCCGACTGCAAGGCCCGCGACACCAAGTCGTCGGCGCCGGTGCGGATCTGGGCGGCGACTTCCACGCGGAGTTTGCCGATGTCCGCGAGAATGCCCTCGGCTCGGCGGATCAGGTCGGTGGGGTCGGCGCGATCCATGGCTTCCTATCTTCGCACCTCACCGCGACCTGCGAAGCGCTGACTTCGGCAGCGACGGCTGGCGACGGCTACAAGTCGTCGACGTGGATCAAACCGTCCTGGAGCGCGCGGGCGACCAGAGCGGCCTTGGTCGGTGCGGGGCGTCCGACCGCCGCGTACTTTGCCCGCACGCGCTGCAGGTGCGTGCGCACGGTGGTCGGGGCGATGTGCAGCGCCCGGGCCACACCGTCCTTGCTGTCGGTGCGGAACCATGCGATGAGGACTTCCTTCTCGCGCGGCGCCAGCTCCGGCCGTGGCTTCGCGCCAGTGCCTGAACCGTCCATTGCGCCCCCTCCTGACGTGCGCGCAAATTTTCTGGGGTTATCGTCCGATCGGAGGACAGCCGAGTCAGGTGTGCTCCTCACCTGATTCGGTCAGGAGTGGTTTTCTGAACGGCTTGCAATGAATTCGTCGGCAAGATCATGCCTGATATCGGAGTATTAGCTATGGATCGCGGCCTGCGCATTCTGGTTGCGTCCCCACTGGGACGCATCGTCGCGCCGTCAGTGGCTGCCGCGTTTCCGGCGTGGGAGATCGACGTCGCCGAGGATCGCGAGTCCGTGCGCCGCCAGGTCATCGGCCGGGTGCGGTTCGATGTCGTGATCGCCGATCTGGTGTGGAACAACCCGGAACTGGAGTTCACGTTCGACGGCCTCGACGTGATCGACGTGTTGCACGAGGCAAATCGGCTGGCGCCGGTGATCCTTGCGCGGCAGGGCCATTCCATGGAACTCGATCTGCTCGACGAGGCGCGCTTGCGGCCCGAAGTGGTGTCGGTGTTCCACAAGTCGGCGGGTACCGGCGAGCTGCCTGCGTTGATCCGGGACGCCGCCGTCGGGAAGTCCCACCCCACTCCGCCGGCGTCCCGCAAGCCTCCGCTGTACGAGTTGTTCCGGGGACGCAAGGGACAGACGGCAGGACGCATGGCCGGTGCCATCGCCGCGGGCCGAGCTTCCGACAGTGCCACGTTGGCCACGGCCGCCGGCGTTGGCGTCAACACCGCAACCAAGGTGGCGACGCACTATCTGGGTCCGATCATCCGGCAGCGCGGCGAGCATGACCCGACGGTGCCGTTGACCCTGCCCGCGGTCTATCGGTGGTGTGGTCTGCACGCCCGCTATCTCGTGAGCTGGTGCCGGCGCAACGGCCATGTCGAAGTGCTGGGGTTCGGTCGCTGACCTCAGTTAGGGGAGGCCGAGAGTCAGATCATCTCGTTCTCGGTGAGCCACCGCATCACGGGCCAGCCGATGAACACCGGCAGCCAGCACGTCAGCACGCGGTAGAGCAGCACTGCGGGCACGCCGATCGCGGCGGGTACGCCGAACGCCGCCAGACCACCGATCAGTGCGGCCTCCACCGCGCCGACACCGCCGGGCGTGGGAGCGGCCGAGGCCAGCGTGCCGCCGATCATGGTCACCACGGTGACGGTGACGAACGAGGTGTCGCCGCCGAACGCCTCGACACTGGCCCACAGGGCCAGGGCCGCACCGAGAGTCGTGCCCGCCGCGCCCAACACGATCAGCCCGAGCCGCTTGGGTTCGCGGGCCAGCTTGATCAGATCGCTGGTGACCTCTTTGAGCTTGGGTCGGATCGCCGACGCGAGCCAGCGCCGCAATTTGGGCACCGCCAGAAACGCCCCGACGAGTCCCAGTGCGACACCGGCGATCAGATAGAGCACCGTGGCGTCCGGCACGAAGTGCGACAGGTCCGCCGACGCGCCCGCGACGGTGCTGAAGAAGATCAGCAGCGCCACGTGGACGATCACCTGAACCGACTGCTGCAGCGCGACCGCCGCGGTCGCGCGCATGGTGCTCAGCCCGCCCTTCTGCAGGAATCGCGTGCTCAACGCGAGACCACCGACGCCTGCCGGGGTGGTGGTCGCGGCAAAGGTGTTGGCCACCTGCATGATCGCGAGGTTGCGGAAGCTCACCAGTCCGTCGGCGCATGCCCACAGGGCCGCGGCCGCACCGACGTACGTCAGCGCCGAAACGGTCAGGCCGAGCAGCGCCCACCACCAGTTGGCGGTGCGCAGCTCGGAGAAGAACGTCGGCACCGTGCTGATGAACGGGTAGGCGACGTAGACGAGGGCCACGAGCAGCACCAGCTGGATGATCTGGGTGCGGGTGAACCGCGTGATGGTCTCGGCCTGGATCTGGTCGGCCCCGGTCTGGTGCATCACCTCGTCGCGGGCCTGGGCGAGTACTTCTTTGGGTTGGTCCACGGCATCGCGGACGCGCCCGGGCACCGCGGATTTGGTGAGCCTGCGCGACGCCGTCAGCACGGTGTCGCGCCCGAACGCAGCGATGGCCGCGCTCACCGCCGATGGCGCGTCGTAGAGCGCCGTGGTGGTGACCAATAGCTGCGCGATGTCGGACTGCAGCTGCGCGTCGGTGGCCCCGTACTCGGCATTGCCGAACCCGCCGAACAACACCGCGCCGTCGTCGACGGTGATCTCCTTGGCGCGCAGATCGCCGTGCGCGATCTGGTGGTCGTGCAGTGTGCGCAGTGCTCGCCACACGCGGCCGACGGTGGCCTCGTCGGTGCAGGAGTCCAGTGGGGCACCGCGTTTCGGGTTGTGCGCATAGAGGGTCCAGCCGCGGTCGAGCGCGGCCACCGACATGGTCGAGGTGCTCGCGAGCCCGAGGTCGCCGATCGCGATGGCCATCAGCGCGCGGTGCTCGACGGCCCGGCGCATCGAAGTCTGCAGGGGAGCGGTCTCGTCGGTGCGGAACCGGAGCTTGCGCCACACCTGGCGGACCGCGCCGCCGCTGCGCTGATTGGGCCCGTACAGCTCGACCACCGCGGTGGCGTCGGGATCGTGTGATTCGGCGGTGAGCAACAGCGGTCCCGCGCCTGCCGGGCGCACGACCGTCAGCGCCGACACCGCGAAACCGCGCCGCGCCATGGCGCGCAGCGCGCCGTCGAGCGGAACCTCCAGCGCCGGGGTGCCGACGACCCACACGATCAACGCGCCCACGAACCACCCGACCGCGAGACCCAGAAGTGAGCGGGCCGGGACGACGGCGCTGACGACCAGATGGATCGGCACGAACGCCAGCAGCAGCGTCCACCACCACCGGCGCAGGCGCCGCGACAACCATGGGCCCGACACCGTGAGCACCGCGGCGAGCATCGCGATCCACCGGGGATCGTCGAGGAACTGCGACAGCTGGGTGTCGAGCCGGTCGTTGAGGTCGAAATGCCATTGCGGCGCCGCGACACCGTTGCCGGTGATCGACAGCGACAGGATCGCGATGAGCCCGGCCGCGGCGTACGCGCCGAGCAGTTTCCACTGCCGCGACAGGATCAGGCTGACCAGGATCACGAACGGCAACGCCAGGATCGCGATGCCGTACGCGAGGTACACCAGATTGGATTGGGTCGGCGTCAGCACGCCGACGATCTCGGAGATCGACCGCTCCAGCGCGACCCACTCGTAGCGGGTGATCAGCGAGCTGGTGATGACCGTCGCGAGGAACACCGCGGCCAGCGCCAGCCTCAGGATGTCGTTGGTGCGCCGGGTCAGTGGCTGCAGCAGGCTGCCGGTGACGGTGATGTCCCGTCCGTCAACGCGCATGCTCCCCCTTTCGCCGGCTCGCGACCAAGGTAACCGGCCCGCCCGGCGATATCGGGCATTGGCCGCGATCCTGCGGTGCCGTTTGCCCGCGGAGCGCGCTCAGGGGCGCTGTGAGAGGATTCCGGCATTGGCAGCCGGCGTGAGGGATTCCGCTTGGCGCGCCCCAACACCGAACCATTGGAGCCCGTGATGCGTGCCGGTCGAAAACCTGAACCCCTTGTCGTTGCGGTGCTGCTGCTCGGCGGCGTGCTCGCTGCGGCAGCCGCGATCCTGGCGCTGTCCGGTGCGACGCGGTGGCCGCCGGTGGCGGTCGTGGCCGCGGGCGTCGTCTTCGGGGCGTTGTTCGCAGTCGCGAGTTGGGCCGTGGCCGGCGGCCGTTCGGCCGTGGTGGGCCGCGTCGCGGTCGCGGTTGTCGTCGGTGTGATGGCGGGCGAACTCGCGGCGGTGTCGGTGTTCGGCGGCTCGGTCGATCAGGTGCTCACCGAGCAGGCGTCGACCGCACCGGCCGTCGTCGCGGCTACGGCCGAACTGGATGCGGCGCGCCAGGCCCGCACGGGCCTCGATGATGCCGTCGCGCAGGCCAACCGGCACCGCGACGAGGCGCTCGTGGTGGCCCGCTGCGAATTCAACCCGTCGGCCGACTGCCCGCGGGTCCGCATCACCGGGGTGCCCGGTGCGGGGCCCGAAACCCGGACCGCGAACGAGTTTCTCGGCGATGCGCAGCGCCAACTGGACACCGCGGTGGCCGAGCGTGACAGCCGAGCCGCCGCGCTCGACGCTCAGGTCGCCGCGCACGAGCAGGCAGTCGCGCAGGCCCGCGCGGCCGCGCTCGACGGTGGCCTCGGTGCGCGCTGGGTCGCGATGAACTCCTACACGCTCGGGCATCCTGGCGCGATGGCGCTGCGGCTGCTGGTGGTCGGGTTCTTCGTGCTGCTGAGTGGGTTGCCGTTGGCGTTGCGCCGCTGGCGGGGTGCGACGACTCCCGAGCGCGCCGACGACGCGCAGGCCGAGCAGGAACGTGCCGAGCTCGAAGCCGACACCGCGATCGCCGTCAAGCGTGCCGAGGTGCGCGCGACCATCGAAGAGATGTGGGCCGAGCAGGAGCTCACGAGTGCCCGCCTGGCGGTCGAGGCGCAGAACGAGATCGACCGGGAACAGCAGCGTCGCCGTGTCGCGGAGGCCTTGGATGCGCCGGTCGAGCCGTTACGGCTGCAGCGTCCCGAGCCCGTCATGTCGGCGCGGCCGGAACCGATCGAGGCCGCGGTGCTGCCGGAACCCGACGTCTACCTGCCGATCGCGGCCGAGGCCGAGGCGGCCAGCCTGGCCTTGACGGCCGCCGAACGCGACAACCTGCCCGTCAAGGCCGAACCGCAGCGCGGCACCGGTATCCCTGGCCTCCCCGCGATCCCGGCCATCCCGGACGTCACCAAGGCCGTCACGAAGGCCGTGACCAACGGCCCGGTGCGGTGGATCAAGCCGTTTGTGCCGCCGATCGTCGCGGGGGCCATCGACAATGCGACGAAGCCGTTGCGGCAGGTGTTCGTGGAGACCGAAACCGAGGAGATCCACGTGACCGTCAAGCGCACGCACAAGGTCACGGTCGAATCCGAGGGCAGTGCCGAGGCCGCCCCGCAGCAACCCTCTGAACCGGCGCCGGTACCCAGCGGCCGCGTCCAATCCTGGCGTGGGCCAGCACTGACCGACGACGTCGCCGAGGAGCTGCGCCGAGCGGACGGACCCCGGCAATTACTGTCGGGTGAGTAAGTCCCTCGCGACACATTCGCGGTCGGTGATGTAACTTCGATCGACACATCGACGCGGGGGGCCCGCCGAGAGGGACAACGGTGGACGCGACACCCTTTGGCCATTATCAGCTCAGGAAGCTGATCGGCCGGGGCGGCATGGGCGAGGTCTATCAGGCCTTCGACACCCTGACCGACCGCATCGTCGCGCTCAAGGTACTGCCGCCGCACCTGGCGCAGGACACCACGTTCCAGGAACGGTTCAAGCGCGAATCCCACGCCGCGGCGGGCGTCAACGATCCGCATGTGGTGCCGATCCACGGCTACGGCGAAATCGACGGCAGGCTCTATCTCGACATGCGGCTCATCGAGGGCCGCAACCTGGGGACCATGCTGTCCAACGCCGTGCGGCCGTTGGCGCCGGCGTTCGTGGTCAACATGATCGAGCAGGTGGGTATGGCGCTCGACGCCGCGCACCACGCCGGCCTGATCCACCGCGACGTCAAACCGTCCAACATCCTGATCACCGACCAGGACTTCGTGTACCTCATCGATTTCGGCCTGGCGCGCACGGCAGGCGAGGCCGGCATGACGACCGCGGGCAGCACGCTCGGGACGCTGGCCTACATGGCGCCGGAACGTTTCGAATCCGGCACGGTCGATCCGCGCTCGGACATCTACGCGCTGACGTGTGTGCTCTATGAATGTCTCACGGGCGCGCGGCCGTATCCCGTCGACAGCCTCGAGCAGCAGATCGCCGGGCACATGGTGTCGCCGCCGCCGAAGCCGTCGGACACCGATCCGCGGTTGGCCGCTTTCGACGCGGTCATCGCCAAGGGCATGGCGAAGAAGCCGGCCAAGCGGTACCAGACCGGTGCCGAGTTGGCCGCCGCGGCGCGCTCCGCGCTCAACGCGCCGGTGCGCGGCGCGGGGTCCGGCCGGCATTCGGCCCAACGTGTGCGGACCCGGCCCGCGGTGCGGTTGCCGAGGCGTGCGCTCGCGATCGCCGGGGCGACGGTGTTGGTGGCCGTGGTGTGCGCCGTGGGGGTGTGGCAGCTGCGCGGTTCGTCGGGTACCGAGAGCGCGCCCAGCCTGGCCGACAGCTCGTCGACCACGGGACCGGTCGAGGCGCCGCTGGGCGCCGTGCCCGAGATCGCGGCCACCGTGCCGCCCGAGATCCGCGACGCCGGGCGGCTCGTGATCGGCGTGAACGTGCCCTATGCCCCCAACGAGTTCAAGAATTCGTCGGGCGAGATCGTCGGCTTCGACGTGGATCTGATGAAGGCCGTCGCACGCACGCTCGGATTGGTACCGGATTTTCGCGAGACCGGTTTCGACGCCATCCTGCCCTCGGTGAGCGACGGGAAGTTCGATGTGGGGATGTCGTCGCTGACCGACACCCGCGTCCGCGAGGAGACGGTCGACTTCGTCACCTACTTCCAGGCGGGCACGCTGTGGGCCCAGCGGACGGGGTCGTCGGTTGACCCGGACGCCGCATGCGGGTTGCGCGTCGGCGTGGCCTACGGCGTCATCCAGGAGACCGAGGAGATCCCGGCCAAGAGTGACGCGTGTGTGGCGGCCGGGCTGCCGGCCATCGAAAAGGTCGTGCGGACGCACCAGGACGAGGTGACGGCCGCGCTGGTCGCCGGTGAGGTCGACGCGATGTCGGCGGATTCGCCGGTCACCGGATTCGCGATCAAGCTCAGCGGCGGGGCGCTGGAGCCGGCCGGCGAGGTGTTTGCCTCCGCGCCGTACGGCTGGCCGGTCGCGAAAGGCTCGGCCTTGGCGGAATCGCTGCGCCAGGCGTTGGAGCACGTGATGACCACCGGTGAGTACCGCACCATCGCCACCATGTGGGGCGTCGAGAAAGGCATGATCACCCAGCCGGTGATCAACGGCGCTTTCCGCTAGAGCGCGTGCGGCCGCCGATGGTCTTGTCCGGTGATCCGCTCAGCGCAACCGCACCATGCGGGTCGTCGAGCTCTCGTCCAGCTCGACGAGGTCGGTGCGGGAGCGCAGGAAGTCGCTGAAAGACCGGAAACCCAAAGCTTTTTCGCTGAACGACGGGTCCATTCGTTTCATCTGCGCCTTGACCGCAGAATTGTGCAGCCACTCCACATCGTCCTTCTCCAGGCCCATCTGCAGGGCACGTGTCAGCAGCGCGGTGGCCTCGGCCTGTGGATCCGGTTCGGCGTTCTTGCGGCCGCGTCTGGGCGCCTTGGGTTCCGGAGCCGGTTCGGTGGTGGGGACGCCGGGCAGCGAGTCGTAGATGACGAACTCGTCGCACGCGGCCGCGAGCGCACGGCTCGATGAGCCCGCGACCCCGATGCCCACGACGTAGCGGCCCAGGCGTTTGCAGCGCTGCGCGAGCGGAATGTAGTCGGAATCTCCCGCCACGATCACCACGTGGGTGAGGTCGGGCAGCCGGAACATGTCCTCGACCGCGTCGACGGCCAACCGGATGTCGGCGCCGTTCTTGCCGTAGGCCGCGGCCGGGAAAAGCTGGACCAGGTCGACCGCGCGGCCCACCAGTTGCTGGCGGTATCCGGCGTTGACGTCGGCCGACCAGTCCGCGTACGCCCGGGTGAGTACGAGCGTGCCGAACGAGGACGCGAAGTCAAGGATCGCGCCGACGTCGACGGTGGACCGGGCCAGCCGGTCCTCGTCGAGCCCCTTGGCCTTGTCCCGCTGGAAGGAGTTGCGTCCGTTGACCTGGTCGTAGCGTGAGATGACGATGTTGTCGAAGTCCAGGTAGACCGCGACGCGGGTGGCGGGTTCGGTCATGTGTCGAGTCTGGCCCATGCACGCGGCGAACGTGCGCATCTCCACCGACTCGGGTCACGCCTGGTGCCCCGGCTCGACATCCTTGACGTCGGTGAAGGTGACCCAGTCCGGACGGCCTTCGGGTGCGTGTCCGTCGACCGGTTGCAGCAGATGCCCGACGTGGTCACCGAAGTCGAACCGGTCGAGGATCTTGCCCACGAACCAGGCCGGTGCGGCGTCGAGGATGGGTGTGCTTGCGGGCCCGCGATGCCAGCGGTGGCGGCCGAACTTGTCCATCCGGTCACCGGTTTCGCTGCCGAACCACCGGGCCAGCTCGACGTCGTCACGGCTCACCAGGTGCACCCCGAGGTGTGTCGCCTCACGCGCGACCGCGAACGTGTGGTTGTTCGGCGACAGCCCGACCAGGAACCGCGGCGGGTCGATACTGGCCTGCGTCGCGAAACCGACCAGGCAACCGCTGATTTCGTCACCCGCGCTCGCGGTGACGATGAACATCGGATAGTCGAGGCGGTCGACGAATGTCTCGAACGGTTGCTCACCCATGGTGGTGGCGGAGTTTCCCTCCACTCGGGTGGTCAAACCTGGTTTGACCACGTTGAACCGGGGTAGCCGATACCCGGCACGGCGATCCGCCGTGCGACATCAACGATAGGACTGCTGTGAAAGCCGTTACTTGGCATGGCCGGCGCGACGTGCGGGTGGACACCGTGGCGGATCCGGAGATCGAGAAACCCGGCGACGCGATCATCGAAGTCACGTCGACCAACATCTGCGGCTCGGATCTGCATCTCTACGAAGTGCTCGGCGCGTTCATGCACGAGGGCGACATCCTCGGCCACGAGGCCATGGGCATCGTGCGTGAGGTCGGGCCTGCCGTCGACGCGCTGTCGGTCGGTGACCGGGTGGTCGTGCCGTTCCAGATCTCGTGCGGCCACTGCTACATGTGCGACAGGAAGTTGTACACGCAGTGCGAGACCACCCAGGTCCGCGATCAGGGCATGGGCGCGGCGCTGTTCGGCTACTCCGAGCTCTACGGCCAGATCCCGGGCGGCCAGGCCGAATACCTGCGGGTGCCGCACGCACAGTTCACCCACATCAAAGTGCCGTCCGGACCGCCGGATTCACGCTTCGTCTACCTCTCCGACGTGCTGCCGACCGCTTGGCAGGCGGTCGCCTACGCCGACATCCCCGACGGCGGGTCGGTGACCGTGCTCGGGCTCGGCCCGATCGGTGACATGGCGTCGCGCATTGCCGGCCACCTCGGCTACCGGGTCATCGCGGTCGACCGGGTGCGGGAGCGGCTGCTGCGCGCGGAGGCCCACGGGATCACGACGGTCGACCTCGATTCGATCGAAGGATCCGTGGGTGACGAGATCCGTTCCATGACCGACGGGCGCGGTACGGATTCGGTGATCGACGCGGTGGGCATGGAGGCGCACGGTTCACCGGTCGCGCAGGTGCTACACCGCGTGACCGCGGCCCTGCCGGACATGGTCGCGAAACCCATGATGCAGACGGCCGGGCTCGACCGGCTCGACGCGCTGTATTCGGCGATCGACATCGTGCGCCGCGGCGGCACCATCTCGCTGAGCGGCGTGTACGGCGGCAACGCGGATCCGTTGCCGATGATGACGATGTTCGACAAACAGGTGCAGTTGCGAATGGGCCAGGCGAACGTCAAAAGGTGGGTCGACGACATCATGCCGCTGCTGACCGACGACGACCCGCTCGACGTCGACTCGTTCGCGAGCCACGTGTTGCCGCTCGACGACGCGCCCCGCGCCTACGAGCTCTTCCAGAAGAAGCAGGACGGGGCGGTCAAGATGATGCTCACCCCGAACACATGACTGTGTGACAAACGGGTTCTAAGGAGGCGTGGACAGTTTTAGAGTTGTAAGAGTCACCGCAGCAGATCGGCTGGTACAGGAGACCCGAAAGCACAGCGCATGGTTGCCATGACCACCGGCGACGGCTTACCGGATGTCGTCGTCACCGCGGCCGCATCGACCACGGCCCTTGCGTCCCAGGCCGAGCAGACCTGGGACTTGTTGCTGGAGGGCCGAAGCGGCATCGGCACCCTCGACAAGTGGTTCGTCACCGAATTCCATTCCCCGGTGCGGGTCGGCGGGCAGCTGACGGAGCGATTCGACGAGATCCTGGGTCGTGTTGAGCGGCACCGACTTTCGTATATGGGCCAGATGTCTGCGGTGCTGGGCCGCCGGCTCTGGGAGGATGCCGGGTCACCCGAGGTCGACACCAGGCGGCTTATGGTGTCGATCGGGCTCGCACTGGGTTCGACAGAAGAGCTTGTGCTGCAATACGACACCTGGCTGAAGAAGGGGCTGCGCGCGGTGCCGCCGACCGCGATCCAGAAATACATGCCCAACGCTCCCGCGGCAGCCGTCGGACTGGAACGGCGCGCGAAGGCGGGCGTCATCTCGCCGTTGATGGCCGATGCCTCCGGCGCCGCGGCGATCGCGTACGCGTGGCAGCACATCATCCTGGGCGACGCCGACGCCGCGATCTGTGGCGGCGTCGAAACATGGATCGAGGCGGTGCCCGTCGCGGTGTTCGATCGCCTCGGCATGCTGTCGACCGCCAACGACGATCCGCCTGCCGCGTGCCGCCCCTTCGACCTGCACCGCGACGGCATGGTTTTCGGCGAGGCCGGCGCGCTCATGCTCATCGAAACCGAGCAGCATGCCAAGGCCCGCGGCGCGCGAATCCTGGCGCGGTTGATGGGCGTCGGCATCACATCCGACTGCCATCACCCCATCGACCCGGACCCCGAGGGCATCCAGGCCGGCGCCGCCATCACGCGGGCCGTCCAGCTGGCCGGCCTCACCCCGGCCGACATCGACCACGTCAACGCGCATGCCACCGGGACGGTGCGCGGCGACCTGGCCGAGGCCCGGGCGATTCACAATGCGCTCGGCAAGCACACGCCCGCGGTGTACGCGCCGAAGGCGGCGTTGGGGCATTCGCTGGGCTCGGCCGGCGCGGTGGAGGCCGTGCTGACCGTACAGGCGCTGCGCGACGGGATCATCCCGCCGACACTGAACCTGAAGAACCCCGATCCCGAGATCGATCTGGATGTGGTGGCCGATCAACCGCGCCGGGGCAACTTCCGCTACGCGATCAGCGACTCCTTCGGCTTCGGTGGCAACAACGTGGTATTGGCGTTCGGCGCCTACTGATTTCGCTTGTCGAAGGTGAACTGCGCAACCTCGGCGATGCCGCGTCGGAAGAAGTCCGCGCAGCCCGTCAGGTAGTGCATGTAGCGCTCGTAGACCTCTTCGGACGTGGTGGCGATCGCGGCGTCGCGACGGTCGGCCAGGGCTGCCGCCCAGGTGTCGAGGGTCCGGACATAGTGGGTGTTCATGAGTTGTAGCTCGACGGTGGAAAACCCTGATACCGAGGAGAATTGGAGCACGTCCTCATCGGAGGGCAGCTGCCCGCCCGGGAAGATCTCCTTGCCGATGAACCGCGTGAACTTCATGTCGCTCAACGTGATCGCGATGCCGTGCTCACGCCAGTAGTTGATCGGATGGGTGAAGATGGTCTCCAAAACCATGCGGCCGTCGGCCGGGAGCACCCGGTGGGCCGTATCGAAGAACGCGGCGTACCGCGACTTGCCGAACGCCTCGAACGCCTCGATGCTGACGATGCGGTCCACGGGTTCGTCGAACTGTTCCCAGCCCTTCAGCAGCACCTGGTGTGAGCGGGCGGTGGGTACTTGCGCCAAAAGCTCTCGGCTGTAGGCGTGTTGGTTGCGGCTCAAGGTCAGGCCGATGACGTTGACGTCGTATTTCTCGATCGCGCGTTTCATCAGCGCGCCCCAGCCGCAGCCGACGTCCAGCAGCGTCATGCCCGGTCGCAGGCCCAGTTTGTCGAGGGCCAGGTCGATCTTGGCCAGCTGTGCCTGTTCGAGGGTCATGTCGTCGCGCGCGTAGAACGCGCAGCTGTACGTTCGCGATGGATCCTGGAACAGCCCGAAGAAATCGTCGGAGAGGTCGTAATGGGCTTGTACGTCCTCGAAGTTCGGCCGCATCTCCGCCGTCGCGGACCTGCCGTCAGCCATGTGGTGACCTCCCCCTCAGCTATACCGCTTTCTCACAGGTGAATTGGCATACGTCGGTGTAACCCTTGCGAAACAGGTCGGCGCACCCGGTCAGATACTTCAGGTACCGCTCGTAGACCTCTTCGGAGGTGATCTCGATCGCCTCGTCCTTGCGGGCCGCGAGGTTGGCCGCCCAGGTGTCCAGCGTGCGGGCATAGTGCGGCCGCAAACGTTGTTTGCGCGTGACGGTAAAGCCTGCGTCGGTGGCGTGGTCTTCGACCATCGCGATCAGCGGAATGCGGCCGCCGGGATAGATCTCGGTGACGATGAAGCGGAAGAAGCGCATGAGCGACATCGTGGTGGGTAACCCGAGTTCGGCCACTTCTTCTTTGCTGGTCGAGACGATGGTGTGCAGCAGCATCACGCCGTCGTCGGGCATCAGCTCATAGGTCTTCTTGAAGTAGTCGTCGTACTTCTCGAAGCCGAAGTGCTCGAACGCTCCGATCGACACGATGCGGTCGACCGGGTCGGTGAAGTCTTCCCACGGCTGGAGCCGAACTTCTTTGCTGCGCTTGCTGTCAGATTCGACGAAGCGCTGCTGGATGTGGGCGAGCTGGTTGTGTGACAACGTCAGGCCGATCACGTTGACGTCGTACTTCTCGACCGCGCGCATGATGGTCGAACCCCAGCCGCAGCCGATGTCGAGCAAAGTCATGCCGGGTTGCAGGCCCAGTTTGCCAAGCGCCAGATCGACTTTCGCCATCTGCGCCTGCTCCAGCGTCATGTCGTCGCGTTCGAAGTAGGCACAGCTGTAGGTCTGGGTTGGGTCTTGCCACAACCTGAAGAACTCGTTCGACAGGTCGTAGTGGGAGCGGACTTCGTCCGCCGTCGATCCATGCCGCTCGCCGGGGCGGGCGCCGATGCAGGGCAGCTCAGTTTTCGTTTTGCGTGGGGTAGCGGTCACTATCCGCTCCGTGGGGATCTCGGATCCGGTAGCTGACTTGACGTACCGCTTTCTTCATACGCCGAGACGGACGTTACTCCCTCAAACCGGTCTGAGCCAGAGGCTTTCGGCAAGTCACGGGGCTTCGGCCGCTTCTCCGTCGGTAATCTCCTTGGGCACCAAGCCATTTACCACCATGAACTGCAGCAGCGCGTTGATCGCGGCCTTCGCCGCGGTCAGCTGCGACAACCGCGCGGACTTGGGGTCGTTGAACGGCTCGAGCCGGTTGATCACGGCCGACACCTGGCTCTCGAAGTCGGTGAGCTGATACCACAGCCGGGTGTCTGAACCCAGGTCCAGCAGCTTGCGGGCGTGCGCCGCGGCCACGCGCATCATGAGCTTGTCCAGGTTGGGCGGCGACTCGGCAGGCCCGGAGCCGCCGGCCACCGCGGCGGCCGTCGTCGCGGCGCCGGTCCCGGCCAGCCCGCTGACCATCGCGAGCCCGCCGACCATGCCGCCGGGGCCGAACGCGGCAAGGCCTCCGGTCACGGCCGCCGCCCCGAATGCGCCCGCAGGCGCGGCCACGACCAGGCCGACCGGGCCCGCGGCGATCAGCGCGACACCGGCCGCGGCGGTCAGCACCCGGCCCCACGGCACCCCGCCCTTGCTGCTGACCGCGGCCTGCACGTCCTTGATCGCGGTGGCCACGGTCTTTCCCACATCACGGCGGAAGCCGAGGGCATCGGCGATGTCCTCCAGCGCCTTGATGGGGGCGTCGCCGGTGTCGATCTCGTAGGGCGTGACGCAATTGGTCAGCGCCAGCACCACGAGCTCGGTGACGGCCTCGTGCAGTTCCCACCGCTGCGGCAGTGGAGGCAGCTCACCGGCGATGAGCTGGTGCAACTCGGGTGCGAGCAACTGACCGCCCGCTGCTTGCCGGGTGAGTTGCGCGGCCAGGTCGTCCCGCAGGATCTGCAGCGTGGCGCGGTAGCGGTCGGCGCGCTCGGCGTCCTTGATGTGGCGGGCCACGGCCTCCCCGAAATGCTGCACGAGAAGGGCTGACGCTTCGGTCTCGCTCATCCGCACGGCGATGTCGGAACCTGCCGGTGCGGCAGCTTCCGGGCCCGGGTACAGCGCGTCGGCCACCAGCCCCGCGACTGCGGGATCGCCCATGTAGGTGTCGGCGTTGTGCCCGCGCACGGTCAGCATGAAGTCCTGTGCGCCGGGAAAGGTCGATGCCAAACCCCTTCCGCCCGTGACGATGTCGCGCACGTTGAGGAAGTTCGACCAGTCGTCGACGCGTGAGTACGGGAACCGTTTGAGCAGTCGTTCGCTGCCCTCGTGCAAGGCCCGGATACTGGCCGGGCTGCCGATCGTGATGAACCGGCGCACGTGCACACCTTCCGGCAGATGGTCGAGGAGGTCGATCGCGATGACGCTGCCGAGGCTGTGACCGATCAACAGCAGTTCACCCTCGTCGGGCAGCGCGTTGAGGATGCGCAGCATCACCGCGGCCCGGATGCCGTCGTTGCGGATGTAGCGGCGGACCTGGTCGAGGTCGTAGACCGACAGGTACTCGACGACGCCGCTGGGCGCGGAGTTCCACACCGGGTCGGGGATCAGGTTGAACCCGTAGGTCCGGACGCCGAACTGCTGCCCGAGCAGCCGCTGCACGCGGGCCTGCCTGCGTTCGAACTCGCGGCGCGCCAGCGCGTCGTCCTTGGCCTTGTAGGTGATGGGCGGCAGCTTGGCGGTGATCCCGTCGGTCTTGAGCAGGTCGCTGTAGCGCGGCGCGAGCACGTCGGCACGGTCGACCGGATCGAACCCAGCCTGCGTGAGGCCCCGGTTGAGGCCGTCCAGCCAGTCGTAGTCCCGGTTCCCGTCCCCGATGCCGTGCAGGAAGACGACGTGCATTGCTCAGCTCCCGTTCGCGATGATCGATCGAGTCCACGGTAGCGATGGCACGATGGCTGTCGGCGTGCCGGAGCATGGAGAGGAGTTCGGAGGCGGATGTGCCCCTGATCGATGTCACGTGTGGTCCACGGGTGACCGACGACACCCGCGAGCGTTTGGCTCAGGCGCTACCTCACGTTGTCTCCCTGGCGGTCGAGTGCCGAGACGAGCCCTATGAACGCAACCTGCAGCCGGGCGATGTGGTGATCCGTTTCCACACTGTCGGCCCGTTCGACCGCTTCGACATCGACGTGCTGATCGAGGTCAAGTCGAAGTACTTCGGCGACCGGGCAGAGGACCGGCAGCGACGCGCCGAAGCCATCCGCGATGCCGCCCAGGATGTGGCCCAGGACTTGGTGATCGGTGTGTACCTGACGCTGCCGATCGCGGCGTGGGCGCAGACCGGGGACTAGCTGACCGTCAGTGCTTCTTGGGATGCAGGACGTTGTCGGTTGACGACGACTCTGCGCTCTTGGCGCGCTTGACCGCACGCTTCTCCTTGAGCGACTTACCGGACTTCTTGCTCATGCTCTGCCGTGGCGACTTGTCAGCCATTGTTGGCCCCTTGTGATGTGGGGGCCTGTCGTGGTCCCGGTCCTTCGACCGTACGCGCCGCGTCGGCGAACTCGCAATGTCGGTATCGGTGCTGTTGACAATGTACTCCGCGCAGCGTTGACTGAGGTTCTGGCCCGGATCCCGCCACCAGGCACGAACGATCCACTGCGCTAGCAGGATGCACCAGTTTTTCTGCGGTACAGCGAAATTCGGTTCAGTACACACACAATGCGGTAGCGGCGTGCTTTCGGACAGGCTGAGGCGTCGAACGCGAACCGGAGCGAGGCCGATGCGCGTACCTGCCGATCAGCAGCGAATCATCTTTCTCAGATCCAGGATTCGCGTTGCGCGATGACCGTGGCCAACCGACGGCCTGCCGGCGTGCATCGGTCTTGATGCACGGCGCAACAGAACCAGAGAGACGAGCATGACGCACATCACCGAACCTCGGGCCATCGGCAACCATGCCGACATGGGCCCCGCGGTGTCGAAAAAGGGCACGGATACCGAGGATTCGAATGATCCACCAGTCGCACCTGCCGCCGACCGCCGGTCGGAGACGCGTTGACCGCGTCGTCGACACTGCACTTGGTTGGTAGTCCCATCACCGAGCGTCCTGGTCTCAGCCCGCTGAATGTGGGGATGCTCTGTACATTCCCACCGACACGGTGCGGGCTGGCCAGGTTCAGCTCGGGGCTCGCCGCAGGTCTGTCCGCCAACGGCGTGAACATCGGCGTGGTCCGGGTGAGCGATGGCATGCCATCCCAAGGCAGTCACGTCATCGGTGAATTGGTCAATGGTTCCGCAACGTCGGTGGCTGAGTGCATCGATCTGCTCAACCTCAGCGACATTGCCCTGGTTCAGCACCGGTTCGGCGTCTACGGTGGCGCGGACGGCGATGAAATTCTGGAGATCATCGGCGGGTTGGATGTCCCGGCAATCGTAGTCGTCCACACGGTGCCCCGTGACCCGTCGCCGCGCCAACGCGCTGTGCTCGAGCAGATCGTGGCTTTGGCCGAACGCGTGGTGGTGTTGTCCGATACGGCCAACGGACGGCTCAGTCGTGCCTTCCGCGTCGACGGCTTGAAAATCAAGACGATTCCGCACGGCGCGACGATTCCCACCGGTGGATCGGTCAAGCGAGGCAACAGGCCCACGCTGTTGACGTGGGGTCAGCTGGGTCCGGGCAAGGGGATCGAGCGGGCCATCGACGCCATGAGCGCTCTGCACCAACTCAACGGCCGGCCGCGGTATCTCGTCGCGGGCGGGACACATCCCAAGGTGCTCGCCGCCGAGGGCGAGCAATACCGTGACGCGTGTGTGCAGCAGGTCCACGACAGTGGGTTGGCAGGCGTGGTGTTCTTCGAGTCCGGTTATCGCGACCGGGAGTCGTTGAGCGCGCTGGTCCGGTCCGCCGCAGTGGTGGTGCTGCCCTACGACTCCACCGAACAGGACACATCCGGTGTGCTCGTGGAAGCCATCGGCCATGGTCGGCCCGTCGTCGCCACGGCTTTTCCACATGCAGTGGAGCTCCTCGGGAGTGGCGCGGGCATCGTCGTCGCGCATGATGACCCCGACGCGTTGAGGTGGGCGTTGCGCAGCGTGCTCACCCAGCCACGTCTGGCAGGCGATATGGCGGCCGAGGCGAGAAGGCTGGCTCCCTCGATGGCGTGGTCGATGGTCGCCGCGTCATATCAGGCTGCTGCACAACAGGTTTTGTCGATTCAGCCGGAACGCATATGACGGGTATCCCGCAGCCGAGGTTCGACCACCTGCATCATTTGACTGACGCCCGCGGTACCTTCGAGCGCGCCTGTCTCTCCGAGCCGCAGACCGAGAATGGTTACCGGACAGAAGATATGGCCCGTGTGCTCGTTGTCGCCACCCGGCAACCCGGGGCAGACCAGGCGGTGCGCCGGCTGGCGGGGGTGTCGATACGTTTCCTGAACGAGGCGCAGACCGTGAGCGGTGCCTGCCGCAACCGCATGGCGGGCACCGGCGCCTGGGTCGATGCGCCGGCGCTGGAAGAAGCCTGGGGACGCTGCCTGTGGGGACTTGGCGCCGCCGCGCACAGCGCTGACGGCATGGTCCGCACGATGGCCGTGATCCAGTTCGAGCGTGCGGCGCGGCGCCGATCGGTGTCGCCACGGGCCATGGCGTTCGCAGTGCTCGGCGCCGCCGAGATGCTTACCGTGCACCCTGAACACGGTGCGGCGCGCGCCCTCGTCTCTGACTATGCCGTCCGTGTTCCCGCACCGAGCGGCTGCACAAGCTGGCCGTGGCCGGAGCGCAGGCTGACCTACGCCAATGCCGTTCTCACCGAGGCGATGATCGCTGCGGGCATCGTTCTCGACGACACCGAGCTGTGGAACCGAGGGCTCGACCTGCTGGCCTGGCTCGTGGCAGGCGAGACCGTGAACGGCCACCTTTCGCCGACACCCGCTGCAGGCAGGTCGGCCGACGACATCCGGCCGGGATTCGCCCAGCAGCCGACCGAGGTGGCCGTCCTCGCCGACGCCTGTGCCCGTGCCGCAACCGTCGATCCGCGAGCCATCTGGCCCGATACGGTGCGAGCCGCCGCAGCATGGTTCGAGGGCGCCAACGACGCGGGTGAACTCATGTGGGTTCCCGGCACGGGCGCGGGATTCGACGGATTACATGCCGACGGTGTCGACCGCAATCAGGGCGCGGCGGCCACCCTGGCGGCCATCTCGACGTTTCAGCAGGCGCAACGGTATTCGCACGCAGTGTGATGACGTCGGTCACGCGCTGTGGCGGGAACCGGCATTGACGGTTACCCTCGCGGATAACACGCCCAGGTGGCCCGGACACGCGCCGCACATCGACGAACCGGGATCACACACAGGTGGCAATCAGCGACAGCGCGGCGTACGCGCAAATGAGCCGCGCCGACATCGAGGCTTTCGGTGCCGAGCTCGACAGTATCCGCAGCGACATCGAGGATTCGCTCGGCGAGCGCGACGCGGCCTATATCCGGCGCACGATCAATTTCCAACGGACACTTGACCTGGCCGCGCGGCTGCTGATCGCCGGCAGCCGATCGAGAACCGGGTGGTTGGTGGGGACGGTTTCGCTGGCATACGCGAAATCGGTCGAGAACATGGAGATCGGGCACAACGTCTGCCACGGCCAGTGGGACTGGATGAACGACCCCGAGATCCACTCGAGCACGTGGGAATGGGACATGGTCGGCCCGTCCGCGCAGTGGCGTTACTCGCACAACTACCGCCACCACGTGTTCAGCAACGTGCTCGGCGTGGACGACGACCTTGGCTTCGGGATCCTTCGGATGAGCCGCGATCAGGCCTGGGAGCCACAGCATTTCATCCAACCGCTGCGTAATGTGCTGCTCGCCATGATCTTCGAGTGGGGCATCGCGCTGCACGGCTTCTATTCGGCACGCGACCGGGCGGATACGGCAGCCGGCAAGCTGGATGCGCGCCAGGTGTTGCGAGCGAAGATCGGCAGGCAGTTGGTCAAAGATTACCTCATCCTGCCCGCGCTGAGCCGGCGTCGCTGGCGCCGGACCCTGGGAGCCAACCTCACGGCCAATCTGTTGCGCAACCTGTGGGCGTATGTAGTGATCTTCTGCGGGCATTTCCCCGACGGTGCCGAGAAGTTCACCGCCGACACGCTCAAGGACGAGACCAGACCGGAGTGGTACCTCAGACAGATGCTGGGTACGGCGAACTTCAAAGCCGGTACCGTGCTGGCGTTTTCGAGCGGGAATCTGTGCTACCAAATCGAGCATCACCTGTTCCCGGATCTTCCGAGCAACCGGCTGGCCGAGATCAGTGTCCGGGTACGAGAACTGTGCGACAAGTACAACGTGCCCTACACCAGCGGGCCGCTGTCGCATCAATACCTTCAGACGCTGCGCACCATATTCCGGCTCGCACTGCCTGACACCGGTTGGCGCGGCGTGCGATCGGCACTACGGTCGTCGTGGCGCAACGGATGACTGAGCGACGCCACCGCGCCGGCCGGGATCCCGAAAAGGAACATCGCTTCTGTTGTCCCTGGGACATCGCTGTCGGCCAGGGAGGAGCTTTCGGCCAGTGGGTGGGCCGCCCGGCCACTGCTCAGCTCCAACGGTCACGAAGACCGTGGCGACGAGCAAGTCTGTGAATCCGACGAAGGCGGTTTCCAATGTCTGTTCCGCTGGCTTCCAGTAGACGCCCATATTGCAGAGCTGTCAACACAAGCGGTGCCATATCCCCGTCGGTGACGGAATCGCTTGCGGAGCAATCCGTTAGCCGAAATGATCACGGCTCTTCCACAGTTCTGACGATGTCGGTCAAGCGCACCGAGACCGTCGCCCGCCGGTCGGCGTAACCACGTGCGGCCCGCTGGATTTCGGCGGTCTGTTCGGTCCTGATGCGCTGGTACTCCTGCAACGCCGCGGTGTAGTCGTCATGGCCGGCGCCCGCGATCTGCGTGGCCAGTTCGGCCGCGTCCTGAAGGGCCTGGTTGGCGCCCTGTCCGCCGAACGGCGTCATGGGGTGTGCGGCGTCGCCCAGCAGCGCGATCCGGGCCGTGGTCCACCGGTCGATGGGATCCCGGTCGTACACCGGGTGCATGTAGACCGGGCCGGTCGCGGCGAGCAGCATCCGCGGCACGACGGGATCGAACTCGTCGAACTGCGCGGCAAGCGCTTCGAGGTCGGCCTGGGCGGACCACAGGTGCAGCGGTGGTTCGTCCACCCCGAGCGTGGCGTCGACAGCGACCTGCCTGCCGGCCCGCACCGGCATGGCGATGACGTGTTTGGCGTAGTCGTCCGAATGCCACGACCGCAGCCGGTCGTTGGGCCCGTCGAGACAGTCCGCGGGGCTCACGGCCCGGAAGATCACCGAGCCACAGTAGTGAATCTCGTCGCTGCTGAACATCTTCCGCACGGTGGAGCGCAGCCCGTCGGCAGCGATGACCAGACCGGCCCGGGCGGTCTCACCGTTGGTGAAGCTCAATTCGACGTGATCGTCACGTTCGGTGATCGCGGCCAGCTGATGGCGCAGCCGCACGTTCTCGGCCCCGACGGCCCCGACCAGCAGACTGTGCAGATCGGCCCGGTGCACAGTGCGGGGCGAGACCTCGGCGTCTGCGTAGCCGAACCGTCCGTGTTCGCCGTCGGCGTCGGGTGCCGCACCGTAGTCGGTGACCTTCTCGAGCCGGCCGAGCTGGTCGCGGTTCTCGAAATATGCGGTGGCCGACGAGATCTCGTTGAACGCGTCGATGATCTTCCATTGCGAGAACAGCCGCAGCGTCTGCGGCGAGATGCCCAGCGGGCCGCCGACCTCGCCGAGCTCGCGGGTCTTGTCGAACAGCACGGGACGGTGGCCGTGTCGCTGCAGCGCGACGGCCGCGGCCAGGCCGCCCAGGCCGGCGCCGACGATGGCGATATCCATGGTCTTGCCTTTCAGGTTCAAGGGATTCGGGCCAATGCCTCGGCGTCGAGATACACGCCGGAGAGCACGTCAGGCCGATAACTGGTGACAGTGTGGACATTGCACAGTGGCAGCCACAGCCCGTCGCCGACGATCCGCCGTTGGGTGTCGTGCACCAGCTCACGGCGCGCGGCAGGATCGGCACAGGTGAGTTGGGCGTCGAGCAGGGTGTCGAGCTCGTCGGGTTCGGTGCGGCGGTTCATGTTCCGTTGGGTGACGGCGAACTGGTAGCGCAGCACGTCGGGGTCGCTTCCGGTGAAGTAGAAGAACCGGAAGTCGTAGTCCCCGGATTCCTGCCGCCTGCGCAGCTCGGGAAAGTCGACATCGCAGAGCGCGAGCTCGACGCCATGGTCGGCCCACTGCGCGGCCACCGCGTTAAGGACCGCGGTGTCGACGGGGGAGAACGTGCTGTTGAACACCACCTCGAACCTGGGCCGCCGGCCGTCGAGCAACCGGTGCGCGGTTGCCGGATCGTAGGTGAGTTCGGCCGTGCAGTCGCGATAGTCGAGCGTCGGCGGCGTCAACACCGAGGTGGCGACGGAGTAGCCACTCGGATCGAGCAGCGGTTGCAGGCGTGGCCGGTCGATCAGCAGCGACAGCGCTCGGCGGATTCGCGGGTCGGCAAGCAGACCGCGGGATGCATTGGGGCACAGCCCGTAACTGATGCCCGGATTGTCCAGTGCGGCGGCTGCAAACCCGTCGACCGGCCCGGGGTAGAGGTCGCCCGAGACGGACTTCTGAAATATCAACCGGCGGGCTCCGTCACGCAGCCCCTCGGCCGTCCGTGCCCAGCGCCCGGTGCCCAGTCCCGCCCGGCTCGTGATGGCGAGGTTCACACTGGCCAGCGACCGCAGGAACGCCGCGTTGTGTCGCGTGAAGCGAAACGTCACGGTGTCGCCGTCGGTGTCGACTCGGTCGAGCCCGGTGAGCATCGTCACGGCGGCCGGAAGCGGTGAAACCCGCTCCAACGCACGGATTTCGGTGAAGCTCTGCGCGACGGCGGTGGGGGTGAGCGGTGTGCCGTCCGAGAACGCTCTGTCGGCGCGGATCTCCAGATCCAGGGTCAGCTGGTCGCGGTAGCGCCACGACGTGGCGAGCCAGGGCAGCAGTTCTCCGCTGCCGGGATCGACGTCGAGCAGGCTCTCGTAGACCTGGCGGCAAAACGTCTTCGAGATGCTGTTGTACGCCAGGCGCGGATCGGTGGTGAGCTGGTCGGTGGGCCAGCCGTACGTGAGCGTCATCGCACAGCCACCAATCGGGTTGCCCGGCACGCCGAGCGGGCCGCCAACGCCGCCGCCACGCCGACCACCGTCATCAGCGCGGCGACCCCGCCGAACAGTTCGGTGCCCAGGCCGTCGATCATCGTCGCGCCCATCGCCACGCCGATCGCGGCGCCCAGTGCCCGCAGGTAGTGGTACAGGCTGGAGTCGAACGCGATCTGTGCGGAGTTGGTCAGCACATTGGCGGCCAGGGAGCTCCACAGGAATCCCATCGCGCCACCCATGAGCGCGGCGCTGAGCAGTAGCGGGTGTCCCGGCAGGACGACGCTCAGCCCGGCCGTGATCAGGAACAGCGCACCGATCCACACCAGGCGGGTGTTCTTGGCGTTGTCACCGGGCCTGCCGAATCTCAGCACCGGGATCAACCCCGCGAAGAACGCCATGGGAAGCAGATACAGCGCCGAGCCATACGAACTCACGCTGCGTACCTGCTGCAGGAAGTAGATCAGCGACAGCGTGAAGACGTTGGTGGCGATGCCGGCCACGAACACCACGAAGAGGCTCTGGCGCAGAACGGGATTCGGGGCCTGACGGTAGGCCCGGACGACGATGACGGTGATGCCGATCATGGTCGCGGCGACACACAGGGCCACCTTGGTGGGCACGGTGCCGGCCGCGCCGATCACCAGGAAGATCGCGAGCTGCACGACCGCGAGGCCGACGACCGGGATCGCCGCGCGGCCGCTCGTGGCGTCCTCGTGCGTGGTGGCCGGTCGGGCAGGTGCCAGCGCGAGCAGGGCCATCGCGATCACGGTGGTCGCCACGGTCTCGTACGGGAAGGAGCGCCAGCCCCACAGGTCGTTGAGCAGCGCGGTGATCAGCGGTGAGCACAGCGCCGACGCCGACACCACCAGACCCCACGTGCCGAGGACTGCCGAGTGGTGATCGGGATAGAACTGCGTCCGGATGATGCGGAAGATCTGCGGCGCGAGCACGGCCGACGCGATGCCCTGCAGGAACCGGATGGTGATCAGTATCCAGAACTGGGGGCTGAGGCTCGCGGCGATGCCGAGCACGGCGAGCACCGCCGAGCCGGCGAAGAACGCGGCCGTCGGTGAGTACCGATGCGACAGCAGGCCCGCGGGCAGCAACGCCAGACAGAAGCCGGCCAGGAATGCCACACCGATGTAAGCGGCCTGCGAGAACGGGATGTCGAAGTAGTCGGCGATCGCGGAGTTCAGCAGCACAGCCGACGACGAGTTGGAGTAGAGGGTGTATTCGGTCAGGTAGAGCGACGCCGCAACGGCGTATAGGGACGGCTTCATGACGCCTCGAAGCTGATAGCAGGGTCAGTGGGTTGCGCGAGCTAACCCGAGATCCTCTTCAGCGGCGCCAGGCGGGCACGGTTCCACATCGACGACAGCAAACGTGCGTTTGCCCGGTCGGATGCGGTTGCCATGGCGACCACTGTACCGACATCGAGATTCACACCAGGGACAAGATCCGTGCCCGGTTTGTCCCTGGTGTGAGTCTCGGTGCGACGTCGCGCAGGTGGCGGCGCGCTGCCCGGCAGTTCCATATACGCCAGAATTCACCCTTAGGCGGCGCAAAAGGCCACTATCACCGCATCTGTTGTCCTATTTCGTCATCCATGCTAGTTTTCTGGCACATACACATCATGTGATTGGGCTCACAAGACCACTCTGGTGTGTCAATTGACACGCCGGGCCCACGAGAGAGGCAATGCGCAACCGTGGATGACTCGCTGAACTTCAGTAGCGCTCGCGACCTGGCAGCGCGGCTGCGCCGCCGCGAGGTCTCGGCCCGCGAGGTGCTGGCGGCGCACGTCGGCCAGATCGAGCGACACAACCCCGCGGTGAACGCGATCGTGAGCCTCGACATCGACGGCGCCGAGCGGGCCGCCGACGAGGCGGACCGCCGCTGCGCCGCGCGTGAGCCCGTGGGCCCGCTGCACGGGCTGCCGATCGCGTTCAAGGACACCCACGCCACCGCGGGCATGCGCACGACGTTCGGCTCGCCGCTGCACGCCGACTGGGTTCCTGAGCAGGACGACGAAATCGTCCGGCGCATCCAACGCGCGGGCGCCATCCGGATCGGCAAGACCAACGTGCCCGAGTTCGCGGCCGGATCGCATTCGTTCAACTCGGTTTTCGGCACGACCCGCAACCCGTACGCCCTCGACCGGTCCGCCGGCGGTAGCAGCGGGGGTGCCGCGGCCGCGTTGGCGAGCGGTATGCAACCCATCGCCGACGGCAGCGACATGGGCGGCTCGCTGCGCAACCCGGCTTCGTTCTGCAACGTGGTGGGCCTGCGCCCGACACCCGGACGGGTGCCCGATCCCGGTGCCGCGTGGGCGCTTCCGAACCTGGCGACCGCGGGCCCGATGGGCCGCACGGTCGGTGACGTCGCGCTGCTGCTGTCGGTGATCGCGGGCGCGCATCGGGATGACCCGTCGTCCCTGAGCGACGACCCGGCGGCGTTCGCCACGGTGCACCCCGCCGAGCTGAAAGGCCTCCGGGTCGCCTGGGCACCCACCCTCGGCGACCGCGTCCCGGTGGACGCAGAAGTGCTGGCGCCCTTGGAAACCGCGGTCGGGCTGTTCGCGGAACTCGGCGCGCACGTCGACCCGGCATGCCCGGATCTCGACGGTGCCGACGCCACGTTCCGCACGCTGCGCGCGGTCGAGTTTGACGTCATGTGGGGTGACCAGCTCGACGCCACCCCCGACGCGTTCAAGGCCGATCTCGCGTGGAACATCCGCGAGGGCCGGGCCAGGACTCCCCGCGACGTCGGCCAGGCCCTGGCCGAACTGACCCGGCTGCGGCGCGCGGCCGCGGCGTTCTTCGACACGTACGACGTGCTGCTCGCACCGGTCAGCCAGGTCGCACCCTTCGACGCCGAGCAACTCTGGCCCACCGAAGTGGCCGGGGTACCCCAGCACACCTACCTCGACTGGATGGCGTCCTGCTATCTGATCACCACCCTTGGCGTTCCTGCCATTTCGGTGCCCGCGGGGTTCACGCCCGACGGGCTGCCGGTCGGGCTGCAGATCGTCACCCGTGCCCGCTCCGAGCAGATGCTGCTCGCGGTGGCCGCGGCATTCGAAGCCGCCACCGGCCACGGTCAGCGGCGCCCCGCCCCCTCCCTGGAGAACCGCTCATCATGAAACACCCTGTCCTGGAAAGCCCGCGGCGCCTCGCCATCGCCGCGGTCCCGATCCTCGGATTCCTGATCACCCCGTTCCTGTCGTTCGTCAACGGACCGCACCTGTGGTTCGGTGTCCCGTCGGTGCTCGTCTGGACCGCGATGTGCGTCGTCGGCACGGTCGTCGCGCTGCGCATCGTCGAGGCCACCTATCAGCGGGACGGCGGCGCTGCTCTCGACGCCGCCGACGCGGCCGACGGAGACCCGCGATGAACGCGCTCACCGTCTTCATCGTGATCGGCCTGATCGCCATCGGTGTGCTCGGCGTCGCGGGCCGGCGCGCCACCAAACTCGACGAATGGACAGTCAGCGGCCGCAGCTTCCGCCGGTGGCGCTCGTGGTTCCTGCAGGCGGGCGAGTCGCTCACCACGTTCAGCTTCCTCGGCCTGTCCGGCATCGCGTTCGGTGGCGGCGTCAGTGCCACGTTCGCCCTTGCCTACCTGTCGATCTCGGCGATCGGCATGTACTTCGTCGCGCCGCGCCTGTGGCGGCTCGGCAAGGGCCGCGGCTATCTCACCATGGCCGACTTCTTCATCGACCGCTTCAACAGCCCGGTGCTGGGCAAGGTCGTCGCGGTGGTCGGCGCCATCTTCCTGCTGCCCTACCTCGAACTGCAGATCACGGGCCTGGGACTGATCGTCGAACTGGCCACGGGCAGCGAATCGAGCCGTGGACTGTCCATGGTGATCGCGAGCGTGCTGGTGATCCTGTTCGTGGTGTGGGCGGGCATCCGCGGGGTTTCGCGGGTCGCGGTGCTCAAGGACGCGCTCATGGTTGTGGCGCTGCTCATCGTGGTCGGCGGTGTCGCGTTCGGCATCGCCGGAATCCCCGAGGTCTTCGCGCGGGTGCACCAGGATCAGCCCGTGCTGCTGACCCTCGCCGCACCGGGATACGACACCACGTTCTTCCTCACCGCGGTTGTCGTCACGTCGATCGGTGCGGGGCTCAACGTGTTTCCGCACCTGTGGCCGCCGGTGTTCGCGGCTCGCAGCGGGGAGATCCTGCGCAGCAACTACACGTGGCTCGCGCTGTATCAGCTGCTGCTGTTCGCGCCCATCATCGTCGGGCTCGGCGCGACGCTGGTTTTGCCGACCGACACCACGGGCAACCATGTACTGCTCGACACCGCGACGCACACGCTGCCGGACTGGCTGGTCGCGGTCGTCGCGATCGGCGGCGCCTCGGCCGCCATGGTGCCCGCGGCCGCGATCGTCATGGGCATCTCAACCCTGGTTTCGCGCAACCTCATCACCGTCGGTAGCGAGAAGACCCGGATGCGCATGAACACCGCTGTCGTCGCGGGTGCCATCACCCTGGCGCTGGCCTTCGGCCTCGGTGGCGCGAGCATCGCGAGCCTGCTGCTGCTCACGTATGGCGGCCTGACCCAACTCGCACCTGCCATCTTGGTGGCGCTGCGCGGGCGCGTCACGGTGGGTGCGGTCCCGGTGCTCGCCGGCATCGTCGTCGGTGTGCTGGTGGTCAGCTGGATCACGTTCTTCGAGATCCCGATCGGCAGTTGGGATTCCGGCTTCATCGCACTTGGCCCAAACCTCGTCGTGCTGGTCGTCGGCGAGGCGATCCGCCGCCGGCTCCCGCGAAAAGCTGACACGGCTGTGAAAACTGAAGTACCAGTAGTGGGGTGACCCGACCGGTGGAAGTGCTCGACCCCCTCGCGCTTCGGATTACCGAGGCGCTGCAGGTCAACGGCAGGGCGTCGTGGCGACGGATCGCGGAAGTGCTCGACGAGCCCGTCCGCACCGTCGCCCGCCGGGGCGCGGCGCTGCTCGAGGACCGCACGGTGCAGGTCGTCGGGCTGACCGCGCTGGCCCCGACGCACCTGCTGCTCGTGCAGTGCCGACCTGACGCCGTGCAGTCGGTGGCCCGGGCCCTGGCCGCCCGTCCCGACACGGTTTTCGTCTATGCGCTTGCCGAGTCGGCGGAGGTGATCGCCGAGGTGGCGTCGGAGTTCGAGGCGCTGCCGGACGTTCTCGGTGCAGGGCTCGACGGCGTGATCACCCACCGGCTGACCCCGGTGCTGCAATACTTCCGGACGGTCGCCGAGTGGCGCGCAGGCGTGCTGACGCCGGCCGAGGTGGCCGCGCTCGAATTACCCGACGTGCCACCGGAACAGACCCGCACCGGGCTGCAGGTCGATGACGTCGACCGCGCGATCATCGACGCCCTGGTGGCCGACGGTCGCACGCCGTTCGAGACCATCGCGTCGCTCGCTGGCTTCTCACAGGCCACCGCCCGGCGGCGTATCGACCAGCTGATCCAACGGGGTTTCGTCCGCATCCGCGCCGTCGTCGGCCCGGCCCTGCTCGGCCTGCCGGTCGAGACGCTGCTGTGGATCCGGTGCGCTCCCCAGCACGCCGAACACGTCGGAACCACGCTCGCCCGTTCACCTCTCGTGCGCTACGCCGCGATGGTGATGGGCGAGTATCCGCTCGTCGTCGACGTGACGGCCCACGACATCGCCGAACTGCGCGACTTCCTCACCAACGGCCCGTGGGAGGGCCGCGTCGAATCGGTCCACCCGACCCTGTTGCTGCAGACGTTCAAGCGCGGCGGGGTTGTGACTGAAAGGTTCTCGGATGCTGCTGAATTCGCTTGAACTCGCTGATGCGACCGCCGCGGTCACCATCGGCGAGCAGAGCGTGTCGCGGGCTGAACTCGCCGCCACGGCACGTGCGCTCGCCGCCGCACTCCCGACCGACCGTCCCGTCGCGGTGTGCGCGCAGCCCACGCTGGACACCGTCATCGGCGTGACCGCATGCCTGCTGGCCGGCGTGCCGGTGGTGCCCATCCCGCCCGACTCGGGCAGCGCCGAGCTGCGTCACATCCTCACCGACGCCGGGGTCGCGTGCTGGGTCGGGCCCGCGCATCGCGACTCCGACCTGCCGGTCGTGCCGACGCACGGGCACACCGGCGCGGTTTCGGACGGCCCGGCCGACGACGCCGTCGCCATGATCCTCTACACGTCCGGAACCACCGGCGCGCCAAAGGGAGTCAACCTCAGCCATCGTGCCCTCGCGGCGGGAATCGACGCCGTCGCCGACGCGTGGCAGTGGACCGCCGAGGACACCGTCGTGCACGGGCTGCCGCTGTTCCACCTGCACGGGCTCGTGCTCGGGGTGCTCGGCTCGCTGCGGATCGGCTCGCGCGTCGTCCACACCGTCAAGCCGCGTCCCGAGCGCTACGCCGCCGCGGTCGGCACCATGTACTTCGGTGTCCCCACCGTATGGTCCCGGATCGCGGCCGACGAATCCGCGGCGCGGGCGCTGAGCCGGGCCCGGCTGCTGGTGTCGGGCAGTGCACCGTTGCCGACGCCCGTGTTCGACCGCATCACCGAGCTCACCGGCCAGGCGCCGATCGAGCGGTACGGCATGAGCGAAACCATGATCACGCTCAGCACCCGGGCCGACGGCGAGCGCAGGCCCGGATCGGTGGGCCAGCCCGTGCTGGGCGTCGAGACCCGGTTGCGCACCGAGGACGGCCTGGAGGTGCCCGACGACGGCGACAGCATCGGGCGGCTTCAGGTGCGTGGCCCAATGTTGTTCACCGACTATCTGAATCGGCCTGATGCGACCGCCGCGTCGTGGACCTCCGACGGCTGGTTCATCACGGGTGACGTCGCGACCCGCGACGCGCAGGGCTTCCACCGCATCGTGGGCCGTGAATCCGTCGACCTGATCAAATCCGGCGGCTACCGCATCGGCGCAGGCGAGGTCGAGACCGCGCTGCTGGCACATCCCGACGTGCGTGAAGTCGCCGTCGTTGGGCAGCCTGATCCCGACCTCGGGCAGCGCGTGGTCGCCTATGTCGTCACCGACGCCGATCGGGGCGGGCTGGCCGACCGACTGATCGCGGTGGTGGCGGAGAACCTGTCCAACCACAAGCGGCCGCGTGAGGTCGTCTTCGTCGACGAGCTGCCACGCAACGCGATGGGCAAGGTGCAGAAGAAGCTGCTCGGCTGAACCGTCGTACGCTGGGAGTGATGACCGACGCGGCGCACGCCAAGCTGCCGCCGGGGCCGCGGCTTCCCCGGTCGGTACAAGCCGCGCTCATGATGCGGCACTGGCCCCGGTACGTGTCCGCGTGCCGGCGCCGCTACGGCGACGTGTTCACGGTGCGGGTCGCGTCGTTCGGCACCATGGTGTATCTGGCCGACCCTGCCGACATCAAAACCGTGTTCGCCGGTGACCCGGCGATTTACCATGCCGGGGAAGCGAATTCGGTGCTCAGCACACTGCTGGGGGATACCTCGGTGCTGGTGGTCGACGGGGACGTGCACCGCGATCGCCGGCGGTTGATGCTGCCGCCGTTCCACCGCGATGCCGTGGCACGCCAGGCCGCGGTCATGGCGGAGGTTGCCGCCGACAACGTGGCGCGCTGGCCCGTGGGCACGCCGTTCGCGGCGGCGCCCAAGATGGCCGAGATCACCCTCGAGGTCATTCTGCGGACGGTGATCGGTGCGTCCGATCCGGCCCGGCTGGACGCGTTGCGCACGGTGCTGCCGCGGTTGTTGAGCGTGGGGTCATGGGATCTGTTGGCGATCGCAAGCCCCGGTCTGCTGCGGCGGCGCCCCTGGCAGGCGCTGCGGCGCGACATGGCGGAGGCCGACTGGCTGCTCTACGCCGAGATCGCCGAGCGGCGCGCCGACCCCGACCTGGAGAACCGCACCGATGTACTGGCCATGCTGGTGCGCGGCGGTGACGGCATGACCGACGTCGAGCTGCGCGATCAGTTGATGACGCTGCTCGTCGCCGGGCATGAGACCACCGCGACCGGCCTGTCCTGGGCGCTGGAACGGTTGACGCGGCACCCGGCCGTGCTCGACAAGGCCGTGCGCGCCGCACGGTCCGGCGATGACGAGTACCTCGACGCGGTCGCCAAGGAAGTGCTGCGGATCCGGCCCGTGGTGTTCGACGTCGGCCGCGTGTTGACGCGGCCGGTCGAGGTGGCGGGTTACCTTTTGCCTGCCGGGGTGATGGTGGCGCCGGGCATCGGGCTCGTGCACGCCAGCGACACGGTGTATCCCGACCCCGGCCGGTTCGATCCGGATCGCATGGTCGGTGTGACCCTCGGCCCCACCACGTGGTTCCCGTTCGGCGGCGGCAACCGCCGCTGCCTGGGCGCGACGTTCGCGATGGTCGAGCTGCGCGTGGTGCTGCGTGAAATCCTGTGCCGAGCAGATCTTTTCACCACCACTACGGCCGGTGAGCGGCAACGCGTCAAGCATGTGACGTTGGTGCCGCACCGCGGTGCGCGGATCTGTGTGCGGGCGATGCGGGACGTGCCGGGTCACGCGGCGAGCGGCACAAGTGTCCACCAGCGAACGCTGTGACGAACGTGCAGGCTTCCGAGCGAGAACGGCGAAACCGCCACGTCAGGCTGCACACTGGTCACAGCGCCCGGCAACCCACCTCGATGTCGGCTAGGTGAGCCGTTCCATCGCCCGGCGCGCGTAGCGCCGCGTCGGTGGCCAGCTGGATTTCAGATGCGGTTCGATCAGGTGCCGCACCCCGGTCGCGTTCATCTTGATCAGCGTGGGAATCACGATGTTCGCGCAGCAGTCGAGGTGCGGCAGCACGATGTCGCGCGACTCGTCGGTCTTGACCTTGCCGAAGTACGCGATCAGGAAGTACTTGGCATGGTTGCCGTCTTCCAGTTCGTCGAACAATTCGACGATGCGGTCGAAGTGACGCGGCGTCGCGGCGCGGGCCAAGACCTGCCCTGCGGCATCCGAAAACGGTGACGGCAGTGGTGGTTCCCGACGGCGGATCTGGGCGGTGACCACGTCGATCGCGCGCGCGTTTCCCCGGATCGCCGCGTGGTCGAGACGCTCGATCAGCCAGCCGCGGATCAGCTCGCGGTGGCGGGTTTCCGGGCCGGGAATCCGTTTCTCCAGGTGCTCGAGCCAATCGAGCGCCACCGGAATCGCGTTCTTGGTATCCCGCGTGTACAAGAGATCGGCTCTGTAGCACCGGAATCCGGCTGCCGCGAGGTCTTCCATCAGCTGTCGGTCGAAGCCGTTCTCGCCGTGCCGATACTTGGCCGGTACGTGGTCCATCCAGTCGTCGCCCTCGGGCATTCCCGGGTAGGTGGTCGGAACCGGTTGCGCTTTGGGCTTTTCCCTGCGGGCCTTCCTCGCCGTGGCGGCCGCATCCTTGTCGACAGGGTCCGTGGTTTCGATCTCGGCGATGCCGCGCCGCAGGCGCGCGACCACGTCGTCGTTCACAACGCGTTGCGGCTCGCGATGGCCTTGGCGAGCTGGACGGTCTTGGCGTCGTCGATGGCGTACCCGCTCACCCGCAAGTCGACGACGATGTTGTTGACGGCCAGGATCGCGCGGTGGGTGAGGCGATCTTCGGGATCCACCGGCTGGTCGTGAGTGAGGTTGATGCCGTCGACGACACTCGGCGTCGCCATGATCCGCGCCTCCTGCGTTTCGCCACCGTCGTAGCTGAACGTCAGGGTGTCCCCGCCGCAGCGGGTCCAGATGTCGACCGTGCGGGCGACGAGGGCGTTGGCCGCCTTGGGGCTGTCGAACGTGGCGATGGCCTGATCGACCTCGACATCGTCGGCGTCGTCCGCGAGCTGCACCTCGCGGAACTGGTCGTAGCCGCTGTCCCGGTACACCCAGTCCATCGCGTTCCCGATCACCACGATGCACTCCGGCCGCGAAAGCGGTTCGTAGTTGTCGTTTTTCATCGGTGCTCGCAGGGCGGTCTTGGGCCGGATGGTGGTGGAGCCCATGATGGCGTTGATCTCCGATTCGCTGGCCATCATGCTGCCCAGGACGTCGACCTCGGGCCCGTCGGTATCGCGGTGCTGCGGCGCGCATCCGCTCAGCGCGAGGAGGGCGACGAGGGCCATGGCGAGTTTGCGGCCGGCCCGGCGCTCACCATCCATCGTTCCCCCTCGGGTCTCTCAGCTGATCGTAGTCGGGCCGCCGGGGTGGTCAGTGCGGAGATTTTCGGCGCGATGACGCGCGCTGATGCGCCGCGCACAGCAACTCGACCGCGGTCGCGGCAGTCGCGGGTCCGGGGTTGACGATGGCCACCCAGCCCTGCCTGCCGTACACGGGATGCACGATCACCGTGTCGTCACGCGGTTCCCGCGCGGCGGGCGCGCGGGTGGCGATGTTGAGGCGAAACGCGCCGGGCCGGTCGAGCCGGCACGCGTCGTCGCCGGGGTAATCCTTGGTGATGATGGTGGCGAACGGCTGCGTCTTCGGGACGACGCCGTCGGGCGCGTAGTAGAAGAACACGTCGCCCCAGGCGATCTCGGGGGAGCCGTCGCCGGGTTGTGGCTGCAGGACCAGGACTCCCTCCATGGCGCCGATGAGGTCGATGAGGTCTTGAATCGTCATACCCTCAACCGTGACACTGAAGTGCTTATGTGGACTTTGTCAGCACTGTAGTGGGAAGTTCTGGTGGAAAGTCTCAACTCGCTGCGTACCGCCGATGTCGCGCGGCTGACCGGGTATTCGGTACAGCAGATCCGCAACCTGGAGTCCAGCGGCGTGCTACCTGCCGCGCAGCGGACCGCGACGGGGTACCGGCGGTACTCCGCCGTGCACGTCCAGTCGGCCACGGCGTATCGCGCGTTCGCGGAAGCGGTCGGTCCGGTCGACGCGAAGCGGATCATGACGCACCTGCCGGCCTCGGCGCTCGAGTTGATCGACGAGGCCCACTCGCGCTTGCACACCGAACGTCAGGAGCTCCGGCTCGCACAGCGGGCAGCAGCGGCGATCGCGGACGAACTGGTCGACGATGCGCGGCCCGCGGACGCCATGAGCGTGTCAGAACTGGCGCGGGCCTTGGGGGTTCGCGTTTCGACGCTGCGGCACTGGGAGTTCGAAGGGCTCATCCGGCCGGGCCGATCGGCGGGCCGCGTCCGCGTGTACGCGCCACGGGATGTGCGTGACGCCCGCATCGTCCATCAACTGCGCCTGGCTGGGTATCGGATCCCGGCGCTGCGGGCACTGATGCCGCAACTGCAGGACGGCCGGTCGTGGGAATCGGTCAGTGCCGCACTGGTTTCGCGCGAGGCTGACCTGGTGCGGCGGTCGCGGGCGCTGATGGCGGGGGCTGCCGCCGTGCACACGCTGTTCGACTGATTGGCTCACTTGCCGGCGGACTACAGCGGCTGGAACTCCGATATCAGCCATTGGCCGTCGACCTTCTGCCATCCGACCCGCACCGCGCTGTTGGCGGTGGTGGGGCTTTCACCGCCTGCGGTGGTGGTCTGGTCGACGAACGCGATGGTCGTTGCCGTGGTGTCCGTCAGGGCCTGGACTGCCACGCCCGGCACGGTCGTCACAGCCGTGATCTGGCGCGCTTTGGCGGCGGGGATCACTTTCTCGCGCGTGAGCTTGGTGTAGCTGTCGTGGAACTCGCCCGTGGTCAGGTCGGCGGCCTCGGCGAGTTGCTCGTCGATGTGCTCAGGTGTGTAGCTCAGCAGCTTGGTCACATGGTCTTTGGTGACGTCGGAGATCGCTTGGCGGGCAGCCGCCGAGTCGGCCGCGGGCGGCGGTGCGGGGCGGAGGAACTTGACGGCCTGATATCCCGCGAAGGCGATCGCGGCCATCAGCGCGATGGTCAACAGGGCGGTCATCGACCACCAGAGCACGCGTCGGGTCGTCGTGGTCATGACACGAACTCCACGTTCGTCGCCTTGTAGTCGGAGCCGGTGCGCGCCATCGTGATCCGCATGCGCCAGTTCCTCGGGCTCGGTTCGGATGTGGGGCCGGTGGTGGTCTTGACCGTGACCGCCACGAGCGTCGTCGCCTGGTCACCGCTGACCGATTCCAGCCCGGCACCTGTCACCGTGCCGGTGGACTGCGATTGGGCTTGACGCGTGACTTCGGCGAAGGAGTCTCTGCGATCGGTGAAGTCACGGTGGAAGTCGCCGGTCGAGTTGTCGAGGATCTTCTGGATGTCACGGTCGATCGTGCGGTAGTCGATCGATGTCAGGTCGACCGCGAATTGGCTTGCGGCATCGACGTATGGCTGCCAATTCGGGGTGGCTTGCGCAGTTTCACGGTGGCTGTTCATGATGAGCGCCCCGGCCGCGCCCGCGACGAGGGTCAGGATGGCCAGGATGGCCGGGATCACGATGGCAGGCCAGCGGGGGCGTGGGGACGCGATCTGCGGGCCCGGGTTCCAGGGCTGTGGCGGAATGTACGTCGAGTACACCGTTGCGGGGCCCGCGGAGGCCGCGCGTAGTGCCTGGGCGAAGGCCGTGCAGGTGGTGAAACGATCGGCCGGCGCCTTGGCCAACGCACGGGCGAGCACGGGATTGAACGCCGCGAGGGCAGGCGGCACGGGCGGGGGTGGGGTGTTGAGGTGCTTGCCGATCACGACGGCGGGGTTGCTGTCGACGAACGGTGGGCCGCCCGCGAGCAGGGTGTAGATGGTCGCGGCGAGGGCGTACTGGTCGGCGGCCGGCGTGAGCGGCTGCCCGAGGAGTTGTTCGGGCGCCGCGTAGCTCACCGTGCCCAGCGTGGTGTTGGTCTCCGTGATCCCGTGGACATCCTCGGTGTGGCGGGCAATCCCGAAGTCGGCCAGCAGTATTCGTTGCCGGCCGGTGGGCGGGGTGGCGAGCAGGATGTTGGCGGGTTTGACGTCGCGGTGCAGCAGACCGTGGTGATGGGCAAAGTCGAGCGCGTCGGCGACCGCGTCCGCGATGTCGAGCACCTGACCCACCGGCAGGCCAGGAGCGCCGTTGGTGCTCAACAGTTTCGCCGCGTCGGTGCCGTCGACGAAGTCCATCGAGATCCACAGCTGGCCGTTGTGCTCGCCGCGGTCGTGGACGCCGACGACGTGCGGGTTCCACAGTGTCGCGGCCAGCTCGGCCTCACGGTGGAAGCGCTGCCGGTAGGCGTCGTCCTGGGTGAGCTGGGCGGGCAAGATCTTCAACGCGTCCTGCCGCGGGAGCCGTGGGTGCTGGGCCAGGTACACCTCGCCCATGCCACCGGAGCCCAATCGCCTCACGATGGTGTAGCCAGCAAACTCTTCCCCGTCGGTTAGTGGCACGGCAGGAGCCTACACCGGCCGTGAGGCCGCCCCGTGGTAAACGGGTTCCCCCGATCGGGGGACATGGGTTTGGTCCGGTGGATGGGCCGGTCGGCCGATGGTTGGCGGGGGCGATGGGCGGCATTCTTATATCAACGCCGGAACACACCGGAAGAAACACCCAAAAGCCTTACCCGACAAAGGAGTCGACATGACCATCACCCGCCGCATCGCCGCCGGTTTCGCCCTCGCCGCCGCCCCCGCCGTCATCTTCCTCGGGGCCACCACCGCCAACGCCGAGGCCTCGCAGACCAACGCGGGCCCCTCGGTCAGCCACCCGGCGTTCCCGAACCAGCACAACTTCCCGCAGCCCGGCACCTCGGTACATCACCACCACCAGAACAACCACGCCAAGTAAGACCCGACGGCCAGAGCCCGGACGCTGAAACAGCGTCCGGGCTCACGTCGTTTCGGCACTACACGCTCAGCGCTCATCCCCATGGCTCTGACCCGCCAAGGCCACCGGCTGCGACGGTGGAGTCGTGGCGGCGCGCTTGCGAAACCGCTTCACCAGCGGCCACAACAGCACCACGGTGAGGACGACGTAGATGCTCACGCACAGCGGGCTGGACAGCAGGGTCCAGAAGTCGCCGTCGCTGATCTGTAGCGCCCGCCGCAACTGCAGTTCGGCTCGCGGTCCCAGGATGACCCCGACGACCAGCGGCAGCACCGGCAGTCCGTACTTGCGCATGACAAAGCCCAGCACGCCGATGACGGCCAGGAACACGATGTCGAGCGGTTGCGCGTTGACCGAATACGTGCCCAGTACCGCGAAGAACACGACGCCGGCGTACAGGTACGGGCGGGGAATCCGAAGCAGCTTCGCCCACATGGGCGCCAAGGGCAGGTTGATGATCAGGAGCAGGACATTGCCGATGAACAGGCTGGCGATCAGCGCCCAGACCAGATCGCTGTGGCTCTCCAGCAGTTGGGGCCCCGGTTGGATTCCGTAGGTGGTGAAGGCGGCGAGAATGACGGCCGTCGTGGCACTCGTCGGGAGCCCCAGCGTCAGCATCGATGTCACGGACCCGGCGGCCGCGGCATTGTTCGCCGCTTCGGGGCCCGCGACTCCCTCGATGGCACCCTTGCCGAACTCTTCTGGATGTCGCGTCAACTTGCGTTCGGTCGCGTAGGACAGGAATGTCGGGATCTCGGCACCGCCGGCCGGAATTGCCCCGAACGGATAGCCCAGCACCGTCCCGCGCAGCCAGGGCCGCCATGACCGGGACAGGTCGGCACGGCTGAGCCAAGGACGCCCGACGGGGATGGGCTTGTCGGGCTCGGTGCGGATGCGCGACGCAACCCAGAGCGCCTCCCCGATTGCGAAGACCGCGACCGCGACCAGCACGACATCGAGTCCGTCGACCAGTGCGGGCAGTCCGAAGGTGAGCCGCTGCTGGCCGGTCTGGGTGTCCAGCCCGACCATGCCGATCAGCAGTCCGACGCCGAGGGCCGCGAATCCGCGGATACGCGATGTCCCGAGCACGGCGGTGACCGCCACGAATGCCATGACCATCACGGCGAAATACTCGGGCGCACCCATGCTGAGCGCGAGCTTGACCACCGGAGTGGCCAGTGCCACGAGGAGCAGACTGCCGATCGTTCCCGCGATGAACGAGCCGATCGCCGCCGTCGCGAGGGCTTGCGGGGCGCGACCGTTCTTCGCCATCAGGTGACCTTCGATCGCGGTCACCACCGTCGAACTCTCACCCGGCGTCCTCAGCAGAATCGAGGTGGTCGATCCGCCGTAAGCCCCGCCGTAGTAGATCCCGGCGAACATGATGAACGCGCTCGTCGGTTCGAGGGCGAACGTCAACGGAAGAAGCAGTGCCACCGTGAGCGAGGTGCCAAGGCCCGGAAGAACTCCGACGGCTGTGCCGAGGAGCACGCCGAGTGCCGCGTACATGAGATTCGTCGGCGTCAACGCGACGGCGAACCCCTCCGCCAACAGGTGCCAGGTCTCGATCACAGGATGCCCTCCAGCACACCGGCCGGGAGATTGATCCCGAGCACGCTATAGAAGAAGTAGAAGGATCCGAGCGCCATCACCGTCGACACCACGAGATCACGAATGTGCTTGCGGCTGCCGAACGCATACACGCACAGGTAGAACATCGCGCCGCCGGCCAAGACCCAGCCGAGTGGTTCGACGGCCACCGCGACCAGCAGCACGGCGCCGAGGATCACTGCCCACGTCACCCAGTCGGAGCGATCCTCGACGCTGCCTTCCTCGGGTTCGCCCTGCCCGCCGCGAAGCAGATCGACGGCGATGCCGACGGCGCAGGCCAGCAGCATGCAGCCGACCATGATGGGAAAAGCACTGGGCCCCAAGGGGCCTCGTTCCATGGCCTGCTTCGGCGCGGTCAGCGTGTCCCACAGCAGCAGTGCGGCCAAGCCGGCCAGGACGCCGACCACCAGAAACTCCGACGGTCGGCGCACACGAGCGAACATCATCGCAGCCCGGCCTCGGCGAGAACCGTCTCAACCGTCGTCTGTTGTTGGTCGATGAACGTGGCGAACTCGTCTCCGGCGAGATAGGCATCGAGCTGACCGTTGAGTTGCAGGCGTTCCCTCCACGCCGGCGAGGAATGAAGCTTCTCGAACGCGGCGACGATCGCCGTGCGCTGTTCGTCGCTGATGTCCGGCGGGGCGACGAAACCGCGCCAGTTGGTGAAGACCAGATCGACGCCCTGCTCCTTGATCGTTGGCGCGTCGACCTTTTCGAGGCGCTTCTCGCCGGACACCGCGAGAATTCTGATCTGGCCGGAATCGACCTGTTCGGCCCACTCGGCGTAGCCGGACGCGGTGAACTGAACCCTGCCGCCGAGAATCGCGGGCAGCAGCTCGCCGCCACCGTCGTAGGTCACGAAGTTGACGGTGCGCGGGTTGATGCCCACAGCCTTGGCCAGCAGCATGACCTGCTGGTAATCCGGCCCGCCGATGGCGCCGCCACCCGCGGTGACTTTTGCGGGGTCGGCCTTCCACGCCCGGATGAGGTCGTCGAGCGTCCGGTACGGCGACGCGGCGTCGACGGCGATGATCATCGGTTCTTCGAGAACCCGGGCGATCGGGGTGACCTGGTCGAGGGTGACGGGTGATTCGTTGGTGATCACCGCGCCCAATACAGCCAGACCCGTCGTCATCACCGTTTCGCCGTCGCCGGCCCTGTTGACGAGATCCTGCAGTGCGACCGTGCCGCCGGCGCCGGGCTTGTTCATCACCCGGACGCCGGGCGCGATCTTGTCCGTCTGGAGCACGGCGGCGATCTGGCGCGCCATGGTGTCGTACCCGCCGCCGGGGGAGTTCCCGACAACGATCTCAAGATTGTCGACCCCGGCCTGAGCAGACCCGGTGTGGCCGGTGGCACCGCATGCCGCACTCATCACCGCGACGCAACTCAGGGCCGCCGCGACAACAAGGGGCCTGAACTTTCGCATTGCAACCTCCCGCGTTGGGGCGGAAGCCGTCGCAGCTCCGCCGTTGGAGAAGGCCAGAGTGACACGGAACACTCTTTGAAGACCAGCGCGGGTTCATTCACTTATCGTGAAGGACTGCTTAAAGCTATCCGGGCCGTCCCGCGGCAACGCTGCGCATCGCCGACAGCATCGCCTGATGGGAGGGGCTGAGCGCCCTTCCGGCCGAATGGGCCGTGCTGATCCTGCGCGCGGGAACGTCGGGCCTGAGCCGGCGGACAACCAGGTCGTCCCGTAACGGTTGAGTTGCCAGCGCGGGGCACATGGCGATCCCGAATCCGGCTGCGACCATCGCCTGCAGTTCTGGGTAGTCGTTCGTCTCGGCGGCGATGTTGGGTACGAAACCATTTGCGCGAGCGCACCGTTCAAGGACATCCGTGGTGGGATGGTTCGCGCGTACCACCCAGGTCTCGGACGTGAGCCCGGCCGGGTCGACGTCGGTGCGCGCGGCCATGGGGTGCGTGGCCGGCAGCAGCAGGATCGTCGGATCCAGCATCAGCTCCTCGGTGGTGATCGCGGCGTCCTCTGCGCGATTCCACGGGTAGTCCCAGGCCAGGCCGAGGTCGATTTCACCACTGATCAACAGTTCGCGCAGCGGTGCGTTGCGGCTGCTCCGCACTTCAACCGCCACGCCGGGGTGACGCGAGCGGAACCGGGTGATCACCGACGGCAGCAGCGACGCGGCGAACGTGGGGAAGACCCCGATCCGCAGCGTCCCCGCGCGCAGGCCCGCCAGGTCGTCGAGGTCGTTCTCCAATCCGCGCAACTGGCCTGAAATGGCTTCTGCGCGAGCGACAACCGCCCGGCCCGCCTCCGTCAGCGTCACTCCGCGCGCGTGCCGATCGACCATCGGCGTGCGCAGTTCCGACTCGAGGCGCCGAATCTGCTGCGAGACCGCCGACGGCGTGTAGGACAGCTCCTCGGCGGCCGCGGTCATGGAACCGTGCTTGGCCACCGCGGCCAGCACGGCCAACCGTTCGAGGTCGAACTTCATCAGCCGATAGTAGCTCTGCTTAACTATCTATGAAGATAGATTTGCTTCTCTTAATGACGAAGTCATGCCAGATTTGGGCCCATGACCACCTGCACCGTAGCTGTCGAGGAACTCAGCGAGCTGGCCCGCTCGGCTCTGATCGGCGGGGGCGTTCCCGCCGACGATGCCGCCGATATCGCCGACGTCCTGATCGCCGCCGACCTGTTCGGTATCCACACCCACGGTGTTCAGCGGATCCCGCAGTACCTGGACCGGGTGCGCCTCGGTGGCGTGAACCCTCGGCCCGACATCCGTACGGACGCCCCCGCACCGGCTGTCCGACTTGTGGACGGCGACAACGGGATCGGGCCGCTCGTCGGGCGCCGGGCGCTCGGCGACGCGCTCGCCGCCGGTCGTCAGACCGGTGTCGGTGTCGCATTCGTCAAGGGCAGCAATCACTTCGGTCCGGTCATGCCCTACCTGTACGACGCCGCACAGCACGGGTTCGCCGCGGTCATCGCCAGTAACGCCACCACCACCATTGCCCCGTGGGGCGGGAAGGCGACCAAACTCGGCAACAACCCGATGGGCTGGGGAATGCCCGCCGGCGACAACGATCCCATCCTCTTCGACGTGGCGCTCAGTGTCGTCGCCCGCGCGAAGATCCGGGCGGCCGCCGCGGCCGGTACGAAAATTCCCACCACCTGGGCCACCGATGCCTCGGGCGTTCCGACCGATGATCCCGACGCGGCGCTGGCCGGCTTCCTTCAACCGATCGCCGGTCACAAGGGTTACGGACTGTCGGTGATGGTCGACTTGTTCGCCGGGGTGCTCAGTGGCGCTTCGTATCTGGACCGCGTCAGCTCATGGAGCAGCCACCCCGAAATACCGCAAGACCTCGGACACTTCTTCATCGTGATCGACACGGAGACCATCTGCCCGGCAGACGAGCTGGACCGGCGCGTCACGGATTTCCGCGAGCGACTCCTGGCAACTCCTGCCGCGGACCCGTCGTCACCCGTGCGATTGCCGGGGCAGCTGGAACTGCAGAACCGGCGCAGACAGCAACGGGAGGGAGTCGACATCGCTGCCGCTGACCTCGACAAGCTCCGGCAACTCAGCGAACTTCGAGTCTCCGCAGGAGGAACCCAATGAGTACGTCCGACCTCTACGACGAGCACGGTGAGGCTCTCGAATCCTGCGACCTGCCGCTCCTGAATTACGGCGGTGTCCGCGAATTCTCCGGGGAGATCGTGACTTTCCGCTCCCGCGAAGACAACCTGATCCTCAAAGACCTGATCGCCGAGCCCGGCGAAGGACGGGTGATCGTGGTCGACACCGAGGGCGTCACGCGGTGCGCGATGCTCGGTGACAACATGGCGCTCACGGCGCACCGCAACGGATGGGCCGGTCTGGTGGTCAACGGCGCCGTTCGCGACGTCGAGGCACTGGCCGCCATCCCGATCGGCATCAAGGCGCTCGGGTCGAACCCACGGCGCAGTTACAAGGCCGGTGCCGGTGAGCGAAACGTCCCGGTCACGTTCGGCGGGGCCCTGTTCACCCCGGGTGAGATCCTGGTCAGCGACGCCGACGGGATCGTCGTCGGATCGGCCGCCCTCCTCGGCTGACTTTCACGCGACGCCACGGGCGCGCAAATCTGGGTGGATTGTCAGTGTGGCGTGCCAGGCTGGTGTGATGGCGACGAAGCGAAGCTCGCCCCGACGTGCGGACCTCGTGTTGTCGGGCGGCGGGGTCAAGGGCATCGGGCTGGTCGGGGCGGTCGGCGCCCTGCTCGACGCGGGGTACGAGGTCGAGCGGGTGTCGGGCACGTCGGCAGGATCGTTGGTCGGCGCGGTGGTGGCCGCGGCGGCCCAGCAGGGCTCGCTGACCAGCGACCAGGTGCGCGACATCGCGCTGAGCGTGCCGTACCGCAAGTTCCGCGACAGCGGGCCCATCGAGAGCATCCCGGTGCTCGGCACGGCATGGGGACTGCTGCGGGAAACCGGCGTGTACCGCGGTGATTTCGCCCACGACTGGATCCGCGGTGAGCTGAAGAACCTGGGTGTCAACACGTTCGGCGACCTCGCCATCGACGATGACCATCTGCTGGCCGACCGGCGCTACCGCCTCGTGGTCACGGTCACCGACCTCACCACCGGGCAACTGGTCCGGCTGCCGTGGGACTACCGCCGTGTCTATGGGCTGGACCCCGACGAGCAGTCCGTCGCCGACGCGGTGCGCGCGTCGATGGCGATCCCGTTCCTGTTCCAGCCTGTCACGCTGAAAGATGCTGCGGGCGAGGCGTCGACGCTCGTCGACGGTGGGGTGCTGTCGAACTTCCCGATCGACTCCTTCGACCGGCCCGACGGCCGGGAGCCGCGGTGGCCGACGTTCGGGGTGACGGTGGTGCCGTACCTGCCTGCACCGTCGGTCGAGCAGCTGATCCCCGGGCTCGGGCTTTTGAGCTGGCGTGGGCCATCGTTGTTGGAGAGCCTGCTGACCACCATGCTGGTCGGCCACGACCAGACGTATCTCAGCCAGCCGTGGGTGAAAGTGCGTGCTATCCAGGTCGATTCGACCAACGTCGGCGTGCTCGACTTTGACATCGCCCGCGAGCAGGCCGAAGCGCTGTACGACAAGGGGTACGCGGCCGCGCGGCTGTTCCTGGAGACGTGGGACTGGCCCGCGTACCTGGAGCGGTTCCGGTCGGCGCACTTCGTGGGGTAGGAATCCTCCTTGGGATGCAGACTGATTCGCGTTGCGACGCGACTGCCGGGCTGCACGCGACGCGGACGCTGCTTACTCTGTGCGGATGCTTACCGAACTGGTCGCCCTCCCCGGCGGCACCTACCGGATGGGATCACAGGACTTCTATCCGGAGGAATCTCCTGTATTGGAGGCGGTCGTCGCGCCCTTCTCGATCGAGCGGCACCCGGTCACCAACGCCCAGTTCGCGGAGTTCGTGCTCGCCACGGGATATGTCACGGTCGCGGAGCGCCCACTCGATCCGCGGGCCTTTCCCGGTGTACCCGCAGATGAACTCGTTCCGGGGGCATTGGTCTTCCGGGCCACCGCGGGACCGGTTGACCTGCGCGATTGGCGGCAGTGGTGGACGTGGGCCCCCGGCGCCTGCTGGAAGCACCCGGAAGGATCCGGATCGACTATCGACGATCGGCTCGATCACCCGGTGGTCCAGGTCGCCTACCCCGACGCGGCGGCCTATGCGGCGTGGGCCGGTCGACGCCTTCCCACCGAGGCGCAGTGGGAGTACGCGGCCCGTGCCGGCTCCGAGTCGGCCTACGCGTGGGGCGACGACGTTCAGCCGGACGGTGAGCTCATGGCCAACACCTGGCAGGGCAAGTTCCCGTATCGAAACGATGGTGCGCGGGGATGGATCGGAACATCACCGGTTGGTACGTTCGCGCCGAACGGATTCGGCCTGATCGACATGATCGGCAACGTGTGGGAGTGGACCTCGACCCGGTACGCACCGCGGCACCGCGCCAGTCCTCAGGTGTCAGGCTGCTGCCCGGCGCCCGCAGGCGACCCGTCGGTGCACCAAACCCTCAAGGGCGGATCCCACCTGTGCGCGCCCGAATACTGCCACCGATACCGGCCGGCAGCCCGGTCGTCGCAGTCGCAGGACAGCGCGACCACGCACATCGGGTTTCGTTGCGTCGCCGACTGAGGTGGCGGACTCGGCATCGATACGCCGTGCCGTAGCCGCTGGCCTAGCACTTTACGAAGTAACAGGTGGCGTAACACAGACCGTATCGCCACCACGTGCTGTCGGTGGCACAGTGAGGTCATGGCCCGGCGACCGAACATCCCACCGAAGGACTTCCCACGTCCTGCGCCCAGGGAATACGCCGGTACCCGTGCCGATGCGGCGCGTTGGGCGCGCGACGTCCTGCGTGGCCAGATCCTCGACGGAGTCTATGGCGGGCTGGCTGCGGCACGCCCGTTGCTTCCACCCGAGAACGAACTCGCCGCCGAGTTCGGCGTGAGCCGCAACGCGATCCGCGAAGCACTGGAACTGCTGCGCGGCGAAGGATTGATCACCCGGGTCCAAGGGGCGGGCACATTCGTCACCGGTGCCAAGCTGAGCCAGCGCATCGACCGGCTGGAAGGTCTGGCAGAGTCACTGGCCGGTCATCAACTGCCCGTGGAGAACACGGTGCTGTCGGTGCGGGAAGCGGTCGCCTCCCCGTTCGTCGCGGCCAAGCTCCAGCTCCCGGAGAACGCCCCGATCCTGTTCATCGAGCGGTTGCGCTCGGTCGGCGGCGTGCCGCTGTCGCTGGACACCACCTCACTGCGGATCGGCGCGATACCCGTCGACGCCAACCTGGACAGTCAGGACGTCTTCGCCCTGATCGAACGCGAACTCGGCATGCGGCTCGGCTGGGCCGAGATGACCGTCGAGTCGGTTTCAGCGGATGCAAACACCGCTGAGCTTCTGCAAATCCGTTCCGGTGCACCGCTGTTACTGCTACACCGGTTGACCCACCTGGAAGACGGAACACCCTTCGACTTCGAGACCGTGCGGTATCGCGGCGACCGGTGCTCGCTGATCACCACCGCCGCGCGGGAACCACACCAGCCGCCAAAGTAGCCGGCGCTCGTTCGTTTCACCCCCTTATCGACAAGAGAGGTAGTTCAGCCATGCCCGAAAAACCCAACATCGTGTATTTCCACGTCGACAATCTCGGGATGGGGGAGCTCGGCTGCTACGGCGGCGGCATCCTGCGCGGCGCCGACACCGCCCGGATGGACGCCTTTGCCGCGGAATCGCTGAAGCTTTCCCACTTTGTCGTCGAACCGCAGTGCACGCCCACCCGTTCGGCGCTGATGACCGGGCGGTATCCGATCAGGTCCGGCAACCACACCATCGCACTGGGCGGAAATGGTGGCGGCATCGTCGCCTGGGAGCGCACCATGGGCGACATTCTGTCCGAAGCAGGCTACGCCACAGCGTGTTTCGGGAAGTGGCACATCGGAGCGGAGGACGGACGCTGGCCGACCGATCACGGGTTCGACGAGTGGTACGGCCCGGCCCGCACGTACGACGAATGCTTGTGGCCCGACGATCCCTGGTACAACGGCGATCGCGACGGTTATTCCTACATGTACGACGGCACCAAGGCCGCGGGTGTCCGCACCACCGATCAGCAGCTGACCGTCAAGCTCAAAGGTGAGGTCGACGGCGAATACGACCGCCGCGCAAAAGCGTTCATGAAGCGCAGCGTCGAAGAAGGTAAACCCTTCTACCTGTATCACAACCACTCGCTGATGCATTTCCCGATGGAGGTGCGCGAGGAGTTCAAGGGCAAGAGCACCAACGGGGCGTGGGGGGATTCGCTGCTGATGCTCGACCATGACTTCGGCAGCATTCTGGACGCGCTGACCGAACTCGGCATCGAGGACAACACCATCGTCATCATGGCCGGGGACAACGGCGCGGAAGACCACCTGGCCGGGCGCGGCACCGCAGGGTTCTTCGACGGGTCGTACTTCAGCTCCGCCGAGGGCGGTATCCGGACCCCGTGCCTGATCCGGTGGCCCGGCAAGGTCGCGCCACGCGAGAGCAACGAAATGGTGCACGTCACCGACATGTTTCCGACCCTGCTGCGGTGGGCGGGCTGCGAGGTGCCTGACGACCGGATCATCGACGGTATCGACCAACGCGAATTCTTCGGTGGGGCAGAGGAATCCAAGCGGGAGGGCTGCATGGTGTGGCTCAACGAGGAGCTGCATGCGGTGAAGTGGTCGCAGTTCAAGATCAACTTCAAGCGCCAGCAGCACTTCCACGATCCGGAGATCCCACTGGGCTTCGCGCGCATCACCAACCTTCTCGAGGATCCGAAGGAACGCGAGGCGGTCAACCAGACCTGGGTGCGGTGGTGGGTCATGCAGCACGCGTACCGGTTCATCCAAGAGTTCGAGGCCAGCGTCGAGACTGAAGAGCTCATCCCGGCCGGCGCACCGATCGATTTCGTCCCCGCCCGCAGTAGCCAGTAGGAGCCCGCTCGTGTCCAGCTATGGCGCTCAGTCGATCACGATCCTCGAAGGCCTCGACGTCGTCCGCAAACGCCCCGGCATGTATATCGGGTCGACCGGTGAACGCGGGCTGCACCACATGGTGTGGGAGGTCGTCGACAACGGGGTCGACGAGGCCATGGCCGGGTACGCCAGCCGCGTCGACGTCGCGCTACTCCCTGACGGTGGCGTCGAGGTGCGCGACGACGGCCGCGGCATCCCCGTCGCCATGCACGAAACCGGCATTCCCACAGTCGATGTCGTGATGACCCAGCTGCACGCGGGCGGCAAGTTCGACGGCGAGTCCTACCAGGTGTCGGGCGGGCTCCACGGTGTCGGCGTGTCCGTCGTCAACGCGCTCTCGACACGGCTCGAGGTGGTGATCCACCGCGACGGGTACGAGTGGCATCAACACTACGACCATTCGGTGCCGGGGATCCTCCAGCGCGGCGGCGCCTCGGAGCGCACCGGCACCACGGTCCGATTCTGGTCCGATCCAGGCGTTTTCGAGACCACCGAGTACAACGCCGAGACCATCGCCCGCCGGCTTCAGGAAATGGCCTTCCTGAACAAGGGGCTGGTTCTCACGCTGACCGACCGGCGCAATCCCGACGGCGACACCCGCACGTTCCACCGCCCAGGCGGCTTGACCGACTTCGTCAAGCACATCAACCGGGTGAAAGGCCCGATCCAGCCGAGCATCATCGCGTTCGAGGGCACCGGTCCCGGTCACGAGGTCGAGATCGCGATGCAGTGGAATGCCGGTTACTCGGAGTCGGTGCACTCGTTCGCCAACACCATCAACACTCATGAGGGCGGTACCCACGAGGAGGGGTTCCGGTCGGCGCTCACGAGCGTGGTGAACCGGTATGCCAAGGAGAAGAAGCTCCTCAAGGACAAGGATCCCAACCTCACCGGCGACGACATCCGCGAAGGTCTGGCGGCCGTGATCTCGGTGAAGGTGTCACAACCGCAGTTCGAGGGGCAGACCAAGACCAAGCTGGGCAACGCGGCCGTTCGCTCGTTTGTGCAGAAGGTCTGCAACGAGGAGCTGACGCACTGGTTCGAGGCCAACCCGGTCGAAGCCAAGGTCATCGTCACCAAGGTCGCATCGTCGGCGCAGGCGCGTATTGCGGCGCGTAAGGCCCGGGAGTTGGTGCGGCGTAAGAGCGCGACCGATATCGGTGGGTTGCCGGGTAAGTTGGCCGATTGCCGGTCGACGGATCCGCGTAAGTCCGAACTGTATGTGGTGGAGGGTGATTCGGCGGGTGGCTCGGCCAAGAGCGGCCGGGATTCGATGTTCCAGGCGATCCTGCCGTTGCGCGGCAAGATCATCAACGTCGAAAAGGCCCGTATCGACCGGGTTTTGAAGAACACCGAAGTCCAGGCGATCATCACGGCGCTGGGCACCGGTATTCATGACGAGTTCGATATCGACAAGCTGCGGTATCACAAGATCGTGTTGATGGCCGACGCCGACGTGGACGGTCAGCACATCTCGACGCTGCTGTTGACGTTGTTGTTCCGGTTCATGAAGCCGTTGATCGAGAACGGGCATGTGTTTTTGGCGCAGCCGCCGTTGTACAAGCTCAAGTGGCAGCGTCAGGAGCCGGAGTTCGCCTATTCCGACCGGGAGCGGGATGCGTTGCTGGAGGCGGGTAAGGCCGCCGGTAAGCGGATCAATGTCGATGACGGTATCCAGCGGTACAAGGGTCTGGGTGAGATGGACGCCAAGGAGCTGTGGGAGACCACGATGGATCCGACCGTGCGGGTGTTGCGTATGGTGACCCTCGATGACGCCGCGGCGGCCGACGAGCTGTTCTCGATCCTGATGGGCGACGACGTCGAAGCCCGCCGGAGCTTCATCACCCGCAACGCCAAGGACATCCGCTTTCTCGACATCTGATGTCCCACTGGAAACACTGTGACGAACGTGCAGGTTTTCGGTGCCAGAACGGCGCGATCGCGAATACAGCCTGCACGTTCGTCACAGTGCTCCCAAGGGATGTCCACTCCGGGGGCCCTGCGCCGAATGTGCAGTTTCATTGCGGCAGATCGGCAACTTCGACGTCAAAGCCTGCACGTTCGCCGCAGCCCTGTGGATAACCCTGGCACGGCCACCAGAATTGTCGGAAGACCCGCCGATGCTGGCTCCATGGACAACGAGTCCCCGTTCCTCGGTAGCAAGGCCATCCGGGCCGGGTTGCTCACGGCGCACGAGCTCGGGACGAAGTATCGGGCCGTGTACCGCAATGTGTATCTGGACAATGACGTCGCTTTGACACCACTGTTGCGGGCCCGTGCGGCATGGCTGTTCACCGGACCCGACGCGGTCCTGTGCGGGGTGTCGGCCGCCGCGGTACACGGCACCCGGTGGCTGGACGTCAACGCGCCGGCCGAGGTCGTGCGGACCAACCGTCATGCACCGAAGGGCCTCCGGGTGCACTCGTATTCCCTTGCGCCAGAGAATATTTGCACGATCGACGGGATGCGAGTGACAACCGCGGCGCGCACGGCGTTCGATCTGGGCCGGTTGCTACCGTATGCGCAAGCGGTGCCGATGTTGGATGCGTTGATGAACAAGACCGGACTTGACCCTGAGGACGTGTGGTCCTTGGTCAAAGCGAATCGAGGCATAAGAGGCGTTGATCGCCTGCGGACGGCACTGATGGACGCCGACGGCGGCGCCGAATCACCGCTACAGACGCAAACGCGCCTGGCCCTGCGCTACGCGGGCATACCAGGACTCGAGACTCATATCCCGTTCTATGACCAGTGGGGGTTGGTAGAGACCCGCGCGGCGATGGGCTGGCCTCGATGGAAATTCGCCGTCGAATGCGACGAGGAGCGAGATGTTCCGGGCTACCGAAGGTGGGTGTACTTGCAGACGGCCGAACTCGAATCGCGCGGTTGGGAGGTCATGTGGGTGACCAAGTCCATGGTCTCCGGCCCAACGAACATTGCGCAGCGGGTGCGGAAGAAGGTGCGGGCCGCCGCGCAGCGAGTGCTTTCAGGCGGCGGGTAACACCAGATACGCCACCACCAACGCGCTCTCGGTGATCACGGCGACTCCGACAATCGGTACATACCGCCGCCCGGCTGCCACCGGGCGGCACAGCAGCTGACGGCGCCGCCGCGCCCCGACCACGTACACGCCCGCGGCGAGTACGGCGGCCGCGGCGACGACCGCGATGCGCGCGGGGCTACCGACGCCGTCGCGCACCAACACGAGCACCCCCGACGCGGCAACTGCAAGCGCGGTGCGGGTCCACGCGAGTGCGGTCCGTTCGGCCTGCAGCCCCCGGTCTTCGGCGAGTGCCTGCCGGGTCATCGGAGCGTGGCGGCGACGGCCACACCGACCGTGACCAGCCCCATCGTCGCCAGAGCGGCTGTGAGATACGCAGGCACGGCAGCGCGGGGCAGCGGCTGGTCGTGGCGCATGGCGCGATCCACCTGGGCCCACCGACGCAGGCCCGCAATCGCGGTCAGGATCGCCAGGGCACCGACCGCCACACCCAGTATGTGGCGAACACCGGGCATTGTCAGTTCGGGCATGAACTGCACCACAGCGACGGCCGCGGCGAGCAAGCCGAGGGACGTCCGCTGCCATGCCAGAAACGTGCGTTCGTTGGCCAGCGTGAACCGGTAATCGGGCTCCATCGGATCATCCACGGCTGCAAGCTTTTCCGAAACAGCTCCGGGTTTCCAGGGCGGTGTCGGTGGCGTAACGTCCGCGTTCATTCGGCGCAGATGGCGTAACTGCTGCGCAACCTCACATGACAGCGAGGTAACAGAAGCCGTCGACCCTTGTCGGTATGGACGACGTGCAATATCCCCCTCGTGGCCGGTGGCGCGCCCGGTCGGCGACTCTGCTGACCGCACTCACCGTCGGTGGGGCGCAGCTGCTGACCGGGTGCGGTCTGCTCACCGAGCCTACCGTCGTCGTCAACGTCGGCTACCAATCGAAGACCATCAACACCGTCAACGCCGGCACCCTGCTGCGCGACCGCGGCGACTTCGAGAACGCACTCAAGGAACTGGGTGCCGCCACCGGGACCAAGTACCGGGTGGTGTGGCAGGACTTCGCGTCCGGCGCTCCGCTGACCGCACAGATGATCGCCACCCACGTCGACATCGGGTCTATGGGCGACTACCCGCTGCTCACCAACGGCTCCAAGACCCGCAAATACGACGACGCAGTCACCGAGATGGTCGCGACCACCGGCTACAACCTGCGCGGCTCGCTGAACCAGGTGGTGGTGCCATCGGATTCGACCGCTCAGACCCTGACCGACCTGACGGGCAAGAAGGTTTCGACGAGCCTCGGGTCGGCCGGTGACGGAATGTTCTCGTCGGCCGTGAAGAACAGCGGGATCGACAAGAGCGCCGTGCAGATCGTCAACCAGGATCCATCGGTGGGCGCGTCGGCGATCGACGGGCGGCAGGTCGATGCCCTGGCGCAGTTCGTGCCGTGGCCGCAGTTGGTGATCTACCGCAACCAAGGACGGCTGCTCTACGACGGCGGCGACAACAACGTGCCGACGTTTCACGGCGTGGTGGTGCGGCGGCAGTTCGCCGACCGCAATCCCGACGTGATGGCGGCGTTCCTACGAGCGATGAGGGCCACCACCGACGACATCGTCGCGCACCCGCTGGCAGCAGCGAAGCGGGTAGGGGAGCTGACCGGCATCGAACCCGAGGTGATCTATCTCTACAACGGCCCCAACGGGTTGGTCAGCTTCGACATGACCCTCAAAGAGCAGTTTCTCGCCGCGTTCGCGGCCGTCAAGGACTACCTGGTCGGGCGCGGTTCGGTGACAGCCGATTTCGACGTACCCGGGTTCGTCAACGACGGCTACCTGCGACAGCTGTTCGGCGACGAGTACCCGGTGCGACGTGCGAGCGTCGCGAATCCGATGACGCTCACCGGCTTTGACGACGTCTGCGGGTTACCGGTGAACGACCCGGCGCTGGCCTCCGAGCTGTGGGCGTCCGGCGCTGAGACCACCGACGTCGCGGCGACCCCGGCATGCCTGCTGCGCCGGGTGGCCGCGACACCTGCCGTGCGGGCCGCCTATGTGCCGGACACGCTCACCGGGCTGCGGATCTTCGCCGACCACGCCGTCTGGCTGCAAGATCCGACCGCGCCGCCCACCCAGCGTTACAAGCCGTTCGCCACCTCGGCGGGTGCGGACACCTACCGCGCCAGTCATCCGCACGCCCAGGCCGTCGGCTACGCCGCCGCGGTCGGGCAGTCCCGCACGGCCGGTTAGTCACTCCCCATGAGAAAGGAAACCGCATGACCGAGCTCATGACCCGGCCCACGATCGTCTCTCCGCGATCGTGGTCCCCGGCCCACAAATCCGGAAAGTCGCTGCGGCACAGGATCGCCGACGTGCTGCCCGCGTCGGTCACGCGACGTGTGCCTGCGCTGCTGCTGCCACTGATCCCGATCGCGGTGTTCCTGGTGGCCTGGCATCTGCTGACCGCCAACAACGTCGTCGCGTGGCTGCGATTCAACCGGATGCCGACCCCGGAAGCGGTCCTGCAGACCCTGCTGGCACGGGTCGGCTCGGGCACCTACTACGACGACCTGCTGGCCAGCCTGCAGCGAATCCTGCTGGGCTTCGGCCTCGCCGCGGTGGTCGGCATCGGGCTCGGCGTGCTGGTCGGACGCTCCGAGATCGCCCGAATGACGTTGCGGCCGTTCATCGAACTGATCCGGCCGATCCCCGCGATCGCGCTCGTGCCGCTGACCATCCTGTTATTCCCGTCCAGTGAGCAGGGCATCGTGTTCATTACGTTCTTCGCGGCGTTCTTCCCGGTGGTGGTCAGCACCATCCACGCCATGGATTCCATGCCGAAGGTGTGGGAGGAGGCCGCGCAGACCATGGGTGCGGGCCGAATGTCGTTGTTGTTCCACGTGATCATCCCGGGTGCGCTGCCCGGCATCTTCGCCGGGCTTTCGGTGGCGATGGGTGTGGCGTGGATTTGTGTGGTGAGTGCGGAGATGATCTCGGGCCAGTTCGGCATCGGCTACTACACGTGGCAGGCGTACGGGCTGCTCGACTACGCCGGCGTCGTCGTCGGCATGATCTCGATCGGCGCACTCGGGCTGGGCACCGCCTGGCTGGTCGAGCGCGTCGGACGGCGGGTCAACCGCTGGCTGCCGAGGGCGTCGCGATGAGCACCGGAGCGGTCAACCTCCAGCAGCTGCAACTCGGCTTCAACGGTGTCGTCGCCGCCGACATCACGCTGACCATCGAACCCGGTGAGGTCGTCGTGTTCCTCGGCCCGTCGGGCTGCGGCAAGTCGACCATCCTGCGGGCGCTGGCCGGGCTGCTCAAGCCCATGGGCGGCACCGCGACGGTCGACGGTGCACCCGTCACCGGCAACGTCGCTCAGTGCGCCATGGTGTTTCAGGAGGACGCACTGTTCCCGTGGCGTACCGCGCTCAAGAACGTCCAGTTCCCGCTCAAGCTGCGGGGCGTGCGCGGCAAGGAACAGAAGACGACTGCGACGACGCGGCTGGAGCAGGTCGGGCTCGGCGCCTATCTGGACCATCTGCCCAGCCAGCTGTCGGGCGGCATGCGGCAGCGGGTGCAGCTCGCGCGCACGCTGGCCTGTGAGCCGCGGGTGATGCTCATGGACGAGCCGTTCGGCGCGCTGGACGCCCAGACCCGGCTCGAGATGCAGCAGCTGTTGATCTCGGTGTGGGAGACGCAGATGATGACTCTGCTGTTCGTCACACACGATGTCGACGAGGCGCTGCTGCTGGCCGACCGGATCGTCCTGCTGAGCCACCGGCCTGCGACCGTTGCCGATGTCATTACAATCGACAAGCCCCGCACGCCCGAGGCGCAGTTCGAGGAGTCCTATCAGCGCCGTCGGCGCGCCATTCTGGACTTCCTCGGCCATCGTCCGGCTGCCTAGCCGATTCGGCTGTCCGCCAAGGAGTTTTGATGAGCCTGACCATTGCTGGATTCCGCGCGCCCGCGACCGGGCCGTCGCTGCGGTCGCCTGCCGTGCTGCGCACCGAGGTGCTGGCCGGCCTGGTGGTCGCGCTGGCGCTGATCCCCGAGGCCATCGCGTTCTCGGTGATCGCCGGGGTGGATCCGCGGGTGGGCTTGTTCTCGACGGTGACCATGGCGATCACCATCGCGATCACCGGTGGGCGGCCGGCGATGATCACGGCCGCGACCGCGGCCGTGGCGCTCGTCGTCGCACCGGTGTCCCGGGAATACGGCGCGGGCTACCTGGTCGCCACGATCCTCCTGGCGGGGGTGTTTCAGATGCTGCTGGCGCTGTTCGGTGTCGCCAAGCTCATGCGGTTCATCCCCCGCAGTGTGATGGTGGGCTTCGTCAACGCGCTCGCCATCCTGGTGCTGGTCTCGCAGCTGCCGCATCTCGTCGGCGTGCCGTGGCTCGTGTACCCGCTGACCGCGGTGGGCATCGCGGTGATGTTCGTGCTGCCGAAGGTGACCACTGCGGTGCCCGCACCCTTGGTCGTGGTGCTGGTGCTGACGCTGTTGGTCGTCGCCTTCGGGTGGAATGTGCCCGATGTGGGAGATCAAGGGGCCCTGCCCGATTCACTGCCCGTGCCCGGCTTTCCTCATGTGCCGGTGACCCTGCACACGCTGCAGGTGATCGCACCCTATGCGTTGGGCGCGGCGCTGGTGGGTCTGTTGGAGTCACTCATGACGGCCAAGCTCGTCGACGACATCACCGACACGCCGTCCAACAAGACCCGTGAAGCGTGCGGACAGGGCATCGCCAACGTCGTGACCGCGGTGTTCGGCGGCATGGGCGGGTGCGCGGTGGTGGGGCAGACCATGATGAACGTCAAGGTGGCCGGTGCCCGAACCCGGCTGTCGACGTTGCTGACCGGGGTCTTCGTGCTGATCCTCGTGGTGTCGCTGGGTGACCTCGTCGGCCGCATCCCGATGGCCGCGCTGGTCGCGGTGATGATCGTGGTGTCGTTCGCGACATTCGACTGGCACAGTGTGGCGCCGCGCACGCTGAAGGTGTTGCCGCGCAGTGAGACTCTGGTCATGGTGGTGACCGTCATTGCCACGGTGGCGACCGGGAACCTGGCCATCGGGGTGTCACTGGGGGTGCTGGCCGCGATGGTGGCGTTCGCACGCCGCGTCGCGCACTTCACCACGGTGTCGGCGGTGACCGGACCGGACGGCACCCGGACCTACCGCGTTCGCGGGGATCTGTTCTTCGTTTCGAGCAATGACCTGGTGCACCAATTCGACTACGCCGACGACCCCTCCGAGGTGGTGATCGACCTGTCCGGGACATCGGTCTGGGATGCGTCGTCTGTCGCGACGCTGGATACGATCCGATTGAAGTACGCATCACGCGGAAAGACGGTTTCGTTCACCGGCCTTGACGGGGCGAGCCTGGACCGGCTGAACCGGTTGTCGGGGCAGTTGGGCGTGTAGGGCTGCTTTACGGGTGCCAGTGATCACACCAGTCACTTTGGCCCCGGCTGCGGAGGTGACACATGGTTTCGAAACGTGATATCGCCGGTGATACCAGGCCTTACTTCTGGGCCCAGATGTCGGCGAGCATGGTGGCGCGCGGCAGCAAGGTATATGCCGATGGGCCGAGATCCCAGACGTGCCAATCGCTGTCGTCGAGCAGGTCGAGCCCACACATGAACAGTCCGCGGCCACGCGCCCGCCGAGGGACGCGCAGCCGCGGAGTGCCGTCACCGGGCCGGTGCCAGGACAACCGCCGAGTTCTGGCCGCCCATCCCGAGCGAGGTCTTGAGCGTCACGCCGTCGGACATCGCGGTGGGGCCGTCCAACAACCGCGCGTGGCCGGGCGCGACCGCGGGCGGCGCCGGGACGATGCCGTACTCATAGCCCAGCGCCGCGGCCGCCACCTCGACTGCCGCGGCCGCGCCCTGGCAGTGGCCGGTGAGCGGTTTGACCGAGTAGATCTCGGGCCGGCCGCCCAGCAGCTCGTCGACCACGCCGGCTTCGGCGGTGTCGCACTGCCGGGTGCCCGGGCCGTGCGCGTTGACGTAGCGCACGTCCGTGGCCGACACCCCGGCATCGGCCAGCGCCAACTGCACGCACTCGTCGACGTGCGTGCGGGCCGGGTCCACCGAGGTGACGTGGTAGGCGTCGTGTGTCATCGCTCCGCCGAGCAGCGAAACGTACGGTGCCGGAGTGTTTTTGGACAACACGAAAGCCACCGATGCTTCGCCGACGGCGAACCCGCGGCTGCCTTCCTGGAACGGTCGGCAGGCGTCGAGCGGTTCGGTGTCGACCACCGCGACACCCAACTGCACAAAGTGGCGGACATTCTCCGGAGTCAACGACAGATCGGTGGCGACGAACACGACGTCGTCGACCACTCCGGCGTCGAGCCACATCTTCGCCGTGATCAGGCCGGCATTCCCGGACGCGCACATCGCCGACACGTTCATCGCCGGACCGTGGAACCCGAACTCCTGCATCAGCAGCGACACGGGGGTCGACGGCATCAGCGAAAGATAGCCACGGGTCTTGCGCCGACCGCCGTCCTGGACGTAGAACTGCCGCCACTCCTCGGCTTCGGGAAGCACGATGGCGTGCAGCAGGCCGACGCGTCGACCCCGCCGCCAGCCCCGGTCTTGGGCATCGGCGATCGCTTCGCGTGCCGCGGCCCGCAGGGCTCGGCCTGAGCGGCTCGGTCCGTCGGCGGGATCGCCGCCCGCGGGAACCTGTGCGAGCCACGCGTTGCCCTGCCCGTCGTCGGCGTAGCGATCGATGAGCGCCGCGGCGGGTTTCCCGCTGAGCAGCCCGCGCCACAGCTCGGCGGTACCCCAGCCGTACCCGGTCACCGCGCCGATTCCCGTCATGTGGATTTGCTCTTCGTGCATTGCGTTCCTTTTCTCTGAGTCGGCGGCGCTATTTGGCCGCCGCGGTCGGATTAACCGTCACTCGACGCTATTAACCCGATGGCGTGCACGCTATTGCCGGATCGGGCCGTCGCTGCTTCTATGTCCTAGGCAGAAATACGCGCGAGTAACCGAAGGGCACTGTGGGTCGTCACGGGGGTCAACACATCGACGGTTCCGCTGAGCGCAGATTCCGCCAGCTCATCGATCAGTGTCCGGATGCGATCTGTGTGCATCAACACGGCAGGTTGGTGTACATCAACGCCGCGGGAATTCGCTGGATGGCCGCACAGTCGGCAGACCAATTGATCGGCAGGGAAATCACCCGGTTCGTTCATCCGGATTCGATTCCGCCGATGTTGGCCAGAATTGCAGAATTGCGGCACGAGGGGGAGTCGTCGGCGCCCTCGGAAGCGGTGATGCTGCGGTTCGACGGCACCATGCTGGACGTCGAGGCGGTGTCGGTGCTTACGACGTGGGATGGCGGTCCGGCGTATCAGGTGATCTTCCGGGATCTCACCGCGCAAAAGGCTGCCCAGACCACGCTGCGATATCAGGCCGCGCTCGTCGACCATGTCAGCGACGCGATCATCGCGACGACAACGAGCGGTCTGGTCACCAGTTGGAACCGGGCTGCTGAGGTCATCTACCGGCGCCCCGCGGCGGACGCGCTCGCGAGATTGGTCAGCGAAGCGGTCGGCGCCCCGCTCGCTCCCGGCGACATCGTCGCGGCAGGCGGTACGGCGCACGCGACGCATCGTGCCCTCGACGGGTCGCACCTGACCATCCGGGTGTCGGCCGCCGCGATGGACAACGGGTTTGTGCTCCTGTGCTCGGACCAGACCGCGGTGCGGCGCGCCGAACAGCACTTTCAATCCGTAGTGTCCTCGCTCGAAGAAGGCGTCATCGTGATGGACCGCAGTGGCCGACCGAGGACCGCCAATCCGGCCGCGCGGCGCATCCTCGGCGTCGAGGCCGACGTCCTGCTACGTAGCGATCTCGGCGACGCCAACCCGTTCGAGCTGTGCGACGACGGGGGCCGCCCGCTCACCTTCTCCCACATCCCCATCCTCGAGACGCTCGTCAGCGGTACCCCGATCAGCGGCCGGACCGTCGGGGTGGCGCGCTCCGATGGCTCGCGGATCTGGCTGTCGGTGAACTGTCGGCTGCTCAACCCGTCTGACCCCGACGACTCCGCCGTTCTCATCTCCTTCAGCGATATCACCGAACAACGTTCGGCCACAGAAAGACTCGCCTATCAGGCGGCCCACGATCCGCTGACCGGGCTGCCCAACCGTGCGCAGCTCGTGGAGCGGATGGCGCAGCTGCAACAGGGCGATGCGCCGCCGGCCGCCGTGCTGTTCATCGACCTCGACGACTTCAAGAAGATCAACGACTCCCACGGACACGAAACCGGTGACGCCGTCATCACCGTCGCCGCACAGCGGCTCCGTGCGACCGTCCGGGATCTCGGCACGGTCGGGCGGCTCGGAGGCGACGAATTCGTGGTGCTGTTGGTCGGTGAGCTCACCCGGCCCGAGCTCGACGTCGTGGCGGGCCGGATCCTCGACGCGCTGGCCGAGCCGATCATCGTCGGCGGCAAGGCAATCCATATCAGCGCGAGCATCGGCATCGTCGCGACCGATCAGGACGATCGACGTGACATCGCCGAGATGCTGCGGCACGCCGACAGGGCGATGTACACGGCAAAAGCGTTGGGACGTCACGCCACTCACTACTTCGACGAACCCACTCAGCCGACCATCAAGGCGCGTACGCCGGGTTCGGACGTGCAGACGCAGGTGTGATCGGTGCGCGACGTGGTGGTCAACAGCCCCTCGGTGTCGCGGCGCTCAACCCAGCGGCGGCAGCGGATAGATCATCGGCGCCTGCGAGGCATCCGGCGGCGCGATGGCCTTGACCTGACCACCCTGGATCTGCACCAGCATCGGGTCGAGCGCGGTGTTGTTGTGGAAGTGGTCGCCCTCGGTGGCGAACTTGATCGGGCCGTAGAAGGTCTGCAGGTCGGTCGCGGCGATCAGGTCGTTGAGCTTGCCCCGGGCGTCCTCGGACAGTGACGGCGTCTCACCCAGCTTCTCGACCGCGGCCTGCAGCACCCGGCCGGCCGCGCTGCATCCCGCGGAGGTGTAGTCGGGCGGTGAGCCGTACGCCTTCTCGAAGGCCTGCGCATATTCGCCGGCCGAGCCGAACAGGTCGTCTTTGAACGTCGCGGTCGGCAGCCACACCGAGATCCCCAGGACGCCGTCGGCTTGGCGGCCAAGGGCTTTCGAGAACGACGCGTCGGTGATGCCGTAGTGCTCGATGATCGCCTTCGGCGTGTAGCCGGTCGCGGCCATCGCCTTGACGAAGTCGACCAGCAGCACGTCGTGGCCGCCGACCGCCACGATGTCGGGCCGCTGCGCCGCGACCACCTGAGCCACTGGCGCCAGGTCGGCGTTCGGCGGGAACAGCGAGAAGTGCACCACGTTGAGCTTGGCGGCCTCGGCGCCCGCGCGGAAGCCGTTGGCGGTGTCGTCGGAGAACGGCTCGTTGGCGCCGACGACGGCCGCGCTGACCGGTTTGGGATTGGCGGTGTCGACGATCGACTGGATCGAGCTCGCGGCCGTCAGGTCGACCGCGGGGATGACGCCAAAGGTGAACGCGGGCTGCTTCTTCCACACGTTGGGCGACTCGGCCGAGCCCGCGATACACGGGATGCGGTACTTGGCGCAGATCGGGTCCATCGCGAGCTGCACGCCGCTGGTGTACGCGCCGAACATGGCGTTCACACCCTCCTCGGTGGCCAGCCGCGATGCGGCGTGGGCACCCGTGGCGGGATCGCTCTTGCAGTCCTGCACGATCAGGTCGACCTTGTACTTCTTGTCGCCGATCGACAGGCCGCCCTTGTTGTTGACGGTGTCGGCCCACAGCTGGTAGCCGCGCTGTGCGATCTGGCCACCGGTCGCGGATTCTCCGGAAAGCTCAAGGACCGCACCCACTTTGAAGGTGTCGGTGGTCCCGCCGCCGTCCTGCTCGCCGCCGCACGCGGCCAGCAGGCTCGGGCCGGCCACCACACCGCCCGCGACCAGGCCGGCTCGCGTGAGAAAGACGCGACGGTTGATGTTGTGGGACATGGTGATTCCTCTCCTTCAGCGGCCACCCAGATAGAGGTGCATGAGCTCGCGGTCGTCTTTCACGTCGGCGGGGGTGCCGTCGAACCGGTTACGTCCGCCGACGAGGACGTACAGCCGGTCGGCCACCCGCATCGCCTCGCGGATGTTCTGCTCGATCATGATCACGCCGACGCCGCGTCGGGCCAGCTCGGCCGCGCGGGCCAGGACGTCGCCAACGAGCTTGGGGGACAGGCCCGCCGACGGCTCGTCGAACAGCAGGAACCGCGGGTTCAAGATGAGCGCCCGCGCGATCGACAGGATCATCTGCTCGCCGCCGGACAACTGGCCGGCCGGCACCGCGTAGCGTTCGCGCAGCCGCGGAAACTCCACCAGCAGTTCCTCGATCCGTTCATCGAGTTGCGTGCGGGAGCGGATCGTGTAGCCGCCGACGCGCAGGTTGTCGCGCACCGACAGGTGCGGGAAGACGCCGCCGCCCTGCGGCATCATCGCCAGGCCGCGGCCGAGCGTGCGGTGCGACGGCAGGTGGGTGAGGTCGTCGCCGTCGAGGGTGACGCGGCCGGCCCACGGGTCGATCACGCCGACCATCGCCTTGAGCAGTGTGCTCTTGCCGCAGCCGTTGGGCCCGAAGATGCACGTGACCTCGCCGGTGCGGGCCGTCATCGACACCTCGTGCAGGATCTGCACGCTGCCGTACCCGGCGTCGAGGTTCTCGACGGTAATCTCACTCACTCGTCGGCACCCCCAGATACGCCTCCATGACGTGCGGGTCGTGCGAGATCTCCTCAAAGCTGCCCTGCGCGACGATTTTTCCGGCGTCCATCACCAGGATCCGGTCGCAGATGTCCTGCGCGAGCTCCATGTCGTGCTCGATCACCAGGAACGTCGTGCCCGCGTCGCGCAGATCGCGGATGGCGTCGAGCATGATCTGGCGTAGCCGCGGATGCACACCGGCCGCAACCTCGTCCAGCAGTGCGACTTTGGGCTTGCGCATCAGCACCCGGCCCATCTCCAGGAGCCGCTGCTGACCGCCGGAGAGGCTGCTCGCGAGATCCTCGGCGACGTGGGTGAGCTCGAGGCGGTCCAGCACCGTGTCGGCGTCGGCGCGGGCGTTGTCCCAGTCGAACTGCACGGCGGCGGTCCAGAGGTTCTCCCGCACAGTCATGTTCACGAACAATGCCGGGATCTGGAAGGTGCGGGCCAGGCCGGCGCGGGCGATGCGGTGCGGGGCCAGGCGGGTGATGTCCTTGTCGAAGAGCGTCACGGTGCCGCTGTCCGGCTTGATCGCGCCGGTGAGCAGGTTGAACAGCGTGCTCTTGCCGCTGCCGTTGGGCCCGATGATGCCGACGATCTCCGCTTGGGCCACCTCGAACGTGACGCCGTCGACGGCGCGGATGCCGCCGAACGCGCGGAACAGGTCGCTCACCTGCAATACGCTCATGGTCGCGCCTTCTGGGGCGCGATGCGGCCAAGCAGCTGGTGTACCAGGCGCATTCGTCTTGCGCGGCGGGCGAGGCTGACCAGGCCGTCAGGCAGGAACAGCACGACTGCCATCACCAGGGCGCCGACGATGATGATGTAGGCGGTGGTTTCGCCGTAGCTGACGCGCAGTTGCTCCTGCAGCAGGTACAGCGCGGTCGCGCCGAGCGCCGGGCCCCACGCGTGCCCGAGCCCGCCGACGAGCACCATGACCACCAGCTGGTCGGTGATGAGGGTGTTGAGCACGCTGGCCGGGTTGATGAACGTGATCCAGTAGGCGTTGATACCGCCCAGCACGGCCGGGATGATCGCGCTCAGCACGAAGGCCTCGATCTTGACGAGCGTGGTGTTGATGCCCTGCGCCCGGGCGGCGATCTCGTTGTCGCGCACGGCCTTCACCCGGAACCCGAACCGGGATCGTTCCAGCAGCAGGTAGCACACCGCGTAGGCGATCGCCGCGGCGGCGAGCATGGTGTAGAAGAAGAAGTTGTCGTCGGCACGGATCGGAGTGCTGAGTCCGCCGGAGCCGCCGGTGAAGTCGAGGACCGTGGTGAGTTCGCGGACCGCCTCGGCCAGGGCCCACGTCGCGATGGCGAAGTACGCGCCTTTGAGCCGCAGCGCGGGCCACCCGACCAGCGCGGCAACCGCACCGGCGATGACGGCCGCGACCGGAAGCGTCGCCCAGAAGTTCCAGTCGTGCTGGGGCTGCATGAGGATCGCCGTCGTGTACGCGCCGATGCCGAAGAACGCGACATGGCCGAAGCTGATGTAACCTGCGTAGCCGCAGATGACGTTCCAGGACAGTGCGATTCCGGCCCACAGCGCGACACCGGTGGCGACGCGGATGTAATAGGGCGACGTCATCATCGGCAGCAGGCACAACGCCGCGACGACGAGTGCGAGCATGCCCAGGTTGAGAAACGGATTGCCCCCGGAGGCCGGCCTGTTCCTCATGCCAGGCCCCGCCGCGAGATGCCTTGCGGGAACAGCAACAGGGCGAGGAACAGTACCGCGAAAACCACGAGCAGGGTGTAGTTGGCGCCGACGTACGTCGTCACCACCGACTGCAATATGCCGAGGAACAACCCCGCCGCCATGACCCCGACCACCGAGCCCAGGCCCGCGAGCACCACCACGAAAAACGCGAACAACGTATAGCGCAGACCGACTTCCGGCGTCATCGCGTAGATCGCGCCCAGTAACGCGCCGGCCATCGCTGTGAGCCCGGTGTAGATCGCGTACACTAGGCTGCTGATTCGCTTGACGTCGATGCCCATCAGCCCGGCGTTCTCTTTGCTCTGCGCGGTGGCCCGGATCGCCAGGCCCGTGCGGGTGTAGAACAGGAACGCCAGGAAGAGGCCCGTCGCGATCACCGCGAACGCGAAGCCGGCCACCCGGATGGTGGGGGCCGTGATGCCGAACAGCTCGATGTTGCCGGGGAAGTACTCGGTGCGCACGGTGCGCGGGTTGTAGCCGAACGCCGTGAGCAGGCCGCCGCGGATCAGCGTGGCCAGGCCGAACGTGAACGCCAGCCCCATCAGCGCCGGCAGCGCGTACTTGCTGGTCCGGACCCGGTAGATCAGCGGCGCGATGATCCAACCGACGATCCCGAACACCACGAACACCGCGGGGAGCAGGAGAAACGCGTCGACCTTGAGGGCCTCACTGGCCACGATCGCGGCGTACGCACCGATGACCACCCACATGCCGACCGCGAGATCGACGACGTCGAGCACACCGAACGACAACGAGAAGCCGATGCTGATGGCCACGTACAACCCACCGATGAGGATCCCCCCGACAAGCGCTTGCGCGAGTGCGGTCATGGAGTCCTTTCGGCGGGCGGTCAGGACTCTTCGGAGCGTATCCACGGTGTGGGGGAGTTATCAGCGGATCACGCGGATTGGCTGGGGTGTACGAAGTTTCGGAGCTTTGTTGCGGACGTGGGGTGGTTTGAGCGTTGGTCACATTGGTCACAGTGGTTTCAGGACGGGTTGCCATAGTGACTTCGGAAACCTGATACCGCCGGTGGTATCAGGTTTCTGCGTTCAGTTGAAGGCCGTGCTGCCTGACACGGCGTGCGTTTTGCTGATGAGCTTCGCGTAGCAGTGATCCCGATCGAAACCTTGGTAGGTGCACCAGGCCAGTGCGCCGCTCGCGTCGGGGAAGGAGATCGGCGCGATGGTCACCCAGAAGTTGGGCGCGTCGAAGGTCGACCAGTCGCCCGACCACAGCAGCTTCGCGCCATACCGTTGGCGCAGCCGCAGGTGCTCTTCCAACGTCAGGGCGTTGTTCCAGACAACACCTTCATCGACGACGCCGGGGCGCTTGGAGCTCAACTGCGGAACCCACCGGTCGGCGCCTTGGGCGTTGATGACGGCGTGGTCATCGATGGAGATCTGCCGTAGCTGCTGGAAGCTCGAGGACTCGGGATCGCGGACCGCAGTCGGGGTGTGCGTCGGCGTGGACGGGCGGGCGACCGGCGGCGCGGACACCGTTTTCGTGACAGGGGGTGCTGCGACCGTCACGGTCGGTGGCGGGGTGACCGTCGCTGCCGCGACCGGCGACGAGGCGACGGAAGGTGCCGAGTTCTTCGACAGCAGCAGGCCGATGGTGAGGCCGATCGCGCCGAGCAGGATCGCTGAGACGACGCCGATGATCGCCAACGGAACCAGCAGTGGGCGTGCGGGCTGTGCGGCGGCGGGTGTTGCCGTGAGCAAGGGGGGTGAGGAATGCGGCGCCAGCATCGTTTCGGCGCCGGCCGCCATGGCCTCTGCGGGACTCACCTGCACGGCCCGCCGGGCGGCACGCGCCAGGGCGCCGGCACTGCCGTAGCGGTCGTCGGGTTCCTTGGCCATGCCGCGCGCGATCACTGCGTCCATGGGCGTGGGAATGCCGGGGTGGACGGTGCTCGGCCGTGGCGGCAGGGCCGACAGATGGGCCGCGATCAGTTGCTCGTAGCTGTTGGTCGGAAACGGCGTGTCACCGGTCAACGCCTCGTACAGCACACAGGCCAGCGCGTAGACGTCGGCAGCAGCCGAGCACGGCACGTCGCCGAACCGCTCCGGGGCCATGTAGCCGAACGAGCCGATCTGCATGCCCGCCTGGGTGAGACCCGAATCGCCTTGCGCCTGAGCGATGCCGAAGTCCAACAGGTACGCGAAGTCCGCGTCGGTGACGATGATGTTCTGCGGCTTGATGTCCCGATGGATCAGCCCCTGGGCGTGCGCGGCATCCAGCGCGGCAGCGATCTGCTCCACGATCGCGACCGCGCGATGCGGTTCCAGAGGGCCGGCTTTCAGGAGGTCGTGCAACGTCTGCCCGCGGACCAGGCGCATGTCGATGTAGAGGTTTCCGTCGATCTCACCCCAGTCGTGGATCGGCACGACGTGCGGCTCGTCCAGGTTCGCGGCCGCGTGCGACTCCCGCAGGAACCGGGCCCGGAACACCTCGTCTTGCGCGTAATCCTCGCGGAGGATCTTCAGGGCGACAGTGCGGTCCTTGTCGCTGTCGTGCGCCTCGTACACCTCGCCCATGCCGCCGCGGCCGAGGATCGCGGTGAGCTCGTACTTGCCGAAGCTGCTCCCGACGCGTGTGTTGTTGTCAACCATCTTCTTGCCTCCTCGACTGGCGAACAGGCGAACGTAGCGTGAGGCACCGACAACCCGGTGGGCGGGATTGCCCCGGGTTGCCCGACCTCAGCCAGGATGAGCATCATCTTTGCTGAACAGTGCCGTTTTCGGGCCCGATTGCCAATTTTGTGGCGCCTTCGCTCGTGGCGAGCGCCAGGGTTGACGACCGCAACACCTGCTGTGCCGAACACCGTCGTGCATCGTGAGATCGCCAAGTGCCGGGCGGCGCTGGAATGCCAAGCGCTTTCTCCCCGTGATGTGGCTTCTGGAGCGCTGTGACGAGTGTGCTGGATTTTTCGCTGGAGACGCGTGATCGCGTCGAAAGGCTGCACACTCGTCACATTCGTGCGGATGGCACTCCGGCAGCTGGGGTGCCAGCAAGCTCGACCCGCGGCGCTGAGCGAACGAGTTTGTCGGACCGTGGTGCCACGATGTCCGGTTGCTTTGACGCCAGGAGGACATCATGATCAAGACTTTGACCGCAGCCGTCGTAATCGGCGCCGCCACAATGGTGTTCGCGCCCTCTGCCGGTGCGACGCCGGGGTGCGAGTCCGTTCCGTGGGGTTTCTTGGGCAGCCAGGTGCGGACCCTGTGTGACGGGCCGATGATGGCAGACGGTAGCTGGATGCGCGCCCGGGTGATCTGGGTGCCCGCGCATCAGGTGCCGTTCACTTGTAGCTACAGCCGGTATAGCAGCAGTTGTTCCGGAGGCTACTTTGTCGACGACAAGGTGGTCAGCGCGGAGGAGTACCCGGTGCGTCCCGAGACGGTGCTGCCCGACGAGCCGGGTTATCTGGGGCCGGCGGCTCCGGTGCAGAACGTGGCGGGGGTGTACTGAGCGTGGGATGTCGGACGGAGACACCCTGGCCTCTGATCACACCCGTCACAGTGGCCCCGGGAAAAGTGCGGGGTATGTGGTTTCACAACGTGGTACCGCGGGCGATACCACGTTGACGGTCGAGTGTCTTGACCGGCGTGCGCCGGCATCAGTGTCCAGCTGTGCAACGAGCTCGCAGAAGGTCGTGCTGGGCGGCACTCTCAGGACAACAATGCGCGGCTTTTCTTGTGCCTGACCGTAATTCAGCGATGCGAGCGATGACGTCGTCGTAGCTCAGCCCGGATTCAGCGAGGAAACACCCGATGACCGTGCCGGTGCGGCCTTTCCCGCCCCAGCAGTGCACGTACACCGTGCGGCCTGCGTCCAGTTCGGAGTGGATGCGCGCCAAGATCGCGTCGTAGCCTGCGTGGTCGAGAACACCGAAGTCCGGGATCGGGTGCGCACAGTGGCGTACTCTGCGACCCGCGTGTTCGGCCGCCGCCTGTAGTTCGTCTCGGTACGGTGTCAGACCGTCGTGCTCAGTGGTCAGGTCGACGATGGTGTCGACACCGGCTTCGACCAACAGGCGCACTTTGGCCGCAGCCTTCTCCGGAGTCGTCGCACCCGGGTATTCGCCGGCGAGCAGTCGGTGTGGCTTGACCCACCAGGCGTGCAGTACGTCGTCGTGCGGCCACGGCGGTGGTGTCTCGGACGGTGGGTCGCTCTCTGTCACGGGTGTGCCTTCCCATTGCAGCTCATCGGGTGGTACCACGACCAGCGTGCTCGTGGGGATACTGGCGACATGCCAACCATCATCGCCGTGCGCGGGGACATCACCGCCCAGGACGTCGACGCGATCGTGAATGCAGCCAACAACGCGATGCGGGGCGGCGGTGGAGTTGACGGCGCGATTCACCGTGCCGGCGGCCCGGCCATCCTGCAAGACTGCATTGAGAGATTTCCCGACGGGCTTGCCACCGGGGACGCCGGTTGGACGACCGCCGGCGAACTTCCCGCCCGATGGGTCATCCACACCGTCGGCCCGAACTACAAAGCGGGACAGCGTGACCGCTCCCTGCTGCAATCGTGTTACCGCCGTGCGTTGGAGGTGGCCGACGAACTCGGTGCGCAAACCGTCGCGTTTCCGCTCATCAGCACCGGCGTCTACGGCTGGCCACGTGACGACGCCATCGCGGCCGCAATCGAGACCGTCACCGCGGTGGATACCCGCGTCGACGAGGTGCGGTTTGTAGCCTTTGATCGTGCGTCGCATGACGCCGTGCGTGCGCGGCTGGAGTCTTGACGTGTGCGAGCGGAGTCCGTGTCGCACGAGGCAGACCGGCAGACGCTTGCGCCAGACAATGCCGACAGAGTTATACATGCGCGTGTGGGCTGCAACAGTGCCACCATCATTTGGTGCTGTGACCTGCGCAGACTTTGCGGCACGTCAATATTTGCTGAATGCGCTCCGATAAACCCTCCGAGATGTCGGAGACTTGCCTTACAGTGCGTGCGAAGTACTTCGTTGGAGGGGCACGTGTCGGATGGTCAACCGCTCTCGGATTGGATGAGCGATTCAGATTACGGTTGGCGCACGCGGTTGGAACCGGTGAACCTCGTCATCGAGACAGATTTCTCTACTGATGAGGTCCGTGAGGCTCAACGAAAATTCGGGGCGGCGGCCCAGCATCTTTTGAAGCAAGATGTGCCGTACAACAAGATCATTAAGCGCTATCCGGCACTGATTCTGATGATTCTCGTCGGACACGCATCGCTTGCCTACGACCACGGCGCGTACTGGGAAAGCTTCTGGGACGAGCTCGGACTGTCTCGTGACATCGACTTCGAGAACGAGCTTCGCAGGAGCCTCGTGGGCCTACTCGACAAGTTCTCTCTGGCGCGATTTCCGGATGTCGAACGCGAGAGCAATCGCAAGTACGTAATGTTGCTAGCCCTGCACGCCGGCATACCCATCCACTGTTTGCGGGATCTGCTGACGGTTATCAATGACCACATCGTGCAGGGCCGCCCGTCTACGGGCGCCTCGGTGATGGAGTGGCTGCAAGAACCAGGCAAGGAATACCGGGCGGCCGCACTGGACGTGCCTGTGCGTAACTTTCTGCTCAACGGCGCCGAGTTCGCCGCCGACATCCTCGACCGAATCATTGAGTTCATCGAGGAAGCGACGATCGACCCGACGGTGTTCGACAGAGAGCTCAATGCGTCGACTACAGGGCTGCCGTCCGTGCTGCTAGACGAACTGATAGTGCAGCTCAAAGACGCCCCGGTCCAGGTCGAGCGGAAGCGACCGAACAGCGCGTCGACTACCCGGCCGACGGTGTCGTATCTCGTCGACGACGACGAGATTGTGTTGGAGATGCCGACGCCGGCAGGCTGTGTGGATCTGCCATGGCGGGTTTCCCTCGATGGAGAGGTTCGTGAGGTTCACGCCGCGCGCCGGTGGGGTTCAGGCAACCAAACGGCTGTGGCCAGAGCGGCTGTACCAGGGCCGGTCCGCGAGGCCATCGTGTCCCATCCTGGTGTCGCGGCCGCATCATCGATTCCACTCATAGTGCAAGCGGATCCACTGCTCACCTTCGACGAGAAAGGTCACTGGATTCCTCGGCGCGACGGTCTGAAGGACTGCGTGTGGGCTGTCTTTCCCGATGATCATCAACTGGTCGATGCCCGTACCAACGAGCCGGTTGAATATCGCGACAGTGGGTGTCCCGCCGGCTGGCATCGATGGCGCAGCGCGTTCGTCGAGCTCGACGACGTCGATGCGCTGCAATTACAGCGCAACGGCGTGCTTGTAGGAACGCCGCGATGGGTTCGAAAGGATGCACGGCCGCGATTCTTGCTCGGCGAAATGGCGGCCGGCGTGGTCACGGCTGAGGGGCGGACTGTTTACAGCTCGCGCCCGTGGGTGATGCTGCCCGCCACACGAACCGAAGCGGCCCCGACATGGAACGTACGGGTACGTCGGGTCGGCGACGCCGACTGGCTCGTCGACGAGGAATGGCTCGGAGAGGACGAAGAGGTCTGTGTCGACCCATTCGACGACGCAGAGGAAGCACAACTCGGATACTTCGAAATTCTGGTGACCGGTCCGATGGGATCGGATGCACGGTGCGTCATGTTCCTGGCCGAAGGGCTACACGCCAGTTTCGAGCCCCCGATTCGCGTGCCCGAGTCAGGTGGACTGACGACGTGCGTCGTGGTGGTAGAGAGCGAAGGGGTTTCAGTCGCTTCCGGTGATCCGATCACGTTCGGACACGGCGACCTTGAGCGGATCTTGGATGTCCAAACCGAGCACACGGCGGCCACGCTGTCGCTGCGCCCACCGCACGTGGAGATCCGCAGCGGGGAAACCGGGATTCCGCTTGCCTGGCGGATGACGCCCGATGTATGTGACCCGGAGGACTTCTCACAAGACAGATTCGTTGCGGTCCGGGCCCCAGGTGTCGGCCACGTCGAGTTCGCCTACCTCTCCGATGTCGGCGATGTGATCCAGGTCGACCCCAGCCCGCGGCGACGGGCTGGCGATGTTTTCGAGACGCGCACCCAACAATTCGCTGACACTGCACGACACCACCCCACGGGCCGGATGGTGGCCAAACTGCACACCGACGGTGGACACTTTGAGGTCACTGCACTGTTCGCGCGGCCCCGGCTGCTGGCTTCGGGCGTGAGCCTGGCGGGGGACGTACTGGAGTTCAGTGATGTCGCGGCGGTGGAAGATCTGGCAGTCTACGTCTGGAACACGACAGCGCCATGGCGAGCCGCCGAAGCATTCCCCGTACGGGACGGGCGAGCGGTGTTGCCCGCGAGGTTCATCGAAAGAGGTGAACTGCGGTGCCTGCTCTTCGTTGACGACCCGTGGGTGTTCATCGACCCGCCCGCGAGCCCGCCCGAGTCAGCGTTCCGCGTCGACCAGCCCGGCTGGTGTCAGGAAGGAACACCAGAACAGGTGACGCTCGCGCGATACATCGCTACAGGAGGACAGAAACTCGATGCACTCGGCGTCCGGCCGGAAGTGTGGACCACGCTGGCGAGGCTGCACACCGACAGTAAGAAGGACCGATTTGCCGGCCTAATCAATGTGCTGACCGCTGAGCCACGCGTGGCACTGGAATGCTTGGGCGACAGCACCATCTCCGCTAATGACAAGATGGCGATGCTGATCCGCAGCGAACTTGTCAACCACAACTTTTCTGCGGACGAGACGTTCAACGAGCTGCACTCGCATCCTTGGTTCGGGTGCATGGTCGAACTGGCCGATCTGCCCTCGCTATATCACCGCCGTAATGAAGTTCCAAAGGAACGCGCGGAAACGTTGGCCTACTTGCGGGATCGTGGCGGTGAGGCGCTGACTGAACTGCTGCGCACTGGCAAGACGAACCGGTGTCATGATGCCTGTTTCGACTCCGCGGTCCTGGAGCTGAGTTTCGTTCCAGGCAGCCGGATCGAAACGAAACTACGTGAGATCCAGCAGGTACCGCATGCGCAGTTGGACTTCGACAATCTGCGGGCCGGTGTGTACGAGGGACTGTGTCGGCGCAGTGAGTGGTTGGCATCCGGATGGTCAAAGAACTTTGAGCAGCAGATGTCGCTGGTCCTGAAACCGATAAGTCGGGCGTCAATGCTGGCGCACGAGACAATCATGATGCGTATCGACAGGCTGAAGGGGATTGACAGCTCCGAGCACCCATGGATGCTCATGTCGGTGCAGTCACTCACTCTGGCGTTTCTGGCACGCCTCGAGGCGTACAAGCGAATTGAGGCCCGCTACTTGAACTCTGGCCTGTTGCGGAACTGGGCGCGCATGGCGCAGCTGTGCCCGACCATGGTGGCCAATGACCTCCTCATTGCAGAAGCTGCTGTGCTCTACGACCGACGCGGCGACCTGATCGGAGAAGAGAAGTGATCGACCGGCTTGACCCACTTGAAGCCGCCAAGCAGATCGAAGGGAGCTATAAGCGGTACCTCAAAACGCTCCTGGCGCTGCGTGATGAACAACTTGCCGCTGCGTTCGATGCCGAGATCGATGCCAGTACGCTCTTAACCAAGGGGCCGATTCTCGAGATGACGCCGCCCTACGAGACGGGGGCGACGTGTCGGGAGCTCATCACAGAAGGCATTCTGCATCCCGACTTTGCCCGCATCGACAGCAAGGCGTTCCGCATCGATCGGCCGCTGTATTTGCATCAAGAAGCAGCAGTTCGCAAGTTCACCGCCGGGCGAAACCTAGTGGTGAGCACAGGAACTGGCTCGGGTAAGACGGAAAGTTTCCTCATTCCGATCATCAACGCGCTGATCGAGGAATCCTCTCGCGGAACCCTCGGCCCCGGGGTGCGAGCGCTACTGCTCTATCCGATGAACGCCCTGGCTAACGATCAGCTGAAACGGCTGCGTGCCGTTCTTGCCGCAGTCCCGGAGATCACTTTCGGCCGCTATACCGGCGAAACCGTCGAACACGCCCGCGACGCGGAAGCTGAATTCGCGCAGGCTAATCCGGGGCAACAGCGATTGCCGAATGAGCTGCTGAGCCGCGATGAAATGCGTGGCGCCCCTCCGCACCTGCTGTTAACCAACTACGCGATGCTGGAATACCTGCTGCTACGCCCCGTAGACATGGATCTGTTCGACGGAGCCCATGCCGGAACATGGCGCTTCATCGTGATGGATGAGGCTCATGTCTACGACGGCGCTCAGGGCTCCGAAGTGGCATTGCTGATCCGCAGACTTAAGCAGCGCGTCGCCCCGGGAGCGAATCTGCAGTGCATCGCGACATCCGCATCGCTCAACGGATCGGTGCGCAACGACCCGCGCAGCGAGGCTATGGAATTCGCCACCAACTTGTTCGACGCGAAATTCGAATACGCCGACGGTGATACGGCCGAGCAGGATCTCGTCGAACCGGTGCGTAAGACACACGCTCCGACGCCCACCTGGAGTCTGACCGGTGATCAACTGTTGGGGCTGCGCAGCGGAGCCCTCAAGCTAGACGATGTGTTTCCATCGACGGCAAGCGCTGCAGCGGCGTTGGCCAGTGAGCGGTCGATGGTCGAGCTGAAGGACGCGCTCAGTGCCGGACCGGTCGACGTGCGCACCCTGCGGGAACGGTTGTGGCCTGATGACGACCGGTCCGCTGAGCTGCTTGATGCATTGGTGGAGCTGGGCAGCGGAATCCAAGACGATGGTGGTCACCCTGTCCTGTCGGCTCGCTACCACCTGTTTGTTCGGGCGACCGAGGGCGCCTACGTGAGCTTCAATGACGATGGCCCGCACATCTTTCTGGGTCGCCACGAGGTCGACCCTCAGACTGGGCGCGCGGTCTTCGAATTCGGTACCTGCACGCGGTGCGGCGCCGTTCATCTGGCTGGCGATGTCGAGCATCGCGACCGGCGCGAGTACTTCGTCCCATCCAAGGCGGCCGACCGATCGGTGAACTGGTTGGTGCTGGCCGACGAGCAAGGCGACGTCCTGGATGACGAGGATGAGCTGACCTTGGCCGATTTGGACAAGGCCAAGTCCGATCCCACCACGCGCCGTCTGTGCACTGGCTGTGGCTTAATTGCCGACGCAGTGGCCACAACTTGCCCAGGAGTGAATTGCGGTGGGGGCCAGATGCTGCTTGTTCGGGAACATGCACATGCCACCCGGGTGATGAGCCGCTGCACGGAATGCGGAACACAATCTCGGCAGGGTGTTCGACGGCTTCGCACCGACGTCAACGCTGCCCCGGCGGTCGTCACCACGGCGCTGTACCAGCAGCTGCCCGAAGCGACGGATGAGTCTGCGGACCAGGTCGGTGGGGGACGAAAGCTCTTGATGTTCTCTGACTCTCGGCAGGCGGCAGCATTCGCGGCCCCGTACCTCGATAGAACGTATACGCGGATGCTCGAGCGTCGCTACATCACTCAGGCGTTGCGGGATCCGTCTGCTGCAGGTGAAGAACTTCCTCTCAAGGATTTGGCCTTGCTGACTCGTGAGAGGGCAGATGCGGCAGGCCACTTCCCGCGTGCAATGGGAAAGATCGAGATCAGCCAAGCGGTTAACCAGTGGATCTCGGGCGAACTGATGACGCTCGACACACGGCAGTCGCTGGAAGGCCTCGGGCTGATGCGGGTAGCGCTGAGGCCCGCCACCCCGATCCCCTTGCGCGGATTCACTTCACTGGGACTGACGGACGATGAATCGTGGGCACTGCTCAACGAGCTCGTCAAAACGATCCGGCTCCAAGCGGCTGTCACTGTGTTGGATCGTGTCGATGTGAGGGATGAGCGATTCGCGCCACGAAACACCAGGGTTCGGATGAAGTCGGTCGGATCCGATCGGGCCAAGCAAATCATCAGCTGGAGTCCCAGCGCGGCGAGCGCAACGAACAGCCGCATCACGTTCCTGCGTAAGGTTCTCGCGGACCTGTCCAACGACACACCTGCCGAACGCATACTTGAAGGCAGTTGGAAACTGCTTGAGTCGAGCGGGCTGTTAGCATCGGAGGCGGAGCGAGGAGCCGGCGGGTATGTCTATCAGCTTGACCACAACCAGCTGGGCGTGTCGAACGGTGCGGAGTGCCAGTGGTACTCGTGTGATGCGTGCCGGCTACTCACCGCGTTCTCCGTGCGGGACATCTGTCCCAACAGCCGATGCACCGGACGGCTCAAGCCTTTCGAGCTTCCGGACCCTGCTGAAGACACGAACCATTATCGCGTGGTCTACCAGACCATGAACACTGCTCCGCTGACAGCGCGGGAACACACCGCTCAATGGAGCGCCAAGGAAGCCGCAGAGATTCAGCGCGATTTCATCAGCGGTGCGGTCAATGTGTTGTCGTGTTCGACGACGTTCGAGCTCGGCGTTGACGTGGGGGATCTGCAATCTGTGGTGATGCGCAATATGCCGCCGAAGACCGCCAATTACGTCCAGCGGGCTGGACGTGCCGGTCGCCGGGCCGCGTCAGCTGCGTTGGTCGTCACATATGCCAACCGGTCAGCTCACGATCTCGCGCAGTACCAGAATCCGACGGCGATGATTGCCGGCCAAATGCGCATCCCGTGGGTACCGGTCGATAATGCCCGCATCGGTCGGAGGCACGCGCACTCAATCGCTCTTGCAGCGTACTTCCGGCATTGCTACGAGACCGATGGTGAGTGGTGGAAGGCCGCGGGGCCGTTCTTCTCGCCGAACATTGCGGGTGGTCCGTCACCAGCCGACGGTGTGCGGGAGTTCTTGACCCCGGTGCCCGCTCATGTGCAGGATGCGCTGGCCCAGGCACTTCCGGCTGGTGTGCAAACCGATATCGGTGTGCACGACGGAAGCTGGGTCGCCCCGCTTGTGGAGCTGCTCGAGTCGGTGCAGGACGAGTTGAGCCAGGATGTTGCTGACATCGACGCACGGATCGAAGAGTCGGTGAAGGCGCGAAAGTTCGGCGTCAGCAAGCAACTAGAAGAGACAAAGAGAACAATTCTGGGCAGACCTCTACTGGGATATCTCGGCAGTCGAAACATCCTGCCGAAGTACGGATTTCCAGTCGACACGGTCGAACTCAACACGCTTAACTCGACCGAGGCAATCGGCAGGAAGTTGGCGCTCGACCGTGATCTGTCGATGGCAATCTACGATTACGCACCCGGTAATCAGGTGGTTGCGGGTGGCAAGTTGTGGACATCGGCGGGTCTGCGGAAGCGTCCCGGCAAGGAGCTGGTTCGCCACAAGTACCGCGTATGTACCACCTGTGGCCGCTTTGAGCGCGGTGCTGAACTTGACCCAGCTGTGCCTTGCCCCAGCTGTATGGATCCCTTCAAATCTATTGGGACATTGGTGGTTCCCGAGTTCGGATTCGTTGCCGCGTCCGACACTCGAGACGTTGGCAGTGCGCCACCGGATCGCCGCTGGCATGGTGGAAGCTACGTTGAGACGCACGGTGACGAGATCGGCACGTACCACTGGGCGGGTTCCAGCGGTCTGAAAGTCAGTGCGCGGGCTGGAGTGAGGGCGTGGCTGGCTGCGGTGTCGGACGGAACCGGTGAAGGATTCCAACTCTGTCAATGGTGCTACTGGGCCGCTCCTGTCGAGCGGGGGAGTCGACGCCGGAAGCATCAGCGGCCGGATAACGGACGGGAATGCGACGGCCCGTTGGAGAGAATCTCGCTCGGCCACCGATATCAGTCCGACATCGCGGAGTTCACCTTTGATGGGGCGCCGTACTTGAAAGATCAAGAGGCGAACTGGTTGTCGGCTCTGTACGCGATCCTCGAAGGAGCCTCATACGCGCTCGAGATCACCCGCGACGACATTGACGGAGCACTGTCGTGGAGCGCTGATCACCGGCGCAGCATCGTCTTGTTCGACACGGTCCCCGGTGGAGCAGGGTCGGCGAAGCGGATCGCGGAGAACATCGGATTGGTGTTGGAGTCGACAGTAAAGCGCGTGACGAGCTGCGACTGTGGTGAGGAGACTTCCTGCTACGGGTGTCTGCGGTCGTATCGGAATGGGCGGTTCCATGAGAGTCTGTCGCGGCGTGCAGCGCTGCAGATCCTGAGAGGCTGAGCATGATTGCGCGAATGTCTGCGAGCCGCCGCATGGAACAACTGTCATCGCAGAACGAGGCACATTGCGGAGTTTTCATTCCAATAGACATTGGGCAATGTCGGGGCGAAGCAATACCCAGTGAGTTCAGAGCGGAAATAGCTTCAAGGTCTGCTTAGCCAGCTTGTCGGTTCGGGCTTCGAACTCGGCTGCCGTCCATTGCTTCGCCTCGACCACATCAGCATTGAGTGTCAACCCATTCTTGAAGCCGACGAAGTTTCCGTTGGTATCTTTCCGAATCTTCTTGGAATGGAACGATTTATTGCTCAATGTGCTGTTGTAACCCGTCACAGTGAGGTTCCCCAGTCGGTGTACGTGCTGTTGCTGAATCGCTGATGCCATATCAGCTCCGCCCAGCATGTTCAGCCATTCCTTCGGAAGTCCTGGCCCTTGAGGCAAGATGTGCTCGATTGTCCACTTGTAGTGCTTGCCTTCCCGCTCCCATAGATCGGTGAAGGTTTCGTTGGTCATGCCGGCGCGGGCCAACGCAATCAATATGTACCTCGTTACGTCGGCATTCTCGTTGTCGAGGGGAGCGGTGAGCTTGGCGTGAGGTGAGCCCTTCGTAGTGGTCCAGTCGTTGTGCGACTCTGTTGCCCGGTCTGCGGGCAAGGAAGAATCAACAACGACATGGCATCGAACAAGCGCCGGCGGCACACCCCGGACCAGATCATCCGCAAGCTCGCCGAGGGCAACAAGCTCCTTGCAGCGGGCCAGGAACTGAGCGAGGTGTGCCGACACCTAGAGATCGCGGAGTCGACGTGGCATCGCTGGCTTGCCCAGTACGGCGGCATGAAGGCCAACGACGCCAAGCGTCTCAAAGAACTCGAAGCCGAGAACGCCCGGCTCAAGAAGATGGTCGCCAACCAGGCCCTCGACATCGACATGCTCAAGGAGATCTCGGCGGGAAACTTCGACCCCGAACCGCAAGCGCAGCGCCGTCACGGTGCTGCGCGAGCGGTTCGGGGTGTCTGAACGCCGCGCCTGCACGGTCGTGGGTCTGCACCGCTCCACGATGCGCCTGACGCCGGCGCCGATCGCCACCGAGGAGGCCGAGCTGCGGGCTTGGTTGCGCCGGTTCTCCACCGATCGACCTCGCTGGGGGTGGCGACGGGCAGCCAAGATGGCCCGCAAGGCCGGCTGGAAAGCCAACAACAAGCGCATCCGCCGGCTGTGGCGTGAAGAGGGCTTGTCCACAGCGCCGCCGCAAGAAGCGGCTGACCGGCATCGGTGTCGCCGTGGGTGCGATGTCACCGATCCGCCCGAACGTGATCTGGGCGATGGACTTCCAGTTCGACACGACCGCCGATGGCCGCATCCTCAAGATGCTCAACGTCATCGACGAGTTCACCCGCGAAGCACTCGCGATTGAGGTCGACCGCGCCATCAACGCCGACGGCGTCGTCGACGTCTTGGATCGCCTGGCCCTCACCACGGGCGCCGCACTACGTGCGCTTCGACAACGGGCCTGAGTTCGTGGCCCACGCCGTGAGCGATTGGTGCCGATTCAACAGTGCCGGTTCCTTTCATTGATCCCGGCTCGCCGTGGCAGAACGCCTGGATCGAATCCTTCAACGGCCGCCTGCGTGATGAACTGCTCAACTCGTGGCGCTTCGACTCGCTTCTGGAGGCCCGGGTGATCATCGAGGACTGGCGCTGCGATTACAACGCCAACCGACCCCACTCCGCCCACGGCGAACTTACCCCAGCGGAGTTCGCTCTACAGTGGACCACGACCCACCAACCCCAAGTCGCATAGCGACTGGACCACCAAACGGGTCCCCCTCAGGCGTAGAAGGCCGCATCATCGGATGCTACGCGTCGCAGACGTGCCTTGACTGTGTCAACGATGTCGTGCCCGGCCATTCCCGACACGTCCCCAATGATTGACATGAAAAGTCGCTGGAGCAGATTCGTCGCTGGGTCGCCCGTCAGGCTCCTTCGGACGAAGAAACCTTGTAGTCGTCTCCGAGATCCCCAAGAAGTTCATTCCACTGGTCGGATACGTGGTCCGCCGTAAACCCTCTCTGCCGCTTTTTGTCAGCGGCTGCGAGCAGCGAGTTCTTGATGATGTCGATGGGCGTCAGCGAAATTCCTCGGTTGTTGAGCGACTCGAACAACGTAAAAGCATCCGAGGTGCTTTCTACTTCAAGCTTTACGAGTATCGCCTGCTTGACACGCTTGAGTAGGTCGAACACTGGTTTGACCGACGACTTCGGCCCTGCATGCTGTTCGATGAGGGCGCTGAAGTGGTTGTAGCACTTAATAATACGACGGTTACCCAAAAACTTGACCCCCGGGGCTTTGGGCAGGATGCCCGCAATTTTTCAAGACGTTTGCGTAGTCGTCGTAGTTGGAGTTCTGGATCTGAGGACGGACCCGCAACCGATTGCCATCTTTCAGAACTAGTTGCCTGCCAAGGTAGTTCAAGTCAACCAGCTCGTTCTGATCGAGCTGATCGCTGCGGTTGGCCAGAAACGTGTAGATAGCAGCCATCAAGATCGACAGCGTGGTCATTCGCTGTTGGCCGTCTACGAGCTCGAGGACATTCTCCTTGGTGGCATTTGAGGTGCGGTTGATGCAGATGATGGTGCCGAGGAAATGGCCAGAGTTCGAGTTCTCCTCTTCGAGTAGGTCATCGAAGAGTTCGTCCCATTGTTGCTTGGTCCATGCGTATTCTCGCTGGTACTTCGGCGCTTCGTAAACGACAGTGTCCTCAAGGCTGAGCAACTTGTATACCGGATCATCGGCCACTGATTTGATCACGGCGGCTCCTAACTGTTTTGGGATCTGAAAACTGCTCGGTCTTGCGCAACAACTTCCCTGGAGTTCGCGCGATCCCCAAGTCGAGCGCCCAATGTCTTGACCGCCAGGTCACCAGGTAGCGCCGCTGAAAACTTGAGGCCCACCAGTGCATTCGCGTCGACCTCGGGATCGCGCCACTCTATTTCGGCTAGTCCAGCGGTGAACTGTTGCACGGTCAGCCCCGGTAACAGCCGCACCGACTTCTCGTCAATCCGCTGCCGCGGGTCGATCACCGATGGCAGTGATGCCTGCAATGTTCGGTTCGCGGCGGTGCCGGCCCAGGTCCACCAGCGTCCTGCGGAGTCATCAGGTAGCCGTATGATCGAACGGTCGGCCGATACGTTTTCTGCGAACGTGGACCGTAGCTCCGCCAATACCTTTGCCGCGCGCCCGGTGAACACCACCCCGGTCGGTAAGTTTCCGAGCAGCACGTCGCGCATCCCGCGGGTTACCTCATATGACAGGCCGCCAGGAACCCCGGGCCATTTCGCCTTACCGCCGCCGTCGGCCACCTCGACGAAGCATCGTCGGCGGTCCCAGTCGACGTGAGTCACCTTCCATGATCGGCCACCGAGCAGAAGAAGCCTTGGCCCATCGGTGCTTTCGGTCAGTAGGTCGGTGCCGATGGTGCCGACCTCGATCCGCCCGGCGAGTACCACGTACTCCGGCGGCGCGGTGAATACCGCCGTCAGATCGGAGAAGTAGCGACGACCAAAGCGACGCTCAGCTTCGGGGCCGATCTGCAGGAACGGGCCATCGCAATCGAAATAGCCCTCAGAAACCAGAAACTCAACGATCTCCGGTGCGCTCTCGTCGAAGACCGGCAGATCGCCCCACCACTCCGACCATTCGGCGGCACTGATCCGATGCTGTTGTAGACAGAGGGCCATGAGCTGTTGTGCGGCGATGTGACGCGGGTGTGGCGGGGGCGTGATCGGTTCGACCCAGCCGTCGGACCATCGCTTGAGCATCCCGGCCGCGAGCAGCACACTTTCGTCCTCGACGCATAGAAAGAGGCAATTGCGGGTCGAACCTGGCCGGCGTCCGGTGCGGCCCAGTCGTTGTAGAAACGACGCGACGGTACGTGTGGAGCCAATCTGGATGACCCGGTCGAGGTCACCGACGTCGATGCCGAGTTCCAGGGTTGAGGTGGCGACGATGACGGTGTCGCGAGCGTCGGCGAACGCCGCCTCGGATCGACGCCGCTCGGCGGCCGACAGCGACGAGTGAGACAGGTAAGTTTCAATGCCGAGTTCCCGCAGTGCGGCGCCGAGCTCTTCGGCCTGGCGCCGGCTGTCGACGAACACCAGCCGCTTCTCTCCGGCGTGCAGCGAGGCAATCACGGTGGCGGCATTGGTAATTGAACCCACGTAGTCCACCGTGATGTCAGGAGCATCGGGGGTGGAGACAGGAGGGGCGACCACAGCCTTTTCGCGTCCCTGAAAGCTGCCCTGCAGCCAGGCCAGCAGTTCGTCCGGATTGCCGACGGTTGCGGACAGTCCGATCCGCTGCAACGGCCGCGAAGCGATGCGCGCCACGCGCTCCAATACCGCCAGCAGATGCCAGCCGCGGTCATCGCCGGCGAAGGCGTGGATCTCGTCGACGACCACCGCTTGGAGCCCGGAGAACAACACCCGCGGATCCACCTTGGTGGACACCAGCATGGACTCCAGCGATTCGGGGGTGGTCAGCAGGACATCGGGCCGCTCGGTCAGAATGCGTTGCCGCTGAGCTTGACTCACATCGCCGTGCCACACGGCCGCCGTGCGTCCAAGCCATTGGCAGTAGCCGTTGAGGCGAGGCTGCAGATTGTTCAGCAGCGCGCGCAGCGGGCAGACGTAGAGCACCGAAACGCCCTGCCAGTCCTCGGTTGCCATGCGCGACAGCACGGGGAATATCGCCGCCTCGGTCTTACCGCCGGCGGTGGGCGCCAAGACCATCACGTCGCCACCGGAAAGGATCGGCTCCACCGCAGCGGCTTGGGTGGGTCGAAGTCCGTTCCACCGCAAGGTATTTGCGATGTGGTACTGCACACCCGGGTGCAGCAGATCGAACTGATCAGTCACAGCTCGAGCGGCACGTCGTCGGCCGTCAAGGCGGCGCGTTCGGCATCGGACAGCTCAGCCGGAGCGATCTTCACTTCATAGTCGGTGTAGGGGTCGAAGTCGGGGAACTGTTCGATCTTGTCGAGCACATCGACGAGCTTGCGCAGAAACAGCCGCGGCGCGATACCTACCTTGCCGCCCAACTCACCCGCCACCGCACCGGCGAAACGTTCCAGGAACGCATCGTCGGCGACCGCGCGCACCCGATCCGGGTCCGGAACGCCCCCGATGTACAGCTCGCGCACGCGGGTGCCCAGTTCCACCAGCCGGGCCTGATCGAAACCAGTCAGTCGCAGTTGCGGTGCCCGCGGGTTGTCGAAGCGCGGATCCTTGGCAAACTCGGTGTGTAGCCGATCCGCCAGTGGCGGTAGCAATGGAATGCCTTGTCGCCCTTCGAAGAAGGCCGGTGTCCCCGTGATCAGCAGGTATAGGCCAGGGAAATGGCCGTCGTGCACCTCGTCGATCAACTGGCGCAGTGCATTCAGTGCCTTGGCGCGGGCGTCGCTTCGTACCCGCTGAAGAGTTTCCACCTCGTCGAGCACCAGCAACAAGCCCGGGTTGCCGGCATCGGCGAGAATCGCCAGCAGGCCGCGTAGAAAGCCAAGCGCCAGGTAGTGGTCAAGGTCGCCCTTGATTCCGGCGCGGCGCTTGACTGCGGCCGCTACGTGCGGCTGCCCACCCAGCCAGGCCACCAGCGCGTCGGCGCCGTCGTGGTCATCGTCGGCGACGAATCGGCGGTAGGCGCGGATCGCAAGCGGGAACACCGGTGCGCGTGCGGCGACTTCGGCCAGCCGCCGCTCTAACAGCAGATCGACATCCACGCCCTGCTGGCCGGCGTCGTCTTCGATCGTAAACAGCCAGGCATCCAGAATCGGACGCAACGCACTGGGCTGAATCGAGGCGGTGCGTAGTGATTCGATGCTGCGTCGGTACACCGTCTCCAGCTTGTGTAGCGGAGTGTCGATCTCATTGATTTGAACCTCGGCGACTGCGAAGCCCTTCTTCATCGCACGGTCGGCTAGCCAACGGGCGAAAAATGTTTTACCCGAACCGTATTCACCGCGAACGGCTTTAAACACCGCGCCGCCCGCGGCCACGACGTCGAGTTCGGCGTCCAGTTCGGTTTCGAAACGGCTCAGCCCGACCGCCAATTGATCCAGGCCATTCGACGGGACGGTGCCGCGCCGCAGCGCATCGAGAATTTCGCGGCGCCGTCGCGCCGACACCTGGCTACTCACTCGGATACCCCGAACTGTTCCTTGAGTGCCGCCACATCAAGACCGGTGACGCCGCCTGCGACCCGCAGTACCTCGTAGCCTTCGACGTCGAGCACCCGCTTGGTCTGCATCAGCGCACCGTTCACACTGGCAGTGGCGACTCCGAGCGCGGTCGCGGCCTGGGCCAAGGTGATCTCGCAGGCGCCGGTAGCTAGCAGGGCTTGCAGCAAGTTCTTGATTTGCGGGGCTTTGACCACAATCCGACCGGCCAGCCGCAGCTGGGTCTCAAACACCTTGCTGCGAATCACCTTGTCCGGCAGCGGGCTTACATCCTCACTGCTCACCTGGTTGAACAGGGTGAGTTCCCTGTCTGCTTCCGTCTTCCGTCCGGAATCAGGCAGAGGCTCTGCAGCCGACGGCGCCGCGCGATACCACCAGGGCGGTTCAGCCGCAGCCACCGGGACTGCCCACTCGGGCAGCTGACCGGGCAGGAACGCCAACACCGGGACCAGCGCTTCGCCCGGAAGTCCGCCGCCATGGTAACCAGCGTTGCGTCCGCCGTAGCGGATGGTCTCGTCGACGGCCAGTACCACCCGGTGGTTGTCGGTGAGTACTCGCGGTCCCTCGACTACGACCTCGCGGTCGGGGTCGACGTTGGCGAAGTCCCCGTGCGCGCGTTGGCCATAGGTGTTGGCGCGGGTGACCTTTGCACTGGTGCCGTATTCGATGATGTGGCCGTGATCGGAGGTGATGACGACCGCGCGGCCTGCGTTCTTGGCGGCGTGCAGCAACGCCCTTAGGTGTGTGATCGTGGTCAGGTTCCAGTCGGTGCCACCGGGATCGGTGTGGTGCAGGGTGTCATCAACGTAATTCAAGACAGCAGCCACCAGCGGCTGCTGGGTGGTGTCGGCGATGGCGTTACTGACGTCAGTAGCCAGGCTGGCCCCGCTGGGGATGGCGTCAAGCGCACTCTTGTGGAAGATCGGGTCGGCGGTGCCGCCGGTGGCTTGCAGTCCGGCTTCGCGGATCAGCGCGAGAAAACCGGACCGTTCGACGTTGTCGGCGCCTTCGCGCAATTCCCCGCACAGCAAAGAACAACGGCTGCGTTGGGTGAGGGTGGGCAGCACCGCTAGTGCCCAAGCCCGGTTTGCGGTGCTGGCCGACAGCTCGGTCCAGCCGTTCTGCTGGATCGCGGTGACCAGGTCGTTGGCGGCCGCCAACGACAAAGCGTCGATCACCAGGAGCAGCGTCGGAACCTTTCGGGCCACCGGGACGACGAGGTCTCGCAGCACGTTCTCAATAGTCTGTACCGCGGGTTTCGGTGCGTCAGCCAACGCTGCGGCGAACACTCGGTCGTGGCGGCCGCGACGGGACACCACGAGATCGATCAAGGCGCGCAGCGCGGCCGCCGGTATCGGCCTTTCGGCGCCGCGGCGGGCCTTGATGAGCGCGGTGTCCACCCAGGAGTCTGTCCGGACATAACGCGACGCCATCTCGGAAAGGCCGCCGACGGCGGCCACGGGTTGGGCCAGCCAGCGCACCAGCCGGACCGCGCCGGAGAATGCCTCGACGGTGGGGGAGTTGGCGGCTAGAAAGTGTTGTCCGGTTTCTGCCCAACGGGTTTCGACGAGCTGCAGCGACGACGCGGCGACCAGGGCGCTGTCAAGGTCGACAGGCAGGGGGTGCGGCAGCGCTGCCGTGAGTGCATCGGCTAGCAGGTTGACCCGAGCTTCCAGACCATGCGGCAGCAGGTCAGAAGCTGCTGCGGCAGTATCGATTCCGAGGTCGTTGACGATGCCGGCAGCGGTCTGCAGCACCGCTTGCTGATGAGATGCTTCCAGCGCGGTGGTCAGGAGTCCACGAGCGCTCGTGTACCAGGCTTGTAGGTCCTCGGTGCTTAGGCCGGTCAGCCCGTAGCGGCCGAGAAACACACCGAGAGCGACGGCATCACCGGAACCGTCGTCTTGGCAGAACAATCCCGCCACCACACCGAGCGGAACCAGATCGGTGATCCGCTCGGCCTTCAACAGTGCCGCGAGAGGTTTCGCGAGCTGCCCGGCCCTGCTCGCCAGCCAAGTGGTCACGGCTGCGGTGAGTTCGGCGCAGCCGCGGGCCCGCAGGTCAACTAGGTTGGTAGGCGCTGACAGTGAGCGGCTCCATTCCAGGATCGCCAACGCATCTACTTCTACGTCGGAGCTCTTGACGATCTCCAGCACATCGCGGGCCAGTGCGCGCATGGCGTGATCTCGGGTGAGCACGCCGCCGGGTGCCGGGGTGTAGGCGTCTACCGAGAGCACACTGAGCAGGCCGTTGGCCAGGGCTCGATCATTGGTCGAGCGGTACAGGGCCGGTTCGATGGTCGATGCGGAGAAGTTGCTGCGCAATGCATCCCACGGATCAGGCGTGATGAGCCGGCCGTCGAGCAGGTGCGCCAGCACGGTGTCGCCGAGATCGTCATCGTCGACGTTGGTGAGCACCACCGTCCAGCCTTGGGCGTCACGGGTGTCGATCGCCTCCCAGATCGACAGCACCGACGGGCACGCCACCACCGTCACGGGGGCTCCGTCATACTCGAAGCTGTCGCCGTCCCACACCGGTTTTGCGCGTAACCCGAGCACCCCATGCCTGTACTGCTTGGCGCTGGCCTTCTTCAACCGGGCCCGGATGATTGGCTCGGTGGCCGTCAAGGTCGTCATTCCACCCACCAATGCACATGAACTTTCTTGCCGTCATCGAGCGCCGAGGTGAGTGCGGACTGCAACGACGTCAAATCCTTCGCGCCGCGCAGCACCACCTCGCCCGACGGCTCGGGGCCGGGGGGTGGGGGTGGCGGCGGAGGTGGGGTTGGCGGCTCATCCTCGACAACCCAGGTGACAAGCTTGTTCTCACCACCGGTGAGTTCGTCGCTCAGTGAGCGACCCGGAATCGAGATCGCGTCCTGCAGCGCCCTCCAGATGGAACGGGCGGGATCACCGGCCTCACCGGCACGGTCAGTGCCGGCTTTGAGCTTCTCCAGCAGTTTCCATTTGAAGTTCCGCAACGTGCGAGTATCGCGGGCGGCGTCGCCGGTGATCTGGCCGGCGGTCTCCAACGCGACCGGCAATGCGACCGACGCCATCGCGTTGATGACGGCGACGTTTCCGGCTGTGCTATATAGGGTTTCGACGAATTGCTGGAACGCCCGGGCGGCGCTCAATCGGTCATTGGCGCCAGCTTCGGACTCCAGTCGACGATGTGCGGCAGCGAGTTCCTCGATCAAATACCTGATCTCACTGAGGGATTCGTTGGCCTTAGTCCGCACCTGAGTGGCGAAGTCGGCGACGTTGGCACCAGTCAGGTAGGTCCGGGGCATGGTGTAGCCGAACAACTTGGCGGCGTTGGCACGGGCCGCATCCCAGGATTGCTGATCAGGCAGCTGCTCTGCCCGCAATTCGATGTTGGGTCGCAACCGCCCCAATGCCGGTGCGGTGATGGCGCTTCCGGCTTCGAACCAGGCCCGTTTACGCAGTAGCGCCCAGGCCGACAGCACCAGATCGCGGGCCTCGGGCCGCAACCCCCAGGCGGGCGACATGCCGTCGATGTGCTGCTGCAATACACCGACGGTAACCGGGTCAGCGGCCAGGGCCGCCCGGTCCAGCTCACCAGCCCAGTAGGCGAAGGAGTCCTCGGCGAACAGGTAGTGGTCCTCGGTTGCTTTGCCGACCCGCAATGGGCCCGCGACTCGGCGGACCACCTTGCGGTCATTGCCAGGGTTAGTGGGGATGCGGCCATCGCGATGGCTGGCGGCCTGCTCCACATAGTCTCGGACGGTTTCGAAGTTGCGGGCGGTGACTTCCTCGGCGGCCGGATCAAACTCCGGATGATTCGGGTAGGTAGCGGAAAACGCTTGGTCGACAATCTTGAGGAAGGCATCCTCCAGACCGGCAGCGGGTGGCATCTGCGGGTCGAAATCGCGGCTCAGCGAGGTCAAGACCTCGAACTGTTGGGAGTCTGCGGTAATCCGCTTCGGGTCGGCGGGCTCGATCCCGTAGGCCTGTTTCAACAGGTTCTGGAAGCTAGTCATGGTGCCGCTGAACAGGTTTTCAAGGATGCCCCGTGCCTGTGCCCGATCAGTCGCCCCAAGGTGGTCGGAGTTCTCATTCCAGCGGTCGCCGCTGCCGGTGAACAACCAGTCCAGTTTCACCAGCAGCGCCAGGTCTTCCGTCGCCGACTCGGAGAAGAATCGGGGCAACCACACCACTGCGTGACGGTCCCCGCTCGTCAGCAGTCGGTCGATGCGGCTGATGTCATCAGCGCTGGTGTAGCCGTCCTCGTCGAAGGGATAGTCGATGACGAACCGCCAGGTGCCGGGCCGGTTGTCGAAGGACTGCTCGGGCAGCGAGCTGGCGTCACGCACATTGCCGAAGACGATGTCGATTTCGCGGCGTGACCCGCGCCAGATGACGGTGCGGGTCGCGGCACCGCCGAGGTCGTCCTGGGCGGTGGTGACGCCGAGCGCCTTGTGCACCAGTTTGCGCAGTAGTACCCGTCGCCGCCCCGAATTGTCTTCGCCCCGAACCCGATCCAGGATCGACTGGTAATCGACCTCAGCAAGCTGGACTCGGATCACTGGGTTGGTGCCGTCGGAGACACTGATCTCTGGCACGTCTTTCTGTGCCCATTCGCGCACGACGCCGAGTACTACTCGGGATTCACCGCCCGCGACGCGGGCCTTGATCGATCCGTGGTTGAGTGCGGCTAACCGCGGCGCGGTGATGTCCCGCAACGCTGGGACGTTCGGCGCGATGGCGGACAGCAGCAGCGTTTTGGCGATCCGCTCCTGGCCGCGGAAACCGCCGGGCACCGAATCCGGGACGGTCTCCAGTTGTTCCTTGCTAACCGAGTGCTTTTCCAGCAGGGACGGCAGCAGCCGGTTGCCGTAGAGGTCATGGGCGGCTTTGAACATTGCCCCGGCATGGTTGTCGATGGGTTCGCTGCCCTCAACGATGTAGTCGAAGGAATCTCCCACCGGGATAAGGTCATCCACGGTGAGGGTGTCGCGGCGGTCGACAAGCATGCGTTGCATCACCTTGAGCGCGGTGCGTTCTCGCTGCATCACCGAGGACAAATTGCGCAGGGTGGATACCAGCACGGGGGAGAACGGGTAGGTCAACCGGAACTCGGTCTCGGACGCCCCGCGATGTCTTTCGTCGGTGTTAAGGCTGTCGCGCAGCACATCCCACACCTCGGGACGACGGGTCAGATCGGCGAACGCCTGATCTAGAATAGCTTGGGCGGCCTCATCTTTCGGTTTGAGTAGCCGGGCCTTCGCGACCTCGGCCAGATTGTCATCACCGAGTTCGATCTCCCGGAACCGGCCCTGCTGGTATTGGAAAGCCCGGTCCAGGGCTTCCTGCTCGGCACCCGATGCGCCGGCGTCGGCGAACCACTTTCGCAGATCCATCTGTCGAGAGATGATCGACACCAGCGGGATGGCGCGTTGGCGCCCCGAGGATTCGACGAGTTTGGTGATCTTCTGCGATTCGCGGGCGAAAAACTCGGTGTCGCGCACCGAGAATGCCAGCCACAGCACCAGCTCGTCGAGGAACAGCACCACACCGTCGTAGCCGAGCGCCTTGGCGTGCTCGGACATGACCACCAGCCCGCGGTCTAGGTCGACGTAGTCGGCGGTTTCGGTGAACGATCCGAAATACCCATTGACCAATGCGGAAACCAGTTCGCGGCGTTCGGAGTCTTCCGGACCGGCCTTGATCGCAGCCAGGTAGCGGGGCAGATCCCAGGCTGCCCCCAGCAATCCACCCCAGCCATCGCCGCCACCTTCGCCGCCGCCTAGGCCGGCCAGGAACTCCTCATCACCCATCCGTTGACGGAGCTTCTCCGCATCGTCGAGTAGCTTGTCGGAGACGTGCACGGCCGGAAGCGGTGCATCGGGGTGGAGTCGGGTGATCTGCTCGACGTAGCCGCGGAGTACCGCCTGCTCCAACGTTTTCGCGCCCAGCAGGTGGTAGGTGAGGCGCAGCAACTTCTTGCCGGCCAGCGCGCCGTCGTAGTGGCCGGTGAGGTCTTGAAACTTCGGTACCCGCACGGCCGGGTGGTTGCCGAGCAATGCGTACAGCACAGCCATGAAATGGCTTTTACCGGAACCGAACGACCCGGTCAGATACGCCGCCCGTGAGGTGTTCTTGTTCAGCGCGTCAGCGACCAAATCGAGTGCGGCGGCGAAGTTTTCCCGTAGCGACTCGGTAAGCACGTACTCGTTGAGCGTCGCGGTGATGTGGGCGTCATCGTCGGTGCTGTCGGTGAGCCGCAGTACATAGTCGTCGCTGCCGACCCGTTCGGGAATGTTGATGACATCACGCAGATAGATGGTCATGAGGTGGTGGTCCTTCGGCCGCGGCGGGCAGGTTCGGGCCGCCAACTGGTCAGGTCGGTCACGGTGAGGTGATGCTCATTAAGCCGGGCGGTGAGTTCGTCGTCGATGGTGTCGGCGACAGATTCGCCATACTCCGGGTCGATCTGGTTGTGCCACTGACGAACCCACGGCGCCAACTCCTGTAATCCGGCGAGAAGCGGAACCAGTCTAGGGCTGTCCCAGCCCTCGTCGATGCGCTGGGAGATCAGTGAGGCCAGGGCAAGTGCCTGGTCGGCGTGATCCCAGCCGGCCCATCCGAGTAGTTCAGTGGCGTCGGTGTCTCGCCCGGCGTTCGGGTAGGAGATGAACCGTTCCTTGGGGACGTCGAGCTTGCCGCGATGCGACCAGTAGGAGCCTTTGGAGAAGTCGGCGGGCTTGTACTTCGGCGGCACCGGGATCGGGTTGGCGAGCTTTTCCCCGGCATCTTCGCGGCGCTGCAGCGCCCAGGTGTCCTCCCAGGCGGCGCGCTTGTCTAAACCGGACGGTTTGTAGCGGTAGGCGGCCAGGAACGGAACCGATTCGTCGGCAAGCAATTTCGCCAACGCCGCACCTGTGGCCGCGTTCGGGTCGCTTGCCCACAACCGCAGCACCCCGCGGAATTCCTCATCGCGGTCGAGCACGTCGGCCAGTTGCGCCACCGACTGCGCGGCCGGCCGACCCTCCCGGTCGTACCACAGCGCACGGTCCTCGACCCGGTCCAGCAGCCAGCTCCGCAACGCGGAGTCAACTTGTTTGTCCCACGGCTCGGATGCCCAGCGCCGCTTGTATTCCGGGCGCTCCAACAGTCGGATATTTGGATGCGACTCGATGGTGTCCAAACGCCGCTGCAACAGGTCGCGGTAATCGGCGGGCAGATGGTCGGGAATCTCGGTGATCGGGGTAGAGCCGTGTCGTTCGAACCACGCGGTGTGCTCACCGTCCTTCATCCGGCGGGCTAGAGCGATCTCGAAAACCCGCTCCCCGAGCGCAATTCCGGGAACGTCACCGGTGTAGGTCAGGTCGTCCTCGATGAGGCCGTAGACGCGGTAGTACTCCCAGTCCAATTCTTCCTGATGGGCAATCATCAACCTACGTATGCGCTCCGATTCGGTGCGTGCCGCGTCGAATGTCGCAGCTGTGGGAATCTGCCGGCCCGTGACTTCGGTTGGTGATTGTTGCTGGAGATCCTGGGCGAGTTGATCGAGTGGTTGCACGCACTCAACGGGTAGGGCGGCAGGCAGAGGGAAGTCTTTGAGCGTTGTCGCGTTGTGCTGGTAACGCTCCTCCCACGCCTCGTCACCGATGCCGCGGCCGATCCCACTTCCACCCTTGTTATGGCAGTTCTGTTTGAGCCAGAAGCAGGCCGTCGACGAGTTCAGCACCCCCAGCAGCCGCAGATGGTCCTCGACCGACGCGCCCGCCGGCAGCTTGATCACCGGCGCGGTTTGCTTGAAGACCTTCCCGCCGCGGTCCAGCACGAAATGGTTGTGGGTGGCGACTTCCGCGAAGGTGATGGCTAGTTCGCATGTGCCGGGATCACGGGTCAACTGGTGCCACTCGTACCATGGTCGCCCCTCCTCGAAGTACGTTGCCTTCGCGAATGTGGCACGGTTGCCCAGCACCGTTCTGCATGGCCACAACCACTTGAATGATCCAGGAGATGGTTCGAGTAAGGGAAACCTGGGCGGATCACCGTATGGGAACACCGCGCAAGTGTCGGATGTGATGTTCCAGTCGCGGACCTCGTCCCCCAGCGTGAGCGGCCGGACCATCGCGCTTTCGACTGCTCGGCGTTCGAATGATTGTTCGTCAGCGAGCATCACCTCGTCGGCGTTCGTCATACCAAACACGCCGATTCGATGTGTTTGAAGGTCAAGCGATATAGATGACACAGTCGTGATGTGTTCCAGAAGTTCTACTGCGCCACCGCCGCTCAAGCTCCACGGATGCGTGCGGAATCCGGCCCGGGGAAGATCTGCGACGCTGATGTACGCGTCTTCGTGTCCCGGGTTTGCGATGTGTTCGGTGATTGCCGTCCACACGAGGCCCTTCGCGGGCTCCGGCGGTCGCCCGGGTTCACCCCGAATGCCCAGCACCGCGCGAATGGTCTCTGTCGCGGCACGTTGGTGGCGGCCAACGATGATTGCGGTCGGCGTCCCGTGCCCCGGGATGTAGGCACCGGATGTGTCGATGATTTCGCGGACATCGACCGTCGGCAGGAACTCCTCAATCAGTTTCGAGCCAAACTCCCGCTTCATAAATGAGTTCGACGTGATTTGTCCAGCCCAGCCCGCGGGCCGAGAACCGGAAGGGCCGTAGGCAAGACGGAAGAAAAGTTCCATGAATGGCACGGTCAACGCGTACTTCCGGTGCGGGGTCTTGTAGAGCTGCCGGTACATCGAGTTGAGCGCTGCATCCTTGGGCGTGATGTAGGGCGGGTTCCCGACCACTACATCATGTTCGCGCTGCAAGATTTCTTTGAGCGCGTCGACGTCCTCGGTCGAATCTGCACGAATTGCGGGGCCTGCCAATAGGTCTTCAGGAAGCAGCTGTTGATTCGCTCCCCATAGCAGGCTGTCGCCCGCGGCCAGGTGCGGCTGGTAGCGGATTTTCTGCTCGATGCTGTGATCGCCGGCAGCATGCAGCGCAGCGACCAGTAGCCGGAAGCGGGCGATCGCCACCGCGAATGGGTTGATGTCAACGCCGTAGACCCCGTCGAGGGCATTCTCTACCAGCTCGCGTGTACCGAGTGCAGGGGCTTCACGTTCCCACCGCTCATGCAGGCGGTGGAACGCGCCGAGCAGGAAATGTCCTGAGCCACAGGCGGGATCGATGACGGTGAAGCCTTCCAACGGACGACCCGCGAGGGCCGGTTCCATCGTCTGGTCGAGAATGAATTCCTCGACGAACTCCGGGGTTTGCAGCAGCGCGTAGGTCTTCTTCGCGTGCTCGGACAAGTCCTGGTAAGCCTCGCCGAGGAAGCGGGTGTCGACGCCGGCGAAGGAGTAGACGGGCTGCCCATCGTCGCCCTGCTGCCACCAAAATTCCAGTAGTGCCCGCGCCGCGTCACCCGATGGTGCCACCAGATGCAACGGCGAGAATTTGTCCACCAGCCCAGCGGTCGCCGGGTATTTCGCGAAATGCTCGATGATTTGGCCGAGCCATTCGCGGTCGGTGTGCTCGGGCTGGGCCTGAAAGAAGCTACGACGGGCGTCGAGTGCCTGGGCGCGTTGGTCGGCGTCGGACCCACTGATCCAGCGAGGGCTGACCAAGGCGTTGTCCTCGCAGTAGCGGGCGAACACCGTCAGCAACACCCACGCGACTGCGGCCTGGGTCACCCGGTCGTTACGCCACTCCTGCCAAGTCGATGCGGTGCGTTGCGCGGTGAACGCAGCGTCGTAGTCGCCCTTCCACGCCTCGAACACGCCAGGCTGGCGACCGTCGTGATCCTCGCCGTCGACCCGAGCCCGCAGATCCGCCTCCAAGTCCAGCACCTGCCGGCGTAGCGCTGCCACTAGATCCGATGCCGCCCAAGTCAATTACTGCACCCCTCCATCGCCACCGGCGGGAACCACATCCGGAGCCTCCCGCCACACCACAAACTGGCCACCCGGCGAACCCAGCTGAACTGGCTTGCGGTCGACCAACGCACCGACCTGACCTCGCAGTTGAGGCAGCACCGCCCATACCGGCCGGCGCCGTGGCGCCGACAAATCGGACAGCTTCGCCAACACCTCCAGATGGCCGTACCGAGCGAGCGGGGAAATTTCGGTCAGGATCAGCGGGTCACGGCTGCTCTCACCGTCGAACACCGCCGCGTGCAACTCGGCCCACAATTGGGGGACCACCCGGTCGATCACCGCGCGCAACCCGCGGGCATCACGGCTGCCCGACTCGGCCGCGTCGGCGCCGCGGATCAGATCCCACGAAACACCCTGCTGTGCAGCCAAATTCCGCATTGCACCGATCAGCCGCGTCGTGACGTCCAACAGCTGGCCGCCGTGGGTTTCGGCTAGGAGGCGGGCCACCCGCTCATGCTCACCAGGACGGTCGGCTGGGATCGGCACACCGATCGCCAAGAACCCGCACTCATCCATGGAACGGCGCAGCACCGCCAGGGCGTTCGTTGCCTGTCCGACTGCGGCATCCGCTGCTGGCGTCGCTACGTCGGGGACCTTTGTGGGTTTGCGGGTGTGCATCGTTGTCGCACTGGCCGGCTCGGCATCGGGGAAGCAAAACGTTTCCCGGTCGCTGTTCCACTTCAGGTTCAGGGTGGTCTGGTCAAGAATTCTGTCCAGATGCGGACGCAGCGGCACCCGGCCCAGCTCTGGGAAGCGCGCGGTGACCCGGCTGCGGATCTGCGAGGCAGATAGTGACTCGCTTTGCGCCAACCCGGTCAATGCCACCTGCACCGCCGCCGCCGGCGACATCTCTTGATTGTGCAGCTCCCCGCGACCCGACACGGCGGCGTGCTTTGAGACCGCCGCAGCCAGCCGCACCAAGCGCATATCTCCCGGTGTAGGGACAGTGACCTCACGGTCGCTGACCGCGTTGTAGCCGGCCTGAAACGCTGCCCTCAACTCGCGGGCTGAACTGTGCGCGGGGATGACGGCGTTGCGGTCGGCCGACACCAGCTCGTCGGCCCGCTTGGCCGCGGATTCGGCTGCGTTGAGCAGCATTTCGTCGTTGGCGAGCAGCGAAAGCCGGCGGCCGTGGCGCCGCCGCACGAACTCCTTGTCGCCGGAGGCGGCCTCATGCTCGCTCAGCCGATCCAGCGCCACCCGCAGCAGCCCACCAGCGGCCCGATCGGCGCGCTCACGCGCAACACTGTCAGTCGGGCTAAGCCCGGCCTGCGGCAGCCGCGCCCGGATCTCGGCGGTCAGCGTGCTGATCGCGGCCACGCCGCCGAAGTCGGCGATCACCCGCCGCGCAATGTCGGTGATGGCGTCGAGCAGGTCACGGGTGTCGGCGTGCTCGCCCCAATTCTGTTGCAATTCCCTGATTAACTGCGGTCCCCGCTGGGTGGCTTTGCCCAGTTTCTCGGCCAGCTCTGTGCTGCTGGCGAAAGCTCCCAGTCCAGGCTTCACCCCGAGAATCAGTGCCGCGGCATCCTTGCGGGTGGAGGAGCGTTGACCAGACACCGCCGTCATTAATATGGCGACCGCGTCGTCGAGACCCATCAGATCGCTCCGCGTTGGCTGAGATTGCTTGCCCAGCCGTTTCGCCCAGGCGCGGTAGCGCGTGGTGATCTCGCTGCGAGTGTCCTTCGCTTCGCGGGCGACCAGGCGGTTCAGAGCGGTGGAATCCAACGCCAGCAGCTCACCTACCGTGCTCACTCGCACTGGCTCCAATGCGGAGAGTGCCCGCGGACTCAACCCCGCGGCGGTGAGTGCTGTTGCCGCGTCAGCCTTTTCGGCTGCAGCGTCGCTGACCGCGGCGGTGATGTCGGTTTCGGCGACCGCGAAGATGCGCCGCCACCCACGCAGCATGTCTTCCCCGGTGTCTGGGCGCCGCGCGGTATCACGGGACAGCGCGGCGGCGAAGAACTCGACCATTGCCGTCGCCAGGGTGGGCTCGAACAGCGTCGGGTCCACGGTGACGTCGTCGTCGACGGTAGCTGGGTTGGCGTTGGGGTCCGGGCCGTACTGCGGGGTGGAGCCGGTGGCCATCTCGAACAGCACCACTGCCGCGCCGTACCGTTCGGCGGCGGTGTCGTATTGGCGGCGCGCGCCGGCGCCCAGAAATGGGTCGAGGTAAGGTGGAGTGCCTGCCTCGATGTTGCGCGCGTCTACTCCGGCCATGGAGAAGTCGAACATCATTAGATGTGACTCGGCGCGCGAACTTGATTGGTACACACCAAGATTTGCCGGCTTGATGTCGCGGTTAGTCACGCCGTGGCGTTCTAGTGCGACCAGCGCTGTCAGAAGGTCGGTACCCCAGCGTTCTAGTACGTCGATGGACAGCCGGCCGCGATTGTTGAGTTCCTCGGCCAGCGTGGTCCGCCCGGCATAGCGCAGGAGCAACGCGGTGCGCCCACCCACGGTCTCGACGCCGTGCAGGGTGACGATCCGGTCGTCGTTGTCGAACTGGCCGAGGATCTGTGCTTCGGCGTGCAACCGCTCGGCGGCCTCGGCGTCCTTGGCAACCTTCAATACCCGTTCGGCACCGCCGACCTGGTGGTCTTCGACCAAGATGCCTTCGGCTGTCGACCCTGCGCCCAGCCGTCGCTTGTAGACGAAACGGCCTCCGGCCAACACCGTGCCAGGGCTCGCCTCAAGTGGGTCGGTGCCGGTCGTCTTTTCCGACAGCTCTTCTCGAACGTCAGCGAGTTTTGCCACGAAGTCGGCAACGCTGTCGATGCGTTCGGCCGGGCTGGGATTTGTGGCGTCCAGTATGAGCTGCCGCAGCGACGAGCGGACCTGGGGCATCTCGGCGGCCAGATCGAGCCCGCGGTCTCGCCGAAGGCGATCCATCAGCTCGCCGCGTTCGGTGGCGGGTGCAGTCCCGCCGGTCAGGATGAAGAACGCCAGCGCGCCCAGCCCGAAGACGTCGATGCGGGCCGGGTCGGCGGGGCGAGGGCCCTCCGGGGCAGCGAACAGTCGGGCGGTGTCACTCGGGGTAGCAGCCATCAGGGACATCGATCCCGATGAAAGCCGACTTACTGCGGTGTCCGGATTGGCTGGCAGCACCCCGGCGCTGTCCCAATCGGTGACTTGGGGCAGTAGATGCGCGCCCCGCTCGCGGATCGCGACTGAACGCGGATTGAGGCTGCGATGCACCACCCGATTGCGGTGCGCATAGTGCACGATGTCGGCGATGTCGGAGATCAGCTCCAGCTGCTGATCCAGCGTCAAGGTGCTCTGATGGTCGGCCAGCCACAAATCCAGGGGAGTGTCAGCCTTGGGTTGTGGGAAGACAAGGCCGATGCCCAGCTCGGGTTCGTTGACCAGGTCTTTCGGCGCCTGTAAGCCGTCGTAGGTGAGCCGGGACAGCAGGTTGAATTCGTGGGTAACGGCCTGCTTGCGGGCATGATCATCGGCCTTGGTCGAACCCTGCCCGGTGGTGTAGAACCGGATGCGGACGTGATCCTCGGAGTTGACGTGGTGAAACGCCGGCCAGTCCTGCCAGCCGTCGCCGTCGGCCAGCGGCTGATCGTCGATGATCCACGAGCCGACTTCGCGCTGCCGGCGCGGGGCCAGACCGATCGCCTTCATAAGTCCCGCGATCAACTGGCTGTTGTGTTCGGTGACCGGGTCGTGTTTGGCCGGGGCGAGCAAGCGCTCAGAGATGCCGGGAAGCCCGGTGATCTTGCTGTGTCCGTCGAGGCCGTAGAGGTTGATCGCAGAACTCGGTGCGAGGTCGCAGACGAACTCTGGATGATGCAGGAACACCAGCTCCTGCACATACGGGATGACTCCCTTGGGCAGATGCCCTGCCTTCTGGCGCAGAGTGTCCTTCAGGAGCGAGGCGAAGTACTGGGCCTTGCGGCGAGCTAGCAGCAGCGGGGAATCCTCGGCCCGGTGGCCGTCACGCATCCACACGTGGTCGTTGCCGCGCAGGATGCCGCGGTAGTGCTTGAGCTCGACCAGGTAAAGCGTGTCGCGGGCCAAAACCAGCAAGTCAACCTCATGCCAGCGGCCCCGGTTGTCGCGAAACTCGAAGTTAGCCCAGGCTCGAAACGGCGGAGCGTCAGGAAGGGCCTGCTTGACGGCGTCCAGGCCCTGCTTTTCGTGCGCAAACTGTGAGTCGGCGATCGTGACCCAGCGGCCGTCCTTCACCGGTGAGCCACCTCCTTCTCGCAGTGTGTAGGGATAAAGCTAGTGCGGTGTGCCGGGCTTGCTGGGCTGTTCCCCGATTCGGGGCTTTGCCGGGCCACCGAGTATGCGCCTGGTCACCGACAATTTATGACACGCGCCGTTAATTTGGTACGGATGTCTCGATATAGTTCGTCGGGTTAGGCGGGAAGTAACGGTGAATCGTCGATCCCTACCTGGGTGGCACGATCGCCGGCAATCTGACAGAGCTCGGTCCTACACTCAGGGCAACAGTGCTTGGGTGGGAGGTGAATGTGGCGGGCTCGGGTGAGCATTTCAAAGCGCTGGTGCGCACCCATGCAAGTGGGGACGATCAGGCCTTTTACTCGGTCGCTTTGCAGGTAGCTGCTCAGGCTGCCCGCCAAGGTCACCACAAGCTCGCGGCCGACCTCAAGGCAGCTGTCGAGAGCTCACGCACCGATCGCTCCACCAAGGTTGTCTCGATCGCCCGGCCTCGTGGTGACCTTGCTGAGTTGGTCGTCGCGTCGCATCCGACCGTGACCTTGAAAGATCTCGTCTTACCGGCCGATCTGGACGCCCACGTGCGACGGATCCTGACGGAGCAGCGTCAGCGCAAGAACCTCTTGGATCATGGGTTCGATCCAGCACATCGACTGCTATTCGAAGGTCCGCCGGGCACCGGCAAGACGATGACCGCCGCCGTCCTTGCCCACGAGTTGTCGTTGCCGTTACTCACCATTCGGTTGGACTCGCTGATGAGCAAGTTCATGGGCGAGACGGCCGGCAAGCTCCGGACCATTTTTGATGCTGCCGAAAGCCAACGTGCCGTGTACCTGTTCGATGAGTTCGACGCGCTCGGCGGCGACCGCGCCGGAAACGACGTCGGCGAAGCGCGACGGATCTTGAACTCGTTCCTGGTGTTTCTGGAGAACAGCAGCAGTGAAAGCATCATCATTGCCGCCACCAACCATCGGGCCATTCTGGATCGGGCGTTGTTTCGTCGCTTTGACATGGTTCTTGACTACGCGCTGCCGGACGCCAAACAAGGTGCAGCAGTCATGCGTGCTCGGCTTGGCTCCTTGGCCAAGGGAGTCCGCTGGGCCTCGCTCGCGGCCGATATCGAGGGGCTTTCCCATGCAGATCTCGTGCGGGCCGCCGAATCGGCAGCGAAAAGTGTGATCTTGGAAGGGCATTCACAGGTCAGTATCGAGGAGCTTCGTCGAGCGCTGAGCGCGAGGAAGTCGGCAAGCCTTGGCTAATGGGCGCGACCATCTCAGTCATTTCCTGGTCGTAGACCGCGTAGCAAACGAGGACTTCCACCGTCGAGGTGGCGGGAATCCCAAGGTCCGACCGGTCGAAGACCGTGCTGGGCACGGGCTGGGTCGGCTCAGTGAGCTGGAGTCCGCGTTCAGTTCCAGCGATGAGGCCCGCGCAGAATTGCTGACCGAGGAGGAGCTTCAAGCGCTCGGCACGATTGTCACTCTCGAGGGTGCAGACCCTGCGTTCCCGCTGAAAGTTGAATCACTTCAACAGTTCACACGGCATCGAAAAACTCCGCGCCGACCGAAATGGCTGCTTCTGTCGGTGCTTTCCGCTGACCCGAACGGTGGACTACCTGAACGGGCAATGGTCTGGGTAGCAGATGCGTACCGTGCTGAGTTTATTGGACTTTTCGAGAAGTACCTGTCAGACACTGGGTCCGGTAAGCCGAAGAACAACGAGCTTGTGGCCAATATTGCCCGGATTCGGGCGACGGTCCTGCTAGACCTATGGCAGTCGGATGGCGAGCCACCGATGAAGTCGTCTGTTTGGTGGGAGGTCTGGCTGCACCGAACGGGAACCGGCCCAGATCTTTTGCTGCGCTTCGTATTATTGCATGGGCTCAAAGCGTCTCCGCGCATCATGCACCTCAAAGATCGCGACGTCATGTGGATCGAGGCAAGCTGGGATCAGCTCCAGATTCTGCCGTTCACCGACGTGCCCGTCGCCGAGTTGCGTCGCCCCGAGTTCATCGACACAGTGGAGGACTTGAAGGCCGGTGAACAGGCCGAATACGCTGACGATCTTGCCGATCGACTTGAGCCGGCGGAAGCGCACCAGCCCGCTGTGTGCCACTTGGACACTGGCGTGGCACGCACACATGTCTTGCTGGCGAAGTCGCTCGCGGCCGAGGATCTCCAAACTGTCATTGGCACAAGCGGATTTGATGCCGAAGGCCACGGAACAGCGATGGCGGGCATTGCGCTGTTCGGTCAAGATCTTGATCAGCGCCTCATCGGTGCTGATCCCGTCGTCCTGCGCCATCGGCTGGAATCAGTTCGCATCATGCCAACTCGATCAGAACCCAAGAATGACCCGCTCGCGTTCGGTGACGTTACCGCTCAGGCAGTTTCCATGGCCGAGTCTACTTCGGCACGACGTCGGGTGTTTTGCTTGCCGGTGACAGTCGACGGTGACACGTCGGAAACCCCAGGCCAGCCAACGCTGTGGTCTGCCACCGTTGACGCGCTTGCGGTCGGATCCGACGTGGTACGCGATGGTGAGGCACTGCAGCTACTTGCACCGCCCGATGGAGAAGCAGCGCGCCTCATCTTGGTATCGACCGGCAATGTGAATTGCTTTGTCACTGACCACCTCAATGAATCGGATACGTCGCCGGTACAGGATCCGGCGCAGGCATGGAATGCGTTAACTGTCGGTGCGTACACCGAGATGGCAGATCCACCAACCGATCCGGCATACACCGGGTGGAATGCGGTTGCCGCCAGCGGTGAGCTCTCGCCTCACAGCCGGACGTCCCTGCATTTCGGTGCAACTCCGTGGCCCATCAAACCTGACATCGTCATGGAGGGTGGCAACGTGCTTCATGACGGTGGCTCAGGGTTCGAGCCCAGTCATCCGGCGTTGTCTGTGCGGACGACCGGTCACGTGAACGACCAAGCTCTGTCCTCGGCCAATGCGACGAGCGCCGCGACAGCCCAGGCTTCCCGTCTTGCGGTACTGGCGATGGCCACATATCCCGCGTACTGGCCGGAGACTGTTCGCGCCCTGCTGGTCCATGCAGCTGAGTGGACACCAGCGATGCGCCAGGCATTGGCGGCGGCTGCCAGGCAGGGATTGAAGCAGCAGCAGGCAATGTTGCGTCGGTACGGATGGGGCGTGCCGACCGAGGATCGCGTGCTCTATTCCTCCGATCAGGCAGTAACACTCGTCATCCAGGATAAGTTTGTGCCATTCGAAGGCGATGACTTCAAGGTTCCGGTCTTCCGGCTGCACCAGCTGCCATGGCCGAACGAAGTATTGGAGGAGATCGGTGACACGCGAATCGATTTGCGTGTCACCCTGTCGTACTTCATCGAGCCAACCGCGTCCCGACGCGGTTGGCGGCAGCGGTACAAATACCCGTCGCACTCTCTTCGCTTCGAGCTTCAGGATCCATTGGAATCGGACGAGCAATTTGTGCAACGTGTTAATCGGGATTCCAGCGCCGAGGAAGGCGGTGGCGGTCGGGCACCGAGCCAGGTGCGCTGGGTTGTAGGGCCGAATCAGCGCAACCTCGGATCACTGCACCAAGACATCTGGCAGACATCGGGAATCGAGCTTGCACAGGCGGGAAAGCTCGCGGTGTACCCGGTGGGTGGATGGTGGAAGTACAGCAGGGCGAAGGATCGCGTCGATAAGGAGGTCCGTTATGCGCTCGTCGTCTCGTTGCGGACGCCCGAGAGCGGCATCGATCTGTACACCCCCATCGCGAATTTGCTGCGGGTTCCGATTGCGGTGCCGATGGAATGATACGTCGGCTTTATATGCGTGCTTGTGGTGCGTTGAGCGATCGGAAAGGGCAACATGAACCTGGCTAGCGGTATCGCTCTCGCGTCGGCGGTCATAGCCTTGCTGGCGCTGGCGGTGGCCGCATGGACTTTTCGGCAGGGGGCTGAGCTGAACGCGTTCCTGGTGTTCACAGAACGCTACGAGAAGATCATGAGCGAGCTGCCGCACGAAGCTCGACTGCACCCGGAGTGGAATCCGGAGGTAGACAAAGACTTTGCGATTCGCTTGCGCTATCTCAACCTGTGCTCGGAAGAGTTCTACCTCAAGAAGCGCTGCCTCCTATCTGCACGAGTCTGGGGCATCTGGAAAACCGAGATGACGTCAACGCTCGCCTCACGACCGTACCGAGATGCCTGGCAGCAGCTGCGGCCACATTTCAGTAGCTACCCAGAGTTCTCGGAGTTTGTCGACGATTGTCAGACAGCGCGTTGAACCATCGCCCCGGGATGGTGAGCCAAGACATGGACAGCCCGCGAAGCGCGGAGGCTATTGTGCGAGGCTGAGCCACGCGAGCGGGCCGGCCCGACTCCGCAACCCTAACCGGACTTGATCTATGCGGATTTGTCGTTGCGGATACCAGTCGTACGGATAATGCTTCGATGGTTTCGGTGCATCACTGCAGACAGCATGTTGTTCAAAACGGACGCGATATGGTCCGCGCACACATTTGGGCGATACGGGAACGCGGAGCAAGGCTTGTTCTCGCCGCTATCGACCCGGACTCTGACAGGGAGGAGTTCCTCGACGCCCACGTACCTGAGTGCTCAGCGTGTTACCGCGATCTGATTCTTGAATTAGTCGATCAAGCCAGCGCGTGGTATCAGGTTGAATTCGGTGGCCGCGAATCGGCCATCGAAGCACTTCACGACGAGCTGGCGACCATAGTCAAGCTCAGCCGCGACGATTGAAGGTCAGATCCTTTCGATGTACGGCGTCGGACGCTTGTCGGTCCCTCATGCCATCCTGATCAGCTCGCCACCCGCGGGCACCCGAGCCTGACGGATGGAGACCCCAGTGACTATCGACCGCCTGACCCCTGGGCGCACCCTTGACGGGCGATGCATCGCCCCCGGTCGCTACCATCGGCGGCAAATTAACGCGTGCAAAGAACTCCCTCGAGTGGCCGGTCCGTGGTTACATGTTTCTGCTGCTGTGTGGGGGTGCTCGTCGGTGGCATCTGCAGTCAATACGCGAGTCGCTTGCAATCTGCAAGGCGTCATGAAATCAGGGGTGTGAGCCGTGAATCCCGTTGACCGTCACCAACTGATCGGACAGATGCTGACCACGCTGGCCGGTGGCCTCTCACCATTCGTCACACAGGTGCTCAACCGCATCATTCCGCCTGGCACCGACTGGGCCGACTTGCTGCGCGCAAAGGACGCCGCCAATGGTCGTCGTGGCGGCGACTATCAGAGTCGCGACGTGGCTCTGATGCTGCGCGCCATGACCGAACGCCTCGGCGATCTCGGCTACCCCTTCAACCGCGCGATGCCCCGGCAGGCGGAGATCTACGCCAAGGAGCTACGGGAGGTCCGCAACAAGTGGGCCCACACTGGCGAGTTCAGCGACGCTGAGACCTACCGGGCCATCGACTCGGCCGAGCTGCTGCTGCGCGCCATCGGCGCCACTGACGTCGCAGCCCGCGTCAACAAGCTGAAGGCGTCCGTCGCCCCCGTCACCGCCGCACAGGTCGCGCCGCCGGCACCGGTCACCCAGCCTGGACCCGCCACGGCGCCGCCACCCGCGCCCGCCGTCGACGCGCCACGCATCAAGATCTCCGCGATCTCCGACCTCAGCTACGCGATGGCCCACTGCCGCATCCCGGTCATCGACCACATCACTGTCGACAACACCGGCGGCGACCGCCAGGGCGCCGTCGTCGAGGTCGACGTCGTCAGCGCCGAAGGCTCCCACGGCGGGCCGGCCGAAATCCACCTCGACCTGCTGGCCCACCAGCCGACCGTCCTGAACTCGGTCGACCTCAAACTCGACCCAGCGTCGATGCTGCAGGTCGACGAACAACGCCCCGGCGACATCCGGGTCGTGCTGCGTGGCAACGCCGGTGAGGTGCTCGCCGAGAGAACCCAAGAGGTCACCATCCTGGCGGCCAACCAATGGAAGGCCACCCCGCCGCAACTCGCGCTGGAAATCCTGGCCGCCTATATCCAGCCCAACGCCGCCGCCATCGCTCTCCTGATGCTCGACGTTTCCGACCGGCTGCAAGCGGCCACCGGGAACTCCTCGATCGACGGTTACCAGAGCGAGAACCCCGAACGCGTCGACGCCATCGCCCACGCCGTCTTCGACGCCATGAAAACCCGCGACATCCGCTACGCCGAACCGCCAGCCAGCTGGGGCGAAATCGGGCAGAAGGTCCGCACCCCCGCCGAGGTGCTCGACGGGCGCCTCGGTACCTGCCTGGATACCACCCTGGTGATGGCGGCGGTGCTCGAACAGTGCGGCATCAACTCCACCATCTGGCTGGTCCGCGGTCACGCGTTCCTCGGCTACTGGCGTATCGACGGGGCACTCGGCAGCGTCTCCACCACCGAACCCGTGGAAGTCGTCAACCAGGTCGACCTCGACCACATCGGGCTCATCGAAACCACGATGGTCACCCAGTCCGCCCCGGACGCCTCGTTCGAAGATGCGCGGCGCGCGCCCCGCACCCGGCACCTCGCCGGTGACCTCGTCACCGTCCTGGGCATCACCGATGTCCGGCAGGCCCGCCAGGCCCGGATCTACCCGCTGCCCAGCCGCAGCACCGACGCCGACGGCAATGTCGTTGTCGCGGAATACAAGCCGGGTGCCGGACCGGTGTTTGAGCCGTACGTGGCTACCGGCGCCAAAGCCGTCGCGCAGACCGAGACCGTGCCCGCCCGCGTACGGCAGTGGAAGAACGCGCTGCTCGACCTGAGTCTGCGCAACAAGCTCATCAACTACACCGACCGCGCCGGGTACCGCCTCGACGTGCCGGCTCCCGCGCTGAGCCGATTCGAGGACGCCGTCAACGCCGGTGCCCGGATCAACCTCCTCGGGTCCGACGAAGTGCAGAACGTCGATATCGCCCGCGGGGTCCGCTTCGGCCGTGACCTGCCCGAGCAGGAACGCGAGATCCTGCTCGCCGACAAACACAGCGCCTACATCGACATCACCGCAGCGTCCTACAAGACCAAGCTGAGATACCTTGCCAACAAGGCGAAGACGATCCGCGAAGAGACCGGCGCCAACAACCTCTACCTGGCCTTCGGCATGCTGACGTGGGAGCTCAACGACCGTGCGCTGCGCTCACCGTTGGTACTGGTGCCGGTGACGCTGAGCACCACCAACCGCGGTGAACGCTACGGCATCACCATCGACGACACCGGCGCCTCCACACCCAACTACTGCCTCGTGGAAAAGCTCCGCACCGCACTTGGTCTGGAGATCCCCGCACTGGCCCAACCTGACGAGGACGCCTCCGGCATCGATCTCACCGGCACCTTCGACGCGGTGCGTCATGCCATCGCTGAGGCGCAGCTGCCGTTCCGCGTCGAAGACACCGCGCAGTTGGCCATCCTGCAGTTCGCCAAGTTCCCGCTGTGGAAAGACCTCGACGAATCGTGGAAAGCACTGTCCCGCAATAGCTTGGTGCGTCACCTCATCGACAACCCGCAGAACCCGTTTATCGACCCCGTCGCCGCCACAGCCGATGTGGACCTCAACGAGCTGAACGCCGCCGTGCCGGTCCCAGCGGATGCGTCCCAGCTGCGTGCCGTCGCAGATGCCGTCATTGGCCGCACCTTCGTCCTTGAAGGGCCCCCCGGTACTGGTAAGTCGCAGACGATCACCAACCTGCTGGCCCACGCGATGGCTACGGGCAAGAGGGTGCTGTTTGTCGCCGAGAAACGCGCCGCCCTGGATGTCGTAAAGAAGCGGCTCGAAAGCGTCGGCCTGGGAGAGCTGTCCCTGGACATCCACGACAAGTCCGCGCGCCCCGCCGCAGTACGCGCCCAGATCAAGAACGCGCTCGAACTGCGGCTGAGCCACGACGCCGACTTGCTACATACCAAACTGCAAGTTGCAGAATCCAGCCGGCACAGCCTGGCCCGCTACGCCGACCGGTTGCACGAGCCCAACGCCGTCGGCCAGTCCCTCTACACCGCGCGTTCCTTCGAGCTGGCCGCCGATCAGGACATCACCCCGTTGGCGGTGCCGAGAAGCCTTGTCGCCAACGCTGATCCCGCCCTCTTCGACGCGGTGGCGCAGGCATTGCGAACTCTGCCGGAAAAGTTCGACGACGCGCGTCCGCGCCCAGACCACCCGTGGGCATTCATCGATACCGTCCCGCCAGCGGGGCTGGAGCCGGCCGCAATTCACACCGCCGCGGTAGCGTTCGACACTGCTCTGGCCGAACTTCACGCCGGTGGCATCGCGGTCGATGTGTTGGGGAAGTGGGACAGCCCCGATGCCATCGATACCTGGGCCCGGATGACCAACGAGCCGCGCTTTCCACTGGCCGCACTCGACAACCTCAGCACCCCGCAGTGGCAGGACTACATCGCCGGCATCGAACAAGTGCTGGCCGGGCTGCACCACCAGAAGCCGGCATGGTTGGCGACTGCCATGCCCGCGGCCATGGATCTCGACATTCCTGCCATCCATGCGGCCGCGGCCGCCGCTGATGAATCCGGGTTCTTCGGCCGCAAGAAGCGTCGCCGCGCCGTCCTGGAACAACTCACCGGCGTGCTGTCCGTCGATCCCGCCACGGTCAATCTCAAGACCTTGTCGGCACTGACCGCGGATCTCCTGAACAGCCATGCGGTGGTTGCCGATCTTCGGCAGCGGGTAGGCGCGCTGCCGGTGGCGCTGTTCGACAAACCCTGGAACCCGTTCGAGGGTGCCGATGCCGCGCACCTCATCGGGAACCTGGCCGCCATGCGGAGGGTCGGGCAGGTGCTATCCACGAATCCGACGGACCCGCGCCTGGGCGATCTGCGAAAGTTCTACAGCGACACTGCGGTTGGTACATTGGCGCCTACCCTGCAGGCATTGCCGGCCGGATGGCGGCAGCTGACTGCAGCCACCGGTACGACGTGTGGCGAGGGGTTCATCGAGCGTTGGTGGGCCGGCCGCGGCGCCCGCCGGCTGGAATCGCCGGATTCCGTGCATCGGTGGGTGGCGCTACTGCAGCATGTCGAACCGCTGGTGCGCGCCGACATGGCGAACGCCCGCACGGAGATCCTCGCCGGCAAGATCGTCGCCGAAGACGCCAGCCTCGCGTTCGACCGTGGTGTCGCGATGGCGTCGGTGGCAGAACGCCTGGAGGCCAGCGGGCTCAGCGAGTTTGACGTGACCGCACACGGAAAGGCCGTCCAGCGGTTCACCACCAGCTCGGCGGCGATCCGCGACGAGCTGCGGCGGTCCATCCCGGCCCGGCTGCTCGCCGGACGCACCTTCGACGCGTACACCGAGAGCGGCCAGATCGGGCTGCTGAAGCGGCAACTGGACCGCAAACGCGGCGGTCTGAGTGTGCGCGCACTGATGGACAACTTCGGCGAGCTGATTACCCAGATCCTGCCCTGCACCCTGATGAGCCCCGACTCGGTGGCCCGGTTTTTCCCGGCCCATGCCGACATCTTCGACATCGTCGTATTCGACGAGGCCTCGCAGATCCGTGTCGCCGATGCGATCGGCGCCATGGGCCGAGCGAAATCGGTTGTGGTGGTGGGAGACAGCAAGCAGATGCCCCCCACCAGTTTCGCCGACACCAACGCGGCCGTCGACGATGGCGAGGAAGACACCAACCCCGAGGTCGTCGCCGATGAGGAGTCGATCCTGAGTGAATGCGTGCAATCGCTGGTGCCGCAGCAGTGGTTGTCCTGGCACTACCGCAGCCAGGACGAGGCGCTGATCGCGTTCAGCAATATCCACTATTACAACGGCCGACTGGCCTCGTTCCCAGCACCGTTGGGTCCGGCGTCCGGGCACGGCATCTCTTTGGTGCGCGTCGATGGGCAGTTCGAACGGTCCGGGCGAGGGAAGACGCTGCGTACCAATCGAATCGAAGCCGATCGCATTGTGGCGGATATCTGCAACCGGTTCGCCGCGTCACCCGGTACCGCGCCGTCCATCGGCGTGATCACTTTCAATGCCCAACAGCGTGACCTCATCGAGAACCTGCTGCGTGACGCTGGGGATGAGCGCTTGGTGCAGGCCCTCGACGAACCCGACGGTCTGTTCGTCAAGAACCTGGAGAACGTTCAGGGCGACGAGCGGGACACCATCCTGTTCTCGGTGGCGTTCAGCAAGAACGACAAGGGCGTGGTGCCGCTGAACTTCGGGCCACTGTCCCGGCCGGGCGGTGAACGTCGTCTCAACGTGGCGATCACCCGGGCTCGCTGCGAGGTGGTGCTATACGCGAGTTTCGATCCGGCGGAGCTGCGCGCCGAGGAGACGACACAGGTCGGAACCAAGCATCTGCGGGCGTACCTGGAGATGGCGCAGCGGGGGGTGCAGACCATCACGCAGGGCGGTCGGCGTAACGCGGTGATCGACCGGCACCGCGACGATATCGCCGCCGAACTGAGGCGGTCGGGGTTTGTCGTGACGGCCGATGTGGGGTTGTCCGACTTCCGTGTCGACCTGGTGATCGCCGATCCAGATGAACCGGATCGGCCGTTGGTGGCGGTGCTGCTCGATGGGACCGAGTGGTATGGCCGCCGGACTGTCGGCGACCGTGACGGGCTGCCGGTCGAGGTGCTGTCGCGGCTGCTGCATTGGCCTGGCGTGGAACGGGTTTGGCTACCTGAGTGGCTGAGCCAGCGCGAGGCGACCGTCACACGCCTGCGGGACGCGGTGGGTGCCGCGAAGCGGCGGCTGGCGGAACCGCCGGTGGAGGACATCGTGGTGCCACCGGTCGTGATCGAGCCGGTGGTGACGCCACCTCCGTTATCGGCGGCGGAGGAGGTGTTCGCGTTCCGGTCAGCGCCTACTGCACCGCCTCCGCCGCCCGTTGCACCGCGGCGTCACGCCCACCTGGTGGACTTCGCCGCGTGGATGCCGATCGTCGTCGGCGATATTCGTGTGCTCGATGAGATTCACAGCGCGTACAACGAGTCGCAGGTGGTGAAGGTGGTCGAGTCGATCATTGAAGCCGAAGGGCCGGTGCATCGCGATCGCCTGGCGAAGCTCGTGGCTGGAGCGTTCAGTCTGGGCAAGGTTGCCGAGGCCCGACGGGTCGCGATCCAGCGCGTCGTGCCCCTGCGCTACCTGCGCGCCAACGATCCAGACTTCTACTGGCCCAGCGGGGTTGACCCGATAAGCTGGCGGACCGTGCGGACCTCAAAGAAGGGTGAGGGCCGGCCGCTCGGCGAGATCAGTCTGGTGGAGATCGGCAATGCGATGGCGGTCGTGGCCGAACAGTCCGGCGGTATCGCTGTCGAGGATCTCAAGCGGGATGCGCTGGCAATGTTCGGGGGTAGCCGCCGCACTGCGGCCGTTGGCGCGCGGCTGGCCGAGGCGTTGGACCGGGCACTCGTGATGGGGACGCTCAAACAGCTGCCGTCGGGCATCGTGGTCGTGGCATGACCGCAACCGAGTTCGACGACGAGCTGTACGGCCAAGTGTCGAAGGTGATCGGTCCCGGCATGGTGATCTTGACTCTGTCCAGTAAGAAGCTGAATCGCATCGTCGCCGTGGACTGCGACGGCGTGCTGGTGGCGACCGAACGGTCGTTGAGCCGCGGGACGGGACAGCAGCGGGTACCAGCGTGGATGATCGCCGCGGCGTGGGAACGGTTGCGCGACAGTGGAGAGCTGAGCCAACAGGAACTGCTCAACGAGCTGAACCTGAAACGCTCGGCGTTCGTGTGCGCACTGTTGGCGAAGTTCCCGGACGTTCATATCCGGTCGACGCGACCGACTGTGCTGGAACTGCAGGGAGATTGAGGGACATCCGAATCGCACGACGAATGGAAAGGGGTACGGGGATCTGCATCTGCCATGCGCGGATCGCGCCCCTGATTGCGAATGGCACGGTACGTAGACGCGGGATCCTCCCGCAAGCTGATTGATTCATTTGTCGACGACTGGAAACCAACCTGCCTGCTCGAGTCAGGTTCCATGCTCTTCCAGGACCGCGCAGTGTGGACGCCGGCGAATCTCGAAGAACTCCGGCAGCGGTTGGTTGTCAACCCGATTGTTGGTGCCGAGCAGAACTTTGGGCAGAAGCTGGCTCAGCAACTCAACACCGCTGATGACGACGTGAAGTGGCTGGCGGTTGAACTTCTCGCCGTCTACTTCCTCATCTCACGGGGCGCGATCAGCCCTTCGCTGAAAAGGGCGACGCTCAAAGCGGTTGCGCCCGAGGAGCAGCCCGATCCCCCCGGATGGCAGCGCATTCTCGACACGATGGGTGAAGGGATTGCCAATCCTGGTGTCGGGTACAACATCAACCGAGATCAGCAGCTCGGATACCTCATCGACTTCTGCCTGCGGTTCAAGGCTGTCGGCGATGGCCAGAAGCAGCGTGAACTGCTCGACAACCCGTGGCAGCTCCGTGACTTCGCCGACGATGTCACTGAGGGCATCGCGGTACGCGAGATGCGTCATATCCTGCTGCACTTACTACGACCCGACGATTTTGAACGGATCTCGAGCAGTACCCACAAGCGAAACATCGTCGAGGCGTTCGCTAAAGAGTTCCTAGGCGACGGGGCACCCGAGGGCCTAGATGAGCAACTCCTGATGATCCGCAATCGGTTGGTTGATCTGGGAGTGAACCCCTCGGGCACCGGCAATGTCATCGACTTCTACTACGCACCGCTTCGCACGATCTGGGATTCGAGTGCAGCGCAGTCGGAAGGTTCCAGCGATCTCGATCTGTTCCTGCACAAGAAGCAGATGGTGCTCTTCGGCGCGCCCGGTACCGGCAAGACCTATCGAACCCGACAACTTGCCGACCAGGTAATACGACGGGCTGCACTGAAGAAGTGGGGTGCGGCCAAGTTTTTCACCGACCAAGACCAGCTTGACGAGCGCGTTGCCGCCAACATTCATTGGGTACAACTACACCCAGGGTATGGATACGAGGACTTCATCCGCGGTCTTCGACTTGCCAAGGATGGGCGTACGGTTTTCGTCGAGGGATTGCTCCCACGCCTAATCGCGAAAATGGCGACAGTACCTGAACCGGAACGGCTTCCGGTTGTTCTGGTGCTGGACGAGATCAACCGATGTGACGTCAGCAGGTTGTTCGGCGAGGCGTTCAGCCTCTTGGAGAATCGTGGTTCATCAGTGCTGTTACCGGGCATCGATGAGGACGCCGAACCCGTCAAACTTGCGCTGCCCGAAGACCTCTACGTCATCGGGACGATGAACCTGATTGATCAATCCGTCGAAGAGCTCGACTTCGCCTTGCGGCGGAGGTTCTTCTGGAGGCCTGTCACATTCGATTCCACCGCAATTCTCACCGTCAATGAACAGCGGTGGTCTAACCAGCTCCCGAAGAAATGGGGATGGGATAGAGCAGCGGAGGATATGGCCAAGCTGGCCCGCCACGCAGAACTCTTGAATAAGGCGATCAGTGCTTCCCCGCATCTCGGGCCGCAGTATGAGCTCGGGCAGTCATACTTCTTCGACACCGCCTTCTTCGTGAAGAACTGGCTGGCCGGCCGCAAGTCACTGACCGGCGGTGTGCTGTGGACAAAGGCAGGAGTCCCACGGCCACCGTTGACGGATTTGTGGCGTTACTCGTTGGAGCCGTTGGTCATGCAGTATCTGGCCGGTCTGGATATCGATGTCGCGACCGCCGAATGCGAACGGTTGAAGGCTGTGCTGCTGACCGGCAAAGAAGCATGAATTTCCCTGTAATCCTTCAGGATTTGTCGGCACACACGGCAGCTGATCTTGCGGAAGATCAATGGGGCCCTGACCCCGTGTGTTGGACACGCTGAATCCCGCAAGATTGGCGGGGAAAGCGAGATGATCGACACCGATGGCAAGGAAGAATTACCCGGACGAGTTCAAGCGGGATGCGGTGGCGCTGTACCGAGATACCGAGGGCGCCACGATTACCCAGATCGCCGAGGAGCTCGGCATCAGTGGGGTGACGCTCTCAGCCTGGTGCAAGGCCGCGGGAGTGCCGATCAGGCATCGCAACCCCAGTGCGGCCGATGGGCCGGTGGCGGGCGCAGAGACCCCGGAGCAGGAGTTGGCCCGGCTGCGGGCTGAGAACAAGGCGTTACGCGCCACCGAGGCTCGGCTGTCGACCGAGCGCGACATTCTGCGGTCGGCGGCCAAATATTTCGCCGGGGAGACGAACTGGTGAGCCGCTTTCAGTTCGTCGCCGACCACTCCGACACCTACCCGGTGAAGTGGCTGTGCGCGGTCGTGGAGATCGCGCGTTCCTCGTTCTACGCCTGGCTGGCCGGCGCTGACGGGCGCGCCGCCCGTGCTGCTGCTGACCAGGCGCTGGCCGCGCGGATCCGCACCGTCCACGACGAGGACAACACCTACGGGGCGCCGCGGATCACCGCTGAACTCAACGACGGTGCCCCCGAGCAGGAGCGGGTCAACCACAAACGGGTGGCCCGGGTGATGCGCGATGCCGGCATCGCCGGTTACCGCCGTCGACGACGGGTCAAGACCACGGTGGCTGATCCGGCCACGCGGAAGGTCCCGGATCTGCTGGGCCGGGATTTCACCGCCGCGGCGGCCAACGAGAAGTATGTCGGCGACATCACCTACCTGCCGTTGGCGACCGGTGCGAATCTGTATCTGGCGACGGTGATCGACTGCTTCTCCGGGCGGGTGGCGGGGTGGGCGATCGCCGATCATATGCGCACCGAACTGGTCGAAGATGCCCTCAAAGCCGCCGAGGCGCTGCGTGGATCACTGGCGGGTGCTGTGTTTCATTCAGATCACGGAAGTCAGTACACCTCACAGGATTTCGCGGCACTCTGCGCAGATCTGCGCGTCGTCCAGTCTATGGGTGGGGTGGGGTCAAGTGCTGATAACGCGCTCGCCGAATCGTTCAACGCCTCCCTCAAACGCGAAATCCTGCAGGACCGCAGCCAGTGGCTCGACGCCGCCAGCTGCCGCCGTGAAGTGTTCCGCTGGCTGGTCCGCTACAACCTGAGGCGACGGCACTCCCGCTGCGCTTATTCCAGTCCCGCCACCTACGAACGCGTCCGCGAAACCGCTACGCTGCCAGAAGCGGCGTAACCACAAATCCCGTGTCCACTACACGGGGGCAAGGCCCATGGCTGGCGGGCCTGGCGAATCACCTGGGCGATGACCACCACGTGATACGGCTCAGTGACCGCATGGGACGACGTGCCGACGACGAAGACGACGCCGCCCTCTCGCGCGACACAGACGGAACCTGGTGGACAGGGCGCTATATCGGCGAGCTTCGGTTCGAAGACCGCGAACTGCGGATCGAGCCACGGCTCGGCATCGATGTGATTGGGGCGTGGCTCGCTCATGCGCTCAACGTGACTGCCGTGCCCAACACTGCGACGAAAGCCACCGATGGTCCGCTCATCGTTCAGATCATCGACAGAGTTTGGTCGTCGGCGGTCGCCGACGCTGCACGGCACGGGACACCCCGACTGCGACGTGCCACCCATCACGACCACGCGTTCATTCGTGGTCGTCTCGACATTGCCGGTACCGTTCGGCATCGTGCGGCAGGCCGGCCATTGGTGACGATGGTGCGCAACGAGCGCGATCTACATAATCCGGTGTCCCGGGTGTTGGTGCTGGCTGACCGGGTTCTGCGGTCGCTGCTGCCCGGGAAGCCGACGTGGCGTCCCGCACTGACCGAGACGGTTCTCGGGCAACTCCGTGGGGCCGTCGGCTCTCATCCTCAATTGCCGGATCGTCTGGAACTTCGGGGAGTCCGGTACACCCCGATCAGCCGCCGCTATCAGCGAGTCACCCAGCTCTCCTACGAGATCGCCCGCCGCCAAGGCCATTTCACCTCGGCGACCGGCTCCGACGTATCCGGTGTCTTGATCGACGTTGCGGAGCTGTGGGAGCTGTTCCTCGTGCACTGCGCTCGAACTGCGTTCGGACCAAGTCGCGTCGAACACGGTACCGCGGAGCGTGAAGGCGGGTTTCTGCTGCAATCAAGCATGGGCGCAGCGTCTTTGGGTCGACTCAAACCTGACATCCTGATCAGAGACGCTGATGGCAGACTACGCGCGGTGATCGACGCCAAGTACAAGCGTCTGCGGTCTTGGGCAGGTAGTCCGAGCGGCGTCGATCGGGGCGACCTCTATCAGCTCGCGGCGTATCTTGTGGGCCACGACGTGCCGCTCGGTGTCCTGGCCTACCCGCCGAGTGACGGCGACGAAGCCGTGGCACACAGTGCCGGCCCGTGGCTGACACGGGACGGTCGAACGGTCCGGTTCGAGCGGATCCCTGTCACTGTCGCGGAAGCGGCCCATGAACTCAATGGCGTGTTAGTCGGCTAGACCGGCGGCTGGAAATTAGTGGGCTGACAACGCTACCTTGGGTTTTGGATCTCGCGCCGGAACGACGTCTGTGCAACTACGCTCCAGATGGAATATTTGCAGCTGTGAAGCGGGTGGAAAGTGCAACCATACCAACTCTGGAGCCAGCAGCGCGGCACGTGGTGTGACTATGACATTGTTGGCGAAAAATCCTATGGAGCAGCGATTTATGAGTTGTTGCCATCAGACTGGTCGCCGAGCGGCACGGAGGTCCGGCGAACCTTCGAACTGATCCCAGAACCCCATAACCCACATGATCCGTGGGCGATCTCTGTGCGTGCAGATGGCAGAACGGTGGGCTATCTACCGCGAGAGGATTGTCGGCAGTGGGCCAATGTGGTTCGGCGCGTTATCGCGTCGGGATACGTCCCCGTAGTCCCCGGACGTGTGTATGCGTTTGACGCCGTTGACTGGGACAACTGGGATGGCGATGGCGACCCACCGAAGGAGTTCGCTGCGAAGATCCAACTGAAGCTGGGGGAACCCCATACCGCGTTGCCGATCAACGACCCACCGAGCGGTGCGTACACGTTGATACCTCGATCGACGATCGTCCAGGTGACGAAGGAAGAAGACCATAGCGACGCGCTGTTGAGATTTGTGCCGGCCAGTGGCTACGGGATGCTGTTCGTCACTCTCCATGAATCCGCATCCGGACGCGGATCCTCGGGCAAGTCGATCGTGGAAGTCCGAATCGACGATGAACGCATCGGACAATTGACACCACAAATGAGCCAGCGCTTCTTGCCGATGATTCGTCACCTTCAATCGCGAGGGCTTCTCACGGCGTGCTGGGGTGATATTACGGGATCGACTGTCGCTGCCGAAGTGAGGATTGACGGTGTGAAGGCGAACGAAGCCGACGCCGCGGTGCTTGACGGTGAAGCTGTGACGGTTCCCAAGCTCGTGGCAACGCAAGATGATCCATTGCGGTACGACATGTCTGTCGGGGTTGCCGGAACGGTCGAACCTACGGCGCGTCATTCCTATAACGACGGGGATCGTGATCAGTCGTCGCATTCCCCCGTTGCGCCTCCGCGGCCGCCTGCGGCGTGGTACGACGACCCTCGCGATCCGCGGATGTTTCGGTACTGGGACGGCATTAGGTGGACCGAGCACGTCGCGCCCAAGATCACGTAGCGGTGTGCGCTTGTCAGCGCTACGACCTTGCCCGAAGCAATCCAACGTAATCCTCAGTTTCACTTGGCCGCGAACGGTGCAAACCGTTCCGTTGAGCGCAGTAAGGATTAAGTCTAGTCATCGTCGGCGTTCGGTTTTTCCCGCCGCCACACTTTGCTCTTGCCCCTGGCCCTTCCGAGAAGTCCGCCGAGCTTGTCGATACCTTCACTCGCGGCTCCGAGCGCCATAGTGGCAGTGTCACTAGCAACCCCGAGGGCGACGGTGGCGGTGTCGCTTACCCGCTCCACTGCCGCGTTCGCGGCGTCGCGTGCAGTGGGGGCTTTGAACTCCTGCCACTCCTGCATGTGCGCGCGCCGCGCCTTGCCGAACCGGTCGAGGTCGGCGCGCAGCATGGGAAGACTCCGTTGTAGTCCCTGCACCGACCAGAACCGAAAGCCGTCGATGGCCTCCGTCTTCGCGACGGCGTCCAAAATTCCTTTGGCACGTTGGAACAACGCATCGTCTTCGACCAGTTGGCGGGCGAGCAAGTCGCGGGCGTCGTCGAGCACCTGTTGCACGTGTTCGGGTTGGGTCGCTTCGACCCGGGCCAGCCGCAGTCGCTGCCACTTGAACAACGACTCTTGAGAAACCACCAGCAGGCTCAGCGTCTCGCCGAGCTGGTTGTTGTCGACGGCTTTGACGATGAAGTCTGCGCGATCCTGAATCGGCTTCGTGGGGTCGAAGCTTTGCAATGTCCGATCGGCGTGATGGCGGAGCTGCTCCACGGTGCGGTTGAGTGCAGGCCCGATGCCGGCAATCGAATCCCAGTCGGCATCCGAGAAAGATCCGTGCCGATCGAGGTATGCGGCCATCCGGTCGATGGTCACGCGATCACCCAGCACGTCACCGGACCGGTTTGCGTGGGCGAGGCGCAGCACCTCCTCGACCTTGCCCTCGACGCGCTGCACGGACTCTTCGACCTCCGCGATCGCCGACTTCAGGGCCATCTGCACCGCAACCATCTGGAGCGACATCATCCGCACCGGCGTGAGGTTGACAGGCTTCCACTGCAGCTGGCTGACGAACTTCTTGTCCGCACCGCGCGTCATCATCCGGTAGAAGCCGCCTGTGCCTTTGATCAGCTGATCTTTCTGAATCGCCTTGAGGCTCTCGGGGTGCAGCTGCACAAACTTCGCCGACTGCCCGAGAAACGATGCTGCGCCAGCGGCCAGACCAGTTGCGTTGCCGAGGGTCGTTTTGTCTACTCCCATGACTCCGATTGCACGCCCCGCGACACCGCGTACGCGTTCTACGTAGGCTTCGATCTCCGACGGATCGCCCGCAACGAGCAGTCCCTCCGGCTGGACGGAAACGGCCACCTCTCCTTCGTGTGGCACTACTGCGGGAAGCTCGCCAGAAGAGTCGGACGGCTTCGGGCTCGACGGTTCAAGATCGCTTGCCATCTGCATCCCCTTTGCTCGTGCTCGGGCAGTCTAAGTGAATAAGCGCCCGTTGCGGGTGACTGACGACAGACGCCATCGAAAGGCAAAGGCTTAGGAGTGCCAGCTGTCATCGCTCAACCAAACCGTGTCATACGTTCGACGGACAAACATGCGCCGGAACAGCTTTCGGGCTCTTGATGTCACATCCCAATGTAATGATGCTCGGGTGAGTCGGAACTTTTCAGCCGGTACTGCGATCACGCTGGTCGGTGCCGGGGCCCGGGGATTCATTCTCTATCGCGCGTTTCAGCAGTTGCGGCGTCGTGCAGTCGACCCGGACATGAAAGATCCTGGAACGAAGCTGACGCGTTGGTTGTCATGGATACCTCTCGGGTCGGTAGCCGTCGTGGCGGCGATCGGAGTTGCGGCGGTGTGGGCCTGGGGCATCTTCGGTGTTCTCCTGACCATCGCGTGTGCGCTCGTTGTCGTCGTTGTCGCGACTGTCGTTGCCGCCTACCTGTGGTTGGCCGCTGAGGACTATCGCCGGAAGGCTGGCTACATCATTTGTGAAGCTGACTATGACAGTGCGCCGCGGCAGATCAAGTCGACTATGCGACGGATCTATCGCTCGGCGCGGACGGTGCGAACGGGACGTGCCCACCAGGACGGAATGTTCGGTGAACTGGAATTGGAGCGGCTTGTCTTCACTGCGGCGCAGCAAGCCGTCCTCAGTTCTGACGTTTCGGCTGGGATACGGGATTTGAAGCCCGACGCCGGACCGGCCGATCGCGAACTCATTGCCGATGCCGATGCCCAGATCAAAGAGATTGCCGATCACCTAGTGGAGGTAGAGGCAAGGTTGAAGCGGACCGCTTCAACCGCAAGCCGCTTGTCCGAAACTGTTGCCGAACCCGAGAGGCGCCGGGAGGCTCAGAAGGCTGCCGACGAAGCTCCTGCTGCTGCGGAGGATCGGCGCCGACGGGCACATGAAAAGCTTCAGCGCGCTACCGCCGAGGCAAAAGTGAAGACGCCCGTCGACGCAACGGACGTTGAAGACCGCGTAGCCGCCGTCGCAGCGGGCTACGAGGAAGTTGCGCGGATTTCGAAACAAGCCCTCGAAGGTGGGAGCTCTCGAGGGGAGAACTCAGTTGAGGGGAACGCTGTGGCCGGTGCCGACGACGGCGGAAAAGCAGCACGCACAGCGGCCATCAATGCAGCGAAAACATCTGCGGGACAGGCGACAAAGCTCGCATCGGCGGCGGGCAGAGCTGGTGCCAAGAAACTCAAGAAGTTGCTAGATGACCAGTGACGGAATGCGACGGGTCTGTGCGAATCGCCGTGCTGGTTTTGCGTCCGACAAAGGTGCCACCGGCCGGGCCGAAGTTGTGATAGGAACGCTTCCAGCCTAGGAAACGCCCAGCGAGCAGGATGGGAGGGGCGGCAGGATGCCGAAACTGGTCAGCAAGGAAGATCGTCTTGAGCGGCTGGTCGCCAAAACGCGCAAGCGCATCGACGACAATCCCCAGGCCACACGGTCACTCTCGCAAAGCCCCGACAGCAAGCTTGGAACGCTCGTACGGGAAGCCGGTTACGAGCGCAGCTCGGCCAAGCTGCTGCAGACGTTGGAGCAGCGCCTGATGGACTGCGGAATCGCGACCTACCCTGAGCTCACCGATCCTAGCAATACCTCGGCGACCAGGATCCACTTCTTTGACCGCAGCGCGCCAGTTCCGGGGTACCAGCTGCCACGGCATCTATTCGATGAGGAGAAGCAGTTGTCGCGCTTCCTCTTCATGAACAAGGACGTGCTGCCGTATTGCAAGAAGAACAACCTCCAGATCCGCGGCCCAGAGGTACGCATCGCGGGTGACTGCCGTATCGACCTCCTTGCGGTGGACAAAAAGTCCGACGAGCTTGTCGGGTTTGAGCTCAAGGCAGGCAACGCCGACCAAGGGGTCGTTGCGCAATCGGCCAAATACATGAAAGCGCTTTTGGCGCAGGCGAAGAGCGAAGGCCGACCAGGTGCTCGGCTGTTAATTGTCACTGGCCAACCTGATGAGCGTCTCGCCGAGCTGGTCCAGGATGTTGCCAAGAAGTATGGTGTGGAAACCAGCTGGTTACTGTACAGCGTGACGATCGACCTTACCGAGATCAAGTGACCTTCACCGGATTCGACGACGAGTTTCACGCGTCCAAGTTGTCGCTCAGTCGCGCGATGAAACCTCTCGACATTGGGTGCTTTGTGCGTCGACCGTCGGAGTCGGCTATGCGCCAAGTCCCTCGAGGAACTCCTTGACCAGGTGACCGACGCTGTCGAGGTCGCTCGTAGCCGTGCGCTTTGCCAAGTCGCGCAGGGTGTCACGTAACTCCTGCTCACTCTCCGAGAGGTCGTCGTAGTCCTCGTCAAGGAAGTAGGCTGCTGCCGTGGTGGAGAGGTAGCCGACAAGATCGAGGAACAGTTCGAGTTGCCTTGCTGCCTTCGGTATGTCGACGTTGGCGCCCATCATCATGGGCACGATGTCGAGGTCGGTCTCCCATAGCTGTTTGTCGAGCTTGTCATTTCGCAGTGTGAGAGCGATTCCTTTGCCGACCTCGGGGGAGCTATCGCCCCTTGCTGCCCGTACTTCGTCAATGAGTTCGTGAAAGTCCTCGTCTCCCAAGGAATAGCCAACAAAGACCATGCGTCGCATCAGCAGCAGGCCCTGAACAAGTCCCATCAGCGCACCGTACTGGCGGGGCATGCTCAGATAGTCTGCACGTGTGAGGATCATTTTCGCGGGCTCGTCGATGCTGCCGTGTAGCTTCAATAGCCAGTGACCATCGGTATCGCGGGGATTGTTTGGTAGGACAGAGATGTCGCGACCGCGAAGTCTGGATGCCGACTCGAAGAGATTGTCAAAGTTGGTGGTCACCGCTTCCTTGCTTGGTAGTGATGCCAATAGCCCGTGCACCAGGGAATATCGCTGGAACTTGCGTAGGTCCGTTGCAATCATCTCTTTGAGGCATCCACCTTTGCGCTCGAGCTCGCGTTCGATGAGGGTCGCTTGGTCACGTAAATCTCTTCTGGACAGCCGCTCTCGTGTGTGGTCGTCGAAGCCTGACGCCTTTGCGCCGTTGTCGAGAAGACCTTTCCAGTCGGGTAGACCGGCGCCCGCGCTGACTCCTGCGCCGATGAACAGGACAAGTTGGTGCTTGATGGCTTCGTCGGCGAGTTTGCGTGCTTGCTGAATGAGTTCTGGGTTTGCCTTTTTCGCGAACTTCCATGTGTTGGAAAGGTTCTTGGTGCTGATCAGTGCCCGCCGTGCTCGTTGTGCGGCGGCGTATGGCTTTGTGCCGAATGTAACGAGAACGATGTCGACATCGAACTCGTCAGCGAGGGAGGTGAGCGTTTCGACAAGCCCCAGAACGAGGTGGCCCTTTTTTCTTGAGCCGCCGCCGCGACCGGAGCCAACCAGGTTGACGGCCAGCCGCTTCTTTGGCCATTGGTAGATACGGTCGCTGTCATCAAGGGATTTGAGTTCGCCGGAGGCTCGAACGACGAACTCGCGCACCGTCGGGGCAAACGCGGAGAACTTCGATGTTTCGCCCACGTGGCCGACGTTGCCGAGCCATATCTGCGGCTGTCCACGCTTTGCTTCCAACGGGTGAACGCTGCAGGAAGCCAGAGACTTAGGGATTTCGTGGTCGCGGCCCTCGATGAGCGAGGCCCAGGCACGCTCGATCTTTGGTCGACCATCCGTTGGGAGTAGGACTGCATCGCATGCGACCTTGGTGAGGTCGCCGTTGATGATGAAGAGATGACCGCCCATGCGCGAAGGCTAATCGACCGCGTTCCGTGGCATGGCAGAAATTGCGGTCGCGCCCACGCGATGACTTCCGAGTTTACGGTCAAGCGACGCTAGAAGTCCCACGCGAATCGGGCAGGCTTAGGCACCAAACCACAGATGGCCTACTGTAGGCGGCTCGGATCTCTAACCGAAGCTGAAGTCGACCATCGGTCGACACCGCAGAAGAGCCTCGTTCACGATCAGGCGGGACACGTTTCCTGACCGCTGCTTCGTTGTACGCGACGCCGTGCACGTGGAGGCTCAGAGTCAGCGAGTTCACTGAGGCGCAGCGCTGATGCCCACCGGCGGCGGTTCGCTTATTGAGCGTGCCCGTCGCGTGGTAGGCGGATCGTCAACGAGCTGAGCCCGCCGACTGCCTCGATGGCCCGACGGAATCGTGTCAGTTGATCAATGACCCAATCGATCATGGCGCCCCACTGCTGCTCGTCGGCGACATCGGTGAACGGCGATCTCACATAGATTGCGGTGGACTTCATTCCGGGCTTCTCATCCCACTCGGCCGACTCGCCGAGTGCCTGCTCGAACTGGTCCTTCTTCTCCTGTAAGGCCAAGAAACGAGCTAGATTGAGATCGGCGTGCCCGTTGAAGTTCAGCTGCACGCGCAGCCCATCATTGGCGAAGACAATCGCGAAGACGACTCCACCAGTCCCGGTGGCGAGATCATAGAAGTTGTCGCGGCTCGGCGTTCTGCGGCTGGTCCACGCGGGCTGGCGTTCACCAAGTGTGGTGAGAAACCTGTCCCAGAAATTCCAATAGTGCTGTGATTTCTCGCTAGTTCCCGCTGTTGCATTGGCGGTCTTAACTTGCTTGCCCCAGTCGTTGGGTTGCGCTGCCAGAACGAAATTGGGTGCGGGGGCGGAATCACCGATCTTGACGACCTCGATCTCGACGCCGAAGAATCGCGTGTCGGGATCGGTGTGCTCGTTGAGCCAATCCAGGGCCGCGCGGTGCTCGGACCGAAACCGAGTGGCGACCCACACGATCGTCTTGGGCTGGGTGCCGGCGGCGTAGGTGAGGATCTGGCCGAGGTGCGTGTGATCGGAGCTTTCCAGTTGATTCTCGACGATGACCACGCTGTCATCGGACAGATCCCGGCCGATGAGATCCAGGGAGAAGTCGCCGACCGGATGCTCGGCGACTTCGAGCTCCAAGTCCATGCCGAGGAGGTCGCTGAGAACATCGACGTTCTGCAGCAACCACGGCGTGAAGTTATGAGCCTCATGCGGCCAGACCTGCCTCGGCGGGACGACAGTCAACCGGCCGAGCTCAGGAATCGACATCTCCTACCTCCATTTGCCGAGTAGCTTCGAGACTTGACCGCGAAATCATGTGTGGCCGCGCATGACACTAGCCTCGGTTGAGGTAGCTGCATCGGACTTCTGGATCATTGGCGAACGGCCCGGCCGCGGCTTCGGCGGCACTCAGTGCTGCTGACGGGGTCAACCCGGTTGCGCCGTAGGCGTTGTTGAGTGGTTCGGCGACATCCCATGCCACGGCTGCGGAACTGGGGCCGCTCGCCACCACATAGCAGTCTCCGGCTGGCTGCATTTGTGCACACAGCCGGAGAGCGGCGATCTCCGCGTCGGCTTGCGAGTAGCCCGGGCCGCCACCCCAATCCAGGGCTTCGTGTGAGGCCGACTTCGCCACAGCGATCCACCCGATATCAGCAACTGCCGGAGGGGCAACCGCGACAGTAACCCCGAGCATCAGACTTGTGACAAGCAAGGGGGCACTACGGCGGATCATCCCGGCTCCTCGGTCAGTTCGGTCCTCACCTTGAGGATTCCGCGCACCCTGAAATGTTCCTGGGAGAATTGGCACTGTACCGATCAGACCCAAATTGGGATGTCGGTCGAACGGTGGACTTTTCGTCATGAAAAGGCTTGACGTGCCAAAATGTCGGACCCGGCGCCTATTCTGTGGGTCAGGTCGCCCGGAAAGCATCCGGTATACGACGCCTCGGTCACCGTGCCGTCATCCGATGAGCCGTTCGGATCCGACGAGAGGGGAAGCGTTGAGTGATGACACTCTTGATTGGAATTTCCCGACCTTGGCGCTCGTTTGGGACAGCGAACGTCGAGCCATCATCGCCGGCGCCGACAGATTAGAGGCACTCCCGGACGAGGAGCGCGCCTTGTCCGTCGCGGCGTTGGCCAAACGGGTCCGCGAGCTCACCGGTGCTCTCGAAGACGAATGGCTCGTCCGAGTTGCCGTTTTCATGGTTGATGATCTGTACAAATCCCTCTTCTACGGGTTCCGGTGGAGTGGTGGCGTTTACGACTACATCGCCTCGACCGCAGGGCAGGTCGTCAAGGAGTTGGTGAACCGAGGATTTGTGTTGCACTACGTCGTCGACAGCGTGCAATCACAAGCGGACCTCGCAGAACGCCTCGCATTTCTACCGGGTGTCTTCGAGGCTGCCGGCTTCAAGGTGACCGGCCCACAGTTGATGGCGATGGAGTTGATGCAACGGGTTGACGGCAAGCCTGGCGACTTATCGGTCATCCCGGCCTACCGCGAGGAAGGGCACCACGTCGCAGATATGTTCATCGCACGATGTCACCAGGAACGTCGCTGCTCGGTGTACCTCAACCTGGACCTGGCCGACGACGCACCGGCGTTGTCCCTTGATGTAGCACTCTCACAGGCGTCGACGCCTGGCGTCATCGTGGTGTACCGCAACCAGCCCCCATTGCCAGGATCGGCCGCACAGGTCGCGTTACCGCCGGGCCTCACGGTGGCGGATACGGAACGCGGCGTGCCGTCCTAGCTCCACATCTCGGGCCCGCCGTGGCGGTCCGTAGCGTCGTGTGTCTCGACGTGTACTCATCGGAATCCCTTTCATCCATTGTTGCTCGACGTAACGAGGCGCCCAGCATGACCGAGATGCCCGACCAGCGACGAAGGTTGGGGCGGTGACATACGAACGGATGACATTGTGGTACTGCCGGATTCACGTACAGTTTCCACGCTGGCGTGCAGATCCGGGCGACCTCAGCGGATTGGAGTCCAACACGATGACTGACGGCAAGCTGGTCCGTGACCTGATTCCGGACCTCATTCGGAAATCGGGTCGCTCGGTTGAGGTGCGCCGGCTGGCCGGCGACGAGTTGGTCCAGGCGCTGGTCGACAAGCTCTGCGAAGAGGCACAAGAAGCCGCCGGCGTGGTCACCGACCGGGAGAGGCTGATCGACGAGCTGGCCGACATCTCTGATGTTCTGTCCGCACTGTTGAAATCCAGGGGAATCGATGAACAGGAAGTCGCGGACGCGGCGCGGGCGAAGGCGTTGGAGCGTGGTGCGTTTGAGTCGGGCACGTGGGTGGTCAGTGCGGTTCCGCAAGCGGTCCGGCGATACACCGCGAAGAACGTGCAGGGCCAACGCAACCGGTGGATCCCCGAGCGGTGGGTCGGCGTCTTCGCCGGGCACGAAGAAGCGCACGCCGACTTGGCGGCACATGTGCAGCAGGCTGGTGGCATCGCCCGCAGCTTCCTGCACGCCCAATCCCAGCGGGATCCCGTCGACCTGTTCTTGATGACGATGGCGTGGGGATATCAGCCGAAAGACTATGGCCCACAACGCACCGCGGCCGTGTTGGGACGTGAGGGTGCGGCGGACAGCATCGCGGCGATCGTCGAGCTGACGCGAAACAAAGGCGCCGCAGCCGGGTGGAATGCGTTACTGAACACTCACAAGATCACCGGATTCGGCATGTCGTTCGGAACCAAGCTGCTTTATTACGCCGGATACACCACCGAGCAGCGGCCCCGTCCGCTGGTGCTCGACGAGCGGGTCCGCGCTGCCCTGGCCGTTACCGCCCCCGGTACCGTGCCGGCCACCGGACTCGTACGCAAAGCTGACTACCTGCGTTATCTCGAACTGGCGGAACAGTGGGCCGACGATCCACTGTGGCAACAAGAACCGGATGTGGTCGAGTACGCGCTGTTCGCACATGGAGGCAAAGAAGGATGACTCGCAGTTCTCCGAAGCCTGGTGCGCATGCGGCTGTACTTGACGACGACCTCCTGGACCGCATCGCCGCCGTCGTCGAGAGCGGCAACGAGATTCAGACGCTGAGCATCAAACGCCCCAACTGGATTTCGTCGTTCAATCGCACTGGTGTGTGGGTGGAGACCGAGCGATCGAAGGCTCGGGGTACCGGTCCGCAACTGGTGCCGGCGTGGATGATCGTCGTGGCCTGGGAGCGGTTGTGCAAGAACGGTGCGCTCAGTCAGATCGAGCTGCTGAACGACCTGAACGTCAAGCGCTCTGCGTTTGTCTGCGCATTGCTTGCCCAGTTTTCCGACGTGGTGATACTGCAGAATCGCCCGACCGTTCTTGAGAGGACCGCGACTCCGTGAAGCACACCATCAGGACGCCGAAGCAGGGCTGGGAGTACTGGCGGCTGAACCGCATCGACGACGACAGCATCGAATGGCTCGCGTTGACTCGGCCTGAGGGGCGGGCCGGGATTGACAGAACCAAGGTGTGGACATTGATCCCGGACCGACGGATATTCCTCGCCAACTGGATCGTGACCGAGGACCATCACCGGCAGGAGGAACCCGGGATCTGGACTCACGAGAACATTGACATCGTTGAGGCTCGTGAGATTGCGCTTGAGGTGCCACAGGTGTCTGCGGACGCACTGGCTCGGATTCTGCGGCCGGAACGGTGCCTCACTCTGGACCAGCTCGATCGGTATCCCGCGGAGAAAATTCTCGGCGTCCGCGTTGCCAACGCGCTCGGTCGTCGGCGCTAGCGTCGAAACCCAGCGGTCCTCGACGCAAAAGTGACCGCCGCTCGCCACAGCCTGTCGGACGGTACTGGTAGACCTTTGGCCAGATCAGGATGGAGGTACGTTCATGGTGAACGAGCCGGCGGTGCGGGTAGACCGCGACGCGTTGGTGCTGGGCCCGGTCCAAGTGAGTTTCCAACGGACCCTGCGGATCCCGGAGAGCGGGCTGCATCCGCTGCCACCCGGGCTGGGACGGTTCCCGCTTCGGCGGGTCCAGGATTATCCCGACACCGCCCCGGCCGAATGGCTGGCCCACGGTGGGATCATGCTGCCGGTCTACCAACGCGAGGCCATGTGGTTGTCGTTCCACGCCGACGAGCCGGCCGCGCTGCAGGTCGGCGTCGGCAAGGTGTGCGCGGTCAGCGGGAAGGCGTGGCGCCAGCGCCTGACGCGGCGCTCGCAGAACTATGTGGCGCTGCCGCGCCAGCCGTGGCTGGACGGCATCAACGCCGGCGACGGGTTTATCCGCCAGTTCGTGGCCGTCCCGCTCGGTTGCGGCGCCACGGTGGAAGGCCAGGTTACGGGCGAGGAGCGCCACGGCGGAGTTCAACTGCGCGCCGTCGGCCTCACCGCCGAGGCGCTCGCCAAATGGCGGGCAGAGCGAAGTGCCATGCGCGAGTGCATGGTTGAGTTCGATGACATCATGCCGGCGCCCGCAGGCATGGGCCTCGGAGCAGGTGGGCGGATGCGCCAGGAGGTATACCGCGACGAGCGTGACTTGTCGGATTACGACGAACAGCGCTGCTGGCGGGTCTTCGTGCACTTGTGCTCGGCCGCCCAGTGGACGGCGATCACCGGCGAGGTGCCGCCGCCCACGCCTGTCGACCGTGACTCGTATGTAGAGGCGGGGTTGCCGTGGTTCGACTACTACGATTCCGACGCCGCCGACCTCGCGCCAAGTGTCACGTTGGCTCAGGTGAAGACCGTCGGCGATGTCCTCGGCAAGGAGGCCGACGCGTTCCAGCCCGTCGACCCGGCCACCGTCATCGCGCTGAAGGACGCCGGCGCTGACGTCGTCACCGACGGTAAGTGGTAGACGAGCCCGCTAAACGTGCACCATGGCGATATGCCACTCTCTGAAACGACGCTGCTGCAGGCGGCCGGCGACGTGGTTTATGCCCGTGGCGAGGACTACGTCCGGTACGTCAGAGGGCTTCGCACCACCGAGTTCAAGGCCTACGCGTCGATTCAGGCCAAGCGGGTCTACACCGTGGAGCTGGACTGGTCCGGTCCACTGCCCGACGGAACCTGCACGTGTCCGCACAATGCCGACGGCAACTTCTGCAAGCATCTGGTCGCCGTTGGACTCGCGGCGATCGACAGCGGCCGGGTTGCCACCGACTCCCACACGGCCGACGATGCGTTGCAGGCAGCAGTCCAAGCGATGGACGTCGCCGAGCTTCGCGACCTGATCCTCACCGTTGCCCAGCGCGATGCCGGGGTACGTCGGATGCTGGAGATCCGCGCCACGACCGCGTCGGGTGACGATACGCAGGCCAAGGCAGAGTTCGAAGCCTATGTGCGAAACATGTTGACGTTCCGCGGATGTATCGACTATCGGCGTTCTTTCGAGGTCGCGAGAGCCGCTAGTGACATGCTCGACGAACTCGAGAACCACATCGACAACGGGGCTGCTGAACTCGTGCGGCCGGCATTGCGGAGTGCAGTGACAAAATTACGCGACATCATCCAACACGTCGACGACTCCTCAGGCTCCATCGCCGATCAATGCCAACGGGCCGCCGACCTCTACGCGCGGGCCTGCCGGTTGGGTGAGCCCGACCGTGCCGCACTCGCGAAGTGGCTGGTGAAATTCCGCGCCGACTCACCAGGGTGGCCGAACCTGGTCTTGGCAGATTTCGTCGACGCCTTTGACGACAAGGCACTCGCGACCTACCGCCGGGCGGTGGCGGCGCTGGACCGCAAGCTCGCAGACCGTGATCACCTCCACCGGTTCGAAGCCGACGCCATGATCCTGGAACTCGCCGACCACGACGGCGACCTCGACCAGGCCATCCATCTGCTCAGCCAGGGGGAACACCCCCAGTACGGGGCGATCGTCGACCGGTTGCGCGCCGCCGGACGCGACGACGATGCGGTGGCCTGGATCGATCGCGCAGTGACCGAAGGCCGAACCAGCAGCCACGGCGGCGGCAACGAATACTGGCTGAATCCCGATGACGTCGCCAAGACCTACGCAACCCTGGGACGCATCGACGATGCGATCGCCGTCCTTCGCGCCGACTTCGTCCGCCAGCCCACGGTCCAGAACTACCGCGTCCTACTTGATTTCGCCGCCGGTGTTGACCGCACCGACACCGAACATGCCTGGGCCTTGGCCCACGCCGAACAACTGGCGCCCGACCGATTCGCCGCCGGTGCGGTCCTGGTGCAGCTCCACATGAGCGACGGCAACATCGAAGCCGCGTGGCAGGCCGCCGACCGGTACGGTCCCGGCTGGGCGTGGAAGGAACTGGCCGTCCGAGGCGCCGACGCGCGGCCTGTCGCGGCGGCTGACCTGTACCGGCCGGGGCTTGAGAATGATTTGCGCTACCCCGACTCCAAGCTGTACCCGGACATCGCCGACAGGCTGGCGACAATGGCTCAACTCTACGAAAAAGGGGGTCGCAGCGATGATTTCGCCTCATTCATCGCCCAACTCCGCCAGGACTACGGCCGGCGCCCCGCCCTGATGAAAGCGCTGGACGCGAAGAAACTCTAAACCGCACCGTGGGTTTCGACGTACAGCGCATAGAGCGAGTGCGAAGCCGCCATATAGAGGCGGTTGTTCTCCGGCCCGCCGAAGGTGAGGTTGGCGCACCGTTCCGGGAGACGGATAAACCCGATCGCCTTGCCGTGCGGGTTGAACACCATCACACCGTCGAGATCCTCTGACTTGCCCCGGAGTTGGAATACCTTGCGGCCGCCGACGTCGGTCGGCTGGTCCTCGAGCGCACCGTTGCTGCCCCAGCCGCACCACAGATTGCCGTCGCGGTCGACGGTGAACCCGTCGAGCGCGCCCTGGTCGGCCGCATCGATCAGCTTGGTCTTGTTGCCAACGGTGCCGTCGTCGGCGACGTCGTAGCTCCAGAGGCTGCGGTTCGGCGTGCCCTTCCACTCCACGACGTAGAGCTTCTTCTCGTCGGGGGAGAAGGCCAGGCCGTTCGGATTGACCAGATCGGTGATGACCGCGGTGACCTGGTTGTCGGGGGTGACCCGATAGACGTTGGTGGTGGCCTGCTCGGGTTCGGCGCGGCTGCCTTCCCATTCGCCGTTGATGCCGAACAACGGATCGGTGAACCAGATGGTGTCATCGGACTTCACCACGATGTCGTTGGGCGCGTTGAGGCGCTTGCCGTCGAAACTGTCGACCAGAACCGTGATGTCGCCGTTCTTTTCGGTGCGGGTGATGCGACGCGTCTCCGAATGCTCGCAGGTGACGAGCCGGCCCTGGCGGTCGCGCGTGTTGCCGTTGGCGTAGTTCGCGCCGCTGCGGAACACCGTGAAGCTGTTGTCCTTCTCATCGAACTTCATGATCCGGTTGTTCGGAATGTCGCTGCAGAGTAGGTAACCGCCGTCGGGGAAGTACACCGGGCCCTCGGCCCAGCGCATGCCGGTGGCGACCTGCTCGAGCGTGCTCGAATAGATCCGGTACTTGCTGAAGCTCGGATCGAGGATCTCGACGGCGGGGTCGGGGTAGCGCAGGTTCGGCTGGAACGACGGCGGCTCGGGTGGTGTCGCGGGCTGGGGCGGCGGCGACTGGGGCGCGGCCGGCTGCGCGCATGCGCCGGCGGTCACGGTGGCGAACACGGCGGCCGCCGAACCGAGGAGCATGTTGCGCCGAGTCGTGTACATCGAGCCTCTTTCCGATAGGGTCCGCACCGGCCTGATCGTTGAGCGTGAACCTACGCGGGATCTGGGGGACGGTCTAATCCCTTTCTGATATCGATCGATGCGGCTCCGGCATTGATGTGTCGACGAACAACGCACGTGCAGACACGATTTCGCGCGGGCATGCTGTCGGCACCGGTGACTTGTCAGACCCCGTGAGTAGCCTCCGCGTATGAGAGACAAACGACGAGCGCGCGAGGCCAAACAGGCCCGCCGTGACGTGCGGCGGGCGGCGAGACGCGCCAGGAATAATGCTGCCGAACCGACGCTGATGGATATCCTGCGCCGCGCTGTGGCGCGTGAGCATCCGCTGCACCTGCTCAGTATCGCGAGCCTGTTCATCAACGTGGGCAAACCTGACCCGCACGGCCGGGAGAGGTATCTCGACGACGTCCTGACCAGCTGGATCGGTGCGCGGGATCCGGCGGTGACGGCGGTTCTGGCGGTGCTTGCCGAGCTTCTGGTCGACGAACCGGCGGCCCAGCTCCGATGTCGCGAGGAGGTGGCCGCGCGTAACCACGTTCTGCCACAGTGGATTACAGACCTGCCGGAGGCAGAGGCCTACAGGGCGGTGCGCAGACGCCATGTGCTTGCCGACGCCGACGAACTCGTGCTCGGGGTCCAATTCGGTCGCCACGAGCTGACTGTCGCGGTCTTCATCGACCACCTCGGATGTTCGAGCATCGCCGACGGCGGCGCCGTGCCCAAGCCGATCGACGATGTTCTCGCACGAGTGGCTGAATCCAGCACCGACCCAGAAGCTATCGAGATGAGCCTGGCGGACGCGCGAGCGTGGATCGAAGATGCGTTCACCAAACCGGCGTTCGCGCCTGAGACCGATAGCTGGCCGCTCTACCGCGCACTGGTGCAGTGGTTGGTCGCTCGGCTTCCTGAAGGCGGTGAGTGCCGGCCGGGCGTCGATTGGGACGCGATCGAGGAACTGTGCGACACGTTCTTCGCAACCCGCTCCGCGGCGCCTTTCACCGAGCGCAGCCATCAGGAGTTGTTGCTGGAGCTGCTCGAGACCGGTTCGGGCGATGCGCTGCGATGGAGCGCAGCGCGTGTCCACCAAGCGATCGGTGGCGCGTTTTACGACGGCAACATCCCGTTGGCGGTCGCGCTCGACGCCCCGGACTTGCTGCGCGCATTCATTCCATATGCACACGCGCAGAGCGGTATTCGAGATGAACTGACAGCGCGAACACTCGCGGCGATCGACGACCTGAGGTTGAGCTACAAGGAGGAGGTGCTCGAGGAGGCAGCACATTGGGGATACCTCGACGCGGGCTGATGATGGTGGCGTCTTAAACAACGGTTGGGCCGGCGAAGGCCTGAGTCCTCGGACGCCAACCGACGCCGAGATCGCAGACGTGCCCCATTTGAGTCGGAAATGACGGAACCGCATCCGATTTCACGACGCGGGATCACGCATGCGGCCGATTCGACCGACGCACAATTGGTGCGATGACGGGCCTCCAGCAACCGTTATGGTCGGAAGGTGCTGAAGAACCTCACAGCCGGCGTCGTCGTCTTTCTCGTGGCCGCGGCGCTCCTGGCTGGTTGCCGCGACGAGGCCGACGCCCCGACGGTGACCATGGACGCGTCGCTGCGCCCGTTGTTGGTGACTCGGTCCGACTTTCCGTCCGGTTGGCAGGTGCAGGACTTGAGTGACGAGATGTCAAAGAACTCAGGCGGAACGGAATCCGGCCGGGCCGAGCCCGCGCAGTGCGACGCGTCGGACAAGACCTCGCTATCGAGTGGCGTCGTCGCCATGGTCACCAAAAACCAGCAGAAGGTGCCCAACGTCATCGTGACGATCGCGCGTGAGCCAGGCAGCAACCTTGTCGCCGTCACCGAAGAGTGGCTCGCGAAGTGCTACGAATTCTCGGTGGACAAGGGTGACGTGACGGCCGAGGTGACGGTGGAGCGCATGGCCCCGCCGCCTAGCCGAGCTGCCAAGCAGGTCGGCTATCGGTTGGAGTCGCAAGCTCAGTCCGGAGGGGAATCGGTGACGGTGAAGTTCTCGGGGTACACCGCCGAAGTCGGCGAACTCGTGGTCATGTGCATCGCGACGGGCGGAGACGCGACCGGCGCGGGCGGCAAGTCGATCGCCCCGGATGTGGACATGCTCAACGAGGTGTTCGCCAAGCAGGTCGCCAAGGTCGCGACCACAAGCTGAGCGCGGTCCCCGCGAGGGCGTCCAAGGCCGCCCGCCGCACTGTGACGCAGATCACTCTAACTCCGATGTCACGAATCGTCGTCCGGGATCCGTCTGGTGTGCATCAACCGCTGCAATGAAAGGCAGAGCGATGCACAAGATCCTGATCATCGGCGCTGGGTACACGGGCATGACCGCCACGATGGGCCTGGTGGGCCGGCTGCGCGGCCGAGAGGACGTCCACATCACGCTGGTCAATCCGCAGACCCGGTTCACTGAGCGGCTGCGTTTGCATCAAACCGCCTCCGGCCAGACCCTGGCCGACCTGCAGATCCCCGATCAGCTCCAGGGCACTGGGGTCGACTTCGTCCAGGGTTGGGTGACCGGTATCGACGCCGACGCCCAGGAAGTACGCATCGACGACGCGTACGGGTTGCGCTACGACACGCTGGTCTACGCGCTGGGCAGCGTCGCCGATACCGCGACGGTTCCCGGTGTCGACGAGTTTGCCTACACCCTCAACAACGCGCAGGACGCGACCCTGTTCGCCGACCGCCTGAACCAGCTCGCCGCCGGCACCGTCGTGGTCGCCGGTGGCGGACTGACCGGTATCGAATCGGCCGCCGAGATCGCCGAACAGCACCCCGAACTCGATGTCGTCCTGCTGAGCCGGCAGACCCCCGGCGCGATGATGGGGGAGAAGGCGCGGGCCCGGCTGCACGCCGGCCTGGATCGGCTCGGTGTCCAGGTGCGCGCAGGCGTCGAGATCGTCAAAGTGATGCCCGACGGCGTCGCCGTCGACACCGGCCAAGTCGTGGAGGCGCAGGCCATCCTCTGGACGACGGGAGTGCGGGTCTCGCCCATCGCGGCGGCCGCGGGCCTCGAAGTCGACGACCGCGGCCGCATCGTCACCGATCACGCACTGCGGTCCGTCACGCACCCGAACATCTACGCCGTTGGTGACGCGGCCGCGATCCGGCAGGGCTACGGCGTCATCCACGGCACCTGCCAGAGCGGCATCCCGACCGGGGTGCATGCGGCAGCATCGATCGCCCGGCAATTGAAAGGCAAGCAGCCCAATAAGTTCCGCTTCGGCTATGTCCATCAGCCGGTCAGCTTGGGTCGCGCCGACGGGGTCATCCAGTTCACCCATCCCGACGACAGCCCTCGGCGGGTCTACCTTGCCGGCCGGTTCGCCGTGGCCTACAAAGAAGCGGTGAGCTCCAGCCCGTGGACGACGTACCGCTTGCTCAAGGTGCTGCCCGCGCTCGGGGCAGCGACATGGCGGCGCGGCGGCCGGTCGACACGATGAACGCCGATCAGCAGACGTTCGCCGAGTACCGCACCCTGTTGTTCTCGATCGCCTATCGGCTCCTCGGCTCGGCGGCCGACGCCGAGGATATCGTCCAGGATGCCTGGTTCAAGTGGTCCGGCGACGACCGTTCACAGGTCAGCGACCCGAAGGCATACCTCGCCCGCATCGTCTCCAACGCGTCGATGGATCGGCTTCGCTCCGCACGCCGCCAACGTGAAACCTACGTGGGGCCGTGGCTTCCCGAGCCGATCCTCACCCAGCCCGATGCGGCAGATGACGTCACCGCGGCCGAATCCGTGTCGATGGCCATGCTCGTGGTGCTGGAGACCCTCAGCCCGTTGGAGCGTGCGGTGTTCGTGCTCAAGGAGGTGTTCGACTTCAGCTACGCCGAAATCGGTGACGCCGTCGAACGGTCTGAGGCCGCGGTACGCCAGGCCGCCCACCGGGCCCGCGAACACGTCCAGGCTCGGCGACCCCGATTCGAAGCCGACCGCGCCAAAAAGCGCGAGGCGACCGAGCGGTTCTTCGCCGCCGTCACCGGTGGCGATATCAACGCACTGATGGAATTGCTCGCCCCAGAAGTCACACTGTGGACCGACGGGGGCGGCAAGGTCCGTCAGGCGATGCGCCCGATCATCGGCATGCGCAACGTCGCACAGTGGCTCGCCGGAGTCGCGCGACGTCCGTACGAGGGCGTCGAGATCGCCGATATGACAGCCGATATCGTCGATGTCAACGGTGGCCCGGGCATCGTGTTCAGCGGCGCCGGCCGGATCATCGCCACCCTCACCCTCGACGTTGACGCCGGCGGCCGCGTCGCGACCGTCCACAACGTCGCCAACCCCGACAAGCTGCACGCCATCGCCACCGGGGTCAAGCGACTCTAGACCGAGAAGGCGATGGCATAGCCGATGGGAATCATCGCGCAATAGCCGACGATGCCTGTCGCCAAGCCGAACAGCGGTGAGCGCCTGAGCCGTTCGGCAACGCCGGCGCCCACGACCGCCGTCGCGAAGCCTGCGGCCAGGCACATCCACGGTATGACGACGAGCACGTTCTGTCCGCGCGCGGTCAATTGACAGATCTTGTCGGTCGTGCCCTCGTGGCAGCCGTCCGTGGCCATCGCGAGCGGCAGCATCATCACAAACGCCACGACGAATCCCAGCAAGAGCAGGGCAGTGAGAATGCCGGCAAACCACGCCCAGTGCTTCGCGCTCGGCCGCTTACGTTCGGCCTGCGGCGTCGAGTCGGTCACAAACGCACCAAGCCGGTCAGCTCTTCACCGGCTCCCGCGCGGAGATCTTCTGGGTCCACTTGTACACCAACGCGATCACGGCCGCGAACGCCACGATCCCGATCACTTCGGCGGGGGTTCCGGTGTTTGCGGTGAAGATCGCGAGCGGGTCGTCGTTGCCGGTGCCGGCGACGATTCCGGCGAAGACCACACCGTAGAGGCTCTCACCGACGATCAATCCGGTGGCCAGCAGCACGCCGAGGCGCTTCTTGCGTTCGACGTTGCCGCCGGTGCGGTCAGCCCACTTGTTGTAGAAGAAGCCCAGCAGCGCACCGAGCGGGATGATCAGCGTCAGGCTCATCGGCAGGTACATGCCCATCCCGACGGCCAGCGGCGGCAGGGCGAAACGTGTTGTGTGGTTGAGGATCTCGTCGACGATGATCACGCCGACCCCGATCGCGGCGCCCAGGCCGATCAGCGACCAGTCCAGGTTGCCGCCGAACACGCCCTTGGTGAGCGAGGAGATCAGCGCGGCCTGCGGTGCGGCCAGGGCGTTCTCGGTGGCACCCGGCGCCCCGAGGAATCCGAACGCGCGCTGCATCAGATCCAGCACCGGCGGGATGATCGCCGAGCCGAACAGCACGCCGATCACCAACGCCACCTGCTGCTTCCACGGTGTGGCGCCGACCAGCTGGCCGGTCTTGAGGTCTTGCAGGTTGTCGTTGGAGATGGTGGCCACGCCGAACGTGACGGCCGTGACGAACAGGGTGAACGCCACCAGCGCGGTGGCCTGGTTGTCATCGGTGTGGCCGAACACCACCTTGATCACCAGCGCGGCGATGAGCACGGTCAGGATGCCCACCCCGGAGATCGGGCTGTTCGACGAGCCGATCAGGCCGGCCATGTAGCCGCACACCGCGGCGATCACGAGGCCGATGAGGAACACGAACACCAGGCTGGCGATGATGATCCCGGCGGCACTGCCCTGCAGCGCGGTGCCGCGGCTGAAGTTCCACAACAGCACGGCGATCGGGAGCAGCATCACCACCACGGTGCCGACGACGATGGGGAACGGGATGTCGCGTTGCGTGACGTCGACGAGCTTGCCCTGCCGGCGATCACGCGCCGAGGTCAGCGCTTCGGTGATGCCTGTGACGATCGGGCGCAGGATCTTCAGCAACGTCCACACCGCGCCCACCGCGATCGCCCCGGCACCGATGAACCGCACGTCGTGCGCGAACACGCTGTCGATGACGTCGCCGATCGGTTCGTCGGTGCCGAACGCTCCATTGGTGCGGATCGGCAGCATGATCCCGAACGAGATGACCAGGCCGACGAGCATCGCGATGCCCACGGTCATCCCGACCAGATGACCGACGCCGATCAACGCGAACGACAGGCTCGCACCGAACATCGAGCCGCCCGCGCCGACGCGGAAGTAAGCCGCCACGGAGTTGGCGAGCACCTTGAGGTTGGCCAGCAACGCGAACGCCGCCGATACCACCGAGCCGAACGCGATCACCCGGATGCCGGTGCGGTTGTCTTCGGCGCCGCCGGTGCTGTCACCGACCTTGAGCACCTCGGCGGCTGCCACGCCCTCGGGGTAGGGCAGATCCGACCCGGTCACCAGGGCGCGGCGCAGCGGGATGGAGTACATCACGCCGAGGATGCCGCCCACGGCGCACACCGCGAGCGTGATCCAGTAGGGGAAGCCGGTCCACCAGCCGACCATGACCAGGCCGGGAAGCACGAAGATGATCGCCGAGAGCGTGCCCGCCGCCGACGCGACGGTCTGCACGATGTTGTTCTCCACGATGGAGTGGTTGGCGAAGTTGCGCAGGATCGCCATCGAGATCACCGCGGCCGGGATAGTGGTGGCGAACGTCAGGCCCACCTTGAGGCCCAGGTAGACGTTGGCCGCGGTGAACACCAGGGTGATCACGCCGCCGAGCAGGATCCCGCGGACGGTCAGTTCGCGCAGTGTCGGTGTGGTGGGGGTATCGACGGCCAACTCGGCATCCTCTCGGTTGCAGCGCAAAGGCCGACGCGGCCCGCGCGGCGACCCGCTGATACACGTTAGGCCTTGGACGGCGGTGTCGCGGGCTGATCGGAACACCAACGCGAACTGGTGCCGCGGACGAGGTTGCCGGGAACGTCATTCTCGCGCCAAAGCGGGCTTCATGGCTAACGTCAGCGAACACGAATTGTCGTACCTCAATGGGACAATAGCCACATGGCGCAAACAATCCACCACCGTCTCCACATCCTCGAGGCTGCTGACTGGATGGACGGCGTCATCACGCTGTTGGAGCCGCGCTCGCCGTACCGGCCGTGGCGGTACGCGTTCGGGGAGTCCCGGCCCGGCGACTACGCGCTGATGGTGCTGGGCACGGACCCGGCCTCGGTGCTGACGCGACTTGCCCGCATCGACCACGAGGGTGCACTGGGTGGAGCTGTGGTCGGAACGTACGGCGCTGACCTGGTAGACCTGACCACGCTGGCCATGGTGCTGGATCTGAGTGACGCCTTCGTCAGTTGGCGCCTCGACGACGATGACGCCGAACGGGTGATCCTGGCACTGCACGAGAGCCCGGTGCACGGGGAGCCGCATCATCGCTGGGGGCATTCGTCAGTGGCCGCCGCGCGGAACCTGCTGCGCTTCGGCGGCGACTGTCACGGCTGCGGAGCGGCGATCGACCTCGGCGAAGCCGACGCCCGCGACCGGGTGCATATCCACACCGTCGACCCGCTGCCGCGTCCGCAGCCGGATTCGCCGATCAGAACGCCCGGCAGCCCGCGTATCCCCGGACCGTTCCGGGCGTCGCTCCGAGAATCCGCCACCGACTGGCCGGCCGTCATCTGCCGTAGATGCCGAGACCTCATGCGGGACCGGAACTTCCGTTCATTCGTCGACTTTCGGTTCGCGCAGAATCCGGAGTGCCCGCACTGCGGAGGTCAACGGACCCAGACGATTCAGTACGGCATGCCAAGCGACCCCGAATCGTGGGGACCGTGGCTGCACATTGGCGGCTGCTGCCTCAGCGACGAGAAGTGGCGGTGCTCGATCTGTGATCACGAATGGAAGTAACCATGTAGCAGAAGCAATCTGGAGATGGCATCTCATCGGTACTCTGATCCGACTGAGGCTGTCATCGATTCCGCCGGACGCGAGCGTCGCGGTGCCGCTCCCGGTGACCTCGCACCCGCAGCACGCCGCGCTCGCCCACTGACGGGCAGGCGGGCTTGCCCGCAATGTCGCGTGCTCGGATCTCATCGAGATTCACACCAGGGACAAGCAGACGCTCAGTTTTGTCCCTGGTGTGAGTCTCGGTGTGCGCTGGTCGGCTCAGGCGCCGGCAGTCCCTGTCGTGGAGTGCCCAACCGCACCAATGCCTCCCGAAACACCGGATTCGGATTCGCGTCGGGCAGAGCCGACAGCACGTCGGCCAACGCCTCGTCGGTGCCGACGCCCCGCAGCCGTGCGCCGTAGAGCGCGGCGACGGTGGGGGTGCGGCTGTATGCCTCGACGCAATGCAGCAGCACCGTGTGCCCTTGAGCGCGAAGACCTTCGAGTGTCCGCACGGCGTCGAGCAACACGAAATCGAGGTGCGGATTCTCGTCGGGATCGACCTTGTCGATCAGACGAACCTCGACATGTGACATCCCCTCGGGCACATGACTTTCCGGAATCCGGCACAGCGAGACCACCGCGTCGACCTCCGCCGGCAACCGACGCAGCGCGCCCACGCTGCCGAGCAGGACGTGTGGGTCATGTGGATGTGGAACCAGGACGTCGGCGTGGGACCACGAGTAGTCGGGGTCCGCGGTCGCTGCCTTGCGCTCGATCGCCGTCGCCAACCTCACCAGGCCGCGGGCCGTGAGGCCCGGCCACCCGTGCAGCTGCGCGCGCCACTGGGTCGGCACCGCCGAGGCGCCGTAAGCCGCGCCGAGCAAGCCGCCGGCGATCGCGGCCACGGTGTCGGTGTCATTGCCGCAGCGCACGGCCGCATCCAACCCGCGGCGGAGATGTTCGGGCCCGCCGCAATCGGTGCTGACGATTGCCGACCACGCTGCCTGCAGCGCGGCCACCAACCAGCCGTTGTTGACGAAGTCCGCAGGACGGGACGCCTCGGCCTCATCGAGGCGCTGCGCCCAGAGGTCGCGACGGACAGAGTCGATGTGGCGCAGTCCGATTCGTACGTCGAGCTCCGCGGTCAGGACGGCGTGCCGAATCGCGCAACACCACAACACGACTCCATCGGCGGCGTCGCGGTCGAAATGGGTGAGCTCGCTGATCGCCCGAGCGGCCCGGACCATGGCGCCCTCGTCGTCGAGGAAGGCAATGGCTACCGGAGCGGTCCGCATCAGCGACCCGTTGCCTGCGGTGCGCCCTGTGCTGGCGTGCAGTGCCGCCGAGACCGCACGAGCGTTGGCCGCGGTGAGGGCACCGTCGCGCGCGACCGTGGTGAGTACCGAACGGGTCTGGATGCCAACGTCCTTGGCGCCCAAAGACCATTCGTGCCACCGGGCGACGATCGCGTCCTGCGCGGCGGCGTCGCGAAGATCGGCGCCGGTCGCGGCGACTTCGGCGATCGCGACCGCCATCGCGGTGTCGTCGGTCCACTCGCCGGGCTCCCACGGACCGCCACCTGCCATCTCGACCGGTAGTTCCGGTCCGCGGGGCGGTTCGAATTCGTACGGCGCCCCCAGTGCGTCGCCGGCCGCAGTGCCCAACAACACGCCTTCGACGCGGTCGTTACGTGACGTCATGGCCACCTCCTCCATTTTGCGCAAAATTGCGCTAATTGAGATGCACTGTACGCTCAGGCACTGACATGAACAACCTCACGGACTACCCGCGGCCCTCGGTCGCTGTCGACACCGCGGTTTTGACCGTCGACCCCGGCAGCGGGTTCGTCGTGCTGCAGGTCCGTCGCGCGCAGGGCCGCGGATGGGCGTTGCCCGGTACGTTTCTGCATGAAGGTGAGATCCTCGCCGACGCAGTCGAGCGATCGCTGGCCGACAAGGCCAACATTCGCGGGCTGTCACCGCGTCAGCTCCACGTGTTCGATGCGCTGGGGCGCGACGACCGGGGTTGGGTGCTGTCCGTTGCGCACGTCGCCGTGGTGCCGCCCGAGCAACTCGCGTCGCGCTTCGCCGAGACCACGCGGCTGGTCCCGGTCCACGCGCCCGGAAGGTTGATCTACGACCACGCCGATATCGTCAGGCTCGCCGTCGACGAGGTCCGCGCCCGCTATGCCGCCATGCCCGACCCTGACGGCCTGCTCGGCGCGGAGTTCACGCTGCGGGATCTGCGGCTGGTACACGAGGCGGTGGCGGGCCACGATTTGCAGCGCGACACGTTCCGTCGCGCGATGGAACCGCACATCGTCGCGACCGGCGCCACCACCGCCGGCGGCCGCGGACGCCCCGCCGAATTGTTCCGGCGACGACCTGCCAGAGATACAACGCGTTAGACGCCTGTAAACCGTCTTCCGTACGGTCGGAACCATGGATGTGTACAACCTGGCTTTCGAATGGACGGACACCAATCGGCACTGGCTCATCGAGGTTCCCATCCGGATCGTGGCGTACCTCGTCGTCGCATTGATCGCACGGTATTTGCTACATCGCATGATCGACCGCGCCACCACCGGCCGGGCCCGCAAGGGCCGAAGTGCCGATGTACAAGTCGAATCCAAGAAACCGCCGCTGCTGCGTTACCTGCGTGATCGCGCATCGGCGTCGGCCAACAACAAGGCCGCCGAGCGGCGTCAGCAGCGTGCGCAGACCATCGGATCGGTGCTGAAGTCGACGGTGTCGATCTTGTTGCTGATCTGGGTCGTCCTGGCCGTTCTCAGCGTGCTCGGGGTGAACATCGCGCCGTTCATCGCCTCGGCGGGTGTGGTCGGCCTCGCCATCGGCTTCGGCGCGCAGAACCTGGTGCGTGATTTCGTCAGCGGCGTGTTCATGCTGCTGGAGGACCAGTACGGCGTCGGCGACACCGTCGACCTCGGGGAGGCGGTCGGGGAGGTGCAGAGCGTCGGCCTGCGGATCACCACAGTCCGCGACATCGACGGCACGCTCTGGTACGTCCGCAACGGGGAGATCGCGCGCGTCGGGAACATGAGTCAGGACTATGCCGTCGCACGGATCGAGGTGCCCGTTGCGCTGACCGCGGACGTCAACCGGGCCGAGCAGGTCGCGCTCGACGCCGCGCACGAGGTCATCGCCGACCCGTCGATGGCGCACAAGGTGCTGGGGGAGCCGGAGATGCTTGGCGTGCAAGAGTTGTCGGCAGACCTGCTCAAGCTGCGGATGACCGTGAAGACGCGGCCCAACGCGCAGTGGGCGGTGCAGCGACGACTTCGCCGCGAGATTCTCCGCGCCTACGACGAACATGGCATCGATCTGCCGTATCCGCAGGGACGCATCCACGCCGTGGTCGGTGGCCAGGCGGCCGAATAGCCGCCCGCCGGTAGTTGTCGGAGGTCTCTGTCATTCTGTTCGGCTCGCGTGTGCGGGCTATCCGAACGAGATATTGTCAAGACTTGTGGATGAGCGAGTTTCAGGCGGCCTCCTCGGTGGGTGAGGTGGAGTCGGTTTCGGCGAGTTTTCCCTTCTCGAAGGTGGCGCCGTCGCGGACCAGTTTCACCAGGTGGGGTGCGTTGACCGCTCGCCATTTCGCCTGTGCGGCCTCGATCAGCTTGTAGGCCATCGCCAGACCCGCAGCGCGGGATCCGGGGCCTTTGGTGACCTTGGTCCGCAGTCGCACGGTCGCGAAGGTGGATTCGATCGGGTTAGTGGTGCGCAGGTGTATCCAGTGTTCGGCCGGGTACCGGTAGAACTCGAGCAACACGTCGGCGTCATCGATGATCTTGGCCACAACCTTGGGGTACTTGGCGCCGTAAGCCTTCTCGAAGGCCACGATCGCTTGGCGTGCGTGCGTGTCGTCTTCGGCGTTGTAGATTTCCTGCATCGCTTTGATCGCGTTGGGGTGTGCTGATTTCGGCAGTGCAGCAAGCACATTGGCTTGTTTATGGAACCAGCAGCGTTGCTCACGCGCTTGTGGGAACACCTCCCGCAGCGCGGCCAGAACCCGAGCGCCCGTCCCCGACCGCCAGGGCCGGCGCCGTCATGCCGCGGCGTTTGCACGAGCGCAGCAGATCGGCCCACGACTCGGTCGATTCCCGATACCCATCAGCCAGGGCGATGAGTTCCTTCTTGCCGTCGGCGCGGACCCCGATCATCACCAGCAGGCATAGTTTCTCCTGCTCCAAACGCACTTTGAGGTGGATGCCGTCGACCCACAGGTACACATAATCGGCGGTGATAGCCCGGTCGGCGAAGGCGGCGGCCTCTTTCTGCCATTGACTGGTCAGCCGGGTGATCGTGGCTGCTGACAGCCCGCGCCCGACCCCAGGAACTGCTCCAGGGCGGGCCCGAAATCACCGGAGGACAGCCCATGCAGGTACAGCAACGGAAGCACCGCAGAGATCTCCGGGCTCTTGCGTGCCCACGCAGGCAGGATCTTCGACGAAACTTCTGCCGCTCACCGGTTTCCGGTCGACACGCTTGTCGTTGACCCGGGGTGCTTTCACCGCGACCGCACCGGCGGCGGTCATCACCTCACGTTCGTGGTGATACCCGTTGCGCACCACCAGCCGGTGCCCATTCTCATCGACCTGATCGACGAACTGGTCGATATAGGCGGCGACCTCAGCGCGCAGTGCCGCGGCGAGCATCTGCCGGGCCCCGTCACGCACGATCTCATCGAGGATCGAGCGGTCTTGGCCGGCCGGGTTGGAACCTTCGTTGTTGTTGACTACCGTGAGCACGAAGCGTGCCTTTCCGCCAGCGCTGCAACGCTGACTTGATCAAGTGACTACCGGGATCATATTTGCGGGAAGGCACGCCCTCCCAGATCCACAAGTCTTGATCATTCCTCTATCCGAACAGGCAGGAGACGCTCCGATGAACACCTATCCGGCACCAACGGCCACCAACGGCAACAAACTGGGGCCGACCGCGCCGCTGGTTGTGTGCGGCCGCGCCGAGCGGTCAATCGGGAAGGGTGATCCTCCGCGACCGGAAGTGGGCCCTCGCGTCGAGCTCTCGGCCCGGGAGCTAGAGATCCTGATCGCGTGGCTGCGCACCGACAGCAAGGCCGCGGTCGCCGAAGAGCTGTTCCTCACACCGAGCACCGTCCGGACGTACCTGCAGCGCGTCCGTGCCAAGTACGCCCGCGCCGGCCGCCCGGCACGAACCAAGGCGGCGTTGGCCGCACGCGCCATCCAGGATGGTTACATCGGCCTCAATGACCTGTAGGAGAGCGAGGATTCGTGACCTCACGTCACATAATGCTTGGGCTGGATCCGTGTTTCCCCCGACCAGCGATACGCCGTGAGCGCCCCGCCTTTCACAGCGCTGAAGTCCACGCACGCGGTGTAGTCCGTCCAGTCGTGTCGATGTTTGGGTGAGCCTTGCCGCCAATAGTGCCCGTAGAACACCGGGACTTGGTCTGCGTAGACATACGACTGAGAGTCGCCCACCACGTCCAGTTCGGGTAGCAGCGGGTACGGTTCGCCGGATTCCGTGGTGTAGTTGCCGCCCATCTCGGCGATGTCGCGCAACGTGCGGGCGTCGCTGTTCCACCAACGTATGCGCGCGCTGCCGCGCGAATGACCGTCCTTGTCCATGTATTCGGCTTGGCCGTGGTCGACGAGGCTGATCTCGGGCCCCTTGAGCGGGGTTTCGATCGCCCGGTAGAGCGGATGGTTCTCGTCGGACGCTGCGACGAGATGTTCCACGTCGCCGAACGGGGTGGCCGAACCGCATTCCTGCTCGACCACCGCGATCGACGGCTCATGCCAGCACGCATGCACGACGCGCAGGTCACCGAGGTCGAGCCACAGCGGAATCGTGGCGAACCACTCCAGGTACTCGCGGCGGTCCTCGCCGTCGACCTGATCGAGGAACGCCTGATGCTGTTTCATGTTCTTGGCCGACTTCGGATTGTCCGGGTCATCATGCGGGCGTAGAAACTTGCCGCTGCCGTGCGGCCATTCGGTGTGATACGCAAGGGCATTGAATTCGTGATTGCCCATCACGATCTGTGCGCTTCCCACGTCGACCATGCCCTTGACGATCTCCAGCACGCGCAGCTGCCCGTCGCCGCGGTCGATCAGGTCGCCGACAAAGATGGCCTGCCGGCTCGGGTGGCGGTATTCGCCTGCGGCAGTACGGTACCCGAGTTTGTCCAGGAGTGCTTCGAGCTGCGTGGCGCACCCGTGGACGTCGCCGATGATGTCGTAGCCATCCATGCCGTGGCCCCCTTCTGGTTGACGTCTCCGGGGTCGAGCGACAGGTACTTGTCGGTGCCCAGTGTCATTCTGGTCGGCTCTCTACGAAAGGAACCACAATGACGCACACGCCATCGCCCGGCTGGCATCCCGACCCGAGCGGACAGCCGGGCCAGCGATATCACGACGGTGCACGCTGGACCCAACACTTCGTGCCGACGCCGCCGACCGTGTCGGCGCCGACTGCGCAAGCCGTCGCGGTGGCGGTATCAACAGGCGGAACCAACCATGCCCTTCACGCCGTGCTGACGTTCTTGACGTGCGGGCTGTGGCTGCCGATCTGGATCTTGGCCGCGCTCTTCGGCGGTGGGTTGTCCTCGGTTGCCGTCGGTACCAATGGCGCGCTCGTACGGACGTCCAATAGTCGGCCGATCGTCGTGGCGGCGGTGGTCGGTGGACTGGTTCTGCTCGGCGCTGCCAACCAGCACCCATGGCTGTACGTCGTGATGGTGGCGCTCGGGCTCCTCGGCGGGTATGGCTTCTGGGTGCTCAAGTCGGCGGACAAGCGCGAAGAGCAGCAGCGCCGCGAGCAGTTCCAGCGCGACATGCTTGCACAACGAGCCGACTACGAGAACCACCTGTACCAGCAGGGTGACCCCCGCGGTGTGCATGGGCGCTATCTGCCGCCGGAGTCGTTGTGAAACAACATGTCCGGGTCGGGCGGGGCGAACCGGCGGCTCAGCAGCGCGACCAGTTCGACGGCATCGGGCTCGTCGTCGAGCAGCGCGATCAACTCGTCGCGGTCGTTCAGCGGTACCGGTACCAGCCCGCCGAAGCACCGCAGGCTGTCCCCGGCGGGTGCCACGCGCGTACAGATCAGCTGCCCGGGCTTGAGTTGACGGCTGTCGGCTTCGGCATGCGCATCCTGGGTGTCGCCGGTTCGCACATCGCGCACGGTCACGTCGCGGCTGGGATGCACCGCGTCGACCTCGAACACCGAGCGGTCCACCGACAGCCACTGCTGGGCAAGCGACAACTCGTCGTCTGGGAGCAGTGACCCGCGCACCGCGACGAAATCCTCGAACGCCCCGCCCTCGAACAACACCGCGTCCATAACCAGCGGATCGCTCACTGCCACAACGACTTCGTCGTAATCTGCGGCATAGCGGCTCCGCTCGTAGCCAACCTCGTGCAACAGCTCGTCCCAGCCGGTGTGCATGACGTGTTGGGCGGCCTTCGAGTACAGCCAGTCGGCGCGTTCGGCCAACGGCAGCTGTTCACGGCCGAGGTGACACTTCTTGTATTTGCGGCCCGACCCGCACCAACAGGCATCGTTGCGCCCCACATCGTTTCGCGGTTGGGACCGATGTCGTTCCAGCAACGTAACGATCGGATCGTCGGGATCGGCGCCCGCTCGGCGGAGGAGCGACAGCGCGCGCTCGGGGTCACCGCGATCGGACGCGAACCGGGCGAGGTCGAACAACACTGGCGCCCAACCGGTATCCATGGATTCGGCGGCCAGGAACTCGCGTTCGGCGCTTTCGACGTCCCCGATGCGCTCCAGTGCCACCGCGCGCAGCCACTGGCACGCGACCTGGGCCGTCCGCGGCACCTTGGACTCCAGGGTCTCGGCGAGCATGCCCAGTCCAGTCGCACCGGCCCGTCCAGTGCCTGCGGTTTCCGTCGCCAATATCTCGGCAAGGTCGGGATCGGCCAGCACGGCACCGAGGTCTCCGGACAGATCACTGAAATCGCCCACCCACGGCGAATCTTCGGACTGTTCAGGTGACACGAGCTCGTCGTCGGAGCCGGTCTCGATCAAGGTCGCCATCTGCCGATGCATGGTGATGAGCGTGTAGAGCGCCAGCGCCTCATCGGGGTGAAGGTCATGCCGGTCGGCCAGCAGGTTCCAGCCACGTTTGAAATCCCATGCGCCGAAGTTGAATTCCACCGGCGCGAGGAGATCTGCCCGGCGCTTCAGGCCATATTCGTCGATGATCTCGCTCAGGGGTAGCAGTGGTGCGGAGAATACTGACGCATCTTCGTGGCACAGTGTCCAGACAGCTTCCGACAGGACGGCCGGTGCGTCGTCGTCGAGCAGTGCGGCCAACCGTTCACCGACGGGCGGCCGTTCGGCAGCGGCGACCCGCTCGACCGCCAGTCCTTGTAAGGTCAGCCGGACCCCGACCAGCTCACCCTCGGACAGGCCCAAGCTCCCGAGCGTTCCCGCCGGCAGCAGCAGGGCCCCGTTGCGGTCGACTGCCTCGGCGGGAATCCCGCGCTGCCCGAGGAGCGCGGCGTCGTAACCGGCCGTCACCACCACAGCCGGTTCCTTGGTGGCGAAGCGCGCGCGTGTGCCGTGGTTCGCGAGGATCGGATCGAGTTCCGGGGTGACCGTCAGGATGTCGTGGGTCAGCTCGTCGGCGGTGAGCCGACGGGTGAGCACCCGCCCCAGCAATAGCGCGGGCAGCCACACCCAGCGGCCGTCGGTCAATTGGCCTACACCATCGCCGATCTCGTCGAGAAGCTCCTCGAAATCGAGGTAATCCCCGCCGGCCTCCTGAATCCGGCGTAGGAACTCGTCCTCGGACAGCGGCCCGTGCCTGGTCAGGATTTCCTCGGCGGGCCCCTCTGGATCGAACTCCTCCACCATGGGGGTCACCCTAGTCCCCGGACCTGTCGCAGTTCGTCGCGTGATACCGCATGTGGTACCACCTTTCCAGACCATGTATGTGCCGGCCTCGCGGTGCTGGTGTGACTGATGAGACCATTGCACCTGATGGACGTTCGGATTCTGCAAGCCGACGACTGGCGACTCTGGCGTCGACTCCGCCTTAAAGCGCTCGCGGAGTCGCCCGACATGTACGGGTCGACGCTGGCCGAATGGACCGGCGACGGCGACACGGAAGAACGGTGGCGGAACCGGTTTTCCGCGGTTCCGTTCAATGCCGTCATCGACTGCGACGGCATGCCTGCCGGGATCGTAGGTGCCTATGTGCAGGCCGGCGGCGCGGTGGAACTGATATCCATGTGGGTCGATCCGGCCGTCCGTGGGCGCGGAGTGGGCGACGCGGCCGTGCAAGCCGTGCTGGACTGGGCCGACCGCTGCGACGTGGTGCTCTCGGTGAAGACGCACAATCGGCCGGCCATCGCGCTGTACGAGCGCAACGGCTTCATCGATGCCGGTCCGTCACCCGATGACGATGACGAACGGTTGATGCGACGGTCGAACTGACGGTCTCGACCCAGCGTCGCGTCGTTGCTGCCGTAGTGCAGACCGCACAGCGCGATTATGTGTCTCCAATATGAGTTGAGTGACGCGGGGCGGATGCGTCCCTAGATTGGGGTTATCGGCGCTGACGCGCAAGCTGAAAGTCCTAGTTGGCTTGTGACGCAGATCATTACGTCGATGACAGGGTGTTCCCGTCTGTACGGGGAACGCCGATCAATCGACCGATTCATAGCAGATGCAAAGGAGCATCATGACCATCAAATTGCGTTACGTCGCATCGTTATTCGTCACAGGAGCGGCTGCGGCCGCGATTGCTGCCGCACCGACCGCCGCTGCCGCGCCCTCGTGTGTCGGCTCTGGCAATGCCACCATTTGCCAGCGGGGCGGCCACACGGCGATCACCACGAATCCGCCGGTCAATCGAGCGCCGACCTCGGTGTACGGCCCGTTCCTGCCGTCGCACTACCCATTCCGGTAAGCCCTACCCGTCAGCCGCCGCCACCAGCGACCGCAGCTTGATGCCCGGGTTGTCGCGCTGAAACCCTTCCAGCCGCCACGGCGTCGAGAAGAGCACGAGCATCACGCCGTCGGTGCGGGTCAACACTTCGGCGGAGACCTGCCGGTTCATGAACTCGGCGTCCTCGGGGTCGACGATCCGCGCGACCTGATATGGCAAGTGTTCCAACGTGATCGGCGCGCTGAGCTCGGTGGCCATCCGATGGGCGGCCACCTCGAACTGCATGGGACCGACGGCGGCGAACACCGGCGCCTGCTCGCCACGCTTGTCCGAGCGCAGCACCTGCACGACACCTTCTTGGTCGAGCTGTTCGATACCGCGGCGGAACTGCTTGTGCTTGCTGGGGTCGGTGCCGCGAGCCACCGCGAAATGTTCGGGCGAGAAGCTCGGAATCGGCGGATACTGCACGGGCACATCGCGATACAGCGTGTCACCGGGCCGTAGGGCGGCGGCGTTGGCAAGGCCGATCACGTCACCGGGCCACGCGTCGTCCAGCGTCGAACGCTGCTGGCCGAAAACCGACTGCGCGTACTTGGTGACGAACGGCTTGCCGGTGCTGGCGTGTGTGAGCACGTCGCCGCGTTCGAACGTGCCCGAGACCACACGGGCGTAGGCGATGCGGTCGCGATGTGCCGAATCCATGCCGGCCTGCACCTTGAACACGAACGCGCTGAACGGGTCGTCGGTCGCGCGGCGCGTGCCGTCGACGGCGAGCGCGCCGTTGGGCGCGGGTGCGAGTTCGGCGAGCACGTCGAGTAGCTGGTTGACGCCGAAGTTCAGCGCCGCGGACGTGAACAGCACCGGTGAGGCGTCGCCGCTGAGGAACGCGTCGCGGTCGTAGTCGGAACCGTCGGCGCTCAGCAGTTCGGATTCCTCGACCGCGGTCTCCCAGTCGACCCCGGCGGCGTCGTACGCGTCGTCGGCGGGGATGTGTTCCTCGGGGGCTGCGGTGGCGCCGCCCGCGGTGCGGGTGAACCGGATGAAATGGCCCTTGCGGCGGTCCATCACCCCCTTGAAGTCCCCGGCGATACCGACCGGCCAGGTCAGGGGAGTGGTGCGCAGCCCGATCCGCTCGTGGATCTCGTCCATCAATTCCAGCGCGTGGCGGCCCGGACGGTCCCACTTGTTGATCACCGTGATGATCGGGATGCCGCGGTGCTTGCACACCTGGAACAGTTTGAGGGTCTGCGGCTCAAGGCCTTTCGCGGCGTCGATCAGCATGACCGCGGAGTCCACGGCCGTCAGCACCCGGTAGGTGTCCTCGGAGAAGTCGGCGTGGCCGGGCGTGTCCAGCAGGTTGATGACGCAGTCGCGGTACGGGAACTGCAGCGCCGTCGACGTGATCGAGATGCCCCTGGCCTTCTCCATGTCCATCCAGTCCGACACCGTCGACCGGCGGCCCGCCTTGCCGTGGATTGCGCCGGCCTCGGTGATGGCCCGGGCATGCAGCGCCAACGCCTCGGTCAGTGTCGACTTACCGGCGTCGGGGTGGCTGATGACGGCGAAGGTGCGGCGGCGGGCTGCTTCGGTGGCGACGCGGCCGTTCGCGGAGGTCTTCGGCGTGTCCAGGGCGTTCTCGGTCATCTCGACTAGCGATGGTATTGGCCGCGGCCTGCAAATCCGTAATCGAGCGGTTCAGGTTTCGGGGTGGCTCCACGCGCGGAGTTGGCCGGCGATCTCATCCAGGCCGGGCTCCGCGCCTGTCGCGACCTTGATGACAAAGTTGAACCGGTCATCCTCGGGTGCGCTGATCCAGTAGCCGTTGACTGCCAGGAATGTCAGACACGCCGTCCACGCGAGCCGCTTGTTGCCGTCGACAAGTGCGTGGTTGCGTGCCACTGATTGCATGAGAGCGGCTGCCTTGAGGTGCAGATCCGGGTAGGCGTCTCCGCCGAATACCGAAGCGGCGGGCCGTGCCAGCGCGGACTCAAGCAGGCCGTAGTCGCGAACCGCGACATCGTCACCGACGGCGAAGCGGGCGATCTCCAGGAGATCGTCGAGGTCCAGATATTCGGTCATGCGTCCTTGAGGCGTTCGAGAACGCCGGCTTCCTCGGCCACTACCCGCCGCAACGCCGCGTCCACCTTGGTTTTGTGGGCGCGGCGGGCGATGTACTCGTCGATGGCCGAGAGTGCAACTGCCTGCATTGACCGCCCCTCAACTGCGGCTTGTCGGCGTAACGCCTCGGTCTGCTCGTCACTCGTCCGCAGCGTCATACCCATGCCGCGATGATACCGTTCTGATACCACTATGTGGAGGCGCTGCAGCGAGATTCAGTGCCTCTGAGAGAGCGGTGCTGGTGTGGCGCATGTGGTTTCAGCCCGGCCGAGGACGCGATAGTCACGCTCGACCGGTACCCTCGGTGTGCGATTGACATGGATCGGAGGTCATCTGTGGACCTCGTGCTCGGTCTCTCGATGACATCGAGAGACATCCGGTGGGTGCTGGTCGAAGGAACGACAGGCGAAGGTGCGCCTGTCGATTGTGGTGCGCTGGACATCCCGGATGTCGCCGCGTTCGACGCTGAGTCGTTCCTCGAGGAACTGCTGGGTGACGGGGTCGTGCACTCCGTCGGTCTGACCTGCGCGCAGGGTGCTGAAACTCTGCTGGCCAAGATCAGCGACGCGTTCGGCGTCGTCGGTGGGGGTGCCCGCCTGGTCGAGGTGTCCGACGTCGACGCCACCAAAGTGCTCGCGAGCGGCATCCAGGACATCACCGGAAACAACTTCGTCGTCGTGATCGTCGCCGAACCCGAGGCCGCGATCGTGGCGGCCGTCGACGCGCAGCGGGTCACCGTCGAGCGCATCGACCGTCCCGGCTTCGGGCCGCGGATCAACGCCGTCAGTGCGGCGGTGGACAGCGTGCGCCCGCGCCCCGACTCGATCTTCGTGCTCGGCTCCGGCGACGCCGAAACCCTCGCGTCAATCCTGCGCGACGAGACGGCACGGCCGGTCATCACGGCCGACGAAGCCGAGTTCGCGCTGACCCGTGGGGCCGCGCTGGTGTCGGCCCGAGCCGGTGCGGATGCAGCGTCGTCGGCCAGTCCGCGGTTCTCACAAGTCCGGGTTCTGTCCTCGGTCCTCGCCGCCGCGGTCGTGGTGTTCGTGGTGTCGGTGTCGCTCGCGTTGGGGCTGCGGCTCACGCCGAACTCGATCGAGCAGCCGCGCAACACCAGCGCCGAGGGCCACGCGGAATCCAAGCCGGCGCCCAAGTCCGCGCCCATCGCCGAGGCCGCTGCCCATCCGCCCGTGCTCGCGCCGCCCGCGGCGCCACCGCCGGCCCCTGAGGCCGTGCCGGTTCCCGAGGTCGCACCCGCGCCTGAGCCCGAGGTCGCACCGATGCCGGAACCGGCGCCGGAGGTTGCGCCTGCCGAACCGGCGTATGTCCCGCCCGCGCCGGAGCCCGTCGCGCCCGCGCCCGAGTACGTGCCGCCGGTCCCGGATCCGGTCTACGTGCCGCCGGCGCCGCCCGCGTATGTGCCGCCTGTGGCACCGCCTCAGCCGCGTCTGCGGGACCGGATCATCGAGAAGATCCCGCTGCTCAACCGCTTCCACTGAGCGTCCACCACGGACCGAAGCTGATGTCCAGCCTCGTGCTGGCCTTGTAGCCCGACCACGTTGCGACGCCTTCGGGTTGCCCCCGGTAGATCCCGCGCGCCGCCGAGACCACGCGGGGCCGCTCGGTCGGCCACCGGATCTCTTCGGCGATCTGCTCCAGCACCCCGGCGTCGCGATCGAGCACGCGGTCGACGATCTCCACGGCAGGCAGGGCGTGACGCTTGTCGCCGTTGCAGCGTGCGCACGCCAACACGAGATTGGCCAACCCGTCGATGCCGACCAGCGACCACGGCAGCACATGATCGATGGGATTGTCGGCCGGCAGGTGCGCACCGCAGTAGAAGCAGTGCGGTCCGTAGGCCTCCTTGAACGGTTTCCGCACGGCGCCGAGGGCGGCCCTGTCGCGGCCGAACAGATGTCCGGCGATGTCAGGCACGTCGGCGTCGAGGAACTTGTTCATTCGGCGGACGTCGTCGACCCACATGATCTCCAGTGCGGGCTTGAGCAACCCGGCCAGCCTCGCCAGCCCGAACGCAACACCCGGCAACAACTCGATGGCGTCTCCGTGCTCGCGCAGTGTGCGATGCGAGACGTTCTCGCCGAGAAACGAGTCGTCGTACAGGAACGTGTCACTCGTCGTGGCGCCGGGCAGGCGCTGCAACCGGGGGAGCGGCTGCTTGGCCAGGGCCAGGGTGATGGTTTTGATAGTCGCCGCGTATACGTCGGGTGCGTGCACCATGGCCCGGCTGACCGACGCTCCCGCCGGGGCGGCCGCCCGCAAAGTCAGCACGGCTCGCGGGATGCGCGCGTTCTCGCCCGTCGACTGCCGCAATTCGTGGCCTTCGAACGGACGGACCTGGCGCCAGTACAGCTCCAGCACGCGGTGCGCGAGATCGGGGATCGGCACCGTGAGCGTGTCGTCGGGTTCGGCCGGCAGATGCTCGATGCAGTGCTCGATGAGCGCCATGAGTGTCGCGAGCTTGTAGGTGGCTGTCCGTAACCCCGTCTCGAGGATGGCGACGACGCGCTGACCCAGTAGCAGTGGATCGCCCGTCACACAACGACACTATTACGACTCGCCTACGGGTCGGAGCCGTCGTGCCGAATGTGACCGGGCCCGGCTAGGATGAATCCACCCGGATCACGGATCCGCATCAATCCGGCCATCGCCGAACCACATTGGAGTGATGTTGACGTCTGTTCGTCGTGCCTGCCTCGCGGTCACGCTCGCGGTGCTCGCTGTGCTGGGTGGTGTCGTCGTCACGGCATTGCCCAACTGCTCCGAGCACTGCCAGACACTGGCCGCGCCGCCGCAGGGCGCGCCGTTGCCGTCGCCCACGGAGCCGGCCCGGCTCACCATCACGCCCAAGCCGAACGCCGAAGTCGATCCGCTGGCGCGGGTCATGGTCACGGCGGAGACCGGCACCGTCGCCAACGTCTCGATGGTCAACGACGCCGGCAAGCAGATCCCCGGTGTCCTCACCCCGGATGCGAAGACCTGGAAGCCGACGACGACGCTCGGCTACGGCCGCACCTACACGTTGACGGTTGACGCGCGTGGCCCCGGCGGCATGCCGACCCGGCAAACCACGACGTTCAGCACCCTGACCCCGAGCTATCAGGCCCGCGTCTACCTCAACGGCACGAACTACGCCCCGTTGCAGGACGGCGCCACCTACGGCGTCGGCATGGTGATCGTCGCGCGCTTCGACGAGCCGATCACCGACAAGGCCAACGCCGAACGCCGCATGCAGGTGACCACCGAACCGAAGGTCACCGGCTCCTGGAACTGGATCGACGACCAGACCGCGCACTGGCGCCCGGAGAAGTACTACGCGCCCGGCACCAAGGTTACGGTCGACGCCGGCATCTACGGCGCCAAACTCGGCGACGACCTGTACGGCGCGCAGGACGAGAAGGTGTCGTTCAACATCGGCCCGTCACACGTCTCGATCGCCGACGACACCGACAAGCAGGTCCGGGTGTACGAAAACGGCAAGCTGGTCCGGACCATGCCGACGTCGATGGGCATGGGTGGCACCGAGACCGTCGGCGGCACCACCATGAGCTTCTGGACCCCACGCGGCATCTACACCGTGATGGACAAGGCCAACCCGGTGATCATGGACTCGTCGACCTACGGCCTGCCGGTCAACTCGCGGCTCGGCTACAAGACGACCATCCCGTTCGCGACGCGGATCAGCGTCGACGGCATCTATCTGCACCAGCTCAACTCGACGGTGTGGGCTCAGGGCAAGGAGAACGTCAGCCACGGCTGCCTGAACCTCAGCGGCGAGAACGCCGAGTGGTTCTACAACTTCTCGGTGCCCGGCGACATCGTCGAGATCCGCAACACCGGCGGTGACCCGCTCAAGCCCGACAACAACGGCGACTGGACGGTGCCCTGGGATCAGTGGGTCAAGGGCAGCGCGCTGCGTCGCTAGACGTGCGCCCAATTCGACGTAATCGTTGCGATCAGCCGCGTCGGGCGACGTTTTTGTCGAATTGGGCGAGCAATCAGGCCGTCAAGTCAGCCAACTCGCGACGCACCGCGTCGATGGTCGCGGCCAGGCCCCGGCCGGGGTCTGCGCGCACCCACCGTTCGAACGCGACCTTGAACACCGCCATGCCGGTCTCGGCGGCCAGGCGTGCGGTCGGTTCGTCGACGCCCCGCCGGCACAGTGCGTCGGCCATCTGGCGGGTCAACAGTGCGAGCTTGGTCAGCTCACGTTCTTGCAGGCTCGGGTTGGCGTCGATGACGGACTGCCGCTTGCCGGCCTGATCGCGGCGCCCGTCGAGAACCTCACCGAACGCGGCCAATGCCAGCCCGACGGCGTCGAGCGGCGGGGTGCCCTCCGGTGCCGCATCGATCCGGCCGATCAACAGCTCGGTCAACTCGGCCTGCCCGCCGAAGAGCACCTCGCGCTTGTCGGCGAAATACCGGAAGTAAGTGCGCTCGGTGAGGCCGGCCCGCTCGGCGATCTCGGCGACCGTGACCTGGTCGTACCCGCGTTCGGCGTACAGCTCCAGCGCCGCCTCCGCCAGGCGGCCGTGGGCGTTGGGCTGCCACCGGCTCATGACTTCGATCTTAGGGAATGTCAGTGACTGTCATCGCGTTGCGCTGAAGACAGTCACTGACATCAGGAGGTTCCCATGAAGGTTTTCGTCACCGGCGCATCCGGGTTTGTCGGCACCGCAGTCGTCCACGACCTCGTCGCACACGGTCACGACGTGATCGGCCTGGCCCGGTCCGACGCATCCGCCGACGCGATCACCGCGGCGGGCGCTAGCGTGCACCGCGGCGACCTGAACGACCTCGACAGCCTGCGTGCCGGAGCCGCCGCGGCCGACGGCGTCGTTCATCTCGCGTTCCACCACGACTTCGACGAATTCGCCGATGCCGGGGATCTCGACCGCCGCGCCATCGAGGCACTGGGCGAAACCCTCGCCGGATCAGACCGCCCCCTGGTGGTCACGTCGGGCATGGCGGGCCACACCCCGGGCCGCCCGATCACCGAGACCGACGCCGCCCAACCCGGATTGCCGAGGGTGTCCGAGCAGGCGGCCCTGGCGTTCGCCGACCGCGGAGTGCGCGTCGGGATCGTGCGCCTGTCACCGACGACGCATGGTGTCGGCGACCACGGGTTCGTGCCGCGACTGATCCAGATCGCCCGCGAGAAGGGCGTTTCGGCATACCCGGGTGACGGCACCAACCGCTGGCCCGCGGTGCATCGCCTCGACGCGGCCCCGCTGTTCCGCCTCGCGCTGGAGAAGGCGACCAGCGGCACGATCCTGCACGCAGTCGCCGAAGAAGGCATCCCGAGCAAGGAGATCGCCGAGGCCATCGGCCGCGGGTTGAACCTGCCCGTGACGTCGGTGCCCGCCGAGCAGGCCTTCGACCACTTCGGTTGGATCGGCGGGTTTTTCGCGCTCGACCTCCCGGGATCGAGCGAGCTGACCCGGGAGCGCTTCGACTGGAAGGCCGCCGAGGTCGGGCTCATCGAGGATCTCGAACAGGGGCACTATTTCGCGTAGGGGACGCCGCAGCGGGTCTGGCGCCTACTCCCGCCAGGCCCGCTCGAACGGCAACCGCCATGCGTTGGGCGCGATCAACTGGTGAATGGCGTTGGGCCCCCACGTCCCGGGTGGATACATCTTGACCAACGGGGGATCCTCCAGCAGCGGCATCGAACGCTCCCACAGCGATTCGATGCCCTCGGCCGTGGTGAACAACGTGTGGTCGCCGCGCATGGCGTCGAGGATCAACCGCTCGTAGGCCTCGAGCACGTCGGCGATCGCCGCGGTCTCCTGCGTCGAGAACTGCATCGACAGCTTCTCCAGCCGCATGCCCGGCCCGGGCCGCTTGCCGTAGAACGACAGGGACACCTTCGACTCGTCGGCCAGATCGAACGTCAGGTGATCCGGACCCTGCGCGCCCACGCCGGATCCGGCCGGGAACATCGTGCGCGGTGCCTCCTTGAACGCGATCGAGATGATCCGTTGACCCTCGGCCATCTTCTTGCCCGTGCGCAGGTAGATCGGCACGCCGGCCCACCGCCAGTTGTCGATCCCGACCTTGAGCGCGATGAACGTCTCGGTCTCGGAATCCGGTGACACCCCGGGCTCGTCGCGGTAGCCCTGATACTGGCCGCGCACCACGTCGGCCGGGTTGATCGGCAGCATCGACCGGAAGACCTTGTTCTTCTCCTCGCTGATCGCGCGCGGCTCCAACGCCGTCGGCGGCTCCATCACCACGAACGCCATCACCTGGAACAGGTGCGTGACCACCATGTCCTTGTAGGCACCGGTGCTCTCGTAGAAGTTGGCCCGCTGATCGAGCCCGAGCTTCTCCGGGATGTCGATCTGGATGTGGTCGATGAAGTTTCGGTTCCAGATGGGCTCGAACAGGCCGTTGGCGAACCGGAACGCCAGGATGTTCTGCGCGGCCTCCTTGCCCAGGAAGTGGTCGATGCGGAAGATCTGCGATTCCTTGAACGTCTTGTGCACGAAGGCATTCAGCGCGACCGCGCTCTCCAGGTCGGTGCCGAACGGCTTTTCCATCACGACCTTCGAGCGCTTCACCAGGTCGGCGTCCTTGAGCATGGTGATGACGGACTGGGCGGCCTTGGGCGGCACCGAGAGATAGTGCAGCCGACGCGCATCGGGCCCCAGCTCCTCCTCGGCGACCGCGACGGCCTTGGCGAGCGCTTCGGGCCCCGCGCTCTGCGGGACGTACTGCACCTTGCTCGCGAAGCTCGCCCACTGCTCGTCGGTGGGGTGCCGGTTGCCGAACTCGTCGATGGCCTTCTTGGCGTGTGCGAGGAACTCCTCGTCGGTGAAATCTTCCAGCGAAGTGGCTACGACCCGGATGTCCGGACTGAACGTCGACTGGTCCAGATAGGCCAGGCCCGGGAGCAGTTTGCGTTTCGCCAGGTCGCCGGTCGCCCCGAACAGCACGATGACGTGCGGCGGCAGGGACTCGCTGTCGTGCCGGAGCGGCCGTGAACCAGGGGCGGGGTAGGCGATGTTCTGCGCTTTGTCGGTAGCCACGCTTCGCATCCTGGCAGGCCCGCGTGCACTCGCGGCGTCGGTTGGGTTAACTCGGCCGATCAGCAAAGTCCGCGCGGACGTTGCTACTGAATGCATTTACCAAGCTCGGCTATACAATTCGCACCGAAATTGTTAACCAAACTGACGCACGAACTCGCTGTGATTCAGCCCACGTAAGCGGTACATTGTGACCGCACTCATAGAAAGGGCTGTCGATGATCGGAGCAGTGGTTGGTGGTCTCCTGCTGGTGCTCGGCATTTGTGCGGTCACCGGAGTCGTCGTGGCTGCCGTGATGGGTCTGCCCAGCTTGGCAATCGCGATCGGCCTCATCTCCGGTGCGTTTTTCGCCGGCAGGGCCGTTTAGAGCTTCAGCCGCTTTCGCAGGCCGGTCGCTCGGACTGCCTGCCGGGTGATCGCCGCGCGAACTTCGGGTTCCGCGCCGACGACGCGGATGCGGGTCTTGGCCCGCGTGACGGCCGTGTAAAACAACTCCCGGGTCAGCAGCCGTGACTCGACCTCCGGCAACAGCACCGTCACCTCGTCGGCCTGGCTGCCCTGTGACTTGTGGATGGTCATGGCGTGCATGGTCTCCACCTCGGTGAGCCGGCCCGGCGCGAACGAACCCGCTCCGCCGACGACGGCCCGTAACCCGTCCGGGGTCGCGACCGTGACGCCCGTATCGCCGTTGTAGAGCTTGAGCCCATAGTCGTTGGCGGTCACCAGGATCGGGCGGCCCGCATACCACGTCGCCCACAGCGGCTCACCCGTCTCTTCGGTCAGCCAACGCTCCACCTGACGGTTCCACTGCGCGACGCCATACGGTCCGCGGCGATGTGCACACAGCAGGCGATGCTCATCGAGCGTCGCCAGCGCGGCCCGGCCGTCACCCAGAATCGCGGCCTGCCGCATCGCAAGGGCATGCGGCACAAGCACTTCCCGCAACCGCTCGGTGGCGTCGGAGGTCACCCAGTCGATGTGGTCGCCACCGGCCGCGAGCACCTCGAGGGCCCGGTCAGCGTCGCCGACGCGGATCGCCGAGGCCAGCGCGCCGATCGACTCACCGAACCGGTGCGACGTGCGCAGCGCGGCCACGCCCCGCTCACCCAGGCCGTCGACCAGATCGGCCAGCACCGCGCCGGCCTCGACCGAGGCCAGCTGATCGGGATCACCGACGAGGATCAGCCGGGTCTGCGGCCGCACGGCCTCCAACAGCCGGGCCATCATGGTCAACGAAACCATCGAGGTCTCGTCGACCACGATCACGTCGTGCGGCAACCGATTCGCGCGGTGATGCCGGAACCGCGACGACGTGTCCGGCCGCGCGCCCAGCAGCCGGTGCAGCGTCGTCGCCTGCAGGCCCGCCAACCTCCTGCGGTCGATCAGGTCGAGCCGATCTACCTCCAGTTGCACGGCCTGCTGCAGCCGGGCTGCGGCCTTGCCGGTCGGCGCCGCGAGCGCGATCCGCAGCGCGGGCCGACCCGCCAACGCGGCCTGCTCGGCCAACAGCGCCAGCAGCCGCGCGACGGTCGTGGTCTTGCCCGTGCCCGGTCCGCCGGTCAGCACCGTCAGGCCTTGTGACAGGGCGACATTCGCCGCGGCCCGCTGTTCCTCGAACCCCTCGGGGAACAGCCGCGCCACGTCCGGGGCGCCGTCGGCGGGGCGGGCCGCGACCAATGCGAGCACGTCGTCACACACCTGTTGTTCCTCAAGCCAGTATCGGTCGAGATACAGCAGGTCACCGAACAGGCGCAGCACCGGGGGCGGACCGACCGTCAGCGGGCTGGCGGACACCGCCGCCAGCCAGGCATCGGCATCCAGGTCGAACTCAGGCGCCACCGACCGCAGATCCACACACACCGAACCACCGCGCAGCGCGCGCACCGCGGCGGCGACCGCCAGACCCACCGACTCGTCGGTCTCGCCGGCCAGGGCCGTCAAACGTTGCGCCACATGGATATCGGCGGGTTCGAACTCGTGGTCAAGCATCGAGCAGCTCCGATATCGCGATGACCAGCGCGGCGGGCGGTGCCCAGCTGAACACTCCGGCCGGGTGTCCGTGGACGACGGGCGTCGCCGCCCCACACATACCGCGCACGAACAGGTACAGCACGCCACCCAGGTGGATCGACGGATCGTAGCCGGGCAGCCGCCACCGCAGATACCGGTGCAGCACGACGCTGTACAGCAGCGCCTGCAGCGGATAGTCGGAATGCAGCATGGCCTCGACCATCCGGGCGCGGCCGTAGTCGGCCGCTGTGAGTCCGGCATCACCGGTGCCGAGCCAGTTGGTCTTGTAATCCACGACAACGAACCGCCCGTCGATGCGCAACACCGCGTCCACCGACCCGGACAGGTATCCACGTAGCGGCTGATCGCCCAACACTCCGTGCGAAAGCCGCTCGGCATAGCAGGCCAGCGGATCGTCGGCGGGCAGATGTTCGGCGAGCAGGGCGCCCACATCGGCCAACCGCGCGAACCCACCGGCCCGCACGTCGCCCCCGGCCATCGGGAACTCGAAATCCATCTCGCACAACCGGTCCGACAAACCGATCTGCCGCAACGTGAGCCCCGGCGCCAGCGGGCCCAGCGGTGTGTCGTGCAGCGGCACCAGCGCCGTCGCCAGCTCGTCGGGCTCGACATCGACCGGCCAGCGTTCGGTATGCGCGCGCACGTGTTCGGCCAACTCGGCGGCCAGGTCGGGCGCCGACGGATCAGCCGTCTCCAGCACCGCATGCACGAGCGATCCGAATGCCGCCCCGGTCGGCAGCTCGGCCATGGGCGACGGGACGTCGGCCCCGGTCGCTGGTGCGACGACGGGCAGGTCGTCGACCTCGTCGTCGAGCTCGGCGATCTCCGGCTCACTCGAAACGCCTGCGGTGTCGGCCGCGCGCAGCAGACCCGAGTACGAGGTCCGCCGCCACGACGTGTCGATCTTGCGGTGAAAGTGCCGCACCGCAAGCTTGCTCGTCCGCTCGGGCAGGGCCACCGGGGTGAACGCCCCGATCACGGACTCCTCGATCACCGGCCCGCCCGCAGCCTCCCACGCGCGCAGGCGGTCCAGCGCGTCCTCGTCGGTCACCTTGAGCGGCGAGCACTTGTCGGGCACCTCGGTGTCGCCGGGCCGCCGCCCGCGCAGCAGGCGGGACAGCCCGCCGTTGGGTTCGTCGCGCGCGGGTGCCCACCACGCCACCACCTGTGACTGCGCCCGCGTCATGGCGACGTATGTCAGGCGGCTGTCGTCTGCCGCGGCTTCGGCGCGGCCGGCCCGTGCGACCGCGGGATCCATGCCGCCGATGTGCAGGCACCGGACCCCGTCGTCGTGGAACAGCACCAGATCCTGTTCGGGCACATAGCGGTTGAACGCGAACGGCAGGTACACGACCGGGTATTGCAGGCCCTTGCTCACCCACACGGTCATGATCTGCACGGCCGCCGCGTCGCTGTCGAGGCGCCGGTTGCGCTCGGCTTCGCCACCGCCCTCCGAGCGTTGCGTGCGCAGCCAGTCGCGCAGCGCGGGCAGCCCGAATCCTTCGCGGTGCGCGGTGTCCTGCAGCAGCTGGGTCACGTGCGCGAGGTCGGTCATCAAGCGTTCGCCGCCCTGCCACGACAGCACGCGTTTGCCCATGCCCGCCAGCTGCGCGGCCTCGAAGATCGCCGCCACGCCCTGCTCCCGCGCCTGGCCGGCCCACGTGCGCAAGGTCTCGGCGATGCGGTCGGTCAGCTGCTCACCGCCTGCCGCAAGGGATTCCGCGGTCTCGCCGAAGAACATGGTGGCGGCCGCGGCGCGGACCAGGCCGGGCCGGTGCGGCTGGTCAAACGCTTCCAGCAGGTACAGCCAGTCCTCGGCGGCCTCGGAGTTGAACACGTCGGAGTCTCCCGTGTAGACCGCGGGAATGCCGGCGTCGAGCAGTGCGGTGTGGCAGATGCGGGCATCCTTGTGGGTCTCGACGATCACCGCGATGTCGCGGGGTTGCACGGGCTCGCCGTCGAACGTCGCACCACTGGTCAACAGGGATCCGATGTCGGCCGCGAGATCCTTGCTGATGTGCGCGCGCAGATCGCCGATCGGAATCGTCTGGGTGCCAGGACGTTTACGACGCACCACGCGCAGCCGCAACGGATCGTTGTGCGGGGCGCCCGCCAAGCGGTGCCCCTGATGGTGCGCCTGCACGTCGTGCACCACGATCTCGGGACCGCCCAGCTGGGCGCCGCGCAGCACCACCTGCAACCGGTCGACGAGCGCGGCGTCGCTGCGCCAGTTGGTGCCGAGCGTCTGCTTGTCGCCCGCGGTCGACGCGGCACGCAGGTACGTCGCGATGTCGCCGCCGCGGAACGCGTAGATGGCCTGCTTGGGGTCGCCGATGAGGATCAGCGTCGAACGGCCCGAGAACGCGCGCTCGATCACCTGCCACTGCACCGGGTCGGTGTCCTGGAACTCGTCGACCATGACGATGGGCCACCGCTGGTGCATGCGGATGCGGGCGGGCGAGTCTTGGCTTGCCAATGCGCCGGCCAGCCGGGTGAGCAGATCGTCGTAGCCCAGGATGCCGCGGCGCCGCTTGCGGATCTCCAACTCGTCGAGCACATTCCGTGCGAATCGCAATCGCACCGCGTCGTAGGAATCCGGCTCGGGGTCCAGCGGCCGCAGCTCGGTCGCCGGATTGTTGACCACCACCCGGGCCAGCCGCAACGCCTCCCGGTAGTCCAGCACCGGCACATCCCGCTCGTGAGCGAAGTGAGCCAGGTACAGATCGTCGACGATCTCGCACACCAGGTCGTCAAGGCTCTCCACCAGGGTCACGCCGGTATCGCTGTCCCCGGCAACCCCAAGGGATTTCAGCACGATGTGGCAGAACTGGTGGGTGGTGGCGATGGTCGCGGCATCGAACCCGGCCAACGCGTCGCGCAGCCGCAGCCGTCGCGCCTGCTGGTCTTCGGCGATCAGGTGCTGCAGCAGATCGGTGTCGGCGCGGGCCGGATCGTCGAATGCCACCAGGGCGCTGACGATCTGGCCGCGTACCCGTTCGCGGAGCTCCTGGCTGGCCGCCCTGCTGAACGTGATGAGCAGCATCTCGTCGAGTTTCGCCGCGCCCTCGGCGACCATGCGGGTGACCAGGCCGGCCAACGCGAAGGTCTTGCCGGTGCCGGCGCTGGCCTCGAGCACCGTGGTGGTGTTGCGCGCGGGCAGCGGCCCGAGGAGGTCGAATGTCTTCACTGCGGCGGCCTTTCGGCCCGCAGCAGCGGCAACCACAACCGGGCCGCGTACGCCCCGAGCCGGTTGGTCTCACCCTCGACGTCCTCGCCGGGCCGCAGGGGTTGCATGAGATCCCGCAGCCACGCGCCGCGGCCGAACGCCCGCTCGTGCGCGGGCTCCTGGTCCTCGCCCGGGTATTTGTTGGTGCGCCACCGGTATCCGGCGGCGCGTTCCGGGTCATCGCCCGCGTGGCGGGCCTCGGCCCACGCGAACGACGTCTTGACCGGAAGAGGCAGCGGCTCGCGGCGGCCCGCATCGTAGATCGCCACCAGATCGGCCAGCAGCGCCACGGGATCGTCCGGCCGGCCCAGACCCGCCGTCCGTGGTGTGTCGCCCCGTTTCGGGCGCCCGATGCACACCGCCGACCAGTCCCGCTTGGGATACCCGGCAGTCAATGCCAGCAACGGAATCCACGACGCGAGCAGATGCTTGCCGCCCAGCTTCGAATACGTCACCGACACCAGCCGCTCCCCGAACACCGGCGACACCGTGCCGGTGAGCCTGCGTCCGGTGCCCAGGTCGATGTCGATGTCGTAGGCCTGCGGGTCGACGCCGCGGTACCGCAGGGCTTCTGCCGCCAGCAGTGCGCACTGATCCCGCAGCGCGATGGCCCGCCGCCAGCCCAGCTGACCGGGCGGCAGGGTGCCGCGGCGCCACTCGGCCTGCTGGGCGTCGGCCGGGGTCATGCCGCGCATGATGTCGCCCAGCATGCGGTCGCCGACCGTCCACTCCTGCAGTGCGTCGATCTCGACCGGTATCACGTCCGAAACGCCGTCGACGTCCCAGGGCAGCGTGTACTCGAGCGCCCGGAAGAAGCCCTTCACCGGATCCTTGAAGAACGCGACCAGATCTTCCAACGCGACATCGGTGACCGGCAGCGGCGGCAGCGGGTCGGCGAAGAACGGCGGCCGCTGCTCGCGGTGGCCGGTGCTGGCCCGGGCGGCGGTCAACGCCGTGGTGTCGAACGTGAACGGTTCGCCCGGCACGATGTCGCCAGGCGTGACATTCCGAATGTCGAAGGGCTGCAACGGGTGATGCGTGACGACGTCAACCGGCGCCTCGGTGGTGACGTCGAGGGTGTCGAGCAGCTCGGCGACCGGCACCGCGGGCGGCCGCAGCTGGCCCGAGTACTCGTTGGCGCCCGTGTAGGTGATGACGAGGGTCTGGGTGGCCGAGCAGATCGCGTCGAGCAGCAGTTGGCGGTCCTCGGAACGGATGTCGCGTTCACCGGTCATCGGGTCGCGGGCCAACGCGTCGTCGCCGTCGACCGCACCCAGCCGCGGGAACACGCCGTCATCGAGTCCGACCAGGCACACGACCCGGTGCGGAACCGAGCGCATCGGCACCATGGTGCACACGGTCAGGGTGCCCGTGCGGAAGTTGGCGCGCGTCGGACGGCCGGCCAGGTGCCGGTCGAGCAGTGCGCGAATGTCTGCCAGCCGCAAGGCGGTATCGGTCGTCGACGTCGACAGGATCTCGCCGAACTCGCGCTGCACCTGCGCGGCGGGCCAATCCTCGGCGTCGAATGCCAACGCGTCGATGCCGTCGGCGAGCGCGGTCAGCCACTCGGCCAGCGGCCGGACCCCGCTGAGTTGACGGACAGTGTGGCCGAGGCGCTCGACGAACTCCGCGAACCGGCCGGCCAACTCGACGCGGTTGCTGCTGACGTCGTCGAGCGGCAGCGTGGTGCCCAGCCAGGCGTGCGAGTCGTCGGACATCGCCACGCCCGAGAGCACGCGGTCCATGCCGAACCGCCAGGTGTTGTGGAGGAAGTCGACACCGTAGGGCCTGCGCTGCTCCTGATCGAAACCCCAGCGGATGTTGGCTTCGCGGACCCACGCAGTGATGGCGTCGAGATCGTCGTCGGTGAAACCGAAGCGGGCCCGTACGGGCGCCGTCACGGCCAGGTTCAGCACCTCACTGGCGGTGGCCCGCCCACCCGCAAGGGCCAGCAGCTGCGCGGCCACCGAGAGCAACGGATTGGTCTGCACCAGAGCACGATCCGCGAGTCGCACGCGCAGCTTGTGTGCCGGGTGGGCGATGTGGCCGGCCGGAGCTGCTCCGGTGTGCGGCATCACGTCGACGAGCCCGAAGCCCGCGCTGATCAGCGGCGCATACGTCTCGATCTCGGGGCACATCACCAGGATGTCGCGCGGTTCCAGCGTCGGGTCGTCGGCCAGCAGTCCCAGCAGCACCTCACGCAGCACATCGATCTGGCGGGCCGGCCCATGGCACGCGTGCACCTGCACCGAACGGTCGTCCGGCCGGTGGATACGCCCGGTGGGCCGCACCGCGTCGGCCGCGATGTCGGATTGCAGCCAGCCCAGTAGCGTGCCGGGATGCGTTGCGGTGGGCAGGTATTCGTCGGTCGCGGGAACGGGCAGGCCGCGCTCCAGCTCGCGCAGATCCCGGCCGAGAGTGGCCAGCAGCGGGTGGGTCACCTGGCGGTGGCTGGTGTCCTCGTGGCGCGGGATCGGGCCATGCTGGGACTTGAGTGCGTGCCACAGGGTGTCGCTGGGATGCGGCAGCCACAGGTGCAGATCGTGATGGGTGGCCAGTGCACCGAGCAGTTCGATCTCGGTGACCGGCAGCCGCGTGTGCCCGAACAGCGACAGCCGTTGAGGCAGGTCGCTGGGTGAGTCACGGAGCCGGGCAAGGGTTTTCGCGTGCCGGACGTGCGGTGGATCGGCGTCGACGCGGTCGACCACGGCCTGCCACAGCGGACGTTGCCAAGCCAGGTCGTCGTCGAGCCCATGCCAGTCGAGCAGCAGCTCGGGACGCTGGCGCGCGTACGACGCGAACAGCCCGGCCAGCCGGCGGGCCACGGCATAGCGTCGGCCCTCGCGCAGTTCGCGCTCGTCACCCGCTTCGAAATGCCCCAGGTGGGTCGCCAACGTGGTGCACCACGGCGCATCCAGGTTCTCGTCGATGGCCGCGAGCAGCGGCCACACCAAGCTGTCCGGGGACCACGGATCGTCATCGGCGGTGCCGGTGAGTTCGGCGATCAGGGACCGCGGATTGCGGAACTCGACGTTGGCGCACACGCCGAGGCGGTTCGACAGCTGCTGGCTCAACCAGCGTTCGGTGCCCTTCGCCGGAACCAGCACGAGCTCCGGCGCGAACGGGTCCGGCAACGGCTGCGCCAGCAGGGCACCCAGCCCGTCGGCGAGCAGATCCGTGCGCTCGGCCCGGTGCAGGTGTAGTGCCATCGCCCCCAGCCTATGTGGCGCGCCGGCGGGCATGATGAGAGCCGTGACAAGAGATGAGATCACCGAAGAGATCGTGTTGGCCCGGCTGTCGAAAGGGCTGAGCTGGCAGCAGCTCGCCGACGCGATCGGCCGCCCCGTGGTGTGGACCACGGCGGCCCTGCTCGGCCAGCACCCGATCCCGCCCGAGCACGGCGCCGTGCTGGTCGAGATGCTCGGGCTCGACCCGGACGTGGTGCCCGTGCTGGCCGCGGTGCCGATGCGCGGCGGGCTGCCGACCGCGGTGCCCACGGACCCGACGATCTACCGCTTCTACGAGGCGCTGCAGGTGTACGGCCCGGCGCTCAAGGAGCTGATCCACGAGCAGTTCGGCGACGGCATCATGAGCGCGATCAACTTCAGCGTCGACATCGCCAAGAAGCCCCACCCGGCGGGGGACCGGGTCGTGGTGACGTTCGACGGAAAGTTCCTGCCGTACGACTGGACCGCCGCGCAGGGCTGATTCAACGTGTGGCGGCAGGCCGCCACGCGATCGCGATCACGAGGGTCAGGACCGCGGCGATCAGGAACGCGATCCGGACGCTGAACATGTCGGCGGCACCGCCGAGGATGGCCGCGGCGAACGGCCGCGACCCGACGAAGCCGACGAGCCACAGCGCCATGATGCGGCCGCGTAGTTCTTCGGGCGCGCGTTCCTGCACCACGGTGCTCAGACCCGTCATCGCCCACCCGAAACCGAGCCCCGCCACGGCGAAGCCGGTGACCGCGATGGCGGTGACGCTGCCGAGCGCCAGCAGACCGCATCCGATGACCAGCAGCCACAGCCCGATCGCGGACACCCGGGCCGACGGGATCCGTCCGCGCAGCACGGCCAGCACCACCATGCCGATGGCGGCGCCGACGCCGAAGGCCGCCGACAGCAGACCGACCAGATGCGTGCCGCCACCGAGTGCTTCGGCGAGCGACGGCGTCAGCGTGATGGAGGGGTCGGACGCGAAGCCCACGGTGCTCACGGCCAGCAACGCGAGCAGCAGCGGACGATCCCGCCACACGTACCGCAGGGCGGCCCGCACCCGGTAGTCGGTGTCCGGGCTGAGCTTCGGGCGGGACGGAAACGTCACCACCACAAGGAAAACGGCGAAGATCAGGTGCAGGCCCGCGCTGATCGCGAAGCCCGTGGCCGCCCCCAGGTGCGCCGCGAGGTAGGCGCCGATCGCCGGGCCGAGGATCCGTCCGATGGTCATCGGGATGCTGTTGAGCGCCATCGCGGTCGGCAGTTCGCCGTCACGGATCAGGGTGGGCACGATCGACTGCATGGCCGGGCCGCCGATGACGAAACCGAAGCCGACCAAGGTCGACCCGACGAGCACCGGGGTCACCGCGGACATGCCGTCCAGATCGCCCGAGACGGCCAGCCACGCGGCGATCGAACCTGAGCCCAGGATGCACATGACCCGGCCGAGCAGGATCTGCCGTCCCGGGTTGCCGGTGTCGGCCCACTTGCCGCTCGTCGGGCTGAGGATCAGCTGGGGGAGGAACTGCGCGACTCCGACCAGTCCCACCATCACCGCCGAGTTGGTGGCGCCGTAGATCACGATGGCCGCCACGATGCCGTGCGTGTAGACCGCGACGACGGAGAACATCTTGCCCCAGAACAGCGCCCCGAAGACCGGATCGACCATGAGGCGCAGGGCGCCCCGGGGGCGGGTGGTGATCTCGGCCGTCACGAACAGACCCCGCGTTCGAAGTCGGTGACGAGCCGCTCCAGCAGGCCGACCAGGGTGTCGACGTCGTCGGCAGGCCAATCCCGCACGGTCTGCGCGACGAGTTCGCGGCGCCGCTCGGTGACCGCGGCCAGCGCTCGGCGGCCGTGTTCGGTGAGCACCACGACGCAGCGCCGCTGGTCATCCGCGGCAAGGGTTTTCGTCAGGAAGCCGGCCGTCACCGCGTTGGTGACGCTGCGGCTGGCCGTGGAGTGCTCGACGGCCATGTAGTCGGCGACCTCACGGATCGAGGCGCCCTGCCCGGCCTTCTCGCGTTGTTCGACGGCGCGCAGGACACGCAGTGCCGAGAGGCTGGGCACCGCGCCCTGGCCGTCGATCAGGCGCCGCCGCCAGCCTGGCCGCTGTCGCACGGTGTGGACCCGTACCAGCAGTTCGTCGAGATCGTTGTAACGAGACGCAGGCACTATATATGCATAGCACATACATGTTTCTTGCCCGGTGGCGGGTGGGCTACCGGATCACGGCCATCAGCAGCAGGACAGCCCCGAGCAGCGCCACGTACATCGCCGCGTGCACCGCGTCGGGAATCGCGCGCAGCATGAGCGCGCGTCGGATGATCGTGATGGTCGGCAGGGATCCGGCCAGCAGGGCCGCGCCTGCGGCGAAGTTGACGTGCCCGACCAGGCCGGGCGAGGACGCCGCGGGGCCCATCGAGGCGTAGACGACGCTGCCGCACAGGGCGACCGGCAGGCTCAGCGGATTGGCCGTCGCCGTCGCCCCGGCCATGTCGGCGCCTTTGCGGCGCAGGAACGGCACGGTCATCACACTGCCCCCGACGCCGAGGAAGCTGGCCACGAACCCGACGAGCAGGCCACCGAGCGTCGACTCGGCCCGCGTCAGCTCGTGCGGGACAGAATCGCCCGCCTGGCGGGAGAGGAATCCGCGCCGGGCGAGGCAATCCACGATCGTGACCGCGAGGTACGCCACGAACAACCAATGCAGCAGGCGCTCGGGTGCGGACAGTGCGGCGTACGCGCCGAGCGCCGCTCCGGCCGCGATGAAAAGCGCCATGGGCCACAGGTATTGGGCCAGAATGCGGTGGCGGCGCGCGCTGTCGAGGGTGGCCAGGCCTGAGTTCACGATCATGACGGCCGTCGACGTGGCGACCGCGGCGTGCATGTCGCCACCGTGGGTGGCGAGGTACACGGCGGGGACGGTGACGAAGCCACCGCCGAATCCGAACAACACCGTGGTCACCCCGCTGACCACACCCACGCCGAACAGAAGTGGCAGAGAAGATGTCACGGCTCGACGCTAGGGAGCCCGGCCGGTGGCGCACAATCGACAAGTCGCCATTGATCATCGAAGTTACGCCAACAGGGGGAAGGTCATGCGCAACGTTCCGATCGACCTGGTCGATGGCCTGGACAGCGCGGTGCTGGCCATCGCCACCGACTATCCGCCCGGCCACGTACTGCCGCGGCACCGGCACCGACGGGCTCAACTGCTCTACGGCGCCACCGGCACGATGCAGGTCGACACCGCGGACGGCAGCTGGACGATACCGCCGCAGCGCGCGGTGCTGATTCCGCCGCAGACCGACCACGAGGTCCGGATGCATGGTGTCAGCACCCGCAGCCTCTACCTAGAACCCGTTGCGGTGCCGTGGTTTCCGGTGTCGTGCCAAGTGGTCGCCGTGTCGCCGCTGCTACGCGAACTCCTGATCGCGGCCGTCGACCTACCTGTCGAGCGCCCGCCGCACGGTCGCGAGAGCGCGTTGGTCACCCTGCTGCTCCACGAGATCGAGGCCGTCAGCCCGCTGCCGTTCGGATTGCCCATGCCCGCCGACGAGGCTCTGCGCGCCCGCTGCGAAGCCTTCGCCGCGTCCCCCGGCATCGGCGTGGCGCCGCACGAGTGGGCCACGGGCCTCGGGGTCAGCACACGGACGTTCGTGCGGCACTTCAAAACCCAGACCGGGCTCACCTTCCAGCAGTGGCGCCAACGTGCGTGCCTGGTCCACGCCATCCGGCTGCTCACGTCCGGACACTCCGTGACCCACACCGCGGCGGCACTCGGCTATTCGAGCCCCGCGGCCTTCACCGCGATGTTCGTCAAGAACGCGGGATCGACCCCGGATGCGTTGCGGCGCGGACGGTGACGGGCCTCAGCCCGCGAACTCGGCAGCCAGGCCGTCGATACCGGCGCGGATCGCGTCGAGGGCCGCCGCACGGGCCTTGAGCTTGGAGCCGACGTGCGCGTTGGTGTGCACGGTGGCCGCGATCTCGGCAGCCACCTGCTGGGCGCGGGGCAGCACCGCTTCCGACTCGACGATCTCGTCGAGCCAGCCGCCGGCGATGGCGGCGTCGCCCGCGTACGTCGCGGCCGTCGAGATACCACGCTGAAAAACGGCCGGGGTCAACCGCATCCGCATGATCTCGATCGCGGCGATCGGCAGGGTCATGCCGATGGTCACCTCGTTGGCCTGGCAGCGCGACCGGGGCGAACCCACGCGGTGATCGCCCGACAGCAGCAGGAACGACCCCATGGCGATCGCGGGCCCGGTCGCGGCCATGACCACCGGCACGGGAAAGGTCAGGCACCGCACCGCGAGCTCGAAACCACCCGCAAGCATGCCCAGCGTCGCCGCGGTGTCGCCCGACGCGAACACGCTCAGGTCGAAGCCGCCGCTGAACACCTTCGAATTGCCTGCCAGCACGACGGCCTTCACTTCGCCGTCGGCGGTCGCCTGATCGAGCGCCGCATTGATCTCGGCCTGCATGGCCGGTGACAACGCGTTGACCTTGCCGTCGTCGAGGGTGATCGTGGCGACGGCCGCGTCGCGCGAATAGTTGACCGGGCTGCTCATCGGACTGATGGTACGGAGGGGCGAAATCGGCCGGAGCAGTCAGGTCCGGGGCGATCAGGCCTTGTGGCGCCGCCCACGCGTGGCGATCAGCTCGGTTTCGGGATCGTCCTCGTCGTCATAGTCGTCGTCGTCGTCTTCATCCGTGGCGTGGTAACGGCTCTTCCACCGGTCGCGCACCTCGGTCCCGATTGACTGGATCCGGTTGATCTCCGAGCGCAGCACCTGCTCGTCGGTCTCCTTGGCCGCGTACTGGTAGTAGGCCAGCACGGCACGCAAGAGCTCGAGCTTCTGTTTCTCCTGGCGGGCCCGGTCATGCGTGGTGAGCAGTTCCATGCGGTCCACGGGCGGCAACGTCGCCCAGTCGAGCACCGCGGTGTTGCGGAACTTCTTGCCCGCGGACTTGCCGCCCGTGCTGGGCTGGTCGTAGTACGTGATGGCGCCGTCGAAACGGGACGCGATGGCCTCGCCGAGCTGTTTGCGGTCCAGCGCCGAATCCCAGACGATCCGCCACTCCTGCGACGGCGCGAGATAGGGAATCTCCGCGGGCAGGTTCAGCGGCGCGATGTCGACGTAGTTGTCGTCGTACGAGCTCTCGTACTTGCCGACGGTCGGCGGATTGGCGAACTCGAAACGCAGCCCGTAGGCCGGCCGCTGACCGTAGTTGCGCACCACGAGTTCGACCAGATGCCAGTCGGCGCCGCTGGGCTCCATGTACATCGCGACGTTGGGCTGCGTGAGCTCGGCACGCCGTTCTCTGGCCTTGAGGAACTGGCGCCACACATAGATGAGTGCGGCGATGACCACGATGAGCGCCACCCAGGCCGCGAGCGCCGTCCATGCGCCGGGGTCGAAGTTCGCCAACTGGCGCCCTTGGTCCGTGATCGATTCGCTGTACCCCGCGGTCAATGTCCCCACCAAGTGCTTATATCACGGACGGTAGGGGCTCACACCCGTTGCTGACAGCAAATCTGCGCCCAGTCAAGATGCCGCTGCGGTGAGTACCTCGTGCTCGACGAACGCCTCGGTGGGCCGGTGCAGCAGACGCTCGCCCCGGGCCAGCCAATCGACATCGGCCCATTCGATGCGTGCGGGCAGCCGTTTCCAGTATTGCGGGTGCGCCCGCACGTACATCTCGACGCTGGCGTGGACGTGCGCGTCGACGGGTGTCTGCCTGCGCCGCAGCGTCGGGACGGTGCCGGCCAGGGCATCCAGCTCGTTGGGGCATGACGTGCGGTCGTGCAGCAGCAGGCCGGCCTCGGTCGCGCCCGCGAGCATCCAGTCCAACGCGATGTCGGCAAGGGGCCAGCAGGCACCGGTGCCGCCGGCGATATCGCACTGTCCACCGCGGAACCAGACCTCGTCGATGTGGTCGCTGTCGCGCCGCAGGGCCGGTCCGCCGTCGATGGGCAGCGCGTGGCGCCCGGCGTCGACATTGGTCAGCGGGCGGCCCTCGCGCCGTGTCCCGGGAATGCCCAGCGCGTCGAACAGCCCCAAAAACCGTACGGGGACTGCGATTTCGGGCTCGCCCGCCAAATCGGCGGTCAACTGGCTGAGCCGTTCCCAGTCCTGCGGGCTGCGCAGGGTGCGCGGCAGCACGTAGGTGGCCAACGCGTACTCGAGCAGGTCATCGGAACACTCGGGCATCAATCCGACGGTGCCGAGCAGGGCCGCCAACTCGATGGCCCGGTGGCCACCGTGCCAGCCACCGAACAGGTAGATCTCGTCGCCGGGCTCCCAGCATTCGTCGAGGAATCGGTATGCCTCGATCACGGCGGCGCGGGCGCCGGCCGCGGCTTGATCACGTCGGCCCAGCTTGCGGGCGCCGGCCCGCGAGGACGCTCCGGAGTGGTACCAGCCGACCTGTTCCGGGCCCGATTCCAGCAACCGGAACAATGACTGGATGTTGGTCGCGTCGCGCGGCCCTGGACGCTCATCTGTGTGGTCGAAGCACAGCACGATATTTTTCACGACGACCCCCGGCAGGGTGACAAAGACTGATAGGAAAACCTGGTAAAACAGTTTGCCGGGCACGCGCGTCGATGTCCTGAGTATTGCACTACTCGAATCAGTCAATTTGACGGATTCTTGAGTACGCAAGTTCATTACGTACGAAATCCGTGTTTATGCGCCGCGGAGACGGTGGAATCCGTCCGTCGAAAGCCCTTGCCGGGGTCCGATGTGCAGTTTTGACGTGCTTTTGTGGCCCGTTAACCGCCCATCAACATGCGCCACTGGTCAAGATTCGACGCCCGGTAGACGTAGTTGCTGCGTTTGACCGTCTCGAGCGGTGCGCTCGGGTCGGTCGAATACCAGTGCCCGGGAAACACCGTCGGATCCCCGGGCAGCTGCGCGAGCGCCTGCAGGCTCCGGAACATGTCGTCGACATTGCCGCCAGGAAAGTCCGTACGGCCGCAGCCGTCGAGGAACAGGGTGTCGCCGGCCACCAGCCGGCCGTCCAGCAGAAAGCACTGGCTGCCCGGTGTGTGACCGGGCGTGTGCAGCAGTTCGATCTCCACGTTGCCCGCACCGACCTTGTCACCGTGGTCATGGCGGGTCAGGTCGCTCAGCGGGATGCCGGTGACGCGCGAAACCCAGTCCGCCTCATGGGTGTTGACGTGTACGGGCACCTCGACACGGTCCAGCAGCTCGGCCAGGCCCTTGAGTTCGAAGCCCATCATCGAGCCCCCGACGTGGTCGGGGTGGTGGTGGGTGACGAGCACTCCCGACAGCCGCATGCCGTCGGCTTCGAGCGTGTCGACCAGGTCGCCCGCGGCGTACGCGGGGTCGACCACGAGCGTGTCGCCGGTCTCGCGATCACCGATCAGATAGGCGAAGTTGCGCATCTGCTGCGCGATCGGATCGCTCGCCGCGAAGTCGCGGCCGGACAGCAGTTGGCGGAAGTACAAGCGGTCGTCAGCGGCGGGCTCAGCCATGCGCCAAGACTATTGCGCGGTGCTCGACGGCCAAACCCGCAGGTCTAAAAACCGCACGTCACGGGGTGTTTAAGGGCACACGCAAAAAAGTCGCATGCGAAATGCGGAATTACTAACGTCGGCCTCATGCACCTCACCCGATTCACCGACCTGGGCATCCGCACGATGATGCTGCTGGCCTCCGGTGAGTCCGACGATCGGCGGGTCACCACCCGCACCATCGCCGTCAGCGCGGGCGCCTCCGACAACCACATCGCCAAGGCTGTGTCGCGGCTGTCCGAACTCGGCCTCGTGCAAGCCCGGCGTGGCCGGATCGGCGGCCTCACGCTGACCGAGGACGGCCGCCATGCATCGATCGGCTGGCTCGTGCGTCAGCTCGAGGGCGACCGCGAGGTCATCGACTGCGATGGCGACAACCCGTGCCCGCTGATCGCCGGCTGCCGCCTGCGACGCGCCCTGGCCGAGGCCAAGGAGGCCTTCTACGCCCAGCTCGACAAGTACACCGTCGCCGACCTGGCCCGGAACCCGAGCATCACCGTCATCGCGACAAATCTGTTGTGAACACCAGCGAAAGGAACCCACCGATGCCCGTAAGAAAACCCGAAACAGCCGTCGCGGCAGGGGAACTCGACAAGCGGCACGCCGACGTCGTATCGGCGACCCTGCCGCTGATCGCCTCGCGCATCGACGACATCACCAGGGAGTTCTACCAAGGCCTGTTCGGCAATCACCCCGAACTGCTGCGCAACCTGTTCAACCGCGGCAACCAGGCCCAAGGCGCCCAGCAGCGCGCGCTGGCCGCTTCGATCGCGACGTTCGCGACGCACCTGGTCGATCCGGACCTGCCGCATCCGGCCGAGCTGCTGTCGCGGATCGGGCACAAGCACGCGTCGCTTGGCGTCACGGCCGAGCAGTACCCGATCGTGCACGAGCACCTGTTCGCGGCGATCGTGAAAGTGCTTGGCGCCGAGACTGTCACCGCCGAGGTGGCCGAGGCGTGGGACCGCGTCTACTGGATCATGGCCGAAACCCTCATCGCGCTGGAGCGTGACCTCTACGCGTCGGCGGGGGTGGAGCCGGGGGACGTCTACCGGCGGCTGCGGGTCACGTCGCGGGTCGACGATCCGTCAGGCGCCGTGCTGGTCACCGTCGCGACCGACGGTCCGACGAAATTCCTTCCCGGCCAGTATGTCTCGGTGGGTGTGACGCTGCCCGACGGCGCACGGCAGCTGCGCCAGTACAGCCTCGTGAGCGTGAGCGGGACCGATCGGCTGACGTTCGCGGTCAAGCCGGTCGACGCGACGGCGGACGCGCCGGCGGGGGAGGTGTCGAACTGGATCCGCGCCAACCTGTGCGTCGGTGACCTGCTCGACGTCACGCTGCCGTTCGGTGATCTGCACCCCGCGCGCCTGGCCGGTCAGCCGTTGGTCCTGGCGTCCGCGGGCGTCGGGGTCACGCCGATGGTCGGCATCCTCGAGGCGCTGGCCGCCGAGCAACCCGACACCCGCGTGCAGGTGCTGCACGCCGACCGCAGCGACACCACGCATCCGCTGCGGGAGCGTCAGCACGAGCTGATCGCCGCGCTGCCCAACGCGAGCCTCGACGTCTGGTACGAGGACGGCGTCACCGCGCGCACCCCGGGCGTGCATCCGGGGCTGATGAACCTCTCCGGTGTCGACGTGCCCGACGATGCGCAGGTCTACCTGTGCGGCGGGGCCGGTTTCGTACAGGCCGTACGCACCCAACTGGTCGAGCGCGGCATCGCCGCCGAGCGCGTGCACTGCGAGCTGTTCTCGCCCAACGACTGGCTGCTCGATTGAGTCCTGCCTGCTAGAAAGCCTCTCGGCAGCCGTGCTGACCAGCGGTTTGGTGCGGCTGCTGAGTAGGCTGTACCCTCTTTAAGGCCCACGGCTAACGCCGCGGGCCGAAGTAGGCAGGCCCCCTTAGCTCAGTCGGCAGAGCGTTTCCATGGTAAGGAAAAGGTCAACGGTTCGATTCCGTTAGGGGGCTCGGTGGTCGCCGGGCTGAAGGCGGCGGCGCCATCATGGCGGTGTAGCTCAGCTGGTTAGAGCGCACGACTCATAATCGTGAGGTCGGGGGATCGAGCCCCCCCACCGCTACAGGGACAAGAATTACGTGAAAGAGGGCAGCTGACGTGGCGTCGAGTACGGACGTTCGGCCGAAGATCACTTTGGCCTGCGAGGTGTGCAAGCACCGCAACTACATCACGAAGAAGAACCGCCGCAACGATCCCGATCGCCTCGAGATCAAGAAGTTCTGCCCGAACTGCGGTCACCACCAGCCGCACAAAGAGTCGCGGTAAGCCCAGCGCCAGTGGCTCTTTCGTCGAACATCGTCGGGATGCACTACCGGCATCCTGAGCATTACGAGGTTGGTCGCGAGAAAATCCGTGAGCACGCAGTCGCCGTCAAGAACGACGACGCGTACCACCATGACGAGAAGGTCGCCGGCGCGCTCGGACACGATTCGCTGCCTGCGCCGCTGACCTTCAGCTGCATCTTCGGTTACCAGGCGCAGTCAGCCTTCTTCGAGTACGCCAAGATCGGCATCCAGGACGCCCAGATCGTCCAGGTCGACCAGAAGTTCGTGTACCGCAAGCCCATCTTCGCGGGCGACAAGTTGTACGCAGACGTCTACGTGGATTCGGTTCGGCAGGCGCACGGCACCGATCTGATCGTGATGAAGACCATCATCACCGACAGCTCCGGTGATGAGGTGCAGGAGTCCTATACGACCTTGGCGGGCCGTACGGGCGAAGATGGAGAGGGCTTTTCTGATGGCTCTGCGTGAATTCGATTCGGTCAAGGTCGGTGACACCCTTCCGGAGAAGGTCATCCCGCTCACCCGTGCGGATCTGGTCAACTACGCCGGCGTGTCCGGCGACCTCAACCCGATCCACTGGGACGACGAGATCGCCAAGCAGGTCGGTCTCGATACCGCGATCGCCCACGGCATGCTGACCATGGGCCTCGGCGGCGGCTACGTCACCTCGTGGGTGGGCGACCCGGCGGCGGTCAAGGAATACAACGTCCGGTTCACCGCGGTGGTCCCCGTGCCCAACGACGGTGTCGGCGCCGAGATCACCTTCAACGGCCGGATCAAGTCCGTCGATCCCGAGGACAAGCTGGTCACCATCGCCATCTCGGCCACCGCAGGCGGTAAGAAGATCTTCGGGCGTGCCGTCGCCACCGCGAAACTCGCTTAGGGAGGTCTGAGCCATGGCGCTCAAAACCGATATCAGGGGAATGGTCTGGAAGTATCCGGATCCGTTCCTGATCGGCCGTGAGCAGGTTCGCCAGTACGCGAAGGCCGTCAAAGCCTGGGATCCGGCCAGCCACGACGAAGCCGCCGCCGCCGAACTCGGCCACGACGCCGTGATCGCGCCGCTGACCTTCGCCTCCACACTCGCGCTGTTGGTGCAAGAGCACTTCTTCAAGCACGTCGACGTCGGCATGGAGACCATGCAGATCGTCCAGGTCGACCAGAAGTTCATCTATCACCGGCCGCTCAAGGCAGGCGACCAGCTGCACGCGGTCATGGAGATCCAGTCCGTCGACGAGCGGTTCGGCGCCGACATCGTCGTCACCCGCAACATCTGCACGGACGACGACGGCGAGATGGTGCTCGAGGCCTACACCACGATGATGGGGCACGAAGGCGACAACTCGATCCAGGTCAAGTGGGATCCCGAGACCGGCAAGGTCATGCGCAGGGCCGCCGGAGAGTAACGGTGGAGAGGGCGAATAGTCAGCGCGATTAGTAACTGACACCCACGCCGGGGTACACTCGGCACTCGGGGTTTTTCCCATTTCAGCGCGCTTCCGTCGGCTTTGTCGAGTAGACGGGGAGCGCGCGAATTGTGTAAGCCCCGGACGCAGGACGTGACGACGGTGAGCCAATGTCGTCACACTAGAGGGGCGTAGCTCAACTGGCAGAGCAGCGGTCTCCAAAACCGCAGGTTGCAGGTTCAAGTCCTGTCGCCCCTGCTCAACTGAATACTCGACAGCGTGTGGACACTGGAAGGTGACCACACAAACCAGGATGAAAGGCATGCGGTGAGCGACGAGCGCGAAGGTGCCGGCTCCGCAGACGACACTGGCACCGACGCTGGCGCGGATACCCACGGTCAGACCGCGGTGGTGACCCGGCCGCTGCGCCCGACCGGCAAGCGGTCGCGCCGCGCCGGCGGCGCCGACAGCGGGGAAACCGACAGCGGTGACGAGGCCGAGGCCTCGGATTCAGCCGATGCGGGCAAGGACGGCTCCGGCAAGTCCAAGAAGACCAAGAAGGCCGCCAGCGGGCCGTCCCGCAATCCGATCCTGTTCGTCATCAACTACCTCAAGCAGGTAGTTGCCGAACTCCGGAAGGTGATCTGGCCGAACCGCAAGCAGATGGTCACCTACACCACCGTGGTGCTGGCATTCCTGGCCTTCATGGTGGCGCTGATCTCCGGTGTCGACTTCGGCTTGGCGAAGCTGGTGTCACTGGTGTTCGGCACCTGACCGGAACTGAGAGAGGACTGACAACGTGACCACGTTCGACGGCGATGAGACACTCGCCGACGAGACTGTCGACGTCGACGCCGCCCCGTCGGAGACCGCCGAGGCCGAGGCGACCGACGAGACGACAGCCGCCGACGAGACGCCCGTGGCTGACGGTGCCGAAGAGGCGCCTGTCGCCGAGGAAGCACCTTCTGCTGAAGAAGCTCCGGCCGAAGACGAGGATCCGGCCGTCGCGCTGAAGAAGGAGCTGCGGCTCAAGCCCGGCGACTGGTACGTCATCCACTCCTACGCCGGCTACGAGAACAAGGTGAAAGCCAACCTCGAGACCCGCGTGCAGAACCTCGACGTCGGTGACTACATCTTCCAGGTCGAGGTGCCCACCGAAGAGGTCACCGAGATCAAGAACGGCCAGCGCAAGCAGGTCAACCGCAAGGTGCTGCCCGGCTACATCCTGGTGCGCATGGAGCTCAACGACGAGTCGTGGGGCGCCGTCCGCAACACCCCTGGTGTCACGGGGTTCGTCGGCGCGACGTCGCGGCCCTCGCCGTTGTCCCTCGACGACGTGGTGAAGTTCCTGCTCCCGCAGGGTGCGGCCAAGAAGGCCGCGGCAGGCAAGACGCCGGCCGCAGCTGCCGCCGCCTCCACCGAGGCCACGCTGGAACGTCCGGAGATCCTGGTCGATTTCGAGGTCGGCGAATCCGTCACCGTCATGGACGGTCCGTTCGCGACGCTGCCCGCCTCCATCAGCGAGGTCAACGCCGAGCAGCAGAAGCTCAAGGTGCTGGTGTCGATCTTCGGCCGCGAAACACCTGTCGAACTGACCTTCACCCAGGTCGCCAAGATTTAGTCGGTAACGACTAGAACAGCGGGCGCGGCACGCGCCCTCGGATAAGCGAGTAAGGAACACCACAGCATGGCCCCGAAGAAGAAGGTCGCCGGGCTCATCAAGCTGCAGATCCAGGCCGGGCAGGCCAACCCTGCCCCGCCGGTTGGCCCTGCGCTTGGTCAGCACGGCGTCAACATCATGGAGTTCTGCAAGGCGTACAACGCCGCGACGGAGTCGCAGCGCGGCAACGTCATCCCCGTGGAGATCACCGTCTACGAGGATCGCAGCTTCACGTTCGCCCTCAAGACCCCGCCCGCCGCCAAGCTGCTGCTCAAGGCCGCTGGTGTGCAGAAGGGCTCGGGCGAGCCGCACAAGACCAAGGTCGCCAAGGTGACCTGGGACCAGGTGCGCGAGATCGCCGAGACCAAGAAGGCCGATCTCAACGCCAACGACATCGACGCTGCGTCGAAGATCATCGCCGGCACCGCCCGGTCGATGGGCATCACCGTCGAGTAAGACTCCGGAAAGCGTGGGAGAGCTGGCATCGGCTCGGGAACCACGACTCCAACAGACACGATTGGATTTTCAATGAGCAAGAACAGCAAGGCATATCGCGAAGCGGCCGAGAAGGTCGACAGGGACAAGCTCTACACGCCGCTGGAGGCCGCGAAGCTGGCCAAGGAAACGTCGTCGAAGAAGCAGGACGCCACCGTCGAGGTGGCCATCCGCCTGGGCGTCGACCCCCGCAAGGCGGACCAGATGGTCCGCGGCACCGTCAACCTGCCGCACGGCACCGGTAAGACCGCGCGCGTCGCGGTGTTCGCCGTGGGGGAGAAGGCCGAGCAGGCCATCGCCGCCGGCGCTGACGTGGTGGGCAGCGACGACCTGATCGAGAAGATCCAGGGCGGCTTCCTGGACTTCGACGCCGCGATCGCCACCCCGGATCAGATGGCCAAGGTCGGCCGGATCGCTCGCGTGCTGGGCCCGCGCGGGCTGATGCCGAACCCCAAGACCGGCACCGTCACTCCGGACGTCGCGAAGGCCGTCGCCGACATCAAGGGCGGCAAGATCAACTTCCGCGTCGACAAGCAGGCCAACCTGCACTTCGTGATCGGCAAGGCGTCGTTCGACGAGGCCAAGCTGGCCGAGAACTACGGAGCCGCGCTCGACGAGGTGCTGCGTGCCAAGCCCTCGTCGTCGAAGGGCCGTTACCTCAAGAAGGTGACCGTCTCCACCACCACGGGCCCGGGCATCCCGGTTGACCCGGCGGTGACCCGGAACTTCACCGAGGCGTAGCCCTTCCTGCGCGAGCAGACGTGAAAGTGCCCCAAATCCATTGATTTGGGGCACTTTTGCGTCTGCTCGGCGTCAAGAGGTGACACATTCGGCGATACGGCGCCGCAGGAAGGCGGCCGACGGTTCCGACACGTTGGCGTTGCCGAGCGCGACGCGGTACCACCGCACGGCTTCCTGGGGCCGGCCGGCGCGGCGCAACAGATCCGCCCGGATCGTGGCGACGGTGTTGGTCCGCGCCAGCCGTGGATCGTCGGCGATCTCGTCGAGAGCCGCCAGGCCCGCCCCGAACCCGTCGCGGAAGCCGATGGCCATCGCGCGGTTGGCGCGCACCACGGGTGACTCGGTGATGCTCAGCAGCCGATCGTAGGCCAGACATATGGTGGCCCAATCGGTGTGCTGCCAGGTGGGTGCGGTGGCGTGCAGCGCCGCGATCACCGCCTGCGGCAGGTACGGGCCCGGTGCCGCCTCGGCGAGCCGCAACTGCTCCAGGCCGCGGGCGATCCGGCCGCGGTCCCAGCGGGCGCGGTTCTGTTCGTCGAGCGGTACCAGCGCCCCGCTGTCGTCGACCCGGGTCTGCCGCCGCGAATCGTGCAGCAGCACAAGGGCGGAAAGCGCGTGTGCGTCAGCGTCATCGGGCATCAGCGCGCACAGTTCGCCGGCCAACCGCACGCCCTCGTCGCACAACTCGTCCCGGATCGCCGACGGCCCCGCGGTGGACCAATAGCCTTCGGTGAACACCGAGTAGATGCACGCGAGCACGTGCGGTGTGCGCTCCGGCAACAGCTCGGCCGGCGGCACCCGCAGCGGGATGTTGGCCTTGCGAATCTTGTTCTTGGCCCGCGTGATTCGCTGACCTACCGCGGCCTCGGACTGCAGCAGCGCCCGGGCGATCTCGGTGACCGTGAGGCCGGAGATGAGCCGCAGGGTCAACGCGAGCTGCGACGCGCGGTCCAGGGCGGGGTGGGCGCACGTGAACATCATCCGGAGTTCGTCGTCGCGCACCTGGTGCAGCTCGCCGCCCGCGCCACGAGCCGTCACCTCCTCATACACCGCAGCCAATTCCTTTCCCCCGCGCGCGGATTCGCGGCGCAGCCGGTCGGTTGCCCGGTTGCGTGCCACCGCGGTCAGCCACGCGCCGGGGTTGGCGGGCACGCCTTCGGACGGCCACACCCGAAGCGCCTGCGCACAGGCCTCCTGGACGGCGTCCTCGGCCACCGAGAGATCGCCCGACCACCGCGCAAGCGCGGCGACGGCCGGTCCCCACTCACGCCGAAAGACGCCGTCCAGCTGGGCCACAGAGAATCAGAGGCCGGCGATACCGGACAGCTGGCGCACCTCGATCGCCGAAGCCGGAATCATCGACGCCAGTTTGACCGCCTCGTCGCGGTCGGCCGCACGCAGGACGTAGAAGCCGTTGGCGACCTCGGCACCTTCGGCGTACGGACCGTCGGTCAGCGAAACCTGGCCGTCGCGCACCCGGACCGTCGTCGCGGTCGACGGCGGATGCAGCGGCGCGCCCGCCAGCGTTCGGTCACCGATGGTCTTGGCGAGTTCGACGTGTTGGCCCGCCTGCTGATTCCACTCGTCGGTGCCTGGGGTGTGGATCTTCTCCGGTGGCTCCAGCAGCAGCGCCAGCCAGTCGTTGGTCAGCGGCTGCTCGGGGGCCTGCCAGTGCACCATCGGCCACACCTCGACGGCACCGTACTTCGCGGCGGGGATGTCCTGGGCGAGCGCGAGGGCCTCGTCGAGGTTGTCCGCCTCGAATACGTAATAGCCCCCGGCGACTTCGGCGCCCTCGGCGAACGGGCCGTCGGTGACCGTCGGATTGTCCGGTCCGCCGGAGATCCGGACCGCGCCCGCCGCGGGGGTCAGGGCATCGCCCGCACGGATCGCCGACCCCGCCTTGGCGTGGAAGGCCAGGTATGCCGTCATCTCTTCGGCACCCTGCTCAGGGGTGAGCGCCTGCTCGCGATTGATCAGCAAGGCGAAGTAGTGCATCGTCGTCTCCCGGTGACAGTGAGCGGAACCCTGTGTTCCACTCTCTACCTATCCGACGAACGACGTTGCCGTGATCCGACAGGCCGCGAAAAATTACTTCTGCAGCGTGAACTGATGCACGCTGATGTGACCCGAGGCGAAGTACTTCTGGCAGCCGTTGAGGTACTTGTCGTAGCGGTCGTAGACCTCTTGGCCCTGGATCGCGATGGCCTCGTCCTTGTGGGCCTCGAGCGCGTCGGCCCAGATCTTGAGGGTGCGCACGTAGTGCGGGCCGATCTCCTGCAGCTGGGTGAGCTTGAACCCGGCTTCGAGGGCCTTTTCCTTCTCCATCTCCACCGAGGGCAGCCGGCCACCGGGGAAGATCTCGGTCATGATGAACCGGGCGAACCGGGCATCCTCGAACGTCATGTGCAGGCCGAGCTTCTGGCCCTGGCGAAGGTCGAATCCCGTGATGTTGTGCAGCAGCATGATGCCGTCGTCGGGCAGCGCGTTGTAGGCCGTCTCGAAAAACGCCGGGTAACGCTCGAATCCGAAATGCTCGAACGCGCCGATCGACACGATGCGATCGACCTTGTCGGTGAACTCTTCCCAGCCCTGGAGCCGCACCTCGACATTGCGGTCGGTCTCGATCTTGGAGAGCTTGTTGATCGCGTACTCGCGCTGCTCGCCCGACAGGGTCAGGCCGATGACGTTGACGTCGTACTTCTCGATGGCCCGTGCCATGCCTGCGCCCCAGCCGCAGCCGATGTCGAGCAGCGTCATGCCGGGCTCAAGGCCGAGCTTGCCGAGCGCGAGGTCGAACTTGGCGATCTGGGCCTCGTCGCCGGTCATGTCCTCGCGTTCGAAGTACCCGCAGGTGTAGCCCATTGTCGGGCCGAGAAACAGTTCGTAGAATTCGTTCGAAATGTCGTAGATCGACTGCAGTTCTTCATATTTCGGTGTCAATTTGGACATATTCGAAACGCTCCAAGCCTCAGAGTTCTCCCCGCGATTGGTCAGCCTACCGTAGCCAACTGGCGGTCGGCCTCGACTACTGTCAACCAAACCCCACGGCAAACAATCGGTGATCCAGCTGGTCTTCGCGGCGCATCCGGGGCCTGCGGAAACTTGCGAAAGCACGAAATTCGGCAGCGAAGCAGTAACGACACGCGCTACTTCTGCAAAGTGAACTGATTCACGTCGATGTAGCCCACCCGGAAGCTGTTGGCGCAACCCGTCAGGTAGTGCATGTAGCGGTCGTAGACCTCTTCCGACTGGATGGCGATGGCCTCGTCACGGTGCGCGGCCAATGCCTCGGCCCACAGATCGAGCGTGCGCGCGTAGTGCAGCTGCAGCGATTGCCTGCGGGTCAACGTGAATCCCGCGCGGTCGGCGTGTTCGACGACCATCTCGATCGACGGCAGCCGGCCGCCCGGGAAGATCTCGGTGACGATGAACCGGATGAACCGGGCCACTTCGAACGTCAGCGGGATACCCCGGCTGTGCGCCTCCCGGGGATGCAGCCCGGTGATGGTGTGCAGCAGCATGACCCCGTCGTCGGGGAGCGCCTCGTACGCGAAGCGAAAGAAGTCCTCGTAGCGCTCGTGGCCGAAGTGCTCGAACGCGCCGATCGACACGATTCGGTCGACGGGCTCGTCGAACTGCTCCCAGCCTGCGAGCAACACGCGCTTGCTGCGGGGGCTGTCCGATTGCGCGAACACCTGCTCGACGTGCGCATGTTGATTGCGGCTCAGTGTCAGGCCAACGACGTTGACGTCGTAACGCTCGATCGCTCGCATCATCGTTGCGCCCCAACCACATCCGACGTCGAGCAGCGTCATGCCGGGCTCCAGGCCGAGCTTGCCCAGGGACAGATCGATCTTGGCCAGTTGGGCCTCTTCGAGCGACATGTCGTCGCGTTCGAAGTATGCGCAGCTGTAGGTCCGGCTCGGGTCGAGAAACAGTGCGAAGAAGTCGTCGGACAGGTCGTAATGTGCCTGAACGTTCTCGAAATGCGGTTTGAGGTTTTCCGGTGGTTTGGCCATGGCGTTGCCTTCCGGGCCGACCGGAGAGCGCCGCTACACCGGGATTGGTCCAGCTCGCCCCCGGACTCTGGCACAGCGTAGACCGCGAAAAGTCAGCTACCCAGCTGCCGCTCGTGGGCAAACGTGCAGGCAGGCGGGAGATTTTGCGTTATCACACACCTCATCCCGCGGCGGCGAAGTTGGTCTTGAGCTCACCCACGACCTCGTCCCACACCGGCTCGGGTAGCTCGTGGCCCATGCCGTCGATCAGGACGAGCCGCGCGCCGGTGATCGCCTTGGCCACCGCGCGCCCGCCGTACGGACGCATCAGCCGGTCCGCGAGACCGTGGATCACCACCGTCGGCGCGGTGATGCGCCGGTCGTGGTGCAAAAGGCTGCCGCTGCCCAGGATGGCCGCAAAATGCCGTGCGATGCCGGCAGGGTAGTACGCCCGGTCGTACAGTTCGGCGGCCTCGGCGCGGATCTGCTCCTCCGGCGTCGGATAGCCCGGGCTGCCGTTGAGCTTGCTGAGCCGAACGGCGTTGTCGATGATGGCATCTCGCGACGAGTTCGCCGGCGGCCCGGTGATCACCGACATCAGCTGGCGGATCCCCGGGGGCGGCAGCAGTGGCCGGTTGTTGCTCGAGAAGATCACCGCGAGCGTCTTGGTGCGCGCGGAATGCTGTGCCGCGAAAACCTGCGCGATCATCCCGCCCATCGATCCGCCGACGATGTGCGCGCTGTCGATGCCGAGGTGATCCAGTAGTGCCGCAGCGTCATCGGCGATGTCCTCGAGGGTGTACACCGAGGGGCTGCGCAGGCCGAGGAACGACCGCGCCATCCGCAGCGACAACGGCGCGTCGACCCGTTGGCCCGACAACTTGCTCGACAGCCCCACATCCCGGTTGTCGTACCGGATGACCCGCAGGCCCTGGTCGATGAGCTTCTCGCAGAAACCGTTGCGCCACAGCAACAATTGCGCACCCAGTCCCATGATCAGCAGGACCGCGGGATTGTTCGGGTCGCCCATGTCCTCGTAATACAGATCGAGATCGCCGGACTTCGCGTAGCCGGTACGAATTTCCATTTACGTTTCGACCTCGTCGATGTCCTTGTGTTCGCGGCTGATGTCCACCATGAAATTGGCGAAGTATCCGGTGAGCTGCGGGTCGTTCATCATCTGCCAGTTGGGCGCCAACAGCTTCATGTAGCGCTCGACGTAGAGGAATTGTTTGCCGATCAGCACGAGTTCGCGGGGCAGCTTCACGTCGTAGGCGTCGGCGAGCGCTGAGAGCTGTTTCCCGATTTCGGCGTATGACATGTCGCCCAGCGACTTCATGGTCAGCGGCGTAGCGAACGCTTCGAGATCCTTGGCGGCCTGCCCCTCGGGCTTGACCGTGCCCACCGCACCCATGAGCACCACGATCTTGCCTGCCGCCGCATGGTCCTTCTTGACCAGCAGCGCGTACACGAGCTCGCGCAACAGCCAGCGGGTCCGCGGGTCGATGCGGCCCATGATGCCGAAGTCGAAGAACACGATCTTGCCGTCGTGGTCGACATACAGGTTGCCGGCGTGCAGGTCGCCGTGGAACAGGCCGTGCTTGAGCCCACCCTCGAAAACACTGAACAGCAGGGCCTTGACCAACTCGGTGCCGTCGAACCCGGCCTTGCGGATGGCGGCCACATCGTCGATGCGGATGCCCTGTACCCGCTCCATGGTCAGCACACGCTGGCTGGTCAGGTCCCAGTACACCTGTGGCACCCGGATGTTCGCCCCCAGCGGGGACGCGTGCATATGCGAAACCCACGCGTCCATCGACTGCGCCTCGAGGCGGAAGTCCAGCTCCTCGGCCAGGTTGTCGGCGAAGTCGGCGACCACGTCCTGCGCGGACAGCCGCCGGCCCAGCTTGGCGAGTTCGACGATCTGCGCGCCGCGCTTGAGGATCTGCAGGTCCGCGGCGACGCGGCGGCGGATCCCGGGCCGCTGGATCTTGACCACGACCTCCTCGCCGGAGTGCAACGTGGCGTAGTGCACCTGGGCGATCGAGGCCGACGCGAACGGCTTGTCGTCGAACGACTTGAACAGGTTCTGCGGATCGTCGCCGAGTTCTTCCTTGAAGAGCTTGTGCACGGCGTCTGTGTCGGCGGGCGGCACGCGGTCCAGCAGGCTGCGGAATTCGCGGCTCAACGGCTCACCGAAGGCCCCGGGGCTGGACGCGATGATCTGGCCGAACTTGACGTAGGTGGGTCCGAGGTCGGAGAACGTCTGGGGCACCTGCTTGATGATCTTTTGCTGCAGGGAGCCCTTCCCGAGGATGTTGGTGACGACCCGGGCGCCGGTACGGGTGATCTGCCAGCCCGTCGCACCGATGCGGGCGGCCTCGACCGGCAGCGGCACCCGATCCAGCTTGGCGCCCTCGCGTTGCTTGGATTTCGGCGGAGTGCTCATTACCGCAGTGTCTCAAAACCGCCGGTACTGCCAAAAATGGGTGTGCCGGGTATCACACCGCACCCGTCCGCTGACCACCATGCGCACAACCTGAAGATCGCCGGTCAGCAGGGGTTGTGCGCACAAGCGCGGGCTCAGTGTATTTCGCCGTGTCAGGCGAAGCTGTGCTCAACCTCGTCGCGACTGCGCACCGGATCGCTGCCGGGCACGTACGTCGGCACGGTGTGCGGCGAAAGGGCGGGATCGAGGCCGCCGGCCACGCGGGCCTGCGCCTCGCGGAACTCCGGGATGGGCCCGGCCGCCAGCTCCAAGCCGTTGATGGTCGACCACACCAGGCCGCGCCGGGCAGTGCGCTCGATGATGTTGGGGGACTGGTGCTGGATCAGCTGCATGGCCCACTTCGGCATGGTGTCGCGGATCGCCCAGTCGATCGCGCTCTGCGGCAGCGCCACGTTCGACCCGGTGGCCATGGCGGCCCCGTGGGTGAGCGCGAGTTTGGGCAGGTAGGACTCCAGGCAGTCCAGCGTTTCGGCCTTGGTGGCGGGCAGGTCGGTACCGCCGAGGGCGTGCCCGACGCGGACGAACTCGCCGTAATAGCGGTCAAGTTTCTTGCCGCGCAACGGCTGCGGATGGTAGAGCTCGTGCGCGGTGGCCAGGCCCCACACCACCGTGGCGTAATTCCAGCGCAGCCAGTCCGGATCGTCGGCGTCGTAAGGAGCGCCGTCGGGTCGGACACCCTTGATGGTGTGGTGCATCGCGCGCACGGCCTTGGCCAGCCGTTCGGCGGTCTCGGTGGACCCGTACGCGGTGCCGATGAAGAACGCGATCGAGTGGCCGAGGCGCACCGCCGCGCCTTTCGGATCGATGACCGGTATGGCATTGCCTTCGTCGTCACGCTTGACCAACCTCGAATGGTGCATGCCCATCCAATAGATCGACGGGTCGAGGCGCTCCAGGTACGCCGCACACTGCAGGCCGAAGATCAGGGCATGCATGTGGGAGTGCACGTGCCACACCGCACTGCCCGGGCCGAACCATCCCGGATCGCCGGCAGGCCCGGCGAACTCCATGCCGCGGAAGTAGTTCCGGCGGATGTCGGCGTCGAACTTCTGATTCAGCCACTGGCCGACGAACTGGTGCGGCAGGAACGGCGGTAGAGACACGTTGAAGCCCTTTCCCAATCTGGTCACAGCTGTAACCACAATACATTTTGGCTACGGTCGTGACCAGATTTAGGCTGTACAGATGTCGACCCCGACCCGCTGGGCCGGCGTCCCGCTGACGGACCGCCGCGCCGAACGCCGGACGCTGCTGATCGACGCCGCGTTCCGGCTGTTCGGTGAGGGCGGGGAGGCGGCCGCGTCGGTGCGGTCGGTGTGTCGCGAGTGTGGCCTGAACACGCGGTACTTCTACGAGAGCTTCACCGACACCGACGACCTGCTCGGTGCGGTCTACGACGAGGTCAGCACGCTCCTGGCGGCCGACGTCGAGGCCGCGATGGCCGCCGCGGGCGATTCGCTGCGGGCCAGAACCCGGGCCGGTATCGCAGCCGTGCTCGGGTTCAGCTCTGCTGACCCCCGCCGGGGGCGAATCCTGTTCACCGATGCCAGGGCCAACCCGGTACTGGCCGCCCGCCGGGCCGCGACGCAGGATCTGCTGCGCGAAGCCGTGCTCACGGAGGGCGGGCGCCAGCACCCCGACTCCGACCCGGTGGCCGCCCAGGTCGGCGCCGCGATGTACACCGGCGCGATGGCCGAGCTGGCTCAGCAATGGCTGGCCGGCAACCTGGGCGACGACCTGGACGCCGTGGTGGACCACGCGTTACGGCTGGTCCTCGGGCGCTAGGTCACACGGACGCGGGCCGCCAGCGCTTGATCCAATCGGTCTCCGGCCATTCTTCAGCCGCCGCCATCAACTCGTACATCGTTGCGCGGTCCAGGGATTCGCGGATGATGTCGGCATGCCCGGCGTGTCTGCTGAGCTCCTCGATCAGGTGCATGGCGACCCAGCGCACCGACCAGTTGTCGATGTCCTGCGGAAACCAGGGCACTCCGCGGGGCACAGGTACCGGCGCGGCCAGATCCTGTTCGGCGAACACCCGCAGGGTGTCGGCGTTCTGCGCCTTGAGTGCCGCGAGTAGCGCGGCGAGGGTCTCGTCGTCCCGCATCACGTACTGGTCGGCATAGTCGGCCATCTGCTCTTCCATCGGGCGCGGATCCGCCGGTGGTGCGGCGGGCGCATGCGCGGCGCGCTCGGTCCAGCCCTTCTGGACCCCGGTGGCGTGTTTGACCAGGCCGCCGATGGACAGCGTGCTCACCGACGGTGTCGCGCGGGCCTGCTCGTCGGTCAGGCCGTAGGCCACCGCGAAGAACGCATTCTGCTGGAACGCCAGAAATTCGATCAGCGTCTGGCGTTCGTCGGCGGCGGGGGCGGGCATTCCTGGCATTGGTCAGTTCTCCTTGTCGTGGGCTGAATGAGCGTAAAGATCACGGATGCAAGCGATTTCGGCGCCGTGGTGGATGACCTCCCGGTTGATGTGCAGAACGAGCTCGGCCATCGGATGCTCGGCCCACGGGCCTTCGGCCGGACCGACCGGCCGCTGCAGGTCATCTTCGCCGAGCCCGCGCACACCGTCGATCCAATTTCGGTACGCGTCGTCGAGTTGTTTCAGCGCCGTGGCCGCATCGGTGGCGTACGGCCAGGACTGGTAGTCGGCAGGTGGGCCGCCGAAGTGCGAGTGGTTGCGCATCGCCAGCACGCCCACGATGACGTGCGCGAGCCGCCACGCGATCGTGGTGAACGGTTCGGGCTGGGGCGGCGGATAGCTGAAATCGATTGCGCCGTCGGGATGCACGGTCCAGCAGTCCGGTACCGGCTGCCAGAAGTACTCGTCGTCGGTCAGGCCGTTCAGCCGGGGCCGCAGCTGGTTGGTCCAGTGGTAGTCCAACTGGTCGGCCAGGAGATCTGTTCGCATGGGACCACCCTCGCAGGTATATAGGACAGTTTTTGTCCTATGAGTGCGGCAGACTCTTGGCATGTCCGAAACCACCAGCCGCGTCCTGCAACTTCTCGGGCTCCTGCAGTCGCGGCGCGTCTGGTCGGGCGAGGAGCTGGCCGAGCGGCTCGGTGTCACGGGCCGCAGCGTCCGCAGGGATGTCGAGCGGTTGCGCGACCTGGGCTATCCCGTGCACGCCAGCAAGGGGCACGGCGGCGGCTATCAACTCGGTGCCGGGGCCGCGCTGCCACCGCTGCTGCTCGATCCGGACGAAGCGGTCGCGATGGCCGTCTGCCTGCGGCTCGCGGCGGGAGGCAGCGTCGCGGGCGTCGGCGAATCCGCGTTGCGGGCGCTGTCCAAGCTCGACCAGGTCATGCCGGCCCGGCTGCGGTCACAGGTGTCCGCGGTGCACGACGCCACCGTGACCCTGACCCCGAACCAGGCCGACACACCCGTCGAACCGGACGTGTTGATGACCCTGGCCCGCGCGAGCCGCGACCACGAACACGTCAACGCCGACTACACCGATATCCGCGGCAACCACACGCAGCGGCGCCTGGAGCCCTATCACCTGGTCACCACCGGCAGGCGCTGGTACCTGCTGGCCTACGACCGCGACCGCGCCGACTGGCGCACGCTGCGGCTCGACCGCATGGCCGACGTGCGGGCCCTCGGCAGCACCTTCGCGCCGCGCGACGCGCCGGACGCCGCGAGCTACGTGCGCCGGTCCATCAGTTCGTCGCCGTATCGATATGTCGCCAGGGTGCGCTACCGGGCACCGGAACACGCACTGGCACAAGTTTTTCCGGCCGCGTCGGCGACCGTCGAACCGGACGGCCCCGATACGTGCATCGTCACCGCCGGCGCGGACGACCCCGAACGCATGGTGCTCTACTTCGCGACCACCGGTTACGACTTCGAGGTGCTCGAGCCACCGGAGGTGGTCGCCGCGGTGCGTACGGTCGCGGAGCGTTTGCGGGCCGCGTCGTCGCCGGGGCGCGTCACGTGATGCCCAGGCGGTCGGTGAGCACCAGGAACGCCGCCGCGAAATCGTTCTCACTCGTCGCGGCGCGGACGGCATCCCAATCGACGCGCTCGCGCACTGCGCGCGCGGCGGGCAGCAGGGCCGCGAAATCGCAGTGATGCTCGTTGAGAGAGTTGAGCTTTTCGGCCATCACGTGCGTCGGCGGCAACACGGGCATCCGGATCGCGAGCACGTCGAGTACCTCGGCGCTGCTCAGCGTGACGGCGTCGACCGGGACACCGTTGAGCTGATAGAGCACGTCGACCAGGACGTCGTCGTCCGGATACGCCTTGAACAACCAGTCCTCGGGAGTGCGCACGATCCGGAAGCCGGCCTTCTGCAGGGTCACGGCTGCCGCGTCGGCGTCGGCCTCGGCGACCACGAAGTCGACATCGTGCACCGGTTCCGGTGCGCCGTGCACCCACAGCGCGTAGCTGCCCGCCAGGGCAAAGTCGGGGCCATGCAATTTCAGCGCTGACGCCGCGCGCTTCAATGCGTCCCGCAGGTCGTCGTTTCGAGCGAGCACGGTGCCATCCTGTTGTCGGTGCGACGCGTGGTGGATTGCCGTCGCGGGTACTTGAGTACCCATGCGGATGGCTACTTTCAACATCCTGCACGGACGAAATGTCCACGACGGTGACGTCGACCTGGGCAGACTCGCCGATGCAGTGGCTGAGATCGACGCCGACATCCTCGCGTTGCAAGAGGTCGACCTCGACCAACCACGTTCCGGTAAGGCCGACCTGACCGCGATGGCCGCGGCCGCCATGCACGCCCAGCACCACCGGTTCGTCGCCGCGATCTCCGGCACCCCGGGTGCGACATGGATGGCGGCCACCGGACGTGAGCAACCCGGCACGGCCGCGTACGGAATCGCATTGCTGTCGCGGTTTCCCGCCGAGAACTGGCAGGTGCTGCGGCTGCCCCGGATCCCGGTGCGATTCCCCATGTACCTGCCCGCCATCCGACGGGTCCGCATCGTCCACGAGGAACCCCGAGCCGCCGTCGTGGCGCGGCTCGACACGCCGCTGGGGCCGATGACCGTCGCCAACACCCACCTGTCGTTCGTGCCCGGCTGGAACCGCGTGCAGCTGCGCCATCTCGTGCGCGATCTGCGCGGTTTCCCGGCGCCGCGGGTGCTCATGGGCGACCTCAACATGCGCGCGAACCGCTCGGTGGGATGGCGCGCGCTGGGCACCGCGCCGACATTTCCGGCCGACGATCCCGACCATCAACTCGACCACGTGCTGACCGACGACGACACCCTCCAGGTCGAGTCGTGTGACGCTCCGCGGTTGGCGATCTCGGATCATCGCGCGCTCGTCGTCGACATTTCCCGGCCGTGACGTCGTAGGGTTCGTGAGGTGCACGTCACGTCAGCCGAGACGACGGAGCTGTTTGCCGGTTCAGCGGAAACACCGCTGCAGCTGGTGCGGGTGGCCTACACCGGGGCGAGCCCCGGCGAGACCGTGCGGGTCACCGGTGAAGGGCTGTCCGGCGAGGCGGCCGCCGAGCCGGGCGACGGCGTCGTCGAAGTGCCCGTCGCGGTCACCGGTGCCGTGCCGGGCGAAACCCGTACCGCGCGGGCCGCGGACGTGGCGTTCGAGTTCACCGTCGCCGAACCGGGCTGGACGATGTACATGATCAGCCACTTCCACTACGACCCGGTGTGGTGGAACACCCAGGCCGCCTACACCAGCGTGTGGACCGAGGATCCGCCCGGGCAGTGCAGGCAGACCCACGGGTTCGACCTCGTGGCGGCGCACCTGGAAATGGCGCGCCGCGAACCGGAATACAAGTTCGTGCTGGCCGAGGTCGACTACCTCAAGCCGTACTGGGATGCCCACCCCGAGGATCGGGCCGACCTGCGCCGGTTCATCGCTGACGGGCGCGTGGAGATCATGGGAGGCGCCTACAACGAGCCGAACACCAATCTCACCAGCCCCGAGACTGCGATCCGGAACTTCGTGGCCGGCATGGGTTTTCAGCGTGACGTCATGGGGGCGCGGCCCGCGACGGCGTGGCAGCTCGACGTGTTCGGGCATGACCCGCAGTTTCCGGGAATGGCGGCAGACGCCGGACTGACGTCGAGTTCGTGGGCGCGTGGACCGCATCACCAGTGGGGGCCGATGCAGAACGACGGCGATCCCGAGCGCATGCAGTTTCCCAGCGAGTTCGAATGGATCGCGCCGTCGGGGCGCGGCCTGCTCACGCACTACATGCCCGCGCACTACTCGGCGGGCTGGTGGATGGATTCCGCGGCGTCGCTGACCGAGGCCGAAGCCTCGACATACGCGTTGTTCACCAAACTCAAACGCGTCGCGTTGACCCGCAATGTGCTGCTGCCCGTCGGCACCGACTACACGCCGCCCAACAAGTGGGTCACGCAGATCCACCGGGACTGGAACTCCAGGTACATGTGGCCGAAGTTCGTGTGCGCGGTGCCGTCCGAGTTCTTCGCCGCGGTGCGCGCCGAGCTTTCCGAACGCGGTGTTGAGGCGTCGCCGCAGACCCGCGACATGAACCCGATCTACACGGGCAAGGACGTCTCCTACATCGACACCAAGCAGGCCAACCGGGCCGCCGAGGACGCGGTGCTTGACGCCGAACGGTTCGCGGTGTTCGCGGGCCTGCTCGGCGGGGCCGAGTACCCGCAGGCGGCGTTCGCCAAGGCCTGGGTGCAGCTCGCGTACGGGGCCCACCACGACGCCATCACCGGATCCGAATCCGACCAGGTGTATCTCGACCTGCTGACGGGTTGGCGCGACGCATGGGAATTGGGCACGGGCGCGCGCGACAACGCACTGGCGCTGTTGTCCGACGCCGTGGACGGTGCGGTGGTGGTGTGGAATTCACTGGCGCACAACAGAACCGACATCGTCACGGTGCGGCTGGACAAGCCGTTCGACGGTGCCGTTGTCGACACCGACGGACGGTATCTGCCGGTCCTGGTCGAGCACGGGGGCCTGACCGTCAGCTGGCTCGCGCGGGATGTGCCGTCGCTGGGCTGGCGCTCCTACCGGTTCACCGAAGGCCGGGGCTCCGGGTGGGAGCCGATCGCGGGCACCACCATCGAGAACGACTACTGCCGGCTGAGCGTCGACCCGGCACGTGGCGGCGGTGTCGATTCCGTCGTCCACGACGGCCGTGAGCTGATCGCCGACGGCGCTGTGGGCAACGAGCTCGCGGTCTACGACGAGTACCCGGCGCACCCGCAGGCCGGCGAAGGGCCGTGGCATCTGCTGCCAAAAGGGCCCGTGGTGTGTTCGTCGGAGGCCGCGGCTGACGAGATCCGTTGTTACCGTAGCGCGCTCGGGCAGCGTGTGGTGGTACGGGGCCGCATCGGAGACCTGCTGCGCTACACCCAGACCATCACCCTGTGGCAGGGGCTGGACCGGGTCGACTGTCGCACCACGATCGACGAATTCGTCGGTGCCGACAAGCTGCTGCGGCTGCGGTGGCCGTGTCCCGTTCCCGGCGCACTGCCGGTCAGCGAGGTCGGAGACGCCGTCATCGGCCGCGGTTTCGGGCTGATGCACGACCGCGGGGACAGCGGCCGCGCGGTGGACTCCGCACACCACCCGTGGACCCTCGACAACCCGGCCTACGGCTGGTTCGGGCTGTCCTCCGCGGTGCGGGTCCGGGTCGGCGATGCCGTGCGGGCGGTCTCGGTCGCCGAGGTCGTCACACCGGACACCGCGGCTGCTCCCGCAGCGCGTGATCTGATGGTCGCGCTGGCACGCGCCGGGGTGACCGCGACGTGCAGCCGCGCCGACAAGCCCCGCTACGGCGACCTCACGGTGGACTCCAACCTGCCCGACACCCGCATCACGCTCGGTGGACCGGACGAGAACTCTTTCACCGCAACCGTGCTCGCGGCCGCCGACGTGTCCTACAGCGACGAACTCAAGCGTCAGCTCGAACAGACCGGAACGGCCAGGGTGTGGGTGCCAGCCGCGGCGCCCCTGATCGAACAGTGGGTGCCGGGCGCCGATCTGCGCGCGGCGGCTGCCCTGCCCGTGTTGATCCTCATCGGTGACCTCGGCGGCGTCGTCGATGACCTGGCCGACGCGGAGATCGTCGTCGAACAGGGTGCGCCCGCCGGCGCCGAACGCTTCGAATCACACACCGTGGCGGTGCTCAACCGTGGCGTGCCGGGCTTCGCGGTCGATCCCGACGGCACCCTGCACACGTCGCTCATGCGGTCGTGCACCGGCTGGCCGTCGGGAACCTGGATCGACCCGCCCCGGCGTACCGCGCCCGACGGCTCCAACTTCCAATTGCAGCACTGGACCCACACATTCGACTACGCACTGGTCAGCGGTCCGGGTGACTGGCGCGCAGCCCGGGTGGCCGCGCGCGGCGCGGAATTCAACCGACCACTGCTCGCGGTGCCGGCACACGGTGGCGGAGGCGGCCTCCCGTCCTGGGGATCGCTGCTGGAGATCGAGCCGGCAGGCCGCGTGCAACTCGGCGCGCTCAAGGCGACCGGCAACCCGCTGGCCGCCGGCAGTGTCCGCACGACCGGTCCGGCCGACGGCGTCACCCTGAGGCTCGTCGAGATGTCCGGCAGCACCACGGATGTGACCATCCGATCCGGGCTGCGCACGGTCTCCGCGGCGACGCACCTGAACCTGCTCGAGGAGCCGGGGCCGCAGCTCGCGCACGCCGATGGGTTGACGCTGCACGGATATCAGATCGCGACCGTGGCGACGCGGCTCAACCTGCCGCAGGTGCTGCGGGCCGACCACCGCCGGCTGGCTCCCGAGGCCGAGGCGGCCCAACCGCTCTACGCCAGGTACTGGCTGCACAATCGTGGCCCCGCGCCGCTCGGCGGACTGCCTGCCGTCGCCCACCTGCACCCGGAGAACGTTGCCGCGCAGCCGGATTCAGAGATCGTGCTGCGCCTCACCGCGGCCAGCGACTGTACCGACGCGTCGCTGCACGGGCGTGTCCGGGTGCTGGTGCCCAAGGGCTGGGCCGCGGGCCCCGCGCAGCTGCCTTTCGTGTTGCCGCCCGACGAGCATCTGGAGACCGACGTGGTGGTGCGGGCGCCTGCCGGCACCGAACCCGGCCGCTACCCTGTGCGGGTCGAACTCGCGGTCACCGGCAGCGACTCGGGCTCGATGCCGCCGTCGTGGCGGCAGGTGGTCGAGGACGTCTGCATCGTCACCGTGGGTGACGGTGGGGGAGAAGTGCTCAAACTGGTGTCCGAGCCGCAGCCGATCGAGGTGAAAGCCGGTGAGACCGCCCGGCTTTCGGCGACCGTCGGCACCGATGCGGCCGCGGGCCTGACGGCCGAGGCGCACCTGATCAGCCCGTGGGGCACCTGGGAGTGGATGGGCCCGGCCGCGGCGGGCGCCGATGTGCCCGCCCGCGGCACGGTCGAGATCGGGTTCGACGTCACGCCGCCCGCCTGGCTCGAACCCGGCGAATGGTGGGCCCTGATCCGGGTCGGTTGTGCGGGGCGCCTGCTGTACACGCCCGCGGTGAAGGTCGCGGTCCGATGACGGTCGCGGCGCGGGTCGCGGGAAAACCGGTGCCGGTCACGGAGATCGACCGGCGTGAAGCGATCCTGCGGGCGGGCAATCGGGCTTCGGCGCTGCCGCGTCCCGGCACGAGTGAGGGCCGTCAGCTGCGGCGCTGGTTGACCCAGCTCGCGGTGGCCGAGCGGGTGGTCGCCGACGAGGCGGCGGCTCGGTGCCTGGTCGAGGACGGCGCTCCCACCGAGGATGCGGTGCTGCCCGACACCGCGGCGCGGTTGGAGATCGGCAGCGTCGCGGCCTCGACACTGGCCCTCCCGCTGGCCCGTGCGGTGTTCGCCGACATCGGCGCAGCCGTCGTCGTCACCGACGCCGACATCGCCGCCTACCATGCCCGCAACCCGCTGCGGTTCGCCACGAAATGCACTGTGCCGCACGGGTGGAACACGAGACCCGAGGCGCCCCCGCTGCACGAGGTGTCCGACCGCATCGCGCGGCTGCTGCGCGGGGCCGCCCAGCGGCGCGCCTTCCGGCTGTGGCTCGATGCCCGCTGCGCGGCCACGGTCGAACTCGCACCCGGCTACGAGCACCCCGGTGACCCCCGCCAGCCCGACAACACCCACAAACACTGATTGGCGCATCATCGATGACCCTCACCCTCGCGCTCGACATCGGCGGAACCAAGATCGCCACCGGGCTCGTCGACCCCGACGGCACCCTGGTGTACCAGGCCAAACTGCCCACTCCGGACGGCGACGCCGAAACCGTGTGGGCCGTCGTCGAACAACTGCTCGCCGAGACGCTGGCAGCGGCCGACGGCACCGTGCGTGGCGTAGGGGTCGCGTCGGCCGGTCCCATCGACCTGCCGAGCGGCACCGTCAGCCCCATCAACATCACCGAGTGGCAACGCTTTCCGATCGTGCAGCGGGTCGAGTCGGCGACCGGGCTGCCCGTGCGCCTCGGTGGCGACGGGCTGTGCATGGCGTTGGGGGAGCAGTGGCGCGGCGCGGGGCAGGGCGCTGAGTTCCTGCTCGGCATGGTGGTCTCGACCGGTGTCGGTGGCGGCCTGGTGCTCGACAGCGCACCGTATGACGGGCGCACGGGCAACGCGGGCCACGTCGGGCATGTCATCGTCGACCCCGACGACGGCACCCTGTGCACGTGCGGCGCCCACGGGTGCGTCGAGACCGTCGCGTCCGGCCCCAACATGGCGCGCTGGGCCCGCGGGCAGGGCTGGGATGCGCCGCCCGAGGCCGACGCGAAAGAGCTCGCCGACGCCGCGCTCGCGGGTGAGCCCGTGGCGCTGAAGGCATTTCAACGTGGGGCGCGGGCCATCGCGGCGATGATCGCCTCCGTCGGCGCGGTGTGCGACCTCGATCTCGTGGTGATCGGTGGCGGCGTCGCCAAATCGGGCGAGCTGCTGTTCGGACCGATCAGGGCGGCTTTGGTGTCTTACGCGGGACTGGATTTCCTGCGGGAGATGCGCGTGGTGCCCGCCGCGCTCGGCGGCGATGCCGGGCTGGTGGGTGCGGCCGCTCTCTTGCGGGGCTGAGCCTTTCGCGTCTCGCGCCGCATGTGAACGCGGCCCCAGTCGCACAGGCTCTGCAGCACGGGCGCCAGCGTCATGCCGTACTCCGAGATCGAGTAGTGCACGCACGGCGGGATGGTGCCCGCGTCGTGACGGTCGATGATGCCGTCGGCCACCAGCTCGTGCAGATGCCGGATGAGCATGCGCTCGGTGATGTCGGGAATGCTGCGCCGGAGCTCGGCCGTGCGCATGGGGCCGTCACACAACCGCCACAGGATGGTGCCCTTCCATCTGCCGTCGATGACCGAAAGCGTCGCGTCTATCGGGCAGTCACCGATCTCCTTCTTCGACACCGCCACGGCAGGCCTCCCCGCACGTTGAACTGACTAATTTGTCAGTACCTTGTTTTGTGACAGCATAACGACCAGGCTCGACGACATGGAACAGATCGTGCAGATCCTTGCCATCGTGGTCACCGGACCGCTCGTCGGCGTCGAGTTCGGGGTCGCGGCATTCCTCAACCCGATCCTCGGGCGGCTGCCCGACGAGGCCTACCGGCAGGCCCGCGGCGCCGGCAGCCGGATCTTCGGGACCGTGATGCCGTTCTGGTACTGCACCGCGGCGGTCCTGTTGATCGCGGCCACGCTGATCAACCCCGGCTTGCCGCTCATCGCCGCGGTGGTGTTGATGGGTGCGGTGATGGTGCTGACGCTCACCACGCTGGTGCCGATCAACAACCGCATCGCGGCCTGGGCGGGCGGACCTGCCGACACCGCCGCTGCCCCGCCCGAGCTGGCGCATCGCTGGGATCGGCTGCACCGGGTGCGCGTGGCACTGTTGGCGGTGCTGCTCGTGCTGGTGGTGACGGCTGCGGTGGCAGGGCTCGATTAGGAAGTGCGCGCGTGTTCGGCTACCCTTGACGCGTTCCACCGAAGACCGTCGGTCACCGATGAGCGCTTGCGCGAAGAGTAAGCACTCGAGCAATCGGTTGAAGGTCCGGATCGCTCTGTTGTTCATCGCGCAAGCGGTGCATCAGAGACCCGGCGGCCCACGCAGGAGGACGAGGCCAGTTAGATCTGCGGGCCGACACCCGCGTATTTTTCCGCCCCGACCTGTCTGCGTCGGGGCGTTCGTCGTTTCCGGCCCCAAGTTGGTGGAGCACCCGATACCCACCACAAGGAGGCATGCATGGCCAAGGCTGACAAGGCCACGGCGGTTGCCGACATTGCCGAGCAGTTCAAGGAGTCGACGGCCACCGTCGTCACCGAGTACCGCGGGCTGACCGTGGCACACCTGGCTGAGCTCCGCCGTTCCCTCGGCGACTCCGCCACGTACACCGTCGCCAAGAACACTCTGGTGAAGCGCGCCGCTTCCGAAGCCGGCATTGAAGGCCTCGACGAACTGTTCGCCGGCCCCACGGCGATCGCGTTCGTCAAGGGCGAGCCGGTCGACGCCGCCAAGGCGATCAAGAAGTTCGCCAAGGACAACAAGGCGCTCGTCATCAAGGGCGGCTACATGGACGGCAGGGCGCTGTCCATCGCCGAGGTCGAGAAGATCGCCGACCTGGAGTCCCGCGAGGTGCTGCTGGCCAAGCTGGCAGGCGCCATGAAGGGCAACCTGTCCAAGGCTGCCGGTCTGTTCAACGCGCCCGCTTCTCAGGTGGCCCGGCTCGCTGCCGCGCTGCAGGAGAAGAAGGCCGCCGAGGAAGCCGCTTAACCGCAACCGCTCAACCCACCCAAACATCTGTAAGAAGAATCAGGAAGGACCATCACCATGGCCAAGCTGTCCACCGAAGAACTGCTCGACGCGTTCAAGGAAATGACCCTGCTGGAGCTCTCTGAGTTCGTGAAGCAGTTCGAGGAGACCTTCGAGGTCACCGCCGCCGCTCCGGTCGCCGTTGCCGCCCCCGGTGCCGCCCCGGCCGCCGCCGAGGCCGCCGAGGAGCAGTCGGAGTTCGACGTCATCCTCGAGAGCGCCGGCGAGAAGAAGATCGGCGTCATCAAGGTCGTCCGCGAGATCGTCTCCGGCCTGGGCCTGAAGGAAGCCAAGGATCTCGTCGACAGCGCCCCCAAGCCGCTGCTCGAGAAGGTCGCCAAGGAAGCCGCCGACGACGCCAAGGCCAAGCTCGAGGCCGCGGGCGCGACGGTCACCGTCAAGTAGTTTTCGCCGACGCAAAAATCCCCCGAATCTTCGCGGATTCGGGGGATTTTTGCTGTTCGTGGGGGTATATAGCCGGTATCCGGTACAACGTTGAAACTCGGCAGCCGCGGTGCGCTATGGTGACTCAAACCACAGGCGGGTTGCAGGTGAATCGCGGACGTAGGCGGAAGGGTCTCGGATGGCTGGCGTCAGTATCGAAGTAAATGGGCTGAGCAAGTCCTTCGGATCCTCGAAGATCTGGGAAGACGTCACGCTGACGATCCCCGCCGGTGAGGTCAGCGTCATGCTGGGCCCGTCGGGTACCGGCAAGTCGGTGTTCCTGAAGTCGCTGATCGGTCTGCTGCGCCCGGAGCGCGGCTCGATCATCATCGACGGCACCGACATCATCCAGTGCTCGGCCAAGGAGCTCTACGAGATCCGGACGCTGTTCGGGGTGCTGTTCCAGGACGGCGCGCTGTTCGGCTCGATGAACATCTACGACAACACGGCCTTCCCGCTGCGTGAGCACACCAAGAAATCCGAGAGCGAAATCCGTGAGATCGTCATGGAGAAGCTCGAGATCGTGGGTATGCCCAACGACGGTCACAAGTTCCCCGGCGAGATCTCCGGCGGTATGCGTAAGCGCGCCGGTCTGGCCCGGGCCCTGGTGCTCGACCCGAAGATCCTGCTCGTCGACGAGCCGGACTCCGGTCTCGACCCGGTTCGTACCGCTTACCTGTCGCAGCTGCTGATCGACATCAACGCGCAGATCGACGCGACCGTGCTGATCGTGACGCACAACATCAACATCGTGCGCACGGTGCCGGACAACATCGGCATGCTCTACCGCAAGCACCTGGTCATGTTCGGTCCTCGCGAGGTGCTGCTGACCAGTGACGAGCCGGCCGTCAAGCAGTTCCTCAACGGCCGCCGTATCGGCCCCATCGGCATGTCGGAGGAGAAGGACGAGGCGACCGCGGCCGCCGAGCAGGCCGCGCTCGATGCCGGTCACGGCGACGGTGGTGTCGAGGAGGTCGAGGGCGTGCCGCCGCAGATCACCGTCACCCCAGGTATGCCGGTGCGTCAGGCCGTCGCGCGACGTCAGGCGCGCGTGCGCGAGATCCTGCACACCCTGCCGCCCGCCGCCCAGGCCGCGATCCTCGAAGACCTCAACAACACCAGCGGCCAGACGCAGCAGGCGGCCCCGCTGCCGCAGAACTACGACGAGCCGACCGCTCGCCATCAGCGGACCGCCGACGACGAGCCCACCGGGGTGATCGAGGTTCCTGGGAAGAGTTAGTCGCCAAGACAAGGTGAACGAGGCCGGGCCGCAAGGCCCGGCCTCGTTCGTTTGTAAGACGGGTCGGGACGGGCTTCAACGGCCCTGTGGCGGCCGCTGCGGGCCATTGAGGACTGGTTGAGGGTTCTGGGTGTCCAACGGGGTTACGCGCGCTGTCGGAGGGTTGGGTTAAGTTGGACATCGTGCTGGTGAACACACATATTCGGCGCGTCACCTCTTGACGGACGGCGCCTTAAGGGCCAGTCTGTTGGGCAGCATGTTCGTATCGGGTAGTTCGAGACGCCAGCCAGCGCCTTACCGGCACGGATATCGTCGGGAGATGCTCGCCCAGTGATGCTCATTACTGGGCAGTTGAGGAATGCGCCGTTCTGCGCTATCGTTGGACGTTGCGCTGGCTGCCTCCTGCCCACCCTCAGTATTCGACACCGTAGGTCTTGCCTGAGCATTGCTCAGTGATCTCGTCGCGTGCCGTCGGACAGGTCGTCAACCAGCCGAACCGACGCAGAATCGCGGCTAACCTGACCGGCAGTTGATGTCCTCCGGAAAGTCGCATGAGGTGCTGGAAGGATGCATCTTGGCAGTCTCTAGCCAGAGCAAGTCAGCAAACGCTACCACCAATAACTCCGTCCCAGGAGCACCGAACCGAGTTTCATTTGCAAAGCTCCGCGAGCCTCTTGAGGTTCCGGGGCTACTCGACGTTCAGACCGATTCCTTCGAATGGCTGGTCGGTTCCGACCGTTGGCGCCAGAACGCCGTGGACCGCGGCGAGGAGAACCCTGTCGGCGGCCTCGAAGAGGTGCTGGCCGAACTCTCGCCGATCGAAGACTTCTCGGGCTCGATGTCGCTGTCGTTCAGCGACCCGCGCTTCGACGAGGTCAAGGCCCCGGTCGACGAGTGCAAAGACAAGGACATGACGTACGCGGCCCCGCTGTTCGTCACGGCCGAGTTCATCAACAACAACACCGGTGAGATCAAGAGCCAGACGGTCTTCATGGGCGACTTCCCGATGATGACCGAAAAGGGCACCTTCATCATCAACGGCACCGAGCGCGTCGTGGTGTCGCAGCTCGTCCGTTCGCCCGGTGTGTACTTCGACGAGACCATCGACAAGTCCACCGAGAAGACGCTGCACAGCGTCAAGGTGATCCCCGGCCGCGGTGCGTGGCTGGAGTTCGACGTCGACAAGCGCGACACCGTCGGTGTGCGCATCGACCGCAAGCGCCGTCAGCCCGTCACCGTGCTGCTCAAGGCGCTGGGCTGGACCAGCGAGCAGATCGTGGAGCGCTTCGGCTTCTCCGAGATCATGATGGGCACGCTGGAGAAGGACAGCACCGCGGGCACCGACGAGGCGCTGCTGGACATCTACCGCAAGCTGCGTCCGGGCGAGCCGCCGACCAAGGAGTCCGCGCAGACCCTGCTGGAGAACCTGTTCTTCAAGGAGAAGCGCTACGACCTGGCCCGCGTCGGCCGCTACAAGGTCAACAAGAAGCTGGGGCTCAACGCCGGCCAGCCGATCACGTCGTCGACGCTGACCGAAGAGGACGTCGTCGCGACCATCGAGTACCTGGTGCGCCTGCACGAGGGCCAGACCACGATGACCGTCCCCGGCGGTGTCGAGGTTCCGGTCGAGGTCGACGACATCGACCACTTCGGCAACCGTCGTCTGCGCACCGTGGGTGAGCTGATCCAGAACCAGATCCGCGTCGGCCTGTCGCGTATGGAGCGTGTCGTGCGTGAGCGCATGACCACGCAGGACGTCGAGGCGATCACGCCGCAGACCCTGATCAACATCCGTCCCGTCGTGGCGGCGATCAAGGAGTTCTTCGGCACCAGCCAGCTGTCGCAGTTCATGGACCAGAACAACCCGCTGTCGGGTCTGACCCACAAGCGTCGCCTGTCGGCGCTGGGCCCCGGCGGTCTGTCCCGTGAGCGCGCCGGCCTCGAGGTCCGCGACGTGCACGCCAGCCACTACGGCCGCATGTGCCCGATCGAGACCCCTGAAGGTCCGAACATCGGTCTGATCGGCTCGCTGTCGGTGTACGCGCGCGTCAACCCGTTCGGCTTCATCGAGACCCCGTACCGCAAGGTCGTCGAGGGCGTGGTCACCGACCAGATCGATTACCTCACCGCCGACGAGGAGGACCGCCACGTCGTGGCGCAGGCCAACTCGCCGACCGACGCCGATGGCCGCTTCAGCGAGGACCGCGTCATGGTCCGCAAGAAGGGCGGCGAGGTCGAGTTCGTGGCGGCCGATCAGGTCGACTACATGGACGTCTCGCCGCGCCAGATGGTGTCGGTCGCGACCGCGATGATCCCGTTCCTCGAGCACGACGACGCCAACCGTGCCCTGATGGGTGCCAACATGCAGCGCCAGGCGGTTCCGCTGGTGCGCAGCGAGGCCCCGCTGGTCGGTACCGGCATGGAGCTGCGTGCCGCGATCGACGCGGGCGACGTCGTGGTGTCGGACAAGGCCGGTGTCATCGAAGAGGTCTCGGCCGACTACGTCACCGTGATGGCCGACGACGGCACCCGGCACACCTACCGGATGCGCAAGTTCGCCCGGTCCAACCACGGCACGTGCGCCAACCAGCGTCCGATCGTGGACGCCGGGCAGCGGGTCGAGGCCGGCCAGGTCATCGCCGACGGGCCCTGCACCGAGAACGGTGAGATGGCGCTCGGCAAGAACCTGCTCGTGGCGATCATGCCGTGGGAAGGCCACAACTACGAGGACGCGATCATCCTCTCCAACCGCCTGGTGGAAGAGGACGTGCTCACCTCGATTCACATCGAAGAGCACGAGATCGATGCCCGCGACACCAAGCTGGGCGCCGAGGAGATCACCCGGGACATCCCGAACGTCTCCGATGAGGTGCTGGCCGATCTCGACGAGCGCGGCATCGTCCGCATCGGCGCCGAGGTCCGCGACGGCGACATCCTGGTCGGCAAGGTCACCCCGAAGGGCGAGACCGAGCTGACCCCGGAGGAGCGCCTGCTGCGTGCCATCTTCGGTGAGAAGGCCCGCGAGGTTCGCGACACGTCGCTCAAGGTTCCGCACGGTGAGTCCGGCAAGGTCATCGGCATCCGCGTGTTCTCGCGTGAGGACGACGACGAGCTGCCCGCCGGCGTCAACGAGCTGGTCCGCGTGTACGTCGCGCAGAAGCGCAAGATCTCCGACGGCGACAAGCTGGCCGGACGCCACGGCAACAAGGGCGTCATCGGCAAGATCCTGCCCGTCGAGGACATGCCGTTCCTGCCCGATGGCACCCCGGTCGACATCATCCTGAACACCCACGGTGTGCCGCGTCGTATGAACATCGGCCAGATCCTGGAAACCCACCTCGGGTGGGTCGCCAAGGCCGGTTGGAACATCAACGTGGCCGACGGAACCCCGGACTGGGCGAGCAAGCTGCCCGAGGGCCTGCTCTCGGCGCCTGCCGACAGCATCGTCTCCACCCCGGTGTTCGACGGTGCGCAGGAAGGCGAGCTGGCCGGCCTGCTCGGGTCGACGCTGCCGAACCGTGACGGTGAGGTCATGGTCGACGGCGACGGCAAGGCGACGCTGTTCGACGGCCGCAGTGGCGAACCGTTCCCGTACCCGGTGACGGTCGGCTACATGTACATCCTGAAGCTGCATCACCTGGTGGACGACAAGATCCACGCCCGCTCGACCGGTCCGTACTCGATGATCACCCAGCAGCCGCTCGGTGGTAAGGCGCAGTTCGGTGGCCAGCGGTTCGGTGAGATGGAGTGCTGGGCCATGCAGGCCTACGGCGCGGCGTACACGCTGCAGGAGCTGCTCACCATCAAGTCCGACGACACGGTGGGTCGCGTCAAGGTGTACGAGGCGATCGTCAAGGGCGAGAACATCCCCGAACCCGGTATCCCGGAGTCGTTCAAGGTGTTGCTCAAGGAGCTGCAGTCGCTCTGCCTGAATGTTGAGGTGCTGTCTTCCGACGGCGCGGCGATCGAGATGCGTGACGGTGACGACGAGGATCTGGAGCGTGCCGCTGCCAACCTCGGAATCAACCTGTCGCGCAACGAATCCGCCTCTGTGGAAGACCTGGCCTAAACAGATTTCTAGTCCCGAAAGGGGAAAGGGAGTTACGTGCTAGACGTCAACTTCTTCGATGAACTCCGCATCGGCCTCGCCACCGCGGACGACATCCGTAACTGGTCCTTCGGCGAGGTCAAGAAGCCGGAGACCATCAACTACCGCACGCTCAAGCCCGAAAAGGACGGCCTGTTCTGCGAGAAGATCTTCGGACCGACTCGCGACTGGGAGTGCTACTGCGGCAAGTACAAGCGTGTGCGCTTCAAGGGCATCATCTGTGAGCGCTGCGGCGTCGAGGTGACTCGCGCCAAGGTGCGTCGTGAGCGGATGGGCCACATCGAGCTGGCCGCGCCCGTCACGCACATCTGGTACTTCAAGGGTGTGCCGAGCCGGCTGGGCTACCTGCTCGACCTGGCGCCGAAGGATCTGGAAAAGATCATCTACTTCGCGGCCTACGTCATCACCGGCGTGGACGAGGAGATGCGGCACAACGAGCTGTCGACGCTCGAGGCCGAGATGGCCGTCGAGCGCAAGGCCGTCGAGGACCAGCGTGACTCCGACCTGGAGGCCCGCGCCCAGAAGCTCGAGGCCGACCTGGCCGAGCTCGAGGCCGAGGGTGCCAAGTCCGACGTGCGCCGCAAGGTGCGCGACGGCGGCGAGCGCGAGATGCGTCAGCTCCGCGACCGGGCCCAGCGTGAGCTGGATCGGCTCGAGGAGATCTGGAACACCTTCACCAAGCTGGCTCCCAAGCAGCTCATCGTGGACGAGGTGCTCTACCGCGAGCTGCAGGACCGCTACGGCGAGTACTTCACGGGCGCCATGGGCGCGGAGTCGATCAAGAAGCTCATCGAGAACTTCGACATCGACGCCGAGGCCGAGTCGCTGCGTGACGTCATCAAGAACGGCAAGGGCCAGAAGAAGCTGCGGGCGCTCAAGCGCCTGAAGGTCGTCGCGGCCTTCCAGCAGTCCGGCAACTCGCCCATGGGCATGGTGCTCGACGCCGTCCCGGTGATCCCGCCGGAGCTGCGTCCGATGGTTCAGCTCGACGGTGGCCGCTTCGCGACCTCCGACCTGAACGACCTGTACCGCCGCGTGATCAACCGCAACAACCGGCTCAAGCGACTGATCGATCTGGGCGCGCCCGAGATCATCGTCAACAACGAGAAGCGCATGCTTCAGGAGTCGGTGGACGCGCTGTTCGACAACGGCCGTCGCGGCCGTCCGGTCACCGGGCCGGGCAACCGTCCGCTCAAGTCGCTGTCCGATCTGCTCAAGGGCAAGCAGGGCCGCTTCCGGCAGAACCTGCTGGGTAAGCGCGTCGACTACTCGGGCCGTTCGGTCATCGTGGTCGGCCCGCAGCTCAAGCTGCACCAGTGCGGTCTGCCGAAGCTCATGGCGCTGGAGCTGTTCAAGCCGTTCGTGATGAAGCGTCTGGTCGACCTGAACCACGCGCAGAACATCAAGAGCGCCAAGCGCATGGTCGAGCGTCAGCGTCCCCAGGTGTGGGATGTCCTCGAAGAGGTCATCGCCGAGCACCCGGTGCTGCTGAACCGTGCACCTACGCTGCACCGCCTGGGTATCCAGGCCTTCGAGCCGCAGCTGGTGGAAGGCAAGGCCATCCAGCTGCACCCGCTGGTGTGTGAGGCGTTCAACGCCGACTTCGACGGTGACCAGATGGCCGTGCACCTGCCGCTGTCGGCAGAGGCGCAGGCCGAGGCCCGCATTCTCATGCTGTCGTCGAACAACATCCTGTCCCCGGCGTCGGGCAAGCCGCTGGCCATGCCGCGTCTGGACATGGTGACCGGTCTGTACTTCCTGACCACCGAGGTCGAGGGGGACACCGGCGAGTACGTCGCGGCCGGTACGGATTCGCCCGAGCAGGGTGTGTACAGCAGCCCGGCCGAGGCCATCATGGCGCTCGACCGCGGTGCGCTGTCGGTGCGCGCCAAGATCAAGGTGCGGCTGACCGATCTGCGTCCGCCTGCCGACATCGAGGCCGCGCAGTTCCCGAACGGCTGGCGCCACGGAGACGCCTGGGTCGCCGAGACGACGCTGGGTCGCGTGCTGTTCAACGAGCTGCTGCCGCACGGGTATCCGTTCGTCAACGAGCAGATGCACAAGAAGGTCCAGGCCCGGATCATCAACGACCTGGCCGAGCGCTACCCGATGATCGTGGTCGCGCAGACCGTCGACAAGCTCAAGGACGCCGGCTTCTACTGGGCCACCCGTTCGGGTGTCACCGTGTCGATGGCCGACGTGCTGGTGCCGCCGCAGAAGCAGGAGATCCTGGAGCGGCACGAGGCCGAGGCCGACGCGATCGAGCGCAAGTACCAGCGTGGTGCCCTCAACCACACCGAGCGCAACGAGTCGCTGGTCAAGATCTGGCAGGACGCCACCGAAGAGGTCGGTAAGGCTCTGGAGGAGTACTACCCCGCGGACAACCCGATCATCACGATCGTGAAGTCGGGCGCCACGGGTAACCTCACCCAGACCCGCACCCTGGCAGGCATGAAGGGTCTGGTGACCAACCCGAAGGGTGAGTTCATCCCGCGGCCCATCAAGTCGTCGTTCCGTGAGGGCCTGACGGTGTTGGAGTACTTCATTAACACCCACGGTGCTCGTAAGGGTCTGGCCGACACCGCGCTGCGTACCGCCGACTCGGGTTACCTGACCCGTCGTCTGGTGGACGTGTCGCAGGACGTCATCGTGCGCGAGACCGACTGTGAGACCGAGCGTGGTATCACGGTGCACCTGGCCGAGCGTGCCGCCGACGGTTCGCTGATCCGCGATGCGCACGTCGAGACCTCGGCGTTCGCGCGCACCCTGGCCACGGACGCGGTCGACGCCGACGGCAACGTGATCGTCGAGCGCGGCCACGACCTGGGTGACCCGGCCATCGACGCATTGCTCGCGGCCGGCATCACGCAGGTGAAGGTCCGCTCGGTGCTGACCTGCGCCTCGGCCACCGGGGTGTGTGCGAAGTGCTACGGCCGCTCGATGGCCACCGGCAAGCTGGTCGACATCGGCGAGGCCGTCGGCATCGTCGCCGCCCAGTCCATCGGTGAGCCCGGCACGCAGCTGACCATGCGTACCTTCCACCAGGGTGGTGTTACCGGTGGTGCCGACATCGTCGGTGGTCTGCCCCGCGTGCAGGAGCTGTTCGAGGCCCGCATCCCGCGGAACAAGGCGCCCATCGCCGACGTCGCGGGCCGGGTGCGGCTGGAGGAGAGCGACAAGTTCTTCAAGATCACCATCGTTCCCGACGATGGCGGCGAGGAAGTTGTCTACGACAAGCTCACCAAGCGTCAGCGCCTGAAGGTCATCACCCACGAGGACGGCTCGGAGGGCGTGCTCTCCGACGGCGACCACGTCGAGGTCGGCGACCAGCTGATGGAAGGCTCCGCCGATCCGCACGAGGTGCTGCGTGTCCAGGGCCCCCGCGAGGTGCAGATCCACCTCGTCAAGGAGGTCCAGGAGGTCTACCGGGCCCAGGGCGTGTCGATCCACGACAAGCACATCGAGGTCATCGTCCGGCAGATGCTGCGTCGCGTCACGATCATCGATTCGGGCTCGACGGAGTTCCTGCCCGGTTCGCTGACCGAGCGTGCCGAGTTCGAGGCCGAGAACCGTCGCGTCGTGGCCGAGGGCGGCGAGCCCGCGGCCGGACGTCCGGTGCTCATGGGCATCACCAAGGCATCGCTGGCCACGGACTCGTGGCTGTCGGCGGCGTCGTTCCAGGAGACCACTCGCGTGCTGACCGATGCGGCCATCAACTGCCGCAGCGACAAGCTGAACGGTCTGAAGGAAAACGTGATCATCGGCAAGCTGATCCCGGCCGGTACCGGCATCGCCCGTTACCGCAACATCCAGGTGCAGCCGACCGAGGAAGCCCGCGCTGCGGCGTACACGATCCCGTCCTACGAGGATCAGTACTACAGCCCGGACTTCGGCCAGGCCACCGGTGCCGCGGTGCCGCTGGACGATTACGGCTACTCGGATTACCGCTAGCTAGTCACGGAAAAGCCCCCGCCTTGTGCGGGGGCTTTTTCGTGTGCGTGCCATCTCCGGGCCCGTCCGTTGTCACGCTGGAGTGGCGCTCGACGCCGACGGTCACTCTGGCGTGACAATGGTTGCTCAGGACGTCGCCAAGGTGGGCAACCCGGGGCCGTCGAGTTCACCGAGCGCCACGGGCCGACCCGAGATGGCCAACAACAGGGCCAGCGCGGTGCCTCTTATCTCATCCCCTTCACCGATGGCCAGGTCGGCGTCGGTCGCAATGATCCGCACCTGGGTGAGAAGTTCCTTCGCTCCGCCGAATGATCGTGAGGTGCGGGCCTGTTGGCGCAACGATCTGACGACGGCCTGCGGGGCGTAGGTGTGCGCGATGCCGAGCGGGCGACGGATGTCCTCGCCGTGCACGACTTCCTCGACGAGTCGCGTGTCGAGGGGCGCCGGGGGAGTCGACGTCCGTGCTGCGGCGCTGCGCAGGCGCTCCAGCGTTTCGTGCGGGGACGCGCCGCGGGCACGCGCGACGCCACGCGCGTTCTGCCGGTCGAAGTCGAAGCGCGCCCGGGCCATGTCGACCAGGAACCCGACCCGCGTCGTCATCGCCACATCGACCAGATGCGCCACGACGTCGTGCACACTCCACCCGTCGCACAGTGATGCGGTGTCCCACGCGTTGTCGTCGAGGCGCGCGAGGTCGGCGATCAGCGCTGTCCGTTCGGCGTGCACCATCGGCCATACGTTGTTGTCCACACTGCATACGACCAAGCGGGCCGCGGAAAGTCATCGCAGCACCGGCTGACGTGTCGCACCGTCTCACTAGACTGGCTGCGTGCTTATCGGTTCGCATGTAGACAACACCGACCCTCTGGCCGCGGCGGCCGCTGACGGTGCCGACGTGGTGCAGTTCTTCCTCGGCAACCCGCAGAGTTGGAAGAAGCCGAAACCACGTGAGGATGCCGACGTGCTCAAGGCGTCGGCCATCCCGCTCTACGTGCATGCGCCGTATCTGATCAATGTCGCGTCGGCGAACAACCGTGTTCGGATCCCGTCCCGCAAGATCTTGCAGGACACGTGCGACGCTGCCGCCGAGATCAACGCGACCGCCGTCATCGTCCACGGTGGTCACGCCGACGACAACGACATGGACGCCGGGTTCGAGCGCTGGGTCAAGGCGCTCGACGCGCTGAACACCGACATCCCGGTCTACCTGGAGAACACCGCGGGCGGTGACCATGCGATGGCGCGCCACTTCGACACCATCGCGCGGCTGTGGGATCGCATCGGCGACAAGGGCATTGGCTTCTGCCTCGATACCTGCCACGCCTGGGCCGCGGGGGAGGCGCTGGTCGACGCGGTCGAGCGGATCAAGGCCATCACCGGCCGCATCGATCTCGTGCACTGCAACGACTCGCGGGACGCGGCCGGCTCCGGCGCCGACCGGCACGCCAACTTCGGTGCCGGACAGATCGATCCGCAGTTGCTGGCAGCTGTGGTCAAAGCGGCCGACGCGCCGGTGATCTGCGAGACCTCAGAGGAAGGCCGCAAGGACGACATCGCGTTTCTGCGCGAGCACGCCACCGACTGAGCCGCCACGCCCGAACAGTCCCAGAACAGCTGGTTACCGAACGGTGAACTAGGCTCATCTGGGTGTCCACGATTGACGAAGAGCAGTCAATCGTGCGGTTACCGGTCGATGCCCCTGCGAAGGCCGTCGACCGCCGCGCACTCGTATTGCGAATCGTGCGCTATCTGGCGATCGCGGTGTGGGCCGTCGTCGTGGTGTACCGCACGGTCACGGACGGCTTTGCCTTCAACCGAGAGTTGTTGCTGCTCTACATCTCTACCGGGCTGCTGGCCGCCAGCATCGGCCAGGGCCGGCGCATGCTCTACGTCATCAGGGACTGGTTGCCGTTCGCCCTGGTGCTGGTCGCCTACGACCTCAGCCGCGGAGCCGCGACGCTGATCGGCCGGCCCACGCTTTGGCACTGGCAGATCGACGCGGACCGCTGGCTGTTCTTCGGTTCGGTGCCCACGGTGTGGTTGCAAGAGCGGCTCAAGCTGCCGCACCCGCCGTGGTGGGAGATCGTGATCAGCACGGTCTACATGTCGTTCTTCATCCTGCCGTACGTCGTGGCCGGGGTTTTGTGGCTGCGCGACCGCGACGAGTGGAAGCGGTTCGTGCGACTGTTCGTCGGGCTGTCGTTCGCCGCGCTTGCGATCTATGCGCTGTTGCCCGCCGCGCCGCCGTGGGCTGCGGCCAGGTGCACCGCGGAGGATGTCGACGGCGGCCCGTCCGGTCCGCGCTGCATGTTCCGTTCGGCGCGCGAGGCCGCCGACGGAGGACTGCTGGGTGCGATGCAAACCAGCCAGGACGGCGCACACGACTGGATCGAACGGATCGTCACCCGTGGCTGGGGCAAGATGAATCTGCACTCCGCCGCGGCGCTGATCGATCAGGGACAGGCGAGTGTCAATCTCGTCGCCGCGATCCCGTCGCTGCATGCCGGCCTGACGGCCGCGGTCGCGGCGTTCCTCTGGAACCGGGTGAACCGCGGGTGGCGGCCCGTGCTGGTGGCCTATGTGCTGATCATGGCCTTCACGCTCGTCTACACCGCAGAGCACTACGTCATCGACATCCTGCTCGGGTGGGCGCTCGCGGCAGTCGTCGTCACGGTACTCAGTCGGTACGAAGCGAGAAGGACGGCGCGCTCCGGGCCACCGCAGTTGCAGGACGGGATCGCAGCACCTGAATTGCCGTCCGGACGAGGTGCGTCGCGGCCATAGGCTCGTCGTATGACGGGCAGGGGAGACGGCGACAGGCCGTCCTCGGGCCGCTGGCTGACGACTGTTGCCGGAAGCTGTGTCGGGCTGGGTCTGGCATTGCTGCTCGCCGCGGTGGTCGCCGGCAACTTCAGCCGGACCTGGGCGACGAAAAGCCAGCTGCCGATCCGCAATCTCGGCTGGGACAGTTCCACTCCCGCGATCGCGGCCGGGCTGGCGATGGGCGTCGGATTGCTTGTTTTCGCGGCAGTCGTCGTCGCGTTGGCCTACCGGGCATGGATCCCTGCCGCATGCGTTGCCGGGGTCGGTGCGCTGGCGACGCTCGCCTACAGCACCATGCTGCGCAACTACGGAGCCATGACAACCTCCTACACGTCTGCGCAGCAAGTCCCGGCTGCATTCGCGGCCTGGCTGTTCGCCGCGGCCGGTGCGGTGGCTGCGCTGGTCGGCGCCGTGGTCTTCATCTGGCGTCCTCGCGCCGTGAGATGGCTGTCGGTTTCCTCGGGTGTCGCCGTCGGGGTGGTTACGGTGATCGCGGTTTCGGCAGTACTCATGCGCGATGCCGATCCGGGCAGAGACTTCGATGCGACGACGGCTGCGGGCATCGCGACGCCACCGATCCCCGGCGCTCTCGGTGTCGAAAAGCGGTTCGCCCTCCAGTTGGATGTGGCCGACGAGCACGCGGTCCTGGCGGCCGGTGCCGGGTTTGTGGCGCGCGTGCCTGACGGCGTCCGCGCGTTCGATTCGGCCGGGCAGCCGCGGTGGCACTATCTGCACAACGGCCAACCCCGGTGGAAGACCGAATTCGTCGGGGTGTTCGACGACGGCGCAACGGTTGTCGTCGGCTTCGATTCCGGAGCACACATGGCCGGTGAGGTGGTGGGTCTCGATGCCGTCACCGGAGAGCTGTTGTGGCGCACTGACAAGATGAGTGTCGCCCTGACTGTCGATGAACTCGCGTCACCCGGCGCGACGGATCCCGCAGCGCCGTTCTACCTGACGGTGGCCAACGGATCGGAGGTGGCACGAATCGACACCAGAACCGGAAAGGAACTCTGGCAGACCAGAATTCCCTACCCGCACATGTACCTGCCGTTCGATACCCACGCCGGGATCGGGTACTTCAGCGGAGAAGCGCGAAACACCGGTGTCGACATGCGATACGTGTCGCTGGATCCACAGACCGGGACCATCCGATTCGATGTCCCGATCGGCACGTATCGGTGGGAGGACGTCGACGGCGTCGGGTGGCCCGCGCGGATCAACGCGAGACACGCCGGGCGCGACGGGATGGTGTTCACCGACGGGGACGGCTCTCCGCAATTCTTCAACGCAGCTACCGGCGCTGTTGCACCGTTCGATGCCGCCGAGGTGCTCGGTCCCGGGTCGGCCGACGAAATCCTGGCGCTGACAGCCGGACACGGCGTTACCTTGCGCGAGGCGCAAGACGGCCGTGTTCGGTGCACGATCGCCGGCGCCGTCGACGTCGAGACCGCGGGCTGGCTGGGTGACGAAGTGCTGCTCGGTGATCGCGACGGGGTGTCGGCCTACCGGCGCTCGGACTGCTCACCGGTCGCCGCCGGTGGGCACCGGGTGCCGGGCGGGAACATCGTCGTCGCACCGGGAGTCGTGCTGATCGTTGACGCGGCGTCGGGCGCGGACACGATCGCGGGGTACAGCTGACCGATGCGACTTCAGCCGGGCTGAGCGCCTGAATTTGCCGCGCTTGCGCAATGCCAGTGCGCCTTAGGCTTACCCGCGTGGATGGGGGAAATGACGCCGGGCCGTCACGGCTTGCCCGGTGGGGGACGAACGTGGCCGCCGGTCTGGTCGCGGCGGGTTCGGTGTTTCTGGCGGCCGCCACCGGTCTGGCCATCTTCAGTCAGATCTGGGCGTCGACGACACCGCTGCCGCGCAACGACACCTTGGGAGCGCCGGGCACCACCGTGTGGCTGTCTGTCGGCGTCGGTGTGCTCGTTGGCGCCGCGACAGCACGGGCATTGCTGCGACGCTCCTGGGGGCTTGCGGTGTGCGTCGCTCTTGGCGGGGTGTTCGCGATGATCGCCCTGGCCGTGCTTCCCCACAGCCTTCTGTCGGACTACAAGGATCTGACCACGAAATACTCTGCGGCGCAGCAAGTTCCGACGGCATTCGCTGCCTGGCTGCTGGTGTGCGCGGGTGTCGTCGCGATCTTCGCCGGGGCTTGGGTGTTGCTGGGGTGGCCCCGGCTGACCCGCGCGGCGTTCGGAACTGGTGCCGTTGTCGGAGTGGTGATCGCACTCGTGGTGGCGGCGCTCTTTCTACGCGACGCAGATCCGAATCGGAACTTCGACGCGTCGACTGCCGCCACCATCCCAATCCCGGCAGTGCCGAACACGCTGGGAGCTTCGGAGCGGTTCTCCGTGAGAATCGAGGTGCCGCGGCAGGTCGGTTCAAAGATCACCGATACGGTGCGCGGTGCCGGCCCAGGATTTGTGGTGCGTACGTCCAACGGGGTGCGAGCGTTCGACTCGGCGGGACACGAGCGGTGGCACCACCTGCACACCGACGAGTGGTCTGTCAGCGACATGCACGTGTTCGACGACGGCGCGACGGTCGTGGCCCGCTTCGCTCCGGATGGCGGCAGATTCGGTGTGGCGGTGGGACTCGACGCGATGACCGGACAAGTGTTGTGGCGCAGCGCCGATCACGAGATCACGTCGGCCGTTGCCGGAATGGGTGCGGATTCTGGCCTGAGCGCCAACGAACCGCTGTACCTGGTTGTGCCCGGGGAGTCGACGTTGACCCGAATCGACACGAGGACCGGGCGAAAACTGTGGAGTGTCGGTGTCCCCGACGACTATTCCTCAGTGGATTCCGAAGCCGGCGTCGGATATTTCACCGGTGCGGAGAACAACGGCAGAACCGACGTGCACTACGTATCGCTGGATCCGCAGACCGGCAATGCCCGATTCGACGTCGTCGCTGCCACGTACCGGGTGGCCGAGGAGGACACGTATGCTTCGAACCACGTGCGTGCGGTGAAGCAAGCGGGCCGCAACGGCGTTGTGTTCACAACTCGAGCCGATGGCGGGACGCATTACCTCAACGCGTTGACCGGACAGGTTTTCCCGTTCGATGGCGACTTGCTGTTCTCGACAGTGGCGACCGATGACTTTGTTGCGAGCGAGCATTCGTTTCAGCCGAACACTCCGAGCATCAACGCGATCCGCGAGCAACCGGACGGGCGCGTCCGTTGCCCCCTTCCCGAGGGCGTCGTCGTCGGGCCGACGGACTGGCTTGCCGATGAGGTTATCTATGCCGACCGCGCGGGCCTCATCGCATACCGGCGGTCGGATTGCTCGGAGGTTCCAGCGGCAGGGCCCAGGGTGCCTACCGGCGACCTGACGGCCGTGCCGGGTGTGGTGCTCGTGGCCGATTTGAACCCGGCCAGCTTGGTCATCAGGGGATACGCCTGAAAGTCGCCGTCGAATCTGGTGCACCGGTTGACGCTTCAGCTGCCCTAAGTTTGAGCTGTGACCAACGGGGGTGGAATGTCGCAGGTCAGACTGCGGCTGGGATCTGTTGCGCAAGTCTGTAACGGGATCGCGCTCGGATTGTTGACGGCAGCGACCGGGCTGGGGGCGTGGGGACTGATCTGGGCGACTCGCACGCCGCTGCCGGGCCTGTCGAATCCGTACTGGCGATGGGAGTCGGTGAGCACTTCCCGCATTACGTCCTGGACGGTAGTCGCCGCCGTGGTCATGCTGATCGCAGTCGCCATGGCGGTTCGGTCGGCAAGTTGGCGGCTGCTGCCTGCCATCGTCGTGCCTGTCGTTGGCTTGTTGGGACTTGTGCAGCTCGTGGGCCACGACTTTTTCCGCTTCTACTCTGTGATCATCACGAGTTTCAACCCCTCGCAACAACTTCCAGCCACGATGGCCACCGTGCTGCTCGCCGGAGCCGGCGGCGTCGCCGCCTTGGCAGGTGTTGCGGCCCGCATCGGTGGGTCGCGTGCTTTGAGGAGCGGCGCGGTCGTGGGCCTGGTCCTAGCGATCGTGGCTGCTGTGACCGTCATTCGGAACGCGAAGCCGGACCTTGATTCATCGACAGCAGCAGCAGTGCCCGTGCCCCCGGTTCCGGCTGCGTTGTCAGAGGGCCAGATCTTCACATTGCGTTCGGACTTCACTCGGCCTGACGACAGTCTGGCTTTCGGCGTCGGCTACACCGTGCGCGCGGCCGGTCCGGGATTCGTGGTTCGTGAACCCAGGGGAGTTCGCGCCTACGACAGCTCGGGCGCCGAACGATGGCACTACATCCATAGCGGAACACCCGAGCTGAGGGTCCAAGAGTTTCGAGTATTCGACGGCGGAGAAACCGTAGTTCTCTTGCTGACGACCGAAGTCCCTCACTCCGGCTGGGTAATAGGGCTCGACGCCATGACCGGGCAACGCTTATGGAGCAGCGGTGACCAAGACGTGGTGTCGGCGATGGCGGAGTACCGGCATGCGGCGACCGATGATTCTCCGATTCACCTTGCCGCGCATCACCGTGAGGAGATCGTTCGTTTCGACAGTCGTACCGGACAGCGGATGTGGGCAGTGGACGTACCCGAGGACAGCCAGCCCATGGATACCGGTGCAGGCGTCGGCTATCTCACCGGCACCATGCACAACGGTCGAGCGACCGTCCGATATGTCTCAATCGACCCGACGTCAGGATCCGTTCAACGCGATTTTGTGGTCAGCGAGTACGCACTCAGTGACATCGCCCATCGCGATCAATTTCCTGATACCTACGTGCGGGGGTTGGAACACGCCGGGCGCAACGGGTTTGCATTCAGGGATCGCGTGAACCGGGCGATCTACGTCAATGGGGTCACCGGTGTGGCGACTGAATTCGACGGTGAGGTGCACGCCAGCGATGAGCGAAGTGACGACTTCATCGTCGAGAAGCAGGATGCACGCGGGGTGCCGTACGGCCACGAACTGCGCAGTGCTCCAGACGGTCGGGTCCGATGCACATTCGGCAGTGAGCCGATGTACAACTCGGCGTGGCTGGCCGACCAGATCCTCAGCGGCTCCGGTGACGAGCCGGCACGGCTGTACTCGCGCGCCGAGTGCCGCCCGCTACCGACCACGGTGTCTCCGGTGAATGTCGAGTATGTTGTCGCGCCCGGTGTTCTCCTGGCGGTCAACGACTCGCGCAACGGCCTGGTCATCGAAGGGTACCGGTAGAGGCCGCATTACAACTCTTGTGCAGTTGTCGCGAAACTGTAACACTGGGGGCATGAGTGATACGCACGTCGTCACCAACCAGGTTCCGCTGCTGGAGGACTACAACCCTGCGACATCTCCGGTGCTCACCGAGGCCCTGATCCGGGAAGGTGGGGAATGGGGTCTTGACGAGGTGGTCGAGGTCGGCGCCCTCAACGGCAGCAGGCAGGTGCAGCGGTGGGGTGAGCTCGCCGACCGCAACCAGCCGATCCTGCACACCCACGACCGCTACGGGCACCGGGTCGACGAGGTCGAGTACGACCCCGCCTACCACGAGCTGATGACGGCCGCGATCAAGCACGGTCTGCATGCCGCGCCGTGGGCCGACGACCGCGAAGGCTCTCACGTGGTGCGGGCGGCGAAGACCTCGGTCTGGACCGCCGAGCCCGGCCATATGTGCCCGATCTCGATGACGTATGCGGTCGTGCCCGCGCTGCGGTTCAACCCGGAGCTGGCCGCGACTTACGAGCCGTTGCTCGCGAGCCGGGTCTACGACCCCGAGCTGACGGTGCCGTCGACGAAAGCCGGTATCACCGCGGGCATGTCGATGACCGAGAAGCAGGGCGGCTCCGACGTGCGCGCGGGCACCACGCAGGCCACGCCGAACGCCGACGGCAGTTACTCGCTGGTCGGCCACAAGTGGTTCACGTCGGCCCCGATGGGTGACATCTTTTTGGTGCTGGCGCAGGCTCGCGGGGGCGAGCGAAGCGACGGGGAATCGTCCGGCGGTTTGTCCTGCTTCTTCCTGCCTCGGGTGTTGCCCGACGGCACCCGCAATCGGATGTTCCTGCAACGGCTCAAGGACAAGCTGGGCAATCACGCGAACGCGTCCAGCGAGGTCGAGTACGACGGCGCCACGGCGTGGCTGGTGGGTGAGGAAGGCCGCGGGGTGAAGACCATCATCGAGATGGTCAACCTCACCCGGCTGGACTGCGCATTGGGCAGCGCGACCAGCATGCGCACCGGCCTGGCGCGTGCCGTCCATCACGCGCAACATCGAAAAGCGTTCGGCGCCTATCTGATCGACCAACCGCTCATGCGCAACGTGCTGGCGGATCTGGCGGTCGAGGCCGAGGCCGCGACCATGCTGGCGATGCGCATGGCCGGGGCCACCGACAAGGCTGTGCGAGGGGACGACCGCGAGGCGTTGCTGCGCCGCATCGGCCTGGCGGCGGGCAAGTACTGGATCTGCAAGCGGGCCACTCCGCACGCCGCAGAGGCGATGGAATGCCTGGGCGGCAACGGTTACGTCGAGGAGTCGGGCATGCCGCGGCTCTACCGCGAGGCCCCGCTCATGGGAATCTGGGAGGGCTCGGGAAACGTCAGCGCGCTGGATACCCTGCGCGCCATGGCAACTCGGCCGGACTGCGTCGAGGTGCTGTTCGACGAGCTGTCCAAGACCGCGGGCCACGATGCCCGCCTGGACGCCCACGTCGCCACACTGCGCGACGATCTGCAGGATCTGGAGACCATCCAGTACCGGGGCCGCAAGGTGGCGGAGGACATTTCGCTGGCCTTGCAGGGCGCGTTGCTGGTGCGCCACGGGCATCCCGCCGTCGCGGAGGCGTTCCTTGCGAGCCGGCTCGGCGGCCAGTGGGGCGGTGCGTTCGGCACGCTGCCCACCGGGCTGGATCTCGCGCCGATCATCGAGCGCGCCCTGGTGAAGGGATGACCGTTCTTGCCGAGCAGTCCCCCGCAAGCGGGGGGTGCCCCCAGCGCAGGTGCCCTGAAACTGCTATTTGCGGGTACTTACATGTCTACTCGTGGGAAGGGGTGACCACCGCATGAGCGTCGACTTCGACCACCTCAAGACGATGACCTACGAGGTCACCGATCGCGTCGCGCGTATCACGTTCAGCCGCCCCGAAAAAGGCAATTCGATCGTCGCCGACACTCCGCTGGAGCTGGCGGCCTGTGTGGAACGCGCCGACCTCGATCCTGCGGTGCACGTGATCCTGGTGTCGGGCCGCGGCGAAGGCTTTTGTGCCGGTTTCGATTTGAGCGCCTATGCCGACGGCACCGCGTCGGCGGGCGGTGACCATCACGGCACGGTGCTCGACGGGAAAACCCAGGCGATCAACCACCTCCCGGACCGGCCCTGGGATCCGATGATCGACTATCAGATGATGAGCCGGTTCGTGCGCGGCTTCTCCAGCCTGATGCACTGCGACAAACCGACCGTGGTCAAGATTCACGGTTACTGCGTCGCGGGCGGTACCGACATCGCGCTGCACGCCGATCAGGTCATCACAGCGTCCGACGCCAAGATCGGCTACCCGCCGATGCGGGTGTGGGGCGTGCCCGCCGCGGGTCTGTGGGCGCACCGGCTGGGCGACCAGCGCGCGAAACGCCTTCTCTTCACGGGGGATTGCATCACCGGAGCGCAGGCCGCCGACTGGGGCCTCGCCGTCGAGGCGCCCGAGCCGGAGCACCTCGACGAGCGCACCGAGCGTCTCGTCGAACGGATCGCGGCCATGCCCGTCAACCAGCTCATCATGGCCAAGCTGGCGTGCAACACCGCGTTGCTGCAGCAGGGGGTCGCGACCAGTCGCATGGTCAGCACGGTGTTCGACGGCATCGCCCGCCACACCCCGGAAGGGCACGCCTTTGTCGCCGACGCCCGCGAGCACGGGTTCCGCGAAGCCGTGCGCCACCGTGACGAGCCCCTGGGTGACTACGGACGCACGATATCCGGAGTCTGACGATGCCCGCGCTCAACCGGATGACGGCCCGGTCGGTGGTGCTCAGTGTGCTGCTGGGCGCACATCCGGCCTGGGCGTCGGCGGCCGAACTGGTCCGGCTGACAGCTGATTTCGACATTCGGGAGCCGACGCTGCGGGTCGCGCTGACCCGCATGGTCGGCGCGGGTGATCTGGTGCGGTCCGACGACGGCTATCGGCTCTCCGAGCGGCTGTTGGCCCGGCAACGGCGCCAGGACGCCGCGATCAACCCGCGGCTGCGCGAATACCGCGGGGACTGGCTCACTCTCGTGATCACGACGGTGGGCAACGACGCGAGAACCCGGGCGTCGTTGCGTAACACGCTGCAACAGAATCGGTTCGCCGAGCTCCGCGAGGGCGTGTGGATGCGGCCGGACAATCTCGACCAGGAGCTGCCGCAGGAGATCACGGGCCGGGTCCGGATCCTGCGCGCGCGTGACGACGACCCCGTCGGGTTGGCAGGCACGCTGTGGGATCTGCCCGGCTGGTCTGCCACCGCCCACCGACTTCTCGACGAAATATCCTCCGCACCAGACATTCCCGGTCGATTCGTGGCCGCGGCAGGCATTGTGCGGCATCTGGTGACCGATCCGGTGCTGCCCGACGAACTGCTGCCCGAGCCGTGGCCTGGCGCCGCACTGCGCGCCGCGTACACCGACTTCGCCGCCGAACTCGTCGCGCGGCGCGACAATCCCGAACTGATGGAGGCGACGTGAGCGAACCCGTGCGGATCGAGCGAAACGGTGCGGTGACCACGGTCATCATCGATCGGCCGCAGGCCCGCAATGCCGTCAACGGTCCCACGGCGGCCGCGTTGTTCGCGGCTTTCGACGAGTTCGACCGCGACGACACCGCATCGGTGGCCGTGTTGTGGGGTGATGGCGGGACATTCTGTGCCGGAGCGGATTTGAAGGCGTTCGGCACTCCCGACATGAATCAGACGCACCGCACCGGCCCTGGGCCGATGGGCCCGAGCCGGATGGTGCTGTCCAAACCGGTGATCGCGGCGGTGAGCGGCTACGCCGTCGCGGGCGGCCTCGAGCTTGCGCTGTGGTGCGACTTGCGGGTCGTCGAGGAGGATGCCGTGATGGGCGTCTTCTGCCGCCGGTGGGGGGTGCCGCTCATCGACGGCGGCACGGTGCGCCTGCCCAGGTTGATCGGGCAGAGCCGCGCCATGGATCTGATCCTCACCGGACGCGCCGTGGAGGCCGCGGAAGCCCATGCGATCGGCCTGGCCAACCGCGTGGTGCCGAAGGGCCAGGCGCGTGAGGCGGCGGAGGAGTTGGCCGCTGAGCTGGCCCGGTTGCCGCAACAGTGCCTGCGCGCCGACCGGATGTCCGCTCTGCGTCAGTGGGGTGAATCCGAGGAATCGGCAATGGATTTCGAGTTCGGCAGCCTGGCCAAGGTGGCAGAGGAGTCGCTGGCCGGAGCCAAACGGTTCGCCGACGGCGCGGGCCGCCACGGAGCGAGGGCCTGAGCGGTTTTACGACCGCCAGCGCTCCCAGGCGGCTTGTTTGGAGGTGCCCGACACTTCGGCGACCTGGGCCCACGAGTTGGACGTCGCCAGCAGTCGCGCCGCCACGCCGACCTTTTCACCGGCGTAGGAGACCACGCGGAGCAACTCACCGAACGCCTCGCGATTGCCCCGGGTGCTCAGCTCGTCGATACCCCGGTAGATGAGCGCTGCCAATTCGTCCTCGCTCATGGCGGTCAGCGACGTATCGGGGTCTGCCGGCATACGGGCATTCTACGGCGGCTACGCGGCCGCCACGTCGAGACGCAACTCGGCGTCGGTCGAGTCGAACGACCGGGACCAGGTCGTCCCCGGCCATCGGTAGTGCACCACGCCGGAATCCGGCCGATAGTCCGCGGTGTACAACGTGCCGAAGCCGTTGGCGTAGTCGGTGCTGCGCAGCGGGGCGCGAATGAACTCACGGGCCAACGCATCTGGGTCGGGCTCAGCGCGCAGCAACGCCATCAGGTGCTTCTGGCGTTCGACGCTGCGGAAGCGCTTCGCGTGTGCGGGGTCGTCGGGCCGGTCGAATCGATGGTTGGTGGCGAACGGGATCTCGCGCACCTCCATCGGGCGGTCCGGCGCGACGTATGCCGTGCGGTGACAGCCTGTCCGGTCTGTCAGGGTCAGGTTGTACGACATCGCGACGGGTATGCCGGATAGTGCCGAAAGCGCGTCGGGCACGGTGCCGGCAACCTCCAGCAGATACCGCACCACCAGCGGAATCCCGAACCCCGGGCCGTGGCCTTTGGCGCCGCCGAAGGTCAGCGACACCGCGAGCCCGTCGGAGTTCATGCCGTCGAGCAAGCCCCACAGGCAGTCGCTGGTGCCGATGACCTCACGCCCACCGAGTCGAGTGGTCAGCACGACCTGTTCGAACAGCGCGGGGTGATAGTCGTAGTTGCGGATGAGCGCCCGTGTCCCGCTGTCGATGACGACTTGCGAACACGCCGGCGCGAATGCGGGCATGTTCCAGTGCGTGAGCATCGCGGCAGTGGTGGGATCGCCACCCGTCAGTGAGACCAGGTGCTGCCAGGTCGGATGCAGTTCGGGCAGGTGCCGCAGCAGGGCGGCTTCGGCCTGCGTGGCCGTGGGGCGCTCGCCGGTGCCCGGACGCAGGTACCACGACCGGTATCCCGGCCAGGTGGCGTCGTAGAGCGCGCGCCACCGCGGTCCGGGAATGTCCTCGCGGAATGCGTGCAGGGAGATGGATTGAAACACCATGCGTCAAGGTTTACTTGACGACATGGTGGGCGTCAAGGAAACCTTGACGTGAGTTGGATAACCCGGCGTCAGCCCTTGCTGACCGTGTTGTTGCTGCCGGTGTTGTTGACCTTCGGGTCGCCCGCCTTGTACGTGATGGTGTTGTTGAAGCCGAGGACCGCGAGATCCTTGTCGATCTTGTCGAACGTGATCTTGTTGTCCGACCCGCCGATGTTGACGCTCGCGCACGTGCCCTTGACGGTCAGCGTGTTGTTGGTGCCGCCCACCGTCAGGGATTTGCCGTCGGCGCAGTCCAGATCCGTTGTGGTCCCGACAGATGCGTAGTTGATGGTGTTGCCCACCTCGACGTTGAGCCCGGAGGAGCCCGCGGTCGCCGACGGCGTATTGGTGTCCTTGCTCTCGGATCCACAGGCGGACAAGGCCAGAACTGTGCTCGCGGCCGCGATACCGCCGACGATCCTGATGTGGTTGGTGGTGAACATCGCATTCTCGCTTTCTCGTCAGGCGGGAACCCGGTCGAGTCGATTGGTCATGCCCAACTCGCGGCCGCGGTCGACCAGGATGGGATCGCCGTTCTTGAAGAACACCGTCTGGTCGTAGCCGTACACCGTGATGTCGTTGATGACATTGTCGGCGACCACGATGTTCGACGAGCCCTGCACCGTGACCGCCCAGCAGGTACCGAGTGCGTTGACGGTGTTCCCGGTGCCGTTGACGAACAGGGTGGAACCGTTGCAGTCCAACGTCTGTGTGATGCCCTGGCCGGTGACGTGGGTGTCCCCGTTCTTCGCCGACGCCACGGGCGTGCCGAGGCTCAAGATCAGTGGTAACGCCCCCAGTCCGACCACCGACACCCGTCGCGCAGCTGTCCATCCCACGGTGTTCCCCTTCCGAGTTCGATGTCACGAAGATTACGTGGCGACTCGGCAGACGCGGCAGGGCTTGGTGAGTTCCACCGCGGTGACCATGGAGTCGCGGGAGTTGAGGCTGGTCGGTACGGTGTTTTCGATGCGTCGGCGTGTTGTGAAGGCTGCTGTCGTGGCGGTCACGGCGTTGGTGACCGCCACGGGGTGTTCGCACACCGTGGCCGGGGAGGCCCGGCGGGCCCAGGCCGACACCGCGGATCCCGACCGCAGCTTCGGCTACGTCGACGACAGGTGCGGATTGCTGGTCGACAGTTCGATCCAGGAACTGCTCCACGCGGACAACGTGGTGCGGCCCTACAGCGGTGCGGTGTGCCAGTACGTGTTGTCGCGGAACGGCGCGGGTCCGTCGCCGATGATGATCGACGTCGTCTTCTCGTGGTTCGAGAGTGGCACCTTGCAGCGCGAACGCGCGTTGGCGCAGGAGCGGGGGGCCAAGATCACCGACACCGTGGTGGAACGGCGGGAGGGATTTCTCGCGCGTCGCGATGTCACGGGCGCGGCGTGCGCCGCAACCGCTGCGGCCGGTTCGGGCGTGCTCAGTTGGTGGGTCCAGTTCCGGGGCCAGAACAGCGGAGACCCGTGCAAGGACGCGGAGCTGTTGCTGTCGAAGACGCTGCAGTCGGAGCTCTGACATGGCTCGTCGTACGCGTGTGGGCGCCGTCGTCGCCGGCGCCGTCCTGGGCGTCGTGCTCGCGAGTGGGTGCGGCAGCCCGGATCAGCACGAACAACCGGCCCCGTCCAACGCGCCCGGCAGCGGTTTTCACAGCGCTGATTGCAACGGCGTGACCGATGCCGACGTCAACAAGGCCATCGGCACCGCGATGTTCACCAAGGCGGTCGTGAGCGACTCGGGCTGCTTCTGGCAGGAGAACACGGTGCTCGGCACGTTCGGTGCCGGCATGGGCATCTCGACCTGGTGGTACCGGGGCAGCGACATGGACACCGAACGCACCCTTGAGCAGCGAGCCGGCCGCACCCTGACCGAACTGTCGATCGACGGCAACAAGGGTTTCAAGGCCTTCGACGCCAACGTCTGCAGCATCTATGTGGCCAAGGGTCAGGACGTCATCACGTGGTCGATCCAGTCGATGAATCCCGCGATGCTCCCCGATCTGTGCACCGTCACAGAACAACTCGCCAGGCTCAGTCAGGACCGCGTCAACTGACCCAGGCGGTGCCGAACGGGCTAGAGTTTCACGGCGGCCCAACACCGGGTCGACGTTCGATCCGAAGAGGTACAGCCCACATGTCAGCTCGGCCCGAGCCGCATCCAGTAGGCGGCCGGCCTCGCGCGGCGCGGACCACCAAGCTGAGTCGCGAGATGATCGTCAACGCGGCGCTTACGTTCCTCGATCGCGAGGGCTGGGACGCGCTGACCATCAACGCGCTGGCCAATCAGCTGGGGACGAAGGGCCCATCGCTGTACAACCACGTGCACAGCCTCGAAGACCTGCGGCGCACCGTCCGGATGCGGGTGATCGACGACATCATCGCGATGCTCAACACGGTTGCGCAGGGGCGCACGCGCGAGGATGCCGTGGTCGTGATGGCCAGCGCGTACCGCAGCTACGCCCACCACCATCCCGGCCGGTACTCGGCGTTCACGCGGATGCCGTTCGGTGGGGACGACCCCGAGTACTCGGCGGCCACGCGTGCCGCGGCGGGCCCGGTTATCGCGGTCCTGGCCTCGTTCGGCCTGGAAGGGGAGGACGCCTTCTACGCGGCGCTGGAATTCTGGTCGGCACTGCACGGGTTCGTACTGCTGGAGATGACGGGTGTGATGGACGACATCGACACCGATGCGGTGTTCACCGACATGCTGCTGCGGTTGGCCTCCGGAATGGAACGTCGCTAGTCCTTGTCGCACGGGGTAGTGTTGACCTGCGATTAGTCGGTCGCGGACGAGTTTGGATCGTCGCGGTCGGCCCTGGTATTGTGGTGGATCGTGCCTGGCCGGAAAGACGCATGCGGCTGAGTCGTTTCGCAAGCGTGCCCGCACGCCGGGCAAATTCGCATGTCTAACACGCATCGAAATTTCTTCGGTGTGGACGCGTGCGACACGCCCGGCCGCGGGGTACGTAACCGGGGGATAACTGCAGTACAGAGAACTTAAAGAACTCCAGAACGACTCAGAACGACGTAGCAACACAGAGAAAGCCGGTAGATGCCAACCATCCAGCAGCTGGTCCGCAAGGGCCGCCGCGACAAGATCGCCAAGGTCAAGACCGCGGCCCTCAAGGGCAGCCCGCAGCGCCGCGGAGTGTGCACTCGCGTGTACACCACCACCCCGAAGAAGCCGAACTCGGCGCTTCGGAAGGTCGCTCGTGTGAAGCTGACCAGCCAGGTCGAGGTCACCGCCTACATCCCGGGCGAGGGCCACAACCTGCAGGAGCACTCCATGGTGCTGGTGCGCGGCGGTCGTGTGAAGGATCTGCCGGGTGTGCGCTACAAGATCATCCGCGGTTCGCTCGACACCCAGGGTGTGAAGAACCGCAAGCAGGCCCGCAGCCGCTACGGCGCGAAGAAGGAGAAGAGCTGATGCCGCGCAAGGGACCGGCGCCCAAGCGCCCGTTGGTCAACGACCCGGTCTACGGATCGCAGCTGGTCACCCAGCTGGTCAACAAGGTTCTCCTGCAGGGGAAGAAATCGCTGGCCGAGCGCATTGTCTATGGTGCGCTCGAGCAGGCCCGCGACAAGACCGGCACCGATCCGGTCGTCACCCTCAAGCGTGCTCTCGACAACGTCAAGCCGGCCCTCGAGGTCCGCAGCCGCCGCGTCGGTGGCGCGACCTACCAGGTGCCTGTCGAGGTTCGTCCGGACCGGTCCACCACGCTGGCGCTGCGCTGGCTGGTGAGCTTCTCGCGGCAGCGCCGGGAGAAGACCATGGTCGAGCGGCTGGCCAACGAGATCCTGGATGCCAGCAACGGCCTGGGTGCGTCGGTGAAGCGGCGCGAGGACACCCACAAGATGGCCGAAGCGAACCGGGCTTTCGCGCACTACCGCTGGTGATGTCCGCCCTTGCGGGCATCCAGCGTCGGGTGCGGCGAGGGCGCAATCGAACACCTAATCAAGCAAGCGAAAGAGTGGGAAGACTTCCGTGGCACAGGACGTGCTTACTGACCTGAGCAAGGTCCGCAACATCGGCATCATGGCGCACATCGACGCCGGTAAGACGACGACGACGGAGCGCATCCTCTACTACACCGGCGTCAACTACAAGATCGGTGAGACGCATGACGGTGCGTCGACCACCGACTGGATGGAGCAGGAGCAGGAGCGGGGTATCACCATCACCTCGGCTGCCGTCACCTGCTTCTGGAACGGCAACCAGATCAACATCATCGACACCCCCGGGCACGTCGACTTCACCGTTGAGGTGGAGCGGTCGCTGCGCGTGCTCGATGGTGCGGTCGCCGTGTTCGACGGCAAGGAAGGCGTTGAGCCGCAGTCCGAGCAGGTGTGGCGGCAGGCCGACAAGTACGACGTCCCGCGTATCTGCTTCGTCAACAAGATGGACAAGCTGGGCGCGGACTTCTACTTCACCGTCCAGACCATCAAGGACCGCCTCGGCGCGAAGCCGCTCGTGATCCAGCTGCCGATCGGCGCGGAGAACGACTTCGAGGGCATCGTCGACCTGGTCGAGATGAACGCCAAGGTGTGGCGCGGCGAGACCAAGCTCGGGGAGAGCTACGAGACCGTCGAGATTCCCGCGGACCTGGTCGAGAAGGCCGAGCAGTACCGCAGCGAGCTGCTGGACACCGTCGCCGAGACCGACGAGGCCCTGCTGGAGAAGTACCTGGGCGGCGAAGAGCTGACCATCGACGAGATCAAGGGTGCGATCCGCAAGCTGACGGTGTCGAGCGAGCTGTACCCGGTGCTGTGCGGCAGCGCGTTCAAGAACAAGGGTGTGCAGCCGATGCTGGACGCCGTGATCGACTACCTCCCGTCGCCGCTCGATGTCGAGTCCGTCAAGGGCCACGTCCCCGGCAAGGAGGACGAAGAGGTTCTGCGCAAGCCGTCCACCGACGAGCCGTTCTCGGCGCTGGCGTTCAAGATCGCCGTGCACCCGTTCTTCGGCAAGCTCACCTACGTCCGCGTGTACTCGGGCAAGGTCGAGTCCGGCGCGCAGGTGGTCAACGCCACCAAGGGCAAGAAGGAGCGGCTGGGCAAGCTGTTCCAGATGCACGCCAACAAGGAGAACCCGGTCGAGTCGGCCGCCGCCGGTCACATCTACGCGGTGATCGGCCTCAAGGACACCACCACCGGTGACACCCTGAGCGATCCGAACAACCAGGTTGTGCTGGAGTCGATGACCTTCCCCGATCCGGTTATCGAGGTGGCCATCGAGCCCAAGACCAAGAGCGACCAGGAGAAGCTCGGCACGGCGATCCAGAAGCTCGCCGAGGAAGACCCGACCTTCAAGGTGCACCTGGACCAGGAGACCGGCCAGACCGTCATCGGCGGCATGGGCGAGCTGCACCTGGACATCCTGGTGGACCGCATGCGTCGCGAGTTCAAGGTCGAGGCCAACGTCGGCAAGCCGCAGGTGGCCTACCGGGAGACCATCCGCCGCAAGGTGGAGAAGGTCGAGTACACCCACAAGAAGCAGACGGGTGGCTCGGGCCAGTTCGCGAAGGTGCTCATCGATCTCGAGCCGTTCACCGGCGAGGACGGTGCCACCTACGAGTTCGAGAACAAGGTCACCGGTGGCCGCATCCCGCGCGAGTACATCCCGTCGGTGGATGCCGGTGCGCAGGACGCCATGCAGTACGGCGTGCTCGCCGGCTACCCGCTGGTGAACCTGAAGGTGACGCTGCTCGACGGCGCCTACCACGAGGTCGACTCCTCGGAAATGGCGTTCAAGGTGGCGGGTTCGCAGGTGCTGAAGAAGGCCGCGCAGGCTGCGCAGCCGGTCATCCTGGAGCCCATCATGGCTGTCGAGGTCACGACACCCGAGGACTACATGGGTGACGTGATCGGCGACCTGAACTCCCGCCGTGGTCAGATCCAGGCCATGGAGGAGCGCAGCGGTGCGCGCGTCGTCAAGGCGCAGGTTCCGCTGTCGGAGATGTTCGGCTACGTCGGCGACCTCCGGTCGAAGACCCAGGGCCGGGCGAACTACTCCATGGTGTTCGACTCGTACGCCGAGGTTCCGGCGAACGTGTCGAAGGAGATCATCGCGAAGGCCACCGGCCAGTAGGTCGGTATCCTTCGGGACCGCACAACTGAACACATCAACACTGCTTAAGTACAAGCACCAACACAGTCCAGGAGGACACCACAGTGGCGAAGGCGAAGTTCGAGCGGACGAAGCCGCACGTCAACATCGGGACCATCGGTCACGTTGACCACGGCAAGACCACGCTGACCGCAGCAATCACCAAGGTTCTGCACGACAAGTACCCCGATTTGAACGAGTCGCGCGCATTCGACCAGATCGACAATGCGCCTGAAGAGCGTCAGCGCGGCATCACGATCAACATCTCCCACGTGGAGTACCAGACCGACAAGCGCCACTACGCGCACGTCGATGCCCCCGGCCACGCCGACTACATCAAGAACATGATCACCGGTGCGGCCCAGATGGACGGCGCCATCCTGGTGGTCGCCGCCACCGACGGCCCGATGCCGCAGACCCGCGAGCACGTGCTGCTGGCCCGCCAGGTGGGTGTGCCCTACATCCTGGTCGCGCTGAACAAGTCGGACGCCGTGGATGACGAGGAGCTCATCGAGCTCGTCGAGATGGAGGTCCGCGAACTGCTGGCCGCCCAGGACTTCGACGAGGAGGCCCCCGTGGTCCGCGTCTCGGCGCTCAAGGCGCTCGAGGGCGATGAGAAGTGGGTCAAGTCGGTCGAGGAGCTCATGGAGGCCGTCGACGAGTCGATCCCGGATCCGGTTCGTGAGACCGACAAGCCGTTCCTGATGCCCGTCGAGGACGTCTTCACCATCACCGGCCGCGGCACCGTGGTCACCGGTCGTGTGGAGCGCGGCGTGATCAACGTGAACGAGGAAGTCGAGATCGTCGGCATCCGTCCCGACACCACCAAGACCACGGTCACCGGTGTCGAGATGTTCCGCAAGCTGCTCGACCAGGGCCAGGCCGGTGACAACGTCGGTCTGCTGCTCCGTGGCATCAAGCGTGAGGACGTCGAGCGTGGCCAGGTTGTGGTCAAGCCCGGCACCACCACGCCGCACACCGACTTCGAGGGCCAGGTCTACATCCTGTCCAAGGACGAGGGTGGCCGCCACACGCCGTTCTTCAACAACTACCGTCCGCAGTTCTACTTCCGCACCACCGACGTGACCGGTGTGGTGACGCTGCCGGAGGGCACCGAGATGGTCATGCCCGGTGACAACACCGACATCTCCGTCAAGCTGATCCAGCCCGTCGCCATGGACGAGGGCCTGCGCTTCGCGATCCGCGAGGGCGGCCGTACCGTCGGCGCCGGCCGGGTTACCAAGATCAACAAGTAAGTTTGATCTGACTGCTGCAAAGCGGCGCTCACCTTCGGGTGGGCGCCGCTTTCGCATGTGTGCTCGGCCTTCGTCCAGCTCGACCGAATGCCGTCCATCACATCTGTAACATATGTAACTGGTCAACCGATGTTCCCTGCATACGGCCAGTGGGCTGGTTGCGAAGGGTAGGGGTCATGTTTCGACGTATCAGTGCGCTGACCGGCGCCGCCGTGGTCGGAGCCGCGGCGCTGATGGGTATCTTCTCGGCCGGTACGGCCTCTGCGGCGCCGGGTTGCCCGGACGTTCACTGGATCGGCGTCGCCGGCTCGGGGGAGCGGGTCGACCCGACCGCTGACGGTGGGATGGGCCGCGTGGTCTATCGGTCCCTGCAGGATTTCTCGCGGATGGTCCAGCGGGACGGTCGCACCATGACCGTCGAAGCTGTCGAGTATCCGGCGGTCGCAGTGCCCGCCGACGGTGACCTGATCGGCTGGGGCGGCTTCATGGGCAGTGTCGACGCCGGTGTCGCGGCGCTCGCAAACCAGTACACGGCCTTCACCCAGCAGTGCCCGACGTCCAAGGTCGTGTTGGCCGGCTATTCCCAGGGCGCCATGGTGGTGCATCGGAACCTGAATTCGCTTGCGGCAAGCCCGAATTTGGCCGCCGCCCTGCTCGTGGCCGACGGCGACCGGTTGCCGACCGATCCGACGGTGAATCTCGGAACGGTCAGCGCTGTGCCAGGCGCGGGTAAGGGGGTCGCGCAAGACTGGCCGATCTTGGCGCACACACCTCCTCCGTTGCCGGTTTCGGTGGGCGCCAAGACAATCAGCGTGTGCGATCTGGGCGACGCAGTCTGTGACTACGATCCCGATGCCGAAGAGGTGACGGCGACGGCCGTGGCCATACACACGAGCTACGCCCGGTCGCGATCCGGCGGGTATGCGTGGACCTGGCCGCTGTACCAACTCCTCGGGCCGTCGCTGTCGGTCGATCACCTTGCGCCGACCGGTGCGCCGACGTGATCGATCGGTTCGTCTGCTGCGGACAAGAGGCGCTCACCTTTGGGTGGGCGCCTCTTGTTTTGGTCGCTCGCTACAGAGCGGGCGGGTACTTTACCAGGCGAACTTCACGCAGGTGTGCAATTCTGGCAAATATTATCGCAGACGTAGATCCGGCGTGAATGATGGCGATTGACGTTTCTGCAGGTTTGCTGTGAATGAGTGTCGACGCTGATCTGCCGGTTACTCCGCCGCGATTATCGACGTTGAACTGCGAGGATTTGTCTCCGCTTTGCTGCGCTTGAGGCGTGAGACTATCCGGCAAGGGCCGTAGCGCTTTGCCGTACGTGTGGCGATCCGATAACGACGTGATCCTTGACACACTTTATGGCAAAGCCTAGTGTCTGCTTGCGAAATCAGATGGACACATCTGCTCCTGAAAGGGAGGGACGCGGATGACCTCGCATGGCACTGCTGTCGACCTGGATCTCGGCGCGCTACCGTCTCGCGGGCGCGGCGCTCATCGGCTTCCTGCCAAGGGTTCGGTGCTGAGGCGAACTGTCGCTGCGGGGGGCGCGGCCGTCTGCATCGGCGCCGTCGCGGACACCCCGGTGGCGGAGGCTCTGTCCATAATCCTGCCCGCCGCCGGCGGTTCGGGAAATGTCACCCAGCTCAACATTCTCGAAGGCAACGTCATCAACCCGCAGCTAGCGGTGGCCGGCTCGAATGTGAGTCGCAATGCGGTGACGGGAAACATCGCGCAGGGCAACGGGAACGACAGCGCTGTCGCCGTGACGCCGACGTTCTGGTCGCAGACCATCTGCCTGGCCGGCACGACGGGCAACGGCAACATCACGCAGGTGGACATCTTTTCGTACAACGTCATGAATCCGCAGTTGAGCATCGGTGGCAGCAATACCAGTGCCAACTCGTCGCGGAGCAACGTGTCCACGGGGAACGGAAACAACAGCAGCACCGCTGTGACGTCGGGCGGAACCGTCGCGACGGCCGGAACCACGGGCAACGGCAACACGACTCAGATCGCGATCGGGTCGGGCAACATCATCAATCCGCAGTGGAGTCTTGGCGGCAGCAACGCCAGTCGTAATGCGGTCGTGGGCAACGTATCCACGGGCAATGGCAACAGCAGTGCCACCACCGTCGAGTCGACGGGCGATGGTGGGACTGCTGCGGTGAGTGGTGTGACGGGCAACGGCAACACGACGCAGGCGTCGTTCTTGTCCTTCAACATCGTGAACCCGCAGCGCAGTTTCGGTGGCAGCAACGTCAGCGACAACTCGACGCGGAGCAATGTCTCCAGCGGCAACGGCAACGACAGCACCACCGAGGTGAGCGGTGGCGACAACGGCGCCAACACCGTTGTGGGCACGACGGGTAACGGCAATACCTCGCAACAGGCCACTCGGTCGGGTCAGGTCTTCAACCGCCAGGTGACCTCGGTGATGCCGACGTTCGGTGCCACCGGGGGCGGCAACTCGCGCCGCGGAACGGAGACCGAGACCGCGTCGGTGCGGGCCGCAGCGCAGGCGCAGCCACAGACCCGCGCATCCGCATCGGCCGCATCGCCGACTTCCGATACTCGCGGCGCATCGTCCGACAAGCGCAAGCCCCGTGCCCTTGATGCGGTACGGGCGGTCGCGTCGCACCTGGCGAGCCACGACGAACGCGGTCCCCGGCACGCCAAGGCGGAAGAGTGAAACCACGTTATCGTCAACAGACCGACCTGCCGCCCTGACTGCGCGGCATGGCCAGTTTTAGTCAACCCTGTTGTCCTGCTGAATTTCGTGTGGGTCAACTTGCGCTTTCCCGTATCTCTGTGGTCCGGGCTGCTGTCATTCTTTTTTCGTTCACGGGTGATGGCAAGCGAATTGAATTTCCCGCAATTTCTTGACGCGTCACGGAGGTGTACCGCATGGCCTCGTACACTCGTGAACTGCACGGCGCTACCCACGTAAGCCGCAGTCCACCAACATAATTGCGCGCGCACAGCGCACGTCAACACCGGCTGATGCTGCCGGACACCCACGATTTTGCATCGACGCGAGAACACATTCTGTCAATCCAGCAATTACTGACCCATGCCTGAAGCGGGCAAATATCAAGGAGTTCAAAATGGGTAAGCACAACAGGCCGCGCAAACCGACGCACGTGAACAAGACGATTGCCGCCGGCACCATCGCCGGGTGCACCGCGATGGGATTCGGGGCGCTCACCGCGCTCGATGCCCCCGTGGCCAATGCCGCGCTGTTGAATTTCAAGAACATATTCGCTCCCAAGACCACCACGGTCGTCGGAACGACCGGCAACGGCAACACCACGCAGAAGTCGACCGCGTCGGGCAACGTCAACAACCCGCAGGCCAGCGTGCTGAGCCCGGCGGTCGGCGGCGTGTCGACCAGCGGCCCCGCGACGTCGTCGGCTGTTGGCGGTCCGGGTACCAGCACCTCGGCGAACACCGCCGTGAACACCGGCGGAGCTGCCGTCGGCGGCACCACTGCGGGCGGTTCGGCCGTCGACACCACGACCGGGGTGAGCCCCGCTGTCGGAGGATCGGGTACGGGCGGCGTCTCGGCCGGCGGGGCAGGCGTCGGCGGCACCGGCGCAGGGGGTTCGAATGTCAACGGCGCCACCACGGGTGGCCCCGGAACGGGTGGTTCGGACCTCGGTGTCAACACCGGCGGCCTGGGCGCGGGTGGCTCGAATGTCAACGGCGCCAACACGGGTGGCCCCGCGACCGATGCGGTGGTCAGTGCCAATCCCGCGACCGGTGCAACGACGGTGGCCAACACTCAAACCGGTGGCACGGCAGCCAATGTCAGCACAGGTGACGGGGGCGCCCTGGCCGGTGGGCCGACGGGTGGCAGTACCACGTCGAGCGTGACGAGCGGCGACACCACGGGCGGCAACCCGACCGGCGGAGCGGCGACCAACAACCAGACCGGCGGCGGCGGAACGGGTGGAGGCGTTAACAGCACGCAGAACGCCGGCTCCGGCACCGGTGGCGGGGCCACCACCAACCAGACTGCCGGTGCTGGCTCCGGTGGTGCGGGGACCGGCGGAGCCTCGTCAGCCGGTGGCGGCACCGGCGGAAACGCGACGGGCGGTGCGACGACGGGTGGCAATGCCACGGGCGGCAATGCGACCGGTGGAACGACCAAGGGCGGCAACGCCAGCACGTCGCAGTCGAGCACCAGCAGCGCGACCGGTGGCAGCGCGTCCAGTGGCAGCGCCACCAGCAGCGCCAACTCAAGTGCCAACAGCGGCAACAAGTCCAAGAACAAGTCGAGCGTCAACACGTCGAAGGGCAACGGCAACGGCAGCAGCGTGAAGATCGGCTGACGCCCCGAAAAGATGCAGTCCGGGCCGGACCGTCGCCGCGCCGGTGGCGGTCCGGCCCCTTGCCGATCGGAGCCGACACCGGCCGGCAAGGCCGTATCGCCGCTACGCTAGGTGCGCCGGCCGACCGACAGGAGCAGGGCAATGTCAACCTTGTGGCGCTACATTCGGATCCAGGCTTTCGTCCTGCTGTGCGGCATCGTCGGGCCGATCTTCCTGGTCATCTACTTCACGTCGGGAATGCCGGAGATGAAGTGGATGTTCTGGACCGGTTTGTTGGTCACGGTCCTCGACGTGCTGATTGCCTTGGCGATCACCGGTTTCGGAGTGCAGTCCGCGGCCAAGAACGAAGCTCTTGAGGCGCGTGGGGTGCTCGCGTTGGCGCAGGTGACGGGCATCCACGAAACCAACACCCGAATCAATGAGCAGCCGCTGGTGAAACTGGATCTGCAGATCTCCGGTCCGGGGATCGCCCCGTTCGCCAGTGAGGACCGTGTGCTCGCATCTATCACCCGTTTGCCGATGATCACCAACCGCAGGCTCGTGGCAGTCGTCGACCCGACCACCAACGAGTATCGGATCGACTGGGACAGAAGTGGGTTGATCAGCGGGCTGATGCCCGCCACGTTCACCATCGCCGAAGACAACCGGACCTACGATCTCACCGGCCAGACCGAGGCGTTGATGGAGATCCTGCAGATCCTCAAGGCGCACAACATCGGTATGAACAACATGATCGATCTGCGGGCCAATCCTGCGGCTCGTGAACAGGTTCAGGCAGTTGTGCGCCGCGCGGCCGCGCGGCAGGCCCCGCCGGCGCCCGCGCCCGCGCCCGCGGCCCCCGTGGCGCCGGGGATGACGTTCCCCGCTGCGCCGCCGCCGTCGGCCGCGCAGCGGCTGCAGGAACTCGAGACCCTGCGGGCCACCGGCGCGATCACGGAGGACGAGTATTCCGCGAAACGGCAACAGATAATCGCCGATCTGTAACCGTCGTACCATCGGTCGGTGGTAACGTCGGGTGGCGTGCCGTCGGATCGTGGTTAGGTCGTCCGTGCGATGACGGAAATGCCAGCGCACCAAGCGGTTCAGCCGCTGGCGCTGGTCGATGTCACCACGTCCACGCTGCACTGGCGCGCCGTGCCAACCGAGCCGGGGGCGAACCGTGACGACGTCTACTGATGAAAAGTCCGAGGGCAAGGTAAGTCTGCCCACCCTGACGGCCATGGTGATCGGCTCGATGATTGGGTCGGGTGTGTTTCTCCTGCCGCGCCGATTCGGTGCGGAAGCCGGTGTCGCGGGCGCGCTGATCGCGTGGATCATCGCCGGAGCGGGAATGCTGATGTTGGCCTTTGTTTTTCAACGGCTGGCGACCAGGAAGCCTGAACTCGACGCTGGTGTCTACGCCTACGCGAAAGCCGGTTTCGGTGACTACGTCGGATTCAACGCAGCTTTCGGCTTCTGGGCGTCGGCATGTGCAGGCAACACGTCGTACTGGGTGCTGATCATGGCGACCTCGAGCGCGTTGTTCCCGGCGCTCGGGTCCGGTGACACAGTCATCGCCGTTCTCGTCGCCTCGGTGGGCGTGTGGTTGTTCTGTTATCTGATCCTGCGCGGCGTCAAAGAGGCCGCGATCATCAACCGCATCGCGACCGTCGCGAAGATCATTCCCATCCTGGTGTTCATCGTCATCGCGATCATCGCCTTCCAGGCGGATGTGTTCACGGCGAACTTCTGGGGCGGCGACGGAAACTACTCCTGGAACTCGTTGTTCGAACAAGCCAAGGGCACGATGCTCATCACGGTTTTCGTGTTCATGGGTATCGAGGGCGCCAGCGTCTATTCGCGCTTCGCGCGCAAGCGCGCGGATGTCGGCCGGGCCACCGTGATCGGGTTCCTGTCGGTGCTGGCGGTTTTCATGTTGGTCACGCTGTGTTCCTATGGCGTGCTGCCCCAAGACGAGCTGGGTCAGGTCGACGATCCGCCGATGGCCGCGGTGCTGGAATCCGTGGTGGGCCCGTGGGGTTCGGTGTTCATCCGCATCGGGGTGTTGCTCTCGGTGCTCGGGGCGTACCTCGCCTGGACCCTGATGGCTGCCGAGATCCTCTACCTCCCGGCCAAGAACGACGACATGCCGAAGTTCCTGGCCCGGGTCAACGGCCAAGGCGCTCCCGTGTACGCCCTGGTGATGGCGACCGGTCTGGTGCAGTTGCTGTTGATCCTGGTGTTGTTCACGTCCAACGCGCTCGACTTCATGCTGGACCTGACTGCGGCGCTCGCGCTGATCCCGTACCTGTTGGCCGCGGCGTACGCACTCAAGCTCACCATCACCCGGGAAACCTACGGTGATCGGCGGTCGTTGGTGCCCGACATGGTGGTGGCCGCGCTCGCGACCGTCTACACGCTGTTCCTGGTCTATGCGGCCGGCTGGGATCACCTGCTGTTGTCATGTCTGCTGTATGCGCCCGGCGCACTGCTCTACGTGTTGGCGCGGCGCGAACGCGGATTGCGCATCTTCCGTCCCGTCGAAGCGGTGCTGTGCGGTGTGATCGTGCTCGGTGCGGTCGGCGCGGTGGTGAGTCTGGCGACGGGGGCGATCCAACTCGATCTCCCGAACCCGGTCGAGCCGACCGGACTCGTCCACCTGCCGGATCCGGCTGAGACCACCGGAGTGAAGTGATCGAAAGGGACCGAAATGGGTAGTCCGTCCGCCGGTTACGGCGTGCATTCCGAAGTCGGCACACTGCGCAAGGTGCTTGTGTGTTCGCCGGGCCTGGCCCATGAACGGCTGACCCCGACGAACTGTGACGACCTGCTGTTCGACGACGTGCTGTGGGTCCAGAATGCCCGCCGCGACCATTTCGACTTCATGGACAAGATGCGCGACCGCGGTGTCGAGGTCGTCGAGTTGCACAACCTGCTGACCGAGACCATGGACCTGCCGGAGGCCAAGGCATGGCTGCTGGACCGCAAGATCGTGGCCAACGAGGTCGGCCTCGGCCTGATCGACGACACTCGCGGATTCCTCGACTCCCTGACGTCGCGGCGGCTTGCCGAGCTGTTGATCGGCGGCATGTCGATCCGTGACCTGCCGGCCGAAATGCGGTCCGGATACCGGGCTTTGGCGCGCGAAGCGGCCGGGATCACCGAGTATCTGATGCCGCCGCTGCCCAACACGCTCTATACCCGCGACACCACGTGCTGGATCTACGGTGGCCTCACCCTCAACCCGCTGTTCTGGCCGGCCCGCCATGACGAGACGTTGTTGATGAAGGCCATCTATCAGTTCCATCCCGACTATGTCGGATCCACGGTGTGGTGGGGGGATCCCGAACAGAGCTGGGGACTGTCCACGATCGAGGGCGGCGATGTGATGGTGCCCGGCAACGGCGTCGTTCTGATCGGCATGAGCGAACGGACCTCGCGTCAGGCCATCACCCAGGTGGCGGCCGAGCTGTTCGCCAACGAGGCCGCCGAGAAGGTGATCGTGGCAGGCATGCCCAAGCTGCGCTCGGCGATGCACCTCGACACGGTTTTCACGTTTGCCGACCGTGACGTCGTCACGATCTACCCGGACATCGTCGACGCGATCCAGACCTTCGTGCTCCGCCCCGGCGATGCCGAGCCCGGAGTCGAGGTCGAGGAGGCCACCAAACCATTCGTGGAGGTGGTCGCCGCGGAGCTCGGGCTCGGCGAACTGCGGGTGGTGGAAACCGGTGGCACCAAATATGACTCAGAGCGTCAGCAGTGGGACAGCGGTAACAATCTGGTCGCGGTCGAACCGGGTGTGGTGTTCGCCTATGACCGCAACACCCATACCAATTCGCTGCTGCGCAAGGCCGGGATCGAAGTGATCACCATCGTGGGTGCCGAGCTCGGCCGGGGTCGCGGCGGCGGGCACTGTATGACGTGTCCGATCATCCGCGATCCGCTCGAATGGTAGGGGACTAGAACACGTTCTACTTTGGCTGTTAGCCTGTGCGCAGGATCACGAAAGGACCGGCGATGGCGGCAGGTAGTGGAGCGCTTGACGGGCGCGTGGCATTCGTAACCGGCGCTGCTCGCGGGCAGGGGCGCGCGCATGCCGTCCGGCTCGCGAGCGAGGGTGCCGACATCATCGCGATCGACGTATGCGCACCGGTCGCCGATTCCATCACGTATCCGCCGGCCACCTCCGATGATCTCGCCGAGACGGTACGGCTCGTCGAGGCGGCGGGGCGCAAGGTGCTTGCCCGTGAGGTCGACATCCGTGACCTGGCCGCGCAGCAGCAGGTGGTGGCCGACGGCGTCGAGCAGTTCGGCCGGCTCGACATCGTGGTCGCCAACGCGGGTGTGCTGAGTTGGGGGCGCATCTTCGAGATGAGCCCCGAGCAATGGGACACCGTGGTCGACGTCAACCTCAACGGCACGTGGCGCACCCTGCGGGCCGCGGTGCCCGCGATGATCGAAGCGGGCAACGGCGGGTCCATCATCATCGTGAGTTCGTCGGCGGGGCTCAAGGCCACCCCGGGCAACGCCCACTATGCCGCGTCCAAGCACGGTCTGGTGGCGCTGACCAACTCATTGGCACTTGAGGTGGGGGAGTACGGGATTCGCGTCAACTCCATCCACCCGTACTCGATCGACACCCCGATGATCGAGCCCGAGGCCATGGCGGAGGTGTTCTCGAAGTACCCGAGCTACCTGCACAGCTTCGCGCCCATGCCGCTGCATCCGCTCGGCGAGGACGGCACCCGTGGCCTGTCGGCCTTCATGACGCCCGACGAGGTCGCCGATGTGGTGGCGTGGCTGGCGGGTGACGGCTCGGCGACACTGTCCGGCAGCCAGATCGCCGTCGACCGCGGCGTTCTGAAGTACTGACTTTTTCCGCCGAGCAGACGCTCCGGTACCCCATTCCGCGTCGAACGGGGTACCCGCGCGTCTGCTCGCGGAGAAACTTGCGCAGCTCAATCGGGCGGGTGCACCGTCATGACGTCGTCCTCCCCGGCGGCCGCGCCCGGAATGTAGCCGTCACCGCCGTCGTTGAGCGCGCTGTGATGGCGGCTCCACAACAGGTAGAACACCAGCACCAGGCCGACCCACAGACTGAACCACAGCCACGTGATCGGCGGTAGGCCGTACAGCACGAACAGACACACCAGCACCGACAGGATCGGTGTCACCGGATATCCCGGAACCTTGAAGGAGCGCGGCAGATTCGGCTCGCGAACGCGCAGGATGATCACACCGACCGACACCACGATGAACGCCACGAGCGTGCCGATCGACACCAGATCCCACAGGTAATCGAGCGGGACGAAGCCCGCCAGAAGGCCCGTGACGACGGCGACGACGATCGTGTTGTTGACCGGCGTCATGCTGCGCGGGTGGACCTTGGCGAACATGGGCGGCAGCAGGCCATCGCGTCCCATGGCGAACAGGATGCGGGTCTGGCCGTACATCACCACGAGGGTCACCGAGAAGATCGATATCACCGCGCCCAGCGCCAGAATCGTGCTGGCCCAGGTCTGTCCGTGCAGGATGCTGGTGAGCATGACCGAAAGCCCGGCCTCGGCCTGCTCGTCGGATCCGAACGCGTCGGCGGACTGCGTGCCCAATCCCGCGAACGCCACCAGGATGTACACGCTCGTGACGACGATCAACGCGCCGAGGATCGCGCGCGGCATGGTCTTCTGCGGATCCTTGACTTCGTCACCCGCCGTGGAAACCGCATCCAGTCCGATGAACGTGAAGAAGATGGTGCTCGCGGCAGCGGTGATACCGGCAAAGCCCTTGTCCCAGAATCCCGCGAAGTGGTCGGTGGTGAATGCCGTGAAGGCCACTGCGACAAAGAGACCGAGCACCGCGAGCTTGAGGATCACCATGACGGTGTTGACCATGGCCGACTCGCTGGCGCCGCGGATCAGCAGCAGGGCGCACATCATGATCAGCACCGTGGCGGGCAGGTTGATGATGCCCGGTGTCTCGCCCCAGGGCGCGGCGGTCAACGCATGAGGGAGCCGGAAGCCGAACAGGTTGTCCAATAGCTCGTTGAGGTAACCGCCCCAGCCGATCGCGGTCGCCGACATCGACACGCCGTACTCCAACAGCAGGCATGCGGCCACCCCCATGGCCACCATCTCACCCATCGTGGTGTAGGCGTAGGAGTAGGTGGACCCCGAAACCGGCACCGCGGCAGCCATTTCCGCGTAACAGATGGCGCTGAGCCCCGCCGCGACACCCGCGACCACGAAGGACACCAGCACCGCGGGACCGGCTTTCGGCACCGCCTGCTGCAGCACGATGAAGATGCCCGTGCCGACGGTGGCGCCGACACCGAACAGGGTGAGCTGGAAGGTGCCGATACTTCGCTTGAGATGATCGGAGGCGCCATGTGCGACGGGCGCTCCGGTGACAGGGCGGCGGCGCAACAGCTGATTCGCGAGGCTGATGGATGGAGCGTCATGGTGCCTCCTCGGTGCCGTTCAGGCGATTATGGGCGTGAATCCGCCAAGGCGTCGGCGAATTGGTCAACGGCCCAATCGATCTCCTCGGCGGTCACCACGAGCGGCGGCGCGAACCGCAATGTGGCCCCTTGTGTGTCCTTGACCAGCACTCCACGCTCGGCGAGCCTCATGCTGAGGTGTTTGCCCGTGCCCAGCGCCGGGTCGATGTCGACCCCCGCCCAGAGCCCCAGGCCGCGGACGGCCACCACCCCGTGACCGATCAGCCCGCGCAACCGGTTGTGTAAATGACGGCCGAGTTCGGTTGAGCGCTTTTGGTACTCGCCACGCCGCAGCATCGAGACCACGGTGCTGCCGACGGCTGCGGCCAGGGGATTGCCGCCGAAGGTCGATCCGTGCTCGCTGGGGTGCAGCACCCCGAGCACGTCGCTGTCGGCCACCACGGCCGACAGTGGCACCACGCCTCCGCCGAGCGCTTTACCGAGCAGGTACACATCGGGCACCACACCCCAGTGTTCGCACGCGAACGTGCGGCCCGTGCGGGCCAATCCGGCCTGGATCTCGTCGGCGATGAGCAGCACGTTGCGTTGGTTGCACAGTTCGCGGAGCCGCGGCAGGTAGTCGTCGGGCGGCACGATGATGCCGGCTTCGCCCTGGATCGGTTCGATCAGGATCGCCACGGTGCGCTCGTCGACGGCGTCAGCCGCCGCGGCGGCATCACCGAAGGGGACCGGCCGAAATCCCGGGGTGTACGGGCCGAAGCCGCGGCGCGCGGTCTCGTCATCGGAGAAGCTGATGATCGTCGTGGTGCGACCGTGGAAGTTGTTGCGCGCCACCACAATGTTGCCTTCGGGCACGCCTTTGACGTCGGTGCCCCATTTCCGTGCGACCTTGATTCCGCTTTCGACGGCTTCTGCGCCGCTGTTCATCGGAAGGACCATGTCCTTCCCGCACAGCTCGGCGAGCGCCTGACAGAACGGCGCCAACCGGTCGGAATGGAAGGCGCGGCTCACCAGGGTCAGGGCGTCCAGCTGGGCGTGCGCGGCCGCTACGATCTCCGGGTTGCGATGGCCGAAGTTGACGGCCGAGTACGCGGCCAGGCAATCGAGGTAGCGCCTGCCCGCGACGTCTGTGATCCAGGCGCCTTCCGCGCTGGCTGCCACGACAGGCAACGGCGAGTAGTTGTGCGCGACGTAACGCTCGTCGAGCGCGATCACAGCCTTGGTGGCCTCGTTGTCCACGCCTTCCAGAATGGTCACGGATGCACCTCCAACGTGCAGCATTTGACGGATCCGCCGCCTTTGAGCAATTCGGAAAGGTCGACGCCGACCGGCTCGAACCCGGCGGCACGCAACTGCGCGGCGAATCCGGTCGCCGCCGCGGGCAGTACCACGTGGCGACCGTCGGACACGACGTTGAGGCCGAGCACGAATGCGTCGGCGCTGCCCACCTCGAGCGCGTCGGGAAACAACTCGTGTAACCGCTGTCGGGACGGGCCACTGAACGCCGGCGGATAGTAGGCGATGGTGGTGTCGTCGAGCACGGCCAGTGCCGTGTCGAGGTGATAGAAGCGGGGGTCGACGAGTTCGAGACTCACCACCGGCAGCCCCGTGCTCGCGGCGATCTCGTCGTGCGCCTGTCGTTCGGTGCGGAATCCCCAGCCCGCCAACAGGGTTCGCCCGACGAGCAGCAGGTCTCCCTGCCCTTCGTTGACGTGCTCGGTGGTCACGGTGGTAAAGCCCTGCGCGGCCATCCAGTCGGCATAGGCCTCGGCTTCCCCGGTGCGCTGCGGATAGGCGAACCGTGCCACCACCGCGGTCGCGCCGATGACGAATCCGCCGTTGGCGGCGTAGACCATGTCGGGCAGGCCCGCTCGCGGTGACACCAGGTCCACGCGGTGTCCCAGGTCGAGGTAGGTCTGCCGCAGGGCCTCCCACTGAGCCATCGCCCGGTGGTTGTCGACGGGATTCGTGATGTCCATCCACGGATTGATCGCGTACTCGACGGTGAAGTGGGTGGGGGCCGTCATCGCGTAACGCCGGACGGTGGGTTTTCGGGAGGGCGGCCGCGGTGCGGCAGGCTCTAGCGGCATGACATCGTCGAAAATCGTCATGAATCGACGATATGGAGCCAATCTGGCGCAATCAATCGCTCTATCTTGCTTGATATCCATCGATATATTGCGTGAGATCCGCTAATGTGGCGGTTTATTGCGTGGAGGTGTCATGGATCGTCTGGACGAGACGGACGAGCTGATTCTGGCTGAGCTGGCCGAGCATGCCAGGGCCACCTATGCCGAGATCGGGCAGCGGGTGAATCTCTCTGCGCCCGCGGTCAAACGCCGGGTGGACCGCATGGTGGCCGCCGGCGTGATCCGGGGATTCACCACCGTCGTGGACCGCAATGTCCTGGGCTGGCGTACCGAGGCATATGTCCAGGTTTTCTGTCATGGCACCATCGCTCCCGCGCAATTGCGCGCGGCCTGGGTGGACATACCCGAGATCGTCGGCGCCGCGACCGTGACCGGCACCGCGGATGCGATCCTGCACGTGCTGGCCCGCGACATGCAGCACCTTGAGGAGGCGCTCGAACGTATTCGGTCCAGTGCCGACATCGAGCGCAGTGAGAGCATCGTCGTGCTCTCCAACATCATCGAGCGAGCCCGGCCATAATCCTGCGCAAATGTAGGGTGGCGCACAACGCCGCGGGGCGATCGTGTAAAAACCCCCACGTGACTACACCTGGGGGCATCGTCATCGTCGGAGGCGGCCTGGCCGCCGCGCGCACCGCCGAACAGCTGCGCCGATCCGAGTACACGGGGCCCATCACCATCGTCAGCGACGAGGACCACCTGCCGTACGACCGGCCGCCGCTGTCGAAGGAAGTGCTGCGCGCCGAGACCGACGATGTCACGCTCAAACCTGCCGAGTTCTACGAGGAGAAGGACATCACGCTGCGGCTCGGCTCCGCAGCGGTTTCGGTGGACACCGATGCCAAGACGGTCAAACTGGCCGACGGCAGCGAGGTGGGCTACGACGATCTGATCATCGCGACGGGCTTGGTGCCCAAGCGGATTCGCTCGTTCCCCGATCTGCCCGGCATCCGCGTGCTGCGCTCGATCGGCGAGAGCCTGGCGCTGCGGGCCGATGCGGGCTCGGCGCAGCGCGCCGTCGTGGTCGGCGCCGGGTTCATCGGATGCGAGGTGGCCGCGAGCCTGCGCAAGCTCGGCGTGGCGGTCACACTGGTCGAGCCGCAGCCGACGCCGCTGGCCTCGGTGCTCGGCGAGCAGATCGGCGCGCTGGTGACCCGGCTGCACGAGGCCGAGGGCGTCGACGTGCGCTGTGGTGTCGGGGTGACCGAGGTGCGGGGCACCGACAAGGTCGAGCAGGTGGTCCTCGGTGACGGCACCGAACTCGCGGCGGATCTGGTGGTGGTCGGCATCGGCTCGCACCCGGTGACAGATTGGCTCGACGGCAGCGGCATCGAACTCGACAACGGTGTGGTGTGCGACGAGGTGGGGCGTGCCAGCGTGGCCAACGTGTGGGCCATCGGCGACGTCGCGTCGTGGCGCGATTCGGTGGGAGACCAAGTCCGCGTTGAACATTGGAGCAACGTCGCCGATCAGGCCCGGGCCTTGGTGCCGGCTCTGCTCGGCCAGGAATCCTCGCCCGTGGTGTCGGTGCCGTACTTCTGGAGCGATCAGTACGACGTCAAGATCCAGTGCCTGGGCGAGCCCGAAGCCGACGACGTCGTGCACGTGGTCGAGGACGACGGCCGCAAATTCCTGGCCTACTACGAGCGCGACGGCGTGCTGGTCGGCGTGGTCGGCGGCGGCATGCCCGGCAAGGTCATGAAGGCCCGCAGCAAGATCGCGGCGGGCGCGCCGATCTCCGACGTACTTTCCTAAGCGCGGGTTTCCTAGCGCGACCAGTCTCCGGTACCCCGGAAAGCGCATTCCGGGGTACGCGCGGGTCTGCTCGGCGGGCTGGTCGCGGAGCGTCTGTTTCGGCGCTCACATTCCCATTGTCGCCGTCCGGGCCGAACCTCCGACGGGTGTGCCGGAAATTTTTTCATCGAGTTCCGTCGGCGCTGTCCAGCGGCACCGCCCGGGTCTCCTTCATCGCGAGCTGCGCGACGAGTGTCAGGCTCACCATCGCGATGAGATACCGGCCCACGTATGCGACTCCGTAGTGGGCCGTCAGCCACGTCGCGATGAACGGCGCCACCGCTGCGCCGAGAATGCCCGCGACGTTGAACGCCACCCCGGACCCCGTGTAGCGCACGTTGGTGGGAAACAGCTCGGGTAGCACCGCGCCGAGCGGGCCGTATGCGAAGCCGGTCAATGACATACCGATCACGAGGAACGCGCACACACTGGCCCGCGATGCGTGTGCCGGTGCCAGGAACAGCGCGAAGGACGTGCCGTAGGCGATCACGGCGACCGACGTCAGGAGCAGTACCGGCCGTCGCCCGAACCGGTCGATGAGCTTGCCGGTGAACGGGACGGTGGCGGCGAAGAACAGCACCGAGATCAGCTGGAGTTCGAGAAACTCGACGTAGCTGAACCCCAGCCCGACGCCGGTGGGGGCGATGCCGTATCCGAGCGCCCACGTGGTGACGATGTAGAACAGCGAGAAGATGCCGACCACCGCGAAGGTACCGACGGTCAGCTGGTACCAGTGGTGCCGAAATAGTTGGGCCAGTGGCGCTTTCACCCGTTCACCACGGTCGGCGGCCCTGGCGAACACCGGGGTCTCGGCCAGCCGCAACCGCACGTACAGGCCGAAAGCCACCATGATCGCACTGAGCAGGAACGGAATTCGCCACCCCCAGCTGAGAAATGCACCCTTGGGCCCGCCGAGCACCGAGATCAGCACGAGAAATGTGCCGTTGGCGATCAGGAACCCGACGGGTGCCCCCAGCTGTGGCCACATCGCAGCCCAGCCGCGACGCTCCGGCGCGGCGGTCTCGGTCGCCAGGAGTGCGGCACCGCTCCACTCGCCGCCGAGCGCCAGACCCTGCGTGAACCGCATCAACGCCAGCAGGGCAGGGGCGAGCAGGCCGACTTGGTGATAGGTGGGTAGGGCGCCGATTACGAAGGTCGCGAATCCCATCACCAGCAGCGAGGCCACCAGGGTGGCCTTGCGTCCGAGCCGATCGCCGAAGTGCCCGAAGATGATTGAGCCCAGTGGCCGCGCGACGAACGCCAGGCCGAACGTTGCCAGCGATGCGAGCAGCGCGGTCGTCGGGTTGCCCTTCGGGAAGAACAGCTGCGGGAAGACCAGAACAGCCGCGGTCGCGTAGCTGTAGAAATCGTAGAACTCGATCGTGGTGCCCACCATCGACGCCATCGCGATGCGCGCCCGCGGCACCCCGGTGCCGGGTGCTTGCTCAACCGTTGTCATATATGCCCTTGCCGTCGTATAGCAGATGTGAAAACCACTTTGGGAAGACGATTCGCAGCGCGGAAAGGTTCGAAGCGGCCCGAAAAATGGCTCGCGTGAGCCGGGGATTTCCGTCATGGTGGCGAACATGGTCGAAGTCGACGCGTTCGTCAGGGACGGCTTCACGAAGGTGGATCGTGCCGCGCCTCGCGAAATCGCTGACATGGCACGGAACCTGCTGTGGCGACAGTTGGGGTTGTCGCCGGACGAACCTGACTCATGGACCGAGCCCGTGCGGTGGACGGCCGATCTCACGGGCGCGGGCCCGTTCGGGCAGATCGTGGCCAGCGCGCGGCTCGCCGCGGCCCTCGACGCGTTGTGCGGCCCGCGGGGCTGGACACCCCGCCACGCATTGGGCAATATTCCGGTGCGCTTCCCGGTGCAGCCGTCGGCCGACGACCGGGGCTGGCACATCGACCACAACACCCCGCTGAGCAGCGATGAGTGGGCGGTCAGCGGCCGGCCGCACACCTTGCTGCTGTTGACGTTGCTGTCAGAGGTCGGACCGGACGACGCGCCGACCCGGATCCGGGTCGGGTCGCACCGCGACGTCGCGGCGGTGCTCGGTGAGGAACCGGTCGATGCCGCCACGGCGGGGGCGATGGCCGAGGCGGCCAGCCGGGGCAGGCCGGTGGCGCACGCGACCGGCGAGCCAGGCGACATGTACCTGTTGCATCCGTTCACCGTGCATGCTGCCGACGAACATCGCGGCCGCACACCGCGTTTCATGGCGCAGGCCCCGATCCTGCTGTCCGCACCGCTGACTCCGCACGGCCCGGCGCCATTGGCGCAGGTGTGGCGGCACCCGCGGGATGGTCAAGCCTTTGCGTAGAAGAAGCCCGAGCCGATGATCGCGATGGCGAGCACGACGGCGATGCCTGCGACGGCGTTGCCGAAGTAGGTCGCGACACCGAATCCGACGAGCAGGGCCACCAGGAAGGCGATCAGCTCGATCGCTGTCGGCGTCCTGTTGGGCTTTCGCATGGCGGTCTCCTCTCCCCGGGTTGGTTACCCACGCGGGGAGATCTTCATCGCGGATCCAGGGCGTCCAGACCTGGCCGGGCGATGTCGAAGGCGTCGGCGATCGCGGCTGTCAACGACGCAGATTCGTCGGCCAGCCAGTGCTCGTACGCCGACAGGGCCACGCCGAGCATCAACCAGGCCGCGGTCTGCGGGACCAGGTCCGTGGTCTGGGTTCCGGTGCGCCGCGCGACGTAGGTGGCGATGACTTCGCGCCAGCCGGCGTACATGGTCATCGAATAGGCTTGCAGCCCAGTGGTTTCCAGGATGACCCGCATGCGCTGCCGGTGCGCTTCGGTTTCTGCCGCGCCGTACGTGTTGAACGCGAGCAGGGCCTGCCGCAGCGCGTCGCCGAGGGGAACGGCCGGGCTCAGGGTGGCGAGCAGCTCGCGCAGCTGCTGCAGATGGGCGTCGAAGTTGCCCCACGGGATGGCGTTCTTGGAGCCGTAGTAGCGAAACAGGGTGCGCCGTGAGATGCCGGCCGCTGCGGCGATGTCGTCGACGCTGACCTCGTCGAAGCCGCGTGCCACGAACATCTCGATGGCCACGTCGGCGATGTGGTCCTGCGTGGTGGAGCGGCGCCGGCCGACTCGGGAGAGGTGCGCCGCAGATCCCTCCGACATGTGACCCACCCTTCCATTCTGGCACTCGATGCCATATCCTTGCGATCTCGATCACAATTGTCGAGACCCTATGCGATGAAAGGCGGTCCCCATGGAACCGAATCAGCACGTCGAGTCCGAGACCGAGCTCGTGACCGAGACTCTGGTGGAAGAGGTTTCCATCGACGGTATGTGCGGGGTCTACTGATCGTGTCTGCACAGGTCGTCGACGCGGTCGTGTTCAACCCGGACGCCGGCTGGCGGTTGCACCCCCAGGTGGCCGTGCGGCCAGAGCCGTTCGGCGCCCTGCTGTACCACTTCGGTACCCGCAAGTTGTCGTTCCTGAAGAACCGGACGGTCGTCGAGGTGGTCAACTCGCTGGCTGACCACCCCGACGCCCGGTCTGCGTGCCGGGCCGCCGGCATCGCCGATTCCGACCAAGCTCCCTACCTGCACGCGTTGAGCGTGCTGGTGTCCTCGAAAATGCTGATCCCCGGGACTGCCCAATGACTTCTGTCCAACCCGTGCCGCGGCTCGTCGAGCAGTTCGAGCACGGCCTCGACGCGCCGATCTGCCTGACGTGGGAACTCACCTACGCGTGCAACCTGGCGTGCGTGCACTGCCTGTCGTCGTCGGGCAAACGTGATCCCCGCGAGCTGTCGACGCAACAGTGCAAGGACATCATCGACGAGCTCGAGCGCATGCAGGTGTTCTACGTCAACATCGGTGGCGGCGAACCCACTGTGCGGTCGGACTTTTGGGAGCTCGTCGACTACGCGACCGCCCACCACGTCGGCGTGAAGTTCTCCACCAACGGGGTGCGTATCACGCCCGAGGTCGCCGCCAAACTCGCCGCGAGCGACTACGTCGACGTCCAGATCTCGCTCGACGGCGCGACGGCCGACGTCAACGACGCGGTGCGCGGGCCCGGCTCGTTCGCCATGGCGATCCGCGCGCTGGAGAACCTCAAGGACGCGGGGTTCAAAGACGCCAAGATCTCGGTCGTGGTCACCCGGCACAACATCGACCAGCTCGACGAGTTCAAGGCGCTGGCCGACCGCTACGGCGCCACACTCCGGATCACGCGCCTGCGGCCGTCGGGTCGTGGCGCCGACGTGTGGGACGAGTTGCACCCCACCCCGGTGCAGCAGGTCCAGCTCTACGACTGGCTTGTCGCGCACGGTGAGCGCGTGCTCACCGGTGACTCGTTCTTCCACCTGTCGGGCCTCGGCGAGCCCGGCGCGCTGGCCGGGCTCAACCTGTGCGGTGCCGGGCGCGTGGTGTGCCTGATCGATCCGGTCGGCGACGTCTACGCGTGCCCGTTTGCGATCCACGACAAGTTCCTGGCCGGAAACATCCTGTCCGACGGCGGTTTTCAGAGTGTATGGCAGAACGCGCCGCTGTTCCGGGAGCTGCGTGAGCCGCAGTCGGCAGGCGCGTGCGGCAGCTGCGGGCACTACGACAGCTGCCGGGGCGGTTGCATGGCGGCGAAATTCTTCACCGGTCTGCCCTTGGACGGGCCGGACCCCGAGTGCGTGCAGGGCTACGGTGAGCCGGCCCTCGCACTCGAGCGGGACAAGCCCAAACCGAGCGTCGACCACTCCCGCAGCGGTGCGCGCAAGGGGCCGATCCCGCTCAAGCTCCTCACCGTCCCACCCAAGAAGTTCTGTAACGAAAGTCCTGTGTAACTCATGGCCCGCGATACCTGGTTCGAAACCGTCGCCATCGCGCAACAGCGCGCGAAGAAGCGACTCCCCAAGTCGGTCTACAGTTCGCTGATCTCGGCGAGCGAGAAGGGCCTGACCGTTGCCGACAACGTCGAGGCATTCGGCCAACTCGGCTTCGCGCCACACGTCATCGGGGCGCAGGCCAAGCGCGATCTCGCGACGACTGTTATGGGTCAAGACATTTCGCTGCCGGTGATCATCTCGCCGACCGGCGTGCAGGCAGTCCACCCGGACGGCGAGGTGGCAGTGGCCCGCGCCGCCGCCGCGCGTGGCACCGCGATGGGGCTGTCGTCTTTCGCCAGCAAGCCCATCGAAGAAGTCATTGCGGCAAACCCGAAACTGTTCTTCCAGGCGTATTGGCTCGGTGATCGCGACGCCATCGCGGCCCGCGTGGAGCGGGCCCGGGCGGCCGGTGCGGTGGGCCTGATCGTCACCACCGACTGGAGCTTCTCGCACGGGCGGGACTGGGGCAGCCCCAAGATCCCCGAGGCCATGGATCTCAAGACCATCGTCAAGATGCTGCCGGAGGGCCTGACTCGGCCGCGGTGGATGTGGCAATGGGGTAAGACGTTCCGGCCGCCGAACCTGCAGGTGCCCAACCAGGGCGCCAAGGGCGAAGCCGGTCCGCCGTTCTTCGCGGCGTACGGCGAGTGGATGGGCACGCCGCCACCCACGTGGGAGGACATCGCCTGGTTGCGGGAGCTCTGGGGCGGCCCGTTCATGCTCAAGGGCGTGATGCGGGTCGACGATGCCAAACGTGCGGTGGATGCCGGGGTTTCGGCCATCTCGGTGTCCAACCACGGCGGCAACAACCTGGACAGCACACCTGCGTCGATCCGGGCGTTGCCGGCGATCGCCGACGCGGTGGGCGATCAGATCGAAGTCGTGCTCGACGGTGGCATCCGACGCGGCAGCGATGTGGTCAAGGCATTGGCGCTGGGCGCCCGTGCGGTGATGATCGGGCGGGCCTATCTGTGGGGCCTGGCCGCCGAGGGGCAGACCGGCGTCGAGAATGTGCTCGACATCATGAGCGGTGGGATCGACTCGGCCCTGCGCGGGCTCGGGCTCGCGTCGGTTCACGATCTGCGGCCCGAGCACATCCTGGTGCCGCCGGGGTTCCTGCGGCCGCTCGGTCTGCCGTCAGACACCGGCGCCTGACGAGCTTTGCCGACCACCCCCTATCTGTCGAGTGACAGGGGTGGCTGGAGGGACGCACGTGATGGTGTTGGGCGGTCAAGAAGAAGTTCAGGGAAATCTACTGCCGCGCATGCTCCAACAATTGGCGCACACCAGGTGAATTCGGCCTACCATCGGGACGTGGCTTACCCCACCGGGCTAGGGAACTCGACGTCGAGGCAGCTGTGTGGCATGGCGCCAATGTTGGTAATCCCGGTTGGTTCGACCGAACAGCACGGCCCGCACCTGCCGCTGGACACCGACACCCGCATCGCGGTCGCGGTGGCCTCCGCGACTGTCGAGGTCTTGTCGGACGGCGACTGGATGGTCGCCCCGGCGATCAGTTACGGCGCGAGCGGAGAACACGAGGGCTTCCCGGGCACCGTGTCGATCGGGAGCACCGCTTTGGAGCTTTTGCTGGTCGAGTATGGTCGTTCGGCCTCCGGTTGGGCGTCGAAGCTGGTGTTCGTCAACGGCCACGGGGGCAACGTGTCGGCCCTGGCTGCGGCAGTCGCGCTGCTGCGCTACGAAGGTCGAGACGCCGGCTGGGTGCCGTGTACGGCCGCGAACGCCGACGCCCATGCGGGCCACACAGAAACTTCTGTATTGCTACATATTTCGCCGGGTGATGTCTGGTCCGACGAGCTCGCGCCGGGCAACACCGCGCCGCTCGCGGAGCTCATGCCGCGGATGCGCAGCGGCGGGGTGGCGGCGGTCAGTGAACGCGGGGTTCTGGGTGACCCCACAACAGCAACTGCGGTCGAGGGGGAGCGTATCTTTGCTGAAATGGTCGAGGGGTGCGTCGGGCGGATCGGGCGGTGGCAGCCCGACCGGAATGGGATGCTGACATGACCGGACCGAGACTGCCTGACGGCTTCGCCGTACAGGTGGATCGCCGGGTCAAGGTGCTCGGCGAAGGTGCGGCGTTGCTGGGCGGTTCCCCGACCCGGCTGCTGCGGTTGGCTCCGACAGCGCAGACCATGCTCAACGGCGGACGCCTCGAAGTCCACGACGCAGTCAGCGCACAGCTGGCCCGGACCCTGCTCGACGCCACGGTGGCCCACCCCCGGCCGCCGAGCGGCCCGTCCCATCGGGACGTCACTGTCGTTATCCCCGTGCGGGACAACGTATCCGGGCTGCACCGACTGATCGGCACGCTGCGCGGGCTGCGGGTCATCGTGGTCGACGACGGATCGGCCGTGCCGATCTCGCCCGACGAGTTCGCCGGCATGCACTGCCACGTTCAGGTACTTCGGCACACCCACAGCAAGGGGCCGGCAGCGGCCCGCAACACCGGCCTGGCAGCGTGCGAAACCGACTTCGTCGCATTCCTCGACTCGGATGTGGTGCCCCGGCGAGGATGGCTGGAAGCGCTGCTCGGGCACTTCTGCGACCCGGCCGTCGCACTCGTCGCGCCCCGCATCGTCGGATTACACACAGGCGACAATTTGGTCGCGCGGTACGAGGCGGTGCGTTCGTCGCTCGATCTCGGCGTGCGGGAGGCGCCGGTGGTGCCGTACGGCACCGTGTCGTACGTGCCGAGCGCGGCGATGATCTGCCGCCGGTCGGCGCTGACCGCGGTTGCGGGCTTCGACGAGACCATGCAGTCCGGCGAAGACGTCGACCTGTGCTGGCGCTTCGTCGAAGCCGGCGCCCGGCTGCGCTACGAACCCATCGCGCTGGTTGCCCACGACCACCGGACCGATCTGCGAGAGTGGTTTGCCCGCAAGGCATTCTACGGATCTTCCGCCGCGCCGCTGACCGTGCGGCATCCGGGGAAGACGGCTCCGCTGGTGATCTCCGGCTGGACCCTGATGGTGTGGTTGCTCTTGGCCATGGGGTCTGGTATCGGTTATCTGGCCTCGCTGGCGGTCGCGGTGATCACCGGCCGGCGGATCGCCCGGTCGCTGAGCACGGTCGACACCGAGCCCAAGGAAGTGGCGGTCGTGGCTGCGCACGGACTGTGGTCGTCGGCCCTGCAGCTGTGTTCCGCGATCTGTCGGCACTACTGGCCCATCGCCCTGATCGCCGCGCTGCTCTTCCGGCGGGCCAGACAGGCGGTCCTGGTGGCGGCGGTGATCGACGGGGTGGTCGACTGGGTGACCCGCCGCGGGAACGCCGACGATGACGTCAAGCCCGTGGGTGTGGTGACGCACTTGCTCCTCAAGCGGCTCGACGACATCGCGTACGGCACCGGGCTGTGGACCGGGGTGGTGCGGGAGCGACACCTCGGGGCGCTCAAACCGCAGCTGCGGAACTGATCGGCAGCCTTGTCTGCAACCTCTTCAGCCCCCGATCGTTTCGATGTCCTGATCGTCGGCGCGGGCAGTGCCGGCTCGGTGCTTGCCGCGCGGCTGTCGGAGGATCCGGGTTGCCGCGTCGGTGTGGTGGAAGCGGGCCCCGGACCGACGGATCCGCGGGTTGCGGCTCAGATCACCAACGGCGTCCGGTTGCCCATCGGTGCCGCCAGCGGTGTGGTGCGGCACTATCCGGCGGTGCTGACCGAGCGGCCGCGCCGGGAAGTCGACATCATCCGGGGCGCCGTCGTCGGTGGCTCGGGCGCTGTCAACGGCGGCTACTTCTGCCGTGGACTGCCCGGTGACTTCGACGGCTGGGCAGTGCCGGGGTGGGCCTGGGCCGACGTGCTGCCGCACTTCCGGGCGATCGAAACCGACCTTGACTTCCCCGGCGAGCTGCACGGTTCGAGCGGGCCCATCACGGTGCGCCGGGTGCGTGAATTCGACGGCTGTACAGCGGCTTTCGTGGAAGCTGCGCTGAGGGCAGGTTACGGCCGCATCGATGACCTCAACGGATCCGATTCGGGGCGTGTGCTACCGGCAGGGGTGGGGGCCGTGCCCCTGAACATCGATGCCGGTACGCGGGTCGGCCCCGGGGGCGCCTACCTGCAGCCCGCGTCGCACCGGGCCAACCTGGTGATGCGGACCGACACCAGGGTGGCCCGGGTCCGCACGTCCGGTGGCCGGGCGACGGCGGTCGAATGTGCTTCCGGTGAAACCCTGCATGCTGAACGGATTGTGTTGTGTGCCGGGGCAATCGGTTCGGCACAGCTGCTCATGTTGTCAGGTATCGGCTCGCCCGCGGTGCTGGAACCGCTCGGGATCGACGTGGTCTCCGGCGTGCCTGTCGGGGCGGCGACGGTCGATCACCCGGAGTGGGTGCTGCCGGTCGACTGGACCCCGACGCACGGCCTGCCGCCGCTCGAGGCCGTGCTCACCACTGCCGACGGCTTGGAGATCAGACCGTATACCGCGGGGTTCGCGGCTCTGGTGCACGGCCCGCACCACGATCCGGCCGAGCGGCCTCACCTCGGCGTGGCCGTGATGCGGCCCCGGTCGCGCGGGCGCGTGCGGCTCGCATCCGCCGACCCGGCTGTGCCCCCGATCATCGAGCACCGCTACGACAGCGCTCCCGAAGATGTCGCCCTACTCGCCGCAGGGGCCGCGCTGGCACGTGAATTGACCAGCAGCACAAGCCATGTCGCCGAGCCGTCATGGTCGACGTCACAGCATCTGGCCGGCACGGCGCCGATGGGCACCGGGGCCGGCGCCGTGCTGGACCCGACCTGTCGCGTGCACGGCGTCACGGGTTTGTGGGTGGTGGATGGCTCGATCATGCCCGCGATCACCAGCCGTGGACCGCATGCGACCATCGCCATGATCGGTCACCGGGCCGCCGAGTTCATCGCGATGTGAAGCGGCGCACCACGCGCAACTGTTCGCCGTCCCGCCCGGGTGCCCAGACTCCCACGGCCGCGGCGGCCACTCCGAGTACGGCCGCCATCACCAGCAGGGCGGAGTTCGTCGCGTCCAGGAAGGACTGTTTGGCCAGTTCGGCAACGGCGCCACCGCGCGGACCCAACTGCCCGGTGACCGCCAGGGCCTCGGCCAGTGAGTTGAGGACCGGTGCGCGTATCTCGGCCGGCAGCCCGGTCAGTTCGGGTGCCAGCTGATTCTGGTAGTGCGCCGCCAGGATCGAGCCGGCCACCGCAATGCCCAGTGCGGCACCGACTTCCCGCGTCGTGTCGTTGACGGCGGATGCCACGCCCTGTTTTTCGTCGGGAACGGCCCCCATGATGGCCGATGTCGTCGGCGCGGTGCACAAACCGATGCCGATGCTCATGATGATCAGCGGCCAGGCGAAATCGACGTAGTCCGAGTCGGGTTGGAGCAGGCGCATGCACATCAGGCCCGCCGCGATCACCAGCAGGCCGATCGACACGCACAGACGCAGACCGAGGCGCGGCAGATACAAGTGCGTGGTGGCGCCAAGCGCTAGTACGGGAAGCATCAAAGGGCACAGGGCAATTGCGGTCTGTATTGGGCTGTACCCCATGACCAGCTGGATGTACTGCATGCTCACGAAGAAGTAGCCGAAGTTCGCGAAGAACAGGAAGGTCACGCCGACTGCACCCGTGGCGAACGCGGGTTTTCGGAACAACCGGATGTCCAGGAGCGGGTGTCGGCGGTTGAGCTCCACCACGGCGAACGCGGCGGCCAGGACGACCCCGGCCGTCATGTCGCCCCAGACGATCGGGTGCGTCCAGCCCCGCACCGGGGCTTCCACCACCCCGAGCACGAAGGCTGCCACCGCCGCGCCGATCAGGACGGCGCCGGCCCAGTCCAGCGGCGCGGCGCGGTCGTCGCGCGACGACGGCACGGTGCAGGTCAGCGCGAACAAGCCGATGCCTGCGGCCGCGAAGGCCGCGAAGATCGACTGCCAGGCCCAGAAGTGCAACAAGGCACCGGTGATCAGGAAGCCGAAGACGGCGCCCGATCCGACGACGCCTGCCCAGATTCCGACGGCCTTGTTGCGCTCGGACTTTGGGAAGGCCGCGGTCAGCAGGGACAGCGTGGCGGGCATGATGAACGCGGCGCCCGCACCGGCCGCCGCGCGGGCCGCGATCAGGTGTGCCGGGTCGCCGAACAGCAGCGGTGCGGCCGAGGCCAGGACGAAGACCGCGAGTCCGATCAGCAGCGCGCCGCGTCGGCCGTAGCGATCGCCGATCGCGCCCGCGGGCAGCAGCAGACAGGCCAGCACCAGGGTGTAACCGTCGATCACCCAGGTCAGCTGCGCCTGGGTGGCCGCGGTCTCACGGGCGATGTCGGGCAGCGCGGCATTGAGGGCCACCATCGATGCCACGACGATGGACACGTCCATGCACGCCACTGCGAGCAACCAGTACCGCTGCCGGGGCCGGAGTGCGGCGTGCGGTGCACGGATATCCTGACCAGATTCGGCAAGGGTGTCGGACATACTGTGCGCTCCTTGGCCGGACGATACTTTTGAGACTATCAGTCTCGTAGAGGGACGGTAAGTCTTGTTTTGTGGGAGGCGTGGAAATGGCGGCCGACAGTGGTGATCCGCGGCCGGCCCGGTCACGGGCGCGGCTGCTCGACGCGGCGACGTCGTTGTTGCGTGCCGGCGGTCCTAGCGCGGTCACGGTGGATGCCGTCACCCGCGCCGCCAATGTGGCCCGGGCGACGCTGTACCGTCACTTCCCGAGTGGAAACGACTTGCTGGCGGCGGCATTTCGCTCGTTGATCCCCGCCGCGCCGATGCCGCCGACAGATGGCCCGCTGCGGGACCGGCTGATCACGCTGGTGCAGGCGCAGGCCGATCTGATCGCCGAGGCCCCGATCACCGTGACCGCGATGTCATGGCTCGCGCTCGGCGGGGACATGGAGCACCTGCCGTGGCGCGAGAATGACAGCGACGAGGTGCGCACCCTGCGGGAGCGGGTGGCCGAGCAGTATGCCGCCCCGTTCGACGCGCTGTTCGACAGCCCCGAGGCGGTTGCCGAACTCGGGGAGGTGGACCGGACTCAGGCGGCCGCGCTGCTGCTCGGCCCGATCGTGCTGGGCAAACTCAGCACGTTGCCGGAGTTCGACTACTCAGCGTGCGTCCGCGCCGCGGTCGACGGCTTCCTGGCCACTCACCGCACCGAGTAACGAATCGGCAGGTGCTTGAGGCCACCGACGAACGTCGTCGCGGAAAGCTCTGGCTTGCCCGCCAATTCGATGGATTCCAGCCGGGGGAGCAGCTCGGAGAACAGGCTGTTCATCTCCATCCGCGCGAGTGCGGCACCCAGGCAGAAATGGACGCCATAGCCGAACGCGAGGTGCTTGTTGGGGTCGCGGGCCACGTCGAACCGGAACGGGTCGGCGAAGACGTCCTCGTCGCGGTTGCCCGAAACGTAGGCCAGGTACACCGATTCGCCCTTGGCGATCGGCACGCCCCGGACCGAGGTGTCCTCGGTCGCCGTGCGCATGAATTCCTTTACCGGCGTGGACCATCGGATCATCTCTTCGACTGCGGTGCCCATGAGCTCGGGGTTGGCACGCAGCCGGTCCATCTCGCCGGGGTTCTCGATGAGTGCCAGCAGGCCGCCGGAGATCGCGTCCTTGGTGGTGTCGTGTCCGGCGCTGGCGACGATGACGTAGTACGACGCGGTATCGACGTCCGACAGCGGCTCGCCGTCGATCCGGCCGTTGGCGATCGCCGATGCCAGGTCATCGGTCGGCCGCTCCCGGCGCGCCGCGGTCAATGCCGAGAAGTACGCGAAGAAGTCCATCAGGACCGCGAGTTGGTCTTCGAGTGAGCCGCTGTCGCGCTTGTACTCCTCGTCGTCCCCGCCGAACATCTCCTGGGTCAGCATGTGCATGCGCGCGAAGTCCTCTTCGGGCAGCCCGAGCAGCGACATGATGACGTAGAGCGGAAAGTCGACGGCGACGGCGGTGACGAAGTCGCATTCGTTTCCGATCTCGGCCATCTTGTCGACGTATCGCTTCGCGAGCTCGTCGACGCGGACCTTCAATGCGCGCATTGCCTTGGGGCGGAACCAGTCTGCGCCGATCGCGCGGACCTTCCGGTGATGCGGATCGTCCATGTGGATGAGGGTGCGCAGGCCCATGCCTGCTTCGAGCTGCTCGCGGGCCAGGTCGTCGGCGGCCGCGGTGGCCAGCAGTGGTCGGGGCTCGCTGATGAACAGGTTGTTGTCCCGTTCGATGGCCATGATGTCGGCGTGCTTGGTGATCGCCCAGAACGGTCGGTATGGCGCATTGTCGACCCAGGCCACCGGATTGTTGGCGCGCAGATGGGTGAGCGCTGCGTGCAGGCGCGAGTCGTCGGCATATGCCGTCGGGTCGGCCAGGACGTTCGCGGCGTCGTCCATTGTCGGCGCGCTCATGGGTGCTCCCTCCGTGGACATCAAACTTGACGGGTGTCAATTACACCCTATGTGACTGCCGCCACTCAAGGGCCGGAATGCGGCAACGAATGCCAGTAGGCTCAGTGGTCGTGCTGCCAGCAAAGGTGAGCCGGGTCGGTCGCAACGGCGCCGCGCTTGTCACCGCGCTTGTGTTGACGATGTCGCCCGTGTCGGCCTGCGGCCGCGGCGGCAGCCAGACCTTTGCGGGCGACGCGCCTGTCGCCGATGTGCAGGGCGGTGATCCCGCGGTGGTGACCACGAGCGCGGGAACCCTGCGCGGTGTGGCGGCGCCCGATCACCGGCTGTTCGCCGGAATCCCTTACGCGGCACCGCCGGTCGGACCGCTGCGGTTTGCGGCGCCGGAACCCGCGCTCGGCTGGGTGGGGGAGCGCGACGCCACGCGTGCGGGTCCGCGCTGCATCCAGGATCCCGCCGCAGATCCGGAACGCGGCCAGAACACCTCCGAGGACTGCCTCACGCTCAACGTGTGGACGCCGCCCCGCCGTACCGATGCCGCCCTGCCGGTGATGGTGTGGATTCACGGCGGCGCATTCGTCAACGGCAGCAGCGGCATCTATGACGCGAGGTGGCTCGCGTCCCGTGGCGACATGCTCGTGGTGACGGTCAACTACCGGCTCGGCACCCTCGGCTTTCTGGCGCACCCCGGGCTCGGGCCCGCGGGCGGCGTGGGCAATTACGGGCTGTCGGATCAGCAGGCGGCTCTGCGTTGGGTTCGCGACAACATCGCCGCGTTCGGCGGAGACCCGGACGCGGTCACCGTCGCGGGCGAGTCGGCGGGCGGCATGTCGGTGTGCGATCACCTGGTCGCGCCCGGGTCGGCCGGTCTGTTCCGGGCCGCGATCGTGATGAGCGCGCCATGTCAGGCTCAGGCCGACCTGGCGACGGCACAGCGGCGCAGCATCGACTACGCGGCAGGCGCGGGGTGTCCCGATCCTGCGACCGCAGCCGCATGCCTGCGCGCGCTCCCGGTCGACAAACTTCGAAACCCCGTCTGGTACTTCAACATCGGCAGCGACGAGCTGACCGGACCGGTCACCGGGACCACCGTGCTCCCGGCCGCGCCGTTGACCGCATTCGGGGCCGGGCAGCAGGCGCACGTACCCGCGCTGTTGGGCACCACGCGCGACGAGTTCACGTTGTTCACGGCGCTGCGCTACCTGAGGCAAGGGGAGCGTTTCGCGCCCGGTGAGTACCCGGGGCTGCTGGACGAGACGTTCGGTGTGAACGCACCCGCGGTCGGGGCCAGATATCCGATAGATCGGTACGGCGGTGTGGCACAGGCGTATTCGGCTGCGGTCACCGACGGTGAGTTCGCCTGCGTTGCCGACCGGATGGCCGGCGCCCTGGGGCGGACGGACCCGGTGTACGCCTATGAGTTCAACGACCGCGGTGCGCCGGCGCCGGAAGCCATGCGCACCTTGCCGTTCCCCGTCGGAGCCAGTCATTCGCTCGAATTGCGGTACCTGTTCGATGTCGGCGGTGCACCACCACTCAACCCCGCGCAGCAGGCGCTGTCCGCGGCGATGATCGGTTACTGGAGCAGTTTCGTGCATTCCGGCAGCCCGGCGGCCGGCGGTCAGCCGGACTGGCCCGCAGTCGACGGCGCGGGCCCCTGGATGTCGTTGCAGCCGGACGGCAGCCGGATGGTATCCGGGTATCAAGACGAACATCAGTGCCCGTTCTGGGCTGGATTGAAAGGCAGGTGAGTCGATGGCCACGCCGGATCCGCAGGGATTCGCCGACGAATGGGTGCGTGCCTGGAACGCGCACGACGTGGAGGCCGTGCTCGCGCACTTCCACGACGACGTGGTCTTCAGCTCGCCGGTGGCGGCCCGCGTACTGCCCGACAGTGACGGCGTCGTGCAGGGCAAGGCCGCGCTGCGCGACTACTGGACCACGGCGCTGGCCGGTATGCCCGATCTGCGTTTCGAGATCGTCGATGTCTACCGCGGCCAGTCGACGCTCGTGATCAATTACCGCAACCAACGTGGCGGACTGGTCAACGAGGTACTGATCTTCGACGGCAACCTGGTGCGGGAAGGACACGGAACCTACCTCGGCTAGCGTATTTGTCCGCAGCTACGGATGTTCTAGCTCTTTTTCTCCGTAGATGCGGTTGTTAGGCTCGCAGGCATGCCTGACATCCGTATCCGCGACGCGGCCGCGTTGCTCGGGGTCAGTGACGACACCGTGCGCCGCTGGATCGATGACGGAGCGCTGCCGGCTCACGCCGATGCGGCGGGCCGCAAGGTGGTCGACGGTGCGGCGCTGGCCGCGTTCGCCCGCGCCCATGCCGCCGGGAACACGAATGACGTGCTCGGAATCGGGAGTTCGGCGCGCAACAGATTCACGGGTCTGGTGACCCGCGTGGTGGCCGACGAGGTGATGGCCGAGGTCGAGATGCAGTGCGGACCGTTCACCGTCGTGTCGCTCATGAGCAGCCAGTCGGCCCGTGACCTCGGGCTCGAACCGGGCAGCGTGGCCGTCGCGGTGGTCAAGGCGACCACCGTGATCGTCGAAACCCCGAAGGGACAAACATGATTCGGATGCGGTTCGGGGTTGCGGCGGTCGCCGTGCTGGCTGCGGTCGCCGGCTGCAGCTCGACGGCCGACGAGTCGGCACCGGACAACGGCGCGATCATGGTGTTCGCCGCGGCATCGCTGAAGACCGCGTTCACCGAGCTCGGTGAGCAGTTCAAGACCGACAATCCCGGTGCCTCTGTCGAGTTCTCCTTCGCGGGCTCCTCGGATCTGGTGACGCAACTGACGCAGGGGGCCGCCGCGGACGTCTTCGCGTCGGCGGACACGCGCAACATGGACAAGGCCGCCGACGCAGGCCTGCTCGACGGCGCGCCGGTCGACTTCGCGACCAACACCTTGACCATCGTGGTGGCGCCCGGAAACCCCAAGGGCATCAAGTCATTCCGCGATCTCGCGCAGTCCGGCCTCAACGTCGTGGTGTGCGCGCCGCAGGTGCCGTGCGGAGGGGCGACCGAGAAGGTCGAGAAGGCCACCGGCGTGAATCTGGCAGCCGTCAGCGAAGAATCGTCGGTCACAGATGTGCTGAACAAGGTGACCACGGGCCAGGCCGACGCAGGCGTCGTCTACGTCACCGACGCTGCCGGTGCCGGGGACAAGGTGACCGCGATCGCCTTCCCCGAGGCCGCCGAGGCCGTCAACACCTATCCGATCGCCGTGCTCAAGCAGACCGGGCACAAGGATCTCGCGCAGCGCTTCGTCGACCTCGTCACCGGTGAGGCCGGACAGAAGGTTCTCGCCAAGGAAGGGTTCGCCAAGCCCTGACGGTCCACCTCAGGCCGGCGTCACCCACGTGGTGATGTCGGCGTGCACGACCTCTTCGCCGTGCCGGTCGGTGATGCTCACCGGTACCACGATGTCGGTGCCATCGGTGATGGTCGCGAAGTCCGGCGGCGTGAGCCGTGCCGTCGCCCGCAGCGACGTGGTGGCCTTGGCCAGGTACTGCACGGTCATGGCCTTGGGGATCCAGCGATGGCTCGTGGGAACCGTCGCCTCCATCAGCATGCCCATCGCCATCTCGGCCGCGTTGCACGACGCGATCGCATGCACGGTGTGCAGGTGGTTGTAGATGAAGAACCACTTCGGCACGTCGACCTCGGCCAGCCCGGGCTCCATGCGCCGCACGTGGGGCAGCACCGACGCGAAATAGGGCACACGTGCCATGGCGGCAGCCGAGAACAGCCGGGTGCCCAGCGGCTTACCGGACAGCTGCTGCCAGGCGCGGTAGGTGGCGCTCGACGTCCCTGAAATCGCGGTCATGACCCCTATCTTACTCAGCAGTAAGATAGGGCCCGCGGCGTTAGGGTCGGCGAGCGTGGGACATATGCCCGCTTACCGCTTGTTTTACGTGCACAACGCCCACGCTCGCACCGTCGTCGGGTCGTCCGGTCGCAGATTTGGAGGACGCCCGGATCTAGGGCATACTGTTCGGGTTGCCTTGCGCCGGGTTCACACCTGGCCGGGCATACGACCGGCGCCTTAACGGGCGCATCCGGTCCCAACACCGATCACGACGGATTTTTCCAGACTGGTTGAGTGTGCGTGAGGGCGACACGCCCGACCGCGGGGGCCGGTGGACCACAGACAGGTAAACAGCGGCGGCAACACTCGGTGCGACCGCGCCGGGACAGGCCCGAACTGGATCCCATCAGGGGATCTGCACGGGGCCGGCCGATGTACGAAAGCAGGAGCGAGGTAGGAGAAGCGTGGCGGGACAAAAGATCCGCATCAGGCTCAAGGCCTACGACCACGAGGCCATTGACGCCTCGGCGCGCAAGATCGTCGAAACGGTCACCCGTACCGGCGCCAGCGTGGTTGGCCCAGTGCCGCTGCCGACCGAGAAGAACGTGTATTGCGTCATCCGGTCCCCGCACAAGTACAAGGACTCGCGGGAGCACTTCGAAATGCGCACCCACAAGCGCCTTATCGACATCCTCGACCCGACGCCGAAGACCGTTGACGCTCTCATGCGCATCGATCTGCCGGCCAGCGTCGACGTCAACATCCAGTAGGAGACCCGAGAAAAATGGCTAGAAAAGGCATTTTGGGCACCAAGCTGGGCATGACGCAGGTGTTCGACGAGAACAACAAAGTCGTCCCGGTGACGGTCGTCAAGGCCGGCCCCAATGTGGTGACCCGCATCCGTACCACCGAGCGTGACGGCTACAGCGCCGTTCAGCTGGCCTACGGCGAGATCAGCCCCCGCAAGGTCAACAAGCCGGTCGCCGGCCAGTTCGCCGCCGCGGGCGTCAACCCGCGCCGTCACCTGGCCGAGCTGCGGCTCGACGACGAGGCGGCTGCCGCCGAGTACGAGGTCGGCCAGGAGCTGACCGCCGAGATCTTCGCCGACGGTGCTTACGTCGACGTGACCGGCACCAGCAAGGGCAAGGGCTTCGCCGGCACCATGAAGCGTCACGGCTTCCGTGGCCAGGGCGCCGCCCACGGTGCGCAGGCCGTGCACCGTCGTCCCGGCTCGATCGGTGGCTGCGCCACCCCGGGCCGCGTGTTCAAGGGCACCCGGATGTCGGGTCGCATGGGTAGTGACCGCGTCACCACCCAGAACCTCAAGGTGCACAAGGTTGATGCCGAGAACGGCGTGCTGTTGATCAAGGGCGCCATCCCCGGACGTAACGGTGGACTGGTTGTCGTCCGCAGCGCAATCAAGCGAGGCGAGAAGTAATGACTTTGAAGATTGACGTTAAGACTCCGGCAGGCAAGACGGACGGTTCCGTCGAGCTGCCCGCCGCGCTGTTCGACGTTGAGCCCAACATCGCGCTGATGCACCAGGTGGTCACGGCGCAGTTGGCCGCCAAGCGTCAGGGCACGCACGCGACGAAGACCCGTGGTGAGGTCTCCGGCGGTGGCAAGAAGCCGTACCGGCAGAAGGGCACCGGCCGCGCCCGTCAGGGCTCGACCCGCGCACCGCAGTTCACCGGTGGTGGCGTCGTGCACGGCCCGCAGCCGCGCGACTACAGCCAGCGGACCCCGAAGAAGATGATCGCCGCCGCCCTGCGCGGTGCGCTGTCGGACCGGGCCCGCAACGAGCGCATCCACGCGATCACCGAGCTGATCGAAGGTCAGACCCCGTCGACCAAGAGCGCCAAGGCGTTCCTGGCGACGCTGACCGAGAACAAGAAGGTGCTCGTGGTCATCGGCCGCGCGGACGAGGTGGGCGCCAAGAGCGTTCGCAATCTGCCTGGCGTGCACGTGATCTCGCCCGATCAGCTGAACACCTACGACGTGCTCAACGCTGACGACGTGGTGTTCTCGGTCGAGGCGCTCAATGCGTACATCTCGTCCAACACGAAAGAGGAGGTGTCGGCCTGATGGCTACCGTGACCGACCCCCGCGACATCATCCTGGCCCCGGTCATCTCGGAGAAGTCGTACGGGCTGATCGAGGACAACGTGTACACGTTTGTCGTGCACCCGGATTCGAACAAGACGCAGATCAAGATCGCGATCGAGAAGATCTTCAACGTCAAGGTCGATTCGGTGAACACCGCCAACCGTCAGGGCAAGCGCAAGCGCACCCGCGCCGGTTTCGGTAAGCGCAAGAGCACCAAGCGCGCCATCGTCACGCTGGCCGCGGGTAGCAAGCCGATCGATCTGTTCGGAGCACCGGCCTGAGCCGGGAGCACCGAGGACTAGAGAGATTTAACTGATATGGGAATTCGCAAGTACAAGCCGACGACTCCGGGTCGTCGCGGTGCCAGCGTCTCCGATTTCGCCGAGATCACTCGCGACCATCCGGAGAAGTCGCTGGTTCGCCCGCTGCACGGCAGGGGCGGCCGCAACGCGCACGGTCGAATCACCACCCGGCACAAGGGCGGTGGCCACAAGCGCGCCTACCGCGTCATCGACTTCCGTCGCAATGACAAGGACGGCGTGAACGCCAAGGTCGCGCACATCGAGTACGACCCCAACCGCACCGCGAACATCGCGCTGCTGCACTTCCTGGACGGCGAGAAGCGCTACATCATCGCGCCGCAGGGCCTCAAGCAGGGCGATGTCATCGAGTCCGGTGCCAACGCCGACATCAAGCCGGGCAACAACCTGCCGCTGCGCAACATCCCCGCGGGCACCGTGATCCACGCTGTGGAGCTGCGGCCCGGTGGTGGCGCCAAGCTGGCCCGCTCGGCCGGTGTCAGCATCCAGCTGCTGGGCAAGGAAGGCACCTACGCCTCGCTGCGTATGCCGTCCGGCGAGATCCGTCGCGTCGACGTGCGCTGCCGCGCCACCGTCGGCGAGGTGGGCAACGCCGAGCAGGCCAACATCAACTGGGGCAAGGCAGGCCGGATGCGGTGGAAGGGCAAGCGCCCCACCGTTCGTGGCGTCGTGATGAACCCGGTCGACCACCCGCACGGTGGTGGTGAGGGTAAGACCTCTGGTGGCCGTCACCCGGTGAGCCCGTGGGGCAAGCCTGAGGGCCGCACCCGCAAGCCCAAGAAGGCGAGCGACAAGCTCATCGTCCGACGCCGGCGCACCGGCAAGAAGCGCTAGGAGTAAATAGCGATGCCACGCAGCCTGAAGAAGGGTCCGTTCGTCGACGACCATCTGCTCAAGAAGGTCGACGTTCAGAACGAGAAGAACACCAAGCAGGTCATCAAGACCTGGTCGCGTCGGTCGACCATCATCCCCGACTTCATCGGGCACACCTTTGCGGTACATGACGGCCGCAAGCATGTCCCGGTGTTCGTCACCGAGGCGATGGTCGGGCACAAGCTCGGCGAGTTCGCCCCGACGCGCACGTTCAAGGGTCACATCAAGGACGACCGGAAGAGCAAGCGTCGATGAGCACTGTTACCGAATACCCGTCCGCGCAAGCGAAGGCGCGCTTCGTGCGCGTCTCGGCCACCAAGGCCCGGCGCGTCATCGACCTGGTCCGCGGCAAGAGCGTCGAGGAAGCCCTCGACATCCTGCGGTGGGCACCGCAGGCCGCCAGCGAGCCGGTCGCCAAGGTGATCGCGAGCGCCGCCGCCAATGCGCAGAACAACGAGGGGCTGGACCCCGCGACCCTGGTGGTCGCCACCGTCTATGCAGATGAGGGCCCGACCGCCAAGCGCATCCGTCCGCGCGCCCAGGGGCGTGCGTTCCGGATTCGCAAGCGCACCAGCCACATCACCGTGATCGTTGAAAGCCGTCCGCCACGAAAGGGCAGCGAGAAGGGTTCCTCTGCAGCCTCGGCGCGTAGCCGTCGTGCTCAGGGCAGCAAGGCCGCATCTGCCAAGAAGACCGAGGCTTCGAGCGAAGCGAAGGGAGGCTCGCAGTAGTGGGCCAGAAGATCAATCCCCACGGCTTCCGGCTCGGTATCACCACCGAGTGGAAGTCCCGGTGGTACGCCGACAAGCAGTACAAGGATTACGTCAAGGAAGACGTCGCAATCCGTCGCCTCCTGGCCACCGGCCTGGAGCGGGCCGGCATCGCCGATGTGGAGATCGAAAGGACTCGCGACAGAGTCCGAGTTGATATCCACACCGCGCGCCCCGGCATCGTCATCGGTCGCCGCGGCACCGAGGCCGATCGGATTCGCGCCGACCTGGAGAAGCTGACCGGCAAGCAGGTGCAGCTCAACATCCTCGAGGTGAAAAACCCTGAGTCGCAGGCTCAGCTGGTCGCCCAGGGTGTTGCCGAGCAGCTCTCGAATCGTGTGGCGTTCCGCCGCGCGATGCGCAAGGCCATCCAGTCGGCGATGCGTCAGCCCAACGTGAAGGGCATCCGGGTGCAGTGCTCGGGCCGCCTCGGCGGTGCTGAGATGAGCCGCTCGGAGTTCTACCGCGAGGGCCGGGTTCCGCTGCACACGCTGCGGGCCGACATCGACTACGGCCTGTACGAGGCCAAGACCACCTTCGGCCGCATCGGCGTGAAGGTGTGGATCTACAAGGGCGACATCGTCGGTGGCAAGCGCGAGCTCGCCGCTGCCGCGCCGGCTGCAGACCGGCCGCGTCGTGAGCGTCCGTCGGGCACCCGGCCGCGTCGTAGCGGTTCGTCGGGTACCACGGCGACGAGCACCGAGGCCGGCCGTGCTGCCGAGGAGACCGCGGAGTCCGCAGTGCCGGCGACGGCTGAAGCGCCCTCCGCAGAGAACACGGAGAGCTGAACATGCTGATTCCCCGCAAGGTCAAGCACCGCAAGCAGCATCACCCTCAGCAGCGCGGCATCGCCAGCGGTGGCACGTCGGTGAGCTTCGGTGAGTACGGCATCCAGGCACTGGAGCACGCCTACATCACCAACCGGCAGATCGAGTCCGCTCGTATCGCCATCAACCGGCACATCAAGCGTGGCGGCAAGGTGTGGATCAACATCTTCCCGGACCGTCCGCTGACCAAGAAGCCCGCCGAAACCCGTATGGGTTCGGGTAAGGGTTCGCCGGAGTGGTGGGTTGCCAACGTCAAGCCGGGTCGCGTGCTCTTCGAGCTGAGCTACCCCGACGAGAAGATCGCCCGGGACGCGCTCACCCGCGCGATCCACAAGTTGCCGATCAAGGCACGCATCGTGACTCGAGAGGAGCAGTTCTGATGGCAGTGGGAACTTCGCCTGGTGAACTGCGCGAGCAGACTGACGACGAGTTGAAGGACAAGCTCCGCGAGTCCAAGGAAGAGCTGTTCAACCTGCGCTTCCAGATGGCGACCGGACAGCTCGCCAACAACCGTCGGCTGCGCACCGTGCGCCAGGAGATTGCACGGGTCTACACCGTGCTGCGTGAACGTGAGTTGGGTCTGGCGTCCGGGCCCGTTGGTGAGGATTCGTAATGGCAGAGACTAAGGGCCCCAAGCACACGCCGGCCACCGAGAAGCCCCGTGGCCGTCGCAAGACCGCCATCGGCTACGTGGTCAGCGACAAGATGCAGAAGACCATCGTGGTCGAGCTGGAAGATCGCAAGAGCCACCCGCTCTACGGCAAGATCATCCGGACCACCAAGAAGGTCAAGGCGCACGACGAGAACGGCGATGCCGGTATCGGCGACCGCGTCTCGCTGATGGAGACCCGGCCGCTGTCGGCCACCAAGCGGTGGCGGCTGGTCGAGATCCTGGAACGCGCCAAGTAATTTCTCTGCGCGAGTCACCTTCTCGCGCGAGCAGACGCAAATGTCCCCCAAAACTCCGGTTTTGGGGGACATTCGTGTCTGCTAGGCACAGAATTCGCCGGTAACACGTCAATGCGCAGAAAAGCCGACTGCGGCCCGCTGTCCGTCGGCGCCATGTCATTTTGCTGAATTCGCAGTACTGGGCACGGTTTTGTCCAGCTTCTCAATTCGGGTTTGCCCGTCGCTTTGGCTGTCATAGCATCGCGCCCATGCGAGCGGGGAAATGGTGTGCAATTGAAGCGCATTGGGCCTGCATCGGCCGAAACTGCTTATTTACGTACTCGTTAGCTCGGGCGCCACTTTCCCGACGCCGATGACCGCGACGTCGGCGTCCAAATCCTTGGCGGACCGGGCCCGTCCCGCGACGGTCCTCGCGCGGTACTACGACATTCATCCCGGTTATCGGTTGGCGATTCGGTGGTTTCTGATCATCGGTCTGACGGCGTTCGCGTTCCACGACAGCTTCGGCAGTCTGGTCACGACCACCAGGGAAGGCGGCATCGGCGGCTACGTCTGGGTGGTGCCGGTGTCGGCCGCCATGGTGGCCGTTGGCGTCTCCCGCCGGAACCGCACCGAGCTGCCCATCCACGATCGGCAGACCGACATCATCGTCGGCATCATGTGTCTGGGCTTGGCCCTGATGATCCAGGCCGCGCTGCTGGACCGGTACGCACTGTACTTTCACCTTTTGCGGCTCGACCTGGTCGCGGCGTGGCTTTTCGTGTTGTGTTGCTGCATCGTGCTGTTCGGCCTTCGCCCCGTGCTGCGCTTCGCCTGGGTGTGGGCGCTGTTCGCGCTGGGGTTCTCGTTGCCGTATTACCTGACCGTCGTCGTGCTGGGCGGTGGGAAGTTCGCGGCCGGTGCCGCAACGCTTCTGGTCGCCGCGGTCGGCACGGGTATCGGCGTCGGCCGCACCTTTCGTCGCGGGTTGGCGGGATCGCTGGCCGCGTGGGCGTTCGGATTCGCGGTGCTCGTGACCATCAGCGTGGTCCGCCCGGCAGCCCCGTTGCTGGTGTATCAGCAAGTACCTGCGTTGTCGGCGATATGTGTGGTCAACGTTGCGATGTATCTGTTGTCCCGCCGGGGTGTCCCGAAGCGCTGGCTCGACCGCAAGGTGGAACCGCTTGCCGCCAGGCAGGTCTGGGCGGCCGTGCCGCTCGTGGCCGTGGTTGCGCTCGCACTGTCGTTGTGTGCGTTGCCGACTCAGGTGACGACCGCGCCGATAAGCCGGACGAGCCCGGACGTGCTGTCGCCCGCGCAGCCACTGGTCGCGCCGCCGGGATGGTCGACGACGGCACGCGAGAACCACAGCGAGGTCCACCGGCTCTACGGCGACGACGCCGTGCTGGTGCGCCAGTACATGCGTGCGGATTCCGGGAACCCGCGCTGGGACAAGCTCGCCAGGCCTCGCACCGTCGTGGTGGACAGCATCGTCAGTCAACGCCCCTTCACGTTCGGCGTGTATCCGGCGCGGGTGGTCTACGGACTGACCGGCGCACGGCTCAGTCAGCTGCGCCCGGTCGACCTCGGCAACGGTGTACACGGTCAGATGCTGTCGGTGGTGGACGATGACCTGCTCGTCACCTGGAATTCACTGCAATTCGCGTGGGGTGACAGGGAGCTGGCGCAACGCGTGACGGTATTTGCCGTCGACAACCATGAACCCGACGCACCGTTCCCGCACCCCTCGGAGAACATCGCATCCACCTTGCGGACCCTGATCACATTGTTGTTCCGCGGCAATGCAGTTCTCGACGAGCGGACGCCCACGTTCAAAGACGAAGAACTCCTCGCCCAATTCGGGCGAGGTCTGGTGGCCGCGCAGTTTCCACGGCCATAACGATTTCTGTGAACTCGGCCGAATGCGCAACGCCCGGCTTAGGCTGCCTCGTGTGACTGCACGGATATTGCCGCTGTTAGCCGCTGCGATGGTCGTTGCCGGAACTGTTGTGCCAGGTGTCGCGCAGGCAGCACCCGAAGATGGCGATTCGCTGACCAATTCGCCGACATTGAGCCTACGGACGCTGGGCACTGATCCGGATGTCGCCCTCTACGGTGTCGAGGGTGTGCAGACCGTGACGTTTCCCGTGCAACCCGGACTCACTCCGGCCGAGCTGCTCGCGACCGTGTTGTTACCGGTCAACGCCCGTGGCGGAACCCTTGAGGTCACGCAGGACGACCGCGCGCTGACGCGGGTGCCGCTGCCGCCGGACCAGGGCCCGATATCGATTCCCCTGACCGGAGCGCGCGTGGTCGACAATGCCGTCTCGGTGTTGCTGCGCAGTTATCTGACCATGCCGGAAGGTTACTGCGTGTACGACCCGACGAATCCGCTGCGCCTCGTCGACACGTCGGTCCGCTACACGGGCCGGGAACTTCCACCCACGACCATCGCCGACTTCCTGCCCCCGGTGCTGCAGAAGCTCACCGTGTTCGTGCCGCCCGAGCCGTCGAAGGCCGAATCCGATGCCGCGCTTCGACTCGTCACGGCGACAGTGGCGCGGTACGGCCTGCAGCGCACCGCTGTCGACCTGGTACCGACCGACGGCGGACCGGTACCGCCTCCGGCTCCGCTGGAACGCCAGATCGTGGTGCGGGAGGGGCAGGCGCCCGGACTGAGCCTGCAGGGGCCCAATGCCGTACCCGCTCTGCTGATTTCGGGCTCGTCCGGAGAGCTGACCAACCAGGCGCGGTTGCTCACCAGCGACCTCTCGAAACTCGCGGTGAGTTCGAAGGCCGTCGTCGGACCGTTGTCGGCGAGCCCGCAGTTGCCGGGTGACCTGACCACGATCCGCCAGCTCGGTCAGCCCGGCGTCAACGCCACCGCGCTGGTCAATCCGCGGGTGACGGTTCCGCTCGACCAGACCAGGCTCGGCCGTTCCGTTCACGGCGTCCGCGTGCATCTGCAGGGTTCATACACGCCGTTGCCCGCGAGCGTCGCCGGGCAGGTCGTTGTCAGCATCGGGGGCCAGACGATCGACCGCTGGGCAACCGAGCCCGATGGACGCATCGACCGCTGGGTCGACGTTCCGGATCGCCTGCTGCAGCGGTACACGAACTTGGACGTCGCGGTGAACGCCGCGGGAAACACGGGGCGCTGCGGCGAGTTTCAACCCATCACGTTGACGATCGACGGTGAAACACCGGTGGAGAGCAAGCTGGCCAATCCGCCTGTGCCGCCGGGGTTCCAGGCCTTACCCCAGGCGTTGATGCCGCGCATGGAGGTCGGGATCGACGAGGGCTTCGCGAACCTGCGCAGGGCCGCGCTGATCCTCACCGGTCTGCAACGCCTGAGTGCGCGTCCGTTCGACACCGTCGTGGTGCCGCGCCCAGACGCCATCACGTCGTCGAACCCGGCACTGGTGGTGAGCCCGGACGGTTGGGACGAGGATGCAGTCACGCTGCCGGTCTCGGTCGATTCCCAGAACGTGATCACGGTCGACAATGTCGACAGCAGCGGCAATTCCAGCACACTCACGCTCGATCCCAAGGTCGGGTTCGGCTCGCTGCAGACGCTCTACTCAGGCGGCCGCAGCCTCCTGGTCGCCACGTCGACCAACTCACCCCAGGAACTCGACCGCCTGCTCGCGTGGCTGAACACCGACACCGCGCGGTGGTCGGCGCTCACGGGTGACGTGTTGATCGCGGTGGGGGATCGCGCCCCCATACAGGTGAACACGCAGACGGCGGCATCGGAGCCGGCGGCGGCCGGCACCGACCGGAAGGCGCTGTATGCGGGCGTCGGCATTGCGGCGGTGGTTCTGGCGGCCGTCGGCGCCGGCGCGCTCGCGTGGCGCAAGCGGCGGTCGCGGAGCTGACCGTGACCACGACCGCCGAACCCGACGCGGGGCCGTGGGAATCACTGCAGACGTGGTGGTTCGGTCTGAATCCCACCGTCCGGTTGGTGTCGCGATGGCTGCTCATCGCGGTGCTGACGGTCGTCGCGTTCCGGGAGAGCTTGCTCAACCTGATCCAGACCACACTCGCGGGTGGCTTGATCGGATATGTCTGGATGGTGCCGATCGCGGCCGTGCTCGCTGCCCTCGGGGTGAACTTCCGGCGCCGGACCGAATTGCCCATCCACGATCGCCAGACCGACATCATCGTCGGTGTCATCGGGTTCGGTCTCGCGCTCATGGTGCAGGGCGTCCTGCTCAAGCGCTATTCGGAGTTCTTCCACCTGATGCGACTGGATCTGCTGGCGCTGTGGCTTTTCATGCTCAGCAGCAGCCTCGTGTTGTTCGGGGTGCGCCCGGTGGCCCGCTTCGGCTGGGTTTGGGTGCTGCTCTCGCTCATCTCCGCATTGCCCTACCAGGTGGTGGTCATCGCTCTCGGCGGCGGCAAGGTCGCCGCCGGGACGGGGACTCTGCTGATCGCCGCCGCGGCGACCGCGATAGCGGTGGGACGTACGCGCAAACGCGCGGTGTTCGGTGCGGCCGGTGCGTTCGTCTTCGGTTCGGTCTTCCTGGTCCTGCTGAAATGGGTCGCGCCCGACGCCGCGGTCCTTGCGTACCAGATGATTCCGTCGCTCACCGCGATCGTCGCGGTGGGAGTCGCGGCCTTCCTCTACACGCGCCGGGGTCAGCCGAAGAAGATCCTCGACCGAAAGGTCGAGCCGCTTGCGGCCAAGCAGATCTGGTCGGCGATCCCGCTGGTGGTGGTCGTCGCGGTCGCATTGGCGTTCATGCCGTTGCCGCGGCAGCAGAGCGCCACCGAGATAAGCCGCTCCGCGCCATACGATCTCGCACCGGGAAAGCGGCTGGCAGCACCGCCCGGCTGGACACCCACGGGTGAGCAGACCTATTCCGGCGTCGCGCGCTACTACGGCGACGACGCGCTGCTGGTGCGGCAACGGATGACCGCCGACGTCGGCGACCGACGGTTCGACAAGCTGTCCGCGCCACGAACACTCATGGTGGACAGCATCGTCAGCGAACTGCCGTTCTCGTTCGACGCCTATCCCGGTCAAGTGCTCTACGACACCACCGGCACCCGGCTCAGCGCGCCTCGCGTGGTGGACCTGGGCCACGGGGTACGCGGAAAGCTCTTCTCCGCGATCGACGACCGCCTGCTGGTCACGTGGGACGTGCTCCGGTTCGCGTGGGGCGACAAGGACCAGGACCAGATCGTCGACATCTTTGCCGTCGACAACCATTTGCCGGACGCGCCGTTTCCCGATCCGCAGCGTGGTCTCGTATCGACCCTCCGCAACCTGTTGACGGTCCTGTTCCGGGGAAATTCGGTACTGGTGCAACGACAGCCGACGTTCAAGGACGCCGAACTGCTCACCGAGTTCGGCCAGGCGATCGTGGCCGAGCAGTTCGAACAGGCCGGGGGTGGGCAATGAGGTACCGCGAGACGTTCGATCCCGAGACCCTGACTGACGGTGAGCGCGACTACGCGTTGCACCGTGCCATCAACGGTCTGCGCGAGGACGATCCGGTGCATTCTGCGTCCACCCCGCTGCTCGGCTGGCAGAAGCCCGTGCTGTGGGCATTGTTGGCCATCGTGGTGGCGTTCGGCGTCTGGCGCCCGATGCAGACCGCCGTCGTGCTCATCGGATTGTGCACACTCGCTTACCTGTTGACGTTGGGTGACCGGGTGCTGATCTTCAAACGCGGGCTCGCGTCGCGGCCCATCGTGATCGCTGACGAGGTGGCGCGGGCGATACCGGATGACGAACTGCCGCCGTACACCATCCTGGTGCCGGCATACAACGAGCCGGAAGTGGTCGCCGACCTCATCGGCGCGATGGATGCCCTGGAGTATCCGCGGGACAAGCTGCAGGTGCTGCTGTTGCTCGAGGCGGACGACCAGGTGACGATCGACGCTGCCGAGGCGTGCGGCGAATCCGACGTCATCACAATCCTGTTGGTACCGCCCGCCGAGCCGCGCACCAAGCCCAAAGCGTGCAACTACGGTCTGCACTTCGCCACCGGCGAGATCGTCACGATCTTCGATGCCGAGGATCTGCCCGAGCCGTTGCAGCTCCGGCGCGTCGTGGCGGCCTTCCGGCAGTTGCCCGACAACGTCGCGTGCGTGCAGGCCAAGCTCGTCTACCACAACGGTCACCAGAACCTGCTGACCGCGTGGTTCACGGCCGAGTATGCGTTGTGGTTCGGCTACCTGCTGCCGGGCATGATGGTCAGTACGTCGCCGATCCCGTTGGGCGGCACCTCGAATCACCTGCGCCGCGACATCTTGCGGAAGATCGGTGCGTGGGATCCGTTCAACGTCACCGAAGACGCCGACCTCGGTCTGCGCATCGCCTCGAACGGATACCGCACGGCCGTCATCGACTCATTCACGCTGGAGGAGGCCAACAGCGATGTGATCAACTGGATTCGGCAGCGATCCCGGTGGTACAAGGGTTACCTGCAGACCTGGCTGGTCCACATCCGTGAACCGCTCAAGCTGTATCGCACACTCGGTCTGCGCAGCTTCATCCGGTTCACCCTCGTGCTCGCCGGCACCCCCATCATCGCGGTGCTGAACCTGCTGTTCTGGTTCATCACGGTGCTGTGGTTCCTCGGCCAGCCCGCGGTCGTCGGTGAGGTGTTCCCCGTGCTGATCTACTTCCCGGCGCTCATCGCGATGGTCATCGGAAACTTCACGGTGATGTACATGAACATGGTTGCCCTGCGTGAGGACGATCGTTCGGATCTGCTGCTGGCGGCGCTGAGCGTGCCGCTGTTCTGGGTCATGATGAGCGTGGCCGCGGCCAAGGGCTGCTATCAGATGATCCGGCAACCGTCGTTCTGGGAGAAGACATTTCACGGCCTGGCGGCTCGGCCCGACGGCACGGCGACAGAAGATGCGGCCGCAGCGTGACGACGCGCGTGCTCGGAGGCCCGGACCGCCGGCTCAAGATCACGATCTTCTTCGCCTGCCTGGTGCTCTACCTCGCGGTGGGGTACTGGCTGCAGGTCCACCACGGGTTCATCATGGGCGACACCCTGTCGCGCGTCGCGGCCACGCAGTCCGTGTTGTTCAGCCGCGACCCGCACCTGGCCGCACTGGGCTTCATCTTCACGCCCGTTGCGGCGATGGTGCAGATCCCGGCCATCGCGCTCAGCACGCTGTGGTCGGACATCGCCGCGCGTGCGTTCTCCGGCACGATCATGTCGGCGGCGTTCATGGCGGGAGCCGCGGTGCAGATCCTGAGCATGGGCACCGATCGTGGCCTGCCGCGGGCATATTCGCTGACCATCACATTGTTGTTCGCGCTCAACCCGATGATCGTGTTCTACGGGTCCAACGGGATGAGTGAGGCACCGTTCATCTTCTTCATGTCCTGGGCGGTGCGCCGGCTCATCATGTGGATGGTCGACGACGACGTTCACCATCTGGTCACCGCGGGCGGCATCGCGATGGGCCTGGCCTACCTGACTCGCTACGACGCGGCCGCCTGCATCGGCGCGGCAGGCATCCTGGTGGGCGTCACCACGTACGTGCGGGCGACACCGGCGCCCCGGTTGCGGCGCGCAATTCTGGATCTGTTGATCGTCAGCGGCCCCGGTGCGCTGGCGTTCCTGGGCTGGGCCGCCGCGGGGTGGCTCATCACGGGAGAAGCCTTCGCGCAGTTCACATCGCAGTACGGCAACACCGCGATCCTCGAACAATCAGGCCAGACCGCACCCGATTTCGCGCACGGAGTGCAATTCGCCGTGGTCTGCATCATGCTGCTGGCCCCGACGATGCTGCCGCTGGTGCTGTGGGTGGTCATGCAACGATGGGGGCGGCCCAACTGGCAGGTGCTGCTGGTGCCGTTGGCGTTGTTCGGCGCGGTGCTCGTGTTCCAGACCTACAGCTATGCGGCGGGATCGACGTTTCCGTTCCTGCGGTTCTTCATCATCGCGATCCCGTTGACGGCGTGCCTGGCGATGCTCGCCGTACCTGACGGCGTGTTGGTGGCGCCCACCCGCCGCGGCCGGTATGCACCGCCGGCCACCGTCGCCCAGCCGCGACACCATCGTTCGGCGGCTCGCTATGCGGCCGTGGCCGCCACCGTCGCGATAGGAATCCCCGTGACGATCGTGGGCATGGCTCAGCCCGACTACGCTCCGCAGGAGTACGGATTGGGCGCTGTGCTGAAACCTGATCCGTACAACGTGACCGAACGCAAGGCCACCGAACACCGGATCGCCCGGACCTTCGGCACCGAACGCCGGATCGCAGGCTATCTCGAATCGCTTGACCTTCCGGACAGTTCGGTGATCACGGACACGGTGTACGGCTTCGGCATTCTGGCCGCGTCGAGCCGGCCGCGAGTCTTCGTCATCCCGTCCGATCCGGACTTTACCGAGTTGCTCAACGATCCCACCGCCAACGGCATCCGGTACCTGCTCGCGGTGCCGCCGATTGGCCGCGGCACGTCCGATGCGCTCAATCTGCGATACCCCACGTTGTACGACACCGGCGCGGACGTTGCGACCCTGGAGCTCGAGATTCCCAACGACGGTGACGGTCAGCCCGACTGGCGGCTGTACCGGGTCAACGAGCGGGTCGACGGCTAGTCGCCCGGCATCGGCAGCTGCTCGACACCCGGCGTGCCTAGTTGGCCTGCGAGCCATGGCAATGCGTCTGCGAACCCCGCACCTGCTGCCGGAAAGGTATGCGAGCCTGGATAGCTGACGACGGAGCATTCCGCGTTGTGAGCACTCAGCAGCAGACACAACTTGTTGGCATTGGCTGCGTGCTCTTCGGAGTACTGGTCCCACTCCGATATGGCGGCGGGGTCGGTGAGTGGTTTACCGGCGGCCCGGTGGACCGTCGGTGTCTGTTCGGAAACACCCAACCAGGCCGACGTGTTGTCGTAGCGGCCGTGTTTCTCGATGATCGTCCGCGGGTCGAACGCGGCCCACGCGGCGGCGTCGCCGCCGAACAACCGGGCGATGGTCTGCTCCCTGGTGCCGCTGTTCGGGCCGAGCTGGCCGTCGAGTGCGACGAAAGCACTGAACAACTCGGGGTTTCGCACGGCCAGCATCGATGCGCACGTGCCGCCCGACGACCACCCGACCAGGCCCCAGTTGGCCGGGTCCGGACTCACGCCGAAGTGCGAGACCACATACGGGCGGACGTCTTGCGTGAGGTGGTCGGCGGCGTTGCCGCGCGGACCGTTGACGCATTCGGTGTCGTTGTCGAACGTCCCGGTCGAGTCGGGGAACACCACGACGGGCGTGGTCCCGTGGTGGAATGCGGCGAACTCGTCGAGAGTTTTGCGGGCGCCGCCGGATTCGGGCCAGTCGGAGGGGTGGCTGAACTCCGCGCCGATGGCCATGATCGCAGGCAGTCGCGGCGGGGGATCGGACCGGAACCAGGCGGGCGGCAGGTACACGAGCTCGCGCCGATGACCGAACCCTGAAGCGTCCCTGGGCGTCTCGATCCACACCATGGTGCCGCGGGTGGGCTGCGCACCGCTCTGGCGCATCGCCGTCAAGGCGTCTTCGTCGATCCATTGCGGCGGTTCGGATCCGGTGGCACGCTGCCACAGGGCGTGCACCGTGGGGAAGTACCCGGTCGAGATGTTGAGCTCGGCCAACGAGCACAGCACCGCGAGCACGACGGCCAGCGCGGACACGATCCGGCGCCACCACAGGCCGCCGCGCCACGCGAGCACCATGACCGCGGCCGCGAATCCCGTGACGACGACCCACACCACGGTGCTCACCGACGCGGCCTTCTCCGACCAGCCCTGGTAACGGACGAAAACGCGGACAGCAACCGCGAACAGCACACCGGTCAGCAGCGCGATGGTCAGCCACCGTACCCACGGCACGCCCGGTCTGCGCCCGACGCCGACCACGAGCGCGACGAGTGCGAGCACTTGCAGCGTGACGGGGATCCAGCCGCTAGTGAGTGACATGGCCGCTCCTGTGCGCGTCGCTCATGGTTTGTGGGCCGCCGTGAACGCGGGGCAGTCGTTGGCCGAGGGAAGTGATTTCAACCGATCGGCGAGCCAGCCCAACGCCGCGAGCGGCTCGATCTGGTCGCCGTTCTTGTCGGGCCAGTAGGCGATCTGGATGACGTCACCCATCGTGCAGCCTGCGATGAGGGCACGCTCCGTCCACGCTGCCGGGATCACCGAATCCTGGCCGCCGTATATGACGTACATCGGCACTTGTGTCGGGCCCTGGGGAAGATTGGTCTTCTGGAGGTAGCCACGAAGGGTCTGCAGCGCTTCTGGAGTGGCTGGACGCAAATCGTCCGCGGTCAGCTTTTCGGCCAACGACGTTCGCTGGGCGGCGTCCTGGCAGCGCAGCAGCGCGTCCCAATTCTGTTGGGCTGCCCCGCGCCGGTAGTCGTCGAGTTCGAAGTCGTAGTAGTACTCGTCTTTCAGCGCGGCCAGGTATGCCACGTAGACCAATTTTTGGTCGGTGGTCAGGGTGCCCGCCGCGGCAGCGTCGGCAAGCCCTGCGATGTCGGCCATCGGAGCCAGCGCCGCGGTGGCGACCAGCTTCAGGTCGTAGCCGTAGTTGTCGGCGAGTTCGTTGGCCGCCCAGGCGGCCTGGCCACCTTCTCGCGCGCCGAGTGCGGCCCACGACGCGGACGTTTCGGGCACCATCGTGCGTGCCGCGCGCACCGCGTCGATCATGTTGTACCCCGCCGTGGTCGAGTCCAGATACGGGTGGAAGTCGTACTCGTCGGGTTCGCTGGGACGGCCCAGGCCCTGATAGTCGGGCACGGTGACGACGTACCCGGCTTTCAGCAGCGCGGCCACGGTCGCGGCCTCGCCGAGTAGATCGGGCGATCGGGAAGGTGCGCACTCGGCTGACGTGCCTGTGGTCCGGTGGCCCAGGGCGACAACCGGAAACCCGCCGGGCGGCGGGGTTCCTTTGGGCACGAAAACCGATCCCGTGACATGGGAGACCGCGTCGTTGACGCCGTTGCGCGAGGCATAGGTCATGGTTCTGGCCGACGCGGCCGCATCCCGCAGCGCCGGGGCGAGGTCGTCCAGTTGTGTCTCGGAGACGACGTGGCCCGCACTGTCAGGATCTTCCTGCGGGGATTGCTGCTCTGACGGTGCACCGCAACCGGTGACGAGCGCAAGAACCAGCGCAAGCAGTGCCAAGACTCGAACCATCGAACGTCCCCTAGCTCTTCGTGATCCGTGGCCTGTTTGCAGACAGCCCTCATCTTTTCATCGACGCATTGTGAATGTGTGGTGTATGGGCCAACCAATGTCGCGGTCCGTTCGGGTGAATGGCGCTCCAGCAAGCCGTAACTCGTTTGCTCACAAACGAAATCTGCGGAACGTCCTCACCCGAAATGGGTGAGGCAGTGGGAATGTCACAATTCTGAATTGGTGTAACCGGTCCGGCGATTCGAACGAAACAGGATGGCGCAGTCGGCATAATCCGGTTCATGGGTCCGAATTCGAACGTGCAGAATGCCGGCGAAGGTGACGATTTCCGAGCGCGACTGCCGCGCCGCAAGATTTTGGGTGGCCTGGCGGTCGCGGGCGCCGCGACGACGCTGATCGCCGCATGCGACGACAAATCGGGGACGGCCTCGGGTGGAGGCGGTGGTGGCGGGGAGGTCACCACCGACAACTCCGTCAAGGGGGCCACCGAGGCCACCAAAGCGGCGAACAAGAAGGTGCTCGACACCTTGCCGTTCAGCGATCGCAGCGATTTCGAGGACGCCAAACGCGGTTTGCTCTCGCGCCCTGACACTCTCACGATCAAGAACGAAAACGGCGACGTCGTCTGGGATCTCGAGCAGTACAAGGGCTACATTGCCGACGGCAAGCCCGCGCCGGACACCGTCAACCCGAGCCTGTGGCGAAACGCCCAGCTGTGCATGGAGTACGGCCTGTTCGAGGTCGTGCCCGACCGGATTTACCAGGTGCGCGGTTATGACCTGTCGAACGTCACGTTCGTGCGGGGCGACACCGGCTGGATCGTCGTCGACACGGCCATCTCGCCGGAGACCGCGAAGGCCGCGTTGGACCTCACCAATCGACATCTCGGTGCCCGTCCCATCGTGGCCGTCGTCCACAGCCACTCGCACGTCGACCACTACGGCGGTGTGCGCGGCATCGTCAACCAGGCCGACGTCGACTCGGGCAAGGTGAAAATCATTGCTCCGCAGGCTTTTGTGGAGGATGCGGTCAGCGAGAACGTGATCGCGGGCAACGCCATGTCGCGTCGCGCGATCTACATGTACGGCGCGCTGTTGCCGCGCAACGCCGAGGGTGGCGTCAACGGTGGCCTCGGCATGACGGTGTCCACAGGTGTGCCCACTCTGATCATCCCGACCGACATCATCACGACCACCGGGCAGAAGATGACCGTCGACGGCGTCGACATGGAGTTTCAGATGACGCCGGGCACCGAGGCACCGACCGAGATGAACACGTTCTTCCCGCAGTTCAAAGCCATGTGGATGGCCGAGAACACCACCAACACCATGCACAACCTGCTGACGCTGCGGGGCGCGCAGGTGCGCGACGCCCGGATCTGGGCGAAGTTCCTCGACGACACCATCCGCGTCTACGGACCGAACACCGACGTGAAGTTCCAGAGCCACCACTGGCCGATGTGGGGCCGCGACAAGATCATCGACTACTGGAAGAAGCAACGTGACATGTACAAATACATGCACGACCAGTCGGTCCGGATGATGAACCAGGGCTTGGTGGGTTCGGAGATCGCCGAGGAGATCGCGTTCCCGCCGGAAATCAACAACTTCTGGCCCGACCGCGGCTACTACGGCACGCTCAAGCATAACTCGCGAGCGGTCTACCAGCGCTATATGGGCTGGTATGACGGCAATCCGTCGGATCTCGACGACCTGCCGCCACAAGCGGCAGCCAAGAAATACGTCGAGTACATGGGTGGTGAGGCCGCGATCCTGGACAAGGCCAAGAAGGACTTCGACAACGGCGACTACCGCTGGACCGCCATGGTGCTCAAGCACGTGGTGTTTGCCAACCCAGACAGCGTGAACGGCAAGAACCTCCTCGCCGACAGCTATGAGCAGCTCGGTTACCAGGCCGAGTCCGGGCCGTGGCGTTCGGTGTACCTGCAGGGCGCGTACGAATTGCGCAATGGGGTACCGACCGCGGGCGGTACCGACACCGCGAGTCCCGACACCATCGACGCGATGCCGCCCGAGATGATGTTCGATTACCTCGGTGTGCGGCTCAACGGCCCGAAGGCTGCGGGGAAGAACATCAAGCTCAATGTGACGTTCGACGACCTGAAAAAGGACTACACCCTGGTGGTCGAGAACGGCGTACTCAACTATCAGCCGGGCAAGCTACCCGATGCCAACGCGAGCCTCACGTTGTCCAAGGACACCATGAACCAGATCCAGATGGGCAAACTCAAGCTCGACGACGGTATCAACCAGAACAAGGTCAAGGTGGACGGCAACCGCGACTCGGTGACGGAGTTCATCGGGCTGATGGACACGTTCCCGTTCTGGTTCAACATCGTCACGCCGTAGGGGCCAGATCGCACTTACGGTGGCGTAAAGAGGCATATAATTCGCCTCCGTGTGGCAGTCCGGAAATGCAGGGATGCACCCGGTGCCATGGTTTCTTGCGACCACACCGTCATCGAGCCCGGAGATGTTGTCCCGCAACGCGATCACGCGGTTGCTCGACGAATATGGCGACGGCACACGGGCGATCCTGGTCGCCGCCCCGTCGGGCTTCGGCAAGACGGTGGCGGTAGCCCGCTGGGCCACCGATCGGGCACAGTACGCTCCCGGGTCGGTGGCATGGCTGACGCTGACCGAGCGCATGAACGATCGCAGCGATGTGCTGCGCGGGATGCTCACCGCGCTGCTCAACGCCGCCGGTGACGACTGCGAACAATTCGGGCGGGCTCTGGCAGCGGTGTTCGACGCGACGGACTACGACGCCGCGGTTGCGGCCCTGACCGCGATCGAACCGCCGCACCCGGTGACGGTCGTCGTCGACGATCACCAACTCGCCCGTGCGGTGTGGCCGGACACCGACGTCGTGGACCTGGTCGAGAACGGCCCCAGGTGGCTGCGGTTCATCTTCCTCACCACAGACCCGGTGGCGCCCGAATGGATGCGGTTGCGGGTGCAAGAGCAGGTGGCCGTGATCGGTGCGGCCGAGCTGGCGTTCACCCGCGCCGAGGTGGAGGCACTGGCCGCGCGCGTCGATGTGCCGGTGACGGCGCGCGACGTCGACAGCGTCATGGCCGCGACGAACGGCTGGCCGGGTGCCGTGCGGCTGATCCTCGTCAGCGGCGGCGCCGAGGGTTTCCACGCCGACATCGATCTCACCGATTACATCGCCACCGCGGTGCTGGCGCGGCTGCGTCCGGACCTGGCGGAATTCGCGTTGCACGCCACGGTGTGCCCGCGGGTCGACGAGAGCCTCGCACAAGCGCTGTCGGGACGCGCCGACAGCGGCGCACTGCTCGACGACTGCGTCGCGGCGGGTCTGTTCATCGAGCGCATCGGATCCGGTAAAGATGCGGTGTATCAATGGCATTCGATCTTCGTCAGGCACTGCGGCGAAATCCTGCGACGTCGGCGGCCCGACGACTGGTATGCGCTCAATCGGCTTGCCGCCCGTGAGCTGGCCCGGCGGTATCCGCTGGAGGCCGTCGAACACGCGATCCGGGCCGATGACCGCGCCGGGTGCGACATCATCGCCGACCACTGGCTCGAACTGCTGCTGCAATCCCGTTCCGCGGCCTTGGATCACGCGTGCGTGAGGCTCGCCGAGGCCTTCGGCGAGGATCCGGAACTGCTCATGATCCGATCCTGTTGCCGGGCGATGGCAGGCGACGATGTGATGGCACAGCTGCTGTTGGACCGGGCCTTGGCGATGGCTCCCACAGCGGAGACGTCGCGGCGGTTGGCGTTCATCGCCGATCTCACCCACATCCTGGTGTCCGACGACCGTGACACCATGGCGGCCGCGGCGGCGCGCGCGGAGGCGGCACTGATCGACCGCGAGGTGGTGACCCCGCGCGTATATGCCTGCGCGCTGTTCGTGCTGGGCTGGGCGGATTCGCGGCTGCGGCGCGGGCCGGCGCGCGGGTCGGCGCTGCTGGAGGCCGCGGTGCACGAGTGCACAGCGCTGGGTCTCGACGAGGTAGCGCAACGCGCACGCCAGAACCTGGCGTTCGCGTTGGCCCACGCCGGTGAGCTTGGTCGGGCGAAGCGGGCGTTGCGGGCTGCGACCGCGCCGGGTGATTCCGCCCCTGAGCTGTGGCTGTCCCACGACGGCGACGGCATCACGACCTTCACGACCGGCTGGATCGACTTCTGGTGCGGCGAGATCGAAACAGCCCTGGGGCATTTCGTCACCGCCGACGCGTCCTCAGGCGTCGGCTATCCCGATACCGCACGAATGTTCTTGTGCTTCAGTGCATCGACTCTGCGGGACGACGATGCACTCGACATCGCCGAGGTGGCCGTGACCCGCATGCCCGATGTGGACACGCACGGTGTGCCGTGGGTCAGCTACACCACCGCGAGTCGTGCGCGCATCGCCGAGGCACGTGGGCAGCATGCCGTCGCGCTGGAGTTGGCGGCCAGTGTGGTCGATTCCGTTCATGTGCCGATGGTGTCGGCCATGATGTCCGGGATGTGCCGGCGGCTCGGTGCTGTCGAGCTGGCGGCGAGGCTGGCGCAGCAGGCTCTGGAACCGCAGGTGCCGGGCTATATCGCGGTGTACGCGCTGCACACGCTGGCCGTGATCGACTGGCAACGCGGCGATGCTGCCGCGGCCCATCGACGCATGGAGCAACTGCTGGCGCTGGCGGCTCCGGAGCAGGTGCGCTACCAGTTCATCGACAACACCGATGTGTTCGGCAAGGAGCTGCTTGCGGCGCACATGTCGTGCACGGCGTACCGGTCCTTCGTCGAGGGCTCCCTCCTCATGTGCGAGGGGTTGACACGCCATCCGCCGTTCGCGGCTCTGACGGCCCGCGAGCGCGAGGTGCTGGCGTTCCTGCGGACACCGATGACCATGCAGGAGATCGCCGACAAGATGTCCGTGTCGGTGAACACGCTCAAGACCCATCAGCGCGCGATCTACCGCAAACTGGGCGCTGCCAACCGGCGTGAGGCCATCGCTCGCGCCGGCCGGTAGCGTTTTCCCGCGAGCAGTCGCGCCGGTACCCGGAAACGCCGTATTTGGGGTACCTTCACGACTGCTCGGCAGGGGGAGGGAGCGCGGCACATGGTCGACGAACTGGTGACGGTGTACGACGCCGACGGCAACGAGACCGGCGTCGCGCCGCGCAGCCGGGTATACGCCGAAGGGTTGTGGCACGGCAGCGCCGGGGTTCTGGTGCGGTCGACCGACGGCGAGCGGATCTACGTGCACCGGCGCACCACGACCAAGGCGGTCTTCGCGGGCATGCACGACTGCCTGGCCGGTGGTGTGGTCGACCCCGGGGAGACGCCACTTGAGACCGCGACACGGGAACTGGCCGAGGAACTCGGCATCACCGATGTGCCGCTCACGCCGTTGGCAGCTGCGGCCTGGGACGGACAGTGGATCGGAAAACCGATGCGCTGTCACCTTTTTGCCTTCGAGGCCCGCTGCGACGGCCCGCTGCGGCATCAGCCGGAGGAGATCGCCGACGGGTGGTGGTGGACCGACGCCGAACTCGCGCGGCACCTGGCCGACCCGGACTGGCCGTTCGTACCGGACACCCGGGTGCTGATCCCGGAGCTGCTGCGCTTACGTCAACACCCTTGAGGTAAACCCGCGGATGCTTCTTACTGGTGGTACCTCACCATTCAGGAAGAATCGTGCAAACCGTTTTCGAACAGAATATTCCCGCCGCCGGCCTCATCGACCGATCGCTGGCCGACACCGTACTGCAGCCCTTCTGGCTCGACGACGTGCCGGTCAGGCCGGGGTATCCGACGTTGACCAGCGCTCCGTCGCACTACGACCTGGTGGTGGTCGGCGGTGGATACACGGGCCTGTGGTCGGCCTTGCTGGCAAAGCAGCGTGACCCGGGACTTCGGGTTGCCCTCGTCGAGGGACAGACGATCGGCTGGGCGGCCTCGGGGCGCAACGGCGGTTTCGTGGAAGCGTCGCTGACCCACGGCGCCGAGAACGGCCGCAATCGTTGGCCCGACGAGATCGAGGTTCTCGACCGGTTGGGTATGGAGAACCTCGACGCGATCGAGAAGACCGTCGATTCGCTGGGTCTCGACTGCGACTTCGAACGGACCGGTTCGATCGCGGTCGCGGTCGAGCCGTATCAGGCCGCCGAATTGGCGGCCGCGCCGACGCGATCCGACCAGGTTTACCTCGACCGGCGAGCCATCCGCGCGGAAGTCGCCTCGCCGACATACCTGGCCGGAGTGTGGTCGAAAGACAGTGCCGCACTGGCGCATCCCGCCAAGCTCGCGTACGAACTCGCTCGTGTGGCAAGTGAACTGGGCGTGGAGATCTACGAGCACAGCAAGGTGCTCGGCGTCGGCCAGGCGCGTCGCGGCGGGGCGATGTCCGTGCGCACCGAACGCGTATCCGTACGTGCCGACCGAGTCATCCTGGCGACCAACGGGTTTCCGTCGCTGCTGAAGCGATACCGCTATCACACGGTGCCGGTCTACGACTACGCGTTGATGACCGAACCGCTGACGGACGCCCAGCTGGCGTCGATCGGTTGGGGCAACCGCCAAGGCATCAGCGACATGTCGAACCAATTCCATTACTACCGCTTGTCGAAGGAAAACCGCATCCTGTGGGGCGGGTACGACGCCATCTATCACTTCGGCGGCCGTGTCCGGCCGGACTACGAGGATCGCGACGTGACCTATCGTCGTCTCGCGAGCCATTTCTTCACGACGTTCCCGCAACTGGAAGACGTCAGGTTCACCCACCGGTGGGCCGGCATGATCGATACCTCGACGCGGTTCTGCGCGTTCTTCGGCTCCGCGTACGGCGATCGTGTCGGGTACGCCGCCGGGTTCACCGGGCTCGGCGTGGCCGCCACCCGGTTCGCCGCCGAGGTCATGCTCGACCGTTTCGCCGGAACACCGACGGAACGCACCGAACTCGAAATGGTCAAGTCGACACCGCTGCCGTTCCCGCCGGAACCGTTGGCATCGCTCGGAATTCAGGCGACCCGCTGGTCGCTGGACCGCGCCGACCATCGCGAAGGGCGCCGCAATGTGTTGCTGAAGGCGCTCGATTCCGTCGGGCTTGGGTTCGACTCGTGACATCCGTCGACGCGGCGGCGCTGGCGCTGGACCACGCGCCGATTCCGGCCGACTCGGTGGTGCACGGAGCACCGACCACAGGGCACCGTGACCTGATGTCGGTGGCCGACACGACGATCGGCGTGTGGGAACACACGCCCGGCGTCTCGCGTGATGTGGAGGCCGACGAGGTGTTCGTCGTCCTCGCCGGCGACGCGACGGTCACGTTCGACGACGGTTCCGCGCCGATCGATCTGCGCCCCGGCAGCCTCGTGCGCCTGCACGCGGGGCAGCACACCACCTGGACCGTCCGGGAGACCCTGCGCAAGGTGTACGTCGCCTAACCGCCCGCCAGGGCGGACGCCATCTCCCGGGAGTCCGAACCGGTACGGCGCAGCACGAAGGCGACGACGCCGAGCGCGACGAGCGTGAGGGCCAGCATCAGGGTGGACACCGCGGCCACCTCGGGGCGCAGCCCGACCTTCAGCGACGAGAAGATGTACACCGGCCACGGGGTGAACCCGGGCAGTTGCACGAAGCTCGACACGATCGTGTTGTCCAGGCTGAGCGTGAACGACATCAGGGCACCGGCCAGGATCCCGGGAAACGCCAGCGGCAGGGTGATCTGACGGAAGGCGTTCCACTTGCCGGCGTACAGGTCGGCGGCGGCCTCCTCGAGCCGTAGGTCGGCGCCTTGCATGCGGGCCCGGATGATGAACGTCACGACGGCAACAGACATCACGGTGTGCGCGATGACCAGGCGGATCAGGCCGTTGTTCATCGGCAGGAATCCGGCGTCGGTGCCCAGCGTCACGAACCAGGGCAGCAGCGAAATACCTGTCACCACTTCGGGTGTGACGAGCGTGACCGCGAGGATCGCGGTCAGCGCCGCGGCCCAGCGATTGCCGTTGCGCGAGCGTGCCAACGCCAGCCCGCCGAGGGTGCCGAGGATCGTGGACAGCACGGCCGCGCCGACCGCCGCCTGCAGCGACGTGAGCACCGAGTTCCTGATCATGACGTTGCCGAACGCGCTCGCGTACGCGTCGAATCCAAACCCCTGCCAGGCGGCCAGAATGCGGCCGGTGTTGAAGGAATACGCGATGATCACGACGATCGGCAGGAACAGGAACGCGTACACCACGATGCCCCAGACCCGCAGGCCGATGGAGATCGGATCCCAGCGTCTGCGCTTGCGCACCGGTGTCGCGATGGATGCGGCGGGACGCTCGACAGTGTCGGTCATGCGTGTGCCCCTTCGGGAATCGTGACGCGGCGGGACCGCTTGATGAGTGCCTTGACGACGAGGGCGACGACGCCGACCGCGACCACGGTGGCGAGGATGAAGGTCATCAGGATGATCGCCATTGCGGAGCCGAGTGCCCAGTTCTGGGCGATGTTGAACTGCGACGCGACGAGCTGGCCGATCATGTTGCCCTGCGCGCCGCCGAGCACGGACGCGGTGATGTAATCGCCCATCAGGGGGATGAACACCAGCAGGCACCCGGAGGCGATGCCGGGCAGTGCGGTCGGGATGGTGACGTCGAGAAAGGTTCGCAGGCGCCCCGCGCCGAGATCCTTGCTGGCTTCCCGCATGCTTGCCTCGGAGCGCTCCAGCGCAACGTACAACGGCAGGATCATGAGCGGCAGGTAGTTGTAGACCACGCCGATCTGTACCGCGGTCTGGGTGTACAGGATCGACAGCGGCCCGTCGGTCACCCCGAGCTTCGTCAGCGCGCCGGACACGAAACCCTCCGGGGACAGCATGATCTGCCAACCCAGGGTGCGAACCAGGAAGTTCGTCCAGAACGGGATCAAGACCAGCGCCAGCAGCATCGCGCGCCAGCGTGGGGCGACCTTGACAGCCAGCCAATACGCGAACGGAAGACCCACGACAAGGCAGATCAGCGTGCCGAGGCCGGCGATGCGCAGGGTGTTCCAGAACGTCGCCAGGAAGGTGGCGTCGGTGGCTTCGAGGTACCGGTCGAACGACAGCCGGTCATTGGACCGTGCGGTGTAGATGTCGGGCTTGTGCCCGAAGCTGTACCACCCGATCAGCGTGGTCGGGATCAGGAAGAAGAACACCAGGTATGCCCACAGGGGAAAGGACAGCGTGGCATTGGATTTCGTGCCGGCAGACAGTCTTTTCATGCCGCCGCCCCGGCCTGCATGCGGTTGAAGATCTTCACCAGGCGCCCGCTGGCGTCGTTGACCTCACTGGGGGTCAGCCGATCCAGGGTGGCCTGGGTGGGGTAGATCAGGTCGGTCATCGGAACCTCGTTCTGCATGGCCAGTTGGCGCTGGCCGATCAGACCGGTCGGGTAGCCGATGTGTTCCATCTCCTTCATGCCGACTTCGGGTTCCAGCATGTAGTTGATGAATGCATAAGCGGCGTCGGGATGTTTGGCGCCCTTGGCGATTGCCCAGGTGTCCATCCAGAGGTTGGCGGTGGGTGTGGGGAACACGAACCGCCAGCGATCCGGATCGTCGTCCTCGAGCAGCGCAAGGCGGACATCTCCGTTGAACGCCTGCATCATGGCGAATTGGCCCTGCACCAGCTGTGCCGACACCTGGGACACGAACGCCGCGACGGTCGGGGAGATGGTGTCGACCATGAACCGCTCGCACGCGTCCAGTTGGCGCTCGTCGGTGGTGTTGAGGTTGAAGCCGTTGGCGGCGAAGAAGACCGAACACACCTCCCACGGATCCTCGAGCAGCGTCGTCTTGCCTCGCGCCTCCTTCTGCGCAGCATCGAGAAAGTCGCCCCAGGAAGTCAGCTCGCGGTCGACGACCGTGGTGTCGTACACGAAACCCGTTGTGCCCCAGTTCTTGCACACCGCGTACTGGTTGGTCGGATCCCAGGGCTGGCGCAGATAGGTCGCCTCGACGTTGGCGAGGTTGGGCAGATACGAATGGTCGAGCTTCTCCAGCAGGCCCGCGTGCGCCATCATGGGCACGTAGCTTCCGGTGGGAACCACGATGTCGTAGCCGCTGGTGCCGCGGGCCGCGCCGAGTTTGGCCACGAGCTCCTCATTGGAGCCGAAGTTGTCGACCTGCACCGTGACGCCACGCTTGGAGAACTCGGCGAGGTTGTCCGGATCGTCGTAGTCGCCCCAGGAGTAGACGTTGAGTTGGTCTTCCAGCCTGCCGTCTGCAGGCGGGGACGGCACGCCGCCCCGCGCGCAGCCCGACAGCGCCAGGCCGGCGCCTGCCACCGCGAAGCCCGCGAGCAGGCTGCGCCGGGTGATCCGTTGAGCATCGCTGGGAGACGCCAGGATTCGCAGCTTGTCCATCGGGTTCACCCGGCCGCCACGGTCGTGTCGGGGTCCGCGGGGAAGACGTGCACGGAATCGCCGTCCCAGCTGCAGCGGACCGCAGTGTGCAGATCGAGCTCTCGGGCTCGGCCTGCGGGCATCCGGGCGAGCAGCTCCGATCCGGAATCGGTCGTCACGACGTACTGCACGGTCTCACCCAGGAAGGAGATGTTGGCCAGGGTTCCGTCGATCGCGTTGACCGGCGTTTCGCCCGAAACGGGGCCCACCGCGACGGACTCGGCCCGCACCACCGCCACCACGGGTGCACCCTCGCGGTGGCCGTCCATGGCAGTGCGGTCGGGCCGGATCGTGAAGTCGGGTCCGGTGAGAGTATCGGCGCCGGAGACCAGGCACCTGAGGAAGTTCTGCTTGCCGATGAAGCCGGCGACGAACGAGTTGGCGGGCGACCGGTAGATCTCGGCCGGGGTGCCGAGCTGCTGTATCGCGCCGTCGCGCATGACCACGACGCGGTCACTCATCGACAGCGCCTCTTCCTGGTCATGCGTGACGAACACGAACGTGATGCCCAGCTGGAGCTGAATCAGCTTGAGCTCCACCTGCATTTCCTCGCGCAGCTTGCGATCAAGCGCCGACATCGGCTCGTCGAGCAGCAGCACCTTCGGCCGGTTCACCAGGGCACGGGCCAGCGCCACGCGCTGTTGCTGTCCTCCGGAGAGATTCTTGGGGTTGCGGTCGGCGAAGCTTTCCATACGCGCGAGCCGCAGTGCTTCTCCGACGCGGCGGCCGATCTCGGCTCTGGGGGTGCGCTGCTGTCGCAGGCCGTAGGCGACGTTCTCCGCGACGGTCATATGGGGGAACAACGCGTACGACTGGAAGACGGTGTTGACGGGTCGCTTGTTCGGTGGCAGCCCGACGATGGAGGAGCCGTCGAGCACGATGTCGCCGCCGTCGGGCTCCTCGAATCCGGCGATCATCCGCAGCAGCGTCGTCTTGCCGCAGCCCGACGGCCCGAGCAGCGAGAGAAACTCCCCGGCCCGGATCTCCAGGTCGATGCCACCGACCGCGGTTGCCCCGCCGAACTGCTTGGTGACTCCGCGCAATCGGATTGCAGCGCCTGACTTCTGCGTCTGTTGCGGCACCGCGGCGATGGTGGCTTCGGTCATATCGCGTTCCTTCTGGTCGTGGACAGGTCAGCGGATTGCGGTGGACAGCATGCTGTCGGCGTAGACGAGTTCGCCGTCGACATAGGTGCGCTCGACCCGGGTCTGGTCGATCTCCTCGGCGGGCGACGCGAACGGATCACGGTCGAGCACAACCAGATCCGCCAGGTAGCCGGGTCTGATGACGCCGGTCTCGTCCAAGTGGTTGACGTAGGCCGAGCCCGCGGTGTAGGCCGCGAACGCGGCATTGAGGTCGATCCGCTGCTCGGGCAGGAACACCCGGTCATCGGTGGTGGCCGGCGCGCGCCGGTTGACCGCGACGTGGATGCCCTGGATGGGATCGGGGCTGCTCACCGGCCAGTCGCTGCCTGCGGCCAGGACGGCGCCGGCCCGCAACAGATCGCCGAACGGGTACTGGCGCCGCGCGCGCTGCTCGCCGAGGAACGGAATGGTGAGTTCGTCCATCGACGGTTCGTGGCAGGCCCACAGTGGCTGCATGTTCGCGACCGCTCCCAAGGTGCGGAACCGGGGGATGTCGCGTGGATCGACCACCTGCAGATGTGCCAGATGTGGCCGTGTGTCGCGAAAACCGTTGGCATGCCGGGCGGCTTCGATCGCGTCGAGGGCCTCCCGGACGGCGCGGTCGCCGAGCGCATGGAAATGCACCTGGAAACCGAGCGCATCCAGTTCGACGACATAGCCGCGCAACGCTTCCGGGTCGACGAAGCTGACCCCCGCGTTGCGCGTGCCGCAGCCGCACCCGTCCAGGTAGGGCGCCAGCATGGCGGCGGTCTGGTTCTCGGCGATACCGTCGACCATGATCTTGACCGTGTTGGCACGGAGTCGCGCGTGCTGCAACGCGGTTCGACGCTCGACCATCTCCGCGATCTGTTCGGCGCCCCGGTCGCGCTCCCACCATTGTGCCGCCGCGACCCGCACCGTCAGGGTTCCGTCGAGCGCGGCACGCAGGTATGCGCGTTCCGCGTCCGGCACGGCCGCGTACCTGCCCAAAATCGCGTCCTGCCAGGCCGTGATGCCCAGGGAGTGGAGATGGTTCTGCGCGTCGAGCAGTGCTCGGTACAACTCGTCCTCCGTGGGGCGCGGCACATGCGCCGCGACCAGGTCCATCGCGGCTTCCTGAAGCATCCCGGTGGCCGCACCGTCGGCGTCGCGTTCGATGCGTCCGCCCGGTGGATCCGGCGTGTCGTCGGTGATCCCGGCGATCTGCAGCGCGCGGCTGTTCACCCAGGCCCCGTGGTGATCTCGGTTCGGCAGGTACGCCGGCCGGTCTGCGACGACTGAATCGAGCATCCGAGCGGTCGGGATGCCGCCGTCGAAGGCGTCGAGAGACCAACCTCCGCCCGTGATCCAGGGCCGCTCGGGGTGTGCCGCGGCGTAGGCGCCGACCGCGGCCAAGGTGGCGTCGGCATCGTCGAATGCGAGCAGGTCGCACGTCATGCGCTCGACACCTGCGCCTACGGGATGGACGTGGGCATCCTGGAAGCCGGGGATCAACAGCTTGCCCGCCAGGTCGACGACCGCGGTATCGGGACCGATCGATTCGCGCGCGGCGGTCCCGACTGCGCTGATCCGATTGCCGGTCACCGCAACGGCGTCGACTCGCGAACGCACGGAATCCATCGTCAGGACCGGGCCTCCGGTGAATACGATGGTCGCCGGCACAGCTGGCATCGCGTTGTCTCCTGGTTTCGTTCGGGTGGTCGACGCGTGTTCCGGACTCGGGATCGCGATTTGATGTGCGCCATGACACAGCAGCGCCGCAAAATGGGTCAAGGGTGTTGACGTAAGGGTTGAAAGGCGGCGCGGATGGGTCGGACTCTCAAATCGCAGTCGCCACGAACCCGGCGGCGCTCGACCAAGCAGGGCGTCGTGCTGTCCGAGCAGCTCATCGTCGAGACGGCGCTGCGGGTTCTGCAGTACCACGGCGCTGCGGGGCTGACCGTGCGACGGCTCGGTACCGCTCTCGGCGCGGACCCGACGGCTCTGTACCGCTACTTCCGGAGCATCGAGGACGTCATCCTGGCCATCACCGACGAGCTCCTGCGTCGGGTGGTCGAGGACTGGCAGCCGACCGGTCGCTGGCGAGAGGACATGCGGGATCTCGGTCTGCGCGTGCATCGCGTCTACCTCGAACACCCGCAGGCCGGGGTGCTGGCCGCGAGCCGGGTGACCGGCGGAGCTCACGAGATCTCCGTCATCGAGACGGTTCTGGGGTTACTGCGCTCGGCAGGCTTTTCCGAGCGGGAGGCGGTCGACGTCTACCACGCCTTCATCGACCAGATGCTGGGGTTCGCGGCGCTGGACGCGGCTTTCGAGGCACTGCCCGCCGAGCACCAGAAGCGCGACGACGACAAGTGGCGTGACACCTACGCGCAGCTGCCCGCCGAGACGCACCCGAACATCTCGGCCACCAGCCGCCTGCTCGACGAGTCGATGCGGCGCAGTGCGTGCGAATCGGCGCTGGATCTCCTGCTCGACGGCATTGCCGCGCGGCTGAATTCACGCCGCGCCGGATCAACCGAGTCGTAGCAACGACGGCCAGACCTGCGACCACGGCAGCAGCGGTCCCGTGCACTTCCAGATCGTCACATCCCTGGTCACACCGGGGTATCCGAGTCGCGCATCGACCCGCCCGACCGGCTGCACGTGAGCACACACCGTGTTGGCGGTGTCGGGCCGCTGGTCGACGAACAACGCGGTGGTCGCGGAATCCGGTGGCGCGCCGAAGTATCCCCACCCGCGGCTGGGCGAGTACACCGCGGGCAGGTAGCCGTCGCGGTAGTTGTCCAGAGCGCTTGCCTGCCAATAGGAATCGGCGATGACGACGGCGTGGTCCTGCTCGTCCGGGCTGAGCGCACGGTAGGCCTGAGCGGTGGCAGCGCTCAACTCGCTCCAGCCGAACTTGCCGTACAGCAGGATCGACATGCCCTGGCCCTCGGGTGCGGGCGGCAGGTCACGTTCCTGCTGCCACGGCAGGCTCCACACCGCGAGCGCGATCGAGGCGCACACCAGCGGCACGGCGGCGATGCGCTGCCAGCGCCGGGTGTCGCGCGTCAGCCATACCGCGCCTGCGGCCATGGCCACCGGCAGAACGCCCGCGACGTAGTAGGGCCGGCCGCCGAGCGCGATGAACACGGCGAAGAGCAACAGCACCACCAGGCCGAGGAATCGATACGCACGCAGCGATTCCGAGCGCAGCAACGCCCACACGCCGCAGCCGACGAGCACGGTGCCGAGCAGGCCTGCGACGAACATCGCCGACGGGATGAACAGCAGCCGACCGCCGACGAAGTCGCTCTCGGCCGCGACCACACTGCCCATCGACACCTGCGGCCAGTCGTGGCGGTGCTGCCACCCCAGGCTCGGCAGCGCGGTCACCGCAACGATGGCCGCTCCCAGCCAGAACGCTCTGCGCCGCAACAACTCTCGCGGGCCGACGGCCAGCACCGCGAGCACGACCGTCAGCCAGAAGAACGGGATCAGCCACTTCACCTGGAACGCCACGGCAGTGACCAGGAAGGCCCAGATCAGCACCGAATCTCGCCGGGTTCGTGTCCACCGCACCACAAGCCAGGTGATCACGACCCACAGCGCGACGTCGATCACGTTGGTGGACAGCTGCGAACCCTGGACGAGAAGAAACGGCGACGTCGCGTACCCGGCCGCGGCCAAAAGTTGCGCCGCGCGGGTGCCGCCCAGCTCCCGGGTGATCAGGGCGGTGACGACGATCGCGCCCGCGGTGGCTACGACTGCCGGGAGTCGCAGCACGAACAGGGAACCGGGCGCGACGGCGTCCATCGCGTGTGCGATCAGCGGCACCAGCGGCCCCTGGTCGGCATATCCGAACGACAACCGGCGTCCGGCCGACACGAAGTACAGCTCGTCGCCGAAGAAGCCGTACCGGCCCAGGAACGCCTGGAGGGCGACCGATCCGAGCGCGGCGATCGCCGCGACGCCGGTGACGGCGAAGCGCGGCGGGGTCCGGACCGCGGTGTCGTCGAGCGTGGACGTGCTCACGGCTGACCACCGTTCGCGGTGGCCGCGTCGAACAACCGGATCAGTGCCGATGTGTACGCCGCGACGTCGAAGTCGGGTTCACGGACCGCGCGGCCGGCGATGCCGTCGATGCTGTCGCGGATGAGCTTGGCCGTCACGGTCGGGTCGAACTCGCCGAATTCGCCCGCCCGTTGGCCGTCGGTCAGCAGCTCGACCAGCGGGGCGATCATGTCGTCCTCGTTGCCGGTGTTGATGAACGTGAGTGCGCCGTCGGCGTTGCGCAGGTTGAGTGCCACCTCCATCATCGCGGCGACGAACGTGCGGTTGGCGTCGATGAACGCGAGGTTGGATTCGATGTAGGCGCGCAGCTTGTTTCGCGAACCGTCGGCCGCCTCGACGAACGGTTTCATGTATTCGGCACCCGAGACGAAGAGCTGGATGACGACCTGCGTCATGAGGTCGTCCTTGCCGTCGAAATGGTAGGAGATGACGCCTTTGGAGATCCCGGCGTGCTTGGCGATCCGGGCCAGCGACGCGTTGGCATAGCCGCCCTCGGCGAGCACCTCCACCGCCGACGCGAGGATCTGGCGGCGCCGGGCCTCCTCGATGAACGACCGCCGTTGGCCATCCGGACTATTTTCTGGCCGCATGGTCAAAAATTAGCACACGTGGGCACCGGTCCCATGCGCGAGCAGACGCAGAAGCACCCGAAATCGCGCGATCAGGGGTACCGGACTGTCTGCTCGCGAGGGAACGTGCGAGGCAAAGTCACCCGGCCTTGGCGGCGATGCCGTCGAGCAGTTGGCCGAGGCCGGAGTGGAACTCGGTCAGCGGGCTGTCGTCGGACTGGTCGAACGCGCCCGCGTCGATGGCGGCGGCCAGCGCGGGGAAGCGGGCCGGTTCGACCAGGCGGCGCAGCAGAGCCGGGTAATCGCTGTCGTCGACCCCGCGCGCCTCGATGGCCAGCCCGGCCGAACCTCGCGTGAAGACCAGCACGGCGATGACAGCGGCGAGTTTCTCGCGTTCGGTCAGTGCGGTGCCCGACAGGGTGTTCAGGCCGGCGTCGAGCCAGGCCAGCTGACCGGGATCGGTGGGTGGCCCGGCGGACGCGGTCTGGAGGATCCACGGGTGGCGGTGATAGACGTTCCACAGCTCGAGCGCCCAATTGGTCAGTGCGCCACGCCAATCCGTTCCTTCGGGCGCCGACGGCGGCGGTCCGGGCCCGGTGGCGAGCATGAAGGTCACCAACTCGTCCTTGTTGGCCACATGGCGGTAGAGCGACATCGTGCCGCACCCGAGCCGCTCGGCCAGCCGCGCCATGGACAGTGCGGCAAGGCCGTAGGTGTCGGCCAGTTCGACGGCAGCCTCGACGATCGCCTCGCGGGTCAGTCCACGGGACCGGCGCGGTGCCGGATCCTGCTGCCAGAGCAGGCGCAGCGCGCGGGGGAGAGGAGGGTGGGGGCTGGTCATCAACGTCAGGGTAAACCAGTGACAGCCAGATGCGTATGACGTACCCTCATGCGTATGGCATACGCATCAGGGCGGTCGACGCGGCTCGCCGCCGGTCTTGCGGTGGTCGTAACGGTATTCCTGGCATATTCGCTGCCGCCGTATCTCACCGGCGGCACTCGGGTGCCCGCCACGTTCGGGTTGCACTACCCCCTGCTCGTCGCGCACGTACTGCTCGCGAGCGTCGCGATGGTGGGAGCGGTCGTGCAGATCTGGCCGGGCCTGCGGCGTCGCCACCCGACGCTGCACCGGCGCACGGGACGCGTCTACGTCGCGACCGCGATCCCGGCGGCCGGGTGCGCGATGGTGATCGGGGCCGCGACCCCGTTCGGCCCCGTGCTGGCGGTCAGCAACGTGGCGCTCGCGGCACTGTGGCTCTGGTTCACCGTCGACGGCTTCGTCGCCGCGCGGCAGCGCCGGTTCGGCGCACACCGGCGCCAGATGCTGCGCAGTGCGACCCTGGCGCTGTCGATCATCACCAACAGGATCTGGACACCCGTGCTGTTCGTCGCATGTGAGCCGTTGCGCGACAGCATCTTCGGCGGCAACGAGGAACGTTTCATGTGGGCCGTGGCAGGCGTGGGCGCGTGGCTGGGCTGGACGGTTCCGCTGCTGGGGCTGCAGTTGTGGCTGCGGCGGCGGCCGGCAGAGGTCAGGGCCCGGTCATCGATCGGAGTGTGAGGTCGCCGTGATCCGGTCGATCACGGCAAGCAGTCCGTCGTCGTGGTCGGTCGTTGCCAGGTGGCCGCCCAGCGCGCGATGCAGCGCGGAGAAGTAGAGGCCGTCACCGATGAGCTTGACCGCGCGCGCGACGTCGCGATCACCCAGGGTCTCGTGTAGCACGTTGAGCCAATCGGCGGATACGGACTCGATGACGGTCCGCGCCCGAGCGTCGCCGGCCTGCTGCAGGCGCGACACCGCCACCACTGCCCGGTCGAGGGGTGTGCCCGCGTAGTGCGAGGTGCGGATGTAATAGCGGGCGGGCCCCTCGGGTGCGGTCCGCATCTCTTCGACGTCCTCGGCGGCCAGGGTCAGCAGACGGTCGCACATTGCCTCGGCGAGGCGGTCCTTCGACGGAAAGTGGTAGAGCAAACCGCCTTTGGACACGCCGGCTTTTGCGGCCACCGCGTCGAGGGTGGCGTACCGCTCGCCTTCGACGGCGAGCAGATCCTCGTAGGCATCGAGGATGCGGTCCCGCGACGAAGCCATCCCCAGAGCTTACGACAGCCGCCACGAACTGTACCGTCTGGACGGTATAGTCAGCGTCGGTCACATTTGATCGGCTGAGGGAGTGGGTGATGCGGGCGTATCGCGACGTGGTCCGGACTCCGGGTGTGTTGAACGTGACTGCATCGCAGTTGTTCGCGCGCCTGCCGCTGGGCATGCTCAACCTCGCAATCCTGCTGCACGTGCAGTCGAGGACCGGTTCCTACGCGCTGGCCGGTGCCGCGGTCGCGTGTGTGAGCGTCGGGGAGGCGGTGGCGACGCCGGTGACCGCCCGGGTCGCCGGCCGTGCCATGGTGGCGACGCTCGTGATCGCGGCGCTGGCGAACGGCGCCGCCATGGTGGCTCTCGCATTCGCCAGTACCGCCCCGATCGTGCTCCTGGCCCTCGGCCTGCTGATCGGCGCGTCGGTGCCGCCGCTGATGCCGGTGGTGCGGGCGTTGTACCCGCAGTTGGTGTCTCGCGACGGCGTGCGTGCATTGTTCGCGCTCGACACCACTGCGCAGGAGCTGATCTGGGTGGTCGGCCCGGTGGCCGCGACCTTCCTCGCATCCGCGTACGCGACGGCCGTCCCGCTGATCGCATCCGCGGCGGTGACGATCGTGGGCACCGGCTGGTTTCTGCTGAGCGCCAAGCACCTTCGGCCGCCGGTGACCGCCAGAGCCGCGGCATTCGGCCGGGTGATGGCCAACCGGGCAGTCATCCTCGCCATGGTCGCAAGCCTCGCGCTGGTCGCGTCGTACATGGCCCTTGAGGTCGGTATCGTCGCCCTGCTCGGCCGCACTGGCGTCACCGCGGGACTCGCGATCGCCGCGGCCAGTGTCGGGTCTGTGATCGGCGGCTTGGCGTTCGGGCACCGCCGATTTGGGCTCGCCGGCCTCGTCGCGGCATTGGCGATCGTGGCGATCGGCACCACCGGGTTCGGCCTCGTCGACAGCCTCGCCCTGCAGTTCTGCGCGTTGTTCATCTCGGGCCTGGGGTTTGCGCCGGCCATGTCCGCGCTCTACATCATGGTGTCCGCGGAAATCGCCGACCATGCCGCGACCGAGGCGTTCGGCTGGCTCAACAGTGCCGCACTGGTGGGCGGGGCCGCGGGTACGGCCGTGGCCGGTGTGGCGGCCGACGCGCACGGCGCGTCAGGACCGGTCGTCGTGTCGGTGGTGTTGGCGGCGGTCGCGGTGATCAGCCCGATCGTCGCTCGGTTGAGCGGTCCGCTGCGCGGTCTGTCCGACGAAGCGGGCGCACGACCCGACGGGGACGAGAACCTGTGTACGTCCACCGCCAATCCCGAGGCTTGACTTCGGCTTTGCCGGGCCGGTGCGTTGTCGGGCTCGTCAGTTTTCCCGTCGGCAAACCCCGTGCGGGTGTACTCTCCGGGCGTTCGCCCACATCGGCGGCGATCCACCGATCGGGATGAGGTTCGCAATGGCTACCGGGTTCAACGGGAAGATCGAACTGGACATCAGGGACTCCGAAGCGGACTGGGGCCCATACGCCGCCCCGACAGCTCCGCAGGGCGCGCCCAACGTGCTGTACCTGGTGTGGGACGACACGGGCATCGCCACGTGGGACTGCTTCGGCGGCCTGGTCGACATGCCTGCCATGAGTCGCATCGCCGAGCGCGGCATCCGGTTGTCCCAATTCCACACCACCGCACTGTGCTCGCCCACGCGGGCGTCGTTGCTCACCGGCCGTAACGCGACCACTGTCGGCATGGCCACCATCGAGGAATTCACCGACGGGTTCCCGAACTGCAACGGCCGGATCCCGTTCGACACCGCATTGCTGCCGGAGGTGCTCGCCGAATCCGGGTACAACACCTACTGCGTCGGCAAGTGGCACCTGACACCGCTGGAAGAGTCGAATCTGGCTGCCACGAAACGGCATTGGCCGTGTTCGCGGGGCTTCGAACGGTTCTACGGGTTCATGGGCGGCGAAACCGACCAGTGGTACCCGGATCTGGTGTACGACAACCATCCGGTGGACCCGCCAGCCACTCCTGAGGAGGGCTACCACCTGTCGAAGGATCTGGCCGACAAGACGATCGAGTTCATCCGCGACGCCAAGGTGATCGCGCCCGACAAGCCGTGGTTCACCTATCTGTGCCCGGGCGCGGGGCATGCTCCGCATCATGTGTTCAAGGAGTGGGCCGACCACTACGCCGGCCGGTTCGACATGGGCTACGAACGCTATCGGGAGATCGTGCTCGAGAACCAGAAGAGGCTCGGCATCGTGCCACCCGACACCGAGCTCTCGCCCGTCAACCCGTACTCGGATGTCAAGGGGCCCAACGGGGAACCGTGGCCCGTTCAGGACACCGTGCGGCCGTGGGAGACGTTGTCCGACGACGAGAAGCGGTTGTTCGCCCGCATGGCCGAGGTGTTCGCGGGATTCCTGTCCTACACCGACGCGCAGATCGGCCGGATCCTCGACTTCCTCGAGGAGTCAGGCGAACTCGACAACACGATCATCGTGGTGATCTCCGACAACGGTGCCAGCGGCGAGGGCGGCCCCAACGGTTCGGTCAACGAGACGAAGTTCTTCAACGGTTACATCGACACCGCGGAAGAGGGGCTGAAGTTCCTCGATCGGCTCGGCGGCCCGCAGACCTACAACCACTACCCGATCGGGTGGGCGATGGCGTTCAACACGCCCTACAAACTGTTCAAACGCTATGCGTCGCACGAGGGCGGCATCGCCGATACGGCGATCATCTCGTGGCCCGACGGGATCAGCGCGCACGGCGAGGTCCGCGACAACTACGTCAACGTCTGCGACATCACGCCCACCGTGTACGACCTGCTCGACATCACCCCGCCCGCCACGGTCCGCGGCATCGCGCAGAAGCCGCTCGACGGCGTCAGTTTCAAGGTGGCGCTGGAGAATCCGACCGCACCGACGGGCAAGGAGACCCAGTTCTACACCATGCTGGGGACGCGTGGCATCTGGCACAAGGGCTGGTTCGCCAACACCGTGCACGCCGCAACCCCGGCCGGCTGGTCGCATTTCGACGCCGACCGCTGGGAGCTCTTCCACATCGAGGCGGACCGCAGCCAATGCCACGACCTGGCCGCCGAGCATCCCGACAAACTCGAAGAGCTCAAGGCGCTGTGGTTCGGCGAGGCCGCGAAGTACCACGGGCTGCCGCTGGCCGACCTCAACATCTTGGAGACCATGACCCGGTGGCGTCCGTACCTGGCCGGTGAGCGCGCGACCTACACGTACTACCCGCACACTGCCGAAGTCGGTCTCGGCGCGGCCGCCGAATTGCGCGGGCAGTCGTTCAAAGTGCTCGCCGAGGTCAGGATCGACAGCGCCGACGCCCAGGGCGTGTTGTTCAAGCAAGGCGGTGCGCACGGTGGCCACGCGCTCTACGTCGCCGACGGCCGGCTGCACTACGTCTACAACTTCCTCGGTGAACACGAACAGGTGCTGTCATCGCCGGACTCGATTCCGTTGGGCCATCACATCTTCGGTGTCCGCTTCAACCGGACGGGCACGGTCGAGGGCAGCCACACGCCGGTCGGTCCGACCACGCTGTTCATCGACGGTGTGCCGGTGGCCGAATTGCCCGACATGCACACGCATCCGGGAATGTTCGCGCTGGCCGGCGGCGGCATCGCCATCGGCCGCAACACCGGATCGGCGGTGTCCCAGAGCTACCGGGCGCCGTTCGCGTTCACCGGTGGGGAGATCGATCGGGTCACCGTGGACCTGTCCGGAGAACCGTACGAGAGCGTCGAAGCCCAGCTGGCCCTGGCCTTTTCGAAAGACTGATGAACCGCGTCCGAAGGGCCACCATACTGCTGCTGTGCCTGGCGGCCGCCGGGTGCACGCGGACCAGCGGCGATGTGGCGGTCACCGCGAGCACCACGACCACCAGCCCGGTCGAGACCACCGTGACCGCGACGGTGACCTCGACCGCCGAACGCATACCGACCACGAACCCACCGCCGGGCATCGCCGAAACCACGCACACCGAGTTGCCGCCGGACGCCGTCACGTGCGCGCCGACGGCAGCGCCCGCGGCGTCGATCACCACGCAGGTGGCCGACCCGCAGGCGCCCCGGGTCACGGTCGCGATCCCGGACGGCTGGACGCCCGGACCGGCAACGGGTGACGTGGGCGCTCGCCTGAGCGGCCCGAACGGCATGTTCGCGACCGTGACCGTCAGCCGCACCGACCTCGACCCGGCGGCCGCGTTCACCGAATATGCCGACCGGATCGTCGCGCGCGCCGCGGTCAGCAGTGTGAGCATCCTGCCGGCCGAACTGTGCGACTACAGCGGCCAGAAGCTCATGGGCGGCTGGTCGAACACTCCGCAGGACGCCGTCGAGTACCGGGACCGGCTTGTCCACATCTGGACAGCCGGCCCGGCATATCTGGTCGCGGTGCATGTCCAGGCCCCGGGCCGGACCGCGGAGTTCGACGCCGCGGCCGCGCCACTGATCGCCGACTTCGGGGTCCGCATACCCTGAGACACATGCTGACCGAACTGGTCGAGATTCCCGGCGGTGCGTTCCGGATGGGTTCCACGAGCTTCTATCCGGAGGAAGTTCCGGTGCACACCGCTACAGTCGATGCGTTCGCGATCGAGCGACATCCGGTCACCACGGCGCAGTTCGCCGAATTCGTCGCGGCCACCGGATATGTCACGGTCGCCGAACGGCCGATGGACCCCGCACTGTACCCAGGCGTGGCGGCGGAGGATCTGCTGCCCGGCGCGCTGGTGTTCCGGCCGACCGACGGACCCGTCGATCTGCGGGACTGGCGGCAGTGGTGGGACTGGGCGCCCGGTGCCGACTGGCGCCACCCGTTCGGGCCCGACCGCGACCCGGCCGCGCCGGACCATCCCGTCGTACAGGTCGCCTACCCCGACGCCGTCGAGTACGCCGCGTGGGCCGGGCGACGGCTGCCCACAGAAGCAGAGTGGGAGTACGCCGCGCGGGCAGGAGCCGACGGCACCTACGCGTGGGGCGACGAGGTCACGCCCGGGGGCCGGCTGATGGCCAACACGTGGCAGGGCCGGTTCCCGTATCAGAACGACGGCGCGCTGGGCTGGTTCGGCACGTCCCCGGTCGGCACCTTCCCGCCGAACGGCTTCGGTCTGGCCGACATGATCGGCAACGTGTGGGAGTGGACGACGACGCGGTTCTCGGCCCACCACCAACGCGGCGCAGCACGATCCGCGTGCTGCCCGCCGCCGGCCGGCGATCCTGGCGTGAACCAGACTCTCAAGGGCGGGTCACACCTGTGCGCCCCCGAGTACTGCCACCGGTACCGGCCCGCCGCGCGGTCACCGCAATCGCAGGACAGCTCGACCACCCACATCGGGTTCCGCTGCGTCGAGAGCCGCTGATTTCTCCCGCAATCCGACCTGGCCTGCGATCACCACCAGACACGTGAGCGCGGCCGCCAGCCCGAGTGGCACTGCGATGTGCAGGCGCAGCAGCACCGCACCCGCGACAGCGCCGAGGAAGATCACCACGATGGCCGCGAGCCGGCGGTTTCCCAGCGCGCCGCGCATTCCGCGCGGCCAGGTTTCGCCGGCCAGGCTGGCCAGGGTCGAGGTCACCACGACGGTCGTCATGTCCTTGACCGCAAGGGCCCGCGCCACCATGGCCTGCTGGCCCATCACCGCCGCGATGGCGGTTGCGATGACGACTTGTTCGGTCGCGGTGGGGTTCTCGGCCCCGGCCGCGACAGCCACCGTGAGTGCCAGCAGCACCGCCGCGCCGAGAGTGAGCAGCGTGGTGATGCGGGTGTCCCAGCCGGACGACGTGCGGCGGCGCACGGCCATGCCCGCTGCCAGTGCGCCCGCGGTGAACCCCGCGAGTGCGATGGCGGGGCCCAGCACGGGCAGATCGTCGGCACCTGCGACACCCATACCGAGGATCACGATGTTGCCGGTCATGTTGCCCGTGAAGACGCGGTCGAGGCCGAGGTAACCGACCGCGTCGACGATGCCGGTGACGAACGTCAATGCCAGTGTCGCACCGAGCTCGACGTGAGAGCGATTCAACCGCACCATATTTCAGAAGACGATGATCGCGACGACAGTGGCCAGCACCAACCCGGTCATCACGGGCAGGAAGCACTTGCGCGCGAGGGTCAGCACGGGCACCCGCGCGAAGCCCGCGACCGCCACCAGAGACGACCAGGCGACCAGGGTGCCGCCGCCGGACCAGATGTTGCCCATCTGGCCGATCGCGGCCAGGGTCGAAGGGTCCATGTCGACGACCGGGCCGAGCGCACCCGAAAGCGAACCCGTCAGCGGCAGCCCGGAAAAGCCCGAACCTTCAAGCCCCGCAATGAGTCCGACGAACAAAACCGCGAACGACGTGACGACCGGATTCGGCGAAAGGTGGGACTGGGCGGCGGTGATGAGGTCGAACAGGAACGCCGGGCCCTTGGCGTCGGCGGGCATCCCGAGGATCGCCGCGGAGAAGTCACCGTTGCCGATGAAGAAGAACCCGGCGATCGGCAACACGATCCCCATGGCCTTGAACGCGAACACCAGCCCGTCCACGACATGCTGCGACGACGTCTCCAGGAAGTTGCGTTTGTCGTTGGTGGCCGACGCCGCGAACAGCAGCAGCGCCGCGAGCCCGCCGACGATGGCCGCCGCATCCCCGCCCTTGAGCGGCGGCACGACGCTGGTGAACTTGCCCAGCAGCAGGTAGACGATGAACGCGAAGTACACCAGCGGCACCAACACCGCGAAAACCTTTGCCGCCAAGTTCTTCTGCGGCTCTCGGGGATCCTCGACCGGATCCGCCAGGACGACGGTCGCGGTGGCAGTCGCGGTGGAACCATCGGTCAGGACCGGTTCCGGCAGCGGTGCGGGCGGCGGGCTCGGCACGGCCGCCGAACCCCCATCGGACGGGGCGTCGTCGTCATCTCGACGCCGGTCCGCGGCGTCCTCCCACTCCTTGAGCAGTTCGGGCGACGGGTGGCGCCAGGTGCGGCGCTGCACGACATAGGTGATGACGAGCGCCGTCAGGCCCACGACCAGCGACAGCACCATGGCCTTGTCTGCCACGGCGTCGGCGTCGACCCCCGCGGCCTTGGCCGAGATGCCGGGCGCCACCTTGATGATGTAGTCCGAGGACAGTGCCATGCCCTGGCCCGAGATCGCGATCACCATGCCGACCGACAGCGGTGCCAGACCCGCGCGGATCGCGACGGGTATGAGCACCGCGCCGACCAGGGGCACCGCAGGCGTCGGCCAGAAGAACAGCGAGATCACGTACGTGACGATCGCCAGCACGATGAAGCTGCTGGTGCCGGCACGCATGACCCGGCGAAACGGCGTGACCATCATCCGGTCGGCGCCCATTTCCCGCAGCGCCCCCAGCATCGCCGTCACGATCGCGATGATCAGGAAGATGTTGAACAGTTCTTTGGCCGCGGTGAGGCTGGCGTTGAAGATCGAGGACAGGCCCGTGATGAGGCTTCCGGAGAACGCCCAGGCCGTCATGAGTGTTGCGGTGACCGCAGGCACGACGATGTTCTTGCGGATTGCCATCGTGATGAGAATGACGACGATGCCCGCAAGGTAGATCCAGTGTGCCGCGGTGAGATGGGTGTCCAATTCGGGACCTCTCGTTGAACTGCTGGTGGGCTGTGCAGTCGATGGTGGAATGTTCGGCGTGGTCACGACCTGGGTCAACGACAACAGTGCACATCCGGAACTGCCTCACCATGTGCAATATGTTCCGAACTTGTCGGTGGCATATCGCCCGGTTTCCGTGACGTAACGTTTCGCCGCGACAGCGCGCGGTGGACCAGCCCGCTTGTGCATGTTGTCCAGATCCGGGCGCGCAGGACTGTGCACCATCGCCCCGCCGGATTTCCCAATCGGCCGTGCGCGGGTGAGACAGTGCTTGGTGCGGGTCGTGAGCGCGTGGCAAACGCCATGGCTCATACCGCAATTCGCCGGATTCCAGATTGGGAACACGAAGCATGACCGATGTTCGAAGCGCCGGGCCGCCGGGCCGCGCGCTGGACGATGGCACACCGCTGGGGTTGGCAGCGCTGCTGGCGGGAACAGTGGTGGGCACCCTCAGCAACAACGTCGTCAACGTCCCGCTGAACGCGATCATCGACGAGTTCGGCGCTCCACTCGGCAACGGGGTTTTCGTCGTCGTCGGCTTCCTGGTCTGCTTCGCCGCGACGATACCGCTGGCAGGCTGGTTCGGGGACCGATTCGGGCGCAGACGCGTGTATTGCGCAGCGCTGCTCGCGACGGCGGTCTGTGCCGTCGGCGCGGCGACCGCGCCGACGTTGCCGCTGCTGATCGCGTGGCGATCCGCAGGCGGTGTCGCCGCCGCGGCGTTCGCCCCCGCGGTCATGGGCCTGATCGCCTGGATGTTCTCGGGGCAGTCACGAGGCAGGGCCATGGGTGCCTGGGCGTCGGCCAACGGCATCGGCCAGGCGATCGGGCCGAGCCTGGGCGGCCTGGTGGCCGACCACTGGGGCTGGCGGTGGGTTTTCGTGCCGCTCGTGCCGGTGGCGCTGGCGGGCTTCCTCGGCACCCTGCGTTACGTGCCGCGCTATCCCGGAACCAGGATGCCGTTCGACCTCGCGGGCGCATCCGCGCTGACGATCGGTTCGGCGCTACTCATGCTCGGGCTGGCCGTGGTGCCACAGCCCGACGTCACGGCCTGGTTCGCGCTCGGCGTCGTGGTGCTCGCGGTCGTCGTACTCGCGTGGTTCGCGTGGCACTGCACCCGCATTCCGAACCCGTTCGTCGACGTGCGGCTGGTGACCGAATCCCGGTTCGCCCGCAGCTGCGCGGCGGCGTTCGCCCAGATGTTCTGTCTCGGTGCGGCTTTGCTCGCCGTCCCGCTGTATCTGGTCGGCAAGTCGGTGTCGATATCGGCCGCGGGCCTCGTGTTGTTCACGGTGCCCGCGGCCATGGCGATCCTCGGTCCTGGTGTGGGACGTTGGCAGGACCGGTTGGGTCCGCGGCGGGTGCTGCGCACCGGCCTGGTGCTGCTGCTGGCCGCCCAGGTCGGGCTGGCCGTCACGGTCGCGCAGCACCGGTTGCTGCTGCCCGCCATGGTGGCTGTGCTGGTGGCCGCCGGGGTCGGTATCTCGCTGGTTCAGACGCCCGCGGCGACCGGCGCGACGCGCTCACCCGCGGGTGAATGCGGCACCGGGCTGGGCCTTTTCAATCTGGTCCGATTCGGTGGCTCGGCGTGTGGTGCGGCGTGGGTCGCGGTGGCCTTGGAAACCGGCGGCTATCCGCTGGTGTTCGTCGCGTGCGCGGTGATGGTCGCACTGGGGCTGGCCGGGTCGTTTCTCGGCCCCGACCCCGCGCCGGTGTGATCAGCGGAAGCTGGCCTCCCGGTCGATCGCCGAGCGCACTTCGTCGAGGAGGTCGAGGCGGATCGCGAGCCACACCGTGAACTGGTTCTCGGGAACCTTGATGTCCATGCCCAGCAGCCGTGACACCCGGTCCAGCTTGGCGAGCATGGTGTTGCGATGCACGTTGAGCACGCGTGCCGTCGCGTTGACGTTGCCGCCCTCGGCCAGATACGTGCTCAAGGTCTCCAGCAGGTCGGGGGCAGAGCGTAACGGCCCCAACACATCCCGGACCAACTGGCGGCTTTCCTGCGTTTCGGCCACCTGGGCCAGCACTGTGAAACCACGCAGTTCCTGGTACGAGGTCGGGCCTGTGCGGTGCAGCCGACGGGCAATGCCGAGCGCGACCCTGGCCTCGCGATAACTCTCCCTGACCTCGCCGGCACCGCACGCGGGCCGGCCGTAGGCCACCGGTTCCCGCAGCCCACGGCGCCGTTCCAGCTCGACCGACATCGCGCGGGCATAGTCGGTCATCTCTTCGCGCATCGCCGCGCCGTCCTCGCTGCGCAGCGTCCGCACGACCACCAGAACGTCGCCGATCACCGTGACATACGCGTTCACCGACGGGTGTGGTGCGACACCGGCCGCGTAGCGCGCTAGCCGGACCATGCTCGCGGTCGGGTTGTCCACGCGGCGGGGCAGGACGCCCGGTGCGACGAAAACGCCGAACCGCGAATCGAGTTCGATGTCGTGATGCTCGGCGCGGGCCCGCATGTCGTGCTCGCTGGAGAAGCTGCCGTGCACGAGGGCCTGCACGAAATCTCCGCGCGCGCGTTCCTCGGCTTCGTCGACGCTGCGTTGCCGCAGCATCTCCGAGCCGACGATGGCGGTGGCCTGCTCGGTCAGCACCGCGTACCGGGCCAGGTCATGGTGACCGGGTTCGGCCGTCGGAACGAGGATCACGACCCAGCCCTCGAACGACTTGCCGAGCCGGATGGCGCTGGCCACGCACGTCCACACGCTGTCGTGCAGGCCCGTCACCGGCTGGATCCGGGTGTCGTGCCCGTCGGACCGCCGCTCGGAGGCGGGCAGATCGGTCGCGAGCATCTCGCTGACCGAATCGGCCAGCGGCGCCAGCACATCGGGGGTGACGCCGTTGCAGGCCACCACGTGCCCGCGGGCGTCGAGCGCAACCGCCGGATTGCGCGCCAGGTTAGACACCTCGCGCACCAGGATCTCCAGTCCGGCGCCGCGGTGGAACAGGCCCGCGAGCGACGCGTGCACATGCGTCGAGTAGCGCATGACGTGGACTTCCTGGCTGAGCGCGCGTTCGGCGAGCAGCCGGTTCAGCGCGGCGAACCCGACCGGGATGCCGAACTCGATGACGATGAGCCCCTCGGGCGGGTGACCGAGATCGGCCGGGATCGCGCCGTCCACCAGCAGGGTCGTGGCGCCGCGCGCGATGAGCGCCGACAGCGCGGCACCGTTGCCGACCAAGGACTCGGGCCGCGCGTAGACCGCGACCGCGTCGAGCGGATCATGTTGTGTCAGAACCTCGTTGAGCGGAAGCACCCAGCTCAACTCGACGCCGAGGCGGTCGGCGCCCGCGACCACGCGGGCACCCGACATGAGCGACTCGTCGAGCAGCCCCGCAACGGTCATGCGTTCGCTGTCGGTCGGTGTTGCCGCCATGTCGCACCTCGCGTCTCGTGCCGTTCTGTATCGATTACCGGACTCGTCGGCACAGACACCATGTGCAATGTAACCCGGTTCGGCCGTCAATTCAGGTCATATTAGCCATCCCGCTGTGATCCTGCCGTTGATAGACATGCCTCGTCAGCCGATTACGACTGCCGCGAGAGAGCGAGACACCAATGCACCGAATTCACCGCATAACCCTCGACGACGCGTTGCCGCTGCTGGCCGCGGGCCGCGCCAAGGCCGAGGAGATCGGCGTCAAGCAGACCCTGTGCATCTGCGATGACGGAGGCAATGTCCTTGCGCTGCACCGGTTGCCGGGTGCGCGCCTCACGGGTGTGGACATCGCCATCGCCAAGGCGTTCACCGCAGCGGGACACGAGCGCGCGACGCATCTGTTCAACGAACCACCCAACGGGCCCGCGCTGCCCGGCAACGAAGCCTTCGGGATCAGCCACATGCTGCCGGGCAAGTTCGCGATCTTCGTCGGCGGCTTCCCGTTGGTGTTCGACGGCCAGATCGTGGGCGGTGTCGGGATCAGCGGCGGCAACGGCGAGCAGGACAAGGCCGTGGGGGCGGCGATCCTGGCGGAGTTCGAGGCGTTGACGGCCTCGGTCGCGCGGGCCTGAGGCGCCTGGGTTGTGCACCATGACCCGCTCGCAGGTGCGACGCCGGTGATTGTGACCATGGCCCGGCGCGTCGAATTCTAGCTAACCTCCTTGACACCCAAGCGATTTCACGAAAGGACACATCGATGACCCAGCTGCTCGGGCGCGACGAGTTTCGCGCCGAACTCGAGAACGCGATCAAGGGCCGTGAGGCCAAGAACGCATCGTTCTCCAAGGCGTGGGCCGAAGGAAAGCTGAGCAAGCAGCACTTCGCGCGGTGGGCCGAGAACCACTACCACTACGTCGGTCCGTTCGCCGACTATCTGGCCAACATCTACTCCAACACGCCTGACGAGTTCACCGGGGCAAAGGATTTCACGCTCCAGAACATGTACGAGGAGGAGCTGGCCGACATCCGCCACACCGATCTGCTGATCAAGTTCGGCGAGGCGTGCGGCACCACGCGGGAGCGCATCGAGGATCCGTCCAACATGAACGCCATCACGCGAGGTCTGCAGGCCTGGTGCTACGCGGTGTCACAGCGCGAGCATTTCGTGGTGGCCACCGCGGCGCTCGTGGTCGGGCTGGAATCGCAGGTGCCGAGCATCTACACCAAGCAGATCGTGCCGCTGCGTGAGGTTTACGGGTTCAGCGAGGACGAGATCGAGTTCTTCGACCTGCACATCACCTCCGACGTCGTGCACGGCGAACGCGGTTACCAGATCGTGCTCGACCACGCCGACACCCCGCAGCTGCAGCAGCGGTGCCTGCAGCTCGTGCGGTGGGGCGCCGAGATGCGGTTCTCCTACACCAAGGGTCTCTACGACTACTACGTCGCACCGGACCTGGAATCGGCGTCGGTCTGATCCTCTCCCGCCGCCTCGGCAGAAAGGTAGCGCCATGACCACGGACTGGGTTGCGGTGGCGAGCACCAAGGAACTCGGCCGCCGCCGCAAGCTGCGGGTCGAAGTCGACGGCCTGGCCATCGCACTGTTCGAGGCGGCGGGGCAGGTGTACGCCTTCGCCGACAGCTGCATCCACCAAGACCGCTCGCTGGCCAAGGGGACGCTGTTGCACGGCAAGGTGATCTGCCCGGGCCACCAGTGGCAGTTCGACCTGGAGACCGGATACGAGGAGAGCCAGGACCGCTGCCAACCCACCTATCCGGTCCGGGTCGAAGCAGGCACCGTCTACGTCAACCCGGGGACGAGCGCGGCGACAGCCGGGCGTGAACGAGAGGAAGCACAGGCATGACCGGCCGGACATTCGTCACCGTCGGGGCGGGGCAGACCGCCGCGGTGGCAGCCCGCACGCTACGCCGCCGCGGCTTCGACGGCCGCATCGTGCTGATCGGCGACGAGCCCCACGCGCCGTATCAGCGGCCACCGTTGTCGAAGGAGTTCCTGTCCGGCGCAGACACGTCGGACTCGCTGGAGATCCTGCCACCGCAGTGGCGGGCCGACAACGACATCGAGCTCTTGACGGGCACCGAGGTGGTCCGCGTGGATACGGCGGCGGGCCGTGTCGAACTGGCGCGCGGACCGGCGATCGACGCGGACGCGGTCCTGTTCGCCACCGGCGGGCAGCCCCGCCGACTGTCGGTGCCCGGGCCCCGACCCGACCTCGTGCACTATCTGCGCACGGTCGACGACGCCCGGCGGTTGCAGGCCGCCCTGGTTCCGGGGCGCCGGCTCGCGATCATCGGCGCCGGCTTCATCGGGCTCGAAATTGCCGCGACGGCAAGCACTCTGGGCGTCGACGTCACGGTTCTCGAGGTAGCCGCCGTGCCGCTGGCGGGTGTCGTCGGGCCGCGGGTGGGAGCCGAGATCGCCCGGGTCCACCGGGATCGCGGCGTGTCCGTCCGGGCGGGTGTGGCCGTCGACGCGCTGCACACCACCGTGGACGGCGTCGTCGTCACGTGTGCGGACGGCACCTCGGTCGCTGCCGATGCCGTCGTGGTCGGGATCGGCATCACGCCCAACACCGCCGTGGCGGCTGCCTCTGGGCTGTCGGTCGATGGCGGCATCGTGGTGGATGCTCAGGGCCGCACGTCGATTCCGAACATTTACGCGGCGGGCGACGTCGCGAGCCGCTATTCGGCGCGTGCCGGGCGCCATGTCCGACTCGAGCATTTCGACAACGCCAACCGGCAGGGCGCCGCCGTCGCCAACGCGATGCTGGGCCGCGAGGCCGTCAACGACGACGCCCCGTGGTTCTGGTCCGATCAGTTCGACCACAACCTCCAACTGCTCGGCGCGGCAACCACTGAACTCGTCGTCCGCGGCGACGTCGAGTCGTTCGACTTCAGCGCGTTCTATCTCGACGGCGACGTCTTGCGCGGCGTGTTCACCGTCGACCGTGGTGAAGACGTCATGGCCGGCCGCGAACTGCTCGGCCGCCGCGTCGAGCGTGCCGTGCTCGAAGACGAGGACACTGACCTGTGGGAACTGGTGGACACCGAGGAGGTCGCGTCGTGAACGTCACGGGAGCCAACTTCATCGACGGGCAGTGGCTGCCTGCCGCCTCCGGCAAAACCTTCGAACGGCGCAACCCGGCCGATCCGGACGACGTGATCGGCAACTTCCCGGCTTCCGACGCGACCGACGTCCGCACCGCGGTCGACGCCCTGGAGAAGGGCGCGGAGCAGTGGGCCGCCACCGCGCCCGAGCGCCGCGCCGCCATACTCGAAGCTGCTGCCACGCAACTCGAATCGCGTGCCGACTCACTGATCGCCGAGCTGGTCCGCGAAGAGGGCAAGACGATGGCCGAAGCCACGATGGAGGTCAGCCGGACACCGGCCAACCTGCGGTTCTACGCGGGTGAGGCGACGCGCGCCACCGGCTCGACATACCCCGCGGCGGGCGAGGGCCTGGTCTACACCAGGCGCGAGCCGGTCGGCATCGTCGCGGCCATCACGCCGTGGAACTTCCCGTTCAACATCCCGTCACGCAAGATCGGTCCCGCGCTCGCGGCCGGAAACCCCGTGTTGTTCAAGCCATCCGAGATCACCCCGCTCATGGGTCAGCGCCTCGTCGAGGCACTGCTGGAGGGCGGGCTGCCGCCCGCGGCCATCGCACTCGTGCAGGGTGACGGCACGGCAGGCGCCGCCGTCGCCGCGGAGCCACGGGTCGCGGCCGTGACGTTCACGGGCTCGACGCGAGTGGGCCGGTCGATACACCGCCAGGTCGGTCCCGACCGCCGCGTGCAGCTGGAGATGGGCGGCAAGAATCCTGTCGTGGTCGCCGCGGACGCGGACCTCGACGCCGCCGCCGCGCTCATCGTGAAAGGTGCATTCGGCCTGAGCGGCCAGGCCTGCACCGGCACGAGTCGCGTCGTCGCGCTCGACGCGGTCCACGATGCGCTGCTCGACCGGGTGGTGGCGAAAGCTCAGGCACTACAGGTCGGTCCGGGAAACGAGCCGGGCGTCAACATGGGGCCGCTGGCGAGCGCCGCTCAACTCGACAAGTTCCTGTACTACGTCCAGACCGGCGTCGCCGAGGGCGCGACCCTGCGCTGCGGCGGCACGACCATGGGCGATCGCGGGCACTTCGTGCGTCCCGCGGTGTTCGCGGATGCGCTGCCGTCCATGCGCATCGTCACCGAGGAGGTGTTCGGTCCGCTGATCGCCTTCCAGCGGGCCGCGTCCCTCGACGAGGCGATCGACCTGGCCAACGCGACGGAGTACGGCCTGAGCGCGTCGATCGTGACGGCGAACCTCGCTGTCGCAAGCCATTTCGCGCACCGGTCGAAAACCGGACTGGTCAAGATCAACCAGCCCACGACCGGCATGGCGATGAACGCGCCGTTCGGCGGCTACAAGGCCTCGAGCACCCAGACCTACAAGGAGCAGGCGGGTTCCACCCTCATGGAGTTCTACACGCTCGAGAAGACCGTCTACCTCACCCCCGCCGTCTGATCAGGAGTTGCAATGGAATTCATGCGAGTCGCCCGGTCCGGGCAGGTGCCCGAGGGCATGGTGCGGCGATTCTTCGCCGGCGATCACGAGTTCGCGGTGGCTCGCCTGAACGGCAAGGCCTACGCCACCTCCAACTACTGCACGCACCTGGACTGCCTGCTGTCGTCGGGGAAACTCGTCGACGACGGTATCGGATGTTCGTGCCACGGCAGCGCATTCGATCTCGAAACCGGGGAGCCGATCTGCCCGCCCGCCACCGTCGCCATAAAGACCTATCCGGTCGAGGAGCGCGACGGCGAGATCTTCGTCGGCGTGGAACCCGGTGAGATGCCTGCCGGGCCGCGCCGCAGGCGCAAAGGCGCATGATGGAGCACGCGGCGCGGCCTTCCGCATTGTCGGTCGGCGGGATGGTCAGCTCGAGCCATCCCGCGGCGAGCTTCGCCGGTGCCCGGGTGCTTGCCTGCGGCGGCAACGCGATCGACGCCACGCTCGCCATGGCGGCGACCACCTGGCTGGTCCTACCCGGCCAGTGCGGCATCGGGGGTGACGCATTCGCGGTGGTGCGCGAACCCGACGGGCGGGTGTGGACCGTCAACGGCTCCGGATTCGGCCCCGACGGCGGCAGCGCGCAGTTCTATCGGGACCAGGGCCTTTCGGCGATCCCGCTCTACGGACCACTGGCCGTCGCGGTGCCCGGGGCGCCCGCCGCGTTGGCCGCGCTGCATGCGCGCGGCGCGAGCATGGCGCTCGACGAGCTGTGGGAACCTGCGGCGCGGCTGGCCGAGACGGGCCTGCCGTGCTCGGCCAAAACGGCCGCGGATGTCCGGGAGGCGCTCACCGCGATCCGCACCGATTCGGGGCTGGAGTCCATATTCGCGCCCACCGGGGAGCCGGCCCGGATCGGGGACCGGCTCGGCCAGCCGGATCTGGCGCGCACGATCCGTCGCCTCGCGAAGGATCCGGCTGACTTCTACACCGGCGAGATCGCCGAGCGCGCGGTGTCGATGCTGCGCCGGGCGGGCGCACCGTTCAGCGGTGACGAGTGGGCCGCCGGTGCCGCGCTCGAGCCCGAGCCCGCGATCACGGGCAGCTACGCCGGCGCGACCATCCACCAGACCCCGCTGCCGACTCCCGGTTGGATGGTGCTGCACCAGGCGGCGCTGTGCGACGGTGTCGTCGGATTCGAGCCCTGGCTGGGCGCCGCGGCCATCGACCGCATGGCGCGCGCCGCGCGGCTGGCGTTCCAGGATCGTTTCGCGTTGTGCGGAAGCACCGCGCCGGGGGCCCGAGATGTGCTCGACCCGAACCGAATCGAGCAGCAGCGGCGTGCGCTCGCCGCGGCGACCGAGGACCGGCTGGCCTACACCGTGGCCGACGGGGACACCACCTGCACGGTCGCCGTCGACCACGAGGGACGCGCGGTCACCTTCATCCACTCGCTCGGGTTCACCTTCGGCGCGACCCTCACCGTGGGCGGCACCGGTGTCGTGCTCAACAACCGCCTCGGCCGCGGGGCGTACCTGATCCCGGACCACCCCAACGAGGTGGCCCCGCGGCGCAAACCCCTGCACACCCTCAACGCCTGGATCGCCACCGACGATGCGGGGGAGTTGCTCGCGCTCGGCAGCATCCCCGGCGGGGACGGCCAGGTGCAGTGGAACATGCAGCTCATCTCCCACCTGTTCGACCACGGACTCGACCCGGCCGGTGCGGTAGCCGCCCCCCGGTTCACGGTGTTCCCCGGCTCGGATGCCGACGTGGTCGGTGCACCTGACGAACTGCGCGTCGAAGCGCGGGTTCCCGAGGAGGTTCGCGACCAGCTGCGCTCTGCCGGGCACCGGATCGTCGTGCAGCCGTCGTGGGGGGCCGGCGGGAGCGCGCAGGTGATCTGCCGTGACGAACGCGGCGTGCTCAGCGGCGCGGCGGACCCCCGTCAAGAGGGGGTGGCGATAGGTGTCGACTGAGCTCAGTGCGCCGCCGCCGCAAGGCGACTACCGTCCCGCCGTCGAGCATGACGGCGTCGTCTACACCGCGGGCATGACACCACGCCGGGACGGGGAACTGGTGATGTCCGGCGTGGTCGGCGAATCGGTTTCGGCCGAGCAGGCATACGTGGCTGCCGGGATCGCCGCGGACAACGCGCTGGCTGCGGTGCGCTCGGTCGCGCCGGGTGTCCGGCGCGTGCGATGCCTGCGGATGACCGTTTACATCGCCTGTGTGCCAACGTTTCACGATCATTCGGCGGTGGCAGACGGAGCGTCGGCGGCGATCCGGGCGGCGTACGGTGACGACGCGTTGCCGGTGCGCGCCGCGATCGGCGTCGGATCCCTGCCGTCCGGTGCTCCGGTCGAAATCGATTTGATCGCAGCGGTTTCGTGATATGTGTGGTGGTCATGGTGCACAGTGAAGCTCACCGGCGAATGTGCGCAATTCGCGTTGTCCGGCCGTACACCGTGCACCAGAATCACGAGATCTGCTGAACACCACAACCTTACGTGAGCCGCAGACAGCCCGATCAACCGGATGGAAGGTGAAGCCGTTGTCCGCAGCCCACTGGGTCTACCTGCTCGGCCTTGTCGTACTGATCGGCACCGTGGTGGCCAAGAAGAACGTCATCGCACCCGCCTTGATCGCCACGTTCCTCACCGGCTTCGTCTACCAAGGCAGCTTCACCATGGGGCTGGGGGCGGTGTTCAACGCCTCGATCGCCGGAACACGTGAGCTGCTGCCGATTTTCATCATCATCGCGCTGGTCACCGCGATGCTCGGCGCGATGCGCGCGCTGGGCGCCGACACCGTCATGATCCGCCCGCTGCGCGGCCTGTTCCGCAACGGGCACATCTCCTATCTGGTGCTGGCGGTGGTGACCTTCCTGCTGTCGCTGGCATTCTGGCCCACACCCGTGCTGCCGCTGATCGCCGCGATCCTGCTGCCCGCCGCGGTGCGCGCCGGGCTCCCGCCGCTCGGTGCGGCCCTGGCGATCGCCATCGCCGGGCAGGGGATGGCGCTCAGCTCGGACTACATCATGGGTGTCGCGCCCGCACTGTCGGCCGAAGGTGCCGACGTGCCTGCCAGGCTGATCGCGGACCGCGCCACGATCATCGCGTTGATCGCCGGTGCCGTGGCGTTGGCCGTGGCCTACCTGCGCGATGTGCGCACCAAGATGAACGATCCCGACCAGAGCGCAGCGGTCACGTTGCCCATCGCGGACGCCGCAGAGCCGGTGCGAGACACGGGCGAGTCGGCCGGAAGCGGTGGCGGGGCGGCCGGAACCGCAACGGCCACCCTCGTCGCACCGGCACCGACCGCCACGCTCAAGCCTTCGCCGAAGGCCCTCGCGATCGCCATCGCGGTGCCCGTGCTGTTCGCCGCGCTGCTCGTGTTCATGCTGCTGGGCCGGTTCACCACGATCGTGCCCGACATCGACGAAGGGCTCGGGGCGCCTCTCGTCGGCGGCACCGCCGCGCTGGCCCTCGTCGCAATCTCGTTGCTGGCCAACCGGAAAGGCTGGCTCGACGACGTCGGCGGCCACTTCACCGAGGGCGTCGCGTTCTCCTTCCGCACCATGGGCATGGTGATACCGGTCGCCGGATTCGTCTACATCGGGCTAGCGGACTACTCGTCGGGCATCCTCGGTCTGCCCGACGACGCACACGCTCCCGCGTTCCTGTTCGATGCCGTCGGCGCCGTGCAACCCCACATTCCGCACGTTCCGGTGTTCGCGTCGTTCGCCATGCTGCTCGTCGGCATGCTGATCGGTCTGGACGGAAACGGTTGGCCCGGACTGCCGTTCACCGGCTCGCTGGCAGGCACCCTCGGTGACGGCCCGACCGACGTCGCGACGCTCGCCGCCATCGCGCAGAACGGCGCCAGCTGGACCGGCGGTGGCACGCTGGTGATCTGGTCGTCCCTGATCGTGGTCGCGGGGCTCACGGGCGTCTCGGTGGTCGAACTGGCGCGCCGATTGTTCCTGCCGGTGATCGCCGGGTTGGTGGTGGCCACCGCGATCGCGACGGTGGTCCTGCTGTGACCGGGGTCGTCGACATCGCCGATCTCGTCCGCTCCGGGGAGTTGGCCGCCGCCACGGTGACACAGGACGCACTGAACCGGATCGAGGAACGCAACAGCGCGCTCGGGGCCTTCGTACACGTGGACGCCGAATATGCCCTCGCGCGGGCACACGCGGTGGACCGCATGGTGGCGCACGGCGAGGATCCCGGCCCACTTGCCGGAGTGCCGTTGGGGGTCAAGGAACTTCATCCGGTCGCGGGCTGGCCGTACGCGATGGGCAGCCGGCTCTACGCCGATCGCGTCGCCGACCACACCTGCACGCTGGTCACGCGGGCCGTCGCGGCGGGCGCGATACCCGTTGGCCTCACGGCGTCACCGGAATTCGGGCGCGCCTCCTACACCGCGTCGGCGCTGCACGGGGTGACCCGCAATCCGTGGAACCCCGCGCTGACCCCGGGCGGGTCCAGCGGCGGGTCGGCGGCCGCGGTCGCCGCCGGAATGGTGCCCATCGCGACCGGCACCGACGGCGCGGGCTCCCTGCGCATCCCGGCGTCCTACTGCGGCTTGGTGGGCTTCAAGACCACCTATGGTCTGGTGCCCCGTGGCCCGCGCCATCGCGGCGCGGCCGACAACGACCACTACGGCGCCCTGACGCGCACGGTCCGTGACACCGCGCGGTTCCTGGACTGCGTGTGCGGCATCGACCCGTTCGACAGGGCGTCGCTGCCCGCGCCGGGCCGCTTCGAGGAGAGCCTCGGCGCCGACCTGCGCGGTCTGCGCATCGCCTTCGCCGCCGACCTCGGCAACGCACCGTGCGACCCACGGGTGGCCGAGGTCGTGGCCGCCGCGGCGGACAAGCTCGTCGCCGCGGTCGGCGCCGTCGTCGTGCCCGCGGACGTGCGGGTCGACGAGCAGTGCGGTGCGGCCTACCGGACGCTCTCGGCGCCCGACGTGTACGCCCAGCTGCGGGCCGCCCCGCGCGGGCGGGAACTTCATGCCACGCTGCGCGGCTACCTGGACGCGGCGACGAGCGTCGACGCCGACGCCCTCGCGGATGCCCACGAGACCCGGGCCCGGCTCGTGGCCACCCTCGCCGAGGCGTTCGAACGGTTCGACCTGCTGCTGACCCCGGCCACCCAGGTGCCCGCATTTCCCGCCGAGGGGCCGATGCCCACCGAGATCGCGGGCCGCCCCGTCGACCATTGGGGCTCGCTGGCCGTGACCTTCCCGTTCAACCTGACCGGTCAGCCCGCCATTTCGGTGCCTGCCGGTACGGTCGAGGGGGTTCCGGTCGGGCTGCAGATCGTCGGGCGGCGCCACGCCGATCTGATGGTGCTCGCGGCCGCGGCCGCGATGGAGGAGATCGGCCTCTGATCGGCTGATCGGCGGCAATTTTGTGCATCGCCGGTGCTCACCTACTATGTAGGGGTTGCCTTGGGTAGACCCTGGTTGGCTGCTGCCGGCCTCGCGTGCTCATAGGCGACAAGACCGCGCACGTCCAGGTCGGAATCTGGCGTGCATGAAAACCCAGGTCAGGAGATCGAGTGATTCAGCAGGAATCGCGGTTGAAGGTCGCCGACAACACGGGTGCCAAGGAGATCTTGTGCATCCGCGTGCTCGGTGGCTCGTCGCGACGCTATGCCGGCATCGGCGACATCATCGTCGCCACCGTCAAGGACGCCATTCCCGGCGGCAACGTCAAACGCGGTGACGTCGTCAAGGCCGTCGTCGTGCGCACCGTCAAGGAGCGCCGCCGTGCCGACGGCAGCTACATCAAGTTCGACGAGAACGCCGCCGTCATCATCAAGAACGACAACGACCCCCGCGGCACCCGCATCTTCGGGCCCGTCGGTCGCGAACTGCGCGAGAAGAAGTTCATGAAGATCGTCTCGCTGGCCCCGGAGGTGCTGTAAATGAAGGTGCACAAGGGTGACACCGTGCTGGTGGTCTCCGGCAAGGACAAGGGCGCCAAGGGCAAGGTCATCGAGGCCTACCCGGAGCGCAACAAGGTGCTGGTCGAGGGTGTGAACCGGATCAAGAAGCACACCGCCGTATCGCAGAACGAGCGTGGCGCGTCGTCGGGTGGCATCGTCACCCAGGAAGCCGCCATCCACGTCTCGAACGTGATGGTGGTCGATTCCGACGGCAACCCGACCCGCATCGGCTACCGCGTCGATGAGGAGAGCGGCAAGAAGGTCCGTGTCTCCAAGCGCAATGGCAAGGACATCTGAGATGACCACAGTAGAGAAGACCCAGCCGCGGCTGAAGGCGCGCTACCGCGAGGAAATCCGCGACGCGCTGCAGAAGCAGTTCGAGTACGGCAACGTCATGCAGATCCCCGGCGTGGTCAAGGTCGTCGTCAACATGGGTGTCGGTGACGCCGCCCGCGACGCCAAGCTGATCAACGGCGCCGTCAACGACCTCGCGCTGATCACCGGCCAGAAGCCGGAGATCCGCCGGGCCCGCAAGTCCATCGCGCAGTTCAAGCTCCGCGAGGGCATGCCGATCGGTGCGCGCGTCACGCTGCGCGGCGACCGCATGTGGGAGTTCCTGGACCGCCTGATCTCGATCGCGCTGCCGCGTATCCGCGACTTCCGCGGCCTGTCGGCCAAGCAGTTCGACGGCACCGGCAACTACACGTTCGGGCTCAACGAGCAGTCGATGTTCCACGAGATCGACGTGGACTCCATCGACCGGCCCCGTGGTATGGACATCACCGTCGTCACCTCGGCGACGAACGACGACGAAGGCCGCGCGCTGCTGCGGGCGCTGGGCTTCCCCTTCAAGGAGAACTGAGCATATGGCGAAGAAGGCGCTGGTCCACAAGGCCAACAAGAAGCCCAAGTTCGCGGTCCGCGCGTACACCCGGTGCAACAAGTGCGGCCGTCCGCACTCGGTGTACCGCAAGTTCGGGCTGTGCCGCATCTGCCTGCGCGAGATGGCGCACGCCGGCGAACTGCCCGGTGTGCAGAAGTCCAGCTGGTAACAAGCGACTGACCGAAAGCACCCCGTGGGAGCCATGCGCCCCCGCGGGGTGCTTTCGGCGTTTGCGCGGCGGGTTTGGCGAACGTGAAGAAGATGGCGAGATTTTCGAGAAAGTTCGCCATCTTCTTCACATTCGGTGACCCAAACTCCACGATTTGGCTCTGAACTGCCGGTTGTCTACACTTGACCGGTTGCCTGTCGCTTTTAGTCCAGGCGAGTCGGTATGTGATGCCCGCGGGCGGCACTACTGACGTGCGACCCCTGACCGAACCCGGTCAGGAACGGAAGAACACTTCGCAGTAGGCCCACCGTGCGATGTACCAGGCCTTCGGGAACCGGTATGAGCACGCTGTATGGGAACCGCAGCGGGAGAGGTTGATTGACGCTGTCATGACAATGACGGATCCGATCGCAGACTTTCTGACACGTCTGCGCAACGCCAACTCGGCGTACCACGACGAGGTGACCCTGCCTCACTCGAAGATCAAGGCCAACATCGCCGAGATCCTCAAGAAAGAGGGCTACATCACCGATTACCGCACCGAGGATGCCCGCGTCGGCAAGTCCCTGGTGGTGCAGCTCAAGTACGGCCCCAGCCGTGAGCGCAGCATCGCCGGCCTGCGTCGCGTGAGCAAGCCCGGTCTGCGGGTCTACGCAAAATCCACCAACCTGCCGCGGGTGCTCGGCGGCCTGGGTGTGGCGATCATCTCCACGTCCTCGGGCCTGCTCACCGACCGCCAGGCAGCACGACAGGGCGTGGGCGGCGAAGTCCTCGCTTACGTCTGGTAGGGGGCAGCACAACATGTCGCGTATTGGTAAGCAGCCCGTTCCGGTCCCCGCCGGAGTCGACGTAACGATCGACGGGCAGAACGTTGCGGTCAAGGGCCCCAAGGGCACCCTGACCCTGGATGTCGCCGAGCCGATTGCGGTGTCCCGCAACGACGACGGCGCCATCGTGGTGACCCGGCCGGATGACGAGCGGCGCAACCGCAGCCTGCACGGGCTGTCGCGCACCCTGATCGCCAACCTGGTGACCGGTGTGACCGAGGGGTACACCACCAAGATGGAGATCTTCGGTGTCGGTTACCGCGTGGTGGCCAAGGGCTCGAACCTGGAGTTCGCGCTCGGCTACAGCCACCCGGTGGTCATCGAGGCGCCCGAGGGCATCACCTTCGCGGTGGAGACGCCGACGAAGTTCTCGGTGTCGGGCATCGACAAGCAAAAGGTCGGTCAGATCTCGGCGGTCATCCGTCGTCTGCGCCGTCCCGATCCCTACAAGGGCAAGGGCGTGCGCTACGAGGGTGAGCAGATCCGCCGCAAGGTCGGAAAGACAGGTAAGTAAGTCATGGCTACTGCAGAAACTGCGAAGCGTAAGCCGGTGGGCCAGAACATCTCTGAGACCCGTCGTAACTCTCGCCTGCGCCGCCACGCCCGGCTGCGCAAGAAGGTCGCCGGCACCGCCGAGACCCCGCGCCTTGTGGTCAACCGCTCGTCGCGCCACATCCACGTCCAGCTGGTCGACGACCTGGAAGGCGTCACCCTGGCGGCGGCCAGCTCGATCGAGGCCGACGTGCGTGCGGTTGAGGGCGACAAGAAGGCCCACAGCGTTCGGGTCGGTCAGCTGATCGCCGAGCGCGCCAAGGCCGCCGGCATCGAGACCGTGGTGTTCGACCGCGGTGGCTACACCTACGGTGGCCGCATCGCCGCGCTGGCCGATGCCGCCCGTGAAGGTGGGCTGAAGTTCTGATGACTGTTAACGAGAGGATTGCATGATGGCCGATCAGGCTGGCGCCGGGTCGGCGTCGGACAATCGCGGCGGTCGTGGTGACCGGGACGGTCGTCGTCGTGACGACCGCGGCGGTCGTGGCCGCGACGACCGTGAGAAGAGCAATTACCTGGAGCGGGTTGTCTCGATCAACCGTGTCTCCAAGGTGGTCAAGGGTGGCCGCCGGTTCAGCTTCACCGCGCTGGTGATCGTCGGCGACGGTCACGGCATGGTCGGTGTCGGCTACGGCAAGGCCAAGGAAGTTCCCGCCGCCATCGCCAAGGGTGTCGAGGAAGCGCGCAAGGGCTTCTTCCGGGTGCCGCTCATCGGCGGCACCATCACCCACCCGGTGCAGGGCGAGGCCGCTGCCGGTGTCGTGATGCTGCGTCCGGCCAGCCCCGGTACCGGTGTGATCGCCGGTGGCGCGGCTCGTGCCGTACTGGAATGCGCTGGGGTGCACGACATCCTGGCCAAGTCGCTGGGTAGCGACAACGCGATCAACGTGGTTCACGCCACCGTTGCCGCGCTGAAGCTGCTGCAGCGTCCGGAAGAGGTGGCGGCCCGGCGTGGCCTGCCCATCGAGGATGTTGCGCCGGCCGGCATGCTGCGGGCCCGACGCGAGAGCGAAGCGCTGGCCGCTGCGGCTGCGCGTGAAGGATCGTAATCATGGCAGAGCTGAAGATCACCCAGGTGCGCAGCACCATCGGTGCTCGCTGGAAGCAGCGGGAGAGCCTGCGCACCCTGGGGCTGAAGAAGATCCGCCAATCGGTGGTGCGTGAGGACAACCCTCAGACCCGTGGCCTCATCAAGACCGTGCATCACCTCGTCGACGTTGAGGAGGTCTAGCAATGAGTGTCATCAAGCTTCACGACCTGAAGCCGGCTCCCGGGGAGAAGACCGCCAAGACCCGCGTCGGTCGCGGTGAGGGCTCCAAGGGCAAGACCGCGGGCCGCGGCACCAAGGGCACCAAGGCCCGCAAGAACGTCCCCGTGACGTTCGAAGGTGGCCAGATGCCGATCCACATGCGGTTGCCGAAGCTCAAGGGCTTCCGCAACCGGTTCCGCACCTCCTACGAGGTGGTCAACGTCGGCGACATCAACAAGGCCTTCCCCGAGGGTGGCACCGTTGGCGTCGACGAGTTGGTGGCCAAGGGCCTGGTTCGCAAGAACACCCTGGTCAAGGTGCTCGGCGACGGCAAGCTGACCGTCAAGGTCGACGTCACCGCCAACAAGTTCAGCGGCAGCGCCCGTGAGGCGATCACCGCTGCCGGTGGTTCGGCCACCGAGCTGTAATTTCTCTGCACGAGCAGACACAAATGTCCCCGCACGCCCAGCGTGTCGGGGACATTTGCGTCTCAGTGTCATGGTGAGTGTGCCGGGTTTACGGCGTGTCTGCGTGACAGGCGTTGTAGCGCGGTGGTTGGTTGCGTTTCACCTGGTGTCTGGCTCGGTACGCGTCTGCCGCCCTGTGGAGTTGGCGTTGAGCAGTAGTGCCGGCACCAGGTGAGACGGACCGGCCGACCTGACTTGATAGGAGCGTGGCATCGCCCCGACTGAGATGTGTCGGCCGACCGGTCCAACCTCAACAACCTCTCCCACGCGTGAAGGAGGCATTCACCATGATTGTTGTTGGCGCCGATGTACACAAGCGCTCCCACACCTTTGTCGCCGTTGATCAGGTAGGCCGGCGCCTCGGTGAAGACCGTCAAGGCCACCACCGAGGGCCACCACGCGGCCCTGATGTGGGCGCGTGACCAGTTCGGCACCGAACTGGTGTGGGTATCGAAGACTGCCGCAACATGTCCGCGCGGCTGGAACGCGACCTGCTCGGTGCCGGGCAGAAAGTGGTGCGGGTACCCACCAAACTGTCGGCCCAGACGCGCAAGTCCGCCCGCACCCGCGGCAAGTCCGACCCGATCGATGCCGAGTCGGTCGCACGGGCGGTGCTGCGCGAACCCGACCTGCTCATCGCTTCCCACGATGAGCAATCCGGAGCTCAAACTGCTCACCGACCGTCGCGATGTCCTTGTCCGGCAACGCACTCAGACGATCAACCAACTGCTGTGGCGTGTGCATGAACTCGACCCCGACCAGGCCCCGCCACCTCGCGCGTTGAAAACCCGCACCCATCAGCAGGCGTTGCAGACATGGCTGAACATCCAGCCGGGTCTGGTGGCTGAACTGGCCCGCGATGAGCTGGCCGACATCATCCGACTCACCGGCGAGATCGACAAGCTCGAGCAGCGTCTGGCCGCTCGGGCCGCGAAGTGGCGCCCAGCCTGCTGGCCATCGACGGGTGCGCGGAGCTGACCGCGGCCAAGATTGTCGGCGAGGCCGCCGGCATCGACCGGTTCACCAGCGAGGCCGCCTTCGCCTGCCATTGCGGGGTCGCACCCATCCCGGCATGGTCGGGCGCCAACGCCGGCCAGATGCGGTTAAGCCGCTCAGGCAACCGCCAACTCAACGCCGCCATCCACCGCATCGCCGTCACCCAAGCCCGAATGAAAGGCAGCGACGGCCACGCCTACTACCACCGGCTCATCACCGCCGGGAAAACCAAAGCCAAAGCCCGCCGCTGCCTCAAACGCCGCATCTCCCGCCGCATTTACCAGGCCCTCCACTACGACAACCACACCCACAATCAACACCTAACCGCCGCGGCTTGACATAGGAGCTATTGCTCGCGCCTATAGGGCCGGGATCACCTCGGCGGCGAGGCGTTCCATCTGTTCGCGGTCTTCAGCGACGTCGACCCCGACCGGATTGAGCACGACCATCTGGGCGCCCGCGTCGGCCACCTCGCGCAGCCCGCGCACCACATCGGCCGGCGTGCCCGACACCGGAACCGCGTCGATGTCGCGCATCCGGCCGTAGATGCGGTGCAGGCCATCGAGCACGCGCTCGCGTGCGCGGGCAGGGTCGTCGTCGATCATCAGGTACACGCGTTTGCCGATGGTGTAACCGGCCGGATCCTTGCCCTGCTCGGCGAGTTCACGCCGCACAATCTGCGCCGCGCCGGCGAACGTCTCGGTGGTGGACGACCCGGCCCCGAGGAACGAATCGCCGTAGCGCACCGCGCGGGCCAGCGCTTTCGGCGCTGTGCCGCCGAACCAGATCGGGGGATGCGGGCGCTGCACCGGTTTTGGCTGGATCGGCAGATCGTCGACCTCCCGGAACTTTCCGTGGAACGTGATGCGCGGCTCGTCGGACCAGGCCGCCTTCATGAGCTCCAGGCCCTCGTTGAAGTAGCTCACGAACGTCGACCGGTCCACGCCGAACGCCTGGAACGGGCGGAAGTTGCCGCCGTGCCCGACACCGACGTCGAGGCGCCCGTGGCTGAGCCGGTCGACGGCCGTGACGGCCGACGCCAGTTGGAGTGGATCGTGCAGTGACGTGATGAGCACCGCCACGCCCAGGCGCAGCCGCGTGGTGCAGGCCGCCGCATACGACAACAGCTCCAGCGGAGCGATGCCCGGCGACTCGCCGATGGTCTGCTCCATCGTCCACCCGCCTTCGAAACCCAACTCCTCGGCGCGGGCCAGGTAGGCTTTGAGCCCGGCGTCGTCGAAACGGTCGGTGACCAACTGCGGTATCGAGATCGAGAACCTCACCGCTCCACGGTACGGCGCGAACCTGGACGCGCAGGCCCAGCCGCCTGTGCTGCGGCGCAAGCGGCTTCGGCGAGCGCCAGTGTCGCCGTATCGAGCGCCGGGTCGAGCGGTGTCGGCCAGGACGACAGTTTGGCGACCACGACCGCGCGGTCGAAGTCCACGTAGATGAGCTGCCCGTGGATGCCCAGACACATGAGCACCCGGCGATCGGCGTAGGGCACCCAGAACTGGTTGCGGTACATCCCGCCGGGCAGTCCGGTGTCGGTGGGGGACGCGGCGAACGCGGCGCGGGAATCCGGATCACCGGTCAGCGCGTCCTCGATCCACGCGCGGGGCACGATCGTACGAGTGCGCAGGAGTTCACCGAAGCGCGCAGCGTCGCGCAACGACGCTGCCAGCCCACCGTCGTGAAAGACATTGCCCGCGCGGTCCACTCCGGCGTCCATGTCGTCCTCGGCGAACCGTGACCACAAGACGTCGGAAAGCAGTTCGGGCATCCGCCGACCGGCGGCGCGTTCGCACACCCAGCCGAGGACGTCGGTCTCGCACGACCGGTACTCGAAAGCCCCGCCGTGTGGGCGTTGCTGTCGCAGCCGGGGCAGGTATTCATAGAGCGTGGCCGGCCCGTCCGGGCTGGTGCGCGGAACCCAGCCGAGTGCCTGATCAAGGTGGCGCACTTCGGCATCCGGGTCGAGGTATTCCTCACGGAACCTGATGCCCGATCGCATGTCGAGCAAGTGCCGAACGGTCGCGCCGGCGTAGCCCGATACAGCGAGTTCCGGTATGTACGAGGTGATCTGGGCATGCATGTCGAGCCGGCCGCGGTCGATGAGCACCGCGGTCACCGCGCCGATGATGGACTTGCTCACCGAGTAGAGCATGTGTGGGCGGCCGGGTTCCAGGTCGCCGGGATAGCATTCGGCGCGGATCGCCCCGTTGTGCAGCACCATGAAGCCGTCGGTGTAGGTGTCGCGTAGGACCGATCCGAACGTGTCGATATCGAGCGTGCGCCCGTCCTCCGCCAGCGGCAGCGGATTGCGGCTTGCCGCCACGCGCGCGGTGGGCACGATTTCGCGCATCCGCCCCGATGTGTGGCGATTGACCGGGCCTGTTTGCCAATTATCCAGTGTCACAGCTTGTTTCATCATGCGTGTGGTTCCTTCTGGGCTGGTTCGACGTGCTCGGGCATGTGCAGGAGCGACTGCTCGTAGTCGATGCTCAGCTCGGGGGTGGGGCGCCGGAACCCGCGGGTGAGCCAGAGCAGGTAGGCCACCCCGATCCCGAGCCAGGCCAGTCCGATGATCAGTGACGTTCCGCTGAGTTGGGTCAGCAGGTAGACGCTCACCACCGCGCCGGCCGCCGGCAGGGCGACGTAGCCGACGATGCCGAGCCGATGAGTGGGGCGGTGACGCAGGTAGTACGCGATCACGCACACGTTGACTGCGGTGAAGGCCGTGAAGGCGCCGAAGTTGATGAACCCCGTCGCGGTCTGCAGGGACAGGTTCAGGCCGACGAAACACATTGCGCCGGTGAGCAGCACGCAGTAGACCGGAGTCAGCGTGCGGGGGCTGACGTAACCGAATACCCGCTTTGGGAGCACTCCGTCACGGCCCATGATGTAGAGCAGCCGGCTGGTGCTCAGCTGCACGGCCAGGCACGATGCCGATCCGGCGATGATGCCGCCGAGGTTGGTCCAATCGGCGTAGAACTGGCCGCCGACGTCGATGGACATCGTGTAGGACGCGGCCTGGGCGTCCTCGAAGACGTCGCCGGGGTGGACCAATTGCATGATGTAGGCGCCGCCGACGAACAACAGCCCGCCGATCGCCACCACCAGGATCACCGCGCGGGGGATGGTGCGCTTGGGATCTTTCGTCTCCTCCGAGAGCGTTGTCACGGCGTCGAAACCGAGGAACGAGTAGGCGGCGATGGCCGCAGCCGCGGACATCCCGGCGATCGTCGAATTGGTGTTCCAGATCGGATCGGTATGGGAGACCGGCCGATTCCCTGCGATGAACGTGACGCAGTACGCGAAGAACAGCAGTACGAGAAAGAGGGCGACAGCGGTCAGTACCTTGTTGACGCGGTCGGCCACCACGATTCCGACGACATTGACGATGGTCGTGAAACCGGCGTTGATCAACATCCACGCCCAGATCGGAACCGCCGGGAACTGTGCATTGAGCAGGATCGACTGGGTGAGCCAGGCCACCATCGGCAGGAAGAGGTAGTCGAGCAGCACGCTCCACCCGACCAGAAAGCCCACCGGGGAGCCGAGAGTGTGGCGAGCGTAGAAGTAGGCCGATCCGGAAACCGGATAGCAGCGCGCCATCTTCGCGTAGCTCATGGCCGTCACCAGCATCGCGGCCGTGGCGAGTGCGAACGCGGTCGGCGCGGTGCCCGCACTGGCGACAGCGATGAGGCCGAAGATCACCATCACCAGGCTCGGTGCCATGTAGGACACCCCGAAGGCGACGACCGATGGCAGGGTCAGCCGGCGCGCCAGGTGCGCTTCGGTCATGAGCAGAGCTCCTCACGGGTTAATTGAATGCGATTCAATAATGTAGATCAGTGTGGTTCACGCCACAAGGCGGAAATTGAATAAGATTCAAGACCAGCCGAAGAAGGGGGTCTGATGGGTCGGCCACGGGTCGCGCTGCTGAGCCGGGACAAGATCGGTGCCGCGGCGCTGAAACTCGTGTCGCGCGACGGAGACTTCACGATGCCGGGCCTCGCCCGCGAACTCGGCGTGCAGGTGGCCGCCGTCTACCATCATGTGCCTGCGGGCCGCTCCGAGGTGATCGAGATGGTCCGGGTTCTGGTGGCCCAGAACATCGACGACGCCGCGTTCGACAGATTGCCCTGGGATGAGGCGTTCGTGGTGTGGACCCGGTCGTACCTCGACGCGTTCAGCGGGCACCCGGCGGCGGTCCGGCTCCTGGCCACCGAGCCGATCCGCGACCCCGACCTCATCGCCGCCTACAACCCCGTCGCGGCGGGACTCTCGCGTGCCGGATTCGTCGACGGTGAGATCATCGCGGTCATCACCGCTGCCGAGAACTTCGTCCTGGGCGCCGCTCTCGACGCATCTGCCCCAGACCTTGCGGTGGCAGCCGATCAGGACGGTATCGAACCCGAACTGCGCAGGGCGCTCGACGCCGCGCCGTCCGGGGCTGCCCGGGCCAGGCAGGCTTTCGATCTGGGTGTCAGTGCGTTGGTGGCCGGGCTGCGCGCCCGGCTCCCATAGCGCTTTCGCTGTGCTGACAGCCCCGAGGCCGCCCCGCGGATGACGTCGGGTGTGCGACCGCTCTCGCGCGGTCGGGATGCACCCCCGTGGCGTCGGTAGGCTCGGAGCATGTTCGACTTCCTCCCGAGCCTGCCCGGTCCCGACGACGTGCGGGCGCTGGTCCGCAAGGTCGACACCGCCCGGCACAACGGCATTCCCAGCGGCTGTGTCCTCGAGCTCGACCTGCAGTCGGTGCCGCCCGAGACCGCGGGATTCGATCCGTTGGCCATCATCGCCGGCGGTGGCCGGCCGCTCGTGCTGCGTCAGGCGATCGCCGCGATCCACCGCGCGGCCGACGATGACCGCGTCGCCGGGCTCATTGCGCGCGTCCAGATCCCGGCTGCGGCGGCCGGGCCGGTGCAGGAGTTGCGGGACGCGATCGCCGAGTTCAGCGCCGTGAAGCCGACACTGGCCTGGGCCGAGACCTACCCCGGCACCCTGTCGTACTACCTGGCGTCGGCCTTCCGCGAGGTGTGGATGCAACCGTCGGGAACGGTCGGGCTCGTGGGGTTCGCGACCAACGCGATGTTCCTGCGCGACGCTCTGGACAAGGCCGGCATCGAGGCGCAGTTCGTCGCCCGCGGCGAATACAAGTCCGCGGCAAACCTTTTCACGCAGGATCGGTACACCGAGCCGCACCGGGAGGCCGACAGCCGGCTGATCGAGAGCCTGCGGACACAGGTGTGGCAGGCCATCGCCGACTCCCGGCACGTGCCGGTCGAATCCATCAACGCACTGGCCGACAAGGCGCCCCTGTTGCGCGACGACGCGGTGTCCGGCGGACTGATCGACCGGATCGGCTTCCGCGACGAGGCGTATGCGCGGGTCAGCGAACTCGCCGGTGCCGCAGCGGAATCCGACGGTGACGACAGTGCGCCGCGGCTGTACCTGTCGCGCTATGCGCGGGCGTCGGCGCCGAAGCCGGTGCCGCAGTTGCCGGGTCGCAAGCCGAAGCCCACCGTGGCCGTGGTGACGTTGCACGGTCCGATCGTCAGCGGCCGCGGTGGTCCCCAGGTGCTGCCGGTGGGCAATTCGAGTGCGGGCGGTGACACGATCGCCGCAGCGATCCGGGAGGCCGCGGCGAACGACGATGTCTCGGCGATCGTGTTGCGGGTCGACAGCCCCGGTGGCTCGGTGACCGGGTCGGAAACCATTTGGCGCGAAGTGGTTCGCGCACGTGAGACCGGGAAACCCGTTGTCGCGTCGATGGGTGCGGTTGCGGCCTCTGGTGGTTATTACGTGTCGATGGCGGCCGACGAGATCGTGGCGAATGCCGGAACCATCACCGGATCCATCGGTGTGGTCACCGGCAAGCTCGTGTCACGCGAGCTCAAGGACAAGCTCGGGGTCGGATCGGACGCGGTTCGTACCAACGCCAACGCCGACGCGTGGTCGACCAACGCACCGTTCACCGACGAACAGCACGCGCACGTGGAAGCCGAAGCCGACCTGTTCTACACCGACTTCGTCGATCGGGTTGCGCAGGGCCGCAACCTCGGGGTCGACGCCGTCGAAGCGGTTGCCCGGGGGCGGGTGTGGACGGGTGCCGATGCCAAAGAACACGGGCTCGTCGACGAATTGGGCGGACTGCGCACGGCGGTCACCCGGGCCAAGGTGCTGGCCGGGCTCGACCCCGACACCGAGGTGCGGGTGGTGAACTATCCCGGTTCGTCGTGGCTGGACATGTTGCGGCCCAAGCCATCCTCACAGCCCGCCGCCGCGTCGCTGCCGCAGGCAATGGGCGCACTGCTGGGGCAGTCGGTGCTCGGGGCACTGGACCAGACCCAGCGTTCACTGACCGGAGCCACCGCATTGTGGCTGGGGGACCATCGATTCTGACGCTTACGAAAATTGCGGCTCGGTGAAGGTGCGGTGCATCGCCTGTGGCGGCGCGGTAATGTCAACTCTTGGCAACTAGTGAATTGTCGACGAGACGACGGCCTGGCCCTGCGGTGTTCATCCGAGTCAGTCCAGCCGTAACAGAACGCGCGGTGGGAGCAGTGTCGTCAGACACCTGGAGGAACCGTGCCCGCGCGAAAAATCCCGATGAGGGGCTTCGGCGACAAGCCGGAGATCGATTACAGCGAACCCATCGAAAATGCGCCTGACCCTGGTGTACTGCGGCGAGCTATCGCGGCGTCAGCGATCGGCAACGCCACCGAATGGTTCGACTACGGCATATACGCCTACGGCGTGAGTTACATATCGGCAGCGATCTTCCCGGGCGACACCCAGCAGGCGACGCTGTTGGCGTTGGCGACGTTCGCGGTGTCGTTCCTGGTGCGACCGCTCGGCGGATTCGTCTGGGGCCCGCTCGGCGACCGCGTCGGCCGCAAACACGTATTGGCGATCACCATCGTCCTGATGGCCGGTGCGACGTTCTGTGTCGGCCTGGTGCCGTCCTACGCCGCGATCGGGCTGTGGGCACCGGCGATCATGGTCGTGCTGCGGATGATCCAGGGTTTCTCGACCGGTGGCGAATATGGCGGTGCCGCAACATTCATGGCGGAGTACGCGCCGTCGCGGCGGCGCGGTTTCCTCGGCAGCTTCCTGGAATTCGGTACGCTGGCTGGCTTTTCGCTGGGCGCGCTGTTGATGCTAGGTTTCTCAACGCTTCTCAGCGACGACCAGATGGGTTCATGGGGCTGGCGGCTGCCGTTCATGGTCGCCGCACCGCTCGGACTCGTCGGCGTCTACCTGCGTTCCAAGCTCGAAGACACCCCGGTGTTCCGTGAACTCGAAAATGCGGGGGAGCGGGAAGGCGGCCCCGGCTCGGAGTTCAAGGATCTCGTGGTCGAATACTGGGGCCCGATCCTGCGGCTCGGTGGCCTCGTCATCGCGCTGAATGTCGTCAACTACACGTTGCTCACTTACATGCCAACGTATTTGGAACAGACGATCGGCCTGTCGAGCAGCCACTCGCTCGTCGTCCCGATCATCGGGATGCTGACGATGATGGTGTTCCTCCCGTTCGCCGGCCGCATCTCGGACCGGATCGGCCGCAAGCCGATGTGGTGGATCTCGCTCGTCGGGCTGTTCGTCGCCGGGGTGCCGATGTTCCTGCTGATGTCGACGAACATGGTGGGCGCGATCATCGCGTTCGCGGTGCTGGGATTGCTGTATGTCCCTCAGCTGTCGACCATTTCGGCGACCTTCCCGGCGATGTTCCCCACCCAGGTTCGCTACGCGGGCTTCGCGATCGCCTACAACGTGTCGACGTCACTGTTCGGCGGTACGGCGCCCGCGGTCAACGACTGGCTGGTCGGGCAGACGGGCGACAACCTGGTGCCGGCGTACTACATGATGGCGGCCTGCGTCATCGGCATGTTCGCGCTCGTCAAGGTTCCGGAAACCGCGCGGTGTCCGATCAACGGCACCGAGATACCGGGCACGCCAGAAGCGCCGGCGCAGCTGGAATATGAGACGGCCGCGCCTGCGTCAGGCCGGTAGTCGGGCGATCAACCGCTCGACGGCGTCCTCCATGTGTGCCAGCATCAACTTGTCGGTCAGGGCGACGTCGCCGGAGCGGATGGCACCGGCCAGCGCCTGATGCTCACTGACCCGGTCGGCAGGCGAATCGTAGGTGTCGGCCAGCGCGTGCACGCACATTCGCGTCTCGACCAGGAAGGTCTGGTGCAGGCGCGACAGTCGCGGGCTGCCCGCGAGCTCGACGAGCAACTCGTGGAAGCGCATGTCGGCCTCGCTCACGTCGTCGAGGTCGGCCGCGGCCGCCATCTCATCGACCACGGCCAGTAGCGCATCGCCCGCGGCGGCGTGGTCACCCTCGAGGATCTTTCGGCTCGCGGTACGTTCGATCGCCTCACGCGCCAGGTACATGTCGCGGATCTCGTCGGAGTTCATGGTGTTGACGAACACGCCGCGGTTGCGGATCGCGATCAGCAGGCCTTCCTGCGTGAGGCGCTGCATGCCTTCGCGCAGGGGACCGCGACTGACTCCGAACCTGCGGGCCAGCTCGGCCTCACCCAGCTGGGTGCCGGGCACCAGCTCGCCATAGGCGATGGCCTGACGGAGCTTGTCGGCGACGATGCTCGGCGTCGACTCCTGTTCGACGGGCGTGATGAAATCGGTCATCGACCGCCCCTGAACAGGCGCCCCAATCCGGGTATCGGTGGCACCGGGCCGAGCAGCTGCAGGCCCTTCCACACCGTGACCTGGTTTGCGGTGAGGACGGGTTTGCCGACCGCGGACTCCAGCTCGTCGATGAAACCCAGTGTGTGCATGGCGGTGTCAGGCACCAGCAGCGCTTCGGCGTCGGGATGGTCGGCCGCGCACACCATCGCGATCACCTGGTCCTGCCCCAGCAGGCCCACCTCGGCGGCGGTCACGATGCCGTGGCTGCCCATCGACACCACGTCCACCCCGCCGCCGGTGAGGAATGCCACGAAATGGTCGGCGACATCCCGCGGATAGGAAGCGGCGACGGCAACCCGGTGAAGGTCCAAGTGCTGCAAGGCATCTACGAAGGCGATCGATGTGGACGACGCCGGGACGCCGGCCGCTTCGGCCACGTCGGCGGCCTGCTTCTGCGCGCCGGCACGGCCGAACACGAAACTGCCGGAGGTGCACGCCCACATCATCGAATCCGGACGCGCCGGGCCCAGCCGTGCGACTCCGTCCGCCAGACGCTCGGTGCGGCCGAGGTCGAGGAGGGCGTCTACGCGGTGCGCGTCCTCACCGACCGACGTGATCGCGACCGGCAGCCTGACCGTCGCGGACACGCGCGCCTCGAGCGCGCCAAAGTCGTCCTCGGCGCTGTGGCCGGGATACAGGATCCCCACCGTCGCCATGCAGTCTCCTCTCGTCGCTGCGACCTCGCCCTTCCAGCAGCCATTGACCGGCGCCGACGGCCTCGCGGCCCGCGACGGCCAGCGCCGCCCACATCGTCACCTGATTCGCGGTGATCACCGGCTTGCCGAGTTCGCGTTCGAGCCGCGCGATCAGGTCGTAGGTCGGCAGGTTGGTGCAGCTGATCACGATGGCCTGCGCGTCGGGCACATCGGTGGCGTGCACCAGCTCCGCGGTGGTTTCGTAGGGCACGGCCCAGATGCGTGAGGTCATGCCGAGGCCTGCGGTGGCGACCACCTCGATCCCTGCCTCCATGAGGTAACTCGTGAGCCCGACGGTCAGATCCGTCGTGTAGGGCGTGACGGTTGCGACTCTGGTGAGGCCCAGATGCCGCAGCGCGGAGAGCATCGAGCCGCTCGTGGTCACCGCTGCCGGGGCACCCGCAGCACGCATCGCGGCGACCAGCGCGGCCTCCCCGGCCATGCCTTTGACGAAGCTGCCGGCGGTGCACGCGTACGCGGTCACCAGCGGGGCCACCGCCAAGACGTTTGCGGCCCCGGCCTCGACTTGCTCCGGCTCGGAGACGTGCACCGCCATGTCGACGGTCACGGGCAGCGGGGCGTAGCGCAACCGGGTGACGTAGAGGCTCACGTCGTTGGGCACCCAGCGCCACAGTTCGCGGTCGAGGGCGAAGTCGTAGGGCGCCACAACACCTATCCCCACCTGCTGCAATGGCGGGGGAGGCGCCAGCTCCTCGAGCGTCATGTCCATAGTGTGAGGCCGAACCCGCCAGCCAGCAACAGATTGTTGACAATCCGACGAAGGCGTTCCTAGCCTCGAGCCGTGCCGACACCCCGCCAGAGCACCCCGACAGCACTGCCTGGAGGCCCGGCGCGACCGGTGATCGCGGTGTTGTGCGAACACGAATCCGACCGGGTACCGGGACTTGCCGGCCTCGACGCCGAGTTCCGCCACTGCGACGCCGACGGACTGGCACAGGCCGTCAAGGGTGCCCAGGCGTTGCTGCTCTGGGATTACTTTTCCACCGCCCTGCGCGACGTGTGGACGCACGCCGACGCGCTCGAGTGGGTCCACGTCGCGGCGGCCGGGGTCGACACTTTGCTGTTCGAGGAATTGCGCGATTCCGACGTGGTGGTGACCAATGCCCGCGGCGTATTCGACCGTCCCATAGCCGAATACGTGCTCGGCGCGGTGATCGCGTACGCCAAAGGGACGCAGGCCAGCCTCGACTTCCAACGCCGCCACGAGTGGCGGTACCGCGAGACCCGCAGCATCACGGGCGCGCACGCGCTCGTGGCCGGCACGGGCGGAATCGGGCGTGAGATCGCGCGCCTGCTGCGTGCGGCCGGGCTGAGCGTGCGGGGCGCGGGGCGCGTGGCCGCCGCCAGCGACCCGGATTTCGGGACCGTGGTGGCCACCGCCGATCTGGCCGGCGCTGTCGGCTGGTGCGATCACCTGGTGCTGGCCGTCCCGCTCACCGACGCCACGCGCGGTGTGGTCGACGCGGAGGTGCTTGGGGCGATGAAACCCGATGCGCACCTGGTGAACATCGCGCGCGGACCGATCGTCGACGAGGACGCGCTGCTCGCGGCGCTGACCGAACGCCGCATCGGCGGCGCGACGCTCGATGTGTTCGACATCGAACCCCTGCCGGCCGATCACCCGTTGTGGGACGCGCCGGGTGCCGTCATCACCGCGCACATGTCCGGTGACGTCGTGGGGTTCCGGGACACCCTCGCCTGCCAGTTCGCCGACAACGCGCGCCGGTGGCTGGCCGGCCAACCCCTGCTCAATGTGGTCGACAAGAAGCTCGGCTACGTGTCGGCGGGCACCGCGTGATCCCGCAGGCCGTCGAGCTGCTCGCGGCGTACCGCGCCAAGACACTGTCGCCCGTGGAGGCCACCACGGCCGCGCTCGACGCGATCGACCGCCACAACCCCGCGGTGAACGCGTTCGTGTTGATCGACCGCGACGGCGCCCTGTCCACGGCCCGCGAGTCCGAAAAGCGTTGGCACGCCGGATGTCCGCTCGGCCCCGCCGACGGTGTCCCGACGTCGGTCAAGGACGCGCTGTGGACTCGGGGCTGGCCGACGCTGCGCGGCAGTTGGCTCATCGACGCGGCCGGACCGTGGGACGAGGACGCGCCGAGCGTCGCGCGACTGCGGGAATCCGGTGCGGTGCTGCTCGGCAAGACCACCACGCCCGAGTACTCGTGGAAAGGTGTGACCGACTCACCGCGCTACGGGATGACCGGCAACCCCTGGGATCCTGGTGTGACCGCGGGTGGGTCGAGCGGCGGCAGCGCCGCGGCCGTGGGCCTCGGGATGGGCGCATGGTCGGTCGGCACCGACGGTGGTGGGTCGGTGCGTATCCCCGCGGCGTTTACCGGAACCGTGGCCCTCAAACCGACCTACGGTCTGATCCCGCTGTATCCGCCGAGCCCCTTCGGAACCCTTTCGCACGCCGGCCCCATGGCGAGGACGGTCGCCGACGTCGCCGCGCTGATGGACGTCGTCACCGGGTTCGACCCGCGGGACTGGTCGGCGATGCCGTCACCCGCATCGTCGTTCCGCGCCGCACTGGGCGGGGGCGTCGCGGGACTGCGGGTCGCGTACTCGCCGAACCTCGGCTTCGGCGTCAACGATCCCGAGGTCGACGCCGCCGTGCGGGCCGCGGTGGACGTCCTCGCGGCCGCGGGTGCGCACGTCGAGCAGGCCGACCCTGGCTTCGCCGATCCCGTGGCGGCGTTCCACGTGCTGTGGTTCTCGGGTGAGGCGAAAGTGTTGCAGGGCAAGCTGAATGGCCCACAGAGCCGGCACATCGACCCCGGCCTGCGGCGCACGGCCGAACTCGGGGCGACGTTCACGGCGTCGGACTACCTGGATGCGACGGCCGTCCGGATGAAGCTCGGGGAACTGATGGGCCGGTTCCACCGGACCTACGACGTGCTCGTCACCCCGACGCTGCCGCTGACGGCCTTCCCGGTCGGCCGGGACGTGCCCGACGGTTCGGCGTCACCGGACTGGACGAGTTGGACGCCGTACACCTACCCGTTCAACATGACGCAGCAGCCCGCACTTTCGGTGCCCTGCGGGTTCAGTTCGAGTGGCCTGCCGATCGGGCTGCAGATCGTCGGGCCCCGGCATGCGGACGCCTTGGTGCTCCGCGTCGGGCAGGCCTATCAGGACGCCACCGATTGGCACCACCGTGTGCCGGCATTGCTCACCGAGGAGGTCGTATGAGCCGATTGATCACCGTGTCGCTCGACAAACGGGGGGTCAGTTGCGTCGCGCGGCTGCTCGACGACGCGGCACCGCGGACGTGCGCGGCCGTGTGGGACGCCCTGCCGCTCGCCGCACAGGTGTTTCACGGCAAGTACGCCCGCAACGAGATCTACACGCTGCTACCGGCATTCGGCACCGACCCCGGCAAGGAGAACACCACGGTGACCCCGATTCCGGGTGACCTGTGCTGGTTCTCGTTCGATTCCGACGATCTCGGCAACCCCGCATACGGCTACGAGAACAGCACGGGCACCGGGACCACCGGCGCGATCGTCGACCTCGCGGTGTTCTACGGGCGCAACAATCTGCTGATCAACGGGGACCAGGGCTGGGTGCCGGGAAACGTGTTCGGCGCGATCGTCGAAGGGCTCGAGGACATGGCGGCCGCGTGTCAGGACTTGTGGATGGGCGGGGCCAGGGGCGAGACGCTGCGCTTCGCGAGGGCGTCCTGAATCCTCGCCCACACCGGAACTGCATTCCCGGTTGTCAATCAACGCAGTCAACAACCGGGAATGCAGTTCCGGTGAGATAGAGGTGGGGGAGTTCAGCCCAAGGAACCGCTGATGTAGACGATCTCGCCGAGCGGGTCGTCGTCGTCATCGTCGAGCGCGGGAACCGGGATGCCGTAGCGCGCGAACAGCTCGGTGCGGGGCGTGCCGCTCATCTGCCAGCCCTTGGTCGCCAGATAGTCGGCCGCCGAATGCCGTTCGCCGTGATAGATCAGCGACGGCATGTCGAGATCCAACCCGATCTTGCTGAACTCGGCAGTGGCCGCGCGGGCCTTCTCCGGGTCGAAATCCTTGAGGGCAGGCACGAACTCGGTGGCCACCGCGCTGCCCGGCGCGCTCAGTTCGTGAATGTTGTCGAACAGCCGGTCCTGCGCGTCGGGCGGAAGGTAGATCAGCAGGCCCTCGGCGCACCATGCGGTCGGTAGGCCCGGATCGAAACCGGCCGCGCGTAACGCCGCGGGCCAGTCCTCGCGTAGGTCGATCGGCACGGTGCGCCGTTCGGCCGTCGGCGTCGCACCGTGCTCGGCCAGCGTGCGGGTCTTGAACTCGATCACCTCTGGTTGGTCGATCTCATAGACCACGGTGCCCGCGGGCCACGGCAGCCGGTAGGCCCGTGCGTCCAGGCCGGAAGCCAGGATCACGGCCTGCCGGATGCCGCGTTCGGTGGCCGCCAGAAAGTAATCATCGAAAAACTTTGTCCGCACAGCCATCTCGTCGATGTTCGCGCGGACCCGCGATGCCGCGTCCGGCGCGATCTCGGTGATGTTCAGCGTGCCGTCCACCATCATGGTGAACGCCTCGATGCCGACGGCCCGCACGAGCGGCGCGGCGAACGGATCGTTGATCAAACCGTGCGGGTCGGTGCTGGCGATGGCCCGGCCCGTCGCGACCAGTGTCGCCGTCGCACCCACGCTGGACGCCAGATCCCAACTGTCGCCGTCAGTTCGCGCCATCAGCTCCTCATTTCAAGACTGCCGACAGATACCCCGAATCGCCCGCAAGCTCGGCGAGATCCTCGGGGTACTCGAATCCATGGCCAGCGTAGGCCTCGCGGGTCGACTGGATCGTCACTTTCCAGCCGTGCCCGCCCAGATAGTCGCGGGCGGTGTTGCGGTCACCCGAATAGAAGAGGTCCATCAGGTCGACATCCGAGCCGACGCGCTTCGACCAGTCGCTGACCTTCTTGGACCACTCCTCGGGCATCGAGCTCATGTCCATGTGCTCGGTCGCGAGCCGGCTGCCCGGCGCCGACAGCGCGGTGATGTGGTCGAACAGCCGGTCCTGGGCGTCGGCCGGAAGGTAGATCAGGAGGCCTTCGGCGATCCACGCGGTCGGCGCCGACGGGTCGAACCCGTTGTCGCGCAACGCCGCCGGCCAGTCGTCGCGCAGATCGACGGCCACCGCCCTGCGATCGGCAGTCGGCTCGGCACCGAGACCGGCCAGCGTCCGGGTCTTGAACTCGATCACCTCGGGCTGGTCGATCTCGTAGACCACAGTGCCCGCAGGCCAGGCCAGTCGGTAGGCACGGGTGTCCAGACCCGAGGCCAGGATCACGGCCTGCCGGATCCCGGCTTCACCGGCGTGCGAGAAGAAATCGTCGAAGAACCGGGTGCGCACCGCGATCTGCTCGCACATGCGCTGCCGGTCGAGCATCTGATCGCCCTCGACGCACAGTTCGCCGTCGGCCAGCCGGATGCAGTGCTCCAGCCCGACGGCCTTGACCAGCGCGTCGGCGTACGGGTCGGTGATCAGCGGGTCGGGTTGCTTGGTGGCCAGTGCCCGGGAGGCGGCGACCCCAGTCGCCGTCGAGCCGACGCTGGAGGCCAGATCCCAGGTGTCGCCCTCTGAACGTGCCATCGCGTACCTACTTTCGTATTGCGGTGACCGCCAAGGAATTCCGCTGCGGTGCGGCATCGGCGGTGTCGGGGAACACGCGTCCGTACTCGTCGAAGAGTTCGGTGCGCGGCCGGGAACTCACCGACCAGCCGGTGCCGGCGAGGTAGTCGATCGGCGAGTTACGGTCGCCGGTGTACCAGAGGCTGCCCAGGTCGACGTCGAAACCGTGCTGGCGCCACCGGTCGGCGACGGCCTGGGTGCGCTGCTGTACGGCCGCCCCGAAGTCGGGATGGAACTCGGTGGCCAACCGGCTGCCCGGGGCGCTCAGTGCGGTGATGTTGTCGAAGAGGCGGTCCTGGGCTTCTGGCGGCAGATAGGCCAGCAGCCCCTCGGCGCTCCACGCGGTGGGCAGTGCGGGATCGAAGCCCGCCGCGCGCAACGCGGCCGGCCAATCCTCGCGCAGGTCGATCGCCACGGTCCGGCGGATGGCGGACGCGGTGGCACCGATCTTCTCCATGGCCGCGGTCTTGGCGCCGATGACCTGAGGCTGATCGATCTCGTAGACCACGGTGCCCGCGGGCCAGGGCAGGCGGTAGGCGCGCGAGTCCAGACCCGACGCCAGGATCACGGCCTGGCGCACCCCGGCTTCACCCGCCGTGAGGAAGAAGTCGTCGAAGAACCGGGTCCGCACCGCCATCACCGAGGTCATCAGCTCGGCCGATTCCGCGTCGTCGCCCGAGAGGGTCAGCTCGCCGTCGACGAGCTTGGTGAAGAAGTCGACACCCACCTCACGCACGAGCGCGGCGGCGTAGGGATCGTCGATCAAGGCGTCGGGCTCGGCACTGGCGATGGCGCGCGCGGCGGCGACCATGGTCGCCGTGGCGCCCACGCTGGACGCCAGATCCCAGCTGTCGGTGTCTGTCCGTGCCATGCGGGTGTCCTTACTTCTCGGCGCTGATGTACATCACGGAGGCCGCGTGCGCCTCGTCCTCGACGGGCGGCAGGCCGGTCCGCACCAGTAGATCGTTCGACGAGATGCCGGTGGTCCGCCAATCGTGGCCTTCCAGATAGGTCGTCACGTCGGCGCGGTCGCCCAGGAAGATCAGTTCGTTGAGGTCGATGTCGAGGCCGTGGGCCCGCCAGCGGTCCGTGAAGTCCTTCATCCGGGCCCGGATCGACTCCTCGTCGTCGGCCTCGGTTGCGGGTACCCCCTCGACACCCAGCCTGCTGCCGGGCGCACTCAGCGCGGTGATCTGGTCGAGCAAACTGTCCTGGGCCTCGGGCGGCAGATAGCCGAGCAAGCCCTCGGCGATCCAGGCCGTCGGCTCGGCGGGATCGAAGCCGGCCTCGGCAAGCGCCGCGGGCCAGTCGAAGCGCAGATCCATGGCCACCGCGCGGCGATCGGTCGTCGGCGCCGCGCCGAGACTCGCCAGGGTCGCGGTCTTGAACTCGATCACCTCGGGCTGGTCGATCTCGTAGACGACGGTGCCGTCGGGCCACGGCAGCCGGTAGGCGCGCGAGTCGAGCCCGGAGGCCAGGATCACGGCCTGCCGGATACCGGCGCGACCCGCGTCGAGAAAGAAGTCGTCGAAGAAGCGCGTCCGCGCGGCCATGCCGTTGGCGAATCTCGTCAGGCCGGTCTTGGCCTCCTCGTCGAGGGCTTCGACGTCGAAGGTGTCGTCGACGAGTTTCGTGAAGAAGTCCAGACCGACGGCCCGCACCAGGGGAGCGGCGAACGGGTCGTCGATCACCGGGTCGGCGGCATTGGTCGCCATCGCGCGGGCCGCGGCCACCATGGTCGCGGTCGCGCCCACGCTGGATGCCAGATCCCACGTGTCGTCAGCAGTCCGGGCCATCGAATCTCCCTCGAGTATTGGGTGCCAATATGCGTGTTAGTTAGGTGGGGTAACGAGCTGTCGCCGACTGTACGCTCTGAAACTGAAGAGCCGGCCCGGCTGCAGGTGGCGCTGATCGATGCGGGGCAACTCGGGTGCAACTGTTACTCTCGTAGACTGTTTGACGGCTGAGTTTGCAGGCTGCGCGCCTGTCGGACTCCCGTACATGACTTGACCATGACGCTGGACCCCACCAGCCCCATTTGGCACGCCGCGCTTGAGACGTAGGCTGCGCAGGAGGAAGAGTGCTGTCGGCTTTCATCTCGTCGCTACGAACGGCCGATCTCAGACGCAAGATCCTGTTCACCTTGGGCCTCGTCGTCCTCTACCGGGTCGGCGCGTCGATTCCGTCCCCCGGGGTGAACTACCCGAACGTGCAGCAGTGCATCGCGCAGGTCAGCGGCGGTGACTCGGCACAGATCTATTCGCTGATCAACCTGTTCTCCGGTGGCGCCCTGCTGCAGCTGAGCGTGTTCGCGGTCGGCGTCATGCCGTACATCACCGCAAGCATCATCGTGCAGCTGCTGGTCGTGGTGATCCCGCGGTTCGAGCAGCTGCAAAAAGAAGGTCAGGCCGGTCAGGCCAAGATGACCCAGTACACGCGCTACCTGTCGGTGGCGCTCGCGCTGTTGCAGGCCACCAGCATCGTGGCGCTCGCCGCCAACGGCGGCCTGATGCAGGGCTGCAGCCTGGAGATCATCCAGGACAGCTCGATCTTCGGGCTCGTGGTGATCGTGCTGGTGATGACCGCCGGTTCGACCCTGGTGATGTGGATGGGTGAGCTGGTCACCGAGCGCGGTATCGGCAACGGCATGTCGCTGCTGATCTTCGCCGGCATCGCGGCCCGGATCCCGGCCGAGGGCCAGATGATCCTCGACACCCGCGGCGGCCTGGTCTTCACCCTGGTCTGCGGTGCCGCGCTGCTGATCCTCGCCGGCGTCACCTTTGTCGAACAGGGCCAGCGCAGGATCCCGGTGCAGTACGCCAAGCGCATGGTGGGCCGCAAGATGTACGGCGGCACCTCGACGTATCTGCCGCTCAAGGTCAACCAGGCCGGCGTCATCCCGGTGATCTTCGCGTCGTCGCTGATCTACATCCCGCACCTGATCACTCAGCTGATCCAGAGCGGCAGTGCCAACCCGGGTAACGGCTGGTGGGACAAGTTCGTCGCCAACCACCTGACCAACCCGGCGGACCCGGTCTACATCGGCCTCTACTTCGGCCTGATCGTGTTCTTCACCTACTTCTATGTCTCGATCACGTTCAATCCAGACGAACGTGCCGACGAGATGAAGAAGTTCGGCGGCTTCATCCCGGGTATCCGGCCCGGCAAACCGACTGCCGACTATCTGCGCTATGTGCTCAGCAGGATCACGCTTCCCGGATCGATCTACCTCGGCGTGATCGCGGTTTTGCCGAACGTCTTCCTGCAAATGGGCAGCGGGGGGACACTACAGAATCTGCCATTTGGCGGTGTTGCGGTTCTCATCATGATCGGTGTCGGGTTGGATACCGTCAAACAGATCGAGAGCCAGCTCATGCAACGTAACTACGAAGGGTTCCTCAAGTGAGAGTCGTTCTACTCGGACCGCCCGGTGCGGGCAAAGGCACGCAGGCCGTGAAGCTGTCTGAGAAGCTCGGCATCCCGCAAATCTCCACCGGGGATCTCTTCCGCCAGAACATCGGCGACGGCACCCCTCTCGGGCTGGAAGCCAAGCGCTACCTCGACGCGGGTGATCTGGTGCCCGCCGAGCTGACGAACCGGCTGGTGGAAGACCGCATCGATCAGCCCGATGCCGCCGACGGGTTCATCCTCGACGGCTACCCCCGCTCGGTCGAGCAGGCCGGCGCGCTGAACGACATGCTTGCCGCGCGCAACACCAAGCTGGACGCGGTCCTGGAGTTCCAGGTCTCCGAGGACGAGCTGCTGACCCGGCTCAAGGGCCGTGGTCGCGCCGACGACACCGACGAGGTCATCCGCAACCGCATGAAGGTCTACCGGGACGAGACCGAGCCGCTGCTGCAGTACTACGCCGCTGACCTCAAGACGGTCGACGCCGTCGGCCAGCTCGACGAGGTGTTCGCCCGCGCGCTGCGGGCCCTGGGACGGTAAGTGATCAATCTGCCGGGGCTGCGCAGCCGCAAGGTCGTCGCGCAGCGTAGTGCCGCCGAGCTCGACGCCATGGCGGTGGCCGGTGCGCTGGTCGCCGCCGCGCTGCGCGTAGTGCGCCAGGCCGCGGCGCCCGGCGTCTCCACGCTCGAGCTGGACCGCGTCGCGGAATCGGTGATCCGTGACGGTGGCGGAACACCGTCGTTCCTCGGTTACCACGGCTTCCCCGCCACGATCTGCGCCTCGGTCAATGACCGTGTGGTGCACGGCATTCCGTCGGCAGGCGAGGTGCTCGCGCCGGGGGATCTGGTGTCGATCGACTGCGGTGCGATAGTCGACGGCTGGCACGGCGACTCGGCGGTCACCTTCGGCGTAGGTGATCTGATCGGCGCCGACGAATTGCTCTCGGCCGCAACGAAAGCCGCGATGGAGGCCGGGATCGCCGCGATGCTGCCCGGCAACCGGCTCACCGATGTCTCGCATGCCATCGAGGTGGAAACCCACGCCGCCGAGGCGCGCGACGACCGTAAATACGGCATCGTCGCCGGGTACGGCGGGCACGGGATCGGCAGGCAGATGCACATGGATCCGTTCCTGCCCAACGAGGGCTCACCCGGCCGCGGGCCGTACCTGGCGCCCGGTTCCGTCCTGGCGATCGAACCCATGCTGACTCTCGGCACCACCAAGACCGTCGTACTCGAGGACGAGTGGACCGTCGTCACCGCCGACGGAACCCGCGCGGCGCACTGGGAACACACCGTCGCCGTCACCGAGGACGGGCCCCGCATCCTGACCCAGTAACCCGCGCCAGCAATCCTGCCAGGTCGCACCGCCCAATCGGGTGCGGGTGACCCGCGCAAAGGGTAGTAATGAACCGGATCACCGCCAACGTCGTATCAAAGACGGAGGTTGGTAATGGACGATCCGGAGGCCGCGATGATGCGGGGGCTCTACGACGAGCACGCCGCTGCGCTGTGGCGCTACGCCCTTCGGCTGACGGGGGATCGAGCCCGCGCCGAAGACGTCGTACAAGAGACGCTGCTGCGCGCCTGGCGTCACCCCGAGGTCACCGCTGACGTCGATCGATCCGCCCGGGCCTGGTTATTCACCGTGGCGCGGAACATGATTATCGATGAACGTCGCAGTGCCCGGTTTCGCAGTGAGACCGGCGTCCCCGACCCCGAACAGGTGGCCGACCATCTTGGATACGCAGCCTCTCCCGACCAGGTGGACACCGCTTTGGACCGGTTGCTGCTGAGCACCGCGCTCAGCCAACTCTCCGAGGAACACCGCGCGGTGGTCCGTCGGGCGTACTACCAGGGCTGGACCACCGGACAGATTGCAGCAGATCTGCAGATACCGGAAGGAACGGTGAAATCGCGGCTGCACTACGCGGTCCGTGCGCTACGACTGAATCTGCAGGAAATGGGGGTGACACGATGACGCCGTTCGGTGTGCCCCACGGTGTCGAACCGGTGGATGGTGACCGCTACCTGACGTGGGATGCGGCCTATGTGCTGGGCTCGCTGGCGAGCAACGAGCGCCGCGAGTACGAAGCGCACCTCGAAGGTTGCGAACGCTGCCGCGCAGCGGTCGCCGAGTTGAGCGGCATGCCGGCCCTGCTGGCGCTGCTCGATCTCGACGACGTGCGCTCGATCGACGAGCAGCAACCCGATCCACCCCTGCGGCCCGAGGTTCTGCAGTCCGTGCTCGACACCGTCAGCTGGCGGCGGCGGCGCTCACGGTGGATCACCAGCGCAGCCGTCGCCGTGGCGGCCGCGGTGCTGGCCGTCGGCCTGGTGGTCGCGATCCGGCCCGAGATCTTCGGGATGCAACGCGGGACCGAACAGCAGACCGCGCAGATGCTCGAGATGACCAAGGTGTCTCAGACGCCGATCAACGCGAGCATCGCGATGAGCAGCTTCGCCTGGGGCACCCGCATCGACATGGCCTGCACCTACGGGGATTGGGGCCAGCGCGACGCCCCGCCGCAGAACCTGGGCATGGTGGTGGTCGGGCGCGACGGCAGCCGCTCGGAGATCGCGACCTGGCTCGGATTGTCCGGCGCGACCGCCCTGCCGAGCGCGAACACGCCGCTGCCGATGGACCAGATCGCCGCGGTGCAGATGGTTTCGTCTCCCGACGGGAAGGTGCTGCTCGAAAAGCAGCTCTGACGCCTCACTCGCCTCACCCGCGAGCGGGGGACTGCTCGCCGGTGTTGGCTGGGGGAATCCTGGCCGCTCGCAGGGAATTTCCCCAAATCTGCCAACCCGGTGAACCGAAGTTACCGGCCGGTCGTGTCACTGGGCAGAGGACGGGAGTAGGTGACACATGGTCAGCAGGCACAGGGTGGTCGACCACATCGTCGCGGTTCTTGCGGCGAACAAGGTCAGTCATATCTTCGGCGTCGACGGCGCCAACATCGAAGACCTTTATGACGCAGCGCATTTCCGCGACGACCTCACCGCAGTACTGGCCAAGCACGAATTCTCGGCGGCGACCATGGCCGATGGTTACAGCCGCAGCGGCGCGGGGCTCGGTGTCGTCGTCGCGACCTCGGGCGGGGGCGCGCTGAACACCGTGGCAGGGCTGGGTGAGGCCCTGGCCAGCCGGGTTCCGGTGCTCGCCTTGATCGGGCAGGCGCCGACGGTGCTCGACGGCCGGGGCTCGTTTCAGGACACCAGCGGTGAGAACGGTGCACTCGACGCCGTGGCCTTGTTCTCGGCGGTCTCGGTGTACTGCCGCCGGGTGCTCGGCGCCGACGATATCCGCGCCGCCCTGCCCGAGGCGCTGGCCGCCGCGCGACGCGGTGGGCCCGCGGTATTGCTGCTGCCCAAGGATGTTCAGCAGGCCGACGTGAGCGGCACCAACGGTTTCGGCGGCACAGACGCCGAGCCGGGCGCCCGGTTCGCCGATCTGCAGCCATTGGTGCACGCGTTGCGCAGCGCCGCCGGGCCGATCACGGTCATCGCCGGTGAGCAGGTCGCCCGTGACGATGCGCGCTGCGAACTCGAACGGCTGCGGGCGACGTTGCGGGCCCGGGTCGCGACGGTCCCCGACGCCAAGGACGTGGCGGGCACGCCAGGGTTCGGATCGTCTTCTGCGCTGGGCGTTTCGGGTGTCATGGGTCATCCCGGTGTGGCCGCCGCGATCAACCAGAGTACCCTGTGCCTGCTGGTCGGCACCCGGATGTCGGTGACGTCGCGCGCCGGGCTCGACGAGGCGTTGGGTGCGCTGCCCACCTACTCGCTGGGTAACGCCAACCCGTACGTGCCGAGCACACACGTGCACACCGACGATCTGCGCCATTCGCTGGCGACGCTCAACGAGGCCATGTCGGGCAACGGTCGGCCACACCAGGTCAGGGTTCCGGACCCGATGCCGCACAGCGAATTACAGCCGCCGCCGCACGACGGTCCCGGCATCAGGTACCGCGACGCCATGACGATCCTGGACGCCACGCTGCCCGACGGCACCGACATCGTGGTCGACGCCGGGAACATCGGCGCATCGGCCATCCACTATCTGCCGGCCCGGCGGGACGGGCGTTTCATCGTCGCGCTCGGTATGGGCGGCATGGGATGCAGCTTCGGGGCGGGCATCGGGATGACGTTCCACCGCACGCGGGAGCGGCACAGGCGCACCGTGGTGATCGCGGGTGACGGGTCGTTCTTCATGCACGGCATGGAGATTCACACCGCACTGCAGTACCGGTTGCCCATCACGTTCGTGCTGTTCGACAACCACGCGCATGCCATGTGTGTCACGCGGGAGCAACTGTTCTACGAGGATCGCTACAGCTACAACCGGTTTGGTGCGAGCCGGCTGGGCGCAGGCCTCGCGGCGATGTTCCCCGGGCTGACGGCGGTCGACGTCGACGCCATCGATCAGCTTCCGGAGGCGCTCGCGGTCGCACTCGAAGCCGACGGTCCGTCGGTGATCAGCGTCGAATGCTCACCTGATGAGATCCCGCCGTTCGCAGCATTTCTCGGCAAGACCGTACCCAACCCTTCAACTCACGAGGAGAACAGAACCCATGTCACTGCCCGCGCTTGACGACATTTCCGCCCACCGAGGCAGCACCGTCCCGATCGACGGGGTCATCCGCATCGAGACCTCACCACGGGAACAGGCCACCCCGATCATCATGGAGATGATGCGGTCGGTGTACCCGCACCACGAGGTGTTCGGCGAGTACTGCACCGTCAACGAGTACATCGACTGCCCACCCGACGAACTGTTCGACTACCTGTCGGACACCCGCTGCCTGGAGGAGTGGACCTACAGCCTGCGGGGTTTCGTGCCCACCGACGAACCGGGACTGTGGCTCGCGCACGACCGGCTGGGCGCAGGCCCGAACGGTCCGGGCAGCGAGATCTACACCCGCACCGTCGCGCACCGCGATGCGCTGACCGTGGACTACCACTGCGCATGGGACCAGGGCAAACACCTGTGGATGATCTACCTGATGCGCATCGTCGACGCCCAGGTGGTGTTCGACAAGCCCGGATCCGTTGTGCTGTGGACGAATTGCCATCACCCGTTCTACGACCACAATCCGTACCCGGAAACCGCGCCGCCCGGGCGCCCGGTGTGGGTCGGCGACTTCTGGGACATGTTCGGCCCGGGCCACCTGCTGGAACTGCGCAACCTCAAGGCCATCGCCGAATACCGGCACCGCAACGGCCTGCCCGTCACCCCGCTCTGGATGAAATGAGATCCGCATGAACGACGAAACCAACACCGTCAGCCTGATCGATGTGTCGACGTACCTGCCCGGTGACCCGGTCAGCTCTGATTACTACCTGCAGTTCGCCGATTCCGACGATCTGCGCGACAACCTGATGTTCCGCGCGCCGCGGTTCCGCCACCATGTGGGCCCCGACGAGACCGCGGTCGACATGGTCGAGCGGGCGGCGGCCGGCCTCGTCGAGCGGCACGGTCAGGACGTCGTCGCCGATGCCGACGTGTTGATCACGCACACCCAGCTGCCCGACATGCCGTTCTACGGCGGGGGCGGCGCCATGGCGCATCGCCTTGGCATGAAACCGAACTGGGTGATCGACCTGCACAACGGCGGCTGTGCGGCCTTCGTGCTCGGACTCAAACTCGCCCGCAACCTGCTGGCAGCCGGTGAGGGCCGCACCGCGCTCATCGCGGTCGCCCAGAACGCCGCGGGCCAGATCTTCGACCAGGAGACCGTGCGACGCAAGGCCCAAGCCGCGGTGCCGGGTGACGGTGCCGCTGTCGGACTCGTGACGCGGTCGGCCGAGTCGCCGATCCTCGACGTCGAATGCCGCACGTACGGCGAATACGCCGGCGACATGACCATCTCGGTCGACCCGCCCCGCAAGTGGTGGCAGGCCGGGCCGGGGGAGGGCTGCATCGGTTTCACCGAAAGCAAGATCACCAAGGTGCTGGCCCGGGGCAACCGGCAGGTGCCCGAGGTGTCGTATGCGGTGTGCGACCGAATCGGGTTGGCGCCCAAGGACGTCGACCTGCTGGTGACCAACCAGCCGAACCGGGTTTTCCTGCGGAACTGGCGGGACGCGCTGGAACTTCCGAAGACCCGGCACGTCGACACGTTCGACGACTGCGGCAACCTGTTCGCCGCAGGCATCCCGGTCAACCTGGACCGGGCGATCACGGCAGGCAAGCTCAAGACCGGCGACACGGTGCTGATGGCCGCGTTCGCGCATGCCGGTGACTTCGCCGGCGCCGCGGCGCTGCGCTGGGGCGGACGCGTCCGGTGACCGGGTTGCGGCCCGCGCTGCTCGACGCGGTCGGCGCGCTGCCCGAGGCGGTGAACCCGTTTGCGCTCTCGCTCAACGAGTGTCCGTTCCCGCCGTTGCCCGCGGTGCGGTCGGCGATGGTCACGTCGATCGACGCCGCCAACCGCTACCCCGAGTTCCTGCCGCAGCGGTTGCGGTCGTTGATCGCGTCACGCGTCGGCGTGGGCGAGGAGCAGGTGGTGATCGGGGTGGGTGCAACCGGCGCCATCATGCAGGTGCTGCACGCGGTGACCAGTCCCGGTGACACCATCGTGATGTCGGCACCGACGTTCGACGGATATCCGATCTTCGCGCAGATGGCCCGGTTGCGTTCGGTCACAGTGCCCCTCGATGTGCATGGCCATCACGACCTCGATGCCATGGCCGACGCCGCGGCCCGGGCCAGGGTGGTGGTCGTGTGCCGGCCGCACAACCCGACCGGAACCATCGAGACCGCTGCGGACATCGAACGATTCCTGACCAGAGTTCCCGAGGACACTGTGGTACTGCTCGACGAGGCCTATGTCGAATTCCTCGCGCCCGAGCACCGCATCGACGCTCCGAGCCTGGTGGACCGGTTCGGCAATGTCGTGGTGGTGCGCACGTTTTCGAAGGCCTACGGGCTGGCCGGGTTGCGGATCGGATATGGCTTCTGCGCAGCCGAACTCGGGCGCAGCCTGTGGCGCATGCAGCTGCCGTTCGGGATCGGGCTCACCGCACTGGTCGCCGTTGCGGCGTCCTACGATTCGGAAAGCCAGCTGCGCCAGCGGATCCGGGTGATCGCGGCCGAGCGTCGATTCCTGCGGACGCGGCTGCGCGCCAAGGGGATCTACAGCACCGACGGGCACGCCAACTTCGTGTATCTGCCCGCGGCGTCGACACCGTGGCGGAACGTGTTCGACGACACCGGGCTACAGGTCCGGCACTACGCCGACGGCGGAGTGCGGATCACCGTGGGCTCCAGGTCATCGACCCGCGCGGTGCTGCGTGCGGTGACGGCTGCGCTGGACTGACGAATCTGCGCAGGCTTTGGCGGCACCCGCAGCTGATGGGGTAAGAAGAGGAGTGCCCTCCGGACCCGACAAGCGTGACCCCATCGCGTTGGCCCGCGCCAACTGGGAGGCGTCGGGCTGGGGTGATGTCGCCGACGGCATGGTCGCGGTGACGTCGGTGATGCGGGCACACCAGATCCTGCTGGCGCGGGTCGAGAGCGCGCTGCGGCCCTACGATCTGAGCTTCTCGCGCTACGAGCTGTTGCGACTGCTGGCGTTCACCCGGACCGGCGCATTGCCCATCACCAAGGCGTCGGACCGGCTACAGGTGCACGTCACGAGTGTCACGCACGCCATCCGGCGGCTGGAGGCCGGCGGTCTGGTCGAACGGACGCCGCATCCGACCGACGGACGCACCACGTTGGTCTGGATCACCGACCTCGGGCGGTCCACGGTGGAGGACGCCACCGCGACGCTCAACAAGGAAGTGTTCGCCGACATCGGGATGTCCGACGAGCAGTCGCGTGCGCTTGCGGCCTCGATCGAGACGTTGCGCAGGCATTCCGGCGATTTCTGACCGGCTCAGCGCGCTACTTCGAGGCTCAGGAATTCGGGTGCCTTGATCACGTACCGCAGCATGAACCGGATGAACGCGGGCATGTCGGCGGCACTGTCATCGCGGTAGACCTCGGGGTTGGTCAGCCGGTAGTGGTGCCGCCGCGTCTCGAGTTCACATCCGCCCGCCGTGAGCACATTGCGCACCCAGTCGGCTTGCGGGCCGTAGGTCAGGGCGATCACGTAGCCGTTGTGCCTGCGGAAAGCCCACAGCGGGGTCCGGAAGGTGCGACCCGACTTGCGGCCGCGGTGGATCACGACGGCCCATCCCGGGGCCCATGGGGCGATGAAACGGGTGAGCCGGTTGAGGCCGATCTTGTTGGCGCGGGCAACCCATCGTGGAGCGGGCATCGCAGAAACTCCTCAAGTGTGGAATTAATGAGACGAGCGTAGCGCTGCCACGATCGGGAAGTCAACGACTGTAGAATTTCGGGACCATGGCTCCCCTTGGACGACGGCCGGGACCGACCGCCACCCGTGACGTGCTGGTGACGGCCGCCCGGACGTTGTTCGCCGAGAAGGGTTACGACAGGACGTCGGTGCGTGATATCGCCGCGGCCGCCCGTGTCGACCCGGCGATGATCCGGCATTACTTCGGCGGCAAGGCCAACCTGTTCCGCGCGACCGTGGGATGGCCGTTCGAGCCCGAACAGTTGCGCGACCGAATCGTGGGCGACGATGCCTGCGGCCTGGCCGACCGGTTGACGCGCGTGTTCTTCGAGGCGTGGGAGAACCCCGAAACCCGCACGCCGTTGTTGGCGATCCTGCGCGGAGCGGCCACGCACGATGATTCCGCGGCATTGGTGCGCCAGTTCATCGAGCACCGGCTCTACCCGCAGATCGCGGACCAGCTGGGCGGCCCTGACGCCGAGTTGCGCGTGGATCTCGCGATGGCCCAGCTGTTGGGCATCGCCTACCTACGCCATGTGCTGCGGATCGAACCGCTCGCTTCTCAGTCGACCGAAGAGCTCATCGCCCACGCCATTCCCGTCGTGCGGATCCACCTACTCGATGATCGCGGGTAACGGGATGGTCGCGGTGACCGCGGTGCCCGATCCGGGCCGCGACCGGATGTTGAGCCGCCCACCCACGATCTCGGCGCGCTCGGCCATCGACAGCAGCCCGTAGCCACCCATCTCGTCGCTGCCCAGCGGGTGCTCGAACGTGTCGAAACCTTTTCCGTCGTCCACGATTTCGAGCCGGGCCACGTTGTCGTCGACCGCGAACGTGAGCCGCGCCCGGCCGGCCTCGGCGTGTTTGACGACGTTCTGCAGGCACTCCTGGGCGATCCGATAGAGCGCGAGCTCGATGTGGTCGGGCACCCGGGTCTCGGCCAGTTCGACGTCCAGATCGATGCCGGGGATGGACCGGGCCAGGCTCGCGAGACCGCCCGCCAGGCCGAGGTCGTCGAGCACCGGCGGTCGCAGCCCGCTGATCGCGGCACGGGCCTCCTGTAACGTCAGATCGGCCAATTCCCTTGCCTTGTCCAGCTGTTCGGCGACGGCACGCGGGTCGTCCACCGCCCGCGCGGCAGCGTCCAGCCGGTACGACAACGTCACGAGCCGTTGCGAGATGCCGTCGTGGATGTCACCGGCCAGTCGGCGGCGTTCGATCTCCTGGGCCTCGATGACTTGCTCGACGAAATTCTCGTGCGCCCGTTCGCGCGCGACCAGCTGCCGGTGCAGCCGGGCCTGGTGCAGTGCACCGGCGATGAGGCGGCCGATCACGACCAGCAGTTCGACATCCCGCGCGGTGAACTCGCGGCGGTTGACGGTGTGCACGTTGAGCACGCCCACCAGCCCGCCCGGATCGGTCTGCATCGGGACGGACACCATCGACGTGAAATCCCGCCCGCGCAGCGACTCGAACGGCATGTACCGCGGGTCGGCTTCTTTGTCGTGACTGATCACCACCGGTTCGCGGTGGCTGGCCACCCATCCCGAGATGCCCTGGCCCAGCGGCAGCCGGATCTTGCCGACCTCGGCGTCGAACGGCGGTGTCGCGCCCGCGAGGGTCAGCGCGCGTTCGGAGTCGTCGAGCACGTGCACGAAGCACACGTCGGTCGCGGTGGCGTCGGTGATCATGCGTGCGGCCGCGGCCGCCAGCGGCTCGACCCCGGGCCCGCTGGACGTGGCCTGGATGAGCTCCCGTAGCAGCGCCAGCTCGCGGTCGGTGGTCAGGATGGTGGGGTCGAGATCGCCGGTCATTGATAGATGCCTTCTCGCAGCGCCGTGGCGACCGCGCCGGCGCGATCGCTGACCCCGAGCTTGCGGTAGATGGACCGCAGATGAGTTTTCACGGTTTCCTCGCCGATCACGAGCTTGGTCGCGATGCCCCGGTTGGACAGTCCGGCTACGACGAAGGACAGGATCTCGCTCTCGCGCTGGGTCAGGCCCTGGCGGACGCCGGGCCAGAACTCGTCGCGCTGCAGGCGCGCGGCGGTGTCGGCGGCCCGGGCGGCCATACCGGGGTCGATCGCGGTCGCGCCGCCGTGCGCGAACTCGATCTGACGCACCAACTCGTCGCTGCTGATGCTCTTGAGCAGATAACCCGCCGCACCGACCCGTAGCGCCTGGAACAGGTACTGCTCGTCGTCGTACACCGAGAGCATTACGACCTTGCGTTCCGGGTCGCGCTCCCGCAGGTCGCGGCACAGGTCCAGGCCGCTGGAGCCCTGCATGCGCACGTCGCACAGCACGATGTCGGGATCCAGTTCGGCCACCACGCTCAGTGCGCGTTCGGCGCCGACGGCCTGGCCGACGACCAGTACCCGGTCGTCGAATGCAGCGAGCATGGCCTTGAGACCCTCGATGACCATTTCGTGGTCATCGACCAGCACAAGGCGCACTGGGCTGGAGGGCGCCATGGCATCACCTTATGTGTGACGCACGGGTGTGAGGAGCAGAGCCGGGCAGAAGTTGGCCGGCCCAATCCCCCTTTTGGGGGACGCGCAGCCGGTGTGACGGGGGCCACTCTGATCAGGTGCCCTCACCACAGGAAAAAACATGGCGTGCCGGTCGGTTCTGGTGGGACTGTCCCCAGCTCGGCGATTCCGGTGCATATCCGCTGCGTGCGGTGATCTTCGACCTCGACGCGCTGTCCGATCTCGACCTCGACGGGCATCGTGTCGTGTTCAACGCCGCCTTCGCCGCCCACGGCCTGGGCATCCAGTGGAGTGTCGGGCGGTATCGGCAGCTGCTGGCACTGCACGACGAACGCCAACGCGTCACCGCTGAGCTGCGCAAACGCTGCGTCGGCACGGAGTGCGACGTGCTCACAGAGTTGCTCGCCGACGAGATCTGCGCAACCAAGGAGCAGATGTTCGACGAGATGATCCTCGACGCCGGGTTGGCGCCGCGGTCGGGCCTGGTGGATCTGGTGATGGACGCGTTCGCCGCGGACATCCCGGTGGGTGTGGTCTCGAGCGGGCGCCGCGCGTGGGTCGAGCCCTTGGTGCGCCAACTGGTCGGTGAGGGGCTGGTGGAACGCATCGTCACGGGTGACGACGTCGGTGACGGCGCCGAGGCCTACCGGCACGCGCTGTGGGAGCTCGGGGTGGCGCCGCACGACGCGCTCGGCGTCGCGGGCTCCGCCGCCGGCTTGCGTAAGGCCAACGCGGCCGGGCTGGCCACCGTGCTCATCGACCCGGACGGCGTGGCGGGCGGCGGTGCCGCCGCGGCCGCGGTACGGGCCGACTATTCAGGCGCCGACGAGGCGCTGCGGCTCGCGACGTGCCAGCGGCTGCACGCCCAGTGGTGGGCACAGCACAGCCCGTCAGCCGCGTAGCGTCTCGATCACCGCGCTGAAGTCCTTGTCGGCATGGTCGACGGCGAACTTGGCGTAGATCTCGGCGGCGTGGCTGCCCAGCGGGGCCGTGGCACCCGTCGAGGACACGGCATCCATCGCGAGTCCGAGATCCTTGTTCATCAGCGCCGTGGCGAACCCGGGCGTGAAGTCGTTGTTGGCCGGTGACGTCGGAACCGGGCCGGGCACGGGGCAGTTCGTGTGCACGGCCCAGCAGTTTCCGGTGGCTCCCGTGATGACGTCGTAGAGCGATTGGGCCGCCAGACCGAGCTTCTCGGCCAGCACGAATGCCTCGCCGACGGCGATCTGCTGCACCGCGAGCACCATGTTGTTGCACAGCTTGGCCGCCTGGCCGGTGCCGGACGCGCCACAATGAATGATCTTGCCCGCCAACGGTTCCAACACCGGGCGGGCGCGCTCGACGGCCGCGTCCTCACCGCCGACCATGAACGCCAGCGTGCCGGCGGTCGCGCCCTTGACCCCGCCGGACACGGGTGCGTCGAGTTGGGCATGGCCGCGCTCGACCGCCTGCGCATGGATCTCCCGAGCATCGGCGACCGAGATGGTCGACGTGTCGATGAACAGCGTGTTCTGCGGTGCGGCAGCCAGCACCTCGGCGTACACGGCCTTCACGATGTCGCCGTTGGGAAGCGACGTGATGAGCACGTCGGCTTCCGCGGCGGCCTGTGCGCCGCTGGAGAACACCTGCGCGCCCTTCGCCTCGGCGGCCTCCCTGAAGGCGACGACCGGGTCGAAGCCGCGCACGGTGTGGCCAGCCGCGACCAGGTTCGCGGCCATCGGCCCGCCCATGTGGCCCAGGCCCAGGAAAGCAATTGTGGTCACGTGCAACTCCCTATGCGGATGCGCGGGCACGGCTCGCTTCGGAGCGACCGATCACGACGCGCATGATTTCGTTGGTTCCTTCAAGGATGCGGTGCACCCGCAGATCTCGGACGATTTTCTCCAGGCCGTACTCACGCAGGTAGCCGTAGCCGCCGTGCAGTTGCAACGCCTGATCGGCGACATCGAAGCAGGTGTCGGTGACGTACCGTTTGGCCATCGCGCACAGCGTGACCTTGTCGGGGTGATTGTTGTCGAGTGCGCTCGCCGCCCGCCACAACATGTTTCGCGACGTCTCCAGTCCGGTCGCCATGTCGGCCAGGGTGAAGCGGATGGTCGGCTCGTCGAGCAGCGCACCGCCGAACGCCTGGCGGTCGGCCAGGTAGCCGACCGCCTTGTCGTATGCGGTCTGCGCGCCACCCAGCGAGCACGCGGCGATGTTGATGCGCCCACCGTTGAGCCCGTTCATCGCGATGCCGAAGCCCGTGCCCTCGGTGCCGCCCAGCAGCGCATCGGCAGGCACCCGCACGCCCTCCAAGATCACCTGCGCGGTGGGCTGGGCGTTCCAGCCCATCTTCTGCTCTTGGGTGCCGAAACTGAGCCCCGGCGTGTCCTTTTCGACCACGAAGGCCGAGATTCCGCGTGGCCCTTCGGCTCCGGTGCGGGCCATCACGACGTACACGTCCGAGCTGCCCGCCCCGGAGATGAATTGCTTGACCCCGTCGAGCACCCAGTCGTCGCCGTCGCGAACGGCCTTGGTGCGCAGCGCTGCCGCGTCCGAGCCCGCGCCGGGCTCGGTCAGACAGTAGCTCGCGATCGCATCCATCGACGCGAGCCGCGGCACCCAGGTCTTGCGCTGTTCGTCGGTGCCGAAGCTGTCCACCATCCACGCGCACATGTTGTGGATGGACAGGAACGCCGCGAGCGTCGGGTCGGCAGCGGCCAGTGCGGTGAAGATGCGGACCGCGTCCAGGCGGCACAGCCCGCTCCCGCCGGTGTCCTCACCGCAGTAGATGGCCGCCATGCCCAGTTCGGCCGCCTCACGCAATACGTCGGTGGGGAAGTGGTGGCTTTCGTCCCACTCCAAAGCGTATGGCGCGATGCGCTTTTCGGCGAACGCGGCCGCCGTCTCGGCGATCACCCGCTCGTCGTCGGTCAAATCGTGCAGATCCACGTCAGCCAACTACTTCATGGTCGGGATGACGAACTCGGCGCCATCCTTGATGCCCGACGGCCAGCGCTGGGTCACGGTCTTCGTCTTGGTGTAGAACATGATCGACGCGGGGCCGTGCTGGTTGAGATCGCCGAAGCCGGACCGCTTCCAGCCGCCGAACGTGTGGTAGGCGACCGGGACCGGGATCGGCACGTTGACACCGACCATGCCGACCTGCACGCGCGACACGAAATCGCGAGCTGCGTCACCGTCGCGCGTGAAGATCGCGACGCCGTTGCCGTATTCGTGTTCGGACGGCAGTCGCAGGGCTTCGTCGTAATCATGGGCCCGCACGATGCACAGCACCGGCCCGAAGATCTCATCGGTGTAGATCGACATGTCCGTCGTGACGTGGTCGAACAGCGTGGGCCCGATGAAGTAGCCCTTGGAAAGGTCGGCGTCACCGAAAGCCAGTTCGTCACTGGCACGTTCGCGGCCGTCGACCACCAACTCGGCGCCGGCCTCGACGCCCTGGGCGATGTAGTCCTTGACACGCGCCAGTGCGGCCTCGGTGACCAGTGGGCCGTAGTCGGCCTTGGGGTCGAGGCTGTGGCCGACGCGAAGCTGGTTGATCCGCTCGACGAGGCGGGCGCGCAGGCGGTTCGCGGTCTCTTCACCGACCGGCACCGCGACGCTGATCGCCATGCAGCGTTCGCCCGCACTGCCGTAGCCCGCGCCGATCAGCGCGTCGACGGCCTGGTCGAGGTCGGCGTCGGGCATGACGATCATGTGGTTCTTCGCCCCGCCGAAGCACTGCGAACGCTTGCCGTTGGCGGCCGCGGTCGAGTAGATGTACTGCGCGATGTCGGAGCTGCCGACGAAGCCGACGGCCTGGACGGTCGGGTGGTGCAGGATCGCGTCGACGGCTTCCTTGTCGCCCTGGACCACCTGGAAGACCCCGGCGGGCAGGCCGGCCTCGATGAACAGTTCGGCCAGCCGCAGCGGCACCGAGGGATCCCGCTCGGAAGGCTTGAGGATGAACGCATTTCCGCACGCCAGTGCGGGGCCGGCCTTCCAGAGCGGGATCATCGCCGGGAAGTTGAACGGCGTGATGCCCGCGACCACGCCAAGGGGCTGGCGCAGTGAGTACACGTCGATGCCGGTGCCCGCCCCCTCGGTGTGTTCACCCTTGAGCAGATGCGGGATGCCGATCGCGAATTCGATGACCTCGATGCCGCGCTGGATGTCGCCCAGCGAGTCGGCGACGGTCTTGCCGTGTTCCATGGAGAGCAGCTGTGCGAGTTCATCGGCGTTCTGGTTCACCAGTTCGATGAAGCGCATGAGGATCCGGGCCCGGCGCTGCGGGTTGTAGGCGGCCCATTCCTTCTGGGCCTCGGCGGCACCGGCGACGGCGGTGTCGACGTCTGCTGCCGAAGCCAGCAGCACCTGTGCCTGGACCTCGCCGGTGCTCGGGTTGAGCACGTCGGCCGTCCGGGTGGATCCGGCGTTGGTGCGCTGTCCGTTGATGAAATGCGGAATCTGTGTGGTCATGGCGTCCGTCCAAGAGATAGGTGCGCGGTCAAGCGGCTCGGGGAACACCCGAGATACTTGCATATCCTAGTAATTGGCCGGACCGGTTGGCAAGGCCTCTGGAGATCTGCGTCAGCCGAGCGCGATCAGGTCGTCGGTCGCGATCGTGCCTCCGGTGAGAACTTCGAGGTAGGTGCCCGCGCAGGGCAGGGGTCCGAGGCCGAAAGTGTCGACCCGGTTCTCGGCCGCCGGTGTGCGCAAAGCGTGCGGAGCCCGCGGCAGCGATCCGTGCTCCAGGGTCGGGATGACGCAGCGGGGCGTGGCGCCCATGGCGCGCAATCTGGTTCCGCCCACCGTGAGAACGTGGTCGGTCCACGAGTTCTCGGCGTAGGCGGGATAGCCGGGCGGCGTGGCGATCACGATGTTGGGGCGATAGCGCGCTGCCTCCACGCCGATGCGCTCCAGGGTGGCGGTGGTGATCGCGTGCAAGGGGGCGAGGTCGACGAACGAATCACCGGGCGTGGCCATGGCCAACTCGAGCAGCGGAGCCTCGACCTCTGCCTCGACTCCCCGTTCGAGCACCTGTTGTGGGTCGGCCCGCTCGATCGACGCGCCGGCCGGTCTGCTGTCGATCAGCCGGACCTGGCGCCCGGCGAACTCCGACAGCACATCGTCGATGTCATCGTCGTCGGAAGACGTGGTGGTGCCATCCGGCAGCGCGATGTGGATGCCTACCGAGTCCAGGCTCGCGGTGCACCGCAAGAGGTCACGCCACAGCCGCGCCTGTTTCGCGCTGGCAACCCGGCCGGTGGACCCGTCGAGCAGGGCCAACCTACGGTCGCCCTCGGCGCCGCGAGCGTCCACGAGCAGCGCGTCCACGCGCTCGCCGAGCATCGACTTCACCGGATAGCGGTACAGACTCTCGACCCGTAGCTGCTCAACTTCGTTGGAACCCATGGCTCGAAGATAGGCCGCCGGGTGAGAAATGTGGGGCACCGAACTCTTTAATTTACGATACGGTACCGTTACGATTTTAGGATGGCTGATGCAGACGTGGTCGTGGTGGGAGCCGGGCCGACAGGGCTGACGCTTGCGTGTTCCCTGGTCCTGCACGGACTTTCGGTACGGGTCATCGACCGCGCGAGTGGACCGGCGACGACGTCGCGGGCGAACTTCCTACATGCCCGGGGCTCCGAGGTGCTGGGTCGGATCGGGGCGTTGGGCACCCTGCCCGAGGAGTCGCTGCGGGCGATGCGGATCACCAGCTACCTGGGCGACCGGCCCGTGATGAGGCTGGAGTTCGGGGATCCGGGTATGCGGACGGCCGCGCCACCGATGGTCGTGTCGCAGGCCAAGGTCGAGGCGGCGCTCCGCGCCCGGCTGGCCGAACTTGGCCTCACGCCGGAATGGGGAACCGCGCTCGTCGGTGCCCACCAGGACGCCGACACCGCAGTGGCTGAGCTCGACGGTGGGCAAACGATCCGGGCCCAGTGGATCGTCGGCTGTGACGGCGCCGCCGGCACAACCCGGCAACTGGCAGGCATCGCGTTTCCCGGCGTCAAGCTGTCCGAGCGGTTTCTGCTCGCCGACGTGCACCTGGACTGGGATCTGGACCGCGCGGGCACCACCGGCTGGATCCATCCCGACGGTCTGGTCGGGGCGATGCCCATGCCGTCGAGCGCGTCGAACGACCTCTGGCGGTTGTTCGTCTACGACCCCGCCATGGAGCAAAAGCCAACTGACAGCGTCATTCTCGAACGGATCCGGGCAGTTCTTCCAGCGCGGACCGGGCGGGACGTCCGCGTCGGCGACGCCGAATGGCTCTCGGTGTTCACGGTGCACCGCCGGCTCGCGGAAACCTACCGGCGGGGACGCATCCTCATCGCGGGTGACGCCGCGCATGTCCACGCGCCGTTCGGCGGTCAGGGCATGCTGACCGGCATCGGAGACGCCGAGAACCTGGCCTTCAAACTCGCACTGGTGGTGCGCAATCGGGCATCTGACGCGTTGATCGACAGCTATCAGGCCGAACGGCGGCCGTTGGCCACCGAGGTGCTGCGCGGGACGAGCGCGGTGACGCGGGTCAACGTCGCAAACACTCGGCTCGGACGTTTCCTGCGCGATCGCGTGGCCGTGCGGGTGTTCAATCTCCCTGTCGTGCAACGATGGACGACCTTCACCACGTCTCAGCTGTGGGTGAGCTACCGCAAAGGCCCGCTCGGCGGCCGGGGGCGCAAGCCGCGTCCCGGCGATCGGATCCCGGACCTGGCCTGTTTGCGGGCGGATGGCACGCCGACCCGGCTGCACCGTGAGCTCGGTGGGCGGTGGGCGGTGCTGGTGCCGTCCGGCGTGCAGGACGACGGTATCGGGGCGGCCCGCAGGCGGCTCGGAGACTTCGTCGTCGAGCTGCGCCACCACGGGGCAGAGGTGATGTTGATCCGGCCCGATGCCCACTTGGCCTGGCGAGGCCGGCCCGGGCATGCGGAGGGCTTGCACCGTTGGCTCACAAGGGCTTTGGACGAAGGAACGGTGCGATGACCAGTCCTGCCCCGCGCGGCCGGCCCCGGGAGGCGGCAACCGACCGTGCGATCCTGCAAGCCGCGCTGGACCTGTTCATCGAGCGTGGCGTCGAGGGCGCAAGCATCGAGCAGATCGCCAAGAATGCCGGCGTCGGCAAGCCGACCATCTATCGGCGGTGGTCGGGGAAAGAAGAGCTGATCGCCGCGGCGATGGAGAGCCTGGTCGCCGACGAGGTGGGCTGGGCGTCAGGCCCGGAAATCGAAATCGCGTCTCCGTACGAACTGGTCGAAGCGGCTATCGAGGGCGCGGCCGTGACCACGACGACGCCGTTCTACCGGGCGCTGGTGGCGCGGGTTTTCGGCTCGGCCGTCAGCCACCCCGAACTCATGGCCGTGTACTGGGAACGCTATATCCGCCCGCGCCGCAAGCTGGCCCGGCGCCTGTTGGAGCGGGCGCGTGAGGCGGGGACCGTGGCAGCTGATGCCGACTTGGACGTTGCGATCGACATGATGGTCGGCGCCATCACCTACCGCGTACTGCAACCCGACCCGCCCGATGCCGAGGAGATGCGGCGTTACCTGCGCGCGGTCTATCGCCAGGTCGGTCTGCTGCCGTGAGTGGCCGACCGTTGATCGTCAGTTCGGAATCATCCATGCGCTGACGCCGTGCTCGTCGAACCACGCCTGCTCCGCGGGGCGGATGGTCGTGAGCAGCCGGGTGTGCAGGGCAGCGCCCCGCTTGCTGAGGTTGACCCTGACCTTGCGGCGGTCGTCGGCGTCGACCTCGCGGAACACCAGCGCGCGTGCCACCAGGCGGTCGACCACCCGAGTCAGCGTCGGCGCGGCCGTCAGCGTCTGGGCCCGCAATTCGGCCATGGTCAGGCCCGGTGACGAGCCCAGGGCCTCCAACGCCAACCAGTCGTCGAGCGTGAGATCCTCGGGTGCGAGCGCGTGCTCGACGACCGCGCCGATCATGCGGGCGATCCGGATGATGTGGCTGGTGGACGGAGTGGCAGAACCGTCAGGAGGGAGCACGCCCGTCATGGCCGTCGACCTCCCAACTGACGATTGCCTCGCGCCGCCGACGCGAGGATACTTTCAATTGGAATGATTCTAGCTGAAGGTCTCGCCTGCCCGGTAACGAGGAATGGAACCAACGGGTGACAGTACGAGTGCGCACGCTCGCCCGCGACGCAGAATGGCGCCTGGCGATGGTGGTGCCGCTGCAGGGGCCGGCCGGGCTGTTCGGCCCGTCCTGCGAAGCCGTCGGCGATCTCGTGGCGCATGACCTCAACGCGGCCGGCGGTGTGCTGGGGCGCGAAGTGCACATCGAGGTGGTCGACGGCGGGGCGCACCCGAAGGCCGTCGCGGCCGAGATCAACCGGCTGATCGAGGAGGACCGCATCGACGCGGTCAGCGGCTGGCACATCTCGTCGGTGCGCAATGCGCTGGCGCCCGTGGTGGCAGGCCGCGTGCCGTACTCGTACCCCGCCCTGTACGAGGGGGGCGAGCGGCGTCGCGGAATCTATTGCTGCGGTGAGACTCCCGACCAGCAGATCGCGCCTGCGTTGCGATGGATGCGCGACAACCTGGGTATCCGGAAGTGGTTCGTCGTCGGCGACGACTACGTGTGGCCGCGCACGTCGCTGGCCGAGGTGCGGCGCTACGTCCGGGAACTGTCGCTCGATCTGGTCGGGGGGTCGTTCGTCGCGCTCGGGCACGGCGACATCGACCGCCTCGTCGACAAGGTGGCCCAGTCGCGGTGTGAGGCCGTGCTGATGCTGTTGGTGGGGCAGGACGCGGTCGAGTTCAACCGGACGTTCGCGCGCCGTGGGCTGCAAGACGAGAAGCTGCGGTTCAGCCCGCTCATGGACGAGAACATGCTCATCGCGAGCGGGCATGACGCGACGCAAGGGCTGTTCGTCGCGGCCTCGTACTTCCGCTCGATGGTGGGGCGCAATTCGATGGAGTTGCTCGACCGGTACCTCGAAGTGAACGGGTCGAGCGCGCCGGCGCTGGGAAATGCCGCCGAATCCTGTTACGAGGGAGCGTATTTCCTCGCGGAGATGATCAACCGGGCCGGCGACGGGCTCGACATCGAAGCCGTGTCGGAGGGCGCGGCATATGACAGCCCGCGCGGCACGGTCGAGTTCAAGAGTCACCGCACCAGCCAACCGGTGCACCTCGCCGTCGCGGCCGGGGTGGACTTCGAGATCGTCACGACGTTGCCGGGCAGCCTCGCCGACTGAATCCGGGCCCACTTGTTGACAGTGTGGCGCCGGTCACTTACTTTCATTTGGACATATTTCATTTGGAAGTAATTGGGAGGTGTACCGGTGGGCAGTGTCGGTCTCCTTTACGTCGGGGCAGTGCTTTTCGTCAACGGCTTGATGCTGTTGAACATCGTGCCTGCGCGCTCGGCCGCGATCCTCAACCTGTTCGTCGGCGCCCTGCAGTGCGTGCTGCCCACGATCATGTTGGTCATGGCGGACGGTGACGCCGCCGCCACGCTGGCCGCGTCAGGCCTGTACCTGTTCGGATTCACGTACCTCTACGTGGGCATCGTCAACATTGCGGGCCTGGAACCCGAAGGCATCGGCTGGTTTTCGCTGTTCGTCGCGGGCGGCGCCGTCGTCTATGCGGGGCTGTCGTTCACCGTGGTCGACGACCCGGTGTTCGGTGTCATCTGGTTGAGCTGGGCCGTGCTGTGGTTGCTGTTCTTCCTGGTGCTCGGCGTGCACCGCGACCAGCTCGCGCGGTTCACGGGCTGGTCGGTCGTGCTGCTGAGCCAGCCGACCTGCACATTGCCCGCTTTCTTGATGCTCAGCGGCCACTACCGGAGCACGCCCGGCATCGCGGCGATCTGGGCGCTCGGCTTCATCGTGCTGTTCGTGATCGCCAAGGCGCTGAGTGCGCACCGATCACACACTGCCGCAAAACAACCCGCTTACAGCTGATCCGTCAACCAACTACCGAGGAGCGATCATGAGACACGGAGACATCTCGTCCAGCCCGGACACCGTCGGCGTGGCCGTCGTCAACTACAAGATGCCGCGGCTGCACACCCGGGCTGAGGTGCTCGACAACGCCCGCAACATCGCCGACATGCTCATCGGCATGAAATCCGGCCTTCCAGGCATGGATCTCGTTGTGTTCCCCGAGTATTCGACACAGGGCATCATGTACGACGAGCAGGAGATGTACGACACCGCCGCGACGATCCCCGGCGAGGAGACCGCGATCTTCTCGGCCGCGTGCCGCGAGGCAGGCACTTGGGGCGTCTTCTCGATCACCGGCGAGCGCCACGAAGACCATCCGAACAAGCCGCCGTACAACACCCTGGTGCTGATCGACGACAAGGGCGACATCGTCCAGAAGTACCGCAAGATCCTGCCGTGGTGCCCGATCGAGGGCTGGTATCCGGGGGACACCACGTATGTCACCGACGGGCCGAAGGGGCTCAAGATCTCACTGATCATCTGCGACGACGGGAACTACCCGGAGATCTGGCGGGACTGCGCGATGAAGGGCGCCGAGCTGATCGTGCGGTGCCAGGGCTACATGTACCCCGCCAAGGATCAGCAGGTGCTGATGGCCAAGGCCATGGCGTGGGCCAACAACTGCTATGTGGCCGTGGCGAATGCGGCCGGCTTCGACGGCGTCTATTCCTACTTCGGCCATTCGGCCATCATCGGATTCGACGGGCGCACGCTCGGTGAGACCGGCGAGGAGGAGTACGGCATCCAGTACGCGCAGCTCTCGCTGGCCGCGATCCGCGACGCGCGGGAGAACGACCAGTCCCAGAACCATCTGTTCAAGCTGCTGCACCGCGGCTACTCCGGCGTGCACGCCGCGGGCGACGGCGACAAGGGTGTCGCCGACTGCCCCTTCGAGTTCTACAAACTGTGGGTGACCGACGCGCAGAAGGCCCAGGAGCGGGTCGAATCGATCACCAGGAGCACGGTCGGGGTGGCTGACTGCCGCGTCGGATCGCTCCCGGTCGAGCAGACCGCCGAGGCCGGATAGGCGCCGCGTTGCCGTTTCTCACCGACATGTATCACGAGCAGAATCGCAATTCTGCCCGGGTGGCGGAGCCGCCGGCTACCAGGCCCGCGGGAGGCTTTGACCCTCAGGAACTTTCGCGCCGGCTGGGCGCGGCGATCCTGGGCCAGCCCCACGCGGTCGAAGCGGTGGTCCGCGCGGTGTCGATCGCCCAGGTCGGCATGGCCGACCCCGGTCGCCCCCTGTCCAGCGTGCTGCTGGTCGGGCCGACCGGGGTCGGCAAGACCGAACTGGTCCGCCAGGTCGCGGCGGCCTTGCGGACCGGGCCCGACGACCTGTGCCGCATCGACATGAGCGCCCTGGCGCAGGAGCACTACGCGGCGTCGCTGTCGGGCGCCCCGCCCGGCTATGCGGGCAGCAAGGAGTCCTTCACGCTCTTCGACAAGGGCAAGATCGAGGGCGGGCCGTACCAGCCGGGGATCGTGCTGTTCGACGAGGTCGAGAAGGCCGACGCCAGCGTGCTGCGGGCCTTGCTGCATGTGCTGGACACCGGCGAACTGCGACTGGCCAACGGGCAGCAGAAGATCTCGTTCCGCAACAGCTACATCTTCCTGACCTCGAACCTGGGGTCCGGGAAAATCGCTGCGCTGCAACGATCCCGGCGGCGCAGACGCTGGTGGGGCAAGGCGGCCGCATCGGAACGGGAGCTGGCCCACGACGCCGTCGAGTCGTTCTTCGATCCCGAGTTCTTCAACCGTATCGACGAGACCGTGGTATTCGACGCGTTCGACGACAATACGGCCGAGCGCGTGACCCGCAAGGAGATCGGCGACCTCGTGCACCGGCTCAAGGCCCGCGGCGTCGAGCTTGAGGTCGATGACAGCGTCGTGGAATTCGTGCAGGCAAAAGGATTCGATCCGGTGTACGGCGCGCGCGGCCTGCGCCGGGCCATCCGCACCGAGCTCACCGAGCCCGTCGCGTGGGCCGTCCTCACGGCGTCGCACCAGCCCGTGGTGCTCCGGGCACACGTGCACGACGGTGCGCTGACGATCACCTGACTCCGGCGAGCAGACACGTAGGTACCCATTTTCCCGGCGTGTCGGGTACCGGCGCGTCTGCTCGCCAAGGGAAATCAGCCGAGTGGCTCGATGGGGCCTGCGTGCGCCGAGCGGACCGCACCGATGCTCGCGACCGTCACCAGCGCCACCCCGAGATAGCCGAGCAGGCCGATCTGCTGGCCGAGCACCACGAGCCCGGCCAGCGCGGCCGTGACCGGTGACAGGCACGTCAGCACCGCGAACGTGGCCGGGGGCAGCCGGCGCAGGGAGATCAGCTCCAGTGAGTACGGGATCACCGACGACAACACCCCGACGGCGGCGCCGATCCCGAGCACATGCCAGTGCAGCGCGTCCAGGTGCACCGAAGCCGCCGCGAACGGGGCCACGACGATCGCGCCCATGGCCGTGGCGAGGGCCAGCCCGTCGACGCGGCGGAACTCGGCGGCGGTGCGTGCCGAGGCCAGGATGTAGCAGGCCCACGCGAGGCCCGCGGCCGCGGCGAAGGCGAAGCCCATCGGGTCGAAGTGCCCGCCACCGTGGCGGGGCAGGCCGAGCAGGGCGACCCCGGAGAAGGCCAGCAGGGCCCACAGCCATGCGATGCGCCTGCTACTCGTCACGACCGAAAGGATCAGTGGGCCAAGGGCTTCTATGGTCACGGCGATGCCGAGCGGGATCCGTGCGATCGCGAGGTAGAAGCAGAAGTTCATCACCGCCAGGGTGGCCGCCAGCGCGACCGCCGAGCCCCACGCCCGGCGCGTCAGGCCGCGCACCGTCGGCCGGGCTGCCGCGCACAGGATGACCCCGGCCACCGCGAACCTCGCGAACAACGCGCCGACGGTGCCGACCGCGGCGAACAGCCCGACCGCGAATGCAGCACCGACCTCCTGGCTGATCGCGGCGAGGACCACCAGCATCGCGGCCCCGATCGGGGCGCGCGTGGTCACTCCGTCACCGGAAGCCTGGTGCCCGTTGCCAATTCCGCGTATTGACGCATGAGGCGCAGCGCGGTCTCGCGGCTCAGCTCGGGATCGCGGGCCACGACGCGGAAGCCGAGGTAATCCTCCATGGCCATCAACGTCATCGCGGCGTCACGCGCGGGGGACTGCAGCTGGAACACACCGTCGCGGGCGCCCGATTCGAGGATGCGGGTGTAGAGCTTCACCTGCCGGTGATAGATGTGCTGGACGTCGCGGCGTTGGTCGAGCTCGAACCCGGCCGCTAGGACCGCGCGCCAGATCGCGCGCCACTCGGCGTCCTCCGGTCCGGTCGGCAGTCCGGCCGCGATGGTCAGGGCGAGCTGCTGGGCAACGTCTTCGGTGCGTTCGACCACGGCAAGGCGATCGTCGTAGAACCGCGCGTCGGAACGCTGAGCGAGCTCGGACAGCAGCTGGCCCATCTCTTTGAAGTAGTAGCGGACGGCGTTGGTGGTCAAGCCGAGCTCCGCGGCGACGTCGGCGATCCGCAGCTTCGCCAGATCGTGCCGTTCGATCAGGGAGATGGTGGCATCGAGGATCTCCTCGCGCCGTTCGGCCTGTCGGTTGGGTCGTGCCACACCTTCATCCTTGCTGATTTCGCCGTTTCTCTTGCGAGCGAGGCTACCTTCGCCCATTATTTTCCAAACGTGAAAAAAACTTGACGGGAACTCCCGGAGGCTCGATGACCAACAGCCCATCTGACGACACGCACAATGGCTCCGCACTTCCCCGGGTCCGTGCGCGCGACCTCGGCATCGTGATCGGCGATCACCCCACCGGCCCGTACAACGCCATCACCGACGTGGCCGGGGTTCGGGTTGGCCACACCACGCTGTGCCAGGAGGGTCCGCCTGCCGTCAACACCGGGGTCACGGTCGTCATCCCGCACGACGACATCTGGTCTGAGCCGGTGTTCGCCGGCGCTCACCGGCTCAACGGCAGCGGTGAGATGACCGGGCTGGAGTGGATCAGGGAATCCGGCGAGCTCACCACCGCCATCGGGCTGACCAACACCCACAGCGTCGGTGTGGTGCGCGACGCCCTGGTCGACGCGCAGGTGGCAGCCAGGGGCGAGGGGCTGTACTGGTCGCTGCCGGTCGTCGGGGAAACCTACGACGGGCTGCTCAATGACATCAACGGCCACCACGTGCGGGCCGAACACGTACATGCCGCCCTCGCGTCGGCGGGCGACGGGCCTGTTGCCGAGGGCAACGTCGGTGGCGGAACCGGCATGATCTGTCACGAATTCAAGGGTGGTATCGGCACGGCGTCGCGGGTCACCGACACCGCGGCCGGGCGCTACACCGTCGGCGTGCTCGTGCAGGCCAACCATGGGCGGCGGGAACGCCTGCGCGTCAACGGAGTTGGTGTGGGTGAGCTGATCGGCCCGCAGCAGGTACCGCTGCCGGGCCTGCCGATGGCCTACGAACCGGGGTCGGGATCGATCATCGTCATCGTCGCCACCGATGCGCCGCTGCTGCCGCACCAGTGTGCCCGGCTCGCGCAGCGGTCGGCTCTTGCGGTCGGCCGGCTCGGCGGAACGGGGGAGCAGTACAGCGGCGATCTCATGCTGGCCTTCGCCACCGGCAACCGCGGCATCCCGCCGTACGCGTGGGACGAGAATGCCGAAACCGACCGCCCCGAGGTCGAGTTGCGCATGGTGGCACCGCAACTCATGACCCGGCTGTTCGACCTGACGATCGAGGCGACCGAAGAAGCCATCGTCAACGCGCTCGTGGCGGCGACCACCATGACCGGACGGGACGGCCGCACCGTCCACGCCCTTGACCACAAGCTCTTTCGCAATGCGCTTCTCCTGGAGGGCCAATGAGTACCAGCACCCCCACCGCCGACGACTCCCGCCTGCACGGCAAACTCGGTCCCGTCGGCGTGGTCTTCATGGTGGTCGCCGCCGCGGCACCACTGACCGTGATCGGCGGCAACATGCCGCTGGCCATGGGTTTGGGCAACGGTGCAGGTGCGCCGGTCGGCTTCCTCATAGCGGCACTCGTCCTGCTGGTGTTCAGCATCGGATTCGTCGCGATGACACCGTATGTGCCCGAGGCCGGAGCCTTCTTCTCCTATGTCACGCTTGGGCTCGGCAGACGGATGGGCAGCGGCATCGCCGCCGTCGCGCTGATCGCCTACACGGCCATCCAGGTCGGCATCTACGGTTACATCGGCTGGGCCATCGACGACACCGTCCGGTTCTACGGTGGTCCGCAAATCCCGTGGCCCGTCTACTCGTTCGCGGTCCTGGCGATCGTGGCGGTGCTCGGCTACCGGCACATCGAGCTGAGCGCCAAGGTGCTCGGGGTGGCACTCGTGTGCGAGATCAGCATCGTCGTGCTGCTCGATCTGGTGATCGTCACCGACCCCGGCCCGGCCGGGCTGACGTTCGCGTCGTTCACGCCCGGCGTCTTCACCGACGGTGTCCTCGGTATCGCGGTGCTGTTCGCGCTCACCGGGTTCATCGGGTTCGAGGCCACCGCGGTGTTCCGGGACGAGGCCCGCGACCCCGAGCGCACCATTCCTCGCGCGACGTACGCCGCGGTGCTCATAATCGGCGGGTTCTACGCCGTGACCTGTTGGGCATTCGTCGTCGCGATCGGACCGGATCAGGTCGGTGAGGTCGCGCAGCGGACCCTCGACGGCGAGGCCAACATGCTGCTGGACACCACCGACGCCAACCTGGGCCGGATCGGCCGTGACATCGTCAACGTGCTGTTGCTGACGAGCCTGTTCGCGTGCGTGCTGTCCTTCCACAACGTGATCGCGCGGTACCAATTCGCCCTGGCGCGAAAGGGATTGCTGCCGGGCCGGCTGGCCGGGGTGCACGAGCAACACGGATCTCCCGCGTTCTCGTCGGTGGTGCAGACGATCACCGCGGCAGTCATCGTCGCGATCCTGGCGGTGCTCGGCGTCGATCCGCTCGTCGGTGTCTTCGGTTCGATGGCCGGCGTCGCGACCGTGGGCATGGTGCTGCTGATGCTCACGACGTCGGTCGCGGTCCTCGTCTACTTCGCCAGGAATCCGTCACTCGTTGCAGGGCGGGCATGGCAGACGCGGATCGCCCCGGCGCTGGCCTGCCTGGGTCTGCTGGCGAGCCTGTGGTTGGTGCTGACCAACTTCACGTTGGTGACGGGCGGCAGCGCCACGCTGAGCGCGATCCTGGCGGCGGTGCCGTTCGCCGGCCTGCTGGCCGGTGTTGCGGTCAGGCCGCCGGGCAACGCCGCGACAGGTGATGCGTAGCGTCGGTCAGCGAGCGCGGTCCCGCAGCTCTGCGACGAACGCCTGGGTCTCGGCCCACGTCGGCAGCAGTCCTGCGGCCCGCACCTCGTCGAGTGTCGGTGCCGCCGCGTCGCGGTCCGACAAGATCAGCTCGTGGGTGTCAGGCCAGTCGATGCCCAGGTCGGTGACGCGGATGGTGTGCTCGCGCTCGGGGTCGTATCCCGCCGAGCACAGATACATGACCGTCGAATGATCCTCCAGCGCAAGGAAAGCGTGTCCCAGGCCTTCCGAGAGGTAGATGGTGCGGCGCTCGCGGTCGTCGAGCAGCACCGAGTCCCACTGCCCGAACGTCGGTGAGCCCACGCGGATGTCGACGACGACGTCGAACACCGAGCCGCGTACACACGTGACGTATTTGGCCTGGCTGGGTGGAAGTTGGGCGAAATGCAGGCCGCGCAGCACGCCGGCGGCCGACACCGAACAGTTGGCCTGGCGCAGGTCGAACTCGTGTCCGGTGAACGCTTCGAATGCGGTTTCGGTGAACCATTCGAAGAACAGCCCACGGGAATCGGCGTGCTGCCGGGGGGTGATCTCCCACGCGCCGGGCACGGCGAGCTCGCGAACTGTCACTGGCCGCGCTCCTGGTAGCGCGCTTCGATGGCGTCTTTCAATGGTCCCCACCATGATTCGTTGTCGCGGTACCAGTCGATGGTGGCCGCGAGGCCGGTTTCGAAATCGGTGTGCGCCGGTGTCCAGCCGAGTTCGTTGCGCAGCGCCGACGCGTCGATCGCATAGCGCAGGTCGTGGCCCGCACGGTCGGTCACGTGATCGAAGTCGTCGGGGTCGCGGTCCATGAGCTTGAGCAGTGTCCGCAGCACCGACAGGTTGTCGCGCTCGCCGTCGGCGCCTATGAGGTAGGTGCGGCCGAGCTCACCGTCGGACAGGATGCGCCACACCGCGGCGTTGTGGTCTTCGACGTGAATCCAGTCCCGCACGTTGGCGCCCGCGCCGTACAGCTTGGGCCGCCGCCCGGTCAGCACATTGGTGATCTGGCGCGGGATGAACTTCTCCACATGCTGATACGGGCCGTAGTTGTTGGAGCAGTTCGACAGCGTCGCGCGCACGCCGTACGACCGGACCCAGGCGCGCACGAGCATGTCGGAGGCGGCCTTGGTCGCCGAGTAGGGGCTCGACGGGTTGTACGGCGTGGTCTCCGTGAACCGCACCGGGCTGCCCAGCTCGAGGTCGCCATACACCTCGTCGGTCGACACATGGTGCAGCCGTACGCCGTGACTGCGGACCGCCTCGAGAATGGTGAAGGTGCCCACCACGTTGGCGCGCAGGAACGGCTCGGGCTCGGCGAGCGCGTTGTCGACGTGGGTCTCGGCCGCGAAGTGCACGACGGCGTCGGCCTCACCGACGAGCCTGCCCACCAACGGCGCGTCGGTGATGTCGCCCTGCACCAGCCGGATGTCGTCGGCGACACCGGCCAGTGACTCCCGAGAGCCCGCATAGGTGAGCGCGTCGAGCACCGTCACATCGTGCTTGCCGACTGCGCTGTGTACGAAGTTCGCGCCGATGAACCCGGCACCACCGGTGACCAGCAACCGCATGACACAACCCTAACGGTCGTGTCGGGGCGGACTGTCGGCAGCGGACCCGCACACAGCGCAGCCGTGGCGGTACGTCAGGCTTTCGGCTGCAACTCCAGCGGCCCGGCCAGCTCGGTCAGCGTCGGGATGAGCTTGTCCCACCCGCCGAGTACCTGGATGGCCACGTGGTCAGCGCCCGCGGCGATGTGCTGGCGCAACCGTGCCGCGATGTCCTCGGCGGTGCCGTGTGCGACGACGGCGTCGATCAACTTGTCGCTGCCCGGCTTGGCGATGTCCTGCTCGGTGAATCCGAGCCTGCGCCAGTTGTTCAGGTAGTTGCTCAGGTTGAGATAGAAGTCGACGGTCTCGCGGCCCACGGCGCGTGCGGCGGCCGCGTCGGTGCTGAGCACCACCTTGTGCTCGGGCGCCAGCAACACGGTCTCACCCAGCAGATCCCGGGCGTGCTCGGTGTGTTCCGGGGTGGTCAGGTACGGATGCGCGCCCGCGCTGCGCTGCGCCGACAGCTTGAGCACCTTGTCGCCCAACGCCGCGACCACCAGCCGGCTGGTCGGCACCTTGGCGGCGTCGAGCGCATCGAGGTATTCGACCAGTACGTCGTAGGGCTTGCGGTACTCCTCGGTGTGCTCGGGATGACCGATGCCGATACCGAGCAGGAACCGCCCCGGGTAGGCGTCCTCGACGCGGTGATACGCCTCGGCGACTTCCTCGGCCTTGGCGGTCCAGACGTTGATGATGCCGGTGGCCACCTGCAGCGTCTCGGTGCGTTCCAGGATCGGCTCGACGTAGTTGAGATCGCCTGCGGGTGAGCCGCCGACCCACACCGCGCCATACCCCAGTCGCTCGATCTCGACCGCTTGCTCGGGCTTGACCGCCCCGAACGTCCACACGCCGTAACGCCCCAACGCGGGCTTGAGTGAGATGCCTTCGCTCATCTGAAAGATCCTTCCGTCAGGCCAGACCGAGTGGCCCGGCGAGCTCAGCCAGCGCGGGCACCAGTTTCTCCGGTGACGTCAGCACCTGCACGGGCACATGGTCGGCGCCGGCCTGCCGATGCTGCTTGAGCCGGGCGGCGACATCTTCGATCGTGCCGTATGCGACGACCGCGTCGATGAACCGGTCGCTGCCGGGTTTGGCCAGATTCTCCGCGGTGAAGCCGAGCCGCTTGAAGTTGTTCAGATAGTTCGTGAGTCCCAGGTAGAGATCGAGCGCCTTGCGACCCACCGCACGCGCCTGTTCGGCATCGGTGGTCAACACCACCTTGTGCTCGGGCGCGAGGAACGCGTCCGGGCCGAGGATCTCACGCGCCTGCGCGGTGTGTTCGGGCGTGGTCAGGTACGGATGGGCGCCCGCCGAACGGTCCGCCGACAGCTTCAGCACCTTCGGGCCGAGTGCGGCCACCACCCGGCGGTCCTTCGGTACGCCGTACTCATCGAGCTTGTCGAGGTAGTCGTTGAGCGCGTCGATGGGCTTGCGGTAGTCGTCGATGGCCTCGCGGTGACCGACGCCTATGCCCAACAGGAACCGGCCCGGATAAGCCTTGTCGATGCGGTGGAAGCTCTCCGACACCGGCCCGGCGGCGGCCGTCCAGATGTTCACGATGCCCGTGGCCAACTGCAGCTTGGCGGTCTCGGCCAGGATCGGGTCGACCCAGTCCAATTCGGCGGGCGGCGACCCGCCGGCCCAGATCGCCCCGTAGCCAAGGGCCTCGATGTCGCGCAGCTGCTGCGGGGACAGCGGCTGGAACTGCGAGTAATGGCCGAATACGCCGAACGGTCCGAGGTCGGGTTTGGTGCTTGTGATGTCCGTCATGGTTGCGTCAACCCGGCCCCGCGTCGCGGCTATTCCGAAAAACTCACGGCGATTCCGGCGCGGGCGAAGCGGTGGCCGTCTCGCGGCTGGGTGCAGGCAGGTCTTCCGGCGCCGGCGCTTCCAGCGGCAGCAGCACGATGAACCGGGTGTTGCCCGGCTCGGACTGCACCCGCAGGTCGCCGCAGTGTTTCTCGACGACGATCCGCCAGGCCAGATCCAGACCAAGGCCTGTGCCTTCGCCGAACGCCTTGGTGGTGAAGAACGGCGTGAAGATGCGCTCGATGATGTCGGCGGGGATGCCGGGCCCGTCGTCGCAGATCTCGACCTTCACCAGATCGCCCTCGCGGCCGGTGCGCACGGTCAGCGTGCCCGTCCCGTCCATCGCCTGGATCGCGTTGTCGATGATGTTGGTCCACACCTGGTTGAGGTCGCCCGGATAGCAGGCCAGCTCGGGCAAGGACTTGTCCCACTCTTTGACGAGCCGAACACCCTTGCCTTCCTTGCCGATTCGGTCACCGAACATCATCAGGGTGCTGTGCAGCAGTTCGTGGATGTCGGCGCTCTGGTAGGGGGCGCGGTCCATCTGCGAGTACTGCTTGGCGCCGGCCAGCAGCGCCGAGATGCGCTTGCTGGCTTCGGCGATCTGGTTCATCAGCAGCTCGGTGTCGATGGTGTACTTGAGCCAGCCGATGGCGCCCTGCAGCGTCGCCGAGGCCTGCACGTCCTCGACCGACGCCGATACGCGCTCCAGCCAGTCGGTGTCGAGCCCGGCCTCGACGAAGGTCGGCGCGTAATCCCAGCCGCCGACGATGCCGTGATCGTCGAGCCAGTCGCCGATCTGCTCTTCGCGATCCGAGGCCTCCAGCGCGGTCAGGTTCTGCGCCTTGCTCTTGGCGACCTGCTCGGCCACCTCGTCCTGCACGCTCACCAGCACCCGCAACGCCTCCGCCGTGAACCGGCCGTCGGCCAGCATGGCCAGCTTGTGGCGCATCTTGCCGACGCGGTCGCGAAGATCGGCGACCGCACGGGCCGTGGCCGCCGCAGGATTGTTGAGCTGATGCGTCAGGCCCGCCGACAGCTGGCCCAGGGCCAGCAGCTTCTCCCGCTGGCCGATGATCTGCCTGCGCCGCAGCCCACCGACCTTGTGTCCCTCCAGGAGGTGCACCGCCATCGGGAACTCGGTGCGCATGAAGTCCGCGTAGGCCTCGGCGTCGAGCACGAAGAACCGCGACGTGCGCGTCACCCGCACCGACGCCTCGTACACCGGCTGCTCGCCGGGGATGTAGGCCGACCAGGCGCCGCAGTACACACCGCGCATCGAGGTGCGGTTGGTCTCGATGTCGATGCCACCCGACTTCATCGACATGACGAGTTCGCCTTCGATCATCACGTAGAAGCACGTGGCCGGTTCGCCCTCGATGCACACCGGGCCGGGTTCGAACGTCGCGATGTGGCCGTGCGCGCACAGCGTGTCGAGCTGCTCGTCGGTCAGCGATTCGAAGAGGAACAGCGTGCGCAGTTCGTCACGCACACAGGCTTCACCCATTGTCGTCATCAGCTCCTTAGGCCACGCCGGCGGTGCCGGCCATCATGCTTCGGCGAGATAGCGGTGCACCAGCATCACCGCCATCGACCCTTCGCCGACCGCGGCCGCCACTCGCTTGGCGGACTCTGCACGCACATCTCCAGCAACAAACACACCGGGCACACTTGTTTCCAAGTGGTGCGGCGGACGTTCGAGATTCCAGCCGCACACGTCGCGCAGGTCCGGCCCCGCGAGGATGAAGCCGTGGTCGTCGCGGGCCACCACACCGTCGAGCCAGTCGGTGCGCGGGGTCGCGCCGATGAAGCAGCACATGCGAGTCGAGCGGACCTCTTCGCGTTCTCCGGTGCGCTTGTCCGACAGCACGAGCCCGACGAGGTGGTCGTCCTCGCCGATCGCCCCGACCACCTCGGTGCACGTCCGGACGTGGATGTTGGGGGTCTGTTCGATCTGCTGGATCAGGTAGTACGACATCGACGCTTCCAGTGACGGACCGCGCACCAGCAGCGTCACCGACTTGGCCTCGCGCGACATGAACATCGCGGCCTGCCCGGCCGAGTTGGCCCCGCCGACGATGTAGACGTCCTCGCCCGCGCATTCGTTGGCGTCGGAGACCGATGCGCCGTAATACACGCCCCGGCCGACGTAGTTGACCGGGTTGTCCGGGTCGTCCCAACAACCTGGCACGGGCAGCTGGCGGTAGTCGACACCGGTCGCGAGGATGACCGCGCGGGCCCCGATGGTCTCGCCGTCGGCGAACCCGATGGTGCGGGCCGCGCCCGCGACGTCGAGCGTGACGGCTTCGCGGGTGGTGATGACCTCGGCGCCGAATCGCTCGGCCTGCCTGCGGGCCGACGTCGCCAGCTCGGCGCCGGAAACCCCGGTGGGGAAGCCCAGATAGTTCTCGATGCGTGAGCTGCGGCCGGCCTGCCCGCCGGTCGTGGTGCCCTCGATGAGAACGGTCTTGAGCCCTTCGGATGCGCCGTACACCGCCGCGGCCAGGCCGGCCGGGCCGCCACCGATCACCGCGAGGTCGTACATGGTCAGCGACGGCGTGGTGGACAGCCCCAGCATGTCGGCGAGCTCACCGTCGGTGGGTTCGACGAGCGTCTGCCCGCCCTCGGTGATCACCACCGGCAGCTGCAGGCCGTCGAGGCCCGCCGCCTCCAGCAGCTGGCGGCCCTTGGGCTCGTCGGCCGTGAACGCGCGGTAGGTGTGCTGATTGCGGGCCAGGAACTGGCGCACCTCCCACGAGCGCGCACTCCACTGGTGGCCGATCACCTTGGTGTGCGGGATGGCCCGGTCGCCGACGGCATGCCACGCCTCCAGCAGGCCGTCGATCACCGGGTAGAGCTTCTCCTCCGGCGGATCCCACGGCTTGAGCAGGTAGTGGTCGAGATCGACGACGTTGATGGCGTCGATCGCGGCCGTGGTGTCCGCGTACGCGGTCAACAGCACGCGGCGGGCCATGGGGTAGAGGTCCATCGCGGCTTCGAGGAACTCGATGCCGCTCATCTGCGGCATGCGGTAGTCCGCGACGAACACCGCCACGGTGTCGCCGCGCAGCTTGAGTTCGTGGAGCGTTTCGAGGGCGTCGGGGCCGGACTCGGCGCGCACGATCCGGTACCGCTCGCCGTAGTGGCGGCGCAGGTCACGCGCCACCGCACGGGAGACGGCCGGGTCGTCGTCGACGCTGAGGATGACAGGTTTACGGGGCTGGGGCGAGGGTCCAGTCATATCGGCTCCAATTATGCGCCTGACCGGTGACTTGATGCGCTGTCGGCCGAGTGCCGACCGCCACACCGCCGTCCCTTCAGGGACGGCGGTGCAGCAGATCAGACGGTGTGGTCGGTCTTGCCGTTGAGCATGGCCGCCAGATCGATGCCGGAGCTCTTGAGCGACTCGACGATCTTGGCCACCGCGAGTGGGCTCACTCCGAGCAGTCCGCCGACGGCGTCCTGGGTGTCGCCCGACCCGCCGATGATCGACAACCGTTCGATCTCGGCCAGCGGCGAGGCGGCCGCCTCGGTCGCCTTGACCACAGAAGCCAGCACGTCGGGCAGCATCAGCAGGCGCGCGGCGTCGGCGGTGTAGCCGTTGAGCGCAGCGGCGATCTCCTTCTTGCCGTTGGCTTCCGCCAGCAGCTTGGCCTCGATACCCGCGGCCTCGGCCTGCTGCTCGACGCGCAGCGCGTCGGCCAGCTCCTTCTTACCGGCGGCCTCGGCGACCAGTTTGGCCTGCAAGCTGTCCGCCTCGGCCTGCTTCTCGACCCGCAGCGCGTCGGCGGCTGCCTTACGGGCGTCGGCCTCGGCCTGACCCTTGCGCCGCTCGGTCTCGGCTGCGGCCTCGGCGGCCAGGATCGAGGATTGGCGCTGACCTTCGGCGATCGCGATGTCGGCCTGGCGCTTCGCCTCGGCCGGAGCGATCACGTCGGCCTGCAGGGCGGCCTGGGCCTGCTCGGCGCGACGCTGTTCCACCTCGATGCGGGCCTGCACCCGGGCTGCCTCGGCCTGCTCGATCGCGATGCCGACGTCCTTCTGCGCGCGAGCGTTGGCCAGTGGCCCGGCCTGGTCGGCCTGCGCGTTCTCGGCCTCGGTCTGGGCGCGCAGGCGCGCCAGTTCGACGTCGCGCTTCTGATTCGCCGTCGCGATCGCGGTGTCGGCCTCGGCCTGGGCGATCGAACCCTCCTGACGGGCCTTGGCCGACTGGATCTGGGCATCCCGCTCGGCCTCGGCGGTACCGACCGTGGCGTCCCGCTTGACCTCGGCGATGCGGCGCTGGCCGAGCGACTTCAGGTAGTCGTTGGCGTCGGAGATGCCTGCGATCTTGAGGACGTCGACCTCCATGCCGATACGGGCCAGGTCGCCGCCGGCCTCCTCGACCACGCTGCGGGCCAGGCTGTCGCGGTTGGAGTTGAGATCCTCGACGGTCATCGTCGCGGTGATGCCGCGCAGTGAACCCGCCAGGATCTCGTTGATCTGCCGCTGCAACTCGTTGAGGTCAGAGGTCAGGAAGCGCTGCACCGCGGTCTGCACGGCCTCGTCGGCCGAACCGATGCGCACCAGCCCGACGGCTTCGACGTTGACGGGCACACCGTTGTTGGACAGCGCGTTCTGCAGGTTGATGCTGACGTTGAACGGTTCCAGGCTCATGATGTCGACGCGCTCGATACCGGGCATGCGGAACCGCGCCCCGCCGCGCACCACCTTGGGCTGACCGCGGCCGGTGAACACCGCGACCTCGTTGGGCGGCACCTTGATGTAGTTCTTCACGTAGACCATCGGCAATACCACCAGGATGAGGATGGCCGCGATGGCAGCGAGGACGACGATGAGCAGCAGGGACACTGTGGTGCCTTTCTCGGAGGTTCGGTGCTCGGGTACTCAGGTTTGCGGAACGGCGACCACGTGGACGAAGTCGGCGTCGATGTCAGCGATGTACACGCGGGTCGATTTGGGCAGCGCGGCGGGTTCGTCGCTCTTGGCGCGGGAGAAGACGCGGTTGCCGTCGGCGTCGACGAACGAGACCTCACCCCAACCGCCTGCCGGCACCTCGAGGGTCACCGTGCCGAGCAGGCCGATGTAGGAAGAACGGCCCTTGTGTGAGTTGGACTGCTGGCGGCGCATGTAGGGCAACAGCAGCCCGTTGAGCAGGAACACCAACACCACGGCGCATGCCCCGGCCAGCACGGCGGAACCGAACGCGCCCAGATGGGTCCAGGTGCCCACCAGGCCGCCGGTGCCCGCCCCGAGCAGGGCGACCGACAGACCGGTGAGGCTCAGGAACGGCATACCGTCGCCGTGCCCGACGTCGGCCAGCAGCAGAGCGGCCAGCACCGCCACCGCGCCGACGACGAATGCCGCCAGATATATAGCTGTCACGTATCAGTCTCCGAAGATCCCCCGGGCCCGGTCTGAGCTGCTCGCAGCTCACTGGGACCATTGTCTCCCGAGAGGCGGTCCCTACCGTGCACAATTTTCGACGTCCGTCCCTGGTCGGCGGCGATTTTGGTGTAGGCCGATGAGCGGGTATTGTGGACCAACGGTGCGGCTTCCCGCGCCGGCTTTTGTGCGCCCGTCCTGGAACTGCTGGAATTTCTGGAATTCTGCCGATCCGGCTCACGTTTCCGAAGCCGGAGAGGTCGCTGTGCCACCTAGGGCGCACGAGATACGAAACGAAAGCAAGGATCGCCAGACAGTATGGCCAAGAAAGACGGTGCCATCGAGGTCGAGGGCCGCGTGGTCGAGCCTCTGCCCAATGCGATGTTCCGCATTGAGCTGGAGAACGGACACAAGGTTCTGGCCCACATCAGCGGCAAGATGCGGCAGCACTACATCCGCATCCTGCCCGAGGACCGCGTTGTGGTGGAGCTCTCTCCCTACGACCTGTCCCGGGGCCGCATCGTGTACCGGTACAAGTAACTGCCCGAACCCCTTAACACAGACGAGAGAACAGGATCGCGAAGCCGTGAAGGTGAACCCGAGCGTCAAGCCGATCTGCGACAAGTGCAGGGTGATCCGCCGGCACGGGCGGGTCATGGTGATCTGCTCCGATCCGCGGCACAAGCAGCGGCAGGGCTGACAAGCCCGGCTTGAGCAGTACCCACAACTGAATGCAGACCTCCCAGCACCACTGAGCGGATTGGCCGCTCAACACGTCCGGAACGGAGGCCGGACCCCACACAAGAGGCGTGGGAACGGGCTGGGAACAGACCTCCGCATAGAAGAAGGAATACCGCCACATGGCACGGCTCGTGGGCGTCGATCTTCCGCGCGACAAGCGCATGGAGATCGCGCTGACTTACATCTACGGCATCGGCCGTACCCGCTCCCAGGAGATCCTTGCGGCCACCGGCATCGACAAGGACATGCGCACCAAGGATCTGACCGACGATCAGGTCACCCAGCTGCGCGACTACATCGAAGGCAACCTCAAGGTTGAGGGCGACCTGCGCCGCGAGGTCCAGGCCGACATTCGCCGCAAGATCGAGATCGGCTGCTACCAGGGCCTGCGGCACCGCCGCGGTCTGCCCGTGCGTGGTCAGCGGACCAAGACCAACGCGCGCACCCGCAAGGGGCCGAAGCGCACCATCGCCGGCAAGAAGAAGGCCAGGTAAGTAAATGCCACCAGCAAAAAAGGGTGCCGCAGCTCCTAAGAAGGGGCAGAAGACCCGTCGCAGGGAAAAGAAGAACGTCCCGCACGGCGCCGCGCACATCAAGAGCACGTTCAACAACACCATCGTGTCGATCACCGATCCGCAGGGCAACGTCATCGCCTGGGCGTCGTCGGGTCACGTCGGCTTCAAGGGCTCGCGTAAGTCCACCCCGTTCGCCGCGCAGCTGGCCGCTGAGAACGCCGCCCGCAAGGCGCAGGAGCACGGCGTGAAGAAGGTCGACGTGTTCGTCAAGGGCCCGGGCTCGGGCCGCGAGACCGCGATCCGTTCGTTGCAGGCCGCCGGCCTCGAGGTTGGCGCCATTTCCGATGTCACCCCGCAGCCGCACAACGGTTGCCGTCCGCCCAAGCGGCGCCGGGTCTAGGGAGGAATAGAGACTCATGGCTCGTTACACCGGACCTGCGACGCGCAAGTCGCGTCGCCTGGGCGTCGACCTCGTCGGCGGCGACCAGTCGTTCGAAAAGCGCCCCTACCCGCCCGGCCAGCACGGTCGCGCGCGGATCAAGGAGAGCGAATACCGCACCCAGCTGCAGGAGAAGCAGAAGGCCCGCTTCACCTACGGCGTCCTGGAGAAGCAGTTCCGCAAGTACTACGAAGAGGCAAACCGCCAGTCGGGCAAGACCGGTGAGAACCTGCTGCAGATCCTGGAGAGCCGCCTCGACAACGTCGTGTACCGCGCCGGCCTGGCCCGGACCCGTCGCATGGCGCGTCAGCTGGTCAGCCACGGCCACTTCACCGTCAACGGTGTCAAGGTGAACATCCCGAGCTACCGGGTGTCGCAGTACGACATCATCGACATCAAAGAGAAGTCGCTGAACACGCTGCCCTTCGAGATCGCCCGCGCCAACGCCGGTGACCGCCCGATCCCGTCCTGGCTGCAGGTCGTGGGCGAGCGCCAGCGCATCCTGGTGCACCAGCTCCCCGAGCGCGCGCAGATCGACGTGCCGCTCGCCGAGCAGCTCATCGTCGAGTTCTACTCGAAGTAATGACCTTCCGGCCATTTGGCCGGTAGGTACCCAGACGGCATCAAATAGCGGGTGCCGAGAAGGAGAAGAAACACCATGCTGATCTCTCAGCGACCCACCCTGTCCGAGGAGACCGTTGCCGAGAACCGGTCCAAGTTCGTCATCGAACCGCTGGAGCCCGGATTCGGCTACACCCTCGGCAACTCGCTGCGGCGCACGCTGCTGTCGTCCATCCCCGGCGCGGCAGTCACCAGCATCCGCATTGATGGTGTGCTGCACGAGTTCACCACCGTTCCCGGGGTGAAGGAAGACGTCACCGACATCATCCTGAACCTCAAGGGCCTGGTCGTGTCCTCCGAAGAGGACGAGCCGGTCACCATGTACCTGCGTAAGCAGGGCCCGGGCGCGGTCACCGCAGGTGACATCGTCCCGCCGGCCGGTGTGACTGTGCACAACCCCGACATGCACATCGCCACCCTCAACGACAAGGGCAAGCTGGAGGTCGAGCTCGTCGTCGAGCGTGGCCGCGGCTACGTCCCCGCCGTGCAGAACAAGGCGTCGGGTGCCGAGATCGGCCGCATCCCGGTGGATTCCATCTACAGCCCCGTGCTGAAGGTCACCTACAAGGTGGAGGCCACCCGCGTCGAGCAGCGCACCGACTTCGACAAGCTGATCCTCGACGTCGAGACCAAGAACTCCATCAGCCCGCGCGACGCGCTGGCTTCGGCCGGTAAGACCCTGGTCGAACTGTTCGGTCTGGCACGGGAACTCAACGTCGAGGCCGAGGGCATCGAGATCGGCCCGTCGCCGGCCGAGGCGGACCACATCGCGTCGTTCGCCCTGCCGATCGACGACCTGGACCTCACGGTGCGGTCGTACAACTGCCTCAAGCGCGAGGGTGTGCACACGGTGGGCGAGCTCGTGGCCCGCACGGAGTCCGATCTGCTGGACATCCGCAACTTCGGTCAGAAGTCCATCGACGAAGTCAAGATCAAGCTGCACCAGCTGGGTCTTTCGCTCAAGGACAGCCCGGCCACGTTCGATCCGTCCGAGGTCGCGGGCTACGACGCCGCGACCGGCACGTGGACCAGCGACGCAGGCTACGACCTGGACGACAACCAGGACTACGCCGAAACCGAGCAGCTCTAAAGAAATCCGTCCCGGTCCTACCTGATACGGGGACCGGCCCCAATTAGGAGATAGTCGCAATGCCCAAGCCCACCAAGGGTCCTCGCCTCGGCGGGTCGTCCTCGCACCAGAAGGCGCTGCTGGCCAACCTGGCCACCTCGCTGTTCGAGCACGGCCGGATCAAGACCACCGAGCCGAAGGCGCGGGCGTTGCGTCCGTACGCCGAGAAGCTGATCACCCACGCCAAGAAGGGGCAGCTGCACAACCGCCGCGAGGTGATGAAGAAGATCCGCGACAAGGATGTGGTCCACACCTTGTTCGCCGAGATCGCGCCCTTCTTCGCCGACCGCAACGGTGGCTACACCCGGATCATCAAGGTCGAGAACCGCAAGGGCGACAACGCCCCCATGGCGGTCATCGAGCTGGTCCGGGAGAAGACCGTGACCTCCGAGGCCGACCGGGCCCGCCGCGCCGCGGCGTCGCAGGCCAAGGCCGAAGAGGCCAAGGTTGAGGAGGCCAAGGTTGAGGAGGCCGACGAGGCTGCGTTGGCCGAGGAAGCCCCGGCCAACGAGGTCGAGGCCGAGGACGCTGCAGTCGCCGACGCCCAGACCGCCGAGGTCGAGGCCGAGGCCGACGCTCCGGCTGAGGATGACACCAAGTCCTGAGGACGCTCGTAACGTGCCCGCCATCGACTCCGGTGGCGGGCACGTTCGTCTGCGGCTGGACATCGCCTACGACGGGACGGATTTCGCCGGCTGGGCGGTCCAGGAGGGACAGCGCACCGTCGCCGGAGTGATCGACGAGGCGATGTCGACGGTGTTCCGCACCCCGATCGTCACGCGGACCGCGGGCCGCACCGACACCGGCGTACACGCCACGGGGCAGGTCGCGCACATCGACGTTCCCGTCGACGCGGTGCCGCACGCGTATCCGCGGACCACTCGCCCCGCGGATGCCGAATTCACCCCGCTGGTGCGTCGGCTGTCGCGGTTTCTGCCCGCCGACGTCACCGTGCGCGACATCACGCGTGCGCCAGCTGGTTTCGACGCCAGGTTCTCGGCGTTGCGCAGGCACTACGTCTACCGACTGAGCACCGCACCCTACGGCGTCGAGCCGCAGGAGGCCCGGTTCGTCACCCCGTGGTCACGTCCACTGGACGTCGACGCGATGACCGAGGCCGCTCGTGAGCTGTTGGGACTCAACGACTTCGCCGCGTTCTGCCGACACCGTCCCGGCGCCACCACGATCCGTGACCTGCAGCGGCTCGACTGGGTGCGTGACGGCGTGTACGTCACGGCCCACGTGACCGCGGATGCCTTCTGCTGGAACATGGTCAGATCCCTGGTCGGTGCGCTGTTGAAGGTGGGGGAGGGGCGACGCACGCCGGACTGGGCCGCGCATCTGCTGTCCGAGACGAGCCGGTCGAGTGCGTTCGCCGCGGCGCCGGCGCGGGGGTTGACGCTCGTGCGCGTGGACTATCCGCCAGACGATCAGCTGGCTGCCAGGATCGGCGTCACCCGGGATCTGCGGACACTCTGAGCGGCTCCGACAAATCGGTTGCCGGCCCTTCAGATCCGCGCGGAGACGAATCTGGCTGCCTGTGCCACCATGCCCGAGCGGATGTAGCCGGGCGCCAGGTGATCCGCCCATCCCGCCTGCCACTTGTACGGGCTGCTCGGGTTGCACACCGGATCGTCGGAGTGGCACAGGTCGATGGTGCGGTTCTGGTAGGTCGGGCTCAGCGCCGTGATCGGTACGGCCCAGTTGGCGCCGTTGCCGAACAACGCGACCGCCGCGATGTGCCGGTCGGTGCCCCGCGGCAGCGGGTTGTTGAAGGTGAACGCCGAAATAGGCATCGCGAGAACGAGATCCGTCGCGGCGGCACCCAACGAGTAGCCGCCGAGGACGAGCTTGGTTCTCGGACATTTGCGGGACATCAACTGAACCCGTCGGCTCATGTCGTTGGCGGCCATGTCGACCTGGGTGTCGGCCGGGTAGTTCACCGGATAGAGGCTGATGTTCGGGCCCCGCAGGGTGCGCAACGCGTTGACGAAGGCAGCGCCGACCTGTCCGGGACCTGGGGGCTCCATGCGGCCGCGGGCGAACACCACCTCGACCGGCGGGCACCCGGCGGCGCTCGCAGTGCCGATCATGCTGGGCGACGCCGTCATTGGCACCGCGACGGCAGTCAGGGCGATGATCAGTGCGGCCGACATTCGACGGCCAATCACGCATCTGATGGTATTGACGATCGCGTCGAGAATAGGTGCCGGTCCGGCAACGATCCGGCGACGAAGTGGCTCAGCGGGTCAGAGCCGCCCCGCCACGAAGTCCGCTGCCTGGTTCACCATTCCGCCGTCGATGTAGGCCCCCGCGAGGTGATCGGGCCAGTTGTTGCGCCAGGTGTCGGGATCCGCGGGGTTGCAGATCGGGTCGGCGCCGTGGCACAGCTCGATGGTCCGGTCGCGGTAGACGGGGCTGAAATTGGAGATGGGGCCGACCCAGGCCGCCCCGTTCCCGAACAGGGCGATGGCCGCGATGTGGTCGGCCGCCCCGGCGGGCAACGGGCTCTTGAACCCGAAACCGGTGAACGGCACGGCCAGTACGACATCGGCGACCGCAGCGCCCAGCGAGTACCCGCCGAGCACGAGCCGGGTGTTCGGGCAGCTGTCCATCATGTACTGGATGTGCTGGCTCATGTCGTTGGCGCCGATGTCGACCTCGGTGTCGGCCGGGTACTTCACGGCGTAGACACTCACGTTCTTGTCGGTCCGCGATCGCACCGCGTTGACGAACGCGTTGCCGAGCGTGCCGACGCCCGCCGGTTCGGTGCGGCCACGCGCGAACACTATCTCGACATCGCTGCACGGCGCGGCCTGGGCGCTCGGCAGGCCGGCCGACACGATCACGGGCGTGAGCGGCAGGACGGCGGCGACTGCCATCACGACAGCGGCCACACAGAACCATCGGCGGAACCGGCCGCGGGTAGAAAGTTTGACCACCTAGGCGATCGTAGCGGAGAAATTGACGGCGCTGCCGATGTTGGCGTGTGGTCTACAGCAGTCCCGCGACGAAGTTGGCGGCGTCGTTGGCCGGACCCTCGTAGGCGCGGTGCGCAGGCACGCTGTCGCCGTCGGTGCACACCGGATCGTTGGGGTTGCACAGGTCGATCGCCCTGCTGCCGTAGACCGGGCTCGAGGTCAGCGGCAGGCCCAGTTTCGCCGAAGGGTTGCCGAAGACCGCGACAGCCGCGATGTGGTCGGGAGCGTTGGGCGGCAGCGGCGCGTTGAAGCCGACCGCCGGGAACGGAACCGCGGCGATGACGTCGATCACCGCGGCGCCCTGCGAGTAGCCGCCGAGCACGAGCCGCGTGTTGGGGCAGTTCTCCATCATCCACTGGACGTGACCGCTGGCGTCGTTGGCGCCGTTGGCTGCCGCGAGGAAGTCGTAGCTGGCCGGGTAGTTGACGGCGTAGGCACCCACCGATCGGCCGCCGACCTTGTTGCGCAGCGCGCTGACGAAGGCGTTGCCGATGCGGCCGAGCCCGGGGGAATCGTTGGTGCCTCGAGCGAAGACCACCTCGATGTCGGGGCAATCGGCCGCCGACGCCACGCTGGGCGTCAGTACCGGAGTGATGAGAGCGCCCGCGACAGCGAGCGCGGCGGATGCGACGAGCAGGCTGCAACGACGAACAAGATCAATGGCCACACCAAATCCTAGCTTCCGAAGTTGCTAAACGATGCCTGCGACGAAATTGGCGGCCTGATCCGTCAGGCCCGCCGTCACGTAATCGCTGTGCGCGAACGGATTCCGGCCACGCGAGCAGATGGGATCACCGTCCTTGCAGAGATCAATGGCCTTGCCACCGAACACCGACGACGTGATCGGGTTGCCGAACTTCGTGGCCGGGTTGCCGAACACGGCCACGGCGGCGACCTGGGGTACCAGGCTGCCCTCCAGCGGGGGCGCCGAGCCGATCTCACCGACCCTGTTGCCGAGCGGCGGGATGCCGGCCAGCATGTCGACGACTGCCGCGCCCTGGGAGTAACCGCCGAGCACCACGCGCGTGGACGGGCACGTGGCCGCCAGGGTGGAGATGCGGGCAGCGGCGTCGTTGGCGCCGTCGGCGGCCGCCAGGAAGTCGTAGCTCGCGGGGTAGTTGACCGCGTACGTGGACACCGTGCGGCCGCCGAGCCGGGACGACAACGCGTCGGCGAAGGCCTGCCCGGGCCGTCCGAGACCGGGGGCATCGTTGGTGCCGCGGGCGAAGATGACCTCGACGTCGGAACACGGTTCGGCCGCGGCCGGCGCGGCGACAGCCAGCGGCAGGGCCGCGCTGACCAGTGTCGATGCGATTGCGGCCACCCGGGCCGATTTCCGGAGGAGACTCACGGACGACATCGTCACACAAAATGGTTAGCCGCGGCTAATCGTTTGCCCGATCTGTCGTCTCTCGGATCGCCATGTCGGGCCAGCTCGCCAGCTCGAGCTGACCGGCGCCGTCCGAATCCGCCTGCTCGCTGCGGTCGCCCTGGCGGGCCAGCGCGAGGCCCACAAGGACCACGGCGCCGCCGATCGCCTGGCTGACGGTGATGGCCTCACCGAGCAGGATCCAGGCCGCCAGGACGGCGAACATGACCTCGGACAGCCCCACCAGCGACGCGAAGCGAGGCTTGAGGCGGGCGATGCCGAGGATGCCCAGCAGATAGGCGATGGCGGTCGGGATCAGGCCGAGCGCGATCACCGGAACCAGCCACGATGTGGTGAAACCGGCGATGACGACGGAATTGGCGGTGAAGGCCAGCGGCATGACGCCGGTCACGCCGAGCACCGCGACGGCCGCGGCGCCGACGATCAGCCCGCCCGTGGCCAGGCTGATCGGGTTCAGTCCGGCGTCGCCGTCCGTCGCGACATTGCCGGACATCATGAAGTAGCACGCTGCGCACACGGCCGCGGCCAGGCCCCAGCCCACGCCGACGATGTTGATGTGTGCTCCGGTAAACACGTTGAGCACCAGCATGATTCCGGCCACAGCCAGCGCGACGCCCGCGAAGGTCATGGTGCTCGGCCTGCGCCGCGTGGTGGCCCACACCCAGGCCACGACGAGCACGGGCGCGGTGTACTCCAGCAGCAGGGCCACACCGACGGACAGGTGCGCGACGGCGTTGTAGTAGAAGAGCTGCGCGCCGGCGATCGGTACGAGGCCGTAGATCAGCACGGTCCGGGAATGATGGATGACCTCGCGCACCCAGCCGGGACGGACCATGCCGGCGAAGACGGCCATTGCGAGTGCACCGCCCGCGAGCCGCGCGGTGACCGCTGCGGTCGGGCTCCACCCGGCCTCCATGAGAGCCTTGGCGAAGGGGCCCGATGATCCGAACGCGAGCGCGGAGCTCACTGCGAACAGCAGTCCGAGCCGGAACTGCTTGTCGGCAGGCAGACGGTTCAGCTGGGTTGTGGTCATCGGTACACCTCCCGGGGGATGTAATGAGTAAAATGGATTTTGGTAGTGACAGTACTGACGCTACGGTGAGGCGTCGTCAGGAGTCAAATGCTTTTTACATATGACACGGAACTCACACTCAGGGCCGCGGCCGAGTTGGTCAACAGCGACCGCGTGGACGGCGAACAGCTCGCCGACCTGGCAGCCCTGGACGTCTACCTGAACAGCTTCGGATGGACGGGACGCCGTGACCGCGACGATGCCGAGCTGCGGTCGGTGCACCGGCTGCGCGCCCGCCTGGGCGATATCTGGGCCGCGACCGATGACGAGGAAGCCACCGTGGAAAAGGTCAACGCACTGTTGCGGGAGACCAAGGCGTCGCCGTGGCTGACCCGGCACGTGGAGAACCCCGACTGGCATCTGCATCTGGGTGCCCCCGACGACCCGCTGTCGCAGCGCATGGGCGCCGAGATCGCGATGGCATTGGCCGACCTGATCCGCGGCGGTGAACTGCGCCGGCTGAAGGTGTGTGCGGCACCGGACTGCACGGCTGTGCTGACCGATCTGTCGCGCAACCGGTCGAAGATCTTCTGTGACACCGGAAACTGCGGCAACCGGCAGCATGTGGCGGCCTACCGCCAACGGCAACGCGAGGAGTAGGGCTCCGCACGAAAATCCCTGCCAGAGGATCGTTTCGAACCGGGTTAAGGTGGTTGCCGGGGGACATATGGCACGGGAACCGGCGACTCGGTTGCAGCTCAGCGGTCATCGCTTTCTGCTTCGGCGCACCGCGCATGCGCTGGTCCGCGGCGACGCCACGATGGTCGACGATCCGCTTCGCGCGCAGTCGATCTCGTTCGCAAGTGGATGTGCGCTCGCGGTCGTCGCGGTCGTCGCGTTCCTCGTACTCGCGTTCGTCCGTCCGGGTACCGCGCTGGGCAGCGCGCCGATCTTGATCTCCCCGAAATCCGGCGCGCTGTACGTGCAGATCGACGGCGTAGTGCACCCGGTGCTCAACCTGGCGTCGGCCCGGCTCGTCACCGGTGCAGCCGCCGACCCGCAACCGGTCGGCGACGGCGCACTCGCGACGGCACGCCGGGGGCCGCTCGTAGGTATTCCCGGGGCGCCGGCGCGTATCGGTCCTCCTCTGGCGCTCGACGAATCCGGTTGGGCGGTGTGCGATGTCGCCGATCCCGTGGGCACGGTGCTCGTCGCGGGCCGCCCGCACCCCGGCTTTCGGCAGTTGCGCCGCGGTCAGTCGCTGCTCGTGGTGGCACGCGACGAAGGAGCCGCCAACACCTACCTGCTGTTCGACGGCGTGCGGGCCCGCGTCGATCTTCGTGACATCGCCGCGGTCAGGGCCTTGAGAATGGAAGATGTTGCACCGCTGTCTGTTTCGCGCGCCTTGCTGGACAGTGTGCCCGAGGTGGCCGCCGTCAGGGCGCCGAGCATCGCCGCGGCGGGCACACCCGGGCCGCCTGTGCTGGACGGGCTCGGGGTGGGCACCGTGATACGCGTGGTCCGGGCCGACGGCGTCGAGTTCTACGTGGTGCTGACAACCGGGCTGCAACGCGTCGGCCAGGTGGCCGCCGATCTCATCCGGTTCACGGTTCCGCAACCGGCCGGTCAGCCACCCGAGATCGCCGCGGCCACCGTGGCGAAAGTTCCGTTCGTGCACGAACTGCCTGTGGGCACGCTACCCGAGCGGGTGCAGGCGGGTGGTGCCGCGGTGCGGTGCGCGGGCTGGGATCCGCGCGGATCGACCACGAAAACCACGTTGTACACGGCTGATTCGTTATCCGGCGCGGCGGTGACGGTCGAGCTCGCGCAGCACGACGGCGCAGGTCCGAACCTCGACCACGTCAGCATCCCCGCTGGGCGCAGCGCGCTGGTGCGGGCGACCGGCCTGGCCGGTGACACGGTGGCCGGATCGCTCTATCTGGTCGACGATCTCGGTGTGCTCTACGGAGTGCACGACGACGATGCCGCGAAGCGCCTCGGACTACCACTGCCCGCGGTGCCTGGCCCGTGGCCCATGCTCAGGCTGCTGCCGGCCGGCCCGGAACTGAGCCGCGACGGCGCGTCAGTCGTCCGTGACGGGTTGACCGCCGGAAGCGCCGCGCCGTAACCGGCCCACCGACACGGCCAGCGCAACGCCCAAAACCACGCAGATTGCCGCCCCGCCGAACGCGACCCGGCGCGACCCGTCGTCTGCCTGCCCGGCAGTCGGCGCGGTCACGGTCGAGACCGGACGGGCCGCAGCGGTGACCGGCTGACCGCCGTCACTCGTGGCGGCCAGCGCGTCGACGATTCCGTTTCCGACCAACGGATCCCAGCCGCCTGGCGGCCGATGTGCGGTGGTCTCGATCCGGCGCATCACCTCACGCGCGGTCAGCTGTGGAAACCGCGCCCGCACCAACGCCGCGATCCCGGCGACCATCGGTGCCGCGTAGCTCGTGCCCGAGATCGGGTCGGCCTCACCAAGCCTGTCGATCAGCTGCTCTCCGTCCGGATGCAGGGAAACGACCTGTTCGCCGGGCGCGGCGACATCCACCCACGGGCCGGCCAGCGTGAACTGCGACGCGACGCCGTCGGGGCCCACCGAGCCCACACACAGCACCAGGTCGTCATACCAGGCCGGGCTGGCGATCGTCCGCACGTGCTCCCAATCGGGCGGGCCGGCGGCACCGTTCTGCGCCGGGCAATGGCCCGGGCCGCCGACATTGCCGGCCGCGGCGACGACCACGACGTTCTTGACGTCGACCGCATAGGCCAGCGCCGCGCCGAGCGTACCGTCGTCGGGCGCCCGCTCCGCCGCGACGCAGGCCACCGACGAAATGTTGATGACTCCCGCGCCTAGATCGGCCGCCGTCCGGACAGCCTGCGCCAGCGTTGTGACGTCACCGACGCCCGCGGTCTCGCCTTCGACGGCGAATTTGTTGCTGGACTGACGAATTGCCAGAATCGTCGCGTCAGGGGCGACGCCGCTGAAACCGTCGTCGGTGGGTGCGCCGCCCGCGATCCCGGCGACGATCGTGCCGTGACCGTCGCAGTCGGCCGTGCCGTCGCCACCGGACACGTAGTCGCCGCCACCGACCAGGTGCGGCAGTAACCGGTGCCGTGCGACCCCGGTGTCGATCACCGCGATGGTCTGGCCCGCGCCCCGGGTCAACTGCCACACCGCGTCGAGGCCGAGCGGGTGCGTCACCGCGCCGGTGGCGTGAGCCGAAGCGCTGAAGCACGGCTGACGTAGCTCGGTGGGCTGAACCGGTTTCGGTGGTGCGGCCGGAGGCAACCGCGCGTTGTCGACAACGGGCGGAACCACAGCGGCCGCCACCGGTGTCATCATCATCGGTGCCGCCAGGACCGCGGCCGCGATCACCCGGGGTGTCCTGCTCACAGCTGGCCCAGCGCATCGAAAATGCCTGCGAGCCAACAGGCCAGCGGCACGATCGCAGCCAGCGCAATGTACTCCAGGCAGTCGGCCATCCTCATCGCCGCGGGGTGAGCGGCACTGGTGGGCCACAGCAGGGCCAACCCGACCGCGACGGCGAGCAGGCCCAGCCAGTCGCCATGCTGCGGCAGCCACATCACCAGGAGTGCGAAAGTCGCCGCCAGACCGAGACATCCGGTGATCGACAGGGCCGTGCGGCATGAGCTTGAGGCATACGACCTCGACCGCAGAACCAGGGCCACGCCGACCGCCGCGGTGAAAGCGACGGCGGGTGCAGTCACGACATGACGACACCCCGCGACGACGAGCAGGGCACCCACCGAGGCTGCCGCGGCGCATCCGGTGACCAAACCCGCCAACGTCCGATGCCCGCGAGAGGCCCGCATCGTGAGGTCATCCGCATCGTCGTCATCGGGCTCGCCAGGGACCGCAGGCGTCAGATCTGCCACGATGATCGACAGTCGCGGCGTCAGCGCCAACGCACCGACCCCGGTCGCGGCCAGCGCCGCGCCGAGAGCGCTCAGCGTGAGTGCCGGCCACACCACGCCGAGTCCCGCGGATGCCGCCACCACGGCCGCGAAAGCCGTGACGGCGAGGAGAGACGTCGGTCCGCAGTCCGACATCCGGAGTAGCACGATCCCGACCGACCCTGCCGCCACCGCCGCAAGGAATACGTTCGCCGCGCCGGGCCCGGCGGGGACGGCGAGAAATCCCGTCGCCGCAACCTGAGCCACGGTGACAATGTTGAGCGTCGCCACGAGCGGCGGCGCGGCCCTGACCCGTTGTGCGCCAACCGCGGTCGTGACGACGGCTGCCGCCAGCACGGCCGCCACGCCGAAGCGGGCGAGGCCCTGCGCGGCGAGCCCCGTCCATGCCAGTGCGAGAATACCCAGTGCGCACGAGAAGACGCAGCCGGCGAACCCCAGCCCGGGAACCGCGGTAACAGCGGGCACGCTCGCCGCGAGTGCTGCGGTGACCGAATCGGTGCGGGTGGTGGGCTCCGCAGGTGCCTCGGGTGCCAGTAGCAGCAGGTCGCCGTCATGAACATCGTTCTGAGCCAGCGTCTTCGATTCGTTGAGCGCTGGGCCGCCGATGGTGCAGAGCCGCCAGGGCATGGGTGTGGCGTCGTCCGCGCCGCACGCATCGATGATCGACGGGATCAGCTCGCCGACCGTGATCGCGGTGGGCAGAGACAGATCCACCGTGACCGAATCGTCGTCGGCGACCCATCCGCAGTGAATCGACACGCGGCGCAGCGCATCCGGCATCACATCATCCCCCCGGTCGACGCCAGTGCAGATCACCGTAACCGACACTCGCACCGGTTCCGCGCGGCAAAATTTCCGGCAGTTCGATGGAACGGATCGACGCCAGGGTGCGTCCAATCGTGCAATGGAGACAACCGCGCGGACAACCGCACTCGCCGACCCGGGGCAGCCCGGCGAGTTGATGATCGATGCACCCCCGACGGTGCCGCGGGCCGCCCCGGCGAATGTGTTCACCCGGCTGATGCCCGTGATGCTGGCCGTCGCGATGGTGGGCATGATGGCCGTCTATTTCTCGTCGGGCGCCGCCGCATCCCGCGGGCCGGCGTTCATGTTCTTCCCGATCATGATGGTCTTGTCGGTGATCGGCACGATGGTCTACAGCCTGCGTGGGAACGGTCGCGGTGCCGAGCTGAGCCGTGACCGTCGCGAATACCTGTGCTATCTCGACGGACTGGATGCCGTGCTGGCGGCTGCCGCGCAGGCGCAGTGGCGTGACCTGCACGAGACCCACCCCGCCCCGCACCAGTTGTGGAGGCATGCCGGCAGCGCTCGAATGGGGGAGCGCGCCCCGGAACATCCTGCCTTCTGCGAAGTTCGCATCGGGGTGGGGGAGCGGCCGTCGAGCACCCGGCTCGTGACGGCAGAAGCCGCGGCAGGCGGTGAACCCGATCCGGTGACCACCGGCGCGCTTCGCCGGCTGCTCGCCGATCGCGCGACGGTGAGCGACGTGCCCGTGACCGTTGCACTGCGTGAGGTGTCCGGTCTCGCGATCGACGGCGACGCCTCGGCGGCTCGGGCCCTGCTCCGTGCCGTGGTGTGTCAACTGGCAACCTGGCATCATCCGCGCGACCTCCTGATCGCGGCCGTGATCGGTGCGGCCGCGGCTGACCACTGGGAGTGGTTGAAATGGCTTCCGCACCATGGTCATCCGCGGCGGCACGACACCGCGGGACCGGCGCGGATGACCTATCGGAGCGCAGCCGAGATGCATGTCGACGCACCGGGCGCCCACGTCATCGTCATCGTCGACTCGGCCGACCCTCCTGCGGAGGCGCCGGGCGTCACGGTGCTCACGGTCGGTGCGCGACGCGACACGGCAGCGCTCCTGCACATCGGCGATGACGGCGTCCGCCACGGGCGGGTCACCGCCCGGCCTGATCGGCTGAGCGAGAGCGAGGCCCTGGTGTGCGCACGCCGGCTGGCCCGCTACGCATCGGCCCGTTCTCGGCGTGCGGTGCATCCGGAATGGCTGGATCTCGTCGGTGCGCGTGACGTCACCAGGATCGACCCGCCGAACTGTTGGCGGACATCCGATCCGCGCTGCTTGCTGCGGGTGCCTATCGGCAGAACCGAGACGGGCACACCCGTTCACCTCGATCTCAAAGAGGCCGCGCAGGACGGCATGGGTCCGCACGGGCTCTGCATCGGCGCCACCGGATCGGGAAAATCGGAGTTCCTGCGTACGCTGGCGTTGGGTCTCGTCACGACCCATTCACCCGATGCCCTCAACCTGGTCCTGGTCGACTTCAAGGGCGGCGCAACATTTCTCGGTTTGGAAACGGCTCCGCATGTCAGCGCGTTGATCACCAATCTGGCGGACGAGGCCGCGCTCGTGGCCAGGATGGCCGACGCGCTGTCCGGAGAGATCACGCGTCGGCAGGAACTGCTGCGCGCCGCGGGCGGCCTCACCAACATCACCGAATACCGCAGACTGCGCGCGGATCTGCCGGCGCTGCCTGCCCTGCTGATCATCGTCGACGAGTTCTCCGAACTCCTGCACCAGCATCCCGACTTCGCGGAGCTGTTCGTGGCGATCGGTCGATTGGGTCGCTCGCTCGGCGTCCACCTGCTGCTGGCCAGTCAGCGCCTCGACGAAGGACGGCTGCGCGGACTGGAGACCCACCTGTCCTACCGGATCTGCCTGAAGACGTTCTCGCCCAGTGAGTCCCGCGCGGTGCTGGGGATCCCCGACGCCTACGAGCTGCCGAACACTCCTGGGATGGCCTACCTCAAGACACCGGCGGGCGCGGTGACCCGGTTCCGCACTGCGTTCGTCTCCGGGCCGCTGTCGATCCCGGAGCCTGTCGAGCCCACTCCGACACCGGGCCCGTTCAGTGCCCGCTGGTCGCCGCCGAACAAGGCGGTGGCCCAGCGCGACACCACGACTCTGCTGACTGCAGTGCTGGGCCGGCTGGCCGGGCACGGGCCACCCGCTCATCAGGTCTGGTTGCCGCCGTTGCCGGCCTCGGTCCCGCTCAGCGACGTGCTGCTGGCCGGCAACGCGCCGTTGAGCGTCGCCATCGGACTGGTCGACTGCCCGTTTCAACAGCGCCGCGACCGGCTCGTCGTCACGCTGGCCGGCGCCGAGGGCAACGTGGCGATCGTCGGCGGACCCCAGTCGGGGAAGTCCACCACGGCAAGAACCCTGGCGCTGGCCCTGGCAGCATCCCACCGCCCCGGTGATGTGACGTTGTACTGCCTGGATTTCGGCGGCGGAGCCCTCACTGCCCTGCAGGCGCTGCCGCACGTCGGTTCGGTCGCCGGCCGCCATGATGGTGACCTGGTCCGGCGCACGGTAGCGGAGCTCGAGGGGTTGGTGCGCTCCCGCGAACAGCGGTTCCATGAGCTGGGCATCGATTCGATGAGCGAATACCGCCATTCCAGCGACCGCGACGGATACGGCGACGTGTTCCTGATCGTCGACGGGTGGGCGGTGCTGCGCCAGCACCACGACACGTTGGAGGTGGCAATCACAGCGCTTGCCGCACAAGGACTTTCGTACGGTGTCCACGTTGTGCTGACCGCGTCGAGGTGGGCGGAATTCCGTCCCGCGGTCAAGGACCAGCTCGGAACCCGCATCGAACTGCGGCTCGGCGATCCGGCCGAATCCGAGATGGACCGCAAGCGGGCCCGGCAATTGGGCCTGTGCGCGCCCGGCCGGGGGCTCACGAGTGACGGCCGGGAGTATCTGATCGCGCTGCCCCGACTCGACGGCGCAACCTCGACCACCGGCGGTGCTGACGCACTGCGGGCGGCAGCTGACACGCTGCGCACCCAGTACCCCGGCGCGGCCGCACCGGAGATCCGGCTGCTGCCGGCGCTGGTCACGCGCAACGCGATCGGCGACGTCGGGCAGGCCCGGCCGGCCACCCAGGTGGTGCTCGGCCTCGGCGAACGCGAACTCGCGCCGGTGGTGGTCGATTTCGGCGAACAGTCCGACCTCGTGATCCTCGGCGAGGCCGGCTGTGGAAAGTCCACCGTGCTGCGCACCTTGTGCCGCGAGTTGGTGGCGACCACCGCGGCGGCCGACGTACAGGTGCTGATCGTCGACTTCCGCAGGTCGTTGCTCGGCGCGGTGGAATCCGATCACCTTGCCGGCTATGCGATATCGACAGGCATGCTCGAGGGCCTGTTGCCCGCGGTGACCGACCGCCTGCGGGACCAGATTCCCGGTCCCGCGGTAACCCAGCGTGAGCTCCGGGACCGGTCATGGTGGTCGGGGCCTGAGCTCTACGTGGTCGTCGACGACTACGACCTGGTCGCCGGAACCGGGAGCAATCCGCTGACGTCACTTGTCGAATTCCTGCCGCACGCCCGCGACATCGGTCTGCACCTCGTGGTGGCGCGCCGCTCGGGTGGCGCCGCCCGTGCGATGTTCGACCCGGTGCTGGCCCACATGAAAGACCTTGGCTGCATGGGGTTGATGATGAGCGCCGGTCCGGAGGAAGGCGTATTGCTCGGCTCGGTGCGGCCCAGGCCGCTACCGCCGGGGCGCGGAACCCTGATCACGCGTGCGTCGGCCGAGCAGCTGATCCAGGTCGCCGTCGGGCCGGACCCGTGATGATCGAGGCCGGGCCCGTGACGGTGCGTGGGCCCGGGCCGGTCCCATGGGATTTGGCTGCCACCGCCGTCGAGTGCATCGACGATGCGATCGCATTGATCGACGATGAGCCGGTCTCGGTTGAGGAGCTGTGGGCAGAGGTGCTGCGGGCCGCCGCGGTCGACGACGGCGCCGGGGTGGTGCTCGTGTGCCCGACGTGGTGGACTCGTGACCAGGTCGAGCGGGTGCGTGCAGCCGCCGCCGCGGCGTTCGGTGAGGCTGTCGTGATGAGCCGGGCCGAGGTGGTGGCCGCGGGTCGGGACGACGCGGCGTGGGCAGTGGTCGAGATCGCTGATGAACTCGTGGTCATCTCGCGACCCGATGCGATGCCGGTGAGGATGATGCGCTCGGATACCGAGACCGTGGTGACCGCCGTCACGGCCGCGGTGGCAACGGCGCACGAGGTGATCGTCGACGCGCCTGCCGACGTCACGCAGTCCGGTGAGCTGGGGCGTCTCGTCGCAGAGCGCCTGCGCCGCAACGGGATTCCCGTCGTCGTGGTCGCGACGTTGTCACTTCCGCCGCCTGATGAGCCGGAGCCGTCCGAGCCCGACGCCAGATCCGGTGCTGTCCGTGGCAGGGTCGCGGTCTGTACCGGCCTCGCGCTCGCCGCGGTGTTCGCCGCAGGAGCGGCGGCCATGCGCACGCCGAGCACGTCTGGAGAATCGACGGTCACCCTGGTGGAGGGACGCGTCGGAATGCAGGTTCCGGCGGGCTGGACCGTCGAGCGGCTCACGGGCGGTGCCGGATCGGCCCGCGTGCAGGCATCGTCGCCGGCGGAACCTGTTGTCGCACTGCACCTGACCCAATCCGGCGTGCCGCCCGGTCGGCTGGAAGACAGTCTGCGACGAGCACTCGACGAGCAGCCCGCCGGGGTGTTCGTCGACTTCAACCCCCATGACCGGGTGGCCGGCCGCGATGTCGTCAGCTACCGCGAACTGCGCGCGCAACGCCAGGTTCGGTGGATCGTGCTGACCGACAACGCGGTTCGCATCGCCATCGGATGCCAGAGCGCTCCGCAGCGGCCCGACACGGTGCAGGCCGCGTGTGAAGCGGCCGTCCGCTCGGCACATGCCCTGTTTTGAAAAAGATGGAACCGAAGAGCCTTCTGCTGCGTCGAAACCTTATATCCCGCAAGACAACGCCGGAAGGATCCGATGGTGACATCACTGGGTACCGACTTCGAGGTGATGACCTCGGTGGCCGGGAAGATCGACGTTCTCAACGACGACATCCGGGCCATGCTGCAAGCATTCATCGCGAGGATGAGCAGTGTGCCGCCCTCGGTGTGGGGCGGCGCGGCGGCAACGCGCTTCCGGGACGTCGTCGACCGGTGGAACAGCGAGTCGGTCGCGCTGCACACCGCGCTGGCGCGCATCGCCCAGACCATCCGGTCCAACGAACGCACCCTGCGTCAGGCCGCCGACGGCCATTCGGAGCGCCTCGGCGCCGTCGGCCAGAACCTGTGAGAGACAAGGAGCAACCATGAGCGAAGTGCTGTCATACAACTTCGACGAGATCGAATACTCGGTTCGCCAGGAGATCCACACGACGTCGAGCCGGCTGAATGCGGCGTTCGAGGAGTTGCGGTCCCAGATCGCTCCGCTGCAGCAGGTCTGGACCCGGGAAGCCGCACAGGCCTATCAGGTGGAGCAGATCCGCTGGAATCAGGCCGCCGCGTCACTCAACGAGATTCTGTTCAACCTGGGCAATGCGGTGCGGGACGGGTCCGACGATGTCGCCGCGACCGACCGCAGCGCGGCCAACGCGTGGGGGCTGTGACGCTCACCCGACAAAGCCTGTGCGGTCCCGCTCGGAATGGAGAGGCCGGCGGGACCGCACATTTTGTTCGTGCGCGGTGTGCAGCCACGAGCGCTGACGGTCGACGCGACGGCGTTCGTTGCGGTAGTGCGTGGTGAGCCACGCGGCCTTGTAGACGTCGCCGACCTTGTGCGCCTGGCTGATCCGGTCGCGCTCGCGCATCTCCAGGAGCGTCAGCCGCAGCAGGAACAGCGGATCGGCTACCCGGCTCAGCAGCCAGTCGTAGCCGCGTGACGAGTAGGTGAGTGCCTGTGCCGACGCGGCTTTCGCACGCTGCCGATAGTCGATCCCGGACACGCGCTCAGCCGCGGTGCGGACATGTGCCTGCCATGGCACCTCGCCCGCGGCGAGCACGATGTTGACCGCGGCAACGGTGCTCAACGGGGCCGCGCTGGCGTCGCGCACATCGGCGGCGCGGCCGAGGATCGTCGCGACGGTACGGCGCGGGGTTCTGGTGATCAGGTCGGTGCGCGGCCGGATCAACTCGGCGGGCGCACCGAAATGAATGAACAGTTCCCGCGTCACAGTGTCATTGCGGACGAAGTTGCGCACGGCCCGGTCGAGCCAGGCCGCCGCGAAGACCACGACCGCCAGCAGCACGAGCCGCGAGACCAATCCGCCGGGCAGCAAGTAGTAGGCCACCACCGCGGCGAGAAGACCGAGCCCGATCAATGCGATGTGCGCGATGTCCTTGCCGCGCTGAGGATATTGCGTGAGGTAGGCCAGGGCCATGGTGTCGCGCTCGACACCGGCAATGATCTGGCGGCTGCCCGGCACCGTCGGGGTCAGTTTCTCGGCGATGAGCAGCGACCGGTACAGCCGACGCTGCATGAGGCCGCGTGAGCCGAACACGGTGTGGCCCGTGGCGATTGCGGCCACCGCGGGCGCCGCCGCCACGATGGGTGCGCACGCCACTGCGACGTCGAACAGGCCCGAGAGCAGCATCGCTCACAGTGTATGGCCGCAGTGGGCCGATGACGGTCGCTAGTGGCGGCCTGCGGCGGAGTCGTTCGCCCTTCTGGGCCTGCGGCCGCGGCCACCGCCATTGCGTTGGGCCGCGGACCGATTGCCCTGGCGACCGCGACGCGACTGTCCGGGCCCGGACGACCGCTCCGGCCGCGCCGGGGCCTTCGACTCGGGCCGCGACTGAGCCTTGGGTTCACCGAAAACCCGGTCACCCGGCGCGATCTGCCGCAGCACCGGATGATCGGTGCCACTGATGCGGGTGATGGTCGGCTTGACGCCGGCCTTGCGGGTCAGGTTGCGCACATCCGACACCTGCGCGTCGTGCATGAGCGTCACGACGGTACCTTCGGCCCCGGCGCGCGCGGTGCGGCCGGACCGGTGCAGGTAGGCCTTGTGCTCCACCGGCGGGTCGGCGTGCACCACGAGGTTGACGTCGTCGACATGGATTCCGCGCGCGGCGATGTCGGTCGCGACGAGCACGGTCGCGGAGCCGTCAGAGAATGCCGTGAGGTTGCGGTCACGCGCGTTCTGCGACAGGTTGCCGTGCAGTTCGACAGCCGAGATGCCACGGGAATTGAGCTGGCGGGTCAGGCTTTTCGCGCCGTACTTGGTGCGGGCGAAAACAATGGTGCGGCCAGGGGCGGCAGCCAGATCGGCCACGACGTTGACGCGCGCGGCCGTGTCCACGTGCAGCACGTGATGCACCATGGCGGTCACGGGCGACTGCGCCGAGTCGACGCTGTGCACCACCGGGTCGTGCAGGTACCGCTTGACGAGCACATCGACACCGGCATCCAGCGTCGCCGAGAACAGCAACCGCTGGCCGCGTTTCGGGGTGCGGTCGAGGAGGCGCTTCACGCCGGGCAGGAAGCCGAGATCGGCCATGTGATCGGCTTCGTCGAGCACCGTGATCTCGACCGCGGACAGATCGGCGTGGCCGGACTTCACATGGTCTTCCAACCGGCCGGGGCACGCGATGACGATGTCCACGCCGCGTTGCAGCGCCGCGATCTGCGGGTTGGGGCCCACCCCGCCGAAAATCTTGACCGAGCGCAGCCCGGTGGCTTCGGCGAGCGGGATCAGCGATGCCTCGATCTGGGTCACGAGTTCCCGGGTCGGGGCGAGGATCAGGGCGCGCGGGCGTCCGGGCGTGCGTGCGGTGCCGCTCTTGGCCAGGCGCGCGACCAGCGGCAGCAGGAACGCATAGGTCTTGCCGGACCCGGTGCGGCCACGGCCGAGTACATCGCGGCCGGTCAGCGAGTCGGGAAGCGTCGCGGCCTGAATGGGGAACGGCGTGTGCACGCCACCCGCGGCGAGGGTGGTGACGATCTCGGCGGGAAGGCCGAGGTCGGCGAAAGTCGTCTGGACAGACGTCGAGGCAGACAAAAGAAAACTCCGAAAATGGTAGGCGGTCGTCCTGCCCGGCGCGGGTGAGATCCCGCGGCGCTCGAGTTGACGATCGAGATGGCGACAAAGGCAGAACAGACAAGTCGCCGTGACCCGACTATACCGGTAGGCGGTCCGTTTCCCGGCCTCCGAGCGGCCATGCGTTACCGCCGTCACACCCAGGTCAACTATCCTGGCGGGCACGCGCGGTGGCCAAAATGTCGGCGCCGCGTTCAGGAGCGTGATCACCGTGACCACATCGGAGGACGTGGGTGGCCGGGTTTTGTCCCGAGTGCCGCCTGCGAAGGTGCGTGCCGTGCACGACCTCTTCGTGGAGGGCCAGGTGGACGCCGCATACCTCGACTCCACACCGCTGCGCCGCATCGTTGTGGAAAGTTGGCAGCGCAGCCTGGCCACGGGCGTCGACCCCGACCGTGGCGGCCGGCTTGCCGCGGCAAGCCTGACCGAGTTGCGGGCCTCGCATCCGCTGGCCCCCACGCTGCCGCTGATCCGCAGGCTGCTGGTCGAGGACGCGGCCGACTCGGGCGTGGTGGTCGCCATCACCGCCGCCGACGGCACCTTGCTGTGGGTCGAGGGCGACCGGACCGCGTGCCGGAGGGCCGAGGCCATGAACTTCGTGCCCGGTTCGGACTGGAGCGAGCGCTCGGCGGGCACCAATGCTCCGGGTACCGCGTTGGCGTTGGACCGCGAACTGCAGATCCTGGGCTCGGAGCACTTCTCCCGCATCGTGCATTCGTGGAGTTGCACGGCCGTGCCCGTGCACGACCCGGCCAGCGGAGTCCTGCTCGGCGCCATCGATCTCACCGGCGGTCACGCCGTGACGACGCCGCAGACCCTGGCGCTCGTGCGCGCGACCGCGGTCGCGGTGGAGAACCACCTGGCGTTGCTGCAGTTGACCAAGCCGGCACCGGACCCGGTTCCCGAAGGCGCCCGGCTGTCGGTGCTCGGTGCCGAACGGCCTCGGTGGGAGGCCGCCGACTCCGACGGCCGACCACGCACCGCCACCCTGACCGGCAGGCACGCCGACATCCTGGTCCTGCTGATCCGCCATCCCGAAGGTTTGAGCGCCGATCACCTCGCGATGCTGCTGGACGACAAGGATCTCGACGTGGTGACCATCCGCGCCGAGATGTCACGGTTGCGCCGTGTGATCGGCAGCGAGCACATCGCGTCGCGGCCGTATCGCCTGCTCGCGCCGATCGCCAGCGACATGGGTGACGTGTACGACGCACTGCGGGCAGGCGACGTGGCGGCGGCGCTCTCCGCGTACACCGGGGCCTTGCTGCCGCAGTCCGTATCACCTGCCATCGCGCGGCTGCGCACCGAGCTGAGCGCGAGCCTGCGCGGAGCCGTGCTCGCCGACGGAAACCTCGACCTGTTGCGCCGGTGGCTGCAACTGCCCGACGGCCGGGACGACCGACGCGGCTGGCACCTGCTGCACGATCACCGCGATGCCGACCCGGTCGCGCGGGCACATGCCCGCGGTCACCTCGCCGGGCTCGACGCCGACTTGGCCTAGGTCCGCCGCGTTGCACGACGCGTGCAACCGTGCTGCAACCTCCTGCTACCTACCTTGAGTGACGACCGACACATTCGGGTGTCCGACCGCAGGAGAATGCCATGACTGTTTACGCACGTCCGGGCGCCGAGGGCGCCTTGATGTCGTTCGAGGCCCGCTACGACAACTACATCGGTGGGGAGTGGGTCGCGCCGGCCGAAGGCCGCTACTTCGAGAACCGCACCCCCGTGACCGGCCAGGTGTTCTGCGAGGTGGCGCGGTCGAGTGAGGCCGATGTCGAGAAGGCGCTCGACGCCGCCCACGCTGCCGCGCCCGCGTGGGGCAAGACGGCACCGGCGGAGCGGGCCAACATCCTCAACAAGATCGCCGACCGCATCGAGGCCAATCTCGAGTCGATCGCGCTGGCCGAGTCCTGGGACAACGGCAAGCCGATCCGCGAGACGCTCAACGCCGATATCCCGTTGGCAGTCGACCACTTCCGCTACTTCGCGGGCGTGTTGCGTGCGCAGGAGGGGTCGCTCTCCCAGATCGACGAGGACACCGTCGCCTACCACTTCCACGAGCCGCTCGGTGTCGTCGGGCAGATCATCCCGTGGAACTTCCCGATCCTGATGGCGGTGTGGAAGCTGGCCCCGGCACTGGCGGCCGGCAACGCCGTGGTGCTCAAACCCGCCGAGCAGACCCCGGTTTCGGTGCTCTACCTCATCTCGCTCATCGGTGACCTGCTGCCGGCCGGTGTGGTCAACATCGTCAACGGGTTCGGTGTGGAGGCCGGTAAGCCGCTGGCGTCGAGCAACCGGATCGCCAAGATCGCGTTCACGGGTGAGACCACCACGGGCCGGCTCATCATGCAGTACGCGTCGCAGAACCTGATCCCGGTCACGCTGGAACTGGGCGGCAAGAGCCCCAACATCTTCTTCTCCAATGTCCTTGCCACAGCTGACGATTACCAGGACAAGGCGCTCGAGGGCTTCACGATGTTCGCGCTGAATCAGGGCGAGGTGTGCACGTGCCCGTCGCGCAGCCTGATCCAGGCCGACATCTACGACGAGTTCCTGGAGTTGGCGGCGATCCGTACCAAGGCCGTGCGTCAGGGTGATCCGCTGGACACCGAGACCATGATCGGGTCGCAGGCCTCCAACGACCAGCTGGAGAAGATCCTGTCCTACATCGAGATCGGGAAATCCGAAGGGGCCAAGCTCATCACGGGCGGTGAGCGCGCTCAGCTCGGTGGCGATCTCAACGGCGGCTACTACGTCGCTCCGACGATCTTCACCGGCAACAACAAGATGCGGATCTTCCAGGAGGAGATCTTCGGCCCGGTGGTGGCGGTGACGTCGTTCACCGATTACGACGATGCGATCTCGATCGCCAACGACACGCTCTACGGCCTGGGTGCGGGGGTGTGGAGCCGCGACGGCAACACCGCCTACCGCGCCGGTCGCGACATCAAGGCCGGCCGGGTGTGGACCAACTGCTATCACCAGTACCCGGCGCACGCGGCGTTCGGTGGTTACAAGCAGTCCGGCATCGGCCGCGAGAATCACAAGATGATGCTCGACCACTACCAGCAGACCAAGAACCTGTTGGTCAGCTACAGCAACAAGGCCCAAGGCTTCTTCTGAGCCGGTCTCCAGCCCGAACGTGGGCTTGTGTGCCGAACCCCCCACCCGCACACAAGCCCACGTTCGTCATAACCGACGGTCATAGCCGACGAGAGGAGAACTGATGGGAGCTCTGTCGCTGTCCACGGCGCAGAAGGTGGTCGACGCTGCGATCGCCAAGGCCCACGAGATCGGCCACCCGATGAACATCGCGGTCGTCGACGATGGCGGCCACCTGGTGACGTTCGTTCGCATGGACGGCGCCATCAAGGCCAGCATCGACATCTCGATCCGGAAGGCCCGCACGTCGGTCATGATGAATCTGCCGACCAGCGCGCTGACCACGGTGTGCCAGCCGGGCGGTGAACTGTATGGGCTTGAGCAGACGGCGGGAGGTCTCGTGGTGTTCGGTGGCGGCCTTCTGCTGGAGTCCGACGGTGTGGTGATCGGCGCGATCGGGGTCAGCGCGGGCAGCGTCGAGCAGGATGTCGCGGTCGCCGAGGCCGGCGTCGCCGTGCTCTAGTCCCAATCTTGTTCCTCCATCGTGGTCGCGACGCAGGTCGGGGCGCGCCGTTTTGTCGGTGGTCGAATGTATGTTCGAAGCATGCAGACGGATGCGCTGGCGGCGGTGGCGGGGTTGCGGGCCGCCTTCGACGCGTTCGCCGCGTGCGATGTCGCGTCCTTGTCCAGGGCCGAGGTGGTGGCGCTGCTCGACGAGTACGAGGAGCTGATGTGTCAGCTGCCGGCACCGTTGCATCGGCTGCTGGCCCAGCTACAGGCCGGCACCACACCCAAGGAGATGGGTGCCAAGTCGTGGAATGCGGTGTTGCGGATCCGGTGGCGGCTGTCGACCGCGGAGGCGGGCCGCCGCTTGCGCGAGGCCGCCGAGCTGGGGCCGCGCCGCGCGCTGACCGGCGAGCCGCTGCCGCCGGTCCTGCCAGTGGTTGCGGCCGCGCAAGCCGCCGGGCTGATCAATGCCGATCACGTCAAAGTGCTGCGCGACGCGGTCGATGCTCTCCCCGGGTGGGTCGATCCCACCACGCGGGACCAGTTCGAAGCCGATCTGGTGGGGGTCGCGGTCAAGGTGGATCCCAAGGAGCTCAAGGACACCGCCGAGCTGCGGTTGTTTCTGCTCGATCAGGACGGCCCCGAGCCCGACGACACCGAACGCGCCCGTACCCGCGGGGTGTCGATGGCCAAGCAGGATCGGGCTGGGATGACGGGGTTGACGGCGAACCTGAGCCCGGAGGCCGCGGCGGTGTGGGAGGTGTTGTTTGCCAGGTTCGCCGCGCCGGGCATGTGCAACCCGGCCGATGAGGAACCCTGCACGTCGGGGACGCCGACTCAGGCCCAGATCGACAATGATCACCGCTCCCTGGCCCAGCGCCAACATGACGCGCTGATCGCCATCGGGCGGATCGCGTTGATGACCGATTTGGGTCAGCTCAACGGATTGCCGGTGTCGATCATCATCCGCACCACCCTGCAGGATTTGGAATCGCGCGCCGGGATCGGCACGACCGGCGGCGGAACCAAGCTGCCCATCAAAGACGTCATCCGGATGGCCGCCCACGCCAACCATCACCTGGCGATCTTCGATCGGGCCACTGGAGCGGCGCTGGACTATTACCGGGCCCGGCGTACCGCCAGCCGGGCGCAGCGGATCATGTTGATCGCCCGTGACGGCGGCTGTACGAAACCGTGTTGCACTGTGGGGGCTTACGGTTGTCAGGCCCATCACGGCGAGGCCGACTGGGCCGCCGGCGGCAACACCAATGTCAACGAGATGACTTTGGCCTGCCCGCCGGACAATCGTCTGGTCGACGACGGCGGATACACCACCACCTTCAACGACCGCGGCGAGGTCGAATGGCACCCGCCACCAGAGCTCGACCACGGCCAGGCCCGCATCAACTACTACCACCGGCCCGAACTGCTGCTCAACCCACCCGAGGACGAATCGGAGCGGGAACGGGCGCAGGGCGTGGAGCCGGAAGCACAGCAGAACCCCGAGGACGAATCGGAGCCAGAGCGGACGCCAGACCTCCAGTGGGATCTGGACTGGGATCTGGACTGGGGCAACGACTTCGACCAACCCACACTCATCGCACCCAACGTCGACCACCTCTGGGACGCGCAGTCGTTCGACAAGGGGCCCTTCGACCCCGGACTTCCATCCGGCTGGATACTGATCGACCCCTACCCATGGCAATCCAGCACAGACCAGGCCCCCGGCGGCAAAAGAGTCCGCGGCCCTTGACCAGCCACGCAAGCCCGGCGCTTGCCGGTCCCGTCGCATCCCACCAACCGCCGACACCGCAGCCGCGCGGCGAGTTCGTCGGGTGCGCATACTGCCAATCGACTGAATCCGCCTCCGGCACAGGGCGGTCGTGCGTCCCTTCGGCGGCCATGTTGGTGTCGACGTCGAAATCGCCTAGTCCACCAGAACGCAATCGCCGCAGTACCCGGCGCCGGGCACCAGGTAGAACAGGCAACAGTTCCGGCGCCGGAACGTGCCATCGATGTGGGCGGCGGCACCGGCGAGCTGGTCGGTCGCCATGAGTGCGGCAATCAGGGCGCGGCCCGGCTGCTCACACTCGGGCCGGGTCTGCGACATCACCGTCACGGCGCCGTTGGCCGCCGATATCACGTTGCCCCACAACACCTGCGGTGAAAGCGCCGCACCTGAGCGCAGGGTGTCGTTGAGCGGCACGATCACTTCGTTGATCACCGAGCCGGTGATGGCCGCCGCGGCGTCGGCCGCATCCGACACCGGCAGCACGCGCGGCCGGGTCACCGCAAGCCGCGGCCGGTGCGACGAGTCTTGTTGCCAACGCAGGGTTTCGGCGTCGAGCACGGGGATCTTCGAGAGCGTCACCGCGGCGCCGACGACCGGCGAGAGAACCCGCGCGGCGATCGACAGGTGCACCGAGGAGGCCGCGGCCTTGACCGGCACGAGCGCCTCGTCGAGGCCGAATGCCGATGCGGTCGCGCGACGGGTGCGGGATGCGTATTCGGAAAGCGTCGCGGCGTCGGTGAGCAGGGTGGTGATCGGCAGCCAGGGGCCGTCCTCGGCGGCGGGCAGCGCGAAGTAATCGCCGAGCCCGGCGACCGCGTCGAGCAACGCAGCGGTGTCGTCCATCGTCGACACACGCTAGTCGCATTACGCAAGTACGGCTGACCTGCGACGCAACGGTGATGCAACGTGACGCAGCGCACAATCGAGGGTGCTTCGCGCCCGCAGCACATCAGTTGGGAGTCGTGTATGACAGAACCGGTCCTGGATCCGGCGGTGGATTACCCGCTGAGCCTCAATCGCAAGGATTTGCTTTCCACCCCCAACGGCAAGTCGATCGACGACATCACGATGGACGCGGTCATGTCGGGTGCGGTGCAGGCCTCGGATCTGCGGATCACGCCGCAGACCTTGCGCCTGCAGGCCCAGATCGCCGAGAAGGTCGGCCGCAGGCAGCTCGGCGCGAATCTTCGCCGCGCCGCCGAGATGACCGCCATCAGTGACGAGCGCGTCTTGCAGATCTACAACGCGTTGCGGCCCAACGCCTCCACGAAGCCCGAGCTGGACGCGATCGCCGACGAACTCGACACCCAGTACGGTGCGACGATGCTGGCCGCGCTCGTCCGTGAGGCCGCCGACGTCTACGAGCGCCGCGACATCTTGGCCACCAGCGAATCTACCGGCGAATAGGAGACATTCGGTGACGTCAGCAGCGTCAGGGAAACCGACAGTCCAGCGCAAGCAGTCGGAGCGCACCAAGGTTCTCGAGGACCGTCCGGTCAATCTCGACGGGTTCGTCGAGGAGTGGCCCGAGGTCGGGATGGTTGCGCTCGACAGCGCATTCGACCCGGCCCCGAGTGTGCGCGTGGCCGACGGGGTTATCGTCGAGATGGACGGCCGGGCTCGCGCCGATTTCGATTTCATCGACCAGTTCATCGCCGATCACGCGATCGACGTGGCCACCACCGAGCAGGCCATGGCGATCCCCGCGGTGGAGATCGCGCAGATGCTCGTGGACCCGCACGTGACCCGCGACCAGGTGATCGCCGTGACCGGCGGCCTGACCCCGGCCAAGCTGCTGGAAGTCGTCAAGACGATGAACATCGTCGAGATCATGATGGGCATGCAGAAGATGCGCGCGCGCCGGACCCCGGCGAATCAGGCGCACTGCACGAGCGCCCGAGACAATCCGCTGCAGGTGGCGTGCGAGGCCGCCGAGGCGTCGTTGCGCGGGTTCTCGGAAGTGGAAACGACTTTGGGTGTCGTGCGCTACGCGCCGCTGGTCGCGATGGCGCTGCAGATCGGGGCCCAGGTCGGCTGCGGCGGCAGGCTCACGCAGTGCGCGCTGGAAGAGGCCACCGAGCTCGAACTCGGCATGCGCGGCATCACGGCCTACGCCGAGACCATCTCGGTGTACGGTACCGAGTCGGTGTTCGTCGACGGTGACGACACCCCGTGGTCGAAGGCGTTCCTCGCGGCGGCCTACGCCTCGCGCGGCATCAAGATGCGATTCACCTCGGGCACGGGTTCCGAGGTGCAGATGGGCAACGCCGAGGGCCGGTCCATGCTGTACCTGGAGATCCGCTGCATCCTGGTGGCCAAAGGCGCAGGCGTGCAAGGGCTGCAGAACGGTTCGATCTCGTGTATCGGTGTGCCGGGCGCGGTGCCCGCCGGTATCCGCGCGGTGGCCGCCGAGAATCTCATCGCATCGGCCGTCGACCTGGAGTGCGCGTCGGGCAACGACCAGTCGTTCTCGCATTCCCCGATGCGGCGCACCGCCCGGTTGCTGCCGCAGATGATGCCCGGAACCGACTTCATCACGTCGGGCTACTCGGCGACACCCAACTACGACAACATGTTCGCCGGATCCAACGTCGACGCTGAGGATTTCGACGACTTCAACACCATCCAGCGCGATCTGCAGATCGACGGCGGATTGCGCCATGTCAACGAGGCCGAGATCCTCGCGGCCCGACACCGTGCCGGTAAGGCACTGCAGGCCGTGTTCAAATACCTTGATCTGCCCGCGATCTCCGACGCCGAGATCGAGGCCGCCACGTACGCGCACGGCAGCCGCGAGCTGATCCCGCGCGATGTGCTCGAGGATCTCAAGGGCGCACAGCAGGTGATGGAACGCAACGTGACCGGACTCGACCTGGTGAAGGCCCTCGAGTCGACCGGGTTCACCGACATCGCCGAGAACCTGCTCGCCGTGCTGCGGCAACGCGTTTCGGGCGACCTGCTGCACACGTCGGCGATCATGACCCGCGACCTCAAGCCGCTGTCGGCGGTCAACGACCGCAACGACTACGCGGGCCCCGGGACCGGCTATCGCCCTTCGGGTGAGCGCTGGGAAGAGATGAAGCGGCTACGGCACGTCACGAGCGCGGAGAACCCGGAAGAAGAGGTTCAGTGAGATGGCAGACAGGACAATCACTTTCACCGGTGAGACCGCGGCACAGCCGGGCACGCGTTCCGACGAGGTGGTGCTGGGCATCTCGCCGGCATTCGCCGACTTCTTCAGCCAGACCATCATCGGTCTCTCGCACGCCGACGTGATCCGCCAGATCCTGGCAGGCATCGAGGAGCAGGAGGTCACGGCGCGCTGCATCCGGGTCCGGCACAGCAGCGACCTGGCCGTGGTGGCCCACACCGCGGCCAAACTCTCCGGATCTGGCATCGGGATCGGCATCCTGTCGCGCGGTACGTCGATGATCCACCAGCGCGACCTGCCCAGGCTGTCGAGCCTCGAGCTGTTTCCGCAGAGCCCGCTGATGACGTTGGAGACCTACCGCAGCATCGGGTCGAACGCCGCGCAGTACGCGAAAGGCGAGTCGCCCGAGCCTGTTCCCACTCTCAACGATCAGATGGCTCGGCCTCGGTGGCAGGCCAAGGCCGCGCTGCTGCACCTCAAGGAGACCGAGCAGATCCGCAAGCAGGCCAAGCCTGTCGAGGTGGTGGCGGAGTTCGCGCAACCTTCGGGGGCGTTGGGTAGTTGATGACGAGAACCGTTGTCGGCGTCGACATCGGTAATTCGACGACGGAGGCCAGCGCCGCGGTGATCGAACCCGACGGTTCGGTGGCTTACCGCGGTGCGGCGCTGACCGCCACGACCGGGGTCAAGGGCACGCCGCGCAACGTCGACGGGGTGGCCGATGCGGTGGCACGTGCGCTGGGCACGGCCGGAATCGCGCTCGCGCAGCTCGATGTCGTCCTGCTCAACGAGGCCACCCCGGTGATCAGCGGTCTGGCGATGGAGACCATCACCGAGACCATCATCACCGAATCGACCATGATCGGCCACGATCCGCGCACACCGGGTGGGCGCGGACTCGGCGTCGGAACCACGGTCGCCTTCGGCTCGCTCGCCCAAACGCGTCCGGGTGACAAGGTGATCGTCGTCGTGCCCAAGGGCGTCGATTTCGAGGACACCGCGCAGGGCATCAACGCCGCCGTGCGACGCGGGGTCGACGTGGCCGCCGCGATTCTCGGCAACGACGATGCCGTCCTGGTGGTCAACCGGCTCGACTCGGCGGTCCCGGTCATCGACGAGGTGTCGCGGATCGAGGCGGTGCCGCTGGGCATGCTCGCGGCCGTCGAGGTGGCCGGGCCCGGCCAGACCATCCGCACGCTGTCCAATGCCTATGGGCTGGCGACCATTTTCGAGCTCGACGCGGCCGCGACCCGGGTGGTCTCGCCCGTGGCCAGGGCCTTGACGGGTAACCGGTCGGCAGTCGTGGTGCGCACTCCCGCGGGTGATGTGGCCGACCGCACGATAGCCGCGGGATCGCTGTCGTTTGAGGGAGCACGTAAGCGAGCGACCGTGGACGTGTCGGGCGGCGCCGCGGAGATCATGGCCGCTGTCGAACGGGTCGGTCCACTGCTCGACGTGGCGGGGGAGCCGGGCACAAACACCGGTGGGATGATCGCGAACGTGCGCCAGAGCATGGCCGACCTGTCCGGTCACGCCACCGCCGACGTGCGCATCCAAGATCTGCTTGCGGTCGACACGTTTGTGCCACAGGAGGTTCGGGGCGGCGTCGCGGGCGAGGTCGCCCTGGAGAACGCGGTCGCGCTGGCAGCGATGGTGCGCACCAAGGACAGCGTCATGCAGGCCGTCGCCGACGCGGTGGCCGACCGGCTCCGTGCTGACGGCGCGCCCGGCGTGCGGGTGATCGTCGGCGGCGTCGAGGCGGAGATGGCCGTGCGGGGTGCCCTGACGACACCGGGGACCGACAAACCACTGGTGGTACTCGACCTCGGTGGCGGTTCGACCGACGCCGCACTGATCGAGGCCGACGGCACGATCGCGGCCGTCCATCTGGCCGGAGCGGGGGATCTGGTCACCAAGCTCATCGACGCCGAACTGGGACTCGACAACCTCGAACTGGCCGAGGACGTCAAGAGGTTCCCACTGGGCAAGGCCGAGAGCTTCTTTCATGTGCGGCTGGAGAACGGTACCGTGCAGTTCTTCGAGACGCCTTTACCCACAACGGCCTTCGCGAGGGTCGTCACGCTGGCTGAGCACGGCATGAACCCGATACCGACCCGGCACACCATGGACCGCATCAGGATGGTGCGCCGTGGCGCGAAAGAGCGTGTGTTCGTGGTCAATGCGCTACGCGCGCTGAAGGCCATCGCGCCCGCCGGTGATCTGCGGCAGATCGGCTTCGTCGTGCTGCTCGGTGGGTGTGCCCTCGATTTCGAGATACCCGAACTCATCGCCGACGCCCTGGCGTCCTACGGAATCGTCTGTGGTACAGGGAATGTCCGCGGCACCGAGGGCCCCCGCAATGCGGTGGCGTCCGGATTGGTCGCCGCACATGCGACCGCCCAACTTGCGGGGTCTGCCGTTGGCGCATGACAGTGGCCGACCTGAGCGACCCGCGATCGTGATCGTCAGCGCGGCCGGCGGGGCGGCCGAGCGCGAGGTCGCCGCGGGGATCGAGGAGGAAGGCGTTCCCTACGTCGTCCGTCGAGACGAAATCGACGTGTCGGCAATCGATCTGGCACGCAGTGCTGCGCTACGCTCGCCCCTGGGTGTCGGCGTGGGCGTGGACGCTCGCGGTGAGGTGTGGGTGCACCACGCGAAACTCGCCGAACCGCTGGTCGAGCTGGGTTCTGGTGGTGTCGCCGACGCCGATGTCGCGCGGATGCTCGGACATCACGCGGCACGGATCGTGGTCGGGCTTCCGCTCAAGCCGGATAACCGATCTCGCGAATAACCCGCCAGGGGTAGACACGGCGGCCATCTCCGGCGATACTTCTCTATCAAAGGTTGAGAAACCGACCTTTAGGCTTACCGGCGGGGCGGGAAGCCGAAGGTGAAAGCCTGGTGGCCACGACCAAAAGGTCGGTTACCGCTTTCAGGTCAGCCGTGGCTGGCATGTGCGGAAGCATCGTCGCTCCGCATCCGCGTCGTTGACACGTCGAACGCAAAGCATTGCAAATAAAGGAGTTTGAAGTGGCCGGTGTCGAAGAACACCTCGAGTCCGCAGCGTATCTGCAGAAACGTCAGTTGAAATCGGGCAGCGCCGGGTGGTTGCTGCTGGCCGGCCTCGGGGTCAGCTACGTGGTGTCCGGTGACTACTCCGGATGGAACTTCGGCCTGGCGCAGGGGGGCTTCGGCGGCCTGGCCATCGCGGCCGTCGTGATCGCAGGCATGTACCTGGCGCTGGTCCTCGGCATGGCCGAGCTGTCGTCGGCGCTGCCCGCGGCGGGTGGCGGCTACACGTTCGCCCGCCGCGCGTTGGGCCCGTGGGGCGGGTTCGCCACCGGCACGGCGATCCTCATCGAGTACTCGATCGCGCCCGCGGCCATCGCGACGTTCATCGGCGCCTACGTCGAATCGCTGGGGTTGTTCGGCATCACCAACGGGTGGTGGGTCTATCTGGCGGCCTATGCGTTGTTCATCGGGATCCACCTCTCGGGTGTCGGTGAGGCGCTCAAGGTGATGTTCGTGATCACCGCCATCGCCCTGGTCGGCCTGGTGGTCTTCGCCGTCGCGGCGATCGGCCACTTCGACGTCGCCAACCTGACCAACATCGCGGTGGACTCAGGCGCTGCCGGTGCCTCGGAATTCCTGCCGCACGGCTACCTCGGCATCTGGGCCGCCATCCCGTTCGCCATCTGGTTCTTCCTCGCGGTCGAGGGCGTGCCGCTGGCCGCCGAGGAAACCGCCAATCCGGAGCGCAACGTGCCACGCGGCATCATCGCGGCCATCGCGGTGCTGCTCGTGAGCTGCGCGGTGGTGCTGGTGCTGACCACCGGAGCCGGTGGCGCCGAAGAGATGTCGGACTCCGGCAACCCGTTGGTCGAGGCCCTCGGTGACGGCACGGCGGCCAAGCTGGTCAACTACATCGGCCTGGCGGGCCTCATCGCAAGCTTCTTCTCGATCATCTACGCCTACTCGCGCCAGCTGTTCGCGCTGTCGCGGGCTGGTTACCTGCCGACCGCCCTGTCGGTGACCAACTCGCGTAAGGCACCGACGCTGGCGCTCATCATCCCCGGCATCATCGGCTTCATCCTGTCGCTGACCGGGCAAGGTGCCCTGCTGCTCAACATGGCCGTGTTCGGCGCCGCGCTGAGCTATGTATTGATGATGATCAGCCACATCGTGCTGCGGGTCCGCGAACCCAACATGCCGCGGCCCTACCGCACCCCGGGTGGCGCCATCACCACGGGCTTCGCGCTCGTCATCGCGGTGCTGGCCGTGATCGCGACGTTCCTGGTGGATCCGGTCGCCGCAGGGTGGTGCCTGGCCGTGTTCGCCGGCTTCATGGTCTACTTCGCGGTCTACAGCCGCCACCGCCTGGTGGCCAACTCGCCCGACGAAGAGTTCGCGATGCTCGCCCAGGCCGAGAGCGAATTGAAGTGATTTACCGCCAACAGGTTTCGGGCGTGACATACACGTTCGACGGGCTCGTCGAGGTGATGGCCAAGGCCACCCCGTTGCGCTCGGGCGATCAGCTGGCGGGCTGCGCGGCCGAGCACGACGGTGAACGGGCGGCGGCCGCCTGGGTGCTCGCCGACCTGCCGCTCGAGGTCTTCCTCAACGAGGAGATCGTCCCGTACGACACCGATGAGGTCACCCGGCTGATCATGGACAGCCATGACCGCCAAGCCTTTTCGGCGATCTCCCACCTGACCGTCGGCGGGCTGCGGGACTGGCTGATGGACACCGCGGCGCACGATCACAGCGCCGAGCGGCTCGCGGCCGTCGCGCCAGGGCTGACGCCGGAGATGGTCGCCGCGGTCAGCAAGATCATGCGCAACCAGGATCTGATCGCGGTGGCGGCCGCCGCCCAGGTGACAGCGGCGTTCCGGACCACCATCGGTGCCCGCGGCACCCTGGCCACGCGGTTGCAGCCCAACCATCCCACCGACGATCCCCGTGGCATCGCCGCCGCGGTGCTCGACGGGCTGCTGCTGGGCTGCGGTGATGCGGTGATCGGGATCAACCCGGCCACCGATTCGCCGCAGGCCACCGCCGACCTGCTGTACCTGCTCGACTCGATCCGCACGCGCTACGACATCCCGGCCCAGTCCTGCGTGCTGTCCCACGTCACCACCACGATCGGGCTGGTCGAGGCCGGCGCGCCCGTGGATCTGATGTTCCAGTCCATCGCGGGCACCGAGGGCGCCAATTCGGCGTTCGGGGTGAACCTGGCGTTGTTGCGGGAAGGCAACGAAGCTGCGCGCAGTCTGCGCCGCGGCACGGTCGGCGACAACGTGATGTACCTGGAGACCGGGCAGGGCTCGGTGCTGAGCTCGGGTACGCACCTCGGCGTCGGTGGCAAGCCGGTGGACCAGCAGACCCTGGAGGCCCGCGCCTACGCGGTGGCTCGCGATCTGCAGCCGTTGCTGGTCAACACCGTCGTCGGCTTCATCGGCCCGGAGTACCTCTACGACGGCAAGCAGATCATCCGGGCCGGCCTGGAAGACCACTTCTGCGGCAAGCTGCTGGGCCTGCCGATGGGCGTGGATGTCTGCTACACCAACCACGCCGAGGCCGACCAGAACGACATGGACACACTGCTGACGCTGTTGGCCGCGGCGCAGGTGGCGTTCGTGATCACCGTGCCGGGCGCCGACGACGTGATGCTGGGCTACCAGAGCCTGTCGTTCCACGACGTGCTGACCACGCGGCGCACCCTCGGCCTGCGGCCCGCCCCCGAGTTCGAGGCCTGGCTGCGCAAGGTCGGGATGGTCGACGATTCCGGCAAGCTCACGCCGTTCGACCTGGAGAGTTCGGTGCTGCGGTCACTCACGTCGGCGGAGGCGCCATGACCACCAATGATGTTGCAGTTCAGGAGTTCTGGGATGAGTTGCGCAAGACCACCCAGGCCAGGATCGGGTTGGGCCGCGCGGGCAACGCGCTGCCCACCCGGCGTGTGCTGGAACTCGCCGCCGCGCACGCTGCCGCGCGCGACGCCGTCCACATCCCACTGGACGTCGAACAACTCGCCGCGCAGGTGCGGGAGATCGGGATCGGCGAACCGGTGCTGGCCACCAGCCGGGCCACTTCCCGCGACGAATATCTGCGCCGGCCGGACCTCGGACGGCAACCCTCAGAGCACATGGCGATCCCCGCGTCAGGCGCGGACATCGGCTTCATCCTCGCCGACGGATTGTCACCGACTGCGCTCAACCACCACGGCGCGGCGCTGCTCGCCGAACTCGTGGCGCAGTTGCGCGAGCGGTACACGTTGGCACCGCCGGTGATCGCCACGCAGGCCAGAGTGGGGCTGGGCGATCACATCGGCGCGGCCGCACGGGTACGTACGTTGCTCGTCATCATCGGCGAACGGCCCGGCCTGAGCGTCGCCGACAGCCTCGGCATCTACCTGACGCACCTGCCCCAACCCGGGCGCACCGACGCCGACCGCAACTGCATCTCCAACATCCACCCGCCCGACGGCCTCGGATACGTCGAAGCGGCGCGGGTGGCCGCCGGGCTCGTCGAAGGTGCTCTCGCACTGGGCCGCTCGGGCGTCGACCTGAAGGACACCTCACGAACCGCAGCGCTGGGGCCGACCAGCGTCGCCCAACTGAACCAGGGAGTTTCATGACCGCGCGCGCCGTGCTGTCCGTGCTCGCCGCTGCCACCTTCGTCCTCGCGGGCTGCGGTGGAAATGACAATCAGCAGGCCACATCGCAAGGTGCGCAGGCCGAGTCGGGCTGCCGCACGCTGGCCGCCGATCCCGGCTGGTACGGCGACAACCGCGACCGCATCGACAAGCTCATCGGTGAGCTGGGCACGTGCGGTGCCAACGGCTCGGTGGCCGACGGTGCACCGCTGGCGCTGTTCGACTGGGACAACACGATGGTCAAGAACGACATCGGCGACGCGACGTTCTTCTGGATGGTGCGCAACGGCAAACTGCGCGCGCCCGCGGGCGGAGACTGGGCGAGCACGAGCCCGTATCTCACACCGCAGGCGGCCACGGCGCTCGCCAAGGCGTGTGCAACTGCCAAACCCGGCCAACCGATGCCGACCGACACCGACACCGGCTGCGCCGACGAGCTGGTGTCGGTCTACACCGACGGCGAGACCCGTGCCGACGAGCCCGCGTTCGCCGGATTCAACGCCCGCAGGTTCGAGCCGTCGTATGCGTGGGCCGCGCAGATGCTCGCGGGCTGGCGTGAATCCGAGCTGACCGGGTTCGCCGAGGCGGCCCGCCGGGAGAACCTCGACGCGCCGGAGGGGGCCGAGCAGAAGGTCGGCAGCGACGACGAAACCGGGTGGGTGCGTTATTACCCGCAGATGCGTGATCTGGTGGAGGCGTTGCGCGCCAACGGTTTCGACGTCCGGATCATCTCGGCGTCGGCTGAGCCGGTGGTCCGGGTGTGGGCAGCCGACCTCGGATTCACGCCCGACAAGGTGATGGGTGTGCGGACCGAGCGCGACGGCGACGTGCTGACGTCGAAGCTCGTGCCGTGTGGCGGCGAGACCGCGATCCCGTACATCGAGGGCAAGCGCTGCCGCGTCAACGAAGAGGTCTTCGGGGTCGAGGGCGCCGCGGCCTTCGAGCAGCAACCCGAACCGAAGCGCGCTGCGTTTGCCGCTGGGGACTCCGACACCGACGTCACATTCCTCAGCGATGCCACCGGGCTGCGCCTCGTGCTCAACCGGCAGAAGACCGAGTTGATGTGCACGGCCTACGACAACTCCGACGGCCGTTGGCTGGTCAACCCCATGTTCATCAAGCCGATGGACAAGGGCGACACCTATGACTGCGCGACCGAGGGCTATATAGAACCGAGCGGCAAGGAAGCGCCTCTGCACCGCGCCGACGGCAGCGTCGTCCCTGATCAGGAGGATCGCGTCTCGTGACCTGACGCCGACTCGACGAACGTGAACAAGATTGCGAGATTTCTGGAGATCCTCGCCATCTTGTTCACACTGGGCGCCTGCCCGGCAGTCACAAGGGCGTTTTGACCTGCATGGACGACGACCGGTAAGCTGCTCCGTTGGTGTGCGCTGCCCTGATCAGGGGCATGCAGTTCCGGGTCAATGTCGGTCGCCGGGACATCGTAGTGCGCTCGCCTGACCGGCAACCCAACCCGAGAAGAGAAGGTAAGCACTGTGCCTACTTACACGCCGAAGGCGGGTGACACCACGCGTCAGTGGTATGTCATCGACGCCCAAGACGTGGTGCTCGGCCGGCTCGCCGTGGCAGCTGCCAATCTGCTGCGCGGCAAGCACAAGCCGACATTCACGCCCAATGTCGACGGCGGCGATTTCGTCATCGTCATCAATGCCGAGAAGGTCGCCCTCAGCGGCGACAAGCTCACCAACAAGTTCGCTTACCGCCACTCGGGTTACCCCGGCGGCCTGCGCAAGCGCACCATCGGTGAGCTGTTGGAGAAGCACCCGACCCGCGTCGTCGAGAACGCGATCGTCGGCATGATTCCGCACACCAAGCTCGGTCGGCAGATCCAGAAGAAGCTCAAGGTGTACGCGGGCCCGGATCATCCGCACGCCGCGCAGCAGCCGGTTCCGTACGAGATCAAGCAGGTGGCGCAGTGACCGAAGTGACGGAAACCGAAGTCGTGACCGAAGACGTCGCCAGTGAGGTCGCCGAGCACCGCGAGCCGGTGATCATCGACCGCCCGATCCAGACCGTCGGCCGCCGCAAGGAGGCCGTGGTGCGGGTGCGCCTGGTGCCCGGCACCGGTCAGTTCAACCTGGACGGCCGCACGCTGGAGAACTACTTCCCGAACAAGGTGCACCAGCAGCTGATCAAGGCTCCGCTGGTCACCGTCGATCGGCTCGAGCAGTTCGACATCTACGCCCACCTCGATGGTGGCGGCCCGTCCGGTCAGGCCGGCGCGCTGCGCCTGGCGATCGCCCGTGCCCTCATCCTGGTGCAGCCGGAGGACCGGCCCGCACTGAAGAAGGCGGGCTTCCTGACGCGTGACCCGCGTGCCATCGAGCGCAAGAAGTACGGCCTCAAGAAGGCCCGCAAGGCTCCGCAGTACAGCAAGCGCTGATCTGCTCAGCTTTCACAACCGCCGAGCGTGCATTCCGCACGCTCGGCGGTTTTTTATTTTCCACCACACGCGGCGCTGACAGTTATTTCGGCCGTCTGCGTCAGCGCATTTCACTGGGGGGCCGACCATTTCGAAGGCAAATATCTGAGAAAGCTCTTAGATCTCCGATTATTAAATTTTGGTTTGACTTTCCGGTGAAAAGTGGAAAACCCTGGGGTCGGAGCGGGGGCACCGCGGCGTGTCCGGACAGACCGATTCTGTCCCCGGTGCGAGTCAGTCAGCTCGTTGGGGGATTGGGCCGCTTCCTGACTGAAAGGAACCGATTGATGAAGATCAGTACGTTCAAGCGAGTGACCGTCGGCACCGCCCTCGGCGGGGCTTTGCTCCTGTCGGCCGGGATGGGGCTGGCCAACGCGGAGGCCAGGGACGGCCAGGTCGACGTCGTCGTCGGCACCGCGGGTGTGCTCGAGGATGTTCCCATCGGCGCGGCCGCACAGGTTGCCGCCAACCTGTGTGATCGTCCCGATGCCCAGGTCACCCCGGTGGCCCAGGATGTCGACGTCAACGGCACTCAGCAGAACGTCTGCTCGGGCACCGTCGGCGCCATCGACCTGCGCCAGAACGACGCCGGCAGTGCCGAGGGCGCCGCCGAGGAGCAGGAGGGCACCGCTCAGGGCACCGAGACCACCTCGCCCAGCACGTCCGCTGCGCCCACCACGACCACGGCTCCGGCGCACGCTCCGGCCAACGCCGGATAACTCGGCATCGGCCGCTGTCCGCGCCGTCTCGGTGCGGACAGCGCGCCGCTGAGATCTCGCTTCGGTACCCATTGAGCGGCGACACGGCTACTGAGGTGGTCAGTTGGCTCTTTGGGCACTATTTGTGAGAAGTTTGTCCGCATGGCTCGACTGTTCGGCACCGACGGGGTGCGTGGGGTCGCCAACCGCGATCTCACCGCTGAGCTGGCGCTGGCACTCGGTTCGGCTGCGGCCCGTCGGCTCGGATCGATCGGATCTGCGCGGCGCCGGGTGGCCGTCGTCGGGCGTGATCCCCGGGCCAGCGGCGAGATGCTCGAAGCCGCGGTGATCGCCGGTCTCACCAGCGAAGGTGTCGACGCGCTGCGCGTCGGTGTGCTGCCCACGCCCGCGGTGGCCTACCTGACCAGCGCGTATGACGCCGAATTCGGTGTCATGATCTCTGCGTCGCACAACCCGATGCCCGACAACGGCATCAAGATCTTCGGTCCCGGTGGCCACAAGCTCGACGACGCCACCGAGGATCGCATCGAGGAGCTCGTCAATTCGGGTCCGGGCAGCCGGCCGACCGGTGTGGGCATCGGACGCGTGCTGGACGCCGAAGACGCACTCGATCGCTACCTGCGCCATGCCGGCAAGGCGGTGACCACGCGGCTCGAGGGCCTGACGGTGGTCGTCGACTGTGCGCACGGTGCGGCGTCGACCGCGGCGCCGCGGGCCTACCGGGCCGCGGGGGCCAACGTCATCGCCATCAATGCCGAACCCAACGGCCTCAACATCAACGACCGGTGCGGCTCGACACACATGGATGTACTTCGGACCGCGGTGCTCGAATACGGCGCCGATCTCGGTCTGGCTCATGACGGCGACGCGGACCGCTGTCTGGCCGTGGACGCCGCGGGCCGGATCATCGACGGAGACGCGATCATGGTGGTGCTCGCGTTGGCGATGCAGGAAGCCGACGAGCTCGCCTCGAACACCCTGGTGGCGACCGTCATGAGCAATCTGGGTCTGCACCTGGCGATGCGGGAGGCCGGCATCGAGGTCCGCACCACGGGTGTCGGCGACCGCTATGTGCTCGAGGAACTGCGGGCGGGTGAATTCTCGCTCGGCGGTGAACAATCCGGCCACATCGTGATGCCGGGCCTGGGAACCACCGGCGACGGGATCGTCACGGGCTTGCGCCTGATGTCGCGGATGGCGCAGACCCGATCGTCGCTGGCCGCGTTGGCGGCGCCCATGCAGACTCTCCCGCAGGTGCTGATCAATGTGGAAGTGGCCGACAAGGCGACTGTCGCCCAGGCGCCTTCGGTGCAGTCCGCGGTCGCGGCGGCAGAGGCCCAGCTCGGCGACACCGGGCGAATCCTGTTGCGGCCCTCCGGCACTGAGCAGGTGGTGCGGGTGATGGTCGAAGCGGCCGATGAGGACACCGCGCGGCAGGTGGCCGTGCGGGTTGCGGAGTCGGTCAGCAAGCAATCCTGATCAACCCGGAACCAGATCGGGTTCCGGCGCGTCTAAACCGGCATGGGACACGTTGACGCGGCGCGAATCGACGTTGCGGCGTTACTGCAGCTGGCGGGGGAGTACGACGCGGTCGCCGACATGGTCGACGCTGCCGCCCGCGCACGCCTGAACGGCACGGTGTTCGACGGTGCGACGGCCGGCCGGGCGCACACCCACCACGGCGACGCCGTGCGACTGGCCGTGGACGATCTCACCGATGTCTTGCGGGAATGGGCGCGGTCAGCACGCGAGATTGCCACGGCGGTGCGGACTTCCGCCGATCGCTACGTCGTCGCCGATGCGCACGCATCGAACCGGGTGGGCTGACCGGTGCTACAAGATCACGACGTTAGTTCGCGTTTGGCGCAAGGGTTGCCCGCTGTCGACACCATTGCCGAATATGTCTGGGCCAGTGCCCTGCTCGGCTACCAGCAGGCCGGTCTGACCGGGCAACCCGGCGACGTGCACGGCTGGTACACCACCGAAGACGGGCTCGATCTGCGTGCGCTCGGGGCTGACTGCACGGCGTTGACGTCAGTCGTGGCGTCGGCGGATGAGGCAGCGCGGCGGCAGGATGATCAGTTGCGTCTGCTCCCGGAGGTCTGGCAGGGCACCGCGGCGCAGTCCTCTCGTGAATTCCTGACGCGTCATGCCGCGACTTCGGGGCACGCGGTCGCCGCACTCCGATCGGCCGCGGACACCCTGGCGCAATTGCGGGACAGCCTGTGGCGGGCAGTCGACCGCAAGGTCGAGGCCACGCTCGAGATCGAGGGCCGCAGTGCACCGCAGCGCGCCGCCTGGCTCGCGGCCGCGCGGACCGTGCGGACCGGCATCGGGGATCGCGATACCGCCAGCGAACTGATCGACCAAGAGGTCAAGCCGTTTGTGGCCAACGACATCGGGGGCGACTGGCTGGCGGCGATGCGGGCCGCGGCCGCGGCGGTCGCCGGCGCGTACGACGACGCGGTGGCGGCCCTGCGGTCAGGACCGGTGGCGGCATTCGCCGTGCCGGGGGAGTTGGGGCCCGTGTGGACGCCGCCGCGGAACACCGGTTCAGCCCCGCCGGTCGGCCCGGCGGCGCCGGCTTCGGGGGCTTTCGGTGCGCCGGCGTCGTACCATCCGGCGGCTGCCGCAGTGCCGGCGTTTTCACCTGCCGCACAGTCGATCCCACCTGCCCCGGCCACGACGAACCCCGCGCCGACGCTGCCGGCGGCAGCACCGCTGGATCCTGCCGACCCGGTGGTTCCGCCCGCCGCACCGCCGTTGTCCGGTTCCGGGGCCGCGCCCGGACTGGCAGGTGGACTGCCCGATCTCGGTGGCGGATTGTCCGGCACCGGGCTCTCGGGTCTCGGACAGCAACTGGCCGACATGTTCGGTGGTTTGATCGGTTCCGCTGGTGATGCCACACCGCCCGACCTGGAGGATCCGTTCGACGAGACCGATGTCGACGGTGATCTCGATGAGGAGCCTGAAGACACTGCGCAGGAGGAGGATCCGGAGGACGAGGGCGAGGACGGGGACGTTACGGAGGACAAGGAAGCTGCTGAGGACGGCGAGCCCGGCGAGCCGCCGGCTGTAGGCGATGAGGAGGCACCCGCGGAGGTTCCCGCCGACGAGGAGGCGGAGCCTGTTGCCGCGCCTGTGGTAGTCGCACCGGCGGAGACCGTGCCACCACCTCCAGTGGCCGAACCGCAAGCAGCCCAAGAGATTCCCGGGCGGACACCGTGCGAGATCGCTGCCGACGAACTACCGCAGGTCGGTGGCTGACGGGCTAACCGCTCAACGACACCAGTTCTTCGCAGAACCGCACAGTCTCGGTATCGGAGGTGGCAAGCGGGTGCACCAGCAGCGTCGTCACGCCGGCTTCGGCGTAGGCGGCGAGCCGTTCCTTGACGAATCCCCTGGACCCGACCAGCGACACGTTGCGCACCAACTCGTCGGGCACGGCATCGATGGCCTCGGCCTTGCGTCCCGCCAGATACAGATCCTGAATGCGGTCGGCCACTTCGCCGAATCCGTACCGGGTGGCCAGGTTGTGGTAGAAGTTCTTGCCGCGCGCACCCATGCCGCCGATATACAGCGCCAGTTGAGGTTTCGCCCAGGCGAGCCGGTCATCGACATCGTCGCCGATCGCCAGGCTTGCGCTGACCATCACGTCGAGCGGTCCGAGTGCTGGATCGCGCTTCGTGATCCCGGCGCGCAGCGCGTCACCCCACACCGCGTCGGCCTTCTCGGGGTGGTAGAACACGGGTTGCCAGCCCTCGGCGATCTCCGCGGTCAGTTCGACGTTCTTGGGCCCGAGGGCCGCGATGGTGATCGGAATGCGTTCGCGTACGGGGTGATTGATGAGATGGAGTGACTTGCCCAGGCCCGTGCCGCGGCCGGCGGGCAACGGCAACTGGTAGTGCTTGCCGGTGTAGTCGACGTTCTCGCGGCGCCAGATCTGACGGCAGATGTCGACCACTTCACGGGTTCGGCCCAACGGGGCGTCGAACGGTACGCCGTGGAATCCCTCCATCACCTGCGGGCCGGATGTGCCGATGCCGAGCCGGAACCGGCCGTCGGACACGTAGTCCATTCCGGCCGCGGTCATCGCCATGAGCGACGGCGTGCGGGTGTAGATCGGTACGACGCCGGTGCCGAGTTCGATCGTCGAGGTCTTGGCGGCCAGATAGCCCAGCTGGCTGATCGCGTCATAGGAGTAGGCCTCGGCCACCAGTGCGATGTCGACACCGACCTTCTCCAGTTCGACGACCTGGTCGGCGGCTTCCTTGAAACCGCCCGCATAGCTCAGAAAGATGCCCGTCCGCATTGAGGAGTTATATCACGATCAACCGGTTGGTTGGGATGTCGTCAGGCATCAGATCGTCTCGTCCCGGCATTCCAGTGCGATCCTCACGAACTCGTCCCGGAGTGGGTTGTCGGCGGCTGTATCCCAGATCAGCGTCACCCGCCCAGGTTCGAGATCCTCGATCGGGACCGCACAGACATCCGGACGCCGGTAGTACGCGGTGGTGGACCGCGGCAGGATGACGAAACCGTCACGCGCGGCGACGTGTTCGAGCTTGTCTTCGACCGTGCGGACCACGCTGCGCGGTGGCGCCCAGCGTTGATCGGCCACGGCCGCGGACTGCCATCCCGGAACCATCGCGGGGTCGGGCATCAGCAGCACCCTGGAGGCCAGGTCGGCGAGCCGCAGCGACGTGCGCGTCGCCAGCGGGTCGTCGGCTGGCAGCACCGCATCCATGGGCTCTTCGAGCAGCGGCGCGGCGCCGAGCCCGCGATGGTCCACCGGTTCGCGCGCGTACACCACGTCGAGCTCGCCTGAGCGCACCAGGTCGACCTGCTCGTGCCAGCGGATCTGGCGCACGATCGCCCGACGCTGCGGACCGGCGGCCTCGAACGCCGACGCGGCTGCCGTCGCGCGCAGACCGGGCATCACTCCGACCGTCACGGTCACGGGCTGTGCAGCGGCCCGGGACAGCCGCTGCCGCAGTCCTTTTGCCTCGTCCAGCAGAACCTTGGCGTCTTGCAGGAGTTGGGTTCCGGCGGCGGTCAGTTGGGTGCCGGTGGAATTCCGCACCAACAGCTGGACACCGAGTTCGTTCTCGAACGCGCGGATCTGCCGCGACAGCACCGGCTGGGCGATGTGCAGGCGCTCTGCGGCCCGGCCGAAGTTCAGTTCCTCGGCGACTGCGACGAAGTAGCGCAGCTTGCGCAGGTCAAGGTCCGCCGTGCTCATACCGAGAGGGTATCGCCGTTCGACGAAAAGGGTCTTGGACGAAGCACCTGCGCCGGATTCACAGTGGTTTCATGAACCTCAAGAACGCACGGATCCTGGTCATCGGCGGCACCTCCGGCATCGGTCTCGGAGTGGCGGCCGCGGTCGCGGATCGCGGTGGCATCCCGATTGTGGTGTCGCGCAATCAATCCAACGTCGAGCGCGCCCTGGCCGGCCTGCCCACGCACGCGCGCGGCGCCACAGTCGACCTCAGTGACCCGGCGGATCTCAGCCGCCTCGCCGACGAGGTCGGGCAGATCGAGCACCTGGTCTTCACCGCGGGCGAGCCGCTGACGATGGTCGGATTCGCCGACCTGACCGCCGAGACGATCACCGAGTTCATCGGCACCAGGTTCATCGGCCAACTGCAGGTGATCCGGGAGTTCGCGCCGCGGATCACCGAGGGCGGATCCGTCACCCTCACCAGCGGAACGGCTGCCGAGAAACCGGGCTTGGGGGTGCTGCCCACCGCGGTCTGCGGTGCGATCAACGCCATGACGCGAGCGCTTGCCGTCGAGCTCGCACCGTTGCGCATCAATGCCGTCGCGCCCGGCCCGATCGAGACGCCGCTGTGGTCGGCGTTCGGTGAAGCCGACCGGGACGCCGTGTACGAGCAGTTCGCACGCAATCTGCCGGTGGGCCGCATCGGCGAGGTGACGGACACGGCGCTGGCCTATGTGTACTGCATGGAACAGGAATTCGGCACGGGCGTCGTGCTCACGGTCGACGGCGGCACCACTCTGGTCTGATCCCTCAGGGTTTGAGCAGCGCGACGACCTTGTCCTCGAGCGCGACCGGGTCGGCGTTCGGGTCGGGGGTCTCGGTGCGGGGGAGTTGCACCTCGGGGTCCGCGAAGTCGCGGTAGGTCTTGTCGCCGGCCAGCGTGGCGAGCAGGTATCCGGTGAGCAGTCCCCGCACGAGCTTCTGGGTGTCGCGGTCAGCGCCGGGCAGCCCGACGACGCGGGCCAGCCGACGTCCTTCGATCAGGCCGCCCGCCTTGGCCTTGGAGACCGTGCGCAGTGTCGCGCGGTCCCACACCCGGCTCAGCTCGACGGCATTGGACCGCAGTGTCATGGGGTCACCGGGGGCCGTCAGCACCAATCCTGGCACGTCCAGCGACGCAGCCGGCTGTTCGGCCGCCGGCTTGGTGACCGTCGGGAACAGCGCGACGACGGCCTTCGGCTTGTTCGGCATGCCTGCGGCGGTGAACACGGCCGCCGACCCACCGAATCCGTGGCCGACCACGCCGCGCTTGGTCGGATGGACACTGATCTTGCCGGGTCCGAGGCGTACGCCGCTGACGATGTCGAGGGTGGCGCCCAGGTCGAAGGCGAAGTTCAGCACCGACGGCGCCAGGCCCCTCTCGGTGTCGGGTGCGGCGGCGACTATGCCCCACGAGGCCAGGTGCTCGAGGGTCTTCCCGTACCGGTCGGCGCGCGTCAGCCAGTCATGGCCGAACGCGATGCCGGGGAGGTTCAGCCCGGATTCCGGGGTGTACACCACACCGGGAACGCCGGCGAATGCCAGGTCACCGCGCAGCACACGGTGTGGTCCCCGGCGGGTCAGAGCAGCGAGGAGCTTCTTCGTGCTGGCCACCCGATGACGGTAGCCCACCGGCATCACATTCGTCCGCTGCGGTGCAGGCCAACGGCTGTGTCGCGGTCCGGGCGGGCCCCGCGCGCGGTTTCTCACCCCTCGCCCTGCACTACCCTGGTGGACTATGTGTGGAATCGTCGGCTACGTCGGGGCGCGCCCGGCCCGCGACATCGTGGTCGACGCGCTGCGCCGGATGGAATACCGCGGCTACGACTCTGCCGGTATCGCCCTGATCGACGGCCAAGGTGGGTTGACGGTGCGTCGCCGCGCCGGCCGGCTGGCCAACCTGGAATCCGCGCTCGCCGAGACCGACGACGCCGTGCTGACGGGTGCGACCGGCCTAGGCCATACCCGCTGGGCCACTCACGGCAGGCCCACCGACCGCAACGCGCATCCCCATCGCGATGCCGCGGGCAAGATCGCCGTCGTTCACAACGGCATCATCGAGAACTTCGCGGCGCTGCGGGCCGAGCTCGAGGCGGCCGGAGTCGAGTTCGCCAGCGACACTGACACCGAGGTCGCCGTGCACCTGGTGGCCCGGCAGTACACCCACGGTGACACCGCGGGCGATTTCCCGGCGTCTGTCCTGGCGGTGCTGCGCCGCCTTGAGGGCCACTTCACATTGGTGTTCGCCAACGCCGACGACCCGGGCACCATCGTGGCGGCCCGCCGGTCCACGCCGCTGGTGCTCGGCATCGGCGAGGGCGAGATGTTCCTCGGCAGCGACGTCGCCGCGTTCATCGAGCACACCCGCCACGCGGTCGAGCTCGGTCAGGACCAGGCCGTGGTGCTCACCGCCGACGGCTACCGGATCAGCGACTTCCACGGCAACACCGACGTGGATTACCGCGAATTCCACATCGACTGGGATCTGAGCGCCGCCGAAAAAGGTGGCTACGACTACTTCATGCTCAAGGAGATCGCGGAGCAGCCGGCCGCGGTGGCCGACACGCTGCTGGGGCATTTCGTCGACGGCCGCATCGTGCTCGACGAGCAGCGCCTGTCCGATCAGGAACTCCGCGAGATCGACAAGGTCTTCATCGTGGCGTGCGGCACGGCCTACCACTCGGGCCTGCTGGCCAAGTACGCGATCGAGCACTGGACCCGCCTGCCTGTCGAGGTCGAGCTGGCCAGCGAGTTCCGGTACCGCGACCCGGTGCTGGACCGCAGCACGCTGGTGATCGCGATCTCGCAGTCCGGCGAGACCGCCGACACGCTCGAGGCCGTGCGGCACGCCAAGACCCAGAAGGCCAAGGTGCTGGCGATCTGCAACACCAACGGCAGCCAGATTCCGCGTGAGGCCGACGCTGTGCTCTACACGCGGGCCGGGCCGGAGATCGGGGTGGCGGCCACCAAGACGTTCCTGGCGCAGATCGCGGCCAACTACCTCGTGGGGCTGGCGCTGGCCCAGGCGCGTGGCACCAAGTACCCCGACGAGGTGCAACGCGAGTATCGCGAGCTGGAGTCCATGCCGGATCTGGTGACGCGCGTGCTGGCAGGCATCGAACCGGTGGCGCAGTTGGCGCAGCGGTTCGCGAAGTCGCCCACGGTGCTGTTCCTGGGCCGCCATGTGGGCTACCCGGTGGCGCTGGAGGGTGCGCTCAAGCTCAAAGAGCTCGCCTACATGCACGCGGAGGGCTTCGCGGCGGGCGAGCTCAAGCACGGGCCCATCGCGCTGATCGACGAAGACCTGCCGGTCATCGTGGTGATGCCCTCGCCCAAGAACGCGCAGATGCTGCACGCCAAGCTGCTGTCCAACATCCGCGAGATCCAGGCGCGCGGTGCCATCACCATCGTGATCGCCGAGGAAGGCGACGACACGGTCCGGCCCTACGCCGATCACCTGATCGAAGTGCCTGCGGTGTCAACGCTTTTCCAGCCGCTGCTGTCCACCATTCCGTTGCAGGTGTTCGCGGCCGGGGTGGCCCGGGCGCGGGGGTACGACGTCGACAAGCCACGCAACCTGGCCAAGTCGGTCACCGTCGAATAGCTCTTGTCCACATTCGGGGCCCCGGACTGATGGATCTTGACATTCCCGAGGTCAACTTCAGCGAGCGGTGGAGCCGCGGCGGGGTGGGCGGCTTCGTCGGGCGCTGCGCCTTCGAGCATTATCTGAGTGCCTACCGCGACGGTATGGCGCAGCTGCCCGAGTTCGAGATCTGCGACGTGCCGACCTCGTTCGGCACCGTGCGGGCCTACCGTTTCGCCGGGCGGCACGAAGGCGTGCCCGTACTGCTGTTGCCGGGGCGCAACGCCGCGACGCCGATGTATCGGACGAATCTGGCGGCGTTGCTGACGCACCGCACGGTGTATTGCATCGACCTGCTCGGTGAAGCCGGATTGTCCGTGCAGCACAAGGAGATCCGGTCCGCAGCCGATCAGGCGCGGTGGCTCACGGAGGCGCTGGTCGGTCTTGAGTTCGACCGTGTCCATCTGCTGGGCGTGTCGATCGGCGGCTGGACGGCGGTCAACTGCGCGGTGCACCATCCCGACCGGATCGCGTCGTTGACCTTGCTGGATCCGGTGTTCACGTTCGCGCGGATACCGCTCAAGACGATGTTCGCGTCGATACTCATGTACGCACCGGGCGTGCCCGAGACGCGGCGGCGCCGCGTGCTGAGCTGGATCTCGGGCGGCTCCGATGTCGACACCGCCGACGTAGAGGCAACGCTGATCTCGGCCGGGTCAAAGGATTTCGCACTGCGCACACCGATGCCGCGGCTCTTCACCGACGCGCAACTGCGCTCGCTCGCGGTGCCGGTTCTCGCGTTGCTCGCGGGCCGCAGTGTGATGCTCGATCCGGACCGGGCGGCGGCGCGTGCCCGGAACCTGTTGCCCCACGGCGAGATCGAGGTGTGGCCGCAGGCCTCGCATGCGATCAACGGCGAATACCCGGCCGAGATCGCCCAGCGCGCTGCCGGGTTCTGGGACGGGGTCGACGGTTACCGTCGAACCTGAGCTTGTGTGCGAGATTTCGGCCAGAGTTCGTACACAAGCTCAGGTTCGGCGCCGCGAGCAGTTCAAACGGGTTGCCGGGGTTTCGCCGCAGGCGTATCGCGTGACGTTCCGTGGTCAGGCCGAGGTTTAGCGCCAAGCCCCAGCGCCAGCCCGCACGCGATCAACGCGATGCCCGTCCATACCGGCGCCGCGGGCAGCGCCCCGGTGAGCGGAATCCCGATGACGGCGGCGGCGACCGGCGCCACGCCCGTCAGCAGGCCGGCGCGTCCGGCGCCCAGATGCCGCACGCACGTGTACCAGAGGATGAACGCCAGCGCGGTGACCCCGAGCGCCAGATAGCCGATCGCCAGCAGCTCACCGGCGTCGAAAGTGGTTGCCGCGCGCCATCCTTCGGTGCTCACACCCAGGATGGCGAACATGACGGCGGCCATCCAGGTGGTGTGCACCGAGACGCCTGCCGGCCCGTGAGACCCGAGAACGGGCACTGCCAGCAGGGTGAAGCCTGCCTCGCATGCGAACACCACCAGCGCCCACAGCAGTCCTGTGCCGTCGGCGTCACCGAGCCCTTCGACCACGATCGCGCCCACGCTCACCACGATCGCCGCGACCAGCACCCGGGTGGTCGGGCGGCGTCCCTCCAGGAGCGGCCCGACGGTCGCCAACGCCACCGGGACACAAGCCACCGCCACCGCGAGCACCGCGGGTTCGGCATGCTGCGAGCCGTGCACCAGCGCGACGTTGAACAACACCAGGCCGCTCGCGGTGACACCCGCCAGCCACAGCCACTCGGCACCGCGGGGGCGGCGTAGCGGCTGGCTGGTCATGCGCACCCATCCGAGTAGCAGCGCGCACGCGACGGCATAGCGCAGCGCCTGTCCGGTGTGCAGTGGCGCGTCGGCGAGGGCACTCGAGACTGCGACACTGCCGCCGACGAACGTCATGCCGAGAGCGCCGGACAGGGCCGCGCGGGTAGTACTGGACATGAAACCCATGCTGGCGGCACGATGGTCCAACAAACAGCACCAAGTATGGATACATCAAGTGGACCAAATCTCGTTCGGGGCCGACTTCCTGCTGCTCGACCCGGCAGCGGCGCCGGCGCGGGGACTGACCGGGTGGCTCACCGACGCGTTCCGCGCCGCAATCGCCGACGGGCGGCTGGCCACCGGCACCCGGCTGCCCGCCACCCGCGTGCTGGCCGGCGAGCTCGGGATATCCCGTGGCGTGGTCGTGGAGGCGTACCGCAGGATCGCCGATGAAGGTCTGATCAGCGGGCGCTCGGGTGGCGGCACGGTGGTGCTCGAGCGTCCCGCGCCCGCCGCCGTGCGCACACCCCAGCGCTTCGACACGCACCGCCTCCCACGGCCGCGGCTGCCCGCCGGGGCAGGCATCGACCTCTCACCCGGGGTGCCCGATCTCTCGGCTTTTCCACGCAGCACGTGGTTGCGCGCCGAACGCGCGGTGCTCTCGGAGGCGTCGCCGGAAGATCTCGGTTATGGCGATCCGCGTGGGCATCCGCGGCTGCGCGCCGCCCTCGCGCCGTGGTTGGCACGCACGCGCGGGCTGCGGGTCGATCCCGACGAGATCCTCATCGTGGCGGGCGTCGCACAGGCCGTCGCCCTGCTGGCGCAACAGCTGCGCCGCGACGGCATCGATGAGATCGCGGTCGAGGAGCCGGGCTCGCGCGGTGCCGTCGAGGAACTCGAGTACTGGGGTCTTCGCCCCGTGCCGGTGCCGGTGGACGACGACGGCATCCGAGTGGACGCCCTCGCGGCGTGCGGCGCACGGGCCGCGTTCCTGACTCCCGCGCACCAGTTTCCGACGGGCGTGGTGCTCGGCCCGCAACGGCGCCGTGAACTGCTGACATGGGACGCCGAATTGGTGATCGAAGACGACTACGACGCCGAGTACCGCTATGACCGTGCACCGGTTCCGGCGCTGCACCCTGCCGCGCCAGACCGCATCGCCTACACCGGCAGCACGTCGAAGAGTCTCGCGCCCGCGCTGCGAATCGGCTGGCTGGTGGCGCCCCGGAACCGCTTCGCCGACCTGGTGGCCGCCAAACACGCGACCGACCTGGGCAGCCCGACCGTGCCGCAACTGGTGCTGGCGCGAATGCTGGAATCGGGCGATTACGACCGGCATGTCCGGCTGGTCCGCAGCCGGCATCGGGCCAGGCGCGACGCATTGCTCGCAGCGTTACCGGGTCTGGCGGTGAGTGGGGTAGCGGCCGGGCTGCACCTGCTGGTCACCCTGCCGCCCGGGACGGACGACGCAGCGCTCGCGGATGAGCTGCGCGCCGCAGGCGTCCTGGTACATCCGTTGTCGTGGCATCAGCGGCTGCCCGGTCCGCCGGGGTTGGTGCTCGGCTACGCGTCACACCCGCCGGACCGCTTGCGCGCGGCGGGCGCCGTGATCGCGCGGGTCGTCGGCCACGCCAGGACCGAATCCCTGACCTAGCCCCACCGACTCGCGTAACCTGTTGGCGCACGGTCAAGTCGACGGGAATGAGAGTTGATGCGGCACTACTACTCTGCCGATGCGATCCGTGAAGCCGAGGCGCCGCTGCTGGCCGCGTTGCCCGACGGCGCGTTGATGCGCCGCGCCGCTTTCGGGCTCGCCACCGCGATCGGCCGCGAACTCAAGGCCCGCACCGGCGGTATCGCCGGTCGGCGCGTATGCGCAGTGGTGGGCTCCGGCGACAACGGCGGCGACGCCTTGTGGGCGGCAACATTTCTGCGCCGCAGGGGAGCGGCGGCCGATGCTGTGCTGCTCAATCCCGAACGCACTCACGCCGCGGCGCTGGCCGCGTTCCGGCGCGCGGGCGGTGCGGTGGTGCAAAATATCCCGGCGACAACGGATCTGGTGATCGACGGCGTGGTCGGGATTTCCGGTCGTGGTCCACTGCGGGCAAATGCCGCCGCAGTGTTCGAGTCCAGTGCCGCACCCGTCGTCGCGGTCGACATTCCCAGCGGCGTCGACGTGCACACGGGAACAGCAGACGGCCCGCACGTGCACGCCGCGCTCACCGTGACCTTCGGCGGACTCAAGCCCGTGCACGCACTCGGTGAGTGTGGACGCGTCGAGCTCGTCGACATCGGCCTGGATCTGCCTCCGACCGATCTGCTCGGTTTCGACGCCGCCGATGTCCGGGCTCGCTGGCCCGTTCCGGGACCGCACGACGACAAGTACACCCAGGGCGTCACGGGTGTGCTGTCCGGCTCGGCGACCTATCCGGGCGCGGCGGTGCTGAGCACGGGCGCCGCGGTGGCCGCGACATCTGGCATGGTCCGCTACGCGGGAAGTGCTGCACAGCAGGTGCTTTCACACTGGCCCGAGGTGATCGCATCCCACGATGCCGAATCCGCGGGCCGCGTGCAGGCCTGGGTGGTGGGGCCCGGCCTCGGCACCGACGAGACCGCGGCCGAAGCGCTGCGGTTCGCGCTGGGCACCGACCTGCCGGTACTCGTCGATGCCGATGCGTTGACCCTGCTGGCCGCCGATCCGGACCTGGTGGCCGAGCGTTCCGCACCAACCGTGCTCACCCCGCATGCCGGTGAGTACCAGCGCGTGGCAGGCGAGCCCGTCGGCGACGATCGCGTCTCCGCGGCCCGTGGGCTGGCCGCGCGGCTCGGCGTCACGGTGCTGCTCAAGGGGAACGTCACGGTCATCGCCGAACCCGGTGGCACGGCCTACCTCAACCCGGCCGGGCAGTCCTGGGCCGCGACCGCAGGCTCGGGTGACGTGCTGTCAGGGGTCATCGGCGCTCTGCTGGCAGCGGGTCTTCCGCCGGGCGAGGCCGCCGCTGCCGGCGCCTTCGTCCATGCGCGCGCGGCCAACCTGTCAGCGGCCGATCCCGGTCCGCGCCCGGCACCCACCTCGGCGTCGCGCATCCTCGCTCATGTCCGCAACGCAATCGCGGCTCTGTAAACCACGAAAGGATCGTCATGGCGCGCAAGCACTCTCATGGCCAGCACATCGCACCCGCCTATACCGGGAGGCTGGCCATGGCCCCGGTGCCCTCGCTGCGTCTGCCGGACGAGGCGATGGATCCGGCCGCGGCCTACCGGTTCATCCACGACGAGTTGATGCTCGACGGCAGCTCGCGGCTCAACCTCGCGACGTTCGTCACCACCTGGATGGACGAAGAGGCCGAGAAGCTCATGGCCGAGACCTTCGACAAGAACATGATCGACAAGGACGAGTACCCGGCGACGGCCGCGATCGAGCAGCGCTGTGTGTGCATGGTGGCCGATCTCTTCCATGCCGAGGATCTGCGCGACGACGATCCGGCCAGCGCCGTCGGAGTCTCCACGATCGGCTCGAGCGAGGCCGTCATGCTCGCCGGGCTTGCGCTCAAATGGCGTTGGCGCGAGAAAGTTGGTGACGGCTGGAAGGGACGCACCCCGAACCTCGTGATGGGCTCCAACGTCCAGGTGGTGTGGGAGAAGTTCTGCCGTTACTTCGATGTCGAGCCGCGGTATCTGCCGATGGAGGAGGGGCGTTACGTCATCACGCCCGAACAGGTGCTGGCCAACGTCGACGAGGACACCATCGGTGTGGTCGCCATCCTGGGCACGACGTTCACCGGCGAACTCGAGCCCATCGCCGAAATCTGTGCCGCACTCGACGATTTGGCGGGCCAGGACGGGAAGCTCGATGTGCCGGTGCACGTGGACGCGGCCAGTGGCGGCTTTGTGGTGCCGTTCCTGCATCCCGATCTGGAGTGGGATTTCCGGTTGCCGCGCGTGGTGTCGATCAACGTCAGCGGCCACAAGTACGGGTTGACCTATCCGGGTATCGGCTTCGTGGTGTGGCGCAGCAAGGAGCACCTGCCCGAGGATCTGGTGTTCCGGGTCAACTACCTCGGTGGCGACATGCCGACGTTCACGCTCAACTTCTCCCGGCCCGGCAACCAGGTGGTGGGGCAGTACTACAACTTCCTGCGGCTTGGCCGGGCCGGCTACAGCCAGGTGATGCAATGCCTGTCGCAGACCGCGCGCTGGCTCGGTGACGAACTCCGCGACAGTGAACACTTCGAGATCATCTCGGACGGTTCGGCCATCCCGGTGGTCAGCTTCCGGCTCAAGGGAAACCCCGGATACACCGAGTTCGATGTGTCCGCGGCGCTGCGCGGGTTCGGCTGGCAGGTGCCCGCCTACACCATGCCGGACAACGCCAACGACGTCGTCGTGCTGCGGGTGGTGGTCCGCGAGGGCTTCTCGGCGGACCTGGCCAGGGCGCTCAAGGACGACACCATCACCGCGCTCAAGCACCTTGACGACCTCAAGCCCGGTGGGTACTTCGACAGGGAGCAGCCCTTCACGCACTGAGGTCGACCTCTGGGACAATGGTCGGCGGAGACATGAGCATGCAGACAACCGAACTCACGACAGCGCTGACCCCACACGCATCGGCGCAGGCTGTGGTGGATCTCGCAGCGATCGACCACAACGTACGCGTGCTGCGCGAGCACGCCGGGTCGGCGGCGGTCATGGCCGTGGTCAAAGCCGACGGCTACGGCCACGGCGCCGTGCCGGTGGCCCGGGCCGCCCTCGCCGCCGGGGCGGCCGAGATCGGTGTCGCGACCATCCCCGAGGCACTGGCCTTGCGCGCCGCGGGCATCTCCGCGCCGCTGCTGGCCTGGTTGCACCCGCCCGGCACCGATTTCGCGCCCGCGGTGAACGCCGATGTCGAGGTCGCGTTGTCGTCGCGCCGCCAGCTCGACGAGCTCTTGACGGCCGTGGCGAGCACGGGCCGCACCGCGACCGTGACCGTCAAGGTCGATACCGGATTGAGCCGCAACGGTGTCAGCGCCGCCGATTACCCGGCGATGCTCGACGCGCTCGGCCGCGCCCAGGCCGACGGCGCCATCCTGCTGCACGGCATCATGAGCCATCTGGTGCACGGTGACGATCCGGACAATCCGTTCAACGATCTGCAGGCGCAGCGGCTCGTCGCGATGCGAGATCACGCCCGCAGCCAGAAGGTGCCACTGGAGGTGGCGCATCTGGCCAACTCGCCCGCCGCGATGACCCGGCCGGACCTCGCGTTCGACATGGTTCGGCCAGGTATCGCCGTGTACGGTCTCAGCCCGATCCCGGAGCGCGGCGACCTGGGGCTCCGGCCCGCGATGACGCTGAAATGCCCTGTCGCGCTGGTGCGTTCGGTACGCGCGGGTGACGGTGTGTCGTACGGGCACCTGTGGATCGCCGACCATGACACCACCCTGGCGCTGTTGCCGATCGGGTATGCCGACGGCGTGTACCGCGCCCTCAGCGGGCGCATCGACGTGCTGATCAACGGTCGCCGTCGCCGCGCGGTCGGGCGGGTCTGCATGGACCAGTTCGTCGTCGACCTCGGCCCCGACGCCTCTGACGTCAGCGAGGGTGACGACGCCATCCTGTTCGGACCGGGCACGCACGGGGAGCCGACCGCGCAAGACTGGGCGGATCTGCTCGACACCATCCACTACGAGGTGGTCACGAGCCCGCGCGGCCGGGTGACCCGCACGTATCTGCCGGGTCCGCGTTGACCCCGGTGGAATACTCGGGGGTCGTGGCAGGGCAGCGATCGGCGGGTTCACCCGCATGACGGAACGCTTGGGCGGCACCGCCGAACTGGCGACCGCCGAGGACACCATCGCGCTGGGCGCCACCCTCGGACAGGGCTTGCGCGCGGGCGACGTGGTGGTGCTGTCAGGGCCCTTGGGCGCCGGAAAGACGGTGCTGGCCAAGGGAATCGCGCAAGCGATGGACGTCGACGGCCCGGTGGTCTCACCGACTTTCGTGTTGGCCAGGGTGCACCGCGCCCGCCGGCCGGGACGGCCCGCCATGGTGCACGTGGACATGTACCGGCTGCTCGACCATCCCGGGGCCGATCTGCTCGGGGAACTCGATGCGCTCGACCTCGACACCGATCTCGAAGACGCGGTCGTGGTCGTCGAGTGGGGTGAGGGCCTGGCCGAGCGGCTCTCCGATCACCACCTCGACATCCGCATCGAGCGCGATTCGCGCACCGAGGTCCGCACCGTGACCTGGCAGTGGAGCCAGCCATGATCCTGACGATCGATACCGCGACACCGGCCGTGAGCGCCGGGGTGGTCAGCCGTGCCGACGGATTCGTCACCACGCTCGCCGAACGGGTCACGGTCGATGCCCGGGCCCACGCCGAGCAGCTGACCCCCAATGTGCTCGGGGCGTTGTCGGATGCCGGGATCGTCGTCGACGACCTGCAAGCCGTCGTCGTGGGGTGCGGGCCAGGTCCGTTCACCGGGCTGCGGGTCGGCATGGCCAGTGCTGCGGCATTCGGCCATGCGCTGGGCATTCCGGTGCACGGGGTGTGCAGCCTCGATGCCATCGGCATCCAGACGCGGGGCGACGTCCTCGTGGTGACCGATGCGCGTCGTCGCGAGGTGTACTGGGCGCGGTACCGCGACGGCGTGCGCGTGCACGGTCCGGCCGTGAACACTCCCGCCGATGTGCCTGCGGATGCCGCCGCGGTGGCCGGCTCGCCCGAGCACGCAGCCCTGTTCGAGCTGCCTCGCGTCGACGCGGTGTATCCGAACCCGGCCGGTCTGGTGGCCGTGGTCGCCGATTGGGATGCCCCGGCGCCGCTCGTTCCCCTGTATCTGCGCCGGCCGGACGCCAAACCGCCTGCCGCGGTGCGGAAATGACCGAGATCGAGTACGGTCCCCTGACCCGAGCCGACGCGGCCCGGTGCGCCGAGTTGGAGATGCAGTTGTTCGGCGGCGACGACCCGTGGCCGGCCCGGGCGTTCCTCGCCGAGCTCGCAGCGAAACACAATCACTACCTCGCGGCGCGCAGCGACGGTCGCGTGGTCGGCTACGCCGGGATCTCCCGGCTGGGACGAGTCCGGCCGTACGAGTACGAGATTCACACGATCGGGGTCGACCCGGATTTCCAGGGGCACGGTATCGGCCGCCGGCTACTCGCCGGGATGCTCGAGTTCGCCGCGGGTGGAACGGTTTTCCTCGAGGTGCGGACCGACAACGTGCCCGCGATCAAGCTGTACGAGAGCGTCGGATTTGTCAACATCGGTCTGCGCAAACGCTATTACCGCGCGAGCGGTGCAGACGCCTACACCATGCGACGTGTTGCCGAGGGAGCCCAGACATGATCATCCTGGCGATCGAAAGCTCGTGTGACGAGACCGGTGTCGGCATCGCCGAGCTCGCGGGCGACGGCACGGTGACCCTGCTGGCCGACGAGGTCGCGTCGAGCGTCGACGAGCACGCCCGGTTCGGCGGCGTCGTACCCGAGATAGCCTCCCGGGCGCATCTGGAGGCGCTGGGGCCGACGATGCGCCGGGCGCTGGACGCCGCGGGCATCGAGCGGCCCGACGTCGTCGCCGCGACCATCGGACCGGGCCTGGCCGGTGCGCTGCTGGTCGGGGTGGCCGCGGCCAAGGCGTACGCCGCGGGGTGGAACGTGCCGTTCTACGCGGTCAACCACCTCGGCGGGCATCTGGCCGCCGATGTCTACGACCACGGTCCGCTGCCCGAGAGCGTGGGGCTGCTGGTCTCGGGTGGGCACACGCACCTGCTGCATGTGCGCTCGCTGGGGGAGCCGATCGTGGAGCTGGGCAGCACGGTCGACGACGCCGCGGGCGAGGCCTACGACAAGATCGCGCGCCTGCTGGGGCTCGGCTACCCGGGCGGCAAGGTGCTCGACGATCTGGCCCGCACGGGGGACCGCTCTGCCATCGTCTTTCCGCGCGGGATGACGGGGCCGCGTGACGATCCGTACGCGTTCAGCTTCTCCGGCCTGAAGACCGCGGTCGCGCGGTATGTCGAGGCGCACCCCGAGGCGTCCCAGGCCGATGTGGCGGCGGGGTTCCAGGAAGCGGTCGCCGACGTGCTCACGGCCAAGGCCGTGCGAGCCGCGACCGATCTCGGGGTGTCCACGCTCTTGATCGCCGGGGGCGTGGCGGCCAACTCCCGGCTGCGTGAGCTGGCCGAGGAACGGTGTGCGGCCGCAGGTTTGACGTTGCGGGTGCCGCGGCCGCGGTTGTGTACCGACAACGGCGCGATGATCGCGTCGTTCGCGGCACACCTGATCGCCGCCGGTGCGGCCCCGTCGCCGCTGGACGCCGCGAGTGATCCGGGGCTGCCCGTGGTGCGGGGCCAGGTCGCGTGAGCGGCTCCGACAAGGCGGCGGTCACCGAACTGCTGTACCGCTACGCCGAACTCGTCGATGCGGGCGATTTCGACGGCGTCGGGCGGTTGCTGGCCAGGGCCACGTTCGGCGGCACCGCGTCGCCGTCCACGTCGGGTGCGGAGAAGATCGCGAAGTTGTTCGGGATGTCCACCCGCCGGTATCCCGAGCACGGCAACACGCCACGCACCCGGCACCTGGTGCTCAACCCCATCGTGGATGTCGACGGCGACCATGCGACGGCTCGGTCGACGTTCGTGGTGGTCCAGAGCGTCCCCGAAGGCCCGGTGCCTGTTCCTTTACAGCCCATCGTCGTCGGGCGGTACTACGACACGTTCGGCCGGGACGCCGACGGCTGGCACTTCACCGAGCGCAAGGTCGACGTGGAGATGGTCGGGGACATCTCGGCGCATCTCATGGTGGATCCGAGCGCCTACGACACAAGAGCACGGTCCGACCTTGAGTGCTAGCACTCGCATGTATAGAGTGCTAGGTGGCACGCGGCCAACCCCAGCGCCGGCACCCGCGACGACGGAGCGAGGGCACGGACGCATGCCGAACACCTGGAAAAACCCGAGGATCCCGGAGCACACCGGGATTCAAGACCCCAACAAGTGGAGGGCTCCATCGTGGCGAGCGTGAACATCAAGCCACTCGAGGACAAGATCCTCGTTCAGGCCAACGAGGCCGAGACCACGACCGCTTCCGGTCTGGTCATCCCCGACACCGCCAAGGAGAAGCCGCAGGAAGGCACCGTCGTCGCAGTTGGCCCCGGCCGCTGGGATGAGGACGGCGAGAAGCGGATCCCCCTGGACGTTGCCGAGGGCGACACCGTCATCTACAGCAAGTACGGCGGCACCGAGATCAAGTACAACGGCGAGGAGTACCTGATCCTGTCGGCCCGCGACGTGCTGGCTGTCGTCTCCAAGTAATCACTCGTGTAACCGCCCCGGAGATCCCCGTATCCGTACGGGTGGTGTCCGGGGCGGTACACGTTACGAGTCATGAAAGAGACTTATGAGCAAGCAGATTGAATTCAACGAAACTGCGCGCCGGGCCATGGAGGCCGGTGTCGACAAGCTCGCCGACGCCGTCAAGGTGACCCTGGGCCCGCGCGGCCGCTACGTCGTTCTGGCCAAGGCCTTCGGCGGCCCGCAGGTGACCAACGACGGTGTCACCGTCGCGCGTGAGATCGACTTGGAAGACCCGTTCGAGAACCTGGGTGCCCAGCTGGTCAAGTCGGTGGCCACCAAGACCAACGACGTCGCAGGCGACGGCACCACCACTGCGACCGTGCTGGCACAGGCGCTGGTCAAGGGCGGCCTGCGCTCTGTCGCGGCGGGAGCCAACCCCATTGCGCTGGGATCGGGTATCAACAAGGCTGCCGACGCCGTCAGCGAGGCCCTGCTCGCGGCCGCCAAGCCGGTGTCCGACAAGACCGCCATCGCCCAGGTCGCCACGGTGTCCTCGCGTGATGAGCAGATCGGTGAGCTGGTCGGCGAGGCCATGACCAAGGTCGGGCACGACGGTGTGGTGACCGTCGAGGAGTCCTCGACGCTGAACACCGAGCTGGAGATCACCGAAGGCGTCGGGTTCGACAAGGGCTTCATCTCGGCCTACTTCGTCACCGACTTCGACCTGCAGGAAGCGGTGCTCGAAGACGCCGTGGTGCTGCTGCACCGCGACAAGATCAGCTCGCTGCCCGACCTGCTGCCGCTGCTGGAGAAGGTCGCCGAGGCCGGCAAGCCGCTGCTGATCGTCGCCGAGGACGTCGAGGGTGAGGCGCTGTCGACGCTCGTCGTCAACGCCATCCGCAAGACGCTCAAGGCCGTCGCCGTCAAGGCGCCGTTCTTCGGTGACCGTCGCAAGGCGTTCCTGGAGGATCTCGCCATCGTGACCGGCGCACAGGTCGTCAACCCCGACGTGGGTCTGGCGCTGCGTGAGGTCGGCCTCGAGGTGCTGGGCTCGGCACGGCGCGTCGTGGTCAACAAGGACAGCACCGTGATCGTCGACGGTGGCGGCTCCAAGGATGCCGTGGCCGATCGCGTCAAGCAGCTCAAGTCCGAGATCGAGACCACCGACTCAGACTGGGACCGCGAGAAGCTGCAGGAGCGGCTGGCCAAGCTGGCCGGCGGCGTTGCGGTGATCAAGGTCGGTGCGGCCACCGAGACCGATCTCAAGAAGCGCAAGGAAGCGGTCGAGGACGCCGTCGCGGCGGCCAAGGCTGCGGTCGAAGAGGGCATCGTCACCGGCGGGGGCGCCGCACTGGTCCAGGCCCGCGCGGCGCTGGACAAGCTGCGCGGCGAGGTCAAGGGCGACGAGGCCATCGGTGTCGAGGTGTTCTCGTCGGCACTGTCGGCCCCGCTGTACTGGATCGCCACCAACGCGGGCCTCGACGGCTCGGTCGTGGTGAACAAGGTCAGCGAGTTGGGCAACGGGCAGGGCTTCAACGCCGCCACGCTGTCCTACGGCGACCTGGTCGCCGAGGGCATCGTCGACCCGGCCAAGGTGACCCGCTCCGCGGTGCTCAACGCGGCGTCGGTGGCCCGGATGATCCTGACGACCGAGACGGCCGTCGTGGACAAGCCTGCCGAGGAAGAAGACCACGGCCACGGCCACCACGGTCACGCTCACTGATCTAGTTACCCAAAAGTGCCCCAAATCGGTTGATTTGGGGCACTTTTGCGTGGTCTGGCAGGTCTACGCGACGCGCTCGATGTGCCGGGTGGTGCGGTCGGCGGCCGCGGTGCGGTGATGGATCGAGACCAACGATCCACTGCGTACGACGCCGATGGGCCCTGGCCGCATGAAACGGGCCAAATCCGGGGTGAGCAGCGCGATTCCGGCGCTGGACTGGCGGTAGCCGATCCGCACGCCGACCGCGCCGAAGGAGACCAGGCCGCCCAGGCCCGGCAACGCCGCGTACACCAGGGCCCAGATCGACACCGTCACCGCGACCGCGGTGACCGCGTCCGCGATCAGGCCGGTCACCGAGTGGCCTGAGCGCATTGCCGCGATGAATGCCGGGGCGGCGGCCTGCGGCTGCAACGCGGCGGCCAACAACGTGATCCCGCCGTCCACCTCGATGCTTCGGTAAATGGTTGGCGCGGCGCTGACGGCGCCTGGTGCGCCAACCGGTACGGACGAGGGCGCGATCAGGTTCAGCAGCACGACGTTCGGGGTGGTGGACAAGAGAAGGGCGCGGTAGCTCGCCACAGTGGGTGTGGCCCAGGAGATGCCGAGCGCGGCGCGGATATCCGCGGGGAGTTGCAAAATGGCGTCGACGAGGTTGATGGCCGTCGTCGCCAACGTCCGCAACAGGTAGGCGATCGCGTACTGCAAGGTCGGCGCCGCAGCCTCGGTGACCGCGACGCTGTTGGTGGTGACGACGTCGGATGTAACGGTTTCGGTCGTCGCGGAGGTCGACAGCGTGGTCGACTCGGCGGTGTCGGATTCAGTCGGTGCATCCGACGTCGCCGAATCGCTGCCCGAGGTGGTGGTCGACGAGGTCTCGTCGCCTTGAGCGGACAGGCTGCTGGTCTGGTTCTGCACACCCGTCGTAGTGGCTGGATCGTCCGAACTCGCGCTGGTGGTGTCTGTGCTGTCCGAGGTGGACGTGGAGGTGTTCGTCTGTGCGGAGAGTGTGGAGCTGGGGCCTGTCCCCGACACGGTGGTGGTCGTGACGTTGTGGTCCGTGCTGGACAGATCCTCCGACGCTGCGCCGGCCGAGGAGGTGGTGTCGGTGCTGTCCGAGCTGGACGCGGATGTGTAGGTCTGCGCGGAGACTGTGGAACTGGGTTGGTCGGCGCCTGTAGCGGTGGTGGTCGTGATGTTGTGATCCGTGGTGGTCGTCGCGTCACTGCCAGAACTGCTGGAGCTCTCCTCACTGGCACCTGACGTGGAATCGCTCTCGGAATCCGCGGCGGCAATCGCGCCGCTCATGGCGGTCATGGTGAGTGCGGCCGTCATCAGACACACAGCGGCAAAGCGGCAGCTACGGCTGATGATCATGAACGTCTCCTCGCACCGGAGCTGTGGTGTTAGCTGCTGATAGCGAGGATCGGGTGTGACTTAACTAACAGCAAGCTCAATATGCGACCAGGGTGCGAACTTTGTCAACAGGCACTATTGTGTCCGCAACTTTTCGCAATTTGCGGACACGTCAGAATCGGATCCGGGTCGGCAAAGAAAGTGTGCCGAGCAGACGTAAATGTGCCCCAAATCGCTTGATTCGGGGCACATTTACGTCTGCTCGCGAGGGGCGGGGCGTCCTCAGCTCTCGATCGGCGCGTACCAGTCGGCGTTGGTGAGCAGCACCCGAGTTCCGAGATCGCGGTTCCACTCCGGCTCGATGCCGTGGCGGCGCACGATCGGGAACACGATCTCGTCGAGCATCCGCACCACGTCGCCGAAGTACAGATCCTGCTTCGCCTGATCGCTCAGCCGGTTGTAGGCCTCCTCATCGAAGTCCTCGGGCTCGAACGCTCCGTACCCGATGTAGGTCGCGCCGTCCTCGATCAGGCGGTCGGTGTCCTGGCTGTGGAAGTAGACGAAGCCGCTCCAGTGCCTGCTGTCGTCGCGCTCGTCGCCGATCTCGGCGGATGTGCAGGTTCCGCAGCACGAGAAGTCCGCGCGGGCGATCACGCCGTTGGCGTTCAGCTCCTCGAAGGCCGCGTGCGTGCGCGACCGGTACTCGCCGATCTCGGTCTGCTGACGCAGCCTGGCCTCGCGCAATGCGGCAAAGGCGACCGTGAGCTGATCTTCGGTGAGTTCGTAGTCCTCGGCGTAGATCTCGAGGAACTCCTCGACGTCGTCGTTGCCCGTGACCAGCATGCCCCAGATCTCGGAGGCGAGGGTCGCACGGTCCTCCTCGTCCAGGGGCAGCTCAGGGAGTGCGGCGTAGTCGGGGATTGCGTTGGGGTTCGACGGTGCGCTCACGCAGTGGCCTCCAGGTGTGCTGTCAGGGACCGGGCGGTCGCCCGGGCGGTGGCGATCGTAACGTCGGCTGTGCGAATCGGTATCGGACCGATACCGCGACACGTCGTGCGCCACGGCGGTTTCCGCGCCGGGCAGGCCCACAATTCGGACATGACGGTACCGCGTGGGATCTCCCGTCAGACCTTCCTGCGCGGCGCGGTAGGAGCGTTGGCCGCCGGTGCGGTGCTCGGGACGAACCGGGCACATGCCGAACCTGCGGCCTCCGGTTGGGGTGACCTCTCCGCCGCCATCAGGGGCCCGGTGGTACTGCCGGACAACGGTCAATTCGGCTCCGCCAAGGCGGTTTTCAACACCAACTTCAACGACCTGGCACCGGCCGCGGTCGTCGCTCCCACGTCGGCTTCGGAGGTGCAGAAGGCGATGGCTTTCGCTGCCGCCCACAACCTCAAGGTCGCTGCACGCGGTGGCGGGCACTCCTACGTGGGCGCGTCGACGGCGACCGGCGCCCTGGTGCTCGACCTACGGCAACTGCCCGGCGACATCCACTACGACGCCGCGACCGGGTACGTCACGGTGACGCCCGCGACCGGGCTGTATGCGATTCACGAGGTGCTGGCCGGCGCCGGCCGGGGAATCCCGACGGGAACCTGCCCGACGGTCGGCGCGGCCGGGCATGCCCTGGGCGGCGGGCTCGGCGCGCAGTCCCGGCACGCGGGGTTGATGTGCGATCAACTGGTCTCGGCAACGGTGGTGCTGCCCGGTGGCGCGGGTGTCACCGCATCAGCCAACGAGCATCCCGATCTGTTCTGGGCGTTGCGCGGTGGTGGCGGCGGCAACTTCGGCGTGACGACCGCGCTGACCTTCGCCACCTTTCCCGCCGGCGACGTGGATGCCGTGAGCCTCGATTTCCCGCTGCAGGCCTTCGCGCAGGTTCTGGTCGGGTGGCAGAACTGGTTGCGGACCGCCGACCGCAACAGCTGGGCCCTGGCCGACACCATCACCGACCCCGGCGGCGCGCACTGCCGCATCCTGGCGACCTGCCCGGCCGGATCAGGGGACGCCGTCGCGGCTGCCGTCACCAGAACGGTGGGATTGCAGCCGATGGGCGTGGACAAGCACACCTTCGATTACCTGGACCTGGTGCGATACCTGGCGGTCAACAACCTCAACCCGTCGCCGCTGGGCTACGTCGGCGGATCCGACGTCTTCACGTCGATCACCCCGGCCGTCGCCCAGGGGATCGCCGCGGCGTTCAATGCCTTTCCGAACGGGGCCGGTCGTCCGCTGGTGATCATGCACACCCTCGACGGCGCGCTCGCCACCGTCGGGCCGGGCGACACCGCCTTCCCGTGGCGGCGGCAATCCGCGCTCGTGCAGTGGTACGTCGAGACCTCCGGTTCCCCGGCGGCAGCGGCCCGCTGGCTCAACACCGCTCACCAGGCCGTCGCGCCATATTCGGTCGGCGGCTACGTGAACTATCTCGAAGCGAACCAACCGGCGTCGCGGTACTTCGGAGCCAATCTCTCCCGGCTGGCTGCCGTCCGGCAGAAGTACGACCCGGGCCGGATCATGTTCTCGGGTCTGAACTTCTGATGCGGGAAGCGCCGGCTGACCGGACAGCGTTGTCTCCATCATGACGAACAAGGCGTTTCCCCAGACCGCGGCGGCCACCGCCGCACTGGCGGTGGCTACCCGCTTCTACCCGCCGGCGCTGCTCAACCACTGCGTGCGGTCGTATCTGTGGGGCGTGAGGTACGCCGCGGCGCACGGCATCGCATTCGACGACGAGCTCTATTACGTCTCGGCGATGCTGCACGACATCGCCCTCACCGACCCGTTCGACAGCCACCGGGTGGCGTTCGAGGAAGCGGGCGGGGAGCTGGCGTGGGTGTTCGGGGTGGCGGCCGGTTGGCCGGCGGACCGGGCCGCCCGAGCGACGGAGATCATCGTGGAGCACATGCGCGCCGACGTCTCCGCGGACGCTGATCCCGAGTCCCACCTCCTGCAGGTTGCCACCGCCTGGGACGTCGCCGGACGACGCCCCGAGGAGTTCCCGCCCGAGGTCAGGGCCGAGATCCTCGCGGGCTATCCCCGGCAGGGATTCGGCAACGAGTTCCTGGCCTGCTTCGAAGACCAGGCGCGGCGCAAACCGGACGGTGCCGCGGCCGCTTCGGTTGCCAACAACGGCGCCGAGCGCATCAGGGCCAACCCGCTCGACTCGTAGCTTCGCTGCACGCGTCGACCGTCGGCCCCCTAGCCTCGAGACGATGGGTCAGTCTCCGTTGGACGAGCGAGGGAACCGAGCATGCGAGCAACCGTGATGTACCAGGCCGGCGACGTGCGGGTGGAGGACGTGCCCGACCCGACTTTGCGAGAACCGACCGACGCCATCGTGCGGATCACCCGCGCCTGCATCTGCGGCAGCGATCTGTGGCCGTACCAGTCCATGCCACACAAGGAGGGTGGCCGCCGGATGGGCCACGAGTTCATCGGTGTGGTCGAGGACGTCGGCGCCGACGTGTCCGGGCTCGGCCGCGGCGACGTCGTGGTGGCGCCTTTCGTGTGGGCCGACAACACGTGCGACTTCTGCCGTGAGGGCCTGCAGAACTCGTGCCGTCATGGCGGCGGGTGGGGTGCGCCCGGCGTCGATGCCGGCCAGGGTGAGGCCGTGCGTGTTCCGCAAGCCCAGGGCACGCTCGTGAAGCTGCCCGTCGCCGAGGACTCGGCGTTGATGCCGTCCCTGCTGACCCTGTCCGACGTGTTCTGTACCGGCCACCACGGCGTGGTGACGGCCGGCGTGCGGCCGGGAACCTCCGTCACGGTGATCGGGGACGGCGCGGTGGGATTGTGCGCGGTGCTGGCCGCCAAACGGCTGGGTGCCGAGCAGATCATCCTGAACGGCCGCCACACGGTGCGGACCGACCTCGGGCGGGAGTTCGGCGCGACCGACGTCGTGGCCGAACGTGGCGACGAAGCCGTCGAGAAGATCCGCGAACTCACCGGCGGTGACGGCACCCACGCTGTCATCGAATGCGTCGGGACCGAGCCGTCACTTGCCACGGCCCTCGACGCGGTCCGTGCAGGGGGCCGCGTCAGCCGGTTGGGGGTATCGCAATACACCGAGGTGCCAATGGGTTTCGGCACGTTCTTCCGGAACGTCACCCTCACCGGTGGCGTCGCGCCCGCCCGTGCCTACATCGAGGAACTCATGCCCGACGTGCTCGACGGCACCATCGAACCCGGCCGGGTCTTCGACCGCACCATCGGGCTCGACGAGACACCGGACGGGTACCGCGCCATGGCCGACCGCAAGGCGCTCAAGGTGTTGATCGAGCCATGACCTTGCTGCTGCACGAGCGCGACGACCGCGGCGTCGTCACGCTGACGCTCAACCGCCCGCAGGCGTTCAACGCGCTGTCCGAGGACATGCTCGCGGCGCTCGGTGACGCCATTTCCGCTCTGGCCCAGGATGATTCGGTGCGCGCCGTGGTGCTCGGAGCATCCGGCAAGGCGTTCTGTGCCGGCCACGACCTCAAGGAGATGCGGGCCGAGCCGTCCCTCGAGTATTACCAGCGGTTGTTCGCGCAGTGCACCGAGGTGATGTTGTCGATCCAGCGCCTACCCGTGCCGGTGATCGCGCGGGTTCACGGCCTCGCCACCGCGGCCGGGTGTCAGCTGGTCGCGATGTGTGATCTCGCGGTGGCGAGCCACGACGCGCGCTTCGCGGTCAGCGGCGTCAACGTCGGATTGTTCTGCGCGACACCGGCAGTGGCGTTGTCGCGCAACGTGCCTCGCAAACCCGCGTTCGAGATGCTGGTCACCGGCGAATTCATCTCAGCAGCACAGGCACACGCGCTGGGTCTGGTCAACAGGGTCGCGGCGCCGGAGGCGCTCGACGACGAGATCGAGGCGATGGTCGCGAGCATCGTCGCCAAGCCGGCGGTCGCCGTTGCCATGGGAAAGGCGTTGTTCTACCGGCAGCTCGAGGTCGGTATCGAGGCGGCCTACGACGACGCCGGTGCCACCATGGCCTGCAACATGGTGGATCCGAGCGCACTCGAAGGCGTTCAGGCGTTCATCGAGAAGCGCAAGCCGCAATGGGCGGCGCCGGTGTAGCGATCGACTCACACCGCCGACGTGGTGATGTGGACCTCCGAGGTCAGCGTCTGGTGGACGGGGCAGCGTTCGGCGATGTCCATCAACCGTTGCCGTTGGTCGGGGTCGAGGTCGCCGACCAGCTCGATCTCGCGGTCGATCTGATCGATCATGCCTTTCGTGGTCTCGCAGGCCTCGCAATCCTTGGCGTGAATGCGTGAGTGCCGCAACGTTACTCGCACCTGTTCGAGCGGCCAGCCTTTGCGCTTGGCATACATCCGCACCGTCATCGACGTGCATGCCCCGAGTCCGGCGAGGACCAGGTCATAGGGATTCGGGCCCTCGTCACCGCCGACCGGGATTGGCTCGTCGGCGATGAACCGGTGGCGTCCCGCGGTGATCTCCTGGGTATAGGTGCCCGATCCGGTCTCCGTCACCGTGACCGCTGTTGTCATCCAAGCCTCCCTTTGCCGCCGAGCAGACGCGAAATTACCCGAGAACGCGCGATTAGGGGTACTTTCGCGCCTGCTCGCGAGGGACCGCTGATAGGCCATCCCGGCCAACGTCACGTCTACCGACCTCAACCGGTCCGGCTCGCCGATGATGTCGATCACGTGGATCCGCCCGTCCCGGATGGTCAGGCGCAGTAGGACTTTCAATCGGCCGGCCGGGGCGATGACAATCCCTGCGCCGCCGTCGAGCACCGCGACCTCGCCGCCGCGGGCCACTCCGGCGAAAAGCCGGGATTCCTCGACGAACTCGCGTGCGCCCCGCAGCTCGGTGGAGATGTGCGCGGGAACGAGTACCCGGTCGACACGCCGTACCACGTCGGGGTGGAGGATTTTCAGCAGCGCTTCGAGATCGCCCTCTTGCGAGGCGGCCAGGAAGACTCGTGCTATCTGGAGATGCTCGGCTGTGGGACGAGGCGACACCGAGGGATCGCCGTGGACGCGTTCGCGGGCGCGGCTTGCGAGCTTCTTGGCTGCGTCCGGCGTGCGGTCGAGCAGCGCCGCGATGTCGTCGAAGGGCACGCCGAAGGCGTCGTGCAGGACGAACGCGACGCGCTGGGCGGGGGACAGTCGGTCGAGCACGACCAGCAGCGCCCGCCCCACCGACTCGGCCATGGCCACCTCGTCTTCGGCGGCCGGGGCGGCAGGTGCGGTTCCGATGTGATCGGCTCCGAGCACCTCGGCACGGCGCTTCTGCTCGCGCAACCGGTCGAGGCATTCGTGTGCCGTGACGGTGGTGAACCAGCCCGTGGGATTGTCCACGTCGGAGACACCGTGCCTGCTGACCTTGAGCCACGCGGCCTGAACAGCGTCGTCGGCGTCATGAACCGAGCCCAGCAGGCGGTAGGCGACCGCGCGCAGGTGGCGGCGATCCTGCTCGAAGCGCACCGCCAACGCCTGTTCGTCGGTCATCGGGGTCACCTTTCGTGCGCGGCAAGCGTCAGTTAGGTGAACCACTATCCGACAACCGCCCACAGGGAGACGACAGCAATGACCCTACAACTCGACATCGTCGCGGCCGTGATCGTCGTGGTCACCGCCGCCGCCAACGCGGCGATGGCTCTGGCCGACCTCATCGGTGCTCGGTTCGTACTGGCCAACTCCGCGGAGGTCGGCGTGCCACGGACCTGGGTTCCCACGCTGGGGCTGCTCAAGGCGGCGGGAGCCGCCGGACTACTGGTGGGCATGTTTGCTGTCCCACCGATCGGTTTCGCTGCCGCGGTCGGATTGACCGCGTTCTTCATCGGCGCGGTCGCCACCCACCTCAGGGCGCGGGTGTTCTACAACATCGCTTTCCCAACCGCGTTCCTCGTGCTCGCGGTGCTGTCGTTGGGAGCGTTTGCTGCGGGATGAGCCCCGCTATGCGCTGCGCCGGATGCCGCGCTTGAGCAGCAGCTCGCGTTCGGACTCGCTGAGGCCACCCCAGATGCCATAGGGCTCGCCGACGGCGAGGGCGTGGGACCGGCACTGGGTGATCACGGGGCAGCTGCGGCACATCTCCTTGGCGCGCATCTCGCGGTGTGCTCGGGCGCGGCCACGTTCCCCGTCGGGATGAAAGAACATCGACGAATCGACACCACGGCAAAGTCCCTGCATCTGCCAATCCCAGATATCCGCGTTGGGCCCTGGTAGCTGCTGCGGCTGAGGCATGTGAAAACCCCTCTCTGCGCGCCCAATTCACCAAATGGGCGGGCGTGAGTTGGTGGATCCGAACTGAGCACGTGTCGCCGATGACCTCTCGTGCACACAAACTAGGGGTGCTCAATAATTCCCGTCAATAGCCTGAACGTGTGCTCAATGACATACGCCCAGGTCGAGAATTTACATCACGTTCATCGTGGTGGTGCGCTCGTCGCGACAACCGTGTTAGACGTCGATCCCTTGTAGCAGGGTTTGTGCTGTTCATACTGGTCGGCGCCACGCGTCAATTTTCTAGCAGCCGGTAGGTAGTTGACATCGCATTAACATTCGAGCCATCAATTGTTAACTAATGCTCATAGCGCAATATTTGATACCCGGTTCTCGCGGTATCAGGTTCCCGCGGACCTACCATTTCGGGTGGATTGATACCGTCGCAAATCGATGAGCACAACCCTTGACACGGCAACCGTGCTGGCGAATGCCGCGTTCGGCGACCAACCCGGTTGCTGGCCGTTGCCTGCCGCGACCAGTGCGCGCGAGAGATGGCTCCGTGCGGTGGCTGCGGGAGGGCAGGGACGCTACGGGTGTGCGCTCGCCGAACTCGCCGAGATCCGACGTGCCGGGGCCGCAGATCCCGTGACGTCGCTCGCGTACAGCACGCAGGCGTCGTTCCACCGCCAACTCGGTGGGCACAACGTGGCGCGCGGCTTCGACGGCCTCGCGTGGGCGCACAGCGGAGGTACCGGTGAGGCCGCGGCCGACGCGCTCATCGGGCTCGCCGCCGACGCCCTCGGTGTCGGCAGGTTCGCGTTGTCGGGCCGCCTGCTGGAGCGGGCGCGCGAGCACGCCGGTGCCGCGGGCGGACGGCTGCCGGTGCGGCTGGCATGGGTGAGCGCCGAACTCGCGATGGCCCGCGGCGAGGGCTCGATCGCGGTCGGTCACGCCGAACAAGGCGTTGTCGCGGCCGCAGGGTTCGGCTCGACGCGCCACGCGGTGAAATCGGATGTGGTGCTCGCTGCCGCGCTGTGCTGCGCGGGGCAGTTGGACCGTGCCCGCGCGGTGGCCGACGCGGCACTGCTGGTCGCCGAGCGCTGCGGAATCATCCCGCTGCGCTGGGCGTTGGCCTGTCTGCTGGCCGACATCGGCAGCACGACGCTCTCGACGGAAGAGGTCGTCGCCATCCGCGACGCCAGCGCCGATACAGTGCGACGCAGAGGCGGGGTGTGGTCCGGTCTTTGATGTAGCGCGGGCGGGGCCTCAGTCTGTTGATCGTTATTGTTTAGCTGAGCCAATCGCCGCGAGTGTCGGTACAACGTAACGCTGGAGAGATCGCCCACGATGACAAGTTCGGGAGACCGTCTCGACATTGTCGTTGCTGAGGCAGTGAACGGTGATCGAAACGCCCTCCAGGAAGTGCTGGAGATCATTCGGCCGATTGTCGTTCGCTATGTCCGGGCGAGGATCGGGGCAACCGAGCGCAGTGGTCTTTCAGCTGATGACGTTGCGCAGGAGGTGTGCTTGGCCGCCATAACGGCGCTGCCGCGCTACAAAGATCAGGGACGCCCGTTCCTGGCCTTTGTCTATGGCATCGCTGCGCACAAGGTTGCTGACGCGCATCGCGCGGCGGCCCGCAACCGGGCTGACCCGACCGACGTGGTGCCTGAACGCTTCTCGCTGGATGCCGGACCCGAGCAGTCCGCACTGGATTCGGAGTCGTCGGCGCGGATGGCCCAGCTGTTGTCGGTTCTGCCGGAGAAGCAGCGCGAGATCCTGATCCTGCGCGTCGTCGTCGGCATGAGCGCCGAAGAGACCGCCGAGGCGGTCGGCAGCACCGCGGGTGCGGTACGCGTGGCCCAGCACCGTGCGCTGGCGCGGCTGAAGACGGAGATCATGGCGACGGGACGCGACCATGCCTGACTTCGGCCGCTGGACGTCCAACGGGGGCGATCCGTCACTCAACGAGATCAACCGCACCGATCGGTTCATCGAGGCGCTGTCGCTGGAGCGTCCGGTCTATTCGACCGACCCCGGCGAGGCCGAACTGGCCTACCTGCTGGCCGGCTGGCGCGACGATGCGCGCCGCGGCTCGATGGCCGGTATCGCCACGCCGCGCGACGCGGTCGCGGCGCTGAACCGCGGCACTGCGCGCGGGCGTCCGCGGCTGCCGCTGGCCCTCGTCGGTTCGGTCGCGGCAGCCGTGCTGTGCCTCGGCGGGTTCGGTGCGGCGGTGTACGGATCGAGCCCGGGTGATGCGCTGTACGGCGTGCGGGGCATGTTCTTCGGCGAGCAGCAGGTCAAACGCGACGTGCAGGTCGAGCTGGCCTCGACCGAGCTGGCGCAGGTTCAGCAGCTGATCGACCAGGGGCAGTGGCAGGCCGCGCAGGAAAAGCTGCAGACCATCACCACGACCGTCGCGACCGTCGGCGATGCCCAGCAGAAGCAGGATCTCGTCAACCAGTGGCAGCAGTTGTCGGTCAAGGTCGAGAACCGCGATCCCAATGCCACGGTGCCGCCCGACGCGCCGCCGGTGGTGCTGCCCGAGGTGACCGCGACGTCGGTGCCGACACCGCCGTCGGAGACGCCGGGTTCGTCGACGAGCGTGACCGAGACGTCGTCGCCGTCGTCGTCGACCCCGCCGTCGGAGACCACATCGGGATCGTCGGAAACCTCATCGTCCGCGCCGACCAGCTCGTCGTCGGAACCGACGTCGCCTTCGACGGCGACGTCGGCGCCGTCGAACACGTCGGCGCCCCCAACCTCGACGCCACCGTCGGCCACTTCGACCAATCCGCCTGCGGAGCTGCCCGCGACGGGCACGTCCGCACCTGCGACGCAGCCGAGCTCACCGGTCCATACGACGACGACCATCCTGCCGACGGTGCCGACGGCGGCTCCCAGCAGCGCGCCGCCGGTCGTCACCGTTCCGACGGTCGCCGAACCGCAACCTGAGGCGGGTGGGGGAGAGGCGCCTGCGGCACGTGAGCCCGCGGGCGGGGGACGTCAACAACAGCAGCAGGCGCCTCAGGCACCGGTCATCGAGCTGCCGTTGCTGCCCGGACTGACCGGCGGGGGTCAGCGGTAGCCGTCGGGCTCCGAGGTCGCTTCGTTGAGTGACGCGTCGGCGTAGCCGCGGCAGTAGTCCCAGGTCACGTAGGCGTCGGGCTCAGGGTCGTAGGCAGGCTCGTGCGGCCGGACGGTCCCGTCGACAAGCAGCTGCAGCAGGTTGGCACGCAGCATGTCCCAGTCGTGATAGTGGTCCTGCTGGCACTCGTCACAGCACACGACGAGACCACGAATTCCCTTGTGCGCCAACAACGCCTCATACACCGCCAGATCGGCGAGGTCCGCTTCAACGGCCGTCCGCTCCTGCGGGTCCAGGGGCTGACCCGGCTCGATGGCGTCCAGCGCCGCGGACGGGTCACACGGATCGTCTGCGAATGGGTCGGGTGGCAAACCAGGTGGGAGGTGGTCACGCACGGGTTCCACACTACGCAGCACCACAGGTGTCGCGCCAGCCGTTACCCTGCCCGCTGGTCGGTCCCGGGCCTGTGCAAGGCCGTCTCGACCGCGCCGTTCACCGGCAACGTCGCAGCCGACACCGGAGCCGATAGGATTAGGGGACAACTTTGTGCTGGCGCGCCTGACTGCGTCTGTTACGGGAGGCCCCGCTCATGTCGATCGCTGAAAGCAGCGTTCCCATCGCCGTACCGGTGTCCACCGGTGGCGACGACCCCACCAAGATTGCCATGCTCGGCCTCACATTCGACGATGTGCTGTTGCTGCCGGCAGCTTCGGATGTGGTGCCGGCCACGGCTGACACGTCCAGTCAGCTCACGCGCAAGATCCGGTTGAAGGTGCCGCTGGTCAGCTCGGCGATGGACACCGTCACCGAGTCGCGGATGGCCATCGCCATGGCGCGCGCGGGCGGCATGGGTGTGCTGCACCGTAATCTCCCTGTCGGCGAACAGGCCGGTCAGGTCGAGACCGTCAAGCGCTCCGAGGCCGGCATGGTCACCGATCCGGTGACCTGCTCGCCCGACAACACGCTCGCCGAGGTCGATGCGATGTGCGCGCGGTTCCGCATCTCCGGGCTGCCGGTCGTCGACGACACCGGCGCGCTTGTCGGCATAATCACCAACCGCGACATGCGCTTCGAGGTCGACCAGAACAAGCCGGTCTCCGAGGTGATGACCAAGGCGCCGCTGATCACCGCGCAGGAGGGCGTTTCGGCCGAAGCCGCGCTGGGGCTGCTGCGCAGGCACAAGATCGAGAAGCTGCCCATCGTCGACGGACACGGCAAGCTCACCGGGCTCATCACGGTCAAGGATTTCGTCAAGACCGAGCAGTTCCCGCTGGCCACCAAGGACAGTGACGGGCGGCTGCTGGTCGGTGCCGCGGTCGGCGTCGGTGAAGACGCCTGGACCCGGTCGATGACGCTCGTCGACGCCGGTGTCGACGTACTGATCGTGGATACCGCGCACGCACACAACCGCGGCGTGCTGGACATGGTGCACCGGCTCAAGACCGTGGTCGGCGACCGTGTCGAGGTGGTCGGCGGCAACGTCGCGACCCGGGCTGCCGCGGCCGCGCTCGTGGAGGCCGGCGCCGACGCGGTCAAGGTCGGTGTCGGTCCGGGCTCGATCTGCACCACGCGCGTGGTCGCCGGGGTCGGTGCCCCGCAGATCACCGCGATCCTGGAGGCCGTCGCGGCCTGCAAGCCGTATGGGGTTCCGGTGATCGCCGACGGCGGCCTGCAGTACTCGGGCGATATCGCCAAGGCACTGGCGGCCGGGGCGTCGACCGCGATGCTTGGCTCGCTGCTGGCAGGCACCGCCGAATCGCCGGGCGATCTGGTGTTCGTCAACGGCAAGCAGTTCAAGAGCTACCGCGGCATGGGTTCGCTGGGCGCCATGCAGACGCGCGGCCCGCAGAAGAGCTACTCCAAGGACCGCTATTTCCAGGACGACGTGCTCTCCGAGGACAAGTTGGTGCCCGAGGGCATCGAGGGCCGGGTGCCCTACCGTGGGCCGCTCTCGACCGTGGTGCACCAGCTGACCGGCGGGTTGCGCGCGGCCATGGGCTATACCGGCTCGGCCACCATCGAGCAGTTGCAGCAGGCGCAGTTCGTGCAGATCACGGCGGCCGGGCTGAAGGAAAGCCATCCGCACGACATCACGATGACTGTCGAAGCGCCCAACTACTACGCCCGATAGGTCCGAACGCATGCGTGACATGGTTGAAATCGGCATGGGCCGAACTGCCCGCCGCACCTACGAACTCGGCGACATCAACATCGTGCCGTCGCGGCGGACCCGCTCCAGCAAGGACGTGTCGACGGCGTGGCAGATGGATGCCTACCGGTTCGAGATCCCCGTGGTGGCGCACCCCACCGACGCGTTGGTGTCGGTCGAGTTCGCCATCGAGATGGGCCGCCTCGGCGGTCTCGGTGTGCTCAACGGCGAGGGCCTGATCGGCAGGCATGCCGATGTCGAGGACAAGATCGCTCAGGTCGTGGAGGCTGCCGACAAGGAGCCGGAGCCGTCGGCCGCGATCCGGCTACTGCAGCAGCTGCACTCGGCACCGCTCGACCTCGACCTGCTCGGGGCGGCGGTCAGCCGCATCCGGGAAGCCGGCGTGACGACCGCGGTGCGGGTGAGCCCGCAGAACGCGCAGGCGCTCACGCCGACGCTGGTAGCGGCGGGCATCGACCTGCTCATCATCCAGGGCACCATCATCTCGGCCGAACGGGTCGCGCAGGACGGTGAGCCGCTCAACCTCAAGACCTTCATCTCCGAGCTGGACGTGCCGGTGGTCGCGGGCGGGGTGCTCGACCACCGCACCGCGCTGCACCTGATGCGGACCGGCGCGGCCGGCGTCATCGTTGGCTACGGCTCCACGACCGGGGTGACCACGAGCGACGAGGTGCTGGGCATCAGCGTGCCGATGGCGACCGCGATCGCGGACGCCGCGGCCGCGCGCCGCGAGTACCTCGACGAGACCGGTGGCCGCTACGTGCACGTGCTCGCCGACGGGGACATCCACAGTTCCGGCGACCTGGCGAAGGCCATCGCGTGCGGAGCCGACGCGGTCGTGCTCGGCACGCCGCTGTCGGTCGCGGCCGAAGCGCAGGGCGGCGGCTGGTTCTGGCCCGCGGCCGCGGCGCACCCGTCGCTGCCGCGCGGCGCGCTGCTGCAGGTGGCGCTCGGTGAACGCCCGTCGCTCGGGCAGGTGCTCAACGGCCCGTCCGACGATCCGTTCGGCTCGCTGAACCTGGTGGGCGGGTTGCGCCGGTCGATGGCCAAGGCCGGCTACTGCGATCTCAAGGAGTTCCAAAAGGTCGGCCTCACGGTCGGATCCTGACGCCGAGCAGACAGAGAATCGCACTGCTGCTGCCTGATTTGTGCGAGTCTGCGTCTGCTCAGCATCGTCAACCGACCAGTCGCGCGGCTGTGAGGTGGTAGGCGATGCGATCGGCCAGTCTGCTGGGATATCGGCGAACGTCTTGCGCGACAATCGGAATGACGGTCCACGCCCGTTCCTGTATGCCTGCGAATCGAGTCTTGTCCTCGATCATTTTCAGTGGCCCGGAATGCCAGTCAAGTCCTTCGTATTCCGCTGCGACTCTCGCGTCGGGCCAAGCGAAGTCGACACGCCAGGTCTGGCCGTAAAGGCCCTGAATCTCGTATTGGAGTTCCGGCAACGGCACGCCGTGGTCGATCATGACCAGCCGCGCTTCGCTCTCCATCGGTGATTCGGCTCGGCCATCCGCGTATTCGAGCAATTCGCGGACAGCGACGATGCCTCGGCGACCCCTGTGGTGGCGCACCGCGTCGTCCAAGTCGGCCCGAGTGCACTGTGCTGAATGAAGTGCGCCGTCAAGGGCAGCGAGTGCGCGGGGGCGTGGCAGTTGCCGTGCAATCTCGACCGCAGTCCAGGCAGGAGCGGTTGCGAGTCGTCCCGCTATCCGCCGCAGTGGTGCACCGACCCGTTGGTGAACCATCAGTCCGACGTTGGAGCGTATACGTACACCCGGATCGAGCATGTGTATCGCCGTCGTGTTCTCAAAGTCGAAACCGTAGAGCGCGGCTGCGGTACCCATGCATACGACTGCCTCGCGGCCCACGAACAAGTCGAGTGCAGCCAGTCGTCCCATCAAGTCTGGCTCTGCCGCGGCGTACACGCCGTGCCACACACGGGTGAGCACTCCACAGCGCACCTGTCCGTCGAGTTGTTGACGCGTCATCACGGTCAGGAGTTGTCGGGTGGTGGCGAAGCCGCCGAGTTGCGCCAGGAGCGTATGCGCGGATGCAGTCACGATCGAATAGTGCGTCGGCGTGGGCTGTGCCGGCTCCACCAGTTGCGTTGCCTGGGGATGAATTCAGGACTGTGGATAACCTCGCCGTGACCAGCAGACGCAAACTTGCACGGAAACGCAATGAACGGTGCGATTCTGTGTCTGCTCACCGAAGGGGTTTCTTTACAAGTTAGGCATTCCTGTCTAGAAAGTTACCTACCGGTAGGTCCATACTTGTCGGATGCAGCCTGACTACGACGTCTTGGTTATCGGTTCTGGATTCGGTGGCAGCGTGAGCGCGCTGCGGCTCACGGAAAAGGGCTACCGAGTAGGTGTGCTGGAGGCCGGGCGGCGGTTCAGCGATGCCGACTTCGCCAAGACCTCGTGGGATCTCCGCAAGTTCCTGTGGGCGCCTCAGCTCGGCATGTTCGGTATCCAGCGCATCCACCTGTTGCGCAATGTGATGATCCTGGCGGGTGCCGGTGTCGGCGGGGGATCGCTGAACTACGCCAACACGCTCTACGTGCCGCCGGACCCGTTCTTCAACGACCCGCAATGGAAGGGCATCACCGACTGGCGGGCCGAGTTGATGCCGCACTACGACCAGGCCAAGCGGATGCTCGGCGTGGTCACCAATCCGACGTTCACCGACGCCGACCGCATCGTGAAAGAGGTGGCCGACGACATGGGTGTGGGTGACACCTTCGTCGCCACGCCGGTCGGGGTGTTCTTCGGGCTCGACGGCGAGAAGACGCCTGGCAAGACCGTGCCCGATCCGTTCTTCGGCGGGGCGGGCCCGGCCCGGACCGGCTGCCTGGAATGCGGCGAATGCATGACGGGCTGCCGCCACGGCGCCAAGAACACGCTCGTCAAGAACTACCTGGGGCTCGCGGAATCGGCCGGTGCGCAGGTGCATCCGATGACCACGGCGACGGGTTTCGAGCAGCGCCCCGACGGCCTGTGGGAGGTCACCACGGTGCGTACGGGCAGCAAGCTGCGCCGCAAGCGCAAGACGTTCACCGCGACACATCTGATCCTGGCGGCAGGCACGTACAACACGCAGAAGCTGCTGTTCAAGATGCGGGATGCGGGCAAGCTGCCACGGCTGTCGTCGCGCCTCGGCGTGCTCACCCGGACCAACTCCGAGTCGATCGTCGGCGCCCAAACCCTCACGGTGTCACCGGATCTGGACCTCACCCACGGCGTGGCCATCACGTCGTCGGTGCATCCGACCGCCGATACCCACGTCGAGCCGGTGCGCTACGGCAAGGGCTCCAACGCGATGGGCATGTTGCAGACGCTGATGACCGACGGCACCGGCCCGGGCGGCACCGACGTGCCGCGCTGGCGCCAGTTCCTCGACCAGGGCCGGGAGCGGCCGGGTCTGCTGATCCGGCTGCTGAACCCCTCGCGGTGGAGTGAGCGGACCGTGATCGCCCTGGTGATGCAGCATCTGGACAACTCGATCACCACCTTCACCAAACGCGGACCGGGCGGCAGGCGCGTACTGACGTCCAAACAGGGCCACGGAGAACCGAACCCGACGTGGATCCCGGTGGGCAACGAGTTCACCAGGCGGATGGCCGAGAAGATCGACGGCATCGCGGGCGGTACCTGGGGCGAGTTGTTCAACATCCCGCTGACCGCCCACTTCCTCGGTGGCGCGGCGATCGGGGACAGTGCGCAGAGCGGTGTCATCGACCCCTATCAGCGCGTGTACAACTATCCGACGCTCTACGTCATGGACGGGGCCGCAATCTCGGCAAATCTGGGTGTGAACCCGTCGCTTTCGATCACCGCTCAGGCCGAACGGGCCGCGTCGCTGTGGCCCAACAAGGGCCAGGACGACGTGCGCCCGGCCCAGGGGGAGCCGTACCAGCGGCTGTCACCGGTGGCGCCGGAGCGCCCCGTGGTGCCCGCCGAGGCGCCGGGTGCGCTGCGCCGGCTGCCGATCGAGCCGGTGACCTCGAGCGGCTAGTTGAAGTAGGGGTTGCGTCCCTCGCCCGTGTTGAGCAGCAACGGATTGTTCGGGTCGAGCACGTAGCTGCTCGCGGGGCTGAGGACGAACCCGGCCCCGTCGTAGGAGTTGCTGCACATCGTCACGGTGCCGTCGGTCCCGCACGTCACGTTGCGGAAGCTGATGCGGGATCCGGGCAGCAGCCGGTTGGGCAGCCCCTCGAAGTTGAACAGCGGCCGGTTGTCGCTGAGGAACGTGGGCACGCCCTGTTGGTTGCCGGTGACCGCATTGGCGCCGTCAGGTGCTGCGGGCAACGGACCGGAGCAGCCGTACTTGCCCGTCCCGCGGCTGATCGCGCACGCGATGTCGCCCGGCACCGCGAATGCGTAGTACTCGCCGTTCTGCATCGCGAAGTCCGAGGGCTTGACCGACGTCAGCGCGTTGAGATTGAGCGGCGGCGGGGGTGGCGGTGGTGGCGGGTCCGCGGCAGCCACCCCGGGACCGCAGAGGCCGGCGCCGAACGCCGTGCTCACCAGGGCCAACAGCATTCTCGTGCGCATCAGGTCACCTTAAGGGGCCGCATCCGGGCATGCAGTGGCAACCGCAGAACCGTCATGGCCGACCATCCTCGGGCACCGACGCCAGCAACGCGGTGATCAGTCGAGCGAGCATGTCGGAGTTGATCGTGCCGGGTTGCAGCACCTCTTCCATCGCGATGCCCGTCGTGATGGTGACGACGAGTTGGGCGAGGTCGGCCAGTTGCTGACTGGGCAGCACCGTGCCGGCCTTCTCGACCACGCGCAGCGCTTGCTCGGCGGCCGCGCGCCGGCGTTCGATGAGGCGGTCGCGCAGCTGCGGATCACGCATGGCGCGCAGCCAGTACTCGAAAAACACCAGGTGGTACTCGTTTTGGTCGTGGATCGAATCGAGAATCGACTGGCTGAGGGCCTGCGCGGTCGCGGTGGTGTCGCCGCCTCCGCTGTCGAACGCCGTCACGATCAGCTCGCCTCGGTTCTCGGATTGCCGGTCGAGGAGAGCGAGGAATAGTTCATCCTTGGACTCGAAGTTCGAGTAGACCGCACCCTTGGTGAAACCCGCGGCCTGACCGATCGCGTCGATGGTGGCGCCGGCGAACCCTTCGGCGGCGAAAACCTCCATCGCCGCGTCGAGGATTCGGTCACGCACCTCGTCGCGCGTGGGCCGGGTTCGTGCGGGTTTGACAGGCGACATGGGCAACAGCATACTCGCAAGTATCGAATGGATACTAGTCGGTATCGAAAGGGTTTTGATGACAGACGAGGGCGACGCCGCTGCACCGCAGGAGCAGGAGCCTGATCAGGCCGACGACGTCGCGGAGCCTCAGGACACCGCGGTCGTCGAGGACGCCGACGGCGGGGAAGCCGACGGCGAAGACGCCGATCCGGTGCTGATCGCCGCGACCGGTCTTGGTGTCGACGGCGAGCACGGGCCGCTGTTCTCTGATGTCGATCTCGAGCTCACGTCGGGCTTCCACGCCATTCAGATGCCCGGCGGGTGGGGCCAGACCGCGTTGTTGTTGACCCTGGCGGGCCGGCTCAAGCCCAGTCACGGCACCGTCACGGTGTGCGGTGACTCGCATCCGCGGGCCATCCGCAGGCACTGTTCGATCGCGGCCTTCGATGACATCGACGAGCTGGAGGAGACGGTCTCGGTGCAGACCGTGGTGGCCGAGCAGCGCCGCTGGCTTTCGCCGTGGTACGCACAGGTGCCGATAGAAGCCGGTGAGGCCGAACTGGCGCGCGTCTTCGGTGACATGACGCCGCCGTCGCCGCACACGTTCATCAGTGAGCTGTCGGACCTTGAGCTGTTCCTGCTGCGGATCACGTTGGCGCTGTTCTCGAATCGGCCGATCCTGGTGGTCGGCGACCTCGAACAGGTGCGGGACAACGCGCGGCGCGCCATCGCCGTCGAGCGGTTGGGCGCCATCGCGACGCAACGGACGGTGATCGTCGGCGTGACCAACCCGCTCGGCATCGATGCCCCCGACCACGATCTGCACGATCACCGCATCCTGACCGGAAGGGACGAATGATGCTGGCTGGACTGGCGTTCGGCTCGGAGCTCAAGCGCTTCGGCCGCAGCCGGATGACGCGCGCGGCGGTCGTGGTGCTCATGCTGCTGCCGCTCGTGTACGGCGCGCTCTATCTGTGGGCGTACTGGGATCCGTTCGGCCACGTCAACAAAATGCCCGTGGCGCTGGTGAATTCCGATCGCGGCGCAGAGGTGTCCGGACAGCACCTCAACGCGGGCGACGAGATCGCCAAGAGTTTGACCGCCGACGCGAGCCTGGACTGGCACGTGGTGGATTCCGTCGAGGAGGCGCGCCAAGGCGTCGACCACGGCAGGTACTACTTCATGGTCGAGTTGCCACCCGACTTCAGCGAGGCCATCGCATCGCCCGTGACGGGAGAGCCCAAGCAGGCCAACCTCATTGCCGTCTACAACGACGCCAACAACTACATTTCGACGAGCATCGGCCGGACCGCGATGGACCAGGTGCTCAATGCGGTGTCGAGCCGCATCTCGGGACAGGCCGTCAATCAGGTGCTGTCGGTCGTCGTCCAGAGCGGATCGGGCATCAAGCAGGCCGCCGACGGAGCACACCAACTCGCCGACGGTGCGGTCAAGGTCGACGACGGTGCCGGCCAGCTCTCGACGGGGCTGCACAGCGCACGGACCGGTTCGGCTCAGGTCGCGGCAGGCGCCAAGCAGCTCTCCGACGGCATCACCAAAGCCACCGATCCGTTGGTCACCGTCACCAAGGCGCTGTCGCAGATCGGCGGCAACACCGAGCAGTTGCAGCAGGGCGTCGACGCGTTGCGTCAGGCCAACGAGCAGATCGGCGGCATCGCCACGGCTCAGGACGATGCGGCCAATTCGCTGACGGCCGTGATCGATCAGCTGTCGGCCAGCCCGGATCCGGTGGCCAACAACGCCGCCGGAACGCTGCGCGGGATCCAGGATCAATTGCGCGGCCACGAGTTCACCCCGCAGATCCGGCAGAACCTCACCAATGCCGAGAATGCGGCAGTTTCGATGACCGAGTCGCTCCGCGGCCCAGGCAGCCCGCTGAACACGGCACTGAACCAGGTCGGCGCAAGCGGACAGAACCTCAACAACAAGCTGACCGAGCTCCGCGGCGGCGCGCAGAAACTGGCGTCTGGCAGCGCCGAATTGTCCAGCGGTATCGTCAAACTCGACGACGGCGCCACCGAGCTGAAATCGGGAACCGCGCAGCTGCGGTCGGGCTCGGCCGAACTGGCGACCAAGCTGACCGAAGGCGCCCAGCAGGTGCCGGACTGGACCACACAGCAGAAAGACGCGATCGCCGACACTATCGGTGGTCCGGTCAACCTGGAAACGGCGCACGAGAATGCCGCGCCCAACTTCGGCACCGGCATGGCGCCGTTCTTCATCACGCTGGCGTTGTTCTTCGGCGCCCTCGTGCTGTGGATGGTGTTGCGGCCGCTGCAGAGTCGCGCCATCGCCGCGGAGGTGCTGGCGATCCGTGTGGTGCTCGCCAGCTACCTGCCCGCGGTGATGATCGGCGTGTTCCAGGCGATCATCCTGTACTGCGTGGTGCGCTTCGCGCTCGGCATGCACGCCGCGCATCCGCTCGCGATGCTCGGTTTCATGGTGTTGATCTCGTGCGCCTTCATCGCCGCGACACAGGCCATCAACGCGCTGGTGGGCCCCGCGGTGGGCCGGGTGCTCATCATGGCGCTGCTCATGCTGCAGCTGGTCAGCGCGGGCGGTATGTATCCCGTGGAGACCACCTCGAAGCCGTTCCAGGTATTCCACAGCTATGACCCGATGACCTACGGCGTCAACGGATTGAGACAGCTCATCCTGGGCGGCATCGACTACCGGCTGTGGCAGGCGATCATCGTGCTGGTGTTGATCTGGGCCGGCGCGCTGACCATCTCGTGCCTGTCCGCGCGGCGTAACCGGCTCTGGAACATCACCAGGCTGATCCCGGCGATCAAGATGTGATTCAGACCGCCTGAAGCAGTGCGGCATCCGCGAGCGGTCGGCTGCGCCGGCCGTGGATGTCGACGGGGACGTCGCCGGCCAGCGTGACACGGTGCATGACGCGGCGCTGGTTGTCGTAGTCGTCGACCGCGCGGTGCTGGGTGGCCCGGTTGTCCCAGATCGCGACGTCACCGGGTGCCCAGTTCCACCGGACGGTGTTCTCCGGCACGGTGATTCGCCGCTGGAGCAGTTCGAACAACACGTGCGACTCGTGGCTGTCCAGGCCGAGGAAGCCGCGCGCGAAGTCACCGGCCAGCAGGGTGCGCTCGCCGGTCTCGGGATGCACCCGCACCACCGGGTGTTCGGTGCGGAAATCAGGTTTCTCGAAGGCCGCGCGCAGCTGTTGCTGTTCGTCGCTCAGGGTGACGGTGAGCGCAGCGGCATAGTCGAACCGATTGCTGTGCACGGCCCACAGGTTCTCGGTGAGGCGCTTGAGCGGTTCGGGCAGCGCGTCGTAGGCCGCGGCGGTCGAGGCCCACAGCGTCGAACCGCCGTATTCGGGCAGCGTCACGGCGCGCAGGATCGAGATGGCGGGGTAGTCGGGCACGAACGTGACATCGGTGTGCCAGCGGGTGGCCTTGGCGTACTCGGAGTCGATCGGTGTGATGAGCGGTGCGCTGTCCTGTTTGAGGGCGTGGTGCCCGATCGGAGTGCCGAGGAGCCGGGCGAACGCGTGCTGCTGCTCGTCGGTGAGGTGGTGTTGGTCGCGGAAGAAGATCGCTCTGTGGCGCAGCAGGGCGCTGCGGATCTCGGCGACGGTGCGCTCGTCGAGGTCGCCTCCGAGGTGGACGCCGTCGACGCGGGCACCGATGCGGCTGCCCAACTTGGTCACGGTCAGGGATGAGGTGGAAGCGGTCATCGGATGTCCTTTTCACTGTTCGGACGTGGTGTAGTCAAGTGACTACACGCTGACGTCCGCTAGTGTAGCCACATGACTACACCGACGCCACCGGCGAACCCGGTCGGTCGTGAAGAAGTGGTCGCCGCGACGCTCGCTGCCGCGGCGGAACTGTTCGCCGAGCGCGGGCCGGCCGCCACGTCCATCCGCGACATCGCGACTCGGTCCAACGTCAACCACGGTCTGGTCTACCGGCACTTCGGCACCAAGGAGCGGTTGGTCGGCGCGGTGCTCGAACATCTCGGGTCCACGCTGACCACGCTGGTCAACGGCGGCGCGCCTGCCGACGAGATCGAACAGACCATGGACCGGCACATCCGGGTCATGGCCCGGGCGCTGCTCGACGGCTACCCGGTCGGGCAGTTGCAGATGCGATTCCCTGGCGTCACCCTGCTCCTCGAGCAGGTCTTGCCGCGCTCCGCTGACGAGCGTTCCGCGCGCCTGGCCGTCGCCAACGCCGTTGCGCTGCAAATGGGTTGGCGCCTGTTCGAGCCGTTCCTGCGATCCGCGGCAGGTCTGGAGGGCGTAAGCGACGCCGAGATCAAGGACAGCGTCGGCGCCGAGATCGCCCGAATGCTCGAACCCTGACGGTCAGCCCGGCCTGCGACGCACCGGTTCGCGACCGGGCGGCTGCGGAGGCGGCGGCAGCAGCGGCTGACGCGGCTGCACCGCGACAGTGGTCGGCTTGCGGGTGTTGAGCACCAGGTCTTTGCCGGCGTGCCGGATGGTCAATGACCCGTCGGGCCCGTCCCGCAACGTGTAGGTCACCTCGGCGTGCTCGGCCTGGATGGTCAGCCGGAAATCCTTCCACCGCAAGCGGAACCGCAGGCACGCGATGCCGTCGGGCAGGTGCGGATCCAGCGACAGGACGCCTTCGTCGTCACGCAGCCCGCCGAAGCCGGCGACCAACGCAATCCAGGCCCCGGCGAGCGACGCCATGTGCAGCCCGTCGCGGGTGTTGCGGTGCAGGTCGCGAAGATCGATCAGCGCGGCTTCGTACGCGTAATCGTGGGCCAGCTCCAGATGCCCCACCTCGGCGCACATGACCGCCTGCGTACACGCCGACAGCGACGAATCGCGCGTGGTGCGCCGCTCGTAGTAGTCGACGTTGCGCGCCTTCTGTTCCGGGGTGAAGGCATGGCTCTGCCACTGCATCGCCAGCACCAGGTCGGCCTGCTTGAGCACCTGGGCCGGGTAGAGCCGCACATACGGTTCGTTCAGCAGCAGCGGATAGACGGTGTTGGACGTGAAATCCCATTCGGCCAGCGTGGTGAAGCCGTCACACTGCGGGTGCACCCCGAGCTCTTCGTCGTAGGGGATGTGCGCGGCGCCGGCCGCGTCGCGCCACGCCGCGGTCTCCTCGTTGGTCACCCCGAGCGCATAGGACGCCTCGGGATGGCGCAGACACGCGTCGGCGGCCACCCGAAGATTGTGTGCCGCCATCAGATTCGTGAACACGTTGTCCCGGACCACCGCGGTGTACTCGTCGGGACCGGTCACACCGTCCAGATGCCAGACGCCGTGGCGGTCATGATGACCGAGCGACATCCACAGGCGCGCGGTGTCGACGAGCACCGTGAGCCCGCACTCGCTTTCCAGCGAATCATCCCCGGTGACAATGCGATAGCGCTCGAACGCCGTCGCGATGTCGGCGTTGATGTGCCACGCCGCGGTGCCCGCGGGCCAGTACGCCGAACATTCCTCGCCGCGGATGGTGCGCCACGGGAAGCTCGCACCTTTCAAGTCGAGCAGCGCCGCGCGGTCGCGCGCGAGGTCAAGGGTCGACGCACGCCACCGCAACGCGTCGGCCGCGGCCTGCGGTTTGGTGTACGTCAGCACCGGCAGCACGAAACCTTCGGTGTCCCAGAACGCGTGACCGTCATAGCCGGTACCGGTCAGGCCCTTGCCCGCGATGGCGCGTCGCTCGGCCCGCGCGCTGGCCTGCAGGACGTGGAACAACCCGAACCGCACGGCCTGCTGGCAGTCCGGGTCTCCCTCGACCTCGACGTCGGCGCAGTCCCAGAACTCGTCGAGATAGGCGCGCTGGGAATCGAGCAGACCCTGCCAGCCGCTGTACCGGGCCCCGGTGATCGCGCCGGCAGCCTGATCACGCAGAGCCGGACGGGATCTCAGGCTCGACCAGCCGTAGCCGAGGTACTTCACGATGCGCAGCTTCTGCCCCGGACGCAGCCCACAGATCACCGTGGTGCGGGCCAGATCCTCGCGCGCGTCGGTGCTGACCTCGACCCGGCCGGGCACCTCGACGTCATGGTCCATCGCGGCCGCCACCATCAGGCCGCTCCCACGGGTGCGGTGTACCAGCAGCGCGCCCCGGTCGGTGTTCTCGTGGTGGACCGCTTGCAGCGGGTGCTTCAGCACCGCCGACACCCGTGGATCATCCGACGTCTCGGGCTGGTCCTCGTTGGTCACCAGCTCGGATTGCACTGTGACACGCACGAATTCGTCGAGTGCCTCGACGATGTACTCGATCGCGGCGACGCCGCGCTGCGCGAGCGACACCAGCCGCGTCGACGTGATGCGCACCTGCTTGCCCGCTGGCGAGCGCCACTGGGCGTTGCGGACGAGCGTGCCCGCCCGCAGGTCGAGGGTGCGCTCATGGTCGATCAATTCGCCGTAGCGCACGTCGAACGGTTCGTCGTCCACCAGCAGGCGCAGGATCTTGCCGTTGGTCACGTCGACCACCGTCTGGCCCGCCTCGGGATAACCGAAACCGGCTTCGGCGTACGGCAGCGGACGCACCTCGAAGAACCCCGCCAGATACGTGCCGGGCAGGCCGTGCGGCTCGCCCTCCTCGAGGTTTCCGCGTAGGCCGATGTGCCCGTTGGACAACGCGAACAGCGATTCGGATTGCGCCAGCAGGTTGAGATCCAGGCGGGTTTCGCGGACCTGCCAGGGCTCCACCGGGTAGGCCTCGTGGGTGATCATCATGATTGCGGCAGCAATTCGGCCAGGTCGGTGACGACGACGTCGGCGCCGTCCCGACGCAACTGCTCGGTCTGCCCGACGCGGTCGACCCCGACCACCACGCCGAAGTTCCCGGCATGGCCCGCGGCGACCCCGGACAGTGCGTCCTCGAAGACCGCGGCGTGAGCAGGTTCGACGCCGAGCAGTTCGGCGGCGCGCAGAAAGCTGTCGGGTGCGGGCTTGCCGGGAAGGTGCTCGTCGCGCATGGTCACACCGTCGACGCGGCATTCGACGAGCGGCGCCAGGCCGGTCACCTCCAGCACTTCACGGGTGTTGGCGCTGGACGACACCACTGCGCGACGCAGGCCTGCCGCGGCAGCTGCCTCCAGATATCGTCGCGACCCTTCGAACACGTCGACGCCCTCCTCGGTCAGGGTCTTGTGGAACATGGCGTTCTTGCGGTTTCCCAGCCCGTGCACGGTTTCGGCGTCGGCCGGGTCGTCCGGTCCGCCCTCGGGCAGCGTTATGCCCCGGCTGGCCAGGAAGGCCCGCACCCCGTCCTCGCGGCGCTTGCCGTCGACGTACTGCAGGTAGTCGGCTCTGATGTCGAACGGCACGAATGCTTCGCCACCGCCATCTGCCCTGCGCTGCAGGTAGTCGTCGAACATCGTCTTCCAGGCCTTCTTGTGCACACTGGCCGTGTCGGTGAGCACACCATCGAGGTCGAACAGGCAGGCCGTGATCTGCTCAGGCAGTCCGAGCACAGCGTCCTCGCTTTCTGCGACGTCTTCTTCATCATGCGGAATCGCCGTTGGTGCGGTCGTCTTAAACACGCCGAATGTCGGCACAGAGTCACACCGTGCACTGGCCAGGGCGTCTGTGCTGTGGCGACGAGGAGATCATCCGGACAGCTCTTTAGACTAGGCCGGTGGCTGCATCTCCCCGCCCCGTCCTCGTCATCGACTTCGGCGCCCAGTACGCGCAACTGATCGCGCGCAGGGTCCGCGAGGCGCGGGTGTATTCCGAGGTCGTCCCGCACACCGCCAGCGTCGAAGAGATCAAGGCCAAGGATCCGCAGGCCATCGTGTTGTCCGGCGGGCCGGCCAGCGTGTACGCCGACGGCGCGCCGCAACTCGACGCCGGGCTGTTCGACCTCGACGTGCCGGTGTTCGGTATCTGCTACGGCTTCCAGGCCATGGCCCAGGTGCTCGGCGGCACCGTGGAACACACCGGCACCAGCGAATACGGCCGGACCGAGCTCAAGGTTTCCGGTGGTGACCTGCACGCCGACCTGCCGGAGAACCAACCGGTGTGGATGAGCCACGGCGACGCGGTCACCGCGGCGCCGGAAGGGTTCAACGTGATCGCGTCGAGCGCCGGGGCCCCGGTCGCAGGCTTCGAGAACCGGGCGCGCCGCCTGGCGGGTGTGCAGTACCACCCCGAGGTGCTGCATTCCCCGCACGGTCAGCAGGTGCTCAGCCGCTTCCTGCACGAATTCGCGGGCATCGGCGCCACGTGGACCGCCGCCAACATCGCCGAGCAACTGATCGAAGGCGTACGGGCCCAGATCGGCGACGGCCGAGCCATCTGTGCGCTGTCCGGCGGTGTCGATTCCGCGGTGGCCGCCGCACTGGTGCAGCGCGCCATCGGTGACCGGCTGACGTGCGTGTTCGTCGACCACGGTCTGCTGCGGGCGGGGGAGCGCGCGCAGGTCGAGCGTGACTTCGTCGCCGCGACCGGCGCCAGGCTGGTGACCCTCGACGCCGCCGACCGCTTCCTGGAAGCGCTCACCGGCGTGACCAACCCCGAGGGCAAACGCAAGATCATCGGGCGCGAGTTCATCCGGGCGTTCGAGCGGGTGGTTCGCGACACCCTGGGTGACAGCGACGGAGAGATCGAGTACCTGGTGCAGGGCACGCTGTACCCCGATGTCGTCGAGTCCGGTGGCGGGACCGGCACGGCCAACATCAAGAGCCACCACAACGTCGGCGGCCTGCCCGACGATCTCAAGTTCAAGCTCGTCGAACCGCTGCGACTGCTGTTCAAAGACGAGGTGCGCGCGGTGGGCCGCGAACTCGGCCTGCCGGAGGAAATTGTTGGGCGCCAACCGTTCCCGGGACCGGGGCTGGGAATTCGCATCGTCGGCGAGGTGACCGCGAAGCGCTTGGACACGTTGCGCCGGGCCGATGCGATCGCGCGTGAGGAGTTGACCGCCGCCGGGCTGGACAACCAGATCTGGCAGTGCCCCGTGGTGCTGCTCGGCGACGTCCGGTCGGTGGGCGTGCAGGGCGACGGGCGCACCTACGGGCATCCGATCGTGCTGCGGCCGGTGTCCAGCGAGGACGCCATGACCGCGGACTGGACTCGCGTGCCTTACGAAGTGCTGGAACGCATCTCGACCCGGATCACCAACGAGGTACCCGAGGTCAACCGCGTGGTGATCGACATCACCAGCAAGCCGCCGGGCACCATCGAGTGGGAGTAGCGGCGATCACTCGGCGGGGTTGGTGGCGGCCTTCTCGACGTACTCGGTCAGCATCTGACTGACCACCGATTCGATGGTCGACTCGATCGACGCGGCCAGCGTGGCACTGACCGCGGACACGGCCTGGGTGCGGAACCGGATGAGCATCGTGATCAGTTCGGCGACTTCGGTATCGGCCGGCAGTGATTCGCCGGGCTTGATCCGATCGGACACCTGGTCCACGCCCGCCCGCACCAGGATCGAGCTGATCTGATCGAGCAGCGGTACCACCTGCTCGTGCACGTCGATCAACTTGCCGACCGGCACGCCGTACTGCCGGATCTCGTTGAACGCCTCGATCAGCTTGGGCCGCACGATGATTGCCTGGTCGCCGTCGAGCTTGAGCACGCCGTTGCCGACGAGCCTGTCGAATGCCGTGTCGTCGTCGATCAGCCGTTTGGCGTCGGCCAGCGGCATGCGCTCGGGTTTCTCGGTCGCCCAGTTGCCCGCGATGGCGTCCTCAAGGCCCAGCACATCGGCGATGTCCTTGCCCTGCTCCCACGCTGACAGCATCTCGTGGACGTGCGCGATGTTGTAACCCCGGTCCAGCATCGAGGTGATCAGCCGCAGCCGGGTCAGGTGGGTGTCGTTGAACAGCGCGATCCGGCCGACGCGTAATGGCGGATGCAGCAGGCCCCGGTCGCGGTACACCCGGATGTTGCGTGTGGTGGTGTCGGCCAGCCGGGCGAGTTCCTCGATGCGGTATTCGCCGGAAGCGGCCGCGCCGTGCGGCTGGACGGCGGCGTCGAACAGCTGGGACACCGCAGTCTCGATGACGTCGCGCGATCCGCGCCGGATCTGCCGGGGGGCCCGGCGCAGGCCGGTGAGGATGGTCGAGATGGCGCCCGCCGGCGGCCGGGGCTGCTTGGCCGCCATCAGGCCGAGGAGCTGATCGCGACCTGAGCGTCGCGTGCTGCTGCGTCGTAGTCGCCGAACCGGAAATCCCGCATCTGTCGAAGATACTGGGTCGCGAATCCCGGGTACATCGACGCGTTGAATCCGTCGGCCGTCAGATACCAACTACTGCAACCGCTCATCCACGTGGTCTTCGTGAGCCGCCGCTGCAGCCGTTCGTTGTAGCGCTGCTGCACCTCGGCGCGTACGTCCAGGTAACGCAGGTTGTTGCGCAGGATCGTGGTGATCCCGGTGACGGCGTAGTCGATCTGGCCTTCGACGTAGACCAGCAGCGAATTGTGGCCCGGGCCTGAGTTGGGCCCCGTCATCAGGAAGAGGTTCGGGTACCCGTTGGCGTTGATGCTCTTGTACGCCTGGGCTCCGCCCTTCCATTCGTCGGCCAGCGAGCGGCCGCCCAGACCCGTGACCGGGTACGGCGGACCGGTGAGGTGCACGTCGAAACCCGTCGCGAACACGATCGCGTCGAGGTGGTGTTCGATGCCGTCACTGGTGCGGATGCCGACGGGACTGATCGTGGCGATCGGCCAATCGATGAGCTTGCAGTTGTCGCGCTGCAGCGCCGGGTAGTAGTCACTCGATACCAGCATGCGTTTGCAGCCCGGCGTGAAATCCGGGGTGAGCTGCCTGCGCAGCCACGGGTCGGAAACCTGCCGGCGCAGATGGGCCTTGCCGAGCCGGGCCACCAGTCCCGTCAGCGGCGTGTCCCACACCATGGCCGTCGCGCTGGCCTCGTGGCCCCAGAACAGGATCTGGCGGGCGAGCTGTTGCGCGGCAGGAACTTTCGCGAACAGCGCGCGTGCCGCCGGTGGCGTGGCGATGTCCAGCCGCGGGATCACCCAGCCCGGCGTGCGCTGGAACACCTTGACGAAGCCCGCGGTCTTCACCAGCTCCGGGATGATCTGGACGGCGCTGGCACCCGTGCCGATCACCGCCACGCGCTTGCCGGTGAAGTCGTAATCGTGATCCCAGTTCGCACTGTGGATCTTGTGGCCTTCGTAGGTGTCGAGTCCGCGGATGTCGGGCCACTTGTGGTCCGGCAGGGGACCGGAGGCCAGCACCACGGTGCGGGCCTGAAATCGCTTGCGGCCGGTGGTTTTCACGGTCCACACTCCGTCGGCCTCGTCGAACGACAGCCCGTTGACCTCGACACCGAACTGGATCCGCCGGCGCAGGTCGAAGGTGTCGACCATGTCCTCGATGTGCCTGCGGATCTCGTCGGCGGGGGAGTAAGCCCGCGACCAGTCCGGGTTCTTGACGAACGAGAACGAGTACAGCAGCGACGGGATATCGCATGCCGCACCGGGATAGGTGTTGTCCCGCCAGGTTCCGCCGACGCGGTCAGAGCGGTCGAGGATGACGAAGTCGTCGACGCCGGCGTCGAGGAGCTTGATGGCGGTGCCGATGCCGGTGAAGCCTGCGCCGACGATCAGGGTGTCGTAGATGTGCATGTCAGGCCGCCGGCTCGTGGGTCAGCTCTTTGAACCAGCTCGGGATCGGCCGCAGCAGCGCCTTGGGATAGCGGTCCGATGCCCACACCATGGGGTTCGCGATCCAGTGGTAGGGATGGCGAGGGTTGGTGACCATGCGGCCATGCAGCTTGAGCAGCTGATACGCCGGTACGCGCCAGGTGTATTCGGCCCTCCCGCCCAACTCCTTGAACCGCATCATCGCCTTGTAGAGCTTCTCGGGCTGCAGGCCCATGTCGACGATGTTGTTGCGCATCCGATTGAGCAGCGGGACGTACATGAGCGCGCCGATGATGACTCCGGGGGACGCCACGTTTCCGACGAACTCGACCGCCAGCCGCCGTGCGCTGGAATGCCCGATCATGTTCAGCACCTCGAAATCGACTGCGATGTGCCGGGACTCGTCGTTGTTGATCTTCTCGAAGACCTGGTGACAGATGGGGTCGTCGACCTCTTCGAGCAGGAACTTGAGCAGGGCGCCATCGAGCGCGACCTCGAGCATCGGGATGACGGTGCCGAGCACCGACAGCGACATGTTGTCGGAGTAGGTGTCCAGCCATTCGATGGCGAGCCGGATGTTGACGTTGGGTTCGGGCATCTCACCGTCTTCGAGCATGCCCCACCGCTTCATCAGCGCCAGTTCGGCGTTGGCATGGCGCTGCTCCTCGGCGTGGAAGTAGCGGTAGATCTCGGCGATGGTCGGGGTCGGTGCCTTCTTGGCCAGCGCCGCGAAGCCACGCGCGCCGACGTTCTCGATCCAACACAGGTCGGCCATGAAGGCCTTGAGCTTGGGCCGCATCTCGTCGGTGATGGTCTCCGCGCCCGGGGCGTCCCAGTCGATGTCTGCCAAAGCCCACTGCCGGTCTTTGATCTTCGCCAGCATGCGGTCCATGTCCATGGCCATTACGAAACCTCCTCGTGACTGGTGACGCGGGTCGTCAAACCCACGGCGCGGGTGTAGATCGTCGGGGTGAGTCGCTTGATGCCCCAGCCGATCCGGGCATCGGGTTGCGGCATGCAGTACAGGCCGCCGCGGTCGTTGGTATCCAGGCACATCCGGGCGACGCGTTCGGGGGAGAAGCCGGTCCAGCGCATGAGCCGGTCGGCCAGCTGAGTGGATTGCGCTGTGATCCGGCCGGATTCGACGATGTTGGTCTTGACGAACGTCGGGCACAACACCGTGACGTTGATGTCGGTGCCGGACAGCTCGGCGGACAGGGTTTCCGACAGTGACAGCACGCCGGCCTTGCTCACGTTGTACGCGGCCATTCCCGGGGCCGCGCCGAACGCCGCCGCCGACGCGACGTTGATGATGCCGCGCGGTTGGTCCGTGTCCGCCGCACGCAGGATCGGGGTGAACACATGACAGCCGTGAATCGGCCCCCACAGGTTGATGGCGAGCACCCAGTTCCAGTCGTCGAGGCTGACCTCGCCGATCGGCTGCCCACCCGCTCCGACACCCGCGTTGTTGACGACCAGCGACGGTGGCCCGTCGAACCAGGTCTGGGCGGCCTCGGCGAGGCGGCTGACCTCATCGATCCGGGAGACATCACAGCGCAGCGCCGTGGCCTGGCCGCCGTCGGCGACGATGGCGTCGGCGGTGGCCCGGGCCGCGGCCTCGTCGATGTCGCTGCAGACCACACGGCCGCCGCGGGTGGCCAGCTCGCGGGCGAATGCCGCGCCGATCCCGCTGCCCGCGCCGGTGACGACGGCGTCGGCATGCCTGCTGCGCTTGCGGCCCGATCCGAAGAGGTTCATCCGGCCACCTTGACGGCGTTGCAGCGCAGGGACTCAGTGATGAATCCGGCGGCCTGTTGCATCGCGGGGGTGGCTTCCGGGCTGAGCCGCGGCAGGGCCTGGAAGACATGCACCTGATCGGGCCACACCTGCAGTTCGGAGTAGCCGCCGGCGGCGCGGATGTCTGCGTCGAGGGCTCGGGCGTCGGCGAGCAGCATCTCGGCGCCACCGGCCTGGATCAGGGTCCGCGGCAGGTGCCGTCCGTTCGCCACGTCGAGGGCAAGCCGGGGATGGCCGGGATCGATTCGGCCGCAATACAACCCGACCAGGCGAGCGGCGTCGGCGACCCGGATCGCCGGATCGGGGCGCAGGCTCTCCCTGGCGCGGGCCAGCGCGAACGACAGATCGATCAGCGGTGAGAACAACACGAGCCCGGCCGGGTGCGGAACCTCGGGTTGCAGGAGCAGGTCGACCGCCAGGTGACCGCCCGCCGAGTCGCCTGCCATCACGATGTGATCGGGATGCAGCCCGCGTTCGGTGCAGAGCCAGTCCCATCCGGCGCGAACGTCGTTGGCGGCGGCGGGGAACCGGTGCTCGGGAGCCAGCCGGTAGTCGACACAGAACACCGGCAGGCCCGTGAGCCGCGACAGCCATGCGGTGAGCCGTCGGTGCGTCTGGGGTGAGCACAGCGCGAATCCGCTGCCGTGCAGGTAGTAGATGGCGCGTTCACCTTCCACGACGCCGGGCCCGCGCACCCATTCGCCGACCACGCGCCGGCCGTCGGCCATGCGCACATCGACCGGTTCGACCCGGGTGCCCGCGAGCGATGGTCCGAAGGTGGCCATGATCCGCGCGATCAGCCGGCGTGACGCCCACAGTCCCCACGCGGTTTCTGGTGGTAGTGCGCCGCTGATCTGCCGCAAGGTGAGGCTGCTGGCCGTCGAGGCGCTACGGGAGCGCAATGAGCCGCGGCGCGGCGGGTGCTGGGTTCCAGACATGGTGGCCTCCTCATCGAAGCGTGCGAGGAGTACACCAGCAATTGATGACATTTGTCAATGTCAACAATTGAGAATGCGGGTTCTGTTTCCCGCCCGGGAAAGCCTGCCGAGAAGTGGTTACCGGGGCGGGTCGCCGCGCCAGCGGAAGCTGTTGACGTACTTGCCCATGTCAAGGGCGAGCTGCAAGTTGGCGCCCGACGGCTTGCCTGAGCCGGAGTCCGGACCGAACTGGTGATACGGCCCGACGGCCGAGGCGATCAGGGCCAGGCCGTCTTTCACCGCGACCATGACGATCACGCGCATGCGCGCGTAGCTGCTCGTGGCGCCCTGTGGCCAGCAGTCGGCCACGAGCCCGAAGCCGGGCTGATAGCCCACCATGGCGTTGGGGATCTGGTACGCCGTCTTGGTGTCTGGGAACGTCTTCCCCACAAGGGAATTGGCGATGTCCTGCGGCGTGCGGCCGTCGGCGGGCTGACTGAACAGCTGCATCATGCCGCCGTCGCCCGCGGTGAACTCCGCGGTCACGCCGCTGGCCTCGGTGTTGATCTTGTAGGCGGCTCCTGCGGCGGGGTAGGAGACCGAGAAACTGCCGTCGGGCGCGGTGAAGACCGGGTTGATGGTTACGGGCTGCCCGGTCGGGGGTGTGCCGCAGTCCGGCGGGCACATGTAGCGGGCGGGCGGCTTGCTCATCACCCCTGACAGTGAGACCAGCGCGATGGCCACGGCGGCGATGACGGCACACAGGATGCCCAGCAGTTTCAGGCTGGGCGCCTTGCGAACGCCCTTGGTCTTGCCCACCGCGATGGGCACCGCGTAGCCCGGAAAGAACGTCGTCATACGGTGTCCGACCCCGGGTCGCGCACCGGTCGGTGCTCGCGGCGCTCGGATCGTGAAGATCGCGACGAGGCGTGCGTGGCCGCGCCGCACAGCGCGCAGAATGCCATGTCAGGCACGACGTTTCCGCACCGCGGGCAGAGGATCGGTTGGTCGGAGGCGACTTCGTCCTGGGCCTCGTGCAGCAGCGCGAGATGCAGTCCGATGCGCAGCAGGAGCACCGCGACCAATGCGATCGTCAGGTGCACCGCGAGCTGCACCCACTGTGGGACGCGTGCGACATCGACGAGTCCGAGCGCGGCGTACACGGCGAGCACGCCGAACGCGAACGAGAACAGGGCCAGCCGAACGTAACCCACATGTTTGTCGGCCTTGGTCGCGGGCCGCGTGAACCACAGCGCGGCACCGATCAGCCCGCCGACGGCCGCGGCGGTCAGCGGGGCTGCCACGCCGCGGATACCGGCCTCGACCAGCAGGCCCGACATCGGACGGCTGTGGGCCACCATGCCGGTGGTGAGCTGTGGCGCCAGCCGGGTCAGGGTCGCGGCCGCGGTGAAGGCCGTCGCACCGAGAGCTCCGATCATGAAGCCGTCCAACGACTCCCGGCTCGACGGGCGCAGCAGCCTGACCACCACGGCGGGCACCAGCATCAGGACCGCGCCGCCCAGCGGTATTCCCAGGCCGTTGCGCATGATCCGGAACCCCGTGATGCCCGCACCGAGGGGGACGCCATAGGACTTGGCCATGATCTGGCCGGTGAGGAAAACCCATCCGACGCCGAGTCCGACCCCGAGCAGTATGGTCAGCACCAGATTGGCGCGGTGCAGATCGCGGAAGGCGTCGGACTCGTAGAGATAGATCACGAACAGCAGGGGTAACCCAAGTGCTGCCACCGCGATCAGGGCCGCGGGCAGTCGCAGCAGGGCGCAGGCCACCAGGCCGGCCACCAGCACCAGCATCGCGATCCGGAACGGCGTGCGAGACCGCTGCGACAGGTGCGGGAAGAGCGAACTGGTGATCGACGGGCGCAGCAGGTGCTCTTCGGGAGCGACGCAGGATGCGCTGAGCCGCAACCATTCTGGGCCGTCGCCCGGCTCCTTTTCGAGGTGCACGCCGCAGTAGCCGCAGTACTTGCCGTCGGGCACGTCGATCTTGCAGACCCGGCATTCGGTGGTGGGGACGTCTTCTTCGGGTGTCTCGGTCATCGATTCGCCTTCTGTTGGACGAGAAGGTTGTTGACGAGGTTGCTCACGTCAGGCGTACCGAGCCCGGTCGCCAGGTCGTAGCCGGGGCCGGCCGTGGCCACCGCGTTGCCGCCGAGCGTGATGTCCCGGAACGCCGGAAGCGGTGCCCCGCCGGCGATCCGGTACAGCGACGGGTTAAGATCGCCCAGGGCGCGGCCACCGTTGCCGGTGAGGTACTGGTTCATCACCGCGGCGATACCGGCCCACAGCGGCGCCGCCTGCGACGTGCCGCCACCGACCAGAAGTTGGCCGTTCAGCACGATTTTCACGCCGGTGAACGGATCGGCGACGGCAGCGATGTCCGGGGTGAGCCGCTTCTGGGCGCCGCCGTCGTCGGGGGCGGTCAGCCCGCGTTGCCACTCGGGCCGGTCGAACAGGGCCGAGACCCCGCCACCCGTGCCCTGTGACAGCGGGACATCGAACCAGGCCTGTTCGGCAAGCCAGCCACCGTCGGCGGTGGTGGACAGCGTGGTGCCACCGACATTGGTGATCTCGGGAAGCGAGGCAACCGAATCCAGGCCGATGTCGTCAGGTCCGGGTGGCGACGACCAGTCTTGTCCGCCTCGGCATTCGAAGCCCGCAAGGTCTCCGCTGGCGTTGAACGCCGTGGTGCCGTGGGTGTGTGCGGTGGCCAGCGCCGAGCGGACGGGTGCGAGGTCCGCCGCGGTGAGCAACTTGTCACAGCCCCAGCCGATCGAGAAGCTCCACACCGCACCCGGGAACTGTTTGTCCGCGGCTTCGAGCATCTGCCCGATCTTCTCGTACGCCCCGTCCCCCTGGACTGTGGGCCTGGCGTTGATCACCACTTTGCGGGCGTCAGGCGCGATGGCGTGGGCGACCTGAAGATCCATGGTGGTCTCGCCGCGTGGCGCGCTCGGTTGCCCGCCGACCAGTACCGGGGTGAACCGCGGCAGGCCGAACGTGGTGGCGTAGGTGTCCAGATCGGCCTGGTCGAAACCGTCGAACGCGAAGATCACGATCGTGGTGCCCTTGCCGGTGTAGCCCTGATCGGCGAGCCTGCGCAGGTTGTAGGTGTTGAGCAGGGCCTGTGGGGTGAGCCCGCGGTCCGGTACGTCGGCAGGCAGGTTGTGTAGGTCGGGCAACGACATCCGGTACGGCGTGTAGCTGAGGATCCGGCCGACCTCGGTGAGCTGACCGCGCAGCGGCTCGGGCACCTGAGGCTGTTGCGGCGACGCATAGAACTGCTGACCGCGTTTACCCCGGTAGTCGTGGATGTCGACGCCGAACGCGGTCGCCATGTCGACGGGGGAGCCTTCGACGATCGCCCAGTGCTCGGCAAGGCGCCACCGCACCGACAACCGGTGCCGGGCAGCCCAATCGAACAACCCGGCCGGTCGCCGTGCGCCGCTCAGTGTCACGGTGAGCTGAACCGGGCCGGCCTGTGACGGCCCGAGATCAGTTGAGGCAGCGAGTAAGTGGGCGTACGGGCCAGTTATCCGGCCGGAGCCGTTGGCAGGCCCGTACGCCGTAACTCCCGGCGTGGTGTGCAGGTCGGAAACCAGCAGCGCGCCGACCATGATCAGCGTCGCCAACACCCGCCCCGGTGCGACGCGAATCCCGGTCATGGGCGAACGACCGACTTTCTGTGCTCCCGCGGATCAGTTGTCGCCAGGAACGGCGGTCGGTGCCGCCGGTGCCTTGACGTCAGGCGTGAACAGGTTGCCGCCGGTGGGGTTGATCGACTTCTCGGTCGGCTCGACCGGTGGCGGCGGTGCGGGGGTGGCCGGCGGCGTGGTCGTTGTGGTGGTCGTCGTTGTGGTGGTCGGCGTCGTGGTTTCGGGAGTCTTTTCCTCGGTACCGCACGCTGCGGTGAACGCGATCATGCCGAAGATGGCAGCGCCACCCGCAGCGACGGTGAGCCGCCGACTCAATTGCCCAGACCTCATGATGGTGTCCTCACTGTCCCCCGGGAGTTGTTACAGGCTGTCCTTGCGAATCGCTTTGCGATCCCCGCCATCTGAAACGCAATCGCGCACCGGATCCCATCCCGCGGGGTCCGGTGCACGAACTTTAACGTAATGCAAAGGTCGCCGCAGACGCATTCCTGCTGGCATTACCAATCGGTGACGTTCGGGCCAGGCGCGGCTTGACGGTGTGGGCCGCCAAGTGTTTACTCGAGTGATCGAACATATATTCGAATGCGGTCTGAGTCGGGTGAGTCTGGAGGTGTTGCTGTGACAGTGGCAGTCGACGCCGAGCTGGGCCGGTTAACCCGTTCTGAACAGGTGGAACGCCTTCGCCGCAAGATTGCGGCAGTGTCGGGGAAAGTTGGTTCGGCGCACCGGGGAACACCCAGGGGCGATGGCCCGGCCACGGCTCAGGAATCTTTGCTGCCGGGCCCTGATTCACTGGCTGAAACGCTGCCTGCGGAGTTGCCGACGACGCTGCCGCGCGGCACCGTCGCGGTGGCTTCGGGGGCCCGGTCGCTGTCGCTGGGTCTGGTGGCGGCGGTGACGGCCGCGGGCGGGCACGCCGTGATCGTCGGCCAGGCGGATGTCGGTCTGCTGGCGGCGGTGGAGATGGGCGCCGATCTGAGCAGGCTCGCGGTCGTCCCGGATGCCGGCGCCGATCCGGTTGAGGTCGCCGCCGTGCTGATGGACGGAATGGATCTGGTGGTGCTCGGGCTGGGGGGACGCTCGGTGCCGCCGAGCCGGGCGCGGGTGATGGTGGCGCGGGCGCGGCAGAAGGGCTGCACCCTGCTGGTCACCGATGGCGACTGGCAGGGGGCCGCCGCACGGCTGGAAGCCAAGGTCTGTGGTTACGAGCTCACCGGTGCGGGCCGGGATACGCCCATTCCCGGGCGGGGCCGGATCGGCCGGGTCCGGCTGGCGATGCGGTCTTCGGGGCGCTTTGGCGGATCGGCATGCGCGGCAGGCGGGTAACCAACCCCATGTCGGCTTCCCGAGTGTTGGCCCTCTGGTGCATGGACTGGCCCGCGGTGGCCGCGGCGGCTGCGGCGGGCCGGCCGCCCACCACTCCGATTGCGGTCACCTTGGCCAACCGGGTCGTCGCCTGTTCGGCATCGGCGCGGGCGGTGGGAGTGCGCCGCGGGCTGCGCAGGCGCGAGGCCCAGGCCCGATGTCCGCATCTGCATGTCGTCACTGCCGATCCGGCCCGGGACGCACGTCATTTCGAGAGGGTGACGGTCGCGGTCGACGAGTTGGTGCCGCGTGCCGAAGTGCTGCGGCCTGGGCTGCTCGTGCTGTCGGTGCGGGGCGCGGCTCGCTACTTCGGTACGGAATCGGTTGCGGCCGAGCGGCTGGTCGATGCGGTGGCGGCGGTTGAGGTGGAATGCCAGGTCGGCATCGCCGATCAGCTGTCCACCGCGGTCTTCGCCGCCAGGGCCGGCCGCATCGTCGAACCCGGGCAGGATGCGCCGTTCCTGTCCAGGTTGTCGATCCGCCAGCTGTCCACCGAACCGGCCCTGGCCGCCCCGGGGCGCGAAGATCTGGCAGACCTGTTGTGGCGGATGGGGATCCGGACCCTGGGACAGTTCGCCGAGCTGTCCCGTACCGATGTCGCCTCGCGGTTCGGTGCCGACGCGGTGGTTGCGCACCGGTTCGCCCGTGGAGAACCGGCAAGGGGGCCTTCGGGGCGGGATCCGGCCGTCGAACTCGATGCGGTGATGAACTGTGACCCGCCGATCGAGCGGGTGGATGCGGCAGCCTTCGCAGGGCGCTCGCTGGCCAGCGCCCTGCATCGCAGCCTCGAGTCGGCGGGTGTGGGTTGTACGCGGTTGGCCATCCATGCCGTCACCGCGAACGGTGAAGAACTGGAACGGGTTTGGCGCTGCGCCGAACCGCTGACCGAGGACGCCACGGCCGACCGGGTGCGCTGGCAACTGGACGGCTGGCTGAACCGTCGGCATCGGGACGAGCGGCCCACCGCGCCCATCGCGGTGCTGCGGTTGCGTCCGGTGGAGGTGGTGTCGGCGGCGGCACTGCAGCTACCGCTGTGGGGCGGCATCGGTGAGGAGGATCGGTTGCGGGCGCGGCGCGCGCTCGTGCGGGTCCAGGGCCTGCTCGGGCCTGAGGCGGTGCAGGTGCCGGTGCTCAGCGGCGGCCGCGGGCCCGCCGAACGCATCACCTTCACCGCGCTGGGGGATGAGCCGGTGCCACGAGCCGACCCGGCGCAGCCGTGGCCGGGGCAGCTGCCGGAACCTTCGCCGACCGTGTTGCTCGACGATCCGGTGGAACTGCTTGATGCGCAGGGCAATCCGGTGCGGGTCACCGGACGTGGAATGTTCTCGGCCGACCCGGCGCGGTTGGCGGGCGCGGGTAAACGCGACGGCAGGCTGCGGTGGTGGGCCGGGCCGTGGCCGGTGGACGAGCGGTGGTGGGATCCGGAGAGCCCGAAAGCGGGGCGTACCGCACGCGCCCAGGTGCTGCTGGGGGATGACGAGAACGCTCTCGCGCTCCTGCTGTGCTACCGGCAGCGCCGGTGGTATCTGGAGGGTGCTTATGAATAGCCCCTGAGTGACGTCGAACGTGAAGAAGATTGCGAGATTTCGCTGAATATTGGCAAACAAGTTCATGTTGGGCGTAGGGAACCGGCAAAGGCACCCACCCGGGCGATGAACCGGTCGAAGAACGCCGCCGGATCCACCTCCGTGCCGATCAGCGCGTTCGGTGGTCGGCCCCAGTGCCCGCGCCAGTCCGCCACGGTCATGCCGCGGGTGAGTGTCCCGGTGAGTTCGACGTCGACCGTGCTCTGCCGGTAGGTCACCAGCTCCGGGTCCAACGCGACCGCGGCGGCCAATGGGTCATGCAGATGCGCGAGATAGCCGTCGCCGGTGTCGAAGTGGAACTCGAAGTAGAACCGCATCGCGTCTTCGAGCACCCGGATCAGCGGATTGGCCGAATCCGACCGGGTGCCACGCTCGTCGTTCACGTTCATGAGCGAGGTTGCTGACCCTGCCGCCGTGGCCAGCCGGTTCAGCAATGCGGGTGTCATAGCGATGTTCTCGGTGAGGTTCAGTCCCAACACGATCGGCAGGTGCCCGGGGTCGCCGGCTGCACGCCACCCCGCGAACACCTCGGCCGCGGATTCGGGGTCGACGCTGACGTTCCACTCCGAGACCGGCGTGGTGTTGCCCCGGTAGTCGAACGCCCCGCCCATGATCACCAGCCGGCGCAACAACCGCGGCAGTTCCGGCTCGGCCCGCAAGGCCAGTGCCAGATTGGTCAGCGGGCCGGTGGCCAGGCCGATCAACTCGCCGGGATGCGCGCGGGCAGCCCGCACCCAGGCCTGCGCGGCGTCGTAGCCGGTCAACTGCTGATCGCCGGGCGGCAATTGGGCGTACCCCAGGCCTTCGGGTCCGTGGGTGTCTTCCGCGGTGCGAAGCGGGGCGCTCAGTGGTTGCTCGGCGCCCTTGGACACCGGGATGCCGCTCACCCCGCACAGCCGCAGCAGGCCCAGATTGTTGAGGCAAACCTGTTGCACCGGAACATTTCCCGCGGTCGACGCGATCCCGATCAGATCGGCGTCCGGACTGGCGAACAGATACGCCAAGGCCATGGCGTCGTCGACTCCGGTGTCGACGTCGGCGAACACGGGCATCCCTGTCACGTGCCTCACGATAAGGGCTCACGAGCCTCTCGTGCACGCCTAGACTCCGACATGCAGGTCAACCCGAGGAGGCAGCGATGTCCGGTCGTGTGGTGCATTTCGAGGTTCCGTTCAGCGACGGTGCACGGGCCAAGGATTTCTATCGGGAAGTGTTCGGCTGGCAGCTCAACGACTACCCGGAGATGAACTACACCGGGGTCGCGACGGGACCGGTCACGGAAACGGGGATGCCCGCCGAGCCTGGATACATCGGCGGCGGCATGTTCGAGCGTGCCGAGAACTACCCGCAGGGGCCGGTGATCACCATCGATGTGCCCAGCATCGACGAGGCACTGACGGCGATCCTGTCCAAGGGCGGCGCGCAGTTGGGCGAAAAGATACCGGTGGGCGAGATGGGGTTCGCCGCATATTTCACCGACACCGAAGGCAACATCCTGGGCTTGTGGGAGACCGCGGCCCCGGCTTGAGGCCTACCAGTGCACGCCCGGAACCAGGCGCACCGCGCGTTTGACCGGGCGAGCGACCGAGCGCGGAACGCGTAGCGGCCGATGGCTGCGTGCGGGCCGCTTGGGCCTGCGGATCGGCTCCGTTTCGGCGGTCACGATTCCACGGGCCGCCGCGGAATCCGGGTAGCCCAGGTAGAGCTGGTGCAGCACGCGTCGAGACAGCTTGGGCGTCAGGTAGTTTCCGACATCGGCGAGCGTGCCAAGCGGCGTGTCGATGCGGACGGGCTTCTCGACCAATCCGCGCACCACCATGGCCGCGGCGTGCTCGGCCGAGATCGGCGGCACCGGGTTGAGCTTGCGCGACGGCGCGATCATCGGCGTTTTCACCAGGGGCATGTGGATGTTGGTGAACGTGATGTGATCCGAAAGCGTCTCGGTGGACACCACATCGGAGAACGCGTCCAGCGCGGCCTTGCTGGGCAGGTACGAGCTGTACTTGGGACTGTTCGCCTGCACGCCCGCACTGGACACGTTGACGACGTGGCCGAACCGGCGTTCCCGCCAATGCGGCAGCAGCGCCAACACCATGCGCACCGCACCGAAGTAGTTGACCGCCATCACGCGTTCGTAGTCGTGCAGACGGTCGGTCGAGTTCACCACCGACCGCCGGATGGACCGGCCTGCGTTGTTCACCAGGTAGTCCACGTGCCCGAACCGCCCGAGGATGTCCTTGACCGTGTGCTCGACCGACGCCGAATCGGTGACGTCGCACGTGAATGCGTAGGCATGCCCGCCGCGCTCGCGGATCTCGGTGACCAGATCGTCGAGCGCTTCGGCGTTGCGGGCCAGTGCGAAAACGCATCCGCCGCGTTCGGCGACCGCGATCGCCGATGCCCGCCCGATGCCGCTGGACGCGCCGGTGATGATGACGTGTTTGCCGACCAGCGGCCCGGCCGGGTCGTCCCGGCGGGCCCGGTCCGGATCCAGATGATCGGCCCAGTACTGCCACAATTTCGGTGCGTACGACGCGAATTCAGGTACGGCGATGCCGGTGCCACGCAGCGCGTGTTCGGTGTGCTCGGCCGTGAACGTCGGCATCAGGTCGACGACGTCGAGCACCTCGCCCGGGATGCCCAGCTGCGTCGCCACGATGTTGCGTACCGCCTTGACCCGTCCGCGGGCCCGGGTCACCGGCGCCGCGGCCGCCCGCGGCAACGATCCACGCAACGGCGGCAGCCCGGCTGTTTCGGCGATCCCGCGGTAAATGCCGCGCAGGCCAATGGTTTTCGGCGCGGTCAGGTGGAACGTCTCGCCATCGTGGCCGTCGGCGTGCATGAGGTGCACGACCGCGTCCACCACATAGTCCACCGGCACGATGTTGGTGCGGCCGGTGTCGGGCAGCATCATCGGGGTGAACCTGGGTAATGCCGCGAGCCGGGACAGCACGCCGAAGAAGTAGTACGGCCCGTCGATCTTGTCCATCTCGCCGGTGCGGGAATCGCCGACCACCACCGCGGGCCGGTACACGCGATACCGCAACCCCGGTGTCGACCGCACGAGCAGCTCGGCCTCGAACTTCGTCTGGTGATACGGCGTCGGTAGATCCTGCGCGACGTCGAAATCGTCCTCGGTGAACACACCTCGATAGCTGCCGGCGACCGCGATCGACGACACATGGTGCAACGTCGCGTCCAGCCGGCGAGCCAGCCCGATCACCGCGCGGGTGCCTTCGACGTTGGCGGCGCGCTGCGTGTCCTCGTCGACCGTGATGTCGTAGATCGCCGCGCAATGCACCACGTGCGCGACGTTGCCCAGCTCGGCGACATCGGCGTCGCTCAGGCCCAGATCGGCTGCGGTCAGGTCACCGACCAGCGGTTTCGCGCGCGAACCCCACTCGGTTGCCAGCCGCTCGAACCGGGTCAGCGACTCGCGGCGGACCAGCACCCACACCTCGGCGTCCTCGTCGCGGGCCAGAATCCGGGACACCACTCGGCGGCCAATAAACCCGGTACCGCCGGTAACGACATAGCGCATGCGAGACATGGTGGCCCTATATCCGGCAAACGTCAACCGAGGGGCTATCGTCCGACTCATGCCCATCAACCCGAACGCCATCGGCGAAAAAACCGATCCGTACGTCTTCGAGTGGACCGACCGCGACACCCTGCTGTACGCCATCGGGGTCGGTGCCGGCGTCGACGACTTGGCATTCACCACCGAGAACTCTCACGAGATCGAACAGCAGGTGCTGCCGACGTACGCGATCATCGCGTGCTCGCCGTTTGCGGCCGCCATGAAGATCGGCACGTTCAACTTCGGAATGCTGCTGCACGGATCTCAGGAGATCCGGGTGTCGGCGCCGCTGCCGCCCGCGGGCAAGGTGAAGGTGGTCTCCGAGGTCGCCGACATCCAGGACAAGGGCGAGGGCAAGAACGCGGTGGTGATGCTCAAGGGCGTGGGCACCGATCCCGACAGCGGGGAAGTTCTCATCGAAACCCTCACCACGGTGGTGATCCGTGGCGAGGGTGGGTTCGGCGGCCGGCCCGGCCAACGCCCGGTCGCTCCCGAGATCCCCGACCGCGAACCCGATGCCCGGCTGGCGTTGCCGACTCGGGAGGACCAGGCGCTGATCTACCGGCTGTCCGGTGACCGGAACCCGCTGCACAGCGATCCGTGGTTCGCCAAGAATCTCGCGGGCTTTCCGAAGCCGATCCTGCACGGGCTGTGCACCTACGGCGTCGCCGGGAGAGCCCTGGTCGCCGAACTCGGCGGTGGAGACGCGACGAAAATCCGTGCCGTGGCATCGCGGTTCACCTCGCCGGTGTTCCCGGGCGAGACCCTGACCACGTCGATCTGGCGCACCGAACCCGGCCGCGCGGTGTTCCGCACCGAGGCGTCCGAGCCGGACGGGTCCAACGCACGGCTGGTCCTGGAGGACGGCGCAGCCGAGTACCTGGACTGAGCTCCCAATTTCCGCGAAGCGCTGATAAACGCCCGCGAGGATTGACAGGATCTTTCCCACTACGGTCGCACGGCGCAGTGCGGGATTGGTGGTCACAGATGAGGTTGGTCGTTGGTTATCTCGCCACACCCGGTGGCGCCGACGCGTTAGCCCTTGCCGTCCGGTTCGCCAGGACGTTGGAGGCCGAGGTCGAGGTCTGCATCGTGCTGCCACCGGACACCGGGCTGCCTGCGCTGGTGCCGAAGGGCGGCTTCGAGGACGTGCTGGCCGAACAAGCCCAGGGCTGGCTCGACGAGGCGCTGGCCATGGTGCCTGATGACGTTGTCGCGCATAGCCATCTGAGCTTCGACGAGTCGTTCACCGACGGCCTGATCCGGGAGGCGGTCCGTCTCGAAGCCGAGGCCATCGTGGTCGGCGGTTCGGGCGGTGGCCTCGTCGGCAGCTATTCGTTGGGTTCTGTGGTCAACGAGTTGCTGCACTCCTCGCCGGTGCCGGTCGCGGTGGCCCCACGCGGTACCCGGGAATCGAAGATCGAACGGGTGCACGAGGTGACGTGCGCGCTCGGTCAGCGCCAGGGCGCGGATCTGTTGCTGGATACCGCGGTACGCGCGAGCCGCGCTGCGGGTACGCCGCTACGGCTGGTGTCGCTCGTGGCGCTCGACCCGACGTTCGGATCCCTGCGGTCCGACGACGACGCCGTTCGTGAACATGCGCTCGAGCATGCCCGCGAAACCCTCGAGATTGCGAAAAACGCGCTGCCCGAGGGTTTCCCGGTGACCGCGACGGTGGTCAACGGGCCGACTGTCGAGGCCGCTGTCAACAAGCTGGAATGGCAGGACGGCGACGTCATCATGGTCGGTTCGAGCCGGCTCAGCGCGCCGCGCAGGATCTTCCTCGGCTCCACGGCGGCCAAGATGCTACGGGTTTTGGATGTGCCGATGGTCGTGGTGCCACGGGATGAGCCGAGTGAGGATATTTCATGACAGAAACCCCCGACGAGGCCGCGTCGCACCATCAGTTGGAAGTTGCCGAGGAGCAGGCCGGTCTGGTCTCCAAAGGGCTTGCCGCAGGCAAGGTTGGTACGTTCTCCGGCGCTATTCTCGGCATTTCGTCGGTCGCTCCGGGTTACACGCTGACGGCCAGCATCGGCCTCATCGTCGCGGCGGTCGGGCTGAAGATGCCTGCCATCCTCATCGCCGGGTTCATCCCGATGTTCCTCACTGCGTACGCCTACCGCGAGCTGAATTCCGTTGCCCCGGACTGCGGTGCGTCGTTCACGTGGTCCACCAAGGCATTCGGCCCGTACGTCGGGTGGATGTGCGGCTGGGGCATGGTGATGGCGACCATCATCGTGCTGTCCAACCTGGCGGCCATCGCGGTGGAGTTCTTCTATCTGTTCATCGGCCGGATCGCGCACAGTCCCGACATCGTCGAACTGGCGCACAACAAGGCCATCAACATCGCCACCACGCTGGTATTCCTGGCGATCGCCACCGCGATCGCCAGTCGCGGCATCACCACCAGTGAGCGGGTCCAGTACGTGCTCGTCGGTTTTCAGATGGTGGTGCTGATCGCGTTCGCCATCATGTCTTTCGTCCATGTGGGGCGCGGTGACGCACCCGCCGGCTTGTCGTTCGATCTCGACTGGTTCAACCCGCTCACCGGACTCACCTTGAGCGCCTTCGTGATCGGTCTGACGGGATCGATCTTCGCGTTCTGGGGCTGGGACACCTGCCTGACTCTCGGGGAAGAGTGCAAGGATCCGACCAAGGTGCCCGGCCGGGCCGGTCTGTTGTGTGTGCTGTCCATCCTCGCGACCTACCTGCTGATCGCGGTGGCCGTGATGATGTATGCCGGTGTCGGCGAAGACGGTCTGGGACTGGGTAATCCCGACAACGCCGACAATGTCTTTGCGGCCCTGGCCGATCCGGTGCTGGGTGGCTGGGCCGGACCGCTGCTGTTCCTGGCGGTGTTGGCGTCCTCGGTGGCAAGCCTGCAGACCACGTTCCTGCCCGCAGCGCGCGCGATGCTCGCGATGGGCGCCTACAAGGCGTTCCCGCCGCGGTTCGCCGAGGTCAGCCCGCGCTACCTGGTGCCCACCTTCGCGACCGTCACCGCAGGCGTGGTCACGGGTGTGTTCTACACAGTGGTGAGCCTGCTCTCGGAAAGTGCACTGCTGGACACCATTGCCGCCCTTGGCATCATGATCTGCTGGTACTACGGCATCACGGCGTTCGCGTGCGTCTGGTACTTCCGGCAGGAGTTGTTCGCCAACGCGCACAACTTCGTGTTCAAGTTCTTGTTCCCCCTGCTGGGCGGGCTCGTGCTGGCCACGGTGTTCGTGATCTCGGTCCAGGAGAGCATGAATCCGGAGAACGGCAGCGGCGCCGCGATCGGCGGCATCGGTCTGGTGTTCTTCATGGGCTTCGGGATCCTGCTGCTCGGTGTGGTGCTCATGTTGATCTGGCGCTCTCGCAGCCAGGAGTTCTTCCGCGGCGAGACACTGCACCGAGATACGCCGTCGCTCGTGGAGTAGCGCGCGCTTGGGTCTCCAATTCAACGAAAAGGTCGTTCCCGCCGGGGATTCACGACCTTTTCGTTGAATTCGGCGTGAAGGTTCAGACCGCCTGGCCGATACCCGACGTGCCCTTGTGGTGCGCGAGTTCGAACGGATCGAGGACATCCCATACGGTGCCTACGGCCAGGTCTTTGAGATCCGCGGCCGGGCCTTCCATGTTGATCAGGTCCGCGACAAGGTCGTAGCCGTAGTACGCGAACGATCCCGGTGGCGTGGTCTTGATCAGCTCATTGATGATGGTCTGCCGAGCGTCCAAGTCACCTTCCACAGCCGGCGCCAGGCTCGGCAGAATCCGGCTGATGGGAATGACCGCATTGACCCACGGCACCATCTGGGTGCCTCGGTAGATCTGCTCGGTGCCCTCACGGACGAAGGGATCGAGCGCATCGGGCGACGCGTTGAGCAAGGCTTGCCGGAGCTGCATGATCGGCTCGGGGAAGTCAGTCGGCTCGGGATCGTCGGCCCGGAACGGGTTCGGGTTCCAGGCCGGGGCGTCGGCGGTGGTGTCGGCCTGGTCCTGTACGGCCGTCCGCACGGTCGGGGTGGTGGTCACGGTCTTGCCGGACGACGAATCTTCCAGCGCACTGTCCGGCTTCGGCGTCGGCTTGGGTGCCGCGGCCTCCTTCGGATTGAACAAATCCTTGAGGCGCTGAACCTGTTTGGCCTCGAACTCGTCGGCGGTCGGTTTGGGCTTGGCCGCGGGCTTCGTGGTGGGCTTGGTGGCCGGTTTGGCAGCAGGCTTGGTCAGGGAGTCGGTGATCGACTTGGACACCGTGCTCGCGGTCTTGGTGACCTGTGAGACAGCCTTCTCGACGCCGTCGTTGACCTTTGACAGCGGCTTGGGACGGTCGGCACCGGATTCGCCGGCCGTGCGCTTCTTCGGACCGGTATTGACCCCGGTGCCGGCGGGCGAGCTGGTGGCGGACGACTCCTTGGCGGTCGAACCACTGTCGGTTTCCGCGTTCGCAGTGCCCTGGCTCGCCGCGGCGATCGCCGCGCCGACGCCTACCGCCACTGCCACGCCGCCGACGTAGCCCATGTACTTCGTTGACGCCATTGCCGTCCTTTCACAGCCGATCCCCAGCCCACGGGCATCGTAGGGGGTCGGCGGAGTTCAGGCAGCGCGAAGGTGCAATCAGCCGTAGGTGTAGAAACCTTCGCCGGTCTTTCCCGCGTCGACGTAGGCGTGCAACAGCTCGCGCGGACCGGCTGGGAGCTGCGGATTCTCCTCGGCGTAGTGGTTCTCGATGTCGAGCACTACGTCCAGCCCGACCTGGTCCATCATCTGAAACGGGCCGACCGGCATGTGCCAGTTGATGCGGAACATGCCGTCGACGTCCTCGGGCCTGGCCACGCCTTCTGCGACCACCGCGAGCGATTCGCGCTTGATGGCCGCCCATACGCGGTTGAAGATGAAGCCGACGCTTTCCTTGCGGGCCTCGAACGGATGGATGTCGAACTCGGGGAGCACCGTCAGCAGTGTGTCCAGCGCGTCGCGGCTGGTCTCGCCGTCCGACATCAGGTCGACTGCGTTGGAACCCGGCGGCATGTAGAAGTGCATGTTGCACAGCCGTGTCTTGTCGCGCACGTGCTCGGCCATGAGTCGCGACGGGTACGAGGAGGAGTTGGTGGCGAAGATGGTGTCTGGGGGTGCAGCGGCGTCGATCTGTCCCCACAGCGGAATCTTGATGTCCAGCCGCTCGGGGACGGCCTCGACGGCCAGCCAGGCTTCGGCGAGCGCGGCGTCGACCGACGTCGCAGCTTCGGCCCGCCCGACTTCACCCGAGCCGCGCCGCTGGATGACACCTGGCAATGTCTGCGTGACGTATTCCGTTGCCGCCAAGGCTTGCTCGGCGCTGGGATCGTAGACCCGGGCGAGCCCGCCCCGGGAGGCGAACATCAACGCGATGCGGCGCCCCAACGTCCCGGCGCCGAACACCGCCACCGGTCGGTCACGGATTTCGGTGAAACTGTGCGCGTAGCTCATGACGGCTCCGTTCGCTTGATGCCGGCGATCCCCGAGATCGGCTCGTGCAGGTCGATCAGGACGCGCGCGTCGCCCCCGCGGCCGCCGGGCAGCGGCACCACTCGGATCTGCCCGCCCAGATCGGATACGTAGGCCACGCCGGCGTGTTCGTCCACCGCGAGCCCGATGGCCTCCCGGAACCCGTCGGCGAGGATCTCCGGCCGGGCCCCGGACTGGCCGGGTGCGGGCAGCGGTGCCCGGTTGAGCGTGTTGCCCGCCGGCGGGGCACCGCGGTCGGTCCAGTACAGCCAGTCGCCGACGATTTCCAGATCGATCGGCTCGGGCAGGTGATCCCACAGCACCTCGATGTCCGTCCGGGTCGCCGCAGACTCGCCCGAGGGAATCGCCAAGCCGGCCCGCAGGATCCGGCCTTGCCCGCCCTTGGCCGGGCCCTTCTGCGTCCAGTACAGGTGCTCGGGCGTCACTGCCACGCCGACGCACTCCTGCAGCCAGCTGTCGTCCCGGGTGTTGACCACGAGATCGGTCAGACCGGTGCCGTCGGTGCGCACACAACTCACGCGGCAGCCCTCCCGGTCTCCCCAGTAGAGGTTGCCGGATCCGTCGGTCGTCAGCTGCTTGCCGGTGGTCAGTGAGCCGACCTCGATGATGTCCCGAGGATCACCGCCGTCGAGGGACATCGCGTGCACGCCGCCGTTACGAGCCGAATAGTCCAGGCTCGCTTCGCCCTTGAGCGCAGGATCGCGATGGGGCACACCCATTGTGGTCCAGTAGACGACGCCGTCGCTCACCACGACGCCGTCGGGGGATACGCCGACGCCCTGGGTGCACAGGGTGGCGACGGCCCCATCGGAGATATCGATCCGGTACACCGAGCCCGAGCGGATGCCGAGCGCGATCAGCTGACGGAACACCATGCCTCCCTGGTCGAGGCCAGGCTACCCGGGCGCGCCGGCAACCGGCACGGATTTGCCGGTCGCTTCGGTCACACCCAGGTGCCGCCGTCGACGCGCAGCGTTGCGCCGGTGACGTAGGACGCACGGTCGCTCAGCAACCATGCCGCCGCCTGGGCGATCTCGTCGGGACTGGCGGCGCGGCGCAGCGGTGTCTCGGCGACCAACCGCTCGACGACCCCCGGGGTGGCGTCCTCCCACTGCTGGATCATCTCGGTCATGGTGGGCCCAGGAGCGACCGCGTTGACCCGGATCCCCTCCGGGCCGTAGCTGACCGCAGCCGACTCGGTGAGGCTGTTGACGGCGCGTTTCATTGCGCCGTACGCCGGCAGGTCGGGATTGCTGTGCAGGCTTCCGATGCTGGAATTGTTCACGATGGCACCGGTTTTGACGGTCGAGCGGATCGCGGCGACCTCCGCCGACAGCGCGAGCCACACGCCCTTGAGGTTGACGGTGTAGACGTGGTCGAAGTCGTCTTCGGTCACCTCGTCGAGCGCACCCGGTGGCTGGATCGTCGCGCCGTTGTTGAACGCGACGTCGAGGCGGCCCCAGAGTTCCACGACACGCTGCACCGCGGCCCGCACGCTGGTTCCGTCGGCCAGGTCGCATACGACGTAGTCGGCGGTACCGCCTGCGGCCCGGATGTCCTCGGTCACCGTCTTGAGCTCTTTTTCGGTCCTGGCCGCGAGCACGACGGTGGCGCCCTCGGCGGCGAACAGTCGTGCTGCGGCGGCGCCGATGCCGCGCCCCGCGCCGGTGATGAACGCGATCTTGCCTTCCAGCAGGCCGGATTTGGTGGGAGAAGTCATGACTGCGAGCCTGCGGCCGTGCGCAGGTCTTATCCAGGTATCAGCGGTACCTGGCTGCCGGCGGCGATGCCCCGGAGAATGAGGGGCGTGGACAAGCGAGAGTTCGGTGCGTTCCTGCGCAGCAGGCGTGAGCGCATCCGGCCCGCGGACGTCGGTCTGCCGGTCGGCCCGCGCCGCCGCACGCCGGGCCTGCGCCGCGACGAGGTTGCGCATCTGGCGTTCATCTCGACCGAGTACTACACACGCCTGGAACAGGCCAGGGCCCCGCACCCGTCGGGCGATGTGCTGGCGGGACTGGCTCGGGCGCTCAGGCTTTCCGATGCCGAGCGGGCCCACCTCTACCAGCTGGCCGGTGTCGAGCCGCAGCGGCCGACGGGGCCGTCGCGGGTGGTCCGGCAGAGCATCGTCGACCTGATCCAGCGGCTGCCGCAGGCCGCGGCGATCGTGGTGTCGGCGACCTATGAGGTGCTCGCCTGGAACGACCTGGCGTGCGCGCTCATGGAGGACTTCTCCGCGCTGTCGCGCCGGGATCGCAACCTGGTGCGACGGGCGTTTCTCGGGCCCCATCCCGCGGACGGGCGGCGGCTGTACGGCGTGTCCGATGCCGAGGAGTTCTCCCGGACCGCCGCGCAACACCTGCGGGCCAGCGCGGCCCGCTATCCCGACGATCCCGAGACAGCCGAACTGATCGCTGAACTACGTTCCGGCAGTGACGAGTTCGAGCGGTTGTGGGCTTCCCATGACGTCGTCTTGCGGCCGACGCTGTGCAAGACGTTCGCGCATCCGGTGGTGGGTCCGGTTGCGGTCAACTGCGATTCGCTCGACATCGCCGATCAGGATCAGCGCGTCGTGATCTACACGCCGGAGCCGGGCTCGCCGTCGGAGGAGGCGATGCGGTTGCTGGCGGTCCTGGGGACTCAACGCATGGATGTACCGGGCTGAGCTGTTCGAACAATTGTTCGATACACTGATGGGGTGGGTTGGCATAACGGTCCGCCGAGCTGGACCGAGATGGAGCGGGTGCTCACGGGCAAGCCGCGCCGCTCCGGCCTGCCGATGGAACAAGCCGGCGACGGTGGGGACAGCCCGGCCTGGTCGCGTAAGCGCGGGGTGTACCAGGCACCCGAGATGGCCCGCGGCGGTGGATCGGTCCGATACGCCGAGTTGCACGCGCATTCGGCCTACAGCTTCCTCGACGGTGCCAGCACGCCGGAGGAACTCGTCGAGGAGGCCGCCCGGCTGGATCTGCGGGCCCTTGCCCTGACCGACCATGACGGGCTCTACGGGGTGGTGCGGTTCGCCGAGGCGGCCAGGGAACTGGACGTTGCCACGGTGTTCGGGGCCGAGTTGTCGCTGGGCAACGTCCCGCGCACCGAGGATCCGGACCCGCCCGGGCCGCACCTGCTGGTGCTGGCCCGCGGGCCGGAAGGCTACCGTCGGCTGTCGCGCGAGATCGCCAAGGCGCATCTGGCCGGCGGGGAGAAGGGCAAACCCCGCTACGACTTCGACGCGCTGGCCGAGGCCGCGGGCGGGCACTGGCACATCCTCACCGGGTGTCGCAAAGGCCATGTCCGGCAAGCATTGTCGGAAGGTGGCCCGGAAGCGGCCGCGGTGGCGCTTGCCGGCCTGGTGGACCGGTTCGGGCGGGATCGGGTCAGCATCGAGCTGACGCACCACGGTCATCCGTGTGACGACGAGCGCAATGCCGTGCTGGCCGAGCTCGCGCCGAGGTTCGGCATCGATGTCGTCGCCACCACCGGCGCACACTTCGCCGGGCCCTCCCGGGGCAGGCTGGCCATGGCGATGGCCGCGATCCGGGCGCGCAATTCGATGGATGCCGCGGCGGGCTGGCTGGCGCCGCTGGGTGGCACACACCTGCGCTCGGGAGAGGAGATGGCCCGGCTGTTCGGCCCGGAGATCGTCGAGGCCGCAGCCGATCTCGGTGAGCGGTGCGCGTTCGGGCTGGCGCTCATCGCCCCGCAGTTGCCGCCCTTCGAGGTGCCCGCCGGGCACACCGAGATCAGCTGGCTGCGTCATCTGGTCGCGGTGGGTGCGGCCGAGCGGTACGGATCGGCCGAACAGGCGCCGAAGGCGTATGCGCAGATCGAGCACGAGCTGAACATCATCGAGCAGCTGAGGTTTCCCGGCTATTTCCTGGTGGTGCACGACATCACCAGGTTCTGCCGCGAAAACAACATCCTGTGCCAGGGCAGGGGATCGGCGGCCAACTCGGCGGTCTGCTATGCCCTCAAGGTCACCAACGTCGACCCGATCAAGAACGAGCTCCTGTTCGAGCGGTTCCTGTCCCCGGCCCGGGACGGTCCGCCCGACATCGACATCGACATCGAATCGGACCTGCGCGAGAACGTCATCCAGTACGTGTACGAACGCTACGGTCGCGACTACGCCGCGCAGGTCGCCAACGTCATCACCTACCGCGGGCGCAGCGCGGTACGCGACATGGCCCGCGCGCTCGGGTTTTCGCAGGGGCAGCAGGACGCCTGGAGCAAGCAGATCAGCCGGTGGAGCGGAAAAGCCGAATCCCCTGAGGTGGAGGACATCCCAGAATCGGTGATCGAGCTGGCCACCCAGATCGCCAACCTGCCCCGGCACATGGGAATCCACTCGGGTGGCATGGTGATCTGCGACCGGCCGATCGCCGATGTGTGCCCCGTGGAGTGGGCCCGCATGGAGAACCGCAGCGTGCTGCAGTGGGACAAAGACGACTGTGCGGCAATCGGTCTGGTGAAGTTCGACCTGCTCGGCCTCGGCATGCTCTCGGCGCTGCACTACGCGATCGACCTGCTCGACGAGCACAAGGGTGTCAAAGTCGACCTGGCCAAGCTGGACCTGTCCGAACAAGCCGTTTACGAGATGCTGCAGAAGGCCGATTCGGTCGGGGTGTTCCAGGTGGAGTCCCGCGCACAGATGGCCACCCTGCCGCGGCTCAAACCGCGTGAGTTCTACGACCTGGTGGTCGAGGTGGCACTGATCCGGCCCGGCCCGATCCAGGGCGGCTCGGTGCATCCCTACATCAAGCGGCGCAACGGGTTGGAGAATGTCACCTACGACCATCCGTCGATGGAACCGGCGCTGAAGAAGACGCTGGGGGTGCCACTGTTCCAGGAACAGCTAATGCAGCTGGCGGTCGACTGCGCGGGTTTCACCGCGGCCGAAGCCGATCAACTGAGGCGTGCAATGGGTTCCAAACGTTCGACCGAGAAGATGCGACGCCTCAAGGGCCGGTTCTACGACGGGATGCGCGAGAAACACGGCATCACCGGCGAGGTGGCCGAACGGATCTACGAGAAGCTCGAAGCTTTCGCGAATTTCGGTTTCCCGGAGAGTCATTCACTGAGCTTCGCGTCCCTGGTGTTCTACTCGTCGTGGTTCAAGCTGCACCATCCGGCGGCGTTCTGTGCGGCACTGCTGCGGGCCCAGCCGATGGGTTTCTATTCGCCACAGTCCCTGGTCGCCGATGCGCGGCGGCACGGGGTCACGGTGCACGGCCCAGACGTCAACGCGAGCCTGGCCTACGCCACGCTGGAGAACGCCGGTATGGACGTGCGGCTGGGCTTGGGCAGTGTCCGGCACATCGGCGACGATCTGGCCCAGCGCATCGTCGACGAACGAAACGCCAACGGGCCCTACACCGCTCTGCTCGATCTGACCGGACGCATCCAGCTGTCGGTCCCGCAGACCGAATCGCTCGCCACCGCAGGCGCGCTCGGCTGCTTCGGCATCACCCGGCGCGAGGGGTTGTGGGCGGCAGGGGCGGCAGCCAGTCAGCGGCCGGACCGGTTGCCCGGGGTGGGATCGTCATCGCATGTTCCGCCGTTGCCGGGGATGAGTGCGCTCGAGCTGGCCGCCGCCGATGTGTGGGCCACCGGTATCTCTCCGGACAGTTATCCCACGCAGTTCCTCCGCGAGGATCTCGATGCTCTCGGCGTCATCCCGGCGAACCGGTTGCTGGAAGTGCGCGACGGTACCCGGATCCTGGTGGCCGGTGCGGTAACTCACCGGCAACGACCGGCAACCGCGCAGGGGGTCACCTTCGTCAACCTGGAAGACGAGACCGGCATGGTCAACGTGTTGTGCGCGCCCGGCGTGTGGGCGCGTCACCGCAAGCTGGCGCAGACGTCGGCGGCGCTGATCATCCGCGGCATCGTCCAGAACGCCACCGGCGCGGTCACCGTCATCGCCGATCGGATGCGGCCCATCGATCTGCGGGTGGTGTCACGGTCGCGCGACTTCCGGTGACATCTGTGAGTTAGGTAACCCTTACTTAGGTGAGTGGTTCGGTGTTAGGCTCAAAGTCCTCAGAGGATCTGAGTAATCTTGAGCCCAGCCGCAAGGCCGCGTGGGCCCGGAATGCGGAAGGAATCCCGAAATGAACAGCTTGTCCATCAGGCGGTGTCGGTGCGTGCGCAAGCCAGCTCGCTCGCTGTCGCTGGGCGGTGCCCTGGCGGCTGCGGCAGCGCTGGCCGTGTTGTTCGGTCCCGCCGCGACCGTCGGTGCGGCTCCGTCCGGGCCGTCGCCTGTCGATCAGGTTGTCCGCCAGCTCAAGGAACAGGGCTATGCCGTCATCGTCAACAGGGTCGGCACAGGACGGTCCGACGACTGCGCGGTCGTTGCGATTCGGCACGGCCAGACCTACTCACGCACCGACCACGGCGTTCCCGGCGGTGATTTCTCCACCACAGTCACCGGTAAGACCGTGTATGTCGACGTGAAGTGCTGAACCACTCCGCCTCAACACCTAAGATCATCAGAGGATTCTGGGTAGAGGAGGCTGGTGGTGCCGGTTCGTGCGGTCGAACGTGATTCGCTCGTCGTGCAATGCAGCGCCGAATTGAGCCGTCTGATCGGACAGGGTGAGTGGCCAGTTGGTGCCAGGATCCCGAACGAACAGGAGCTGGCGAAGCTCCTCGGGGTCGGCCGGTCCACCAGCAGGGAAGCCGTGCGGTCCTTGATCGCGTCCGGTCAGCTGAGTTCGCGGCAAGGCTCCGGCACCTTCGTGGTCTCCGCGGTGCCGGTATCGGAGCTGGACCGTCAGATCCGGCAATCCGACATCAGTGAGGTTTCCGAGGTCCGATTGTTGTTGGAGGTCGAGGCGTGCCGGCTGGCCGCGCACCGTCGTACGCCCACGGACCTTGCAGAGATGAAGCGGCTCCTCAAGGTACGGCAATCGGCGTCGAGTACTGCTGAGGTCGTCGAGGCCGACCTCCGCTTCCATGCCGCGATCGTTGCGGCAACACATAACTCGGTACTGGTCACGTTGTATGAATCGTTCGCCGGAACGCTCCAGACGACTACTACAGCGATCTTCTCGGGTCGCGAACAATGGTCTGCCGCCACCGCCCGCCGCGATGAGAAGGCGCATTCGGACCTCTACACCGCAATCGAACGAGGCGACCCACGCGCGGCGGCACTCGTGGCCCGTCGTCTCATGGTGTGCACAGACGCCGATGCGGCAACGGATTAACGCGCCCGCGCTACCTATCCGGCGAGCACGGTCAAGACTGCTTCGAAATCGCACTCCGGGCGTCGGTCGGGTGCAAGCCGGTCGGCTGTGTCAGACGACAGGAGACCGAGCATCTCAGCTCAACGAGCATTCACCGAGCAGATCGGACAGCTCGGCGGCGACGTGTTCGGGCAATTCGATTCCGGGGAAATGAGTCTCGCCGGGCAGGCGGGTGTAGCTGAACCACGGGTTGCGGCTGCGGAACTCGTCGTGCAGTGCGTCGTACTCGGGCACCTTCGGGTGTGAGAAGACATGCCGGATCGGGCGCGGCTGGGTGAGCTTCTCCATCCGCCCCATGGGCGAGCCCCAGGTGTCGTAGGCGTTCTCGATGACGCGGCAGGCACGTGACCACATGTCGAAACCGAAACCGCCGGCCTCATGGTGCATGTGATAGTGGACCGCGGGGTTGTCGCTGCCGTCCAGCCAGGACTGCACGAGTCCGTCTCGGCCGGCCAGCCACGTCTCGCGCTGCTGGATCGCGTGCAGACCGGCGACGAACTCCGGCGGTGCCGGCGTCATGATCAGGTCGAGGATCATCACGGCAGGCACCCGGTCGGGGCCGAGTTGCTCGGCGATGTCCAGTGCGGCCCAGCCGCCGTGCGCGTGCGCGACGGGCACGAACGTCTCGATCTCCAACGCGTCCAGCAGCGCGATGGTGTCGGCGACCTGCTCGGCCACCCCGAAGTCGCCGACGGGGGTGCGGTCGGGGCCGTGGCCGCGCCAACAGACCCGGACCACACGGTGTTTCGGAATGAGGTGGGGTACCAGCCGGTCGAAGGCGCGGTGGTCGTGTGCCCACCCGGTGAGCGGGACGATCACCGGCCCCGGTTCGAGTCCTTCGTCGACGAACGCGATCTGGACGCCGTTGACGGTCATCGTGTTGGTCATGCTGTTCTCCTCCATCTAGACGTGGCGGCCGATTGCCGTCGGGCGGTGGACAGGTGCAGGTCGGAAAAACCGGGTACGCGGCCGACCGTGGACAGCAGCGGCACCCGCACGGCGTCGGGAATGTGATTGAGCAACCGCATGCCATACGACGTGCGTTGCGTTCGTTCGATCTCCGGACGCGTGCGTCGTTCCCAGCCCTTGAGCGCATCGGGGATCTCGGTGCCGGGGCGGCTCACCGTCGTGGCGAGCGCGATCGCGTTGGTCATGGCCGTTCCGCCGCCCTGCCCCAGATACGGCGGTTGAGCATGAGCGGCGTCGCCGAGAAACGCCACCGCGCCGCGGGACCACGTCGACAACTGCACGAACTCGAAGGTGTCCCAACGGATCGGAACGTCGGCGGTGGCGTCGAGCAGCGTCGACAGCATCGGGAAGCTGTGTTGCCACTGCGCGACGTTCACGCGTGATCCGTCGATGGCCGGATCGCCCGCATCGCAGACCAGGGCGAGGTAGACCCACTTCGGGGTGCACGGCGTGTACAGCAGCCGGCGTCGGCCCTGGAAGAACTCGAGGTGCTTCACCCGATCCTCGTCGGACAGATAGTCGGGCGAGGCCGGAATCATCAGCCGCGCCGCCCCCTGCGTCATGCGGATCCGGCGGTAGGCCAGGTCGAGGCTGTCGCGCAGCCGTGAGTGCACGCCGTCGGCGGCGACCACCAGATCGGCAACCTCGGTGTGTCCGTCGTCGAAATCGACTGTCCCGTTCGCGTGGACGGCAGTGGCCACCGAGTCGGTGACGAGTTCGACGCCGGCGTCGCGCGCGGCGTTCACCAGCGCGCGGATCAGTACCTCTCGCAGCAGGGTGTAGCACCTGGCCTGGCCGTCGCCGTTGATATCGATGCGGTACAACGTCTTTCCGCAATGTGACCTGGCTTCGGCGGCCGGGCCGATGTGCGCGCCGTGGGTGGCCTCGTCGAACGCTCCGATCGATTCGAGCGCGAGCAGGCCGTTGTCCCAGACATAGATACCGGCACCCACCGCGCGGATCTCGGGTTGGCGCTCGTGCAATCGGACGGTCCAGCCGCGTCGGGCAAGTGCGGTGGCGGCGGTCAATCCGCCGATGCCGCCGCCGATGACGGTGGCATTGCTCATGGTGGCCTCTCTGTGTCGATTGGGTGGTCAGGGCAGTGCGTGCACGCGCCGGGACCCGGGTCGGTGCATCCGCCAGTCCCCGCAGATCTCGCCGGTGCGGACGAACTGGCCCCAGTGCTCGCGGGTGCGCACGCCGATCGTGGTGATCTCGCCGGCGGTGAGCGGCGACACCATGGGCGCGTTCTTCCAGGCCTCGCCGTCACCGAACAGCAGCGGGAGCTCGATGCAGTGGCAGGCGCCGAAGGGGTTCGCGGGATGCAGCGATCCGACGCGGTAGCGGTACACGCCCGCCCCGGCATCGGCGAGCAGATCGGCGAGTTGGTCTGTCGGTTTGTCGAAGGCCTTGGCCTGTACTGCTTTCTGCACGATCACAGCGAGGGGCTTGCCGATCACCGGAACGCGGCGTAGTGCCGAGAAGAACGGGTGCGGACCGTAGAAGGCCGCCATCTCGTCGACGGTGGTGCCGATCAGGACGCGCAGGTCAGCGGCCCGCTCGATGACGGTCTTTTTCCATTCGGGTTCGTCGGGCAGGGGAGTGATCCCGCCGACCGGTCGCAGCGGGGGTGCCGAATTGAGACCGAGCCGCCCGGCCAACCGGCGGGCAGCACGGGCCTGCGCGTCGAGAATCTCGGCGTCAGTCGCCTCGCGGGGATCGGCACCGAGCACACCGCGGAAGACGTCGGCCACCCGCTGCGCCTCACCCGGGCTGTGGAATGCGATACCCAGCGGTGCGCTCTGGATGATGGCCTGGTCGAAAAGTGTTCGAGTGCGCTCGATCCCGAGCATCGCGACGACGGATTGCGCGCCGGCGGACTGGCCTGCGACCGTCACCCGGGACGGGTCTCCGCCGAACTCTGCGATGTGGTCGTGTATCCACTCCAGTGCGGCGATCTGATCGAGCAACCCGAGGTTGCCGGGCGATACGCCGGCGGCTCGCAGATAGCCGAAGGCGCCGACGCGGTAGCTGACGGCGACGACCACAATGTCGGTTTCCCGTACCAGTTGGTCGGCGTCGTAGAGATTCCACTCGCCGCTGCCGGACAGGTAGGCCCCGCCGTGCAGCCAGACCAGGACCGGCCGCGAGCCCGGTTCTGCGCCGGCCGGCGCGGTGACCGTGACGCGTAAGCAATCCGGGCTCTGCCGGTACCGGGCCGGTGCGCCCATGACCGCTTCCAGGCGCGACGGCAGCTGGGGTGCGGCCGGGCCACGGCCAGTGGCATCTAAACCGCTGTTGGCCAAGGGGATCGGGCGGGGCGGCCCGAATCTTTCCGCCTGCGCGTAGCGAATTCCGCGGAAGACCGCGATGTCGCCGGACAGGCGGCCGCGCCACCGGCCTGACGTGGTCAGCACCTCGTCGTGCATACCTTCCCACCTTCTATCGCAAGTTGACCTGCGATAGCCTCACGGTAGGTGGTCGGCTCGCATATCGCAAGTCAAACTGCGATAATCGCGACATGGTTGATCGACCGAATCCTGACCGGCAAGTGCGTGGCGCCAAGCTGCGCGCGCTGGTCCTGGACGCCACGATCGCCCGAATCGAAGCGGTCGGGATCGACAACGTCCGTATCGCCGACATCGCCGAAGCGGCCAGAGTTCACGAGACGTCGCTGTATCGACGATGGAAGACGCTGTCGCGGTTGCTGGTTGACGCACTGGTCTCGCGTACCGCAGCGGAGATCCTGATACCCGACACCGGCTCGGTCGAATCTGATCTGGAGACCTTCACGGCCGATCTTGCCCGGTTCGCCCAGACCCGCGCCGGGACGGCGATGATCCGCAGCACCGTGGTCTCGGACACCGATCCCGAAGTTGAGGCCGCCCGCCGCGAATTCTGGTTACAGCGCTTATCGGCTGCCGAGGAGATCATCAAACGCGGGATCACCCGCGGCGAGGTCGCCGCCGATACCGATGCACAACTGGTGGTGCTGACTCTCGGCGGGCTGGTCCACCTGTACGTGAGCCATATCGGCGGCCCGATCCCGGCGGACCTTCCCCAGCGGGTGGTGCACCTGATCCTGCCCGGGATCGCGCCGAAATAGTCGTCTTAAATGAAGGCCGGTGCCTGCTCGTCTTTTTCGGCGGCCTCGGCAATTCGCAGCAGGGGATCGACCAGTGATTCCGACATCTCGAACTGTGCGACGTCATGGTCGAGTTGATAGGAGCGCGCGGCCGAGCCGAGGTAGAACCGCTCGTACAGTTCGTTGCGCCCGCCCAGTGCGGTTCCGGCGAAATCCCAGGCGGCCCGGAACAGCCGGACACGTTCTTTGGCATCGAACCGGTTGGCGCCCTGCAGATACTTGTCGAGCAAGGGGCGTAGTTCCGGATTGTCGAAGGCGGCCTCGGACGGTGTGGCGAGCAGGTTGTGGGAGCCGAGCAGCTTGATGATCTCGTTCACCCTCGGAAACCACTGTGGCAATGTCGGACGCAAGGCGCGGAACGGACGCTCATCGCAGAACCAGATGCCGTTGCCCCACTCTCGAGCACCCGCCTCCGCGGCGACCAGCAGTGCGCGGGTCATCTCCGCGTACGTCCACAGTTCACCAAGCAACTCCTTGGTACGCGGGTCGGACGCATTGATCGACTTGCAGAACCTGCTGACCAGCTCGTACGCGAATCGCAACTTGGCCTCGGCGCGAATCGTCGTCTGCTGCATGATGTTGGCGGTCCAACCGTTCATCATGGCCGCGTTCCACACCTCGGTGTTGCCGTCGATGAACACCCGGCTGCGCGGGATCTCGACGTCATCGAAGATCAGGAAGGCATCCTGTTCGTCGAAGCGTCCCGAGAAGGGCGCGTCGAAATGGGCCATGTCGGTCGAGAACGCGTCCCGGCAGAGGAGTTTGAGCCCGGGGGAGGCAATGGGCGCGGAGAACGCGATCGCGTACTTGTGGGCATCTCTGGGCAGCGGCTGGCCCGGGTAGACCGCGACTTCGTCGGAGAACGGGGCGAGTGTGCTGAGCACCATCGCGCCGCGCACCACGATGCCGTCCGCGGTGTCGGCGACCTTGTGCAGTGCCATCTGGCCGTCGGCTGCCGCGAGGTCGCCGATACCCTTGTCGACGGTCGGTCGGATGATCGCATGGGTGAGCGCCAGATCGTCACGGGCCAGATCGGCCTGGAACCGCACGAGATTGGCCGCGCCCTCTTCGTTTCCGCTGCGTGACCAGACGTCGGACCGCCCGGCATGGCCGGCGAGGGAGACGTTGACATAGTCGGGCGACCGGCCGAGCAATCCGACCGAATACCGGGCGGCGTGCGCCAAAGATGTTCCACGGCGGGCGATGTCCTCGCGCGAGCGGGGGATCAGGTGGCTGATGTTGGTGAGCTCACCCGTTTCCGGATGCGTGAACAGACAGTCGCCGGCGTGGTCGTGCTGCAGGTCATACAGGCCCGCCACCGACTGCACCGCACCGGCGAACGGTTCGTATTCCGTTACATCGGAGACGCGTTGGCCGCCGATCCATACCTCGCGTCCGTCACGCAACCCCGAGATGTACTCCTTGCCGGTTCGTGCCGCCATTCCGTCTCCTCCAGTGGTGTGGTTATGCGACTTCGTCGTGGTCCGCTGTGTTTCGGACCATCGGCTTTCCGGTCATGACCGTATGAATCCGTGGTAAGCGCAGCAATGCCGTCGGTCCGGCAGCCGGAACGGGCGCCATCTGCCAATCCGATGGTGGATATCTGAACCATCTATTGGACATATGGGCACTCGGCACGCAAGGTGGAAGTGCAGGACTATTACGCGCCGTTCCTGCGAAATACATTCGGATGCAAGGGGTTAGGCAACATGGCGGTATTCCGTGACTTGCGGCACTACATCGGCACTCTGACCGAGAAGCTGGGCGCCGACGAGGTGCAGACCATCAAGGGTGCCAACTGGGATCTCGAAATCGGTTGCATCACCGAGTTGTCGGCCGAGAAGGAGGGCCCGGCATTACTTTTCGACGACATCCCCGGATACCCGTCGGGATATCGCGTCTTCACCAACTTCATGGGGACCGTGTCGCGTTGCGCGGTTGCCCTGGGCCTGCCCGCAGACACCTCGGCGATGGACATCATCCGTGCTTGGAAGGATCTCGGCAAGCGCATCGAACCCATTCCGCCCGTCGAGGTTTCCGAGGGCGCCATCCTGGAAAACGTGCGCGAGGGGGATGACGTTGACCTGGAGATGTTCCCGACGCCGCGGTGGCACGACGGCGACGGCGGGCGCTACATCGGCACCGCGTGCATGGTCATCACGCGTGATCCGGACACAGGCTGGGTCAACGTCGGTACCTACCGGGGATGCGTGCAGGGCAAGGACCGGCTGTCGCTGTGGATGCTCGGAAACCGGCACGCGCTCGCGATCGCCAAGAAGTACTGGGATCGGGGCACGGCGTGCCCGATCGCGGTTGTCGTCGGTTGCGATCCGATTCTGACCACCGCCGCCGCCATCGCCGCCCCATCGGGGGTGTGTGAGTACGACGTCGCGGGTGGACTTCGTGGCGTGGGTGTCGAGGTGATCGCCGCGCCCGGCACCGGGCTGCCGATCCCGGCCAACGCCGAGATCGTCCTCGAGGGCGAGATGCCGCCGGTGGAAGAGGAGTCGGTGCACGAAGGCCCGTTCGGGGAATGGACCGGCTACTTCACCCATGCCGGCGACGAGACCGTCGTGCGCGTGCAGCGCATCCTGCACCGGGATTCGCCGATCATCCTCGGCGCGCCGCCGATGATCCCCACGGTGCCCGCCGGCGACCAGGCGGTGCCGCTGTACTCGGCCTCGGTCACCTGGGATCACCTGGAGGCCTCCGGTGTGCAGAACATCAAGGGGGTCTGGGCCTACGCGCGTCAGCTCATGATGGTCATCTCGATCGAGCAGACGGGTGCGGGCGACGCCATGCATGCGCTGCTCGCCGCCGCGGGCCGTAAGCGCACCGGGGGAGTGGATCGCTATTTCGTGGTGGTCGACGAGGACATCGACATCACCGACATCAACCACGTGCTGTGGGCGCTGTTCACCCGTGTCGATCCCGCCGAATCGATACACGTGCTGCGGACGCCCACGACCGCGATCGACCCGCGGTTGTCACCGGCCAAGCGGGAAGCCGGCGACATGTCGATGGGCTTCGTGTTGATCGACGCGTGCAAGCCGTTCGCATGGAAGGACTCCTACCCGCGGGCGAACCGGTTCGACGAGCCGTACCGGGCCGAGATCCGCGATCGGTGGAAGGCGAAACTATCGCTCTGACAGGGGTCGAGGAAGGTGGAAAGTGATGATGCCGAAGGTGCCCGGCGATATCGCCGAGTTGTTGCGCGGTTTCCCGGATGTCGATGTGCAGGAGCAGGCGTTCGCATTCCTGACCGTTGACACCGGCGGCTATCCGCACAGCGCACTGCTGTCTCGCACCGAGCTCGAACCCAGCATCGACGAGGCGGTGTTGTTCGCGGTGGTGGCGAGTCCGCGGACCAGGGCCAACCTTCGACGTACCGGGACGGCCGGCCTCATCGCGATCGACGGCACGGCCTGTCATCACCTGAAGCTGCGCATGACCGGGTCGTTGGCCGACCGCGGGGTGCTCGGCTGCATCTTCACCGTGGTCGAGCACAAGCGCGACGACCTCGGAATACCGCTGCAGCCGATGACTTTCCGCACGTCCGCGGACCTCGCGGAGCAAGAGGACTGGCCGAGGACTCGTGATCTTTTCGTGCGGCTCCGAGCGGGATACGAGCAGTCGTGATGCGTGATACGCCGACGCGCATCATCGTCGCGATCAGCGGTGCCAGCGGTGCACCGTTCGCGGTGCGACTGCTGGAGACGCTGCGCGAGATGCCCGATGTCGAAACCCATTTGGTGATGAGTACCTGGGGTAAATCGAACATCGAGGTGGAGACCGACCGCACGGTGTCCGAAGTCGTCGCCTTGGCCGACGTGACGTACAAGCTCGGTGAGCAGGGCGCGGCGATCTCATCCGGCTCGTTCCGCACCACCGGGATGATCATCGTGCCGTGCAGCATGAGAACGTTGTCCGCCATCCGCTACGGGATGGCGGACAACCTCATCTGCCGGGCGGCCGACGTCGTGCTCAAAGAGGGCCGGCAGCTGGTGCTGGTGCCGCGAGAGACCCCGCTGAACACCATCCATCTGGAGAACATGCTGGCGTTGAGCAGAATGGGGGCGCGGGTCGTGCCGCCGATGCCGGCCTTCTACAACCACCCGCAGACCATCGCCGACATCGTCGACCATGTTGTGGTGCGCATTCTCGATCAGTTCGGGCTGGACGCCCCGCAAGCGAAACGGTGGCGCGGACTGGGCGCGGCCCGGCGGGACCGCGTGGGCCACGACCTCAGCTAGGCAGATGGCGCCGAGTACGTGCCGACATGGTCGCGGCGTGCTCGACGAAGGCCTGCGCGGCGGGATCGAGGGCGGGACGATCGCGCCAGATGATCCCGAGCCGGCCGGGCGGCAGTTCGGGCACCCGCACGCTCATCAACCGATCACTTTGCGCCAGAGCAGATTCAGGCACCAGGCCGACGCCGAGGCCTTGCTCGACAAGAGCCACCAACACGTCGGGGTCACTGGCCTCGAAGGCGATCCGGGCGCGAACCCCGGCCTTCTCGAGAGCCCGGTCGAATTGCCACCGCAAGCCCGAACCCTCCGGTAGCGCGATCAACGGATGTTCGGCCAACTCACCGAGCGATGCTTCGTCATGGCGGGCGAGCGCGGACGATGGGGGCAGTATGGCGATCACCGCCTCCCGATGCAGTTCACGAACCTGCATACCGCGCGTCGTCGCATCGGTGAGACTCGTGAACGCCACATCCAGTCGGCCATCGGAGATGCGCTGCGTGAGCATCGATGCGGCATCCTCGATCAGAGACAGATCGACACCCGGATGGCTGCGATGGAATAAAGCCAACAGCTCGGGAAGGTCGATACTGCGGGGTGAGATCGAGGTGATGGTCCCGATCGCCACCCGCCCGTGCAGCAGGCCCGCGAGGCCATCGACTGCGGCACGCCCGGCCGCGAGCGCATCCATCGCCGAACGCACGTGGGGTAGCAGGGCCGCACCGGCCGCGGTCAGCTTGGCCGCCCGCGGATGTCGCTCGAACAGTTGCTGCCCGACGTCGCGTTCGAGCGCCTTGATGTGCGCGCTGACCCCGGATTGGGCGAGATGCAGGCGCAGGCCGGCGGCGGTGAAGGTGCCCTCCTCCGCCACCGCGACAAAGCACTGCAACTGGTGAATGTCCATCTCGGCCGAATTTAGCGCGGATCCGGTGCCGGCGGCTCCTCGCTCAACGGCGTCACCTGGTAGGACAGCATGCGCCAACGCCCGTTGGTGCGTCGCCAGACAACCAGCATCGACCAGAACACGCCGGCGCTGACCCGGTTGGCCACAGCCGGTGAGGTGCCCGGGTCGTTCCCGTCCAGGGTTCCCTTCAGCGATTGTCTGCCCCAGCAGAGTGCGATGTCACCGAATGTCTTGACCTGCAGATCGAAGTACTCCATCTCAAGGTCACGTGAGTTCATCGTGGTCTGGATGTGCTCTTCGGCCGTGATGAGGTGCCCGGGAAGCTCGGTGCCCACGAATTCGGCATCGTGCAGGTCCACGAGTGTCGCGTGGTCCCGGTTGACGATCGCCTCCTTCATCCTGGGGTACTGCGCGAGCACCTCCGCCACGGCTGCGGGGTCATTGACAAGGTATTGAGCCAACTTCTGATTCTCCTGTGGTGTACCGCAATTGGTGTGCGCTGATCGTGCTTCTCGCATGCGTGCGGATGACAGCATCCAGCCGTCGGATGAAAGGCGAGAAATGAAAGGGATTGCACCCGGTAGCGGTCGGTGACACCGACTCAATCCCGCGCCGGGTGCCGTAAGGCATCCGAGTCTATCAGAGCGATTCAGGAGATCAGTTCGCCGCCAAGCGGAACCAGGCCGCGGCTGTGCAGGCCGCCGTCGGAGTTGATCACGCAGCCGGTGACCGACTTCGTGCGTTCCTTGCAGGCAAGGTACACATAGGCCCAGGCGTGGTCGGCGGGTTCGGAGGCGACCTGCAGTGGGTTGGTGCGGCGGATCAGCGTCGGCAGGTCCGGCATGTCGACCAGACGCTGTTCCCCGGTAGCCGTCGCCTCCAGGCCGCGCAGCGCTGTGACGGTGCCGCCCGGTGCCACCGCGTTGACCCGGATGTCCGGCGCGAGTTCGAAAGACAGCTGCGCCAGCAGGCCGCGTACGGCGAACTTCGACCCGGTGTAGAGCGGCCCGCCGCCGCCCGGCAGGTAGCCGGCGTTGGAGATGGTCAGGACGACGTTGCCTCGCGACTTTTGGAGTTCGGGCAGCGCAGCTTTCACCGCCAGCAGTGTCCCTTTGACATTCACGTCGAACATCTCGCTGAACGCCGCATCGAGGTTGTCTTCGGGGAGGCTTTCCAGCGATGCGAAGTAGTCGAAGATCCCCGCGACCGTGACGAGCACATCGATGCCGCCGAACTCGCGCACCGTCTCTGCGACACACCGCTGGTGGTCGCCGTACCGTCGCACATCCCCCTCGGTGGCCCATACATTCTGGCGCGCACGAAGTTCGGTGACCGCATCGCCGTCGCGGTCGAGCACCGAAACCCGTGCGCCTTCAGCCACGAACCGGTCGACGACCGCCCGGCCGATTCCGGTGCCGCCGCCGGTGACCACCACGGTCTTGCCCGTCAGCCAGCCATCGGTCACAGCGGCGCCCGATCGTCTGACGTGACGAAATCTGGCTCCTCGACGCCGATCTCGGGCCGGCACGGACCTATCGAACCCTCCAGCATCCGGGTGAAGGTATCGGTGGTCTGCCACGTCAGCGCCTCCAGCTCGACCGGGTCGAGCCGGATGGTGGTGCCGCGTCGCGGTGACGAGATCTGCAGGCGCTCCCCATTTCCGGTGCTGACGACCTCAAGGACGACGTCGGCGAATTCGTTGCTGAGACGCGTTGTCACAGGAAGATCCCCAGGTTCGCCGTCAACAAGGTGGTATGGGCCAGGTGAACCGTGCGCCGGGCCAGGCGCCATCCGTCGGCGGTGTCGCGCAGCACATCGAAACGCTCGCCGACCAGGATGTCGTAATCCGCCAGGTCGCCCTGTGCCCGGTAGCAGAGGAAATTGCTGCGGACGTTGTACTCGTCGTCACCTAATGGGTCGACGCGCACATTGGTGATGAGACGTTGAGTACGCGACGGCGGATCCTCGGCGTACGCGTGCTCGGTGTACAGCCGCGCCACCCGCATCTTCATCGACGCGAGGGTCTCCTTCATGTGGAAGCCGGTCGGGGAGAACTCCAGGTTGCGCGCCTCGGGCCCCCGGGTAACCCGGATGGGCATCAGGTACTCAAGGTCGTCTGCGAGGCCGCTGAGCCACAGGTCGAACTCGTGGTGGTCCAGCCGCTCCGCCTCCAGGTACAGAAACCGGGCACAGTCGGCGGCGACATCGCGGGTCAGGCCGACTGGGGCATCGATGGTCACGAGCGCGCTCCGTTCTCGGTCAGTTCTTGTGCGGCGGGCGTCATCTCGCGAAGCCAGCGGCGGTAGAAGGCCCGCTGCGGTGCCTCGCCGAGCGCGGTGGTCGTGGCGATACCGGGATACTGCCAGTCCGTGTCCTCGGCATAGTCACTCATGCCGTCGAGACCGAGCTGAAAATTGAAACGCATACCGCATTTCCGGGCGAACACCGATTTGCCGGCTTGCGGTGCGCCGCCCCACACCACGGTGTCGTCCTGCTCGAGGATGCCGGCCGGGCCGTGCATGCTCAGTCCGGCGATGTAGGCGTCCTCGTTCAATCCGGCGGGTGCGGACTTCCAGCCGAGGGTCCAGTTCCAGTTGACGATGCCATCGGGCCCGACCGGCTGCCACTGACGTAGGTGGGTGAACACCATCGGCGGCGCGTCGGGATGCGGTGCAGCGGGCACGCGGACCAGACCGAAGTTCGGGAAGATGAGGAACGTTGTGGCCGAGTGGTTTTCGACGAACTGACGCTGCAAGGGCGTCAACCGCTCGAGCTGGAAGGTCTCGGCGACCTCCGGCGGGTATCCGGAGGTGTGCCACGGCGGAGGAAGGAAGCCGTTGTTGACGATCATGCCGTGGCCGTGTTCGAAGTACACATGCCGGGACACGCCCTGCGGGCCCGCCCCTCCGGTCTCGATCCGGGGGAACATGCCGACGTCCTCGGCAGAGCGGTGTAGTGACGGGACGTGGTAGGCGTCGGCCATGAAGTTCTCCGCGCCAGACTTCCAATTGGCCGGTACCCGCCAGCGGTGCGGTTCGCCGATGGTCGTCATTCCCGAGTCGTTCAGGCCGAGCAGGACGTCGAGGTACCAGCGCATGTCGCCGAGGTACTCGTCGAGCGTGGGAGCGTCGGGATCGAGCGCGGCGAACACCAGACCGTGCACCGAATCCACGTGCGGGGCCGCCGCGAGCCCCCAGCTGCCGGCATCGAGCTTCTTGTATGCCTTCTTCCGGTAGGGCGCCCCACTCCATTCGCCCGTATTCTTGAAAACCCATGAGTGATAAGGGCATCGGAAATGGGAGCTGTTGCCCTTCTCGACGCGGCACACCGTGCTACCGCGGTGCGTGCATTTGTTGAACAGAACGTGGATCAACCCGTCTTCGTCCCGGACGACGATGAATTGGTCCTGCCCGATGTAGCGGAGCACATAGTCGCCCGGTTCGGGGATCTCCGACTCGTGCGCGACGAAGCACCAGCAGCGGGCGAAAATCCGTGCCATTTCCCGTTCGTAGAGGTCAGGGTCATTGAAGATGCGTGGCGATATCACGCCGCCTGCGAGGTCGGATTCGGCGGTGCGGAGAAACTCCGATATCGGGTCCATTGATGCGGGCCGAACCGCCGAATCGCCATTGCGTAACTGCTCGATCAATGTTGGTTCTCCTTGAGTGTGGACGGTTGTCGACGAATGCCGGGTAACCTACGAGCGCGCCGGGGGCGACCCCAAGTGGCGTGGTCCGGACCGTGGAACAGCGTCGGAATTTTCCGAATCTCGGTTTGCCAGCTTCGATTCGCGTGGCGAAGTACGCATTGTTGGCTATGGTTTTCAACCGAATGCACCACCTATGCGCGAGGTCAGTCCATGGACAACACGCCGCCTTCGGGGCCGCGCCACCTGCTGCCCGCCGACCTGACGAGTCTCGTCGGGCGCCGGGCCGAGGCGGCCGAGGTGCGCCGGCTGCTGGGATCCTCGCGGTTGGTCACGTTGATCGGAATCGGTGGGGTCGGAAAAACCCGTCTGGCCACGCAGGTCGCCCGCAAGTCGCAACGGGCGTTCGCCGACGGCGTGGCCTTGGTGGAGCTCGCCGGCGTCACCGACCCCGGACTGGTCCCGCTTGCGGTCGCGGAGTCGCTGGGGCTCGCGGTGCGGCACCAGGATGTCGTATGGGCGCTCACCGAGTATCTGCGGGCGCGCGATCTGTTGCTGATTCTGGACAACTGCGAGCACCTCCTCGACCAGTGCGCGGTGCTCGCTCGAAATTTGCTGTCGGCCTGCCCGACGCTGCGCATCCTGGTCACCAGCCGCGAAGCGCTGAGGGTCAGCGGGGAGCATGTCTTCCTCGTTCCGCCGCTCGCCATCCACCGCAGCGACGGCGATCGGGACACCGCTCCGACCGAGGCGGTCCAGTTGTTCGGCGAGCGTGCGGTTGCGGTGGACCCGGACTTCCGGATCACCGCCGAGAACTCCTCGGACATCGTGGAACTGTGTTCTCGCCTGGACGGTTTGCCGCTGGCGATCGAACTGGCCGCGGTTCGGATGCGCGCGCTCACGCCGGCGGCGTTGCTCGACCGGCTCGACCATCGTCACGATCTTCTCAACGTCGGCGACCGATCGGCCGCGCCACGGCACCACTCGTTGCGAGCCGCGCTGGAATGGAGCTACGAGCTGTGCTCCGAACCGGAACGGCGGTTGTGGGAACGCCTTTCGGTGTTTTCTGGATGGATCATGCTGAGCGCCGCGGAGTGCATCTGTAGTGACGACGTGCTTCCGCGAGAGGATATCGCCGGGCACTTGTCCGCACTGGTCGACAAGTCGATCGTGGCGCGCCACGTCGCCGAGGGGCACCAGGGCTACCGGTTGCTGGAGACCGTCGCCGAGTACGGCAGGGAGCAACTGCGCTGCCGTGGTGAAGAAGCGGCCGTGCGCGGGAGGTACCGCGCCTACTATTGCCGGCTGGCACACGAATTCGAGAGCCACTGGTTCGGACCCGACCAGCTCGACCTGGTCGGGCGGATGAGAAACGAACAGGTCAATGTTCGCGCCGTCCTCGGCGCGGTGCTCGATGATCCGGATGGCGGACGGGCCGCGTTGCAGATGGCGGCAGACCTGTTCTGGTACTGGCTGGGTTGTGGCCAGCTTCGCGAAGGCAGGCACTGGCTGGACCGTGCGCTGGCAGCCGATGCCTCGCCGAGCTCCGAGCGAGCGGCCGCGCTGTGGGCGAACGGGTACATCGCGATCGCGGAGGGCAAGACCGTCGTTGCGCTGCAGATGCTGCGGGAGAGCCAGTCGCTTGCCGAATCCCTCGGCGATACCGTCAATCTGGCGCACGCCACGCATTTCAGGGGAGTGGCCGAACACAATCTCGGCAACACCACACTGGGCACCGAGCTGATCCGGGAAGGATCGGTGCTGGAAGAAGCCGGGGGGCCGAGCCTGCACCACGTGCTCGCTCAGGAGCAGGTCGGCTGGCTGCACTGCCGGCGCCGCGACCCGCAACAGGCGGTGGAGGTGCTCGGCCGATGTTTGGCGGAATGTGACCTGCGGGACGAACGCTGGCTGCGGTCATGGATTTTGACGTTCTTGGGCCTGGCCAACTGGATGTTGGGCGAGTTGGATCTCGCACAACGGCAACTGCGAGAGGCGTTGGCCGGCAAGACCCGCTTCCACGACTCCCTGGGCACCGCCGTGGTCATCGAACTGAGCGCATGGCTGGCCGCCAGACAAGACCAATCGCGACGGGCGGCACGGTTGCTCGGCGCGGCGCAACGTGCCTGGGAACCCATCGGCAACTATCCCGGCGGGTTCGAGCTGCCGAACTGGAACGACGAGATCTCAGCAGAGTTGCGGGCCGCGTTGGGCGACAATGAGTTCGAGGCACTGCTGGCCGAAGGCCGTGGAATGAGTATCGACAAGGCCGTCGGTGAGGCCATGGGCGATTCTGCGCCGGCATCTGCCGCGCCTGATCTGCCGGACCGGCCCCTGGCAAGTCTGAGCCGCCGGGAGGCCGAGGTGGCGGGCATGGTGGCCGAAGGCATGACGAACAAGCAGATCGCCCAGGCTCTCGTGTTGTCGTTGCGCACCGTCGAGAGCCATGTCGAACACATCTTCGCCAAGCTCGGGGTGCGGTCCAGAACCCAGGTCGCGGTGCTGTACGCGGCCGGTCAATCGCCGCGCTGAGCCTCAGAGCGCCGTTCGATTGGTGAGCACACCGGTGATACCGCGGGCGTGTATCGCAGCCGCGGCGTCGACATCGGTGAAGATCAGCCCCGGTGCGGCGGCCAGCCGGGCAATCACCCCGCCGAGTGGATCGGCGGTGATCTGGCATGCCGCGATACGAAGCGGGGTGGCGGTCATGTTCGGTCGTCTCCTTGGATACGCGGGATCCACCCCGGTCGGCTCAACAGGTACTTCACCATCTGCCCCGGAATCGTCAGCGCGGTCTCGATGTCGTCGCTGTCGGCGGGCAGGTGCGTCCGAACGCTCTGGTATTGGCCGGCTTTCATCTTGTCGACCCATTCCGGATCGATCAGGGCGGCACGGCCGACGGCGACGAGATCGGCACCGGCGCCGAGCGCCTCGTCGGCATCGTCGAGCCCTCGGATGCCACCGCTGGCGACGACGGCACTGCGGCCCGCGACCGCGGCGGCAATCGCGGCGATGGGATTGCGCGACTCGACGGCTTCGCGCCTCTTGGTCCAGTCTCGATCTTCCGGCTGGGGCGAGTTTTTGCGGAAGTCGTCCATGGAGATGTGGACATAGTCGACCCCACGCTCGGCGAGGCGGTCGCAGAGTAGGGCCGAATCGTCGAGGGTGTAGCCGCCGTCTTCCGACTCGAATGGCGTCACCCGGAACCCGATTGTCACGGCAGGGCCGACCGCTGTCCGGACCGCTTCGGCGACCGCGAGTGGGAAGCGTGCCCGCCGCGCCGGATCACCGCCCCAGTCGTCGTTGCGCTGATTGGCTCGTGGTGAGAAGAACTGATGGATCAGATAGTGGTTGGCCCCGTGGATTTCGATCCCGTCGAACCCGGCCCGCACACCGAGCGCGGCGGCCCTCCCGAATGCGGTTATGAGGTCATCGATCTCGCCGCTGTGCAGCTCACGTGGGGTACGGGCATCGGGACGTGCGGACGGGATCGGCGACGGACCGCGGATCCCGCCGGGGCCGACCAGGCCTGGCAACGCGATGCGCCCGCCGTCGTAGAGCTGCAGCAGGGTCAGCGCGCCGCCGCGGCCGATCGCTTGCGCGACGGCCCGCAGGCTTTCCAGGTGATCATCGGTCGAAGCCCCGATGCCCTGCCAGGACCGGCCGTCCTCGTGCACATATGCGCACGAGGTCACGGCGGCCCCGAATTCGGTGGCTCCGCGGCGGTCCAGGTACCGCAACTCGTCCTCGGTCACGCGCCCCTGCGCGTCGGACGAGTTGGTGGTCATCGGTGCGAGCATGAAGCGGTTACGGAGTGTCGCTCCGGAGGCAAGGCGTAGTGGTGACCAGGGATCGGTGATCGTGCGCATCGCGGCTCCTTGTGGCACGTCTGCGGGGAAGCGTCGGACAGTCACGGTCTCCTCAATCGACGGCCGTGGGCGTCTGCCGCACCGAGTAGGACAGTGAGATGGCGTCGTCCGTGACGGGGTCGCGCAGTTCCACACCCCATCCCGTACTGAACTGGTTGACGTCGGGACGCATTGGGATGGTTCCGGACATCAGCACGGTGCCCGGGTTGAGCAGCTCGCGGGAGCGCAACTCCTCGACCCAGAACAGCGGCGACAGCAGTTCGGTCAGGGTGCCCTGCTGGATCACCTCGATGCCGGAATCGGTCTCGACCGTGCCGGTCAGGGTGAACTCGTCGAGGCGGTCCGCGATGGTGGCCAGGCGCCAGGCCCGGCGGGCCAGCACATCGGGCGCGGCCTGTTTGCTCCAGGCCACTCCGTGCTGTTCGAGGCGCCGGTCGGTGTGATCACAGGCGGCTGTGAGCAGCAGATCGCCGGGTCCGCTGCCGGCCACCACCAGCGCCCATTCCGCCTCGCCCGAGGTGAGCTCGTGCTGGACGTCGATCTCTTCGGTCTGCATCGCCAGGTAGGAGGCGATGGGGTAGATGCAGGGGATGCGGGTGGGCGCGGGCACACCCAACTCGGCGAGCTCGTCGATGTGGGCGGTCACGTCGGCTTGGCTGCGACCCGCGTATCCGGCGTTGAGCAGCGTATCGACGTCGACGGTGACCATCTCGTCATCGCGCAGCGTGAAGGTGAGTTGTGGCATGGGTGTCCTGACTGTCGACAGGCCTCGGTCGAGACCTGATGGGTGGGCAAAGCGTTGGAGCACAGGGATTTTCGAGGGGAGGTCACCGTGTGGCGCGACGCCAGGCGGCTTCCTGGACATGTCGCGCGATGCCGGCGGCTGCCGTCCGGACAGCCGGTGCCGCGTCGGCGGGCCGGAATCGATGTACCGGACCCGAGATCGAGACCGCCGCGACGATCGCGCCCGACCAGCTCCGGATGGGAGCCGCGATACAGGTCAGGCCAGGTTGGCTCTCCTGGCGGTCGTACGCCACGCCGCAATGCCGGATGGCGGCCAGGTAGCGATCGAGTTGCGCGGCCGAGGAGACACTCAACGACGTGGCGGGCCGAAGGTTCGCCGAGACGCGGGCGATGACCTTCTGGTCGCTGAACGCCAGCAGTGCCTTTCCGATCGCGGTGTTCGCGGCGCGCAGCCGGCCCCCGACGCACGCGGGCGAGTTCACCCCGTTGTGGCCGTGGATCTTGTCGATGTACAGGACGTCCTGGCCGGTCAGGATGCCGAGATTCACTGTTTCATGGGTGATCTCGTAGAGGTCGAGCAGATGTGGCAGTGCGACGCGGCGCAATTCGTGGTTGTCCGGTTGGCTGCCGAGCGCGGCCAGCTCGTTGAGCCGTGCTCCGGGGGAGTATTCGGTGCCGCGTTTGGTCACCATGTCCCAGTCGACGAGGACGGCCAGCAGGCGGTGTGCGGTCGATTTGGGCAGCTGTGCCTGACGCGCGATCTCCGAGACCCCCATGGCCGGGCGATTCGGTGTGAAACAACTCAGCAGCGCGAGAGCCTTGGCAACCGAGGTCGATGAGTCCGGATCCAGCGGACGGTCGGCGACCAACTGCACGGCGGACGTTCGATGCAGTGGGCGGGACGGTGGGGACACCACGGTAGGGCTGATCGTTGTCATCGTTGCCTCCTGGGGCTTCAGTTCGGCGGGGATCGGCCCGGATGTGCGGCACTGGCGCATTCGGCCTGGTGCCCGACGGTATGGCAGCAGTGGCGCGAGTCACATCCGGGGAATTACCGAAAAGACACCTACTTAACGGCTCGCTACGTCCCGGTGAACCGACCGTGAGCTGGCCCGGCGCCGCCGTTAGCACGCCAGGGTGACCGACCCCAGCGACGAGAACCGGGCGGTGACCGGGAATCCGACGGGCAGTGGTACCGGTGCCGTCCCGACGAGTACCGTCCAGCCCACCTCGATCGCATGACCGCGCCGGGCAAGACAGTTCGCCGCGGCCGCGAGTGCCTCGGCGGGATGGCTTCTGGCCACCGCATCGAAACGTGTCACGGTGGCTGTCCCGGCAGCGACGGTGATGCCGGCCTCTTCCCGCGACAGGTCCAGGCCGGTGGGGGCGAACCCGACCGGTCCGGTGAGGTAATACGACGCGGACAGGTTGTCGGCGACCAGGTCGGGCGCAGTGCACCGGCGGTCCGCGTAGCGGCTGTCCGTGACTTCCAGGCCCGCGAACACGAGGTCGACCGCCGCCAGCGCGGCCGCCGCGGTGACGCCGGGGCCGCAGAGCCGCCGGCCCGTGACGAACGCGATCACCGCTTCGACACCGGGATCGACGAGCAACTCCGTGGGCAGGTGATCGCTTGTACGCAGTGCCATCGCGTCGGTCAGCCACCCGGTCAGCGGTGTCACCGAGGACCGAGACTGCACCGTGATGCCGACGACGTGCTCGCCGCACTCGATCCGCTGGCTCACGGCCTCGTCCTGAATCCGATAAGCGAGATCGAAGTTCAGATCGCGGCATTCCGCCGAAAGTGACGGTATCCGTTGCTTCTTGGCCTGCGCGCTCAGCAGCCTTCCGGCAATGGAGTCGACAGTGGGCTGGATTGTGGTGCTGAGTTCGATGTTCACCTGCGGGTGCTCCTGAATCGTCGGTGTGCCGGGCGTTCACCGTGACGGTTGGTCGCGATCGAGGGGAATGTGCGCGGTCTGAACCGTGGAACGCCGGCGGGCGGCATGCCACCCTGCGGAACGGTGCCGTTGCCCATCCCCGAACCAGGCGGAAACCTGCTGTGCCGATGCCTGTTCGAAGCACGGAAGGGAAACGGTGCATGGCGATATTGACGGTCGATGGCGTTGATCTCTACTACGAGGATCACGGGAGCGGAGAACCACTGCTACTGGTGCACGGCGCCGCGGCGTCGGGGCGATGGTTCGGCGATCTGATTCCCCAACTGGCGGCCAAGTACCGGGTGATCGTGCCGGATCTGCGCGGGCTGGGACGCAGTGCGCGGGTGGCGCCGTTGGAACGCCCGCAGGTGTGGGTGGCCGACCTCTGGCGCCTGCTGGACTCACTCGGCTTGGACCGCGTCCATCTCGCCGGTGTGTCGCTCGGCTCACGGATCGCCGGGCGGATGGTGCTCGACAACCGGGCACGGGTCGCGACGCTGACCGTGGACGCGCCGATCATCGGATTGAGCAAGAGCGGAAACGCTTCGCTCAATTCGGTTTTCACGGCCGTGGACCCGGAGAGTGCTCAGGCCCGCGAGTGGAGTGATCTGCACGGGGACGACTGGCGCGATGCCGTCCGGTTCTACGCCGAGACCCGGAGCACCGAACAGTTCCAGGAGTACTTCACCCTGCGACCGCATCTGGCGGACATCGACGTCCCCACCCTGATCTGCCGCGGTGACCTCGATGATGCTATCCACCCGGTGGACGACGCGTTCATCTGGCACAAGCAGGCACCCGACACCCAGTTGTTCATCGCTCCGGGCCTGACCCAGTCATCGATCATGTTGGAGCGGGCGGCGAACTTCGTCACCGAATTCGAGGTATTCCAGGCGCGTTGCGCGCTCGGAACCGCGGCATGACCCGAGCGCTCGTCACCGGATTCGGCGCATACGCAACCGAGAGCGACAATCCCAGCGGTCTGATCGCGCAACGGTTGGACGGACAGCAGATCGCAGGCCTGGACGTAGCCGCCCGCGTGCTGCCGGTGGACACCGAACTGGTGCACGACGTGTTGGCCGAGGCCATCGAGTCACTCCAGCCTGCGGTCGTGGTGCTGACGGGCGTCGCACCCGGCCGCACGGCACCCGCGGTGGAACGCGTCGCGGTCAATGTGCGGGACTTTCCGATTCCCGATACCGCGCAGCGGGTTCCGATCGACGAACCGGTGGTCGACGGCGGTCCCTCCGCCTATCTGAGCACGTTGCCGGTCAAGGCGATCGTGGACGGTTGGCGGCGTGCGGGGCTGGCCGGCTACGTCTCCAACACGGCCGGAACCTATCTGTGCAACCAGGTGTTCTACCTGGCCCGGCATCTGTGTCGCGTCCCGGGCGCGCGGGTCGGGATGGTGCACCTGCCCGTGACACCTGCCCGGTCGACCGCGAGTACACCACCGCTGCCGTCCGTCCCGGTCGAAGTTCTCGAACATCAGGTACGACTGGCACTTTCGGTCTCGGCCGAGCACCAGGGAGACGACCTGCGGATCGGCGGAGGGGCGATCAGTTGACGGCCACCACTCGGATGTTCTCGGAGCAGGGCAGTAGCCACACAGTGGCGATCGGCGGGCATCCGGTCCACTATCACGATGTCGGTGCCGGTCCGCCGCTGGTGATGCCGCAGGCGTTCGGGCCGCTGCCCGGAACGACGGCCTGGCTGACCTACCATCGCACTCTCGGAGAGCTGGCTGCGCGTCATCGGTGCATCCTCGTGGACTACCCGAACTTCGGGCGCAGCGGACCGCGAGAGTTCCACGAGCCGGTGCACGACCTCTATGTGCGAAACACTCTCGGCATTCTGGACCGACTCGGGCTGGACACGGTCACCGCTCTTGGTGTCTCGACCGGGGGAACCGTGGCGATCGGTGTGGCGCTCGCCGCACCGGGACGAGTGGAACGGTTGATCGTCGGCGGGTGTACTGCCTCGACCGGCGGTGACCCGTACCTGCTGGCTACGGCACCCACCGAGGTCGGACGCCTGTTCGACGAATGCCAATCGCGACCGCCGGACCGCGAACGCATCGCGAGATTGCTCCGCAGTCTCGTCTTCGATCCCGGGTTGATCGATGACGGCCTCGTCGAGCAGATGTACCGATGGCGGGTGGACAAGCCGCAACACGCCGAAGCCTGGGCCCGTTCGACCATCGTGGCGCGCAGCAATCTGGCCGCGTTACAGGCCGTGGTCGCGCCCACGCTGGTGGTTCATGGACGCCATGACCGCATGGTGCCCATGGAGGGGGCACTGCAGTTACTGAGCCATCTGCCGTCGGCGGATCTGGTGGTGTTGAACAAGTGCGGGCATTGGCCGCCGTTCGAACGCCCGTGGGACTTCGCCCGCGCCGTCCGTGCATTCCTTTCCTCGTGAATGTTTCGAGTGTTCCGGTAGACGGATCGGTGCCGTTGCCCGTGGCCGGTGCGTTCACGAAAGCTGCATATCCGAGGCCGAACCGCGCGACTGACGCGGGCGGGCCGGGAAGGTAAATTCATGAATGAAGTTGTCGCACTGGGATATCTGGGCCTCCGCGCCACTGATCTGGATGCCTGGCGCACATACGGGACCGAGATTCTCGGCCTGCAGGACGTCTCGGCGCACGAGCATTGCGACGACCAGACCATCCTGCTGCGCGGTGACGAGCGGGGCTGGCGTTTGGCGATTCACCAGGCCGATACCGGCGGAGCGGCCTACGTCGGATGGGAAGTGCCGAACGGTGCGGCACTGGACCGGTTGGCCCGGCGCCTGCAGGACGCGGGTGTAGAGATACACCACGACCCGGACTGTGCCGCCCAGCGTCGGGTCGAGGCTCTCATCCGGTGTACCGATCCCGATGGTCACCGGTTGGAGTTCTCCTACGGTGCCCGGGTGCCGAAGCGGCCCTTCGTCTCGCCGAGAGGTATCCGGTTCGTGACCGGTGACCTCGGCATGGGGCACGTGTTCTTCTTCGTCACCGACCTCGCTGCCGCCAAGCGGTTCTACCTCGACGTGCTGGGCTTCCGCCTCACTGACACCATCGAATTCCACGGCCGCAAAGTCCATTTCGCGCACGTGAATCCGCGTCATCACAGTCTCGCGTTCGTCGAGAACGGCAACCTGGCGCCGGCCCTGGGCCACTTCATGCTCGAGGTCACCGACATCGACGACGTCGGGCGGACGCTCGACGTGGTGGACGCCGGTGGGGTTCAGCTCACCGAAACCCTGGGCCGGCACACCAACGACCTGGCGATCTCTTTCTTCATGAAGAATCCGTCCGGCTCCGAGGTCGAGTACGGCTACGACGGGCGATTGGTCGACGACGCCACGTGGCGCGTGTCGAGCTATGACGCCACGAGTTTGTGGGGACACCACCGTGACTGATGCTCCGAAACCGCATGTCTCGACGGGAGCACCCCGATGACGCCCACCTACGTGGTCGTCGGAGCCAGTCTGGCCGGCGCCCGCGCGGTAGAGGCGTTGCGCAACGAGGGATTCGACGGCCGCATCATCCTCGTCGGCGCCGAGTACCACTTGCCCTACGATCGGCCGCCGCTGTCGAAAGAGGTGATTCTCGGGTCGAAGGATCCGGGCGACACGTTGATCCACAAGTCGGACTTCTATTCCCGCAACGACATCGAACTCCTGCTCGGATCCCGGGCCCGGCGGATCGATACGCACGGTCGCCGAGTCGAGCTGCACGACGGAGTGTCGGTCCAGGCCGACAAGGTGTTGTTGTGTACCGGTACGACGCCGCGCCGTCCGGAGATCCCGGGGTTGGATCTCGACGGCGTGCACTTCCTGCGGACCGTCGACGACGCGGCGGCGATCCGTGACCGGATGCGGGCCGGTGCTGCCGTGGCGATCCTCGGGGGCGGGCTGATCGGCATCGAACTGGCCGCATCGGCACTGCAGCTCGGAAACCAGGTGACCGTGCTCGAACGAAGCGCTGCGGTGCTCGGCCGGGTGCTGCCGGAGCGAATCGCGCGGTGCCTGACGCGCTTCCACGTCGAACAGGGCGTGCGCATGGTGACCGGTGCCAGGGTGGCCGCCGTCGAAGGCGACCACCGGGTACGGCGCGTCACGATGGACGACGGGACGGGCATCGAGGCTGACCTGGTGGTCGTCGGGGTCGGGGTGACACCGGCGGTCGATGTGGCGGTCAATTCCGGAATCGATGTCGACAACGGCATCGTGGTCGACGAGTTCTGTGAGACATCGGTGCCCGGTGTGTACGCCGCGGGCGACGTGGCGAGCTCGCCCTGCACCCACGACTCCGGACGAATCCGGTTGGAACACTGGCAAAACGCACAGAATCAGGGAATCGCCGCCGCGCGTTCGATGGTGGGACGGCGGGAACCCTACCGCGACCTGCCGTGGTTCTGGTCGGACCAGGGCCAGACGAACATCCAGGTGGCCGGGCGGCTGCATCCGGAAGATCAGGTCGTATGGCGCGGCAGCCCGGAATCCATGCAATTCACGGCATTTCACCTGCGGGACAGTGTGTTGGTCGGAGCCGTCGGGGTGAACCAGCGGCGGGAGGTCCGGATGGCGATGAGCCTGATCGACCGGCGGGCCAGGCCGGAGCCGGCCTTGCTGTCCGACCCGGCCGTCGATCTGCGCTCGATCGACGACGTCGCGACACCCGCGGGGCAACAGTGAGGGAGGAATCGGCAATGACGGCAATGGCAGAGTCCGAACACCTGGTCCGGGTGTGTCCGGTCGGAGAACTGGCGCCGGGCAACGTGAAACGGGTCGATGTCGATCCACCGATCGCGGTGTACAACATCGACGGCTCGTTCTACGCGACCGCCGACTGGTGTACACACGACAGGTCGTCGCTGGCCGACGAGGGCTTCATCGACAACGGCCAGATCGAATGTGGCTGGCATTTCGCCAAGTTCTGTGTGCGCACCGGCGCGGTCACCGCGCCGCCTGCGGTCCAACCGCTCGCGACCTATTCGGTCCAGGTGATCGATGACGTGGTGTACGTGGACGTAACCGGCTGAGTGACGTTCCGGCGTCCAGAACGGTTGCATCGACTGGCATTTCGCATGCTGATTAGCTCAACAAACAGTCCTCGAATGTGAACTGAAGGGAAATGATCGTGGCCATTGATGCCGGCTATCTTCGCTCGTTGGTGAATTGGGAGGAAGGCAAGATCGGGCCCGAGATCTTCGTCAGCGACGAGATCTACCGGTTGGAGCAGGAGCGCATCTTCGGGCGATCCTGGCTCTTTCTCGCCCACGACAGCATGATCCCCAAGCCGCACGACTTCTTCGCCACCTACATGGGCGGAGATCCCGTGCTCGTGACGCGGCAGCCCGACGGCAGCGTGAAGGCGTTCCTGAACGTATGCCGGCACCGGGGCATGCGGGTCTGCCGGGCCGAAGAGGGAAATGCACGGTCCTTCATGTGTACCTACCACGGCTGGACCTACGACAGTGCGGGCGAGTTGGTCGGTGTTCCGAACCTCGACGACGCGTACGACAACAAGCTGTCCCTCGGCGACAACGGCCTGGTTCAAGTCGCTCAGATCGCGAGTTACAAAGGACTGATCTTCGGCAACTTCGACCCGGCGGCGCCACCGCTCGACGAGTACCTCGGCGCGCTGAAGTTCTACATCGACGGCTGGGTCGACCATGCCGAGGGCGGGATCGAAATCCTGCCCGGCGCCATCAAGTGGACGATCAACGCCAACTGGAAACTGGCCGCCGAGCAGTTCGCCGGCGACACCTACCACGCGACGACCAGCCACCTGTCCTCGCTGCTGGCCTTCGGGCCCGGGTTCGACGCGAAGGACGGCGCACATGTGTCGCTGCGCGAAGGACACGGGGAGAGCTTCCTGTTCGAGCGGCACACCCGGTTCTCCGACGACCCGCTGGGACAGTACAACGAGAACAAGCGGCGGATCGCGCGGGAGCGGGTGGGCGACCGCGCCGACATGGTGGCCAACTTCAACGCGTTCCCGAACTTCGCCGGCCTACCCGGCTCGGCCAACATCCGCGTGTGGCATCCGAAAGGGCCGACGAAGTTCGAGATCTGGTCGTTCACCGTCGTCGAGAAAAACGCCCCTGAGGAAGCCCGTCGGGCCCAACAGATTTCCGCATCGTTCACCGAGGGTGCGGCCGGTGTCGTCGAGACCGACGACGGCGAGAACTGGGGAATGATCGGCGGCGTGCTCGAGCAGGGCTACCAGGCCCGGAAAATGGCATGGAACTACGAGATGGGGCTGGGCAGCGAGCGGGAGAACCTGGACTTCCCCGGTGAATACCATGATTCGTTCTTCGGCGAGGCCGGACAACGCGGTTTCTACCGACGCTGGCTGGAGTTCATGACGACCGAGTCCTGGCCGGTCATCCCACCCGAGGAGCGCAGTGTCGCGGTGCCCGCGGTCGCCATGAGCGATGTGGCGGGTGCCCGATGAGCGTCGGAGAGATGGTTCAACCCACCGGGGTCGGCGAGCTCGAGCAGGTTCTGCTGCAATACCGCGTCGAACAGTTCCTCTACCGCGAGGCGCAGCTGCTCGACCATTGGCAATGGGCCAGCTGGCTGGAGTTGTTCGATGAGGACATCCTCTACTGGATGCCGGTGCGCCGGAACCGGCTTCGCCGCCAACGCGGGCAGGACGAGGTTCCCGAGGGTATCGAGATGGCGCATTTCTACGACGACTACTCGTCACTGCAGATGCGAGTGAACCAGATGCACTCGGGCACGCACTGGGCAGAAGACCCGCCGTCCCGGTGCCGGCATCTGGTGACGAACGTGATCGTGCAGCCGCGGTCCGAGGTCTCCGGTGACGCCGTCGAGTACGACGTCTGGTCCAACTTCCTCGTCCACCGCAATCGGCTCGAATCCGAAACCGATATCTGGGCAGGGGAGCGTCGCGATGTGTTGCGGGTGGTGGACACGGGCTTCAAGATCGCCCGCCGGACCATTCTGCTCGATCAGAACGTCGTGCAGTCGAAGAACCTGAGCGTCCTGTTCTGATCCGCTGAGAGGATACGAAAAACCATGGTAGCCACCGAACTTCAAGTACCTTCGGAAGCCGAGTTGCACGCCGCTCTGGTTGAGCGCGCCCGGGCCCTGGCGCCGGCGATCCGCGAGCGGTCCACCCGCACCGAGGATCTGCGGCGCGTGCCGTCCGAGTCGATCACCGAGATCATCGACGCCGGGTTGGGCGGCCGCATGCTCGCGCCGCGACGGTTCGGTGGTGACGAGTTGACGCTCGACACCATGTACGAGGTCGCTGTCGAGCTCGGCCGGGCCTGCGCGTCCACGGCCTGGTGTGCGGCGTTGCTGCCCCATGACGCACACATGGTCGGGTTTTTCCAGCAGGCCGCGCAGGAGGCGGTGTGGTCGGACGGTCCCGACACCTGTATCGCGGCATCGCTGGCGCCCGCGGCCACGGTGCGCAAGGTCGACGGAGGTTATCGGCTGACCGGCAGGCATGGCTTCGCCAGCGGGGTCGACCATTCCTCGTGGGTGATCGTCAGCGGGCTGATCAAGGAGAGCGATCGCGCGGCGAATCACCACTTCCTGATCGGGCCGGGTGAGTATTCGATCGACGACGACTGGTACGCGGCAGGCATGCGGGGGACCGGGAGCAAGACGATCGTCATCGACGACGTGTTCGTTCCGGATGAATTCGCGCTTGCCGCAGCTTCTCTGGTCGCCGGCGACGGTCCGGGCAGTGAAGTGAACCGAGGCCCGCTCTACCGGCAGCCCCTGGCGCTGCACGCCGGGTTGACGTTCCTGGGCCCGATGGTGGGCACCGCTCTGGATGCCTACGACCACTTTGTCGAGTGGGCGCGCGGTCGGAGCGCCACCGCGGCATCCGAAGTCGTGCAGGAAGTGATCGCCCGCACGGCGGCCGACCTGGAGCTGGCTCAGCTGGCCGTCGGGCGGGTGCTCGCGGATGCGCGGGTGCCCGGGCGCATGGAACTCGCGGACCGGGCCGTCACGCTGCGGGACTACGACCGAGTGGCCGAACTGCTGACCGACGCGGTCGACCGGTTGTTCAAACTCAGCGGAACCTCCGGCTTTCGGGACAGCAGTCCCATGCAGCAGAAGTGGCGCGACATCCACATGATGGCGAGCCACGTGTCGTTCACCCGGGCCAACTACCAGCACTACGGCCGTATGGTGCTCGGTCTGGAGCGCGACCCCAAGCTAACCGTCTTCTGAGTCTTGCCCACAGCGTTCCCGAAGGATCATCCATGGCTGTAGTCACCCAATTGAGTTATGTGGTCGGGACGTCGAGTGACGTCCCGGCGTGGAAGAAGTACGCATCCGATGTGCTGGGAATGGAGGTGTCCGGCGACAGCGACGACAAGCTGCTGTACGTGCGCGCCGACGATCGCCATCACCGGATCGGGGTGCGAGCCGGTCACGACGAGGATGTCGCATACATCGGCTGGGACATGGCATCGAGGGAAGCGCTCGAATCGGCCGCCGCGCGTCTGGAGGAGGCCGGCGTACTCGTGACGGCGGGCAAGCCCGACGAGGCGGCCGACCGGCGCGTCATGGACTTCGTCCACTTCACCTGTCCGTACTCGCAGGTGAGGATGGAACTTGTGCTGGGGCACGAGCGGGTGTTCCGGCCGCCGTTCCGTCCGACCAGGGATCTCGCGGGCTTCAACACCGGCGAACTGGGGATGGGCCACGTCGTGCTCTACACCGCCGACCTCTACGGCGCCGCCGAGTTCTACTGCCGGGTATTGGAGTTCGGGGTCACCGACTTCGCCCACCTACCCAACTCCGATCCGTTCGCCGTGTTCCTGCACTGCAATTCCCGGCATCACTCGCTGGCGTTCATGAACATTCCCGGGGCACCGCGGCGCATTCAGCACGTGATGTTCGAGACGGTCACCATGGACGATGTCGGTCACAGCTACGACGTGTGTCTGGATCGGGGGATCACCAGTACGTCGACCGGCCGCCATCACAACGACCGGGTGTTCTCGTTCTATTTCCGCAATCCGTCCGGCTGGCATTTCGAATACGGCTGGGGTTCACGGACTGTCGATCCGCAGACCTGGACGCCCGAGAACTACACACTCAAACCAGGTTTCGCCTGGGGCCATGACGGATTGATGAGGATGGTGTGAGTACCACGATGGAATCCGCGACACAACCGTACATCGTCGGGCTCGGCGGAACACTGCGGCGCGGCTCGTCGACGGAGTCGGCGCTGCGGATCGCTCTGGACGAGGCAAGGGCAGCAGGCGCGCGCACCGAGCTCTTCGGCGGGGATGACCTCGCGCGGCTGCCGATGTACGACCCGGAGTCGGAGAACGTCGACGAGGCGGTGCGGTTGGTCGAATCCCTGCGGCGTGCCGACGGGGTGATCATCGCCTCGCCCGGGTACCACGGGTCCGTCTCGGGGCTGGTCAAGAACGCACTCGACTACATCGAGGACTTGCGCGAGGACGCGAGCCCGTACCTGTCCGGCCGGTCGGTCGGCTGCGTCACGACCGCATACGGTTGGCAGGCGGCGGTCACCACGCTGCAGACACTGCGCAGCATCGTGCATGCCCTGCGCGGCTGGCCGACTCCCCTTGGCGCGGCGATCAACTCGGCCACCACCCGTATCGCGTACGGGGAGGAGCCCGAGGATCGGGTGGGTTTCCAATTGCGCACCGTCGGTCGTGAGGTGTGTATGCGGAGTCTCGCCGCGCCCTCGGTCACCAGCGGATTGGCCGCAACCACCGGCTGAGGTTCGCACTCGGCGGTTCCATCGTTGCGGCAGACACGGCGTCAGCACCACCGGGTGCTGTCTTGATTCAGGCGTGGCCGTCCGGCCTGCGCTCTGCAGGACACTCAACGAAGAGGAGACCCGATGGCGCTGTGTCATCGTGCTGTTCGGCCATGTTCGGCCCGCCCCAGAGTTTCATCGAAGAAAGTCATGGCGGCAGCGGTGCTGTGCCTCCTCGGGTGGTCGGCGAACCCCGCCCTGCCGATCGCGTACGCCGACGAAAGCCAGTACGAGGCGTTCTACACCCCACCGGACCCGCTGGGTGACGGCGCGCCCGGGCAGTTGATCCGTTCCGAGCCTTCTCGCCTGGTGCTGGAGCCCTCCGGACAGCTCGGGGCCTACGTCGCGACCGGAACCCGGATCATGTACCGCAGCACCGACAATCGCGGCGGCCAGGTCGCGGTCACCGGTACCTACTTCGAACCGGACAACCCGTGGCCCGGCGGTGGCCCGCGCCCCCTGGTCGCATTTGCCACCGGCGTCTATGGAATCGGCGATCAGTGCGCTCCGTCGAGGTTGTTCAATCAGGGCATCCACTACGGCGGGGGACTGGACCTCACCTTCGGGTACGAGGAGATGTTCGTCGCGACGATGGTCGCGCGGGGATTCGCCGTCGTGGTCACCGACTATCAAGGGGTCGGCACACCAGGCGTCCCGCCGTCGTTCATGCGGCTCAATGCCGGTCACGCCCTCATCGACGCGGCCCGGGCGGTGTTCGCACTGCCGGACACCTCACTCGAACCTCGTGGCCCGGTGGCGTTCTGGGGATACGGCCAAGGCGGGACCGCGTCGGCGTCGGCGGTGGAACTGGCGCCACGGTATGCCCCCGAGCTCAAGGTCGTCGGAGCCTGGGCCGGTGCGCCCGCCGCCGACCTCGCCCTGGTACCACCGTTCGCCGACGGCAGCATCTTCGCCGGCGGGCTGGGCTATCTGCTCAACGGCGTCGGGGCGGCGTACCCCGAGCTGGTTCCCGGGCTGACCGGTGTGTTGACGGACAAGGGGGTGAACCTGCTGTCCCGGACCCAGAACGAATGCGTCGGCGAGACCGTGATGAGGTTCGGATTCCGGCACTACCAGCAGTATTTCACCGCCGACGTCGCCGAGCTGATCAACTCCGAGCCGTTGCGAACCGTCCTGAGCGAGCAGCGGATCGGCACGCTGAAACCCACGGCCCCGGTGTTCATCGATTCGAACCGGTTCGACCCGTTCATACCGTGGGGCGGCGCACGCCAGCTGGCGCTGGACTGGTGCGCGAAGGGCGCGGACGTCCAGTTCTGGACCAACGAGCAGCCGCCGTTCCTCAACAAGTTGGCGATCAACAACCTGCTGCCCTACTTCGTCGACGGAGAGCAGGGGATGCAGTGGCTTGCAGACCGATTCAACGGCCTACCGACGACGCCGAACTGCACGGCGATCCCGGCGTGACAGGCCGGCCGAGTAAGGAGATATCCCAGCAGATGCCTGAACACAGTTCACCGATCGCAAGGGCGTTACTGGACGCCTACGACACCCGGATACCGGTCGATCCGCCGAGCGAGAACGAGCCCGAACTCACCGTCGCGCGGGCATACGAGCTGCAGCTGCAGCAGGTCGACCACTGGGTCAGCCAGGGCAGGGTGATCAGAGGCCACAAGGTGGGCCTGACGTCGGCGGCGATGCAGCGTCAACTCGGCGTCGATCAGCCGGACTACGGCCACCTGTTCGGCGACATGTTTCATCTGGAGTCGATGCCGATCGATACCGCCGCCTTCATCAGCCCGAAAGTCGAACCGGAGATCGCGTTCGTCTTGGATCGGGATCTGTCCGGCCCCGGTGTCACAGTCGTGGATGCGCTGCGCGCAGTCGGGTACGTTTTGCCCGCATTGGAGATCATCGATTCCCGGATCCGCGACTGGCGAATCACGTTGCCGGACACCATTGCCGACAACGCCTCGTCGGGCGGTGTGGTACTGGGATCGAGGCCGGTTGCCCTGAGCGGCATCGACCTACGGCTGACCGGCTGCGTGCTGTCCTCCGGCGGCCAGGCCGTCACCACCGGAGCAGGCGCCGCGGTGCTGGGTTCCCCGATCAACGCACTCGTCTGGCTGGCGAACACCCTGGGGCCACTCGGTGTGACCCTGGCGGCGGGTTCGGTGATCCTGCCCGGTTCGCTGACCACCGCGGTGCCGGTCGCCGGAGGATCGACGGTCACCGCCTCGTTCAGCGGAATCGGCTCGGTAACCGCATGTTTCGCTGCTGACGGAGAAGGATGACAATGACCACTGCCGCGATCGTCGGCCCCGGAAACATCGGCGCCGACCTGCTGCTCAAACTCAAGCGGGCCGAGAACATCGACGTTCGGTACATGGTGGGGGTGGATCCGGCGTCCGACGGGCTCGCGCTGGCGCGAGAGCTCGGGGTCGAGGCCTCGGCCGGCGGAGTCGACTGGCTGCTCGGCCGGGACGAGCTTCCCGATCTGGTGTTCGAGGCAACCTCGGCGGCCGCGCACATCGCCAACGCGCCTCGATATGCGGAAGCCGGGATCACGGCCATCGATCTGACCCCGGCGGCGGTGGGCCCGCTGCTGTGCCCGGTGGTCAATCTTGACCTCAACCTCGATGCCGAGAACGTCAACATGATCACCTGCGGGGGCCAGGCGACCATTCCGATGGTGCGCGCCGTTTCCAGGGTTGTCGACGTCCCGTACGCGGAGATCGTCGCCTCGATATCGTCACGCTCGGCCGGACCGGGCACCCGGGCCAACATCGACGAGTTCACCGAGACCACGGCGGGCGCGCTGCAGAGCGTCGGGGGCGCCCGCCGCGGCAAGGCGATCATCATCCTCAATCCGGTGGAGCCGCCGTTGATCATGCGGGACACGGTGTTCTGTGCGATACCGCCGGACTCGGATCGCGACGCCATCACCGAATCGGTGCACCAGATGGTGGCGGCGGTGCAGCGGTACGTCCCCGGCTATCGGCTGGTTGCCGACCCTCAGTTCGAGGATCCGCAGGGCGCCTGGCGCCAGAACATGCGGGTGTCGATCTTCCTCGAAGTCCGGGGCAACGGTGATTATCTGCCGCCATGGGCGGGCAATCTCGACATCATGACCGCGGCTGCCATGCGGGTCGGTGAACTCATTTCCGCTGCCCGTCAGGGTGATTCGAAGGTAGGAGCTCGATGAACGCACCGGTTCGGTTGACCGACACCACCCTTCGTGACGGCAGTCATGCGGTGAAGCATCAGTTCTCGGTGGCGCAGGTCCGGGCGGTGGCCGCAGGCCTGGACGCTGCCGGTGTCGAGGTCATCGAGGTCACCCACGGAGACGGGCTCGACGGCTCGTCGTTCAACTACGGCTTCAGCGGCACCGATGAGCTCGAGTTGATCCGCGCCGCGGCCGAGACGGTGACCAGGGCCCGGATCGCCGTGCTGCTGCTGCCGGGGCTGGGCACGGTGCGCCATCTCCGCGCAGCGTGTGACGCGGGCGCGTCGATCGCCCGCATCGCCACCCACTGCACCGAGGCGGATGTGTCCATTCAGCACTTCGGCGCCGCGCGCGAACTCGGGATGGAGACAGTCGGTTTCCTCATGCTCTCGCACCGCGCATCGCCCGAACAGCTCGCGCGGCAGGCGCGAATCATGGCAGATGCCGGGTGCCAGTGTGTGTACGTCGTGGACTCCGCGGGTGCGCTGATGCCCGACGACCTCGCGGACCGGGTCGCGGCGTTGGTCGCCGAACTCGGCGCCGATGCACAGGTGGGCGTGCACGCACACCAGAATCTGTCTCTGGGAGTGGCCAACTCGATCGCCGGATACCGTGCCGGAGCGCGGCAGATCGACGGAACGCTGTGTGCGCTCGGTGCCGGTGCAGGCAATGCGCCCATCGAGATTCTGGTCACCGCGTTCGAGAGGATGAACGTGCCGACCGGGGTCGACGCGGACGCCATCCTCGCGGTCGCGGAGGAGATTGCGCGACCGATCATTCCGAGACTGCCTGTGTGCGACCGGAATTCGATCGTGCAGGGCCGGTACGGCGTGTACAACTCGTTTCTGCTCCATGCCGAGCGTGCGGCTGAACAGTACGGCGTTCCCGCCCACGCGATTCTCAGCAGGGTAGGCCAGCTCGGCTATGTGGGCGGACAGGAAGACATGATCATCGACGTGGCGTTGTCGCTTGCCGCGGCTCGTCCGGAGGAGGTGCTGACGTGACCAGCGCAACGCAGTGGAGTGTCTCGAAGGCCGCGGGTGTGTTGCTCGATGCGGAGACCAGCCGGGCCGACCGTGGCCCGATCACCGCCGACTGGCCGGGTCTCGACCTGAGCACCGCCTACGACGTGCAGGCCGAACTGATCGCCCGCAAGGTGGCGGCCGGGCAACACATCGTCGGGATGAAACTGGGTCTCACCTCACGGGCGAAACAGCTACGGATGGGGGTGGATTCGCCGCTGACGGCCTGGCTGACCGACGCGATGAGCCTGCCGCTCGGAGTGCCGCTCGACACCTCCGAGCTTATCCACCCCCGGGTCGAACCCGAGATCGTGTTCGTCCTCGGCAGGGAGCTGAGCGGACCGGGGATCACCGCCGCCCAGGCGATGGAATCGGTCGATGCGGTGTATGCGGGGCTTGAGGTGATCGACAGCAGGTACACCGATTTCAAGTTCACCCTGCCCGACGTCGTCGCCGACAACGCCTCCTCGGCACGGTTCGTCATCGGTGGCCTCAAACGACGGCCGGCCGAACTCGATCTGGCCCTGGAAGCGTGTGTGTTGCAGGTCGACGGGGCGGTGGTCGACACCGCCACGGGTGCGGCCGTCCAGGGGCACCCGGCCGAAGCCCTCGCGTTGGCCGCGAACGCGCTGGGCCGTCGTGGCGTCGTGTTACGGGCCGGCTGGACGGTGCTGACCGGTGGGCTGACCGATGCGGTGTTCATCCGTCCCGGCCAGCAGGTGAGCGCTCAGTTCACCCACCTCGGCACCGTCGCGCTCGGCGCGGAGTAGCGGCGCTTCAGAATCCGGGTGGACGCCGAAAACCGCCGAGCACCTCGGACAGACACTGCACGAATCGGATGGCCGTGCGGTCGTGCAAGTAGGGCGCGATCACCTGGATTCCGATCGGAAGCCCCTGACTCGTGGATCCGATCGGCGCGACCGCGGCCGGCAGATGGTTGAGCGACGCCGGTGCCACCCACGTCAGCATCTCCCGGTACGGTCGTTGCTCACCGTCGACCTGAAGCGTCCGGACCGACCACCCGGCGTCTGGGCGCTGATCGTGCGGGAAGGCGGCGGTCGGGCTGACCGGGCAGAGGAGCACGTCGACATCGTCGAAGAACTCCGCCCAACGCCGGCGGGACCGTTGGCGACGTTCGTCGAGCGCGTGCCAGTCGCGGTAACGGACTGTCAGCTCCGAAGCGAACCCGGGGATCTCTGCTTGCGCGGCGGCGTGTTCGACGAGCGCATCGTATGACGCATTCGGCTCGATCAGCCCGCTCTGTGCCATCAACAAGGGCCGGTAGAGCGCCATCGTCTCCTCAAGTCCCACTGGCCCTTTGCGCTCGGTCACCGTGGCACCCTCCGACCGCATTGCTGTCACCACGATCTCCATCGCCGCGACGAGTTCCCGGTCAACCGGACAGAACGGGTCGTCGAGCCAGGCCACCACGCGGAACTCCCGTAGCGTGCGTGCCCTCGACGGCGGCAGGTCCAACCGCCAAGCCGGTGCGTTGTCTCGGTCCGGCCCGGCAATCACATCGAGACCCAAGCTCAAGTCCTCGGCGTGCCTGGCGAGCGGGCCGATTACCGCCATGTCGAATTCGGCCAGCGAGCCGGGCGCGTGCCCGGAAACGCTTCCGTGTCTGGGCACGACACCGTAGGACGGGCGCAGTCCGTAGACACCGCAGAAATGAGCGGGCACGCGGATCGAGCCTGCGGTGTCACCGCCGAGCTCGAGTCCGGTCAGGCCCGCGGCCAACGCGGCTGCGGAACCCCCTGACGAACCGCCGGGCCCCCGCGTCGGATCCCACGGATTGTTCGTGGTTCCATACACCTCGTTGTAGGTTTGCCAGTCGCGGGCGTCGGCAGGCAGATTGGACTTACCGAATACGATCGCACCCGCCTTCCGGAGCCTGGTGACAGCATCGGCATCGATGGTCGAAACGTGGTGGCCCCAGCGCGATGAACCCCCGGTGGTCCGCATGCCTGCGACCTCGAGGCTGTCCTTGACGGTGACAGGGACGCCGTGTAATGGGCCGAGGGGTTCGCCCTGGGACACCATGCGATCGGCTTCTCGCGCAGCCGCTTTCGCCTCCCGTTCGTTCCGCGCGACGATCGCGTTGAGCTGCGCCCCGATGTTGTCTCCGCGGGTCAGATAGTGGTCGAGAAGTTCGACGCTGGACACCTCTTTGGTTGCGACAGCAGTCGCGAGCGCGCGTGCGGAACGGAATGCCAAATCATCCATGTAAACCCTCCGTGGGAAATCTGAAGCGGACGAACCTACGCGGTTGAACAGCGGTTCAGGGTCTCCGAAATGTGCTGTCGCGCACCAGTGCGACGTTCCGCCTGGCGGTCCGTTGGTTCGGATAGCCCTCAGAAGCAAGGGTTTCCGATTCGGGCGGCGTCACTTCGTCCGCCGGATACGAAATGCTCCGGCTACCAGACGGGATGGTTGCTGCGGAAGACGCCCTCGGGATCGCGGCAGCGTTTGACCGATTGCAATCGGGCAAGGGTGGCAGTGTCGAAGGCGTCGGACGCGCTCTGTTCGGGTGCGAGGAAGTTGAACGGCACCTTGGCGGTGTCCGCCTGCGCCAGTGCGTCGAGGTAGATACCCGTGCGGGCGGTCAATTCCGCGCCCATCTGCGAATTGGCCTGAGCACCGATGAAATTCACCAGGTACGGCACCGCGACGGAGCCCGCAGGAGTATCGGACGGGCGTTGCAGCGCCCCACCGAGATGGCGGATCTGCACGTTCATCAGCGGTGCCATCGACTGGGTCAGCAGCGCGTCGACGAACCGGTCCGTCAAGCCGGTGACGAGGGTTCCCTGTTGCCGCGATGCGGCGGGTTTGGTGGGCTCCTCGGCGATGGTTCCGATGTCGGTCACTGGCAGTACCCGGCGGGTGTCGGAAAGCGACCCACCGACGCGGTCGAGCGGTTGCAGCAGGGCGATGCCCGCATCGGCCCGGCCCAGATAGGTCGTGTCGATGCGGACAAGTGCAGGCGCGCCGGGAAACTGGGTGAGACTGCACCACAGGCTCAGTTCGTCGGGTGCTGTCGCGGTGATGTCGCGAAACGCTGAGAGCACCGCGGAAGCTCGCTCGGCAGGCCAGACCATCGTGCCGCCGTACACCGACGGCGCCGGTTTGAGTGCGAACTCGATTGAGGTTACGAGTGCATAGTCGCCGCCTCCGCCGCGCAGGGCCCAGAAGAGGTCCGGTTCACTGGCGTCGGTCACCGTCAGGCGCTCGCCCGCCGCGGTGATGACTTCGAAGGCGACGACACTTTCCGCGGCCCAGCCGAATTTCCGGCTGAACCAGCTCAAGCCGCCACCGAGGGTGTAACCCGTGATGCTCACCGTGGGGGAACTGCCGGCCACCCCGGTCAGGCCTGCCGGGCCTGCCACTTCCTGGACCTTGGCCCACGAGACACCCGGCCCCACCCGAGCGGTACCAGCTGCGGTGTCCACTTGCGTGTCGTTCAGTGCGGCGGTCCGGACGAGGATAGCGCCGTCCAACGCATCCGAGGCGCCATGGCCGTTGGGCTGCACGGCAATCGGCACACCTGCGTTGCGCGCAAAGTGGATCAACGCCGCCGCATCGTCAGCGTCGACAAGGTCGACGACCGCCCGCACGGATTGATCGACCGCGAGATTCCACGGGGTTCGGGCGGCGTCGAAGCCGGGGTCGCCGCTCAGCAGAACACGGCCGCGCACCGCCGACCGTAGCCCGGCCAGGCTTTCGGCCCGCGCATGGGGACGTCCGGCCGAAACCGCCGCGACGGCGAGTCCTCCGCCGATCAGGAAGTTCCTGCGACTGAACGTTGTTCCGGCCACGGTCAGTGCGCTCCGGGGCGCACGGCGCGACTCTCGACATTTGTCGCCCTTGTTGGTTCTGCCACAAGCATCTCCTGGATAAACCGGCATGAGTCAGATGCGCTGTCGCGCACCCGCACAACCATGCGTCAGGGCACTTGCCGGCGTCCAATATCGAATCGTGCTGGCTGTCATCACCTTCAGTGATGGAACCGCACGAGATTGGGCGGGCCTGAGTCAGTCGGCGCTGTCCTGCAGGCCGGTTCTGATCAGCGCCCACGCGAGTCTGCGAGCCTCTGCTGCCCGTTCGTGCATGAGCCGCCCTACGTCGGTGACCGGATTGGTCTCGGGCACGCGCCCTTCGATCACGTCGGCGTGCAGCTCCTCGGCCACTTGAATCGCCATCAGCACAGCGTCATTGACGCGATCGAGCGCGTGGCTCAGTCGGGTGTCCTCGCTCAGCAGATACGCGTTGTCCAACTCGACCGAGACCTCGTTGACCACCTGGGCGATCTGCTCGAAGATCGCGTTCATCGCGGCCTCGCGCTCGTCGCGGTCCTCGTTGCCCAGGATTCGCGCGCCCTCGCTCCACAGCGTTGCCAGCATCCTGGTGTGTGCGCCCACGGCGCGGGAGACCTCGATCATCGCCTGCCGCTGGAGCTGGCCGACGAGCTGGGTGCGCTCGGCGCGGGCCAGCGCGCGCTGCGCATCCAGCTCGGCACGGTGCGATTTCTGCTGAGCCTCCAGCTCGGCGCGGTGCCATTTCTTCGTCAGCGCGAGTTCCACGGCCGAGCGCTCGTCGGCCGCGGCCAGTTCTCGGCGCAGCCGTTCGGCGGCGTCGGCGGCATCCCGGTTGGCTTGCCGCTGGATCGTGTGCGTTTGCCAGATGGTCACAAGCACAACGACAAAGACGACCGCGCCGAAGAACCACTCCGACCTGCTGCCGAGTTCGCCCGGGCCCAGAAAGACAAACCACGCGATGGCAGCTGCTCCGGTCGCGCCGCAGACCAGCCCCAATGTGACGAGCCTGCCACCGGTCGGACGGGGAGTTTCCTGGTCGCCCGGACCAGGTACGGGAATCGGCTCGGTCACCGCGATCGACTCGCCACATTCGGAAGCGTCGGTGGCCGTTGCCGATTGCGCCAGTCCGGTCATCTTGACCTCCCGTCGAGCGAGCCGGATACCCGTTCACAATAGGGGCCACAGCGCGTGCCGCACCCGCGGGCCGCGGCGGCGTGATGTCCCAAACTGCCCGTCGCATACTCCAATTCGCGCCATAGTTCAATCCCCCCTAGCGCTGACGGACGGCCGCGCAGCCGCTACTCTCTGGTCCGACGCCATTGCATGTGATCGCAGAAGGAATGAGGGGCCCATGAGACAGAGCGCATCGTCGGACGGCGATTCGTCGATCATCGTCAGCCTCTCTGAGGCCGCGATGCACATGTACTCGGCCGCGATCGATGCCCTGCCGTTCCAGGAGGACAAGAAATTCCACAAGCGTGCCGACGTGGTGCTGTCGGGTCTGCGGAAGCTGCGGGCCGCGCTGACCGATGCGGCCGCCAGCTCCAGGCCGTCGCCGGACGTGATCGTGGCGCTCAGCGGGGTGCGCCGCCGCTACGACTCGTTGATGGCGCACGCCGCGGCAGCACCGGGTTCGAGTCTGGGCCAGCAACTTTACGTGATCCGGGTGCACGCGAAATTGTCCGCGCACGAGGTCGCCAACGGTGCCGGGCTGCGAGCAGACCTGCTCGACGAGTTGGAGGCAGGCGCGACACCGACCGATGACGAGGCAGCAAAGATCACGGCGGTCATCGCCGCGCTCGGCGGCCTGCCCGATGTCGATCACGAGGTGACGCCCGAACCGCGGCACCGCGACGAGGACCACTCCGACGAGACCCACGTCAACGGCTGGGACGACCTGGTCCTGGCCGAGAATGCCAGCTGAACAACGTAATTCGTAGGCTCGGCGGAGGCCGGGCAGTTCGTCGGCATCGCGGCGCGACGGTAGTCTCACGCCATGACAGCCGATCTGAATCTGAACCTCTCCGCCGACGAAGTCCTGACCACCACGCGCTCGGTGCGCAAACGGCTGGACTTCGACAAGCCCGTCCCGCGTGAGGTGCTGCTGGAGTGCCTCGACATCGCACTGCAGGCACCGACCGGTTCGAACGCCCAGGGCTGGCAGTTCGTCTTCGTCGAGGATCCGGAGAAGAAGAAGGCGCTCGCCGACATCTACCGGGCGAACGCCACTCCATACCTCGATCTGCCCAAGCCCGAGCGCGGCGACATCCGCGACGAGCAGATCGACTCGGTGATGAACTCGGCCAAATATCTCAACGAGAATTTCGAGAAGGCCCCGGTGCTGCTGGTTCCGTGCCTTGAGGGGCGGCCCGACGGCGCCCCGGCCGGAATGTCCGCGTCGTACTGGGGGTCGCTGCTGCCCGCGGTGTGGAGCTTCATGCTCGCGCTGCGGTCGCGCGGGCTCGGGTCGGCATGGACGACACTGCATCTGCTCGGTGAGGGGGAGAAGCAGGCCGCCGACGTTCTCGGCATCCCGTTCGATCAGTACGCGCAGGCCGGGCTGTTCCCGATCGCCTACACCAAGGGCACCGATTTCAAGAAGGCCAAGCGTCTGCCGGCCGAGCAGTTCGCGCACTGGGACACCTGGTGACCACGACAGGTGTATGAAGCCTCTGAGAAGTTTCCGGTCAAGCGCCGCACCGGTTTCGGGTCCGCGGCGTAACTGGACTCAGCCCGACGCCGTGATCAGACGGCGCCGGTGAACCCGTGTTGGCGCCACGCCTCATACGCGGCGACGGCGGCGGCGTTGGACAGATTCAGCGACCGCCGCCCCGCCAGCATCGGAATCCGCACCTGTGCGGTGATGTGCGGGTCGGCGAGCGTCTCGGTGTCCAGCCCGGTGGGCTCCGGGCCGAACATCAACACATCGCCGGGTTGATAGGCGATGTCGGCGAACGGTGTCGACGCGTGCGCGGTGAACGCGTACACGTGCGCCGGCATCAGCGCGGCCCAGGCGCTGGCCAAATCGGTGTGCACCGTGACCGACGCCAGGTCGTGGTAGTCGAGGCCGGCACGACGCAGCTTGGGCTCGGACAGGTCGAAACCGAGCGGCTCCACCAGGTGCAGCTCGCAGCCGGTGGCGGCGACCATTCGGATGGCATTGCCGGTGTTGGGAGCAATCCGGGGCGAGAAGAACAGCAGCCGAAACATTCGACGATGATCGTATGTCCGCGTGCCGCGCAGCCAGCCGGCATCCTAGGCAGCGATTGCAACGTGGTTTGCTCGATTACCACACAATCGCGCTACAGCTCGGTCACGAACTCTGTCTGTTCAGTAAGAATTGTGGAAACGGCTGCGTGTGGCTGTCATACTCGTGCAATTGCCAGGCGTTTGACGCCCGCCCGAGCGTGGGCGAAAACAGCAGGAAGCCTTATGAATCACGCCCTAGGACTGAAATGCGGACAAGCGGCCGGCAGCAGGGTCGGGCGCCGATGACCGCCTTTACCCACCTCAAACAGGCCGACGGCACGGTGGTCGAATTCGCCCCGTCCGAAGCGCTGGCCAAACGGCCGTCACGGTGGTCGCCGGCGAACTGGCCCGTTCGCTGGAAAGTGCTCGCGATCGTTCTGGTGCCGCTGATCCTCGCCGCGACGTTCGGCGGTCTGCGGATCTACGGCAGTGCCACCCAGGCGTCCGAACTCCGGCTGGCGGCCGACCGGGCCGAGTTGATCCCGGACATCGACAAATACCTGGCCGCGATGGAAGCCGTCATGGTGACGGCGACCGAGGGCGGTGACGGCACGGACGCCATGGCCGAGTTCGACGCCCGGCGATCTGACCTGCAGCAACGGCTCGACTCGACCGATGTCGTCCCTGACGTCAAATCCGCCGTGGACACCTTGCTCGGCAAGGGGCAGGAACTCGTCAAGGCCGTGGCGTCCAACTCGATCGATCTGCGTCAGCGCATCATCGGTTACGGGCCGCTCCTGCTGACCGGAGAATCCGCGATCACCGGCTCGGTGAGCAGCAACGACCACGACGTACAGGCTCAGGTCGAGGGCCTGGCGCGCGCGGTGGGCGCGCGCGGTCAGATGGCCATCCAGCAGATGATGGTCAACCGGGGCGGCGACGAGCCCGAGCCACTGTTGCGAACCTCGATGATCACGATGGCAGGCACCGAGCCGTCGACGGTCACGGCCCTCGGCAAGCTCCTCGGCGAAGGTTCCGACGAGGCCGCGTCGCTGCGCTCGGAGATGGTCAAGCGCCTCGCGATGATGTCCAACCCCGAGGTTCCGCTCGTCGGTAACCCGGAGTTGCTGCAGTCGCTGCAGACGACCGACAAGATCGCCAAGCAGATCGTTGCCGACACGACCACAGCAATCCCCGCGGCGGTCGAGAAGGCGGCCGCGGATCAGACCAGCGACGCCATCCGCGACGCGATCCTGGTTGCCGTCGCGATCATCAGTGCGCTCGTGATCGTGTTGCTGGTGGCGCGTTCGTTGGTGCGCCCGCTGCGCACCCTGCGCGACAGCGCGCTCAAGGTCGCGCACGAGGATCTGGCCAGCGAGATCGAACGGGTCCGTTCCGGCGGTGAACCCGGGACCGTCACGCCGCTGCCCGTGTACACGACCGAAGAGGTCGGTCAGGTCGCGCACGCGGTCGACGAACTGCATCAGCAGGCCGTGTTCCTCGCAGGCGAGCAGGCGCAGTTGCAGACGCAGGTGTCCGACATGTTCGAGACCCTGTCGCGGCGCAGCCGGTCCCTTGTGGACCAGCAGCTGTCGTTGATCGACCGGTTGGAGCGCAACGAGGACGACCCGGAACGCCTCGAGAGCTTGTTCCGGCTCGACCACCTCGCGGCCCGCATGCGGCGGAACGGCGCCAACCTGCTGGTGCTTTCGGGTTCCAAGGTGACCCGCGAGCACAGCGAACCGGTCCCGATCGCGACGATCATCAACGCCGCGACCTCCGAGGTCGAGGACTACACGCGCGTCGTCGCGGCCACCATTCCCGAGACCGAGATCGTCGGCTCGGCCTCCGGCGACCTGATCCACCTGCTTGCCGAACTGCTCGACAACGCCCTGCGCTACTCACCGCCGATCTCGCAGGTGCGCGTGACCGCTGTGCACGCGGGCAACGGCGGAATGGTCATCGAGGTCAGCGATGTCGGGCTGGGCATGACCGAGTCCGACCTGCGGGTCGCCAACATCCGGCTGCAGTCCGGCGGTGAGGTCAACCCCTACACCGCGCGCCACATGGGCCTGTTCGTGGTCGGCCGGCTGGCCGGCCAGCACGGCCTGGTGGTGCGGTTGCGTAGCACCATCCCGGACGAACCGAACTCGGGCACCACCGCAGGCGTTTACGTTCCGGCCGAGCTGCTGGTGCGCGACGGCCAGTCGCTCGGCACCCCGAAAGCAGACGTGGCCACCGGCGCCGCGGTCGAGAGTCTGAACGGCTCGACGCCGTCGTTCGGCGCCACCCCGCTGACCGCGGCCGGCTTCTTCGGCGCCGGCGAGCCCGAACAGCACCTGAACGGTCACGCCGATGTCCCGTTCGGCCTTTTGCCGCAGCGCAGTCCGGGAGCCAGCGGAATCTCCGAGCTTCCCGCGACTCTGGCGCCGGTCACCGCCGAGGAAACCGTTCCTGAGGAGACCGTTTCAGGGGAGACAGGGGAGCCTGCCGCCGAGTGGCCCCAGCAGTGGCCCATGGCCACTGAGGACACCGCTGCCGCAGACGATGCAGGCGATGACGAGGACGCCGAGGATGCCGTGGGCGCCGAGCGTCCCAATCAGGTGCCCACCAACACGTCGTCGTTCTTCGCGTCGCGGATCCAGGCCACCAACGGTGTGCATGTGCCCGCCGAGGCGTTCGAGCAGCCCGTCGAGGAGGCGTCGCAGACGTCCGTGGGCGACGGGGATGCGATCTATCAGTCGATGGTCACCGAGTGGGACATCGATCCGACGACGCACGCCCGCAGCGAGGATCTCGACTGGAAGACCGTATGGGAAAAGGGCTGGTCGGTGGCTGCGGCGGCGCAGGATGCGCCCGTCGAGCAGCACACCGAGGAAGGCCTGCCCATGCGTACGCCGGGCGCCAGGCTCGTGCCCGGCGGCGTCGCTGCCGCCGCGGGTGTCAACGGCCGTCACCGCAACGGTGGCGCACACCGGACCGACGACAGTGTCGGTTTCGAAGTAGCATCAACAGCCGAACCTGACAGCGGCATCTTTGCGGTGTTCCCGCCGCGCGATCCCGAAGCAGTCCGGGCGAGCATGAGCAGCCATTTTGGCGGCGTGCACGCCGGCCGATCGCACGCCCGAGAGACCAGAGGAACCGATAGCGAATGACCCGTCCATCCCAGCGCGACTCCCTGGACTGGTTGGTGTCCAAGTTCGCCCGCGACGTGTCCGGTGTGTCGCACGCGGTGCTGGTGTCAGCCGACGGGCTGCTGATGGCCGCCAGCGAGCACATGCCGATCGAACGCGCCGATCAGCTCGCGGCGGTGGCGTCCGGGCTCGCGAGCCTTGCCACGGGCGCGGCCCAGTTGTTCGACGGCGGGCATGTGCTGCAGTCGGTGGTCGAGATGGAGAACGGCTATCTGCTGCTGATGCGCGTGGGCGACGGATCCAATCTCGCGACGCTGGCCAGCCGCTCGTGCGACATCGGCCAGATCGGCTACGAGATGGCGATCCTGGTCGAACGCGTGGGCGCCGTGGTGCAATCGTCGCGTCGGACCCCGGCACGTTCCTGACAGAACTTCGTGAAAGACCTTCGAGCCCGTGGACGAATCGGAATCTGAACGGCCCAGTCTGGTACGGCCGTACACCCTGACGGCCGGCCGCACGGACTCGCGCATCCATCTGCCCCTGGAAGCGCCGGTGGAGACGCTGGACACCACGAAGGAACCGCGGTGGCCCGGCCACGACGTTCGGGGCCGGATCGTCGAACTCTGCGCCGACAGCCCGTCTGTGGCGGAGATCGCTGCACATTTATCCTTACCGCTCGGCGTGGCGCGCGTGCTGATCGGGGATCTGGTGACGCAGGGTTATCTACGGGTGCACACGACCCTCGACGACTCCGCGAGCTTTGACGAGCGCCGCGAACTGATAGGAAGGACCCTGCGTGGCCTACGAGCACTCTGACAGGCGCTCGGCCGGGGGAGCGGCCCGGCGCGCGGCCGCGTCGACGAAGATCGTCATCTCCGGCGGATTCGGTGCCGGCAAGACGACGTTCGTGGGAGCGGTATCGGAGATCATGCCGTTGCGCACGGAAGCGTTGGTCACCAACGTGTCCGAGGGCGTGGACGCGCTGGACGGAACCCCCGACAAGCGCACCACCACCGTGGCCATGGACTTCGGCCGGATCACCCTGGCCGAGGATCTGGTGCTGTACCTGTTCGGCACGCCCGGGCAGCGGCGGTTCTGGTTCATGTGGGACGACCTGGTGCGCGGCGCGATCGGAGCCATCGTGCTCGTCGACGTCCGGCGGCTGCAGGACAGCTTCGCCGCCGTGGACTTCTTCGAGGCCCGTAACCTGCCGTTCCTTGTTGCGGTCAACGAATTCGACGGTGCGCCACGGCATCCCACACAAGCCGTGCGCAAGGCGCTGGCGCTGCCCGACCACATCCCGGTGATCACCGTCGATGCGCGTGACCGCGAATCGGCGAAGAACGCGCTGATCGCCATCACCGAGTACTCGCTCAACAGCCTCACCGCACTGCCCGGCTGAGGGCATGCCGGAATTGTCTTGGATTGACGAGGAGTTCGTCGGGCGTGACTTTCGCGATGACGACCTGAGTCGGCTCCGCACCGAGCGCGTGGTCTTCACCGAGTGCGACTTCAGCGGCGTCGACCTGTCCGAGTCCGAACATTCCGGCTCGGCGTTCCGCAATTGCACGTTCCGGCGGGCCACGTTGTGGCACAGCACTTTCACCAACTGCAGCCTGCTCGGGTCGGTGTTCACCGAGGCGCGGATGCGGCCCATCAAACTCGTGGAGTCGGACCTGACCCTTGCCGTGCTCGGCGGGTGCGACCTGCGCAGCGTGGATCTGTCGGACTGCCGGTTGCGCGAGACCAGCTTGGTGGGTGCCGATCTGCGCAAGGCAGTGTTGCGCCGCGCCGACCTCACGGGAGCCCGGGTACAGGACGCCAAGCTCGAGGAGGCCGACCTGCGGGCCGCCCGCGTGGATCCCACGTTCTGGACCACGGCGAAGGTGCGCAGCGCCAAGATCGACATCGAGCAGGCGCTGGCCTACGCCGCGGCCCACGGTCTGGTCGTCGGCGGGTGACCGGGTTGGCAGGGCTGGCTGGTTCGCGTCGGAGGTCGTGAATGGATCCCCGGCTGTCGGGTCTCGACCTCCCACAGCTCTATGCGTTACACGCGTTGCTCACCGAACGCAGCGTGAGCGGCGCTGCCGCGCGCCTCGGTCGCAGCCAACCCACGCTGTCGAGTTCGCTGGCCCGCTTGCGCAGGCATTTTGGCGACGCCCTGTTGACGAGATCCGGCAATCACTATGTGCTCACCCATTTCGCCGAGCAGATCGTGCCGTTGACGAGCGTGGCGATCGCTGCTGTCGAGCGGGTGTTCGGCGCCGAGGCCGAGTTCGATCCGGCGCAGACGCGGCGCGAGTTCACGATCGTGTCGTCCGACCACGGGATGAGCGTGGCCGGCGGGCCGCTGGTGGCCCGGCTGTCGCGGGAAGCGCCAGGTGCACGTATCCGATTCACTCCGGTGACAGCATCGGCGATCAGTCGGGACGACGAGTTCTACCGCACCGTCGACGGCGTGCTCATGCCGCACGGCTATCTCGACCTGCCGCGCCGCTTGGATCTCTACACCGACGAGTGGGTGTGTGTGTTGTCGTCCGACAACACCCGCGTCGGTGACCAGTTGACAATGCAGAATCTGCAGGAATTGCCGTGGGTGACCACGTTCGTCGATCCGCTGGGCAGGGCCGCGGCGTGGCGGCAGATGGAACTTCTCGGGGTCGTCCCACGGGTCTGCGCGGTCGCCGAGTCGTTCCTCGTGCTTCCTCAGCTGCTGCGCGGATCGGACGCGATCGCGCTGGTGCAGTCCAGGGTCGCCGCGCTCAGCGCAGCCGGGTCCGAATTCCGTGTGCTGCCATGCCCTTTCGATGCGCTCCCACTCGTCGAGGCGTTCTGGTGGCATCCGATGCACGATGCGGATCCGGCGCACGCGTGGCTGCGGCAGTGCCTTTCGGAACTCATCCTTTGATATAGACAGCATCTATATATGTCATAGCCAGAATTGGCTTCCTTTCCTATGTTGGCGGTTCGAGAATCGTTGACAGCGAGGTTCTCGCTTCTCAAAGCCCAACTTCCGGGAGGTAATCGATGGCGGCGCCGACGCTGGATGTCCACGCCCACGTGTGGCTCGACGACGTCGAGGAGATTGCCCGCGCGCACCGTGGATACCAGGAGTCGGCTGAGCTCGAAAAGCGTCGCCTGGGCCTCCGATCAGCGGCGGTCAACGCCGAGCAGTGGGCCCACCTGCACGCGCTGCTAACCGACGTGACCGCACGCCTGACGGCGATGGACTCCACCGGGATCGACGCGCAACTGGTGTCGGTGGTGCCGACGCAGTATCACGGCTGGGCCGACCGAGGCCTGGCGGCACAGCTCGCCGACGCGACCAATGCAGGCGTGGCCGCGCACTGCGCGTCGGCGCCCGACCGCCTCGCCGGCCTTGGCGTTGTGCCATTGCAGCATCCCGACCTCGCGGTGGCAGCCCTGGAGAGTGCGGTGCTCGCTCACGGCCTGAAAGGAGTCGAGATAAGTTCGCACGCAGTAGATCCCGGCGGCGGAACCATCGAACTCTCCGATCCGCGACTGGAACCGCTCTGGCGCACCGCATGTGACCTCGGTGCGGTGGTGTTGCTGCATCCGTGGGGCTGCACGCTCGACGAGCGGCTCGACCGCTGGTATTTGGCGAACTCCGTCGGTCAGCCCGTCGAGCACGCGGTCGCCTTGTCGCACTTGATCTTCGGCGGCGTGCTCGACCGGTTTCCGGGTTTGCGGTTCATTGCCACGCACGGTGGGGGCTATCTACCGGCCTTCGCGGCGCGGGCCGATCACGCGTGGCGCAACCGGCGCGACGCCCGCGAATGCCTCGCACCGCCGAGTTCCTACTTGCGTCGCATGTGGTTCGACTCGCTCGTGCACACCCCCGAAGCCCTGCGCCGGCTCGTCCACGTCGCGGGCGCCGACCGCGTCCTGCTCGGGTCCGATTTTCCGTTCGACATGGGGGAGCCCGATCCGCTGGGCGCCCTGCGGACCGGTGGCCTCGATCCCGCCGAGGTGATTGCCATCGCGAGCGGTAACGCGGCCGATCTGCAGCTCATGGCCGACAAGGTCCACCTGGTCAGGAAGGAACAGTGATGACACCAGATCAATTGACCCGCGTCCGTTGGTCATCGGACGACCCAGCCCATCGGTTCGCCGTCGAAAACCCGGCGACCGGAACAACAGTGGCGACGATCCAGGGATGCGGAGCCGGCGAGGTCGACGCCGCCGTCCGCGCCGCGTTCCATGCCCACCACAACTGGAAGGCCCGCAGCCCCCGCGAACGCGGCGCGTGGTTGCGCCGGATCGCCGATGCGGTACGCGAGCACGCCGACGAGATCGCCCGGCTCGAATCCACCGACAACGGAAAGCCGTTCACGCAGGCCAGGCAGTTCGACCTCGAGGCGGCCATCGCGATCTTCGAGTTGTTCGGTGCGTTGTGCGAGAGCCTGCCCGGTGCCGTACGCGATGCCGGGCCCACGATCGACATCACCATGCTCGAGCCGTTCGGTGTCGTCGCGGCGATCGTGCCGTTCAACTGGCCGCCGCTGCACACCGCGGGCAAATTGGCACCCGCACTGGCCGTCGGCAACGCGGTCGTCCTCAAACCGCCGGAGCAGGCGCCGCTTTCGGTGCTCGGAATGATCGAGATCGCCCAGTCGATACTGCCCGACGACGTCGTGCACGTCGTGCCGGGCGGAGGCGAGACCGGTGCGGCGCTGGCCGGGCATCCGCTGGTCGGCAAGATTTCGTTCACCGGTGCGCCGTCGACCGGGGCCGCCGTGCTGAAGACCGCAGCTCACAACCTCACGCCCACGTTGATGGAGCTGGGCGGAAAGAACCCGTTCGTGGTGTTCGACGACGCCGATCTCGGTTCGGTCATCCCGTGGGCCGTGGAAGCTGCGTTCTTCAACCAGGGCGAGGCATGCACCGCGGCATCACGCATCCTGGTACACAACGATATTCACGACGAGGTCGCCGACCGCCTGGCCGCGGCGGTGACCCGACTGCGGGTCGGAGACGGTGCGGACCCGGACACCCACGTGGGCCCGCTTGTCACCGCACAGCAGCGGCGCCGCGTCGAGGAGTACATCGCCATCGGACGCGCCGAGGGTGCCACACTGCGCGCTCAGGCCGCCCTGCCCGGCGACCCGCGACTGGCCGAAGGCCATTTCGTGGCGCCCACGCTGTTCACCGGAGTGCGCCACGACATGCGGATCGCGACCGAGGAGATCTTCGGCCCGGTGACGTGCCTGATCCCGTTCGAAACCGAGGACGAGGCCGTCGAAATCGCCAACGGAACCGAATTCGGCTTGGTCGCCGGGGTCTTCACCGCCGACGCCGAGCGCGCGATGCGGGTGTCGCGCGCCATTCGGGCCGGCATGGTGTTCGTCAACCACTACCATCGCGCGTTCACCGGAACACCCTTCGGGGGTGTCGGCCACAGTGGCTACGGGCGCGAACACGCCCTGGAGACACTGCACGAATTCGGTTACAGCAAAAGCCTTCGCATGCCGTCCGGAGCTACCCCGATACCGCGCTGGGCGCCTTCGGTCGCCGTGTGCGAATTCTGATATCACCCCACCCATCCTTCAACGAGGAAGGACGCTCCATGCCCACATCCGTCGCGGTATCGCCGACACTGCGCCGCGCCGCCGTCGCTAGCTCTGTCGGCAGCGCCGTCGAGTTCTATGAGTTCACGATCTACGGATTCCTCGCCGTGGTCTTTGCGCCGCAGTTCTTTCCGGCCGACGATCCCGCGGCGTCGACACTGGCCGCACTCGCGGTGTTCGGGGGCGGGTACCTCGCCCGGCCTGCTGGGGGAATCCTGTTCGGTGCCTTGGGAGATCGGCTGGGCCGGCGCAGTGTGCTGATGGCAACCATCTTCTTGATGGGGGTGGCGTCGAGTGTCATCGGCATCCTGCCGACGTACGCAAGCGTCGGGCTCGCCGCGCCGGTACTGCTACTGGTGTTGCGGCTGCTGCAAGGAATATCGGCGGGCGGTGAGTTCACCGGCGCCCAAACCTACATCGTCGAGATGGCGCCACCTCATCGACGCGGCCTGTTCGGATCGCTGCCCGCGCTCGGCATCGGTCTCGGGTTCGCGTCTGCGGCGTTGGTCGTGGCCGCCACCACCGCGGCACTCGATCAGCAACAGATGGCCAACTGGGGTTGGCGGATGCCGTTCCTGCTGTGTCTGCCGATGACCATCGGATGCCTGTTTCTGCGGTTGCGCCTTGAGGACAGCCCGGAGTTCGTGGCGATCGTCGAGCACGCCGAAGTCAGCCGTACACCGGTGCGTGACGTGTTGAGCCGTCATCTCGGTGACGTGCTGAGAGTCGCCGCCTTGACCATCGCGGTGCTGGGGCCCGGTTTCCTGGCCAAGCTCTACCTCGGCATCCACCTCGTACAGGCGCAGGGGTTCGCCCCGGTGGCGGTGTACTCGATGCTCGGCGTCGTGCTCGTGGTCACTGCAGGGCTGTTTCCGTTGATGGGTCAGGTGAGCGACACGCGCGGCCGCAGGCCGATCGCGGCCATCGGATTCGCGGCGTCCGCGTTGCTTTCTCTGCCGCTGTTCTTGGTCGTCGACCGCGCGAGCGGCCTTTGGGTACTCGTGCCAATCGTGTTGCTGTTCAGTGCGATCGAACCGTTTGTCTCAGCCGCGGTCTACACCACGTTCGCCGAGTTGTTCCCTGGGCGTAATCGCTACACCGGCACATCCATCGGCTTCAACCTGGGCACCATCGTCGCAGCGGGGTTCGGTCCCTACCTGTGTGGGCAGTTGATCGCGGTCACCGGGTGGAACGCTGCGCCGGGTCTTTGGGGCACGGCGTGCGCGGTGCTGGGGCTGCTGGTCCTGATGCGCACCAGTGAAACCAGCGGCGGCCGGCTCGCCCGGTGAGAGGAGACATCATGCGCACACTCATCGACATCTCGGTGCCCCTGCAAGCCGGAATCGCCTCCGATCCGCCGGGTTTGCTACCCGAGATCGACTACTTCACTCATGACGACACCGCTGGCGACATACTGTCGTTCTTCCCTGGGGCCACCCGCGACGACCTTCCCGACGGCGAAGGGTGGGCCATCGAACATGTTCGGATAACGACCCACAACGGGACACATCTCGATGCGCCATACCACTATTCGTCGGTGATGGACGGCGGTGCACGCGCCATCACCATCGACGAGGTGCCGCTGGAGTGGTGCCTGCAACCGGCGGTGAAACTGGACTTCCGCCATCTCCCGGACGGCTATGTCGCAACCGCCGACGACGTGGCCGGCGAGCTCGACAGAATCGGTCACGAGCTACGGCCGTTGGACATCGTCGTGGTCAACACGTCTGCCGGAACGCGGTACGGCGCTGAAGATTACGTGTCGTCCGGGTGCGGAATGGGTGCCGAGGCCACCTTGTACCTGCTGGAGCGGGGCGTGCGGCTGACCGGAACCGACGCCTGGAGTTGGGACGCGCCCTTCGTGTACACCGCCAAGCGATATGCCCGTGACCACGATCCTTCCGTGATCTGGGAAGGGCACCGGGCCGGCCGCCGTATCGGCTACTGCCATATCGAGAAGTTGCACAACCTGGAGAGTCTGCCGGCCACCGGGTTCGAGATCGCCTGCTTCCCAGTGAAAATCGACGGCGCGTCGGCGGGCTGGACCCGCGCCGTCGCGATCGTGCCCGATAGATCGGAGTCGTCATGAGCGTCGTCATCACCGTTGCTCCCACAGGGCCCGTCGCGAGTAAGGCCGACAATCCGCATCTGCCGACTCAACCCGACGAGATCGCCGCCGCCGTCGCCCAGGCCTATCGTGCGGGTGCCGCTGTCGCGCACATCCACGTGCGCGACGCGCGCGACCGGCCCACCGCGGATCTGGCCATCGCCCGCCGCACCATGCAACTCATCACCGAGCAGTGCCCGATCCTCATCCAGCTGTCCACCGGCGTCGGGCTCGATGTGCCGTTCGAGCAACGCGCTGCGCTCGTCGAGCTGCGACCGCGGATGGCGACACTTAACCCGTGCAGCATGAGTTTCGGCACCGGTGAATTCCGCAACCCGCCTCACGAGGTGCGCCGGTTGGCCGCGCGCATGCAGGAATTGGGGGTCAAACCAGAATTGGAGATCTATGACACCGGGCACCTCGAGGCCTGTCTCCGGCTGCGTGATGCCGGCCTACTCGGCGACGGGCCGCTGCAATTCTCGATCGTGCTCGGGGTCGCAGGAGGGATGGCGGCCACCGCCGCCAACCTGGTGACGATGGTCAGCCGGTTACCCGAGGACGCGATCTGGCAGGTGATCGCCATCGGCAGAACCAATCTGCAACTGACCGCAATAGGACTGGCCCTCGGCGGCAATGCCCGCGCCGGACTGGAGGACACCCTGCACCTGCGCAAGGGCGAGCTGAGCCCCGGCAATCTGCCTCTGGTCCGGCGCGCCGTTCAGCTGGTCCGCGATCTCGACCTGCCCGTGGCGTCGGTGGACCAGACCGTGGCACTGCTCAAGCTGCCCGCCCGCTGAGCCGGGGTACCGGTACGCGAACGGCTCAGCCCTTGAGGCGGATCTTCCACCGCACGAAGCCGATGTAGAACACCGACAGCCCGGCGAGCATGGCCATGTTGAAGAGCCACGTTCCCGACGTGTGCTTCCACAGCGAGTCGTCGGGCATGATCGGCGGCTTCACCAGATCGGTCAGGCCGATGGTCGAGGCTGTCGTCGCGAAACCCCAACGGGCGGGGGTGATCCAGGACATCTGATCCAGCCCGGCCCGGCCCGTCACCGGGATCATGCCGCCGGAGAACACCAGCTGGCTCATGACCGCCACCACAAGTAGCGGCATGATCTGTTCGCTGGTCTTCGCCATGGCGGACAGTGCCAGGCCCACCGTGGCGGCGCAGACGGTACATGCGGCCATGCCGACGAACAGCTCGAACGACGCGTTGCCGAGCACGTTGGCGCCCTGGGTGGGTGCGCCGACACCGATGATCGTGATGGCGGTGACGATGCCTGCCTGGATCACGGCGAAGATGCTGTACACGCAGATCTTGGCCAACAGATACGCCGACGTGGACAGGCCGACGGCCTGCTCGCGCAGGAAGATCGCGCGCTCACCGATCAGGTCGCGCACGGTCAACGCGGTGCCCATGAAGATGGCACCGACGTTGAGCAGCACCAGCACCTGCCCCGGCTGGTTCGGCGCGTCGCTGGCCGGGTTCGGCGGCCCGAAGCCCGTCTCACCGGGCACCGACAGCGACAGCACACCCATGATGAACGGCAGCAGCGCCAAGAAGATGAAGTAGCCGCGGTCGGAGACGATCAGCCGCATCTGGCGCCTGCCGATCGTCGAGAACTGCCGCAGCAGGCTGGTGTGCGTGGGCTCGCCCAGGCTCGCCGGCTTCTCGGCGGGCGGTTTCGGCGGCGGCGGCCCGTGTTTGGCGAGATACCGCTGCTTGGCCCCCTCGGGATCACCCGCGACGGTGCTGAAGATGTCCGCCCAGTTGGTGGTGCCCAGCTCCGGGCCGATCTGGCTCGGCGGCCCGCAGAATGACGTCTTCCCGCCGGGCGCCAGCAGCAGCACCTGATCGCAGACGTCGAGATAGGTCAGCGAGTGCGTGATGACGAGCACCACGCGGCCAGCGTCGGCCAGCTGGCGCAGCATCGTCATGACCTGCCGGTCCAGCGCCGGATCCAGGCCTGAGGTCGGTTCGTCGAGGATCAGCAGGGACGGGCCGGTCAGCAGCTCCAGCGCCACCGACGCGCGCTTGCGCTGACCGCCCGAGAGCTTGTCGACGCGGGTGTCGAGATGCTTGGTCATCTCGAGTTCCTCGAGCACCTGCATGACGACCTGTTCGCGGTCAGCCTTCGTGGTGTCGGGCGGCAGCCGCAGCTCGGCGGCGTACATGAGCGCTTGCCGGACCGTGAGCTGACCGTGCACGACGTCGTCCTGCGGCACCATGCCGATACGGGATCGCAGCGAGGCGTACTCGGCGTGGACGTCGTGACCCTCGAACGTGATCGTGCCGCTGGTCGGATGCGTCAGACCGGCGACCTGGCGTGCGAACGTCGACTTGCCTGCACCGGACGGGCCGATCACCGCCGTCAGGGTGCCGGGACGCGCATCCAGCGAGATGTTGTCCAGCAGGGTCTTGTTGCCCTCGATGGTCCACGTCAGCGCGCGGACCTCGAGGCCGCCCGTGCGGGTGTCGGCCTCGGTCTCGGTGCGCCGCACCAGTGTGCCACCCGTGAAGGTGAGGTCGACGTTGCCGATGGTGACGACGTCACCTTCGTGCAGGATCGCCGAGTCGACCCGGGCGCCGTTGACGAACGTGCCGTTGATGCTGCGCTCGTCACGGATCTCGGTGCCGCCGGGCATCGGCATCAACGTGGCATGGTGCCGCGACGCCAGCACGTCGGGGATCACGATGTCGTTGTCGGTGGCCCGGCCGATCTTGACGGCTCCGGCGGGTGCGGCCGTAGTACGTCCCGGCCGCAGGATCTTGAGCATGCTGGTGGCCAGGTTGCCGCCCGGCTCACTGGTGCCGCGGCCCGCGGCAGGCGCCATGGCGGTCTGCGCTTGCGCGGCCGGTGCCGGCGGTGCCGTGGTGCGGACCGGCTGCGACTGGTAGGACTGCGGGCTGCTGGGATAACCCTGTTGCGGTGCGCTCGGATATCCGGTGTGCTGCGGGCCGCTCGGGTACCCGGTCTGAGGCCCGCTGGTGAAGCCAGACTGCGGGCCCGACGGATAGCGAGCCTGCTGGCCGGACTGGTAGCCGGTGCGGGGGCCGCTCGGTGGCTGCGTGTACGGCTGCTGCCAACCGCCGCCCGTGGGTGCCTGCGTGGGCCAGGCCCCGCTCGGGCGGCTCGCGACGGGCACCGCGGTGGTCGGCGTGCGGCCCACGTTGCCCTGGTGGCGGCCGACCTCGAAGCTGATCTGCGGCCCGTCGGGGTTGCCGATGTTGATGGTCTGGCCGTCCTGGATGTCGACCGACGGCACGCGGCGACCGTTGACGAACATGCCGTTGAGGCTTCCGTTGTCGATCGCGACCCAACGGCCCTGGTCGAAACGCAGCACGAGGTGCGCACGGGAGATCAACGGGTGGGCGATGCGGACGTCGGCGCGCAGGTCGCGGCCGATGACGACATCGTTGCCTGGGGCAAAGGTACGGGTCGACCCCTCGTACCGAACGGTTAGCGCAGGTGGGGCTGGTCGGCTCATCGGCACCAACTCTAACCGTCGTGTCACCCGAATTGCCGCGTCACGAAGGCGTGGCGCCGCGGAGCTGGTGTGATGCGTCCGCCGCGCGGGCCCGGCCGTGCAGATCGACGGCTATCGTGCGGCCTGACTCGCGTCCGCCAGTGCGGGCACGGCTTCTTCGGGGTAGCGGTCGGCGGCGTCCCACACGTCCCAGGTCTGCACTGCCCAGAAAACCCCGAACAGCAGGATCAGGGCGACTTCCACGGTGATCACGCCGTACTGGAAGTGCCTGGCGAGGAACACGACCGCGAGCACGACGGTCGCCAGCATGAGCACCGCGATCGTGGCGTAGAACCGCGCGAGGCGTTGCCGCACCGCGGCCCGCGCGTAGCACGCGTGGTACACCGCGACCAGCGTGATCGCGAGGAACATCGCGACCGCTGCGATCACGTGCGAATGCGCCATGAACCAGTCCCACAGCAGCATCGGAGCTCCTGCGATCGCGATGACGAAGAGCCCTGCGGGAAGCCACTTTTCGACACTCAACAGCGCGGTGGCGACGGTCTTCCACAGTGAGGCGGCCTCGGCGCAGTCCGGGGCCTCCGCGGTGGGAGGGGCCTGGGTGGGGCGCCACCTGCTGAGTCCCAGGTACAACGCGGCGCCTGCCGCTATCGCGACGAACAGCGCGGTGATGTTGTTGGCCACGCCACCGAACGGGTCCGGCACGGTCGGCAACCAGGGCTCGCACAGCCCGTCGCCGCCGGTCGGGATCAGCGCCACGATGAAAGCCATGAACCCGGCGAAGTTCAGCAATGCGTCTTCGCCGATGCGGCTGCCCTTGTAGGCGATCAGGCAGATACCCACGGCGCACAGGGACGCCAAGAACACCGCGTGGGTACGGGTGTAGTAGAACGCGCTGATCGAGCCCTGCAGGCAGGTGCTCTCCCAGGTGAGCACGAGTGAGACGAGGAGGAATACCACCAGCGCCACCAACCCGACCCGCACATAGCGGTAGGTGACCATGGTGTCACTGGGGGTGTTGGGGCTCACGTTACGAGTGTGTCGGGTGCTCCCGTCACGACGCAATGGGTATGGCGGTAGATCGTGGGCATACACCGATTGCAGTGTGTGCATGCCGATTTGATCGAGCTGTCCGCTTTGATGCGGTTGATCAGGTCCGGTTCGGCAAGCAGCGCCCGGCCCATCGCGACGAAGTCGAAACCTTCGGCCATCGCGCGGTCCATGGTCTCGCGGTTCGTGATGCCGCCCAGCAAGATCAGCGGCATCGTCAGCTCGGCGCGGAACTTGCGCGCGTCGCGCAGCAGATACGCCTCGTGGTACGGGTATTCGCGGAAGAACTTGTTGCCGCTCATCCGGATACCCCAGCTGATGGGCGGCTTGAAGTTCGCGGCGAATTCTCTGACCGGCGCGCCGCCGCGGAACAGGTACATCGGATTGACCAGTGAGCTGCCCGCGGTCAGCTGCAGTGCGTCCAGACCGCCGTCTTCCTCGAGCCATTTCGCGGTCTGCAGCGACTCCTCGATCGGGATGCCGCCACGCACGCCGTCGCTCATGTTGAGTTTGGCCGTCACCGCGATCTGGTCGCCGACCGCCTGACGTACCGCCCGCACCACGCCGCGGGCCACCTTGGCGCGGTTCTCCAACGATCCGCCGAACTCGTCGGTGCGCCGATTGATCAGCGGCGACAGGAACGAGCTGGCCAGGTAGTTGTGGCCGAGGTGGATCTCGACGGCGTCGAATCCGGCGTCGATGGCCAGCCGGGCCGCGTTGGCATGCGCGGCCGTGACGTCGCGGATGTCGTCGATGGTCGCCTTCTTCGCGAACCGCATCGACAGCGGATTGAAGAACCGGACGGGCGCGAGTGCTGTGGCCTTGTTGGTCCTGGCATTGGCGACCGGGCCCGCGTGCCCGATCTGCGCGCTGATCGCGGCGACCTCGGCGTGGACGGTGTCGGTGAGTTTGCGAAGCCCGGGGACGGCTTCCGGGCGCATCCAGATCTGCCAGCCGTCGGTCCGGCCGCCGGGCGACACCGCGCAGTAGGCGACCGTGGTCATGCCGACGCCGCCGGCCGCGGGCAGCCGGTGGTAGTTGATCAAATCCTCTGTGACCAGGGCGTCCGGCGTCGATGCTTCGAACGTGGCGGCCTTGATGATGCGGTTGCGCAACGTCACCGGGCCGAGCTTGGCCTCACTGAAAACATCAGTGAACACATTGGGCTGAGTGTTCATCCTGATGAGACTGCCATGCGGCCTGACACAATGGCACCCGTGGGTGCGATTGTGTTGGACGGTAAGGCCACGCGCGACGAGATCTTCGTCGACCTCAAGCGGCGAGTGGCGAAGTTGACCGAGTCGGGTCGGACGCCCGGGCTCGGCACGGTGCTGGTCGGTGACGACCCCGGGTCGCAGGCGTATGTGCGGGGCAAGCACGCCGATTGCGCCAAGGTCGGCATCAATTCGATCCGCCGGGATCTGCCTGCCGACATCACGCAGGCTGAGCTCGACGCGACCATCGACGAGCTCAACGCCAACCCGGACTGCACCGGTTACATCGTGCAGCTGCCGCTGCCCAAGCATCTCGACGAGAACGCCGCGCTGGAACGCATCGACCCGGCCAAGGACGCCGACGGTCTGCACCCGACGAACCTGGGCCGGCTCGTGCTCGGCAAGGACGCGCCGCTTCCTTGCACGCCTAGGGGCATCGTGCACCTGCTGCGCAGGTTCGACGTGCCGATCGCCGGCGCCAACGTGGTGGTGATCGGGCGAGGTGTGACCGTGGGCCGCCCGATGGGCCTGTTGCTCACGCGGCGTTCGGAGAACGCCACGGTCACGTTGTGCCACACCGGAACCCGTGACCTGCCTGCGCTGACCCGGCAGGCCGACATCATCATCGCCGCGGTCGGGGTGCCGCACCTGGTGACAGCCGACATGGTCAAGCCGGGGGCGGCGGTCGTCGACGTCGGCGTGAGCCGTGTCGACGGCAAACTGACCGGCGACGTCGCGCCCGATGTCTGGGAGGTGGCGGGCCACATCTCGCCCAACCCGGGCGGCGTCGGACCGCTCACCCGCGCCTTCCTGCTGACCAACGTCGTGGAGCTCGAAGAGTCGAAACTGGCATGACGCTCAAGGAGTTCGCCCGCAAGGTGTTCGCCGGACAGTGGCCCATCCTCGTGGTCGGGCTGATCTTCGTTGCGGCGTTCGCATTGGTCGTGGCGGGCTACTGGCGTCGCGGGGCGCTCGTCATCGGGATCGGGGTCGGAGTGGCGGCGGCGTTGCGGCTGGCCCTGACCGATGACCGGGCCGGGCTGTTGGTGGTGCGGACCCGGGGGATCGACTTCGCCACCACCGCGACGGTGAGCGCGGCCGTGCTCTACATCGCCTGGACCATCGATCCATTGGGCACCAGCTAGCACCGCTTCGCCTCGCTCGTCACCTCGAACAGAGCTGCCCACTGCGCGGCCGTGAGATCCCTCGGCAGCGCCGACGGTGTGATGCCGTTGTGGCGCAACCAGTGCCGCGGGACTCGTGGACCCACAATCTGCGCCACACCGCGGCCGCGCCCGGTGAACACTGCATGGACCAGCGCCTGGTAGCGCCGGCGGTCGGCGCCGTCGATCAGCGGTTCCCGGCGCCGCGTGATGGTCAGCAACCCGGCGTCCACGCTCGGGCGGGGACGGAACGCGTCGGCGGAAACCTTACGGGCCAAGCCGAATTCGAACCACGGCCACCACTGCGCGGTCATCATCGTTGCGCCGCCGACCGCGGCGCGGCGGCGCGCCACCTCCCACTGCATGAGCAGCACCGCGTCGGTCCATGCCGGGCTGTGCAGCAGCCGCCGCAAAATCGCGGTGGTCAGGTGGAACGGCAGGTTGCCCACCACCACGTGCTCGGTGGGTGGCAGGCGGTAGCGCAGGAAATCGGCGGTGACGACATGCGCCGTGGTACGGCGAGCCAGGCGCTCTGCTCGTCGACGGTCGATCTCGATGGCCGTCAACGGCCGCCCGAGCCGCTGCATCGGGACGGTCAGCGCACCGTCTCCGGCGCCGATCTCGACGATGGAACCTGTTGTGTGCGAGACGATTTTGACGATGTCGGCGACCACGCGACGGTCGCACAGAAAATTCTGGCCGTGCTCATGCCGGCCTTGATTTTTGGATGACACGAATACTCCGCAATCGCAGGGACGAAGCTGCTGCGGCGGATGTGTCGAGAAAGAGCAGATCCGCCGCTAGGAGATGCGGATGCGGATGAAGAAGCACGCGGCTGACATGGCCACCACCGTAGATATCCGAGCCCTTGTCGTTCAACTCATTTTCATCGGACTCACAGAAACTTGCCCGTCAGGAAATATTGCCCAGTGGGCAACATTTGGTAGTGTGGTCGGCGTGGGGCTGAGGGAGCGCAAGAAACTGGACACCCGGCGGGCGCTGAGTGACGCCGCGCTGAGGCTGATGTTCGAGCGCGGCCTGGAGAACGTCACGCGCGAAGACATCGCCAACCTGGCGGGCGTCTCCTTGCGCACGTTCACCAACTACTTCAACGGCAAGTACGACGCATTGGCGTACCGCCAGGTCGAACGCATGCGGCGCAGCATCGAGACGCTGCGCAATCGTCCGGTCGGTGAGCCGTTGTGGACGTCGGTCATTGAGGCCGTGTTGGAGCCGCTCGACGAGGACTTCGAGGACATGTATGGAGCGGAGAACGTCCTGCCCACTCGCCAGCAGCTCGCCGAGGTCCGAAAACTGTTGATGGTGCCGGAGATCCGCGATGCGACGTTCCGTGCGATGTTCGACGAATGGGTTGCGGTCATCGCCGAACGTACCGGCACCGATCCCGCACATGACATGTATCCACGACTCGTGGTGGCCGTCGTCCGCGCGGTGGGCGACGTCGCGATGGACCAGTACGCGAACGCCGATCCACCGGTGTCCTTCACCGAACTACTGCGTCAGGGGTTCGCGGCCGTCACCGCGGGACTGCCTGAACCCGAGAGGAAGAAATGAACGAGAAGACGGACGTCGTCATCGCCGGTGCCGGGCCCAACGGTCTGCTGCTGGCCGGGGAACTGGCGTTGGCCGGGGTGCGGCCCGTGGTACTGGAACAGCTGCCCGCGCCGGATGCCGAGCTGAAAGCCAACGGCATTGTCGGGCAGGCGAATCGCGTGCTCGACCTGCGCGGTCTCTACGAAATGCTCAGCGGGTCGGATCAGCCCCCGCAACCGATGGACGCCTACATCTTCGCCGGCATGCACGTCCCGTTCGGCGACCTGGCCGGCAATCCCATGTACGGCATGCTGATTCAGCAGCCGCGCGTGGTGCGTCGGCTGTCCGACTGGGTGCGTGACCTGGGCGTGGACATCCGGTGGGGGAATGAGCTCACCGGCATAGAACCGCATTCCGATCACGTGAGGTTGTCCGTGACGGGGCCGGACGGCGACTACGGTCTCGACACCACGTACCTGGTGGGCGCCGACGGTGGGAAGAGTCGCGTCAGGAAGGCAGTCGGAATCGAGTTTCCCGGGCTGACCACCGATGTCGTCGCGCGCGTCGCACACGTCAGCCTGCCCGACGAATACCGGACGGGCTACGGGGCCGTCGACGTGCCAGGCATCGGGACGATCCCCTTCGGCCACAACAGGTTCGACAAGGGGGTGTTCATCTACGTCGAGTTCGAACCGGGACGTGCCATGGTCGGCACGATCGAGTACGGCACCCTTCTGCCCGAGAATGCACCGCCCCTGACGATCGTGGAGTTGCGGGAGAGCGTTGGGCGGGTGCTCGGCGTGGATCTGCCGCTCGAGCCGCCGATTGGTCCGGGGCCGCATGCGTTGCGTCGCATCAACGGCCAGAACACGCGGCAGGCGGACCGATACCGCGAGGGCAACGTGTTCCTGGTGGGCGACGCCGCGCACGTGCACTCGGCAATGGGCGGACCCGGCCTGAACCTGGGTATGCAGGACGCGATGAACCTGGGCTGGAAGTTGGCGGCCACGGTGCACGGCTGGGCGCCACCGGGATTGCTGGACACCTACCACACCGAGCGGTATCCGGCCGGTGAGCGGGTCATGATGCACTCCATGGCGCAGGCCGCCCTGATGGCCGCGGGCCCCGAAGTCACAGCACTGCGAACTCTTTTCGGTGAGCTCGTCGCGACACCCGACGGCACGTCGCACATCGCGAACCTGCTGGCAGGATCCGACGTGCGCTACGACGTCGGTAACGATCACCGGCTGGCCGGCCGGCTGGTACCGGAACTCACCCTCGCCGATGGCCGCCGGGTCGCCCAACTGCTGCACCACGGGCGGCCCGTGCTGCTCGACCTGTCCGGCGGTGAGCACGCCGGGGCGGTGCAGGGTTGGCAGGACCGGGTCGACGTCGTCGTCGCGACCGCGACCGATCGGCCCGCTGCGGCGCTGCTGATCCGCCCCGATGGTTATGTCGCGTGGGCGGCAGACGAATTGGACGAGGACGGACTGCGCGCGGCGTTGGCCCGCTGGTTCGGAGAAGAGTCCGACGTGACCGCCCTCAGCGCATGAGGGCGCGCCGCAGGACGCCAGGATGACGGCCGAGTTTCGGGCCGAGCGCCAAGGCGAACACCGTGATCGCGAGCCACGGCCGCAGGTGTGGCCGTAGCCGTCGAATTCGCCCGTTCCCGTCGAGTTCGAACACCAGCGCATCGGTGATGGTGACGCCCGCGACCCGGGCCTCGCTGACCGCGACCCGCGTAGCGCCGTCACCGATCACCTCCTGCCAGGTCAGGTTCCGTAGGCCGCCGTACACCGTGCCGAGCAGCACTCGAAGGTCGTTGTGCCCGCGGAAAACCATCCGGCCGGACAGCGGTGAGATGAGCTCGGCGTCGGGAGCGAGTGCGGCCGCCATGGCGTCGAAGTCGCGGGTGCGGGTGGCTTCACAGAAGGCGGTCACCGAATCGGTGGTCGTTGTCATCGGGGGCGTCCTCCGGAGTCGATTGCGAATTGCAACCTACCTAACCCTAGTTCATTGTGAATTGCAATGGACTACTGTGGGCGCCGTGCCCAAGCAATCCCTCGGCGACATCGCGTGCTCCATCGCGCGGGCCGCCGACGTGGTGGGGCAACGGTGGACGCCGTTGATCCTGCGTGACCTGTTCGCGGGGATGGCGCGGTTCGAGGACATTCGCCGCGACCTCGGCATCGCATCGAACATCCTGGCCGTGCGGCTCGATGAGCTCGAACGCCACGGGATCGTGCAGCGGCATCAGTACCAGAGCACGCCACCTCGTCATGAGTACCTGCTGACCGACAAGGGCCGCGATCTCTATCCCGTGATCGCGACGCTGCTCGCGTGGGGCGACAAGTGGCTGGCCGGCGCCGACGGGCCGCCGGCGTTGCTCGTCCACACCGAATGTGGTTGCGTCACAACGGCCAAAACGGTGTGCGCACACTGCGGAGGTGAGCTCGACGCCGCAACTGCCACCGCGACGGCCGGGCCAGGCGCTCGGCCCGGCCCTGGCACCGCCGTCATCGGCGAGTTCATCCTCGGCGAGCGCCGAAAGTGAGCTTATGTGCGAGATTTCGCCGAATTCTCGTACACGAGCTCAGATTCGACGCCGTCCGCTACGGCAGTGTGGCCCGGATGCTGACCGTGACGTAGGGCAGTGCGAGCCCGGTGCTGTTGGCCAGCGCGGGGTGCGTCGCCAACAGCTCGCGCACCTGCCCGAGTGTCTTCTTGCGCACCTGCTCGGGTGAGGTGATGCAGTAGCTGCGCGACGCCACCAGGTCGATGAGGGCCTGCGGCGTCAGGTAACTCGTCCACTCCACCTGATGCCGCTCGGTGTCCGCGAACGGCTCGGGCAGCGTCACCTGATGGTTGAACGGGTCGTCCTCGTGGCCGATGATCTGGCCCAGATCCTTGACCCAGCCGAGCCGTTCGTCGCGCGTGTTCCACACCAGGCCGAGCCTGCCGCCCGGCCGCAAAACCCGGCTGACCTCGGCCACCGCACGCTCCGGATCGAACCAGTGCCAGGCCTGGGCCACCAGGACCGCGTCAACGCTGTTGTCCGGCAACGGAATCTCCTCGGCCGTCCCGAGGAGCGCAGGCGTTTCCGGCAGCGAATTGGACAGCAGCTCGAGCATCTCGGCGATCGGATCCACCGCGACCACCTTGAGCCCACGCTCGACCAGCCGCGTCGTGAGTTTGCCGGTGCCTGCACCGAGGTCCAGCACGTCACGGGCGTCGTCGGGCAACAGCCAGTCGATCGCTTCAGGTGGATAGGACGGGCGGCCACGTTCGTAAGCCGCTGCCTCCGAACCGAAGGACAGGGAACGCTGTCGCTTGGACTGGCTCACCGTTGTGCCAACTCCAGTGTTCGGCGGATCAGCTTCCCGACCAGTTCCGTCTCGACCAGGAAGCCGTCGTGTCCGTAGGCCGAGTCGACCACGTCGAGGCCCGCGCAACCCGGCAGCAGGTCGGCAAGCTCCTCCTGCAGGCGGATCGGGTACAGGCGGTCGGACGTTATGCCGCCTACCACGACCGGCACCGGACAACTCCGCAGCGCGGCGGCGACTCCGCCGCGTCCGCGCCCTACGTCGTGGCTGGAGAGCGCGTCGGAAAGGACCACATAGGTACCGGGGTCGAACCGGGCGGCCAGCTTGCCGCCCTGGTACTCCAGATAGCTCTGCACCGCGTAGCGCCCGTCGACACCGGGCTCCTCGTCGCCCTGGGCGTCGTTGCGGAACCTGGTGTCCAGCTCTTCCTCGCCGCGGTAGGTGAGGTGGGCGAACCGGCGGGCGATCTCCATGCCCGCGAGCGGGGCCCGGCCGGTGCCGTAGTAGTCGCCGCCCTGCCAATCGGGGTCGGCTTTGATGGCCGCGACCTGGCTGCTCTGGGTACCGATCTGATCGGCAGTGGCCCGCGCGCCCACGGCAAGCACCAGGCCGGCCCGGACCTCGTCGGGATGTCCGACGAGCCATTCCAGCGCGCGGGCACCGCCCATCGAACCGCCGACCACGGCGGCCACTTCGGTGATGCCCAGCGCCGCGAGTGCGGCCCGGTCAGCCTTGACCTGATCACGGATGGTCACCTGGGGAAACCGTGAGCCCCAAGGCTTTCCGTCGGGCGCGGGGGAGCCGGGACCGGTGGACCCGCGGCAACCGCCGAGCACGTTGGTCGAGATCGCGCACCAGCGGTCGGTGTCGATGGGCGCGCCGGGTCCGGCGACGCCGTCCCACCAACCGGGTGTCGGATGATCGGCGTCGGCCGGTCCGGTGACGTGCGAGTCGCCGGTGAGGGCGTGCAGCACCACCACGACGTTGTCGCGCGTGGGCGAGAGTTCGCCCCACCGCTGCACGGCGATCGACACGTCCGGCAGGACCGTGCCGTTCTCGAGGGTCAAGTCGCCGATGTGCACGATGCCGATCTCGCCCTCGGCAGGCAGTGTTGTGGTGATATCGGTTGACACGTTTGGCAATTCGATGATCGTCACTTTGCTACCACGTCGCTATCCCACGGTCGCCGCGCTAGGCGACGCCTCGTTGAACGGGCGGGCCGCGGCGAATCCCCGCTCCAGGTCGGCCAGGATGTCGTCGATGCCTTCCAGGCCGACCGCCAGCCGGACCAGGCCCGGCGTCACGCCGCTGGCGAGCTGCTCGGTCTCGTTGAGCTGCTGGTGTGTGGTCGAGGCCGGATGGATGACCAGTGACCGCACGTCGCCGATGTTGGCGACATGGCTGTGCAGCGTCAGCGCGTTCACGAACGCCTTGCCCGCTTCGATGCCGCCGGCCAGCTCGAACGCGAGCACCGCGCCGGTGCCCTTGGGCGCGATCTTGCGGCCGAGCTCGTACCACGGGGACGTGGGCAGGCCCGCGTAGTTCACCGACACGACGTCGTCGCGCCCGGCGAGGTACTCGGCGACCCGCTGTGCGTTGGCCACGTGCCGTTCAACCCGCAGCGACAGCGTTTCTAATCCCTGCGCGATGAGGAACGCGTTGAAGGGTGCGGCGGCACTGCCCAGATCGCGCAGGAGTTGCACGCGCGCCTTGAGCGCATACGCCGGCGCACCGAGCTCCGCGAACACCACTCCGTGGTAGCTGGGATCAGGTTCGGTAAAGCCCGGGAACCGGCCGTTGGTCCAGTCGAAGTTGCCGCTGTCGACGATGACCCCGGCGATCGCCGAGCCGTGGCCACCGAGGTACTTGGTGGCCGAGTGCACGACGATGTCGGCGCCGTGCGCGATCGGCTGGATGAGGTATGGCGTCGCGATGGTGTTGTCGACGATCAAGGGCACGCCGTTCTCGTGCGCGACCGCGGCGACGTTCGGGATGTCCAGGACATCGATCTGGGGATTGGAGATGGTCTCGGCGAAGAACGCCTTGGTGTTGGGCCGCACCGCGGCGCGCCACGACTCCAGGTCGTCGGGATTCTCGACGAAGCTCACCTCGATACCGAGCTTGGGCAACGTGTAGTGGAACAGGTTGTAGGTGCCGCCGTAGAGCCTGGGGCTGGACACGATGTGGTCGCCTGCGCTCGCGAGGTTGAGGATCGCGAAGGTCTCGGCGGCCTGCCCTGAGGACAGGAACAGCGCGGCGACTCCGCCTTCCAGGGCCGCGATGCGCTGTTCGACCACGTCGGTGGTCGGGTTCATGATGCGCGTGTAGATGTTGCCGGGTTCGGCGAGGCCGAAGAGCGCAGCAGCGTGGTCGGTGTCGCGGAACGTGTACGACGTGGTCTGGTAGATGGGCAGCGCGCGGGCGTTGGTGGCGCTGTCCGGCGTCTGGCCGGCGTGGATCTGCTTGGTTTCGAACGACCAGGTTTCGGGGTCCGGGGTGCTCATGGTTTGTTGTCTCCTCCGCGGAAAAGGGGTGAGAAAGGTGGGTGAAGTCGGTTACCGGGGGTCGCACACCTGCGGACGGCAGGTTCGACACGAACAGGTCACGGACAACAGCACATGGGTGGCCTCCATCAGGTTTCCCTGTCTCTCTGGGGGCCCGTACCGGACCCGCGCTTGCCTTACAGTCGCTGACGACTGCTCAACCTGGTCATCACCCGGGGCACCCCACCGCGGTTGGAGGGTTGCCGGCCAGCAAGCCGGGGCTTGTCGCTGGCGCTCATGACCGATACGAAGCCTAGCTCACAGCCTGAGGTTGAGGCCAGCCAGATCCGTACGGCGCGCCTGACCGCCTGTTCAGCTGCGTCGTCTGCGTGGGCGCCCACGCCGGCAAACCCGCTGAAGGTGGCCGCACCAAAAAGCTACTGGTCAGTAGCCAAATGTTTCACCGACCCCGTCGCACGCGAACGTGTTCCCACCGCGATACTGATAGCCGCCGAGAATCGAAACTGACGTCGGGAGTACAACACATGAGCGCCGAGCAGCCGACCATCATCTACACGCTGACCGACGAAGCCCCGCTGCTGGCGACATACGCCTTCCTGCCGGTGATCCGCACGTTCGCCGAAGCGGCCGGAATCGATGTCAAGACCAGCGACATCTCCGTGGCAGCACGCATCCTCGCCGAGTTCGGCGACTACCTGACCGACGAGCAGCGTGTCCCGGACAATCTGGCCGAGCTGGGCGAGCTCACGCAGAAGCCCGAGGCCAACATCATCAAGCTGCCCAACATCAGCGCCTCGGTGCCGCAGCTGCTGGCTGCCATCAAGGAGCTCAAGGCCAAGGGCTACGACCTGCCGGACTACCCCGGCGAACCGAAGAACGACGACGAGAAGAAGATCAAGGAACGCTACGCCAAGGTGCTCGGCAGCGCGGTGAACCCCGTTCTGCGCGAAGGCAACTCGGACCGGCGTGCGCCCAAGGCGGTCAAGGAGTACGCGCGCAAGCACCCGCACAGCATGGGCGAGTGGTCGCAGGCGTCGCGCACCCACGTGGCCACCATGAAGGGCGGCGACTTCTACCACGGTGAGAAGTCGATGACGCTGGACAAGGACCGCAAGGTTCGCATGGAGCTGGTGACCAAGTCCGGCGAGACCATCGTGCTCAAGCCCGAGGTCGCGCTCAAGGACGGCGACGTCATCGACAGCATGTACATGAGCAAGAAGGCGCTGTGCGACTTCTACGAGGAGCAGATCGAGGACGCCTACAAGACCGGCGTGATGTTCTCGCTGCACGTCAAGGCCACCATGATGAAGGTGAGCCACCCCATCGTGTTCGGTCACGCCGTCAAGGTGTTCTACAAGGACGCGTTCGCCAAGCACCAGAAGGTGTTCGACGAGCTCGGTGTCAACGTCAACAACGGCATGTCCGACCTGTACGCCAAGATCGAGGCGCTGCCCAACTCGCAGCGCGAAGAGATCATCCGCGACATCCACGCCTGCCACGAGCACCGTCCCGAGCTGGCCATGGTGGATTCGGCCAAGGGCATCACGAACTTCCATTCGCCCAGCGACGTGATCGTGGACGCCTCGATGCCCGCGATGATCCGGCTCGGCGGCAAGATGTACGGCGCCGACGGCCGCACCAAGGACACCAAGGCCGTCAACCCCGAGTCGACGTTCAGCCGCATCTACCAGGAGATGATCAACTTCTGTAAGACCCACGGCCAGTTCGACCCGACCACCATGGGCACGGTGCCCAACGTGGGCCTGATGGCGCAGAAGGCCGAGGAGTACGGCAGCCACGACAAGACGTTCGAGATCCCCGAGGACGGTGTCGCCAACATCGTCGACAACGACAGCGGCGAGGTGCTGCTGACGCAGAACGTCGAAGAAGGCGACATCTGGCGCATGCCGATCGTGACCGACGCCGCGATCCGCGACTGGGTCAAGCTGGCCGTCACGCGCGCGCGGCTGTCCGGCATGACCGTGGTGTTCTGGCTCGACACCGAACGCCCGCACGAGGCCGAGCTGCGCAAGAAGGTCAAGACCTACCTCAAGGACCACGACACCGAGGGCCTGGAGATCCAGATCATGCCTCAGGTGTGGGCCATGCGGTACACCCTGGAACGCGTCATCCGCGGGCAGGACACCATCGCCGCGACCGGCAACATCCTGCGCGACTACCTGACCGACCTGTTCCCGATCCTGGAGCTGGGCACCAGCGCCAAGATGCTCTCGATCGTGCCGTTGATGGCAGGCGGCGGCATGTACGAGACGGGCGCGGGCGGTTCGGCCCCCAAGCACGTACACCAGCTGGTGGAGGAGAACCACCTGCGGTGGGACTCGCTGGGTGAGTTCCTCGCCCTGGGCGCCAGCCTGGAGGATCTCGGCAACAAGACCGACAACGCCAAGGCCAGGGTGCTGGCCACGACGCTCGACGCCGCGACCGGAAAGCTGTTGGAGGAGAACAAGAGCCCGTCGCGCAAGACCGGTGAGCTCGACAACCGCGGCAGCCAGTTCTACCTCGCCCTGTACTGGGCCCAGGAGCTGGCCAACCAGACCGAGGACAAGGAACTGGCCGAGCACTTTGCGCCGCTCGCCAAGACGTTGGCCGAGAACGAGGCGACCATCGTGTCCGAGCTCAACCAGGCACAGGGCAAGCCGGTCGACATCGGTGGCTACTACTACCCGGACAGTGAGAAGACGACCGCGGTGATGCGTCCGAGCGAGACGTTCAACTCGGCGCTGGCCTCGGCCCACAAGTAGCCCGCCCGGACGGGGTGCGGCCGCCCGCCGGCTGTACCCCTTTCCGGACCCTCCGGTGCTTGTAATGTGGCGCGCGAGCCACGAACACGTCGAGCCGGAGGATCACGCCGTACATGTCCAAGATCAAGGTCGAAGGCACGGTCGCCGAGCTCGACGGTGACGAGATGACTCGCATCATCTGGCAGATGATCAAGGATCAGCTGATCCTGCCGTACCTCGACATCGATCTGGACTACTACGACCTCGGCATCGAGCACCGCGATGCCACCGACGACCAGGTCACGATCGACGCGGCCAACGCCATCAAGCGGCACGGCGTGGGGGTCAAGTGCGCGACCATCACGCCCGACGAGGCGCGCGTCAAAGAGTTCAACCTCAAGAAGATGTGGCTGTCGCCCAACGGAACCATCCGGAACATCCTGGGCGGCACCATCTTCCGTGCGCCCATCGTGATCAAGAACGTGCCGCGGCTGGTTCCCGGCTGGACCAAGCCGATCATCATCGGCCGCCACGCGTTCGGCGACCAGTACCGCGCATTCAACACCAAGGTCGACAAGCCCGGCACGTTCACCGTGACGTTCACCCCGGACGACGGCAGCGAGCCCATGGTGCACGATGTCGTCGAGATCCCCGAGGGCGGCGGCGTCATCATGGGCATGTACAACTTCCGCAAGTCCGTCCAGGATTTCGCGCGGGCATCGTTTTCCTATGGGCTGCAACAGAACTACCCGGTGTACCTGTCGACCAAGAACACCATCCTCAAGGGCTACGACGGGATGTTCAAAGACGAGTTCCAGCGCATCTTCGACGACGAGTTCAAGGCCGAGTTCGACAAGCGCGGCCTGACCTACGAGCACCGGCTCATCGACGACATGGTGGCCTCGTGCCTCAAGTGGGAGGGCGGCTATGTCTGGGCCTGTAAGAACTACGACGGTGATGTGCAATCGGACACCGTCGCACAGGGTTACGGCTCTCTGGGCTTGATGACCTCGGTGCTCATGACGCCGGACGGCAAGACCGTGGAGGCCGAGGCCGCGCATGGCACCGTCACCCGGCACTACCGCCAGTTCCAGCAGGGCAAGCCCACGTCGACCAACCCGATCGCGTCGATCTTCGCGTGGACCCGGGGCCTCGAGCATCGCGCCAAGCTGGACAACACCCCGGATGTCGCGCGGTTCGCCGAGAGCCTGGAGCGGGTCGTGATCGATACGGTCGAGGGTGGCGCGATGACCAAGGATCTGGCGCTGCTGATCGGTCCGGAGCAGGCGTGGCAGACCAGCGAGGAATTCCTCAACACCATCGCCGGTCAGCTCAAGCGGGCACTGGAGGCCTAACCCGTCGCGCGCGCCTGGTCGGTGTGGCTGTCGACGAACTCGGTGATGAGCTTGGTGATGCGGTCGGGCGCCTCGAACATCGGCACGTGCCCGACGCCGTCCAACGTCGTGACGACCGCGTCGGCGGCGAGGCTGTTGGTGAAATGCCTGGTGAACCGCGGCGTCGGCAGCACCCGGTCCTTCTCGCAGATCACCAGGTGGGTGGGTGTGCGCGAGTCGGCGATCTCCATGAGCCCCGCCGTGGTCAGTGCCTTGACCATGAGCTTGAAGTACGCAGGGCAGTGCGCCAGGTCATCGATCAGATCGCGCCGGTCGCTGTCGGTGATGCCGTCGGGGGTGGCGCTGACCGCCAGGTAGGCGATCTGCCGGGAGAACGGCAACCGCAGAATCCGCTCTCCGAACAGGGTGGCGGCCAATACGATTGGCATCCCGGCCATGAACTTGGCGATGATCTCGTACTTCGCGGGCGTGAAGCGGGCCCAGCCGCCCGCGGGCGCGATACCCGTCAGGGTGCGGGCACGGCCGCGGCGTTCCAGTTCGAACGCGACCCAACCGCCCAGTGAGTTGCCGACGATGTGCGCGGTGCACCAGCCGAGTGCGTCCAGGCGCCGCTCGACGTCATCGGCCAGGGTGGCGACGTCGAGCAGGAGCGGCGCGTGTGGGCCGCCGTGGTGGCCTGCCATGGTCGGGGCGAACACGTCGTAGCGGCCCGTGTCGGCGAGTTGCGGTGCGACGTACTTCCACACGCTCTGGGACAGCAGGAACGGGTGCAGCAACAGGATCGGCTCCCCGTCCGGAGTGCCCAGGTGTATCGGTGCGCGTTCGGCCATGCCGCCCGACATTAAGGCGATACCGCCGGTACCGCAAGAGGCCACCCGTGACTGTCGGTGGCCACCGGTACGGTCTATGGGCGTGAGTCCTCTGACCGTCACCACCATCAACGTCAACGGCATCCGGGCCGCGGTCAAGCAACGGTCCACCGACAACCTCGGCCTGCTGCCGTGGTTGAAGGAGACGACGGCCGACGTGGTGTGTCTGCAAGAAGTCCGGGCCGACGACGAACAGTTGGCCGATGCGCTCGCCCCCGCACTGGCCGACGGCTGGAACCTCGCGTCGGCCGAACCTCATGTGAAGGGCCGCAACGGTGTTGCGGTGTTGTCTCGGCACCCGATCGACGCGTCGCGGCGGCTGGTGTCCGACGAGTTCGCCGCGCACGGCCGTTACCTCGAGGTCGACACCGCCGACGTGACGGTGGTGAGCATGTACGTGCCGACGGGGGAGGCCGAGACCGACCGGCAGCTGGAGAAGGAGCGGTTCATGGCGACCGTCGCGGCCCGCATGGCCGAGCTGCGTCGTAAACGGCGGGACGCCGTGGTGTGCGGCGACTGGAACATCGCGCACACCGAGAACGACATCAAGAACTGGAAAGGCAACCTCAAGAAGTCGGGCTTCCTGCCCAGTGAGCGGCAATGGCTCACCGATCTGCTGGCCACCGGCTGGGTCGACGTGGTGCGGCAGCTGCACCCCGATGTCGCGGGCCCGTACAGCTGGTGGTCCTGGCGTGGCAAGGCATTCGACAACGACGCCGGCTGGCGCATCGACTACCACCTGGCGACGCCGAAGCTGGCGCAGCGCGCGATCGCGGCGCGGGTCGAGCGGGCCGAGGCCTACGCGCTGCGCTGGTCGGACCATTCCCCGGTGACGGTTCAGTTCGGCTGACGCCAATCCGGGCGCCTGCCGAGGTGGGCCAGCAGACGGTCGAAATCCGTTGTCGCCGCAGTGTTCACCGCATGCGCGAACGGAGAATTCGCGGCGTCGCGGATGTCGCCGTCCGGAATCGCCATGACCAGTGGCAGCACGGCCGCCACGACGTCGGCAGGCAGGTCGTACGGCACGCCAAGGGCGGCCGCGACGTCCCAGCCGTGCGCCACGTAGTCCACGAAATGGAAGCCGATCGCCATGGCGCCGGGGAACGTCGCGCCCGGCCCGAACTCGGGTAGCGCGAACGTGGCCTCGGGCACTCCCTCGGCGGCGAACGCGTCGAGCACGTCGCGGGCTGCCGCGGCGTAGGCGCCCGCCGGGTCGGCCCGCACCGCGTCGGCGACCGTTTCCGGGCGCCAGACCGCGTCGTCGGCGCCGTTGCCGCGCGCCGCGGCCGCGAAGCCGCGGTGTTGCACGGTCATATGGGTGAGCAGGTCGGCGAGTGTCCAGTCGGAGCACGGAGTCGGCCGCGACAGATCGTCGGGTTGCACGGTGTCGACGAGCTCGATCGATCGGAGTACGGCGGTTCGGTGGTGGGTGCGAATGTCCGCTTCAATAGTAGGCATGCGCTTACGATAAGCGCATGCACATAATATGGCAACGCTTACGCTGGTCCCATGTCGAAACGCCCGGACCTGGCGGCCATGATCGCCCCGCTGATGCGGGAGCTGATGGCCGCCGAGGAGCCCGTGCTGGCCGCCCACGGCCTGACCATGTGGGGATATGTCGTACTGCTGGCGCTGGACCGGTCGTCGATGCGAACGCAGGCCGCGCTGGCCGACTCGATCGGCGCAGACAAGACCAGGATCATTCGCACGCTCGACGAACTGCAGCGGCAGGGTTTCATCGAGCGGGAACCCGACCCCGATGACCGGCGGGTACGCCTGCTGGCGATCACCGAGGCGGGCCGAGCGGTCAAGGACGCGGCGCAGCGGGAGATCCAGCGTGGCGAGGAACGTTGGCTGGGCCAGCTGACCGCTGAGGACCGTGCGGTGTTCCTGCGGGTGCTGCGCCAGCTGACCCGCGAAGAAACCGGATGACGCCAGTGCGAAAATCGATCCATCATGAGTAGCAAGCAGGTCGTATTCTCCGGCGCCCAACCCACGTCCGATTCCCTTCACCTCGGCAATGCGTTGGGGGCCGTCACGCACTGGGCCGAGCTTCAACACGACTACGACGCGTTCTTCTGCGTCGTCGACCTGCACGCCATCACCGTCCCGCAGGATCCCGAGACGCTGCGCCGCCGCACGCTCGTGACCGCCGCGCAGTATCTGGCGTTGGGCATCGACCCGGCCCGGGCGACCGTGTTCGTGCAGAGCCACGTGCCGTCGCACACCCAGCTGGCATGGGCATTGGGCTGCTTCACGGGCTTCGGGCAGGCCTCGCGCATGACCCAGTTCAAGGACAAGTCCCAGAAGCAGGGCGCCGATGCCACCACGGTCGGCCTGTTCACCTATCCGGTGCTGATGGCCGCCGATGTGCTGCTCTACGACACGCACCTGGTTCCGGTCGGTGAGGATCAGCGCCAGCATCTGGAACTCGCGCGCGACCTCGCGCAGCGGATCAACTCCCGGTTTCCCGACACGTTCGTGGTGCCCGAGGCGATGATCCCCAAGGCCACCGCCAAGATCTACGACCTACAGGATCCGACGGCGAAGATGAGCAAGTCCGCCACCACCGACGCCGGGCTCATCAACCTGCTCGACGACCCCAAGGCCACGGCCAAGAAGATCCGCTCCGCGGTCACCGACAGCGAACGCGAAATCCGGTTCGATCAGGAAGCCAAGCCGGGCATTTCCAACCTGCTGACCATCCAGTCGGCGATCACCGGCACCGATGTCGACAAGCTCGTCGACGGCTACGCGGGCCGCGGATACGGCGATCTCAAGAAGGACACCGCTGACGTGGTCGTCGATTTCGTGACACCCATCAAGACCAGGGTCGACGAGCTGCTGGCCGACACCGCCGAACTGGAGGCCGTGCTGGCCGCAGGCGCGCGGCGGGCCAGGGAAGTGTCGGGCAAGACCGTCGAGCGGGTCTACGACAGGTTAGGGTTTCTTCAGCAAACATCGTGAACGCCGGCACGGGAGGGTGGCCGTGAACGACGAGGAGAAACCGGGGATCGTCGACCGGCTGCGGGCTCGATACCGCTGGTTCGACAGGGTGATGCGGGCGCAGGAGCGCTACAACGAGTGCAACGGCAACTTCTACGCTGCGGGCATCACGTACTTCACCATCTTTGCCCTGTTCCCCCTGCTGATGGTCGGGTTCGCCGCGGGCGGGTTCGTGTTGGCCAGCCGGCCCGACCTGCTCGCCGAGCTCGAAGACCGGATCCGCGGTGCCGTATCGGGGGATCTGGGCCACCAACTGGTCACGCTGATGGACTCGGCCATCGCGTCCCGTGGCACGGTCGGTGTGATCGGCCTGGCGACCGCGGCCTGGGCGGGCCTGGGCTGGATCGGAAATCTGCGTGAGGCGCTGAGCCAGATGTGGGAGCAGCGCGTCGAGAAGAACGGATTCGTCGGAACCAAACTCTCCGACCTGTTCGCACTGGTGTCGGCCTTCCTCGCCATGGTCGTCACCATCGGGCTCACCGCGCTCGGCGACCCTGCGCTGATGCGCAAGGTGCTGCGCTGGATCGGGCTCGGTGACGTCGCCGCGTGGGGCGGTGGCCTGCGGGTGCTGTCCATCCTGGTGTCCGTCGGGATTTCCTGGCTGCTGTTCACCTGGATCATCGCCCGGCTGCCCCGTGAGTCGGTGAGCTTCCGGAGCTCGGTCCACGCCGGGTTGCTCGCCGCCATCGGATTCGAGATCTTCAAACAGGTCGCGTCGATCTACCTGCAATCGGTGCTGCAGGGGCCCGCAGGCGCGACGTTCGGCCCGGTGCTGGGTCTGATGGTTTTCGCCTATGTCACGGCCCGGCTGATCCTGTTCGCGACGGCGTGGGCGGCGACGTCGAAAGAGAGCCTCGAAGCCATGCCGGTCCTGCCGCCGGACCCCGCGCAGATCGTCACCCGCCTGCAGGTCCACGAGGGCATCGGCGTGTCCGGCGCGCTGGCCGCCGCCGCGATGGGAGCCCTTGGTGCGCTGGGTCTTTCCCGGATATGGCGGCGTTAGGCGTCAGTGCGTGACGAGCTTGAGGCCGACGATGCAGCCGATCACGCCGAGGATGAGCAGCACCTTGAGCAGCGACGCGCCTTCCGCGCCGGTGAGCATCGCGTAGCCGACGGTCAGCGCGGCGCCGACGCCCACCCAGACGGCATAGCTGGTTCCCGGCGGCAGGGTGCGCATCGCGATTGCCAGGCCGCCCATCGAAAAGAACAGCGCCACACCGAAAACCACCGACGGTGTCAGCCGGGTGAAACCGTCGCTCTTGCTCAGCGCGGTTGCCCAGACGGCCTCCAGGACACCCGACACGATGAGAATGAGCCACGCCATGAGGAAACCTCCAAGGCTCCGTCTTGTCGCTGGCCGGGTACGGTGCCGCCTCGTCCGGTGCCATGTGCAGGCAATGTCAGTGTAACAACGCCGTAACATCACTGATTGTGACCCTGGCAACCACGTGGTCGACGGCGATGCGCCTCGACGTACCAATTGTGAACGCTCCCATGGGCGGTGCGGCCGGTGGTCGCCTGGCCGCCGCGGTGTCGACGGCGGGCGGGCTGGGCATGGTCGGGATGGGCAGTTCGGCCACACCTGAGCAGCTGAAGGCCGAACTCGCCGCGCTGGGGGAGCTCAGCCGACCGTTCGGCATCGGTCTGGTGCACTGGGTGATGCAGGACCGACCGGAGTTGCTCGACATGGCCGTAGCCGCGCGACCCGCCCTGCTCAGCGTCAGCTTCGGTGCGGACTGGGCCTGGGTCGCGAAAGCGCACGATGCGGGTGTCCGCGTCGCGACCCAGGTCGCGACCGTCGAGGCTGCACGCCGCGCCGTTGACGCCGGCGTGGATGTCGTCGTCGCGCGGGGCGCCGAAGGCGGCGGGCACGGCGAACCCACGGTCGGAACGCTGCCGCTGCTGTGCGATGTGCTCGACGCCGTCGATGTGCCGGTGCTCGCCGCCGGCGGAATCTCGTCGGCGCGTGGCGTGGCGGCGGTGTTGGCGGCCGGAGCGGCGGCCGCCTGGGTGGGCACGGCCTTCGCGGCATGCGTCGAGGCGTTGACGCCCGAAGCCGCGCGCGAGGCGCTGCTGGCCGCCGACGGCGACGCCACCGAACTGACCAGCGAATACGACGTTGCCGCCGGATACCGTTGGCCCGCAAGCATTCCTGAACGGGTTCTGCGTGGCTCACCCGTCAACGCCGGCCAGGGCGTCGGCGCGGTGCGTCACACCGTCGGGGCCGCCGACGTGGTGGGCTCACTGCGCGACGGCGCGGCGGCGCTGCTGGGGCGCTGGTCGGCGTCCTGAGCGACGATGGCCGCCAAACCGCCGAGAGCGGGCGGCGGTTTGGCGGTCGACAATGGATTTAACCTCAGCGGCAATTAGTTGTCAGGAGTTCTGGCAAATTTCTTGTCGTCTTCGAAAACAACCCATTCGCCAGTGGCCATGACGGCGGTCACCTGAAGGTCGCCGTCGAGCACCACCAGGTCGGCGGCCAGCCCCGGTGCCAGCCTGCCGACCTCGTCGAGTCCCAGGGTCCGCGCGGGTGTCGTCGCCGTCATGGCGACCGCGGCGGCCAGTGCGCCGTTGTCACCCGCGTCGGCGACGGCGGCGCGGAAGATCCGGTCCATCGACGCGGTGCTGCCCGCGATGGTGGACTGCCCGCGCACCCGCGCGACGTGGTCTGCCACGTCCACGTCGAGGGTGCCGAGCCGGAAGGAGCCGTCGGGAAGACCCGCTGCGGCCATCGCATCGGTGATCAGTGCCACCCGGCCGGGACCGGTCGTGGCGACGACGTGGCGTAACAGCGCGTCGTGCACGTGCACGCCGTCGGCGATCAGCTCGACGGTCACGCGGGGATCCTCGAGCAGGGCCAGGGCGGGTCCGGGGTCGCGGTGGTGTAGCGGGCGCATCGCGTTGAACACGTGCGTGCCGACCGTGGCGCCCAAGTCGATCGCGGCCCGGGCCTGATCGTAGCTCGCATCGGTATGTCCAACGGCGACAACGACTCCCGCCGCCACCAAGCGTTCGATGGCGTCGGAGCTTCCGGGCAGTTCGGGTGCCAGCGTGACCATACGGATCGCGCCGTCGGCCGCGCCGAGCAGGCTGTCGATCTCGGCAGGGTCCGGATTGCGCAACTGGCTGGCGTCGTGCGCGCCGCAGCGTGCCGAGCTCAGCCACGGGCCTTCCAGATGGATACCGGCGACCACGCCGGCCCGCGTCGCGTCGGTGAGGGCCGCCACCTCGGTGCGCAGATCGGTGGGCGAGGCCGTGACCAGGCTGGCCAACGTGGTCGTGGTGCCGTGTTCGCGGTGAAACCTTGCGGCCCGGACGATCTCGTCGGCCACGCCGTCCGTGTAGGACGCGCCGCCACCCCCGTGCACGTGGATGTCGACAAAACCGGGCACCACGATCGCGTCGGCGAAGTCGTGGTCCGGTCGCCGGGGCGGGGTGCCGGATCCCACGGCGACGATGCGGCCTGCCGTGGGCTGAGCCGACAATCCCGCTGGTGCCGTCTCGACCCAGCCGGGCCGGTGCACCCCTTCGGCGGTCACCACGGTGCCCGCCGCGATCAGTGTCATAGCGTCTCCGTGACCTTCCGCAGCCCGCGCGGCTGGTCCGGATCACCGCCGCGGGCGAGCGCGAGGTGCAGCGCAAGCTGTTGCAGCGGAAGGATTTCCAACAGCGGGGACAGTTCGTCGGGCACACCTGAGGGTAGCGTGATCCCGCCCGCCAGTCCGGTGAGCGCCGCGGCCGCGCCGACCCCGAACACGTCGGCGTTGCGTTCGGCCAGGCGTTCCAGCACCGGCCCCATCGCCTGCCCGCCTGCGCCCTCGGGGACGACGGCCAGCACCGGAACCTGCGGATCCACGGTGGCCAGCGGACCGTGCAGCAGGTCGGCGCCCGAGAAGGCCTGTGCCGACAGGTAGGACGTCTCCATCAGCTTGAGCGCGGCTTCGCGCGCGGTCGGGTACGAGTAGCCCCGCGCGGTGGTGATGAGCCGCTGCGCGAACCGGTACCGCTGGGCGACCTCGCGCACCAGCTCACCCGAGCCGAGCACATTCTCACCGAGGTCCGGCAAGGCGTCGACGTCGTCGGTGCCGCGGCCGAGCAGTAGTTGCAGCGCCAGCAGCTCGGCGGTGTAGGACTTGGTAGCGGCCACCGAACGCTCGGCGCCGGCCAGTACGTCGACGTGGATCTGCGCCGCCGCGGCCAGATCCGACGCGGGGTTGTTGGTGACGGCGACCGTGAGCGCACCTTGCTTGCGCGCGACTTCCACCGAGCGCACCAGATCGGGCGAACCACCCGATTGGCTCACCGCGACGTAGAGCACATCGCGAAGATCGGGACGCGCGTCGTAGACCGTCATGGTCGACGGGGACACCAGCCCGGCGGGTAGGCCGTGGTTGATCTCGACGAGGTACTTCGCGTAGAGCGCGGCATGGTCACTGGTGCCGCGGGCCACGAAGAGCACGAACCGGGGTTGGGCCGCCGCGATCTCGGCTGCGGCAGCGCGGATGCGGTCACGGCCCTCGTCGAGCAGCCGGCGCCAGACCTGCGGCTGCTCGGCGATCTCGGCGGCCATCAGCTGGCCGGGGGCGGTTGAATCAGGGCTCACTTCGTCTCCTTGTCGGCGTCACATTCCAGTAGTAGTCGTTGGGCGAGTTCTACGGCACCCCGAACCGGGTCGACCGAGAGCACTCTGACATCGGTGAACTGTTGCTCGGTGAGTCGTTGGCGCACGGCTTTCTGCAGGGCGGGCTGGTGCACCGCAAGGCCGCCCGCTAGCACCACCGGACCTTTCGATCCCAGCCGGTTTCCGACCGCGACCGCCAAGCCGGCCAGGGCGGCGCCCGCTTGGTCGACGATCTGGCGGCTGACCACGTCGCCGTCGCTGGCCAGTTCGAACACCACGCGGGCCCGGCCCGCCCAGTAGCGCCGGTCGGGCTGGGCGTAGAAGTGGTCGAGCAGCTGGCCGGGAACTGCAGGCCGCAGTCGGCGGCCAACTGCTGGCCGAGGCGGTCGGCGGGCTCGCCGTGATCCACGCGGGTGAGGCTGCGTCGCACCGCTTCCCGGGCCACCCAGTAACCGCTGCCTTCGTCGCCGAGCAGGTAGCCCCACCCGCCGGTGCGGGTCTGCCGGTCACCCCGGCGGCCCCATGCCACCGAGCCGGTGCCCGAGATGAGCGCGATGCCGTCCATCACGCCTGCGGCGGCGAGGATGAGCTGGCTGTCGTGCACCACGCGGACCCGCGCACACGGTAGGCGCACGGCGAGCAGGTCGCGCAGCCGGGCCTCGGCGGCCGGGGTCTCCACGCCGGCCGCTCCCGCGCAGACCGCCCGGATTCCGTTGGCGCCGAGGCGGTCCAGGATGACGTCGAGCTGACGACCGGCTTCCTCGATTCCCACCGACGAGATGTTGGCGCTGCCGGCCAGGGCCTCGGCGGTGACGATGCCGTTCTCGACACGCACGGCCTGGGTCTTGGAGCCGCCGATGTCGAATCCGAGTACCGCGGGCGTTGTCACTTGGTCACCGTCTCGGCGGCCGGGGACTCGGCCGGCCACGTGCCGCCGTTCTCCCAGAAGTGCCGGATATCTTCGAGCTGGCGGCCCTTGGTCTCGGGGGCGAAGCGGTACACGAAGATGAAGGCCAGCAGGGCCAGTGCACCGAAGACCACGAATGTTCCAGAACCGCCCAGGGTTTGGAGCATGGTGAGGAAGAAGCCCGCGACGATCGCGTTGGCCACGAGGTCCGAGGTCAGCATGGCGCTCGACCCCATCGACCGCAGCCGCGACGGGAAGCTCTCACCCGCATACACCCACACCAGCGCACCGAACCCGAACGTGAAGCCGACCGTGAACAGCACCGGTCGACGAGCACCAGCGACACGAACACCGCGATCAACGCGGCGACCTGGACCAGGGCGGGCAGGATCAGCAGGGCGAAGTTGCCCTGGAAGCCCATGGCCTCGAACAGCTTGGGGCTGTAGTAGACGATCGCGTTGATGCCGGTGATCTGGATGAAGAATCCCAGCACGACGACGAAGACCGTGGCGCGCCGGTAGGGCGGCCGCAGCATTTCGCGGATGGCCCCGCCGCTCTCCTCGTTGAGCGCACGGCTCATCTCGGCGATCTCCGCGTCGACGTCGGCGTTCGGTTCGACGCGCTGCAGGGCCCGGCGGGCCTCGTCGACGCGGCCTTTGAGCATGTACCAGCGTGCGGTGTCGGGCATGCGCAGCAGGATCAGGGTGACCACGATGGCGGGGACCGCGGCCAGCCCGAGCATCCAGCGCCAGCCTCCGGTGCCGGCCAGGGCATAGGCCGCCAGGTAACCGATGATGATGCCGACCACGGTGGCCACCTGGTAGGCGACCAAGAGTGATCCGCGGATGTTGGCGGGGGACGATTCGGCGACGAAGACCGGGACCACCACGACCGAGACGCCGATGGTCAGGCCCAGCAGCAGGCGGGCCACCAACAGCATGGGGACCGATACCGAAAGCGCGCACATCAGCGCGAACGTGGCGTAGGTGGCGCCGACCAGCACCATGGACTTCTTGCGGCCGATCCGGTTGGCCAGCCAGCCGCCGATGATCGCACCCGCGATCTCGCCGATCACCACCATGGTGGTGATCCACTGGACGCCCGCGGTGTCGAGGTCGAATTCCTTGGGGATGAACAGCATTGCGCCGGCGATGTTGGACAGGTCGTAGCCGTAGATGACTCCGACGCTCGCCGCGGCGACGCCCACCAGCAGGCCCAGTCGCGAGGGTGATCGGGTTTCGGTATTGCCCACTGGCGGTTCCTCTCACTGGGGGCTAATTGGTATACGCCAATTTGATGCAGGTAAGATTGGCATACACCAATTTGGCCCGTCAAGAGGTAAGTTGAAACTGATGTCCGAACCAGCTGCCCCGACCGCTCCACCTCGGTATTTCCAGGTCAAACTGGCGCTTGCCGAACTCATTGCCGGCCTCGACCGCGGGGTTTCGCTGCCGCCCGAACGCCAGCTCGCAGAACAGCTCGGCACGTCGCGCACCACGCTGCGCAAGGCGCTCGCCGAACTCGCAGGCGAAGGCGTGCTGCGTCGCACGCAGGGCAGCGGCAACTTCGTCGCCCCGCCCAAGGTGGTTCACGTCCGCCAGCTGTCGTCACTCACCGACGACCTGAAAGCCGAAGGGATGCAGGCATCTTCACAGATCCTCGGGCTGCAACGGGTACGCGCCGAGGCTGCCGTCGCCGAGCATCTGGAGATCGCTCCCGGGGAGCGTATCCACCTGCTGACGCGGCTGCGCCTGGTCGACGGCGAACCGTTGGCCATCGAAGAGGCGCACCTGCCGGGCGCGCTGCCGCGGCTCGAGGCGCACCTGACCGAGAAGGGTTCGCTGTACGCCGCGATGCGGGATTGCTACGACCGCGTCGTGCACTCCGTGGAGGACACCGTCGAGACCGCGCTGGCCACGCCGCACCAGGCCGAGTTGTTGGGGATCGCGACCGGGCAACCGCTGCTGCTGGTACACCGCACGAGCCGTGACGAGGCCGGCAACGTCATCGAGTGGACCAGGTCGGTGTACCGCGGCGACCGCTTCCGCTTCGTCGCGCGGGCCTGATTTTCTCGGCCGAGTCAGGCGAGCAGTTCCTCGACGAGTTTGAGCACCCGGCCCGCGCCGTCCTCCGCTTGCATATGGTCAGACACCCGCGCAGCGTTGGTCCGGAACCCGTTGTCGGTCATCGCCGCCCGAATCGCCGCGCCGAGGTTCTCGGAGGTGAGCCGACGCTGCGGTATCGGGGCCGGGCTCGCCCCAAGCTCGGCGAGCCGACGCGCCCAGAACGGCTGGTCACCCATCGCAGGCACCGCGACCGCGGGGACGCCCGCACGCAATCCGGCCGCGGTCGTGCCGGCCCCGCAATGATGGACCACTACGGCGGCCCGGGTGAACAACCAGTCGTGCGGCACCTCACCCACGCACAGCACGTCGTCACCCGCCACGTCCAAGCCCGCCCATCCTGACTGGACCACTGCACGCGCGCCCGCGACCTGCACCGCGTCCCGGATCACACCCGAGATTTTCTCGGCCGCGGCCCTGCTGTTGACCGTGCTGCCGAAGCCGATGACAACCGGGGCTGGCCCGGCGTCGAGGAAAGCGGTCAGTTCGGCGGACGGCTGCCATCCGGACGGACGGGCCGGCCACCAGTAGCCCACGACCTCGATGCCCGGGCGCCAGTCCGCGGGCCGCGGCAGGACCGTGGGGGAGTAGCCGTACAGGATCGGCCAACGGGCATCCGTGCGTTGTCGTCGTAGGCTCCGCGCGGGCACGTTCGGCAGCTCGAGCTCGGCCCGAAAACCGTTGATGGTCTTGCCGTACAGCGCATCGAGTACGGTTTCGCCGACTCGTGCGGCGGCCCGGTTTGTGCGCCGGCCGGCCGACCACGCGCCGAGCACGGAGGGTGGATGATCCCCGGTTGCCGACAACGGTTGCAGCCGCACGCCGACACTGGGAATGCTCAGCGCCTCGGCGAGCGGGTGGCCGGCCGGTTCGGCGAACGGCGACAGCAGCAGCACATCGAAAGGTTCGTCATGCACCGCTGCGAGCACCTGGCTGCCCAGTGCCCGCATGCCGCTCGGAGACAGAAACCTGGCCAGGCCCTTGACCGCGTCGAGCGGAGACACATCGCCGAGGGCGGCACCACCGTCGGCGAGTGGCCGGAAATCCAGTCCGCAGCCGATCACCAACTCGGCGAACATCTGGTAGGCGACCATGGTCACGCGGTGGCCCGCGTGCTGCAGTCGTACGCCCAATCCTGTCAGCGGCGCGACGTCGCCGTGGCTGCCGATAGCGATGATGCCGATGGTCGCCATCTAGCCACCCGGGGTAGCGAACACGAACAACGCCATGAATGCGATGTTGATGAAGAACGTGGCCTCCACCAAACTGACCGTGATGAGAAACGGTGTGAACAGCCGGGACTGAGCTTCGGGCTGCCGTGCCACCCCGGCGATGAACTGAGACCCGGCCAGTCCGTCGCCGATGCCTGCGCCGATTGCGCCGCCCGCCAACACGATGCCCCCGGCCAGCAGCGCATGACCCATCAGTGCGTCACTCGCCATGGGCTACCCCCTGTCTCGCGGTGGCCATCTCGAAAACCTCGACAAGCGCTTCACCGTGCCCGATCACGTCGTACTCGGCATCGCGCGCGTACTCCTGCGCAGCACTGTCGAGGGCGCCGCGCAGGATGTTCTTCATCAAAAGCGGAGGAACATCCCGGAATTCGCCGCTGCGCACGCCCTGGTCGAATATCGCCAGCGGGTCGAGAGCGGCGAGATCGCCGGTCGGCGGATGTTCCTGCACGGCCTTCGCGGCGGCCTGGTCGAGTCGCAATCCGTCGGCGTCGCGATAGCCGGCCATGAGTTCGAGCATTGCGACTGCAGCTGACCGATTCGCCGCGACGAATGCCACGTTGGCTCTGATGTAGGCGGAGAGTTTCGCCGCCGAGGTGTTCTCCGCGCGCACGGCAGGCACGATGACCGCGGCACCACGGTTGAAGATCTCGGCGAACACCGCGTCGACCACCTCGGACTTCTTGGTGAAGTGATACAACACAACGCTTTTCGCGACACCGATGTGTTCGGCGATGCGGGCCAGGGAGGCCTGCGCGTAACCGGACTCGGCGATTACCTCCAGTGCCGCATCGACGATCTGGCGGCGTCGCGCTTGCTCGGTGAAGGTTGGAACGCGTTCAGACCGCATGGTCTGAGATTAGACCGATCGGTCAGACAATCGCAAGGATCCTCCGCCCGGCAGTCCCCCGCATGCGGGCGGTACCCCCAGTGGCGGTACACCAAATCGCGCGAAATGGGGTATCGCGGCGTCTGCTCGGCAGAGAAGTCCGGCCGGGAAGTCTGGCAGGGGGAGAACTCAGTGCAGCGGGCGGCGGTTCAGTGACCGGGCGCCCATCATCAGCGCGAACACGATGATGGCGCCGACGATCGCGACGCCCACGCGCACCGGCAGGGTGTCGGCGTCAGGCAGGACCGACGCGGCCTGCGCGGCCGACGGCTCGTCGGCCTTCGGTGCCGTGAGGGAGGGGTCCGGTTCGACGAGCGTGCCGACCTTGGTGCCGGGAGGTGTCGCGAAGCCGTAGTCGAGCAGGCGAGCGGCTTGTTCCCACGGCGCGATCGGTACGCGGGTGCCCTTCATGAGCACAGCCACCAGCCGGCGGCCGTCGCGATCGGCGGCGCCGACGAAGGTCTGCCCGGCATCGTCGGTGTAACCGGTCTTGCCGCCCAGCGCGCCCGGGTAGTTGTACAACAGCTTGTTGTCGTTCTCCACCGGATAGGGCGGATTGCCGTCGCGCCCAGGGAAATCGAACGTCTGGGTGGCGACGATGTCGGCGAATACCGGGTTCTGCCAGGCGTATCGGTAGAACAGCCCGATGTCGTAGGCCGACGTGCTCATGCCGGGGCCGTCGAGGCCTGACGGTGTCGCGGCGCGGGTGTCACGCCCACCGAGCTTGCCTGCCAACACATTCAGCTTCTGCAGTGCGGCGTCCATGCCGCCGAGCTGCATGGCCAGGGCGTGCGCGGCGTCGTTGCCGGAGTGCATGAGCAGCCCGTGCAACAACTCGTTGATCGTGTACTGGCCGCCGGGGCCGACGCCGACGCGGGTGCCTTCGGCATTCGCGTCCTCCTGGGTGCCGGCAACCCGCTTGTTGAGGTTGAGCTCGTTGAGCGCGGCGGTGGCCACCAGCACCTTGATGATGCTCGCGGGGCGGTGCCGCCCGTGCGGATCCTTGGCGGCGATGACGTCTCCGGTGTCCAGGTCGGCGACGAGCCAGGCCTCCGCGGAGACGTCGTTGGGCAGCGGCGGTGTATCGGGTGCCGTGATCACGCCGCAGCTGCCGAGCGCGTCGCCGCCCATCGGCTTGGCGGGCACGGGCAGGGGACCGGGGGTGGGGTCGCCCGGTTTGGGCACCTCCGATGCGTCCACCGCGGGTGGCGTCGTCACGCGGTACGGGCAATCGGGGGCCGGATCAGCGCCCGCCACACCGGCGGTCATCACGGCGGGTACCGCCATCACTGCCAGTGCCGCGCATGCCGCAAGCGCGCGCTTCGAAGTACTCCGCCAGGTCGCCATCGTGTCCGAAGGTTAGGCGATCGAGCCCCGGATTCCGGTTTGCCACGCTGTGACGCGTGTGACTGATGTTAAAGATGGGTGTATGCGAGCGCGGGATACTCGATGCTCGACATCCATAATCTGCCGTCGCTCTCCACGACGCCCGTGACGACGCCGAAGTCTGGATGCGTCATGCGGACACCGCCGGTCGGAGCCCCGGTGTCCGGGTCGAACGCCACCACCCACACCTGCGGTTTGATGCGCGGCTGCAGCGCATCGGGCAGTCGCCAGACGAGCTGACGCAGCAGTGGCGAGAGCGGTGCCAGCTTCTCGGCCGCGGCGTTGACGGGGCTCACCAGCGCGACCCAGATGCGGCCGTCGGAGCCGGTGGAGATGTTGTCGGGCATGCCGGGTAGGTGCTCCGCCAGCGGTGTCACGGTCCCGGTGGCCGGTCCGCTCAACCAGTACTTGGAGAGCCTGCGGCCTTGGGTCTCGGCGAACACCAGCGCAGAGCCGTCGGCGGTCACGGTGACGCCGTTGGTGAAGTAGAGCCCGGTGACGAGGGTGGTCACTGTGCCGTCGGTGGCCAACCGGAACAGGCTGCCGCGGCCGCGCGCCTCGAGGATCGCCCCGGCGAAGTGCTCGTAGTGGAACTTGCTGGTGGACTCGGTGAAATAGATTGTGCCGTCGGAGGTCTCGGTGACGTTCGAGCAGAACATCAAGGGACGGCCTGCCACCGATGAGACCAACGTGGACAGTGCCCCGGTGTCCGGGTCCAGCGCCAGCAGCCCTCGGTGGCTGTCGCAGATCAGCACGCGCCCGTCACTGGCGACGTGCAACCCGAGTGGACGCCCTCCGGTGTCGGCCACCACCGCCGCGGCGCCGTCTGGCGAGACACGCACGATCCTGCCGTCGACCAGACCCGTCCACAGCTGTCCGGCCGCATCGACGACGACGTCTTCGGGTGCGTCGCCGGGCATCGGCACCACGGTCAACCGGGCGGGCGGATATTCCGGGAGCGTGCCGACGGGTGGCGGGGTCCAGCGGACCGGATCGATCGGTGGTTTACGTGCCATCCGCTTGACGCTACGCCCGAAAAGACAACGGCCGGACGGTTTCCCGCCCGGCCGTTCCTGACTTCACGTCTTACAGCAGCTTGCCCGCCTCACCCAGCACGCTGTGCAGGATGTCGTAGATCGCGTCGAACTCGGCCTGCCCGCTGATCAGCGGCGGCGCGAGCTGGATCACTGGGTCGCCACGGTCGTCGGCGCGGCAGTACAGGCCGGCCTCCCACAGCGCGGGGGTCAGGAATCCGCGCAGCAGCCGCTCGGACTCTTCGTCGTTGAACGTCTCCTTGGTGGTCTTGTCCTTGACCAGTTCGATGCCGTAGAAGAATCCTTCGCCACGGACATCGCCGACGATCGGCAGGTCGTAGAGCTTCTCCAAGGTGGCCCGGAACGCAGGAGCGGCTTCCTTGACGTGGTTGTTGAGGCCCTCGCGCTCGAAGATGTCGAGGTTGGCCAGCGCAACCGCGGACGAAACCGGGTGTCCGCCAAAGGTGTAGCCGTGGCCGAAGGTCGTCTTGCCGTCGTTGAACGGTTCGAACAGCCGGTCGCTGGCGACCATCGCGCCGAGCGGCGAATAGCCGGACGTCAGACCCTTGGCGCTCGTGATGATGTCGGGCACGTAGCCGAAGTCGTTGCACGCGAACATCGATCCGATGCGGCCGTATGCGCAGATCACCTCGTCGGATACCAGCAGCACGTCGTACTGGTCGCAGATCTCGCGTACCCGCTCGAAGTACCCCGGCGGCGGCGGGAAGCATCCGCCCGCGTTCTGCACCGGCTCGAGGAACACCGCGGCGACGGTGTCGGGGCCCTCGAACTCGATGGCCTCGGCGATCCGGTCGGCACAGTAACGCCCGAAAGCCTTCTCGTCATGCGCGTATTCGGCAGGCGCACGGTAGAAGTTGGTGTTGGGTGCGCGGAATCCGCCAGGGGTCAGCGGCTCGAACGGAGCCTTGAACGCCGGGATGCCGGTGATGGCCAGCGCGCCCTGCGGCGTGCCGTGATAGGCGATCGAACGCGAAACCACCTTGTGCTTACCGGGTTTCCCGGTCAGCTTGAAGTACTGCTTGGCCAGCTTCCATGCGCTCTCCACGGCTTCGCCGCCACCGGTGGTGAAGAACACGCGGTTCAGATCACCCGGTGCGAATCCGGCGACACGCTCGGCCAGCTCGATGGCCGGTGGCGTGGCGTAGGACCACAGCGGGAAGAAGGACAGTTTCTCGGCCTGCTTGGCGGCGGCCTCGGCAAGTTCCTTGCGGCCGTGGCCGACCTGGACGACGAACAGGCCCGACAGTCCGTCGATGTAGCTCTTGCCCTTGTCGTCGAAGATCCGGACACCTTCGCCGCGGGTGATGATGGGCGGTGTGATGCCTTCACCATGGCGGGCGAAGTGCCCCCACAGGTGCCGGTTGGCTTTTGCGGCGAGATCGGCCGATGCCGTCTCGGTGGTATCAGCGATTGTCATCGAGTTCCCCAATTATATTGCTGCTTAACAAGTTTCAAATACACAAGCGTTTCGGTGGATATCACTCCCGGCAATGCACGGATTTTGGTGTTGAGGAGTTCGAGCAGGCTGTCGTCGTCCTCGCAGACCACCTCGACGATGGCGTCGAAGGATCCTGCGGTCAGCACGACGTAGTCGACCGATTCGATGTCGGCCAGCTTCTCGGCGAGCTTCAGCGTGTCACCGGTGCACCGGATGCCGATCATGGCCTGCCGGGCGAACCCGAGCTGCAGCGGATCGGTCACCGCGACGATCTGCATGACGCCGGCGTCGACCATGCGCTGCACGCGCTGGCGCACCGCGGCCTCCGACAGCCCGACGGCTTTGCCGATGCCCGCGTACGAGCGTCGGCCGTCGGCCTGCAACTTCTCGATGATCGCTTTCGACAATTCATCGAGCTGGAAGGCGGCTCCCGGCCGAGAATGGTTCACGCGCAACGGGACGGGCTGAAGGTCGTGACCATCAGGATTGGTCATGCTCCGATTGTGCACGGAATCCGTCGTTTTAGGCAACCTAATCGATGAATTCACGCGTCTGAGGGGGCTCCGGCTGTCGTATTGCGTAGCAATCCGGTACGGCGATCGGTTAGCGTTGGGCCATGAGTGTTGCGGTGAATCTCGCGAGCAGCTGGATCGACGGGGCCCCGGTCGCGACCGGCGGCCAAACACACCGGATCATCGATCCGGCGACCGGTGACGGCGTTGCCGACTATGCCCTGGCGACCCCGGCAGACGTGGACATCGCGGTCGCCGCGGCCCGCAAGGCATTGCCGGAATGGTCGGGTGCAACGCCCGCCGAGCGTTCCGCGGTGCTCGCCAAACTCGCGAAACTGGCCGACGAACACGCCGACCAGCTGATCGCCGAGGAGGTCAGCCAGACCGGCAAGCCGGTGCGCTTGGCCACTGAGTTCGACGTCCCCGGCAGCATCGACAACATCGACTTCTTCGCGGGCGCGGCGCGGCACCTGGAAGGCAAGGCGACCGCCGAATACTCGGGCGACCACACGTCGAGCATCCGGCGGGAAGCCGTCGGCGTCGTCGCGACCATCACGCCGTGGAACTATCCGCTGCAGATGGCGGTGTGGAAGGTCATCCCCGCGCTGGCGGCCGGCTGTTCGGTTGTCATCAAGCCCGCCGAGATCACGCCGCTGACCACCTTGACGCTGGCGCGCCTGGCCACCGAGGCCGGCCTGCCCGACGGCGTGTTCAACGTGGTGACGGGCGGCGGCGCGGACGTCGGAACTGCCCTGGCCGGTCATCGCGACGTCGACGTCGTCACGTTCACGGGCTCGACCGCCGTCGGCCGCAAGGTCATGGCCGCCGCGGCCGTGCACGGCCACCGCACCCAGCTGGAGCTGGGCGGCAAGGCCCCGTTCGTGGTGTTCGACGATGCCGACCTCGACGCCGCGATCCAGGGCGCGGTGGCCGGCGCGCTGATCAACACCGGCCAGGACTGCACCGCGGCCACCCGGGCCATCGTGGCTCGTGACCTGTACGACGACTTCGTCGCAGGTGTCGCCGAGGTGATGAGCAAGATCGTGGTCGGCGATCCGCACGATCCGGACACCGACCTCGGCCCGCTGATCTCGTTCGCACATCGCGACAAGGTGGCGGGCATGGTCGCCCGGGCTCCCGAGCAGGGTGGCCGGATCGTCACCGGTGGGGTCGTGCCGGACCTGCCGGGATCGTTCTACCGCCCCACGTTGATCGCTGATGTCACCGAATCCTCAGAGGTGTACCGCGACGAGATCTTCGGCCCGGTGCTGACGGTGCGGCCGTTCACCGATGACGACGACGCCATCCGGCAGGCCAACGACACCGAATACGGCCTGGCCGCCTCGGCGTGGACCCGCGACGTGTACCGCGCGCAGCGGGCGTCGCGCGAGATCCACGCGGGTTGCGTGTGGATCAACGACCACATCCCGATCATCAGCGAGATGCCGCACGGCGGTGTCGGTGCGTCCGGGTTCGGCAAGGACATGAGCGATTACTCGTTCGAGGAGTACCTCACCATCAAGCACGTGATGAGCGATGTCACGGGTGTCGCCGAAAAAGACTGGCACCGAACGATATTCACCAAGCGGTAGCGCGGATCGCCGGCGCAGTCGGTGAGCTACTACGCTCGGGTGGGTGACCACTGCGGCGCGGGCAGACGAGTTCGAGGCGCTGCGGCCGCAATTGCTGGCGGTCGCCTACCGGTTGACGGGCACCTACGCCGATGCTGAAGACATCGTCCAGGACGCGTGGATCCGCTGGGACGCCAACCGCACCGAGATCGCCGACCTGCGAGCCTGGCTGACCACCGTCGTGAGCCGGCTGGGCCTGGACCGGTTGCGGTCGGCCGCCCATCGGCGTGAGGCCTACTTCGGTGAGTGGCTGCCCGAGCCCGTCGTGACGGGGTTCGACGGGAACGACCCGCTCAACGCGGTGGTGGCGGGGGAGGACGCGCGGTTCGCGGCCATGGTGGTGCTGGAGCGGCTGACACCAGACCAGCGAGTGGCCTTTGTGCTGCACGACGGATTCTCGGTGCCGTTCGGTGAGATCGCCGAGGTGCTCGGCGTGAGCCCCGCCGCCGCCCGCCAATTGGCGTCGCGGGCGCGCCGCGCCGTGGCAGACGGCCCGCCCCCGGTTGCCGACGACACGCACAACGAGGTGGCCGGCGAGTTGATGGCGGCCCTCGCGTCAGGCGAGCTCGATGCCGTCGTGCGCGTGCTGCATCCCGACGTGACCTTCACCGGTGACTCCAACCGCCGCGCCCCGACCGCGGCTCGCGTCATCCACGGCCCCGACAAGGTGGCCCGGTTCCTGCTGGGGCTGTCGCGGCGATACGGGCCGAACTGGCTCGCCGGTAGCCAGTTCGCGCTGGTCAACGGTCAGCTGGGGGTCTACACGCGCGGTGCCCCGGCCGCCGACGGCTACCCGGAGATGATGCCGCGCGTCACGGTCTTCTCGGTCCGCGACGGGAAAGTCTGCGCGGTCTGGGACATCGCCAACCCCGACAAGTTCACCGGATCCCCGCTACGTGGAGGTGTGCAGTGATGCCGACCGATCCAGCAGGCCTCGCCCAGACGTTCGGCAAGGTGATGTTCCGCGGCATGGACAAGATGCGGCACCGCGATGCGTTCGACATCGGGGAACCCACGGCCATTGACTTCGCGGGCTTCGACAGGTACCGGCAGATCGTGCTGGTGACCTACAAGCGATCCGGTGAGGCCGTCCCGAGCCCGATCAACCACGGGGTCGCCGACGGCAAGATCTACGTGCGCACCGACGCGTCGACCGCGAAGGTCAAACGCATCCGCAACAACCCCAAAGTGCTTGTGGTGGGCAGCAATCTGCGCGGCAAGCCCAGCGGTCCCGTCGCGGCAGGCGTGGCGCGCATCCTGCCTGAGGCAGAACACGCGCACGCCGACGCGGTGATCGCGGCCAACTGGAGCCTGCCGATGAAGCTGTTCGAGCGTGGCCTCGACCGCGGGAGTCAGGCCTTCGACATGCCCATCGCGTTCATCGAGATCAAGCCCACGGCACCCGGCACGCATCCCCCGAGTTGAAGCCTTGCTCGGTGATGCCGAGCGCCGAGTACATCCGGGCGCGCATGTTCTCCACGCCGATCTGATACGTCAGCTCGATCACGCCGTCGTCTCCGAAGCGGCGCCGCAGGTCGGCCACCTGCTCGTCGGTGACCGTGTGCGGGTCTTTCGTCATCGCGTCGGCGTAGGCGATCGCGGCGCGCTCGTCGTCATTGAACAACGGTGAGGTCGCGTAGTCGTCGATCGACTTGAGCCGGTCCACGTCGAGGTTCTCCAGGCGCATCAGCATCGAGCCGAAGTCGACACACCACGAGCACCCGACGGTGCGGGCCGTCCAGAACACCGCGAGTTCGCGAACGCTGGCGGGCAGCTTCTTCGAGCCGCCCTGCAGCAGCATCTCGTGCACGCCGTTGGCCACCATGAGGCGTGGATGATGCGCGGCCACGGTGAACGGCTCGGGCACCTCACCGAACTGGCGCTTGGCGTACCAGTACATGGCGCGGGTCAGCAGGCCGGCTTGTTTCGGGGTCACAGGGGCAATTCGTGTGGTCATGTTGGTTAGACGGGGCAGGCTCTGGGTTTGTGACACCCAATCTGAGCTTGTGTGCGAAATTTCCGGAAAACTTCGCACACAAGCTCAGGTTCGGCACACCGGGAACCGGCGAGTGGCCACTGCCGTCTTAACTGCATGCTCTTCCTGGGTTCCGAGGCACTGGCGGCGGGCAAGGTCAACCGCTATCAGCTCCGAACCCAGTACGACGCGGTGTTCCGGAATGTATATGTGCCGCGGGGAACCGAGCTCACGCCCGTTGACAAAGCCGTGGCGGCGTGGTTGTGGTCGGGCCGGAAGGCAACCCTGGTGGGGCTGTCCGCGGCCGCACTGCACGGCTCGCGTTGGATCGACGCGAAGCACCCTGCCGAGCTGAATCAGCCCAGCCAGCACAAGACGGGCGGCATCGTGCTGCACAGCGACAACCTGTGGGACGACGAGACCTGCCTCGTCCATGGCATCACGGTGACCACGCCGGAGCGAACGGCATTCGATCTGGGCCGCCGACGTGGACTGGAGACGGCCGTGATTCGCGTGGACGCGCTGCTGCAGGTCGGCAAACTCAAGCTCTCAGATGTGCAGCCACTTCTCCAGCGTCACAAGGGGATACCCGGGATTGTGCAGTTGCGCCGCGTGCTGGAGCTCGCCGACGACGGCGCTGAATCACCCCAGGAAACCAGGCTTCGGCTGGTGTTCACCGATGCAGGTATGCGGCCGACCCAAACGCAGATCGAGGTGTTCGGGCACTGGCGTGAACTGGTCGGGCGCATCGACATGGGGTGGCCGGAATGGAAGGTCGGCGTGCAGTACGACGGCGTTCAGCACTGGACCGACGCGAGCCAACGCACAAAGGACATCGACCAGAACGTCGAGTACCAGGATCTCGGCTGGCGGATCGTCCGCGTTGGTGCCGACCTGCTCCGGTATCGCCAACGCGCGATCATTGACCGCACCCGCCAAGCGCTGCGGGAGGCGGGTGCGCCCTTCTGAACGAATCTGAGCTTGTGTACGAAATTCCGGCGAAATCTCGTACACAAGCTCAGATTCGGCAAGCAAACACCTAGCGCGCAAACATCAACGCGCGCTTGACCTCCTGGATCGCCTGGGTCACCTGGATGCCACGCGGGCAGGCCTCGGTGCAGTTGAACGTGGTGCGGCAGCGCCACACGCCGTCGACCTCGTTGAGGATGTCCAGCCGCTCGGCGGCCGCCTCGTCACGCGAATCGAAGATGAACCGGTGGGCGTTAACGATCGCGGCCGGGCCGAAGTACGAGCCCTCGCTCCAGTACACCGGGCAGCTCGTGGTGCAGCACGCGCACAGGATGCACTTGGTGGTGTCGTCGAAGCGGGCCCGGTCGGTCGCGCTCTGGATGCGTTCCTTGGTGGGCGGGTTGCCGCTGGTGATCAGGAACGGCTTGACGGCGCGGTAGGCGTCGAAGAAGGGCTCCATGTTGACCACGAGATCCTTCTCCACGGGCAGGCCGCGGATCGGCTCGATGGTGATGGTGAGCTGCTTGCCGGGCTTCTTGGGCAGCAGATCGCGCATGAGCACCTTGCAGGCCAGCCGGTTGACGCCGTTGATGCGCATGGCGTCGGATCCGCACACGCCGTGGGCGCAGGACCGCCGGAAGGTCAGTGTGCCGTCCAGATAGCCCTTGACGTAGAGCAGCAGGTTGAGCAGCCGGTCCGAGGGCAGACACGGCACCCGGAAGCTCTGCCAGCCCGCGGCGTCGGGGTTCTCGGGGTTGAACCGGGCGATCTTGAGGGTCACCATCACCGCGCCCTCGGGCACAGGAGGCAGGGGCGGGTCGCCGGCTTCTGGTTTGTCGATGACGGGGGCGCTCATCAGTACTTCCGCTCCATCGGCTCGTAGCGGGTCTGGACCACGGGCTTGTAGTCCAGCCGGATGTCGGCAAGCAGTCCGGGGCCTTCCTTGTACGCCATGGTGTGGCGCATGTAGTTGGTGTCGTCGCGGTTGGGGTAGTCCTCGCGAGCGTGCCCGCCGCGGGATTCCTTGCGGTTGAGCGCACCGACCACGGTCACCTCGGCCAGCTCCAGCAGGAAGCCCAGCTCGATGGCCTCGAGCAGGTCGCTGTTGTAGCGCTTGCCCTTGTCGTGCACGGTGATTCGCGAGTACCGCTCCTTGAGCGCGTGGATGTCGGTCAGCGCCTGCTTGAGGGTCTCCTCGGTGCGGAACACCGCGGCGTTGTTGTCCATCGACTGCTGCAGTGCGGTGCGGATGTCGGCGACGCGCTCGTTGCCGTGCTCGGAGAGGATGTCCCCGACCCAGCCCACCACCATGTCGGCCGGGTTGTCCGGCAGGTCGACGAAGTTGTGGTTGTTGGCGTACTCGGCGGCGGCGATGCCCGCGCGGCGGCCGAACACGTTGATGTCCAGCAGCGAGTTGGTGCCGAGGCGGTTGGCGCCGTGCACCGACACACACGCGCATTCGCCGGCGGCGTACAGGCCCGGGATGACGTTGGTGTTGTCGCGCAGCACCTGGCCGTGCACCGTGGTGGGGATGCCGCCCATGACGTAGTGACACGTCGGATAGACGGGCACCAGTTCGGTGACGGGGTCGACGCCGAGGTAGGTGCGGGCGAACTCGGTGATGTCGGGCAGCTTGGCCTCGAGCACGTCCTCGCCGAGGTGGCGCACGTCGATGTAGACGTAGTCCTTGTTCGGCCCGGCGCCGCGGCCTTCGAGCACCTCCAGCACCATCGAGCGGGCCACGATGTCACGCGGCGCGAGGTCGACGATGGTCGGCGCGTAGCGCTCCATGAACCGTTCGCCTTCGCCGTTGAGCAACCGGCCACCCTCACCGCGCACGGCTTCGGAGATCAGGATGCCGAGGCCGGCCAGGCCCGTCGGGTGGAACTGGTGAAACTCCATGTCCTCCAAGGGAAGTCCCTTGCGGAAGATGATGCCGAGGCCGTCACCGGTCAGGGTGTGGGCGTTGGAGGTGGTCTTGTACATCCGGCCCGAGCCGCCCGTGGCGAACACGATGGCCTTGGCGTGGAAGACGTGGATGTCACCGGTGGCCAGCTCGTAGGCGATGACGCCCGTGGCCACCGGGCCGGCCGGGGTTTCGGTCAGTGCGATGTCGAGTGCGTAGAACTCGTTGAAGAACTCCACATCGTGCTTGACGCAGTTTTGGTACAGCGTCTGCAAGATCATGTGACCCGTGCGGTCGGCGGCGTAGCAGGCCCGGCGGACGGGCGCCTTGCCGTGATCGCGGGTGTGTCCGCCGAAGCGGCGCTGGTCGATGCGGCCCTCGGGCGTCCGGTTGAACGGCATGCCCATCTTCTCCAGGTCGAGCACCGCGTCGATGGCCTCTTTGGCCATGATCTCGACGGCGTCCTGGTCGGCCAGGTAGTCGCCACCCTTGACGGTGTCGAACGTGTGCCACTCCCAGTTGTCTTCCTCGACGTTGGCCAGGGCGGCGCACATGCCGCCCTGGGCCGCGCCGGTGTGCGACCGGGTCGGGTAGAGCTTGGTCAGCACCGCGGTGCGGGCGCGGGGTGCCGACTCGACCGCCGCGCGCATGCCTGCGCCGCCGGCGCCGACGATGACGACGTCGTAACGGTGTTCTTGGAGCATCGCTTAACCCCCGATGTTCGCGTCGAAGGTGACCAGGACGTAGGTGCCCAGGACCAAGGTGAATCCCGTCGCGAGCAGCAACAGCGAGTTCAGGTAGAACTTGGTCACGTTCTTGCGGGCGTAGTCACCGATGATGGTGCGCATGCCGTTGGCGCCGTGCAGGTTGGCCAGCCACAGCAGGGCCATGTCCCAGATCTGCCAGAACGGCGAGGCCCAGCGCTGCGCAACGTAGTTGAAGTCGATGCGGTACACGCCGTCCTGCCACATCAGCATGATGAACAGGTGGCCCAGCGCCAGGAAGACCAGCGCGACACCGGAGAACCGCATGAACAGCCAGGCGTACTTCTCGAAGTACGGGATGCCCCGCGGGCGGCGCGGTGCGCGCGGATGGTCGAGTGCGGCGGGCCGGTCGTGCTCACGTTCCAGTACCGGCGCCTGACGTCCGAGGCGGGATTCGCCCGCTGCAGGCGCGCTCACAGGAACCGCTCCGCCATGTGCATACCGAGTACTCCAAACGCGGCGATGAAGACCAACAGGAAGATGCCGACGGCCACGGCCAGCATCTGCTTCTGGTAGCGCGGGCCGTGCTGCCAGAAGTCGATGAGGATCACGCGGATGCCGTTGAGGGCGTGGAAGAGCACCGCGGCGACCAGACCGATCTCCATCAACCCGACGATGGGGGTCTTGTAGGTCTCGATGACCTCGTTGTAGGCCTGCGGGCTCACCCGCACCAGCGCGGTGTCGAGCACGTGTACGAACAGGAAAAAGAAAATCGTGGCACCGGTAATTCGGTGCAGCACCCAGGACCACATTCCGGGATCACCGCGATACAGGGTGCGCCGTCGTGTTTTCCTGGGTTGCGGAGCCGGTACCTCCGTCTGAGTACTCATCGGTCCCTCCAACGCCATCGGTGGACGTTTGGGACCGGTCTGTCGATTAGCCCCAAACCTCGGGGCGACTCTAAACCCATTTGTAACTGTGAACGAACTACGGTGGCGCCGTAAGAGGCTCCAACCAGCATAAAGTTAGGCTTACCTATCTCCCCGGTGGGCCGGTGAGGCGGAGGTTTCGGAATGCATTCAGTGCTTGTTCGGCGGTGGGCTCGTGTCGCCGGAAATTGACTGGAAACTGTTGCGCGCGAAAGCAATTGAAGCCTCCAGTCGCGCGTATGCACCGTATTCGGGTTTTCCGGTCGGCGCAGCCGCGTTGGTTGACGATGACCGAATTATTGCCGGTTGCAATGTGGAGAATGTCTCATATGGCCTAGGTCTCTGTGCCGAGTGTGCTGTGGTCTGTGCCCTGCATTCGGGCGGGGGCGGTCGGCTGGTTGCGCTGGCGTGTGTGGGCCCCGACGGAGGCCCGCTGATGCCGTGTGGCCGGTGTCGGCAACTGTTGCTCGAACACGGTGGGCCGGAGTTGCTCATCGACCATCCCGCCGGCCCGCGCCCCTTGCGTGAACTGTTGCCGGACGCATTCGGTCCGGACGACCTGACTCGTCGGTAAGTTCAAGCCGTCCAACGGTTCCCGCGACCGAATATCGGCAGCGACACCAACGCGGCGCCCGTGCCGGCGACGACCGCGGCGACGGTGAAGGCGAGCGCGAACCCACTGTTACCGACCAGTAGCGCCGCGGCGAGCTGGCCACCGACCGCGCCGCCCACGGTCCGGGCCACTGTGTTGGCGCCGTTGGCGCTGCCGCTCTGTGCGGGCGGGCACGCGGTGCTGACCATGCGCGGCAGCGCCGCCATGGCGAATCCCCAACCGACGCTTGCGATCGCGTAGCCCAACACGACCTGCCACAGCCCGCTGTGCGTGAGCGCGAGGGCGATCGTGCCCGCAGCGGCGAACGCCAGTCCCGTCAGCAGCGGCCCCCGGCGCCCGGTCTTGCGCTCGAGCCACGGCGTCGCCCAGCTCGCAGGCACGGTCAGCAGGGTGCCTGGCAGTAGCACGAGTGCCGCGCCCGTGACCGACAGCCCGAAACCGGGCCCGTCCGACGCGGGCAGTTCGGCCAACTTGGGCACCAGCACATAGACCGCGAACTGATTGATGCCCAAGGCCAAGGCGCCCAGATGGGCCGCGGCCAGGGCGGGTTCGGTCATCAGGGCGGGGTCGACGATCGGATGGTCGACCCGGTACTCGACGGCGGCGAAGGCGGCCAGGCCCACGGCCGCGGCGACGAAGAGGCCGACGACCGGTGCCGACGTCCATCCCCAGACCGGGCCTTGCGTGATCGCGACGAGCACGGCGATCAATCCGGCGGCCATCAGTGTCGTCCCGCAGGCGTCGAGTCCGCCGGGGTGACGCTCGGTGCTCTCCGGAACCCAGCGTGCCGCCATCGCGAGTGCGGCCGCGACCGCTACGGCGCCGATGCCGAACAGCCAGCGCCACGAGCCGTGATCGGTGACGAGCCCGCCGATCAGCAGGCCCACGCCCGCTGTCCCGGTGATCAGGCCGGACGTCACCGCGAGCCCGGCATGGATGCGATCGGCGGGCATGGCGTGCCGGACGATCGAGAACGAGAGGGGCAGCAGGCTGAGGCTGACACCCTGCACGGCGCGGCACGCGATGAGGACGCCCACGGTGGGTGCGGCCATCGCCGCGAGGGTGCCGAGCAGGTAGAGCGACAGCGTCCACAGCAGCACCTGTCGGGTGCCGAAGCGGTCACCGAGCCTGCCGATCAGCGGCGTGGTCACGGCGCTCGCGAGCAGCATCGCCGACAGCACGGCCCACGACGCCGCCGCGGTGGTGGTGTGCAGATCGCGCTGCAGCACGCCGATCGTGGGCACCAGCATGGTCTGCATGAGCCCGTACGAGAAAACCACGGCCGATACCGCGGCGAGCACCGGCCGGTATCCCGTATCGGCTGATGAGGCATGCTGGCTGGCGATGGCGCCCATGACGCTCCCTTCGGATCCTCGGCCGCTGCGAACACCGTTCGCAGCCATCGCGGGCAGCCTACTGCGAACGGTGTTCGCATGGGGTTCTTCGTGACCGGGCGGCCCGCGCTGAGTCGGGCGTCGATCACCACGGTCGCGCGCCGGATCGCCGACGACGAGGGCTTGGACGAGTTGTCGGTGCGCCGCGTCGCTCGCGAGCTCGGTACGGGAGCCGCGTCGCTGTATCGGCACATCACCGACCGCCGCCAACTGCTGACGTTGCTCGCCGAGGATCTGGCGGCCGGCTATCCCTTGGTCGAACCGGGTGGCGACCCCATCGATCGGCTGGTGGCGCAGTGGCTCGCGATGCACGACTATCTGGTCGCCCACCCGTGGGGAGCACCGCTCATCGCCGGCGGCGAGCACACGGTCTCGGCGGCGCAGCCCGTGGTCGACCGGTGCATGGCCCTCTTCGCGGACGTGGGCCTCGACGAGGCGGTTTCGCGGCGTGCCTACCGGGCGCTGTGGCGGTTGCTGATCGGCCATCTGCTGAGCAGGCACCCGTTCGGCCACCTGCAGGGCGCCCCGCCCGAGGGCGACGACTTCGAATGGGCCATGCGGGCGCTGCTGGCCGGGCTCGGCACGGAAGCCGCACAGTAGGATTCGGGCATCGACGCGCCAACCATAATCCGGACCAAACGTGACGGCGGTGTGCTGTCCGACGCCGCCATCGACTGGGTCATCGACGCCTACACCCGCGGCGCGGTGGCAGACGAGCAGATGTCGGCACTGCTCATGGCGATTTTCCTGCGAGGTATGACGCCTGCCGAGATCGCCCGCTGGACCGCGGCGATGGTCGACTCGGGGGAGCGGTTCGACTTCACCGATCTTCGCCGGGCCGGCAAGCCGCTCGCACTGGTCGACAAACACTCCACCGGAGGCGTCGGCGACAAGATCACCATCCCGCTCGTTCCCGTCGTGCTCGCGTGCGGCGGTGCGGTGCCGCAGGCCGCAGGTCGCGGCCTCGGACACACCGGCGGAACACTCGACAAGCTCGAAGCGATCCCCGGATTCACCGCGGAACTGTCCAAAGAGCGCATCCGGCAACAACTTTCCGAGGTCGGTGCCGCAATCTTCGCGGCCGGTGACCTGGCGCCTGCCGATCGCAAGATCTATGCGCTGCGCGACGTCACGGCCACCACCGAATCCCTGCCGCTCATCGCGAGTTCGGTGATGAGCAAGAAGCTCGCCGAAGGTGCGCGAGCATTGGTCCTCGACGTCAAGGTGGGCCGCGGCGCGTTCCTCAAGGCCGAGGCCGAGTCACGCGAACTCGCCCGCACCATGGTCGAACTCGGCAACGCCTACGGCGTGCCGACGCGCGCGCTGCTCACGGACATGAACCGCCCGCTGGGCCGCACCGTCGGCAATGCCGTCGAGGTGCAGGAGTCGCTCGACGTGCTCGCGGGTGGCGGACCGTCCGACGTGGTCGAGCTGACGCTCGCGCTCGCGGCCGAGATGCTCGACGCCGCAGGCATCGACGGTGTCGATCCGGCCGACACCCTGCGCGACGGCTCGGCGATGGACAGCTTCCGCGCGTTGGTCGCGGCGCAGGGCGGCGACCTGAACCGGCCACTGCCGCTCGGTGCGGCGACCGAGACGGTCACCGCGTCGCGCGACGGGATGATGGGCGACATCGACGCCATGGGCGTGGCGCTGGCGGCCTGGCGACTGGGCGCGGGCCGCGCGCAACCCGGCGAGCCCGTGCAGTCGGGCGCGGGCGTGCGGATCCATCGCAGGCCGGGCGAGCCCGTGACGGCGGGAGAGGCGGTGTTCACGCTCTACACCGACACTCCGGATCGGCTGCCCGGCGCACTCGCCGAACTCGACGGTGCGTGGTCCGTGGGCGAGAACGCGCCGTCCACCGGCCCGCTGATCATCGACCGGCTGTAGGGCCTGGGCGTGGCAGGCTCTGACGAATGACGGTGGTGACGACGAACGGCCTCATCGATGGGATCCTCGCCCGCCACGAGGTTCCCGGGAACTACCGCAACCATGTCTACCGCGGGCTGAACTACCAGCTGAAACTGCTTGGCCTGGAAGAGGTTCCGAACGACATCGCACTGGCCTGGGCGCTGCACGACATCGGCTTGTTCACCGCCGGGTGGGACTACCTGGGGCCCTCGGTGCGCCTCGTCGACCAACTTGCGGGCGACTACGACATCGATGATGTCGCCCGGGTGCGGCAGATGGTCGAGCTGCATCACAAGCTGCGGCCGTGCCGGGACACGTGGGTGGAGAGCTTCCGGGTTGCCGATCGCATCGACGTTTCGGGCGGCCTGCTGAGCGGCGGTCTCGCCCGGTCGGCAGTCAAGGATGTCGTCGCCGCGCATCCGTACGCGGGTTTCCACGGCTTTCTCGTGCGCACCGCGGCACGTTGGGCGGTGCGCCACCCGCTGCGGCCCATGCCGATGATGCGCTGGTGATTCACCCCGAGGCGTAGAGCCGGGTGATGGCATCGATGAGATCGTCGAGGCCGTCTGGCCGGTCGTCGTGGCGCCACACCAGCCGCACCGCGATGCGGGGGCCGTCCTTGATGGGCCGGTAGATGACCCCGGGGCGGGGATGGTGATGTGCGGTGGCCTCGGCCGTGGTGCCGACGCCACGGCCGGCCGCGATGGCGTCGAGCCAACTGTCGATGTTGGTGGACTCGATGAACTTGGGCTGATGCTCGGCGCCCTCCCACAACCGGCTGGTGGTGGTACCGACCCGCGGATCGATGATCACGGTGCGATCGGCGATCTCGGCCATGCTCAGGGTGCGTCGCCGTGACCACTGCGGGTCGTCGGCCGCGAATGCGGCCAGCCGCCGCTCCAGACCGACGACGATCGAGTCGAAGCGCTTGTCGTCGCCCGGGCGGCGCACGATCGCGACATCGCACAGCCCCTCGGACAGGCCCGCGGTCGGCGAGTCGTGCCGGACCAGGTCCAGTTCGATCGCGTCGTGGCGTGCCGCCCAGTCTCGTTGCAGGCGTGCGGTGTGCCGTCCCAGGGCCGCCCACGCGTACCCCAGCCGCAGCACCGCGTGGCGCGACGTCAGGAACTCGGTGAACTTCTCGGCCTCCGAAAGCACGCGCCTGGCATGCGGAAGCACCTGTTGCCCGGTGCGGGTCAGCTCGCAGCCGCGCGGCACCCGGCGCAAAAGCCGGTTACCCACGGCCTTCTCCAGCCCCGCGATGGTGCGCGAGACCGCGGCCTGTGAGACGTACAGCTGCGCGGCGGCATCGGTGAACGATCCGGCGTCCGCGGCGGTGACGAAGAACCGTAGTTCGCGAAGGCTCCAGTCCATAACCAAAGCGTATGGCACGGACAAAACATGCATTAGGTTTATGGCGTTGCGTATCCCTACCGTGAGCGCATGAGCACCCTGGAAACCACGCCCCGGGTCGCCGCCCCTCCGGACAAAGGCGGGCGCGGTGCGGGCTTTGCGCTCATGTTCGCGAGTTCGGTCTCGAACCAGGTCGGCGCCGCATTGGGGGCGTCGGCGTTCCCCGCGATCGGGCCGGTCGGCGTGGTCGCCGTCCGCCAGATCGTCGCCGCTGTGGTCCTGACGCCTGTCGTGCGGCCCAGGGTGCGTGGGCTGCGTGCCGACCAGTGGCGCCCGATCCTCGGTCTCGTGGTCGTGTTCGGCGTGATGAACCTCAGCCTGTACGCCGCGATAGAGCGCATCGGCCTGGGCCTGGCCGTCACGCTCGAGTTCCTCGGACCACTGACCGTGGCCGTCGCGAGTTCACGCCGTGCGCTCGATGTCGTCGGCGTCATGCTCGCGGGCGTCGGAGTCGTCGTGCTCACCGACCCCGGGCCCACCACCGACGTCATCGGGATCTCGCTGGGCCTGCTCGCCGCGACGGCCTGGGGCTGCTACATCCTGCTCAACCGCACGCTCGGCCTGCGGCTGCCCGGGCTGCAGGGCACCGCGGTGGCCAGTCTCGTCGCGTCAGTGGTCTGGATCCCGATCGCGCTGGGCTGGTTCGTGTTCCATGCGCCGACGTTCGCCGCGATCGGGCTCGCGGTCGCATGCGGGCTGATGTCGTCGATCGTTCCCTATGTCGCGGACCTGCTGGCTTTGCGACGCATCCCGGCCCACATCTTCGGGACGTTCACGAGCGTCAACCCGATCTGGGCGGCGCTCGCCGGTTGGTTGATGCTCGGCCAGCCGCTGGACGTCCACGAGTGGGCAGGCATTGGCCTGATCGTCATCAGCAACAGTGTGGTTTCGTCTGCACAGTTCCGCCGTGGTCGCGGATGATGGGGTCATGAGTACCCCGTTGAGCATGGAGAAGATCCGTCACGCCCCCAAGGCCCTGCTGCACGATCACCTCGACGGTGGCCTGCGCCCGGCCACCGTGCTCGATCTGGCCGGTCAGTTCGGCTACGACGACCTGCCCGCCACCGAGGTCGACGAACTCGCGACGTTCTTCCGCACCGCCGCGCACAGCGGGTCACTGGTCCGCTACCTGGAACCGTTCGCCCACACCGTCGGCGTCATGCAGACCCCCGAGGCGCTGCACCGCGTCGCGCAGGAATGCGTCGAGGATCTCGCGGCCGACAACGTGGTCTACGCCGAGATCCGCTTCGCGCCCGAACTGCACATCGACCGGGGCCTGTCGCTGGATGCGGTGGTGGACGCCGTGCTGGCGGGCTTCGCCGACGGGGAGAAGGCCGCGGCCGCCGAGGGCCGCACGATCGTGGTGCGATGCCTGGTGACCGCGATGCGCCACGCCGCGCGATCACGCGAGATCGCCGAACTGGCGATCCGGTTCCGCGACAAGGGCGTGGTGGGTTTCGACATCGCCGGGGCCGAGGCCGGCTACCCGCCCACGCGCCACCTCGACGCGTTCGAATACATGCGAGGCAACAACGCGCGCTTCACCATTCACGCGGGGGAGGCGTTCGGTCTGCCGTCCATCCACGAGGCCATCGCGTTCTGCGGGGCCGACCGGCTCGGGCACGGGGTGCGGATCGTCGACGACATCACCGAGCTCGAGGACGGTACCCAGAAGCTCGGCCGGCTGGCATCCATCCTGCGGGACAAGCGGATTCCGCTGGAGATGTGCCCCAGCAGCAACGTGCAGACCGGTGCGGCGCCCAGCATCGCCGAGCATCCGTTCGACCGGCTGGCCCGGCTGCGCTTCCGCGTCACGGTCAACACCGACAACCGGTTGATGAGCGACACCACCATGAGCCAGGAGATGTCGCGGCTCGTCGAGGCGTTCGGCTACGGCTGGAGCGATCTGGAGCGGTTCACGATCAACGCGATGAAATCTGCGTTCATCCCGTTCGACGAACGGCTCGCGATCATCGACGAGGTGATCAAGCCGCGCTACGCGGTGCTGGTCGGATAAGTGAACCGGACCGGTCCGGCGCCGCAATAGACTGCTGCAGGTGGTGAATCAGTGGGGGCCCGCAGACCAAGGTAATCCGTTCGGAACTCCTGAGGTGCGGCCCGAACCGCCACCGGTGTTCGGTGCCTCGCCATTCGGCGCCTCGCCGTTCGGTGTGCCGCCGCAGCCGGCTTGGGGACAGCAACCGGTCCCCGGGTACCCGCCGCCACCACCACCGCCGCCGCGTCGCACCGGGAAGACCATCGGGATCGTCGTTGCGGCGATAGTCGCCGTGATCGCCCTGGCGATCGGCGGCGTGGTGGTGTGGCAGTTCCGGTCCGGCGGCAGTTCGGACACCGATATGACGGCGGGGCTGGCCGAGGTGGCCTCCGGCGAAGTGCGTCCTCCCGCGGACGTCGAGCCGCCGTCTCTGAGTGCGGCGCCGACGACCGCGCGGTGGACCTATTCGCCCGGTTCGGACTCGCCGTACATGCAGGTGCTCGGCGGCGACTCGAAGACCGTCATCGTCATGGTGAAGGACTCGATCGTCGGGTTGGATGCCGCGAGCGGTTCGCAGGTGTGGCAACAGCCGTGGCCGGAGTCGAACGGCGCCTATCCCTACTGTGTCGTCGGCACGTCTGGCGAAACCGCCGTGTGTGACGGTGGTAGCAAGACCGCGGTGATTCTCGACATGAAGACGGGAAGCACCAAGAGCACGGTCTCCGACCAAGAGTCGGCCTACGCATACGGCGGAGCGGGTCTGCTGGCTGTCGTCGACAACACCCACGGCATCACGGTGCTGGACGACTCCGGTCAGCAACTGTGGAAGAAGTCGATGACGGGAACCGTCGTGCCGTTCCTGGATCAGGGCATCGTCGCGGCGCAGGCGCCCACGGGCACCCAGTTCTATGACGCCAAGACGGGCGACGACGTGTTCTCGATCGGCTTCGTCGACGATCTCATCGCCACCAGCCGAGGTATCGCGGTTGCGGTTCGTGGCAGTTCGATCGATGTCGAGCCGGGCCGATTCCCGAAGCAGCGCATCGATTTCTACTCATTCACCGGGAAGAAGGCGTGGAGTATTCCCGAGGATCAGCACTATCGGTTGCCGAAGACGTCCAGCACGGGCCGCTTCGACCTGGCACGCTCGGTGCGAAACGGAACGTCGGGTGTCGCGCTGCCGGTCGTATACAGCGAGGACAGGGGCGAGATCGCCGGCGTCGACGACGCCACAGGTGAGATCCTCTGGTCACAGCAGGTGCCGCTGGTGCCGCACACCTTGCCGAGCCTTGCCGGAATCGGCGAGCTGTGCCTGGTCGGGATCCCGACCGATGAACAGGGGCACGGCAAGATACGCGCGAGGAAGTGCACCGACGGAACCGGCGCGCTCATCGCGGCCCCCGAGGAGACCAGCAACTACAACCTCGTCGTCGCGGACGGCGACCAGACGGTCATCGGTGGCGGACAGCCCGCCACCGCATATGACGCATCGACCGGGCAGCAGTTGTGGCAGTGGGGTGAACCGGACATCGGCGCGACGGTCACGTGGGTGGGCGACGGTCTCTACGGATACGTCCGCGGCACGGTCTCGCGGCTGGCCTGAGCCGGCACCGAACGCAGATTCGACCGTCAGGCTCCCGGAAAATTCATCACGGCGCTACTGTCGGCGGCGTGATCACCGGTGCCCATGTCATCGTCTACAGCGCCGACGCCGACGCCGATCGGGCGTTCTTCCGTGACGTGCTGAACTACCCGAACGTCGACGCCGGCGGCGGCTGGCTGATCTTCAAGTTGCCGCCCGGCGAGGTGGCCGTGCATCCCGCCGACACCGCGGCGCACGAGCTGTACCTGATGTGCGACGACCTCGCGTCGACCGTCGACGACCTCGCCGCGAAAGGTGTTGCGTGCGGTGAGGTCAGTGATGAGGGGTGGGGTCTGCTGACCACCATCACGCTGCCCGGCGGTGGCGCGCTCGGCTTGTACGAGCCGCGCCACCCGAAGGCCACCGACCTGTAGGTCTTACTCCGGACGCAGCCGGGACTCCACGAAACGCTCGAGCGCTTCCCACTGCTTGACCGCCTCGGCGTACGGCGCCTCGGGCTCGTCCACCGAATCCGGGTCGAGCACGTACGCGACGAACTGGCCGAGCGGCTCGTCGGTGCTCAGCGTCTCGTCGACGGTCTTGTCCTCGGCGTAGTCGCTCACGTCGCGCAGCAACTCCACCGCGAGCTCGAGCTGGTCGTGGTCGACCGCGTCGGGGCCGTCGGCGATGTCGTCGGCGAGACCGCTCAGCACGTAGACGTTCTCCTCGGACACCTCGACCCGCAGCGAGCCGTCGGTGGCCGCTGTCCGGATGTCGTCGTAGGTCGCGAGATCCGACAGGTCGTGGTCGTGCTCGTCGGCGAGGTACCGGGCCAACGCGCGCTCCGAGCTGAAGACGCTGATGCGTCCGTTGCGGCCCAGGAAGACCGGCTCGTCGTCCAGGTAGCACCGCAGCGTGTACACCGTGTTCGAGCGGGTCAGCAACCGGACCGGGTCGATTCCGACCTTTACCCAGAAGTCCTCGTCGCCGCCGAGCACCGCGCCGTCGTCGGCGGCCTCGGCCTCGTCGGTGTCCTCGTCGCTGTCGTCGGCCTCTTCGGCCGTGTCGGCGGTGGCCACCACGTCGTCGTCTTCCTCGGGCTCGGGCGCGGGCTCCTCGAGCTCGGCCTCGGCGGCCTTGACGGCGTCGGCATCGATGTCCTCTGGCACGCTCACGATCTCGTCGATCGCGTCGAGAACGCCGTCCCAGCTGCGGTTGATCACGGTCTCGATCTCGCCCCAGCGCTTGCGGCCGCTGCGCCCGGTGAACTGGTCGAGCCCGCCGCCGAGGCTGCTCAGCACCGGGTTGCCGTTGAAGAACTTGCTGATCGCCGCGAGCTCACACACCGAACCGATCGACGACACGATCGCCAGGGTGCGGTGCAGGGAGGCCACCGAATCCTCGGTGGGCTTCTCGGCGACGAGTTCGGGCACGCCGACGATGTCGTGCCGGTGGTCCTCGGTGGGATCGAACTTGTGGGCCGACGCCTCGGTCAGCTTCTCCCAGGCCGGGTGGTCGGTCAGGTCGTTGTCGGAATTGGTGCGCGCGAACGCCGCGAGGTCGGCGACCGACTCGAACGCGAACAGATCCTCGTCCTTGCCGAGGAAGGCCTCCCATTCGTCGCCGGCGTCGCGCCAGCGCGGAGCCCACAATGTGTAAAGGTCGCCCTTGGTCAGCCCGAGCCGGACCGGCACGATGTCAGCAGCCATGCGGCACAGCCTAACGGCGTGCCCTGGGCGTCAGTCAGGTCGTCTCCTGTTGGCGGCCGAACTCCTCGACGAGGTCGTCGAACAGCCGGGCGCGCCGCTGCGCCGCCCGGTCGTCGTCGCGCCATCCCGCCACTTCCTCGCGGGCGCGCGCCAATGCCGCGAGCCGCGCGCGTGCCGCGGCCATCGCGTCGTCGTACTCAGGCGGTGGGGCGGAAGAACCCATGGAAACCCTGACCGGCGTTGGTGGTGCGGATCGGCGACAGCTGGACCGGGTCACCGGCCTCGATCATGGTGCCGTTGCCGACGACCATGGCGACGTGGCCGTCCCACACCGCGAGGTCGCCGGGCCGCAGCGCGTTGCCTGCCACGGCGGCGCCGACATCCTGCTCCTGGGCCAGCCGGGGAATCTCCAGCCCGGCTTCGCGATAGGCCCATTGCGTCAGCCCGCTGCAGTCGAGCCCGACGCCAGGGGTGGTGCCGCCCCAGTGATACGGCACGCCCAGCTGCGTCAGCGCGTGGCGCACCGCGCTGGCCGCGACCCCGTTCGGTGCCATGGCACTGCTGCCGTCGGGCAGGCGGATCGCGACGCCGTCGCCGAACAGCGCGGCTTCTTGCGCGCCCGGCCCCGATGAGAAGTCGGCAGCGCGGATACCGCCGGTGGGGCTCGACGGCAGGCCGAGGCCGGAGGTTCCGAGTCCCGGCCCGAAGCCCGACGGCGTGCCAGACCCGCCCGAGAAACCGGCAGGCACGGTGGGCGCCGTGCTGCCCACCGGGGTGATCGCAGCCGCGTGCTGATCCAGTTCGGCGCGCAGTTGTTCGACGACGGCGATGGCGTCACGCAGCGCGTCATGCGCCTCGGTCAGGAGCTCCTCGGCCACACCGGGTTCGTCGAGATGTGGTTCCAGTGCGTTCGCGCGGTGCTCGAATCCGTCGACGATGGCCTGCAGGCGCGTGCGGACCCATCCGACCGCGGCGCCGGCCTGCCGAACCCGGGCGGCGAGCAGATCCGCGCGTTCGGCCAGGGCATCTGCGGCGGCCGCGGTTTCGGCGGCGCGTTGCGCGGCGTTGTCGGCCGCAACCCCCCACCAACCGGTCCCGGCGTCGGCCCACGAGCGCCGGGCAGCCGCCGCGATCGTCCCCAAGGCGTCGCGCACATCGGTCAGGACCGGGTCGGGCGGCCCACCCGCACCGACGAGCGCCTGCACCTCGCGCAGCGGCGCCGCCAGCGCGCTCACCAACGCACTGGCCACGGTCACACCTGCGGCAGCATCCGGCGGGCGCGGTGGCCGGCCGCGTCGTAGGCGTCGGCGTTGTCCCGGGCCACGGCTCCGGCGTGCGCCGAGCCGGCACCCAGCGCGGTGACGGCGGCACTGTGGGCCGCGACGGCCGCGGCGAACGCCGTGAGGAAGCGCGCTCCGACTGGACCGAGCTGCGGGGCAGGTACGGCGCCGAGCGTGGTCGCGACCACGGTGAGGTCGGCGGCGTGCGTCGCGTACGCGCTGCCCAGGGTTCGGATGGTTGCGGTGTCTGCGAGCAGGGTGTCGACGGGCATGCGGTTAGGACGCCCGCCGCGTCCGTTCGGTTCCACCGAGTTTTTACCAGCGCTACGCGGCGTCCGGTTCGGTGGCGCCGAGCGACGTCCTCAGCCGTTCCCGGCTGCGGGAGATCCGGGACATCACGGTGCCCATCGGAATGCCCATGAGCGACGCGGTCTCGGCGTAGGTGTAGCCCTGGACGTCGGCGTAGAACACCACCTGCCGGAAGCCTTCGGGAAGCGCGCTGAGCGCCTCCCGGATCTGCCTGTCCGGCAGGACGTCCAACGCCTCCTCTTCGGCCGAGCGGCCGGCGTTCGACGAATGTATGGCGCTGCCCGCCATGTCGCTGTCGGTGATCTCGTCGACGGTGAGCTCGTTGGGACGGCGTTGCTTGCGCCGGTAGGCGCTGATCCACCGGTTGTGCAGGATCCGGAACAGCCAGGCGCGCAGATTGGTACCGGCCTCGAACCGACGAAAACCCATGTACGCGTGCATCAATGTGTCCTGCACGAGGTCTTCGGCATCGGCATCGCAGTGCGTCAGCCTGCGGGCCGAGCGCAACAGGACCGGGTAGTACTGCATGGCCTCGCACGCGAACCGGGCGGCCAGCTGGGCATCCGACTCGAGGGGCGGGGTGGCGGGTGCGGTCAAGGTCGATCTCTCCAGGGTTATCGGATTGCGGCAGGGGTGTTTTCGGCCGGCCAGTCGGCGAATCCGGTCGCGAAGACCGTGGCTCTGAGGCCGGGCAGCAGAGTCTGTTCGTCGAGTGCGGCGCCGAAATATCGTGCTGCCGTGTCGGGTGCCACCTTTGCGCCGATGAGGCCGGTGCCTCCAGCGACGACAATCTTCATCGAGATCAGACCCTCCAGAGTTGGTGAGACGCTGTTGCCAACTCAGCGTGGGGCCACCGGCGATGTGGCGGACCCTTGAGAGTCCGTAGTCGTACCGGCGCACACCGGTGGTTACTCGACCAACTTGCCGAGTGTCGACACGGGCCGCATCAACGCGGCGATCTCGTGCGGTATGCCGGGCAGCTTTTCGTGTTCGATGCGGCCTGGGCCGGCCCACACCAGATTGACCTGCAGCGACTGGTCCGGATGCGGATGGTCCGCACGGATGTGGGCGCCGCGGCTCTCCCGCCGCTCCAGCGCCGTCTCGAGCGTGGCCCGTGCCGCGATCAGCCCCGACTGCAGGTCGAATGCATGGGCCAGATCCGCGAATCCGGAGATGTCGGGATGCACCGCGAGGTCGGACATCTGGCACTCGATGTCTGCCACGGCGCGCAGGCCCGCGCGCAACCCGGCCTCGGTCCGCACCACCCCGGCGTGTTCGGACATCGTGTTGCGCACGGCGCGCTGGAGGTAGCGCACGGGCTGGGTGCCCCTGATCGTCAGCATCGCGTCGACCTCTTCGCGGGCGCGTGACACGGCTGCGAGACAACGGTTGTGCGCGGCCAACCGCGCCGAATAGGCGGCCGCGGCGCGACCGACGATCTTGCCGTACACGAGCAGTTCGATGAGCGAGTTCCCGCCGAGTCGGTTGGCCCCGTGCAGACCGCTGGCGGCCTCGCCGATCGCGTACATCCCGGCGACTCCGGTGCTGTGGTCCTCAGCCCGTACCCAGATACCGCCCATCGAATAGTGCGCGGTGGGGGAGACCTCGATCGGCGTGGTCGTGATGTCCAGCAGCTGCAGTTCCATCAAGGTCTGATACACCCGGGGGAGCCGTTGCATGATCTGGGCCGGCGGCAGGTGCGAGACGTCCAGCCAGACCCCGCCTCTCGCGGTACCGCGGCCTTCCTGGATCTCGGTGTACGCGGCGAGCGCGACCCGGTCACGGCTCGAAAGTTCCATCCGCACGGCGTCGTAGCGACGCATGAACCGCTCCCCGAGGCCGTTGCGCAGGATTCCGCCTTCACCCCGCGCGGCTTCCGAAACCACGGTTCCCGCAACATCTTCGGGCTCCAGCAGGCCGAACGGGTGAAACTGCACGAGCTCGGGGTCACGGATCTTGCCGCCCGCCTGGACCGCGAGCCGGAACGAATCTCCGGTGTTCTCGTCGCGGCGTGCCGACGTACGCCTCCAGATGCGGGTGTGCCCGCCCGTGGCGAGGATGACGGCGTCGGCATGGATCGTCACGCGCGTTCCGTCGTCGACGTCGAAGCCGTAGGCGCCGAAGACCACGTTGTCGCACACGAGCACCTGCGTGATGTAGATCGAGTCGAGAAACCGGACTCCGAGTTCGTCGGCCCGGATGAGCAGCGTGCGTTGCAGCTCCAGCCCGGTGTAGTCCCCGGCGTACGCGGTGCGGCGGTAGGTGTGGGCGCCGAAGAACCGTTGGGAGATGCGGCCGTCGCGTTCGCGTGCGAACGCCATGCCCCAGCGCTCGAGGTCGGCGATCGAGTCCGCGGCTCCCTCGGCGACGATCTGCACGGTCACCGGATCGGCCAGCAACCGGCTTTCGGTCAGCGTGTCGGCGGCGTGCTGCTCCCAGCTGTCCTCGGGATCCATCGTGCCCAGCGCGGCATTGATGCCGCCCGCGGCCAGCGTGGTGTGGGCATCGGCCTTCGGTCGCTTGCCGACCACGAGCACGTCGATTCCGCGCTCCGCGAGCTCGATCGACGCGCGCAACCCGGCTCCGCCGGACCCGATGACCAGGACCGATGTGCCGAGCTGCTGAACAGGATGATTCATCAATTCTCCATTGCGGCGGATACCTTTTGCGCCTATGGGAAAACGCCGCGGCGGCCACGGATACATCCGGCGTGCGCCGTAGTCGATGCCCGCCCGTGCCCCGACCCATTAAGGTCGCCCCATGGACGTACGGGTCGTTGACCACCCCCTGGCCGCTGCGCGGCTGACCACCCTGCGGGACGAGCGGACCGACAACGCGGGGTTTCGGGCCGCGTTGCGCGACCTCACGCTGATGCTGGTGTACGAAGCCACACGCGACGCCGCGTGCGACGAGATTCCGGTGCGGACGCCGCTGGTCGAGACGACCGGTTGCCGGCTGGCCAACCCGCCGCTGCTGGTGCCGGTGCTGCGCGCCGGGCTGGGCATGGTGGACCAGGCCCACGCGCTGATCCCCGAGGCGCAGGTGGGTTTCGTCGGCGTCGCGCGGGACGAAGAGACACACCAGCCCACGCCGTATCTGGCCTCGCTGCCCGACGATCTGAGCACCCGCACGGTGTTCGTGCTGGACCCGATGCTGGCCACCGGTGGGTCGATGGCCCACACCATCGGTCTGCTGAAGGAGCGCAACGCGGTCGACATCACCGCGGTCTGCGTCGTGTGCGCGCCGGAGGGCATCGCCGCATTGGAGAAGGTGGCGCCGGACATGCGGCTGATCACCGCGACCGTCGACGACGGACTCAACGAGATCGCCTACATCGTCCCGGGTCTCGGCGACGCGGGGGACCGGCAGTTCGGGCCGCGCTAGCGGGCCTGGACTCGGTACGATCCGCGACATGTCGCTGCAGAGTGGAGCCACCTTCGCGGGCTTCACGGTGGTCCGGCTGCTCGGGTCCGGGGGCATGGGCCAGGTGTACCTGGTTCGGCACCCGCGGCTGCCCCGCAACGATGCGCTCAAGATCCTGCCCCGGGCGCTGGCGGAAGATCGGGACTACCGCCTGCGCTTCGAGCGCGAGGCCGATGCCGCGGCCGCCCTGTGGCACCCCAACATCGTGGGCGTGCACGACCGGGGCGAGTACGACGGTCAGCTGTGGATCTCGATGGACTTCGTCGATGGTGCCGACGCGGGACAGGTGCTGCGGGAACGCTTTCCGCACGGGATGCCCCGCGACGAGGCGGTGCAGATCGTCAGTGCGATGGCCGACGCGCTGGACTACGCGCACAGCTGTGGCCTGCTGCACCGCGACGTCAAGCCGTCGAACATCCTGCTCGCCGCGCCGAAGGGCAATCAACGGCGAATCCTGCTCGCGGACTTCGGAATCGCGCGGCAACTCGACGATGTGACCGGGCTGACCGCCACCAACATGACGGTGGGTACCATCAGCTACGCCGCGCCCGAACAGCTCATGGACGGTCCCATCGACGGGCGGGCGGATCAATACGCGCTGGCGGCGACGGCGTTTCACCTCCTCACCGGATCCGCGCCGTATGCCCACTCGAATCCGGCCGTGGTGATCAGCCGCCGGTTGAGCGGGCCGGTTCCCCGGCTGGCCGAAACACACCGGGAACTCGCCGATCTGGACGGTGCGATGGGCCGGGCGCTGGCGGTCGATCCCGATCAGCGGTTCGCCAGTTGCCAGGATTTCGCCGCGGCGCTGCGGGCCGAGCGGGCGGTCACGCCCCCGCCGCCCCAGCCGTTCGAGGCGGCCGCGCCGACCATGTTCGCCCAGACACCACCGATGTTCACCGCGCACGCACCGAATGTCCATCCGGCAGGCCCGATGTCGCCTCCGGGGCCGCCGACGGTCCAGGGTGCGCCGCGGGGCCGCCGCTCGGGCGTGATGATCGCGCTGGCCGGCGTTGGCGTGTTGTTGCTGGGTGTGGTTGCGCTGGTCGCGGTCTTGCTGACGCGTGACGGGCAGCCGCAGGCCACGACGGAATCGTCGGCGACCGCGACCACCGAGCGTGCGGCACCGCCGGTGACGGTCACGGTGCCGTCCACCGTGACGGTGGCGCCCCCGTCCACGAGTTCGCGGATGGTACTTCCGGATGCGGACACGCAGGGGTTCGTCGGATACAACGGGGCCGCCCGCTGCGGTGGTCAGGATCGGGCCGTGATGATCCTGCGCACGCCGCAGTCCGCGGTGGTCATCTGCCGCGATTCGGCAGGCGCCATGTACTACCGGGGACTGCGCCTCTCCGACGGCAGCACAATCGAATTGGGCGGGGCGTCGGCTTTCGACGGTGGCTACGCCGCGACCAATCCCGAAGGCCCGACCCGGTACGAGGTCAGCCGAGACGGCCTGCGGATCGTCCAGAACGGCGACGTTCTCGCAACCGAACCCGCGGTCGAATCCGCGTCACCATAGTTCCGCAGCGCGGCAGAGCTGTTCGCCGAGCGCCTCCGCACGCTCCCTGGCCGCCGCCAGTTTGTCGGTCGGTGCGCACCGAACTTCGATGTAGGACTTGAGTTTCGGCTCGGTGCCCGAGGGCCGGACCACCACGCGGACGGTCGTGTCGGAGTCGCCGCCGGTGAAGATCAATGCGTCGGTGCGGTGTTGGCCGCGCCGGTCGAGCAGATCCTCGACCGTGACCTCGAACCCCGCCAGTTCGGTCGGTGGCTCCGACCGCAGGCGGGTCATGGCCGTCGGGGCGTCGTCGACGTGGCGCGAAATGGCCCGGGTGATGTGGACGCCGTGGGTGCGGGCGAGCTCGTCGAGCGCGTCGAGCATGGTCCGGCCCTGGTCTCGCAGGGCCGCGACCAGGTCGCAGGCCAGGATCGCGGCGCTGATGCCGTCCTTGTCGCGCACCGACGCGGGATCGACGCAGTGGCCGATCGCCTCCTCGTACGCATAGACCAGGGTGGTGCCGGGTGCGGCGGCGCGCGCGAGCCACTTGAAACCCGTGAGGGTTTCGGCGTGCTGCGCGTCGTGTGCGGCGGCGATGGCCGCAAGCATGCGTGAGGAGACCACGGTGCTGGCCACCACCGTGGCCTCGCTGACCGGGCCACGTTCGACCTGCGACAGGATGTAATCGCCCAGCAGCCAACCTGTTTCGTCACCCGACAGCATGCGCCACCCGCCCGGTGTCGGTACTCCCACCGCGCATCGGTCGGCGTCGGGATCCAGTGCGATCGCGACATCGGCAGACACGTCGGCGGCGAGTTCCAGCAGCAGGTCGGTGACGCCGGGCTCTTCGGGATTGGGGAACGGGACGGTCGGGAAGTCCGGGTCCGGCATGAACTGGGCCTCGACCACGTGGACGTCGTCGAACCCTGCCATTGCGAGTGCGTCGAGGACGTATTCGCCGCCCACGCCGTGCAGTGGCGTCAACGCGATCCGCACCGAACCGGTGGTCCGGCGTACTTTGGCCGCGCGCTCCAGGTAGTGCCTGATCTGTCCGATGCCGCTGGTTTCGACCGCAGCCCTTCGGATTTCGTCGGCGTGCGGCGCGCGGGCCACGGCTGCCTCGATGTCCCGGTCGGTGGGCGAGATGATCTGCATGCCGCCGTCGAAGAACACCTTGTAGCCGTTGTCGGATGCCGGATTGTGCGATGCGGTGATCTGGATGCCCGCGACCGCCGGGAGGTGGCGCACCGCGTAGGCGACTATGGGCGTCGGGACGGTGGCCGGCATCAGTACGACCTGGAACCCTTCGGCCGCAAGGACTTCCGCGGCGGCGAGGGCGAATTCATCCGAGCGGTGCCGCGCGTCGCGCCCGACCACGACGTGCGATCCGCCGAGGCATCGTTCTTTGAGCACCTGTGCCACGCCCCACGTGGTGCGCAGCACGACGGCCAGATTCATCGCGTCGGGACCGCCGCGCAGCGGACCGCGCAACCCGGCCGTGCCGAACCTCAGCGGTTGGCTGAACCGGCGGTCGAGTTCGTCGGGGCTGCAGGCGGAGAGTTCCGCGGCGGTCTGCGGGTCGGGATCGTGGGCGATCCACTCGGCGGCTGAGGTCGCGGTCGACGTCATGTGGCAAGTGTGCCCGCAGCGGTGTCGGAGTACGCAAGCTTGCGGAGGATCGGCGCGACGAGCATCAGCAGGTCGAACTCGAGATCGGTCAGGTTGTCCCGCATGGTGGCGTGCAGCCAGGCGTCGCGCTCGTCGCGGTCGGCCTGCAGCAGGCGGGCCCCGTCGCCGGTGATGTCGATCAGCTGGCGCCTGCGGTCATTGTCGTCGGGACGGCGCGCGATGAGCCCGCGGCCGAGCAGCTCGTTGATGCTGTCGGTGAGCGACTGTGCGCGCACGTGCAGCCGGACACCGAGTTCGGCCGGGGTGGTGGTGCCGGCCCGGCTGATCTCGCCGAGCAGTTGCAGCTGGCTCAGCGTGAGCCCGTTGTCCGGGCGGTGCCTGCGCATCTGGCGTGTGACCGCCATCATCGATTCCCGCAGCTCTGTGGCAGATGTTGCGATCATTACCAAGTTATACCTTGGTAATATCCCGGTGTATATGCATCAAACACCAGAACTTAAAAGGTAAGTCTTGGTAATATCCCGGTTCGGAGGTGGAATTCTGCGGACCAGGCTGGTGCTTCGGTGGGCCCTGCTCGCGGCGGTGACGGTCGCGGCGACGGTGCCGCTCACCCTCGTCGGCGTACCGTCGGCGGCCCTGTTCGCGGCACTCGCCGTCGGCATCGTGCTCGCGCTGGCGTCGCTGGCTCCGTCGGCGGTGCCGCGGCGCGCAGGCATCGTCGCCCAGGGTGTGCTCGGCGTCTACATCGGCACCATGGTCCACCAGGACGCGGTCGAGGCGTTGCGGTCGAACTGGTTGATCGTGGCAGCCGTCTCCGTCGCGACGCTGGCACTGAGCGTGCTGGCCGGGGTGCTGCTCGGGCTGCACCGCGATGTGACGCCGCTGACCGGGTCGCTGGCCCTGGTGGCGGGTGGGGCCTCGGGCCTGGTGGCGATCGCGCGCGAACTCGGCGGTGACGACCGCGTGGTCTCGGTGGTGCAGTACCTGCGCGTGGCGTTGGTGACCGCGACCATTCCGCTGGTGGTGACGCTGGTCTTCCGGCCCACTCGTTCGCACCCCGGTGCCGTTCCGATCCACCCCGATCAGGCGCCCTGGTACGTGAGCCTCGGCCTGCTGGTCGCCCTGGTGGCGGTCGGCGCGGTGGGCGGCCGCTTGATCCGGTTGCCCGGCGCCGGGTTGCTCGGGCCGTTGGCGCTCACGGTCGTGCTGCAGCTCACCGGACTGTCGTTCGGGCTGACCGTGCCCACGCTGCTGGTGCAGGCCGCGTACATGGTGATCGGTTGGCAGGCCGGGGTGTCGTTCACGCGAGAATCGCTGCGGGCGATCGGTCGTATCCTTCCGCTGGCGCTGACGCTGATCGTGGTCCTCGGTGTCGCCACGGCTGGCCTCGGTGTGGTGCTGGCCAACGTGGCGGGCGTCAGTCAGCTCGACGGCTACCTGGCCACGAGCCCGGGCGGCGTCTACGCGGTGCTGGCCACCGCCGTCGAGACCGGATCCAACGTGACGTTCATCGTCGCAGCCCAGGTGTTGCGGGTGCTGCTGATGTTGTTCGTCGCACCGCTGCTGGCGCGCATTCTGGCCAGGTTCGCGGGACGGGCCAAAGCGGAACCCGTTGGGGTCAGCGGCGGTTGAGACCCGAAAGTTGCACCGCCAGCTTGCGCCGCACCGCGGGCACCATGCCCGCCAGCCGCATGACGGCGTTTCGGAACGGGCGCAGCCGCGCCGACGCGGTCGCCAGTTCGGTGAGCCGGCTGGTCTGCGAGACGACGCGCTGCGCGACGCGGCGCCGGGCCTCGGCGTAGTCGTCGAGCAGTTCCTCGGGCTCGCCGTCGAGCACGCGTGCCAGGCACTCGCCGAGCGTGACGGCATCCTGGATGCCCAGGTTCATGCCTTGCCCACCGGCCGGTGAGTGCACGTGCGCGGCGTCGCCTGCCAGCAGGATGTGGTTGTCCCGGAACGCATCGGCGACGCGGTGGTGAACCCGGAATCGCGAGCCCCACACCACGTCTTCGACGACGGCCGGGTGTGCCGCCGGTCCGCGCTCGTCGAGCAGCCGCTGGACGAATGCCGTGTCGGGGTGCTGCGGGGCGTCGTCGACGGTCGCCACGATGCGATGCCTGCCGTCGGGCAGTGGCGCGACGACCACCAGGCCGGCCGGGGAGAAGTACAGGATGACCTGATCGGCCGGAACCCCGCCGGACAGCCGCACATCGGCCAGCGCAAATGATTCGCCGTAGGTGCCGCCGGTGAAGGGGATGCCGGCCTGGTCGCGCACTGTGCTGTGCATGCCGTCCGCGCCGACGACGTAACGTGCCTTGATCTCCTGGCCGTCGGCGAACGTCGCGGTCGCCCAATCGCCGTCCTGGACGATGCGGTTCACGGTCGCCGGGCGGATGACCTTTCCGCCGAGCTGTTCGAGCCTGTCGAGCAGGAATGCCTCGGTGTCGGCCTGCGAGATCATCAGCGTGTACGGGTACCGCGTGGGCAGCTTGCCGAACGGCACGCCGATGAGCAGGGTGTCGCGGTCGCGGATGGTGAACGCGGGTGTGTGGACGCCGCGGGCCACGAGTTGCGTGGTGACGCCGTAGGGCTCGAGCAGCTCGAGGGTGCGGGCGTGGACGACCGCGGCACGCGAGGTGTTGGCCCCCGCGGCCTGATTGTCGACGACGGTCACGGTGTGGCCGCGCTGCGTCAACACGATGGCGGTGGTCAATCCGACCGGGCCGGCCCCGACGATCAGCACATCTGTGGTGGACGTTTGCATCTCGACTCCTTGTCAACAACCGTTGGTCAACGCGTGTTGACTTCAACTTAGAGCTGCGGCACTGGAAAGTCAACATCTGTTGACCTAACCTGGCGGCATGAGACGCACGGCAGCCGAAGCCAAGGCGGGGATCCTCGCCGCAGCCCGCGAACGCTTTGCCGCGGACGGGTACGAGCGGGCCACCATCCGCGTGATCGCGGGCGACGCCGCGATCGACCCGGCCATGGTCATGCGTTACTTCGGGAGCAAGGAGGGGTTGTTCGCGGCCGCGGCCGAGTTCGATCTGGACCTGCCGGACCTCACCGAGATCGCGGCCGAACGACTCGGCGCCGCACTGGCCGCCCATTTCGTCGAACGGTGGGAGCGCGACGAGGCACTGCAGATCCTGCTGCGGGTGGGCGTCACCAACGAGGCGGTCGCCGAGCGGATGCGCACGATCTTCGCGGCACAGCTGGCGCCGGTGATCGTGAAAGCGACCGCGAATCCGCAGGAGGCCCCGGTGCGCGCGAGCCTGGTCGCCTCGCAGGTGCTCGGCATGGCGCTGTGCCGGTATGTGCTGGCCTTCCCGCCGTTGGCGGGGATGTCACGCGAGGATGTCGTCGCCTGGATCGGCCCGGCGCTGCAGCGGTATCTGACCGTGTCAGAGCCGCGCGATGACAGCGGCGAGTAGCGAGCCCATCCGGGTCGCGGACCGGCGGCCCGCCTCAAGCACCTCGGCATGGCTCAACGGCTCGCCGGTCATGCCCGCTGCCAGGTTCGTCACGAGGGATACGCCCAGGACGTCGGCGCCCGCGGCGCGGGCCGCGATCGTCTCGTGCACGGTCGACATGCCGACCAGATCGGCGCCCAGGGTGCGCAGCATGCGGATCTCGGCAGGCGTCTCGTAGTGCGGCCCGGGCAGTCCCGCATAGACACCGTCGGGCAGGTCGGGGTCGATCTCGCGGGCGATCCCGCGCAGCCGCGGCGAGTACGCGTCGACCAGATCCACGAACTGTGCCCCGACCAACGGTGACCGGGCCGTCAGGTTGAGATGGTCGCTGATCAGCACGGGCTGGCCGATCTCGTACTCGGGCCGCAGGCCGCCCGCGGCGTTGGTGAGGATCACCGTGGTCACCCCTGCCGCGGCCGCGGTGCGCACGGGATGCACCACATGCTGCAGGTCGTGCCCCTCGTACGCGTGGATGCGGCCGACCAGGACGAGCACGCGATGCGCACCGATCCGAACCGACAGCACCTGCCCGCCGTGACCTTCGGCGCTGGGCGGAGTGAACCCCGGCAGCTCGGCCATCGGCACCACCGCGACCGGGTCGCCCAACTGCGCCACCGCGGGTGCCCACCCCGATCCGAGGACCACCGCGACGTCGTGGTGGTCGACGCCGGTGCGGTCGGCGATCGCGGCTGCAGAGTCGTCGGCTTCGGTCACAGTTCGGCAGCCTAACCGGCGGTGAGATACTGCGAGGATGCCCACCGCCACCGCTGCGCTCAGTGTTGAGGATGCCGTCAACCGGCGCCGTGGCGACCTCATCGCGCTGTCCCATTCGATTCACGCCGAACCCGAGCTGGCGTTCGCCGAACATCGCAGCTGCGCCAAGACCCAGGCGCTGGTGGCCGAGCGCGGCTTCGAGATCACCGCGGCGCCTGCTGGGCTCGACACCGCATTCCGCGCGTCGTACGGCGCCGGGCCGCTGGTGATCGGGATCTGCGCCGAGTACGACGCGCTGCCCGAGATCGGGCACGCGTGCGGGCACAACATCATCGCGGCATCGGCGGTCGGCGCCGCGCTGGCACTGGCCGACGTGGCCGACGAGCTGGGCCTGACGGTGGTGCTGCTCGGCACCCCGGCAGAAGAGCTCGGCGGGGGAAAGGTGTTGATGCTCGACGCCGGAACCTTCGACGACATCGCCGCCTCGGTCATGCTGCACCCGGGCCCGGTCGACATCGCGGCCGCGCGCTCGCTCGCGCTCTCGGAGGTGACTGTCGACTACACCGGGCGCGAGTCGCACGCCGCGGTGGCGCCGTACCTGGGCGTGAACGCCGGCGACGCGGTCACCGTGGCGCAGGTGGCGGTCGGCCTGCTGCGCCAGCAGTTGATGCCGGGCCAGATGGTGCACGGCATCGTCACGCACGGAGGTGAGGCCACCAACGTGATCCCGGGACGGGCCGAGCTGCGGTACACGATGCGCGCTGCCGACATGGCGGCACTGCGGGCGCTGGAAGGCCGCATGGCGGGCTGCTTCGAGGCCGGTGCGCTCGCGACGGGATGTACGCACCAGGTGACCGAGACGGCGCCCGCTTATGCCGAACTGCTGCCCGATCCGTGGCTCTCGGAGACCATCCGCGCCGAGATGATCCGGGTGGGCCGGGAGCCGCTGCCGCAGAGCGTCGAGGCCAGTGTGCCGCTCGGCAGTACCGACATGGGCAACGTGACCCAGGTGATGCCCGGCATCCACCCCGTGATCGGCATCGACTCGGGTGGCGCGTCGATCCATCAGCCCGCGTTCACCGCGGCAGCGGCAGGCCCGAGTGCCGACCGCGCCGTGGTCGAAGGGGCAATCATGTTGGCGCGCACCGTGGTTCAGCTGGCCGAGACACCGGCTCAACGGGACCGGGTGCTTGAGTTGAAGGAGGCGCGGGCGTCATGAGTCTGGCCGACGTGGCAGATCGTTGGCTGGAGGCCAACTACGACGAGATGGTGTCGTGGCGCAGGCACATCCACGCCCATCCGGAGTTGGGGCGCCAGGAGTTCGCCACCACCGAGTTCGTCTGCAACCACCTCGCCGAGGCCGGGCTCAACCCCAAGGTGCTGCCCGGTGGGACCGGTCTGACGTGTGACTTCGGGCCCGAGGACGGCCCGCGCGTGGCGTTGCGGGCCGACATGGACGCGCTGCCGATGGCGGACCGGACCGGAGCGTCCTACGCGTCGACGGTGCCCAACGTGGCGCATGCCTGCGGACACGACGCGCACACCGCGGTGCTGCTCGGGACCGCGCTGGCCCTGGCCTCGGCGCCGGAACTGCCGGTCGGCGTGCGGTTGGTGTTCCAGGCCGCCGAGGAGCTGATGCCGGGCGGCGCGATCGACGCCGTCGCTGCCGGCGTGCTCAACGGTGTGTCGCGGATCTATGCACTGCACTGCGATCCCAGGCTCGCCGTCGGCCGGGTGGCCACGAAGCCGGGCCCCATCACGTCGGCGGCCGATTCGATCGAGATCACGCTGCACTCACCGGGCGGCCACACGTCGCGGCCGCATCTGACCGGCGACCTCGTGTACGGGCTCGGCACGCTCATCACGGGCCTGCCGGGTGTGCTGTCGCGCCGTATCGATCCCCGGCACAACACCGTGATGGTGTGGGGTGCGGTCAACGCCGGGGTCGCCGCCAACGCCATTCCGCAGATCGGCACACTGGCGGGCACCATCCGGACCGCCAGCCGCGACACCTGGCTGACTCTCGAATCGATTGTGCAGGAAGTCGTTTCCACACTGCTGGCACCGCTGAACATCGAACACAGCCTCAATTACCGCCGTGGCGTGCCGCCCGTGGTCAACGAGGAAGTGTCGACGCGCATCCTCACCCACGCGATCGAGGCCGTCGGCCCCGACGTGCTCGCCGACACCCACCAGTCCGGCGGCGGCGAGGATTTCTCGTGGTACCTGGAGGAGGTGCCCGGCGCGATGGCCAGGCTCGGCGTGTGGAGTGGGCTGGGCCCGCAGCTGGACCTGCACCAGCCGACCTTCGACCTCGACGAGCGCGCGCTCGGTGTCGGTGTCCGCACGCTGGTCAACATCATCGCCGCGTCATAGACCCTCTTTGCACCGCGAGCGCGCGTGTCTGTTGCCCGCCACGCCGCATGTCATCGGCAGTTTTGCCGCGCTCGCAGCGTCGCGAGTACCCATAAGCTGTCGAGGGTGACGGCGTATCCCGACGAAGAACTGGCGGCGTCGACCGCAGCGTTGCGCGAAGCGCAGTCGTTGCGGCAGCGGTTGGCCGTGGCCGGCCGTGAAGCCGACGAGTGGTCCGCGGTGGCCGCGACAGCCAAAGCGCGGACCGCGCACGAGGCCCGCGATGTCCGCAAGCTGGAATCCCTGTCACTGACGATGATCCTGACGCGCCTCAAAGGCTCTCATGGTGACGACGTGGCTCGCCAACGGGCTGAGCACGAGGCTGCTGAGTACGAGTACCGCGTGTGTCAGGAGCGCGCCGACGCGCACCAACGCGTCGTCGACGATCTCCAGCGCCGGCTCGACAACCTCGGCGACGTCGACGCAGCCTATGAGCGCGCACTCGCGGCCAAGGAGCAATGGCTGCAACGCAATGGCGGCGCGTTGGCCGTCACACTGCTCGAAAATGCCCAGCGGCGAGGGCGATTGACCGCCGAGCTCAAGGAGATCGCGGAGGCGCAGGCCGCGGGCATCGGCGCCCTGCAGAGTCTGCACGCCGCGGCCGAACAGCTCGGCAGCGCCGTGACATGGACCAGGTACGACGCCTCCCGAAGCGGCGAGGCACTGGCCATGGTCGGCAAGATCGACCTGCTCGAAGAGCTGGCCGAGCGGATGCGGGCGGTCGATCTGGCCCTCAAGACGTTCGGCACCGAACTTGCCGACATCGACATGGCAGGTCTTCGGATGGTCGACCTGAAGTGTTCCGCAACGTTTTTCGAAGTGTCGTTCGACAACATCTTCACCGATATGGCCTTGCACGAGCGGATCGTCGAGGCGCAGGGCGATGTCGCGGCGGCCATCGACGGTACGAACCAGATCTGGGTGCGCCTCGAGGAGCGACGACTGCGCCATGCCGACGAATTCGCGCGACTGGTGGCACAGCGGGACAGGCTGGTGCTGCGCGCCTGATCCGCTCCCCAGACACCGGTTGTGCACAGATTGTCATTCATCCACAGCCAGGGCGTCTGCCTCTTCCAAAGTGCTTGCGCGGCATCGACCATCGTCGTCATGGACCCACACCTCGGCCTACTTCTCGACACCCAAGGCGGTGTCGCCACCAGTGCTCAGATCATGAGCCTCATCACCCGGCACGCCTTCGACTGTGCCGTCGATACCGGTGAGCTGGAACGAATTTGGCACGGCGTCTATTGCCGCGGGGAACCGACGGACAACCTCCGACTGCGCGGGCTCGATCTGTCGTGTGGTCGCAAGGTCGCGGCCTGTCTCGGCACCGCTGCCGCGATGTACGGCTTCGACACCGAAGGCCCGCCTGATCTACACGTGCTCAATCCGCCCGGCCACCAGTTGCGGTCGGCCGACGGTTTGGTCGTGCATCGGCGCGATGGTGCGCCGTTGACAATCGTCGACAACCAACACGCGACCGCGCCGGCGTGGACCGCCATCGAGGTGGCGCGGTCGTTACGCCGGTCGCGGGCCTTGGCAACGCTCGACGCCGCGCTCCGCAGCGAAACGTGTACGCGAGCCGGTCTTTGGCAGGCGGCCTTGGCGCAGGCCGGGCGGCGGGGCATCGTCAACGTCCGGAATCTCATAGCCTTGGCCGACGGGCGCGCCGAATCTCCGATGGAGAGCGAGGCGAGGCTGGTCATGCTCGACGGTGGCCTGCCCGTGCCGGAACTGCAGTACGAGGTCGTCGACGGCAACGGTGAACTCAGGCGGCTCGACTTCGCGTGGCCGCACCAGTGGCTGGCCGTCGAGTACGACAGCCTGGACTGGCACGGCAATCCCGACGCGCTGCGTGACGACCGCAGGCGTACCGCGGCATTGATGGACGTCGGCTGGACCGTCATCGCGGTCGTCTTCGAGGACGTCCGGCACCGGCAAGGAGAGATGGTCGCGAGGATCAATGCACAGTTGAGTCACGCTCGTGCGGCGTGAGAGTGCGCAGAATGCTGACGACACGCCGTGCGCCCGCCGACAGACACGCACGGTCGCATGCTGAAGAACCGCCTACGGCCCGATGTTGCGCGCCGGGCGGGTGCGCAGGTCGTGCACGTACTCGGGCGGTGCCCCGGCGATCTCGGCCGCGTCGGCCATCACCCCGATGTAGCGGGCGGACGGCAGCCCGCCTTCCCACGCGTCGACCACGTACAGCCAGGCCAGCACGGGATCGGTGCTGGTGTCCGACGACAGCCGGTCCACGCGGCAGCGGATCTTCTTGTGGAAGCCGAGTTCCGAACCCTCCCAGCGATCGAGCGACTGCTCGTCGGCCGGCGTCATGTCGTAGAGCACCACGAACACCTTCGACAGCGGATCCTCGACCACGGTGGCCAGCGCGCCTTCCCAGCCGATGTCCTCCCCGCCGAAGGTCAGCCGCCAGCCGTGCAACCAGCCGGTTCCCGCCATGGGGGAGTGCGGAGCCCGTTCGAGCATCTGCTCCGGATGCATGTTGGACCCGTAGGCGGCGTAAAGCGGCACGGTAAGACAGCTTAGTGCGCAAAGTTGGTTAGGTTAGTGCGGTGGCAACCCGCATCGTGATTCTCGGCGGCGGCCCCGCCGGTTATGAGGCGGCGCTGGTCGCCGCAGCACGCGGCCCGAAGGTCGCTCAGGTCACCGTCGTCGACTCCGACGGAATCGGTGGCGCCTGCGTGCTGTGGGACTGCGTGCCGTCGAAGACGTTCATCGCATCGACAGGTGTGCGGACCGAGCTGCGCCGCGCCCCCAATCTGGGCTACTCGCTGGACCTGTCCGAGGCCAAGATCGAGCTGCCGCAGATCAACGAGCGGGTCAAGACGCTGGCTGCCGCGCAGTCCGTCGACATCGCCGAGCGGTTGCGCAGCGAAGGCATCGACCTCATCGCCGGCCGCGGGGAGCTGATCGACGATGTCCCCGGCATGGCGCAGCATCGCATCAAGGTCACCGGTCCGGACGGGCGGGTGCAACAGCTGACGGCCGACGTCGTACTGATCGCCACCGGCGCCAGCCCGCGCGTGTTGCCCAACGCGGCGCCCGACGGCGAGCGCATCCTCAACTGGCGTCAGCTCTACGACCTCGAAACCCTGCCCGAGCATCTGATCGTGGTGGGTTCGGGCGTGACGGGTGCGGAATTCGTCAACGCCTACACCGAGCTGGGCGTGACGGTGACCGTCGTGGCCAGCCGCGATCAGATCCTGCCGCACGAGGACTCCGACGCCGCGGCCGTGCTGGAGGCCGTGTTCTCCGAGCGCGGCGTGACGCTGATCAAGAACGCGCGTGCCGAATCGGTCACCCGCACCGACACGGGTGTGTGCGTGAAGATGGCCGACGGACGCACCGTCGAGGGCAGCCACGCGCTGATGACGGTCGGTTCGGTGCCCAACACCGGCGGACTGGGGCTCGACCGGGTCGGCATCGAGCTCGGGCCGGGCAACTACCTCACGGTCGACCGGGTGTCGCGCACCTCGGTACCCGGCATCTACGCGGCCGGTGACTGCACGGGCCTGCTGCCGCTGGCGTCGGTGGCCGCGATGCAGGGCCGCATCGCGATGTACCACGCGCTGGGCGAGGCGGTCGCGCCCATCCGCCTGCGCACGGTGGCTGCCGCGGTGTTCACGCGCCCAGAGATCGCCGCGGTCGGGGTGCCGCAGGCCAAGATCGACGACGGGTCGGTACCCGCACGGACCCTCACGCTCCCGCTCAACACCAACGCCCGGGCCAAGATGTCGAGCCTGCAGCACGGCTTCGTCAAGATCTTCTGCCGTCCGGCCACGGGTGTGGTGATCGGCGGAGTCGTGGTGGCGCCGATCGCCTCCGAGCTGATCCTGCCGATCGCGCTGGCCGTGCAGAACGGCATCCCGGTCGACGAATTGGCCCAGACGTTCTCGGTCTACCCGTCGCTGTCGGGTTCGATCACCGAGGCCGCGCGTCAGCTCATGAAACACGACGATCTGGACTGAACCGGGCCCGGACTCGGGCCGTGGCGGCGAGCAAATGCCGATCGGGCCACGTAGCCTGAGGGACGTGACTGACCCGATCTCAGCACCGGGCGACGGGCAAACCTTTCTCAGCCCCGAGCAACGGGCGCAGGCCTGGCAGCAACTCGGCGACGAACAGTTCGACGTGGTGGTCATCGGCGGCGGCGTGGTGGGGGCCGGGGCGGCCCTGGATGCGGCGACGCGGGGCCTCAAGGTCGCGCTGGTCGAGGCCCGCGACTTCGCCTCCGGAACGTCCAGCCGCAGCTCCAAGATGTTCCACGGCGGGCTGCGCTATCTGGAGCAGCTCGAGTTCGGCCTGGTGCGCGAGGCGCTGCATGAGCGTGAGCTCAGCCTGACCACGCTGGCGCCGCACCTGGTCAAGCCACTGCCGTTCCTGTTCCCGCTCACCAATCGGTGGTGGGAGCGGCCCTACATCGCGGCTGGCATCTTCCTGTATGACCAGCTCGGCGGGGCCAAATCGGTTCCGGCGCAGAAGCATCTGACCAAGGCCGGGGCGCTGCGCCTGGCGCCGGGCCTCAAGCGCAGTTCGCTCATCGGCGGCATCCGTTACTACGACACCGTGGTGGACGACGCCCGGCACACCATGACGGTCGCGCGCACCGCGGCGCACTACGGCGCGGTGGTCCGCACGTCGACCCAGGTCGTGTCGCTGCTGCGGGAAGGTGATCGGGTCACCGGCGTGCGGATCCGTGACTCCGAGGACGGCAATGTCACCGAAGTGCGCGGACACGTCGTGGTGAACGCGACGGGCGTGTGGACCGACGAGATCCAGGCGTTGTCCAAGCAACGCGGCCGGTTTCGGGTCCGTGCGTCCAAGGGCGTGCACATCGTGGTGCCGCGGGATCGGATCGTCAGCGAGGTGGCGATCATCCTGCGCACCGAGAAATCGGTGCTGTTCGTGATCCCGTGGGGTACGCACTGGATCATCGGCACCACCGACACCGACTGGAATCTCGACCTCGCGCATCCCGCCGCGACCAAGGCCGACATCGACTACATCCTCGGCCACGTCAACACCGTGCTGGCCACCCCGCTCACGCATGACGACATCGACGGCGTCTACGCCGGGCTGCGGCCGTTGCTGGCCGGTGAGAGCGAGGAGACCTCCAAGCTGTCGCGTGAGCACGCCGTGGCCGTGCCCGCGCCGGGACTGGTGGCGATCGCGGGCGGCAAGTACACCACCTACCGCGTGATGGCTGCCGACGCGATCGACGCGGCCGCCGAGTTCGTGCCCGCCCGGGTGGCGCCGTCTATCACCGAGAAGGTTCCGTTGATGGGTGCCGACGGGTATTTCGCGCTGATCAACCAGACCGAGCACGTCGGTGCGCACTACGGCCTGCACCCGTACCGCGTGCGGCACCTGCTGGACCGCTACGGCTCGCTGATCGGCGAGGTGCTCAAGCTCGCCGAAGACGATCCCGTGTTACTGGAGCCGATCACCGAGGCGCCGGTGTACCTCAAGGTCGAGGCGGTCTACGCGGCCGCCGCCGAAGGCGCCCTGCACCTGGAGGACATCCTGGCGCGGCGCATGCGGATCTCGATCGAATACCCGCACCGCGGTGTCGATTGCGCCCGTGAGGTTGCGGAAGTGGTTGCGCCGGTGCTGGGTTGGAGCGCCGAGGACGTCGACCGCGAGGTGTCCACCTACATCGCGAGGGTCGACGCCGAGGTGCGCTCGCAGCAACAGCCCGACGACGAATCGGCTGACGCACTGCGGCAGGCCGCGCCGGAGGCACGCGCCGAGATCCTTGAGCCGGTGCCCCTGAATTGACGGGGCGGTGAGGAGACCCGCGCCACTCCCGGTGCGCGACGGCCTCGGCCCGGCGCGGTTGCGGTTGCTGGGCGGCAACGTGTTCCGCGAATTGCAGGCCCGCTTCGGCATCGGCGCGAAAGTGCTTGCCGGGGAGGTACTTCGGCCGGACGGCACGGTGGTCGACGAGACCACGACGCTGCCGGCAGGCGCACACGTCTACTTCTACCGCGACCTGGCCGACGAGACCCCGGTGCCGTTCGACATTCCGGTCCTGTACCGCGACAACGACATCGTGGTGGCCGACAAGCCGCACTTCCTGGCCACGATGCCCCGCGGCAGCCACGTCGCGCAGACCGCGCTCGTGCGGTTGCGCCGCGACCTGGGCCTGCCGGAGCTGAGCCCCGCGCACCGGCTGGACCGGCTCACCGCGGGGGTGCTGCTGTTGACCGCGCGCCGCGAGATCCGTGGTGCGTACCAGACCTTGTTCTCCCGCGGGCTGACGCGCAAGACGTATCTCGCCCGCGCCGCGCACCGAGCCGATCTCGACTTCCCGATCACGGTGCGCAGCCGAATCATCAAGCAGCGCGGTCGGTTACAGGCCACCGAGGAACCGGGCGAACCGAACGCCGAAACGGTCGTCGAACACCTCGGCGGCGGCCTGTACCGGCTCACTCCGCACACCGGCCGCACGCATCAACTGCGCGTGCACATGGCCGCCCTCGGGCTGCCGATCACCGGTGACCCGCTGTATCCCGAAGTCATCGACGTTGCCGCCGACGACTTTTCGACCCCGCTTCAGCTGCTCGCGCATCGCCTCGAGTTCGACGATCCGGTGAGCGGGCAGCGGCGCGCGTTCGTCAGCTCCCGCACGCTGTGAGCGCCGAACTCAGCCGGATCCCGCGTCGATCACCGCGCGGTTGCGTGCGGCGACCGCGGGCAGATCGACCTTGACCAACCGCCGGTCGTAGCTCAGATATCCGTTGACCTCGTTCTCGACATCGGTGGTCTGGGTGTAGACCGCGCCCGAGATCCCGGTGTCGCGCACGAGAGTCTCGAGTTCGCGGCTGACGTCGATGTAGCGCTGCGTCAACCGGGCCTGGTCGTCGGTCATCTCATAGGCCTCGGGCCTGCCGGGCCAGCGGTTCTTGTCGAGCACGAGACCCACACCGCCGTACTCACCCACCACCACCGGGCGGTCGCCCTGCACCGCGGGCGGCCGGGGACCGACGTAGGTGTGGGCGTCGTAGACGTCACCGGCGCCGCTGTCGCCGCGCGACTGGCAACAGTTGGCCCCGCTGTTCGGATTCACCATGCGGCTGGGGTCGCGGGCCTTCACGGCGTCGGTGATGCGCGCGGTGTCGTACTCGCCCCAGCCCTCGTTGAACGGCACCCAGCCGACGATCGACGTGACACTGCGCAGTTGATCGATCATCTCGGCGAGCTCGTCCTCGAAATGCCGCTTGGCGTCGGGCGGCGGGTCCGGGGCCGGCCCTGGCGGAACCTCCAGCGAGACGCCCAGCGACGGCATGTCCTGCCACACCATGAGCCCCAGCCGGTCGGTCCAGTAGTACCACCGCGCCGGTTCCACCTTGGCGTGCTTGCGGACGAAGTTCAGACCCAGCGCCTTGGTCTTCTCCAGGTCGAACTTCAGCGCCTCGTCGGTCGGCGCGGTGTAGATGCCGTCGGGCCAGTAGCCCTGGTCGAGTACGCCCTGCAGGAACATGATCTTGCCGTTCAGCGCGATCCTCGGCCTGCCCTTGGCGTCGCGGACCGTGCCGATCGTGCGCAGTCCGCCGTAGCTCGCCACCTCGTCGAGCACCTGGCCGGACCGGCTCATGAGCCGCACCTTGAGGTTGTACAGGTAGGGGTCGTCAGGGGTCCAGAGGTGGGGTTTGGGCACCCGCACCCGCACGGGCCGCCCGGGATCAGCCGTCGCGATCGCGACGTCCTTGCCGTCGGGCCTGGTGGCGACGACCACGGTGCGGCCGTAGTTGGTCGCCGACACCCGCGGCGTGATCGTGAAACCGGTGAGGTCAGAGGTGACGTCGAGCTGGTCGACGTGGGTCATGGGCACCGGTTCGAGCCACACGGTCTGCCAGATGCCCGACGCGCCGGTGTAGGTCAGGCCGCGCGGATTGTTGCGCTGTTTGCCGACGGGGAAGCCGCCGGCCTCGTTGCGGTCCTCGACCCGCACGGTCAATTCCTGGGCCCGCGACCGGCGCAGCGCATCGGTGATGTCGGCACTGAACGACGTGTAGCCGCCTTCGTGGTGGGCAACCTTGCGGTTGTTCACCCATACGGTGGCGATCTGGTCGACGGCCCCGAAATGCAGCAGGATGCGTTGCCCACGCCAGGTCGCAGGCACCTTGAACACCTTGCGGTACCACATCCGGTCGTCGTGGCGCTGAATGCCCGACAGTGCGGATTCGGGTGGGTAGGGAACCAGGATCCGTTCGCGGAACTCGTGTGCCGGGGGTGGCGTCTCAGTCGGCGCCGACCGGCCCGTGTAGTCCCATCCGCCGTTGAGACTCAGCCAGCGCGAGCGGGTCAGCTGTGGCCGCGGGTATTCGGGCAGCGCGTTGGACGGGCTGACCAGATGAGTCCAGGGAGTGGTCAGCGGCGGAGTCTTCTGTTGCCAGGCTTCGGCGGCCTGGGCCTGCGCGTTGACCATCGCGGTCACGATCGCCAGACCTGAGCCGAGGGCGACCCCCGCCGCCGCGGCGCGTCGTTTCCCACGCGCGTTCCTGCCTCGCCTGCGTCCCGGCTTGCGGCCGGTGGCCATGTTCACCCCCAGGTCGGTAATCGCTGTGGCTGATGCGCGATGCCCCCGAATCGCCATCTCAGCCCTGACCAGCCACACATCGAGCAACTCACGACGAACGAAATCCGGCTGGTCGAGCGGGAACTCGAACTCACTGGCTAACAGTGCTACGGCCGAGCCGGATTCCCTGCGTGCAGCGCAGGTGACCGATGTGGGCATCTTCGCCACGTCGGCGTGGCCGTCAAGTTCAATGTACTGCAATGCCATACGCTACCCGACGAGCGGCCGGTGCGGCCGTCGGCGATCATGCCCATGCCGTCCTCGCCAGATAGCCCTGCCAGCAGTCAGCAAACTCCATGGACTATCGTGGTTCGGCGTCGATGCGTTACAGGGATCGCGCAGAACTGACACGTGTTCTACTGACGGGGTGGACCGTCAGAGATTTGATCGCCTGTTCGACATGAGCGAGCGCACCGTCATCGTGACCGGCGGAACCCGCGGCATCGGGTTGGCGCTCGCGGAGGGCTTCATCCTGGCGGGTGCTCGGGTGGTGGTGGCCAGCCGCAAGGCCGACGCGTGCGCGGCTGCCGCCGAACATCTCCGCGCGCTCGGCGGTCAGGCCGTCGGAGTGCCGACGCACAGCGGCGACATCGACGCGCTGGGGGCGCTCGTCGAGCGGACGGTCGCGGAGTTCGGTGGCGTCGACGTCGTCGTCAACAACGCGGCCAACGCGCTGGCCCAGCCGCTCGGCCAGATGACGCCCGAGGCGTGGGCCAAATCCTACGAGGTGAACCTGCGGGGACCGGTGTTCCTGGTCCAGCACGCACTACCGCAATTGCGGGCCAGTCCCCATGCGGCGGTGCTGAACATGGTGTCGGTGGGCGCCTTCAATTTTGCGCCGGCATTGTCGATCTACGCGTCGGGCAAGGCGGCGTTGATGTCGGTGACGCGATCGATGGCCGCCGAGTTCGCGCCACACGGCATTCGGGTCAACGCGCTCGCCCCAGGGCCGGTCGACACCGACATGGTGCGTAACAACCCGCAGGAGGCCATCGACCACATGGTCGGCGGCACGTTGATGAAGCGGCTGGCGAGCCCTGACGAAATGGTCGGCGCCGCACTGCTGTTGTGCTCGGACGCCGGCAGCTACATCACCGGCCAGGCCGTCATTGTCGACGGTGGCGGAACGCCTCGCTGAACTCCGTGACGTCGCCGTCGATCCCGGGTTTGATGAATTGGGCGCAGAACCGGGCCGATTCGGACGTCAACTTTCGCTGCGCCACCCCTGGACGCCGACGGCGATCATCCGTAGTTGCTTGACCGCCGTGCGGTGGATCTCATCCACGGACTGTGCGTCCCCCGCGTCCTCAAGGGCCTCGGCGATCGAGATCATCGCGTTGACGAACAGGCTCGCCAGGATGTTGAGATCCTCGCTGCTCCAGTCCTTCAGGCCGGGGAAGCGGGCCAGGTCGATCGCGAGTTCGGAAGTGATCAAGCGGATTTCGGTGCGGATCGCATAGCGCAGCACCGAGACCCCGCTGGAGCGTTCGCGCGAGATGAACCGCCAGTGTTCGCGGCGTTCGTTCACGCTGCCGATGAGAATCTCCGCCGACGACTCGATGACGTGCGCGGGATCGAGCTTGCCAGCGCGCGCGCCACGCAACATGTCGCGCAACGACCGGAAGGACTCGTCGATCAGCACCAGGCCCAGGGCGTCCATCGAGTCGAAGTGCCGATAGAAGGCCGCGGGGACGATGCCTGCCTCGCGCGTCACCTCGCGCAGGCTCAACGAGCTGAAACTCCGATGTTCCAGGAGCTTGAGCGCCGCGGCGATGATGGCCCGCCGGGTGGCCTCTTTGCGCTCATCCCTGGACAGCGTGTCACGCGAACGCGACGGTCGCGGCGACTCCGCGCGTCGTGTTCGTGAAGTCGGCGTACGTCTGTTCACTGATGTGAAGCGTAACACAACCAGCAATTTTGTCGTTGACAGTACCGCGGGTAACGGCGCACTGTGTACACATGTTCACTCAAACGTTGGCGGCAGGAGTTCGCAGGCGGGTATCCAGCTCGTCGCTGGTGAACCTGCTCACCGGCCCGCACGGTGTGGATCGCTACACCGAGCTGGTCGAACCGACCTGGACGCGTGGCGATGCCCGCGCCAAGGTGATCGCCGTGCGGCGGCAGACGTCGCGCAGCGTCACGCTGACCCTGGAACCGAACGAGGCGTTCAAAGGTTTCCGGGCCGGCCAGCACATCAACCTGTCCGTCGAGATCAACGGCCGGCGCCGTACGCGCTGCTATTCCCCGGCCAGTGCCGAGGGGGCGGGCTCGATCGAGCTGACCATCGGGCGCCACGAGGGCGGCTTGGTGTCGAACTACCTGTGTGATCACGCGTATGCGGGGATGGTGCTTGGGCTCGACTCGGTCGGGGGAGATTTCGTCCTGCCCGACGAGCTGCCGCGGCGCATCCTGTTCGTGTCCGGGGGCAGCGGCATCACGCCGGTGTTGTCGATGCTGCAGACGCTGCGTGCACAGGCGTTCACCGGTGAAGTCGCGTTCGTGCACTACGCGCGCAGCGCCGACGAGGCCAGTTACCGCACCGAGCTCCGTGCCATGCGGACCGCCGGTGTCCGGGTGCTGCACGGGTACACCCGCAACACCGACGGGACCGACCTCGAGGGGCGTTTCGGGCCTGAGCATCTCGCCGTGGCATTTCCCGATGGAGCGCCCGACGCGGTGTTCGCCTGCGGGCCCACCGAACTGCTCGATGCCGTCCGGGAATTGCGTCCGGACGTGCGGTCGGAGAGTTTCGTGCCGCCCGTGTTCAGCATTCCTGCCGAATCGACCGGCGGGACGGTCAAGTTCACCACCAGCAATGTCGCGGTGACCGACGACGGTCAACCGCTGCTGGTGCAGGCCGAGGCCGCCGGTCTGACGCCCGAGAGCGGATGCCGCATGGGTATCTGCCACAGCTGCACCCGGTTCAAGACCCGCGGTGCGGTGCGCAACCTCATCACCGGCGCGGTGTCCAGCGCCGATTGCGAAGACATCCAGATCTGCGTCACCGCCCCCGTCGGTGACGTCGACATCGATCTCTGAACTACCCGAAAGGAGCTGTCATGTCCGAGAACAAGAAGTACAGCCTCACCCCCGAGCAGGCGGAAGCGTTCGGCGCCGAGCTCGACGCGATCCGCGAGCGCGTCATCGCCGACCTCGGTGAGCGCGACGCCACCTACATCCGCAACATCATCAAGACCCAGCGCAAGCTCGAGGTCGGTGGCCGCGCGCTGCTGTTCGCCTCGATCTTCCCGCCGTTCTGGCTGGCCGGCACCGCCATGCTGGGGATCTCGAAGATCCTCGACAACATGGAGATCGGCCACAACGTCATGCACGGCCAATACGACTGGATGGGCGATCCGGCCATCTCCAGCAAGGCTTTCGAGTGGGACACCGCCTGCCCGGCCGACCAGTGGCGGCACTCGCACAACTACATGCACCACACGTACACCAACATCGTCGACATGGACCGCGACATCGGCTACGGCATCCTGCGCATGAGCGAGGACCAGAAGTGGTCGCCGTACTACCTCGGCAACCCGGTCTACGCGTTCCTGCTCATGGTGTTCTTCCAGTACGGCGTCGCGCTGCACGAGCTGGAGACCGAGCGCATCCGGTCCGGCGAGATCAGCATCGCCGACAAGAAGGATGTGCTGCGCGGCATCTGGGCGAAGACCAAGCGCCAGACGCTCAAGGACTACGTGGCCTTCCCACTGCTGGCCGGCCCGTTCGCGCCGTTCGTGTTCGCCGGCAACATGACCGCCAACCTCATGCGCAACGTGTGGTCGTACATGATCATCTTCTGCGGGCACTTCCCGGAGGGCACCCAGGAGTTCTCCATCGAGGAAACCGAGAACGAGTCCCGCGGTCAGTGGTACTTCCGGCAGCTGCTCGGTTCGGCAAACCTGACCGGCGGCAAGCTGTTCCACATCCTCAGCGGCAACCTGTCCTTCCAGATCGAGCATCACCTGTTCCCGGACATCCCGGCACATCGGCACGCCGAGATCTCGGTCGAGGTCCGCGAGATCTGCGAGCGCTACGGCCTGCCCTACAACACCGGTCCGCTGTACAAGCAGTTCGGCACCGTCGTCCGCAAGATCGTGCGGCTGGCGTTCCCGTGGGGCGGCGGCAGCAAGGACGCCGCGCCTGAAGTCGCGCCCGAATCGGAGCCTGCTGCCGAGCCTCAGGCCGCTGCCGAGTCTCAGGCGGGTGTCGAACCCCAGGTTGCTCCGGAGCCCCAGCCCGGTGCCGAGTCCCAGGCAGAAGCCGCCGAGACCGACCGCGAGCTGGTCCTGGTCAACTGACCTCCAGGCTGCGCTGGAGCAGCACAGTATCCAGCCAGCGCGAGTGCTTGAAACCCACCGAACGCAGCCGCCCGGCCTCTGCGAAACCGTACCTACGGTGCAGAGCGAACGAGGCGGCTGCGTCTTCGGTGTCCACGACCACGGCGATCACCTCACGCACCCCCGCCGCCGCGCAGCCGGCGAGCAGTGCCTGCAGCAGCGCTGCGCCGATGCCGCGCCCGGTCGCCTGGGGAGCCAGGTAGATCGAATTCTCCACGGTGTGGTCATAGGCCGGGCGGGCCTTCCACGGCGCGCAGTACGCGTAACCCGCCACCTCACCGTCGAATACCGCAGTGAGGAACGGCAATTCACGCTCCCGCGCAGTGGCGAGCCTGCGGTCCCACTCCGCGCGGTCCGGCGGCGTCAACTCGAAAGTGGCGACCCCCGTCTGCACGTGGTGGGCGTAGATGGCGCCGATGGCGTCAAGGTCGTCCGCTGACGTGGGGCGCACGACGACGGCGTTGCTCATGACTTCACCTTAGGGATCGTCTTCTTCGGGTGGGTGGAAGAGTTCTTCGGGGTGCCAGTAGTGGTTGATGCGGTCTTGGCCTGTGTCGAGAAGGGGTGGTGGGATCCATTCGACGCGGCCATCGGGGCGGATGCGGGTGGTCCAGCCGTTGTCGGTGACGAGGCGGTTTTGGGGTCCGCAGGCCAGGGTGAGGTCGGTGATGTCGGTTCGGCCGCCTGCGACGAAGTCGGCGCGGGCGTGGTGGGCTTCGGCGTGGTAGGCGGGTCCGGTGCAGCCGGGGACCGTGCATCCGCGGTCGCGGGCGTAGAGCACGATGCGTTGTCCGGGGGTGGCGATGCGTTTGGTTCTGCCGAGGTAGAGCGGGATTTCGTGGTGGTCGTCGAAGATGACGAGGTAGTGGTTGGCGTGGCTGGCCATGCGGATGACGTCGGACATGGGTAGGGCGGTGTGACCGCCGGTGGTGGCGATGCCGGTGCCGGTTTGTAGTTCGCGCAGGGTGGTGGAGACGACGACGGTGACGGGTAGGCCGTTGTGTTGGCCGAGGTTGCCGGAGGCGAGCATGGCGCGCGCGACGGCTTTCCAGGCGTCGTGGCGGCGTTGGGGCAGGGTGCGGGTGTCTTTCGTGGCAGCCGCGGGCTTGGATTCGGCGGTCTCGGTATTGGTCTTGGTTTCGGCTGTATCTGCAGGCTGGGCCGCGATCAGGGTGTCGGGGGTGTCGTCGGGCGGCTCGGCGTTGGTGTCCTCGTCGGTGGTGGAGGCGGGTTCGGTGTCGGGGTTCTCGTCGTCGGGGTTGCATTTGCCGGGGGCGGCCCATTTGGCGTCGATGGCTTCGAGGTAGCTGCACAGTTCGGCGTCGGCGAAGCCGGTGACTTTGCGCAGGCCGTCGGCGTCCTGGGGGCCCAGGGTGATGCCGCGGCGGCGGGCGCGGCGGTCTTCGACGGGTTCTTCGCCGTCCTGGTTGAGGTGGAAGGCGATGCGTTCGGCGCTGCGTCGCAGGGTTTCGGGGGTGTTGCCGATGGCGATGCGGGTCAGGTCGGTGTCGATGTGGGCGATGGTGGCGTCGTCGAGGGGGATGGGGGGTTTGTTGATGAAGTTGCGGATGATGGCGACGTGTTCGGCGTTGATCTGCCCGGTGGCCTGGGCGGCGGCGGTGTCGGGTAGCAGCGGAGGGAGGGCGTCGCCGTTGAGCGTGGTGCGGGGGCCGAGGTCGTGGGCTTCGGCGACGCGGCGGCGGGCTTCGGTGCGGCTGATGCGTAGCCGGTGGACCAGTACGTCGGCCCAGTCTTTCGCGCCGATGTCTTTGGCGGTGGTGCGGGTCTGGATTTCGGCGAGCAGGGCGTGGTCGACGGTGGGGGCGTGGCAGGCTTGGGTCTCGCGGCGGGATTGCAGCTCAAGTAGTTCGGGCAGGGTCAGGCTGGTGTAGGTCAGGGTGGCCAGTGTGGCGCAGGCCGCGTCGTAGTCGGCGTAGGCGGCGAATACCGCCTCGCGATCCACGACGCTGGTCGAATGCATGTTCGAATTCTATCGCGGTCCGCCGACGACCCGGCGAGTTATCCCCAGCTTGTACTTCATCCACAGAACTTGGGGCGCAAGACAATTAGACCTTGACATCACCTCTGGCAGGCTGGGCACCAGAACGTCACGCGCTCGCCGCTCGCATCGGTTTCGATCAGCGTCCCGCAGCGTCGGCACGGTTCGCCCGCGCGGCCGTACACCCAGAGTTGGCGGCCTCGGCGAGTGTCGCCGGTGGTCGTCCGATTGACTCGGGATCTGTTGAGCCACAGCATGTCCCGCGCTCGCTGCACGACACGCAGCGGATCCTTCACGGCATCGACCGGCGTGGTGGGGCGGTGGCCGAAGACGAAACACAGCTCGTTGCAGTACACGTTGCCGACGCCTGCCATGACCCGCTGGTCGAGTAGAGCTTCCGAAATAGGCCGGGCCGGATCCGCCGTCAGGTTGGCTGCCGCGGTGCGCGGCTCCCAGTCCGGTCCCAGCAGGTCCGGACCGAGGTGCGCGACCGCGTCCATGTCGGCATCGCGATCGAGCACTTCAAGGACACCGAGGTCGATCCCGGTGGCGCGGGCATCGGCGGTTTCCAGGACGATTCGCACCCGGTGTGCCGCGCCGCCGGACCAGCCGACCCGCCAACTGCCCTCCATCTTCAGGTGCGAATGGATGCTCGCCGGCCCGACGCGGATGAACAGGTGCTTGCCCCGGCTGAGCACCTCGTCCACGACCTGTCCGGTGAGATCGACAGTGGCATAGCGCGGTACTCGAATGTCACAGCGCGTCAACGTTTTTCCCACGAGTGCGGTACGCAGTGCGGTGGCGGTGTGGAAGACGGTGTCGCCTTCGGGCATGCCCTCATTGAACCAGCTTCTCGGCCTGGGGCTTCAACATTCCCTTTGGTGGGTATGCGACGGACATGATCGGACCTGTGCACCATCGGCGGATCGCGGTCGACGATATCGACGTGTTCTATCGGGAGGCGGGACCGCCTGAGGCGCCCGTGGTGCTGTTACCGCATGGCTATCCGTGTTCGTCCTATGCATACCGCAACCTCATGGCGGCGCTGGCCCACCGGTGGCGGTTGATCTCGCCCGACATGCCCGGATTCGGTTACAGCGCAACCCCGTCGCCAGACGAGTTTGCCTACACCTTTGACGCCTACGCAGCGTTCTTGCAGGCATTCGTCGATGCCGTGGGCCTGTCGCGCTACGTGGTGTGGCTGCATGACTACGGGTCGCAGTTCGGTTTTCGGTTGGCGCTGCACCGTCCGGATCGGATTGCGGGCCTCGTCATCCAGAACGGTGACATCTACGAGGACGCGTTCGGGCCCAAATACGAATTCCTCAAGAAGTTGTGGGATGACCCGGGCGCGGCGTCGCGGCGTCGCATCGCCGAACACGTGACGCTGGAGGGTTTCAAGAGCGAATTCGTCGGAGAACTGCCGGCCGACATCGCTGACCGCATCAGCCCCGACCTGTGGACGCTGCACTGGTCGTTGATGTCGACGCCGCAGCGCCTCGCCAACACCATCCGGCTGCTCGAAGATCAGCCGTCGACACTCGAATGGTTCCCGCGTGAGCAGGCCTACCTGCGCGAGCACCGGCCGCCCACGCTCATCGTGTGGGGTCCGTACGACGGCTACATGCCCGAGCAATCGGCCAGGGCCTACCTGCGTGACCTCCCCGATGCACCACTGCATCTGCTCGGCGGTGGCCACTGGTTGTTGGAAACCCATCTCGATGAGGTCGTCCCGCTCGTCGACGACTTCCTCACCGCAATCTAAGGCCCCGCGGCGTCCGGCTGAAACCCGCGCCGACCAACGCGTCCTGCACGGTCGTGCGCTCGCTGTCGACGTCCGGGTCCAACACCGCGACTCCGTTCACGCGCTCCACGAGCAGCGACGATATGCGGCCGGCGCTCACCAGGCCCGCGAGCGCCGACGCGGCTGCCCGTTGCGCTTCGGGGTCAGCGCCGAAACTCAGCAGGGATTTCCCGCCGCGCTCCAAGAACCACACCAGCTGGCCGTCCACCAGCGCCACCACGGCGCCGGCCTTGCGTCCGGGGCGGTGACCGGACTCGCCGTCGTCGGGCCACGGCAATGCGGCGCCGTACGGGTTGGCCGGGTCGGTCGCGGCGAGCACCACCGCGTGGTATTCGGGACGTTGGGGGTCCACGCTGTCGAGATAGGACCGTAGCCGGTCGACGGTCGATGCGACCGCGAACTGAGCCCCGCCCAGGGACTCCACGAAGTACCCGCGCTGGCAGCGCCCGGCATCTTCGAACGCGCTCAACACCTTGTAAAGCGTGGCGAATCCGCCGGGCACTCCTTCGAGGCCCACCGCGCCCTTGGTGAGGACGCCGTACCGGTTGAGCAACAGCTCGGCCTGGAAATGCGCGCGGATGGTCGAATCCGGCTCGGGCGCAGGCAACGCCGACCACCGGCCGGACACCATCGGATCGGCGGCGCGGGCCTGAGGATGCGCGACGCTGTAGCGGCTCAGCCGTGGTGGACGTTGCCGTTGCCGATGCGCGGGGGCGCCGGAGCGACGCGGCCCGGACAGCACCGCGCGCACGGGCGCGAACGTGTCGCCCGTGACCCAGCCGGCCCAGATGAGTTCCCACAGTGCGGCTTTGAGCTCGTCGGTGGCAGTGCCGTCGGCCAGCTGACGGAAGAAGTACGCGCCGCCGGGAGACAAGGTCTCCATGATGGCGCGATGCGTGTCCGTGAACTCGATCTCGGCCGGCGCCGCGAGCGTGAGCGGTGCGGAATCGGCGAGGTGGAACGCGACCCAGCCGTCGCCGGCTCCGATCTGCCCGGCGCCCGACCACGTGACCTCACCCGACGCGAGCAGCTCGTCGAGCATGGCCGGCTGATAGTCGGCGACGCGTTGACCGAAAACCAGTGATTCGACCGCTGATGCCGGCATCGCCACCCCGGCGAGCTGTTCGATCACCGCGGCCAGTCCGTCGATACCGCTGCTGTGTACCGAGCCCACGTGCTGCCACGGGGGCAGGAACCGGCCGTAGGCCGCGGTGCTGACAGGCTCGACCTGCGCCCGCAGGGCGGCCAGCGATCGCCGGCGCAGAATCTTGAGCACCTCGGCGTCGCACCACTGATCGCCTGCCAGGTCGTCGACGAACTCGCCGCGTACCAGCCGCCCGTCGATCGCCATGCGGCCGAGCACATCCGAGGTCACCCGGAGGCCCAGACCGAACCGCGCGGCCACCTGATCGGTGCTGAACGGCCCATGAGTCCGGGCGTAGCGGCCGATCAGATCGCTCAGCGGGTCGGTGACGGATTCGGTGAACGCCGCCGGAACCCCGACCGGAACCGGCACACCGAGCCCGTCGCGCAACAACCCGATGTCTTCCACCGCGACCCACCAGGACTGGCCCGCGAAGGTCACCGGAAGCGCGCGTTTGGCCGCCTGCAGACCGTCGAGCCAGCCGCCGACGTTGTCTGTGGTCGAGCGCTCGGCGATCTCGGCCTCGGTGAGTGGGCCGAGCAGCCGCAGCAGGTCGGCCACGGCCTCGGCGTCGCGTGCTGCGCGTTCGGCGGTGAGGTGCTGCAGCTGTGCGGCGGTCGAGGCCACCACGGCGGGCTCGAGCAGCTCGCGCAGTTCGATGCGGCCCAGCAATTCGGCGAGCAGCACGGTGTCCAGTGCCAGCGCCGCCGCGCGGCGCTCGGCCAGCGGGCTGTCGCCCTCGTACATGAAGGCCCCGACGTAGCCGAACAACAGCGACGCCGCGAACGGCGACGGTGTCGCGGTTTCGACCTCCACAACCCGTAACCGGCGCTGCGCAACCCTGCGCATGAGCTCGGTGAGCGCGGGCACGTCATAGACGTCCTGCAGGCATTCCCGCACCGCTTCCAGCACGATGGGGAAATCGGGGTACTTCCTGGCGATGTCGAGCAGCTGTGCGGCGCGCTGACGTTGATGCCACAGCGGTGACCGCTTGCCCGGATGCCGTCGCGGCAGCAGCAGCGCGCGGGCGGCACACTCCCGGAAGCGGGAGGCGAACAGTGCCGAGCCACCGACCTCGGCGGTCACAATGGCTTCGACCTCATCGGCATCGAACACGAAAAGATCGGCGCCGGGCGGATTCTCGCCGCTGTCGGGCAGCCGCACGATGATGCCGTCGTCGGAGGCAGTGGGCTTCTCGTCGATGCCGTACCGTTCCCGCAGCCGCCGGCCGACCGCGAGCGCCAACGGGCCGTGCACGCGCAACCCGTACGGCGAATGCAGGATCACGCGCCAATCGCCGAGCTCGTCACGGAACCGCTCGACCACGAACGTGGTGTCGCTCGGCACCACGCCCGTAGCCTGCCGCTGCTCGGCCAGCAGCTGATGGAGGTTGTCCGTCGCGTATCCGGCGAAACCCATGTCCTGGCACTGCTCGTCGAACTCCGCGCGGTCGAGACTCGCCAGCTCGCCCGTGAACGCTCCGACCGCGGCACCCAGTTCCGCGGGACGGCCCACGCTGTCACCCCGCCAGAACGGCAGCCGTGCGGGCTGGCCCGGTGCCGGGATGACCAGCACCCGGTCATGGGTGATCTCGGTGATGCGCCAGCTGGTGGCGCCAAGTGATATCACGTCGCCCGGCCGCGACTCGTACACCATCTCCTCGTCGAGTTCGCCTACCCGCGAAGGCTTTTCCGAATCGGTCGCGAGGTACACGGTGAACAGGCCACGGTCGGGGATGGCGCCACCCGAGGTTACCGCGAGGCGCTGCGCGCCGGGCCGGGCCGTGAGCGTGCCTGCGTCGCGGTCGTACACCAGCCGGGGCCGCAGCTCGGCGAACTCGGTCGACGGATACTTGCCCGACAACAGATCCAGCGTGGCCTCGAAGGCGCTGCGCGGCAGGGTCGCGAACGGCGCACTGCGGCGGACCGCGTCGAACCACGCGTCGGCGTCGACGGGCTCCAGCGCGCACGCCGCGACGGTGTGCTGCGCGAGCACGTCGAGCGGGTTGGCCGGCACCCGCATGGTTTCGATGTCACCCGAACGCATGCGCTGCACGGTCACGGCGCAGCCGATCAGATCGGTGCGGTGTTTGGGGAAGAGCACGCCCTGCGAGATCTCTCCGACCTGATGCCCGGCACGCCCGATGCGCTGCAGCCCGCTGGCCACCGACGGCGGTGCCTCGACCTGGATCACCAGGTCGACCGCGCCCATGTCGATGCCCAACTCCAGGCTGGATGTGGCGACGACGGCGCGCAGCCGCCCGCTCTTGAGATCCTCCTCGACCTGTGCGCGCTGTTCCTTGCTGACCGAACCGTGGTGGGCCCGGGCCAGCAGCGTCGGCGCCCCGTTGGCCTGACCACTGGCCATCAGCTGGGCCGGTGCGCCGCCCCCGACCTGCGGATTGTGGTCGAGCGACAATTGGATTCCGGCGCGTTCGGCGTGGATCTCGTTGAGCCGCGACGTCAGGCGCTCGGCGAGGCGTCGGGAATTGGCGAACACGATCGAGGACTGATGCGATTCGACCAGATCGACGATGCGTTCCTCGACGTCGGGCCAGATGCTGTTGTTGTCGAGGTTGGCCATGTCGGGCACCGGAACCTGCACCGACAGGTCGAAGGTCTTGGCCGCCGGCGGCGCGACGATGGTGGTCGGGGCCTGCCCGGACAGGAAACGCGCCACTTCCTCCGGCGGCCGCACGGTCGCCGACAGCCCGATGCGCTGCGCAGGCCGGTCGAGGAGCTGGTCCAGCCGTTCGAGCGAAAGCGCAAGGTGGGCACCGCGTTTGGTCGCCGCGACCGCGTGCACCTCGTCGACGATGACGGTCTGCACCGTGGCGAGCGTCTCGCGCGCCGCCGACGTCAGCATCAGGAACAGCGATTCCGGTGTGGTGATCAGGATGTCCGGCGGCTGCGCGATCATCGCGCGCCGCTGATTGGGCGGCGTGTCACCGGACCGAACGCCCACACTGATCTCGGGGGCGGGCAGCCCGTGGCGTTCGGCGACGCGCGTGATGCCGGTCAGCGGCGTGCGCAGGTTGCGTTCGACGTCGACGGCCAGCGCCTTGAGCGGCGACACATAGAGCACCCGGGTGCCCTTCTGCGGTGGCTCAGCGGCCAGCCGGTCGATCGCCCACAGGAACGCGGCCAGGGTCTTGCCCGACCCCGTCGGTGCGATGACCAGCGTGTTGTCGCCCTCGGCGATCGCCGACCAAGCCTGAGCCTGCGCGGCTGTGGGAGCCGGGAAGGCAGCCGTGAACCACTCCCGGGTCAGCGCGCTGAACCGGGTCAGCGGATCGGGGTGAGCCATCCACCCATACTGCCGCGCGGCACCGACAAGAAGCGGTCAGCGGTGCTCAGGGGATGCCGCGGCCACCAGTTCGGCGGGTAGGCCCGGTACCCGGCCTACCGCGTCGAGCAGGGCGTGCGCGCAGGAATCGGCGACGAAGCCCGCGTCGATGGACGGGTCGATGACGCGCTGGCGGCACAGCTCGAACGTCAACGCGAGCCAGCCGTAGATGGTGGCCCGCAGGTCGCGTTCCACCTTGGCATCCAGCGGCTGGCCCACCGTCTCGCGGATGCGCTCCATGATCCGGTTGGCCTGCCGGTCGTTGTCGACGTCGTCGATACCCCGCAGCACGGGATCGGCACGCCCCATGCCCATGTAGGCCGCCCACGCGCCGTGCGGATGTTCCTCGTCGTAGCGCAGGTAGGCGAGCACGCCTGCGCGCAGCTGGTCGAAAAGGCTCTGGCCGGGTTCGGCCGGAGTGTTGGTGGCCTCGAACAGGCGCTCACCCTCGGTGCGTACGACGGCGGAGAAGAAGGCCCGCTTGTCGGGGAAGTAGTGGTACATCAGCGCGCGGGACACCCCGGCGCGTTCGGCGATCTCGTCGATCCGGACCTCGTCGTACGGTCGTTGGCCGAACACTTCGGCCCCCAACGCCAACAGCTCACTGCGCCGATCGGCGGGGGAGAGCCGTCGCCTCGACTCAGCACCCACGCGCTCAGCTTACTTGACACCTGTTGAACATCCCGGCAGGACCGCCGGGTCAGTGGCCTGACGGATCCGCGTCGTGCTCGGCGCGGGCCTCGGACCCGGTCTGGCCGGCGTCGAAGTCGTCTTCACCGCTCGCGCGGCCCACGTAGCGACCACCGCGACGCGAGCGCGCGACGTGCTCGTCGGCTTCCACGTCTGATTCCGGCTTGTCGCCACCGTCGCCCGTCATGAACGTCGAATTACCCGGTCGCATCAGGTATCAAACGCGGTGCCGCGGGGTACCGTCTGAGGTGGACGGACCCCAGCGTCCGCCGAGGTACGGCATGGACTGGTTCACGGCAACCGACTACTGGCTCGCCAGGCAGGTGGTGCAGCGGGGGACCGCGGCGATCTATCTGATCGCGTTCATCGCGGCCGCTCGCCAGTTCCGTGCGCTCATGGGCTCCGCGGGCCTGCTGCCCATCCCGCAATTCCTCGCACGCACCTCGTTCCGCAACGCGCCGAGCATCTTTCACCTGCACTACACCGACCGGTTCTGCGCCACGATCTGCTGGCTCGGTGCCGCGCTGTCGGTGCTGCTGCTGGCCGGTTTCAGTGATGCGGTGCCGTTGTGGGCGGCGATGCTGACCTGGCTGTGCGTCTGGGCCCTTTATCTGTCGATCGTCAACGTCGGGCAGACGTGGTACTCGTTCGGCTGGGAGTCGCTGCTGCTGGAAACCGGCTTCCTGGTGGTGTTTCTGGGCAATGACGACACCGCGCCGCCCATCCTGGTGCTGCTGCTCGTGCGGTGGCTGGTTTTCCGGGTCGAGTTCGGCGCGGGCATGATCAAGCTGCGCGGTGACCGCTGCTGGCGCACGCTGACCTGCCTGTACTACCACCACGAGACGCAACCCATGCCGGGCCCGCTGAGCTGGTTCTTCCACCACCTGCCCAAGCCGCTGCACCGTATCGAGGTGGCGGGCAACCACTTTGCACAGCTCGTCGTTCCGTTCGCGCTGTTCGCTCCGCAACCGGTGGCGAGCTACGCCGCCGCAATCATCATCGTCACGCAACTGTGGTTGGTGGCGTCGGGCAACTTCGCGTGGCTCAACTGGGTGACCATCGTGCTGGCGTTCGGCGCGGTGTCGGATTCCGTTCTGCCGGTCACCACGCCCGATTTACCGCCTGCACCAGCCTGGTTCATCGTCGTCGTGCTTGCGTTCACCGCGACGATCGTCGTGCTGAGCTACTGGCCCGCGCGCAATCTGGTCTCGAAGCGCCAGCGAATGAACGTGTCCTACAACAGGTATCACCTGGTCAACAGCTACGGAGCCTTCGGCGTCGTCGGGCGGACGCGTGACGAGGTGATCATCGAAGGCACCGCCGACGCACATTTGACCGAGCACACCGTGTGGCGGGAATACGAGTTCAAGGGCAAGCCCGGCGACGTGCACCGGTGGCCGCGTCAGTACGCGCCGTATCACCTGCGCCTGGACTGGCTCATGTGGTTCGCCGCCATCTCGCCTGCCTACGCCAAACCGTGGTTGCGCACGCTGCTGGTCCGGCTGCTGGAGAACGACCGCGAAACGCTCAAGCTCTTGCGCAGCAACCCCTTCGGGGACGCGCCGCCACGACATGTCCGGGCGCAGCTGTACCGCTACCGGTTCAGCACCTGGGCAGAGCTCAGGCACGAGCACGTGTGTTGGCATCGGACCCTGCTCGGCCAATACCTGCCGCCGGTCACGCTCCGCACGCCCCACGGGCAGACCGCCGGCGGCTGAATCAACCTTCGCGCAGTGAACGCTGGTAACGGCGCATGCCGGCGATCCAGCGGTCGTAGTCGGAACCCTTGTGCCGGTACATGTCCAGCACCTGCGGGTGCGGCAGCACCAGGAACCGATCGGCCCGCACGGCGTCCACCGTCGCGACCGCGACATCTTCGGCACTGATGACGCTGCCGGAGCGGACGATCGACTCGGCGCCGGCCTGTGTGTCCGGGTCGTCCGCCGCGCGCACGGCATTCAGCAGTGGGGTGTCAACGCCGAGCGGGCACACGCAACTGACGCCCACACCGTCGTCGCCATAAGTGATGGCGAGCCATTCGGCGAAGCCCACCGCCGCGTGCTTGGTCACGGTATATCCCGCCGCGCCGATCTGCGACAACAGCCCGGCGGCTGAGGCCACCGAGACGAAATAGCCGCCACCGCGGGAAACCCATTGGGGTATCAGCACATCCGCCGCCCGAATGTGGGCCCGCAGGTTGACGTCGAGGATGACATCCCACTGCTCGTCGGTACCGAGACCCGACGCGCCGATGATCCCGGCGTTCGCGACGTAGATGTCGACCGGGCCGAATTCGGCTTCGGCCAGGGCTACCAGGCGCTCGATGTCAGCGGTCGCGGCCGCATCGGCACGGGCAGCGATGGCGGCGCCGCCCGCCGTTCGGATCGTGTCGGCCGTCGCGGCGGCCTGACGCTCGTCGATGTCGCTGACCACCACGCGGGCCCCGGCTGCGCTCAGAGTCTGCGCGATGGCCCGGCCGATACCTGAGCCCGCGCCGGTGACGATCGCCACCCGGTCTTCGATGTGCATCCCATCTGCCTACCGAATTTCGGCGGCGCGCGTGCGAACCGGGCGCGACACGCCGAAAATTCCCCGCAGCGACCACATCGTGAGGGCCACGACCACCAATTCTGCGAGCAGGCTGAGCAACGCGTGCGGCGCCGGCTGCAGTCCGCGCTCGCCGAACCCGAACAACCCGGTGGTGCGGGACAGCGCGAACGCCGCGACCGCGCCCGCTGATCCCACGAGCGCCGCGAGGTGCAGCCAGGCCGGCCCGCCGACCGCGATGAGCACCCCGAGCGCGCCGAAGGTCGCGACCAGTACGAGAAACCCCGGACCGATCATCGGGATGTGCTGGTAGCCATGCAGATACAGGTAGGCATGGCTGCCCGCACTGGCGAACAATCCGCACGCGATGCCGAGATTGACCGTGGTGTCTGGGATGTTCATTGTAGTGTCTCCTCTTTGAGCGCCAGCGCGGTCTGGCCCGTGGTGTAGGTGACCTCCCGGATGCCGAGCGCGTCATGCAGCTGTCCCGCGGGGAGCGTGAGTGGCTTCGGCGCGGGACCGGCGCCGGGGTGGGGCAGCGGATAGGCCGTGGTGGTCCCGCTGTAGAACGTGACGTTGCCCTCGGTCTTCGAGAACAGCTGGTGCACATGCCCGTTGAGACACGTCACCGACGCGAACCGGCGCAGGTAGCTCAGTGCCCGGCCGGCATCGTCGGTGCCCCAACCCCAGTCCGGATACATCGCGAACAGTGGGATGTGGCTGAACACGACGATCGGCGTGTCGGACGACAACGGCGCCACGTCTTTCTGCACGAACTCCAGCTGATCTTCCCCGAGGTGGCCGAGCTTCTTGAGGTTGAGTGTGTTGACCAGGCCGATCACATGCACGCCCGCGATGTCGAAGCTGTACCACCCGTCGCCGCGCGTGCCCGCGCCGAACACCGACCGGTACTTCTGCCCGGCGTCGTCGACCGAATCGTGTTCGCCCGGCACCGTGAACACGTGCGGGGTGTGGAGCCCGGACATCATGTGCTTGACCTGATCGAACTGTTCGGGGGTCGCCAGATGCGTGAGATCGCCCGTGTGGATGACGAAGTCCGGTTGGTGGTCGAGGTTGTTGATCTGCTCGATGGCCCGGCCGAAAGATCCGACCACGTCGGGATTGGCGGTGCCGATGAACCCGATGTGGCTGTCGCTGACCTGAGCGAACCGCAACGTGGGGCGATCGATGTGCGCAGCCGGTGCGGCCGCCGCGTGCGACAGCACCTCGCCGCCCACCACGGCGAGCCCGACTGCGGCGCCGAACCATCCGCTGTGACGCAGGAGCTGACGGCGCGTCATGGTGTTGGGATCGCAAGCTTCGCTCATGCTGTCACCACCACGGTGCCCCGCATGAACGGGTGGATCGAGCAGATGTAGTCGAAGCTTCCCGGCGTGCTGAACGTGAAGCTGTAGGTACCGTTGGCATCCATCCCGGGGGAGTGGAAGGATCCGTCGCCCGCGGCCACGGTGTGCGGTTCCTCGTCGTGGTTGGTCCATGTGACGGTCTCGCCGCGCTTGACGGTCAACGTCGCCGGTACGAACGCGAAGTTGTCGATGCGTACCTCGGTGCCCGCGACCGGGGATGCCGGCGGGTCCATCGATGTCGCGGCAGGCATCGGCATGGCGGACATGCCCGTCATGGGCGCCATGCCGACCGACGTGCCGCCGTTGGCGCCGAAGTCGACGATGGTCGGGGGATCGGCAGGCGAAGGCGAGCAGGCCACCACGCCTGCCGCGGCGCTCGCCGCCGCGACGGCGATACCGATCCGCGCAAGCGCCGTGTGGCGCCGCGATTCTCGTTGCATGGGAAACCTCCGGGATGTGAGCGGTTCCACACCCGTAGATATGCCGCCGGGTTACACGTGATTCGGCTCCGGGGCCGCGTGTTCGGGTGGATCCTGAAACCGGCGGAAGCCCGTGTAACCCGGCGGCATATCTACGGGTGTGGAACCGCTGACGATGAGAGGTGTGCCGATGGCGGCGGAGACTTCCGGTGCCCGCGCAAGGTGATCCCGGCGGCGAGCCACGGCCCAGGCCCGAGTTGCACCTCGTGGGAGCGTCCGACAGCGGCCAGGCGCCGTACGCATCGTGGGAGGCGGTGTACGAGGACAACGTCACGTGGGTGTACCGGCTGCTGTTCGCGCGGCTCGGCAGCCGGGCCGACGCCGAGGATCTCACGTCGGAGGTGTTCTTGGCGGCGCTGCGCCCGCTGCGCTTGACCGCCAGCGCGGCAGAGGTCCGGGCCTACCTGCGAGCTACGGCCCGTACGGTGCTGGCCGCGCACTGGCGCGCCACGATGGGTCGCGAGATCACCACGATCGACGACGTCGAAGCGACGGGTGACCCCGACGATGCCGTCAGCACCGCGCCTGAGCGCGTCGCGACCGTGCTCGAATCGCTGCCACCGCAGTACCGGCGGGTGCTGGAACTGCGGTTCCTTGAGGGCCGGTCGATTCGCGAGTCAGCCGCCGACATGGGGGTGAGCATCGCCAACGCCAAGGTTCTGCAGCACCGTGCCCTGCGGCTGGCTGCCCAGATCAACGAGGGAGGGCACCGGTGACCAAGCGCGGGGTGCGCAAGTACGTCGACGACCTTCTCAACGGTCGCCGCCCAAGGCCTTTCCGCGCCGACGGCTTCGAAGCCGCCCAGGTGCGCACGGCCATCGAGTTGCGGGCTGCCCGCGACGGCGACGGCGACCCACGCCCGGAATTCGTCGATGCCCTCAAGCGCCGCATCGCCGAACAACTTTCGAGCGACGAGCCCGAGCGCAAAGCGCCGTCGGCCACGCGCCGCCAGGTCATCGTGGGCACGACCGCGGCGGCCACCGCGGCAGTGGTCGCGGTCTCCGTCGACCACCTGGTGACCGGCCGCCCGGCCGAGCCGCCCGCCGATGCGGAGCTGGTCCCGAACGACGGATCGTGGCAGCCCGTCGCGCAGAGTTCCGAAGTGGCGGACGGGGACATGCGGAAGTTCGACCTCGGCACCGTGACCGGATTCGTCCGCCGGGTCGACGACCGGGTCGAGGCGGTGTCCGGCGTGTGCACGCACCAGGGCTGCAAGCTGTGGTTCGACCGGGCCGACGACCGGTTGCACTGCCCCTGCCATCTCACGTCGTTCTCACCTGCCGGCGAGGTCGTGACACACCAGTTGCCGACAGCGCCGAAGCCATTGCCGCACTTTGAGGTTCGGGAGAACCACGGCGTGATCGAAGTGCTTGCGCCGCAGCCCCCGACCGAGCCGGCGTAGCCCGTGTAACCCCGGTGCGTATCGATGTATGACGCTACGCACACAGGAGTTCCCGATATGAAGACCGTCCTGGCCATCGCCGTTGTCGCAACCGCAGCCATCCCCGGTGCCGGTCTGGCCGCCGCGGCTCCTACGGCGGGCATGACCGCACCGGATGTGGTGCGCGACTTGACCGACGCCGGTTACACAGTTGCGATCAACGGTGCGGCAGGTGTGCCGCTGTCGCAGTGCACCGTGACCGGCGTGCACGGTGTGCCCGCTGACAACCACCGTGCCCCAAACCAATTCACCACGGTCTACGTCGACGTCGAGTGTGAATCGGAAGGCTGAACCGGTCAGCCGAAATGCACGCCTTGGGCCAGCGGCAATTCCGACGAGTAGTTGACCGTGTTGGTGGCGCGGCGCATGTAGGCCTTCCATGCGTCGGATCCCGATTCGCGACCGCCGCCCGTGTGCTTCTCGCCGCCGAACGCACCGCCGATCTCGGCTCCCGACGTGCCGATGTTGACGTTGGCGATGCCGCAGTCCGAACCGTCGGCGGCCAGGAACCGTTCCGCCTCGCGCACGTCGGTGGTGAATATTGCCGAGGAAAGACCTTGCGGCACTGCGTTGTTCAAGGCAATCGCGTCGTCGAGCTGATCGTAGGTCATCACGTAGAGGATGGGCGCGAACGTCTCGGTGTGCACGACCTCGGTCTGGGCGGGCATTCGTACCACGGCCGGCGCGACGTAGAACGCACCCTCGTCTCCCATGTCGTGACGCTCACCGCCGAACACGATGCCGCCGTCGGCAGCGGCCTGCTCGAGCGCACCCACCATGTCGCGGTACGCACGCGCGTGGATCAGCGGACCGACCAGGGTGCCCTCGGCGTCCGGAACCCCGATTGGCAGCGTCCGGTACGCGGACACGATGCGTTCGACCAATTCGTCGGCCACCGACGAGTGCACGATCAACCGGCGCAACGTCGTACACCGCTGGCCCGCGGTGCCCGCCGCGGAGAACACGATGGCGCGGACCGCGAGCTCCAGGTCGGCCGACGGCGTCACGATGGCCGCGTTGTTGCCGCCCAGTTCCAGCAGCGCCTTGCCGAATCGGGCGGCGACGCGTGGTCCGACCTGTTGGCCCATGCGCACCGAACCGGTGGCACTCACCAGGGCCACGCGGGGGTCGTCGACCAGGCGTTCGCCGAGTTCGCGACCGCCCTGAACGAGCCGGCTCACGGCCGCGGGCGCGCCGACGTCGGCCGCGGCCCGTTCGATCAACGCCTGGCAGGCCAGCGCGGTCAGCGGGGTCAACTCGGACGGCTTCCACACCACGGTGTCGCCGCACACCAGGGCCACAGCGGCGTTCCACGACCACACGGCGACCGGGAAGTTGAACGCGGTGATGACACCCACGACACCCAGCGGATGCCAGGTCTCCATCAACCGGTGGCCGGGCCGCTCGGAAGCGATGGTGCGGCCGTAGAGCTGGCGGGACAGCCCGACGGCGAACTGACAGATGTCGATCATCTCCTGCACCTCGCCGAGTGCTTCGGAGGTGATCTTCCCGGCTTCTATCGTCACCAGGGTCGCGAGGTCGGCCTTGTGCTCGACCAGCAGCTCGCCGAGCCGGGCCACGAGTGCACCGCGGACCGGGGCCGGCGTGGTACGCCAGACCGAGAATGCCTGTGCGGCTTCGGCAATCGCGGCATCGACCTGTTCGGGCGAGTCCGCGGGCAGGGTGAACAACACGTCGCCTGTGATGGGCGTGCTCGCGAGCAGACCGTGGCCGGATGTCGCCGCCGGGGCGGCTCCATGCTCGCTCGGCCCGCCCAGAGTGCTCCGCGCGCCGACGGCGTCGAGCGCGGCGCGTACCCGGGCGCGCAGCTCGTCGGCCGTGGGCAGGTGGGTGCGCTCGGTCGTCGTCGGGGAAGTGGTCATGGTGACGCCTTTCTGATTGGGGATACAGTGCGGGCCATGGGCGAACCCGACGAACAACCGCTGGACGCTATCGATCGGATTCTGGTGCGTGAACTCGTTGCCGACGGCCGGGCCACCTTGGCGCAGCTGGCGTCGGTCGCGGGATTGTCGGTGTCGGCCGTGCAGGCGCGGGTCCGTCGGCTGGAGTCCCGCAAGGTCGTGACGGGGTACGCCGCGCGGCTCAACCCCGAGGCGCTCGGGAACATGCTCTCGGCGTTCGTGGCCATCACCCCTCTCGATCCCTCTCAACCCGATGATGCCCCCGCCCGGCTGGAACACATCCCCGAAATCGAGTCGTGCCATTCGGTCGCCGGTGAGGAGAGCTACGTGCTGCTGGTGCGGGTCGCGTCGGCGCGGGCGCTGGAAGACCTGCTGCAACGGATCAGGACTGCCGCGAACGTGCGCACGCGAAGCACCATTATCTTGCAGACATTTTACACCGGCAGGGACTTCATTCCGTAACTCTTGCGGTTGTCAACGTATCAGAGCGTAAAAATTGCGCTAATGTGGTGGCATGACTGCAGTGCTGACCCCTGTGACCGCTCTCGTGCCCGACCGGGTGCGCGACGTGCTGGCTCGCAGCATCCTGGTCGACGGTTTCGATTTCGTGCTCGATCTCGACCGGTCGGCCGGATCCACTCTGGTGGACGCCCGCACCGGTGAGCGGTTCCTCGACATGTTCACGTTCTTCGCGTCCTCGGCGCTGGGCATGAACCATCCCGCGATCGCGGGTGACGAGGCGTTCCGCGCCGAACTCGCGCAGGCCGCGGTCAACAAGCCGAGCAACTCCGACATCTACAGCGTGCCGATGGCGCGGTTCGTCGACACGTTCCGCCGCGTACTCGGCGATCCCGCGTTGCCCCACCTGTTCTTCGTGGACGGCGGTGCGCTGGCGGTCGAGAACGCGCTCAAGGTGGCGTTCGACTGGAAGAGCCGGCTCAACGAGGCGCAAGGTCGCGATCCTGCACTGGGCACCAAGGTCTTACACCTGCGGGGCGCCTTCCACGGCCGTAGCGGTTACACGCTGTCGCTGACCAACACCGACCCGGTGAAGGTGGCGCGGTTCCCGAAGTTCGACTGGCCCCGGATCGACGCGCCCTATGTCCGGCCCGGCGCGAACATGGCCGAGCTGGAAGCGGAGTCGCTGCGTCAGGCCAGGGCGGCATTCGAGGCCAACCCGCACGACATCGCATGCTTCATCGCCGAACCGATCCAGGGTGAGGGTGGGGACCGGCACATCCGCGCCGAGTTCTTCGCCGCCATGCGCGAGCTGTGCGACGAGTTCGACGCGCTGTTGATCTTCGACGAGGTGCAGACCGGCTGTGGGATCACCGGAACACCTTGGGCTAACCAGCAATTGGGTGTGACGCCGGATGTGGTGTCGTTCGGCAAGAAGACGCAGGTGTGCGGCGTGATGGCCGGCCGGCGCGTCGACGAGGTCGCCGATAACGTCTTCACGGTGAGCTCCCGGATCAACTCAACGTGGGGCGGGAACCTGGTCGACATGGTGCGCTCGCGGCGCATCCTCGAAGTCATCGAGGTCGATGATCTGTTTGCCAACGCCGCGACGGCGGGAGCCTATCTGCTCGACCAACTACGGACTCTGACAACGGAATTCCCGGGTCTGGTACTCGATCCGCGCGGTCGCGGCCTGATGTGCGCGTTCAGTCTGCCCTCGGCGGCGCAGCGGGACGACGTGGTCCGCCGGTTGTGGGACCGGCGCGTCATCATGCTTCCCAGTGGTGCCGACAGTGTGCGGTTCCGCCCCGCACTCACGGTGTCGCGGACCGAAATTGACGAGGCCGTGGAGATCGTGCGCGAGGTGTTGAGCACGCTCGATTGACCCTCCGGTGGCCGTCGGGTGTGGTACGAAACACACGCGGGGGCTACTGGAAGGGGTGGGCCGAGCGTGCAGACGTGGTCCGAGATCACCCACGACGTAGCGACCAACTGGCCGATCTACTGTTCGATGCCGTTCATCGCGGCGCTCATCGGATGGTTCACCAAGGTCGTCGCGATCCGGATGATGTTCCGGCCGCACACATTCAAGGGAATCGGGCCGCTCGGCTGGCAGGGCATCATTCCCAAACGTGCGCCGCAGATGGTCGACGTGCTGTGCGAGACGCTGACCGGTCGGCTCATCTCGTCGGCTGAGATCGTCGACCGGGTCGATCCGCAGGAGCTGGCCTCACGGCTCGAGCGGCCCTTGCGCGCCGAGGTCGCCAAGATCATCCCGACGGTGGCCGCCGAATATCAGCCGGCGATCTGGAACTTGTTGCCGGGCACGGCAAAAGACCTCGTGGTGCAACGCGCGCAGACCGCTGCGGTGCGCGCCATCCCGGATCTGGTCATCGCGATCAGCGAGAACATCGAGGACATCTTCGATCTACGGGAGATGGTGACGAAGGAGTTTCTCGCCGATCCGGACATCCTCGAGCGGATGTTCCTCGATGTGGGGCGGCGTGAGTTCGCCTTCATCCGGCGCAGCGGTCTGGTCTTCGGCTTTCTGATCGGACTGCTGCAGGCCATCTGCTGGGCGCTGTTCCACAACCCGTTGATCATGCCAATCTTCGGTCTGTTCACCGGATGGTTCACCGACTGGGCCGCGCTGCGCCTGATCTTCAATCCCAAGGAGCCCAAGCGCTACCTCGGTGTCGTCACGTGGCAGGGCCTGTTCCTCAAGCACCGCATCCCGGTCTCCGAGGAGTACGGCGTGCTGATCGCAACTCGGGTGCTGACCGCCGAGCGCGTCGTCAGAGGGCTTTTGACAGGATCGCTGAAGGGCAAGGTCGTCGATGTGTTCGCGCCGGTCATCGAGCGCGCCGCGCGCACGGAACTCACCGATGTCGACGACGTGCTGCGCCGCACCGAGATCGGCGGCCTGTCGGTCGGCACCCTGGACCAGATCGGGGTCGGGGGAGTGTCCCTGGGATCCCTGTTCGGTGCGATCACCGGTGCGGTGAGCCAGCCGGCGCAGGCCCTCGGCGGGGTGGGGCTCGACGCCGCCCAGATCGGTCCGATGAGCCGCGCGGCCGCCGCCGAGTTGGTGGATCGACTTCCTGCGGTCATGACCGTTACGCACGACTATCTGGATGACGCACTGCGTATCAAAGAGACCATGTCGGAAAAGATGGTCGCGATGACGCCAGAGGAGTTCGAAGGGGTGCTCAGGCCGGCATTCCAGGCGGATGAGCGCACGTTGATCCTGGTGGGAGCGATTCTGGGGTTCCTGGTCGGCGAGCTGCAGGTGCTTATGGTCGAGCACTTTACGCACTGAGTAATGGTGATCTGAGTCACAACGCATTGCGTAGGGTTTCTGCGGTGCGTAACTTTTGTGGTGCGTAAGAAACGCAAACAACACCACACAGAACACCAACCAGAAAAGGAACCGCCATGGCCACCAAGACCGCCACCAAGCCCTCGAAGAAGCCCGTCGCCAAGAAGTCGGCCAAGGCGACTCCGGCCGGTGTCGAAGCCCATCTGACCGGCTACCTCACCACCGTGATCGACAGCGCGAAGGGCATCGTCGACGACCTGCTCGACACCGCGGGTGACGTCGAGAAGTCCGCGCGTGAACGTGTCAACGACGCCCGCGACCGGATCGTGCCGGACGGCGACAACATCGACGCGCTGCGCACCAAGGTGCAGAACCTGACCGATCAGGTCGAGAAGCTGGCACGGATCCGCAAAGGCAAGTGAACCCAGCCGAACGAAGCCCGTATCTTGACGTAGGGGCGCGCATATCGCGCCCCTACGTCAATACGCGAGTCAAAATGCGTGCTGAGCAGAACGATCGAAGTCAGGATGAGACCCATGTCCGATGACGGTGACCATGTGATCAAGCGGTATGCCAACCGCAAGCTCTACGACACGGTGCGCCGCCGGTTCACCACGCTCGACGAACTCGCACAGCTGCTCGAGTCGGGTGTGCGGGTCGTCGTCCGCGATCACAACACCGGGGCGGACCGTACCGACGAGGTGCTCGCACAAGTGGTCAGCCGCCAGGTGAAGAACATTCCCGGCGGCATCGACATGCTGACCGGTGTGCTGCGGGCCCCGCTGAATGTCGCGCTCGGTGTCGCGGATTCAGTTGCCGGGCCGCCCACCCCGAGCCCGACGCCCACGCCGGCCGCCCCACCAGAGCCCGCCGAAGCCGGCGAAGAGCCCGACAGCGAGCTTGACCGCCAGCAGGCCGAGATCCGCGAGTTGCGTGAACAGGTATCGCAGCTCACCCAGGCCGTGACCATGCTGCTGCAGGAGAAGGTCGGCGACACCCAGAAAAAGCCTGCCGACTGACGGCACGCTCAGCCGGCTTCCGCCGCCAGCCGGCGGATGATCGACCGCAGGCGATCGAGGTCGGCACCGCCGACCAGTTGACACCCGTGCCGCTCGGCGAGTTTGTGTGCCGCCGCGGTGAATTCGTTGTTGGTCACCACCATCGTGCGGGTGCAATCCTGCATCGGCGCGCCCGCCACGACCTCTTGCACTGCGCCCGCCCCCACCGGACGGGATTGCCTTTTGCACTGGATCGCAAGTCGATTCGGCCGGTGCCCGACGATCAGGTCCACGCCCCAGTCACCCGTGAGCGACGTCATGATCACGGGCAGGCCACACGAGCGGGCAATACGTGCGACATGGTCCTCGAACTCCAGCCCCGACATCGCGGCCGCCGCGTCTTCGCGCGGGCTCGGCGTACCGGCGCCCGTGAGGGCTCCCATGAGAAAGCGCGGGGCCAACGCCGCGACGAGCGGCACGGCGACGGCTGTTGCCGCGCTCGCAGGCCACTCCAGCCCGTTGGCGTACGCGCAGACGCCGGCCGCCACCCCCACCATGAGGTGCAGTTTGGTTCGCAGCCGTATCACGGGCCGAATGGTAGATCCCAAGGGCGACAAAACGATCACCGAACCCGCAGGCACCCGCGATAATCTTGACGTTATGACAAACGAGCTGGAATCGGTGGAGGTTCGAGCCTCTGTCGAACATGCACTCGCGGGTGGGGAGCCGCAGCGGGTTGGGTGGTTCCGGTTTTACTTTGCCGACGAGCGCTGGGAGTGGTCGCCTCAGGTCGAACGCATGCACGGCTACGAACCCGGCACGGTGCAGCCGACCACCGAACTGGTGCTGTCGCACAAGCACCCGGAGGATTACGGTCAGGTGGCCGCGACGCTCGACGAGATCCGCCGCACCTCGGGGGCGTTCAGCACCCGGCACCGGATCGTCGACACCGCGGGCGAGGTCCATCACGTGGTCGTCGTCGGGGACCAGATGTTCGCCGACGACGGCGCCGTCATCGGCACCCAGGGTTTCTACGTCGACGTCACCCCGTCGGTCGACGAGGCCAGGCAGCGCATCGTCACCGAGGCCGTCGCCGAGTTCGCCGAGGCCCGCGGCGCCATCGAACAGGTCAAGGGCATGTTGATGGTTGTTTACCGAATCGACGCCGATGCCGCGTTCGAGCTGCTCAAGTGGCGCTCGCAGGAGACCAACACGAAACTGCGGGCACTGGCCGAGCAGATCGCCGCGGACTTCCTGGCGCTGGACTACAGCGAGATCCTGCCCGACCGCGTGGTGTTCGACCGGCTGCTGATGACCGCGCATCAACGGGTGCGGCGCGACGTTTAGCCGGCCCCCGTCAGGGGAAGACCCCCGATAAGCAGTCGACGGCGATCGGGAGTTGAACCATGGCGATCTGTGCCACCTGTGGCAACGACTACGACAAAGCGTTCACGGTGAGTTGGAACGGACAGACCGAGACGTTCGACAGCGTGGAATGTGCGGCGGTTCGGATCGCGCCGGAGTGTGCGCATTGCGGGTGCCGGATCTTGGGGCATGGCGTGGAGGCCGCCGCGACGACATACTGCTGTGCCCATTGCGCCCGGCAAGCGGGGCACACTCAACTCGCCGATCGGGCGGCGGGCTGAGGCGGCCCTTGATGACGACATATCACGAACCCAACGAGATCGAGCCTGCCGACGCCGGTGTGCGAGAAGCGGTTCGGTTCGGGCTGACGGCTGCGGGGGTCGGCGTCGGCGCGCTCGCCTTCGCGGCGGTGTGGGCGAGCACCTGCACAGGTGGGGTTGCCGACAGCGTGGCCTGTGGCGCACCGGAGCGAACGCTGCTGGCGATCATCGGACCGGTGATCTTACTGATCGCCGGCCTGCGGGCGCTGGTTCCGACGCCCAAGAGACACGGAGCGCCGCGGGCGTGGCAAGCCACCGGATGGATCCTGGTGGCTTTGACGGCCGTGTTACTGGTGGTCGCCGTCCCTGCGCTGACCGGGCCGGTGACGACGCTATGACCACGCCTGCCGGTTTACACGCGCTGGCGTTGGTGTGCAGCCTCAAGCGCAGCCCGGACGAGTCGAGCAGTGGGCTCATGGCCGAGCAGGTGTGTGAGAACCTGGGCGCGCTCGGAGTCACCACCGAGATCCTGCGATGTGCCGATTATGTGATCGAACCGGGTGTCGAGGCAGACATGGGCAACGGCGATGAGTGGCCCAAGATCCGGGAGAAGGTTTTGGCCGCCGATATCCTGCTGATCTCCACGCCGGTCTGGCTGGGGCACCCCTCGAGTATCGCGCAGCGCGTGTTGGAACGGCTCGACGCCGAACTGTCCAACACCGACGACGGCGGCCGCCCCGTGATGGTGGGCAAGGTCGCTCTGGTATCCGTGGTGGGGAACGAGGATGGCGCGCACAAGACGGTCGCCGATGTTTTCCAGGCGCTCAACGACATCGGCTTCTCCATCCCGGCGCAGGGCTGCACGTACTGGAACGGAGAGGCCATGCAGGGCACCGATTACAAGGATCTCGACTCGGTTCCCGACCCTGTGGCCGACGCGACGGCGGCCGCGACCCGTAACGCGGCGCATCTGGCGGGCCTGCTCAAGGTCGGGCTGTACCCCCGTTACGAGTGACCGGCCGGCCAGACATGTTGCCACGCAGTCATTTCGGGCCTTGAGGCCCGCGCGCGAAGATGGCCCAGCCGAGGGGCTGGGCAATCTTCTTGTGTGATCACGGGCGCTGGTGCGCCTGCTCGCGCTCTTCGGCCGCCTTGGCGCCGGCACGAGCCGATTCGGCTTGTGCTTCCTTCTTGGCCGCGTCCTGCTGGGCGTCAGCCTTGTCCTGCTGGGCCTTGCCCTCGCGCACGAGGTCGTCTCGGCCGGTCACCGTACCAACGGCTTCCTTGGCCTTGCCCTTGGCGTCCTCGATGACGCCCTTGATGCCTTCTTCAGGTCCAGAGTTCTTCTTGTCGGTCATGGCAACCTTTCCGCTACTGGAGTGGATTGGTGGTTCAACACGGGCTTTCCCGCGCACTCACTGAATTCCCGATCGGGGGTGCGCCAAAACGTGACCTGGCAAACAGGGTTGGCGAGGTCGGCGACGTTTCTTCGCGCTGTCGGTGGGTACCGGATTAGCTGGGATGTCGAAAGGACCGAGATGACCGCTGTTGCCGGCGAGGGCGTTTACCCTCCGCAGGAAGATTCGCTGCTGTTGATCGACGCCATCGAACGCAGCGGAGCGGTGCCCGGTCGCCGCGTGGTGGATCTGTGTACCGGCAGCGGTGTGGTGGCCATAGCCGCGGCCCGGTTGGGAGCTCAGACGGTGACCGCATTGGACATCTGTCCCCACGCGGTGCGCTGCGCGACGGCCAACGTGCTGGCAGCCGGGGTGTCGGTCGGCGTCAGGCTGGGATCCTGGAGCCAGGCGCTGGACGACGCGCCCTACGACCTCGTGGTGTGTAATCCGCCGTACGTCCCGATCGGCTCAGCTGTCGACGCGGCGACCGTCGCGCCGTGGGCCGGCCCGGATACTGCCTGGAACGGCGGTGCGGACGGCCGGGCGATCCTCGATCCGCTGTGCGACACCGCCCCGGCCTTGTTGGGCGACGGAGGGACGCTGTTGCTGGTGCAATCGGAGTTCGCCGACGTCGAGCAGTCGTTGGTCCGCTTGGGCAAGGCCGGTATGACGGCCGAAGTCTTTGCCAGCCAATGGATTCCGTGGGGTCCGGTGGTGTCGTCGCAGGCCGGTTGGCTGAAGCAGACCGGTCGGCTCCGGCATGACCGCCGTGACGAGCGACTGGTCGTGATCCGGGCGGACAAGTCATGAGCGAGGTTCGCGTGGTGAGGGTGATCGAACACGGCCCGATGCTCGTCGAGGGCCCGGTCCGGATCGAACTCCCCGACGGGTCGGTGGTCGAATCCGACCGGTTCATGGTGGCGATCTGTACCTGCAGGCGGTCGGCGACCTACCCGCTGTGCGATACCAGCCACCGCAGGAACAAGCGATCAGTCAAGCGGTCGAAGTAGCGAACTGCGCTGGGCTGTCCAGCTTTTCATCAGATGGTCAGCCAGGCGCTCCTCCATCGCGCCGAATGCGCGGATGCCGAAGACCACGTCGGGTTCGAGGCAGGGTTCGTGCGTCAAGAGGTCACCGATCACGTTGAGGCGGACCACCTGCTCGTGTACGGCATCCGCCTCGACGTGCTCGCGATAGAACCTCACACACGGCTGCGGGGCGTGCATGCGCTCCAAGGCCGCCACCATCCGGTGTGATCCGGGGGACGACGTGATCTCCGTTGCGGCGAAGTGCCCCGCGGCCGCGCCGCGGAACTTGCGGTGAAGCCCGAACAGCGACATCAGATTGACCACCGCGAGGGCCTCGGCAGGTACCGCGTCGAGATATCCGAGGTAACTGCAGTCGAGACCCGCGGCAGCCATCAGGTCCGCGAACAGCTGCTGGTGCACCTGCGTGCCGTGGCCGGCCCCGTATTCGTCGAATTCGACTGCGACGAAGGACGCCTTGGCCTGGCCACTGAGCCGGGGGATGAGCCACGCGTGCGGGTCGCCCTCCTTGAGGTGATACAGCGAACGATGCACGAAGTACTCCCGCATCTGCTCCCACGTTGCGTGATCGCGCAGGTAGTACGACGGGCCGGTGCCGTCCACCGGTTCTATCGACAGCCGGTCCATCTCTCCGACCGCGGTGACGTCGGACGGAATGCTGCCGACCTCGTCGCGGACGGCCGCGAGGAACACCCGTTCCAGCTGCGAGCGCAAGTGGAGGAGCCCGGCGTTCCACTCCCAGTCCGGGTCGACGCCCGCGAACCCGCGGTAGTGCAGCTCGTAACAGGTGTACAACGCCAGTTGCATGTCGAGGCCCAGGGGATCGGAGTCCCGAAGCGGAACCCATACCGGTTCCAGGTGATTGTGCGGGGCCCGGCCGACGAGTTGCTCGATGACGGCCGATGACACCCGGCCACGGGGGACGGGTAGCTGAGGTTGTACGGGTGCGGGAAATGTCGTCATTTGCCGCAGTGGATTCCCGCTCCTACCGGGGTGGCAAACATCGGGATCGACGCCTGCCCTCGATATTCAACGTGTCTGCACATCGGGGTCGTCGTCGGCGGGCGGTTCCGGGTCGCGCCATTCCTCGGCGCGGCTCGACCGGTTGCCCTGGAGGGTTCCTCGCAGTTCCTGCTTGAGCTGGTCGTCCTCGCGCGGGCTGTGTTTCGAGCTTTCGCGGTCCATGCTTACCCCGCTTTCAACGGATCGTGGCCGATCGTCATCAGCCGGTGGCGCCAATGTGTGTTTCCCGCGGTGGGATTGCCGTCCTCGTCAGGATGCTCGGCGTGCACGCGGTCGACGACGACGCGCATGGTTCGCACGTCGTCGGCGGTGAGGTCGGTGCGCCGTTTGCCCAGGATGTGCAGCACCTGCTGACCCGTTTGCGTGCCGGCCTGGTCAGGCAGTTCCTCGGTCCTGGTGTCGGCAGAACGGGTGCGCAGCCAGTCGAGCAGTTCACGCGACGACATGTTGACGACGCGGTGGAATTCCTCCCACAGTCCGTCGTCGATCTCGGCATGTTGAGTCATGGTGTTCCTCGCGCTTCATTCGATCGTTCCCGGCGCCCCTGTGGTGCGGCCGCTCGTCGAGTGGGCAGTCACCTCACGCCCGAACGCCACACCGAGCAGGATCATGACCACGGCCAGCCCGAAATGCAGCCAGTTGTCCGCCGTGTTCACCGGGATGAAGTTGGCGGCACTGTCGCGGTCGATCACCAGTCCGTAGAGCCACACCACGGCATACACGATGCCCCCGCCGATCAGATAGGCGCGGGCCGACTTGACGGTGCGGCCCAGGGCCAGACCCGCGACACCGAACGCCAGATGAATGATGTTGTGCAGGACGGAAACGTTGAACACACCCAGCAACTGGGCATCCGAATGGTGTCCCGCCCACGTCAGATCGCCGTAGTCGGAGGTTATTCCGGGGATGAAACCCAGCACCCCGACAATCAGGAACAAGGCCCCAACCGCGACAGCTGCGGCCTGGATCGGGGTCGGCCCGACGCTGCCACCGGGCTCTCGAGGGTTCGGTGTCTGCATGATGCTTCCTCTCCCGTGGCCGCCGCGACAGCGCGGTAAGCGCCTGGCCTCCGTAATTGCGTGTCGTCACCGATTACCCGCCGTGGTGCCGCCGCACACGTCAGACGCCGCTCGGATAGGTCTCTGCGGGCGCGCCGACGGCGGCGAGAGCAGGCAAGGGCCGAAGTGCCGATGTGTGGTCTACGTAGATGACAGCGTCGAACTGATCGGCCACCCGCGCCAGGAAGTAATGGCTCTGCCGCTCGGTCCGTGGGCTGTAGATGACACCGATCGCGCGTTCGAGCAACGGAGACGCAGGCAGACCGGCGCCGTCGCCGTGCGACCTGATCATGAAGTCGCCCAATCCCGTTCGATGAAACAGCGCCTCGACGCTGGTCGACAGGGCGGGTGTCACGCGCATCCGGGTCGGTTCGCGGCCCCACGCTTGGCTGGCCGTGACGGTGCCGGTGTAGGTGGTGAAACCGATCGAACAACACTGCCCTGGGTAGTGCTCCCGCAACAGCTGGCCGAGGTTGAGCTCGCCGCCTGCCGACAGCTCGGTCGCGCGCGCGTCGCCGAGGTGCGAATTGTGCGCCCAGATCACACAACGGGCAGGCATCTCGCTGTGCGCGTCGAGATGTTCCAAGAGCGCCTGAACGGTTTCGAGCATGTGCCGGTCGCGGCGGTTCCACGAGGCGATGTGGCCGGCGAACATCGCGCGGTAGTACTCTTCGGCGGCCTTGACCAGGCGGGCGTTCTGATTGGCGTAGAACCGCTCGTCGTCCTCGACCATGCCGTCACGCTTGACCATGTCGAGGTCCAGGCGCTGTAGCTCGACGAGTTGTTGGACGACCTCGTCTTCACACGACTGGCCTGCGCCGAACGCGACCGCGTAGCCGTAGCGCTGTTCGTCGCGGAAGTGATCGAAACAGCGGTAGCGCTCGCGCGCCCGATCCGCCGCCGCGGGGTCGCGCGCATCCAGATAGCTGATCACCTCGTTGACCGACCGCAGCATGCTGTAGAGGTCGAGACCGTAGAAACCGACCTGCGGCGAGCGGTCCGCATTCGTGGTCCGCAACCATTCGACGAATTCCTCGACGACGGTGTTGCGCCACATCCATTGCGGGAATCGGCGAAACGCGTCGAGCGCCTCGACAGGCGTTCGGTCTTCACTCGCCGTGCGGACGTACCGGTTGATGCGGTACGCGTCGGGCCAGTCGCCCTCGACGGCGACCGCCTGGAACCCCTTCTCCTCGATGAGGCGTCGGGTCATGTGGGCCCGGGCCGCGTAGAACTCGTGCGTGCCGTGACTGGCCTCGCCGATAAGAACCAATCGCGCGTCACCGACGAGATCGAAAAGCTCGTCGTCGCCGACGATGCCTGCCGGGGCTGGCACTGCGCCGCGCCGGACCGCGGCGGCGGCGTCGCCAGGTTCGTCTGCCGCCCGCCGAGCGACGGTCGGTGCCGACAGCAGCTGGCGAACCTCGTCGTCGGTGGTCTGCTCGAAGTCCCAATAGGATTGGCCCACCGCGGTGAAGGGCTGGGGAGTGGTCGCACAGACGACCTCGTCCACCCGGTGGCGCAGTTCCTCGCAGGTGTCCTCGGGTGCCGCGGGAACGGCAACGACAACCCTTGCCGGCCCCAGCTTGTCGATGGCCCGCAGCGCGGCGGTCATCGTCGCGCCCGTCGCCAGGCCGTCGTCCACCACGATCACGGTCTTGCCCGCGATTTCGGGTGGCCGGCGGCCATCGCGATACGCCTCTTCACGGCGGCGCAGCTCTTTCTGCTCGCGTTCGGCGACCGCCTCGAGGTCTTCGGAGGTGACGTGCAGAGCCCTGATGGCGTCGTCGTTGGTCACCACGACGCCGCCGGACGCAATGGCACCCACGGCGTACTCGGGTTGGTCCGGAGGCGCGAGCTTGCGGACCACGAACACGTCGAGAGGAGCTGACAGCGCGGCGGCCACCTCATAACCGACCGGCACCCCACCACGGGGCAGCGCCAGCACGACGACATCGTCGCGGCCCCGGTGATTCTGGAGTTGCTGTGCCAGCACCCGCCCCGCCTCGCGGCGGTTCTGGAAGATCTTCGAGCCACGCATGTCGTGGCACTACCCCGGCCGGATCGTGCCGAAACTCTCCATCGCGTTTTGGTGTGGCACGCGGCGGGTAGTTGCACCCGCATGGTGATGGACATACCTCGCGTGTGCGGGTTGGAGGCAGTTGCGACGTTGAGCGATCTCGGTTTTGCCTCGGTGTCGGCCGGGGTGATCGCGCGCAGGCGCCCGATGGCACGCCTGCTGGAACGCGTGCAGGCCGACGCTCGCGCGGTGAAGCGGATTCAGCGGTTGCGGAAGGAATTCGGCAGGGGCCCTGTCGAATTGGTGCTGCCCGGGCGACGCATCGCGGTCGTGATCGATCCGGACGACGTCGGTGCGGTGCTGACGAACTCTCCGCGGCCGTTCGATCCCGCGAATCGGGAGAAGCGCAAGGCGCTGCAGTGGTTTCAGCCGCACGGTGTGCTGATCTCGCAGGGCGCGATCAGGTCGCAGCGCCGCGCGGTCAACGACGCCGCGCTCGACTCCGGGGCCCAACTGCACCGGCTGGCCGATTCGTTCGTGACCGCGATCATCGCCGAAGCCGAGACCATGGCGGCGGAGGCGATGTGGCGGGGCCAGCTGGATTCCGCGTAGTTCATGACCGGTTGGTGGCGGCTGGTGCGGCGGCTGGTGCTGGGGGAGCGCGCCCGCGACGACGAGGCGATCACCGACCACCTGTTGCGGTTGCGCAAGGCAGGCAACTGGTCGTTTCTGGCGTTGCCGCATTACCGCGCCCGTGGCCGGTTCACCGAGCAGCTGTACCGGTATGCCGAGGCGCCAGAAGCGGGAAGCCTGGTCAGCGCCCTCGCCGAAACGCCTGCCGCGGGCGCGGTCGACCCGGTCGGCCAGATTCCACAGTGGCTGTTCGGTTTCGATGCCGCGGGTATGGCGTTGCTGCGGGCGCTTGCGGTTCTCTCGACCCACCCGGCGCACCTTGAGCGTGCGATGAGCGACGCGACCGAGCCCGACCGTTGCATGCCGCGGCCGTATCTGCGTGGCTGCGTGCTCGAATCGGTGAGACTGTGGCCCACGACTCCGACGATTCTGCGCGACACGACCGAGGACACGGTCTGGCGCTCCGGCGGCGAACGATTCACGCTGGCCAAGGGTTCGGCAGTGATGATCGTGGCGCCTGCGTTTCACCGCGATGACGAACTTCTGCCGTTCGCACACGAATTCGTGCCCGACATCTGGCTCGACGGGCGCGCTGAGCGCCATCCCCAGCTGGTGCCGTTCTCGGCCGGGCCCGCCGAGTGTCCCGGCCGCAACCTGGTGCTGTTCACGACCAGCACATTGGCAGCCAACCTGTTGCGCCGGTTGCGATTCGACCTGCAGTCGACGCCGCGGCCGCTGCCCGGGCATCCCTTACCGATGACGTTCAACCAGTTCGGTCTCGACTTCTGCGTGCGTCCCGTCGAGCCGGCACTGGCCGTCGGCCCGGCGACATCATGAGCCGCGCTTGGGAACCGGGATCCGGGTCAGATCCTCGGCGATGACGAGGTCGCCATCGAACACGGCAGCCGCCTCGTCGCGGTACCGGCTCGTATCGGGGTACCGCTGCGAGAAATGCGTGAGCACCAAACGCCGGACCTTGCACTCCGCGGCGACCCGTGCCGCCTGCCCGGCCGTCAAATGTCCGTAACTGCGCGCCAACTCGGCGTCCTCGGCGAGGAAGGTCGCCTCGATCACGAGCATGTCGGCCCCGTCGGCCAGTGCGTACACCGAGTCGCACAGCCGGGTGTCCATCACGAACGCGAACCGCTGCCCGCGGCGCGGTTCGCTGACCTCCGCCAGCTGCACCAGGCGGCCGTTCACCCTGACCGTGCCGGCGCGCTGCAGTTGCCCGATTGCCGCACCGGTGATCCCGAAGCGTCCCAGCAACTCCGGCAGCATGCGACGGCCGTCGGGTTCGACCAGCCGGTAACCGATCGAGTCCACCGAGTGGTCGAGCCGCCGTGCCTCGAGAACCCCGAACGTGCCGGCGGCGACCGGTCCGTCGGTGTTCACGGGATGCTCGCGCACATCCGTGGTGTCGTGAAAGATGCTGACGTGTCGGAGCCTGGCGAAGAATTCCTGCCCTGACGCCGGATAGTGGGCATGCACTGCGTGTTGTGCACCGTCCAACGACATTCGTTGCAGCACACCGGGAACGCCCAGACAGTGATCACCGTGGAAGTGCGTCAGGCACAACCTGGTGACGGTGCCGGCCGAAACACCTGCAAGCAGAAGCTGGCGCTGCGTTCCCTCGCCGGGGTCGAACAGCAACCCCTGGTCGTCCCAGCGCAGCAGATAGCCATTGTGGTTGCGGTGCCTGGTCGGAACCTGGCTGGCGGTACCGAGCACGACCAACTCGCGGATCGACACACCGTCGACACTACGGTGCCGTCGGTCTGTCGCTCGGATCCGACAGCGCGGCGCGCGCGTGCCGTTCCTGCTCACGTTTGCCGAACGTGGCGTTGCGCACGGCATGGTCGCTCTCGAAGCTGGAGCCGAGGGCACCGGCGAAAGTTCCGAGCGAACTGGCCAGCCAGGCCAGCTGCGCGTAGTCGCGCCACGAGGTGTCATGCCCCAGCGTCGATTCCAGATGTGCCGGCGGGATGATGATCATGGCTCCTGACACGACGACCACGAACAGTGCGACGTACATCGAGGTCACACCGACGATGAGGGTCAGTACCGTCGCAGTGTTGTAGAGCACGGCGTTCTTCCGTTGATCGAGATCTCGCGGTCGCTCCCACAACCCGTTGTAGAGCATCAGCCACAG